>CAVRWG010000006.1:0-91228 GCA_963724885.1 uncultured Gemmatimonadaceae bacterium | reverse complement strand
TTTTCGCATCGACTGCGCGAGCAAACGTCGATAAGGTGCCGTTCGTGCGCTCCGCCTGGCTCCGCCGATCATCGCGTCTTTCGCGCTCCTGCTGAGCGTGATGACGGGCGCCGTGCTGCCCGTGGCGCACGCGTACTCGGATGGCGTGACGGTAGCCGCTGTCGCGCACGTCGAGGAGCCTGGCTCGTCCAGCTGCCCAGAGCCACACGACGAGCAGGCGTGTCAGTTGTGTCGCGTGCTGCGATTGGTCGGCGCGACGGACCCGGCGCCGATGCTCGTACGGTCCAACGCCGTCGCTCTCCTTCCCGAGAGCGCCCGCGGCGAACGGCTCCCGCCTGCCGCAGTTCAGCCGAACACATCTCCTCGAGCGCCTCCACGGATCGCCTGACGATCCAGCGAGAGCCGCGTCCGTCGACGCGGCACGCGCGGGCAAAGCGCCACCCGCCGCACGCACACAATCGAGGGATCGATCATGCCCAGGTTTTCCGGGGGCGTGCCGGCTGTTCGCCGACACTCCTCGTCCCCGGCGGCGTTCGTGCCATCGTGGCACTTGCCGCCACCTTCGCCGGGTCGAGCGAGCGCCTGACGGCGCAATCGCCCGCAGCCAGCACGCAGTCAGGCAGTACGGTCGACACGGTCGCGCGCCGCATCACGGGCGTCCTCATCACGGCCGGGCCGGACCACACCGCGGGCATCGGACGCGTCGCGGACGTCGGAATGGGGTTTTCGACCGACGTCGGAATGATCCCGCAATCGGTGTACGTCATCTCCCGTGACCTGCTCTTCGCACAGCAGCCGGCCACGCTGTCGGAAGTCGTGCGGAACATACCGGGCGTGTCGGCCGCGCGCGTGACCGCGGAGACCTTCCGCGGCTTCAAGCTCCGCGGCTTTCCGGTGACGGAGACCGTCACCGACGGCATCCGCAATACGGGCTCGCTGAACATCCAGCCGGATGGCCTCGCGAATCTCGAGCGCGTCGAAGTCATGACGGGACCGTCCGGCGCGATCTTCGGACAGGCCGGTGGCGGTGGCGGCGCCGTGAACCTCGTCACGAAAAAACCACTCGGCGTCGCGCGGTACGAAGCGATCGTCGGCGCGGGCGAGGGTGGGCTGGTGCAGGGCAGCATCGATGCCGGCGGTCCGCTGACCAGCGGCAGGGAGCTGCGCTATCGGCTCGTGGGCGCGTACGACCAGCGACACAGCGTCGTGAACTTCGTGGAACCCGCGGCGTACCAGGTGGCGCCTTCACTGGAGTGGACCCGCGGCGTCACCTCCCTGCTCTACCAACTCGATTGGCGCGAGCGCGAGCAGGTGCGCTTCCACTCGCTCCCATTCGTCGGCACGCTCGTCGGCCGGTCGCACGTGCAGGTGGACCGTGATCTCTTCACGGGCGAGCCGACGCAGGGACTGACGCGCAATCACGGCGTGCAACAGACCGTCCAGCTGCGCCGGATAATCGGGAGCAGGACGCTGGCTCGTGTGTACGCGCGCGTCACCGCGAACACGTACTTCCAGCCGTCAGTCACGCCGCGCACCATCGATCCCGACAGCGTTCACCTCAATCGCCGCTATACGCTGTTCGACGATGTGGAGGACGAGGTCGTGGGCGGCCTGCAGGTGCGCCGACGCGACTCGCTCGCGGGTGCCGAGCACGTGATGACGGTCGGCGCGGATGCGTCGCGCTGGGTGTACCGGTCGCAGCTCTCCTTCGGCTCCATCGCCGCGCTCGATCTCCGCAACCCGGTGTACGGCGCGCCCATCACCGGCGTCGCTCTGATCGACGATACCGGCGACCGCTGGACGAACGCCGGAGCCTTCGTCCAGGACCTGATCACGCTCACGCCGTCGGTCACGCTGCTCGCCGGTGTGCGCGCCGACCGCCTGACCAACTTCACGGAGAGCCGCGTCTCCGGGAACTCGGGCGAGCTGACGCGCGTCTCGTGGTCGCCGCGGCTCGGCGTCACGTGGCAACCGCGGCCGCGCGTGGTCACGTTCGTGTCGTACAGCCGCGGCTTCATCGCCAATCCGTTCGCGGGCAGCCTGCCCTCCCCCGAGGGCACGCCGTTCGAGCCGCAGGTGAGCGTCGGATACGAGACCGGCGTGAAGCTCGACCTCCCCGGCTCGGCGCTACTGGGCGCGTCGCTGTTCCAGCTGAATCGTACCAACGTTCCGACGGCGGACCCGTCCGATCCAGCGCGCCAGGTCACGACGGGCGCGCAACGAACGCGTGGAGGTGAGCTGGCGCTCGCGTGGGAGCCCACCACGAGCACTGCGATTCTCGCGAACTACTCGCGCACGTCCGCCGTGCTGGTTCGGGACAACACCTTCACGCCCGGGAACCGCATCGAGAACGTTCCCGAGCACACGGCGCGCGTCTGGGGCAAGGCCGAAAAGCCGCTCGGCGGCAACCGCGCGATGGGCGCGACGTTCGGCCTGACGCACGCGTCGAACGTGGCCGCGACGCTCGCCAATGCGATCTTCGTGCCGGGGTACACGGTTCTCGATGCGGGGCTGCAACTTCGCACTTCGCGCGGGCAGTTACAGCTGCTGGTGCAGAACCTGACGGACCGGAACTACTACGCGCGGGCAGCCTTCGGCGGCATCGGGGTGATTCCTGGAGAGGCCCGCCGCGTCATCGTCGCGACCCGCATCGGAGGCTGACGCGATGCTGGTCGCCAACGATCTGGGCAAGGCCTACAACGGCACGTGGGCCCTGGAAGCCCTCGATCTCCACGTGCCGCGCGGAGAGATCTTCTGCCTCCTCGGCGCCAACGGCGCCGGGAAGACCACGACCATCAACCTTTTCCTCGGGTTCACGCAGCCGACGCGCGGCACCGCGCGCGTCAACGACCTGGACGTCGCCAGCCACACAGCCGAGGCGCGACAAGTTGCCGCGTACATCCCGGAGCAGGTGGTGCTGTACCGCAGCCTCTCGGGACTGGAGAACCTCGAGTACTTCAGCGCGCTCGCCGGCCATGGCGAATACGACGAGCGACAGCTCCTTGGCTTTCTGTCGCAGGTGGGGCTGCCCGCCGACGCGGCGCGCCGCCGCGTGGCCGAGTACTCGAAGGGGATGAACCAGAAAGTCGGCATCGCCATCGCGCTCGCCAAGCGCGCCCAGGCGCTCCTGCTCGACGAGCCGACGTCCGGCCTCGATCCGCAGGCAGCCAACGAATTCACCGTCGTCCTGCGCTCGCTCCGCGATGCCGGCGCGGCGGTGCTGATGGCGACACACGACCTCTTTCGCGCCAAGGAAGTCGGTTCGCGCGTGGGCATCATGAAGCACGGGCGCCTCGTCGTCACGCTCTCCACCGCGGAGATCGGCCACACGGACCTCGAGCGCATCTACCTCGAGCACATGAGGGACTGACCATGACCTCCATGGCGGATACGGTCTTCCGGCACGAGCTGCGTCTCTACTCACGCGACGGCCGCGTGAAGTTCGCCGTGGGACTCACGCTGCTGCTTGCGCTCGCCGCCATCACGAGTGGCTCGCATTACGCCTGGTCGCTGGAGCGGGAGCGCCGCGTCGCGAATGGCGCCGAGCACGCGCGCTGGCAGAACCAGGGACCGAAAAACGCCCACAGCGCTGCGCACTACGGCATCTACGCCTTCAAGCCCGCGTCGCCGCTCGCCGCCATCGATCAGGGCGTCGAGCCGTTCCTCGGCAGCAGCGTCTGGCTCGAGGCGCACCACATGAACGAGTTCGTGCATCGCCCCGCCCAGGACGGCACCGCGCTCACGCGCTTCGGAACGCTCACTGCCGCGCTGATCGTTCAGGTGCTGCTGCCGCTGCTCATCATCGTCCTGGCGTACGACAGCTTCACGTCTGACCGCGAGCGCGGGACGCTGCGATTATTGCTCAGCGCCGGCGTCGCACCGGCCGCCCTGCTCCGCGGCAAGCTGCTCGCGCTCGGCGCGGTGCTGGCCGTCGTCGTCGTACCCGTGTCGGTCGGCGGCGCCTTCGTCGCCACCTGGGCCAGCACCGTCGCCGTACCGGATCGCGGCGCCCGCCTGGCGCTGCTCGCGGCCGTGTACGTCGCCTACCTCGCGGGGTGGGCGCTGCTGACCCTCGCGGTCTCGGCGCGGGCCCGCACCAGCCGACAGGCACTGATGGCGCTGCTCGCCGCGTGGACGCTCGGCTGCGTCGTGCTTCCCCGCGTCGCGGCGGACGTCGCCGGCGGCCTGCATCCGATTCCCTCCGGCGTGGACTTCCGCGGTGCGCTCCTGGCCGATATGGGCCCGGCGCACTCGGCGGAACGGGCTGCCATGCGGCGCGACAGCATCCTCGCGGCCCACGGTGTCACGCGCGTCGAGGATCTGTCGTTCGACTGGCGCGGCATCAGCCTGCAGGCCGAGGAAGAGCTGAACTTCCCGATCTTCGACAGGCACTTCAACGCGCTCTTCGACGTCTATCGCGCGCAGGACGCCGTGCTGCAGGTGGCGAGTCTGCTCGCGCCGGCGCTCGCGATCCAGTCGCTGTCCCACGCGATCACCGCGACGGATTTCGAGCACCACCGGCCGTTCGTGTTCGCCGCGGAGGGTCAGCGCCGCGTGATCCAGAAGCTCATGAACGACGCGGTCACGCGCTACGACAAGGAAGGCGGGCCGGATCATCAGTCCGGCGCCGAGCTGTGGTCGAGGGTCCCCGAGTTCAGGTATGCCGGGCCGGCGATCTCGTACGTGCTGCCCAACTACTCGGCCAGTGCGTCGCTGCTCGCGCTATGGCTGCTGTCCACCGCGCTGCTGGCGCGGTCGTTGGCGCGGGGGCTGCAGCCATGAGCGCGATCATAGCGATGCTTCGCTACGAGCTCCGGATGCTCGCGCGCGACCGCGCGGCCTGGATCACCGCGGCGCTGCTCGGCGTCACCTTCGGGATGGCCGCCCTCACAGGGGTACGTTGGACACGCTTTCAGGCTGACACGCTCGCCGGCGCGCGCGCCGAGGAAACGACGCGGCTCCAGGCGTCACGCTCGGCGGCGGCGGCGATCGCCGCTGGCGCCCGGCCGGCGCCGCGACAGTGGTGGAACAACCCGGCGGACGTCCGCGGATTCGCGTATTACCAGCTGGCCACGTACGCGACGAAGCCGCCGGCGCCCCTTGCCGCGCTGACGGTCGGCCAGAGCGACCTGCTCCCGTTCTACTTCAGGATGAACGCGACGGCGCAGACGAACGCGCTGACCGCGTACGAAGCGGACAACCCGCGGCGGCTGCTCCTGGGCCGCTTCGACCTGGCGTTCGCGGCCATCGTCGTGCTGCCGCTCGCATTGCTGGCGCTCTGCCACGACGTCGTCGGGGCGGACCGCAGGGATGGGCGTCATGCCCTGCTGCTGACGCACGGCGCAACGCCCCGGAGGCTGGCCGTCGTTCGCCTGGCGTTGCGCTTCGGTCTTTGTGCGTCGGCAGCGATCGCGGCGACGCTGGCCGTCTTCGTCCTGTCCGGGTCCGCTCAGCCCCTCGCAAGCGCGCTTGCACCGCTCGCGGGCTGGCTGGCCGTCGCCACCGCGTACTCGCTGTTCTGGATCGCGGTGATCGTGCTGGTGGTCTCGCGCGCGCGAGCGTGGCCGGGGGCGTCGCTGACGCTCCTGTCGGTCTGGCTCGTGCTCGTCGTGATCCTGCCGTGGGTGCTCAATCTCGCGGCCAACACCTCGCACCCGCTGCCGTCGCGCGTGGACTACATCCTGGCCATGCGGACCGCGAACGACGAGGTGGAGAACGAGCCGCGCCGCCATGCTCTGCTCGCGCGCTTCCTTCACGACCACCCCGAGCTGGCGCCGGCCGATGCCCGTGTGGACACGATGCACTACACGGCAGCCAACGTTGCGGCGCGCGAGGAGGTCGAGCGCAGGCTGGCGCCCGTGCACCGGCGTTTCGAGGAGCAGCTGGCGCGACAGCAGGCGCTGATCGACACCTGGCAATGGCTTTCCCCCGCGGTGCTGACGCAGCAGGCATTCAACGAGCTGGCCGGCAGCGGATGGTTCCGGCATCGCTGGTTCCTGGGGCTGGTGAACGACTACATCGGCGAGCTGCGCGACTTCTTCAATCCGCGCGTCCTGAGCGGCCAGTTCCGCTTCACCGAGTTCGACGCGTGGCCGCGGTTCCGCTGGATCGAGCCCGACACGAGCGAGCAGGATCGCCGCCTTCGCTTCGCATTGCTCGGCATCCTGGTACCGGCCCTGGCGATCGGCGCTCTCGGCCTGAGGAGGTTCGAATCATGATGATTCATCGGCTGTACGGCATGACCGCCGTCGTCATGGCGCTGGCAATTGCTTCGCACTCGCGCGCGCAGGGCGTCTTTCCTCCACCCTCCATACCGCGCACCGTGGAGGCCCGACGCGCGTCGGCTCCAATCCATGTGGACGGCCGACTGGCGGAAGCCGCGTGGGCAAACGCGACCGCCGCGGCAAACTTCACCCAGAGCGAGCCAAGGCAGGGCGAGCGCGCCGCCTTTGAGACATCCGTGCGCGTGCTGTTCGACGAGGAGTACATCTACGTCGGCGCCGTGCTGCGCGATTCGGCGGGCACGAAAGGGGTGCGCGTGCCCGACATGCGTCGCGATTTTGCCGACACCGACAGCGACGTGTTCGTCGTCGTCTTCGACACGTTCCGTGACGGTCGCTCAGCCGTCGCCTTCGGCACCAACCCGTACGGCGCGCAACGCGACCTCCAGTCGTTCGACGATCAGGGGCGGCTGCTGGACGTGAACTGGGATGCCATGTGGCGAGTGCGCACGGAGATCTCGGACAGCGGGTGGACGGCAGAGCTGGCGATCCCCTGGTCCACCATCCGCTATCCGGCCGGACGCGCGGACTGGGGCGTCAACTTCATCCGCCTGGCGCGCCGCGCCAATGAGCTTTCGGGGTGGTCGCCATGGCCGCGCGCCTATTCGGGGCTGCGAATGAGGTACGCCGGGCGCCTCGTCGGCGTCGAGCCGCCGCCGCCCGCCACCAACCTTCGCGCGCAGCCGTATGTCGTGGTGAGCAACGAGCGGCGGGTGGAAGCCGCAGTCGCGTCCACGCGCACCGCGCCTCAGGTAGGTGGCGAGTTGAAGTGGGCCATTTCGCCCAACACCGTCGCGGACGCCACGGTGAACACGGACTTCGCGCAGGCCGACGCGGACATCCAGCAGGTGAACCTTGGCCGCTTCTCGCTGTTCTTCCCCGAGAAGCGCTCCTTCTTCCTCGAGAACGGCGGTCTCTTCACGGTGGGTGGCGGGGGATTCGGGGGCGAGCCGTTCTTCACGCGGCGTGTGGGTCTCGATGCGGACGGACTTCCCGTCGCGATCGACGCCGGCGTACGGTTGACGAGCCGCAGTGAGCGGCGCAGCGCCGGCCTGCTCGCCGTGCGACAGCGTGACGCGGGCGACGCCCCGGCGAGCACATTCGGGGTAGCGCGGTTCACGAGCAACCTCGGCGCCGAAAACCGCTTTGGCGTGCTGGTCGCGTCGCGCATCGACGACGGCACCGGTGTGGTCGGCGGCAGCAGCAACACCGTTGCGGCGGTGGACGGTTTCGTGAGGCCAACCAGGTCTTCGTATGTCCGGGCCATGGCGGCTCGTTCGACAACCAGCGATGCCGGCGGCGAGGGAACGCACTTCTATGCGCACGCCGCCGGCAACTGGAACTACGGCTATTTCGGATGGATCCAGTCGTACATCTCGGACGGCTACGAGGCCCGCACGGGATTCGTGCCGCGCGGCGACATGATGCTCACCAGCCCCGCCGTCAGCCTGGACCTGCGACCCTCCTGGCGACCGCGATTGCTGCGGAACTTCAATCCGGGATTCTCGGCCGCCATCTATCACCGCGCGTCGGACCACCGGTTCCAGGAAGGGAACGTCTACATCTATCCGGTGGCGCTCACCTTCAGCGACGCTTCCTATGTGCGCCTGTGGCTCCAACCCGAGCGGCAGGATCTGGAGGCGACGTTTTCCCCGATACCTGACATCGACATCGCACCGGGCCGGTACGACTTCTCGCAGTACGGCGTCACGTACAAGCCGGATCTCTCGCGCCGATTGTGGGCGTGGGTGACGGTGGCGTCGGGGGGCTACTTCGACGGGCAGCGCGACGAGATCATCGCACGCGTGCGCGTGGCGCCGTCGCCGCGCCTGGCGCTCACCTTCGACTACGAGGGCAACCGTCTGCGAGGCGTCGGCACGACCGCGGCCAGCGCGACGACTCACCTCTACTACCCGGAGATTCGCGCGGCGCTCAATCCCCGGCTCCAGCTCGTCGGGTTGTGGCAGTACAACTCCGTAACGGGACAGTCGTCCTGGAATGGCCGACTCGCCTGGGAGTATGCGCCGCTGTCGTTCGCGTATCTCGTGTACAACGATCGCTACTACGACGACCGCCCGACGGCGCAGCCCGCGGAGCGCCGTCTCATCCTCAAAGTGTCGTACCTCGGCCAACTGTCCCTGTTCGCGGCGCGGCAACGCCGACAGTGATCACCGCGTGCGGTGCGGGCGCGACTGCGCAGCGCCGCCCGCGCAATTGTTGCAACCGCGGACGCGGCGCACCCACGTTGAAGATGAGATCTTGTCGAGCGAAACCGTTCACGACGCGCGCTGATTCGGCCACGAGCGCTGACTCCGGCGCCTTCGCTGTCATATAGTTCCGGTCCTCGCCTCACTCATTCAAGGGACCACGGACGACCATCCCCATCGCCAGCGGATAGCTTGAGCAGATGAGCCCAGCGGAGCTGGAGGTGTGGCTCGAACGGCTGCACTCCGAAAGCTTCGGCTGGGCCCTCAGCCTGAGCGCTGGCGACGCCGGGCGGGCCGAGGAAGTATTACAGAATGCGTATGTGCGAATCATCTCCGGCCGCGCGGTATTCGGCCGGCGCTCATCGTTCCGGACATGGCTCTTTGGGGTGATCCGGATGGTGGCGCTGGAAGAGCAGCGTCGGGCGCGTCGCGAGGAGCAGCGCACGGTCTGGCTGGACGACGCAAACGCGCCCGAACTGGTGGACGAGCAAACGGGACGGGCGCCGGAGGACGTGGAAGCAGTGCGGGAGTTGAGCGCGGCGCTGGAGCAACTGCCCGGGCGACAGCGCGAGGTTCTGCACCTGGTGTTCTATCAGGACCTGTCGATCGCGGAGGCTGCGGCAGTCATGGAGATCTCGGTGGGTTCGGCACGAACGCATTACGAGCGGGGCAAGGCCCGGCTGCGTACTCTCCTCGGCGAGCGCTCGCATGACTGACCACTCGCCGGACGATCTGCGCGAACGCTTCCAGGCGCTGAAGCGCGCGGACGACGGGCGCGCGCCCGCGTTCGAGGCGGTCATTGCCAGGGCGCGAGCGCTGCCGATTGCGGATGCGGCGGCGCCCGTGCAACCGGGTTCGTCTCCGCTCTTCAAACGCTTTGCCTGGGCTGGCGGCCTGGCGGCGGCGGCCGCCGTCGTTGCGCTGGTCGTGGTGCCGCGCGCGCGCTCGTCGAACGAAGACGCGGCCTTCGAACAGGCGGTGCGGGCGTTTCGCGACAGTCCTGCCATGGGTGCGTGGCGCTCGCCCACCGACGGCCTGCTCGACCTCCCGGGCAGTCGCCTGATCTCCACCACACCCAGCGTACAACCCGTGCGATAGGATGCCCCCCCGTGAACACTGCGCGATCACGAATGGCACGATCCGTCGTGCGGTTGTTGCTGCCCGTCGCCGTGGCGACACTCCTCGTGCTGCGCGGCGGCCAGCCCGCGATGGCGCAGGCCATACCCGCCCCCTCCCCCCCGGCCTCCCCCAGGCAGACCGACGATCCCTTCGCGTCGGAGCTGTTCGTGCCCGAGCTGATCATGCAGCACGCGCGTGCCATCGGGCTCGACGACCGCCAGCGTTCGGCCATCACGCAGCTGATCACGCAGCTCCAGGGCCGCGTGACCAGCTTGCAGTGGCAGCTCGCCGAGCAGATGCAGGCGCTCAAGGAAACACTGGGCAGGACCAGCGTGGACCAGGATCGTGCGCTGGATCAGCTGAACCGCCTGCTCGAAACGGAAACAACCATCAAGAGGGCGCACCTGGAGATGCTCATCAGGGTCAAGAACATCCTTCGCCCGGAGCAGAAAGCTGCATTGACGCGTCTTCGGGCGGGCGGCGGTGGCGGCGACGGTGATCCTGAGCACAATGGAGGATCTCCCGATCACGGGGGGATCCCTGTCCTATGAACGCCAGGCTCGTGTCACTCATCCTTCGACGTCCAACCACAGGTGAGCGAGCGCGCCATAGCACCATTTGCGCGCAGCTCAACCGAAGGTGAGCGAGCGCGCCATGGCACTCATTGCGCGCAGCTCAACCGAAGGTGAGCGAGCGCGCCATGGCACTCATTGCGCGCAGCTCAACCAGAACCAACTGGCGGAGGAGCCGATGACGACGAGGATGACGGGCATGAGAGCGTGGCCGATGCTGCTGGCGCTGGCGGGCATCGTCGCCTGCACCGACGTGACGGGCAACGGATCGCTGGACAAGCTGAATCCGGAGACGGCGCTTGCGGACTACACCGCGATGGACAACCTGCAGCAGTCCAGCGGCTGGAAGAACTTCCGCCTGACCGCGGCGGGCATGCGTGCCGTGGGCGAGGCGGGATCGAACAGCGTCATGGCCAACCTGATGCCTGGCGGCAGCCGCGCCGGCATCCGGCTGGTGTCCGACACCAATCTCGGCAAGACGTTCATCTACGATGCCCAGCAGCATGGCTGGGTAGTGGACCCCGCGCGCAGCGACGCGCCGGCCAACGGTGTGCGCTTCGTCACCTACGAGCCGAACGGCTCGGAACCTGACCCCACCAAGCCAACCGGTCACGCCGACCTGATCGACATGGGCAGCGGGATCGCGGGCATCGCGCTGCGCCTGGTGGTCGTCGAAGGCACGCTCACGGTGCTCGACTATCAGACGAGCATTTCCGGCAGCAATGGGATCGCTCACGTCACCGTGGACGGCTTCATACAGGACCGGCAGCAGAAGCTGGACTTCGAGATCGATGCGCGCGGCCAGAACGCCAACGGAACAGAGCACGGCAGCGTCGCCTTCGACCTTGGCATGGCATCGCGCGGCTTCCGCGTTGAAGGCGACGTCAATTCGGTGAAGGTCAACGGTGCGGAGCATACTACGGTGGACCTGAGCACGCGGCACGGGTCGCAGTCGTTCCGGGTGGACGTGGCAAACGACCTTGGCGACCTCGCTGGCGTCATCGAGTTGAACGACAGGCCATTCGCAAATGTGGCGGGTCGTGACGGCGCCGCGGTCTTCACCACGCCGTCGGGCGGCGCGCTGAGCGCTTCCGAGGGACTCGTGCTCTGGCGCATATTCGACGTCACCGAGGACGTGTTCGACCTCCTCGAGGACCTCGTCGATCCCATCGACGACCTGGTGTTGATCGGCATCGTCCTCTAGCAGTAGAGCTCCCCGAATCGAGGTGCACATGAGTTCAGCCCGGGCCTATCGTCGGGCCGCCATCCTCGCCGTTTTCGCGGCGGGCGTGGCGGCCCCTTCGGCGCTTGCGCAACGTTCCACGACGCGTGGCTTCGCGGTGGCGGCGCACCTGCAGGGCGCGGCGCTGTCGGTGGACGACGCGGACCCGGACGGAGGCGGCGGCTTAGGCCTGCGCGCCGGCTACGGCTTCAATCGTCGCTTCGCCCCCTACATCGAGATCGACGCCATCGTGTTCGACGTGGCCAACCCCGAATTCGGCGGCTACTGGAGCATGGCACACCTCGACCTCGGCTTGCGCTACAGCTTCGCGAACTCGCTGCGGCGCTGGGTGCCCTTCCTCGAGGCGGCGGTGGGCGTGCGCGCGGTGGAGGTGGATGACGCCGTGCTGGATGGCGACAACGTGGGAACGATCAAGTTCAGCGGCGGGTCGTTTTCCCTGGGGGGCGGCGTGGCGTACTACGTGACGCAGAAGATCGCCATCGAATCGCTGATCAAGCTCACGGCCGGACGCTTCGAGGACCGGAACATCGGGAACGTCACGATCCACGACCTCGACATCGAGGCGACATCGACGCGGCTCAAGATCGGCGTCGCGTGGTGGCCGTAGGGCGCGACGAGAGCCCCTGGCGCCCGAAGGCTATCGCTGACGACGCGGAAATCGCTGAAACAGCACGCTGCACTACCACACATCGTTCCCTTGCAGTGCCGCGTGCGGTTTCAGCGTCCCCAGCGTAATCAGCGTTACAATTTCGCGGGCCGAGCCCGAGCCGCCATCGCATAACGCCGATCAGGCTCAGCTCCTCGTCACGCTTCCAGGAGACTCCGCCTACCTGAGACGGGTGCGACGACTTGGGAGCTGATCCGAAGTTGAAGGCAAACGCGATCCCGAAGCTGGGATCCGATTCCTCGCTGCTCGGAACGCCGTAGGCGCAGCGCGTTGATCGTTACACGCCCTATTCCATTCCATCTCAAGGAGACGCGGCTCAAGATCTTGCTCCGGATCCGCATGTTACGGTCGTCGCGTTCCCTGGATGTTGCTGGAGCGTTCCGGATTTCGACGTCGGACCGGTTGCATAGCTTGCAGGCATGCCACTGACTGCTCTCGAAGAGACGTCGCGCCCCACGAGCGAGGCTTCGCCGCGGGCCGCCGACGTCGCGGCCGTACAGCGCCGCACCCTGCGCCTGCTCTTCGCGACGCAGATCGTCAGCGGCATGGGTGTGTCGATCGCCGCGTCTGTTGGGGCGCTGCTTGCCGCGGAGATGGCTGGTGTTGCGGTGTCAGGTCTCGCGCAGAGCGCCATGGTCATCGGCGCCGCGCTGTTCGCGTTCCCCTCGACGGCAATCGTTCGCCGCGCCGGCCGGCGGCCGAGCCTGGCGTCGGGGTATTTCGTCGCAGCGGCAGGCTCGCTCGTCGTCGTCATGGCGGCGGCGCATAGCTCGACACTGCTGCTGTTCGCCGGCTTCTTCGTGTTCGGTGGCGGTACCGCGGCGAATCTGCAGGCGCGCTACGCGGCAGTCGATCTCGCGCCGCCGGCGCTTCGCGGGCGTCACCTCGCGTGGATCGTCTGGGCCACGACGATCGGCGCCGTCGCCGGGCCGAATCTTGCCGCGTCCGCCGGCGTTGCGGTCCAGCGCTACGGCATCCCGCCACTCGCCGGGCCGTTTTTTTTCTCGGCGGTGCTGCTCGTGTCTGCCGCCGTGATTCTCCTGTTGCTGATGCGCCCCGACCCCGCGAGACTCGCCAGACGCGTTGCGGCGCGGCCGGACGAGGGCTCAGCGCAACGTGATGCCGGGATGCGCGTCGCGTTGCGAGCTGTACTATCCAATCGGGAGGCCCGCCTCGGCGTGACCGCTGTAGCGGTGGGTCACCTCGTGATGGTTGGCGTCATGGCGATGACGCCCGTCCATATCCGCGGTGCCGGACACAACGCGGCGGACACCCTGCGCATCGTCGGCGTCGTCATCAGCCTCCACGTCGCCGGCATGTATGCGTTTTCACCGGTCGTCGGCTGGTGTACGGATCGCTTTGGCCGTCGTCCGGTGATTCTGGCAGGCGCTGCCCTGCTGCTCGCGGCGTGTGCGCTGTCGGGGCGCGCGGGGCACGACCAGATGCGTCTCGCGATCGGATTGGCGGTGCTCGGCTTGGGCTGGTCAGCGACGATGGTCGCGGGGTCCACGCTGCTGAGCGAGTCCGTCCCGGCCGAGCTGCGCGTGTCGGCTCAAGGGTTATCGGACGCTACGATGGGACTGGCTGGCGCTACGGCCGGCGCACTGTCCGGAGTGATCGTGCAGGCGTGGGGTTTCCCGATTCTGGCGCTGGTGGCCGCGCTGGCAGTGACGCCGCTGATTCTGCTGGCGACGCGCCGGCCTCGATGAGCGCAGGGTCGTTCGGGCCGGCCTCGATGGTCCAGGTGAGGAGGAGGTACATAGTGGACCCGATTGGGGAATCTCAGGTGGTAATGATGGTGGGACTGCAGCTCAATCGCTGAACTAGACAGCTCCTACCGACATTTTTGCGTGCGTGTCGCGTACTCCTGCCTGCACTGCGGCGGGAAGGCGCGAACGTCGCTATCGATCAGCCAGCGGCCGGTCTGCCCGCATTTCGGCACCGGCGGTTCCCATCCCAGGCGCTTTGTCGGGTCACAGTTGGGGAATGTCCCTTCCTGTCGCACGGCAGTCCAAACAAGCACCGCGCGGCCGTCACAGTCATAGTCGAAGCTCCCATCTCCCCGGTGCGAGGCGAAGGAGGCTCGCTGCTGTGGTTTCACCTGAGGATTTCGATCAAAGCAATCGCCCGCGCGGGCGACGTAACGTGGTGGCTGAGTCGCTGCGCGCCGCACCGCGCTCGCGTCACCAAACCCGTCGCCGTCCTGATCTCGATACCAAGTCAACAGCCTGACGTCGGGTAAGGGTGACTGCACCGCGGGTCCCGGAGCACCCTGCGTATCTGCCGGAGTACCTGCCGGAGTAACTGCCGCGGTACTCGGCGCTGCTTCAGATGTATCAGCTCTGAATGATCGGCTGGGGGCTATTTCGGTCGAGAGGTATATCAGCAACCCTCCCATAACGATGACGAGCGCCGCGCTGCCTGACACGGACACTTTGGCAACCTTCAAGTCGATCGTATGCTGCCCGGCGTCGGCTTGTCGAAAGGTCAAGCCGATGCCAATGATCGCGAAAACAACTCCAACGATCAGAATGATGAGAGCAAGTGGCATGGCGGCACTAGTCCGACAACGGCGTGGGCATCCAACGCTCCCTGTGATGGGCGGGCTACCGTAACGTTGCCGTCTATTGCCCGCAAGACGTGCCGCAGGACTCACAGCACTCAGCTGAGTCGCCAGCTCGGTTAAGGACTCCTAACAATTCACAGCCACGTTCGCGGCCGGTCCTAATCGGCCGGAGCTGACGGACATTTCGGGCTCGACAGCTGAAGGCGCTTCAGGGCGAGCGAATCTGAAACTGCTCGAAGCGATAGGGCGAGAGGAGCTGGACCCGCACCGTGTCTCGCCGACTGCTCCCATCTGGAAGGTAGAAATCGTAGACGATGCTTCTAGCGGTGTCGGGTTGCGTCGCAAGCGCAACGTACAAGGCCGTATCGGAGGTTGCGCAACCCTCGCGGCCAACACGCAGCTGGCGCGTTTCATACTCTGCCCCAGTTATGACTCCAACCCCGCGCACTGGATTCTCGAGAGTGAGATTCCAAAACGCGCATTGCGCGACGACGCTGGCTGGCCCATCACCCACGTTTCGTTCGACAAGGGACGGTACTTCGGTAACACGTTGACCAGTCGCGCGAAAGGCGAATCCGATGGCGGCTTCGGGTTCAAGCGGGAGCGGAAGCGTCCCCGGCTCGGTCCCCCAACTTTGAAACCACGCCCCGCTGTTGGATGGAAACCGTAACTGACCGTTCTCGATAGTCAGATCGGAGTTGGCGGCGAGTGCCAACACCGCTGGGACACTCGACGGCCCACTACACAAGCGGATCAGCCAACGCGGTCCGAGCGCGTTATGAATCCACGGCGCAGCGCCTTCGGGCACCGGTTCAGATACCGATTCTACGTAGTACAACCTGTCACAATCCACCAGGTTAGCGAAGTCAATCGGCGCTCCGTGGCTTCGCTCCAAGGTTTCGCGCAGGTTGCCGATTGATGTGGCAACGCCTTTGCTCCATGCGACGGCCTGGGCACGCGCGTCGCGCTCACCGATCTCTCTCGGCCCACGTGTGCGCGGCAATGGCAATTCGAGGCGGCCGTCAGGCCGAAGGGCAGCGGCGGCATTTCCCGCTAACCATTCTGGGCGCGCCTGCGCGAAGCCCATCGATTGCTGGGGACCGTCGGCGGCACAGGCGACGGCGAGCAACAACTGAACGGTTGTTAGCGTCCAGGGCGCAGTGCGCAATGCGGTCATATCAACGTGCTGAAGGCTAACGCGCCGGAGTTCGGCCGCGGCGTCGGCTTTTGCTTACTCAACCAAACTGCTTGGGGCCGCCGTCGGCGAGGGATGCGCACCGATGCCGTGCGCATCCCTCTGTTGCGTCAGAAGGCCAGGGGTCATGAACGGTGCAAGGTCTCAAGACCTTATCACTTGTTTCAGAGCTGCTCGCCATAGTAGTTCACCATTATTCGAGCCCGAGCAGGATCGATTGGTGACGAGTCGAGCTCAACGGTGAAGCAAAGGTAATCTGGGGTTTCAAGCCTAGTGAATGTAATAGTTCCCTCTGCTCGCCAGCTATAACCGTTCTGGCCTTGGGGTGGCTGTCCCCAATAAAAGTACGCCGTAATTGGGTTCGTGATACCGCCACCAGGCGGGTCCCCCAGTAGGCCTATGCACTGCTGCGGAAATGCTGACGCTCCGTCATACGCGCCGATAGCCAGAGAGCTCGTATTCGCATCGTTTGGGTAAGTCACCGTGTTGTCAAAGATCACCGCCGAGCTGGAAAGCGCGGCGCCGTACTGAGGAACTCCCCCACCCGGAAGCGCAGCAGGGCAAGTCCGTGGATCGCTGTGGTTGATTGTGAAATTGATGTTTTGCTGCCAGAGCGTGTTGTGGCTGTAAGTGCATCCGGGAGGATGACTGCCGTGGGGACCATCAATGATCCCACTGCAACCAAAGGACGCCAACGCAACAGCGACGGTGACGGCCGTCCGCAAATGCTTGCGCATAATTTACCCTCCGAGGGTGAGTTAACGCGGAACAACCGTTGTGAATGCGGTGGCCATGTTCGGCCGGGCCGGAATCGCCAGATCCTTCGCTGCTTGTGCGCCAGTCGATCTCAGGCGAAACCGCGCGCCGCGTTGCTCACCGACAGGAATCCCAAAGTTGCCCAGACGATCCAGGTATAGCACGCTAGCCTCAATGCGCTTGTTGTCGCTCGGCCTGGAAACGGTCACCGGCGCCTCGAACTGCACGCGCCAATTCCCAAGCTGCGGCGCATAGTCGACACCTTGCCGCACGAAGTGTGGCGCCGCGGCAATTCGCCTCCGGAAGGATTTGAAGGCATGTTGGACAACAGCCTCGGCTGATAGTTGCGGCTGGCCCTCACCGGATTGGGAGATCACCCATGTGCGGAAATCGTTGCCGCCGTCTCCAAGTCCAGGCCCGCCAGTTGGCGTCACTTGGAAGTGTGACGCGTAAGCGGAGACAGCGAGCCTAACCACTTGGCGATTCGCGGATCGCAAAGTGACGAGGTAGTAATCTCCAAAATGCCGCCGTGCAGCCGCGCCGGCGCTCTCGGGTAAGTCAGTGCTCGGTGATTCGGCGAGAATGATCCCCGGTTCAGCTGTTAGCTGCGTAAAGTCAACCGGCGCGCCGTGTATCCCCTCCACGTGTTCGCGGATTTGTGGTCCGACCTCGCGCATGTGTGCGACCGCAAGCTCAGCCGCTTGTTCGGGCGTGATTGTGTGAAGGCCACGCAGATCTGACGCGGTTATGTTCGCAAACGCGCCGTCTTGCGTGAGCTGTGCCGCAACTGCCGGCGTCACCATGCCCCTGATGCCCCCGACCTGGGCTGTGGTTGGGGCCTTCTCGATTCCCTCCGAACATCCGGCTGCTGCGACCATCGCCGCTGCAAAGGAAATGCAACTTCGCCAACGATTCGACATCGCTCCCCCTGTGTCTACGTGAGGGTGTCTGTTATGAGGACGTCGTCGTCCACGGCCTTGCGCCACGCAACCTCACAATGCGACTCGGACTGCGCGTACCACCTCAGTTGGCTACGCGCGACGACCTTGGCCTTTCGCGGAATGAGATACGCCTGCATTGCGAGTGCACTGCGACCCGAGCCCTCGCTTCCCTCAACTGTCGCCGGTAAAGAAGATTGTGCGATCCTAACGAATGTCAAGCGTGTGTTGAGTCGCGTTAGTATCATCTAAGGCGAACGTTCGCCGAAAGCGTCACCGCGGCGTCATTCCGGCGGCCATCGTGCGTCATTCGCCAGAGAGTCAAGACATTCAGATGTTTTGAATAGCCGTTACACGATTGTTGAGCGGGCATAACAGTGTAGCCCATCCCACTACGCAATAGAAACGGTGAAGGGCGCCGCACCGTAGTTCACCACCTAAACTCATCCGATTAGGCCCGTTGCTCAATTGTTAGGGCCACAGTCTCCGACACCGCCCCAATTGCGGCTCGTGCATGATGCCCTCACCTTCGGCACTATGCGCCGCCTTCTTCCCGCAGCTGTCTTGCTGCCATTCGCGCCGACTGCGGATATACGTAGGCTGTCTAGATATCGCTTCTCGGCGCCCAGGGGCCTTGACAGGTAGGACATTTATATGTCAGTGTTTCTCCGTGTCACGAACAAGGAGTCTGACATGCTGACTCGATCGATCGCAGCGCTTGCGCTGGGACTCTCGCTCGCAGCCGTCGGCGCGCAACCCGTGGCCGACCTTTCCGGTTCCTGGTCCTTTCGGGTGAGCGCGGACGACCCGAGCGGACCCCAGAACGTGACCTTGACGCTCGTTTTCGCGCAGGCTGGGGATTCACTGACTGGCTCACAGGGTGACGCCAAGGTTGCCGGCGCGGTAGTCGGTGACACAGTCGTGTTTGACGTCGAGGGCAAGGATCAGTCCGGGGCCCCGTACCGGACTTCGTACCGCGGGACGATTCAATCCCCAACCCGGATGTCAGGGTCGGTCAGCCTTGCCGCGGGCCCTGGCAAATGGACGGCCGTTAAGAAGGGAAAGAAATGACTGACGCGGCTCTCGGCAGACGCGAACTCGTTCGCGGGACACTCGACATGCTCGTGCTTCGAACCCTGTCCCTCGGGCGCATGCACGGGTACGCCATCGCGCAACACATCGAGCGCATCTCGGCCGACGAGCTTCGGATCGAGCACGGGTCCCTCTACCCGGCGCTGGAGCGGCTCCAAGCCCGCGGCTGGGTAACGTCGAGGTGGGGCAAGTCGCCGACCGGCCGCCGGGCGCGGTATTACACGATCACGGCATCTGGACGGCGCCAACTGGGCGAGGAAGTCACTGGGTACTGGCGCATGGCGTCGGCGATCGCGCGCGTACTGGCCGACTCCTGAGGGCAGCCGTGTCCCTGTTCGATGCGCTCGTACATCGTCTACGGCCCTTGCTCCGGCCGGGCACATGGCAGCGTGAGCTGGACGAAGAGGTCCGGCTGCACCTCGATCTCGATGCGGCCCAACAGGGTCCCTCGGTGCAAGCTGCCAAGCGCCAAGCGCGTCTGCGCTTCGGCCAACCCGATTGGTATCGGGAGGAGACCCGGCGACAAACGCTGCTTGGCTGGATCGACGTCTTGATACAAGACCTGCGGTACGGTTGGCGGTCATTGCTTCGGTCGCCGGCATTCACCGTGACGGCCGCAATTTCGCTGGCGCTCGGGATCGGCGCGAATACGGCGATCTTTGGACTGATCTACGGCGTACTGCTCGAGCCGCTTGCTTTACCAAAACCAACTCAACTGGTCGGAGTCGAGCGGCGGTTGGCCAACCCCGTGGCCAAGAACAACGCACTTGGGGGGTTTACCCTCGCGGAACTCGACGCGCTGCGACACGCTCCTGGCGTGCGACTCGCGTCATTTCAACGCAGTACCGTAGGCGTCGAGATGCGTGGCCATCGGTTCGAGTCGAACCTCGATCTCGTAGCCGGGGATTTCTTTGCGACGCTCGGCGTGCGACCGCTCGCTGGTCGGATGATCACGTCGGACGACGAGCTCGAGTCTCGACCCGTGCTCATCATCTCGGAGGCCGACTGGGAGCGCGTGTTCGCCCGCGACCCAGGCGCAGTTGGGTCGATCGCATCCCTGCGAGGCGTGGCGTTCACGATCGTCGGCGTCGCTCCGAAATCGTATCGCGGACTCTACTTCCCCGGCGCGTTCGGGATGTCCGTCCCGACGTCAACCGCGCGTCTGCTCGGACTCCCAGATCCGCGCGCCGATGCAGGCAACGTCACCGTAATTGGGCGACTGACCGACGACGCAACGTTTGCCGCCGCGAATGCAGCGGTCGCAGCCACATTCGCGCGCTGTTGTGCGGAGGGTCGGCTGGGCGCACGGAGCAGGAGCGGTGCCCTACCGGCGGCAGAGGCGCGACTCGTGGAGATCAGCCACGGCGTTCCAACAGGAAAGTTCGACATACGTGGAGCGTACGCGCAATTGCTACTGGTGCTGATGGCCGGCGTGGTGGCGGTGCTGCTGATCGCGTGCGCCAACGTTGGGTGCCTCCTCCTGATACGCGCCGACACTCGGAGTCGCGAGCTCGCAGTTCGGCTGTCAATTGGGGCGCCACGAAGCCGCATCATTCGCCAACTGTTGACGGAGGCGCTGATGCTCGCGGCGCTGGGTGGCGTACTGGGGTTCGTATTGGCTTGGTTCGGCACGGACGGACTCGTTCGAAACCTGCCGCCGAACCTCACGATCCTTTCGGGGTTCGTGGGTTTCGAGATGAAGCCGGCCCTCCTCCAGTTCACGGGAGCGGTGTCAGTTGCATGCGTTCTGATCTTCGGCGTCATCCCGGCGGTGAGAGCCGCTCGCACCGACCTGTTCGCGCGACTCAGGACGCACGCTTATACACGTACCGGCGCGCGGCCTGGTGGTTTGGGACAATTGCTGGTCGCGACTCAGGTGGCGCTTGCGCTCGTTCTGGTGAGTTGCGCCGGCTTGTTAGGCGCGACTCTTCGCAATCTGCGAAATCTGGACGTCGGTTTCGACACGTCGTTGATCACGGTCCTCGCGACGGTCGACACACGTCAGACTCCCATGGAAAGCACGGGGATCATCCCGCTGCATCAGGAGTTGCTCGGGCGACTCCGCGCCCTGCCTGGTGTTCAGACCGCGGGAATGTCGGCACTGACTCCCAGCTACGGGGGCCGAACCACCACGCAGTTGGTAGACGTAGCCGGCTATGTCGCGGCACCTGGCGAGTCGCGCGCGACCCTTTTCAATCTCGCGACGCCGGGCTACTTCCGAACCCTCGGCGTCGCGATTCGCGGAGGCCGGGACTTCGCGGAAGTTGACCGAGCCGGCAGCACGTCAGTCAGCATCGTCAACACAGCCTTCACAAGGCGCTACTTCGCGGGCCGCGCCGCCTTGGGTTCATCGATCACTATTGGAGAAGGACCGTCGAGCTCCACCGCCACGATCGTTGGCGTCGTTGACGACGTTCGCTATGGCAATCTCCGTGATGCCGCGGAACCGATGCTCTACGTTCCTGCGGCGCAGTGGAGCACATGGCCGTTCCTCGTCGCGGTGGTGCGCACGGCGGGCGACCCGGCGTCGACCGCGGCGCAGTTGCGTCGCGCCATCACAGCGCAGTTCCCGAATCTCCGCGTGGAACGAATGCTGGCGATGGAGGAGTCACTCGATTCGTCGTTGGCTCGTGAACGGTTGGCGGCTGGACTGGCAATCGTCTTCGCGGTGGTAGCACTCGGGCTTGCCGCCGTCGGGCTCTTCGGCGTCGTGAACTACGGCGTTTCCCGCCGCGTCACCGAAATTGGCCTGAGGATGGCCTTGGGAGCGAGCGAGCTGCACGTCGCAGGACAGGTAGTCTTGGGATCCTTGGGAATGCTCGTGCTCGGTATTCTTTTCGGCGTTCCGCTGGCGCTGGCCGCGAGCCGTTTGGTGGCGACATTCCTGGTCGGGATCGGCGCACAAAGCGCGTGGCTTCTGGCCGGCGCGACCGGGACACTGATGGTTGTGGCGTTTCTGGCCAGTGCGATCCCCGCGTTGCGTGCGGCACGAATCGATCCGCTCGTCGCTATGCGGTCGGAAGTCTAGGGGCAGGCTCGTGGTGCACGGCTAAACCGGCCTCCTGGTGCCTTTCGAACCGGAGGGCGGCGGGTCGCCTGAGCCGCGCGACCCGGCCGGCTACTCGCGCGACCTCGCCGCGGCAGTCAACGCGCTACTGGCAGACGAGGGGCGGCGAATCGCGATGGGAAAAGCGGCGCGGAAACGCGCAGTCGAGGAGTTCAGTTGGCGGCATATCGCCGAACTGACGCTGGACCTCTACCGCGAACTCCTTGCCTGACACAAAGACGGAAAGCAGTCTGCGGCGCGCGTAGTTCAGCGCGGGTCGAGATACAGGTATGCGGTCCAGCGACTACGGCCGCGGACGTTGCGCGCAATGTCCAGACGCATCAGCCCGTCGAGCGCCGCAGCGCCTACGCCGGCCCCGGCGACTGGACGGACTGTGTCCCAGCGCTCGCGCGCGCCCGCCCATCCCAGATCGGCGAACAGCGCGGGCCGGATCAGCGGATGTCCCCTCGACAGCTCGGCGCGCGACAACCAGAACGCGTCGCCGTTCGCCGCGCCCGGACGCTGTCCGCGAATGGTGTGCGCGCCACCGAGGTACCACATGCGTTGCGGCGGCAGGTCTCCAAACGACGTACCGGCCCCGGACGTGAGTGACGCCTGAATGCCCTTCGGCAGACCACGGAGCAAGATGATGTCGGACGCCAGCCGCGCGTATTCGTCTTCTCCGCCAGCGGCTTCGGCCCTGACGCTCACCGTGGCGCGCGTCCCGCGGGGATCCATCCCCCATGCCCTGCCGACGCTGCCCGCGGCTCCCGAGAAGTAGCCGGAGCGAGCCTGGATGTTGGGCCCGAACGTCACGCTGTTCAGCGCCCTCGCCAGCGACGCGCGCGTCTCCACGCGCGCCGAGTCGTGTCGCTCCGCGAAGAGGCGCCATGACAGCTGCGCGCTCCGGATGGTTCGGCGATGCGTGCCCGTCAGTTCCGTGCCCAGCGTCCGATAGTAGAAACCTTCGTCCCGGCCGAACAGCACGGCGGACACCGAGGCCCCAACGGCGAAGGGATTTCCCCAGTCGTTCGCCGTCGCCAGACGTCGATACACTGCGCCCGCCACTTTCGTCCTGACGTTCGAGCGCGCGAGCGTCACTTCGGCGTTCGGCTGGAGGTCGGCGGTCCCAATGCGTGCCTCGGCCAGCACGTCGTAGCCGTTCCCGAGGACCCGTGTTACCTGGAGTCCGGCAGACAGCCCCTCGATGCGGTTGTATCGCAGCAGCGCGGCATCGAGTCCGTACCGCAGTACAGCCGGCCGTGGATTCCATCCCGCCTGGCGCGACAGCGCCAGCGCTCCTTCGGCGTCGCGTCGCAGGGCCCTGAGGTCCGTCTCGGAGAACAGTTCCTCGTCGCTCTCGTAGATCGAGCCCGTCAGATGCGGCGAACGGAGCAGGTCATTGCGCTGGCACGGCAGCAGCACGCGAAAGCGCACGCCGTCGGCGTACATGATGCTGAGCGACTCGTCCCGCAGCAGCGAGTCGGCGGAGAAAACGGCGCTCTCGTCGCCGCGCGGTCGGCACCGCCCGTCGCGGTCGTCGACGCCGTGCCATCTGGGTCGTCGCACGCGGCCCGTGTGAGGATCGATGTCCGGCGGCGGAATGGTCGGCGGCTTGGCGACGGTTCCTTCCGGCGTTGCCGCCACATGCTCGTAGCGGAACGTCTGAGTGATCGAAACCACGACGCGCCCGCCCCTGGCCGTTCCTTCCGCCGTGGCGACACGCGTGAGCGGCAGCCAGAAGCGTCGCTGATACAGGCCGTGCTCGATGACAATCTCGCGGATGATGCCGGTGAAGGGGCCGAAGCGCTGGACGTTCGACTCCTCGTCGAGGGACATCTCGCTCTGCATCAGGGGCCAGAGGTCCATCGGGAGAGACGGCCGATAGGCAGCTCGCACCAGTGCTCCGGTTTCGATGTCCACCCACAGCGAGCCGACGATGAGTCGCGACGCGGGCCGGCGCGGCCGTACGCGAATCTCACGAAGGCGCACGACGGACTGATCCGGGAGACGAATGGCCACCGAGTCGCCGATCGCGAACGCGTACAGCGAATCGGCGCCGCGATCCAGCGGATGCTTCACCCACTCGTCTGCCCGCGAGAACGCTTCGCGCATCTCGCCGATGGGCCACAGTCGATCGCGGCCGGGATAGTACGGCACCACGAGCGCAACGTCGTCGTCCGCGGGCTCGGGGTCCGTTCCGCCGATGATGGGAACGACGCTGCGCGCGCCGAGGATCTCGCCCCACGCGCCCAGCTCGTGATGCCAGCCGACACGCGAGACACTCTCGACGCGTGCCGCCAGCCGATCCCGAGCGACGGCCGTGATCGCCGAGCCGCTTCCGCGCGCCAGGCCGATGCTCGCGGACATGCGCTGTCTCGCGATCGCCCGGTACTCGGCGAGAGACGAATGCTGCTGGTAGCGCGCCGCCCGCGCGCGCGACACCAGGGCGGCGACATCGGGTCGCTCGCCCTGCTGCGCGATGGCGATCTGCGCGATGAGGAAAGATCCAAGCAGGAACATCGATTTCGCCTATAGCCTCGCCGGAGTTCAGGGAATCGGCACCGTCCTCTGCACCCAGGCGCCGATCGCCCCATGTCCGCCGGTGGCGTTCTGCGCCGGCGGCACAGGAAAGAAGTCGTTGGTCGACCCCGTCATCATGTACTCGAACACCGCGCGATCCATTGCGTACACGACGAGCTCGTAGGGCGAGGTTGAGCCCTCGAAGTTCGTCGGATCGACGCGTACCGAGATCGTCGTATCCTGCGTCACGACGTGCCACCGGCTGTAGCACCCGACATCGGGATAACAGGACGGACCTCCCGTGTCGACGCCGCCGCGGACGGCGACGACGTAACGGTACACGCCGGGGCTGCTCGTCCAGGTGGCATCGAGCGTCACGTCGCCCGGCATCGGCCCGCTGACGTGATGCGACACGACCGTGAACGCGCCCGGCACCGTCGTCGTCCCCGCGACCGTTGGCCGATTCGGCGACGTGACTGCCACGGTGTACGTCGCGCCGTAGGCCGGCGTGAACGGCACGCTCACGCAGCGAAGGATCCAGCCGAACCAGTCGCCACCGTAGCGCCGGAGACAGGGCCCGATCTCACGCGAATAGGCGGTCGCGGAATCCGGCGCCGGACTGTCCGACTGCGCCGCGAGCGCGCCGCCGGTCTGGATGAGCGCGTGGAGGTCGATCATCGGACGACCTCCCTGCTGCCGCACGACGATCGCCTGCGTGGACGAATCGGGATCCAGTATGACAAAAACACCAAGACTCTCGACGGTCGGGACCGGGAGCGGACGATTTGGATTGTCGCAGGACGTCAGCAGTAGCGACGCCGAGAGCGACAGGGCGATTCGCCTAGAAGCGGACATCGATGCCGAAGGTTGGGATGATCACGACGGGCAGTGCGATGGGGTCGAGGTACGTGGCGGCCGGGAGCACCTTGCCATCGGAACCGACACTGTCGTTGAAGCCGTGTCTGGTCTTGTACCCGATGACGTTTGCCCGATAGCCGACATTCTGGACATTGATGTACGGCTCGATGAAGCCGCCGCGGAACGCGAACGGTTTCCGAATGCCCACGTCGACGCGCGCATATGTCGGCTGCCGGATCTGCCGATCGCCCCAGAGGGGCAGCAATCTCTGCCTGACCATTCCGAGGCGAAGCGCGGCGGGCGAAAAGGACGGCCCGCTCACGTCGCCGACAAACGGCCAGAGCGGCAGACCGCTGCCGACGGACGCCTGCGTCATCAGGCTGACGTTCCACAACGGGCGCGTCGCGAGCGCGGCATTTGCCGAATGGCGCCGATCGGACACCGGCTCGTACCGCACGCCGGTGGACGCGTCCACGAAGTGCGCGCGGCTGTACGCATAGCCGAGCCAGCCGCTTGTGACCCGTCCGAAGCGGCGGACCGAGAGCTCGATGCCGTCGGCGCGTCCGTTGTCGTATGAGACGCTCGACAGATCGCGGGCACCCTCCGGACGCCAGTGTGGCACGGCGCTGAGCCGTTTGGCGTATGCGCCGAGCGAGGCGGTGAAGCCGTCGCCCGCCCACGCGGTGATCTCGGCACTGAGCCCGTCGGCGCGGGCGGGTGGCGCGTCGTCACGCGAGAGAAACCAGAGCTGTGGGCCGGGAAGCATCGTGCGCTCGTCGCGCAGTGTGGCAAGGAACTGGTGGTCGCGCGACGCGCCGACCGTGAGAGAAACGTCGTCCGTGATGCCGATCCGCAGGGCGAGTCGTGGCTCGACCAGCACGCCGCTCGAAGCGCCGCGAACGACGCGGACGCCGGGCGCGACGCGCACCGCGCCGACACGACGTTCCCCCTCGAGATACGCGGCGGAGCTCAGGAGAGCACGGTCGTCCCTGCCGGCGAAATAGCTGCCCGAGGTCACGGTGCCCGCGAGCGTGGAGTGGGTCCGCTGGATCTCGGTCCCTGCCCTGAGCTGCGCGCCGGCGCTTCCGCGCTCCAGCTCCCAGCGCGCGCCGCTTACGGCGAGCCGGCCGGCGGTGAGCGTGGCGGAGTCGTCCGCTCCGACGTTGAGCGTCGCGTCGTAGCGGCTGGCCCAGAGCGCGGATGTCGAGATCCAGCCGCGCCACCGCGGCGTGCGCCAGCGCGCCGAGCCGGCGGCGTTCTTCCAGCGCGACCGGAACTCACCGCCACCGCTGCTGTCGAAGAACATCTCGAAGCGGTCTCCTGAAGCGAAACCGGAGAGCGTCAGCTCGTGGCCAGCCGTGGCGGCGACAATCTTCGTCTGGGCATCGTAGAAGCCAAAGGGCATGCGGCCGCCGATCAGCGCGTCCGTGTGCGTGCGGCGTCCCGACGCCATCCAGGCCACGTGCTCGCCGATCGAACCACGTTGCGTGAGCCGCGCGCCGATCAGGCTGAGTCCTCCGACGGTGCGCCGCGGCCCAGCTTCGGCCTGCGAGATGTCGACGACGGAGCTCAGAGCGCCGCCGTAGCGCGCGGAGCGGGCGCCGCGAAAGAAGTCGACGTGCTCGATCGCGTCCGGGTTGAAGGCGCCGTTCATGCCGAACAGGTGGTAGGCGCCATACACCGGCGCGCCGTCCAGGAGAAACAGGTTCTGATCGCTGGAGCCGCCGCGCACGTAGGGTTGCGCGTCGAGATCGTTGATGGCGACGATGCCGGGGAGCGCCTGGAGCGCGCGCATCACGTCGGGCTCGGCGATGGTCGGGATGGATCGCATCTCGTTGCTCGATAGCGTAGTGGCCGCGGGCAGGACCTGCCGCTCGAACAGCTCGCGCGCATGAGCTTCCTCGGTGGTCGCCAGCTTTGCGGCGCTGACGTCCACGTTCGGGAGCTCGGCGACGCGCACCTCGAGCGCGATGTCGAGACGCAGCGTCCCCTCACGCGGCACCCGCACGGTCACCTCGTACGGCTTGAAGCCGACCGCGATCGCCTGAAGGCGCAGTTTGCCGGGAGGCAGGCTCGGAATCGCGAAGGCGCCGGCGGAATCCGTGTGAACGGTGCGGCCCCCCCCCGGAGCGATCGCGCGCACTTCAACGCCGAAGATCGGCCGACCGGTGTCGCCCGCGCGAACGACTCCCTCCACCGACGCCTCCCCCCCGGGTGCCTGGCTCCGCAGCGGCGGCGCGAGGACGACGGCCAGCGCGACACCGAAGAGTGTACAGCTGTGCATCACGGCTTGGCGCTCCTCGACCCGTGGGCCTGAAACACGAGGTCGGCGCCGACGGTATCGGCGTCGGGGGCGAGCACGCGAAGACGCGCACCCTCCTTGGCGAGGTAGGTCACGCCGCCGACGCGCAGCTCGAACGCGCGGGCGCCGCGGGGCACGTCCACCTGGATCTCTCCGCCCCCGAATGTCGTCACGCCGATGCCGCCGGCGCGCGGCCGGAAGATGGCGCGCGCCGCGCCGCCGATGCCGCGCACCTCGAGCT
This sequence comes from uncultured Gemmatimonadaceae bacterium, assembly GCA_963724885.1. Lineage (GTDB taxonomy): Bacteria > Gemmatimonadota > Gemmatimonadetes > Gemmatimonadales > Gemmatimonadaceae > DASPMP01. Next base: position 63,622 of record CAVRWG010000006.1, on the reverse strand, counting down.
CCGTCCCGTTCGTGAGACGGAAGCGGACGCGGAGCGAGTCGGAGCCCGGCTCGATGGAGACCCATCCCGCCTCGGCGATCGGAACCGTCACGCCTGATACAGCGGCATCGGAGGGGGGCGTCGCCACCGTGTCACTGGCCTGCGCGACGACCGGCGCGACGACCGGCGCTCGCGGCGTTGCGGATTCGGCGCGTCGCTCGATCCACCGCCTGAGCGCCGAACCCGGGAGCGCCGCCGCCAGCGCCGCGGCTCCGGCGATCAGCGCGACCGTCCACGGCAGTGAACGACGCAGCGAGCTGCCGCCCCCCCGCTCGCGCGCGCCTGCCTCCGGTGCGTCGGGCAGCGGCAGGAGGATGCGTTCGCCGGCCGCGCGCCGCGCCAAGATCCGTTCCAGGCTGGCCTTCGGGGAGCGGGCTGGCGGCGAAAGCTCCGACCGCACCGCATCGATGATGAGCCGTTGGAGCGACGCGTCTCTCATCGTGATGTCTCCCTGGAGCTGTGCGCTCCGAGCAGCGCCCGCCAGGCGCGCAATAGTCTCGCCGCGGACGCGCCGCTGCTCACCCCGAGCATCTCGGCGATCTCGGCGTGTGAATAACCTTCGACTTCCTTCAGGATGAACACGACGCGCAGGCTGTCGGGCAGCGCCTTGATGGCGAGCCGCGCTGTGATGCGATCGGTGATGGACGGCGCGTTCGCGGCGGAGGCAATAGCCTCCACGCTGTCGAGCGTTTCTTCGCGAAGCCGGCGCCGCGACCGCAGCTTCATGAGCGCCGTACGCACGGCGACGCCGCGGAGCCAGGAGGCCAACCGTCCGCGTTCGTCATAGCGCCGCAGCGCTTCGGGCAATCCGACGAACACGTCCTGGAGCACATCCTCGGCGTCCGCCTGCGAGCCCGTGATCCGGTGTGCCGCGCCATACACGACGGCCGCGTAGCGCTCGTACAGCGGGCCGAGCGCCGATTCGTCGCCGGACCGAAGTGCGGCGATCAAGCCGGCCTCGTCAGCCACGCGGCGCGGGACTGGTGGGGCCGACCGGAGCGGCCGCACGGCGGTCGAGATGGCGGTCAGCATCCATGCGGAAGTGGCATCACCGAGTAATTGCCGACCGCAGGCGGAATATTACGTCCCTGCGGTCATTCCCTTAGATGCCGCCGGCGCTGGGTTGGCTTGTAGGCACTCCGCCATCCGCCGGCGCGAGGCGTTGCTGCTGGCGTGGCGCGCGATCGCGTGACTGTGACTCGCCCGCGAGCACTGATCCACTAACATCACGAATGCTCACGGCCTGGCGGGTGTCTTCGGTGCAATGATCCTGATCCTGGTGTTCGCGTTCGCGCTGTCGTGGCTGTGGATCATCGTCGGGATGCTGCTGAAGACGCCCGAGACGGTGATGACGATGAGCTTCGTCTTCCTCATGCCGCTGACCTTCGCGAGCGACATCTTCGTGCGGCTCGAGACCATGCCGGGGTGGCTGCAGGCGGTGGTGGGGCGCAACCCGGTCACGCTGCTCGCGCGCGCGGCCCGGGGCCTGACACACGGCAACGTCGTGATGTCGGACGTGTGGTGGGTGCTAATCTCGTCCGCGATCATAACCGCCGTCGCGGTGCCGATTGCTATGCGACTGTACTACCGCGAGCGGTAGACGGACGGCGCGGGCCCTTAACTGACTACTTCGAGTTCCGCGCCAGGGCGGTCGGAAACGAAGGCTCGTGCGACGCGTATACCAGATTCGTATAGGCGTCGCGCTAAGGGGACAGGCGCAACGCTGGCCTGGCCCCATCGCTTATTTGCCGAGCCGCTTCCTGGCCGCGACCGCGTCTCCGTAGCGCAGATTCAGGGCGATCGCGGAATCGTACTCGGCGCGCGCCGATGTCACGTCACCCTGGCGTTCGCGGATCGTGCCGAGGCGAAAGTGCGCGATCGCACGCGATTCCGGCTGGGTGGCGCCGAGCATTTCAAGGAACCGCCGGAGTGTCGCCTCTCCCCGCGACAGCTCCTTCCCCGAAAGCGCGGCGGCCCGGCCAAAGTAGTAGTACGGTGTGCTGCTGTCCGGGTAGGCTTCGATCAGCGCGGTATACTCCGCTTGGACTGCCGACCAATCCTTCTCGCGCTCGGCGATCTTCGCGCGCGCGAAGGCCGACCGGTACGCGCTGAGCTTGCGTAGCCGCTCGGCCTCCGCCTTCGCCTTGTCCACGCTACCCCCGACGATCCCGGGTGCATCGAGAAAGAAGTCAACGCGCGCCTCGGCGGCCTCCGCGCTGTTCGAGTCCAGCTCCACGGCTTTGTCGAACAGCGGGCCGATCTTGCGGCCGATGGTGGCCTTGCGGATGAAGTTCACCTCGTTGACCTGCCGCGAATACGCGTAGCCCAGCCACAGGTGATAGTCCGAGCTCGTGGGATTCAGCTGGACCGCGCGCTCGAACGCCTTCACTGCGTCATTGGCTTTGCGCTCCCGCATGGCGGCGCGCCCCTGTTCGTACGCGACGCGGGCCGCCGTGTCCTGCTGGGCTGGGAGAACAGACGCGGACAGGGCCGCGATGATCGCAATAAGGCGCATCACTCGCTCCTCAAAGCGGCGACCGGGTCGAGCTTCACGGCGCGCCGCGCAGGCAGGTACGTGGCAACAACGACAATTAGCGCTAGCACCAGCGGGACGAGCGCGAACGTGATGGGATCGCCGGGCGAGAGCCCGACGAGCAGCCCTGCCATGGCGCGCGCGACTGCATACGACGCGACGAGCCCGACGCCGAGCCCCAGGGCGCCGAGTCGTGCGCCGCCCTGCATCACGAAGCGGAGCACGCCGGCCGGCGTGGATCCCAGCGCGAGCCGCACACCGATCTCGCGGGTGCGTTCGACGACGCCGGACGCGACGACCGCATACAGCCCTACCGCGGCGATGAGCAGGGCGATGCCACCGAAGAACCCCGAGATCAGCGCGGCGCTGCGCGACGTCGCGAACCCGCTGGCGACGGCCTGTTCCATCGTCATCACCCCGAATGTCGGGAGCGTCGGGTCGGAGCTCGCGACTGCCCGCCGGATCGCCGGCAGCACGAGCGCCGGCTCGCCCCGCGTGTGGACGATGAGCGTCTCCCAACCGTGATGGCGCTGGCGCAACGGGACATAGATGCGGCGTTCCATCGGGCCGCCGATCACTGCGTACTTCGCGTCATCCACCACGCCGACAACCGTGACCTCAGGACCGGTAGCCGAGCCCCGACGCGCTCGCTGGCCGATTGGGTCCTTTCCAGGCCAGAATCGCGACGCGAGCGATCGGCTCACCACCATCACCTCGGGTGCGTTGGCTGAATCGCCTCGGGTGAATTCCCGCCCACCCTGCAGGCGCAGCCCGAGCGCCGACACAAATCCTTCGCTGACCAGGTTGACGTCCGCCCGCACCGTCGGCGTCCTCGTGTCGGTTTGCAGACCCTCGACATGGAAGTGCATCCCCCTGCCATGACTATCGAATGGAACCGGGAATCCCCATGCGGCGGACGCAACCGCCGGAAGCTCGCGCACGCGCGCGATCACCTCATCGAAGAACCTGCGGGCCCTGGTTTCGTCATAGCCTTGCAGGTCCAGGTTCACGGACACGAGCAGGCGATCGCGCTCGTCGAAGCCGAGCTCTGCGCTCCGGGCGAGGTGCAGGCTGCGGACGAAGAGCATCCCCGCGACGAGCAGGATGACGGACATCGCGATCTGGCTCACCACCAGGAAGCCGCGCGTCCGCATCGACGATCGCGTCGAAACCCGGCGCTCACCGATCACGCTCGCGAGCGACGCCACAAGCTGCGGTCGGGTAGCCCGCAACGCGGGCACCAAGCCAAAGAGCGCGGCGGCCAGGAGTCCGACCACCGCGGTGAACGCCGCCACGCGCAGGTCGGGACGGGGGTCGAGCCCGATCCGGAACTGCATATGTGGAATCAGGTACGGTTCTGTTGCGGGACCGAGCTGCACGACCAGGGCGGCCAGCAGCGCGCCGGGAATCGCGAGCACGAGGGATTCGGTGAGGAGCTGTCTTGTGAGACGCGCCCGGGAGCAACCGAGCGAGAGGCGCACGGCGATCTCGCGAGCCCGGGCGCCCGCGCGCGCCAGTTGAAGATTGGCGAGGTTGGCGCAGATGATCAGCAGAATGACGATCGACGCGAACACGCCCATTGTGGAGGCGAGAACCACCACGCGCGGCTTCACGTACGCGGGGTGATCGAAGCCGACGCCGGCCGGGAGGACCATGATCCCCGTATTCGCGTTCGTGGCCGGGTACGCGGCCGCGAGCTGCCTGGCGAACACCGCAGCCGCGCGTTCCGTGCGCTCGATGTCCCAGCCGTCGTTCATGCGACCGAACGTCCAGAGCGAGCCGCCGCCGCGCCCCTGCAGGAGATTCGTGGAGCCCGGCAGCACGACATTGTGCATGCCGGCCGGCACCCAGATCTCGGGCCAAAAGCCGAACATGCGCATCCCGCGAAATCCGGGGGCGGCGACGCCCGTGATCGTGAATTCCGTTCCGTTGAGACGCACGACGCGGCCGACGACGGACGAGTCGCCGCGAAAGCGCGTGCGCCACGATTCGAAGCTCAGGACGGCGAACGGATTTGCGCCCTGCGGCGCGTCGTTGGCCGTGAAGACGCGACCGAGCGCGGGACGCATGTCGATCACCGAGAAGTAGTTCTCGGTGACCATCTCGCCCCACACCATGTCGCTCGTGCCGCCGGCCGCGCTGGCGGCGTCGGCCACGAGGTTCAGGGGGGCGCCCCAGATGCCGGCGAATCCCTTGAACACGCCGCTCCGATCGCGAAAGTCGAGGTAGTCCTCGTATGCCACCTCGTCGAGCAGCCCGGATCTGGTATCCGTGTTGAAAAGCGCCACGAGCCGTTCGGTGTCGCGACCTGGAACGGTGCGAAAGAGGACCGTATTGACGTATCCGAAGATGAGTCCGTTCACGCCGATGCCGACGCCAAGCGTGACCGCCACCGCCAGCGCGAAACCGGGGCTATGGCGCATCGCTCTCAGCGCGTAGCGAACGTCGGCCGCAAAATCATCGAGCCAGCGAGCACCGCGTCCATCGCGCATGGCTTCGCGGTGATGGTCCATTCCGCCAAATGCAATCACCGCGCGCCGGCGTGCTTCGTCATGCGCCAGTCCTTGCTCGACGACGAGCCGCTGGGTCTCCATCTCCACATGAAAGCTGAATTCCTCCTCCATGCGGGATTCCGCGGCACCGAAGATCGACCGTGCGCGTGCCCTGAGTCCCTTGATCCAGCTCATCATCGTCCAGCCTCAGGAATCGAGTACGAGCTCCATGGTCTCGGCGAAGCGCTTCCATTTGTGCACTTCTTCGCCGAGCGCCTTGCGTCCTTCACGTGTGAGCGAGTAGTAGCGCGCGCGACGGTTGTTCTCCGTGGACTGCCACTCGCTTTCGACCCACCCGTGGTGCTCGAGACGTTGCAAGGCGGGGTAGAGCGATCCCTGATTCACGCCGAGCCTGCCGCGCGAGATCTGCTCGATACGGAGCCCGATGCCCCAGCCGTGCATCGGCTGGAGGTCGAGCGCCTTGAGGACCAGGAGGTCGATGCTGCCGCGGAGGGCATCGGACTCCTGCGGATGTCGATTGGTCATGATCTTCTCTAGAAGTCAAGAGGAGTATGGCCTCACGCCCTCTTGAAGTCAAGAGGAGCTGTGGGTCCGGTGCCAAAACGGAGCATCCAACGGCAGAGGATCATCTCCGCAATGACATACGCGACAACCCGCGCCCGGGGGACCGCCCCGACGTCACTAGGTACGCGACGCTTCATGACCCGATCATGGCGTATATAGGAAATTCCGTCGTCATCGACCACGGTAACTCCGAATACAGCGTGATGATGCACCTGAGCAAGGCTCCATCACGGTCAGAGTAGGCGATCGGGTCGCAGCCGGCCAAGTGATTGGAAGGTTGGGAAACTCGGGCGACTCGGGGGGGCCACACTTGCACTATCAACTTCAGTCGGGACCGCAAGTATTTCGCGACCAGTCGCTACCGTTCAGATTTCAAAACATCGATGACCCTGTACTCTTCCGGGGCAGGTATTTCAGTACAAGATAGACGGAATTGATGGCTTGGACCGACGCGGCCGATTGACGACCGCGCCTGCCCTTGATCACTCGCGCAGCGCGTCTTCGAAGGTCTCCGGCCCGCAGAAGTGTCGTAGAGCGCACATCGGGCTTCATTCGTTGCAAGGCCTGAGCCTTCAACGTACGCGGTCCGCAGGACATATTCGGACCATGCGGCGCACACCGCTCGGTAACTTCTGGCTCCTGCAGCTCGCGGGCTGGAGCGGGTTCTACGTCTCCATGGCGTTCTCGCGCATGGGACGCATTCCGTTGCCGTACATGCTCACCTCGAAAGTGCTGCTCACGGCACTCGGTGTATGCGCATCCTTGGCGCTGCGCGCGATTCTCCGCCCGCTCATCGCGCGCCAGGCACGCATGCTCACGGTGGTCGCTGTATCCGTGTGCGCTTCGTATGTGCTGGCCGCCCTCTGGACCGCCGCGTTCAACGTGCTCGTGCTTCCCATCGGCGCGGCAATGCTCGGGGAGACGGGCACCGTCACGTCGCTGTTCCAGCTCCTCTATGGCTCCGTCTACTACGCCTTCAGCCTCGGCGCGTGGGGATTCCTGTACCTCGGCTTCAAGCACCACCAGGCCTGGCAGGCCGAACGAGAGCGCGCACTGGTGGCCGAGAAGCAAGCGGCCGACGCGCGGCTCCGCGCACTGCGGTACCAGCTCAACCCGCATTTCTTTTTCAATGCCCTGAACGCGATCTCGACGCTGGTCACGGAGCGCCGCAACGACGAAGCCTCCGCCATGATCGCGCGTCTGGGTGATTTCCTCCGTTCCACGCTGCACCGCGAGACGACGGCGTCGGTGTCGCTGCACGACGAGCTGGAGTTCACGCGTCGTTACCTGGACATCGAGCGGATTCGCTTCGAGCACCGCCTGGCAGTCGCGTTCGACGTGGACGAACAGGCGCAGTATGCCGCGGTTCCCGTGCTGCTGCTGCAGCCGCTGGTGGAGAACGCCGTTCGCCACGGAATCGCCTCTCTGGAGCAGGGTGGCTCCATCGTCATTGCGGGCCGCCTCGTGAGCGAGCGGGACGGCAAGTGGGTGGAGATCTCGATCGACAACGACGCTGCCCCCCCTCGCCGCAGGTCCGACGGGGGAATCGGCATCGCGAACGTGCGCGAACGGCTGGAGTTACTCTACGGACCTGCTCACAAGTTCAGCGCCGGCTTCGTGCGCTCGCGCTACCACGCCCGTATCGCAATGCCCTTCACCGCCGTCGCAGCGCGACCCGCGCCAACCTTCGGGCCTGCGGAACGCGAGCCGGCGCACGCGTCATGACGTCCGCGACTATTCGAGCCGCGATCGTGGACGACGAGCCATTGGCGCGCCGCGGCATTCGGGCGCGTCTCGGGCGCTGGCCGCAGGTCCAGGTCGTCGCCGAGAGCGGCGATGCGAAGGAAGGGATCCGTGACCTGCGGCGCCATCATCCGGACGTGGTCTTCCTCGACATCGAGATGCCCGGCGCGGACGGCTTTGCGTTGCTGGAGCGCATGGCGGCCGAGGCGCGACCCCTCAGTGTGTTCGTGACGGCGCACGCGGATCGCGCGCTGCGAGCCTATGAGCTGGAGGCGTTCGACTATCTGTTGAAGCCGATCGACGACGAGCGCTTCGCGCGTACCATGGACCGCATCGTCGTGCGTCTCGCCGAGCGTGGCACGCACCGCCTCGACCGAATCATCGTCCGCGACCGGGGTCGCGCCGTTGCGCTGGAGCCCGCGGCGATCGATTGGGTGAAGAGCGAGGGCGACTATGTCCGGATCCAATGTGGGACAAGCAGCTACCTCCACGCCGCCACGCTCTCGTCCATCGAAACGCAGTTGCCGAGGGATCGTTTCGCGCGCATTCACCGTACGACGCTGGTGAACGTAGATCGCATTCACGCGCTGGAACCTCTGACGAACGGCGACTATACAGTGGTGCTTGCATCAGGCGCGCGCTTGAAGCTGAGCCGGACGCATAGGGACGCGCTGGCGCCCAGACTGGGAAGAAAGCTGTAGACGGCCGTCAAACCGACCTTCGCAGCACCGGCTCACCGACTCCGGCCACCAGCTCGTCGACGCCGCATTTGCCGTGCGCAGTCCTCGCGTCAGTGTTGACCATCCCCGACTGACGAGATGCGCAGATGCGCGGACTTTCCAGGCGTTGCTCCGTACTGGTGCTGTTGTTCCTCATCAACGCTCCGCTCGACGGCGCATGGGCGCAGTCGGCATCCGACAGCACCGCGATTCGGCGGGCGCTGCTCGACTACATCGAAGGGTTCTACGAGGGTGACAGCGCCAAGCTGATGCGAAGCATACGGCCGGACGTTTACAAGCTCGGCTTCTCGCGGCCGCGCGACTCGACGCGCTACAACGCGGCGAGTCAGATGACCTGGAAGTCTTTTCTGGACTACGCGCGCAGCATCAAGGCACGCAACCAGCCGGCTCCCGCCGACGCGCCCAAGGGCGTGCAGCTGCTCGACGTCCTCGATCAAACGGCGAGTGCCAAGGTCACGGCGTGGTGGGGAACCGACTACGTACTTCTGGGCAAGTTTGACGGGCGGTGGATGATCACGCACGTGCTGTGGCAGTCACCGGGACCCCGCGTCAATCAGGCCGCGAAAACGCCATGACGGTGGCGCGCCGGGCACTCGCCGGCGTTCTCGCGCTCGGCGGCGTGTCGCCGAGTGTCGCGACCGCGACCGATCTCCGCGTCGAGACGGGCCGAGTCGAACGCGTGGCGGCGACTGGTGCGCTGCGCGTGACCGCGTCGGTTGCCTGGAAGAACGCGTGGCGCAACGCGCGCAATCATGACGCGGCCTGGTTGTTCGCCAAGGTCCGGCCGCGCCAGGGCGGGCCCTGGACGCACGCTCGCGTGCTCTCCGTTTCCATGCGCGCGCCATCGACCGGGGTCTTCTGTGAGGTGAGTGCCGACAGGATCGGCGCGTTCTGCGGTCCGGATGCCACGTATCGCGGCGACATTGCGGGCGAGATGACGCTCGAGCTGGATCCCGCGTCGCTGTCAGAGCGCGACCGCGCCGCAACGGAGCTCGTGGCGAGCGTTCACGGCATCGAGATGGTGTACATCCCCGCCGGTCCGTTCAGCCTCGGCGACCTGGACCCCAAGTCCCTCGAGCGCGCCGCCTTCTTTCGGTCGGACGCGTCGGGCGCACCGGCTGCGCAATACCGTGTCATGTCGGAAGCGGCGATTCCGGTCGGTCCGACGCAGGACGCGCTCTACTACAGGACAACGTCTCCGCAGTTCGAGGGCGACCGACTGGGTCCGATCCCCGCGGAGTTTCCCAAGGGCACTCGTGCGTTCTATGTAATGAAGTACGAGATCCTCCAGGGGCAGTACGCGGACTTTCTCAGCGGCGGCGACGTGCAGGCCACGTTCTTCCGCGCGCCCAACGCGGGGTTCGGCTATCGTGACGAGCGCGGCACGATTCGCCTCGAGGGCAGGCGGTATGTCGCCGACAGTCCGAACCGACCAGCGAACTGGACGAGTTGGGACGATGGAACTGCGTTCGCGGATTGGGCGGGGTTGCGTCCGATGACCGAGTTCGAGTTCACGAAGGCTGCCCGTGGACCCGTTGAGCCCGTGCCGTTGGACTACCCGTGGGGCACAAATACCAAGACACGTCTTTTGCGCCGCATCGGCCCCGACGGCGACCTGGCCACCGCGGGCGACGCCGACGAGTCACGGCTCACGGACGAAAATCGCGAGGTGTTCGGCGCATCGTACTTCTGGGTGATGGATCTCGCCGGCTCGGTGTGGGAAAAGGTCGTCAGCGCCGGGCATCCGGCGGGACGTGCGTTCAAGGGCACGCATGGGGACGGGCGGCTTCGCGCATACGGCATGGCGACGAATGCCGACTGGCCCATGGGTGATCACGAAACGGGTGGCTATGGATATCGCGGCGGCGGCTATTACGATGGCGCGTGGGAGCGCGCCACCGGCGACCGCGAGCTCAATCCGTACAGCCCTGTTGCCTGGCGAAGTTATGCGGCGTGGGGCGGCGCACCGCGCGCCGTGGCGTACGGATTCAGGGCGGCGCGTACTTCGGACCGCTAGCGCCCGTTCGCGGGCGACGTGATCAACTCACTACGCGCGAGGACGAATTTCATGAAGGTCAGTTCGCTTGTCTGGTTTGTAATGCTCGGCGTCGTTGGCAACGCTCATGAGGTCGGCGCGCCACGAAGGCGTCGCCGGACTCGCGCGCCTGATCGCTGACATCGCCGTGCGGCTTCCGATCGAGTACCTCGCCGAGCTCCGTGGCGACGTCCGCTACGCGCTGCGCGCGCTGGGGAACGCGCCGGGCTTCGCGTTCGTCGGCATCGTGTCCACCGGCATCGGCATGGGTCTCACCACGGCCGTCTACAGCTCCAAGTGGCAACTTGTCTCGCGACAGCTCGCCGTCGCGAGCCCAGAGCGTCTCGTGATGCCCGAGAAGCCCGTCTCCTATCACGACGTCGAGGCGTACCGGAAGCAGAACGCGCTGTTCACTGGCGCCGCGGCCTTCCAGCCGGGTGTCGTCTTCAACGTGCGCCTCGGCAATGCCGCGAGTGCGAAGCCCGAGCGGGTCGTTGGTCAGATTGTCTCTCCAGACTACTTCACGGTCCTCGGCGTTCGGCCGCAGGTGGGTCGCGTGCTCGATCCGGCGCAGGACCGTCCCGGCGACGCACCGGCCGTCGTGATCAGCGACCGGTTCTGGCGCAATCGCCTCGACGCGGCCGGCGACGTGGTTGGGCGGTCGCTGCGCGTGAACGGCCAGCTCGTGACCGTCGTCGGCGTCGCACCGAAGGATTTCAACGGGGTGCTTCCCGTCACTCCGTCCGAGCTGTTCGTACCGCTCACCGTATCGCCGGCGGTCGCGCCGGAGCTTGCCGGCGATGTGTTGCACCAGCGCGACGCGCGCCATTTCCTCGGCCTCATGCGGTTGGCCCCCGGTGCCGATGCGGGTGTCGTCGAAGGGGTGTTGGCGGACGTGAATCGCCGCCTGGCCGCCGAGGCTACGTCGCTCCGCGCGCGCGCCGACACCGCGCGACGCGTGCCCCTGCTCGCCGCGGGCGGCATGGTGCCGTTGCCACGGGAAGTGAAGCCGCTTCTCACGGCGTTTTTTGCCATGTTGATGGGGCTGATCATGACCATCGCGTGCATGAACCTCGGCACGATGCTCGTGGCACGCGGCGCGCATCGGCGGCGTGAACTGGCGATACGCCTGTCCGTTGGCGCGAGCCGTTTCCGCCTCGTGCGACAGCTGATGTGCGAGGGCGTCGTGCTGTCGCTGCTGGGCGGCGTCCTGGGGTTCGCGCTCTCGTCGGCGCTGGTCACGCTCAGGCTCAAGTTCACCGCCCCGACCGCGCTACCGATCGAGGACACGCTGCGGCCGGGATGGAGCGCAGCCTGGTTTGCGTTCGCCCTGGCCCTGTCGTGCGGTGTGCTGTTCAGTCTCGCGCCCGCGCTCCGCGCGACCAAAGCGGACTTCACTCCCGCGCTCAAGGATGGATCCGGTCTTCAGTTGCCTGGGCACCGACGGATAGGGCTCCGCAACCTGCTGATCGTCGCGCAGGTCGCCGGCTCCCTGGCGCTCCTCATGATCACGGGCTTCCTCGTCCTCGGGCTGAGCCAGGCAAGCGACGTAGGCACGCGAATCGACCCGCGCCGCACCTTCCTGCTGGCGATCGATCCTGCCCGCGACGGCTACACGCCCGAGCGAGGCGAGGCGTTGGTCGAGGAGCTGTTGCGTCGCTTGCGTGGCGTACCCGGCGTACGCGGCGTAGCGCTCGCCACACAGCCACCGTACGCCGAGGAGGACGAGGACGCCGCGGTCCAGGTGACGAGCAACGGTGCCCAGGACGGGTCACGACTTCAGGTGCCGGCCAACGAGATTCGTGTCGGCTCCGCCTACTTCAGCGTGCTCAACGAGCCTGTTCTTGCTGGTCGTGAGTTCACGGACATCGACCTGCGGGAGAGCGGGAATGGCGCTCGGCCCGTGCCGGTGATACTGAACGAGGGCGCCGCGGGGAAGTTATTCCCATTCCGGAATGCGATCGGCGGCCACCTGAACGACGGCGCCCACACATATGAAGTGGTTGGCATCGTGCGCGATCAGCGGAACGGCCTGCGCTTGGTGTCGTCGATGCTGTACCTGCCGCTCACTCGCCGCACCGTCGCCAGACCACCCGCGGGGGGCATCACGATCGTCGTGCAGGGCGATGCGGCATCCACGTTCGGCAGCGTCAGGCGCGAAATCGAAGCCGTCGATCCGAATCTCTCGACGTTCGACGTGCGGACGCTGGACGAATACCTGCGGCAGAGCCGCGCGTCGCAGCAGTACGCGTTGCAAACGTACGGCGGCATCGGCGTGTTCAGTCTCGTTTTGGCCGCGCTGGGGCTGGCTGGAGTGACCGCTTACGCCGTCGCGCAGCGCCGCCGCGAGATCGGGATTCGCGTGGCACTTGGCGCTCGGACGAGTCAGGTGTTGTTCCTCGTGCTGCGCGAGGCCGTGGCGCTCGTCAGCGTCGGGACCATTCTGGGGCTGGCGGGTGCGATTGGCATGGCTCGCATTCTGGCGGCGCTCGCCAACGTGTTCGTCCGCGCGCTCAGTGTTGGAACAGGTGATCCGCGCCTGCTGCTCGGCGCCCCGACGCTGCTGGCGGCACTGGCGCTCGTCGCCTGCGCGATCCCGGCCCTGCGCGCAACCCGCGTGGATCCATTGACCGCCCTCCGCCAGAACTAGGCGGTGGCGTTGCGGCGCGCATCGACCCGGCGATCGCCATGCGACCTGAGCGGAGGCGACTTGCAAGCATTCCACCCCCGGGCGGCATCCAAGTAGGATGCGCACCATCCTTGCCTCAGTGGTCGTTCTTGCGGCGTGCGACCCGTCCGCTGGGCTGTCCTCGCAGGAGACGAGCGCCCCCTCGGCCGCAGCGGGCATGCTATCGGTCATCGGGGAAATGCGTGCGGCGCGGGCTGCGCACACGGCGACGGCGCTCGCTGACGGACGCGTGCTGATTGCCGGTGGATTCGGCGGCGGCGAACCGACGGCGGAGGTATTCGACCCGACAACGCGGTCATTCGCGCCGACGTTCGCGTTGCGCCAAGCGCGCCAGAGCCACGCCGCAACCCGGCTGCCCGATGGACGGGTGCTCCTGACCGGAGGCTGGAGCGGCTCGACGACGGCAAGCAGCAGTGAGGTCTTCGAGCCCGACAGTGGGAGGTTCGTGCAGAGCGCCCGGATGACGGTCTCTCGGACGGGCCACATCGCCGTACTGCTTCGCACTGGCGAAGTGCTCATCGCGGGAGGCGTTAGCGGCGCTGGCAATGATTGGACGTTCCTCGCGAGCGCGGAACTCTATGATCCGGCGACCGATCGCTTCACGCCCACGGGGGCGATGGGCGCCCCGCGCGAGTCGCACACCGCGACGCTGCTTCCCGATGGCCGCGTGCTGATCGCCGGAGGTCATTCGGGGCGGCAGGCGGGTATCACGATCTACGCGAGCGCCGAGATCTACGACCCGGTCTCCAGGCGCTTCACGCCGACTGGGCCGATGCGCGTGCGCCGCCACAAGCACGATGCGGTTGCGCTCGCCGACGGGCGCGTGCTGATCGACGGCGGCGCGGACGAGCGCGACGACCGCGGCTTGTATCGCAGCACCGAGATCTTTGACGCCAGAACGGGAACATTCACTGCCGGCCCGCAGATGAATCTTGCGCGGTTCAAGCACTTCGGGACGTCAATCCTGCTGCCCAGTGGTGAGGTGCTGATCGCCGGCGGCACGGCTCGGCCCGAGGTATACACGCCGGCCACGGGGCGCATGTCCGTCGCGTCGGGCGCCGAGCTGACCACGGGCCTGTTCAACGCGTCAGTGCTGCTGGCGTCGGGGCACGTACTGGTCACTGGGGGCTATGGTCAGGGACAAGGCCCGAGCGCGAGCGCGTGGCTGTACGCGCGATGATGCTGAAATGCTGACGCCCCTTCACTTACTGGTTCGCCTCGCATTCAACTTGACGGGAGTCTCTACGATGCCGAGCCGTCGTCACGTTGTGGTCTGCTTGCTCCAGATAGCGCTGCTCCCGACGATCCTGCTTTCGCAGGCACCTTTGGACCGCATCAGCCCGGCGATGCAGCAGTTTGTCGATCGGCGGGAGATTGCAGGCGCGGTCACGGTCGTCGGACGAAGGGATGCGATTCTCAGCCTGGAAGCCGTCGGCTATCTCCGTCTCGAGGGCAAGCGACCGATGACCAATGATGCCGTTTTTCGCATTGCTTCGATGACGAAACCGATCACGGCCATCGGCATCATGCAACTGCAGGAAGAGGGCAAACTCCGAATAGACGATCCGGTGGAGAAGCATCTGCCGGAGTTCAGGGGGCAAATGCTGGTGACGGAGAGGCGGCCGGAATCGCTTTTGCTAAAGAGGCCCAGCCGCCCGATCACCATCAGGGATTTGCTCACGCATACCTCCGGCCTCGCGGCGCAGTATCCGGAAGGGCTTCGCGACATGTACATGACGCGGGACCGTACGCTGGCGGAGAGCGTACTCGCCATCTCGCAGCAGCCGCTGATTTTCGAACCCGGCACGCGCTGGTTGTATTGCGGCCTCGGGATCGACGTGCTCGGCCGGGTTATTGAAGTGCGCTCCGGCATGTCCTATGAGGACTTCCTGAAGACACGCATCTTCCAACCGCTGGGGATGCCGGATACGAAGTTCTACCCGGAGGGCGACCTGTGGGAGCGCATCGCGGAACTCTATGAGAAGGTCGACGGGAACCTTCGCGTGTCCGTCCTACCGAGCGGGTGGCAGCGAGGAGCGGTAGTCAAGCACCCCATGCCCGGGGGCGGCCTGTACTCCACCGGGAGCGACCTGGCCAAGTTCTATCGGATGATGCTGAACCAAGGCGAGTTGAATGGCCGGCGAATTCTGAAGCCCGAGAGTCTGAAGCAGATGACCAGTTTGCACACGGACAATCTTCCGGCCGGATTCTCGCCCGGCACCGGTTTCGGGCTCGGCGTCGAGGTCATCATCAAGCCTCAAGGTGTGACGGAAATGCTCTCGGCCGGCTCGTACGGCCACAGTGGAGCGTTCGGCACGGAAGGCTGGATGGATCCGAATCAGGACTTGTTCGTGATTCTGCTGATTCAGCGGTCGGGGCTCACCAGCACGGTCTCCTCGCACATGCGCAGGGAGCTGCAAACGCACGCCGCGGCGGCGGTGAAGAAGTAGTGCGCTCGTGTGGACGGGTAAAACCGTCTCGTGAGTTCGCATCTCACCCCGTCCGCTTCCGTCCTCCATCGCGCTGCTACGTAAGCGGCTCACGGCTCCGGTCCGGAAACGCGACCATCAGCGCCGCCGCGCCAAGATAGAACGCGGACGTTACCGCCGGCGCCGCCACGATTCCGATGCGCGGCATCGTCGCGAGCACGCCGATGACGTACGGCGCCAGCGCTCCGAACAACCGGCCCGAGTTGTAGCCGAGTCCCTGGCCGCTGGCGCGCACCGCAGTGGGGAACAGCTCGGACAGGAACGGCCCCATCATGCTCCAGTACGCATGGCCGACACAGCCGAGCAGCGGGGTGAGAATGAGAAGCGTCGTCGGGCTATCGACCGCGCGACCGAAGATCGGCACCAGCACCGCGGCCGACACAACGAATGCAACGAACCCCTTGCGTCGACCAAAATGGTCTGCTAGCGGCCCGAACGACAGATACCCGATGAACGCGCCGACCTGCATCGGTATCAGCCAACCAATCGACTTCACGACGGTCATGCCAGCGCCGCCTCTGTCGATCGGCGTCGCCAATAGGTTCGGCAGCCGGAAGAACACACCCCAGTACGCGAACTGCAGCAGCGACGCGAGCGCGCAGGCAAGGAGCGTTCGCTTCCATAGATCCCGCCCGAAGAGCACGCTGTACGGATTCGCCACGACGCGCTCCGGCGCCTGGCTCGCGCGCCAAATCTCCGGTTCCGGCACTCCGCGTCGGCAGTGACAAAAGGCCCGCGCGGAACGGCGACAGTCCAACCACCAGTTGCAGGAACTGCGGAAGAAACAGGAAAGCGCCGAACATTGTCACGATCGTAAGCCCGTATGTGGCGATCGTGGATCCGCTGACCGCCCTGCGCCAGGACTAGGCGGCGGGCCAGAACTAGGGGAGGCGTTCGCTACGGCCGGCCGTGTCCGAATACTTCGGCGGCGCGGACTTCGAGATTAAGCTCCGATTCGGAGCACGGATCACCTCCCAGGATTCCGGACTAGTCGAGGTGGCTGAAACTTTGGCCAACACTAGACCGTCTAGACGAGAGACATGGCCCAGTCACCAGCGCCCTTCCTCCAGGGCACGCTTGATCTCATCGCCCTCCAGCTCCTCCGCGCGGAGCCGACCAACGGGTATGACCTGACGCTCCGGATCCAGGCGGTCTCGAGCGACGTGCTCCAGGTAAACGCGGGCTCGCTCTATCCGCGCTGTACCGCCTCGAGGAGCGCGGGTTGGTCCGGGCCGAATGGGAGGAAACGCCCAACGGCCGGAAAAGCGAAGGTCTACTCCGTCACCGCCGCCGGTCGCAGGCAGCTCGTCGAGCAGCGCGAGACCTGGGCGCAGTCTCCGGTGCGATGGCCGCCATCCTGAGGAGCACGTGAACTCGATACGCTGGATTCGTTCGCGGGCGCTGGCGCTTTTTGGCGGCGCGGCGCGGGAGCGTGAGATGAACGACGAAATGCGCGCGCACTTGGAGCGTGCCACCGAGCGCCTCATGGCGCGCGGCATGTCGGCGGCCGATGCGGCCGTCGAGGCACGGCGCGAGTTCGGCAACCGAACGGCCATCGAAGAGGACGCGCGCGACGCGCGCGGCACACGAGTTCTCGAGGCATTGGTCGCCGATGTGCGGTTTGCGTTCCGCCACTTCGCGCGGCGGCCGGCCACCACGGCGATCATCGTCGCTGTCCTGTCACTCGGCATTGGGGTGAACAGCGCGCTGTTCTCGATCCTCCAGGGATTCCTGATGCGGCCGGCGCCGGCCGTTCCGGACATCGACGAGCACGTCCGGATCCATGGACTTGAGCAGGCGCGTCGCGGGGCACAGTTCCGCTCGCGCGCGTTCACGCAGGCGGAGGTCGCAGCGCTGGCGGCGCGCTCGGAGACGTTCGAGAGCGTGGCGGCGTGGACCGGGCTCGACGTGGTGGCGAACCCGCGGAACAGCCTCGGCGCTCGCGGACTGATCGCCCACTTCGTGACGCCGAGCTTCTGGTCGACGGTCGGTGTGTCGGTGTTGGGCCCTGGCTTCTCCAATGCGGGCGACAAGCCCGACTTCGCCGTGGTCCTGTCGCACCAGATCGCCGAGGATTGGTTCGAAACACCTGAGGCTGCGGTGGGACGCGCGTTCGAAATCAACGACGTGACGGTGAGAGTCGTTGGCGTCGCCCCGAAGCTTTTCCAGGGCGCTATCCCGCACAACCCGAGGCCCAGCGTCTGGCTGCCCGTCAGCGCACGGGCCGACATCGGCCGCGCGCAGCGCTCTCTCGCTGAACCAGCGTTCAGCGTGTTCGGGCGGCTGGCGCCGTCCACGACGATTGAACGCGCAACCGTCGTCGCGCGCGATGTTGCCGCGCACGGCGAGCCGGACTCCGCCGTGCTGGCCGGCGCCGTCCGAACAGCGTCCGTGAACAAGATGCGCGGCGCGCCGCCCGAGGTGACTCCGGACGATGGCGCGATCGTGGTAGCGGCGTTCGGCAGCGTCGCGCTGCTGATCCTGGTGGTGGCCTGCACCAACGTCAGCTCGCTGATGGTGGCGTCGGCGGTGAGCCGGCGTCACGAGATTGCCGTCCGTCTCTCGATGGGCGCGTCTCGAACGCGCGTGCTGCGGCAGTTGCTGACCGAGAGCGGGCTGCTCGGCGTCGCCGGCGGCGCGCTCGGCCTGCTGTTCTTCTGGTGGCTCATCGTCTCCGTGGGGGCGATGACCTCGGCGCAAGCCGTGAACATCGCGCCGGACGTGGTGACGTTGCTGTTCACGCTGCTGTTCGCAGTGGGAACCGGCATGCTGTTCGGGTTGTCACCGGCGCTGCATGCCACGCGCGACGGCGTCGCGGCCGCGCTGCGCGATTCGGGAACCGGGCACACCGGCCGTTCGCGGCTGCAGCGCGGGTTCGTCGTCATGCAGATCGCGCTGTCGCAGCCCCTGCTCGTGCTGCTCACGGCGCTGCTGTTCGTAGCGTGGGCGGGCGTCGCCGGTCGGCTCTCCGAGCCCAGCCGCGAGCGGGTGATCTCCGCGCGGTTCCGGGCGCCGATGGAGGTCGGACGCCGGGGCCGCAACCCCATCGTCGACACGCTGCTGACCAGGATCCTCGAGCAACCGGGCGTCGAAGCGATCGTACATGAACCGGCACGCTATCAGGTGCGCGTTGTGGCGCCGGAGGATTCGGTGACCGCCGGCCGCGACTACCGATTCACGCGCGTGAACCTAGAGGGCACGGAGCCCGGCTACTTCAGCCTGCTCGACATCCCCATCGTGCTCGGGCGCGACGTCTCGCTCGACGACACGGCTGCCAGTGTGCCGATGGTGGTCATCGCCGCCGACGTCGCCCGCGAGTGGTGGGGCGACGCCAGCCCGATCGGCCGCATCCTTTTGTCGACGGATTGGAAGGCCGGTCCGCGGGACACTACGCGCATGATGGTCGTCGGCGTGTTCGAGGTTAGCCACGCGACGACCCGCGGCGAGGGGCCGCGTCTCTACACGGCGCACCGCAGCATGTGGCGGCGCGAATCGCTGCTCATCCGAACCAGAGGGCCAGCGGACGCCTTCGTCGCCCAGCTGAACGCGCTGGTGCGCTCCAGCTCGCCGAACCTGCCGGTCTCGCGGATCGAGACGCTCGCCAGCGTCGGTCGCCGAGATCGCGAGGAGGCGCTCCAGATCGTCGGCGCGGTCGCCGCGGCCGGCGGACTTGCGCTGCTGCTCGCCTGCATCGGACTCTACGGCGTCGTGTCGCTCGCCGTCGGTCAGCGTACGCGCGAGATCGGCATCCGCATGGCGCTGGGCGGCAAGCCGCTGTTCATCGCGGGAACGTTCCTCGTGTCCGGCGTCCGACTCAGCGTGGTCGGACTCCTCATCGGGCTCCCGATCAGTACGGTCGGCTTCAAGTACTTGATGACCGGCGGCATCATCATCATGCCGGCGATCAACATGCCGCTCCTCGCGACCGGCATTGCGCTGGTGATGACGAGCGTTGCCGCCGCCGCGAGTTGGCTACCCGCGCGTCGCGCGGCAACCGTCAATCCATCGATCGCGCTTCGAGCCGACTAGCGGACGCTACTCAATCCAAGCCCGGCCCTGAGTAGCGGAGCATGGATCACCTGCCAGCATTGGCCATGGCTACCTATTCAAACACACCGACCGTTGATGGCATCGCATTCGTGAGCCCAGGGCTTTCCCTGGTTGGCCGCCACGAATCCGCGTCGCACGATTGACAAAACCTGGTGCCTCAGGGTATATACAGATAGCTAGACCTAACTATCTAGGTATATGCCGAAACCGAGGAATGACATCCTTCAGGGCACGCTCGACATGCTCGTCCTGCGCACCCTCTCCGCCTCCGGCACGATGCACGGCTACGCCATCACGGCGCACATCCATCGTATTTCCGCCGAAATGCTTCGCGTGGAAGAGGGCTCTCTCTACCCCGCCCTGCACCGCATGGAGCAGGACGGATGGCTCCGCGCATCCTGGGGGAAGACCGAGACGAACCGCGAAGCTCGTTTCTACGAGATCACCGCGAAGGGGCGCAAGCAGCTCGAGGCCGAACGAAAGAACTGGGCGCGACTGACTGAAGGCGTGGGTCGCGTGCTCCAATACGCCTGAACGTAGCAGACCTACAATAGAGAGGACCCTATGTCGTTCCTCCGCCGCCTGCGCAACCTCGGCCGTTCCGACGCGCTTCAGCGCGAGATCGATCGCGAGATGTTGTTCCACATCGAAGCGCGAGCGGAGGAGCTCGTAGCCGTCGGCACTCCGCCGCGCGAAGCCCTGGCGATTGCGCGGCGCCAGTTCGGCAACCGCACCATCCAGTCCGAGAACACGCGCACTGCGGATGTGATCAGCTGGGCCGACTCGCTCCTCGGCGACGTCCGGTACGGCCTGCGCGCGCTGCGCCGCTCACCGGTATTCGCCATGGTCGCGGTCGCGTCGCTTGCCATCGGCATCGGATTCAACACTTCCATCTACTCGCTCATCGACGCCGTCGTGTTGCGCTCCCTCGCCGTGCCGCATCCGGAGGAGTTGGTGCAGGTCCTCGGCAGCGACGACGACACCGACGGAATCTTCACCAACCCGCTCTGGGAGCAAGTCCGGGACAGGCAGACTGGATTCACCGCGCTCGCGGCGTGGGACGTCACGCGCTTCAACCTTGCCGATGGCGGTGAAGTGCGTTTCGTGCCGGCGCAGTTGGTGAGCGGCGACTACTTCAGGGTCTTCGGGGTGCGCCCCGCTGTCGGACGCCTCATCGTCCCCAGCGACGACAAGCGCGGCTGCGGCGGTACGGTCGTGCTGGGGCATGCGTTCTGGCAGAACGAATACAACGGGCGCCGCGACATCGTCGGAACGGTCATGCGCGTGGAGGGCAAGCCATTCGAGATCCTCGGAGCGCTTGCTGCCGGCAGCTTCACCGGCCCCGAAGTAGGCCGAGAGGCGAGCGTCTTCGTCCCGATCTGCACCGACGGCTATTTGCGCGGTGAGAAATCGCTCGACCGGCGGAGTAGCTGGTGGCTGCGCGTCATCGGCCGACGCGACGCGTCGCTGACGCTGACACAGGTGCGCGCCCGCGTCAAAGCCATCTCGCCCGAAGCCTACGCAACCACGGTCCCGCAGCACTGGGCCGAGGCGCAGAAGGCGGACTACGCCAAGCGGGCGTTCGGTGTCCGCGCAGTGGAGCACGGGGTCTCCGACGTGCGCACGCAGTACTCGAAGGCGCTTCTGGTGCTGATGGGCAGCGTCGGGATCCTGCTCCTCATCGCGTGCGCCAACATCGCGAACCTGCTGCTCGCCCGTGCCGCGGCGCGCCAACGGGAGGTCGCGATCCGGTTGGCGATCGGCGCCGGTCGGCCCCGGCTCGTGCGTCAGCTCCTCACCGAGAGCATGTTGCTCGCCGTGCTCGGCGCGGTCGCGGGGCTGTTCCTGGCACGTTGGGGAAGTGGCGCGCTCGTCGCGCTCATCTCGTCGCCGGACTCACCGGTCTCGCTCGATCTCTCCCTCAATTGGCGCGTCCTGGCGTTCACCCTTTTGGCGACGACGGTGACGGCCACGATCTTCGGTCTCATCCCCGCGTGGCGTGGAACCCGTATCGATCCCCATGCGGCGATGAAGGCGAACGCGCGGGGCGTGGTCGAGGGGATGGCGCGTGGACGCTTCACGATCGCGAAATCCCTCGTCGTGGCGCAGGTCGCGCTGTCCATGGTCCTGCTCGTTGGCGCGGGCCTCCTGGGAGGATCGCTTAGAAACCTCACCACGATGGACGCCGGGTTCGACCCCAACGGCGTGCTGCTGGTGGACACCGAGATGAGTCGGGCGCCGTGGCCGGCGGGCCAACGCACGATGATGCGCGCGCGTCTGCTGGATCGCATGCGCGAGATCCGCGGCGTGCGCGAGGCGAGCATGGCGGAAGTCACCCCGATCAGCGGCAACCTCTGGAACGACGAGATCTTCGTCGACGGATACCTGGCGAAGGATCACAAGGACGCGACGGTATGGTTCAACGAAGTGAGCGACGGCTACTTCGCGACGATGGACATCCGGCTGTTGGCCGGACGCGGTTTTGGTCCCAGCGATGTTCCCACATCTCCGCGGGTCGCGATCGTCGATGAGCTGATGGCGAGAACATTCTTTGGCGCCGAGTCGCCGATCGGAAAGCAGTTCCGCACCAGGTCGGGGGACAAGTTCAACGACCCATTCACCGTGATCGGCGTCGTGGAATCCGCCAAGTACAAGGATCTCCGAGAGACCAACAGCGCGACGATCTACCACACTGCCTGGCAGACCGCCAGCCCGGGACCGTGGGCGAGCATGCAACTCCGGACGGACGGTGATCCGCTTGGGCTCATCCCGGCCGTGCGGCAGGCGGTCGCCGATCTGCATCCGTCGATTCAGATCGAATTCTCGACCTTGTCGGGACAGGTGGCGAGGTCACTGGGTCGCGAGCGGATGCTGGCGCTGCTGACCGCGAGCTTCGGCGCGGTGGCGCTGGCGCTCTCGATGCTCGGCCTCTACGGCGTGATGTCGTACGCTGTGGCTCGGCGTCGCAACGAGATCGGCATCCGGATCGCACTCGGCGCCGACGCGCAGCGCGTGCTCCGCATGGTGCTGGGAGACGTGGCGCGCGTCGTGGCCGTCGGCGTCGTGCTCGGCGCCGGAGGCGCGCTCGCGAGCGGGAAGCTGGTGACGTCGTTCCTGTATGGAATGGCGCCGGCCGAGCCCGCAGTGCTCGGTCTTGCGATGGGGACGCTGTTGTTCGTGGCGATCGCGGCGGGCTTGATTCCCGCGTGGCGCGCGTCGCGCGTAGACCCGGTCGTGGCGTTGCGGGAGGACTAGAGCCGCATCGGGATCCTGGGAATGAACCGGTGTTGCGCTACGCCGGCGTTGGCGCGTTGGCGATGGCCACGTATTCAAACGCGCCGACCCTTGCCGGCATCCCATAGAACGCACTGTGGCCGTGTTCGCCGACGCCGATGTCGCCGCCGGCCGCGACCCCGGCATCGAGCGGGCGCTGCTGGAGCTGACAAGGCGTTAGGTGCGGGACGCTCTGGCTGGAGTGCTTTTCATCTTGTCTGGCAGCGCCGCTTGGTCCGACGAGGGGATGTGAATCGCGGGCGGCCTAACCAGCGCTTGAAGCGGACGGCGCGACGAATAGATAGGAAATGAATTGTCTTGCAGCGCGCCGCAGCTTCAGCGCGGTCCGTTAGGCCGCCACGAACTTGAATGAGGATCTCGATGACCCCCTGCTCACTCCACACTTCCAGCCGCGTCCTCGCGGATGGGGTCGACGCCTTTTCCGAGGCGGTCGGACAGCGGACGTCTGTCCGCTTGCTCTCCCTGCTCATCGTGTTGTCGACCGTCATCGGCTGCGGCGAGTCGAGCGACATTCGGCAACAGGCCGTGCAGGTGACCGCTGGGATGACGCGCGACCGCACTTTGGGTCGCTCGGAGCAGCACGCGTACTCCCGCGACCTCGAGACCGGCGCCGCGATCCTCGGCAAGGTCACTCAGGAAGGCATCGACATCGCCATCGACGTGTACGGTGCGGACGGACACGTAACACGACTGGACAACGCAGCGGGCTCGGTCGGTGCCGAGATGATCGATTTCACGGCTGTTAGGTCCGGGACGTACAGGATGGTCGTCCGGTCGGCGGACAGCCTGGCCAAGCCGGGCAAGTACGTGCTGACCGTCGATTCCGTCCTTGCAGCTGCCGCGAACGCCAGACGGTTGGCCAAGGCCGTCTATCCTATCGCCGCCGTCTACGATCTGTGGGAGGCCTCGCTGACGGACCCGAACGCTCTCGACAAGTTCATCGCTGATCGAAGAGGAAAGGGGCCGTTGATCGAGGCGATCAACGGCAATACGGCTGAGATGCGTGTTATCTACTTCGTTCTGGGTGACGACCATACCGAGCTCGCCTACTTGAGCGGAGGACCCGACTATCTCGGTCAGGAGATGAGGCGACTAGGGAAAACCAATCTCTTCTTCACCACTCAGGTAGTGCCGACCGACGCCCGTTTCCTCTACTCCTTCACCCTCACGAAAGTGCGTCAAGCCGGGCGGAACGGCGAGGTCGAGCTCAGGGAGGAGATTCACGTCGGCGACTCCGTCCTGGTGATGCCAAGCGCGCCGCCTCAGCCTTACATCGTTCCGAAGAGCGATGTGCCGCAGGGTAAGACCGTTCAAGCGACAATCCGGAGCGGGTTCCTGAACGAGGAGCGGGCCTTTGCCGTTTACACGCCGCCGAGCTACGGCGACGGGACAGCTGCCAACCTACTGATCGTGTTCGACGGCGGGGTTTACGGGGCCCTCCCAAATCAGACTCAGGTCCCGACTCAGACGATCCTGGATAACCTCATCGCAGAAAAGAGGATCGGTCCAACGGTCGCAATCCTCGTCCGAACGATGTCGTTCAGCAAGCGGAATCGAGACCTCACAGGCAGCAAGCCGTTCGCGGACTTCATCGCCCGCGAGCTCGTGCCTTGGGCGCGAGCGCGGTACCGGATTCGTCCTGGGCCGAGCAGCGTCGTCGTCGCCGGATCGAGCCTTGGCGGCTTTTCAGCGACGTATTGCGCTTTCACACATCCTGACGCAATCGGCAATGTGCTTTCGCAGTCCGGCTCCTATTGGCTCAGCAAGAACTGGCAGACGAACGACGCCGGTTTTGAGCATCGCCTCTATCCGCGCGAGACCGGTTGGCTGATCGAGGCGCTCAAGGAGAGCAGGCGACTGCCGATTCGTTTCTATCTGGAGATCGGCATGTACGACCTCGGCGCGGCGATGCTGGGATCCAACCGTGAGCTTCGGCACGTCTTGTCACTCAAAGGCTACGACGTCGAGTATCGCGAGTTCGCCGGCGGCCACAGCTACACCAATTGGCGTGGCACGTTTGCCGACGGCCTGATCTCGCTGCTGGGAAACAGTCCCCGGTGACCGAGCGTCGGGCCGAAGAGTGAATCGCGGCCCGTCGCTACCTGACAGTCGATGACACCGCCATGAGCCGTCCGTCACGCGAACCATAAAACCGTTCCACCTGTTCAGGCACCAGCGGCTCGACCTCGAACTCTACGAACAGGCCCGGACGAGACAATGTTCCTTTGATTGCGATGTCCGAGTTCTTCTTCCAGAAATCAGCAAAACCACCGCCGATTATCCGCAACAAATAGCCGACCTTCATCTGCCGGGTAATCACGCGCCGCAAGGGTGTCGGAGCGTGACCCTAACGCCAGCGAATACCGATGGAATCGTCGAATCGGCAAACAAAACCCCACCCTCCCATCAGCTCGCCCACGGCTAGCATCAGCTCATTTTGCCCCTTTTTGAGCGACAGGTAGACGGCCTCGTTCTCCGGATTGACGATGCCGAGGAATCCGGGATCGCGGAACCGATACCCGCTTCTGCCCCGGTAGAGAATGGTGTCGTTCAGGAAGAGGCTCATCTCGTCACTGTAGCCACAGCTCAGTTTCTTCCTTTGCTCGATATCGGACACGATCGTCGTGCGCGCGTAGACCACCTTCATCTTCGGCTGCGGCTCGAGCCGTTTCGAGAAGTCCCTGAAGTACGTCGGGGTTGCTTCCGGGCTTTTCCTGTATCGATTGATGAGCACGAGGCCGGGGGCTTCGGTCGTCACGTCGTCCCACGTCATCCCGGCCGCCTCTGCCTTCAAGAGCGGCCGTTCCAGGTCGCGCTGGCCGACATCCAAGCTGGGTGACAGGCTCCAGCGGGTGATGGCGGTCGCCGGCATCGCGGGCTCCTGACGCTGCCACGGCACGGGCGCCGTCTGGAGAATCTGGACGTTCGCAAAGCATCCAGGACCGCTGAGGCTCAGGCGTCCCTTCCGGTTGCCGCTCTTCAGATCGGTCACGACGAGCGAAGGCTCGCTCATGTTCCCGACGTACAGCTTTGCCTGCGCACCGGTGACCGCGAGGCGCACGTGCAGCCACGCATCTTTCGGGATGTCGACGGCCCGTGTAAAGCCCCGACCGTTATAGATCTGCCAGGGCGCCGCCTGGTTGACGATCGGTGTGTATTGCTGTGCGTCGTCAAGCCCGGTCAGATGCGGCCGCAGATAGACCGTCTCGCCGTCACGAAGGGAATCGAGGCCCCCGAGGCCCCCGCCGTCGGACTGCCAGCGAAACAGGAATCCCGGGAACCCACGGGCGCCGCTGACGGCGAGGTCGACGTCGATGATTCCGTCCGTGAACTCGAAGTCCCTCACCGAAGCAGCGGCGTCATCCAGCGACAGACACCGCCGGCCCAGGTGGTCGATCGTCCTGGCCTGGCCCAGGAACTCCCACCGCGGGGAATCCGGCGGAAGGGAGATCGTTTGCGCCAGTGACGCGGAGCTCAGCGAGACGACGGCAAGGATCGATCGCCACACGAATGTCCTCTCCAGTTCGAGTATTCGACACGCAAGAATGACAGCCGCGGCCGAGGCGGACAGAGGGCACTCGCTGAAACGCGGATACAGCACGGTGAGTCGTCGATTCGGGCCTGCAAGGCGAGTCGACATGACGGCCGTTCGGCAGTAACGTGCGCTCGCCGTCCTGATCAGCGAACCGCAACCTTGCGTGCTCATCGCCCGTGTCGCGCACTCGAGTCGTTCTCGCCGTTTGTCTCGCCTGGGTGGTCATCGCGCTGATCGGCAGCGCGCAGGCGTCCATCGGCTCCGCCTTGCTGCCGATGCCGAACGCGCCGGCCCAGTCGCATTTAATGCTGCTGCGGTCGGCGCTCATCAACGTCGTGCCCTGGATCCCGGTCACGCTGGCCGCCATCGCGGTCACGCTGCGCTTCCCGCTCCGTCGAGCGACGTGGCGCCGGCAGATCGGCGTTCACGTCGCGGCAGCTCTCCTGCTGGCCATCGTCGCCAATGCGCTCATCGTGCTGGGCTTCGGCGGCTTCAGGGGCATCGGCGCGCTGGCGCGGGACGCCGTGCTTTGGGCAACCATTCGACTGCACCTGGCGATGCTCGTGTATGGCGCGGTCGTCGCGATCACGCAGACGATCCAGTACCAACGAACGGTCCGGGCGCGCGAGCTGGAAGTGGCCCGCATCGAAGCCCAGCTGGCGCGCGCCCATGTCCAGGCCCTGAATGCGCAGTTGCGACCTCATTTTCTCTTCAATACGCTGCACACCATCGGACAGCTCTGGCGCTCCGGAAAGAGCACCGACGCCGACGCCGTCCTCGATCACCTCGGCGCCCTGTTTCACAAAGTGAACGCCTCCACCTCGCGAGTGACCATCCCACTCGCCGACGAACTGGCGATCGTGCGTGAATACCTCGCGATCGAAGAGGCGCGTTACGGCAAGCGGCTGCGCGCGCGCGTCACGGTGCAGGAAGGTGTGCTCGAGTGTCCGGTGCCTCCACTCATTCTCCAGCCGATCGTCGAGAACTCTGTTCGGCACGGCATTTCGGCGGTCTCCACCGCGGGGTGCATCGCGATCTCCGCGGAGCGCGTTCGCGACCAGCTGCGGCTCGTCGTACACGACGACGGACCGGGACCGACGGCGGGTGCGTCCCGTCCCGGATCCGGGATGGGGCTGCGAAGCACGGCGGAACGCCTGGCGCAGATGTACGGCACGTTGGCCGAGCTCAGCGTCGACGGCGACGCGGCGCGAGGCACGACGGTCACGATCAGTATTCCGCTGGAGCGCGAGCTCGAGGATGCGACATGACCCGCGAGATCAGCGCGGTCGTCGTGGACGATGAACCTGTCGCGCGCGAGGCCGTGCGCACGATGCTCATCGAGCAGCCGCGCGTGCGCATCGTGGCTGAAGCGGGCAACGGCCAGGAGGCGCTGGACGCCATCCGCCGTTGGCGCCCGGACCTCGTGTTCCTCGACGTGCAGATGCCCGACGTCGATGGCTTCGCGCTGCTCGAGGCGCTCGGCCCGGACGTGCCACGCGGGCTTGTCTTCGTCACGGCGCACGATGAGCACGCGATCCGGGCGTTCGAAGTACACGCCCTGGACTATGTGCTGAAGCCGTTCGGGCCGAGCCGGTTCAACGCTGCGGTGACGCGCGCACTCGATCAGTTGAGCGCGCTCGACGCTCTCACGCTGCAGCGAACGCTCGCGAGCATGGCGCTCGATCGCGGCGCCGCTGGTCAGCAGCCGGCGGAGCTGTCCGTGAGCGTGAGCGACGTCTCGGGCAGCGCACCGCGGCGCCTCGCGGTGCGAACGGGCTCGAAGCTCACGCTGGTGGATGTGGACTCCATCGACTGGATGGAGGCCGACGGCGACTATGTCCGGCTACACGCGGGCAAGCAGTCGCATCTCGTTGCGCATCGACTGCACGCGCTGGAACGACTGCTCGCATCCACCGGGTTCATCCGCATCCACCGCTCGATCATCGTGAACGGGGCGCGCGTGCACGAGCTGCATCGCGACACCGATGTCGGCGGGACGATCGTGCTGCGCAGTGGCATTCGTCTTCGCGTGGCACGGGATCGGTGGCAAGCGCTGTACACGGCGCTCGGCGTGGAAGAGCCGTGACTAGCAGGGACGAGAGATTCAAACGCGCCAAAGCCCGCCGGCATCCCATTTGAGGACCGCAGCGGATGACAACTCAAGGAGGCAGCATGATCCCGCGACACGGCATGCCGCGCCTGAACGCCATCGCGTTTTGGCCGCTTGTCATACTACGCACCTTGAGTGAGTTCGAATGGTGAGTGTAGAAGCCCATGTGTACTCGCGCCGCTCCCCCGGCAGCGCTGCTGCTCCTCCTCGCGGGGTCTGTGGCGTCCGTTCCGCTCCAAGCGCAGGTGATGGCGCCCCAGTTCCAGGACCTCCGCCGCTCCATCCTCGAGCAGCTCAGCGCAGACAGCATCCCCTCGCTCGCGGTCGCGGTTGTCAAGGACGGCCGACTCATCTGGGAGGAAGCGTTTGGCCACAGCGACATCGAGAGACGAGCTCCGGCGACCAGGGCCACACGCTACCCGATCGCTTCCATCAGCAAGGCCGTCACAGCGACCGCGCTGATGCTGCTGGTCGAGCGAGGAGAGCTCGCCCTGGACGACCCCGTCAACAAGCACTTGGAGTCCCCGGGCGTGCGAGCCGAGATCGGCGCGGCCGGCAACATGACTCTAAAACGGTTGGCGACACATACGTCGGGTGTGCCTCGCTATGACCTCACCTATTACGAAGACGAGGCTCACCAACCTCTCCCAATCGAGGCCCAAATACGTCGGTACGCGCGCGCTGTCCGGCCTCCGGGGGAGAGCTACGAGTATTCCAACCTGGGGTATGCGATCCTCGCCCACATCATTGCCCGGCGCTCCGAGCGAGCGTTCGGCGAATTCCTCCGCGATAGGGTGTTCCAGCCGCTCGGAATGGTGAACTCGTCAGTCGGCCGTCCGGATGACCCACGCGCGGACGTTGCGCTTTCATATGACGATCGCCGGCAGCCCGTGCCCTTACGAGAGACCTTCCCCGGTGCGGGCGGAGTGTATGCTACGGTGGGAGACCTCGTCCGGTTCGGCGAGCTGCAACTCGGGCGCGCGCCAGGGTCAGGCTCGCCGATTCTGTCGACGTCGACGCTCGCCTCGATGCGCGAGCCGGTCGTGCAGACGGACCGCGGTGCGTGGTACGGAATCGGCTGGCGCATCGATCGCGGCGCATTCGGCGTGGAGACCATCTACCACAGTGGCAGCAACGGGGGTTCCGCGAGCATCCTCGCGTTCGTGCCTGGCGAGGATCTGGCCGTCGCCGTCGTGGCGAACTGCGTGACCCCTCTTCCCGGACGGGTCGCGCAGGCGGTCATCGCTTCGTTCGGTCCTCGCCCGACTCCTGAGCTCCACCCTCCGACGTATCCGACCGCACGAGTGGGAGAGGAGCCCTACCGCCCGCGCGACGAATGGACGGGAAGGTGGGAAGGAACGATTCAGGCGCCGGACGGCGCGGTTCCATTGGTCCTGGAGCTGACGGAGCGGGGTCCGATCGTAGTACGGCTGGCCACTGCCCGCGCCGATACTGCAAGCGGCGTGCGCGTGCAAGACGGGTATTTGCGAGGTTCATTCTCCGGGGAGGTCCCGAACCGCGACGCGATGGGGAGACGCTACCGCTTGCACTTCAAGCTCCGACACGCAGGCGATCGACTGACGGGATCCGTGACCGCAGGCTCAGTCGCCCGCGAGCGGGTCATCACACTCAGTTACTGGACGGACCTTCGGCGCGCCCAACGCTAGCCAGGTCGGTGCGCGGCGCGTCCTCTACGGCTCCGACCTCAGCCCGCCGGGCGGCAGCATCCGCGCGGGGTGGGAAATCTTCCGTGACAAGGTCCCGCTGACGGCGGAGGAGATGCGTACGATCGCTGGAAACGTGACGCGCTTCGCTCGATAGCGAAGATCAAGAGCTTTTACCACAGAGGACACAGAGGATCAGGAGAATCATCCCCCGTGTCCTCTGTGGTAGATGCAGTTGCGCAGGAAAGTGTCTCTTCAACTGGACAACAGGCGGTGTGGCTAGTCAGATCCTTGCGGTGCAATTCCTGGCTGTTACAGCTGCTCGGATCGAGATGCTCGGCCCGTTGGTAATAGATCTGTCCCCTTCCCGCTGGTGCGCTGTTGGGACTGGAGCGACGTCGTCGCCTCATGCGTCGACGGCCGAGCGCGCAGTCAATACCATGGGAGATCCGAAAGCGGCGCAGCCCATCGGTGAGTGAACGACAAGGACATCGGTAACAAATCAGTCCAAGGACATTTGTAACACCGGGGCTGGTCTGTTCGGGTTGCGGAGCGGATGCCGCCGTTGTGACTGACGCGCCGGATCTCCCAGTGAACTGGGTACTCCAGCGGTGGCAGCTGCATTGCACCCTAAGGACGGACGAGCCATGCGGCCTGAGACGATCCGCCGCTGCCGTAACCGCCCGAGACCCAGACAATACCATCGGTCAACAGGACTCCTGCGGAAAATAACCGAAGGAGAGGCGGGCGCGGCATCCACTGGCTCGAAGCGATTGCTGGGGACGCTCAAACGCTCGAACAGAGGCGGAGTCCCTCCACCGATCACCAGGACATCCCCGTTAGGCAACACCACCGAACGCACCTTTCTGCCGCGCTGTCCCCATATCCGGACCATTCGTGAATCGGAGCGTCTGCGAATCAAAAACCTCCGTGGTGGCCAGCACGCGATCCGCGTTGCTTCCACCGGCGACCAGCACCAGCCCGTCGGGCAGTAGCGCCGCCGTGAACTTGTCGCGCGCCGAGTTCATCGGAGCCACCGAAGCCCAGCTGTTGTTGGCTGGGTCGAATACCTCCGCCTGATTCGAGACTTCTCTCCTTCGTCGTTGTTCCACCCGCGACCAGAACTTTCCCGTCTTGCATGACGACCACGCCGAAGGGTCTTCGGGGAATCGTCATGTCGGCGGACCCTTGTGAATCGCCCGGAGACCGGATCGTAGATCTCCGCGGCAGCGGACGGGGGAGGCACCCACTCCGGACAGGTCACCGCCAACGATCAGCACCCTTCCATCCCCGAGCCTCACTGCGGCGTGGTCGGCGCGTGGCACAGCCGGCCTGCCGGCTCGGCGAAATGAGTCTGACGATGGGTCAAAGATCTCGGCGGAATTCGCTGCCGCCGAAAGAGATCCGAAGCCCCCGCCGAGGATGAGGACGCGACCGTCGGCGAGGAGCGTCGCTGTGTGTCCAAGCCTCGCCTCATTCATGGACGAAGAGGGTCGAGCATCCTTTTGTAAAATCCCAAACCTCCGCGGTCCGCAGGGGCGTTTCCGGCGTGCCGCCGCCCGCAATGAGCACTCGGCCATCGTTCAGCAGCGTAGCCGTGTGCATCGCACGTGCGCTTCGAAGCGGGGCAGCTGAGACTACCGTTGAAACCTGGTCAAGATCACCGGCACATTCGCGCCGGGGGCCAGTGCCGGTGCTACATCCATAGAAGACCGGAAGACACGCGGTCGCGAGT
The DNA here is from genome assembly GCA_963724885.1 of uncultured Gemmatimonadaceae bacterium. Lineage (GTDB taxonomy): Bacteria > Gemmatimonadota > Gemmatimonadetes > Gemmatimonadales > Gemmatimonadaceae > DASPMP01. The sequence continues at coordinate 31,889 of CAVRWG010000006.1, read as the reverse complement.
GCTGTAAGTCTGGCGCCGTGGTGCACTCACGCAGGTCCGAGGTTGAATGATGACGATATGATGCCGCCCGCATCGACATTGCTTGAATGAGTGTCAAAACGAACGATCACGAACACTTTCGGCGCACGGCTGTGGCTCTCCGGCCACCGCCCATAGCTTGGCCGCCATGCGAGTCCGCCTCAACCAGCAACGGCTCGTCGCCTTCCTGGCCCAGAGCCGCCTGAGTCAGAACCATTGGGCCCTCAAGCTCGGGCTTTCGCGCGGGCCACTGGTCCGAGATCGTCAACGGCAAGCATCCGTATCCCTCTCCCAAGACCCGGGAGCGGATGCTCGAGGTGCTCGGCCTTCCCTTCGACGAGCTGTTCGAGATCGAGACCGGGATCGCGTCCTGGGCCGACATCGATTTTCGCCGCGCGATCGCCGATCGCTACCTGATCGATTCCGAGCTGGGCCAGGGCGGCATGGGCGCCGTCTACCTTGCCCGCGACGCGCGCCACGGCCGCACCGTCGCCGTGAAGGTCATCTCGCCCGAGGCGGTCAGCGGCATCGGGGTCACCCAGTTCCTTCGCGAGATCGCCACCGTCGCCCACCTCCAGCATCCCGCACATTCTCCCGCTGTTCGATTCGGGCGAAGTGGCCGGGCACCCGTTCTACGTGATGCCGTACATCCGCGGCGGCTCGCTGCGAGCCCGGCTGCAGTCGGCCATCCGACTCCCCGTCGATGAAGCGGTCGCGCTGACGCACCGGGATCGCGGCCGCCCTCCAACACGCGCACGAGGCGAGGATTCTCCACTGCGACGTCAAGCCGGAGAACATCCTGCTCGACGGGAACCACGCCTACGTCATGGACTTCGGCGTCGCCCGCAAGCTCCACACCGAGTTCCTCCCCTGGGCGCAGCGCACGAGAGCTCGATCTGTCGGCCGGAACCCCGGCCTACGTGAGCCCGGAGCAGGCGAGCGGCGAGAAGGACCTGGACACGCGCACCGACGTGTACAGTCTGGCGTGCGTGGTGTACGAAATGCTCACGGGCCGCCCGCCGTTCGAGGGAACCACGACCCAGGCGGTCGTCGCGCGCCGTTTCATCGCGCCCCCGCCGCCGCTGCGGGACTTTGCCCCGGAGGTTCCGCCGCTCCTCGAACGAGCGGTCGAGCGGGGCATGGAGCTCGAGCCGCGGCGGCGCCCCGCCACGCCGGCGGAGTTCTCCTCCGCGGTGACCGCCGCCGCCACGCCGGCGTCCGGCGCGGTCGCGCGTCTGAGTGTCGCGGTGACCCGCGGCATGAGCCGGCTGCGCCGGTCCCGCCGGGGTCTCACCGTTCGATTCGGAGCGCTGGTCATGGAATCACTGTGGCAGGATCTCCGGCACGCCCTGCGCGCGTTGCGCCAGAACCCCGCGTTCGCCGCGGTCGTCGCGATCACCCTGGCGCTCGGCATCGGCGCCAACACCGCGATCTTCAGCGTCGTCCGCGGCGTGCTGCTCAAGCCTCTCCCGCATCGCGAGGGCGACCGACTGGTGTATCTCCGCCATTCATCCGACCAGGGTTCGAACCTCACCTTCTCGGTGCCCGAAGTCCGGGACTTTCGCACCGGCGCACCGTCGCTGGCACAGATCGCCGAATACTCGCCGCAGCGTCGTCATGCTGCGCACCGACCGCGACGCCATGTGGCTGAGGGTCGGGCTCGTGACCGGCAACTACTTCGAGGTGATGGGACTCTCTCCTGTGCTTGGCCGCCTGACGCGACCGAGCGACGACGGGCCGGGCGTGCCGCCCGTGATGGTGCTGACGCACGAGTTCTGGCAGCGGCGCTTCGGCGGTGATTCCAGCATCGTCGGCCAGCAGGTGCAGGTCGACGGCTCAGTCCACCGAAGTGATCGGCATCGTTCAGCCGGCGCCGTTCTTCCCGCTCCGGATGGACGTGCTGATGAACATGGTGATCAGCCCGCACCACATCGGCGCGGCGATGCAGGAGGACCGCAGGCACCGGATGACCGAAGTGGTCGCGCGGATGGCGCCGGGCGCCACGTTCGAGCAGGCGAAAGCGGAGCTTGCGCGCGGTGTACACGCGGCTCAACGAGCAGTACCCGGACGCGTATGGCCGCGCGTATCACTATCCGCGCCGAGATGATTCCGTTCAAGAAGGCGCTCGGGAAGGACGCGCGAGCTGACGCTCTGGCTGCTGATGGGCAGCGGCCGCGTTCGTGATGATCATCGCGGTCGCGAATGTCGCCAACCTGAGTCTGATGCGGCGCGTGCGTCGCGAGCAGGAGCTGCTCGTCCGCGCGGCGCTGGGCTCCGGCGCGGGTCGCCTCCGTCGCCTGCTGCTCGCGGAGAACCTCGTCGCTGAGCATCGCCGGTGCCGGGCTCGGGGTCGATCGTCGCGATCGGCGGCGTGCCGCTGCTCGTGTCGTTGGCCAACCGCTACTCGGCGCGCGCGAACGAGATCCATCTCGACGCTCCGGTCCTGCTCGTTCACGCTCGGCGATCGCGATCGGTGTCGCGCTGCTGCTGTCGTTCGTGACGTCGCTGCCGTCGGAGAAGATGCTCGCGACGGTGTCGTCCGGCGGGCGGCGCTGCGAGCGGCGGCCGGCGACCGCCAGCGACTGCAGCGCGCGCTCGTCGTCGTCCAGGTCGCGGTGTCGGTGGTGCTCCTCGCCGGTGCCGGACTGCTCACGCGCACGATGCTGCGTCTCGCGGACGTCGAGACCGGGCTTGCAGTCCGAGGAAGTCCTCACCATGGAAGTGACGTTCCTGACGCGCGGACGAGCTGCGAGGCCGATCCGCAGGCCGCCGGCGCGACCAGGGCGCTCTTCGCGCGGATTCGCGAAGAGATCGCCGGGCTTCCCGGCGTCGAGGCGGTGGCGACCGGTTCGCTGCCCGCTCGGCGGCGCCACCTTCCAGAACGCAGCTGATCGTGGAAGGCAGAGCCGGTCGGCACGGGCGAGGCGGTGCCGTACGTCGGAGGTCCGATGGGCGAGTCCGAACTACTTCAGCTCCGTCGGGCATTCCGCTCCTGCGACGGGCGCGCGTTCGTCGACCGTCCGACGCAGGCGCTACGATCGCAGGAGACGTCGTCGATCGTCAACCAGGCGTTCGTCGACCGGCTGTTTCCCGGGGAGGACCCGATCGGGCGGCGCGTCACGGAGACCAACCGGCTCGCGCATCTATCGATCCACGGACCGCGACGGCCTGGCTCACCATCGTCGGAGTCGTCGGCAACACCGCGACCACGGGTTGGACGCGCCGTCGCGCGCCACGATCTACCGGCCCCAGGCCGATGAGCGCGCGACCGGTGGCGGGTTGGTGATTCGCGCCGAACGCGGCGTCGCCGCGCTGGCCGCGCCGGCGACCGGCATCATCCGGCGCCTCGCGCCGACGGCGACGATCGAGAACGTGAAGACGATCGCGCAGATCAAGGACGAGAGCGTCGCGCCGCGCCGTCTCAACGCCGCGCTGATCTCGTCGTTCGGCCTGCTCGCGGTCCTCATCGCGGCGGTGGGCATCGCGGGCGTACTGGCGTTCGCCGTCAGCCTGCGGACCAACGAGATCGGCATCCGCATGAGTCTCGGCGCCGACCGCGCGCGTGTCAGTGGATGATCCTCAAGGAGGGCGGCACGCTGGTCGTCGTTGGCCTCGTGATGGGCACCGCCCTGGCCTTCGTCGCAACGAGCGTGATCCGAGGTCTCCTCTTCGGTGTCGCGCCGCACGATCCCGTGACGTTTGCCGGTGTCGCCGCGCTGATGGCGGCGATCGGGGTGGCGGCCTGCTGGATTCCCGCCGTGCGCGCGGCGCGCATCGACCCGGCGATCACGATGCGGGCGGAGCAGTAGGCCGCTCGCACGGCGAAGGGATGCAGGTGGCAACGATTCGGCAACGCGACGTCGCCGGCCGGAGGGTGCGCCCTTCAAACACCGCGGCGTCTGACGGCATCCTATCTCCGTGTCGATTCGCGCAACGCTGCGCTCCCTCAGTCGCGCCCGAGGCCTCTCGGCGGCGGTCATCGCCACGCTGGCCATCGGCGTGGCGGCGCTCTCGGCCACCTTTGGCGTCGTCAACGCCGCGATCCTTCGCGAGCCGCCGTTCCGCGACGCGGAGCGCCTTGTCCTGCTCTACCTTGTCCGCAATCCGGAAGGCGAGCCCCAGCGCCGCGAGCGCTGGTCGTATCCGCGGCTCCAGATGCTGCACGCGTCGCCGCACAGCCTCGAGCGTACCGCCAACTACTCCGGGGCGATTCTCACGGTAGCCGGTGACGGCGCCGGTGACGCGGAGACGATTCGCGGCGAAATGGTGTCCGCCTCGTATTTCCCAACGATGGGTGTCGCCGCCGAGCGCGGGCGGCTCTTCACGGCCGACGAGGACGATGCCGCCCGCCCCGCGCCCGTCGCAGTTGCCAGTCACGCGCTGTGGAGGCGTCGTTGGCCAGCCGACACTTCGATTGTCGGGCACACCCTGCGCCTCAACGGCGTCGAGGTGCAGATCATCGGCGTCCTGCCGGAAGCCTTCGGCGGTGTGACCGCAGGTGCGGAACTCTGGCTCCCGGCGACGCTCTCGCCGCAACTCACGTACGCCGAGTACACGCGCACCAACCAGAACTTCATCAGCGCGGTCGGACGCCTGAGGCCGCGCGTTACGATCGACGCGGCCAAAGCGGAGCTGGCGGTGCTTGGGGCCACGATCAACCGTGCGCTCCCGAGTGATCCGCGCCGGCCCGACGAGGCCGTGACCGCCACCGCGCTGACGCTCAACGAGATGCGCGTCGACGCCACGACGCGGCGTTCAGTGAAGGTGCTCTTCGCCGCCGTGGCACTCCTGCACCTCCTCGCGTGCGCCAACGTGATCAACCTGCTGTTGGGTCGCGTCGCTGTGCGCCGTCGTGAGGCGGCGGTACGCGTGGCGCTCGGCAGCAGCGCGCGGCGCCTGTTCGCCCACCTTCTCGCCGAAGGGCTCGTGCTCGCCGTCGTCGGCGCCACACTTGGCGTCGCGCTGTCGTGGTGGCTCGGCTCCGCGGTGGCCCCGCCGACAAACGTCTGGGCGCCGAGGAACTTCTACGGCGCGGTAGCGCCCTTCGACGCGCCGACGTTTGGCGTGAGCGAACTCGCCTTCGGCGTCGGCCTCGCCGTGCTCACGGTGCTGCTCGTTGCGATCCCACCGGCGGTGGGCGCGTTCGGCATCGACGTCGGCGCAAGCCTCAAGGCCGGCGCGCGCGGCATGTCTGCGAAAGGGTTCTCGCTGCGCCGGCCGTCCGCGCGCGGTGTCATCGTTGGGCTCGAAGCGGCGCTCGCGATGCTGCTGGTCGTAGCGGCCGGGCTCCTCATCGACAGCTACCAGCGAATGCGGCAGAAGGAACTGGGCATCGGCGTCGACCCGAGCCGCGTGCTGGCCTTCTGGGTGACTCCATCGGAGGCACGCGTACCCCCGGCGACAGCGCCCGCGTTCGTGTCGCGACTGCTGGATGCGGTAAGTCGCGTGCCGGGCGTGGAGGCCGCGAGCGTGGACGGCGGCGCCCCGCTCGCCGGCACGGCAAGCGCCCTTCTATATGTAGCGGGCCGCCCCACGCCACCCCCGGGCCAAGCCCCGCCGGTGCTGCGACACTACGTCGGTCCCGACCACTTCAAGACGCTGGGGATTCCGCTGCGACGCGGCCGGGTGTTCGCCTCGACGGACGTCCGAGGCGCACCCCGCGTGGCGATCATCAGCGAGGGCGCGGCGCGGAAGTTCTGGCTTGACCAGGACCCAATTGGGCAGCGCGTCTGGTTCAGCGGCGGCAGCAGTTTCAACAGCCCGGATTCCAGCGCGCTGATTGTCGGCGTCGTTGGCGACGTGGTGTACGCCCCGCTGGACCAGCGGCCCAACCCGGCCAGCTTCTACACTCCGTACGCGCAGTTCACCTACGCAAGGCGCATGGTGTTCTTGCGCACGTCGGGCGATCCCGTCGCGTTGGTGCCCGACGTCCGCCGCGCGCTGGCGTCGCTGAGCCCGGACCTCGCCATGCTCGACGTGCAGCGCCTTGCGGACATCGTGGACGGCTCGTGGGCCCGGCACCGGTTCGACGCATTTCTCTTCGGCGGCTTTGGCCTCGCCGCGCTGATGTTGGCGGCGAGCGGGATATTTGCGGTGCTGGCGTACGCTGTGGCGAGCCGCACGCGCGAGTTCGGGATTCGCGTCGCTTTGGGCGCTTCGGCGCGTGGCGTCGTCGGTCTGGTGATGCGCGACGGACTCGCGTTTCCAATGATTGGCCTGGTGATCGGCGCCGCCACGTCGGTCGGGATCACTCGTCTTCTGCGGGCGTCGCTTTATGAGGTGTCGCCGCTGGAGCCGCGCGTGTTCGCCGGCACCACGTTGCTCTTTCTCGCGACGGCAGTGGCGGCCTGCGTAGTCCCTGCGCTGCGCGCCACTCGCGCGGATCCGATGGAGGCACTGCGGGCGGACTAGCGGCCGCAACGTTTTTCTGAAACCGGGCGTCCAACAAGTGCTACCCTACACGCAGGAGATGCCGGGTGCTTCATCGGCGTCGGAGTGATGATGGCGGCGATCGGGATCGTCGCGTGCTGGGTTCCGGCGCTGCGCGCGGCGCGGATCGATCCGGCAATAACCATGCGTTCGTGAAAGTGGTCGGGAGCTGCCGATGACGACAACGGGGGACATCAGCGCACCAGAGCAGTTTCGCACCAAAGGCGCGCCGGTTGTGTCTACGTAGTGATCGGATATCGCTTGACGCGCCGAGACCCGACACCCGAGAATCCACCCATGCGCAACCTCAAGCTGGCACTGCGGACCTTGTTGCGGACGCCGTTCGTCACCGCGGTCGCGGTCCTGTCGCTCGGACTCGGCATCGGCGCCAATGCGGCGATCTATTCCATGTTCCACCGCATGCTGCGGCAGGATCTGGACGTACCGCAGCCGGGCCGCCTCGTGAACTTCGGCGCGCCCGGGCCGAAGGGCGGCGGGCAGTCGTGCGGCCCGGCGGGCAGCTGCGAGCTGGTTTTCAGCTATCCGATGTTCCGCGATCTCCAAAAGTCGGGTCAAAAGGTCTTTACTGCCATCGCGGCGCACCGGACCTTTGGCGCGAACGTCAGCTACGAGCGCCGAGCCTTCGCCGCGAACGGACTGATCGTGTCGGGCACCTATTTTCCGATCCTTGCCGTGCAGCCGACGCTCGGAAGGCTGCTGATGCCCTCGGACGATGTGACACCGGGCGGGCATCCCGTGGTCGTGCTGGGACACCGGTTCTGGGAAACGAAGCTCGGCGCGGATCCTTCCGTGCTCGACAAGACCCTGATGATCAACGGCAAGGCGATGACCATCGTCGGCATCGCCGGGAGACGCTTTGACGGCACCACGGTTGGTGAGCGGCCTGATTTCTACGCCCCCCTCGCGATGAGCACCGAGGTCGGGGGGAGGCGGTATGGGCATCGACGACCGGCGCGCGTATTGGCTGTACTTGTTCGCGCGCCTGTCGCCCGGCGCGACGGTCGAGCAGGCGCGCACCGCGATCGACGCCGTGTACCGCCCGATCATCAACGACGTCGAAGCACCGCTCCAGCGCGACATGCGCGACTCGGTGATGACGCGGTTCCGCGCGAGACAGATCCTGCTGGAGGACGGCCGGCGCGGGCAGAGCAGCATGAGCGGCGCCAAGGCACCTCTGTTCATGCTCTTCGCCATCACGGGACTCGTGCTGCTCATCGCGTGCGCCAACATCGCCAACCTGCTGCTGGCCCGGGCAACCAACCGCGAGATGGAGATGGCGGTGCGGCTGTCGCTCGGCGCGACGCGGCGGCAATTGCTGGCGCAGCTCCTCACCGAGTCCGTGACGCTGGCCTTCGTCGGCGGCGCCGTCAGCATTCTCTTTGCCTCCTGGACGCTGAGCGGCCTCGCCGCGCTGCTGCCACAGGACATCACCGCAATGATGGATTTCGGCGTGAACTGGGCGGCGGTCGTGTTCGCGGGCGTGCTGTCGCTGGCGACCGGCATCGCCTTCGGGCTCTTCCCGGCGCTGCACAGCACCCGACCGGACCTGGTGACGGCGTTGCGCAACAGCTCAGGCAGGCTCGCGGGCGGCAAGGCGGCCAGACGCTTTCGCACGTCGCTCGCCACTGCACAGATCGCGCTCGCGATGACGCTTCTCATGAGCGCCGGCCTGTTCCTCAAGAGCCTCTGGAAGGTGAGCCGGGTGGATCTCGGGGTGCGCGTGGAGAAGATGGTGACTTTTGCGCTTGCGCCCGAGAAGAGCGGCTACGATTCCGCTCGCATGCGGACGCTGTTCGAGCGCGTGGAGGAGGAGCTGCGCGCGCTTCCTGGAGCCGTGGCGGTGACGTCGTCGATGGTGCCGCTGATTGCCGGAAGCAACTGGGCCACTGGTGTGTCCGTCGAAGGCTACAGGGGCGACATGAACACCTCCCGCTACAACGCCGTCGGACCAGATTACTTCAGAACCATCGGCGTGGAGCTGCTGACCGGACGCGAGTTCACCGCGGCCGACGCCAGAGGCCGTCCACAGGTCGCCGTCGTGAACGAGACGTTCGCGCGCGTGTTCGGCCTCGGCGTCAATCCGGTGGGCAAGCGCATGGCCACGCGCACCGGCGACACCGTGACGCTCGACATGGAGATCGTCGGCCTGGTGCGCGACTCCAGGTACTCCGAGGTGAAGGACACGATCCCGCCCGTATTCGCGACGCCGCATCGACAGCGCGACGTGGGAACGATGAATTTCTACGTGCGGACGGACGGGGATCCGGCCACTCTCGTTCGCGCGATTCCGACGCTCGTACGCCGCATCGATCCCATGCTGCCGGTGGAGCGGCTCAAGACGATGCCGGAAGAGATCCGGCAGAACGTCTTCGCGGATCGCATGATCAGCACGATGTCCTCGGCGTTCGCGCTGCTGGCAACGCTGCTCGCGTCGATCGGTCTCTACGGCGTGCTGGCCTATTCCGTGGCGCAGCGGACGCGCGAGATCGGCGTACGCATGGCGCTGGGCGCCGACGCGGCGGACGTACGGGCAATGGTTCTTCGACAGGTGTGCTTCATGGTGCTCATCGGCGGTGTCGTCGGACTTGCCGGCGCCGTCGCGCTGGGCCGCGTGGCGCAGGCGATGCTCTTCGAGATGAGCGGCGCCGATCCCGTGGTCATGCTCGCGTCCACTGGCTTCCTGACCCTGGTGGCGCTCGCGGCTGGCTATGTGCCGGCGCTGCGCGCGTCGCGCGTGGATCCCATGCAGGCGCTACGATACGAGTAGCGGCTCAAGGAGTTTACTTGTAGCGCCACGATCGACACTTCGCTTCAGTGCTCGTCGGATTGACCGTCTGCTTAACTCCGGTGCGTTCGGCGGCGGAGGGCGTATCTCCGCAGTGCTGGATGTTCGGGTCCTTGATGCCAAGGGAACATCAATGGCGAGCGCCAGCGCTGGTTCATCTACGCGACGTTCGGTCACTCCGCCCAGGCGCTGAACTCGCCCGTGTTGCCGAGCGAGGATGAGAAGGACAACATCGCCAACGTGGCCCCGCACGCCGAGTTCATGGGAAACGGCTTGTACGAGTTCCTCCCTCTCTCTCGCGAGGCAGCGGCGTACCACGTGCCCTGAGTCGCGCTGAGTTGATTACAGTGGACGTCAAGATCGGGAGCGAGCGGGCCTTCGAGGCGGCAATGCGTTCGCTGCAGGCGGGGCTTCGCGCGGAGACGCTCTGGTACCGGATGATTGCGGGCGGCAGCGCACCTCGTTACGTGCGCCTTCGGCCGGTCGGCGAAGACTGCGCGCGCGGCAGCGCAAAGGCGTTCGCGCTTGGCCAAAGTGCGCGCCTGTCGGGGCTCGGGCACGGCCCCTTCGCCTGCATCAAGACGTGGCGGTCGCAATGTTGTCGATAGTATGGTGGAGCTCTACCTGTTCCTTTACACCGCACGTCATTCGCACTGACGAAGAAGCGGAGAACATCACCCGGCCACTACGTGAGCGGCGGCCGGATTGAACTCGGCCTCAACGGGCATCGTGGACGATGCCCGCCTTTGTCACACGCGCCTGCGCGCCGGGGCCGAGCCGCAATACCTGGCCTCTGACTTCTCCGTTTGGGCTGGCCGCCTGAATGGTCGCTACACCATCCACCACGGAAACCAGCGTCGCATCGTCGAGCGCCTGCACGCTTAAACGGGAGCCTGCCGTAGACACCCTCGCGAAGTTGGTGAGCAGAACCAGTTCCTGCTCTCCGGTGCCGATCGGCGGCACAACGACGTCGGCCTGACCAAACTGCAGGGTCACGTTGCGGCGCGTCGCACGGGACATCGCCTTCGGGTACGTCAGCAGGCCGCCGGGGGCCGAGTCGCGCCTCCGATCCGTCCGGAAGCTGAACGGTGACGAAGACGTTCTCACCTGCCCGTCGCAGCTCGTATTGGGTCGAAGTCAGGTACCACCCCAGCCCGATCATGACTGCCAGCAGCGTGAGGAACGCCGCCGGGACGATCATGATACGGCGCCATGTCCTCCTGCCGCGCGCCCGCGCGCGTGCCTCGAGGTCCAACGGCTCGGCGCCCACAACCAGATCGGGACCATTGCGTCATGGCTATGCCGCCTTGTTGTCGGGAACGAGCGGCTGGCCCGTGTCGCCGCGCCCGTCGAGGTCTGCCCACCTGATGAAGCGGTCCCCGGCCGCCGGATAGAAGCGCCGCTTCCTTCGCAAAACGCCCCATCCGTCACGGCCGCCGTCGTCATTGGTGTTGCCCTCGATCGTTTCGCAGTCGAACCACGCATTGCCACCGGGCGTCTTCCCTTCCTCGACCACGTGCGCGACGATGCCCGTGTGCGCGAACCGGACGTGCAGGGGGCTCCAGAGCAGGAACACGTCTCCGGGACGCGGCGCCTGTCTCAGGATTCCCCTGTGCCGCGCAAAGAGACCGAGCAGGTAACAGCTCGCGGTCGCCGGCAGCGGCCAGCTGGACTTGGCGGCCTTGTAGTCGAAGTGCGACCAGTAGCCCACGTGGTGCACGAACGCCGCACACCAGGGCTGGCCCGGTGGCTGTTTCACCCCGCGCAGGAACAGCTCGATCATCAGCCCGCGGTTGTCGCCTCCCTCTTCCCGCAGGCCGACGAAGCCCGAGCCGGCGGCAATCACGAAAGCTGGTGTCAACGGTATCATGGTGTCCTCCCGGTCGTCTCCGCGGCTGGTTTCCCTGAATCACTCGGCATCCTGCGAAATCCGTTGCCCAGGAGCATCTCCTGGCCGGCCTTCACTTCGGTTGAATCGCGGGGCGGACGACTCGAGCCGAAGACGCGAACCCTGCCCTCGTGCACGACGACGCGCGTCGCCCGATCGTATGGGTACACCGTGAAGCGCGTCCCGACGGCCACGATCCGCATATGCGGCGTGCGCACCTCGAACGGCTTCGCGTGGGGCGCGACCGTGAACGTTCCCTCACCGTGGTCGATGGACGCCGTCCGTCGATCCTCGCCAAGAAAGTCCTTGCGGTACTTGAGCCGGGCGTTCGGGCCCAGGCGGACGTTCGAGTTGTCGGGCAGCATGACCGACATCGTCGTGTTCGCGTACGACTCGATGGTCCTGGACGGGAACCAATCGATCAACATGCCAGTCGCCAGGTCGATGCCGATGGCCGCTATCAGCGTTGCCGCCGCGAGGCCGACCCACATGCGCCTGCTGATCCGCCTCGCTCGAACGCGAGCCGCGGTCCCGGACGCGTTCAGCTCAAGGCCGCGCTCGCGCGCCGCGGCCCGATTCCTTTCCTGAAGCTGAAGCCAGCGGGCGCTCAAGTGCTCGCGCGACATCTGCCGTGGCGCCGCCTACGTGTCCAGGATGGGCTGCACCACCGCGCGAAACGTCGCGTCGGTCTCGAGGCGCGCACGCACCTCGGCTTCGCGCGCCGGCGACAGCGTCCCGTTGGCCAGGTCCAGCGCCACGTCGACGTACTCGTCGTAGTCGGGCGACAGCTCCGGCGGAATGTTGAAGTCGTGCTCCTTCATATATCACGTCCCCCGGGTGGGGGTCCCTTTCCCAGCGTGGCGGGAACGGCGTAGCCGTCCCGTTCCAGCGTTCGTCTGATCTCGGCGACGGCCTCGGTGAGGTACCAACGCGCCGTGTTGTACGCGATTTCCAGCTGGGTCGCCACCTTGCGCGCGTCCCAGCCGTTGGCCGACGCCAACTCGTACGCCCTCCTTCTGACGGTGGGCAGCGTCGCCGCGATGTACGCGATGCGATCCGCAAGCTGGTTGCCCTCGGCGACACGCAACGTCGCCAGCTGGTTCGTCCTTCGGTCGCCCAGGAGGTTCGCGACTTCGGGGCTGGCGAGTGCGAGTCGCTCCCGCTTCCTGTCACGCCGCGTCATGAGAATGCGATTGCGGAGGATCTTGTACAGCAGGGCTCTCGAGCTGCGAACGTCCCCATCACCCTCCAGGACGACGTTGATCCAGAATTCGGCGAACGCATCCTGAGCCGCATCGACGCCGCCATTCCTCAGGTACCGCTCGGCAAACCTGCACGCGCGTTCGAACTCCCGTTCGTAGAGAGCGGCGTATTCCGATTCTGCCGCGGCGGACACGCGACGCTCCTCGACCGGGGCGATCGAAGGCGGCGACTGGTTCGCTGAACTCGGCGAGAGGATTCGCATTGGCCTGTCTCTGCTGTCAGTAGCTGCTCGGGACGGGCGAGTTGACGGGAAGTGCGTGAAACCGGCCTTTGGGCAGACGCGAAACCACACCACCATGCAGCCCGAAGTCCGCGCCCGCAATCGTTACAAACTTCCTCCGTCAACTCGGGGGTCTCGAGCAGCTACATGAGAGCAAGGGCGAGTCAGGACTTCTCGCCCGGCACGCGGGAAGATTCGCGGCGCAATGTGATTGCGACACGGCGTCGCGCGGCTGCGAGACGCAGCAACGCACCCGCGGGCGGCCGCCACACGATGGCGATGGGCGGCAACGCCACAACACTGGGTCGCGACACGTCAGCCCGGTCCGATCCCGTGGCAGCGATGCACGATCGCCCGACATCGAGATCGCCTCACGCGCCAGGGTGACTACGGCGACGCGATCGCGAGGCGAGTGAACGGGGCTCCGACGCTCCATTACGCACTCGCCAGCGACGACAACGCCACTGCGACGCATGCCCACGCGGCCGCGATGAACGGAGTCGCGACGCGGACGCGGCAACACGCAGCCCCGATACGTGGCCACGCAAGCGCGCCGACCAGCGACGCGATCGAGTGAGAGGCGACACGCAGCGACTGGCCGGCGCCACGCGATCACGACGAGCGGCCACGCGACAGCGAGAAATCCAGAGACATCCAGAGATATCCGGAGCGCCAGGGCGCCGCGCCGGAGGACAAGCCAAAAGCGCCCATACCTTATATGGAGGGAGTATGCAGTCGAAGCAGAAGCAGGTGATGGAGTCGTTCCAGCGGGTGCAGGACTTCTTGGGGGCTCATCCGGCGCCGGCCGGATCGAGCTACGGGCCGCCCAAGGAGATGTTGGACGAGGTGGTCGCAAAGCTCAGCGGCCACAACGCCGAGCAGGTGGCGGGGCGACGGCTGAGCCGGGCGTCCACGCAGCGCCAGAAGTCGCTGCGGAGGGCGCTGCGCGAGCAGCATCTCAGTCCCATCGCGGCGATCGCGAAAGCGACGCTGTCCGACGCGCCGGGGATCGAGAAGGCGCTCAACCTTCCGCCGGCCAACATCAGCACGGCCAGGCTCATCGCCGAGGCGCAGGGTATTCGCGTCGCGATCGTGCAGTACGAGCCCGTGTTCGTGCGGAACGGGCGACCGGCGGATTTCCTGGCGCAGCTGGACGCGCGGATCGAGGAGCTGCGGCAGTCGCGGCTCGGCGGCGCGCGGGAGGTTGGGCGCTTCGTCGGCGCCAAGCAGGGGATCGGCAAGGAGATCCGCCGCGGGCGCGACGCCGTTCGCATGCTGGACGCGATCGTGCGCTCGGCGTTCTTCGGGAGTCCCGACGTGCTGGGCAAGTGGCGCATCGCCATGCGTGTGCAGGGCGTACCTGGCGGCGGCCCGGCGGCCTTCAGTGGCACCGCCGACGAGAACCTCAATCCCGCCCCGGCGGCGGCATGAGGGGGACGCGCCATGAAACGCGGAGGAGGAGTACACACCGTTCCCGCTGCCACCGGTGCACGGCTGGTGGAACAAGGTGGACGGGAAGGTGGTGTCGAGACACCGGCTGAAGGAGATGGCCGTCGAAGCCGGGCGTGAGATCGCGAAGCGGCTCGAAGTGGAGCACACGATCCATCGCGAAGACGGCGCGATCACGGAGAAGAACTCGTACGGGAACGATCCGTGTCCGCCGAAGGACGGCCGGTAGGTCGCAGTGCTGAAGTGATAGATGCGGCCGGCGACTGCAGGCGCCGGCGTGGTGTGGCAGTTCAACCCTTCAACTGGAGGTGGGTTGTGGTACGGAATGCAGGTGAAGGATCCCAGCGTCGCCGAATGGTACGCAGGCGGTGCTGGGCGCAGCGATCGCGGTGGTCGGAGCATTGGCGGCCGCGAATCCGTCGAGCGTGCTGCTGCAGGCGCTCGATCAGGCCGTCCCGCAGTTGGCGGCCGTCGTGCCGACGGTGATCACCGCGTGCGGTGCTCTCATCGCGGCATTCTCATCGCCGCCGCGGTCTCAGGCGGTAGGCGGATGATGAGCGGCAGGTAGGCAGGATCGGTGGCGCCGCCGATCCTGCCCAGCCGTCGCCGTTGGCAGCACTTGCAGGGGATGCTCCTCAGCAAGGTGCATCTGTAGAAGTAAACAAGCACTCAAGGCAGCAATGTTCATCAACCCGCGTCCACGCGCTCGCGAACTGACTGCGCAACTCGGTCACTTCGCGCTCGCAGCGTTCCGCTCTCTCACTGAAATCGCTTGCGCGGTCACCCGCCCGGTTCGCCTCAAACAACAAGAACGCAGCGAACGCGGCGAAACAAAGAAACACGATGAACCCGAAGATCCCCCCGGCGGACATCGCCGCCGCCGCGGCGGCCAGAACGACGAGCCGATGCGATGAAGAGCACAAAGAACTGCCATTCCGCGTCGGACTGCTGGCGACGCAAGTATTCGCACTCACCACACCTCGGCGCGAGCGCGCTGCGCGCCACTTCGAGCGCGGCTATCCCTTCGATGCACTCTGCGGATTGAGCGAGGCACAATAGGGGATCATCACCACACATGGGCGGCCGGACCACATCCGGCGGAGCGGACCAGGAGCGGTCCCGTAACGTCCGGATCTGTGATTCGACCGGCGCAGTCCTCGCTCTCCACCCACAGGGGGAGCGCCATCTGGGGAGCGACGACGTCGAATTCGACGAGCCCCTCGCAACCACCGTCCTCGCTGTGAATGCGGACACGCCGCTCGCCATCGAGGACATCGACTCGACGAATCCCGGCCCCAGAATCATCCTGCAGGATGAAATGAACGGTGACGCTCGTGGCATCAATGCCACGAATGGATGCATCGAGGACTCGGATCATAGTGGCCCGCCTTCTTTAGTTCCCTGCCGCGCAGTCCGCATGAGGAGCGAGCACGGCGTATCGCATCGATGGATCTCTCAGCAAGGTGCGTCAGTGGAAACCAACAGGCACTCGGGGCAGCAATGTCTTCCCACCCGTGTCACCGCACTGGCGAACTGACTGCGCAATTCGGCGACCTCGCGCTCGCAACGTTCCGCCCTCTCCCGGAAATCACGAGCCAGGTGTCCCGCTTCCGCCCACTGGACGCCCAGAAAGACGAGGATGGCGAAGATGAACACACCCACGATGATTCCAAAAAGCCCACCGGCCAACATCGCTGCCGCGAAGGCAGCCATCATGACGAGTATCGCGATCGAAAGCGCCAGCAACCGTGCTTCCCAATGGGCCTGCTGGCGGCGCAAGTATTCGCACTCACCGCACCTTGGCGCGAGCGCACCGCGTGCCCGTTCGAGCGCGGCTACCGCCTCAACGCAGTCTGCGGATTGAGCGAGGCACAGCAGAGGATCGTCACCACACATGGGCGGCCCGACCGCACGCGGCGGAGGGACCAGGAGCGGTCCCGTAACGTCCGGGTCTGTGATGCGCCCGGCGCAGTCTTCGCTCCGCACCCACAGGGGGAGCGCCGACGGGGAAACGCGGACGTCGAACTCGAGGAATGCCGCGCAACCACCATCCTCGCTGTGAATGCGCACCCGACGATCCCTGTCGAGGACATCGACCTGACGAATCCCCGCCCCCGAATCATCCTGCAGGATGAAATGAACGGTGACGCTCGCGGCATCAATGTCACGAATGGATGCATCGAGGACCCGGATCATTGTTGCTCGTTTTCAGCCTTCCTGCCATGCCCTCCGCAACCGCAGGTTGCGTTCGTCGTTTTCGCGACTCGGCCGTAGATGCCGAGCGCTATCAATCGCTCTACGGCACGATCGTGATCGACGAGGTCCGCGGCGCGGCGCCCGCGAGCCGCTTCGAGCTCGCGGCTGAGCTTCCCGTGGCGGCGCCCTGTTCGCAGCACCGCGATCATCAGCGCTACCACTACTGCGGCGGGAATGGACAGCGCCCATGGGCGCGCTGCCGACACGCCGGCGAGGATGATCGTGGCAGCCGCGAATACGGACGCGACGATTATCGGCAACGCAAGCAGCTCACGAAGACGGCCAAGTTCGTCGAGAAGGATGGCTTGCTGTCGGTCGTGTGCCTTTGCTTTCAAATCGCCGACCCCGAGTGTATTCCTGAGACCGCGGATCACGGGATCATTGGCAACATCGACGGCCAGGCGCGGAAGAGGGATTCCGCCGGTGTAGTTCGCATCGGTTGGTGCCGGATAGACCGGGCCCACCGTTTCGGGCGCATGCACGGTGCCTTTGCCGTCCGTGACTTCGACGAACAACGGAAAGCGGCTGCGCGGCACCTTGTCCACGCGCACCTCGTGGAACTGGGGGGCCTCGGGAGGCTCGACCTTCGCCAGGGCCAGGCCATGCCTGTCCTTGATCTGAATTCGACGAATCCGCAGTTCGGCCTCCCACACCGTAAACGAGACACTGAGCGAGAACACGTCGTAGGCCGTCAGCACTGGCTCGACTCTCATGGCTCCCTCCTTTTTGGCGCAGCGGGACAGCACGCGGCGGAGACTGCCCTTTCACCGGCCTTCGACCCAGACGCAAATGTGCGCACCTCGGTGCCGCACGATTAGGTGCGGCGCGACCGTTCCGCCTTTTGGGCGCAAACCTGGAGCAATCCCGACTGGCTAGCGCAGCAGAACCTCTCGCCGCGCAAAGCCGCGAGCTGGAGTTTCCGTTGTACTGAATCGGCAGGGCATGGGATGCGGAGATGCCCTCCTCTTGGGCTTTCAGTTAGACGGCGTTGTCCGCCGAGGCTCCGAGAGGCTTCGCGAATCTGTGGCGAGTGGGGACGACTGGCAAGGAGACAGACGCCGGATCGGGCTACGGGCCGCCCAAGGAGATGTTGGATGAAATGGTCGCTCGGCTCAGCGGCCACAACGCCGAGTAGGTGGCCTGACGACGGTGATCACCGCGTGCGGTGCTTTCATTGCGGCATTCTCATCGCCGCCGCGTCTCAGGCGGTAGGCGGATGGTGAGCGGCAGGTAGGCAGGGTCGGTGGCGCCGCCGATCCTGCCCAGCGCACTTTGCGTCAACGCGTCGTGACGGCGAAGAACAGGGCGATGGCCGCCACCGATGTAAAGGTAATTTGCGCGGTGTGCTGGCTCCTGTTTCACGCCGCCAGCCAGGTCCGGGGCAACTCTCTGCTTGTCCGTCGAACCCTAAGCGGGAAGCTGAGCGCTGCTCACGGAAGGCAGTGGCACACTCTTGCTTGACTGAGCTACCGGGACAGGGTCGAGCCGGACGTCCTCTTCTTTCACGGGCAATTTGACTGGTTTCTCGTCCTCCAACGGGGACGCACCGTCCTTGTAGTCATCGGTCTTGGCCCGCACGTTCGCGTTGTACTGTGTACGCGTTTCCTCTTCCATCATATCCGAGACGCCGTGGTCCCAGTGAAAGCGGAGGCGCGGATTTCGAAGCATGCGCTTCTCGTAGTAATCCATCAATGCCTTCAATACGTCGCGTCGACGGGTGTCACCCGCCACCTTCGCTAGTTTGTGCTGTTCCCTGGTCTGCTCATAGATGTCGGCGACGTGCAATGCCGTAGCGTGCTCCTGCAAGTAGAGGCGGGAGCGCATTGCCTCTGTTACCGCGGGGCCGTTCGCTGTCAACAGTGCCCGAGTCTGTTTTCTAAACAGCTCGTAGTTCCTCCAGGTGTCCGCGCTCTTTGTGTTAACCACCGGGAGTGCAAGCACGTGACTGACCTCAGGGTTCTGGACGCGGAGCACGTCCAACGCGCGACACAGCTCGTACTGGGCGTGAATCAGCGTTTGCGCCGATGTCTCATGTTCCAGGCGTCTATGGAGCGTCAACGCGAATCCCGACACTATGATTGCTACCACCGAAGCCACGAGCGCCAGGATGTCGACATTGACACCCGCCGTGAGTTTGGTCGCGATTTCGGGTTTTACGGTCGCCGCGACCACCACGGCTCCGACCGCGATGATCGCAACCAAGACAATCGAAGCCCAACGCCAATACCTGCGCGTGTTGGAGCGCACTTCGACTGGCGGCGCTTCAGGCTTTGCAGTCATAGGTCGTCTCCGTGACGCGGGCAGTCCTGATGAAGGCTCTTGCCCGACGGCGGCGTGTTGCCCTGCATGAGATTCGCCGGACTGATGTTTCGCACGTAGACGCAGTCCGCCAGGTGATAGATGTTCGAGCGCTTGCTCCACGCGAACGTGGTGGCCGTCGTGACGTCGGCAGGCGCGCCGATCATCGAATAGGTATGCACCTGCGTCCCGGAGTGAGTCACCGTGAAGCTCGGGCTTCCGGGCGCAACCTCCACCACGATGTTACCGCCGACCACATCCTGCCCGTTGGTGGGCTGCGTCTCCCCTGATCCCGCGCTCGTCCAGTAGGTGCGCACGTTCGCCTGGTGCAACCGGGCCATGGCGTCCGCCTTGGGATGACGATGCGTGTTGTTGGCGCCGGCCGAGATCACGCCGACCACCGGAGTGATTGCGCCGAGCCACGCCGCATTGGAGCTGTGGCTGCTCCCGTGGTGGTTGACCTTGTAGACCTCGACGGGCCCGATGCTCGCCGCCGCACCGGTTTCGACGTCCCGATAGCTGGAAGTCCGCTCGCCGCTGAGGTCCCCACCAAAGACGGCGTCGAACTGTCCGAAGTGCACCACGGCCACGACGCTGAAGTCGTTCTCATTGTTCGTTTCGGCCTGCGAGCCATTGGCCGAGAGGCCGTTGACGACGCGAAAGTCGATCGTGACGGGATGTGCTGTGTTCGAGTCCAGCCGCAGGCTCGTTCCCGGAGTCGCCGTTTGCCGCCGGGTTCCGACGCGCGTGATGTACGCCTGGTACACATCGGTCGTGTAGGTGCCGCCCCGATCGAATGCGACGCGCCGGACCGGATGTACACGCAGTACCGTGTCGGCGCAGCCGATGTGGTCGTCGTGGTAGTGGCTGGCGACGTGGTAGTCGACGGAGTCGACGCCGAGCTGGGAGAGGTAGGAGAGCGGCAGGAAGCAGAAGTGGCGGACGCCGCTATCGAAGAGCACCGTCTCGCCGCCGGGAGAGATCAGGAGCGCGCCGTCGCCCTGGCCGACGTGCATGAAGTGGATCTGGAGGCGTCCGTTGCCAGGCTGCGCGGCGACACTCGATGCCGCGAGCATCAAAGCGATGAGGCCAGCGCTCGATGCGATTGTGCAGCGTCGCACTGATCGCGACATGTGGTTGTTCCTCGACTTGAGGTAGGACTGGCTGAGTCGAGACAGCTGCCCGGCAAGCATGAGGGTACTGGTGGCGACTGTCAAGCAACGAGTCGCTTGCCGGGAATTCTTAGTGCTTCTTTACATCCGTCACAGGCAGCAGGCGAGTGCTTGAGCGGCAAGTGGGTAATGTCGATCGCGTCGCCGATCCTGCCTCACGGCCCACACTTTCTGGCGAGAGTTGTGAGCTCCTCCGAGGCCAGTCTTCCGGTGCTTCCGATGGTACGAGGCGTAATCGTCGGGAGCACACTACTGACAATGTCGGCATGGAACGGATGCAAACGTTTGTCTGCCGACCGACTGACAATGCGATTGCGCGTGGCCGTCTTCGTTAGGATGATAGCGTGGTTGGATCCCTCCGGAGCCCTACCAGCCGTGACGAGGAGCGAAACGATGCCAAATTTGCCGAAGTACACGCTCGAGAAGAACGAACGAAAGGATCGCTGGGACCTTCAGAAGGACAGTAGTGGCCAGGTGGTGAAAACGTTCGGCACCAAAGGGGACGCTACCAAGGGTGGCGCTCTCAAGCGAGCGCTTGGTGAGGCTGGAGGTTCTGTGAAGATCCAGAAGGAGAATGGGCGGTATCAGGAGGAGCGAACCTATCCAGCGGAGCAGAGACCCGAAGCGGTCGCGGGGCTGAGTGGTCGGCTAGTTCAGATCGGACCCGGAGCATCCCGAACGCACAGGAGTGCGATCAGGCCGGTAGTGGCTTTGGAACCGGTACCGGACTCGCCTCTGTTGATCGCGCGATGGATAGCGCGTCAGATCGCGCGCGTCGGCGCGCACCGCGCTTCACGCTCTTGGCAGCCGCGGCAGCACGCTTGCCTTCGATGGCGTCCCGCTTGATGACCTCCGCCTTGAGCAGCTCGGCCAACTCGTCCTTCGAGATCTTCAGGCCGGAGAGAGCTGTCGGAGCTGTCGACGCAACACAGTCAATACGCGATCGCCGAGTAGAAGCTGCGCGCAAACGAATCGGCTTGTCGCTTCCGGCACGTGCAAGCTGAAGTCCCAGGTGCGGGCGGCGACTGCAGGCGCCGACCGCGCCGCATGCATCATGCACTGGGGGTTGACCGTTTTCGGTCACACATGGGTCCGGACGGTCGCCGTCGAAACACGCGCAACTCGCTATCGGGGCTAGAGTGCCGCAGTCGCGTTCGGAGTGCAGTCGGTTGGACATACCAGTGATTCCAGCAGCGCGAGCCTTCCGCTATGGACTCAAAGTGGGTCCATCCTCGGCGTGTTCGACCAACAAGCAGTGACCTTGGTCCTCTTTGGCGACACGCCCACACTCAGAAGTCAAACGCTGCGAGGATCGCGCCGTGAGCATCCTCAGGCGGAATCCGCTCCTGTTCCAGCATCCACGGTCCCGCAATGAGCGCCGCATAGGCCGCCCGTTCCGTGCCTAGGAGATGCGTATGGCGCGCCCTATCATCGCGCTTGCCACGCGTCGCTAGATGGCTCCACCGAGCCCACGCAGCTTCGTCCATCAACACACTTCGAAGCGCCGGGAACCGCTCCCGCAGCGCGGAAAGAATTCCGTACCCCGCATCGTCACAGTCGCCCCAGTAGACGAGATCTGACTCAGCCATCCAATGGCAAGCCGTAAGCAGCGCCGCTGCCTTTCCCGCCCCGAACACCGCCACCGTTCCCGGCACTCGTGGCAAACACAGAAACACGTCGCGATTCTCCACGATCACGACGCGCGGAATGCGCCACGTCAGACCTGCGAACGCGCTCGCTGCGATGGTGCACTCCGACACCGGCCAGCCAACGCGCTCTTGCAGTTCCACATCGAGAAACCGAAACCGAACCGTCGCCGGCTCCACTCGCAGATGAAAGCGCTCCGCGAACGTTAGCCCGTCCCGATTCGCTCGCTCGCCCAGCGTCGCGTCCAATAGCTCCCGCAGGATCGACTCATGAGCGCCGATGAACTTCGTGTCCACCGGCGCCGCGACCTGACGCGCGAAACAGTTCGGCCGCGGATTCGCGTCGAAATGCGCGCACACCGCCACGAGACCATGCCAGTCGCTCAAATTGTCTGCAATCCGGTGCGCATTCGCTCGCAGCCACGGCTCCAACGCGGGACACACGTCGCGCGCATGCTGAATGGCCTCTCGTACTTCCGCGAGCTCCGCACTCCGCCCCAGAGCGACAGCCATGTCGTCGATGCTGTCGAACACCACCCGCATTGGCCAGCGCTGCAAACCCCATTTGCGCGTTCGCAGCTCCTGCCACTCGATGCGCCATCCACGAGCCTTCGACTCCAGTGTCTCCATCTCCCGTCGCAACTGTCCCAGGTCGTCCGTCGTCGACGGTCTGCCGAAACGCACGCGTAACGGAAAGAGGATCTCACCCGCGGCCTCGGCGCGAAGGACTGCGGGCCACTTGCGCATCGCCTGACCCAGAATTTCCTCCGCGCGAAGCACGCTAGCCTTGTTCCACTTGCTCGCGTGCAATCGTCACGAGCCTCGAACTGTTTCCCGCTGGATTCGACGCGAGGTGAATCGTCTGCACAAAGGGAACGGCAAGCTTGGCCTTGGCGTCGAACGGCCCGACGATCAGCATCTGGAACCCGAGGCGCTTGAACAGTTCCATTGCCCGCGTCGAATTCGTTTCGTCCGTTCGCGACAATGCCTCGTCGATCACCACCAAGCGCAAACTCGGCGCGCCGCCGCCGTGGTCGATAACCCATATTGCGCCGACAGAGCCGACGCCAGAATCGTGAACGCGAGCTTCGCCTTCTGCCCCACCGACTTTCCTGTCGTCGCCGCGTAATAGTTGACCTCGGATTGTCCGCGACCGCCGTTCCCGGACACCAGCCGCAAACCAGCTCCGCACGTCGGTAATCCGTTGGTGCTCCGGATTCCCCGAAATCCCTCGAGCAGCAGGCGCACCCGATCGAAGAATTCCGCCGCCGCTCGGGCGCGGGGTTGATGCCATGCTCGAAGCAGTCCCGCAAAGCCCTCCTGAAACTGGCCACCTCCTCGCTTCCCTTCTGCATCAGCCGCAACTCACGCGTCTCCGAGCTGATCGCCCGCAACGCCCGGTTGATCTCCTCGATGCGGCCATCGATGTCCTCCGATGCTGGTCGAGCCGGTGCTGCAGCATGAGAAGGTCTCCCACCAGATTCTCGCTGAAACCGCTGAAATCATCCGTGCTCCGGCAGGTCGTCGCCCTCGATTCTCCATGTTGCCACGAAATCATCGGCAAGAGCTCGGTGCTTCCAAGTGTCTGAGAGCAAGACTAAGTTTAGCCGAAGAGAGCCAACCGAAACAAAACAAACAGAATCAGCCTCCAACGGCTAGGGACCCTGCATTGCTGCAGCAAGGTTAGAACGTTGGTTGTGTGCATTTGGAAGAAGTTTTCGCGCTCACCGGAACAATTCAGGACCATCTCTGGGGCCAACGGGTGCTGAGCCTTGTAGTTTGCTGGTATTAGACGTCTCTAAAGGGGCAGCGGTCCCTTTGGCGCATTCTGGCGGTGGCACCAGCGGCCCTAATGGTGCCGCGCCAGGCGGGGCCAGCAAGAAGCGAAAGTCCCGTGGCAGCCAACATCATCTAACCTCGAAGTAGAATCGGGTTACCAAACCCCTTCTGGGAAACCGGAAGGGGTTTTTCGTTCGTTGAACGAGCAAATGCACCGGAGCCCGTAGAATTCATCATTTTCCTCCGGTTCATTGACGGAAGTCTTGGGACCCCTGGTCTCGTTCATTTGTGTTTCGGTGTTGGATGCTATGGCGAGGCGTGCCTTTCCCCGGCGGTGTCAATCTCCAGCGAATCGCGGAACTGGCAGCGGCGTTCGCCATCACAGTACGATCAACAACAAACGTTTCGAAATTCTGCAATCACCCTAGTCGAAATCATACGATCGTCGTCGCGATTATTGGCCTGCCTGCCTCCATCGCGATTCCAAGTTTCGTAAGGGCCGCGAAAATACAGCAGGTTGGTTGTGTCAACCTGCGAACCGTCGAAGCCGCCAAGCAAGTCTGGGCGACGGAGAATCGAAAGCTGGCACTCACATACCAACCGATGACGATTGATTGGAATCGGGAAACAATTCCACACCAAGCCGCCGTGTCCCGGCAACGGGCAGCTACACGCTCGGTAGCGTGGATGTAGCTGACTGCTCAGTCGCATCGCACATTCACTGAAAAGGAATTGCCGGACACCGGGAAGATTGACGGCAATGGTGGAGAGCGGGGCATCTGGACAGTAGTCTGGTTGCCTATGTTGGCAGGAATGGCATCCTTCAGTGAAAACTAGATGTTTCACAAAAGCGAATTGCCATTCGTATGATTAATAATGGCGCGGTTTCGGCCATGGAAAAACGCTGCTCTCAGAATTGTTCCCTTATTCAATTCAGCAGCCGCCGGTGATTGGCAGTTCGTCTTCAGGTTGCGGGCCAAAGTATAGAACGCGGTGCTGCTAAAAATGCGGTGCGCGAACGGTTGAAATCTTTTCCATTGATTTAGCGGCCGGAGGGAAGTGGCGCTACGAACGCATTCGTCAGGCGCTTTTGCCGAGCCGTTGCGCGTGATTGCTAGTGGTAACGCGAGCCTCAATCCTCGTGCAAGAGTTTTTCGTGCCAACGCGCGTCGCCCTATACAGTTTGACCCAAAATGCGGACGCGAAGAAGTAGGCCACGTAGGTTGCCGAACGTGAAGTTAAAATTTTGGGCAAAGGAGGGGTCCCCCGCTTCTGTTGGTTGCGGGTATGACGTAGTTTCGGTTTGTGAAGGGGGTGGTGGTGCCACTATGCACTGCTTCGGTCGGTGTGGGTCACCTTCACCACCGTCTGTCCACTTTCCGCAGACACGCGCCCACGATTAGTGATGGCAAGGGCGTTAGTTCTTTGAAGATTGCGCCGCGACTGCAATTAGTTCGCAAGGCACGCGAAGGGTAGATTTTGATTTATCAAATTCTGAGCGCGAGGAAATAAATGCCTCCGCTTGGAAAAGCTAACGGGAAATAAATGCGGGCAGACCTACTACTGACCGCGTGGTTGCCCGCTCGCACGCACGGAACCAACACACAGGCCGCACTGGGTCATGTTCCGGTGTAAAACCACCGCCGGCGAAATTGGGAATGTGTCTGATTGGGCGCGTCCGGAATCCGTCACGGAGCCCCTGGTGCTTCGCACCGGGGCACTGCGCGACTCGCAGAAATGGAAACACGAGCGCGCCACCTTTTAGTTGGATTCAGACTCTCTGGGCGAGCAATACGTAAACGCGACGAGTAGGTGGCACACATAACAAACATGCATCCGTGTCCCGGCGCGCAGTCATGAGCGCGCGCTTCTGGTCCCTACCACGTGTCGACACACACTTGGCCGGGGCCGCACGGCGCGACGCCGGCGTCCGCGCCGCAGCCCCGCGGGCACGCGGCGGTCTCGAGTATCCAAGCCGCGGCCTCGCAACGCGCCACGATCCGCCCGACGCCGGCGCACTCGTCGTAAGTGCAGGTCCTCTGCGACATGAGCGCACAGCTCGAACCTTCCGTTGGCGGCGCGGGCGGGCAGTCGGGCTCCGCACAACCCGCGCAGCCTTCTTGGGTTCATACGCCGCGGCGGCAGGCATAGACGCAGGGACAAGGATTGCCCCATGTGCAACTCTTTCCCTCGGACGTGCACGCCCTGCCGCGTACGGGGCCATCCGCTGGGCAGCCCTGCCCGCCGCTCCCCGAAGCGCCGCCAGCACCGCCGCCGGTGCTACCGGAGCTGGAACAGGCCGCGAACACCACCAGCAATGGCCAGAAGATGCCCGCTCGCCTCATGTACGAAAATGAGAGCACACTTCATGCCATACGAAAACCCGCGTGGGGACAGTGCGCGCGCCGGCTTTCATTGTGCCAATGGCACAGGACGAGGGCGGCGCTGTCGCGAGGCAACGGTTCCACCGATCCCGATGAGGCCGGACTAGCGCCGTCGAGTCGATGCCGTAGCCGGTTGTGCTGAGGCCGGCTGAATGGCAGTCTTGGGGGATGGGTCGCAGGGTGCGAAAAACCGCGTTCGTGCCGCGCATCGTGTTCGGCACAGCGTGCGCGGTCACGGTCGTGCCGATGGTTGCTCAGGGCTGCTCGAGCGCCGGCAGCGCTCCCTACGGGACAGCCGGTCGGGGAGCGACCAGCGGCAGCCTGGGTGTCGCCGCCGGCTTTGGCGGCGTCGCCGCGGGCTTCGGCGGGCTCGGCGTGGCGGCCGGATTCGGCGGCTCGCTGGGCGTCGCCGCGGGCTTCGGCGGGACCTTCGACTCGGGAAACGATGCAGCGGATGCGAATGGGGACGCAGGCGCAGACGCGGATGCAGAAGGGGATGCCGATGCGCGTCCGCGCGACTCGTCGGGCGGCAGCGCTGCGTCGAGCGCCAGAACGCGCCGTTCGGGGAGCTCGCTCTCGCCGCATCGCGCAGACCGACGCGAGCTCGAGGCCGGCGTCGGCGCCGTCGTCGGCAATAGGCGGTGGGTCAGTCGATGGCCCGACGCCCTTCTGCGCCGGCGCGTCGCATCGTCGTCAGCCGCACGCTCACGGACACGCCGCTTGCGCGCCGGCACGAGCGATTCGTGGCGCAGGGCGAGCCGCGCAAGCCGAAGCCCATTCCGTGGGAGAAATTCGAACGGGATCGCTACCCGGAGCCTGCGCTCCGCCTCGCCGCCGACGCGATGCTTGCGCTCGCGGCCGGTGAGTACGATGCGGTCCTCGGATTTGCGCGCCTCGCGGCCGCGCTCGTCGCGAGCGGCGCGCCTTTCGATCTGGTCTCCGCTGCGGCCAGCGTGCCCGCCGACGAGATCCGGCACAGCGACTGCGCGCTCCGCATGGCCAAGCTGTGCGCCGGCCGCGGCATCGCCGCCGGCTTCGAGCGCGTCGCGGTCGAGCCCGCATGGCTCCCTGGCGCGGCGGGCGCGCTCGACATCTCGATGGTCGAGCTGCCGGTGATCAGCGAGACGCTGGCGGCGGCGATGTTGACCGCTTGCCGGGACCGCGCGACTGACCTGGTGGCGCGGGCGCTTTTCGCGTCGCTCGTCGCCGACGAAGTGCACCACTTGAGGCTCGGCTGGTACTACCTCGCTTGGCGATCGCCGCAGTGGACGCGCGCTGAGCGCCAGCGGGTCGCAGACCGTGCGGGCGAGATCCTCGTCGGACTCGAGCGGCAGTTCTGGCGAGGCCGCGATGCACCGCGGAACAGTCGTCGGGCGGCTCGCGCGCTCGGGGTGCTCGATTCCCCCGCATTGCGCGCCGTTGTGCGACGCACGGTCGAGCGCGAGATTGTTCCGGGGCTTGACGCGCTCGGGCTCGGCGCATCCCGCGCTTGGCGCGTGCGCTTACGTGGCGCTTGAGGTTCGCGCGCGGGAGTAAGCTGAGAATTGTCGAAACGTTTCCGCGATTGGCCTGCGTTTCCCTTCCGAGCGCTCTCCGAGCCGCTCTCATCCCGCACACGGCACGAGCTCTCGCGCTTGCTTTCGAGGTCGCTCGACTGGCAGCGCGAGCTCCAGAGCTGGCCGCGCGGCGCCGAGCACGGCTTTCCGGATGCGACGCCCTTCGTCACGCTCTATTCCCGCGAGCGACTCTGCGGTTGCCAGATAGGGCGACGAGGGCAAGCCCCGTGAGCGGCTGGTCCGCGCTTTCTTGCGTGCGCTCGCCGACCCACGCGCGACCGGTTCGGCACCGAACAGCCGCCTGCTCTCGGCGGAGGTATCGTATCCGCTCGAAGCCCGCCGGCTCGACCCCGATTGCGCCGAGCTCGAGCTCGAGGTAGGAGCGGAAGGGCTCGTGCTCGTAGCGCGCGGCCGATCGCCGGTGCTCTGCCGCGCAGCTGGGCACGCGATTTGTCGCTCGATGCCAAGGGTTTGATCAGAAGCTTGGCGTCCAAAGCCGGCTGCTCGGTGAAAGAGGTCTTCCGAGGCACGCTCTACGCCTTCACCACCGAAAACGTTTCGGTCTGGATCGAGGCGCCCAGAGCCGCCGCGGGTTCGCCCGTCGAGCTCGCGGCGCGCTGGCTCGTCGCCCGCGTCGATGGTCGCGGCTCGGTCGACTTCGCCATCGATGCCCGACGCCGGGTCACCGAGCGCTCGGGCGAATTCGCCCACGGTCGAGCAGCGATTGTGGTCCAGGCCCTCGCACGCGCTCCCGGTGGCCGCCGTGTCGCGGCGCGAGCGCGACGCCGGCTCGAGCGCGAGATAAAAAAGGCGCTTGCAGGTCGCGACGTGGTCGGCTGGCCGCGAGAGCCAGCGCGCATCGGTGGCACGCTCGCTCTCGCATCGCTCGCCGGCATCGACGTGCGGCAGCCGCTCGAGGCGTTCGCTCGACGATCCGACGCTGCGTCGGGACGCATGGCACGGGGCTCAGGTCGTCGCTGCGCTCGGACGAGGTGCGCCGATTCAGCTCTGGCGGGCCTGCGTCGCCGATCTGGACGCCCGTCCCTGGGCGCCGTGGTCGGTTCTGGCAGCTCGTGCGCGTGGCGATGCGGCGGTTGCTGCCCGTTGCGAGCGCGCGCTCGTCGACTCGTTCCGCCGAGCGCCGCCGCACGCTGGCGGCGCTTCGGTGACGACCGTACCGGAGCTCGCGCTCACGGCGATCGCGGTGGAAGCACTCGGTGAGGCCCGCCGCTCGAGCGAGGTGCGTGCTGCTTTGAGGCGCGCTCGAACGTTCATCGAGAGCTGGCAGCTCGTCGGCGCAGCGCATCCCGATTCCGCTCGACCCGCGCCTCTGCTCAGGAGCCTTTCCCGCTTCTCCCAGCGTGGACTGGCTACGGACGGACGTCACCGCCCATGCCTTACTCGCCCTGCTGGCGAGCTCGCCGGAAAAGTGAGCGACGCCGAGCCGTCCGCCGGCCCAAAGCGTCAGCCGCCGAAGGGGAGCTCGGAGTTGCAGCCGGCAGCGCTGGCGGCGTTGACATACTCGCTCGACATGCAGCTGCTTGCTGCGTCGCACGGCTGGGACAAGCAGGCCTGTAGCTTGCCGGCGAGGGTGTCCGAGAGCAGGAACAACGTTTCGAGACATCCCTGAAAGCCGGGGCAGGCAGCGAGCTTGTTCTGGCACGCCGTGAGCAGCGCCTGCTTGGTGGGTGTCATCAAACCTTGCGTCTTCGTGATGCAATTGTCGTCGGGATCACTGCAAGGCAGCGTCGCGAGGCAACTCATGATCGAGTCGACCACGTCGGCCGACCAGACCGAAGGCACACACGAATTGGCTTCGACGCATTGATCGGCGGCAGCTTGATCGCTTTTGCCCTTTGAACACGCTCGGTTGTGGTCGACGGCGCGCTGACAGCGTTGCTTCCAATCGGACGACCCACCGCTGCTTCCACCCTGAGAAGTGGTTGAGCAGGCGAACGCGGCGACCAGGCTCATGATGAGCATGAATGTCAGGCTCACCAGGCTGAGGGTCGAAGGGCCAGAGCGCATTGCAGATTACCGACCAAACATTCTATCAGCTCCCGGCGCAGACGACGCTGGCGGCGCACTCGTCGGCAGCGCCGCTGTCGCCCGCGAGCCCTTGCCGCTGCACGCTGTGCCGAGCCGCGGATGAACAGAAGACCTCACCACACACATTAGAGGCCACATGAGGCGCTGCTTACAGGCTTTCTTTCTGGCTGTGGTCGTACCCGCGGCCGTACTCCTTGCTGCGCCCGCGCGCGCGACACACCCGTGCTTCGTCGATGCCGGCCCGTGCGATTGCTGCCATGGTTTCGACTGTCCGCCCGGTTGCAACACCGGCGGCAGCAGCGGCGCTGGTGGCAGCGCGGGCGGCGTGGCGGGTGCCAGCGGTGTCGGCGGTTTCAATGGTGGGACCGCTGGTTCGGGCGCCGGTTCGTCCGGAGCGGCCGGTACCAGCGACGCTGGCGACGACGCGGGCTGCAACTGCGGGGTGCCCGAGAACGGGGCAAAATGGCCGCTCCCGGTAGTGCTGTCATCCGTTGTTGCGTTGCTCGCACGGCGCCGCCGCGTCAAACCTGGCGCCGGGCGACGGCCCTCTTTTCAGCCTCCGAAGCACGACCTTGGCACCGAACCTGTGTCGGTGCCCGGTCCTGCTTGCGAGCTGTGGAGTCGCCGGTGTGAAGCCTGTGGACTTCCGGTGCAGTAGTGCCGCGAGCGACGCGCGACGCAGCAACGTGCTTGCCGCGCGGCGAGCGCGGAGGCAGTTCGCAGGCCGTGAAGACGATTCGCCTGAAGCCGGTGCGCCACGACGAGCCGTTCTGCGACGACTATTGCGATTTGGCTGCAGTGCGTCGCTACGAAACTGAGATGCGCGTACATCGTGCTCATGTCGAGGGCTATGTGGTCAGCGTGCTCGATGATCGCATCGACGGAGCCTATCGAGTGAGCGCAAATACCGTCGGCAGCGGGGACTCCTGGGTGGTGGACATCGTGGATTGGTCTGGCATCCACGATGTCTGCTCCTGTCCGGATTTCCTGGCAACGATTTGGAACGTGCAAGCACCTCGAAGCGGTAAGGCGTGCAATCACGAATGTCGGGGAGTTCCGGCGGCGGTATCGATTGCTCGACGAGCGGCCGAGGGTGCCGACCGTGACCGTCGCGAGCACCACGATGCGACTCTTGCCGGTCGGGCCCTGGAATGCGCGAAGCGCTCGGCCGACTTGGCCTGATTCGTGATGCTCGTCGCGACGCGCTCGAGGTTGTGGACGGCGCACCACTCGTGCCGGGTTGGCAGCGCGGGCTTCGCATCGTGCACGCGGCACCCGTCGCTGCGGCGCTCGTCCGGGCGCGCCGCGCAATCGCGGAGCGCCGCCGCGCAATCGAGCAGGCGTTGCGCGACGGGAAGCTCGGCCTCGACGTGCTGAACAAGCCGCTTTTTGCGTATCAGAACGACGGTGCGCGCACACCTGCTGGCGGCCGGCCGAGCGCTGCTCGCCGACGACATGGGACTAGGCAAGACGGCGCAAGCAATTGCCGCTTGTGAGCTTTTGCGCCGTCGCGGCGAGGCGTCGCGCGTTCTGATCGTCACCTGTGCATCCCTCAAACATCAGTGGGTCTCGGAGATCGATCGCTTCGCGGGGAGCGTGCCGTCGTGGTCGGTGGCGGTCGCACGGGACGGCGCGCCGCGCTCGAGTCGGACGCGCCCTACAAGATATTGAACTACGAGCTCACTTGGCGGGAGCTCGAACAGCTCGCGCTCGCTCGACGCGGACGTGGTCGTGCTCGATGAGGCGCAGCGCGCACGAAATTTCCGCACCAAGACTGCTGCGACGCTTCGAGCCATTCCCTCGCGCTTCCTGTTCGTGCTGACCGGCACGCCCATCGAGAACCGCCTCGACGATCTGCTACGGGCTGCTTCAGCTCGTGGATCCGACCGTGCTCGGCCCGCTCTGGAAATTCAATTTCGACTTTCACCGCCAAAGCGACAAGGGACGCATCGTGGGGTACACGAACCTGGCTGCGCTGCGAGAACGCACCAGCCCCGTCGTGCTCAGGCGGCGCAAGGAAGCGGTGCTGGCGCAACTTCCTGCGCTCACTGAGCAGACACGCTACACGCCGCTCACGGGGGCCCAAAAAGAGCTCGAGTCCGACCACCGTGCTGCGGCAGCTCAGCTGATGGCCATGGCGGAGAGGAGACCGCTTTCGAAGTCGGAGCAGGACCGGTTGATGATGCACCTCCTGAAGGCGCGGCAGGCTTGCAACGCGGTCGAGCTCTGCGACCCCAAGTCACGCGTCAAAGCCAGCCCGAAGCTCGACGAATTCGAGGCGCTGATCAGCGAAATCCTGGAACAGGGTACGAGCAAGGTGCTCGTTTTTTCGGAGTGGGTGAAGACGTTGGAGCTGGCGGCGCGCCGGCTCGATCGGCTGAGTGTCCGCCACGCGGTGCTGCACGGAGGGATTCCGAGCGATCGTCGTCCCGCGCTGCTCGAACGCTTCCGCATCTCGCCGGACGTGCGCGTCCTCTTGTCCACAGATGCCGGCGGCGTCGGGTTGAATCTGCAAGTCGCTAGCTACGTGATCCACCTGGACCTGCCTTGGAATCCCGCGCGACTCGACCAGCGCACGGGTCGCGCTCACCGACTCGGCCAAACGCGCGGTGTTACGGCGACCTGCCTCTGCGCCGAAGAGGGTATCGAGCGCGCACAACAACACGAACTGAGCCA
>CAVRWG010000005.1:0-2889863 GCA_963724885.1 uncultured Gemmatimonadaceae bacterium | reverse complement strand
CATTTCGCTCTGCGGCTTCTGATTGTCCGCAAGCGGCTGGCGGACATGAATCCTCCGCTGTCATATAGGCCCGGCCTCGCATCACTCATGTTCAAGGGACCACGGACGACCATCGCCAGCGCCAGTGGATAGCTTGAGCAGATGAGCCCCGAGGAGCTGGAGGCGTGGCTCGAGCGGCTGCACGACGAGAGCTTCGGCTGGGCGCTGAGCTGCGCGAGTGGCGACGCCGGCGCGGGCGGAGGACGTGCTGCAGACCGCGTACGTGCGAGTCATCTCCGGCCGAGCGGTGTACGG
This sequence comes from uncultured Gemmatimonadaceae bacterium, assembly GCA_963724885.1. Lineage (GTDB taxonomy): Bacteria > Gemmatimonadota > Gemmatimonadetes > Gemmatimonadales > Gemmatimonadaceae > DASPMP01. The sequence continues at coordinate 2,889,569 of CAVRWG010000005.1, read as the reverse complement.
CCAGCGCTCATCGTTCCGGACCTGGCTCTTTGGTGTGATCCGATTGGTGGCGCTGGAGGAGCAGCCGTCGCGACGCACGCGAGAGCAAGCGCACGCGTCTGGCTGGAAGACCGCGAACGCGCGCCGAGCTGGCGGACGAGCACGCGGGACGTGGGCCGGAGGACGTCGAATCCGCGCGCGCGTTGCGCGCGGCGCTGGAGCAACTGCCCGGAGCGGCAGCGCGAGGTGCTGCACCTGGTGTTCTACCAGGACCTGTCGATCGCGGATGCGGCAGTCGTGATGGAGATATCGGTGGGCTCGGCACGAACGCATTACGAGCGGGGCAAGGCCCGGCTGCGGATGATCCTGGAGGAGCGCAGATGAGCGACCAGCGTCAGGATCTGATCTGCGCGAACGCTTCCAGGCGCTGAAGCGCGTCGATGCCGGGCGTGCGCCCTCGTTCGAGGCGGCGCGCGCCAGAGAGGCGGGCGCAGCGGGCGGGGTGCGCGCGGCGCGACGTGGCTCGTGTCCGTCCCGCGCCTTGCGTGGGCTGGCGGTCTCGCGGCCGCCGCGGTCATTGCGGCGCTGGTCGTGATGCCGCGTGTTCGCTCCCATGAAGACGCGCCTTCGAACAGGCGGTGCAGGCGTTCCAGACACGATCCCGCCACTGGGTGCGCTGGCGCTCGCCGACCGATGGCCTGCTCGACCTGCCCGGCAGCCGCCTGATCTCCACGACACCCAGCGTACAACCCGTGCGATAAGGATGCCCCCCCACGTGAACACTGCGCGATCACGAGATGGCACGATCCGTCGTGCGGCTGTTGCTGCCTGTCGCGCATGGCGGCTTTCCTCGTGCTGCGCGGCGCGCAGCCCGCGATGGCGCAGACTGTCCCCGCCCCCTCCTCCGGCCGGCCCGAGGCAGGCCGACGATCCCGTTCGCGTCGGAGCTGTTCCCGCCCGAGCTGATCATGCAGCACGCGCGCGCCATCGGGCTCGACGACCGCCAGCGTTCGGCCATCACGCAGCTCATCACGCAGCTGCAGGGACGCGTGAACGGCCTGCAGTGGCAGCTCGCCGAGCAGGTGCAGGCGCTCAAGGAAACGCTGGGTCAGGAGCTCGGTGGACCAGGATCGTGCGCTGGACCAGCTGAACCGCGTGCTCGAGACGGAAAAGACCATCAAGAGGGCGCACCTGGAGATGCTCATCAGGATCAAGAACGTGCTGCGACCGGAGCAGAAGGCTGCATTGACGCGGCTTCGGGCGGGGGCGGGCGGTACGTCGGGGGCCGGCGGCGGCGACGGCAGTGGTGATCCTGAGCACAGTGGAAGATCTCCCGACCACAGCGGGATCCCTGTCCTATGAACGCCAGGCTCGTGTCACTCATCCTTCGAAGTCCAACCACAGGTGAGCGAGCGCGCCATAGCACCCTTGCGCGCAGCTCAACCAGAACCGAAGGTGAGCGAGCGCGCCATGGCATTCTTGCGCGCAGCTCAACCAACTGGCGGAGGAACCGATGACGACGAGGATGACGGGCATGAGGGGGGGGACCTGGCCGATGCTGCCGCTGCTGGCGCTGGCTGGCATCGTCGCATGTACTGACGCGACGGGCACCGGATCGCTGGACAAGCTGAATCCGGAGTCGGCGCTCTCGGACTACAGCGCGATGGACAACCTGCAGCAGTCCAGCGGCTGGAAGAACTTCCGCCTGACCGCGGCGGGCATGCGTGCCGTGGGCGAGGCGGGATCGAACAGCGTCATGGCCAACCTGATGCCTGGCGGCAGCCGCGCCGGCATCCGGCTGGTGTCCGACACCAATCTTGGCAAGACGTTCATCTACGATGCCCAGCAGCATGGCTGGGTAGTGGACCCCGCGCGCAACGACGCGCCGGCCAACGGTGTGCGCTTCGTCACCTACGAGCCGAACGGCTCGGAACCTGATCCCACCAAGCCAACCGGTCACGCCGACCTGATCGACATGGGCAGCGGGATCGCGGGCATCGCGCTGCGCCTGGTGGTGGTCGAGGGCACGCTCACCGTGCTCGACTATCAGACGAGCATCTCCGGCAGCAACGGCATTGGTCACGTCACCGTGGATGGCTTCATCCAGGACCGGCAGCAGAAGCTGGACTTCGAGATCGACGCGCGCGGCCAGAACGCCAACGGAACCGAGCACGGCAGCGTCGCCTTCGACCTTGGCATCGCATCGCGCGGCTTCCGCGTTGAAGGCGACGTCAATTCGGTGAAGCTCAACGGTGCGGAGCACACCACCGTGGACCTGAGCACCCGGCACGGGTCGCAGTCGTTCCGTGTGGACGTGGCGAACGACATTGGCGACCTCTCGGGCGTCATCGACCTGAACGACAGGCCATTCGCAAATGTGGCGGGTCGTGATGGCGCCGCGGTGTTCACCACGCCGTCGGGCGGCGCGCTGAGCGCTTCCGAGGGGCTCGTGCTCTGGCGCATCTTCGACGTCACCGAGGACGTGTTCGACCTCCTCGAGGACCTCGTCGATCCCATCGACGACCTGGTGTTGATCGGCATCGTCCTGTAGCAGTGGAGCTCCCCGAATCGAGGTGCACATGAGTTCAGCCCGGGCCTATCGTCGGGCCGCCATCCTCGCCGTTTTCGCGGCGGGCGTGGCGGCCCCTTCGGCGTTTGCGCAACGATCGACGACGCGTGGCTTCACGGTGGCGGCGCACCTCCAGGGCGCGTCGCTCTCGGTGGACGACGAGGACCCGGACGGAGGCGGCGGCTTCGGCCTGCGCGCCGGCTACGGCTTCAACCGTCGCTTCGCCCCCTACGTCGAGATCGACGCCATCGTCTTCGACGTGGCCAACCCGGAGTTCGGCGGCTACTGGAGCATGGCGCACGTCGACCTTGGGCTTCGCTACAGCTTCGCGAACTCGCTGCGGCGCTGGGTGCCCTTCCTCGAGGCGGCGGTGGGCGTGCGCGCGGTGGAGGTGGATGACGCCGTGCTGGATGGCGACAACGTGGGGACGATCAAGTTCAGCGGCGGGTCGTTTTCGCTGGGGGGCGGCGTGGCGTACTACGTGACGCAGAAGATCGCGATCGAATCGCTGATCAAGCTCACGGCCGGGCGCTTCGAGGACCGGAACATCGGGAACGTCACGATCCACGACCTCGACATCGAGGCGACATCGACGCGGCTCAAGATCGGCGTCGCGTGGTGGCCGTAGGGCGCGACGAGAGCCCCTGGCGCCCGAAGGCTATCGCTGACGACGCGGAAATCGCTGAAACAGCACGCTGCACTACCACACATCGTTCCCTTGCAGTGCCGCGTGCGGGTTTCAGCGTCCCCAGCGTAATCAGCGTTACAATTTCGCGGGCCGAGCCCGAGCCGCCATCGCATAGCGCCGATCAGGCTCAGCTCCTCGTCACGCTTCCAGGAGACTCCGCCTACCTGAGACGGTGCGACGACTTGGGAGCTGATCCGAAGTTGAAGGCAAACGCGATCCCGAAGCTGGGATCCGATTCCTCGCTGCTCGGAACGCCGTAGGCGCAGCGCGTTGATCGTTACACGCCCTATTCCATTCCATCTCAAGGAGACGCGGCTCAAGATCTTGCTCCGGATCCGCATGTTACGGTCGTCGCGTTCCCTGGATGTTGCTGGAGCGTTCCGGATTTCGACGTCGGACCGGTTGCGTAGCTTGCAGGCATGCCACTGACTGCTCTCGAAGAGACGTCGCGCCCCACGAGCGAGGCTTCGCCGCGGGCCGCCGACGTCGCGGCCGTACAGCGCCGCACCCTGCGCCTGCTCTTCGCGACGCAGATCGTCAGCGGCATGGGTGTGTCGATCGCCGCATCCGTCGGAGCGCTGCTTGCAGCCGAGATCGCGGGCATCGCGGTGTCCGGTCTCGCGCAAAGCGCCATGGTCATCGGCGCCGCGCTGTTCGCGTTCCCCGCTACCGCGATCGTTCGCCGCGCCGGCCGGCGGCCGAGCCTGGCGTCGGGATACCTCGTGGCAGCGGCAGGCTCGCTCGTCGTCGTCATGGCGGCGGCGTACAACTCGACGCTGTTGCTGTTCGCCGGCTTCTTCGTGTTCGGTGGCGCTGCCGCGGCGAACCTGCAGGCGCGCTACGCGGCAGTCGATCTCGCGCCGCCGGCGCTTCGCGGGCGCCACCTCTCGTGGATCGTCTGGGCGACGACGATCGGCGCCGTCGCCGGGCCGAATCTTGCCGCGTCCGCCGGCGTTGCGGTCCAGCGCTACGGCATCCCGCCACTCGCCGGGCCGTTTTCTTTCTCGGCGGTGCTGCTCGTGTCTGCCGCCGTGATTCTCCTGTTGCTGATGCGCCCCGACCCCGCGATTCTCGCCAGACGCGTTGCGGCGCGGCCGGACGAGGGCTCAGCGCAACGTGATGCCGGGATGCGCGTCGCGTTGCGAGCTGTACTATCCAATCGGGAGGCCCGCCTCGGCGTGACCGCTGTAGCGGTGGGTCACCTCGTGATGGTTGGCGTCATGGCGATGACGCCCGTCCATATCCGCGGTGCCGGACACAACGCGGCGGACACCCTGCGCATCGTCGGCGTTGTCATCAGCCTCCACGTCGCCGGCATGTATGCGTTTTCACCGGTCGTCGGCTGGTGTACGGATCGCTTTGGCCGTCGTCCGGTGATTGTGGCAGGCGCTGCCCTGCTGCTCGCGGCGTGTGCGCTGTCGGGTCGCGCGGGACACGACCAGGTGCGTCTCGCGATCGGATTGACGGTGCTCGGCTTGGGCTGGTCAGCGACGATGGTCGCGGGCTCCACGCTGCTGAGCGAGTCCGTCCCGGCCGAGCTGCGCGTGTCGGCTCAAGGGTTATCGGACGCTACGATGGGACTGGCTGGCTCTTTGGCCGGGGCGCTGTCCGGAGTGATCGTGCAGGCGTGGGGTTTCCCGATTCTGGCGCTGGTGGCCGCGCTGGCAGTGACGCCGCTGATTCTGCTGGCGACGCGCCGGCGCTGAGCCGGTTCGTTTTCATCGCCGATCCCAGTCATCGGCGTCGCTCATGACGAACACCGTGCAGGCGATCGCGCGACCGCCGGGCGTCGCACCAGTCGCTTGCCGGGCTATCCTCGATGGCCAGAATTCGAGTCGCAAGCAAGTACGGAGTGTCCGGCTCAATCGCCTGTACATCCCCATTCACGTCTCGAGCATCATGGGCCTTCCAGCTCTGGCATCGAGGACGCATGCACCGTGTCCTGGAACTCCGTCGAAGTGACCGCCGCGTCCGGAACGTCCTCCATCCGAATCGTTAGTGTCACTTCATCCACGAGGGGCGTCAGGTTCGGAACGGCTTCAGGTATGGCCATGTCTTTGACGCGAGCCACCCAGATTCGATGCGCGCCGCCGGGAGTAACGTGTCCGGGGAATGTCGGATTGCGGAGAAAGTCCAACTCGACGTCGGGCGGCCGCGCGATGAGAACGCCCGGATCGGTGGGATCGACTGGCTCGAGGCGGAAGCTCGACTTCGAGACGCCGACAAACACGCTGCGCCGCAGCCAGTCGTACAGGGCGCCGTCGGCATCGATCTTTACCTGGTGAGCGTACCACCCGCCAGTGATGCGGAAACGGATCGTAATCGCCGTCACGCCCTGCGGCTCGCCACGAAACAGCATCGTAACCGGCGCCTTCAGTCGACAGACCTCCTGAAACGTGCCATGCACGATCGGGTTTTCCTTGATCGCGTCGACAATGCGCTGTTCAGCCCAAGCGCCGGCGGGCAATCCTTCGTACACAACGTCGGTGTATTGCAGACCCTCGTACTTGCGGACGGGGTCAAGCTTGTACGAGTACGATTTCTCCCGCACCGTTACCTGTCGCAGATACATTTCCTCGACGATCTGCGTCCGGATCCGGCGATCGCCGGCGCGCATGACGCCGACCAGGGAAACGCCGATGCGTCGGGCTTTGGAGACCGCTGCGCGCTGGAACCCGGCGTTGCTGCAGAGGACCGCGGCGTGTGCTCCCACGTCCGGAAACTTCGAGGCGAGGGCCTCGACTTTCTCGACGGAGACCGGCTTCGCGTAATCCTTGCACTCCACTAAGACGCGGCGCGGGGCACCGTTGAGTGTGCCGTCCACCAGGACGTCGCATTCCCGCTCACCATCGGGACCTTCCACCCACTCGCCCTGCTTGACGGTCGCGCGTGGATCAAGGGCTCGAATGACTTCGGCGACGACGGCCTCGAACTCTACACCCGCCTTGGGTTTCCTATTGGTCTCCCCCTCCAAGCGCTTCGCCGCGCGCTTCTCGCGCTGCCGCTTGCGCTTCTCGCTCGGACTCATGCGCCCGGCCGCCCGCGTGGGCGCCGTTTGCATCTTCCATTGCCACTGGAGCGGCCGCTATCCGCACTCGCTGAACCCGCAGACGTGGCACTTCACGCACCCCTCGGCATACTCCAGCTGTGAGCCGCAGTCGGGACACGTCCCCATGAACGTCTCGCCGCCGTCGTACCGCCCCATCGCCTCCGGCTGCTCGCCGCCCTGACCCGGCGTCGGCGCGCACCATCGCCGCCTTCGAGACCGGTGGCTCATCCGTTGACGGAGCGCCAGGCGCGCGGAACTCGCTCGTGGTGAACGCGTCCTGCTGCACGCCCTGCACCTTGTCGCGCCACCACTCGTCCAGCGCGATGCCGATCGCGTCCGGCACGCTCAACACCTTGTTCGGACCCAGGCCCACCGCGCGATCGCTCGAGATGCCGCGCAGCTGCTTGTGGATGCTCGGCAGCGGAATCCCCGACCGCAGCGCCAGCGAGATCAGCCGACCCATCGCCTCCGCGTCCGCCATCGCCGAGCCGCCCGCCTTGCCGAGCGTGACGAACACCTCGAACGGATTCCCCTTCTCGTCCTCGTTGATCGAGACGAACATCACGCCGAGCGGCGTCTCCTTCTTGTACGTGGTCCCCTTCAACTTGTCGGGACGCGACCGCTTCTGGCGCCGCTGGTTGTTCTCCGACTCGACGTCGAAGAGCCGCTGCTTGAGCGTCTCGACTTCGGCGTTGAGCTCCTGGATGGTGCCGTGCAGCTCCGCGACCTGTGCGCGCTCTTCGCGGCTTACCGTTTGCCGCTCGCCGCTCGCCGAACCGCTGCGCTCCTTCGCCGCGTCCGCGGTCTTGCCGGTGCTCAACACCTGGTTGTCGCGGCGAACCGTCGCGGTACACGGTCACGCCCTTGCAGCGCAGCTCGTACGCCAGCTCGTAGATCGCCCGCACGTCCTCGACGCTCGCGGTGTGCGCAAAGTTGGTCGTCTTGCTGATCGCGCTGTCGCAGAAATCCTGGAAGCCCGCCTGCATCCGGATGTGCCACTCGGCCGAGATCTCGTTGGCCGTGATGAACACCCTCTGCCACTTCTCCGGGACTTCGGGCTGCTGCGCGCTGTGCCTGCTTGCGCGATCCGCTCCATCAGCTCTTCCGAGTACCAGCCCTCGGCCTGCGCGATGCGCACGAAGTCCTCGTTCACGTCGGGCATCATCACGCCCGCCTGGTTGCGCATGAACGCGACGGCGAACAGCGGCTCCAGCCCGCTCGAGCAGCCCGCGATGATCGAGATGGTCCCCGTCGGCGCGACCGTCGTGACGTTGCAATTGCGCAGCATCATCATGGGACGAATGCGGTGGCCGCGCTCGTCGCGCGCGCACGTCTCGTCCGGGCCCCAGATGCTCCGCGCCCACTCGGCGAACGGGCCGCGCTCCTTGGCCAGACGCTCGCTCTCCTTCTTGGCCTCGACGTCTACGAATGACATGACCTTGCGGCCGAACTCTACTCCGTCAGGAGTATCGTAGGCGATGCCGAGCCGCACGAGCGCGTCGGCGAAGCCCATCACGCCCAGTCCGATACGTCTGATGCGCTTGCGACAGCGCGTCGATCTCCGGCAGCGGATACTTGTTGACGTCGATGATGTTGTCGAGGAAGTGCGTCGTCAGCTGGATGTCGCGCCTGAAGGAATCCCAGTCCAGCGCACCATCGCGTACGTAATAACCGACGTTGATGGAGCCGAGGTTGCAGACGTCGTACGCCAGCAGCGGCTGCTCGCCGCATTGCGCGGTCACGAAGCCGTTCACCACGATGGAGTGCGTAGTCGGCTCGGTCGTGCAATACACGTCTTCGCTTCCCGCGGTCTCGATGGACTCGATGCGCGTGACGAACTGCTCGCGCCCCGCGCGCTTCTGCCGCGCCGCCATCCAGCGCTCGGCCTTCTGCTGCTTGGCCGGCGCCAGGAATCCGACGATGCGCACGAAACGGTCGCGATTCTCCTTGTCGAGGATCAGCTCGTATTGCGCCTGGAACGGATACTCCTTCATCCCGCCGTGACCGTCGGGCATTGCCTTCGTTCCGGCCGCGCGTCGCAGACGAGAGCCTTGACACGATGCCCAGGTTCAGCAGCAGGACCTGGACGTCCTCGAGCAGCGGCTTGTTGCTGCCGGCCAGGCGCACGGAGCACGTCTTCTGATACGCCGAGATGTTCACCGTGCCGTCGGCCGTGAACATCCCCTGGAGGAACCCGATCACCGCCTCGCGCGGCGCGCGCCAGATGGAATCCGGAACGCGCTTCGTCTCGCCCGGCGCGGCGACGCCGAGCGACTTCAGGAAGTAGTACAGCCCCGACCTGTAGATGAGCTGCACGCGTCCCTGGCGCATCGAGACGTTGCCGTCCATCCCGGTCCAGTGCTTGATCAGCGCGCGGAACCTGGGGCCGACCGTCGCCTCGTCGCCGCCAAACAGCAGGCCGACGGAATAGTTGGGCACTGTGCGGCCGACTGGCGTCTCTTCGCTCGCCCAGCCGTCGGCAACCTGCCATCCGAGCAACTGCCCCAGCTCGCGTGACCACTGCACGGGCAGGTGCGCCTCACCGCGCGCGACGCGGGCCGCGAGCTTGTTGTCCGGCTGGAACGCCGGCAGCGCGTAGTCCGTGCTCCACGCGCCTTCGGCCGACTGCAACAGGATCTCGTCGCCGACGGACAGGTCCTCGAGCTCGACCGGTCCGGTCGGCGTGAAGAACTTGTGGTTGTCGGTCGCCGTCACGCTGTAGCCGTGCGACGTCACCAGCTTGAAGACCGGCGCGTTCGTGCGCGTTTTGAAGACGGGAACCGCGTGCCGCAGCGAAGTCCCGAGCTTCGTGAACCGGGCCAGCGTCGTCTTCCCCGTCCCGTACCACCCGGCGGACGCCAGTTCGCGCAGCGCGGGCACGCGATTGTCCGTGACGACCCGGATCTCCGTGACGTCGCGGTGCAGCTCGTCCATGGTGAGCAGCCCGCGATCCGTGGCGAGACGCGTCGAGCCGATCAGGCAGGGATTCGTCGCTTCGTACGAACCGAGATGCGGGACCGGATTGTACCGGTTGGCTTCATCTATATAGAAGACGCCCGGCTCGCCGGTTCTCCAGGCGCCCAGGATCATCTTGTCCCACACCATCATGGCTTCGAGCTGGCCGACGACCTTCTTCGAGTGCGGATCGATCAGGTCGTAGTACGACTTTGTCACGTACGGCTTCCATGAATGCGTCAGTGATGGCGACGGAAATATTGAAGTTCGTCACCTGCGTCAGGTCTTCCTTGCAGGTGATGAACTCCATGATGTCGGGATGATCGACGCGCAGGATGCCCATGTTGGCGCCGCGGCGCGTGCCGCCCTGCTTCACCGCGTCGGTGGACGCGTCGTACAGCTTCATGAACGACACCGGGCCCGACGCCACGCCCGTGGTGCTGCGCACCATCGAGCCCTTGGGACGCAGGTTGGAGAACGAGAAGCCCGTGCCGCCGCCGCTCTGATGGATGAGCGCCATATGAGCAAGAGTGTCATAAATACCATTCTTGCCATTACTGAGCGCGTCGCTCACCGGCAGCACAAAGCACGCCGACGAGCTGGCCGAGCGGACGCCCCGCGTTCATGAGCGTCGGCGAGTTGGGGATGAAGCGCCGCTGCGTCATGAGGAAGTAGAACTCCTCCGCGACCGCGCTCACGGCGCCCTCGGACGCGCCATACCGGCGATCCGCCTCGGCGACCACGGTCGCGACGCGCCAGAAGAGATCCTCCGGCTGCTCCACCGCCTGACCCTTCTCGTTCTTCACGAGATAGCGCTTCTCGAGCACCGTGCGCGCGTTGCTCGTGAGAGTCACGGGGCCAAAAGGCGGGTTGAGTGGGAGCGACATGGTCTATAGGTGTGAGGCGTTAGGTGGTGGGTGCCAGGGGGGAGATGCGGGTCATTTCGTCGACCCAACACCTGTCACCCAACACCAATTCCCTATCTCGCGGGGGCGGATTCTATCCACACTCGTGATTCCACGCCAGACGGAACCTAAATCGTTACGAACGGCCCACTTGGAGTGCATACATCACAGTTGTTGCCGGTGAACATCACGGCTGGGCGTCTTTTTCGTTACTAATTGCGACGAAATGATTTACGCGTCGTCAAGGCCGCATCACGGCGCCATCGCGAAGGCCAAGAGCAATATAATCAACGACTTAAGCGGTGTCGAGCCGCATCGAGAGTCCAGGCCAGCGAGATGCACACAGGCCTTCCACATCTGTGGACTGGGGTGGACTTGCTTGGTAACACGACTGAGAACGAGGGCGGAGGTGTGGAGTTTGGGGTTGGGCGAGTAGGCGTGGAGTTGGCGACGAGAGACTCCGAACTCCAAACCTCCAATCCCCAAACCCCAAACCCCAAACCCCAACGGCCCGGTTACCTCCCCGTTACACTGGCCCGCATTGCGCTAGTCTCAAGGGTACAAGACCTTCTCTGCCCCACCCTATGTCAGCCGTCGCGCCACCGGTCAGGTCCGCAGCCCAGAGTCCAAAGCCGTACTTCAACCGGGAGCTGTCCTGGTTGGACTTCAATGCGCGCGTCCTCAGCGAAGCGATGGACGACCGCACCCCGCTGCTCGAGCGTGTCAAGTTCCTCGCGATCTTCAGCACCAATCTCGACGAGTTCTTCATGGTCCGCGTGGCGGGGCTCAAGCGGCAGCTCGCCGCGGCCATCAGCCACACGTCGCCCGACGGGCTGACGCCGATGGAGCAGCTGGACGCGATCGCGAACCGTCACGCGCGCCTGCTCGAGCAGCAGCAGGCGTGTCTCGCGGACTTGCTCGACGGGCTGGGACAGCACGACGTCCGGCTCGTGGACATGGACTCGCTCTCGGGCACCGAGTTCAGCGCGCTGGACGAGTACTTCGAGCGCGACGTCTTCCCCGTGCTCACGCCGCTCGCGCTCGATCCGGGCCACCCGTTTCCTTATATATCGAACCTCTCGCTGTCGCTCGCGGTGCGCCTGCGCGACCCGGACACCGGCGAGATGCACGTCGCGCGCGTCAAGGTTCCCAAGAGCCTGCCGCGCTGGGTGCCGATTTCGGGACGCCCCACGCATTTCGTGCCGCTCGAGCAGGTGATCGGCAGCAACCTGGGCGCGCTGTTTCCCGGCTACGAGGTCGCGAGCTTCCACGCCTTCCGGCTGACGCGCTACTCCGACCTCGAGATCCCGGACGCCGAGGAGCCCGAGGACCTGCTGGCCGCGATCGAGGAGCAGGTGTTCCAGCGCCGCTTCGGCGAGGTGGTGCGCATCGAGATCGAGACGGGCATGCCGCAGGACATGCGCGAGCTGCTGCTCGAGGAGCTGCACGGCGAGAGCCTCGGCGTGCCGCTGTCGGAGCGCGACATGGTGGACGCCGGCCCGCTGCTGGAGCTGGGCGACCTGCACGAGATCGCGTCGCTCGACCTGCACTCGCTACGTTACCGCCCGTTCCAGCCCTCGGTGCCCGTGGAGCTGCGCGACCCGGACCGTTCGATCTTCGACGTGATCCGCGAGGGCGACGTGCTGCTGCACCACCCCTTCGACTCGTTCACCGCGAGCGTCGAGCGCTTCCTGGACGAGGCGGCGAACGACGACAACGTGCTCGCGATCAAGATGACGCTGTACCGCACGTCGGGCGACACGGCGGTCGTGGACTCGCTGATCCGCGCGGCGCAGCGCGGCAAGCAGGTGGCGGTGCTCGTGGAGCTCAAGGCGCGCTTCGACGAGTCCAACAACATCTCGTGGGCGCGCACGCTCGAGGACTACGGCATCCACGTGGCCTATGGATCCGCTGCGCTCAAGATCCACACGAAGACAGCGCTGGTCGTTCGTCGCGAGGTGGATGGCATCAGGCGCTACGTGCACATCGGCATCGGGGAACTACAACTCGCGCACCGCGCGGCAGTACACGGACGTGGGCCTGCTCACGTGCAGCCCGAGCATCGGCGCGGACGTGAGCGACCTGTTCAACTCGCTCACCGGCTACTCGCGGCAGCGCATCTATAGAAAACTTCTCGTAGCTCCCATGGAGCTGCGAGGCCGCTTCCTGGAGCTGATCGGGCGCGAAGCCGAGAACGCGCGCCAGGGACGGCCGGCGCGGATCATCGCGAAGATGAACGCGCTCGTGGACCCACACACCATCGACGCGCTGTACGCGGCGTCGCAGGCCGGCGTGAAGATCGACCTCCTGGTGCGCGGCATCTGCTGCCTGCGTCCGCAGGTGTCGGGGCTCTCGGACAACGTGCGCGTGCTCTCGATCATCGGACGGTACCTGGAGCATTCCCGCATCTTCTACTTCGCCAACGGCGACACCGCCGAGTACTACCTCGGCTCCGCGGACTGGATGCCGCGCAACTTCGACCGGCGCATCGAGGCCGTGGTGCCGGTGGACAAGGTGTCGTCGCACGAGCGTCTGCGGTCGCTGCTCGAGCTGTACCTCGCCGACAACCGCCAGGCATGGGAGCTACACGCCGACGGCCGCTGGGAACAGCGCCATCCGGGCGACGTGACGCGCGCCAGCCACCAGCTGCTGCTGGTGAACTCGTGGGGCATCGTCGAGGGCGGCGTGGGCGCGGGGCTCTGGGGGCCCGCACTGGAGGAGTCGCACGTGCCCAAGGCCAAGGGGCAGAGTCGGCGCAAGCCGCGCAAACGCAGCGCGTAGTCGCTGCGGTGTGCGGTCCCCGCGCGGATCACGCTCCTCGCGTGGGGTCGCCCTCGCGGACCACGCTCGTGTCGCTGCGGAGTGAGGTCCCCCTCGCGGACCACGCTCGAATCGCTGCGGAGCGCGGTCCCCACGCGGACCACGCTGCGCTCCTCCTCGCTCTCGCCCTCGAAACTGTCCGGTGCCCGCCGCACAGTTAGATTCCCTGCGGGCGTTTGATCGGAACGCCTCCGGTCCGCGGGAAGGGATGGTCCCCTCCGATGCAGTTCGCACGACGCACACAACTCAACCTCTTTTCGGACCCACGTTGCGGACACGGGTCGAGACGAAAGGAGGAAGTATGTCCCGCACGCTCCCCGGCGCGCCAAGCCTGGAGTACGAGCGCAAGGAAGCCAAGTCGCTCCTCAAGCAAGTCCATGCAGGTGACGCGGACGCATTGCGTCGCATTCTTGCGGCGCATCCCGCCGCGGCGCGCGACCGCAAACCCCACGAGCTTCAGCTCGCGGACGTGCAGCACGCCATCGCCCGCGAGTACGGCTTCGCAAGCTGGCCGAAGCTGGTGGAGTACTTCGAGGAGATGGAGCGGCACCGCAATGCGCCGCGCTACAACAGCCCGAACGAGCCGCTAGAACTGCTCGAGGAGCGCGCGCAGGGTGTTGTCCGGCGGCACCAGCGTGGCGACCCGATCGTCGCGCGGGAGCTCGCGCACTTCGTCCCCCGCTTCTACGGCCGTCCTGTGCCCGAGATTCTCGCGACGCCGATCACCGAGGACGAGGCCCGGCTCGTCCTGGCACGCGAGGACCGGCTCGGGAGCTGGGAGGAGTTACTCGAGCGCTCGGCCGCTACGCGCGTCTGGATGAAAGAGGAGGAGCGGACCGACACGCCTAAGGAGCGCCTTCGGCTGGCGATACGCGAGCACGACGTCGACGCGCTGACGGCGATCCTCGACGCGCATCCCGAGCTGCTGGCGCCGTCGATCACCGCCCGCGACTGGCGCTCGACGCCGGCAGGGTTGGCCGTCGGTTTCGAACGCAGGTCGCAGAACCCCGTCGCCGCACGTCGCGTCTCGGACCTGCTCGAGTCCCGCGGCGTCGACATTCAGCGCGAGCTGAACGAGCGGTTGCTCGGCTTTCCTCAAGACAGAGATGGGGAGCTCGAGGCAGTGCAATGGTATCTGGACCGGGGCGCCAATCCAGACTGGATTCCGCCCAACGGAATTCCCGTTCTCGAGCACGCGATCGTCCGCTTCAGGGATGCGGCCAGTGTCGACCTGATCGCCGCCCGCGTCGCACCGCGCAAGGCGCTGTGGATCGCCGCGGGACTTGGGGACGTCGCCGGCGTGCGCGGCTTCATCGCGGGAAAAGGAGAGCTGACGCCGGAAGGCCGTTTGAGTCGTCCCGATCTCATGGCGATGGGCTCGATCTGGTGGCTTCCGCCGCACCAGGACGCCGACGATCTCGAAATCATGTGGGAGGCGTTCCGGATTGCCGGATGGAACGGTCGCTGGAACGCTATGGATGCACTGCTCGAGAGCGGACTGCCGGTGGACCATGCGCCGCTCGGGTGGCCGCTCGTGATCGTGGCGTTCGGAAACCTGATGATTCCGTTGGCCGAGTACCTCGTGAGCCGCGGCGCCGATCTCGATCGCAAGTGGGACGCCGGGATCGCGGACGGCTCCGCTCGCGGCATCGCGCGGTATTTGCACGAGGAGAACGAGCCCACGAGAGAAATGGCCCGCCGTCTCGTGCAGATTTGCGGCGAGCAACCTTCCTCGTGACATGGGTTAAAAGCGGCTATGCGTAACGCCGCGTTGGTCGCGATCCCGGTCATAGGCCCACGCGCGGTTGTCGTCTGGGGACTGACCCGCCTGGTCTTCGCCGCCCTGCCGATGGCCATCGGCGAACCGTTCAGCTCGATGCCCCCCAACCCGATTTCCGTGGTCCTCCTCTCCGGCGTCGTAGGGCTCATCGACGTCCGCGTTCGTGGGGAACGGGTCCTCTGGGCGAACCTCGGCGAGAGATCCGTGGTTCTCTATGCCATCTATGCCGCGGCGGCGATTCCCGCCGAGGTTCTGCTGGCTATCGCGCTGTAGTGATGTACGCCCTGACAGCCGATTGCGTCAGCAAGACTTTCGGCGAGCGCAAGGTCCTCAGGTCGGCGTCGCTGCGGGCCAAGGCCGGTGAGGTGCGGGCCATCTTTGGCCGCAACGGCGAAGGAAAGTCCACGTTGCTGAAGATCGCCGTCGGCTGGCTCCAGCCCGATTCCGGTGTCGTCTACATGGGCGACACCGCGTTCCTGCGCGCGTCTCTTCCCGTGCTCGCGGAACATGGCGTCTTCTACCTCCCCGATCACGACGCACTGGCGCCAGCCTACGCCCTCGACATGCAGCTTGGACTGTTCGAGCGTCGCTACGGCCGGCGCCGCAGGCGAGACGCCGCGCGCCTGGCGCGAGTGGAGCATCTGCTCCATCGGCGTCCGGCTACGCTGTCCGGCGGCGAGCTTCGCCGCGCAGAACTGGCGCTCGCGATCACGCGCGTGCCCACGGTGCTCATCGCGGACGAGCCGTACCGGGGAATCGCGCCGGCTGACCACGATGACCTGACCGACCTATTTCGTACGATGGCGCGCCGAAGGGTGCGCCGTCGTGGTGACTGGGCACGAAGTCCCGTCGTTGCTCGCAGCCGCCGATCACGTGACGTGGTGCACGGACGGCACCACGTTAGAGCTCGGGACCCCAGCGCAAGCCTGTGAACACGACGCTTTCCGCCGCGGCTACCTCGGCCCTGCCTTCAAGGGCCTGAGCGGATCGCCCCGCGAACGCTAGGCCCGAGCGCACGCAAGCGTAGCGCCGATTTGCGCGCTCTGGGGCCGTACCGCGCAGGGACCCAGGCGCACGGCGTCGCATGGTCTGAGAGTCACCTCGATGCTTGACTCACTATCGCGGAACGATGGCGCCAAATGTCAGGTTGCAGTCCAGCTCAAGCGGGGACTTTTGGAGCGAAAATCCGGGGCGCCAAAGCGCCGGAACCGTGAGCTCGAGCGATTCCCGATTGTAGCCTATCCGAAGCGCGGTCAATCGATAGTTGCCCGGCGGCAGGCTGGGCAGAACGTATCGACCAGCCGCATCCGTCCTGATCATCACCGGAACCTGGGCGCTATCCGCTATCCGGATGATCCGGATGGCGGCGCCCACGAGTGGCTCGCCAGTGTCCCGATCGAGCACATGATCCGGCTTGAATACTCCGACTACGTCGGGCTGAGATGCAGCCTGTGGGACGGGTGCTGTCAGCGGCGTGTCGAAGCACGCCATCAGCGCCAGCAGCACGGGCGTCGCTGTGATTCCGTATAGCAGCATTGGCGTGAGGGTTACACCTGCTCAACCCTTTGGTCCGTGAGGACCGTCACTGCGGACTCACTGGCTCGCGCTGACGACGCCGTTGAAGCGCGTAGTGATCGGCGGGATCGGCGCAATCGGCGAGGATCTCAACGACCTTCCGGCTGTGGAGCCATTGAGCGCGTGTTGCGGCAAGCGCGGGAGCGAAGGAGCGCGGTCTCCATCGGATTCCGCTGCGAGCGGTGGGGTCGCCCTGCGCGGACCGCCTGAGGTCGGAGGCGGCGCAGCCGCCAACGACCGAAGCCAGCGAGCACCGGACGAGTGAGCGACAGGAGCGCGAGCGACTGAGCGAACGAGGAGGAGCACAGCGTGGTCCGCGAGGGCGACCCTACGCGAGGAGCGCGGTCCGCGAGGGACCTCACTCCGCAGCGACTCGGCTAAGCCGGGGTCTCGTCCAGAGCTTCGGACGACAGCACGGATCCGTCCGGCGCCACAATCTCGACCGGGCGGTCGGTCACGCGCGCCAGCAGCGCCGACTTGCGGTGCGCGCCCCACATCTCGAGACGCATGGACACGCCCTCGCGCACGGGCACCGGCGTGATGCGCAGCGCGCGCTCCAACCAGCGCACCTTGAGCGTCTGCACGGTGCCCACGTGGCCGCGATCCAGGCCGTCGGCCACGCGCAGGATAGCGGCGAGTGTTTTTACTCGCCGACGTAAAGGCTTGTCCAACTCCCCGTAGTTGCGGTGCCGCTTCTTGGGCGCGTCGCCGCGATGATAGCGCGCCACGTTGGCGATCAGCACCTGCTCCTCCGGCGTGACGCCGAGCAGCTCGCCGTGCAGGATCAGGTGGTATGAATGCTTGTGGTGCCGGTCGTAGTTGATGTGGTAGCCCACGTCGTGCAGCAGCGCGGCGTCGGCCAGCACGCGCCGATCGGCCGCGTTGAGTCCCAGGCGTTCGGCGATCGAGTCGAAGAGCTTGAGCGCCAGGGCCTGCACCGCGCCGGCGTGCTTCCGCTCGTAGTGACAACGCTCTGCCAGGTCCGTCACTGAGCGCTCGCGCGCCTCGCCCGGATCGGCCACCACGGGCGTGACGCGCGCCGCCTCGAGCAGCAGCCCTTCCCGGATGCCGTAGCGCGAGACTTCCACGCCGCGCGCGTCCGTGCGCGCGAGCACCTCGGCGATCACGGCGACGCCGGCAACGATGATGTCGGCGCGGTCGGCGTTGAGGCCGGGCGTGGAGCGGCGCTCCTCGATGCTCATCTCCGAGAGCCAGTCGAGGATGTGCTCCACGTCCTCGCGCGGGATCACGGTACCGTGCACCGACTTGGCGGCGAACGTGCCCTGCCGCGTGAGGTAGACGCCGGCGAGGTTCGTGAACGTCCCGCCGGATCCGATCACGCGTGCCCCGCGCCAGTCGCGGCTCGAGATGATGGGCTTGATGCGCTTGCGGACGTACTTGCGAAGCCGGTCGAGGGCTCGGGGCTTGGGGTCCTGGAGAAATCGCTCGGTGAGCCGCATGGCGCCGAGGGGCAGCGACGTGAGACGGTCCACCACGCCTTCGGCCGCGAGCGCCAGCTCCAGCGAGCCGCCGCCGATGTCCGTGATGACGGAGCGGCCGGCGCCGAGATCGAAGTGCGCGAGCGCGCTGCGAAAGGTGAGTCGCGCTTCGTCCTCGCCCTGGAGCACGCGCAGCTTGAGCCCCGTGGCCTGCTTCACTTTGGCCAGGAAGAACTCGGAGTTCTCCGCTTCGCGCACCGCGCTCGTGGCCACGGCCTCGATGCGCTGGGCGTCGAACTGCTTGGCGAGCGTGGCCATGCGCTGCAGCGCCTCGATGGCGGCGTCCATGGACTCGGTGCTCAGTGCGCCGGAAGCGTCGAGTCCCTTGCCGAGCCGCGGGTGCGCCTTCATCTCGTCCACGACGTCGATGGTGCCGTCGGCGCGAACGTCGGCGATGATCTGTCGGATCGAGTTCGACCCGACGTCGATCGCCGCGATGCGGCGCTGATGCGTTGGCTGGACCTTGCTCTCCGGACTGGTCATCGCTGCCTCGAGGATGAAGCCAGCGCACACAACATCATCAGACTTCTTGTTGGACACAACTGGTGGAGTGTCTCAACGGCCTTCGTGACGGCGTTCTTTACGGCGTTCTTTACGGCGTTCTTTACGGCGTTCTTTACTACGCTCTTGACTTCGTTCTTTAAACGGCGCCGTTAAGACTCGCTGTTAAGATCGCCGTAAGATCGCCGTTAAGATCGCCATTAAGATCCCGTCAAGAACGCCTCTAACATCGCCGTCTGCAGTAACAATCGTTACACGCCCGGCACGGTTTCGATGCCGCGGGGTAATGCAGTCTTCGAATGCCGCCTGTTGGTTCCCCCAAACCTTCAAGGTCCGGTGTGAGACCTCGAACTCAGCGCGCGCTGGACGTCCTGCCACCAAACAACCGGCCGCGCGCACGTCTCACCGTGCTCGACGTCACAAAGTGGTTCGGAGAGACGAGCGGCGGAGTGCGGACGTACCTGCACGAGAAGAGGGCCTATGTCGAGCGGCACCCGTACTTCCGCCACGTGCTCTGCATTCCCGGCGCGGCGGACGAGATCGTCGACGGCGACGGCGTGCGCACCTACCGCCTTCGCGGGCCCCGGATCCCCACGCAGCAGCAGTACCGCTTCCTGCTCGCCACGCGATCGCTGCGCCAGATCGTCGAGCACGAGCAGCCCGACATCATCGAGGTGGGCAGCCAGTACTTCGTGCCGTGGGTGACGCGTCTCGCGACGCGGCGCCGGCCCACGCCGCTGGTGGGCTTCTACCACGGCAACGTGGAGCGCAGCTTCGGCGCGTCGCTCCAGTTGAGCGACCGGGCCGACGAGGTCTCGCGCGCCATTGCCCGGGGCTACCTGCGCGCGGTGGACAGCCTGTTCGCGGCGCGCGTCGCCGCGAGCGAAGCGCTGGCGGACGACCTGCGCGCGGCGGGCATCCGCAACGTGACGCGCGTGCGCCTGGGAGCGGACACGCGGACGTTCCACCCGGACCGCCGGCTGCGCGCGGACGAGACGCGCCGGTCGCGCGGCATTCCGCTGGACGACCCGGTGGCCATCTACTGCGGCCGCGTCGCGCCGGAGAAGGAAATCTCCTGGCTGGTGCGCTCGTGGCGACACCTGGCGGAGTCGTCGCCGGCGTGGCTCGTGATCGTGGGCGACGGCCCGCTGCGACCGGCGCTCCAGGCGGAGTGCGACCGGGCCGGCGCGCGCGTGATCTGGCAGCCCTACGAGCCGGACCGGAATCGCCTGGCGGACCTGCTGGCGAGCGCGGACGTCGCCATCTCGCCCGGCCCGGTGGAGACGTTCGGGCTCTCGGCGCTCGAGGCGATGGCGTGCGGCACGCCGGTGATCAGCGTGAACCGCGGCGCGGGCGAGGAGCTGGTGCGGCTGTCGAACGGCGGCGCCGTCTACAGGCTGCGCGACGCCGCGGACTTTGCACGCACGGTGGCCGGGTTCCTGGCGCAGGACACCAGGGCCTTCGGCGCCCGCGGTCGGAGCTACGCCGAGCGCGAGCACGCCTGGAACTACGCGTTCGAGGAGCTGTTCGGCCTGTACGAGCGGCTGGCGGCCGGCGCGCGATGCGCCTGATCGTCGCCATCCACGACGTGGCGCCGCCGTTCGCGCGCGAAGTGGAGACGCTGTGGACGCTGTGCCGCGAGCGGGGCGTCACGCCCGCGCTGTTCGTCGTCCCGCAGTGGCACGGCCGGTGGGCGCTGGAGCGCGACGCGGCTCTCTGCGCGTGGCTGCGCGCGCGCCGAGGTTTCGGGCGCCGAGATCTTCCTGCACGGCGAGCGGCACGACGAAGCGGGCACGACGCGCGGCCTGCGCCACGAGCTCCGCGCCCTGGGCCGCACCGCGGGCGAGGGCGAGTTCCTCGCGCTGCCGACGGCCGAGGCGCGCGCCCGCGTGGAGCGCGGGATCCGGCGGCTGCGCGCGCTGGGGCTCGACCCGGTCGGCTTCGTGGCGCCCGCCTGGCTCTATTCGCGCGACCACGTTCCGGCGATCGCGGACCTGGGGCTACGCTACAGCGAAGACGCCACCGACATCCTGCTGCTGCCGCGCGCGACACGGGTCGCGTCTCCGGTGATCCGCTGGAGCGCCCGCACGCCGTTCCGCGCGCGCGCGTCGGTGGCCGTGGCCGCCGCGTCGCGCATGCTCCGCCGGCCCGCGCTCCTGCGGATCGCCCTGCACCCGCAGGACCTGCGGAGCGACGCGGTGCGTCGCTCGCTGGTGCTCACGCTGGACCACTATGCGCGGCGCGCCCGGCCGACGCAGTACGGCGGGATTTGATGGACCTCACGACAGGCGTTGCGCACCTGGTGTGCGCGGGCTTCGTCGCCGCCGACCTCTGGTCGCGGAGCTATCGCATGCAGGTGATGGTGGCGGGCGCCGGCTCGCACCTGCGGTTCCGCGATTCGTTCACGCTGACGGCATTCGGCGACGCGGCGGCGGCGGTGACGCCGTGGCGCGCCGGCGGGGAGATCGGACGCATCCTTGGCGCGCGCTTCTCGCGCGTGCCCACGTCGGTGATCATCGCTGTGCTGAGCGTGGAAACCGTGATCGTGTACGTGCTCGCCGCGGCCGTCGGCGCGTGGCTCACCGCCCGCTTCGGCGGCGATTGGCTGTCGCTGGTGCGACAACAGCAGTCTGGGGCTTGGAGTTTGGAGCCTGGCGTGGTCTACGCCGCTGCCGTGATCACGTTGCTCATGCTTTTCGTGATCGTGGGTGTGCCGCAGATCCGCGGTCGCATCGTGGGCGCGGTGCGGGGTCTGGCGAAGGCGCGCGACGCGATCCGGGGCCTGCCGGCCAGCGCCGTTTTATGGTGCATCGGGCTGAGCGTGATCTCGCTCGTGGCCCGCGTCGGCGTGCTGCCGGTGCTGGCCTGGGCGTACTCGGGCGCGCCGCCCGGCGCTATGGCGCTGGTGTCGTTCGCGCTCGTGCACGGACAGATGGCGCTGCCCACGCCCGGCGGCGCCGGGCCGATCGAGCTGGCGTTCACCGAGGGCGCCGTCGGCTTCACGCATCGCGCCGGCCTGGTGCTGGGCTGGTGGCGCGTCTACATGACGCTCACGCCGGTGATAGTCGGATTCGGCCTCGGCGCGCTGGTATACGGCCGGCTCGCGTGGCAGGTGATTCCATTCCGCAAGAGAACCGAGGAAGAGGCTCATGTTCCCTGAGAGAGAGATGCGGTCCCTGAGAATCGCGCTGTTCACGGACACGTTCGCGCCGCAGATGAACGGCGTGGCCAAGACGCTCGCGCGGGCCCAGACGGCGCTCGCGGCGCGGCGGCACTCGGTGCGGGTGTTCACGACCGCGCTGCCCGAGGCCGACGAGACGCCGGAGGTGCGGCGGTTCCCGAGCGTGCCGTTCTGGGCGTACCCGGAGCTTAGGCTGTCCGCGATGCACGTGCAGCGCGCGTTGCGCGAGCTGTCGGCGTGGCGCCCCACGCTGATCCACGCGGCGACACCGTTCGGCGTCGGGCTCACCGGCCGCGCCGTGGCGCAGAAGCTCGGCGTGCCGCTGGTGACGTCGTATCACACGAGCCTCACGCAGTACGCGCGGCACTATGGGCTGGGCGCGCTCAGCACGCCGGGGATGGCGTATCTCCGCTGGTTCCACAACAGCGGGAAGCTCACGTTCGTCCCCACCGAGGCGATCGCCGCCGAGCTGCGCGGGCACGGGTTCCGCAGCCTCACGCTGTGGGCACGCGGCGTGGACGCGGCACGCTTTCACCCGGGCTATCGCGATCCCGACATGCGCGCCGAGATGGGCGTGCACAACGACAGCGTCGTGGTGGCGTACGTGGGGCGGATCGCGAGCGAAAAGGGGATCGAGGTGGCGGCGCGCGCGATGCGTCAGGTGACCGAGCGGCGGCCGAATGTCGTGTTCGCGATCGCGGGCGGCGGGCCGGACGAGGCGCGCATCCGCGCGGTTGCGCCGAAGGGGACCTGGTTCGCGGGGCGATTGAGCGGCGATCGCTTGAGCGCGTTCTACGCGTCGGCGGACGTGTTCGTGTTCCCCTCGACGACGGACACTTTCGGCAACGTGCTGCTGGAGGCGATGGCGTCGGGCGTGCCGGTCGTAGCCGCCGACGTGCCGCAGTCGCGCGAGGTGGTGGGCGCCGAGGCCGGGCTGTTCGCCGCGCCGGGTGACGCGTCCGCGTTCGCCGACGCGATCATGTGCCTGGTGGACGACCGTCTACTTCTGGACGGCCTGCGTCGTGCCGCCCTGCAGCGGGCGCGCGCGCAAAGTTGGGAAGCGGTGTTCGAGCAGCTGGTGGCCGACTATCGCACGGTGGTGCGCGAGCGCTCGGGGGCGGTCGTGTGGCCGGCATCGCTTGGCCTGCCGCGCACTGTGAGCGAGGCACACATGCAACTCTGACGGCGTTCTTTACGGCGTTCTTAACTGCGTTCTTTACGGCGTTCTTTACGGCGTTCTTTACGGCGTTCTTTACGGCGTTCTTTACGGCGTTCTTTACGGCGTTCTTTACGGCGTTCTTTACTACGCTCTTGACTGCGTTCTTTACAGCGCCGTTAAGAACGTTGTTAAGAACGTTGTTAAGAACGTCGTTAAGAACGTCGTTAAGAACGTCGTTGAGAACGTCGTTAAGAACGTCGTTAAGAACGTCGTTAAGAACGTCGTTAAGAACGTCGTTAAGAACGTCGTTAAGATCGCCGAAGGCGTTGACGCCTAGTGAGCAGCAATAGTCGGCGGCGAGTCCGAGCCGAGGAACGCGCGCACCTCGTCCACGAACCGGGCCCACGCGGGCTCGGTCTCCAGCAGCACGTGATTCCGGCTCTCGAGCGGCACGAACCGCGCGCCCGGGATGTGCGCCGCCAGCTGCCGCCCGATCTCGAACGGGATCATTCCGTCGCCGCGCGCGTGCAGCACGAGCGCCGGTGCCCGGACCTGCGCGGCTTCCTGTCGGACGTCGATGACGTCCGTCGTCTCTCGGACACGTAACGCGTTCTCCATCGGCATCGTCTTCGCGAGATCGCTGAACCACTGGTGCTGCTCGGGCGTGCCCTCGGGCAGGAACAGCGTCCCGAACACCTGCCTGAACGCCGGGTTGTCACGTCCCCAGCCGACGCGAATCAGGTTCAGGAGCAGCGTCCGCTCCAGCTCCTCCTGCGGCGACATGCTGCGGTGGCTCCGGCCCACCGCGTAGCCGCCGTACAGCACGAGCTTGTCCACGCGCTCGGGGTGACGAACCGCGTACGCGATCGCGACCGCGCACCCCTGCGAGATCCCGAGCAGCGAGAAGCGCTCCAGCCCCTCGGCGTCCACCACGGCTTCCAGGTCGCGCACCCACGACGTCGAACGACATGTCCGCCGCGTCGTGATCCGACAGACCGCAGCCGCGCTCGTCGTATCGGATGAGCGTGTGGCCGCGCCCCATCTCCGTCAGCCAGTGCCGCCACACGGGGCTGTTCCAGTCGAATTCCAGGTGCGTGAGCCAGTTGGCGGGCTTCACCAGCGGCGGTGCCCCGGGATCGCCGCTCTTCGCGTACGCGATCCGCACGCCGTCGTGCGCGCGGCAAAACAGGATCTGCTGCCTGGCCTCGCGCCCGCGCGGCGCCGCGTCGCCGCGGCTCGTGCTGCGCTCGCTCGCTGCGGGTCGCCAACCTCCGCGAACCTCGATGCCCAGTCGGAATCCGCGGCCGCGCACCGTCTGGATCACGCGCTGCGTCGCGCCGTCGTCGCCGAGCGCCTGTCGCAGTGCCTTGATGCGCGAGTTCAGGGTTCCCGGCGTGACGAACCGGTGACCCCACACGTGCCTCGATCAGCTCCTTCGACGTGACGAGCCGGTCGCGGTGCTCCAGCAGGTGGCAGAGCACCGCGTACACCTGCGGCTCGAGGTGCTGCGGCTCGCCGCCACGACGCAGCTCGTGGCGTTTCGTGTCGAGGGCGAACTCTCCGAACTCGTAGACCATCGCTATCTCCACGCCATCTCCATGGAATCTCCATGGGAACTTCAAGCACCGGGTAGCCCTCTCCCGCCGATGATACGACCGCCAATCATCGCACAGGAGATCGACCATGGTAAAGATGCTCCCCGATCCAACCTTCTATCCCTCGGCGGCCCTGGCCGGCGAGGCGCCCGCGGAGAAGCTGGCCTACGTCGCCCTGCTCGCGGCGGCATCGAACGGCAAGACGAACGGCCACACCGACGCGATCGGCGTCGTGGATGTGGACCCCGCGTCGCCCGACTACGGCCAGCTCGTCGGCAGAGTGGACTTTCCGCAGGGCGGCAACGAGCTGCACCACTTCGGCTGGAACGCCTGCAGCTCGCACCTCTGCGGCTACGCGCCCAACCCGCACATCGAGCGTCGCTACCTCGTTGTACCGGGCACGCACAGCTCGCGCATTCACGTGCGTCGACACGAAGCCCGATCCGCGCAATCCCCGCCTCGTGAAGGTCATCGAGGGCGAGGAGGTCATGCGCAAGACCGGCTACGCCGCGCCGCACACGGTGCACTGCGGTCCCGACGGCATCTACATGAACGCGCTCGGCGATCCCGACGGCGACGGACCCGGCGGCATCTTCATGCTCGATCACGAGACCTTCGAGGTGAAGGGCGCGTGGGAAAAGGACCGCGGGCCGCAGCAGCTGTCGTACGACTTCTGGTGGCACCTCGGCCACGACACGATGATCACCAGCGAGTGGGGCACGCCGAACATGGTGAAGGATGGCGTGAACCCGGAGCTGCTGCTCGGCGGCAAGTACGGCAACGCGCTGCACGTGTGGGACCTGAAGCGCCGCAAGCACGTCAAGAAGATCGAGCTCGGCGCGGAGCAGCAGATGGTGCTCGAGCTCCGGCCGTCGCACAACCCGCGCAACGCGTACGGATTCGTCGGCGTGGTCATCAGTCTCGCCAATCTCTCCAGCTCCGATCTGGATGTGGTATCGCGACACGGCCACCGGCGAGTGGGCGCGCGAAGAAGGTCATCGAGATCCCGGCGGAGCCGGCGGACCCGGACGACCTGCCGCCGCTGCTCAAGGGGTTCAAGGCCGTGCCGCCGCTGGTGACCGACATCAACCTCTCGCTCGACGATCGCTTCCTCTACGTGTCGTGCTGGGGCACGGGCGAGCTGCGGCAGTACGACGTGAGCGACCCGTTCAACCCGAAGCTCACCGGCATCCGTGAGGATCGGCGGCATCGTGCGGCGCGCGTCGCATCCGAAGAACCCGGGCAAGCCGCTCAACGGCGGTCCGCAGATGGTGGAGGTGAGCCGCGACGGCCGGCGCGTGTACCTCACGAACTCGCTCTACTCGCCGTGGGACGCGCAGTTCTATCCCGACGGCATCCGCGGCTGGATGGCGAAGCTGGACGTGAATCCGATCGGCGGCATCGCGTTCGACAAGCGCTTCCTCGTCGAGACGCCGGACGGGCTGCGGCCGCACCAGGTGCGACTCGAGGGCGGCGACGCGTCGTCGGACTCGTTCTGCTTCGCATGATGACCGCCGTGCATCCGGAGTGGATCTCCATCGCGCTGCTCGGCGGCCTGCACGGAGTGAACCCGGCGATGGGCTGGCTGTTCGCCGTGTCGCTCGGGCTGCAGGCGCAGAGCGGCCGCGCGGTGTGGTCCGCGCTCGCGCCGCTGGCGCTCGGGCATGCGCTCGCCGTCGCGGCGGCGCTGGCGGTGGCCGCCGTGCTGGGCATCGTGCTCCCGCTCGCGCTGGGTCAGGTGGATCGCGGCGGGCGCGCTGCTGGCCTTCGGCGTGCTGCACCTGCGATCGCATTCGCATCCGCGGTGGGGCGTGGGCGGCATGTGCGTCGGGCCGAGGCAGCTGACGACGTGGTCGTTCCTGGTGTCGTCGGCTCACGGCGCGGGGCTCATGGTGCTGCCGTTCGTGCTGCGGTCCGGCGACAACGAGCGGAGACGCACACGCGCACCCGGCGTCGGCGGTCACGCCGCCCACCTGGCGGGTGTCGCCGTGTCGGGTGCGGGTGATCACACGACGGCGCTGCTCGCGACGCTGGTGCACACCGCCGGCTACCTGGCCGTGGCCGGCGCGATCGCGTGGGTCGTCTACGAGCGGCTCGGCCTGCGCTTCCTGCGCAGTGCGTGGATCAACATGAACGTCGTCTGGGCCGCCGCGCTGATCGTGACGGCCGCGGTTCTGCTCGCGCCGGCAGCGCACGGGCAGGACAGGACTGGGGTGAACACGTGGGGGTTCGTGAACGCGCGGTACGACTCGCGTGCGTCCGCATCCCTCTATGCCGGCTACGGGTGGCGCCGTGCTTTCGCCATGGTCGGTGTGCTGCACAACCCGAGGTCGGGGTACGCCGAGCTGCTGGGAGGCGTGGGCGCCGCCTTCAGGACTGGGGCGCACGCGGATCACTGGGTGGTGCTCGCCTCGGCCCAAGCCGGCAGTATTACGTCCGCGCAGGTCTACTGGTTGCCGACGGTACGTGCAGGCGGCGTCACGACTCGCGCAATGCTGAAGTGGACAGTCCCATATCAAGGAAGCACGGCGCAGAAGCTCAGCATGTCACCCCTGTCGATGACGCTGCCAATCGGGCGTCGGCTGGCAGGCGGCGTGGCCGTGGACGTGGCAGCCGCGGAAGGCGCGCGCAGCAGCATCGCTACGGGACCGCAGCTGCGGCTCAGACTTCCCCGCGCTGCCCTGGGCGCGGATGTCCTGCGCGACGTGAGGGGGAACAGTTCCCGGTTGCGGCTGTCCTTCGCGTCCCTTTTCTGATCGTCATGCGCCGACGGCCTGGCGGAAATCCGACGGCGTCCGGCTCGTGTGCCTCTTGAACGCCTCGTTGAAGGTGGACTTGGACGCAAAGCCCGAGTCCAGGGCAAGCGCCAGAATCTTCAATCTGCGCGCTTCACCCGCCTCGATGCGCCGCTGCACGTCACGCACGCGGTAGCCGTTCACGAAGTCGTAGAACGTCTGACCGACCTGCGAGTTGAGCACCTCCGACAGCTTGTGCGGCGTGCTGTCCAGCCGAGAGGCGAGGTCGGCCAGCGTCAGATCGCTGTCCTTCCAGGGGCGGTCAGCCTCCATGACCTGCAGCAACGACTCCTTCAGCGCCTCGGCTTCCTGTTGGCCGAGCCCCGATCGCTGATAGCGTGCCGATGACGACTCCACTTCGGGCGGCACCAGGAAGTTGTCGGCTACTTTCGGCACGCGGTGCTCGGCCGTTGCGTACCTGAAGATCTCCGGCTGGCGCAGCCCGCGGTACCCGATCGCATAGATGAGCAGCGCCATGGCGAGCGAGATGTGCTCGTCTCGTACCGGGGACTGAACGCCGCCGAGCTTCAGCCCGACCGCCAGCAGCCAGATGGCCGCGGTCGCACCCGTGAGCCACGAGAGCCACTGCAGATTCACGCGTTCGGTGTTCGAGTAGCTGTCTTCGACGCGCCGACGGTGGCGTCGCACGTACAGGACCGTGACTACCGAGTACGCGATGCCCAACACGTACTTGAAGGGGTCGATGAACGGGATCACTCCGGGGACGTCGCCGGTGCGCATGCGTTCCCACAAAGCGATCTTCTCCGGTCCGCTCATGACATAGTAGGGCAGCCAGGCCGCGATGCTGATGAGCACTGGGAGGAAATGGAGTGCGTCGGGCCGCCCGAGTCGCCAAGCGCGGTCGCTCGCCGCCACGGCGTAGAGGTACATCAGCTGGCCGAAGATCCACGGCGTCTGATATGCGACGCCGAAGAAATGCGGGTAGACGCGGATCAGCTCCGTCGAGAAGTAGACGGTCGACGCGAGAAAGATGGTGAGCGCCACCACCAGCACCGCGAGCAGGCGATTCGCCGTGCGGTTGCTGCGTTGCGCGAAGAGCACGGCCGCGAGGAGGACGCCTTGCAGTGCTCCCACGACCCCGGCAAGCTGGATCCAGTCGAGCGAGAGATTCGCCATCGCCGAACAAAATGAGCGGCGCGGGCGAGCCGAGCCAGAGCAGCGGCGATTCTGCCGCTCCGGCCCGGTGTCAGGAATACCCCGACGACTAGCGGCCGAATCCGATCTTCAGCGAGAATGTCGGCACCTTTGCGATGTTGTACTCGGCGGCGAGCCGCGCGACGGACAGTTGCATCGTGGCGCCCACCATTGACTGCGCGCCGATCGTGCGCTCGTCGTCGAGACTCACGACGGCCGATTTCTCGTGCGAGGTCGAGAGGTACGTGGAGACGCCGACGTAGGGGGACACAGCCGCCCACCTGGACAACGTCACCGTCCTGCTCGCGACCATGTCTACGCCGTAAACGATCAAGCTCAGGTCTTCGGGACCGTACAGGGCGGCGACGTTCAATCGCGCCGAGGCTGCCCAATCGTGCGTCGCACTCCCGAGGAAGGCGCGCTGCACCTGCCCCGCGACAAACCCGTAGTTTGCGTTCGGGTTCTTCGTGACGTAGATGCCCAGGTCCGTCTTGTCGGTGATGCCGGCCCTCGCGGTGAGGCCCGGGAACGCCAGGCCGCCTCCCTCGAACAGCCAGTGCGTGGAATCCGGATGGACGAAGGTGTCGTTCCACGCGGCGTCGTGGTCATCGATGCCGGTCTCCCATTGGAGCACGGCGACCTCGAACCGCCCGCGGCCCAGGGGCCGAGCGTCGGCGAGCGGGCGGAAGTACGCGACCAGAGCGGCTTCCTGCGTGAACTGCCGCCACGCCGACTGCGTGAGGGAGGGATCGAGCTGGAACGAGCACTCTTTCCATCTCGTGTTTACATGCAGGTGCGGATGCTGTGCGACGGCCGGGGTGGTGAAGAAGGCCATGGCCATCGCCGCGGCCGCGGTGGTGATGCAGGTGCGCTTCATGGGACGCTCCTTTCGAGTCGGGTCGTTTGTGCCGGGCCCCGGCATCCGGCCGGGGTCGCGAGGGTGAACGTGCCCGAAGGTGGGAGTGTCAGGGGGAGAAGTCGTCCGGACCGATCGGACCGGACCACTTCATGGCCGAGCCGAGGAACGCGCGCACCGAAGCGTCCCCAACTTCGCGCGGTTGACAGCGAAGCCGCGTTCCTTGATACTGCTGGCAGCGCGCTGACAGGGCGCCCCCAACCCGCGGCAAGGGAATACTCCCACCTGATTTGGTCTGGGTCGCGTGCATCTGCACCTTCTTTCAGCCTGGCTTCAGCGGGGTACAGGCGATTCATGAAAGGAGGTCGCCATGAAGTCGCTCCCCGCTCGCCCGTCTCTCGAGTCCCTCCGGAAACAGGCAAAGAGACTCGCGCGTGACGTCGCCGCCGGTGATGCCGGTGCCATCGCACGTGCGCGAGCGCACCTGCCAGACGTTGACCTGCCGTTGACGCAGCGCAACGCGCAACTCGTGATCGCGCGTGAGTACGGCTACGCCGGCTGGCAAGACCTCACCGCCGAAGTCAGCAAACGACTCGGCAAAGGACTCGAGTGGGCCGCAGCACAGGCTCGACGCGCCATTCACGACAACGACGTCGAACGCCTGAAGCAGCTGTTGGCCGAATACCCGGCATTGCTTTCCTGGCAAGGCGACGACGATCACGGCGGCCTGCTGGGAATCGCCACGGGCGCCTACGGCGACGCGGGCGACCCGGAGCGAGAACGGTGGTTCACCCGCGCGGCATCCGCAGAGCTGCTGATCGACGCCGGCGCGGTCGTGATGCCATCGGTGTGCGAGGGCATCCTCCAATCCCGCGCCAGGGGACTGCTGCAGCTGTTTCACCGCAAAGGCCTGCTGCCGCGCACGCTCGAGTTCCATGCAGCGCTTGGCGATCTCGACGCTGTTCGCACCGCGCTCGACGAGAACGGGAACGATCTCGCGGCCGTCAACGAAGCGTTCGTGCGCGCCTGCGGCTTCCACCACGAGGCGGTCGCGTCGCTCCTGCTGGATACGATCCATCGCGCTCGATCCCGAGCTCGGAAAACACGTTGATGGAGGGTTGGGACGCGTCGCCTTCATCAAGTACTTCATCGAAACGCGACCCGAAATCGTCCGCGAGATCGGCGGGCAAGCGACCACGATGGACTGTGGAAGGCGTTTGTCATGGAGCAGGTCAGCCGCGCGGTCCTGGATGACGACCTGACAGCCTTCGTCAGCGGGTTGCAGCGTGAGCCGTGGCTGCTCGAGTGACGCCTGGGTGGACTTTCAGAATGGGCTCATCAGCAGCGCAACGCTCAACGGCCGCGGGAGATTCATCACCGCGCTTCTCGATCTCGATCCCGCGATACTGCGGCGCCAGCCACCGCCCCCGTCGCAGGCCATCGAGTTCGCACTCACGTACGCGCACACAGACCTCATCCCACTGCTCACCCGCATCTGGCCATTGCCGGACGATCTGCCGCACGCGGCGGGCATGGGCAACCTGTCGCGCGTGAAGCACTGGTTCGACGAGTCCGGCGCGACGGCACTGGGCAATCCCGACGAGCATTATCCCTACAACGACGCGCGCGCGCGGAGTCGACCTCCAGTGGAATCCGCGCTCGGTGCAGCAGGTGCTCGACGTGGCGCTCGCGTTCGCCGTCATCAACCGCCACTTCGACGTGGCGGACTTTCTCCTCGCGCACGGCGCCGACATCAACACCAACTGGAACTCCCACGAGCCGGCGAGCATCCTGCACCATCTGGTCTTCCTGAGGACAGCTACGAGTCGATGCGATTCCTCATCGACCGCGGCATCGACATGACCATCAAGGACTACCGCTGGAACAGCGACTGCGCGGGGTTGGGCGTTGTACGGAAACGAAGGACGAGAAAATGGCGCAGTGGCTGGAGGAGGCGGAACGGCGGCGGACGCCGAGAGCACCATGAGCACCCGGCTCAATCGGCCCGGAGCGCGATGACCGGGGTCGATTCGTGACGCGCGATGCGCCGGCAAATAACCACCGTCCTTGTGCTCACCACAACGGCGGCGCACTCGGCCGCCGCGCCGGCGCACTCCCGTTGTCCATGTCGGAGAAGATCAGCCAACGACCGCTCCCCCCTCGTGGACGCCGCAGCGTCAGCGTGAACTTGCCCTGGTCGGCGGTTCCGTCCCCGTAGCGGTAGCCGCCGATGATGAATGCGACGGAGTCGGCCGCGCCGTACGCGAGCGCGCGCAGACGCAGGTCGCCTCCACCCTGCCCGCGATAGGTCGCCTCGAGGTTGGCGCGACCCCGGATGGCCGGTCGGCCCGGCTGGAGCACGAAGCCGTCCTCGGTGAAGAGCGCCGCCACGGCGGCGGCGTCTCCGGCGCGCCAGGCCCGCTCGTAGTCCCTCAGCACGCGGCCCAACTCCGCCGGAAGCTCGATGGACGGAAGCGCGACCGGCGGAGGTGCATCCTGTGCCAGGAGCGGAGCGGGCAGACTCGCAGGAAAGAGCATCAGTGCGACGATGGCGATTCGGTGCATTGGGACCTCGCGGTGTGTGGCGTCGCGGATCTGGTCCGCGACCTAGCGACAAGGTGGACCGGCGGCGGTGGCCGCCGCATCGATGACGAACGGGACGCGTCCCTCTCCCATGGAGTGTGCCCTGGTTTGCCAAAGGGTCAGCGTTGTACCCGGACTACTTCGTCAGCGATCTGCCCGGCGGTTCAGGCTCCTCGCTCGGAAGAGAGGTCTGGGCGGCTATGCCATTCATGTGCGATGCCCCGCATCAGTAACGCGCAATCAAGCTCCACGGTCCCGGGGGGGAACCGCTGTAAATCTCCGAAGAACTTTGATCGAGCCTCTTCAACGATCAGTGGCTGAATCGTCCAATCAAGGCACCGAAGTTCCATACCATGAAATCGCCCTGGCGTCCTCGTGGCAGAGTACCCCGTGGCACCGAGCGAGAAGAATCCTGCCGCCTCTTCGATGGTTGGGAACAGGCTGGTCTCCGGGATCCGATTGGCGAGATGGCCAGCAAAGGCGACCTCTTCTGAACCATCGCCTCGGATAATCCGGACGCAAACCCTTTCATCACTCTCCGAGGCCTCGAAGCGGCTGCGGTCGAAGATCCCCGGGAACACACGACCTCCGAGCGTCGTGTTGAACCACGAGTTGGTGTCTCGCCGCGGAATGAAGACGCCCTCTTTCGTTTCACCGTTCTGCTCCCAAGCCACGGCAATTCTATGGGCCGCGTTTTCCGAAGGGACACCAAGCCACGAAGGTACGAAGCGCGGGCGAAGGGCCTGGAAACGGATCATGCAGACGCCCCCGATCCCTTGGCCACGGTATAGGTTGGGACGAAACGGGGCTGGAAGCACGGCGCGTAGTGCCTCGGGGTCGATGCGATAGTTGAGTAGCACCCGACGCGCGATAGTGCCGTGCACCATGTCAACCAGCACGTTCTAGCCTCCAACATTCCGGTGTCTGCCTGACGAAACGCGCCCGCGGCAACAGACTGGCCATCATTCCGACGTCACCTCGATGCCCGTTCGGTCCAGCGTCGTTATAGAGACGCGGCGCTCTGATGAATCTTCCGGACCAGTGTCATGCGGGCTTCATCCGTGAGTGGGGAGTCCAGATGCCGCAACAGCTCCTGAGAATGCAAGAAGGCCGCAACTTCGGCATCAGGAGCACCGGCATCGAACATTCCTACGACGGTGGCCGCGACGCTGTCAACGTCGGCGGCGTTGTCCCACTCAGCGATCAGCAACTCCCGGACTGAACTCCGCCACCGGCTGTATTTGTTAGCGGCGTTGGTCCCTGATGATGCTGACTGTGCTCGTTCGAGCTTTCCCTTTCGTGGCATTATGTGGTCCGTGTAACGCACCGGAGTTTGGCTGCAAGCGCGCCGACGCACTTGCGTGAAGATACCCAACGACTTGGGCGTTGTGTTCCTTGTCCCGCAAGTCCATCGACGCCGTTGCAGTTTCCTCACGCCTTCCGGCGCGCTTGTCAGCTACAACTCCTCGTTAGGTAGCTCGCCCCGCGATAGTCGGCGAGCGAGTAAGCGACCGACGCCGTAGAGCAGCAGCGCGTTCACGACCAATCCAAGCGCGACGACAAATAGCTCCCACGGGTTGATTGCATCGAACCAATCAAACGTCAGGCTCCAAGGAAGGGCAAGCATCGCGATGTAGATGTAGGCGACGTCGGCGTACTCTCCGCCGCGAGTAAGGGCCAGCGTGGCGCAGACACCGAGCACCACGGCCACAGCTGCCACATAGGGGCCCGCAAGAAGCCACCTGGCGGTACGTGCCTTCATCGGAGCAAGGAGGTCGTGAGGCTACCTAACGCGCCGGAGTTACGCTGCAGCGGTCAATTCGAAGGCGCAGCGCCACTTGAGTTAACGTGAACGTGAGGGCGCTCAACTGCAATGCTTCCGCAGCGTCTCGCGCTGCCAGCTACAACTCCTCGTTAGGCAGCCGGAGCTGGATTCGCATGCCTCGGGTGGTGCGCGCGGAATCTACTCCGGATTCAGGAAGCGAGCATACAGCCGGCGAGTTCACGATACGCGCTGCTTCGCCTGATCAGCTGCTTCGGCACTCACCGTCATGACGCTAAGAGTCGCGGCGTTTTCCGCAGAAATGTGGTTCTCGACACGTTCGACCAATGTGAGAAAGGCGGACTCCGGCGAAAGGCCCTTGTATGGTCCGACTCTGGCGCGATACATGACCTCTTCATGCCCCAAGGTCTGCTCGGTGGAACGGTAATTCTTCCACTGCTCGCGAGTGGAACACACTTTCGAGGGAAACGGCGACAACGACGAGTAGACTGATCAGCGTGACGACAATTTGCCCGACCGGCACACCGCGAACGACGAGACTGCCCTGAACATTGATCAAGACTGGCACTAGTCCGCCGCCAAGAACCGAGAATGCGCGCATTCGCAGATAGCGACTCTTGCACAGGACCGATTTCTTGTCGTACCAAGCCTGATAACTCCGGAGGCGCTCGGAGACATACCGCTCAGGAGTCAGGTCCTCTAATGCCCCGTGTGGCATCGTGATTGGGTGGCTGCGTAACGCCCGGAGTTTAGCTGCAGCGCCATGAGACACAATGCAACTGGCGAGTACAACGAGCCAGTTGCTTCAAAAGAGGCGCTGACAGCTACAACTCCTCGTTAGATAGCGATGGCACAGGTCCTAGAGTGTCGATCGCACCAAGTATTCGGCGAGGCGATCGGGGAGGTTGGCGTTCCAATCTCTGATCGCTTGCCGGAGTGTGTTGGAAATGTCGGCTACCCAGTTGCTGCGTTCAGGGGTGGCGACGAATTGCATCACCGCTGGCGCATCGAAATCCTCAGCATGGAAAATCGCGTGCCTGTGTGCCTTTAGTTCGGCAACATGGTCGCTGGTGAGAAGCGGATCCACTCTGGAGTCGAAGAACTTCCACTTCCGCCACCCCTCGATTACTACGTAGAGCATTCCGAACCAAATAGTCAGATGCGCCCTGGCCAGCGTAAAAGCACTGTTCTCCACACGGACCAGTTGGCGGTCTAATTGGAGCAACTCGCTCTCGCTAAGAGTGCTCTTGGGGACTTTCGCTCGTTCGCGATGGTATGCTTCCAAAGCGGCATCAGCGCGCATCATCGCGATAGAGAGTGACATTAGTCGTTGAGTGGTAAGCTCCCCTATCGGGTAGACAGTTGAAGGTAGACTTTCGAGTGGTGCCTGATCTGGAGGCATCTCGATGCGAAAGTCACGGTTCACGGAGTCGCAGATCGTCGCGATTCTGAAGGAGGGGGAGGCCGGGGTGCCGGTGGCCGAATCTGCTCCGGAAGCACGGCATCAGCCGGCCGACCTATTTCAACTGGAAGTCGAAGTACGGAGGCGCCAGTGTCCCCGAGCTGCGGCGGCTCAAGGAGCTCGAGGCGGAGAACGCGAAGCTGAAGCGGATGTACGCGGAGCTCGCGCTCGAGAACGCCGCGATCAAAGACGTCCTCGCCCGAAAGTTGTGACGCCGTCCGCGAAGCGGCAGGCGATCGCGATCCTGCACGATGCGCATGGCCTCTCGGTCCAGCGGTCGTGCGAGGTGGTGCGATTGTCGCGGGCGGCGTACTACCGGCCGCCGGCAGAGGGAGCGCGCCTCGAGCGCGATCGGCCCGTCATCGACGCGTTGCAGGCGGTCGTGAGCGAAAACACCCGGTGGGGCTTCTGGAAGTGCTTCGATCGCCTCCGCCTCGACGGCCAATGGTGGAATCACAAGCGCGTGCATCGGGTGTACTGCGCGCTGCGGCTGAACATTCCGCGCCGGACGCGGCGGCGCATTCCACGACGCGTGCGGCAGCCGCTGGTGGCGGCGCAGAGCCTCAATACGACCTGGGCGATCGACTTCATGGTCGATACCCTCTACGACGGGCGGCGCTTTCGGACGCTAAACATCATCGACGAGAGCAATCGCGAGGGCCTGGCGATCGAGATCGGCACCACGCTCGCCGAGCCTTCGCGTGATCGCCGTCCTTGAGGAGCTGATCGCGCTCCACGGCCCGCCGCTGCACCTGCGCGTGGACAACGGGCCGGAGCTGACCTCACTCGCGCTCACGGCCTGGTGCGACCTGCGCCGGATCGAGCTGCACTACATCCAGCCCGGCAAGCCGCAGCAGAACGCCTTCATCGAGCGCTTCAACCGCACCTATCGCACGGAGATCCTCGACGCCTACGTCTTCGACTCGCTCAGCGAAGTCCGCGAGCTCACCCACGACTGGCTGTACCGCTACAACACCCAACGGCCGCACGACAGCCTCGGTCGCGTGCCGCCGCTCACCTATCGACCGAGACCCACTGCACTCCTCGAGTCTACGATCAATCTGTCTACTTCGTAGGGGAGCTTACCGAGTGACGCGCTCCTTCTCGGTCCGCATCGCACCGGACCGACGCTCATCCTTTGCGCTGTTGCGAGAACTAGTCACGATCAATGGTCGCTGTCTAACGCACCGGAGTGTACCTGCGGCGGCCGACTGGAAGCCGCCACGATACATGAGCTAACGTGAAGGTAGGGGCGCTCAACCGCAATGCTTCCGAAGCATCTCGCGCCGCAGCTACAACTCCTCGTAGGTAGCTGCTGCTTTGGCTTTCCTCTTGTTGCGTCGCTGGACCCCGAGGACAGTCACGGTCGCGCCAGTCACCACGCCGGCGATCGACCAGTACCACGCGTCCAAGGGAATCTTGCCCTTTGCCACGAGGCCAGCGGTTGCGGCGAATGTCATGGACAACGCGCTGGCAAGGAGGGCGATAAAGCGGCGGTTCAATAGCTCTCTGTTATCCATCGGCTTCGACTCTTCGGCAGCCGCTTCCTTCGAGTTCCAGTTGGCCAGCATCTTGGCTCCAATCCAGGCGATCATTGCTGGCGCAGCGCCGTTGATATCAAACGCAACGACTAGCATGAAAAGGAAGCGCTCCATGAGTCCAGTTAGCGCGGGGGAAACGCGGCCGGTCTGATCTCTTGGCGCCAGTTTTACGGATTGTTCGACAGCGCGGTGGAAGGCCTTTGTCGCGAAGTGGCCGAGTACCAGCGCGTGGAGGACGCCCACCACCCAAGGTGCCCATCTTGCCGCGAGCAGCGCTGTGAGTGACATGAGTGCTTGTAGCTATCTAACGCCCGCAATTCTGCTGCGGCGCGATCAAATAGTATGCGGCTCGCGAGCAATGCGAGCGAGCCGCTTCAGTCGCCCGCGCCGACAGCAGCAATTGCTCGTTAGACGGCCGGCTCCACGGAGCGGCGTTCACCACGGCTCTTCGTGAAGCGCAACCAAGTAGCCGAGACGACAAAGCCAATGAGGGCACCGCCAAAACCAAGGAGGATGCCTACCTCCTCGCCCGGGCCGAACAGGATACCCATCAGAGCTCCGATGCATGTTCCGATCGTCGGTTGGAGGATGGCACGCCAGAGCGGAACGTGGCGCATCAGGAGCCAGCAGCTGGTCGGCGCGAGAACCGCGCCAAGTAGCGCGCCAACTCTGGCGGCCACCGCCTCGGCAATGTCGAAGCGTGTGGAGCCGGAGAGGATGATGTCCGCAAGCATCATCAGACTCGCACCGCACAAGGCGCCGAGCGCCGCGCCAGCGATGGCGAGTCCAGCAGTTAGCCCGAGAATCCGGTAGAGGCGCTGCACGCGATTCTGATGGTCCGTCTAACGCCAATTGGGTGGTGAAGAGATCGGAAGTTTACTGCGTCAAGCGCCGCGAAGGAATTCGCCTGGGAAGCCGTATCTTCCCGTGCCGATGAAGTTTGGCCGTCCCGTGATCAGGCGCAATGCTGCGTGGCGGTCCGCATAACACCCCCACGCCCACAGGCCCGTTCACCCTTTCGATCCGGTCGGTTCCGCAAGTTGAATCCGTTCGCTCAGCCCTCTCCTTGACAGCTTAGGAGAGAGATTTACGTTCTCCTAACCGACATAGGAGAAGCGCGTGGCGGAACAAACTGCGCTGTTGCCCGGCACGCTCGACGTGCTCGTCCTCAAGGCCGCGTCCCTCGGCAAGTTGCACGGCTACGGCGTGCTGCTCCGGATTGAGCAGATCTCCGGCGGTGCGCTGCTCATCCAGCAGGGCGCGCTGTATCCCGCGCTCTACCGGCTGGAGCACCAGGGGCTCATCAGCAGCGAGTGGGGCACCTCGGACAACAACCGCAAGGCGAAGTACTACCGGCTCACCGCTGCCGGCCGGAAGCGGCTCGGCGAGGAAACGACGAGCTGGAAGCGGCTCGCTGACGCCATCGCACTTGCGCTCGCGGCCACGCCGCAGGAGGCCTGATGATCGCGGGAATCATCGCGCGCGTGCGCTCGCTCTGGAGCGGCGTTACCGGTGGCAGCCGGATCGACGCGAGCATGCAGGCGGAATTCGAGCATCACATGGAGATGCACGCCGCCGAGTTGGTGAAGTCGGGCGTGCCCCCCGAGGAAGCCAGGCGCCTGGCACGCGCCGCGTTCGGTGGCACATACAATCATAAGGAAGTGGGGCGCGAAGCACGCGGGCTACGCTGGTTCGACGCCTTCCGCGTCTCCTGGCTCGACATCAAGCTTGGAGCGCCGATGATCTATCGGTACCCGGGCTTGACGGTCATCGGCGCGCTCGCAATGGGCGTCGCCATCGCGCTCGGCGCCGGTGTCATGGGCGTCATCGCCCTCCTCAAAGACCCCAAGATCCCGCTCGACGAAGGCGAACGCATCGTCGGCGTCCAGGTCTGGAGCGTCAAGAACTTCAACGCGATGCGCCAGCTCGGCTTCGATTTCAATATCTGGAAGGCCGAACTGAAAACCGTGCGCGACCTCGGCGCGTTCCGGCCCATCGTGCGCGCCATCGGCGCAAACGACGGTCAGGCGGAGCCGGGGCGCGGCGTGGAGATGAGCGCCGCGGGCTTCCGGGTCGCGCGCGTCAATCCGCTGCTCGGCCGCTACCTTGTGGACGACGACGAACGCGCCAACGCGCCACTGGTCGTTGTGCTCGGCTATGACATCTGGAGCGCCCGCTTCGGCTCCGATTCATCGCTCGTCGGCAAACTCGTGAAGATCGGCGGAGTCGACCACACCGTCGTCGGCATCATGCCGCAAGGCTACGCGTGGCCCATCAACCAAAATCTCTGGGTACCGCTACGACTTGATCCAGATGTCAAACCACGCGAAGGGCCAACACTTTACGCTTTCGGCCGCCTCGCTCCCAGCTCCTCGCTTGACGACGCCATCGCCGAAGTAGCCGCAATCGGCGACCGCACCGCGGCGCAGCATCCCAAGACGCACGAACGAATTCGTCCGCGTCTCATGCCGTTCGCGCAGTCGTGGTTCGAGCTGGACAGTCCCGAGACGCAGCTGGTGTACGCAACCCTGCAGGCCGGGGTGACGCTGCTGCTCCTCATCATCTGCGTGAACATCGCAATCCTCGTCTACGCACGCACCGCCACGCGTCAGGCCGAGATCGCCGTGCGCAGCGCACTCGGCGCCAGTCGCACGCGCATTGTCGCTCAGCTGACAGGGGAGGCGTTGGTGCTCGCCGGCATTGGCGGAGTTGTGGCGCTCGGCATCCTGTCCATCATCTCGAGCCAGATGGGGTCGATCGTGGCCCGAACCGGCGCGACGGCCGTCATTCCGTTCTGGATGCGGATGAACGTGTCCGGGGAGACGGTCGCATACCTCGCGGCGCTCGCAGTGATCGCTGCGTTGATCATCGGGGTGGTGCCGGCGCTCCAGCTCACGGGCAAACGCGTTCAGGCCAACCTCCAGCGCCTCGCAGGTGGAAACGCGAGCGTGCGCATGGGGAAGATGTGGACGTCACTGATCGTCGCCGAAGTGGCGCTAACGGTTGCGCTGCTGCCGAGCGCGTTCTACCTCTCGAGCCAATCGCTCAAGACGCTCGCGGGTCCGGGATTCCCGGCGGAGCAGTATCTCAGCGCCGAGCTTGGCATGAACCGCGAGCCCAACGAGACGGGCGCAGCGGACACCAGCCGGAAGTTCGAGAACCGCTCGACACGGCTTCGCGACGAAGTGATTCGACGTCTGCTTGCGGAGCCCGAAGTTCGCGCCGTCACCTATTCCGCCGATGTTCCGGGATCGGAGAGTGGGCAGAAGGTGGAGGTCGAAGGAGTGCCCGCGAAATTCAACATCAACACCGAAGGCGGGAAGGTGCAGTACGGTTGGGGCGCGGGCTCGCACCATGTGCGCGTCGCCGACGTCGGCTACGACTACTTCGACGCGTTTCAGGTCGCGCCGCTCATGGGCCGCACGTTCATCGCGTCTGACCTGCTTCCCAAGGCCGGCGCGGTCGTGGTGAATCGCACGCTGGCCGATTCACTTTTCGGCACCGGCAATCCGATTGGTCGCAAGCTTCGCATCCTCGGCTATGCGAACGGCGGGGGAGAGCATCGTGGCGCTTGGCAGGAGATCGTCGGTGTGGTTCCGAGCTTTCCCGCGAACGTGGATTTCGAGGCTCCGAAGCTGGTCCTGTATACGGTGGTCCGGCATGTGCAGCCCGCGCTGCTGGCGATTCACATGCGCGGCACGGACCCGTCGGCGTTCTCGTCGCGGCTGCGCGCGATCACGTCCGACGTCGACCAGTCGATGTTCCTCCGCAAGGTGCAGCCGTTGAGCGAAACGATCGACGCGACACACCTGCCGCTGCGACTGGGCACGACGGCGCTCGTGGCGGTCGCGCTCAGCGTGCTGGTCCTCTCGTCAGCGGGGCTCCACGCGCTCATGCTGGTGACGGTGACGCAGCGGCGCAGGGAGATTGGAATCCGCATCGCGCTGGGCGCCGATCGTCGCCAGGTACTCTCGGGGATCTTCTGGCGCGCCGCGATACAGGTCGGGAGCGGCATTGCGATCGGGCTCACCATCGCGATGCTCGCACACCGGGGCGATGGCAAGATGGATGGCTTCAACGCGTTCCTCATCCTGCCGGGTGTGTCGCTCTTCATGCTCGGCGTCGGCATGCTCGCGGCGCTGGGGCCGGCGCGCCGAGGGCTTCGCATTCAACCCTCGGCGGTCCTCAAGGAGGACTGAGGCAAAGGCGGGTTCATCGTTCGGAATCGTCGAACAGGCTTGCCATTCGCCGGCGCAACTGGGCTGCCAGTTCACGAGGCGTGAGGAATCGCACGGTCACCCTCTCGCGGGCACATCCTCGCTCGACAGAGTGGCCGACTACAGAAAGGGACCAGGAAGGCGGCATGGCCCCGCTGCCGTTCCGTGGTTCTGGGTTTTTGTACGCGGCTAGCCGGACGTCCTGGCGGCGGAATCGCCATGCCATCCGCATTTGTAGGTCAGGCGATCCCTGCCACCACTGACAGCTGAACGGTTGGCCGCCAAAACGGCGCATCTGCGTGTTCACCGAGTCCTGAGCTTGCATCCAGAGGGCCGAGTCAGTGACTAGCCACCCGCGAATGATGCCTCTGGGACGGCGAGTGATCCGATTGAATATGATGCCTTCGCGGTAAGTGTCACCGCGAGTGATGCGACAGTAACGAAGCTGGCTGTCGGGATGATCTTCGCACGTGCGGCCGCTTTCGGGAAGCCATCCTGCCAGCCCGACTTGATGCATCATGCTGGCCGTGCGCCACACGCCCCAGTAGCTCAGTCCGGCCAGGAGGAGGAAGCTCACCCCAGCCACTAGCCAACTGCGGCGTTTTACCATGAGTGATGGACGAGGCTATTCAGTCGGCGTCTCCCCGGGCGATCAATACACCTTCCGACCGACACTTGGTCCGACCGGCGCGTCGCGCGGCGGCGATCGATCCGGTCACCGCGTTGCGTCTCGAGTAGGCCGTCCTTTACCGCGATCTTTGCCGCGTTCTTTGCCGCGCCGCTTAGAACGCCGCTTAGAACGCCGCTTAGAACGCCGCTTAGAACGCCGTTAAGAACGCCGTTAAGAACGCCGTTAAGAACGCCGTTAAGAACGCCGCTAAGATCGCCGCTAAGATCGCCGCTAAGATCGCCGCTAATGTCGCCCAAGCGACGTGAGCCTGCCCTGCGAGAACCACCATCGCTGCGACAGGATTTCCGACGCCGGACGCGCGATCGTCAGCGCCGCGCGCGGATGGCGCCCCGCCTGAAGCGTCACCGGCTGGCCCGCGAGCACCGCGAGCCGCACGAAGCCTGATTCTCCGGCGAGCGACTCGTCGGGTATCCGCAGCGTCGCGATCGCCCCCGGCTCGACGCGGCCGAGCAGCCACTGGCGCGCCTCCCCGATCAGGTAGACGTGCACGTGCTCGGTGCCGTCGTTTTCGAAGCGGACGGCAGTCGCACGTGCATTCATTGGAGACGTTCCGTCCTGCAACGGACGCGACGACACGCAGGCGCCGAGCGCGAACGTGATGGTCGTCGTGGCCGCGAGTGAAACAATGGCGCGTCGGAATGGCGTAGTCATGGTCATCCTCGATGACGGGGAACCGGCGCGTTCGGCGCCTCTATTCCATAGCGCGCAGAATTCGGCTCAACCCAATCAGCGACGGTGTTGTCCAATCGGGTGACCACCACGCGACCCAGCAGCCGAGTGACCATGCCCATTACTCCGCCCGAGGCCGCCTCGATTCCCCGCGCACCTTCACCTGCGCCGGCCGGCGCGACCGGCCCGGCGGGGCGCGTCGGGCACGGTGTGACGGAGCTGTTACGCGCGTGGGCGAAAGGCGACGCCCAGGCGAGCGAGTCGCTCGTCCCTCTCATATATGAGGAGCTTCGCCGGCAGGCGCGGATCGCGCTGCGCCGCGAGGACGAGGGCCACACCCTCCAACCCACCGCGCTGGTGCACGAGGCATGGCTGCGACTTGGGCGTCAGCAGGAGGCGCCGTGGGAGAGCCGCACGCAGTTCTTCGCCATCGCCGCGCAGATGATGCGGCGCGTGCTGCTGGACCACGCCCGCTCGCGTCAAGCGCTCAAGCGCGGCGGCGGCGCGGTGCAGGTGTCGCTCGGGGACGCGGACCGCTTCGTCGCCGAGCCCGGCTCGCCACCAGACGAACGCACCGCGCTCGACGCCGTAGACGTGATCGCGCTCGACGACGCGCTCGCGCGCCTCGCCGTCATCGATCCGCAGAAGGCCCGGCTGGTGGAGCTGCGCTACTTCGTTGGGCTCAGCATCCCCGAAGCCGCGACGGCGCTCGGCGTCTCGACGGCGACCGTCGGTCGCGAGTGGGCCATCGCGCGAATGTGGCTGCGCCGCGAGCTCGAGACATGATCACGCCCCATCAGAATGCCGATGTCGGCCCGGCGCCGATGACGCCCGACCGCTGGCGCGCGGTGGACGCGATCCTGCGGGCCGCGCTCGAATGCGAGCCGGCGGGACGCGACGCGTTCGTCGCTGACGCTTGCGCCGGGGATGAACCACTTCAACGCGAGGTGGCCTCACTGCTCGCCGCGCACGACCGCGCCGGCGACGACTTCCTCGAGCGACCGGCCGCCGAAGCATTCGAGCCACCCCACGCGCAGTCGCCGCTCGCCGAGCGACTCGCGAAGGCGCTCGAAGGCCGCTACGAGATCGAGCGCGAGCTCGGCCGCGGCGGCATGGCCACCGTGTACCTCGCACGCGACGTGAAGCACGACCGCCGCGTCGCGATCAAGGTGTTGCGCGAGGAGCTCGCGGCGGCCGTCGGCGCGGAGCGGTTCCTCGAGGAGATCCGTGTCACGGCGTCGCTGCAGCACCCGAACATCCTCCCGTTGTTCGACTCGGGGGGAGGAGGCGCGGACGTCGGGCTGCTGTGGTACGTCATGCCCTTCGTCGAGGGCGAGACGCTGCGCGCGCGGCTCGAGCGCGAGGGTCGCCTTCCCGTGGACGTCGCGCTGCGGCTGGTGCGCGAGATGGCCGATGCGCTCGAGCATGCGCACGGCCGCGGTGTCGTACACCGCGACGTGAAGCCCGAGAACGTTCTGCTGCAGGGCGGTCACGCGCTGGTGGCCGACTTCGGCATCGCTCTCGCGCTCGAGCAGGCGGGCGGGGACCGTCTCACGCGCACGGGCATCACGGCTCGGCACGCCGCAGTACATGGCCCCGGAGCAGGCCGCCGGCGAGCGCGCGATCGACGCGCGCACCGACGTCTACGCGCTCGGCGCGGTGCTGCACGAGATGCTTGCGGGCGAGTCGCCATTCGCGGCGCCGTCCCCGCAGGCCGTGTTGCGGCGGGTGCTGCATGTGTCGCCGATCGCGCTCTCCACGCGTCGCGCCGAGGTGTCGTCCTCCCTCGATGCCGCAGTTCGGCGGGCCCTGGCAAAGCAGCCGGGCGATCGGTTCCCGAGCGCGGCGGCATTCGCGGCGGCGCTCGCGCCGCCGCTGGGCGGCGCCAGGGAATCCGCATCGGATGCGTCGGGCGACAGGAAGCTCGGCGAGAAGAGCAACGAGCCAGGCGGCCGCGCGCACGCCGAGTCGCCATCCGGACGCAGGGTGTCCGCGCGCGCGGCGCTGTACGCCGCCGGCGCGATGGTCGTCGTCGGCCTCGTGGGCGGCTGGGCGCTCGCCCGCGGCACCGGCACCGCGGTAGTACCCGCCGCCGGCGCGGCGTGGGTAACGGCCAGAGGCGGACGACCCTTCCCTCGTCGTTCTGGACCGCGCCGGTCGTCCACAGCGCACGATCACGGCGAACCGTCCCTGGACGCCGCGTCTCTCGCCCGACGGGCGCCTGGTGGCGTACGGCGCCTTCGGCGCGGGCCGGAAAACGAGCGACGTGTGGGTGACGGATCTCGGCGCGGGCACGACCAGGCGCCTCACCGACGACGAGGCCGACAGCAACGACCCGCAGTGGAGCGCGGATGGCGCGACAGTCGCGTACTCGGCAGCCGCTCCGGGTGGCAAGGATCTCCTGATGCAGCGCATGGACGGCGGCGCCGTGCGCGGGCTCGCGCGCGCCGGGACACAGTTCCCGACCGACTGGCTGCGCGATGGCACCGCATTGCTCGTCTCGGAGCAGGCCGGGTCCAACGGCTTCGACATTCTCGTGCA
The DNA here is from genome assembly GCA_963724885.1 of uncultured Gemmatimonadaceae bacterium. GTDB lineage: Bacteria > Gemmatimonadota > Gemmatimonadetes > Gemmatimonadales > Gemmatimonadaceae > DASPMP01. Next base: position 2,845,021 of record CAVRWG010000005.1, on the reverse strand, counting down.
GCCGGCGGATGGGTCGAGCCCGTGGCCGTACGCCGCGACGCGCGCGAACGAGACGGCAGCCCGCGTCTCACACGACGGACGCTGGGTCGCGTACACCTCCGACGAGACGGGGCGGGCGGAAGTGTACCTCGATTCGTACCCGAGGCCCGGGCGGCGCGTACGTGTCTCGTGGAGCGGCGGCCTGCATCCCGTCTGGCGTGGCGACGGGCGGGAGCTGTACTACTGGAACGACGGAGCGCTGGTGTCGGTGGCACTCGACGCGGCGTCAGGCGATGCAGCGCCGGCGATCGGGGCACAGGCCGTGTTGTTCAAGGCGCCGTATCTAGTCGGGCAGAACACCATGTACGACGTATGGCCCGATGGGAAACGGTTCGTGATCGTGCGACAACGCTGACGACGGTCTTTCCTGCGGTCTTTACTGCGGTCTTTACTGCGGTCTTTACTGCGGTCTTTACTGCGGTCTAACGTCGTTCTCTGCGGCGCCGTTTAGAACGCTGCAAAGATCGCCGTCAAGAGTGGTGTAAAGATCACCGTTCAAGACCGCCGTCAGCTGATCTTATCGCACAGTGGTTCGCGAGCGATCGGAGGTTTGCGTCCCGACGTCACTCGGAATGCCGCGCGCCATGAGCGCGGCGCCGAGCACACCGCCGATGACCTGAACCCAGACTAGCAGAGCGCGGACGTCGCTGGCTTCCGGGTGCGCGCCAAGAAGCCAGTTGACGCCATGGGCGGCGAGCATGAGCAGGCATCCGGCAACGACACCGCGAATGAAAGTGGCTCGGCGGGTCATAGGTCCGAATGTCGCCACCGCCTCGGATGGCGCAAGGGTGTCAGCGATGTGCCTGGACCATTTCGTGAGCGATCCCCCCGGCCGTTCACCGATTCAGCGAGGCATCACGCACGTGGACTCATCGGGCAGCTTCAATTCCAACACTCGCGTCACGAAGAGCTCGTAATCCGAGCCATTGAGGTGGCCGTATCCGCTCCCAAAACGACGCCGGTCTGCGGGACCTCGAAGGATGCCGTACACACGAACATGGTAGGTATTCGATGTGATAACGTTTGGGCGCGCTGGAAACTTTGGGCGTACTCCAGGCGCAAACGACAGCCAGGTCTTGCCCTCGATGCTGCCGTCACATGAGCGAAACTCGCTCATCTCGAACTCCGATTCCCATTCACCACGATACTCGCGAACCGAATCGCGCGCTGTCGTTGGGCTATCCACACCCGCAACGGATGTGGGCGCAACGGCGGATGAAGATCGTCCACTTGGCCGACCGCAGGCAATCGCGATACCCAGAATCACGAGCGGTGTTAGTAGGCGAGAGGCTACCGTGGCAGACATTGATGGTCGATCTAACACGCCGCATTTTCTCCGCGGCGCTGAATGTGAACTACTCAAACCAAACTGCTTGGCTCGCCATCGGCTTCAACTCCTCGTTAGTGGCCGAGTCGCGATGCGTACGCCGCGAGATCACTCATCTCGCCAGTAGTACTCGTGACCAGGAGGCGGAGGTCCAGGTTTGGGCGGGCGGAGAGGCGTCGGCACCTTGCGCAACTTCGGAAGCAACCTGGGAAGCCTCGGCAGCTTCGGAACGGGCCGTTCACCCAGGAGCGGTTTCTTTCGGAGTTCCCATGGCATCGTCGATTTCCGACCGATATTCGTTGGTCCACCCAACGCCGGAGTTACGCCGCGGCGCACTGTGTGAATTACTCAACCAAGTTGCTTGGGGCCGCCGTCGGCTTCAACTCCTCGTTAGGCGGCGCCACGTGTATCGGGAATCGGGCGGAGCGACGATAGCGGCGCCACAGCACAATTAGACCGCCCGCAACCAGGACGAGCAGGATATTCCAAAGCGACCAAACCAGGACCGCATGTTCTGGATGGGCGTCAGTCCAGTCGCCAAGGCGTTCAGCGGAGATAGCCAGCCCGGCCACTATCCCCACGAACGCAGCAACAGCGCTAACGACCAATAAGATGCGAGCTAGCATGATGTCCGCCTAACGTTCGAGGCGTCGCCGGGGTGCGGATACCGGCGTCTGACTTCGGCGACCGACCCGGCAATGAGTGCCTCCAGGACCTTGACATCGAGGTCCGCCAGGCGCTTGAAGTACAGGCAGACCTTACCCATCCTGTGTCTCCCGAGCTTGGCCAAGAGGTCGACTTGCTCGGGGTTCTCCGCGCAGACGTAGACGACTAGTTCCTTGCCGCGGACTGCGAAGCCCGTGAGACATGCGTCGCCTGAGTGGCCACTCTCGTACCTGTAGGTGTACGAGCCATAGCCTACGATGCTTGGCCCCCACATCTTTGGCTGCTGCTTCGTAACCCTCTTGCACATGGCCATGATGGCCTTGCAGTCCGCCAGCTGCTCGGGACTGGCTCTGGACGCGAGGTACGCATCGACGCTCGCGCCCGTGGGTTTGGTTTTGGTCTCTGCCATCGGAGATTCCTGATTAGCGGGGAGCGCAGGGCTGGTGGTGAGTGCGACGCCTAAGGTCAGGTTGTGCTGCGGCCGTCTTCAATAGAATGCGGGGCCCGCGCCGCCGCCATCGGCGGCGGCTTCGGGCCCCGCCTCCCTACCCGGCCGTCAGCACCAACCATCGTTAGACGGGAGTCGAGCTAGGGACGAGAGCGTTTCAGAAGGGCGAAGAACTGATCCGTGGTCTCGCCCCAGTTCGCGCTGACGACCTCCCATCCCTCATCGCAAGACGGAACGTCCGCTTCGGTTGCGCGGGCACGATCGCGTTCACGAATGTCGAGTCGATGAGCTTGTATTCCCAGGCCGTCATAGGAACGTTCGTGCGCTCCGGCGAACGCCCGAGTTCACCTGCAAGGGAATCAAATAAGAGCGCCGCGCGAAGCGCGGCGCAATCCTCAGCTCCCTTGTCAGGTGCAACGATCGTTATATGGCCGGTCGCGATACCAGCAGTCGCGGTAGTCGGCAGCCCCCGATGCGCGCAAGTCGTGACCGACGAGTGGGCCCGGAAACCAGCGATCCCTCGTCTTCGCTTGACGCCACCGGTTCATTCTGTTCCTCCGCGTTCGGCAAGGATTCTCATGGCCGCCTGCGAGACGTAACTCTGCTCGTGAAACGCGCGGCCCCATCCGAGCGGAGTGACGTGTTGGTACTCATGAACGCTACTGTCCGGCGCGAAGGGCAGGCGCTTGCGAATCGATGCGCGCGCGTTCGGATCAGCGCCGCGATCGAGAAGCAGCCGCCCGAGCGAGTCATCGCGCCGCCCCGCGTTATAGGTCACAACACAGTTGAAAAGCGGCGTGTGGCCCCCGAATCCACTTTCATCGACCATAGCGCGCGCGTTCACATCCGCGCCGTGGTCGATCAGCCAGCGCGCTACGTCAACATCCTCATACTCAACCGCCATGTGGAGAAGCGTTGCGCCGTCGAGGGGCGCACCGTGGAGGGCGAGGTCGCGGTCTTCGTGACAGCCCAGTGCCAGGGGGTAGATGTCGTCGATCGATAACGTGCGATTCAAGACGTTGGCATCGCGTTCCAAATGGCGCTCGAGCAGATCCACGCGACCGCGATGAACGGCCATCGCCGGCGAATCTGGCAGTGGGACGCCCTTGTCGGCCATGACGTCGAGAATCCGATGCTTACCCGCTGGATGGCGCGTGTACGTCTCCAGCGCCATCGCGCAGAGCCCACGCCAATCTCGCTCGCCCTCGGGATGACTCGGCTCACCTGGAGCGCCGATCTCGACGCCAATTCCAACCATGAATGCAAAGTCCTCGCCCTGCAGGAGCTCGACTGATCCGCCGACAACCCCACGGGGTGGGCGTCCACCCATTCGCGCGAGCACTCCAAGCGTGTCGAGCCACTTGTGCAGCGCGGGCTGCGCCATCGCGGCGCTCACGCTTCGCGCTCCATGGGCCTGGAGGGTTTCGATGACGCGGCGCAGACCGACATTCGCGGCCGCTGCCATCGGGTCGCTCCATCCGGCGCGGCCGTTGCCGTCGATGAGTACGTCGGGATGCTTTGCCGCGAGCGCGCGCAGCGAATCAAAATCCTCGTGCGCCGCGGCGTCGATCAGCTCACACGCGGCAACAAGTCGCGGCCAACTGATCGCGTCGTAGCTGCGCGCGAGAACGAGCTGTGCGTCGGCCAGCTGAGCCGACGTCGCGTCCACGCGCTGCGGATGGTAGTCGGCAAAGTCGGCGATGGCGGACGGGTCGCCGCGCTGAAACGCGCGGAGCAAATCTTTCGCTTGGTGCTTGAGCTGCCGAAGGTCCGGCTTTGCCGGAAGGTGCCGAGCGGACATAACGAGCCTCCTTTGGAGTGCCCGGGGTCCGCTGCGTCGGGCGCAAGGAGGTTCGTGAGAACCGTGAGTTTGTCGAAAGACGAACCAGGTGGACTCGGTCCTTCCCGCGGACGGGAGGCGTCCTGCGCGCCAACCAAAAAGCTAGTGCGCGGCGGAGCGCAGCGTCAACTAGCCTGGACGCGGGCACGATTCTCCTGGCGACCGGGACCGGCGAAGATGCGTGTGGCCATATAGCGCAGCGGAGTTCCGCTGCAGCGGTCAGCTTTCATTGCCCAACCAAACTGCTCATCGCGCTGTCGCTACAACTCCTCGTTAGACGGCGGCGTAGTGGATGTTTCTCGAGCCTCCAGGCCGTCGTGCACGGTGGCCAGGGCCTCGCGACAGACGAGCACTAGGCCTTCAACGCGATCGAGCTCCGCTTGAACGACACCGGCGGCCTCCGAGTTTCGTGCATGCGCCTCGAGATGTTCGCGCGCCGAGAAATCGTCGCCACTACGAACGGCGTTCATGGCGGCGGCCTCCGCTTTCCTGCATGCACTTGTCAGTCGAACCAAGTCTTCGCGGAGAGTTCCCGCATCACGCTGAAGGCCGGCAAGATGCTCGAGCAACTCCGCCCTCGGGTCGCGATGTGTGTCGTGCGATGCGCTCATTATTGCGAACCGTGTCGTCCGTCTAACGCGCCGGAGTTAAGCCGCGGCGCCGGCTTTCACTACTCAACCAATTGGTATGAAGCGGCTGGACCTCCACGGCGACGTGGTGGCAAGGTTCGCCCCACAGGATATGAACGTGCTCATCGTCTTGCGACGAGGCACACAACCGGGAGGCCAGCCGCCATGGATACGATAGGACTCGATCTGCACAAACGCGAGAGTCAGCTGTGCATCGCGCCGAGGACGGGACGGTCGACGGAGCGCCGCATCGTCACGAGCCGGGAGCGGTTCACCGCGGTGCTCGGGCGGTCGGGCGCCGGCGCGCATCCTCGCTCGAGGCGAGCACCGAGAGCGAGTGGGTGGCGCGGCATCTCGAGCAGCTGGGGCACGAGGTGATCGTCGCCGATCCGAACTTCGCGCCGATGTACGCGACGCGCTCGCGGCGGACGAAGACGGACAAGCGCGATGCGCGGACGCTGGTGGAGGCGTGTCGGCTCGGCGCGTATCGCGCCGGCGCATCGGCTGTCGGACGCGCGGCGGCACGTGCGGGCCGAGCTCGCGGTGCGCGAGGCGCTTGGTGCGGACGCGGACGCGGTACATCGCGCTCGCGAAAGCGCTTGGTGCGCCGCGACGGGCTGCGCGTGGCGAGCAGCGAGGCGCACCTCGTCGCGCAAGCGGATCGCGGCGCTCGAGCTGTCCGACGCGCTCGCGCGCGGAGCTCGCGCCGCTGTTCCCGGTGCTCGCGCCGCTCAATGAGCAGATCGCGGCGGCCGATCGCGCGGATCGCGGCGCTGGCGCACGGCGGATCCGCGTGGCGCTGCTGGCGACCGCGCCGAGCATCGGGCCGATCACGGCGAGCGCGATCGTGGCGACGATCGACGACGTCGACGCGCTTTCGCTCGGCGCATCAGTTCGAGGCGTTTCTCGGGCTGGTGCCGGGCGAGCGGAGCTCGGGCGAGAAGCGGCGGCTCGGGCGGATCACGAAGGCGGGCAACTCGCGCGTGCGGTATCTGCTGGTCGAGGCCGGCTGGCGCATCCTGCGCTCGCAAGATGCGCGAGACCGCGGCGCTGCGCGCGTGGGCGCTGCGCGATCGCCGCGCGTCGTGGCAAGCGGATCGCGGTCGTCGCGCTGGCGCGCCGGCTCGCCGGGCATTCTGTACGCGATGTGGCGCGACGGCGCCGTACGATGCGACGAAACTTCGCATGCCGCGGCCGCGAGCGACGGCGTGACGACTGAGCGGAGGCAGGACCGCGAGCGGGATCGAGTGACTGAATGCGGAGTGGCGAGCGCGTTGCAGCTTATGGCCGCCGTCGAGAGCCGAGAGCTAGTTGGCGCCGTCCACTCCATCGCACCACCCAAATGCGCCGAGGCCACGCGCCTCACTCACGAGCGCGAACAGAAGGCTGAGCAGCAGCTCGAGACGCGCGCGGACAACTGAAGATGTGACAACGGCAAGTGCACTCGGCACTTGACGCGGGGCGCCGCTTCACAGAAAGCTGCTTGGGGCCGCCGTCGGCTTCAACTCCTCGTTAGGCCGCCACGACTAGGAGATAAACTGCGGTCGCCCGGGAATCTCCCTGCACGCCCCCGCTTTGACGGAGCGCTGCATCAGTAGGGAGGCGGAATCAGCATCCGTTCCAGCACTCCTTGCTAGGTCTCCGCTCGCCTGGAGCACTAACACACCACGTTGCCAGCGGTCAGTCGAATCGCGTGCGGAATAAATCCAGACCGCTACATCGTGCTGCTGACCGCAGCGCCCAACGAATAGCTGACTTCGCAGATGCGGCCGCGCGACATCTCCCGCTTCCGTCTGCTCACCGGGAAAGGGATACCCATCGGTGCCTGGAGCGACTTCGCGGCTATTGGCCTTGAAGCGAAAGACCTGTATCGGAAGATCGCACTCGGAACAGGATACGCCAGCCAGCAGAAGTGAGGGGATTGAGTCGGTGTCGACCAGCCGCGCAAGAACTTCGACGTCGCGCAGCGGAACCTTCAAACTGTCACCGCTTGCGAAGGTTATGACCGAAGCCGCATGGCCCGGAACCGCGGAATCACTGGCGTTGCGTACTTCTTTGACCGACCACCGATCGCCACCAACCGGTGAGTCGGCACGTTGGCTCGCGGCCGAATCCACATCAGGCTGCGCACACCCCACCAGCGCGACAAACACGATGGATCTGATGCCCATGGAGACTTGAGGTCGGCCTAATGCCAATTGGGCGGGTAAGAGAACGGACGTTCACTGTACTGCTCGCTGCCCAACGCCCGGTCGCGACGGGCTACATCGCCCCACGACGGCTGAACTTGGGCACCGCGCGACGACGAGCGCAATGCTGCGTGATGATCGGCGTAACACCCACCGCGCCCGATCGCTCCCTCAAGCTGACACCGGCCCTATCGGCATCTTCTCATCTCCGCCGTTCCGTCCGCAATCCGGCGCATCCTTCGCCGCGCGAGCCGGTCGACGCCACCCGACGCTGTTACGCAGGCGATACAATTGGCGCGCAGATTGGCGCACAATGCTCATCCTGGCCGACAGTGGGTCGGTGCGGCAGGTGGTATTCGCGTCGCCCGACAACAGCTTCTCCTGGATCGACGTGGCCGCGCCGGACCGGCCGACGCTCGACGCGTTGTCGCTGGAGTTCGGGCTCACCGAGAGCGCCGCCGAGGATTGCCTCGACTCGCACCAGCTGCCCAAGGTCGAGCGGCTCGAAGAGGCGACCTTTGTGATCCTGCGACTGCACTCCGGCCTGGCGACGTCGGCAGCCGCCGGCGTCTACGAGACCACGCAGCCGCTCGCCATCGTCATCACGCCGCGCACCCTCATCACGATCCATCGCCGGGATCATCCGGTGATCTCGCGGCTGCGCAAGCGCTACGCCGTCGAGGGACCGCGTCTCGATCGGCCGGGCGGCGTCCTGACGGACGACCTGCTGCGCGAGGCGCTGGTCACGTTCGAGGCGCCGTTGAACCAGCTCACCAATGATCTCGTCGAGTTCGAGACCTCCCTGCTCGGTCGCCGGCTGACCGAAAGCGCGCTGGAGCAGATCTTCCTGCGCAAGCGGCGCGCATCGGTGCTGTCGTGGGTCCTGCAGCGGACGCGCGAGACGCTGGGGCGGGCGCTGCTGCCGCCGGACCTGAGCGCGTCGGGGCTCCAGGAGTCACGCGAGGCAGCGGACGCGCTGCACCTGCGGGCGCGCGAGTTGATGGAGTTCACCGACAACCTGCTGAACCTCCAGATCGCGGTCGCCTCGCACCGCACGAACGAGGTGATGCGGCTCCTCACCGTGATGTCGGTGATCTTCATGCCGCTCACGTTCATCGTCGGCGTCTACGGGATGAACTTCGACGCGCCCGAATTCAGGTGGCGCTTCGGCTACTTTGGCATCTGGGTCGTGATCGCGTCGGTGTTCTTCGGCATTCTCGCCTGGTTCAGACGCAGGGGGCTGCTGGGATAACGACGGCAGACGGCGGTCTTTACTGCGTTCTTTACTGCGTTCTTAACGGAGCGTTCTTTACAGCGTTCTTTACAGCGTTCTTTACAGCGTTCTTTACAGCGTTCTTTACAGCGTTCTTTACAGCAGTAGTACAAGCGCCTCTTGCGGGGTTGTGCTTTGTAATGTAAAGTACTTAGCAGTTGCGACCGCGAGGCCGGCTCCAGATGGCTGTTGAGATTGCTGACGCTGACAAGGACAGCACGGCGGGCGAGCGCACCCACGCCGCCCGACGCATCCTGATCGAGGCCGCGCTGCTCGGCGCGCTGGCCGACGGCGCCCTGCGAAACGCGCCCGATGGGCTCGGATGGACGTTGTGGGTGTTCACGCTGGCCCTGGCCGCGCTGAACGTGGCGCGGCGCCGCGGGCTCCGCGTCACCCCGGAACACCTGGCGTGGCTCGGCACAGCCGTGGCATGCGCTGCCGTGTTCGCGTGGCGCGACGCGGACGAACTTCGCGCCGCCAATGTGCTCGGCACGCTCGTGGCGCTCGCGTTGTTCGCCATGTCCGCTGCCGGGCTTCCCGCTGCGTCGATTCTCGTCGCGCGCCTGCGGGACGTACTGGCTGCGGGTGTCTACGCCGTGCGTGACATCCTCGTCGGCGCGCCCGTGCTCGTGGCGCGCGACGCGAAGCTGCACGAGCTCCCGGCGGTCCGGGCCGGCGCGTCGTGGACGGTCCTGCGCGCCGTGCTGATCACCGCGCCGCTGGTCCTCGTGTTCACGGTGCTCCTCTCACGCGCCGATCCGGTGTTCGCCTCGGTGTTCGAGCTGCCCGCGATCGACGCCGAGCGCGTCTTCTCTCACGTCGTGCTGGCGGGGGCCTTCGCGTGGTGGTCGGCGGGCTGGCTTCGCGGCGCCCTGCTCGGCACCGCGCGACGCACGGCGCTGCCGGAACGGATGCCGGTGCGTCTTGGCCTCCTGGAAATCACCATGTCGCTCGGGGCAGTGATCGCCCTGTTCACGGTTTTTGTGTCCCTGCAGCTGCGATGGCTCTTTGGCGGCGCCGACGTCGTGCTCGCGACCACCGGGCTGACGGTCGCGGAGTACGCGCGGCGGGGCTTCTTCGAGCTGGTCGCCGTGGCCGCGCTCGCGGTCCCCCTGGTCCTCGGCACCCGCGCCGTGGTCGAGGACGACACGGTCGTGCGCCGTCATCGACAGCTCGCGCTCGTGCTGATCGTGCTTCTCGCGGCGATCATGACATCGGCCATGCTTCGCATGCGGCTGTACGTCGGGTACTTCGGGCTCACCACCGATCGACTGTATGCGACTGCGTTCATGGTCTGGCTGGGCACGGTGTTTGGAGCGATGGCGCTCACGGTATTGCGCGGCTGGACGCGTCCGTTTGCCGCGATGACGGTGCTCTCGGGATTCGCGACGCTGTTCACGCTCAACGTCATCAACCCCGACCTGCTCGTCGCGCGGGTGAATCTCGGCCGTCCCGCCGGTGTGCGGGGTGTCGATTACGCCTACCTGGCGCGGCTCAGCGGCGATGCGACGCCCACGGTCGTGAAGGCGCTGAATGCCTCGGAGCCGTCACCAGCATCCTGCGCGGCCGCCAAGTCGCTGCGCTTGCGCTGGCTGCGTCAGCAGGACGCATCGTGGAACCTGGGCACGCGGCGTGGACGTGAGTCCGTACTCAACGACCTGTCCCCAACAAACGTGCTGCGTCTCTGCGCCATGGTGCCCGTCGGGGGTTCACAAGGCGCTCGAGAGCAGGCGACTACTCCGGGCCGATAGCTTCGCCGACGCAGGTCGTTCGGGAACAAGACGGGCAGGTGCGACGCGCCGGTGTTGTTCCGGATCGTCGGCGTCGCCTGGTATGCCGGGGCTCTGGTACACCTGACCCGCCCGCTGCACTTTCCCTGCCCCATGAAACGCGCGAAGAAGCGTGTCGCCAGGCGGGACGACAAGGCGCTGCGGCTGCCACTGCCGAGCGGCGCTCGGCTCGTGGCGTCCGGCTTTCTCGAGGACGCCACGCGCGCCAGCGCCAGGCTCGGGAGAGAGACGGACGAGAAGGCGCTGCACGAATTCCGCGTCGCCATCCGCCGGCTGCGCAGCTGGCTGCGCGCGTTCCGCGCCGACTTCGAGGACGTGGTGCGCAAGGAGGATCGCCGGCAACTGCGCGACATCGCGGCCGCGACCAACCTGGGCCGCGATACGCACGTGCAGATCGACTGGCTGCGGGGCGCCGCAAAGGGACTGCACTTCAGGCGCAAGCGCGGAGCGTCGTGGCTGAAGGAGTACCTGGAGACGAGACGGCTCATGGCCGGGGACCCGATGGACGAAGAGCTGATCGCGGAATTCCGTCGCGTCCACGACGACCTCGAAGCGCGGCTCGCACGCTACGGCAGGCGCGGCGGGAACGGATCGAAACATCCCTCGCTCGGCGCGGCGCTGGCGTCGCAGCTCATGCCGCACGTGGAGGAGCTGTGGACCGCGCTCGACGACGTGCAGTCCGTGACCCAGGAGATCCCGGCTCACAAAGCCCGAATCCAGGCAAAAAGACTGCGCTACCTGCTGGAACCTGCGGCGCCCTTCATCAAGAAGGGGCCGGAGCTGCTGGCTATGCTGAAGGAACTCCAGGACGAGCTCGGGGCGCTGCACGACGCGCACCTGCTGGGCCACGAGCTGCGCTCGGCGCTCGAGGCGTCGGCGCTCGCGAGCATCCACCGGGCGTCGGACCGCGCGCTCGGGCGCCCCGAGGACAACGGGATCGGCCCGGCGACCGCGCTACTGGCGATGGCCCCGCGCTCGGCGCTGCTGACGCTGGCTAAGCGGGTGCGGGACGACGCAGGCCGCGCGTTCAAGCACGTGAAGAAGGACTGGCTGCGCGGCCGGTACCATCGATTCAGCCGCGAAATGGAACTGTTTGCCAAGCGACTCGAAAAGAAGTACGCCTGACTAGGAACACCTCAACACCGTGGTCTCTGGTCTAGAGAGATGAGGATGTGAGTTCATGAGAACAGGGTACAGACGTGAGGCGTGAGGGTGACACGGATCAACCCGCATTTCTCATTTCTCACAATCCGATTCTCACAACCTGAACCCCGTACCCCCTAAACCAGACACCACGGTTTTCGGTCTTGATGTGAGGCTATTCGAGCAGCCTGAGCAACCCCGACGTCTCGTCGACCTCGAGCCGAATCACCCCGAAGTTCGCGAACGCCAGCGTCTGCGTGCTCTGCGTGAGCAGCATGGCCTGATCGAGCTTCTCCATCGCCCGGTACCACTCCATGCGCTCCGCGGCTCCGCCGGTGGGTTGGAGCAGCCGTGCGTCGCCGCGCGCGCACACGTATCGCCAATAGCTCAGCCCCGCCATCTCGCTCACGTCGGCATCCATCCTGAGCGCGGAACCGCTTTCGAACAACACGCTCCACGAATACGACGGGAGATACATCACGCCGTCCGCGTGCGCGTACGGCCCCCGCCTGGTGCGCCAGCGACCGTTGCCGTCCGGCATGCGGTACGAGAGCCGTGCGCTGTTGCCGCGCTCGAGCACCTCCAGGACCTCCCGCCGGGAGAGCGTCATCGGCTCGGCGAACACCGGCAACGGCTCTGCGGCACTCACGAGGTCAGCGGCCATCGAGATCGCATGCCCGGTGTAGGCTGCCGGTGACGGCCGCTTGGTGAAGGTGTGGATCATGGGCGGGGAACCCTGAGGATTGAGAGTTGGGCTGCATGGGCAGGGCTGAGCGGTGATCCGGCGTCGGACGTGAGCGCGATCGCGACCTCGGCGCCTTCCGGCGTGCGAACCGAAAACGCCTGGAACGTTCCGGGCCGCATGACGCTTTCCACCCGCTCGTCGACGTCCAGCGCGATGGGCGTGATCGGGAACGGCTGCGGGATCCCGCGTGAGATTCCGTACGTGAAGTAGAGCGCCGAGTAGAGCTGTCGCAGGTTGCGCGTCGCGAACCGGCGCGGCGCGGCGACGCTGGCGCGCGGAGACCCCACGATGCTGTCGCCCCAGACGGCGATCGCGAAGTCACCGAAGAGGTCCTGGAACGAACGGCCGGCGGCGGCCGCGACGTTCGCCCTTCCCTGCTCCGACGACTGCAGAAGCTTCGAGAACAACTGCGGGTCGTTCGTGGCGTCGCGCAGCCAGCGCAGGAAGAGCCAGGCGCCACCGCGCTCCGGCGTGAAGCAGAACGAGCCGGGCGCGCACGTGCTCACTGAATACTGCTCGGAGAAGCGAAGGAACCGGTACGAGTTGAAGAGATCGCCGATGATGAACGGCCCCGCGGAGTCGGGAAAGATCTGCGTCGGGTCCGAGCGTCCCGAAGGCGGCGGATACCGCGCCTCGAAGTGCGCCGCGGCCAGCTCCTCGGCGATGTGACTGAGTCCTTCGTTGAGCCATGGCAGCTCGGGCGACTGCCCCCGCGCCACGACGCGCTGACCGTAAGAGATCATGTGCTGCAGCTCGTGCGCGAACGTCGTCGGGAGAAGCGCGGCCACGTCGGACTTGGTGTGCGGACAGCTGTACGTGCCCGACGGATCGGGGCTCATGGCGTAGAAGATCTCGCCGCGATTGGACTGCGGCGGCGCGCCGGCGAGGTCGAATCCGTAGAAGAATCCCGTGGCGAAACCCTGGGTCGCGCACGCGGACGCGGACACGAGCGCGTTCACCGTGGGAGTCACGAGCATGATGAGGCGCCCGTTGCCGTCGATGTCGCTCTCGGCGCCGAACGCCGCGCGATCCACGGGGTGCAGGACGTCGTCGAACAGCGCGCCGAACGCGGCCAGCTCCGCCTCGTCGTACGCGGTCGCGACGCGGTCGTCGAGATACAACAGGACGTTGTCGCCGCTGAAGCGCAGCGTCGCAGGTACCGAATCGAAGCGGAGCGGCTCCTGGAGGGTCGCGAGGACGCTGAAGCCTCGGGACGTTATGTCGGGAAGGGCGGTTTGGAGTTTGGCGCTTGGCGTTTGGCGCTTGGCGCTTGCCGGTGAAGCGTCGAAGCGCGACTCGTGGCGCCGTATGAGGTCGTGCAATCGTTCCGCGGTGCTCGGCGCTCGCAAGGCAGCCGCTTCGTCTGTGAGGGCGCGCGCGGCAACGATGGGGGCGTCCGTGGGGCCGATGAGATACGGATGGAGCACGTACGGCATCGACTCGCCGAGGAACTGCGGCAGCAGGATGTAGTCCGCGTCGGCCGCGAGACGCACGCACTCGAGCTGATCGCCATGAACCGTCGCCGCCTGGTAGACCGCGAGAGTCGTGAGGTCCGCGCTCGGTCCGCTGCAGTGCACCGGGACCGGGTCGACAGGCCCGTCGCCCGCACAGCCGGCGATCGCCATCGACATCAGAATCGCGTTCGCCCGACGCGAGTGAAAGAGCATCGTCTTTTGTGCAGCCTGTCGAGGGGCGGGCAATCTTGCGGCGCCTTGCCACGCAACGGGCACCGTCGAATCACGATCACGCAACGATCGCGTTGCCGGGGGCAGCCGGCGCAGCTCCTTCTACTGGAAGAGGTTCGTGTCCTCGAGACGCCGGAAATTGCCGGCCGAGTCGATCAGATACACGATCATTGCATAAACGTCGTCCCATTCGATGCGTCCGCCGAGCACCAGGTTGGGGACGGCGGTGCCGAGATAGCCGATCGGATCGAGGATGCCGATGTCCTCATGGCCGTCGAACGGCGCCAGGACGCCATCGCGCAGGCGCACGGCAACGAAGATCCCCGCGAAGTCGCCGTCGGCGTCCGACGCGTTGAGCAGTGTCTGGATGAACGACGTCCCCGAGAGACGCGAGTTGAAGAGCGAGGCCTCCGGCGCGCGCCCGCCGCGGAACGCGAAGATCGGCTGTTCGATATACTCGGACAGGTTGCCGCGAAAGTCCTCCACGAGGAACGCCGTGCAGTGACCGGCCATGAGCGAATCGGCGATACCCGCCTCGTACGCTCCCACGATGAGCAGCGTGTCGGCGCGGAATCCCCGGCCCGCGTCCAGTCCGCGGCGCACGCGCGGCTGGCGATCCGGCAGCACGCTGTTGCCACGACAGTCGGTGAGGTCCCAGCTGTACGACCGGATGTCGCGATCGGGATCCACGACGCGGAGGACGAACCCGCTGGTCTGATCGTGGTACGAGCTTGCGACCGAGAGAATGCGCGGGCGCAGCGCGGCTTCGGAGCACCGGATCCGGAAGGTGAGCACGCCGCCGCCGCCCGCGCCCACGGTGAACGAGCGGCTTGCGGGGCCGTGACCCATCATGACGCAGTTTTCGCGGACGTGCGAGACGGAGAACTCGTAGTCGCCGGCAGCGAGTCCCTCGAACACGAGTGTGTCGCCCCGGGTGTTGACCGTGTCGGGGCCGCTGAGGTCGATGAGCCCGAGGCGCTCGCCGTCCTCCCGGCTCCGCGCATCCGGTAGACCATCGCGTCGTCGATGTCGCTTCCGTCCATCAGCACTTCGACCGTGAGCGAAGGCACGCACTGCACCACGTATCGCAGCGTGCCGGTGTTGTCCGTGTCGAGCAGGGTGAGCAGTCGCTTGGGACCGTCGCGCACCGTGCACGTGGGAGGCAAGTCGTGCACTTCGATTATGTAGGACGCGGGCGGCACGGAGAGGACCACCGTGTCCTTGGACGCCACGACGAACGATCGGTTGATGCTCAGCGTTCCCGACAGCTCTTCGACGGTGTACCGGAATTGCGGCACCTCGCTGAGGCCCTCCTGCATCGTGAACACCGCGTAGATGGCGATGTACGGCGGGCCAACCCGGGGCTTGGTGGGCTCCCCGCATGCAGCCAGGAGCAAGGCGCCGGGAGGAAGGAGCACACGAACGACGAGAGAGAGGAGAGCCCTCCAGGGCCCTCCTCCCTCCCAGCTCCTCCCTCCCGTGTCTCTTAGGGCTGAGTAGCGCTGAACCAACTGCGAGTCCAGCCGGAATACCATGGAATGTTGCTGCCGGTGGAGTTCTTCGGCGGAACGGCCCCGATAAAGGTTGCCGTGACGTCGAGGAACCCGTTGTTGGGTGGCGTGGCGCCCCCCGTTGCCTGACCCGGACGTGGACGCATGTCGGGCAGGAGCTTGTCGATGGGACTGAAGAGAATATCCGACGCCGTCAACGCCACAACGCTGTTGGCGTTGGCGGCGTCGTTGATCATCGCCTCTTCGCCTTCGGTGCCAGCCGCGTACGGACCGCAGGCGACTTCGGCGTCGTTGTTCCCGAGATTCACCGCCGCCGCGAAGATGGAGTTGCGCACGTTGAGACCGCCCGCCGCGTTGAGTGCGACGCAGGTCGACGCCTCGTCGTCGAGGTCCATCCCCACGCGCGCGTTGGCCACGAGCCAATTGCTCAGAAAGGGCCCGGTGCCGCGACGCACGTGGATCGCGTCGTTGCTGGCGTTGGCGCCGGCGCCGCTGCTGGCGCCGACGAACGTGACGTTCCAGATCTGTCCGTTGGTGCGCGGCGTGTTGCCGAACGTGCCGGCCGTCTCGGTATTGTCGGCCTCGAGGCCCTTGTCGCCGTCGTTCGGGTCCTGCACGATGCTGATGAACTGGGCCGACCCGTTCCAGCCGAACGAGATGTCGAAGTTGTCGTCCGAGTTGGCCGTCAGATACAGGTGGCTCAGGTTGACCGTGCCGCCGAACAGCTCGACGCCGTCGTCCTGACCCCCGTGCACCTGGATGTGGTCGATCTGCGTGCCGCTGCCGACGCCGCCCATGGTGAGCCCGTTCAGCTCGACGTTGAGCGCGACCGTCCAGCCGGCGAACTCGATGATGGCGTAGCGGAGAACGCCGCTGTTGTCGTTGTCGTTGCAGCCGCCGTACTGGAGCTGCGGCGTGGTGGCTTCACCGACACGCTGGTTGCAGCCGCCCGGATCGCTGCGGCCGGGGACCACGGGTGAGGGGCCCTGCGCGGCATCACCCTCGTTGACGTGCGCGTTGCCCGCGATCCAGACGCCGCCCCAGCAGCCTTTTGGCTTGGGCTCGACGCCGGCGCAGGTAAACGTGATCGGCTGGAGGTAGGTGCCATTGGCCTGGATCGTCGCGTCGCGCGCGATGAAGAGGGCGCTCAGAATGCCCCCCGTCTGGAGGCCGACGCCTTCGATGCGCGTGCCCGGCTCGATGGTGAGGACGGCGCCACCGGTGAAGCGCACGATACCCTGGAGCTCGTAGATGTTGGCCGCGGACCAGGTGGTGCTGGTGGTGATGTCACCGGCGGGGACCTGCACGCGGTTCGTGGCCAGCGGGCCACGGCCCGGGATCAGTTCGCCTGCAACGGCCGGGTTGATGCCGACCGCTTCCTGCCGGATCGCCAGGACGTCCGACGATGTCAGCGTGCGCGTGCCATCCGTATTGACGCCGGGGGCAAGCGCGTCGCCCGGTTCGCCAAGTCCCGGCAGGTTGAATGGCGTCACGTTGCCGGCGATCGCAACGTCGATGGACGGAGCGGCGGAACCGACGATGGCTTCACGCAGGCCGACCGAGACCTGTGCGACCGCGAGAGCGTCGCCGGCGGTGATACCGCCGCTCAGGTTGGAGTCGCCGAAGCGGAGATTGAGGAGGTACTGCCCGGGGGTGAGGTCGACGCCGTCGACCTTTCCGCCGTCGCGACGATCATCGAGCCGAACAACCCAATCCGCGACGCTCATGCGACGCGCCCCGGAAAGGTTGAGCATCGCGAGCTCGCGAGACACCTTCAGATTGCGAAGCACCTCGGCGCTCATCGCGTCGACGCTCGTGTTCGCCAACTCTTCGTGCTCGTAGCGCAGGCCCGCAGCGTACTGGCGTCCACGGACCTCGAACACCAGCACCGCCGCGCGTGCATCGAAGCCGTCGACATCGGTGGACGAGATGCGCAGCTCGCCAGCCTGGGCGTCGTTGACGAGCACCAGCGCCTCGTCGAGGCTCTGGCCGACGTACCGCAAGCGGCTGGCGTCGTACTGCAGCCGGCCCTGGAGCGCTGCGGCGCGCTTGGCGCCGAAGCCATCGACGCGAATACCAACCGCGACGCGCTCGCCCGGGTCAGCCATCAGGGACGACAACTCGAGCGCGATGTCCGCGTCACCGGCGAACGGCCGGGGCGGCGCGATCGAATCGTCGCAGGCGGCGAGGGCGAACGATCCAACGAGGACCGCTGCCGCCACACGCCACCTGGGAGTATGGATCAACATGAAGGGTGATCTCCTGGTTGTCGAAGTGTGGGTCGTGGCGCGCCAGCAACATCGGCGCGCCACGACATTTGGAAGTCCAAGCTCAGCGAGTTACGGACGTGGGATGCTGGCTTCTGTCCGGAGCACGTTCGGCAACAGGTTCTCGAAGTTGGCCGTCTGGGCTTCGCTGATGGTGGTGGTCGTTACCGCGTTCGGACCGCTGCCAAGCACGTTGAACGTGATTCTCACGATCCCGACCAGACCGGTGGAGCCGCTGTTGCTCGTCGCCCCAACCGACACGACACCGGAGACAGAGCCGTTGGTCGTCTGATCCATGCCTCCCGGCGCCGTGGCCGCCGACACGAAGGCGAGCTGCGCCGGATTGTAGGCGATGTTGGCCTGGAACGAACCGATGTTGTCGACGCCCGGGATTGCGGGATCATTGAAGCTGCCCATATCGATCCGCGCCTCGATCGTGACCTGGCTCCCGACCGTGCTCACGATGACGTAGTGGTAGTTGTAGCCCTGAGGCGCCGGCGTGCAGACGACCGTGATGTTCACCGTCACCGTACCGCCGTCCGCAAGACCGGTATACGGCTGAGCGCCGGGGTTGGTGCAGTTCGCCGGCAGGTTGCTGAGCGCGATGGAGCCCGTGCCGGCCGCGCCGACCGGAACCGCGTTGCGGACGTACAGACCGGCCGCGTCCGTGAGGACGCCGGGACGCGCGGCGAGACCCGTGGGCGTGACGATCGCCGTGACGTTGGCGAGCGGACCACCGAGGCTGCTGGTGACCGTGCCCTGGACCGTACCCTGCGGCACCGTGCAGGTGACCGTGAAGTTGACGGTCACGGTGCCCGAGCCGACGATGCTGGTGTTCTGCGAGGCGGGCGCCGTGCAACCCGTGGGCAGGCTGGCCGGCACGACGCTCACGGTCCGCGGACCGATCGGGAGGCCGGTGATGGAATAGGCGCCGGCCGCGTTGGTGGTTCCGGTGCCCGTGGCGCCGCTGACCGCGACCTGGACGCCCGAGAGCGCACCGCGCTCAGGCGAGGTCACGGAGCCGTTGAGATCGCCGGTGGGCGGAACGGCCGCCATCAGGTCGGCGGCGATGATGAGACGAGCGCGGAACTGGCCGACGGTCGGATCGACGTCGAAGCTGACGAGCCGGAGCGCGGACGTCGCGAGCGACGGAATGCCGCGCGTGGTCGTGCCAGGCGGAGCGCCAGGCACCGGGATCAGCGTGCCATACGCTTCCCAACGGAAGCAGTCGTTGTCGCCCGAGGCGCAGGCCGCGTCGTTGAAGAAGTTGTGCGGCGCGCCGCTCCCGGCCGTGCCGTCGCCGTTCCACTCGCCGCCCGCCACCACTTCACCGTAGCTGGGCAGGTCAACGGTCACTTCGGTGCCGTCGCCGCCAACCGAGGTGCCACCGCTGGTCGTCGTGACGTTCGTCTCGAACGGGAAGAGCACCGGGCCAGAGCCGGGGACCGGCGCCGGCGGGAACGTCGGCGTGACGAGCGCGTAGCCCTGCAGCTTGTTGAGAATGCTGATGTTGAACGAAACCCGAACTTTCCCGGGGGTGAACTGACCCACGGCCGACGCGCTGAAGTTGCTCGCGATGAGGGTAATAGCGTCGCCAGCGAGGATCGAGAGGTCCGGACCGCCGCTACCGCCACTGAGGCTGAGGCTCGGGCCGTCCTGCTGCGCCGCGGTCGGCTCCGAGATCTTGATGTGCCCCGTGCGCATGTTGACGTCCGCGACGAACGCGGCCTTCCGCATCGTGGGCGCATTGCTCGGCGGCTCGCGCAGGATCCTGGGTCCAACGGGCGTGTCTCCGCTCGAGCACGCGCCCGCGAAGGCGAGTGTTCCAACGAGAGCCCTGGTCAACGCGCCGACATGATTGCGACGCCGCAGACCGGAGGGGGTGAGCACTGACATGCGTTCCTCCAGAGGTGGTGGTGGTGGCTATTCCAGCGCCGCGAATCTCTCGGCGCATCGCCACACCCCCACCGCCCCGTTGTACCGGCTTGGTACGCGTCGCGCGATTTGTATCGGGACTGTGTAACGGCGCAGGGGCGCCTACGCGCCAATCGGAAGTTGCCTGCGATTCACGCTGTCAAGCCGAGTCAGCGCCACCTCGGAAGGTGATTTCGGCGGGTGGCCGCAAGGCTCCACAGTCCGAAGGTGATCGAGATCTTCGCCGATCGCGCCGATCGCGCCGATCTATCTCTTGTTGGAGCACACCACGCGAAAGAACCTGGCTTCCGGTCCGAAGTGAAGCAGCAGGCCAACTTCGAGTTACTCCGTCACGCAGCGCTGATCAACAACGTCGAAGCCCGAACCTTTGTGAAGATCGGCGAAATCGGCAGAATCGGCGCAAATCTCAATCACCTTCGGACTGTGTGGCGTCTTGGGCTCGTCGGCGTGAGTCTCAACGACCTTCCGACTGTGGGGCCATTGAGCTGAGTTCCCTAGGGGACCACGAACGTCCCGTCGCGCACATCGGTGCGCGACAAGTAGTTGAACGACTGGGGGTTCGTGATGCTCGCGACCCACGCGCGCACGGTCGAGGTCTGGCCCGGCGTCCCGATCACCTTGAATCGGATCGTGGCGATGGTGAGCAGCCCCACGTTCGGCGGGTTCGCCTGTGTGCTGTTCATGATGAGCTTCCCGGATGCGGTGAAGGTCTGGTTCACCGATCCGGCCGCGCCCTGCCCGAAATTGAACGCGTGAAACCGGAGCACCGCCGGATTCCACTTGAGCGAGTCGACGGCCCAGGCCTGCAGCACCTCTATCGACGGCGTCTCCGGCAGATCCGCCGTCAGATCGAGCAACACGTGCATTGCGACGACAGAGTCCGCGTCTACCGGGCCGAAGTTGTAACTCCAGGTGATCGGCCCGGTCGATGCCCCCGGCGTGACCGTCACGTTCGCCTGCGCGGACGTGCTGCCCCCTTCGTCATCGGTGACCGTGAGCGTCGCGACATAGTTGCCGGCCGCGGCGTATGTCTTCGCGGGCGAAGCGACTGTCGATTCAGCAGATCCATCGCCGAAGTTCCAGCGATACGTCACGGCGCCGCCGTCCGGATCGGACGATCCCGCCGAGCTGAAGGTGATCTGAGTTCCGGCCACACCGCTGTATGGTCCGTTGGCGTTGGCGACGGGCGGCTGATTGCTGCCGCCCGAAGCTGATCGTCGCCGTCGTGTTCGCGGACGCCGTAACCCCTTCGTCGTCCGTTACGGTGAGCGTGACGTTGTAGCTGTTGGCCGACGCGTACGCCTTGGAAGGCGAGGCCAGCGTGGACTCGGAGCCGTCGCCGAAAACCCAGCGGTACGTGACCGGTCCGCCGTCCGGATCGGTGGAGCCGGTGGAGTTGAAGGTGACCGCGTTGCCCGCGACGCCCGAATAAGGGCCGTGCGCGTTCGCGACCGGTGGTTGCTTCAGCGGCGCTCCCGTCGCGACAACGAGCGTGTCTTCAACGGCTCGCGTCGAATCCGTGAAAACATTGAAGCTGGCGTCCACAACCTCGGAAACCCTGGTGCGCGTCCCGACGCTGCGTCCGGCCGCACCCACGACCGTGAACTCGACGCGCGACACGGGCACGAGCCCCGTTATTCCAGTGCCGTTGTTGTCGATCGCGAGGATACTGAGGATTCCCGACTGCCCGCCATTCACCGTAGCTGTCAGTCCGCCACCCGGATGCGGCAAGGCGCTCTCGAATCGAAGCACGGTTGCGTCGTAGCGCACCTCGCCTTCGAGCGCCGCGATGTTGATTCCCGGGCGCTCGGTGGCGTCGAGCGCGATGTCGAGGAACACGCGTGACTGCGGCGCCGCCGCCGCGGCCGAGAAGGTGTTGCGCCATGCCAGCGGTCGGCCGGCGTCGTCGGGCCGCTGCGAGTTGCACGCGAGCCCGAATCGCACCGTGTCCGTGGATGATGCGGTGCCGGTCAGGGTGCGCGTCGGGCTTCCGTCGCGCACGCAGTGAGCATCCACCCCCCTCAGCTCGATCTCGAATTCGCCGGGCCGCAGGTTGTCGAACAGCACCGTTCCACCCGCCGCGGCGATCAGGGATCGCTGGGTGAACAGGCGCAGCGAGTCGGGCAGGTTGCCGTCGGTGGCGATGCCGGTGAGCTGGAGCTCGAAGCCGCTGTCATCCAGACTGTCGCCTTCGGCCGTCACGATGGCCGCGACACGCGAGCGCTGCGGGTCGCGGCAACGGATGTTGAATTCCACGTGCGCGATGGTGTTGACGCCGGTGTCGGGCACGACCACCGATCGAATGCTGTCCGCCGCGACCTCGCAGCGATCGATGACTCCTCGCAAGGTCACCGTGTACGTTCCTGCCCGGAGCGGCGCGAACCGCTGGTCGGCCCGGAGTCCAAGTTGCGCCGAAACCGTATCCGGCCCAGCCAGAGTGACCCGGTAGCCGTCCGGATCCGACGCTTGTGGGGCTGGAGACTCGGACCGGGTGGAGACGTCGATACCGGGAGGCGGCGGGGTTTGCGCACCACCCACTATGGAAGGGCGGGATCGATCGCCGAAGCTGGTCACCGCAACGACGCGGTAGCCGTAGAAAGTCGCCGGTTGCACGTCCGTATCGAGATACACGATCATCTGCGGGCCCTGCGGCACGAGCGGCCCCAGCGCCTTGAATCCGCCCGCGTGATTGACGCGCCGCTCCACGACGTAGTGCACAACGTCTGGATCGTCCACCGCGGCCCAGCTCAGTCGGACGGCCCCGACGCCGACGGCGCGAACTACCAGTTGGGTCGGGCTCCCGGGCGACGACAGGGGCGCGAAGCTCTCCGAGCACGAAAGCACGGCGAGCAACAGCAGACTTCTCGCCATGCTCGGGACACCAGCGAGCCTACCACTCATAGCCCGCACCTAGCTTGATGGATGCGCCGCTGCGCACGAAGCCTGTCTGGACGCGGCCGGCGTTGTGCTTCTGATAGAACCGCTGCGGTGTGTCCGTGATGTTCTTCCCTGCCAGCGAAACGGTCATGCGCCTCGAGGCGTTCCACTGGACCTTGGCGTCCACGATCACGCGCGGCTGCTCGATGACGTCCGGGATCTGTTTGAATTGCCCGGCCACGTCCTGTATCGCGCCATAGCGGGTGATGCGTTCGCCGTACGCATGCGCCATCACCGAGGCCATGAGCTGGTTGTCGGGACGTGCGTAGGTCAGATTCGCGTTCGTCACGAACGGCGATTGGCCCATGAATCGCGTGGTGACGCCACTGAAATTCTCGCCCAGCTGCGCCTGCGTCTGCACCAGGGTGAAATTCAGGCCCGCCGAGAAGCCTTCGGGGATCAGCGGAAGAAACGCGAGCGACTTTCGCATCTCGAGCTCGCCGCCGTAGACCGTCGCGGACTCCGCATTCTTGTATCTCACGACACAGTTCGTGGATTGCGGTATGAACAGGGCTTCGATGACGGGATCGCGAAAATGCTTGTAGAACGCGCTCAAGGCGAACAACTCGTCCCCGGACGGATAGAACTCCACACGGAAATCGGCGTTCTGAATGCGAGTATGCACCAGCAGGGTGTCGCCCTCGTTGGCGCACTCCCCCGTGACCGCCTGGTAGTAGTCACCGGACAACTCGCGGGGGTCGGGCCGAGCCAGGGTCTGGTAGCCCGCGAGCCGCACGTTGAAGCGGTCACTCAGCGCGAGCGTGAGGTTCACAGAAGGGAGCACGTCCAGCTCGCGCCGGCTCGTGATGCCGTCGATAGAGGCCGTTCCGCTTGCGGGGTGGATATCGAGGCGCCACTGTTCGGCGCGCGCGCCGCCCACAATGCGCAGCCTGCTGAGGAGCGGGAAGTCGATCATCGCGTACGCGGCGGAAAGATCGTCGCTCGAGCGATACGGTAGCGCCTGGGCGTCCAGCTTGAACAGCGTGATATCCGACCCCTCGGAGCCAACGTGCTCAGGCGCGAAGGCCTGCTCCGGTGCAAGCGTAAGCGTTTCCGGACCGCTTGGTGGCGTCAGGGCGGGACGATAGCTGTAGAGTTGGGCGCGAAAGTCGCGTGTCTTGTCGCGGTACATTCCACCCGTTTTGAACAGCAGCTCGCGACCGCCCCAGATTCGCACCGGAAGCGACCAGTCGAGATGGCCGGCGGCCACCACGTCGTCGAGGAAGCGGAACCACAGGTTGTTCTGAACGTTTGCCTGGAGAGAGAACAGGCCGGTGTTGACGTCCTCGATGTAGGTGGCAGACCGGTTGTCGGGCTCGTCGCGCGCGGCGCGCGCGAGGGTCGCCTTCCATTCGATGCGTGAATTGAGCAGCGGCGCGAAAACATGGTCGCCAGTGAGCTGCGTTTGCAGCAGTTCCCGTTCGATGTAGCGCACCTGGTATGTGCGTCCTCGCTGCAGTCCCCGGTCGGTGTCGAAACCATCGCTCACGGAAATCATCTCTTCCGCGTTGCGCGTGTACAGATTCTTCCAGCCGAGCTTGTGGCTCGGCGCGGCCAGGAGCGAGAAGTTCGCCGTGGCGCCCCAGTCCACGATCGACTGGTTCTCGCGCGCGACGAATCCGCGTTGCGCGGCGCCCAGCTCGGGGTCGTGGACGAACTGATACAGGCGACCGGGGTTCAACTCGAGGCGCGACGAATACGCCAGCGACACGGTGTAGCCCAGCGGAGGAAGCGATCCGCCTCCAATGCGATCGCCGACGCTGAATCCGAAACCCAGCCCCGGCGGCGCGGCGCGGGGCGTCGGCGTCCAGACATTACGGAGCGACTCAGCGAACCGCTCGACCGCGTCGCCCGATGCGGTGCCCCCGGATGGGGGCAGCGGAGGCA
Organism: uncultured Gemmatimonadaceae bacterium; assembly: GCA_963724885.1. Taxonomy (GTDB): domain Bacteria; phylum Gemmatimonadota; class Gemmatimonadetes; order Gemmatimonadales; family Gemmatimonadaceae; genus DASPMP01. The sequence continues at coordinate 2,820,710 of CAVRWG010000005.1, read as the reverse complement.
TGGAGCGGCCGTCTCCACCAAAGCCGACCCACGCTCTGGGAGAGCTCCGCACATACGCCACGTCCTTGAACGTCGTTAGGCTGTTCCAGTCCTGCGAGATATTGAATTGCACCACGCGGCGTTCCGGGAACTCTTTCGTCTTGATTTCGACAGAGCCGCCCGCGAAGTCGCCGGGCCGGTCGGGCGTAGCCGTCTTCAAAGCAACGATGGACTCGAGCAGGCTCGCGGGGAACACGTCCAGCGGAACCACTTTCCTCAGCGGTTCCGGGCTCGGAAGCTCCACGTTGTTGAGCAACGTGTTGCTGTAGCGCTCGGGGAGCCCACGTACGATGGTGAACTTCTTGTCCACCACCGAGATGCCCGTCACGCGCACGATCGCCTCGGCGGCGTTGGAACCCGGGGCTCGGGCGATGGCCTGCGCGCTGATGCCGTCCATGACGGCCGGCGCGGCTTTCTGGAGCGCGATCAGCGCCGCGTCGCTGTTGGCGTTGTTTGCGGCAGCCGTAACCCGCGCTGCCTCGAGCTGTGTGGCGGCGCTCGCCAGTGTGAAGTTCTGCACCAGCGTCTGGCCACCGACGAGACGCAGGCTGTCCGAGACGCCGGGCACGAATCCGATACGCCGCGCCCGCACCCGGTAAGTTCCCGCCGGGACATTGGCAACACGATACCGGCCATCGAGATCGGCCTGCGCGCCCATCGTGGTGCCGACGAGGTCGATCATCGCGAACGAGATCGGACGCGCCGTTCCCTGATCCATCACCTGCCCGGTCACGACGCCGCGGGCGGGTTCCTGCGCGACAAGTCCGCGCGACAGAGCCAGGCCCGCTGCGATGAGCAGCGTATATCGCATAAGGCCGCCCAATCTTGCGCGGGTGTGTGTCAGGTGGTGGCCCGCGAGCGTAACGCGCGGGTCACAATCCGCAATTCTCGTTACGGGTTGGAGACCCTGAAGAAACCTGAACTACGCGGTATCTGGTGTAGAGGGCTGAGGGCGTGAGTGCGTGAGATTCAGGAGACAGGATTGAGGATGGCCCAGATCGCCTCATTTCTCACAACCTGATTCTCACCTCCCGAACCCCGTAACCTCTAAACCAGATACCACGGTGTTGAGCAGTCCTAGCGTATGAGGCTCAGCACCACTTCGAACACAATCAGCAGCACGATCGCTACTTCGAGCAGCTCCGAGCGGGCGGCGATGGCCTCCCCATTGAGCATCGAATACGTGTCCTTGAAGATCTGGAGCTTGCGCTCGATGCCTCTGCGCCACGCCGTCGCCCGAAACAGACCCAGTGCGGCGTCGTGGAGGCGCGCGAGGTAGACGTCGTCCAGCACCTTGAACGCGTTCTCGGCGCGCTCCACCACCTCGGTGATGTCGGCGACGCGCGTCTGCAGCTCGGAGAGCAGGTGCCGCAATCCCAGCGACAGGGGAAGCTTCTTGCGGCGCGCGGCGTCGATGCGGTCGTAGAGCGCCGGCAGCTCCGCGTCCAGCTCCGCGTCGTACACGCGCAGCTCCAGCAGCAGCGCGTTGGCGAACTCCAGCACGTACTCCACGTCGAAGTCGTTCTCCCGCGGCTCCACCACGAGCGCGTTCTCCCACGTGAGGATCACGAGATCGTCGGCGTAATAGGAGAAGCGGTGCTGCAGCAGATCCTTGCGCGCCGCCGGCGCCAGCTCGCGGCGTTCGCCGAGCAACAGGGGAAGCAGTTGTTCGTCGGTGAGCACGGCTGGCGACATCGGCGCTCCGCCGTCGTCGCAGAGCCGGTTCACGCGAAACACCACGTAGTCCTCGACGACCTCGGCGCGCCGCGGCCGGTCTACCGCGTCCGCGAGTCGCGCGAGCAGCGCGTCCAACTCGGCGTCGAACAGCGAGTCCAGGCCGGCGCTTTCGAGCGCGCCGGCAAAATCGGTGAAGTCGCTCCATGCCAAGGCCGGCGGGACCGCGATCGCGAAGCGAAGCGAGCAGACGCCGAACTCGAAGAGGTGCGCCGTGACCACCACCGGTCGCGAGACGCCACCCATGGCGACCTGGCGTTCGCCCAGATCGATCACGAGCGGCGGATTGCGCACCTGGATTCCGCGCGCTTCCACGCGCTGAGGCCGGGCTCGTCCGCGCGTTCGACCGCCCATCTGCTGCACCGCCCGGTCGAGGCCGATGCCATACCCGACGTCGTACAGCCGATAGGCCGTAGCGCCTCCGGTGATCCGCGGTGAGTCGGGCACCCCGAACTCTATGCAACCCGCGTTAATAGCCACACTGTCCAAAGGTCGTTCCGATTCTCGCCGATCCCGCCGATTCTCGCTAATGAGTGCATCGGCGAAGATCCGCGGTATCGGCGTGAATCTCATTGACCTTCCGGCTGTGGAGCCGTTTGCCGCAGTGCAGGAACGGCTGCCCGGCACAACAGCAGTGCCGAACAGCCGCCCATAGCGCGCGTTTTACTTGAAGCGGAACTACTTGTCGCGCACGATCTTGACGGTCAGGTCGTTCCGAAGCGCGCCACCGGCGTGCTGGACGTTGATGAGCATGTTGCCGTCCTTGTCGAAGTAACCGCCAGTCGGCTCGGCATCACAGTCCGTCAGGCTGGCAAAGCGCACGACTTCGCTCGCGACCAACTCGCCGCCTCCCTTGGCCAGCGCGACCCAGATGTCGCCCGCGTCACCGTCTTCCATGATGTACAGGTTGCCCTGCCGGTCGAGCGCCAGGTTGTCGGGGCTGTTCATGCCGCTGACGTTTATGCCTTCGCGAACGAAGTCGGTCACGAAAGCCTCGTCGCCCTCGAGCTCGATGCGGAGCACGATGTCGTCGGTCGTCGTCGCGACATAGAGAACGTTGGCGCCGCCGCGGTTGTTGCCGGTGCTCGTGGCGATGTCCATGTCTTCCGGACGAGCCCAGCCCGTCGCTCCCACGCGAATGGCCTCGGCGTCCGAGTTGATCTGCACCGCGTCGCGATCGAGCGGGACCCACACCGCGTGACCCGTCTTGGTGACGGCGTCGTCGACCTTGAGTACGTACAGCTGGCCGCTGGACAGGTCGCCCTTCGTATCCGGGACGAACTTGAAGATCGCGCCCGACTGGCCGGGGTTGCCCGGCGTCGATTCGGAGATCCCATAGAGGTTGCCGTGCGTGTCGAAGCGCATCCCCTCGTGCGAGCGCGCGCCGACCGCGGGCCGTGGCGTCGAGATGCCAGTCGCGGGATCGTACTCGTACACCAGGCCACCAACCGCGTTGGGCACGGCGGGATCCTTGAGCGAAGCGACGATGCGTTCCTCGGCGAAAAGCACCGTCTTCCATGGCGTCCAGACGATGCCGTCGAGGGCCTCGTAGTGCGAGGCGTTGGCGACGATGCGCGTGACGCCGGTCTCGAGGTCGGTCTCCGAGACCGAGCCGTTGGAGCCGACTTCGTGCGTCCGGTACAGGAAGCGGCCGGCATGCGGACCGTTTTCGTTGAGCGTCAGCATGTCGAAGTTGTCCACGCCCTTGCCCAGGCCGAAGAGACCGGGGTCCCGCTCCATGGTCACCAGCTCTGAGTGATAGCCCGCGGGGAGAAGGAAGGGCTGATAGCTCGCGAAGCCGTCGAGTGTGGAGGGCGGCGCGATCTCGCCGACGCCGCAGACGGCCGAGGCCGGGATCGGCGTGAAGTCGGCGAACTTGGCGAAGCCTGCGGTCCTGGCGGCTTGCAGCGGCGCGGCCGGGATCGACGACTCGGTGCACGCGGTGACGACGAGCGTTCCGAGCAGGGCTGCAACGGGGAGACTGCGGTGCGATCGAGACATGCTGGTTCTCCTGCGTGAATGGGTGGCGATCGTTTCCAGCGGCGGACAGTCTCCCCGGGTCAGGTCACGCAGAGGGGTGCACGCGGGTCACGACGTGGTCGCAGTCCGCCGTTCGCCAGTGTCTCATGTCACACAGCGACCGCGAGCATGGGCGCCATCAGGAATGCGTGCCCCATTGTTACACATCCGATGGCAAGCAGATGGTAAGCGCTTGCAAATCCAAGACGTGCGAATGTTTTCGTTCGCGTCATCCACTCCGAGAACAAATGGATACGCCAACGGAAATCCGACGTGTCGTCGTGGTGGTGCTCGATGGTTTGCGTCCCGATGCCATCGATGCGTTCGACCTGAAGCACCTGCGCCGCCTGGCTCACAACGGCGCCTCGACGATGGTCGCACAGACAGTTTCGCCGAGCCTCACCTGGCCCGCGCTCACTTCGTTGATGACGGGCGTCGGACCGGAGCTGCACGGTGTGCTCGCGGATTCGGTTCACATGCCGAAGCGGCGGACGAAGCTCGATCCCCTTCCCGAGCTCCTGCTGCGCTGCGGCTATCGCAGCTCGGCGTTTCTCGGCGCGATTCCGCGGCTGTACCGCCCCGTCGCGAGCCGCATCGCCGAGAAGCTCGGATTCAGCGAGGCGAAGTTCATCGGGGCGAGCGCGCCCGAAGTCCTGATGGCCGCACGGCCCACGCTCCAGACGCAGCAACGCGGCATGATCTTCCTGCACTGGGCCGACGCGGATCGCGCCGGACACGCGCACGGCTGGATGTCGCGCGAATACGGCGAGGCGGCGCAGCGACTCGATCACGCCCTCGACCTGCTGCTGGCGAGCGCGGAGGTGCATGCGGATCCGCACACGATGCTGATCGCGGTCGCCGATCACGGCGGTGGCGGGGTATTGGCGAACGACCATGAAGACAATCACCCGGTGAACACGACCATCCCGCTGGTGCTCGCGGGCGCCGCGGTGCAGCAGGGCCAACTTTGCGCCGCGAGCCTGCTGGACATCCCGGCGACGATCGCCTGGACGCTGGGCCTCACCCCGCCGGCGACCTACACCGGCCGCGTGCTCGCCGAGGCGTTCGAGGCGGCGGACGCCACCGCGGTCGCGTGAGCGCCGCGTGCACATTCTGGTGGGTCCGTTGACGGCGGCATCGCTGCTCGTCGCGCACGGCCGCGGGCCGGAGCCCTGGCCCGGCGACATCGGCGCGCTGGCGGCGCGTTCGGACTCGGCGTACTTCGGCGCGCGCGCGGCCGACGCGCTGGCGCTGTGCGAGGGCGCGTTCGAGTCCGGCCTCGAGAGCGCGCAGTTGCGCTGGCGAGCCGCGCGCGCGGCGATCGCCATCGGGATGATGCGTCCCGACGGACTGGGACGACGCGAAGCGTACGACCGCGCGCTGGTTCATGCCCGGCGCGGGTTGGACTCGGCACCGACTGACGTGACCGTGCGCTACTGGCTGGCGGCCGCCGCCGGCCGGCGCGCGAACCGGGGGGATCCGGCCTACAGCGCCCGGCTTGCCCGCGAGGTGCACGAGCACGTGAGCGCGATCCTGGCGCAGGACTCCAGCCACGCGGGCGCGCATCACATGTTGGGCAAGCTGCACTCGGAAGTGCTTCGCGCGCCGGCCCTCGTGCGCTTCATCGCCACGCGCGTCCTTCGGGTGGACCTGGTGAAGCATGCGTCGCGCGCCAAGGCGGAGTTCCACCTGCGGCGGGCGGTCGAGCTGGAGCCGGAGATGATCCTCTACCTGGCCGACCTGGCGACCTTCTACGAGCGGCAAGGCCGGATGACCGAAGCGCGCGACCTGGCGCAGCGCGTCATCGAGGCGATTCCCCGCCACCCCATGGACAGCGCGATTCGCGCCGACGTCAAGGCGCGGTGGCCGGTGCTCGCCTTGGTGGAGCGTGCAGCCGGGTCAGACCAGCAGCGCCGTGGTGATGGCGATCACCTGGCCGACGACCACGTCGCCGGGGTAGTGAACTCCAAGGAAGACGCGCGACGCGCCAACGAGGACCGCGAGCGCCACAAGCGGGAGCGCCAGAGCCGGAAAGGCGAGCGCGTACGCGAAGGCGACGGCCATCGCGGCGCAGGAATGCCCTGACGGGAAGGAGAACTTGTCGGGCTCGAGGACGAGCGACGCGGTGGCCTCACGCAGCGACGGGCGCGGCCGGTTGACCGTGCGCTTGACGAGCTGCACGACCAGGTGCGAGACCACGAGCGCCAGCGTCGCGTGTTTCGCGGCCTGGTGCAGCGCGCCCGTGGCGAACATCAGCGGCGACCGCGGCGACCGCGATGCTGCAGGCCGTGCCGCCGAGATGGGTGAGGACGGTCCAGAGAGCGCGCCACAGTCTGCGCGTGCTGGCGTGATCCACGCAGCGTATGAAGAGAGCGCGTTCCGTGCGCTCGAACCGTGTCAGGAGCGATAGCGGGGTATACATAACCGCCAATCCTTTGAGGTTGTGGTGAACCATCGCCGTGACACGTAGCGGCTTGGTGGTGTACCGGTATCGATCGAGTATCCCTCTCTTTCGGTACATCTCCGGGTGGAGCAACGCATTCGCGACACACAGGTCACGAACTCGTTACGCAAACGGTGAAGCTTTCGACAGCCATGTCACGGAGCGACGAACCCCTTCGTGTCCTCTACTGCACCGATACGTATCCGCCGCAGGTGAACGGCGTGTCGGTGGTTACCGCCGTGTCCGTCGCCGGACTTCAGGAGCGCGGGTGGGCATGCGGCGTCGTGTCGCCGCGCTACCCCAAGCCATACGGTCAGGCATTCGCCACCGACGCGCGCGACCTCAAGGCGGTGGAGCTGCACGTGAAGGTGCCGAGCGCGCCGTTCCCGATGTATCCGGACATCCGGCTGGTGGTGCCGCGGTACTCACATGTTCGCGATGCCGTGCGATGGTTCCGCCCGCATCTCGTCCACTGCCAGACTGAGTTCGTGATCGGACGGCTCGGCCAGATTGCGGCGGCCCGCAACGACGTGCCGTTGGTCTCGAGCTATCACACGGACTTCAGCCGCTACACCGAGAAGTACGGCGTGGGCCGGCTGCGCGGGACGGTATCGCGCTACATCGCCCGCTTTCACAAGCGCAGCGCTCGCGTGTACACGCCGTCGGAGCCGGCGCGAGAAGACTTGCGCGCGATGGGCGTCGACCAGGTGGAAGTGTGGGGCCGCGGCGTGGACGTGCGGCAGTTCACGCCCACGAAGTGGAGCGGCGCGCTGCGCGAACAGCTCGGCGCGGACGACAAGTTCATGTTCCTCCACGTCGGCCGGTTGGCGGCGGAGAAGAACGTCGAGCTGGTGCTGGACGCGTATCGCGTGTTCCGGGACGCCAATCCGGACATCGACGCGCTGCTGGTGATCGCGGGTGATGGTCCGTCGTCCGACGTGCTGCGCGAGCGCGCGCCCGACGGCGTGCTCTTCCTGGGACTCCTCGAGCGTCGTCTCCTGCTGCCCCTGCTCTACGCCAGTTCGGACGCGTTCGTCTACGCGTCGGAGACGGAGACGCTCGGACTCGTCATCCTGGAGGCGATGGCGGCCGGGGTTCCCGTGGTGGCGACGCCAGCCGGGGGCGTTTCCGTCAATTTGCGCGACATGGAGAACGGGCTCGCGTTCCCCCCCGGCGACGCGCGCGCAATGGCCGACGCGATGGCCCGGCTGGTGCGCGACCCGACTCTTCGCGGCCGGCTGGCGCGGGGCGCGAGGGCCTGGGCGGAGGCGCACAGCTGGGACGCGGAGCTGGACCGTCTGGATGCGAGCTATCGCGAGGTGCTGGAGCCAACTGGCGCTGGGCGGCTGCCGATGGCGGTGGTGCGGTAAGGGTTTGGAGTTTGGAGTTTGGGGTTTGGGGTTTGGGGTTTGGGGTTTGGTTGGCGACGCGTCATTCGCGCATCCTTTTCAGTAATGCGATCAACATGCGCCGCACGCTCGTTATCTCACGGTCGAGCGCTTCAAACTTGTCGCCAGTCAGGTACCCCAGATCGCGCGCGGCCAGCAGATGGTTCATGGTCTCGTGTAGAGAGCCAAAGGCGATTTGCAGGAACCGGGCGCTTTCGGCGCGGCCACGGTAGCCACACGACTCGGCGATGTTGGCCGCGATTGACGCGGCCGAGCGCCGAAGCTGTGAGGTGAGGCCGTAGCGCTCCTCGGCAGGAAACGACCGCGTCGCGGCGTGAATATCCAGCCTCAGCCGATGCGCGTGCTGCCAGACCCTGAGTTTCGTGAAATCCTGCATGCACGCAGACTGCGGCGTTTCGTGAACGAACCGTCATCATTTCGTCGCACCCAGGCGCCAAACTCCAAACCCCAAACTCCAAACCCTCCGCTAACTTGAACCGCGTGAAGCTTCTCCTCGTGCGACACGCGGACGCAGGCGACCAAGAAGAATTCGCGAAGACCGGCAAGCCCGATGAACTGCGCCCGTTGTCCGCCAAGGGACGCGCGCAGATGCGCGATGTTGCCGCGGCGTTGCGAGAGCTGGTGCCGTCGCCGGACCTGATCGTCGCCAGTCCCTACGCGCGGGCGGCGCAGACCGAGGATATCGTCAGCACGGCGTATGACGAGAGGATTCGTCGCGAGACCACGGAGACTCTCGCGCCCGAGGCGTCGCCATCGGCGTTCGAGGCGTGGCTGCGCGACTACGCCGACGCCGACGTCGTGATCGCCGTGGGCCACGAGCCACACCTGGGGCTCCTCGCCACGTGGCTCATGACGGGCGCAAGCGAGTCGCGCCTGGATTTCAAGAAAGCCGGTGCGTGCCTGCTGCGATTCGACGGGCCGGCGAGAAAGGGCGAGGGGACGCTGCGCTGGCTGATGGGGCCCAAGGAGCTCAAGGCCCTGGGATGAACGGCTTACAGCTTGCCGGTAAGCGGCCAACGATTGGCCATTAGCGGCCAGCGGCGAGTCGTAAGCCGTTATCGGCGAGCGGCAAGCGGTAAGCGGCAAGGGTCATCTCATAGCGGATCACGCCCGGCTCGGACGCGTCGCCGATGCTGCGGAAGCCGCATTTCTCGAGCACACCGATGGACGCGACCAGCTCAGGCAGCGTCTCGGCGATCACGCGGTGCACGCGCGCGTCGGCGAATGCGCGCGCGACAAACGCTCGCACGGTCTCGGACGCGAACCCGCGGCGCTGGAACTCGGCGACGACGCCGTAGCCCAGCTCGACGGTTCCGTCGGCGGGCGCGCCCTTGAAGCCCACCGTGCCGACGAGCGTGCGCGGGTGCCGTAGCACCATCCAGTACATGCCCCAGCGATAGTCGCTGTCGGGCGCGTTGAGCCAGCGCAGTGCCCAGCGCAGCGCGTCGCTGTCCAGGAACTGCGGCGGCCAGGTGCGCGGCACGTCCGCGCGCAGCAGCGCGCCGAGCGTGCGCGGGCTGTCGAGCGACGCGAGGATGGTCTCCTGCGTGGAGAGCACCAGGTCCAGCCGTGAAGTACGAATCATGGGAAGTCGGAACTCGGAGTCAGTGTGAGTCCGACCTCGGAACCCGAGAGGCCGGGGTGGCGGGCCGCGCGCACGCACGCGGCCCGCATCTCGACGTCGTTGCTCCACGATCACCGGCCTTCGTCAGGCAATGGGATCACGCGGCGAACGTCGCGCTCTCGTCTTGAGCTACACCTCCCGGCGGCGTGCGGCCCTTGCCCATACACGCCACATAACTGAACTGAAAAACACGCTGCGAAGAAACGGGTCCGAAGGTCGTATGTTCGATGAATCGGTTGTCGAAGTTGCGAAAAACAGAACGCCCCATCCGCCGAGTTGCGCGGATGGGGCGTTTGGCCAGTGAGGATTCGCTGTTAGGCGAGCTCTCCGGCGTCGATGCCGCACTCCGCGCGCGCGCGCATCGGGACGTACCAGCCCGTGCTGGCAAGTCGCCGAATGGCGCCCGTGGTGTCGATTACGCGTTGCATAGGAATCGGCAGTCTCTCGTCTCGGTAATTGTGAAACCCCTGCTGCGCCCGGAAAGTCACGTCAGCGGGGCCGTCAGTCTATAAGGTTACGGCGAGCGACGCAAGCAGGTTTCACGTCGCTCACCAGTCGCCGCGCTCCTCTCCCTTCCGGTAGGCGTACGCGAGCGAAAACGTCATGCCGCCGTACCCGACGACCAGGCTGGCCCACAAGAAGATCAAGCCGAGCTGTCGGTCGTTCACCCAGAACGCAAAGCCCATGACGACCATGCCGACCGCGCACGAGCCGGCGCAGCCGAGCGCCGCGTAAACAAACGCACGGCGCCGGTCGCGGTCGGCGGCCCGCTCCGCGGCGAGCCGTTCCGCCCCGATGCGCTCGAGCTCTTGCTCCATGAGAGGGTGAGTGAGGACCACAAACGCTAGGTGGGACACTTCCGGGGCGGAATTTGTTCACGACCACCGCCCGAATGAAGGATCTCTACTCCCCTGGACCCGAAAGTAAAGCCGCGCCGGCCCCCCAGGGCCGACGCGGCTGGCGTCACTTGCGGGGAACTTCGATCACCCCGGGCCGGAATTACCGCCGTGGCGACCCTCGTCGCGATCGTCGTGGCCGTCGCAGTCGTCATCGTCGAACGCGCGGAACGACGCCCGGACGCGCCGCTGGAACTGGGCGCGCAGGTCCGCGTTGTTGAACAACAGCCTCGGATCGATCGCGTTGCCGGCGGAGTCCGTGAACCAGCTGGCGACGTCGATGTCGATGCTGACGTTCTGAACGTCACTGGTCTCCGTGATCTCGAGCGGAGGATCCAGATCCAGCTCCAGCTTGGCGTGGATGGCAACCGTCACGTCGAACGGCTCGCCGTCGAACGTGCCCTTTACGCGCACGAACTCGGCCTTCATCTCGAGCTCGTCGAACGTTCCGGGAGGCAGCTTTCCATTGAAGGGCGTGATCACACCGCCCTCGAGCGGGAGGCTCACGGTGATGGCGCCCGCGCGGAACTCCTCGTCCCTGTCGTCCTCTTCTCTGCAATCCGATCCGGAGCCCGAGTTGGACTGACCGGTCACCACGTCGCCCGAACCGGGGCCGGAGTTGTCGTCGTCATCATCATCGCACTCGTGATCGACGACGTCGTCGTCCTCGCGCTCGAAGTTGACCTTGCTGAACACGACATCCGCAGACTCGAGGTCCACCGTATGGCCGCCGCCCTCGACGATGATCGCGGCGATGTTGTCGGCGAGCGCTGCCCCCGCGGACGACACAACCTGGAAGGACAGCGATGCCGTCCCCGGGCCACCAGGTGATAGATCGCTGCAGGCTGTGGGTATCAGCGCGAGCGACAGCCCGCCAGCCAGTGCGCCGAGGGTGGCGCGCAGAGTACTGCCACGACGTGCCAGCATGTTCACTCCCTCCCAATGTGAGACAGGTCACAATCCGGGTACCGCGCGTTCGCGGTGCCGGATGCAATTCACGGGCGCGATCGGCTCGCCAAAACCCCGATGCATCGCTCGTGAGGAGTGACACGCGAGGGGGCGCGTACCCGTATGCGGAGGGCGGCTTGGGGTTTGGAGTTTGGGGCTTACCGATAACGTTTCTGGAGCTCGAGGTAGCTCTCCACCGTTTTCGCGATGCGCTGGCGCTCCTGCGTGGTGGTCTCGCGGACGATGCGGCCCGGCACTCCGAGGACGAGCGAGTTGGGCGGCACCACAAACCCTTCGCGCACCACGGCGCCCGCGCCGATGATCGATCCGCTTCCGACCCGTACTCCGTTGAGCAGCACCGCGCCCATCGCGATCAGCGTGTCGTCGTCCACGACGGCTCCGTGCACGATGGCGCGGTGTCCGATGCCGACGCGCTTGCCGATGTGACACGGAACGCCGTCGTCGCAGTGGATGACGCAGCCGTCCTGCACGTTGGAGTCGTCGCCGATGGTGATCACGTCGCTGTCGCCCCGGATGGCGGCGAACGGCCAGACGGACACACGCGCGCCCAGCGTAACGTTGCCGGTCACGTAGGCGAGTGGGTGGATGAAAGCGGTGGGGTGCATTGGGGTTTGGAGTTTGGAGCTTGGAGTTTGGCGTCCGGAAGACAAACTCGCCAAACCCCAAACACCAAGCTCCAAACGCTGAAAGCGATCAGCGGATCAGTAGTTGCGAATCGGAGTCTCTGGAGGACCCATGCCCCACATCCACTGTCAGAACTGCGGCGCGCACTTCGAGCGCAAAGGCGAGCTGGAGTCGCACAAGCGCGACTGTCACGACGATCAGGCCGCCAGAAAGGCCGCCGCGCAACCGGGCTCGCCCGACGAGGTCGAGGCGCAGTCCGAGGGTGACGAGCAGCGCAAGAACCGCGTGTTCACGCGCAGCTACCCCGAGTAGTCAGCCGGCTCAGAACGGCAAGCCGACCGTGAAGTACCACGTCGGCTTCTGCTCCCCGACGACGTATTCGCTGCCCATCACGGGCGCCGCGAACCCGAGGCGAAACCGGTACGGCTCGTCCCAACTCAGAACGGCGGCGGACAAGACGAGCTCGGCGCCCGCGGACGCGATCGTGTTGATGCCGGCGAACACCGTGCCGAGTGCCGCCTCCTGGTTGGTGCAGAGCGTGGGGCTGGGCGCTGGACGCGGGGCCCGAGTGCTGGGACACCAGGCGCTCCCGGCGTCCGCGAAGAGTGTCAAGCTCGTGCGGTCCAGGAACAAGGGCGCGATGCCGAGCCCGCGGCCGGGAAGCGTGAGTGGCGCGCGGTACTCGGCGGACCCCTGAAGCGCCCGGATACCGACCAGCGACGCCGCGGGGAAGCCCCGCACGCCGAACGTCCGGCGTCCCTCACCAAGCACATAGCCGGGGAGGATGTCGAGCGCTCCCCCGCTCACGCCGCCCACCTCGAAGTATCCCGAACCTCGGTCGTCCTGCGCGCCGGCCGCTCCACGCAGCGCGACAACGTGGTGCGCGAAACCGGGAAGGTCGAGCGATTTGTAGACGGCAGCGGTCCCGACGACGCTCGTGGAGTACTTCGTGGTGTCCAGCGAGCGCCAGCGGACACGCGTCGTAGTCGCGAGCGACACGCCGTCCTCCGCGGAGATCGCGAGAATCGGATGCTGGGTGTTGCTCCAGCCCGTGGAGAACACGACGCGCGGGTAGTAGTACGTGCGCCGGAACAGCGGATCGATCTGGTCGAGCAGCGGCGCCGGCGCTGTGGCATAGTCGCGCGCCTCCACGCCAGCGCCTACGCTCGCGTACGAGAAGGTGCGAAACCGTGGCCGCTGAAACGTGAACGACAGCCCGGCGTCGCGGATGCGGCGGCGCAGCGTGCCGACGCACTGCTGACTGGCGTCCACGAGGCAGCCCCGGTTTTCCCAGTCCTGGAAGCCCGCGAATTCGATGAGCGGCTGTCCAAACGCCGCATTGCGATACAGGAATGAGCCGGTGAGTCCGCTGTTGTCCGTGGGGACGGAGAGCAACGCCTGGTACGAGTGCCGGCCGACGACGTCCCTGCCCGAAACCATCGGGCCGAACCTGACGGCCCCCTCGTCGAGCGCGGACTCGAAGAAGGGCAGCCAGTGTCTGGGGAGGAGCGTTCGCCATGGAGAGTATTTAGTGCTTAGTGCCTGGTGCTTAGTGACAGGAATCGGGCTGCGCGGGGCGACGTTCGGCAGGGCCACGGCATCGGTCGGTTGGACTTGTGCAATCGGCGCGATTCCCACGTGATACCCGTCGGCCCGGAAGAGCACCGCGGCAATCGCGTCGCCTCTGGGTGAGATCTGCGACTCGAAGAGCCCGGCCTGTGTATCGCTGACGCGCTGCACGCGCGGCGCGGCGTCCTGCGTCTGATCCCGACGCGCTGAATGCGGCGCGATACAGGTTCGCGGCGCCGTCGCGGTCCGAGGAGAAATAGACGTAGCGGCCGTCCGCCGACCAGCTGGGCGTCGCGTTGACGGCGCGTTCCCGGATGAGCGTTTGCGTCACGGCGCCGGTCGTGTCGACCACTACGACCTCGGACGTGCCGCCACGGGTCCAGCGGACCGCGGCGATGTGGGTGCCGTCGGGAGACCAGCGCGCCTCGGTCCACTGTTCGTCCGGCCCGCCGTTCGTGATCGGCGCGATGCTCCGGCCGTCGGCGGACACGAGGACGAGGCGCGTGCCGGCCGGCACGATCTGCACGGCGACGATGCGTCCGTCGCGCCGCGCGTCGGGCAGCGCGAGCCGCGCGCCGTGGGTGAGGCGGCGCGTGCTTCCGCGCGGGGGCGTCACGTAGAGGTCGGAGCGGACGTTGTACGGCGAGACGTATTCCAGCTGCGAGTAGAGCAACGAGCCGTCCGGCAGCACCGCGTTTGGCGAGCGCGAATTGCGTCGTCCAATCCGCGTGCGTCGCACGTCGAACGCCGTGCCTGGGACGTCGTACCTCGAACGTTGGGCGTTGGAGGCCGCAAGCCGGACATCGTAGGTCGGCCGGAATCGCAGCTCAAAGGCGCCGTAAGCCTGGTCCCCCGGGGTGCCGGTGTAGACCAGCGTCGAGTCGTCGCGCCAGCGCGGGAACGCCGCGAACGCGCCGTCATGCGTGAGGTCGTGCCAGCCCGGCATCGGCCGCGCCGCCGGTGGCGCCGAATCCAGGAGCGACTTCGCCCACGCATTGTATTCGGTGCTGAACTTGCGGCCGAACGCGCGGCGGGACGGCGGGTTCAGGTACATCGGGATGAGCTGCCGCGCGGCCGATTCGACGAACCTGCCGATCGCGCTGTCGCCCTTCGTGTTCGCGAGATGGTCCATGAACAGGGAGCCGTAGGCGTACACGCTGTAGCCGTAGGGAAAGTGCGGGCGCGCGAGGGAGAGTTGGTCGATGCGCGGGAACCGGTTCTCTGTCGCCGTCGTGCGCGCGATCATGCGATGCTCGCTGCCGGCGATGCGTCCGGCGCCCGTCAACCTGGTCTCGAAATGGACGGCAATCCCTTCCACGAGCCACGACGGCTGGTACGCGCCCGGAAAGAGCAACGGCGCGCGCCCGAATACCCACTGCAACGGGCGCCAGATGCCGCCGGCGCGATCGAGGTGGAAGATGTGCGCCAGCTCGTGCGTCACGACGAGCTCCGAGAAATCATCACTGAACCGCAGCGCGTTCTCGAACACCGGCGGGTTGGCGTAGAGCGTGATCCGGTTGGACGGAAACGGCGTCGCGAAGCCATTGGCGTAGTCCACGTCGTCGCTGATGACGACGTCGATGGGGCCGCGCGGCCGCTTCAGGGACTGGCTGAGCTTCGTGTACGCGGACTCCGCCTGCGTGGCCGCCCGGCGCGCGACTTCCTCCAGCTCCGGAGTGAAATGGACATAGAAGTGCTCGGTACGGATCGTCCGCCAGTCCGCGTTCGGCTTGACCTGGGCGTCGAGATTCGCGCCGAGGATCAACGCGAACACGAGCGGATACCACGGAGCTCTTTTCATCGCGGATAACGCGGAAACAGCACGGATTCTCACGGATCAGACAACCGTTAGTTGGTTTCTTCCGGGGCTCGAAACTCCAGCGCCCCCATAGAATAAAGGCGGCTTGCGCGCCAGAACGCGAGGGACAAAAGGATGGATCGGCGCGGGTTCAACGGCGGCAACGATGTGCAAATGTCAAGGTCTCAACATTGCCGTCGACAGGAGCATGACATAAGGTTGCCCGGTCCCTCCTTCGCAGGGTACGCTACGAGCGAGACCTTGCAGCCCGCGTTTCTCCCACCGTCGCTTTCGCGCCTGCAGAGCGCGAGCGCAAGCGCGGAGCGCGACGACGCCTGGGAAGAGTTCATCCGCGGCCACAGCGATGTCGTGCTGCATGCCTGTCGCTTCCTGACGCGTGACCGCGACCTCGCGATGGATGCGTACACATTCGTGCTCGAGGCGCTGAGAGCCGATGGCTGTCGTCGTCTGCGCGCCTACGTCCCGGATGGCAGGACGAAATTCACGACGTGGCTCGTGGTCGTGTCCCGCCGCCTCGGGCTCGACTACCTGCGCCAGCGCTACGGGCGTTCGCGAAGCGATGATGTCGCGAGGCGCGAGGAACAGGGCGCCCGCCGCCGGCTCGAAGATCTCGTGGCTGACGAGATCGATCCGGATCAGCTGTCGGCCGCGTCCCACAGCCCGGACGCCGCTCTGCAGCACGCGGAACTCGTCGGCGCATTGCGATTGGCCCTGGACCAGTTGGACAGCGCCGACCGGTTGCTCCTCGTGCTGCGCTTCGTGGACGAACGCTCCGTTCGGGAGATCGCGAGAGCCCTCGGCCTTCCGACGGTGTTCCACGTCTATCGCCGTCTGGGAAGCGCGCTTGCTGCTTTGCGCGCGTCGTTGGCCAGGCGAGGGGTTGATGGACCAGAGCCATGATTCCCGCGCGTCGCGGCAATGTCCGCGCAAACACGACGTCGGCGTCCGTTCAATCGGGTACTGGGAGAATTGAACGGAGCGAAGCATGCCTGTGTTGGCGTTCGAGAACGACACCGTGATCGACGGCCATCTGGAGCCACGGGAGGTGGCCGCTTACATCGATCGCGCCGTAGACGACGCCGCGCGCACCGCGATCGAAGCACATCTGGCCGGGTGCGCCGAATGTCGGGTGGAGCTGGTCGAAGCGTCCAGGGCCGTGGCGACCCTGCCGAGTCGGAAAGCCGCTCGGATCTGGGTCCCGGCGGCGGCGGCGGCAGTCCTCATCGCGATCGTGTTGCCAATCGGCCTGCGCGAGTCCGGCACGCATCGCGAGAGTCCGGTCACGGCGACGGTGGCACCCGTTGCGTCAGCCCCCGTGGGTCGGGTCGATTCGGCCACCGCGCTCGTGTGGTCGTCGGTGCCGCACGCTGATCGCTACCGCGCGCGGATATTCGACGGTGACGGAGTCGTGATTTGGGAGCACGAAACGACTGATACCGTGGTCGCGGTCCCGGCGTCGGCCGCGCTACGACCATCACGTCCGTACTTCTGGAGAGTCTATGCGCAGATCGGGTTCGATCGCACCGCGGCATCCGAGCTGACCGAATTCTCGGTTCGCACCACGAGACGGCAATGACCGGGCTCGTGCTGCTGCTCGCCGCGTTCGCGGCCCCGCAGCAGCACGCGGACCGCATGCGCGCGCTGGCTCGTGGTGACGACAGCATCGCGCTGGCGACCGCGGTGCGCGCCCGCCCGAAAGACGCGCGCGATGTGCTGGGCGATCTGATCGAGCAAGCCGGCAGGGCACGTACATCGAGTGACTCCATCGTCAGACTCGCGCGACGCCTGGCGTCGACGTACGCCGCTGCCTGGGAAGATTCCTTCCCGGTTACGAATCTCGCGCGCTTCGAGCGCCTCACTCCTCGACAGCGCGCCGCGAAGTCTGCGGCAGATAGCACTCGCCTTGCGGGCAATGAGTTGATGGGAAGCGGCGGCGTGCACGCCGCCTTGCGCGCTTGGCGACTTGCTCTGCGGCGGTCGAGCGCCATCCCCGACACGGCGGGAATGGCGGCGGCGGCGGGCAACATCGGCACCGGCTACTCCAGGCTCTCGCGATTCGACACCGCCGAGGCATATTTCGCCCGCGCGCGCACGCTCGCCGGCGCGGTGGGGGATCGCCGCACGCTGACGAACGCGCTCGGCGCGCTGGGGAGTATCGCCCTGGAGCGCGGCGATCTGCGGCGCGCCGACGAGACCTTCCGCCAGGCGCTGGCCCTTCGCAATCGCATCGGTGACGTGCGCGGCGAGGCTGCCGATCACAACAACCTCGGACTGATCTCGGCCGAGCTTGGCCAGCATTCGGACGCGCGCGCGCATTATGTGGAGGCGCTCGCAGTCGCGCGCCGCCACGATCTCGACGAGGCTGCCGCGACCGCGCTCCTCAATCTGGCGAACGTCGCCAGCGTCATCGGCGGCCATGCGGAAGCGGACTCCCTTTACAGGGAGGCGCTCACGCTGGCGCGCGCATCCGGCAACGAACCGGACGTCGCGCTCCTTCTTCACAACAGCGGCCTCCTCGCTCTGCGCCGCGGGAACTATCGCGAGGCGCGCGTTCGGCTGCTCGAAGCACTGCGCGCGTTCGAGCGCGTCGGCACTCTCGAGGACCTGGTGCAGGTCCGGCGCGACCTGGCCACCGTGGACGCGGCGCGCGGCGACCTGCGCAGCGCCCTCCATCAACTTGGGCGCGTCGAGCGTTCGCTCGCGGGCCGCTCAGGCCATTCCGGGCTCGAGGCCGACGTCGCCATCGCCCGGGCTGACCTCGCCACGATGCTGAACAATTATGCCGAGGCCGATCGGCACTACGCGCGCGCGCGTTCGCAGTACCGCCTGGCCGGGCAATCGGCCGGCGAGGCGGAGGCCCAGCAGGGGCGCGCCATGCTGCTGCTGGAACGCAAGCAATACGCACTGGCGGAAGCCGAGCTCGAAACGGCGGAGCGCACGCTGGCTGCGACCGGCGATCGCCGCTCCGCTGCGCTCACTCGGCTGCTGATCGGCCACGCGCGGCACGTTCGAGGTGACACCGCCGCGGCTCGCGTCACTCTCGCGCGCGCGCTCGACACGCTGCGCGTGCTATCCGACGCGGGAGGCGAGGCCGCTGCTCTCGTCGCACTCGGCGATCTCGAGCTCGACGCGGGCTCGCCGCTGGCCGCTGAGACGCGATACCGGGCGGCGCTCGCGGCACTGGGCGCACGCAGCATTCCCACGATCGCGTGGCAGGCGCGCGCGGGGTTGGGGCGCGCGCTGCGCGGGCGCGGCGCGCTGGTGGAAGCGGCGGACGCACTGAACGCAGCGATCGCGGACGTGGAGCGCATGGCGCGTTCCCTGCCGCTGGCGGAGCGGCGGTCGACGTTCCTGGCCGACAAGTGGGACGCGTTCGCCGACCTGGCGCTCATCGAACGCGCCCGCGGTGACGCGGCGGCTGCGTTCGCGACCAGCGAGCGGATGCGCGCGCGCCAAATGCTGGACGTGTTGTCGCGCGGGCGCATCGATCGGACCCAGCCCAGGGACAGCGCCGTCGTGGCGCTAGAACAGGACCTGCGCGCACGCATCGGCGAGTTGATGCGGCGGCTCGAGGTCGAAGAGGGTGGCGTGGGCGCGCTTCGCGGTCCCGACCTTCGGGGCGCCGCGCCCGGCGAGACGCGCGAGGCACTGGCCCGCGCGCAGGAGGAGTATTCGCATCTGCTGCTGGAGTTGAGCGACGAGAACGGGCTCCGTCCCATGATCGCGGCAACGGTGGCGCCGTGGCGTGCGGTCGCCACGCGCCTGAGCCGCGGACAGGCGATGCTGGCGTATCTCGTGACCGACTCGACGACGATGGTGTTCGTGGTCACGCCCGACACGATGCGCGTGATCGACCTCAGCGTGAGCCGAGCCTCGCTCGCCACGTGGATCGATTTCGCTCGCGGCACGATGGAGCGTCGGGCAGGAGCCACCCGGCCGCCCGCATGGCGCGGCCCGCTGAGACGCCTGCACCGGCAGCTGGTCGCGCCGGTAGAAGATGCGGGGTTGCTCGCCGGCGTGCGACAGCTGGTGATCGTTCCGCACGCGGAGCTGCACTACCTGCCGTTCGCCGCCCTGATTCGGAGCCGGGACAACGGTTCGGCGCGCGACGAGTACCTCATCGAGCGCTACGACGTGGGCTACGCGCCTTCGGCCTCCGCGTGGGTTCAACTGGGCGCGCGGACGAACGACCGCAGTGGAGAGACGCGAGTGCTGGCGCTGGCGCCGCGAGCGCGCGCCCTGCCGGGATCGCAGGAGGAAGTTGACGCCATTCGGTCGTTGTACGGAGCACAGGCAACCGTGCTCGCAGGCGCTGACGCGACTGAGCAGGCGTTCCGCGCCACAGTCGGGCAGTATGACATCGTGCATCTCGCGAGCTATGGCGTGTTGAACCAGCACAACCCGTTGTTCTCCTTCGTCGAATTGGGGCGCGGTGGTGGGGAGGATGGGCGCCTCGAGGTGCACGAGGTCTTCGGGCTGGCGCTCAGCGCCCGCCTGATCGTGTTGAGCGCGTGTCGGACGGCGCTGGCGTCTGGAGCGGTTTCCGACGTGCCGGCTGGCGACGACTGGGTCGGGCTGGTGCGAGCGTTCCTCGGCGCGGGCGCTCGGAACGTGATCGCCACGTTGTGGGCGGTGGAGGATCGCTCGACCGCCAGGGTCATGGAGCGTCTGCATCGGCGGTTGCGGGCGGGCGATTCGGAAGCAGTCGCGTTGTCGCAGGCGCAGCGGGAGACGCTGCGCAATCCGGCGACGTCCGGTCCGTTCTATTGGGCAGGATTTGTCATGGTTGGTGCGCCTTAAAGGGTGACATGCTACCCGTCCTGATCATTCTGAGCTCGCGCGGCGAGCGACGAGCGAGACATGCCGCCTCGACGGGCGGTCCCGTAGGCCGTGTTCGCGTTCTCGCGTATCGCTCGATCGTCGGGTGGTTCGTGACCCTGCTGAGCTGCACGGATCTCGGGCCCTCGCCTGCAGACGATGCCTCGGACGACTCGTTCGTGTCCGATCCGATGCACGTCTCGGGCGCGGTCGTCGGCGCACCGACGCAACACCTCGTCAGCGATGCGGGAAGCGTCTACATCGCTCGCCCGATCGGCAGCCATGAAGCCGGCACTACGGCGCTGGTGCAGCATCGCGCTTCCGGATTCTCGGTCTCGGCCAGGATCGTCGATGGCGGAATCGATCCTGTGTCCGTTCCCGCCGCCGTCGGCGATACCATCGACCTCGCGATCAACGACGGCAGCGCCGTCGTAAGCTTCGCGGTCGCGAAGGTGCCGACGTCACGCCGCCCGAGAGTCGTGCGCACGATTCCGGCGCGTCGCAAGACGGACGTGCCGCTCAACGCGCGTATCACGATCGTATTCAGCGAGCCGATGGCTGGCACGACCATCTCCAGCCAGACGATTCAGTTGATGCGCGGCACCGTCGTGGTGCCCGGCGTTGCGCAGTTCGTGAACCCGAGCCTCGATGCGTCCCGCGTCACCGTCGAGTTCATACCGGGCGCTCAACTCGCGGCGAACACGGGATACGAGATCGTCGTGACGACTGGGGTGCAGGACCTGGATGGCGAGACGCTTTTCGACGAAGCGCGCATTTCGTTCACAACGGGACAGAGCCTGCTCGGGCCACCCGTCAGCATTCAGACGACGCCGGACTCGATCTTCACGCTTGCCCTGGATGCATCCTACCAGGCAACCGCGATCGTGCGCGATGCCGCTGGAAATGCCATCAACGACCGCACCGTCTCCTGGTCGTCGAGCGATCCATCGATTGTATCTGTCACGGCGACCGGGTTGCTCACGGCGGTTGGTCCCGGCTCGGCGCAGATCACCGCGAGCGTGGACGAGGTCTCGCGTAATCTGCAAGTACGGGTTCCGGCGGGCCCGCCAGCGACGCTGACGATCACCGCGCCCTCCGGAACAGTTCCGCAGGAGGACACAACCACGCTGATCGCAGTCGTGCGCGATGCAGCAGGCCGAGTCAACCCCGCTCCTTCCGTTTCGTGGAGCAGCAGCGATCCCCTGGCTGCGACGCTCGTCTCCGCCGGTCAGCCGGCATCCGTCAAAGTCATCGGTGTGTCCCAGCGGACGGTCGAGATCGTGGCCACCAGCGGCAACGCACGCGGCTCGATTCCCATCACGGTCGAACCGCGCGTCCCCGTGGCGTCGCTGACGCTTTCGGCGCCAGCACTCACGCTGATGGCCGAAGCCACGAGGCAGCTGACGGCGACTCCCCGCGACGCGACCGGCAGAGCTCTCGGGCGACGCAGCATCTCGTGGACGAGCGACAACGCATCGGTCGCGACCGTGAGCGCAACGGGACTGGTTACCGCCACCGGCAATGGATCGGCTGGAGTGACGGCGACCAGCGAGGGCATTCAGGCGTCGGCCGCCGTCTCGGTGACGGCGCTCGCGTTCCAGTCGCTCAACGCCGGAGGATGGCACACGTGCGGCCTCACCGCGTCGGGAGAGGCGTATTGCTGGGGCGCCGACGAAAGCGGCCAGCTCGCGACCGACACCACCACGCTGGGGTACAGGCCAAACGCCGCCACGCCGGCTGCTGTGCTGAGTGGGTCTGCGTTCGCGGGATTGAGTGTCGGGCCTTCGCATACATGCGGACTCACCGCGCTCACCGCGCCCGGCGTAGCGTATTGCTGGGGCTACAATGACTACGGCCAGCTTGGCTATGGCTGGTCGGGGCCTCAGGGCTGTTTCAACGGTGCTCTTTGGTTTTGCTCGGTTGCCCCGATTCAGGTAACTGGCGGACTTGTCCTCGCGTCGTTGAGCGCGGGTGGATCGCATACCTGTGGTCTGACTCCCGGAGCCGATGCGTACTGCTGGGGATTCAACGACGTCGGCCAGATCGGGAACGGCGGCGGCGGCGACGTGTGGCATTTGGACGAAGACGTCGTTTACGCGCCGACCCTCGTCACCGGGGGACACAAATTCGCGTCGGTGCATGCGGGTGGAGGGCACACCTGTGGCTTGAAGCAAAGCGGGCTGGCGTTCTGCTGGGGCACGAACATCTATGGCCAGCTTGGCCAGACGACGATGGACGCCGGCTTCCTCCCGGTCCTCGTGACCGATCAGGTCACGTTTGCCTCGCTTGCCGTCGGCGACGACCACACGTGCGGGCTTACCCAGACGGGCGTCGCGTACTGTTGGGGCGCCAACCACCTTGGCCAGCTGGGCATCGGCTCGAGTGACAGGACCGTTCGAGAGCCGAAGCAGGTGAGCGGCGGACACACGTTCACAACGCTGGTCGCGCGGTCGCACACGTGCGGCGTCACCACAGATGGAACGGCGTACTGTTGGGGCTCGAACGTCGACGGAAGGCTTGGCATCGGTACGGCAACAGGGCCCGACCAGTGCACACCAATAGGCACCTCGACGCCCGTGTCGTGCGCCACCGTTCCTGCCGCCGTTGCGGGTGGCTTCCTATTCACCTCGATCACGGCAGGTGGAGCGCACACGTGCGGACTCACGCGGCAGGGCATCGCGTACTGCTGGGGCTGGAACGGCTACGGACAACTCGGGAACCGCAATGTCACACCACGCAGCATCGTTCCAGTGAAAGTCGGCGGGCAACAGCCCTGACTGTTGCGGGCTCGTCGCGCAATCCCTGCGACTCGGTCCGTTCCTCTGTGTAACCGATATCAGAGGAACGTATGAACTCCCACCCGACCGTTCGAGGCCTCCTGCCGCTTCACGTTCTCCTGCTCATCGGGTTCGCGGTGGCCTGCGACAGTTCTTCGCCGGTCGCGCGTCTGACGGAGCCCACGGCTGAGGCGCTGGTTGTCCCGCACGCCGACATCAAGGCACACAAGCTGTTCACCAACTGGTCCGCGCCTGTGGACCTCGGCGCCGCCATCAACGCGTCGAACTCGGAGCTCAGTCCAGCGCTCTCACCAGATGGCTTGAGCCTCTTCTTCGCATCGGCGCGTGATGGGGGCATGGGTGGTTGGGATATCTGGGTGTCGCGACGTGAGTCGCCGTGCACGACGTTTGGTGCGCCGGTGAATCTGGGACTGGCCATCAACACAGCTGAACGGGAACAGGGCGCTTTCATCTCTCGCGACGGCCACCTGTTGTTCTTCGTGAGAGGCAATGCCGAGCTGACATCTGGCGACATCTACGTCTCACGACGCAAGAACAAGCACGACGATTCCGGCTGGGGGGAACCCGTCCTGCTCGGCGAGCACGTCAACACAGCGCAGCTCGAGACCGAGCCGTGGTTCGTTGACGGAGCCGGTCACGGCACGGGACTCCTCTACTTTGGCCGGGGCCCGGGTAACCAGGAGCAGGACTTTTACGTCGCCCGGATCTCGAAGCGGGGGCGGACGCTCGGTCCCGCCGTCGCGCTGAGCGAGTTGAACTCCGCGGGCACTCTTCCGCTCGGCAACGAGGACGGTATCGCGGTTCGAAAGGACCAACGCGAGGCCATATTCGCCTCGCGCCGCCTCAGTACGGGTGCGGCGGAGTTGTTCGTCTCGACACGCACGAGCGTCAAGGAACCATGGGGCCAACCGCAACTCATCACCGAGTTGAACAGCGTGCGGCCGGACTTGCACCCCGCTCTCTCAGCTGACGCGAGATCGCTCGTGTTCAGCAGCGTGAGAAGCGGAACAGGAGAGTTCCGCCTCTACATGTCGACTCGAGATCGCGGAACCGGGTCACTGAAGATATGCTCCTGAGAGAACACCTCATTTCAGCGATGCCGGACGGTTTCCGTGGGATCCGCGATGAAATAGCTGCGCTCACATCCGGGTTGCTCATCCGCCACCTCCCGACCTGCGCGCAGGCTTGACTCTAACTAGCTCGTTCTATCGCGGACGACGCGGACCACGCGGAAAAAGCACGCGGACCTGCGACTGCCGTTGTTGGTTTCCTGGCGAGGAAGTCCGTCGCGCGAGACCACAAAGCAAGTTGCAGGTCCGCGGCTGTTTCCGCGTGGTCCGTGTGTCCGCGTCACCTTCGCGGACGAGTCATCCGCGATCACCTTACGCCACACCGAGACGATCAACGAGACCTCAGCCCTCGAAAGTACGCCTCGAGCCCGTCCGCCACGGCGCGCGCGTACGCCTCCTGGAACGCCGGCGTGCGCATCGCGTTCTCCTGCTCCGGGATGATGATGAAGCCGCCTTCCACCAGCACCGCGGGCATCCACGTGTTGCGCACCACGGCCAGGCTGCGGAAATACACACCCTGATCTTCGAGCGGGATTTTCGCCAGCATTTGCTGCTGCACGGCGCGGCCGAGGGCCTCCGAGTGCGGCCGGTAGAAGTACACCTCCATCCCGTTCCGCTGCGTGAACGGATTCACGCCGTCCGGATACGCGTTGTAGTGCAGCGACACGAACGCGTGGCCGTTGGCGCGTCGCGCGATCACGGGGCGCATCGCCAGTTCAACCGGGACATTCGTCGTTCGCGTCATCACCACGTTGGCGCCGCGCGCCTTCAGAATCCGCTCCAGCGCGAGGCCCACGGGAAGCACCGCGTCCCCTTCATATAAGCCCGTGGGACCCGTCGCGCCGGCCGGCGGGTGTCCGGGATCCACGACGATCGTGAGACCCGCCATCGCGCTCACGCCCGGCAGCACCTGCGTCGCCAGCTGCGGCGGACGCCGGCGGATGCGCAGCACCAGCGCGTTGTTCTCGTAGAACACGAGATACCCGAACGGCTCCTGACTCAGGCGCACGTTGTACGTCACCCGGTCGTTGCGCTCGGCGGACCACTCCACGCTCCTGATGAGCGAATCCGCCGTCGGAAAGTTCACGATGTCGGTGCTGCTTCTCGCATCGTAGAGGGTCAATGCGATGGAACGCTCTCGTTCCTCGACGAAAAAGGCGGGTCTCTCCGAAATGGGAATGATCAGGTCCGACCAGTCCGCGCTCGAGCGCACGCGCGAGTTGCGCGCGATCCGTACCGGCGGGTCCGGATTGGTCGCGAGCGTTCGGGCATCGATCGCCTCCACCCATATCTCGAGCCCCGAGTCCAGCCGGATGCGCGCAAATCCGGGATACCGCGCCGTGAGCTGCACGCGCGTGCCCGGCAGCAGGAACCAGCGGTACACGGTGTTCGGTCCGGGCCGCCCGATGACGACGCGATCGGTGTCGCTCGCCGCGGACGCCGAGTCGCCGAGGACGACCCAGGTGGGCGTGGTGTCCGTGACAACGTTGGGCGGCGGCGGGGTGGTGTCGGCGCCGGGGCGCTGCATGCCCGGTACGAGCACCGGCTGGACTCCGCGGACCGTCTCCGCCCCGAGCGACACCACCAGCTCGTACTGCGGCAGGCTGGCCGGCGGGTTGGCGACCCAGCCGAGATACGCGCCGTTCTGGTACACGCGCACGTTCTGGCCGTTGATGGTGAGCGTCGCGAGTCCGTTGCCCACCGAACCGAACACGAAATTGGAGTCCTTCGACGTAATCATCTGGTTGGGCCGCGGATACACCATCCTGGGAACCAGTGGGCCCTGGACGAGCGGCATGCCGGGGAGCGCCGTCAGCTTGCCGGCCGACGCGTCCGGCGCCGGCCCGGTGGTGGGCCGGGGGGTGGGGGCACACGCAGCGGCCGCGACGAGCGTGGCCGTGGACAGGAGTGCCCGGCAGGCGTTCGACATGGTTCGCGGAAAGTAACGGCGACCATACGGGGTAGGGAGGGAAACCAAGCTGGGACACAACTTTATGGCTGCGCGTTTCATTGACCCCCCCTTTTTCGCGCCCTATATTCGCGGCCCATGCCGTTTTACCGCTCCGGGACCACAGCGTGACCTCCCCACCCTCCTCGCCAAGCCCGGCAAGCTCCGCTCCCGTCAAAGCCCCATGCTCGCATTGCGGCCAGCCAAACGATTTGGCGGCGCGCTTTTGCAGCGATTGCGGCCAGCCCCTGGCCCCCGCCCCGGCGCGCGGTCAGATGGCCTACACGCGGGAAAGCGCGGGATCGAGCACGATCCCGCCGCAGAGAACAGCGGTGACGGGGGACCACCCGGTTGCGGCGAAGCCGGCCCGCTGCCGCAAGTGCTCCAACGCGGTGGACGCCAGCCTGCCTTTCTGTCCGCACTGCGGCAGCCGGCTGGGCCATGCCGAGGCGGAAAGCGACTGCAGGAACTGCGGCGCGCGGTACCTCAAAGGGGCGGACCTTTTCTGCTCGAGATGCGGCACGCGCGTGGGCGAGCGGGTGTCGCTGGTGAAGCCAACGTCAGCCGTCATCGGCGTGCGCGACAACGGCCCGAGGATCGCCATCCTGGACGAGCGCGGCGAGCCGGCGAACGTCCTCCACCTCGACCGCGGCGAAGCCGTGATCGGGCGCGGCGACGCCGACATCAAGTTCGAGTTCGACGTCTTCCTGTCGCCGCTGCACGCGCGCCTCGAGCTGCGCGACGGCGAGCTCTGGCTGCGCGACCTCGGCTCGCGCAACGGCACGCTGGGTGTTCATCGACGGAGCCGACGAAGCTGACCGACGGCGACCTGATGCTCATCGGATCGCAGCTGCTCCGCTTCCGCCGGCTCGGCTATCCCGGTCCGCATCCGCCGGAAGCCGACTCGACGCGCCGCATGGGCTCGGTGACGCCGAACGTGGACATCGCCGTCCTCGAGCAGCTGCGCGCCGACGGCAGCGTCCGCGACGTCTTCCATCTCTCGCCGGGACGCATCGGTGCTGATCGGCCGCGAAACGGGCGACTGGATGTTCCCGTACGACCAGACGATGAGCGGCAAGCACGCCGAGATCGTGTCCGAGGACAGCGAGTTCTTCGTGCACGACGCGGGCAGCCGGAACGGCGTCGCGATGGCGGTGCGCGGCGAGCGGGCAGCTGAAGAAGGGCCAGCGCTTCCTCGTCGGCGACCAGATCCTGCGCGTGGAGAGCGTGTGAGCGCGCTGAAGATCTGTCCGCAGTGCGGCACCGAGTATCCGAGCGAACGCAGCGCTTCTGTCCGAAGGACGGCACGGCGCTGCGCGTCGCAGGGCGCGAGCACGACCTGGTCGGCTCGATCATCGCCGACCGGTACCACGTGCTGCAAGAAGCTCGGCGAAGGCGGCATGGGCCAGGTGTACCTCGCCGAGCACGTGAAGATGGGGCGCAAGAGCGCGCGTGAAGGTGATGAATCCCGGCATGGTGAACGACGTCGGACGCGATCAGCCGCTTCAATCGCGAGGCGGCGAACGCGAGCCGGATCAATCATCCGAACGTCGCCGCGGTCTACGACTTCGGCGAGACGACCGACGGGCTGATCTACCTCGCGATGGAGTTCGTCGACGGCCCGCCGCTCACGAAGGTCATCGAGCAAGCGGGCGCGCTGCCGCCGACGCGCGCGGCCGAGATCGCGCGCCAGACCGCGCGAAGCGCTCGCGCGTCGCGCACGACATGGGCATCGTGCACCGCGATCTCAAGCCCGACAACATCATGATCGCGAAGAACGCGCGACGGCGGCGACCTGCGTGAAGGTCGTGGACTTCGGCATCGCGAAGGCGGCGGACAACGAGGCGCAGAAGGTGACGAAGACGGGACTCGTCGTCGGCACGCCGGAGTACATGAGTCCCGAGCAGCTCGCCGGCGACAAGCTCGACGGGCGCAGCGACATCTACTCGCTCGGGCTCGTCGCGTTCAACATGCTGACGGGCAAGCTGCCCTTCCCCGCCGAGATCGGCGCAGGAGTCGATGATCATGCGGCTCACGGACGACCCGAAGCGGCTGGCGGAGATGCGGCCCGACGTGGCGTGGCCGGCGGACGTGCAGGCGGTGATGGACAAGGCGCTCGAGCGCGACGTGGCGCACCGGTATCAGACGGCGAGCGAGTTCGGGCGCGACCTGCACAAGTCGGTCGACGTCGATGCCGAAGACGGCGCGGCGAGCGACGCAGACGATCGATCATGCGGGCGACGCCTGAGCCGTCGGGCCGCCGGCGCCCGGGTCGAGCGGGGCCGTGCAGCAGCGGCGCGACGGATGCCGTCCCGGCGACGCAGGTGAACCGGTCCACGAAGTCGCACGAAGATGGTCGCTGGCGGGGGAGCCCGGCGGCTGGCGCGCGGGCGTGGCGGCCGTGGCGGGAGCACGTCGTGCTGGCGGTCGGCGCGATGTACGCGCTGAAGCCCGGCGACGCAACGCGGCCGCGGACAGCGGCGCCGACTGCGGTGCCAGACCGGCGAGTCGTCTACGCCGCGAATCGGCGGCAGCACTGCGTCCGCCGGTCGTCGGACCTCTCGACGCGAAGTCGACGCGGCTGAGTCGGTTGCTGACGGACTCTGCGACCGCCGAACAAGCTGCGTCGCGCGATCAGCTCGCGGAGCCGCAGCGATTCGCGTCGCGCGGCGCCTCGACGCCGAGACTCGTGCGGACTGAGATTCCGGTCATCTGCGCGCCAAGGCACTGCTGGCGGCTGGAGCAGCTGAAAGCCGGCTGCGATTCGCTCTGCGAGATCGAAGGACGCCATCGAACGCGTCACGACGGTCGCACGCGACGTGAAGCATGGCGCTCGCAACGCTGATTAAGACCTCGCGAGCCATCGTGAGCTCGCGTGACCTCCACCTTCTCCCCGATGCAGCTACGCAATGTCCCAGCCCGACCACGGCGAAATCATCGTCCAGGTGTTCGGCCGGACCGACGTCGGGCGCACGCGCGAGCACAACGAGGACGCGTTCGTCGTCGCCGACCTCACCAGCGAACAACGCGACGCTCCAGCCCGAGGTACGCACGCATCCCGTCGGCGCCAAGGGCACGCTGTTCATGGTCGCCGACGGCATGGGCGGCGCCGCGGCCGGCGAGATCGCGAGCGAGATGGCGATCGAGATCGTGCTCGGGAGCTGCGCGCGAACTGGCTCGCCGAGCAAGGCGACCGACCGCCGAGGCGTTCGCGCGCGCGCTCAAGCGCGCGACGAAGATCGCGAACGAGCAGATCCACGGCTACGCGACGTCGCATCCGGAGTTCCGCGGCATGGGCACCACCGCGACGATCGCCGGGCTGCTCGGCGACACGCTCTACCTCGCGCAGGTCGGCGACAGCCGCGCGCTACCTCGTGCGCGACGGCGTCGCGCAAGCAGATCACGAAGGATCAGTCGCTGATGCAGAAGCTGATCGAGGCCGGCGAGCTGACCGAAGAAGAGGCGGAGCAGAGCGAGCGCCGCAACATCATCCTCCAGGCGCTCGGCCCCGAGCCGACGATCAAGGTCGACCTCACGCTACCAGCGGGTGCGCCGCGGCGACACGCTCGTGCTGTGCAGCGACGGGCTGTCCGGCCAGGTGTCCAAGGACGAGATCGCGCGGATCGTCACCGAGGAGAAGGACCTCGACGCAGGCGTGCCAGCGGCTCATCGATCGCGCGAACGAGGCGGGCGGTCCGGACAACATCACCGTGATCGTCGCGCGCTTCGACGGCGAGGGGCTGCACGTCGACGGACACGGCGCCGAAGACGACGTCGCGCATCGCCCGCTCTCTCTGCCGGACCCGAACCGCACGCCGGCGCTGCCGGGCGAAATCGTGGCAAGCGACGAAGCGACTCTCAAGGTCAGGACGGGCGGATTCGAGAAGCGGGCCACGCCACCGCCCGGAATCGTGCACGCGCCGGTGGAGCGGGAGATCGAGACCGATCCGCTGGAAGTCCCGACGCTCGAGACGATCGAGGCAGCGAAACCGGACGTGTCGCCCGCGCGCCGGTCGCGCGGCATGATGATCGCCATCGCGCTGCTGGCGCTCCTCGTCGTATTTGCCACGTGCTACGCCGTGCGCGCCGTGCGCAACGTTCAGCCGGAACCGACCGCGCCATCGCCATCGGTCACGACGCCGTAGCGCGATGCCGCTCGAGATCCGCATCCTAACTGGCGCCCGCGCCGGCGTCATCCAGCGATTCGACCAGGCGGTGATCCGCGTCGGGCGCCAGCCCGGCAACGACCTCCTGTTCGATCCCGAGCAGGACCTCGACGTGTCCGGCCGTCACGCGGAGATCCGCGAGGGGAATGGCCGCTACACGATCCAGGACCATGGCAGCACCAACGGCACGTTCGTCAACGGCACACGCGTCCAGGCGAGCGCGGAGCTGAAGAACGGCGACCGGATCGCGTTCGGTGGTCAGGGACCACTGGTCGAGGTCCGCGTGCGGGCAGCGAGCGACGCGCCGATGAAGCAGAGCACGGAGATGCGCGTCGCGGTGGCCGTGAAGCAGCAGACGGCGTCGCTCAGGCGCGCGATGCTCGCGCTGCTCGCGGTGCTCGTCGTGGGCGCGGGCGGAGCCATCGTCTTCAGCCGACGCCAGTCCCAGGAGCGGCTCGAGCTGCTCCAGAGGCAGATCGCGGCCAGCGATTCGATGATCGCGCAGCTCCAGGGCAGCATGGGCGCGTCCGTCGATACCGCGCTGGTGAATGAGATGCGACGCAAGATCGTCGCCCTCCAGCAGCGTCTCCCCGGGGCCGGCGCGGCCGGCGAGCGCGAGCGGATCGAGCGCGCGATCGCCGAACATCAGCGGCAGCTCAGCCGCATGGACCGGATGGACCTGCCGTCGATCCATCGCAACAACGCGCCCGCCGTCGCCATCATCATCAGCGACATCGGGGGCCGCATCGCGGCGGGTTCGGGGTTCTCGATCAGCGCGGATGGCGTGCTGCTCACGAACCGGCACAACGTGCGCGACTCGCTGGGCCGCATGGCGAGCCGGATCGCGGTGAAGTTCACGAACACCCGGGACTGGCTGCCGGCTCACATCGTGACGGTCGAGTCGGGCGACGCGGATCTCGCGCTGATCCGGATGACGCGCGGCGGCGTGTTCCCGGCGGTGAGTGGCGTGAGCACCGGCGCCGCGGCCGCGACCGAGGGCATGTCCGTCGTGACCATCGGCTATCCGCTGGGCTACGAGACGCCGATGGAAGGCGCGGGCAACGACTTCGAGGCGAAGTCCACGCTCAACCCCGGCATCGTGAGCAAGCGGACATCGAGCGTGCTGCAGATCGACTCATACGCCACGCACGGCTCGAGCGGCAGCCCCGTGTTCAACACGCGCGGCTTCGTGGTGGGCGTAGTGTACGGCGGCCTGCGCGAAGCGGGCGGCAGGATGGTCTACGCCGTGCCGGCTGAGAAGATCGCGGCGTTCCTGCCTGCTCAATACAAGAGCATCGTTCGCGAGTAGATCACTCCCCTCGTCGAAGGTCCTACGTCAAACGTTCGACGTCCTACGTTGCACGTTGGCCGTTCAACGATTTCGTGTGAGAGCGTAGTACACGACGTAGATCCACGACAGCGCCCCGTGGATGATCGCCCAGAAGATCGACTTGTTCACGCTCCAGGAAATCGCGATCGCGAGCGCGCTGCCGAATCCGACGCCCGACTTCACCACTTCCTTCGTCTTGATGATCACGCGTTCCGTCGGCGGCTTCCCTTCGTACACCGGCCCGGTGTGAGTCATGGTATCCTGCCTGGGGTGAGTTTCCCGAGGAGACGCGGGCCCCGCGCGCCCGTTGCGGTCGGCACGTTCCCCGCGCGTGCATCCACGAACAGTTTGGCCAGCAAGGCAAACGCAACGGCCTCCTTGGCCTCCCCATCGAAAAAGACCTCGTCGAAACGACGTACGGACATCGGCGCCACCAGGTTCCGCAGCATGTCGATCAGCGTGTCGTTCTTCGCGCCGCCTCCGGACACGAGCACCTCTTCCACGGGCTCGGGAAGGAACCTGCGGTAGGCGTCCGCGATGCTCCGGGCCGTGAGGGCCGTGGCCGTCGCGATCACGTCCTCGTCGCTGCAATTCGGGCGGAGCTCGCGGCAACGCTTCACGAGCCGCGCCACGTACTCGGGCGTGAACAGCTCGCGCCCGGTGGACTTGGGTGGCGGTGCGGCGAAATACGGATGCGCCAGCAGCTCCTCGATGACCTCCTCCACCGGGTTCCCCGCGCGGGCCAGCGCGCCGCCGCGGTCGAAGCGCAGCTCCGGGCGCAGCATGCGCACAACGGCGTCGAGCACGCCGACGCCCGGCCCGGTGTCGAACGCACGCACGGCCTCGAGCGCGCCGCCGGGCGGAACGACGGTGACGTTCCCGATGCCGCCGATGTTCTGGAGCGCGCGCCACTGCTGAGTCGCCGCAAACAGCAGCGAGTCCGCTATGGGCACGAGCGGCGCGCCTTGCCCGCCCGCCGCGACGTCGCGCACCCGGAAATCGCTCACGACGTCCACACCCAGCCGCTCGGCGATCACCGCCGCCTCGCCCATCTGCCAGGTGGAGTGCGGCGCTTCGTGCCACAGTGTCTGCCCGTGCGTCCCGACCGCACGGATCTCGTCGCGCGGCACGCCGGACTCGGCGAGGACGGCCTGCGCGGCGTCGGCCAGCCAGGTCCCGAGGTCGAACGCGAGGCGGCAGTACTCGCGCGCGGAACCGTTCTGCATCGCGGCCAGGAGGCGCTGGCGCTGCTCGGGGCTGTACTCGGTGACCGTGAATCCGAGAAGCTCGAACGTCATACGTCCGACGTCTGACGTATGACGTTCAATGTTGGACGTTGGACGTTCGACGTCACTGAAGCGGACGACGCACGCGCTGATCCCGTCGAGCGACGTGCCCGACATGAGGCCGACGTACGCGGCGCCGCGCGTCATTCTACGGGCGGCGGGTTGCGTCCGATGGCCTTGCGAATCACGCCCCCCGCTCGCGCGAGCGCTCGCTCCGACTCCTCGCGCGATGTCTCCAGGAAGTGCATCGCGATCGCGGTCTTCACGACGCCTCCGGCGCGCTCCAGCAGCTCCTGCGCTTTCGCGCGCTCGAGTTCGCACACCTCCATGATGATACGCTGGCTGCGGTCGCGGAGTTTTTCGTTCGTCGCGCGCAGGTCCACCATGAGGTTGCCGAAGGTCTTGCCGAGCCGGATCATCGCCCCGGTGGTGATGGTGTTGAGGACGAGCTTCGTGGCGGTGCCGGCCTTCATCCGCGTGGAGCCGGTGACGGCCTCCGGGCCGGTGATCGGCTGGATGAGGATGTCCGCCGCCGCGACGGTCTCCGGGGGCGGCGGCGAGCAGGCGACGAGCGCGGTGCTGGCACCCACCGACCGCGCGTGCTCGAGGGCGCGTCGCACGTAGGGCGTGGTGCCGGACGCGGCGATGCCGATGACGAAGTCGCCCTTACGAACGCCGCGCTCGTTCAGGTCCTTCACCGCGTTCTCGATGGTGTCTTCGGCACCTTCCTGCGAGCGCGTGAGCGCCGCGTAGCCGCCGGCGATGATGCCCTGCACCATCTCGGGGTCGGTGCCGTATGTGGGCGGCATCTCGGACGCGTCGAGCACGCCGAGGCGGCCGCTGGTCCCCGCGCCCACGTAGAACAGGCGTCCGCCGCGGCGGAATGTGGCCTCGGCTTCGGTCATCGCGCGCGCGATGGCTTCGCGCTGCCCGTGCACGGCCTCCGGGACGCCGCGATCCTCGGCGGCGATGAGGTCCACGATTTCCAGCGGGCTCGAGAGATCGATGTCCGCCGTGCGCGGGTTGCGCTGCTCCGTGACGCGCGGGTCCTTCGGTCGTTGCCTTGGTGTCAGCGGAGGAAATCCGTGTATTGGGAAACTCCTGGACCGCGGCCGGGTTCAACAATGAATGCCGGCGTGGGCAACTTATCCGGCGCCGAACGCGCATGGCAAGGCGGAGGAAATTCGTGAGAGGTCGTTCGATCGTGTTGGGCGCGGCGCTGCTTGCGGTCGGGAGCGTGGCGGAAGCGCAGATTCTCGAGGCCCCGCGCAGTCGCGCCCGCGGCCCGATCGCGTGGGCGTCGCTGGGCGCCGGCTGGCTGGAGCTGGGCGGGCTGGTGGACGGGGCTTCGGGCGCGCAGTGGGATTTCGGCAGCGCGCCGCAGTGGCGCGCGTCGCTCGAGGTGCCGCTGGGGCGCGGCGCGAGCATCGGCGTGCTTGGCACCACCGCCCGCGTCCCGCTCACCTACAACGGCACCCTCGGCGCGAACAGCTGCGTGGGCTGCGACGCCGACGCCAACGTGTCGCAGTTCATGGGGACGCTGCACGTCGGCGGCGGCGCCGGCCTGCACCAGGTGATCGAAGTCAACGTGGGGACCACGATGTTCTCGAATTTCCGCACCACAGGCGGGGCGAAGCTCGGCAGCAGTCCGGTGAACGACTGGACGTTCGGCCTCGGGTATGGGTTCGGATACTCGATGTCCGATCGGCTGTCGATCACCGTCGTCCAGGACTTCGGGCTCGTGATCCACAAGCGATCCGAAGGCACCACCAACAACGTCGCGCAGCAGCGCGCGACGCGGATCGGGGCCAGGCTGGGCCTCGGCGGCTAGCGCTCGCGTAACGGCTCTGTTTTCGGCTAGGCATCAACAACTTTGGCTCGCGGGAGAACGCCGCTCGCCGCGGATCACGCCGATGACCGCACGGATCCCGCGGATGAAGATCCCTGGTTCCATGACGCGAGAGCCTCGAGCTCTGGCGACCCAAGGAAAGCGGGATCCGCATGATCCGGGCTCCTATCCGCGGAATCCGCGGCGAGCGGTGCCGTTCCGCGAGCAAAATGTTGATCCCGACGTCGCTCCACCGCTGGTATAGAATCAGGGATGCGTAAGATCCTGATTGTCGGCCCGCTGCTGCATGTCGCATGTACGTCGGCACCGGCGCCGGCGCCCGTTCCCGCGGTGCGGTCCGACGCCTTTGCGGCGATCGAGTTTCCGCCGGCATGGCCATACCGCTCCAGCGCCGGCGTCGCGCTCGGGCAGCACGCGATGGTCACGTCCGACGCACCGCTCGCGAGCCAGGCGGGTGTCGAGATCCTGCGCGCGGGCGGCAACGCCGTTGACGCCGCGGTGGCTGTGGGATTCGCGCTCGCGGTGGTGTACCCCGAGGCGGGCAATCTCGGTGGCGGCGGGTTCACGATCGTCCGCCTGGTCGACGGCCGCACGGCGGCCATCGATTACCGCGAAGTGGCCCCGATTTCCGCCACGCGCGGGATGTTCCTGGACGACACCGGGGGAATGACGCGCCGGGGACAAGTTGGTCCGCTCGCAGCTGGTGTGCCTGGAAGTGTGGCCGGGTTGGTCGCGACCCATCAGCGCTTCGGCGCCCTGCCCCTCGCGCGCGTGATCGCGCCCGCCATCCGCCTCGCCGACGGTTTCACCGTGGATTCGCTGCTGGCGGGCTCGATCTCCAGCTACGCGTCGCTCATCGCGCAGTTCGCGGGAGCGGCGCTGCTGCTGCCGAACGGTGAGCCGCTCGCCGCCGGGGCCACGCTGCGACAGCCGGCGCTGGCGCGGACGCTGCGCGCGATCGCCGACAGCGGCGCAGCGGCGTTCTACACGGGTGGCATCGCGCGAACGTTCGTCGAGGACTATCGCGCGGCCGGCGGCAACATCACCGCGGAGGACCTGGCGGCATACAAGCCGGAGTGGCGCGAGCCGCTGCGCGCGACGTACCGCGGGCACGTGCTGCTCACGATGCCGCCGCCGTCGTCCGGCGCGACGATGATCGAGGCGCTCAACATCCTCGAGGGGTTCCACCCGCTGCCGCCGTTCGGGAGCGCGCGACGCGCGCACCTGGTGACCGCCGCATTCCAGCGCGCGTTCATCGACCGCAACTCGCGGATCGCCGACCCGGCGTTCGCGCGCGTGCCGGTGGACAGCCTCACGAGCAAGTCGCACGCGGCCAAGCTGCGGGCGAGCATCGGCGCGCGCGCGACGACGACGCCGGAGCTGATGGCGGCCGGGGTGGAAGGCGGGCACACCACGCACTACGCCGTCGTGGACGCGGCGGGCAACGCGGTGTCCACCACCACGACGATCAACGACCTGTACGGCTCGGGTGTGTACCTGCCGAACGTCGGGATCTTCATGAACAACGAGATGGACGACTTCGCGGCGGCGCCCGGGAAGCCCAACGTCTTCGGCCTCGTCCAGGGCCAGCAGAACGCGATCCAGCCGGGCAAGCGGATGCTCAGCTCGATGCTCCCGACCATCGTGCTCGACCGCGCGGGCCGGCCGGTCCTGCTCGTCGGCGCGCGCGGCGGCCCCAGGATCATCACGGCGGTGACGCAGACGATCGTGAACGTCATCGACCACCGCATGTCGCTGGCGGACGCCATCAACGCGCCGAGGCTGCACCATCAGGCGCTGCCGGACACGGTGCGCTACGAGCGGGACGGGTTCAGCGCGGGGCTGCTGGACTCGCTGAGGGCGATGGGGTACGGAGTCCCGGCCGAAGGGACGGGGAACCTGGCGTCCGTGAACGGAATCACTGCAGAACTTCGGGCGGGTGGATTGGGTACGCGGATCCCCGATCAGGAGGACGCTCCGCTGGACACTGACTGATGAACAACGTGGTATCTGGTGTAGAGGGGTGAGCGTGTGAGTTCATCAGAACAGGGTACGGAAATGAGGATGGCGGGGGTCAATTCGACCCCCGCCACCTCACCACCTGATTCTCACATCCTGAACCCTGTACCCTCTACACCAGATACCACGCCCTTCGCAGTTGATCGAACCCTCTACACCAGATGCCACGGTGTTGAGGTTTTCGACCACGGTGTGAGGCTTTTGTTGTTACACGGTGACCGACACGGCTTGCGTAAGCGTGACCGTTATCGCTCCGCCGGGACGCACGCAGCCCTCGTAGTTGGCCGTCGCCGCGGCCGCACCCGCACCCGCCGCCGCGCCCGCTGCTGCGCCGACCACTGTGGACTTGGTGTTCTTGCCGAGCACCTGGCCCGCGATCGCGCCGATCACCGCGCCGCCCACGACTTTCTGCACGTCCTTGCTCTTCGGCTGGTTGCGGACGCGCTCCACCGCGGTGTTGGAGACGCTCGCGTCGAGCGCGTACGTCTTGCCGCTGTACTCCACGCTGTTCACCGCGAACTCCATCACGATCGGGTCGTTCACGTTCTCGCTCCGCTTGAGCCGCGTCACGGTCAGCGTGACCGTGGCGCCGGCCGGAATCGCCGCCCCGTTGGAGCCGACGACCCCCTCGTTCAGCGTCGCCGTGAACTTGTCGCCGACCTTGCTGGTGTTGGTGCACACCTCGGAGTTCGCACGCAGCGCGAGCTGCGTTCCCGCGGGGATCGAGCCCATGCGCGTCGCCGTTCCCGTTCCCGCAACCTTGGTGTTGCCGCTGGCCGTCTTGGTGGGCGTGGTCTTGGTGCCCGACGGGCGCTTGGTGGTTGGCGCGGCCTTCGACGCCGGCGCGGCCGGAACGTCGGTGAGCTGTGGCTGCGCGGCCGTGTCCCTGCCCGCGAGGGCAAGGTCGCGATTGAGTGTCGTGTCGGCAGCGAGCGCGCTGTCGGCGTTGCGGTCACCACCGCCGCACGCGGCAAGCAGCGCCACGGCGATCATCGGCAGTGAAATCCGGCCGGTATATTTGGGCATTCGAGTTCCCTTGGACAAAGGTGTAAACGTTGGTTTAGTAGCGACTTAGCTCAGAAATGCACGGCGGTTGCTGCATCGTAGACTCGCCTTGCGAGCAATACAAGTGCCGATGACGCGCTCGCTTCGAAGACTGATCCCCTACTACCGCCCGTACCGCGCCCAACTGGCTGCTGGCCTCGGGCTGGTGGTTGTATCCTCCGCCCTCGGCAGTGTTCCACCGTGGCTGGTGCGGCAAGCGATCGACGGCATAAGAGAAGACGCGCCAGTTTCCAAAATTGCACAACTCGCGGCCGTCATCGTCGGGCTCGCCCTGGTCGCCGGTTTCGGGCACTACTGGATGCGCGAGCTGATGAACGGCCTCAGCCGGCGCATCGAGTACGACCTGCGGAGCGATCTCTTCCGGCGGCTTACCGAGCTCGACGCCGCGTTTTTCGGACGCAACCGCATCGGTGACCTGATGGCGCGCCTGACCAACGATCTGGGCGCCGTGCGCATGGCCGCGGGCCCCGCGCTCATGTACCTCGCGAATACCGTCTTCGGCGGCGTCTTCGCGCTCTGGTTCATGCTGCGCATCGACACGCGGCTCACGGCGTTGGCCCTGCTGCCAATGGCCTTTCTGCCCATGGCGGCCGTGCTGATCGGGCGCGAAATCCATCGTCGGTTCGAGGCGGTTCAGGATCACTTTGGCCGGATGACCACCATGGCGCAGGAGAACCTGTCGGGCGTTCGCGTGGTACGCGCCTATCGCCAGGAGGCGGCGGAAATCGCGCGGTTCGGCGCCATGGGCGAGGACTACCTCGGCAAGAACATGCGGCTCATGCGGCTGGATGCGATGCTGCACCCGGCCTTCATGGTCCTTGCGGGGCTCGGTGGCGCGGTGGTACTGGGGCTCGGAGGCTCGCTCGTGATCCGCGGGACGATCACCGTCGGCGCGCTCGTGGCGTTCGGCATCTACCTGACGCTTCTCACATGGCCGCTCATCGCGCTGGGATGGGTGGTGAACCTGTTCCAGCGCGGGGCGGCATCCATGGGACGACTGCTGGACATCCTCGACGGAACGGCCACGGTGGTGGACGCTGCACGTCCCGTCACCCTGCCGCCCCGTGCCCCCGGCGGTGGACGCACCGTCGAGTTCCGCAACGTGTCCTTCCACTACCCTCTGGCGCATGGATTGGAATCGCCGGTCACCAACGGGACGTCACCCACGTCACCGCGCTGGGTGGTGCGGGACGTTTCCTTCACTGTGAGCGCGGGCGAGACACTGGGCATCGTCGGCGCGACCGGCAGCGGAAAGAGCGCGCTGCTCGACCTCGTCGCGAGAATCCACGATCCTCAGGAAGGCGAGATTCTCATCGACGGCGTGCCGGCTCGCGACCTGGCGCTGGCGGAGCTGCGCGCCGAGGTGGGCTACGTGCCACAGGAAAGCTTCCTGTTCAGCGAGACGCTGTCGCGAAACCTGGCGTATGGCGCGCCGGACGCTGAGGCGGGCGTCTGGGCCGCGGAGATCGCACAACTCGCGCGCACCGTCGAGGCATTCCCGGGCGGGTATGAAACCATGCTCGGCGAGCGCGGTATCAATCTGTCTGGCGGACAGAAGCAGCGGGCGGCGCTGGCCCGCGCGCTGGCGCGCAAGCCGGCGATCGTGATGCTGGACGACGCGCTATCGGCCGTGGACACGCATACGGAGACGGAGATCCTGAGGACGCTGCGCACCGGGCTCGCCGGCCGGACCGCGTTGATCTCGTCGCATCGCGCGTCGGCGATCCGCGACGCGAACC
Organism: uncultured Gemmatimonadaceae bacterium; assembly: GCA_963724885.1. Taxonomy (GTDB): domain Bacteria; phylum Gemmatimonadota; class Gemmatimonadetes; order Gemmatimonadales; family Gemmatimonadaceae; genus DASPMP01. The sequence goes on along the minus strand of CAVRWG010000005.1, from coordinate 2,781,477 downwards.
AGATCGTCGTCCTCGACGACGGCCGCGTCGTGGAGCGCGGGACGCACGCAAGCCTGTTCACCGCCGGGAGCCGCTATTGGTCGCTGCTGCGGCGGCAGGAGCTGGAGGAGTCGCTGGAGGACGACGCGCTGGCGTCAAACGGTCCCAGGGATACCATTCAATCATGAACCTCGCGAGCACGCCGCAGGAGCTTGGGCCCCAGTCGAATGTGCCCCCCGAATCGCGCCTGGCCGCGCTGGAAGCGCTGTACAAGCAGGCCATCGCGGAGATCGCCGACATTCGCGCCCGCGACGAGCTCAAGACGCAATTCCTGGCGAACATCTCGCACGACCTGCGCACGCCCCTGACGGCTGTGATCACCCACGCCGAGATCCTCCGCGACGGCATGCTGGGCGAGCTGACCGAGCGCCAGCTCGAGAGCATTCGCGGGATCATCGCCGGCGGACGGCAGCTCCTCGGCCAGGTGGGCGAGATCCTCACCTATGCACGCAGCGCCGGGAACCAGCTTGCGCTGGCCCCGTCCACGTTTTCGCTCTCCGACGTGGTCGCGCAGGTGGCGCTGGTGAACGAGTCCCTGCTCGCCAAGAAACAGCTGGAGCTGGAGCTGGGCATTGGGCCGGACCTGCCGCCGCTGTACGCGGACCGGGAGAAGGTGGCGCACATCCTCGGAAACCTCCTGGGCAACGCCGTCGAGTTCACTCCGTCCGGAGGTCGAGTCTGGATCAAAGCCGTCACGCGACAGTTTGGGATGGGAAAGGGCGAGATGCTCATCGAAGTCGGCGACACCGGCATAGGAATCGCGAACGAGCACCATGACTTCATCTTTGGCGAGTTCGCGCAGGTCGATGCTTCGGCATCGCGACGGCACCATGGCACCGGGCTCGGGTTGACCATCGCCCAGAAGCTCGTGGAGTTACATCGTGGACGCATCTGGGTCGAAAGCGAGCTGGGCGGGGGCAGCCGATTCTTTTTCACGATCCCAAATTCCCGGGAATCGGACTGAGTCGGCGAAAGCCCATGTGCTCATTGTCGAAGACAATGAGCTGGTGACCGGTGCGCTCCGCATCCTGTTCGAAGAGACCGGAAGGCGCGTCTCGACCGCTCACTCGGTAGCCGAGGCGGTGCGCGTGGGAGTGGCGGACCCACCGGATCTCCTGCTGCTGGACCTCGCGCTGCCGGACGGCGACGGGCTTCAGGTCGCGGTTGCGCTACTCGATCGGGGGGTGTCGCCCAAGGCCACCGTCGCGATTACGGGACGCGACGACCCGGCCTCCATGGCGCGCTGCGCGGCCGCCGGTATCACGGCCGTGATGGTGAAGCCGCTGTCCACGCGCGAGCTGCTGCAGCGCGCTACGGAATGGATAGGAGTAGGGACCAGGGACTAGGGACTGGGGACTAGATCTAGTCGCTAGTCCCTAGTCCCTCGTTCAGTTGGGCCCGAAACTCCTCGCCAGTGAAACGCCGCGGCTCTTCGGCGTCACCGGACCGGCGCTGAACGCCCCGGACCACCCGGTCCACCGTCACGAGCGGCGCGTCGGCCTCCGCGTGCATCGCGAAGTCCCACTTGCCGCGCTCCGGGCCCTTCAGCGTGAGACGGTATCTGGCGGTGTAGACGGCCAGCCTGCCGTTCTCGGCGGCGGCGCGAACGGCCTCGGGCTCGTTCCCGGCTTTCAATCCGTCCTCGGCGGCGGCGCCGAGCGCCGCCGGAAGGTTCCCGGCCTCGAGACCGTTCTCGGCTTCCAGACCGTTCTCGACTTCAATGCCGTCCTCGCCGGCGGTAGGAGGCTGCTCCTCGGTCGTGCCCCCGGCGTCGCCGGCAGAAAGTACTTGCTCCTCGCTCACGGCCACGACGGCCACACCGGATTCCATGCCGCCCTGCTTGATGGGCTGGAAGAGGTGCGCTTCCGCAATCGCGTCCGCGTTCACCCGGGCCGCGATGGCCGAGAGAAACCGCTCGCGAGTGACGTCGCGTTCCTTCATCGCGCCACCGCCTTGCGCGGCAGCGGCGCATCGTCGCGCGCGTCGAGCTCGCGCTCGACGTAGAGCCGCAGGATGTGCATGAAGTCCTGTGCATTGGTGACGACGCCGAACGCCTGATGCGTTCCGCGGTCCTTCAGCTTGCTGACCACGAACTCGGACGAGTCCACGCAGATCGTCGCAAGCTCGCGCATGGAGCCGTCCTTCTCCGTGACGAACGCCGGCAGCATGTTGCCGGTCGCGATGGCGTGCAGCGCCGTTGCGATCAGCACCGCCATCGTCGCCTTCATGGTGTGCTCCCGCATCGCGTCCTGGGCCTGCTACCATGTCCGTGATGACGTCGGGCAGCGGGCCGTCGTCGCGAATCGAGCCGGTGAGCACGAACGGCACGTCGTTCACCACGCAGGCGTGCATGATCCCGTCCTTGATGATGCCGCGTCGCACCGCTTCGGCGATCGAGCCCGCTGCGCGCACCATGTTGATCGCGCGCATGTGCAGCCCGTGACCGCCCGGCGCGATCTCGCCCGTCTTGGTCATGCCGAGCGTGGTGCCGTAGATCGACGCTTCGATGTCGTGCACCGCCACCGCGTTGCCCGCCAGCAGCGCGCCGACGAAACCGTTGGCGGATGAACCAGGTCATGTCGTTGCGCGCGCGCGAGTGCACCAGCGCCGGGCCCGTGACCCAGATGGGGTAGCCGCCTCGGTCGCGCTCCGCAACGAGCAGGCTGGCCATCTGCGCGTAGTCGATCGGCTTCTCGCGCGAGACCTCGCTGCTCATGAAGTTGAACTCGCCTTCGGCGTCACCGAAGAACGGCGACGAGTGCACGAAGATCCCCTCGCTGCCGTCTTCAGCGGTGCCGATGGCGACCATCTGGCCGCGCTTTATCCGCCGACCCTCACGCGCCCAGACATCGCCTTTCTCGTCCAGCAGCAGGCCGGCGTCCATGCGCGGCTCCCGCGGCACCTTCCACTGCCCGCTCACCTTCACGTAGGTCGGCAGGTTGGTGCTGGAGAAGAAGTTCTCCGGGAACACTCCGTCGGCGGGCGCGGGCGCAAACTTCGCGTCCGGCGCGGACTTGAACTCGGGTTTGGAGAGGTCCGGGGGCTTGATCTGCACTGCTCTAAGCTAATGTCGGCTCGGACTATCGGGCCACTCAGCTTCGAATGGCCACTCAGACCAAGCCAGCTTTGAACGGCCACTCAGACCGAGTACTACCGGAGCACGGATGACACGGATTGCACGGACGACACGGATGCAAGCCGCAACCCTCAGCGCGCGAAGCCGGCAACGAAGCAATCAGCAACAACTTCTTTGTTTTCTTGGTCGGAGGCGACAGCCTCGAACGCTTGCATCCGTGTCATCAGATGTGATCCGTGTCATCCGTGCTCAAGCAGTATTCGGTCTGAGCGGCTAGTCCCGGTCTGAGTGGATTGTTCGGTCGGAGTGGCTCGTTCCGGTCGAGCGGCCAGTTCGTTGGCTACAGAAGCGACACCGGATCCCGATCCACCACCACACGCAGCTGCGCCCTCGCCGGCACCGGGAGCCTTTCGGCCAGATAGTGACACACCTTCGTCAGGGCCGCGGCGCTGCGCGACTTGAGCATGAAATGCCAGCGCCACCGGTTCTTGATCCGCTCGACCGGGCACCGCGACGGGCCGACGATGCTCACGTCCAGACCCTTCCTTCCTTCGAGCAGGGCGCGAAGCCGTTCCGCCGAGTCCGTCGCCAGACGCATCGTGTCCTCCTCGCGCGTGCCGCTGCACGACGACGTTGACCAGCCGGACGGCCGGCGGATAGCGCCGGTTCATCGCGACCGGCGCAGCTCGTGCCGCACGAAGGCCGCGTAGTCGTGCTCCACTGCGCAGCGAACGGCGTGATGCCCCGGCACACGCGTCTGGATGAACACCTCGCCGCCCTTGGGGCCGCGTCCGGCCCGCCCCGCCACCTGGCTGAGCAGCTGGAAGCAGCGTTCCGACGCGCGAAAGTCCGGCAGGTTGATGCCGACGTCCGCGTCCACCACGCCCACCAGCGTCACGTTGGGAAAATCGAGCCCCTTTGCGATCATCTGCGTGCCGAGCAGTACGTCGACGTCGCCGTTGCGCGACGCGATCGAGGATTTCGGCGTGCGCCCACTTGCCCGACGTGGTATCCACGTCCATGCGCGCGATGCGCGACGCTCGGGATGCGCTCCGCGAGGATGCGCTCCACCTGCTGTGTCCCCAGCCCGCGCTGTCGCAGCACCTCACCGCCGCAGCGGCGGCAGCGCGATCGCGGCGCCTCCGCGTGCTGGCAGTAGTGACACAGGAGGCGCTCGGGCGTGCGGTGGTACGTGAGGCTGATGCTGCAGTTCGGGACACGCGTCCACCTCGCCGCACTGCGCGCACTGCACGAACGACGCGTAGCCGCGCCGGTTCAGGAGAAGGATCGCCTGCTCACCGCTTTGACAACCGTACCGTGCAGCGCATCCTCGAGCGGCTCGCTCAGCACGCGCCGCGCGAAGGCCTCGTCCGGGGGCAGGGTCTGGCGTTTTGCGCCGTCGCGCGGGGCGCGCATGTCCACGACATTGACCGTCGGCAGACGGCCGCCGCCGACGCGCTCCGGGAGCGAGAGCGAGACGATACTTGCCCGAGTGCGCGTTGGCCCAGCTCTCGAGACTCGGCGTCGCGCTCCCCAGCACGACGACCGCGCCCTGCGTCCCGCGCGCGCACGATGGCGACCTCGCGCGCGTGGTACCGCGGCGCTTCGCCCTGTTTGTAGCTGGTCTCGTGCTCCTCGTCCACGACGATGGCGCCGAGGTTCCGGAGTGGCGCGAAGACGGCGGACCGTGCCCCGACCGCGATGCGCTTCTCGCCGCGCTCCAGGGCCAGCCAGGCGTCGTATCGCTCGCCGTCGCTCAGCGCGCTGTGCAGCACGGCCACCTTGTCGCCGAACACCGCGCGGAAGCGGCTCACGGTCTGCGGCGTGAGCGCGATCTCGGGGACCAGGACGATGGCGGTCTTGCCACGCTCGTTCACGAGCGCGCGCAGCAGGTCGAGGTACACCAGCGTCTTGCCGCTGCCAGTGACGCCGTGCAGCAGGAAGACCTCGCCTCGCCTGGCCCCGCTGCATCGCGTCGATGGCCGCGCGCTGCGCCGCGGTTGGCGTCAGGGGCGCGCCCGCGGCCGACGGCCGGCTCGCGAATGGATCGCGCGCGACGACCTCGTCCCGCAGCGCGACGAAGCCGCGGTCCGCGAGCCCCTTCAGCACCGCGGGCGAGAACGACATGCGCTCGAGCAGGAGCTCGCACAGGCGCGCTGCCGCCCAGGGATTCGACGAGCTCGTACAGCTCGCGCTGCTTTTTGGCGCGCGCGAAGAGCTGCGTCGCGCTCGATGAGCGTCGGGATCTCGCGCTTCAGATCTGCGACCCGCCGCCTCTTTGCTCGCGGCACGGGCGTCGCGGCGCCGGTGAGCGCGGCCGGCAGCGCGGTGCGCAGCACGACGCCGAGAGGATCGGCGTAGTAGTCCGCGATCCACCTGCAGACCGCGAGCAGCTGCGGGTCGATGACCGGGCGCTCGTCCGGCGCCGCCAGGATGTTCCTGGGCGACACACCGTCGGGCAGCGCGCCGTTGCCGACCACGTAGCCCATCTCGCGCCCGCGTCGCAGCGGAACGACCACACGACTCCCCACGGCAACCCGGCCCGCGAGGTCGTCGGGGACCGCGTAGGTGAGCGGTTCGTGGAGGGCGAGGGGGAGAGAGACCGAGATCAGCATCCGGAGAACTGCTTGGTGTTTGGAGCTTGGTGTTTGGAGCTTGGTGTTTGGAGCTTGGTGTTTGGAGCTTGGTGTTTGGAGCTTGGAGTTTGGCGTTAGTGCTTTGCGCCTGGAATTCGGTGAACGGCAACGGCAGCCGGCAAGCGAAATCGCCAAGCTCCAAACCCCAAGCTCCAAACGGCTATCGCATTCTAACCCCGAGCCCCGGCTCCGCCGGCAACCGGACCATTCCGTCGTCAATCGTTGCGCCGGCAAAGGGATCGTCCTTGAGCAGCGCGGCGCCGTCGAGGTCCGCGTAGTTCGCCATGCGGCGCCAGGTGCGCCGCGGCCGTGATCCCCAGGCTGCGACTCCACCATGCAGCCAATCATGACGCGCAGGTCGCGCCGTCGGGCTTCGGCAACCATGCGCCGCGCCTCGGCCAGTCCGCCGCACTTCGAGAGCTTGATGTTGATGCCGTGCACCGCGCCGTCGAGCGCCGCGATGTCGTCGTGGGTCAGACACGACTCGTCCGCGATGACGGGAATGGGCGATTGCGGCAGCAGCGCGCGGAACCCGTCCAGATCGTCGCGGGCGAGCGGCTGCTCGATCAGCTCGCAGCCGTGGTCCGCGAGAAAGCGGGACATCGCGACGGCGCGCGGCACGTCCCACGCCGCGTTCGCGTCGGCGCGCAGCAGCTTGCTGGGCGCCGCACGCCGCACTGTCCGCACGATCCATTCGTCGCGATCGCTGCCGAGCTTCACTTTCAGAATCGGATAGCGGTGCGCCTCCTCGACGCGGCGCAGCAGCTCCCGCTCGTCGATGGAGATCACGATCGTGAAGCTGGACGGCGGCGCGGTCATGGGCTCGAGGGCGAACAGCTTCCAGACGGGCTCGCCCGTTTTCTTGCCCAACAGGTCGTGCGCGGCGGCGCTGACCGCCGCGCGTACGGAGGCGTGAGGAACCGCTGATCCCCGAGCAACTACAGATCCCTCACTTCGTTCGGGATGACCGCGGAGGGGCGCGGGATGACTGGTAGCGGGCTCGGGATGACCGCTGAGGGGTTTGGGGTGACAGGCGACACGCAGCCATTCCTCCAGCACGTCGATGTCGCCCAGCGACTCGACCGTCCGGCTCCGCTCCACCACGCGCTCGAGGATCGGGAGCGCTGCAACGACGGTGTCGGCGCTCTCCCCGTAGAACGCGTTCGGTGCGGCCTCGCCCCACCCCTCCACGCCCGCGTCGTCGATGAGACGTACCCGCACACGGTCGTACGCGGTGGTGCTGCCGCGCGCGATGGTGAACGGGACGCGGGGGTGAATCGTGTACCGGTCGTGCAGCAGCCTCATTTCGAGGCGCGCACCACGTGCCTCGCGGCGGTGGCGTCGCGCAGGGGCGCGACGGCGTCGGGGTCGGGCTGCGTGGCAAGGAAGGCGATCAGCGCATCGGCGAGATCGTTGGCGCGGGCGAAACGCTCCGCGGGCGCCTTGGCCAGGCACCGCATGACGATGTCGTTGATCTCCGCCGGGATCTGAGAGTTGACCTGCACCGGCGGCACCGCCGGCTCGTGCACCTGCTTGTAGCCGACGGCAAAGGCGTCCGGGCCGTCGAACGGGGGAAAGCCGACGAGGGCCTCGTACATCACGATGCCGAGCGAGTACACGTCGCTGCGTCCGTCCACGAGCTTGCCCATGGCCTGCTCGGGAGACATGTAGTGCGGCGTGCCCATCGCGCGGCCGCTGGCGGTGAGGCGTCCCTGCGAGCGCGCCTCGGCGATCCCGAAGTCGGTCACGAGCGCGTGGCCGTCCTCGTCGAACAGCACGTTGTCGGGCTTCACGTCGCGGTGCACGATGCCGCGGCGGTGCGCATAGTCGAGCGCGGTCGCGACCTGCGCCACCACGGACGCCACCTCGGTCGCGGGGCGCGGCCCCACCAGGATGCGGTCGGAGATGGAGCCGCCCGGCAGGTACGGCATGACGGTGTACGAGCACGCCCTCCGCGTCGCCCGCGTCGATGATCGGTACGATGTTCGGATGCACGAGGTGCGACGCGGCCCGCGCCTCGCGGCGGAAGCGTTCCAGCATCTCCGGGTCTTTCGCGAGGTGCGCGTGCAGCACCTTGAGCACCACGTGCCGGCCGAGCTGCGCGTGCTCGGCGAGATACACGCTGGCCATGCCGCCGCCGCCCAGACGGCGCAGCACGCGATACCGGCTCCCGGTGGCGTGCCGCAGCTGCGAGATCTCCTCGTCGGGCTTCTCGTGGCTCTGCGGCGAGACTTCGGGGAGGCGGGTGTTGCAGCGGGAGCAGGCGGCGGCGCTGCTGCGATTCCAGGTGCCGCAATCGGGACAGAACATGTCAGGCCCCGAACTGCGAAGCGGACGAAATCGTACGGCGGCCACGGACCGGTCACGTCGATCGTGATCGTCGGATGCTTCTCGCGCTCGTCCTGGACCGAGTCCGAGAACTCGTCCCACAGCTCGCGTTCGACGAGATATGCCGCGCTCAGCACGATGCCCGTGATCTCCTCGCTGCGCAGCGGCACGCTGGAGACCGCGTGCCTGCGCAGCGACCGGTTGACCTCCGCCGCGATCGCCGCGAGATCGGAACCGGCCTCGCGGTCAATGTCGCGCGCGTTCGCCCGCTTCGATGTGCACCCGCGCCGCCAGCCGGTCCTCGACCCAGGCCAACGCGTCCGAGAGCGCGACGTAGTGCAGCTCCATCCAGCGCTGCAGCGCCTCGCTCGAGCGGAACATGGTGCCCACCGGCGCCGGCAACACCGGGTCCTGCCTGGAAAGCGCGCCCACGACGTCGAGATGCCGGTCGATGTCCGCTTCGCCCACTTCGTGCGCGCCGAAGTCGCTCTCCTCCGTGATCGCGGCAAGCTCGCGGAGCGGGACGAGCTGGATTCCCTGCGGCAGCTGGGCCGCCACGTGGCCGTCCTGCATCACCACGCCGTAGACGCGCATCGCCATCAGATGAGCTTCCGCATGCGAAGGAGCACGAGGAGGGCCACCGCGATCACGATTTGCAGGATGAGCATGTACCAGAACGCATTCGGCACGTCGGCGAGCGGGATGTGCGCGAAGTTCATCCCCCACATGCCGCTCACGACGACGAACGGAATGCTCACCGTGGCGATGACCGAGAGCCCCTTGGTGATCTTGCCCAGGCGGTTGGAGACCTGCGTGAGATAGCTGTCCAGCGTGCTGCCCAGCAGGTCGCGGTAGGTCTCGAGCGATTCGTTGATGCGCAGGTTGTGATCGTAGATGTCGCGAAAGTACACCTGGCTATCAGGGGCGAGCAACGGCGTGGGCCGGTTGGTCAGCACGTTGAACACCTCGCGCTGCGGACTCAGGTGGCGCCGCAGCGTGAGCACCAGTCGCTTGACCTGGAAGATGTCCTCCAGCGCCGACTGGTCGAACTGCTTGAAGACGCGCGATTCCAGCCCGTCCACGAACTCGTCGATCTGGTCGAGCAGCGGGAAGTACGCGTCGATCGGCGCTGTCCATGATCGCGTGCATCACCCGCTCTGCGCCGCGCTGCAGCAGTTCCGGGTGGCGGATGACGCGCTCGCTGACGACGTCGATCGACGAGCGACTCGCCCCCGTGGACCGTCACCAGATAGTTGGGGCCGAGGAAGAACGAGATGTTGAACGTCTCGCATGTCGTACGGGTCCTCCGTCTCGGCCACGAAACGCACGCCGCGCACGATCGCGAACAGAAAGCCCGGGTACTCGTCCACCTTCACGCGGCTGGCGGGATTGAGCGCGTCTTCGACCGCCAGCGGATGGAACGCGAACACGTTGTCGAGCATGGCGATGCACTGCCGGCTCGTGACGCGCATGTCCACCCACAACTCGCCCGGGCCGCCACGCACGACTTCGGCGATCTCCGCAACGCTCAGATCGCGGCGAAGCTTTCCATCGGCGTCGACATAATAGATAGCCGGCTTGGAGGGATCCGCCGCCGGCTTGGCGGGCTCAGTCATGCAGCGAAGGTACTCATTTCGGCGAGCGCCCGCATATGCGCGACGCACGCCAGGCCGAGCCGGTCGGGGTTGTAGCCGCCCTCCAGGGCGCTCACCACCCGGCCGGCGCACCAGGCCGCGCGCGGTCCACGAACTCCGTGGTGAGGCGGTCGATGTCCTCCAGTTCCAGCGTGAAGCCGCCGAGGGGGTCGCCCTTGAGCGAATCGAATCCCGCGGAGATGAGGACCAGGTCGGGCGTGAATCCGGTTGTGGCGTCGTCCACGGCGCGGCGCAGCGCGTCCACGTAGTCCGCCGCCGGCAGCGACGCGCGCATCGGAACGTTCCACACGTTCTGATGCGGCCCGCGATCCGACGCGGCGCCGGTGCCGGGATACCAGGGCCACTGGTGCATCGACACGAAGTGGATGCCGGCATCGTGCTCGACCAGCGCCTGCGTCCCGTTTCCGTGGTGGACGTCCCAGTCGATGATGAGCACGCGGTCGAGCGTGTGTCGGGCGCGGGCGTAGTGCGCCGCGATCGCGACGTTCCCGAAGAGACAGAACCCCATCGAACGGTCCCTCAGCGCGTGATGCCCGGGCGGACGAACGGCGCAGAACGACCGTTCGGCGCGGCCGTCCATGGCCATGTCCACAGCGTCCAGGACGCACCCGGCACCCGCAGTCGCAGCGTCCCAGGATCCCTCGCTCGCCACGGTGTCGGAGTCGAGCTGTCCGCCGCCCGCCCGCGCTACGTCGCGAACCGTGCGGATGTAGTCACGGTCGTGCGCCAGCGCGAGCTCGTCCTCAGTGGCGTGCCTCCCCTCCACGTGCCGCAGCTCGTGGAACAGGTCGGGGTGCTCACGCAGCGCTTTGGGGATCGCGCGAATGCGTCCCACGTGCTCGGGATGACCCCAGCCGGTGTCGTGCCTGCCGCAATCGGAATGGGAAATGAAAGCGACTGGCATTCCGTTGCCGATTAGCGGTTTGGGGTTGGGAGCTTGGAGCTTGGAGCTTGGAGCTTGGAGCTTGGAGCTTGGAGCTTGGAGCTTGAGAGCTTGGAGCTTGGCGCGTAGCGTTTGAATAACGCGAAACCCCAACACCACCAAACCCCAAACTGCTATCGGACTGCTCTCCGGCGCCGGTACGCCAGCAACAGGATCGAGCCGTCCACGACGCCGCAGTCCGCGAGGGACGCGTTTTCGTTCAGCACCTCCCACCCGTGCAGCTTGAGCACGAAGTCCTCGGCGTAGGCGTCCGGGAAGAACTCGGCGACGACGCGCTGCTTGATCTCATCCGCCGGAGTCTCCGGACGGGCCACGATGCGGACGGTTTCCCAGATATCGGCCACCGACATCCGCAGCGTGATTGTCCCCGACTCGCCGGCCGGCGCCAGGAGGATCGGCGGGCGATTGCTGCGTAGCTGCGCGACGAACGGGGCGCTCATGCGTTCGGGAGCGACGCCGGGGCCGCCGAAGGCGGCAAGGTGGCGAAGAAGCGCGCGATCTGCATGTCGAACAAGTACGTGGAGCCCGTCACCCGCGTGGCTCCATCCTTCTCCACCGCGGCGAGCACGATCTCCTCGCCGCCCTGTCCGCGGAACGTCGCGTATCCGGGTCCTTCCTTCTCGAGGAATGCAGCGTAAAGCGGGTTGCGTTGGGCGAAGAAGCGCTTGGCGTTGTCCAGCACCTGCCGCGGCGGCAGGCTCGTCGTCGTTTCTTGCAGCGTGCGTTGTGAGGTGCCCATGAGTCTCGGCGCGCGGCTCGCGCGGTTGGGTGCTCGTCCGAGCTACGCGCTGGTGGAGTAGCTGAGCGGAAGTTCCACCTGAAAAGTAGAGCCCCTGCCCCGTTCCGACGACAGGGCGACATCGCCGCCGAGAAGCCGGGCCAGCCGGCGAGCGATCGCCAGACCCAGCCCAGAGCCGCCGTAGCGGCGGGTCGGAGACCCGTCCTCCTGCCGAAACTCGTCGAACACGAACCGCTGCGCCGCATCCGAGATGCCAACTCCCGTGTCGGCGATGCGGTACACCATCAGCTCGCCGCGCACTTCCATGGTGACGCGCACCTCGCCCTGCTCGGTGAACTTGAATGCGTTGCCGAGCAGCGCGCCGAGCAGCCGGGCCACCTTGCGCCTGTCGTTGCGCATGACGGGGAAGGGCTCGTCGCCCTCGACGACGAGCTCGACACCATTCCTTTGCACCACGGTGGACAGCGCGTCGCGTAAGGGCGTGCGCGGGTCGAACTCCGTCACCTGCACGGAGACCTCGCCCCGCTTGAGCGCGGTGAGCTCGAGCAGGTCGCCGATGAGCTCCAGCAGTTTCTCGCTGGACGCCTTCACCTCGGTGAGCGTGCGCTGCTGCTCGCCGGTCACCGGGCCGGCGAGCCCCTCCTCGATGAGCGACAGGTATCCCAGAACGGACGTGAGGGGCGTGCGCAGCTCGTGCGACACGTTGGACAGGAACTCGTCCTGGAGGCGGCGGGCCTCGACCACGGCGTTGTACTGTCTCTCCAGCTCGGTGTTGGTGCGCTGGAGGTCTTCGATCAGGCGCGCCTTCTCGGCGGTCGCGGCCATCTGGTCGGCGACGAGCCGCAGCAGGCCGCGCGCTTCACCCGTGATGTGCTTGGACGACGAGAAGTAGAAGGTCACCGTGCCCATGACTCCGTGCGCCGTCTGGAGCGGCAGCGCCACAAGCGCCCGGAACCCCAGCTCGGTGGCCACTTCCTGCCAGTCCTCGAACGACGGGTCGGCGAACAGGTCGGGCACCTCGATCTGGCGGCGTTCGCTGGCGGCCTGTCCGCTGGGCCCGAACCCGACCCTCACGCGCATCTCGCCGAGGAACCGCTCGTATCGCTCGGGCCAGTTGTAGACCGCCTGGAGCCTCATCAGCTCGGACTCGCCGTCGAGCAGATAGATGCAGGCGAACGTGGCGCCCACGAGGGGGCTGACCCGGTCGAGCGCGAACTGAAAGACGTCGCGGGGCCGCGGCGCCTTGAGGAACGCCTGGGCGATCTCGCGCACCGCCACCAGTTCGCGAACACCGGCGTCGGTGCCTTCGGGAGCCACGCTGCGGACTCGATCGGACAGGGGCCGCTCGGACTCTCCGGAAACCGTGGCTGAGGTCGTTAGGCTCACGGGGCACGAACATAAGGCCAGTTCGCATGGCGAGCCAGCATTTTTTCGATCAGCGCGAACGTTCTTTTATCGCGGATGGGCGCGGATGACGTCGGTTATCCGCGCCCATCCGCGATACAGCAGTCAGAGCCTGCTGCCGCCAACATGCTATTTTCGCGGCGATAGCGCCCGGATCTCCAAAGAGTGGACAAGCACATCGGGGGGTGTCGAGATCACATGAGCGACGCTTTCCGCTACCTCGTCGGGACTGAGCATCCAGCTGGTATCCGCTTTCTGCGAGAAATCCGTCGCCACCGAGCCGGGGTTCACGATCGACACCTTCACGCCGTGCTGGCGCACCTCGAGGTTGAGGCACTGGACGAACGCCTGCGCCGCGTGCTTGGTGGCGGCGTAACACGTCCCGCCCACGAACTCACTGCGCCCGGAGATGGACCCGATGACCACGACGTGGCCGCGCTTGCGCCGGATCATGGCCGGAAGCGCAGCGCGGGTGACGTGGTACAGCGCGCTGAAGTTGACGTCCACCATCGCGTGCCATTCGTCCGGCGTCAGCTCGAGGAGCGGCTTGATCGGGCCGATGCCCGCGTTGTTCACGAGCACCTCGGCTTCGACGCCGTCGAGAGCGCGCGCAATCGCTGACGCGTCGCGCAGGTCCAGGGCCGCCACGCGGCACTGGCCGCCGCGCGACGAAATCTCGGCCGCGAGGCTCTCCAGGTCACCCCGGGATCGGGCGACGGCCAGGATGTCGTGGGTGCCGGAAAGCCGGCGCGCAATCGCCCGGCCGATGCCGCGGGATGCGCCGGTGACTATCGCGAGAGGGCGTTCCATGTAGTAACGTCCGGTCAGAATGGTCCGTAGGGTCGCTGCCCCTCCGGCGTAATCAATCCCACCCACCAGCCCCTGCCCAGTCAAATGAGAATCACTGCACTGCTTGCGCTGCTGCCGATCGCCGCTACGGCGCAGGCGCCATCGTACGCGCGCGAGCGCGCGCGGATCGATTCGATGGTAGGCGCCGAGGTGGCCTCCACGCCGATCGCCGGCGTCGCCGTCGCCGTGGTGAAGGGGCGCGACACGCTCGCGATGAAGGCGTGGGGCTTCGCCGACGTGGAGAACGACGTCGTGGCTACGCCGCGACACGTCTTCCAGATCGGGTCGGTCACGAAGCAGTTCACGTCCGCGGCGATCATGCAGTTCGTCGAAAAAGGCCGCTTGTCGCTGGACGACACCCTGGGCGCGCTGCTCCCGAACATGCCGGCAGCCTGGCGGAAGGTGACGCTGCGCCAGCTGCTCAATCACACGTCGGGGATCCCGAGCTATACCGACATCGGGCCACGGTGGCAGCGTCGCTGGCGCGACGACATGCCCCCGGACTCGCTCGTTGCATTGACCGCGAACGACACCATGGTTTTCGCGCCCGGCACGCGGTTCCGCTACAACAACAGCGGCTACGTGCTGCTCGGGATGATTCTCGACAAGCTTTCCGGTCAGCAGTACCCGAAATACGTCGACGCGCAGTTCTTCAAGCCATTGGGACTCGGCTCGACCTCGTACTGCGATTACCGGACGGTGATCGAGCACCGCGCGCACGGTTACGAGCGCATGGGCAAGCAGTTCAGGAACGCGGACTATCTCAGCATGACGCAGCCCTACTCCGCGGGAGCGATCTGCTCGACGGTTGGCGATCTCGTGGCGTGGACGCGCGCGTTGCACACGGGCAAGGTGGTGAGCGCCGCATCACTGAAGGCCATGACGACGCCAAGCGGAGTGTCTCCCCGCTACGGGTTTGGCCTGGTTTCCGACACCATCGGCGGCCACGTGCGCGTCTCGCATGGCGGCGGCATCCCCGGCTTCATCAGCGTGCTGGCGCACTATCCGAACGATTCGCTGACCATCGCGGTGCTGCTCAACTCACCGCCAGGGCCGGTGGAGCAGATCGCCGCCAATATCGCGCGGATCATGTTCGGGTTGCCGCTCGAGGGCGGCCCGATGACGCGGGTAACCTTGTCGGCCTCCGAGCGGACGCAGTACACCGGATCGTTCGTGCTGGCGCTTCCCGGCAGTGGAACGCTCGTCGTCAACGTGGCCGCTGACAGCACGCGGTTGTACGCGCAGGCCGAAGCACCCGGCCAGAGCCGATTCGAGATGATCCCGTACGGAAATCACGTGTTCGGGGCCGAATTCGATCGCGCGCTGCGGATGACGTTCGTCGTGGAGGGAGGCCGGGCCACGCGCCTGCGCCTCAGGCAGGGCGGCGCGGATCTGGAGGGGCCGCGGCGGTAGCGCTTGGAGCCAGGGGCTTGGGGCTTGGGGCTCGCCAAGCTCCAAGCTCCAAACCGCCTCAGCTGAGCGCTCGCTCGATCTCGCGGATCAGCGGCGCGAACGACAGCGTCCCGGCCCGACACGCGCTGCGCCTGCTCGTGCGCCAGCTCGCGCTGTCCCTCGGCGAACAGCGTTCTGCGACGATCCACGGGCCGGCGCGCGGATTGCGCCACCAGTCGTCGTCGTATCGCTCGACGAGCGTCTCGTCGAGCAGCGCCTGCAGCTGCCACGCGCGCAGATACCGCGCCGAGTAGTAGCGCGGGATCGACGTCGACGAACGCGTCGGCGCGCGATGTACCGGAACGTCGTCGCCGTCGGTGAGCAGGTCGACGTACAGATCCGGCAGCGACTCCCAGCGCACGTCGCCGCCGTAGAGCTGCGTCTCGTAGATGAGCTTCGCGCAGTAGCGCCGGAGGAAGTGCAGCTCCTCGAACCCCGCCGACGCGCATGAACGCGCCGGCACCGTCGGCTCGCCGAGATCGGTGTAGCGCTTGAGCCAGCCGGCGTCCTGCATGCAGGTGGTCGAAGAGCATCGCGTACGACTTCGGTGACCGAGTTGTCGCCCAGCCAGCGATACTCGAACGGATGGTCCGGCCGCATGTACGCGAAGTGCAGCGCGTGCCCGAGCTCGTGCAGGAACGTGCTCCAGTCGGTCTGGCCGCCGTGCGGACGCAGCACGAGGTACACCTCGTCCGGGCACGCGCACCGGCGCGCAGAAGGCGCGCGACCGCTTCCCTTCGCGCTCGCCGGTGTCGAGACGGATGCGGCCCTCCGGCCAGCGGATCGATGCCCATCTCGC
Source organism: uncultured Gemmatimonadaceae bacterium (assembly GCA_963724885.1). Classification (GTDB taxonomy): domain Bacteria; phylum Gemmatimonadota; class Gemmatimonadetes; order Gemmatimonadales; family Gemmatimonadaceae; genus DASPMP01. The sequence continues at coordinate 2,765,557 of CAVRWG010000005.1, read as the reverse complement.
GCACCTGCTGCTGCGACTCGCGTCTCCATCGTCGCGCGCCGGGAAGTACGCGGTCGAACTCGCGCGCGCGAAACAGCGCCAGCGCGTCGGCGCGCGTGGCCTCGCGCCGGCTCGATGCCGAGCACGCGCTCGCACGAACTCCGGAACAGCGTCGTCCCACATCGCCTGCGTGTCGCGCAGAAACTGCTCGCACTGCGGCGCGCAGCGCCGGACAGCGAGATGCCGCTCAGCAGCTCGAACGTCGCGTTGTAGTCGTCGCGCCAGCTCGAGCCGCTCGATGATGTCGCGCTCGCGCTGGAAGCGCTCGCGCCGCATCGGCGCGAGCTCGCGCGTCCACGAGCGTCGCGCGCGCGCGTCTCGATGCGCTGCGCTCGGCGCGGTCGGTCGAGTTGGCGATCTCGATCGGCGCCGCGCTCGAACTGGAGCCTGCGTGCCGTCGGGCAGCGTCACCATCGCGGACGCCTCCCACGCGATCTCGCGCTCGTCGAGCGCGCGCGAGCTCGCGCGCGCGCTCTGCGGCTCGGCCTGCCACTCGAGCAGGATCCGCGCGCCGGCGCTGCTCCTCGCTGCCCTGCGCGCCGCGGCGCGAAACGCCTCGAGCGTCATCGCGAGCGCGTCCGGCGTCATGATCGCGCGCGTACTTCGCGTAGATCGGCTGCAGCTCCGCGCGTCGGCTTCAGCCCGGCAGCGGCGAGATAGTACTCGCGCGAGATCTCCTCGATGAACGCCTCGTCCGTCCCGACGCAGGCGGTCGAGCGACAGCTCGCTGCGGTTGACGGCATCGACTGCGCGCCGATACGCTCGACGATCCAGTCGCGACCCGGTCCGCGGCGACGCGGTCCTGTTTCAGCGTATCGCGGTCGCGAATCGTGACGGTGCCGTCCTGCAGTCGTCTGGCCGTCGATGGTGACGCAGAACGGCGTGCCGACCTCGTCCTGCCGGCGATAGCGCCGGCCGATCGCGCCCGACTCGTCGTAGAACACCGGGAAGCGCGGCGCGCAGGTCCGTCGCGAGCTTCGTCGGCGAACTCCGGCATGCCGTCCTTCTTCACCAGCGGGAAGATGCCCGCCTTGATCGGCGCGAGCGACGGATGAAGCCCGAGCACCGACGCGGCCTTCGTCCTCGCCTTCGACCGCCTCCTCGCGATAGCCGTTCACGAGCACCGCGAGCAGCGTGCGGTCCGCGCCCGACCGACGTCTCGATCACGTACGGCACGTAGCGGCGTGTTCGCCGGCTGGTCGAAGTACTCGAGCTGCTTGCCGGAGTACTCCTGGTGCTGCGTGAGGTCGAAGTCGCCGCGATGGTGCATGCCCTCGATCTCCTGGAAGCCGAGCGTGCCGCCGAAGTCGAACTGCGATGTCGAACGCGGCGCGCGCGTAGTGCGCCAGCTCCTCCTGGCGTGTGCTGGTGGAACTGCAGCCGCTCCGGCTGCGAGCCCGAGCGACAGGTGCCACTCCATGCGCTGCGTCCTTCCAGTACTCGAACCACTCCATGTCGCGTGCCCGGCTCGACGAAGAACTGCATCTCCATCTGCTCGAACTCGCGCGTGCGGAAGATGAAGTTGCCCGGCGTGATCTCGTTGCGGAACGCCTTGCCGATCTGCGCGATGCCGAACGGCACCTTCTGGCGCGTCGACTGCTGGACGTTCAGGAAGTTGACGTAGATGCCCTGCGCCGTCTCCGGGCGCAGGTAGACCACCGCCGCGCTGTCCTCGACCGGCCCCATGAACGTCTTGAACATGAGGTTGAACAGCCGCGGCTCGGTGAGCTGGCAGTCCGTGTCGCTCGCCCGGACTGCTTGCTCGGCTTCCGCGGGCACTGCGCGTCCTGCGAGCTTGTCGGCGCGGAAGCGCGCCTTGCACGTCTTGCAGTCGACGAGCGGATCGGTGAACCCGGCGACGTGGCCGCTCGCTTCCCACACCTGCGGGTGCATCAGGATCGCCGCGTCGAGCCCCTCGATGTCGTCGCGCGCGCGCACCATCGCGTTCCACCAGCGGTCCTTGATGTTCTTCTTCAGCTCGACGCCGAGCGGGCCGTAGTCCCACACCGAACCCGTGCCGCCGTAGATCTCGGAGGACTGGAAGATGAAGCCGCGTCGCTTGCAGAGCGACACGAGCTTGTCGAAGACGTCGGGATTCGTCTTGGGCCGGTGCTTGAGCGCGTGTAGTGGACTCAGTGACGACCGGCGCAAGTCGTAAGCACTCGAGCACCTAGCGCACGCGAAGCACTGCACTACTCAGGTATCCAGCTCGCGCGCTCAGTCGCGGCGTCGGCCGGCGCCGGCTTGCCCAGCAGCCGCGCGACGATCCGGTCGCCGTGATAGCGGCCGTTCTCGATGAACACCTTGTTCGCGTCGAAGCCGGCCACCACCACGCCGGCGATGAACACGCCCGGGACCGTCGTCTCGAGCGTCTCGGGGTCGTGCTCGCGGAATCCCGGTCGTCCGGATCGATCGGCACGCCGACCTGCCGCAGCAGCTCGATGTTCGGGCGCGAAGCCGGTCATCAGGTACACGCGGTCGCCGCGAGCGCGCTCCATCGCCGCTCCGTCGGTCATGATCGTCACCGCGTCGCGGCTTCGATCGCGGTGACGCGGCTAGTTCCACCGCGCCGCGATGCTGCCCTCCTTCGATCGCGATTCTCGAAGTCCGGCAGCACCCACGGCTTGATCTTCTTGTCGAACGTCGGGCCGAAGTGCACGAGCGTGACGCGCGCGCCGGCGCGCCACAGATCCAGCGCCGCCTCGGCCGCCGAGTTGCCGCCGCCGACCACGACGACGTCCTGATGGAACGCCTCGTGCCCCTCGCGGATACACGTGGCGACACGTGCGGCAGGTCTTCGCCCGGCACGCCGAGCTGGTTCGGCGAGCCGAAGTAGCCGGTCGCGACCACGACGGCCCGCGCGCGCGTCGTCGCGGTTCCGCGCTCCGCGACGTCCGCGTGCGCACGACGAACCCGTCGTCCGCCCGGTCGACCTGACGTCACGCGCTCGTACTGCCGCACGGCGAGCTCGAAGTGCGTCACGACGCGCGATAGTACGCCAGCGCGTCGCGCCGCGTCGGCTTCTCCGTCGGCGACGACGAATGGCAGTCCGCCGAGCGACAGCTTCTCGGCGGTCGAGAAGAACGTCACGTACGTCGGGTACTGCGTGATGCGTGCTGACCACGCAGTCGCGGTCGTACACCCGACGGACGAGCCCGCGTGCTTCAGCGAGATCGCGGCGCGCGAGGCCGCACGGTCCCGCGCCGACGATCACGACGTCGATCACGGTCCCCGTCCGACGATCAGCCGATCACAGTCCGATGATCTGGTCGCGCCGCGTTCCCACGCTCACGTACGTGATCGGCGTCTCCGACAGCTCTGCGATCCGGTCGAGATACGCGCGCGCGGCCGCGGGAAGATCCTCGAGCTTGCGCGCGTCCGCCGTCGACGCGCTGCCAGCCCGTCGAACCACTCGTACTCGGGCTCCACGCGCTCGAGCGCGGTGATGTCGGCCGGGAACTCGTTGTGCAGCTCGCCGTCGCACTCGTAGCCCGTGCAGATCGCGATCCGGTCGAGCGTGTCGAGCACGTCGAGCTTGGTCACCGCGAGATCGGTGAGCCCGTTGACGCGCGCCGCGTAGCGCACGACGACCGCGTCGAACCAGCCGCAGCGGCGCGGGCGTCCCGTCGTCGCGCCGAACTCGTTGCCGAGCTTGCGCACGCGCTCGCCGAGCGCCTCGTCCATCTCGGTGGGCAGCGGGCCGTTGCCGACGCGCGTCGTGTACGCCTTCACCACGCCGAGCACGGCGTCGATCGCCGTGGGCGCGATGCCCGCGCCGATCGCCGCGCCGCCCGACGTCGTGTTGCTCGACGTCACGAACGGATACGTGCCGTGATCGACGTCGAGCAGCGAGCCCTGCGCGCCTTCGAGCAGCACCGCCGCGCCGGACTTGATGCGCGCGATGGATCACGAGCCCGACGTCCTCGGCGAGCGGCAGCAGGCGCGGCGCGAGCGACTCGCAGCAGCGCGATGGTCTCGTCGACGTCGACGCGCTTCGTGCTGCCGAAGCGCGCGAGCTGCGCGTTCGCGTGCTCGACGCCCTGCGTCGACGAGCTCGCGCAGCCGCTCCGGGATGCCGCAGGTCGAGCACGCGCACGCCGCGGCGCGCGACCTTGTCCTCGTACGCCGGTCCGATGCCGCGCCCCGTCGTGCCGATCGCCTTGCTCGCCGCGCTCTCGCCGTCCACCAGCTTGTGGTACGGCAGCACGAGGTGCGCGCGGTCGCTCACGTACAGCCGGCCTTCGACGTCGATGCCGTCGCGTCACCAGGCCGTCGATCTCGGTGAACAGCGTCTCGGGATCGAGCACGACGCCGTTGCCGATCGCGCAGCGCACGCCGGGGTGCAGGATGCCGCTCGGGATCTGGTGCAGAACGAAGGCTGCGAGTCGCCGATGTCGACCGTGTGGCCGGCGTTGGCGCCGCCCTGGTAGCGCACGACCCAGTCGGCGCGCTCGGCGAGGACGTCGACGAGCTTGCCCTTCCCTTCGTCGCCCCACTGGGCGCCGACGACGACGACCGTACGCCTGGAGTCGCCAAACATTCAGGATCCGGGGTGATCAGGGCCAAAAAAAAGGCGCCCCGGGCCGGTGCCCGGGGCGTTGAGTAAGTCTACTCACCCGCCGGAGAGAGTCAACGAACGCTCGAGGAGCGGATATGGGATACAGGATATGGATATGGGTCCGGCGTAGGGCTTCTCCACGCGCCCACATCCTGTATCCCATATCCCCGTCAACCCAGCGCCGCGACCATGAGCCATGCCGCGATGACGATCCCCGCCCCCACCTTCATCGCCGACGCCACCGCGCGCCCGATCAGCGCGCCCGTCGCCACGCGGGTGGACGCCGCCGCACCGGTGCCACGGGAGAACTCGGCGACGAGCGCGCCCGCGAACGCCCCGCCGAACGCGCCGATGACGGGTCCGACGATCGGAACCGGCACTCCCACGAACGCGCCTACCGTGCCACCGATGATCGCGCCCCAACTGGCGCGTTTCGACCCGCCGTACTTGCGCGCGTACTGGCCGGCCAGCGTGAACTCCAGGATCTCGGCCACGGTTGCGATCAGCGTCACCGCGACCAGCGCCGGCCAGCCGATGCTGCCTTTCACCAGGAGCGAATAGCCGACGCCGGCCGCGATCATCACCCATGTGCCCGGCAACCCGAGCGGGATGATGAGCAGCGACAACAGGAGCACGACGGCGAGAATGAGGACTTCCATCAGCTACTCCGGTCCCGGGTTTGACGGCTTGACGGCCTGGACGCTTGTTAGCAACACCCGCGCACTCCCGGCCAGGAGGGTCGCTGTCGGTTCGAGCCCGTCCCCCCGGAGCCGGGAGAGGTCGTCCCGACTGCTGTGAACGCGGCCGAACGAGCGCAAGGATCCGCGGCTGAACGTCACCGCGGACCATCCGGCGTCGGCGAACGCGACGGAATCGGTGAGCACGCCCAACGCCAACCGACGCGCCTGGTGCGGAATGCCGCTGCCCGCGGACGCGCGCGCGACGGCCCCGAGCAATGCGGCCGGACGGCGGCCCGTGAACATCACCTGGATCGCGCCGTCGTCGTCCACCCCGTCGCAGTTGAGTACAACCTTCTTCTCGTGCGAGCGACACCATGCGCGCGCACCGGCCAGCCCCAGCTCCTCCGCGTCGGTGATCAGCACGCCGACGCCGGGCTGATCGCCGAGTCGTCGCGCGGCGAGCAGCACCGTGACGACGCCGGACGCGTTGTCCAACGCACCGGCCGAGCGCGAACCGACCATGCTCAGGACTACGGGCACCGCGCCGACGAGTGTCACGGCCGCGGCGAACACCCAGAGCGCCGCGTGCGCCGCAACGCCGAGCGCCGCGGCGATCGCGAGGGCCAGCGTGAGCGCGAATCCGAGACCTTCGACCACGACGCCGGCGATGCGCACGAGAGTCGGTATCGGCTGCGACTTGGTGTCCAGGTGCGCGCACAGCCACATGCGCGGCGCGCTGCCCGGTCGTGTCGCCTCGAGGTTCACACCGCGCCTCCTGAGGACCGGCGCCCCGAGCACGCCACGCTTCGACAACCACTGTCCCGCCGCATATAGCGTGAGCGCGCCCACCGCCATAATGATCAGCGGCAGGATACGAATGCCGCGCGCGCCAAAGTGGCCCGCCGCTCCGACGGCGAACGCGCCCGCGCCTCCGAGCAGCGGCGTCGCGAAACGGCCGGGAAATTCGGAGAATTCGAACGACTGCTCGCGTACCTCGAAGCCGAGCCCCGTCAGCTCGGCCGCGCAGCGGGCGCGCGACGTCTCGATCGCACTGCCCCCGGTCGGTCTCGGCCCGTCGGCCAGCGCCGAGAGCAGATCGTTCGCTTCGCTCGTGGCCGAGACCTAGGCGGCGACGGAAAGCTCCGCGTCGCGAAGCAGCGCGCGTACACGTTCCAGCTCCGGCCGCCCGAGCGCGAGCAGCGGCGAGCGTGGGGCGCCACCGCGCAGACCCACGCTATCGAGCGCTGCCTTCACGCCCGGCACTCCCAGCTCCCCGACGATCACCTTCGCGAGCGGCGTGAGGCGTTCCTGGAGCGCGTCGGCGGTGGCGGCGTCCTTGCGGCCCACTGCGTCCCACACCGCGGCGCTGAGCGACGGCGCAAAGAGCGACACCGCCAGGATGCCGCCGCCGGCGCCCATCTGGAGCGCCGTCCTCCAGAGCTGGCCGCTGCCCGTGATCACCGTGAACGCATCGTTCTGCGACTCGAGATACGCCTGCAGCGAGTCACGGTCGCCCGAGCTGTCCTTGATGCCGACCACGTTCTCGTGGCGAGACAACTCCTGCACCAGCGCGTTCGACAGCCTGAAGTGCATGTACTTGGGAATGTTGTACAGCACCACCGGCACCGAGCTTTCGTCCGCGATCCGGAGGTAGTGGCCGCGCAACGCCGCTTCCGTCATGTTGGCGCCGAAGTAGTGCGGCGCGACGACGAGCACCGCGTCCGCGCCGCGTTCGGCCGCGCGCCCCGCGTACACCAGCGTGGTGCGCGTGGACTCGGCGCCTGCGCCCGCGACCAGCACGCGATCGCCGGGCACGTGCTGTCGCGCCCATTCGACCAGGGACTCGCGCTCGCGTTCGTCGAGGAGCGCCGCCTCGCCCGTGGAGCCAGCGACGACTACGCCGCGCAGCCCGTGCTGCACGTGCGCGCGCACGTTGCGCTCGAACGCCGCGCGATCCAGCTCGCCGTTCTCGGCGAACGGTGTCGTGACGGGACCGAAAATGCCCCTGAGAGAGATCGGCATCGCAGGATGAATTCTAACCTGAACGACTTGTGACGGTATGACGGTATGACGGCTCGACTGTCAAACCGTGAACCGTCAAACCGGTCCTCAGTATCCTGCCCGTTTGTCCACCAGGTTGCGCAGCGGCTCGCCGCGGTCATACCGGCTCCAGTTGTCGCGGAACACCTCCAGCGCGCGCGGCCAGAAGCGGCCCGGCGACACCGGCGAGATGTGCGGCGTGAGCAATGCGTTTCGCAGCGACCAGAGCGGGCTGGTGGGCGCCAGGGGCTCCTCGCGAAAGACGTCCAGCACAGCGCCGCGCAGCCGGCCGTCGCGCAGCGCGTCCGCCAGCGCGTTCTCGTCCACGAGGGCGCCGCGGGCCACATTCACCAGAATCGCCCCTTCGCGGAGTGTCGCCAGCCGCTCCCGGGTCATGAGCCCCTGGCTCTCCGACGTGAGCGGTGCGGCAAGGACAAGCACGTCCGCTCCGGGTAGCTCGCCGTCGATGGCGTCCGGTCCCACGATGCGCATGAAACCGTCGGGCGCCCCCCGCTCGGGATGCCGACGTACGCCCGTGCACGTCGCGCCGAGCGCCGCGAGCCGGATCGCTACCTGTCCGCCGATGCCTCCGGCGCCGACAATGAGCACCCGCGCGCCGGCCACCTCGCGCACCGGCGTGTGGTCGGACACGAAGAAGTGCTTGTCCCAGCGCGCCGCTCGCTGCTGCTCGGCGGCGACGTCGAGCCCGCGGAAGAAGTGCAGCACCCCGGCCACGACGTATTCGGCGATCGGTACCGCGTGCACGCCTGCCGAGTTGGTGAGCCGGACGTCGCTCGCCACCATGTCGGGGAAAAGCGCATTCCCCACTCCGGCGGCGGCGGAGTGCACCCAGCGCAATCGGCGCGCTTCCAGGAACAACGGTCGCGGCACACCGAACCCGAAGTACACCTCCGCCTCGCGGATGGCGTCCATGGACTCCGCGCTCGGCTCGCGCGGGCCGTCGCCATCCGAGCTCGTGAGCGCCCGGACGACGTGCACCCGCCAACCCGGCGGCGCCGCGTCCATGATCGTGCGCTCGCCCTCGGGCGTCAGGGCCCAGTTCTTCGATCGCGCCGCCAGGTCCACGACCAGCAGCCGCGAGCCGCCGTCGTCAGCCAATGTGGACCCCGTAGACATCTTCGTGCGTCAGCAGCTTCTCGGTGACGATGTCGTACTGGCGCGCCGGTCCCGACAGCTTGAGCTCGAAAGTGCGGTCCTCCGCGTGGTCGAAGACTCGCCGGCTCGTGATGGAAATGCCGCTGGTGCCCAGCATCGACTCGAGCTCCGTCAATGGGAATCCGGGCTTCGCGCGGATGGTGCAGCTCAGCACACGCCGCGCGCGCCGCAGCCGGTGCTCGATATTGCCGAGACCCGCGAGGACCAGCGCGACCAGCAGTCCCGCGCCCGCGGCTTCGAGGAACGCGCCGGCGCCCACGGTGATGCCGATCGCGCTCACGACCCAGATCGTCGCGGCCGACGTGAGCCCCGTGATCGTGCCGCGCGCCTGCATGATCGTCCCGGCACCAAGGAACCCGACGCCCGTGATGATCTGGGCGGCCAGGCGGGACGGGTCGCCAAGGCGGGTGCCGTCGGCGCCCACGACGATGTGCATGGAGACGTCGGTGAGCAGCGCGGCTCCCACGCAGATGAGGATGTTGGTGCGCAGCCCCGCGGGCTTTCCGGCGATCTCGCGCTCCAGCCCGATGACGCCGCCGAGGAGAACCGCGAGACCCAGTTTGAGGAGCAGATCCAGCCGGAGCGTGGCGATCACGTCCGGCAGGTCGGTCACTGCGGTGAGAGCGGGGATGACTCACTCCCGCCCGCGAGTCGCGATCGTTATCGCGCGTCGAGGTCGTGGACGTCGTCCGCCGCGGTCTGCGGCGCTCCGTCGTCCAGCGCGATGCTGCGGGCCTGCTCCTCGAGCTGCGCGATCGTCGCCTCGTCGGGCTCGGTAGGGGTGGCGAACTGCCTGAAGACGGTACCGCCGCACTTCTCGCACGTCAGGGCCGATGGCACTACCTCGTCGTAGGTGTGCTCGTTGCCGCACGTCACGCACACCAGCGACACGACACCGACGGGTCCGGTTCTCTTCATGACATCCTCGGGATACGACGAGGACGTCACGTGCAAATCGTATGCGGCTGGCGGCCGGCGCGCTAGAAGGCCGAGGTGTGCGGCCCCTGCGCGCATTCTTCGCACAGGGTCGCGCTGCAGGGCAGGCGCGCGCCGCATCCGCCGCACAGGCTGTACACGCGTACTCCGTTGCGTGTCACATCGCGATAAATCGAAGGCCCGAACGAATGCAGCAGGAACGGACCCACAGCATTCCCGATCTTCCTTCTCATCTGCCATGCGCGAAACCGCGCCAGGATGGACCGTAAGTACCGCATTCGTCCGGCACCTCCACTCGGGCGAAAACGCATACGGCATGCCCACTGGAGGCTGGAGGCTGGAGGCTGGAGGCTGGAGCCTCCGACCTCAGTCGATGCCCATCATGTGCCGCACCTCACTGAGCGTCCGTTTCGCGATCGCGCTGCATTTCGCCGCGCCGCTGGCGAGGGCATCGTTCACGAGCTCCGGCTTCGCCTTGAGCTCCCTGGCACGCGTCTGGATCGGAGTCAATTCCGTCATCATCGACTCGTGGAGAACCTTCTTGCAGTCGATGCAGCCCCAGCCCGCCGTGCTGCATTGCACTGCGACGTGCTCGACCGTGGCAGCGGGACTGAACGCCTTGTGCAGATGAAAGATATTGCACACCTCCGGCGTTCCCGGATCGGTGCGCTTCACGCGCTTGGGATCCGTGACCGCCGGGCGCAGCTTCTCCCAGATGGCCTCTGCCGGCTCGAGCAGGCCGACCGTGTTGCCGAGCGACTTCGACATCTTCGCCTGGCCGTCCAGGCCCATGATGCGCGGCGTGGGCGACAGCAGCGGCTTCGGCTCGGCGAAATACGGCTCGCCGCCGGCGAATTGCGCGTTCCAACGGCGCGCCACCACGCGCGACAGCTCGAGGTGCTGCACCTGGTCCTCGCCGACGGGCACCAGGTCGGCGTGGTACAGCAGGATGTCCGCTGCCTGGAGCACGGGATATGTCAGCAGCCCGGTGCTGATGCTCTCCTGACGCTGCGCCTTCTCCTTGAACTGGGTCTGGCGCTCGAGCTCACCGAGCGGCGCCATCGTGTTGAAGATCCAGGCCAGCTCGGTATGTTCCGGCACCGCCGACTGAACGAACAGCGTCGCGACGTCGGGATCGATGCCCGCGGCGAGCAGGGAGAGCGCCATGTCGCGCCGTCGCGCGCGCAGCTGGTCCGGATCGTACGCGACGGTGATGGCGTGATAATCAACGATACAGACGATGGTCGGGTACTGGTGTTGCAGCCGCACCCAGTTCTTCACGGCCCCCAGGTAGTTGCCAATGTGCAGCTCGCCCGAGGGCTGGATACCGCTGAAAATCCGTGACATCAAGTGAAGGTAGGAGCGCCGAAAACACAGGGCAAGCAACCGGAGGTGAGCGAGCGCGCGATGGCACTGTTGCGCGCAGCTCAACCGAAGGTGAGCGAGCGCGCGATGGCAGTCTTGCGCGCAGCTCAAGGGCGCGAGACTCCCGCGACGAGCCCCGCTACCTGCTCGCCACGTGCGTGGCGGCGGCAGTCCGCGCCGCGGAGGTCGTCCGTTCCGCTTCCCTCAAGCTGGGCGAGGTCCGCTGGGAGGTGAAAGGCCCCTCGGATTTCGTGAGCCAGGTGGATCGCGACGCGGAGGCCGCGTTGGCGCAGGTGATCGCGGAGCGCCACGGCGACGCGGTGCTCGTCGCCGAGGAATCGTCGCCCAGGGAAGCGCTCGGGGGCGAGCTGACCTTCGTCGCCGATCCGCTGGACGGCACCACGAACTTCCTGCATGGATTCCCGTGGTACGCCGTCTCGATTGCCGCGCTGGCGCGCGGCGCGCCGGTGGCGGGTGCGGTGTTGAACGTGGCCAACGGAGAACTGTTCACGGCGGCCTCGGGGTCGGGAGCGCGGCGCAATGGGCAACCGATCCGCATCTCGAGCATCACCGACCCGGCGCGCGCCCTGCTGGGCACGGGTTTCCCCTTCAAGCACCGCGAAGGAATTGAGCCCTACATGAAGGTGCTCCCGCGACTCATGGAGCAGGCGGCGGGACTGCGACGCGCCGGGTCGGCTGCGCTGGATCTTTGCGATGTGGCGTGCGGGCGATACGAGGCGTTCTGGGAGTACAGGCTGGCACCGTGGGACGTGGCGGCGGGGATCCTGATTGTTCGCGAGGCCGGTGGACTGGTGACCGATCTCGAGGGACGAGAGGCTCCGGTCGCGCATGGGCCGATTGTCGCAGGCAATCCGGTGCTGCACGCGTGGCTTCTTGAACAACTGCAACAGCGGACGTAAGGGCGGACAAGGAAGCGGACATAGAACCGGACATTGAACCGGACATTCCTGCCGTCTCGGACACAGCGTAGTTAGCCTTATCGACGACAGGTCGTCGTCATGTCCGCCGTCATGTCCGCCGTCATGTCCGCCGTTATGTCCGCCGTTATATCCGCCGTTATGTCCGCCGTTATGTCCGCCGTAAGGTTTTCCTGAATGAAACTGGTAGAGTGCGTCCCCAACTTCTCCGAAGGCCGCCGCCCCGAGGTCGTCAAGCGGATCCGGGACGCAATCGCGGCCGTGGACGGCGTTCACCTCCTCGACGTCTCATCCGACCACTCTCATAACCGCACCGTCGTCACGTTCGTCGCGCCGGTGGAGAGCGCCGTGGACGCCGCGTTCGCCGGGATCCGGACGGCGCGCGACGCGATCGACCTCACGAAACACCAGGGCGAGCACCCGCGCATGGGTGCCACCGACGTCGTTCCCTTCATCCCCCTCGAGGGGAGCACGATGGAGGACTGCATCGTCCTCGCCAGGGCGCTGGGCGAGCGCGTTGGACGCGAGCTGGAGATCCCGGTGTTCCTGTACGAGCGCGCCGCCACGCGCCCCGACCGCGAGAACCTGGCCGACATCCGCCGCGGTGAGTTCGAGGGGCTGCGCGACGAGATCGCGGCCAGCCCGAATCGCGTTCCGGACTTCGGCCCGCGCAAGGTGCACCCGACGGCGGGCGCCGTCGCCATCGGCGCGCGCCCGTTCCTCGTCGCATACAACGTCTACCTCGGGGACGCGAAGAACGTCGCCGTCGCCAAGGAAGTCGCCAAGGCCGTCCGCGGTTCGTCGGGCGGCCTGCGTTACGTGAAAGGGTTGGGTCTCGAGGTGGACGGCCAGGCGCAGGTGTCCATGAACCTGGTGGACACCGAGAAGACGCCGCTATATCGCGCCTACGACACGGTGAAGATGGAAGCGCAGGCGCGCGGCGTGTCGCCCACCTGGAGTGAGATCGTGGGCCTCGTGCCCGAGCGCGCACTGTTCGAGACGGCCGCACGGCACGTGCAGCTCCGCGACTTCTCGCCGGACATGGTGCTCGAGCACAAGGTGCGCGAGGCGGTCCAGGGCGGTGAATCGCTGGGGTCGTTCGTCGCTTCGGTGGCGGCGCCCACTCCGGCCCCCGGCGGCGGCAGCGTCGCGGCGCACGCGGGAGCGCTCGGGGCGGCGCTCGCCCAGATGGTGGCCGGGCTCACGATCGGCAAGAAGAAGTACGCCGCGGCCGAGAGCGAGATGAAGGAGGTGGCGCTCCAGTCCGCGGAGCTGGTCAACGAGCTGTCGTCGCTCATGAAGCGGGACGCCGAGGCGTACTCGCAGGTGATGGGCGCGTACAAGCTGCCCGCCGAGTCACCCGCGGACGCCGCCGTGAAGAAGGAGGCGGTGACCGCCGCCCTGCTCGGCGCGGCCGAGGTCCCACTCGAAACGGCGCGCGCTTGCGTGCGGGTGCTGGAGCTGTCGGCGGCGGTCGCGGCGCGGGGCAACACGAACGCCGTGTCGGACGCGGGCGTCGCCGCACTTCTGGCCGAGGCCGCGTGCAAGGGCGCCGTCTACAACGTGCGGATCAACGTGGGCGCGCTCGACGACGATGCCAAAGCAAAAGGCGCCCGCCTCGTGGAAGAGTGCGGACGCCTTTTGGAGCTGGCGTCGGAGCGCGTTCAGTCCGTCACGGCACTGGTGGAGCGGGCGATCGCCTAGGATCGAGCAGCGCGTTGAAGAAGAACCGGAATGTCCCGTGCGGCTGCGCGCGGAACAAGACCTCCGGTCCGAACAGGTAGAGCGATCCCTGCCCCATGCGCGCCTCGACGATGGCCGCGGCTCCGTTGAGGTAAGCCTGACCCCAGGCCCAGCCGCTGCGCAGCGGGGTCGGTGAATCGAACCATGCTATCGTGCGCACGCCCTTGGCGTTCGCATCGGCGTCGAGCTTGAACACCGGACTGTTCTCGAAGAATACATCCACAGCCGCGGCAGATCCCCACGCGATCGACGCGGTCGTGTCCACGGCGACGCGCAGCACTGAACCGGGGATGTAGTACTTCTCGCCGGGCAGCTCACGTTCCTCGCCGGACGCCGTGCGTTCGACGAGCGCGTTCTTCACGGGCAGCGCCAGCATGTACGCCAGATCCGTCGAGCTGCCGATCGTCACCACCTCGCCGCCGGCTTCGATGAAGCTGCGGATCTGTGGCGCGCTCTGCTGGTTGATGCGCCCCACCATGTGGCGGAACGGCTCCGGCGGCTGGCGCTGCTGCCCGCCAAAGCCACCGCCGCCACCGCCGCCGCCACCGCCTCCACCGCCACCGCCGCCTCCACCGCCACCAGGCGCCTGCACGGCACCGTCCACCAGAACGAGGACATCATGCTTGGCGCGCAGGTTCCCGGCGTTTACTTCCGGTGTGTAAACCAGGGTGAAGGGGATCTCGTACTGCTCGAGGATCCAGCGCGTCCATCCGGAAGGCATCGAGCCGCCGTAGGTGTCCCAGAGCGCAATCCGCGGCATGCGTACGGGCGCGATGGACGGCGGACGCGACGTCACGCCTTCAGCGCGGATACCCAGCTGGCGGGTCGCTTCCGCCACGATCTGAGCAACGTTGCCGGACGATGCGACATAGAAGCTGCCAACGGAATATGTGCGTCCGCCCGAGGTAAACGGCGCGGTGAGGCGGCTGACCGACGCGTTCCCCTTCAGCAGGCGGCTTACCGCGATGAATGCGTCGTTCTGCTTCGGCGTGAGGATGAAGCCTGTCGCGCCGCGCGCGTTCGCGACCGTTCCCGCGGGTGTCGACGCCAATCCGGTGATGCGCTCGCAGGGACAGGTGTACGCATCCAGGACGCGGTCGAACTCGACTCCCATCTGGTACGCCAGCGTGTAGCCGGCGTTGTCGTACGGTCGCGTCGGGGGCGCGCCGGGAAAGGCGAAGTCATTGGGGTGCTCCTGGGGCTCGAACATGTCGAGCACGTGCGGCCGGAACGCCTGCGCCATCGGCACGACGTATGATCCGGCAGGATAGGTCTTCGCGCCGATCGTGAAGTCACGCGTGGCGCGCTCCACCGTCACGCCGACGTGGCGCAACGTGTTGATGAACTTCGTGGTCGTCGGGAAGTCCGTCTGCGCGGCGGACAGCACGTACGCGCGCGGATCACGATCCGTCGGGTCCTTGAGGATCTTTTCGAACAGGACGGGATTCGCTGCAGCTTGGCCGCCACCGCCGCCACCGCCGCCACCGCCTGCCTGACCGCCTGCCTGCGCCACGCGGCGAGCGCTGTCCGCGGCGGCGCGCAGCTTGTCGACCTCGGGTCCCGAGACCGTCCACGTGTCCTTGCGACCGCGCTCGATGGAGTTCGTCCCCATCCGCCAGATGTTGTACAGGAAGGTCTCGCGATACCGCGACGCGATGTCGAGCACGGCGTAGTTCGCCGTCACCGAGTAATCGATCGACTGCCGGAAATGCCACTCCTGCGGTTCGATTGGGAACGGCAGGTCGGCGGTGGGTTCCTGACGACCGGGCACGAGCGGAATGCGCATCGGCGTCGGGTTGCCAATGGTCTCCGTGAGCAGACCGATCATGTTGTGGAAGTACACGGTCGTGCGCAGGCCGCCATTCCACCACGTGGAGTAGCCCGCGCCGCGCCGCATCACCACGCCGGGCTTGTTCTCGGCCACGAAGCGATTGTGCATCGCCGCGCCGACGAGATCGATTCCCGTCACGATGAGCCGATCGAAGTTGGGGTTGTGCGGATCGCGGAACGGGGGCGCGAACATCACCGTGCCGGCTGGGCCGGTCTGGTGATGGTTGTACATGATCTGCGGAAACCACTCCCAGTACAGCTGGTGGTTCATGTTCTGGCTCTCGGGCTGCGCCGACATGTAGAAGTCGCGGTTGTTGTCATGCCCGATGTACTTCTGGTACAGCCGCGGAATCTGGGTGTTGCGGCGCAGGGTGTCCGACTCGCTCATGTACCAGTTCGACACGAGCTGCATCCCGTCCGGGTTGGCGTGCACGAAGACGATGATGACATCGTTCAGGATCCGCATCGTCTCGTCGTCCGTCTTGCTCACGAACTGATAGCTCGTCTCCATGAGCTGGTGCGCGCCGAGGACCTCGGTGGCGTGCAGGCCGCCGTCGATCCAGATGACCGCCTTTCCTTCCCTGGACAGCGCGCGCGCCTGCGCGGAGTCGATCCCCTCGGCGTGCGCGAGACGACGCGCAATCTCCTTGTAGCGATCGAGCTTCGCAAAGTTGGCCGGCGCGGTGACGATCGCCGCCAGCTGCGGACGTCCTTCGGCGGTCTTGCCGATCTCGAAGACGCGCATGCGGTCGGATTCGGCGTCGAGCTTCTGCCAGTAGGCTGTGAACTGGTCGTAGTTCGCGAGCCAGTAGTCGTCGCCGATGTTGTGGCCGAAGAACTCCTTCGGTGTGGTGATCTTGCCCTGCGCCAGGGCCTGATTTGATCCGATGACGACCAACAGGCCGAGAAGAAGCCAAAGACGAAGACGCTGCATACCGATACCTGGAAGGGGTTCGACTGCGACTAATTACAGCTGAACGTCGTGGTATCTGGTTTAGAGGGTTCGGGGTCGAGGATGCGTGAATCAGGAAGCGAGGCGTGAGGCGCGAGGTCGTCTCCTCATTGCTCACAGCTGATTCTCACTCCCTCGACCCTCACCTCTCTAAACCAGATTCCACGTAGTTCAGGATGTCAGTTTTCAGGCCTGGTTAGCACCCGGGGACCGTTTTCGGTTATGGCTACGGTATGTTCAAAATGCGCCGACGCCGAGCCGTCCGCCGTTACGATCGTCCATCGATCCGATAGAGTACGCGTTGCCGGGCCACCGACGTTGACCATCGGCTCGATCGCCAGCGTCAGCCCCGGCACCAGCTTCTCGCGCCGCCTGGGCTTCCCGTAATTGGGCACCTGGGGCTCCTCGTGGAACTCGACGCCGATGCCGTGCCCGACGAGGTCCTTCACCACGCTGAACCCCGCCGCCTCGACCACGGCCTGCACCGCGGCCCCGATGTCCCCGATATGGTTCCCGACGCGCGCGGCCGCAATGCCCGCCTCCAGCGCTTCCGCGGTGACCGCCAGAAGCCTCTGTTTCCGCGCGTCGATCGCGCCCACGGCCACCGTGATCGCGGAATCGGTGAAGAACCCCCGGTAGCCCACGCCGACATCGAGCGAGACGATGTCGCCGTCGCGCAGCACGCGCTTCCTCGACGGGATTCCGTGCACGATCTCGTCGTTGATGGACGTGCAGATGCTGCCGGGAAAGCCGTAGAGCCCCTTGAATGCCGGTGTCGCGCCGTCGTGGCCCCGGATGAACGTCTCGGCGATCTCGTCGAGGTCCGCCGTGGTCATGCCCGCTTGCACAGACTCCCGCAACTTGCGCAGCGTCTGCCCCAGAATCTCGCCGCCCTGGGACATCAGCTCGATTTCGCGGACCGACTTGAGCTGGATCACGGGAGTCGTGGCGGCGCTCAGCGGCCGAGCGCCTTGAGCGCGCGCGAAGTGACGTCTGGTACCGGTCCCGTCGCGTCCACCGTGACGACGCGGGCGCCCTTCCTGGAGTACCACGAGAATACCGGGGCGGTCTGCGTGTCGTAGACTGCCAGCCGATTCCGGATCGCCTCCGGATCGTCGTCCTTGCGACGCACCAGCCTTCCGCCGCACTTCTCGCAGGCGTCGCCCGGCTTGCGTCCCGTGTAGGGCGTCTGGCAGCTTCTCGCACACCGTGCGCCCGGTGAGGCGTCGCACGATCTCGTCGTTCTCGATGTCGAACGAGAGCACGGCGTCCAGCTTGCGGCCGCCCAGGCCCGCGAGCACCCGCTCGAGCCCTTCGGCCTGCGGGACCGTCCGGACCACGCCGTCGAGAATGACGCCGCGGGCGTACTCGGGACGGGCCAGGGTCTCGCCCACGATGCCGAGAATCACGTCGTCCGGCACCAGGTCGCCGCGATCCATGAACTCCTTGGCCTTCTTGCCCATCGGAGTGCCTTCGCGCACGGCGGCGCGCAGCACGTCACCGGTGGCGAGCGTCGGCACGGCGAGCGCTTTCGCCAACTCGGGGGCCTGCGTCCCCTTTCCCGCGCCCGGTTTGCCGAAGAGGAGGATGTTCATTAACGGCAGGGATTGGGGATTGGGGATCAGGAAATGGGGCAACTACTACTGGCGGGAAAGGGAGAGGGAAACGGGAAAGGGCAAAGGAAACCGGATCGATCTCGCCACTCATCGCCATTCCCATTCCCTTTCCATTTCCCGCCTTTGCTGTGCCCTATTCCCTATTCCCTCTAAAAGCCGCCCGTCGTTTGTCTGCCGCGGAACTTGATTCGCCCCTTCTTCATGAACCCGTCGTACTTGCGGAGCAGCAGGTGCTGCTGCATCTGCTGAAGCGTGTCCAGCGCGACGCCGACGACGATCAGCAGGGACGTGCCGCCGAACGCGAAGGGAATGTTGACGAGACCCTGAATCCACATCGGCAGCAGCGCAATGGCGGTGAGAAAGAGCGCGCCGGGAAGGGTTACCTTCGTCACGATGTCGTCGATGTACTCCGCCGTCTTGGTGCCGGGCTTCACGCCGGGAATGAACCCGCCCTGCTTCTTCAGGTTCTCCGCGATGTCCACCGGATTGAAGATGATGGACGTGTAGAAGTACGTGAAGAACATGATCAGGACGGCCGACAGCACGAAGTACAGCGTCGTGCCGGGGTTGAAGTACTCGGCGAACTGCTGCGCCGAGGCCCCGCCCCAGAACTGCGCGATCGCGCCCGGCACGACGATCACCGACTGCGCGAACACGATCGGCATCACGCCGGCGGAGTTGATGCGCAGCGGGATGAAGCTGCGCGACGCCTCGCGCATGCGGCCGCGCGCCATCGTGCGCTGCGGGATCTGGATGGGCACCTTGCGCGCCGCCATCGTCACCGCGACCACGCCCGCGACCACGGCGACCATCAGCGCGATGAGCACGACGAGCGAGAACGCGCCGACCGCGCCCGTGCTCACGAAGCGGAACGTCTGCAGGATGCCCGGCCAGATGCTCTCCGCGATCGAGAAGAAGATCATCAGGCTCGCGCCGTTCCCCAGGCCGCGCTCCGTGATCTGCTCGCCGAGCCACATCACGAACACGGCGCCGGCCGTGAGGAAGAACGCCATCTGCACCTGGAAGCCGAACCCGGGAGTGCGCGACGACGTCCTGGAGCGACTGCGTGAAGAGCGCGAAGCCCCACGCCTGCACCCAGGCCAGCACGACTGTGCCGTAGCGCGTCCACTGATTGAGCTTTTTCCGCCCCTCCTCGTCCTTCTGCATCTTCTCGACCTGCGGGATCACCGCGCCCGCGATCTGCACGAAGATGCTGGCCGAGATGTACGGCATGATGCCGAGCGCGAAGACCGTCGCGCGCGAGAGCTGGCCACCGGTGAACAGGTCGTACAGACCCAGCAGGCCGCCGCTCCCCTGGTTCCGGAAGAAGTCCAGGAGCGCCTGCGAGTCCACACCCGGCGCCGTGATCTGCGCGCCGATGCGGTACACCAGCAGGCAGAGGAGCGTGAAGAGGATCTTCTCCTTCAGCTCCGGCGTTCTGAAAATGTTCGCGACCGCCTGCGCCGCGTTGGATTGTGCCATTAGTCGTCAGTCCTCATGACTCCAGTACGCCTAGCGCGCACCGCCTAGCACCCCGCACCTATTCTTCGACCTTGCCGCCAGCCGCCTCGATCTTGGCTTTCGCCCCGGCGCTCAGCTTCACGCCGCGCACCGTGACCACCTTCGAAATCTCGCCATTCGCGAGCAGTTTTGCCGGGCCCTTGTTCGTCGTCGATGAGACCAGCGGCCACCAGCGATTCCGCGCGTCACCTCGGCGCCGGCCAGCAGCGCCAGATCCTCGAGCGCGACTACCTGCGATTCCACCCGGAACGGCGGCGTGAAGCCGCGCTTGGGCAGCCGGCGCGTGAGCGGCATCTGGCCGCCCTCGAAATGCGGCTTGCCGCCGCCCGGGCCGCCGTGACCCGCGCGCGCCTTGCTTCCCTTGTGTCCCTTGCCCGACGTCTTGCCCTTGCCGGAGCCCGGGCCGCGGCCCAACCGCTTGCGGTCGCGATGCGATCCCGGCGAAGGCATCAGGTTGTTCAGCCCGATGCGCTCCTGCGCCGCTTCGGCCGTGGCCTTCTTCTTCGTCGCCATTTCGTCTACTTACCCTCGACCGGCGTCACTTCGATCATGTGACGCACCTGATTGATCTGACCGCGCAGCGCCGGGCGTCATCTCCTGGATCACCACGGCCTGATGGTGCCTGAGCCCCATCGCGCGCAGGGTCGCGCGGTGTCTGCTCCGGATGACCGATGCCGCTGCGGACCTGCTTGATGCGCACCTTCCCCGACTTGGGCAGCTTGAACGCCGGTGCCTTCTTGGGACCCCGACTCGGGTGCCAGACGAACGTGCGTGCCATTAGACGGCCTCCTTCGACTTCGCGCGCGAGCGATACTGGATGCGACGACGGCTCGACGCCGCGCTCGCGCGCGATCTGCTCCACCGTCGTCAGCTGCTGCAGCCCGTCCAGCGCCGCCAGCACCATGTTGTGCGGGTTCGTCGAGCCCAGGCTCTTGGTGAGGATGTCGCGAGATGCCGGCGCATTCCATGATCGCGCGCACCGCGCCGCCGGCGATCACGCCGGCTCCGGGCGCCGCGGGCTTCATGAGGACGCGACCGGCGCCGTGCTCCCCGATCACTTCGTGCGGGATCGTGCTGCCGGTCAGCGGGATCTGGACCATATGGCGCCGCGCGCCCTCGACGGCCTTGCGGACCGCCTCGGACACTTCGTTCGCCTTCCCCGTCGCGAAGCCGACGCGACCCTGACCGTCGCCGACGGCCACCAGCGCGTTGAACGAGAAGCGCCGGCCGCCCTTCACGACCTTGGCGACGCGATTGATCGCGACGACGTTCTCGATCAGCTCGCTGCCTTCGCGATCGCCGCCCCGCTCACCGCCACGGCCGCCGTCGCGCCCTCCGCGGCCATCGCCGCGAGGACCGCCACCGCCACCGGGGCCGCCACGGCCACGTCCACCGCCGCCGCCGCCCGGACCGCCACGGCCGCGTCCACCGCCGCCGCCGCCCGGACCGCCACGGCCGCGACCACCGCCGCCGGGGCCTCTGCCGCCGCCACCGGGTCCGCGACCGCCGCCCGGACCGCGACCGCCGCCACCGCCGCCACCGCCGCCACCGCCGCCGCCACCGCCACCACCGCCACCACCGCCGCGGGGGCGTTCGGGCTGCGACGGAGTCGGGCTGCCGGAGCGCCGCCTTCAGGATTCTGTGATTCTGACATGTCTTAGAACTCCAGGCCGCCCTTCCGGGCGCCGTCCGCGACCGCTTTGATGCGGCCGTGATAGCGATAGCCAGCGCGGTCGAACACCACGCGGGTGATGCCGGCGGATTTCGCGCGCTCGGCGATGAGCTTGCCCACCTCCGCCGCGCGTTCGCCCTTCTTGCCCTGCTCCAGCTTCAGGTCGGACACCGTCGCGAGCGTGCGGCTCGTCGTGTCGTCCACCAGCTGGGCATAGATGTGCTTGAGCGATCGGAACACCACGAGGCGCGGACGCTCCGCGGTGCCCTTGATCTTGTTGCGGACGCGCAGGTGGCGCTTGTAGCGCCGCTCGGCACCCGTCTTGGGAACGCCACTCCGCATTACTTGCCTCCGGCCTTGCCAGCCTTCCGGCGGATGATCTCACCCGCGTACTTGATGCCCTTGCCCTTGTACGGCTCGGGGGGACGCAGACCGCGGATCTCGGCGGCCACCTGGCCGACGATCTCCTTGTCCGCGCCCTCGATCTGAACGGTCGTGGGATTCGGCGCGGTGAGCTTGATCCCGGCCGGCGCCCGATACTCGATCGCATGCGAGAAGCCGAGCGCGAACTGCAGCCCGTAGGGCCGCGGCTCCGCCTTGTACCCGACGCCCGCGATCTCGAGCGTCTTCGAGTATCCCTTCGTCACGCCCTCGACCATGTTGAAGATCAGGGTGCGCGTGAGTCCGTGCAGCGACTTGTGCTGCTTCTCGTCCGACGGACGCTGCACCACGACGTTCCCGTCCTCGACCTTGATGGCGAGGTCCGGGTGGAACGTCTTCTTCAGTTCGCCCTTGGCGCCCTTCACGGTGACCGTCGTGCCTTCGGCCGTCACGGTCACGCCCTTCGGGATGGCCACCGGCAGTTTCCCAATTCTCGACATCGATTGTTTCCTCCTACCACACCAGCGCCAGGAGCTCGCCGCCGGTGCGCGTCTGGCGCGCCTCGCGGTCGGACATCAGCCCCTTGGACGTGGAGAGAATCGCCATGCCGAGCCCGTTGCGAACGCGCGGGATCTCCTGCACGCCGACGTACCGCCGCAGCCCGGGCGACGACATGCGCTTCAGGTCGCGGATCACCGGCACACCGGCGGCGTAGCGCAGCCGGACGCGCAGCACCTTCTTGCCGTCGTCCGTTTCCAGCGTCTGATAGTCCTGAATGAAGTTGTTGTCCTTCAGGATGCGCGCGATCTCGGTCTTCATGCGTGACACCGGCATGTCCACGCGGCGATGCTTGGACTGACACGCATTGCGAATGCGCGTCAACATGTCGGCGATCGGATCGGTCATGCTCATGCAGTTTTCTCTCGCTCCTCTCGTATCCCTGGGGACGTGGAGGATTTCTGGGTGATTACGGCTACGTCTTACGTTGAACGCCGGACGTCGAACGTCCGACGTATTCTCCTTACCAGCTGGCCTTTCTCACGCCCGGGATCATCCCGGACAGCGCCAGCTCCCTGAAGCAGATGCGGCAGACGCCGAAGCGGCGCAGGAACGCCCGCGACCGACCGCACCGCGAGCAGCGGTTCTTCCGGCGCGAGCTGAACTTGGGCTTCAGCTTCGACTTCTCGATCAACGATTTCGGAGGCATCAGCGCTTCTTGTCCTCGGTTGTCTTGAACGGCATTCCCATTCCCTTGAGGAGCGCCAGCGCGTGGTCGTCGCGCGTCGCGCTGGTCACGATGGTGATGTCCATCCCGTGGATCATCTCGATGTCGTCGTAGTTGATCTCGGGGAAAATCATCTGCTCCTTGAGACCGAGCGAGTAGTTGCCGCGGCCGTCGAACGAGCGTGTGGTCAGCCCGCGGAAGTCGCGGATTCGCGGGATGGCGACCGCGATGAAGCGGTCGAGGAACTCCCACATGATCGGCCCGCGCAGCGTCACCGCCGCGCCGATTTCCTGGCCCTCGCGCAGCCCGAAATTCGCGATCGACTTCTTCGCGCGCTTCTTCACGGGATGCTGCCCGGTGATCGTCGCCAGCTCCTCGACGATGCCGTCGAGCAGCCGCGGCTGCTTGATGGCTTCGCCGAGTCCGACGTTCACCACGATCTTCTCGATGGTCGGGATCTCGTGCGGGTTCTCGAAGCCGAACTGCTCCTTGAGCTTCGGCCGCACGGTCTCCTGGTAGAACGCCCGGAGCCGCGGCGGCGGCACGGGCAGCTTGGCGCCGGCGTGCGGTCCCCGCGACGCCTTCTCGCGCTTCTCGCCGCCCTTCTTGCCGCCCCCGCCCTTCTTTTTCTCTTCTTTCGTTGTCGTTCCCATATGCCTTCTCTCGGTCAGCGGTTGCGCGGAATCGCGTCGCCGCTCTTCACGCTGATGCGTTCCTTGGTTCCGTCCTCATCGATGCGCATCCGAATGCGCGTCGGCTCGCCCTTCTTGGGGTCGAGCAGCATCACGTTGGAGTGATGGACCGGCGCGGCGAAGTCGATGATCTGGCTCTGCTCCTCCGCGCGACGCGCCTTGCGGTGCCGCTTGACGATGTTCACGCCTTCCACCTGCACGCGCCCGGTCTTGGGGTACACGCGCAGGACCTTGCCTTCCTTGCCCTTGTCGTCGCCCCGCATCACGCGAACCGTGTCGCCCTTCGTGATGCGCATCTGGATGCGTTCCGCATTGTCCTGCGTGCCGCTTGCGATTGACGGCGCGCGCGCGGTCGCGTCTTGCGGTACTTCAGAATTCGCATTTACAGCACCTCCGGCGCGAGCGACACGATCTTCATGTAGCGCCGCTCGCGCAGCTCGCGCGCGACCGGGCCGAAGATGCGCGTCGCGCGCGGCTCGCCCTGTTCGTTGATGATGACGACCGCGTTCTCGTCGAAGCGGATGTAGCTGCCGTCCTTGCGACGCGTCTCCTTCACCGTGCGCACGACCACGGCCCTCGCGACCTCGGACTTCTTCACGGTGCCGTTGGGCAGCGCGTCCTTCACCGCGATGACGACCAGGTCGCCCAGGCCGGCGTAGCGCCGGCGCGTCCCGCCCAGCACGCGGATCACCAGGGCGCGCTTGGCGCCCGAGTTGTCCGCCACCTTGACGATCGATTCCTGTTGGATCATGGAAGTATCCTCCTACCGGGCGCGCTCGACGATCTCGACCAGCCGCCACCGCTTGTCCTTCGACAGCGGCCGCGTCTCGGCGATGCGCACGACGTCCCCGGTCTTCGCCGAGTTCTGCTCGTCGTGCGCTTTTACCTTGCGCGTGCGCGTGACCATCTTCCCGTACACCGGGTGCGGCACGCGCCGCTCGATCGCCACCACGACTGTCTTCTGCATCTTGTCGCTCACCACGCGTCCCACGCGTTCTTTCCGCGTGCCGCGCGCCAGCGTTTCAGTATTGGTCATGTCAGCCATTTCTGGTCAGCTCCCCGCGCTCCCGCTCGGTCAGCACCGTCTTCAGTCGCGCGATGTCGCGCCGGATGGTGCGCAGGCGCAGCGGATTCTCGAGCGTCTCGGTCGCGCTGCGGAATCGCAGGCGGAACCGCTCCTCCTCGAGCTCCGCGACGCGCGCCTTGATGTCGTCCGCGGACAACTCGCGAATTTCCTCAGCTCTCATCGTGCTTTTCCTCGCCTCCCTCTGCGCCCGCGCCGTGCAAATCCTCGCGGACCACGAACTTGGTCTTGATCGGCATCTTGGCCGCCGCCAGCGCCATGGCCTTCATGGCCAGATCCTTCGGGATTCCTTCCAGCTCGAACATCACCCGCCCCGGCTTCACCACTGCCACCCAGCCTTCGGGCGAGCCCTTGCCCTTTCCCATGCGCGTCTCGGCCGGCTTCTTGGTGATCGGCTTGTCCGGGAACATGCGGATCCACACCTTGCCGCCGCGCTTGATGTGGCGCGTGAGCGCCACGCGCGCCGCCTCGATCTGGCGGTTCGTGATCCATCCCGGCTCCATTGCCTGGAGCCCGTACGACCCGAACGCGACCGTGCTGCCGCGCACCGCGACGCCACGCGTGCGGCCCTTGAACATCTTGCGGAACTTGACCCGCTTCGGACTCAGCATGGTTCGCTCTCCTCAGCTGCCGGTCGAGTACGTGGTGCCGCGGCGGTCTTCGACCTTCTCGCCCTTGAAGATCCAGCACCTTCACGCCGATGGTGCCGAACGTGGTCTTGGCCGTGGAGGTGGCGTAGTCGATGTCGGCGCGCAGCGTGTGC
Source organism: uncultured Gemmatimonadaceae bacterium (assembly GCA_963724885.1). Taxonomy (GTDB): domain Bacteria; phylum Gemmatimonadota; class Gemmatimonadetes; order Gemmatimonadales; family Gemmatimonadaceae; genus DASPMP01. The sequence goes on along the minus strand of CAVRWG010000005.1, from coordinate 2,740,346 downwards.
AACGGCACGCGCCCCTCGTGGTAGCCTTCGACGCGCGCGATCTCGGCGCCGCCCAGGCGGCCGGCGCACTTGATCTTGATCCCCTGCGCGCCCATGCGCATCGCGCTCTGCACCGCGCGCTTCATCGCGCGGCGGAACGAGATGCGCTGCGCCAGCTGGCTCGCCACGTTGTCGGCCACCAGCTGCGCGTCGAGCTCGGGACGCTTGATCTCCTCGACGTTGATCCCGACTTCCTTGCCCGTCAGGTGCGCCAGCTCGTCGCGCAGCTTGTCCACTTCCGCGCCCTTCTTGCCGATCACCACGCCGGGGCGGCCGGTGTGCAGCGTGACCACCACCTTGCCGGGCTTGCGCTCGACGATGATGTCCGCGATCGCCGCGTGACCGAGGCGCGCCTTGAGGTACTTGCGCAGCAGCTCGTCTTCCTTGAGGAGCGCCGGCAGCTCGCGGCCCGCGTAGTAGCGTGACCGCCAGTCCTTGCTGATGCCGAGGCGGAACCCGATCGGATGTGTTTTCTGTCCCATTAACGCGCGCCCCCCTCGGCTGGCCTTTCGGCGACCACGATCTCCACGTGGCTGGTTCGCTTGATCATTGGCGTGGCGCGGCCCATCGCGGCCGGCGTCCAGCGCTTGAGCTTCGGTCCCTCGTTGATCACGGCGTACTTGATGAACAGGTCGTCCACGTCGAGCGTCGCGTTCGCCGACCGCGCGGCGTTCTCGGCGTTCGCCACCGCGGATCGTACGACCTTCTCGATCTGCTTCGCCGCGTGCTTCTTGGAGAACGCCAGCAACGACAAAGCGTCATTGACGCTGTGTCCGCGGATCTGATCGATGACGAGACGCATCTTGTAGGGCGACTGGCGCGCGCTGCGCTGCGTCGCCTTCGCCTCACGCGGCTTGTACTCGATGCGTGTCGGCTGCGCGGCGTGCGGCCGCCCGCTTCGCCGCGGCCGTCTTCTTCGCCGGCGCCTTGCGCCGACTTCGCGGCGCGCTTCTTCGCCGCCGCCTTCGGCTTTCCGCCTTCCGCCTTCCGCTTCTTCTCGGTCATGAGGACTTACCTCCCTTGGCCGGGAGCAGGCGGCGCCGCGCCGGCCGCCGGGGCGGCTGCGGGCGCTGCACCCGGAGCCGAGGGCGCACCAGGCGCTCCGGGCTTCCCTGGCACCGGCACCGTCTTGTCTTCCTTGCGCGCGCCGGTGTGGCCGCGGAAGAGGCGCGTGGGCGAGAACTCGCCGAGCTTGTGCCCGACCATGTTCTCCGTCACGTACACCGGGATGAACTTGTTCCCGTTGTGCACGGCGAACGTGTGCCCCACGAACTCCGGGAGCACCGTGCTCGCGCGCGACCACGTCTTGATGACGCGCTTCTCGTTGCGTGTGTTCATGCCGTGCACGCGCTTGAGCAGCGCGTCCTGGACGAACGGACCTTTCTTGACTGAACGACCCATGATTTAGCTCTGCGTTGCTTTGCCGCGGCGACGGCCGCGGACGATCAACCGCTGCGATGACTTCTTCTTGTTGCGCGTCTTCACGCCTTCCTTGTTGCCCCACTTGTCCACCACGTTCCGGCCACCGCGGGTGCGGCCGCCGTGCGGGTGATCCACCGGGTTCATCACCTCGCCGCGCACGCGCGGACGACGACCCTTCCAGCGCGCCTTGCCCGCCTTGCCCCACGACACGAGCTCGTGCTCCTCGTTGCCCACGACGCCGATCGTCGCCAGGCACCGGCCGTGCACGAGACGCATCTCGGTGGATGGCATGCGGAGCGTGACGTAGTCGCCTTCCTTCGCGACGACCTGCGCCGACATCCCCGCCGACCGGCAGAGCTGTCCACCCTTGCCGATCTTCAGCTCGACGTTGTGCACGTCGGTACCGAGCGGCATCTCCGCCAAGCGGCAGCGTGTTGCCCGTGCGCACGTCCGAGCCGGGGCCCGACGTGATCGAGTCGCCGACGCGCAGGCCGCGCGGATGCAGGATGTAGCGCTTCTCGCCGTCGGCGTACTCCACCAGCGCGATGCGCGCCGAGCGGTTCGGATCGTATTCGATCTCGCGCACGATGGCGGTAACGCCCGCCTTGTCGCGCTTGAAATCGATGATGCGATACTTCCGCTTGTGGCCGCCGCCGCGGCGACGCATCGAGATATGGCCGTGATTGTCGCGGCCGCCGCTCTTGGTGAGCGGCTCCGTCAGCGACTTCTCCGGCTCGCTGCGCGTGATCTCGGTGAAGTCCGGCACCGACCGGAACCGCGTTCCGGCCGTGACGGGTTTGAATTGACGAGTTGGCATCTAATCCCCAGTCCTGGTCCTTAGCCTTCGAAGATCTCGATCGTATCACCTTCGCGGAGCGTTCACGATCGCCTTCTTCCAGTTCGGCCGGCGTCCGGCAGAGCTGCCCCATCCGCTTTTCCTTCCCGCGCTGGTTCGCGGTCCAGACCCCGGTGACCTTCACGCCGAACAGACCCTCGATCGCCTGGCGGATCTGCGGCTTGCGTCGCGTCCGGGTGCACCTCGAACGTGTACTCGCCGCGATCCTGGTAGGCCGCCGAAGTCTTTTCGGTGATCAGCGGCCGAACGACCGTCTCGTGTTTCGTCGGCATCGCCTACTTCTCCTTCTTCTTTGCGGCCTTCTTCGCGGCCGGTCTTTTCGTTCTTCGCTTCTGCCTTCGGGGCCGCCTTCTTCGCCTTGGCTTCACGCTTCGGCGCGGTCTTCTTCGCGGCCGCCTTCCTCGTCCGCCTTCGTGTCCGCGGTCGTCGTCCGACTCAGTGTCCGCTGTTCCGCCGTTCAAGGCGCCTTCCTCGATGACCACGAGATCCGACCAGAGGATGTGGTACGTGGACACGTCGCTGTACGGCATCACGTGCACGTTCGGCAGGTTGCGGCCGCTGAGGAACACGTTCGGCTTCGCGCCGTTCGTCAGCACCAGCACCTTCCGGTCGCCGGCGCCGAGCTTGTCCACGAGCGCCGTCATGAGCTTCGTCTTGGGCGCGTCGAAGTCGAACAGCATCGACGACGATGATCGCGTTCTCGCGCGCGCGCGCGTTCAGCGCGCTCTTGCGGGCCAGCGCGCGCACCTGGCGCGGCACGTACTGCGCGTAGCTGCGCGGCGTGGGACCGAACACCGTGCCGCCGCCCACCCAGTTCGGCGCGCGAATGGAGCCCTGGCGCGCGCGCCCCGTTCCCTTCTGCTTCCACGGCTTCTGGTTGCCGCCCGTGACGTACTTCCGGATCTTGGTCGAGGCGAGTGCCCTGGCGCTGATTGGCGAGGTACGCCTTCACCGCCTGGTGCATCGCGGGCATGTGCACGGTCCCGTCGAACAGCTCCGACGGAAGCGCCACGGTGTCGCGCGACGCGCCCTTGGCGGTGTACGCCTTCGCCTGAAAGTTTTTCTCGTCTGCCATTTCCGTCTTCCGTTTACCGTGTACCGCTGTCCGTTAGTTCGACTTGCGGACGGTCACGATCCCGTTCTCGGGACCAGCCACCGCGCCGCGCACGTAGATCAGGTTCCGCTCGCTGTCGATGCGCTCCACGCGCAGACCGATCTGCGTGTGGCGCGCCGCGCCATAATGCCCCGGCATCTTCTTGCCCTTGATGATGCGTGACGGGTCCGTGCCGGGCCCCACCGAGCCGGGTCTCCGGTGCTTGGTGTTGCCGTGCGTGTTCGGGCCGCCGCCGATTCCATAGCGTTTGACCACGCCCTGGAAGCCGCGACCCTTGGACGTGCCCGTCACCTTCACGATCTCGCCGGGGGCGAAGATGTCGACCTTGACGAGATCACCGACCTTGTACTCGGGCGCCGGCGGTGCGTTCTTGGCCCCGCCCTTGATGCCGCCCTTCGGCGGCGCGAGGCTGAAGCCGCGCAGCACCGCGGGCGGCGCCTCGAGGCCTGCCTTCTTCGCATGACCGACCGCGGCGCGCGACGCGCGACGGCCGCGCGGCACTCGGCCTTTCTCGTCCGTGCGCGCGAGGCGCTGCGTCCCCAGGCCCAGCTGCACGCCGGGCACGCCGTTCTCCGACTTCGTCACCTGGACGATCGGATTCGGCTCGGCCTCGATGACCGTGACGGGGATCTGCTGCCCCTGCTCGTTGAAGATCTGGGTCATGCCCAGCTTGCGACCGATGATTCCGATGCTCATTCGACTTTGATCTCCACGTCCACGCCGGCCGGCAGGTCCAGCTTCGTGAGCGCATCCACCGTCTGCGCGCGGGAATCGAGGATGTCGATCACGCGCTTGTGCGTCTTGAGCTCGAACTGCTCGCGCGACTTCTTGTCCACGTGCGGCGACCGGAGCACCGTCCACCGCTGCGTCTTGGTGGGCAGCGGAATCGGTCCCGACACCTGCGCGCCTGTTTTCTCCGCCGTGCGCACGATGTCCGACGCGGCCTGGTCGATCACCGCGTGGTCGAATGCCTTGAGACGGATTCGAATTCTTCCAGCCATAGAGAAAGAGAGTTTGACGGTTCACGGTTTGACGGTAGGACGGATGGAAGCCGTCAAGCCGATCAAGCCGTCAAACCATGTTTTTTTACGCCAGGATCTTCGTCACGACGCCTGCGCCCACCGTGCGGCCACCCTCGCGAATGGCGAAGCGCAGCTGCTCCTCCATCGCGATCGGCGTGATCAACTCGATGGTCATCTGGACGTTGTCGCCCGGCATCACCATCTCCGTGCCCTGCGGCAGCGCGATGGAACCGGTCACGTCCGTCGTGCGGAAGTAGAACTGCGGCCGGTAGCCGTTGAAGAACGGCGTGTGGCGGCCACCCTCTTCCTTGGTGAGCACGTAGACCTCGGCCTCGAACTTCGTGTGCGGCGTGATGGAGCCGGCCTTGGCCAGCACCATGCCGCGCTCGACGTCCTTCTTGTCGAGACCGCGCAGCAGCAAGCCGACGTTGTCGCCGGCCTCGCCTGAGTCGAGCAGCTTGCGGAACATCTCGACGCCGGTGACGACCGCCTTCTTGTCCGATCCGAAACCGACCAGCGCGACTTCCTCGCCCACCTTGACGCGACCACGATCGATACGACCGGTCGCCACCGTGCCGCGGCCCGTGATCGTGAACACGTCCTCGACGGGGAGCAGGAACGGCTTGTCCGTCTCGCGAACCGGCTGCGGAATGAACGTGTCGAGGGCGTTGTACAGCTCCTCGATCTTCTCCACCCACTGCTTGTCGCCCTTGATGGCGCCGGAGGCGGAGCCGCGGATCACCGGGGCCTCGTCGCCGGGGAAGTCGTACTTGCTGAGCAGCTCGCGCACCTCGAGCTCGACGAGATCGAGCAGCTCGGGATCGTCCACGAGGTCGCACTTGTTCAGGAACACGACGATGTTCGGCACGTTCACCTGGCGGGCGAGCAGCACGTGCTCGCGCGTCTGCGGCATCGGGCCGTCCACCGCGCTCACCACGAGGATCGCGCCGTCCATCTGCGCGGCGCCCGTGATCATGTTCTTCACGTAGTCCGCGTGTCCGGGGCAGTCGACGTGCGCGTAGTGGCGCTTGGTGCTCTCGTACTCCACGTGCGACGTGGCGATCGTCAGGATCTTCGTCGCGTCGCGACGGCCCTGCGACTCGGACGCCTTCGCGACCTCGTCGTACGGGATGTACTTGTTGCCCCAGCCCTTGTCGGCCGAGACCTTGGTGAGGGCCGCCGTCAACGTGGTCTTGCCATGGTCGACGTGGCCAATCGTGCCGACGTTCACGTGCGGCTTTGTCCGCTCGAACTTTGCCTTCGCCATAGATCTGGATCCTGTGAGTGTGAACCGCTGGTTTGACTGCTTGACTGTTTGAGGGCTCGACGGCTTGACCCGGAAGCCGTCAAACCGTCAATCCGCCAATCCTACGCCTTGACCTTACTGATGATCTCCTCTGCCTTGCTCTTCGGCACTTCTTCGTAGTGCGCGAACTCCATCGAGTACACCGCCCGCCCCTGCGACATGGAGCGCAGCTTCGTGGAGTACCCGAACATCTCGGAGAGCGGCACCGTCGCGGCGATCACCTGCGCCTCGCCGCGCTGCGTCATCCCGCCGATCTTGCCGCGGCGCGCTGACAGGTCGCCGAGCACGTCGCCCATGTACGCGTCCGGCACCACGACTTCCACGTTCATCAGCGGCTCGAGCAGCACGGGGTGCGCGCGCTTGGCCGCCTCCTTCACCGCCATCGAGCCAGCGATCTTGAAGGCGATCTCGCTCGAGTCGACTTCGTGGTACGAGCCGTACACCAGCTCGACCTTGACGTCGACCATCGGATAGCCGGCCAGCACGCCGTTCTCCAGCGCTTCCTTGATCCCCTGCTCCACCGGTCCGATGTACTCTCGCGGGATCACGCCGCCGACGATCTTGTCCTCGAAGACGAACCCCGCGCCCGTACCGGACGGCTCGACGTTGATCACCACGTGGCCATACTGGCCCTTTCCGCCGGACTGGCGGATGAACTTGCCCTCGACCTTGTCGACGCGCTTCCGGATGGTCTCGCGATAGGCCACCTGCGGACGGCCGATGTTCGCGTCCACCTTGAACTCGCGCATCATGCGGTCGACGATGATCTCCAGGTGCAGCTCGCCCATGCCGGAGATGATCGTCTGCGACGTCTCGGCGTCCGTGTGCACGCGGAACGTCGGATCCTCTTCCGAGAGCTTCGCCAGCGCGATGGACAGCTTGTCCTGGTCGGCCTTCGTCTTCGGTTCGATCGCCACGTCGATCACGGGCGCCGGGAACTTCATCGCCTCGAGGATGATCGGGTGGTTGTCGTCGCACATCGTGTCGCCGGTGCGCGTGTCCTTGAGCCCGATGGCCGCCGCGATGTCGCCCGCGCGCACTTCCTCGATCTCCTCGCGCTTGTTGGCGTGCATCTGCAGCAGACGCCCGACGCGCTCGCGCCGGTCCTTCGTCGAGTTGTAGACGTAGGAGCCCGTCTTCAGCACGCCCGAATAGACGCGGAAGAACGTGAGTTTTCCGACGAACGGATCGGTCGCGATCTTGAACGCCAGTCCCGCGAACGGCGCGTCGTCCTGCACCGGGCGCTCCGCCGTCGTCTCGTCGTGATGCGGCAGATGCCCCACGATCGCCTTGACGTCCACCGGAGCGGGCAGGTAGTCGATGACCGCGTCCAGCAGCGCCTGCACGCCCTTGTTCTTGAACGACGCGCCGCACAGCACCGGCACCATGGCGCCCGTCACGGTCGCCTTGCGGACCGCGCGACGAATCTCGTCGGTCGTGAGCTCCCCGCCGCCGAGGTACTTCTCCATCAGGGCATCGTCATGCGCGACGGCGACCGCGTGGTCGATGAGGTCGTGCCGCGCCTTCTCGACCGCGTCCTTGTACTCCGCGGGCACGTCGACGATCTCGAACTTCTTGCCGAGGGTCTCCTCGTCGAAGATGTACTGCTTGCGATCGATGACGTCGATGTGGCCCGTGAACAGCTCGCCCGAGCCGACGGGGAGCTGCAGCGGAAACGCATTCCGGGTGAGCCGCGCGCGAATCATCGTCAGGCAGCGGTCGAAGTCCGCGCCGACGCGATCCATCTTATTGGCGAAAATCAGCCTTGGTACCCCGTATCGGTCGGCCTGGCGCCAGACGGTCTCCGTCTGCGGCTCGACGCCGGCGACGGAATCCAGCAGCGTGACCGCGCCGTCGAGCACGCGAAGCGAACGCTCCACCTCGACGGTGAAGTCCACGTGGCCGGGCGTGTCGATGATGTTGATGCGATGCTCGACGCCGTTGCGGGTCCAGAACGCGGTGGTCGCGGCGGACGTGATCGTGATGCCGCGCTCCTGCTCCTGCTCCATCCAGTCCATCGTCGCGGTGCCTTCATGCACCTCGCCGACTTTGTGCGTCTTGCCCGTGTAGTAGAGAATGCGCTCGGTCGTAGTCGTCTTCCCGGCATCGATGTGGGCCATGATGCCGATGTTGCGATAGCGATCGAGCGGAGTGATGCGAGCCATTGATCTATGAAAACCTGTCGTTTGGTGGTTTGACCGTTTGACGGATTGTCGGCGGGTAAGCCGTCAAACGGTCAAGCAGTCACACCGCACTTCTACCAGCAAAAACGCGGGTGGACCAGGCGCTCCAGGGGAGCCGGTATCCATCCGCAATCGCCGGGTGCAGTCGCCACTGTAGCGTGACTGGGGACCCATGGCGCGGTTGTTCGCCGTCAGGCAGACAACCGTTCAATTGTCCTGCGTTGCTTTTCGGGAGCGTTGCGCCCGGAAGGGCGCTCAGCCGGTTACAGCTACCCTCACCACTCGATCGGGTGAGCCCATAAGTGCCGGCGCGCAGCCCGCCGGGCTTTTGCTACGGCCCAAAAACTCCGTAGCCACCTGAATTTATTGGAGTTGCCAGTGATGTCAACCGCGCACATGCTGCTCAACTCCAGCGGGACGAGGGCCGCCCGCCGCGACAGGCGGACCGATCTGGTCTCAGCCGGACGCGAAGGGAAGCGCCGGGAAGCGCCGGGAAGCGCCGGGAAGCGCCGGGAAGCGCCGGGATGCATCAGGGACTGTCCAAACTGCCTGATCCGTTGTCTAATCCTGCCAGACACGCACGGACATCCCGATGACCCCACCACGTCACGTTCCAGCCGTCTTCGCGATCAGCCTGGCGATCGCGTCCTGTGCCCAGCCCCTCAAGCTCGCCAAGGACGACTCCCCGGTCGTTCTCGGCCAACTCAAGCTCCAGGCGTCGAACCCGTCCGGCCGCGGGCCGTACACGGTCAAACGCCTCTACTACGGCAGCGGCACGGACAGGCGACGCGTCGAGTACCGCGACTCGGTCGCAATCAGGACGAAGACGGTGGACGCCAGCAAGTTCGCCGACGCGCCCAACCCGGGGCTGCGCAAGCAGCGGCAGAAGTACTGGGGGTTCGGCTTCGACAAGTTGCCGGTCAACGGTCGCGTCTGGTATCCGGACGGCGCCGGACCCTTCCCGATCGCGCTTCTGGTCCACGGCAACCACAACATGAAGGACTTCTCCGACCCCGGCTACGCCTATCTCGGGGAGCTCATGGCCAGCCGCGGTTTCATCTTCGTCTCGGTCGACGAGAACTTTCTCAACGGCAATATCAACCAGGAAAACGACGCCCGCGGCTGGATGCTGCTGAAGCACCTCGAGGCCTGGCGCGGCTTCAATGATTCGGCGGGCGGACCGCTCCATCGCAAGGTCGACCTTGGCCGGGTTGCGGTCATGGGTCACTCGCGCGGCGGGGAAGCCGCCGCGGTCGCGGCGGCATTCAACCGGCTGCCCAACTACCCCGACGACGCCACCATCAAGTTCGATTTTGACTTTGGGATACGGGCTGTCGTTGCTATTGCCCCAATCGACGGCCAGTACGAGCCGGCGCAGCGTCCCACCCCGCTCGAGAACGTGAACTATCTCGTCATCCACGGCTCGCACGACGGTGACGTCTCCAGTTTCTCGGGGCTGCGGCAGTACCAGCGTGTGGCGTTCACGGACAGCGGGTCGTGGTTCAAGAGCGCCGTCTGGATGTACCGCGCCAACCACGGCCAGTGGAACACTGTGTGGGGCAACCAGGACAACGGCCCCACCAGCGCGCGCGCGCTGGACCTGCGCGGCCTCGTGTCCCCGGAGGAACAGCGCGAGTTCGGGAAGGTCTATATCTCCGCGTTCCTCGAGGCGACGCTGCACGGCGACGAGAAGTACTTGCCGCTCTTTCGCGATCATCGCGTCATTGGCGCGTGGCTGCCAAAGACCATGTACGCCACGCGCTTTCAGGATTCGCGCTTCAGGGCGCTCGCCGACTTCCAGGAGGATGTGAACGTTTCCACGGGCTCGGTTCGCGCCGTTCGCCTGAGCGGCGACAGCCTGGGGAGCTGGAAGGAGGCCGCGCTGCCGTTGCGCTGGCGTAACGCCAACGTCGGCACCAACGCGGTGTGGCTTGGCTGGAACAATCGCATCGCGGGTGACGACACCACGAAGCAGGGTCGCCCCGCGGCGTACACCATCGCGCTCACCGACTCGCTTCGCGCCGCCTGGTCGGTGAGCCAGACAGGCTCGCTCCAGTTCTCGCTCGCGCCGACAGACGCCAAGCCCGGTCCGCGCAAGGCCGCCGTGGACACGACCAAGTCGGACAGCGCCAGGAAAGCCGCCGCGAAGAAACCCGCGTCGAAACCGCCGGCGAAGAAGGACGTCAAGGACACGACGCCGGTGAACCTCACCGTGGAAGTGGTGGACACCGACGGTGATACGGCGCGCGTCGCGCTCGACCGGTACGGCGTCCCGCGCCGGCCGCTCGAGATCCAGGTGATGCGGCGCGCCGTGCGCGAGAAGCAGCGGTTTGCGAACACGCACGAGATCGTTCTGCAGACGTACGTCATCCCGCTCGCCGATTTCGCGCGCACGCAACCGCGCTTCGACGCGGCGAGGCTGGCGGCGATTCGCTTCGTGTTCGATCGCGCGGTGGCCGGAACGGTGATTCTCGACGATGTGGGACTTTCGGCGATCAACCCCGCGTTCTTCACCGCGGTGGTCGGCGGCCCCGAGAAGGTGCAGCCATGACCTCCCCCCGGTGCGCGTGCGCGATTCTCGTGCTGGCGGTCGCCGCGGCGACCGGCCGCGCGCAGGGCCGGCCTACCGTGCTGGAACTTCCGGCGGGTACGCGAGCCCTCGCGCTGGGCGACGCGTTCGTCGCGGGCCGCGGCAGTGAAGTGATCTTCTACAACCCCGCGATGATCGGTCTTCAACCCGGGCTCACGGCGTCCGCGCAACGATTCGGTTCGGCGAGCACGCTGGCAGCGATGTCCAATGTCTTTGCCGTCTTCGGCGGCGCCGCTGGTGTCGGTGCACAGATGCTCGACTTCGGCGACGGAACCGCCGGCCCGCGGGCCCGGGTCGCCGACCTCGCGACGCGCGGACCGGTAGCCGCATCCAGCCTGGCCGCCCTGGTTTCCATCGCCGGGCCGCCGATCAAGAGCGTCCGCATCGGACTGTCCGCCAAGTACGTCGAGGAGCGGCTCGGGAGCCTGCGGGACGGAGGCGCGGCGTTCGACCTCGGCGCGGCACGTGACTTCTTCGGCCGCGCGACGCTCGGGTTCGCCGCGCAGAACCTCGGCGGGCCACTGCACATCGACGGCGTCTCGCTCGACCTCCCGACCCGCTATACACTCGGCGCGGCCGCGTTTGCGCCGCCACTCTGGACCTTCTTCGATCTCGCCGCGAGTGCCGCAGTCACCTACCGCCGCGACGGAGCCTGGATTCCCGCCGGCGGTGTGGAGCTGAGTTACGTGCCGCTCGATGGGTGGGCGTTTGCGGGACGCGTCGGCGCGCGTCGCGTGGTCGGCCACTATGGCGCCAAGCCGCTGACCTTCGGCGCTGGCGTGTCGTTCGACCGCCTCAGCCTGGACTACGCCTACCATGCGCTTGATGGGCCGGAGTCCACGCACCGCGTCGGCCTGCGCATCAGGTAGAACACTCGCGGGACGCGGCCGAGAGCCTCCAAAAGAGAAGGCCGCTGGGTCAACTGACCCCAGCGGCCCTCACTACTCTGTCCTCAGACTACGGGTCGATATTGGGATTGTTGTCGACTTCCTGAACCGGGAGCGGGAAGCACGTGGCGCTGCCGACAGGGGCAAACCCGGGCTTCCAGTACGTCGCGCCTGGCACCGGCACGCCGATGATGTTCGTCGGGTGGCGGCGGAAGTCACCGAGGCGCTTGCCTTCGAGGTAGAAATCAAGGCCGCGCTGCGTGAAGAACTCGGTCAGAACCGAGTTCGCGTCGGTCGCGCCACCGTACGCCGCCTGGCCGTTGGCGGCCCGGCGAGCGTCGATGAGCGTCAGCTGCGCGGCGGTGCCAGTGGCCTCGGCAACGATGTAGTCCGCCTCGAGCTTCGAGGCGAGGCGCACCGGGACGTTGTAGTCCGTGTACTTCTGCTGCACGGCATACGGTACGCCACGGTCGGCCGCGTAGAACGCGTCCTGCGGAGCGAAAGCCGTGGTGACGAGCCATGGTACACGCGGGTCCGTCACCCTCCAGATCGGCGCTACCGCGATGGAACCGCGGTCACGCACGAACTGCCACATCCTGTTCGCCAGCCGATCGCGCTGCGCCAGGTCGTCCACGTAGGTCAGGTTGTAAACGAAGGCGGCCGGCACGAGGTTGGCCGCCGCGATGGCGTTGGCGTTGCGTCCCGCCTGAAGCTCTGCGCGCGCGATACCGACTCGCGCCGCATTGGCGAGGATAGCGCCTTCGGGAACGGCCGGCGTGGCCCCGGCGGCGCCGTTGCCGCGCGTGACCGCGAGACCGAGGTGAAAGATCGCCGAATCCAACATCGCTGCGGTGTTGAGCTCCCCACCGTTGCGCACGGCGCCGCGGCAGAACTGCTCCGCCATGAGCACGTAGGAGAATCCGAGGACGAGATGCGTCCGCGCGTAGTTGATGTTGCTGTCCGGGTTCGGCAGATCGGCGTCCAGGACGAGATAAGAAGAGGCGACCGACTGCGAGATCGGGAACCACGCGTCGGTATTGAGACTGCCGTTCTGAATCGCGATGTCGCGCCGGCCGAACTCGTTGCGGGTGGGGAAGGTCTCCGACACGTCTGTCTCGCCCGTCATCCACGACGAGTAGACGATCAGCAGTCCGTACGCCCGCGCGAAGTTCTGCTGCGCCGACTTGGCGAGTAATGGCGCGTCCGCCACCGGGTCGAGCGCATCCGCGTCGATTACCGTCGGGTCGGGCACGGTGAGAAAGTCGTCGCATGCGCCGAGCGCCAGAACCCCAGCCGCGGCGGCAGCGCCGAACAACTTCTTGAGAATCCGCATTGGATAAGGCTCCAGTTTAGAACGTGAGGTTGAGCTTGAGCACCACGCGACGCACCGGGGGCTGCGTGAAGAAGTCGTCCCGGTTGGTCGCGGCATTAGCGTTGGAGACCACTTCGGGATCGTAGCCCTCGTAGTCCGTCCACAGCGCCAGGTTCTGGCCGCCGATCGTGAATGAAGCGTTCTGCGCACGCATCCGCGCGGCGACAGTCGCCGGCAGCGTATACGTGGCCGAGACTTCACGCAGGCGGACAAAGTCGCCGCTCTGCATATACGCCTCCTGCACGTCGTTCACCGTCTTGGCCACGCCGAGAGGCGTGACGAACGCCGGCTGACCAACGGTCGGATTGCCGTACCGGCGCAGCCGCTCGCGCGGGCTGAGCTTGTCGGCCACGAGACGGTTGTCGCTGCGCACCAGCTGCGTTTCGCGGAAGAAGTCCGAGAAGTTGCGCACCAGGTGTCCGCGCTTCGTGTCCAGCGATCCGTAGAACCGGAAGTTCTTGAAGAGAGTGACAGTGTTCGACACGTGGCCCTCGAACGTCGGGAGCACGTTGCCGATGAACACCGGCGTCTCCGTCACAGTCACCACGCCCGTGGCTTCGTCGATGTTGGTGATCTTGTTGGCGATCCAGGCGCCCACCTGCATCCCCTTTTCGACGCGGTTGAGCGTGCCGAACGGCGCGACGGAACCCATGTCGGTGACTTCGTTGTGCAGGGTGTTGCCGCCGACGCGGAAATCCCACGTCAGGTTCGGCCTGCTGATCGGCGTCGCGTTCACCGCCATCTCGAGTCCGCGGTTGACCACGCCGCCGATGTTGACGAAGGGGTTCTGCGTGAATCCCTGCGACGGAGCCAGCGGCCGAGCGAGAATCAGGTCCTTGCTCCGCTTGTTGAAGTACGTCACTTCGATGCCGATGCGATCGTCGAGGAATCCGGCATCGAACCCTGCCTCGATCTCTTCGCCGCGCTCGAACTTGAGGCTGTCATTGCCCGGGTTCTGCGGAATCGCGCCCGGAGCGACGATTGCGCCGTCCAGGTACGGAGCGGGTTGCAGCGTCGTGAGCGACGCGCCGGCGCCCGGAATGCGGCCGGTGGTGCCCCACGCGGCGCGAAGGCGGAACGTGTTCACCGGCGTGATCTTCCAGAACGGTTCCTCGCTGGCCGTCCAGGTGACGCCGATCTTGGGGAGGAACACCCACGTCGCTTCGGTTCCGAAGCTCGAGGCGTTGTCCCAGCGTGCGCCAAACTGTGTGTAGAGTCGGTCGTTCCAGCCCAACTGCAGCTGGCTGATGACGCCGACCGTGCGATCCAGAGCGACGCCCTGTCCGCCCGAACGCAGCGAAGCGGCGGTGACGACGTTGTTCGAGTTGACCGTCAGTCCTTCACCGGTGGCGAAGACGTTCTCATTGCGCGTCTGAATCACCTGGGCGCCAAGTGAAAGGTTGGAGACCAGGTTGGGTATGACTTCGCGACGCGCATTCGCCAGATAGTCGAGCGTATACCGCTCGATGCCGCGGCGCGACTCCTGGATCTGCCCGTTGTTGATCGCGTACGAACCGCGCGAGTTCCTCTCCAGGAAGCGCCGATCTTCTTCGCGCGCCCAGTCGGCGCCGGCGATGAACCGGTTCGACAGCCAGGAGATCGGCTGCCACGAGGCGGTCACCGTTCCGATGGTGCGATGCGTCTGGCGACCGTTCTCGATGGCACGCATGGCCTTGACGTCGCGCTGGGTGCCGAACCAGCCGTTGGCGCCCGTGGAGTCCACCGTGCGCGTCGTCGGCGAGCCGAGGTGCGCGTTACCCATCCACCCGAAAATGTTGTTGTCGTTGTCGGGAAGGTCGGTATTCGTGCGATTCAATCCGACGCCCGCGTCCAGGGTCAAGGTTGGGGTCGGAATCCAGTTGAAGTTGACCCGGCCGGAGATGCGCTCGAACAGGTTGTTCGGGAGCACGCCTTCTTCGCGCTCGGTGTTGGCCGACGTGTAGTAGCCGTAGTTCGCGCCACCGCCGCGACCGCTCCAGTTGAGGCCGGTCATCTGGCCGGTGCGGAACGCGCCTTCGCGGAGCAACGGGTTGTCGCTCACCAGCGCTCCCGCTGTCTGACCGAAGCACAGCAGGTTGTTGGGGTTCGCGACGTGGGCAGCGGTGCAGTTACCGTAGTTCGTTACCGGCTCGAAGTTGCGGTCGATGTTGCCCCACTCGACCCCCAGGTTCTGCGTGAAGCGGCCAGCGCCGACCCGTCCCTTCTTGGTGATGATCTGGATGACGCCAGTCGAGGCATCGGCTCCGTAGAGCGTGGCGGCCGCCGGACCCTTGACCAGCTCGATGGACTCGATGTCCGAGGGATCGAGATCGTTCATCCGCTCGTACGCCTGGCCGCCGGTGAAGAACTCATTGCCACCACCGCTGGCGACGCGAACGCCGTCGATGTACAGCAGCGGCTCATTGCTGAGCGAAATGGACGAAACGCCGCGGACGCGAATCTGGTTGGAGGTTCCCGCCGAGCCCGACGCGCTGAGCACCGAGACGCCGGTGACGCGGGACTGGAGCACCTGTTGCACCGACTTGATCGGGGCAACCTCCACGAGGCTGGAGACCTTGATGGCCGCGACGGTCGCCGCCTGTGCCTTGCGGGTTTGCTCGCCCACCGTTCCGGTGACGACGACTTCGTCGAGCGTGATCGCCGTCGTCGTGAGCTGCGCGTTGGTGGTGGCCGTTTGACCTGAGGTCAGGTTCACCGCGACATCGGCGGCGCGATAGCCGATGCGCCGAACCTGTACGATCACGGCGCCGGTCCTTACGCCGGGGATGCGATAGGCGCCGCGAACGTCGGTCGACGATTGCAGCTGCGTTCCCGCGATGGACACGCGGGCATCGGAAATGGGTGTGCCGGTCGCGGCGTCCGTAACGGTGCCTTGCACCGTTGCGAGTTCCTGAGCCGCGCCGAGGCGTGGCACAAGAAGGGCCGCGCCGATTGCTAGCAAGCGGAGTAGACCTGGGAAAGTGCGACGTCTTGTCATTGAAATGCCTCGCTGAGGGTCGAAGCTGCGAGAAGCCCGTCCTGGGGGTTGAACGGGCTCAATCCTGCTAAACCGGATATTCACAGCCGGTTAGCTACCGGTCATCGTGCTGTACAGTCAACCCCCGGTGCAAGCGGATGGTCACAAGGGGCATTGACATTGTGATGAATCGGCGAGTTATCAATGATACCATGCGTGCTCAGCTTTCGCTCAAGGGCCTTGGGCCGTCCTGGCTCGCTGCCATCGCTATCGCCTCGGGGACGAGCGTCGCCTCGTCGCAGGAGCGCTCCGGGGTGGTCGTTGGGACGGTGTCCTCCCTCCCATCGCGGGCGACGCTGTCCGGCGCCGTGATCGAAATCCTCGGAACGACGTACCGCGCCACTTCGGACTCCGCGGGATCGTACCGGATGGACCGGCTCCCTGTCGGCAGCCGAACCGTGAGGTTCCGCGCCATTGGGCACGAGCCGGCGTCGGCGATCGTCCAGCTCCGGAGCGGTAGCGTGGTTCGACTCAGCATCGAGCTGAACGCCATCGCGGAGCTCCCGGAGCTGAGCGTGGAGGCGGCCGGACTGCGACCGGGTGACGAACGATTGCGTGGGTTCCACGAGCGCCGGGCGTCCGGCTTCGGCAAGTTCGTCACGCGCGCGGACATCGTGAAGCGCGACGTCACCGACTCGCGCGAGCTTTTGCGAGGGATACCGGGGGTCCGAGTGATGGGGAGATCCATCCAGATGTCCTCGGGGATGGCGAGCTCCCGCAACTGCGCCGTGCAATACTTCGTGGATGCCGTACAGGTGGTTGCTCCCTCCGCCGACATCCTCTCTCAATTCCGGCCACACGACATCGAGGGAATCGAGGTCTATCGCGGGGCAGCCGAAACCCCGCCTGCGTTCAGTAGTGGTGGGGCAGAGTGCGGGGTGATCGTGATCTGGACGCGCACCCCCGGGGGTCGGCGATAGCCCACGCTCGAAGGGTTCTTCCCCCCGGAGTAACGAAAACACTCTGCACGCGGATGGTCGCTGATGCGCGAGGCGCGATATGGATGATCCGAGGTCCAGGTCTCGTTCCGCCGATCCGCAACGCTCCGTGCCGTTGAACAAACAAAGTCGGGCCGGAGTGAACAATCACTCCGGCCCGTTGTGCATTCCGGCGTGGCGCCGCTTACCAGCGGTAGTGCGCGAACGCCTTGTTCGCATCCGCCATGCGGTGGGTGTCTTCCTTCTTCTTGATGGCGTTCCCTTCGCCCTTGCTCGCCGCGATGACCTCGGCGGCCAGCTTTTCGGACATGGACTTCTCGCCGCGATCGCGGGAGAACGAGATGAGCCAGCGCATGGCCAGCGCCGTGCGGCGCTCGGGGCGGACTTCGACCGGCACCTGGTAGGTGGCGCCACCAACGCGGCGGCTCTTCACCTCGACCACCGGCTTCAGGTTCGCCAACGCCTGCTTGAAGACGTTCACGCCCGGCTGGCTGGTCTTCGACTCGACGATGTCCATCGCCGCGTAGAACATCCGCTCTGCCGTGGACTTCTTGCCCTGATACATCAGGACATTGATGAACTTGCTGACGGTCTGGCTGTCGTACCGCGCGTCCGCCAGGACGGGGCGCTTGACGGCATTCTTGCGACGGCTCACTTGGCTCCTGCCTTGGGCTTCTTGGTACCGTATTTCGAGCGGCTCTTGTTGCGTCCCTGGACGCCCGACGCGTCGAGGGTGCCACGCACTATATGGTAGCGGACACCGGGAAGGTCTTTCACACGGCCGCCGCGGACGAGAACGATGGAGTGCTCCTGGAGGTTGTGGCCTTCGCCGGGGATATAGGCGATGACCTCGAACCCGTTGGTGAGACGCACCTTGGCCACCTTGCGCAAGGCCGAGTTCGGCTTCTTGGGCGTCGTGGTGTAGACGCGGGTGCAGACGCCGCGGCGGAACGGATTCGCCTTGAGCGCGGGCGACTTTTCCTTTTTGGACACGTCGCGGCGGCTACGCCGGACGAGCTGATTGATGGTCGGCATTCCGGATTCAACGAGATGAACAACACGCCCCCGATCATCCAAAGGGCGAGAGAGCCTTGCAAACTATCTGTGGGCGAAGTGACGGTCAAGCGGGCACTTACGTTCGAGAAGACGGAATGCAAAAGGCAGAAAGCAGCTTCCGCTGCCTTCTGCCTTCCGCCTTTTGCCTTCTGACCTCTAGCGGTTGGCCGTATTATCCAGCGCTGGCACGTTCGTCCCGGTCGTGACCGTGATATTGCCACGGGCGCCAATGGTGTAGACCCTGCCCGGCGCGAATGCAACGCCTGTGCGGATGACGACGTTCGTCGCCGAGCCGGTGTATCGCGTACGAAGATCGTACGTGCCGGCCGGCACCGCCGTGAATGCGCCCGCTCCCCTGTACGCCACCTCGGCGCCGACCGCGAGCTCCTGCGAGCCGGCTGTCGTATTCAGGGCATACAGCGTCATCGGATTCCCATTCGAGATCGCATGCACGAACCTCACGTACGCGGTCGAATAGTCGATTTCCGGAGAATAGTTGTCCTCGACGACGAAGCCCTCGACGCTCTTGGTCGCGGTGTTGTAGATCCCGCTCAGGAAGAACGAGTAGTTCTTTCCCGCCTCCAGCGTCGCGGCCACGCTCGAGATGGCCAGGTCCTTGTCCGTCGCGGCCGCGATTTTTCCAAACAGCGTGTACTGGCCCGCGTCGAGCGCCGAGTAGAATCCGCCGGCGCCGACGCCGCCGTACGTCACTCCGGTCGTGGACTCCACGCCAGTGGCGGAGCTGATGGCCGTCACTTTCCTCTCGTTGGCGTAGAAGTTCACGCCTGGCGCGCCAACGCCGAAATTGAAGAACCGGATTCGGGCTCCCTCCGGTACCGGGCCCGTGATGTCCTTGACGGTGTTCTTCTCGAAGGCGCCGCACGCCGACAGCAGGGCTGCGCAGAGCAGCGCCGTTATGGATTTGTGTCTGTTCATCTCTGCTCTACGGTTGGGTGATCCACAGAGGGACCGTGTGATAGTTCGTGGCGAGGCCGCCGATGGCGTCCAGGCCCGGCCTGTTCCAGACGTACTCCGAGTTGAATCTCGGCCTGATGCGCTGAACGATGGATCCGCCGTTGTCGACGTACAGAGTCGTCGGTGACGCCCACCCGCGGAATACCTGAACTCCGCTCACCGGATCGAGGTCGGTGTAGTGATAGCGGCGCATGTCCATCCACAGCTCGTTGTGTCCCCAGGCGAACTGCGCGATGAACTTCTGCGACATGATGTGCGACAGCGTCAGGTTCCCCACCCCCGGATCGATGGGCGGGGACGCGAGGAAGGTGGATTTCTCGGCCGCGGTGATCTGCGTCGGCGACTGCGCATTGTCGAGATTGCGCGCGTTCACGAAATCGATGTGCGAGCCGACGCCGCTGAGGTACGCGGTCCGCGCCAGCGCTGGATCGCCCATTCGGAGCGCGGCCTCGGCCTTGATGAACTGCAGCTGCGCGTAGGTCATCACGGGAACCTTCGCCCGATCGTCGAACACGAAGCGGCCGGGCTGAGCCAGCCCGCCGGTGCCGACATAGCCGAATAAGTTGTTCGGCTGCTGGGCGGCCACGAGCCCGCCGAAGCTACCCTGGGAATTCACGCTGATGCCGCGATAGACCCCGTCCGGCGCTGGGGACAGCATTCGGCTCATCCGCGGGTCCACGGCGCCGCTGAACTGCGTGCCGTCCATCAATCCGACGATGAACGTCGTCTGACGGTACGCGGTGATGTTGTTTCTCGTGCGGCCCCAGAAGTTATAGTCGTCGAGGGTAGCCTGGGTGGCCGGATAGGCCAGCAGCGCGTCGTCGGCGTTGCCCGTGAACGCCAGGTCCACCTCGGCGATCACCTGTGCGGGCGAGTAGCTGGACTTGTTGGAGTAGTGATTCAGGTGCAGCGCCACCAGGCCGTGCGCGAACCGCAGCCACTTGGTGCGGTCGCCGTTATAGATCCTGTCGCCCCTGGCCAGATAGGCCTGGTCGACGGCGCCGTCGGTTCTGTCTGAGCAGGACGACCGCGCTGTCCAGAAGCTTCTTCACTTCCTGGTACGCGTACTCCTGCGTGTCGTAGTTGAAGCTGAACTTGGTCTGGTCGATGGCTTCCTTGACGATGATCTCGCCGTGGAGATCCGTCAGCGCCTGCCACGCCCCACGCTTTCAGGATCATGCCGACACCGAGCAGATCCCAGCGCTCCTCGGCCTGCGCCTTGGAGATCATGTCCACCAGGTTCTGGCCGAAGTTCCAGTACGCATCCCTCCACTGCTCACCGCCGTTGTCGCTTCCGGGATCGTAGCCCATCCGACCCCACGTCAGGGGGGGACTGACGGCCGTGCTGGTGGACATCCACTGTTGCGTGTACAAGCCGACGAAGCGGCCGTCGAACTGCGGCGACGTCACCATCCAGTGCAGCATCGGCGGCAGATACAGATTCGCCGTCACCGTCTGGGGCGCGTTCGGATTGGTATTGACGTCCAGGAAATCGTCACAGGACGTCGGAAGGATCAATGCGCCCACGAGGAGCGCCGCGGATAGTCTTTTCATGTTCAGAAACCCACCCTGAGGCCGAAATTGAAAGCGCGGGGCATCGGGAAGTTCCCGAAGTCGATGCCCGCTCCACTCGATCCCTGCACCGCCGCGGAATTGCCGTTCACGACGGGATCCATGCCCGAGTAGTTGGTGATGAGGAAAAGGTCCGAACCCTTGATAAAGACGCTGGCGTCACGAGCCCGGAGCGCGGCCAGCGCCCTGGATGGAAGCGTGTAGCTCAGCTCCACGTCCCGGAGCCTCACCCAGTTGATGTCCTGCTCGATGAACAGCTCTTCGCTGATGCCCGTGTAGTACGCGGTCTGCGTGGCCGGGATCACGACAATCGTGTTGATCGTCGGATTGGCGCTGTTCTCCCTGCCATCCCGCAGCACGCCAGGGATCACACGCGGCTGCATCGCGATCGAGCGTTCGCATGCTGAGGCCGCGCGCCGTGAGGTAATGCTCGGTCGCGTTGAAGACGTCTCCGCCCCTTCGGATGTCGACCAGGAAGCTCAGGCCGAAGCTCTTGTAGCGAAAGTCGTTCGAGAGACCGATCGTGAAATCAGGCTGCCGGTCGTAGCCGGCATCGATGAAGGTCGCCCGACCGGAGCGGAAGTCCAGTCGTCGGATCGATGAGAAGCTGGCCCTCGTTGTTTCGGAGGTAGAACTGACCGGTGAGCGACATCGTGGACAGGCCGGGCGCCGTGCCGTTGCGCACGTTCCCGTACAGCCAGGTGTCGGAGACGTAGGATTCTGGCAGGGCGTTCGGCAGCTTCTGCACCAGGCCTCGTGCGGCCGCGAAGTTCGCCTGCGACATCCCACTCGAAGTTGTTCCTCAGCACCGGAGTTCCCGAGACGGTGACCTCGAGTCCCTGGTTCCGCGTCCGCGCGCCGTTCAGGTTGAAGAGAACGAAGCCGGTCCCGTAACTGCCCCTGATGTCGTTGACGATCTGGTCCTTCGTGACCTTGCGGTACAGCGTCACGTCGAGACCAAGCCGGTCGTCGAAGAAGCCAAGCTCGGTGCCGAACTCGTACGACCGCGCGAACTCCGGTTTCAGACTCAAGTTCGGTCCCCAGAACCCGTAGCCATAGCCGCCGTATGAAGTCGGCTTGAACTCGAGCGAAGGACGATAGGCGTACGGACGCGCGTCCTTGCCCACTTCAGCGTACGCGGCCCGGAGCTTTCCGGTCATGACGCGGCCGACGCTCGGGAATGCGTCGGAGAAGATGAAGCTCGACGATATCGAGGGATAGAAAAACGAGTTCTGGCCCACCGGAATCGTCGAGGTCCAGTCGTTCCTCCCCGTCACCGTCAAGTACAGGTACTGCGTAGTAGTCGAACGTGGCGCTGCCGAACGCGCTGACCAGGCGCCGTTGCGCAATCGTGGTCTTGTTCTGACGCAGGTTGGTGTTGTTGATCGAAACGAAGTTCGGATCGAGGAAGTCCCGACCCAGCAGGGCGTCAGTCGTCGACTTGCTATCGGAGATGGCGTTGCCGAGAAGCCCGCTGACGGAAATCTTGCTCGTCAAAGCGTAGGTGTTGACGTTGAGCAACGTCTGTGCGTTGATGTTCCGCGTGATGTCATTCGCCTGGTCGAGAAGGCCGTTGAAGGTGTTGCCCAACGCGCTCTCGGGGTGGCGGAGGATTTGAGTCCTGGTTCGTGTAGCTGTCAGTCGCCGATGTTGGTCCTGAGACTGCCCCACGAGAACGGCGTGACCATCAAGCCCAGATTGGCGACCAGGCGGTTGTTCCTGGAGTTCTGCTTGTTCTTGTTGACGTTGAAGTACGGATTGTCGATCTCACTCGCGGCCGTCAGGTTGGTCAGCCGGCGCCGGGTGCCGGCGGGACTCAGAAAGTCTTTCGCGTCGTCGGTCTGCGGCCAGAGCAGCAGGCCGAGCAGCGGACCGAGGTCTCCCTTCCAGGGCGTGTCGTTGTTCGTGTAGGTGTAGGCCATCGTCAGGTCGACGTTCAACCACGAATTCACCTGCGCCTGCGAAGCACCGGTCAGGTTGATCCGGTCGTATAACGAGTTCGGAACGACGCCCTCCTGCTTGGTGGAGGAGCCGGACACGTAGTAGTTGATCCTGCCGTCGGGCGCCGCGCCGCTGAAGCGACAGGTTGTGTCGTCGCGGTCAACGCCGTCTGGAAGAAACCGTCGATGTTGTCGTAGAACGTGGTGCCGGGGGCGTACGGGTTTCCGAAGTACTGGAATGAGCCCAGCGTCCCGCTGGTGATGGACGTGGGACCGTACTCGCGCTGGAGGTCGGGTCGCGCTCCTTGTGTTCTCGATCCTGAAGCTGTTGTTGTACTCCAGCCGGCCCGCGCCAGCCCTGCCGCGCTTGGTCGTTATGACGATGGCGCCGTTGGCGGCATCGATGCCGTACAACGCCGACGCTTCGGGTCCCTTCAGTACCGTGAGGCTCTGGATGTCTTCGGGATTGAGATCGGCGGCCCTGTTGGTGAAATCGACGCCCCGGTTGCTGAACGCCGTCGCCGCGACCGCGTCCGACGCAAACACGCCCGTATTGAGCGTCTTGTTGTCCATCGGCAGGCCGTCGATGATCATCAGCGGCTGATTGCTGCTGCTGATGGAGCTGACGCCCCGGATGGTGATCGACGACGAAGCGCCGGGAACACCGGACGTGCTGACTACGTCCACTCCGGCGATGCGCCCCTGGAGCGAATTGACGAAGTTCTCACGCTGCGTGTGGGTGATGTCATCGCCTTCGACCGTCTGTTGCGCAGTGCCGAGAGCCCGCTGCGCGGTGGTCTCGCCCAGCGCAGAAACGACGACGGCTTCGAGACTCATGGCGACCCGGCGCAGCTGCACGTCGATGACGTCGTCGGCGCCGACGGTACGCTCGACGGGAGCGGTCCCGACGAAGCGGAACTGGAGCACCTGCCCGACGTCGGCGCGAATGGTATAGCTCCCGCCGCTGTTGCTCACGACACCGGTGCGTGTCCCCTTGATCGTGATCGTCGCGCCGGACAGGGGAGCGCCCTGCTCGCTCGTGACCTTGCCGGTGATCGACTTCTGCTGTGCGAGCGCCGGGGGAGCGACAAGCAGCGTTCCCATCAGCACCCAGAGAGCTGGCCTTTTCATAAGTGAAGTGTGTCGGGTTACATGAACTGGGCGTCGAGGGCCGGCGCCGGCTCGTACGCCATCGGACCGATGTCACCGCGCCGTTGGTGGGCTGCGCGGGCAGACTGCAAATCGAACCGCCGTACAGGCTCAACGCAAGGTGAAAACTCCCGATCTTGCCGACGGAAGTGCGTCCCGATCGCGCACGGCCGCCTCGAACGGACCGAGGAGGTGCGCGACTGAGTTGGCGTAGTAACTCAGAAGGGCTCGATTGCGTGGCAGCACGGCAAATCCGTCTCCCGAAGCGACCAAAACGCGTCGCATGCGCAGCATGCGCCAGGCGCGATCAAAGGTTTCCTCGACGCTCCGGTCGGCGCGAACCACCCGCCCGTTCAGCTCCACCAGGGCGTCGCGCATTTCCTCCATGCGCTCCAGCAGGCGGGCCCGCGGCAAGAAGTCGGCGTCCAGGCTCTGGATGGCCGCGCACGCCAACGCCACCGGCGTCACCGGAATCAGGCGTCCGATCCGGTCCATCACCTGGTCGGAAAACTGCTGAACCTTCGCCAACCGCTCGGGTCGCGGAAGATCGAACAGCGCCGCCTCGCGCTCGAACCACGGCTCCAGCGGGATCGGCTTTCCGATGACGACGGCCGCGCGGCCGTACCGCTTGAAGCGGCGCGTCACAAGGCGGCCCGCGTTCCACATTACGAAGCGCGTCACGTCCAGCATCTGGCTCCACCGCGGCGGACGTGCCCGGCCCTCGCTCGCGGCCAGCTCGAGCAACAGCGAGCGGTCCTCCAGCACGCGGTCGTAATTCACGGCCACCGGAATCACGTGCAGGCGCCGCCGGTACGACGGCTCGCGCGCGATGCCGATCACGTAGTCGAGCAGGCCGATCTTGGGCGCGCGCAGCCTGCCGTCGCGCGTCAGCCCGCCCTCGAGAAAGATCCCCTGCGTCACGCCGCGTCGCGTGATGAGCTGCACGTACTGTTCGAGTACGGTGTGATACAGCCGCTCGCGGAAGCGCCGGCGCACGAAGTAGGCGCCGAAGGCCTTGAAGAGATGCTCGAGCGGAAACGCCCGCGCCCATTCGCCCACGGCGTACGAGATCGCCACCTGGCCCGACAGCGCGTACCCGACGAGCACATAGTCGGCGTTGGAGCGGTGGTTCATGAGGTACAGCAGCACGGCGTCCTTCGGCAGCCGCTGGAGGCCCGAGCGATCCTCGAACTCCACCGTCACCTTGTAGAACAGGTTCAGCACGGCGCGCGACAGGCGCAGTCCGACCTGGAAGTACGCGATGACGTTGAAGAACGGCACGATCTCGTCCACGTATGCGCGGGCGCGCGCCATCGCCGCCGCTTCGGTGACTGCGGCCTCCTTCGCGTGCACCTGTACGGCGTGGAGGATCTCGGGATCGGCCAGCAGCTCGGCGCGCACGTGCGCGCGGCTCGCCAGCTTGAAGCGATCCACGCGGGCCCGGTGCCGCAGCAGCGCGCGCGCGCCGACGCGGTCCGCGTAGCGCCGCCCAAGCGCGAGTGTGACGGCGAGCACAACGCCCAGGATCAACGCGTAGTAAACCGCTTCCTTCATCGCGCAACAGTCCACCCCTGCGCGGGGAGCGTCAAGCCGTCATTTTACTTACTGGCCCGTCGCGTTCCTCGACCCCATCTTGAATGCGTGGCCTGAGCGCTCGACGTGGAGCGGCTCTGGTCTCTCCGAAATGCCTCGCATCGTCCTCAAAGACCTCGACACGGAGCGCGTGCAGGAAGTCCCGGAAAGCGAAGCATCGCTTGGCCGGGACCCAGCCTGCGCGATCCTCATCGCCGGGCCGAAGAGCCGGGTGGTTTCGGCGCGCCACGTGCGGATCTTCCTCCAGGACGGGGCCTGGTGGATCCAGGACACGAGCCGCAACGGCACGGTGCTGGATAACGAGCGTCTTCAGGCTGGCCAGCGGCACGCGCTGAAAGTCGGTCAGGTCATCGGGCTCGGAGAATCGGGTCCGCGCCTCAAGGTGCTCGCGCTCGAGACACGCAGGGTCGCCGGGACCGTGGTGGAGGCTCCGCCACAGGCGTCCCCTCGGGCAGCCGCGCGCGCGAACAACGCGACGACGCCATCTCCCGACGCGGGCGACGCGCCCGCCACGCCGCGACGCCCGGGCATGGAGCGGCCTGGCGTCAAGCCCGAGGAGCCCACGGAGCCCAACCGGCCCGCGGCCGACTGGATCGTGCACGTCGTGATCCGCGGCACCAACACCAACGCGCGCTTCGATGTCCGGGGCGTCGCGGTGAGACTCGGCCGCTCGCCAGAGTGCGACGTGCAGGTGCCGCCGGAACTGGGCGCGTCCGTCTCACGCACACACGCGGAGATCACGATCCACGACGGTGGCGTGGTGATTCGCGACGCCGGCAGCCGCAATGGAACGTTCGTGAACGGCAAGCGACTCGAGGCTCCGCAGCCTGCCGCGACGAGTGACCTGATCATGCTCGGATCGGGCGGCCCCACGTTCGTCGTCGAGGAGTTGCACATCGTCAAGGGACAGACGGCGCCGCTAACGGGCACGTCCGGGATCTCGAGCCAGCCAATCGATGACATAACCCCTGTGGAATCGCCCGGGAGTGCGGCGCCGAGGAGGAAACCCTTCCGGGAGCCTCCCACTGCTCCGTCACCGCACGAGATGCGGAGCGCTGCTGCCGTGGGCGCGGCCGCGCTCGCCATGCGCGACGATCGGCGCCGACGCGCGGCCATCTGGACAGGCGTTGTGATCGTGGCGGCGGCGCTGCTGGCCCTGGCGTTCACGTAGCCTGCGCCGGTTCTTCGCGGAATTACGGGGGGAACCTCTCTTTTATCGCGGATGGGCGCGGATAAGTGATCGGATCCGTCGGATGAGCGTGACTGAACTGCGGAACTGATTCTCCTTTTGTCGGCGATCAGTCGGATCAACGGCACGGATCAGCGCCGATGGGCGGAACGTGTATCGAGATCGCGCCAGATCCATCCCTCATCGCGCACATCCGCGACTATCCGTGTCGTTGATCCACCGAATCCAGCAACCAAATGGGTTGCAGTTACGCCGTTGAACACGCCCATCCGACTGATCTAGCAGTTATCCGCGCCCATCCGCGATCCATCGCAGGGTCCATCATGAGCAGAAGGGCGCCGGCTCTCGCCGGCGCCCTTCTGTTCGTTCGATTGGCTGACTGCCCTACTCTTCGTTGCCGAACGGGAACGTGGATTCCGCGAACGCCGAAGGCAGTGACGGCAGCGCGGCCGCCGGCTCTCCCGCAGGCGGCAGCGGCTCGAACCCTTCCGGCGGCTCGATGTCCATCTCGACGTCCTGATACCGGTACATACCCGTACCGGCCGGAATGAGATGGCCGATGATGATGTTTTCCTTGAGACCGAGCAGGTCGTCCTTCGCGCCGCGAATGGCTGCGTCGGTGAGAACCCTGGTAGTCTCCTGGAACGAGGCGGCTGAAATGAAGCTCTGCGTCGTGAGCGAGGCCTTGGTGATTCCCAACAGCAGCGGCTCGGCTTTCGACGGCACCTGCTTCTTCTTCTTCATCCGATCGTTCTCTGCCCGGAACATCTGCTTGTCCACATGCTCGCCCTCGAGGAACTCGGTGTCCCCCGGCTCGAGCACGCGCACCTTCTGCAGCATCTGGCGCACGATCACGCCGATGTGCTTGTCGTTGATCTTCACGCCCTGGAGGCGATAGACCTCCTGCACTTCGTTCAGGAGGTACTCCTGAACGGCGCGCGGGCCGCGAATCTGGAGAATGTCGTGCGGGTTCACCGGACCCTCGGACAGGCGGTCACCGGCACGAACGCGATCGCCTTCGTGCACGCGCAAGTGCTTGCCGGCGCCCACCTCGTACAACCGCGGCTCCGTCCCTTCCTCGATCTGGCCGTTCGCCATGGTCGGATGGACGAAGATCTCGCGCTTGCCGCGCTTGATCTCGCCGAACCGCACCACGCCGTCGATCTCGGAGATCGTCGCGGGATCCTTCGGCCGCCGCGCCTCGAAGAGCTCGGCAACGCGCGGCAAACCACCGGTGATGTCGCGCGTCTTGTACGCCTCTCGACCGATCTTCGCGAGCGTTGTTCCCGCCGCGATCTTCTGGCCGTCCTCCACCGTGAGCTGCGCGCCCGCGGGAATGATGAAGTCGCGTACCCGTTTCTCCTTGCCGCCTTTCTCCTGCACGATCTCGATGTGCGGGTGGAGCTTCTTCTCGCGGTCCTCGATGATGACGCGCTGGCGCAGGCCGGTGAGCTCGTCGAGCTCCTCGGCCACCGACTCGTCCTCCACGATGTCCACGAACTTCACGGTACCCACGACGTCCGAGATGATGGGCGTCGTGTAGGGATCCCAGGTGAAGATCACCTGGTCGCGCTTCACGGCATCGCCGTCGCCCACCATCATGATGGCGCCGAGCGGTACAGCGAGGCGCGCGCCCACCTGGGCGTTCCTGTCGCTGCTCTGCCGGATGACGATCTCACCCTCGTACGAGGTGACGATCTTCTGGTCGTCGTTGTTCTCCACGACCACGAGACGGTCCCCGTACTCCACGACGCCGTCCAGCTTGGACTTGCGCGCCGTCTGCTCCGCGATGCGGGCGGCGGTGCCGCCGATGTGGAACGTCCGCAGCGTGAGCTGCGTGCCCGGCTCGCCGATCGACTGCGCGGCGATGATGCCGATCGCCTCGCCGAGGTCCACCATGGACATGGTGGCGAGGTTGCGTCCGTAGCACATGCGGCACAGCCCGCGCTTGGCTTCGCAGGTGAGCACGGAACGGATCTTCACGTTCTCGATGCCCGACTCTTCGATGTCGCGCGCGGTGTCCTCGTCGATGAGCTGGCCGGACTCCACCAGGATGAGCGGCCGGCCGGCCTCGTCGCGGCTGTGCAGATCTTCCACGTCCTCCGCCGCCACGTTTCCGACGATGCGCTCCGAGAGCGGCTCGATGATGTCCTCGCCCTCCTTCAGCGCGGAGATGTCGAGGCCCTGGATGGTTCCACAGTCCTCCTCGGAGATCGTGACGTCCTGCGCCACGTCCACGAGACGTCGCGTGAGATAGCCGGCGTCGGCCGTCTTGAGCGCAGTGTCTGCGAGTCCCTTTCGGGCACCATGCGTCGAGATGAAGTACTCGAGCACCGAGAGGCCTTCACGGAAGTTCGACTTGATGGGGCTCTCGATGATCTCGCCGATGCCGCCCGTGAGTTTCTTCTGCGGCTTGGCCATCAGGCCGCGCATGCCCGCGAGCTGGCGGATCTGGTCGCGCGATCCGCGTGAGCCGGAGTCGAACATCATGAACACCGGGTTGAACCCGCCCTTCGACCGCGCCATGGCTTTCACCATCGCGTCGGCGATATCCGAGTTCGCGTGCGTCCAGGTGTCGATGACTTTGTTGTAGCGCTCCCCGTTGGTGATGTTTCCGGTGGAGTACGCCTTCTGGAAGCGCGTGACGCGCTCTTCGGCTTCCTGGAGCAGCGTGCTCTTGTCGCCCGGAATCTCGAGGTCCTCGACGCCGATGGAGACACCGCCACGGGTCGCGTTGTGGAAGCCGAACTCCTTGAGGCGGTCCAGGAAGTTGACCGTCGCGGACAAGCCCACCTGCCGGTAGCACTCGAACACCAGCTCCGACAGCGCCTTCTTCTTCATGTCGTGGTTCTTGAAGCCGAGTTCGGGCGGCACGATCGCGTTGAACAGCACGCGACCCGCCGTCGTCTTCTCCCAACGCCCTTCTCCGTCGGCGTCCACCACCCAGTAGAGGACGGGTGTCGGAAGCGTGATGGCGCCGATGGCGAGACGCATCTCGACGTCGGCCACCAGCGTGATGCGGATGGTCGGATTCGCCTGCGCGAAATCCGCCGGCGCCTTGGTCGCGAAGTAGCAGCCGAGCACGATGTCCTGGCTCGGCTCCGCGACGGGACGCCCGTCGGACGGCTTGAGGATGTTGTTCGACGACAGCATCAGCAGCCGGCTCTCGAGCTGTGCCTCGAAGGACAGAGGCACATGCACGGCCATCTGGTCACCGTCGAAGTCCGCGTTGAACGCGGCGCATACGAGCGGATGGATACGGATGGCCTTGCCTTCCACGAGCACGGGCTCGAACGCCTGGATGCCAAGGCGGTGCAGCGTCGGCGCGCGGTTCAGCAGCACCGGATGGTCGCGGATGATCTCCTCGAGGATTTCGTACACCTCGGGGCTCTCACGCTCCACGATCTTCTTTGCCCGTTTCACGGTCTCTGCGATGCCCTTCTCCACCAGCTTGTGGATGATGAAGGGCTTGAACAGCTCCAGCGCCATGAGCTTGGGCAGGCCGCACTGGTGCAGCTTGAGCTCGGGGCCCACCACGATGACCGAGCGGCCCGAATAGTCCACGCGCTTGCCGAGCAGGTTCTGGCGGAACCGGCCCTGCTTGCCCTTGAGCATGTCGGACAGCGACTTGAGCGGACGCTTGCCGCGGCCGCGAATCGCCTTGGAGCGGCGCCCGTTGTCGAACAGCGCGTCCACCGCTTCCTGCAGCATGCGCTTCTCGTTCCGGAGGATGACCTCCGGCGCGCGATGCATGATGAGCTTCTGCAGCCGGTTGTTGCGGTTGATGACGCGGCGGTACAGGTCGTTCAGGTCCGACGTCGCGAAGCGGCCGCCGTCGAGGGGAACGAGCGGACGCAGGTCCGGCGGAATCACCGGAATGACGTCCAGGATCATCCACTCGGGACGGTTGCGCACGTCGCCGGCCTGTCCGGAATTCGCGAACGCGTCCACGATCTTGAGCCGCTTCAGCAGCATCTTCTTGCGATGCTGTGACGACTCGTCCACCACCGCCTTGCGCAGGTCGGTGCCGAGCCTGTCCACGTCGAGACGCCGCAGCAGCTCACGTACCGCGGGCGCGCCGATGTCGGCGAGGAACGCGTGGTCGCCTTCCTCCTTCGCCTTGGTGCGCAGCGTGAGGTACTCGTCCTCGTCGAGGAGCTGGTTGACCTGCACTTCCTGCTCGCCCGGCTCGATGACGACGTAGTTCGAGTAGTAGATCACCTTCTCGAGATCACGCAGCGTGATGTCGAGCAGGTTCCCCATCGGGCTGGGGAGCGTCTTGAAGAACCAGATGTGCGCGACCGGCACGGCCAGCTCGATGTGCCCCATGCGCTCGCGGCGCACCTTGGACAGCGTCACCTCGACGCCGCAGCGGTCGCAGATCACGCCGCGATAGCGGATCCGCTTGTACTTGCCGCAGTGGCACTCCCAGTCCTTGACCGGGCCGAAGATGCGCTCGCAGAAGAGCCCATCCTTTTCCGGCTTGAACGACCGGTAGTTGATGGTCTCGGGCTTGGTAACCTCGCCCCACGACCACCAGGTGCGGAGGCCCTGGAGCTCGACGCGCTCGCGCTCCTTGGCATCCTTGGGACCGCGAATCTCCTCGGGCGAGGCGATGCGGACCTGGATGAAATCGAAGGCCGAGGCCCGATTCTCACGTACGCTACGGAAATCAATCATGATCTATTCCTCGCCTCCGCCGATACGCGGGGTGCCCGCGCCGTCTCCGGAGAATTCGTCGCCAGTCTGGCCCATCGTGACCTTGAGTCCCAGCGCCTGCAGCTCCTTCACGAGCACGTTGAACGACTCGGGGATGCCCGGGTCCGGAAGGTTCTGACCCTTCACGATCGCCTCGTAGACGCGGCTCCTGCCGTTCACGTCGTCCGACTTGACCGTGAGGATCTCCTGGAGCACGTGCGCCGCGCCGTACGCCTCGAGCGCCCACACTTCCATCTCTCCGAAGCGCTGGCCGCCGAACTGCGCCTTGCCGGCCAGCGGCTGCTGCGTGACGAGCGAGTACGGTCCGATGCTGCGCGCGTGGATCTTGTCGTCCACGAGGTGCGACAGCTTGAGCATGTAGATCTCGCCCACGGTGACCGGCGACGAGAACCGCTCGCCGCTGCGGCCGTCGCGCAGCCACACCTTGCCCCACGGCGTGAGCCCGGCAAGGCGCATCAGCTCCGTCGCCGCCTGGTCCACGTCGGACTCGGATTTCTTGCCGAGCATTCCGCTGAGCGCCGGCAGCTCCAGCTCGTCGAGCCGGTCGCCCGCGTCCATCGCACGCGCTTTCTCGAGTTGCTTCACCGCCTGCTTGTACTCGGCCTTGCGCGACGCGGTCAGCTCGTCTGCCGGCTCGCCGTGGAACTTGAGCTGGTGGTCCAGCTCCGACATCTCGCGCTCGGACAACTCCCGGGCCGCGGCGGCCAGGAAGTCCCGCACCTGGTGGTGGATCTCCTTCGTCGCCTGCGACATGCCGCGCGCGGCCAGCTCGTTGAGGCTGGCCTCCTCGAGCTTCTCGAAGGCCTCCTCGTCGCGGCCGGGCACGAGGTCCGCGACGATCGTGCGGACCTCTGTGACGGTCACCTTCGGCGCGGGCGCTCGCAAGGCCAGCGCATCGCGCGCCCAGACGAGCCCCGACAGCTTGAGCAGCAGTCCGATCTCGCGCTCGCTCGCACCCGCGAACACCGGCGTCTTGGCGTAGAAACCAATGATGCGCGCAGCCCACCCGAGATGCGTCTCGAGGATCTGGCCGACGTTCATTCGGGACGGCACGCCGAGCGGGTTGAGGACGATGTCGACCGGCCTTCCGTCCGGGAGGAATGGCATGTCTTCCTCGGGCACGATGCGGGCGACGATGCCCTTGTTGCCGTGGCGGCCGGCCATCTTGTCGCCCACGGAGATCTTGCGCTTCTCCGCGAGATAGACCTTCACCAACTGGATCACGCCCGGGGGCAGCTCGTCCGGCTGGAGAATGCGATCGATGCGCTCTTCGGCCCGCTCCTCGATGCGCGCCTTTTCTTCGGTGGACGAATCGATGATCGCGCGCAGGCGCTCGTTGACGCGCTTGTTCTCGACGCGGAAGGTCTTGAGGTCCACCTGCGCCAGCTTGATCTCGCGCAGCATCGGCAGCGAGAGCTTGGTGCCCGCGGCAATCGCCTCTTCGACCGTGCCCGACTTGAGCGCGAGCGCCACCACCTGCCCGTCGAGAATCTCGAGCAGCTCGCCGTCGCGCACTTCGTTGACGCGCTGCTTCTCCTCGCCCTCGAGCCGGCGCACTTCGCCGATGCGCTCGCCGCGGTCCTTTTCGACCACCTGGTCCTCGACGCGCGAGAAGATCTTCACGTCGATGACAACGCCTTCCATGCCCGGCGAGACCTTCAGCGATGAATCCTTCACGTCCTTCGCCTTCTCGCCGAAGATGGCGGTGAGGAGCTTCTCTTCCGGAGACAGCTCGGTCTCGCCCTTGGGCGTGATCTTGCCGACCAGTATGTCGCCGGGCTTGACCTGGGCGCCGATTCGCACGATGCCGCGCTCGTCGAGGTCCAGAAGCGCCTCTTCCGAGACGTTCGGAATCTCGCGCGTGATCTCTTCCTGGCCGCGCTTGGTGTCGCGCACGTGCAGCTCGAGTTCCTGGATGTGGATGGACGAGTAGACGTCCTCCTTCACCAGGCGCTCCGAGAGCACGATGGCGTCCTCGAAGTTGTGGCCGTACCAGGGCATGAACGCGACAGTGACGTTCGCGCCGAGGGCGAGCTGCCCCTTCTCGGTGCCCGCGCCGTCCGCCAGGATGTCGCCGGCCTTCACCTTCTGCCCGATTTTGACGAGGGGCCGCTGGTTGATCGCCGTGTCCTGGTTGGTGCGCCAGTACTTCTTGATGCGGTAGCGGTCGTGCTGCGTGAGCCGCGCCAGCGGACGGTCTTCGTCCTTCTTCCGCTCAGCCGGCCCGGCGTCCACGATGATCTCGTCCGCCGTCACGTGCGTGACGACGCCCGCGCGCTTGGCGATGACGACGGCGCCGGAGTCGCGCGCCACCTTGTCCTCGAGCCCCGTGCCGACCAGCGGCGTGCGGGGATTGAGCAGCGGCACCGCCTGGCGCTGCATGTTCGATGCCCATGAGCGCGCGGTTGGCGTCGTCGTGCTCGAGGAACGGAATCAACGCGGCCGCGATGGAGACCAGCTGCTCCGGCGCCACATCCATGTAGTCGATGCGGTCCGGCGGAAGCAGCGGCACGTCGCCGCGCTGGCGGCTGAGCACCAGCTCTTCGGCGAAGCCTGCCGTCTTCCGCGAGTCGGGCGTTCGCCTGCGCGATGGTCACCTCTTCTTCCTGTTGGCGTCGAGCCAATCGACCTCGCCGGTGATCCTGCCGTTCTTCACGACGAGATACGGCGTTTCGACGAACCCGAGGTCGTTCACGCGCGCGTAGCACGCGAGCGACGTGATGAGCCCGATGTTCGGACCTTCGGGCGTCTCGATGGGGCACATGCGGCCGTACTGCGAATAGTGCACGTCGCGGACTTCGAAGCCCGCGCGCTCGCGGGTCAGGCCGCCCGGTCCGAGCGCCGACAGACGACGCTTGTGCGTCAGCTCCGCCAGCGGGTTCGTCTGATCCATGAACTGCGAGAGCTGCGACGACCCGAAGAACGCCTGGATCACGGCGGAGACCGTCCGTGCGTTCACGAGATCGTCGAGCGAGATCTTCTCCGGGTCGGTGTTGATCGACATGCGCTCCTTGACCAGGCGCGCCATGCGCGACAGTCCGACCGAGAACTGGTTCGCGATCAGCTCACCCACCGAGCGGATGCGCCGGTTGCCCAGGTGGTCGATGTCGTCCACGTGCCCGCGACCCTCGTGGAGCTCCACGAGGTAGCGGAGGATCGCGACGAAGTCCTCCTTGGTGAGCACCGTCGTGCTCGCCGGCGTCGTGAGGCCGAGCCGCTGGTTGATCTTGTAGCGGCCCACGCGACCGAGGTCGTAGCGCTTGGGGCTGAAGAACAGCCGGTCGAGCGCCAGGCGCGCCGTGTCGAGGTCCGGCGCGTCGCCGGGACGGAGGAGCGAATAGATCTGCGACAGCGCTTCCCTCTCGCTCCGTGCGTCGCCCTTGTCCGTGATGCCGCGGGTCCTTGCGAGCGTGTTCTTGATGAGCGTGGACTCGGCGCGTCCGGACGACACGAAGACCTGGACCTTCACGATCTCCGGCCTTGCGCAACTTCTTGATCACCGTGTCGGTGAGCGTCTGGCCGGACTCGGCGAGCACCTCTCCGCTCTCGGGGTCCACGACGTCCATTGCGATCTGGCGGCGCACCTGGCGCTCGCCGCGCTCGATGGCGTCCACCTCGTCGCGCAGGTCCACCTGCTGGTACGACGCGAAGACCTTGATGGTGTCGATGCCCTGGCGGCGCAGGCGGTTGAACACCTCGTCGGTGAGTTCGTCGCCTTCCTTGACCAGCAGCATGTTCTCGGCGCGCTCACGTTCGGCGCGCAATTTCTTGGTGCGCGCCTTCGGGGCATCGGCCGGCGTGGCTTCGCCCGGCAGCTCGATGTCCTCGGCGATGATCGCGCCGAGTACCTCGCGCTGGTCGGTGCGGCTCTCGCGCTTCTTGGTGAGGTCCAGCTCGCGCTCGCCGAAGAACAGGCGCAGGATGTCACGAGTTCGTCGCCGTAGCCGAACGCGCGCAGCAGCGCCGTGGCCGGGAACTTCTTCTTCTTGTCGATGTGGACGTAGATCACGTCGTGGATGTCCACGGTGAACTCCACCCACGAGCCGCGGAACGGGATGATGCGCGCCGAGATGAGACGCTGGCCGTTGGGGTGCGTGGCTTCCTCGAACACGACGCCCGGCGACCGGTGCAGCTGGCTGACGATCACGCGCTCGGCGCCGTTGATCACGAACGTGCCGAGCGGCGTGAGCAGGGGCAGCTCGCCGAGGTAGACCTCTTTCTCGATGATGTTGCGCGGCCGCTTGACCTCGCCCACCACCTCGTTGATCACGAGCTGGAGCGTGGCCTTGAGCGGGGCCGAGTAGGTCATGTCGCGCTCGATGCACTCCTCCACGGAGTACTTCGGCTCGCCGAGCGAATAGCGCACGAACTCCAGCGAGAAGTTCTCGTGGACGTCGGCGATCGGGAACAGGTCCTTGAAGACCCGTTCGAGTCCGATGTCCTCGCGTTCGTTGGCGGCGGCGTCCGTCTGGAGCAACGCCTCGAAGGCGCGAGTCTGGATGTCGAGCAAGTGCGGCATGTCCTTCTTTGGCTCGAGCTTCGCGAAGGAGATGGTCGTCAGTGTGTCAGGCATGTCTCACCCGTTGGGACCGGCAAGCGAAAAAACGAGCTCCCCTCCGCTCGACCTCGAGTCGGAGGCTGGCTCGTGAACTGATGGTGTTGTGTTGTGCGTGTAGCGATCATTGCGCGGTGTCGGAGAAGTGACGGACTTGCGGACTCGGCGATCATCGGAACTCGCGGCCATCTCCGCATGCGGCAATCTCCGTGCCGCAGCCGCTTACTTCACCTCGACAACCGCGCCCTGCTCTTCCAGCTTGGCCTTGACGGTCGCGGCCTCGTCCTTCGAGACGCCGGCCTTCACGGTCTGCGGCGCGCCGTCCACCAGGTCCTTGGCTTCCTTCAGCCCGAGGCCGGTCAGCTCGCGCACGACCTTGATGACCTGGATCTTCTTCGCGCCGGACTCCTTGAGCACGACGTCGAACTCGGTCTTCTCCTCGACGGCCGGAGCGGCTGCGCCACCGCGCGCCACCGGCGGCCGGCGCGGCGCCACCCACCGGGGCAGCGGCGATCGTCACGTTGAACTTCGCTCTTGAAGGCTTCGATGAGCTCCGCGAGCTCGAAGACGCTCTTGTTACCGATCGCTTCGAGAATCTCGTCGTTGCTCAAGGATGTCGTTGGCATTGTCCTTCTCTCCTCTGGATCCCAGGCAACCCTGGGGTTGTTGAATCGGTTGAAAACCCTGGGATTCGTTTAGGCCTGCTCGCGCTGCTGGCGCAGCGCCTCGAGCGCTCCGGCGAACATGTAGAACATCCCGCTGAGCGCGCCGACGAAGGCGGCCATCGGGGCCTGCAAGCCCGCGCCCGAGCTCGGCGAGCATCTGCTCGCGTGACGGCATGGACGCCAGCTTCTTGACCTGCGCCACGTCGAGCGACTTGCCCTCGAGCAACCCGCCCTTCACGGCCGGACGCTGATCGTTCTCCTTGGCGAAATCGGCGAGCACCTTCGCGGCCGCGACGGCATCCTTCGCGATCACGAGCCCGGTCTGGCCCTTCAGCCGCGTGGCCACGAGTCCGGATTCGTTCACGGCCCGGAGCGCCAGCGTGTTCTTGATCACGACGTACTCGACGTTCGCCTTGCGCAGGCGGCGCCGCAGGTCCGTCATGCGCTTCACGTTCAGCCCCGTGAAGTCGGTGTAGTACAGCGCCTTCGCGCCGTTGAGTTTTTCCTTGAGCTCGGCGACGAGCCTTTCCTTCTCTGGTCTCTTCATGCTCGTTACCGGTAAGGGTTGGGGTCGATCTTCACGCCCGGACCCATCGTGCTGGACACGCGACACGTTCCGGACGTACACGCCCTTCGACGACGCCGGCTTGGACCGTACGATCTGGTCCATGAACGCGTTGAAGTTCGTTTCCAGCGACTCGAGCGGGAACGAGACCTTGCCGATCGGGTGCCTGGACGTTACCGGCCTTGTCCACTCGGAACTCGATCTTGCCCGCCTTGGTCTCACGGACCGCGCGCGTCACGTCCATCGTCACCGTGCCGGCCTTGGGATTCGGCATCAAGCCCCGGGGACCGAGCACACGCCCCAGCTGGCCAAGCTTGCCCATCTGATCCGGCGTGGCGATCAGGACGTCGAAGTCCAGCCAGCCATCCTTGATCTTCGCGACCATGTCGTCCGCGCCCACGAAGTCGGCGCCGGCGGACTCGGCTTCCTTCGCCTTGTCGCCGGTGGCGATCACGAGCACGCGCACACTCTTGCCCGTTCCGGCAGGAAGCACGACGGTACCGCGCACCACCTGGTCGGCGTGCTTCGGATCGACGCCCAGGCGGACGGCGATCTCGACGGTCTCGTCGAACTTGGCGAACGCCGATTTCTTCACGATCTCCAGCGCCTGCTTGCGGCGCGTACGTCGCGGTGACCTCGCGGTTCTTCTCCGCCGCGCGGTACTTCTTGCCGTGCAGTTGATTCGGCATCAGTCCACGACCTCCAGGCCCATCGAGCGCGCCGCGCCTGCCACCATCGCCATCGCGGACTCGATCGAGTCGCAGTTGAGGTCGGGCATCTTGATCTCGGCGATCTTCCTGACCTGCGCCCTGGTGACCTTGCCGACCTTGTTGCGGTTCGGCTGGCCGGAGCCCTTCTCGATTCCGGCTTCCTTCTTCAGGAGAATCGCCGCCGGCGGCGTCTTGAGGATGAAGGTGAAGGACTTGTCCGAGAAAATCGTGACTTCGACGGGCAGGATCATGCCCGGCTGACTCTGGGTTCGCGAGTTGAACTCCTTCACGAACGCCATGATGTTGATCCCCTGCGGACCGAGCGCCGTACCCACCGGGGGTGCCGGAGTCGCCT
Organism: uncultured Gemmatimonadaceae bacterium; assembly: GCA_963724885.1. Taxonomy (GTDB): domain Bacteria; phylum Gemmatimonadota; class Gemmatimonadetes; order Gemmatimonadales; family Gemmatimonadaceae; genus DASPMP01. The sequence goes on along the minus strand of CAVRWG010000005.1, from coordinate 2,702,558 downwards.
GTCCCGCCGGGATCTGCAGCTTCACAAACCCGGTGACTTTCTTTGCCATTGATACCCTCTCGACTGATGGTCTCCCACTGGCTGATTTAGAGTCGGAGTGGTCGCCGACTGGATAGTGCCTAGTGCCTAGTGCTTACTGTGCTTAGTGCTTGGCGCCTGGTGCTCGGTTTCTAAGCACTAAGCACTAGGCACCAAGCACTGTTTTTCAGTACGCCTTGAGCTGCAGGTAGTCGAGCTCCACCGAGGTGGGGCGCCCGAACAGCGACACCGACACCCGTACCTTCCCCTTGTCGGGCATCACCTCTTCCACCGTTCCATTGAAGTCCGTGAACGGGCCTTCGGTGATCGCCACTGCCTGGCCGATGAGGAACGGGATCTCCTCGCGCGGGGTCTCCTGCTCCTTTTCGTCGGCGATGCCCAGGATCCGGTTCACCTCGTCCTGGCGCAGCGGCTGCGGCGCCCGCTCCTGCCCGACGAACTTGATCACGCCCTGGATGGAATTGATCGTGTGAATCGTCTCCTGATTCATCGACATCTCGACCAGCACGTACCCCGGATACATCTTGCGCTCGACGTTCACCTTCTTGCCGTTCTTGATCTCGACCACCTGCTCGGTGGGCACGAGCGCCTGACGGATCGCACGATCCGGCTGAGGACGCGCGTCCTGCTCGATCTTCCGCTGGATCAGCGAGCGCACCTTGTTCTCGTGACCGGCCGTCGTCTGGATCGCGTACCAGCGATGCTCGAGCGTCAGCATTACCATCAGCGGAAGAGCGACGGAATGAGTTGGATGAGAATGCCGCGGAGCACGAGGTCCAGCAGCGTGATCAGCAGACCGATGAGCAGCACGAAGATGATGATCGCAATGGATGCCTGACGCACCTGCGCGACGTCCGGCCACGTCGTCCTGTGCCGGATCTCGTGGAACGATTCCCGGACGAACGTCGTGAACGCATGCCATTTGCTCGGCGCAGCGACTTCGGTACCCATCTACTTCGTTTCCTTGTGGAGCTGATGCTTGTTGCAACGCGGGCAGTACTTCTTCCACTCGACGCGCTCGGGGTGCGTGCGCTTGTTCTTCGTGGTGAAGTAGTTCCGGTTTTTGCACTCGCCACAGGCGAGGATGATCTTGTCGCGCGGCATTCTCGTCTCTTCCTTGAGTGGTGATCGGTGGTTGGTTGTGGGTGTCAGGGTTCCCTACCACCTACCACCCATCACCTAGCACCTGCTTCCAGAGCTCGCGACCGGGATTGAACCGGTGACCTCACCCTTACCAAGGGTGTGCTCTACCAACTGAGCTACGCGAGCAACGAATCGTTTGTCAGCCGGCAGGCTGTCGAGAGCGGGAGACGGGGCTCGAACCCGCGACATCAAGCTTGGAAGGCTTGCGCTCTACCAGCTGAGCTACTCCCGCGTGTTGTTGTCGTTGCTGTCGCCGCTCCGTCTTCCGGTTCGCCCCTCGCAATGGTGGGGGAAGGATTCGAACCTTCGAAGGCGTGAGCCGGCAGATTTACAGTCTGCTCCCGTTGGCCACTTGGGTACCCCACCGCGTCTACAGGCACACCCCCTCGCTGATGTGCCACCCGCAAAAAATTCCTACGTCACGCGACGAAGTCGAAGTCAGAGCTGACGGTGGGAATCGAACCCACGACCTGCCGCTTACAAGGCGGCTGCTCTGCCATCTGAGCTACGTCAGCGACAGTAGGTCATTTTTGCGAGACTCGTAGGATAGCCAGCCGAAAAAAACGTGTCAAGGTGCGGTGGCTGGCGAAGTTAGCTCGTGCCGCGTCCCCCGCGAACGATCTTCCACTTCGTCTCGCCCCCAACGTCCTCGACAGCGATCCCCCGCGACGTCAGGCTGGCTCGAATGCGGTCGGCCTCCGCGAAGTCCCGCCGAGCGCGCGCCGCCCGCCGCGCCGCCAGCAGTTCCTCGACCTCCGCGGCCAGCTCCGGGGACGCGGACTCGGCTTCCGGTACTATGTCCAGCACGCCGCTCATCAGGCCGAACGCCTCACGCGCGCGCGTCAGGGCCCCCACATCACTTCCATTACGGTCGAGCTCGCGATTCGCCGCCGTTACGAACGTGAACAGCGCCGCCTGCGCCTCCGGCGCATTCAGGTCGTCAAAGAGCGCCGACTTGAAAGCGGACTCGGCCTTATCGGCTGCGGCAGCCAGCTCCGGCGTCCCGCCCTGCGCCGAACCGAGCCGCTCGGCCACCTCGCCTACCCGCTTCGACGCTTCGTCCGAAGCCGTCAGCGCTTCCCCCGAGAAGTTCAGCTCCTTGCGGTAGTGCGTCGTGAACACGAAGTGCCTGATGGCCGCCGCGGAAACGTTCTGCTCCCTGAGATCCTTCACCGTCGAGACCTTGCCGACCCGCTTGGCCATCTTGTCGCCCTCGATCAGCAGAAAGGCGCCGTGACACCAGGTCCGCGCGAAGGTCTTGCCGGTGGCCGCTTCGGACTGCGCGATCTCGTCCTCGTGGTGCGGGAAAATCAGGTCCACGCCGCCCGTGTGAATGTCGAGCGTCTCGCCCAGCAGCTTCATGGCCATGGCCGAGCACTCGAGATGCCAGCCCGGACGCCCGCGTCCCCATGGGGAATCCCAGGCCGCGCCCACGCGCTCGTCCTCGGGCTTGGCGGCCTTCCAGAGCGCGAAGTCCTGCGCGTGCTCCTTGGTGTAGTCGTCCTGCGCCACCCGCGCGCCGGCTTTTACCTCGCGCGTGTCGAGCCGCGAGAGCCGGCCGTACGGTTCGAACCGGCCGATCGCGAAATACACCGACTTGTCCTCGGCGAAATACGCGACCTTGGCGTCCACGAGCCGCTGCACCAGCTCGATCATCTGCGGGATGAAGTCGGTCGCCTTGGGATACTCCTCGGCCTTCTCGATGCGCAGGTAGTCCCGGTCCGCGAAAAAAATCTCGGTGACGGGCAGCGTGATTTCGCCGATGGTCTTTCCCTGCTCGCTCGCGCGCTTGATGATCTTGTCGTCCACGTCGGTCAGGTTCATCACCTGACGCACTTGCCAGCCGTGGAGCCTGAGCGCCCGACGCAACAGGTCGTTGAAGAGGAACGTGCGAAAGTTGCCGAGGTGCGCGGGGTTGTAGACCGTGGGACCGCAGCTGTACATGCGCACCGTCCTGCCGTCCGCGGGTGCGAAAGGCTCGACCTTGCGCGTCATGGTGTCGTACAGACGAAAAGAGGAGGCGGGCTCTCCCCCCTTTCCGGCCGGGCCCCTGCTTCTTGCCACGGTCATCGCTCCCGTCAGGCCGCGGCGCGCTCGCGCCGCTCCGCGTACGAAACGACGTCGATCGGGACCTCGGCCGTCGGCACCAGCACGCCGCCACCGGGCGCCGGGACGCGAAGCAGGAGCGGGCGTTCGCGCGGCGTGCGCCGGAATCCCTGTCCTTCGTAGATGCGCGTGATCAGGATGCGCCGCACCAGCACCATCGCGACCGCGAGCGTCGGCACCGCGACGATGAGCCCGATCGGGCCGAGTAATCTCCCCATGATCAGGACGGACATGATGGAGAGTACTGGCGGCAGATCCACCTTCCTGGACATGACCAGCGGCAGGACGACGTTGCTTTCCACCAGGTGGATGACGGTGCCAAGCAGGACGACGAGCACACTGTGGCCGAACGGCCCGAAGGTTCCGAACCCCGGTCCATTCAGCACGAAGAGCGCGGGAATCAACGTGGACACCAGCGTCCCGAAGAACGGCACGATGGCCACGAGCCCGGTGAAGATCCCGAACGGCAGCCAGAAGGGCACCCGCAGCAGGTACAGCCCGAGCGCGGTCAACAACGCCAGGACGGTCATGCCGAGGATCATGCCGACGATCCAGGAGCGCAGAGTGATTCCCAGGTCGGAGAGCACGTCGCGGACGAGGTCGCGGTGGATCGGCGGGAAGAGCGCGATGAGCCACTCGCGATAGAGGGCCGGACGCAGCGACAGGTAGATGCCCATCACCGCCACGGCAAAGACGTTGATCGCCCCGTGCACCAGTCCGAGGGCACGCGGCACCACGTCGCCGAACGTCGCGGACACGCGGGTCCAGATCGCCTGGAGCACGCGATGCTCTCCCGGACCGATGACGTCGCGCAAGCCGGGGTACTTCACCATGGCGCGCTCCAGGCCCGCTTCCCACCCCGCGATGTAGTTGGGTAGCACGGCGAAGAGCTGCTGCGTCTGGTCCACCACCGGCGGCACGAGCACCCAGATGAGCGCCGTCACGAACGCGATCGTGATCGCGAGCGCCGCCACGTACGAGAATGGATCGGGGAGCCGGAGTCGGCGCTCGAGGTAGCTCGTGAGCGCGCGGAGATACAGCGAGATGAGGATCCCGAGGAACAGCAGGACAAGCAACGTCGCCGCCGACCTGACGAGCAGCAGCGACAGGATCGACAGGATCGTCGCTGTCAGGATCGGCGCGAATCGCACGCGCCGAAGCGTCTCCCCCATCAACGCGATTTCTTCTCTTCCGTAGCGTCCTCGATTTCGGCGCTCACGGTCTCCGCGTCACGCGACTTCCCGGAGCCGATCTGCCCGCGAGAGCCCCCTGATGCGGCCGGGAGCACGCCCATCTTCTGCTTGAGCTGGAGCAGCCGGTCGTCCACCCCGGCTCCGGTCGTGCTCTTCTCGAGCAACTTGAAATCCTGCTGCAGCCGGTCGCCCGTGAACTCCTCCTCGATCTCGACCGAGGCCTTGAGCTGGCGCTCGTTCGTCTCGATGCGCTCTTCCATGCGGGCGAAGGCCTCGAAGGCGGACTTCTCCGACAGCGAGGACATCGTCTCGTGGATGCGCTGCTGCGCCTGCGCGCGGCGCTGGCGGGCGATGAGCAGGTTCTTCTTCCGCTTGGCTTCCTCGATCTTGTCGTTCAGCTCGCGCAGCGAGGCCTTGAGCTTCTCCGTTTCGTTGCGGTGCGTCTCCCACGTCTGCTCGAGCTGCTGGCCGTGCGACCCGTGCTCGCCCTGACGGACGAGCGCCTGCTTGGCGAGGTCGTCGCGGTTTTCCTTGACCGCGAGCATCGCCTTGGCCTCCCAGTCCGCCGCGTGCTTGTATTCCACGTCGGCCTGGTCGCGCAGCCGCTTCTCGTCCGCGATCGCGGCGGCCACCTGCTGCTTGGCCTTCACGAGCTGCGAACGCATGTCCACCAGGATCTGATTCAGCATCTTCTCCGGGTCTTCCGACCGGGAGATCAGATCGTTGATGTTCGAACGCAGCAGTTGCGAGAGTCTATCGAAGATCCCCATTGCTCACCGTCCCCCGCGGAATGAGCCGATCTCGCGCAGATGCGACGCCAGCGCGAGCGTCATGCTCTCGTAGGCCGCGAGGAACTCCTCGTAGTCCAGGTGTTCCAGCTCCAGCGCTTCCGTGAGTACCACCGAGCTCGAGTTCTGCTCGATGCCGTACGAGCCGTGCACCAGATCAGACGCATTCAGCTCGAGCAGGCGCCGGCTGAGCTCCGCGAGCGCCTGCTTGTCCTTCGGCAGCTCCATGACCTTCACGCGCAGCACGACGACGGGCGGCGACACCTGCACGACCACGTCGAAGTCGAGCGCGCCGCCCGGCTTCACGACCCAAAGCCCCGGCTCCAGTTCCTTATAGGAGACGCCTTCCTGACCCAGTCGGTCGAGAAAGGCTTCGATGTCTTCTTTATTGAGCATGCGCGGAACCCGTGGGTGGCCTTGGGTAATCCTACGTTTGCGGCGGCCTGCCGTTTCAAAGATGTAGGGACTTGGGACCAGGGACTAGGGACTAGGGACCTGAAAAGTCAGTCTCTAGTCCCCAGTCCCTAGTCCCTCGTCCCTTTCTTGATATGCACCAATCGCTCTCGCGCCAGCTTCCGCCCCGTCGGCGTCGCCGCAAGCCCCCCGCCCGCGGTCTCGCGATAGCGCACGTCCATGTCGCGACCGATCTCGCCCATGGTGTCGATCACCTCGTCGGCCGGGATCGCAAACGTGATTCCCGCCATCGCCATCTCGATCGCCGCCAGCGCGATGGCCGCGCCGGTCGCGTTCCGGAAGACGCACGGCAGCTCGACGAGCCCGCCGAGTGGGTCGCACACGAGACCCAGCGTGCCCTGCTGCGCCAGCGCGACCGCGTGCCCCACCTGTGTGGGCGATCCTCCCATCATCTCCGTGCCGGCACCGGCGGCCATGCCAGCCGCCGCGCCGGTCTCCGCCTGACAGCCCCCCTCGGCACCTGACAGCGACGCGCGTTCCGCGACCACCGCGCCAATGAGACCGGCGGTGGCGAGTGCATCCACCAGCTTCTCGTCGCTGACGTGCTTTGCGTCGGCCAGCCCGGTGAGAACGGCGGGGAGCACGCCCGCGCCTCCGGCAGTCGGCGCGGCAACGATGACGCCCATCGCGGCATTGATCTCCTGCACCGCGAGCGCACGCGCCAGCACGTCGCGAAACAGGGTGCCGGCCAATGGGCCCGGTGGACCGTTGCGGAGTTTGGCCGCATCGCCACCCACGAGCCCGGACGCGGACTTGTGTTCGCCGGTCATGCCCTGTCCGATCGCGCCGCGCATCACGTCCAGGGCACGCTTCAGCGCCGCGCGGATCTCTTCGACGGGACGTCCCTGGTCCTTTGCCTCGGCGTTCAGCGCGAGCGTCGCGAGCGAGAGTCCCTGCGACTCCGCGTCGCGGATCGCGTGCTGGAGCGAGCGGTACATGCGCGCTACGCGCCTACGTTGTCCAGGCGATAGGCCCAGCGCACCCACGGCAGCGCGCGGATGTCGTCGCGGGCCTTCTCGTCCGGCGCCTCGTCCAGCTCGATCACCATGAACGCGTCGCCTCCGCGTTCCTTTCGCGTCAGTCGCAGCGTGGCGATGTTGAGGGCCTTGTCAGCGAGAATCGACGCGATTCTCGCAACGGAGCCTCGCACGTCCTCGGCGACCAGCACGATGGTGTGATAGGAGCCGTGCACCTCGACCGGGAACCCGTCGATCTCGGACACCAGGACCCGGCCCGCGCCGAGCGAGGAGCCGACCATGACGGAACGCCGGTCGCCGCGCTCGACCGTGATGCGCACGCTGTTCGGGTGCACCACTTCCTCCTCGCCCAGCTTCGTCTTTTCAAACGAATACTGGAGACCTTCTCGCTCCGCGATCTCGAGCGCGGTACGAATGCGCTCGTCGTCCGGGCGAAAGCCCATGAGCCCGGCGACGATGGCCTTGTCGGTGCCGTGTCCCTCGCCGGTCCTCGCGAAGGACCCGTGCAGCTCCACGCGCGCGCGTTGCGGTGTGCCGCCCACGAGACAGCGCGCCAGCAGCCCGAGCCGGCACGCGCCCGCCGTGTGCGACGACGAGGGGCCGACCATGACCGGGCCGATGATGTCGAGGAGCGAGACCATGTCGGATTCTAGCGCATGCAGGGAGAGGCATGGGTGTCCAGGAGCGCGAGCCTATTGCCAAAACTCGGTTCATCTGGGAATTCCGGGAAATGCTGCGCGAATTTTCAGGAAGAAGGAGGCGTCGTCCCGGTACCCGTACGCCATCCGCTTCAGGACTTTGATCTTGTTGTTGATTCCTTCAACTACGCTGGTGTGCAATGGGAAGAGGGCATGGTTGAAGACGTACTGAATGCACATCCGTAAGCGATGCGCAAAGGCGATCAGCAGTTCGATCCCGCTCGTGAGCGCACGCTGATACCATCCCTCCCAATCATGTCGGGCCGTGGCTGGATCCCGGAGCTGCCACAGCTCGTTGAGATCTTCTTCTTTGAGGATGTAGACGATAAAGGAGGCCGCGATTCGCATCGAGGGGCTCCTGTAATCGCACCTGATTCGTGGGATCGAGCGCTGCCGATTCTTGAGCAGGAGCCGCCGCGCCCGCCAGAACGGACGGCGCTCCTTCACCCGCCGGGAGTACCCCCGAACGCTGCGGCGGACCGCCTCATCGCGCGGATTCCCAAGACGCACCGTTATCGGCTCACGGCCTTCGGCCTTCGCGCCGCGTTGTTTTCCACCCGGAGTTATGGCCGACTCATTCGTCCTGGCTTGCCTCTCGTGATGCCCAATCACCTCGCCGCCGAGACTCCGCTTCGCCGCGCACTTCAGCAGGTCGAACGCGCCATGGACACGTGGTGTGAAACGGCACGGCTCGTCGCCTAAGAACTTGACTCATTCAGTACAACTTTCAGTCTTCAAGTGACCTAGCGCATCGATCGTCAGTCAACTTGCGCGCGGACTGTAGATTATTCGGTGAACAACCCAGCCGAAACCTGCACCAAGAAGCGCGCCGCAGAAAGTGAAGATTCCCACTGCAACTCCGGGAAGCCAGGACTGCGCGTCTTTCTCAGCCTCGTATCCAAGAATCCCCCCGATAACCGCACCGGCGACGGCACCCGCGATCACGTAGGGGCGGACGGCCGGACGCGCAGAAGGCTGCTGCGGAGTGACTCGAGCGGCGCTCGCGTTGTCAGGCGGATTCGGCCGCGCACTTGAACTGAAGCGCGACGCCGGTAGTCGCTGGGCGATGGCCTCTTGAGTGAGCAACGCAGTCATGCCAACGATGAGAGCGAGGCAACACAGAGATCGAGTCATGCTTCAGTCCCTCCGCTTGCGTCGCCTATTGGATTCGAAGCGCGTACAAGCCGTTGTAGCCGCCGATGTAGATCAGGCTGTCGTCAACAACGGGCGAATAGGAGAATTGTCCGCCGTTGGGCCCGTCGCCCGCAAGCCACAAAAGCTTGCCGTCGGAGACACTAAACGCGGCCAGCTGTCCGCCGAGATGCAGAGCGAACACGTTCTGCGCATCGATTCCGAGAGGATATATTACCGACCCGCGATCTGCTCGGGCGCGCCAGAGTTCTTGCTGCGTACTTATGTCGAATGCGGCAACGTATCCGGTGGACGACCCGAGGACGAGAACGCTCCCGTGCACCTCGAGGGGCCTTATATCCTGATCTGTCATTGGTGCGCCAGGCGGCAGGTTTGAGAGCCGAGGAATTGCCCAGCGGATTTCGCCAGTTAGCCGATCCATCCCGTACGCATAGCCGTGCGCCGACACACCGACGACCAAGTCACCCGAAACCCTTGTTTTCCGATTGCAGCCACTATGCTGGAGTGGCGGCTCTGGCGGAAAATCGCGAGCCCATAGCTGCGCGCCGCTGGACGCGTCCAGCGCCACGACACCCCCGGTTATTGGATTTGTGAAGTGTCTCACGCACACGTAGACAATGCCGTCATGGACAGTCGGGTCTAGGACGGATGTGTTATCGTCGTTTGCGACGACGGCGGTCCAATTCGGCTGGCCCGTGGCCCCGTCCACGGCGTAAACCCGTCCTGATGGTGAGCCTGCGTAAATCACCCGGCCATCCGTCGCCAACGTGAAGACGCCTGGGTAGTATCCATCCTGCGGATGGAATGCCCATCGCCGGGCTCCCGTTGTGCGATCAAAGGCGTGTATGTCGAGGTCACCCATTGCGACGACGCTTCCGACCACGACTGCGCTCGTTCCCCGGGTGTCTGGACCGCCTCCGTCACCGCTGAATTGGGCCCACCGGCGACTGCCATCGAACTTGTTAATAGCGATGAGCTCGTGCTTCATCCCAACGAAGAACACAGTCGAATCGTCAAACGCTGGTACGCCGCTTCCGACGCCCTCGGCGCGCCAAAAGACGCGACCGAGAGACGCGCTTGGTACAAGAGCATCGCAGGAGATGCATGCCAACAACCCAAACAGCGCGGTCATGGTGGCACGGCAACTCAGCCAACTGCACACGGTTGTTCCAAACCTATGCATCTCATCTACGAACAGTCGAAGTCCGGTTCGATCCCAACGAAAAGGACGCGAAAGCCGTCTCTTGGTTCTGATCCGTCCCATCAGGGCCATCCGCCTTATGGCGCTTTGGTGCCTACCTTTAGGCGAGTATTCGGCACCGGAAGCGATCTTCGCACATTTTGCCCGTCAATCGTCCTCGGCCTCACTTGGCGGGTTGGGGGAAACTTCATAGTGTCGTAACACTCTGGTGGCAGGCAACCACTCTGGTTCACTTCAACTGAAAGTGGGTTCAGTTGGACCCCATCGGCGTTTACGCCTATTTGATAAGTCTGTGGCGCGTAGCTGAAGCTGTAGGAGAGAGTGCAGCCGCCCTCCTGAACAACCTGGCTGTCAACCGACCAGGTGCAAACGCTGGATGCCGTGCTCGTGGACCATTCGCCAGTCTGGTCCACGGTTAGCAGAGTGGGCCCCACGATCCAAGCGCCTCCTCCGCCTCCTCCGCCTCCTCCGCCTCCTCCGCCGCCAGCAGCGGGAATTTGGAGGTAGATGTTAAAGATCTCTCTGACTGCCTGCTGGTAAAACTGTGTCGATGTTGTCTCCTGCGTGTGGGCGGGACCGATAATGTCTAGAACGAACGCACCTGGCCATCGCTGGCTCCACAGGGGTACGATCCCATCACTCGCAGTGCACCAGAAGTTCTCCAGCGCACCGATTAGCCCGCACCAACTGATATCAAGGCCGTTCAGCCAGTTCGCTGACAACGCCCACAGCGGCGCACCTAATATCTTGTCCAGTTCCCGGGGATCATTCGGGTCGTGATAAAAGTCGTAGTATGCATAAGCGGCATACTGAATCATCATTGCCGCGTCGGTTACGGCACTCAACTCGGGCGCCGCATCCGGTACTGTCCCCCGGTAGAACTTGTAGGAGTAGTCGCTGGGAGGAAGCGACGAACCAACCGCAAAGCGCTGTTGGATAGCCTGTGTTTCTCGTGCCAAGTTCGATGGTGAGTTCAGACCAACTGACCCGTTGAGGAAGGGCGCAGTCGGTGTCATGTCGAAGATGGCTCCGCCATCTTGAAACAGCGTTACGAAGGGTGCAGCTGTAATGGTAGCGCCGACGGTGCCCTGGTACGCTGCTGCGGAAAGAGCCGTAAAGCATTCCCCGTAGTCATTCTGCGGCGGCAAGTTGGCACACAGGCCATAGTAGTAGTTGAAAACGCTCAAGGCCTCACCCGCGACGGCGGCCCCGAGAAGCTGCACGGAACCCTGCAGGAGGCTCTGCGCAAGTGGGGCACCATGATGCAGAGCTCCGACAGTGATAGCAGCCCTTAGATCCCGATGGCGCGACAATTCGCGAGAAACGAGACCGCCATTGCTGTGACCGATGAGGACAGTGGTCGATGCCAACCCTGCCTGTGACATTAGATCGTGCAGGAATCCCGCCTGCTGCCCGAGGGGATGTGACCAGTTGGTGTTCCAGGCGTGCTGTTGCACCAAGAAGTCGCTCTGAATTCTCTGTCTCAGCAGGCTCCATGTGGATTCGTCCGAGCGGTACCCATGCTGGAGGACAACCGGCTGCGGACTCTGTCCGCGCAAGCTGTTCCACGGCGACAGCGAAACTCCAAGCACAGCAGCGGCAATTCCGATGCTCTTGAGAAGCACCCTCATGGCTATTGGCCTCCGCGCCGTTCGAAGCGAAGACTGTCCACTCTCACCTCCATGCCTCGTTCTCGGATACGCGGATCAATCGCGCCGGAAACCGCCCTGGTGGTCCGCCGCACGTACACTCCATCGCTGACCAGCTCGTAAGCGTAGGTCACGCGCGCCTCGACCACTGAGCCACGACTAACTCGGAATTCTTCCACGGCGCCCAAACTCTCGTTCAGGATGAACTCAGCCGTTCTTTCCCCTCGGCTGGCTCGATACGTGGTGAGATTGCCGCTTCGTGCGGCTGGTGGCCCCAACGCGTTGCGGATTCGCGTCTGAAGCCGGTCTTTGCTCGCGGGACTGAGGACAATGTGATCCAGCCACTCCCGTGATGAAGCCCGAGTAAACGTTGGTCTGGGTGACGGCGTGACACCCTCCGGGCGAAGGGTCGCGATCTGACGCGGCACGTGCATCAGACCACCAGCAGCGTCGAGTAAGCGCAGTCCCGACGAGTCGCTGACGGCGCTGCTGGCGGTCAGCCGCCGAAAGCTCCCAGGCGCCGGCGAGTCTAGGAATGAGGTTCGGCTTACCCACTGACTGTCCGGCCCCAGATGTCGTTCGACGCGAAGTTTTACAACCCTTCGCGGTGGCGCCGGGGCGTCCACGAAGCCTCCGCCTTCGAACGTCAGCGTCAGGTCGGAGCGGAAGTAGTCCCAAGTGGTGTCAGTCGCCGCAAGGGCCAAGGGCTCACGACCTGCACCCTGAAGTCTTTGGGGAGACACATCTGGCGCCGCTGACGTATCCCCGCAGGCCGTACTGCCCAACGCAATGCCGATCAACCACGCACCGGCATGTCTGCACCACATCCGCGAGCGCATTCGCACCCTCGATGTTCCGGCCTGACTGCTGCGGCGCCGAAGTCTGCTCCGGCTTCGTTATCACCGCATCAAGGCTGAGGCCGTCACAGTTTTGAGCTCGCGAGCACCGTTGTCAAGATCCATCTCAACCCGCACGACGCCTGCGCTGCGCTAATAGTGGCTTGAGGTATTCGCCAGTATGCGATCGCCCGGCGCCCGCAACTTCCTCCGGCGTTCCTTCCGCCACGATCTCGCCGCCGCGCGTCCCGCCCTCCGGCCCCAGATCGATGATCCAGTCCGCCGTCTTGATCACGTCGAGGTTGTGCTCGATGACCAGTACGGTGTTTCCGCGATCCACGAGTCGGTGCAATACGTCGAGCAGCAATCTCACGTCCTCGAAGTGCAGCCCCGTCGTGGGCTCGTCGAGGATGTAGAACGTCCGCCCCGTGTCCCGCTTGGACAGCTCGGTGGCCAGCTTGACGCGCTGCGCCTCGCCGCCCGACAGCGTCGTGGCGCTCTGGCCGAGGTGCACGTAGCCGAGCCCCACGTCGTTGAGCGTCTCCAGCTTCTGCCGGATGCGCGGCTGGTTCTCGAAGAACTCCAGCGCGTCCTCCACGGTCTGCTCCAGCACCTCGCTGATATTGAGGCCACGGAACCGGACCTCGAGAGTTTCCCGGTTATAACGCTTGCCCTTGCAGATCTCGCAAGGAACATAGACGTCGGGCAGAAAATGCATCTCGATCTTCACCAGCCCGTCGCCCTGGCATGCCTCGCACCGGCCGCCCTTCACGTTGAACGAGAACCGCCCCGGCCCATAGCCGCGGATCTTCGCGTCGGGCAGTTCGGCGAACAGTTCCCGGATCGGTGTGAACAGCCCCGTGTAGGTCGCGGGGTTGGATCGCGGCGTGCGGCCGATGGGGCTCTGGTCGATGTCGATGACCTTGTCGATGTGCTCGAAGCCCGTGATGCGGTCGTGCGCGCCGGGAATCACGCGCGCGCGATAGAAATGCCGCGCCAGCGCGCGATGCAGGATGTCTTCGATCAAGGTGGACTTGCCCGATCCGGACACACCGGTCACGGCGACGAACACGCCCAGCGGGATCTCGACGTCGAGCGTCCGCAGATTGTGCTCGCGGGCGCCCGTGACGCGCAGCGCGCGGCGCTTGTCGCGCGGACGTCGCGAGCTGGGAACCGGAATCTCCCTGCTGCCGGACAGGTACCGGCCGGTGAGCGACTCGGGGATCTTCACGATCTCCTCCACCGTGCCGGTCGCGATGACCTCGCCTCCATGCTTTCCCGCGCCGGGCCCCAGATCGATCACATGGTCGGCGGCGCGAATCGTCTCTTCGTCGTGCTCGACCACGATGACGGTGTTGCCCAGGTCGCGGAGTTGCTCCAGCGTCGCGAGCAGCCGCGCGTTGTCGCGCTGGTGCAACCCGATGGACGGTTCGTCGAGGATATAGAGCACGCCCACCAACCGCGAACCGATCTGCGTCGCCAGACGGATGCGCTGCGCCTCGCCGCCACTCAGTGACTCGGCCGCGCGGCCGAGCGTGAGGTAGTCGAGCCCGACGTCGGCCAGGAACTGCAGACGCTCGCGCACTTCCTTCAGGATCGGGCCGGCGATCTCGGGGTCGAGCCCCGGCGTGCCGTCGCGACGCACCGGCACGCTCTTGAAGAATGCCAGCGCCTCCGTGACGGCGAGTTCCGTCAACTCCCCGATGTTGCGATCAGCGACGGTGACCGCGAGCGCTTCCGGCTTGAGCCGGCGACCCGCGCAGACATCGCACGGGACGACGATCATGTACTCTTCGAGCTCCATCCGCACGCCATCGGACGAGCTCTCGGCGTAGCGCCGCTCGATGTTGGACAACACGCCTTCCCAATTGTGCGCCGCGTCCCCTCGGAGAATGGCCCGGCGAACTTGCGGCGACAGGTCGCCCCATGGCGCGTTGAGGTCGAACTTGAACTGCCGCGCGAGCGCAGGAAGAATCACCTTCCGCAGGTACCCCTGCGGCTCGCCCCACGGAATGATCACGCCCTCCAGCAGCGAGATACGCGGGTCGCCGAGGATCAGTTCTTCGCTCACGCGGCGGCGGGTGCCGAGGCCACCGCACGCGACGCACGCGCCGAACGGCGAGTTGAAGGAGAAATGCCGCGGCTCCAGCTCCGGCATCGAGATGCCGCACACCGGACAGCCGTACTTCTCCGAGAACATTTCGGTCACCTTCGTGTCGCCGTTGGCGACCTCGACCAGGCCTTCGGCCAGCTTGAGCCCTGTCTCGATGGAGTCCACGAGACGCGCGCGGTCCGCCGGACGCACGACCAGGCGGTCAACGACGACCGAGATCGTGTGGTTCAGTTTGCGATTGAGCTTGGGAGGGTTCGCCACTTCCACCAGCTCGCCGTCCACGTACGCGCGGATGAACCCCTGCTTGCGCACGGACTCGAACAGCTCGCGAAACTCGCCCTTGCGCGCCTGCACGAGCGGCGCGCGTACCTCGATGCGCGCGTCCGCCGGCCAACCCAGGACGATCTCCGCGATTTGCGCCGCGCTCTGCTTCTGCACCGCGCGACCGCAGTTCGGACAGTGCGGCGTGCCCGCGCGCGCGAACAAGAGGCGCAGGTAGTCGTAGATCTCCGTCACCGTGCCGACGGTCGAGCGCGGATTGTGGCCGGCCGACTTCTGCTCGATGGAGATGGCCGGCGACAGCCCCTCGATCGAGTCCACCTCGGGCTTCTCCATCAGGCCGAGGAACTGGCGCGCGTACGCGGAGAGCGACTCGACGTACCGGCGCTGGCCTTCGGCGTAGATCGTGTCGAACGCGAGCGAAGACTTCCCCGAGCCGGACAGTCCCGTGATGACTGTCAGTTTGTCGCGAGGAATCGTGACGTCGATGTTCTTGAGGTTGTGTTCCCGGGCTCCCCGGATGAACAGCGCATCTTCTGCCATAGCCCGCGTAAGCTGGAATCGGGGAGCGGCAGATACAAGCCGCTATATTCGGGGAACCGCTTCCTCCCGCCTCAACCCCCCCGCATGCCGCACACGGATGCCGTCGTGGTCCTGACGACCGTCGCGACCGACGACGAGGCCGTGCAGCTCGTCCGGTCGCTTCTCGAACGCCGCCTGATCGCCTGTGGCACGCTGGTCCCCGGCTCCCGGTCGCTCTACCGATGGCAGGGCCGGGTGGCCGACGAACGGGAAACGCTCATCCTCCTGAAAACGCGCTCCGCGCGTGTCGATGCGCTCCGGGAGGCCTTTGGCGAACTGCATCCTTACAAGGTGCCGGAGTTGCTCGTCCTATCCGTGGACACCGGACTCGAGAAGTACATCGATTGGATCAACGAGGAAACATCGCTGTCGCTGGCCTGACCGGGGCGCATGGAGCGGTCGTGGTAATCGACGTGCGGGTGGATGATCTCGCCTTCTACGAGGGTGAGGCCATCGCGCGGCCAGTCAACGCCATGCTCGGCGCAACCACACCGGTGATGCGCAAGCTGGAACGCGCCGCGGGCGCCGCGTTCGCGGACACGGCCCGCCTTTCAGAACCGCTGCCGGTCGGCGCCGCGGTCGTCACGAATGCCGGCGACCTGCCGGTGGAGCTGCTCATCCACGGCGTGGTGTCGAGCGACGACGAGCCTGTGACGCGCGCCTCTGTACGCCTTGCCCTGATGAGCGCCCTACAGCGAGCGGACGCGTTCCAGATCAAGCAGCTGGCCATCGCGCCATTCGGGCTGGGCGCCGGCAATCTCGACATCGAGGACAGCGCGGACGTCATGGCCGAGGTGCTCACCGATCACATGAAGCGGAAGGCCTTTCCATCGTCGGTGGTGGTCATCGCCGAGACGCCGCTCGAGGAGCAGGTGCTGCGCGCGCGACTCGTCGGGGGGGCGCCGTGAAGCGCAAGGGCGGGCGCGCGCTGGCAGCGGCTGGTATCCTGCTCGCGTGGTTCGCGGGACTCGGCATGCTCGTGCGACGCGAGTACTTCCGGCCCCACATCGAGCGGCTGGCTGAAGCCGCGCTGCGCGTGCAGCCGGGCGCCGTGTTCTACGCGGTGATGCAGGGCGACCAGCAGGTGGGATTCGCGTCGTCCACGATCGACACGGCCCTCTCGGTGATCGAGCAGCGCGACTACCTCGTCGCCGACGTCGTCGTCGGCGGGCGGCTTCGCCGAACGACCGCGCGCACCAGTGTGACGCTGACGCGCACGCTTCGCGTCCGCGCGTTCGAGGTGGCGGTGGAGCGCGACAGCAGCCCGATGCGAATCCTGGGCGAAGTGCTTGGCGACACGGCCGTGCGGATCGTGACGGGCGGCGTCGGTGAAGCGGCGCCGGACACGCAGCACGTCCGGGTCGCCGGCCCCATCCTGCTTCCGACCCTCGCCCCGCTGGCGGTCGCGCTGGAGGACGAGCCTGGCGTGGGCAAGAGCTACGTCCTGCCGCTGTTCGATCCGGCGGCGGCATCGTCACGCGAGGTGCGCATCGACGTGCGGGCCGAGTCGTTGTTCACGGTGAACGACAGCTCGGTGTTCGATTCGACGGCCGGCCGCTGGCGTGGGGTGACGCCCATCAGCACGCGCGCGTGGCAGATCGCGTCGCAGAGCGGCGGCGGCGTCAACGGCTGGGTGGACGAACAGGGGCGGCTGGTGGCGAGCAACCAGCTCGGGTTCCGTCTGCAGCGCCTGCCGTACGAGGTGGCGTTCGAGAACTGGCGCATCGACAGCGAGCGCGAGGTGGACCGCGCGGCAGTCGTGGCGTCCGACCGCAACGTGCTCGAGACGTCGGCGATTGCGGCGAACAAGAGCCCGCGGGTTCTGCTCGAGGAAATGCGCGTGCGCGTCGGTGGGGCGCAGGTGCGCGGCTTCGACCTGGTCGGCGGCCGCCAGCAGATGCGCGGCGACACGCTCGTGATCCAGCGCGAACCCGCCACCCGGCTGGAGGCGCGCTATCGGGCTGCGGAAAGCACACAGCTCGCGCGGCATCCCGATCTTCGCGCGGAGCCGCTGCTCGAAGTCAAACATCCGGAGATCGTCGCGCTCGCGCGGCGCCTCGCGGATGACAGCCGCGAGCCGCTCGTGATCGTTCAGCGCATCAGCGCCTGGATCCGGGATTCGGTGCGCAGAGAACCGTCGCGCGGCCTACCGAGCGCGCTGCGCGTGCTGCACACGCGCCGCGGGGACTGCAACGAGCACACGCAGCTGTTCGTCGCGCTGGCGCGCGCGGCCGGCGTGCCCGCCCGGATCGTGTCCGGACTTCTCTACGTGGACGGTAAGTTCTACTACCACTCTTGGGCCGAGGTCATCCTCCGCCAGTGGGTCGCCGTGGACCCCACGTTCGGCCAGTTGCCGGCGGACGCCGCGCATGTCCGGTTCGTCCAGGGTGGCACTGGGCGGCAGGCGGAGCTGCAGCGTCTCATTGGCGGCCTCACGATCGACGTTCTCCAGACCCGATGATCAAACTCACCAAGCTGACCAAGAAGTACGGCGATTTCACCGCGGTGGACGGGATCGATCTCGACGTGCCGAAGGGCGAGCTCTTCGGCTTCCTCGGCCCCAACGGCGCGGGCAAGACGACGACGCTGCGCATGATCGCCGGCATTCTCCGGCCGACTGACGGCACCGTCGAGATCGGCGGGCATCGACATTGGACGCAGACCCGGTCGCGGCGAAGATGAAGCTGGGGTTCATCCCCGACCGGCCTTTCATCTACGAGAAGCTGACCGGCGGCGAGTTCCTGCGCTTCGTGGCCGGCCTGTACGACCAGGAAGGCGCGCACGTGGAGCATCGGGCGCGCGAGCTGCTGGCGCTCTTCGACCTCGAGGAGTGGCGCGACGAGCTGGTGGAGAGCTACAGCCACGGCATGCGGCAGAAGCTCATCATCTCCAGCGCGTTCGTGCACCGGCCCGAGGTGATCGTGGTCGACGAGCCGATGGTGGGTCTCGACCCGAAGGCCGCGAGAATCCTCAAGGACCTGTTCCGCGAGTACACGCAACCGCGGCCATACGATCATGATGTCCACGCACACGCTGGAAGTGGCGGAGATCGCTGTGCGATCGCATCGCCATCATCCAGGCGGGCCACATTCGCGCCTGCGGGACCATGGACGAGCTGCGGCAGCATGCGGTCGGCGGCGCCCGCGGACTGGAGGAGATCTTCCTCAAGCTCACGGGCGAGAACGCCGCGCGCGAACTGGTCGACGTGCTCGATGCCTGAGCGGCACCGCGTTCGTACGCCCAGCGAAGCCACCGGGCGCGCTGACGTCCGTCACGGGCGCGCAACCCATCGGCATGCCCGATCCTTCGTTGTTTCACCTGCTGTGGCCCAAGTATCTCACGGCCCGCGCGCGTTCCGTCGCTGAGGAGCGTGGCCGCGGTGCACGGTGGGCAATCCTCGGCATTCTTCGGGTTGATCTTCTGGGCGTTCATCTTCCGCGTGCTGTACCGGCTGCTCGGATACTTCCGCGGCGTGCCGGAAATCGGCCCGCTGCTCGCGGGCAAGCTGCTCGGCCTGATCCTGATCGGGTTCTTCTCGATCCTGCTGCTGTCGAACGTCATCACCGCGCTGTCGAGCTTCTTCCTCGCGAAGGACCTCGACCTGCTCGTGTCCGGCGCCCGTGGACTGGCTCAAGCTGTACGGCGCAAAGCTGCTCGAGACGATCGTGCACTCGAGCTGGATGGTGGTGCTGATGGCGGTGCCGATGTTCGCGGCGTACGGCATCGTGTACGACGGCGGCTGGTGGTTCCCGCTCATCGCGCTCGCGGTATTCGTCCCTTTCCTGGTCATCCCGGCGCGTGATCGGCAGCGCGGTCACGCTGATGCTCGTGAACGTGTTCCCCGCGCGCCGCACGCGCGACATCCTGAGCGTGATCGCGGTGCTCGCGGCCGGCGGCATCGTGCTGCTCTTCCGCGCTCGTCCGCCCGGAGCGGCTGGCGCGGCCGGAAGGATTCCGCGTCGCTCGTGGACTTCGTGACGATCCTCCGCACGCCGACGTCACCGCTGCTGCCGAGCGAGTGGGCGCAGCGAGGCGACGATGAGCTGGCTCCAGTTCCGGCTGGACCTCCTGCCGCTCTACCTGCTCTGGACCACGGCGGCCGCCGCGGTGGTGATCGGCGCGCTGCTGCATCGCTGGCTGTACACCAAGGGCTTCAGCAAGGCGCAGGAGAGCGCGCGAACGCTGGGCGCGCAGCGGCGCGATGCACCGTGTCGGCAGGGCGGCGCTCACGCCGCTCGGCATCCTGCGGCGCGAGCTGGTGCTCAAGGAGCTGCGCCTGTTCTTCCGCGACACCACCCAGTGGTCGCAGCTGATCCTGCTGGCGGTGCTCGTCGTGGTGTACGTCTTCAACATCAAGTATCTGCCGCTGCGCGGCGAAGGGATCACGTTCTTCCTCGTGAACGTGGTGCCCTTCCTGAACCTCGTGCTGGCGGGCTTCGTGCTCGCGTCGATCGCGGCGCGCTTCATCTTTCCGGCCGTCAGCCTCGAGGGACGCACGCTGTGGCTGCTGCGCTCGAGCCCGATGTCCGATGCGCGACCTGCTCTGGTCGAAGTTCTGGGTCGGCACGCTGCCGCTGCTGGTGCTGGCCGTGGGCATCGTGGGCGTCACGGACTATCTGCTGGACGTGAGCGCCGTTCATGTTCGCGGTTTCGGTCCTCACGATCGTGTTGATGACGTTCGCGGTGGCGGGCCTCGCGATCGGATTCGGAACGCTGTTCCCGCAGTTCGAGACCGAGAACGCGGCGCAGATCCCGACGTCGTTCGGCGGCCTGCTCTTCATGATGAGCGCGATCGCGCGTGATCGCCGGGGTGGTCATTCTCGAGGCGCGGCCGGTGTACGCCTATCTCAGGGCGCGGGCGTTCGGCGGGCACGCCGAGCCGCTCGAGATGGTCATCGGGTTCGGACTGGCGGCCTTGCTCTGCGTCGCCGCGACGGTGATTCCGATCAGGATCGCGATGCGGCGGCTCGAGGCAATCGAGCGATGAAACAGCAGTGCTTAGTGCTTAGTGCTTAGTGGTTAGTTCGCGGTGCTTGGGCCACTAATCGCTAAGCACCAAGCACCAAGCACCAAGCACTTGTAACTGCAGTTGGATGAGCGTGACGCGGACACGGTTGGCCGTTCTGGTTCCGCCCATCCGCGACAATCAGCGCCGTTGATCCGACTGATCGCAGGAAAAAAGGGAATCAGTTCCGCAGTTGGCAACGCCTGTCCGACTGCTCCGTGCAGTTATCAGCGCCCATCCGCGATCAACCGTTGGTCTCTATACTGCGACAGCACCCGCCGATTGCGAGAGTGCCCTGCCGCATGTGGAGCAGAACGCTGCGCCGGCCTCGCTGATCTCGGCGCCGCACTCCCCGCAGACCTTGTCGAGATAGCTGCCGCAGGTGGAGCAGTACACCGCGTCCGCCTCGGGGCGCACGCCGCAGGTGGAACACTCGCGGTGCGTCAGGCGATACTCGCGCACACGCGCCTCGATGTCGTCCGCCGGCGCAGGCGTGTCGGCCCCGACCTGGCCGGCGCGAAGCTCGCGCACCGCGCGCGCGGCGTACGTCTGCTTCAGTTCCTGGTAGTCCGCTTCGGACAGTTTGCCCGTCGCGCGATCGAACTCGATCTCGCGCAGCGCGAGGATCGCGCTGTCATCGGACGCCGGCCGCGGGCCCGCCGATCGCACGCTCGTGCTCCGGCGTGGCAAAGAACAGCGGATACAGCACGAACGCGAGGGCGCCCACGGAGAGAATGGTTCCCGCGACCAGCGCAACGACGTCGGCGCTCATGAGTCGTCCCGGACGGCCTCCTCCAGCCGTCGCAACTCGTCGGGAGTCGCCTCGATACCGGAGATCGGCGACGCCACGGACGCGCGCGCCGCCGGACGCTTCCATCGCCGGATGATGACCGCGAGGACCAGCGCGCCGATCGCGATCACGATGCCCGGCACGATATAGCCGAGGAGGTTGAACCCGGACTTCGGCGGCGCCATCAGCGCCTGCTCGCCGTACACCCTCACGAACGCGTCGAGGATCTCACGTTCGTCGTAGCCGCCCTGCACGAGCGCCATGATGTCGCGATGCATCGATGGCGACACCTGGCACGAGAAGTCCGTGGTGCGGCATGTGAAGACGTCCAGCGTACAGGCGCACTGGCAGCGAATCCTGTGCTCCAGCGCGTCGCGCTCGACAGGCTGCATCGAAGGCGCCGCGCGCGGCTTCGGCGGCAGGCGCACCGAGCGGGCCGCGCTCTGATCCATGGCGAACAGGTTGGACGTATCCGTGACGCCCGCCGAGGGCCGCTCCTGCTGCGCGCGCGCCGCCCGCGCCGCCGCCACTCCGCCCACGCCCGCCACCATCGCGCCGAGCCACTGCCGGCGCGAGATCACGAGACCCCCGCGAGCTCCGAGGGAGGACGCGCGGGCTGCAGCTGCGTGGCGTATCCGGACTGCTTGCGTCGCTCCGCCTGCGGCCACATGACGATCAGCCCGCCGATCGCCATCAACGCGCCGCCGATCCAAACCCAGATCACCAGCGGATTGAACGTGATTCGGATCTCGGCGGCGTCGTCGCGCACGCCCGCCAGCACGACGTACGTGTCCTGCCGCGCGCTCTCGAGGATGCCGACCTCGGTGGACGGCTCGAATGTGGGGCGGCGCTGCGAATCGAAGTACTGGCGCTTCTCGCTCTTGATGAGCCCCGCGGGTTCGCCGTTGCGTGTCGCCTGCAGCGCCACCGCGGTGATCTCGCGATTGAGCGATCGCGACGTCGACACGCCCTGACTCACGAAGCGCCAGCGCGCGCCGTACGGATCGGTGGTCTCGAACGCCTGGCCCGCCGTGAGCCTGACGTCGTACTCCTTCCGGAACGCGAGCCCCGCGAAAGCGGCGAACAGCAGCACGATCCCCGCGTGCACGATGTAGCCGCCGTACCGGCGGCGATTGCGCGCCACGAGCCGCACGAACGCGCGCGGGAACGACTCACCGTGGATCGATCGCCGCGCGCCGATGCCCTTGGAGAACTCCTGGACGATCGTCGCGGCCACGAATGCCGCGAGGAGATACGAGATCAGCGCGTACGCGTTGCGCATCCCGAGCGCCACCAGCAGCGCGGCGAGCACGAACCCGGCGATCACCGGCCCGAGGAACTGCCGCTTGCAGGTTCGAGAGCGACGCCTTGCGCCACGCGATCAGCGGCCCGACTCCGGTGAGCGCCAGCAGCAGCAGTCCGAGCGGCACGTTCACCGCGTTGAAGAACGGCGGCCCCACCGTGATCTTCGAGCCCCGCACCCACTCGCTGAGGATCGGGAAGAACGTGCCCCACAGCACCGAGAACGCGATTCCGACGAACAGCAGGTTGTTGTACAGGAAAGCCGCCTCGCGGCTCACCATGCTCTCCAGCTCGGCTTTCGCTTCGAGATCCTTGAGTCGCGTGGTGACGAGATAGACGGTCGCGAGCGTGGCCACCACGAGGAACGCGGCGAACCAGCCGCCCACCGGCGACTGCGCGAACGAGTGCACGCTCTCGATGATGCCGCTGCGCGTGATGAACGTGCCGAGGATCGAGAGCAGGAACGTCACCACCACCAGTGTGACGTTCCACTTGCGCAGCATCCCGCGCTTTTCCTGCACCATGATCGAGTGGAGGAACGCGGTCCCGGTCAGCCACGGCAGGAACGACGAGTTCTCCACCGGGTCCCACGCCCAGTAACCGCCCCACCCGAGCTCGACGTACGCCCACCACATCCCGAGCACGACGCCGACCGTGAGAAACAGCCACGACACCAGCGACCAGCGCCGCACCGCGGCCAGCCACTCGGTGTCGAGCCGGCGCGTCACGAGCGCGGCGATCGCGAACGCGAACGGGATGCTCGTCGCGACATAGCCGAGGTAGAGCGTCGGCGGATGGATGGCCATGCCGGGATTCTGGAGCTGCGGATTCATCCCGCGCCCGTCCATCGGCATCCAGTCGAGCCGGGCATAGGGGTTCGCCTTGAGCGCCGTTGTCGCAAGGAAGAACAGCAGCACCAGCGCCAGGGTCCCGGTGACGAACGGCATCAGCTCGCGATTGCTCGCCCGGTTCGACCACACCGCAAGCGCGCTGTACCCCGCCAGGATCAGCGCCCAGAACAGCATCGAGCCCGCCTGCCCGCTCCAGAACGCCGTGAACACATAGATGTTCGGCATGTTCGCGCTGATCTGGCTCGCGACGTACGTGAGCGAGAAGTCGCGCGTCAGCAGCGCGGTCCACAGCCCGATCGACGCGAGCAGCGTGAACGCGAACGCGCTGTACGCGGCGCGCTCGCCGCTGCGGATCAGGTCAGGGCGGCGTCCGAGACCGCCCGCGAACGACACCGTGGCGCACCAGGTCGCCATGAGCAGCGCGATCCACAGCGACAGCTCGCCGACGACGATCACGCGCGCTGGTTCGCGGCTTTGTATCCCGGAGTGTCGCGGTACTTCTCGGGCGCGTTCTCATAGCGCGACGCGCACTTGGCCAGCAGCGTCGTCGCGCGGAACGTTCCGTCCTGTCCCATTCGCCCTTCCACGACCACGTCCACGCCGTCTGTGAACGTGTCAGGCGCGATGCCCCGGTAGATCACGGGCACGTTGCGCGCGCCGTCCGTCACCACGAACGCGTACTCCCGGCCCCCAGCGGCCCGCTTGATCGATCCGGGAACCACGCGCGCGCCGAGCTTCATGCCCACGCCATGCAGCGTCGAGTCGGCCGCGAGCTTGACGGCCATCTCGGTGGGCGTGACGTAGTACATGCCGGTCTCGCTGATCGAGCTCGCCATCAGATATCCGGCGACGCCCAGCACCAGACCGGCCCCGATCAGGAACTTCGTGCGCGGTTTCATCCCTTTTCAATATACGTCTGAGAGCTCAGCATACGTCAAAACCTCAGCGTGTCCCGTTCAGGACCGCGGCGGCCGACAGGGCGCCGGCGGCGTCCCACGCGAGGTCCGGAACGCTGAAGGGCCTCCCTGAACGGCTATCGTGGATTTCCCGGCCGATCCCGAAGCCCGCTGTTGTGATGCCGGCGGCCAGCTGCGCGCTTGAATGGCTCAGTCCGGCGGCCCGGGCCACCGAGAACGCTCCGGTCTGGATGAAGGCCGACATAAAGAAGTGCTTCACTTTATCGGCGCCCAGCCACGGATGCGCCGCCGCGCTCAACGCGGCAACCAGGGCCATCGTTCGCATGGTCACGGCCGGAAAGTAATGCGGTAGATTCAGCGCGTCCCGTCATCCCCCGGGCCGTCAGTCGGCCGACGGATCTCCCCCGCTCCAGCGCGCAGCATGACCACCTACCACTTTCTCCAGCTCGACGTCGCGGACCGGATCGCAACCATCACCGTCAATCGGCCGGACAAGCTGAACGCGCTGAACGACGCCACCATGGTCGAGCTCGGTCGCGCGATCGACGAGGTCCGCGCCAGCGACGCCGTCGGCGGCGTCATCGTGACGGGCGCCGGGCGGGCGTTTGTGGCGGGCGCGGACATTTCCGAGCTGCGCGCCAAGTCCGCGACGGAGGTCTACGCGCTCGCGCGGCGCGGCCAGGACGTGTTTCGACGCTTCGAGACGTCCCCGAAACCCGTGATCGCCGCCGTCAACGGATTCGCGCTCGGCGGCGGCTGCGAGCTCGCGATGGCGTGTCACCTTCGGGTCGCGTCGGAAGCGGCGAAGTTCGGCCAACCCGAGGTGAAGCTCGGTGTCATTCCGGGATACGGCGGGACGCAGCGGTTGGCGCGCCTCGTGGGCCGTGGCCGCGCGCTGCAGCTGCTCCTCACCGGCGAGATGATCGACGCCGCGGAGGCGTTCCGCCTGGGTCTCGTGAATCGCGTCGCCGGCCCGAACGAGACGGTCGTGGATGTCGCGCGCGCCATGCTGCAACAGATGCTCGCCAACGCGCCGCTCGCGCTGGCCTCGTGCATCGAGGTCGTGAATCGCGGCGCCGACATCCC
Source organism: uncultured Gemmatimonadaceae bacterium (assembly GCA_963724885.1). Lineage (GTDB taxonomy): Bacteria > Gemmatimonadota > Gemmatimonadetes > Gemmatimonadales > Gemmatimonadaceae > DASPMP01. The sequence continues at coordinate 2,677,377 of CAVRWG010000005.1, read as the reverse complement.
GCTGGACGAGGCGCTCGCGCTCGAGGCCGCCGCGTTCGGGCTGCTCGCGGCCAGCGAGGACATGCGCGAGGGTACGTCCGCCTTCCTCGAGAAGCGCGCACCCGCGTTCCGCGGCGCCTGACGTCGCCGTGGCGCTCGACGCGCGCGCGAGCGTCGTCTCGCTGTCGCTCCGGGATTTCCGGAACTTCGAGCGCCTCGACCTCGACCTGCCGGCCATCGGCCTCGTTTTGGTGGGCGAGAACGGACAAGGCAAGACGAACCTGCTGGAGTCCGTCTACTACCTCAGCCTGCTGCGATCGGTTCGCGGCGCGCGCGACGTGGATGTAGCGCGGTTCGATGCGCCCGGCTTTTTCATCGAGGCGCAACTCTGCGTGCCCGATTCGAGCAGCGTCGCCATCGGCTTCGAGCGCGTCAGCCGCAGAAAGCGCGTGCGTCGCGACGGCGCCGTGGTCGAGCGCCTCAGCGACGCGCTGGGCGCGCTGCCCGTGGTGATGTTCTCGCCGACTGACGTTTCACTCGTGGCCGGCGGCCCCGCCGAGCGGCGCAGGTTCCTCGACATCATGCTGGCGCTCAGCTCGCGCGGATACCTCCAGGCGCTCCAGCACTACCGCGCCGCGCTCGACCGCCGCAACGCGGCGCTGCGGGACGCCGCACGTCATGGCGCCGGCCGCGGCGGTGTGGCCGCCGTCGAAGTCTGGGAGCCCCAGCTCGCGGTTCACGGCGCAACGCTCCTGCGCGCCAGGCTGGCATGGGTCGAGCGAGTGGCTGAACGCTACGCCGAGCGCTGCGAGGCAATCGGCGAGCTCGGCAGGTCCGCGCTGAGGTACGACAGCATTGTCGACGCCGACGCCGGGAGCGTCGAGAGCGCGCTGGAGGAGGCCCTGGCCACGCGACGGTCGTCCGACCTGCGCCACGGGCTCACGAAGGTGGGGCCGCATCGGGACGACGTCGTGCTGCTGCTGGACGGGCGCGATCTGCGAACGTTCGGATCCGCGGGCCAGCAGCGCACCGCGGCGATCGCGCTGCGCACCATGGAGGCGGAGACGTTGCGCGACGCGCGCGGCGCGTCGCCAGTCTTCCTGCTGGATGATCCCTTCGCCGAGCTCGATGCCGGCCGTTCGGCACGCGTGCTCGCGTTGCTGCGGGAGATTGGATTGGGCCAGACGATCCTGGCGGTGCCGCGCGACTCGGACATTCCCGCTGAGCTCACGGACCTGCCGCGCTACCGTGTCGCCGGTGGTCGCATCGACTGCATTGATCCGCTTGTCTCTGAATGACCCAGAAAAAACGCAAACCGAAGAAGCTCGGCGACGTGATGAGCGATGTCCTGAAAGACTCGGGCATCGCGGACCGCATCGCCCAGGCGAGCGTAATCCCGGACTGGCTCGATCTCGTCGGTCCGCAGATCGCGCGCGTCACGGAACCGATGTCAGTCACGCGACAGGGCACGCTGTTCGTCGCGGTCACCACCAACTCGTGGATGACGGAGTTGTCGCTCATGGAACCCGAACTGCTGCGGCGCTTGAATCAGCGAACCGGGCGACTCGCGATCAGGAAGATCCGCTGGCAGATCCGCCGGAAATAGCGCCGTCACAATTGTCACAGAGGTCGATTTTTCCTCATTCTGGTGCTGTCTAAACCTTTGACACTCCATATCTTAGCAACTGAGGGCGTCGTTGCTTTCCCACCCCGCGTGGCTTAGCTTGAGACCGACGCCGGATGCGCGAGATTCGGTGTTTCTTTGGCCAACAATTCAAGTGGTTTAACCAGTGGCGACACCGATCGATCCGATGGAACAGGGCGGCGCGAAATACGACGCGGGACAAATTCAGGTTCTCAAGGGGCTCGAGGGCGTTCGCAAACGCCCCGGGATGTACGTCGGCTCGACGTCCGAGCGCGGACTCCACCACCTCGTGTTCGAGGTCGTGGACAACTCCATCGACGAGGCGCTCGCGGGACACGCCGACGAGATCAGCGTCACGATTCACCCCGACAATTCGATCACCGTCGTGGACAACGGACGCGGCATCCCCGTGGACATGCATCCCACGGAGAAGATGCCGGGCGTCGAACTCGCGATGACCGTGCTGCACGCCGGCGGCAAGTTCGACAAGAACACCTACAAGGTGTCTGGCGGGCTGCACGGCGTCGGCGTGTCGGTGGTCAACGCGCTCTCGGAGGAGCTGAAGGTCTCCGTCAAGCGCGACGCGAAGGAGTGGTACATGGACTTCGCGCGCGGCAAGACGGTGACCAAGCTCAAGAAGCTGCGCGAAGTGCCGAAGAAGGAGACCGGCACTACCGTCTGGTTCAAGCCGGACCGCGAGATCTTCACGGACCTCGTCTACCGCTGGGACACAATCGCGATGCGGCTGCGGGAGCTGTCGTTCCTCAACAAGGGCGTCTCGATCAAGCTGAAGGATGAGCGCGAGGGCGAAGCCAAGGAGGAGACGTTCCACGCCAAGGGCGGACTGAAGGAATTCGTCCAGCACCTCAACCGTGGACGCAAGCCGCTGCATCCCGATGTCATCTACATCGAGACGACCAAGGACGACATCGGGATCGAGCTGGCGTTGCAATACAACGACGGCTACAACGACACGACGTTCTCGTTCGTGAACAACATCAACACGCACGAGGGCGGCACCCACCTCACGGGGTTCAAGGCCGCGCTCACGCGCATCATCAACTCGTACGCCAACAAGGGCGGCTTCCTCAAGAAGGCCGACTTCACGCTCTCGGGTGACGACGTGCGCGAGGGACTCACCGCGGTCCTGTCGATCAAGGTTCGCGAGCCGCAGTTCGAGGGGCAGACCAAGACCAAGCTGGGCAACTCCGAGGCGGAATCCGCGGTCAAGACGGTCGTCGGTGATCTCTTCGGCAGCTACCTCGAGGAGCACCCGCGATCGGCGAACATCATCGTCGAGAAGGCGGTGAGCGCCGCTCGTGCGCGGGAAGCGGCCAGGAAGGCACGCGACCTCACGCGCCGCAAGTCGGCGCTCGACATCGGCAACCTGCCGGGCAAGCTGGCCGACTGCGCACTCAGTGATCCGGCGCTGTGCGAGATCTACCTCGTGGAAGGCGACTCGGCGGGCGGCTCCGCCAAGCAGGGACGCAAGCGCGAGTTCCAGGCAATCCTGCCGCTGCGCGGCAAGATCATCAACGTCGAGAAGGCGCGCATCGACAAGGTGTTCGCGAACGAAGAGATCAGGACGATCATCACCGCGATCGGCAGCGGCATCAAGGAGGAGTTCGACCTTGGCAAGGCGCGCTACCACAAGATCATCATCATGACCGACGCCGACGTGGACGGAGCGCATATCCGCACGCTGCTCCTCACGTTCTTCTACCGGCAAATGCCGGAATTGATCGAGGCGGGCTTCGTGTACATCGCGCAGCCGCCGCTCTTCCGTGTCTCGAAGGGCAAGGAGGAGCACTACGCCTTCGACCTCAAGGAGCGCGACGACATCATCAAGCGTCTTGGCGGCGGAAACGGAGACGGCAAGGGGAGCATCAACATCCAGCGCTACAAGGGCCTGGGCGAGATGAACGCGGATCAGCTGTTCGAGACCACGATGGATCCCGAGCGTCGCACGCTGATGAGGGTCAACATCCAGGATGCGGTGACCGCGAACGAGATGTTCGAGAAGCTCATGGGCGACGAGGTGGAGCCGCGGCGCGTGTTCATCGAGCAGAACGCCAAGTTCGCGTCGAACCTCGACATCTAGCCGTCATCAACGGCTGAGCACGGACAAACACAGACACGATCCGGGCAGACACGGAGCTTGTCCGTGTCTGTTTTGTTTTCCGTGTTAATCCGTGCTGTGTCTTCGGTCCTGCCGACAAGTCGGTGGGCTCGCGAGACGCGAAAGCAGCACCCGCGAAAGCCCCCCGGGATTCTCGAGCCCGGGAATGTGGCCGGTGCCGGGGAGCGCGTCCCAGGTGGCGCACGGAAAGAGCCGCTTGAGATCGAGACCGTCGCGAATGGGCGTCAGCGTGTCGAGCTCTCCCCAGATGAGGTGAGTCGGCGGCCGGAAGGACGCCAGCGCCCGACGCGCCGCGTTGACGTCCGGACCCGGATCGAGCACGAATCCGGGAAGCCAGTCGCTGGCCGCCCGGGTTGAACCGCGCTGCCGGAGCGGGAGGCGCAGCATGTCGATCTGCTCATCGGTGAGGCGTTCCGGAAACGCGACGAGCGGTTTGGTGAGTGAGCGCGTCATCAGCGGATTGGTCACCGTCGCGGCTACCAGCGCGTCGCGCACGGGGCGGATGGAAAACAGGAGCCGCGGCATGAGGGCATTCGACTTTCGCGCCGGCGCGGTGTCCGCGAGCCCCAGCGCGGCGTCGATCAGCACCAGACGCTCCACGCGCTCGACGCGCATCATCGCGGCGGCTACCGTGGCGCGCGCTCCGAATGAGTGTCCGACGAGGACGGCGCTGCCGACCCCAAGGGAGTCGAGCGCCGCCCAGAGGCGGCGCGCCTGCGCTTCCGGAGAGTAGTCGGCCGCGGGTGAGCGGTCCGAGAACCCGAATGGCGGCAGATCGACGGCAATGACATGATAGCCGGAGCCGGAGAGCGACCTCATGACGGGCCGCCAGATCTCGCTCCAGGCGCCCGTGCCATGCACGAGGACGACGTGCCGGGCCCTCACCGGACCGCTCTCCTGCAGGAAAACCCGTCCGTAGCCGGTTCTGACGAGATGGCCTCCCGCGGGCTTCACGATCACCCGATCGTGTCGCTCCCGGATTGCCGCCGCGACTCGCGCGATGACCAGCACCACCACGACGAGGATGCCAAGGCTGACAGCGCCGTAGTACAGCCCGGATGCGACGCGCCGTACGAACTGAATCGCAGGGATCGCGCGCCGCAGCCTCTCCCTCACGTCGCCCGCGCCAGCCCCGGTGAGCGCGCCGCGGCAGGCGGCGCGTAGGCGAGCCACAGCAGCAATCCGCCCAGGAGCACGTGCGGGGCGTTGAGCATGATGTCCGCCATCCACGGCTTGTCGTTGACGAAGCCGTGCGTCAGAAAGAAGACGGCGTCCAGCGCGTAGTACCAGCCGAATGCCGTGCACGCCAGACGGATGTGGCCAGCCTGCGCGCTGATGGCGGCCGCGATGAACGCGAGCGCGGTGAGCCCGTGCGTGATGTCGTCCAGCGGCGAAAGCATGAAAAGACCGAACGACATACGTTCGCCGTTCTCCCACGTGTACCAGCCCGGAATCCAGCCGCTGGCGACGACGAAGCACATGACCGCGGCGTAGAACACGGCCGACCCGCGCAGGAGGCGATCGCTGACCGCTGGAAGCTGGCGCATCCGAACCTTGGAATGAGTGACAGGAACCCTGATTACTGACTGAAGTGGCGCGTCGGTCGTCACGTTGAGGGTAGCCCCGAACCGTTCCCATGAAGAATCCGCCCGTCCGGTCCCCTGCGGCGATGCCGCGCGGCGCATCGGATCCGCTTACGCCCTCGTCCGACCGGAAGCCCTCGTCCCGCACCGCAAAGCGGGCCTGGCTCGGCCGGCGGTGGCGGCGAATCCTGCGCCGCACGGCACGCGTCGTCCTGGTGGTCGTCGCGGCGGGCGCGCTGGTCGTTCTCTGGACGACGATCCTCGGCTGGATCAGGAGCACTGACGTCGCATTTCAGCCGGCGGCCGATTCCACGGTGGTGCGGGACGTCACCCGACTCTCCGCGGTTCGGATGCTGCGCATCGCGACGCCTCGCACCACGGAGGAGATCGTCGCCGCGATCCGAACCAGCGCCGGGCCGATCAGCATTGGCGGCGCGCGGTACAGCATGGGCGGCCAGACGGCCACGCCCGACGGGCTGCAGCTCGACCTCCGCCAGTTTCGCGGCGTGGTGGCGCTGGACACCGCCGCGCGCACGATCACGGTGCGCACAGGCACGACGTGGCGGGAGGTGCAGGAAGCCATCGACCCGCGCGGCCTGGCCGTCCAGGTGATGCAGACCTACAACTCGTTCACCGTTGGCGGCGCGCTCTCCGTGAACGCGCACGGGCGCTACATCGGCCACGGGCCCGTCTCGAGCACCGTGCGCTCCCTGCGACTGGTGCTGGCGTCCGGCGACGTCGTGACGGCGAGTCGCACCGAGCGGCCGGAGTTGTTCTGGGCCGCCCTCGGCGGCTACGGCGCGGTCGGCGTGATCGCGGAGGCAACGCTGTCCCTCGCCGAGAACGTGAAGGTCCGGCGCGAGGACGAGGAGATGCCGATATCCGCGTACCGGGAGTGGTTTCGCCGGCGCATTCGCGGGGACTCGACGGTCGTTTTCCACAACGCCGACATCGCGCCCGACGAGTACGCGGAGGTGCGTGCCGTGACGTATCGCAGGACCGACGCACCGCTCACCACGACGGACCGCCTACGTCCCAGGGACCAGTCGGGATGGCTGACGCCGACCGCGTACGAGATCTTCGCGACGCCCGGCTACGGTCCCTGGTTGCGCGCGCACATCATCGAGCCGCTGGCCTACCGCATCGGCGGGCGGAATCCGGTCACGTGGCGCAACTACGAGGCGAGCTACGACGTGAGCGAGCTCGAACCGCCGTCGCGGGTGCGCGCCACATACGTGCTCCAGGAGTTCTTCCTCCCCGTGGACAGCCTCGACGGGTTCGTCGCGGCGATGCGATCCATCCTGCGCGACTCCAGCGCTCACGCCGTCAATGTCTCGATCCGACACGCGAACGCCGACCCGTCGCCATTTCTCACGTGGGCGCCGGCCGAGACCTTTGCGTTCGTGCTGTACTACCGCCAGGGCACCAGTAGCGACGAGCAGCGGCGCGTGGGGCGCTGGACGCGCGCGCTGATCGACGCCGCGATCGCGCATGGCGGCCGGTACTATCTGCCGTATCAGCCGCATGCCTCACGCGCGCAGTTCTCGCGGGCGTATCCGCGCGCGCGGGAATTATTCGCGGTGAAGCGGCGCGTCGATCCGGCTGGCCGCTTCACCAACGTGCTCTGGGACCTCTATGCGCCGGCCGCGCACGGCGACACCACACCGGCGGCAACCGCCGCACGCCGGCCTGCTGTGGTGCCGGCCGAGGTGCGTGTCACGCTGGACACGCTCCCCGGCTACAACCGCCCGGAAGCGAGCACGTGGACGACGCACCCGGAATGGGACCTGGTGTATTCCAGCGAGCAGTACGCCGAGTGGCTCTCGGCGGGCAGGAAGCCGAGCGCGTTTCCGTACTCGGCGACCGTCGGGACGTTCTGGCGCAGCTACGACCGTATCTGGAAATGGACGCGGGCGCGCGATGGATTCGCCGGCGGAACGCACCTGATGCTCGCCGTGATCGGCACCAGTACGGCGCTCGAGTACGGACTGAAGTCGATGTATGAGGGGACGTTCGGACGCTTCTTCGAGTGGATCGGGCCGGACTCGCTCACGCCCGAGGAGCGCGTCGCGGCGGCCGTCAACAGCGACTACGCGCGGTTCATCGCGATCCGGCCGTGGTACGAGTTCGACTACGCGGCGGCGCGACGCGCGCTCGGGGCGGCGGCGAAAGAACCGGGCGGCGGAGCTCTGCGACGCATCGAGCGGCGCGCGATCCTGACCTTCGAGTTCGTGCTCAAAGGCTGGTACGCGGCGCTCATCGGCGGCGGGACGAAGACCGTCTACGCGCCGGACGAGGAGACGCGCTGGATCCTCGCGGTCGGCTCCGTGAACGGCGCGAAGGTCCCGGCGCTGTCGCAACGCATTCGACTGTACCGGGGCTACCACGCGCTGCGCGTGCCGCGGTACGCCGGTGTACGCGACGCGCTGTTCGCGCTCGCCTCCGACAGCGCCGCGCGCGTCGTGGAGATCAGCGGCAACCAGCACGTCGCCATCACGGGAACTGCGCCGGCCGACTGGAGCCCGCCCGTCGGCGTGACGGCCGTCATGGCCTACGTGGTGCCCACCGACAGTCGCAGGATCCGCGTGGTCGCCGACATCATGGCGCCAGACCTTCTGGAGATCCTCCGGAGCGAACGACGGAAGCCGAACGGGCTTCGGGTCGATCACGTCTACGATTATTAGGGCTGTTCCTCGCCAATGGCGACGGGAAGGACGTGTACCGCAGGCAGCAGGGCCGTTTGCAGTTTGCCGTTGGCGTAGTAGCGACAGACCTGTCCGAACAATCCCAACGGTGAACTGTCAGCGGCCCGCTGCCCGCTCTACACGTACTGCAGTACGTATTTCAGTTGCCGTCCGGGTTTATAGAGGGCGCTTGACGTCAGGCCCTTTGGATAGCAGCAACAGCTGCTTGCCAATCACGATGTGCACGATGATCAGCGCCGCGAACAGGCCACCGAGCGCGATCCAGGCGACGGCGGCGTTGATCCGGTCGATGCCGCCGGCGCTGTTCGGCCGGGTGATGAACACCAGGCCGAGATAGAGCGCGAGGAGACCCGCGCAGGCGCCGAACGCGCCCAGCCCGGCCAGCTTGGCGAGCCGTGGAGGCATGGCCGGAATTTAGCGCATCACGGCCGAGACGACGCGGCGGTACTCCGCGTCGGATGAGAGCGTCTCCGCGGCTTTCAGGAACGATCGGCGCACCGAGCCGTCAGCGATCCCGTGCCGCTCCACGAACAGCAGCAGCACGTTGGCCTTGATGGAGCTGGACGTGATCGACGCGGTCGCGCGCAGAAGCGCGAGCTGCATGTCGGCTGAAAGCGGCTGGCTCTTGATCAGACTTGAGACCGCGAGGCTTTTCTCGGTATCGCTGGCCATCGCGGCGACGACGTCCAGGTACGCGCGCCGCACCGACGAATCCGCGAACGCGGACGGGCCGACTCGGCGCAAGACCTGCCCGCGGTACGTGTCGGACGTCATCAACGTCGCGCTCCGCAGCACGCGAGCCGCCGAGCCGGACGGCAGGGAGTCGCGTTCGAGCAGCGCGAGCAGCGCCTTGGCGCGCTCGTGATCCGCGGTCATCGAGAACACCGTTTCGAGATACGCCTCGCGCAACTCGTCGTTGCGGACGTAGTGCCGGGCAATGCTCGCGAGCAGCCTGCCCTTCTCGTGGTCCGCCGTCATTTTCTTCGCGTGCCGCGTGACGTCGATCAGCGTTTCGAGATCCACCGGGCGCGGCGGCGGTTCGGTGTCGGACACAATTCGCACGAGGGCCCGCGCTGCGCGGTGCTCTCCGACGATGCTCACGCTCGGCGAGGCAATGCTCGATGCGACCCCCGGTGGGACGACCCCCGGCGAGGCGGCCCCCGGCGAGACGGCCCCCGGCGAGACGGCCCGTGGCGCCACACTAGGCGCCGAAGGGCGGGCCGTGACCTTCGGCACGCTGTGTTGCATCGCATCAAGCGGCACGCCGGCGCTCGCCAGACGAACGCCGATCGGCCGCTCGCGTTCCGCGCGCGCGGGACGGAATGCCGCGAGCGGCGCCGCGAGGGCGAGCACACCGCACACGAGCAGGAAGGCGCGCGCGCGGCGCACGCCGGACCGTCTCGTCGCCGGATCGAGAATCGCCAGCAGGCGGCCCTCCAGCTCCGACCTCCGCGCCATGGCGAGCGCCGCCGCGGCGGGAACCGCCGGCCGCCTCAGATCGCGCGCGAACTGAAGGAGGTCGTCCGCATAGCGCGACGCGCGCGCGCCGGCGACGAGCACGAAATCGTCGCACGCGTGCTCCCGCTCCAGCCGCATCCGGCGCACCGCCAGCCACACCATCGGGTGAAACCAGAGCAGCGCCAGCGCGATCTGCCCCAGCATCTGCGTGAACGCATCAAAGCGCTTCACGTGCGCCAGCTCGTGCGTCAGCACGGCGGCGCGCCGCTCGTCGTCCCAGTCGTTCGCGGCCGCCGGCAGCAGCACCACGGGATAGATCACGCCCCAGGTGACGGGGACGTCGGCGGCTTCGCTTTCGAGCAGGACGACCGGCCGACCGACTCCATACTCGCGCGCGAGACGCCCCAGCAGGGCGAGCCACCGGCCGTCCTCCACGGCGCGCGCCGACCGGCGCCACACGGCCACCCGCGCATTGGCGACCGCGAGCCGAGCCAGCAGCAACAGCGCGAGCGATACCCAGGCGACTCCCAGTACTCGCTCCGTGGTCAACCAGCGCCGAACGATCCGCGTGAGTCTCGCCACCGCTCCCGGCCCGGCGCTCACTGGCGAAGTGGCAGCAGCCTGCGGGGTGGTCGCCGCGCCTGCCGCGCTCCTCCATCCGGCGGTGTTCGGGAGGTTGTCCTGGCTCGGCGGCAACGTCGCGCGCGGCAGCTCCCTGCGCTGGGCAACCGGCTCCGGAGCGGAGGCCGGCGGCATGAGCCGGACACGCCACGCGGGAAGCGCCGCGCCAAGCAGGGGAAGCGCCAGCACGCCCGCGATCGCGGCGCTCCACACCAGATGGCGCGTGGCGGCGGACGCGCGCCGCAGCAGCGACGCGGCGATCCACGCGAGCAGCAGCACGACCGTGGCCCGAACGGCAAGATCCAGGAGACCGGGTAGAAGTCCGTCGATCATCGCCCCTCCTTCTTCGCGCCGTCGATCAGCTTCGACAGGCGCTCCAGCTCGTCGTCGGTCATGCCGTTGCCGTTTTGCAGCAATGCGGCCACCGCGTCCTCCGTGGAACCGTCGAAGAATGTTCGGACCAGGTGCCGCAGCGCCGACCGGCGCGCCTTGTCGCGATTCACCGTGGGCAGATACACGTAGCGCGGTCCGTCCTGCTCGTGGCGCACGTGGCCTTTCTCCTCGAGCAGACGCAACATCGCCCTCACCGCGGAGTAGCCAGGCGGATCGGGAAGCTCGGCCAGCACCTCCGCCGCCGTCACCTGGCCCAGGCGGTAGACGACGTCCATGATCTGCCGCTCGCGGCGGCTCAACTGCAATGTGAGGGCGTCAGGCATGAGGTGTCGGGGTGGGCGGCGTTCCGCCGAGAATGCAGCGTGCGACGAAGGGATTCCAGTCCTCAGATGCGTCGGTCCTGATCGAGCAGGGCCTGAAGCGCGCGACGATACTCGTGGTCCGATTCGATCGAGCGCGCTGCCTTCAGGTACGCCTCGCGGAGCGACCCGCGGACGTCCGCCGCCCGCGCGAACTCCACCAGCAGGCTCGCCAGTTCGTAGTCCGAGTCGATGCTCTCGGATGAACGCAGAACACCGGTCAGGATCACCGGTGATTCGACCCGCTGGCGCAGCAGTGACGAGAGCGTGCGCCTGTGCTCGTAGTCCGAGGTGAGGCGGTTCACCGCGCGGAAGTACGCCGCGCTCGAGACGGAATCCACCATGCTCCGCCGCTGCGCCGCGATGAGCAGCTCCGCCAGCTCGTAGCTCGAACTCATCGTGGACGCCGCGGTAAAGAGCGCGGTGCGCGACTCGGCGCTGTTCACAGACTCGAGTCCCGCCGAGAGCGCGCGGCGCTTCTCGTAGTCCGAGCTGAGGCGGTGGGCGACCGCGATCAGGCCGCGCGTGACGCGGTCGGTCATCGGGCCCTGCGCCGCCACGGCGCGCAGCACTTCCGCACGCTCGTAGTCGGAGCTCATTCTGTCACCGGCCAGCGTGAGCATCTGCTCCGTTTGCGGCTCCGACAGCTTCGCCGCCGAGAGCAGCGTCGTGAAATACACACGAAGCCCGTGGTCCGTCTCGAGACGCGCCGCCTCGGCGAGGACGGCGTCCGGGCCGCCCTGGCGGATGAGCTCCGGCACGCGCGACCTGGCGAACATGGCGGTACGACGCTCGATGCCGAGCAGGACCGCGGCCAACCACCGCTCGCGATCGACGTCGAACCCATCGCGACCATCGAGCGTCCAGCGGAACTGGAGGCGGCCTGCGGCGCTGGTCACCCGGACCTTGCGTTCGCGATCGCCGTCGCGCTCCTCGATCTGCACGTACCCGCGTTCGCTCACGGACGTGAACCCGCCCAGGTCCGCGCGCGCGACGAATTCCCCGCGCGCGTCCAGGCGAAGCTCGCAATCGCCCCGCCGCCACCGAACCGTGAGCGAACGCTCGTCGTCCTCCACCCGGCTCCAGTTCTGGTGCGAGGCCTGCCGGATCCCGTTCGAGGAGGAGAGGCAGCCCTGGGCGGACGCGATGGTCGGCGTGATCGCAGCGAGCGCGGCGAAGATGAGCGGTTTTCTGCGCGTCATACTGGCTCCTGTTGTGCTAATAAATTAGCATCATGCTGGACGATTAGCATTACGGCGCCCGCCGTCAAGGGGGTTCAGGCCAGTTCTTCCACTCCGGCGCTGCTGACGCGGTGGGAGATCAGGGGTAGCGGGGGGTCGGCTTCGTCCCCGATGGCGATCGCCTTCCTTAAAGCGGCGCGCCCCCGATCGATCCCGGCCCGGTCACGCGCGTACACGGACGCCAGCGGCTCTCCGGATTCCACCCGGTCGCCGGGTTTCACCGTGATTACGAATCCCACTGCGGGATCCACCGTGTCGGCCATTGTCGTCCGCCCGCCACCCAACTCGATGATGCCCCGGCCGATGGCGCGGGGCTCCACGCGCTGGACGAATCCCGCCCGTTGCGACGTGAACAACTCGCACTCGGCCGCCTGGGGCAGCAGCGCGGGATCGTCGATCACGTCGGGATTGCCGCCTTGGCGCTCGATGATCGCGCGAAACTGATCGAGTGCCTTCCCCGACCTGATCGCCTGCACCAGTTCTTCGCGGGCGGAGTCGAGGTCGTGAGCGATCTCGGCCAGCACCAGCATCTCCGCGGACAGCGCCAGCGTCACGTCCACCAGGTCCTCGGGACCTTCACCCTTGAGCGTCGCGATCGCCTCTTCGACCTCGAGCGCGTTGCCGCAGGCACGCCCCAGCGGGCGGTCCATCGCCGTGAACAACGCGACGACCGGGCATCCGTGGCTGTCGCCGAGATGGATCATCTCCTTCGCCAGCGCCATTTCCTGGTCGAGCGAGTTGAGAAAGGCGCCGCTGCCGCGCTTGATGTCGATGACGAGGCCCGTGAGGTCTTCCGCCAGCTTCTTGCTCATGATGCTCGACGCGATGAGCGGGATCGACTCGACCGTCGCCGTCGCGTCGCGCAGCGCGTACATCTTGCGATCGGCGGGCGCGATCTCGGCGGTCTGTCCCATCAGGACGCAGCCGATGTCTTCCAGCTGCCGGCGCGCCTGCGCGATCGAGCAGTCCGTGCGAAACCCCGGTATGGACTCGAGCTTGTCGAGCGTGCCGCCGGTGTGACCCAATCCGCGCCCCGACACCATGGGCACCGCGACGCCGAGCGCCGAGACGAGCGGCGCGAGTACGAGGGAGACCTTGTCGCCGACGCCGCCGATCGAATGCTTGTCGAGCCGCGGCTTGCCCAGCGACGCGAGGTCGAAGCGCGCGCCGGACTGCAGCATCGCTTCCGTGAGCGCGCCGGTCTCCGACCGATCGAGGCCCTTGAGATAACACGCCATGAGGAACGCGGACATCTGGTAGTCGGGCACGTGGCCGGCGGCGTACGCCAGGACGAGCGCGCGCCATTCGCCGTTCTCTATGCGTCCACCGTCGCGTTTTCTCTCGATGAGCCTATGTGCGAGCATTGACCACTTCTCTGGGGAACTCTATCGTTGCTGCCGCGGTACTCTTGTGCTGGCATTCGCTCGGAGTCGTCGCATGAACATGCGTCTCGCGCTGATCGCTGCAACCGTCCTTGCCGCCCCGATCTCCGCGCAGACCGCGGCCGATCACATCGCGCTCGGCGACAAGGAATACGAGGCCATGAACGCTGCGGCCGCGTTGCGCCACTATCAAGAAGCGATCAAGGCCGATTCGAACAACACCGAAGCACTCTGGAAGTCGTCGACGCAGGCGATCGACCTCGGCGAGTTCGACGACGCCGTGCGAGACAGCATGTACCGGCTCGGCGAGCAATACGCGCGGCGCGCGGTTCAGGCCGATGCCCGCTCGTCGATGGCGCACTTCGCACTCGCGAAGGCACTCGGACGGCGCGCCCTGTCGCTCGGCGTGCGGGAGCGAATCAAGTACGCCGGCGAAGTGCGCAAGGAAGCGCTCGAGGCGCTCTCGCTCGATTCGACCAACGCGGGCGCGCTGCACGTGATGGGGGCCTGGAACGCGAACATCATGAGACTGAGCGGCGTATCGCGATTCGTCGCCAAGAACCTGCTGGGCGGCAAGGTCTTCAACCAGGCCAACTGGAAGGACGCCGCCGCGTTCCTGGAACGGGCCGCCGCCCTGGAGCCGAACCGCATCGTGCATCGCCTCGCCCTGGCGTCGGTGTACGCGGACACCAACAACAGGGACAAGGCCCGCGAGCAGTACGAGACGCTCATGCGGATGAAGCACGCGGACTACAACGACAAGCACTATCAGCAGCAGGCGACGCGCGAGCTGCGCGAGCTGCGCTAGTCCGGGTCGTGTTCCGCGGCGGCTAGCCTGGCCCGGCGCCTGGCGCGCCGGAGCCGGCGCCGCGCCTCCCGCAGCTCGAGCCGGAGATCGTCCCAGGCGCCCGAAACGTTCCGTCCCAGCCGCCTGGCGCGGTGGCCGACCTCGCGTCGCGTCCCGGCCCCATCCCGCGGCGCGAAGAAGAGCGCCAGGCCAGCGCCGACGAGCAGCCCGATCGCGGCCCCTGCCGCCAGCCAGGCGGCCGGCAGGGATTCGTTTCCGGACCGCGCGTCCCTGGACGCCTGGAACCGCCGTCCTTCACCTGTTTTCCCCGCGTAGGTCATGTACCGATTACCGGATTGGTAAGGATTTTGCTGGGGTTCCCGTACGTTTTGTGCTCTGCCTGTCCGTTTGAGCCCGCTTTTCCCGGCCGAACGGAGCGGGCGTCGCATGCCACGAGGCGTCTGACGTATGATACCCACCGCCAAGCCACTGGATCACGACGCCGCCTCTTTCAAGAGGAACCGAATGAGCGCGAACGGTAAGACGGTTCTGCTGGTCGAGGACAACGAGGACAATCGCATCGTCTATTCCACAATTCTGAGACATTTCGGGTACTCGGTGACCGAAGCGCTGAACGGCGAAGAAGGGATCGCGAAGGCGCGCGCCGAGAAGCCGGACCTGATCCTGATGGACATCTCCATCCCCATCATCGACGGATGGGAAGCCACGCAGGTACTGAAGCACGACCCCGGCACGCGTGACATACCGATCATCGCCCTGACCGCGCACGCACTGGCGTCCGACCGCGAGAAAGCCATGGAGGTGGGCTGCGACGGATACCTGGCGAAGCCGTGCGAGCCGCGCGCGGTGGTCGCGGAAGTGCAGAAGTTCCTCGGTCGTAATGACTCCACATGAGCATCCCGAGTCGACAGGCCGGATCCTGGTAGTCGACGATCACGAGGACAACATCGAGCTGCTCCGCGCGCGCCTCGAAGCGTGGGGCTATCAAGTGGACAGCGCCCACGACGGCAAGCAGGCGCTCGACCTTGTCCAGGCGTCCCCGCCGGACCTGATCCTGCTCGATGTGATGATGCCGACCGTGGATGGCAACGAGGTGGCCCGGCGCATCAAGCAGAACCCCGGGCTGCCGTTCATTCCCATCATCATGCAGACGGCCCTCGACTCGACCGAGAGCAAGGTCGAAGGGCTGGAAGCCGGCGCCGACGACTACATCACGAAGCCGATCGAGTTCGCCGAGCTGAAGGCGCGCCTCCGGTCGATGCTGCGAATCAAGCGGCTGCAGGAGGAGCTGGAGGAACGCGAGCGCCAGCTGCTGGAGGCCAACGAGCGCCTGCGCCACATGTCCCGGACAGACGCGCTGACGGGGCTCGAGAACCGGCGATCCATCGAGCGCCACCTCGAGACGATGTTCGCGCACGGGGAGCGCCTGGGCGAGCCGCTGTCGTGCGTCATGTCCGACCTCGATCGGTTCAAGAGCGTCAACGACGAATTCGGCCATCACGCGGGCGACGCGGTCCTCAAGCAATTCGCCGGTATCCTGACGAAGGCGGCCCGCGAAATCGACGTGGTGGGCCGCTACGGCGGCGAGGAGTTCATCGTGCTGCTCCCGGGCACGGTGCTCGACGCCGCCGTGACCTTCGCGGAAAGGGTGCGCAAAGACGTGGAGTCTCATACATTCGTCTTCGACGGCGGATCGATTCGGCGGACCGCCAGTTTCGGGGTCGCGGGCTGGCCGCACCCTCGCATCAGGGCATGCGACCACATCGTTCGGTCCGCGGACGACGCGCTGTACGTGGCCAAGGAAACCGGGCGGAACAGGGTCGTCCGGTTCGACAGCGACGAATTCAACGCGCACACATCGGCGAATGATGGAGGGGACGGAACAGCGGTTCGGATTGGCGGCGACACAGCGGACGGAGGGAGCGGAGTCCGGCGCGCCGTCTAGCGACGGCGGCGGCGATCACGCCGCCGAGGAGCTTCCGCGACTGCGGGCGCGGCTGGTGGAACTCCAGCGCGAACGCGATCATCTGATCGCGATCGTCGACATGTTGCAGGAGATCTCCGGTTCCCTGCACTTCGTGGACATCCTGCAGACCATCTCGCGCAAGCTGGGGGACGCGTTCCGGCTGGACCGCTGCGCGATCTTTCTCACCGGCGAGCAGGACGGGCTGCGGCTGGTCGCCAGCTACGAGGACCCCAGCATCCGCAACCTGGTCGTGGACGTCAACCGCTACCCCGAGCTGCGGCGCACGTTCGAGACCGGCGAGACCGTCTTCGTCGCCGACGCGCTGTCCGATCCCCAGTTTGCCGCGGTGCGCGAACAGCTCGAACAGCGACGCGTGAAGTCGATCGTGGTGGTTCCGCTGCGCTGGCAGGAGAGCGTCATCGGCGCGATTTTCCTGCGCACCAATCGCGACGGCAAGACGTTCAGCGAAGCCGACGTGCGCTTCTGCCAGGTGGTCGCGACGCTCACCGCCAAGGCGCTGCACAACGCGCATCGCTTCGAGGCGGTGGTGCGACAGCAGCACGACGTCTCCGCGGCCCAGCGCCGCGCCGAGCTGCAACGCATCGCGCTCCTGACATTCCTGCGCCGGTTGCTCGCCCGGTACTCGGCGTCCCAGGACGAGAGCTTCGGCGATTCCCGCCTGCCAAAGGCCTCCGACGAGGAGCTCGAGCGGCTCGTCGCGGTGGCGATGCAGGTGTTCGACGAGGAAGCCAAGGGTTGAGCACGGTGGATCCCGCGCTGGCCGCGCGGGCTGGGACGCTCCGGGAGCAGATCGAGCGCGCGATTCACGAGTACTACGTGCTCGACCGGCCCACGCTCTCGGACGCGGCGTACGACAAGCTCTTCCGGGAACTGCAGGGGCTGGAGGCGCAGCATCCGACGCTGCGCACCGCCGATTCCCCGACGCTGCGCGTGGGTATCGAGCCGCAATCCGCTCTCGCCAAGCACCAGCACCTCGTCCCGATGCTCTCGCTGGCAAACGCCTTCGACGACGAGGAGCTGGCGGAGTGGGAGGAGCGGCTGGTGCGCCTCGCGGGCGACGCGGTTCGAAAGTCCGGCTATGCCTGCGAGTTGAAGATCGACGGCGCCGCGGTGAGCCTCACGTACCGCGAGGGCGTGCTGATCGCGGGCGCCACGCGCGGCAACGGCGTCATCGGCGAGAGCGTCACGCCGAACCTGCGCACCATCCGCCAGATCCCGCTGCGCCTCCGGGGCAAGGGACACCCGTTCATGATGGAAGTGCGGGGCGAGGTGTACATGCCCTTCAGCGGCTTCGAGAAGATGAATCAGGACCGCGTGCGCGCCGGCGAACCGGTGTTCGCGAACCCGCGCAACTCCTCCGCCGGTGCGCTGCGGCAGCTGGACCCCGCGGTGAGCGCCGCCCGTCCGCTGCGGTTCTTCGCGTACGCCGTCTCGGTGCAGGAAAGTGAACCGATGCCGGCGCAGGAACAGTTCGCGCTCCTCGAATTACTCGCCGAGTGGGGCCTGCCGGTCGCGCCACACCGGATCCATGCCCGGTCGCTGGATCAAGCCCACGCCTGGGCACGGGACATCGAGCAGAACGTGCGCGCGTCCCTGGATTTCGCGATCGACGGCGGCGTGGTGAAGGTGAACGACATGCGTCTGTGGCCCGACCTGGGCATCGTGGGCGGACGCGAGCCGCGCTACGCGATCGCGCGCAAGTTCGCGCCGGATATCGCCGAAACGACGCTGCTCAAGATCGAGGTCAACGTCGGCCGCACCGGTTCGCTGAACCCGTACGCGATGCTCCAGCCGGTGGAAATCGGCGGCGCCACCGTGAAGCTCGCCACGCTCCACAACTTCGAGCTCATCGCGGACAAGGATCTGCGCGACGGCGACATCGTGCAGGTGAAGCGGGCCGGCGAGGTGATTCCCCAGGTCATCGGACCCGTGCCGGATCGCCGGGATCCGAAAAACCCGCCCGCGCCGTTCGTGCCTCCCGCGCGCTGCCCCGCGTGCGGCACGAAGGTCGTGCCCGGCGTCGATCGCGGCATGCTGTACTGCCCGAACTTCGACTGCCCGGCGCGTCAGCTCGAAGGGCTGGTCCACTTCGCGGGCGTCATCGACATCCGCGGGCTCTCGTACGCGCGCATCAAGCAGCTCATCGACGCCGGCCTCGTGCACGACGCGTCCGACATCTACGACCTCACGGTCCCGCAACTCGTGAAGCTCGAGCGATTCGCGGAGAAGAGCGCGGAGCAGCTGGTCGCGGCGATCGAGGCGTCGAAATCGCAGCCTCTCGCGCGCCTGCTGTTCGCGCTCGGCATCGATCACGTCGGGGCGACCGCCGCGAAGCAGCTCGCCCGGCACTTCGGAAGCATGGATGACCTGGCGCGGGCGACCGAGGCCGACATCCTGGCGATTCATGGCATGGGAGAAGCGCTGGCAACATCGGTCACGGGGTGGTTCGGCGACTCCGCGGCGCGCCGCCTCGTCGAGAAGCTCCGGCGTCGCGGCCTCCGATTCGACGAGCCGCGCGAGAAGACGAGCGGCGCCCTGCGCGGCATGACCGTCGTGCTCACGGGCACGCTGCCGACCCTGTCGCGCGAGCGCGCCACCGAGTTGATCGAGGCGAACGGCGCCAAGGTCACCAGCAGCATTTCGAAGAAAACGACGTACCTGGTTGCCGGCGCCGATGCCGGCAGTAAACTGCAGAAGGCGCAGGAACTGGGCGTGAAGGTGATCGACGAAAAGCGTCTCATGGAACTGCTCGGCGCAGAGTAGCGCCGGCCACAACCCGAACGAGGACAGCGGTGTCAATCGATCTGGCACGAAGCGGAATGGTCGGGCTCTCACGCGACGCGCTCGTCACGCTGCGTGCGGTGCTGTTCCGGGACGCCGGCGCTAACGCCGCCGCGTACCTGCAGGAGGCCGGATACGCGGGCGGCGGCGCGCTCTACGACGCGTTCAACTCGTGGAGCGCGTCACGCGGCCACGCGCAGCCGGAGAGCATGGCCGCGCCCGAGTTCGGACAGCGCGCGGCGGAGTTCTTCCGGGAACTCGGGTGGGGCGTGGTGAACGTCGGGCTTCTGCACGACTCGGTGCTGACGCTCGACTCCATCAACTGGGCGGAGGCGGACCCGGCCAGCTCGATGCAGTACCCCGGGTGCTATCTGTCCGCCGGCCTGCTGGCTGAGTTCTTCGGACGCGTGGCGGCCGCGCCGCTCGTGGCGATGGAGGTCGAGTGCCGCTCGATGGGCTCCGAGCGCTGCCGGTTCCTTGTCGGGAGCGCGGAGACAATGCAGCACGTGTACGAGGGCATGACGCAGGGGGCGACGTACGACGCGGCCCTCGCGGGAATGGCATGACCGTCAACGGCGCGCCCTTCGGGTTCCAGCCGGCGTAAGGTTATCGCGGAAGGCACGGAACACGCGGAAACAACACGCGGACCTGCAACCGCCGTTGTTGGTTTTCTGGCGAGAGAGTCCATCACGCGAGACAAGAAAAACAAGCTGTTGCAGGTCCGCGGCAGTCGTCCGCGTGCTCCGCGTAGTCCGCGATAACCTTACGCCAAACCGAACTCTCCGGGTGTGCAGTCCGGGAACTAGTCGGTCTCGTCCAGGACTTCGGCGTAGAGCGGATTCGGCACCAGGTCCCCGTCGATCAGGATCTCCCGGTCCCACGGCAGGATGATCGTGCTCTCGGTCGCCAGCCCGTGGAAGTCCGGCTTGAACTCGCCGGTCTTGAACGCCACCGCGGTGCGCACGTCGGCGGCCCCCGCGTTCACCGCAGCGGCGACGGCCAGGCGGATCGTGTCGCCGGTGTCGCACGTCTCGTCCACGATCAGCACGCGGCGCCCGCGCACGTCCTGCGGCGCCGCGCTAAGAACCGCCGGGCTTTCGCGCACCGTCTCCGCGCGGAATCGCCGGCTCACCACCACCGAATGGAACTCGCGGTTCAGGATGGCGGCGATCACGGCGCCGGGGACGACGCCTGCGGTCGCGATGCCGAGCACGACTTCGGGGTCGTAGGCGCGCGAGACCTTGAGGGCCAGGCCGCGAGACAACTCGCCGAAGAATGGCCATTCAACATCGATCACGCCCTTCGTCTGATCGAAGCTCGTGCGCCGGGGGGACATGCCGTAACCTACGCTGGGACGGCCTGTTGTGTCATCTCAGGGCAGACGGTAGTTTTGCGCACGGTGCGCATCCGTCGCGCTCACGCACTCCGCCCGCACTCTTCTTTTTCCAGCGCCGAATGTCCTGGTGGAGCCGCCTCTTGGGCGGAAAATCCAAGGCCGAACTCAATTCGCGTCGAGTCGACTATCTGAGCGAGGCCATCGCGCTCGAGCGACAGGGGGACTTCGACGCGGCGCTGACGTCGTATCGCCTGGCGCTGCGCGACCAGCCGAACGACCCCAAGATCCTGCAGAACATGGCCATCGCGTACTCGCGCACGGGCCGGCTTGAGGAGGCGATCCGGTCGTACCGCCGCGCGCTTGAGGTGGCGCCAGAACTGTCCGGCGCGCACTACGGGCTCGCCTTCCTGCTGCTCAAACGCGGCGACCGTGCCGGCGCGATGAGCCACCTCGACACGTTCCTCTCCCGCCCCATCGCGAACGCCGAGATGGATCGCTGGGTGCGGCACGCGCAGCAGACATTGCACGCGCTGCGCTCCGGGTCGGATGTGCCGGCGGAACCGACCTCCGGGAGCTGAGTGCCGGGAACCATCGCCGTCGTCAGCCAGAAGGGGGGCGTGGGCAAGACGACGACCGCCATCAATCTCGCGGCCGCGCTGGCGCAGCGCGGCGTGCGGACGCTGCTCGTGGATGTCGATCCGCAGGGCTCGGTGCGATTCGGGCTCGGCCTGCGAACGGAAGGCGGCGGAGTCTCGGAGTACCTGGAGGGCAGCAAGGAGCTGCCGGAAATCGTGCGCGCCACGCCCCTGCCCACACTCCGGGTGCTGCTGGCGGGCTCGATCGTCGAGTCGGGCAACCACGCCGCCTACCAGCAGTTGGTCGCGTCCTCGCCGAAACTGAAGGAACTGTTCGCCCTCGCGGTCGAGCGCGGCTACATCGTGGTCGTGGACACGCCGCCGGGGCTCGGCCCCATCGTTCAGGCGGTGATGGCGGCGAGCGACCGCGTGATCGTGCCGCTGCAATGCGAGCCCCTGGCGCTGCAAACCACGTCGCAGATTCTCAAGGGCATTCGCGACGCCATCGCGAAACACGATAGTTTGCGGTTGGAGGGTTTCGTGTTGACGCTGTACGAAGAACAAAGCACGATCGTCCGCACGATCGCCGAGCGCGTGCGCAGGCAGCTGCCGGCGTCGCTGGTGTTCGAGATGCCCGTGCCCAGGACGCAGGCGACCGTCGAGGCGTTCGCCGCGGGGCAACCGGTCGTGCTGCGTTCCCCGCAGGACCCGGCGTCCCTCGCGTACGCCGCGCTCGCGGAGGCGGTCCAGCAGCGGATGGCGTGATGCGAGAGGTACGCGGAACGCTCGGCGTGCTGCTGGCCGCGGCGGGCTGGTGGCTGGTGAGCTGTCGTGACGTCCCGACGCCACCCGAAGGCGTCCATTCGGTGTCCGAGATCTTTCTGCCGGCGCCCAGCGTCGTGGTGGGCGACACGTTGCGTGACAGCGCAGGCGTCGTGGCTCCGCTGCGCGTGATCGCGTTCGACGTGGCCGGCCTTCCGCTCGACCCTCAACCGGTCACGACGTTCGTCGTGATCGACACCGGCGCCCACTTCGTCGACACAGCGTTCGTCGTGGGCGACTCCCTGGGAGACACGGTCCAGGTCGTGGGAACGATCGCGACGATCCAGACGCGCCCGTCGCCAATCGTGATCACGCTCGAGCCGGACACGCTGGTGGCGGCGGACTCGACCCTGCAACGCATCACTCGAACCATCGTCGCCAGCGACACTGCCCTGAACTCGCCGCCGCTGAACGTCATCGTCCAGAACCTGGCGGGAACGCCGGCCGCACCACCCACGGGCGTCCCGGCCGTGGTCGTCTACTACACGATCGATCGCGCCCCGCCGGGTCCCGGGCCCGGAGGAGGACCCACTGTGGTGCTCCTCCCCTCTGCGACCTCGAACCAGGTGTCGAGTCGCGACACGACCAACACGGGCGGGCAAGCGTCGCGCGTGGCCCGGTTGCGCTTCAACGGCAGCGCCTTCGTGGCCGACACCGTGCTGGTGAGCGCGACGTCGTCGTATCGCGGCGTCAGCATCGGAACGGTACAATTCACGCTGATCTTCACGAAGCAGTGATCTCCCCGGAGGGCGGCATGCACGCGAGTGGCGGTCCGAGAAACTCCACACCCGGCACGCTCAACAAGCTGTTCTTCGACGCGATCGAAAAGTTCCGCAAGCCGGACGCGCTCCAGGCCAAGAAGGGCGGCGCGTACCGGCCCATCTCGTCGCAGGAGTTGGGCGATCAGGTGCGCCAGGTGGCGCTGGGGCTGCTGGCGATGGGTATCAACCGCGGCGACCGCGTCGCGATCCTCTCGGAGAATCGGCCAGAGTGGGCCATCGTCGACTACGCCAGCCTCACCGCCGGCCTTACCGACGTGCCCATCTATCCGACGCTGCCGGCGGAGCAGATCCCGTACATCCTGAACGACTCCGGCGCCGTGGCGGTCTTCACCTCGACGCCGGAGCAGGCCGCCAAGATCGCACAGGTCCGATCGCAGTGCCGCTCGCTGCGCTACGTGATCGGCTTCGGCGACGCGACGCGGCCCGGCGAGGACCTCACGCTCGCGCAGGTGCGCGCGAAGTCCGACGACAAGTCGTCCGAGAACCCGTACCGCGCGGCGCAATACAAGGAAGCAGGCGCTGGCGGTGAAGCCGGACGACGTGGCCACGATCATCTACACCTCGGGCACCACGGGCGAGCCCAAGGGCGTGATGCTCACGCACGACAACATCTACTCGAACGTCATGGCGGGCGCCGCGCAGATCCCGTTCGCCGGCAAGGACTCCTGCCTCAGCTTCCTGCCGCTGTCGCACATCTTCGAGCGCATGGCGGGCCACTACCTCATGCTTCACACCGGCACGTCCATCGCGTACGCCGAGTCCATCGATACGGTACCGGTGAACATGCAGGAGGTGAAGCCGACGCTGGTGCTCTCGGTGCCGCGCCTCTACGAGAAGATGTACGCGAGAGTCCTGGAGAACGCGCTGTCGGGCGGCGCGATCAAGAAGCAGATCTTCTTCTGGGCGCGCGGCGTGGCGGAGAAGTGGGCGGACGAGAAGCTCGCCGGGCGCGAGCCCGGCGGCATGCTGGCCCGCAAGTACGGCATCGCGCAGAAGCTCGTCTTCTCCAAGCTCAAGGCGCGGACCGGCGGCCAGCTGCGCTACTTCGTGTCAGGCGGCGCGCCGCTGGCGCCCGAGATCAACAAGTTCTTCTACGCCGCCGGCCTCGTGATCCTCGAGGGCTACGGGCTCACGGAGACGTCACCGGTGATCACCGTCAACACGCCGGAGCATTTCCGCATCGGAACGCGTCGGCAAGCCCGTGCCGGGCGTCGAGGTGCGCATCTCGCCGGAGGGCGAAATCCTCACGAAGGGCCCGCACGTCATGAAGGGCTATTTCAACAAGCCCGAGGCCACGCGCGGAGACGATCGACCCCGAGGGGTGGCTGCACACGGGCGATGTCGGGGTCCTCGAGGACGGGTTCCTGCGCATCACCGACCGCATCAAGGACCTGATCGTGACCGCGGGCGGCAAGAAGATTGCGCCGCAGCCGCTCGAGAACAAGGTCAAGACGAACAAGTACGTCAGCCAGGCGGTGATGATCGGCGACAAGCGCAAGTTTCCGGCGATCCTCATCGTGCCCAACTGGGACAGCCTGGAGAAGTGGGCGGGTCTGCACAACATCATCTGGACCGACCGCAAGCAGCTGCTCGCGATGCCGACGGTCCGCGCCAAGATGGAGAAGGAGGTACTCGGCGAGCTTCAGGGGGGCGGCCTCGCGTCGTTCGAGATGCCCAAGAAGGTGCAGCTGCTCGAGCACGACTTCTCGATCGAGCGCGGCGAGCTGACCCCGACCCTCAAGGTGAAGCGCCGCGTGATCGACAAGACGTACAAGGACGTGATCGACGCGATGTATGCGGAGGCGGAGGAACACGAGACGGCGTGGGCCGGCTAGCGTCCGCCTCGCGCGAGATTCACCAGCCGCGGCGCTGATTCCGGCGCCGCGGTTTTCTCTCCCACCCAGAGCAGATCATCGCGCGCGATCTCCGTCACGTGCGGTGGCACCGCGAGCGACGAGCGGCCGACCACGCGCCCTGCGTCGCGCACGCTCTCTATCGCCGACGTCGCCAGCGGCTCGGAGAACTGGTCCAGCGCGACCGCGCGCGCCGAGCCTTTCGCAAACGGGATGACGCTCTGCGTGCGAATGATGGCCGCCGCGTCGGCGACGACGTCCACGGGCGGGTTCACGAGCACCAGCGGCGTCTCCGTCAGCCGGTGGATCTGATCCGCGTGCGCGCACCACGTACCCACCAGGATCGCGAAGCCGCGCGCGTCGGTCAGGTCGAGAAAGGCGGCGAGCCGCATGGCCGTCTCGGGAGCCGATCCTTCCGTGACCACCACGCGCAGCGGCTCGCCGAACAGGGCCACGCCGTTCTCGATGCGAAACTCGGCGCCGCACACCGGACAGCCGAGCGTCCCCTCCATGATGTGGCGCGACTCCGTGCGCTCCGCGGCCACGATCAGGCGCGACTCGTCGTGATCCGACGGACAGCGGAGCAGCTCGAGGAGTTCGATGAACATACAGTGCTTGGTGCTTAGTGCTTGGTGCTTAGGGCCTCCTGCTTGGCCTTGCTGGTTTAGCCGCCGTCGTACTCCACGTAGTTGTTGACCGTCTCCCAGAGCACAAGGCGCGTGAGCCGCGCCGGCCGGAGCGCGGGCTCGAGCACGCGCCAGAAGGCGACGACGACGTTTTCCGTCGTCGGGATCACGTCGCGGAGAAAATCCACCTCGAGGTTGAGGTTGCGGTGATCCACCTTGTCGATCACCTGCGACTGCACGACGTCCTTGACGCGCGTGAGATCGAGGACGTAGCCCGTCCCGGCATCCACCTCACCCTTCACCGACACGTCCAGGATGTAATTGTGGCCGTGCCAGTTCGGGTTGTTGCATTTCCCGAAAACGCGCCGGTTCTCGTCGTCGGACATCGCGGGATTATGGACGCGATGCGCGGCGCTGAAATGCATGCGACGGGTTATGGTGACGGTCGGAGGCATGCAGAGACGTTAGTTATGGCCGGACTGAACACTTTATCGCGGAAAACGCGACCATCCGCGTACAAAATGATAAGCCCCATGCTTGCGCATGGGGCTTACCAACGGAGCGAAGAGGGTTTTATGAAGCCCAACCGAAAGATTGAGGTTCTCACCACACCTTTCGCCTTCCCCCGCACTGGGGGCGTGACGTCGGCATAGCTTGTCGAACCCGCCAATTGGACTTATCGGCTCAAAAACGTAGCTCTCCGGTCCTACTAAACTTCCTCGCCTAGTTTACAAGTGGTCACGATGAGGGTCAATACGGGAAACCCATGGACATCGGAATCGTCATTGCAGTAGTCATGCTCGCGCTGTGGGCGGTGCTCACGTTCATCGTGAACGACGCGCCCGGTATCACGCACGCGCTGCTCACGTTCGGACTCGCGCTGCTCATCTGGCGGATCGTGAAGCGAGGCTCGCCACCAGAACCCGAGCCGCCTCATCGGAAGTGATGCCCGTAACGGAGTCGGTGCTGCTCTCGACCGCGCGGCCGCCGGTCCTGTAGGGGCCCCAGATCGCAGCGATTCCGCGGGCGAACAGCGCGACGACGGGCGTGTCGAACGCGCTGCACACGTGGGTGATGCTGGTGTCCGGCGTGAAGACCACGTCGGCGCGCGCCACGACGGCCATCACGTCGCGAATGTCCGGGGTAGCGACCAGGCGCGCCCCGCCCTCGGCGGCCATGCGCGCGGCGCGCGCGCGATCACCGGGCGAGCTCACGACCACGATCTCGGCGTTCGGCGCGTGTTGCCGCGCGGCGCGGATCACCGCGACGTAGCGGTCGTCCGGCCACGTGCGCACCGCCCGGCCCACGGAGACGTTCACCAGCAACCGGGGACGACGATCGGATGCGTCGTTCGATGTACCTCGCCACAGGCGCTCGGCAAGCTCGACCTCATCCGTCGTGAGGCGCACCCTGGGGCGCAAGTCCACGTTCGCTGGTTCCAGGCCGAACGCCGTCACGAGCGCGCCGAGCTTGTCCACGATGTGCTGCGAGCTCTCGCGCGGCGGCACTGGCAGCGTGTACGCGAAGTCGTTGCCGCGCTGCGCCACACCGATGCGATGACGCGCGCCGCTGGCGAGCATCAGCAGCAGGGTCGTGAGCGAGGGCGCGGTCACCATGCAGTCGATGACGGCGTCGTAGCGCCGACGGCGCAGCTCGCGGAACACCCGCGGGTATCGCGACGGCCTCGTCCTGTCGAACGCGATCACCTCGTTCAGGTACGGCTCGTTTCGCAGCACCGCCGCGTTCGCCGTCGAGGCCAGCACGTCGAGCCGGATCGTCGGATGTGATTCGGCGATGGCGCGCAGGATGCCGGTCGAGAGGATCGCGTCCCCGATGCGGTCGTGGCGCAGGAACAGCACGCGGTGGGGCCGCTCGCGCCAATCGGGCTGGACGCCGCGCTCGCCGCGCCGCATCAGCATCGCGATCGCCGAAGTGGCGCGCCGCTTGACGTCCTTCTCGAGGGACTTCAGACGCACGTCACAGACTTCCCCCTTCGCTTCCCGGTCGATTGGGAAAGCCAGTCATTAGGATTTGCTGATTGAACTCGTCGGGTGTGATCTGCATCGCAGTCCTTGAGTGATGGGGCGCGACAATACAACCTGCGCCAAAAAACCACTTGACAAAGTAGCGCTGCAAGCAAAGGTTCCGCGCGCGCTGGAGAGCGTGAGTTGCCGATGTCGGTGATACGCTGAAGATCCCGCTCCAGGTTACCACAGCACAACTCAACTCACTTCACTCCACGACATCCCTGATGCCGCGCGCTTGGTCACGTGCCGTACTCGCTGTTGGCTTTGCGACTGTTGCCGCAACGGTCGCCGCATGCTTCCAGGATCGCCTCACGTCTCCTCCCCAAGCGAGTGAGCTGGTGCCAGTGGTGCAACCGCTGCGGAAAGTAACCACCCTTGGGACGTCATCCATCGGCGTCGCATCCACGAACTCGAATGCCTCCGGCGGCTTGCCGCAGTTCTGGATCAATCTCGGAGGAACCCAGCGTTCGTCGCACGGAATCGGAATTCCAGTCGGCGCTACGGTGAAGATCCGGGTCTCGGGCATGATCAACTACTCTCCCAACCCGGCATTTTCCGTTTGCGGCCCACCAGGAGGGACTGGTTCAGCTGGGCCGAAAGGGACGGGCGGATCCTGGAACGAATTGAAAGTCCATATCGCCATCCGCGATAACACTGGCAGCGAGGCGAGCGAGAGCATGGTGCCGTGGTTGAGCAGCCCAGGGAATCCTGAGAGCATCGAGAGCGATTTCATCAGGCGCACCAGTCCTGGCGTGCTGTGGGCCGGGCACGCCGGCATGTGGGTCCAATGCTTTGCTCAAGGGACGTACATCGGTGCGTTTCAGATGTCGGGTACGCAGACGATCACGGTCGAGCAATGGGAGAAGGCCGTCACGGTGACCGCAGTCCCGAGCCTGGTGCGGAAGAATGGCAACGTGACGTTCACGGCCCGGCGGACGGACAACGGCACGCTCCCCTACGTGGACCTGTGGACGTACACGAAGGACCCGGGGCAAGTGGGTGCCACGCCGACGTGCTGGAACTACAACCCATGCACGGGAGGTGTCGGCGGCACGGGGGGTGTAGGGGCCTCCGGGTGGATGAAGGGGCGGGCGGTAATCAACGGCGCATACTACGTGGATTCGGCCCACGTGACGACCTACACCACCTTCACGCTCGACGCGGACAGGTCAGCGGTTTATGCGGGCGATACCGTGACGTTCACGCCGAAGGCGGACGGGATCGCGGCGCCGGCCGCGCGCTGGAGGTTTGTGCCGGACAGCACAGCGGACACCGGTGCATGCGCCGATGGTGTGATGAACTGCAAGAAGCAGATGAGTGTATCAGGAACGATGTGGGCATACACGCACCCAACGTCGGGCCTAGGGGATTCGGCAAGCAAACGCATTGAGGTTTTGAAATTTGCCCCACCGGGGACCCCGTTCTCGACAATCCTGTAGTGCGCAAAGGGATGGCTGACCTAATGACGCTGTCCAACCCAAACGCACCGGCCGTGGACCGCAAAGAGCAGGTAGGGTTTGCTCTGCGTAATCCCAGCACCGGAGAGCTAAGCTTCTTCCTCGCCCCGAATTCGACCAATACTGCCTGCAGCAGCACTGTGGGTTCGCTGCAAGGCATGCCCCCACAGCACTGGATAATTGCACAAGTTCACACGCATCCGTTCAACCTCCTGGACGTCCTACCGGCAAATTGCGGTCGATCCCCCGGTGCGATGTACGACAACCTCTCCCTAGGCGGACTGAGTCGGCCTGATTGGACTCTGGTAGAATCGCAACGCGTGCCAGCAGCCAACCCTGCGGATCCTTGGCGCAAGGTTCCTGAGTACGTGATCGACAAGAAGTTCATATACCGCGGTGACCCTGGTACACAGCCTCCTCTGTTCATCAACACGCCAAGGTTCCAGCGATCGCAGCCAGGCGTGTGCACAATTCTCTAACTAAGCACAGACAGTTCCCATACTCCAACTCAGAATATGTCCTCGCTTATCCGGTCAGTGCTTCTCACGAGCACCTTTCTCGTTGCAATAACCGACGCGACTTTCGCGCAGTCACGCTGTCGCAGCGCAGACAACCATACCGCCGATCGTGTCGCAGCGTTGCGTATGGTGCTTACTAGCGCTGACGCTGACTGGGCAGCACTGCGTGTGGCCTATCAGCTGCCATCGCCCCCAGACACGGCCATGGCTGTAATTGCAGATTCGCTGACTTGTTATGCGGCCGCAGAGGCGTATAACACCGCCATGCCAATCGCGGCTCAAGTTCCAAATCGATCCGTCTACGTGGTTAGGGTAGGGTCGTCCCGGTATGTGGTATGGGACAAGCGGGAAAGCGACAGCCTGCCAGACGAATTTGAGGTTGTCATCGTCTTCGATACTCAGTTCGGGGTGCTCGCTCGGTTTGCTTCGTAGCAGTTGGTTGACTTTGCTCCTCGTGGCCTTCTCCAGGCCATACGCATCGAGTTACAGCACCTGATCGCATTCCGCGCGGCTCGCGTGGCAGCGCAATTGGAAGCGATCCGGTGCACGGACCACCGGACAGAAGCGGCTGCTGCTGCCCGCCAGTCGGATGACGCCCGAGAAGCGCCTGCTGCAAGACGATCCCGAGGGCGAATATGTCGGCGCGACATGTCAGACCTCGACGGGTTTGGAGCTGTTCGGGAGCGAAATATCCCTCGGTGCCCCAGACAGTCGCAGCGCTACTCAAGGTGCTCATCAGCGTGTGGCGTGCGATGCCGAGGTCGATCAACACCCCGTGCCCGTCGGGTGCCACCATGATGTTGGACGGCTTGATGTCGCGATGAACGATCCGTCGCGGTGTCCACAGTCCGTTGATAGCGACCGCGATATCCCTCCCGATGACCCCGGCTTGCCGCGGTGTAAGGGGGCCTCGGTTCCGAAGCAAAGCGTCGAGCGGCAATCCGGCCACAAACTCTGTTGCCACAACTCGAACGTTGCCGCTCCTGACCGTCGTGCTCCAAGCGTCGTGCAGTTTTCACGAGGCTCGGGCACTCGATCGCGAGAAGCGCCTCCACCTCTCTCGCCGGGCGCTCTTCGCGCACGGTGCCATCGTACAGCTTTACAGCGACCGTCAAACCGTTCGGTGCGACAGCGCGGTATACCTGCCCCTGGCCACCCACGCCGATCTGGTGCAAGCCCGAATAGCCCGACAGCGCTGCGGTCAACTCCTGTGGCGTGAGTGGCGGATCGAAGGGCATTCGCTAGCGGAAATGAACCTCGCCGGACACACTCCGGACACACTGGCGGCGGGAAACAAAGTGACACCAACGCTTTAGCGGTCGCACTAGATCTCCCAGTTCGACAGCACCACGCCCTTCTCCGGCTTGCGCTCCGGATACCCGGCGAGCGTCATGCGGAGATCGGACCACCGCACGCGCCCGCGCAGCGTGATCATGCGCTGGTACGCGTCGGTATAGTCGCTCTGCACGCGAATCGAGACACGACGCGTGCCGCTGCGGCGCGCCAGGTCGCTGAGCTGACGCACCATGTCGTCCAGGTGCGAGATATCCGCGAGCGCCAGCTTGAGCACGCGCAGGTCCTCGCGCGCGCGGCCCTCCACCAGCGGCGCCGTGTGGCACAGGGCGAATCCCACCAGCCGGTCCCGCTTCGTCAGCAGCAAGGTATCGCCGAGCGACAGCTCGTCGGTGAGGTGGATCTCGCGGCTGTGGTCGTACCCGGGCTGGATCGACGCGACCAGCTCGCGACAGCGTTCCAGCATGTCGTCCTTTTCACCCGCCGACAGCCGGCCGTAGAGCAACCCCGGCTTCTCGGCGTAGCTGGCCTCGACGGTGGTGGTGAGCGTCAGCCGTCCCGGAACGAACCCGATGGACGAGTAGAAGCCGATGTTGTCCATCGTGCGCGGCATCGTCTCCAGGCCGATCACGGTGGCGCCGTGCCCGCGCAGCCACTCGATCCCGCGCCGCACGATCTCCTTCCCGGCGCCGATGCCCTGATGCTCGCTGCGCACCGCGATGGGACCCATCCAGCCTTCCACGCCGGAGCGGTGCACGATGTTGAACGCGACGATCTCGTTGCGCTCGCCGCGCCACACCATCGCTCCGTCGGCGGCGTCGCGGATGGCGTACCGCCACACCGCGGGGTTCAGGAACGGCACGCGCACGCCCACCATCCCGTCGCGCCGATAGCGCTCGGTGAACGATTCGCTGAACACCTGGTTCAGCTCCTCGATCTGGTCCAGCCGCGCGGGATACGGGCCGTCCAGGACGTACGTCGGTTTCCACGAGCGCGAGGTCGCCATCAGTCGCCCGCGGCGCCGGCCGCCGCGTACTCGTCGCTCAGGTTCACGTCGTCGAGCAGCGGCGGCCCTCCGGCGTCCTGCTGCACGCGCGCGACACCGGCGTCCTCGTCATAGCGCACCGTCAGCACGCGGTCGAGCCCCTCGCGCACGGACTCGATGTGCGTGATCAGCACCACCTGCTCGAATCGGTCGTGCAGGCGGCGCAGCAGCTCCACGACGTTGTGTCGGCGCGATTCGTCCAGCGAACCGAACACTTCGTCGAGGATGAGCAGCGAGAAAGACTGGCCGGCCCGGTCCGCGATCATTTGCGAGATTGCGAGCCTGAGGACCAGATGCGCAAGGTCCTCCTCGCCGCCCGAGATCACGGGCTTCGGGACGTCGTCCTCCTTGACGATGATGTTGTAGTCCTCGTCCAGCTCCAGCTCCGTGTACCGTCCGTCGGTCAGGTCGGACAGGAACGAGCTGGCCAGCTCCGAGATCTCCGGTCGCAGGTGCTCGTTGAGATGCCCGCGGATGTCCGTGTACGACTGATCGAGCTCGTCGTGCAGGCGACGATCCATCGTGAGGAGACGGAGCCGGTCCTGCGCGCGTTCCAGCTCCTCCCGCCTTGACTCGACCGCTCGTTGCGCCGCGCGCGCGGCCTCGAGCTCCTTTTCCGCCGCCAGCGCCGCCAGCTGCGCCGCCTGGAGCTCCGCGACGGCGGCATCGGACGACGCCCGCAGATCGGCGAAGCCCGACTCCGAGAAGCGCGACTCGCCGACCATGGATCGCAGCTCCTGCACCCGCTCGCGGGCGCGTGCCAGCTCCTTCTGCGCCCGCGCGAGGTCGCGCGTGACTTTCGGTTCGCGCTCCGCCAGCGCGCCCAGACGCGCCGAGCGCGCGGCCATGGGAGCCAGCTGGGCGTGCTGCTGGCGCAGCTGCGCGTGGCGCGTCTCGTGGTAGCCCGCGGGGATCGCCTCCAGCTCCGCGTCGATCGCGAGCAGCCGCCCTTCGCGGCCCGCGATCTCGCGCTCGAGCTGCGTGGATTCCTGGAGCCGCAGCTGCGCGTCCGTCACCGCCCGCGCCTGACGCTCGAGCGCCGACTCGAGGTCGCGGACGTGCGACTCGAGCGCCTGGAGCGCCGCCGGCGCGTCCGCGAGCTGGTCGAGCCGGTTGCGGTAATACTTGCCGTCCACCTCGATGCCGGTGAGCCGGCCATCCAGGTCGTCCAGCACACCGCGAAAGTGATCGGCCAGGGGACGCGTGCACACCGGACATGGGCTGTCCGGCCCGAGATCGGCCAGCCGATCCCGCTGCTCCTTTACTTCCCGGTGGTGGCGCAGGAGCTCCTCGCGCTTGGTCATCGCCTCCTGCTGGTCGCGCACCCACTCGGTGCGCGCGGACTCGAACCGCTGCGACATCTCGGTCAGCTCCTGCGCGAGCCGTCGCCTGGCCTCCTCCGCCTCCTGCATCGCGTCCGGCGCGACGCGCGCCTTCGCCGCGCGCTGCCCGAGCTGCGCCAACTCGTCGTGCAGCGAGCGCCTGTTCTGGAGCAGCGCGCGGCGCTTGCCCTCCTCCTGGAACAAACGCTCCATCTCGTGCAGCCGTGTCGCGAGGTCGGCGTGCACGCTCAACTCCGCCTTGATGGCGTCGATCTCCGCCCTCGCCGCGACGATCTCGGCCAGCTCGCGATCGAGGCGCTCGACGTCGCGCGCAAGCCCGGCCTCCTCGCTCTCGCGGACTCCGAGCTCGGCCAGCAACCGCTGATTTGCGTCGCGCTCCCGCTGCGCTTCTTCCCAGCGCGGCGCGCTCTCGAGCCTGGCCGCGTTCGCCTTCTTGAGTCGCGCGAGCGCTGCCCTGGCGCGCTGCCCGGCGTCCTTCACCTGCGCCGCCGCGTGCGTGAGCAGCTGCGCGATGGCGGCGCTGTCGGCCATCGTGCTCTGCATGCCCGACAGCTCGCCCCGGATCACGCTCTTGCGCTCGCGCAGCAGCGACTGCGCGCCGCGCAGCCGCTCGTAGCCCATCACGCGCGACAGGAACTGCGCCCGCTCCGCCGGGCCCATCGCGGCCATGACGCCCAGCTCCTTCTGGCCCGTGAAGTAGGTGTTGAAGAACTCCTGCTGGCTCATGCCCAGACGGCGGCGCACCAGATCCGTGACCGCGCTGTTGCTGTTCGCGATCGGCGCCGACGCGCCGTCGAGGTACAGCTCCGCCGACGAGAGCGTGCGCACGACCCGGTACCGGTGGCCCGCCAGCTCGAAGTCGAGGTCCACCTTCACTCCGGCGCGGCCCGACGCCGTGAGCGACCGGATGTCGGTTCGCTTGCCGCGGGCCGCCGGCATGCCATAGAGCGCCCACGCAATCCCCTCGAGGATCGTGGTCTTGCCCGAGCCGTTCGGTCCGATGATGCCGGTGAGGCCGGGCTCGAAATCGATCCGTGTGTCCGTGTGCAGCCGGAAATTCGTGAGCTGGACGCTGTTCAGCCGCATACGTCAGCCGTCCGCGGCCGCCGCGGCCGGCTGAACCACGTCCGCGTCGTCGAGATATTTGAGGCCCAGTTCGACCAGGCGGGCGCGGTCGAGGTCGGGCGGGATCTCGCGCGAGAGCAGTTGTTCGCGAACCACGTCGGCGACCGACGGGCGTCGGTTGGCCGCCCCCGCTGCATTGCTGCGCGTCGCGTCGGGCCGGCGCGTATCCAGCAGGAAGCTGAGCGCGCGGCGCTTGTACTCACGGATCGCGCGGTGATCCAGCTCGCGCGCCACCTGGCGCGGAATGTCCCTGATGACCAGCCGGATCACCTTGTCGTCGATCCCGCCCTTCACTTTCTCCACGGCGCGGCGGATGGCCGCGTCCACTTCGGCCGGGCTCATGTTCCGCGCGATGATCGGCTTGAGGTCGCGGAACTCGCGCGACGGCGCCAGCGGGTGGAACTCGTACGCGCCGCTGTCGAGGTCGAACTCCACGAACCCCTTTCCCGGGAGCCCGAGCTCTTCCTGCTCCGACAGGTCGTACCACACGTTGAGGCTCGTGTAGTCGAGCGAGCCGGAATAGAAGGCGTTGTCGGCCACCCGCCGGTGCACGTGGTAGTGTCCGAGCCCGACGTACGTCCAGCCGGACAGGCGCAGATCGGCGCGCGGGACCGTCATGGTCGCGCGATCCAGCTCCGCGTAATAGCGGGGCACCACCTCCGGCACGTCCGCGTGAATCACCAGCACGTTGTGGCCCGCGACCGGGTCCGGTGTCAGCTCCGGCGTGGGACCGGGCACGTCGGGAACCGCCAGTATCGAGAGGTCGAGGTCCGGAAACGCGAATCGGCGCGCCTCGGTCGCTGCCACACGAATGCCGATCTGTTCGAACAGGCCCATGATGCTGCCGCTCTCCGACGTCCGCGGCGTGTCGTGGTCGCCGGCCGCCATGACGATGGCGGCGTTCGGCAGCTCGGTGCGGATGCGCAGGAACTGCCGGAATGCGTGCAGGATCGCCGCGTTGGTGGGCCGCGAGCTGTGAAACACGTCGCCCGCCACCACGACGACGTCAGGCGGGGGCTTCAGCGCGATCAGTCGGTCGACGGCCAGGCGGAACGTGTTGGCGACGTCCCACTCGCGCTGATTGATCCCATGCGACGTGAGGCGCTGGTACTGCCGGTAGCCGAGATGGAGGTCGGAAAGGTGGACGAGGCGCATTCGCTCCGCGTCGAATCTAGCGCTCGGGACCCACTATCGCTTCGCGAACACCTTCATGTGCTGCGTGATCGTCATTCGTATCTCCATCGGCGTCGATGCCCGCGCGACGCCAAGCGACGTCACCGTCGCCTTCATCTGTATGAGAAACCGCGATTCCGACAGCCAGCCGCGGCGCCGGTCCACCGTCATGTTGCCGTTCACCGTACCGGTGAGTGTGCCCTTCTCCGTCATCGCGGCCGCCACGGTCGAAGGCTCCAGCGTGCCGCGCATGGTCAGGTATGCGGTCTCTCCCCGCTCGACACCGAATCGAAGCGGAACACCGCCTTCACCACCCCACCCAGGGGCACGCCGAGCACGGTCGACGGCGGGATCGGGCATTTCGCGCATCCAGGTGTCGCCGACCGCCACCGATCCCCGTGGGAACGACGCCGGCATCACGGCCACGAGGTCGTTCACCTCGCGCGGCACGGAGCGCTCGTGTTCCGCGACCGCCACGGTGCCGTCGGGCGAGAGCCGCAGCCGCATCTGCCGGCCGGCGAGCAGCCTCCTGGTTTCGTCCGCGATCGTGCGCGAGCGCTCGTCGTCCGTGTCGACATTCGCCGAGTCGGTGACCGCGAGGATCAGCGTGGACGCCTGGGCGCTCGCCTCCACGATGGCGCGCGAGAACATCACGAGCGTCGTGGTCACGGAGCGGGGCGTTCCGCCCCTGCGCGCGGCAATCAACTCCGTGGTCTGGTCGAGCCGCATCCGCAGCGTGTCGCCGACACGGGGACGCAGCTCCAGCATCAGGCGCTGCGCGCGCGCCTCCGCCGCGCAGAGCGCGAGCAGAGCGAGCGACCACCGCAGGCGCGAGGGGACCATCAGAATCCGTAGGGGTCGTCGCCCGGAAGCGACTGGATCGCAACCGGCGACTGTCGCGACGATGGCAGCGGCTCCGCCGGCACCACGCGCCGGAACTGCGCCTCGAAGAACGCCGCCACACGCTCGGGGCGCTGCTGGAGCGTCGCGTTGCGCGCGCGAATCACCGACACCTCGTCGTGACCCACGATCGTGCGCTTGACCCAGTCGAGCGAGAGCGACGGATCCAGCCGGCGGAGCGAGCGCAGCACCGCGACGTCGATCGCCGACCTCCTGGGCCTGCGGAAAGCGCTCGGCGCCGTCACGCCCGCGCAGGACCGCCGGACGCGGGAATCGCACGAATATCGGCTGCGCGAAATGCGGATGTCGCACCATCAGTTGTCCCTTCTCCAGCGTCGCCAGCTTTGTCCGGGTCGCGGCGCTCAGTACGGCGTAGCCCGGCGTCGCCAGCTCGTCCATGTCCATGCGGCCGTAGAGACTCGTCCCGGCATTGCCCACCACGCGGCGATGCACCTGCGACCGGAACTGCTGCGCGCTGAAGAGCACGAGGCCCAGATACCGTCCGCGTTCCGAGATGTCGAGCAGCATTTTGCGAACGTAGGTCTCCGGTCCGTCCCCTGGCGCGTACTTGTTGAGCTCGTCCACGAACACGACCACCTGACTCACGCCCAGGTCGCGTCGTTCCAGGTGCTCGCGCAGCTTCGACACGACACGAGCGAAGATGAGGTCCTGCGCGTTCTCTTCGAGCGACGCGACGTCCACTACGTACACCGTTCGGTCCTGGAAGCTCCCGAACGGCAGGTCGCTCACCGACCCCTCGTCAGTGACGAGACCGGCGCAGCGCGTGGAGATGTTGGACAGCCGATTGCGCACCTTGCGGATCGTGGCCACGTGATGCGTCCGCCAGCTCTCGCCGCCCCGCTCCTCCAGCCCGCGCAGCAGGTCCCGGAAGAACGTCTCGAGCTCGCCGAAGGACCGGACGCGATGCGGCGTGGAGAGCGGCGCCTCGTGGAACTCGCGGCCGATCACCCGTTCCTGGAGGAAGTCGATGAACGCGTCGGCCTTGGCGTCGATGTCGTCCTTGTTGAGCAGGACCTCGGCGAACTGCATCACCTCGTTGAGCCCCCAGGTGAGCGGGATCACGTTGTGGCGCGAGCTGCTCGTTGGAGCGCAGCGTGTTGAGGGCGAAGCCTTTCGCGGTGTACGGGGCGAAGTAGCGCACGTTCTCGAACGGCGCCGCGGGGACGCCGAGCCTGGCGTACAGCGCCCGGTCGTTCTCGTCGAGCGTTCCGGGTTGGTCGAGGAAGAGCAGGTCGGGGCCTTTCACGTTGAAGCACACCGCGGCGACAGACCCCTTCTGCGCGGGGAAGTGCGCGAAGATGGAGGCGAGCAGCCACTCGACGGCGCTCGTCTTGGTCGCGAGCCCGGACACGCCCGTGATGTTCAGGTGCGCGGCTTCCGGCCCCAGCAGGAAATCCGCGTCGAGATAGATCGGCGCTTCCATTGCTCCTGCCCGGTACACGCCGACCGGGATTCCGGTATTGGCTTCCGGCTTCAGGTACCCGTCCATGCGGAGCGCCACGGCGACGTCTTCGTCCGACGCCAGCGCCACGGTTCCCATGGGCACCGGTTGCAGCGGCTCCTCGGGGATCTGGCGCAGCACGTGCGCCGTGTACAGGCGGATCTCGGCGCGGTGGGTTGCCGCGACCGACGCGCCGGCGGGCGAGCCGTCGTGGCCCAGCACGTCGTGGATCGGCGACATGAGGTCCGTGTAGCTGAAGCCCTCCACGACGACGCCGTACACGCGCGGGAGCTGGCCACCGACCGGCGTCTCCGCGTCCACCCGCACGATCGTGCCGATCCCGATCGGGGAATCCAGCGAGGTCCAGAAATGGAACTCGTGCGCCGTATTTGGCCGCCGCTCCGTCGCGACGACGCGGCCCAGCAGTGAATCGCTCATTGAATGGCCCGCAGAAACTCCTCACAGTCGCGAATTCCGTACGTCATCTTGTCCCACCGTCCGTCGGGAATGGCCAGCGGCAGCGCCTCGGCGAAAACCCATCGCGACACCTCGTCCGCGCGAGCGGCGAGATCCGCGGCCGGGGCGCTCTTCGGCTCGCTGACTTCCACGCGAACCAGCCCCCACAACGGATCGCGTCCCGACGGAGCGCGGACACGCAGGTACCAACTTGCCACCGGGGTCCGACCACGCGGCGCCACGCGCGCGACACTCGAGCGCTCGCCGGGCCCCAGCTGGAGCACCGTCCCCAGATCGTCTCCGTGCACGTAGAGCTGTTGGTGCGACTTCACGACCCCGACGACCGACGGCGACCGGGCGACGGTCGCGCTCTCGCTGATGCCGCCGTCCACGAGCAGCTCACCGTCGCCGTATGCGCACCACCCTTCGGCCAGCTCCCGCTCGAGCGCGCCGCGATCACGCTGGACCGCCTGCAGCGCCGCGTCCTGGAGCGCGAACGGATGGATCGAATCCAGCTCCCCCTCGCGGATGTGTCCACCAGCTCAGCGCCGCTCGCGGCGAGCGCGTCGCGCGACTCCGGCGGCAGCAGGGACATTGGCGCATAGAGGCGCCGTCGCACGAGTGGCGCGCGCCACGTGGTCATCCGGCGGTCGCGCCGTCCGCGCACGACGGCGGCAACGGACCCGTGGACGATCGGCACCCCGCCGATGAAGCGCACCACGCGACTCGTCTGCGTGCCGTCGAGAAACGCCGCGAAGCGCACGACCGGCGCGCCGCCCACCGCGTGCGAGCGCATGGACCCGTCCTCGAGCAGCTCCGGCGGATCGAGCCGCGGCCTGTCCTGCGCGGAGCTTGCGGTGAGCTCCAGGGCGCCGCTGCCCGCGAACGGCGCGGCGTCCGGGAGCAGCTCGGCCAGGCGGCGCTGGACGGCGCGGAAGGTCGCGGCCCCCCCGCCGGCATCGGCCGCCATCATCATGGTCACCAGAGCATGGTAACGTGTTGTGCGCTGGGGCGCTGCACTCGCTGTCTCCACAACGGCACGACGTGTACAGCCGGCAGCGGGCCGTACACGTATTGTCAG
The DNA here is from genome assembly GCA_963724885.1 of uncultured Gemmatimonadaceae bacterium. GTDB lineage: Bacteria > Gemmatimonadota > Gemmatimonadetes > Gemmatimonadales > Gemmatimonadaceae > DASPMP01. The sequence continues at coordinate 2,638,421 of CAVRWG010000005.1, read as the reverse complement.
GTGCTAATCCACGCCGATGTCCCAGGCCTGCTGCAGATCCTTTTTCGAGTACGCGCGGAACGCCGTAAGCGTCTGGGTCCGCTGGAGACCGGGAACATTGGGGAACACCTCCGTCACGACGCGCGCGATGTCCTCGTACTGCGGCACCCGAACGACCGCGACGAGGTCCCATTCCCCGGACACCGAGTAGACCTCGTCCACGCCGTCCACGCCCGCCAGGGCACGCGCCGCCTTCGGGATCAGGCTCGGCTCGACGCGGCACAGCACGATGGTCGTGATCATGTTGGCGACGGGAACGGAGGCACGTTCAGCAGCCAGAGCCCCACGAGATTGTTGGAGCCGTCGATGTCGAGCAGCAGGTCGCGAGCGAAGCGCACCGTCCGGATCTTCTGCTGCTTGCCGAGCATGAAGTGGAAGTTGCGCTCGGACTCGTCCGCCTCGGCGCGCATCGGCGTCTCGATCTCGAGCGACGCGACGTCCGGCTGCGAACGGCGCGACGGCACCAGCACGGTCCCGTCTTCGATGGCGCCCGGTGGCGCCAGCGCATTCCGCAGGTGGACGTCGGGCCACACAGCGACCTCGACACCGTTGATGCGGCCCGCGTTCAAGTCGAGGATGAGCCACGACCCGTCAGAACCTTCGAGCTCGACGGAACCGGACATGCCCTCGCCGGACGCCTTCGGCTTGAGCTGTGCCGAGAGGATCTCCGTGTCGGGATCCCAGCGATACTCGACCGTTGGGGACGGTCCACCGTTCGGCTCCACCTGAATCGGGATCTTCACCAGGAGACTCCTAAGCTGGTCTGGCCAATCTCGACTGAGACGAGGCGGTAAACAATACGTGGCGTTCGGCGGATGGACTAGAGACGCTCGGGGCGTTTGGAGTTTGGAGTTTGGGGGTTGGATGGTTGGGATTGTTGAGCTTCAATCGCCAAACTCCAAACCCCAAACCCCGAACGCTAAAACCAGTATACTTTCTCGACGAATCGCATCATGAGGCCCCGGTGGACAAGGAACACGACAACACCGTCGAATCGAGCGTCCCGGCCGTTTCGCGCGGGCTGAACCAGCTTCACGTCCTGGCCGAGGATTGGCGGGCGGCGGCCGTGGTGATCGAGCCGTGGCTCGTCCGCCTCGAGCCGGAGGCAGCCGGTCCGCAGTTGCTCGTCGTCTCCAGCGATGCGGAGGCCGCTGCGGGTATCGCCGGCGCTATTTCAGCCATCGCGATCGACAAGGGGCTCCGCACCCTGGCGGCAACCGACGTCCGTCGCGCGACGCGTGTGCTCCGCGCGGCTCCGGCGCATGTGGTGGTCGCGACGGCCGGTACGCTTATCCAGCTGCTGCAGACCGCCCTCCTGAAATTCGACGCGCTTCGTGTCGTCGTCCTTGCCTGGATCGAAGAGCCGGTGGACTCGCGAAGCGCCGCGCTCGAGGCGCTCATGACGGAGTTGCCCAAGGAGGCGCCGCGCCTGATTCTCGCCGCGACGGTCACTCCGGCGGTCGAGCAGCTCGTGGAGCGCTATGCCAGGCGCGCGAGGCGCATCCAGGCCGACTCGTCCGAGGCGGTGACGCCAGTGTCGCTCTCGTACGTTGCGTCGGCCGAGACGGCGCGTGGAGTCACGCTGCGACGCGTGCTCGACGCGCTGGATCCCGAAAGCGCGTTCGTGGTGACGCGATCCGACGCCTCGCGCCTCGAGGTCGAAGCGCTGCTGCGGTCCCTCGGCTACGGCGAGGCCGCGAGCGCCGTGCGCGCAGGGACCGCCCCGCCCGCTGATGCGGCCCTCCAGCTCCTCATCCTCTACGATCTGCCGACCGACGAGTCCGCGCTGCGCCGTCTGATCTCGGAACACGCGGCATCGCGCGCGGTCGCGCTGGTGTCGCCCCGCCAACTGGCGGCGGTTCGGCGCATCGCCGGCGGTCCGGTGACGCCGCTGGCGCTCCCTGAAGCAGCCGCCCGCGCCCGGGCGCGCGAAGACACGCTGCGCGACGAGCTGCGCGCCGTGCTGGCGGGCGGCGGGTACTCGCGCGAGTTGCTCGCCGTCGAGCCGCTGCTCGCCGACTACGACGGGTCCGAGGTCGCGGCCGCGGCGCTGCGTCTTCTCGAGGCCGAACGCGCCAGGCCGCAGTCCGCCCCGAGCGCGACGGCGCCGCCGCCCATGACGCGGCTGTATCTCAACGTTGGCGAGATGGACAATGTCCGTCCGACCGACCTCGTGGGCGCCATAACGAACGAAGCCGGGATCTCGCGATCGGAGGTCGGCCGCGTGGACGTGCGCGAGCGGCACTCGACGGTCGAGGTGGCGACCGCGGTCGCGAACGCCGTGGTGGCCAAGCTCACGGGCGTCACGATCAGGGGGCGCCGCGCGCTCGTGAAGGTCGACGAAGAGCGACCGGGTGGTCGGACGGGCGGTCGGGACGATCGCGACCGGGGGCCCCGTCGTGATCGGGGCGCGCCGCGCGACCGCCCCGGAGGACGCGGGCGTCCGACGCGTGAGCGTCCCCCACGGGAATGAACCGCCCCGACCCGAACACATGATCTCCGACATGCCCTTCCCGTCCACCGGCGGGTGGATCGAGGTCATCAGCGGCGTGATGTTCAGCGGCAAGAGCGAGGAGCTGATCCGTCGTGTGCGCCGCGCCGTGATCGCGCGCAAGAAGATCCAGGTGTTCAAGTCGCACCTCGACGCGCGCTACGCGGGCATCTATCGGGTGTCGAGTCACGACGGTCGCGCGGTCGAGGCGATGCCCGTGGACACGACCGAGCAGATCGCGGCGCGACTGGAGCGCGACACGCAGGTGGTGGCCGTTGACGAGGCCCAGTTTCTGGATGCCGGTATCGTGGATCTCGCGACAGCGCTGGCCCAGCGCGGCCTGCGCGTGATCGTGGCGGGCACCGACCTGGATTTTCGTGGCGAGCCGTTCGGGGCCATGCCGCAGCTCATGGCGATCGCCGAGCTGGTGGACAAGCTGCACGCGATCTGCGTGGTGTGCGGCGGGCCGGCGAGCCGCAATCAGCGCCTGATCGGCGGCAAGCCTGCCCGCTACGATTCACCCACGATCATGGTCGGAGGGCAGGAGGCCTACGAGGCGCGCTGCCGCGCGTGTCATCGCGTGCCGCGGAAGGACGAAGACCAGGTGACGCTGCCACTCCAGGTGACCGGGGAGCCGGCCGCACGACGAGGCGATTGAGCCGTCGAGGGTCCTAGACGGCGCTCCCGCGCGTGTACGCCAGGTGCAGGAACTCCTCGCGCGTCTTGGGATCGTCCTTGAACGCCCCGCGCAGCGCGCTGGTGATCGTGCGCGAGTTCTGTTTCTCGACACCGCGCATCATCATGCAGAGGTGAAACGCCTCGATCACGACGCCGACTCCGGTCGGCCGCAGCACCTCGTCGAGCGCGCTCGCGATTTCCTCGGTGAGTCGCTCCTGCACCTGCAGGCGGCGCGCGAACACCTCCACGACGCGCGGGATCTTCGAGAGGCCCACGATGTGCCCGTCGGGGATGTACGCGACGTGCGCCTTGCCGAAGAACGGGAGCATGTGGTGCTCGCACAGCGAATACAGCTCGATGTCGCGCACCATCACCATGTTGGCGTGCCCTTCCGACCGGAAAATGCCGTTGCCCACGACGTCCTCGACGCACGTCCGGTATCCCTTCGTGAGCCACGAGAGGCTGCGGGCCACGCGCGCCGGCGTTTCCTGGAGTCCCTCGCGATCCGGCGATTCGCCGATGATCTCGAGCTGCCGGCGGACCAGCCCCGCCAGCTCCGGATCGGTCGGCACGCGCGAATCGGCGCTCTCGGTGTCGGCTGCGGCGGGGGGCAACACGCCGTCGCCACGTAGTTTAGGCATTTGGTTCACCCGGTGTATGCAAAATCGTTGACGCTGCCGCTACCCAACCGTAGCTTGGCGAACCCGGGCCGCATGTCAACGCTGGGAGTCGCATGCTTCTCGTCGGTTTGACCGGCAACATCGCAAGCGGAAAGTCTACCGTTGCGCAGCTCTTTTCGGAGCGCGGCGCGACGATCATCGACGCCGACGTGCTGGCGCGCCGGGCGGTGGAGCGCGGCAGCGCGGCCTTCGACGCCATCGTGCGCCGCTGGGGAACGTCCGTGCTCGCGCCTGACGGCCATCTGGACCGCGCCGCGCTGCGTCGCGTCGTCTTCGGGGACCACAAGGAGCTCGAGGCCCTCAACGACATCGTGCACCCCGAGGTGGAGCGGCTGCGCGAGCTGCGCATCGCCGAGGCACGCGCGCGCGGCGACCGCATCGTGGTGTGCGACATCCCCCTCCTGTTCGAGAAGAAGATGACCGAGCGGTTCGACCGACTCCTGCTCGTGGACGCCCCGAGGCCGCTGCGGCTCGAGCGACTGGTCAACGACCGCGGACTGCGCGAAACGGAGGCCATGGACATGATCGCCGCGCAGATGCCGGCCGAGCTCAAGCGCGCCCGCGCGGATTTCGTGATCGACAACGCCAGCACGCTCACGGAGCTCGAGCGGCGCGTCAATGACGTCTGGGGGCTGCTCGTCCAGGACGCCGAGTCCCCGGAGCACGCCGGCGTCAACTGACCAACTACCGCTTGGCGCTCTGCGGAGGGCGCTTGGCGGAATCTGAGGCGTGGGCTTTGGCGTTTGCCTCGGTAGGATTACGCTTAGAGCCTATCAGACAAGCCGCCGGTAACCCCGAGCCCCGAGCCCCCAGCCGCACGCATGGCCGAGATCCCCAAGGACCTGCTGTATACCGAGGACCATGAGTACGTGAAGGCGACGAAGGACCCGAACGTCGTCGCGATCGGCATCACCGACTACGCGCAAGGGGAGCTCGGTGACATCGTGTACCTCGAGCTACCCTCCGTCGGCTCCAGCTTCAACAAGCACGACGTCTTCGGGACCATCGAGGCGGTCAAGGCGGTCTCCGAGCTGTTCTCGCCGCTGTCCGGCGAGATCGTGGAGGTCAACGCGAAGCTCGAGAAGGAACCCCAGCTCGTGAACACCTCGCCGTACGGTGACGGCTGGATGGTGAAGCTCAAGCTGACCAACGCGCCTGAGCGGGATCACCTGTTGAAATCCGAGGCCTACTCGGCGCACATCGGGCAGTAGGGCAGTGCTTAGTGCCTGGTGCTTAGTGGTTAGCGAAATCAAGACGGGCCACCAAGCACTCGCCACTAGGCACTAACAACTGCTTCAACGTACGCGTCCGTCGGCAGGCACGAGCACACGAGATTGCGGTCCCCGTAGGCGCTCTCCACCCGACCCACCGCCGGCCAGAATTTTCGTTCCCGCACCCAGTCCGCGGGGAAGGCGGCCTGTTCGCGCGAGTACGCGTGGTCCCACGCGTCGCTCACCACGCGACGGACGGGATGCGGCGCGTTCTTGAGCACGTTGTCCTTCCGGTCCGCCGCGCCCGATTCGATCTCGCGGATCTCCTCGCGAATATGGATCAGCGCATCGCAGAACCGATCCAGCTCGGCCTTCGACTCGCTCTCGGTCGGCTCGATCATGAGCGTGCCCGCCACCGGGAAGGAGACCGTGGGCGCGTGGAAGCCGTAATCCATGAGACGCTTCGCGATGTCCTCCACCTCCACCCCCGCCGACGCCTTGAAGGCGCGCGGATCCACGATGCACTCGTGCGCCACGAGGCCGTGCGATCCCTTGTACAGCACCGGATAGTGCTGCCCGAGCCGCTGCGCCACGTAGTTCGCGTTCAGGATCGCCATCTTCGTCGCGTGCGTCAGTCCGTCGCCGCCCATCATGTCGATGTACATCATCGAGATGGGCAGGATGCTGGCGCTGCCCCAGGGGGCGGCCGACACCGCGCCGGTGTGGCCGCCGGGGAGCGCAACCACCGCGTGACCGGGCAGGAACGGAACGAGATGCTTTGCCACGCCGATCGGGCCCATCCCCGGGCCGCCGCCGCCGTGCGGGATGCAGAACGTCTTGTGCAGGTTCAAGTGGCACACGTCGGCGCCGATGTCGCCCGGCCGCGCCAGCCCCACCATCGCGTTCATGTTCGCCCCGTCCAGGTATACCTGGCCTCCGTGCTCGTGGACGACTGGCGCAGATGTCCACGATCGCTTCCTCGAAGACGCCGTGTGTCGAGGGATACGTGACCATGAGCGCGGCGAGGTCCTTCGCGTGCTCGGCGGCCTTCGCGCGCAGATCGGAGACGTCGATGTTCCCATTCGGGTCGGTCTTCACGACCACGACCTGCATGCCCGCCATCACCGCGCTGGCCGGATTGGTGCCGTGCGCCGATTGCGGGATCAGGCACACGTTGCGATGCGTTTCGCCGCGAGACTCGTGATAGGCGCGGATGACCAGGAGCCCCGCGTACTCGCCCTGTGATCCGGCGTTGGGCTGCAGCGACACTCCGGCGAACCCGGTGATCTCGGCCAGCGCCTTCTCGAGGTTGGAGAACAGCTCGTGGTAGCCCTTGAGCTGGTCCTGCGGTGCGAACGGGTGCGGCTTCGCGAACTCCGGCCACGTGACCGGGAACATCTCGGCCGTCGCGTTGAGCTTCATCGTGCAGGAGCCCAGCGGGATCATCGAGTGCGTGAGCGAAAGGTCGCGCGACTCGAGCAGCCGCATGTAGCGCAGCATCTCGGTCTCGGAGTGGTGCGTGTTGAAGACCGGATGCGTCAGGAACTGGCTCGTGCGGACAAACCGCTCGTCGTAGCGTTCGTCCACCTCGCCCAGCAATCCGTCCAGCACCGGGGCTTCACGCTTGCCGGCGAAGACCGCGAGCAGGTCGCGCAGGTCCGCGTCGGTCACCGTCTCATCGAGCGCGACGCACACCGCGTCATCAGTCGATCTGCCTGCAGGTTGATCTTCTGCGCCCGCGCCGCGACCCGCGAACGACGCCGCGAGTCCCGCACCGACCTCCACGCGGACGGTGTCGAAGAACACCGGGTTCTTCACCGCGAAGCCGAGGCGTTCCACGCCGCGCGCCAGCGCTTCGGCGTAGCGATGCACGCGGCGTGCGATCGCCGTGATCCCCTGTGGCCCATGGTACACCGCGTACATGCCCGCTATGACCGCGAGCAGCACCTGGGCCGTGCAGACGTTGCTCGTTGCCTTCTCGCGGCGGATGTGCTGCTCGCGTGTCTGGAGCGCCATGCGCAGCGCGGGGCGGCCGTCCGCGTCGCGCGACAGGCCGATGATGCGGCCCGGCAGCTGCCGCTTGAACTCGTCGCGCGTGGCGAAGAAGGCGGCGTGCGGCCCCCCGAAGCCCATGGGGACGCCGAACCGCTGCGAGTTGCCGACGACGACGTCGGCGCCCCACTCGCCCGGCGGCGTCAGCAGGGCGAGACTCAGCAGGTCCGCCGCGACCGTCACCAGCGCGCCTCCGGCGTGCGCGCGCTCGCAGAACTCGCGATAGTCAACCACCGCGCCGTCGGTCGTCGGGATACTGGATCAGAGCACCGAAGGTGTGCTCGTCGAATCGGAGTGAGCGCCAGTCGCCGACCATCACCTCCCAGCCGCGAGCGACCGCACGCGTGCGGACGACGTCGATGGTCTGCGGATGGCATTCGTCGGACACGAAATAGCGCGCGCGCTCGCCCCCTCCCTTTACGCTGGCATGGGACAGGGCCATCGCCTCGGCGGCCGCGGTACCCTCGTCCAGCAGCGACGCGTTCGCGATCTCCATCGCCGTCAGGTCCATCACCATCGTCTGGAACTGCAGCAACGCCTCCAGGCGGCCCTGCGCGATCTCGGCCTGATACGGCGTGTACGCGGTGTACCAGCCCGGGTTCTCGAGGATGTTCCGCTGGATGACCGGCGGAGTGACGCAGTCGCTGTAGCCCATGCCCAGGTACGAGCGATACATCTCGTTGCGAGACGCGATCTGTCGCATCACGCGCAGCGCCTCGAACTCGCTTCGGCCGGAGTGGATCGCCAGCGGCCGGGTCATCCGGATGCGTTTCGGGACCGCGGCGTCCACCAGCGCATCGAGGGTCTCGAACCTCAGGAGCTCGAGCATTGCCTCGGTCTCGGCCGGGCCTGGTCCCACGTGTCGCGGAACGAAACTGTCAGCGGCGCGTGGCGGAGCGCCGGATGTAGTCGGAGTCATGGCCCTAAAGTTATGCTTCCGTCAACCGAAGGTGAGCGAGCAAGCCATAGCAACCTTATTGCGCAGCTCAACCGAAGGTGAGCGAGCAAGCCACAGCACCCTTATTGCGCAGCTCAATGCGCTGGCATTTTCGACTGACGCCTCCGTCCGAGGGCGCCGCCAACATGGCGCTGGACGAAGCGTTGATGCGCCGCGCCGGCCGTACGGGCGACGCGGTGCTGCGCGTCTATGGCTGGTCGGCGCCGACGCTCTCTCTCGGACGCAACCAGCGCGCGCGGGGCTGCTATGACGACGACGCCGCGCGCGCGCTCGGCGTGTCGTTCGTGCGGCGTCCCACGGGCGGCCGCGCTCTGCTGCATCACCGCGAGGTCACGTACAGCGTCACGATGCCGGCCGCCGATCCCGCGACCGCGCGTGCGGCGTACGACTACATCAATGGTATTCTACTCGGCGGGCTCGCCCGACTCGGCGTCGCGGCGACGCGCGCCCGCGCGACATCGGCGATGCCGCCGGGTCTGCGGCCGTGCTTCGACGCGCCCGCGGAGCACGAGATCGTGCTCGGCTCGCGCAAGCTGGTCGGCAGCGCGCAATGGCGGCGCGGCCGCGCGCTCTTGCAGCACGGCTCGATTCTCGTGCGGGACGACCAGCCGTTGATCCTCCGCCTGCTGAAGGCGCCGGCCGGCGACGCTCCACGGGCCGCGACCCTGGCCGACGCGCTCGGCCGCGAGCCATCGCTCGAGGACGTCGCCAGCGCGCTGCACGAGGCGCTGCGTGCCGCGACCGGAGACCGCGTGCCGGATCTGGCGCCCGAGTCGCAGCTGGACCTGGACTTTGCCGCACTTCGGAACACCTACGCCGGCGACGACTGGACGTGGCGCCGCTGATCGCTTGACGGTGCCCGACGACTTGGTATCGTAGTCAAGCGTTTCCTTCGGCGGCCCCGCGCGTCTTTTTTCAGCCATGATCCCACTCCGCTCCTGGTTCCTGCCTCTCGCGCTGACTTCCGGCGCCTGCACCGACAACACTGACGGAGGCGACGCGCGCGGCGAGCCTGGCGGCACGGTGGTGATCGTGGCGCCCGGCACCGGATCCGCGCCGATGTTCCCTCCCCACGCCACCGACGAGATCGCGCGAGCGGTCGCCGACAACGTCTACGAGCGCCTGGCGGAAATCGGTCCGGAGCTCAACCCGCTTGGTGATAGCGGGTTCACGCCGCGGCTCGCCACGAGCTGGGATTGGGCGAACGACTCGCTCTCGATCGCATTTCATATCGACCCGCGCGCACGCTGGCACGATGGCCAGCCGGTCCGCGCCAGCGACGTGCGCTTTTCGCTCGATGTGCTGAAGGACCCGAAAACCGCGACCCACTATACGTCGCTGATCGAGAACATTGATTCCGTCTCGGTGCGCGATTCGCTGACGGCGGTCGCGTGGTTCAAGAAGCGGACGCCGGAACAGTTCTACGATCTCGCCCATCAGGTGTACATCCTTCCCGAGCATCTCCTCAAGGATATCCCGCGCGGGAGCCTGGCGACGTCGGATGCCGCCGCGCGGCCGGTGGGATCGGGACGGTTCCGGTTCGGGCGCTTCGAGCCGGGTGTGAGCTTCGAAATGGTGGCGGATACCGCGCACTATCGCGGCCGTCCAAAGCTGGATCGCATCATCATCTCGTTTGCCGCCGACGGGAACGCGGCAGCCACCCAGCTGCTCAGCGGCCGAGCCGACGTGTGGAGCTTCGTGCCCCCGCCTGTCCTGCCACGGTTGGACAGTTCCACGTCCGTGCGCCCGTTCCCCTACAAGGGCCTGCTCTACGCGTTTCTCGGTTTCAACCAGCGGGACCCGAAGCGTCTGACCGCGCCGCATCCCGTCTTCGGCGATCGCCGGGTTCGGCGTGCGCTGTCGATGGCGCTCGACCGTGCGTCGATGCTGCGAAACGTCTTCGATACCACAGGCATACTCGGGGTTGGACCATTCCCGACCGCGCTCGCCGACACGGGCGTCAGGCTGCTGCCCTTCGATACCTCCCGTGCCTCGGCGCTTCTGGACTCCGCCGGCTGGCGCGCCGGCTCCGACGGCATGCGGGCCAAGGCCGGCAGACCGCTGGCCTTCACGATCATCGTGCCCACGTCCAGCAGTACACGAATGCGCTACGCGGTGCTCATCCAGGAGCAGCTCAGGAAACTCGGCGTGCGCGTCGAGATCGACGCCATGGACTTCAATGCCTACCAGCCGCGCCAGGAAGCCGGGAATTTCGACGCGGCCATGTTCGCCACTAATTATGACCCCAGCCGCAGCTCCGCGCGTCAGGTCTGGGCTTCCGCCGGTCTCCCTCCCGCCGGCCAGAACTTCGTGCGGTACTCCAACCCGCGGTTCGATGCACTGCTCGACACAGCACTCGCGAGCTTCGACCCGGCGCGACTGAACCGCTACTACCGCCAGGCGATGCAGACCGTCGTGGACGACGCTCCCGCGGTGTGGCTCTACGACCTTTCACCCATCGCCGGCGTGCACAAGCGCATCCGGCCGGTGGCGCTGCGCCCCGACGGATGGTGGAGCGGCCTGTCCGAATGGTGGATCCCGCCCGACGAGCGCATCGACCGGGATCGCATCGGGCTCCGGCCCGTTCCGGCCCAGCCGTAAGCGCGTGCGGCGCTTCGTCGCCGTCCGCCTCCTGCACGCGGTCGTCGTCCTGTTTCTCGTGGCGACGATCGCGTTTTTTCTACTGCACCTGGCGCCGGGCGATCCGTTCGCGTTCGACCAGTCCTCCGTGCCGGAACACGTACGCGACCGCATGCGCGCCGAGTTCGGCTACGATCGCCCCGTGTTCGAACAGTACGTCCGATACCTCGGCAATGTCGCGCGGGGCAACCTGGGATTCTCGCACTACCTGCGAATCCCGGTCACCCAGGCGCTCGCGGCATACCTGCCGCGCACCTTGCTCCTCATGGGCATCGCGCTCGGCATCAGCTACGCCCTCGGCATGTGGCTCGGCGTCTACGAGGCGCGACACCGGCGAACGCGACGCGCGCGCGCCACCAACGGCGCCACGCTGTTCGTCTACTCGCTGCCGGACTTCTGGCTCGCGCTCATGCTGCTGCTGATCTTCGCGTACTGGCTCCCGGTTCTGCCGTCAGGCGGCATGACCGACCCCGTCCTGCACCCATACATGAGTCCTGGGGCCGCGGTGTGGGATAGGATCAAGCACCTGATACTTCCAGTCACGACGCTTACCCTGATCGCCACAGCCTTCTTCGCGCGGTATCAGCGCGCCGCGCTTCTCGAAGTGCTGCCGTCGGATTTCGTGCGTACGGCCCGCGCCAAGGGCCTCGGGGAAGACGACGTCGTCTCGCGCCATGCGTGGCGCAACGCCCTGCTGCCGATGATCACCCTCGCGGGCCTGTCCTTCCCGCTGCTTCTCGGCGGTGCGGTGTTCGTCGAAAAAGTGTACTCGTGGCCCGGAATGGGGTTCCTCGTCGTCAACGCGATCGGCGTCCGCGACTATCCGCTGGTGGTCGCGTCGGTCGTCGTCGGTGGCGCAATGGTCGCGCTGGGGAATCTGCTCGCTGACTTCGCGTATGGATTCGCGGATCCGAGGGTTCGTGTCCATTGAGTTGCTGCGGCGCGCAGGCGCCGCGTTCCGTCGGCTCGACCTTACCGCGCGGGCTGCCCTGATCGTCATCTCGGTGCTCTTTGTGGCGGCGTTCCTGGCTCCCGTGATTGCTCCGTACGCGGAGTCGTACCAGATCGACATCGTCGCGATGAAGGACCGCCCGCCCTCGGTCGCACATCCCTTCGGCACCGATCAGTACAGCCGTGACGTGCTGAGCCGTGTTCTCTACGGGGCTCGCGTCTCCCTGTCCGTCGCGACGCTCGCGATGCTGGTGTCCGCGATCATCGGAACGCTTTATGGGCTGACGGCTGCGATGCTCGGCGGGGTCGTGGACACGGTGCTCATGCGCCTGCTGGACGCCATGCTCGCGATCCCACGCGTCCTGCTCCTCATCGCCATTCTCGCCTTGTGGAGCCCCGTGCCGTTGTGGGCGCTCATGCTGCTCCTTGGCGTGACCGGGTGGTTCGACGTCTCGCGGCTCGTGCGCGCCGAAGCGCTGTCGCTGCGCGAACGCGATTTTGTCGTCGCCGCCCGATCGCTCGGCGCGCGACGGACGCGAGTCATGCTGCGACACCTGCTGCCGAACGTGATCGTGCCGGTGATCGTCACGACGACGCTGGGCATTGGCAACGTCATCGTGATCGAGGCGGGGCTGTCGTTCATCGGCATCGGGACGCGCGAGCCGTCGGCGAGCCTGGGCACGATGTTCCAGGACGGCACGGCCGCCTTTGCGGGAACGTGGTGGGCCGCGCTGTTTCCCGGTCTCGTCATCGTGACAACGGTGCTGTGCTTCAACATCCTCGGCGACGCCTTGCGTGCGGCGTTCGACCCACGGCACCTTCCCAGCGGCCCGCCCGGCACGGCCAGTGCAACGCTGCAAGCCGTTGTGGACTAGCCTTCGCGACGCCCAATGCCCGATCCGCTCCTCAGCATCGAGAACCTCCGCACGTACTTCTACACCGACGCCGGCGTCGCGCGCGCGGTGGACGGCGTCTCCTTCCACCTCGACGCGGGCGAAACGGTCGGACTGGTCGGCGAGTCCGGATGCGGCAAGTCGGTCACGGCCCTGTCCATCCTGCGGCTGATCGCGTCGCCGGGACGCATCGAGCCCGACAGCCGGATGCTGTTCGAGGGACGCGACCTGCTGAAGCTCGCCGAGGAGGACATGCGGCGCGTCCGCGGCAACCGGATCGCGATGATCTTCCAGGAGCCGATGACGGCGCTCAACCCGGTGTTCACGGTCGGCGACCAGATCGCCGAAGTCGCCCGGATTCACGAGCGCGCGCCGAAGAAGACTGCCTGGAGCCGCGCGGTCGAGATGCTGGAGCTCGTCGGCATTCCCGCGCCCGCCGAACGCGCGAAGGAGTACCCGCATCAGCTGTCGGGCGGCATGCGGCAGCGCGTCGTCATCGCCATGGCCCTGATGATGAATCCGGCACTCGTCATCGCCGACGAGCCGACCACCGCGCTCGACGTCACGATCCAGGCGCAGATCCTCGACCTGCTGCGCGACCTGCAGCAGCGTTTCGGCACCTCGATCCTCCTGATCACGCACGACATGGGTGTCGTGGCCGAGACCTGCTCGCGCGTGATCGTGATGTACGGCGGCGAGGTGGTGGAGCAGGCACCCGTTGACCGGATTTTCGCGCAGCCGCACCACCCGTACACCGAGGGGCTGCTGGGCGCGATGCCGAAGGTCGGACACGAACGCGAGCGGCTGCAGACGATTCCGGGCACGGTGCCTGCCGCCGACCAGGTGGCCCTCGGGGTGCCGGTTCCACGATCGCTGCCGCTACGCATGGGAGCGTACCGAGCAGTCGCATCCTCCGCTGTTCGACGTGGGGCCCGGTCACCAGTCGCGCTGCTTTCTGGCGGAGGAGCCGCAGCGTCGCATGCAGCCGCACGAGCCCCTGGTGGCGCGAACATGACCGCTCCCGCCCGGAGTGAGCGTACGGGAGAGCCGTTGCTCTCGGTGCGGAATCTTTCCAAGCACTACGAACGAAAGGCGGGGCTGTTCGGAGCGGCCAAGGGGGTGGTGCGCGCGGTGGACGGCGTTTCGTTCGACGTCTACCCCGGCGAAACCCTCGGCCTCGTGGGTGAGTCCGGATGCGGCAAGACCACCACCGGGCGCGCCATTCTCCGCCTCGTCGAGCCCACGACTGGCGACGTCACGTTCGACGGGCAGAACGTGCTGCGCCTCGACGCGGCGTCCCTGCGCAGGTTGCGCCGCAAGATGCAGATCATCTTCCAGGATCCGTTCTCGTCGCTGAACCCGCGCATGTCGGTAGGCGCCATCGTGAGCGAGGGGCTCACGATTCACCGTATCGCGGAAGGCGCTGAAGCCGACAAGCGCGTGCGCCAGTTGCTCGACGAAGTGGGCCTGCGCCCCGAATACGCGGAGCGCTACCCGCACGAGTTCTCCGGCGGGCAGCGACAGCGCGTCGGCATCGCGCGGGCGCTGTCGGTGGAGCCGAACTTCATCGTGTGCGACGAGCCCGTCTCCGCGCTCGACGTCTCCGTGCAGGCGCAGGTGATCAACCTGCTCCAGGATCTTCAGCGCGACCGCGGGCTCGCGTACCTGTTCATCGCGCACGACCTGTCGGTCGTCGAACACATCGCCGACCGGGTCGCGGTGATGTACCTGGGACACATCGTCGAGCTGGCGTCCGCGCAAGATCTGTATCGCGAGCCGCTCATGCCCTACACGCAGGCGCTGCTGTCCGCGGTTCCGGTGCCGGATCCTGTCGCCAAGCGCGACCGGATCATGCTTCAGGGCGACGTGCCGTCGCCCGCGAATCCGCCGACCGGGTGCGTGTTCCATCCGCGGTGTCACCATCCGCGCAAGGACGCCGCATGCGCCGCGATCGTGCCTCCGCTCGAGGAAAAGGCACCCGGCCACTTCGCGGCGTGTATCAAACAGCCACCCACGACGGTTGGCTGGGATCAACAGAAGGCAAGCGGTGCCACGCAGCAGCCCGAGCGGTACATTCCGCGCGCCGCGGTGACCGCGCAGTCGTAACTCCTACCGAGATACTTCATGGCAACTCCGACGAGAGAGCGGCCCCAGGTGGCGGGTGTCGCGACCGACGCGCCGCCTCCGGGCCTCGAACAGTGGACCCAGGACAAGCGGTTCTTCGGCCATCCGCGCGGCCTGTCCACGCTGTTCTTCACCGAGATGTGGGAGCGGTTCTCCTACTACGGAATCCGCCCCCTGCTCGTGCTGTTCATGTCCGCGGCGCTGCTCGATGGCGGCTTCGGCTTCGACCGCGCCCAGGCATCGGCGATCGTCGGCATCTATGCCGCGTCGGTGTATCTGGCGTCGCTTCCGGGCGGCTGGGTCGCCGACCGGTTGCTGGGACTGCGACGCGCCATCCTGTACGGCGCGTTTCTCATTTCCGCGGGCCATATCTCCATCGGCTTCTCGGCGTTCGCCGGGAGCAAGGTGCCGTTCTTCCTCGGTCTCGTCCTCATCGTCCTCGGCACTGGCCTGCTGAAGCCGAACATCTCGGCCATCGTCGGCGACCTGTATCCGGAAGGCGGCGCGCGGCGCGACGCGGGCTTCTCGATCTTCTACATGGGCATCAACATCGGCGCCTTCTTCGGGCAGCTGGTGACGGGCGTGCTGGGCGAAAAGGTCGGCTGGCACTTCGGCTTTGGCGCCGCGGGCGTCGGGATGTTCCTCGGCCTGTTGACCTTCTGGTTCTTCGCGCGCAAGACGCTGGGGCCCATCGGTCTCGAGCCCACACGGGATCCCGATCCGGCGGTGCAGGCGCGGCGCGAACACACGATGAAGCTCGGGCTCGGGATCGGCATGGGACTGCTGGGTCTCGTCATACTACTGGCGGCGACCGGCGTGATCCCGATGGACGCGCAGGTCATCGGGCAGAACATGACGTACGTGCTGGTGGGCACCGCGGTGGTGTACTTCGCCTACCTGTTCACCGCCGGCGGCCTGGACGGCGACGAGAAGAAGCGCGTGGCCGTCATCGCGGTGCTCTTCGTGGCGGCCGCGATTTTCTGGTCCGCCTTCGAGCAGGCGCCCACGTCGCTCAACCTCTTCGCGCGCGACTTCACCGATCGGCAGATCGGCGGCTTCGAGATGCCGGCGACGTGGTTCCAGTCGATCAACTCGTTCTTCGTGGTCGTTCTGGCGCCGGTCGCCGCGGCGACGTGGCTGGCGCTCGGACGCAGGCCGCAGGGCGACCTGTCCAGCCCCACCAAGTTCGCCTTTGGCCTCGCCCTCGCCGGCGTCGGGTTCCTCGTGATGATCTTCGCCGCCAACAGGGTCGTCGACAGCGGCGGCGTGCTCAAGGTCTCGGCTTGGTGGCTCGTCGCCAGCTACTTCTTTCAGACTGTCGGTGAGCTGGCGGTCAGCCCGGTGGGCCTCTCGTCCATGACGAAGCTCTCGCCGCGGCGCTATGTCGGCCAGATGATGGGCATCTGGTTCCTCGCGTCGGCGGTCGGCAACCTGATCGGCGGCCTTGTGGGCGGCCACGTGGATCCGGAGAAGCTCGATCAGATGCCGCGGCTGTTCACGCTCACCACCGCTTCGCTCGTCGTCGCGGCGATCGTGCTCGCGCTGCTCGCGATCCCGATCCGGAAGATGATGCGGGAGGTACCGAAGACGGTCACCCGATAGACCGTTCTCGGCCCGCAGCCGTGATGTTGACTCACGGCTGCGGTAGGTTCTCGGCGCGCCTTCGGCGCGGTCACGGTTGTCCAACGCGCTGGAAAGCTGCTACGGGCGGCGCAGCCGCCGCCGAGAACGGAGAGCCGAGAACGGTTCTCGCTACGGCCAGCTGTAAATCGACGACGGGACCGCTCGAGCCCGCGCCCCGTCCACGTCCGCGGGCTCGCGCCACAGGAACGGCGTCCTGTCGGAGTGCGACAAGCGCACCTGCCAGCTGCTGCTTCCCGGCTCACGATTGATCGGCGCCGCGAATTCGAGCCGCCACATCCGCGTCGAGCGCATCGGCACCGCGAGCAGGAGCGCCACGCCCGCCGCCCCGCGTACCGGAGTGTTCACTCCATACGGCAGGTCGCCGGCCCACAATTGCCCGGCGTCCGCGAAAAGCCCAACGCCGAAATCGCCGAACGAGTATGGCGCTCCGAGGTATATCTGCTCGTCCACGCGCGCGATCCCGCGCCGGCTTCCCACGGCCGCCGACTGGCGCACGCCGCGAACCCCGCCGTCCGGCAGCTCCAGCGAGAGCGCGTGGGGCACCAGCGCGCGAAGCGTGCCGCTCCACTCCACGGAGAGCGCCTGCGTCCACCGGTCGGTGACGCGCCCGGTCCGGCTCAGGCGCCCACTCCCCACCATGCCGTCCCAGTCCTCCGCGCCGAACGCCCTGCGCCCCTCACCCTGTGCCTGGAGCCGGTACGCCACGCGCTGATTCCCGAAGCCCAGGTACAGGTCCGAGGCGACGAAGAGATCGTTCGAGCTGGCGCCGAGGGCCGGCATGCCGCGGCCGATCAGCGTGCCGAACTGCAGCCCCAGCGGAATGTCCTGCGTTCCCCGCAGCGCGTCGAAACCGCGCACGCGCATGAAGCGGAGGCCGCGAACGCCCACCAGCGCGTTCACGCGCGCGGCGCGCGATTCGCCGAATCGCCCCGCGAACGCGCTCGCCGTGTCCTGCCGAAAACCCAGCTCGGTGATGCGACGCGCCGACGTGTCGGTACGCCCATGCTCGTTGGTGAAGGAAAGGCCGAACAGACTCAGCCTGCCCGGCGCGCCGATGCGCGCCATCGCGCCCACCTCGGCGTACTCCCGGCGAAAGCCGAGGGCCAACCGGCCGCTGTCGCGTCTGGAGAATTGCGCGTACCCGCTGCCGGATCCAACGAGCGTTCGCCACGCGAAGTGCTGGATGTCGGTCCGGAATGGCTGGGAGAACTCGGCGCGATAGTCGCGCCCGAACGGATCGCGCGTGCCCGCGAGCCTGAGGATGTACGGCTTGCCGGCGATCTGATAGTTCGAGATCCGCACCTCGAAGCGGTCATCGAACGCCGGCTGGTGCCGCCACGCAAATGTCGACGCGAGCCCCAGGCCGCCCACGTTCCCGCTGCCGACGCGCACGCTCCGGACCTGCGGCGACGTGCTCGCGACGCTGCCGCTGAAGATGAGCGATGCTTCGTCGATCGTCGTCACCTCGAGGTTCACTCCGCCACGACGGCTGGACAGGACCTCGATGGTCGCGTCGGCGATGAATGGCTGCGCGCGCAACAGACGCTCGGACTCGGATCGCCGCAGCTCCCAGCACTCGTCGCCGGGCTCGAGCAGCAGGAAGGCGCGCACGACGTCCGCCCGCGTGACCACGTGCGTATTTCGCACCACGTTGCCGATGATCGGAATGCGACTGAATCCGGCGACCGTCGGGGCCAGCGTCTGGACGATGATCGTGTCGATCCGCTGGCCGACGCATGGCACCGGGCCTCCCGACACCACTCCCTGGCCGAGCGCCGCTGATGCGGCGCCGCACGAGACGAGCGCCGCAAGCATCGGCCGGATTGCGAGTGACACTCGAGTCGTCACCCTGCGCTACTTGCCCATCTTGCGTTTCAACTCTTCCAGCCGACGATCGGCGTCGGCCGCGCGATCGGCGCGCGCATGCGCGCGCGCGAGCGCGTCGAGCTCTTCCCGGGCGCGCGTGTCCGCGGGGTCCGCCAGTGGATCTTCCTCCGGACCTGCGTCTGAGACGGAGCCGGAGACTCCTGCCCCCGCCATGGCCTTCCGGATCTCCATCTTCATCTCCTGTATCTCTCGCTCCGCCATATCCAGCTCCCGCGTCTGCACGTCGATCTTCTCCTCCAGCACGCGCAGCTTCTCTTCGTGCTGCCGCTCGAACCGCTCGGCGACCGTGACCGTCTCGGCGTCCTTGATGCCGACAGCGAGCTCTTTCCGGCGGCGCACGGTCGCCAGTTCCCGCTGCTCGACCTCCAGCTTGCGGCGCGAGAAGGACAGCGCGTTGCGCAGGTCGTCCACACCCATCGTCGCCTGCACGAGGGTGCTCTTCATGCGCGCGACGATCGTGCGGCGATCTTCGGGCTTCGTAGCTCGCTCCAGGAGGTCGTTGAGGGATCGGCGTAGCTGCTCGAACACGGCTACACTACGGGTTGGTGGGAGTGGGAGTGCCGCTTACCATACCCTCCTGTTCGACACGCTCGCAACCTCTTTCGTTCCGATTCGAACCATGCCACCGCTCGTCGCGCTCAGCTCCACGACGAAGCCGATCGGGGGCCTCGTTCGCGTTCGACTCAACGAGGCGTACGTGGAGGCGGTCCGCGGCGCTGGCCTCACGCCCCTGGTGCTGCCCCCGCTGGAGCCGCACGAGCTCGACCCGGTGCTGGACGTCGTCGACGGGATCGTGCTCACCGGCGGCGAGGACGTCGACCCGGCGGAGTATGGCGCCACCCGCCATCCCGCCACGCAGGACCCGCACACGCGACGCGACAAATGCGAGATTGCGCTCACCCGCAAGGCGCACGAGCGCCGCATGCCGACGCTCGCGATCTGCCGCGGCATTCAACTCGTGAACGTGGCGCTCGGCGGCACCCTCGTGCAGGACATCCCGTCGGAATCGCCCTCCGACATCAACCACGATCAGTCCGACCAGCGCGAGACGCGGCTCCACGACGTGACCATCGAGCGCGATTCCAGGCTTCACGCGGCCATCGGCGCGACCGACATCGTGGTGAACTCGTCGCATCATCAGGCGGTGGGCCGCGTCGCTCCCGGCATTCGCGTCACCGCAAGAGCGCCGGACGGCATCATCGAGGGCGCGGAATGGAGCGGGGACAACTGGTGGATGCTTGCCGTGCAGTGGCACCCCGAGGAGCTGGTGCGCGACACAAAGACCTGGGACCGCGGGCTCTTCAAGGCCTTCGCCGAGGCCCTTCGCCTCAGCCGGCCAGCTTCCAGCGCGCCTCGTCCAGAACCTGGCGCATGAGACGTTCGGGCGTGTTCACGTTCGGGAAAAGCAACGTGTCCGAGAGTGTATTCAACGCCACGCGGAGCAGCCCGAAACGGGCGGACGCGGCGGAGTACAGCTCCGCCATGCCGTACTGCTCCGCGATGCGATGCTCCGCCGCGAGCTCGAACCCGCGCCGCCCGAGCTCCTCGAAGTAGTCGAGATCGGGCCCGCCTCGCCGCCATTTGCGCTGCTCGATGTAGTCGGGATACAGTCCCGCGATCCAGAGCGCCTGGTTCCCCAGATGCACGCGCACGAGGAAGGCCCGCCGAGGATCGCGATCGTTCACGTCTTCGAGAAGCGACGCCAGGGTGTCGTACATCTCGTCGTCCGTCTCGCTGACGCGCTGCGCGCGACCGCGCACGCCGAACGCGAGCATCACGGCGGTGAGGTAGTCGCTCAGCGCGCGATCACGTTCGCCGGCCCGCAGGAGCGCGTGCCGCACCAGGACGTAGAGGAACAGCGGCAGGGACGCATGCGCGCCGAGTCGTGAGCGCAGGAGCGCTGCCGGCAGGCGCTGGTCGTCGAGAATGGCATCGAGCCCCTCGTCCGTCAGGGTCCGCTGCAATCGTTCCAGCTCGTCGCCAGACCCGCTGGCGACGAGCCGAATGGCGAGCTGAGCGTCTTCCCGCGACAACCGGTGCCGAGCGTTAGCCAGGATCATCCCCGACCTCCCCCTCCTGAACAGACATACACGAGGTTGGCCCAAAGGTTTGCAACGGCAGGCCTCATTCCCGGGACTGCCCAGTACGCCCAAGGTAAAACGTTTGGCACTCGTCACTTAACAGTGCCAAACCCTACTTCGGCCGGGTCTCCCTGTTGGCGATCGTGGCTCCCAGCTGCACCAGCATGGTGCTGATCCGGGCCATCTTCTCGAAGTCGATCTTCCGTGGCTCGTCGGAGACCTTGTGATAGTCCTCGTGCAGGCCGGTCGTGAAGAACAGCACGGGAATCCCCTTCTGCGCGTAGTTGTAGTGGTCGCTGCGGAAGTAGATGCGCTCCGGGTGGGTGGCCGTGTCCCATTCGCGATCGAGCTGGAGCGGCGGATTCTGCCGCGCATTGACCGAGTCCAGGATCGCGCCCAACGCCCTGCTCTGATTGTTGGGGGCTGCACCCGGGCCAACGACATACAGCCGGTTCGCTGCGGCAGTTCCGTTGACGCGCGAGTCGAAATCCGAGTTGGGACCCCCGCGCCGGCCGATCATGTCCAGGTTCAACTGGGCGACGATCGAGTCGATGGGCACCGTCGGGTGATCCGTGAAGTACGACGACCCCAGCAGCCCTTTCTCTTCTGCGCCGTGCCACACGAATATCGTCGAGCGCTTTGGCCGGGCGTTCATCAGCGAACGCGCGATCCCGAGCAGCGCGACGCTTCCCGACGCGTCGTCGTCGGCGCCGTTCGCGATCGTGTCCGCCGATCCGCGAATGATGCCACTGTGGTCGAAGTGCGCGCCGAACGCCACGTACGTCTTGTTCCAGCGCGGATCGGAACCGCGCACGACGCCAACCACGTTGTACCCGGTGAAAGGCACCTGGAGAATGTCTACCCGGCCGGAGAAGCGTCGCCCGGCGAGCGCCTGCGGAGCGTCGCTCGCCTGCCAGTTCGCGGGGAGGAGCGGCGACCCCGCCTTCGCGAGACCCAGCAGCACCATTGGAAGCGGGCGCTGCTGGTCCGAGGTGGACTGGTCGCCTGGCGAGCGCAGGACCGTACGAAGCAGCTCGGGCGCGGCCTTTTCGTAGAACTGGGTCGCCTTCCCGGTCATGAGCAGAATGACCGCCGCAGGCTGGAATTGCAGCGCCCGGCCAATCCGCTGTCCGATCTCGTCCTGGGATTCGAGACTCTCTCGTGCCTTCGCGTCGGTCACGCTGGCCGGGGCGCCGTGGAGCATCACGACGACCTTCCCCGCCTCGCTCAGCCCCTGAAAGTCGTTCCTGCCTTGCGTCGTCATGCCGTAGCCGGCGAAGAACACATCGCCTTCGGCATTGCGACGCGGCAGCGGCGCACCCGGTCCGAGATTGACGAGCGGCACGACGTCGCCGCCGAGCGCGAGCGGGATCGTGTTCGCGCCTTGCGTGACGCCGAATCGCGTCTGGGCGCTGAACGTTGCCTTGACCAGCGGGATCCGCTGGAGGTACAGGCTGTCACCTGCAGGCTCGACGCCCAGGGACGCCAGGCGCCGCGCCAGGAACCGCGCGGCTCTCAGCTCGTTGGGGGTACCGGTCTCTCGTCCGGCCATCGAATCGTCGGCAAACGCGAAGAGATCGCGGCGGAGCTCGTCCGCGGCGATTGGAGCGGGCGCTGCCGGCGTGCCGCGCGTTGTCGTCGAGACCGCGGTGGCACACGCTGCGATAGGCGCGAGCACTACAAAAACGACCGCCGAGCGGTGCATTTTGAACTCCCCGTTTGTCGTCAGAAAGTACAGGAGGCTAGCCGACGACCGGGCCGCGCCGCAAGCCGCGTAGCGGCTATGGGTTAAGCAGTTGCCTGAACGCCAACCGGCCGTCCGTGTATTACGGCGTGGACTCGTGCCTCGTCGCCACGCTCCCGTCCCTGAGGATCATTGCTCTACATCGGTATTCCCGCCTTCAACGAGGCCCCCACGGTGGGGCTTCTGCTGTGGCGCCTGCGGAGTGTCATGCAGGAGCTTGCGCGCGAATATGAGATACTCGTGCTGAACGATGGCAGTACCGACGCGACCGCCGAAACACTGGCGTCGTATGCCGAGGTGATGCCACTCACCGTGCTGGGCGGGCCGCGCCACCAGGGCTACGGACGCGCGCTGGACGCGCTTGCCCGGGCAGCCGCAAAGAGGACCCGATATCCGCGTCGCGATGCTCTGATCACCATGCAGGCCGACTTCACGGACCGGCCCGAGGACCTCCCCGAGTTGATCAAGCGCTTCGAGGGCGGCGCCGATGTCGTCGTGGCCGAGGGACAGGTGAGCGCGGCATGGCCCAAACCGGCGCGCCTGCTGCGGAGGGTCGCTCCATTCATTACGCGACCCTTCGCCAGCACCCCCGGCGTGAACGACCCGTTCGGGACGCTCCGGGCGTATCGCATCTCGGTGCTGCGGGACATGCTCAAGGAGTCGGGGGACACGCCCCTCGTTCGATCGGACGGGTGGTCCGCAAACGTCGAACTGCTGGTGCGAGCGGGCCGACACGCGCGCCGCATCGAATCGATCCCCACCAGCCCGCGCTACGAGCTGCGTCCGCGCGGCACGCGGATCCGCGCCTGGCGGAACGCGCTCGACATGTACCGCTCGGCGCGGGCGCTGCGGGCCGCGCGATCGGCGGCGACACAATGAAGGACGTTCGCCTGTTCGCGCTCGCGCTGGCCGCGCTCGCGCCTTCGGCCGTCGCGCAGGACAGCACCGCGATCGTGATTCCGGTCGCGGACTCCGTGGTGCGCGCCCGCGTGCCGTTCGGGGCCGGCGAGCGGGCGGACTACCAGGTGAAATACGGCGTCTTCAGCGTCGGCCGCGGCACGATGGACGTCGTCGGGATCGACACCATCCGCGGACTGGAGAGCTGGCACATCCTGTTTCGCGTGCGCGGCGGAGTCCCCGGGTATCGCGTGGACAATCTCATGGAGAGCTGGATGGACACGCGGACGCTCGCGTCGCTCCGGTTCAAGCAGGAGCTGAGCGAGGGCCGGCGTGAACGGGAGCGCGTCTTCGAGATCTTCCCGGACAGCCAGAAGTACCGCGAGAATGACCTGGAGCCGCAGGCCAGCGTGCCTGATCCGCTCGATGACGGCTCCTTCCTCTATTTCGTCCGCACGATCCCGCTCGAGGTTGGCAAGGAATACGAATTCCATCGCTACTTCCGGCCCGACCGTAACCCCGTTCGGATCCAGGTGCTGCGCCGGGAGCGTATCAAGGTGCCGGCGGGCACATTCGAGACGATCGTCGTACGGCCGCTCATCAAGGCGCGTGGCGTCTTTTCCGAGAACGGTCGCGCCGAAGTCTGGCTGACCGACGACGACCGGCGCATCATGGTACAGATGAAATCGCACCTGAGCCTCGGGTCGCTGAGCCTCCATCTTCGGTCGTACACCCCGCCCAAGCCGCTGTCGGCGGATTCCAGCGCCTTCGGCAGGCAATGAGCCCCTCCCGGCGAGCGCCGGCCTCACCCACGAACTCGAAGAAGAAGAGCGACACCGGCGAGGCCGACCTGGCGAAGATCAGGACCGTGCCGGTCCTGCGCCGAAAGAACAAGGTCAGC
This sequence comes from uncultured Gemmatimonadaceae bacterium, assembly GCA_963724885.1. Lineage (GTDB taxonomy): Bacteria > Gemmatimonadota > Gemmatimonadetes > Gemmatimonadales > Gemmatimonadaceae > DASPMP01. Next base: position 2,614,550 of record CAVRWG010000005.1, on the reverse strand, counting down.
GCCGACGAGTTCGCCAAGCCGCCCGGGAAGGACCACTCGTTCCACGCGTTCGTCGAGTCACTCCCCGATATTCTGGTGGCGCGGGACTTCCGCGCCGTAGTGGACGCGATCGCCAGCGCAGCCCGAAAACAGCGGGCGGTCGTCGTGATGCTGGGTGGGCACATCGTGAAGACGGGGCTCGCCCCGCTCCTCGTTTCCCTCATGGAGCGGCGCGTCATCACCCACGTCGCGATGAACGGCTCGGCCGCGATCCATGATTTCGAGGTCGCCCGATTCGGCGGAACGTCGGAAGACGTTGCCGCCGGACTGAAGGACGGTACGTTCGGCATGGCGGACGAGACAGGCCGCGAGATGAACCAGGCGTTCATCACCGGCAGCGAGCTCGGTCGCGGAATGGGGGAAGCGCTCGCCGAAGCGCTGGACGGGACGCGACTGGCGCATCCGGAACTGTCGGTGATCCTGAACGCCGCCCGCAACGGAGTTCCCGTCACCGTGCACGCGGCCCTTGGCGCCGAGATCATCCACCAGCACCCGCTGGCGAGCGGCGCGGCAATAGGCGACACCAGCCATCGTGACTTTCGCCGCCTCGCGCACTCGCTCGAACGGCTCGACGACGGCGGCGTGGTGCTGAACCTCGGCAGCGCGGTCATCATGCCCGAGGTGTTCCTCAAGGCCCTCACGATCGCGCGGAACCTTCACGCCGGCAAACCCCAGAACTTCGTCACCTGCGATCTCGACATGGTGCGCAACTACCGCCCGCGCATGAATGTCGTGCAGCGGCCCACGCTCCACAGTGGCAAGGGCTACGAGATCACGGGCCACCATGAGCTGATGGTACCGCTGCTGGTCTGGGCCGTCCTCGATCGCCTCGACGCACGATCGTAGCAGCTTCTGAGTGGCGTAAGGTTATCGCGGACGACGCGATAAACCTCTGAGTTAGAACCGTCTCGGAGTACAGTACGAAAAAAAAAGGCCGCGCACCGCGCGGCCTTCTGCGTATCAAATGGGGTGAAGCCCTAAGACCACTTCGAGCGCAGTCGGCTCGCGGTATCCGGACTCACGATGCGGATCACGAAATAGATGATCACGCCGATGATGGCGATCTTCACCGCCCACCAGAGCAAAGACGCCAGGATGGCAAACAAGACTCCGAACAGGCCGAACGCTACCTTGAGCGCAAAGAGCCCCAGCAGCGCGAACAGCCCGATCATGAATACGGTACGAAGCATTTCCTGAGTTCTCCAAACGGTTCCGACGGTTCTGATCCTGCCTACGTGGACGATGGCGTGGGAGTTTCAAGATCGTACATCTTCCGGCCTCGCATCGCCATGGTCTGCTGAGGGATAACTCACTAACTGGCTAATTTGAATGAAAGCGGTTAGCCAATCTTCCACAGCGGACAGGCCCGGGTAGATTACCCCCTCCGCGCCCCCACTGCACGGAATGGCAGATACTCTCTATCAGATCATGGGACGGCACAGAGTGCAGCCGCTCCCGGACAGAAAACCGCCCTGGCTCAAGGTGAAGGCACCGGGTGGCGCCAACTACTTGCGCCTCAAGCAGCTCATGCGGTCACTCGACCTGCATACCGTCTGCGAAGAAGCGCATTGCCCCAACGTGGGTGAATGCTGGGAGCACGGCGCCGCCACCTTCATGATCCTTGGCGACGTCTGCACCAGGAACTGCGCCTACTGCGCCGTGGCCCACGGACGCCCCACGCGGTTCGACCCGGCCGAGCCGGAACGGGTGGGCCAAGCCGTAGCCGAGATGCAGCTGCGCCACGCGGTCATCACGTCGGTCGATCGCGACGACCTCCCGGACTTTGGCGCCTGGGCCTTCGCCGAGACCATCCGGCAGATTCACCAGCGTCTGCCCGATTGCTCCGTGGAAGTGCTGGTGCCGGACTTTCAGGGCGACGAGGACGCCATCCGCACAGTGCTGGAAGCGCGTCCGGAGATCTACAACCACAACACCGAAACCGTGCCGCGGCTGTACAAGAAGTGCCGGCCGGGCGGACGCTACGAGCGCGTCATGCGGATCTTCCGTTTCGTGAAGTCGGCGTCCCCGGACGTCCCGACGAAAACCGGGATCATCCTCGGGATGGGCGAGACGAACGAGGAGGTTCTTGCGGTAATGCGGGATCTGCGAGCTGTGGATGTGGACATTCTCACCCTGGGCCAGTACCTGAGGCCCTCGGACACGCATATCGCGCTCGACCGGTACGTAACGCCCGACGAGTTCCGGACGTTCCGTGAGGCCGGAATGGAAATGGGCTTCAAACACGTCGAATCCGGACCGCTGGTCCGCTCGAGCTACCACGCATGGGAACAAGTACAGGCCGCGGGCGTGTGAGGCAGGACGCCCGGAAAACCGAAAGCGCCGCCACCCCCGAGGGCGGAGGCGCGAGCAACTTGGCGCTGCTGCGCTCGATGCTCCTCCAGCGGCGTTTCGAGGAGCGCACGGCCGAGGCGTACGCACTCGGCAGGATCGGCGGCTTCTGCCATCTCTATATCGGGCAGGAGGCGGTGAGCACCGGCACGATTTCGGTGCTCCGCGCCGACGACTACATCATCACGACATACCGGGACCATGGGCAGGCACTGGCGCGCGGCATGTCGCCCCGCTCGGTCATGGCCGAACTCTTCGGCAAGATCGACGGCTGCTCCCGGGGCAAGGGCGGATCGATGCACCTGTTCGACCGCAGCCTGAACTTCATGGGCGGGCACGGCATCGTGGGCGGGCACGTCCCGGTGGCCACCGGCGTCGGGTTCGCGATCAAGTACCGCGGCGGCGACCAGGTGTGCATCTGCTTCATGGGCGAGTCGGTGGTGAACACCGGTGCGTTTCACGAAGCGTTGAACATGGCCGGCCTCTGGAAGCTGCCGGTCGTGTACATCATCGAGAACAACAGGTATGGAATGGGGACGGCGCTCGAACGCGCGTCCGCCATCCACGACATCTACGAGCGCGGTGCGGCCTACAACATCGCGCGCTCGCAGTGCGACGGTCAGGACGTTTTCGCCATGCAGAAGGCCGTGACGGAAGCGGTGAACCGGGCGCGCAAGGAATCGCTGCCTACCCTGCTGGAGGCGCGCACGTACCGCTTCATGGGGCATTCGATGTCCGACGCCGTGAGCGGCACGTATCGCACCAAGGCGGAGCTGGAGGAGTGGCAGCAGCGCGACCCCATCGTGCTACTCCGGATGCACATGCAGGAGGACGGCGAGCTGACGGAGGACGCGCTCCACAAGCTGGACGATGAGATCAAGGCCGAGGTGCAAGACGCGATCGATTTCGCCGAGAAGAGCCCCGAGCCGCCGCCCGAAGCGTTGTACGAGGACGTGCTGGTGGACACCACGAGTGACGCCACGGCGGAACCCGTGGCCGCGGATTGACCGTGTCATCCCGAGCGTAGCGAGGGATCTGCAGTCATGGCGACGATCACGTACAGGGACGCCCTCAATCAGGCGCTGCGTGAAGAGATGCAGCGCGACGACCGCGTCTTCCTCATGGGAGAGGAAGTCGCCGTCTATCAGGGCGCGTACAAGGTCTCCAAGGGGCTGCTCCAGGAGTTCGGCGAGATGCGCGTGGTGGACACGCCGATCACGGAGCTGGGGTTCGCCGGTGTGGGCGTGGGAGCCGCGATGGTCGGGCTGCGGCCCGTCATCGAGTTCATGACGTGGAACTTTGCGGTGCTCGCCCTGGACCAGGTACTCAACGCCGCGTCCAAGATGCTGTACATGTCCGGTGGGCAGTATCCGATGCCCATGGTATTCCGGGGGCCGAACGGCGCCGCGCTGCAGCTGTCCGCGCAACACTCTCAGTCGTTCGAGTCGTGGCTCGCGCACATGCCTGGGGTCAAGGTCGTGACGCCCGGCACGCCGTACGATGCCAAGGGGCTCCTCAAGAGCGCGATCCGCGACGACAACCCCGTCCTCGTGCTCGAGGGCGAGATGCTCTACAACACCAAGGGCGAGGTTCCCGACGAGGAGTACCTGATTCCCATCGGCAAGGCCGAGCTCAAGCGAGAAGGCGACCACTGCTCCATCGTGACCAGCGGAAAAATGGCGCTGGTGGCGATGCAGGCGGCCGACCAGCTGGCCAAGCAGGACATCCGGGTGGATGTCGTGGACCTGCGCACGGTGCGTCCGATGGACGTCGCCGCCATCAAGGAGTCCGTCACCAAGACCAACCGCGCCGTCGTGCTCGAGGAGGGCTGGGAGATTGCGGGCATCGGCGCGCAGGTGGTGGACTACATCCAGCGCGAGTGCTTCGACGATCTCGACGCACCTGTGATCCGCGTGCACCAGGAAGATGTCCCGATGCCGTACGCCAAGAACCTCGAGAAGCTGGCCAAGCCTGACGCCGCCAAGACCATCGCGGCCGTCAAGAAGGTCATGTACATCGAGTAGCCGGAGAGCCCATGGCCACCAAGGTCTTCATGGAGGCGCTTTCCCCCACGATGGAGGAGGGCCGCCTCGTCAAATGGCACAAGAAAGAGGGCGACGCCGTCAAGACGGGCGAGCCGCTCGCGGAGGTGGAGACCGACAAGGCGATCATGGAGCTCGTGGCGCGTGGTGACGGCATCCTGCGCAAGCGACTCGTCGCCGAGAACGAATCGCGTCCCGTGGGCCAGCTGGTCGGCGTGATCGCGGCCAAGGACGAGAATATCGACGCGATTCTCGCGGAAGCCGGTGCAGGCGCCGGCGCGACACCAGCCGCTCCTCCGCCCAAGGCACCCGAGAAGGCAGTCGCGGAGGCGCCGGAGAGAGCCGCTGCTCCGGCCGCGGCGCAGCCGGTTGCGACCGCGCCGCCGCGCCCAGCGCCGTCGGCGCCTCGGCCGCCCGCTCCGCCGACGCCGTCCGCCGGACCGGGACCGGAAGCACGTCCGGTCGCTGAGGCCGGAAACGGGGAGCGGGCGCGGAGCTCGCCCCTGGCTCGTCGCATCGCCAGCGAACGTGGCCTCGACATCCGGAGTGTGCAGGGCTCCGGGCCTGGCGGGCGGATCATCAAACGGGACATTGAAGCAGCCGCCGCATCCGGTGGCACCGCGGCAGCGTCTGACGTACGACGTCCAACGTCAGACGTTCGACGTCCTGAAGGCGATTTCGAGGACATTGCCCTCACGCAGATCAGAAAAACGATCGCGCGGAGGCTCTCGGAGTCGATCGGCCCGATCCCCACATTCTACCTCACCGCGGAATTCGACCTCACGCGCGCCGCGGAGATGCGCGAGGCCATGCTCGAGCTGGGCGACGAGTTCAAGGTATCGATCAACGACATCCTGCTCAAAGCCGTCGCGACCGCGCTGGCGCAGCATCCCGAGGTCAACGCGCACTGGCTCGGCGATCGCATCCGCGAGCACTACCGCGTGCACCTCGGGATGGCGGTGGCCACCGACGACGGCCTCATCGTCCCCGTGATCTTCGACGCCGACCAGAAGCGGCTGAGCGAGATCTCCCGCGAGGCGCGCGAGCTGGCGAAGCTGGCGAGGGAGCGGCGGCTCAAGCCCGAGCAGTATACCGGTTCCACGTTTTCGCTCAGCAACCTCGGTATGATGCAGATCGATCAGTTCACCGCGATCATCAATCCGCCGGAGGTCGGCATCCTCGCGGTCGGCACCGCGGAGGACAAGCCCGTGATCGAGGACGGCGAGCTGCGCACGCGCAAACGAGTCCGCGTGACGATGAGCTGCGATCACCGGGCGGTGGATGGCGCGGTGGGCGCGAAGTTCCTGGTGACGCTGCGCCGGCTGGTCGAGAACCCTCTCATGCTCGTGTTTTGACGGAACGCTGAACGTCTCACGTCAAACGTTCGACGTCAGACGTAACCTCCCGACCCTCCAACCTCACCATGGCTTCTTTCGACGTGATCTTCCTCGGCGGCGGCCCCGCCGGATATGTGGGCGCAATCCGCTGCGCCCAGCTCGGGCTCAACACGGCCGTGGTCGAGCGCGAAGGACTGGGCGGCACGTGCGTCCTGTGGGGATGCATTCCCGCCAAGGCGATGCTCGAGGCGGCAGCGTTTGCCGAGAAGATGAAGAAGGCACCGGAGTTTGGCGTCACGCCGGGCGACGTCAAGCTCGACCTGGGCGTCGCGATGAAGCGCTCGCGTGCCGTGAGCACGCAGAACTCCAAGGGCGTGGAGTTCCTGTTCAAGAAAAACAAGATCACGTGGATCAAGGGCACCGCAACGCTCGCCGGCAAGAATGTGGTTTCGGTGAAGACGGCGGAGGGCAAGGAGGAGAAGCACGATGCGAAGAAGGGAATCGTCGTATCGACCGGTTCCCGGGTAAAAGGCCTGCCACAGATCGGGCTCGACCTGAACAAGAAGACCGTGATCTCATCCGACGAGGCGCTGGTCGTGGAAAAGGCGCCCAAGTCGATGATCATCGTCGGCGCCGGCGCGGTCGGATGCGAGTTCGCCGACGTCTTCGCTTCCTTCGGAACGCAGGTGACGCTCGTCGAGGTCATGCCGAACATCCTCCCGGTGGAGGACGCCGATGCGTCGAAGGAACTCGAGCGCGCGTTCAAGAAGCGCAAGATCGAAGTCCTGACCGGCGCGAAGATCTCCAATGTCAAAGTCGCCGCCAGGCTCCGTGTCCATGACCATCGAGGCGGGCGGGGAGAAGAAGGACGTGAAAGCCGACGTGGTGCTCGTCGCGGCCGGCCGCGCGCCGAACGTCGAGGGCATCGGCCTCAAGGAGCAGGGCGTTCAGCTCACCGATCGGGGCTTCGTCAAGATCAACGAGAAGATGGAGACAGGTGTGAAGGGCGTTTACGCCATCGGCGACGTCGCCGGCCCTCCGATGCTGGCGCACAAGGGCGAGCGCGAGGGTGTCATCGTGGCCGAGGTCCTCGCGGGGAAGCACCCGCACACGCTCGACTACAGCAACGTTCCTGGCGCGACCTATTGCCACCCCGAAGTCGCGTCTGTTGGTCTCACCGAACAGCAGTGCAAGGACAAGAAGATCGAGTACAAGGTCGGCAAGTTCCCGTTCATGGCGAGTGGGCGCGCGCGGACGTCGGGCGAGACGGAAGGTTTTGTGAAGATCATCCGCGGCGTGCGGTACGGCGAGATCCTCGGCGCGCACATCGTCGGCGCACATGCCACCGAGCTGATTCACGAACTGGTGCTGGCGCGGACGAACGAATACACGGTGGAAGAGGTGGACCTCGCCATCCACGCGCACCCCACGCTGTCCGAAGCAATCGCCGAGGCGTCGCTGGATTCCCTCGGCAAGATGATTCAAGCATGATCGCGGTCATCCCGGGCTTCTCGCCCGTCATTCCGAGCGAATCGAGGAATCTGCAGTTGCTCGGGGCGGGCTCCGCGAGGGATCTGCCGTGAAAGGCATCTGCTTCGCGCGCGGAGCGCGCCCGGAATGACACGGGAGCTCTGGGTAGCTGATCTGGGCCGACGTGCATACGGAGAGGTGTTGGAGCTCCAGCGCGCCGTCGCACGCGCGCGCATCAGCGGCGAGATCGAGCAGGACGTTCTTTTGCTGGTCGAGCACCCGCCCGTCATTACGCTTGGCCGCTCGTCCCAGGGCGCGCACCTGCTCGCCGATCCGGAGCAGCTCCGCGTCCGGGGCGTCGAGGTGTTCGAGGTGGAGCGCGGCGGCGACGTCACCTTCCATGGACCGGGTCAGCTCGTGGGCTATCCGATCATCGACCTCAAGCGACACAAGCAGGACCTGCACTGGTACCTGCGGCAGGTCGAGGAGCTCCTCATTGGTGCCCTCGGCGGGTTTGGCATCCCCGGCGAGCGCGTGCCGAAGTACACCGGCGTCTGGACGAACGGGCGAAAAATCGCGTCCATCGGAGTGCACGCGCGCGACTGGGTCACGTGGCACGGCTTTGCGCTCAACGTGAGCACTGAGCTGTCCTGGTTCGATCTCATCGTCCCGTGCGGAATCCCGCAGGTGACGATGACGTCCGTCGAGCGGGAGTTCCTCGAGCGCGCCGACGGCGTCTGCCTGACTCCGTCGCCTGCCTTGGCCGACGACGTGCGACGGGCCGTGGTCGCGAGCGCCGCAGAGGTGTTCAGCCTTGAGCCGGTGACGATCACCCCCGGGCGTCTCGAGTTACCGGCGACGATCGCAGGTTAGCCATCAGCATCATCCAGCCAATCGCGCTTGCGTTACACCGGCATTGTCGATCGATTCGTGCACAATGATCGATACGGTCCCGAGGCCCGACGCTGGTCTGCTCGAATTCCTGGCTGCCCGTGCTCGACACGCTTCAGATGGGAGGCTCGCCGCCTATGCTGCCAGTGGGCTTGTCACCGCTCTTGTTGCAGCGTTCTGGCATGGTCCCGGATGGGAAATCCTGATGAGCGGGTCCATCTGCGTTTGTGCGTTTGGACTTTGGGGCATCGCTGATCGCGAGTTCCGGGAACGGATCAATCCCACGGCGCGATTTGTCGTTGTCGTCGCCCTCGCTCGGGTTGCGGCGGCGATTGTTGGATTCGTGGCGTTTGGTTTCCTCGCGATGGCCCTGCTTGGCAGATCACTCGGACGAATAATCAGCTAGAGGCGTTTACGCCGCTGCCGCGGCTGGAGCTGGTCCGGCATCCACGAGCGCTTCGTCACCGCATTCAGACCGGGCGACACTCCGGGGCCGCCCGATGGTGACGCTCAAGCGTCTGCGCGATCGGACGGCCCCGCCGTTCTGAGTGCCACGGCACCAGGAAGCCGTGTCCGAACGTATGTTTTGCATGTCCCGTGCTAGCAGTCGGGATGGTCACATTTTTCTTTGGCCGAGCCTGATCCGGGACCGCGGCGCGGGAATCCGGTACCTGCGATCGCGCATCCACCCCTATGTTGTGGTGACATGACCGACGAGCTCCGCATTTACCCGCGCCGCGATCGCGAAGTGGCAGCAGCCGGGCGCGACTTCAGCGCGGAGCTGAACCCCGAACAGTTGGCCGCCGCCGAGCACGCGGAAGGGCCGCTGCTGATCATCGCCGGCGCCGGCACCGGCAAGACGCGGACGCTCGTGTACCGCGTGGCGCATCTCCTCAGCCGCGGCGTCGCTCCGGAGCGCACGCTTCTGCTCACGTTCACCCGTCGCGCAGCGCAGGAGATGCTGTCGCGCGCGGAGCGCCTCGTCGGCGCCGCGAGCAGCAGGGTGCACGGCGGGACCTTCCACGCCACGGGTCATCGCCTGCTGCGACGGTTCGGCGGAGCGGCGGGGCTCGCCGCCGAGTTCTCCATCATGGACCAGGGCGACGCCGTGGACCTCATGGGCATCGCGCGAGCGAACCTCGGCATCGGCAAAAAAGAGAAGCGCTTTCCGAGGAAGGAGACGCTGCACTGGCTGTACTCGCGCCACGTCAACACGGAGATCCCGCTCGACGACCTGCTGCACGAGGAATCGCCGCAGTTTCTCGACTACTCGCAGGAGATCGTCCGGATCTTCGCGGACTACGTGAGCCGCAAGCAGGAACGGTCGCTCGTGGACTACGACGACCTGCTGCTCTGCTGGGCGCTGATGCTCGAACACTCGCCCGATCTCGCCACCCGCATCGCAGGCCTGTACGACCACGTCCTGGTGGACGAGTACCAGGACACGAACCAGCTCCAGTCGCGGATCCTGCGGGGCATGTGCCGCTCGCACCGCAACATCACCGTGGTCGGCGACGACGCGCAGAGCATCTACTCGTTTCGCGGCGCGACGCAGCGCAACGTCCTCGACTTCCCGAAGCACTTTCCCGGTGCGCGGCTCGTGATGCTGGAGCAGAACTACCGCTCCACGCAGCCGATCCTCGACGTCACGAACACGGTCATCTCGCGCTCGCCCGAGCGTTTCTCCAAGAACCTCTGGACTCGCCGCCCGGGCGGCGAGCGGCCCTGGCTCGTGACCGTGCGCGATGAGCACGAGCAGACGCGTTTCGTGGTGGACCGCATCCTGGAACTGCACGAGGAAGGCGTCCCGCTGCGCGAGATGGCCGTGCTCTTCCGCGCGGGATACATGTCCGCCGACCTCGAGATCGAGCTCGCGAACCGGAACGTGCCGTTCGAGAAGTGGGGCGGCCTCAAGTTCCTCGAGGCGGCGCACGTGAAGGACGTGATCGCGTTCCTGCGCGTGATCGACAACCCGCGCGACGAGGTGAGCTGGTACCGTGTGCTGATGTTGCTGCCGGGCATCGGCGATACGACGGCGCGGGCGCTCATGGCCTCGATGGCCGAGCGCGGCTGGGACGCCGACGCGCTGACGCACTGGACGCCGCCGCCGCGTGCGCGCGACGCGCATCGCGCGCTGGGCCAACTGTTGCGGAGGCTTCGCGGGACGGCACGCGCGGACGGCCCTGCGCCGGAGCACTCCGTCGGCGCGGAGATCGATGCCATCCGACAGCTGTACGACGACCTGCTGCGCGACCGGTACGACCATCCCGAGCCGCGGCTCGCGGACCTCGACAGGCTCCGCGCGATCGCAAGCGCATTTTCAGGCCGCTCGAGCTTCCTCACGACCATCGCGCTCGAGCCGCCGCAGAGCACGCAGGATCTCGCCGAAGGCACCAGCGGGGCGGAGGACGACGCGCTGGTGCTCAGCACCGCCCACAGCGCCAAGGGGAAGGAATGGGACGTGGTGCTCGTGATCTGGGCCGTGGACGGCTGGTTCCCGCTGGCCCGAGCGACCGAGCGCGAGGACGAACTGGAGGAGGAGCGGCGTCTGATGTACGTGGCCATGACGCGCGCTCGGAATCATCTCGCGGTCACGTTTCCCATGAACTCGTACGCGACGCGACGCGGCGCCGACTACTCGATCGACCAGCTGTCGCGGTTCATCGACAGCGGCGTCCGCGACAAGATGCAGCGCGTCGTCCTCGAGGCTCCGGCCGACGTCGGCGCACCGGCTCCCGCGGCCGTCGCGCCGCCATCGGCTCCGGGCGCGCCGCGGACCGCCCCTGTGGACCTGCTCGCCCTACTTCGCGGGCGCTTCGGCGCGCCGGACCGTGCCCGGGACGAGCCAGCGCCGTAGCGCCTCGTACGGCTGCCGCGCATCGGATTCGGCGAGGGCGATGATCCGCTGCGTCGCCCGCCGCGTGTTGCGGCCCTCGCGCACCCACACGGAATCGAACAGGTCGAGGTCGGTCAGGTAGATCCGGCGCGCGAGCAGCGCGGCGTTGTCGAGCCGCACGCGCTCGACATAGTGGGGCGCCACCGTCCGGAGCTGCGGGCCGAGGCGGAAGATCAGGTCGCGCCGCGCCGCGCGATACACGCTGTCGCGCAGCGTGAGCCGCGCCTCCACATTCGCGTCTCCCGGGTGCGCGCGGAACACCGAATCGATGTCGCCGTACAGGCGCTTCCAGAACCGCGCGAGCAGCTTCTCGTCCGACCAGCGCGCGTCCGCCTCCTCGACGGCGCCCGGCTGTCCTCGCGAGCGGAAGAAGTCCGCCGACCCGCGCGCGCCGACAAAGTTGGCGAACGACTCGTTGAACTCCGCCTGCCCGCTCGCGTAGAACGTGTTGTGCAGCAGCTCGTGCACTACCGTGTTCGCGAGCGACAGCGTGTCGGCGCGCAGCGTCGTCGAGACGAGGGGGTCGTTGAACCATCCGAGGGTGCTGAACGCCGCTGCCGGGCGCAGGTAGGTGTCGAAGCCGCGCTGCTGGAAGTCGCGCTCGTCGGCTAGCGCCATGTCGTAGTCGAAGTACCCCTTGTATGGCACGTGGCCGACGATCGGGAACCACCAGCGGTGATGGGCCAGCCGATCGCGATAGGCCGCCGACAGCACCAGCACGAGCGTGTCGCGCTGGAGCGCGGAGTACGTCGTGAAGCTTCGTCCGACGTCGAGCCCGAGGGAGTCGCGCGCGAACGCACGCGCATCCAGCACGATCCGGAGTTTTGCGCGCGTCGCAGGCGGAACGGTGGTGTCGGCAACGAGGTCCGCGATGTCGCGGCGGCGCCCGAGGATCTTCGCCTCCTCCCACCCTGCCCGCGCCAGATACCGTCCGATCTCCGTGAGCGAGAGAAAGAGCACCAGGACGGTCGCGATGCTGCCCGAGGCGATCAGGGTCCATTTGATCACGCGACGACGGTGCCTCGCCCAGAAAGGCTGGACGCGTCGCCAGAGCGTGCGCGCGGGGCTATCTTGCCTCTGATGTCCTTCGTCCATCTCCACTGTCACTCGGAGTATTCCCTGCTCGACGGGGCCAACCGGGTGGACGACCTCATTCGCCGGGCGCAGGAGCTCGAGCAGCCCGCGGTGGCCATCACGGACCACGGCAACCTGCACGCGGCCTGGGACTTCCAGGAGAAGGCGAAAAAAGCGGGCATCAAGCCGATTATCGGCATGGAAGCGTACGTCGCCCCCGGCGACCGGCGCCAGCGCGGCCGCGCGGCGTCGGGAGCGAAGCCATACTACCACCTGGTCCTACTGGCCCGCGACGCCGTTGGTTACAGGAACCTGGTCCGTCTCTCGTCGCTGGCGTTCACCGAGGGCTTCTACACCAAGCCGCGCGTCGACCGCGAGCTGCTGGCGACGTACAATGAGGGCATCATCGTGTCGTCCGCCTGTATGGCGGGCGAGATCGCGACGCACCTGCTCTCGGACGACTTCGAGGGCGCGCGCGACGTCGCCGCATGGTACGCCGACGTCTTCCGCGATCGCTACTACCTCGAGGTGCAGGCGCACGCCTCCGCGGGCCAGGCTGCCCTCAACGAGCGCGTGTTCCGGCTCGCGAAGGAAACCGGCCTCCCGGTCGTGGCCACGAACGACGCGCACTTCCTCAACAAGAGCGACCACGACGCGCACGACGTCCTGCTCTGCATCGGCCTCGGCAAGGACCGCGGCGACCAGGACCGCATGCGGTACGACGACGGACTGTACTTCAAGTCGGCGTCGGAGATCGCGGCCAGCTTCCCGGACCGTCGCGACGTCATCGACAACACGCTGCGGATCGCGGATGAAGTCTCCGTCCCGTTCGAGAAGAAGTACCATCTCCCGTCCTTCCCCCTGCCACAGGGAGTGTCCGGTGAGAACGAGTTGCTCACGACGCTCGCGATCCGGGGCGCCCGGGAGCGGTATGGCGATCCCCTCCCCGCGAACGTACAGGAGCGGCTCGACTACGAGTTGTCCGTCATCACCACGACGGGCTACGCGGGATACTTCCTCATCGTGTCCGACTTCATCGCGGCCGCGCGAGCCAAGGGCATCCCGGTGGGCCCCGGGCGCGGGTCCGCGGCCGGCTCCCTCGTGGCGTACGCGCTGCGGATCACGAACGTCGACCCGCTCACCTTCGACCTGCTGTTCGAGCGCTTCCTGAATCCCGAGCGCGTCTCGATGCCGGACGTGGACGTGGATTTCTGCTTCGAGCGTCGCGGCGAGGTGATCGAATACGTGCGGGAAAAGTACGGCCGGGATTCCGTCTGCCAGATCGTGACGTTCGGCACGATGAAGTCGCGCGCGGCCGTGAAGGATGTCGGACGCGTTCTCGGCTTCACGCCCGGCGAGACCGACGCCCTGGCCAAGCTGATCCCGAACCAGCCGAACTACTCCCTCATGGTGAAGGAGGCGATCGAGCAGATCCCGGAGGTGAAAAAACTCTACCAGGACGACGAGCGCTACACGCAGCTGCTCGACTACGCGATCGCGCTCGAGGGGCTGAGCCGGCACACCGGCGTGCACGCCGCCGGCGTCGTGATCGCACCGGGGCCCGTGTCGGAGTACGTGCCCGTGTGTACAGCGACGGCAAGCGGCAGGCGGGATTCGGGCAGCGGCTCGGACGACGACATGGTGGTCATCAGCCAGTACGACATGAACTGCCTCGAGAAGGCGGGCATGTTGAAGATGGATTTTCTCGGCCTGACCACCCTCACGGTCATCCACGACGCGCTCACCATGATCGCCGAGCGCCGCGGCGAGGCGATCGACATGGACGCGCTCTCGCTCGAGGACCCGAAGGTCTATCAGATGCTGCGCGCCGGCCGCACAGTCGGCGTGTTCCAGTTCGAGTCTCCCCTCGCGACCGACATGCTGCGCGGCATGCGCTGCGACCGGTTCGATGACCTCGTCGCGTCCAATGCCCTCATGCGGCCGGGCCCATTGGACGCCGGCATGCATCGCGTCTACCAGCGGCGTAAGAAAGGCGAGGAAGCGGTCTCCTACCCGCTCCCCGAGCTCGAGGCGATCCTCAAGCCGACGTACGGCGTCATCACCTACCAGGAGCAGGTGATGCGCATCGCGCAGCAGCTCGCCGGTATCTCACTCGCCGAAGCCGACGTCCTGCGCAAGGCCGTGGGCAAGAAAGACGCGGACCTCATCAAGCAGGAACTTGGCAAGTTCGTCGAGAAGGCCCTCGCGCGGAAACATGACCGGCGCGTCATCGAGGAGATCGCCGGCCAGATCGCGACGTTCGGGCGCTACGGCTTCAACAAGTCCCACTCGGTCGCGTACTCGATCATCTCGTACCACACGGCCTGGCTCAAGACGCACTACGCGCCGGAGTTCATGGCCGCCCTGTTGTCGTCGTCCATCGGCGACACCGACAACGTGGTGAAGTACATCGCGGAGGCGCGCGAGCTCGGTCTCGAGGTGCTGCCTCCGGACGTGAACGAATCCGGCTACAAGTTCACGGTCGTGGGCGACAGGCGGCTCCGCTTCGGGCTCGGCGCCGTCCGGAACGTCGGCCAGGCCGCCATCGACTCGATGCTCGCGGCGCGCGCTGAACGCCCGTTCACCGACCTCTTCGATCTGTGCGAGCGCGTGGACCTCCGCCTGTGCAACAAGCGGGTGTTCGAGTCGCTCATCGCGTCGGGCGCGATCGACTCGCTCGGAGCGCACCGCGCCCAGAACTGGGCGGCGCTCGACACGGCGCTCCACGAGGCGTCGCTGCGCCAGGCCGAGAAGGAAAGCGGCCAGGTGTCGCTCTTTGGTGACATGGGCTCGGACCCGGTGGACGCGACGTCGGACGTTGAACGTTCGACGTCGAACGTAAAACGTTTTCCGAACATCGCGCCGTGGTCAGAATCGGAGCGCTTGTCCAAGGAAAAGGAGATTCTCGGGTTCTACATCTCCGGCCACCCACTCGAGCCCTACCAGCTGGAGTGCGAACTCTTCGCGACCCACACGGTGTCGCAACTCGGCACGTGGACCGGCGAGCCCATGGCGCTTGGCGCCGTGATCACGGCGATCAAGCGACAGATCAGCAAGCGCTCGGGCTCCGAATTCGCCCGCCTCACCGTTGAGGATTTCTCCGGGTCCACGGAAGTACTGATTTTCCCCGAGAAGTGGGCCGCGATCATGGAACAGGTCCGCACCGACATCCCGGTGTTGCTCAAGGGCGGGTACTCCAAACGCGATCGCGACGCCGACTCGCCCACGTTCATCATCGAGTCCGTCACGAAGTTCACGGACCTCGCGTTCTCGGGCCAGGTCGGGGTCGCCATCACGCTGGGCGACGGGAAGGATGTGAACGCCGAAGTCCTGCGGGACGTGCGCGCCGTGGTCGAAACCCACTCGACCGGAAGCACGGTCGCGCCCGCTCTGGAGGTCCGCTGGCGCGGCGAAAACGGGGGGGGCGACGCCCGGCTTCGGTCGAGGTCCCTGCGGCTTCCCGCCTCTCATGCGGCCCTGACGGAGCTACGGGCTTTGCTCGGTCCCGACCGGGTGCATCTCGTCCGCGCTGGCTGATCGCCCTAAACTATCCCCTATGGCGACTGCCACCCTGGACTTCGAACGACCGATCCTGGAGCTGGAAAAGCAAATCGACGAGCTCAAGAAGCTCGCCGACGAGCGCCAGCTGGACGTCGCCGAGGAGATCGCCCCGCTCGAGCGCAAGCTCACGGAACTGCGCGAGGAGATCTACCGGAACCTCACGCCGCTGCAGCGGGTGCAGGTCGCGCGGTCGAACAAGCGCCCCCTGGCCGACGACTACTTCAAGCTGGTTTTCACGGACTTCATCGAGCTGCACGGTGACCGTCTGTATCGCGAGGATGCCGCGATCATCGGCGGATGGGCGCGGCTTGATGGCGAGACGGTGATGGTCATCGGGCATCAGCGCGGCCGTGACACCAAGGAGAATCTGAAGCGCAACTTCGGCATGCCCCATCCCGAGGGATATCGCAAGGCGCTGCGACTGATGAAGCTGGCGGAGAAGTTCCACGTTCCCGTGCTCACCTTCATCGACACGCCCGGCGCCTGGGCCGGGCTCGGCGCGGAAGAGCGCGGCCAGTCCGTAGCCATCGCGCACAACCTGTTCGAGATGAGCCGGCTTGAAGTCCCGATCATCGCCACGATCATCGGTGAAGGCGGCTCCGGCGGCGCCCTGGCGCTCGGCGTGGCGGACCGCGTCATGATGCTCGAGAACGCCATCTACTCGGTCATCACGGTCGAAGGGTGCGCGGCGATCCTCTGGAAGGACGGCAAGAGCCCCGAGATGCGGGAAAAGGCGGCGTCCGCGCTGCGCATCACCGCGCCCGACCTCTTCGAGCTCAAGGTCGTGGACGACATCGTCCCCGAACCCCGGGGCGGCGCGCACGCGGACCATGCCGCCGTAGCCGCGAATGTGCACGACGCGCTGATCCGCCATCTGGACGAGCTGCGCCGACTGAAACCGGACAAGCTCGTCCGACGCCGCCGCGAGAAGTTCCTCCGAATGGGACAGTTTCTGGAGTAGTCCGTTTCGCCTTCCGCTTTTCCGCTTTACGCCTTCCGCCATCAGGTCCGCAGTGTCTTCTCACGTCATAGAAGTTGCTTTCAAGGGCAATCGCCGCGAGTTCTTTCTCTGGGAAACCGACGAGATCCCGGCGGTCAACACCGCAATCATCGTCGAGGCCGACCGGGGCGAGGACCTGGGGCGGGTGCACGCCGTCGGAGACGCGGCCAGGCATCGCAATGCCGGGGTGCCGCATGGCACGGGCGAACAGCCGCCCGCGAAGAAGGCGCGCCGCGTGGCCTCCGGCGACGACGTCCGTAAGCACGACGATTTGCGCGCGCAGGACGAGGAAGCCCGGCGCAAGGCGATGGAGCGAGTCCGCGCCAACGCTCTCGTGATGAAGGTGTCGGACGCCGAATGGCAGTGGGACCGCAAGAAACTCACGTTCTACTTCACCGCCGAGAAGCGCGTCGACTTCCGGACGCTCGTGCGGGAGCTGGCAGCCACGTTTCGCACCCGGATCGAGCTGAAGCAGATCGGCGTACGCGACGAGGCCAAACGGCTGGACGGCGTCGGTCGCTGCGGGCGTCAGTATTGTTCCGCGTCCTGGCTCCCCGAACTGCGTCCCGTGAGCCTGGGTGTGGCCAAGGACCAGCGGCTTTCCCTCAACCCGACGCAGATCTCGGGCGCCTGCGGCCGGCTCATGTGCTCGCTGCGCTACGAGCACGAGTTCTACGTGCAGGCGCGCCGGCGCTTCCCCAAGGAAGGCAAGACGATTCGCATGGCGGCCGGCGAAGAGCGCGTCGTGTCCAACGACATCTTCCGGGAGCGCGTGGTCCTTCGCAACGCTGAAGGCGAGCTGCGAACCATCCCGCTCGCGCAACTGCTCCAGGAAACCGAAGCGGCGGGCGGCACGTTCACGCCCGCCATCGGCAGCCGGCCGACGCCGATGGACTCGCCGGCAGTCCCGGACGACACCAGGGAGCTCGAGCGCGCGTCTCGCGAGGAAGAGGACGAGGCGGCAATCGAGCGCGACGTCATCGAGGCGACTCCGGAGCCGGCGTCCACCAGTCCGGTCACTCCGCCGCAGGCTGACGGCGAGCGACGTCCGCATCGGCGTCGCGGGCGCCGCGGCGGACGGCGGAATCGCGGCGGGCGCCGGGATGGCGACGAGAATGGCGGCCATGGCGGCAACAGCGGAGGAAACGGGGCCGGCGAAGGGCCATCGACGCCGAACGGTGGCTCTGCGTGAGCGGGTACTACCTCACGACGGCCATCGACTACGCGAACGGCGACCCGCACATCGGACACGCGTATGAAAAGATCGGCGCGGATGCGATAGCCAGATATCGACGTCTGCGCGGCGATACCGTCCGCTTCCTGACGGGCCTGGACGAACACGGCCAGAAGGTCGCGCAGGCGGCCGCCGACCGCGGCATGGCTCCTCAGGCGTTCGTGGACGAGATCTCGGCGCGGTTCATCGCGATGTGGAACCGCCTCTCGATATCCCACGACATCTTCTATCGGACGACCGACGCCGGCCACAAACGCGGCGTGCGCGCGCTGATCAAGCGCATTCACGACAACACGCCGGACGATTTCTACGAGAAGAGCTACGAGGGGTGGTACTGCGTCGGCTGCGAGCTGTTCAAGCGCGACGACGAGATCGTGGATGGAAAGTGCGTGTTGCATCCGACGCGCACGCTCGAGTGGACCACGGAACGCAACTGGTTCTTCCGGCTCACGCGCTACGAGAGTTTCCTCAGGAAACTGTTCGCGGAACGCCCCGACTTTCTCCTCCCGGACACTCGGCGCAACGAGATGCTCGCGCTGCTCGACCAGGGACTCGAGGACATCTCGATCACGCGATCCCGGCTGACCTGGGCCATTCCCTTCCCGCTGAAGCTGTCCACGGGCGAGGAGCAGGGCACCTGGGTGTGGTTCGACGCGCTGCCCAACTATCTCACTGCCACGGGATTCCCGGAGAAGGCCTATCGCGACTGGTGGCCCGCGCAGCTGCACATCATCGGGAAGGACATCATCCGCCTGCACAGCATCATCTGGCCGGCAATGCTCCAGGCAGCCGAGCTGCCGTTACCGGAACGCGTGTGGGCGCACGGCTTCGTGAGCCTGGGGGGCGAGCGGTTCTCGAAATCCGCGGGCGTGCGGCTGGACCTGAACGAGGCTATCGATCGCTTCGGGGCCGATGCGTTCCGGTATTACCTGTTGCGCGAGGTGCCGTTCGACACCGACGGCAACTTCGCCTGGGAGCGCTTCGAGCAGGTCTACGTGTCCGAGCTGGCCAACAGCTGGGGGAACCTGGGAAGCCGTGCCATCGCGATGATCGAGAAGTACTTCGACGGCGTGGTGCCCGAAGCGCCCCGCGGCGCTCTCGATGACGCCGACGCCGTGGTGTTGGCCGAATATCGCGCGGCGATGGACGGGTTTCTGTTGCACGAGGGCATCCGGCGAGTGATGACCAGCGTCAGCCGTGGCAACGAATTCGTCCAGACGAACCAACCGTGGTCGCTGGCAAAGTCGCCGGACACGCGCGACGAACTGGCGGGCGTCATGGCAGCGCTGGCGCGGACCATCGCCAGGCAATGTGTGCTGCTCTCCCCATTCATGCCGGGCAAGGCGCAGGAACTGTGGGAGCAACTCGGAGCGCCCGGTCGCGTGGACGCTCAGCGGCTCGACGGCCTGATGCAGCTGAGCGCTACCGGCTGGAAAGTCCGGAAAGGGGCCCCCCTCTTCCCGAAATGACGCAAGGGAGCAATGCGAGGGTCGGGCTCTCCTACGGCGTTTTCGTCGCGGGCGCCGGCGTTGGCGCCGGTGTCTTGGTGAAATCCACGGTCGGCGCCTGCGTGCTGCCCGGCGCCGCTGCGAAATACTTCTTCGGCTTGGCGCCGGTCACTTTCGCGGTCAGGACCTGCGGGAACTGCCGGATGTAGGCGTTGTACTCGTTCACCGAGGCCGTGTAGTCGTTGCGCGCCACTGCGATCCGGTTCTCGGTGCCGGCCAGCTCGTCCTGCAGCCGGAGGAAGGTCTGGTCGGCCTTGAGCTGCGGATAATTCTCGACGACCGCGAGCAGGCGACCCAGCGCGCCCGTCATCGTGGCGTTCGCGGTGGCCATTTGCTCGGCGTCGCCCGACTGAACGGCGGTCAGCAGGCCGGCGCGCGCGTTGGCAACGTTGGTGAACACGGCCTCTTCGTGCGCGGCGTATCCCTTCACCGTGTTGACGAGGTTCGGTATCAGGTCCGCGCGCCGCTGCAGCTGCACCTCGATTTGTCCACGGTATGCCTCCGCGCGCTCGTCCAGACTCTGGATCCTGTTGTAGCCGCAGGCACTGGTCAGTGCGGCGAGCGATACGACGAGCCAGCGACGATTCATGGTCATTCTCGTTCTCCCGTACGGTGAAACTGCCAGTACACTACGACCCTCCGGCGCGCCGGATTCATGGGCGCCGGCCCGTGAACTTGTCGACGTAGTTGACGACCTGCTGCATGCCGGAGAGATAGCCGGCAAGTGTGCGTCCCACATCCTGGGATCGCAGCTTGGGTTCGCCGCGTTTGTGCCAGATCACCTGCACGAACGCCGTCGGATCCATGCCGGCGGCCGTCGCGACTTTCTGAATCAGTTCGATGTTGTCCGTCGGCGGCACCTCACCACGCAGCCGCAGCACGGCGCGACAGACCACCATCACCGTGCTCGAGCTGCGCTCCAGGAGATCCAGCTGCGCTTTTGCGTCGTTGCCCGCCGCGAGCGCGCCGCGGCGGAGCTGCAGCAGCGTGCCCATGGCCTCGTGCTCGAGCTGGAGCCGGAGGTGCGCCTGGTCCACGCGGACGTCGGTGCGGAAATCGCCGAACAACACCTTGTGTCGCTCCATCACGTCCGCGTACTCCATCGGAAAGATGTCCGACGATCCGTGCCATTCGTCGAGCGTGAGCGTGAGCGGCGGCGGGTTGCCATCGTCGCTCCACGCCTTGATCGCCGCGGACGCGCCCTGGAGTTTGTTCGCCTCCAGCGAGTCGACCAGCACGAGCGTGTTGTAGTCGGATTTCCGAACATGCTCGCCCGCGGCCGCAGAGCCGTACAGCACGATCGCGCGAAGCTCCGCTCCGAATGCCACGCGGAGCTGCGAGACGAGGTCTTCCAGCGTCATTTTCGCCATTGCTCACCAACTCCGTCCGGAGCCACCGCCGCCGAACCCGCCGCCACCACCGAAACCGCCGAACCCTCCGAAGCCTCCGCCGCCACCCCAGCCGCCTCCCCCACCCCAGCCGCCGCGTCCACCTCCGGTGGGGAACGGGATGAATATCGGAAGGCACCCCGGGCCTCCACATCCGCTGCGCCGCCCCCTCCTCGTGTTGTTCAACAACGAGAAGATGATGAAGATCGCGATGATGATGAGGATCGGCGGAATGCCCTGTTGGCGAACTTCGCGCCGCGCCGCTGGAACGCGCACGACGAGCGTGGTGTCCTGCGCGAACTGGAACTCGTTCGCGAACCGCTGTGCGACGCGGTACGTCATCGCGGCGAGAGCGCCGCCGTAGTCAGCCCGACGCAGCAGCGGCAACGCTTCGTCCTGGATGGCTCCCGTCGTCGCGTCGGTGAGAAATCCTTCAGCGCCAAGCCCGGTCTCGATTCGCACGTGACCCCTGCCGTCGGAGCTGGTCTCCTTCGGGACGACCAGGAGGATCACGCCGGTGTTGCGGGCACGGTCCCCGGGACCACCCTGCGCACCTACGCGCCACTGCCTGCCGATCGCGCGCGCCACATCCGCCGGGTCACGGCCGCGCAGGTCCGCGAGCGTCACGACGACGATCTCGCCGCCGGACTTCGCTCGCACGTCCTGTATGATGCTCGAGATCCGCGCTTCCAGGTCCGGCGGGATCACGTTCGCGAAATCGTTGACGTACCCCACCGGCGCCGGCAGCTGGAGCTGACCGAGCTGCGCGACGATCAGGAACGCCAGGTTCAGAAGACCGGTCACGGACACGAGTCTAGTGGCACCCTGTACCCCTGTCATCCCGAGTGTGCGTCACGACCGATCGACCCTACGAGCGATGGCCCAGTCTTACGTCAGGCCGGTCAATCAACGAGTTGACCAGACGCGCCGAGAACTCCTCGAGCTGCGCCACCAGCTTCTGCGCCGCGTTGGTGAGAATCGCATGTCCCGCCAACAGCGGGACGGCCGTCATCAGGCCGACGGCAAGCGGGCGCAGCGCATAGGCCACGCCGACCTCGAAGCCCTCCTGCCGCACGAGCGCCTCGTGCAGATTCGCCACGCCGCCCAGGAGTCCGAGCAGGATCGCCAGGTGGGCGATCGTGGGCAGCCAGCCCAGCCGGCGTGTGAGCGACGGAACCGCGGTCAGCGTCGCGGCCTCCGCCACGCCGGCGAGGCCGCCGTCGCCCGCGTTCCTGCTGCGCAGGATCACCACCCCCAGGTCCGGCAGCGCCGAGCGATGCTCCGCACAGAGTTTGAGCGCCTCGTCGAACTTTCCGGATCGTGTGAGCGAGATGACCGTCTCCATGAACGGTCGGGCGTTGATGCTGGACCGTACCACGATGTGGACGATTCTCTCGGAAAGGAGCGCCAGCCCCAGGACGCCGATGAACAGCAGCGGGACGATGAACGGGCCGCCCTCATGAAACCATTGCAGGATCGCTTTCATGTGCGGGACTCACCAGCGCAGAAGCTGTGCCTGCTTGGTGGCGCGGTCGCGGCCGCTGTCCCTATGTTTGAGCCATGAAGCGACTCCTTCTTGCCGCTCTCGTCGTCATTGGTTGCCGGCCGTCGGATGGCGACTCTCAAAGCGCCCCGAACGCGGCAACAGGCGGCGGCACGTCACCGGCGCAAAGGAACGCGGCCGACTCAGCGCGAGCGGATTCCCTACTCGTCCGCGCTGACGACGGACGCATCCAGGGATCGCGCACGGCGCCCGTGTGGCTGGTGGAAATCAGCGATTTTCAGTGCCCCTACTGCAAGCGCTGGCACGACGAAGTCTATCCGGCGATCAAGCGCGAATACATCGATCCGGGCCACGTGCGCATGGCCTACGTGCATCTGCCGCTGACCAGCATCCACGTGCACGCGCTGCCGGCAGCCGAGGCGTCGCTGTGCGCCTCCGCGCAAGGCAGGTTCTGGCCGTTGCACGACAAGCTGTTCGAGACGCAGGCCTCGTGGGCGGGGCGGCCGTCCGGCAGCACGGCGGGACTCTTCGACTCACTCGCCGTCAGCGTCGGTGTGGACGCGGCGCAGTACAACGCGTGCATGCAAAGCCACGTCATGCGCCGCGTGGTCAACGGCGACATGGCCCGCGCCAGGTCGGCCGGCGTGAATTCCACGCCCGTCTTCTTCGTCGGCGACGAGCCGATTCAGGGCATGGCGCCCATCGAGGCGTTTCGCGCCGCCATCGCGCGCGGACGCGCCAAAGCCGCCGGCAGGCCGCCGCAATAGTGCGGTTCCTGGTGCGGATGCTCTACGCCGCCGCCGCAAGGCTGGTGGGCGTGGCCGCCGCGCTCGTCCCCGCGACCGAGACGAAGGCCGTCATCGCGATCCGCGCGCGGCGCGGCATCCGCGATCGCTACGCGGCGTGGGGCGCCGCACATCGCCAAGAAACGCAGCCCCTGGTGTGGATGCATGCACCCTCGGTGGGAGAGGGACTTCAGGCGCGGCCCGTGCTCGCGCTGCTCCGGGAACGCCACCCTGACGTCCAGCTCGCCTACACGTTCTTCTCACCCAGTGCCGAGGAGTTCTCCCGCACGCTCGACGTGCATTTTCGCGATTACCTGCCGTTCGACACCGCCGGCGACATGAAGGCGGCTATCGAGGCACTGCGGCCGCGCGCGCTCGTCTTCAGCAAGCTGGACGTATGGCCCGAACTGGTGCGTCAGGCAAAGCGCCAGCGCGTTCGCATCGGCATGATCAGCGCGACGCTCGCCGAGGGATCGAGAAGGCGCAGCCGGGCCGCGCACCTGCTACTGAGCGACGCTTACGGGTCGCTCGACGCCGTGGGTGCGGTTGACGAAACGGACGCCGACCGCCTCGTCGGTCTCGGCGTCCGGCACGACGTCATCCGGATCACCGGCGACACGCGGTTCGACCAGGTGTGGCAGCGCGCCGAGTCGGTGGACCGGACGTCCGGCATCGTGGCGCGCTTGCAGTCGGATCGCCCGACGCTCGTGGCCGGCTCCACGTGGCCGTCGGATGAAGCGCCGCTGCTCGAGGGCATTGCACGGGCGCGCCGGCGGCTTCCAGCGCTGCGGGTGATCCTCGCACCGCACGAAGCCACGCCGGAACATCTGGAGCCGATCGAGCGGTGGGCAGCCGACAGCGGTCTAACGCTGGCCCGAATCGACGATCCCGCCGCCGCCGATGTGGATGTCGCGCTGGTGGACCGTTTCGGCGTCCTCGGGGAATTGTATGCGCTCGCCGGCATCGCCTTCGTGGGTGGCGGCTTTCACGACGCGGGGCTGCATTCCGTGCTGGAGCCGGCGGCATTCGGCGCGCCGGTCCTGTTCGGGCCGCGACATCACAAGAGCCGCGACGCGTCCACGCTGCTGCGGGCGGGCGCCGCGCGCGTCGTGAACGGCGTGGCGGACGTTGAGCGCGCTCTCACGGACTGGGTCGAGGATCCGGCTGCGCGCCGCGCCGCGGGGGATCGGGCCCGTGCGGCCGTCGAGCGTGGCATGGGCGCGGCGGAGCGTTCCTTGAAGTTGGTCGAGGGGCTGCTTGAGTAGGCTGGAGGCTGGAGGCTGGAGGCGGGAGCTTGCCTTCCGACCTCCAGCCTCCAGCCTCCCATCTCCACATCACCCCGTCCTCGCTACCTCGGGCACCCGCTTCCGCACTGCCATCCCGCTCGGCTTGTGCAGGAAGAACCCCTGCACCAGGTGCACGCCGAGGCTCCGCACCGTGCTGAACTCCTCCGCGCGCTCGACGCCTTCGGCGATCACCATCGCGCCGTGGTCGTTCGCGAACTTGCACCATCGTCTCGACCAGATTCTGCTTGATGAAGTTCGTGTCGATCGCGTTGATGAGCGAGATGTCGAGCTTGATGAAGTCCGGCTCGAGGTTCGCGATCGAGCCGAGGCCGGCGTAGCCGCTGCCGGCGTCGTCCACCGCGAAGCGATAGCCCCGCTCGCGGAACGCCTGGAGCCGCTCGCGGAACTTGGGATAGTCCTTGATCGCCGTGCGCTCGGTGATCTCGATGACGACGCGCTCGGGGCTCGCGACTTCCTTTTCGCCGAAGAGCGGATCGCTGAAGTCGTGCGGATCGACGTTGATGAAGAGGAGACTCGCCGGGCTGCAGGTGCGTGTCGATGCCCTCGATGCGCGCGGCTCCGGCACAGGCGGCTCAGCTCCCAGATGAGATCCGCCTCGGCGGCGACGTCGAACATGACTTCGGGGCTGCGCAGGCTGCGCAGGACGCCGCGCGCCAGCGCCTCGTAGCCGAAGATCTCTCGCGTGTCGGCGTACGACGATCGGGTGATAGTCGACGTACACGCCGCGCTCGCGCAGGCTGCTGCGGAGATCGGCCACCTTCCGGGCCCGCTCGCGCTCCTCGATGCTGCGCGCGGCGCTGCGCCGCCTCGCGAATGCCGCGATAGATCAGGCGCTCGAGCCGGATCTTCGGATTGTAGTACACGTGTGCGCGGCCGACGTAGATGTCGAACAGCGCCGCGATGTCCTCGCCGTGCTGCGCTTCGATCCGCGACTGCACGTGCGCTGGAGGCGCGACGACCATCTCGGTGATCTCGGCTGTCGGACGCGGCCGCGACGCCCGGCGGCGGGCACGTGGAAGAAGATGAAGTCGTCGTCGTTCGTGAAGCTCACCATCAGGCGCGACGGGCTGGGCGCCGTGTCGTCGAGAAACTCGCGCACGGCCGCGGCGGTCGTCTCCAGCACGGCGTCGAGCTTCTCCCAGCCGTAGATCTCCTCGATCTTCGAATAGCGCACGAAATTGAAGTACAGCACCACGAGCTCGCCGCGCTCCTTGAACAGCGCTGCGCGACTGCGCTCGATCATCACCGGCAGCGTCGGCAGGCCCGGTGAGCGAGTCGTACAGCATCTGCTCGTACTCGACGCGCTCGACCCGATCGCTCATGTCCGCGGCGCCGGTCGGCAGTCCCGCGCGACGGCCGCGCGCA
The DNA here is from genome assembly GCA_963724885.1 of uncultured Gemmatimonadaceae bacterium. Classification (GTDB taxonomy): domain Bacteria; phylum Gemmatimonadota; class Gemmatimonadetes; order Gemmatimonadales; family Gemmatimonadaceae; genus DASPMP01. The sequence goes on along the minus strand of CAVRWG010000005.1, from coordinate 2,588,800 downwards.
TGCGCGCGCGATCTCCTCGGCGGTCGCGCCCTGGACAGCGACACCACTCCTCGGCTCGCAGCTCGACGGCGCGCCGACGGGCCGCGTCGTCGGCGCACGCGACGACGACCGGCAGCCCCGCGCCGTGCGCGCGCTCGATCACCGTCGCGCAGACGAGCGTCGGATCGGTCGCGCTCGACGTACGCACGACGCGCGCGCCGGGACGCGTGCTGACCGCGCCGCGGCAGGTCCGCAGACGGACGACGTTCGAGGCGCCAGCCATCGAGACGTTCGACTGCCGCGGCGATGGTATCGCCGCGGGAATCGGTGAGGAGGACAGACCGTTCATCGCGCGCTGACGGGCATCGCCTCACGACGCGAGCGCCGTCCGCTGCATGGCGAGGTTGCGTTGCACCGTCGCGGCCAGGGTCGGCGAGATCGAACGGCTTCTCGACGTAGTCGTCGGCGCCGGTCTGCAGCGCCTCGCGCTTGTCGTCCAGCTCGTCGAGCGCCGTCACCATGATGACGCGAACCGAGCGCCCGAGCGTCCGGGTGCTGCTTCATCACGCGACAGACTTCCCAGCCGTCGCGGCCGGGCATCATCACGTCGAGCAGCACCAGCGCCGGCTTCACCGTCTCGAACAGCGCCAGCGCTTCGTCGCCGCTCGTGCGCGACGGTGATCGGGTATCCGCGCGTCTCGAGATACTGACGCATGATCTCGGCGTTGTCGTGGTTGTCGTCCACGACCAGGATGCGCGGTAGGCTCTTGTCGGCCACCGCTCACCGCCTCCGGGGCGCGAAACCTATGGCCGCGCCAAACGTGGCCGCGCCGCGCTCGTTCCCGCCGCCACGCGCGTCGGACGAGCTGAACTCGACGCCGATCGTCGCGCCTACCGAGGGGCTGAACGCGAAGTCCACTCCGGTGGCCACCGCGAACGCGCTGAGATTCTCAGTCTCGACGCTGTCCACCCGCGTCCACCGGTAGAATGGCGTCGCGTAGACGGAAACGCCTCGCGTCCGTCCAATCGCCCTGCGGTAGCCAAGGCTGATTCCCGCGGGGACCGCGACCACCGACGGGTTCGTCACGACGTCGTCGGTGTGCGTACCGGCGGCGCCGCCCACCCCAACGAAGCCGCCGACTCCAAACGCACCCCCCCACCCCGGGCGGCCCGACGTGGTCCACAAGGCTCCAGAAAGCCTTCCGCCGTAGGCTCCACGGCTCTCATCTCGCCTCCTCTGCACTCCGACCGCCCCGCTGACCTGTAGCCTCCCCGACGCCAGTCCCCAGCCAACGGCCGCCCCGCCGAAGCCTTGCCCAGGCCCGCCGCCGAAGTTGGCCGCGACGGCCAATCCGGGGCTTCCAAACGCGTTCTGCAGGACCGGAGTGCCGGGCACCTGCGAGGTCGAGGTCGCCGGAAAGGCGAGCACAACAAGTACGCAAACCACTATCTCTCCACGCTTTACGGGCAACCTCGCGCATCCCTCCTTCGCACTGTCTACGCAAACGCTCGGTTGCCAGTGCAAGGGACGTGCGCCAGAATACCTTGTTCCTGCCGCCCTCAACCGACCGGAAACGCATGCAGCGCTTCTTCCTGCCTCTTGCCGCCGTAGCGACGGTCGCGTGCGCCTCACGCGCGACGCGGGCGCCTGCCCCGGAGCAGCCGGCCCAGACCGGCTCGGCCGCAGTCTTCAAGTGGAGCGGCAGTTTCCAGCCACCGCGCAGGCCGACCTCGGGTCAGGAACAGGGCGCTCAGGTGCGGGCGTCCGGTACTGCCCAACTGACACCGTCCAGCGAACCAAAGAGGACGCGGGTCCGGATCACGGTCAGCGCTCAGCTGGACAACGGGGTCGCTTTGCCGTGGGGCGTCTATCCCGGCCGTTGCGGGTCCGGATCGGGCCTCACGCTGCCGCTCGTCGTGGCCCAGTCACTCCCATCACTCGACACCCAGAACGGCACCGCCGAATTGGACAGCGAAATCGCCCTCGCGATGCCCGGGACCGGCGCATTTCACCTGAACGTCTTCTGGCCTCGCCGCGCGAACGAGCTTGCCGGTGTTCTCGCCTGCGCCGATCTGAAGGCCGAGGGAAGATAGACGCGCCCGCCGAAATGGCCGGCAGCCCGGCATGAAGGTCCGTTAGCCCTATTCTTTGAATGGCGGCAGGGCTAATGCAGTCGTATGTTAGCGGCCAGAAGGATTGCCTGCCCAAGGAGATAGGCATGCGGCAGCACGGCGCCGCGCGTTTCCGGTTGATGTGCGCTTCGCTCGTGGGTTTGCTGACCCTCGGGACATCCTTGGCGCTCGCCCAGAATGCCGCCCTCAGGGGCATCGTCAGGGACTCCGCCGGCACACCGATCCAGGACGCCGACGTCGGCATCGCCGCCCAGCGCGCGCTCACGCGAACGAACGCCGAGGGCCGCTTCTGGCTCACCAGGCTGCGTCAGGGCGAGGCTGAGGTTTCCATCAGACGGCTGGGTTACGAGCCCCGGACCATTCGGGTGGCACTCAGGGGCCAGGTGGATACCGTTGAGGTCCAGCTCGAGGCCCGGGCCGCGGAGCTCGGCCTGGTCGATGTCAGCGCCTCCGAGACGCGACAGCGCTCCGGCATCGAGGGCTTTCACCGCAGACGCGTGCTGGGCCTTGGCACCTATATAGCACGCGAGGAGATCGACGCCCGGAACACCATGTCGGTAAGCGACATGCTCAGAAACGTTCCCGGGATCAGATTCATAAAGGTGCGCGGCAGCAGCCGGGGAGTACGATTCCCTCAAACGTCGATTCGCCGCGGCGACTGCATGCCGATGATCTGGATCGATGGTCAGGCGGCGCCCGGAATGGAGGTCGACGACGTCATCGTACCCGACATCGAAGGGGTCGAGTTGTACGGTGGCCCCTCGACCACACCCATGCAGTTTTCGCAGTCGAGATCGGACAACACCTGCGGCACCATCGTGATCTGGAGCCGGCCCCCACCGGGGGCCCGGTCCGCGAGCAAACCCGCGAAGCCGTAGTCCTGCGTCGCCGCGCTCGATCAGCGCGGCGGTGCCGTGGCAATGACTTCCGTGGCGCCGGGCGCCACGGGCACCCGTACCTCCGCGCCTCCTGGCCACCGCACCCAGACCGCGGTTGGCGCGGCGTCGAGGCCGAACACCTGCACGACTCCGTTCTGTGACCAGTATCCGGAGCCCGCCTGGACCTCACGCACCGGGCCCATTCGCTCGCCGTAGACCAACCTTGCCTGCGCGCCAATTGCTCCCGGGTTGGACGCAGGCCCGCTCAACCGGACACGAAGCCCTCGCTTGGCGCCGCGGTTGCGGAACAGTCGTGTGGGCGCCGCATTCTGTGAGACAGCCAGATCCAGCCTGCCATCGCCGTCGAAATCGGCGTACGCTGCGCCACGCTGGTCACCGTACACCTCAATCCCCGAAAGGGCGGCGCTCATCGGGCTCAGTCCACCTTTGCCGTTGCCCGTGAGCAGCAGACCGCGCCCGCCGTCGTAGCGCGGGATCCCGGTCGCCGTCGCGGAGAAGTTCTGGCCCAGGAACACGTCTTCCGCGCCGTCGCCGTCGAAGTCCGCTATGGCAACGGCGAACGCCGGCGCGAGCTGCGCCTCGCGCGGCAATGGCGCGGCGTCGAGTCGCGATCCGCGGTTGAGAAATACCATGTGGTCGAGCGTGACGACCGACTTCCGATTCGTCCTTCCCGTCGCGGCGCCCAAAACCTTCTCGACGCTTGCGTCGCTGTATGCGGCAAAACTGCGGATCCGTTCGGCGACGCCGGGCAGCGCGACTCGCACGCGCGGGTAACTGTTGAGGGGCACGAGGGCGCGCAGCCGTGTATCTTCGCGCGCCAGCAGCATCTCTTCCTCACCCGCCGCACCAATCGGACCGTGCACCATTACCAATGGCCGCGCGCTGTCCGCCTGCAGCATCGTGTTGCGGCCCCAGCTCGTCGCGACGAGATCCAGTCGCCCGTCGCCGTCCACGTCGCCGGCCGCGACGCCGTTCCAGCGGCTCGTCCACTTGTCCAGGCCGAACGATCGCGGCGCCGGAGCGAAGCGTCCGCGCTCGTTGAGCAGCAGCAGCAGCGAATCCCACTCGCGCGCCACGACGAGGTCCGCGTCGCCGTCACCATCGATGTCGGCGAAGGAGGCGGCGGAAACGAGGCCGAGCCTATCCAGCAGGCTGCGCTGGCTTGCGTCCCGCGTGAACCTGCCTCCCTCGTTTCGAAACAGGTACGACGCCGCGGGTCTGGGGTACTGCCCCGGAACGGCCCTTCCGCCGGCAAACAGATCCAGGTCGCCGTCGCCGTCGTAGTCGCCGAGCGCCATCGCGCCGATGGACGACTCGAGCGGCGGCAGCACTGAATCGGCCACCGACATTGCGCCCGCCGACCAGGATACGCCGAGCGCGCTCGGCGCCGGACCGGCCTGCGGCGGCATTTCCCAGCTCGACACGCCAACCAGCGCCCGTGCACCCGCAGAATCGGTCATGCCCAGCATGCCGGCGAGATCAGACTTCGCCGTGGGGCCCCGCCACTGCTGCGGCGTCAGTCGTCCGCGGTCGTTGCGGAACACGCCGACGCGCCCACCGCGGCCCGCGCCGACCATGAGGTCCTCGTCCCCGTCGCGGTCGAGATCGAACCAGGCCACTCCGGGCCCGAGCTGCGACAGCGCGTTGGGAAGCAGGAACTGGCGCTCCCAGTCGTCGAACGCAGCTTCGCTGTGCGTGTGTCCCCGCAACTCCGCGGTCGCGTCGTCGAAGAGCGGCGTGGCCGCGACCGGGGGGGGCGCGCTCTGGGTGACGGTCGCGTTCGCGCCGGCCGCCGGGATCTCGTACTCGCGGTTCGCGCGCACGCCGATGATGCTCCGCCGCCCGTCACGCCAATCGACGAGTAGCGTCGCGCTGTCCGCCGCTCCCATCGCGAACGACGCCTGATAGTCGCTGTGCGACAGGTACAGTCCGCCCGCGGTGACCTCGCGCTCCTGCGTCGGCACGGCGCCGCCGAGCAGCCGGATTTTCGCTCCCACCGCCTGCGTGTTGGGAGCGGCGCCCAGCGAGACGCACCGCAATCCGGGCCGCCGACGCGTCATTGCGAAGGATCAGCGCGGGCGATCCGAGGCGGTTCACCACGACGTCGAGATCGCCGTCGCCATCGAGGTCGCCGGAAGCGAGCGCGTGCGAAACGGCGTCCTCCGTTCCAAAGCCCCACTTCGCGCTCACGTCCTCGAACGTGAGGTCGCCGCGATTGCGATACGCGACGTTCCTGAGCGGCAGCGGCGGAAACTCCCAGCGCACGCGCCGCCAGGACACGTCGGTGAGCCGGTTCTGCAGCCGCTCGTGCGTATCGGCGTCCATGATGTCCCACAGGTGGCCGGCCGTGATCAGGATGTCCTGCCATCCGTCGAGGTCCGCGTCCATGAACATCGTGGACCACGACCAGCCGCTCGCCTGCACGCCGGCGTACATGCCGACTTCGTCGAACGTGCCGTCTCCGCGGTTGACGTACAGCGTGTTCCGCTGCTGCTGAAGCTGTGTCTCGACGTCTCCCGGAACCTTCGGGAGCGCGGTGTGCGTCGGGATCTGTGTCTTGAGGCGCTTCGAGTCGTTGCTCAGCATGTCCACCACGAACAGGTCGGGAAGCCCGTCCCCGGAGACGTCGGCGACATCCACGCCCATGGAGGAGTTGCTGATCTGGCGCTGCGCCGTCCATGGCGCGCGGCGCCAAGTTCCATGGCCGTCGTTCAGCCAGAGCTCGTCCGCGTCCTCGAAGTCGTTGGCGACGTAGAGATCCGGCGCGCCGTCGCCGTTGAGGTCCGACGAACGTCGCGACCAGGCCGAATGACTCCGGCTCGTCCGACACGGGCTGTCCCTGGGCAGTCCGGAAGCGACCCGCGGAGAATGGAACGCGCGCGAAGCGCCCGCCTTCGTTGCGATAGAACTCGTCCGGCTCGGCGCGCGTGGTCATTCGCAGACCGCCCATGTCGGGCCGCAGCACGAGCTTGTAGTTGTCCCGATGCTCGGGCACGATCTCGTAGCGGCCCGGCCCCGTCCTGCCGCACCATCTGGTTGAAGGCGCGCTGCTGCGGCGGAATGCTGTCGTCCACGCTGAACGGCTTGTAGTTCGCGACGTACAGATCGAGACGCGCGTCGCCGTCCACGTCGGCCATGGTGATCGTGGTTCCGCCACGGCCGGTCGTGTCGAGGCCGAGATCGCGTCGCTCCGTGAAGACGCCGTGGCCGTCGTTGACGAAGATCGCGTTCGGCCCCGTGGTAGCGAGCAGCAGGAGATCCAGGTCGCGATCCCCGTCGATGTCGGCGAGCGCGGTGCCGGTGGAATGGCGGTCGCACGCGCCCACCCCGGCCGCGCTGCGTGATGTCCTCGAAACGCCAGCCGCCCAGATTGCGGTACAGCGCGCTGCACCCTTCCGTGCGCGCGAGAAACACGTCCACTCGCCCGTCGCCGTCCACGTCGCCCAGCGAAACGCCCGCCCCCTGCCCGAGAACGCGGTTGCCGACGAGGAGCGACTCGCTCACCGCGTTCTCGAAGTGAATTCCAGTGCGCCCACGCATGCGCGTGAAGCCCGGCTCGCCGCGCGGAACCTCGAGCTCGCGCCAGCGGTAGCCGGATTCCTGGTTCCAGGGGGCCGGTGCCGTCGGGCCGCACGCCGGCATCAACGCGCACAGCAACGCCGCCGCCGCGGCGGCGATCGTAGCTCGACTGCTCATCTCAGCGTGGAAGCTCCCTGCTCTCGTGGACTCTTGCGAGTCGCGGCCGCCTGCTCCGGCCGCGCCGGCGCCTCCCGTCGCGGCACGTGCGCGAACAGCTCCTTGCGCACCTCCGGATTGCTGATCTTCCAGATCACGCCGTCGGTGAAGTAGTGGTGGATGTTGATGAACATGAGCATCAGGATCGGCGCCGCCCTGCCCGGCTCCTCGCCGAAGACGTTGCCGACGACGCTCATGGCGGTTCCGGGCACCACCTGGGCGACGAGATAGCTGAGCGCCAGCAGCCCGACGCCGTAGAGCGCCATGTGCGTCGCGACTCGCGCGGAGCGCGCGCCGATCGTCGCGACGTGCGATTGATCTCGACGCGGATCGGAAACGCGAGATACTGGAGCGCGTGGGCGATCTGGATCCAGAAGATCGCCTTCGGGTCGCGCGCCATCACCGCGTACCAGACGAAGATCGCGAGCCAGGCGACGAGGGCGCGTGCCGGCGGAAGCTTCCCGGTCCGCGGCGCATCATGCGCGAGGCCAACCAGCCCCGAGTGCGAAGGCGACGAGGGTGCCCGCGCTGATGAGCAGGTACAGCGGCCGGACCCTCGATGGGTCGCGGAGCTGCGTGTAGAGAAACCACGTCACGTGCCAGGCCAGCAGGATCCGGAGGCCGGTGCGAATCAGAAACCGCTCGGTCTTCGTCGAAGCTGCGTGCCCGTCGAGGTAGGCGTACGACGCCATCATCCCCCACACCTGACCGGTGTAGTGCCAGGCGAGGTACGCGCTCGAGACCGCGACGAGAATGATCAGCGGGACCGGCGGCGACTGGGCCTCCCAGACCGCGAACAGCGATGTAGAGCAGCAGGATCGCCGGGCACGTAGATCGACGCCCACTTGTGCCGCAGGATCATCTCCCGGCTGCGGTAGACGATCCGGTAGGACGCCATGAAGTGCGGCATGTTGATGAGCGTCGCGATCCACGCCTGCGCGCCGGCCCCGATCAGCACCAGGTCCGACCGGCCGCTGAGCAGCAGCGGCACGAACACGATCAGCGACAGCCCGCCGACGCAGCAGGAAGTCGATGACGGGCGAGAGGAGCGAGGCGGGCCGAGCGCGTCCGCTCAGCGCAAGCGACTCCAGGACCGACTGCTTCAGTTCGACGGGGGCTGGAGATGCACCCGGCGGCTTTGCGGCTCCGCCTTGTGCAGCTTCACCAGTACCGCGCCGCCACTCGCCGAGAAGCCAAATTCGGTCGGCCGTCGACCGGTGCCAGGTAGCGCACCTCCTCCACCATCTGCCGGCCGTATCGACCGCAGTGCCCCGAGCCCGATGTCGCGCTTTCGATCGACGAATAGCGGCGAGTGGCGCCACCGAGGCATTTCCGAGAGACCGGACGCCCGGGCGAGCCTGGAGAAAGTGCGGTCGCACGTTGCGAATGACATGATAGAGGTCCAGGTCCTTGTGGGCGGATGCCATGATTTCTTCCCGCGTGATTACGTCCCGTTGGCGCCTCTGCGCTACGCAACCTCGGGCAGCCCAGGAGCCGCAACGAACAGGAGATGGGTAACAGCGTACGAAGCGCGTCGTGTTGACATCCGTGGACCGGATTGGCCTAAGTAACACGCTCCTGACGACAGAGGCCGTCGAGCTCACATAAGCCCGACGGCCCGTCGCACATGATCGCTCGCGTTACGTGCCGGCCGGACGCGGCGGCCGTCTGTCCCAGACGAACGTGATCGTCGGAGTCAGGAACGATGGGGCTGCGGTCGTCTGCGGCGTATGCATGGCGCTGCACGTAGGCAGCGGGGCTGCGCCGCATGTTGCAACCGAGCTCGGCCAGACGATCGCGGTCATTGCCGAACCGGCTGACCGTTGTGCCGGGAATGGCGTCGTACGGACCCGGCGCTACGGTAACCGCGGGCGCTCCGACCGAGCCGACCGTTCCGGCCGTTTGCGTCACGCCGGTCACGAGAATACCGAGCTGAGCCGGGGCCGCCATGAGGTAACTCGATCGCGACATCGGCGCAACGGCGGCCCACTGCGGCGTTGCCAGGTGGCGTGCCGGTCTTCGGCCGGAAGAAGCTGGCATCAACCGCCAGCCGTCGGTCGCGTTGATCACGCGCAGCGCGACCTGTCACGCCTGGGTCGGCGACTGCTCTTCGTAAACAATCCATGGCGCTTCCGGGCGTCCTGCCGGTCCTGCCGCGGATTCGCGTAGCCCCAAGGAGCACCGTGTAAGCCTGCCCGCCTCGAGGGTCACCGTCTGGTCACCATCACCTTCGTGGCTTCAGCCTGATTGCACGCGGTGTCGTGCAACCGCCATTCATGAAGACCCTGAAATGGCGCGGCCCCGCCCGCGCAGGTTCTTGAACTGGACAGGATCGGAGCGGGTTGGCCGCGCGGATATGGCCGGGGAGTTTCGGAAGGCGATTCCCCAGTGCGCGTTGCTCTCCGGCGCGTCGACGAAGCGCATGTCCATTGCTCCCGTGTCGGGCAACCGCGTTGATGAACCGCAGGCCGGCCGTGGGAATGTCCTCCGTCCTGATGATTTCGTCCGGCGTGCATGCGCCCACGACGCCCGCCGCCAGGCCCAGCACGAGAGGTTTGAGAATGCGTCGCATGAGATTCAGATGCTCCGTGGGAGGTTGAGGCGCCATGACGACGTCACGGCCGGATAACAATGGCGTCGACGTCGTGGGATCCGGGGTAGGCTCACCCGTCGTTCCCGCCGCCAATGAGGCCGCGGGACAACATGTAGGCTGCAAACCCACCGACGACCACCGCGGGGCGAGCGACCGTGCGTGTGCGAGAAAACTTGCGAACGTAGGCGTACCGACGTGTGCCGTTCCGATTCGCACGCGTTCACCCCTCCAGACCTGCACACCTCCACGAAGCAGGCGGAGGGCCGACACGGCGACCAGATAGTCCTCGCTCGATGTCTCCACCAAGCGTCCCTCGATCTGAGCGATTTCCAGCCCCATCGATCCCCCGAGAGCGAAACGGCCGGCGTCGTTCACGTCGAACGCCACCTGTGCGCCGATTTCCGGACTCACCCCAACGGCGGGTTGCAGCGTGTAGCAACCCACCGACAGGATGCTGAGTGTCACGAAGCTGATGAACCGAAGCTGCCGCATGGTTCTGCCTACCAACCGTACGTCGAAACTGCGGCTGCCTTCGCCCCGGTCCGGTGTACAGGGCCGTGGTGCGCGCCTGTCAGGTCCTGGTAGGGAGTTGTCCATTGGAGCGGCGTGCCTTCGGCCAGGTCGCCCCAGCCGCGGTGGTCGAGGAACCAGCCAGCAAAATGGACGTACGCCGTCTCGATGCGCTTTTCCCACTTCAACGCTTCCATCAGGTCCCCACACACGAGAGTCCGCCGCCGCTGTTCGCGGCCCCCACCGGTTTCTTGGGCACGCAGTCCGGACCGGACAGTCCACCATCGGCGGTGGCCGTAACCGGCGGTAACCGCCGCCGACTGCCACACCGCCAACCATGCCGGCGGTGCGAGTCAGGTTGATGAGGGCGGCCGCCGCGTGAGGTTCCCCGTGCGAAGCTGGCCTTCGGCCTCGAGCAGGTTGAGTCTCGGCCTTCGTAAAGAAGACGAAACGTGCCATTCTGGCCCGTGCCGCCGTCGCCGCGAATGAACCAGGAGTAGTGGCGTGCCCAGTCGTAGTTCGATAGGCCCCAGCCCAGCCCAGCGGCCTGGTCATTGCCGGCGGCCGGTTGACGAAGTAGCGCTTGCACGGCGTGGAGGCTGCGCTGCACGACGTGATGGCGAAGTCAGCCTGCTGCGCGGCGCGGTCTGCGCCTTGCGGGAAACGCAGGTCGGGAGTGACCATGAGTGAACACTCCGGTGTTTCCGCGCTGCGCGAGAGGCAGGTTGATCCACGTGGCGTACGCCCCCGAGAGTGTCGCCCATGCCGATGATGAAAGGCGGCATCTGATGCCACTGGCCGAACGACTGGTACTGCGCGGCCCAGTCCTTGAACGGGCCGGTCACCGTGTTGGTGATGATTGTCGTGGTCCGCCGTGATGCCGCCCTGGAGCATCCGCGATGACTTGCTGCCCAATCACCGCTGCTCGCTCAGCCGGGTCTGCGGGCCACGTCTGGCGCGAATCGGGCCCGGTAGCTTCGAATCAGTTTGCTGAATTCGTCGGCCTAATGAAGCGTTGGGCGACGCAATCCACGTTCCGGGGAGTGGGAATCCGCCACCGCCCGTCGTGGGGGCGTTTGCGTGGTCGATCTGCCCGCTGGAATGCGACGAAGGACGAATCAGCCACCTCCGTGTAGCCTACGAGCTCACCCGCGTCTTCCGTGCTCGCCCAGGATAGCTCACAGCGGCAGAATCGTAGAACATCGCTAAATAGCCCAGGAGAGACCGCGGAGGAATTCCGCGAACGACCTCGCGCGTTGTCCCGCGCTCGTTTCCGATCCAGCTGGTGTACGTGGAATCGCTGAACCGCGTGAGGATATTGGAGGCGATTCGGTTCACTTCCGAGTTCCTGAAGTAAATCGCCTTGCTGCTCGCCCTCGCTGACGTTGCTGATGGAGTTGTCGTTCGGCGGACGTGGGATGCCGGCGCGCGCGTTCTGTCCGTTGTTCGCCAGGCTCGAGTAATTCTCGAAGGACTGAACGTTCGCGACGCCCCACATGTTTCCGAGACCGGTGTACATGCCGCCGTGCCAGCGCCGGTAGTAGCTGCCGAGCAGCGGCCTCGGCTTCCGTGGGGGGCGCAAGCACCTGCTCGGTGCCCGGATCATTGGGGTTGTTGACCTGGAGATCGCACGCGGCGAGCGGCAGCTGCCGCCGCGAGCGCACCATATCGAATCACGTATCGCATCATGTGATGCAGCTCCTAGAAGCGCGTGGAGAGAGAAAGCGTGTACGTGCGGAGCGTCGGGAAGTCGAACGCATCCACCTGGTTGATGAGCCCGGAGTCCCGGTGGAGCCGCCCGACACGCCGATCTCCGGATCGTAGCCGGTGTAGTTGGTGAAAGTCAGCAGATTCCGGCCGACCATCCCAATCGTCCAATCACCGATGCCGCGAACGGCGCCGACTTTGTACGTCAGGCTCACCTCGCGCAGCTTCGCGTACGACCCGTCTTCCACGGAATAGTTGTTGGGACCCAGCACGTCGTAGAAGCCGCCTATGCCCGCTCCCTCGCTCGGCCCTGTGCGCCAGCCGTAGCCGATCGGCTTCGCCGTTTCGACGGTCTTCCTTTCCGTGTCGAACGTGGAGGAGTTGAAGTCGAACAGGCCCCACTGCTCGCCCTGGTTGTAGATGTCGTGGCCGATCGTGGCATCGAGCAACGCATACAGGTTGAGCCGCTTGTACGTCACGTTGTTGCTGAAAGTGAACCGGTAGTCCGGGAAGACGTTTCCGAGGATCTGGCTTATGCCCGCGCCTTCGCCCGCCTCGCCCCTGAGCGGCCGGTCGATGATCGGCATGCCGAAGTACAGGGGAACGCGATTGCCAAACGGAGACGCGCTTCCCGGCAGTACCGTCTGCCAGAGGTTCCGTGTGATGCCGTCCCTCCAGCTGTTGCCGGCGCCTACCCACACGAGGTAGCCCTGGTCGTTCACCTGATACGACCTGCCCTCGCCGCAATCAGCTCGCAGCGCCTCCGAACGAAGTTCGGCGCAACTCTTCAGGAACTTGCGGCCCCAAATATTCCCGTAACGATTGATCTGGAAGCCGTTGCTGGGACTGGTCTCGTCAGTAATGTGGAAGAATCCCGCAGTACCCTGATCCGTTCCGCCGTTGAAGACGAACTCCGGAACAAACAACTCGTCGATGAACGTGCGGGTCCGGTCCCACGTGCCGCGCAGGTTCCATTGCAGATCGCGGCGGTTGAGCACCGGAAGATTCAATCCGAGCTCGAAAGTCCTGTTCGTCAGCGTCCCGGCGTTCTTCCATTGCTCGTTGAAGCCGAGCGAGGCTGGCGTGCCAACTAACAGGATCTGGTCTTCGGTTCGGGACCGCGCGTGCGTGAATTCCACGCCGAGGCGGTTGAACAGCGTGAAGTCGGTGCCGACCTCGATCTCGGTCGTCGTCTCCGGCTTCAGCTCGGAGTTGCCGGCGCGGCCCAATGAGACGCCGGCCGCGTTGACCTGGTACGTTTCGTATTGCGCGTTGAACCTTGGTGTGGAGCCTGCTGTGCCGCGTGAGGCGCGAAGCCGGAAATCGCTGACCTGCGGAACAGTCCAGAACGGCTCTTCCGACACGCGCCAGATGGCCGAAACGCGACCGAAGGGCGCCCAGCGGTTTTTGGAACCGAAGAGCGAGCTTCCGTCGTACCGGAAGGTCCCGTCGAAGATGTACCTGTCCTTCCAGTCCACCTGCGCCCCAACCGAGTAACCCTGGTTCCTGACGCTCTCGGACTCGGACTGGCCTGCCTCGTTGGCGCTGGTGTTGTCCAAGGTGAAGATGTCTTTCACGAGGAAGATCTGGCCCTCCGCGCTGTTCTGGAGGAAGGAACTCTCGTCATACAGTCCGCGAACGCTGAGTTTTCCGTTCAGGTCGCTCCTGAGTTGTTTGCGGAACGTGGCCGTCAGGCTCGTATTGAACGACTCAGTGTCCCGGTTCTCGATGTCGATATTGCCATTGTTGTTCGCGGTGGAAATGCCTTGGGTTCTGAAGCCCTTGACGCGCCAGAAGTCGTCACGCCGGGTGCGATTGTCGTAGGCAAACAGCGCTTCGACAGTCACCCATTCCGCCGGGAAGTAGTTGGCCGAGACGTTGCCGAGGAAGCGGTTGGAGGTACGCAGATTCACTTCGTTGTTGTTGTCGTTGTTGTACAGGAACGTTCCGCCGCCGTTGCCGCTGCCGCGCAGCCCCGCGCCGCCACCGCGAATGAGATAGCGGCCCAGCGTGTCGCGACGGGCGTAGTCGGTGCCAGCCGGTGCACCACGCAACAGCGCGCCGAAGGAACCGCCAGCGCTGCGAAGATCGTTGGTGGCGTTGTCGAACAGGCTGCTCACCGAGATCACCAGGTCATGGCGCATGTCGTAGTCCAGGTTCACGCGACCGCGGCGCTGCTGTATGCCATTAACGTCCCTGACTGCGCCTTGTTCATCCTGATACGATCCGCTCACGTAGAAGCGCACGCCGCCCAACCTTCCGGTCGCGTCGACCTGCGTGAGGGCAATCGGGTTCTGCGTCGCGAACTGCGCGAACGTGTTGTAGTACTGCCCGGGCCAGATCTGCGATTGAAACACGTTCTGACCCACCCCGCCGCCAACACTGGCTGCGTTCCACTGCGCGCTCTTAGCAATCCGAACTGTGTCGGCATTGACCGCATTGATGCGCTGAATCTCGGTGTTCCACTCGAACGTCTGCGAGCAGTGAGAAGCCGCTAGTTCGCCGGTAACGCAGAAGCGCTTGCCGGTCTCATCCAGCGCGAGGTGATGGTTGATCGGCATGCCGTAGTCGAGGCTGTTCATGTCGCTGATGCCGTACTCACTGCGGACATTGAACCTGATTCCATCGGCGCCGGTTGCGCCGCGCTTCGTCTTGATCGTGATCACACCGTTGGCGGCGCGCGTGCCATACAGCGATGCGCCCGCCGCGCCCTTCACGACTTCGACCGACTCGATGTCGAGGCCGCCCAGCTCTTCCATGCTGCCCACGTTCATGATGGCGCCGTCGACGATGATCAGCGGACCCTGGCCACGTCCTGTCGCATTGATTGACGTCGGGCCGCGCAGCATGATCTCAGGCGTGCTCCCGGGGCGGCCGCTGGTCTGCGCGATACGCACACCCGCCACCTTGCCGGCCAGAGCGCGCACCGGATCGAGCGCGGGCACCGGCATGTCTTCCGTCGTCAGACGGCCGACCGCGAACGGCACCTTGGCGCGCTCGATGCCTTCGAGCGACCCGGTCACCACGATCTCGTCGAGCCGGTTCACGTCCTGCTGGAGCGTGAAGTCGATCGACGTTGTCCCCGCGACCACGCGGATCGGCCGCAACCCGGGCCGGAATCCGAGCGCGCGAACACGAAGGTTCACGAGCTGGCCGCAGCAGCGCGCGGACGGGATCGTGATCGTGTACGCGCCTTCGGCGTTTGTCGCCACGGAAATCGACAGGTCGGTGATGTACACGTTGGCGCCAGCGAGTGGCTGCCCAACGTCCGAGGTTACCTTGCCGCTGATGAGAGCGTTCTGGGCCTCAGCTCGACTGGGGGTCCCGATCGCGAGTAGCCCGCCTACGACGGCGACAACTATCGCACGAGCACGGGTGCTGTTTCTCATGTCACTCCCTCTGAGAGGACTGGGGTTCGCCTACGACTGCTTGTGCAAAGACCGAACGGCTCATGCGAGCCGCGTGTGAAATCAGAAGCACAACGACAACGAGGCCGCGCGCAGCGAAACTGGATGCGCGCAGACCGAACCGACGATTACGGCTGCAACTCGACTGCGTCTTGCGTCAGCAGAAACTCCCGAGTCAGAAACGAGGTAGGGTCTGGTCCCAACAACTGCATAACTTCGTGTCACGCCGCCGCGTCACCTGGTCACCTCTGGGCGGCGGCTCGTACCGTGTTGCAGGCGAGCGATTCTAGGACCGGGGCCGGAAGTGCGCAAGAGTCCTTCGCTTCGGCATCCGCCTGCCCCAATGGGTGACCTGCGTCGGGGTGGGTGGCCGGATTGGGCCCCGAGGATGGACCCCAACCTCGCCAAAGGCCCGTAAACGAAATGCATCGCCGAGCGCGTATCACATTCGGGCTACATGTCTTACGGTGCAAATGCGTTCGGGAACGCCCCCCTGAACCAGCGATTTGGCGGGTGAACCGCGTCATCGGCCACACATCTATAGAAGGGGATGAAAACCACACTCGAGGGGATGAAAACCACACTCGCGATCATCGCGGCCGCCACTATCCTCGCGTTTTCCTCCGCCCTGAAGGCACCCTTCGTCTTCGACGACATCCCGGCGGTCCGCGGCAATGCCTCCATCCGGCAGCTCCTCCCGATCGCGGTCCCCCTCAGCCCCCCGGCCAACACCTCCGTCTCCGGGCGTCCCGTCGTCAACTTGTCGGTGGCGGTCAACTACGCCATCAACCGGTCGCTCGAGGTTCAGCATCGCGGCCCCGCGGCAACCGTCGGGTATCACGTGGCCAACATCCTGTTCCACCTGGTATGCGGGGCGCTGCTTTTCGCCGTAATCCGACGAACGCTCGATCGCCTGTGGCAGGGCCGCGAGTCGAGAGACCCGACGTTCGTCGCCGCTGCCGCGACGCTCCTGTGGCTGGTGCACCCGATCCAGACGCAGGCGGTGGACTACATCGTCGCCCGAACGGAGCTGATCGTCTCGGCGTTCTACCTGTTCGCGCTGTACGCATCCACACGCGCGTGGGACTCGGGCGCCACGGCAAGGAAATGGTGGTACGTCGCCGCCGCCGCCGCATGTGCGCTCGGCATGGCGAGCAAGGAAGTGATGGCCACCGCGCCGCTCCTGGTGGTGCTCTACGATCGCGCCTTTCGCGCGACCTCGTGGCGCGAACTCGTTCGCAACCGGGACCGCATCCGGTTCTACGCGACGCTCGCCGCGGTGACAGTCGTCGTCGGCGCGGCCGTCGCGGCCAACGCGCGAAGCCAGAGCGTGGGCTTCCGTCTCGGCGTGACGTGGTACGAGTACTTCTACTCCCAGGCGTGGGCGGTCGCGCGCTACGTTCGCCTCCTCATCTGGCCGGTCGGCCTGACGTTCGACTACGGCCCGAACCCGATCACCGGGTACCGTGGCGTTCCGGGCCTGGTGCTGCTCACCGCGTGCGCCCTCGCTACGATTGCGGCGTGGACCCGGCCGCGCTGGATCCAGCTCGGCTTTCTGGGCGCGTGGTTCTTCGTCATCCTCGCACCCTCGTCGAGCTTCGTTCCCATCAGGACGGAAATCGCCGCGGAGCGGCGCGTCTATCTCGCGACCGCCGCAGTCCTCGTGCTCGCGGTCGTTGCCGTTGACCAGCTCCGACTGCGCTGGCGGTGGAACAGGACGTTCGAGCGGATCGGGGTAGTGGTGCTCGCGCTGGCGCTCGGGACAGCCACGTTCGTCCGCGGCCTCACCTACAGAAACGCCGAGACGCTTTATCGCGACGTGGTTGCCAAGGCGCCGGAAAACCCGCGCGCATACGTTCTGCTGGGGACGGCGATGTTCGAGAGCACCACACCAAGATTCGACGAGGTCGTGACGACGGTTCGCAAAGCCACCGTGATCGACTCGACGTACGCGGTGGGGTGGCACACACTCGGTGTCGTGCATTTCGCGCAGGGACAGATGGGGGAGGCGGCACGATCCTTCGAGCGGGTGCTGCGCCTGCAGCCCGACCAGATGGATGCCGTCCGCGGCATGGCGCGCTCCCTCATGGCCCTGGGCCAGGCCGATGCCGCGATTCCCTACGTGGAGCGGTTGGGCCGCACGGATTCGGAGGTCCTGTGGTTGCTCGGTTCGCTGCTCGTTGCACAGGGGCGTGGGGCCGATGCCGTCCGGTACATCGAGCCTCTCGCGTCGGCCAGCCCGCCTGCCCTCGGAATCGCTCTCCTGAGCATGGCGTACGCGCAGAGCTCGCGCGTCGAGGACGCGGTGGTGGCAGCGCGTGGCGCGACGTCAAAGGCTGGCGACACGGCCATGGTGTTCGAGATCGCGGGTCGCGCCATGCAGATCGCCCGGCGTCCCCGCGAGGCGCAGACGTACCTCAAGCGCGCCCTGGCCCTGGACCCAACCTCGGCTGCAGCCCACCGCGCGCTGGAACAGGTCGAATCGGGCACGCAACCGTAGGGTTGCTGTGACCCCGTGCGGACTTACTTACGCCTGGCGGCCGCGCTCCGTGACGACCCGAACCTGGTTCCCGACGACCTGAAGAAAGCCGCCCTCGATCTCGAAGCTCTTCGCGCCGCCGGTGCTCTCGAGGCGCAGCGAGCCCTTGCCGAGGAGTGTCATCATCGGCGCGTGGCCCGAGAGGATGCCCACCTCGCCATCGAACGCGGGCGCGACGACCGAGGTGGCGTCGCCCTCATACAGCGACGCCTCCGGCGAGATCACGGAAACTTTCAGCACGTCTAGCCCTGGATCTTCTTGGCGTTCGCGAGCACGTCGTCCGCTCCGCCGGCCATGAAGAACGCCTGCTCGGGATACTGGTCGAACTCACCGGCCACGAGCCGCTCGAACGACGAGATGGTCTCCTCGAGCTTGACGTACTTGCCCTTGATGCCGGTGAACTGCTCGGCCACGGCGAACGGCTGCGACATGAAGCGCTGGATGCGGCGCGCGCGGCCGACGATCTTCTTGTCGTCCTCGGACAGCTCGTCCATGCCCAGGATCGCGATGATGTCCTGGAGCTCCTTGTAGCGCTGCAGCACCTTCTGCACCGACGTCGCGACGTTGTAGTGCCGCTGGCCGATGAACTGCGGGTCCACGATGCGCGAACCGGACGCCAGCGGATCGACCGCCGGGTAGATGCCAAGCTCCGTGATGGCGCGCGACAACACGACCGTCGCGTCGAGGTGCGCGAACGCCGTGGCCGGCGCGGGATCGGTGATGTCGTCCGCGGGAACGTAGATCGCCTGCACGGACGTGATCGATCCGTTTTTCGTGCTCGTAATCCGCTCCTGCAGGTCGCCCATCTCCGTCGCGAGCGTCGGCTGATAGCCGACCGCGCTGGGCATGCGGCCGAGAAGCGCGGAAACTTCGGAACCTGCCTGCGTGAAGCGGAAGATGTTGTCGATGAACACCAGCACGTCCGCGTTTTCCTTGTCGCGGAAGTACTCGGCCACGGTCAGTCCCGAGAGGCCGACCCGCAGGCGCGCACCCGGCGGCTCGTTCATCTGGCCGTAGATGAGCGCGCACCTTGTCGAGAATGCCGGCTTCCTTGAACTCGAGATAGAGATCGTTGCCTTCGCGCGTCCGCTCGCCCACGCCGCAGAACACGGACTTGCCGCCATGTCCCTTGGCGACGTTGTTGATCAGTTCCTGAATGACGACGGTCTTGCCGACGCCCGCGCCGCCAAAGAGGCCGATCTTTCCGCCCTTCACGAACGGCGCGATGAGGTCGACGACCTTGATCCCGGTCTCGAAGATCTCCGTCTTCGGCTCCAGCGCGACGAAATCGGGACGCTTGCGATGAATCGGCCAGCGCGTCGCGCTCGCCGGAATCGCCGGGCCATTGTCCACCGGCTCGCCGAGAACGTTCAGGATGCGCCCCAGCGCGGGAGCGCCAACCGGAACGGCGATCGCACCTCCGGTGTCCACGACATCCATGCCGCGGACGACGCCGTCCGTGCTCGACATCGCGACCGCGCGCACCTGGTTGCGCCCAATGTGCTGCTGCACCTCGACCGTAACGCGAATGTCGGCGCCTGAATCGGACTTGGTATCGATCTCGAGCGCGTTGTAGAGCTCGGGCAGCTTCTCCGACTCGAACTCCACGTCGAGCACGGGACCGATGACCTGAACGACCTTGCCGATGTTCTCTTTGGTTGCCGTAGCCATGACTGAGTAGGTGCTAGGTGTTGGGTCGTGGGTGATGGGTGCAGCAAGCACCTACCACCTGACACCCATTTTTATCCTTCGAGAGCGGCGGAGCCGCCCACGATTTCCGCTATTTCCTGCGTGATCTGCGCCTGACGGGCGCGGTTGTACGTGCGCCGGAGCACGTTCAGCATGTCACCGGCGTTGTCGGTTGCGTTCTTCATCGCCGTCCGCTGGGCGCTGTAGAAGCCGGCGATGGTTTCGACCAGCGCGCGGTACACTGCGTTTCGGACGTAGGACGGCAGAAGCTCCACCAGAATCGCCTGGGCCGACGGAAAGAGGAGATAGTCCGGTGCCGGCCCGCCCTTGGCACGCTCCGGCGGTGTCACGGGCAGCACGCGCTCGCTCGTCGCCGGACTCGAGAGCGCGGAGACGAACCGCGCATACACGACATACACGGCATCGAGATTGCCCGCCGCGAACTCCTGCATCAGGCTGTCCACGATCTCTCCGGCCGTCTTCGCCGTCGGCTGGTCACCGACGTCCGTGCGGCTCGACGCGATCGTCCGGCCGACGTACCTGAAGTAGCCGATGCCCTTCTTGCCGACGCCGTGCAGATCGACCGCGGTGCCCTCGCCCTCGAGACGCGCGATCAGGTTGCGCGCCTCCTTGATGATGTTCGAGTTGAACGCGCCCGCCAGGCCGCGGTTGCCGGTGAGCATGATCACGGCGGCGCGCTTCGCTTTCCCTGACGGTTGCCGCAGCAGCGGGAAGCGATCGGCGAGCTCCGGGGAGTAGAGACTCGAGATCACCTCGCGCAACGCGTTGGCGTACGGACGCGCCGCGACGACGCGATCCTGCGCGCGCTTCATCTTCGACGTCGCCACCATTTCCATCGTGCGCGTGATCTTGCGCGTGTTCTCGACGGACTTGATGCGACCCTTGAGTTCTCTGCCCTTGGCCATGCGTTTTCGACTGTTACGCCGCGGACTTCTTGTACGCTTCGATGCCCCGCCGGAGATCGGCCTCGATGTCCTTCGAAAGCTCCTTCTTCGACCGGATGCCGTCCCCCACCTGCGGGTACTGCGCCTTCATGAACTCATGGAAGCCCTTCTCCCACTCGCGGAGCTTCGCAACCTCGATGTCGTCGAGGAATCCGTTCGTCACGGCGTAGATGATCATGACCTGCTGCTCGACCGCCATCGGCGAGTACTGGCCCTGCTTCAGCACTTCCACGGTGCGGGCGCCGCGCTCGAGCTGTCGCTTGGTGGCCGCGTCGAGGTCGGACGCGAACGAAGCGAACGCCTCGAGCTCACGGTACTGGGCCAGGTCGAGACGCAACCGGCCGGCCACCGACTTCATCGCCTTGATCTGCGCGCTGCCGCCGACGCGCGACACCGAGATGCCCACGTTGATCGCGGGGCGAACGCCGGAGAAGAAGAGGTCGGACTCGAGGAAGATCTGACCGTCGGTGATCGAAATGACGTTCGTCGGGATGTAGGCCGAAACGTCGCCCGCCTGAGTCTCGATCACAGGGAGCGCCGTGAGCGAACCGCCCGGCTTGAAAATCGTCTTGCCGTCCACGATGCCCGGGTCGTTGCTCAGCTTCGCCGCGCGCTCGAGCAGGCGCGAGTGGAGGTAGAACACGTCGCCGGGGTACGCCTCGCGACCCGGCGGACGGCGCAGCACCAGCGAAAGCTGACGGTACGCGGCCGCCTGCTTGGACAGATCGTCATACACGCAGAGCGTCGCCTTGCCTTCGTGGTACATGAAGTACTCGGCCATCGCGCAACCGGTGTACGGCGCGATGTACTGCATCGGCGCAGGATCGGAGGCCGACGCGACGACCACGATGCAGTAGTCCATCGCGCCCGCCTGCTTCAGCCGCTCGACGACCGACGCGACCGTGGATGCCTTCTGGCCGATGGCGATGTAGACGCAGACGACGCCCTGGCCCTTCTGGTTGATGATCGTGTCCACCGCGATCGCTGTCTTCCCGGTCCCTCGGTCGCCGATGATCAGCTCGCGCTGCCCGCGGCCGATGGGGATCATCGAGTCGATGGCCTTCAGCCCGGTCTGTAGCGGCTCCTTCACCGGCTGGCGGACAATGATGCCCGGCGCCTCGGACTCCACCTTTCGAGTCATCCTGGCGTTGATGTCCCCCAGCCCGTCGATCGGCAGGCCGAGCGCGTCCACCACTCGGCCGACTAGCTCGTTCCCAACCGGAACTTCGAGCACGCGGGACGTGCGGCGAACGTCGTCGCCCTCTTTCAGCTGCAAGTAGTCGCCGAGGATGACGGCGCCGATGTTGTCTTCCTCGAGGTTGAGGCAGAGCGCCGTGATCTTGTTGCCGGTCTCCGAGGACGTGATCTCGAGCATCTCGCCGGCCATCGCCTTCCGGAGGCCATAGATGCGGGCAATTCCGTCCTTCACTTCGAGGACGGTGCCTACTTCCTCGACGTCGAGCTCTTTGAGGTCGGCTGCCTCGATCTCGCGAAGCAGGATGTCCTTGATCTCGCCTGGACGGAGCGTGGTTTCGGTTGCCATACGGAGAGCGGGTCAGTGACGGGAAAGGGGCCCCGGTCGGAGCTTGTGAAAAATATCACAAGGACCCGATGCGCTCAAGCCACGGGTGATTCCGCCCCCGGGAGCGTTCTGGTCCTGTCGGCGCACTATTGGTGACGGGGAAACCTCGTGCAGGCCGCATCTTCCGCACCATGGGACTCAGTCTCCGGGATCTCCGGGTCTGGCAAGAGGCCGTGGGCCTCGGCGCGGAGGTCATTCGCGCGCTGCGCCAGACGAACCGCCGGGAGATCAAGTCGATCACCGAGCACACCATGATGACGGCGCTCGTCATGGCCGAGCATGTGGCCGAAGGCTACGGCCGGTACGCGCCGGGCGAGCAACGGCAATTGTACCGCGCCGCCAGGCGCGACCTGCTCAGGCTCGAGACGTCGCTCGCAGTCGCGCGCCAGGCGGACCTGCTCAGTGCAACCCACCATGCGCAGCTCACCACACGGATCCAGACCGTGAGCCGGCTCCTATCGGGATTCCTGGTTTACCTGGACAGGCAAGTCGGCGGGCAGGTTTCCTAGGGTGGTCGTTCGGCGTCGCGCAGCGACGAAGCACCCGCAGCAAGAACACTCGCTATGGAGAGCTTTTGGTGGCGAAGGTTGTCGCGGACGACGCGGAACACGCGGACAGCAGACGCGGACCTGAAAACAGCTTTTGTTTTGTTTCCTGGTGCGACAGACTCTCGCGCCACGGAACCAACAAATGGCATTGCAGGTCCGCGTGTTCTTTTCCGCGTGGTCCGCGTCGTCCGCGATAGCCCTACGCCAGTCGGAACCAGACCTGCAATCAGGACCGGCTGCGGCCGTGTCCCCGGGCGAATCGCTGAATCAAGTCCACAGACCTCAACCGGGCCAGCGACGCCGGCCGGGTGCCCACCACGCGTTGCGCCGTGCTCGAAAGGTGTGAGGAGGAAGCGAAGTCGAGGACGCAGGCTACGTCACGGATGTCGTAGCCGGGATTCTTCGAGAGCTCGGCAGCTGCAAGCAGCCGCACGAGGTCGATCACGCGCTTGAGGTTGGGCGCGCCGGCAGCCGAGAACGTGCGGCTGAGATGCTCGCGCGTGACCCCGAGGTGCGCGGCGAGGTGCATGGTGTGGACGCGTCGGCCGGCGTGCGCGACGATGTACTCCCACGCCCGCTGCTGGACCGCCGTGGTGAGCGCGAGTCCCTCCGGTGGCACGCGAAGGGCGGCGGCGAATCGCGACGAGAAGCCGCGGTGCGCCACGATGTCACGGGCGCATGCGTCGTCGATTCCCTCCACCAGCACGTCCGCGAACTCGAGCTCGGCGCAGTGCGCCACGGCCGGTCCTTCGCCGGCCCGAAGCGACGCGATCCCGAAGAACGGGGCGCTGGGGAATTCGCGCGCGAGCGCCGCGGCGGCCCACGTTTCGTCGTGCGGCGTCGCGATGTCCACGAGCGCGGCGTCCACGAGCTCCTTGCGGAACGTGGCCGCGACGTCCCCGGCGGAACGCGCGAAGACCAGGCGGCAGCGGCGCCGCGGGAAGGCGGCCCGAACCATCGCGCGCGTCTTTTCCCGCGGAACGAACGCGACGATCGAGGTGAGCACGCCGTCGCCGGACATCGTCAGTCGGTGGCGCCGGACGCGGCGCTGCCCGCGGCGGCGCGCTCCTCGAGCATTTCGTGAGCCCGCGCCAGAACTTCACGCGCGTTCTCGTACGCGATCAGACGGCGCGCCTCGTCCACCGTGGTCCAGCGACACTCGGTGATGCCCTCCGACAGCTGCGGCCTGGTGGTGTCCGTCGGCGACTCCATGAGAAAGAACTGGCAGGTCTTGTGAATGAGCCGGCCGTTGAATCGAAAGAACCAGTCTATGGTCGCGATAGAGGCGACCAGCGAAACGGATCGAAGGCCGGTCTCCTCCATCACCTCGCGCAGCGCGGCGGTGTCGGCGCGCTCTCCCCGTTCCAGGTGTCCTTTCGGGAAGCCCCAGTGCCCGTAACTGTCGCAGATGAGCAGGAACCGGGGCGCTGCGTTGCCGGGCCGGAACACCACGCCGCCCGCCGAGTTTTCGCGACGCCCTCGACTGCCGGATCGGCGGCTGCCTCGGGGTTTCGCCGCCGCTTCGACCTCGCTCGATCGCCTGGCTCCGCGCGCGTCCCCGCCCTTGCGCTTCTTGCCTCGCCCGCGGCGTTGTGTCATGTACGGAGGTCCACCGCTTCGAGGTGCGCGCGGCCCTCGATGAATTGCCGCACCACCGGGTCCGTGGTATTCCGCACCTCCTCCACCGTGCCCACCTGCCTCACACGACCCTCGTACAGCATCGCGATGCGCGTGCCGACGCTGTACGCGCTGCGCATGTCGTGCGTGATGACGACGCTCGTGACACCCAGCGTGTCGCGCATGCGGATCATCAACTCGTCGATGGTTGCGGCCGTGACCGGATCGAGCCCGGTGGTCGGCTCGTCGTACAGCATGTACTTCGGGCGCAGCGCGATCGCGCGCGCTATACCGACCCGCTTGCGCATGCCTCCGGACAGTTCTGCGGGAAAGCGGCTGGCGACGTCCGGGAGGTCCACCAGCTCCAGCGCTTGCTGCACGCGAATGTCGATCTCGCTGGGCCGGAGCCGGCCTTGCTTGCGGAGCCCCATCGCGACGTTCTCACCGATCGAGTACGAGTCGAACAGCGCCGCGAACTGGAACACGTAGCCGATACTCGTGCGCAGCTCGGACAGCTCCCGCCGCGAGAGCGAGGGAACTTCGCGATCGTCCACCCAGACCTCGCCTTCGTCGGGCTCCAGGAGCCCCACGATGTGCTTGATCGCCACCGATTTTCCGGTGCCGGAATAGCCGATCACCACCATCGTCTCGCCCTCGGCGATGTCGAGCGTGAAGCCCTGGAGGACGCGCTTGGGACCGAACGATTTGTGGACGTCGAGGAGGCGGATCATCTAGCGCCGAACGGCGGAAACGGTGAGTTGGATATGGGATATCGGCGGGATACGAAATGTGATGTCCCACCGGTTCAGGGGCCAGCACAAAAAAACGGGGCGGCAACCGCCGCCCCGCTTCCTGCCCACATCCTATGTCCGAAATCGTATGTCCGCCTTTGGACTAGGCGGCAAAGCTCCCCAGCGCGCGTCCGACGTCGCCCTCGCGCAGCCGCTTGAGTGCGCGGTCGCGAAGTTGACGCACGCGCTCGCGGGTGACGCCGAGCATCGAGCCGATTTCCTCGAGCGTGTGCTCACGACCGCCCTCGAGGCCGAAGTACAACCGCAGTACCTTGGCGTCGCGCGGCGGCAATGTGCCGAGCGCCTGCTCGATCTCGTCGGTGAGGAAGCGGTTCATCGCCTCTTCCTCGGTATCGGGCATCTCGTCCGCCACGAACCGCTCGATGAGCGACCGGTCGCCTTCCGGATCCATCGGCGCGTCGAGCCGCACGTCGCTGGTGTTGAGCGCGGCGAGGGATTGAACGACTTCCACCGAGAGACCCGTGAGGTGTGACAGCTCCTCGGGCGTCGGCTCGCGATTGAGCTTCTGCCGCAGGATCTCGGATGCCTTGATGATGCGCGAGAGGTCGGCCGTGCGGTTCAGCGGCACCCGCACGGTACGACCCTGCCGCGCCAGGGCCGATAGAATCGCCTGACGGATCCACCACACGGCGTACGAGATGAACTTCACGCCCTGGTCGGGATCGAACTTCCGCGCGGCAGTGAGCAGCCCGACGTTGCCCTCACCAATGAGATCGATGAGGGGCAGACCACGGTTCTGATACTTCTTGGCCACGGAGATCACGAACCGCAGATTGCGTTTCACGAGCTCCTGCAGCGAGTCCGGATCGCCCGCGCGAATCTTACGGGCGAGCTGAATCTCCTCGTCGCCCTTGAGCAACGGGTACGTGCTCACCTCATAGAGGTACTGATCGAGAATGTCGCGTTCCGGCTCGCTCGGAGCGATGCCGGCTGGCGCGGCGCGCCTACGACGGCGCTTTACATCGGTCATTTGTGGTGTTGCCTCGGTGACTACGTGTTGTTGGGTAGTCATCTTTTAAGCGGTGACGCGGCGGAGCATCACGTCGCTAATGGTTGCAAGCCCGCGCCGAACGAGGCTGCCTGCGGGCTCCTTCTGTTCTCGACAGGAGGCGCTGCAAAATATCGGCCTCGGACGTTTGCGCCAGCCCTTTTTGCTTGACTTCGTATTTACCCCCCGGTAGGTTTCGCGGTTCCCGGCGGAAACGGCTGTATGTGATTCCGTCGCAGGGACTTCGGGCCGTGGGGGGCGTAGCTCAGTTGGGAGAGCGCGTGAATGGCATTCACGAGGTCAGGGGTTCGATCCCCCTCGCCTCCACTGACTTCCCCGGCTGGTCGCTGCGGCGGCATCCGGGAGAGGTGTTACACCAGAGGTCGCTTTCGGTTCCAGCGCGCGTGGCCGTCGGATCCGCGTGAAGAAGGGCGGTTAGCTCAGTTGGTTAGAGCGCCACGTTGACATCGTGGAGGTCACAAGTTCGAGTCTTGTACCGCCCATATTGACGGCAGAAGGCGGAACGCGGCATTCCTTCGAATCTCTGCCTCCTGCTTTTATTGTTCGACAAGTCTGCGCCCATAGCTCAATTGGATAGAGCATCTGACTACGGATCAGAAGGTTGGAGGTTCGAGTCCTTCTGGGCGCGCTGTTCTCGCGGAGACTCGTGAGTCGCGGGGCGTAGCTTAGCCCGGTAAAGCGCCTGGTTCGGGACCAGGAGATCGCTGGTTCAAATCCAGTCGCCCCGACTCGATCCCTCGCTTCGACGAGGGATTTTCATTGGTAGATTTTGCGATCGACACGCGCGCGTAGCTCAGCTGGATAGAGCGTCAGCCTCCGGAGCTGAAGGTCACAGGTTCGAATCCTGTCGCGCGCGCTACTGACCGCCGGGAATTGGGAACAGGGAATCGGGAATAGGGCAACCGAAAGGGAAACGGAAAGGGAAAGGGAAAGGGAAACGGCAATCGGAGTTTGCCTCCCATTCCCTTTCCCTTTCGTTTTCCCGCCTCTGAGTTGAGCTATTCCCGATTCCCAATTCCCTCTTCCCTGCCTCAGGAATGGCCCGCCATTTGCCGACTCAGCCGTCAGTCCCCACCACATCGGCTAGCGTCCCATGGCGCCACGGCTCTCGTGGAGCAATCTCCTTCCCGGCCTCATCGCTCTCTCCGCGGTTCTGCTGATCGCGGCCGGCGTGCTTGTGTTCGCGGGCGTGGGACGCGTCCGCGGCCAGACGATCCGACTGTACGTGCGCGCCGATCAGGCGCGCGGCCTGATGAAGGGATCCGAGGTCTGGCTCGAGGGGCAGAAGGTCGGTGTCGTGGACCACGTCGGTTTTCTCTCGCCCGATCACGATTCGGCGCGCGTAGTGATCGCCATCACGATTCGTGAACGCGACGCCGACCAGATCCGGCGCGACTCGCCCATAGCGGTGCGTCCCGGCGCGAACTTCGTCGGGCCGATCGTCGTGTACGTCTCCGCCGGGACACCCGGCAGCCCCCGCGCGCGGCACGGAGACACGCTCCTCTCGCGACCGCAGTCCGATCTCCCGCCGGTGGCGCCGCGGCTCGACAGCGCCATGCGCCAGCTCGCGCCCATCATGGCCGACGCTCGAGCGGTCATGGCGCACACCAGGAATGCGAGCGGCACCCTCGGCGCGGCCCGCGTGGAACGCGGCGGCGGCCACTGGAGCCAACTGCGGGTCAACTTCGCGCGCGCCCGATCCCGCGTGGCGGGGTTGGCCGGCCAGCACAACGGCGACCACGAAAACGGCGCGTCGCCGCAGACCGTGATGCGCCAGGCGCGAGGCGCGCTCGCGCGGGCCGACTCGATTCAAACCCTGCTGCGATCTCCGCGCACCTCGCTCGGACGCTTTCGCCGCGATACGTCGCTGAGCATTCGCGTGGCCTCGGTGCGCGAGGAACTCCGGCACCTGCGCGCGCGACTCGACGACCCTGGCCCCGACGGAACACTGGGCCGTTTCGCCGGCGACTCGGCCATCGCGGCCGCGGTCGCGACGGCCCAGCGACAGATGACGCTCCTGTTCGAGGACCTCAAACGCCGTCCACTCCGCTACATCGCGTTTTAAACCGCTTGCTGCATACCTGAGCTTCTCTTACGCTTCTGCACTCCCACCCCATCGCTTCTCGACGCATTTGCCGCGCGAATCCGCTGCCCCCAGTCGGCACGCATCGCCCCCCGCCCGCACGCCGGTGAACATCCTCGAGCTGAAGCGCAAGCCGGCATCGGAGCTTCAGGCGATCGCGAGCGAGCTGGTGCCCGACTCTCCACCCGAGCTCACGACGCAGGAGCTCATTTTTCGCGTCGAGCAGGCCCTGCTCGATCGCGGGGAGCTGCTCACGGGTGAAGGCGTGCTCGAGGTGCTCCCCGAGGGATACGGGTTCCTGCGCAGCCAGGACTGGAACTACCTCTACAGCCCCGACGACATCTACGTCTCGCCATCGCAGATCAAGCGCTTCGACCTGAGGACGGGTGACACCGTCTCCGGCCAGGTGCGTCCGCCGAAGGAGTGGGAGCGATATCTCGCGCTGCTCAAGGTGGAGGCGATCAATGGCGACGATCCCGAGCTGGCCAAACAGCGCATCGCGTTCGACAACCTCAACCCGCGGTACCCCGAGGGGCGACTGCGCCTCGAGCGCGACAACGGCGACATCAGCATGCGCGTCATGGATCTCATCGCGCCCATCGGGAAGGGGCAGCGCGGCCTGATCGTCGCGCCGCCGCGCGCCGGCAAGACGATCCTGCTCCAGAAGATCGCGAACGCCATCAACGAGAACCACCCGGAAGTCCACCTCATCGTGCTGCTGATCGACGAGCGGCCCGAAGAGGTGACGGACATGAAGAAGAACGTACAGGGCGAGGTGATCAGCTCGACGTTCGACGAGACGCCCGACCGCCACGTGCAGGTGGCGGACATGGTGATCGAGAAGGCGAAACGCCTCGTGGAGCACAAGAAGGACGTCGTGATCCTGCTCGACTCGATCACGCGCCTGGCGCGGGCGCACAACGCGGTGGCCCGCGACTCGGGCAAGATCATGAGCGGTGGCCTCGACTCCAAGGCGCTGGAGCGGCCCAAGAAGTTCTTCGGCGCCGCCCGCAACGTGGTGGACGGCGGATCGCTCACCATCGTCGGGACCGCGCTCATCGAGACGGGGTCGCGCATGGACGAAGTGATCTTCGAGGAATTCAAGGGCACCGGCAACATGGAACTGGTGCTCTCGCGCAAGATCGCGGATCGCCGCGTGTTTCCCGCCATCGACATCAACAAGTCGGGCACGCGCAAGGAGGAACTGCTGCTCACCGACGAAGAGAAGAATCGCGTCTACCTGCTGCGTAACTTCCTCGGCGACATGCCGGACGTCGAAGCGATCGATTTCCTCCTGAAGCAGATGTCGCGATCGAAGAGCAACAAGGAGTTCTTCCAGCAAATGGTCGCGGGCGGCTGACAGCGGTGCGTCAGACGTCGTGTGTCGGCGGTCATCATGCGTGAGGGGAACCCCGGCGAGGCCGTGGCGGGCCGCATTCTCGGCGTGGACTGGGGCGAGCGCCGCATCGGGCTCGCCGTGACCGACCCGCTCCGGATGATCGCGCAGCCCGCGGGCTTCCTCACCAGGCGCGCCGGCAAGCGACCGCCGATCGCGAAGCTGATCGCGCGGGCGAAGGAACTCGGAGCCACGTCATTCGTCCTTGGGTTGCCACTCGACGAAGAGGGTGAGGATACGCCAAGGGCAACGGAAGTACGCGCGATCGCGGTGGAACTCGAGCGACGAACCGGTTTCACGGTCGAGCTGGTGGACGAACGTTTCACCACCGCCGCCGCGCGCCGCGCCGTGCGCGCGCTGGGCGGAAAGCCCGAGCAGCGGCCGGGCGACGTGGACGCGCTGGCGGCCACCGTCCTGCTGCAGCACGCGCTGAGTCGGCGCGGGAGGGACGGTGCCGAGTAGCCGTCGCCTCCGTTCCCTCGCGATCGCCGCGGTCGTAGCCGCGTGCGGAGGCAGCGCGGACATTCGATCGGTGCGCGTGACGATCCCGCCCGGAGCGCCCATGCGGGTGGTGTCGGAGTCGCTGCACCGCGCCGGCGTCATCGAGTCGCCGAAGGCGTTCCGCGTCTACGCCAAGCTGCGTCGCTCCGATCGCGGGATCAAACCCGGCACGTACCTGATGCGACGCGACGAGAGCTGGGGCTCCCTCCTGACGGCGCTGCGCAGCGGCAAGGGCATCATCAACGTCCTGACGATCCCCGAGGGGTACTCGCTGTCGCAAATCGAGGCACTGATGGCGGCGAAGATGGCGCTGAGCGTGGACTCGATTCGCGCCGCGGTGCGCGACACGGCGCTGCTCACCCGGCTGGATGTGCCGACCCCGCCGGGGATTCTCGAGGGATACCTGTTCCCGGACACGTACTTTTTCCCGCCGGGTACGTCCGCGCGCGCCGCGGTGAACGCGATGGCGCGGAGATTCGAGCAGCAGTGGCGGACCGAGTGGGGCGCGCGCCTCGACACCATCAGACAATCACGCCATGCGGTGATCACGCTCGCGTCCATCGTGGAGCGCGAGGCCAAGCTGCCGCAGGAACGGCCCATCATCGCGGCAGTGTACTGGAACCGCCTGCGCCGCCGGATGCGGCTCGAGGCGGATCCCACGGTGCAGTATGCGCTCCCGGAGTACCAAACCAGGCTGCTGACCCGGCATCTGAGCGTGGCGTCGCCGTACAACACGTATCGAAACTCCGGACTGCCGCCCGGTCCCATCGGTGCGCCCGGAGTCGCGAGCCTCAAGGCGACCCTGTACCCGGCGAACGTGCCATATCTGTTCTTCGTGGCCTATCCGGACGGACATCACGAGTTTCGCGTGAGCCTGACCGAACACCAGAATGCCGCGCGCGCCGCGCGCCGCGCCTGGGACGCCGCGCGCCGCAATGCGTCGGCCAGGCCGCCGGGGTCGCGGCCGTGACGACGTGAGCGCCGACACCACGGACGAGGCCGTCGTCGCGGCCAAGGGAGCGCGGCGCTGGGAGCAGGGACATCCGTGGATCTACCGCAGCGACGTCACGCGTCGCCCGACGGCGCCGGCCGGGGTGGTCCACGTGCGCGACGCGCGCGGCAAGCCGCTTGGGCTCGCGCTCTGGAGCCCGCGCTCCGAGATCAGCCTGCGACTGCTCGATCGCGATCCGCGAGCGCGGATCGACGCGTCCTGGTGGCGGGAGCGCCTCGCGGCGTGCGTCGCGCGCCGAACGGCCATCGCTGAAGACGCAAGCGCGTACCGACTCGTGCACGGCGAAGGAGACGGACTCCCGTCCTTCGTCTGCGACCGGTACGACCGCTGGGTCGTAGTACAGCTCATGAGCGCGGGACTGGACGCCTGTCGCGAAGATATCGTCGCGGCGATCGACGATGTGATCTCCCCGCTCGGTATTCTCGCGCGCAACGACGTGCCGCTGCGTCGCAAGGAAGGGCTCACGCTCGAAACGGGGCTGCTCCTCGGCGATGTCCCGCGGACCGTGGAGGTCCGGGAGCATGGCGTGCGCTACCTGGCCGCGCCGTGGGAGGGACAGAAGACGGGCGCGTTCCTGGATCAGCGGGAGAATCGCGCGTTCATCGGGGCGTTGGCCCGCGGCAAGGCGCTCGACTGCTTTTCCTATCACGGCTCGTTCGCGCTGCACCTGGCCGCGCGCGCCGAGCGGGTTGTCGCGCTCGATAGTTCCGGCGCCGCGCTCGAGCGCGCGCGCGACAACTTCGCGCTGAACGGACGCTCCAACTTCGAGCTGGTCGAAGCCAACGTCTTCGATTGGCTGAAGGAGCGCGAGCGCGGCCGCGACCACTTCGACACCATCGTGCTCGACCCACCGGCCTTCGCCAAGACGCGGAGCGCGCTGGCCGCGGCGATTCGCGGTTACAAGGAAATCAACCTGCGCGCGATGCGCCTCCTCTCGCCCGGAGGCCTGCTGTTCACCGCAAGCTGCAGCTTCCATCTCACCCGGCCACTGTTCCTCGGGATGCTCGAGGACGCGGCCGCGGACTCGGGACGGCGCATCGCGCTGCGCGACGTGCGCGGCCAGTCGCGCGATCACCCGGAAGTGCTCACGATCCCGGAGACGGGCTACATCAAGGGCGCGCTGCTCGAGGCGATGGCGTGAGCGACACGGCGCGCGGAGTACGCACCACGCTGGTCGTCGTTCTCGCGCTCAACGCCGTGGTGACGATCATCAAGCTCATCGTCGGCGTTCGCACGGGCGCGCTGACGGTGGTCGGCGCCGCGCTCGAATCGGGGCTCGACCTGCTCAACAACTTCATCGCGCTGGCGCTCGTCGCGATCGCGCATCGGGAGCCGGACGAGGAACACCCCTACGGTCACGCGAAATTCGAGACGCTGGGCACGCTGGCGGTCGTCGGGTTCCTGTCGATCTCCTGCTTCGAGCTGCTGCGCGAGGGCGCGCTGTCGCTCGCCCGCGGAGAGCCGAGGGCAGCCACCGCCGCGGGGGACATCGCGCTGGTCGTCGCGACGCTCGGCATCAATGCGTTCGTCGTGCAGTACGAATCGCGCCGCGCCCGACAGCTCGGCAGCGCGCTCCTGGCAGCCGACGCCAGGCACACCGGCACCGACATCTTCGTGACGCTGCTCGCGCTCGCGTCGCTGTGGCTGTCCAATCGCGGGCTCGCGCGCGTCGATGGCGCGCTGGCGATCGTCGTGGCGCTGATCATCGCGTGGACGGGCTATCAGATCCTCCGCGTCAGCATCCCGGTGCTGGTGGACGAGCGCGCAATCGAGTCGGCGCAGATCCGGGCCGTGGTGGAGGCCCTGCCCGGCGTTCACGCCGTGCGCGAGATCCGGTCGCGAACGACCGCGTCCCACTCCTTCGCCGAGGTGACGATCGCGGTGAGTGGGCACGCGAGCGTCGCGGACGCGCACGCGCTCGCCGACGCGGTGGAGGATGCGGTGTCGAGCAAACTCGGCGGCGGCAAGGTGACGGTGCACGTCGAACCGATGTGAGTCGTACTTGCGCCGGAAATGGCGCGAGCAGACATTGCGGCGTCTCAGACACGGCAGCGCATGGCCACTCGAGCCGCTCGGTCGCTCAGGCACGAATACGGGCTGTACGTCGAGCAGGAAATCGAGAACTACAAGGAGTCGATCCCGCGCGCCGCGATCCTCGCCATCGGGGATGAGGCCGCGGCCATCCTGGCCGCACAGCCCCAGTTCGTGCTCACCGAGCTGCTTCTATTGGAAGAGGTAGACCGGATCATCTTCCGGCGCATTCGGCTTCCGAAGTACGACACGTGGCGTCGCAAGCGCATGAAGCTGCACGACGAGATGCGACGGCCCGAGCACTGGGGGCTGCATGCCGACGACGCGCTCGTTCGCACTATCGGCGGCCCCGAGATGGGAGCGGCTGGTGCCGGGAGCCACGTGCTGCTCGCCGGTGAAGGCGCGCGCCGCTCGGCCCTCTTCCTCGCCGCCAACGGCTGTGAAGTCACCACGCTCGAGCCCGAGGAAGAGGCCGTCACGCGCGTGATGGAAGCCGCCATGCAGGCCGGGCTCGCTGAACGCGTCCACGCCGTGGCCGCGGAACTCGCGCAATGGACGCCTTCGCCCGACGCGCCGCTGCACGCCGTGGTGTGCTCGCACTCGGCGCTCCGGAGTCTCACGCCGCTGGAGCGGGCCCGCGTGATCGGCGTCCTCCAGAGCGCAACCGCGGACGGTGGCGTGCACCTCGTCGAGACGATCGTCGCCGGCCGGAACGCGATCAACGAGCTCAAGGTGACGTATCGCGGCTGGGACATCTCGGTCGAGGCGTCGAAAACTGCAGGAGTGGACGACGCGCAGGTCTTCCTGGCGCGCAAGGAACCGGCGCCGCCTCCAGTTTCACACTGACACGATCCGCACGAATTGCGTCGTGTCAGCCTGCAACACGCAGGCCTGACTTCAGCGCGCCCCCACGCGTAAGACGCTGCCGGTCAACGACTTCCAGATTGGGACACGGTGGCATCAGCGCTGCTTTAAGGAGGCCGCCACTCGCGTTGTAGCGACGGGCGGGGCGTGGCGGCGACCGTTCTCGCCGCCCGCCCCCGCAGTGAACTCGATGCAACCGGAGCAACAATGAAGGCCACCGAACCTAAGGCGACCCCGGAGCTGGTCGGGATCGTGATCTCTGGAACACCGCTGCCGCCGCAGACCACTGTTTTCGCTGCCTACGAGTGGGGTCCCGCCCCGGCGCGTTCTCCTGAGACCGAGCCGAAAGCGGCCTGAAGCGACGACGGTCCACCGTTGTGAGCCGGGAGCCGGAATGCTCCCGGCTTTTCTTTTTTGCCCAGCCGGAACGACGCTTGCCCGAGTCAGCAGTATGGCGAGCGATCAGGAGTGGAGTCAGCAGCGCGACGCGCTGCTCGGCCAGCGCATTTCGGACCTCGGGCTCGCGATTCGCGGCTCCCGGGTCGAGCGCCTCGTGCAGCAGCTGGATTCCGAGCTGGCCGCGCGCGGTCTGCGGTTTCGTCCTCCGGTCTACCTCAGCGACCAGTGGGGCTGCCCTGACGGAACGCCGCTGATCGGCGTGCCATTCTACCTGGCCGACCCTCGACTGGAGCGCATCGAGGCGGAGATGTCCCTTGCGGTCGAGGACGATGCCGAGGCGATGCGGTATCTCAGACATGAAGCCGGCCACGCGTACAACTATGCGTTCGAACTGTATGAACGGGACGAATGGCGCGCGCTGTTCGGCCCGATCGAACGGCCGTATCGCGACCGGTATCGGGCGAATCCGTTTTCCCGCGACCACGTGCGACACATCCTGGCGTGGTATGCACAGAAGCATCCGGATGAGGACTTCGCCGAGACGTTCGCGGTCTGGCTCACACCGGGACGCGACTGGCGCGCCGAATACGCCGGGTGGCCTGCGCTGCGCAAACTCGAGTACGTCGACGCGACCATGCGCGAGATCGCCGATGTGGACGCCGCGCCGCCGTCGCCACAGGAGGAGGACCTGCCGGTCGAAGCGATGCGATACAGCGTCGCCGAACATTACGAAGACGAGCGGGACTCCGTCCCGATCGAGGACGAACGTCAGTTCGACGGCGACCTGAGACAGATCTTCGTTCGGGCCGGCGACGCGCCAGCGGGTGAGCCCGCGCGCGAGTTCCTGCGGCGGCACTCTCGGGAGATCGTGACGCGGGTGGCGTTCTGGACGAGCGAGCCGCCGAGCGTCGTTCGCTCGCTCCTCGAGGTGCTCGAACGACGAGTCGAGGCGCTGGCGCTCCGGGTAGGGGCGATCGAGGCGGCGACCCTGGTCGAGCTGACGGCGTTCGCGACGGCGGTCGTCATGCTTCACCGCCACACCCGCATGATCGGACGCGCGCGCAGCGCGGCATCGGCGCGCCGGGCCGGTACCGGGGTCTCCTGATGCGCATCGCGCTGTTGCACTCCGCCGACGCACTGGAGCCTCCCGTGGACCCGGTGATCGACCAGGTGGCGTCCACGCTCGAAACGCTGGACCACCAGGTGACGCGCATTCCCGTGGACGGCGAAGTGGAGCCCGTGGTGGAGGCGATACGGCGTGGGCGCCCCGAGTTGGTGTTCAACCTCACGGAGTCGTTCGCGGGCATCAGCTCGGGAGACTCCAGCATCGCGGCGCTGCTGAATCTGCTCGACCAGCGCTACACCGGCTCGAGCCCTGCCGGATTGCTGCTCGCCGGCGACAAGAGCCTCACCAAGAAGGTCCTGCGCTTCCACGACATCCGGACGCCCGAGTTCGTGTCGGTCTACCGTGGGTCGGTCGACTGGGCCGGGGATATCGGCTTCCCGCTCATCGTGAAGCCACCACAGGAAGACGCGTCGATCGGGATCACGAGAGATTCCGTCGTTCGGGATCTGAAGGAGCTGTTCGGCAGGATCGACGCGCTGCAGTCCGAGTTCGGGCAGCCCGCCCTGGTGGAGGAGTTCGTGGACGGACGCGAGTTCTATGTAGGCGTTCTCGGGAACCTCAGCGCCAGGGCGCTTCCGATCATGGAGCTCGACTTCAGCGGACTGCCCGCGGGGGTTCCGCGGATCGCGAGCTGGGAAGCCAAATGGGGCGCCGATGGCAGCGGCGGCGGCGAAAGCGCGGAAAAGTCCGCCGAGTTTGCGGGAACGAAGTCGGTATTCCCCACCGACCTGTCCGAAGAGCTGACCGAGCGGATCCAGGCGATCGCGGTGAGCGCCTTCGAGGCGCTGCGACTGCGCGACTATGCCCGCATCGACCTGCGCGTCGGGGAGGACGATCCGGACCAGGTCTATGTGATCGAGGTGAATCCGAACTGCTACCTCGAGCGATCGGCCGAGTTCGCGCGCGCCGCCGAGAAGGACGGGCTGTCATACCATGCGCTGATCGCCAAGATCGTCGAGCTGGCGTCCGCGCGATACGCCCGATAGTCACTTCCGTCGCGCGCGGCGGTCAGTCAGGTTTCACCGCTGCAATTCCCCCCTCCCGGAGACGACACGCGCGTGAAGGCATTGGTGAAGCAGGCGGCCGGTGCTGGCTTCGTGATGAAGGCCGTCCCCGAGCCGAAGATTCGTGACGACGAGGTGCTGATTCGCGTGCGGCGCGCAGGTGTCTGTGGCACCGACGTTCACATCTACGAGTGGGATTCGTGGGCGCAGGGCCGCGTGCGGCCGCCGATCGTCGTCGGACACGAGTTCGCGGGCGAAGTGGCGCAGGTGGGCCAGCTCGTCACCGACGTGCGCGAGGGCGATCGCGTGACCGCCGAGGGGCACATCGTGGATGGGCGATGCCTGCTGTGTCGCACGGGGAACGCCCACGTGTGCCCA
Source organism: uncultured Gemmatimonadaceae bacterium (assembly GCA_963724885.1). Taxonomy (GTDB): domain Bacteria; phylum Gemmatimonadota; class Gemmatimonadetes; order Gemmatimonadales; family Gemmatimonadaceae; genus DASPMP01. The sequence goes on along the minus strand of CAVRWG010000005.1, from coordinate 2,552,282 downwards.
TACACGCGGATCATCGGCGTGGACCGCGACGGTTGCTTCGCCGAATACATCGCGATGCCCGCCACGAACGTCTGGCACCTGGACGAGAACGTGTCGTTTGACGTCGGCGGCATTCACGACCCGATGGGCAACGCCTTCCACACGGCGCTCACGGCCGAGATCCCGGGCGCCAGCGTGCTGATCACGGGGTGCGGCCCGATCGGGTTGTTCGCGGTCGGCATCTGCAAGGCGGCGGGAGCGTCGCGGATCATCGCGACGGACCTGAACTTCACGCGGCTGGACCTGGCAAAGCGCATGGGGGCGCACGATGCCGTCCGGCCGGAGCAGGTGAGTGACGTGGTGAAACGGCATACCGACGACCTGGGGGTGGACGTCGTGCTGGAGATGTCCGGCGTGCCGGACGCGATTCACCAGGCGCTCGAGCTGGTCCGGGTCGGCGGACGCGTCCAGATGCTCGGCATCCCGGCCAAACCGCTGGAGCTGAACCTTGCCACGGAAGTCATCTTCAAGGGCATCACCATCTACGGCGTGGTGGGACGGCGCATGTACGACACGTGGCATCAGATGACGCGATTCCTGCGCTCGGGCATGTTCGATCCCACTCCCGTGATCACACACCGGTTTCCGCTCGAGGCATTCGACGAGGCGATCCGCGCGATCAAGTCCGGCGAGGCCGGCAAGGTGATCTTCGAGATAGCCTGAAAGCCGGTTCTTGGCCGCGGCCGCAACGGACTGTTGCGGCGGCGGGTTCTCGGCTCTCGCAGGCACACCCACATGGCAATCAATCGGAATTTCGTCCAGGAGCTCCGAGGTACCCTCGAGCAGCTGAGAGACGACAAGGTTTACAAGCGGCTCAACCATATCGACTCGCCGCAGTCGGCGCGCGTTCAGATGGAGGGCCGGGGAGAGGTGATCATCCTCTCGTCCAACAACTATCTGGGGTTGTGCGACGAACCGGCGGTGATCGAGGCCGGCATCGAAGGACTGAAACGATTCGGCGCAGGCACGGCGAGCGTGCGATTCATCTGCGGCACGTTCACGATCCACCGCGAGCTGGAACAGGCGTTGGCGAAATTCGTCGGCACCCCGGCGTCGATGACGTTCGTGTCGGCGTGGAACGCGAACGAAGGGCTCACCGCCACCGTCGTCCAGGAGGGAGACTTCATCGTGTCGGACGCGCTGAACCATGCGTCCATCATCGACTCGATGCGCCTGGCCAAGGCGATCACCAAGTGCACGACCGCCGTATACAGGCACGGCGACATGACCGACCTGCGATCAAAACTGGCCGAGGCCCGCGGCGCGAGGCGCAAGTTGATCTGGACGGACGGCATTTTCTCGATGGAAGGCGCGATCGCCAAGCTGCCGGACATCCTCGAGATCGCGCGCGAGTTCAATGCCGTCGTGGCGGTGGACGATTCGCACGCATCGGGCGTGCTGGGAAAGACCGGCCGCGGAACGGCCGAGCACCATGGCGTGCTCGGTGAGGTGGACATCATCACGTCCACGCTGGGCAAGGCGCTCGGGGGAGCCGCCGGTGGATTCGTCGCCGGGCCCTCGGAGCTGACGGACATGCTGACGCAGCGGTCGCGCCCGCAATTGTTCTCCAACGCGCTGCCACCCACGGTTGCCGCAAGCGCACTCGCGGCAGTGCGTTTCATCGAAGCTCACCCCGACCGCGTGGACAGGCTGCGCGACAACACCCGGTACTTCCGCGAGCAGATCGTCGAAGCCGGATTCAAGCCGCTGGCCGGCGAAACGCCGATCGTGCCCATCATCGTCGGCGAGACCTCGGCCGCGATTCAGATGAGCGACATGCTGCTGGACGAAGGCGTGTTCGTCACCGGGTTCGGCTTCCCCGTGGTCCCGCACGGCCAGGCGCGGGTGCGATGCCAGATCTCGGCGGGACACTCACGCCAGGACCTCGACGCGGCGATTGCCGCCTTCAGGACCGTTGGAGGAAAGCTGAAGCTGATTTGACCGCGCGCACACAGCGCACGGTGATGACCAGGCGCTTCCAGCTGGCGACGTCGTCTCCCCGAACCTGGCTCACTTCCGCGGCGTAGCACCCTCCCTCCAGCATGAAGGGCGCGAGCCAGTCGTTGACGTCGGGCGACAAGTGGCCAACGACGTCGCCGCCTCGGGCGTGGACCCAGACCGTAGGGGGCTCGGTGCCGGGTGGATCCGGCACCAGGATGAGGCGGTCGCCGGGCTGGAGGCGATGGACTACCTCCGTGCGGCGCCCGAAAACAGTTCCGTAGACCGGCGTGCGGAACTCCACAGCGCCGGGAAGGATGGCCGACACAACTCTACGGTACTGCCGGGAACAGCTTTGGGAAAGCGGTTGGATGGCACTTACAGCCGGTGCCCCAGGGCCTGCCGGCGGGGCTCCCGGGCGGGCATCGGCAAACGGTGACCGGTCGGGGGCAACCGGCCCGCGGCCTGCGTGCTTTCCAAGTGACCAAGCTGGGCCCGCTTTCGTCCCCTTGGGTGAGGTACTGCGTCAGTTTCGGACTTCAGCGAGGATAAATATGCGGGCGATTCGGGCACTGGCAGTCGCTGCACTGGTTGCACTGAACGTGGGTGCCGCGGCGGCTCAGTCAACGCGCGACTTCAAGGATTCGTGGTTCTGGGGCGTGAAGGGCGGCGCCATGTTCTACCAGGTGCAGAGCGATCCCGACGGCTCGCTCAGCCCGATGGGCGGCATGGACTGGCTGATCACCCGTACGAAGGGCGGTTTGTACGCCTCATTCGACCACCTCTTCACCCAGAGCAAGTACGTTTTCGTCAACGACTCCGTATCCCCGCTGGATTCGGTGCCGCGAACGGTACGGCTCAATGGCATGCGACGCTTCACCCTGGCGGGAATGTTCTTCCCGCTTCAGAGCTACTTTCTGCACCCGTACTTCGGCGTCGGCGCGACGATCAGTCACATCGCGAAAGTGGAGCCCGAAGGAACGTTCCGAACGCCGCAGCAGGAAGACATCGTCGTCTTCACGATCGAGCAGTTTCGCGCTACCGCGGCTCCGGTCGTCATCCTCGGTGCCCAGATGCAGCTGAAATTGTTCTCTGTGTTCGGCCAGGCGACGGCTTCGCCGGCCCACTCGCGGTTCTTCTTCTTCACCGGCAACAACTGGCGCTCGTCGTTCGAGTTCGGCGCCCGCATAAACGCGGGCAGTTCGATCGATCGATTGCGATAGCCGGCCGGTCCTCCAGGTCGCGGGCCCGCGTCGTGCGTTCACGTCGCGGCTTTCGCTTTTGGCGACGCCGGCTTCAGCGCTCGGCGCGCTGCCGAACGAAGCCCGCGGGAGTGCGCGAGACGAATGGACTGTCGGACACGATCCAGCGCAGCGGCCAGTCGGCGGCGTGCCGAATGCCGATTCGCGGCGTGACGACCACCCGGTCGCGCGGCACCTGCGCTCCCTGCCGGATGAGGATTGGAGGCGCCTGAAGCGACGTCTCGTTGTGGGCAGCGTCGATCCCGAGAGCCGCGCACAGCTTACCCGGCCCGTTGGTGAGATCCACGTCGCGACGCGCCGCCGGGCGGCGGCCGCGCATCAGGTCGATGCCGTCCAGCGGCTCGAGCGCGCGCACGAGCACGGCGCTCGGCAGTCCTTCCTCGCGGGTGACCGCGTTGAAACACCAATGGACGCCGTAGACGAAGTAGACGTACGACGTTCCGGGCGCGCCGTACAGTGGCCGGGTCCGCGGCGTAAGCCCCGCGGCGGCGTGACAGGCGAGATCGTGCTCACCGAGGTACGCCTCGGTCTCGACGATGCGCCCGCTGATGACCCCGTTTGGACCGTGGCACTCGAGAACACATCCGAGCAGCTCGCGCGCGACGATCTCGGTGTCGCGCGCATAGAAGCCGCTCGAAAGAGGGGCGCCTCGCGATGATCGCCGCGCCGCGAAGGCGGCGCGGGCGGTCACGCGTCGCCGCCCTTGCCGGTCTTGCTCTCGCGCTTGGCGCCAGCCTTGGCGCGAGCTCGGGGGCGCTTGGCGCGGGCGGCAGGCTCGGCAGCGTCCGCGGTCTTTGCGCCGCGCTTCCGGCCCCGTTTGGCGGTGGCTGCGGGCTGGGACGGTGGCGGCGATTCCTCGACGCCATTGTCCCGGGCGGCCGGATGCTCCGCGGTCTGCACCACACCGAGCGAAAGGAGCTCGGGTGGAAGCACCGTGGGAATGCGACCGCGCGGTCCCGAACCGCGACCGCGCAGCGACAGGCGCGCGGGTGACGCTTCCGTGGGACGCGGCGGCGGCTCGGCCCTGGCCAGCTGTTCGCTGACGGTAGGCGCCCTTTCGGCTCGGGCTACCTCGAAATCGTCGCCGCGCCGCCGCAGATCCAGCACGTCGGCGTCATGCGCATCCTTGAGGATGCGAACGAAGTTCCGCTCGCTGAGGCTCTCGCTGTCTCGACCCAGCAGGTCGCGCGCGTGGGAGCGAACCGCCGACGCACGCACGGAACCTTCTCCAGTCGTCAGCGCCGCGACCGTGCGCCGCAGCAGGTCGAACGCCTCGTCGCGGGTGAGGCGCTCACCCGAAAGGCCCGGGCCCTCAGCCTGGCCAGGCGGCTGACTCGAATCGGCCCCCACGGGAGGCGTGGGACGCGGAACTGCCGCGACGGCGGGCACCGGCGTCACGCCGGTTTCCTTGGGCCGGCCTTCGCGCTCACGGCCGCGTCCGCGGCCGCCGCGACCACGCCGCCCGCGAGCTGGTCGCTCATCCGCGAGTTCCAGCGAGCGGGGCGACTCGGCAATCGGCTCGACCGCGACCTGCTCCGCCGCGGGCGACGCCCACGTTGCGCCTGGGGCATCCACCTCGAGCTGTCCATTGTCCAGGCGACGCGCCGCGAGCACGCCCTTTGAGGCAGCCTCCTGGCAGAACTTGGAGAACTTGCTGATGCCGAGGTTCTTCTCGTCGAAGGTGGGATCGATCTCCTGCATCACCTGCTTGAGGCGATCCGAGCGCATGACGTCGTTGTTCTGCTTCATGCGCGAGATGGCTTCCTTCACCAGCTCCCACGGATCGTACTTGCGCGTCGGCTCCTCGTCGGAGCTCTTCACGAGTCCTGCGAGCGCGTTGTAGCTGTAGTACTCGTCGCAGTTCTGGACCAGCAGGTCGCTGGACGATTCCCTTATGCCGACACCGATGACGTATTTGCCGTACTCCTTCAGCTTGATCACCATGCTGGAGAAGTCGGAATCGCCGGACAGCAGGATGAAGATGCCGATCTCCGGCCGCGTGAACACCAGCTCGAGCGCGTCGATCGCGAGGCGGATGTCCGTGGCGTTCTTCTTGGACGACCCGTACGCCGGAGCGAAGATCAGGTCGATCGAGGCCTCGGAGAGCGGGACGATGTACTGGGGATACCGCCGCCAGTCCGCGTAGGCGCGCTGGACAGCGACCTTGCCCTTGATGATGTCCGACGAGAGGAGGTTGCGCAGCTCCTTCCCGAGGTCGGACCGGATCCCCATCGTGACGTTGTCGAAGTCGATGAGTAGCGCGGCGTTCGGCGCGTGATGGAGCGGTGTCGTTACCTGCTGCGCGGAGTGCGCTCCCGGACCCCGGTGTACAAGGGCGCTCTGCGAGCGCGAGGGCTCGCGGCGCTGATTTCTCTGATTCATTCCGTCGGTAAATGTAGCTTTGCGCACAAAATGGCGTAAGTCTCACGCTCCCATTGCCTTCAGAATCACGCGCTTAGGCCTGCGCCCATCCCACTCCCCATAGAAGATCCGCTGCCAGGGTCCCAGGTCGAGACGCCCGCCCGTGACGGGCACAATAACTTCGTGGCCGATGGTGAGCGAGCGGAGATGCGCCGCGGCGTTGTCCTCGCCGGTTCCGGAGTTATGGCGATACCGGTCAGGGTCCCACGGCGCGATTTCGTTCTCGAGCCAGTCGAGGATGTCCTGCCAGAGGCCGGGCTCGTGATCGTTGACGAACACGGACGCCGAGATGTGCATCGCGGAGGCGAGCACCATTCCCTCCTCGATGTCCGCCTCGGCGCGGCATTTCTCGACGTCGTCCGTGATGTCGATGATCTCCTGCCGGCGCTTGGTGTTGAAGGTGAGGTACGACGTATGGGACTTCATCGGAGGTAGGTTGTGGGTGATAGGTGGAGCGCGGAGGGTCGGCGAGGAGGTCGGGAGCCCGGCCCTTGTTGCCAAAAACTGGCAATGCCTGGCTGCCCACGAACGGTCTACCTGGCCGAAATTGTCAGTTTTGGCAATGGGAGCCGGGCTCCCGACCTCCTCGCCAACCCTACCACGTTCCACCTACGACCCACCACCTTCCTATCGTGAAGCGCATCAGCTTCCGTGGCCGCTTGTTCGTCATTCTCCTCTTCTTCGCGCTGGTGCCGACCGTCCTCCTGACGGCCGCCTGGGCGGCGACGAGCTGGGTCATGTTGCCGTTTGCGAGCTCGGCCGCCGCGTGGGATTCGGTTGCGGCCACCGGAGCTCGCGCGCTGACGGTGGCGCGCGCGCGGAAACTCTCTCCGGCAGACTCCGCCGCCGTGCACCAGCACGAGCAAGCCCTGAACGTCAGCCTCCGGTTTGCCAGGCAGGCCAACTTCGTTCTGGGCCGCGCCGCGACCCTGTTCGCGGTGCTGTCGCTGGTTGCGTTCGGCGTCCTGCTGTTCGTGTCGTCACAGGTAGCTGGACATCTCAGCCGCAGCCTGAGTCGCCCGCTGCACCAGCTGGTGGGGTGGACGGAGCAGATCGCCCGGGGCGAGCCCCTCGACGAGACGCCGCAGCGCCGTGGCGCCCCCGAGTTCGACGTGCTGCGACAGCGGATGCGCGAGATGGCCGGCCAGATCGAGCGAGGGCGTCGCACGGCGCTCGAGGCCGAGCGACTGTCGGCGCTGCGCGAGGCGGCGAGACAGGTCGCGCACGAGCTCAAGAATCCCCTGACGCCGATCAAGTTCGCGGTCGAGCGGCTGCGCCGAGACGCGCCCGCGTTGCTCAGGGAGAGCGTGGAGGTACTTTCGATCGAAGCGGCGCGCCTGGAGAGCATGGCAAAGAGCTTCTCCCAGTTCGGACGGCTGCCGGAGGGCCCGCGGGCGGCTGTGGACGTGGGGGAAATGGCGCGCTACACGGCCCGGTCGTCGGTGCCGGCGGAAGTACCGCTGGAGGTGAACGTCGGCGCCGACATTCCCCTGATCCAGGGGCACCACGAGGCGCTGGCGAGGGCGCTCTCCAACGTCATGCTGAACGCGGTCGAAGCCTGTAGGGAAGGTGGCGAGGGCTCCATCGTGGTGGACGTGAGCCGCGTCGCGCACAATGGCGGATCCGCCGTAGCGCTTTCCGTGCGGGACACGGGGTGCGGTATCCCGCCGCAGCGGCTGGCGCGAATCTGGGAGCCATACGTCACGTATAAGTCTGGAGGAACGGGCCTCGGCCTCGCGATCGCGCGGCAGACGGTGATCGCGCACCGGGGCGAAGTGACCGCGGAGAGCGAACCGGGACGCGGAACCGTGATTCGATTCATTCTCCCCATTGACGAGCCGCATTCGGCGGACTGACGAACATGCAGATTTCGATGGAGCCGTTACCTGCTCCAATGGTGGTCGCGATCGTCGCGACGGTCGTCTGGGGAACGGCGGCCGTGGTCCTCGGCCTGCCGTTCGTTCGGGCATGGACACGACGCATGGACAAACGGGACGAAAAAAAGATCCCCGCCGACGTTTCGCAGCGACTCGAGCGCATCGAGGCGGCGGTCGAGTCCATCGCGATCGAGGTGGAGCGAATCTCCGAGAGTCAGCGCTTCCTGGCGAAGCTGCAGTCGGAGAGACTCCCCTCCGGAAGCACGGCCTCCGATCCCCGGCGCTAGCGCATGGGCACGGTCCTGATCGTCGACGACGAGCCGAACATCAGGCGGATGGTCGGCGCGCTGCTGGGCTCCGAGGGCTACGACGTCCGCGACGCGTCCGATGGCGCGTCCGGCGTGAAGCGCGCGAGCGAGAGCGAACCCGATGTGGTGCTGCTCGACCTGATGATGCCTGGCGACATGGACGGCATGGCGACGCTCGAGCGCCTTCGCGACGAGATCCCCGATTCCCCGGTGGTCATGATGAGCGGGCGCGCGGGGCTCAGCGACGCGGTGCGCGCCACAAAGCTCGGCGCGTTCACATTCCTCGAGAAGCCGCTGACGCCCGAAGGGGTGCTGCTGGCGCTGTCGTCCGCGATGGAGCTACGGCGCGCGCGACTCGAGGCGCGCGCGCTGCGGGCCGACCTGGGTCTCGCCGGCGAGATGGTGGGCGAGAGCCCCGGTATCGAGCGCGTGCGCGACCTGATCGCGCGGGTGGGGCCTACCGATTCCCGCGTGCTGATCACCGGCGAGTCCGGCGCCGGAAAGGAACTGGTGGCGGCGGCGATCCACTCCGCGAGCGGGCGCCGCGACCGGGCGTTCGTGCGCGTCAACTGCGCGGCGATTCCCCGCGACCTCGTCGAGAGCGAGATGTTCGGCCACGAGAAGGGCTCGTTTACGGGCGCCACCGAGCGCCGGATCGGACGGTTCGAGCTGGCCCACACGGGCACGCTGCTGCTCGACGAAGTCGGCGACCTGGGACCGGAAGCGCAGGCGAAGCTGCTGCGCGCCATCGAAGCGCGCGAGATCGAGCGTGTGGGCGGCGGACAACCGATTCGTGTGGACGTGCGGATCATCGCGGCCACGAACAAGGACCTTGCGCGGGCCGTGACCGAAGGCCGGTTCCGCGAGGACCTGTTCTTTCGCCTCAACGTGATCCCCCTCCACGTGCCGCCGCTGCGCGAGCGCCCGTCGGACATCCCGCTGCTGGTGCGTCACTTCTCGGCATTGCACCACGCGCGGACCGGACAAGCGCCGCCGCGGTGGACCTCCGACGGCCGTCGCGTCCCTCGGACGGTATCGCTGGCCGGGGAACATTCGAGAGCTGGCCAACATCGTCGAGCGGCTCGCCATCCTGCATGCGGGGTCGGACGTGACGGAGGACGCCGTGCGCGCAGTGCTGCCCGTCGATCGCGGAACGGGGACCAGCGTCGCGGCTGCTCCTTTGCCCGACCCCGCCGCGCTGGACCACTCGCTCACGGACACCCTGGACGAGTACGAGCGCATGCTCATCGCGCGCGCGCTCTCGATGGCCGGAGGCAACGTGGCGGAAGCGGCGCGCAAGCTGAAGACTGACCGGCCGAACCTGTATCGTCGAATGCGCCGTCTTGGACTCGGCGGCGAGGAGTGAAGTCGGAGAGACACATGCGCTGCCACCTGCGGAGGACATGGCGGCTGCGTGGTTCGGGACACAAGATTGCGTAAGTGTGCGTAAAGCCCGTCAGTTCCGCGAAACGACGCATCGGTACGGCGACTGCTTGCGGCGGAGCCGGACCTGATCTCCCGGAGAACGCATGCGTAGTCTGACCCTCGTCGCTCTTCGTCACGCTGGCCGGATCATCGGCGGCGGCACAGGAACGCGACCCACGGATCGACCGCGCCGGACTTCCGCGCGACGTCGCGCGTGAAGCCGCGCGTCTGTTCAACGACGACCGCGACGTTGCGATCCACGGGACGCGTCGAGATCGAGGAGGAGCGCGGTCGTCGACGGAGACGTGGCCGTCCTTGAACGGCCCCGTGCTGATCAGTGGCCGCGTGCGCGGGCGCGTGCTGGCGATCAACAGCGACGTCGTCCTGCGGTCCACGGCGCGCATCGACGGCGACCTGCTGGTGGTAGGCGGCGAGGTCGAAGGACGGCACATCGCGGACATCGGCGGCGAGATTCGCATCTACCGGCAGCAGTTGCACTACGTGCGTGAAGGGGACCAGCATCCTGCCGGAAGTCACGACCGCCGCGAGCGACGAGACCGGGTGGTGGCGCCGCTGGGAGCGCGCCCAGCGCCGCACCGGAAGCAAGCTCCAGATCGCGAGCGCCGGCGCGTACAATCGCGTCGAGGGGCTACCAATCAATCTCGGCCCGCAGGTATACCTCAACAACCGTTGGGGCAGCGTGCGCGTCGACGCGTTCGCGGTGTTGCGGACGAGACGAACTTCAGCTCGAATCAGGACGACATCGGATACAACGTCAACACCGAGGCAAGGCTCGGTCGGCGCGGTGGCGTGCTGCTCGGCGGTCGCCTCTACGACGTGGTCGAACCGATCGAAGCCTGGCAGCTCGCGAACGTCGAGGCCGGACTCTCCGCCTTCGTGTTCCGCAAGCGACTACCGCGACTACTACGCCCGCCAAGGCGGCCAGGTGCGCGCCGGGTTCTTCGTGCGGCGCGGCGCGGACGTCTGGCTCTCCTACGGCGACGAGCGCTGGGACTCGCGGCCGCTGGAGAACCCGTGGACGCTGTTCCGCAGCGGGCGAGACTGGCGGCCGAACCCGACGTTCGACGACGGCCTGGTGCACCTGCTGAACGGAACGCTGCGCATCGACACGCGGAACGACAGCAGACGATCCCTGGTCCGGCTGGTACGTGCTGGCCGATCTCGAGAACGGCTGCGGCGAACATCAGCGTCGTTCGCACCGCTATCGACATCCGGTCGGGGTCACGTCGGGACCGGAGATTCAGTACGCCCGCGGATTCCTGGATGTCCGGCAGCTACAACCGGATCTCGCCCGACGCGCAGCTCAACTTCCGGCTCGTGGCCGGTGGATGGCTGAACGGCGATCCGCTGCCGCTGCAGCGCCGATTCGCCGTGGACGGACCTGGGTCCCTGCCGGGCTACGACTTCCGCGCGCCGACGTCGCTCAACACGGCGACCTGCACCACCGGCGCGTACGTGCCCGGCGTTCCGGGCCAGTGCGACCGGATGGCGCTGGCGCAGGTGGAATATCGCGGCGACCTGCACCTCGATCTGTTCACCGACTGGGACGAGGACAATTACATCAGCAGTCATTCGTCGGGCGTCTGGGTATTCTTCGTCGACGCCGGCCGCGGCTGGCTGGTCGGCACGCCAGGTCGTGGAGGAGACGATCTCACGTTCGGCCGGTCGTCGATTCCGCCGTTGTCCTCGTTCCGTTCCGACATCGGCGTGGGTCTGGATTTCGGGATCCTCGGCCTGTACGTCGCGAAGTCGATGAGCCAGCCGAACGAGCCGGCGAACTTTTTCCTTCGGATCCGACATCGATTCTGAGGAGCGTGCGGAAGACGACTCGAGCTTGCGACGATGCTGCTCGATTCTGGCCTTCCCCGCCTCAGCGCAGCGAGGGCCACGGCTCGAAGTCTCTCTCCTCGCCAACAATTCGCCGCCCCGGGGCGCCAGCGTGCGCGCCCGCAGATGCTGGGCGACGGCAAGATGCGCGAGCTGCTGCGCAACGGATTCCCGGCTGCGCTGCACTTTCGCCTCGAGCTGTGGCAGGCCGGGGGCGTGTTCGACGAGATCGAGAGCACCACGCAATGGGATGTCCTGGTGCATTACGACGCGTACAACCAGCTGTACCGCGTGGTACGTCGGCAGGGCAGCGCGATCGAGGACTTCGGCGGCTTCGCGACGCTCGAAGCGGCGGAAGCCGTGATCGAGCGCTATCCGGTGGCGCTACCGCCCCGGCGAGCGGGAACGCGCTACTACTACTAGTCGTACTCGACGTCGAGTCGCTGTCGGTGAGCGACCTCGACGAGCTGCAGCGCTGGCTCAAGGGCGAGCTGCAACCGGCCGTCCGGGGCAAACGGGCCCCGCTGTCTGCTCTGCGCCGCGGATTCGGGACGCTGCTCTCGCGGGTATTGGGAGGCGAAACCCGGCACTTCGAGGCGAGGTCGGGGACGTTCAGGGCCTAGGGAACCAGTGCTTAGTGCTTAGTGATTAGTGGTTAGTTAGGGCGAGTGACGTACTAAGCACTAAGCACTAACAACTAGGCACTGCAGTTAATGGTGCTTCCCGTGCCCGTGATGGTGCTTGTGGTCATGGCCGTGCACCTTCGCTTCCGGATGCCGAGCCTCGCGATGGTGCGGCTCCGGCATCCGCTGCTCGAGCGCCTCGAGCTGGTGCAGCACCTGGTCGCCGTAGAACGTGCGGATGTAGCGCGCCTGGATCGGCGTGAGCCGGCGCACGGCCCAGCTGAGGTGCACGAAATGCGGCTCCACGGGGTTCGACAGCGGATGCATCCCGATCTCCTCGGGCAGCCGATTCCCCTTGCGCGTATTGCACGGGCTGCACGCCGTGATGACGTTGGTCCAGTCGTTGGTGCCGCCGCGTGACAGCGGAACGAGGTGGTCGCGCGTCAGCGCCTCGCGCGGTTTGAACTCGGTCATGTGCCGCCCGCAGTACTGGCAGCGGTACGAATCGCGCGCGAAAAGGAACGTGTTCGTCACGTGCCGGCGAAACCGGCGGGGCACGTGCACGAAGCGCGTCAGGCGAATGACGGCCGGGCGAGGAATCGTGAGTCGCTCGGATCGCACGATGCGATCATGATCGGCTTCGACGATTTCCGCCTTGCCGTCGATCACCAGCCGCAGGGCGCGCTTCATCGGAACCATCGTGAGTGGCTCGAACGAAGCATTCAGCGCGAGGCAGCCGAGTATCACAAATGAAGGATATGGCCGGGTCGCAGCGCCTACAAGGGAAAGCGCTGGTGATTCTTCGACTTAACGCCCGGCAACCGCGGGTTCCGGTACGGGCGTCAACCAACCGTGACGGTCCGGAATCCTGCCCCGTGCGATACCGAGATACTCGCGCTGAATCCGCTGTGTGATGGTGCCGGGCTTGCCGCTTCCGACGTCGATGCGATCGACGGACCGGATGGGAGTGATCTCGGCGGCGGTGCCGCAGAAGAACAGCTCGTCTGCCACGTAAAGGAATTCGCGAGGCAAAACCTGCTCGCGGACGTCGATCCCGAAGTCGCGCGCGATGGTGATGACGGAATCGCGCGTGATGCCCTGGAGAATGCTGGCGCCCAACGGCGCCGTGTAGAGGCAGCCGTCCCTCACGGCGAACAGGTTCTCGCCGCTGCCTTCCGCGACGAAACCGAACGAGTCGAGCATGATGCCCTCGGCGTACTCATCCTGCTTCGCTTCCATCTTCGAGAGCTGTGAATTGAGATAGTTCCCGCCCGCCTTCGCCATCGTCGGGAAGGTACCCGGCGCGGGGCGGCGCCAGCTCGAGACGCGCACGTTCACGCCGTTCGTGACGCCCTCGTGTCCGAGATACGTGCCCCACTTCCACGCGATGATGAACGTCTCGACGGGAACGCCGGCGCCGTAGACGCCCATCTGCTCGCCAGACCGCAGCACGAGCGGGCGGATGTAGCACTCGCGCAGGTCGTTGCCGGTGACGGTGTCGACCATGGCCTGCACCAGCTCGTCCATCGAGTAGCCGAGCGGCATCCGGTAGATCTTGCACGAGTCCTGGAGCCGCCGCATGTGCTCGCGCGCGCGGAAGATGGCGCCACCGGCCGGCGTCTCGTAGCAACGCACGCCCTCGAAGACGCTGGAGCCGTAGTGGACGACGTGGCTCATGACGTGAATCGTGGCGTCCTCCCAGTTCACGAGCCGGCCGTCGCGCCAGATCTTGTTCGTGCGTCCGTTTGCGGGAGGGGGCTTGGTCATGTCAGTGATCTTAGCGCGTCGCCAATGCTGCTGGGAGTCAGCGATGGGGCGAGCCGAGCGGCGCCGCGACCATCCGCGATGTCATGGTTTCCTGGAGTTCCGCCAAGAGCCCGGTTGGGAGTGGCGCTCATCTCACCCACTCTCGTCGACTCCCAAGGCCGCTTGCCCGCGCGCCCACGCCTGCATGCGTGAGGCGGTCGCCGCGACTCGCGAACCCAGCGTGGTGTCCCACGATTGAAGCCGGCCGTTCCGCACGAGCTCGCGGCCGGAGACGGTAACGAGTGAGGCGGGGACACCCGGCAACGCGAAGATCGCAGCCGCTTCGGGATCGTGCAGCGGGATCGTGAAGGGATCCACCGGGAACGCGGCGAGGTCCGCGCTCTTGCCGACGTCCAGCGAGCCGATTTCGCTTTCGAGCCCGAGCGCGCGCGCACCGCCCAGCGTCGCCATGAACATCGCATCCCGGGCACAGAGGACGTCGTGCCGCGCGACACGCGCGCGCTGGGCCAGGATCGCCGCGCGCGCTTCGCCGAGCATGTCCATGCGGTTGTTGCTCGCGACCGAGTCCGAGCCCAGCGCCACGGGGACGCCGGCGTCAAGCAGCTCGAGCAGCGCGGCCGTGCCGTGGCCGAGCTTGGCGTTGGACACCGGGCAATGCGCCACCGCCGACCCGCTTTCCTTCACCACGCGGACGTCCTGCTCGTCGAGGCGGACGCAGTGGATCAGCAGCGGCCGCGCGGCGAGCACGCCGAGGCGATCCAGCAGCGCGATGCTGCTACGCGCGCGTGCCTCGACATTGATGCCGCGACGTCGCAAGCCGTCGGCGAACACGCCCTCGCCGCGCTCCACGAGCTGACGCTCGGCTTCGCTCTCCGCGATGTGGACGGCGACGTCGAGCCGCTGCTCGCGCGCGTAGGCGGCGACCGCGGCGTAGAGGGAGTCGCTGACCGTATACGGCGCGTGCGGCGACACGCCGACCCGCACCAGCGGGGTCTGGCGCGCGCGCAGCGCGTCGATCTTGCCGCGCAGATCTTCGATCGCCGTCGCGGCCGAGGCAGGGTCGGGTCCGAAGACCTCCTGATACATGATGCCGCGCACGCCGGCCTCGATCATCGCGTCGAACGCGACGCCCGTGTCGCACGTATCGGCGTATGTCGTGATGCCGGCGCGCACCCCCTCGACGACACCGAGTCGCGCGGAGTCCAGCAGCCGGTCGCGATCGAGTACCGCGCGCTTCACCTTGTTGAGGCGCGTGATCCAGCCGCGGGAACTCGAGGTCTTCGAGAAAGCCGCGCATGACCGTGAGCTCCAGGTGCGTGTGCGACGTTGACGAGCCCGGGCATCAGCAGCGCGTCGCCCAGCTCCGTGTCGGTGTCGTCGGAGAATGGTCCGGCCGCGCGCGGCCCGACATACGCGATGCGCCCGTCCTCCACCGCCACCGTGCCGTTCTCGAACGGCGGCGCGCTGACGGGGAGCACCCAGCGCGCGTGATAGCGGATCACCGGATCAGGATGGCTGTCGGCTCTGTCCCTGCGGCCTTTTGGTACTGTCACGACGCACCGTGTCGCGTCGAAAGATCAGCGAACCGCGCCTCGAGCTGTCCACGCGCGCCCGGAGGCTGTCCACGCGCGCCCGGAGGCTGTCGCGCTGCGACGGCGCGGGTTGGGGTCGCGCGAACCCCATGGTGTCGCGAGGCGCTGTCGCGCGCGGAATCGGCGCGGCGCCAGGAACGACGCGTCCCGGCAATGCCGGGGAGCCGCCCGGCATCGTATCCCGACCCGGGAAGGAAAGCGTTGGCGCGGGCGGAGGCGTGGACGTTCCCGGCGGGTGCGCGGACAGGCCGCCGGTGTCCGGGAATGCCCCCGGCATCAGGTTGCACGGAATCGTCGGCTCGCGTGCCGGCGATGAAGAACTCGGTCGCCTCGATGCCGGGGCAGCCCGGTACCCAGGCGGTGTTGGTGAGGAGGTCCACGCTTTTTTGAATGATGCCGCGCTGGCCGCGGCCAATCGGGCGGCGGCGGCTTGCGGCGATACACCTCGGTCATGAACGCCGTCCACGCCGGCGCCGCGAGCCGTCCGCCCTGCGCGTTGGACATGATGCGCTCGGGTTTGTCGAGACCGATCCAGACGCCCGCCACGAGATCGCCGGTGAAGCCGATGTACCAGACGTCGGTGTAGTCGTTCGTCGTCCCGGTCTTGCCGCCGGACGGGAATCGTGAACTGCGAGCCCACCGACGCCCGCCGCCGTGCCGCGCCGCACCACGTCCTTCATCATGTCCACCATGAGCCACGCTTCCTCGGGCGACAGCACAGGGACGCGAATCGGTTCCGGCGTCCAGAGCACCTCGCCCTGTCGGCGTTCTCGACGCGCGTGATCCCCATGGCGCGGGCCTGCATGCCGAGCGTCGCGAACGTGGAGTACGCGGCGACCATCTCGAGCGGGATAGACGTCGGCGGCGCCGATGTGGATCGACGGGATACGCGGGGATCGCGCGTCGTGAGGCCGAGCTTGCGACGCCATGTCGATCACGGTCTGCTCGCCGAGCTCCATGCCGAGGCGGATCGTCGGGGACGTTGCGCGACTCGTAGAGCGCCTTGCGCAGCGGGATCTGCCCCTCGAACTCGCCGTCGTAGTTCTGCGGGTTCCAGGTGTCGCCGACGGCCATCGCCAGCGTCAGCGGCGAATCGTCGAGCACGTACGTCGGCGGCCGGCCGTTCTGGATCGCGGCGGCGTAGACGACCGGCTTGAAGGTCGAACCGGGCTGCCGCAGGGCCTGCACCGCGCGATTGAACTTGGAGTCGTCGAAGTCGCGGCCGCCCACCATGCGCGCGCACGGCGCCGGTGCGCGGATCCATCGCGATGAACGCGCCCTGGAGGTACGGCGACGTCGCGGCGTTCCGCTCCTGGCCGCCGCCCGCGGCGGCGAGGTACTGCTCGTAGGTCTGGTGCCGGTACGCGCCGTATTTGCCGGACTCGATGGCGCGCGAGCTGCCGCTCCAGCGCGCGCTCGGCCGCCGACTGCAGGTCGAGGTCGAGCGTCGTGTAGACCTTGAGGCCCTGCTCGTAGAGTCTGCTGCCCGAACTGCTGGTCGAGCAGCTGGCGAATCCACTCGACGAAATACGGAGCGACGTCGCCCGACTCGGTCGCGCGTGGCGAGACGCAGCGGATACGCCTTGGCGAGGCTGGCGTCGGCGTCACTGATGACGCCCTTCGCGGCGCATGACCTCGATGACCGTGTTGCGGCGCTGCACCGCGCGGTCGGGAAACTGCCGCGGATTGTAGCGCCTCGGGCGCCTTGGGCAGGCCGGCCAGCGTGGCCGCCTCGGCGAGATTCAGATCGCGAGCGGACTTGCCGAAGTACCGCTGCGCGGCCGTCTCGACGCCGTACGCGCCGTTGCCGAGATAGATCTGATTGAGGTACAGCTCGAGGATGCGATCCTTCGAGTACTTCGCGCTCGATGGCGCGCGCGACCTTGATCTCCTTCAGCTTGCGCAAGTGCGGCGATCTTCTCCCGGCGATGATGCGCTCGGGGAAGATGTTGCCGCGCGAGCTGCATCGTGATGGTCGAGAAGCCCTCGCTGAAGCTGCGGGTCTTGATGTCGTTGAGACGCGCGCGCCGGGCACGCGAAGCCAGTCGATGCCGCCGTGCTCGTAGAAGCGCTTGTCCTCGACGACGACGAACGCGTCGCGCAGCGATGGGCGGCATGTCGCTCGAGCTTGACGAGCGTGCGGCGCTCGAGTCCCAGCTCGGCGATGAAGCGGCCGTCGGCGGCGTACAGCTTGGACGTCTGTCGCGGCTGATACCGGTCCGAGCTCCTCGATGGACGGGCACTGGCCGCCGCGGCAGACCAGCGCCCAGCGGCGAACCCGCAGACCGGCCGCGAACGACGACGCAGAACGTGCCGGTGATGCAGTGCCCAGCGCGACGAGCACGCGGATGTCGCTGCCCGGAACTCGCTTGAATCGACTGCGGCAGCTGCAGCGCCATGTGTCCCCGCAAGCTAACTGACTTCTCACTACTCATGCCGCTGCCTATTTTTGGTGCCATGCCGTCCGCACGCACTGCTCGAGGAACTTGCGCTGGCGTGGGCTGCTCGCATCAGCACACCGACAGGTCTCTCGGATGCGCTCGCGCGCGGCATGGTCACCGGATACTGCGGCTTCGATCCGTCGGCGCGTCGAGCCTCCACGTCGGCAATCTCGTTCCCGTCATGGGGCTCGTGCACCTCCAGCGGCACGGCCACCGGCCGGTCGTTTCTCGCCGGCGGCGGCACCGGGATGATCGGTGACCCGAGCGGAAAGACCGACGGAGCGACCGCTGCTGTCGCTGGACGAGATCGCGGCGAACACGGCGACAGATCCGCAGCCAGCTCGAGCGTTTCGTCGACTACGAGCGGGAAGAACGCGGCGATCATCGACAACAACGCGAAGTGGCTGGCGCCGCTCGGCGCCATCGAGTTCATGCGCGACGTGGGCAAGCACTTCACCGTGAACTACATGATGCAGAAGGAATCGGTGAAGGCGCGGCTCGAGAGCGGCGTGTCGTACACCGAGTTCTCGTACATGCTGCTCCAGGCGTACGACTATCTCCAGCTCCACAAGTTGTACGGCGTGACGCTGCAGGTCGGCGGCAGCGATCAGTGGGGCAACATCACGGCGGGCATCGAGCTGATCCGCCGCACGACGGGGGCCGAGTCGCACGCGTTGACGTTCCCGCTGCTGACGACGGCGTCGGGGACGAAGTTCGGCAAGACGGAAGCCGGCGCGGTGTGGCTCGACCCGAAACGGACGTCGCCCTACTCGTTCTATCAATTCTGGGTGAACACCGACGACCGCGACGTCGGGCAGATGTCTGCGCTTCTTCACGCTGCTTTCCCGTGCCGAGATCGAAGCGCTCGACCGTGCGACGACGGAAACACCGGAGGCGCGCGAGGCGCAACGGACACTGGCCCGCGACGTCACGCGGCGCGTGCACGGCGATGACGCGCTGTCGGCGGCCGAACAGGTGTCCCTGGTCCTGTTCGGCAAGGGGGACCCGAAGGCGCTTTCCCCTGCCGCGCTATCGCAGCTCGAACAGGAGATTCCCGTGTTCGGACTACCCGGCCCGGGCGCGAACCTCACGGCATCGGACATCATGCGCGCCGCGACCGAAGGCAAGGACGCCCTGTTCAAGAGCATGGGCGAGGCGAAACGAGCGCTCGAACAGGGAGGGCTCTACATCAACGGCGAGCGTGTCGCGTCATTGGACATGGAGCTGCCCAACGACCGGTTGTTGCACGGGCGGTATGTGCTCGTACGAAAGGGCGCCCGGAGCTATGGGCTGGTTCGCGTGAGGAGTTGATCGCAGTACGTGTAGAGCTGGCAGCGTGCCGCGGGCAGTTCGCAGTTGAAGGTCACAGGGACAGATCTGTCCTTACGAACACCAACGGCAAACTGCGCACTGCCCCGCTGCCTGCCGTATACGTTCTGGCGGCGTCAGGCTGACAGGATCCTGAGCGCGAAACGCACGTCCTCCACGGTGTTGTAGACGTGCGGCGACAGCCGGATGGCGCCCTCGCGAAACGAGTGGACGACACCGGCCTTCTTCAGCCGATCACTGGCCGCCGCGCCATCCCCCGGACGGACAGACACGGTGCCTGCGCGCTTCCGCGCGTCTGTCGGCGTCACGAGCGTCACGCCACTCGACCGCGCCCAGTTCACGATCTCGTCGGCAAGCGCGGTGATGTGCGCGGCTACTTCCTCGGCCCCCAGCCCGGCCAGCAGCTCCAGGCTCGCATTCATCGCGGCGAAATCCTGATACGGCAGCGTCACGGCCTCGAAGCGGCGCGCGTCGTCGCGCCACGTGAAGTCGTACTCCGTCAGTCTGCGAAAGTCGTCGGTCCCCTTCGCCGCCATCCAGCTCACGACCGGCGGGTCGAGCGAGCGGGCCAGCTCCTCGCGTACGTAGACGAAGCCGCTGCCCCACGGCGACAGCAGCCATTTCTGCGCGCCGCAGGCCAGGATGTCGATGTCGAGCGACCGGACGTCGATGGTGCAGGGCCCCAGTCCCTGGATGGCGTCCACGACGAGGAAAACGCCGCGGGCGCGGCAGGCGCGTCCGATCTTCGCGAGGTCGACCCGGTAGCCATTGGCAAAACCGACCCATGACACCGAGACGCACTTCACGGCGCGGTCCTCGAGCGTGGCGAGCAGCGCGTCCTCGTCGACAGCGCCGTCCTTCAGGGGCACGCGCCGGTATTGCAGCCCGCGCGCCTTCGCGGCGGCTGCCCACGGATAGACGTTCGCCGGAAACTCGAGGTCCGGCGTGACGATCGCGTCTCCGGGCACCAGTGGCAGCGCCCGTGCGGCGAGGTTGATGCCGTAGCCGGTGTTCACCGCGAGCGCGATCTCCGTGGTCCGGGCGCCAATCAGCCCGGCGAGCAGCTCCCGCGACCGGGCCAGCGTTCCGAACTGCAGCTCGTCTGATGCCTTGTGCGGCACGGCGCGCAACTCGGCCCAGCGCGCCAGTTCCTCGACCGAGCGCCGCGGCAGCGGGCCGGTGGATGCCGCGTTGAGGTAGATCGCCTCGCCACGCGCCGCCCAGGGGAACTCACGGTCCCGCAGCGCGCCGACGTCGACGGTCACGTGCGCTCGCGCTCCGCCATCGATTCGATGTCCACCTTGCGAACCGCGCGCGGGTCGAGGGCGTCGCGCAGCGCGTCGCCCAGCAGGTTGAAGCCGAGCACGGTCACGCCGATCGCCAGCCCGGGAAAGACGGACGTCCACGGCGCGCCGCGCAGCTGACTGAGATCCCGGCCGTCGGCGATCATGGCCCCCCAGCTGGGCGTGGGCGGCTGAACGCCGAGGCCGAGGAACGACAGCGACGCCTCCGCCATGATGGCCGCGGCGACGCCGAGCGTCGCGGCGATGAGCACGGGCGCGATGACGGCAGGCAGCACGTGGCGCGCGATGATGCGCGGATTGCGGGCGCCAAGCGCGCGCATCGCCTGCACGTACTCGAGCTCGCGCACCACCAGCACCTGGCCCCGGACAAGCCGAGCCATGCCCGCCCATCCGACGAGACCGATGGTGAGGAACACCACCGTGAGGGACGGCTGGAGCGCCGCCACGAGCGCGATCAGGAGCAGGAGCGTGGGGAACGCGAGCGTGACGTCGGCGAACCGCATCACGATCTCGTCCGCCCAGCGGCCGTAGTACCCCGCGACGAGACCGAGCACGAGGCCGAGCGCCAGGGCGATGCCCTGCGACACCAGACCGACGCTGAGCGAGATGCGGGCGCCGTAGACGAGACGCGCCCACACGTCACGGCCCTGGACATCGGTCCCCATCCAGTGCTCCGCGGACGGTGCCTGCAACTGGTTCACGAGATCGATCGCCGTGGGATCGTGCCGCGCGACCAGCGGCGCCGCGATGGCCGCGAGCACGATGAGGGCGACGACGAGAACGCCGAACCACGCGCGGCCGTCGCGGCGCAGCAGCCGGCTCGTGCGACTCACAAGAGCGGATCGCCCATCGCCGCGGGCGTGTCCGGACGCTGGTGCTTCCACCGGCGATGGTGCCAGAAATACTGGCCCGGCGACCGCCGGACCCACCGCTCGAGCGCCGCCGTGTAGTCCGCGACGATGCGATCGACATCGGCGTTACGGTCGCCGGTCTCGCGGACCGGCACCTCTTCGAGTCCCATGGTGAAGCGGCCGTCGGGCCGGCGCAGGGGCGCGACAAAGATGACCGGCGATCCCAGCCGGAGCGCGAAGACCGCCGGCCCCCGCGGCGTCTTGGCGTAGCGCCCGAAGAAGGGGACCCACGTCGACGCGAGTCCGGCCGCGCCCTGGTCGATGAGGAACGCGACGACCCCGTTGTCGCGGAGCACACGCGGCACACGCCGCACGGCGTCCCCGTCGTAGATGACCTTCATCCCGATGCGACTGCGCGTGCGCGTGAGATAGCCGTCGAACAGCGGGTTCTCCATCTGGCGCGCCACCGCCTCGATGTTCGTGCCGCGCGCCGCCAGATACGAGCCCGCCAGCTCCCAGTTGCCGAGATGCCCCGCGACCAGGATGACGCCGCGTCCGCGCGCCATCGCGCGCTCGATGACGTGCCAGTCCTCGGGCTCCTCGAAGAGGTCCACGATCGTCGCGCGATCGGAACGCGACAGCACCGCGGTCTCCGTCGTCGTGCGACCGAGACTCTCGTACGATTCGCGCGCGGTTCGCACCACGCGCGCCGCGTCCCAGTCCGGGAACGCGGCGGCGATCTGGCGCTCGACGACCCGGCGCCGGATGCCGAGCGGACGATGGCCGAGCAGCGCGACCCGGGCGCCGAGGCTGCTCGCGCGCCGGAAGCCGAGCGTCCCGAAGCCACCGAGCACGGACCGGAGCACTGCGTACTCGGCCCGGTGACGCAGCGAGACCTCCCGCGCCTGCCGGGGAGAGACCTCCGCGGCTGGCGCGTCCGCGACGTCCGGGGTGGCGACCGCGGGCGACATGCTCACGTCGCGGCAGGCAGCCGGGCGTCGCGTTCGACCGCGCCCGAGATGGCCCGTTCGTAGCCGGCGATCATGGCGTCGTACGAGAACTCGCGCTCCAGCCGGGCCCGCCCCGCCCTGCCCATCGCCTGGCGTCGATCCTCGGTGGCGAGGAAGGCAGCCACCGACGCAGCCATGGTCGTGGGCTCGGACTGCTTCAGGAGAATGCCGCCGACACCGTCCGTCACATAGTGCTCCATCAGGGTCGAGCGCTCGGCGAGCACGGGCGTGCGGTACGCCATGAAATCGAGCGCGGCGAACGCGGCGGCGTCACCGGCGGCGGCGATCCATCCCACGTCCGCCGCGCGCATGATCGCCATCTCGTGGGGGCTCCCGCCGAGGTAGGTCACCATCGAATTGACACCGAGGGCCGCGCCGTGCATCCGCGCTTCGTCAAGCCGCGCGTCCCCGATGACGACGACGTGCAGCTCCGGGTGTCGCGGCGCGATGACGGAGAGCGTGCGGAGGAACGCGAAGACCGCCGCGCGATCCGCGCCGTCGTACACGCAGACAATCAGGCGTGATTCCGGCGGCACGCCGATGCCCGCCTTGGTCACCTCGCGGAACTGGTCGTGCTCTGCCGGGTCGACGCTGAGCGGCGCCACCGCCGCGGGAATGCGGTGTCGGGCGCCGTCCGTCGCGGTGCGGTCGGCTTCCGACGAGAACAGCAGCCCGTTGGCGGCGATGCGCGTCGCCAGGCGCGAACCACCCGCCACGCGCGTGCCTCCGGCCGTCGTCGCGAACGGCGGCACGCGGCGAATGACCGCGCCGATGCTGCGTCCGAGGCGCACGGCGGAGCTGGCGACGAGCTGCTCGGCGTCCGTGTGGACGAACACGACGTCCACGGCGTGCTCGTGCAGCGCGCGGCGCAGCTGCATCGTATCGCGGGTGACCGAACCGTTCGACGCTAGCGGCACGATCGGAAGGTCCGCGGCGGCGGCGCGAAGCTGCACCGGACACTCGGGATGGCACGCGAGCCGCACCTCGTGGCCGCGCGCGGCGAGGCCGCGCGCCGCGAGCACGAACGCGCGCGCGCGCCCGCTCCACCCGGTGTCCGAGATCAGGAAGAGCACCCGCATCGTCACGCGGTGCGCGCGCGCTCCGACGCCGCGGTGGCGGCGGCCGGAGCCGGTTGGGAGGGAGACGACCGGAACTGGAGGGAGTGCAGCCGGTGGTACATGCCGTGGCGGCTGAGCAACTCCTCGTGCGTCCCGCGCTCCACGACGCGACCGCGATCGAGCACGAGGATCAGGTTCGCGTGCGCCACGGTCGAGAGCCGGTGCGCGATGACGAAGACGGTGCGTCCCTCGAGCAGTCGCTCCACGGCTTCCTGGACCAGGCGCTCCGACTCGGTATCGAGCGCCGACGTCGCCTCGTCGAGGATGAGGATGGGAGGGTCGGACAGCAGCGCGCGCGCGATCGCGATCCGCTGGCGCTGCCCGCCGGACAGGCGCGTCCCACGCTCGCCGAGGACGGTGTCGTAGCCCTGGGGCAGCTGCATGATGAACTCGTGGGCGTTGGCGTCCTGCGCGGCGCGGACCACCTCCTCGCGCGTGCGCGACGCGGCGGCGCCATAGGCGATGTTCCGGACCACCGTATCGTTGAAGAGCACGGTATCCTGGCTCACCACGCCCGTGAGCGAACGCAGGGCATCGAGGCGAATCTCCCGGGTGTCCACGCCATCGAGGAGAATGCGGCCCGCGGTCGGGTCGTAGAAGCGCGCAATGAGATCCACGAGCGTGCTCTTCCCCGCCCCACTCGGACCGACGAGCGCCACGACGTCGCCCGGCCGCGCCGTGAACGACACGTCCGTGAGGACCGGCTCCGTATCGTAGGCGAAGCCGACGCGCTCGAACTCGATGCCGTCTCGCAGGCCGTCCACCACGCGCGTTCCGCGATCGAGCTGGCCCTCCGACGGCTGATCGAGCACCGCGAACAGGCGCTCCGCGGCCGCCATGGACTGCTGCGCGGTCGTCGGCATTTGCGAAAGCTGTTTCAATGGAGGAAGCAGCCGCATCACGATGATCATGAACGTGATCAGCTGCGCGCCTCCCATCGGGCTCTGCAGGGCCTGCTGCGCTCCGATCCAGAGGATCAGCACAGCAATGCTGGTGCCGATGAGCTCCGTCAGCGGTTGCGACAGGAATGCAACCTTGGTGATGCGCGCCGCGCCGGTTGCATAGCTGGCGCTGGCGCGGGTGAAGCGAGCGTCCTCGTACGGCTCGCCGCGAAACGACTTCACGAGACGCACGCCGCTCACGACCTCCTGCAGGACGCTCGCGATCTCGCCATACTCGCCCCGAAGCCGCCGATGGCCACGTCGCAGCTTGCGCAGGATCGGCTGGAGCGCGAGCGTCAATACCGGCGCGATCACGAGCGCGATGAGCGTGAGGCGGGCGGAGATCTTGAACAGGACGACGACGTTGACGAGCACCATCGTGGCGTTCTGGAGCGTGCGTGTCACGATCTCGGTGATGACGCCGCGCGTCTGCTCCGTGTCCGCCAGCACGGTGGACATCACCTGGCCGGTCTTGGTCCGCTGGAAGTAGCCGATGGGGAGGCGCTGGAGATGCTTGAAGACGGCGTCGCGCAGATCACGGGTGATGAACTCCTGAAGGCCCGCGCCTACCTGACCACCCAGCCAGACGAAGACGTTCTTGGCGAGCACGAGGCCGAGCATCACGAAGATCACGGCCTGGAGCGAATCCATCGGGCGTGCCGGGTCGAGGAAGGCACCCAGGATCCAGCGCTGGATCTCGGTAATGAACCCGATGTCGCCGGGGATGAGCTGATCCTGCTTGAACAGCGCGTTCAGGAAGGGGATCAGCAACGTGAACGCGAGCGCGTCGAGCACTGACGCGATGGTGTTGCAGGCCACCGCCGCCGACATCCGCCACGCATGAGGACGAAGAAAGCGAAGCAGGCGGCGATAAAGTCCCATGATGGCCTGAAGATAACCCGAGTCTTAAGATTGGCCGGATGTCGCCGATCCCGAACGCGCCGCGCGCCCCGTACTCGCTGGAGCCCACTGCGTTTCCCTTTCCCGCGCTGGCGACGATGGCGGGCCGGGCGCCGCTCGGCGGGCCCCGCGAGCTGGCGCTCGCCTGCTTCCTTGTCGCGCGAATCGTGGGAGACAGCGTGGAAACGGGAGAAGTGCTGTCGGCAGAGCAGAAGGTTGCGCGAGCGCGCTGCGCGAAGCATTGGCTCGGAGGGGCCAGCCTGCCCAACCCCGCCAAATCGGCGTTGGTGCATCTGGCGGAATCGACTGAAGGAACCGATCGCCGGGCCACCAGGGCCGCTTTGGACTACGTGATGACGGTCACCGCAAACCAGCTCGATCCGGGGGCACGTTTGGAGCTGGGCCAACTGGCGCAAGCCATTGCAGAATAAGGCCCTTCGTTCTTGCTGATAGTCGGAAGCGCGTCCTATCTTGGGCCCCATGGCCCGGAGTAAAGACATCTCCCCCCTCTCGCAGGTTCTTGCCCGCGCCGACGCCGTCGCGGCCGGCGCGCAGTCCTCCGACACCATCGCCACCGGCTTCCCGAGCCTCGACCGGATGCTCGGGGGCGGCATGCGTCGTGGCGACCTCATCGTTCTCGGCGGCGACGTGGGGAGCGGAAAATCGGCCTTCGCGCTCGCCGTAGCGATGCGAGTGTCGCAGCGTCCGGTCAAGGTGACGTACTTCTCCGGCGAGATGTCCACCGACCGGCTGCTCGAGCGCGCGCTGGCCATCGAGGGCCGCGTGCGCATCGACGATCTGCGGCAGGGCATTCCGAACGACATCGCGCGAGCGGCGGTGGGCGCGGCGGCGGTGCGCCTCCGTGACGTGATGCCGCGCTTCGAAACGCTGAGCACTGGCGGCCTGAAGGCGATCACGGAGGATGTCGAGGACGACAAGCCCGACCTGATCGTGGTGGACTCGCTGCAGTGGCTTTCACGCGGCGCCCGCGATACGAGCGAGGAACTCGCCGACGTCATCCGGGCGCTGAAAACGCTGGCGCTGGAGCAGCACATCCCGATATTCATCACGGCACAGCTTCCCCACCTCGTGGTCCGCGATGACCGCCGTCCGCAGCTGGACGATTTCGGCGCGCTCGGCGCCGTGAAGCATCACGCGGACGTCGTGCTGGCGCTCTTTCGGGAAGACATGTACGACCGGCGTCGCGAGATCGAAGGCGCCACGGAGCTGCTGGTCCGCAAGAATCGGAACGGCGGCACCGGGTACGTGGATCTCTATTTCTACGCGCAGTGGATGCGTTTCGAAGACATGCTGGACCCCGACCGTTAGACGGCAGGAGACATGTACCTTCGCTTACTCGTGGCCGCCGGCGTGGCGGCGCTCGTCGCCGGTTGCGCAACGTCACAGACAGCTGCCAGTGGCGTGGCGCGCCTGGAACGGGCGAACGCCGTCCAGGCCGAATGATCCCGCGATCCTTCGCTCTCTCGGCATCGCGCATTACAAGTCCAACCGTCTGGCCGACGCGCGCGCGCGGCTGGAGCAGTCCGTGAGGCTCGACCCGCGCGATGGCGCGGCAGCGCTCTATCTGGGGCTGACCGCCGAGAAGCAGGGAGACATCTCAGCCGCGAAGAACGCGTACCAGACGTACGTGCGGTTCGGGCGCACGTCGCGCGTTCGTCGGCAGCTCCAGGCGCGTCTGGCGGCGCTGACGCGAATGGAACTCTCCCTGGCCGCCAAGGCCGCGATCGCGCGCGAGCAGACGCTCATCGCGCAGGCGGGCGCTCCGCGCACCATCGCGGTGTTGCCGCTGCGCTTCGTCGGGCAGGACACCACGCTCCAGCCGCTGGAACGCGGATTGGCCGAGCTCATAACCATCGACCTGAGCCGATCGAGCCAGCTCACCGTCGTCGAGCGCGCGCGGATGCAGGCACTCCTCGACGAGATCGCGCTGCAGCAGTCGGGACGAACGGACGCCGCGACCAACGTGCGAGCCGGCAAGCTGATCCAGGCGGGCCGCATCGTGAGCGGACAGATCGTCCAGAACGCGAGCCGCTTGCGGGTAGACGCGGCGATCGTGAACACACAGACGGCGGCCGTCGCGGGCGGAGCGGCGAACGAGAACACGCTCGAGCAGCTGTTCGCGATCGAGAAGGCCGTCGTGTTCCAGCTCTTCGACAGCCTGGGAGTGCGCCTGACGACCGCTGAACGCACCGCGATCGAGCAGCGTCCCACGCGCTCGCTGCAGGCGTTCCTGGCGTACAGCCGTGGACTGCAGTTCGAAGATCAAGGGAAATACGAGGAAGCCGCCCGCCAGTTTGGCGTCGCCGCGCGACTCGACCCGTCCTTCAGCCAGGCGCAGGTGAAGAGCGCCGAGACGCAGGCGGCAGCGGAGGGCTCGACCATGACCGCCGCAATCATCGAGACGAGAGTGGCCAACACGCCTGAATCGCGCGTCGCTGACCAGTCCGCGGCCGGCGCCGCACCGCCGCCGCGTTTGGCGACCAACTCGGCCGGAGACATCGCAGGCCAACTGAATCCGTCGCAGTCGGCCGGCGCGACCGGCGTGCCCGTGAGCGGCGCGACCGGCGTAACTCCGCCGCGCGACCCGCTCGCCGCCGCGACCGGCCGCGAAACCACGGCCAGGGCAGCGACCGTCACGGTCATCATCAGACTCCCAACTCCGCAATGACCGGATCGATCAGATTCGTTGCTCCAGTCGTCGCGCTGCTTGGCTCGAGCGCGCTTCCGGCGCAGTCGCTCTGGGACTCGTCGGTGCGACTGGCACCGCAGTTCCACGCCTACGACATCAAGGATTCGGTGAAGCAGAAGATCTCCGAGTTCAGCGTGCCGTTCCACTTCATCCTGCCCATCACCCCGGCATTCACACTGGACGTCGGGACGGCGTTCGCCACGGTCGAGTGGTCGGACGGGTCGGCATCGAGCAGTATGAGCGGCCTGACCGACACGCAGATCCGCGCGAATTACGCCTTCGGCCAGGATTTTGTGGTGATCACCGCCGGGGTCAACCTTCCGACAGGCTCGGCGACCGTGGACTCGACCCAGCTCGAGGCCGCGACGCGCATCGGGAGCGATTTCCTGATGTTCCCGATCTCCGGGTTCGGCAGCGGCCTCGGGTTCACCGGCGGCGTCGCGATCGCGCGGCCAGCCGGCGCATGGAACCTGGGCTTCGGCGCCAGTGTCCGGCAATCGACCGAGTACGAACCCTTCAGGGACCCCACCACGGGCACGCCCGTCAAGTACCAGCCGGGCCCGGAATATCGCGCGCGAATCGGCGCCGACCGTCCGTTCGGCGTCGGGCGGGCATCGTTCGGGCTGACGTACTCGAAGTTCGGCGACGACAAGTCCAACGCTGCGACGTTCAACTCCGGAAACAGGTTCGTGGGACAGTTCGCGCTGAACGACGCGCTCACGAACAGCGTGGATTACTCGGTCGTGCTCTGGCACCTGTTGCGGACGAATGGAACGCTGATCGACGGCAGCCCTACGCAGCGCGGGAACATCACGAACGCGCTGCTGGCGCTCGGCATTCGCGGCTCGGGCAGTGTGTCGATCGAGCCCACCCTCGAGGCCAGGACGTGGTCGCAGCAGGGCACGGACGCGAGCTACCTGGGCACCCTCGGCACGCGCTTCGTGATCAACCGCGGCGGCTGGGCGGTGTATCCGGGACTCGGGTACTCCATCGGCTCGATGGAAGGCGTGTCGCTCTCCGGGTACCGCGGATCGATCGCCTTCAGGTTCGGGGGCAGCTAGGGTCCGCGCCGGGAGCCGAGGACGGAGGGCGCCACCCGGCGCCCTTTTTCTTTGGCGTCGGACTGCACACCAGGATAGTCCGAACCGCAGCCGGCTTATCGCGGACGACGCGGAACCACAGGTGAGCGAGCGCGCCATGGCAATGTTGCGCGGAGCTCAACACGCGGAGACGACACGCGGACACTGCAATTCTTCGTGTGTCCCTGGCGATAGGATTCCTGTCGCCAAGGAACAAGAGCAATGTCGTTGCAGATCCGCATGCCTTTCCGCGTGGTCCGCGTGGTCCGCGTGGTCCGCGTGGTCCGCGTGGTCCGCGTGGTCCGCGTGGTCCGCGTGGTCCGCGTGGTCCGCGTGGTCCGCGTGGTCCGCGATAACCTTCGCCGGAAAGGAATCGTGCCCGCAGGCCCGGCTCGAATTCGTTTGCCACCGGGCGCTCGCGACGTTCTTATTATTGAATACGGCGAAGGAATGGATAAGAGGAAGCGAGGGATATGGCTGGTCACAGTAAATGGAAGCAGATCAAGCACTACAAGGCGGCGACCGACGCCAAGCGCGGCGCGCTTTTCACAAAGCTGATTCGTGAGATCACGATCGCCGCAAAGCAGGGCGGCGGCGACCCGGGCGGGAATGCGCGGCTGCGCACGGCGATCGACGCGGCGAAAGCCAAGTCGATGCCAAAAGAGAACATCGAGCGCGCGGTCAAGAAGGGCACGGGCGAACTGGAAGGCGTGGACTATCAGGACGTCATCTACGAGGGCTACGGTCCCGGCGGAGTGGCACTCATCATCGCCGCGCTGACCGACAACCCCACCCGCACGGTCGCCGACGTGCGCCACAAGATGTCGCGCCTCGGCGGGAACCTGGGAACGCCGAATTCGGTGGCGTTCATGTTCGACAGGAAGGGGCAGCTCACCATCGACGCGAAGAAGCTCGATGAGGACGCGACGCTCGAGGCGGCCCTGGACGCGGGCGCGGAGGATTTCGCGCGCGAGGACGATCTCTTCGTCGTCACCACGTCACCGGCGGCGTTCCACGCGGTGAAGAGCGCGCTCGAAGCGAAGAAGATCGCCTTTGTTGACGCTGAACCGGTGGTGATGGTGCCCAAGAGCACGGTCAAGGTCGAGGGCAAAACCGCAGAGCAGCTGCTCAAGCTCATGGAGGAGATCGAGGAGCTGGACGACGTGCAGAAGGTGTGGGGCAACTTCGACATCGATGTTGCCGACATGGCCAGCGCCTCCTCGTAGTGGGAAGTGGGAAGTGGGAAGTGGGAAATTCACGAGGTCAGTTTTCCGTTGCAGCCCGTAGAAAAGCCGGCTCACGTGACCGCACAGTTCAGGTGCGTGACGCAGCTGTTCCGGTGTTGCGTAGTTGACTCGTTCGACTACAACCAGAGGTGTCTCCAGCTCCTTGAGCGAGCCGCGAGCGATCGATAGGTGGTAGAGAAGCTCGCGTCGACCGCGACGGCCTGATCCCTCGGCCCGGAAGCGTCTTCGCGACGCAATGGGTTTTCGCAGACGAGATCGATGGCGCGCTGCCAGACGTCAAGTTTCTCGTACGACTCTCGTGGCATTGGGACGTGGCTAGTGATACGCCAGAGGGTAGCCCAGTTCGTCTCCCGAGCAGTACCATTGTGTTGCGAGCCAGCGCACTGGTGCGCTGTCCCCACATCCCACTTCCCACTTCTCACCCTCGGTTGATCGTACTCGGCGTCGATCCAGGCACCCAAGTGACGGGATACGGAGTTCTGTCGGGCGCAGCCTCCAACTCCATGACGCTGCTCGAGTGCGGCGTGATTCGCACGCAGTCGCGCGATCCCCTTCCCTCGCGGCTGCGGGAGATCCACCATGGCGTCGCCGAGTTGCTGGAGCGCCACCGGCCCGACGTGCTCTCCATCGAGGACGTCTTCTACGCCAAGAACGTGCGAACCACGGTGACGCTCGGACACACGCGTGGCGTCATCCTGCTGGCGAGCGCGCAGGCCGGCGTACGCGTTCACGAGCTCGCGCCCGCGGCGATCAAGAAGGCCATCGTTGGCGGGGGAGCTGCGACCAAGGAGCAGGTGCAGTTCATGCTGACGCGGCTGCTGCGTCTCAAGTCGGCGCCGAAGCCATCCGACGCCGCCGACGGCGTGGCGGCCGCGCTCGCGTATGTCATGGGCGCGCACCTGGAGCGCGCGATACGGGTCGGCCGGTGATCTCGCAGGTTTCCGGTTCGCTCATCAGCAAGAATCTGGACCGCGTCGAGATCCTCACGGCCGGCGGGGTAGCGTACGAGCTGACGATTCCCCTTGGCGCCTACGAAGCGCTGCCGCGGAAGGGGGAGCCCTGCTTGCTCTACACCCACCTCGTGGTGAAGGAGGACGGCTGGCAGCTGTTCGGGTTCTCGAGCACGTTCGAGCGGCGCGTGTTCCAGCGCGTTCTCGACGCCAAGGGTGTGGGACCCGCGCTCGCCATCGGTCTGCTGTCGGCGCTGTCGGCGGAGCGGCTGGTGCGCGCGATTCGCGAAAAGGATGTCGCCACACTCCAGGGCGCCCCGCGCGTGGGACGCAAGAAGGCGGAGCAGTTGATCCTGGATCTGGCGGAGAAAATGGATGACCTGACGGCGGACATGGGACATGGGACATGGGACATGGGCGCCAAAGGCGACCCGTTGTCTCAGGACGCCGTGCGCGCGCTGGTGTCGCTGGGGTACTCGTCGCCCGACGCGGAACGCGCGGTGAAGGCCGCCATCGACGGGGGCGCGAAAGGCGCGAGCGCTCCCGATCTCATACGTGACGCACTCACCAAGGTGACCGATGCTCGCCGCTAAACGGACCGCCACGTTCACGGAGTCGGTGATTCGCGAGATGACGCGCATCGCCAACCAGCACGAGGCGATCAATCTCGCGCAGGGGTTCCCCGACTTCCCGATGCCGGAGCCGATGAAGGAAGCGGCGTGCGCGGCGATCAACGGGGACATCAATCAATACGCCGTCACCTGGGGCAGCGCCGCGCTGCGCCTCGCGATCGCGGCCAAGTACCGCAAGTGGTACAACATGGAAGTCGACCCGAACACCGAAGTCACGGTGTGCTGCGGCGCGACGGAGGCGATGGCGTCGGTGTTCATGGCGCTCATCGATCCGGGCGACGAGGTGATCATCCTCGAGCCGTACTACGAGAACTACGGGCCGGACGCGATCCTCGCGGGCGCGGCCCCGGTGTTCGTTCCGTTCGAGCGGCCCAACTGGACGCTGGATCCCGACAGGCTGAGGAAGGCGTTCACCAAGCGCACCAAGGCGATCGTCGTCAACACGCCGCACAACCCGACTGGCCGCGTCCTGACGCGGGACGAGATGACGCTCATCGCGGGGCTCTGCGAGAAGCACGATGCCTGGGTCATCACCGACGAGCCGTACGAGCACATCCGGTTCGCCGGCGATCATCACGTGATGGCGACGTTCCCGGGCATGCGCGAGCGGACGATCACGATCTCGAGCCTGTCGAAGACGTTCAGCTGCACCGGCTGGCGGCTGGGCTACGCGATCGCGCCGGCCCAACAGACGGGCGCGATCCGGAAGGTGCACGACTTTCTCACGGTGGGCGCGCCCGCGCCGCTCCAGGCCTCGGGCGCCATCGGCTTCGCGTTCGACGCCGACTATTTCAATCATCTCGCCCTCGACTACAAGGCGCGTCTCAACATGCTGGCGCCGGTGCTGCGCGACGTGGGGTTCAAGTTCGCGATGCCCGAAGGCGCGTACTACATCTTCGCCGACTTCTCCGGGATCAGCGACAAGGACGACGTTTCCTTCGCCAAGTGGCTGGTTGAGGAGATTGGGGTGGCCACTGTTCCCGGCTCGAGCTTCTACAACAACAAGGCGGACGGCCGAAGGTACACACGGTTCGCCTTCTGCAAGAAGTTCGAGACGATGAAGCGGGCCGCGGATCGGCTGGCGGATCTACCGAAGCACCTCTGAGCCCGTCTAACGCCCGATGCCCACCACGCCAATCATCACGCCGCTCTCCATCGCCTGGCCGCGGCGCCTGATACTCGTAGACGCGCCAAGCTCGTAGCCTCTGATCGAGAGGCCCGCGCCAACCCCTGCCAGCCAGCCGTCGGTGACCGATGCGAGACCCGCCCGCAACGGCACCATAGGAATGATGCGCCATTCGGCCCCCACGCCAATGCGCGATTTTGGTCCGATGACGATGGCTTCCTCGCCGCCGGTGTGGCGCTTCATGTCGGCGGTGAGGGTGAGGCGCGCCAATGGCTTGAACGCCATCCCGATCGCGACGGCGGGTTTGAACGCCTGGGACTCGACGAGATCGCGCAGAACCTGCGGCGCGCTTCCATAAGGTCGCTCGTCGAAGTCGGTCGTATTGTCCGAGCCGTCGAAGGTCCCGGTCCCCGGGCGGAACGACAGTCTGGTGGTGTCCCAGCGGAAGCTGTTGATCACGTTTTCGGCGAGCACACCCAGTTTCCATCGCCCGCCGGACCAGGCAAGTGCGACGTCTGCAGCCGCGCCGCTGCCCGCTCGGCCGTCGAACCCGTCCTGGCCGTCCGTGGAAGTGATCGCAGGAAAGTTGAACAGGATTTCGTTCGCGCCCACGACGCTTCCCACATCCTGCGCCACGATCAGGGTATGTCCAACGACGTACTTAGCCGTGATGCCCAGCGCCGCGCGCTCGTCCGCGAACATGCCGCGCGTGAGCCGGAACGGAACGGGCAACGCAAAGCTGAGGCCTCCGGTCGTAAACGCGCCGATGCGGACGCGCGTGCCGCTGAGGTCGAGTGCCTTCGGTTGGCCGTTGTTCAGGCCCGCGTTGCCGAACAGAAACGCCTCCCACGCGTCCGGGCTCAATCTCATGGTCGAGTAGGCTGCGGACCCGATCTGCAGCGCGACCGGGCCGACGCTGACGGCGATCGGCGTCAGGACACCGTCGAAGTTGAGACTCTGGCCACCGGCGAGGCGCGCCCGGTCGATCCACGATACCCGGGTGACGGAATCCACCACACGGCCGCTGAAGCGGTGCAGCGTCTTCGCGTCGATGGGTTCCAGGGCAGCGCTGCCACCGGCGATGCCGATGCCGAGCGAGAAGCGAGGACGGTCCGGCATCGCGAGGTTCGCCGGATTCGACGCGACCCCCTCATAGCCCCTCGCCATCGCGGTGAAGTTGCCGGCCATGCCGAAGGCCGCCGCACTGGCGTTGGGAAGCTGCGCCGCGAGGGAGTTGGCGGCGAGGCTCATCACGGCCACCAGCAGCGGCCTGGGCATGTAAAGGGACGATCCGCGCATGTCAGCTTCCTCGTCCGGTGAGAATCTTCAATTGCAGCCGGTTCTCACTCCGGATCGCCTGTTTCGGCGTGACGTCGATCGGACCGTTGCTGGTGACGGTGCCGGTCAGCGTCAGCTCGACGATCCTGCCGAAGAGCGCGAGCATCTCGGCGCGCGTCAGGCCGACCGAGGTCGTCCGCGCGGGTCCGGACGGAAGGGCGAACGTCTTCGTGATGACGTCGGACGGCGGTGCCCCCGCCCCGTAGCGGAAGCTGGCGGTGAGATCTCCCGTCACGTTGAACGGGTTGGTGATCGTCATGAAGAGCGTGGCGCTCTGGATGTTCTCCTGGATCGATACGTCGATGCCTTCCAGCTTGATCGAGTCCGTCGAAGTGGAGGACAGGGAGCGGTTCGCGACATCGATCCGTATGTCGCTCAGCAACAGGTTGGACACCGAAGCCGTGACGGCCATGGTGCCGTCAACGTCGAACGAAACCGGTTGATCGCCGGCCGGACTATCGAGTGTCAGTTCGATTGCCATGTCCGTCGTGATCGGCCCGGGGGACAGCGTGATCGCCCGGGTCAATGTCGCGCCGGAGGGGAAAGCAGTGGTGGCGCCATCGATAGAGTCCGTGCCAATCACCAGAGAACCGGCGCGAACGACGATGACGACATGACCCTGCGCTCCCGGCGTGGACCGTACGCGCAGCGGGTCGAACGACAGGCCATTCGTGATCTCGAGCGTAACTGGTCCCGCCGAGCAGCGAGCCCGACACGATATCGGTGGGCAAGCCCTGCATGCCTCCGGTTGCGAGGGCGAACGCGGGCTTGATCACGGTCAGGCCGTCAAGCGCCTGGCACGGTCCGCAGTCGTCCCCGAGTCGGCGCGAGAATGTGGTGGGACCGATATCGACGCGGAACGCGATGCTGTCCTCGGGTGTCACCCCGGGCGTGCTGTAGATGCTGACGTTCGAGGGGAGCAGGCGGGCAACCGAGATCGTCGTGCTTTCCGCCGGGACGTTCCAGGTCTGCTCGAAGCGCGGCAAGGGATCCTGGACGAAGCTGACGATGTCACAGCCAGCGACGCCGAGCATCACGCCAAGCAAAGCCGCCTGGCGGGGAAGGAACAGAACTCTCATGAGGCCACAACATCCGTTTACGACTAGATGTGTGACGAGGCAGGACCTCTGTCGGCCACATTGCGCCGCGCGGATGAAGGCGTTACGCCGATTAACTGTCGAATTCGGCGTCTCTTCGGCTATACTATGGACTCATGACGAGCAGCGTACTCGCGACTAGCGTGTAGCGATGTCGCGACCGGAAATCACCACTCCCGAAGCCCTGCCCGAGGAGTCCGTCGTTGAGCTGTCGCTGCGCCCGCAGCGGCTCTCCGAGTTCATCGGACAGCAGAAAGTGAAAGAGAGCCTGCGTGTGTGGATCGACGCCGCCCTCGCCAGGCGCGAGCAGCTGGACCACTCGCTCTTTTTCGGACCGCCGGGACTTGGCAAGACGACGCTGGCCGAGCTCATCGCGCGCGAGCTGGGCGTCAACATCCGAACGACGTCCGGTCCGGCGCTCGAGAAGCCGGGCGACCTCGTTGGGACGCTCACGAACCTGCGGGCCGGCGACATCCTGTTCATCGACGAGATCCACCGGTTGCGCCCGATCATCGAGGAGTTCCTGTATCCGGCGATGGAGGATTTCCGGATCGACATTCGCCTGTCGGAGGGGCCGAAGGCGCAGACGATCACCATGCCGATCGAGCGCTTCACCCTCATCGGCGCGACGACGCGATTCGGCATGCTGACGCCGCCGATGCGCGCGCGCTTCGGGATCGTGGAGCGGCTGAACTACTATCCGGCGGACGAGCTGGAGCTGATCGTGCGTCGCTCCGCCGACGTCCTGAAGGTCGGCGTGGACGATGGCGGCGCGAGCGAGATCGCCAAACGTGCACGCGGCACGCCGCGCGTGGCGAATCGCCTGCTGCGCCGCATCCGCGACTACGCACAAGTTCGCGCCAACGGGTTCATCTCGCGGGAGGTCGCGCACGAGGGGTTGCAGATGCTCGACGTGGACGAGTTCGGGCTGGACGACATGGACGCGCGCATCCTGAAGACGATCATCGAGAAGTTCGAGGGCGGCCCCGTGGGGCTGAACACCGTCGCGGCGGCAGTGGCGGAGGACGCCAACACGATCGAGGAAGTGTACGAGCCGTTTCTCGTGCAGCACGGTTTCCTGCAGCGCACGTTGCGCGGACGCGTCGCGACACCGCTGGCGTATCGCCACTTCGGGTTCACGCCCCCACCGATCGTTCCAGCCCAGGAGAGCCTCTTTTAAACGAGACGTCCCCTGTGTCGAATAGCTTTGTCGGGTGCGCGGCGACAAGACGTCCGATTACGAACTCGAGCTGCCGCCGGAGCTGATCGCGCAGGAGCCGCTCGCGGACCGCGCGGCGAGCCGGCTGATGGTGGTGCATCGCGACGGCGAGCGGATCGAGCACCGGCAATTCCGTGACCTGGTCGACCTCATCCCCGCGGGGGACCTGCTGGTCCTGAATACGACGCGCGTTCTGAAAGCGCGTCTCCTGGGCAGGCGCGTGAGCGGGGCGCCGGCGGAAATCCTCCTGCTCAAGGACGCCGGCGACGGCGTGTGGGAGGCCATGGTCTCGCCGGGCGGCAAGCTCCATCCGGGGCGCCGCGTGGAGATCTCGCACGAGCTGTCCGTCGAGATCCTCGAGATCACGAAACGTCGCACGCGGATGGTGCGGCTGCACTCGCCGCTCGCGGCGAGCGAGGCGATCGAGAAGTACGGCCACGTGCCGCTGCCGCCGTACATCCCGCGTCCGGATACGCCGGAGGACGTCGGCCGGTATCAGACCGTCTATGCGCGCGAGAGCGGGTCCGTGGCGGCGCCCACCGCCGGCCTGCACTTCACCAACGAGCTGCTGGCGGAACTTGGCCGCCGAAGCGTGCGCCGGGCGAACGTCGTCCTCCACGTTGGCGCGGGTACATTCAAGCCCGTCGAAACCGAGGACCCCGCGGCGCACGTGATGCACGAAGAATCGTTCTCCATTCCGGCTGCCACGGCCGACGCGATCGCCGAGACACGTCGGCGCGGCGCCAACGTGTGGGCCGTGGGCACAACCAGCGTGCGCACGCTCGAGAGCGCCGCGACGCCGGAACGCGGCGTGAGACCGGTGGAGCATGGGACGACCACGCTGTTCATCCGCCCGCCATACGGTTTTCGCGCGGTGGACCGGATCATCACGAACTTCCACCTGCCGCGGTCCACGCTACTGATGCTCGTCGCGGCGTTCGCGGGCTACGACCTGACCATGCGGGCGTACCGCGAAGCCATCGATCAACGGTACCGGTTTTTTTCGTACGGGGATGCGATGGTGGTTCTGTGACAACGCAGCCTTTTCAATTCACCGTCGAATCACGCGACGGCCCCGCGCGCAGCGCATGCCTTTCCACCCCGCATGGCGTCGTCCAGACTCCCGCCTTCATGGCCGTCGGGACGCTCGCGACCGTGAAGTCGCTCGACCCGGACGAGCTGCGGGCGGCGGGAGCGCAGATGATTCTCGCCAACGCGTACCACCTGCATCTCCGGCCCGGCGACGATGTCGTGCGCGAGATGGGCGGACTGCACCGCTTCATGCGGTGGGATGGTCCCATCCTGACCGATTCCGGCGGCTTTCAGGTGTTCTCGCTCGCCACGCTGCGCACGGTGGACGAAGACGGCGTGGAGTTTCGCAGCCATCTCGACGGCTCGGCGCGTCGCTTCACGCCCGAGCTCGTCATGCGCATCGAACGCAACCTGGGCGCCGACGTCGTGATGCAGTTCGATCACGTGATCCCGGGACAGAGCGACGCGGCCACCGCGCGCGACGCGAGCGAGCGGAGCATCCGGTGGCTGGCCCGCTGCCTCGACGCGTTCGGGAAGATCGAGCCCCCACACGGCGCGCCGCAGGCGCTGTTTCCGGTGGTCCAGGGCGGGATCCACGACGACCTGCGGCGCGAGGCCGCGTCGGCGATCGCGATGATGCACGACTGGCCGGGGTACGGCATCGGCGGCCTGTCCGTCGGCGAGGCCAAGCCCGACATGTACCGGATTCTCGAGACGCTCGACGCCGCGCTGCCGCCGGAGCGGCCGCGGTACCTCATGGGTGTCGGATTCCCCGAGGACCTGGTGGAGGCAGTGCGGCGTGGCGTGGACCTGTTCGACTGCGTCGCGCCCACGCGCATGGGCCGCAATGGTGCCGCCTTCACGCGCGATGGCCGGCTCAACATCAAGCGGGCTGAATTCCGGACCGACCCGCGTCCCCTCGACGAGGAGTGCGGCTGTGCCGCCTGCCAGCGGTTCTCGCGCGCCTACATCCGGCACCTGTTTACATCGGACGAGATGCTCGGCCTGCGACTGCTCTCCCTGCACAATGTACATTTTCTCGTGGCGCTGATGCGCGCCGCGCGCGACGCGATCTCGACTGCGAGCTTCGCCGCGTGGAGCCAGCACTGGCTGGACCGTTACCACTCACGCTCGAGCACTGACGAATGATTCTCGCGATTCCCGCCAGCGTCCTCGCGACGCTTCAGGCGCCCGCCAGCGGCGGTGGCGGCGGCTCCTACATGCCGCTGCTGTTCCAGTTCGGCCTGATCTTCCTGATCTTCTACTTCCTCATCATCCGCCCGCAGCAGCGGCAGCGGAAGCAGCACGAGGAGGCGCTCCGCAACCTCAAGCGCGGCGACCGCGTCGTCACCACGGGCGGCATCATCGCCGAGGTGATCCACATCAAGGACGGCCTGAAGGACGGCAAGCCGACGCCGGCCATGGACGACGAGGTCACGGTCAAGTCCGCCGAGTCGCGCTTCATCGTCGAGCGAGGGCGCATCGCCAAGATCGTCGCTCCGACCGCTGCCCCGACGTCCGCGGCGTGAGCATTCTCGACATCCGCGTACTGGGCGACCCGATCCTGCGTCAGGAGACAAAGCCCGTCGCCGAGGTCACCGGGGATGTGCAGCGCCTGATCGACGACCTGTTCGACACGATGCGCGCGGCCCAGGGAATCGGCCTTGCCGCGCCGCAGGTGGGGCGCACAGAGCGCATCGCGGTGGTGGACGTCGAGGGCGGGAAACAGCCGCTCGCGCTGGTGAATCCCGAGATCGTGGTGTTGTCGTCCGATCTGGTGAAAGGCGAGGAGGGCTGCCTTTCCATTCCGGATGTCTTCGGCGATGTCGAGCGGTCGGAGCGCGTCGTGGTGAAGGCGCTGGACCGCGACGGCAAGCCGTTCACGGTGGAGGGGGCCGAGCTGCTCGCGCGGTGCCTGCAGCACGAGATCGACCACCTGCACGGAAAGCTGTTCATCGACTATCTGAGCGTCTTGAAGCGGCGAGCCGCGCTGGCGAAATGGTCCAAGGCCCGGGAT
This sequence comes from uncultured Gemmatimonadaceae bacterium, assembly GCA_963724885.1. GTDB lineage: Bacteria > Gemmatimonadota > Gemmatimonadetes > Gemmatimonadales > Gemmatimonadaceae > DASPMP01. The sequence continues at coordinate 2,512,841 of CAVRWG010000005.1, read as the reverse complement.
CGCTATCCCGGCAACGTGCGGCGGCTGACCGCGGAAGAGATGGCGGAGCACCATAGCGACGAGGAGCTGTAGTGCGCGTGCTCTTCTGGGGCACGCCGGATTTCGCGACGCCGGCGCTGCGCGCGCTGCTGGGCGAGGGCTTCGACGTCACCGCGGTCGTGACGCAGCCGGACAAGCCGGTGGGCCGACACCGGTCCAAGCTCCAGCCGCCTCCGGTGAAGGCCGTCGCCCTCGAGGAAAGTCTCCCGGTTCTCCAGCCGGAGAAGCCGCGCGGCGAGGAGTTCCTGGCGCACCTGCGCCGGCTCGAGCCGGACGTCTCGGTGGTCGTGGCGTATGGTCACATCCTTTCGCGCGCGGTAATCGATCTCCCCGGGCGGGGAACGATCAACATTCACGCGTCGCTGCTGCCGGCCTTGCGCGGTGCCGGGCCGATCCAGGCCGCGATCCGCGAAGGGCGGGAGCGGACGGGTGTCTCGATCATGCGCATGGTCGAGCGACTCGATGCCGGGCCCGTGATCCTGCAGCTGGGCACCGACATCCTCGGCGACGAAACGTACGGCGAGCTCGCGCTCCGGCTGTCGGAGCTCGGCGCTGCCGCGGTGGTCGAGGCGCTTGCGCTACTCGAGCTGGGCAAGGCGAGCGAGGCGCCGCAGGACGAGGCGCTGGCGACCTACGCGCCCAAGATCACGCGGGAATCGACACGTGTGAACTGGTCGCTCGACGCGCGATCCGTGGGTCGAACCATTCGCGCGTACGATCCCAGGCCCGGAGCGTTCACGACACTCCGCGGCCAGGACGTGAAGCTCTTCGGCGCGCGTCCGGCGCCGTCCACGGAACGGCACGCGCCCGGTGTGGTGATGGGGCTCGAGGGTGACGCGCTCGTGGTGGCGTGCGGCGAGGCCGCCGTGCGCGTGCCCCAGGTTCAGCCGGCGGGCAAGAAGCGGATCTCGGGCGCCGAGTGGGCGCGCGGACGTGGGGTCGCGCCAGGCGATCCCTTTATGTGACGACAACTGCAGCCCCTCGGGGTGACCGGGATCGCTTCGCTCGGAGTGACGGCGCAAGTATCTTTGCGACATGAATGATGACGCGGGCGCCCGCACCGCTGTCCGGTCGGGGGGAGTGACCGAGGCGCGCCACGTCGCCGCCGAGATCTGTGCGGACTTGCGACGCGGCGAGCTGCTCGACGGTTCGTTCGACCGGCAGACGGCGTCGCTCGACCCGCGCGACCGGCGGTTCACTCGCGAACTCGTGTACGGAATGCTGCGCCGCCGCGCCTGGCTGGACGCGCTGCTCGAAGCGAGGGTGCGCGGCGGACTCGGCCGACTCGACGGCGATGTGCTCGACCTGTTGCGGCTGGGCGCGTATCAACTGCTGCGCATGCGCAGCGTTCCCGCGTACGCGGCCATCGCGCAAACCGTGGAGCTGGCGAAGCGGCGCCATGGCATGGGCCCGAGCCGGCTGGCCAACGCGGTGCTGCGCCGTTTGGAGCGCGAGGGTGACGCGCCCCGGTCGAGCCGCCCGCCGATCCGATCGATGCGCTGGCGCTCGCCGAATCGCACCCCCGCTGGCTCGTGGCGCGCTGGGTGGCGCGGTGGGGCGAGGACGAGACTCGTCGCCTGCTCCAGGCAAACAACACGGAGCCGCCGCTCGTCGCGCGTCCCGTTCACGCCGTGCGCGAGCAGGTGGAGGCGATGCTCGAGGCGGCCGGGGTCACCGTGAGCGACGCGCCGCTGGTGCACGACAGCATCGTGCTCGCGAGTCCCGTGAGCGGCCTCACCGAGCTGGGCGCTTTCCGGCAGGGCCTGTTTCACATGCAGGATCCGGGATCGACGCTCGTCACCAGGTACGCGGCGATCCCGGAAGGCGCCGTCGCGGCCGACGTGTGCGCGGCGCCGGGCGGCAAGTCCGTCGAGCTGGCGCGCAAGGCGAGCGCGGTGTTCGCGAGCGACCTCTCGTTCGGGCGCATGCGTCGCGTCATCGAGAACGTGCAGCGCATGGAGCTGACGAGCGTATTCCCCTACGTCGCGGATGCTCGCCGGCCGGCGATCAGGCAGGCGGACGTCGTATTGATCGACGCGCCTTGTACCGGCACCGGAACCTACCGGCGCCACCCCGACGCGCGCTGGCGTGTGAAGCCGTCGGACCTCGCCGTCATGGCCGCGCTCCAGCGCGAGATCCTGCGGGCCGCGTCGTCCGTCGTGGCGCCCGGAGGGCTCCTGGTGTACAGCACCTGCTCGCTCGAGACGGAGGAGAATGACGCGCAGGTGGAGCGGTTCCTGGCCGAGCAGCGCGAGTGGCGGCTGGAACCGCCGGCGGAGGGCGCGGTTCCGGCGACGGTGCTCGACGCCGGCCGCCTGCGCGTGCTGCCGCAGCGGCATGGAACCGACGGCGCATTTGCCGCCAGGCTCCGGAGAGTGGCGTGACGTGGCGCGGTTGGCTGAGACGCCAGCTTCCGTACTTCATCGCGCTCGCGGGCGGGTTCCTGCTCGCGTATCTGGTGGTGGCGTTCTTCGTATTCCCCGCGGGGGTCATCCCCAGGAACCTGCGCGTTCCCAACGTCATCGGCCTGACCTACTCGGACGCGGTGCGTCAGCTGGAGACCAAGGGCTTCAAGGGCGATCGCGGCGAGACGCGTTTCCACAACGCCGCGCCGCGCGGCACCGTGCTCGACCAGCAGCCGCCGCCGGAGACGCGGGACGCGCCAGGGGCGCGCGTCTCCCTGGTGGTCAGCTCGGGCCCGCGGTTCGGTACCATTCCCGGCGTCATCGGCATGAGTCGCGAGCAGGCCCTGAACGCTCTCGAGGTCGCGGGCTTCGACGCCGGCGAGGTGACCGTGCGCGCCAGCAACGAGCCGCTCGGCGCGGTGATCGACGCCAAGCCCCGGCCGGGCATGCAGGCACCGCTGCCGAGCAGCGTGGCGCTGGTCGTCAGCGCCGGGCCCACGACCGTCATCGTTCCCGACGTCGTCGGCCGGCCTGTGTCGGACGCGACCCAGCTGCTGCGACAGGTCGGGCTGGCGGTGGGCGAGATGACCGGCGCCATCTCGGACGCCTCCGCCGTCGTGGTGTCGCAGTCGCCGGCGGCGGGCACTCAGACCACCGCCGGCTCGCGCGTGAGCATCAGCGTCGGCCGATCGCCGTGACTCCGCACGGCGTGTCCCGCGACGCCGCGGGGAGACACGTGCGCATTGCGCCGTCGCTGCTGAGCGCCGACTTCGCGCGGCTCGCCGAGGAGGTCGCGATGTGCGAGGCCGCCGGCGCCGACTGGATGCACGTGGACGTGATGGATGGCCGGTTCGTGCCCAACCTCACGTTCGGCGCCAAGGTGATCGAGACGCTGCGGCGCGTGACCACGCTTCCACTCGACGTGCATCTCATGGTCGTGGAGCCCGAGAAGTACTTCGACGACTTCGCGCGCGCGGGCGCCACCGGACTCACCATTCACGCGGAGGCGGCGCCGCATCTCCACCGGCAGCTCCAGCGCATCCGCGAGCTCGGCTGCTCCGCCGGCGTGGCGCTCAACCCCGCGACGCCTGTCGACTCGGTGCGCGAGGTGGTGCCCGACCTGGACCTGCTGCTGATCATGACGGTGAATCCCGGCTTCGGCGGGCAACAGTTCATCGAGCACTCCGTCGGGAAGGTGCAGCGCGCGCGCGCCCTGCTCGACGCCGCCGGGGCGAAGGCGTTTCTCGAAGTGGACGGCGGCATCAACCGCGAGACCATCGGCCGCGTGTATCGACGCGGGCGCCGACACGTTCGTCGCCGGACACGCCATGTTTTCCGCGCGCGATCCCCGGAGCGAGATCGCCGCGCTGCGCGCCGCATGCGCGACGGGGGTGTAGGATGACGCTGCGCCAGCAGTGGCTGATGGTCCTCGGCATCGTCGCGGCAGTGGGGACCGCCCTCGGCCTGGGCGCGTACGTCATGCGCGACCAGCTGTTCCCCGTGGAGGTGGGATCGCGCGCGCCGTCGTTCGAGGCGCGCGCCGTGGACGGCAGCAATCGCGTGCGCACGCTGGAGGACTACCGGGGCAAGGTGGTGGTGCTGAACATCTGGGCCACCTGGTGTCCGCCGTGCATCGTGGAGATGCCGAGCTTCGAGCGGCTGCGCCGACTGGTGCCCGACACGAACCTGCGCATCGTCGCGGTGAGCGTCGACGACTTCGTGGGCGCGGACTCCGTGCGCGCATTCGCGCGGGGGCTGGGTGTGACGTTCGACATCCTGCTCGATTCGACACGGTCGATCGACCGCGCGTATCAGGTGACGGGCTATCCCGAGACGTTCGTGATCGCGCGCGACGGCACCATCAGGAAGAAGTGGATCGGGCCGGAGGACTGGTCCTCGCCGGGGAACGTCGCCCTGGTGCGGGACCTGCTCGGATCGTGATCCCCGCCGGGCGCAGGGCGGCTGACTGGAGGAGGATCCTGAAGGCCGCGTTCACGGAGCAGCTGCCGATGAAAGCCGCGGCGGTTGGCCTGGCGCTCGTCATGTGGTTCCTCGTGGCCGCTCGCGAGCCGACGGAGGACGTGGCAAGCGTACGCTTCACGCCGCGGCTCGACAGCGCCCTGGTGCTGCGCGACCCGCCGCCCGCGGTCCGCGCGCTGGTGCTGGGACGTCCCAGCGAGATCCTCAAGCTGGCCAATACGCCGCTGGTGATCCGGCGACCCATCGGGGGCGACGTGCCCGACACGCTGGTGCTGACGCTGCGCACCAGCGACGTCGAGGTTCCGGACGGCGTGGGCGTCATCGTGCGCGACGTGCAGCCACAATCCCTCACCCTGCGCTTCGAGCCCACGGCGAGCCGGCAGGTACCGGTGCGCTCCGGCATCTGGGTGCGCGCGCCCGTGGGCACGCCTACGGTGGGCGTGCTGCTGGATCCGGACAGCGTGACAGTCCTGGGCCCACGCCGCACGGTGGCGCAGCTCCGGTTCATCCCCACCGCGTCCGACAGCATCGCGCTCGACACACTGACGCATCTCGTGGATCTCGACACCACCGGCCTGGGCGTGATCGTTCGACCAATGCAGGTGAAGGCCGTGTTCCGTCCGGTGCGGCCCTGATGCGGGTGCTGGGCATCGAGACGTCGTGCGACGAGACCTCGGTCGCGGTGCTCGACGGAACGGGCGACGACGTCGAGCTGCGTTCGCTGGTGATCCTCTCCCAGGACGTGCACCGCGTGTTCGGGGGTGTGGTGCCGGAGCTTGCGTCGCGCGCGCACCTCACGGCCATCGAGCCCGTGAGCCGCCGGGCCCTGGCCGAAGCGCATGCCGAGCTGGGGTCGCTGGACGCGATCGCGACGACCATCGGGCCGGGCCTCGTGGGAGCGCTGCTGGTGGGCGTGAGCTTCGGCAAGGCGCTGGCGTCGGCACTGGAACGCCCGGTCGTGGGCGTGCACCACATGGAAGGCCACCTCTTCGCGACGTCGCTGGAACATCGCGAAGCCGTGCCGCCGTTCACCGCGCTGCTCGTGTCCGGCGGCCACACGATGATCGTGGACGTGGAGGCGTGGGGACGCTACCGGATGCTCGGCCGCACGCGCGACGACGCCGCCGGGGAGGCTTTCGACAAGGTCGCCAAGCTGCTGGGCCTTCCCTATCCCGGCGGGCCGCATCTCGAGCGGCTCGCGCTGGACGGTACCCCGAATCGCGTGCGGTTCGCCCGACCCATGCTGCGCCGCGACCAGCGCCCGGGCGACGCGGACTACTATGACCTGTCGTTCTCCGGGCTCAAGACCGCTGTCTTGAACGAAGTTCGGCAAGCGGCAAACGGTGAGCGGCCAGCGGACGCGGACATCGCTCTCGCCTTCCAGGATTCTCTGGTGGAGACCCTCGTCGAGAAGACTGCACGCGCGGTGGAGCAATTCCGGCGCGAGCGCGTGGTGCTCGGCGGTGGGGTGGCCGGCAACAACGCACTGGTGAATGCCATGCGTGCACGCATGGCGACGGCCGGCGCGGCAGTTTATGCTCCGAGCGGTCGGCTCGCGACCGACAACGCGGCGATGATCGCGCGCGCCGGGTTGTTCCACCTCGAGCGCGGATTCCGTTCCGGCCCTGACCTCAATGCTTACGCTTCGCTGCCTCTGCCCGGTTTGATCGAGTGACCTCCATCGTGCTCGCCGCCATCGGCCCGATCGTGCACCATCCTTTCCAGTTCTCGATCGGGCCGCTCCAGTTCACGGCCTTCGGTATCGCGGTGGTACTGAGCTTCGTGGTCGCGCAGTTCATCTCGCAGGAGGAGATGCGGCGCCTCGGCCACGATCCCGCGCCGATCGCGGACATGATATTCGGCGCCGTGATCGGTGGCCTGCTCGGGGCGAAGCTGTACTTCGTGATCGTACTGGGGAACTGGGACGCGCTGTTCACGCGCGGCGGGTTCGTGTTCTGGGGCGGATTGATCGGCGGCGCCATCGGGGTGCTGCTCATCGCGCGCTACAAGAAGGTGCCCATCTGGCGCACGCTCGAGGTGGGCGCGCCCGCGCTCGCAGCGGCGTACGCAGTGGGACGCACGGGATGCTGGGGCGTCGGCGACGACTACGGCCGCCCATGGGACGGGCCGATCGCGACGCAGTTTCCGGAGGGTGCGCCGCCGTCCACCGCCGGGATCATGCAGCGGGAGTTCGGCGTCTCGTTCCCGCCCGGCACCGATCCCGCGACGGTGGTCGCCGTCCATCCGACACAGCTGTACGAGGTGGCGATGGCCATGGCCATGTTCGCGATCATCTGGCGGCTGCGGCGCCACCCGCAAAGGGAAGGCTGGCTGTTCGGCGTCTGGTGCGTGCTCGCGGGCATCGAGCGGTTCGTCGTGGAGTTCTTTCGGGCCAAGGACGACACGCTGGCCATCGGCCTGACGATCGCGCAGATGATTGCGCTCGCCGCGATCGCGCTCGGCGCAGTAATCCTGTACCAGCGCCGCGCTCGTCCGCAGACCGTGACGGCTTGAGGGCGCGGCAGCGAAGAGCTGATGGCAATGCTGCCATGCGCCCTTCCTGGCAGTATTGCCATAGTCGAGCGAAGGGTTTCGCGCGCCGCAGCGAGACCGGGGCGAACGTGGTTGGCTAGCGCGACCCGGTCGTTTCGCGGGACAGCGTAGCCTCGAGTGCCCGGATCCTGTCGCGCAGGGCGTCCTGCTCGGCGCGCATCTGCGCGAGCTGCGCCTCGACCAGCGCCGTGGCGGTCGAGTCGGACGGCATCGTCGGCAGGGCGACGGCGCGCTTGGGCCAGAAGGTCTGCAGCAGCGCGATGACGAACAGCACCAGCAGCACGAGCTGGGCGAGAAGCGTCTCGACCGTCGGATAGAGCCCGAGCACCTCGACGTGTGGCGCACCCGGGATGATCGTGATCGAGATCGCGTTCCCTTCCTGCAGCTCGCGCATTCCCTTCCCGATGAAGACGAACGCCATGTAGTACAGCAGTACGCTCGTCACCCCGAAGAGCTGGCGCAGCGGGATGCGGACGCCGAAGCGATAGAACAGCGTGAAGATCACCGCCAGCATCACTGCGCCGGCCATGATGCCGAGTGAAATCGGCAGCACGACGCGCGCGCCTTCGTTGAAGAGCGCCTGGTAGAACAGCGCGGTTTCAGCGCCTTCGCGGAACACGGCGAGGAACGCGACGAAGGCCAGCGCTCGCCCGCCTCCGTGCTCGAGCGCGTTGGTCACCTTCTCGCGAATGAACTGCTGCCACTTGGCCGCCTCCACCTTGGAGATCAGCCAGTAGCTCACCGAGAACAGCACCGCGACGGCGACGAGGAGCGTGATGCCTTCCACGATCTCGCGCGTCGCCGGCATGGCGGCGAGGAGTGTCTGCAGCACGACCGCGGCGACCGCGCTCGCCACGAGCGCTGAGCCTACGCCAATCCAGATGGACCTGAGTCGCTCGCGGTGTCCCGTCTTGAGCAGGAAGGCCACGATGGCCCCGATCACCAGGATCGCCTCGAGCCCTTCGCGGAAAATGATGAGGAAAGACTGCCAGAACGCCTCGAACCCGCTGCCGGGCGGCCTGGTGAGATCGACCACCGATGGCATCGTCGTCTCGATCACGTCGCGCGCGCGCTCCGCGGACCGCAGGTCGCCGGCACGAACGGCCCCTCGGAAATCGGCGAACAACTTCTCCATGTTCGCCACGAGGCCGGGGCTCCGCGCGCGTGCCCGCGTTTCCATCGGCTCGAACGCGATATACGCGTCGAACGCGCGGTCGGCGGCGTCGCTCGCCCGCCCGGCGCGCGCCGCCGTGAGCGACTGTTCCAGCAGCGACAACACCGCCCCCGCCGTGGCGGCGCCGTCCTTCCCGCGCTCCGCGGCTATGTGGCTGCCGTTCGGCGTCGTCTTGAGCGGCATCGTGCGCAGGTACGCGACCACACTGCGCACCTGTTCGACGGAGAGCGCCGGGGCCGGTGGCATGGCGGTGCCCGACATGCCTTCGCGTACGACCTGCTCGAGGTCGAGATCGTTGTGCGACGCCTGCCACGAGAATGACCCGATTTCCTGTGGAAGACGGGTCAGGGCTCTCGCAAACGCGCCGTCGCCGGCGCCGAGCGCTCCGTGGCACTGCATGCAGCCCTGCGTGTACAAGCCCTCGCCTTCCGCCACCTGCTTCGGCGTTGCGCGCAGCGACATCAGATACGACACGATGTTCCAGCGCTGATCCGGCGTGAGCAGGCCACCGTACGCGGGCATCGGAGTTCCGCCGATGCCCACGGACACGATGCGATACATGGTGGCCGGAGATACCTCTCGCATCGCCGCCGCGTCGCCGACCGCTGGGGGCGCCGGGTTCATGCCGCGGCCCGCGGGCCCGTCTCCCTTGCCCGACAGGCCATGGCAGGACGCGCAGCTGCTCTCGAACAGCCGGCGTCCTTCCGCGAGATCAACCGCCTGTTTCGGCAACTCGAGTGCGGCTTCGCTCCCCAGCGCTGCGGCGAAGCGCTGCGCCAACGCCTTCACGTCGGCGGGCGGCATGCGCTTTTCGACGCCGGCAATGATGGAGTCGAGAACCGCGCGAGCGGCGGCGGACTTCTCTCCCGGAAGCCGGGCCGCCTGGGCGCGCGCGTCGGCCAGGAAATCGGTCGCCTCCTGATACTCGATCTGCAGGATCAGCTTGCCCTGCGCGTCCACGCCGCGCGCGTACTCCTCCACGGCGACACTGACGATGTTCGCGACCCGCCGCACCGGGTTCTCCTGCGCGACCAGCGGGCTGGCGCACACCAGGCCGACGACGGCGACTGTGGCTGCGAGGATACGGGCTCCCATTGCCGACAGAATGTATCGGGATTGACGGCACCAGCGCTACTTCCCGCCGTTTGCCTCCCGCCCTTCCATTCCCGCCATTCCCACGCCCTTGCCGCCGGGGAGCGCCTCCACGGCCGATCGCAGCGCGATCCACCCCCGGTCGGCCGCGTCGAACACCGCGGCGAGCTGGACGGTCCAGCTCCGCCACGCCGCCAGGCGCGCGGCCTCGTCCGCGGCGAGCGCCTCCGCCGCGGACTCCGACAGCGTCCGCAGCGCGCGCGTGTAGACGCTCACCCGCTCCGTCAGCTCGGCGCGAAGCGCGCGACGGATCGGCTCGCGTCGATCGGGCCACTCCGACACGATCCGCTGTATGGAGCCGTCGAGGGCGCGGCGCAGTTCGGCCGCGTCGAACGCCCGCACACGTGCGGCGGGGCTTTTCGCGTCCGCCGCGCGACGCCGCGCATCCAGGAGGGGGTGGAAGAACTGCGACTGCAGCGACCCACCGCTGCGTCGCGCGGAACCGAGGGCGCGCAGCGCGCGCGTCAACTCCGGCAGCTCGCCGTACTCCACCTCGCGCGGATCCCTGACGCGCTCCTCCTCCATGTCAGACACGAAGAATCGCCCCTATCACGGCGTCCGTGTCCGAGAGATCCCGGAACACCGCTACCGGAGCGTGCCGCTGGAGCTCGTCCACGGAATACCTCCCGGTGGCGACGCCGATGGCGCTCGCGCCGAGCGACTCGCCGCACGTCAGGTCCGCCGGCGTGTCGCCGATGACCACGATGGCGTCGCCTCGCAGATCGACCCCGAGCTGGTGCCGCGTGCGCTCGCGCGCGATGGCCGGCAGCTCGGGGCGCAGCTCGTGGTCGGACCCGAACGCGCCAACGCGAAAACGGCCGAAGTCCAGACCGACCGCCTCGATCTTGGCGCGAGCGCCGGGCTCGAGGTTCCCGGTGAGCAGTCCGACGATGACGTTGGATCGCGCCTCGAGCGCGTCGAGCAGGACCGGCACGCCCGGCAGCGTGTAGGGGTGATGGTCGGGCGACGCCAGCTCCTCGTGGAGACACTCGACGTAACGCTCGAGCAGGCGCTGCATGTCGGCGTCGATGCGGGTGTCGCCGTGTCCGGCGAGGCGCATCAGTTCGCGGACGATCTGCGGGTCCGTTTTGCCGTCGAAGTGATAGTCCTCCGGCCCGGTGGTTCCGAAGACCTCGATCAGCGCCCGGTGGATCGCGCGGCGTCCGGCTCCATCGGAGAGCAGCAGCGTGCCGTCGATGTCGAAGAGAACCAGCCTCATGAGGCTTCGGACGCGGGAACGCGCGTGAGCAGTACTCCACCAACGATGGTGCCGGCGCCGACCGTTTGCCACAGCGTGGGCGTCTCGCCCAGCCAGACCCACGCGACCAGCAGCGCAATGAGCGTCTGCAGGTTGGCGTAGAGCGCCGTGCGCGTGGGTCCCAGTACCTTGACGCCGCGATACCACAGCATATACGCCACCACGAGCGCGCCGAGCCCGCCATAGAGCATCGCCACCCACGCTGGCCGCGGCACGGCGCTCCAATCCAGGCGAGCGATGGCGCGACCGCCGGCCGCGAGCAGCACGACCGAGCCGCCGATCATGGTGAGCGCGATGACCCAGAAGCCTCCGACGCGTCGCGTGTACGGCGTGAGCAGGATGGTATAGACGGCCCAACACACGCCGCCGGCCAGGACCATGAGGTCGCCCAGCAGCGACCCGCCCTGCGACGCGTCGCCACTGGCCGCGCGGCCGAGCACGATCAGCATCACGCCGAAGATCGAAAGACCGATTCCCACGAGGCGGCGCGTGTCGGCGCGCTCCACGCCGGCGATGCGGCCGAAGAGCGCGATCAGCGCCGGCGACGCGCCGACGACGAGCGCGGCTTCGCCGGCTCGCGTGCGCGAGATGCCCTCCGCGAAGAGGATCTGATAGATCCCGTTGCCCAGCGTACCGAGCGCGAGCAGCGCGAACGCATCGCGGCGACTCGGCGCGGCGCCACCCCACAGCAGCGCGATCGCCGCGAGAACGACGGCGCCGAGAGTGACCCGGAGCGCGTTGTAGGCCACAGGCGGCATGACTCCGGTCGCGTACTTCATCACGCTGTAGTTGACGCCCCAGATGAGCGCCATGACGACGACGGCGACTTCGGCGAGGACGACGGACGATCGCGTCATGCGTGGCGGGACATGCGTTCGAAAAGTAGACGCGTCGGAAAGGGCAGTCTATGTTGCGCCAGATGGAAGTTGCTTTCGCCGTATTCGCCGACGCCGCGAACCTGTCGCAGGAAGGAAAGCTGAATGTGCTCGGCGTCTTCGATGCACTGCAGGTGGGAGCGATCCCCGCGGTGCATCCGCGCGCGCATCTCGTCGTGCATCTCAAGGGGTCGGCGGCCGACGTGGGACGTCACACGGTGACGCTGCGCTGGATCAATCCCGGCGGCAGCGAGCTGTGGACGAGCACCGGCGAGCTGAACGTCGGGCAGCCGCCGGGCGGCGTGACCGAGATGGATTTGCCGCTCATCGCGCAGATCGACCTGCCGATCGACGGGGCCGGATCCTACCACATGACGGTCTCGCTCGACGACAAGAAAAGCGCCGAGGTCCCGGTGCAGGTGCGAACGGCGGCGGCGGTCAGGCCTCCCGGCGGGATGTTCTCCTGACGTCAGGATACGCGCGGCGAGACCTCCCATTCGACTGGCGCTAACCGTTTAAGGACCGGATCATTGCGGACTCCTTCGGATTCGCCGGATCAAGAAAACAGATCTTTGCTCTCTCGCTGTTTGCCGATTGATCCGATCACATCCGACTAATCCGGTTGTTTCAGTTGTTAGGACCTTGATTCCGCGACGGCCCATTCTGGCGCGATGTCAGAGCACCCGCCTGGCCCGTAGAAACCGCGCCCGCAGCTTCGCGACGTACTCGTCCGCGAAGTCCGAGAGATCCTCGGTCGCGTAGCCGCCGCGTCCCAGCGCCAGGTGCACCAGCCCGCGACGCCCAAGCGCGATCGCCACGTGCGTCACGCGCCGATCCTCCCGGTCGGAGAAGAACGCCAGGTCCGCGGCGCGCAGGTCGTCGAGCGGGCCCGCGTCGGACCCGGACTCCGACTGCTGCCACGAATCACGCGGAAGCGGAACGCCGTGCAGCCCGAAAATGGTCTGCACGAAGCCGGAGCAGTCGCCGCCCCAGGGCGTCACACCACCCCACAGGTACGGCGTTCCCTGAAACAGACTCAGCGCCGAGCGCGTGATGGCGTCGGCGCTGCGTGGAAAGCGCGTGGCGAGGTCCTTCTCCGCGACGGCATCGCCGACCGCCACGACTTCGTCCCGGGCCAGCCACGCCCCGAGTGGCAGCGCGCGCGTTCCGTCATTCATGACACGCGCCACGCAGCCCAGCGACAGACGCCGGCCGTTCGACGATTGCGCCGGTGCCTGGTCCAGGAAGCCGCTGTGGATCCAGCCCTCGTAGCCGTCGCTCCCGCGACAGAGCAGCCAGTCGTCCTGCGCCTCGACCAGCTCCACCGCCTGTCCCGCGAGCCGCTGCGAGATCTGGACGCTGGCGACGTAGGGCTCGGCGTACATCGGCGCGATCGGGGTGCGAATCATCGCGCGCCCCGGCGCATGCAACCCGGCCTTCATCGCGTCTTGTCGGCCAGGCCGGGGACACCGGCGCGTCCGACCGCGAGCCTGACGCCGCGCTCGATCGCGTCTTCCAGGGCGGCCGCCGCCGTGATCTCGAGCGGCATCAGCGCGCCGCGTGGGCCGTCCGGCCGGCACAGCGCGAACACGATGTCGCCGTCGAACGACGTGCCCACCGGAGTGATGCGGCGAAACAGCGCGGCGCCGGCCGCGCGCGCGAGCTGGGCGAGCTCGCTTCGTTCCAGCGACATGTTCGTGGCGATGACACACAGCGTCGTGTGCTGCGGCGTGAGGCTTCCGAATCTGCCCCCGGCGCTGGCGTTCGCGAGCACCCGGGCGCCATCGACGAACTCGCCGGCGGCACCACGGGCCCCGGCGATGATCCGGCCGTCCGCGGACCGCACATCGCCGAGCGCGTTCACCACGGCCATCGCGGCAACGACGGCGTCGCCGACCTCGTACAGCGCGCAGCCGAATCCGCCCTTCATCATGTGCTCCCGGCCCGCGCTTTTTCCCACGGTCGCGCCGGCGCCGGCGCCGACAGAACCTTCCGCGATGCCGTTGGCCCGGGCCGATTCACAGGCGACGTAGGCCATCTCGGCGGTTGGACGTACGCGCGCGTCGCCGAACGTGAGGTCGAAGATCACGGCCGCCGGCACGATCGGCACGACACCGACGCCAACGTCGAAGCCGCGCTTGCGCTCCTCCATCCAGCGCATGACCCCGGCGGCGGCGTCGAGGCCGTACGCGGAGCCGCCCGTGAGCAGCAGCGCGTCCACGCGACCCGACTGATGCGTCGGGTCCAGCGCTTCGATCTCGCGCGTGCCTGTCGCGCGCCCGAATACGCACGCGGCGCCGCGCATCGCGTTCTCCACGCCGCGAATGACCGTGAGGCCGGTGGAGCCGGTGGGGTCCGTCGCATGCCCGACGACGATCCCCACCGCGGACAGGTCCGCGCTCACGCCGGCGGCGGATCGGCCGCCGGCAATCCCGTTTTCTGCTGGCAGTCCTTGCAGCGCACCACCCCGCGCATGTTGCACATCACGCAGATGAACGTGCCGCAATGGACGCAGGGATAGCCCTCGGACGCGCGTTCCTCGTTGCCGCATGCGCGGCAGATCATCGCGTCGTGTTCTTGTAGTTGAGTCATGGGTGATCGGTGTTGGGTGTTGGGTGACTGGAATTGACGGTTGTCCAACACCCACCACCTAGCACCCAACACCCAACACCCAACACCAATCTAGAACCTCCAGGTCTTGAACAGCGACAAGCCCCACTGTGACGGCGTAGGGACCACGCGACCCGTCGTGGCCCGTCCGCACACCATCGCGCTCGGCTCCTTACCGGCCTTGAGCGACGCGTCACGGGAGAGGCGATACTCGATCTTGCCGGTCAGTCCGTTGACCACCTCGAGCAGTTGCGAGGACGAGTTCTCGTCGCCTGCTCCGCCGAACTGACAGATGGGCGTGCTGACGCTCACGAAGAGGTTGTTCGTGATCTGCTTTTCCGCGCCAATTCGGGACGTCAGGATGGCTTCCGTCAAGCTGAACCTGCGGTCCTGGCCGGCGCCGCTGGTGAGTGGCGAGCGCTCGAATGAGCCGGGCCGGAGCTGCACGATGTCGCCCAAGGACCCCAGTGAGCTGCGGAGCTGCGATGCGCCGAAGCTCGACAAGGTGGGGAACACCGTCTGAGCGGCGAGCTGCAGGTAGCTGCGCGACTCCGTGCCCAGCTCGAACTCCGGCTGTCCGAAGATCAGATGGCTGACGAGGTTGGACTGCGACAGCGTGAAGCTCTCCGCGCTCTCCAGAGTCACGATGGGATTCGGGAGCAGGGGACCGGTGATCCGGACGCGAATCCGGAGATCCGTGCCGCTTGCGGTCCGCACCGTGTGGAGCGCGCTGATGTTCAGCTCGGGCGCGAGCTCGGGCGTCGGGTAGAAGGTGATCGTTCCACCTTCTTCCACCTGGAACTCGCGCTGGATGAGGGGCCCGAGCGGAAGGGTGTACGTCCCGCGTTCGGCGACCAGGACGCCGTCGAGCGCGAGAACCAGTGAATCCGCGCCGGTGTCCCTTCCCACTCCGAGGATCGTCCCGCGCCGGCGCCGCGACGTGCGCTGGACATTCAGCGAACCGGCCAGCGCGATGTCGGCCTCGCGTGAGCGCAGCCGCACTTCGTCCCCCAGTGTGATCCGCACGTCGTCGATGAGGATGGACTCCAGCAGCCTGGACGGCGGTGTCGGGACGTAGCGGCGGTCGAGGGTGGTATCGTCGCGAAGCCGCGACAGGTCGTCGAGTTGCTTGCGCGCGATCTCCGGATCGGGAAGGAAGATCGTGCCGCGATCCACGACCAGGGCACCGGTGAGGGTGGCACCGCGCAGCTGGCCGCGCAGCCGCATCCCGTTGCGATCCGTGCTGACGTCCAGCCGCGCGATCGCACGCTTGTCGAACACCCGGAACGTGCGGGCGTCCATCCGCAGGTTGAGATACGGATTGTCGAAATCGCGGTAGGCCACGTAGCCCGTGAGCGAGAGCGAATCCGCCGCGCTGGCGCCGCTCCAGCCGCCCAACCGCCGGATGGCAAGGCTGTCGCGGTGGCCAAAGAGTGCGATATCCACGTTCACGCCACGCATGCGGATGCCGAGCGTGTCGAGCGTCACCTCGCCGTTCTCCACGCGCAGCGCGCCGCTGACGTCGGGATGCTTCCAGGTGCCGCCGACGTCGACGTTCGCCACCAGCTTTCCCGTCGCATCGCGCAGCCCCGGAACCACGGCCTCGATGAGGTCGAAGCTCGCGCTGTCGGTGCGTATCGTGCCGCGCAGCGAGTCGTCGAGCAGTCGGGCGCCGAAGTACCGCATCTCGATCGGCAGCGAGCCGCGCGCGACGAGCGCGGTGCGTCCGCCCCGCGCGAGATCCAGGGCCACCTGGGCGCGACGGTTGGTGTAATCGGCCGTCGCCACCACTTGCTCCAGCCGGGCGCCGCCGTATCGGACGTCCGTGAGACGCGCCTGCATGTTGAGCCGGGGCGCCGCGACCGTGCCTTCGCCTCGCGCGCTGACCTGCGCCCACCCGGAAAATGGAGCGCGCAGCTGGGCGACGCGCCCGACGTCGTGCAGCGAGACGCTGTCGGCGCGGAAATGGATCTGGCCGCTCCCGCCCCCGCTGTCGGGCACCACGCCGCCGAGCGAGATGCGCCCGCCGCGGCCGTTGGCGAGCACCAGCGAATCCACGCTCAGGCCGCCCGCGCCGCCGTTCGGTCCTCCCCCATTCGCCGCGACGCCGCTGGCGAGCCGTTGAATCCGCGCGGGCGCGCGCAGCGACCAGCGGCTGCTGTCGGTCCTCAGCTCGGCGCGCTGGATGGTCACGCTCGTGCCGCCGTCGAGCGCCAGATCGCCGTTGGCCGCCAGCGTCACCCCGTTGCTCGCGAGCGCTGCGAACGTGAATGCGCCCTGTCGCGGCGCCGAGAACCGCACCGTCGCGCCGAGCGTGTCGAGTGCGATCCCGCCGACGTTCAGGTCCTTGAATCGGATGGATGCGTCGCCGTGTGGATCGCGCAGCGCGTTCGCGATCGAAAAAGCGCCGGCGATCTCGTTTCCGGCCTCGCGTCGTATGAACAGCTTGGTCCCGGTGAGTCTTCCGGTGACGTCGATTTCCCGCAGCGAGCCGCGCGCGGATCCAAGCACGGTAATCGAACCCGCCAGTGAATCGGCGGCGGAACCGGCCACCGGCGTCCGGAAAGCCGACGTCAGGCGCGACACATAGCGACGCAGCCCACCGAGCGAGTCCACGCTGAGCTGGTAGCTGAGCGAGTCGGACGTCCGTTCTGCGATGCCGAGTGCGCCGGCGGCCGTCAGCGTCGCGGCGGTGCTCTCGAGGCGCAGGGTGTCCACGTGCACGCGACCGTCCGCGAACCGCGCCCTCAGGCGCGACGCGAATATGCGGATGCCGTCCACGTCCGCGCGCTCGACCTGCGCCGACGCGATGCCCTGGAGCGTCGCGATGTCGTTCGTGTCCGCCTTCACGACCAGCTGGTACGTGCCGGTCACGCGACCGGGCAGCGTGTTGGCGCTTGCGAGCAGTCTGGACAGGTCGAGCGCGTCCACCCTGCCGCCGCCGCGGGCCGCGACGTTGAGCGGATATGCGTCCACCCGGCCGCTGAAGCTGATGCGCCCCGCGTCGCCCTCGAGCTCCATGGTGAGCTCCAGATCGTCCGTCGTCCCCTTGGCCTTTATCGGGCCGGACATCAGGCCTTTCAGGCCCAGCGGATACGCGCGCGACATCATCGTGAGCGAGAGGGGCTCCGCATTCACGGCGACGTCGTACGACATGAACTCGTCGCCGGTGGTGACGCGTCCGGTCCCGGTCACTCGCGTCGGATCGCCCGGGCCGTTCTGATGCGTGACGTTGGCCTTGGAGAAACGAACGTCGAGCCACACGGAGTCCAGCGTCGCCGTGCCGGCCACCGTGCCGCCGATGCGCGGAAACGCGGGGAACAGGTACTCGATCGATCGGAGGTCGAGCGAGCCGACGTTCACCTCGAAGCCGTGGAAGGCGGTGAGCTCCGGGTCGAGGATGTCGAGCTCGCCCCGGCCGCCGAGGTGGGAGACCGCCCCGCGCACGTGGGCGTCGTGGAACGTGACGTCGGCTTCCTCGACCACGAAGTTCGTGAGCGGACCGCCCGGTCCGCGAACCGTGCCGAACAGGTTCCCCTGCCAGTCCACCGGCAGCGGCTCGCCGGCGAGCGTGCGGAACAGGTCGAAGTTCACCGGCGCGGCGCGCAGGTTCACGTTCGTCACTCCGAGGACAGGCCCGCCGGCGACGAACGTCATCGCGCCCACGAGGCGCGACTTCCCCGTGCGGATGTCCATGTTGGCGAGCTGGTACTCCATCAGACGGAGGTTGTCCGCGTTGTTCCGGATGCGGAGCTCCGTCGGGCCGCCGCCTTCGCGCGGCAGCGTCTTGTAGACCCAGGCGACGTCTTTCAATGACACCGAGTCGGCCTTGATGCGCACATCCACGCGGACCGGCAGGCCGCTGCCCCACCAGATCCTGCCATTTGCACTCCCGGATGACGCCGGCAGGTCGAAGTGTTTCATGTCGATGAAGACGGAATCGCCGCGCTTCTCCACGCGTCCCCGTCCGTTGCGGAACGAGAACGGCGGCTCGAACTCCTCGACGTCGAACTGCTCCACGACGAAGAGCTGGCCGAAGCGCGAGCTGTCCGGATCGGCGATGCGAACGCGGGGCAGGAACGCGGACATGTCCGCCCAGCGATGCGTGTGCGTGAGGCCGTCGGTGTTGCGCCGGATCTCGCGCTCGGGGTTCGCGAGATTCCGCTTGATCGCGCTGTCGCGCTTGGCGCCGCGCAGCGTGTCGTCCGGCTCCCACGGACGCGTGAGGATGAACTCGCCGTCGCGCACACGCACCGAGTCCAGCACCACGTAGTGCCCGAACCTGCGTCCGGGCACGCCGGGTGCGGACCGGCCGTCGTCCCGGAAGATACGCTGGAAGTTCCAGTCGCCCTTCTCGTACTGCCGGAGGCGAATCACCGGATGCTCGACCTCGACGTTCCGGAGCAGCAGCCTCGAATCCAGGAGGTCGCGCGGGTCGTACTGCACGCGTGTCCGGCCGAGGCTCACCAGCAGGCTGTCCTCGAGGTCGCGAATGGCGAAGCTGTCGAGGGTGAACCCGGTGACCGTGATCCGGCGGATGCGCCCGATGTGGACTTTCCCGTGCACCTGGCCGGCGAGCTCCCGCTCGATGATGTGCCGGATCTGCTCGCGTCCCTGATCGGTGCCGACGCCCACGCCGATCGTCACGGCCATCATGAAGATGATCGTGAGCAGCGTGACGGCGCTGATGAGGACGACGAGGTGCCGACGTTTCATCGTTCTAGAAATCTGCGCCGATCGAAAAGGTGAACGTGAGCTTTTGCAGGAAGCGGTCGCGGGGCGGCGGCGTGAACGTGCTGGGACACCGTTCGTTGGAGAGTGGCTCCAGCTGGCCGTCAGTCGTGGGGCCGCGGCGATACTGAAGAGTGTTGCCCGGCGTCGCGCACGCCAGTGTGTTCACGTTGGGGTTGTAGTAGATGGCTTCCGCGCCGCGCTGGTATGCGTTGTATCCGATGTTGACCTGAATGGGGCCCACCCCCGTCAGCGCGCGCACGCCGAAGCCCGGCGTCCACTTGAATTGGCCTCCGTCCTCGCCCCGCGTCCACACGTCGCCACCATCCAGAAACAGCGTGTATTGCAACAAATTCGGAAAAAACAAAGGGTCCCGCAGCCGCAGCTCCAGGTTCGTCACGACCAGCGCGTTGCCGCCCAGCGGAACGGACCTGTCGGGCGGTTGGACCGTGTCCCCGCTCACCGAGAATGTGTAAATGGTGTCTTGCGCTGGTTCGACAAGCACGACCGTGGAGTCGACCGCGCGACTTCGAGCGATATACACCACCGGGCCAAGCTCGTTCTGCTGAAAGCCCCGGACGCTCGTCGGTCCGCCCGCATAGAGGCGCTCCTGCGGCGGGATGAACGACCCGGAGTCCGCGAGGCTCAGGCGCCTGCCGAAGACCGCGCCGCCGCGGACCCGGAACGCGAGCACCGCGGACCCGCCGAGCGACCGGTACCACGCGACGTCCCCCGTGCCCTTGTTGAAATACAGGTCGGACGACGACCCAAGGCGCGACGTGCGCGCTTCCGTGCGCATCGCGTACCCGCGAGAGGGATTCAACAGGTTGTCCGTCCGGATGCGCGCGAGCGTCGCGCTCGCCACGCCGAGGGGGGCAAGCTCCTCGAGCGGCGCGCGTGAGGCCGGATCGCAGCGGTTGAACAGGGCGCAGAACGCGGCCGCCGGCGCGACGGTCTTGCCGTACTCGAAGGCGTACCCCAGTCGCAGCGGCATGCGGTCGCCGAGGTCGCGCGTGGCAGAGAAGTCGAAGCCGCCCAGTGTGGACCGCAGGTAGGCCTTGAACTCACCGCGGCGCTCGCTGTACAGCGCCAACGTCGGCACCCATTGCGTGCCGAGCAGCCTCGGCTGACGGAACGTCATGCCGACGAAGTAGTGCAGACGGTCGCTGAACTGGTCGTCCGCGAGATCGCTGGTCTGGCCCAACGTCTCGCACACGCCGCGCGTCCCGTCGGTCGCCAGCGGATCGCCAAAACCGATCTTCGAGGCTTGACCCGTGAGCTCGAGGCGGCGGGCCGCGCCGAAGAGGTTCCTGTCCGTGAACTGCAACCGAACGCGGCCGCAGTCCAGCGTTGCCCAGCCGAACTCGGAGTCCAGCTGCCGCATGTAGTCTTCCGTGAGAAGCACGGACAACAGCACGGTCGTGTCGCCCTGGGTCTGGTCGTTGTCCGGCTTGGGCGCCACCTCGATGTGCCGGTACGTGCCGAGCTGGAAGAGATTGCGCTGCGCCGAAACGAGGGCCCGATCGCTGTACAGCTCTCCGGGCCTGATCCGCATGACCCGCCGCACCACCGGTGTCGAGATCTCCTGCTTTCGCCCGTCCATGGGGGTGACCTGGATCTCCGGCACGCCGAAGCGCGCGCGCTTGCCGGGCATCACGGTGATGAACACATCCGCCCGCTTCACGCCGGCCGTGTCCGTGTCGTATCCGTGCGACGTCTCGGCGCGATAGTAACCGCTGTTCCGGAGCCGACTGGTGATCGTGTCCATGTCGGCCTGATACAGGCCGAGATCGAACGGCTGCCCCACTTTCAGACGAAGGCGACGCACGATGTCCGCGCTGTCAGCAATGCCATCCAGGCCCGTGACCGTGTACGACGTCACGCGCAGCGGCTGGCCCTCGTCGATGAGGAACACGACGCGGACGGCGCTCCGGGCGACCGGCTGGACCAGCGTGTCCACGCGCGCCGAATGGAATCCCCGGTCGCGATAGAAGGTCTCCAGGCGCTTCATGTCGACCGGCAACTGGTCCCGATCGAGGCAGCGCTTGCCGAACCCGAACCGCATCCATCGCCGCAGCAACGACGACTGGGTCGTCACGACTTTCAGGGACAGCTCGTCGTCGCCGACCGAGCGGTTGCCGCGAAAGTCCAGCGCGCGCACCTCCAGATCTCCGCGGTCGCAGGAGATGTCCTGGGCCCGGAGCGCAGCCGGCGTTGCAACGCTCGCCGCGGTCGCCAGAAGCGCGATCGTGGCCGCGCGCAACGTCCGCCGCCCTGTCATGGCCGACGCAGTCTCTCCGATCGGCTCCCCGCTCGCGCAAAAGTGCCTTCCGCGATTTCTCCACGAGCGCCACGCGCGGCTGGATGGATCTGCAGCGGCGTGCGCTGCAACATCAGGCGCGTGATGTAGAACGCCAGCAACCCCGCGCCGACCGCGACGCCGACGGCCGGCAGGATCTCCATCGCGCCAAGCTTGCGCCGGTAGTAGTACGCGCTGTCCGCGGCGCGCCTGGCCGCCGGGACCGGTTTGGATGCTGGCATTGTGGGTGCGGAAGCGTCAGGCTGCGTGGCTTGTGATGGCCGGATGACGCCGACGAATGTCAGCGGTGTGCGGCCCTGCGTCCGACGCGGTGTAAGTCGGGCCGGCACATACAATTGACGCGTCACAACAGCCTCGGGTAAGCTCTCTCTGGCCTGATGATGTGTCAACCGCTTCCGGAGCCCTACTAATGCGCGAATTCGCGGTGGTCCTCGGGATTTCTCTCGTTGCGGCTTGCGGCGGAAGCGATACCACCGATCGCCGGACCATCGTGGACTCCCGCGACAACTACGACCCGCGATCCTTGGACCCCGCCCTGTCGACCGACGTTCCCACCGGACGCGCCGTGGCTTACGTGTTCGACGGGTTGACGGCGTTCACGCCCGACGCGCGCGTCCTGCCGGCCCTCGCGACGCGCTGGGACGTCTCGGACGACGGCTCGCGCTACACGTTCCACCTGCGCAGCGGCGTTTCCTTCAGCGACGGCACACCGCTGGACGCCCACACCGTGGTCGCGAGCTGGCAGCGTGCCCTGAATCCCGCGACGAAGGGAGGCCGGGCCGAACCGCTGCAACCGATCCGCGGAGCGCGTGAATTCGCCGCCGGAACGGCAAAATCCATCGCCGGCCTCACCGCGCCCGATGACAGCACCGTCGTCGTGGAGTTGAGCGAGCCGCTGGGCATCTTTCCCAAGCTGCTCGCGATGCCGGTCGCGTCCGTCGTCCCGCCGAACATGACGAGCGACAAGCCCGTGGGCTCCGGTCCCTGGCGTCTGGTGGAATGGAAGCACGACGACTACCTGCTCTTCGCCAGGAATGACAGCCACTGGGGCGGCCCGCCGAAGGCCGACTCGCTCCGCGCGCGAATCATCGGAGAGCCGAGCACGGCCGTTGCCGAGTTCGAGAGCGGCAACGTGGACGTCCTGCTCATCCCGGCGGGAGAAACGCAGCAGTGGGAGGAGGACGCGTCGCGCAGGGACATGCTGATGTCTGTGCCCGCGCTGCAGTTCGTGTACATCGGGCTCAACGTCAACCGCGGACCACTGCGCGACGTGCGCGTGCGCCAGGCGATCAACCTCGCCATCGATCGCGGCACCATCGTCAAGCGCCTCATCAGCGGACGCGGGCGCCCCGCGGCGGGAGTGATCCCGCCGTCGCTCGGCGGCGCGGACACGCTGCGCGCGCCGTATCCGTTCGACGTGCCGCGCGCAAAGCAGCTGCTGGCCCAGGCGGGACATCCGAACGGCATCGACATCGATCTGTGGGTCGGATCCAACCCGGTGTACGGCCGCATCGCGGAAACCGTGCAGGCGTATCTGAAGGAGGCCGGAATCCGCGCGAAGATCGTGCAGCGCGAATCGGCGGCCGCGCGCGAGGCGGCGCGCAACGGGCAGGCCGACATGATCCTCAAGGACTGGTACGCCGACTATCCCGACGCGGATAATTTTCTCTATCCGCTGCTGCACGGCGCCAACCAGGGCGTGGGCGGGAACGTGTCGTTCTTCCGGGATGCCGAGTTCGATCGGATCGTGTCGGCAGCGCGCCGCGAGTCGGACGAGGCCAGACGCAACGTGCTCTACCGACAGGCAGACTCCGTTGCGTTCGGGAAGGCGCCGATGGTATTCCTGTATTTCTACAATGAGCTGTACGCCGTGCAGCGCTGGATCGGAGGCTTCAGGCCGCCGGTGATCTTCAACGGGCAACGCTGGCTGGACGTGACCATCGGCGGCCGCGCGGCCGCAGCCGGCCAGCCGTGAGCCGCTTCATCCTCCGGCGGGTCCTGCTCGCGATCCCGACCCTGTTCGGCGTTCTGGTCGTCGCCTTCCTGCTTTTGTACG
The DNA here is from genome assembly GCA_963724885.1 of uncultured Gemmatimonadaceae bacterium. GTDB lineage: Bacteria > Gemmatimonadota > Gemmatimonadetes > Gemmatimonadales > Gemmatimonadaceae > DASPMP01. The sequence goes on along the minus strand of CAVRWG010000005.1, from coordinate 2,489,688 downwards.
TGGCGCCGGGCGATCCCGTGACGGCGATGATCGGCGAGCGCGCCGACTCCGCGACGATCGCGCGGCTGCGGAGCGAGCTGCGTCTCGACGATCCGCTGCACGTGCGCTTCGGGCACTACCTGGGACAGATCGCGCACGGCGATCTCGGACGGTCGTACATCACCAACCGACCGATCGCGCGCGACATTCTCGAGCGCTTTCCCAAGACGCTGCAGCTGGCACTGGCCGCCATGCTGTTCGCCTCGCTGACGGGAATCACGCTGGGGGTGTTGAGCGCGAAGAACCCGGGCGGATGGATCGACCGTCTCGCGCTCGGCGTGGCCTATCTGGGGATCTCGTTCCCCGTATACTGGGTCGGATTGCTGTTCATCCTGCTGTTCGCGGTCACCCTTCATTGGCTGCCGCCGTCGGGTTATGGCGGGTGGCAGTACCTGATCCTCCCGGCGCTGACGCTCGGCATGCGCTCGGTCGCGTTCCTTGCCCGCGTCACGCGCTCCGCGATGCTCGAGTCCCTGCGCGCCGACTATGTGCGGACGGCGCGCGCGAAGGGATTGTCCGGCCGCGGCGTCACGCTCAAGCACGCGCTGCGCAACGCGCTGATTCCCATCATCACGGTGCTCGGCCTCGACTTCGGCGCCTATCTGACCGGGAGCATTCTCACGGAAACCGTGTTCTCGTGGCCGGGGCTCGGGCGGTACGTCGTGAATGCCATTGCCCGGAGGGATCTGCCGGCGATCCAGGGGGCCGTGCTGTTCCTGTCCGCCATGTTCGTGTTCGTGAACCTGCTGGCGGACATCGCCTACGCGAAGGCTGATCCCCGCGTCGCCTACAGCTAGACGCAACACTGTAACAGCATTACCGGAGGGGACGCAGAGGGTAAAGAGAGGACGCAGAGAAATGAACGTTGGCTCCTCTGCGTCCTCTCGGTTTTCTCTGCGTCCTCTGCGGTAAAGCATCTGCGGCAAGATCATTTCTTGACTGGCCGTATACCTTCTGACCCATGACACTCGACGAGTTTCAGGCGACGGCTGGTCGCACCACGAACGCGACGCTCACGGACAGGGAGCGTCTCCTCGATGCCGCGGCTGGTCTTGCGGAGGAGAGCGGCGAGGTGCTCAGCCTCGTGCGCAAGCACGCGTTCCAGGAGCGGCCGCTCGATCTCGAGAGGCTGAAGCTCGAGCTGGGGGACGCGCTCTGGTGCCTGGCGATGACCGCGAAGAGCGCCGGCCTCACGCTGGAACAGGTGGCCGCCGCCAACGTGGCGAAACTCCGCGCGCGCTATCCCGACGGCTACAGCGATGTCGCGAGCCGGGAACGGCACGCGTGAGCAGCCTGCACGCGGTCGAAAAACAGAGCGACATTCCGGAACATCTTCGGGGGACGCCGGTCGAGGAGCTGCTCCAGTACCACAACCTCGATCGTGAACTGGCACCCGTCCCGGCGCCGCGGCTGCTCATCGGCATGTGCATGGACAACAGGAAGCACCTGCACATCCCGGACAACTTTGCGTTCATCCTGCGGGCCGGAGGCGCGAACCTGCGGCCCAGCGAGTTCAAGGTGTCCTACGCGATCGCGGTGGGAGGTGTGCGCGCGATCGCGATCATCGGTCACAACAACTGTGGCATGGTGAACCTCATGTCGCGGTCCCACCAGTTCATCGAGGGCCTGGTGAACAACGCGGGATGGGACCGGCAGACAGCGGAGGAGCACTTCTTTCATTTTGCGCCGCTGTTCGAGATCGGCAGCGAGATCGACTTCACGCTCAGCGAGACCAAGCGTCTGCGGCGCCGTTACCCGGGCGTCATCGTGGCGGCGATGCTTTATCGCGTCGAGGACAATCGGCTGTATCTGCTGGCGGAAGACTGAAAACCAGTGCTTAATGCCTAGTGCTTAGTCGCGACACGCCCTAGGCCGAATCACTAAGCACCAAGCACTAAGCACTAAGCACTGTTGTTTTCAGTCGTCCTTTTGACCGAAGATTGCCATGTTGCTCGAGTGTCCGGGCGCGACCTTCTTCTCCGGATACATCCAGTGGACCGCCTGGTTCACCGCGATCGCGGCCTCGCTGAACCCTGACGCGATCAGCTTGAGCTTCCCGGGATAGGTCGTCACGTCGCCGGCCGCGTAGATGCCCGAGCGGCCGGTCTCCATCTGGCTGTTCACCACGATCTCGTCCTTCTGGAACGTGAGGCCCCAGTCGGCGATGACGCCCATGTCGCTCACGAAGCCAAGCATGGGGAGCACCACGTCAGCCTCGATCTCGCGCGTGGTCTTGGCCTTGATGTCGCGCAGCACGATGTGGGAAAAACGCTCCGCGTCCGTCTTGCACACGACGTCGTGGAGCTCGTGGAAGGTGAAAAGTGAGGCGCGGCCCGCGCTCACCGCCGCCTTGTATTCATTGACCGTCGCGTCGTGCGCGCGGAACCGGTCCGTGCGATGCACGATCGCCACCGAGATCGCGCGCGGCAGCAGCTGCACGCCCCAGTCGAAGGCGGTGTCGCCGCCCCCGATGATCACCACGCGCTGGCCCCGAAAGACCTCGGGATCGGTCACGACGTCGTAAATCCCGCGGCCGTACCACGGTTCGGCGCAGGGCTGTGGCAGGCGGCGCGGCGAAAACGCGCCGATTCCGGCGGCGATGATCAGGGATCGCGTCGGAAAACGGCTGGTTTCCGTGACGAGGACGAAGTGGTCCCCGTCCTTCTCGAGGCCGGTGACGCGTTGGCCGAGGTGCACTTTCCCGTCGAACCGCTTTGCCTGTTCGACCAGGGCGCGCACCAGATCCTTGGCCAGAATCTGCGGAAATCCGGCGACGTCGAAGATGAACTTTTCGGGATACAGCGCGACGAGCTGCCCGCCCGTTTCGGGCAGGGCATCCACGATCTGTGCCGAAACCTGACGCATGCCGGCGTAGAACAACCCGAACAACCCGGTGGGACCAGCACCGATGATGGTGATGTCGCGAAGCTCGTGAACCATGGGGAGAAAATAGGGACTCCCAAGCACCAAGCATTCAAGCACCAGACGCCGCCTTTCATGGACAACCAGAACACCGTCGAGTACCAGGGCGCCTTCCGCCTCATCAACAAGGTGGCGGAGGGGGGCATGGCGACCGTCTACGAGGCGGAGCAGTTGGGGCCGGAGGGCTTCACCAAGCGCATCGCGCTGAAGGTCATTCATCCGCACTACGCCAAGCGGACGGAGTTCCTTCGGCTCTTCATCGACGAAGCCAAGCTCTCGGCGAACCTGCTGCACGGCAACGTGGTGCAGATCTACCAGCTGGGCGAGGTGGGGGGCGAGTACTTCATCGCGATGGAGTACATCCAGGGTCCCACGCTCCGCAGCATCATCGACCGGCACTACGAGCTCGGGACACCGATCCCAGCGACGCTCGCCGCGTACGTGTGCAGCCGCGTGGCGCGAGCGCTGGACTTCGCGCACAACTTCGTGAGCCCCGCGGGCACACGCCTGGACATCGTGCACCGCGACGTGTCCCCCGGCAACGTGATGATCACGTGGGACGGACACATCAAGCTCGCCGACTTCGGCATCGCGAAGGCGAAAACGTCGTTCGATCCGGCGAGCGAGCAGAAGATGCGCATGGGCAAGAAGCACTACATGAGCCCCGAACAGGTCCTGGGATCCGCCGTGGACGCCAAGAGCGACGTGTTCTCGCTCGGCGTCGTGCTGTACGAGCTGCTGGCGCTCTCCCCCCTCTTTCAGGAGGAGGAAACGTCGCTGCTCGTGGACGAAGTCGCGGTGCAGCCGCTACCCAATCTCAGGGCCAATATCACGGACCTGGATCCGGGCCTCGAGGGTGTGCTCCAGATGGCGTTGCAGCGCAGCCCGTCGCGCCGCGCCACCGCCGCGCAGCTGGGTTCGAACCTCGACTCCTGGATCGTGGACCAGAACGAGATCGCCTCGCCTGACCGGCTCCAGGCCCACCTCGCGCACCTGTTCCCGAGCACGTTCCAGCCGCAGACGCGTTCGGAGGAGGAGACCTCGTTCAGCAACCTGCGCGAGGCGCTCAAGCCCGCGCGACAAAGCAAGTCGATTTTGGCGAGATTGTTTGGCTAGTGCTTGAGGCTTAGTGCTTAGTGCTTGGTGCTTCGGCTTAGTGCTTTGCTTGCGCGCGGTCGAGCGAAACGCGCACTTTCCCGCACCCCGACCTTCGTTCACCAAGCACTAAGCACTAGGCACTAAGCACTGCGTCATGAAGATCTACACGCGCACCGGCGACGAAGGACAGACAGGCCTCTTTGGCGGCGGTCGGGTCTCAAAGACGCATCCTCGCGTCGAGGCGTACGGTGATGTGGACGAGCTGAACGCCGCCATCGGCCTCGCTCGGGCCATCGAGCTGATGCCCCGCGTTGACGAAGTTCTGGTGCCGCTGCAGCGCGACCTGTTCGCCATCGGCGCCCTGCTCGCGACCCCCGACCGCGACAAGATGAAAAAGCAGCTCGAGAAAGCACGCATCGACGAGCGGCGCATCACGGACCTGGAGCATGCGATCGACGACGGGGACCGCGAGCTCGAGCCGTTGAAGTCGTTCATCGTGCCGGGCGGCACGCCCAAGGCGGCCGCGTTGCACGTCGCGCGCACCGTGTGCCGGCGCGCGGAACGACGTGTCATCGCGCTCGCAGACGAGGAGATCCCGCCGATCGTCGTCGTTTATCTCAACCGGCTGTCGGACCTCCTGTTCACGCTCGCGCGCGTCGCGAACCGCCGCGCCGGTGCCGGCGAGGTGACGTGGTAGCGCTTCCGTATCCGGTCACGGTGGCGGCGGGATCGCTGGGGCGGCTCGAGGAGCTCGTGACTGGCGTGACGCGGGCCGGGAATCGCGTGGCCATCATCACTGACGCCAACGTCGGCGCCACCTACGGCGCGCGTGTCGCGGCCGCGTTTCCCGGCGCGCTGGTGCTCACAATCCCGGCGGGCGAGCGCCACAAGACGCGCGACACATGGGCCCGGCTCACCGACGATTTGCTCGCGGCCGGGCTGGGCCGCGACACGACAATCGTCGCACTGGGCGGCGGCGTCGTGGGCGACCTCGCCGGGTTCGTCGCGGCCACGTACATGCGCGGTGTCTCATTGATCCACGTGCCGACATCGCTGCTGGCAATGGTAGACGCAAGTGTTGGCGGCAAGACCGGTGTGGATACTCCCGCCGGCAAGAACCTCGTCGGCGCGTTCCATCGACCCGCCGCGGTGGTGATCGACCCGGCGGTACTCGAGACGCTACCCGCCGAGCATCTGCGCGCCGGCTTCGCGGAGATCGTCAAGCACGGCGTGGTCGCAGACGCGGACTACTTCGAGATGGCGGCGGCGTTCGTCGAACGCTGGCCGCTGTCGAAGTCGCAGGCGGCGGGCCTCCCCGACCTGACGCAGCTCATCATGCGCAGCGTGGAAATCAAGGCGGCGATCGTGTCGCGCGACGAGCGCGAAGCCGGCCTGCGGAAGGTGCTGAACTTCGGGCACACCATCGGGCACGCGATCGAGGCGGCGACGTCCTACGAAACGCTGCACGGCGAGGCCGTCGCCATCGGGTTGGTGGCCGAAGCCCGCGTCGCGGAGCGAGTGGGCGTTGCCAAATCCGGGACTGCGCGTGTGATAGAGAGAGTCTGCCGGGCCGCGGGTCTCCCAACCTCGGTACCGGCTGTGCCCCTGGACGTGCTGATCGGCTTCACTCGCGCAGACAAGAAGGCGCGCGCGGGCCGCGTGGAGTACGCCCTGCCGAAGCGAATCGGCGAGATGGCCGGCTCGGATCGTGGCTGGACCGTCGCCGTGGAGGACACCGTGGTGCGCGAAGCATTGCAGTCATGAGACACATGCGCCGCCTTGGTGGCACGTTGACGCTGGTCCTGTTGATGTCACTCGCGCTGACGCTCGCCGCGCGCTGGGCCGATGGGGGCCAGCCCATCCTGATGCCGCCCGTCGTGGTCCAGAGCCCGCTGCTGCTGCCCGGCGTGGTCGTGCAGGGCGCGTCGAACCGCTGGTACCTCGCGTCGTACGCGCCGCCGCGTTATGGCGAGCCCGTGCCCGTGCAGATGACCGCGTACTGCCTGACGCGCACCCAGACACGACGCGGCCGCTATGTGCGCGCGGGCATCGTCGCGACTGACCCCAGGCTGTTTCCGCTGGCGCGCTACATCGAGTTGTACGAGGGGCGCCGTTACCTCGGCCGCTTCCTGATCGACGACACCGGGCGCCTCATCAAGGGCAACATCATCGATATCTGGATGCCGACCTGTCGCGAGGCGCGTCTCTGGGGACGGCGCACGGGCGTGGCCGTCCTCGTGCCGCGCGAGCCCGACGTGAGACTGGCGGGGATGCCCCTGCCATAGTGGGAAGTGGGAAGTCTGCCCACTACCCACTACCCACTACCCACTACCCACTACCCACTACCCACTACCCACTTGTTGGCGCTTTCCTTGCCTCCACGAGAGCCCGCTATGTCCAGCTTCTCCACTTACGTCGTCGGCTTCGTAATCCTGATCGCCGGGCTCGCCATGGCGGCGTACCTTCTCGACGTCCCTCTCGTGTGGATTGTGGTCGGCGTCATTGTCGCGCTCGGTATAGGCGTGATCTCGGCCACCAGACGGACCAAGGTGAAGGACCCCCCAGCCAGCTGATTTGAGTAACCTGCAACATTCTGTCAGATCAGCAGATAGCGCACTAAAACCACCGAAATCCGGCCATTGTGGCCTCAGCGCCATGTTGACGGTCCAGCTAACCGACATTATCCTGCGCGTCCCCCGGTCGGTGCTGGCCGGAGTGTAGAGTTCCCTCCAAAGAACCGCCTACCTACCGCGAGCTTCGGCTCGCTTCAAGAAGACCGAGAGGTCAGAGGGGCGTGTATGGAGCAGGTGACCGCCACACGGTCCACGAGAGGGTACTTCCGTTCCAGTCCCTCGTCAGCGTTCGACCAGTATCTGCAGGACATCCAGAAGCTGCCGCTCATCGACGACCCTGCCGAAGAGCGACGACTCGCGAGACGGGCACAGCGGGGTGACGAGAAAGCGGCGGAGCGACTGGTAACCGCCAACCTGCGTTTCGTCATCTCGTACGTGAAGAAGTATCAGGGCCACGGACTCGACCTCGCAGAACTGGTGGCCATCGGGAACGAGGGACTGCTGAAGGCGGTTCGCAAGTTCGATCCCGATCAGGGAGTGAAGTTCATCTCGTACGCGGTGTGGTGGGTGCGCCAGGCGGTCCTCAAGGCGCTGGCGGAGCAGACCCGCTCGGTTCGAATCCCGCTGAACCAGAACTCGCAGTTGATCCGGCTCGCGCGCGCCGAGACAATCCTGGCCCAGGTCCTCAAGCGCGACCCCACCGAAAACGAGATCAGCCGACTGCTCGAGGAGCCCACCGAGCAGATTCGCGCGGCCAAGCAGATGTCGGCCACCGAGGTGTCGCTCGACGCCCCGATCGACCGGTCCGACAGAGAGGCCTCGACGCTTGGCGAGCGCTTCGCCGGCGTGGACGGCCTGGAGATCGAGGAGCGGACGGACTACAAGCTGATGCGCGAGTTCATCGATCGCGTCTTCCGCAAGTACCTCACTCCGCGCGAGAAGAAGATCCTGTACCTGTACTACGGCCTCGAGGAGGGCTCCGAGGCGATGACGCTCGAGAAGATCGGCGCGCTGATGGGCGTGACGCGCGAGCGCATCCGGCAGATAAGGGAGCGGGCGTTCGAGAAGTTGCGCGAAAGCCCGGACGGGCGGGCACTCTGCGGGTTCTGGTCGGTCTAGCTCCCTGTTCTCGATTCGGGCCCGCGTCCATCCGGCGCGGGCCTTTTTTTTGGTTCTTCGCGGTATTCCGGAGGAACCATTGCCATGCGGATGGTCACGGATAAACTGCACGGATCCGTCGGATGGGCGTGCTCAACGACAGAAACGGACTGCAATTGGTGTTGGATTCGGTCGATCAAAGGCAGTGGGTTCCGCTTTTGTGGTTCCGCTCATCCGACGGATCGGTCAGTGTCAGCGCCCGTCCGCGAGCCAACGGGCTTCGCTGGTCCCGGAATTCCGTGAATAGCCTTCTCTGAGTGTGTCAACGAAAAGCGAGGCATTCGTGACGCCCCTGAGCAGACGAGATCTGCTGAAAGCCTCGGCGGCTGCGGCCGCCGGTCTTGCGGCCGACGGTATGCTACGCTCCGTGACCGCGAACGAGACGCTCGAGACGCCGCAGTCGACAAGACCGCCGTCGGGAATGGCGCGCATTCGCTTCGGCGTCATCGGCATGAACCACGGTCACATTTACGGCCAGGTGGACGCCACGATCCGCGGGGGTGGCGAGCTGGTGTCGTTCCACGCGCGCGAGCCCGAACTGGCCGCGATCTTTGCGCGGCGCTATCCGGCAGCCAGGCAGGTGTCCGACGAGCGCGCGATTCTCGAGGACGCCTCGCTCCAGCTCGTGTTGTCGGCGATCGTTCCCGACGAGCGCGCGCCGCTCGGCATTCGTGTCATGCGGCACGCCAAGGACTACATGGTCGACAAGCCCGGGATCACGACGCTCGATCAGCTCGGCGAGGTGCGGCGGGTGCAGCGGGAAACGCGCCGTATCTACTCGATCCTGTACAGCGAACGGCTGGAGAATGGCGCGACAGTACGCGCCGGGCAGATGGTCGCGGCCGGCGCCATCGGCAAAGTTGTCCAGACCGTCGGGCTCGGCCCGCATCGCGTGCATCCGCCGGAGCGTCCGGAATGGTTCTGGGATCCCAGGCGATACGGTGGGGTCATCTGCGACATCGGGTCACACCAGATGGATCAGTTCCTGTTCTTCACGGGATCAACCAGCGCCGAGGTCGTGTCCGCGCACGTGCGCAACGTAAAACACACGCAGCGTCCGAAGTTCCAGGACTTCGGCGATGCCGTTGTGCGGGGGAACGGCGGAACGGGGTACGTGCGCGTCGACTGGTTCACGCCGGCAGGACTGCCCACGTGGGGGGATGGCCGCCTCACGATTCTCGGCACCGACGGCTACATCGAGCTGCGCAAATACGTGGATCTCGCGGGTCGCGAGGGAGGCAGCCACCTCTTCATCGCGGACGGCAAAGGCGTGCGGTACGAGGACTGCAGTCGCGTGGAGTTGCCATATGGCCGGCAGCTCGTGGATGATGTGCTCAATCGCACCGAGACGGCGATGCCGCAGGCGCACTGCTTCCTGGCGACGGAGCTGGCGCTGCGCGCCCAACAAAAGGCTGAGTCGTAACGAGCACGCTCCCTGCTCTATTGGGCGTCCGTGATCCCCGCGTTCGTGAATCCGGCCGCCCGCAGCGCCGACGAAGCTGATCGCGCCTTGAGAAGGGCCGGCTGCTTCGCGATTCGCCGGGCCTCGCCCGCTGACGTGACTCGCGCGGTGAAAGCGGCCGTCTCTGAAGGAGCGACGCGCGTGGCGGCTGCTGGCGGCGACGGTACCATCTCCGCCGCGGCGGCCGGAGTCGCCGGCACGGCCGTAGAGCTGGTGGTCATCCCCGCCGGCACGAGGAACCACTTCGCTCGCGATCACGGTATTCCGCTGGACATTGCCGCCGCGTGCACCGTCGCAACCACCGGGCGCGTCGAACTGGTGGACGTGGGCTGGGTGAACGATCGGCTGTTCCTGAGTACGTGTTCCGTGGGCGTGTACGCGAACTTCGTTCGCGTGCGCGAGCAGTGGGAGCCGCGCTTCGGGTACTTGCTCGCCTCGCTGATGTCGATGGTGCGCACCTTCGCTCGCGTGCGTCCGTTCGAGATCCGGTTCGAGAGCGGGGGCGTGGAGCGGCGGTACACGACGCCGCAGATCTTCATCGGCGTCGGGGAGCGCGAGCTCAAGCTGCCGAGGCTCGGCGGCCGCGTGGACGGAGGCCGCTCAGGGCTGCACGTAATGATCGTTCGCGGCGGAACGCGGTCGCGCCTGGTGGCGTTGTCGTTCGCAGCGGCGGCGCGAGGGGTGCATGCGGTGTCGCGCACGCCTCATCTCGATTCGTACCTCGTGCCGAGCTGCCGCGTAGACCAGCGGCACTCAACAGTGGCCATGGACGGCGAAGTGGTGACATTGCGGTCCCCACTGCTGTACGAGCTGGGACATCGCGCGCTGCGCCTCGTGACGCCGCTGCCGTCGCGGGCCGAGAAGAGCTGAGCGCAACGACCCGAACAATCCACTGACGGGCGTGTTCGCGACGCGGTCCGCGGACCGTCCCAATCCCATCGGCCTGCATCGCGTCAAAGTCCTGACCATCACAGGCGGCGGCGTGTTCGAGGTGCAGGGTCTCGAGGCGATCGACGGCACTCCGGTGATCGACCTCAAGCCGGTGCTGGCGCGCTCGAGCGACTGGTGACTCACGACAGCCGCCGGACCCGCGTTCCGCATTCGGCCGGCAGGCTTGCACGGCACCGGATCGCTTGTACTTTCGATGCACGGCGTGCGGGACGCCTCCGGTCCGCGGAAAGGGCTGCGCCCACCTGAATCAGTGATCGCCTGAGAGTCACGACCTCTTTCGGGCCGTTGTGCGGACGCCGGCTGCAACGAAGGAGGCCACATGTCATCCGCATTTCAGCGGACGCTCCCCGCGCGTCCGGACCTCGATCAGCAGAAAAAGCTGGCGAAGGAACTGCTCCGCGCCTTCCGCGGCAGGAAACGCGAGGCGATCGCCCGGGTCCGCGCCGAGCTGCCCGACAAGAAGACCATCGTTCTCGCGGACGCGCAGTTCGTGCTCGCGCGCGAGTACGGCTTCGCGAACTGGCGCGAGCTGAAAGAGCGTATCGAGTCACTTGCGGTCGAAAGGCTGGCGCCCCTCGAGCGCTTCAAGAAGGCGGTGCACGACGGCGACGCGAAGGCGCTCAGACGCGTTCTTCAGCAACACGACAAGGCTCGCGCCGCGATCAACGACCCGATCTTCGGCTTCAACTCGCCGGCGCTGGCCTCCGTGTCGGGACGCGGCGACCTCGAGCTGGTCGATGTCCTCCTGGAGTTCGGCGCCGACCCGAACAGAAAGACCAGTTGGTGGGCCGGCGGCTTTCATCCGCTGTATTCGGCGTCGGGCGCGATCGCCGAACGCCTCCTCGCCGCCGGCGCAATTCCCGACGCCTGCGCCGCCGCGCACCTCGACCGGCCCGAGCTGCTGGCGCGCCTGATCGCCGAGGATCCGGCGCGCGTGCACGAGCGTGGCGGCGACGGCAAGATGCCGCTGCACTTCGCGCGTTCGCGACGTGTCGTGGATCTCCTGCTCGAGAACGGCGCGGACCTCGACGCGCGCGACATCGATCACCGTTCGACGGCTGCCGAATGGATGCTCGGGGACTCCCCCGACGAAGCACGTCACGACATCGCGCGGTACCTCGTCGAGCGGGGCGCATCGGCGGACATCTTCCTCGCTGCCGCGCTCGGCCTCACCAGCCGCGTGCGCGCGATGCTCGAGGCCGACGCCACCTTCCTCAGGCTCCGAACGTCCAAGGGCAACTACGGCGAGAAGCCGCCGAGCAGCTATCACATCTACCAGTGGACCATCGGACCGAATCTCTCGCCGCTCCATGTGGCCTCGAAGTTCGGGCAGGATGAAACGCTCCATGCAATGCTGTCGTTCGCGACGCCGACGGAGCGGCTGCTGCTCGCCTGCCATCGGGCCGAGGGCGACGAAGCCCGCGCGATCGTGCGCGCGAACCCAGGAATCGTGCAGCGCTTCGGGCCCGTCGAACGAATGGCGCTCACCGACGCGGCGTGGGCCGCGAACGCGCCGGCCGTGGAGTTGATGCTCGAGCTGGGCTTCGATCCGTCGGTTGGGAGCGTCACCGGCCCGACCGGCGGGAACGCACTCCACTGCGCGGCGTGGGAGGGTTCCGTCGAATGCGTTGCCGCCCTCCTGCGACATGCATCTGGTCGCGCGCTGGTGAACTCGGTGGAAAACACGTACGGCGGAACTCCGCTCACCTGGTGTTGCCACGGCTCCACGAACTGCGGAAACCCGCAGGCCGACCACGCCGAGGTCACGCGGCTGCTTCTGGCGGCGGGCGCTCGACTCGATCCGGAGATGGAGGGATGCTCTGACGCAATGCACACCGCGATCGATGAGGTGCTTTCGACGGCGTCGAATGGCCAGTAGGTCCGAAGGAACACGCGGATTCGCGCCGATGTTGCCGATTTCAGGCGATTGAGTTTTTGGATTCTTGATCAGCGCGGCTCGCGTCGGCGTGAATCCGCGCGACCCTTGCGTCTGTGAGGCCTGAATGCCGAGTCGAGCGATGCAGGTTGAGCGATGCAATCGGTGCAGCAGTACTATATAGATGTGACGTTGCCATCCTCGCTCGCCGCGCGTCTCGCGAACATCGTGGGGCCGAAGCGCGTGCTCGCGCGCAAGGGCGAGCTGCTCGTCTACAGCGCCGACGGTCTGCCGGGCTACACCAAGGTCCCGGCGCTCGCGGTCTTTCCCGGCTCACGCGACGAAACAGTCGCCGTCGTGCGCGAGCTGGCGAGGCATGACGTCCCCTTCGTGCCCCGCGGCGCCGGCACCGGACTCTCCGGCGGCGCGCTCGCCGACGACATCGTGCTGCTCGGACTCAACCGGCTCAAGCGCATCATCTCGGTGGACACGGTCAACCACCTCGCGGTCGTCGAGCCCGGAGTCGTGAACTCGGTACTGTCGCGCGAGGTGGCCCAGCACGGACTGCACTACGCTCCCGATCCGTCCAGTCAGGCGGCCTGCACCATCGGCGGGAACGTCGCCGAGAACGCGGGCGGCCCGCACTGTCTCAAGTACGGCGTCACGCTCAACCACGTCGCCGCGCTCACGGCGGTGCTGCCCGACGGCACCGTGCACACGTTCGGCAACGCCGCCGGCGAGAGCACAGGCTATGATCTCGTGGGCGCGTTCGTCGGTTCGGAAGGCTGCTTCGGCGTCGCGGTCGACGTCACCGTGCGGCTCCAGCGCAACCCGCAGGCGATTCGTACGCTCCTCGCGGACTTTACCTCGATCGACAGCGCCGCGCGCGCGGTCTCCGCGATCATCGCGCGCGGCATCCTTCCCGCCGCGCTCGAGATGATGGACGCCAACACGATCCGCGCGGTGGAGGCGTCCATCTACGCCGCGGGCTATCCGGCCGACGCCGCGGCCGTGCTGCTCATCGAGCTGGACGGCTTCGAGGCCGGCCTCGAGGACGACGTGGCCACCGTCGCCGGGCTGTGCACCGACGCCGGAGCGCGCACGGTTCGCGTTGCCGCCAACGACGCCGAGCGCGCCCGCCTCTGGCAGGGACGAAAAAAGGCGTTCGGCGCGATGGGGCGCGTCTCGCGACACCTCGTCGTGCAGGACGCGGTCGTGCCCCGCACCAAGCTGCCCGCCGTGCTCGATCGCATCCACGAGATCTCGCAGCGCCATCGCGTGAACGTCTGCAACGTATTCCACGCCGGCGACGGCAACCTCCATCCCAACATCGGCTACGACGCCGGCGATGCCGATGAGTCAGCCCGGGTGCACAAAGCAATGCGCGAGATCATGGAGCTGTGCATCGCCGAGGGCGGGAGCATCACCGGCGAGCATGGCGTCGGCATGGACAAGCTGGCGTACATGGATCAGCTCTTCACGCCACCGACGCTGACGGCGATGTGCGATTTGCGCGACGTGTTCGACCCCGGGCGCCGCTCCAATCCCGGCAAGGTGGTCCCGATCCACAGCTGTCGCGAGTGGAACGGCGCTCGGGGGGGAGGCGCGCGCGCGTGATGTCGGAGACCGCGCGCACCAACGGGGCGGCCGCCGCGACGATCGATGCCATCCGCGCCGCGCACCACGGGCGCCGGCCGCTGCGGGTGAGTGGCGCGGGAACGTGGCTCGACGCCGGACAGCCCGTCAGCGCGAACGCCACGCTCTCGCTGGCGGACGACCGCGGCATCGTGGAATACGTGCCCGGCGACCTCACCCTCACGGCGCGCGCGGGCACTCCGCTGTCCGATCTGGTTGCCGCCGCCAAGGCCAACGGACAATGGCTGCCGCTCGATCCCTGGGGCGGCGACGCCGGCACAGTTGGCGCTACCATCAGCACGGCGAGCGCCGGCCCCCACGCGCACGCCATGGGGCTGCCGCGCGACGTGGTGCTCGGAATGGAGTTCGTGACCGGCAAGGGCGAGGTGGTGCGGGCGGGCGGGCGCGTCGTCAAGAACGTCGCCGGCTTCGACCTGACGCGGCTGGTGATCGGCTCCTGGGGCACGCTCGGTGTAGTCACACAGGTGACCGTGCGGCTGCGCGCCCGTCCCGACCACATGCGAACGGTCGCAATCGCGGTGCGGCCGACGCAGGCCACGCTGAATGATCTCGCGACGCGACTGCGCGCCCTTCCCTTCATGCCGCTCGCGGCCGAGCTGGTGAGCCCGTCGCTGGCGCGCCGACTTGGCGGAGGCGACGAGACGCTGCTGCTCGTTCGGCTGGGCGGCAACGAGAAAGCGGTACGGGGACAGCTGGAGTTGCTCGGCGCTTTCGGCGAGACGCGCGACCTGGACGCCAGCGTGTGGCACATGCTTCGAGCCCCCGACCAGGAAGCGCGCGCCACTGCGTCATGGCGCTGGTCACAACTCCCCACGCTTTTCGGCGCGACCTGGATGGCGGCGCATGGCGCGGTGCGTGACTTCGAGGACGCGCACTTCCACGGCAGCCCCATGCGCGGCGTCGTGCGCGTGGTCGCCCGGGGCGACGCGACCGGGTTCGCGCGTACCGTGCCGACCTTCCACGGCACGAGTGTGTTCGAGCGACTCCCCGCATCAGCCTGGCCCATCGTGAACGACGTGTCCGCTCAGGGACCGATCGCGCGCGCGCTGCGCGACAAGTTCGACCCGCATGGCATCCTGAACCCGGGGATCCTGGGGGGGAGAGGAAACGCGTGACCGCCGCCGGAAATCCGCGAACGCTGCACGGAGCGCCGGACCACTGCGCGCTCCCCAACACGCCGCTCGCCGACGCGCGTGAAGGGTTGGACAAGTGCGTGCACTGCGGATTCTGCCTCCAGGCCTGCCCCACGTATGTGGTGCTCGACGACGAAAACGACAGCCCTCGCGGCCGCCTGCTGCTCATGCGGGAGCTGTTGGAGGGCTCGCTGGAGACGTCGGACAGGGACGTGCGCGGCCATCTCGACCGATGCCTGGGCTGCCGGGCGTGCGAGACCGCGTGTCCGTCGGGCGTGCCGTACGGTCATTTGCTCGAGGCCACACGCGCCACGCTCACCGCGCGACACCCGCTGCCTCTCGTGGCGCGACTGCTCCTCGCGGTGTTCGCCCGTCCGCGCCTGCTGTCGCTGGCGCTCGGCTTCGGGCGGGCGCTGCGGGGATCGAAGGTGGGCCGCGCGCTCCAGCGCGTCCTGCCGGGCCGGCTGCGCCATTCGCTGCTCATGCTCGAGTCGACGGAGCCGCCGCTCGCGCGCGGCGAGTACGTCACATCGAACGACGGCACACGCGGCTCGTTCGCCCTTCTGGAGGGCTGCGTGATGGCCGGACTGTACGGCGAGACCAACAGGGCGACGGTACGCGCGCTCAGGGTGAACGGGTATCGCGAGGTGTCGGCGCCGGGGCAGCGATGTTGCGGCGCGCTGCACGCGCACGCCGGGGACCTCGAGGGAGCGCGACAGCTCGCTCGCCGGAACGTCGCCGCGTTTGAACTGAGCGGCGCGGAGTTCGTGGTGTCGAATGCCGCGGGTTGCGGCGCGATGCTGAAAGAATACGGTCAGCTGCTGGCGGACGATACGGAGTGGGCTGCCCGCGCCGCGCGCGTTTCGGAACGCAGTCGCGACGTGAGCGAGCTGCTGGCCGCGGCCGGCCCGCTGCCCGGCGGCGAGTTGCGGGCACACGTCACGTACGACGCGCCATGCCATCTGATCCACGCGCAGCGTATCAGCGCGCCTCCGCTCCAGATGCTGGCGGCGATTCCCGGACTGAAACTCGTCCCGCTGGTCGACGCCGAGTATTGTTGCGGCGCCGCGGGGATCTACAACCTGCTGGAGCCGGAGACGGCGGCGGCGGTGCTGGCGCCGAAGCTGGAGCACATCGAACGAACGGGCGCGACGCTGGTGGCGACGGGAAATCCGGGCTGCCTGATGCAGATCGGCGCGGGATTGATGCGGTCCGGAAGCGAGGCGCGAGCGGTGCATCCGGTGGATTTGCTCGATGCGTCTTATGCCAAGCGCTTCAGCGGCGGCCCGGTGGACCGGCGCGAGGGACGGCCGTAACTCATTGGCTGCGGATCATCCGGATTTGGCCGGATGCGAACCGGATAGGGCAATTGCCTTGTCGTTCTCAAGCGAGAGAATCCAACCCAGGCAACCAGTGGGAGAGCTGTATCCGTTATCTCCGAATCAATCCGCTTGATCCGTAGTTCGTGATTGTTGGGGCCGTTCGCGACACAAGACTGACCGGGCGAGACCGCGCCAATCGAGCCGGCTAGATTGGGGCATGGTCCAGACGGAAGCGCTGACCGAGCTGGCGGGACAGCCGGTCGTCCTGACGTACTCGAACGTCGCCGCCGAGTACGAGGCCTTGCATCGGCGCGCGATAGTCCTGAACCGCAGCCATCGCGCACGAATGCGTTTCACGGGTGAGAAAGCGGGCGAGGTCCTCACCGGGCTCGTCACCAACGACGTCACCGCGCTCGCACCGGGACAGGGCCAGTACGCCGCGGCGCTCACCGCCAAGGGCAAGATCGTCGCCGACCTGCGGGTGCTGCGATTCGACGACGGCTACTTCACCGACGCCTCGCCGCGCACGCGCGACGCCTGGTTCGGGCTCGTGCGCAAGTACGTGAACCCGAGAATGGCGAAGTACGTGGACGAGTCCGCGTCCTTGCTCACGCTCGGCGTCTTCGGCGCGCAGGCGCGCTATGTCGTGGAGGAGATCACGGGTATCGGGCATAGCGCGCTCGCGATTCTCACGCCGTATTCGCACGTCGCGGCCGCCGCGGACGGCGAATCACTGCCGACCATCGTGATGCGATCGCCGGAGCTGGGGCAAACCGAGGGCTACGAGCTGTTCCTGCCGGCAGACCGCTATGCGACGGCCTGGGAGTCAGCGGTACGCGCGCGCGCCACTCCCGCGGGACTCGCTGTATGGGAGGTTGCCCGTGTCGAGGCCGGGCGCCCCGAGTGGGGGATCGACATGGACGACACGACGATCCCGCAGGAGGCCAATCTCGAGCAGCTCGACGCGATCTCGTACACGAAAGGCTGCTACACAGGGCAGGAAGTCGTAGCCCGCGTGCATTTCCGCGGACACGTGAACCGGACCATGCGTGGACTGCGGGCCTCGGGCACGACGCCGCCGCCGACGGGAGCATCGCTCTCCGACGCGACGGGCAAAGCCGCGGGCGACGTTCGCTCGAGTCTCACGTCGCCCCGGCTGGGAGGCATCGCGCTCGGCATGGTGCGGCGCGAGGTGGAGAACGGCGCAAAGCTGCTGGCACGTTGGGGGGCGGCAGCGGGAGAAATCCCCGACGCCGGCGGTGACGTCGGCGCGGGCGAGATGGAGGTGGACGTCGTGGCGCTGCCATTTGCGCACTGATGGCCAAGCCGGTGTGGATCAAGAACAGCGATCACGTGCGTTCATAGCTGGCAGCGGGCCGTTGGCAGTTTTCCGTTGGGTTTGTAAGGACAGACTGTCCCGGGTATTTCAACCGCCAACGCTGCACTGCCCGCTGTACACGTACCTGCTTCGCTCGGCCTGCAACTCGACTGCGATTGAACGACTGCCGCACTGCTCCCTGTCGACTTGACTCAGCCCTCCGCCCACCAAAGCCATTCAATTGCCCTGGTCACCGGCGCCACCGGTCTCGTTGGGTCGTACCTCGTCGAGCGCTTGCTCGCCGACGGCTGGACGGTGCGCGCGCTGGCCCGCTCGCCCGATAGCGCCAGGGCGGCGCTGCCCGCCGGCGTCGACGTGCGCGCGGGCGATGTGCTGGACGAAGCGTCGTTCACGCGCGCCGCCGCGGGCGTCCACGTGGTGTTTCACGCGGCCGCGAACGTCATGGCGCGCGGCTGGGACGCGTATCGCGTCACGAACCTTCACGGCACTCACAATGCCATCGCCGCCGCGGAACGTGCGCGCGCGCGCCTGCTGCACGTCAGCAGTGTCGCGGTGTACGGGCCCGCCGCGCGCTACGAGGCGGCGAAGCAGGGCAAGCGCACCGACGAGGACACGCCCCTCACGCCGCTTCCCGAACGTTCGCACTACGCGCGCTCCAAGCGGGAATCCGAGGAAATGGTGATGCGGGCGCACCGCGAGGGACGCGTGTGGGCATCAGCCGTGCGGCCCGACGTGATCTACGGCCGGGGCGACCGCCACTTCGTGCCGCGCATGGCGCAACTCGTGACGCGGGGCGTGGTTCCGCTGATCCACGGAGGGCGATCGACCCTGGCCATCGTGCACGCCGCGAACGTCGCGAGCGGCATCGCGCTGGCGGCCGTGAGCGACGCCGCCGGCGGCCGGGCCTACAACCTTGCGAACGACTACGACGTCAGCCTGCGCCGGTTCTTCGAGCTCGCGGGCGACGGGATGGGACGCCGCCCGCGGTTCGTGCCCATGCCGCTGTGGGCGGCGCGCTCCGCGTTGCGCGTCGCGAAGTGGACGCTGCGCGCGCTCACCGGCGGCCGGGTCAACCTCGTGAGCAGCTCGACGATCGACTTCATCTCGCAGGACAACCCGTTCACGTCGGATCGCGCGCGACGCGAGCTGGGTTGGGCCCCATCCGTCCGCCCGGAGATAGCCATCCCTGACGCGTTCCGGTGGTGGCGCGAAAAAAAAGGGCGCGACCATAAGTCGCGCCCCGGTGCATAACGGAAAGCCAGAGCTACGGAGTCTTCCCCTTCGTGCCGGCCGCCTTGATGCTGTCGGCCGTGCGAGTGCTGTCCGCGCGACGGATGCTGTCGCGGATCGCGGTGGAATCAACCATTGGGGCCGGCGCGAGCGCGGGCGTTGTGGTGTCGGTGGCCGGCGTTTCGGTCTTTGCGCACGCGGCGACCGCGAGCACCGCGGCGACCAGAGCTAAACGTTTCATGCAGATTCTCCTCTGAAAGTGATTGGGAACCATCACGAACGTGCCCGGACTTGCCGCGTTCGAGGTCCGCTCAAAGTTTGGCGAAAACTAGGTTTCCGGGCCACGCTGTCAAGAATCGACTGTTTGCGCATGCGACTGACTGAAACGGTATACTGACTGAAACGGTATAATGATGCCATGCCCCCGACGGTCGTAAGAGGCGCCTGTCCGCACGACTGCCCGGACACCTGCGCCATGCTGGTGACGGTCGAGGACGGTCGGGCCGTACGAGTAACCGGCGACCCGGACCATCCGTTCACCAATGGCTTTCTATGTGCCAAGGTGAACCGGTACGTCGAGCGCACCTACCATCCCGGCCGCCTGTTGTACCCCATGAGGCGCGTCGGGCCCAAGGGCCGGGGCGAATTCGAGCGTATCTCCTGGGACGACGCCATCGGAGAAGTGGCCGACCGGTTGTCGGACGTCGTCCGGTCAGGGCACGGACCCCAGGCGATACTGCCGTACTCCTATGCCGGCACCATGGGCATGCTGCAGGGCAGCTCGATGGATCGCCGGTTCTTCCACGCCATCGGCGCCTCGAAGCTGGATCGCACGATCTGCTCGATGGCGGGCACCGTCGGGATGCGGATGACGATCGGCGCCAATATCGGCGCCGACGTCGAGGGGATTCCGCAGAGCGATCTCGTGCTCCTGTGGGGCACGAACACGCTGACATCGAACCCGCACATGTGGCCCTTCGTCCTCCGGGCCAGGGAGAACGGCGCGCGCGTCGTCTGCATCGACCCGATACGGACACGGACCGCGGCCCAGAGCGACCAGTGGATCGGGATCCGGCCGGGGACCGACGCCGCCCTCGCGCTGGGAATGATGCACGTGATCTTCCAGCTGAAGCTGGAAGATCACGATTTCATGCAGCGGCACACGCTGGGCGAGCGGGAGCTGCGCGAACGGGTGCGCGAGTACGACCCGGCGCGCGTCGCGGCGATCACCGGCGTCGCGCGCGACGTCGTGGTGGAGCTGGCGAAGGCATACGGACGTTCGCGCGCCGCGTTCATTCGCGTGAACTACGGGCTGCAGCGTCATGCCGGCGGCGGCATGGCGGTGCGCACGATCGCCTGCCTCCCGGCGGTGACGGGCCACTGGAGGCGCGCCGGCGGAGGGGTGAACCTCTCGACGAGTGCGAACTACGCCTTCGACAAGCAGGCTTTGGAACGGCCCGAGCTTGCTCCGGCCGTCCGCACGATCAACATGATCCGGCTCGGCGAGGCGCTCACGACGCCCGACGCCGGGGTCGGCGGGCCGCCGGTCAAGTCACTCGTCGTCTACAACTCGAACCCCGGGGCGGTGGCGCCGGACCGCAACGCGGTGCTCCGCGGGCTCGCGCGGGAAGACCTGTTCACCGTGGTGCTCGAGCACTTCCAGACCGACACCGCGGACTGGGCCGACATCCTCCTGCCGGCGACGACGCAACTCGAGCACTGGGACATCCACCTCTCGTACGGACATCACTACGTCACGCTCAACCAACCGTCGATCGAGCCGCTGGGCGAGTGCAAGCCGAACACCGAGATCTTCCGGCTCATCGCGGCGCGGATGGGCCTCGACAACCCGACGTTCCGGGACGACGACCTGACGCTCGTGCGGCAATCGCTGGGCTCCGCGTCGGGGAAGTTCCGCGGCGTGACGTTGGACGCGCTGCTGGAACGCGGCTGGATGCGGCTCGACGTGCCGACGCCGTATCTCCCGTTCGCCAACGGCGAGTTCCTCACGCCAAGCGGCAAGTGCGAGTTCTATTCGGAACGGCTGAAGGAGATGGGGCTCGATCCGGTGCCGACGTACATCCCGCCGTACGAGTCGCCGGAGCGCGACGCGGCGCTGGTCGCGCGCTTTCCTCTGACCCTCATCTCCTCGCCGGCGCACCAGTTCCTGAACAGCACGTTCGTGAATGTGGACACGCTGCGTCGGTCGGTGCGCGAACCGGAGTGCATTCTCCATCCGGCTGACGCGGAGCGGCGCGGGATCGGTGTGGGAATGCGCGTCGCGATTCACAACGATCGCGGGGCGTTCACGGCGGTCGCGCGCGTCGAGGAGAACATCCGCGAGGGCGTGGTCTGGGCGCCGTCCATCTGGTGGGGCAAACTGGCGCCGGATGGAGCCAATGCGAATCAGACCACGTCGCAGCGAGAGACGGACATGGGGCGTGGGCCGGTGTTCTACGACAATCAAGTGGAAGTGTCGCTGGCTGACTGATTGGAAACTGCGCGACTGCAAAACGGCGCAACTGTATAACAACGCGACTGCCAAACGGCGCGACAGCATGGGCGCCACTGCGAAAGGCGATCGCGCGCACTCCGTTCTATCGTACCCATCATCCGTTCTTCAGCGCGCCGTTAGCCGTGGCGCAGTTGGCACCTGCGTCCTTTTTGTAGTCGCGCTTCTTGGTAGCCGCGTCGCTTTGTGGTTGCGCCGCTTTGTAGTCGCGTCGTTTCGGAGATGCCGATGTTTGCCTATTCCCGCATCGTGGGCCGTGGGGTAGGATAGGATTATGTCTCAGCTTCCCCAGACGTTTGGCGACCTGAAGCGCTCTCCGTTCGGCGTAAAAGAACGCGCGCTGCGCTCGGTCAAGGACGAGCTCCGCCAGAATCTCCTCGCCCGCCTTTGCACCGCAGCGCCGCTGTTCCCCGGCGTGATCGGCTACGACGACTCCGTGATGCCGCAGATCGTGAACGCGATCCTCTCGCGGCACAACTTCATCCTGCTCGGTCTCCGCGGCCAGGCGAAGTCGCGCATCCTGCGCTCCATCGTTTCGTTGCTGGACGACGCGATGCCGATCGTGCAGGGCAGCGAAGTGAACGACAACCCGTTCGCCCCCATCTCCCGGTTCGCCCGCGCGCTCATCGACGAGGCCGGCGACGACACACCGATCGCGTGGGTGCATCGCGACCAGCGCTACATCGAGAAGCTCGCGACGCCGGACGTCACCATCGCGGACATGATCGGCGACCTCGATCCGATCAAGGCCGCTCGCGGCGGGCACCTGCTCTCCGACGAGCTCACGATCCACTACGGCATGTTGCCGCGAGCGAACCGCGGCATCTTCGCGCTCAACGAACTCCCCGACCTCGCCGGCAAGGTGCAGGTCGGCTTGTTCAACGTGATGCAGGAAGGCGACGTCCAGATCAAGGGCTATCCCGTGCGCTTGCCGCTCGACGTGCAGCTCGTCTTCACCGCGAATCCCGAGGACTACACCGCGCGCGGCAAGATCATCACGCCGCTCAAGGACCGCATCGGCAGCGAGATCCAGACGCACTACCCGGCGAGCGTCCCCCTCGGCATGGCGATCACCAGGCAGGAGGCGTGGGCCGAGCGCGGGCATCGCCCGGTACGCGTCCCGGACTTCATTTCCGAAGTGGTGGAGCGCATCGCATTCGAGGCGCGCACCGACCGGCGCATCGACCGCCGCTCCGGCGTCTCGCAGCGCCTGCCGATCACGGTCTTGGAGAACGTGATCTCGAACGCTGAGCGCCGCGCGGTGTCGGCCGGGGACGAGGAGGTCGTTCCACGCGTGTCGGATATCTACGCGGCGTTGCCCGCGATCACCGGCAAGATCGAGCTGGAGTACGAAGGTGAACTGGTTGGCGGCGCCGTGATCGCGAAGGAGCTGATCCGCCGGGCCGCGGACGCCACGTTCCAGGAGCGCGCCGGCGGCGTCAACGTGGACGACATCATCATGTGGTTCGACGAGGGGAGCGCGCTCCAGGTGGACGAGGATGCTCGCGCCCAACTCGTGTATCGCGGCTTCGAGGTCGTGCCCGGACTGTTCGGCGTCGTGCACGGTACCGGGCTCGCCAGCGAAGGCGATCCGGCGGAGGCCGTGGCGGCGTGCGAGCTGGTGCTGGAGGCGCTCGTCGCGCGCAAGCGCATCTCGCGCAACGATGCGGGCGAGTATGGCCGCGCCACGCCCGAGCCCCGCCGGCGTCCCAACGACCTGTTCGGCGGCCAGGCGGGGTGACACCAGTCACCGTCCGGCGGGCGACCGCCGCCGACCTCGACACCGTGGTGGCGCTGCGCATCGCGCTGCTGCGCGAGTACGATGGGCACCCCATCTACGGGCGGCTGCGCGCCGACGCGGAGCAGCGCGCCCGTCCGATGTTTGCCGCGCAGCTCGACGCCGAGAACGAAGTCATGTTCCTCGCCGAGGAGGAGCATCGGCCTCCGCCCTTCGGCGTGATGCGCTGCGTGGAGACCGCCGCGTCGCCGCTGCTCGTTCCGGAGCGGTACTGCTACGTCTCGTCGGTCTACGTCGAGCCGGCGTACCGGCGGCAGGGCGTGCTGCACGCGATGTTCGCGCGGGCCCTCGAGTGGTGCGCCGAGCGCGGGCTGCCCGAGATGCGATTGCACAACGTGGGGAGCAGCGTCTCCTCCGCGTCCGCGTGGGACTCGCTGGGCTTCGAGGTCGTCGAGCAGGTGCGCGTCCTCCGTCTCGACGGGGCCGCCGATGCAAGGAAGGTCGTACGGGACGACAGCTCGGCGTTCCGGGTCACGACGGCAGACCCCTCGCTGCGGTCGGGATGACACCGTGATCATCACGATCTCCCGCATGTTCGGCTCCGGCGGCTCCGAGGTGGCGGAGCGCATAGCGCGCGCGCTCGGCTGGACGCTGCTGGACAACGCCGTGGTGGACGAGGTCGCCGAACGACTCGGCGTATCGCGCGCCGAAGTCTCGTCGCTCGAGGAGCGCGTTCCGTCGTTCGGCGAACGCATTGCCACGTCGATGGCGATGTCGGCGCCCGAGTTCGCGGTGCCGATGGCCGACGCGTCGCTCATGGTGACCGCCGAGACGCGCATCGTGGACGTGACGAAGCAGGTCATGCAGGAGGCTGTGAAGCAGGGGAACGCCGTGCTGGTGGGCCGCGGCGCGCAGGCAATGCTCGCGGACCGGCCCGACGCGCTCCACGTCTTCTGCTACGCGCAGAAGAAGTTCCTCGTGCAGCACGCCATCACGCACCGCGGTGTGAATCCCGCCAACGCCGAGCACGAAGTGGACCGGATGAACAAGCAGCGCGAGCAGTACGTGAAGCGTCACTGGGGCCGCGACTGGCGTGCGTTCGAGAACTATCATCTGTGTCTCGACACCGGCCGTCTCGGCATCGATGGCGCCGCCGACATCGTGGTGCGCGTGGCGCGGGAGCGTTTCAGGCTCGGCGCTTGATCGCCTCGAGCTCGGCCTCCGGCGCGAACATGTCGTCGGCGATCTTCGCGATCTCCTCCGCTTCGCGCCACGCAGCCTCGAGCAGCGCCAGCTCCCCTTCCAGCGCACGCCGCTCCTGCTCTTCGTGCGACGCCATCTCGAGCGCGAGACGGACCTCCTTGGGGAGTTTCGTGATGTAGTGCTCCCACCCCTTGTCTCTGAAGACCCGCCCTTTCGGACCGGCTCCGCCAGTGGCGTAGCTGCCAAAGAGGGCCATGGGATCTGTCGCCTGACCCACGATGCCGACCGCGGACTGAACCTCCGATCGGTTCGCGCCGCTCGCATTGATCGCCGGCAGCAGCTTCGACGCCGCCCTGAGCGCTTCCGGTCCCGTGAAGGTCACGTTGCTCCAGCGATCGCCATGCGCGTCCACGTATCCCGGCTTTCCGGGCTTCCTGAGACTGACGCGCAGAGCCCATGCGTCGCCTTCGTTCACGAGCGCCACGTGCTCCAGCTGCCTCTTGCGGATCGGCACCAGTGTTTCGCCATCCGGCAGACGGAGCTTCACGCGTACACGCCGCTGCTGATACTGGTGGTGCAGCTGGCTTGCGGCCTGCCACAACCCCCAGCCGCCGCCGGCGAGGATGCCCGTGGCCGGACCCAGCACGATGATCCCTCCTAGCGCCGCGATCCCCGCGCCCGTGAAGATGAGGTGCTTGCGCCGCCTGCGACCGAACTGATCGCCGTAGCGCCACGCGGCCATCTCGGGGCGCAGCGCGCTCCCGATGCGAATCAGGACGAGGCCTTCGCTCAGTTTGGCGAGCCCAATGTTGTCGGTCGAGGCGCGCAGCCGCGTCTCCGAGAACAATCGCTCGGCTTCCTCGATTGCTTCCCAGCGCTCCTCGAGCGGCGTCAGGTTCCAGCGCTCGCACTTGCGGCACACCACCCACAGGCGCCCCTTGGCCGCGTCGAATGCCAGGCGGCGTCCGATCGGGAAGTGCTCGACGACCTCGTTCTTGCCGAGATCCTCGCTACAGAACAGGCAGGTGGAATACATCGCCTTCCTACCTACGTGGCGTCCGTCGCCGGGGTTGCGACGGGCCGCAGAGCCGGCTGGCGAAATGCCAGCAGCGCGTAGCCAAGCATCACGGCGGCGCCCGTCGCGATGGCCCATTGCACACCGAGCGCTCGGGCCACCACGCCACCGAGAAAGGCGCCGATGGTCTGCGCCAGTCCGACCACGACGAACGAGTACGCCGCCATCAGCCTGCCGCGGAGCGCATCCGGCACTCCGTGCTGGAGCATCGCGTTCGCCACCGCGCCGTTGATGATCATCGTGACGCCGGCGGCGAAGAGCAGCCCATACGCGATCCGCACGTCGCGCACGGCGGCGAGCGCGATCAGGATGAGCGGGAACGCATACGACGCGGCCCTCAGCGTCCTGTTCCCGGGTTGCGTGGGACGCGCAGCCAGCGCCAGCGCGCCAACGAGCCCACCGATGCCGACCCAGACGAGCAGGAGCCCGTACCCGCTCGCGTCCAGTCCGAGCCGCTCGCGCGCCAGCACCGGCATCAGCACGAGATACGGCACGCCCAGAATCGAGTAGACCGTGACGAGCTTCATCAGCGCGGCTATCACGGGCGTGTCGCGCATGAACTGGAGGCTCTCGCGGATGCCGTCGAGCGGCCGTACGAGATGCGCGGCCGGGCGCCACTCGGGGAGCCGGATGAGCTGGAGCCCGCCCAGCACGAACAACGCGCCGATCGGCCGCACGCCGAACGCCCATGCAATCCCGGATTTCCCGATGATCAGCGCGCCGAGCGCCGGGCCGACGATGCGAGCCAGGTTGAAGCCGCTGGAGTTGAGCGCGATGGCCTGCGGCAGGTCCTCGCGTCCGACGAGCTCGACGATGAGCGACTGGCGCGCCGGAATCTCCACCGAGCTGATGATGCCGCTCGCGGTCGCGAGGACGAGCAGCCACCCGATGGAGATGTGCCCGGTGTACGTGAACCAGAAGAGCAGCGCGGCATCCACGAGGAACGCCCATTGGCAGATCTTCACGAGCCGCAGCTTCTCGTGGCGATCGACCAGGACGCCCGCATGCATCGAGAAGAGCACGACCGGGAGCGACCCTGCCGCGACGACCAGGCCGACGAGGAAGGCGTTGTCCGTCAGGTCGAGCGCGAGCCACCCCTGAGCCATCGTCTGCATCCAGTTGCCGACCAGCGAGATGGTGTGGCCCACCCAGAAGTTCCTGAAGTTGCGGTGGCGCTGAAGGACCGCGAACGGGTTGAAGGGGGGCACTACTCAAAGCTAGAGGTTTGACGGCTTTAAGGTTTGACGGCTTCCGCCAGATCAAACCGTCAAGCTGTCATGCCGTCAAACCATCTACCAC
This sequence comes from uncultured Gemmatimonadaceae bacterium, assembly GCA_963724885.1. GTDB lineage: Bacteria > Gemmatimonadota > Gemmatimonadetes > Gemmatimonadales > Gemmatimonadaceae > DASPMP01. Next base: position 2,463,102 of record CAVRWG010000005.1, on the reverse strand, counting down.
GCGCCATCCCCCGCCACCAGTATTCAGCTGTGCGCGCGCACACCTACGGCAAGTTCAGCCCGGAGCTGGCCGACGCGGTCGATCTCCAGGCCCTGCTCGACAAGCTCGCCGATTTCCTGCTGCAGTCCGGTTTCGCGGGCGGCGGAGATCCGTCGCGTTTCGGCTTCGACTTCGGCGACGACGCCGACCGTTCCCTCGACGCGCTGCGTCAGGCGATCATCGACGCGCTCATGGCATCGGGCCAGTTCACGCCGGAGATGCTCCGGGCACTGCGCGGCGAAGGTTCGCCCGAGTCGCAGGCGCAGCTCGCGCGAATGCTCGACGAGCTCGTCCAGCGGCTGGTCAAGGAAGGCTACCTCAATGTCTCGCAGCCGCCGCAGATGCCGGCCGGACACCAGCAGATGGAAGGTCCCGGCAGTATGGCGCGCGCGGCCGCGCGCGACGTCCAGTTCTCGCTCACCGAGAAGGGCGTGGACTTCCTCGGCTACAAGACGCTGCGCAACCTCCTGGGCTCGTTCGGCAAATCGAGCTTCGGCAGCCACGACACGCCGTACCTTGCGACGGGAATCGAGACGGACGGCTGGAGCAAGCAGTACGAGTTCGGCGACACGCTGAACCTCGACGTGATCGCGACGCTCACGCGCGCGCTGGCGCGCGAGGGGACACTGCGCGTCCCGATCAATCTCGAGTACGGCGACCTGATGGTGCACCAGGCAGAGTACCGTTCGTCGTGCGCCACGGTGCTGATGCTCGACTGCTCGCACTCGATGATCCTGTACGGCGAGGACCGCTTCACGCCCGCGAAGAAGGTGGCGCTGGCACTCACGCACCTGATCCGGACGCAGTTCGCCGGCGACTCGCTGAAGGTCGTGCTCTTTCACGATTCCGCCGAGGAGATCCCGCTCCCGGCGCTGGCCTCGGCCCAGGTGGGGCCGTATCACACGAACACGGCCGAGGGACTCAAGCTCGCGCGGCGTCTGCTGCTGGCGCAGAAGAAGGACATGCGCCAGATCATCATGATCACGGACGGCAAGCCGAGCGCGCTCACGATGCCGAACGGGCAGATCTACAAGAATTCGTTCGGCCTGGACACGACCGTCATCGCGGAGACGCTGCGCGAGGTGGCGCTATGCCGCCGCAGCGGCATCATGATCAACACGTTCATGCTGGCGCGGGATCGCGCGCTCGTAGAGTTCGTGAAGCGCGTTTCGGAGATCTGTCGCGGCAAGGCCTACTTCACGACGACGATGACGCTGGGCCAGTTCATCCTCATGGACTTCCTCCGGCGCAAGACACGCAAGGTGTCGTAAAACCAAACTTTCGCGCTGCGACGTTCGGTGTGCAACGATCGCTGCGCGTGATGGGCCTCCCTCGCGGAACACGAGCGCCGCAGCCGGAGCACGACGACGCGCCAGCGGCGTCGGGCGCAGGCGAGGAGCGCAGTGTGGTGAGCGAGGGGACTGCCGGCCCGACGCCGCCGGGCGATCGTAGTGCTACTCGGATCTCAGTGCCACGTTGGGATCGACGCGCGACGCCCTCAGCGCGGGCATCCAGCTCGCCGCGATCGCCACCGCGAGAAGCGTCGCCGCAACTCCACTGAAAATGACCGGATCCCGTGGCGAAACGCCGAAGAGCAGCGGTTTGAGCCACTTCGCCGCCCAGAGCGCGATTCCGACACCCAGAACGACGCCGACGATCGCGAGGCGCAGCCCGTCCGACACGATCATGCGCACGACATCCCCGGCCTGGGCGCCGAGGGCGCGCCGCACGCCCATCTCGTGCGTGCGTTGGGTCACGTTGTAGGCGATGACGCTGTACAGACCGATCGCCGCGAGGATGAGCGCCAGCCCGCCGAACGCGGTGAACATCGTCGCGCCGAGGTTCCAGGAGCGTTTCTGTCCCCCGATGATGTCGCCGAACGGCATCACGGTGATGTACGCGGCGCCGGGCATTTCCTGTTGCAGCCGCCGTCGGACTGTCTCCTGAAGCGCCTTCGAGTCCGCCCCGACGCCCGCGGCGCGAACGAACAAGCCCTGGTAGCGCGGGTTCTGCGCGACAGGCACGTAGTAGTACAGGTTGGCGTCCTCGGACAGGTTGCCCGCCTTGATGTCTTCAGCGATGCCGACGACGAACGTGCACGGCATGGTATCCGCGCTCATGCGAATGCACTGCCCCAGCGCGTCCCTGCCGGGCCACAGCGTCCGCGCCATCGACTCGCTCACCACCATGGCGCGCGGGGCACCGGCGCGATCGCTCGCGGCGAGCGCGCGACCGCGAACGATGCGAGTGCCAAGTGTCGCGAAATGCTCGGGCGATACCTTGTTGAAATTGAACTGCCCCAACCGGCTGACCGTGTCGATCCCTTCCACATAGAGCGATGTGCTCGACGTACTCCAGAACGGCACCGCGTCCTGGAGACTCGCGTTTTCCACGCCCGGGATGGTCCTCACCGTTGCAATCAGGCGGTCGCGCAGCTCGCTCTGCTGGGCGCTGTCGAGCGTCACCCCTCGCATGCGCTGCTGCACCAGGAGGATTGGATCGACGTCGTAGCCCCACCGCATCGACTGCACGTTGTGCAGGCTGCGGACGAACAGACCTGCACCAACGAGAAGGATCACGGACAGCGTTCCCTGCAGCACGAGCAGCGCCACTCTCGCTCGTGAGCGACCGTAGGTGCCTTCGCGCGCGCCCGCCTTGAGGTCGGCCGTGAGATCGGCCCGCCCCGCCTGAAGAATCGGCGCGACACCCGTGAGCAGTCCCACGGCAATCGCGGCGGCGGCTCCGAACAGGATTGTGCGCGGATCGGCCAACCCCGCGGGCGCTTCGCTGCGCTCGAGCAACCCTGCCCGCAGCGCGCGACCTCCCCAGTGCGCGACCAGCATTCCCGCGGCTCCACCCAGCACCGCGAGCAGGATGCTCTCGGTGAGCAGCTGCGACACGAGGCGCAGCCGCGACATGCCGAGCGCCAGCCGGAGCGCGATTTCGCGACGCCGGCGAAGCGCACGCCCGAGAAGCAGGTTCGCCACGTTGGCGCACGCGATGAGCAGCACGATGATCGAAACACCACCTACCCATCGCGCCACCTTCGAGACCGGCGACGCATTGGGTCCGCGATCCGCGAGAATGGACCAGACTTCGCCACGCGGCCGAAGAATGGCCGTCGGAGACGTGCTGGGTTGCTCGATGCGCTGCGCATCGAGACTGCGCAGGAACGCATTGGTGAGATCCGCGTTGGCGGTCTCGATCGATACGCCGGGCTTGCGACGGACCATCGTCGACATCCATCCCCAGCTGTACGTCTGCCACCAGGACACGTTGTTGCGCGCGGTGAATCGGTTGCCTGCGGCGTAGGGCACGAGGGGCACATAAGCCGCCGGAGGCCTGTCATGCCACAGCCCGACAAAGCCCGCTGGAGCCACGCCAATGACCGTGTAGACGACGGGACCGATCTGCACGGTCGATCCGAGGACGTCTCCGCGGCCGCCGTAGTTCGACTGCCACATGGCATGACTGAGCACGACGACGGCTGATCCGACCGGAGGGGTGTCCTCCGCTTCCATGAAGTACCGGCCGAGAATCGGCGGAGCGTCGAAGAAGCCGAAGAAACTTGCGCTCACCATCCCGATGCGCATCTCGCGCGCCGCCTCGCCAGTGCCGACGGCCTGATCGCCTGCGCTGTATCCGGCGACTGCGGAGAAGGACGTCGTCCACCGCCTGATATCCGCATAGCGCACGTACTGACCGCCGCTCGAGGCACGCTCCCGTCCACGGAACGTCTGGAAGAGGTAGATGCGGTGTGCCGTCTCCGGGGCTTTCATGAGCGGCGGCGGCCGGAACAACAGCCGATCGACGATGCCGAACATCGTGGCATTCGCCCCGATCCCCAGCGCGAGGGTTGAGACCACCGCGAGCGTGAACAACGATTTGGCGCGGATGCCGCGGATGGCGTACGCGATGTCCTGTCCGATGGCCTCGAATGTCATGCTGGGTCAGACAGGCACTGCAGGAAAATGGTTCGTGAAAGACAGGGGATGGGGAATTGTTGGATGCAAAGCCACTGATCCGCGACTCTCGCGATTTGATCGTCTGCAGAAGGCCATGGAATTGGCTCTCGCCTCTGAACGGGTGAGCGTCGAGCTTCCGGGCAGGGCATCGGGTGTCGCAACACAGATCCGGCGAGCGGCGCTCTCGATTCCGGCCAACGTCGCCGAAGGCAACGGCAGCTTCTCGCGCCCCGACTACATCAGACATCTGTGCATCGCCAACGGGTCCGTTAAAGAACTGGAGTCCCACCCGGAATTCGCGGCTCGCGCTTACGGTCGCACGGCGGCAACAGTGACGGCACTCGGGCTTGCAGGGGAGGTCAGCCGACTCCTTGCTGGCCTCGTCCGCGCGCTGCGCGGCAAGAAATGAGGATTGATCCCCTCTTTCCCTTTCCCTTTCCCTTTCCCCTGCCGTTGCCCTATTCCCTATTCCCTATTCCCCATTCCCTTTCTCAGATTCACAGCTCGCGCGCGAGGATCTTCCTGAGGACAGTCGTGTCGAGGTTCGCGCCCGAGAAGACTACGCCCACCCGCTTGCCCTGTAGCCGGTCGCGCAGCTTGAGCGAGCCCGCGACGCCCAGCGCGCCCGCGCCCTCGACCAGGTTGTGGGTGCGCCCGAGGATCAGCCGGATCGCCTCGGCCAGCTCCGCGTCGGTGACGGTGACGAATCCGGTGAGCGCCTCACACAGCGTCGCGTACGTGAGGGCGTACGGCTGGCGCGTCGCGACGCCTTCGGCAAACGTGTCCGCGCGAGTGGTCTTGAGCGGCTGCCCGGCATGCCACGAGTCGTGGATCGCCGGCGCGCCCGCGGTCTGCACCCCATAGACCTCGAGGCCCGGCGCCAGCTCCCTGGCGACCGTGAGAGCGCCAACCGACTGTGAGCCACCACCGATCGCGATCACGATCGCGTCGAGCCCGCCGGATTGTTCCAGCATCTCGAGGCTCATCGTGGCCGCACCAGCAACGATGCGCGGATCGTTCGTGGAGTGCGCCACGGTTTTGCCTTCCTCGCGCGCGATCCGGAGCATGGCCTCCACGGACTCGTCGTAGTCGCGCCCTCCCTCGACGACCTTCGCGCCCCAGCTGCGCATGGCGGCGTTCTTCTCGGGATTGTTGCCTACCGGGACGCAGATCGTGGCGCTGACGCCCAGGAGCGACGCGGCGTAGGCGATTCCCTGTCCGTGATTCCCCGTGGACGCCGCGACGACGCCGCGCTCGCGCTCGTCGTCGTCGAGCCCCGTGATGAACGACAAGCCGTTGCGGACCTTGAACGAACACGTCGGTTGGTGGTTCTCGTGCTTGACCAGCAGCGACGTTCTGCCGCCGCCCATCACTTCGTCCAGCAGCGGGTAGTGACGCAGGGGAGTAACGCCGAGATACGGCGCCAGCCGCTCGCGCGCCGCGAGGACGTCCGCGAACGTGATCGGCCAGGGCGGCGCCAACCCCTCCAGCGCGACAGGCGTGGTGCCGGCCGGTGCGGTCGTGCGGGCCTGCGTCGTCATGGGGCCACGTCGTGCGGGAGCGGAGTCACCACCAGGGCCGTGGTTGCCGCGATCACGAGCGCGGCGAACAGGAGCTCGATCGAACCGGTCCGGCGAAAATGACGCGTTCCCTCCGCTGCGCCAAGCGCCCGGCGCGCCCGCAGCGAGTTGTACATCCCCATCACCGCGACCACGAGGACGAGCGCGACCTTCCAGAGAAGCGTTTGTCCGTAGGCCGTCGACAGCAGGTTGGAAAAGCCGCCGAGCCTGAACCAGCTCATGCCGACGCCCGCGACGACCACGATGGGGGCGCAGAACAGCGCCAGCGGATGGAAGGAATTCACCAGCGCGCTCACCGCCGCATCACGGTTGCCGTCCGTGAGCCGCAGCATGGCCGGTATGCCCGCAACCATCACTATCAGGAGACCGCCGATCCACACGCCTGCCGCCGTCACGTGCAGCATGTCGAGCGTCAGACTGACGATGAACGGCCCGTTCGACGCGGCATGTCCCGACAGCGCCGGAGCGAGCACCATGCCGAGTGCGCCCGTGAGCGCGAGCGGGCTGCCGATCGCGAGCCCGCGACCGGTGAGCAGCCAGCCCACGAACACGATCAGTGCGCCGATCGCGCCCGCGAGCCAGCCGACACCCCAGGTGGTGCCGGTGAGCAGACGCGCGATCAGGTCCGGGTCGGTCGCGGCGTCCGCGCCGTTCAGCGCCGCGGACTCGGAGTACAGCCGGACCACGACCGCGAGCGCGTACAGCGCGAGCGCCGCCATGCCGATGCGACGCGCGCGATCGGCGGCATCGGACGTCGGCACTCCGCGCGCCGCGAGCGGCGGCAGCACGCCGTGCCGGAAGCCGAGGACGCCGAGGACGCCGAGGAGCGCCACGAACTCGACCCAGCGCGCCGCCTTCGAGCGTGCGCCGGTGAGCTCCCCGACTTGCGGTTCGGTTGCGGCTCGCTGCACCGCGGCCGGTGTGTCGGGGGGAATAGGCGGCGAGGCGACGACGACGCCCGCGACCGTGAAGGCGAAGTCGCCGCGAATGGGATGTCCGTCCGCGCTCGCCACCTGCCAGTACACGCGATACGGGCCCGGCCCGATCGGCCGCGGTATCGCGGCGTGCAACGCGTTGCCCGTGTCAGCGACGATGGTGTCCAGCGGGATGTCGCCCGAAGGCCCCGCCAGCCGGACGCGGGAGAACGCCATCGTGGGCCGCGCGGTGAACCAGAGCGAGATGCGCATGGGCGCGACCGACACCTGGCTGTCCTTCGCGGGCTCGCTGCGACGCAGCGCGAGATGAAGGCGCGCGCCGGCCGTAACGGGTAACAGCAGCAGCGCGAGCAGAGCCAGACGCGACATGAGCGTTGAAGATGGCGCGTCACTATCTTCACGCCAACCCCGCCATGACGATTCTACCCGCCCTCGCCTTCGGATTCGCGCTCGGCCTGCGACACGCCACCGACGCCGATCACATCGCGGCGGTTGGCACGCTGACCAGCGGCTCCGTCGGTGGAGCGCGACGCGCTGCGCTCGTCGGCGCCGCGTGGGGTATGGGCCACTCGGCGAGCGTCCTGCTGGTGGGCGGCGCGCTGGTGCTCTTCCGCCTGCCGATGCCCGCGCGCGTTGCGCTGGGTCTCGAGTTCCTCGTGGCGCTGATGCTCATCGCGCTCGGCGTGCGGTCGCTCATGGCCCGCCGACGCGCCGAGGACAGCGTGGCGTCCGTCACGCGTCCGCTGCTCGTGGGCGTGATGCACGGACTCGCCGGTTCGGCGCTCCTCGCGCTGCTCGTGATCGGCAGCACGGCCTCGGCGTTCGCGGCCGCGGTGTATCTCGTGTGCTTTTGCGTCGGGACCATCGCGGGCATGGCGCTGGTCACCGCGCTGCTGTCGCTGCCGGCCCGGTTGAGCGTGGTCCGCGCGTTCACGATCGATCGCGGCGTGCGCGTGGCGGCCGGGATCGCGAGCGTGGTGATCGGCGTGGCGATCGCGCACCGGGTGGGCGTGCGCGACGGGCTGTTCGGCGCGACACCGACCTGGACACCGTGACGACCGACGCCACCCGCGCGGCGCGCTTCAGTCGCGCGCTGCGTGGGTGGTTCCGGCGCCACGCTCGGCCGCTGCCCTGGCGCGAAACGCGCGACCCGTACCGCGTGCTCGTGTCGGAGGCGATGCTCCAGCAAACGCAGGTCTCGCGCGTGCTGGAGTACTACGACCGCTTTCTCGAGCGGTTCCCGACTCTGCGCGACCTCGCCAGGGCGCGCCCCTCAGCAGGTGCGCGAAAGCTGGGAGGGGCTGGGCTACTACGCGCGCGCGCGCCACCTGCACGCGGTAGCTCGGAGGACGCGCGAACTGCCGGCGGACCCCGAAGCGCTGCGCGCGCTGCCGGGAATCGGACGCTACACCGCGGGCGCCGTGGCGTCGTTCGCGTTCGAGCGGCGCGCGGCGCTTGTGGACACCAACGTGGCGCGCGTGCTGCGTCGCGTATTCGCGCCGCGCGCGGACTTCAGGACGACACGCGGACAGAAGAAGCTGTGGAAGATCGCCGAATCGCTGCTGCCACGAACCGGCAAGGCGACGTGGAGGCACAATCAGGCGCTGATGGAACTGGGCGCCCTCGTCTGCACGGCGAGGGTCATGCGGTGCGACGCGTGCCCTGTCAGGGGCTACTGTAAGACAGGGACTAGGGACTAGAACATCTGCCCTAGTCCCTAGTTCCCAGTCCCTACTTACGGGCGTGCGGGAATTTGTTGTTCAGCGTCCCCTTGTACGACCGCTCCGCCGGCCCCACGTAGATCTGCCGCGGACGCGCGATCTTCTGCTCCTTGTCGAGCAGCATCTCCTCCCACTGCGCCAGCCAGCCCGCCGTCCGCGCGACCGCGAACAGCACCGTGAAGTAGTCGGTCGGGAACTTCATCGAGCGATAGATCAGCCCCGTGTAGAAGTCGACGTTCGGGATACAGCTTGCGCTGACACGAAGTAGTCGTCGGTCAGCGCGATCCGCTCGAGCTCGAGCGCGATCTCGAGGTCCTTGTCCATCCCCACCTGCTGAAGACGTCGTACGCCAGCTTCTTCACGATCTTGGCGCGCGGGTCGTAGCTCTTGTAGACGCGATGGCCGAAGCCCATCAAGCGGCTGTCCCTTGCCCGCCCTTCACCTCGTCGATGAACGCCGTGACGTTCTTCGGGTCGCCGATCTCCTCGATCATGCGCAGCACCGCTCGTTGGCGCCGCCGTGGAGCGGGCCGTAGAGCGCCGCGATGCCAGCGGCGACCGCGGAGAACGGATCCACGTGCGATCGAGCCGACGGCGCGCACGGCGTTCGTCGAGCAATTCTGCTCGTGGTCGGCGTGCAGGATGAACAGCACCTCGATCGCCTTCACGAACGTCGGATTCGCCTCGTACTTCGGCTCGCGCATGCGCGCGATCATCGAGAGGAAGTTCTCGCCGTAGGTCAGGTCGTTGTCCGGATAGACGAACGGCAGTCCCTTCGACGTGGCGATAGCATGAACGCCGCCAGCGTCGGCAGCTTGGCCAGCAGCCGGATGATCGAGATCGTCGCGCTGCTGCGGATCGTGGATGTTCTTGGCTTCGGGATAGAACGACGACAGCGCCGCCACGGAACTGCAGAGCATCGACATCGGATGCGCGTCGTAGCGGAACCCCTCGAGGAAGCGCTTGATGTTCTCGTGCACGTACGTGTGGTACGTGATGTCGTGCACCCACTTGTCGTACTCCTTCTGCGTCGGCAGCTCGCCATGGCGCAGCAGCCACGCCACCTCGAGGAACGTCGCCTGCTCGGCGAGCTGCTCGATCGGGATAGCCGCGATAGCGAAGGATGCCCTTGTCGCCGTCGATGAACGTGATCGCGCTCCGGCACGACGCCGTGTTCATGAACGCCGGGTCGTACGTCATGAGCCCGAACTCGTCCGCCTGCACCTTGATCTGGCGAAGATCCACCGCGCGAATGACCGTATCGCCTTCGGTGCCGGGCGGCAGGATGGGGATCGCGTACGGCTTGCCGGTACGAGTGTCCTTGATCTCGAGAGTCCCCGAGGACTCCGCCTCGTCGCCCGCCTTGCCGTCCGCTCCCCGCTTCTCCGCCTTCGCCGTGGTGCCCATGCTACGTTCTCCCTGGTTCGTCGCGCGTCTGCCATTCGACGCGCCTCGGAATCTACTTTACTGAAATCCCCGCGACATTGGCGACGACATCCCTTCAGCTCGCGCTCGTGGTAGTCGCCGCGGCCATCGGCGGAGCCATGAACTCGATCGCCGGCGGCGGAACCTTGTTGACGTTTCCGGCGCTGATCGCGCTCGGAGTGCCGCCCATCAGCGCCAACGCCACGAGCACGGTGGCCCTGTGCCCGGGCGCACTCGGCAGCATGTGGGGCTACCGCGGCGAGCTGCGCGGCTCGAGGCGGTGGGCTCTCGGGTTTGCCGTCCCGAGCCTGCTGGGAGGGATCACGGGGGCGTGGCTGCTGCTCCGCACGCCGCCGGACCGCTTTTCCACGCTCGTTCCGTGGCTGGTGATCGGCGCCACCGTGTTGTTCATGGTGCAACGACCGGTGACGCGGTGGGTGGGCGGCCACTCGCGAGCAGCGGAGAAAGGCTCCGCTGGTTCCGATGCGGGTACCGATCACGCGATCACAGCCACCTGGCCGCCCGGGCCGATCCTGGGATACCAGTTTCTCGTTGCCATCTACGGCGGCTACTTCGGCGCCGGCGTCGGAATCCTGATGCTCGCGGCGCTCGGGTTCATGGGGCTGAACAACATTCACCGCATGAACGGACTCAAGAACTGGGGCGGCCTGTGCATGAACGCGGTCGCCGCGGCGATGTTCGCCTTCAGCAGCTTGGTGAGTTGGCCGGTCGCGTTGGCCATGGCGATCGGGGCGGCCTCCGGCGGATACCTCGGCTCCCGCACCGCCCAGCGCGTGGCGCAGGGCCTGGTGCGCGGCGCCGTCGTCGCGATCGGATTGACCAGCGGCGTCCTGCTTCTGTTGACGCGATAGCTTTACGAAATGGACGCCACCATGGCCGGCTACCAGGCATTCGTCGCCGGCGTGCGGTACGCGCTGTTCTGGCTCGCCGTGGTCGCGGCGGTCATCGCGCTCCTGGACTGGCTGGTTCGGACACGTCGCATCAACCCGTTCGGTCCCGTGGCGAGGTTCTGCCGGCGGTTCGTGGACCCGCTGATGGTGCCGGTGGAGCGCCGCGTGGTCCGCTCAGGCGGCCAGCCGTCCAGCGCGCCGTGGTGGACGCTGGTGGCGGTGGTCGTGGGCGGGCTGCTGCTCGTCACCCTCCTGAATTTCATGGCCGGTCTGATCCTCCGGATCGTCTGGGGACTGAGCAGTCCGGGGCGGTTCGGCGCGCTGCTGGTTTCCCTGACCTTCAGCCTGTTGCGAATCGCGCTGATTGTCCGCGTCGTTGCGTCGTGGTTCGGCATGGGAGAGTTCTCGCGGTGGATCAGGTGGGCATGGGTGCTGACCGAGTGGATGCTCAGGCCCCTGCGGCGCATCATCCCAACGATCGGACCGCTCGACATCACTCCGCTTGTCGCGTTCCTGCTGCTCTCGCTGCTTCAGTCGGCCATCGGCTAGGACGGCCAGCAGGAAGCCGTGAGTCAGGGAACCGTGTCATCAGATGTGATCTGCGTCACTCGTGCTCATTCTGCATCTCGCTCTGAGAGGTGTCGCGGGTTAGAGTGTGGTCAGTCCGGGGGGCATCCCGGATGAGCGGGAGGCTCAGGACACAAACCACGGCGACCGGCGTTCGCGTTTGGGTGCGGGTTCAACCTCGGGCATCGGAAAACCGGATCGTCGGCCTCCATGGCGACGCGCTCAAGGTGCGCCTCACGGCGCCGCCCGTGGACGGCGCAGCGAACGCGGCGTTGGTGGAATTGCTCGCGGGCACTTTCGGGATTCCCGCCCGCGCCATTACAATTGTTTCCGGTTCGGGCTCGCGCACGAAGGTCGTGGAGCTCGCAGGCATCACCGGGGATCGCGTCAGACGGCTGGTGGAGACATGACGCTCGAAGATGGAACGATCCAGATGAGGGTGCTGCTCGTCGGCGCGGACGGAGCGCTGCTCGAAGGACTCTCGCAGTCTTTCGCAGCGCTGGGCTACTCGCCGAGTGTCGCGGAGACGCTGCACGAGGGGCGGGAGGTCGCGTCGGACGAGTCGCCGTTACTGGCGGTCGTGGACCGGGATTTGGCGAGCGAGGCAAGTGCCGAGGCACTGGCCATTCAGCTGTCGCCCGGCGGCGCGCTCGTCCTGTATCACGGGTCGCGGGACGGGCTGGCGTCCATCCCCCCGGCGCTCCAGCGCGCCGTCATGGCAGACCTGACGCTTCCCCTCGAGCGAAACCGCCTGATGGCTCTCGCGCAGCACGTGCAGGACCGTGTGCGCGCGACGGGGAGAGCCAACCGGAAGACGCCGCCGGAGCAGAGGCTCCTGTGAACTGCGGACATGGAACATAAGAGCGGGGACATGGGCGCCGTGATAGTCTGTCACGGCGCCCATGTTCCTTGATCCCATATCCTGTATCCGCCGTTGAACTTGCCGTGACGTCTCACCCGCATTAAAGTCTCTATTACAACCGAGCTCGTGGCGATTTAACGGCAACTTGCGGCCACGTAAAACAAACTGCTAAAGCGTCCGGCCCGGCGCCCATGCGTTTTGGGGCCTTTTTTTATCACGCCATGAAGGCAATCCCCACCAAGTCAGCCTATCTCGACGCCATCCGCGAACGCGTGCTCGTGTTCGACGGAGCCATGGGCACGAACATCCAGCGGCATCATCTCACGCCGGACGATTTCGGCGGGAAATCCCTGGAAGGATGCAACGACCACCTCGTGCTCACGCGCCCGGACGTCATCCAGGGGATCCACGAGTCCTTCCTCGCGGTCGGGTGCGACGTCGTGGAGACCTGCACGTTCCAGTCGACGCCTCATCGCCTGCGCGAGTGGGGGATCGAGGAAAAGACCCACGACCTGAACCTGGCCGCCGCGCGCCTGGGCCGCGCCGCATGCGACAGGTTCGCGAAGTCCGGACGCCCGCGTTTCGTCGCTGGCTCAATCGGGCCGACGGGCATGCTGCCGTCGAGCAGCGATCCCGTGCTCTCGCGGATCACCTTCCGCGCGCTCGAGGACACGTACTACGCGCAGGCCAGGGCGCTCATCGAGGGAGGCGTGGACGTCCTCCTCGTCGAGACCGCCCAGGACATCCTCGAGGTGAAGGCCGCGATCGCAGGCTTCGAACGGTTGTTCGCCGACCTCGGCTTCCGCGTCCCGATCCAGGCGCAGGTCACGCTGGACACGAGCGGACGCATGCTCCTGGGCACCGACGTCGCGAGCGCGCTGGTGACGCTCGAGTCGCTGCCCGTGGACGTGATCGGGCTGAACTGCTCGACGGGCCCCGAGCACATGCGCGAGCCGGTGCGCTACCTCACGTCGCACGCGAGGCTCCCGATCTCGTGCATCCCGAACGCCGGGCTGCCGCTGAACACGGGGACGGGCGACGCGGTCTACCCGCTCGAGCCGGTGCCGATGGCCGAGATGCTGGGCGAGTTCGTGCACGACTTCGGCGTGCGTATCGTCGGCGGCTGCTGCGGGACGACGCCGGAGCACCTGGCCGCGATCGTAGAGACAGTTCGTTCAACGTCTGACGTCCGACGTTCGACGTTCGACGTCACACGTTCCGGCGGTTCGAAGCAGCCACCGTCGGTGTCGTCGGCCATGCGCGCGACGACCCTGCGACAGGAGCCGCCCCCGCTGCTGATCGGCGAGCGCGTGAACTCGCAGGGCTCGCGCAAGGTGAAGCGCCTGCTGCTGGCGGACGACTACGACGGCATTCTCGACGTCGCCAAGGAGCAGGTCGAGAGCGGCGCGCACGTGCTCGACGTCTGCGTCGCGCTCACCGAGCGCGCCGACGAAGCGGAGCAGATGTCGAAGGTCGTGAAGCTGCTCTCGATGAGCGTCGAGGCGCCGCATCATGATCGACTCCACCGAGGCCGGCGTGATCGAGCAGGCGCTCGAGCACGTTCCCGGACGCGCGATCATCAACTCCATCAACATGGAGAACGGTCGCGAGCGAATCGACAAGGTGGTGCCGCTCGCGAAGAAGCACGGCGCCGCCCTGGTCGCGCTGACGATCGACGAGATCGGGATGGCCAAGACGCGCGAGCGGAAGCTCGAGGTCGCGAAGAAGATTTACGACATCGTCGTCGGCGAATACGGGCTCGCGCCCGAGGATCTCATCTACGACGACCTGACGTTCACGCTCGCGACCGGCGACGCGGAGTGGATCAACTCGGCGATCGAGACGATCGAGGGCATCAAGGCTGATCAAGCGCGAGCTGCCCGGCGTCTACACGTCGCTCGGCGTCTCGAACGTCAGCTTCGGGCTCGCCGCGCAGGCGCGCGCGGTGCTCAACTCCGTGTTCCTGCACCACTGCGTCGAGGCGGGGCTCGACATGGCGATCGTGAATCCCGCGCACGTGACGCCGTACGCGGAGATCCCCGAAGCGGAACGCGCGCTGGCCGACGACCTGATCTTCAACCGGCGGCCGGATGCGCTGCAGCGGTTCATCGAGCACTTCGATGGCGGCGGCAAACGGCAGGCGGCAGGCGCGGAAAAGAGGATCCGACCGCAGGCATGAGCGTCGACGCAGCGCGTGCACTGGATGGTCGTGCACCGCAAGAAGGACGGCATCGAGGCGGCGCTCGACGTCGTGCGGCGTGCGGGAGAAGCCGGTGCGTGTGCTCAACGAGGTGCTGCTGCCCGCCATGAAGGAAGTCGGCGACAAGTTCGGCGCCGGCGAGCTGATTCTGCCCTTCGTGCTCCAGAGCGCCGAGGTGATGAAGAAGGCCGTCAAACACCTCGAGCAGTTCCTCGAGCGCGCCGAGGGCTTCACCAAGGGCAAGGTCGTGCTGGCGACGGTGTACGGCGACGTGCACGACATCGGCAAGTCGCTGGTCAACACGATCCTCTCGAACAACGGCTACACCGTGTACGACCTCGGCAAGCAGGTGCCGGTCAACACGATCATCGACAAGGCCGTCGAGGTCGGCGCGGACGCGATCGGGCTCTCGGCGCTGCTGGTGTCCACGTCCAAGCAGATGCCGCTCTGCGTGCAGGAGCTCGACAAGCGCGGCGCTCAAGTTCCCGGTGCTGATCGGCGGCGCGGCGATCAACCGCCGCTTCGGCACGGCGCGCGCTGTTCGTGGACGGCGAGCGCGCCTACGAGCCCGGCGTCTTCTACTGCAAGGACGCGTTCGAGGGGCTGGAGACGATGGACCGGCTCCAGGACCCGGAGCGCAGGCGACGACTTCGTCTGCAAGTCGCTCGACGATGCGAAGAAGGACGTCTTCCTGCGCACGGCGGTCGGCAAGGACATCGCCGTGGGCGACGACGCCGGCGCGCGCAGCGCCGTGTCGGCCGATCACCCCGGTGCCGGCGGCGCCGTTCTTCGGCACGCGCGTCATGCGCGACATCCCGCTCGACGAAGTCTTCCAGGTGCTGGACCTCGACGAGCTGTATCGTCTCCAGTGGGGCGGGCGCGGCTCCGGACCGGAGTACGAGAAGACCGTGAAGGAGGTCTTCGAGCCGGCGCTCGTCCGGCTGAAGGCGGAGGCGAAGCGGGAGGGCTGGCTGCAGCCACAGGCCGTCTACGGCTTCTTCTCCGGCGCAGTCCCGCGGCAACGACCTCGTGGTCTACGATCCGGCAGCTGTACGCCGCGGGACGGCTCGCTGCGCGAGATCGCGACGTTCCATTTCCCGCGGCAGGAAGGGCGCGAACGGCTGTGCATCGCCGACTATTTCCGCGCGACCGACTCGACCGACGTGGACGTCGTCGCGTTCCAGGTCGTGACCGTGGGCGACGAAGCGACGCGGCGGTTCGAGCGGCTGCAGGCGGCCGGCGAGTACAGCGAGGCGTACTACTCGCACGGGCTCGCCGTCGAGACGGCCGAAGCGGTGGCCGAATGGATGCACCGCGCTATCCGTCACGACCTCGGCGATTCCGCCAGGTCGCGGGAAGCGCTACTCGTGGGGCTACGGCGCCTGTCCCGATCTCGACGACCACGCGAAGCTCTTCAGGCATCCTTCCCGTCGAGAAGGAGCTTGGCATGGAGCTGACGTCGGCGTTCCAGCTCATCCCGGAGCAGAGCACCGCGGCGATCATCGTGCATCATCCGGAAGCGAAGTACTACGCCGTGCGCGGCACCGGCCCGGCGGCAGCGCGAGGCGGTCGCATGAGCAACCCGGCGCTGCGAGCGCCTCCTCGACCCCGCGCGCATCAGTCGTCTTCGACGGCGCGATGGGAACGATGCTGTACACGAGGGCGTGTTCATCAACCAGTGCTACGACGAGCTCAACCTGCGCGCGCCCGACCTCGTGCGGAAGATCCACAGGCGTACGTGAAAGCCGGCGCCGAGATCCTCGAGACGAACAGCTTCGGCGCCAACCGGTTGAAGCTCGCGCAGTACGGTCTCGAGACGCAGGTGCGCGAGATCAATCGCGCAGCGGCGGCGCTGGCGCGCGAGGTGGCCGACGACGCGGGGCGCCCGTGCTCGTCGCGGGAGCCGTGGGCCCGCTGGGCGTGCGCATCGAGCCGTACGGGCCGACGAGCCTGCGACGAGGCGCGCGCGCTACTTCCGCGAGCAGATCGAGGGCCTGCTCGAGGGCGGCGTCGACCTGTTCCTGTTCGAGACGTTCGGCGACCTGCACGAGATCGAGCAGGCGATCCGCGCGGCGCGCGCCCTGTCGCCGCAGACCCCCGTGATCGCACAGATGACGATCGGCGCCGACGGGCTCACGCCGTTCGGCGCCACTCCCGAGGACGTCGCGCGCTCGCTCGACGCCTGGGGCGCCGACATCATCGGCCTGAACTGCTCGGTGGGACCGCAGACCATTCTCGAGGCGATCGAGAAGATGGCGCCGCACACCCGGCGAAAGCTCAGCGCGCAACCGAACGCCGGAATGCCGCGCGACGTCGGCGGGCGCAGCATGTACATGGCCAGCCCGGAGTACATGGCGACCTACGCCCGCCACCTCGTGCAGGCGGGCGCGCGCGTCGTGGGCGGCTGCTGCGGGACGACGCCCGAGCACATCAAGGCGATCGTCGAGGGCGTGCGGCCGCTGGCGCCGCGCATTGCGGACCGTTTGCGCGTCGTGCCGCGTGACCGCGTTGCCGCTCACCGATTCGGCAAGCGGCAGGCCGCAAACGGCTGAGCGCCATCCCGCTTGGCGAGCGCTCGCGTTGGGGGCGGAAGATCGCCACGCGGCGAGTTCGTGACGTCAGGTCGAGATCGTCCCGCCGCGCGGCGTGGACGCGACGCGCATGCTCGCGGACGTCAGGAAGCTGAAGGACGCGGGCGTCGACGCGGTCAACGTTCCCGACGGCCCGCGCGCGCAGAGCCGCATGGGCGCGCTGCTGACGAGCGTCCTCATCGAGCAGCAGGTCGGGATCGAGACGGTCACGCACTACTGCTGCCGCGACCGCAACCTGCTCGGCATGCTGAGCGATCTGCTGGGCGCGTCGGCCGTGGGCCTGCGCAACCTGCTGCTCGATCACGGGCGACCCGCCGAAGATGGGGCCGTATCCCGACGCGACCGCGGTCTTCGACATCGACGCGATCGGGCTCACCAACCTCGTGCGCAACCTGAATCACGGGCTCGACCCCGGCGGCAACTCGATCGGCAAGCCGACGTCGCTTCGTGATCGGTGTCGGCGTGAACCCCGCGGCGATCGATCCCGCGCACGAGATCAAGCGCTTCGAGTGGAAGGTGGACGCCGGGCGCGGAGTACGCGATCACGCAGCCCGTGTTCGATCCCGACGCAGCTCGAGCGATTCCTCGAAAAGGATCGCGCACGTGCGCATTCCGATCGATCGCCGGCATCTGGCCGCTGGTGTCGGTGCGGAACGCCGAGTTCCTGGCGAACGAAGTGCCGGGCGTGACCGTGCCCGTCGAGATCATCGCGCGGATGCGGCGCGCCAACGAGAAGTCCAAGGAGCACGCGGTCGCCGAGGGGATCGCGATCGCGCGCGAGATGTTCGACCGCGTGCGGGAGAACGTGCAGGGCGTGCAGGTGTCGGCCCCGTTCGGGAAGGTCGAGCTGGCGCTCCAGGTCTTCGAGGGTTCGCTGCGACAGGCAACGGCCAAAGCGTAATCGCGAACCGACACGAGAAGCGCGATCCCGCTTTGTTCTCCGCGGCGCGCGACCCGTATATTCTCGGCCATGCCATCCGACCTCTCCACGGCTCGCCCACCCCTCACGCAACTCACCGACGACGAGCTGATGTTCCGCGACGCCGTCGCGTCGTTCGCGGAGGAGGCAGTGCGCCCGCGCGTCCGGAAGATGGAAGAGGCGGGCAAGCTCGATCAGGCGCTGATCGCGAGCTGCTTCGAGCTCGGCCTCATGGGCATCGAGGTTCCCGAAGCCTTCGGCGGCGCCGGCGGCACCCTGACGATGGTCGCGATCGCGGTCGAAGAGATCAGCAAGGTGGACGCGTCGTCCGCGATCCTCGTGGACGTGCAGAACACGCTCGTGAACTACCCGATCGGTCGCTACGGGTCGGACGCGATCAAGTCCACGTACCTGCCGCGCCTCACCGGCGGCACGGTCGGCGCATACGCGCTGTCCGAGCCCGGATCCGGCTCGGACGCGTTCGGGATGGCGACCGCGCGCCGAGCAGCGCGGCGACCACTGGGTGCTGACCGGCCGCAAGATGTGGATCACCAACGGCGCGGAGGCGGAGATCTTCGTCGTCTTCGCGAACGCGAACCCGTCGGCCGGCTACAAGGGCATCACGGCGTTCGTCGTCGAGCGCGACTTTCCCGGCTTCAGCGTCGGCAAGAAGGAGGACAAGCTCGGCATCCGTGCGTCGAGCACCACGGAGCTGATCCTCGACGGGGTGAAGGTCCCGGCGGAGAACGTGCTGGGCCCGGTGGGCCAGGGCTACAAGATCGCGATCGAGACGTTGAACGAGGGCCGCATCGGCATCGGCGCCCAAATGATCGGCGTCGCGCAGGGGCGCGCTCAGTGCGGCGACCGAATACGTGAAGGAGCGCACAGCAGTTCGGCAAGCCGCTCGTCGGATTTCCAGGCGGTGCAGTTCCAGCTCGCGCAGGCGCGTACCGAGCTCGAGGCGGCGCGGCTGATGGTGTACAACGCGGCGCGTCTCAAGGACGCCGGCCAGGACATCGCGCTCGAGGGCGCGATGGCGAAGCTGTTCTCGTCACAGGTGTGCGAGCGCGTGACGTCGCTGTGCGTCGAGCTGTTCGGCGGCTACGGCTACACCAAGGACTATCCCCGTCGAGAAGTTCTATCGCGACGCCAAGATCGGCACGATCTACGAGGGGACGTCCAACATGCAGCTCCAGACGATCGCGAAGTTGATGTTGAAGTAGGAACCGCGCCTCACGAGTACAACTGATCGATCTCCTTCCTGTACTTCTCGGTCACGACCTTCCGCTTCACCTTCATCGTCGGCGTCAACTCGCCGCCCTCGATCGTGAACTCCTTCGGGATCACCTTGAACTTCTTGACCGCCTGCACCCGCGCGAGCCGCGCGTTCACGGCGTCGATCTGCCGCTGGAGGAACTGCAGGAACCGTTCGTCCCGCGCCGCCGTCTCCGGATCGCACGCCGCGCTGCCGCAGGATTCCGCATCCGTCTTGATGCGTTCCGCGTTCAGCGTCAGAAGCACCGACAGATAGCGCTGGCGGTCGCCGATCACCACCGCCTGGCTCACCACCGGGATCCCCTTGATGTAGCCCTCCACCAGCGCGGGCGCGATGTTCTCGCCGCCGGCCGTGATGATCAGGTCCTTCTTGCGATCGGTGATCTGGAGAAAGCCCTGCGCGTCGATCGTCCCGATGTCGCCCGAGTGCAGCCAGCCGTCCTTGTCGAGCGCCTCCGCCGTCGCCGCGAGTCCTTGTAGTAGCCCTTGAACACGTGCCGGCCGCGCATGCAGACCTCGCCGTCCTCGGCGATCTTGAGCTCCGCGCCGGGCAGGCAGAAGCCCGCCTTGCCGGTGTGGTACCTGTCCGGAAGCGACGACGTCGCCGGGCCGGTGCACTCGCTCATTCCGTACACCTCGCAGATCGGCAGCGCCGAGGCTGAGGAAGAACTCGAGCGTGTCGCGCGAGATCGGCGCCGCGGACGTGACGCGATGCGCGCGCGATCGAGCCCGAGTTGCTTGCGGACCTTCTCGAACACGAGCTTGTTGGCGAATCCGTAGAGCGAGCGGCTTCGACTCGCGCTGCTGCTCGGCGTAGCCGCCGGCCAGGCCCTGCCCGCGCGCCCACGCCACGATCTTCTTCTTCAGCGGCGGGTTCTGCGCGCCCGCGGCGACCATCTTCTCCTGGATCTTCTCCCACACGCGCGGCACGCCGAGGAAGATCGTGCGGCCGTACCTCCCGCAGGGTGTCGCCGAGCTTCTCCATGCTCTCCGCGAACCAGCACGCACGCGCCGAACGCCATCGGTCCGTGCAGCGACGACGATCTGCTCGGCGATGTGGCTGAGCGGCAGGTAGCTGATCACCTGGTCGTCCGACTGGCCGCCGACGAGTGCCGCGGCCGCCTGCGCGGTCCACGTGAGGTTGTCGTGCGACAGCATCACGGCCTTCGGCGTGCCCGTCGTGCCCGACGTGTAGATCAGCGTTGCCATCGCGTCCGCGGACTGCGCGGCGATGCGCCGATCGAGCTTCGGACTCCGTGGTGTTGAGCCCGAGCTCGAGAAACTTTGTCCACGAGAATACGCCGGACTCGCCGGATTCGCCGCGCATCAGCACGATCGCCTTCAGCGCCGGCAGCCGGCCGCGCACCGCGAGGAACTTGGCCAGCTGCTCGCGGTCCTCGACGAACACCACCGTCGCGTCGCAATGGCCGGTGATGTACGCGCACTGCTCCGGTGAACTGGTGGTGTAGATGCCGGCGGGCACCAGACCGGCGTAGATCGCTCCGATGTCCGCAAAGAACCACTCGGGACAGTTGTAGCCGATGATCGCGACGCCGCTGCCGGGCTGGGCTCCGAGCGAAATGAGCGCCCGTGCCACCTGCCGCACCTGCTGCCGATATTCGTTCCAGGAATACGTCTTCCATCCGCCATTGCGCTTCACGCGCAGCGCCGGCCTGGGGCCATGCGTGCGCGCGGTGCGCTCGAGGACCTCCATCACCCGCTGCTTGGTTCCGTTGGTGCCCATGTTCACCCACCGAGGGAATACAATCCACTAATGCCCGAATGCCGCATTTCTGCCGCATTTCGCCTGCTTCCTTCTACGTTCCGGATGTGAGGCCCGCAAGACTTCCCCAACTCGGCTCCCGGCTCCCGCGTTCCGGGGGACCGGTGTCCCGCGCCCTGGGCCGATGGTCCCTGGCCGCGATGGGCTGGCGCGTCGAAGGAGAGTTTCCCGACGTACCCAAGCTCGTGCTCATCGCCGCTCCGCACACGTCCAACTGGGATTTCGTCGTGGGTATCGCCGCCAAGATCGCGTTGGGCCTCGGCGCGCGGTGGCTGGGAAAGGACACGTTGTTTCGCGGCCCCTTCGGAGTTGTCATGCGCGCGTTCGGTGGGATACCGGTGGACCGCGCGTCGTCCAACGACGTCGTGCGGGGGATCGTGGACGAGTTCGCGCGACGCGACCGGCTGGCGCTTGCGATCGCGCCGGAAGGCACGCGGAAGGCCGTGGAGCGCTGGCGCACCGGGTTCTATCACATCGCGCACGGAGCGGCCGTACCGATAGTCCCTGTCGCGTTGAACTGGGGCGAGCGCGCCATCCAGATCGGAACGCCATTCCGGACCACGGGTGACCTGGCAGCCGACATGCGCGAGTTGCAGCAGCGCTTCGCGCGTGTGCCCGGCCGTCGCTCAAAGGTCTAGAAGGTCCACCGCATCCCCAGCTCGAATCCGTCCCGCCCCGGCGACACATACGCCGACTGGATGGCGAGCTCGCCGCCCGTCCGCGTTCGCTTCAGGCTGCGCCGCGCGATTTCGGCCGCGACAGCGTAGCCGAGCACTCCGCCGATCACCGTGTCGGACAGCCAGTGCGCTTCGTCCGCCATACGGCCAATGCCGACGCCACCCGCGAGTGCGTACAGCAGCGGTTCGGCGACGCCAAGCTCGAAGCGCTCGTTCCAGAACGAGGCGCACCCCATGACATTCGCGAAATGACCCGCCGGAAATGAGCGCATCTGCCAATTGCCCCACCCCCCGCCGAGCTTCCAGTTCTGCGGGTCATTCGGCAGCGAATCCGGCCGCGCTCGCCCGAAGGCGTTCGTGGCCACCCGGCGCACCGTCTGCTGCGCCCCATAGAATGCCATGCATCCCATCACCGCGTCGCGCAGGTCCTGGTTCTTCGCGGCGATGCCCACGACGTAGAGCGCCAGAACGGGAGGGAGCACGTACTTTCCCGAGAACAGCACGCCGCCTCTCCGTAGCGGCTTGATGGCGCGAAAAAAGTCCGAGTCCTTGTTGCTGATCGCCCAGTCGCTGGCGTCCTGGTCCGCGAACATCGAGAGGCCAAACGCGCCGAAGGCAGCGCCCGCCAGCAGCCAGTCTCGCCCGGACGCATCGAACGGCGACGCCCACACGGCCAGCATGTCCTTGCCCATGTTGCGGAAATCGCTCTCCAACATCCTGCCGACGGATTGCGAAACGAGGGCACCGCCAGGGAGCAGCGACGCCACTAGTGCAACCGCAACCCAGCGAGTCTTCATCGGTTTCTCTTGCCGTGGCCGCTTGCGCGGACGTTCGCACCGACTGCAAGGCAAGGACTACGCCTCGAGCCCGCATCGTCCGGACGGCGGACGGGTAGCCATGCGGCCCGTGGCACTTGATCCGTGGTGGTGTCTGTGGTGTAAAATTCCATTGTGCGAACCTCCGCTTTCCTGCCCCCGCTTCGCGTCCTGCCGCTGCTGGTCGCGCCCGCTCTGGCGGCCGGCGCTCAGCAGCCGACGCCCGCTCCCCCCGCCGGTGCCCCGCCGGCGACCGCGACGGCGACCGCGACGGCGATCGGAACCGTGTTCGACAGCGTGCGCCTGCGACCGCTGGCCGGGGCGATCGTGCGCCTGGACACCAGCGCCGTCTTCGCCACGGCCGACGCCAACGGGCGCTACCGCCTGGAGGGCATCCCTCCGGGCACCCACTACATCCGTGTCGAGCACGCCGTAACGGACACGATCGGCATCAACCTGCGCTCCAGGGCCGAACCGTTCGCCGCGGGTGAGACAGTCGTCGCCGAGCTCGCCACTCCGGCGCCGGAGACGCTGATTCGGGCGCTCTGTCCCGCCGCGTGGCGCAATCGTGGTCCCGCCTCGCTCATGGGCCGTGTCCGCGAAGCTGACACCGGGGAGCCCGCGGTCGGCGCCAAGGTCTCGCTGGTCTGGTACGAGGTGGAGATCGCGGGCGGTGTGCGGCGCGCGCCACGCGTTCGTGAGGCGACCATAGGGCCCGAAGGGACATACCGCATCTGCGGCCTTCCGGCGCAACTCGACGGAAAGGTGCAAGTGCTGCGCGGGGCGCTGACGAGCGGCGAGATCAACGTCAACTTCGGGCAGGACGTGCTCTTTCTCCGGAGCATGAGCGTCGCAGCGGCAGTGGTGGCGGAGTCCGGGCCAGATTCGACGGGCGGCCGCGCGCCGGCCGCCGCGCTCGGCGTCGCGCGGCTCGTCGGCAAGGTGGTGAACAATGCCGGACGACCGCTCGCGGGAGCCCGCGTGCAACTGGAGGGAACGACGCGCGCGGCGACGACGCGGCCCACCGGCGAGTTCGTGCTCGACAGCCTGCCCGCCGGAACGCAGAGCGTCTCCGTACGGTTGCTGGGGTACGCGCCAGTGGACGAGGCAGTAGACCTGGAGTCGCGCGCGCCGCGCAACGTCACGATCCGGATGACGGAGTTCGTGCCGGTGCTCGAGACGGTTCGGGTGACCGCGGCGCGCGAGCGCGCCCTGGACGACGTTGGCTTTTCGCGCCGCAAGCGCACCGGCATGGGCCACTACATGGAAGGCGCGGCCATCAACACGAACGCGCTGCAGTTCAGTGACGTGATGCGTACGGTGCCCGGCATTCGCGTCGTGCCCTCTCACGGCGGAAAGCAGATGATCACCAGCTCGCGCAGCACCAACGGGTGCGTGAACGTCTGGGTCGACGGGACCATGTGGCAGCAACTCGAACCCGGCGACATCGACGACTTCGTCAGGCCGCACGAGCTCGCGGCGATCGAGTACTACAGTCCCACCACGACGCCCGGCGAGTTCCAGAGCGGACGCAGCGGCAGTTGTTCGACCATCGTGGCCTGGACGGCTCGCCGACTGGATCGCCGCAGGCGGTAGCGGCCGAGCCGGATGACCTCGCCGTTTCGGGTATTCCGCCGCTCGAACCTGTTCACGCAGTGCGAGGAGTGCCGCCAAACCGTCGACCTCACGCAGGCGGGGGCCTGCCGCCGCTGTCGGCGCGTGCTCTGCAACAGGCACCTGCATGGGAGCTTCCTGCGGCGCCTCCTCGTGGATCTCGTGTCGGAGCCGATCTGCGTCCGTTGTCGCATGACGCGCTGAATCGGCCGGCCGCGCGCCGACCGTGGTGGCGGCAGCGCTGGCAGATGCTCCTGGCGGGTTATGCGTTCGCGTTCCTGGTGGGTATGGCGTTCGCCCGGTGGTTGCACGCCTACGGGGACTGGCACGACGGGCTGGCGTGGGAACGCGCGATGATCCACGCCGTGAACGTGCGTCTGCCAAGCGGGATCGATCAGGTGCTGCTCGTGATGCCGTGGCTGGGGACGAACTTGACCCTGCTCCCCATCAGCATCGTGACCGCGCTCTGGCTGGTGCTGCGCGAGAAGCGGGTCCACGAAGCGGTGTATCTGGCCGTCGTTCAGCTGGGCAGCAACAGCCTCAACCCGGCGATCAAGTTCCTGTACGATCGCCAACGGCCCGACATCATTCCCAAACGAGGCCAGTACGACTGGGCCGCCTATCCCAGCGGCCACGCCATCGCGAGCGTCGCGGTGCTCATGACGCTCGCCATTGTCCTGTACCGGGTGAAGGGCTGGCGCTGGCCGGTCTTTCTCATCGCTCCCGTGCTCGTCGTGAGCCTGACCTCACGGATCTATCTGGGCGTGCACTGGCCGACGGATGTCGTCGGGGGAGTCCTGATCGGATCCGTGTGGCTGGGCTTTACATACTTTGCATTCCGCGAAGACCGGCGCCGCTCGGCTTCCGAAACTGCGCGAGTACAAAGGGGCGCAACTGTATGACAACGCGACCAAAAAGCACCGCGACTACAAAGGACCGCAGGGTGCAGGAGGCGGACTGAACCGGGTCTGGGTGGCGCCGTTTGTGGCCGCTTCTTTGTAGTCGCGTTCCTTTGTAGTCGCGCTGCTCTGTAGTTGCGTGGTTTGGTAGTCGCGCCGTTTTCGCCGTTCTAGAGTAGAGCTTTCAGCTTCTCCAGATCGACGTTTCCTCCGCTGACCACCGCCACGACGCGCGCTCCCGGATCGAACACCACCCTTCGACTCAGCAACGCCGCGACCGGGGCGGCGGCTGCCGGCTCCACCAGCAGCTTCGCGTACGCGAGCATGCCGCGCAGTGCCGCAATGATTTCGTCATCGGTCACGAGCACGACGTCGTCCACGTAGCGGCGCACCGCATCGAACGTCATCGCCCCGACCATCGGCGCGGCCAGGCCGTCTGCGACGGTGTCGGGTGAGATCTGCTGGGGCGATCCGGCGTCGAGGCTCTTTCGCATGGTTGCCGCTCCCTCGGGCTCCACGCCGATGATGCGCACTGCCGGATTCACGCTCTTGATCGCGACGGCGATGCCGGCGATCAGGCCACCGCCTCCGATCGGCACGACGACGCCGTCCAACTCGTCGGCCTGCTCCAGAATCTCGAGACCCACGGTCCCCTGACCCGCCGCGACGCGTTCGTCCTCGAAGGGATGCACCATCACGCGGCCTTCCGCGGCAAGTTCGTTCGCGCGCTCGAATGCACGCGATCTCTCGCCAGCCACGAGTTCCACCGTGCCCCCGTATTCCTCGGTCGCCCGGATCTTGGTTGGGGACGCACCCGCAGGCATCACGGTGACGCACTTGGCGCCAACGATCCCCGACGCCCACGCCAGCGCCTGCGCGTGGTTCCCGGCCGACACGGTGACCACGCCCCGCGCCTTCTGGTCCGGCGTGAGTTGCAGCATCGCGTTCAGCGCGCCCCGGGCCTTGAACGAGCCCGTGCGCTGGAACGACTCGCTCTTCAATCCCAGCCGCACCCCACCGGCCGCGGCGCCCAGCCGCGACGACCGCAGTGAGCGGAGTCTGGTGCACGTGCGCGCGAATCCGGGCGTGCGCTGCGTCGATGTCGCCTTTCGTGATCATGCGCCTTACTGTAGCGTAGGTGCGCTAAGCTAACCCACCTCCCCCTCTCTTCCCCGCCCGTGCTGAAGGTCTGCGCAGCCTGCCTCGTGGGACTCGGGATACCAGGCGTCGTACCCGCCCAGTGGGCGTATGTCGCGAGTGGGACGTCCGCGGAGCTCCGCGGCCTCAGCGCGCCGGGCGGGCAGTGCCGTCTGGGCCAGCGGGACCCGCGGCACCGTCGTGCGCTCGGTGGACGGCGGTCGCACCTGGCTTGCCGACTCGGTACGCGGTGCCGGCACGCTGGACTTTCGCGCCGTGCACGCGCACGACGGCGACGCCGCATTCGCGGCTAGCGCGGGTGAGGCCGAGAAGGGTCTCGCGAAGATCTACGGGACAGGGGACGGCGGGCGGCGCTGGGAACTCCGCTACTCCACGGAACAGCGTGGCGTCTTCCTCGACGCGATCGCGTTCTGGGACGCGCGCAACGGCGTCGCGCTCAGCGACCCTGTGGACGGTCGCTTCTTCGTCCTCGTGACGAACGACGCTGGCCGCACGTGGAACCGCCTCCCGCCCGAGGGCCTGCCGCCGGTGCTCGCTGGTGAAGCCGCGTTCGCGGCGAGTGGCAGCGCGCTTGTGGTGCTGGGATCCTCCGACGTCTGGATCGGGACGGGAGGCGGTGGCCGCGGACGCGTCATGCGTTCGACGGATCGCGGCCGGACCTGGACGGTGCACGACACGCCGGTCCACGCGACGGGCGCCGCCGCCGGTGTCTTCTCGCTCGCGTTCCACGACGCCGAGCGTGGCGTCGCGGTGGGCGGCGACTACACGCAGCCGAATCTCGCCGCCGTCTCCGTCGCGCTGACGCGCGACGGCGGACGCACCTGGGCGCCTGCGAAGGCCCCGCCCGCCGCCTATCTCTCGGGCGTCGCGTATGCCGGCACGCCGGCGAGGCTCGTGGCGGTCGGTCTGGCGGGCACGTTCGTATCGCGCGACAGCGGACAGACCTGGACGCAAACGGATACGGTACCGCTCAATTCGGTGCGATTCCGTGGCCGGGCCGGGTTCGCGGTCGGGCCGCGCGGCCGCGTCGCGCGGATGGACAGCCTGCCGCGATGACGATTCGAGAGCGCCGGTTCGACGTCGTATCCGCCGAACATCTCGAAAAGCTCGCGTCGCAGCCTCTTCCGCTACGCTCGCGGGGCCCTGCGCCCAGTCGCGTTCACTACCGCGACCTCTACATCGACACCGACGACGATCAGCTGCAGCGGCGCGGCTTCACCTGCCGGCTGCGCGTCGGCTCCGACGATCGGCGCACCCTCACGGTGCTGCGTCGGCCTCCCCGTCCGACGGCGTTCCGGTCAGACGGTTCGACGCGACGGTACTGTCCGCCGATCCGCGCGTCGCGCTGGCGGAGCAATACGGAACCCGCGCGACGGCTCGCCGCCGTCGTGGACTTCCGGCTGCTGCAAACCCGACTGGAGCTGCAGATCGAGCGGGGCGAGCGGCGCGCGCTCCCGGACTGGCTCGGCCGGCCCCGGCTGCTTCTGCACTACGATCGCGTGCACGTCCACAGCGGCACATCGAGCCGGGCGTTCCATCAGCTCAGCGTCAGGTCGCAGCGTCTCGGCGAGGCGGACTTCGAGCGCTTCTGCGCCGAGCTTCAGGACCGCGCCGGGCTGCGCCCGATCGTTGCGGGAACGCGCGAGCGCGCCCAGCTCCTGCTGAAATGGATGCAGCGCGAGGAGCGCGGCCGCGCGCGAATGTCCGACGCCGGCGTGGCCCTGGTCCTCACGCGCGCGTCGCAAGTGGCGACTCCTGAAACGGGGCGCGGTGCTCTTCCTGCCTTTCGAGGCCGGGACGGGTGTCGGTGTCGCGCGCACGCTGCTGGACCGATGCGCTCGCGATCCCGGTTCCGATACGCGTTTGCTCGGACGACTCAGTTCCATCGGCCCGATGCCCACAGTGGAAGTGTGGACCGCCGAGCTGGCGCCGCTTAGTGAGCTGGCGAAGGATCAGGGCGAGGTCGTTTGGCTGCGACCGATCGAAGCGCTGGACCGCGCTCCGGAAGTGCACCCCGACTCGCTCGCCGCGCTATCGGTTGCCGTCCGCTCGGGGCTCCTCGCCGAGACCCGCGAGGCCGCCCTGGATCCACGGCGCTCGATCGAGGTCTCCGGTTGGGGGATGCACACGGCGGGGCCTTCCGCGGAGGGCGAGGCCGCCGCGGGCGATCCGCACTTCCTCAACTCGGAGTTGAGCATCCTGGAGTTCACGGCGCGCGTCCTGGCGCTCGCGGAGGATTTGCGCACGCCGCTGGCCGAGCGAATCCGCTTTCTCGCGATCGTCGCCGACAACCTCGACGAGTTCTTCATGGTCCGGGTCGCCGGCCTCAAACGGTCGGCTCTCGAACAGGCGGAAGAGCGCACGGCGGACGGTCTCACACCGGGCCAGCAGCTGGACCTCATCGCGCTCCACGCGCAGGCCCTCGTGGCGCGGCAGTATCGGTGCTATTCGGCGTGCGCGGCTGAGGCCGCGGCGTACGGCGCACGCATCGTGACGTGGCACGAGCTGGACGTGGGCCGCCGCGACCAGTTGCGCGCGGTGATGCGCGACGAGCTGCTGTCCGCGCTCACCCCGCTCGCGATGACGCTGAGCCCCGGACACCCCTTCCCGAAGCTGCGGCATCTGTCGCTGTCGCTGGCCGTGGTTCTCCTCGATCGTCCGGGCGCGGCGCCGCATTTCGCGCAGGTCGAGCTGCCGGACGACGCGCCGCGTTTCACGCCCGTGCCCGGCATGCACGCGGTGATCGCAATCGAGGAGCTCGTCCGCGGCAACCTGGATCTCCTGTATCCGTCGTCTGTGGTGGAGCAGGCCTACTCGTTCCGGGTCACGCGCGGCGCCGACCTCGAGATCGACGAGGATCGCGCGCCCAGCCTTCTGCACGCCGTCGAGGAGGCGTCGCGCCGGCGCTTCGAGCAGCCGGTCGTGCGCGTGGAGGTGGAGCGCGCCATGCCCGCGGTGCTCCGCGACGTGGTGCTCCGCGAGCTGCGGCGCGAGCACGGCGGCTCGGTGCTGGACACCGATGACCTGTACGAGGTGGACGGACCGCTCGACCTCGGTGCCCTCGTCACGCTCCCGGTCGCGTCCGTCGCCGCCTTGGGCTATCCGCCGTTCCAGGGGACCGACCCCCTGCCGGGGGACCGCAGCATCTGGTCGCTGATCGAGGAGCGCGACCGGCTCTTTCACCACCCGTACGACGACTACGAAGACACCGTCGTGCGCCTGTTCCGGGAAGCCGCCTCCGATCCCGAGGTCACCGCGATCAAGATGACCGTGTACCGTGCGGGCGACGAGTCGCCCATCGTCGCGGCCCTCGTGGACGCTGCGACGCGGGGCAAGGACGTCGTGGCATTCGTGGAGCTCAAGGCGCGATTCGACGAGGAGCGGAACGCCGGATGGGCGAGGCGGCTCGAGGAGGCGGGCGGGCGCGTGGTGCACGGGCTCGTCGGGATCAAGAACCACGCGAAGTGCGCGCTGTTCGTGCGGCGTGAGGGCAGTCGCCTGCGCCGATTCGTGCACATCGGGACCGGGAACTACAACGCCGAGACGGCGCGGCGGTACACGGACCTCTCGCTGCTCTCAGCGGACGACGAGCTGACGGCGGACGTACAGGACCTGTTCAACGAACTCACTGGCAGCTCGCGCGCGCCGCTGCAGCTCACCCGCGGCTGCCTCATCTCGCCCAAGCAACTGCTACCTGAGCTGGTAGCCCGCATCGAGCGTGAGGCCGCGCACGCGCGGGCGGGACGGGGCGGCCATATCCGGATGAAGCTGAACGGGCTCTCCGAGCCGGACATCGTGAACGCCCTGTTCCGGGCTTCCAAGGACGGCGTACGCGTCGAACTGGTGGTGCGCGGCGTGTGCACGCTGCGTCCCGGAGTGCCCGGCGTGTCGGACCGGATCAGCGTCATCAGCGTGCTGGGGCGCTTTCTCGAGCACGCCCGCGTGTTCCACTTCGCGAATGCCGGAGCGCCGGAGTACTACATCGGCTCGTCCGATCTGCGCCCGCGCAACCTGCGCCGGCGCGTTGAGCTGCTGGCGCCGGTGCGCGACCGCGCGTGCCGCGCCCAGTTGGACGCGATCCTCGATGCGTACCTCGGCGACCCGATGGCGTGGGAGCTCACGTCGGCGGGCGCGTACGTGCGCCGCCACGGCACGGGGCCAAGCGCGCAGGAGGTGCTCCTCGGCGAAGACGCGCTGGCTGTCGGGAGGATGTGAGCGACATCGAGAGCGCGAGCCTCACACGGAGCCACCGAGACACGCCTCGACGATGTCCCTTTTCGCTCGCTTGGGATCGTTGATCGTCGCGTAGAACTCGTCGAAGTATTTCAGCGTCGTGTTCACCACGTTGGGCTTCAGCCCCGAAGCCATCGGATCGCGATAGAGCGCGTAGATCGCGTCCTTTTTTTCCCGGAACAACGCGAAGACCTTCTCGTACTGGTCCGCCGGCGCGCACATGCCGCGCATGAGACGCTCGGACACCGTGCGAATCTTGAGAATCGGATTGGGCTTCGCATACTGCGTGTACACCGCTCCCGACCAGTCGAAGTCGCGCGCGACCGGGATGTGGTGCGGTTCCCGGAAGACCAGCACCGCGTTGTGCAGCGCCCGGATCGAGAAATCGGTATTCCCCACGAAGTACTGGAACACGCCGAAGAACGCGCTTTCATAGGGATCCAGGTCGTCCGGCGCGGCGCCCTGCGTCGTCACCAGCTTCACGGCCAGGCGCGCAGCGAAGGCGTCGTCCTGTTCCTGGAGGAACGCGAACCGGCGAGCGACCGTGTCACGTTTTTCAGCGTCCAGATACGTCACGCGCGCCAGCCGGACGTCGAAGCTGAGCGGCGTCAGCAGCCGCTGCACGCGGTAGATCTGGTACTCCTGGAGCACATACTGCTCGTACTCGTCGTTGTCCTTGCAATGCATCGTCAGCCGCAGCCGGTCCACGCGCGCGAACGTGGTCTTCTTCGTGGAGTCCTTGGTGAAGTTGAGCAGCAGCGGCGGGATGTCGCAATTCTTCTTGCGCCAGATGCCGCGCGTGCGGAGTCGCACCGGCACCGTCACCTGTCCCGTGTCGGACGCGTAGGCGATGTATCCCGCCCGGTACGGCGTCTGCGTCGCGCGGTCGCGGCGCAGCTGTTTGACCGGGCCGACGATGGTGAACTCCAGCAGGTGAACGTCGGCGAACACGGGCGGCGGATTGTACGTCTTTTTCACCTCGGCCTGCGGCACCTGCGTAGCGGCCTGCGCGGCGGCCGCCGCGGAAAGCAACGCGGCGAGCGGTAAACGGTAAACGTTCAGCGGTTTCATTTGATCTCCGCTCCTATCAGTTGGGGCTTGGCGTTCAGCGCGTCCAGGAGCTCCTCGGAGCGCGCCGTCTTCTTGAGTTGAACCGCATACTCGACGACGTGCGTGCCGTCCTGCTCGTGCACCACGCCGCCGTAGCGCCACTTTCTTCAGGAAATCGTCGAAGACCGCTTCGCACGCCACACGCGACTGCTCCGGATCGTAGGTGCGCAGCCGCAGCAGCACGTCGCGCCTCTGCATCTCGTCGTCCTCCGGCTCGTCCTCGCGGAGCCGGCGGCGGCGGCGCCACGCGCGGTCGGCCGCCAGTTCCAGCTGCTCCGGCGTCATCTTCTCGAAGATCTCGTTGTCCAGCATGGCGACGAAACTCCCCGTCTGCCGCATGCGGCTCTGCGCCGCCTCCAGGCGGCGGCGCGCCCGATCGCCGTCATAGGCCGCCGACTTCCCGAAGTCCGTGTACCACAGCAGCAGCACGATCGCGTTGAACAGCACCGAGATGACCGCGGCAATCGGCAGCATCACCGCGGCCGCGAGACCGATCGCGGTCGAGAGGAAGATGTACACCGCGTCCTTGCTGTCCTCGAGCGTGTTCCGGAAGCGCACCGCCGCGACGATGCCCGCGAGTCCGAACGCGAGCGCCAGCGAGTACTTCACCATCACCACGACGCTCGCCACCAGGGGAGGGAGCACCATCAGCGTCTGGACGACGGACTGTTGATACCCCTTTTTCTGGCGCGTCAGGCCGTAGATCCAGGCCACGGGAAGCGCGAGCAGCGCCGCGCCCACCATCGCCGCGGCCACGGTGAACGCCAGCGTCGTGGCGTCGATCGGCGTGGCACCGGCGGCCGCAGCGGAGGGTGGCTGGCCGAATCCCATGAACCCGCCGCTCGAGAACAGCGCGTCCAGCGACCCGGCCATCACCAGCTTGGCGCGGGGCAGTCGCCAGAGCATCCCCGCGGCGCCGAAGAGGGCCACGTAGTAGATAAAGGTCCGGAGGACGACGTTCTGGGAGACGCGCGAGACCAAGCCAGGCTGCACGGGTGAGGCCAAGGAAACTCCGGCAAAGGGGGGGTGCGCTACAATATTGGTGGTGCGCGCCCGCCGCCACTTCCAACTTTCTTTTCGGTCTCTCTCCACTCGCTCGCCACATGCATCGCCCCGTTCTCGGTGTCCTCGCCGCATTCGCGGCCTCGTTCGGTTGCGTACGAGCCAGCGCGTCCGCCGAAGGCGCGCCCCTGCCGCAAGGCGCGGCGGCCGCCACGCCCACGCTCGTCGTGTTCATCACCGTGGACCAGCTCCGCGGCGACATGCTCGACAGGTACGGCCGCGATCTGCGGCGCGGCTACGCGCGACTGATGCGGGGCGCGTGGTTCACCCGCGGGTACCAGGATCATGGCATCACGGAGACGGCTCCGGGCCATGCCAGCACCATGTCCGGCCGCTTCCCCCGCAGCACCGGCATTGTGCAGAACTCGGCCGGCGTCGGCGACCCGGCCTACCCGTTGCTGGGCGCGCCCAACGCGCTGGGAGCGTCG
Organism: uncultured Gemmatimonadaceae bacterium; assembly: GCA_963724885.1. Lineage (GTDB taxonomy): Bacteria > Gemmatimonadota > Gemmatimonadetes > Gemmatimonadales > Gemmatimonadaceae > DASPMP01. Next base: position 2,430,334 of record CAVRWG010000005.1, on the reverse strand, counting down.
CCGGAGCGGTTTCGCGGCACGACGCTGTTCGACTGGCTGTACGCGAAGGACCGTCGCAGCCGGGCCCTTTCGGTCTCGATGAAGGACCGCGGCGCGATTCTGCCCATCGGCCGGGCGAAGCAGGACGTCTATTGGTACGTCGGAAACGGGAGCTTCACGACGAGCACGTATTACCGCGACACGCTTCCGGCGTGGGTGAGCGCCTTCAACGCACGGAACATCGCGCGCTCGTACGCCGGCGCCGAATGGCGGCTCACACGCGACCCGGCCACATACGCCGAGCCGGATTCGGTTCCGTTCGAGGGACGCGGACGCGACTTTGTTTTTCCTCACCGCTTTCCCGCCGACTCGCAGCGCGCGCCCGGCTATCTGCCGATGACGCCCGCGATGGATTCACTCACCGCGCTCTTCGCGCTCGAGGGAGTGCGCCAGACCGGAATCGGCCGCGGCCCCCACACCGACATTCTGGCCGTCTCCTTTTCGGCGACGGACGCGATCGGCCACAACTACGGCCCCGACTCGCGCGAGGCGCACGAGAACGAGATCCGACTGGACGAGACCATTGGCTGGTTCCTCGATTCGCTATTTGCGATGCGCGACTCGAGCCGCGTCGTGATCGCGCTCACGGGCGACCATGGGGTGCAGCCCATCCGGGAGCTCGCGCGCGAGCGCGGCGAAGCGACCGGGCACGAAGGGCTGCTCGTGTCGCTGCGCGAGCCATTCCTGGCCGCGCGCGCCGCGTTGCGCGCCGCGGGCGCGGACACGATGGCGATCGACTTCGACGTCCCGCTGCTCAGCGTGAATCGCGCCGTGCTGAAAGGAAAGATCGACGCCGATTCCCTGCTCGACGCGTTCACCCGAGCGGCGAAGCAGGTGCCGGGGGTCGCGCGCGTGGACCGAATGCGAACGATTCGGCGTGCCGACTTCGCCGCTGACCCCATCGCCCGCCGCTGGGCGCATCATGTCCCGGAGCAATCCGACATCGAGCTGGTGATCACCCTCACGCGCTACAGCTACTGGTACAACGCCACCGCGACGCACGGGTCGCCCTACGACCAGGACGCCCACGTCCCGATCATCTTCTACGGGGCCGGCGTGAAGCCCGGTCGCTATGCGACGTTCGCGCGAACCGTGGACATGGCGCCCACGCTGGCCGAGCTGGTCGGCGTCAGGCCGGGCGAGCGTCTGGACGGTGTGGTGCTCCGGGAGGCGTTGGCGCGCCCGTAACGCCGCCGGACACCACGAACGCCATCAGCTCGGCGCTGTCGGTCGTGAGGGGCCGCACGCTGCTGGCGGGATAGATGCGGATGACGCCCGTGAACGTGTACGAGAAGGGCAGGTACACGGTCACGTGGTCGTCCAGCCCGAAGCGTGACATCGTCTGCTGCGTCACGAACCCGAACGCCTTCTCGACGCCGTCCGAATGCGTGTGTACCACCACGGGACGGTCGAACCGCCGCTTTTCCCCCATGAACGCGTCCAGCAGGTCCTTCGTGGACGAATAGACCAGCCGGACGAGCGGCAGGCGGTTGAATGCGCTGTCCATGAAGCGCTCGATCCAGCGCGCCAGCACGGTGGACGCCAGGAACCCGAACAGCGTGACGAGGACGATGGTGACCGCGATTCCCAGGCCCGGAATGCGGAACCCCATCCAGTCATCCACTGCCTTGAGAAACAGCCAGAAGACGTAGACGGTGATGACCGCCGGCGCGAGGACGATGAGCCCGCGAAAGAAGTAGTTGAGGAGTCGCGACACTATGGTGTGCTGAACGGAACCGAAAGCTCCGTTGTGTCCCACCGCAGCTTCAGCACTCCTCCGGCGCCGGCGGGATCGATCTCGATCGTGAAGCGATCCACGACGGCCGGGAGCTGTCTTGCCGCCAACGGAACGCGGACGAGATCCTGCTTCGCGTCGTAGACCGTGCCCCACTGCCCCACCTGCTTGTTGAAGATGATCTGGTAGCGGCCGGGAATCGCCAGCGTCCACAGCGTGTAGGTGCCTGCCGGAATCGTCTGTCCCGCGATGGTGAGCGGCACATTGGTCCGGAACTGCGTCGCGGCATTGGCGCCGGTGCGCCAGATGCTGTCGTTCAGGACGCCGTTCGCGCCGAACACCTTGCGGCCGCGCGCGGTGGGTCGGCCGTAATCCACCCACAGTTGCGCCGGACCGACCGTCGCGTTCACGGTGTCGCGCGGCGAGAGCGCCGCGGCCCGCGAAACACTGCTCTCGCGCTGCGCCCACGCCGCCGCCAGCGCGGCAACGTCTGGCGTTCCCCCCTCCTGACGCCGCGCCTCGAAGTGCTGCGTGGTGTGCGCCCCATCCACGACCTGAACGACACCGCGACCGTCGGTCACCACGGAGTACGCGAATCCGCCGACGCTCACCGAGTACGTGTTCGTACTCCGGCGCGCGACGCCGACCGGCGTCGTCTGGCGGCCGCCGGTGTACATCACGTACGCGGCCGTGTCGCTGTTCGCGGCGCGCAGCGTCGAAACCGCGAGCTGGAAGAACGTGATCGAGTAGTTGATGTAGGGAAATGCCTCGCGGGCCGCCGCTCGCGTCACGATCACGGTGTCGCGCTGATCGCGCCGTACCGCGCTGTCCGCCCCGAACGTGATGCTCACGCTCCGCAGTGGCGACTGGTTCCCCTGCTGGACCACGCCGCCGTCCGGAAGCCGCGTGTTGTATTCGAGCTGCGACGCCCTGCCGGTGGCCGGATTCAATGTCACCACGTACCGCGTGACGACCGTGCGCGGCAGGTGCACGACCAGCGTGCCCTCGACGCGATCGCCGCTGCGCGTGAACTGCTCGGCCGCGAGTGTGTCGTTGCCGAGCCGGTGGAGATACGTGTTGGTCGAGGCCGGTACCGGAGCGCTCGACGGCCGGCAGCCGGCCGAAGCGAACGCAAGGGCGAGCAGCGTGATGCGGGGAATCGACATGCGCGGTTCCTGAAAAGGGGCGTGGCGTGATTCTACCGTTCGCTTCGGGAACATGGAAGCTGCTGGCCTTGCGCTTGCCCGTGTCGAACTACGGCACGCAACCGTCCAGGAGACCAGCGATGGGCAACAGGAAAAAGCGGACGCCCGGCCCGCATCGGCACGCCGAAGGTCAGCACGGCGAGAGGACGCACCGGCGTTTCATCGAGCAGCTGGAGGAGGGCGCCCAATCCGCGAGGTCCACCGAAGGCAAGCCCATCGAAGGACACCAGCGCCTGCACCAGGACCGGCAACAGCACGACGAAGCGGAGAAGGGCAGCGAGAAGGTGGAGGCGTTCCGCGAGATCCAGCGGGGCAAGGGCGACGAAAACGTGCTGTCGCACGCGCGTGTGCCCCACGAGGGCGACAGCACCTGAGCCATGGCGTCATGAGTTTTCTCAAGCTGTTCCTGTTCAGTATGCTGCTCGGCGCCGGCGGCGGAACGGCCGGGTTTGCCGCTGTCACCTCGCTCGGACGCGTCGGCGGGATCGTCGGGGGATTTTTCGCGGGCGGCGCGATGGTGGCCGCGGCCGTCCTGCTCGCGGCACACTGGGGATGGATTACCCGCGACGACCGGCTGTGGGCGATTCTGGGCGGATGGGGCGGTTTCGGACTCGCTGCAATGGTCACGCTGGCGACAATCGGGTCAGCCAGGGGGCATCTGATCAGCCCGGTGTTGATCGGACTTGGTACCGTGCTCGGAGCCCTCGCCGGCAGGAGCCCTCACACGCGTTACAGCGGGAGAAGCCGGGGAGCGGAGGCCGAGTCTACCGTTTCGGCGGTCTGAGATTGTGGCGATGTCCGCGTGCGTTGCGCTGACGCTTCGGCGCATCCACGTGCATCGCGTCCACAGGGCTCTCAGCTCCTCCCGTGTTCCTGGCGCGGTCCTGCGCCTCCCGCCGCCCGAGCTCGGCGGGAATCTCGGTGTCGTTTCCGACGAGTCGCTTCTTGCCGACGTTGCTGCGTGATCGCATGACCCGAGATTTGTCACGAGTCATGCCATCCGCATCACAGCAGGCGCTTGTGCTTTTTTCGCCGCCGCGACTTGCTCCCCGGCCGGTACGAGATGCTCACATGCCCCTGGATCGCGCGGATTGCGAGCTCCGCCGTGTGGTACGACATGCGCCAGCTGACGCGGGCGCGGTTTTCGAGACGGATCGCCTCGAGTCGCGTCTTGAGCTCGTCCGTGCGACCGCGCGGCGGCGCCGTCATCGCGACGTGGCGGTCGCGGGCTTGGAGCGGTCCTCGTACGGACGCAGTACCCACTCGAAGAAGACCCAGGTGCGGTTCCACGAGTCTATCTGCGCCGGCGAATCCACGCGCTCCAGCGTCTCCGGATCGACGCGGCGGCTGAACGCGTGGCCCACGGACGATCCCCAGGGCGCCGGATCCACGTACGTCTTCGTTTCCGCGAGGTCGGGCTTCCGCGAGCGGAGCGCGTCCACGAACTGCTGGTCCTCCACATAGTTCACGTCTTCGTCGTTGGTCGCCACGTGCACGAGCATCGGGACCTTGAGGCTGTCGACGTGAAATACGGGTGAGCGCCTGATGTACTCATCGCGCTTCTCGAAGGGCAGCCCCCGCAACCCTTCCTGCGTCGAGAACCCGCGCTGGTAGCTGGGACCCTTGTAGCTCAAGCGAAAGAACAGGTTCGTCACCGGCACGATCGCCGCGCCCGCCTTGAACGGATTCTGGGACCGGAACAGCAGGTGTGCGGTGATGAATCCGCCATGGCTCCAGCCCATCACGCCGACCCGGTCGGCGTCCACGTGCGGCAGCGACCTGAGATAGTCCATCGCCGATCGCACGTCGTCCACCTCCTTGCCGCCGTAGTCGATCGCGTTGTAGTGCGTCGCGCCGTGGCCGGTGCTCCCGCGGTAGTCCGGCGTGATGATGACGTAGCCGCGCTCCACTGCTTCGCGCACGAAGGGGAACATCGTCGCGCCCCAGTCGCCGTGCACGCCGCCGTGCACCCACACCATGGCCGCGTGTCCCTTCGCGCCACGCTTGTTCAGCGGCTGGAACAGGTACGCGGGAATCGTCATGCCGTCCGCCGCGCTGCGATACGTCACTTTCTGGAAATCCATCACGCCGCGGCTGCGCGCGCGGTAGATGCTGTCGGTGCGCGCCTTGGCCTGCTGGTCGCGCGCGTGGTCGCGCTGCGGATGGTCCTCCGGCCGATTGCTGACATAGAGCTGGCCGGCGCGCGACGAATCCGACGCGACGGCCTGGCGGCGCGGCGCGCCCGGCACCTGCTGGGCGGCCAGGCTCGCGGCTCCGACGATGAGGACGGCGAGCGGGACGAACGGACGGCAATTTCGGCTCGAGAACATTCTGCGTCTCCGATGCACTTGTTGGGTTCGAATCGTACGGAACCTTTGTCTGAACGCTAGATTCCGCGTCATGAATACGCGCCTCCCCCATCGACTGCTCGGGGCCCTGGGACTCGCGGTCATGTTCGCCGGCCTGTCCGCTTCCCTGTCCGCTCAGGCATCGCCCACGCGGCAGGCGGCCGTGAAGATTACTGTCTTCAAGGATCCCGGCTGCGGGTGCTGCAAGGAGTGGGTCGAACACCTCCGCCGGCACGCTTTCGAGGTTACCGCGAAAGACACGTCCGGCATGGCCGCCGTCAAGCGGACCGCGCGGGTCCCTGAGAATCTGCATTCGTGCCACACGGCAATCGTGAACGGATATGTGGTCGAGGGACACGTACCGGCCGCTGACATCCACCGGATGCTGAACGAAAAGCCGCGCATCGCGGGGATCGCGGCGCCCGGCATGCCCGTGGGCTCGCCGGGGATGGAAGTCGGGAACCGCAGGGACCGGTACGACGTGATCGCGTTCAATCGCGATGGAACCACGAAGGTCTTCGCGAGTCACTAGCCGGTGGATCGCGCAGTCCTGGCGCGCCGCGCGCGCACACACTTGCGTCGGGTGGATCCCGTGCTCGCCGGGGTCATCGACGACGTTGGTCCCTATCGGCCCGGCGACCGGACGGCCGGCACGCACTTCCACGCGCTGATCCGCGCGATCGTTTACCAGCAGTTGTCGGGCAAGGCGGCGGCCACCATCCTCGGACGTTTTCTCGACCTCTATCCCGGGGGCGAACCGACGGCTCAGGACGTTCTCGCGACCTCCGACATACAGCTCCGCTCCGCCGGCCTGTCCCGCCAGAAGATCGGGTACCTGCGCGACCTCGCCGGGCGCGTGAGCGACGGGGGGCTGCCCCTCGACCACGTGGACTCGCTGCCGGACGCCGATCTCATCACACACCTCGTGCAGGTGAAAGGAATCGGTCGGTGGACCGCGCAGATGTTCCTGATGTTCAAGCTCGGACGACCTGACGTGCTGCCCGACCTCGACCTCGGAATCCAGAACGCCATCAAGCGCGCGTATCGCAAGCGCAAGGTCACGCCCAAGGATGTGCTGAGGATCGGCTCCAAATGGTCGCCTTACAGCAGCATCGCGTGCTGGTACCTGTGGCGCTCGCTGGACAACCGATAGGTGAGCGAGCGCGCCATGGCATCTTGCGCGCAGCTCAACGGCAACGGCCAACTCGGGGCGAAGAAGAAGTAACGAGCCCTAGCTGTTGCCTGTCGGGTACACTTCGAAAAGGCCCGCCGCGCCCATTCCGCCTCCGATGCACATGGTCACGAGGCCGATCCCCCCGCCGCGCTTCCCGAGCTCGTGCACCAGCTGCGTCGTGAGCTTCGCGCCCGTCGCGCCCAGTGGATGACCAAGGGCGATCGCGCCCCCGTTGACGTTGACGCGGTCCTCGGGCATGCCGAGATCGCGTACGATCGCGACGACCTGTGACGCGAACGCCTCGTTCAACTCGATCAGGCTCACGTCCTTGATCGCCAGGCCGGCGCGCTTCAGCGCCTTGGGCACGGCTTTGATCGGGCCAATCCCCATCACATCCGGCTCGACGCCCGCGGTAGCGAACGTGATGAAGCGCGCCAGCGGCTTCAGGCCGAGCGCCCTGGCGCGCTCCCCGCTCATCAGGACCACGGCGGCCGCGCCATCCGAGTACGGGCTGGCGTTCCCAGCCGTCACGGTGCCCGACGGCTTGAACGCGGGCCTGAGCTTCGCCAGACCCTCGATCGTGGTGTCGCCGCGCGGCAGTTCGTCCCGCTCGAAGCTCGACTCGCAGCGCTCCCCGGCCGCGCCCTTCCACGTCACCTGGATCGTCGGTATCGGAACGATCTGTCCGGCGAAGCGCTTCTCGCTCCACGCGCGCGCGGCCTTATGCTGGCTGTCCAGCGCCCACCGATCCTGATCCTCGCGCGAGATTTTCCAGCGGTCGGCGACCCGCTCCGCGGTGAAGCCCATGCCGATGTATGACTCGGTGAGTTCCGGGTCGAGCCGCGCGTGGTAGCCTGACATCGGCACCTGACTCATCATCTCGACGCCGCCGGCCATGGCCACGTCGGCGTTGCCACACATGATCTCCTGCGCGGCCAGCGCGACCGTCTGCAGCCCCGACGAACAGAAGCGGTTGACCGTCGCGGACGGAACCTCGACCGGAATCCCCGCCCGGAGCGACGACAAGCGCGCCACGTTCAACCCTTGCGACGCCTCCGGCATTGCGCAGCCCCAGAAGATGTCCTCGATGACTCCCGGCTCGATTCCGGCCTCCTGGATCGCGCCGCGCATGACGCGCGCGGACAGATCGGTCGGGTGCACGTTCGCGAGCGCGCCATCCTTCTTCCCTTTTGCGACCGCGGATCGCACCGCGGAAACGATCACGGCTTCCTTCATATCGATTTCCTCAAGAAGCTCATTCGAGTTCTGTGTGGCGTAAGGTTATCGCGGACTACGCGGACCACGCGGACCACGCGGACCACGCGGAAACAACACGCTGACACGGCGAACAGCGGGTTTGTTGTTTGCTGGGTGGCGTGAAGGCCTCGAACCGCGAAACCCCAGGAACCAATCGCCGTTTGTTCTGTCCGCGGCAGTTGTCCGAGTCTTCCGCGTGGTCCGCGATAAGCTTTCGGCGCTCCGACCCAGAATGGTGTGCAGTTGAAATGCTAGTTGCGTAGTGGTTTTCCGGTTTTGAGCATGTGCGCCATCCGCTCCTGCGTCTCTTTCGTACCCAGCAGCCGCAGGAACGCATCGCGCTCGAGATCCAGAATGTCCTGCTCCGTCACGACCCTCGGAGGCCCGTCGCCGCCACACAGCACGTACGCGATCTCCCGCGCGAGGCCCATCTCGAAGTCCGTGATCTGCCCGGCCTCCCGCATGGCCCAGGCGGCGTACTTGAGATTGCCGAATCCTTCCCGGCCGATCGCGGTGATGCGACGGGGCGCAGGCGCCACGTAGCCGGGCGCCAGATCGAGGACGCGCTGTTTCGCGTCCGCGATCAGCAGATCGCGATTCATCGAGATCCGGTCGCGGTCGCGCAGGAACCCGAGCCGGCGCGCCTCGAGCGCGCTCCCGCTGGTCGTCGCCATGGCGATCAGCTTGAATGCGCGCTTGACGCCCTCGAAGGGGTCCGCTTCCTCGTATGACGCCAGGTCGCCGGTGAACCGGAACAGCAGTTCCTTGGTCCCGCCGCCGCCGGGAATCAACCCGACGCCGACTTCCACCAGCCCCATGTACAGCTCGGCGTGCGCCTGGATGAGATCGGCGTGCAGCGTGAATTCGCAGCCGCCGCCGAACGTGAGCCCGAAGGGGGCCGCGACGACCGGAAACGGCGATTGCCGCAATGCCATGGAGATCTGCTGGAACCGCGACACGGCTACGTCCAGCTGCTTCCAGTCATTTCTCTGCGCCAGCGCGCCCACCATCGCGAGATCGGCGCCGGCGGTGAACGTGCGGGGATCGTCGTTGCCGAGCACGAGGCCCGCGAGTTTCTCGCGCTCCACGCGGTCCAGCGCGTTCCGAATCGCCGCCAGCACGCCGTCGCCGATCGTGTTCATCTTGCTGTGAAACTCGACACACAGAACGCCGTCGCCGATGTCGAGCAGGCTCGCGTCGGCAGAATGCTCGACCAGGTTCCTGCCCGCCGCGCGCACGCGCTGCAGCGAGATGGCGCCGGGCACCTCCTCGACCGGCCCGTACGAACCGTCGAAGCGCAGGACCGCGGATTCTCCGTCGGCGTAGAACGCCTTCGCTTTCTTGAACAGGTCTGGCTCCCGCAGCTTCAGCGTCCTGAATCCGTCGCGCAGAAACTCCAGCCCCAGCATGTCCATCTGCCTGTACGGGCCCGCCTCCCACGCAAAGCCCCATTCCATCGCGCGATCCACACTCGGGATGTCGAACGCGATTTCCGGCGTGCGCTCCAGCACGAAGTGCGAGAGCCGCAGCAGGTACAGTCGCGCGAACTCGCCGTACTTGCCTTCCATCTCCCGGATCCGCGCGAAGCGCTCCGACAGCGGAAGCCGGCCCAGTGCGCCCAGCTCCTTCGATTCGGGCACCGTCTGTGGTTCGTACTCGAGCGTGGCCCGATTCAGCGTCTGGATCTCCTTGCCCGCCTTCCTGTAGAAGCCTGCTCCTGTTTTTTCGCCGAGCTGGCCGCGTGCGATGAGCTGACGCACCCAGTCGGGCAGGTCGAAGTCCTCGCCGGTCGCTTGCGACAATTCCCTGACGACGTGGTCGAGCACGTCGAGACCGGTGAGGTCCGCGGTGCGGAACGTCGCGGACTTCGCGCGGCCCAGCGCCGGTCCCGTGAGCGCGTCCACTTCGTCGATGGTGAGCCCGAGCTCGTCCAGCATCCGGAGCGCCAGCACCATGCCGTACACTCCGAGGCGGTTGGCGACGAACCCGGGACCGTCTTTCGCCCGGATCGTGCCCTTGCCGAGGACGCGTTCGCTGAACGCCCGGCACTGGGCGATCACGTCGTCGCTCGTGTCGGGCGCCGCAATGATCTCGAGCAGGTGCAGGTACCGCGGCGGATTGAAGAAGTGCATGCCGAGAAACCGCTCGCGGAACCCGCGGCTCCTGCCCTCCACCAGCACCTTCATCGGAATTCCGGAGGTGTTCGAGGCGATGATGGCGCCCGGCGCCAGCACGCTCTCCAACCGTGCGTAGAGATCCTGCTTCGGCTCCGGCTTCTCGATGATCGCCTCGATGACGAGATCGCACTCGCCGAGGCGCGCCAGGTCGTCGCGGGTGTTGCCGGTGCTGATGAGCACGGCCCGCTCGGGGTCCATGAACGCGGGCGGGCGCGCCTTCAATTGGCGTTCGAGCCCCTTCTTCGCGGTCGCGCTGGCGTCTCCGTCCGGGCCGGGAACGTCGAGCAGCACCACCGGGACGCCGGCTGACGCCGCGAGCGCGGCGATTCCCGCGCCCATCGTCCCCGCACCCACGATCCCGATCCGCCGAATCCCGGTCATGACGTCACCCCTTCATGGAACGCGTTCGCCTTCCCGCTCGAAGCACACGACGTGGTCGTCCGCGATGGATGCCGATGGGATTGGAACCGGGACCGGTGGCCTGCGATATCAGCAGCAGGGCGCGCGTCGAGTCGCGCGGCAGCTCGAGGAGCAGTTTGCCGGACCGTGCGTCCGGGTAAAGAGGCAGGAAGCCATCCCGGCGCTCGAACCCGATAGTTTTCGAAGCGATGGTCGGGGGCTGCTGCGCCCGCGCGACGCTCGGCGTCAACCGTATTGTCGCGGTGACGACGGCCAAGAGGTGGCGCCCGGCGATCGTTATCGTCATGGTCTATTACGGTAGCATCGTGAGGTGAGGCGTGCGAACAGTCGTGTACGTGATGGCACTCGTGATGGCGGCGGCCTGCGTGAGCACGCCAACAGCGGGACCGGTCGGCGAGGGCTATTCGCTCAAGCCGACGATCAGTGCGGTGGACACGGCGTTCCCCCCGGTACACGCCACGGTGAACCTGGACCGCGCCAGCTCCGTGGCGCTGCTGCTCGTCGCGCCGGGCCACAGCGCGACGGTACTGTATCCGCCGGATTCGAACACGAACAACACGCTCGCTGCCGGCCCGCACCAGCTCACGTTCAGGGTGCCGGATCCGTTGCTGGAGACGGACTCCATGCGGCTGGCGGCCCTGCGCGGACGGGACACGACGCGCCTCATCCAGCGTTCGCGCCCGCAACGCGCCCGCACCCTGCCGCCGCTGCCGGCCACGACGCCCACGTACCTGTTGCTCGTCACGTCGCCTCAGCCGCTCGTCTTCGGCCGGCTCCTGGACAAGACGCAGGGCGTGTCGATCCCCATCGTTGACGCCGAAGCGCTCAACGCGGTGGGGAAGGCCATCAAGTCCACGATTCCGGCGGAGCCGCGCGAGTGGGCCGGCTTTTTCCAGGTAATCGCGCTCCACCGCCCGCGGTAAGCGAAGAGCGCTGTGCGGTAAGCCGGGCGATTCAGCGGTCCGTCGTTCCGCGAAGAATCCCGTTGCGAATCCGGACCGCCTTCGGAGATGCCGCCGGGTCGAGCGCAATGCGCAGGGGGCCCGCGACCAGGCGAAGTCCGCCCGTGAGCGTCAGCGTCTGCGCTCCCCTCATCACGAGCATCTTCACGGGTTGACCGTCGCCCGCCTCCGCGAGCGCGACCTGGAGCTTCGGGCCGAACTCCGGGTCTGTGACGGCGATGTCGTTGACGGCCAGCAGGTAGTCGCCCGGGCGGACGCCCGCGGCACCCGCGACCGCTGCGGTATCGACGTCCGTGACCCGCACGCCGCGCGGGTCTTGTGTCGTCCGGACGCCGATGCGCGGCAAGCGGGTCTCGACGGCCTGCAGGCCGGCGAGCGGCAGGATCTGCGTCCAGGGGAACGGCTCCCGCCCGTCTATGTACCGCCGCTCGAACTCGGCGAAGGAGCGACCACCAGCGGCGCGGGACACCGCGCCCCAGAATTCGTCCCGCGTGAAACCGCGACCCTGCTTGTACGTGGACATGTACAGGTCGCGCATCACGTTGTCGAGCGACTGCCTGTTGTCGCTGGCGTCCCGGATCATCACGTCGAGCATGAAGCCGGCGAGCGAGCCTTTGCCATAGTAGATGTATTGCGTGCCGTCCAACGGCTGGATCCACGTGCTGAGCGACGCGTCCTCGAGCGCGATCGAGCCGGCCGCGGTCACCTCGGCGATCTTGCCCGCCGTGGTGGAGAAGAATCCCGAATCGGGCACGACGCCGCCGCGCACGAGCGCCAGGTCCGCGTAGTAGTCCGTGATCCCCTCGCTCACCCACAGCCAGGGTGTCGGCATCGGAATGTCGTAGCGGTAGGGCCACAGATCCGCGGGGCGCAGCCGCTTGACGTTCCACGCGTGGAAGATCTCGTGCGCGTACAGCGACGGCTGAAAGTCGCTTCCGACGTACATCGGCGAGAGCAGGTCCACGTGCGAGTTCGAGTGTTCCAGTCCGCTCGCGCCCTGATACGTGGAATCCACGATCTGCATCACCGTGTAGGTATCCCACGGCGCCTCGCCGAAGACCGCCACCAGCGGTGGCGTCGCCTTGCGAAGCTCGTCCCATGCCTGCTGTCGCGCCCGGCCCTGCACGGCGCCGGCGGGGTAGGTGGCGAATCGCATCCACTTGCCCGACACCTGCGCGCTGTCCACGTCGAAGCGACCCACGAAGAACGGCATGTCCACGAGGTCGTGGTAGTTCGCCGCGGCGAAGGTGGCGCTGCCCCTGCCGTCCCCGCCGGTCGCGCCGCTGTCACTCGCGCGCGGCATGCCCGTCGCCACGCCCCATTCCGGCTCTGTGCGCACCGTCACGCGCGCGGGAACGTTCAGCCCTCGGCCTTCGGCGTAGAGGAACAGGTTCGTGCCGTTGAAGAGGAGAAAGTCCGGCCGCGACCACGCCATCGCGTTGTCGAGCGTGTCCGCAAGGAACTCGAACGCCACGGCCACCGGCCCTCGGGTTTGTGCATCGCGCCGGATCCGCCACGTGTCGAAGTCGAGCTTGTCCCAGTCGAGCGGCTTCCCACCCGAGGTCGCGGTGAATCCCTCCACGCGGCGCGCGAAGTTGCTGATCTCGTAGGCGCCCGGTGTCCACGCCGGCAGGGACAGCAGCACCGGGTCCGTACCGTCGGCGACGAAGGTCATCACGACGCGGACGACGTTCATCGCGGCCGTCTGGCGATTGAACGTGACCTCGTACCGGATGTCCGAAATCGGGGCCGAAATGGCGCTGCGCGTGACAAGCGGGGTGACCCGCTGGGCCGGCAGGCGAGTTCCCACTGTGACGAGCATGAGCACCAAGTACGACTTTCGAAACATTCGACGCTCCTGGCGTACCGCTGGTGACGATGTTGCAGGAAGTTAGCCGGGCTCCCTTGTCTTGCCCTCGAACTGATCTGACGGCATAGTCGAGTGGGGGCCGCAACGCGAGCTCCTTCCGGGTCTCGAGGTCGCTATGAAAAAACGTGCGTGCGGCGGTTCCTGTCGCTTCCTGCTTGTGCTCTCGGCGGCTCTGGCTTCGAGCGCGGAGGCCCAAGGCGGCCCGGCTTCATTGTCGGGCACCGTACGCGACACGGGCGGCGTCCCGGTTCCGCTCGCGAGGCTCTCGGTCCTGGGCGCGCTCTCCACGACCGACAGCGTCGGGCGCTACGTCTTTGCCCGCCTGCCCGCCGGGGCGGCAAAGCTGAGCGTGCGGCGCATCGGATTCGAGCCGCGCGACTTTGCCATCGAGCTCGCGCCGGGTCGCGCTGATTCGCTGCACGTGGTGCTCACGCTAATCGCGATGGAGCTTCCCGGCGTTACGGCGGAAGCCCAGGCGATGCGCGACGTGCGTCTCTCGCATTTCTACCGGCATCGCAGGGGAGGCAACGGAATCTACTTCGACCGGGACGAGCTGGAGGCGCGCAAGGTGTATCGCCTCAGCGACTTGATGCGACGCCTGGCAGGCGTCCGAATCACCAGCGACCGGTCCGGCCGGTCTGTGTTGAGGATGGGCCGCTCCGGCGGCGGCCGCGACTGTCCACCCGACTTCTGGATCGACGGCGTGCGCGCGGCGTTCATGAACGTGGACGACATCCCGATGGTGGACATCGAGGCACTCGAGATCTACAAGGGGCCGTCGGCGCTGCCGCCGGAACTCAACAGCCGGCTCGGCAATCCGAGCTGCGGCGCTGTCGTGATCTGGACTCGCATACCAGGCACGTGATCTGGACTCGCATGCCGGCCTGAACTTTGTTTGGAGGATGCGACTCAGACTCTTCGCTACCGCATCCTCCCTGCTCTGCGGCGCCGCCGGCGCCGCGCCCGCGCAAACCCCGGCGCCGTCCGCGGCCCAGCCCGCCGATCTGATCGTCACCAACGCCCGCATCTACACCGTGGATGACGGGCGCCCGCTCGCCGAGGCAATGGCCATCCGCGGCGGGCGCGTACAGTTCGCGGGATCCGAGCGTGGCGCGCTCACCATGCGAGGCCCGCAGACGCGGATCCTCGACGCCGCCGACGCGACGATCATCCCCGGCATCGCCGACGCTCACGTGCACCTGCTGAACCTCGGCCTGGCTCTCCGCACGGTCAGCCTCGTGGGCGCCCGCAGCTACGAGGAGGTCGTCGCGCGCATCGCCGCCAAGGCGCGCGAGCTCCGCCCGGCACCTGGATCACCGGTCGCGGCTGGGACCAGAACGACTGGCCGGACACGCGCCTTCCGTCGCACGACGCGCTCTCGCGCGCAGTCCCGAACCACCCCGTGTCCGTCACGCGCGTGGATGGCCATGCCACGCTCGTGAACGCCGCCGCGATGCGCATCGCCAATCTCACCGCGGCGGTTCAGGACCCCTCTGGGGGCCGCATCGAGCGTGCGGCCGGCGGTGAGCCGACGGGCGTCCTGGTGGACCGCGCCATGGGCATAGTCAGCAGCCGCATCCCGGCGGTCACTCGCGATCAGGTGCGCGACGCCACGCTCGGCGCCATTCGGGAGGCGAACCGCTGGGGACTCACGAGCGTGCACGACGCCGGCGTCGACCCGGCCACGATCGACGTCTACGAAGAACTCGCGCGCGCCGGGCAATACTCGCTGCGCAACTACGTCATGATCCGGCAAGACGATTCGACGCTGGCGCGGTATTTCCGCCGCGGCCCGCAGAGCGGATTGTACGACGGCCGGATCTGGATCCGATCGATCAAGATCAGCTCCGACGGCGCGCTGGGATCCCGCGGCGCGGCGCTGCTGGATCCCTACAGCGACGAGCCGAACCACTCGGGCCTCCTCCTCGTCCCGCCGGCGCGCATCAAGGATGTCGCCGCGCGCGCACTGAGGAGCGGATTTCAGCTCAACGTCCACGCCATCGGCGATCGCGGCAATCGCGTGGTGCTCGACGCCTTCGAGGCCGCCTTCAAGGAAGTGCCGGCGGCAGACCACCGCTTCCGCGTGGAGCACGCCCAGATTCTGCACCACGACGACATCCCGCGGTTCGCGGAGCTGGACGTCCTGCCGTCCATGCAAACGACGCATCAGGTGAGCGACATGTACTGGGTGCCCAATCGGGTTGGGTATTCACGCTCGCTCGGCGGCTATGCCTGGCGGTCGCTGCTCAACACCGGCGTGATCATCCCGAACGGCACCGACTTCCCCGTGGAGGCGGTGGCTCCGATGCGGACCTTCCATGCGGCGATCACACGGCAGGACGAGAACAATTGGCCCGCGGGCGGCTGGTTTCCCGATCAGCGCATGACGCGAGCCGAAGCGCTCAAGTCCATGACCATCTGGCCCGCCTACGCCGCGTTCCAGGAGCGGGAGCTCGGGTCGCTCTCTCCCGGCAAGTACGCCGATTTCGTCATGCTGGACCGCGACATCATGACCGTGGCGCCCGAAACGATCCTGGGAACGCAGGTGCTGGCGACGTACGTGGGCGGGCGAGCCGTGTACGAACGGGGCAAATGACGGCCTCGCGCTCACCGTTTCCGGCGGGCTCCGCGCCGTCGGCACCGCCGTGGCTCACGCCGGAACGCCTCGTGCGCGTGCGATCCGTGCTTCTGGGCGTCACACTGTTCATCGGCCTGCTGGTCTGGGCGGCGTTCAGCGTCGGCGTGGTGCCGCGCGGCACGCACCTCGTCGCCAAGCTGCGCGCGCTGGGTGTGATGACCTGGCTGTACGCCGTCGTGCAGATCATCGACATGAAGGTGTGGCACTCCAGGTTCGCTCGACGCCGGCGCGCGACGTCGCGGATTCCGGAGCCGCTCGAGGGCTGGCTGCTGGGACAGCTGATCGCCTGGTTCGGCATCGTCTACTACGCGCTCACGGACGACGCGCGCTGGTTCGCGGCTGGCCTGATACTGCTCCTGCTCAGCTTCGTCGTGTTCCCGATTCGCGGCGGGCGCTGACGCGATGCTCGGCAAGGACGCCATCGAACTCCTCAAGCGGTTGCTGGACGCGCCGGGGCCATCGGGTTTCGAGACGCAGGCGGCGCGCGTGTGGCGAACCGCGGCCGAGGAATTCGCGCACCGAGTGACCGTGGACGTGGCCGGCAACTCCATCGCCGAGGTCAACCCGGGCGGCGCGCCGACCATCCTCGTGGACGGACACATCGACGAGATCGGGGTGATAGTGCAGTACGTGGACGACGACGGGTTCGTCTACATCGCGCCGATCGGCGGCTGGGATGCGCAGGTGCTCGTCGGCCAGCGGATCCGCTTCCTGGGAGCGAGCGGCGACGTCATCGGCGTCGTGGGTCGCAAGCCGATCCATCTCAGCAAGGCGAGCGAACGGAAGAAGGCGGCGAAGTTCACCGACCTCTGGGTGGACCTCGGCGCGCAGAACCGCGCGGAAGCCGAGGCACGGCTCGCCGTCGGCGACGCCGGCGTGATCGATTCGCGCACGCACGACTTCCCGGGCAATCGCGTCGTCTCGCGCTCGATCGACGATCGCATCGGGGCGTTCGCGGCGCTCGAAGCGCTGCGCCGGTACGCGGCAGCGCCCGGGAAGGCCCGTGTGGTCGCCGCGGCGACCACGCAGGAAGAGATCGCATGGACCGGCGGCGGGGCGCTCGTGGCGGCGAACGCCGTGCGGCCCCGGATTGCGATCGTCGTGGACGTCACCTTCGCGACCGATCACCCGGGCATCGAGAAGAAGGAAATCGGCGATCATCGCCTCGGCAGCGGCCCCGTGCTGAGCCGCGGCGCGTTGCTCTCGCCGGCGGTCTTCGAGCTGCTCCGGTCCACCGCCCGGTCCAAGCAGATCCCCTGCACGGTCCATGCGGTTGGCCGCGAGACCGCCACGAACGCCGACGCGATCCACATCGCGCAGGAGGGAGTCGCGACCGCACTGGTCTCCATCCCCAACCGCTATATGCACTCGCCGAACGAGATGGTGAGCCTGGACGACGTGGACCACACGGCGGAGTTGATCGCCGAGACCTGCCGGGCCGTGGACGAACGAACCGACCTTACGGCGCGCTAGCGAACGGTGTGGGCGAGCGCGCGCGTCGCCATGTCCCGCACGTCCCGGTCCTTGTCCTCGACCAGGGAGCGCAAGGCGGCCAGCGCGGCCGGCGTCCTGGCCTCACCCAGCGCCTGCGCCGCGGCGACGCGAATGTTGATGGCCTTCTTGCGAAACAACCGCGTCTCCGGCTCCGCCAGCTTCACCAGCTTCTGCACCGCGTCGGCGGTGGCTACGCGGCCCAGCGCCGCGATGATCGCCAGCTGCACGTCGGTATCCTGCTCGTCCTCGATCGCGCGGATGAGAGTGATGGCCGTTTTGCCGTCCTTCTTGGTCGCGATGGCCGCGGTGGCCTGCATGCGAACCTCGGGAGACGAGTCGTTGAACGCTTCGTAGATCCCCCGGAGGGCGTTCGGCGTGCCCAACTTGAGCAGCGCGTTCGTCGCCGACCGACGCACACGATCGTCGCCATGGTGAAGCAGCGCGACGAGCGCGTCTTCTCCGGCGGGAACGGCCAGCTCGCCCAGCAGGTCCGCCGCGTTGCGCACCACGAACCATCGCGAGTCGCCGAGCATGCGCTTCAGCGCCGGCACGGCATTGTCGAGCAGCTGGAGTACCTCGAAGAGCCGCCTGCGGTCCTCGTGCGTCTGCGCCTGCGTGATCTGCTCGATCACGGCTTCGGCGCCATCGGCTCCGGCGCGAACCAGGACCTCGTAGTACTGCTGGCGCTTCTCCGGCTTCCTGGGGATCAGCGTCGCGACCGCGCGGAGTGTCGCCGGCTTCGTGAGCCGCCGCAGCGCGAGCCCGTATGCGCGCTTCATCTCGGCGTCGCCGAGACCTGCTTCGCGCTGCGACGCGCCGTACAGAAGCTCGCCCACCGTGCCGGGCTTCCCCATGCGCACCGAGTGCTCGGCGAGACTGACGAGATCGTCCAGGACGTGGGTGACCGCCTCGGCAGTCGTGGCGCCATCCAGCGCAGCGAAGACCTCGGCGGGGGTCAGCTGCGTCGCGTCCCGCTCGGTCGGCAGCGACGGAAGCGAAAAGGATTCCTGGCCTCCGCGGACCGGCGCCGGTGCCGGCCGAGCGACGGCCGCACTCTCGAGACCATCGGGGCCCGTCGCCTTGACGAAAGCGATGTCGTTCGCGCGGAGCGCGGCGAGTTTCCCGGCAACGCCGGCGCCGCCGTCACCGGGCTGCGCGTCCGCGGCGATGATGCGCGCGAGTCCCAGCAGCTCCGCCCCGGTCGAGCCGCCCCCGACCCTGATCTCGTGAATGGAATGCGCGGCCATCCGTTCGGCCACGTCGCGCACGCCCGTGAGCGCGCCCGGCACCGGGTTGTCGTTCGCGAGCAGGTCCACGACACGCGCCACGAGCGTCACCGGCCCGCTCTTGCTCACGGTCACCAGCGCCCGCAACGAGACCTTCTGTTCATCGAGATTCCCGCCCTCGTGCATCAGCAGCGATACGAGTCGGGCGAAGTGGCGTGCGAAGGTCGAGGAATGATCCATGGCGCTTAGACTTCAGGGCATGCGAATCATAACCTTCGTGCCGCGCTGGGCGTGCTGCGCCTCCATCGTGTGGGCTGGCGCGTGCGGCAGCGCGCGCGGACCGTATCCGTCCACGATCGCCGACTCGGCCCGCGTCCGCGCGGACGTCGCGTACCTGGCCAGTGACGCCCTCGAGGGCCGCGGCACGGGCACCGCCGGCAACGATTCCGCCGCGGCCTTCGCCGCACGGCGCTACGCGTCGCTGGGGCTGCGCGCGTTGACGCCGGGATACCTCCAGAAATTCACGGCGCGTTCCGCGATGTCGGCGCATTCGGGCGGTCCGACTGCGATGGCGACCCAGAACGTCGTTGCCTTCGCCGAAGGTCGCGACCCGGCGCTCCGCGGCCAGACGATCGTGATCGGCGCGCACATCGACCACCTCGGGCGGTCCACCGTCGGCGCGCTCGATCCGGAAAAGTCCGACGCGATCCGCAACGGCGCCGACGACAACGCGTCCGGAACAGCGGCCGTCCTCGAGCTGGCGCGCCTGTTCGCCGCGCGTCCCACGCGCCGGTCGCTGCTCTTCGTGAACTTCAGCGGCGAGGAGCTGGGCCTGCTCGGCTCACAGTACTTCGTGCAGCATTCCCCGGTCCCGATCGACAGCGTCGTGGCGATGTTGAACTTCGACATGATCGGACGGCTCCGCGGGGATGAGCTGATCGTGTACGGCGTCGCCACCGCGCGCGAGATGCGCGCCGTGCTCGACAGCGCGAACGTGGGCCTGGGCCTCAGAGTGCGCGGCATCGGCGACGGATTCGGTCCGTCCGACCACAGTTCCTTCTTCGCGCGCGACATCCCCGTCCTGCATTTCTTTACCAACCTCCACGACGACTATCACCGAGCCAGCGACGATGCGATTCGAGTGAACGCCGGCGGCGCGGCTCGCGTGATCTCGCTCGCCGAGCGTGTGGTGCGCGAGATCGACGCGCGCGAGGCCCGACTCACGTTCGTGAAGAGCGCCGCCCCGGCGCCCGTGGCCGGCTCACGCACGGCGTCCAGCGTGTACCTCGGATCGATTCCCGACATGAGCGCCCCGGACGTGAAGGGCCTCCGGCTCACCGGCGTTCGCGCCGGAAGCCCGGCCGACGCCGCCGGGCTCCGGGCGGGTGACGTGGTCGTGGAGCTCGGCGGCAAGCAGGTCACCGACCTCCAGACCTACTCCGAGGCGCTGTACAGCTTCAAGCCGGGCGACGCGGTGGACATCGTCGTTCTTCGCGACGACAGGCGTGTGATGGTGAGAGTCAGGCTCGGCCAGCGCTGAGCGTGGCGCCAAAGGAGATTCCGCCGCCGTCGAGTTACGGTGTCACCACAACGACGGACGTACCACTCTACTGGTGCACGTATGGCGCGCCGGGTGCCCCGCGCCTGCTCGTCCTGCACGGCGGCCCCGGAGCGCACCACGACTACTTGCTGCCGCAGATGTTGGCACTCACGCAGGTGGCCGGGGGTCGGGAACTGCTTTTCTACGACCAGCGCGGCGGGGGCCGGTCCAGGACTGCGCACCGCGAGCCGATTACGTGGGAGACGCAGGTGCGCGATCTCGGGTCGGTCATTTCCGAGTTCGCGCTCGACCGCCCGACGATCGTTGCGTACTCCTGGGGGGCGCTTCTCGCCCTGCTCTATGCGGCGCAGACCGCCCGCGACCACACACTCCCGCGCATCGGCGCGATGGTGCTCATTGACCCGGCGCCGCTCAACAGACAGTATCGCGTTCAGTTCGAGCGCGAATTTGCGCGGCGCCAGGCGGGGGCTGGAGTGGCCCGCATGCGCGCCGAGCTGGCGGACTCCAATCTGCGCGAGACGGACCCCGAAGCCTTCCGACAGAGGAATTTCGAGCTGAGCGTTGCCGGCTATTTTGCAGACCCGCGTGCCGCGGAGGACCTCACGCCGTTCCGCGTCACCGCGCGCGTGCAGCAGTCCGTCTGGGACAGCCTCGGTGACTTCGATCTGATCGCCGACGGGCGCCTCGCCGACCTCCGGGGGGATGCGCTGATCCTGCACGGCCGGCAGGATCCCATTCCGCTGGCGTCGTCCCAGGAGGCCGCGACCGCCATGAACGCCCGGCTCGTCGTCATCGAGAATTGTGGGCACGTTCCGTATGTGGAGCAGCCGGGCGCGCTCTTCCCGGCGATCGACGCGTACCTCCGCGTGCTCGGGCCTTCCGCCCGCGCGCCATAGACCCGTCTCCGGCGAGGCGACCCCATGGCTCTGCACGACATCGTACAGCCGCACATCGGCACCCTCGAGGTCGATGGCCAGCGCCTGGACGTCTCGTGTCGCATCGCGTTCGACGGTGTCGAGTATGTCGGGCGGCTCTGGTTCGCCGATCCCCAGTTGAACGACTCCGGTATGGCCGACCGTGGAGCGCTGCCCGGGCGGAGCCGCGACGAAGTGATCGCGCTCGCGGAGCGACTGACTTCGGCGGAACTCGCGCTGCGGTACCGCCGCGCCGTCGCCGAGCGCAGGCGCTACCTCGAACTGCGCCGCACCACGGAGGACGTGCTCTCGAAGATCCGGTATCTCAACCAGGTGTCGATTTCGATGCGCGCCGGGCTGCTCGACGAAGAGGGCGCCGCGCAGGAGCTCGACACGACCGAAAAGCAGCTGCACGAGCTCGTGGAGCGGCTGCGCTTCGCGGCCGGAGTCGAAGGGGACCGCGAGATCCATAGCTTCCGGCATGGATTCCCGAGCGCCGCGCACGTCCTGTCGCAGATCGCGGCGTACCTGGAGCTCGCGGGCGAGAATCCCTTCAAGGCGCGCGCCTACGAGCGCGCCGCGCGAAGTCTCCTCGCCCTCGGCGCCGACGATCTGGTGCCGCTGCTCCGCTCGGGAGAGCTGGCGTCGGTTCGCGGCCTCGGCCCGGCGACGCTGGCCGTCGTGCGCGATCTCGCCGAGACCGGCGAGTCCGCTACCTCGAGCAGCTGCGCGCGGCGATGCCCGACGGGTTGCTCGAGCTCATGCGCGTGCCGGGTTTGAGCGCCGAGAAGATCCATCGGCTCCACGCCGAGCTGGGCGTCTCGTCGCTGGCTGACCTCGAGCGCGCGGCGCAGGACGGCTCGCGAACAAGCTCAAAGGCATGGGCCCGAAGACGGCGGCCAAGCTCCTCGGGCGGTATCGCATTCGCGCGGGACGCCGGGCGCTCTGGCGCTGTATCCCCACGCGCTCATCGAGGCCAACGCGTTGCTCGCGTCCGTCCGCTCGCACCCGGATGTCGCGATTGCGCCGAGATCGCCGGCTCGCTGCGACGCCAGCGCGAAGTGGTCGCCGACGTGGACATCGTCGCCGCCTGCGCGCGTGCCCCGGCCGAGGTCGCGCAGTCCTTTGCGCGCGCTGACCGGAGTGCGGAGCGCCGCCGGGGACGGCGCCCCGCGTTGCGCTTCGATTCGCGGACGGCACGAAGCTCGATCTGTACTGCGTGCGCTCCGGATGCGTTTGCGGTCGCTCTCTGGCGCGCGACCGGCAGCAACACGCATCTGGACGCCGTCGAGCGACCGCTCGCCGCGCACGGCATCCGCGTCGTGGATGACACGCTCGTGGATAGCTCCGGCAGACCGTGTCTCGTGCCCGGACGAGGCCGCGCTGTATGCCGCCGCCGGCCTCGCGTTCGTGCCGCCGGAGCTGCGCGAAGGCATGGGCGAGGTGGACGCGGCCGCCTGCGGCGCGCTGCCGCGGCTCGTCGAGCCCGGCGACTCCGCGGCGTGCTCCACTGCCACACGCACTACTCGGACGGCAAGGCGACGATCGCCGAGATGGCCGCCGCCGCGCGCGCCAGGGGTGGAGCTACCTCGGCATCTCGGACCACTCGCAGGCCGCGTTCTACGCGTCGGGCGTGTCGCGCGAGCGGATGCTCGAGCAGCACGACGAGATCGACGCGCTCAACGCGGCGCCACGGCGGCTTTCGAGTGCTCAAGGGCGTCGAGGCCGACATCCTGGCCGACGGCCGCCTCGACTACGACGCGGAGTTGCTCGACCGGTTCGACTACGTGATCGCGTCGATCCACTCGCGCTTCAAGATGGACGGCGCCGGCAATGACCGAGCGCGTGCTGCGCGCGATGGACGACCCGCACATGACGATCCTCGCGCACCCGACGGGCAGACTGCTGCTCGCGCGCGAGCCCTACGAGCTCGACCTCGAGGCGGTGCTGCAGAAAGCGCGGCGATCGCGGCGTCGCGGTCGAGCTCAACGCAGATCCGCACCGGCTGGACCTCGACTGGCGGCTCGCTGCGGCGCGCGACGGAGCTGGGTGTCACCGTCGAGATCGGGCCCGACGCGCACTCGCCGGCCGCCCTCGAATGGACCGATCTCGGCGTCGCGATGGCGCGCAAGGCATGGCTGAAGGACGGCGACGTTCTGAACGCGCGCGGCGCCGAGGACGTGATCGCGTTCGCCAAGCGTCGACCGCTTGAAGGGGGCGAGCGCTCCAGCCTCGTGAAATCCAAAACCCAACAGCTTTACCACAGAGGACACAGAGGACTGCCAATGGTTTGTTTCCTCTGCGTTCCTCTGCGTCCTCTGTGGTAAAGCAGTTGTTGTTCGTAAATCAGTTGTTGTTCCCACCGCCTAGGCACCCATGAAACCACGCAAGAAACCCGTTTCGAAGAAGCGAGCGCCGAAGCGCGCGAGGACGGGCAAGCCACGGACTCGCAAGCTCGCGCCGGCCGCCGTGCGCGCGCCGGAGATCTACCGCCTGCTTCGACGTCGAATACCCCGACGCGAAGTGCGCGCTCGACCACCGGAACGCCGTACGAGCTGCTCGTCGCCACGATCCTGAGCGCGCAGTGCACCGACAAGCGCGTCAACATGGTGACGCCGGCCCTCTTCGCGAGGTATCCCGACGCACGCAGCGCTGTCCGAGGCCGATCCCGAGGAGCTTGCAGGACCTGATCAAGAGCACGGGCTTCTTCCGCAACAAGACGAAGAGCCTGCTCGGCATGTCCGCGGCAGTCACCGAGCGCCACGGCGGGGAGATTCCCGACACAATGGACGGAGCTGGTCGAACTGCCTGGCGTGGGACGAAAGACCGCCAACGTCGTCCTCGGAAACGCATACGGGCGCGACGAGGGTGTCGTGGTGGACACCCACGTGACGCGGCTGAGCAGCCGGTTGGCGCTCAGTCGCGAGAGCGACCCCGTCAAGATCGAACAGGACCTGATGGCGTTGTACCCGCGCGATCAGTGGACGATGCTGGCGCACCTCCTCATCTCGCACGGACGCGAGATATGCGTCGCTCGGCGCCCGCTGTGCGCGAAATGCGTGGTCAACCAACTATGTCCATCATCCACTGTCTGAATTGAGCAAAATCCTCGTCGTCTCGATGGCGCTGGCGGTCGTGGCCTGTCGTCCATCCGAACCACAGCTCGTGAGCGCGCGGCCCCTCGCGCCGCTCGCAAACGGCGATTGCGTCGAGGCGCGCCGTGGAGCCCGACCTGTACGTCGATCGCTTGCCCACACCGGTCAGGCAAAGCCCTCGGGCGCTGCAGCGCGTGCCGTCGAACGTCCGGGCGCACATGGATAGCGCAGGCGCCACCTTGAAGGTCGAGGTCCAGATCGACACACTGGGCCGGGCCGACATGGGGACGTTCAAGGTGGTGGAGAGCTCGCATCCATGGCTCACTGCGAACGTGAAGTCGGTGCTGCCGAGCTGGAGATTCACGCCCCCGAAGCTCGCCGGCTGCAGCGTGAAACGCGTGTACAAGTTCTCCGCCACTGCCCCACCGCGTCTCAGGGCGAGGGCGTCGACCGGAGCCGGCAAGAGCTAGATTCCCGGCCATGTCAAAACACGCGACGTTCGAGACCAATCGCGGCACCATCGTCGCGGAGCTGTACGACAAGGACGCGCCCAAGACGGTCGAGAACTTCGAGAAGCTCGCCAACTGCCGGCTTCTACGACGGCGTCAAGTTCCACCGCGTGATTCCCGGACTTCGTCGTGCAGGGCGGCGATCCGCTCTCGCGCGACCTGCCTGAGGGCGACCGCCGCATCGGCACCGGCGGCCCGGGCTACAAGATCAAGTGCGAGACCGCCGGCAATCAGCGCACGCACGAAGTCGGCGCGCTTTCCATGGCGCACGCCGGGAAGGACACCGGCGGCAGCCAGTTCTTCATGGTGCTCAGCGAGTCCAACACGCGGCACCTGAACGGCGTGCACACCGTGTTCGGCAAGGTGACGAAGGGGCTCGACGTCATGAAGCAGATCCAGCCAGAACGACGTCATGAACAAGGTGCGGGTGGCCACCGAGTAAGCCACCCCGCTCCCGGCATCCCGCTTTTAACATCCCGCTTTCTGGATCCCGCTGCTGGCTCCCGTCCCTCACTTCCCGCTCCCATGCTCACGATCACAAGGCCGACGCCCGCGCGGCGTTCCTGGGTCTGATCCTCGGCGCCATTGCCCTGCTTGGGATCGTGTACACCATCGTCAAGCTGACCAACGCCAGCTACGCGAGCCACGCGTCGGCGCCTGCGGCTCAGCACTGATTACTTTAGTGCTTAGTGCCTGGTGCTTAGGGCTTAGGCACTGTCTACCACTAAGCACTAAGCACTAAGCACTGTCTGTGATGTGTCGGAGAAACCGTTCCGGCGCGTTCAGAAAATCCCGCGTCAGCGTGACGTGTTCGAGCGTGTCATAGGCCACTTCCCGAACCTGCCCGCCGTCGAAGCTGTAGATCCGCGCGCCGGGGAACGCGAGCAGGATCGGCGAGTGCGTCGCCACGATGAACTGCGCCTCCTGTGCGACCATGTCGGACAGCATCGCGATCAGCGCGAGCTGGCTCTGGGGTGAGAGCGGTGCCTCGGGCTCGTCCAGCAGGTAGAGCCCGCCGGGCACGAAGCGCGACTGAAACAGTTGCAGGAAGCTCTGGCCGTGCGAGTTCGCGTCGAGGTCAGCACCGTAGCGGCGCTCCATGTCGGCCAGTGACGCGGCCGCCGGCCCCTGCGCCAGCCCTTTCGCGTACGCGGACCGGTCCTTGTACTCCTCGTCCAGCTCCGCCATGCGCTGCAGCATCTCGGCCCGCATCTGCGCCAGCTGCTTGGTGTACCCGAAAAAGTCTTCCGCGCGCAGGAAGAATCCTTTTCGCGTCCGGCGATTCCAGACCAGCTTGAGCGCGCGGCCCAGCGCCCGCTGCGCGGCGAGGGTACTGTCGTTGGCTGCTTCGGCGCTCCCGACGGTCGGCAGCCCGGCGTTCAACGCAATGCCCTCGAGCAGGGTGCTCTTGCCCGAGCCGTTCTCCCCAACGAAGAACGTCACGCCGGTGTCGAACGAGAGTTCGGCCAGCGTACGGATCGCCGGCACGTTGAACGGGAAACGTCGTGCGGCGTCGGCATCTTCAGGGTGAGCGAGCGCAGATGAGCCATCGGACTGTTCGGGTGTTCCCAGACGCTCTCGCGTCCACACCGCGCGACGCATATTCAAGGTATGCTTCCATCCCGCGACGAAGCGCTGGCGATCCAGCACGAGTACACGCAGAGCGAATCGCTGCGCAAGCACATGCTCGCCGTCGAAGCGGCGATGCGCGCCTACGCCGTCGAAGTTCGGCGAAGACCCGGACCGCTGGGGCCTGGCCGGACTGATCCACGACTTCGATTACGAGCGTTATCCGAACCCGGAGCACTCCGCCACCGAGGGCCATCCGGCGCATGGCGTGGGCGTACTGCGCGAGCGTGGCTGGCCGGACGACGTCCTTCAAGCGATCCTCGGCCACGCCACGTACAGCGGAGTGGTGCGCGAAACGCGGATGGCCAAGGCGCTGTTTGCCGTGGACGAGCTGACGGGGCTCGTGACCGCCACCGCGCTCGTGCGACCGTCGCAGGAGCGTCCTCGAAGTGGACGCGCGGTCCGTCAGAAAGAAGATGAAGGACAAGGCATTCGCGCGTGGCGTCAGCCGGGACGACGTGCTGCTGGGCGCGCAGGAGCTCGGCGTCGACCTCGACGAGCACATCCAGTTCGTGGTGGACGCGATGCAAGGCGCGCGGCCGAGTCACTCGGTCTGGCCGGCAGCTAGTTCGCAGCCGACCAACGTCTTAGGCCGATGCTGCGTATTTCTCGTAGGACAATCTTCTCCGGAGAGAATGACCGCAGCGATCGCGCTACGACCGCCTTTTTCGCCGCCACCGATGCCGGCTGACGACGCGAAAGGACCGACCGAGCGCGACCATGTCATTGCCGCGCAGAAAGGCAGTGACGCGGCGTTCGCCGCGTTGGTCCGCCTGCACCATCGGCGGGCGTACGCGGTGGCTCGAGCGATCGTGCTCTCGCACGAAGACGCCGAAGACGCGGTTCAGGACGGCTTCCTCCACGCGTACCGCGCGATGGACCGGTTCCGTTCCGATCAGCCCTTCGGCGCCTGGCTCAATCGCATCGTGGCGAATGCAGCCCTGGATTTGGTACGACGGCGGAAAGTCCGCGATGCGGACGAGCTGCCTGAGACTCTTGCACTGCCCTTTCGGGATCCGGGCGAGGCCGACGAGTTGCGTCGCCGGCTTGGCGAGGCGCTCACGCATCTTT
Organism: uncultured Gemmatimonadaceae bacterium; assembly: GCA_963724885.1. Lineage (GTDB taxonomy): Bacteria > Gemmatimonadota > Gemmatimonadetes > Gemmatimonadales > Gemmatimonadaceae > DASPMP01. The sequence goes on along the minus strand of CAVRWG010000005.1, from coordinate 2,403,010 downwards.
CGGATCGACAGCGTGCGGTGATCGTCCTGCACGATGTGGAGGGGTATACGCATGGCGAGATCGGCTCGATGCTCGGAATTCCCGAGGGGACGGCTCGATCGGACCTGCATCATGCACGCGCCGCCCTGCGGCGCCTGCTCAAAGAGGTACGGAGCGACTGAATGAGCGACCACCTGAAGCTGCACACGGACGGCGGTGATGAGGACATCACCCGGGGGCTGCGGCAGATCTACGCCGCGCCGTCGGGCGACGGGTACTGGCGGGACCTCGAGGCGCGGATCCTCTCGCGTCTGACGACGGCGCCGAACATCGGCTGGTGGGATGAGCTCGACCGCTGGATGCGGCCGGCGCTCGTGGCCGCCGCCGTGATCCTCCTGGCGGTCGGTGTGGCGATGGTCCGGGACTACCAGGTCGAGCAGCAGGACACCTACGAGGCGATGCTCACGCCGACGACGCTCCCCGTGGAAACGGCCGTCCGTCCCGTGTTGCAGGAGCCGCGCGAAGCGACGTTCCGCTACCTGATGACGAACCGCTAACGGGAAGAGATCGATGCAACGCTCGAAACAGCAGGCTTTGATGTTCCTTCTCGGTGCCGTCCTGGTGGGCGGCGTCCTGGGCTTTTCGGCCGATCGCGTGTTCCACGGCGAGCCGAAGACCCTGGCGCCGCGCGTGCGCTTCTATGAGAAGCTGGGGCTGTCGCAGACACAGCGGTCGCGCATGGACTCGCTCCTCGATGACCAGAGCTGTCAGATCGGCGCCATCATGAAGCCGGTCCGCCCGCATCTCGACTCCGTCAAGAGCTCCGGCCATCAGCAGATGCTCCAGATCCTCACGCCCGAGCAGCAGGGTCGGCTCGAGCTCATTAGAAAGGATCAGGCGCAGAGGGACAGTCTCCGCAAGGCTCGGCGCGATTCGATCGCGGCGAGATCACCCCAAACGTGCAGGGCCATCAACTGATGTTGAAGCAGCTGTTGTCATTGGTAATCGCCGCTCCGCTCGCGGCAGCCGGCGCGCAGGCGCCGGCAGCGCAGGCGTCCGCCGCGGCCCCGGATTCGCTTCGTTTCATTTCGCTGCAGGAAGCCGTTACTCTCGCGCAGCGCAATGCGCCGTCCGCCGTTCAGGCGCGTGGACAACTCCGCACGGCGGCGTCTTCCGTTCGCTCGGCGTGGGGCTCGTACATCCCGAGCCTCACCATGAGCATGGGACAGAGCAAGCGTTCCTCGGAGCGCTTCGACCAGAACCTGGACCGTTTCGTCTCGTCGGCTGCACCTTGGAGCTACAGCACTGGCCTCTCCACCGGGCTCGAGTTGTTCGATGGCGGTCGGCGCAGGGCCGAGTTGCGCGCGTCTCGGGCTGAAGTGGATGCCGCCGAAACAAACCAGACGGCCCAACAATTCACGATCGCGCTCGACGTCAAGCGCGAGTATGCGAATATCCTCGCCGCACGTGAATCTGAAGCCTCGGCCAAGGCGCAGCTCGAGCAAGCCGCAGCGCAACTTCGGGCGTCCGTGGCGAAAGTTCGGGCAGGCGCGGCGACCATGTCGGATTCGCTCCGCTCGGTCATTCAGGTCGGCAACGCGCGCCTGGCGATGCTGACGGCACAGAACAACGTGCGCGTCGCGAGCGCTTCCCTGACGCGTCTGGTCGGTACGCAGTTTCTGGTAACGGCGAATCCCGCCGACACTGCGGATTTCGCGCTGGTGAGTGCCGACAGCGGGTCCCTGATGGAGATGGCCGTTGCCGGACCCGCCGTGCAGCAAGCGGAAACCGGCGTGCGGGTGGCGAATGCCGGGGTGCGGTCCTCGCGGTCAGCCTACCTGCCCACCTTGCGCGCGAGCTACAACTACGGCGGTAGTGGCACGGATCCCTACGCGCTCTCGAGCCAGGGCAACTTCAGGTATAGCACGAACCTGCGGTTCGACGTGAATTTTCCCCTCTTCAACAATTTCGGCCGTGAGGACGCGGTCGTTCGCGCGCGTGTCGCCCAGGACAACGCCGAGGCGCAGCTTCGTGACGCGCGTTTGGCCGCGCAACAGAGCATCATCCAGCAAATCGGTGCGCTTCGAACGGCCGAGGAACGCATCAAGATCCAGCAGGCGTCGGTGGTGGCCGCTGAAGAGGACCTGCGCGTCATGCAGCAGCGCTACGCGCTCGGCGCGTCCACCCTGCTCGACCTTCTCACCTCCCAGTCACTGCTCAACCAGGCCCGAGCCGCGCTGATCCAGGCCCGTCAGGACTACCGGATCTCGCGCGCGCAGATCGAAGCGATCATCGGCCGCGACTTGCAATAAGTGCGAATCATCATGCGACATACCCAGCGTTATTCTTTCCTCGCCGCCCTGGCCGCGATCGCGCTCGCTCCGTCGTGCAGCAGGAACAAGCCCGCCACGACGAACATCCAGACCGCGACCGTCACGCGCCGCGACATCGTCATCGACGCCCAGGCCAACGGCGTGGTCGAGCCCATCAACGTCGTCGAGGTCAAGTCGAAGGCGTCCGGGATGATCACGCGCATGAACGTCGAGACCGGCCACCTGGTGAGGCCCGGCGACCTGCTGGTGCAGGTGGACACGCGCGACGTGCAGAACCAGTACAACCAGGCCGTGGCCGACGAGAAGGCCGCCGAGGCGCGGCTCTCCGTGGCCGAGGCGCAGAAGCGCCGCTCGGACGAAATGTTCAAGGAGCGCGTCATCACGGCGCAGGAACACGAGACGGCGGCTCTCGACCACGCCAACGCGGAAGCCGCGGCGATTCGCGCGCGCGCCAACACCGACCTCGCCAAGCAGCGCCTCGAGGACGCCACCGTCACCTCGCCCATCGCCGGCACCGTCATCGAACGAACGGTGTCGCAGGGCATGGTCATCACCTCCGCAACGGGCGGGAGCGCCAGCGGCGGAACGACCCTGCTCAAGATGGCGGACCTCACGCGCGTGCGGATGCGCGCGCAGTTCAACGAGACCGACATCGGGCAGATCAAATCGGGCCAGCCCGCCGTCGTCATCGTGGACGCGTACCCCGATCGCCGCTTCAACGGCCACGTCGAGAAGATCGAGCCGCAGGCGGTCGTCCAGCAGGGCGTCACCCTGTTCCCCGTGCTCGTCACGCTCAGCAACATGGACGGCGCCCTCAGGCCCGGCATGAACGGCGAAGTGCAGGTGCAGATCGACCAGCGGACCAACGTCCTCGCCGTCCCCAACGACGCGATCAAGAACACGCGCGAGGCCGTGGCCACGGCGCCGCTCCTCGGGCTCGATCCGGACAGCGTCCAGGCGCAACTCCGGGCGCAGCTCGGCAACCGGGGTGGCATGAGCGGCGGCCAGGGCGGCGCTGCCGGAACGCAGCAGGGTGGCCCCGGCCGCGTTTCGGTCTCGCCGGGCGAAGTCTCGCTCGACCCGCAGCAGGGGGGCGGCCAGGGCTTCCAGATGCCCGAGGTCACCGACCGGCAATGCGCAGATGTAAAGGCCGCGATGGACAAGAAACCCGCTGAGGTGCTCAAGCTCGACGCGCTGCGCGATCGCATGCGCACCGGCGAGCTGGATCGCAACGCGATGCGTGAGGAGCAGCAGAAGATCTATGCCGCCATCGGCGTGGACCCGCGGACCGCGGGCGCCTGCCGCATGCGGGAGACGCGCGCGCAGGGCGGAGGCGGCACGGAGCGCGGCCAGGGTGGCGCCACGCGCGGCACCCCGAGCCCGGTGAGCCTGAATGGCTCGCCCGCGCCGACGCGGCGCGACTCTACCAACCAGCTTCAGCTCGGGAACACCGAGCGGCGCGGCAGCGGACGCGCGATTCGTCCCGCGCTCGTGTTCGTGGCGAAGGGCGGCACCTTCGAGCCGCGCATGGTGATGCTGGGGTCCGGAAACTTCGACTTCACCGAGGTCGTGAGCGGATTGCAGGAGGGCGAGCAGGTGGCGCTGCTTGCGGCCGTCTCGCTCCAGGCGCAGCGCCAGCAGCAGAACGATCGCTTCCGCCAGAACATGGGCGGCGGCGTTCCGGGAATGACCCAGGGCGGTGGCGGACCCGGTGGCGGCGCCTCGGGTGGCGGCGGTCAGCGCGCGCCCGGCGGCCGCTAGACAGCAACCGGAACCGCTCATGCTGTTTGGAGAAATCATTTCAGTCGCGCTCGGCGCGCTGCGCGCGAACAAGCTTCGCTCGCTGCTCACCATGCTCGGCATCGTGATCGGGGTCGCTGCCGTCATCGCGATGGTCGCGCTGGGCACCGGCGCGCAAACCGCCGTGAAGGAACGCATCGCGTCGCTCGGAACCACGCTGCTGACGGTCACGCCGGGCCAGCAGCGCGGCATGGGTGTCGTCATCGCGGACCAGCAAACGAAGCTGACGATGGACGATGCCCAGGCGCTGGAGGATCGCGCCGAAAACGTCACGGCCGTTCAGCCCGAGATGAACCGCAATCTCCAGGTGACCTGGACGAACCGGAACGCCCAGGCTTCCGTGGTCGGGACGTCCGCGAACTACCTGGAGGTCCGCAAGTACCGCCTGCTCGCCGGGCGCATGTTCACGCGCCTGGAGGACGAGGGCAAACAGCGCGTTGCTGTCGTCGGTCCCGCGGTAGCCACCAACATGGGGCTCTCCGCGCCGGACGCGCTGCTCGGCGAGAACATCCGGATCCGCGGCATCCAGTTCATCGTCATCGGCGTGCTGGAGTCCAAGGGCCAGGCGTCGCCGTTCGGTAATCCCGACGAGCAGATCCTCATTCCCCTGAACACCGGACGATTTCGCGTGTTCGGCAGCGATCGGCTGCGCTCCGTCAGTGTGCTGGCGACAAGCGAGGAAGGGATCCCGCAGGCGATGGCCGACATCCAGAAGGTGCTTCGGCGCGAACACCGACTGCGCACCGGTCAGCCGGATGACTTCCAGATGCGCAGCCAGGCGGACTTCCTGAATACGCTCGGTGAGACCACGAAAGTGTTCACGTACCTGCTGTCCGGTATCGCCGCCGTCAGTCTGCTGGTCGGAGGAATCGGCATCATGAACATCATGCTGGTGTCCGTCACCGAACGCACGCGCGAGATAGGAATCCGCAAAGCGCTCGGTGCCACGCGATCGAACATCCTGCTCCAGTTCTTGATCGAGGCGATCGTGCTCTGCTGCCTGGGGGGTGTCGTCGGGATCATCGTCGGCAGCGGTGGCGCGACGATCATGAGCAACGCCTTTGCCTGGAACACCAGGATTTCACCGGCCGCGATCGGGCTGGCCTTCGCGTTCTCGGCGGCGGTGGGCCTGATCTTCGGGGTGTGGCCCGCCCGTCGCGCTGCGGTGCTGGACCCGATCGTCGCTCTGCGGTACGAGTAGCCCGCGGGACCTAGGAGCATCGAAACAGGCCCTCTCGGGCCTGTTTTTTTTCGTCATCCTCTGCATCGAGCCGTTCCCCTGGTGCGCCGAGTCACATCGCGTTTCTGCAACGTTTTGTTATGGTGTGTGCGCCATTGCTGTCACGAAACGATACGATTGTGCTGATGGTCACGATCGTGTGAATTGGGTCAAGTCATTGATTTGATGGCACATAGCGGGCTGGACCGGACGTTGCAATATGGGCGCGCGCTCGACCATCCCACCCTCTGGAGATTGCAATGAGACACGGAGTCCGCGCCCTCATCGGCATTGTTGTCTCGGCGTCGCTCGTCGCGACGGCGTGTTCCGATTCCGCGCGACCGACGGCGCCTTCGCTCGAACGACATGATTCTGCGCCGGCCAATGGACTGCTCGGCGGTTTGCTGGGCACCGCCACAAAGACGCTCGGCGTCCTGCTCGCCTCGCCGGTGACCCGCAACGCACCGCTCGCGAATGACGTGTCCTGGACCTTCATCGCCGGCCCCGCTGGCGGATCGACCACAAACTCGCAGACCGGATTGAGCGTCGTCGTTCCGCCGGGCGCGCTCGATCAGACTGTCACCATCACGGTGACCGCGCTCGCGGGCTCCGCCATCGCGTATCGCTTCGAACCGCATCTCGAGTTCGATCGCAAGGTGACCCTTACTCAGAACCTCCGCGGCACCAGCGTCGGTGGGCTGCTCTCGCTGCCGCTGCTCCAGGGCGCGCATTTCGAGGGGGACGCCCCGGTGTACACCGATGAAGGCCTGGCCGTCGTCACCGAGCTCGTGCCGGCGCTGGGAAGCCTGCTGACGAAGAGCGCAACCTTCCGCGTCGGCCACTTCTCCGGCTGGATTGTCGTTTCGGGTGTCGAGGGCGGGGACGGTCAATAACGGCGTGATCGCCGAGGGCGCGGGGATGAGCCCGCGCCCGGCGCGATGTGTTCGAACAATCGTCTCAACGGGTGGCACTATGGTCGCTCACCGCGACCAACCGATGGAAAACGCGCGAGCGCTGGCACGCGAGGCGCTCGTCGCGGGGCGCGGCGATGATCCCGACCGCGCCATCGACGCCTGCGATCATGCCCTTGCGTTGCTCCTGCCCGTCGGCCCGACCGAGGCACTCGCGGACGTGCTGCGGTGGAAGGGCTCGATTCTCCGCGATCGCGGCGGTCACTCCGCTGCGTCCGACCTCTACTCGCAGAGCCTGGCCGTGGCCGATTCGGTCGGCTATCAGGACGGCAGGGCGCACGCGCTGAACTGCCTCGGCACCATCGCGCAAGTCCGCGGCGATCTCGCCGCGGCGGAGCGCTGGTACGGCGAGGCCGCTCGTATGGCCCATCGACTGGGAGACCGTCGCCTTTCCGGGATGGTCCAGCAGAACCTTGGCATCATCGCCGAAATGCAGCAGCGGACGGACGAAGCCGTAGCCCACTTCCGGCTCGCGCTCAGCGCGTTCGAGCATGAGGAGCAGACGGACGCCGCGCTGAGGGTGCTCAACAACCTTGGCCTCCTCTACACCGGCGAGGCAGCGTACGCGCGAGCCGCCGACGCGCTCGACCGTGCGCTGAAGCTGGCGCATGACCTGAAGGATGTCGCCGCTGAGGCGTTCGTGGAGGAGAACCGCGCCGGACTCTTTCTGGCGACAGGCAACCTCGACGCGGCGGAGGTGGCGGCCCGGCGAGCCGCCGAAATCGCTGCGCGGCGCCACGACAACACCCGGCGTGGCTCAGCCTTCCGGATGCTGGCCCGCATCGCCCGGGCGCGCGACGCGCGATCTCCCCATGTCGTCACGCTGCTCGAGCGCGCTCTCGCGCTCTGCGAGCTGGGTGAAGACGCGCAGCTGCGCGTCGAGGTCCTGACCGACCTCGGCGACGCGAGTCACGACAGGGGGGAAACGGGTCGCGCCCGCGAGCACTGGCGCCGAGCGCTGGAGCTCGCTCGCCTTGCGGGCTTCACGGGCCTCGTCAGTCGCCTGCAGACATCGTTGCGCCCTGGCACTCATGAGCGCGGCCGGAGCGCGCCGGTGGTGACCGCCCAATGACGCCGCCCACCGCCCGCGCGCCACGCAGTTCCGGCTCCGTGTCCGCCGATTACGGCTTTCAGAACATCGTGGGCCGGTCCGCCGCGATCAACGAAGCGCTGGAGCTCGCCCGTCGCGTCGCGAAGACGGCCCGGACGACCGTCCTCCTGCTCGGAGAGACGGGCGTCGGGAAAGAGCTGTTCGCGCGCGGCATCCACTACGCCGGCGCGAACTCGGAGCAGCCTTTCGTCGCCGTCAATTGCGCCGCGATTCCGGAGACGCTGCTCGAGTCGGAGCTTTTCGGGCACGAGCGCGGCGCATTCACGGATGCCAGAAAGCGAAAGAGCGGGCTGTTCGAGCTCGCTGGCACGGGGACGCTGTTCCTCGACGAGATCCACCAGATGCCGCTCTCGCTGCAGCCCAAGCTGCTCCGCGTGATCGAGTCGCGGCGGGTCCGCCTGCTCGGCGGAAGCGACGAGGTGGAGATCAAGTGCCGCCTCGTCGCAGCGGCCAATCCGCTGCTCGAGCAAGCCGTCTCCACTGGGGCGTTCCGCGAAGACCTCTTCTATCGACTCAACGTCTTCGCCATCACCCTCCCGCCGCTGCGGGACCGGCAGGAGGACATCACGCTCATCGCGCGGCAGTGTCTCGCGGAGTCCGTCAACGAGCACGGCCGGGTGAAGGTGCTCTCGCCGGCCGCGCTGGAAGCGCTGCACACGCATCGCTGGCCGGGCAATGTCCGCGAGCTGCGCAACATCATCGAGCGCGCTGCGATTCTCAGCGGCGAGGAACGTACCATCCAGCCGGAGCACCTGCTGATCCAGCGCCGTGGAGCGACTGCGGCGCCCGATTCCGCTGGTGATATCCGGATTCCGCGCACCGGAAAGACGCTCGCGGCGGTGGAGCGCGAGGCCATCGAGATCGCGCTCCGCATCACCGGCGGGAACCGCTCCGCGGCGGCGCGGATGCTGGGCATCTCACGGCCCCGGCTCGCGCGCAAGCTTCGCGACGTCCAGGATCTGTCTCCCACGGGGGCCGTCACGTGACCACCACCACGCGCCAGCGCCGCATGGCCGTGTACGCCCCATCAGCCGGCAAGCTGGTTTCGGCGCTCATGGAAGAGGCGCACCGCGCAGCCGCATCCGGACGACGCGAAGTGGCGCGCCAGCGCTACGAGAGCGCTCTCTACCTCCTGCGGGACTCCGACGATGCCGTGATGGCCGCTACCATCCTCCGGCGAATCGGCCGCACGTACCTCGACGACGGTGACGTGGGAGCCGGCATGGATTGCCTCGAGGCCGCCCTCGCCGTCGCGGAGGCGAACGAACACGCCGGCGAAATCGCGCACACGGTGAACGTGATGGCGATCAGCTTCTGGCAGCGCGGGCTGCTCGAGGAGGCGGAGCCGCTGTATCACGAAGCGGCGCGCATGGCGCGCATGGCCGGTGACGAACGACTGCTCGCGATGGTGGAAACGAATCTCGGCGTGATCGCGAGCATGCAAGGCGAAGTGGTGGTCGCGCTGGACCATTACTCCGCCAGCCTCGAGCGGTACCGCTCGCTCGGCCTCAAGGAGTTGCTGGCGCGGCAGCTCAGCAACATCGGCCTGGCGTACGCGAAGCTGGGGCGATCGGACGAGGCTGACGCCGCGTACTCGGAAGCGCTGGACATCGCGCGCGCCTGCGGTGATACGTGGACGCGGCTCATGGTCGAGCTGAACCGGGTGGACCTCCTCATCGGCCGCGCGGCGTTCGACGATGCGCGCGTCGCCTGCGACGGCATCCTCCTCGAGGTCCGCGCGCTCAAGGAGACGCGAATGCTGGCGGAAGCCTACAAGCATCGCGGTGTCATCGCCCGTGAGACCGGCCGCTTCGCCGAGGCCGAGCGCTTCCTGTGCATCGCCTACGAGCAGGCGATGGCGCGCGAGGACCTGCTGCTGGCCGCCGAGACGGTGCGGGAGAAGGCCGAGTTGTTCCTGGCGCTCGGGCGCAACCGCGACACGCTCCAGGCGCTGAGCCTCTCGCACAAGCTCTTCTCGCGGCTGCGCGCGCAGCACGAAGTGGCCGATGTCACCCTGCGTCTTCGCAACCTCGAGAAGCGCTTCCACGTGCTGGTGCGCAAGTGGGCGCAGGACATCGAGTCCAAGGACGCCTACACGCTGGGACACTGCGAGCGCGTCGCCGATCTCGCCTGCGCCATCGCCGTGGACATGGGATTCGACGAGGCAACCATGTTCTGGTTCCGCGTCGGAGCGCTGCTGCACGACGTGGGCAAGATCGTGGTTCCGCCTGAGATCCTGAACAAGCCCGGCGCGCTGACGCCGGACGAACGCGGGCTCATGGAACGGCACCCGGTGGCCGGCGTCGAGCTGTTGCGGGACGTCGAGTTCCCGTGGGATGTGCTGCCGATGATCCGCGGCCACCACGAGCGCTGGGACGGCCACGGCTACCCGGACGGCCTCGCGGGCGAAGGCATCCCCCTGGCGGCCCGCATGCTCTGCGTCGCCGACGTCTACGATGCGCTCACGAGCGATCGCCCGTACCGGCGCGCCTTCGCGACGGCGGATGCGCTCAAGCTCATGCAGGCGGACTCGGGTCGTCAGTTCGATCCCGAGGTGCTCTCGCACTTCATCCGCATTGTCGGTGCTGGCGGCGCGACGGCCGCTCTCCGGCGGCTCAAGCTCGCGGGCTAGCGCAAACGAAACGCGGGCGGCGCAGCATCGCGCCACCCGCGTTTCTAATGCGGATTCGACTCAGAGGTCCCGGTCCGCGTCCGTTTTGTTCCGCTCCGCTATGTCCTGTTCGGCTTCACCAATCTTGCGCTGGGCTTTGCCCTTCAACTGCTGTGCCTTTCCCTTGAGCTGTTCGCTCGCATCGTCAGTCAGGTCGCCCCGCGCATCGCGCAGCCGCCCTTCGCCTTCGTTGAGAGCTCCTTCGAGCTCATCCTTGGCGCCCCTGCGCCCGAGATCATCCGCCACGTGCTGCTCCTGATGGTTCGACGGCTCTCGTAAGGGCAAGCGACATACCGGAGTCGATGTCTGGCGGCGACCCGACGCATGGGCTTGACTTGCCCGATATTTCAAGCAAAGATATATCGTCCGTTATATCGTGAGGCTGGAATGTTCAAGGGATTCGCGTTCGGCATACCCTACGGCTTCAGGCAGAGCTGCGACGATCGCGCCCGCTGGGGCTGGGGAGGGTGGGGAGGGTTCGACAGCTTCGAGTTCTGGGGCGGGCGCAGGCCGCATCGCGGGCGCGGCGGATCACGCATCTTCGAGCAGGGAGACCTCAAGTACGTCATCCTTCGGCTCCTGTCGGAGAAGCCGCGCCACGGGTACGAGATCATCAAGGAGCTCGAGGACCGGTTCGGCGGCACGTACTCGCCAAGCCCGGGAACGGTCTACCCGACGCTGACGATGCTCGAGGATCTCGGCTACGCGAAGGCCGCGACCGACGCCGGAGGCCGCAAGGTGTACGAGATCACGCCGGAGGGCACGGCATACCTCGACGAGCACAGCACCACAGTGGACGGCATCTTCGAGCGCATCGCCCGCTTCGTGGACGGCGTGCTCGACACGCCGATGATGGAGGTGAACAACGCGTTTCGGCACGTCGGCAAGGCCGCCTACAGCCGGGCGTCCCGCAACATCAACGACCGGGCGAAGCTCAGCCGTATCAAGGAGATCCTCGAGCGGGCCGCGGCCGATCTCGAGCAATTGGACAAAGAGCCCTAACGGTAGACGGCACCCCGCGGGGCAGTAGATTCGTGTTCGGGTCGCGGCGCCACGCCGCGACCCGTTTTTTTCGCGAGGCCGATTGGTCGACCACGCTCCACCAGGTTCACCCGCGGTTCCGGAGCCCCCTCCGGAGCCATCACGAACAGCATCGCGCCCCAGCGTGGCGATGCCGCAGCTACCACCGCAACGGGTTCACGCGGAGGCGCGTCCAAGGGGCAAGCGGCTCGCGATCCTGTCGCTCACGGCGATTGGAATCGTCTACGGCGACATCGGCACCAGCCCGCTCTACGCCTTCAAGGACGGGTTTGCGGGCAGTCATCCGTATATGCCGACGCAGGCGAACGTGTACGGTGTGCTGTCGCTCATCACGTGGGCGCTCATCCTCGTGGTCAGCGTCAAGTATCTCGTGTTCGTGTTGCGCGCCGACAACCGCGGGGAAGGCGGCATTCTCGCGCTCCTGGCGCTGCTTCTCCAACAGGAGCGGCGCGAGGAGGACAAGCGCAAGCGCGCTCTGCTCATCCTGTTGGGTCTGTCCGGGGCCGCGCTGCTGCTGGGCGATGGCGTCATCACGCCGGCGATCTCGGTACTCAGCGCCATTGAAGGGCTCAAGGTCGCCACGCCGGCGCTCGAGTCATTCGTGGTGATCATCACTGTCGGGATTCTCATTGCGTTGTTCGCGGTCCAGCGGTTCGGAACGGCACGAGTCGGCGTCTATTTCGGCCCGGTCACGCTGCTCTGGTTTCTCAGCATCGGCATGCTCGGGGCGCTCGAGATCGGTCGCGAGCCGCACATCCTGGGTGCGCTGAGCCCTGTTCACGCGCTGAGGTTTTTCGCGCACAACGGCGTTGCAGGGCTTCTCGTCCTCGGCGCCGTCGTTCTTGCGATCACGGGCGGCGAGGCGTTGTACGCCGACATGGGCCACTTTGGCAAGCGGCCCATTCGCGTGGCGTGGTTCACCGTGGCACTCCCCTGCCTTCTGCTCAACTACTACGGACAGGGCGCGCTCCTCCTCCGCGACCCGTCGGCCGCGACGAATCCGTTCTATCTGCTGGCGCCGCGGCCGCTCGTGATCCCGCTCGTCGTGCTTGCCACCGCGGCGACGATCGTCGCGTCGCAGGCGCTGATCTCCGGCTCGTTCTCGCTGGCGCAGCAGAGCATGCAGCTCGGCTATTCACCGCGCCTCACCGTGATCCACACCTCGTACAAGCAGGCCGGCCAGATCTACGTGCCGGAGATCAACAAGGCGCTGGCGGTGGGGTGTGTTCTGCTCGTGCTCGTTTTCGGGAAGTCGGAGAACCTGACTGCCGCATACGGGATCGCGGTCACGGGCACCATGGCGATCACCTCCATTCTCTACTGCGTCGTGGCGCGGCAGCGCTGGCAGTGGGCGCTGGGCGCCGTGCTCGGACTGCTGGCGCTGTTCCTGACGATCGACCTCAGCTTCTTCGCGGCAAACATCGTGAAGATCCAGCACGGCGGGTGGGTGACGCTCGCGATTGCGCTGCTGGTGTTCGTGCTCATGAGCACCTGGAAAACCGGCCGCACGATGCTCAACGACATCCTGCGGGCGGGATCGCTGCCGATGGACATTTTCCTTGCCGACGTCGCGCGCAAGAAGCCGCCGCGGGTTCCCGGCACCGCCGTCTTCATGACGTCGGCGGAGGAGGGCGTTCCCGTGGTCCTGCTGCACCACCTGAAGCACAACAAGGTGCTGCATGAGCAGGTGGTGCTGATGTCGATCACGACCGAGGAAGTGCCTGAGATCCTGTCGGAGGAACGGCTCACGCTCGAGAAACTGTCGCACGGCTTCTATCGCGTGAGAGCGCGCTACGGTTTCATGGAAACGCCCGACGTGCCGGAGATCCTGTACCGCCTGCGACAGGCGGGCCTCAAGGCGCGGCAGAACGAGACGACGTTCTATCTCGGGCACGAACGGATCCTCGTGGCCGACCAGAAGCGAGGCCCGCGCCAGGGAACGCGATCGGCACCGGACGGCATGGAAGGGAACATGGCGCGCTGGCGCAAGAAGCTCTTCGTCTTCATGCAGCGCAACGCGCGCTCCGCGACCGAGTTCTTCGGAATCCCGCCGAACCGCGTCGTTGAGCTGGGAGCGCAGGTGGAGTTCTAACGCGAGCTCAGACCCTCTTTCCCAGCAGCTCGTTCAGCGCTCGCACGAGTTGGTCCGCGGTAAAGGGCTTGGGCAGGAACCGGGTTGCCGCTTCGTCCAGCGACGACGCCTCCAGCGTTCCCTGTGTGTACCCGGACATGAAGACGACGCGCAGTTCGGGCAGTCGGCTGCGGAGCGCGCGTGCCAGCTCGGCGCCACCCATCGACGGCATCACGACGTCCGTGAGCATGACATCCACGGTTGGGCCCTCGCGATCCCAGAGCTGCAGCGCCTCGCGGCCGTCTTTCGCCTCGATGACCGTGAACCCGTGCTTGCGAAGCATGCGCTTGGTGGCTTCGCGGATGGCGCTTTCGTCCTCGACAAGCAACACCGTCCCCCGAAACGTCGTGCCTGCGGGGTCCGCGGTCGGCGCGGCAGACGCCGGATCCGCCGCCTCGAAGATGCGCGGCAGCAGAATCGTGAAGGTCGTTCCCGCGCCCGGCGTGCTCGACAGCGCGACGTAGCCGCCGGACTGCTTCACGATACCATAGACGGTGGACAGGCCCAGCCCGGTCCCCTGGCCGGGCGCTTTGGTGGTGAAGAACGGCTCGAAGACCCTGGCCTTTGTCTCGTCGTCCATCCCGGCGCCGTCGTCTGCCACGATCATCGCGACGTACGGGCCTTCGCTCAGCCCGCGATGCGCCTTCACGTCGGCCGCACCCATTTCGCGGTTCTGTGTCTGGATGGACAGGTGACCACCGCGCGGCATCGCGTCGCGCGCGTTCACGCAGAGGTTGATCAGCACCTGCGACACCTGACCCGGGTCGGCGCGCACCCAGCCGAGGGCGGGCTCGAGCGACACGGTCAACCCGACCGTCTCGCCGAGGAGACGCCGGAGAATCTGCTCCGACTCCGTGACGACGTCGTTCAGGTCGAGGATCCGCGGCTGGAGCATCTGCTTGCGGCTGAACGCCAGCAACTGCTGCGTGAGCGAGCGCGCGCGCCGCGCCGCGCTCTTGATCTCGTCGATGTGCGCGGCGACGGGCGATCCGGCCGACAGCTCGAGCGCCGCGAGCTCGGCGTTGCTCATGATCGCCATCAGCAGGTTGTTGAAATCGTGCGCGATGCCGCCGGCGAGCTGTCCAACCGCTTCCATCTTTTGCGACTGACGCAGCTGGTCTTCGCTCTCGCGCAACGCCTGTTCGGCGCGCGATCGGGCGGTGACGTCGCGCGCGACCCACACGACGCGATCGTCGGGAAGCGGAGAGACTCTCGCCTCGAACCAGTATCGCTGCCCTTCGATTTCCAGGCTGTACGACGTCTCCACCGTCGTGTGCGTGCGCAATGCTTCGTGCACGTGCCCGAGGAACTCGTCTGCGCGCTCTGCCGGAAAAATGTCGTGCAGTCGCCGACCGATCAGTTCCGCGGGCGACCGGACGAGCCGGTCGGTCGCGCTGGCCGCGACATCGACGTACGTGCCGTTGCGGTCCAGCACCAGAATGACATCCTGCATCGCGCCGATGAGCGCTCGCGCGTGCGCCTCCGCCTGCTGGAGCGCTTCCTCGGCCATCTTGCGATCGCTGATGTCGATGAGCTGCGAGAGAAAGTAGGCCGGCTCGCCGGACTCGTCGCGCACGAGAGTGGTCGTGAGCAGCGCCCACACCGCGACGCCGGACTTGTGGATGTAGCGGCGCTCCCAGCGGCATTCGGTCATCTCCCCCGCGATCAGGCGGTCGCGGAGATCCATGGCGCGGCCGCGTTCATCGGGGTGCATCAGGTCCGTCATGTTCAGCGCGCGCAGTTCAGCCATGGAATAGCCCACGAAGTCGCTGAACGCGCGGTTGGCGTGGAGGTACTCGCCGCTTGGGGACACGACCGAGATCCCGGCCGCGGATCGCTCGAAGGCGATCCGGAAGACGTCTCCCAACGCCCGCGGCGGGAGCGACAGGGTCACAACGGAGGGGTTGCCGGATGCGTCATCATTACCGAGTATCGGCCTCTGCCGCCCGAAGGTTAACGTTCTGTCCCGCTGGTCCCCTCCGGTTTCCCGTACGCCCCCTCCGCCTCCTCCCTCTCCATCTCATGCGTCGCACCGGTTTCCTCGTCGTTTGCACGTTGCTGTCGGCCACGCCGCTGGCCGGCCAGAATGCCGTCGACCGCGATTCGATTCGCGACGATCGCGGGTTTTCATTTTATAGCCGCGGGCCGTATCGCGCGCAGGTCCCGCGTCCGGACTCGCTGCTCGGCTACCAGATTGGCGAGCTGCATACGCAGTTTGCGTGGCAGGAGCGCGTGCTGCTGGCGATCGCCAACTCGGCCCGGGACCGCGTTCGCGTCGAAGAGATCGGCACCACCACCGAGCGGCGCACACAGCGGTTGTACCTCATTTCGTCGCCGGAGAACATCGCCCGGCTCGACGCCATCCGGACCGACCTGAGCCGGCTCGGCGACCCGCGCACGCTGAGCGCCGCCGACGCCGACGCCATAGCGGCCCGCGTGCCCGCCGTCGTGTGGATCAACGAAAGTGTCCATGGCAGTGAGGCAGCCGGCTTCGAGGCGGCGATGCACACGCTGTATCAGCTGGCGGCCAGCGAGGAGCCGGCGACGGTCGCCGCTCTGCGCAACGTCCTGGTCGTGCTCAACCCGAGCACCAATCCCGACGGGCACGAACGCTTCGCGGTCTGGTACAACTCGATCACGGTGCGCAGCCCCGAAGATGCCGCGCTCGAGTTCGCGCAGCCCTGGAGCATCCAGGGCCGCTACAACCACTACCGGTTCGACATGAACCGCGACGTGATGACCACCACGCAGCGCGAGGCGCGCACCCTGTTGATGGCCGCCATGCGCTGGCACCCGATGGTGACCATCGACCAGCACGGATACACCTACAGCTTCTTCTTCCCGCCCACGGCCAGGCCGATGAACACCAACCTGGGCGGCGACTTCCAGAAATGGATGGAGATCTTCGGGCGCGCGAACGCACGGGCATTCGACCAGTACGGCTGGATGTACTACTCGCGCGACGTGTTCGACTTCTACGGGCCGTTCTACTGGGACCTCTGGCCGTCGCTCACGGGCGCCATCGGCATGACGTACGAGACCGACTGCGATTTCGGCATCCTGTCGCGCCGCGAAGACGGCACGATGTGCACCTTCCGGGCGGGCGTGGCCAAGCATTTCGTCTCGGCGCTGGCCACGATCGAGGCCACATCGGCCAACCGCGGCGAACGCATCCGCGACTGGGCCAAGTTCCGCCGCGAGGCCGTCGAGGAGGGGCGCACCGCGCAGATGAAGCGTATCGTGCTCGTCCCCACGCGCGATCCGGGCCGCGCGAACGAGCTGGTCGCGACGCTGCTCCGCGCCGGAATCGAAGTGCGCAGGATCACCGAGCCATATTCCGCGCTGCGCGCGCACTCGTACGCGGACGACGGTGTTTCGTCCCGTCGCTTCGAGGCCGGGACCTTCGTGGTGGAACTGGCCCAGCCGCTGGGACGCGCTGCCCGATCCGTGCTGGAGCCGGCGCCCTACCTGGACAGCGCTTTCGCGCGCAGCCAGATCGAGCGCTTTCAGCGGAACTTCCGCCGCGGCGCCAACGTGTCTCGCGAGAGCTACGAGTTCTACGACGTGACCGCGTGGTCGCTACCCGTGACCTTCGGCGTCGAGGCATACTGGACGGAGGACCTGCTACCGCTGACGGGCACGCTGGCCCGCCCGGCGGATCTCAATCCGGCAGGGAGGATCGTCGGCGCCAGCCCGGCGCGGTCGGCGTACGTCTTCACGTCGGACCGCAACGAGGCGCCGCGGCTCGCCTACAAGCTGCTGGCGGAGGGCTATCGCGTGGGCCTCTCCGAGCGGCCGATCGAAGCCGGCGGCCGGCGACTCCCGCGCGGCGCGTACATCGTGCGCGTGGGCCGCAACGATTCCACGGTGCACGCCCGCGTCGAACGTCTCGCGCGCGAGAGCGGCGTCGAGGTCCTGGGAATCAATACGGCGTTCGCCGAGGTCGAGCAGTTCGGCGTCGGCTCGGGCTCCGTCTACGACCTGCGTTTGCCGAAGATCGCGCTCGTCGGCGACGAGGGAACGAATGTCTCGAGCTACGGCTCCACCTGGTTTGTGCTGGAGCAGCGCTACGGTATCCCGTTCACGCCGGTGTCGGCGCGCTGGCTGGGCTCCGGCGACTTGTCGGCGTTCAACGTCATCATCATTCCCGACGCGTCGTCCGGGACATTGAATCGATTGCTGGGGGCCGACGGAGCGAATCGCGTGCGGGACTGGGTGCGGAACGGCGGCACGCTCGTCACGATGGCCGGCGCTTCAGCGTGGGCAGCTCGCGAGAACGTGAACCTCACCAGCGCGCGCGCCGTCGGGGCGGACGCCAAGCCGGACAGCGCCGCGGCCGCGAAAGCCGACACCGCTGCGCGTCCGGCGCCAGACCTCCTCGCGGCGACCAGCCCTTCGGCCACCCCCGGTCAGCCGGGATCGCTTCCGGGCGCGCACTTCGACGTGGTGCTGGACCGCACTCACTGGCTCACGAGCGGCTACGACGACCAGCGCCTCACGGTGCTCATGGAAGGCTCGACATTCCTGACACTGTCGAAGGAAGGCGCGAACGTGGCCGTCTTCCCGAAGACCGGCAAACTGCACCGCGCCGGCTTCATCTGGCCCGAGAACACCGAGCGGTTGCTGCGCAACTCGGCCTTCCTGATCCACGAGCCGACCGGCAGCGGGCATGTGGTTGCATTCGCGAACGAGCCGTTCTTCCGCGCCTGGTGGCATGCGCTGGACCGGCTGGTGCTCAACGCGATCGTGCTGGGGCCGGCGTTTTAGAAGGGCGGTTTTGCGGTTTGACGGTTTGACGGCTGCAAAGAGGTCGTCAGGCCGTCAAACCGTGAACCGTCAAACTCTTACAGCGTTATTCTCGAAATCCTTGCCGGCGGCATCGGCGCCACGGGCGCAATACGCGGCATGCCACCGATGATGATGGACCGACGGTTCCGTGAGAGCGAAGACGCCGCGGCCGTCTTGACCTTCACCGCGCGCGTCCGGCCGTCGCTGTACACGCGCAACTCCACCTCGTCGCCCGGCTTCAGCTTCTCCAGCTCGCGCTGAAGCCGTTGCACCTTCACGCCGGAGATCATCTCGTCGCCCGCGTCGTCGCGGCTGACGCGAAGATCCACGTTGCCGATCGCGGCGATGCGGTTCCCTTCCTCGATGCCCGCCTTGGCCGCCGGTCCGTCGTTGTCCAGCCACATCACGAGCACGCCGAGCGTGTCGCGCTTGCTGCCGCCGGACCCGAGACTAATGCCGATCGCC
Source organism: uncultured Gemmatimonadaceae bacterium (assembly GCA_963724885.1). Taxonomy (GTDB): domain Bacteria; phylum Gemmatimonadota; class Gemmatimonadetes; order Gemmatimonadales; family Gemmatimonadaceae; genus DASPMP01. Next base: position 2,384,501 of record CAVRWG010000005.1, on the reverse strand, counting down.
GCGCGATCGTCGTCGTCCGAGCGCCACCGGCGCGTGGAGCGAAAGAGACTGTCGTACGCGACCGTCTTGAGCTTCACGTTTCGGTACTGACCCCCGCCGTAGACGCGCAGCTCCACTTCGCTGCCGGGATCGACCTTCCCGAGCTCGCGGGAAAGGCGACGGCTCATGGCGCCGGACATGTCCCAGTCGCCAACGTCCGCGGGGGACAGTTTGAGGTTCACGCCGTTGATCGACGCAATCCGGTTGCCTTCCTCGAGCCCGGCTCGCTCTGCCGGGCTTCCGGCGGTGACGGAACTGATGAGGACGCCGACAGTGTCGCGCGCGCTTCCGCCGGAGGAAGTCGTGATGCCGATGACCGCGCGGTTCTCGTTGTCGTCGATGGAGAAAGCGAACCCGCGGGGCTCGCGTGGAAAAACCCGTGTGTCCTGCGCGGCCGTCATGGCTGGCAGGGTCGCGGCTGCGGCAACGCCGAGCGCGAAGAGAAAGTTGCTCATCTAGGACCTCGTGATCGGTAGGAGGGTTCTGCGGGTCTGACACGGCATGAATCGGCGATGGTTTACTCCGGTTAGTTTTCGATTGTGACAGCGCCACCAGCACCGGACCTTCACGCGTTCGAGCATCATTGGCAGGACGAAGCCGATGCGGCGTTCCTGTATCGCATCCTTGCGGAGCAGGAGCCCGACGAGCGCAAGAAGTCGCTGTATCAGCGGTTGGCGGAGGTCGAGGACAAGCACGTAGAGGTCTGGGCCAACCTCCTGGCCAGCCACGGGCGGCCTGTCAAGCGACACCGCCCGAGCGCGCGCACGCGGTTGCTCGCGACGCTGGGACGGTGGCGTGGACCCGAGTTCCTGCTGCCCATGCTGCTCGCCGAGGAAGGTCGCGAGGTCAAGGGCTACCTCGACATGCATCGCAGCACCGCGTCCGGCGTCGACGGCAAGGGCGAGGCGCTGACGCTCGCGCGCGAGTCGGCCGAGCACGCCGAGACCCTGAATCAGCTCTCGGGGCGCACGGGCGAGCCCTGGCATCGCACGGAGTCGGGCGGATTCCTGCGCAACGTCGTGTACGGATTCAACGATGGACTGACGGCCAACTTCGGGCTCGTGGCCGGCGTCATCGGCGCGAGCGCCGCGGCGCAGCACAACACGGTGATCGTCGCCGGCGTCGCGGGTCTCATCGCCGACGCGCTCTCCATGGGCAGCAGCGGGTATCTCGCGGCGAAGAGCGAACAGGAGGTCTACGCCCACGAGATCGCGATGGAACGGGACGAAATCGCGCTGATGCCCGAAGTCGAACGGGACGAGCTCGCGCTGATCTACGAGGCGAAGGGCATGGAGCCCGAGTCCGCCAGGCGGCTTGCGGCGCAGGTGATGGAGAATCCCGAGCGGATGCTCCAGGAGAAGGTGCAGGAGGAGTTGGGCATTGGCGAGCCGCATATGTCACCGCTCCGCGAGGGCTGGGTGACCGGGAGCGCGACGGCGGTCGGCGCGCTCATTCCGGTGTTTCCCTTCCTCATCTGGCAGGGCCAGACGGCTATCGTGGTCTCATTTATCGTCTCCATGCTTTCGCACTGGCTCGTCGGGGCCGCGCGATCCGTGTTCACGGGCCGTGGAGTCTTCCGTTCGGGCCTTGACATGTTCGTCGTGGGGCTCGGGGTCGCGATTGTGGGGTACCTCGTCGGCGAGTGGGTCAGCAGATTGATCTCATAACCTTTCAGCCATGACTCCAATGATGCGATATGTGTGTGCTCTCGTGATTGGTGGCGCGGCGCTCGCCGCGCCGGTTGCCGCGCAAACGCAGACGGTCCCGCCGGCGTCGCCCACTATCGGTGCGTCGGGCGGCTGTTGGCGCCGGCATTGCGGTTCCGGTCGGCCGCCTGGCAAGCTCACACGCCGCAGGTTACACGCATCAGCGGTACTAGTCGATTTCTCTGCCGCGCAGCAGCCGTACTCGTTCCGCGGTGAGCTGATCTATCAGCACTTCGATCGCGAACGCTCGGCGCCGGCAGGCACAGAAGGCATGAACCTGATCTCGCTGGGCGCGTCGCTGCTGGCGCGGTCTCCGCTGCAGCAAGGCTCGAGCGGCTATCCTCATCGGAGGCATCGCTGTCCACCGGGTGACGGACGGCGGCACGAAGCCGGGTCTCAACATCGGCGGCGGCCTCGAGGTTCCGCTCACGTTCTTCGTTGGCATGGCCGACGTGCGGGTGCACTGGGTGTTGACGGAAGGCCGGACCGTCGCTGACGCTGCCGATCACCCTCGGGGCCAGGTTCTAGGTGAGGGAGGAGGGAGGAGGGAGGAGGGAGGACCCCTTGCTCCTCCTCCCTCCTCCCGCCTCGCTCCTCCCTACTTCACCACGATATTCAGCAGCCGTCCCGGGCACGAAGATCACCCGGCTCGGATCGCTGGTCACGAAGCGCGCGATCGACGGATTCGGCCATCGCGCTCGTCCAGCGCGCCCGCCTGGGTGACGTCGGGCGGGACCTGGATGGTGCCGCGCGTCTTGCCGTTTACCTGCACGGCCATCGTCACCTGCTCGTCGGCGGCGAGCTCGGATCGAACGTCGGCCAGCCGCGCGTCGAAGACGCTGCGCTTGTGGCCGAAGCGCTCCCACAGTTCTTCGGCGATGTGGGGCGCGAAGGGCGCCACGAGCTGCACCAGCGGCTCCACTTCATTGATGTGCGGCGTGCGCTCCGACGCCCGAAGCGACGTTCATGTACTCCATCATCGCCGCGATCGCGGTGTTGTAGCTCAGCGCGGGGATGTCCTCCGTCACCTTGCGGATCGTCTTGTGCAGTTTGCGCAGCACGGCGGGATCCGCGTCGCCCGACCGCCGCGCCTCGAGGGCCGACGCCCAGAGCCGATCGAGAAACCGCCGCGCGCCCGAGATGCCGCGGTCCTGAAAGTCGCCGCCCTCCTCGTAGGGACCAAGGAACATCAGATACGTGCGGAACGAATCGGCGCCCCACTCCTCGATGTACTCGTCGGGATTCACCACGTTGCCGCGGCTCTTGGACATCTTCGCGCCGTCCCGCACAATGGTGCCGTGCGCGCGGAATTTCATGAACGGCTCCTCGAACGGAAGCAGCCCGGCGTCGTGCAGGACCATCGTGATGAAGCGTGAGTACAGCAGGTGCAGCACCGCGTGCTCGTTGCCGCCGATGTACGAATCCACCGGCAGCCACTTGTCCGTCAGCACCGGGTCGAACGCGACGTCGTCCCTGTGCGTGCTGGGATAGCGCAGAAAGTACCAGGAGCTGTCGAGGAACGTGTCCGACACGTCGGTCTCGCGCCGCGCCTGCGCGCCGCACGTCGGACACTTCACCCGATACCAGCTCTCGACGCGCGCGAGCGGTGACACGCCACTGTCGTCGGGCTTGAAGTCGTCCACCTTCGGCAGCACCACCGGGAGATCCTGCTCGGGGACGGGAACGGTGCCGCACTTCGCGCAGTAGATGATCGGGATCGGCGGGCCCCAGTACCGCTGCCGCGAGATGCACCAGTCGTGGAGCCGGTAGTTGACGATACCGCGCCCCGCGTCCCGATCCTCGAGCCAGTGCACGATCGCCGACATGGCTTCGGAAACCAGCATCCCCGTGAACTTGCCCGAGTTCACCAGGCGCGCCGGGTCCTCGGAGTGACTGTACGGCTCGTGGAGCGGCGTGTGCTCGTTGTCACCCGGACCGGCGACCACGCGCGGAATCGGCAGCCCGAAGGTCTTCGCGAACTCGAAGTCGCGCTCGTCGTGTCCGGGGACGGCCATGATCGCCCCCGTGCCGTATTCCATCAGCACATAGTCGGCGGTCCAGACCGGAATCGGCTCTCCGGTCGCGGGATTGATCGCGTACGCGCCGGTGAACACCCCGGTTTTCTCCTTGGTCACCTTGCGCGTCACGATGTCCTGCTTCGCCGCGCGCTGCCGGTACTCGCGTACGTTCGACTGTTCCTCGTCCGTCGTGATGCGGTCCACGAGCGGGTGCTCGGGGGCGAGCACGAGGTACGTCGCCCCGAACAGCGTGTCCGGGCGGGTAGTGAAGACGTTGATCGTCATTGCGGCCGGCGGGAATTCGCCGGTCGACGGCGGCACCGTGGCGGCCCCGGCGCTCTCGAAGTAGTCGTGTATCCGGAACACGATCTCCGCTCCGTCCGACTTCCCGATCCAGTTGCGCTGCGCCGCCTTGGTGCTCTCCGACCAATCCATCCGATCGAGATTCTCCAGCATCCGGCCGGCGTAGTCCGTGATGCGGAAGAACCACTGCTCGAGGAGGCGCTGCTCCACCTTGGTGCCGCATCGCTCGCACTCGCCTGCGATCACCTGCTCGTTGGCGAGTACGGTCTTGTCGAACGGGCACCAGTTGACCGCCGCGCGCTTCTTGTAGGCCAGGCCGCGCTTGTGCAACTGCAGAAACAGCCACTGGGTCCACTTGTAGTAGCTGGCGTCAGTGGTGGACAGCTCGTGGCGCCAGTCGATCATGAGACCGGCGCGCTTCAACTGCCGCCGGAAATTCTCGATGTTCCGCGGAATCAGCTCCATCGGATTGACGCCGACCTTCAGCGCATAGTTCTCCGAGTGGATGCCGAACGCGTCGTAGCCCATCGGCTCGAAGACGCTGTGGCCCTGCTGCCGCTGGAAACGTCCGTGCACGTCGTTGCCCGTGAACGCGAAGAGGTTGCCGACGTGCAACCCCTCCGCCGACGGGTACGGGAACATCATCAGCGTGTAGTACGGGCGCACGCCGGCGTGCACGTCGGTGTGGTTCGTCCCGTCGCGCTCCCAGCGCGCCTGCCACTTGGCCTCGATGGCGGCGGCGTCGTAGGTGTCGATTGCGGTGTGCGTCGTCTCGGTCATCAACGTCGACTCGAATTCTCTTTCAGAATCTACGCGCTTCAGGACGCGCGCAGCACCCGCTCCAGCACTTCGAGCATCGACTCGAGCCCGCCGACGGTGTGGTCGCCCATGTGGCCGATCCGGAACGACGTCTGTGCGAGCTCCGCCTGTCCGCCCCCGAGCTCGTATCCCTGCTCCCGCACGCGCTGCAGGAACGCGGACGTCTTTTCCTGGATGCGAATGCAGGTGACCGACGGCGACCGGCGTCCGGGAACTGCCAGGGTCGAAACTCCAAGCGCGGCCGCCTCGGCGCGCGCGACCCAGCCCGCGCATACCTCGGCCATCCGGGCGTGTCGCGCATACCGGCGCTCCAGCGTCTCCAGCTCGATGTCGGCGAGCTGTTTGTCGAGGGCAAACAGAAGCGACACAGCCGGCGTCGTGGGACTCTGGGATTTCCTGGCGATCTCCTCGTAGCGCATCACATCGAGGTAGACGCCACGATCCGCGACCGTTCCGGCGCGCTCGACCAACCGCTCGGACACGGCCGCGAAGGCAAGTCCCGGCGGGAGGGCGAGCGCCTTCTGCGAGGCCGACACGATGGCGTCGGCACCCCACTCGTCCATCGCGATGGGCGTGGCCCCGGCGCTCGAAACGGCATCCACCAGCAGGAAACAGCCTTCGCGCTCCCGAACGATCGCGGCGATCCCGGCAATATCGCCCAGCACTCCGGTCGCCGTCTCGCTGTGGGTCGCGGTGACCGCGTCGAAATCGCCGGCGCGCAGCGCCTCGCGGATGCGGTCCAGGGGGACCACCTCTCCGAGCGGCGCCTTGAGGCGTTCAACTCTCCGCCCGCACGCCTCCGCCATCCTGGCGAAGCGCTCGCCGAAGTCGCCGTGCACGATCGAGAGCACCCGCCTGATGCTGCCGTTCCGGATCGCCAGCTCCATCGCGCCGGTGCCCGAGCCCGTGACGACATGCACCGTGCGTCGCGTGCCGAACACCATTCCCAGACGGGCCGCGACGCGACGCATCAGCTCTTCCATCGCCGGGCTGCGATGGAAGATCACAGGTCGGCTCATCACGTCGAGGACCTCCGGCCGCACCTCCGTGGGACCGGGAACCCAGAAATGACCCGCTTCGATCACGAGGGCCGCTGGGTGGGGGCGGGACGCGACGCCGGCAGTGGCTGCCGCGGACGCTCCGAGCTCTTGAAGAGAAACGCCGCGGTTTCCGTGCGGGCGCCTTTCTCGTCACAGACTGCGAAACGCGACCCTTCGTACGCGCTCGCGCCCGCATACCGCCCATCCTTCGATACCGCGTAAAACTCGAGGTCGAAGTAGGGTCGGCCCTTCTCGTCCAGCAGCCGGCTTTCGGTCATGGCGATCACTCGCTGCATCACCTCCAGCAGCGCCTGCTCCGGCGACTTGCCCTGGCGCATCAGCTCGACCGCGAGGAACGATCCGCACGCCTTGATGCAGGCCTCTCCGCGACCGGTGGACCCCGCTGCGCCCACGGTGTTGTCGCAATATTGGCCCGCGCCGATGATCGGCGAATCGCCCACACGGCCCGGGATCTTCCATGAACGGCCGGACGTGGTGGTCACGGAACCGATGTCGCCGCGTGCGTCCACCGCGGACAGGTTTATGGTCCCGAACGTGTACGGGACGCCGCGCCCGTCGCGCCACACGTGCTCGTCGGGGTCGCGACGCAGCCAGTTGTCGTCGGCGCTGAGCCCTGACTTCCAGCGGAGCCAGTCGAGGCGGCTTTGCTCGGTGAGGAGGTTCTGCGTCTTGAAGCCCACCTTGATGGCGAACCGTCCGGCGTCCGGGCCAACGAGCATGATGTGATCGGTGTGATCCATGATCGCCTTCGCGACCGCGGCGGCCGTCGCGATGTCCTCGAGGCACGCCACCGAGCCGGCGCGTCTGGTGGGCCCGTGCATGCACGACGCGTCGAGCTGCACGACGCCGTCTTCGTTGGGCAGTCCACCGAGTCCTACCGACTGGTCGGTGGGGTCCAGCTCCACGATCGTCACGCCGGCGATGACAGCGTCCAGCGGGTCGGACCCTCGCAGCATCATTTCGCGGGCGACCTCCACGCCGGTCTTCCCTTCCGGGTTCTTGCTGCGATGCCCGTTCGCCGAACCGACTACGAGTGGACGCGCCGCCTTCGGCTTCGCCTCCTCGGCGCGGTCCCGTACCGCGATGACGGGAAGCGCGTGGGCCAATCCTGGCAGGGCCAGACCGGCGGCCGCGGCGGCGCCGACGCCCAGGAAATCGCGACGGGTGGACATGGGATGGGTGCTGGGTGGTGGGTTGGGTGCGGGGTCGTGATGGTTCTGAAATAATCCCTCACTCCGCCAGCTAACACTAGCACCTGCCGCCCATCACCTATCACCTGGCACCCAACTCCTGGCACCCAACACCCACCTATCACCCATCACCCACCGCCGATACTTTTGCCGCCCATGTCAGCCACCGTTCGCGACCAGCTCCGGCAAGCGCACTTTCTCGAGGGCGTCACCGAGTCCTCCCTCCACCAGCTCGCCAAGCTCGTCGAGGCAAAGTCCTTCGAGACCGACGACCTCCTCTTCAATGAAGGGTCGCCCCGCCGGTTCATGGCGATCCTCACGTCCGGCGTTGTTGCCATCGAGAAGAGCGTGAATGGCCGACCAGTGCGCCTCGTGACCCTCGGCGCCGGCGAGGCCGTGGGCGAAGGTGTATTGCTCGACGACTCGGCCCACGGCACCAGCGCGCGCGCGCTTCAGCGCACCGACGCCTTTCTGCTGACGCAGGACCTGCTCCAGACGATGATCAAGGAGCATCCCGCGCTCTATGCCGCGCTGGTTGGACGCGCCGCGCGCGCCATCTCGCAGCGGCTCGCTGCCACCGACGCCACCCTCGTCGGCCGCGGACGCACGGTCGGCTTCACCGGTTCGCGCACGCGCCGGGAGCACGACCTGCTGGGCGACCGCGACGTTCCCGACGACGCCCTGTACGGCATCCAGACGCTACGGGCGCTCGAGAATTTTCCCATCACGGGCGACGCCATCCGCGAGTTCCCGTCCCTCGTCGAGGCGCTGGCCACCGTGAAGGCGGCGGCGGCGATGGCCAACGCGGACCTGGGCCTGCTCGACGCCAAGGTCGCCGAGGCCATAGTCAAGGCGAGCCTGGAGATTCGCGAAGGCCGTCACCACGAGCATTTCCTGGTGGACGTGATCCAGGGTGGCGCAGGCACGTCCACCAACATGAACGCGAACGAGGTCATCGCGAACCGCGCCCTCGAACTCCTGGGCCGGCCGCGCGGCGAGTACCAGTCGGTTCACCCGAACAACCAGGTCAACCTCAGCCAGTCCACCAACGACGTCTATCCGACGGCCGTGAAGCTGGCGCTCCACGGCAGCATCGAGTCGCTGCGAACGGCAATGGCGAAGCTGGCGGCGGCCTTCCTCACAAAGGGCGAGGAGTTTTCCCCGCACGTCAAGCTGGGCCGGACGCAGCTCCAGGACGCGGTGCCCATGACCCTGGGGCAGGAGTTCACGGCGTTCGGCCACACGATTCTCGAGGACGTCGAGCGCCTGAGCGAAGCGCAAGCGCTGATTCGGGAAATCAACATGGGCGCCACCGCGATCGGCACGCGCATCAACGCGCCAGCCGGATACGCCGAGCATGTGCGGGCGCACCTCGCCAGGCTCACGGGCCTGGATCTCATCACGTCGCCCGACCTCATCGAAGCCACGGCCGACACCGGCGCGTTCGTTCAACTCTCGGGTGTGCTGAAGCGCTGCGCGGTGAAGATCTCGAAGATCTGCAACGATCTCCGTCTCCTCAGCTCCGGCCCGCGCGCGGGCCTCGGTGAGATAAACCTTCCCGCGCTCCAGCCGGGCTCGTCCATCATGCCGGGCAAGGTGAACCCGGTGATCCCCGAGGTCGTGAACCAGGTGTGCTTCGACGTCATCGGCGGGGATGTCACTGTCACGATGGCGGCGGAGGCCGGTCAGCTCCAGCTGAACGTGTTCGAGCCGGTAATCGCGTATCGCCTTTTGCGGAGCATCGAGACGATGCGGAACGCGTTCGTCGTACTGCGTGAGCGGTGCGTCGAGGGCATCACGCCGAACCCGGCGCGCATGCGGCAGTTCGTCGAGCAATCCATCGGGATCGTGACGGCGCTCGTCCCGGTCATCGGGTACGAGAAGGCGAGCCTGGTTGCCAAGGAAGCCCTCGCGACCGGACGCGGCGTGTACGAGCTGGTGCTGGAGAAAGAGCTGATGTCGCGCGAAGCGCTCGACAGGGCGCTCAATCCGGACGCGATGACCGGCCGGCAATGAGCCCCCGGCGCCGCAAGAGGCTCGATCCCGCGGTATTCCAGCTCGCGGCGGATCCGCTCAAGACGGGTGAATACGCGGAACGATTCGCCGCGCTCGCGCCGGAGGTGTTGCGCACCGCAAAGAAGAATCCGCGGGTGCTGCTCCAGGTGACGGCAAAGGCCGATGGCTGGCTGTCGGGAATCGATGAAGCGATAGCAATCCTGAAGACGGGCGTCGAGGACTGGAACGCATTCGCCGTTCAGGCGTTGTACGAAGGGGACATCATCGAGGCGTGGGACACGGTGATGACGGTCGAAGGCGACTACACCGCGTTCGCGCACCTCGAGGCAATCTGCCTCGGCGTGCTGTCCCGCCGGTCGCTCGTGTGCACGAACCTCCGCGAGATCGTGGACGCCGCGCGCCCCAAATCCGTGCTCTTCTTCGGCGCGCGACACGCGCATTTCCTGATGCAGCCGGGCGACGGGTTCGCGGCGATGATCGCCGGCGTGAAGCAGGTGTCCACGCGAGCGCAGGCCGCGCTCTGGAACGGCAAGGTCATCGGCACCATTCCCCATTCGCTGATAGCGGCCTTCGGCGGCGACACCGTCGCGGCCACCAGGTCCGTGGCCAAACTGCTCGCCGACGACGTGCCGCTCCTCGCGCTCGTGGACTACGAGAACGACGTGGTGCGCACCGCCGTCGAGGTCGCCAGCGCGATGGGCGACCGTCTGTGGGGCGTGCGACTCCACACGTCCGAGAACATGGTGGACCGCTCCGTACTCGGGCAGCTCGGCACCTTTCGCCCGACGGGCGTCAACCCGCAGCTCGTCTGGAACGTGAGGAACGCGCTCGACAGCGAGGGATTCGGCGACGTGCAGATCGTCGCGTCGGGTGGCTTTGACATCGAGCGGATCCGGGATTTCGAGGCGGAAGGCGCGCCCGTGGACGCCTACGGCATCGGGGCCGCGGCGTACCGGGGCTCATTCGGGTTCACCGCCGATGTCGTGCAGGTCGGCGGCAAGCATCAGGCACGCGCCGGACGCGCGCTGAGCGAGAACCCCAAGCTCGAGCGCGTCAAGTAGAATTCGCCATGGCGGCGCCAAGGCTGGATGGGGCCGGACAGGCCAGGATGACGACGCTCGAAGAGGCCCTGACGGTGCATCAGCGCCTTCACGGTCTCGTGGAGGCCTACGCGCTCTCGGTGAAGCAGAACAAGCCTGCCGGCAGCATCATGCAGAACCTCAAACGGCAGGTGCCCACGCTCGCCGGAATGCTGAAGGGGCAGTTCGGCATGATAGCCGATATGGCTACGTCGATGAACATGCAGATGACCCGCGGAGCGAGCGAACAGATGCGTGTGCGCGTCATGCGGGAGGGCATCGCGGCCATCAGAGTGCAGCTCGAGATGGCCGTCGCGCAGACCGTGGCCAAACATCAGCTGGAGGACAAGCCGCACGCGGAGTAACCGGCTCGGATGTCAGCAGTTCCGGGCCTGGAGCACGACTCCCGTCCCCCGCCTCAGGCGATTACCTTGCCCGTGCTCGTCGGGTGCCTACTTCCCGGGCGCGCACGCGCGCTCAGAACTGTCCGTGAAAGGATACCGAATGCCCGCTGATTCCCGCCCGCGCCGGCTTCGTAACGCCGCGCTGACGGTCGCACTCACTCTGCTTGCAGGGTGCACACAAAACCCGAACTCCGTCTTCAGCTCCCGAACCGACTTCAATAGAGACGTCGGCAGCCTTTTCAGCCTGCTCATCTGGCTCGGCCTCGCCGTGTTCGTGTTCACCGAACTGATGCTCGTGTACGCGATGTGGAAGTACCGCAGCCGTCCGGGCAACACGCGCAAGCCGGAGCAGACTCACGGCAACACGAAGCTCGAGATTCTCTGGACGGTGATCCCGGCGGTAGTGCTCGCGGTCATCGCGGTCCCTACGGTGCAGACGATCTTCAAGACGCAGGGCGCAGCACGCGCCGGCGCGCTCCAGATCGAGGTCGTGGGACACCAGTGGTGGTGGGAGTTCGTTTATCCGGAGTACGGCTTCAAGACCGCGAACGAGGTGTACCTCCCCATCGGTCGCACGGTGAACTTCCACCTCAAGACGCACGACGTCATTCACTCGTTCTGGATCCCCGGGCTCGGCGGCAAGCGCGACCTCGTCAACAATCGCACGAACTTCCTCTGGTTCACGCCGGACTCCACCACCGAAGACGCGTTCAACGGCTTCTGCGCCGAGTACTGCGGCACGTCGCACGCGAACATGCGCTTCAAGGCGTTCACGGTCACCGCGGAGCAGTTCGCGAGTTGGGTGGCACACCACCAGCGTCCGGGGGCGATGAGTCCCCCTCCAGCCCCAGCCATGTCACCGGCGGCCGGAGCGGCCCGGCCGGCGGCCAGCGTAGCTGCGCCGCGCGCTCCGACGGCAGCGCAGACACCCGCGCCGGTCCAGGCGGGGTTCATCGGATACCCGGCCGATCGCATGCCCGCGTATGCGGTGCCGCGGACGCCGATCCCCGCGAGCGTCGCGTTCGACGCCACGCTCCAGGGTGACGCCGCGCGCGGCCGCACGCTGGTCACGAGCGGCGCGTGCCTCGGGTGCCATTTCGTGAAGGGCGAGCCCATGATGGTCGGCACGACGGGTCCGGACCTCACTCATGTGGGCACCCGGCTCACCATCGGCGGGGGCCTCTTCCCGAACGATACGAGACACCTGGGCTCGTGGATCAAGAACGCGCGCGCCATGAAGCCCGGCGTCTTCATGCCCACGCAGGGTCGCGGCCAGTACGATCCGATCTTAAAGACAACGCTGCAGGTCGGTTATACCGATCAGCAGATCGCCGACATGGTCGCGTACCTGCAGGCCCTGAAGTAACGACGGAACCGGAGAGCTCACGAAATGGCAACTGCCGCTCACGCGCCTGCTCGACCGGCCTCGCAGTACAACGAGGCCGGTGGAGTCTGGGGCTGGCTGACAACGGTCGATCACAAGCGCATCGGCGCTTTGTACCTGTACACGGCCCTCCTCTGGTTCCTCGTCGGGGGGTTCGAGGCGTTGGTGCTCCGCATGCAGCTCCAGGGACCCAACGGCCGCGTCGTGTCCGCGGACATGTACAACATGTTGTTCACGATGCACGGCACGACGATGATCTTCCTCGTCGTCATGCCGTTGTCGGCGGCGTTCTTCAATCTGCTGATTCCGCTGCAGATCGGCGCGCGCGACGTCGCGTTCCCTCGGCTGAATGCGTTCAGCTACTGGGTGTACCTGTTCGGCTCGATCTTCATGAACGTGTCCTGGCTCATCGGCCAGGCCCCGGACGGCGGTTGGTTCGGGTACGTGCCGCTCACCACGTACCAGTTCTCGTCGCGGCTGAACATCGATTTCTGGGTGCTGGGCCTCCAGATCCTCGGCGTGTCGTCGCTCGCCGCCGGCTTCAACTTCATCACGACCATCATCAACATGCGGGCGCCGGGCATGCACTTCATGCGCATGCCGATCTTCACGTGGATGGCGTTCATCGTGCAGTTCCTGCTCGTGCTGGCGTTCCCGGTGATCACGATCGCGCTCGTGTTCCTCCAGTTCGATCGCTTCTTCGGGACGACGTTTTACCTCACGTCCGCCGGCGGTGACCCGCTGCTTTGGCAGCATCTGTTCTGGATCTTCGGGCATCCGGAGGTCTACATCCTGATTCTGCCGGCATTCGGGCTCGTGTCCGAGGTGCTGCCCACGTTCTCGCGCAAGCCGCTGTTCGGATACCCGGTGATGGTGTACTCCGGCATCCTGATCGCCTTCCTCGGCTTCGGGGTATGGGCGCACCACATGTTCTCGGTGGGCATGGGGCCCATCGCGGACACGCTGTTCGCCGTCACCACGATGCTCATCGGCATTCCCACGGGGGTGAAGATCTTCAACTGGATCTTCACGATATGGGGCGGCAATGTCCGCTTCACGGTCGCGATGAAGTTTGCCATCGCGCTCGTGGCGCTCTTCACCATCGGCGGCATCTCCGGCGTGATGCACGCGTCGCCGCCCGCCGACCTCCAGCAGACCGACACCTACTTCATCGTCGCACACTTCCACTACGTGCTGTTCGGCGGCTCGATGATGGGATTGTTCGCGGGCGTGTACTACTACTATCCCAAGCTCACTGGCAGGATGCTCAGCGAAAAATGGGGCAACCTGCACTTCTGGCTCATGTTCATCGGGATGAACCTCACATTCATGCCGATGCACTGGTCCGGACTGATGGGCATGCCGCGCCGCACGTGGGTGTACGACGCGGGTCAGGGGCTCGAAGTGTTCAACCTGATGAGCTCCGTCGGAGCCTACATTCAGGCCGTCGCCATAGTGGTTTTTGTCTGGAACATGGTGAGCAGCCGGAAGCGCGGTGAGATCGCGGGCAACGATCCGTGGGGCGCGCCCACGCTGGAGTGGTCGATTCCGTCTCCGCCGCCCGAGTACAACTTCGCGACGATTCCGAAGGTGACGTCGCGCTATCCCATGTGGGAGCACAGCCCGCCCGATCGCGCGCCCGAGCCACACGCGACCGGCTCCACGCAGGCAGGCCCTCCCCCGAAATCGGCGCGGGAGCTCGGCATTCCGATGCCGAATCCGTCGATCAAGCCGCTGTTCGTCGCGCTATTCATGACGCTGATGTTAGCCAGCTTGATCCCGATCCACCTCGGCAAGACGCAGCTCGCGATCGGGCTGGTCATCACGAATGCCACCCTCATGGTTCTCTTTCTCTATAGCTGGCTGCTGACGCCTCTGGAGGACGCGCACTAATGGCCGCCAATACCGCCGTTGCGGCACACGGCCACCCACCGACCACCACCGGCCTCGATCACCGCAAGATCGCGATCTGGGCGTTCATCGGGTCGGAGTGCATGCTCTTCACTTCGCTCATCTCGACGTACCTCGTGTACAAGGGGCGCAGCATCAGCGGGCCGTTCCCGCACGAGGCCTGCAACCCGCCGCAGTGCGCCACGCCGCTGCCGGCGATCCTCGACATCCCGGTCACGTCGGCGTCCACGTTCGTGCTCCTCATGTCGTCCCTCACGATGGTGCTGGCGCTCGCCGCGGTCGAGAACAAGGGCAAGCCGGGCTGGGGCAGCGGCGGCTGGTGGGGACTCGGCTCGTCCAAGCTCTGGCTGCTCGCGACCGCCATCCTCGGCGCAACCTTCCTCGGATTCCAGGCCTTCGAGTTCACGTCGTTCGTCCATGAAGGGCTCACGATCAAGAAGAACCTGTTCGGCTCGACGTTCTTCACGCTCACCGGCTTTCACGGCGCGCACGTCACCGCCGGTGTCCTCTGGCTGCTGACGCTGCTCGCCATCGACGTGCGCCGCGGGCTGGGCCCCAAGGATTCGTTGCTGGTCGACATCTCGGCGTTGTACTGGCACTTCGTCGATGTCGTGTGGATCGCGATCTTCACGCTCGTTTACCTCATTAGGTAGAGACTCATGGCGCACGAGCATCCGCCACACCAGGAGCAGGCCCACGCGGATCACGCTGCGATGGGCGAGGTGCACGAGCACCCCACCTGGAAGCAGTACAAGTGGGTCGCCCTCGTCCTGGCGGTCATCACCGTCATCGAGGTCTGGGTGTACTACATCCCGACGTTCGTCCAGTCGCGCCTGTTCGTGCCGTCGCTCTTGATCATGTCGGCCGTCAAGTTCGCGATCGTCGTCATGTTCTACATGCACCTGAAGTACGACCACAAGCTCTTCCGCGCGCTCTTCACCGGCCCGCTGATCATCGCGATCGTCACGCTGATCGTGCTGTTGTTCCTCTTCGGCCAGCTGAAGCTCGCCCTCGGTTGAAGTAGGCGGAACAATGGTGCCGGTGCCCGCTCCGCTTTCGCTGCTGCACGTCGGCGCAAGCCTGAGCCTGACGAGTTTTACCGTGCATTGGAGCACCGTCATCGGGCTGGTGTGTCTCGCATTGCTGTACGAGTGGGGCGCACGAAGAGCGGGCATAGGATATGGCATATCCCATGTCCGCCGTTTGAGCTATTACAGCGCCCTCGCCGTCATTTTTCTCAGCCTCAACGGCTGGCTGCACGACCTGAGCGACTGGTATCTCTTCAGCGCGCACATGGTGCAGCACCTGCTCCTCACGCTGCTCGTGCCACCCCTGCTGCTGGCTGGAGTGCCTGGTTCGATGCTGCGACCGCTGCTGCGCAATCGCGTCGTCGCTTCGACTGCGCGCGTGCTGACGCGGCCCAAGGTCTGTTTCGCGACGTTCAATCTCGTGGTCGCGCTCTGGCATCTACCCGTGTTCTACAACGCCGCTGTGGACAGCCACGCGATCCACATCGTGCAGCACCTGATGTTCATGGTGGCAGCCGTCATGCTCTGGTGGCCGATCCTCAGCCAGCTTCCCGAGCTCCCGCGGTTGTCGTACCCGATGCAGATGCTGTATCTCTTCCTCACCACGCTTCCGATGTCGGTGGTCGCCGTCCTGATCACCTACAGCGGCAACCTGCTGTATCCCGGCTACGCCGCGGCGCCGAGGATCCTGGGGATCACGCCCATGGAGGATCAACTGATCGGTGGACTCATCATGTGGATCCCCGGCGGGCTGGTGTTCCTCGCCGTGATCTCGGTGATCTTCTTCCGCTGGCAGTCGCACGGCGCCGAGGACTCGGTGGCCAGCGCCCAGGTGGATTGGCGACCCGCGACCGGGACGTAGTCGCGCCTGTGTTTCGAGCCGGAGGCGCGGAGCGTCTTTCTTTTGTGCCACCGGAAACGCCTGCCTCGACGCGCGAGCGCCTCGTATCCCTCGACGTTTTTCGCGGGCTCACGGTCGCCGGGATGCTGCTCGTCAACGACCCCGGAACGTGGAGCGCGATCTACCCGCCGCTGCGGCACGCGGACTGGCACGGCTGGACGCCGACGGACCTGATCTTCCCGTTTTTCCTGTTCATCGTCGGGA
The DNA here is from genome assembly GCA_963724885.1 of uncultured Gemmatimonadaceae bacterium. Taxonomy (GTDB): domain Bacteria; phylum Gemmatimonadota; class Gemmatimonadetes; order Gemmatimonadales; family Gemmatimonadaceae; genus DASPMP01. The sequence goes on along the minus strand of CAVRWG010000005.1, from coordinate 2,368,438 downwards.
TCACGACGCAGCTCTCGATCGGCGCGAGGCGTGCGCGCGGCGACGATGAGGGCGCCATCCGGCGTCAGATCCTGAAGCGCGGCGGCTTGATCTTTCTCTTCGGCCTGCTGATCAACGGATTTCCGTTTTTCACCTGGGCCGCCGTTGCGGGTAACCCCGATCCGTCGTTCTTCGATCGCGTCGTGGACCGCCTCGAGCATTGGCGCATCATGGGCGTCCTGCAGCGGATCGGGATTGCCTATCTCGTGTCGGCCCTCCTTGCCACGCGGGCCACCGTGCGCACGCAGGTGATCGTGACGGCCGCCCTGTTGTTCGGCTACTGGTTCGTAATGACCGTGCTGCCCGTGCCCGGGACAGGAGGCACGCCGGGCGCGCTGCTGCTCGGCAAGGGCGGAACTACGATGGCCGCGTACTGGGATCGCGTTGCCCTCGACTGGAGCCGCTTCGGCCTCGGCAATCACTTGTGGGCCAGCAGCCGCACCTGGGACCCGGAAGGCGTGCTCTCCACCACCGGTGCTATCGCGACAGCGCTGCTTGGCAACCTGGCGGGCCGCTGGATTGCCGAACCTAGACCGCTCGTGGATCGCATCGCCGCAATGTTCGCGATTGGCTCGGTCGGGATGATGGCCGGTCTGATGTGGCACTGGGCCTTCCCGATCAACAAGAGCCTCTGGACCGGCTCGTATGTGGTATTCACGGCCGGCATGGCCTGCATCACGCTGGCGACAATCATGTGGCTGGTGGATGTCCACGGCTGGCGCCGGTGGACGAAGCCGTTCGTGATCTACGGAATGAACCCGATGGTCGCGTTCGTCGGATCCGCGGTCATGGCGCGGCTCATCTACTCGATCATCAAGGTGGACCATGGTGGCACGAGCGTCTCGCTGCAGTCGGCGATCTATCAGACGGCGTTCGCGTCGTGGCTCTCGCCGATGAACGCCTCGCTCGCGTTCGCGCTCGCGTTCGTCATGTTCTGGTTCGTCGTGCTCGCCGTGCTGCACCGACGCGGCGTCTATCTCCGGGTGTAGTGGCGCTGCCGCTGGAACGCGAGTTGCCCTCCGTGATCAACTGCGTATGAAGCACGCGCATGGATGCATCGGGTACATCGTTCCCGTATTTGCGTTTGCGGCCTTGGTGACGGCCACGAGCGCGCGGGCGCAGTCGAAGACCGGCGGCGGGGTCGCGCCATCGGTTGCCGCGATTGGCGACAAGGACGCGGCGACCAAGGCCGCGCCGCCCGCGTCCAATCAGCGCCGCCGCACGTCGACGAGCCGCAGGGCGCCGCGGCGAACGCCGGTGAAGACGGCGCGAGCGCCTGTGCCTGTCGCATCGTGGTCGTCGCCGCGGACAGCGTCCGCGCTCGCGACCGACCTCGCAACGGCTCTGGGCGCGCACACGCGCGGCGGGGTGTGGGGCGTGATCGTGACGTCCGTGACGCGCGGCGACACGCTGTTCTCGCACAATGCCGACGTCCTGCTCAAGCCGGCGTCCATCATGAAGATGATGACGACGGGCCTGGCGCTCGAACGCTTCGGTCCGGACCACACGTTCGCCACCGAAGTTCTGCGCGATGCGCCGCTGAATGACGGCGTGCTCGCCGGCAACCTCTACCTGCGCGGCGGCGGCGACCCGACGCTTTCGCTGCGCTTCTGGCAGGGAGACTCGCCGATGGATGCGCTGGCGCGTCAGGTCGCCAGCGCCGGCATCCGTCGCGTGAAGGGCGCCGTGATCGCCGACGAGAGCGCGTTCATCACGGAACGCATCCCGCGCGGCTGGAAGAGCAGCTACCTGATGTCCGCGTACGCCGCGCCCGTGTCGGCCCTGTCGCTCAACGAGAACATCGTGTGGGTGGTGGCGCAGGTGGAGAACGGCAAGGCGGTCGTGGCGCTCGATCCCGCGACTTCGGCGATCCCCCTGACGAGCAACGTGCGCGTGGTGAACGGCAGCGGCGGCCGCATCTCCGCGCGCCGGGGCACGGACGGCAGTATCGGAGTCACCGGTACGATCGGATCCCGCTCCGGTCCGCGGCGTTACTCGCTCGTGGTGTCGGAGCCGCCGGTCTTCGCCGCCGGAGCGCTGAACGCGTCACTGCGCAAGGCGGGAATCGAAGTGGAGGGCGGCGTCAAGTCCGGTCCAACGCCGCGCGACGCCGAGTCCATCGGACGGGTGCACTCGCTGCCCATGGCTCACATGGTCTCGTACATGAACCGCGAGAGCATCAATCACTTCGCTGAGCTGTTGTACCGCAACGCCGGACGCGAGAACGGCGACGCCGGATCGTCCGAAGGCGCGCTCGGGGCGCTGCGGAGTTTTCTCGGCAAGGCGGGAACGCGGCCCCAGGACATCCGCGTCGCCGACGGCAGCGGCCTGTCCGAAGCGGACTCGCTCACGGCCCGGGCCATGGTACAGCTCCTCGGCTACGCGCACCGGGCGCCCTGGGGATCGGTGTTCCACGCGTCCATGCCCGTGGCCGGCGAATCCGAACTGATGCGGCGCCGGATGAGAGCCACTCCTGCGCACGGCAACCTGCACGCGAAGACCGGCACCACCAACTCCGTCGCATCGCTGGCCGGCTACGTCACCGCCCTGAACGGGGAGGTGCTTGCATTCGCGTTCATCTATAACGGACGCGACCGGTACGGTGCGCGCGCGACCATGGACCGCATGGGGCCCACGCTCGCCAACTTCTACCGCAACTGACTAGGACGAGAGCGGGCGGATGTTGATCCCCCGCTTGCCCAGCTCCTTGATGTAGGGCTCGGCCGGCATTGCTTCGTCCGGCGTGAGCACGCCGGCGCCGGCGACCTGCTTGCGCACCTGCATCATGCCGGTGGTCGCCAGAGAGAATCCGGTGGTGCGCTCCATGGCGCTGATGCCAACCTTCTCGTCGAAGTAATCGAGCAGCTCCCAGCCTACCGCCTTCGCCTTGCCCTTCCTGGTGCCGTTGGCGATGACGCGCAGGGCCACGAGGTCCTTGCCATGAGGCTTCTTGAGACGGGGCCCCACGGTCGCGATGAACGCGTCGCGCGGGACGACGTGATGGCCCTTGACGTCCACCGGCTCGAGATCGAGAAGCCCGAGCTCCCGAATGGCTTCCATCAGCGCCGCATGTCCCGGATACCGCAGCGTCTTGTATTCCATCGTGGGTATGCGGCCCTCGTAGCGGAAGGCCATCGTCGAGAGGCCTCCGGCCGTGTGAAACGCCTCGAGCTCGCCGATCGGATCGGCGAACCGGACCGGTTCGCGCTCGGAGAGGGCCTTCACGCGTGTCCGCTTGCCGCCTCTGAGCACCCACGACAGTGTGGTGTAGTAGTCGAGCACGCCCTCCAGCGAATAGACGATCTGGTAGTTGAGTGGCGGCTCGGGATTCTGCGGCAGGCCGCCCACGTAGATCCGCAGCGCCTCCACGTCGTCCAGCTGCCGGATGCAATGCTCGGCCAGGATGTTCACCATCCCCGGAGCCAGCCCGCAGTCCGGGATCACGGAGGCCCCCTCGGCGCGCGCGCGGTCGTGCAGCGTCTTCTGCTTGAAGACGATCTCCGTGTTACCGCCCAGGTCGCAGAAATGCACGCCCGCGTCCACGGCGCACACGGCCATGTCGTAGTTGAAGTAGTACGGAAGCGCGCTCATCACCGCGTCGCTCTCACGCATCAGACCGGAGACAGCCTCTTCGTCGCGGACGTCGAGCGGCGTCGGAATCAGCCGCTTGCCCGAGTACGGCTTGAGGAAAGGCTCCAGGTCGCTGATCCGGATGTCGGCAAGGCGCACTTCTTTCACGTCCGGATCCTGCAACAAATCGTACGCGCACGCCGAACCCTGAAGTCCGGCGCCGAGAACCAGCATCTTCATGAGAGCAGAAGGCAGAAGGCAAAGAGTCGCTAGGCAGGCAGCCAGTGGAGACAGGGCTGCGCCGCTACATTCTAACTACCTGCAGCCGCCGTCTGCATTCCGCATTCCGTTCCGCCTTTCGCCTTCTGTTTTCTGAATGAACTGGCGCGATCACCTGATCGAGGATGACGCCGGCGTTCAACGGCTGCTTCGGCAGACGCGGCGCGTGGCGGTGCTCGGCATCAAGGTGGAGCCGGGACGTCCGGCGCATTACGTCGCGGCGTACGCGCGGCGGATCGGACTGGAGATCGTGCCAGTCCCGGTCTACTACCCTGAAGTCACCGAGATTCTCGGCGAGAAGGTGTATCGCCGCATCGCCGACATTCCGGGGGATGTGGACATGGTCAACGTGTTCCGCCGCCCGACCGACATCCCGCCGCACGTGGACGACATCATCGCCAAGCGTCCGAAATCGGTGTGGTTTCAGCTGGGCATCCGCAACGACGCATCCGCGGAGCGGCTCGCCCGGGAGGGAATCGACGTGGTGCAGGACCGATGTCTCATGGTCGAGCTGCAGCACCTGGGCTGAGTCACGCGAGCCTGCGGTCACAAGTGATGCATGACACGTGACCCTGTCCCTCAGGGGACCAGCACCACATCTCCCAGCTTCCAGTCCCACAACCATTTTCGCGTAGCGAGCAGCATCGCCGTCATTGCGTGTGACGTCGGCTGCCAGTGACCGCCGACGAGCAGACGCAGTCCGGTGGTGTCGTACAGCGCCGGAATACGCGGGCCCGGAACGGGCGGCGCGCGCCGGTCCACGCGTCGCAGCGTGATCAGGCCGCTGGCGGGGTCGAACGACGGGTAGTATGGCGCAAGCACGTCGAACCCGACTCGCACCTTTTCGACGGCACTGTCCACGACGGCGGGGATATTGGAGAAGGCCGCGCCGCCCACGCGGATTGTGGCCGCGACGCCGATAGTCTTTCCGCCCTCGCTGCCGAACACCCGAATGTCGCGACGCGCGGACGCCGGAAGCACGAGCCCGTTGACGCGAGGATCGATGACGGCGGGCAACTCCGACCGACCGAGCCGTAGCATGACGGTGCCCAGGCCGGAGCCATCGCCCAGTGGCCGATACGCGAGGCTGAGGACCGAATCGCGCAACTGCGCTTCCGGTGCGTTCACGGACAGCCATGCCGCGCGCCGCCGCTCTGCCGCCGTGAGGACGTCGGGCTGCAGCTCCACGAGCGCGCGATAGTCGTTGAGCCGGACCAGCAGCGGCACGAGCGCACGCGCCAGCGCCGCCGAATCTCCGCCGAAGAACCGCGCTTCCTCGAGGAGAACGACGCCTACCCGCGTCGCGCTGCGCGCGGCCAGGTATCCGCCGAGCGCGGCGCGCGCCACCGGATCGCGCGGCTGAATGCGGCTCGCGGCGTAGTAGGCTGATTCCGCGGAGGCCAGGCGGCCGTTCGCAAGCAGCGAGTCTGCGGGCCAGAGCCCCCACTGCGCATCGAGCCGCGCTGGCGCCATCGCGAGGCCCGCGAGCATCGCCAGAGCCATCACGCTGCGGGACCTCAACTGCATCGAACGCCGGCGAGACAAACGCACCTGCTTCGGCTAGCGCCCGAACAGCTTGCCGAGCAGGCCGCTCTCGGCCCCGTCGCTGCCGGACGCGGTGGCGAGCGCGTCGGCATACTCGACGACCGTCTGGTAGCGATCGTCCGGGTTTCTCGACATTGCCTTCGTCAGCGTCTTTTCCACCGACTCCGGGAGATCGAGCTCGGGACGCATGCGCCGGAGCGGCATCGGATCGCTGCGCAGTCGGGAGATCATCATTTCCTGCTGCGTGCGCCCCTGGAACGGCAGCTTCCCCGTCAGCATCTCGTATGTCATGAGTGCCAGCGAGTAGATGTCGGTGCGTGGGTCGAGCGGCTTTCCGCGCAGCTGCTCTGGACTCATGAATTCCGGCGTGCCCAGGATGATCCCGGTGGCCGTGAGCTTCTGGAGCTCGCCTTCGGCCTTGCGTTCCTTCGCCAGGCCGAAGTCCATGACGACGGCGTGCTCCGACCCATCCGGGTGCTTGCTGATCATCACGTTCTCGGGCTTGAGATCGCGATGCACGATCTTGAGTTCGTGGGCCACGGACAAGCCCGCCGACATGTCCTTCACGAAGCGGACCGTGTCGGCCAGCGGAATGTGTCCCAGCCGGTTGTTGCGGTCGGCGAGAACTCTCGCCGTTGACGTACGGCATGACGACGTAGACGAGCCCGTCCTCCGTCTCGCCGAGCCGCATGATGTGACACACGTTCGGATGCGCGAGACGCATTCCGAGAGCGGCCTCGCGCCGGAGGCGCGCCATCGCGTTGGCGTCGTGAGAAAGCGCCTCCGACAGCACCTTGATCGCGAACTGCTCCTGTGTCGCGATGTCCGTCGCGAGGTAGACGAACGACATTCCGCCCTCGCCCAGCTTACGCTCGATCTTGTATCGCTTGTCGAGCGTTTGACCCACGAGATTCGTGTGAGCCGGCGCGGGCTTGGGCTTGGGCTCGCCTCGCACGGCTGCCGCAGTCGGACGCGGCCCACTGACGGACATCGGGTCCCTGGATCCGTCGGCTCGCGCTGCCCCCTGTGGCACCAGCTTGGTACCGTCCTTCGTGCAGAACTTGGAAGCGTCGGCGTAGGTCGTTCCACACGTGGGACAGCGATTCATCTAGGTACGTACCTGGTTACGGCCGCCGGACTTGGCGCGATAGAGCGCTTCGTCCGCGCGAGCAAAGAGGTCGTCCGTGGAGGCGACGCGGGGAGAGGGAAAAGTGGCAACCCCCACGCTGCACGTCAAATGCAGCGAGCGACCCGGTACGACGTCGAATCGGTGCTCGCTCACGCTCCGTCGCAGGCGTTCGGCGAAGATCGCCGCGCCTTCGGTGGCGGTTTCCGGCAGGATCAGCACGAACTCCTCGCCGCCATACCGCGCGACGACGTCGATCGTGCGCACGGCGCCGGAGAGCAACGAGCCCATCTGGCGCAGCACGGTGTCGCCGACGAGGTGCCCGTGTTGGTCGTTGACGGACTTGAAGTGGTCGAGGTCCACCATGAGCAGAGAAAGCAGGCTCTCGAACCGGCGGGCGCGATCCACTTCGACGTTCAGCCGCTCGAGCAAGGCGCGGCGGTTCAGCAGGCGCGTGAGCGCGTCGGTCGTCGCCAGCTCCTCGAGCCGCCGGTTGTCGGCCCGCGTGGACTCCAGCGCCTGGGCGCGGCGGATGGCGGCGACGGCCGCGCGGATCACCACTTCCGCGAACTGGGCGTCCTCCGCCGTGAGCGCCCGTTCGTCGCGCTCCGTGCGCAGGAAGAACACGCCTCCCCGCTTGCGTTCCAGCGCAAACGGAACGGCCAGCACCGAGCGCACGGGCGCTGACCGTCCCTCGCGCCGCCAGAGCTCGCGCGCGTCCGCGAACATCGGGTCTTTCATCACGTCGCCAACCAGCACGAGGCGTCCCGTCTTGAGCGCCGTGACGAACTCGGGGTAGCGATCGATCTGCACCGGCAGGTTCGAGATCGCCGGATCGTCGCACGCCGCCACGATGGTCCCCATCGGCTCGCCCGGGACGGCGAGCACCACGGAACAGTGTCTCAGCTCGCGCGCGCGCGCGACGCGGCGCGCCAGCACGCGATAGATCTCCGCGGCCGTGAGCTCCGACGTGACCTCGTTCAGGATCTCCACGAGCTGCCGGTGAGTCTCGATGTCCAGCTGCGCGCGCTGGAGCTCCTGGTCGCGCTGCACGAGCGCTTCTCGCATCAGACGCACGTCGCCGCGCGCGCGCAGCTGCGCCGAAATCCGCGCGAGCAGCTCCATGACCTGGATCGGCTTCGGCAGCCAGTCGTCGGCGCCGCTGCGCAGCGCGTCGGTGGCGGCGTCCGTATGGCTCACGCCAGCGATGATCACGGGAAGGTCGCGCCCGGTCTCGTCAGCGCGGAGCTTGCGCAGCGTCTCGTCGATGGCGTGGCCGTTGGCGCTGAGAAGCACGAGGTCCACGGCCTGCCTGCGCACGAGATCCACGAGCGCGTCACCGCTCTCCGCGCGCACGGCGGAGACATTGTAATCCGCGCTCGCGCAGCAGCCACGAAAGGACGCCAGCTTCCCGAGTGTCGTCGCCGGCGACGACGACGTGACCGGTTGCTACCCCATTGTGGCCGATAAACCTTCCCATTCGATGTTGCCGCCGCTGAGCACGACGACGGTGGGACCCGACAGCCTCACCTTCCCTTCCAGCACGGCGGCCGCCGTGATCGCCCCGCTGGGCTCTGCCACGAGCTTCGCGCGGTCGAGCAGGAGCCGCATGGCCCGGCGCATCGCTTCGTCGTCCACGAGCACGACGTCGTCCATGAATCGCTGGTGATGCGCGAACGTCAGATGCCCGATCTCGACGGCCAGCAACCCGTCGGCGATGCTTTCGGTGCGGTCGAGCCGAACCGGCTTTCCCGCTTTGCGCGCGTTCGAGAGCTTTGGCGCGCCTTCCGGCTCGACACCGATCACCCGCGTGCGCGGGCGGTGCAGCTTTACCGCGGCCGCCACGCCGGCGCTCATGCCTCCGCCGCCCACCGGCACGAGCACGTTCGAGACGTCCGGGAGATCCTCCACGATCTCGAGGCCGATGGTGCCCTGCCCCGCGATGATGAAAGGATCGTCGTACGGCGGCACGAGCGTCGCCCCCTCCGACTCGACAATCTCCATCGCGCGCTCCATGCGGTCCGCGGTGGTGGTGCCCGCCAATTCGATGCGCGCGCCGAGGCGCTCCGCGCCGCCCCGCTTCGCGGCCGTGACGGTGGTGGGCATCACGACAATGGCCGGGGCACCGAGCAGCCTGGCGGCAAGCGCCACGGCCTGGGCATGGTTGCCGGACGAAGGCGCGACGACGCCCCGAGCCCGGACTTCGGGGTCGATGCGGCTGAGGAAGTTGTACGCCCCGCGGAGCTTGAACGCGCCGCCCCGCTGCAGCATCTCCGGCTTGATCCAGACGTCGTCGCCCAAGTATGGGGCCGGGAGGAGCGGCGTCCGCACGGCGACGCCGGCCAGCACCTTCGCGGCGGCGGCGATGTCGGAAGCCGAGACCAGCATCGGTGCGGCTGTGATGGTTGTCACAATTGGAAAACTAAGGCTTTTGGCTATTCCTCGTCCGGTTCCGCCCCGCCACCAACCGGCTCGAGGGCTTCCTCTCCTTCCTCGCCCTCGTCGTCCGGCACTACGCGCGCGACGTCGTTCACGCGATCCGTGTCGTCGAGGTTCACCAGCCGCACGCCCTGCGTGTTGCGACCGGAGACCCGAATGCCCTTCACCGGCATCCGGATGATCATCCCGTTCTGCGTGATGACCATGAGCTCGTCGTCCGGCAGCACTTCCTTGATCGACACGGCGTCGCCCGTCTTTTCGGTGCGGTGCAGCGTGATGATGCCCTTGCCGCCGCGCTTCTGCACGCGGTACTCGTCGATCGGAGAGCACTTGCCCATGCCGCGTCTCGGTGACCACGAGCAGGTTCGCGTCGCGCTTGATCACGACCATGCCGATCAACTCGTCCTTCGTCGCCCAGCTCGATGCCCTTCACGCCCGTGGTGTCGCGGCCCATGTCGCGCGCGTCCTGCTCGTGGAAGCGGATCGACAGGCCGTGTCGCGTCGCGAGCACGATGTCGTTGGAACCGCTCGTGATCTGGACGTCGATCAGCTGATCCCCTTCTTCGATCTTGATCGCCTTGATGCCGGTCGAACGGATGTTCGCGTAGGCGGACAACACGGTCTTCTTCACCGTTCCGTTCTTGGTCGCGAAGAACAGGAACTGGTCGTCCCCGAACTCGCGCACGGGGAGCATCGCCGACACCTTCGTGTCCGCCGACACGTTGATCAGGTTGACGATGGGCTTGCCCTTCGTCGCGCGGCCGAGCTGCGGGATCTCGTGCACCTTGATCGAGAAGCAGCGTCCGTCATCCGTGAAGAACAGGATGTAGTCGTGCGTCGACGCGATGAACAGGTGCTCGACGAAATCCTCGTCCTTCAGGTTCTGCCCGTTGAGCCCCTTGCCGCCGCGGCGCTGGCGCTTGTAGGCCGACACCGACGTGCGCTTGATGTAGCCGGAGTGCGAGATGGTGACGACCATCTTTTCTTCGGCGATCAGGTCCTCGACGGTGAACTCGCCCTCGTCGCTGGTGATCTCGGACCGCCGCTCGTCGCCGAACTTCTTGGCGGCGTCCGACAGCTCGTCCTTCATCAGCTTCATGCGCATCGGCTTGGAGCCGAGCAGCTCGCGCAGGTCCTTGATCTGCCCCTGCACCTCCTTCAACTCCGCTTCGAGCTTCTCGATCTCGAGGCCGGTGAGCTTGGCGAGCCGCATGTTGAGAATCGCCTCGGCCTGCCGCTCGGACAGCTTGAAGCGCTTCTGGAGCTGCGTGCTCGCCTCGGCGGGGTCCTCGGCTTTCTTGATGACCTTGATCACCTCGTCGATGTTGTCGACGGCGATCTTGAGACCTTCGAGGATGTGCTCGCGTTCGAGCGCCTTGTCGAGCTCGAACTGCGCGCGCCGCACGATGACCGTATGCCGGTGCGCGATGTAGTGCTGGAGAACCTCCTTCAGCCCCATCACCTTCGGCACGAGCCGGCCGGTCTGCGCGTCCGGCACGAGCGCGAGCATGATGACGCCGAACGTGGACTGCATCGCCGTGTGCTTGTAGAGCTGGTTCAGCACCACGCGAGGGATCGCGTCGCGCTTGAGGCTCGATGACGATTCGCAGGCCGTCACGGTCCGACTCGTTCCGCAGGTCGCTGATGCCATCCAGCTTCTTGTCGCGCACCAGGTTCGCGATGTCCTCGACGAGCTTCGCGCTGTTCACCTGATACGGGATCTCCGTCACCACGATCTGTGACTTCCCGTTCTTCATCTCTTCGATCACGGCGCGCGCGCGCATCACGATGCGACCGCGGCCGCTCTCCTGATAGTCCTTGATTCCCTGCCTGCCGTAGATGAATCCCGCGGTCGGGAAATCCGGACCCTTCACGAGCTTGCGGAGATCGGCCGGCGTCGCCTCCGGCTCGTCGATCAGGTGCAGAATGGCGGCTGACGACTTCTCGCAGGTTGTGCGGCGGAATGTTCGTCGCCATGCCGACGGCGATCCCGCTCGAGCCGTTGACGACGAGGTTCGGCACGCCGCTCGGCAGGACGCTCGGCTCCTGAAGCCGATCGTCGAAGTTGGGGACGAAGTCGACGGTGTTCTTGTCGATGTCCGCCAGCATTTCCACTGCGACGGCGTGAGGCGCGCTTCCGTGTAGCGGTACGCAGCCGCCGGATCGCCCTCGACCGAGCCGAAGTTGCCCTGCCCGTCGATGAGCGGATACCGCAGCGAGAAATCCTGCACCATCCGGACGAGCGCGTCGTACACGCTGCTGTCGCCGTGCGGATGGTACTTGCCGAGCACGTCGCCGACGACCGTCGCCGATTTCTTGTACGGCCGGCCCGGAACCAGGCCCAACTCGTTCATCGCGTAGAGCACGCGGCGGTGCACAGGCTTCAATCCGTCGCGCACGTCTGGCAGTGCGCGCGACACGATCACGCTCATCGAATAGTTGATGAACGACTCTTTTATCTCGTCGTCGATGAGACGCGGTAGGATGCGTTCGCGATTGTTGGGAGCGGTCATGTACCTGGCACTGGGCCGGTGGCTTGGAGGGCTATTGCGGCACGTCTAACAATAGCCGTTTTGGAGCCCGTAATCAACGGCACGGCGCGCCCCTAAATACTTATTGCTAAAAGCTTTAGGCTACACCGACAAACGTTTGCAGGAGCACGTTTGTGAGGCCTGACAGCGACTCCTACGGAGTCAGGACTCGGTTATCGGCGGACGCGGCGGTACGCCCTCGTCGGGACCTTCCTCGTCCTCGTTTTCGGCCTCCGCCTCGCGCGCGAGCGCATCGTCCCGCTCCCGGCGATAGCGCTCGTACCACTCCCGCGTGATCTCGCCGGCCAACTCCCGACTGCCGAGCCCGAATGCGAGCGCGAGCGCCAGCGCGATGGCCCCGAACAGGATGGCGAAGGCCGTCGTCACGATCTCGGTGGCGATGCCCAGTTCCTGCAGCGCCATGAAGACGGCCAGCAGGATGACGCCCGCCGCTTCCAACCCGCGCGAGAGCCCGGCCGCCGTGCAGCGCGCCGGCGCTCGCGCGCGATGAGGCCGCCAACGAACTGGCCCAGGACGATGCCCGACGCAGGATGATGACGATCGCCGCGATGACGCTCGGGATGTAGCTCACGAGCTCGCCGAACACTGTCGCCAGCGACTCGAGCCTCAGCGCATTGGCGGCCACGAGAATCACCGCGAACATCACCAGCCAGAACACCAGGTTGCCCGATGACGCGCGTGGGATTGACGTGCGCTCCCGACCGCTCCACCGCCTCCATGCACGCCGCCCCGCGCGAGCATGTTGTTGAGCCCGATCTTCTTGAGCGCGCGATCGACGATGCGCTCGAGCACCTTCGCGAGCAGGTATCCGGCGAAGACGATGATCAGCGCTCCAAGGAGCGCCGGAATCAGCTGCGCCGAAGACTTCGGTGAAGCTCGCCTGGAGACGTGCCGAGGAAATTCGGCTGTTCGGTGGGTTCTTGCAGGAGGAGAAGCATGGGTCCATGGCTGGAGATCACGTGCGCGTACCGCGCTCGCGATCGAAGATGACGCTTCTACGACAACTCGGACAGAGCAACCACTGCCGCGTCCTGGCGTAGCCAAGACCGAACGATCCGCCGCCGATCCGGCGCACGCGTCAGCACACTGCCGTCGCGAGGACAGGTGGGCCGCTCGCCAGCGGCAAAGCGCTCGCGAATCGCCCGCTCTTCCTCGGGATCGTAGGTCGCCTGATCAGCCACGCCGTCCTCACTCGACTCTGAGCACGACTTTTCCGAAACTGCTCGGCCGAGGCCAGGCGCTCGTACGCCGCCTTCCCGTCCGCCAGGGGCCAGACGCTGTCCACCGGGGGCAGCAGGCGCCCGGCGCCGCAGCTCGCGTGCGATCGCGTCGAACTCCTCGTCATTCCCCATGGTCGAACCGAGAATGGTCCACTGATTCCAGAACAGGCGCCTGACGTCGGTCTCGACCATCGGGCCGGAGGTTGCGCCACACGTCACCAGCCGTCCGCGTTTGCCCAGGGCCTGCAGCGACTGCGTCCACGTCGGCTTGCCCGACGTTGTCGATGACGACGTCCACTCCGGCCTTAGCCGGTTGCCTTCCGGATGGTCGCGGGCACGTCACCCGATCGGGTATCGAGCACGTGGTCGGCCCCCAGTTGCGCCGGCGCGTTCGAGCTTTGCTTCGCTGCTCGAGGTGACCCACACCTCGGCGCCCGATCTGCTTGCAGATCTGGAGTGCCGCGATCGCCACACCACCGCCGATGCCCCAGATCAGCACGCGCTCGCCTGCCCGCACGCGCGCACGCGTGTGCACCATCCGCCATGCCGTCAGCGTTGCCAGCGGGAACGCGGCAGCCACGATGGGGTCAGCGCCGCCGGGTATCGCGTCGCACGTTCGTCGTCGGGCACGACGATGTGGTCGGCGGCAGTGCCCGGAATGTGTTCGCCGAGAAGCCGGTACTTCACGCACAGCGAGTGCTCGCCGCGCCGGCAGAAGTCGCACGTGCGGTCGCTGACGCCCGGATTGACGATGACCTGGTCGCCCACAGACACAGTCGTGACGGCGGACCCGACGGACTCCACGACGCCGCACGCGTCGGACGCAACGATCCACGGCGGTGCGAGCGTCACACCCGGAAGCCCGCGGAGTACGAACAGGTCGAGATGATTCAGCGCGGCCGCGCGCACCCGAATGAGAACGTCGGTGGCGGCGCTGATTCGCGGCGCCGGACAGATCGTCGCGGACCTCGAGTTGCTCGAGCCCGCCGTGCGCCGAGATCGTGAGTGCTCGCACGAGAGTGGAATGTATATTTGCGGCAGTCATGACATCCATCAAAGTGCCTCCGCTCGGCGAGTCGATCGTCGAGGCCACGGTCTCGCAGTGGCTGAAGAACGAGGGCGACGCAGTGGCGTCCGGCGACACGCTCGTCGAGCTCGAGACCGACAAGATCACGGTCGAGGTGCCGTCGGTGACGGCGGGTGTGCTGAAGAAGCGCTTCGCCAACGAAGGCGACGTCGTGAAGCTCGATCAACTGCTCGCCGAAGTGGACGAAAAGGTGGACGGAGCCAGGCCGCCGGCGGCAGTCACGCCTCGACCGGTCGAAGGCCAGGAACGGCAGGCGGACGGCGGTCAGCGGAAAACGGACAGCGCCGAGCGAATGCCGGACGCCTCGCCGCGCGCCGCTCCTGCCGCGCAACGCGTGGCCGCGGAAACCGGCACCGACATTTCGAGCGTGCGGGAACAGGGCTCGCGTGGCGTAATCAGCAAGGCCGATGTCATCGATGCGAAGGCCGCGCCGCCGCCCCAACGGCCCCCGCCAGACCCGCAGTCGCCGGGGCGCAGGCGCCAGCCCCGGCCCCGCCCGCGCAGCCACGCCGCGCCCACTCCGGCGAACGCGAGACGCGCGAAAAGATGTCGACGCGTCGCAAGCGCATCGCAGAGCACCTGCTCGAGTCGCAGCACGCGACCGCGCATCTCACGACGTTCAACGAGATCGACATGACGGCCGTCGAGTCGGTGCGCGGCCGCGTGAAGGAGAAGATCGAGAAGCAGCACGGAGTGCGCCTGTCGTTCATGCCCTTCTTCGTGCGCGCGACGTGCCTGGCGCTCGAAGCAGTATCCGGTCGTCAACGCCCAGATCGACGGCGATGCCATCGTGTACCGGCACTACGTCAACATGGGCATCGCCGTCGCGTCGGACGCGGGACTCGTGGTTCCGAACATCAAGGACGCCGACAGCAAGGGCATGCTCGACGTTGCGCAGCGACGATCACCGACGTGGCCAAGCGGGCGCGCGACGGCAAGCTCACGATGGACGATCTGTCCGGCGGGACGTTCACCGTCACCAACGGCGGCGTGTTCGGCTCGCTCGTCTCGACGCCGATCATCAACTATCCGCAGGTCGCGATTCTGGGACTGCACAAGATCCAGGACCGCCCGGTGGCGGTCGACGGCAAGATCGAGATCCGGCCGATGATGTACGTGGCGCTCTCGTACGACCACCGCATCATCGATGGGCAACAGGCGGTGCTGTTCCTGGTCCGGATCAAGGAGCTGATGGAAGATCCGGCGCTGATGGCTATCGACTGACATGACGCCTGCCCCACTGGCTGCGGACGTCGTCGTCATCGGCGGCGGGCCCGGGGGCTACGTTGCCGCGATTCGCGCCGCGCAGCTCGGCCTTTCCACCGTTTGCGTCGAGATGGACAAGACCCTGGGCGGCACGTGCGTCAACGTGGGCTGCATCCCATCCAAGGCGCTCCTCACCAGCTCCGAGCACTTCGAGTTCGCGCGACAGCACGCGGCCGGGCACGGGGTCGCGCTCGACCGGCGTCGAGCTGGAGCTCGACACCATGCTGAAGCGGAAGGACGACGTCGTGGGTCAGAACACCCGCGGCATCGAATTCCTTTTCAAGAAGAACAAGGTGACGTGGGCGCAGGGGACGCGGCATGCTCGGCGCCGGCAATCGTGTGACGGTCACGGCGGCCGACGGCGGCAGCACCGACGTACCAGGCCCGGAACGTCATCATCGCGACGGGATCAGTGCCATCCGCGCTCCCGTTCCTCAAGTTCGACGAGGAGCGCGTGCTCTCCAACGTCGGTGCGCTGCGGATCCCGCGGGTCCCCGGACACCTGATCGTGATCGGGGGCGGCATCATCGGCCTCGAGCTGGGATCCGTCTGGCGGCGCCTCGGCGCGAAGGTCACGGTGGTCGAGCTGATGCCATCCATCCTGCCCGGCATGGACGACGACCTCGTCGAAAGAGGCGGACAAGATCTTCCGCAAGCAGGGCCTGGACATCCGCGCGGGCACCCGGGTCGTGAGCGGCAAGCGCACGGCCAGCGGCGTTGCGATCGAGATCGAGAAGGACGGCGCGAAGGAAACGCTCGCGGGTGACTACGTCCTCGTGTCGGTGGGACGTCGGCCCGCGCTCACGGGCATCGACGCCGCGAAGCTGGGCCTCGGACTGTCGAAGCGCGGAGAGATCCTGGTCGACGACCAGATGCGCACCAACCTCCCCGGAGTGTTTGCAATCGGCGACTGCGTCCCCGGGCCGATGCTGGCGCACAAGGCGGAAGAAGAGGGTGTGGTCGCCGCGGAAGTGATCGCGGGCAAGCCGGCGCACATGCACTACAAGTCTATCCCGGGCGTGATCTACACCTGGCCCGAGATCGCCAGCGTCGGACTCACCGAGCGACAGGTGAAGGAGAGTGGGCGCGAGTACAGCGTCGGCAGGTTCCCGTTCTCGGCCAACGGCCGCGCGCGCTCGATGGGCGAGAGCAGCGGCTTCGTGAAGTTCGTCGCGGACGAACGGACGGACGAGCTGCTGGGCTGCCACATGATCGGCCCGAACGTGTCGGAGCTGATCGCGGAAGTCGTGCTCGCGTTCGAGTACCGTGCCTCCGCGGACGACATCGGGATGACCGTGCACGCGCACCCGACGCTGTCCGAGGCCACGAAGGAAGCCGCGCTGGCGACGCTCGGACGCGCGCTCCAGATCTGAGACACGGTGACCGGCTACTTCGACGCCGCGCCGCGATGCTCCGGGACGGGTGACGCCGAGCCCGTGCGCGCGCTGGTGCTGGGGACGCTCGGCATCACTCCGTACGTTGATCGGGTCATGGAGCAGCTGGCGTCCGCGGAACGCGGCGACCCGGAATCGCGGGCGCTCGTCATCGAGCGCGATGGAACCGTTGCGGCGCTGGCGCTGTACGGGCCCGTGGCCGGCGCGGCCGACGCCTGGCACCTGAGCATGGTGCTCGTGGCGCCCCGCGTGGAAGTTCGCGAGGTGGGCCACGCCATACTCGAAGGAGTCGTTGCACGAGTGCGCGGGGCTCAGGGCCGCCTGCTCGTCGCTGAGTTGCCCGCGGATGCCGCGCTCGGGCGCTCGCTGTCACTGCTGCGCGCCAACGGCTTCGCGCAGGACGGTCGAATCCCCGACTACTATCGCGACGGAGTCGCGCAGGTATTCCTTCGTAGAGCGCTGTGAGGCACAATTCCAGCCCTTCGCCGTACCCTTCTCTCGCTACGAGTCCCGAGGCCGGTGTCAGCATGAGTCATGCATCGTGCGGCGGCGCGCGTTCCGCCGCATTCCTCCTTCTTGCCGGGATTTGCGCGTGTCGCCCTTCGGTTCGCGAACCGCTACCGATGCTCGTAGCGCCAGCAGAGGCGATTTCGCTGGCCGGCGACACCCTCGCGCGTCCGGCGCTGGATTCCGCGACCCGCTCGAGGATGGAAGCGCAACTCGCGCAGGCGCGCGCCGACGCGGCCGCGCGCCCCAATGACCCAGACGCGCTGATCTGGGTCGGACGGCGTCTCGCGTACCTCGGCCGCTATCGCGAGTCGATCGCCGTGTTCTCGGACGGGGCGCGCCGGTTTCCGAACGACCCCCGCGTGTATCGACACCGCGGGCACCGCTACATCACCGTGCGAAGCCTGGACGACGCCATCGCCGACTTCGAGCGCGCGGCACGGCTCATGGGGGGCAGGCCCGACGAAGTCGAGCCCGATGGGCAGCCCAACGCGCGCAATACGCCCATCGGCTCGCTCCAGTCGAACGTGTGGTATCATCTCGCGCTCGCCCATTACCTGAAAGGCGACTGGAAGATGGCCGCGCGCGCCGCGCGATCGGGGGTGCAGGTCTCGACGAATCCCGACCGGCTCGTGTCGCAGATCCACTGGCTGTACATGGCGCTGAGACGCGCGGGTCTCCAGGCCGACGCGGCGGAAGCGCTCGCGCCGATCCGGGACGACTTCGACATCATCGAGAACGAGAGCTACTATCGGCTGGTGAGGATGTACAAAGGCGCGATTTCGAGCGCTGCGGCCGACAGCGCGCTGAGCGCGGTGCGAACGCCTAGCGACGCTTCGCTCGCCTACGGCTACGCCAACTGGTTCCTGTACAACGGCGATACCACACGCGCCGTTCGCGCATTCGAGCGCATCCTGAGCGGCGGCAGTTGGGCATCGTTCGGTTACATCGCCGCCGAAGCCGACCTGGCGCGAATCCGGAGATCCCGATGAGAGCTTGCTGTCTTGCCGTTCTCGCTTTCCTGGCTGCATGTCGGCCGTCAACAGGTCCACGGCCCGCGAACGGATTCGATGTCGTCATCTCTGGCGGACGCATCGTGGACGGCACCGGAAACGCCTGGTTCTACGGCGACGTGGGCATTCGTGGCGATCGCATCGCGACGGTCACCGGGGCCGGAATGCTCGCCGGCGCGCCAGCTCGTGAGCGTGTCCAGCTGTCCCGGGAGATGGTCGTCGCCCCGGGGTTCATCGACATCCAGGGCCACTCGCTCAGTCTCCTGCTCCTGGGCGACAACCGGATTGTCGGCAAGGTGACGCAGGGCGTGACGACGGAGATCCTGGGTGAAGGCGAGACGCCCGCGCCGATCACGCGGTTCGCGGCGGATTCGCTTTCGGCGCGGGACACCGCCGCGGCCGCGCTCTGGCGCAGCTTCGCGGAGCCTCGAGGTTTCGACAACTATCTGCGCGCCATGGAGTCGCGTCGCCCGAGCATCAACGTCGGCTCGTTCGTCGGCGCGGGCACTATCCGCGAATTCGGCATGGGGGAACGGATGGGCGCAGCGTCGGGGGCGGCGCTCGACTCCATGCGCGCCGCCGTGGCGCGCGCGATGGAGGATGGCGCCTTCGGCATGGCCAGCGCGCTGATCTACCCGCCGAACAACTTCGCCAGCACCGAGGAGTTGATCGCCGAGGCCCGCGTGATGGCTCCGTACCGCGGCGTTTACATCACGCACATGCGGTCCGAGGCGGATCGGTTGCTCGAGGCCATCGACGAAGCCATCCGCATCGGTGTCGAGGGCGGGGTGCCCGTCGAGATCTTCCATCTCAAGGCAGCCGGGCAGCGCAACTGGCCCAAGATGGCCCAGGCCATCGCGAAGATCGACTCGGCCCGGCGCGCGGGAGTGGACATCCAGGCGAACATGTACCCCTACGCCGCTGGCGGCACAGGGCTCACCGCGTGCCTGCCACCCTCGGTGTCGGCGGATGGGAAGCTCTTCGACAATCTGCGCGACACCACAATGCGGCGGCGCGTTCGGGCGGAGGTGGAGCGGGACTCGGGCGAGTGGGAGAACATGTGCGTGCTGGCCACGCCGCAGGGCGTTCTCATCGCCCGCCTCACGAAGCCCGAGAACCAGCAGTGGACGGGCAAGCGGCTCTCGGAGATCGCGGCCGGGACCGGGAAGGACTATCTCGACACGGCGATGGATCTCATCCTCAGCGAAAATAGTCGCGTCGAGACGCTGTACTTCCTCATGAGCGAGGAGAACGTCCGGACCCAGCTCAAGCTCCCGTGGATGAAGTTCGGGACGGACGCAGGCGGCCCGGACCCGGCGAACGTTCGCGGGATGCTGCATCCGCGCAGCTATGGCACATACCCTCGCATCCTGGGCCGGTACGTTCGCGACGAAGGAGTCCTGTCGCTCGAGGACGCTGTGCGCAAGATGAGCTCCGCGGTCGCCGTGCGACTCATGATCCGGGACCGGGGCGAGCTGAAGACGGGGAACTACGCCGACGTCGTCGTGTTCGACCCGCGCACGATCATCGACAAGGCGACGTTCGAGCAGCCGCTGCAGCTCTCAACCGGGGTGGCGCACGTATGGGTCAACGGCGTTCGCGTGTTACAGGACGGCGTCCATACGGGAGCCAGGCCCGGGCGTGTCGTTCGCGGGCCTGGCCATCGGCTGCGGGACTAGGTCGCTCTCAAGGCGGACTGCGCCGCCGGCAGAATCGCCTCCGCCCATCGCCGATACATCTCGCCAGTCGGGTGCAGGCCGTCGACGGCGACCAGCGCAGGTTGCACGAGCATTTCCCGGGACGCCGCGGTGACGTCCACCCAGCGGGCACCGACGGCGCCGCACCGCTCCTTCGCGCACGCGTTGAACGCCTCGATAGAGGAGGATATCGCCGCGCGGTCCTGCCCCTCGGCGAAAGGTGTGGAGGCCCAATCCGGAATCGAGATCACGACCACGCGGCGAACGTTCCCGGCGAGATCGCGAGCCCGCTGAACGAGTTTTGCGAACTCCGGGGCGAACACCTCCAATTCCCGGCTGCGATACTGGTCGTTGACGCCGACCATGAGGGAAACGAGATCGTACGGTCCCTTCGGGCCCTCGATGTCGATCGCTTCCGCCAGCTCGTCCGCAGTCCACGCCGTGCGCGCGATGATGTGGGGCTGGCCAATCGACTCGCCGCGCTCGCGCAGCAGGCGGACGAGGTGGTCAGGCCATCGCTCGCCGTCCGCAACTCCTTCGCCGATCGTATACGAGTCGCCGAGGGCGAGGAATCGCCGCACTCAGGCCGATTTGTCCCTGCGGCGCCGAGGTTCCGCCGGCAGCGATGGCGTGCCGCGCGGCGGCGTTTTTACTCCGTGCTGCCGAAGCTGCTCCAGGAATGCCGATGTCCCGGCAGCGTCTGGCAGTACGCGGAGGGCGCGTAGGGCATCCTCGGGACGCAGCGCCAGCATGGCGCTGAACGTGTCCGGGTCTACCCCGACACGGGTGAACTCCATCCGCAGCATTTCGAACGTTTGCTCGTCGGACACTGATGCCTGCACGAAGAGGTCAGCCTGCGCTGCCTGGACCCATTATTACTCACGACGCGTCTAAATCCCAATACCACAAACGTGCCAGCCCGACTCGACCGGTAACCCCCAAGCACTCAAAGACTGTCTAAGTTCAACTGGATCATACTGTTGCTGGCGACGGCGGCTCCTCTCTGCAAAGCAAAAAGGGTCGCCCGAATTACCGGACAACCCTTCTCGTGGTGCCGGCCATGACGCCTTTACGGCGACATCAAGGCGACTGTTCCAGCGACCGCGACCGCGATGATCGCTCCCGCGACCGCGACGGCCGTGAACGGTGTGATCACGAACTCGCGCCGGAACCACGGCGTGATCATCTGCGGCGCGTGATGCGGCAGCGCAGACATGATCTGGGCCTCGACGTACTCCGGCGTGCGGAGATGACGGCGACGCTCCACCTGATCGGTGATCCCGCGCCAGAACTCGACATCGCGAGCCGTGTCACCCTGGCGCACTGCGGCTTCCGGAAGCTCGCCGTCGAGCCAGGCGTGCACCATCGCCGGGAGGGCGCGGTCTTCGTGCTGGCCGATGGGAACCTCGCGCTCAACGACGGAGCGCACTTCCCGATCACGATCGCGGCGCCCGGGCGCCACGTCCTTCTGTCCGTCGCGCCGCTCGCGCGCGGATCCGGGGTTGAGTTCGTCAAGCATGTTATGAGTACTTCTCCTCGAGTAGGGCCTGCAGCGCTTCGCGCGCGCGATGAACGCGCATTTTCAACGCTCCGACCGTTGTTCCGAGCAGATCCGCCATTTCCTCGTATGAACGACCTTCGACGTGCTTCATGATGAACGCTTCACGCAGCGAAGCGGGAAGTGCCGTCAACGCGCCGTCGAGATCGGTCCGCAGCTCGCTGCGGTCCAGCTCCTCGTCGGGCGTCGCGTACGCCGATGGTTGATCGTCTTCGTCGTAACTGAGGTGCGAGCGGCGAATGTTCTTGAGCCAATCCTTGCAACCATTCGCCACGATCCGGAACACCCATGCGTCGAACCGCCCACGCACCTCGGCAAGGTGCTGGTACGCCTTGATGAACGAGAGCTGAAGGATGTCTTCTGCAACATCCGGGCTTCCCGTCATGCACAACGCATGTCGATACAGCGGATCGCTGTACCGAACTATCAACAACCGGAATGCATCGCGGTTTCCGCCCAGGACCCGCTGAATGATCAGCTGATCAGAATCCGGCTCAGCCGCCAGGCGCGGCTCCGTCTCCGTCGTCTTCACGACGGTAGAATAGTGCCGTTTCCGCGCGTGGGACAGGCCGGTTGAACCTGTCTGTGGTCTAAGGACGGTTGCCACGTCTACAAGACGACGAAGCACTTTACGGGTAACCGCGGAAGGCCCCCCACCCGGCTCCGCGGATCAAGGCACCGTGTTCGTTCAGTTTAGGGGGTGGGAACCGCGTGCTTCCCCCCACAGGAGATGGCATCCCGCCGGGCGCCGACGCGCCGATCGACGCGTCGGATATCGCCTCGAGAACGGTCTTCACCACGCCGCAAGGAACGCCGGCAGCCTCGAGTCTCTCCAGCCAGTGAGCGGCCGGATGCTCGCTCAATGCCTGCTCGATCGCGCTTACCACCAGGCCGCGATGCTCCAGGCGACCCGGATTCTTTGCGAGGGCGCTGTTCGACCGCAGCTCGTCCAGGCCCAGCACGCGTGCGCAGGCAGCCCATTGCCTGTCGTTGCCCACCGCGATGACGATCGGACGGTCGGAGGCGCGGAACAGTTGGTACGGAACCAGATTGGCGTGCGCGTTTCCCCAGCGCTGCGCCTCTTGCCCCGACACCATCGCATTCTGCGCAACGTTCACGAGCGCCGCGCGCGCGCTGGCCAGGAGCGAGATGACGATGCGACGTTCGAGAGGAGACTCGCGCGATCGGCCCACAAGCGCCGCGAGAACCGCAGCCGCCGCGTCTTTCCCGGCGATGATGTCCGCCAGCGCAATCCCGGATTTCATCGGCGCTCCGTCCGGCTCTCCGGTGACGGCCATCCATCCGCTCTCCGCCTGCACGACGAAGTCATATCCCGGCCGACGACTCTCCACGCCGAATCCGGTGATGCTGCACCAGATCAACCGCGTATTGAGCGACAGCAATTCGTCCGCGCCAAGTGAGAACGCCTCGAGAGTTCCAGGGATGAAATTCTCGACGACGACATCGGCTTCGCGCGCGAGAGACGCGATCAGTTCGCGATCGTTTGCGTCACCCAGGTCGGCCGTGAGACTCATCTTGTTCCGGTTCACACTCAGGAAGTACGCGCTCTCTCCGCTGGCATCGAACGGCGGACCCCAGTCGCGCGTATCATCCCCACGAACAGGGCGCTCGACCTTCAGGACGTCGGCGCCGAGATCGCCCAGGAGCATGGTGCACACGGGTCCAGCCAGCACGCGCGAGAGGTCGAGCACCCTGAGGCCCTGAAGCGGCATATGACTCGTTAGTGACGCCATACTGCTCCTAAAATGGCCATGTAGATCAGCAGATCATGCTGGAGGACCTTCATGGTTTCCGCTCGTATTACACCCGTGCTAACCGGCTCGTCTTCTTCGTGAGCGGCGCTTGCATAGCTTCCGAAGAATCATATACTTGCCGCGTGCTGGACCTTTGCTTTCACGTCCTGATCGGCACAAACCGGCGCCGCCCGACTCCCACCGATTTCGTTCAATCCGGACCACAATGGCCGAGAAAGCTCAAGCTGGGATAGTTAAGCCGGGCGCGAATTCAGCCCCGGTCACGATGAAACGCGGGCCCGGTCACCGCGCGGTCGATGCGCGCGACGCGATCGCCGAGCTTACTGAGCGCGCTCAGGAAATTAGCCTCGAGGCGGGCAGCAAGGTCTCCGCGGCGATGAAGGATGTGATCAGCGCGGCCGCGGGCATTGCCGGATTCGCGGTGGAGAGCGCTCGCGATCTCGTGCAGTACATGGTGCGGCGCGGACAGATGACACCCGAAGAAGGTGACAAACTGCTCCGCGAAGCGGAGGCCGCCCACAACAAGAGGCCGGTGTTGGAGCGCAAGCGTCCCACTGCTTCCGAAGTGCACACGAAAGAGCGCGCGGCTCAGCGGGCCAAGGCGGCCGCGGATCGCGAGCGCGCCTTCGCACAGCACGTAATGCGGCCGGCCGCAGCACCTGCAGCGGCGAAAAAGACCGAGCCTCACAAGACTGCCAAGGCGCCTGTGAAAGCCAAGGCGAAACCGGCGAAAAAGAGCGGCAAGCGTCGCTAGACGCGGGCGCGCGTCGGCGTGCGCCTGGCGATCAACCACTCCAGCACGCTGCGCAACTCTTCCGGAGACTCCAGCCGGAACTCGGCGGATGTCTCGCGGGTTTGGCCGTCCGACCGTCCCCCGATTCGAATCGTGACCGCCCTCGCGTCGCACGCGCGCAACTCGCGAAAGGCGTCTTCGTCCGTGCGATCGTCGCCGGCATATAGGATGGCGCCGTCTCCGCCGAGCGCCCCGACTCGCGTGCCGAGCGTCACGCTCGCGGTGCCCTTGTTCACGGGCACTGGCGGCCGCAGCTCGACGATCATCCTGCCCTCGAAGGTGACGAGCCCCAGACTCGCGGCGACATCCCTGGCGAGTTCCATGAGCCAACGCGCCGCGCCCGGATCAGCCATCCGGTAGTGCAGGCTGATCGTCCAGCGCTTGTTCTCCACGATTGTCCCTTGCACTGCCGCCGTTTCGGTTTCGAGGCGGCGAGCGGCCAAGGCGATGGCGTCTTCAAAATCGGCGGCGCCCGGGTCTACGGTCACCCCTCCATCGGGGTGCCGCAGCTCGAGTCCGTGGTTTCCTATTACCCAGACACCAGGTACTCCGGCAACTCTCCAGGCGTCGGCGGCGGCCCTGCCGGATACGAGGGCAACCGTCGTGCGTGGAAGCGCGGCGAGGGCGCGGAGCGCGTCCCGGGAAGCGGCGGGGACCACCGCCTCGCCCGGCCTTTTGGCAATGGGCGCGAGCGTTCCGTCGACGTCGAGCAGGACCGCGAGCGGAGCGCCGTCGAGCCGGCCGTCTACCGCGAGTGCGAACGCTTCGAGCGACGCCACGCTCATCCGGCGGCCCACACCCCGGACGCAGGCGGCAACTCCGCCATGATGTCGGCGGAGCGAGCGACGATGGCATCGAGCCAGTCGAAGATGGTGTTGTTCCGAAGGCGCCGGCGCATGCGTCGCATCCGTCGACGGCGCTCTTCAGCCGGCATCTCGAGCGCGGTGCGAATCGCCGCCACAAAGCCGTCGATGTTGAATGGGTTGATCAACACGGCACCTTCGATCTCCTCCGCCGCCCCGGTGAAGCGGCTCAGCAGGAGCACCCCCCGCTCGTCCACCTGCGACGCAACGAACTCCTTGGCCACGAGGTTCATTCCGTCCTGGAGCGAGCTGACCATGCAGATATCGCCCGACCGATAGACAGCCGCCAGCAGGTCGCTGTCCACGTTCTCGTTGATCAGTACGATCGGCGTCCACTCCGGCGTTCCGAATCGCTCGTTGATCGCCAGCACCGTCTGACCGACTTCCTGATCGAGCTGTGTGTATGCCGGAAGATTGGTGCGCGAGGGAGTGCACACGCAGAGAAACGTGAATCGCTCCCGCAGCTCGGCGTGCTCGCTCCAGAGCAGCTCGAGGGCGCGCAGGCGCTCGGGTATCCCCTTGGTATAGTCCACCCTATCCACGCAGACGCCGAGCTGGCGCGATCCCCGTGCGTAGCGGTTGCGCAGCGTTTGGACCCGCTGGCCGGCGTCGGCGGTTCGCGCCATTTCGTCGTACTTCTCGTAGTCGATGGAGATCGGAAACGCTCCCACCTGCACCGTCCGATCCTGGAAGCGGACGGTCTTGTCGCCAAGGCTTACTTCCGCTGACGGGACGAATTCGGCGACGCAGGCGAGAAAGTTGAGCGCGTGACGATCTACCTGGAACTCCATCAGGTCGTTGCCCAGCAGCCCGCGCAACAGCGCTTCGTGCGACCCGCTCGGGAGGAGACGCAGGATGTCCGGCGGCGGAAAGGGAATGTGCCAGAACTGGTGGATGAACAGATTGGGACGCATGGCGCGCAGGAACTCCGGGACGAGCGCGAAATGATAGTCCTGGATCCACGCCATGCTGCGGCCGGTGCAGCGCTGGGCCTCGTCGGCAACCGCGTGGGCGAACCGCAGATTCACGGCGCGATACCGGTCCCAGTACTCGGTGCGGTACTCGAAGTAGTGGATGAGCATGTGGCACAGCGGCCAGAGCGAGCGGTTTGCGAACCCGTGGTAGTACGCATCCACTTCGTGGTCGTCGAGCCACACGCGACGGAGCGTGTAGGACTGCTCGTCGGGCGGTACGCCGATCCGACCCAGCTCGTCGGATGTTTCGCGATCGGCGTCCCCTGACCCCCAAGCGACCCAGGTACCGTGAATCCGCCGGAGCGTGGGATCGAGGGCGGATACCAGCCCGCCGGCGGGCTGCTTCACCTCGATGCCGCGGGCGCCGCGGACGTGCTCGTACGGCTCGCGATTGGAGACGAGAATGAACTTGCAGTCGTTGAGATACTGAAGGAAATCCGGCATCGAGACAGGAGAGACTAGCAATCGGCATGCCTCCTGAGGCCGCTCCGCGCGCTGGCGAATGGCTGGAAAGCGTGCGCGGGAGAACTACGTTTAGGCCTTCCATGTCGGCGACGACCGCAGCGATTCATCGGGACAGCCGCTGATGCCGAAAGGCGTTCGCGAAGTCGTCACGCGCGCTCCCACCCGGATCGATCTTGGCGGCGGCTGGACCGACGTCCCGCCGTACTGTGATCGCGAGGGCGGTTTTGTCTGCAACATCGCCATCACGCGATACGCCGTGGCGCGCATTGCCGCCGCGCCGGTCGAGTCGTCCGGTGCTTCGATCCCGCTGGTAGAGGCGGCCTTGCGGCGGTCGGGAGTCACGGGCGTGCGCGTCACACTGGAGAACGATTTTCCGACGGGCGCCGGCCTGGGCGGCTCGTCCGCGGCGAGCGCCGCGGTCCTCGCCGCGCTGCAGGTCTGGCGCGGCGAACCCTGGGATCGTGTCGCGGTCGCCGAAGAAGGCCGGCGGATAGAGGTGGAGGAACTTGGCGTCGCGGGCGGCCGACAGGATCATTACGCCGCCACACATGGCGGCGCGCTGGCGCTGTCGTTCAACAGCACCGTTGGAGTGAAGCAGATCCCGCTCACCGCGAGCGTGCGGCGCGACCTCGTCGAGCGATCGGTGCTGATCTACACGGGCGAGTCGCGAATCTCGGGCGAGACGATTACCGCGGTGCTCGGCGCGTACGAGGCCGGCGAGCGGCGCGTCGTCAACGCGCTCGCGTGCCTCCGGGCCCTGGCCAGGGACATGGCCCGCGCGCTGGAAGCCGCCGATCTCGACGCCGTCGGCTCGTTGCTGTCCGAGCACTGGAAGCACCAGCGCGAGCTGCATCCGTCGATCCCCACCAAACGAATCGATGAAATCATCGCGCGTGCACAGGCGGCTGGCGCGCTGGGAGCCAAGGCGATGGGAGCGTCGGGTGGTGGGTGCGTCCTCGTCATGGCGCGCCGGGACAACGCGCAGGCGGTCCGCCACGCATTGACGCCGCTCGGCGAGATTCTGGATTTTTCCATCGACGAAGATGGACTGAGCGTCCTGAGCGGCGCGCAATGAGCATCGAGCGAGGCGACAGCGTGGCTCTGCTGCGCGAGCTGGTTCGCGTGGACTCCCGCAACCCCTCACTCGTTCCCGGTGGTCCGGGCGAGCGCGCGGTGGCGATGGCCCTCGCGGACATCCTGTCCTCGTGGGGGATGCAGGTCGAGGTCCGCGATGCGGTTGCGGGCAGGCCCAATGTGATCGCGCGCGTGCCCGGGAATGGATCGAACGGCCGATCCCTGATGTTCAACGGCCATCTGGACGTCGTGGGCGTGGACGGAATGGTGCATGCGCCATTCGATGCGCTCGAGCGCGACGGTCGCATCTACGGTCGTGGATCGAGCGACATGAAAGGCGGCGTCGCCGCGATGTGCGCGGCCGCTGCCCTGGTTGTCGGCGACCTGAAGGGCGACCTGATCGTCGCGAGCGTGGTGGACGAAGAGTGGCAGAGCATCGGCACGAGCGCACTGCTGGCGTCAGGGGTTCGCGCCGACGCGGCCATCGTCACCGAACCGACGCGCCTCGCGATCATGCCCGCGCACAAGGGCTTTGCGTGGCTCGAGATAACAGTGCACGGCCGGGCCGCGCACGGCAGCCGGTGGGACATCGGCGTCGACGCGATCCGACACGCCGGCCTCCTCCTGGCCGAGCTGGATCGCATTGATGAGGAGGACCTGCCCCGGTCGTTCCCATCCGCTTCTCGGGCGGCCATCGATCCACGCGGGGTCGGTCGAGCGGGGGAATCGGAGCAAGCACGTACCCCGACCGATGTCTCGTCGGTATTGAAAGGCGCACGATTCCGGGTGAGCGCGCCACCGATGCCCTTCAGGAGATGGAGGAAGCCTGCGCCCGCGTGCGGTCGCGCCGGCCCGGGTTTCGCGCGGACGTCGAGTCTCGCTTTTTCGCAGCCGCCCAGCGACGTGCCGCCGAACGCGCCGGTCGTGCGCGATCTTTCGGCGACGCTCGACGCGCGCGGCCTTTCGCCCCGGTTGCAGGGCATGAGTGCCTGGACCGACGCCGCGCTGCTCAACGAGGCTGGAATCCCCGCAGTGTGCTTCGGTCCCGGCGACATGGGGCTCGCCCATGCGGCGGAGGAGTACATTGAAGCACGCGAGGTCCGGAACGCGACGGACGCTCTCGCGGCATTCGCGCGCAGCTGGTGTTGTTGACGCGCGGCAGGCAGTCCCTCGAGGCTGAGCGTAGATCACGCTAGGTGACCGATGATGCTGACGCACGACGAGTACGACCGGCTGGAGCGCGCCGTGATCCGCGGGCAGCGGGTCGCGATCAATCGTCGCGGCACGGAATACCTCGTGATTCCGCTCGCGCTGGAGAGTCGCCACGGGCGCGAGGTAATCGAGGCGCGGAATCCGACCACCGGAGACTCGCTCACGCTGTTCCTCGACGAACTCGACTCGATCGAGGCGGTGACGTTGTGAACGTCCTGCCCGTCGTCGCGGTCTGGGCCGACGAATCCTGTCTCGGCAACGGCCAGACGGGCGCTAATCCCGGTGGAGCGGCCGGCATGATGGAGTACCGGAGCCCAACGGACAAGCTGACGCGCCTGGACTACTGGATCTCCGAGCCCGCGACGACCAACAACCGGATGGCATTGCGAAGCGCGATAGAGGCGCTCAGCATCCTGTCACGCAAGGGCAAGCGCCTCCACGTTCAGTTCACGAGCGATTCCCAATACCTGGTCAAGGGGATGAGCGAATGGGTGCGCTCCTGGAAGGCCCGCGGCTGGCGCCGAAAGGAGGGTGAAATCGAGAACCTCGCCCTGTGGCAGGAAGTCGATGCGCTTGCTGCTGCCCATGTCATGGAATGGCAATGGGTTAGGGGACACAACAAGCATCCGCAAAACGAGTACGCCGACGCGCTCGCCACGCGTGCCGCGCGCGAACAGACGAACTCGAATGGCTCGGTCCCTTCCTTATATGAGGAGTGGGTGGCAGCGCAGCGGGCAAAGGGCCGCCTGGCACCCCCATCCCACACGGCCACGAGCTGAGGCATGGACGCACTCGACCGGATGTTCCAAGTGCTGGTCCGCACGATTCGAACGCATCACCCACAGCTGCTGACGGCGCCATTCACCGTGGCCGATCTGTATCAGCAGATCATGCCCTACCGTCATTTTCGCCGGGAGTTGCAGCTGGAAACAAATCAGGAATACGAAATGGTCCTGATGGAGCTGCTCACGGGCGCTCGCGGCTACGTCGAGGTGGATGAACAGCTTCGCGACGAACTGGGCAAGGAGCTTGCGTCGGCGTCGCCGGAGCCTTCACGCGTGCGAGCTTTCGCGGACGCGCACGTATCGATCAGCAAAGCCGCGCAGGCCAGCCTCGCGCAAGCGGGCGCTGAATCGGTGAGGGCCGGACGCTCATTGTCGCCATCGTCGTCGCCAATCATGGACGGCTCACGTTGTCGCTTCTGCGCCGCCGACCTGCCGCCGGGACGCGCGACGAACTTCTGCCCGAGTTGCGGGCAGAACCTGCGGGTGCTCAACTGCCCGGCCTGCGGCGCCGAAATGGAAGCAGGATGGAAATATTGCGTGGCCTGCGGCAAGGGCGTGGGAGCGGCCGACTGACGACAGGTAGAATCATGCGAATGCGACGTGTAGTACTCGGGTTGGTCATGGCGACCACAGCGTGTGTCTCCGCGACAGGCGGAGCGACCGGCGGAGGCGCCGGCGCGGCGGGCGGGGGAGCGACGCCGGCGCGGTCGTGGCCCGTCATCACACGGCTGCACGTGGATCTGTGGCTTCACGGCTACGCGATGCTGCTGCGTGATACGACAACGGTTCCGGTATTCCGGCGCGGGTATCGCGATCGGATCCAGTCGATCAAGAACCAGCGCAACATCGTGACGACCCTGGACGCGAACCGGGAGCGCCTGCAGCAGCGCCTGTCGGCGAGTCCGGCGCTGGTGAACGGACAGTTCGCCCCGATGTATTTCGCGTCGTTCGATCAGATGCAGCAGGTGATCGGCCTGTTCCTGCAGGCGGATGGAAATCCGGCGTCCACGAACGACAACAACGCTGCGACAGTATTTCGCTCGTGCTGGCGTCGTCGTTCCCGGCGGCGGCCGATCGCGAGTGGCTGCGTCTCTTTACCGAGTCGCTCGAGGACGAGAGGCGGCGGTTCTACCAGGAGTTCTGGCAGGCGGAGAACGGCGCGCGCATGGATGTAGTACGCGCCACCGATTCGCTCTGGCAGGGCACCTACCGTGCGAAGCTCTCGCGCTTCCTCAGCAACACGCAACAGGAAAACGGCGACTTCATCCTGGCGCAAACGCTGGGCGGCGAAGGCCGCACCGTGAACTTTCAGCAGCCGCCAGAACGCTGTCGCCGTCACGCTGCCAGAATCCGATCCGCGTGAGGCGTTCTACGTCTTCGTGCACGAAGTCACCAGCTCCATCGTGAGCACGGCGGTGAACGACAACATCACGCCGACGGAACAGCGGTCCGGACTTGACGCGCGGTACGTGACGACCGGGACCGTCCGCGCGGGCGCATTGTTGCTCGAGCGGGCGGCGCCGGAACTCGTGGCCGGTTACACGCGTTATTACCTGTCGCAGGCGGGACGATCCACGACGGGCGACGTAAACGCGCGGCTTGCGGCGACGTTCCCGTTGCCGGAGGCCATCGTGCAGGCCATCGAGCGGCAGCTCGATGTCGTACTCGGTGGAATCTGAGCGGCGTTCATCGATGGTAGACAAGAACAAGGCGATCGTTTCCCGGGTTGCGCTGGAGCGCGTACTGGCGCGCGCGGCGGAGCTGCAGAGCGCATCCGGGGAGGAATCGGGATCGCCGGACTCTCTCACCGAGGCCCAGGTAGAGGAGCTGGGCAAGGAAGTCGGCCTCTACCGCGGCGCACATCCGGCAAGCGCTGGCCGAGGAGCGGGCGCGCATCGAACCGGTAGGCGCGGCCGGAAGCGGGTCGGGCCTGGGATATCAGCTCTTTGGCGCCGACCGCGTCGGAGCGCAGCGCGTGGTTCGGGGAAAGCCGGAGAGACTGCTCGCGATGCTGGATCGCTGGATGCAGCGCGAGGAGTGGCTTCGAGTCGTGCGGCAGCGCGCGGACTTCATCATCTGGGAACCGTCGCGCGGCGTGATCTCGTCCGTGCGACGGATGCTCGGCGGCCGCGACTACGCCCTCTTTCGAGCCAACGAGATCACCGCCACCGTGGTTCCGGTGGACGACGAATTCACGCTCGTCCGGCTCGAGGCCGGCTTCGCGGCGCTTAGGAGCGCCATGGGTGGTCGAACGGCCGTGGGCACGGTGATCGGCTCCGCTTCAACCGGGGCGGCGCTGCTCATGGGAGTCATGGTTCCCGTCGCGATCGCGCCGGCGATCCTGGTCAGCGCGGCTTCATACGTTGCGGCGCGACGCACTCAACGGCACGCGATCGAGCGTGGCTTGCTGACACTCGAACAAGTGCTCGACCAGCTCGAGCGCGGCGACACGCAGCCGCCGTCTTTGCTCCGGATCATCGAGTCGGCGCTGCCGCCGCGCTGAAGGCTCGGCGCCATGACACTCGACGCGCCGCGCGGCTTCCGCGGTGCCTTCCGGACCGACGCGGCGGCTCGCGCGGTCTACTCGGAGGCGGCGGGAATCGGACGCATCATTCCGCGCGCGGTTGCCGTGGCGACAGACGCCGAAGACGTCAGCGTGCTGGTGCGCTGGGCTTCCGATGCCGGCCACCCGATCATCGCGCGAGGTTCGGGCAGCAGCATGTCGGGCGGCGCCATCGGCGACGGAGTCATTCTGGACTGTTCGCGCCTGCGAAGGCTGGACGATATCGATCCCGCCGCGCGCTCGATTCGCGCCGGTGTCGGCGTGCTGCGAGGTGAGCTGGATCGGCGCGCGAGGAGTGGCGGACTCCGATTCCCGGTCGATCCGTCGAGCGGCGAGTTCTGCACGATCGGCGGGATGGCGGCGACGAACGCCGCCGGACCGCATTCGCTGCGGCACGGACCGACCCGCCCGTGGATTCTTGCGCTCGACTGCGTCTTCGCGGACGGTTCTACTGGCACCGTGCGCCGGGGCGGGCGTCTCGCCGCGGACATCGGCGCCGTGAACCGGTTTCACGGGACCGTCCACCCCGATCTGCTTGCGCCACCGGCGCGCCCGCGCTCGCACGCGGGCGTGCTGAAGGATTCGTCGGGATACGCGATCGCTGCGTACGCGGAGTCGCAGGATCTCGTGGACATCCTCGTCGGCAGTGAAGGTACGCTCGCGGTGTTCACGGGGGTCGAGGTGGCACTTACACATGTCGCGGCAGCGAGCGCCAGCATGTTCGTTTCATTCCGCGACCTCGGCCGGGCGGTGGAAGCGGCAATCCGGGCTCGCGAACACGGCGCGGCCGCATGCGAGCTGCTGGACCGGACGTTTCTGACGATCGCCGCCAGGGCGGGTGCGAGCGCGATCCCAGTGAAGGCCGGCGCCGAGGCCGCGCTGCTGGTTGAGGTCGAATGTGCCGGAACTCGCGAGGCGGCGGCACAGATCGAGGCGTTTCGGAGTCTCTTTCGGTCGCTCGACGCGGACGATTCCATCGTGGCTGCCGGTCCGGGTCACGAAGCCGATCTGTGGTCGTTCCGGCATGCGGCGAGCCCGGCGATCGCCCGGATGGACCCGGCGCTGCGGTCGATGCAGTTCATCGAGGACGCGGCGGTGCCGCCGGGGAACCTCGCGGCGTACGTGCGTGGCGTTCGCGAGGCGCTGGATCGCAACGATACGCTCGGCGTCATTTTCGGCCACGCCGGCGACGCGCACATACACGTGAATCCCCTGCTTGACGTATCGCGCCCGGACTGGCGGGCCCGCGTCGAGCGCATTCTCCTCGAGGTGACCGACCTCGTGTCACGTCTGGACGGCACGCTCACGGGCGAGCACGGTGATGGCCGGCTCCGCACGCCTCTGCTCGATCGGGTGTGGTCAGCCGAGGAGCGGGAGCAGTTCGCGCTGATCAAGCACGCGTTTGACCCCGAGGGCATCCTGAACCCCGGCGTGAAGGTTCCGGTCGCCGGCCAGAAAGCCATCGACGCGGTGAAATACGACCCGAGCGAGCAGGCGCTGCCTCGGGCAGCGAGGATGGCGCTCGACGTGGTGGAGCGCGAACGCGCGTACGCTCGCCTCAGGCTCGATTTGCTCTGAATTAGGTTTCCGCGCATGGAACTCTTCTACGAACCGAGGCTGTCGCTGCTGGCGAGCCCGAATTTCAGGGAGCCCGCGCACCTTCCGGTCGCGTGGCTCGGCGAGGGCACTGACGGCGAGCGGCTCGCCGAATTCGCGGGACGGCTCTGCTACATGAGCCAGGCGAATCCGGCCAAGCGTCCGACGCGCGAGTACCTCGACAACATCAAGAAGCAGGGTCACGGTAGCGTGCTGGAGCACTCGAACTATTCCGTACTCGTGGAAGGCGTCAGCCGATCGCTCACGCACGAGTTGGTACGGCATCGGGCGGGCTTTGCCTACTCCCAGCTCTCCCAGCGGTACGTCGATGAGTCGAACGCGAGCTTCGTCGTTCCCCCGGCGATCATCGGCGACGAAGCAATCGAGCAGCGGTGGCGGGAGCAGGTCGAAGGGGCCCAGGGGACGTATGTCACCCTCGTCGAGCAGCTCATGGAACGATACGGGTGGGTGGCGGACCGAGTTCACCGGCGAAAAATGGCCCGAGAGGCGGCGCGAGCGGTCCTTCCCAACGCCACGGAGACCAAGATCGTCGTCACCGGGAACGCGCGCGCGTGGCGAACGATGCTGGAGTTGCGCGCCGGCGAAGGCGCCGAGCTCGAGATCCGTCGCTTCGCCGTCGCCGCGCTCCGACTGCTCCAGCGCGAAGCGCCCGCATTCTTCTCCGACTTCGTGATCTACGTCGCCGATGACCGCCGCGAAGCGGGACGCGTCGAGTACCACAAGGTCTGACGCGTCGCTCGTCCGACTTCCTTTCTTTTGAAAAAGTCGTTGCGCGCGAAAAAATAAAATCCTATCTTGATCGCGTTTCAGCGCATGGCATCGCTCTTGCCCGCTCGAGTCGGCAACGAGCGACGAGCACCACCGGTGACCGGGACCGGATGACGCGCATCGGATTCGCATACAACCAGAAGCCAGAACGCTCGACGGAGTTCGAGGGACGCATGGACGTCCCCGCGGAGTCGGGCAACTCGTTCGACGAGGACCCTCCGAGTTTCGCGCGCACGTCGAGCGACTGGGGGCGTACGGCCGTCGCAGCCGACAGCCCCTCCGAGCCGTCGAGCGCGGACGACGCCTTCGCCGAATGGGACTCGCCAGAGACGATCGCTGCCGTCGAAAACGCGTTGAGCGGGTTGGGAGACGTGATCCGGCTGGAGGCGACGGCCGATTTCCCGCAACGCCTCCGTGAAGCGCGCCCCGACATCGTCTTCAACATGGCCGAAGGCCTCACCGGACAGAATCGCGAGGCCCACGTGCCGGCGATCTGCGAGTTCTTCGGGATCCCGTACTCGGGCAGCGACCCGCTTCACGCTTTCCCTCTGTCTCAACAAGGCGCGAACGAAGCAGCTGCTCCAGTTCAGCGGCATCGCCACGGCACCCTTCGCGCTGGTCGAGTCGCTGTCCGAGGCGAAGACGGTGAAACGGGCGGGGCGGCTGAAGTATCCGCTGTTCGCGAAGCCGGTGCAGGAGGGTTCCTCCAAGGGGATCACGGAGCGCAACTTCATCCGCGACGGCGGCGAGCTGCTTCCCTGCGTCGCCGAGTTGCTGGAGGTGTACGAGCAGCCGGTCCTGATCGAGGAGTTCCTGCCGGGAGCCGAATTCACCTGCGGCGTGCTTGGCAACGGACGCGATACCCGCGTACTCCCGATCGTCGGGCTCCGCTTCGAGGCGCTCCCGCCCGGCGCGATTCCGATTTATGGGTTCGAGGCCAAGTGGATCTGGGACCGGCCTGAACAGCCGCTGAGGATGTTCCAGTGTCCTGCGGCTGTCGATGACACCATGCGCGCCGCGATCGAAGGCGTCACGCTGCGGGCGTACGAAGCGCTCGGATGCCGCGACTGGTCTCGAATCGACGTCCGGCTCGACGCGAACGGGACACCCAACGTGGTCGAGGTGAATCCGCTGCCGGGAATCCTGCCCAACCAGGAGGACAACTCCTGCCTGCCGAAGGCGGCGGCCGCTGAGGGGATGAGCTACGACGAGCTGATACAGAGCTGCGTGATCGCGGCCGCGAAGCGGCAGGGGCTCCGACTCGGCCGCGGCCGCAAGGTCAAACGATGAAAGTCGCGCTCCTGTTCGACGGCGCATCGGCGCTGGGCGTGTCCCCGGACCAGCTGATCCTGGAGACCGTTGAGGCGATTGAATCGGCGCTGGAGAACGAAGGCAACGCGGTAGTGCGCGTCCCGGTTCTGACGGATGGGAAGTGGATCGACCGCATCCGCCGCGGCCGCTTCGACGTCGCCTTCAACATGTGCGAAGGAATCGACGGAATCGCCGAGCTGGAGCCTCCGGTGATCGGCGTTCTCGAGCTGTTCGGCCTGGCCTACACCGGAGGGTCGAGCTACACGACGTCACTTTGCCTGCGCAAGCACGCGGTCAATGCCCTGCTGTCGCACGCCGGCCTGCCGGTGCCACCCTGGATCACGCTGCGTCGCGGAAGCCGGGTGAGGAGCGTGGGTTATCCCGCGATCGTGAAGCCGGCCGCGGAGGATGCGTCGATCGGCGTGGAGCAGCGATCGGTGGTGCGATCGAACAGGGCGCTCAAGGCCAGGGTCGAAGCGATGCTCGTCAGCTTCGACGAAGTGATCGTGCAGCGGTATGTCGGCGGGCGCGAGCTGAACGTCGGCATCGTGGGGGACACGGTGCTCCCGATTGCCGAGATCGACTTCGCGACGATGCCCAAGGGCTTGTGGCCCATCGTCACGTATCGCTCGAAATGGGACACGGGGAGCGAGGAGGATCTCGGCTCCATACCGCGCTGTCCGGCCGGGCTTCCGGCGCGCGCCGCGAGCGAAGTGCGGCGCGTCGCGCTCGAAGCGTGGCGCCAGGTCGGCGGGCACGGCTACGGGCGCGTGGACATGCGCCTCGATTCGAACGGGCATCCGTGGATTCTCGAGGTCAACTCGAATCCGGACATCGCACCGGACGCGGGCCTGGCGCGCATGGCACGCGTCGCCGGAATCGAGTATGCCACCCTGGTTCGCACCATCTGCGAGCTCGGGATCGCGCGACGGCGCGACCAGGTGCTGCAGCCCGACGGCTGGGCGTTGGCCCAGCAGCTGTCCGGCATGCCGGCGCCGGCGGCACCGGAGCTTCAGCTCTTCGCGGGCGGGGAGCGGTGACCGCGACACTCTGCATCGGTCCAGTTCTCCCAACGCATCGGTCCCGCATCGAGGAACTTGTCCGCGCCACCGGAGTGTTCTCGGCGGCCGAAGTCGCCGTCGCGCTGGAGGTGTTCGACGCGGCGTCGGACTATGAGTTCGTCGGCGCGTTCGAGGGCGACCGGCTGGTGGGCTATGCCTGCTTCGGCATCACGCCTTCGACAGATCG
Organism: uncultured Gemmatimonadaceae bacterium; assembly: GCA_963724885.1. Lineage (GTDB taxonomy): Bacteria > Gemmatimonadota > Gemmatimonadetes > Gemmatimonadales > Gemmatimonadaceae > DASPMP01. The sequence goes on along the minus strand of CAVRWG010000005.1, from coordinate 2,331,698 downwards.
AACGTATGACCTGTATTGGATCGCCGTTCATCCGGACGCGCAGCGTGGCGGAGTGGGCGGCGCGCTCATGGACGAGGTGGAGCGGCGGCTCGCCGGACGAAAAGCGCGGCTGCTGGTGATCGAGACGTCGTCCCGCGACGACTACGCTCCCACGCGTCGCTTCTATCACAAACGCGGATACAGCGAGGTCGCGCGTATCCGTGATTTCTTCGCTCCGGGCGACGACCGGGTCGTCCTCACGAAGCGAGTCGCTGTGCCGCAGACATAGGCGCCGACAGCCTTCCCCTTCCAAGCACCCGATTATGAGCGATTGGCAGAAGACGTTGCATCAGAGCGTTGACAGCCTCGACAAGCTGAAGGCATACGTGGCCGAGCGGTTCGGTGAGGAGGTCGCCGAGCGCGAGATCGACGTCGCCGCGCTGCAGCCCGCTTTCGACAATTTCCAGATGCGCATCACGCCGGCGGCGCTGGACCTGATTCACGCGCCGGGCGACCCGATGTGGAATCAGTACATCCCCACCATGCAGGAGCTCGACGTGGTGGACGGCGTGATCGACTCGCTCGACGAGGACGGGGATTCGCCCGTGCCGAACATCACGCATCGGTACCCCGATCGCGTGCTGTTCCTGGTCAGCCCGGTCTGTGCGTCGTACTGCCGCTTCTGCACGCGTCGCCGCAAGGTGGGCGATCCCGAAAAGATCCCGCTCAACCAGTACGATTCGGCGTTCGCGTACATCGCGGCGCATCCGGAGATCAGGGATGTGATCCTCTCGGGCGGCGACCCCATGATGCTTTCCGATCGCCGGCTTGAATACATCTTCCAGAGGCTGCGCTCAATCCCGCACGTCGAGATCATCCGCATCGGCAGCCGCATCACGTCGCACCTGCCGGAGCGCGTGACGCCCGAGTTCTGCGACATGGTCCGGAAGTACCATCCGATCTACATGAATACGCACTTCGACCATCCGAGCGAGCTGACGCCGGCGGCCGTCGCGTCGCTCGGCCGTCTGGCCGACGCCGGAGTCCCGTTGGGGTGTCAGACCGTCTTGTTACGCGGAGTGAACGATAGTCCGGAAGTAATGAAGGAGTTGATGCAAAAGCTGATGAAGGCGCGTGTGAGGCCCTACTACATCTACATGGCCGACCAAGTCGCCGGCGGCGAGCATTTCCGGACCACCGTGGAAAAGGGCCTCGAGATCGTGAAGGCGCTTCGCGGCTGGACGTCGGGCCTGGCGGTGCCGCACTTCGTGATCGACGCGCCGGGCGGCGGTGGCAAGGTACCCCTGCTCCCCGAGTACGTGGAGGAGATCAACGAGGACGAAGTGGTGTTCCGCAACTACGAAGGAAAACGCTTCGTGTACAAGCAGCCGCGGCAGCCGGCTTCTTCGGGCTGTGAAGCCGATGACGTGGTCCCCATCCGCGTCGCGGCTCGTTCCAGGGCCAAAAAGGCGGTTCGGGCGAAGAGGCGGAAGACAGGCTCGTAGTCGCGATCAGGCACTGGAAATGCCTCCCCCGCCTCCGGAAAGGTTTCGACTCAAAAACTGACGGGCCGGTCCGGACGGTGAATCCGGATATGAAGGGGGAGGTCTTATGTGGCGGCGCTTGTTGCAGGCGCTGTTGGGCGTGTCCCTGACCGCCTGCGCTGCTGCTGCGCCAGCGCGACCCATTATCGGGCACGCCGGGCGCGAGGTGTTGACGGCCGCGGAAATCGTGGCCTCCAAGGTGACGGACGCCTATCAGGCCGTGAGCCAGCTACGTCCCGAGTTTCTCAGGAGGCGGGCGACCATGATCGCGAGGCCGGGGTACGACGTGGCGCAGATCGTCGTGTACCTGGACGACCTCCAGTTCGGCGGCGCCGAATCGCTGCACGGCATTCCGCTCGACCGAGTGCGCACGATCCGATACGTGTCGCCGATCGACGCCGACCTGCGCTGGGGTGGAAGTCATCCGGCCGGCGCCATCCTGGTTTCGACGATGCGCTAGGACCCAGGAGGCTGGAGGCGGGAGCTCTGCTCCAGCCCCCGCTTCCAGGCACTCAGGCGGACACGAGTTCTTCGTCGCGCTCCTTGGCGTGCTCCGCGATGACCTTGGACGCCACCTCGTGCGGCGTCTCCTCGTAACCGCGGAACCGCCGCAGGTACGTCGCCCGACCCTGCGTCATCGACTGGAGCGTCGACGCATACAGGTGCAGTTCCGCCTGGGGGATGACCGCCTTGATGCGCGTGTACCCGGTCATTCCTCCGGCGTTGTCTTCCACAGATTCGGTGCCAAGGATGTGCCCCCGCCGGCTCGAGAGATCGCCCAGCACGTCCCCCATGTAGTCGTCGGGAAGCAGCACGTCGATCTCGTCGAGCGGCTCGAGCAGCACCGGCTTGCACTTCGCCGCGACAGCCTTGAACGCGAGGATGCCAGCCATCTTGAACGACTGCTCGTTGGAATCCACGGTGTGGTATGATCCGTCGAAAAGCTCGACCTTGAAGTCGACGAGCGGATAGCCGGCGATCACGCCCCGCACGGCGGCCTCCTGGATGCCACGATCCACAGCAGGGATGAACCCGCGCGGGATCGCACCGCCGACGATCTGATCATCGAACTCGTATCCCTTCCCGCGTGCCAGCGGCGCAAATCGGACCCAGCAATCGCCGAACTGTCCGCGACCGCCACTCTGTTTCTTGTGCCGCCCCTGGCCGTCCGCCCTGCCCTTGATGGTCTCCCGATACGCGATGCGAGGTCGGGTGAGCTCGGCGGTCACCGCGAACTTCCTCTTCAGCTTGGCCATCGTGACTTCCAGGTGCCGCTCTCCCTGCCCGGAAACGATGGTCTCGTGGGTCTCGGCGTTGTAATGCGTCTGGAAGGTGGGATCCTCGTCGTGGAGCTTGTGCAGCCCCGCCTGCAGCTTTTCTTCATCGGCGCGGTTCGAGGCATGCACCGCGAGCTGCACCAGGCTCTCCGGGAAAGTCGATGAGGGGCAGGCGAACAGGATGCTCCTTGGTGGACAGCGTGTCGTTCGTGTGCGTATTGCGCAGCTTGGCCACGCACCCGATGTCGCCCGCGTGCAGCCTGGGCATCTCGGCGCGCTCGCGCCCCTGACTGATGGAAAGGTGGTTGAGCTTCTCGCTCACGCCGCGCGTGGCGTTGTAGACCTCCGCCCCATTGGGCACCGCGCCCGAGTAGGACACGGAAGTAGCTGACGTCGCCGACGTGCGGCTCGGAGATGGTCTTGAAGACCTGCGCCGCGAAAGGGGCCTCATCGTTGGCGTGGATCTCGACCGTCTGGTTTCCCTCTGCGCCCTTGAAGGCGTGCACCTCCTCCATCTCGTACGCATTGGGCATCAACTCCACGACGGTGGAGAGCACCGCCTGCACCCCCATGTTGAACTCGCTGGAGACACAGAACAGCGGGAACAGCTCCATGCGCTTCATCGCTTCCTTCATCGCGCGAATCACGTCCTCGCGCGCGATCTCGTCGCCTTCCAGGTAGCGCTCCAGGAGGGAGTCGTCCGTCGCCGCGACCGTCTCGATGAGGTCCTGATAGTACTTGTCGAACGTCGCCTGATATTCGGCGGGAATGTCGATCTCCTCGTATTGTCCGGACTTCGAACCCTTCTTGTAGATGTGGGCCTTTTTGGAGAACAGGTTCAGGACGCCCTGGAACGACGATCCCTGGCCCGCGGGGATCTGGACCGGTATGACCTTCGGCGTCAGCCTGCCGCTTGATCTGCTCGTACGCGCGGTCGAAATCGGCGTGCTCCTTGTCCATCATGCTGACGACGAACAGCACGGGATCCTTGCGGCGCATGGCCTCGCGGAACTCCCGCTCCGTGCCGACCTCGACGCCCGAGTTGGCGTTGACGACGCACAGCGCGCCGTCGGCCGCGGCGACGCCGGCGACCGCGTCACCCTGGAAATCGAGAAATCCCGGCGTGTCGATCAGGTTGATCTTCGCGTCCATCCACTCGGCGTACGCGCATCCGAGGTTGATGGAGAAGCCGCGCTCGATCTCCTCCGCCGAGTAGTCGGTGAGCGCGGTGCCGTCCTTCACCGAGCCGTGGCGCTTGCTGGACCCAGACACGAAGGCGAGCGCATCGACCAGTGAGGTCTTGCCGCTCGCCCCGTGTCCCACCACCGCGATGTTTCTGATTTCCGAGCCGCGATACTCCCGCATGTGTCGCTACTCCGTGGGAGGCTCAGGTCAGTCTGCCGATGCGCGGAGCCGCCTCGAGCCACGCGCGCAGCGTTTCGTCCCCGACGTCGCCGACCTCCTGGCGGCAGCTCGACCACGATCGCCCGCCCCGATTGCCGGCCGTCATTGATGCAGGTGAACACGACGGTGACGCCATTGGCATCCGTATGAGACGCGGCGCTCCACAATCGCCCGCGTTCGTCGGTAAAGACGCGTTCGCCCCCGGAGGGGCGAGAGATTGGTTGCTTGTTCGACGTTCTCGGCATGAGGTTGGTCCGCCTTAGATAGCGTCGCTCCCGGACCCTTCATCGTCAAGGGGAGGCAACCGAGCTGGGCGCGACGAACCGCGGGGCGCCCTGAACGCGATGGGCCAAAAGAACGAGCGGGCGGCGCCGCGAAGCGCCGCCCGCTCTCCGTTGCAAGCGAGGTTCACGGGATGGTGGTGTTGCACCCGCCCTGATATTTCGGGTTGTTGAGCTCCTGCTGTGGGACTGCAAGAGTGAGATCGGTTCCGTAGGTCCCGCCGCGATAGTGGTCTCCCTCCGGATAGACCGTGGTCGCCGCCCGGCCGTATTGCCGAACCAGGCGACGCATGTCACCAAGACGCTGGCCGCGGCTGAACGTCCAGAATGCCTTTTCCCGGAAAAGGAGATCTTCCCGAGCGGCCGCGGTGCCCGGATCGGCCAGACTCGCCATCACCGGAGTCGTGACCGTGCCCAGCGTCCGGGCAGTGCCGCGGAGCCCGTTGAGGATCGGGATCATGCCGTTCGTGCCCGTAACGTTGCCGGCGTTCAACTGCGCTTCCGCTTCCAGCAGCCGGGCATCGATCCCATTGGCGACTGCGACGGAAGTCGAGCGGGCATAGATCGGCGTTGTGCGCGACAGGGTGAGACCGTCCTGAGACCTGGCCGTATCGCGGCCAGCATTGCTGACCGTGAAGGACGCCGGCAGGCGCGGGTCCCCCGCCGAGAAGAACGGAATGGCGTTGAAGACGCGAATGTTGCGGGCATTGCCCTCGACGCTGTCGCCGACGAGGTAGCGGCGGTTGCTGTTCGGCTGACCCCAGATGCCGTTGTCTCCCGTCGGCTGCGAGAACGTGTGGTTGTAGCTGAAGGTCGTCGGAAGCAGAGCTGCCGTCACGTCGTTCGCGACCGCGGCACGCTCGGCGGCGCTCTGAGCGACCCCCATTCTGGACCGTGCCCGGATCACCCGAAGCGCGTACTGAATGCTCGTCGTCTGGGTATCGGTCGCCGTCGCAAGCGCGATTCCGGAGTCGGCCGTGATGATGGCGAGTCGGAACACCGAGTCCACACTGAGCGGGTCACCATACGGGTCCTGTCCGGAAGGAACCGTGGCATCGCTCAACGGGATGCCGTTGCAGAAATCCGACGCCAGCTGCATTTCGGCAAAGGCCCGGGCAAGGTAAAGCTCCGCCATCCTCGTGCTCTCCGTCGGACGCCACTTTCTCATCAACTGGATGGCCTGGTTCGACGCGGTGCGAACCCGGTGCAGCGCGCGGAACGCGTTCGTAACCGTGCCGTTGTCCGCTCCGGCGCGCCGGGTGTCCGCCTGGTCGTTCTGCACGAAGGTGGATGCCGTGCCCCATTCGTCCACCAGCAGACCTCCGAAGAGCCAGGTGCTCTCCGAACCGTTGGCGTTGGGTCCCGCCGTCGTGAGCACCCAGCGCCGCATGGCGCCGAGGCGAACGCCGTCGGCGCCGTCCGGGCTGTCGACGTTTTCCGGCGGAACGAGATCTGGATCGACTGCTTCGAGAAGATTCTCGGCGAAATCACAGGACAGCGTGATCGCGGTGGCCGCCACGATTCCCGCGGCAGCCAGCACGCGTCGCGCCGCAATCAGTCTGTTGCGCATGGTGTTCATCATGGCTGGTCAGAATCCGAGGTTGAGGCGGAAGACGAAGTAGGTCGGCGTTCCCATCGTCTGGAACTCGCTGGGCGCGCCGTTGGCCGATTCGCCGGCCTGGAAGTCGATCTCAGGATCGAGGCCGCGGTACTTGGTCCAGAGTTGCAGGTTGCGCGCGGCGAAATTCACGCTGGCGCGTTCCGCGCCGCGGATGTAGCGCGCGACGACGTTGTTGGGAAGCGTGTACGTCACGCCGAACTCGCGCCACCGCACGAACGATCCCGGCTGGAAGAACCCGTCGAGCGACGTGGAAGGATGCACCAGGTGCGCCACGGCCATGGCCTGCTCCTCGAACGAGGCGTTCGGGTTCATCAGGCCGTTGCAGTTGCTGCCGGCTCGCGCAGCGGATGCGCTCGGTGTTGTTGTAGTACCTGTGCCCGCCCTTGTACTCGAACAGCGTGGTGATCCGCAGCGACTTCTCGAGCAGGTCCACGGACGGCTGGAACGCCGCCGCGTAAGCGTGGATTGGAGTAGCCGCGATAAATCGTGTCCGTGCCGATGAAGACCTCGTTCAAGTTGGCGTCGGCATTGTAGGTGAGGATGCCGTTGCCGTCCTTGTCTTCCCACCCGGTAATCGGGCGTGCCCAGAAGCCGAACAGCGGGAAACCCGGGAACGCGCGAGTGGTCGTTCCGACGATCGGCGGAATAGGGAACCCGGCTTCATCCTTGCCCAACGCAACGAGCTTGTTGTGATTGATCGATGTCGTGATCGAAAAGTCCATCCCGAAGGCCGGACGATCGACGACCGTTGCCGTGAGCAGCGCCTCGAAGCCGGCGTTCTTCACGGACCCGAGGTTCTTCTGGACGTTTACGGGGCCGCCGAGCAGAAGGCGGCACGATCGCACTGACGAGCGCATCGGCCGTCATCTTCGAGTAGTACGTGAGCTCGAGGTTGGCGCGCTGGAACAAACCGACGTCGATGCCCACCTCGATCTCGGAAGTCCTCTCGGGCTTCAGGCTGTCGTTGCCGACTGCGCTGAAGATGACCGAAGGAACGTCGGTGGCGCGGTAGTTTCCGGTGGTTCCCTGGTATGAGCGAAGCGCGTCGTTGGAATTCGGCTGCACGCCGGACATTCCATACGCCATCCTCACCCTCATCTGGTCGATCCAGCCAATCGACGGGAAGTAATCCTCTTCCGACGCGATCCAGGAAGCGCTCAGCTTGGGATAGTAGACGCTCTGGAACTTGGTTCCGAAGGCGCTGTTCTGGTCGGAGCGCAAGGCGCCGGTGACGAAGAGGCGATCGCGCCACCCTACCTGCTCCTCGATGAAGAAGCCGAGCGTCTTGTTGAGGACCGTTCCGCTCGATGCTGACTGAACCGAGGCCGAGCCGGGCGTCTGGGTTCCCGGGGCAAGCTGATCCCCGCCCGCGGCGTTAGCCTCGGAGTAGTAGTTCACGTACTGCATGCCGACCGTACTGCGCACGGCCATGACCTCGAGCGGGTTCCACGTGGAGGTGCTGCCGAAGTCCAGCGACAGGTTCCGGATGAGATTGCGATTATCTGACGCGAAGCCGAGGCGGTACGTCGCGTTGATCGGCGGACCGTCGCCGCGGCGGTTCAGGCGCTGGTCCCAGCGGCTGGTGTAGTCTATGCCGAACGTCGCGCGGTTCTGCATCCAGCTGAGGGGGCGCCAGTCGGCGGTCGCGGCGCTGATCACGCGCGTGATCTTCTGCTGCAGGAGCTCCTGGAACGTGTAGCCCGGCGTCCAGGCGCGATAACCCGTGAGCCCCGAGGTCGGCGTTCCCGGCTCGAAGCCGGAGATGTTCCCGTTCTCCTTGTATCCCTTGCCGCCGTAGATCTGCGATCCCAGGCCCACGGTAGCGTTGGACTCGGGGACGAAGGTGACCTTCGAGCTGACGAGGCCCGAAGAGAACGACAGATCGAGCGCCGGAATCGGCGACGCGTTCAGGTTGGCACGGGTGCTGTATTTGTCCAGCGTGTTCGGGCGATGGATGTAGTCCCGCACCGGCAGGTTCCGTTCGATCAGGCGACGCCGCTCGAACTCGGGCAGCCGGATGTGTCCCAGCTCCTGTTCACGTTCGCCCGCCAGGAAGTAGCGCACCGCGTCGTTGCCACCGCTGGCGCTCACTCCGAACTGATTCCGGTATCCGGTGCCCACGGGAGAGGCATCGGCGTCGTGAAGCGGGCTGTAGATACGTACGCTGTCCCTGACGCAATTGGGCGTCGTGGACGGAGCCACGGCGACCAGCTGCGACAACGTGCATTCGCGGTACGTCGTCGGTGTCGCCGGCGAGTGTCCCGCGATCGTGTAATTGTAGGGATATTTGCTGTAGTCCTCGAGCAAGCCGCCTTCGGCATAGGCGTTCCACTTGGTCTCGCCGGCGCGGCCCCGCTTGGTGGTGATCACGATGACGCCATTCGCGGCGTCGGTGCCATAGAGCGTCGCCGCAGACGGTCCCTTCACGATCTCGATGTTCTCGATCTCCTCCGGATTGAGATCGTTGACCCGTACTGGCTGCGAACCACCCGTGAACAGACTGCTGGACCCCACGTTCGACGTCATCCGGATTCCGTCGATCACGTAGATCGGCTCGTTCGACAGGTTGAGCGAGCTGTTGCCCCGGATGCGGACCTTGCCGCCGCTCCCGGTCTGCTGTCCGATCTGAACCTGGACGCCGGCCACGCGGGCCGACAGCACGTCCTGGATGTTGTTCGTGACGGCGTTTGCGGTAATCGACGCCACGTTCATGGTGGCGATGGAGTTGCCCAGCTCTTCGCGCGGTCGAGTACCGGTCGCGGTGGTCACCATCTCCTCGAGCTGGACCACCTTGCGTTCCAGAACGAAGTCCAGGGTGACCTGCGCGTTTCCGGCGACGTTGGCGGGCTTTCTCTGCTCCGCATAGCCAACGCGCAGCACGCGAATGGTCTGCGCACCGCCGGGCGCGTTTCGAATGGCGTAGCGGCCGTCCGCGTTGGTGACGGCGGTCAGCGCGGTGCCCATCAAGAGGACGTTCACGTCAGCGAGCGCCTGCCCGTCCTGGGACGTGATGCGTCCGGCGATGGTTGCCTGCGCCTGACCGGCCTCGGGCCTGAGTGCCGCCAGCGCGAGTGTGGCCAGGAGGACTGCGACTGGCCGGAGCGAGCGTGGAGCCATGGTTCCCCCTCGTCGTGACAATGGCGTACGGGACGATTCTCCCACGCTGGGGGGACCCTGTCAAGCAGTGCGACCTTACTATGGATAGGGCGCTCGACAGGAGTCGCCGGCGTGGGAGCTTCCGCAGGCAAAACCCTCCCACCTGGCCCGGGGGTCACTAGTGGCCGACCGCGAGACTCCTCTGACCGCCTCCCGCGAGGGAGGCGCGCGGTTCAGCTAGTCGCCTTCGTAGTCGAAGGCGAGGCCGTCGGCCTCGCGCCAGGCATCGAGCGCCGACTCGAGGGGGCGAAACACGGGCGCCGTGAGTCCGACGATGGGGCCGAGCGTGACGTTGATGGCGCGGCGCGCGCCCTCGGGCCAGTCCGGCATCGAGAGCCCGGCCACCAGCCGCCGTATCAACTGGCCGCACTCGCCAAGCAACTGGCCGGCCGTGGCGTGCAGAATCTCCAGCGGGATCTCGAGGTCCCGAGTCACGAGCTGTCCCGTGGACGCGTCGCGCCAGGCCGCGTCTCCGACCGCGCCGCGTTCCGGCCACACGCCCAGGTGCCGGATGGCCGTGCCCGCTCCATTCACCGCGCCCGGCGTCCGGCCATCCCGGTGGATCTCCACCGCCGCCGCCAGGGCCAGCGCGACAGACTCGGCGCTTGGCTCACCGTAGATGGTGACGATGTCGCGCGACGGACGCTCCACGTCCAGTGGCGACGGAACCGAGTTCACGTGCGCCAGAACGGGGGAGTGTTCCGGATTCTCTTCGAGCATGACCAGAATGTCCATGCTGATCGCGGTCTCCGTCACGGTTTCGTTCTTATCCTGAACGTTTGACACCGCCAACTCCATCGGACTTTCGCCTCATGTCGCCGACGTCACGGCTCGAACGACGGACTTGATTCGTCGAACACGCCGAACGTCGAATTGTTCCGTTCCGCTGCACACGCGAGAGGGCATACCGCGTGCCTGCTCACAACCTCTAAAACCACAACTGTTCGACGCGACCGTCGCGTCACTGCCCTCGAATCGAGTGTCACTCCACAACAACGTGTGTCGTTCGAGCTACAGTTTCACCTTCAGAAAAAAAGGCCCCGTCTTTCGACGGGACCTTTTTCATTCTGTCACGATTCTCCTACCTTCCGTCATCGACTGATTGCGTGCTGCAGGCGCTGACCGAGACCGTCGTCTGCTCTACGTCGGTCGGCATCGGGGCCGCCTCACAATCGCCGCTGCGCACAGACCAGCCGCTGAAGTGACGAATCCTGCGCCAAACGAGGCCCGTCTCTGTATCGAAGTGCGTACGGATTTCCGGATCCAGCCAGCCTTCGTCCACGAAGAACCCATACGTGCCGACGAGGCGCACGTACCAGATGTTGTTCGCCAGCGCGGTCCTGAGGCTCAGGTAGTCGCCGATGATCGCCTCACGCACGACGGAGAGCTGCACCGTGGCGGCGGGCGAGAAGCGGATGTCCGGGCTGAACTCGGTATACGAGCGGCCGTCGGCCACCCAGGACGTCGCGGTGATCGTGATCGGCTCCTGGAGCGTTTCGCAGCTCAATCTCCAGTAACCCGGACCATATCCCGACGTCGCGGGAACGCACACGGCATTGGCGCTGTAGTCCAGCGTGAACTCGCCGACTTTCACGCCTTGCCCGCCGTTGGGGGACAGTGTGAACGTGACCGTCGTGGCTCCGGCGACGTTCGCGTCGCCGACAAGCGCCGAGAATGACCGATCGTGCTTATAAAGAGCCGCCGCTTCGTTCGCTTCGGGAGGAGCGACCGAATCGCGACAGGCAGCCGCGATCAGCGCTGAGCCGGCGATGAGAAGGGGGACGTACTTGCGCATTGGGGGTCCGTGGCGATTTGAGTGAGGGCCAACGCCACGCCGCTCCATGCGGCAGCCGGCGTCGGCTCCTGGTGCTTTCGGGGGGAGGGAACAACCTACTTCGGGGGAGATATCTACCGCTATTTGGAGGTTACTTCTGTGCGCTGAATCACGCGCGGTCTTTCACAGGGTCAGGCGCTTTCCCTTCGACGGCGCGAGCCCCAGCAAAGCCCCGTATTTTGCGCGTTAAGTCGGCAAAGCCGAGGGCTCCTGCCTCACGCGAGTACCGCTGCATGGCTGCTCTTAATCCGGTCCCGGCCCAATGCAAACAGGGAGTCGGCACAGGCAGCGGTTAGCCAGGCTGCGCTGTACAGATCAGCCCCGTCCGCCAAGGCCAGCGCCGTGTCGAACATCTGGAGCGTGTGTCGAGATACAGTTTCGCGATAAGAAAAAGGCCCCGTCTTGCGACGGGGCCTTTTAATTCTGTCACGATTCTCCTACCGGCCTTCCTCGAGGACTGTCGACGAGCAGGCCGTGACGCCCGTTTCTGTGTCCGTCGGCATTGAGGGCGTCTGACAATCGCCGCTGCGCACCGACCATCCGCTGAAGTGGCGAATCCTGCGCCAAACGAGGCCCGTCTCCGTATCGAAGTGCGTGCGGACTTCCGGGTCCAACCAGCCTTCGTCCACGAAGTTTCCGTTGCGGCCGATCCTGAGCACGTACCAGATGTTGTTCGCCCGGACGAGCCTGGCGCTCAAGCGACGGCCAATGATATCCTCGCGCACGACCGAGAGCTGCACTTCGGCGTTCGGCGAAAAGCGAATGTCCGGGCTGAACTCCGTGTAGGAGCGGCCGTCCGACACCCAGGACGTGGCCGTGATGGTGATCGGCTCGTCGAGCGTGTCACAGCCTTTCTTCCACTGGCCGGGCCCGTACTGCGAGGTCGCGGGATCGCAGACGGCGTTGGCGTCGTAGTCCAGCGTGAACGCGCCGACTTTCAGGCCGCGTCCGCCGTCGGGAGAGAGCACGAAGGAAACCGTCGTCGCGCCCACGACTTCGTCACTGCCACGGACGAACATCGAGAACGAACGATCGACTGAATAGAGAGCCGCCGCTTCGCTCGCTTCGTAAGGAGCTGCTACGTCGCGACAAGCAGCCGCGATGAGCGCTGAGCCGGCGATGAGAAGGGGCACATACTTGCGCATTGGGGTCCGTGGCGATTTAGAATGAGGGCCAACGCCACGCCGCTCCATGGGGCAGCCGGCGTCGGCTCCTGGTGCTTTCGGGGGGAGGGAACAACCTACTTCGGGGAGATATCTACCGCTACTCTGGGGTTACTTCTGTGCGGTGTATCACGCCGGCCGGCAACTCGGTCATGTGGCTCCTTCCGACGGCGCGAGACCTTGTAAAGCCTCGTATTTGCGCGTTAAATCTGCGAAGCCCAGTGCTCCAGCCTCGCGCGAGTACCGCTGCATCGCAGCTCTGATCCTGTCAGGCCCCAGGGCAAAGAGGGAGTCGGCGCAGGCCGCGGTTAGCCATGCGGCGCTGTACAGATCCGCGCCTTCGGCCAAGCCCAGCGCCGTGTCGAACATCTGGAGCGCCTCGTCTCCGCGACCTTCGGCCGCGGCAATGCGAATCCGCAGCGTCTCGACCAACTCGCGTCCCTGAAACCAGCCTTCGCGGGACGTCATCTTGTCTTCGATAGCGGTAAACGGAACCCGGGCTGCCTCGAGCTTTCCCATGTCCAGCAGGCAGATTCCCTCCCCCGCCATTGCTCCGATCTCGACGTCAGCGTGTCCGATGCGCTGCGCGAGCGACGCCGTCGCTTCGTACAGCTCCGCGCCCGAGAGAAAATCGCGCTGCTCACGATCGACGTTGGCCATGTTGTACAGGGCGTAGAGCTGCAGCTCGCTGTTCTTCACCGCGGCGAAGAGCGCCAACGCGTCGCCGAACAGCTCGCGCGCCCTCTCGTGATCGCCGAGCTTCTGCGTCATGACTCCGAGGTTCAGCGAGGCGGTGCCGGACAGGTCCGGCATGCCGGCTGCCTTGGCCAGCGAGATCGCGGTCGTCAGCGATTTGCGCGCGTCGTCGAATCGGGCCTCGAGGTACGCCACGATTCCCAGGTTGCTGTGGCACCGCGCCTGGCCGCGGACGTCGCCAAGCTGCTGGAAGAGCGACAGGGCGCGCTCGTAGCACTCGCGCGCGCGGGTGGGGTTTTCCTGTTCGACCGTGATGGCCAGGCGATTCAGGGCGCTCGCCAGCAGCGAGTCGTCGCCGACCTGCTCGGCCATCTCCACGCATTCCGCCGCAAGGGTCTCGGCGCCCTTGTTGTTGCCGAGGCGGCCATACGTCTGCGACAGCATCGTGAGTATCTCGACGCGCTCGCGCGTGTTGCCGAGCTCCTCGGCCTCGTGGTCGAGCGCGAGCAGCGCTTCGAGGGTGACCTTGGCGTGCTGTCCCAGCTCCTTGCGAGCCAGCTCCCGCATGCGACGCAGCGTCAGCGCCCGCTGGCGATCGCCCTGCCCCGCGAACCACTCGATGGCCAGGTCGCACAACTCCTCGGCTTCGTCGAAGCGGCTCAGCGTTTCAGCCAGCTGCGCCATGCGCACGCGGACCTCGGCAAGCTCGCCGGGGGATTCGGAGTTCCGCGCCGCGACCTGGAGGAATTCACCGGCCGCGTCGTAGCCGTACACGCTTTCGGCCTGCGTGGCCGCCTGCATGGCGATGCCATACGCGTCCCGCTGACAGCCCGCGAGGTCGAAGTGCAGCGCGGTCTCCGCCGTCCGCGGCCGATCGACGAGCGCGCGCGCCACGCGTTCGTGCGCGCCCGCAAGCTTGTCGGGCGGGATGGATGCAACGAAGGCGTCGGCCACCTGCGCGTGCGCGAACGCCTGGCCGCCGCCGCCGCGCTCGTAGTTGGGCTTCAGGATGGCGGCCGCGACGGCGTCGTCGACCGCGGCGCGGATGGTCGCCTCATCGGCGCCGCCACACTCGAGCAGCAGGTCCACGTCGAACTCGCGCCCAATGACGGCCGCTGTGCCGAGCACCGCTCTCGCCGGAGGCGAGAAACGGCTGATGCGGCGCGCGATGATCTCGTCGATGGCGCTGGGAAGCTGGAGCTCGGACGGCGGCGACGATTCCCAGCGCGTGCCGTTGTGCCACAGTGAGCCCTCCTCCACCATGAGGTGCAGCAGCTGCCCGATACCGAGCGGGTTGCCCTCGGTGTGGCGATAGATGTACGCCAGCAGCTCGCGACCCACCTCCTGGCGGTGCATCGCGGACTCGAGCCAGCGTTTCACCTCGTCCCGCGTGAGACGCGACAGCCGCAGCTCGTGGTAGTAGTCGATGCGTTCGAGGGCGCGGCGCCGCTCCTGGATGTCCGACTGGCCGGGATCGTCACGAATCGTGAGCCCCACGAGGATGCGTTCGCGCTCGAGCTGCGTCAGCAGATGATCGAGCACATCCCAGGACGCGGAATCCACCCACTGCATCTCGTCGAGAATCAGCACGAGGGGACGCGCGCGCGCGGCGATGCGGACGTAGTCGGACAGCTCCTCCAGCAGCCGATACTTGCTGCCGGCGCGCCCCTCCGAGGTACCGGGGATGGCCGGATCCAGGTGCATCAGTTCGTGCCAGGAACGCGTGGGAGCGTCTGGCAGGCGCCGGAGAGCCTGGAGCACCTGGCTCCAGATACCATATGGAGTGCGGACGTTGCCGACGCGGGCGCGGGCGACGACCAGCGATCCGCCGCGCAGCCGCACTTCGGGCGCGAGCTGCCGCAACAGCGCGCCGCGGCCCGACCCCGATTCGCCGAGCACGGCGACCGCCCGGGGAGATCCCGCGATGGCTTCGTCGAGCCACCGGCGAAGCGACGCCAGCTCCTCTGCTCTGCCGATGAAGCGACCGATATCCAGCGACCGCGTCGTCTTGCCGCTGCTCGCGGAACCCGCGATGGCCGAGCCGTCGCCCCCGCCGGAGCTGACCTGTGCGCACGCGAGACGCGCGGCCCCGGCGAGCGCGTCCACATCACCACCATGAACGGGTGCCGTTGCCACCCCCATGGAGGCGGTGATGCCGGCCTTCGGGCGGTCGCCCCCACTGCCGGCGAACGCGTGGTTCCGGATGGCCGCGCACAGGCGGCTCGCGATGTGCACGCCCTGATCGCGCGCGACGCCGAGGAGCAGGACGAGCAGCTCTTCGCTGGATGCATGCGCGACGATGTCGTTGCCGCGGAGGTTCCGCCGGATCAGCTCAACCACCTGCTCGCGAAGCGCGGCTGTGTTGCCGGAATCGCCGCCGCCGAGTGGCTGCCCGTTGGCGTCCACGCGGACCGCGAGGAGCGAAGCTGGCGTGCCCCCGGAGGCGGCGGCCGCGATGGCCGGTGTGGCGGCGAGGGCGAAGTCGTCCGCCGACGTCGTCAGCTGCGCGCGAGTGGCGCGAGTGGGGCGTTCCAAGAGCGTTAGAAGCGAGATGCGGGCTTGCGGGGTGCCAACAGGGCAGCAGCGGGATGCCAGCGGGATGCCGACGGCGGCAACGCGAACCCTTTACCGTAGGAGCGGGAACAGGCGGGCGCAAGCCAGCTTGGCCTTGCTTAACAGGATTGGGGGACGGATCGTCTATCCAGATATGCGATATGCTATCGGGCTGGCCCTTGCCTGCCTCGCAGGGGGAACCGCGTGCGGACTGCGGGCGTGGGATCCGCCGCTCGCGGCCGACCCGATCAGGTCGGACCTGACTCGGGACGAGCAGATCGATCACGCGCTGAACCGGCTGGCCTACGGCCCACGGCCCGGCGACGCGAAGCGGGTACGCTCGGTCGGGTTGGAGCGATGGATTGCCCTGCAGCTGGTGCCGGAACGACTGGAGGACAAGCGCGCGGATTCGCTGGTCGCGTCGTACCGGACGCTGGGGACGCCGACCAGCCGCATCGCGGCGCTGTTCCGCGACGTCAGGGCCCAGCGCGTTCAGCAGCAGCGCGACAGCTCCGCCGGCCGCGCCGCGCGCATGTCGGCCGATGCAGTGAGCACGCGGCGCGAGCTCCAGCTGACCTACAATGAAGTAGCCGCGGCCAAGATCGCGCGGGCCGCGGTGAGCGAACGCCAGCTGTACGAGCAGATGGTGGATTTCTGGGAGAACCACTTCAGCGTCTTCCAGGGGAAGGGCCAGACCCGGCTCTACATCCCGTCCTACGACCGGGACGTCATCCGTCCGAACGCGACTGGAAAGTTTCGCGACTTGCTGGGCGCGGTGGCCAGGAGCCCCGCGATGCTCTTCTACCTCGACAATGCCCAGAGCATCGCCGATTCGTCGCACCGGACGTTGGCCGCCAACCAGAGGCGCCGTCTCGGTCGTGGCCGCGGTCGCGGGCTCAACGAGAATTATGCCCGCGAGCTGATGGAGCTGCACACGCTCGGCGTGGACGGCGGGTACACACAGCAGGACGTGGTGGAGGTGGCGCGCGCGCTCACCGGCTGGAGCATCGACCCGCAGCAGGGCGTATTCCTCTTCCGGCCACAGGCGCACGATGCGGACGAAAAGACCGTTCTCGGCGTGCCGCTTGCCGGCGGCCGCGGGGTCGAAGACGGCGAGCAGGTGCTCGACATCCTGGCGAAGCATCCGTCCACCGCCCGCTACATCACCCGGAAACTCGTCGTGCGGTTCGTCAGCGATTCTGCGCCGACAGCCCTGGTAGATCGCTGCTCCGGCGTGTTCTCGACGAGCGATGGCGACATTCGCCGGACGCTGAGCTGCGTGGTGACGTCTCCGGAGTTCTTCAGCCGGGCGGCATACCGCAGCAAGGTGAAGACACCGTTCGAGCTGGTCGTAAGCGCGTTCCGCGCGGTGAACGCGGTGCCCGACAACACGCCCCGCGTGGCGCAGACCGTAGCCCGCCTGGGTCAGCCGATTTTCGGGCGCCAGACCCCCGATGGCTGGCCGGACACCGCAGCCGAATGGCTGAACGCCGGCGCCATGGTGAATCGCGTGAATTTCGGGATCGCGGTGGCGTCGGGCAGGGTGCCCGGGGTCATTATTCCGACGGTGGATCCAACGCTCGGCGCAACACTGTCGAGCCCGGAATTCCAAAAGAGATGAATAGCAGCGGCGCGGACGCTTCTGCCTCGCGAGGGTGAGATGCAAAGACGCGTATTCATGAAAAACGGCGCCCTGGCGCTCGTCACGGTGGGGCTCAGCCCGTCATTGCTGCGGAGGACGGTGTTCGCCCAGCAGCTGACCGGTGGCGCCGCGACCCTTGGCAACGCCCGGGGCAAGGTATTGGTCTGCCTCTTCCAGCGCGGCGCGGCCGACGCGCTCAACGTCGTGGTTCCGCACGGTGAGGCGGCGTACTACCGGCTGCGTCCGACGATCGCGGTGCCCCGCCCGTCGCTCGCCGCGACGAACTCGGCGATCGACCTCGACGGATTCTTCGGGTTGCATCCGTCTCTCGCGCCGCTCAAGGGATTGTGGAGTCAGGGTATTCTCGCGCCGGTGCATGCCGTCGGGAGCCCGAGCAGCACGCGGTCGCACTTCGACGCGCAGGATTACATGGAGAGCGGCACACCCGACGTGAAGGGAACAAAGGACGGGTGGCTGAACCGCTACCTCGCCGCGAGGGGCACCTGCGAGGACTGCGGACCTGGTGCCCGCGAAGCGCGTGGAGGACATGGAAGGGACTCATCCCTGTTCCGTGCCGTTTCCATGACGCAGCAGACGCCGCGAATCCTGATGGGACCCGAGGCGTCGGTCGCGATGAACGCGATCGAGGAGTTCGCGATCCGCGCCAGCGGTCCGGCGGCCGCGAATGTCGAGTCCATGTACGCCACCGGCCGCGCCGACGTGGTGCACGCGGCGGGCGGTGAGATGGTGGAGGCGATGAAGATCCTGAAAGCCGCCAACCTGGCGCAGTACCAGGCCCGGAACGGAGCCGAGTACCCGAGGTCGCAGTTCGGCCAACGGTTGCGGCAGATCGCGCAGCTGATCAAGTCCGACATCGGGCTGGAGATCGCGTTCGCCGACGTGGGTGGCTGGGATACGCACGTGAACCAAGGTGGGGCGACGGGACAGTTGGCCAACCGCCTGACCGACTTCGCGCAGGCGATCAACGCGTTGGTCACGGACCTGGGCGATCGGATGGCCGACGTCGTGATCCTGACGATGTCGGAGTTCGGGCGCACCGCGAGGCAGAACGGCAGCGCCGGAACCGACCACGGCCACGCTGGGTGCCTCTTCGTGATCGGTGGCTCCGTGAAAGGCGGCACGGTGCACGGTCGCTGGCCGGGACTCGAGCCGGAGCAGCTCAACGAGGGACGCGATCTGGCCCTGACGACGGACTTCCGTTCGGTGTTCGGAGAAGTGGTTCGCAAGCACCTCGGAGCCGGCGCGCTGGAGCGAGTCTTTCCGGGGTTCGCGCCAACGGAGCTCGGAGTGCTCTAGGATAACTGCACACGCCGAGAGTCCTTGTCGCAGAAGGTTATCGCGGACGACGCGGAACACGCGGACAACAGACGCGGACCTGCAACAGCTGCGGTTTTGTTTCCTGGTGCGACAGTCTCTCGCGCCAAGGAACCAACAGGTGCAGTTGCAGGTCCGCGTGTTTTTTCCGCGTCGTCCGCGTGGTCCGCGATAGCCTTACGCCAGGTGGAAGCCTGCCCGCAGGCTAGAAGCGCAGGATCCGCTTGAGCCGCTTCCCGAGATCCTCGAGCCAGTCCTCGGCGTGGCGCGGAATCACCGTCCCGTCATCCGCGATGATCACCGGATCCTGGTAGATGTGCATCTCGCACTGCGTTTGAGGCTCGGTCCCGGGCTTGAACCACTCTCGCACGCGACGCGGGCAATACTCCGTGGCCAGCTCGCCGCTCTCGGGGTCGATGACCGCCGAGACCATTCCTTCCGGCGGCAGCCACTGGGCATTGCTCCGTTCCGTCCATCCGTTCTTGTAGAAGTCCACCCACGCCGGAGCGGCGAAGCGTGCGCCGGCGGCGTTCTCGGCGATCTGCTGTGGCGTGTCGTAGCCGAACCAGACGCCAGCGACGAGTGACGGCGTGTAGCCGATGAACCACACGTCGGCGCCGTTGTTGGTGGTGCCGGTCTTGCCCGCCACGGGACCCTGCACGCCCATGTTCCGCACCACGCGACCCGTCCCGTAGTCCACGACGCCGCGCAGCATGGATGTCATCTCATAGGCATCGCGCGGATCCATCGCCTGCATCCGCTCGACCTCCTGACTCCAGAGCACGTTGCCATCCGCCGCCTCGATGCGCGTGACGAGCCGCGGCCGCACGCGTACCCCGCCGTTGGCGAACGGCGCATACGCCGTCACCAGCTCGAGAGGCGTCACTTCCATGGCGCCGAGCGCGAGCGACGGGTGTGGCTGCAGTTCGCTGGTGATCCCGTTGCGCTGGGCCGCGGCAATCACGGCCTGCTCCGTCACTGCGCGGCTCACTCGAACCGTCGCGGCGTTCGCCGAAACCATCAGCGCGCGGCGCAGTGTGGTGCGGCCCTGGTAGTTCCCGTCGTAGTTCGCGGGAATCCACGGCTCGTTCCCGACCATCACTTCCACCGGCTCGTCGTCCACGATGGAGCCGGGCGAGACGCCGGCAGCGAGAGCGGCGGCGTAGACGAACGGCTTGAACGCCGACCCCGGCTGACGCTTGGCGCTGACCGCGCGGATGAAGCCGCCGCGGCGAGCACGTCGGCCGCCAACCAGCGCGCGAATGTCGCCACTGGCGGGATCGAGCGCGACGAGCGCGCCCTGGAGCCGCTGTTTGTTGCTCCAGCCCTGGTTCTGGATCGACACTGCGTGGCGCGCGACGGCGCGGTCCGCCGACAGCTGCGCGCGCGCGTCGATGGTCGTGTGAATGACGATGTCGCCTTCCCTGAGCGCATCCGGCATCACGGAGTCCACGAGCGCGCGGATGGCATCGATGGCGCCGTACTGGTCATACTGCGAGGGGCGCCACTCGGTCTTCGCGATCTTCATCGGCGCCGAAGTGGCGCGCTGCGCGTTCGCCGCGTCGATGTATCCCTGCTCCCGCATGAGCGCGAGCACCAGGTTGCGACGGCGGAGCGCGCGGTCCGGATGATCGCGGGGCGTGTAGTACGACGGCGCCTTGGGCAGCGCGGCGAGCAGCGCGGCCTCGGCGAGCGAGATCTGGCTCACGCCCTTGCCGAAGAGATCGCGGCTCGCGGCCTCGACGCCATACACGCCGTTGCCGAGGTAAATGACGTTGAGGTAGTGCTCGAGGATCGTCTCCTTGGGAAGCTCTGCCTCGAGCAGGCGCGCGAGCCGCAGCTCGATCAGCTTGCGTCGCAGCGAGCGCCCATTGTAGCGCTGCGCCAGGAAGCTGTTCCGCGCCACCTGCATCGTGATGGTGGAGAAGCCCTCGCGCACGCCGAACGACGTGACGTTGCGCACGATCGACCGGCCGACACCGATCCAGTCGATGCCGTTGTGCTTGATGAATCGTCTGTCTTCCGTGGCGACAAACGCCTGACGGACGTGTTTCGGGATCTTGTCGAGCGACACGTTGAGGCGTCGCACGATCGCGAGGTTTCCGATCACCTCGCCGTTCTGGTCGAGGATGCGGCCGCCTTCGTTGGGACGATAGGCGCGGACCTCGGCGCGCGAGGGACAGCCGTAGAACCCGCAGGTGAGCAGCCACGAGTTCAGGACCGCTACGCCGACGATGGCGGCGCCAAGAAGCGAGAGCTTCCACCAGCTACGCCTGAGCCAGACTCGCGCGGGCTCAGGAGAGGGCGCGCGGAACCGCTGGCTCAATTTGTGAATTCTGTCGGTGAAAGACATCTACAACGGGTTCCTCGCTGTGGGCTTCGGCGCCCAGCTCGGCGCAGCTAATACTATATGAATGAAGGTAGACATTCTGATACGCCGAACGAGACGGTTGGTTTCCTTACGCGTGGGTTCGGTACTGCAATGATGATGCGTGGAGATAAAAGGTGGTTGGCGGGTGTTGGCTGCTGGGTCTTGGGGGCTGCGCTGTCAGGCTGCGGTGGCCGCTCGGCCGATGCCGGAGCCGGGACGGCCGACTCCGCCGGTGGGGTGGCTGACACCGCGCGGCCGGTAGCAACCGCCGAGTACGCCAAATTTGGCGGCCGCACGGGTCGAATCCCGGTTCTCGAGTACCACGTGGTGGGCGATTCGAGCACGGGGATGTTCGTGATTTCCCGCGCCGAGTTCCAGCGCGACCTGCAGACGCTGTACGACCGCGGCTATCGGCCGATCACCGTCGCGCAGATGGTGGGCAAGGACTTCAGCGACGTGCCGCCCGGAATGTCGCCGGTGGTGTTCACGTTCGACGACGCGTCGCCGGAGCAGTTCTCCTATGTGGAACGGAACGGGCAACTGGAGATCGACTCGGCGACCGTGATCGGGATGTGGATGGACTTCGCGAAGAAGCATCCCGACTGGAAGGGACGCGCGACGTTTTGTCTGTTGCCCGCGGCCGACGCCGGACACGCGTTCTTCGGCGACAAGGAAAAGTGGCGCGGACAAAAGAGCGAGTGGCGTCACCAGAAAGTGAAATGGCTCGCCGATAACGGATTCGAGCTGTGCAACCACACGCTGTGGCACGCGCAGTTGAGCAAGTTCCCCGACGCGTTCGTGCAGGAGCAGATTGCGCGCGGACAGCTGGCGATCGACAGCGTGGTGCCGGGCTACAAGGTGCGGACGTTCGCGCTGCCGCAGGGGTTGTGGCCGAAGAACCGCGAGCTGGCGTGGCGCGGGTCATGGACGGACCCGCGGACGACGCGCACCACGAGCTATGACTACGCGACGGTGCTGCAGGTGAGTGGCGGGCCCGCGCGAAGCCCGTTCGATCCCGAGTTCAACGGGCGTCAGTTGCCACGAGTCATCGCGTACGCAGACGTGGTGAAGCAGACCCTGGATCGTCTGGACAAGACCACGACGAGGTTCGTGTGGAACGGTGGAGCGGCGACGCCAGGCCCGGCGTCCGCGGCGACTCCGCGCGCCACGTCAAGCGCGGCGCCCTGAGCCCGGTCGTGCGCGGGATGGGAACGCGCATACAGTAATTCTACTGTGGCGGCCCGACGAGCAGCGCAACAAAGTGTGACGTCGCGCACTCGAACGCCACGACAATGTCTCAAAACGCCATAGAGAATGTCCTAAAACGCTACTTGTCAGCGTGAACGCTCGACTGATTTTTCGGGCGACCGATTGCGTGAATCAGATTCGCGCGGCCCCGGAGGAATTCGAGTGTTCGAGTCACACCAACGCAAGCTGAAGCACCTTCCGTTCTTTGAAGAAATCGGATCGTTGGACGAGAACGATCCGCGGTCCGGCGCAATCACCGCCGGTCTCCTGGTTCTGCGCCTCGTCGATTCATGGCTCGAGGATGGACCCGTAGCCGACGAGGGCTGGAGCCTTCGGGGCATCGGCTCCGCCATCGATGACATCGACGAAGGCAAGCCGGTGCGCGCGATCCTCGGCCGGGTGCTCGACGCGCTGCAGTCCAGCAAGCCGGACATCCACGTCGTTGTCACGCCGTTGATGGCGTATGGGCAGGCGCTGGAGTACGACGCGAGCTGGCGCCTCGCGGCCGATGTCTATCATTCGGTGCTTGCGCACCTGCACCCGATCGAAGACAGCGACGCGAGCATCGCGGCGCATCTCAGGCTGGGGCAGTGCTACCGCAACCTCCACCACATCGACGACGCGACCGAGGCCTTCGACGCGGCCTCCCGGATAGCCTCGTCCGTGGGAGACATCATCGGCGTTCTGCGAGCGCGCGTCGGCGAAGCGAGACTTGCCATCCTGCGCGGCAACCTGCCGCGCGCGGAGGCCATCCTCGACGACACGATCCGGCAGGCGACGGGCGCCAATCTGCGCGATGTGCGGTCCCGCGCTCTGCACGATCGATCAGAAGTCGCGAGGCTTCGCGGACAATACGAGCTGGCGATCCAGTTCGGCTACGACGCGCTGCAACTCTCCCAGAGCCCCACTGAACGGGACCGCATTCTCAGCGACATCGCGACGGCGTTCCTCGATCTCGGCGTTTTCAGCGCCGCGCGCGACGCATACCTCGTGCTGTCCGTGACCGCCCAGGAACAGTACCAGCGCTGGATCGCGCTCCTGAACCTGATGGAGATCTCGTACAAGACCGGTGCCGAGGTGCTCTTCGAGCAGTATCGCCGCCAGTTCGCGGATGCAGAACTGCCACCGTACATCGCTATCGGCTTCGAGACGAGCCAGGGCGAGGGATATCTCCGCTTTGCCCAGCCGGATAAGGCGCGCAGGCACCTGGAGCGCGCATTGGCCATGGCCGAAAAGCACCAGATGAGCGCGCTCGTGTTCCGGGCCGAGGAAGGTCTCTCGATGGTGGATGCACCAACGCCACCCCATCGAACCGCGAGCGCAGTGCCGCTCGAGGTCGAGGAAGTGGCGAACGCTATTCGAGCACTGCGCGAGACGGCCGGTGTTTCATGACCGGCTCACGCGACAGAGCGCCAGGTCAGTCGCAGGCTTTTCCTGAGCCTGAGCCCCACCCGCACATCGCAGCAGTGTCGTTTGCAACCGGGGCCATGGGCTGCGAGCACGCAGCAAGCACAACGGAGGTGATGACCAGGACGGCGTAGGTGAGGTGGCGACGAGACATGTGCGGTGCTCCAGGTGGTGGCGTTGATTTCCTGGCGGAAGCAACTCAGCCAATCTGGGGTCGCCGAACGGACCGTAAACCCGCATTTTGTGACATGAATGTGCGGTTTTATGACATCCGAACCGGCATTACGTGGACGTCGTCGCTTATCTGCCCCGTCAGCTCCAGACGCATCTCACAATTGTTCTCGGCTCGCAGCATTCGCTCATCCCCGCCGCGGGATGGGAGGACCTGAGAGCCACAGTCCTGCTACGCGTCACGGACATCCTGGTCGTTGATCCGGTCGCGGACGGCAAGCCGACGACGGAGCCGATCCTCGAGATTCACCGACAGCTCCCCGCGTTGCCCATCGTTGTGTATACGACGCTCTCGCCCGTTTCTATGCGAGCGATCCTTACACTGGGCCGGGCGGGCATCGAGCACGTGGTGCTCAACCGGTTCGATGACGAGCGACGCCGCTTCCTCGAGCTGCTCGAGCGCGTGCCCGGTCAGGCGCTGAGCGAACAGATGCTCCGTCTGCTCGCCCCGGAACTCGGCCGGATTCCACCGTCGATGCTACGCGCGATCGAGTTGCTGTTTCGCTCGCCCGCGCGCTTCCGCAACGCGCAGGATCTCGCCGCTGCAGCCGGAGCGATACCACGGACGCTGTACCGGCAACTGGAGATCGCGGGAATCCATTCGCCGCGTCTCCTCGTGGCCGCGGCGCGGTTGGTAAGGGTGTACTCGCTGTTGCGGGACCCGGGACGACAGATCAAGGAGGTGGCCGCGAAGGCCGGCTACTCCTCGCAGTTCCAGTTGGTGCAGCACATGCGCACTCTCACTGGCTACACGCCGAGGATGGTGCGCAAGCAGGTCGAATCGGATCAGTTCGTGGCGTTGCTCGCCGATGGCGTGCGTCGCCCGACGCGGACGAAAAAAGTCTACGGGCGAGGCCGCTCGTGACCCGGACAACCAGAATTTGGGATCATGCAGCCTCCACAGACGCACGTACTCCTTGTCGACGACGAACCGGCGATCTGCCGGGCACTGTCGCTTGCGCTGATCCGCTCGGGGTATCGCGTGTCCACCGCGCTCTCCGGCGAGACGGCGATGTCGATCATTCGCGGCGGCAGCGTGGACCTGATGGTCATCGACCTGCGCATCCCGGACCTGCGCGGCGACGCGCTGTTCGAGTTGGCGTCAGCCGTCCAGCCGCATCTGCGGACGCGCACGCTCTTCACGACCGGAGACATCACCATGCGGGGCCAGGAACTCGTCGAGGCGTGCGGCTGCAAGCTGCTGCGCAAGCCATTCGAGCTGAAGTATCTGTTCGAGTGGGTGCGTAGGTGCGAAAGCGGTGCGGCGGACCAGAGTGCGTAGGTGCTAGGTGGTTGGGTGCTGGGTGACACAACACCCGATACCCAACACCCAGAACCCATCTACAACGTCCACTTTCTGAGCACCTCCAGCGTCTCTTCCAGCGCCCGCCGCTGTGTGGGAGTCGGCGCCTCCTGCCACAACCCTTCATAAGTCCTGATCGCCAGGTCCAGAGCCAGCGGATCGTGCTCCGCTCCCGCCACGCTCGCCGCGTTGTCTGCGAGCGCCGCGCGCGCCAGCTGATCCTCGGGGAATCGCTCGCTCACGGCGTGCCAGCGGTCCATGCGTGTTCGAACGTCCGGCTCCGAAAGCGCCCACAGATGCCACGCTCCTCGGTTTGCGGCGTCGGCGGCACGGGCACGACCTGCGAGCTCGCCCACGACGTCCGGACCGCGACCCGTCAGCCAGTAGGCGTTGGCGAGGGTTACCAGCGCGCGCGCGTCGGAGGGCCGCAGCGCCACGAGGTGCTCGTACACCGGGATCACCACCTCGTGGCGGTCCCGATAGAGTTCCGTCGCCGAGATCAGGGTGTCGGGGTCCGCGTTCTTCGCGATCGAGCGAATCTCGTCGAGGAGCGCGCCGAGGTTGTCGTCTTTTTCGTAACGACTCAAGGCGGCCGCAATGCGCGCCGCGGGGTCGCGGACAGTGTCGGGCCCTGGGTCCGGCGTGGAGGGTAGATTCACGCGTGAAAGCCTAATCAGGCACGCGTTTGGCGTGGTAATCCGGCCCGAAGGCTGGAAGGTTCGTGTAGGGACGGGGTTGCGCGGAGCGGTGTCAGTCGCGATACTCTCAGCCGTCCGCCGGCACGACCTTTCGTATCGTCCTTCCGGCCGAACACGCGGACATACTCCCCCTCCCTCGGCGATGAGTGGATCTGGGCGAGGAGCCGCGATGTAGTTTCGCCTGACTGGGCAGTCGTGCCCGAGGCGCGTGCGGAGTCCGCGCTGCGGTCGCGTCACAAACGCAAGCATAGCCTCACAACATCCGTGGAGCGCTCCGCGCCGCGTTGCGGCCTGGAGCCTCGCATCGAGTCGAGCACTTCTCTCAACATCGGCAGAATAGCCAAAGCCGAGCCACGCCCGCGAACGCGGGACGGCACCGGCCTGCCGCATAGTTCCGTTATGGACACACAAGACGACAATCCGTACCGCGAAAGCGGATCATCCGACGGGGGTACCCCGCCCTCCTTTTCCGCCGACGATCAGGCGCCCACAGACAACCGCCTCGATCGACGCAGGGCCGACAACGAGAAGGACGAGGGCGGCGGACCGGAAGCCGCACCGGGCGGCGGCAACGGCGAGGGGAGCGGTGACGGCAATGGCTCCGACTCGCCCACAGCGGGTCAGGTCGGCGGTCAGCGCGACGGCCAGCACCCCAGACGCGAGCGCGGCGACCGCGAGCGCGGCGAGCGCTTCGAGCGCAACGGACGCCGCCACCGGAGACATCGCGGCCGCGGACGCCGCGGAGGCGGTGGGAGTGGTGGAAGCGGGCCCGGCGGTCGCGAAGCCGGCGGTGGAGGCGGTGGCGTCGGCGTCGAGCAGCAGGCCAACGCGCCAGTCACATTGACCCCGGTCGGCGACACGCAGGGATGGTTCGATCCCTCACGCGACGGTGGCTTCATTCGCAGGGCGGCCTCGAGCTATCTCGCCGAGCCGGGTGATGCCTGGATCGCTCCGGGGCTCGTGCGCCAGCACGGCATCAGGAAGGGTGACCACTTGCACGCGCTGATCGGTCGTGACCCGCGGGGACGCACGTCGGTGATGGACGTGCAGACGATCAACGGCGCGGACCCAGCGGTCGCCGCAAAGCGGCAGGATTTTCAGACGCTCACGGCCACGTACCCGGAACGCAAGCTCTCCCTCGAGACGGGGCGCCCGGCCAAGGGCGGGCACGAGATCACGCGGCGCGCCATCGATCTGATCGCGCCCATCGGCTACGGACAGCGCGCGCTCATCGTCGCACCCTCACGCGCGGGCAAGACGACGCTGCTGCACGCCATCACCGAAGGGATCGTCATCAATCACCCGCAGGCGGTGCTCCTCATCCTGCTCGTGGACGAGCGTCCCGAGGAAGTGAGCGAGGCCATCTCGTGGGGCGTGGGCGAAGTGATCGCGTCGAGCTTCGACCAGCCGGCGCAGCGCCACGTGGACGTGGTGGAAATGGTGATGGAGCACGCGCGCCGTCTCGTCGAGATGGGCAAGGACGTGATTATTGTCCTGGATTCGCTCACGCGCATGGCCCGCGCGCACAACACGGCTGAACGAGGGACCGGACGCACTCTTTCGGGTGGACTGGACGCGACCGCGATGGCGAAGCCGAAAGCGTTCTTCGGGAGCGCGCGCGCGATTCCCGAGAGCTTGGGCGGCGGCTCACTGACGATCATCTCCACCGCGCTGGTCGAGACCGGGTCGCGCATGGACGACGTGATCTTCGAGGAGTTCAAGGGAACGGGCAACAGTGAGATCAAGCTCGACCGCTCACTCGCGGACAAGCGCATCTATCCGGCAATCGACATCGCGACCAGCGGCACGCGGCGCGAGGAGAAGCTGTTCAAGGCCGAGCAGGTGGAGGCCGTGCACACGCTGCGGCGTGGATTGGCGCAGATGCCGCCCCAGTCGGCGATGGAGTGGTTGATCAAACGGATCGCGGCGACGCAGAACAACGACACGTTGTTGGCGGGGCTGTAGGGCGCGTAACAGCGAGAGGCGAACCGCGGGATGCAATCGGGGCTAAGGATGTGCTCGCTCCGTCCTGTATCCCGCCTTTTGCATCCCGTGGTTCAGCTCAGCGGGCACCGCGCTTGCTCTACTCTAGCCCGCCATGCACCGCCCTGCTCACGCCAGGGCGCGCGCGCGCGCGGTTGCCGTTGCTCTCGTCGCAGCTGTCGTTGCGCTCGCGCCATCGAATCTCCGCGCGCAAAGCGAAGACCAGCGGAACGCGCCCGAGGTCCGTGACTTAGACCTGAACGGCGTCCACGGCGTCAGTCGCGCCGACCTGGCGCGCGCGATATCGACCAGCAGGAGCACCTGCAGGTCCCCGCTCCTGACGCCGTTTTGCCGGTTGAGCCGCTCGCCGACGTTCGTGGATCGCAAGTACCTCGACCGCGATGAGTTCAGGCGCGACGTGCTCCGCATCCTCGTGTTCTACTGGAAGCGCGGCTTTCGCGAGGCGCAGGTGGACACGAGCGTGACACGGATCGCCGATGGCGCGGTGAGGGTGGTGTTCGACATTCGCGAAGGACGACCGACGGTCATCACTTCGCTCCGCATCGAGCACGACACCGCGGTGTTGAGCCAGCGGCGGGTGAACCGCCTGTCGATTCTCCGCGAGGGAGACCCGCTCAACCTCGTGGTGCTCGACACCATGCGAATGGGCTTCCAGTTCGCCATGTGGGACCGCGGCTACGCCGACGCCGAGGTGGACACGGTCATCACGGTGGACCCCGGAAAACCGAGCGCCGACGTGTTGCTGCGCGTGCGGGCCAACTGGCGCACCACGGTGGGGTCGATCACGGTGCGCGGCAACCAGGAGGTGTCGGCGCGAACGATCCAGAACACGATCCTGCTGCGGCCGGGCATGGTCTTCCGCTACGTCGACCTGCTGGAGAGCCAGCGCAACCTGTACGAGTCGAACCTGTTCCGCCTCGCGTCATTCAGCATCCCGCCGCGCCCGGACAGCGTGAAGAACATCAACATCGAGGTGCGCGAGACGAAGATGCATGAAGCCCGCGTTGCGGCGGGCGTCAACAACATCGACTACATCCAGGTCGACGGCGGCTACACGAATTACAACCTGTTTGGCGGGGGACGCCAGTTCGACATCACCGGAATCATCGGGAACCTGGGGGCTCAGGCGCTCGAGGGCCGCGGCTTTTTTCGCGAGCCGGCGACCGACTTCTTCGACAGCTCGGCGTTCATGGTGCCCACCTGGCAGGTGAGTGTCGACCTGACGCAGCCCGCGTGGCTGGGACAGCCGGAGAACGCGCTCTCGATTGGCGGTTTCGCGCACCGGCGCGCGACTCCGGCCGTGTACATCGACAAGGGCTACGGGAGCCAGCTCGTCTTTACGCGCACGCTCGCGCCGCGCGCGACGGCGAGTGCGGGCTATCGCTTCGAGATCACCCGCGTCGAGGCCGGCGACGTCTACTTCTGCATCAATTTTGGCGTATGCGACAATGCGACGGTCGAGTCGCTGCGGCTGCACCAGTCGCTCTCGCCGATCCAGCTCAGCGCGGCGATCGACCGGAGCGACATTCCGTTCAACCCCACGAAGGGCTACATCGCGCGCATCGACCTCGAACATGCGTCGCGCGCCACGCTGTCGGACTACCGGTTCAACCGGGGTTTCGCGGAGGCGTCGGCGTACACGCACTTCCGCTACGCGAGCCGCGACCCACGGTCGCAGGTGCTGGCAGGCCGCCTGCGCCTCGGATATGTGCGGCCGCTCGCCGGCAATCGGACTGGCATCGAGCTGCTGCATCCGGCGACCCGCTTTTACGCGGGCGGCTCGCAGTCCGTTCGCGGGTACGAGGAGAACCAGCTCGGGCCTCGCATCCTCACGATCCCGCCATCCGACCTGGCGCTCGCGGGCTGCGACACGACCACGGCGGTCACGATCGAGCTGTGCGATCCCAACAACCCCGTGCTGGAGAATCGCGCCTTCACGCCCCGGCCGGTGGGGGGTACGTCGCTCGTGGAAGGGAACGTGGAGTATCGCGTGCCTTTCGGAACGAGGATGGAGTGGGCGGTGTTCCTCGATGGCGCCATCCTGGGCGGCAGCGAGCTGCGGAGTCTCAGCGACATCACACAGCTCGTAAACGGCACGGGGGCGATCACGCCCGGTGTCGGGTTCCGATACCGGTCACCGGTCGGTCCGATCCGCATCGACGTTGGCTACAACCCCAAAGTGCGCGAAGCCCTCGACGTCGTCACGACGGTGAGCGACAGCATCGGACAAGAGGTGCTCGTGACGCTGGTCCAGCGCCGCGAATGGGTGGGCGGCGGCACTGCCCGGGGATTCTGGTCGCTGTTCAACCGGATGGTGCTGCACCTGAGCATCGGGCAGGCATTCTGATGGGCGCCGCAACGGGCCATCCTGCACCAGGAGCGTCGCGCTTTGGGGGCGTGGCGGTTCAGGTGCTCAAGTGGACCGCGATCATCCTCGTGACGGCGCTGCTGGTTTCGGTTGCCGCGACGTTCGTACTGGCGCAGACGAACTGGGGCCGCGAGCGAGTGCGCCGATTCGCGGTGCGCCAGCTCGAGAACGCCCTGAACGGTCAGGTGACCATCGGCCGCGTGCGCGGGAACCTGCTCACGGGCGCGACGGTCGAGGCGGTCGCGATCCGTGACTCCGCCGGCCAGCCCTTCTTTGCCGCCGAACGCGTCAGCGCGCGATACCGCATCCTCGATCTGCTCACGCGAAAGATCGATCTCCGCAGCGTGCACGTGGTGCAGCCGATCGTCTTTCTGGACCGGCCGCCGGGCGGCAAGTGGAACTACCAGCGGATCTTTCCGCCATCGGATCCGACGAAGCCGCGCAGCGAGCGGCGCAAGGGCTTTCCGTGGATCATCCTGCGCGATCTCACGGTGGTGGACGGGCAGCTTCTCGCCCGGTCGCCGTGGAAGCCGGACACCACTCTTTCGCGCGCGGCGCAGGACAGCTCGGTCCGGATAGCGCTCGGCGGGAAGAAGCGGGTGAAGGTCATCCGCTCGGGCACCGGATTCCAGAAAGTGGTGGAGCTGCGGGAGGTGACGGCGCGGGTGCCGCTGATGCGCATCACGCAGCCGGGCTTTCAGGACCGGCTGGCCCGGATCGCGACCCTGAGCATGGTCGCGCTCCCCTTCCGCCCTCCCGCCGCGATCATCAGCGATCTCGCCGGCAACCTGAGGTTCGACAACGACTCGATCTGGTGGACGGACGTGACTGCGCGTCTGCCGGGATCGCTGATCCGGGGGGACGGACGCTACACGTTCGACGGCGGCGACATGACGGTCGTCGCTGACGCGCAGCCCGCCGCCCTGGCCGACTTCCGGTTCGTCTTCCCGCGCCTGCCGTCCGACGGCGGCGGTCCGCTGAAACTCAAACTCGAATGGCGTGGCACCACCCAGGAGTATTTTGTCCGCGACGCGGACCTGCGCAGCAATGGAGCGCGGGTGCGCGGCAGGTTCGCGATCGGCTTCGCGGACACGTTCGCGATTCACGACACGGACGTGCGGTTCACGAATGTCAGCACGAAGCTCGTCGAACAGGTGGCGGCGGGCTTTACGTCGCCGCGGCGCGGAACGCTCGATGGCCGGCTCGCCATCCTGGGCGGACGCAACGCGCTGCATCTCGCCGGCAACGTCGCGTTTCACGACGCAAGCGCTGGCACGAGCCGCGCGGCCGGGAGCGGCGCAATCGGGTTCGGCGGCGGCGACTTCCGGATGCGAAATCTCCGCGTGCGCGTCGATCCGTTGCAGGTGTCGCTGCTCAAGGCGGTGAATCGCCCGCTGGCCGGGACCCTGGGGCCGATCGGCGGCACCGTCGTGGGCAACCTCACCATCGACGGCTCCGCCCGGACCCGGCTCGCCATTTCGGGAGACGCCGAGCATCTCGACCGCAGCCTGTCGCGGTTGCGCGGGAGAGCGGAATTCCGCTTCGCAGGGACGAACTCGTTCGACGTCGACGTGCAGGCGCGCCCGCTCTCGCTCACCGAGGTGGGGCTGTTCGTCCCCTCGCTCGGGTTGCGCGGGGGCGCGACGGGCCCGATCCACGTCAGCGGCACGACGTCGGACTTCCGCATCGCGACGGCGCTCCGGCTTCCCGGCGGTGGGTTCGCCAGCGCGAACGGCCGGTTGAATTTCGACGGTCGTGTTCCGCACTACGACCTCACCGGCGGCCTGCGGTCGCTCAACCTCAACGCCGTGATGTCCTCGGCGCCTAGGACGCGCTTGACGGCGAACGTGCGCGCGCGGGGAAGCGGCACGCGCCCGGAAACGATGAACGGCGCGATCGCGGCCGAGTTCGCGGCGTCCTCGTGGGACAGCGTCGCCGTCGACAGCGGATCGATTCGCGTCGCGCTGCGAAACGGGCTGGCCACCGTGGAACGGCTGATGGCGAGCGGCTCGGGCACGACCGTCGAGGCGGCGGGCACCTTTGGACTGGTCGCGGGACGGGCGGGCGAACTGCGATACACGGTCGCGGTCGATTCGCTCGCCGCGTACAACCACCTGATTCCGGGTGCAGAGGACACCACGCTCATGCGCCCGCGGCCGGCGCTCGTGGCGCGCGCGATCGCGCGGGCCCGCGCGGATTCGATCCGCATCGCCCGGGAGACCGAGGTCGAGCGCGCGGCGACCGGCCGCCCGATGCCACGCATCCCCGTGGACATGCCGCCTTCGCTGGCCCGAAGCGCGCTGTCGGGACGCCTGTACGCGGCCGGTACCCTGCATGGCAACGTGCGGGAGTTCGACACGCGCGGCCGCCTGGCGGCGGACGACGTGATCGCGCGCGGTCATGCCGCCGGACTTCTCCGCGCGGAGTACGCGTGGATTCGCCGGGGACAAGCCGCACCGCGCATCGTGCTTGGCGTCGAGGGAAGCCGCATCAGCATCGCCGGGTTCGCGTTCGACAGCATCGAAGGACGTCTCGCCTACAGTCGTCCGTCCGGGGAAATCGCCCTCGTGGTGCGGCAGGGCGACGATCGCGACTACTCGGTCAGCGGCGCCTTCGTGCTGGGACCGAGGCGCCAGGCACGGGTGGAGCAACTGGCGCTGCGAATGGATACGACGATCTGGCAACTCTCGCGTCCCGCGACGGTTTCCTGGAGCTCCGACGAAGTGGAAGTGCGCGATGCGGAGTTGCGCAGCAACACCGGCGGGCTCGTGCAGGCATCCGGCATCATTCCCGCTCGCGGCGTGGCCGGCGCGAATCTGACAGTCGACGTGCAGAACTTTCAGGTCGCCGACGTCGCGACCTTCCTGCAAAGCGACCTCGGGGTCCGCGGCATCCTGACGGCGCGCGGGAAGCTGGAAGGAACGACACGCGATCCGCGCTTCCATGGGGCCGCGGGACTGGTGAACGGCGAATTCAACGGGGCCACCATCCCGGAGACGCGCGCGACGTTCAGTTACGCCAGTGGCTCGCTGAACGCGCGTGGAGAGCTGCTGCGCCGCAACGGCCACGCGTCCGTCGTCGCCGACGCGACGCTCGCGATCCACCTCGGGCTTGGCGACGCCCGGCGTCGACCGCTGCTCGACACGCCGATACGCCTGGACGTCACCGGAGACAGCCTGCCGCTCGACCTGATTCCGGGATTCACGGACCAGGTGGAGCAGATCCGTGGAAAAGCGGCGGGCGCGTTCGCGATGCGCGGCACCCTGCGCCGACCATCGTTGGCGGGCGGCATCACGTGGCTCAACGGATCTATCCGCATCGTCAGCACGGGGATGCTGGTCGAGGGCATCAACGGGTCGATTCGCATGACGCGCGACACGGTGTTCGTGGATTCGATCGCCGGCGTCAGCAGGCGAGGGCCTCTGAGGCTCGCCGGTCGCGTGGCCGTCGGCGACTGGCGCACGCCGGCGTTCGACCTAAGCCTGACCGGCGCGAACGCCGAGGTCCTGCACAGCGATAATGGGCGGCTCGACGCGGACGTCGGGCTGAGTGTCACCGGACCATTGACCAACCTGTATGTGGCCGGCCTGGTCCAGATCCGCGAAGGGGTGATCTACATCCCGGAGCCGAACAGCAAGCTGCTGGTCAATCCGGGAGATCCCGCCGTGTTCGCGGTCGTGGACACGGCCCTCCTGGGCGACCAGGAGTTGTTCCCGAAGACCGACCGGCTCTTCGAGAACCTGCGCCTCGACGTCGATGTCACCGTGAGCCGCAACACGTGGCTGCGATCGCGCGAGGCGAACATCGAGCTGTTCACGGAGGAGCCCGTGCGAGTGCACCGGTCCGCCGGCGCGCTCGCGCTCACGGGAGTGATTTCGACCGAGCGTGGCGAATACACGTTTTTCAGCAAGCGGTTCGAGATCAAGAGGGGATCGGCGACGTTCGTAGGCGGCGCGGAGCTCAATCCGGCGCTCCAGGCGACCGGGGAATACGAGGTCTCGCTCACGGGACGCCAGAACTTCAATATCCGCGTGGTGATTGGCGGCACGTTCCGAAAACCCAAACTGACGCTCGAGAGCGACGCGCAACCGCCCATCTCGCAGTCGGACCTGCTGAGCTACCTCGCGTTCGGACGGAGCACGTCCTCTCTCCTGCAGTCCGAGGGCTCCGGACTCACGGGCGCGACGGCGACCGGAAACCTCATCGGCGTCGGAGCGGCGCTCGCGATGCGGCGGCTTGCCGCGGTCGCGCTGGGTGTCATGGTGGACGAGGTGGAAGGCGAAGCGACCAAGGGCCTTGGCGCCGACGTGTTCAACATCACGCCCGCGGACGTTCCGACGGAGCTCGGCGGGCGGGGCGTGATCGATTTCCTGGCCAGCACCCGCATCGAGGCGGGGAAATACCTCAGCCGCAACTTCTTCATGGCGCTCCAGGCGCAGAAGTACCCCGGTATTCGCGGGCAGTACCGGACGTCGAAGGGCTGGCGCTTCGAGGCGTCGGTCGAGCCGAGGTTCCTGCTGGTGCCACCGTCGCTGGCGGCGCAGCCGATCCCCGCGGTGACGTCGTTCGGACTCTTTATCATCCGGGAATGGAGATTCTGACTTACGGCGGACTCCGTGGAATCTGGTGTAGAGGAGCCAGGGTACAGGGGCGAGAATCAGAACTGAGGGTTTGCAACCTCACGCCTGATTCTGATTCCTGAAGCCTCGAGCCTCTATACCAGATTCCGCGTTTTCCCGCGTGTACGTACAACGCTTACGACGCGCCACCGAGCTCCTCGTACAGCGTCGCAACGGCGCGCAGACCTTTCGTAAAGTTCTCGAGCGAGATCCACTCGTCGGGCGCATGCGCGTTCTCGCCCGGAAGGCCGAACCCCATGAGCAGCACCGGCGCCTTGAGCACGCGATCGAAGTCGCCGACCACGGGGATCGACCCGCCCTCGCCGACGACCACCGGCGCCCTGCCGAACGCGGCTTCGAGCGCGGC
This sequence comes from uncultured Gemmatimonadaceae bacterium, assembly GCA_963724885.1. GTDB lineage: Bacteria > Gemmatimonadota > Gemmatimonadetes > Gemmatimonadales > Gemmatimonadaceae > DASPMP01. The sequence goes on along the minus strand of CAVRWG010000005.1, from coordinate 2,296,597 downwards.
GCGCGCGGCGTCGTACAGCGAGCCGCTCAGCTCCGCGCGCCACGGATGCCCACCGTGGATGTACGTCACTTCGGCCTTCACGCCCTTGGGCGCGACGCGCTTCACGTGTGCCTTGAACAGCTTTGCGATCCTGGCAGGATCCTGATCGGGAACGAGCCGGCAGCTCACCTTCGCCATGGCTTTCGACGGCAACACCGTCTTGGCGCCCTCGCCCGTGTAGCCGCTGAGCAAGCCATTCACTTCGCACGTGGGACGCATCCACAAGCGCTCGAGCGTGCCGAATCCGGTCTCTCCGCCCAGCGCCGGCGCTCCGGCTTCGTGACGAAACGCGGCGTCCTTGAACGGCAGCTTCCTGATGACCGCTCGCGATTTCCTGTCCCACGTGCGCACCTTGTCGTAGAAACCCTTGATCGCGACGCGCCCCTTCGCGTCGTGCATCGTGGCGAGAATCCGCGCCAGTGCCATCGCGGGATTCACGACCGCGCCGCCGTAGCTGCCGGAGTGCAGATCCTGCGCGGGGCCGGTCACGTCGATCTGGAAGTACGCAATCCCGCGCAGCGACGAGAGTATCGACGGACGTCCCGGCGCGAACATGGACGAATCGGAGATCACTACCGCGTCGCACGCCAGCCGGCCGGCGTTCTTCGCCACGAACGCCGCCAGGTTGTCGCTCCCGACTTCTTCCTCGCCTTCGGCGAGCACGATGAGGTTCAGCGGCAGCTTGCCGCGCTCCCGCAGCAAGGCTTCAGCGGCCTTCACGTGGATGTACAGCTGACCCTTGTCGTCCACCGAGCCGCGCGCGAACAGCTTGCCGTCGCGCACCGTCGGCTCGAAGGGCGGGCTGGTCCACAGCTCCAGGGGCTCCGCGGGCTGCACGTCGTAGTGGCCGTACACCAGCAGGGTGGGCGCGTCAGGGCCCGCCTGCCGCCACTCGCCGAGTACGATCGGGTGGCCGGGCGTAGCGTGTACGCTTGCAGTCATGCCGATGGAGCGCAGCCGGTTGGAAAGCCATTGCGCGCAACGCGCGGTGTCCGCGTTGTGTTCCGACCGCGCGCTCACGCTGGGGATGCGCAGAAACTCGTCCAGCTCGGCCCGGGTGCGACTCTCCTCGCGAGTGAACCAATTGTCGAGGTCGGCGGCGACGCGCTTCGTTGCGGGAGTCATTGGGCAGAACGTAGCCGGGGCCCGGGCCAGGTGCCACGCCAGCCGTCGAGCACCCAGATGCGCAGATGTTTCACCGGATCGCCGTCGCGCGCGAGTACAGCCAGCTCGCCCCGCGTCGTGGCCGAGAAATGCGGCGAGAGCAACGCGACCGTCGGATGCTCGCCGGCGACTTCGTCCACGACGAGGATCATCGCGTCGCGCGGCTGGGCGCGATCGCGGAACGCGGGCCAGAAGTCGTACTGGTTGGGGCGCGTCGTGAGGTTGAGGGCGAACGTCTCCGGACGGTCGGGCAGATGGAACGCGAGCGCCGCCGCCTCCTGGTAGCGGTCGGCCGCGACCCACGTTCGGTATGACGACAGCGGGAGACGCGCGGCGTACGCGCGGTTCACCGTCCTGGCCAGATCGTCCCAGCCGGCAGCGCGCGCGACCGGGTCGCGGCGCGCCGGCACCGGCAGGATGGGCGTGAACGTGTTCACGTATGTCGCGAGCGACAGGAGCGCCGCGAGTCCCATGCCCACCGCCAGGGCGCGGCGTCCGCGCGTGGTCCATGGATGTGCCGCGAGCAGCACTACGGCGGAGACGTACGCCAGTGCCGGCCAGTTGGCCTCGGCGCGCCGCTTTGTGGCCGAGTACACGAAGAAGCAGAATATCACGATCGACACGATGCCCAGGAGCATCGCCACCGGGGTTGATCGCGAGCGAACACTGCGACCAACTGCGATCGCCATCAGCACGAAGAGAATTGGCGACACCAGGCCGAGCTGCCCGCCAAGGAGATCGAGCACGCGTTTGATCGCCGAGCCGCCGGCTCTTCCGAGTCCGTGCTGGAGCTGGAACGCGAACGACGCCCAGTTCTCGTGCCGGTTCCAGACGATCACGGGGAGAAACAGCACCAGCGCAATCGCGATCGCGACGTACGGCCCGGGCCCGGCGAGACGCGGCCGCAGCTCGCGCGACGACAGCAGGGCCACCAGCACGCCCAGGGGAAGCAGCGCCGCGGTGTACTTGGAGGTGAATGCGAGGCCAAGCGCTACGCCCGCAACGCTCCACCACCCGAGCGACGCCGGCGAACGCGTCGGGTGCTCGAGGGCGCGCACGACGGCGTAGGTGGTGGCGGCGGCGGCCCCCAGCAACGGCGCGTCCGGAGTCGCGAGCACCAGACCGGCGGCGGACAGCGGCATGACCGCGAACACGATCGCGGCAATGAGCCCGGCGCGCCCGCCCGCGATCCGACAGGCGGTGGCGGCGACGAACAGGGCGCCGATCGCTCCCACCGCGATCGGCAGGAGTCGGACGCCGGGCGGCGTGTGGCCTCCAATGGCTGTGCCCAGGCGGATGAGCCACGCGATCATCGGCGGATGATCGAAGTATCCCGTGGCGAGCCGCCGCGACCAGTCCCAGTAGTACATCTCGTCGGGAAAGAGCGGCGTGAACGCGCCGACAACAAGCCGAACGATTCCGGCGATCACCGTGACGGCGATCGCGGCCCTCCAGAACGGTGGGTCCATCTCGGCATTCAGCCCGAACAACTACAGATCCCTCACTTCGTTCGGGATGACAACCGAGGGCGGCGTCGCGTCCACCAGACGATGGCGGTGATGACCCAGATCCACGCGAGCCACGCGACGCGCTCCTCGGTCGAGAGTGTCGTGAGCAGGCGCGCGGGAACCGTCGCCAGCGTCGCGGCGAGCGCCGGCCGGCTCGTGCCGGGATCGGCGACGGTCCGCCGGACCACACGCGTGCCCTCGAACCCGTTGTCGCGCAGAACCTTTTCGATCTGCTGGCCCAGCGCGTCGCCCGCCATGGCGCGCCACCCCACGATTCGCATGACGGTCCAGCCGGGGGCGGCGCGTCCCCAGCCGTGATTGTCGCTGCCCGCCGTGAGGGCGAGGTCGTCCCGCTCCGCCAGCGCGAGGATCGCCGCGCGGTTCGGGCGGATGTCGTCGATGTTGTCCGGGGCCCCGACGACGATCTCGATCGCGCGCACGCCGTGGGTGCGCGGGCCCACGGCGATCGGCAGCCGTCCCAGCTGGCGCGGATGGTTCCAGATCACCACCGGTTCGCGGCCGGCGATGAGACTCGCGAGCTGCAGGCCCTGCTCGTCCACGTCGCGCCTGGTCTGCGAAAGCAGGCCGTGATAGGCGCGCTCGGCGCCAAGGATCACGACGTGCTCACCGGTCCAGGTGGCCTCGATCCCCTGAAGGAGCGTGACGCCGCCGGAGGCCGGGTTGGGGTTGTTCGCGATTCCCTCCTCCGCGCCGCTCACCTCTCCATGGTCGGTGACGTACGCGACGTCGTAGCCGGCGGCCCGGTGCCAGGCGCGATTGCGCTCGGCGCCGAAGCCGGCGCGTCCGTCGTGCGACGCCGAGGTGTGCGAGTGAAAGTCCACGAACAGGATGTACGCGTCCGATGCCTCGAGGCGCGCCATCGGGCGCGGCAGCGCCGCCGCGGCGGCGTAGGTCGCCACGAACCCGCCAAGGAACAGCCCCGAGGCCACCAGGTGCGACCGCATGCCCGGCGCAGCGCGCCACGCGCGCCACGCGCGCCATGCCCGATACGCGACGAACAGCGCGATGGCGCCGATTGCCAGCGCGATGTGCTGCGACGCGGAGAGCAGCGTGAGCGTATCGAGCACTCCCGAGAGCGGCCCGAGGGCGACGTATCCGGCCGGGCGGACCAGGGATGCCTCCACGATGTCGCCGAGCGTCTCGGCGTCGTGGATGGGCGCGACCGCGAACCCGCCGGCGATAACGACCGCGGCGGAGACCGCGATCGCAGTCCAGGGGATGTTCTTGGGTAGAGGCACGGGTCTGGTAGTTTGCGGGAGCAGTGGTTCAGCGGTCAACGATCGTATGCCGGCCAATCGTCTCGCGAACGAAACTAGTCCATACCTGCTGCAGCACGCGCACAACCCCGTGGACTGGTACGCATGGGGGCCGGAGGCGTTCGCGCGCTCGCGGAGCGAGAACAGGCCCATCCTGCTGAGCGTCGGCTACTCGGCGTGCCACTGGTGCCACGTGATGGAGCGCGAGTCGTTCGAGGACGAGGCCACCGCGCGCGTGATGAACGAGTTGTTCGTCAACATCAAGGTGGATCGCGAAGAACGTCCCGACGTGGACTCGATCTACATGCAGGCGGTGCAGGCGATGAACGGCCAGGGCGGGTGGCCGATGACCGTGTTCCTCACGCCGGAGCTCGAGCCCTTCTGGGGGGGCACGTATTTTCCGCCGACCGACCGGCCGGGGATGCCGTCGTTCCAGCGCGTGCTGCGCGCGGTGTCCGACGCGTACACGCATCGGCGCGACGACGTGAACCGCGTCGCGTCGTCCATGCGCGAGATGTACGCGGCCGGCGCCGCCGCCCCTCGCGGCGGCGGCGCGCTTTCGGCGGAGTTGCTGGAACGCGCGACGCGCGGCGTGCTCGGTTCGTACGATGCGGAGCACGGCGGCTTTGGCGACGCGCCCAAGTTTCCGCAGGCGATGGCGATGGAGTTCCTGCTGCAGCGCTGGGCGCGAACGGGCAACGAGGCGGCCCTCGAGTCGGTGCGTCACACGTTCCTGTCCATGGCGCGCGGCGGCATCTACGACCAGATCGGGGGCGGCTTCGCCCGGTACTCCGTGGACGAGCGATGGCTGGTGCCCCACTTCGAGAAGATGCTGTACGACAACGCGCTGCTGCTGCGTCTCGGCGTGCACCTTTGGCAGGCGGCGCCGGACGAGCGCGACCGCGACGAGATTGGCCGCGTGTGTGCCGAGACGATCGAGTGGCTGCGCCGCGAGATGACGTCGGCGGCAGGCGCCTTCTACTCCACGCTGGACGCGGACAGCGAGGGCGAAGAGGGCAGGTTCTACGTCTGGAGCGAAGCGGACCTGCGCGAATTGGCGGGGCCCGACGCCAGTGAGGTCGTCGCCTACTGGGGCGTGACGCCGGGCGGGAACTTCGAGGGACACAACATCCTGCACGTCGCGCGCGACGCGCGGCGATCGCCGGCCGGGCTCGACTCGGCGAAGGCAACGCTGCGAGCCGCGCGAGAGCAGCGCGTCCGGCCCGCCCGCGACGAGAAGATCCTGGCGTCGTGGAACGGGCTCATGCTGCGCGCGCTGGCCGAAGCGGCACGAGCGTGGGATTCGCCGGAGTATCGCGCGCTCGCGTTCGCAAACGGCGAGTTCCTCTTTCGCGAGATGGTGAAGGACGACCGCGTGTTCCGCTCGCACAAGGACGGCGTCTCGCGCATCCCCGGCTTCCTCGAGGACCACGCCGCGGTGGCGCTCGGCGCGCTGGCGCTCTACGAGCTGACCTTCGACGCGGCGTGGCTCGACCGGGCGCGCGCGCTCGCCGCGTCGCTGCTGCGCGATTTCTGGAGCGACGAAGCCGGCGCGTTCTTCGACACGTCGGGCGAGCACGCGGACCTGGTGACGCGGCCGCGCGACGTCACCGACAACGCCACTCCGGCGGGCACGTCGCTCGCCGCGGAACTGCTGCTGCGCCTGGGCGACGTCACGGGCGACGCCGGGATGACGCGACAGGCGACCCGGGCGCTCGAGGCGGTGGCCGAGCCGATGGCGCGGTACCCATTGGCGTTCGGCCATGCGCTCGCCGCCGTCGACATGGCGGTGAACGGCGCGATCGAAGTGGCGATCGTCGGTTCGCCGGGGTCGTCGGACTTCGCGGCGCTCGCGCGCGTCCTCGGTGAGACGTACGTGCCGTCGCTCGTGCTGGCCGGCGGCGAGCCGACCGAAAGCGCGAGGGTCGCGCTGCTCGCCGACCGGCCGATGCGCGATGGGCGAGCCACGGCGTACGTCTGCCGCGGCTATACGTGCGACGAGCCTGCGTCCGATCCGGGCGGGCTATGGGAACAGCTCCGCCAGGCTAGCCGGTGGTCAGCAGCACATCCCTGAAAAAGCCCGCGGGGATGGTACCCATGCGCATGAACCGCTCGTGGAACTCGCGCGCCGAGTACGAGCCGCCCTTGAGCGATCGGTACGACTCGCGCAGCGACGTGATGCCGTTCTTGCCGAGGTTGTACGTGATGGCCTGGGTGGGCCACTTGCTGTAGCGATAGATGGCGCGGTTCGCGCCCTCGCAGAGCGTCCGTGCGGTGGGATCGCTGGCGGCCCGCGCGCAGGCGCCGGGATAAAAATCCACCCGCTCGGTGAAGTAGTTCAGCGCCTCGTCGAACGACATGCGTCCCGTGTGGAGCCCCACGTCGATCCGCACGCGCGCCGCGCGAAGCAGCTGGCTCTGGAGCGCGTACAGGTACTCGCCGGCGGAGTAGAACCCGTAGGGCCGCTCCGGCGTGGGCTCGGCCATCAGTTCCTCGGCGTAGAGACCCCATCCTTCGGTGGCCATGGAGTCGCTCCACATGGACGACGAGTCCTCCACCGCGCCCGGTGTGAGCCAGCGGATGCCGGAGATCTCCGACGCGTGCTGGGTCATGAAGCGGTAGTGCCAGTCGTGGCCCGGAAACCCTTCGTGGACGGCGGTGCTCGCCACGGACGCGCGCGCGTGCTCACGCAGCGCCGCCGGATCGTTGCCGGTCGGCGTGAGGTAGAAGCGGCCCGCGCCCGTCTTCCGCAGCGGCGGCGCGGGATAGTACGCCGCGTCAATCGTGCTTCGCAGCACCGGCGGAGTGGGCAGGACCTGCAGCTGGTAGTTCTGGGGCACGTCGAACATCGCGTGTTCGCGGCCGTACGACACCGCGCGGGCGCCTGTCTCGCGATACCACCGCAGCAGCTCGTCATCGTTCGTCGGCGATTCCGCGGCCAGGTCCTCCATCACGCGCCGGATGCTCCAGGAGCGGTCGGACTCCGTCCCGAACGGCAGGCTGATGCCGCGCTCGCGCGCGAGCCGCTCCGCCACTTCCGCGATGCGCCGCGTGTAGTCCTCGACCTCGCGAGCGCCGTACTCCCAGAGATCGGCCGCCGAGCGCTCGTCGCGCAGCACCGTGCGAACGCGCCACTCGTAGTGCTGGCCCCCGATGGCGAACCGATCGGTCTTCTCGTCGAGCGGGAACGCTTTCTCGAGCCAGAGCGCGAAGTCCTCGTACGAGCGCGCCGCGGCATCGCCGGCGCTCGCGATCCCGGCCAGCATCGAGCCGGCGAAACGCTCGTCGCCCAGGTAGCCCTTGGCCAGCTCGGGCAGCGTCGTGCGGAAATACACGGCGTTGGCGCGGCTGCCGGCGATCCCGTCGCGTTGAATCATGCGACGGTCGGGCATGTTCCCCGTCCTGCGTCCCTCCTCCAGGTTGCGCCTGGCCACCTCGAGATACGGCGGGATGGCGGCGAGGCGCGTGACGACCAGGCGCCACTCGGGCTCTTCGCCCAGCTTCGTTTCGCCCTGCGGACGCATTTGCTGGATCTGCCAGTCCACTCCGCGAAACGGCTCGCCGACGTAGGTGTCGACGGCGCGCTCGTGGTACCGACGCTCGAATTGCGACCTGAGGAAGGCGATCTGCGCGGCCATCACCGCGTGATCCACGCTCCGTTGGGGCGTGAGCAGCGCCGGATCGATGGATCCGTGCGCGCGATCCAGCGTACGGTAATCGCGCTCTTCATCCGCGAGCGCGCCGGGCGAGTAGTCGCGCAGCCGTCCGTTCACCGGGCGCAGCGCCGGGTCCCAGCCCTCGCCTCCAAGGTACGTGGAGGTCACCGGGTTGCGTATGAGCTGATCGCGGAAGAAGCCATCGCGCAGCTTGACGAAGCTGCCGTCAGCCAGGTCGCGCCGCGATTCCAGCTTGCATGCGTGCAGGATCGGCGCGAGCGTCGCGCCGGCGGCGAGCGCCGCTCCCGTTCGAACGAAACCGCGACGGTCCATGCTCATCGGCGCTCCGGACTCATGCGTGTAAGCAAACCGGCTGCGCACGATGGAGCTAGCCCATTTGGGGCTACTGGCCGCCTCCGGTCAAATCACTCAGGTTCTCCGCGTGACGATCATCGACATCTCGGTCCCCATCGCCGCGGGCAGCGTGGTGTATCCGGGCAACCCCGAGATCCGGATCGAGGCGCACTCCGACATGGGCCGCGGCGACAGCTCGAACGTATCGCGCATCGGGCTCGGCTCGCACACCGGCACGCACGTGGACGCCCCGCGGCATTTTTTCCAGACGGGCATCACGGTGGACCGCCTGCCGCTGGACGCGCTCGTCGGGCCGGCGACCGTCATCGCGTTCGAAGACCCGGTGATGCAGGTGACGGCGGACGACCTGCGCCGCCACAGGCTGGATGGCGTGAAGCGCCTGCTACTGCGCACGCGGAACTCCGGGTTCGTCACCGACCGCGAATTCCATCGCGACTTCACCTACCTCGCGCCCGACGGCGCCGAGCATCTCGCCGGGCTGGGAGTGGAGCTGGTCGGCGTGGACTACTATTCCATCGAGCAGTTCCGGTCAGGCCATCATCGGACGCATCGCATACTGCTCGAGCGCGGCATCGTGATCGTGGAGGGGCTGGACCTGTCGGCCGTCGCGCCGGGCAGATATGAGCTCGCGTGCCTTCCGCTGCGGCTCGTGGGGCTCGACGGCGCGCCCGCGCGCGCGATTCTAGTCACCGAGTGAGCGCGTTGCCTCGGGTCCTTGACTCCTCAGACCGAGGAACTGCTTGAGCACGAATGACACGGATCCCACGAATGCACGGATGCAAGCGGGACGGTTCGATTGCAGTTTTCTTGTGTGTCGCAGGGCTGGGTTCTGTTCGCACTGCAGCAGATCTCGCTCTGGAACATCCGTGACATTCGTGGGATCCGTGGCATCCGTGCGTCTGTAGTAGACGGTCCGAGGCTTGTTTCTGAGTCCGTCTGATCCAGTGAGGCTGTCATGCAATTGGGAATGATCGGGCTGGGCAGGATGGGCGGGAACATGACCGAGCGGCTGCTGCGCGGCGGCCACGAGGTCGTCGTCTACGCTCCGCACGCCGAGTCCGTGGAGCGGTACGCGAAGCTTGGCGCCACCGGCAGCGCTTCGGTCGCCGAGCTCGCGAAGAAGCTCCAGCCGCCGAGGATCGTGTGGATGATGGTGCCGGCCGGCGACGCCGTCGAGAAAACGATCGGGATCCTGCGCCCGCTGCTGGCGGAAGGCGACGTGATCATCGACGGCGGCAACTCGAACTTTCACGACACCATCCAGCGCGCGGAGGCCCTGCGTCAGCATGGCCTGCAATACATCGACTGCGGCACCAGCGGCGGCGTGTGGGGGCTGGAGAACGGATACTGCCTCATGGTCGGCGGCGAGACGCGCGCCGTGCTGCGCTGTGAGCCGATCTTCAAGACGCTCGCGCCCGCGCACGGGTTCGCGCACGTCGGCGCGTCCGGCGCCGGGCACTATGTGAAGATGGTGCACAACGGCATCGAGTACGGCCTGCTCCAGGCGTACGCCGAAGGGTACGAGATCCTCCACGCGTCGAAGAACTTTCCCGACCTCGACCTGCACCAGGTCGCCGGGCTCTGGCAGCACGGGAGCGTAGTCCGCTCGTGGCTCAACGAGCTGGCGGAGCGCGCGTTCGCGAAGGACGCGTCGCTGGACGACATCCGCGGCTGGGTCGCGGACTCGGGCGAGGGACGCTGGACGGTGCAGGAGGCGATCGACTCCGACGTGCCCGCACCCGTAATCACGCTGTCGCTGCTGATGCGCTTCCGCTCCCGACAGGAGGACTCGTTCTCCGCCAAGGTGATCGCGGCGCTGCGCAACGAATTCGGCGGCCATGCGGTCCAGAAGTCGTGACGACATCGGCGTCGCCGTCGCGCCCCCGCCCCCGCCGCGTGGCCGCGCCCGCGAGCGAGGACCAGCGCACCGCCCGCGAGGCGCGGCGCCAGGCGGACCCCTGCACCATCGTGATCCTCGGCGCGAACGGCGACCTGTCCAGGCGCAAACTGCTCCCCGCCATCTACCACCTCGCGAAGGATAAGCTGCTCCCCGACGGCTGCGACGTGCTGGGTGTGGCGCGCGACGACCTGGATGAGGAGGCTTTCCGCAACATGATGGGCGACGCCGTACGTGAGAGCGACGAGATCGGCCAGTTCGACGCGACGGTGTGGCGCGCGCTCGCCCCGCGGATCCACTACAGCTTCGGCGACCTGAGCGACCCGGCGACGTTCGAGCGTCTTGGCAAGCGGCTGGGCGAGATCGAGTCCCGCCGGGTGCCGTCAGAGCCGAACCGCCTCTTCTACCTGGCGGTGCCGCCGAGCGTGTTTCCGGCGATCGCGCAGGCGCTGTCGCGCAGCGGTCTCGCGCCACGCATGCGCGACGCGTCGGAGCGTCCGTGGTATCGCATCGTCATCGAGAAACCGTTCGGGCACAGCCTCGAGACCGCGCGCGCGCTGAACCGGCTTGTCCTCGAGCACTTCGGCGAGTGCCAGCTCTTTCGCATCGACCACTACCTCGGCAAGGAAACCGTCCAGAGCATCCTGGTCTTCCGGTTCGCCAACGCCATCTTCGAACCGATCTGGAACCGGCAGTCGGTGCACCACGTGCAGATCACCGTGGCCGAGACGGATGGCGTCGGCACGCGCGGCCGCTACTACGAGGAAGCCGGCGTCGTGCGCGACATGTTCCAGAACCACCTGCTGCAACTGCTGACGCTGGTGGCGATGGAGCCGCCGGTGACGATGTCGGCGGACGCCGTGCGCGACGAGAAGGTGAAGGTGCTGCAATCGCTGCGCTGGCTGCACGACCGCGACGTGGATCGCGCCGCCGTCCGCGCCCAGTACGCGGCGGGCACGCTGGACAGCGAAAAGGTCGCGGGCTATCGCGCCGAGACCGGCGTCGCCAAGGAATCCAACACGCCCACGTTCGCCGCGGTGCGCTTCCAGGTGGACAACTGGCGCTGGACGGGCGTGCCGTTCTTCCTGCGGTCCGGCAAGCGCATGCCGCGGCGCGTGTCGGAGATCGCGGTGCAGTTCCGCGAGCCGCCGGTGCTCATGTTCCGGCACGAAACGCGCGAGCAGATCGGGCCCAACACGCTGACGCTGCGGATCCAGCCCAACGAGGGCGCATCGCTTTCATTCCAGGTCAAGGCGCCGGGCGCGGCGTATCAGTTGTCGCACGGCGTCGAGGTGGCGCCGGTGGCGATGGACTTCACTTACCGGGAGACATTCGGCGACGTGAACCCCCCCGCGTACGAGACGCTGCTATTGGACATCATGCTCGGCGACGCGACGCTGTTCACGCGAAGCGACGAGGTCGAAGCCGCGTGGCGCGTCGTCGATCCGCTGATCACGTACTGGGAGGGGCATCCGCCGGCGACGATGCCCACCTACGAGGCTGGCTCGTGGGGCCCCAACGAAGCCGATCTCCTGGTCGAACCGCACGACGCGCGCTGGCGCGAGCCGGACTGACGTGAAGACACATCCACGGCGCGCGCTGCTGATCGTGAACCCCGGGGCCCGGAGCGCGGCGCGGGCGCAAGCGAAAGCGCTGGACGCCTTTCAACAGGCGGGCGTGACCTGCGACGCCATGGTCACGACCTCGCCCGGTCACGCCACGGAGCTGGCCCGCCTCCGCGGGAGCGAATACGACTTCGTGTTCGCGCTGGGGGGCGACGGCACGGCGATGGAAGTCGTCACGGCGCTCACCGAACATGGTCCGCCCGTCGGCATCCTGCCCGGCGGGACCGGGAACGTGCTGGTGCGCGCGCTCGGCATCCCGCTCAGCGTGCGCAGGGCGGTCCCCGCGCTGCTGTCCGGGAACGAAGCGCGGCTCGACCTGGGCCGGCTCGCCGACGGACGCCACTTCGCGATCGGACTGGGCGTCGGAGTGGACGAGGCGATGATCGCGCGCGCGTCGCCGCTGCTCAAGCGCCGCCTGGGATTTCTCGCCTACGTGTGGACGGCCATGCACGCAGGGTTCCGGCTGGAGCAGTTCGACGTGCGGCTCACGGTGGACGGCAAGGTCCACGAGAAGCGCGCGTCGTCCGTGCTGATCATGAACCTGGGCTCTGTCCTGGGCGGACTGATTCAGCTCGGCAACGGGATCCTGCACGACGACGGCATGCTGCACGCGATCGCGTTTTCGCCGCAGAACCACTGGCATTCCGTGCAGCTGTTCGCCCGGATGCTCAGCGGAACCGTGGACGACGACCCGCGCGTGCTCAGCGTGTCGGGGCGCAGCTTCCGGCTCGAGACGTCGCCGCCGCGGCGCGCGCAAGCGGACGGCGAGCTGCTGGGGACGACACCCTTCGATGTCACCGTGATTCCGCAGGCGGCTCGGCTCCTGGTCCCTCGCATCGGGCCCTAACGAGCTTTCTGCGCAGAAGGTCGTTGTGGGGTAAGCTCATCGCGGACGACGCGGAGCACGCGATAGCCTTACGCCAAGTGCCGCCGTACCGGTGTGCCGTTCACAGGTCCGCGCAGCTCATCACGATCTGGCGGCAGTTGCAACAGAGGAGCTTGCACTTCACCCACTGCAGCCTGGTCGAGCCGCAGTGATCGCAGCATTGTGTCTGGGTGTTCGTCTGCAGAGGCTCGACGCGAGTGGTGGTCACTCGAAGTCGAGCGCCAGATCCAGCGCCGGCGGTGAATGCGTCAGTCCTCCGACCGAGATCCAGTTCACTCCCGTCTCGGCGATCGCGCGCACCGTTCCCAGGTTGACGCCGCCGGAGGCCTCGATTTTCACCCGACCCTTTGCGATGGCCACGGACTCGCGCAGCGTCTCCAGCGACATGTTGTCGAGCAGCACGATGTGCGCGCCTGCCTTCACGGCGTCCTCGACCTGTTCGGGGCGCTCGCATTCGACCTCGATCTGCGTCCCGGCCGGCGACATGTCGCGTGCCCGCTTGACGGCAAGTGCGATGTCTCCGTCGCAGGCGGCGAGGTGGTTGTCCTTGATCAGGACAGACGTGGCGAGGTCCATCCGGTGATTCATGCCGCCGCCGGCACGCACGGCGTACTTCTCGAGCAGGCGCCACCCCGGAGTGGTCTTGCGCGTGTCGAGGATCCGCGCCGTGGTGCCGGCAATCGTGTCCACGAACTTCGCCGTGAGCGTCGCGATCCCGGACAGCCGCTGCATGAAGTTGAGGGCCACCCGCTCGGCGCCCAGCAGGCCGCGCGCGTGACCTGTCACGAACAGGATCGGGTCGCCCTTCTCGACGCGGATGCCGTCCTCGCGCTCAACGCGAATGGTGCCCTTGGGGTTCAGCTGGCGGAACGCCTCGAGCGCGAGCGGTACGCCACAGATCGTGCCGCGTCCGCGCGCCACGAGCGTGGCCCGCGCCCTCCGGTCGGACACCACGGTCGCGATCGTGGTGATGTCGTTGAACGCCTGGTCTTCGTCCAGGCCGAGGCGGACCACCTTGTAGAGCTCCGTCGGCTTGAGCGGAAACTGGAGCGGGTCCCCGTCGTGCGCCGGCATGGAGGACGGCGTGATGGTGCGCGGAATCTTCTGACGTTCGGGGCTTCGTTCCATGCCCGGTGTTTCCATGTTGTCCCTCCGTGGCATCACCTGCCAGCCGCCACCCTGTGCCTATTCGCCCGGATCGATCGTATCCGGTACCGGCGACAACGCCGGGCCGCTGCTCCCACCGATGGCGATCATGCGCTCGATGGCGCCCCGGGCGCGCGCGGCGACGTCCGCCTGCACGGTGATGGGATACTGCATGTTCTCGATCGAGTGCAGCACCTTCGGTAGCGTCGTGACCTTCATGTAGGCGCAGGACGCGCGGTCATTGGCGGCGAAGAACCGTTTGCCCGGGTTTTCTCTCCGCAGACGATGCAGGATCCCGACCTCGGTCGCAACGATGAATTCGCTTGCCTGCGATTCCCGAGGCCGCTTGATCATCCCCTCGGTCGAGAGGATCTGGACACCTTCCGCGTCGATGTCGCCCGCTGACATCGCTTCGATCACGCTGGTCGAGCAGCCGCATTCGGGATGGATGAGAAACTCCGCTCCCGGGTGGAGTCGCCGCTGGAGGCGAATGTGCTCGGGGTCGATGCCCGCGTGCACATGGCACTCGCCCATCCACACGTGGATGTTTTCCCGGCCGGTCACGCGCCGCACGTGCGCGCCGAGGAACATGTCCGGGAGGAACAGGATGTCCTTGTCCGCCGGGATGGCGTTGATGACCTCGACGGCGTTGCCCGACGTGCAGCAGTAGTCGCTCTCCGCCTTCACTTCCGCGGTCGTGTTCACATAAGAGACGACGACCGCCCCCGGATGCTCGGCTTTCCAGTCGCGGAGCTGCTGCGCGTCGATCGTGGCGGCGAGCGAACATCCCGCGGCCAGGTCCGGGAGCAGCACGGTCTTCTCCGGCGACAGGATCGCGGCGGTCTCGGCCATGAAATGGACGCCGCAGAAGACGATGGTGTCCGCGTCCGTCCGGGCGGCCTCGCGCGAAAGACCGAGGGAGTCGCCGACGAAATGCGCGACGTCCTGCACCTCGGGGCGCTCGTAGTTGTGCGCGAGAATGATGGCGTTCTTCGTGCGCGCCAGGTCGCGGATCTCCTCCTGCAGCTCCTCGATCCGGGCCTGCCGTGACAGCTCGGCGGTTGAGGCCATGGCGCGCAATCTAACCCGTTGGGCTACGGGCTGTTAGGCGCTGTGGCTGCGCCACGGATGGCCGCCGTGCCTTGCGCCACGGACAAACGCCGCGCCCCTTCGGGCGCGGGGAAGGAGCCGCGCCTGCGGCGCGGACAACAGCAGTTCTCCGCCGCAGGCGGCACCACTCCGCGCGCAGCGCTGCAGTTCTCCGCGGCGCAAGCCGCGGCGGTTCTACAGCTCTATATGCCTCTTCCGCCATGCCCGCTTCGCGCGCGGGTAATCGGACCTGTAGTGGCCGCCGCGTGATTCCTTCCTTTTCAGCGCGCCCTCCACGATCAGTTGCGCGGTCTGGACGAGGTTCGACTCCTCGGTTGCGCCTTCCGGCAAACGCTTTTCGAGCTGCGCAAGCTGCGCGCGCGCGGACAGCAGGCCGGCCGCTGTCCGGATCACGCCCGCATCGCGCCACATGATCTCGCGCGTCAAGTCCGCCGCGACCTGGGCGGCGCCGCGGTCTTCGAGCACCGGGACACGCCACGTCGCGCGGCGCGGCAGCGAACGAAGCGGCGCGGCACCAGCTATGTCGCGCGCCACGCGCTCAGCGAACACGAGCCCCTCGAGCAGCGAGTTCGACGCGAGCCGGTTGGCGCCGTGCACCCCGGTGCGTGAGACTTCGCCGACGGCGTAGAGCCGGTCGAGACTCGAGCGGCCCGTGAGATCCGTCACGATGCCACCCATCATGTAGTGCGCGGCAGGTGTAACAGGAATGAGATCCCGGCGGGGATCGATGCCGCGCGCACGGCACAGCGCGAGGATGCCGGGGAAGCGGCGGGCGAATTTCGGCGCGAGCTTGCGAGCATCGAGAAAGACGCCCCGCCCGGCGCGCTGCTGCCGCACGATCGCGCGGGCAACCACGTCCCGCGGCGCGAGCTCCGCGAGCCGGTGCACCTTCCGCATGAAGCGAACGCCCCGGTCGTTGACGAGCGTCGCACCTTCGCCGCGCACCGCCTCCGAGATGAGCGCCAGCGGGTTCTCCGGCGTGTCGAGCGCCGTGGGATGGAACTGCACGAACTCCATGTCGGAAAGCGTGACCCCCGCACGATGCGCGATGGCGTATCCGTCCCCCGTGGCGACAACCGGGTTCGTCGTGTAGCGGTAGACCTGGCCGCCTCCGCCGGTCGCGAGCACGGTGACGTCCGCGATGATCTCCGTCGCTCGGCCCTGCACGCTCGCGCGGACGCCCACGCACTGCCCGCGATGCACGATGAGGTCCAGCACGCGCGCCTTCTCGAGCACGCGGATGCGCTTGCTGCGCCGCACGCGATGCACCAGCGTGCGCGCCACTTCCGCGCCGGTCTGGTCGCCGCGCGCGTGCACGATGCGCTTGCGGGAGTGCGCCGCCTCGCGGCCAAGCAGGAAGTGGCCGGTCTCGGGTTCGAGATCGAAGCGCGCGCCCGCCGCCTGGAGCTCGCGCACTCGTGTCGGCCCCTCCTCCACCAGCACCTGCACCGCGGCCGCGTCGCAGAGCGCGGCCCCGGCGGCCAGCGTGTCGCGCCGGTGCAGCCGCGGCGAATCGCCGGCGCCCAGCGCGGCCGCGATGCCGCCCTGCGCGTACGACGTCGCGCTGTCGAACAGGGATCGCTTGGTGAGCAGCAGGACCGGGCCCTGCTCCGACGCGCGCCATGCCGTGTGCAGCCCGGCGATGCCGGAGCCGACCACGAGGAAGCGCGCGCGAATACGAGTGACTGGCATTTAAGGGGTTCAATATGACACCCTGGCATGCGCTCCGAATGACACCTGTGTTCGGCGAGTTCTAACATTCCTGTGAAAACGGATCAAACGGATTGACCCGGATGAAACGGATACTGCTTTTCGTTGGTTGCCTGGCGTGAGACGCCATCGCGCCAGGACACCAAGCCATGCAGTATCCGGCTCTTTTCCGTCCTCATCCGGCTAATCCGTTCTTCCAATAGTTACGACTATCCCTGCGCCCAACCGCATCCCCGCGCACGAACGCCAAGGATGACAATTCGCGGCCCCGCCCACATCTTGTCCACCCATGCGGAAATTGCTGGCCGTCGTGGCCGTGCTGCTGGTCGCTCACCTCGCCCTGCTGTTCGTTCAGCCCTCCGGCGCGGAGCAGCCGTCCGCCAGCGGCGTGGACGTGGGCGTGGTCTTCGACCTCGGCGGACGGGGTGACAAGTCGTTCAACGACGGCGCCTACCTGGGCGGCGAGCGCGCGCAGCGCGAGCTCGGCGCGCACGTCCGGTTCATCGAGCCCGGCGACGGCTCCGACCGCGAGGCAGGCCTGCGCCTGCTGGCCGCCGAAGGCATGGACCTCGTCGTCGGCGTGGGCTTCATCTTCTCCGACGACCTGACGCAGCTGGCCCGCGAGTACCCGAACACCAGGTTCGCCGGCATCGACTATTCGATCGGCGTGGACAGCGCGGGCAATCCACTCCAACCCCCGTCCAACCTGGCGGCGCTCAAGTTCCGCGAGGAAGAAGGCTCGTTCCTCGTCGGCGCGCTCGCCGCGCTGGTGAGCAAGACGAAGAAGCTGGGCTTCGTGGGCGGAATGAACTTCCCGCTGATCCACAAGTTCGACGCGGGCTATCGCGCCGGCGTCAAGCACGTGTGCCCCGCGTGCACCGTGGTCTCGCAGTACGCCGGCGTCACACCCGAGGCGTTCCGCAATCCCGGCCGCGGCAAGGAGCTGGCGCTCAGCCAGTACCAGCAGGGCGTGGACATCATCTACCACGCGGCCGGCTCGACCGGCCTGGGCGTGTTCGAGGCCGCGCGCCAGAGCGGGAAGCTCGCGATCGGCGTGGACGCCGACCAGTACCAGGAGGCGCCGGGCTTCATCCTCACGTCCATGGTGAAGGGCGTGGACGTCGCCGTGTTCGAGGCGACGCGCTGGGTGAAGGACGCGTCCTTCAAGGGCGGCATCTATCAGCTCGGCCTGAAGGAAGGCGGCGTGGGCTACGTGTACGACGACAACAACCGCGCGCTCATCCCGCCCGACGTTCGCGCGCGCGTCGAGCAGCTCCGGCAGGAGATCATCGCCGGCAGGATCAAGGTGCCAAGCACGCTGTGATTCGCCTGACCGACATCCACAAGAGCTTCGGACCGGTCCGCGCGAACCGCGGCGCGTCGCTCGACGTCGCAACGGGCGAGATCCACGCGCTCGTGGGGGAGAATGGCGCCGGCAAGTCCACGCTGATGCGGATCCTCAGCGGCATGTTCCAGCCGGATTCCGGCGGCATCGAGGTGATCGGGCGGGACGTGACCGGCTGGCACACGGCGGACGCGATCCGAGCGGGAGTGGGCATGGTGCACCAGCACTTCATGCTCGTGCCCACGCTCACCGTGACCGAGAACGTGATGCTCGGCGCCGAGATCGTGCGCGGCGGCCGGCTCGACAGCACGGCGGCCGAGCGCGAGGTGCAGGCGCTGGTGGCGCGGACGGGTCTCGTCGTGCCGCCGCGACAGACGGTGGCGGAGCTGACGGTCGGCGAAGCGCAGCGCGTGGAGATCCTCAAGACGCTGTATCGCGGCGCCCGCGTCCTCATCCTCGACGAGCCCACGGCGGTGCTCTCGCCGCCCGAGGTGGCCGAGCTGTGGCGCGTGTTGCGCCGGTTGCGCGACGAGGGCGGGACGATCGTGCTCATCACGCACAAGCTCGACGAGGTAATGGCGATCAGCGAGACGATCACCGTGATGCGGCATGGCGAGACGGTCGGGCGCCTGAAGACCGCGCAGACATCGCCGCCGGAGATCGCGAGGATGATGGTAGGACGGGAAGTTGCGCTTGCGGCTCGCCAGATCCTGGAGGGTACGTCAGACGTTCAACGCAGAACGTCAGACGTTCAACGTCCTGTCGCGCTCGAGGTGCGTGGTCTCACGGTTGCCAGTTCGCGGAAGGCCAACGCCGTGGACGGCGTGTCGCTCTCGATCGCCCCGGGCGAGATCCTCGGCATCGCCGGCGTCGAGGGCAACGGACAGACGGAGCTCGTCGAGGCGATCGCGGGACTGCGGCACGTGTCGGCCGGATCGATCCTCCTGGACGGCGCCGACATCACGCGCCTCACCGTGCGGCGGCGCGGCGACCTTGGGTTGTCGCACATCCCCGAGGATCGCCACGACCGCGGCCTCGTGCTCGAGTACAGCGTCGCGGACAATCTGATCCTCGGCCAGCAGCATCGTTTCACGCGGCGCGGCGCCATCGACCGCGCGCGCGTCGGACCAGCACGCGCGGGAGCTGATCGGTTCCTACGACGTGCGGCCGGCGGACCCCGCGCTGCCCGCGCGTGCGCTCTCGGGCGGCAACCAGCAGAAGATCGTCATCGCGCGCGAGATGGGGGGCGGCAGCACGGGCGCCCGTGACTTCCGGGTGTTGCTCGCCGCGCAGCCGACGCGCGGCGTGGACGTGGGCGCCATCGAGTTCATCCACGCGCAGTTGCGCCAGGCGCGCGCGGCCGGCAAGGCCATCCTGCTCGTGTCCGCCGATCTCACCGAGGTGCTCGCGCTCTCCGACCGCATCGCCGTGATGTACGGCGGCCGCATCGTCGCGACGGTAGCGGGAGCGCAGGCGACTGCCGAACAGCTGGGCGCGCACATGACCGGGGCGGCCGCGTGAACCGCGCGAAGCTCGAGGAGGCGCTCCTTCCGCCAATCGTCGCGCTGCTGATCGCGCTCGTCGTGGGCGACCTGCTGATCCTCAGCTTCGGGCAGTCGCCGCTCGCCGTGTACCGCATGCTGATCGAGGGCACGTGGGGCAACGCGTACGGGTTCGGTCAGGTGCTCTACAAGGCGACGATGCTGACATTCACCGGACTCTCGGTGGCGCTGGCGCTGCGTGCGGGTCTCTTCAACATCGGCGCGGAGAGCCAGCTGGCGGCCGGCGGGTTCGCGGCGGCGCTCGTGGGACTCGCGCTGCCGGCCGGAATTCCCGCGCTGCTGGTGCTGCCGCTGTACCTCGCCGCGGCCGCGCTCGCGGGGGGACTGGTGGGCGGCATCCCGGGCGTGCTCAAGTCGCGATTCGGCGCGCACGAAGTGATCACCACGATCATGCTGAACTTCATCGTACTGGCGCTGCTGAACTACCTGATCTCGACACGTTTCAAGGTGCACGACACGCTGCACACGGCCGAGCTGAAGAGCGGCGCGCTGCCGCGCGTGTCGGACTTCCTGCCCGCGTTCCACGGCTCGGCGGCGAACACGGTGCTCCTGCTCGCGCTGGTCATCGTCGCGGCCGCCTGGTGGTTCCTCTTCCGCACGCGCGCTGGCTTCGAGCTGCGCGCGGTGGGCCTCCAGCCGCACGCGGCCGAGTATGGCGGCGTGCGCGTCGAACGGGTGTGGTGGACCTCGATGACGCTCGCCGGCGCAGTGGCGGGGATCGGGGGCCTGAACTACGTGCTGGGGTACAAGCACTACTATGAAGAAGGCTTCAGCGCGGGCGCCGGGTTCCTAGGCATCGCGGTGGCGCTGGTGGGCCGCAACCATCCCGTGGGCGTGGTGATCGCGGCTGTTCTGTTCGCGACGCTGTCGCAGGGCGGGCTCGCGGTGAACGCGCTGGTGCCGAAGCAGATGGTGGACGTGCTGCAGGCCGTCGTGATCATCGCGATGGCGACGGCGGTGCCCGAAGTAAGACGCGCGCTCCTCGGGATGCGCCGTACGCCGACCGCCGGTGCGGCCGCACGCCCTACGGCGGACGTGAGGGCGGACGTGAATGCGAACGTAAAGGCGGACACGACGGCGGGAGCGCGGAAGGCGGCCACATGATGATCTTCGCGTTCCTCGCCCAAACGATCCGCATCGCGATGCCGTACCTGTTCGCGTCGGCGGGCGGCGTCGTGTCGGAGCGGGCCGGGCTCATCGCGCTGGCGCTCGAGGGCTACATGCTCACGGCGGCGTTCTGCGCGGCGGTGGGCAGCTACTACGCCGGCCCGGTCGCAGGCGTCCTCGCCGGCGTGCTGGGCGGCGTGCTCACGGCGCTGCTGTACGGGATGTGCTCGATTCGCTATCGGGCCAACCAGGTCGTGGTCGGCATCGCCATCAACCTGCTGGCGATCGGGCTCACGCGCTTCTTCCTGCGGCTCATGTTCGACAGCTCGTCCAATTCCCCGCGCGTCGCCGGCTTCACCGAGACGGGCACCGGGTTCGTGGCGCTGATCCAGAACCCGCTGGTGTGGCTCGGCGCGCTGGCGCTGCCGGCGGTCGGCTGGCTGATGTATCGCACGCCGTTCGGGCTGAGGCTTCGCGCCGTGGGCGAGCATCCGGCCGCCGCGCTTTCGGTCGGCGTTCCGATAACGCGCGTACGGTGGTACGCGGTCGCGCTCTCGGGCGCTCTGGCTGGCCTGGGCGGCGCGTATCTCGCGCTGGACCAGCACCAGTTCACGGACGGCATGACCGCGGGACGCGGCTTCATCGCGCTGGCCGCGACGATCTTCGGCAGGTGGCAGCCGAAGCTCGTGGCGATCGCGTGTCTGTTGTTCGCGGCCGCGGAGACGCTGCAGATCCAGCTCCAGGGCGCCCAGCTCGTGCCGTCGCAGTTCGTGGAGATGATCCCGTATGTGCTCACGATCGTGGCGCTCGCCGGCGTGGTGGCGCGCGCGGTGCCGCCCGCGGCGCTCGGGAAGGTCGCCGAGTGACGCATGAGTAGCGCGCCGCCTCCCACGCGCGCGACCGTGGGCAAGCTCGTGGTGCTGATGGTGGCGGCGTTCATGGACATGGTCGGACTGTTCATGATCGTGCCCCTGTTGCCGCTGTACGCCAGGGACCTGGGCGCCGGCGGCCTGGTGGTGGGACTGCTGGTGGCGTCGTTCGCCATCGCGCAGCTGGTGAGCGCGCCGATGTGGGGGCGCTTCTCGGACAACTACGGGCGGCGCCCCGCGTTGATGGTCGGCATGACCGCGTCGGCGATCGCGTACGTGGTGTTCGCGTACGCCGACTCGCTGTGGCTGCTGTTCGTGTCGCGTTTCGTGCAGGGCGCCGGGGGCGGCACCGTGGCGGTGATCCAGGCGTACGTCGCCGACGCGCTGGAGCCGAAGGACCGGGCCAAGGGGCTCGGGTGGCTCTCCGCCGCGACGAACGCCGGCGTCGCGCTCGGCCCCGTGCTCGGCGTCGTCGCGCTGACGCTGGGGCCGCGCGGACCGGGGCTCGCCGCCGCAGTGCTGTGCCTGGTGAATGTGGGGTTCGCGTCGCGCTATCTGAGCGAGTCGCGCGACATGGCCGCGGCGGCGCAGGAGCGTGCGAGGCCACGTGTGCCAGGGCGCACGCGTCTGGCGGTGAAGCAGGTCGTGTCACACCCCAACGTGCCGGCGTCGCGGCTCATCTGGATTTACGCGATCGCGATCGGCGCGTTCCAGGGGACGACGGCGATCCTGGCGCTGTTTCTCGCCGTGCGCTTTCACGTGACGAAAGACACGATCGGATATTTCTTCGCGTACATCGGCGTGCTGGCGGTCGTGACGCGCGCGCTGATCCTCGGTCCCGCGGTGGACAAGTTCGGGGAGGCGAGGCTGTCGCGCATCGGGTCTATGCTGCTGGCCATCGGGCTGGCGCTGCTGCCGTTCATGCACCCCGCGTCGAACCCCGTGCTGACCTACCTGCCGCTGGCGCTGGTGGTGGCGCTGATCCCTCTGGGCACCGCGTTCACGTTCCCGTGCGTGACGTCGCTGTTGTCGCGCGTGGTTCCGACGGCCGAGCGCGGGCTGTACATGGGCGTGCAGCAGACGTTCGGCGGCGCGTCGCGGGTGGTCTTTCCGATCGTATATGGATACCTGTTCGACCGTGTGATCGCATTGCCGTTCCTGATCGCTGCAGCGCTGGTGGCGGGAACGATCCTGTTGGGCCTGGGGATGGAATCATACAAGGCGCCGGAGCTGCAGGAGGCAGGGGGCGCGAAGTAGAGGGCAGTGTTGATGGCATGCTTTGTCGGCTCTCCAATTCCAGGTAATGCGTATGGACGAAAAATCCCTCTTCACCGATTTCTGGACCAACGAGTCGAAAACGACCCGCAACGTGCTCGCGAGGATACCGGAGAGCTCACAGTACCGTCCGGATCCCAAGTCGCGCACGGCGCAGGAGATCGCCTGGCAGATCGTCTGCGAGGAAAAGATGATCATCGAGGCGCTCGAGCAGGGTCAGGCGGCCTGGGCGCCTCCCGAGATGCCGTCCAGCATGAAGGATGTGCTCGAGGCCTACGAGAAGCAGAGCGCGGGAATGGCCCGGCGCTGGAAGGCTCTGCCCGCCGAAAAGTGGGACGGCACTCTCGAATTCTTCGGCAGCAAGCGTCCGGCGTCTCCCATGGCCTGGAGCTTCCTCTTCGACATCGTGCACCACCGCGGCCAGATCACCACGTACCTGCGGCCCATGGGTGCGAAGGTGCCGCAGATCTACGGACCCAGCGGGGACGAGCCCTAGCCGTCCAGTGGCGACCCAGGCCGACGTCCGTCGCATCGCGTTGTCCCTGCCCGGAGCCGAGCAGGAGGCCAATCGCTTCGCCTTCGCGGTCCTGAACAAGGACAAGCTCAGGGCATTCGCGTGGGTGTGGCGCGAGCGGCCCGCGCCGAAGAAGCCGCGCGTGCCCAACCCCGGCGTGATCGCGGTGCGCGTGGCGAACCTCGGCCAGAAGGATCTCATGATCGCCGCCGAGCCTGCGAAGTTCTTCACCGAGCCGCACTACAACGGGTTCCCGGCTGTGCTCGTGCGGCTCGACGCGGCGAGCATCGCGGACCTCGAGCTGCTCATCGCCGAGGCGTGGCGGTGTCAGGCCCCGGTGGAGCTCACGAAGGCCGCGAAGGCCGATGTTCGTGGACGCGCACGCGGATCACGTGCATCGCCTGTGCGGGCGAGCCGACCGGGAAAGAACCGGCCCGCGTGACCTAAGAATCACGCGGGCCGCCGAGAACAGTTTCCAGCAGGGCCCTACTTGTCGTCCGACATCCCGGGCTCGCTCGCCAGCACCGCCTTCGCGATCTCGACCATCGGCACCGACCGGTCCTGACTGGTGCGCTGGAGAATGCGATACGCCTCCTGCTCCGACGAGCCGGTGCGACGCATCAGGATGCCCTTGGCGCGCTCGATCACCTTGCGGTTCTCGAGCTGCTGCTTGGAGCTCTCGGCGTCCTTGCGGGCCGACGACAGCTCCTTCGCGCGCCGCGCGGCGAGCCGGATGGTGGAGTCCAGCACGCGCGGCGGCGCCGGCTTGGGCAGGAACGCGATCGCCGACGTGGACTCGACCTCCTTGTCCGACAGCACCAGCGACTGATCGCCGCTGAACAGCACGACGGCTACTCCGGGCTGGTCGCTCGTGATCTTCTCCGCCGCCTCGATGCCCGACCCGTCGGGCATGTGCACGTCCAGCAGCACCACGTCCGGCATCAGCTCATGGGCGCGCTCGTACGCCTCACGACCCGTCGCCACCTCCGCGACCACCACGTGGCCGAGGGTGTTCAACAGATCGACAAGCAGCGTGCGCGCGTTGTCGTCGTCCTCCGCGAGGAGGACACGGATGGTGTGGGTCGCCTGCTCTGTCATCGTAGCCCAGTGAACATATCAGGATAAACTAATCATCGCAGTGGTTCCGCACGACGCGCGACGTCACGCGTCGTCCGCCACCTGCGACAGAAACTCGGTGGTGCGAATCGGCTTGCGGAGCATGAAGTCCGCTCCGCCGCCCTCTGAGGGCGCGTTGTGCCCCTCCCACCCGGTCACGACCCCGATCCGCAAGCCCGGGAAGAGCTCGCGCGCCCTGGGAATCAAGTCCCAGCCGCTCGCATCGGGGAGCCCGATGTCGGTCACGAGGACCTCGAACTCGGCGCCTCCGGGTCCTTCAAGCTGCTCCAGCGCGTCCTTAACCGAGGTGACCGCGGTCACCCGGTGGCCATCCGTCTCCAGCAGGGCGGTCATGAACTCGCGGCTGTCGGTATGGTCCTCCACGAGCAGCACGCGGCGGGAGACGCGCAGGCGCGGCACCTCGCGCTGCGGCTCCGCCTGGACGATCGGCGCGCGCGGCAGCCGGATGCGGACGGTGGTGCCCGTCCCGGGCTGCGACTCGATCTCCACCTGTCCGCGGTGCCGCTTGACGATGCCGTACACCTCCGCGAGCCCCAGTCCCGTACCCTTCTGTCCCTTCGTCGTGAAGAACGGCTCGAACGCCCGCTCGCGCACCTCGGCGGACATGCCGACGCCCGAGTCGGACACGGCAAGCTCCACCTGATCGTTCATGACGCCGGTGCGGATGCCGAGCGTGCCGCCGGATTGCATGGCGTCGAGCGCGTTCTGGACGAGGTTCAGCAGCGCCTCGCGCAGCTCGCCGGCGATGCCGCGCACCTGCGCGCCGTCCGCGAGCTGCCGCGCCAGGTGGATCTGGCCGCCGCGAGCCCGTTCGGCCCACAGCGGCCGTGTCATCGCCACCACCTCGTCGCACACCGTCGAAAGATCCACGAGCTCGTCGCGGATGCCCTGGAGCGGCTCCTGCCGGATGAACCGGCCGACGCGAGCCGCGGTCGCCGCGCCCGTCTCGGCAGCCTTGGCGATGCGAACCGCGTAGTCCCGGACGGCGGCCGGGTTGTTCGCGTTGGCCTCGAGCAGGTACGCGGCGGCCATGATCGGGTTGAGCGCGTTGTTGACGTCGTGCATGACGCCGGCGGCGAGCTGTCCCACCGCGGCGAGGCGGCGCTCGCGCGAACGCGCGTCCTGGAGCGCCAGCACTTCGCGCGTGCGCTCCTGCACCATGCGCTCGAGACGCTCCGCTTCCGTCGAGACACGCTCGTACAGCTCGGCGGTGCGGCGGGCCTCCTCCTCGAGCTTCTTGGTGAGCTGGACGCGGAAGGTGACGTCGCGCTCTACGGTGACCGCGCCGCGGATCCGGCCGCGCTCGTCGTACAGCGGGTTGGCGTTCACCTCGATGATGACCTGGTTCTCCGGGCCGCGCCGCACAGCCAGCGTCTCGCCGCGCACACGCTCGCCGCGCAGCGCGCGCGCGGTCGGGTGCTCGTGCATGAACAGGCTGGTGCCGTCGAGCGTTTTCGGACGGTCGAGCTGCCACAGCTCGCGCAGCGTGGACGGCGTGTGGGGCGCGTGGTCCTGCTGCGCTTGCGTGTTCGAGCGGATCGTGCGGCCGTCCATGTCCACGACGCGCACGGAGTCCGGGATGACGTCGAAGATCGTCTCGAGCTGCGAGACGCTGCGCGCCAGGCTTTCGCGCAGCTCTTCGCGCTCGGTGATGTCGTTGCCCGCGAAGACGATCGCGCGGGCACCCACACTTCCGGGCTCCGCGAGCGGCGCGAACGTCGCTTCCACGACGCGCGTGCCGCCGCGGTGCTGGAAGGGAACGGAATAGGCGATGACCGGGCGGCCTTCGAGCGCGGCGTCGATCTGCTCGGTGAGGTCGGCGAGCGCGTTCGGGAACGCGTCGTAGATGGACCGACCCAGGGCCTGCCGGTCGTCCATCCCGGTGAGCTCGCGGAACTTGGCGTTTGCGCTGACGAGCCGCTGATCCTGATCGAAGATCGCGATCGCGAGCGAGATCGCTTCGAAGAGGGCGTGGAGACGCGCGATCTGCGCGCCTTCGCCTCTGGCGACGTCGCTATAGGGGTCGCTTACGCCGGGATTGGTCACTGGCGCAGGATGGTAGCTAGATCGGCTGGTGTCAATGACTTAGACCGCCATCCCAGGGTGGACTGGAGCGGAATTCTTGCACTAACTGTCATTTGAATCGGATGATTCGGATTGGAACGGACAACGCCGGATAGCTCGTGTTCGCTGGCTGACCTTTTGGCAGGGCTTGCTCCGTCTCGTCTTCATCCGTTTGATCCGGAATTCTGAACCGTTAGCCTCGCGCCGCATCAATCGGGAGCCAGGTGCATCCGCCTCACCGTCCCAGGCGGCCGGTAATCAGACGCGCCCCCCGCTGATAGGTGAAGTAGGAATACGCCCACTCGATCAGCACACTGAGACGATTGCGGAAGCCCGCGAGGTACATGATGTGGAGGAACAGCCAGAACCACCACGCGGGCTTGCCCCACATCTCGAGCCACGGAAGCTGCGCGACGGCGCGATGGCGGCCGATGGTCGCGAGATCGCCCTTGTTCCGATAGTGGAACGGCTCCGTCGGCCGTCGCTCGACGAGGCGGATGATGTTGTGCGCTGCGTGCGTGCCGCTCTGCATCGCCGCCGGCGCGACGCCGGGGACTTGTTTCCCGTCCGTGCTCATCTGCGCCAGGTCGCCGACGACGAACACTTCGGGATGGCCGGGCACGGACAGGTCCGGCTCCACCTTCACGCGGCCGGCGTGGTCCAGCGGCGCGTCGAGGAACCGGCCGAGCGGCGGAGGTCTCGTTCCCGGCGGCCCAGAAAATGGTCTCCGTCTCGATCCGCTCGTCCCCGATGAGCACCGCGCCGCGCTCGACGCCGGTCACGCGCGTGCCGGTGCGCACCTCGACGCCCAGCTCCTCGAGCTCCCGGCGCGCATGACCCGAGAGGTTCTCGGAGAACGTCGGGAGCACGCGAGGCCCGCCCTCCAGCAGGATCACGCGCGACTGCGCGCTGTCGATGTTGCGAAACTCCGCGGGCAGCGTGCGCCTGGCGATCAGCGGGAGCATCCCCGCCAGCTCGACACCGGTCGGCCCGCCGCCCACCACCACGAACGTCAGCAGCTTCTTGCGCTCGCTTTCGCCGGCGGCGCGCTCGGCGCGCTCGAACGCGAGCAGGAAGCGCTGCCGGATGACGATGGCGTCGTCGATGCTCTTGAGGCCGGGCGCGATCTTTTCCCACTCGGCGTGGCCGAAGTACGAGTGCCGCGACCCGGTGGCGACAATGAGATAGTCGTACGGGAGCGTTGCCCGCTGTTCGAGCCGGACCGTGCGGCTGCCGACGTCGATGTCCGTGACCTCGGCGAGCAGCACGCTCGCGTTGCGCTGCTTGCGCAGGAGCCAGCGGATCGGCGCCGTGATGTCCGTCGGCGCCAGCGTCGCCGTGGCCACCTGATAGAGCAACGGCTGAAACAGGTGGTGGTTGGTGCGATCCACGAGCGTGACGTCCACGAGGGCGCGCTTGAGCGCGCGCGCGGCGTACAGCCCGCCGAAGCCGCCGCCGATGATGACCACCTTCGGCCGCGCGGCGCGCGTCATCCCGCGGCCCTGGGGCGCGGGCCCGGCGCCACGAGGCTGATCAGCATGCCGACGATCACCACGGTGACGGCTCCCACGACGTTCCACCACAGGAACGAGACCGAGCGCGCGAAAAACCAGACCGAGGCGACGGCGGTCATGCCGGCGAGCAGGCCGATGAACGCGCCCCACCCCCGCGCCCGCGGAATCATCGCCAGCAGGAAGACGCCGAGGATCGAGCCGTAGAAGAAGGAGCCGAAGCGGTTCACCACCTCGATGAGCGACCCGATGTTCGCCGCGAACGTCGCGATGATGCAGGCGAACAGGCCCCACAGCCCGGTTGCGGCCCGCGAGACGAAGAGGAAGTGCGCGTCGGTGCCCTCGCGTCGCCACCAGCGCCTGTAGAAGTCGATCACGCTCGTGGTCGCCAGCGAATTGAGCTCGGCGGCGACGGCGTTCATGGCGGCCGCGATGACCGCCGCGATGAAGAGGCCCGCCAGCCCGATGGGCAGGTGGTCGAGGACGAATCGCGGGATGACGTAGTTCACGTCGCGGGACGGCTGGCCGGTGATCCGGTTCGCGGCGTTCAGCGCGTCGACGCGCGCGACGTTCGCGATCATCTCGTTCACGCGGAAGTTCGTCGCGGCGGCCTGGCGCGCCGAGTCGCTGGTTGCCCTCGCCAGCAGGCGCGCGGCGCTGTCCCGTTCCACCAGCGCGTCCATGTAGTTGGCCTCCATCGCCGAGTACGCCGCCGGGTTGTTGGCGCGCACCTGGCGTTCGTGCGCCGGGTTGAAGAGCATCGGCGGCCGCGTGAAGACGTAGAACACGAATACCAGCACGCCGATCAGGAGGACGAGCGCCTGGAGCGGGATCTTCCAGTAGGCGCTCATGAGCAGCGAGCTGCGGGCTTCGTCCACGGAGCTGGCGGCGAGGTAGCGCTGCACCTGGCTCTGATCGGTTCCGAAATACGAGAGCATCAGGAACGTGCCGCCGATCACGCCGGACCAGAACGTGTAGGTGTTCGTGAGGCTGAAGGAGAAGTCGAACACGCGGAGTCGCGTGGTCGCTCCGGCGATCGCGAGCGCGTCCGGCGGTGACACCGGGATCTTGACCAGCAGCGTCACGACCACGGCGAGCAGTGCCCCCACGATGAGCATCATCTGCTTGACGTCCACCCAGGCGACGGCGCGCACGCCGCCGATCATCGTGTAGATGACGGTGGGCACCCCGATGATCGCGACGGACGCCACGATGTTCCAGCCGAAGATCGCGGAGAACACCACCGCCGGCGCGGCGATGATCGTCCCGCACGACATGCCGCGCGAGAGCAGGAACAGGAAAGCGGTGAGCGAGCGTGTTTTTGCGTCGAAGCGCCGCTCGAGGTACTCGTACGCGGTGAACACCTTCGCGCCATGCAGGAACGGCACGAGCGTGACGCCGAGGATCACCATCGCCAGCGGCAGCCCGAAGTAGAACTGGATGAACCGCATCCCGTCCGTCGCGCCCTGGCCGGTGGTGCCGATCATCGTGATGGCGGAGAGCTGCGTCGCCATGACGGAAAGCCCGACGACCCACCACGGCAGCGAGCGGTTCGCGAGGAAGTACCCCTCGATCTCGCGCGTTCCCCGCGAGCGACGGATGCCTTCGTACACGATGTATCCGATCCAGCCAACGACGATCAGCCAGTTGATGTAATGCATGCCCGGGAGCGGTGGTGAGCTACGGCGTCGGGAACGAGAACTTCTCCTGCAGCCACCAGAGGAGCGCCAGCGTGATGACCTGGACCGTCATGACCTTCACCAGCGTGCGGCGGAACCGGGACGCGTCGTGCTGCGTGGCGGGTGTCGGCGTGGTCATGGCGTAGCCGGAGACAGGCCGGCGCTGAGCAGGTTCACGAACAGTCGCGCGGCTCCTGGCACGCCCGCGGGCAGCTGCCGGAAGAAGGCGAGCGACGTGTAGATGTAGCGGCCGCTGCCGACGGCCGCCACGAGGATCGCCGCCCCGATTCTGCGCCTCGCCCGGATCGTTCATGCCGAGCAGCGGGCGATAGCGTTGGTCGAAGGTGCGCGGCATGTAGAGCCCGCGCTCCTGCACCCATCCGGCGAAGTCCCGTTCGGTGATGCGGTTGGGGGCCCGCAGTTCGGGAGCGTTCGGGTCGAGGAGCGTGACGGGGGCGTCCTCGTGCGTCACGCGGTCGTGGGGCCGGTTGATGGTCACGGGGAACGGCGTCATGCCCGCCTGCGTCATCTCGTACTGGCCGTATTGCACCACGACGGTTCCGCCGCGCCGCGCGAAATCGAAGATGCGCTGGTTGGCCGCGGCGAGCGCGGGGTGCGCTTCGTATGCCCGCGGGCCCACGACGATCGTCGTGAAGCCCGAGAGGTTCGCGCGACGCAGGTCGGCGACGGGAATGACCGTGACAGGAATGCCGAGCTGCTCGAGCATCGGGGCGACGTTGTCGCTGACGCCCCTGACATAGGCGACGCGCAGCGTGCGCGGCACGCGGACGTCCACGGCCGTGACGGTCGTGACCGCGGGCCGATAGACGCGCTGCGGCTTGATGTGATCGTAGTCGACTACCACATAGCCGCTGTCGAAAGCGCGGCCGTCGAGCTCCACGCGCGCCGAGATCGTATGTGTCCCCACGGGCAGTGAACCGCGAACCCTGAAGCTCACGGTGCGGCGATCGTCGTGGCGCTCGAGCTGCACGGTCCGCGTGCCGCTGTCGGCGCGCAACCCTGCGGGCAGCTTCAGGCTGACGGCAACCTCGCGAGGCTTGTCCTGGAGGAGCGCGGAGGCGAGGTGCACCTGGAATTGCCGATCGATGGTGGTGGCGGCCGGGGCGAGGAGCGCGTCCTGGTCGAGCCGGATCGAGATTCCCGGCACGCCGGCAACGGGGCGCCTTTGTTCGCCTTTCACGTCATCGGCAAAGCGATGGACCACGCGCTCGACGAACTGGAGCTCCTCGCCCATCGAGCGGCCTCCGAGGTCCACGCTGTACCAGACGCTCGGATACCATCCGAGCTGGTTCTCGGCGGTCGCGCTGCCGGCCAGCGTGAAGGTGCCGCCGTTGCGCCGGCCCGCGAGCCACCACGGCTGAATCACGGAATCGACTTTGCCGAGCAGCGTGTCGCGAATCACGCCGCCGGGCGCGATGTAGCGCGTGGGCGACATGCCCGGGCGCATCCCGGCAACCATTCCACCACTGAGGGCCAGCGTGTCGCGGCCGCGGTTGTAGAGCGAGACCAGCACCGGCATGCGCTCGCCGACACCCCAGGTCTCGACCGACGTGGCTTCGATGGTGACGCCGCTCGCCAGTTGCAGCGCGTGCGTGATCCGTTCATGGGCCTTGCCGAGGCTGGCGGCGAGGTCGGCATTCAGGACCGTCCGCACCGGGCCTCGTTCGCCCCGCTCGAGGCGCTCACATGGATTGGTGCGCATCGGGACGCACACCGACCGTACAAAGAGCCGCGCGCGCGTGAGCGGCGCGATGAGCCTCTCGGGTGCCATGGGATCGTACGCGGCGCGGACGGTCGCGAACACCGCGGGCAGTGAATCGAGGAGCATGAGCGCGTTGCGATCAGCCACCGATCCACGGAAGCGCGCCCACGACGTATCGATGCCGTCGAAAAGCGACTTCTCGTCCCGGGCTGTGACGCTGTCGTTGACGCGGGTCGCCTCGCGTCGCAGGTAAGTCATGATCGGGCCCTTCCGCTGCAACGCGCCGAACCCCTGCGACTTGTGTTGCGAGCGGCTGCGTCCAGCGATCTCGCCGTACGACTCGCCCAGCAGCGGCG
This sequence comes from uncultured Gemmatimonadaceae bacterium, assembly GCA_963724885.1. Taxonomy (GTDB): domain Bacteria; phylum Gemmatimonadota; class Gemmatimonadetes; order Gemmatimonadales; family Gemmatimonadaceae; genus DASPMP01. The sequence continues at coordinate 2,265,062 of CAVRWG010000005.1, read as the reverse complement.
AGTATTCGCCGACGTCCATGCCGATGGTGCCGGCCTCCGCGTTGCCGCGCGCGGCACGGTAGAACTTGGGCGTCGTCCAGCCCGCGCCGTACTCGCGCGTCGGGAATCGCACGGTATCGCCCGCGACGTCGTACGCCTCGCGCGCCAGAATGCCCGACACCTGATGATGGCCGTGGCCGTCTCGCGGCGTCCCGCTGAAGACGGCGACGATCACGTGGGGCCTGAACGCACGCACGACCCGCACTACGTCGCCGAGGATCGTGTCCTTCGGCCAGTGCCTGAACGTGTCCGCCGTGTCCTTGGAAAACCCGAAGTCGAACGCCCGCGTGAAGTACTGCTCTGCGCCGTCCACGCGCCGCGCCGCCAGCAGCTCCTCGGTGCGGATCACGCCCAGCGCCTCGCCCAGCTCGTTGCCGATGATGTTCTGTCCGCCGTCGCCGCGCGTGAGCGAGAGATAGGCCGTCTCGACGTGCCGGCCGCGCGACAGCCACGCGATGAGGTTCGTGTCCTCGTCGTCCGGGTGCGCGCCTACGAGCAGCACGCGTGTGTTCACGCCGAGCCCGAGCACCGCCTCCCCCAATGCGACGGCGCCACGCTCCTGGGAGGCTGCAGGTCCTGGAACGAGCAGCGCGAGCGCGGCGCCGAAAACGGTGAGCGGTACGCGGAAAGCGGATCTCAGACTTTCGCCCTCCGCTTCGCGGGTTGCGGCACGGTGAGGACGTCCCTGACGATGCGCGCCTGCTCCTCCGTGTGCGCCTGGTGATAGCCCTCGGCCGGGCTCGCGCGCTCGGTGCGTCCCATGTAGCGCACGGTGAGCTGGTTCCCCGTGGACGCGCGCAGCCGCGGCGACACGAACGTCCACGCGCCCATGTTCTTCGGCTCCTCCTGCGCCCACACCACTTCCTCGATGTTCGGGTACTGATCCACGATGGACGCGACCGCCTCGTGCGGCCAGGGGTACAGCTCCTCCACGCGCGCGATTGCGACGTCGGACGCGCCGTTCTCTCCCGACTTCGCGCGCTCGGCGCGGGCCGCCACGAGATCGTAGTACAGCTTGCCCGTGCAGAACACGAGGCGCCGCGCCGCGTCGCGTTTCGACCCGACGGACGGGTCATCGATGACGGGGCGGAACCCTCCGGCGCTCAGGTCCTCGAGGCGCGACGCAGCCTCGGGGAGACGCAGCAGCGACTTGGGCTGCATGAGCACGAGCGGCCGCTTGACCCTGGTGTGCGCCTGGCGGCGCAGCACATGGAAGTACTGCGCCGGCGTCGACGGGTACGCGACGATCAGGTTCCCTTCCGCCGAGAGCTGGAGGAAGCGCTCCAGCCGCGCACTCGAGTGCTCGGGCCCCTGACCCTCGTATCCGTGCGGCAGCAGCAGCACGAGGCCGGAATCCTGCCCCCACTTGGCGCGGTCGGCGCCCATGAACTGGTCGATGATGGGCTGCGCCACGTTCGCGAAGTCCCCGAACTGCGCCTCCCACAGCACCAGCTCGTCCGGCGCCGCGGTGCTGAAGCCGTACTCGAAGCCCATCACCGCCGTCTCGGACAGCGGGCTGTTGTAGACCTCGAACGGCGCCTTCGCGTGCGGCAGTTTGGCGAGTGGCGTGTACGTCTCGCCGGTCGCGATGTCGTGCAGCACTGCCTGGCGATGCGAGAAGGTGCCGCGCTGGGCGTCCTGGCCCGTGAGGCGCACGCCGATCCCTTCCACGAGCAGCGACGCGAACGCGAGCGCCTCCGCGTGCCCCCAGTCGATGCCGCCGCTGTTCAGCGCCTCGCGGCGGCGCGGCAGCGTGCGCTGGATGGTGGGATGCAGCTTGAACGACGTCGGCCACTGGAGCAGCTGCTCGTTGAGCGCCACCAGCGATTCCGCGCGCACCGCCGTCTCCACCGGGTCCGCGCGCTGCGCCTCGAACTCGCCGGTGGGATGCGCCTGCCGGTCCGCTTCCTTCACCTCGGTGAAGATCTGCGTGAGGTCGTCGGCGAACTCCCTGTCGATGGCCTTCGCCTCGTCCTCGGTGACCACGCCTTCGCGCACCAGCCGGGCCGCGAACACCTCGCGCGGCGATGGATGCGCCTTGATCAAATCGTACAGCCTGGGCTGCGTGAAGCTGGGCTGGTCCGCTTCGTTGTGCCCGTGGCGGCGATACCCCACGAGGTCGATCAGTACGTCCTTGCGGAATTCCTGCCGGTACGCGATCGCGACGCGCACCGCTAGCACGCACGCCTCGGGATCGTCGGCGTTCACGTGCAGTACGGGGAACTCGAAGCCCTTCGCCAGGTCGCTCGCGTAGTGCGTGCTGCGCGCGTCGATCGGGTCCGTCGTGAAACCGACCTGGTTATTGGCGATGATGTGGAACGTGCCGCCGACGCGGTATCCGCGGAGCAGCGACAGGTTCAGTGTCTCCGCGACGACGCCTTCGCCCGGGAACGAGGCGTCACCGTGCACCACGAGCGGCAGCACGCGATTCTCGTCCCGCGTCCACGACCGGTCCGGCAGGCGTTGGCGCGCGCGCGCGACGCCGGTCAGCACCGGGTTCACGAACTCGAGATGACTTGGGTTCGGCACCAGCTCGAGCGCCACCGGCGCTCCGCCCACCTCGCGCTCGCCGCTGTAGCCGAGGTGGTACTTCACGTCGCCGGTGCCGCTCGCCGAGTTCGTCTGGTGATGCTTCCCGAGGAACTCCTGGAAGAGGCGCTCGTACGGCTTGCCCATCACGTGCGCGAGCACGTTGAGCCGGCCGCGATGCGCCATGCCGATGACCACCTCGCTGGTCCCGCCCTGCGCCGCGCGCGCGACCGCTTCGTCGATCATCGGCACCACGGCGTCGACCCCCTCGATCGAGAACCGCTTGACGTTCACGAACGCGAGTCCGAGGAAACGCTCGAGCCCGTCCACCTGTGTCATGCGGCGCAGCAGCGACAGCCTCTCCTCGGCGCTGAGCGGCGCGGTGAGCCGCTGTGATTCGATCGTCTGCCGGAACCACTCGCGCTCCGTCTCCTCCTCGAGATGGTCGTACTCGAAGCCGATCGAACCGCACCAGAGCTGCCGCATGCGCGCGACGACGTCCTCGGCGGTGCCGCTCGCGCCGCCGAGCGCCTGGGCCGGGATCTGGCGCAGGTCGGCGTCGGTGATGCCGTGGAACTGCGGCGTCATCTCCGCCGCGCCGATGGGGGGTGACCCCAGCGGGTCGATCTGGACGCACATGTGCCCGTAGCGCTGGATGGCACTCACGAGGCCAGCCGCGCCGGCGACCTTGCGCAGCAACTCCGCGTCGGGAGCCCCGGCTGCCGTCGTGGCCGGTGTCGTGCCGGCGAGCTGCTCCGCGAAGCGGAAATACTGGCGCCAGCTGTCGTCTACCGAATTCGGATCACGCCGGAACTGTTCGTACAGCTCCGCGATGTAGCCGTCGTTGAAGGCGTTTGTTACGGGGAGACTCATGGAGAGAAATATAGGGGTCACGCGAGAACTGCGTTCTCGGCGGCCGCCGTGATGTTGACTGACGGCGGCCGGTGCGTTCTCGGCAGCGCGCGCTTCGCGCGCTGGTGAGCCTGCCTCGGGACGCTTCTGGGCGATGAACGATGATGGACGTGTCCACCGACGTCGCAGCTTGCAGCATGCAGGACTTTCAGGAAGATCAGAGCGTGGCAGGAGAACCGGGACCTTACCGTTCGGATCTACGAGGTAACGGCATCGTATCCCCAGTCCGAACAGTTTGGCCTGATCATGCAGATGAGAAAGGCGGCCGTCTCGATCGGCGCGAACATCGCGGAAGGCTGCGGGCGCGCCACTACGCCCGATACTCTTCGCTTCTTCCAGACGTCGTTCAGCTCCGCGACCGAGCTGTTACATCACCTGATCACATCGGCGGATCTGAAGTTCCTTACGCCGGATCAGTTCAAGGAGCTCGATGAGCGGCTCGATTCGGTACGCCGCAAGATCGCGAAATTCATGAGACGTTTACGCGGCGACTAGATCAGCTGTCACCGGCGCGTGCAGCGCGCCGCCGAGAACGTACCGCCGCGCGTTTCTTATCAATCACGCGCGGCGCCGAGAACGGCTCCTAACGAAACTCTTCCATCAACTCAGACAGCGCCGCGCTCCCTGGACACAACTCCTCGAACGGAATCTCCACCAGCGGCCGATCCACCGTGCGATTCACGGCGTGCATGTCGTTCGCGCTGCCGTCGATGTACAGCAGGCCCGTCGCGACCTCGCCCTTCTGCTGCAGTGCTCGCACGTGGGCGTACGCCGCGTCCCGATTCGTCGGATCGTAGTCCTCCGCCACTCTGTGGAATCGGACGACGCTGCCGTCGTGCATCGTGACGGACATCGCGCTCCGGCCATTCGTCTCCGAGTCGCTGGCGATCTCGCGACGCAGCGGCACGAAGTCCACCGCGGTCATTTCCGTCTGGTGCTGCCGCGTGAAGCGATAGCTCTTCGTGGACGCCTCGTGGTCGTTGAACGTGACGCACGGCGAGATAATGTCGATGAGCCCGAAGCCTTTGTGCTTCAGGCCGGCCTTGATGATCGGCACGAGCTGCGTCTTGTCGCCCGAGAAGCTCCGCGCCACGAAAGTGGCTCCGAGCGTCAACGCGAGGAGCACGGGATCGATCGGCGGCTGCACGTTGGCCTCGCCGCCCTTGGACTTCGAGCCGATGTCCGCCGACGCCGAGAACTGGCCCTTGGTGAGGCCGTAGACGCCGTTGTTCTCGAGCACGTACAGCAGGTTCACGTTGCGCCGGATCGCGTGGCAGAACTGGCCCAGTCCGATCGACAGCGAGTCGCCGTCGCCGGAGATGCCGATGTAGACGAGGCTCTTGTTCGCCGCGTTGGCGCCCGTCGCGATCGCGGGCATGCGGCCGTGCACGGAGTTGAAGCCGTGCGACTGCTTCATGAAGTACGCCGTCGTCTTGGACGAGCAGCCGATGCCGCTCAGCTTCGCGGCGCGGTGCGGCGGCACGTCCAGCTCCCAGAACGCCTGCACGAGCGCCGCGGTCACGGAGTCGTGCCCGCATCCGGCGCACAGCGTGGACATCGCGCCTTCGTAGTCGCGCTTCGTGAGCCCCAGCGCGTTCTGCTGGAGCGACGGGTGCCGCACCGGCGGCTTCTGAATCGACGTCATTCCACACCTCGCATGGCTCCGCCGGCCGGGACCGCGGGCAGGTCGCCCGCTGGCGTCGGCTGCTGGAGGAGCCGCAGTTGCCTCGACACCTCGCTGACCACGAATCCGGCCGTGAGCGGCATGCCGCCGTACTCGAGCACCGGGATCATGCGTTCGAGCGGCGTTCCCGTCTCGAGCGCGAGCAGCGACCGCAGCTGCGCGTCGCGATTCTGCTCGACCACGAAGCAGCGGCGATGCTTCGCCATGAACGACCGCACCGACGACCCGAACGGGAATCCGCGAATGCGCATGTAGTCCGCCGCGATCCCGTCGGCGCGCAGCCGGTGCAACGCTTCGCGCACCGCGGCATGACAGCCGCCGATGGAGACGATGCCGATCGTCGCGCCCCTTCGCGCGCGTCGATCTCCGGCTCCGGGACCGCGTCGGCCGCGGTGGCGATCTTGCGCGCCAGGCGGTCCATCACCTCGCGATACTCGTCGGCGTCCTCGGTGTACGTCGCCTGCGACGTGTGCCCGGAGCCGCGCGTGAAGTACGCCCCTTTCGGATGCACGCCCGGCAGCGTGCGCGCCGGGATGCCCCCGCCCGTGTCCGCGTAACGGGCGAACTTCTTGACCTCGGCCAGCTCGGCCGCGCCCAGCACCTTGCCGCGATCCGGCCGGTAGCTGTCGTCCCACTTGAGCCGCCGGCACATCCAGTCGTTCATGCCGATGTCGAGATCGGTGAGGACGAACACCGGCGTCTGGAAGCGCTCGGCGAGATCGAACGCGTTCACCATCATGGAGAAGCACTCTTCCGGATTGGCCGGGAAGAGCGCGATGTGCTTCGTGTCGCCGTGCGAGAGATACGCGACCGAGAGCAGGTCGCCCTGCTGCGTGCGCGTCGGCATGCCGGTGGACGGCCCGGTGCGCTGCACGTCCACGAAGACGCCGGGCACCTCGGCGTAGTAGCCGAGGCCGACGAACTCGCTCATCAGCGAGATGCCGGGGCCCGCGGTCGATGTAAAGGCGCGAGCGCCCGCCCAGCCGGCGCCGAGTACCATGCCGGCAGCGGCCAACTCGTCCTCCGCCTGGATGAGGCAGTACTTGCGCTGGCCCGTCGCCTTGTCCACGCGATACCGCTCGGCGTACTCCTTGAACGCCTCCATCAGCGACGTGGACGGCGTGATGGGATACCATGCGCCCACGGTCGCGCCCGCGAAGACCGCGCCGAGGCCGCACGCGCTGTTGCCGTCGAGCAGGATCCAGTCCTTCGTGGCATCCATACGCTCGAGGTGGAACGGCAGCGGACAGTCGAAGTGCGCCATCGCGTAGTCGTAGCCGAGCTTGATGGCCGTGAAGTTCGAGTCGAGCAGCGCCTTCTTCTTCGTGAACTTCTCGCGCAGCATCTCGCCCACGACGTCCATGTCGATCTTGAGGAGCGCCGCGAGCGCGCCGGCGTACGCAATGTTGCGCATGCAGCGACCGGGCGCGGTCACCCTCGAACGACTCGACGCACATCTTGCCGAACGGGACGCCGAGGATCGTGATGCCGTCGCGGCGCAGCGCTTCGTCGAGCGGCCAGGACGAGTCGTACAGGAGATAGCCGCCGGGCCGCACCGCGGCGACGTCCTTGGCGTACGTCTCCGGGTTGAGCGCGACCACCATGTCCACTTCGCTCGGTCGCGCCGTGTAGCCGTCCTTGCTGACGCGGATCTCGTACCACGTCGGCAGCCCCTGGATGTTGGACGGGAAGACGTTCTTCCCTGACACCGGGATGCCCATGCGGAAGATGGCCTGCATCAGCAGGCTGTTCGCGCTCGCCGAGCCCGTGCCGTTTACGGTCGCGATCTTGAAGGCGAAATCGTTGACTGAAGACATAGGCAGTAGGGACTAGGGACTGGGGACCAGTGAGTTGGCAGGCTCGGCTTTCCAGTCCCTAGTCCGAGTCTCGGTCCCTGATGCTGTCCCCGCGTACGGAATCAGGAGGTCGAACTGCCGCATGTCCCACGCCGCGGTCGGACAGCGCTCGGCGCACAGCCCGCAGTGCAGGCACACGTCCTCGTCCTTCACCATGATGCGCTTCGTCTGCGGCAGCGCGTCGGAGACATAGATGTCCTGCTTCGACGTTCGTCGCCGGCGCCATGAGCCGCGTGCGCAGGTCGGCCTCGTCGCTGCCGTCGTGCGTGATCGTGAGACAGTTCACCGGACAGACGTCGACGCACGCGTCGCACTCGATGCACAGGTTGGCCGTGAAGTGCGTCTGGATGTCGCAGTTGAGGCAGCGCTCGACCTCGGCGGCCGTCTGCTCGGCCGTGAACCCGAGCTCGACTTCGGTGCTGAGATTGGCGAAGCGCTCCGCCAGCTCCGCGTGCTGCATCTTGCTGCGCGCCGCCGGCGATTGTAGTCGTTGCTGTAGCTCCACGAGTGCATGCCGACCTTGGCGCTCACGAGATTCATCCCGTACGGCGGGCGCTCGCTGAGCGGCACTCCCTGGCAGTGGTTGTGGATCGAGATCGCCGCCTGGTGCCCGTGCTCCACGGCCCAGATGATGTTCTCCGGGCCCCACGCCGCGTCGCCGCCGAAGAACACGCCGTCGCGCGTGCGACTGCATCGTGGCCGCGATCGACGACGGGCATGTCCTGCTGTCGAACTTGATGCCGATGTCGCGCTCGATCCACGGGAACGCGTTGTCCTGTCCGATCGCGAGCATCACGTCGTCGCAGGGCAGCATGACCGTGTCGATCACCTCGCTGCGCTGCTTCCCGTTCTCCTCGAACCAGCGCAGGTGCTCGAGCTCCATGCCGACGAGCTTCCCGTTCTCGACGATGAAGCGCTTGGGCGCGTGGTTCTCGACGATCTCGACCAGCTCCTCCTCGGCGTCCTCCAGCTCCCACGGCGACGCCTTGAAGTACTTCCGCGAGCGGCGCGCGATGACCTTGATGTCCTTGCCGCCGAGCCGGCGCGACGTGCGGCAGCAGTCCATCGCCGTGTTGCCGACGCCGATGATGAGCACGCGCTCGCCGATCTTCTCGACGTGGCCGAAGTGCACGGACGCCAGCCACTCGATGCCGATGTGGATGCGGTCCGTCGTCGCTGCGGCCGGGGACCTCGAGGTTCTTGCCCTTGGGCGCACCGCTCCCGACGAAGACCGCGTCGTACCCCTCGTCGAGCAGCGCCTTCATGCTGGTCACCGGCGAGTTCCAGCGCACCTCGACGCCCATGTCGAGGATGTAGTTCACTTCCTCGTCGAGCACCTGGGCCGGCAGGCGGAACGACGGAATGTTGACGCGCATCAGCCCGCCGCGCGCGGTCGAGCTTTTCGTAGATCACGCACGTGATAGCCGAGCGGAATCAGATCGTTCGCGACCGTGAGCGAGGCCGGGCCGGCGCCGATCAGCGCGACGCGCTTGCCGTTCTTCGTCGCGGGCGCCTTCGGCAGAAACGGCGTGACGTCGTCGCGCAGATCGGCGGCGACGCGCTTGAGCCGGCAGATCGCGACGGGCTTGCCGTCCACGCGCCTGCGGCGGCACGCCGGCTCGCACGGGCGGTCGCAGGTGCGGCCGAGGATGCCGGGGAAGACGTTCGACTCCCGGTTGAGCAGGTACGACTCGGTGTACCGTCCCTGCGCGATCAGCCGGATGTATTCCGGGACATTCGTGTGGGCCGGGCAGGCCCACTGGCAGTCGACGACTTTATGGTAGTACTGCGGGTCGCTGACGTTGGTTGGGCGCATGGCTATTGGGATGATTGCTGCCGTGAGGCGTGGCGGCAAGTACACGACCGCCGCGGCTACGCCGCGGGACAACCGCCGGCCTTCGGCCGGAGAACCGCCGCGGCTACGCCGCGGACAAGAGCCGCGCCTTCGGCGCGGAAAACCGCCTCGCTGTTCTCCGCGCGAAGCGCGGCGGTCGTCCAGCCGCGAAGCGGCTGGCAGTTCGCCGCGCGCCGGCGTTTGTCCGCGCGAAGCGCGGGCAGTTCTTACTCGCGCGGCAGCACCAGAGTGAACGTCGATCCCTTCCCAAGCGTGGACTCGACTTCGATCCGCCCCCGCAGCAGCGCCGCCAGGCGCCGCGAGATGTAGAGACCCAGTCCCGCGCCTCCGTGCCTCCGCGTCAGTCCGCTGTCCAGCTGCGTGAACGGGCGGAACAGGCGCTGGAGATCCGGGGCCGCGATGCCGATGCCGGTGTCGCGCACGATGAACCGCACATCCTTGCCGTCGGACGTCACCGCGAGACGCACCTCGCCCCGCTCCGTGAACTTCGCGGCGTTGCCCGCGAGGTTCACCAGGATCTGGCGCGCCTTGTCGATGTCCGTCGTCATGCGCACCGGTCTGGCGTCGGACTCCGTGACCAGTGGAAGGCGTTTCTGGTCGGCGAGCGGCTGCACCACGGCCGCGACGGCCGAGAGCAGGTCGGCCGCGAGAAAATCCGTGGGGCGCACGACCTCGCGTCCGGTCTCGAGGTTGGTGTAGGAGAGCACGTCCTCGATCATGGCCGTCAGGTGCTGCGTCACGTAGTGCATCCGCTCCAGCACCTCGCGCTGCGGGTCCGAGAGCGGGCCGAGGACGGCGTCCACCAGCAGCTCCTCGTAGCCCGCAAGAGCCGTGAGAGGCGTGCGCAGCTCGTGCGACATCGTGGCGAGAAAGCGTCCCTTGGCGCGGTCGGCCTCCTGCGCCTGCTCGAGCAAGCGCGCCTTCCACAGGGCCAGCGCGGCGTGGTCCGACACGACGCTCAGCCGCTGCGCTTCGTGCGTCGAGAACGCCACCGAGCGGCGGTCGCGCGCAACCGCGAGCACTCCCAGCACGCGCTCGTGGGCAACGAGCGGCGCCGCGATCAGCGGGCCGATCTCGATGTTCGGCATCCGCTTGGCGAGCGGGTGCTGCGACACCGCGAAGTCCTCGACCATGGCCGCCTGCCGGCTGTCCACGACCTCGCGCGCCAGTGAGCCCACCACCGGGAAGCGTAGGCCGGTAGCCGGCGCCAGCAGCCCCACGGCGCTCACGAGCGTGGCGTCGTCCCCGTCCTCGTCGATCGAGATCAGGGTGGCGCCCTGTCCGCCGCACTGCGCGCTGGCGGCCTCACACAGGATGGTGAGCAGCGCCGCCGTGTCCGCCACGGCCGCCGTCTGCCGCGCGAGCGCCCGCAACGCGGCATTCTCCTCGTTGCGCTCGTCCAGCGTACGGTCGCGCGTGCTCTTTACCGTGTGGAAGGCACGCGCGAGGGCCACGACGACGAACCCGCCGGCGTCGCGCGACACGCGCACGCCGTAGCTGCGCACCTCACCGGCGATGGTGTGTTCGAGGTCGAATCGGCGGGTGGCGCCGTCGTCGGCCGTGGCGCGCACCGTGACCCCGAACGGCTCGGCGTTCAGCTCGGGGTACACGGACCAGAAGTCGCTGTCCAGCGCCTGGCGTTCCGGGACGCCGAGGATGCGCTCCCACGGCGCGTTGATGTAGCGCACCCTCCAGTCCGGCGCGATGACGACGATCGCGTCGCCGAGCGCGTCCATCGTGGCGCGCGCGTCGAATTCCGGGAAGGAAGGGTCGCTTGCCGGAGCCCGGTCTAGCTCGGCGCTATCAGATCCAGTCGTGTGTGCAACTCGGCTGCTGTACGTGGACGCTGCTCGCGGTCCTTGGACAAGACCCACATCACCAGGTCGGATAGCGCGTGCGGAATGTCCGCTTGCACCTCCCGAGGCGGCCTGGGCGTTTCCTCCAGCACCTTCGCGATCAGCGCGATGGGCGTTTCCGCCGTCAGAGGGACTCGTCCGACCAGACATTCGTACAATACTACGCCAGTGGAGTAGAGATCGGCGCGAGCGTCGAGCTCGTCACCCAGCAGCTGCTCCGGCGCCATGTATTCCGGCGTCCCGACCACCGTGCCGTGCTGCGTGTGACCGGCGTCCACCGGACGCGAGGCGAGCCGGGCAATGCCGAAGTCCATGACCTTCAGGACGCCATCCGCCTGCACCACCATGTTCTGCGGCTTGATGTCGCGGTGGATCACTCCCTCCTCGTGCGACACCTCGAGCGCGCGACACAACTGCTTGGCGATGGGCAGCACCACCGACGCGGGAAGCCGGCCGCGCTCGCGGATGAGCTCCTTGAGCGACTTGCCCTCCACGTATTCCATGCTGAGGTAGTAGATGCCGTTGCTCTCGCCCAGATCGTAGGTGCGCACCACGTTCCGGTGCGCAATGCGGCGCGCCAGCTTGATCTCGCTCTTGAAGCGCTCGAGCGCCCTGGAGTCGGCGGTGATCACTTCGGGCTTGAGCGTCTTGATCGCGAGCACCTCGCCCAGCTCCCGGTCGTTGGCCTTGTACACCATGCCGAAGCCGCCCACGCCAAGCACGCTCTTGATCTCGTAGCGGTTGCCGAGCGTCTGTCCCGGCACCAGCGCCTGGAGACCGCCTCCGCCGCCCGTGCTTCCGCCGCCTGCGCCGTCGGCGGCCGCCGCGGGCACGCGCATGGTCGTGGCCGTCGAGCTGACAGCGGAGGCGCGCAGGCTGGGCGGCGTCGAGGCGCTGAGGAAATCCACCAGCGCCTGCTTGTCCCGGAGGTCCGCGAGCAGCCGGCGAAAGGCGCTCGCCAGCGTTCCGATCTCGTCGCGGCCGCCTTCGGGGATACTCGCCTGGTAGTCGCCTTCCGACGCCCGGCGCGCGGCGTCCGCGAGCGCCGTGACCGGGCGCACGATTCGTCCCGCCGTCAGCGCCCCGATGAGGAGCGCCGCGAGCAACCCGCCGGTACCGGCCATGAGGAGCGTCTTGCGCAGCTGCGTGTACCCCGTCGCATCGAGCTCGTCGTCGAGCGACCGCAGCGCGACGAACCCGCCGACGTCGGCTCCAGACGCCGACTTGAGGCGCACGCCGCGGCTCACGAAGCGTTCGCCCGCCAGCTCCACATGCTGCAGCGGCGCCGCCGCCGCGGTGTCCGCCGACGCGCCGGCCAGCTGCACGCTGTTGGAGTCGTCGCGCAGGCGCGCGAGCAGGGTCGCGCTGAACGGCCGCGCGTCGTCCGTAGCGGCGACCAGCCGCGGCACCGCGTTCCCGTCGAGCGCGTAGAACACGACTTCGCTCTCGGTCTGCACGCCGACCGCGCGCGCGATGGAGTCCGTGACGTACTTGGCCGCCATCAGCGCGCCGATGATCCGGTTGTTGGCGCCCGGGATCGGAACGGAGACCAGCTGGATGAGCGTCGAGTCGCCGGCCACGCCGAAGCCGTCCGCGACATTGCCCTCGAGCGCCGAACGGACGAGAGGCGAACCGATGATCTCCCTCGGCGCGGTGGGATCGTCGCTCTTGGCCAGTCGCATGCCGTCGCGGCCCACGAGCTGGACCCATGCCGCGCCGAGCTGTTCGGCGGCCGTCTCCGCGTAGTCGAGAAAGTCGCCCGTCTCGCTCTCGATGCTCGCGCGGTAGTCGGGATTCTCGGCGAAGACGCGCGCGCGGCTCGCGAGCTGCGCGCGTTCGGACGTCACCAGCTCCTGCACGCGCGCCTGCGTCGCCTCGAGCCCGCGCGCGATGGATTTCTCCGCGGCGAGGACGGCGCTGCGCTGCGTGAGGAACAGCGTGATCGCCATCACCGCGATGACGATGCCGGCGGAGCTGATGAAGATCCGCGTGGTGAGGCCGAGCCGCGGCGTCTTCATCCGCTAGTAGCGGTCGCCGCTGGCGTTCGCGTACACCTGGCCGAGCTTGTTCTTGTGCTGGACGTACTTGTAGCCGCTCGCGTCGAGCTGCGCGCGGTGGTTGCGCACACCCGACGCCGGCACGGTGAGGTCGACGACCTTCTCCGTCGCGCGATCGTGCCACACGTGCAGCCGGTACCGGCCGGGCGGCACGGAGTCGAGAACCCAGCGGCCGTCGGCGCGCGCCTGCGTGTGATGCCGCGTGCGAAGCGTGAGGACGAACGCCGTCATGCGCGGGTGCACGTTGCAGTAGAGCGTGTAGACACCGGCGGACTGGAAGACCTGCCCGCGCATCCTGCCGCGCCCGAAGACGCCGGTGTCGAAGCCGCCGTGCGTCTTGGAGAACACGTTGTGATTGAAGGGGTCCTGGTTGGGAAACTCGATCCTGCTTCCTTGGGTGATCACGCGGACCCTGGGCGAGAACTGCCGCGATTGCAGGGCAATGACGGTGTTCGCCGGGGCCGGCACCGAGTCCCCGCCGCCCGATGCAGCGGTGATCGGCTCCAGATAGACTACGGTGTTGCCGAGGTCCTCGGTGATGTCGCCGGGACGCTCGACGATGGTGACCTGTCCGCTCACCGACGTGGTCGCCACCCCCTGCGCGCGCTCGACGCCGGGCGCTTGCCAGAACATCCCGCCGCCTAGGACCGAGAACGCCACCAGAAGCTGTCGCATACCCGCTTCCTTCCCTTCCCTGAACACGTCATGAACCTCGAACCGGTGTACTCTGACGCCGCGGAACAGCGAACGTCAAGAAAAACCAACGGCAGCCGCGCGGCAATTCTCGCCGGATTGCTCCTGGCGTTCGGCGCCCCCGCCGCGGTCGCGCAACGAAGCCCGGTGGATTCGCTCGCCGAGCGTCTCCGTCAAGCGGAGGCGGCGATCGCGGTGCTCCAGCAGCAGGCGAGCGAACAGGCGGCGAGCAGCGTGAAGGCGAAGTCCGGAGCAAGCCTGGAGTTCTTCGGACGCGTGCTGGTGAACGCCTTCGGCAACACGCGTCGCGTCAACAACGTGGACAACCCGCAGTTCGTGGCCGATCCCGTGGCGCCGGGCGGCGTCCAGTCGCGCGGCGGCGGCATGGCTATCCGGCAGACGCGACTCGGGCTCGTCGCCACGCTGCCGAACGTCCTCGGCGGCGCGTTCACGGGCGACGTGGACGTGGACTTCTACGGAGGACAGCTCCCATCGTCGGGCGGGCGGACATTCCCGCTGCTCCGTCTGCGCACGGCGCGCGGGCTGGTGCGCTGGTCGCACGCGCACCTGATGGTGGGGCAGGAATCGCCGCTCGTCAGCGGCGTCAATCCGGTCACGCTTGCCGCGATCGGCACGCCGCTCTTCGCGACGGCGGGCAACCTGTGGCTGTGGCTTCCGCAGTTTCGGGGCGGTTACGAGAGTGGCGGCGTCGTGCGGGCGGGCATCCAGGCCGCGGTCCTCGCGCCGACCAGCGGCGACCCGGCGGCCGCGTTCAACACGGACCTCGACGCCGCGGAGCGGTCACAGCGCCCATTCCTTCAGGCGCGCCTGAGTTTAAAAACAGGCGAAGCCGAGCTCACACGCGAGCTGGGATGCGGCGTCCACGTGGGATGGCTCGTTCCACCCAACGTCATGGAACGCGAGGAGTCCCGGGCCGTCGCCTGCGACGCGACGTTGCCGATGGTCTCATGGCTGGAGCTGCGCGGCGAATTCTTCGACGGGCAGGCGCTCGCCGGCCTTGGCGGCGGTGGCATCGGGCAGAACTTCACGCCCACCGGCGCGCCGCTGAAGACCACTGGAGGATGGGGACAACTGAACATGTCGCCGACTGCCTTTCTTCGGGTGGGAGCTGGTTGCGGCGGAGATCGAGCCGATTCCGCGCCCTTGCGCAGCCGAAACGACGCCTGCGCGGCCTATGCCATGGTGCGGCCCGATGGCGCCCCGCTCGTCTATGGCGCCGAGTTCCGTCGCATCGGAACCAGCTATTCCGGTGGCCGGGTCACGAACGACTATGTGACGCTGGCAGCAGGGTTCGAGTTTTAGTTGAGGCTCTTTCCCTTACGTAGTACCGGAGGCGAAATGCGAGTTGGACGCGGGACTTATGTGATTCTCCTCACTGCCTTGATCGCCGCGTGCAGCGGCGGGGATTCGCCGACCGGGAACCCTGGAGGAGGCGGTGGTGGCGGCGGTGGCGGCGGCGGAGGGGGCGGGTCCACCACGAACCAGATCGAGGTCGACGACAACGTCTTCACTCCCGGCAGCACGACGGTGCCTGTCGGGACCGTTGTTACGTGGACGTGGCAAAACACCGCGAACCTCCACAACGTGACTTTCTCTTCCGGCGGCCCGAACGCCACGGATCGGACGACGGGGACTTTTCAGCGCACGTTCGGCGTCGCCGGCTCGTTCGCCTATTCGTGCACCAATCACGCCGGGATGAACGGATCCGTGATCGTTCAATAGAGCGCGGGGACAGGAGGGGCGCATGCGATTCGATCGACGTTGCATCGGCACGCTGGCGGTGGCTCTCGCCGCGTGCAGCGGCGGGGGTACCGAACCGGCCGGGGGCGGGGGTGGCGGCGGCGGCGGTGGCGGTGGCGGTGGCGGTGGCGGTGGGGGCAACCCTCCCGGACCCACAGCCGACGTGGATGTCGCGGACAACTCCTTCTCACCCGGTAGCGTGACGATCACCGTCGGCGGCAAGGTCACTTGGACGTGGATCGGCGGCTATGGTACCGGCCACAACGTGACGTTCGACAACGGGACGCTGGGCGGCTCGGGCACGCAGATTACCGGCACCTACGAGAAGACTTTCGGAACGACTGGTTCGTTCCCCTACCGCTGCTCGGTGCACGGAGCCGCCATGACCGGGTCCGTCGTAGTCCAGTAGTCCAGTAGCTACGCCGAGACCCTGTTCGCGTCCCCGGGTGTGAGCGATTCGGCCGCGCCGGTGTCGGTTTCGACACGCCGGCGCTCGTCCGAGAGAAGCTGCGGCTTCTCCTGATCGGAAACTCTCGGCGCGCGCGGCTCGGCGCTCGCCGGGAGCGTGAGCTGGAACGTGCTCCCGATGCCGGTTTGCGAGCGCAGGCTGAGTGATCCGTTCAGCAACTGCGAAAGACGTCGCGAGATCGGGAGTCCGAGCCCGGTCCCTTCCTGAAGCTGCGTCTTGCCGAGTTGCACGAACTCCTGGAAAACGCGCTCCTGGTCCTCCGGCGGAATCCCGTGTCCCTGGTCGATCACCGCTACGGTCACGCCGTCGTCCGCGGCCCGCCCGACCTGCACGCGAATCGGTTTGCCGAGCCCGAATTTGATCGCGTTCGACAACAGGTTGAGCAGGATTTGTCGCACGCGACGCGGATCGGAGATGACCTCGATGCTTTCGTGCGGCTCGCTTTCGAGCGATAGGCTGGCGCCGTACTTCTCCGCCAGCGGTCGCACGGAGACGAACAGCTCCTCGACGATCGCCGGGAACTCCACCGGCTGCATTCGCAGGTCGAGCTTGCCCGCCTCGATCTTCGAAAGGTCCAGCACGTCGTTGACAAGCTCCAGGAGGTGCTTGGCAGCGCGCTGCGTGCGCCGGATGCCATCGGTCTGCTTCTCGTTGAGAGAGCCATAGATGTTCTCGAGCAGCAGCGTGCTGTAGCCGAGCACCGCGTTGATCGGTGTGCGAAGCTCGTGGCTCATCGACGCGTAGAACCGGCTCCGCGCCGTCATGGCGCGCTCCAGATCGACCTGGCGCCGGTTCAGCTCACCATTCGCGACCTCCAGCTCGGTCATGGCGCGTTCGAGGGCCATAGCCTGCTGTCGCATTTCCGACTCCTGCCTCACCCGCTCGGAGACGTCGCGTACGATGAGCGTGAACTGCCGCCCTTCAGGACCGTCGAAGCACGAGATCGATGCTTCGATCGGGAACTCGACACCCGACGCCCGGGAGCCGATGAGCGAGACCATGTTCTGCGAGGGATCGGAATCCGAGGCAGACACCCGCGGCCTGGCGGCGCGCGCCAGCCGCGCGGCGCAAGTCCGTTGGATCTCGGCTGCGCTCTTCCTGCTCGGGAAAAGCTCACCGATGGTACGACCGACCGCCGCGGGAGCCGGCCGCTCGAACACTCGCTCCGCGGCCCTGTTGAAGAACGTGATCGTCTCGTCGCGGTTGAAGATCACGACGGCGTCCATCGCGGAACCCATGATCTCGCGGAAGCGCGCCTCGGACTGGACCAGCTCGCGCGCGTGACGCAGCTCCGTCATGCGGAGTTCGGCCTCCCTGACGACCGCCTGCCGGGCCGTGAGCCGTTTCTGGTTCAGGTGCATGTCGACGAACGTGGCGACCTTGGCGCGCAGCACGTCGGGCTGGAACGGCTTGGACATGTAGTCCACGGCGCCCGCCAGGTAGCCGCGCAGCACGCGGTCCTGTTGGTCGTTGCCCGCGGTGAGGAGGATGACCGGCACACAGCGCGTCCGTTCATGCGACTTGATGATTTCAGCCGTCTCGAGGCCGCTCATGCCCGGCATCTGCACGTCGAGGAGCACCACCGCGAAGTCGCGATCCTGCAGCATGCGCAGCGCCGCGTCCCCGGAGTTCGCTCGCACCACGTTCTGCCCGAGGGGTTCGAGGATCGCTTCCAGCGCCCGCAGGTTGTCGGCGTGGTCGTCCACGATCAGGATTTCGGCTTGATCCAGGCGAGTGATGCCCGAACGCGGCGTTGACCGGACCGGGGCAGTCATGCGCGTGGGGATGACCGGCGGCGCAGCGACGGCTGCGCCGCGGGGAGCGGCGCGATACGATGGAGGTCGAACCGCACCTCCGCGAAATAGCCGCGCGCTATGAGCATGTTGTCGTTGGCCGGCGCCCGAAAGACAGGGCCTGTTGCTCGGTTGCTTGTCCTCCACCTCGCGGACGTTTTTCGAGTGTTTTCATGCAGGAAACGGGCGAGCGACGTCGCGCGGCCCATGGTTGGTACCGTACGATCGCGATCGGAACGGCATGGTCGCCCACGCCGGCCTTGTCGCGCGGATGTGCCCGCGCCGATTGCTTGAGTGTGACCATGTTCAAAAAGGGTGCCGGGCTCGTGCGTACGCCCGCCGCGGCCTGTCGGAGGGTCTCGTGGCGCCGTCCGGAATCGCAAGAATCGGGCGTGGTTCAGCCCGTCCCGCCCGGGCGCTCTCGAGGTGTCAGCCTGGAACGGTGGCGCGAAGCGCGGCGACTCTAATACCCCCATTCGACGTTCGCATGACCACCTCGACCTCCAGACCAGTCTGCTTCGCCAGGCGGGGGTCCGCGCAGTAGAAGGCCGCGCTCCAGCCGCGAAAGCGGGCCCGAAGGACCTTCCCGATCTGCGCCCAGAGATTCCTCACGTCGGCGTCGCCGACGCGCTTGCCGTAGGGAGGGTTCGTGGCGAGCAGTCCGGTCCCGGCGGGAGGCTCCACCGCCGACAAGGCGCGCTGCGACAGCGCCAGGTCGGCAAGGACGCCGGCGCGTTCCGCGTTCGCGCCCGCCGACTCCACGGCTCCCGCGTCGCGATCCGACGCGACGATCGGCACGTCGGCGCGCGGGCGCGCCGCCGCCGCCGCGTTCCCCAACTCCGCGCGCCATGCCGGTTCGTCGAACGCCGGCCAGCGCATGAACGCGAACCCGCGACGCGAGCCGGGGGCGATGTTGCGCGCGATGAGCGCCGCCTCGATGGGGATCGTGCCCGAGCCGCAGAACGGGTCGAGCAGCGGAACGGCGCCGTTCCACTCGCACGCGAGGAGGAGGGCCGCCGCGAGCGTCTCGCGCAGCGGAGCCTTGGCGACGGCCTGGCGGTACCCGCGCATGTGCAGCAGGTCGCCGGACGTATCCGCGCTGACCGTGAACTCGTCGCGCACCACCCGAACGACAAAAAGCTGGTGGCGCTCATCGCCTGCCGCTTGCCGTTTGCCGCTTACGGCAAACGGTGAACGGTTGGCGGCAAGCGGAGAACCGCAAGCGGCAAGCAGGCGCTCCGCGATCGCGCCGGAGTGGTGCAGCCGCGACTTGTGCGTCGTGACTCTGAAGTCGGCGGCAACACCCTGCGTCAGGTACTCGTTCCACGGAATGCGTTTCGCCCGTCGTTCCAACTCGTGGAACGCCGTCGCCTTGAACCGCGCTACGCGCACCAGTACGCGGCTCGCCGTGCGCAGCCAGAGGTTCGCACGCATCACGGAGCGCGCGTCTCCCTCCCAGGCTACACCCCCTTCCTCAACCCGCGGGCGCTCGCCCAGCCGCGTCAACTCCGCTGCGACGACCGGCTCGAGCCCGGGCGCGGCGATCGCGAAGCACGAAAAAGGCGCGGTACCCAAGGAGCACCAGGAACGTCGCGAGATACGCGAGGGGGAAGAGCGTGTCCTTCTTGACGGCCCAAAGGTAGTGGACCGTCCCGCCGATGGCGGCCGCGTAGACCAGCCGGTGCAGTTTCGCCCAGCGCCGGCCGCCGAGGCGCCGCACCATCGCGTTCGTGGACGTGGCCGCCAGCGGGATGAGGGCCAGAAAGGTGGCCATCCCCACGAGGATGTACTTGTGCTTCACGATCTCGTCGCCCATCGCGCGCCAGTCGAAGAACCAGTCCACCGCCACCCAGGTGATGACGTGCAGGCAGGCGTAGAAAAACGTGAACAGCCCGAACATTCGGCGGTACTTCGCCAGCACCCCGAGCGAGAACACCTCCCGCACCGGTGTC
Source organism: uncultured Gemmatimonadaceae bacterium (assembly GCA_963724885.1). Lineage (GTDB taxonomy): Bacteria > Gemmatimonadota > Gemmatimonadetes > Gemmatimonadales > Gemmatimonadaceae > DASPMP01. The sequence goes on along the minus strand of CAVRWG010000005.1, from coordinate 2,245,606 downwards.
ACGGCGAGCGTGATCGCGAGAAAGCGCAGCGTCCAGAGGCCGGTCTGGATCTGGATCGCTGTGATCGGGTTGGCGCCGAGGTCGGTGAGCTCCGCGGTGCCGCGAATGATCTGCTGCGTGTGCCACGCGATGAGCGCAGCCGGAATCAGGCAGATCGCGAAGACGAGCGGCTTGAGCTTCAGCAGGATGTTCATGCGCCGCGCGAGGCGCGGCAGTTAGTAGTACCGCCGCAAATCCATCCCCGCGTACAGCGACGCGACCTGGTCTGCGTACCCGTTGAACATCAGCGTGCGCCGGCGCCGGAACTCGCCGATGCGCCGCTCGCTGGCCTGCGTCCACCTCGGGTGATCCACCTCGGGGTTCACGTTGGCGTAGAAGCCGTACTCGTCCGGCGCCGCGATATTCCACGACGTCGGCGGCTCCTTCTCGGTGAACGCGATGCGGACGATCGACTTGATCCCCTTGAAGCCATACTTCCACGGGACGATGAGCCGCAGTGGCGCGCCGTTCTGGTTCGGCAACGGCTTCCCGTACAATCCGGTCGCCATGATGGTGAGCGGGTGCATCGCCTCGTCCATGCGCAGCCCTTCCACGTACGGCCAGTCGAGGACGCCGCGCCGCTGACCGGGCATCTCGCTCGGGCGCAGCACCGTGGTGAACGCCACGTACTTCGCCGCCGGCCGCGGCTCGAAGCGATTCAGCATCGCCGCGAGCGGGATCCCCTGCCAGGGAATCACCATGCTCCACGCCTCGACGCAGCGCAGCCGATACGTGCGATCCTCGATCTTGTGCGGTTTCACCAAGTCTTCGAACGCGTAGTTCCCCGGCCTGCTGCACAGCCCCTCGACCCGCACGCTCCACGGCTGCGACTTGAACGCGCCGGAGTTCGCCTTGGGGTCCTCCTTGGACGTCCCGAACTCGTAGTAGTTGTTGTAGCTCGTGATCTCCTCGTACGAGTTCGGCGCGTCCTCCTGTGTCCCCCGCGTCACGTCCCCGTTCGCGTCCTGCGACGCTTCGCGGCCGCACGCGAGCGCCGACGGGGCGCCAAGCGCAAGAGCGGCAGCGCCGACGCCCGCGTCCCGGAGGAACTCGCGACGCCCGATGTAGTCCCGCTCGGGCGTGATCTCGGACGAGGCAATGTCGCTGGGTCGGCGAATGATCATGGCAGTGCCTAAGAATATCGCGCTGCGGGTTCGAACGTTCCATCGGGGCTAGACGCAACGCTCGCTCTGACGCCCTTCGTAAGCACGCTTCCTGCCTTCTCCTGGAGCATGCAGTCGGCACGCTCCAAGAGACAAGCGCGCTCCGTCATGGCAGAACGGTTCGGTCACGCGGACTTTCAGCCTGGACAGTGGGAGCCGATCCGCGCCGTGCTCGGTGGAGCGGACGCGCTCGTCGTCATGCCGACCGGCAGCGGCAAGTCGCTCATTTACCAGCTTCCCGCGCTGATGCTGCCGGGCCTGACGGTCGTCGTGAGCCCGCTCATCGCGCTCATGAAGGACCAGCAGGACAAGCTCTCCGCGCACGGCGTCGACGCGCTCGCCATGCACTCGCATCTCAACACGGCGCAGGCGCGTGAAACCGCGCGGCAGGTCCTGCACGGCGAGGGCGAGATCCTCTACCTCACGCCCGAGCGCTTCAAGGACCGCGACTTCTTCGACCGGCTGCTCACGCGCAAGGTCAGCCTGTTCGTCGTCGACGAAGCGCACTGCGTGAGCCAGTGGGGACACGATTTTCGCCCCGACTACCTGACGCTCGGCTCGGTGGTGCAACGCGCTCGGCCGGCCGCCCATGCTCGCGCTCACGGCGACCGCGACGGCCGAGGTGCGCGACGACATCGTGCGGCAGCTCGGCATGATCGATCCGCACATCACGGTCACCGGCTTCGCGCGACCGAACCTGCGTTCGAGGTCCGCCGGACGGTCAACGACGCCGCCGAAGGACGCGCGAGCTCGAGCGCATCCTTGCCGACAACACGGGCGTCGGCGTCGTCTACTGCGCCACCGTCCGCGAAGCGGAGCGACTGCACGAGCGTTTCGCGCCCAGGTTCCCGCTCGGCCTGTATCACGGCAAGATGGCCGGCGCCGAGCGCAAGGACACGCAGGAACGCTTCATGGCCGACGAGTTCCGCGCGATCATCGCGACGAACGCGTTCGGCCTCGGCATCGACAAGCAGGACCTGCGCTTCGTCATCCACTATCACTTTCCGGGGTCGGTCGAGTCGTACTACCAGGAGGCCGGGCGCGCGGGCCGCGACGGGTTCCCCGCGACGTGCACGCTCCTCTATCGCGTCGAGGACAGCCGCGTCCAGTCGTACTTCCTCGGCGGCAAATATCCCGACGTCGAAGAAGCGGCGCGCGTCGCGATCGTGCTCGAGCAGGTGCCGCTCGGCGAGCGCGTGCTGCTGGACGATCTGGCGGAGCAGTCGGGCGTCGCGCGTCGCAAGGCGCGGATCGTCCTGGTGCTGCTGAAGCGGCACGGACTCGTGCGCGAGTATCGCGGCGGCGCGTGGGAGCGGCTCATCGATCAGCGTTGACCGTCGTGGACCTCAGCGCCGACCTCACCGACTACGAGCAGCGGCGCCTGCAGGACCGCGCGAAGCTCCGCGCGATGATCAACTACTGCCAGAGCGCGCAGTGCCGCACGCGGTTCATCCTCGACTACTTCGGCGAGCCGATGGAGGATGACTGGACGTGCGGCAACTGCGAGATGTGCTGCAAACCCGTGGTGCATCGGCGCGCCGACAGCACCGCGATGTAGTTCCCGGCTTGAGCGGCCTGCGTGATCCGGCGTAGACCGCCGGGTTCGCGCGCGATGGCAGGCGCGTTACTTTAGGGCCGCGTGCCCGACTTCCCGCCTCGTCACCCTGCGTTCCTCCACGTCATGAAAAGACAACAGACCGGTTCACGCACTGCTGGCGTCACGTTCTATCGCTGGCAGGAGATGCCGAAGGAAGAAGTCTCGCCCATGCTCGCGCGCCGGCTCGTCACCGGCGAACGGATGATGCTGGCGCACGTCTACCTCAAGAAGGGCTGCATCGTGCCGCGGCATCAGCACGAGAACGAGCAGCTCACCTACATCCTCGAAGGCGCGCTGCAAGTTCTGGATCGGCGAGGACGAGAAGGAGACCCTGACGGTGCGCGCCGGCGAGGTGCTGCACATTCCGTCCAACGTGTGGCACAAGGCCGAGGCGCTGGAGGACACGCTGGACGTGGACGTCTTCAGCCCGCCGCGTCAGGACTGGATCGACAAGACCGACGCCTACCTGCGGAAGAGCGCTGATGGACCTCGGGCTGCGCGACAAAGTCGCCCTCGTGGCCGCGGCCAGCAAAGGGCTGGGACGCGCCGTCGCCGAGGAGCTGGCGAGCGAAGGGCGCGCGCGTCGTGATCTGCGCGAGGGGGCCGGACGCGCTCGCGGAGACGCGCGAAGCGATCATCAAGCGCACCGGCGCCGAGGTCCGCGCCCTTTCCGCGGACCTCGCCACCCAAGACGGCATCGGGCAGGTGGCGCGCGAGGCGCTGCGGTTCGGCAAGGTGGACATCGTCGTGAACAACGCGGGCGGGCCGCCGTCGGGACCCTTCGAGAAGCACGACTGGAGCGAGTGGGAGAAGGCCGTGCAGCTCAACCTGCGCAGCGCCGTCGAGCTCACCCGACTGCTGCTCCCCGGCATGCGCGAGCGGCGCTGGGGCCGCGTCATCAACATCACCTCGATCGCGGTGAAGCAGCCCGTGGACGGCCTGATTCTCTCGAACAGCATTCGCGCCGCCGTCACCGGATGGGCGCGGACGCTGGCCAACGAGGTCGCCCGCGACCTGGTGACGGTGAACAACGTGATGCCGGGCTACACCCGCACCGACCGGCTGGAGCAGCTGAACGCGGCGACCGCGCAGCGCGAGGGCGTGGAGGTGGAGGAGGTCCGGCGAAGGATCGAGTCGCAGATCCCGATGCGCCGGATGGGCGAACCGCGCGAGTTCGCCGCGCTCGTCGCGTTCCTCGCCAGCGAGCGCGCCAGCTACATCACGGCGCAGTCCATCGCCGTGGACGGCGGCTGGATCCGATCGCTCCTCTGAGCGTTGTGCCCGATGCGGTGGCGCGCGGGATGAGCGTTCACGAGGTGAGCGTTCGGATTCAACGGGTTCATTCGGATCGAACGGAGTCGTTGCCTTTTCAAAACAACAAGGAAGACGCCGTATTGTTCTTTTCCGTTTGATCCGTTTCGATCCGATTGATCCGGCCGTTCTATTTCGTTAGTGCCGTGGACGACTCAGGTACTTTGGTCGGAGCCGTACAGCTCTCGCTAGCCGACCGTCTTCGAGAAGCGCCGGACGCTGAGCGCGATGACCACGATCGCGAACACCGCGAGCGCCAGTGATTCGGGCCACACGCCGGCAAAGCCCGCGTCCTTGAGCAGGATGCCCCGCAGCACGCGCAGGTAGTACGTGAGCGGCATGAGCATGCCGATCCACTGCGCCGGTTCCGGCATCGCCTCGCGCGGGAACATGTAGCCGGAGAGCAGGATGTTCGGCAGCAGGAACATGAAGCTCATCTGCATCGCCTGCGCCTGCGTGCGCGCGACCGTCGACACGAACAGCCCGAGGCCGAGGCTGGCGACGATGAACGCCGCGCTGAGCCCGTAGAGCAGCACGAGGCTTCCGCGCAGCGGAATGTCGAACAGCAGCTTGCCGAGCGCGAGAATCACCGTCATCTGGACGTAGCCCACCACCACGAACGGCACGATCTTGCCGAGCATGAGGCTCGTCTTGCGGATCGGCGTCACGACGAGCTGCTCCAGCGTGCCGCGCTCGCGCTCGCGCACGATGGCCATGGCGGTCATCATGATGAGCGTCAGCGACAGCAGCAGGCCCACGAGCCCGGGCACGATGTAGATCGAGTTCTCGAGCGCCGGGTTGTACCAGGGACGCACCCGCACGTCCAGCGGGCTGCGAGGCATGGCGACGCTCGTCGCGGCTGCCGTGGCCGCCGCGATGGCGGCGCTGGATGCCAGCGGGTCCGCCGCGTCCACGATCACCTGCGCCTGGGCCGGCCGACCGCGTTTGAGGTCGCGCGCAAACTCGGGTGGAATGACGACGGCAGCGCTCGCGTCTCCCGCCTCGACACGCGCCTTGATCTCGTCGCGCGTCCGGGCCTGGCCGACGATGTCGAAGTTGCCCGTATTCCTGATGGCGTCCACCAGGGCGCGGCTCGCCGACGAGCGCGACTCGTCGAGCACCACCGTGGGCAGGTGTCGCACCTCGGTCCGGATCGCGTAGCCGAACAGCGCGAGCTGCATGGCCGGAACCCCGACCATCATCGCGATGGTGAGCCGGTCCCGCCGCATCTGGATGAACTCCTTGCGGACCATGGGCCAGAAGGCCCAGCGGCGGATGTGGGCTGCCCAGCTGCGGATATGGGCGGGTACCCGCGAAGCGGGTGGCGGAAATGGGATATGGGCGCCCGTCACTGCGCGGCTCCCATATCCGGCATCCCATATCCCGTATCCGCAGTTCTTTTCGCCTCGTCAATCCGCTGCAGCTCGATGAACACGTCCTCCACGTTGGTCTGCCCGAACTGCCGCGTGACTTCGTCCGGCGTGCCGACCGCGATGAGATGCCCGCGCGACATGAACGCCAGGCGGTCGCAGCGCGCCGCCTCGTCCATGTAGTGCGTCGTCACGAGAATCGTCGTCCCGCCGCGCGCCATCGCGTGGATGATCTGCCAGAACCGCCGACGCGACGCGGGGTCCACGCCAGCCGTGGGCTCGTCGAGGAAGAGCACCTGGCGGCCGATGCGCGGTGGCGCACGCCAGCGCGAGACGCTGCTTCCACCCACCGCTCAGCGTGCCCGCGAACTGGTGTACGCGATCGGCGAGGTCCAGCTCGCGCACCAGCTCGGCGACCCGGGCTTGGCGCGCAGCGCCAAGCAACCCATAGATGGCGCCATAGAAGTGGATGTTCTCCTCGACGGTGAGGTCGTCGTACAGGCCGTACTTCTGCGACATGTAGCCGATGTTGCGGCGAACCTCCTCGGGCTCGAGCACCACGTCGCAGCCCCGCCACCGATGCCGTGCCCTCCGTCGGCTCCAGCAACCCGCACAGCATCCGGATCGTGGTCGTCTTGCCCGACCCGTTGGGGCCGAGCAGGCCGAACACCTCGCCGCGCGCGACGCTGAGCGTCAGCCGCTCCACCGCGACGAGCGGTGGCGACCGAACACCTTGCGCAGGCCGCGGATGTCGATTGCGACTGCACGCGCGTTGCCGGAAGCGGTCATGGACGGGCCACCGTCCCGGCGCCGATCCGTACCGTGATCGGCAGGCCCGGCTTGAGCGCGCCGGTCGTGTCGCGGAAGGCGACCTTCACCCCGAACAGCAGGTCCGCCCGCTCCTCCTCCGTGAGCGCCACGCGCGGCGTGAACTCGGCCTTGCTGCTGATGGCGACCACCTCGCCCGCAAAGCGCGTATCCGGCAGGCCGTCCAGCACCCCCTCCGCACGCGCGCCGAGGCGGACGCCCGGCAGCGCGCGTTGATTCACGTAGATGTAGACGTATGGCCGGGCCAGTTCCCCGATCGTGAGCGCCGATACGCCCGCGCCGAGCACTTCGCCCGGCTCCACGTTGCGCAGAAGTACCGTTCCGGCCACGGGGGCCACCAGCACGAGATCGCCTCTCGTACGGAGCGTGGCCTCCAGCGTCGCGCGCGCCGTCCCCACCTCCGCGCGTGCCGCCGCGACTTGCTGCGGACGCGCGCCGGCGCGCAGCAGCTCGAGCGCCTCGACCGCGGCGTCGCGCCGCGCTGCCGCCATCGACGCGGCGTTCCGGGCCGCGTCCACTTCCTGCTGACTCACGCCGCCGGTCTGCAGCAGCGTGGACAGCCGGGAGAGGTCCTGCGTCTTGCGCGCGTGGTCGGACTCTGCGCCGCGCACTTCCGCCTGCGCCGCCGCAAGCTCCGAGGGCCGGGCCCCCGCCTGCAGGTCGCGCAGCTGGGCCTCGGCGGCGGCCACGCGGGCGCGGCGCGCATCCACGTCCGCCGCGATCGTGGACTGCGTGAGCGACACGAGCGTGTCGCCCACCCGGACGGATTCGCCCTCCTCGCGCCAGACGCGCAGCACGCGCGCCGGCGACATGGGCGAGACGTCGACTTCCACGACCTCGAGGGTGCCTGTGCCTTCGATCGCGTCACCGCGGTCGTCGCTGCAGGCGAGGCAGGCCAGGATCAGCAATGCATCTGTCCGGATTCTCATGGGCGGAGCGCGTTGCGGAAGAAGTCCGGCAGCTCCGCCTTTCTCCGCTCGATGAAGCGCGCGAACGCGGCGTCGTCCATGCCGAGCGCGATCGACAGCATCGGGCGGGCGGCGAACGGAAAGACGCAGAGCGAGATCAGGTTGATCGCGAACTGCTCCGGAGCGATGGGCCGCATCGTCCCCGCGGCGACACGCTCGCGGATCTGCGCATCGAGCTTCCTGAGCACCGCGGGCATCACGCGGTCGGGCTGCATGTGCGTGGCGGCGGCAAGGAGCTGCGCGACGCGCTCGGGATGATGGTGCAGCTCGGAGATCAGGTACCCCGGCAGGAACGGATTGCGCGCCAGGTTGTCGAGATACGCGGCGATGGCGCGATCGACCTTCTCGTCGAGGGGCAGATCCCCGCCGAGGATCTGGATCACCGCCGGCAGCAGGCGCGCGGCGAACTGCTCGAAGACGGCGGCGCTGAGCCGCTCCTTCGACCGGAAGTAGTAGTGCAGAAGCGCCTGGTTCACGCCGGCCTCGGCGGCGATCTCCTGCATGCGCGCGCCAGCAGTGCCGCGCCGGACGAAGACGGCGCGGGCCGCCTCCAGGATCCTCTGCTCCGTCTCGCGATCGCTCGCGGGCGCCTTGGCGCCCCGGGCGGAACCCGGGCCGCCCCGGGCCGATCGTCGCACCGCTGTCTTCTTTGCCATCCAGTTTAACTGTTTAGTTAATCCGGAAAATGATGCGTCGGCCCGCGCAGCGCAAGGCCCGGGCGCCTACACCAGCGAGGCTGTCACCGTGATGTTGACCGCTTTCAGGGCCCTGGAAACGGGGCAACCCACCTTGGTCTCCTGCACCAGCCGGTCGAATGTGGCCTTGTCCACCTTGGGCACGGTGGCCTTCACGGTGAGGGCGATGCCCGTGATGCCGAAACCCTCCGCGCCTTTTTCGATCGTGCATGCCGCGTCGGTAGCCACCTTCGTGGGCGGCGTGCCGTTCTTCTCGAGCGCTCCGCTCAACGCCATGCTGAAGCAGGCCGCTTCCGCGGCCGCGAGGAGCTCCTCGGGGTTCGAGCCTTTCGCGCTCTCGAATCGCGAACCGAAGCTATACGCGCCGCCCAGTCCCGATTCTCCCTTGAAGCTCCCGTTCCCTCCCTTCAGTCCGCCGTTCCACTCGGCGCTGGCTTTCCGTGTAGGCATAAGGTGCTAGGTGATGGGTGATAGATGGTTTGTCGCTCGAAGATATGTTCAACCTATCGCCTACTACCCAACACCTCGCACCCGGCACTTGTCACCCATGCTCCGCATCAAGGTTCGCGAGAACGGCCCGTACGCGATCGACGTCACCACGGGCGACTTCGAGCTCGTCGATCACAACGACGTGCCGATCCCGATTCCTCCGCTCAAGCCCGGCAAGACGTCCGTGACGCTGTGTCGCTGCGGCGCTTCCGTGAAGAAGCCGTTCTGCGACGGCACGCACAGCAGGATCGGGTTCAGGGGTGCTGAAGCAAGCGGCGCGGCAGTTCGACCAGGAAGCGCAACCGAAACAGGAATGAGCACGATCGGCGCCCGGAGCGCCGCGCACCGAGGACGAGCTGGACGAGCTGCTCTCCAGGCCGCGCGACGCGACCGCCGAAGCGCTGCGCCGCGCGCCGGGCGACATCGTGATCCTTGGCGCCGGCGGCAAGATGGGGCCGACGCTCGCCCGTATGGCGGCGCGCGCGGCGGAGGTCGCGGATGGCGGACTGCCGCGCCGTGTGATCGCCGTATCCCGATTCACTTCGCCGGCGCTGCCACAGGCGCTCCAGCGCGCCGGTGTGGAGACGATCGCGTGCGACCTGCTGGACCCCGACGCGGTGCGCCGGCTCCCCGCCGCGGCGAACGTGATCTACATGGCCGGCCAGAAGTTCGGCACCACGGACGTGCCGTCGCGCACCTGGATGATGAACGTGGTAGTGCCGGCGCACTGCGCCGCGCGGTACGCCGACGCGCGCATCGTGGCCTTCTCCACAGGGAACGTGTATCCGCTCGTGAGCGTCTCGCGCGGCGCCGCGCGCGAGGACACGCCTCCGGGCCCGGTGGGTGAATACGCGGCGTCGTGTCTCGGACGCGAGCGCGTCTTCGAGTTCCACTCGGCAACGCGCGGCACGAAGGTGGTGCTGCTCCGGCTCAACTACGCGATCGACCTGCGCTACGGTGTGCTCACCGATCTGGCGCAGCAGATCATGGCCGGCCAGCCAATCCCGATCGCCATGGGCCACGTCAACATCGATGTGGCAGGGAGACGCCAACCGCGTCGCGATCGAGCTGCTGCCCCACGCGTCCACGCCACCAATCGCCGTGAACGTCACTGGCGCCGAGACCTTGTCCGTGCGGACGCTCGCCACCGAGCTGGGGACGCGCCTGGGCAGGGAGCCGCGCTTCGACGGCGCGGAGGCGCCCGACGCGCTGCTCTCCGACACCACGAAGCTTCGAGCGATGCTGGGCGCGGACGCGACGGCGACGCCCGTTGCGTCCATGCTCGACTGGGTGGCGGAGTGGGTGGCCGCCCGTCGGCCGGTGCTCGGCAAGCCCACGCACTTCGAGGCGCGGGACGGTTCCTTCTGATGATCGAGTCGCTGCCCGTTTCTGCGCGCGCGCACCTTCGCAGCGGCGTCGTGATCCCGGCGCATCCACTGGCGCTCACCGCGTCGCGCCGGCTCGACGAGCGGCGCCAGCGCGCGCTGACACGCTACTACTTCGACGCCGGATGCGGGCGGAGTCGCCGTGGGTGTCCACACGACGCAGTTCACGATCCGCGAGCCGACGCATGGGCTGTATCGCCCGGTGCTGGAGCTGGCGGCGCAGACGATTCGCGAGCGGCGCGCCCGTGACCCGCGTCCATTCGTCATGGTCGCCGGAATCGTGGGGTCTACCGCGCAGGCTGTGGCCGAGGCGGAGATCGCGCTGAGCTACGGCTACGACGTGGGCCTGCTGAGCCTCGGCGCGCTGACGCGCGCGAGCCACGACGAGCTGCTGGCGCATTGCCGCGCGGTGGCGGACGTGATGCCGCTCTTCGGCTTCTACCTCCAGCCGGCGGTCGGCGGTCGCGTGCTCGATCACGCGTTCTGGCGCGAGCTGGCGGAGATCCCCAACCTGTGGGCCGTGAAGATCGCGCCCTTCGACCGCTACCGCACGTACGACGTCGTGCGCGGGATCGGCGAGTCAGGGCGCGAGGACGTCGCGCTCTACACCGGCAATGACGACAGCATCGTCGCCGATCTCGTGACGCCCTATCCGGTGAGCGTTGGTGGCAACTGGCGCGTGCGCGCCTTCGACGGCGGGCTTCTGGGACAGTGGGCCGTGTGGACACGGCGCGCCGTCGAGCTGCTGGAGCGGGCCAAGGCTGTTCGCGCCGGTGGCGCCATTCCGACCGACCTGCTGCGCGAAGGCGCGGCGCTCACGGACGCCAACAGCGCGATCTTCGACACGGCGAACGGGTTCGCCGGATGCATCGCCGGCATTCACGAGATCCTGCGCCGGCAGGGTTTGCTCGCCGGCGTCTGGTGCCTCGATCCGCGCGAGACGCTCTCGCCCGGTCAGGCGGAGGATATCGATCGCGTCTGCCGCGCCTATCCCTTCCTGACCGACGACGAGTTCGTGGCGGAACGGCTGGACGACTGGCTCGCCTGAGAGCGGCGCAGTGACGCGACCCACGTCTGCCCGGCCGGTCGAACGAACGCGTCGCGCCAATCGCGGGCGTTGCCGATGCTCGTATCGAACACCGGAGTCTCGTCCGTGATCGCGCCGGACTCGAACAGCGCGGGGACGTCGGGTCGGCGCGCCAGCCGCGGGGCGCCCGCGGAATCCCGATAGAACACGCGGCCTCCCGCGACGAGGCCGCGTGCCCAGCGTGCGCTCCAGCGCCTGGAGTCCCCGGAACAGGCCGTCAATCGAGCAGCCCGACGCCTGCTCCGCGGTCGGGTCCACGCCGATCGCGAGGAAGCGATCCTCGCGCCAGTCGCGCGCGCTGCGCAGCGGCGCGCCGTGCGCCTTCCACTGCGCGAGGAACCGATCCACCTCCTCGAGCAATCGCGCCGCGTCGTCGCCTGCAAGCGGGCGATCACTGGCGAACACCCAGACGCGAGAGGCGTCGGGAAGCGTTTCGAACGGAACGGCCGGCATGTTTGAGAATCTCCAGCCGCCTACTCCTCCTCGCGGCCGAACATCAGCAGCATGAACTGCCGGTCCTCCGGACGCGCGAACAGGTACACGTAGTCGCCCGGCTGGAGCACCGTCGCGCCCTTCGGCGGGATCATCTCTTCGCCACGGATCACCAGGGCCGCGGCAGCGCCATCGGGGAACGGCAGATCGGCGAGGGATGCACCGCGAACGGCGAGCGCCTCGTCCACATAGAACGTCATCAACTCGCCGCGCAGCGGCGTCATGGACTCGAGCTCCAGCATCGCGTGCGGGCGGGGCGGCTCGTCCACCTCCATGCCGAAGAATCGCGTCGCCCAGGGCACCGTGCTGCCCGGCACGATGGCGTTCACGACCACCACGAAGAACACGACGTTGAATATCTGATGTGCTCCCGGGGCTTCGCGACAACACCGGAAAGATCGAGAGCACGATGGGTACGGCACCCCGCAGCCCCACCCATCCGACGTAGCCGATCTCACGCGGCTTGAAGCGGAACGGCGCCAGGCATAGCGCCACCACCAGGGGTCGGGCGACGAACACCAGCACGACGGCCAGCAGCAGCCCCGTGAGCGCCACCGCCGGAAGCTGCCGGGGGAAAACCAGCAGTCCGAATACCAGGAACATCACGACCTGGCTGAGCCACGCCATGGCGTCGTGCGTGCGGAGGACGCCGGCGCGGTACGGCATCGGCCCGTTGCCCATCACCACGCCGGTGACGTAGACAGCGAGGAACCCGCTGCCGTGCGCCAGCGTCGTTGCGCCGAACGAGAGCAGCGCCACGCCGAGCGTCACCACGGGGTAGAGGCCGAGCGCGCGCAACCGGAGCCACATCAGCACTCGCCGGGCGACGCGGCCGATCGCATAGCCCGCGACGCCGCCGATGGCGAGCTCACGCGCGACCTGCAGCACCATTGCAGGAATGCCCGGCGTCTCGCCGCGGACGATCACGCTGGTGAGCGCGATCGTCAGGATCACCGCCATCGGGTCGTTGAGGCCGGACTCCACTTCCAGCGTGGAGCCCACCCGGCGGCGCAAACCCATGCCGCTGTTGCGCAGCGCGACGAACACGGCGGCCGCGTCCGTGGACGACACGATCGCCCCGAGCAGCAGCGCCTGCGGCCAGTCGAAGCCGAGCAGCTTGCGCGCCCACGGCCGTGACACCGGCGACGCCGGCCACACCGAAGGTCGCCAGCACGCCGGCGGGCGCCCACACGCGCCGCAGCGACTCGAGCGGCGTGTTCAACCCGCCGTCGAAGAGGATGAGCACGAGCGCCGCCGTCCCGATGCGGAACGCCAGCGTGTAGTCGGCGAACTCGATGCCGCCGATGCCGTCGCTCCCGGCGAGCATCCCGATGGCGAGGAAGACCAGCGCGACGGGGATCGTCGTTCGCTCGAACACCCGGGAAAAAACGACGCTCGCCACCACCAGGATGGCGAACGTCGTGAACAGCAGGGCTGACGCGAGCGGCTCTGACGCCAAGAGAGTGGGCAGTGGAAAGTGGTAAGTGGGATTCTACTCCCCACTCCCCACCGCCCACTACCCGCTTCCTGTCAGCGCTTCACCGTCAACAGCACCGCGCGATCGAGGTAGATCGGCTTCTCCTGGCGGCGGTTGTGGACGACGCGCCAGAACCAGTTCTCCTCGCGCGGCTCCCCGCCGTGCTCCATCACGTAGCGCGCGACCTCGGCGACGTGCTCCGGATCCATCCGCAGGCAGCCGTGCGACGCAGCTTCGCCAAGCCGACCGGTCTCCCAGGTGCCGTGGATGTAGTAGTTCGGCTCCTTGAAGAAGATCTTCACGACGCGCATCGGGTTGCCAGGATGGCCCGGCCCCTTCGGTGAGTATCTCCGCGCCCACGCCGAATTCGGGCGGTACCCAGCGCGGATTCCAGACCAGCTTCCGGATCCTGTAACTGCCCGCCGGGGTGGGATAGCGCGCCGTGCCGTCCGAGATCGGATACTGCCACAGGAGCGTGTCCGCCTCGTACATCTTGAGTCGCTTGTCGGACAGATCGGCGACCAGCCGGAGGTTCGGCGCCACGGCTTCCTTCCCGATGTCGCTGGCCTCGCGTCCGCCGATCAACCATGCGGCGCCCGGAACCGCAGCCGCGATCACCGGAACCACCGCCAGATACATCCATCGTCGCGTAGTCAAAGGCATCGTTCCGCTCGCTTCTCGCGTTTGAGGTCGCTGCCTAGAAGGGCAAGCGTCGTTCCGGATAGCACCTGATGTTTCGCCCTTGCCGAGCGCGGCCACGGCTCGTAGCGCATAAGCGACCTCAACTCAGCATCACATGACTCCCGACATCGCGAAATCGGCCGGGCCCGACCGGCGCGAGTTTCTGGCGTACTTCTCATCGATCGGGCTGGGCGCGTCGCTCCTGCCCGGCGTGCTCTGGTCGAAGGTCGCCGCGGGCGCCGAGATCACGAAGGACACGATCGCCGCCGCGGAAGAAATCGCGGGCGTGACATTCAGCGACGAAGAGCGCGCGATGATGGTGCGCAATCTCAACAACACGAAGCAGGCGATCGACGCGCTGCACAAAGTGCCGCTCGACAACGGCGTGTCGCCGGCGCTCGTGTTCGAGCCATTGCCACCGGGCGCCACTCTCGCGCCGAAGCGGAAGCAGCCGATGATGCGCGAGCACGTCCCCGTGATGGCTCGTCCGGGGTCGCTCGACGAGCTGGCGTTCCTCCCCGTGTCGCGTCTCTCACAGCTCGTGCGCACGCGCAAGGTGAAGCCGTCCGAGCTCACGGAGATGTACCTGGACCGGCTGAAGCGCTTCGACCCACAGCTCAAGTGCGTCATCTCACTCACCGAGGAGCGGGCGCGGGCGCAGGCTCGCGCGGCCGACGCCGAGATCGCGAGCGGCAAGTATCGCGGGCCGCTGCACGGAATCCCCTGGGGCGCCAAGGACCTTCTGGCGACGAAGGGTTACAAGACGACCTGGGGTGCCGGTCCTTACAAGGAACAGACGATCGACGCCGACGCCACCGTCGTGCAGCGCCTCGACCGCGCGGGCGCCATCCTCGTCGCCAAGTTGACGCTCGGCGAGCTGGCGCAGGGCGACAACTGGTTCGGCGGCGTCACGAAGAACCCGTGGTGGACGGAGCAGGGCTCCAGCGGCTCGTCCGCCGGGCCCGGCAGCGCGACCGCGGCCGGACTGGTCGGTTTCAGCCTCGGCACCGAGACGCTCGGATCCATCTCGTCGCCGGCCACGCGCTGCGGCGTCAGCGGTTTGCGACCGACCTTCGGCCGCGTCCCGCGCACCGGCGCGATGGCGCTGTGCTGGAGCATGGACAAGATCGGGCCGATGTGCCGGACCGTGGAGGACTGCGCGCTCGTATTCGACGCGATCTACGGTCCCGACGGAATGGACCTCGCCGTGAAGGACTATCCCTTCAACTGGAACGCGAGCGTGCGGCCCTCGGCGCTTCGCGTCGGCTACTTCAAGCGCGCGTTCGACTTACCGGAGCGCGACCCGGCGAATACGGATCGCGTTCAGCACGCGACCAAGGTCCAGGACGACGCCGCGCTCGCGGTGCTGGAGCGCATCGGCGCGAAGCTGATTCCCGTGGACCTGCCGCAGTTCGCGGTGGGCACCGGTCTCATTCTCCAGCCGGAAGCCGGCGCGGCGTTCGAGAGTCTCGTGTTGTCCGGACGCGTGAAGGAAATGGTGCAGCAGAACGCGGGATCGCTGGCCCAATACCTTCCGTTCGGCGCACTTCGTCCCGGCGGTGGACTACATCAACGCCAATCGCGCGCGCGCGCTGCTCATGCAGCAGTGGTGGGACCTGTTCAAGACCGTGGACGTCATCGTCACTCCCACCAATGGGGCCGGCCAGCTCCAACAGACGAACCTCACCGGTAATCCCGCGGTGATCATCCCCCACGGATTCCGCGAAGCCCCGCCGATCACGCAGGCCGCGGCCGTTCGGCCGGACAGCGCCCGTCCGGCGGGGGACACTGCCCGCCGAGAGCCCCCGCCGCCCGTAGCCCCCCGCCCGCAAACCCCCGTTTCACTCACTTTCCTGGGGCCACTGTACCGGGAAGAGGGCGCGCTGGCTCTCGCGCATGCCTACCAGCAGGCGACCGACTTCCATCTGAAGCGTCCCGCCGGGTTCGTCTAGGCCCGGAGAGCCGAGTCAACCTTCGTGCGCAACTCTGTGTCCAATTCCTCGTAGGGTCAAATCACTCGCACCGGGACACAGATGCCCTCCACCGGCGAATACCCGCTCCGCCTCGTCGATTTCGACGTCGCCGAGGTCACCGCAGCGTCGGCCGCGCAGCAGGACCCAGCCCCCGACCAGCTCAGGACCCTCCTCGAGAATCTCCTCGGAGAACTCAAGGCCAACCGCCGTAGACATGCGCGCGTCGTCGTCAGGACCGGCGGCAAGGTGGTCTTCCTCCGCGCCGAGGACATCGGATGGGTCGAGGCGGCGGGCAATTACGTGCGGCTGCACGTGGGCGGCGAGTCGCACGTGCTGCGCGAGAGCATGAAGAACATGGAGGCCAGGCTCGATCCGGAGGTCGTTCGTCCGCATCCATCGGTCGGCGATCGTGAACGTCAATCGGATTCGCGAGCTGCAGCCGTGGTTCCACGGCGAGTACGTCGTGATCCTCCAGGACGGCACGCGCCTCATGGCGAGCCGGGTGTTCAGCGACCGGCTGGACCGGCTCATCGCCTGATCTCGGACCGCAGCGCGTCGTCCAATCGCGGGTGCCGGAACTCGAATCCGGCGCCCGCGAGTCGTTTCGGCACCACGCGCTGACTGGCCAGGATCGTGTTGTCGGCCATCTCGCCGAAGACGAGGTCGAGCGCGATGCGTGGCACCGGAAGCACGGCGGGCCGGCCCAGCGCCTTGCCAAGCGCCTTGCTGAACTCCGCGTTCCGAACCGGATTGGGGGCAACGAGATTCACCGGCCCACGGACGGCTGCGTTGTCGATGAGGAATCGGATGGCTCGGACCATGTCCGTCATTGCGATCCAGCTCATCCATTGTCGTCCCGACGATACCGGGCCGCCGAGGCCGAGCTTGAAGGGCAACAGCATCGGCGCGATCACCCCGCCGCCCGCGCCGAGAACGAGACCTGTGCGGGACAACACCACTCGGATTCCGCCGGCGGCGGCGGGCGCGGTGGCGGATTCCCATTCGCGCGCCGTGGCGGCCAGAAAATCGGAGCCGGCGGCGCTGTCCTCGTCCAGCAGCTCGTCGCCGCGGTGGGCGCCGTAGTAGCCGATCGCGGACCCACCCACGAAGACTGCGGGCTTGTCGGCCAGAGACGCCAGCGCTTTGGCCAGCGCACTCGTGCCGTTGATCCGGCCGTCGCGAATGCGCCGTTTGCGTTCAGGCGTCCACCGGCGCGCGAGCGACTCCCCCGCGAGGTTGACCACGGCGTCCGGCCTCACGCGCGCGATCTGCTCGCGATCCACGGTGCCTTCCTCGGGGCTCCACCGCACCGAGTCCGCCGACGCAGGACGTCCCGGCCGCACGAGCGGGACGACTCGATGCCCGTCGGCTGCGAGCGAGGCGGCTAGATGCGACCCGATGAATCCGGACGCGCCACCCAGGAGTATCGTGGACACGCCTTAATGATGGCGCGCGCCACCGCTTCGAGCACATGAGGTTGCTCGTAGTACCCGCTCGCAATCCGCTGACGAAGGCGCGCGATCCGGTCCTCCGTCAGGACGGAGCCGGCGAGCTCGGACTCCAGGACGCGCTGGGACTCCACGACTCTCATCGGCTTCCCTTCCCATTGCCCATTGCATGGAGTATCGGCCGGCGCTCCGCTTCGGTTTAGCGTTGCGGCGGCGATGGCCTTAGAGTCCAGCCGGAGATGGCAAACATCCTGTACGTCGACGACGAGCCCGCGATCGGGCTCGTGCTCCAGGACACGCTGGAGCGGCTGGGGCACACCGCGATCGGAGCGACGAGCGTGCCGGAGGCCCTGGCCGCCCTATCGCGCGAGCGGGAAGACGGACGGATCGACCTGATCATCTCGGACTTCCGGATGCCGGGCCTGTCCGGCCTCGAGCTGCTCGAGCTGCTGCGCAGCGATGGCCGGGACATCCCGCTGATCATGCTGACGGGATACGCCACGATCGAGCATGCCGTCGCGGCCATCAAGGCGGGCGCCGTCGACTACATCACCAAGCCGCTGCAGTCGGATCAACTGGAGCACGCGGTCACGCAGGCGCTGGAAATCACGCGACTCAAGCGCGAGAACCAGGCGCTGCGCGAGGAAGTGATGGAGATGCGCGCCGAGCGCGCAGATCGTCGCCAAGAGCCCGGCGATGCGTCAGGTGCTGCAGACCGTCTCGACCGCCGCGCCGACGCGTGCCACCGTGCTGCTGCAGGGCGAATCCGGCACCGGCAAGGAGCTCTTCGCCCGGGCGATTCACGACCAGAGCGACCGCCGCGACCGCCCATTCGTGAAGCTCAATTGCGCGGCGCTGCCCGAAGGCCTCGTGGAGAGCGCGCTCTTCGGACACGAGAAGGGCGCGTTCACCGGCGCGATCAAGCGCGTCGAGGGCGCGTTCGAGCGGGCGCACGGCGGCACGCTGCTGCTGGACGAGATCACCGAGATGCGGCTCGACCTCCAGGCCAAGCTGCTTCGCGTGCTGCAGGAGCAGGAGTTCGAGCGGGTCGGCGGCACGAGCACGATTCGCGTGGACGTGCGCATCGTCGCGACGACCAACCGCGACCTGGCGCAGGCGGTGGAGCGCGGTGAGTTCCGGCGCGACCTGTTTTATCGCCTGAGCGTGCTGCCGATCCATGTGCCGCCGCTGCGCGACCGGCCCGAGGACATCGCAACGCTGGCGCATCATTTCGCGCAGCGCTGCGCGGCCGAATTGCATCGCGAGATCGCCGCCATTGCGCCGGACGCACTGGCGCTGCTCCAGCGATACGGCTGGCCCGGCAACGTGCGCGAACTGCAGCACGCTGTGGAGCGAGCCGTGATTCTCTCACCGGGGGCGGTGCTGACGGCGGCGAGTTTCGAGCCGATCAGTGGGGCGTCTCGCCGCGCGCCGCATGCCGGCGCTCCGCGCCCCGACAGTGCGGCAGGTGCCAATGAGGGCCTGGTGCAGCTGACGAGCCTCAACATCGACGCCGCCGAAGCCGCGCTCATCGAGCGCGCCCTCGAGGAGACTGGGGGCAACCGCACCCGGGCTGCGGCTCTGTTGGGCCTCACCGATCGGACGCTCCGGAACAAGCTCGCTCGGCAACGTCAGGAGAGCGGCGAAACCAGGTAGTGGGTCAATTTGGCTAGGAAAAATCTTCCGATCGGAAATAATTTCCTAGCTCCCAGTGTGGCGCGACAGAACCGCAAGTGCCATTCGCACAACCGGTTACGCGATCGCAGCAAACTGGTCCCCAGGTTGCCATAGGCGAACCATAGAGCGGACCAAACTCCGTCGGCCGCCCGCGCGCACGCCCGAACCAGACCATGGTCGCCATGTCCCCGGTAAATCGCGACGCGATCGTCCAGGAACACCTCGGGCTCGTGCACCACGTGGCGCGCCGACTCGCGCATGGCCTCGGCTGCGCCGTGGAACTGAACGAACTGGTGAGCGCCGGCACGATCGGGTTGATCCAGGCGGTCCATGCCTTCGACGACGAGCGCGGGCTGTCGTTCAGCACCTTTGCCGTGCCACGCATTCGCGGCGCGATCCTCGATGAGCTGCGGCGTCAGGACCGGGTTCCGCGCAGCGTACGGCGACGCGCCCGCGAGGTGCTGCGAGCGCGCGACGTCCTGGCGAAGGTGCTTGGACGCGAAGCCACCGAAGCGGAGTTGTCTCGCTGCCTCCGGATTCCCGCCGACGCGTTGCGCCGCAGGGAACTGGACGCCGAAGGCGCCACGCTCGTCCCGCTCGATCAACCGGTCGGGCGCCCGACGCGGGGAGCCGGTTGCGCAACCCTCGGCGAAACGCTGCGCGACGATCGCGCTCCCGGTCCCGACGATAGCCTCGCGCACGAGCAGGAAGTTGCCCGACTCCGCGCGGCGATCGCCACGCTCCGCGAGCAGGAGCGCACGGTGCTGGCGCTGCATTTCTTCGAGGAGCTCAAGCTCCGGGACATCGCCGCGGTGCTCGGACTGTCGGTGGGCCGCATCTCGCAGATCCGTACCGCGGCACTGGCCAGGCTTCGCGTCTCCCTCAGCGCGCTTCGCGCCGCCTGAGCGTCGCCAGCGTCGGGAGTCGGAACCCGCTTCCGTCGGAGAGTGGTCCGCCGCCCATGCCCCGGGCCAGTTCCGTCACCAGGGGCCCGACCCCTGTGTCGGTGATCGGCGTCGGCTCCGCGCGAACCACCAGCCAGTCTCCGTCGGCGGTCAGCACCACGCGCGAGTGAGTCGCCTCGGCCGCAGCGCCGGCACCCAGCGCGACCAGGGCGCGAACGAACATCGCGCGCTCCACCCGTACCGGTGGCGCCGCTGTCGCGTCGATGGCGACCGTGCGGTCGCCCAGGCCGGCGTGCAGTTCGAGGATCGCGAGCGCGTCGACGACCGCGTCAACCGGGAGAACTGCTGCCGCTGCGGCCCGCGGCGCGCCAAGGGAACGCACGGCGGCCGATAATTCGCCGAGCCGCTCGACCTCGGAGCGGAGCAGCGCCAGCGTCCCGGCGACGCCGCCGCCCTCCGTGGCTTCCGGGTCGCTCGTCAGCTCCAGGACGGCGGACAGCGCGCCAGCGCGGTTGTTCAGCGAGTGCGCGATGCCCTGCAGCACCTGCTCCACATGGCCCAACCACTCCGCCAGCGCGGCGGCGCTCAGGCCGGTTGGAACGGACACCGCGGCTGCTGTCTCCATGCTCCGCCTCCGTATCGGACGTGACGCCGGCGCCGGGCCGCGCTTCTGAGTGTACTCCGCCGAACTTCCTGCTGCCATCGCGGCTCCGCCGCGTCGCGAGCGTTGCGGCGGAACTCCGCGCCTGAGCCTCGACGGTGGTGGCGCGGTGAGTCGCGGCCGCATCCCTTCGGTCCGGCGAGCGGCGGGATTACTATAGGCGGATGCTGCTCGGTATCGCCGGCGTCGTCGGTTCCGGAAAGACGACACTCGCTCGCGCTCTCGCGTCGCGCTTCGGCCTCCACCTCGCGCTGGAGAGCGTGGACGAGGAGAACCCGTGGCTCGAGCCGTTCTATGCCAGCCCCGAGGGCATGCGGGAGTACGCGCTGCACCTCCAGTTGCATTTTCTGGCGACCCGATTCGCGGCCGTGCGTCGCATGCGCGGGCTGGGCGGAAGCTGGGTGCTGGATCGCACGTGGTACGAGGATGCGGAGGTGTTCGCCGCCGGGCTGCATGAGCAGGGACTGCTCAGCGCCGAGGAGTGGCAGCTGTATCGTCGGCTGTACGCCGAGTTGCTCCAGGCACCGGCCGCGCGGCCGCCGCGGTTGCTGATCTACCTGCACGCGCCGCTCGCGACGATGCTGGCGCGCATCGCCGAGCGCGGACGACCCAAGGAGCGCGACACCGAGCGCACGTACTGGGAGCAGTTGCACGCGCGGTATGCCGGGTGGATCGGTGCGTTCCGCCACTGCCCGGTGCTCCTCATCGACGTGCGCGAGTACGATCTCGCAAAGGACCCGGCCGGCGCGGCCGAGGGCATCGCGGCGCGGGTGCGCCAGCGCCTCGAGCGCGAACTCCCGCAAACGGAGCTTTGGCCCGCGGCGACGCCGCCGTACCAGCACGCAGTGTCGTGAAGCGCGATCGGACCCTGCGACGCCGCGACGGGTAGAATAGCTTCACCTACCGCCTCGCACGTCATGCTCAGTTTCATAGCCAAAACCGCGCTCCCGTTTACCCTCGCGCTTGCCCTCGCGGCCTGCTCTCGCGAGCCCCAGCCCGACCCGGACCTCGCGCGTGACCTCGCGCTCGTGAGCCAGGCCCCGGCAAATCCGCAGTTCCAGGACACGGCGCTCGCTGCTCCGGAACCACGGCCAGTGAGCCCGCCACCCGCGCGCGAACGTCCACCGGCCCCGGCGCCCCGGCCCCGTCCGCGTCCGACGCCGCCGCCCGTGGCAGCGCCCGCCGCGGCTCCCGTCGAGCCTGAGCCCGCGCCGGCTCCCGCGCCCGCGCCGCGCTTTCGCGGCTTCAATGCCGGTACTTCGATCGCCATGACCACGAAGGGCGAGGTCTGCACGAAGAACCTTCCGGGCGACAAGATCGTGGCGACCGTCACGGAGCCCGTCACGGGCGAGAACGGCGCGTACATCCCCGCCGGCGCGTCCGTGGTTCTCGAGGTCGCGTCGGTCACGCCGGGCAACACGCCCGAAGAGGCGCAGATATCGCTGCGCGTGCGCTCCATCGTCCTGAACGACGAAGCCATCGGCGTGGAGGGAAACGTCGCGATCGTCTCCGAGCTGGAGCGGCGTGAGCGAGCCGGCAACTCGAGCTCCGACCAGAAGAAGGTGATCGGCGGCGCGGTCGCCGGCGCCATCATCGGACAGATCCTGGGCAAGGACACCAAGTCCACGGTCATCGGCGCGGCGGCGGGCGGCGCCGCCGGCGCGGCCGCTGCCGCGGCGACGCGGAAGTACGACGCGTGCCTGCCGGCGGGCGCCGGCGTTCGCCTCACCACCTCGCAGCAGAGTTTCGTTGAGCCGATTCGTCCGCGCGCGCTGCGCCGATTCCACCCTCTGGTCCGCGAATGGTTTCGCGAGACGCTGGGCGCGCCGAGCGCGCCGCAGGAAAAGGGATGGCCGGCGATCGCGGCCGGCGATCACACGCTCATCCTGGCGCCCACGGGCACCGGCAAGACCCTCTCCGCGTTTCTCTGGGAGCTGAACGCGCTGATCGTCGAGGGGCTCGAAGCGCCGCTCGCGAACGCGGTGCACCTGCTCTACGTCTCGCCGCTCAAGGCGCTCAACAACGACATCCAGCGCAACCTCGAGGGGCCGCTGGCGCGAGCTCCAGCAACGGTTCGGCGCCGCTGGCGAGCGGTTTCCCGAGATCCGCGTCGCGGTGCGCACCGGCGACACGCCGGCGTCGGCGCGGGCACGCATGATTCGCAAGTCGCCGCACATCCTGATCACGACGCCGGAGTCGCTGCACATCATGCTCACGACCGTGCGCGGCCGCGGGATGTTCCACGCGGTGCGCGCCGTCATCGTGGACGAGATCCACGCGATCGCGGGAACCAAGCGTGGCTCGCATCTGGCGCTCACGCTGGAGCGACTCGAGGCGCTGTGCGAGCGCCCGCCGCAGCGCATTGGCCTTTCCGCGACCCAGAAGCCGCTGGAGGAGGTCGCGCGGTTCCTGGGGGGATGCAGGGAGGAGGGAGGGGAGAGGAGGGAGGAGCAGAGACCTCCTCCTGCGCTCCCTCCTCTCTATCGGCCCGTCACCATAGTGGACTGCGGCCTCGTGAAGACGATGGAAGTCGCCGTGCGCTCGCCCGTCGAGGACCTCGGACGCGTCGGGCGGCACGATCTGGGCGCCGGTCACACCGCTGGTCCTCGAAGCCATACGCGCGCAATCGCACGACCATCGTGTTCGTGAACAACCGAGCGCAAGCAGAGAAAATGGCCGCGCGCCTCAACACGCTTGCCGCCGAAGAGATCGCGCTGCCGTATCACGGCTCGCTGTCGCGCGAGCGGCGGCTCGCGCTCGAGCGCTCGCTGAAGGCCGGCGAGCTGCGGGCGCTCGTCAGCACCAGCGCCCTCGAGCTGGGGATCGACATCGGAACGGTGGACCTCGTCCTCCAGCTCCAGTCGCCGAAGCGCGTCGTCGTCGGGCCTGCAGCGGGTCGGCCGCGCCGGACACTCGCTCGACGCGACGAGCCGTGGCGTCTTCGTGCCGACGTTCCGCGACGACGCGCATGGAGATGCTCGCCATCGTGCGCGCCATGCGCGAGGGCGACGTCGAGCCGACGCGCGTCGTACAGAACGCGCTGGACGTGCTGGCGCAAATCGTCGTGGCGGCGACCGCCGTGGAGGACTGGACCAGCGCGGCGCTGTTCGACCTCGTCCGGCGTGCCTATCCGTATCACCGCCTCACCCGCGCGGCGTTCGACGAGGTGCTCGCGATGCTCGCGGGCAAGTACCCCGCCGACGTGGCCGCCGAGCTGGACGCGCGGCTCGTCGTGGGACCGGACGACCGACCGGCTGAGCGCCACGCGGGCGTCGCGCATGGTGGCCGTCATCAACGGCGGCACGATCCCGGACCGTGGTCTCTACACCGTGAACCTCCCGGACCGCACGCGACTCGGCGAGCTGGACGAAGAATTCGTGCACGAGACGCGCGTCGGCGATGTCTTTCAGCTCGGGTCGTCCACGTGGCGCGTGAGCAGCATCGAGCGCGACCGCGTGATCGTGATTCCCGCGCCCGGGGCCCCGGCGCGGATGCCCTTCTGGCACGGCGAATACGGCGCGAGGTCCGCCCATCTCACCCCGCGCGTCGGCGAGTTGCGGCGCGCGCTGGCAGCCGCTGACGACGACGACGCCGTGGCCCGCGTCGCGGGCGCATACTCCTGCGACGAGGCAACTGCGCGCTCGCTCGCGTCGTACGTCCGGGAGCAGCGCGCCGTGACCGGGATCGTGCCGGACGACCGGTCGCTGGTCGCGGAGCATTTTCGGGACGACGCCGGCAGCGTGCGCATCGTGCTCCACGCGCCGTTCGGCGGGCGCGTCAATGCCCCATGGGCCATGGCGCTGGCGCAGCGCTTCCGCGAGGCGCTGCGCGTCGACGTTCAGGTGCAGACGTCCGACGATGGCATCATGCTGCGCCTGTCGCAGCTCGACTCCGCGCCGCCGATGCAGCTGCTCCACGGCCTCGGTCCCGAGGAAGCCACGCAGCGCGTGACGGCCGAAGTGGGCGAGTCTTCGTTGTTCGGCGCCCGCTTCCGCATGAACGCCGGCCGCGCGCTGCTGCTGCCGCGCGGCAGCCCGCGCCGGCGCATGCCCCTCTGGCTCCAGCGGTTGAAAGCGCAGGACCTGCTCGAAGCCGTCCGCGAGTTTCCGTCGTTCCCGATTCTCGTCGAGACCTACCGCGACGTGCTCCAGGACGCGTTCGACCTCGCCGCGCTCCGCGACACGCTGCGCCGAATCGAGGAGGGACGCATCACCATCCGCGCGGTGGAGACGCAGGCGCCGTCGCCCATGGCGCAGTACCTCCAGCTCGGCTTCGTGATGGAGTGGATGTACGCGGACGACAGTCCGCGCGCCGAGCGCGCCGCCGCCCTCCTCTCCCTCGATACGGCGCTGCTCGAGGACCTCCTCGGCACCCCGGGCGAGTTGGAGGAGAATCTGTCGGAGGCGTTGAGCGAGCTGCTGGCCCGGCGACGCGGTACCCATCCCGACCGGCGGGCACGCACAGCGGACGAGCTGGCGCTGCTGCTGGATCGCGCCGGCGACCTCACGCGCGCCGAGCTGGACGAGCGCGTCGGCGACGGCGCGACGGGAGAGCCCGTGGACGATCTCGTCTCGAGCGGCCGCGCAGTCGCGGTCGACATCCCGACGGCGCACGGCCCCGAATCGCGTTTCGTGCTCGTCGAGTCGCTGCCGCGGTATCTCTCGGCGTTCGGCGACGCGATCGGCGTGCCCGCGTCGGCGCCTGAACCCTTTCGGCGCGCGTCGCTCACGCCCGGCGCCGCGCGGCGCGAGGTCCTTGCGCGCTTTCTCGCGTTCGCCGGTCCCGTAACGGTGGCGGAGATCCGCGAGCGCTACGACCTCGACGCCGGCTGGATCGAGCAACGCCTCGCGGAACTCACCGGGCGCGGGACGCTGATGCGCGGGCGCTTCGCCATCGCAGGTCTCGACAGCACGCCACGGTGGTGCTCCCGGCGCCTCGTGGAGCACGCCCGTCGGCTGGCGCTAGCCAACGCGCGAAAGCAGGTGGAGGCGGTGTCGCTCGAGGCATTTGCGGCGTTCATGCTGCGGTGGCAGCACCTGGCGCCCGACGCCCGATTCGGCGGCGGCGGGGGCGCCGCCGATGCGATGCGCCAGCTGTACGGGATTTCGCGGCCCCCGCTCGCCTGGGTCACCGACTATCTGCCGTCGCGCGCGGACGGCGCGGACGCGAGCGCGATGTCCGGTCTGAGCGTCAGCGGTGAGCTGGTCTGGGTCGGCGAGGGGCCGCGCGAAGCGGCGCCAGGCGCGGGCCAGCTCCGCGGCGTTCGTTTCCTGAGACGCGGCAGCGAGCGCGCGTGGCTTGCTCCGGTGGCCGAGCCGGTTCTGTCGGAGCGCGCCGGCAGCGTGGTGCAACGCCTCCGGGCGCGTGGCGCGCTCTTTTTCTTCGAGCTGCAGCAAGCGACCGGGCTGCGGTCGCACGCGCTGCGCGACGCGCTGTGCGAGCTGGTCGTCGGCGGCCTCGTGACCAACGACACCGTGGACGCGCTCGCGCATGTCGCCCGGTGGCGCCCGCTCCCGGATCGGCGGGCCGACGAACCGGATCCGACGGGATGGCTGCCCAGCGAGTTCACGAGGTCGCCGAACAGGCCACCTGTTCAGCGACGTGCCGGCGTTCGTCGGCTGCCGCGCTGGAGGCGCCCGGATCGCGAGGGCGGTGACGCGCCCTGGCCGGGACGCTGGTCGCTCGTGGATCGCGCCCCCGCGCCGCCGGCCGACGCCGAGGCGGCCGAGAGCGGGCTGGCCGCGCTCGTCGCGACGCAATGGCTCGAGCGTTATGGCGTCGTCGCGCGCGATTGGTGGCGTCGCGAGCGTCCACCGATCGGTTGGCGCGCGATCTACCGTGAGCTGCGGCGCATGGAGCTGCGCGGCGATGTGCGGCGCGGCTACTTCGTGCGCGGCCTCGGGGGCGCGCAATTCGCGCTTCCCGCCGCCGTCGAGCAGCTCCGGGCAGCCGCGGCCGCGAGCGATGAGCAGCTGGTGGTACTGGCCGCCAGTGACCCGGCCAACGTGTGGAGCCTGCCGGTAGCAGGGGAGCCGGGCGACGGACCGGTCACCTTCGCCCGTCCGCGCGGCGCGCGTTCGCTTCTCGTCACGCGATCGGGACGTGTGATCGTCACGTCGGATGCGCGAATGCGCGCGGTGTGGCTGCGCCCGGACCTCGACGACGCGCTCGTGACGGCGGCGGTGCGCGCCCTCCTCGCCTACGTCACGCGCCGTCGCGCGCGCGATCT
Organism: uncultured Gemmatimonadaceae bacterium; assembly: GCA_963724885.1. Classification (GTDB taxonomy): domain Bacteria; phylum Gemmatimonadota; class Gemmatimonadetes; order Gemmatimonadales; family Gemmatimonadaceae; genus DASPMP01. The sequence continues at coordinate 2,219,131 of CAVRWG010000005.1, read as the reverse complement.
CCTGATCGAGACGATCGACGGTGCGAGCGCGGCCACGAGTCCGCATGCGCCGGCATTCCTCGCGGCCGGGCTGCGGCGCACCACGGCGGGGCTGCGATACTATTCATCGTTCGCGAGCTGAAGAAAACGTCTACCGGTGCATCAGAAATGTCCGGAGATCTCCGCTATCCCATCGGCAAGTTCGAGCGTCCGAAGCAAGCGCTCACGCCGGCCCAGCGCGGGGGCATGATCGCCGCGATCGCCGCCGCGCCGGCGAATCTCCGCGCCGCGGTCGAGCGGCCTCACCGACGCCCAGCTCGACACGCCCTATCGGCCCGGCGGCTGGACGGTGCGTCAGGTGGTGCATCACGTCCCCGACAGTCACATGAACGCGTACACGCGCTTCAAGCTGGCGCTCACGGAAGACGTGCCGACGATCAAGCCCTACGACGAGGCGAAGTGGGCGGAGCTGGAGGACGGCAAGAGCAAGCTCGTGGAGCACTCGCTGGCGCTGCTCGACGCGCTGCACGCGCGCTGGGTATTTCTGCTCGAGCGGCTGAAGCCGTCGGACTTCGACGCGGAAGGTCAATCACCCCGAGTGGGACGCGCCGCATGTCGCTCGACCACCTGCTCGCGCTGTACGCGTGGCACGGGCGGCACCACGTGGCGCACATCACGTCGTTGCGAGAGCGGAGTGGGTGGTGATGGCGTTTGGGGTTTGGGGTTTGGAGTTGGGGTTTGGAGTTTGGTGTTTGGCGCATACGGCAAAGGCCATTCTCCAATCTCCATACTCCAAACGGACTATTGCACGCACTGCCCGCGCGGATCCGGCTTCGGCTTGTCCACCACCAGGCGTTGATCCAGGTTCGCGACACGGCCATCGCGATGTTGAACACGAGTTGCGCCACGCGCGCGAGCTGGTCGTAGTCGAGGTACTGCGGCTCGTCCGTGACCTGATGGTACTCCGGGTGCCCACCGGTGGACATGAACACCACGGGGATCCCGTACCGAGCGTACCTGTAATGATCGCTGCGGCAGTAGTACTGCTGCGGATGGCCGTTCGCGTCGTACTGTAGTCGAACCTGAACGGTGGCTTGGACTTTTTCCCTTCCGCCTCCACCAGGTCGCCGAGTTGCGTCGAGAGCCTGCGTGAGCCGATGAGCTGGACGTATCCCGGGCCACCGCCTGGCGTGTCGGCCGCGCTCCCGCGCCCGATCATGTCGATGTTGATCTGGGCCACGATCGAATCGCGTGGCACCGTCGGATGGTCCGTGAAGTAGCTCGCGCCGAAGCAGGCCCTGCTCCTCGGCCGACGTGCCACACGAACAGGATCGAACGTCGTCGGCTTCTCGCGAGCAGTCGCGAACGCCTCGGCGACCTCGAGCATCCCCATCGAGCCCGACGCATCGTCGTCCGCGCCGTTGAAGATCGAATCGAGCCGCGCGCGGACGCAGCTTGCGCAGGCTGTCGAGCAGCGCCTGCACCTTGGGCCAATCCTCGGCCGTCGCCGGCTTGTTGCCGTCGTCGGCGCCTTCTTTTCGCACGACGTGATAGAACGCGTACAGCGAGTCGTGGTCGACCGGCCTGGCCGAGTCCCACGTGATCGCTGTGCGCGCCGATCGCCACGTACTGGCCGCTCAGCTTCGGATCGCTGCCCGGGAGAATCGCGACGACGTTGCGCGAGCCCGGCAAGGGACGCTCGGCGAAATTCAACGTGCCGGTGATCGTCTTGCCGGCCGCGCCGACCGTGAGCCCCGCGATCGGTCGCCCGAACATCGCTTCGGTCATCGCTCCGCTGGTGTAGAAGAACGCGACCGGCGGGGAGCTCCCCGCCCGACATGCCTACCTGCGGCTGCGAGAACTGCTGCACCACCTCACGCGGGATCGAGTCCAGCGCCGCGATCGCGATCCCTGCGGCGTTGGCGTAGCGCGCCAGCAGCATCGGCCGGTTCGTGACGAATCCGCGCGCGACGGTGAATACGATGACCTTTCCGGCCGCCTGCGCCGGGCCGATCATGCCGCTCGTGTCGCCGAACACGCCCGCGTACACGACGGATGCGTTCTGGATCGGGGCCACGCGGCCGCCGTTGTCGCGCGGAAGAAAGTCGCGCCAGGGCTCGAAGGCGCGACCGTCCACGGTGAGCCTGGCGTCCGGCGACAGGGTGCGCTCCACGATCGGAAGCCGCTGGAAGAACGTGCCGTTGTCGCCGGCCGGACGCAGGCCGAGCCTGGTCAATTCGCGCGCGATGTAGTCCGTACCCTTGTCGTGGTAGACGGTGCCGCTCTCGCGACCCATCATTGAGTCATCGGCGAAGATGTAGACGCGCGTCATGAGGTCCGCCGGCACGATGGCGCCCGTCGTCGGCCGCGGCGCCAGCTTCGCGGGATTCCCGCGTTGAGCGGGCAGCAGCGCCGGGAGTGCCAGGAGGCCCAGCGTCGCAATCAGTGAGCGTGTCATTCGTATGTGTAGGTGCGGAGTCACGTGAGGTCCCAGTGAGACACCAGACGGAGGCGACCAGTTGCAGTGGTAGACGAGACGGCTGTCCCCGCCGATGCCCATCCCGGACGCTGGCGAATTCTGTTCCTGCTCGCGTTCGCCGAGCTGCTTGGAATGTCGCTGTGGTTTACAGGCAGCGCCATCGCGCCGCAGTTGCAGGCGAGCTGGGGGCTGAGCGGCACGCAGGTGGGCTGGCTCACGACGGCGGTGCAGCTCGGTTTTGTCGCCGGCACCGCCGTGATCGCGATCCTCAACCTGGCGGACATCGTCCCGTCGCGCCTGCTGTTCGCGGCGGCGGCGGCATTGGGCGCGGCCGCCAACGCGTCACTCGTGCTCGCCGACGGGCTCGTCCCAGCGCTCACGACGCGCTTTGCGTGCGGGTTCTGTCTCGCGGGCGTGTATCCGCCGGCGATGAAAATGATCGCCACGTGGTTCAAGACCCGCCGCGGCCTGGCCGTGGGCGCGATCGTCGGCGCGCTCACCGTCGGCAAGGCGACGCCGTACCTGATCCACGCCCTGCCCGGCGCCGGCAACGCGATCGCGCCCATAGTGCTCACCGCGTCTCTCGCCGCGGTGATCGCCGCGGCGCTCGTGTGGTTCGGTTATCGCGACGGACCGTATCCCTTTGCGCCGCGGCCGTTTTCGTGGGCGCTTGTCGCGACCGTTGCGCGCCACCGGCACTGGCGCCTGGCGACCGGAGGCTACCTGGGCCACATGTTCGAGCTGTACAGCTACTGGACGTGGATCCCCGCCTTCCTCGCCGCGAGCGCGGCCGCGCATGCCGGGAGCGTGACTGACGGCGGACCCCACGCGGGGCTCGTCTCGCTGCTCGCGTTCGGCACGATCGCCATCGGCGGCGCCGGATGCCTCTGGGGCGGTCTCGTCGCTGACAGGCATCGGCCGCGAGCGACTCGTCATCATCGCGATGGCGGCGAGCGGCGCGTGCGCCGCTGCTGATCGGGCTCACGTTCGGCCGGTCGCTGGTGGCTGCGTCGCGCCGGTCGCGCTGGCGTGGGGGTTCTTCGTGATCGCCGACTCGGCGCAGTTCAGCGTGCTGGTGACCGAGAGCGTACCACCACACGCGGTCGGGACGGCGCTCATGATCCAGATTTCGATCGGGTTCCTCCTCACCACGCTCACCATCCAGCTGGTTCCGCCGGTCGTGGCGGCCCTGGGCTGGGCGTGGGCGTTTCCCGTGCTCGCCCTCGGTCCGGCGGCGGGCATCGCAGCGATTCGCCGACTCGTCGCATTGAAAGGGCGGCAGGGGTCGGGTAGAATCAACGCCGCTCCACCGGCGCCGCCGGCTCCGCCGGCTCCGCCCCCGATTCCCTCCATCACAACTTGATGCAAGTAGCTGTGCTGAAGGAAACCGCCGCGCGGGAGCAGCGCGTGGCGCTGACGCCGGACAGCGCCGGCCGATTGATCAAGGCGAAGGTGGACGTCGTCGTACAGCGGGGAGCCGGCGTCCACGCCGGCTTTCCGGACGACTCGTACGCCGCGGTAGGCGCGCGCATCGCCGACGATGCCGCGGCCGCGTGTCGCGGCGCGGCCGTCACCCTCAAGGTCCAGCCGCCGACCGACGCCGAGATCGCCGCGCTCGACACGGACAGCGCGCTGGTGTCGCCTCATGCGCCCCGGAGGGGGCCAGCACGAGACGGTCGCGCGTATGCTCGCCGAAAGGCGCATCGCCGCGCTCGCGCTCGAGCTCGTGCCGCGCATCACGCGCGCCCAGACGATGGACGTGCTTTCGTCGCAGTCCACCGTCGCCGGCTACAAAGCCGTGCTCGTCGGCGCCGCCCAGCTGGGCAAGTTCCTGCCGATGCTCACGACCGCGGCGGGCAACATCCAGCCCGCGCGGGTGTTCGTGATCGGTGCCGGTGTGTCCGGCCTCCAGGCCATCGCGACGGCGCGGCGCCTGGGCGGCGTGGTGTCCGCCTTCGACATCCGGCCCGCGGCGCGGGAACAGATCCTCAGCCTGGGCGCGTCGTTCGTGGCGTCCGACGCCGTGAGCGCGACCGCGGAGACCGCGCGCCGGTTACGCGCGTGAGCAGACCGACGACGAGCAGGCGCGTACCGTGAACGCGATCACCGCGCACGTGAAGGACGTGGATCTCGTCATCACCACGGCGAACATCCCGGGCCGCAAGGCGCCCCTGCTCATCACCGAAGACGCCATGCGCGGCATGCGCGCCGGCGCGGTGATCGTGGACCTGGCCGCCGAGAACGGCGGCAACTGCGCGGTCACGCGCGCCGGACGAGACGGTGTACGCTCACGGCGTCACGGTGATGGGCCCGGTGAACCTGCCGGCCACGGTGCCGTTTCACGCCAGCCAGATGTTCGGCCGCAACGTGCTGGCGCTCCTGCAGCATCTCATCACGAAGGACGGCGCGCTCGTCATCGATCCGGCCGACGAGATCACGGGCGCGATGCTGGTCACCCACCAGGGACAGGTGCTCCGATGACGCTGGTACTCCAGATCTACGTGTTCATTCTGGCCGCATTCACCGGCTATCTGGTGATCTCCCGCGTGCCGCCCCTGCTGCATACGCCGCTGATGGCCGCCACCAGCGCGATCTCGGGCATCTCGCTGGTGGGCTCGCTGATCCTGGCGGGCGCGCAGCACAGTCGCTTGGCCACGATTCTCGGCTTCGTGGCCGTGGTGGCCGCCACGAGCAACGTGGTGGGCGGCTTTCTCATCGTGGACCGCATGCTGAGGATGTTCCAGCGCACCGACAAGCGCGCGTCCGACGATCGGCGCGCAGGTGCCGGCAGACGGACAGCGGACAAGACGGAATGACTTCGCTTCCCGCCGTTCGCATCCCGCCGTTGGCATCCCGCCGCATGCATCTCGGTTCTTGATGCGCACCGCGTTCATCCAGATCGCCTACCTCGGCGCCACGGTGCTGTTCATCCTTGGCCTGCGCAGCCTCACGCGACCCGACAAGGCGCGACGCGGCATGCAGCTGGCCGCCGTGGGCATGCTGCTCGCCATCGCGGGCACGCTCGTCAACCAGCAGATCCTGGACTACAAGTGGATCGCCATCGGGATGGCGATCGGCGCGGCGCTCGGCTACCCGCTTGGAATGTGGGTGCCGATGACCGCGATGCCGCAGCGCATCGCCATCGCACTGTCGTTCAGCGCGCTCGCGGCTACGCTGGTGGGCATCGGCGAATACCACACGCTCTCGCACAGCATCGACGGCGTGGGACACGCCACCGCCGCCGCCCTTGGTTTCGAGGTGTTCTTCGGCGCGCTGACGGTGGGCGGAACGCTCGTGGCGGCGGGGAAGCTGCAGGAGCTCATCACGTCGCGGCCGCTCACGTTCCGTGGACAGAACCTCGTCAACGGTGCGATGTTCGCGTTCGTCCTCGGGATGTTCGCCTTCCTGGTCCTGCAACCCGAGTCCTATCGGGTGTTCTACGGCATGATCGCGCTCGCGTTCGTCCTCGGCATCCTGTTCGTGATGCCGATCGGGGGCGCGGACATGCCGGTGGTCGTCGCCCTGCTCAACTCGTACTCCGGATTGGCGGCGTGCGCGACCGGGTTCGCGATCAACAACGAAGTGCTCATCGTCGCGGGCGCGCTCGACGGCGCGTCGGGATTCATCCTCGTCGATGCTGATGAGCAAGGCGATGAACCGATCGTTCGGCAACGTGCTGTTCGGCGCGTTCGGATCGCAGACGATCGCCCCGGAGGCGCGGCGCGAAGGAGAGTTGCATGCCCGCTCCACCACCGTCGAAGACGCGGCCATCCAGCTCGCGTACGCCCAGCGTGTCATCATCGTCCCGGGCTACGGGCTGGCCGTCGCGCAGGCGCAACACCAGGTGCGCGAGCTCGCGGAGGTCATCGAGAAGCGCGGCGGCGAGGTGAAGTACGCCATTCACCCCGTGGCCGGCCGCATGCCCGGCCACATGAACGTGCTGCTGGCCGAAGCCAACATTCCGTACGACAAGCTGTTCGACATGGAAGAGATCAATAGCGAGTTCGAGCGCACCGATGTCGTACTGGTGATCGGCGCGAACGACGTGGTGAACCCTGCGGCGCGCACGGACAAGTCGTCGCCGATCTACGGCATGCCGATCCTCGACGCGGACAAGGCCCGCAGCGTCATCGTGCTGAAGCGGAGCATGGCGGCGGGGTTTCGCGGGCATCGAGAACGAGCTGTTCTACGATCCCAAGACCAGCATGCTGTTCGGCGACGCCAAGGCCTCGCTGACGGCGCTGATCGGCGAGATGAAGAACGTGTGAGCGAGGCGCAGGTTCAAACCATGCGCGATTGCGCGCTGTCTCAATGGCGTCCAAACTCAGCAGCATGACCGCGTTGACTACCCGCTCCATCATTCTGGCACTCGCGCTGGCTCCCGTCGCGGCGAACGCGCAGGCGCAAGCCGCCGACGCTCTCTTTACCTGGTCCGGCCGGCTGGCCGCGGGCACGACGCTCGGCATCCGGCACTACAACGGACCGATCGAGGTGCGCGAGTCCACCAGCGATCGCGTCGAGTTCCGCGCCGAACGTCGCAGTCGGCGCAGTGATGAGGTCTCGTTCCAGGTGCAGACCGGGGCCAACGGTGTCACGCTGTGCGGCGTGTGGCGCGGCCGCAACGCGTGTGACACCGGGCGCAGAAGGGGCTGGGACTCGGACGACGGCCCGCCATCGTCGCGTCTTACCGTCCTGCTGCCCAAGGGCGTCCGGCTCGACGCCACCACGGGAAACGGCGACGTCATCGTCGAGAAGGCGAGCAACGATGTCGACATCACGTCCGGCAACGGCGACGTGCGCGTGGCCATGACCGCCGGACAGGTTCACGTCACCACGGGCAACGGCGAGCTCGAGATCGAAGGCGCCACTGGCCCCGTGCGCGCGACCACCGGCAACGGCCGCGTCTACGTCGTGACCTCCAGCGGTCCCGTGAGCGTGAACACCGGCAACGGGGAGATCGACGTCCGCATGCGGACCATCACCGGGGACGCGGACATGCAGTTCATCACGGGCAACGGCGCAGTGACCGTCGCGCTTCCCAGCTCGTTCAACGGCGAGATCGACGCGAGCACCGGCCACGGCGAGTTCCGCTCCGACTTCGAGATCAGGATTCTCGGCCGGCTCAACCCCCGTCACATTCGCGGGACCATCGGCCAGGGCGGCCGCCGCATCCGGATGGTGAGCGGCAACGGGCGGCTGGAGCTGCGCAGGGCGAACTAGTGTAGAAGGCAAAAGAAGGAAGGCGGAAGGCAGTGGGCGTTTCCCTGCCTGCAGCCTTCTGCTTTCTGCCTTCCGCTTCTACGCCGCCAGTCTGTTCGCGGCGGGCTGCCAGAACACGGAGCCGTCGAGCAGCGCCTGCACACATTCGAAACGCGCCGGCGGGAATCCCTTCACACCGATCTCCAGCGTGTCGCCCCTGGTGACGGGCATCCGCTCGCCCACCAGGCGCAGCGCGCTCTCGAAGCTGTCACTCTGGATCACGCCAGCCTGACGCGCTTCCTCGGAGTGACCAAGTGAGAATGTGTAGGTCGCCATCGTGGGCTCCTTTCAGAGTCTACGCTTCGTGGTACACAATGGATTCACGTATTGTTCCGCCGTGATCGACGCCCGACACGATCCGGGAACCAACCAGGCGCTCGCGCGAGCCGCCGCCGCGCTGGTCGCGGTCGCGCCGCTGTTCACCCAGCGTGGCGCCCGCGTCCTCACCGGTGTCGCCAGCTGGACCGACCCCTCGATGACCGCGCCCGGAGTGTTCTATCCGGCGGGAGTGTCGCGTCCGGAGGACCGGCTGCGGTTTTACGCGTCCCGGTTCCCCATCGTCGAGGTGGATTCCACGTACTACGCCATTCCCGCGCGGCGGATGGCGGAGCTCTGGACCGAGCGGACGCCGGACGGCTTCGTGTTCGACGTCAAGGCACACGCCCTGATGACCGGGCAGCCGTCGGAGGTCGCGCGGCTTCCGAAGGAGTTGCGGGACGCGCTCCCCGCCAGGCTCGCCAGCAAGACCCGCGTGTACGCCGCCGAGCTGCCGGACGAGATTCGCGACGCCGTGTGGACCCTGTTCCTTCAGGCGCTGCAACCGCTGCGCGAGAGCGGGCGCCTGGGCGCCATCCTGCTGCAGTACCCGCGTTGGGTCGGCCCGTCGCGCGCCAACGCGGCGCTCATCGAAGAGGCGCGCGCACGTCTCGGCGACTGGCCCGCCGCCGTCGAGTTCCGCAACCGGGCCTGGTTCGACGAGAGACTCGGAGCGCGGACGCTGAACCTGCTGCGACGGAACAGGCTCGCATACGTCGCGGTCGATTCACCGCCGGGATTCGAGTCGTCCGTGCCCGCGATCGCCGAGGCGACCTCGCCGAAGCTTGCGATCGTCCGCTTCCACGGCCGCAACACGGACACGTGGGAAGCGAAGGTCACGCAGGTGAGCCAGCGCTTTCGCTACCTGTACGACGAGACCCAGTTGCGTGAATGGCTGCCGGCGATCCGCGCCATCAGCGAGCAGGCGGAAGAAGTGCATCTCGTCTTCAACAATTGCTACGGCAATTACGGGACGACGAACGCGCTCGAGATGGGGGCGCTGCTCCTGCGAGACGGAGTTGCCGTCAGGGGTGGCTCGACATGACGTAGCCTTCGGAGTCGGTGCGGCGGCTGCTGCCGCACCCAAGCCACGCGTGCCGCTACTCCCCGTAGGGAACCCAGATGTTCTTCACCTGCGTCGCCTCGCGCAAATACTCGCGCCCTTCCCCTTCGACAGCGTCGAGCAGATCCCTGAATTCCCACGAGCACCACGTGCGCTTCATGTTGGTCGCGGACGCCAGTTCCACTGCCTTCGCGCCATCGCGGTCGCCGAAATACCACATGGCTTCCACGTCGTCGTGCTCGGCGAGCGTCTGTGCCAGGGCGTTCTTGGCCCCGGTCACGATGTTGATCACTCCCGCCGGCACGTCTGACGTCTCGAGCACGCTGTAGAAGTCCGTCGCCGCGAGCGGAGAGGCCTCCGAGGGAATCGCGATCACCGTGTTGCCCGTGCCCACGGCGGGCGCAACGTACGAGACGAGGCCCAGGAGCGGGAACTCCTCCGGAGCGGCGATGCCGACGACGCCGATCGGCTCGTGCATCGCCAGCGCGACGCCGCGGATCGGGACGTTGTGCACGGCGCCGTCCCATTTGTCGGCCCACGCCGCATACGTGAACAGGCGCCGGATGGCGGCGTCCACCTCGCGCGACGCGTCGCGCTTCGAACGGCCGTCCATCGCCGACAGTCGCGTCGCGAACTCCTCCGCGCGGGCCGCGAGATTCTCGGCGATGTAGTACAGGATCTGGCCGCGCAGGTGCCCGGTCGACTTGCCCCACGACCTCCAGGCGGAGTGCGCGGCTTCGACCGCGTTGCGAATGTCTTTCCGATTCCCCTCGGGCGCTTCGCCCACGAGCGTGCCGTCGGGCCCCGTGATCCGGCGCGTGTAGCCCTGGTCGGGGCGGGCCTGTTTGCCCCCGATGAAGAGTTTCGGAGTGCGATCGATCGGCGGCGCCGCGCTGGCCGCCCGCAATTCGGCGCTTTCCGTGATCGAGATGTCGAGCTTCCGGCGTGAGCCCGTGCTGCGCGTTCCGCCGCTTCGCGAGGCCCGACTCGTGACGCGTGTGGGCTTCAGGTATTCCCACATGCCTTCGCGGCCGCCTTCTCGGCCGAAGCCGCTCTCGCGATACCCGCCGAAGCCCGCCGACGCGTCGAACAGGTTCGTCGAATTGATCCACACCACGCCGCTCTTGAGCTTCGGCGCGACGTCGAGCGCCAGGTTGATGCTCTCCGTCCATACGCTCGCCGCCAGCCCGTACTGCGTGTTGTTCGCGAGCTGCACGCTCTCCTCCGGCGTGCGGAAGGTCATCGCCACCAGCACGGGCCCGAAGATCTCCACCTGCGCGATCGTGCTCGACGGGGTCACGTCCGTGAACAGCGTCGGCGGATAGAAGTAGCCGTCGGTGGGACAGGCCCAGGAGGGCTGCCACATCGTGGCGCCTTCCTCCTTGCCCTGGTCCACGAGCTTCCGGATGCGCTCGAGCTGTACCGGCGCGACGATCGCCCCCATGTCCACCGCTTTGTCGAGCGGCGCCCCGATTCGCAGCCTTTCCATGCGCGCGCGCAGCTTGTCGATCAGCCGGTCCGCGACGCCCTCCTGCACCAGCAGTCGCGAGCCGGCGCAGCACACCTGGCCCTGGTTGAACCAGATCGCGTCCACGACACCCTCGACCACGCTGTCCAGATCGGCGTCGTCATAGACGATGAAGGGGCTCTTTCCTCCGAGCTCGAGCGACAACTTCTTCCCCGACCCCGCCGTCGCCCTGCGAATGACCTTGCCGACCTCCGTCGAGCCGGTGAAGGCGATCTTGTTCACGTCGGGATGGGCCACGAGCGCGCCGCCGGTGCGCCCGTCGCCCGTGACGACGTTCAGTACGCCGGGCGGCAGCCCGATGTCCCGGGCAATCTCCGAGAAGAGCAGCGCGGTGAGCGGCGTGAACTCCGCCGGTTTGAGAACGATCGTGGACCCCGACGCGAGCGCGGGCGCGACTTTCCACGCCAGCATCAGCAGCGGGAAATTCCACGGAATGATCTGCCCCACCACGCCCACACCCTTGCAGCCGGGGAACTCGCTGTCCAGCAGTTGCGCCCATCCGGCGTGGTGATAGAAATGCCGCGCGACCAGCGGGATATCGATGTCCCGGGTTTCGCGGATGGACTTGCCGTTGTCCATCGTCTCCACGACCGCCAACAGTCGCGCATGCTTCTGCACGGCGCGAGCGAGCGCGTACAGATACCTCGCCCGCGCATGGCCGTCGAGGGCCTGCCACCCCGGCAACGCCGCTTTCGCCGCGGCCACGGCCGCGTCCACGTCGCCTGTGGCGCCCTGAGTGACGCGCGCCAGCACCTCGCGGTTCGACGGATTGATGACGTCGAACGTCTCGCCCGGCTCGGTCCACTCGCCATTGATGAAATGCCCGAAGATTTTTTCGTACTTGCCGAGCCACTGCCGCGCCGGCTGGTCCGCTTCGGGCGCCGGCCCGTACTCCATCGACTTGAAGACTTCGGAGACACTGGTCATGGCATCGGATGACGGTGGGCCGCGGCGTACCGCCCCGTGACGAAGTGCTCGAGCTGACGCTCGATGTCGGTGAGCAAGGCGCTGGCGCCGAAACGGAACAGGTCCGGCCGGAGCCAGCGATCGCCCAATTCCTCCTTCATGAGATACAGATACTCGAGCGCCGTCTTGGCCGCGCGAATGCCACCGGCCGGCTTGAACCCGACCGCGTACCCGGTGCGCTCGTAGTACTCGCGGATCATGCGCGCCATCACGAGCGCGAACGGCATCGTCGCGTTCACGCCTTCCTTGCCCGTGGACGTCTTGATGAAGTCAGCGCCCGCCTGCATGGCCACGACGCTCGCGCGCGCGACGTTGTTGAGCGTCGCCAGCTCGCCGGTCGCGAGGATGGCCTTCAGGTGGGCCGGGCCGCACGCCGCGCGGAACGCCTTCACCTCGTCGTACAGCGCCTGCCAGTTGCCCGTCAGGACGTGCGCGCGCGTGATGACGATGTCGATTTCGCGCGCGCCCGCCGTCACCGAGGCCGGGATCTCCGCGACTCGTTGCTCGAACGGGCTCAGTCCCGCGGGAAAGCCTGTCGACACCGCCGCGACGGGAATGTTCGATCCCTGCAACGCATCCACGGCCACCGGCACGAGCGCATGATACACGCAGACCGCGGCGACCTTGATGTCGAGCTCCTCCACGCCGAGCGACTCCACCAGGTCCTCGCGCAGCGGCCGCCGCGCCTTGGCGCTCAGTCGGCGCACGTTGCCGGGCGTGTCGTCCCCCGACAGCGTGGTGAGGTCCATGAGGGTGATGGCACGCAGCAGCCATCCGGCCTGCCACTGCTTCTTCACCGTGCGACGCGTCGGGATCGTCGCCGCTCGCCGCTCCACCGCGCTGCGATTCACGCGGATCGCACGGACCACGTCCAGGTCCAGCGGTAATCCCGGATTCCGCTCCAGGCGGTCGCCCGGCTGGCGCAGCGGTCCCCCCGGAGCGGCCGGCGTGCGAACGAGCTCGAGACTGCGGGTGGCCATGCCGCATAATGTACAGGGGCACCTGCTTTGCGAAATGGTTGTATGGCGTCATTCTGAGGAGATGTGATGAGCGCAAACGCAGGCAGGTCCGACGTGGTCGCCGATCCCGTGGGACACATTTCGATTTCGGGCGTCCACGGCGGCGACGAGCTCGCCCGTCGCGTCGCGAACGCCGCGAACGGTACGGGCCATATTCGCGCGGTGAGCGGGAACGCGCTCGCGCCGCTGCTGCTGGGAGCGGCCGTCGGACTGGTCGTCATGTATCTCTTCGATCCCGGGCGCGGCAACCGGCGGCGCGCGCTGCTGCGGGACAGGCTGGAGCATGCGCGACACGCCGGCAGCGACAGCCTGGGACACCGCGGCCGCGACCTGCGCAATCGCGCCTCGGGCGCCGTCGCCGGGCTCCGCAGCCATGTCCAACACGACGAAGCCGGCGACGCGGTCCTGGTCGATCGCGTCCGCTCGGCGCTTGGTCGCGTCGTCTCGAGACCCTCCGCCATCGACGTCACTGCGAGCGATCGCGAAGTGACCCTCAGCGGACGGGTGCGCGCCGACGAGGCGGAAGAGCTGCTCGACGCCACGCGGCACGTGAAGGGCGTGGACTTCGTCGTCAATCACCTCGACGTCCGCTCGGACGCCTGGTGACGCCCCGCCACGAGATCTCGCGCGAGCAGTTGCGCGAAAGGATCGAGCGTGGCGACCCGTTCATGTTGTTCGAGGTGCTTCCGGAACCCTACTACCGGAAGCACCACCTCCCGGGCGCGCTTCACATGTCGCCCAACGACGTCGAGGACACGGCGCGACGTCTCGTGCCGGACCTGAATGCCGACATCGTGCTGTACTGCTGGGACGACCACTGACCCACCAGTCCATACGCCGCCCGTGTACTGGCGGCGCAGGGATACACCAACGTTCGCGAGTACGTGGCCGGGAAGAAGGACTGGCGCGACGCGGGCCTGCCGCTCGAGCGGTCGGCCGGCGGCGATCAGACCGGCGGATCGGGCGGGGGCTGATCGCGGCCGGCGCGCCGGCTGAGAACCTCGCGAATGACGCGCATGCGCCGCTCCGTGACCTCGGAGTGCGATCCGAAGCGGCGCGAGAGCCACAGCATGCCGACGGCGAGCGGAAGCGTGAAGATGGTCATCGTCGCTCCGGCCGTCACCGTGTCGCGCAGCAGCGGCGCCAGTGCGATGTCGTAGCTCTCGGGCACGAACGGCCAGATGATCACCAGCGAGAGCGCGTTGCCGCTCACCAGCGACCCCATCACGTGCACCGTGCTCCGCAGCGAACTCACGTGCCGGCGCCGCACGGCGAAGATCAGTACGGTCAGGAATACCGCGAGCGTCACGATGCCGCCCAGCTCCATTCCGCCCCGGCTTTCATGCAACAGGGCGAACAGTCTGCCCGCGCGCGCGAAGCCGAACGCGAGCATCGCCGCCCCGACAAACGCCCACGCAGGCCACTGATCCACTCGCATCGCCAAGCGTCTCACGCATGCATAAAAAGCAACTTCCGTGCGGTGATCTCACACCGACCAGTCTGCGGCTCAGCCGGTCCTGTCGCGCGGTGACGCGAGGGAGACGCCTCTGGCGTCGCCCGATTCGACGGGACCTCAGCGCGCAGCCGCGATCGCCGCGCCGGTGGCTGGGTCCCTCAAGTAGCGACTGATGTGGTGCAAATCACCAGTCGGCGCCGCCAACGTGCGTCGATCCCGCGCGCTTCGCCCGGCAATCCTGGACGAGACGCTCGCCGCGAACGCATCGTGCGGATCGTACACGTTGTCCCAATCGGTGACGGCGTCGGGCATACGAAGCGAGTCCGAACCGTGGCCGAGCAACGCGCGAAGTTCGGGAACGCCGAGAGGCGAACCGATCGTGACCAGCCGCACGTTGGCGAGCCCCTTCGCCATGCGCGAGCCAAGGAAGTCGTACGCGATCAGCGCGCCCAGGCTGTACGCCACCACGATGATCGGACGGTGTTCCTTGGCGGCCGACGCGATCGCGTCGCCTACTCGCCGCAGCGCCGCGCACCGGCGCGACTCGTCCATGACGTAAAGGGCGTCGCCCAGGAAGGCACGCACATCGGCGGCCGCTTCATCATCGCTCAGGAGGCTCGCGAGGCTCGCGACGAAGTCGCGAGCGAACCACGCCGGGCCCGCGCCGCCGTCGAGCCGATCGACGAGCGAGTCGCAGCCCCTCTCGAGCGCCGGATCGAGGACGTCCGCGTAGTAGGCAAGTCGCACGTCGCCTTCCGGGATCGGCTTGGCCCCGACCGCGGCGAGACCGGAATCGAGATCGCGTTTCCAGATTCGTCTAAGGGCGGCGCTGTCGTCCCCCAGATGGCCGCGGCCGTGAACCAGCACCACGACCGGGGGCGGCGGCGCAGCCTGCCTGGACGTGATCGCTCCCGTCCCTATTGCGAGCGGCGCGAGAACCGGGAGCAACGAAAAGCGCATGCGGGTGATACACCCGCATGCGCCTGGATGATCGCGAGCTCTGCCTGGGGCTACGCTTCCCAGCTCAGCCCGGGGCGTCCGAAATGTCCGTAGTTCGTGGATTGGCGATACACGGGGCGCAGCAGATCGAGCCGCTCGATGATCGCGCGCGGCCTGAAGTCGAACGTGCGCACGAGATCCTCCGCCGCGCGGGCATCTCCGCTGCCGAACGTGTCCACGCGCACCGAGACCGGATCCGCTCGCCCGATCGCGTACCCGACCTGAACCTCGGCGCGGCGGGCGACGCCCTGCTTCACGATCTGCCGCGCGACGAAGCGGCAGAAATACGCGCCCGAGCGATCCACCTTCGATGGATCCTTGCCGCTGAACGCGCCGCCGCCATGGCGCCCCATGCCGCCGTAGGAATCCACGATGATCTTGCGGCCGGTCACGCCGCAGTCCGAGCTCGGCCCGCCGTAGACGAACGAGCCCGTCGGATTGACGAGCACTTCGATGTCCAGCCGGTGCCAGGAGCCAAGCACGTCGGGGCAGAGCTGCGACGCGACGTAGTTCCTGATCTCTTCCTGCGAGACCGACGGCGCGTGGCAGGTGGAGACGAGCACGGTGCGAACGGCGACCGGCTTGTTGTCGGCGTACTCGACAGACACCTGCGTCTTGCTGTCGGGCCTGAGCCACGCGACCTGCCCGGACTTGCGGACATCCGTCAGCCGCTTGGCGAGCTTGTGGGCGAGGAGGATCGGAAGTGGCATCAGTTCCGGAGTCTCGTCGCTCGCGTACCCGAACATGATTCCCTGGTCGCCGGCGCCGCCGACGTCCACGCCCTGCCCGATTTCGCCGGCCTGGCGCGTGAGGAACTGCGTCACGGCAACGCCGTCCGCGTTGAACGACTCGGACGAGTCCATGTACCCGATCTCGCGAATCGCCTGACGCGCGACCGCCTCGAAGTCCACCGTGGCCGTGCTCGTGATCTCGCCCGCGAGCACCACGTCCCCGCTTTTCACCAGGACCTCGCACGCCACGCGGCTGCGGGGGTCCTTGGCGAGATGCGCGTCCAGGATCGAGTCGGCGATGTAGTCGCAGACCTTGTCCGGGTGACCTTCGCTCACTGACTCCGACGTGAACACGAACGACGTGCCAGTCGGCCTGCTTTTGGACTGCGCTGCGGAGGGTACGGCTGCAGTAACGGTCATTCGGGCTCCGAAAAAGGAAACGGCCCCGACTTTTCGTCGCGGGCCGTTGCATCGACCACGACTTAGACGGATGCGTGCGGCGCTCGAGGGGCCGTGGCGCGGTCCGTCAAATCGGGGAAATCACCGCGCGCGACAAAAGTACTCGTGGGTCGCCATCGGTCAAGGAAAATCTTGCGCGCGGAGTGTGGCGTGTGCGCTACGGTACGGACACCTTGGAATCACGACTGCGAAAGTCGTTCGCCCCGAAAGCCCTTCTGGCCCTGGCGTCGAAACGGATGGTGTGCGCATCGCCCTGTCCGCCGCGCATCCGGGCCCCGTGTCCCATCGCCTGAAGCCTGGCGAGGGTGGAGTCGGCGACCGCGGCCTCCTCGAATGTCACCGTATCGGGCAGCCACTGGTGGTGATACCGCGGGGCGTCCACCGCGGCGCGCACGTCCATGTCGTACTCGAGCACGTTCAGGATCACGTTGAAGACGGTGTTGATGATCGTTCGACCACCGGGTGATCCGGTGACAAGCACGAGCGCGCCGTTCCTCGTCACTATGGTCGGGGTCATCGAGCTGAGCATCCGTTTGCCGGGCGCGATCACGTTGGCCGGCGTTCCGATGTCGCCGGTGAGGCTGGTGAAGCCCGGCTTCTTGTTGAAATCGCCCATCTCGTTGTTGAGCAGGATCCCCGTTCCGCTCGCGACGACGTGCGAGCCGAAGCCGCCCTCGAGCGTGTACGTGAGGGAGACGCCCATGCCGCTCGAGTCCGCCACCGAGATATGCGTCGTCTCCTCGCTCCCGGCGTCCGCGATGCCTACGAGGTCCGGAGCGAGCGAAACGCTGCTGGTGGCCCGCGTGGTATCGATCAGGCGAGCGATCGACGCGGCATATGCCCTGGACGTGAGGCGGCCAACGGGAACGTTCACGAAATCCGGGTCACCCAGGTGGCGCGCGCGGTCGGAGAACGCCCGGCGCATCGCTTCGATCGTGAGATGCAGTGTCCGCGGCGACCAGCGGTCCGCGACGCGCAGGTTCTTCCGCTCCAGCAGGTTGAGCATCTCGATCAGCGCCACCCCGCCGGAGCTGGGTGGCGGCATGGAGTGCACGTCGTATCCGCGATACGTCCCGCGGACGGGCATTCGCTCCTTCGCGACATACGCGGCGAGATCCGCCTTCGAGATGAGACCACCCGATCGCGCCATGTCAGCCGCGATGCTGTCCGCGATCCAGCCCTTGTAGAACGCGTCGGCTCCCCCGGTCGCAATCGCATCGAGCGAGCGGGCGAGGTCCGCGAGCCTGATTGTGTCGCCCGCAACCCAGAGACCGCCATCGGGTTTGCCGTACGCGGCCACCGACGCCGGGTATGGCTGCATGCTTCGCGACACTTCCCGATTCAGCGAGCGCGCCAGGGCGTCGCTGAGCGCGAAGCCGCGCGCGAGGTTTGCCGCGGGCATCACGACGTCGCGCCACTTCAGGCGGCCGTACCTGCGATGCGCCAACTCCAGTCCCCGCACGGTACCCGGCACGCCCGGCGCGAGATACCCGGTGGCCGTCAGCCTCCGATCGATGTTGCCCGCGCTGTCGAGGTACATCGTCGGCGTTGACCGCAGGGGCGCCCGCTCGCGAAAGTCGAAGGCCAACACGCCCTGCGCCGACCGCACCAGCATGAACCCGCCGCCACCGAGGTTCCCCGCGGCGGGATACGTCACCGCCATCGCGAAGGCCGTGGCGACAGCGGCGTCCACCGCGTTGCCCCCCCGCGCCAGGACGCGCGCTCCCGCGTCGCACGCGATGTCCGAGGAGCACACCACCATCCCTCGTTTCGACTCGATCGCTGGGGGATACACCACCAGGGTGTCCTGCGCCCGAGCGAGCCTCGGGACTGCGAACACGGAAGGCAACGCTACCACCGCAAGCCACTGTCTGATCTTCATGAAGGCGAATGTCTCGCGCCGGCCGCGGGAACGCCAGAGTGCGCTTGCGCCATATTGGTTGTGGGTGGTAGGTGATAGGTGGTGGGTGGTGTCTGGTAAGCATGACCCCGTTTCCCACACCGACCATCAAACATCTGTACCGAACACCTGCCACCCAACACCTGACACCTGACACCTGACACCTGACACCTATGACGCTCCGCACACTCGCATCGGCCGCCCTGGCGCTGGCAGGCCTCACATCCGCTCGAGCGCTCGCACAGGAAACGACCACCGCGTTCGTCAACGTCAGCGTCCTGCCGCTCGACCGAACGGGGCTGGTCGAAGGCCAGACGGTCATCGTGCGCGGCGACCGCATCATCGGGATGGGTCCCGTGGCCCGCACGACGGTGCCGGCCGGGGCCACGCGCATCGACGGCGTCGGCAAGTATCTCATGCCCGGCCTCGCCGAGATGCACGCGCATGTCGTCGCGGGGAACAACCCGAATCACGAATCCATCAATCGCGACATCATGTTCCTTTATGTCGCGAATGGCATCACGTCCATCCGCGCGATGCTCGGCGCGCCAAATCAGCTTCCGCTGCGGGAGCAGCTGCGCCGCAGCGAAATTCTCGGCCCGACGATGTACGTCAGCGCACCCTCGCTGAACGGGAACTCGGCGCCCAATCCCGATTCGGGAGCGAAGCTCGTGCGCGCGCACAAGGCCGCGGGTTACGACTTCCTCAAGATCCATCCCGGGCTTTCGCGCGAGACCTACGACGCCATCGCGCGGACCGCGAAGGAAGTCGGCATCAGTTGGGCGGGACATGTGCCTGCCGCGGTGGGGCTCCGCCACGCGCTCGCGTCGGGCCAGTCGGGCGTGGACCATCTGGACGGGCTGCTCGAGGCCGCGACGCCGGACAGCGTTTTCGTTCGGCTCCAGGCCGGGCAGCCGCTGGTCGCGAACATCGCCAGCGTGGACGCCGGGCGGTTCCGCGCCATTGCGAACGAAATCAAGACGGCAGGCGCGTGGCAGGTGCCGACGATGCTCGTGTGGGAAAACCTCAATACGCAGACAGAGACGCCGGAGCAGATGGCCGAGCGCGCCGAAATGAAGTACGTGTCGCGTCAGCAGCTGGCCGGCTACGTCACGACGAAGCGGAACAACCTCACGAACCTCAGGAACGCGGCTATCTCGCCGGAAGCGTCCGCGCGCTATCTGGCGCTGCGCCGCGAGGCGCTCAAGGCCCTGGCCGACGCCGGGGCGCCGCTGCTCATGGGCACCGACTCGCCGCAGCTCTTCATGGTGCCAGGATTCTCGTTGCATCGCGAGCTGGGCATCATCGCGAGCGCGGGGATCTCTCCGCAGCAGATCTACGAATCCGGCGCCCGGAACGTGGCGCGCTACGTGGGCGAGGTGCTGCGACAGGACGGCCGCTTCGGTATCGTGGCCGTGGGCAATCGCGCCGACCTGGTGCTGCTGAACGCCAACCCGCTCGTGTCGGTGGAGAACCTCACCAACCGCGCGGGCGTCATGGTGAAAGGTCGCTGGGTCTCGGCGGCCGAAATCGAAAAGGGCTTGGCGGATCTGGCGGCGAAGTACGCGATGTAGCTGGGAGGCGGAAGGCTGGAGCTGGGAGTCTCAGCTCCAGCCTCCAGCCTCCAGGCAACACACAGCCGGACCGCGGGTATAGCCCACCAGGTCCCTGCTGGAGACGCACCGTGTTGTTGTCTCACGCCAATCGTGCCAGCGCGGCGGCTGTTCTGCTGCCGCTGACTGCTGCGTGCTATCCGATCGCCGGCGTCATTCCGGCCGGCGGCCCGTACCCCACGAGTCGAAGCGCCGCGGCAGTGCTGCCGACGGCCGAGCGGTACCTCGGAGTCCCGTACCGATGGGGTGGTGAGTCGCCGCGAAGCGGGTTCGATTGCTCCGGGTTCGTGCAATACGTGTTCGAGAGACACGGCGTGAGGCTGCCACGCACATCGCGGGCACAGGCCCATGCGGGCGATCGCGTCGGCCTCGACTTCCAGTCGCTGAGGCCCGGCGACCTGATCATGTTCGGCAATCCCGGACAGGCCATCAGCCACGTGGCGATCTACGCCGGTGGCCGGCGCATCATCCACTCGAGCCGGAGCGGCGCCGGTGTGCGGTACGACGACCTGAGAAGCAAACGAGGCGCGTGGTATCGCGAAAACGCCGTCGTAGCGCGCCGTGTTGCAACGGAAACCGAGGGCATGGGCATCGTACGTGACATCGTGGCCGAGCTGCGGGCCGCGGGCGTGCGCGTGGACTTCCCGGTCGATCCAGGAGACTTCGCGCCGAAACCCTGAAGACCTCGAACGGTCATACGCGCGATCGGTTTTCCCCGGCTCGCGCCGATCGGCCGTCCTCGACGTCGCCCCAGCAGCTGGGGTTGCCGCTCCGAGATTGACCTGAGCGCCGTCAGACGCTATAATCCGTATATCCGGATATATAGATGGCCTACTCAGCTGTGGTCTTCGATCGGCTCGGCACCCTCGCCGACGCCACGAGAAGCAGGATTCTCCTGCTGCTCGAGGGCACCGAGCTCACCGTCGGAGAGCTGTGCAGCGTCATGCAGCTCCCGCAATCGACCGTGAGCCGGCACCTCAAGATCCTGAGCGACGAGGGCTGGGTGTCGGGGCGCGATTCGGGCGCGAGCCGCTTCTATACGCTGCGGCCGGCCAGGCTGGATCCCTTCGCGAAGCGCCTCTGGCAGGTGGTGCGGGACCAGGTCACCTCGAGCCCGGCCGCGCAGCAGGACGCGCGCAGGCGCGAAAGCGTGTTGAGCGTCCGACGCGTGAAAATGCAGTCGTTCTTCAGCGGGGCCGCGTCCAGCTGGGATCAGATGCGATCGGAGCTCATCGGCGCGCGCACCGATCTCCTTGCGCTGCTGGATTTGCTGGACGACAGCTGGACCGTGGGAGACCTCGGCTGCGGGACGGGTCAGTTGAGCGCGGCCCTGGCTCCCGTGGTGCGTGAGGTGATCGCCGTCGACGAGTCGGGAGCCATGCTCACATCCGCGAAAAAGCGGCTGGCCGCGTTCGAGAACGTCGAGGTCCGCGCCGGCAAGGTGGAGGCGCTTCCCGTCGAGGACGATGAGCTCGACGTCGCCCTGCTGTTCATGGTGACGCACTTCGTGCTCGACCCCGCGAAGGTGTTCGCCGAAGTCCGGCGCGCGTTGAAACCGCGCGGCCGCCTGCTGGTCCTCGACCTGACATCGCACGAGCGCGAGGAGTATTCGCTGCAGATGGGACACATCTGGCAGGGGTTCTCCGAGGAGCAGATTCGTGCGTGGGTCACGGACGCCGGCTTGTCCGTCGCGAGGTACCGGGTCCTTCCCGCCGAACCCAAGGCGAAGGGACCCGCGCTGTTTTCACTCTTGGCAGGAAAACCGACGTCATCCTGAGGAGCGAAGCGACGAGGATCTGCAGATTCCTCGCTGCGCTCGGAATGACCAAAACACAAACCCGATAGGAGCTCCAATGGGTGTTACCACGATGGCGCGCCGCGGTGCGCCGAAACCAAAGTCCCCCGCCAACGATCGGCCGCCGTTCAAGGTCGCCGACCTGTCGCTCGCCGAATGGGGCCGGAAGGAGATTCGGCTCGCCGAAGACGAGATGCCCGGCCTGATGTCCGTCCGCCACGAGTACAAGGGGAAGCAGCCGTTGAAGGGCGCGAAGATCATGGGCAGTTTGCACATGACTGTGCAAACTGCCGTTCTTATAGAAACGCTCGTGGATCTTGGCGCCGACGTGCGCTGGGTCTCGTGCAACATCTTCTCGACGCAGGACCACGCGGCGGCCGCGGTGGCCGTCGGTCGCGCGGGTACGTCCGACAAACCGAAGGGCATCCCGGTCTTCGCCTGGAAGGGTGAGACGCTCGAGGAGTACTGGTGGTGCACCGAGCAGGCGCTGATGTGGCCCGACGGCTCGGGCCCGAACATGCTGCTGGACGACGGCGGCGACGCGACGCTGCTGGTGCACAAGGGCGCCGAGTTCGAGAAGGCCGGGAAGATCCCGGCGTTCGATCCGAAGAACGACCCGGAGGAGTGGGGCGTCATCCTCGACCTGCTCCGCGCCGAGTCGAAGAAAAACCCCGGTCGATGGACCGCTGTCGCCAGGAGCATCAAGGGCGTCACCGAGGAGACGACCACCGGCGTGCATCGCCTCTACGAGATGATGAAGGCGGGAACGCTCCTGTTCCCCGCGATCAACGTCAACGACTCGGTCACCAAGTCGAAGTTCGACAACATTTACGGCTGCCGGCACTCCGTCGTGGACGGCCTCAATCGCGCCACCGACGTGATGATCGCGGGCAAGCTCGCGGTCGTCTTCGGCTACGGCGAAGTGGGTAAGGGGTGCGCGCAGGCGCTGCGTGGCCAGGGAGCTCGCGTCGTCATCGCCGAGATCGACCCTATCTGCGCGCTCCAGGCGTGCATGGAAGGCTACCAGGTCGTGACGATGGAGGATGTGCTCTCGACCGCGGACATCTTCATTACCGCGACCGGCAACTTCGACATCATCACCGCCGAGCACATGACGAAGATGAAGGACAAGGCCATCGTCGCGAACATCGGCCACTTCGACAACGAGATCGACATGGCGGGCCTGAAGAAGGTGAAGGGCGTGAAGCGCGTGAACATCAAGCCGCAGTACGACGAGTGGGTGTTCCCCGACGGGCACTCGGTGCTCATCCTCGCCGAAGGCAGGCTGATGAACCTGGGGTGCGCCACGGGTCACCCGAGCTTCGTGATGTCCAGTAGCTTCACGAACCAGGTGATGGCCCAGATCGAGCTGTACGGGAACCCCTCGCGCTACGAGAAGAAGGTGTACGTGCTCCCGAAACATCTCGACGAAAAGGTGGCGCGGCTGCACCTGGCCAAACTGGGCGCGAAGCTCACGAAGCTCACGAAGGAACAGGCTGCGTATATCGGCGTTCCGGTCGAAGGGCCGTACAAGCCGGAGCACTACCGGTACTAGCCGACGTACGTTTGACCCGTTGACGGTTTGGCGGTTTGACGGTTTTCTGCGGCTGGTTGACCGACAAACCGACAAGCCGTCAAACCGTTCTTCGTTAGTTTCTCGTCCTCTCTGCCGCGCGACTTCACATGGACTGGTTCTCTGATCCGAACGCCTGGCTCGGCCTCCTGACGCTTACCGCGCTCGAGATCGTCCTGGGCATCGACAACATCATCTTCATCTCGATCCTCTCGTCAAAGCTGCGGCGGGAGGAGCAGCCTCGGGCGCGCAAGCTGGGACTGACAGGCGCGTTCGTCACGCGCGTGCTGCTGCTGCTCAGCATCGCCTGGGTCGTGAAGCTGACGGCGCCGCTGTTCCACGTGTTCTCGATTCCAATCAGCGGACGCAGCCTGATCCTGATCGTCGGCGGCCTGTTCCTGATCGCCAAGGCGACGTTCGAGATCCACGGCAAGCTCGAGGGCGAAGAGGACGGGGTCGGCGAGAAGAAGGTGCTGCCGTCCCTGAACGCCGTCGTGATCCAGATCATGCTGATCGACATCGTTTTCTCGCTCGACTCGGTGATCACAGCGGTCGGAATGGTGAGTCAGGTCTCGATCATGATCGCGGCGAACGTGATTGCACTGATCATCATGCTCGTGGCCGCGGGCCCGATCGCCGGCTTCGTCGATCGCCACCCCACCATCAAGATGCTGGCCCTCTCGTTCCTGCTCCTCATCGGCACGAACCTCGTCGCGGAAGGCTTCGGCATCCACATTCCCAAGGGCTACACCTACTTCGCCATGGGCTTCTCCGTCATGGTGGAGATCCTCAACATCAAGCTGCGCAAGAAGGCGGCGGCGCCTGTGCACCTGCACCGCAACATCTGACCGGCCGCTGGCGGACCGATTCCCCGACTCGGCCGCCCGCGTAGTTTTCGCGGCGTGAAGCGAAGGCCGCGCGCGCGATCGAGCTACGACGACATTTATGACGTCGTTCGCCGCATTCCGCGCGGGCGTGTCGCGACGTACGGACAGATCGCCCTCCTGGCCGGCCTTCCGGGACACGCGCGCCAGGTGGGCTACGCGCTGCACGCGCTCAAGCCATCCACGGGCGTCCCCTGGCAGCGAGTGGT
Source organism: uncultured Gemmatimonadaceae bacterium (assembly GCA_963724885.1). Lineage (GTDB taxonomy): Bacteria > Gemmatimonadota > Gemmatimonadetes > Gemmatimonadales > Gemmatimonadaceae > DASPMP01. Next base: position 2,194,904 of record CAVRWG010000005.1, on the reverse strand, counting down.
GAACGCGTCGGGTCGCATCAGCCTGCGGCCGATGAACGGCGGCATCTCGCAGCGGCTCCTGCTGGAAAAGGAAGGCGTCCGGTTCGACGCCGGCGGCCGAATCGCGCTCATGCGGTTCGGGTGGCGTCGCCGGAAATAGCGGCTAGCGCTTCCGCTTCCAGTACCGGTACACCGGAATTCCCAGGAGCAGGATTGCCACGCCACCGAGCGCGTCCCGCGGGAACTGCACGATGGTACTCGCGGCCAGCACCCAGAAGGCGAGCACGAACACGACCGTCGTCGCGGGATGGCCCGGCATCTTCACCCCGCGAACCGGAGCGGGGTCGCGCCTTCGGTAGACGAGCAGCGCCGCGCCCGTCAGGCCGAAGAACAGGGCGTCGAGCGCGACCACGTAGTTGAGCACGTGTTCGTACAGGCCGAACGCCAGCACGATCACCGCGGCCCACGCGCCCTGGAGCGCGATCGCCACGACGGGAGCGCGCGTCCGCTCGCTCACCGTGCCGACGCTCCGGAAGAACAACCCGTCGCGCGCCATCGCGTAGTACACGCGCGGCGCCGTCAACATGCCCTGGCTCAGGAACCCCACGGTCGAGACCGCGATGCCCGCGGCCATCAGGCGCGCGCCTCCTTCGCCGACAGCGCGGCGCATCACCTCGGACGCCGGCGTCTGCGTCGCCGCGAGCGGACCGGAGCCGAGGACGAGGACGCACACAACGTTGACCCCCAGATAAAGCCCGACCACTCCGAGGACGCCGAAGAGCAAGCCGCGCGGGAGGTCGCGCTCCGCGTCTCGCATCTCGCCGGAAACGAAGCTCGCGGTCTGCCATCCGCCGTACGCAAAAAGCACCGGCACCATCGCGGCCAGGAACCCGCCGCCGCCCGGTCCATTCTCCGGCGCGCTGAGATTCGCCGGGTTCGCGGCCCTCCAGCCGAGTACCAGCAGCATCACGATCGCCGCGATCTTGGTGATCATCAGCGTGTTCTGGACGTTGCTGCCAGCGCGGACGCCGAGACAGTTGACCACGGTGAGAATCGCCAGCGTCGCAACCGCGATGATCGAGCGATCGACGCTCCAGCCGCTCAGCTCCCGGAAGTAGTTCGCGAACGTCATGGCGACGGCTGCCATCCCTCCCGTCTGGATGACGAGCAGCAGCACCCATCCATATAGAAAGGCGGCCATCGGATGGAACGCGTCGCGCAGATACGCGTACTGCCCGCCCACCTCCGGTCTGCGCTGCGCCAGTTCGGCGTACACGAACGCTCCCGCGAGCGCGATCAGTCCGCCAGCCGCCCAGGCGCCAAGGATCAGCGCCGGCGAACTCACCTGCCGCGCGACCACCGACGGGTTCATGAAGATCCCCGCGCCGATGATCCCGCCCATGACGATCATCGTGGCGTCGAACGCGCCCAGGCGGCGCGACAGCGCTGGAGCCCCGATGGGAGTGGTCACGCGCTCAGCCGAGGACCGGGAGCACGAGGAAGTACGACACGGCGGAGATGAGCACGATGAACACCAGGTCGAGCAGAACGCCCGCGCGCGCCATCTGCCGAATCGTGATCCTGCCGCTGGCGAACACGATCGCGTTCGGGGGAGTCCCCACCGGCATCATGAACCCGTTGCTCGCCGCGAGCCCGGCGGCCACCGCGAGCACAAGCGGGTTCATGCCCGCGCCGACCGCCAGCGACGAGACGACGGGAAGGAACGCGGCCGCGGTCGCGGTGTTGCTCGTGAACTCGGTGAGGAAGGTGATCACGGTCGTCACGATGACGATGAGCACCAGCGGCGAAAGCGCGCGAAGGCCGCCGACGGAGTCGCCGATCCACCCGGCCAGCCCGCTGCCCTGAATGGCGCCCGCCAGCGACAGCCCGCCGCCGAACAGCACCAACACCCCCCACGGAATTTTCTCGGCGGCTTCCCAATCCACCACTCGGGTGCCCTTGCCATCGATCGGGATCACGAAGAGCGCCACGGCACACGCAACGCTGATGCCGGCTTCGCTGAGTCCCGGAAGCACGCGCGATATCCAGGGCTGACCGATCCAGGCGAGCGCCGTCGCGAGCCCGACGATCGCCACGAATCGTTCCCCCCGGCTCGCGCTACCGAGCTCGCGCCGTTGCGCTGCGAGCGCCGCCGTCTCGATCAGCGCGGCGCCGCGGACACGAAACGTGAAGCGCGTGAGGAGTAGCCACGCGACCGGGATTCCGACGAGGACGATCGGCATCGCCACGACCATGAAGTCCGCGAATCCCAGCTTCACGCCATGCGTCTGCAAGAGAAATCCCGCGAGCAGCGCGTTCGGCGGCGTGCCCACCAGCGTTCCGTATCCGCCGATCGTTGCCGCGTAGGCGATGCCCAGCAGCAGGGCGCGCTCGAAGTCCGTGCCCGCGGGCTTCTGCGCGCTGTCGGCAACATCGGGCGTCTCCGGTGACCGCAGCAGCGAGTTCACGAGCGGAAGCAGCATCAGCACGGTTGCGGTGTTGCTCACCCACATGCTGATGAAGCCACTGGCCACCATGAAGCCGAGCACGACGCGGTCCGGCTTCGTCCCGACGACGCTGAGGAGCCAGAGGGCCAGCCGCCGGTGCAGGCCTGTACGTTCGAACGCCGCGGCGAGGATGAAGCCGCCAAAGAACAGAAAGATGACCGGGTTCGCGTACGGCGCCGCCGCGGCGGCGATGTCCACGACGCCGAGGAGCGGGAACAGCGCGAGGGGAAGCAGCGCGGTCGCCGGGATGGGGACCGCTTCGGTCACCCACCACAAGGCCATCCACACACCGAGGGCCGCGGTGCGCCAGGCGGCGCCCGGCATGCCGCCCAGCGGTCCCACAAGCAGCATCAGACCCGCGATGACCGGGCCCGACGCGAACGCTAGAGGTCGAAGGGACAGGCGTGTAAGGGCGGGATGTTGAACTGCGGGAGGTTGGACGGCGGGATGCTAACGACGGGATGCTAACGACGGGATGCCTGCTACGGGAAGCACCTGCCTCCGTTCTTCCCGCGGTTCGCTTCCCGTCTCGTGCATCCCGCTCTTCGCATCCCGCTGTTCGCATCCCGCCGCCCTTCGCATCCCGCCGCAGCTCGCGACTCACATCGGCAGCCAGTAACTCAGCTTGAGCGCGAAAAAGTTCTGCATCGCGTGGAAGACCGAGCCGTCGTCGTATGCGTAGCGCCCGACGCGGCCGCGGAACGGATCCACCAGGCTGCCGAACGACACCAGGTCCCCGTTTGCCACCTCGGCGCTCCGGTTCTGCTGCCACACGACATAGAGCGTGGAGCCGGGACGATACTCCCATCGCAGCACGAGATTGCTGCGCCAGCTGCGGACGTTGAAGTCCTGGAACGGAATGGTGAACTGCGTCGGCGAGCCGCCGTTGGTGATCACGTTGTCGGTGACGGTGACGCTGCCGTCGCCGTTCCGGATGAAGGTCGTGCCGTCGGTGCCGTAGGCGCGCAGCGCCCGCGCGCGCGGATGTGGCAGCTCGCCGAACCGGTCGAAGCGGCCGCTGATCGCGAAGGGCTCGCCGTACAGCTCGAGAGTCAGGTCGGGCTTGATGGCATAGTTGAGGCGCACGACGCTGGTGAAGGCGCTCTGATCGAGAAAGCCGAAAATGTATCGTCCGCCGTAGTTGACCGGACCGCCATCAGCGCGCGTCTCGACATACTGCCGCGCAGTCTGTGCCCGCAGGAAGTTCGGGTAGATCGAGAAGTCCCACTGCGTGCTCGGCCGGAACGCCAGCATACCGCTCAGACGATTGGTGATTTCGCCGAGATCGGTCTTGCCATAGTACACGCGCCCTTGCCAGCGCGTCTTCGCTGAAGAGGCGTTGGAGAGGCTGATGATTCCCACATCGAAGAACGGCGTCCCCATGAGCGGTCCGCCGCGCGTGAGACGCGAGTCGAGTCCGCGGAAGTCCCGCCACGTGATAATGCCGAGGTTCCAGAAGTTCCTGAATGTGACGTTGCCGCTCGCCTGTACGAAATGGAACTGCGGATCCATATCGTAGTTGCGTTCCTCCAATGCATCGACGGTGACGGAATAGTTGCGATACCACCCCCTCGGCGTGGTCTCGCGGTAGGTGAGCCAGCCATACGCGTTCATCCCGTCGGCGGTGGAGAGACGACCGATGTCGTTTGGCTCGAACTCGGGCGACTCGGTCGAAACGTTGGTGCCGTAGAGCCAGTGCTTCCCGGCGTTCTTCGAGAACTCGAACCCTCCCACAAATCCGGTGAGCGACGTCCGGGAGGAATCCAGTCGGTAGGCGTTCGCGTCGGGCCGCTGGAAGTAGCGCGCGCTGGATCGCTGCAGGCGCGCGATCTGGAGCGAGTCACCCATCACGTGGCTGAATCCCGCCCAGCCGTCGAGGCTGTAGGTATTGCCCTTGAAGCGCAGCGTGAAGTCGGTGCCGCCCGTGACGGCTCGTCTGTTCATGATCGCCGCGAAGGGCGCGCGATCGTCGAAGCGGCGCTCGACGCCGGTGAGAATCGCGCCGACGGTGGACTGGTTGGGACCGAACTGCTGCGAGACGCGTGCGACGCCGTAAAACTCCTGCGGCGCCACGAGGGTGTCCGCGAATCGTTGGGACGTTGCGTCGAATGTGCGCGCGTGCTCCCGCGCCGTGGCAGCCGCGAGCACGCCGATCGACGTGCGACCCGCCAGCTGCCCGGTGAGCTTCGCGGCGCCGAGGATCGTCGAGGCTTCGGGATAGTCCACGTAGTCGCCGTCGGCGCCGCCACGCGGTCGCGCGCCAATGCGGCGCGAGTAGAAGTAGTTTGCGCCACTTGCCGCCAGGATCTGGCTCCCCTCGATGAAGAACGGCCGCTTCTCGGAGAAGAAGGTCTCGAACGCGCTCAGATTCACTTCGGCCGGATCAGCTTCCACCTGGCCGAAGTCGGGATTCACCGTCGCCTCGAGCGTGAGGTTGGGGCCGACGCCCATCTTGAGGTCACCGCCGAAGCGCGCCTTCATGTTGCGGCCGTCGTCGAACGGATTGGCTCGGTCGCGGTTGTCGGTGACCGTCGAGTTCGAAGCGAAATACGGCATGATCTCCACACGCCGCGTCGGCTGAATCCCGCGAATCCCTCGCAAGGCGCCCATCCAGGAGGACCAGCCGGATTCCTTCTTGGGCACCGGGAGCCAGAACACGCTTTCGTTCCGCGACGGCGACCAGAAGTCGAAGTTGAGTCCCCACTCCTGCTCCTCGAGCGCGTTGAAACGCAGCTGCGAGAACGGAATCCGCATCTCCGCCGTCCATCCCAGCGAATCGATCTGCGCTGCCGCTTGCCAGACAGGATCGAAGGAGTTGTCGGTGTTGAACTCGTTGTCGGAGGGATGGTACCAGTCGCCGCGCACTCCGCTCGCGGCGACGGCGAAGCTGTACGCCGTCCTGCGGTCGCGATACGTGTCGAGCGAGATCCAGACATGCTCGGCCTGGCGGATGTTGTCGCGCCGGCTCATCGGTGCCTGGATCTTCGACGCGTCCTTGGAGCGCACCCGCGTTCCGACGTAGAGCGCTTCGTCGTCGTAGGCGATGCGGACCTCCAGGTGGTCGGTCGGCGCGGCACCCTCGATCGGGTCTTTCTGCACGAAGTCCGTGAGGGGTGGGATCGACGCCCAGGCGCTTTCGCCCAGGCTTCCGTCGACCTCGATGGCGCCTCGCGCGACTTTGACCGCATTGGCGCTCTTGAACGGCCGGTCGGTGACCGTCCGCGTGCTGACCTGGGCTGCCACGCTCGTGGCAATGCCGACCAGCATCGATATGGACAGGGTGAGAACGCGCATTACAGATAGAAGGAGCGATGTGGCAAGGTCTCGATGGGTTTTGGACACCTCGTCGTGCCCTGTCGTTCGGTCGAGACCCCTGAGATGCTAAAGAACTAGCATAGTGCTAGAAATTTAGCAATACCGGACTACACGCTCCTTTCGCCAGACCGAACGCTTTTCGAACCTGCTGTGTCTATCCTGTCGAGCATTCATCACGTGACGAGCCCCGCCGTTGCCGTTGAGGCGCATCGCTACTTGACTCGCGAGCCCGAGCTGATCGCCCGGGTTGTCGCGGGAGACCGGCTGGCCGCGCGCGAGCTGTACGACGCGCACGCGCCGAGGGTCTTCAGGCTGGCCTTTCGCCTCACCGGGGACGGCGAGCTCTCACGAGAGCTCACGCAGGAAACGTTCGTTCGGGCGTTTGCCCAGCTCGGGCGCTTTCGCGGCGAATCGGCGCTGTCCACCTGGCTTCATCGGGTCACGGTCAGCGTCGTCTCGAACGCGATGCGAAAGGTGCAGCGGTTACGAACCCGCGAAACCGATCTCGACGAGGCAAGCGCGATGATCGCGGAGACGCGGACTGCGGATCCGGACCTGCGGGACAGGTTGTATCGGGCCATCGATGAGCTGTCCGAGATCTATCGGGTCACGTTCGTCATGCACGACGTGGAAGGGTACACGCACGAGGAGATCGCGAGCGTCCTCGGCGTCGCGGAAGGCACCTGCAAGAGCAGGCTGTCCGTGGCGCGGGCGCAGCTTCGAGAGAAGCTGGCGTCGTTCGCAAAGGAGTGGTTGGAATGACACACGAAGACGATCGACTTTCCGAAGACCTGCGCAACGCCGCGCGAGCGTACAACGAGCCGCCGGAGCTGACGGGCGCCCAGCTGGACGAGATGTGGACGTCCATCGAGGGCACGGCATTCGCGCGAGGGACGAGTGACGGCCGGCAGAAGCGCAGCGGTCCCCGCGCGTTCGATGTCCGGATGTTGCTGCCGCTCGCCGCCGTGTTGCTGGTCGGCGTGGCGATCGGACGATTCGCGCTTCCGCGCCCGGAGACCGGATTGATGGTGGCAGCCGTGCAACCGCCGTCGACGGATTCGGTCGCGATGCCCGAGCCGTACCAGAGCACCACGTCCCGCTATCTCGGCCAGGCCGTCGCGCTGCTCGTGGCGCTCCCGGCTGAAGTGCCCACAGGACGCGCGGGCGAACCGTACCTCGGCCGCGCGCACGACTTGTTGCTCACCACCCGGCTGCTGCTGGATTCACCCGCCGCCGCCGATCCGCGCTTTCGCACTCTGCTCGAGGACCTCGAGCTCGTGCTGGCTCAAGTCGTCCGACTCCAGTCGGTCGAGGGCCCGGACGAGCTGGACCTGATTCGACAGGCGCTGGAACAGCGCGATGTTCTGCCGCGGCTGCGCACCGCCGTCGCGGATATGTCTGCCGATGATTAAGGAGAGAGCGATGCGATTCACGCTCGTACCACTGTTCGTTCTTGCCGCGGTCGCGCCGATGCCGGCCGACGCGCAGAAGCCCGTTCCCGTGCGTCCTCCCAAGGAGGCACCGACGCCGAAGCTGTTGGATGTGCCGTTCATGCTCGACAAGATCGAGATCGAGCGTCATGCGGAGCTCATGAAGCTCGACATGCATGAGATGAAGGTGCAGATCGAGCATCTCGCGCACGCGAAGGCGGTCGAGGTGGAGCGGCTGAAGTTCGACGCGGAAGAGATGCGCATGAAGGCGCTCGACGCAGTGCGGAACATCGACGTGGAGAAGCTGCGGTTCGAAGCCCTGGAGAAGACCAAGGACGCATTGCTCGACCTTCCCGTGAAGGTCACCCTCAAGCGCGGCTTTGGCCAAAGGGAGTCGTTCCTCGAGACGAAACCGCGCGCCGCATGGGCGCCCGGAGATCCGGCCGACTCGCTGTATCGTCTTGGCCGCGAGGCCCTGAACCGCGGCGAGTATCGCCGCGCGGTACAGCTCTTCAACGAGGTCATCACCAAATACCGCGACTCGGACTACGCGGTGCACTGCGCGTACTGGGAAGCCTTTTCGCGGTATCGCACCGGGAGCACGGAGGACCTGCGCGCCGCCCGGAAGATCCTCGACGACTGGCGCGCGCAGTTCGCGTCCCTCCGCAGCGAGGGAAGCGTCGATGTGGCGTCGCTCAGGGCGCGCGTACAGGGCGCGCTGGCCGCGCGTGGTGACGCGGCGGCTCGCGAAGAGGTCCAGCTGAATGCGTCCCAGAACGGCACCAGTTGCGACCGTGAAGAGGTGAGCGTACGCGCGGAGGCGCTCAGCGCCCTCGGTCAGATGGATCCCGCGGCCGCGATGCCCGCCGTGAAGAAGGTCCTCGCGCGGCGCGACGAGTGCACTGTCGAGCTGCGGCGGCGCGCGCTGTATCTCCTCGGCCGTCAGGCGCCCGCCGAAGCCGTGACGCTCATCCTCGACGTCGCGAAAAACGACACGGACGCGGGCATCCGCGGCGAGGCCATGCGCTGGCTGCCGCGCGTGGCCGGCGACAACGCGGTGCCGCAACTCGAGGAGATGCTGAGGACCGCTCCGGACGAGCAGGCGCAGCGATCGGTGATCTCGGCGCTCGGTTCCATCGACAGCGAGCGGGCGCGCCGCGCCATCCGGGCCATCATCGAACGCAACGACGCGAGCGAACGCGTGCGAGCCGACGCCATCATCAGCTTGTCGCGGGAGCGCGATGGGCGCTCGATAACCGCCGAGGAGCAGACCTACCTGCGGGCGCTGTACGCGAAGGTCGAGACAGCGCGCCTCAAGGAGGCGGTGCTCACATCCGTCAGCCGGATCGAGACTGCGGAGAACGAGCAGTTCCTTCTGTCGATCGCCCGCAACACGAACGAAGCATCGTCGCTTCGCTCCAGCGCGCTCCAGCGCCTGGGCCGGATGAGCACCGTGAGCGTGAACGACATCGCCAAACTGTACGACGTCGCCGACTCGCGTTCCCTGCGCGAGCAGATTCTGCGTGCCCTGGGGCAGCGCAAGGAGCCGGAAGCGATCGACAAGATCATCGAGATCGCGAGGAAAGACACGGACCCGCAGGTGCGCCGTGCCGCCATCAACGTGCTGCAGCACAGCAACAATCCTCGCGCCATCCAGTTCATGAAGGAGTTCTTCGACAAACCATGAGACACTCACTCGTTGGCGCGCTCGCGCTGTGTGCGCTTGGCGCGCCGCTGTCTGCGCAGTCGCTGGCCGATCGCGTCGCAGCCGCGGCGCAACCCCGGGTCCAGTTCACGTACGCGGCCCGCGCGGACGTGTGCGGCAACGGACGCTCGTTCATCTCGGTGGCCAATGCTTCGTGGCACGGCTCCTGGAGCGAGACGGAGCGCCGCGAAGCGTGCGTCAACGGGCCGGTGCGGGTCCTGCTCGACCGCGCGGGGCGCGAGATCGTCTCCATCGCGGCGTTCGCCGGCCCCGTGCCGGAAACGCCGGGCGGCGTCACGGACCTGGGGCGGGTCTCCGCGCGCGCCGCGGCGGAGTATCTGATGACGCTCGCCGAGGGCTCCGAGGGCCGCGTCAGCCGCGACGCCGTGCTGCCCGCGATCATCGCGGATTCCGTGGATGTGACGCCGCGCCTGCTCGCGCTCGCCCGAAACCAGAACGCCGCGCGTCAGACGCGGTCGTCGGCCATCTCGTGGCTGGGGCGTCCGCTCGACAACCGCGAGCGCAACGTGCGCGGGGTGGCCGACGTCATGCTCGCCATCGCGCGGGACGAGGACGACAACCAGGGAGTCCGCCAGCAGGCGATGCGGACGATGGCGCGTCTCGAACATGGCGCCGGAACGACGTCGTTGATGGAGCTCGCGCGCGACGCGCAGCGCACGTGGCTCGCGCGCGAAGCGCTGCAGTCGCTCACGGCGTCCGGCGATCCCCGTGCTCGGCAGCACCTGCGCGACGTGGTGCGCCGGGCCGAGCTGCCCGACGACGTGCTCGCCGCGGCAATTCGAGGGCTGGGGGGCGAGTACGCGACCGGCGAGGACGTGAAGCTCGTGCGGGACTCCTATGCGAAGCTGTCCGGAGACCGGTCGCGCGAAGCGGCCATTTCCACCATCGCCACGTTCGGGGGCACCGAGAACGTCCGCTGGCTGCTGGCCCTCGCGAAGGACGCCGATCAGCCGGTTGGCACGCGGCGGCGAGCCATCCAGCATGCGTACCGCGGCGGCACGTCGGTCGTCGAGATCATCAAGGTGTACGACGAGACCACGGACCCGCAGCTCAAGGACGCCGTGATGTCCGCACTGGTGGAAAGCGGCGAGAAGCAGGCAACCGACAAACTGATGCAGATCGCGCGGACGGACGAGAGCACTCAGATGCGGCGCAAGGCGATCAACGTCCTCTCGCGGTCGTCGGACGAGCGCGTGAAGAAATTCCTGCAGGATCTTGCGGATCGCTAGACTGCCGGAGTCGCGCGGCTAGAAGCTTCATCGCGACAAAGAGCTCCGCGTGGATCCGTACCGGTCTACGCGGGGCGCTCGTCGTCGAACAGGTGATCAGCGATGGCCGCGATCTCTTCGGCCTCGCGCCAGGCCTCCTCGAGGTGCGTCAGCTCACCGGCGAGCGCCTTGCGCTCCACGTCCTCGTTCGCCGCCATCTCCAGCGCCAGGCGATCCACGTCCGGAATCCAGTGCAGGAAGGTCCGCTCCTCGCTCCCGGTGCCACCGCGCGACCAGAAGGATCGCGTCGTGAGCCGGACGATGAGACGCTCCGCGAGCGAGCGATCCGCCGCGGGCGCGACGTTCTCGCTTCCCAGGCGACCGAGCACCGGAAGCCGCCCCCACGACGTGCTGAGGGCCAGCGCGCCGATGCGGCCGAAATAGCTCTGCGCGTTGCCGGCGTCGTCCAGCTTGGCCACCGCGGCACGGACGAGTGATTCAGGGGCCGTGCCGTCGTTGAGCGCGGTGAGCAGCGTGCGCGCTGCTTTCATCGCGTCGACCCCCTCGAGCACTGCAAGGCCGTGATCGTGGCGGACGCGCAGTCGCCACGCTCCGTCCCGGTCTGGCCGAAGCAGTTCCGCTTCCGCGAGATGCGCGTAGCGGACCGTGATCCCCCCCCCTCCTCGTGACCGATCGCCGACGCGCGCGAGGACTTCGTGCCGCCGCGGGATCGTCCGGAGCCGCATCACCGTCTTGCGGTTCACGCCGAGGCTCTTCGCGTACCCGGCGACCGTCTGCACCCGGCTCAACAGCTTGCTGCCATACCGCCAGGCGGCGATCTCGGGAAGCAGCGCCGCGCCGATGCGGACCAGTTCCAACCCCCACCTCGGCTGGGCCAGCCCGATGTTGTCGGTGGCGACGCGAAGGCGCGTCGCCCCGAACATCCGCTCACACTCCTCGATGGCTTCCCAGCGATCCTCGAACGGGGTCAGGTTCCAGCGACCGCAGTGCGTGCAGACAACCCAAAGCCGGCCCTTTGCCGCATCGAACGCGATCCGTCGGCCGACCGTCAAAGCCTCTACGTGGTCGTTCCGTCCAAGATCGACGTGGCAGAAAAGGCAGGTTCGGTACACGGAACAAGGGGTAGCTGGATCGCGGGACGTCCGGACGCCGGAAGCGATGCTTCCATATATATGGCCGTCTTCGGGTTCCGTCACGCTCGGCCGCGCATGCGTCCGGCCGCCGGCCTCCCGTCAACCCTCGCCTTGGGCCTGACGTGGGACTATTGTCTTATCTGGATCTGGCCCCCGGCTGGCTGAGCCGGAGAGGCCCCTCACCAACACTCCCCCGCTGCGTATGCATCATCCCAGGCTTCACCTCCTCGCCCTTGCGGCCGGCCTTGCCGCCGCCTCGGCCCAGGCCCAGACGCTCGACTCCCTAACCGCCAACGGACTTCGCTGGCGCACGGTGGGCCCGGCGAATTTCGAGGGCCGCACGACGGACATCGCCGGAATCGGCTTCCCGTCAAAGACGTTCCTCGTTGGCGCGGCGGCCGGCGGCGTATGGAAGACCACCAACGGCGGCGTGACCTTCCGCCCGGTGTTCGACAACTATCCGTGCGCGTCGACTGGCGCTCTCGCAATCGCGCCGTCCGACACGCAACAGGTGTGGCTCGGCACCGGTGAGCCCAACTCGCGCAATACCATCGAGCCGGGTTGTGGCGTGTACAAGAGCACGGACGGCGGATCGACCTGGCGATCGATGGGGCTCGAAAAGACCCAGCACATCGGCCGCATCGTCGTCCATCCGACGAACCCCAACATCGTGTACGTCGCGGCGCTCGGCGCTGCCTGGAAGGCGAACCCGGAGCGCGGTCTCTACAAGACTACGGACGGGGGACAGACCTGGCAGCTCGTGAAGTCCGTCAGTGACCGCGCCGGCTTCATCGATGTGCAGATGCACCCGACGAACCCGAACATCCTGCTCGCGGCGAGCTGGGAGCGCATCCGCGGCCCTTACTTCCTCAGGAGCGGCGGCGCTGGTTCTGCGTTGTGGAAGACCATTGACGGCGGCACCACGTGGACGGAGATCAAGGGCGGCGGCTGGCCCGAAACGCCGAAGGGGCGCATCAGCCCGCGCTTTGCACCGAGCAATGGCGACATCGTGTACGCGCTGATGGAAGCGGACTCGATTCGCGGACAGGCCGTTCGTCCGGGGCAAGCGCGCCAGCGCCTGGCCAACGGTCTGTACCGGTCCAAGGACGGCGGCGCGACCTGGGAGAAGACGAACGATGCGAACACGCGTCCGTTCTATTACTCGCAGGTGCGCGTACATCCGAAAAACCCGGATCGCGTGTGGTTCTCGTCCACGCCCGTGCTGGTGTCCAACGACGGCGGCAAGGCGGCGCGCCCGGCGACGGTCGGCATTCACGTGGACCACCACGCCATGTGGATCGATCCCAACGACTCCGAATACATGGTCGTCGGCAACGACGGCGGCATCGCGATCACGCACGATGGCGGCGGCAACTACGACTTCGGCGCGCTGCTGTCGCTCTCGCAGCCGTACGAGGTGAGCTACGACTTCGAGGTGCCGTACAACATCTGCGGCGGCATGCAGGACAACGGCTCCTGGTGCGGGCCCAGCAAGCGCAAGAACGGACCGGTGACGAATGCCTATTGGTTCACGTTCAACGGCGGCGACGGTTTCTATACGGCGCAGCATCCGCAGGAGCCGTGGATCATCTTCGGCGAGTCGCAGGGCGGCAACATTGCCCGCGTCAACGCGCGCACGGGCGATCGCACCCAGCTGGTGAAGCCCACGTGGCGGCCACGCTATACCCAGTACGAGGACTCGATTCTCGTCACGCGCGGCGACACCGCGTCGCCGGCGACGCGCGAGGCCGAGCGCCGCATCGCCGAGCTGCGCGCCCGGCAGCGCGCCGACTCGGCAGAGTTCGACATTCGCTGGAACTGGAACACGCCCTTCTTCCTCTCGCCGCACAATCCCGACGTGTTCTACACCGGCGCGAATCGCATCATGAAGAGCACGCAGCGCGGCGACAACCTGTTCCCCATCTCGCCGGACCTCTCCAAGCGGCAGATGGCGAAGATCGACACCAGCATGCGCAAGACCGGCGGCATCACGCTCGACGCCACAGGCGCCGAGACGTATGGCACCGTGGTGTCGCTCGCCGAGTCGTACGTTCGCCCCGGATTCCTCTGGGCGGGCACGGATGACGGCAACGTGTGGTTCACGCGCAGCGACGGCAACGTCTGGGAAGCCATCCCGACGACCCGCTTCCCGGGGCTGCCGGCCGGCGACGTGTACGTCACCAAGATCGAGCCGTCGCACTTCGATTCGCTCACCGCGTACGTCGCATTCGACAACCACCGCTGGAATGATTTCGTGCCGTATCTGTACGTCACGAACGACGGTGGCAGGACCTTCCGCTCGGCCGCAAGCGACCTGCCGAAGGACGGCATCGACAACCTGCGCGTCGTTCGCGAGGATCCCACGAATCGCAACGTGCTCTACGTCGGGACCGCGCGCGGCGTGTACGTGTCGCTCAACCGCGGGCAGAACTGGCAGCGTTTCATGGCGGGGCTCCCGACGGTGCCGGTGTACGACCTGCAGGTTCATCCCCGCGATCGCGAGCTGATCGCCGCGACGCACGGACGCGGGTTCTGGATCGTGGACGTCGCGCCGCTGCAGCAGCTCACGCCGGCGGTCGTCGCGAAGAACGTGCACCTCTTCGCGCCGAAGCGCGCGTTCGAGTACGGACAGGGCCCCGCGATGGGTGCGTCCGCCAACGGCGCGGGCAACAAGGAGTTCGCCGCGCCCAGCCCGCAGCACGGCGCGGAGATCGTATTCCGCCTGGCGAGCGCTACGCGCGACACGGTCCGGATCGTCATCTCCAACGCGATCGGTGACACGGTGCGCACGTTGACTGGTCCGCGTGCCGCCGGGCTGCACAAGGTGGTGTGGGACCTCCGCGGCGTGAATCCGCGCCGCCAGCTCTCACCGGCGGCGCTGCGTGACAGTGTGTTGACCGCGCGGCGTGCGACGTTCGTCGTCGATTCGCTCGAGAAGACCGGCAAGATCCCCGCACCGGCGATCGGGATGATGCGCCAGCTCGCAGCCGGCAACAATCCGTTCGGCGGGTTCGGCGGTGGTGGTGGTGGTGGTGGTGGTGGTGCGGGTGGCGCCGCAGCGATGACCGCACGGCTCGGTCCGGGTGGAAACTGGGTGGCGCGTCCTGGTGAGGGCGCCGTTCAGGGAGCAGGTGGTGGGGGCGGTGGTGGCGGCGGTGGTGGCGGCGGCGGCGCGAACGTGGCGCTCCAGCAGGCGTTCGGCAGCCCGCAGGACCTCGCCAGCGCATTCCCCGGCGGCTTCCAGGAGATCCAGGCGCTGTTCCAGGTTCCTGGCCGCCCCGGCCTGAGCGCGTTTGGTGGTGGCGGTGGCGGTGGCGGTGGATTCGGCGGCAACCAGCCGCCTCTCGCCCAGACCGGTGACTATCTGGTCACGCTCAAGGTCGGAAACGACGTGCAGCGGCAGATGCTGCGTGTCGAGCACGTCCGCACGTCGAACGCGTCGAGCATCATTTCGAACGAACAGAGGAATCCGTAGTTCTACGGATGCGGAGGGCCGGAGCGGTGCAGCGACCGCTCCGGCCCTTCGTGTTTTAGCTTACTCCGGTGCGCAAAAAGTTCAGGGATCTCCTGGCCAGGTTTCAGACGCTGGTCGTCGAGTACGGGATCATCGCGATCATCGTCCACTACGTCATCTTCGCGATCGTGATCGTCGGGTTCTGGGCGGCGATACGCTCGGGCTGGCAATCCACGAGCACCGCGGGGAGCATGAGCACGTGGGGAGCGGCGTACGTCGCCGCCAAGATCACGCAGCCGCTGCGCATCATTGCCACGATCGCGATCACGCCGTTCATCGCGAAGCTGTACGAGAAACTCACGGGCCGGGGTGGGGGACCGCAGACTCCATCCGACGCGACCTCGAACGCGTAGGCGCCTTCATTGCGCGGCAAGCAAGCCACACAGTTCAAAGGAGAAAAGGATCTTCATCCCTTCGAACAGTGTGGCCGGTGCGCCCCGTGACGGCTACGGCGTAACCTGTGGCCCTTCTACACCGGCCTGCCACAACAGGAACGCGTACCGCCTCGCCTGCTCCCGGAGCGCATCGTAGCGTCCCGACGCGCCGCCGTGCCCGGCGCCCATGTTCGTCACCAGCAGCAGCGGGTTTCTGTCCTTCTTGAGCCCGCGCATCTTCGCCGTGTATTTCGCCGGCTCGTGGTACATCACCTGGCTGTCGTTGAATGACGTGGTGACGAGAATCGAGGGATAGTCCTTCGCGGCGATGTTGCCGTAGGGATCGTACCGCTTCATGTACAGGTACTCGTCCTTCTTCTTCGGATTGCCCCACTCCTCGAACTCGCCCACGGTGAGCGGCAGCGATTCGTCGAGCATCGTGTTCACGGCGTCCACGAACGGCACGTCGCTGATGACGGCCTTGAACAGATCAGGGCGCAAGTTGGTGACGACGCCCATCAGCAGCCCGCCGGCGCTGCCGCCCTGAATCACGAGACGGCTCTTGGTGGTGTATTTCTGCGCGATGAGATGCTCGGCCGACGCGATGAAGTCCGTGAACGTGTTCATCTTCTTCAGCATCCGCCCGTCGTCGTGCCACGCCTTGCCCATCTCGCCGCCGCCGCGGATGTGCGCCAGCGCGTAGACCACGCCGCGATCCAGGAGGCTGAGCCGGTTGGAGCTGAACCCGACGTTCGACGAGGATCCGTACGAGCCATAGGCGTACAGGTGCATCGGCGCTGAACCGTCGCGCTTCACGTCCCTGCGATACACCAGCGAAATCGGCACGCGCGTTCCATCCGCCGCGCGCGCGTAGACCCGCTCCGACACATAGCGCGTCCGGTCGTACCCGCCGAGCACCTCGTTCTCCTTCAGCAGCGTCGCCGCCTTCGTCTCCATGTCGTAGTCGAAGACGCTGCTCGGGGTCGTGAACGACTGATAGTTGTAGCGCAGCGTCTTCGTGTTCCACTCGGCGTTGGCGGACAACCCGGCGCTGTACACTGGCTCCGGATATGTGAGCCGGTGCGTCGCATTGGTGCGCATGTCCGTGATGACGATCTGAGGCAGCCCGTCCTGCCGCTCGCTGCGCACCATGTGGTTTGCGAACAGCGTCACCCCGTTCAGCATCACGTCGGGGCGATGCGGGATGAGCGCCGTCCAGTTCTTCTCCGTCGGGTCGCTGGCCGGCGCGGTGACGAGGCGGAAGTTTCGGCCCGTGTCGTTCACCCGGATGTAGAACTTGTCGCCGTGATGGTCGGCGTCGTATTCGCGGTCCACTTTCCGCGGTGAGATCAGTTTCCAGGGCGTCGTCGGCGCGTTCGCGGGCAGGTAGTACTGCTCGCCGGACGTGAGGCTACCGACGAACATGAATACATACTGCTTGCTGCGGGACCTGCCGACATAGACGCTGAAGCGCTCGTCCTTCTCCTCGTACAGCAGCTCGTCGTTCGGCTGGCTCCCCCCCATGACGTGGCGGTACACACGATACGCGCGCTTGGTGACCGAATCCTCCACCGAGTAGAAGATGGTCCTGTTGTCGGATGCCCAGGTCGCGGACACCACCCGGTCCGCGCGCGTGGGCAACAGTTCGCCGCTGCGCAGATCCTTGATACGCATCGCGTACTGGCGATAGCCCGTGGAGTCGAACGAGTACAGGAGCAGGTTCTCGTCGTCGCTCACTTCGTAGTCGCCGACGGACATGAAGCTTTGCCCCTTGGCCATCTCGTTGAGGTCGAGCGTGATCTGCTCCGGCGCGTCGGCCGAGCCGCGCTTGCGCGCGAAAATCGGGTACTGCTGCCCCTCCACGGTGCGCGAGTAGTACATGTAGTTGCCGAGACGATATGGCACCGACAGGTCCGTCTGCTTGATGCGCGCCAGCATCTCGTTGTAGAGCCGTTCACGGAGCTGGGCGAGCGGCGCCAGCACCGCATCCGAGTACGCGTTCTCGGCTTCGAGATACGTCCGCACGGCGGGGTCCGATTTGACCCGCAGCCAGAAGTAGTCGTCGCGGCGGACATCGCCATGCAGCGTGTCCACGCGTGCACGACGCTCCGCCACCGGCGGCACCAGGTTGGACTGTTGCGTGCTCTGCGCCGACGCCATCGAGGCGACGAGCGCGAAGGCCAGCGGAGCGTGAGCGTATCGAGGCGACATCTTCAGACGCATAACGACCTCTAGGAAAAAAGATTCCGGGTGACGAGCATCAGATTGGACGGCTTCTCCGCCAGCCGCCGCATGAACCAGGGATACCAGGCCCGACCGTAACTGATGAGAACCCGCGTTTTCAGGCCATCGCGGGCGAGCTGACGGCGTCCGGCGTCCTGGATGCCGTACAGCATCTGGACCTCGTACGCCGATGGTTTGACACCGATATTGTCGGCATCGTTGCGGATCCGCGCGACCAGGGGAAGGTCGTGCGTGCCGAAGACGACGCGCGCTCCCTGCGGGCCCGCGCCGAGGAGCGTGACCGCCAGCGAGCGATAGCGCTCGTCGATGTCAGAACGCCGTTGCAGCGCGACGCCCGCGCCTTCGCGGTAGGCGCCCTTCACGAGCCGGATGTACGGCGACACCGCCAGCAGCCGCTGCAGATCCGCCGGCGTGCGATGCAGGTACGCCTGGAGACACAGCGCGACGTTGTCGAATTCGCGAGCCAGCTGCTCGTACGCGCCGATCGTGGATTCCACGTACGGCGACGACTCGATGTCGACGGCCAGGATCGTGTGGTTCGCCGTGGCGATACGGGAGAGCTTGCGGACTCGGTCCAGGGCGCGCGACCGGTCAACGTCCCACCCGAGCTGTGTCAGCTTGATGGAGACATGCGCGCCGGCTCCGTATTCGCGCAGCGCCGCGAAGAGCCGTTCGTACTCGACGACCGTCTCTTCCGCGTCCGCGTCGGTCTCCACGTTCTCGCCAAGGTACGTCATGACGACGCCCGTACCTTCCGACGCGAGGCGGCGCACCGCGGCCATCGCCTCGTCCAGCGTCTCGCCCGGCATGAACCGCGACACCAGCGGCCGCATCGCGCGGCTGGACCGCACGAGTCGCTCCATGCGGCGGTTTTGCGACGCCCACAGGAGCGACGATCGCAGCAGCTTCATGACAGCCGATCCGCCTGCAACACGGCATCCAGGAGCACGGTCGCGCCCCGCGCGATGTCGTCCGGAGTCGAGAACTCCTTCGGCGAGTGGCTGATTCCGCCGATGCTCGGGATGAAGATCATCCCCATCGGGCCGAGTTGCGCCATCGCCTGCGCGTCGTGGCCCGCCCCGCTGGGCATGGCGCGCGACGTGAGGCCCCGCTCCTTGGCACTGCGCGCAATGATCGCGCGGATCTCCGGGCTGCTCGGCGCGGGCACGTTCTCGTGCCGGCCGCGAAACTCGAACGAGGTTCCGGCTGCCTCGCCGATGCGGAGCGCTTCGCCTTCGATTGCCGTGAAGAGCCGCTGGATTTTCGCCGACTCCAGGTCGCGCAGTTCCAGGGTGCACGTGACGCGGCCGGAGATGACGTTCGGAGCGCCGGGAAAAGCCTCGATCCTCCCGACCGTCCCGACCTGACGCCCCGGCTCGGCGCGCACCACGCGGTTCACCATCTCCACGAAGCGCGCCGCGGAAAGCAGCGCGTCCTTGCGCTGGTCCATCGGGGTCGTGCCGGCGTGATTCTGCACGCCCGTCACTGTGACGTTCCACTGCCGGATGCCCACGATTCCCTCGACGACGCCAACCTGGATCCCCTCGCGCTCGAGCGTGCCGCCCTGCTCGATGTGCAACTCGAGGTACGCCGCGATGTCTCCGGGCCGGCGCCGCGTCTCGCCGACGCTGGCCGGGTCGCCGCCCAGGAACGCGATGCCTTCCTCGATCGTCTTGCCGCTCCACGCGCGGTTGGAAAGCTCAGCGCTCGTGAGCTGCCCGCTGACCGCGCGGCTTCCGTACAGGCCGCCTTCCTCGTTGGCCCACACGACCACCTCGATCGGATGCCGTGTGCGTGTCCCGCTGGCGGCCAGGCTCTGGGCGACCTCGATCGCCGAGAGCGAACCGACGGTTCCGTCGTAGTTGCCGCCGTCCGGGACGCTGTCGATGTGCGAGCCGAACACGATCGGCTTCAGCCGCTGCGTCCCGGCGCGGCTCCCGAAGATGTTCGCGGCGACGTCCACGCGAACGTCGAGGCCCGCCGCCCGCATGCGCTCCATGACGTACGCCCGGCCGGAGCGGTCCGCGTCGCTGTAGGCGACGCGCGACACGCCGCCCTGCGGATTCGCGCCGAAGGCGGACAGCTCCCTGAGGTGGCGATTGAGGCGCTCGGCGTCGATCGCAAGCGCCGGCGCGTGATGCCGCACGGCGAACGCCGAACGAGGAAGGACGGCGCCGGCGAGCGCGCCCGCGAGTGTGCCAGTGAATTGTCGGCGATCCATCGCTGGGAAAAATGTGCGTCGGGAAACCTTACAGGCCGGACCGACCGGTTGCCAGACCTACGGCGTCGCGCTCCAGAGCCTGCCCAGGTGCGACACGATGGCGGCGTATACCTGCATTCCGTCGAACAGATTCTGCAGGCGCAGGTTCTCGTTCGCCGCGTGCTGACTGTTGTCGTGGTTCACGATCGGCACCGTGATCAGCGGCGCGCCAAGCACTTCGCGAAAATGATGGAGCGGAAGGCTTCCACCAGAGGTCGGCACGACGATGACGCTCGATCCGGTTCCCATCTCCACGGCGCGGATCACGGCCCGCGACGCCCCGGCCGACATGTCCGCGCGTGACGCCGCGTATCCTTCCTCCCAGTCCAGCCGCAGGATGCGCGCGTGCGTGGCGCGCTCCTGTGCGGTGGGCTCGCGATGCACCACGAAAAAGCCTTGCTTGCGCGCGTGCGCCTCCACGAGCGCGCGAACCCGTTCCGGCGTCTGGCGCGGCACGAGCCGGAAATCGATGGACGCTCGCGCGGTGGTCGCCACGGAGTTCGTCGCAAGCCGTCCGACGCCGCCGCCGCTGATGCCGCGCACGTTGAGCGCGGGCAACATGATGCGCTCCATGAGCGGCGCGCCGCCCGCTTCGGTGGCTGCCAGCTGCAGCTCGACGCGAAGGGCCGAGTCCGCCGACGGCGCGGCTGCGATGGCGGCCCGCTCGGCGGACGACGGCGGCAGCACGTCGTCGTAGAAGCCATCGATGAGAATGCGGCCATCGGTGTCCCGCATCCCCGCGATCAGGTGCGACATCGCCACCAAGGGGTTGGGCGCCCAGTTGCCGTAGTGACCGCTGTGCAGCGCGCGCGCCGGTCCGTAGGTCGTGAGCTCGAGCCCCATGACGCCGCGCACACCGAACGACACCTGCTGGCGGCGCGACTGATGCACGGGGCCGTCGCCGAAGATCCAGAGGTCGGCGTCCAGGAGTTCTCGATGCCGGGTCAGCGCGTCCCGTAGATGGTCGGAGCCGGCTTCCTCCTCACCCTCGAAGTAGAACTTGAGGTTCACGCTCGGCCGGATACTGGAGGCGCGCAGCGCGTCCAGCGCCGACAGAAAAGCCACGATCGGGCTCTTGTCGTCGCTCGCCGACCGCGCGTAGATGCGCCACTCGCCTTGCACGCTGCCTGGCTGTGTCGGCAACGGGATGACCCCGCCGCCCTCGGCGAGCGCCCGGTCGCGGAGCGTTGGCGCCCACGGCGCCGAGGCCCACTGCGACGTGTCGACGGGCTGCCCGTCGTAGTGCGCGTAGAACATGATCGTCCGCGTCGCGCCCGGCGTCGCCAGCTCGCCGAACACCGCCGGCGGCGCGCCCGGCGTCTCCAGCAGCCGCGCGCGAATGCCACGACGCTCCAGCATCCCGGCGATGTGCAGTGCGTTCCGCCGGATGTTGACGGAGTCGCTCGCGAGATTCGGGATGGCGAGCAGCTCGGCCAGCTCGCGAACGACTTCCACATCGTGCGCCTGCTGGTACGCGCGCACGCCGCTGCGCACGCGCGCGGGATCCTGAGCCGCGAGCGACGCGGAGGCGAGGAATCCCGCCATCATGGCAAGACGGGCGACAAATGGACGGGTCATGGTCTGGATGGTACAATGAACGCTTCACCTTGTCACACGGTGTCCCCATGCGTCGAACCGGTATCATCGCCCTCGTCCTGTGCTGCGCGCCGTTCGTCACGGCCGCGCCGGCGCTCTCGCAAAACCCTCGCGCCGACACGCTCTTCAGCGTCGACAAGTATCTCGACTACGAGCAGGTGGCGGACGCGCAGATCTCGCCCGACGGATCACAGATCGTGTACACGCGGCGCCACGTGAACCGGATGGAGGACCGCTGGGATGCGAGCCTCTGGATCATGAGCGCGGACGGGTCCCGCAATCGCTTTCTCACGAAGGGCTCGAGCCCTCGCTGGGCACCCGACGGCTCGCGCATCGCGTTTTTGAACGAAGGCGAGCCATCCGGCGCGCAGTTGTTTGTACGGTTCATGGACGCCGAGGGCGCGACGTCGCAGATCACGCGCGTCAACGAGCCGATCGGCGACGTCCGGTGGTCGCCCGACGGGAAATCGATCGGCTTCAGCATGTTCGTGCCGAAGGCGAACACGTGGAAGATCGACATGCCGGCCGCGCCGACGGGCGCCAAGTGGACGGCCGCGCCGAAACACATCACGGACCTGCACTACCGCCAGGATCGGCGCGGGTTCAATCGGCCGGGGTTCGTCCACCTGTTCGTGGTACCGTCGGACGGCGGGACGCCGCGGGCCCTGACCTCTGGCGATTGGAGCGTTGGCGCCCGGTTCGACGGCCTCCAGACCGGCGTCGCGTGGGATTGGGCCCCGGACGGCCGCAACGTCTACGTCGTCGGGTTCGACGATCCGAAGTCAGACCTGAACTACCGCGACTCGCACATTTATGCGATCGACGTCGCCACCACGGTCAAGCGGCGTCTCAACGCGCAGACCGGGACCTGGAACGGCGTCACCATCTCTCCGGACGGCAGGAAGCTCGCGTATTCCGGACATTCCGCGACCAGGGCGAGCTATCAGGCGGAAGAGATCCATGTCATGAACGCCGACGGTTCGTCCGCGCAGAAGCTCACCACGCTCGACCGCGATCCTGGATCACTCATGTGGTCGCGCGACGGCTCAGGGGTCTACTTCGGCGTGAGCGAGACGGGAACGGCCAACGTGTACTTCGCGCCGGTGTCCGGAGGCGCGTCGAAGCTGACTACCGGCGTGCACATGCTGTCGCTCTCGTCCATGTCGAAGACGGGTGTCGCCGCCGGCACGCGCACGAGCGCGCTCGAGCCGGCCGACATCGTGAAGTTCGATCTCACCCGCCGCGGCGCGGCCGCAACGGTCACGCAGCTCACGCGGGTGAATGAGGACGTGCTCGCCGGCGTCAAGCTCGGCGCCGTCGAACGCATCGCCGCGAAGTCCGCGAACGTGGAGATCGAGGGCTGGGTGGTGAAACCGCCTTCCTTCGCCGCCGGGAAGAAGTACCCGATGATCATGGAGATCCACGGCGGGCCGCACGGCATGTACAACGTGGCCTTCAGCCCGAGCTATCAGTCGTTCGCCTCGAACGGGTTCGTGGTGCTGTACGTCAATCCGCGCGGATCCACGGGGTATGGCAGCGCGTTTGGAAACGCGATCGAGAAGCACTATCCCGGAGTGGACTACGATGATCTCATGGCGTCGGTGGACGCGCTCATCGCCAGGGGCTACGTGGACACCACGCGCATGTATGTCGGCGGGTGTTCCGGAGGCGGCGTCCTTTCGAGCTACGTCATTTCGCGCACGGACCGCTTCGCCGCCGCCGCGGTGCGTTGCCCGGTGACGAACTGGATCTCGATGGCCGGCACCACCGACATTCCCTTGTTCACGCACCAGTGGTTCGAGAAGCCCTTCTGGGAAGACCCGCGCTCGTGGCTCGAGCACTCCACGCTGATGCATGTCGGCAAGGTCAAGACGCCGACGCTCATCATGACGGGCGAGCTGGACCTGCGGACGCCGATGCCGCAATCCGAGGAGTACTACGTCGCGCTCAAGATGCGTGGCGTGCCCACGGCGCTGCTGCGCTTCGAGGGCGAGTACCACGGCACGTCGTCACGCCCGTCCAACTGGCTGCGCACGCAGCTCTACATGATGGACTGGTACAACCGCTGGCCCTCGAAAACGGCCATGGCGGGACAGCCCGTGCCGTGACGCGCTGAGGCACGGTCGGTGCCGAAGGAGGCGGGTCCGGGGAGCCGGCCCCCACGACACGTGGGGGCCATCCCGAGAGGCGCGGGCCGGAATCGAACCGGCGAATAGGAGTTTTGCAGACTCCTGCCTTACCACTTGGCTACCGCGCCGGAAAGAGTCCGCAAGTTATTCCTGCATCAGGGCTTTCTCAAGAACATGGCAGCAGGCAAGGGCGACAGGTCGAGCGGCGAGACGCGCCACGGCAGCCGTCGCGAGCGCGACGCCGCGGTGGACACTCGCGGCTGGCTGGAGCCCGTCTGGGACCTGATCTTCGGCGCCATCCGCGGCATCGCAGGATTCGCCCGGAACTTTTACGCGACGATCGGGATCTTCTTCGCGGCGGGCGCCGCCGTTGCGCTTGCCGGAACATGGGCGTTCGCGAAATTCGCCGGCCACGTTCGCAGCGGACGGACGCAGGCCTTCGACGAAGCCGCGCTTCGCTGGATCCAGCAGCATCACTCGGCTCGGCTCGATCCGGTGATGCTCGAACTCACGGTCCTCGGCACCGGCACGGTCGTCATGACCATCGTGGGCGTGACCGCGATGTTCCTGTGGCTCACGCGGCACCGGTATTCCGCGCTGCTGCTGCTCATCGCGACGGGCGGAGGCATCGTGCTCAATGGCCTGCTCAAGATCGGCTTCGGCCGGCCGCGCCCGCGAATCTTCGAGTGGGGTACCGAGGTGGTGAGCTCGTCGTTCCCGTCGGGGCACGCAATGAGCGCCGCGGTCGTGTACGGTACCGTCGCATACCTCGCGGCACGCCTGCAGGTGCGCCGGGGCAGTCGCGTCCTGACGCTCGGCGCCGCGGCCCTGCTTATCGTCGCCATCGCCGTTACGCGCCTGTACCTCGGCGTCCATTATCCCTCGGACGTGATCGCCGGCGTCATCATCGGCCTTGCCTGGGCCGCGTTCTGCGTGGCGACGCTCGAAGCCTTTCAGCTGTACGCGCGCCGGAGCGCACCCAGGGTCCTCAGGCAGGAAGAGCCGCCCGTCCGAGGCCCGGCGCGCGCGAACGCCTGAGCGTTTTTGGTCCCGAACCGTTGCGCGCGTTCGCCTCCATCCGTCCAGTAAGCAGCAACCCCTCCCGGAGATTTCGCGATGCCCAATCGCCCATTGCTGGCGTGTCTTGCGCTTGCCTGCCTGAGCGCGAGCTGCAGCGGCTTGAAGCCCATCGATCCCAATCCCTCGCGTCCCAGACGCGTGGCCGAAGCCGCTGCCGAACCGGCTTCCGCCGCCGTGGTCCCGACGCCCGTAGCTCCGGCGGAACCGACTCCGGCAGAACCGGCCCCGCTCGCTGCCCCGGTGCCGACACCCGCCGCCGCGCCGGTGCCAACGCCCGCCGCCGAACCGGCGCCAACGCCCGCCGCCGCGCCGGAAACACCCGCGCCGGTAGTCACGCCGACGCCTGAGCCAGAGCCGCCGGCGCCGGCGCCGGCTCGACGACGCTCGAGCCGCTTCATCTCCGACGCGAACATCGTCGCGATGGTGATGGCATCCAATTACACGGACATCAGCTACGCGCGCCTGGTGCCGGCGCGATCGGGCCGCGAAGACGTGAGGAAGTTCGCGCAGCGCATGCTCACCGACCACGGCGGCGTAAACACCATGGTGGCCGAGCTGCTCGGCACGCTCGACCTCGCGGCCAAGGACAACGACGAGAGTCTCGACATGCGCGACGAATCCGCCGCGAAGCGCGACATGATGCGGGAGCTTTCCGGATACGCGTTCGACTCCACGTACATCGAGAACGAAGTCTCGTATCACCGCCAGTTCCTGGCGTCGATAGACGAGGTCATGCTGCCCCGCGCCCGCAACGACCAGCTCAAGAACCTGCTGACCGGTGTGCGGCCGGCTGTTGCGGCGCACCTGGCGCACGCTGAGCAAGTGCGTGCCGACGTGCTGGCGAAGAAATGAGCCTGTCGGCCGACGGCTCGCGTCGGCTGGCGGCAGGTATCGGGCTCTGTGTCGCGGGCGTTGCCGGGTCAACGCTCGCGGCCCCGTGGCCAGACGACGTGGTACCGGCGACAACGGCCATCGCGATCGCACGACTTGCGTTCAGGCCGGCCGAAGCCACGATCATGGTCGGAGACACCGTGGTGTGGTCCAACGAGGATGAGTTCGCGCACACGACGAGCGCAGACTCGGGCGCCTGGAGCTCGCCGGAGCTCCCCGTCAGGGGACGTTACGTATACGTCGCCGCACATCCGGGCCGCTTTGAGTATCATTGCGCGGCGCACCCCGCGATGCGGGGCGCGCTCAACGTGGTCAGCCGGCCCTAAACTTCTGTTCGTTTTGCACGGCCAGCGGGGCAACATTGCATTTTCGGCGGCCAATCGGCAAATTTGACGCTCAATTCGTGCGTTTTTGGCACGTTTTTGCTGTCATCCTACCGCGCCGAGGCCGCCTGAGATGCCCCCCAAAGCCGTGCTGAACCGCAAGACCGTGACCCGAGAGATCGTAAGCCGTACTCCCAAGACGCCCCCGGCCATCATGCAACCCAATGGGCAGCCCGCCCGCGTCTCGGACTACTTCGGGATCAACACGTTCGGTGTCCGGCAGATGCGCGACAAGCTTCCGCGCGACGTGTACGAGAAGATTCTCGCGGCGGTGCGGCACGGGAAAAAGCTCGACCTCGATGTGGCCGGACGCGTCTCGCAGGTCATCAGGGAGTGGGCGGTCGGCCGCGGCGCCACGCACTTCACGCACTGGTTCCAGCCGCAGACGGGGCTCACGGCCGAGAAGCACGACGCGTTTCTGTCGTTCGACGACGGCACGCCGATGGAGTCGTTCAGCGCCTCGCAGCTCGTCCAGGGCGAGCCGGACGCCTCGAGCTTCCCCTCCGGCGGCCTTCGCGCCACCTGGGAAGCCCGCGGCTATACCGCGTGGAACCCGGCCAGTCCCGTGTTCCTCGCGGAATGGGCGGGCGTCAAGACGCTGTGCATTCCCACCGTGTTCGTGGGCTACAACGGCGAGGCGCTGGACGAGATCACCCCGCTGCTGCGCAGCAGCGACGCGTTGAGCGCCAAGGCCATCGAGCTCCTCGAGCTGATCGGCGACAAGAACGTGTACCGCGTGTTCACGACGCTCGGACCCGAGCAGGAGTACTTCCTGATCGACCGCGCGCATTTCGCGCTTCGGCCCGACCTGGTGATGTCCGGCCGTACGCTCATCGGCGCGCCGCCGCCGCGTGGCCAGCAGCTCGAGGACCACTACTTCGGCGGGATTCCGGAGCGGATTCAGGCCTGCATCGCTGAAGTCGAGACCGAGCTGTACAAGCTCGGCGTCCCGATCGTCACGCGTCACAACGAGGTTGCGCCGAGCCAGTTCGAGATGGCACCGCGATTCGAGGAGACCGACGTCGCCACGGATCACAACCAGCTCGTCATGGCCACCCTGCGCCGCGTGGCGCTGCGCCATGACCTGCAGGCGCTGCTGCACGAGAAGCCGTTCGCCGGCATCAACGGTTCGGGCAAGCACTGCAACTGGTCCATGTCCATCGCCGCCGACAACCACGAGCTCGACGGCGTGAACCTCCTGAAGCCCGGCCAGACGCCGCACCAGAACATCCGGTTCCTCATCTTCCTGGCCGCCGTGCTGCGCGGCGTGCACAAGCACGCGGGCATGCTGCGCGCCGGCATCGGCACGTCCGGCAACGAGCACCGTCTCGGCGCGAACGAGGCACCGCCGGCCATCATCTCGGTCTTCATGGGCGACATGCTCACCGGGATGATCGACGCGATCATCCACGAAAAGGGATCCGTGAGCGCCGAAGAGGAGATGATGAAGCTCGGCGTGGCGCGGCTGCCCGAGATCAAGCGCGACACGACCGACCGCAATCGCACGTCGCCGTTCGCCTTCACGGGCGCGAAGTTCGAGTTCCGCGCCGTCGGCTCGTCGCAGTCCATCGCGTTCCCGGTGGCGCTGGTCAACTCGGCTGTCGCCGAGGCCATCGGCGAGCTCACCGTCGAGCTGCGGGAGGAGCTGAAAAAGACGCCGAAGACCGACGACGCCGTGCTCAAGGTCGTCCGTCGCGCGTTCAAGCAGACCACGCCGGTTCGTTTCGAGGGCAACAACTACTCGGCCGAATGGTTGAAGGAGGCCGAGAAGCGCGGGCTCCTGAACCTGCGGCGTACTCCCGAAGCGCTGGCGCAACTGGTCACCAAGACGACCAAGAAGTGCCTGGTCGGATTGGGGGTGCTCACGGAGGCCGAGCTGGATTCACGCTACCACGTGCGACTCGAGCGTTACATCAAGGACATGCTCATCGAGCTGCACACGCTGCGCGAGATGATCGACACGCTCGTGCTGCCGGCAGCGTTTTCGTACTCCGGCTCGCTGATCGAGGCCGCGGCCCAGGCAAAGGTCGCGCGCATCACCACGGTTCCACAGGTCGAGGCAGCCAACCGCGTGGGCAAGCTGATCAAGGAGCTCCAGAAGCACCGGGCCGCGCTTGAAAAAGTCATCGCCAAGGCGGAGTCGATGCACGAGTCGCTCGAGGAATGCGCGGAATACCTCACGAGTCAGGGCGCCGACGCAATGGCCGCGGTGCGCCAGACGGCCGACGCGCTCGAAGTCGTGGTCGACGACGACTGCTGGCCGCTGCCGAAGTATCGGGAGATGCTCTTCCCCGTCTGAGAACAGTGCTTAGTGCCTGGTGCTTGGTGCTTAGTGAGGCATCCAGGCACTAGGCACTAGGCACTAGGCACTAGGCACTAGGCACTAGGCACTAGGCACTAGGCACTAGGCAGCACTAGTACTTCAGCAGGTAGTTCTCCAGCTCCCAGTCCGTGACCTGCGTGATGTACTCGCGCCACTCCTGACGCTTGGCTTCCAGGAAGTGGCGCGTCACGTGCTGGCCGAGGGCGCTCGTGATCACGTCGTCCTTTTCGAGCTCGTCGAGCGCCTCGCTCAGGTCGTGCGGCAGGTCGTCGATGCGCAGACGGCGCCGTTCACGATGGCTCATCTCCCAGATGTTCTCGTTCACGGGCTCGCGCCAATCCGCCTTGGTCGCCACACCGTCCAGCCCGGCCGCCAGCATGACCGAGAGCGCCAGGTACGGGTTTGCCGACGGGTCCGGCGACCGCAGTTCCACGCGCGTGCCGGTCCCCCGGCGTTCCGGCACCCGGATCAGCGGCGAACGATTGCGCATCGACCACGCCACGTTGACCGGCGCCTCGAACCCGGGCACCAGCCGCTTGTAGGAGTTGACCAGCGGATTGGTGATGGCGCACATGCCGCGCGCGTGCTGCAGCAGTCCGCCGATGTAGCCCAGCGCGACCTTCGAGAGCTCCCACTGCGCCTTCTTGTCCCAGAAGGCGTTCTCCTTGCCGCGAAACAGCGATTGATGCGTGTGCATGCCGCTCCCGTTCTGCCCGAAGATCGGCTTGGGCATGAACGAGGCGATGAGCCCGAACTGGTGGGCCACGTGCTTCACCACGAAGCGGAACGTGGCGATGTTGTCCGCCGTCAGCAGCGCATCCGCGTAGCGGAAATCGATCTCGTGCTGGGCGTGCGCGACCTCGTGGTGTGAGGCCTCCACCTCGAAGCCCATCTGCTCGAGGGCGTCCACCATCGCGCGGCGCGCGTCCTCGCCGAGGTCGGCCGGCGCGAGGTCGAAGTAGCTGCCCACGTCGTGCGTCGCGGTGCTCGCGCCCCCCTCGGGCGTCGGGCGAAACAGGAAGAACTCGGCTTCCATCCCCGCGTTCATCGTGAACCCCATGGCGCTCGCGCGTGCGATCGTGCGCCTGAGCACGCCTCGTGGATCGCCCGGGAACGGCTCGCCATTCGGCAGGTTGATGTCACAGATCACGCGGGCGATGCGCGCGTCGGGAGCGCCGAACGGAAACAGCCGGAACGTCGAGAGATCCGGCGCCAGCAGCATGTCCGACTCCTCGATCCGCACGAAGCCTTCGATGGACGAGCCGTCGAACATGATGTCTCCCGCCAGCGCCTTGGCGAACTGCGACGCCGGAATCTCGACGTTCTTGTTCACGCCGAGGATGTCCGTGAACTGCAGGCGCATCGAACGCACGTTCAGCTTCCGCGCGAGGTCGAGGATGTCCTTCGCGGACGCGCCGTGGACGTCAGGAGTGAGGGATCGGGAAGACAAGGAGGGAGGAGGGAGGAGGGAGGAGGGAGGAAGGAGGAGTAAGGGGGGAGGAGGACGGAGAAAGTAAGGAATACGGCGCCGCAGGGGTCAACGACCCCGGCTTCGCTTTATGTCCTCCTCCCTCCTCCCTCCTCCCTCGTGTCTGGCCCACCCCTTGCCCGACTCTCGCGGAGGACCGAGGAGAGGTGGACATGAAGATTCAGGACGTCATGACGCGCGAACCACGCACGGTCACACCGGAGACGCCGGCTCGGGAAGCCGCGCGGCTCATGAAGGACCAGGACGTGGGCATCATCCCGGTTGTCGAGGACGGCTCAAAGCGCCTGCTGGGCGTCGTCACCGACCGCGACCTGGCGCTGCGCGTAGTGGGCGAGGGACTCGATGGACAGACCTCCGTTCGCGACGTGATGAGCTCCGGCCGAATCACGACCCGCAGGGCCGACGAGGACGTCGACTGCGCCATGGACAGCATGGCGCTGGAGCAGGTGCGTCGTATCCCCATCGTCGACGAGCGCGGCATTCTCGTGGGCATCGTGGCGCAGGCCGACGTGGTGCTCAAGGCGCATAACGAGACCAAGGCGGAACAAACGATCGAGCGCATCTCGCAGAAGAACGGGCCTCGCGTGCCCTGAGCTCGAGCGAGGTCATCGGCGCTAGATTTCGCGGCTGATGACCAATGCCTGTCCATCCTGCGGCGCCGCCGCCGAGGGACGATTCTGCGCGAGCTGTGGCGCCCCGCTGCAGGGCGCCGCCTGCGCTGCGTGCCGTGCCCCCCTCACGCCCGGCGCCAAGTTCTGTCACCGCTGCGGGACCGCTGCCGGCGAGCTGGTCGAGGCGCGCTCCAGGCAGTTTGGGATCAGCAACGCGCTCCCCTGGGCCGTCGCCGGCATCGCCCTCCTCGCGCTGATCGCGCTCGCGGCCGGCCAGCGGTTCGGCCGCGCGCCCGCGGCGGCCAGCACCGATGAGGCCGGCACCGCGGCGGGCACCGTCATGGGCGCGCGGGCCCCTGACATCTCGGCGCTCAGTCCGGCCGAACGCGCCGAGCGCCTCTACGATCGCATCATGGGCGCCGCCGAACGCGGACGAGCGGACAGTGTGCAGTTTCTTCATGCCGATGGCGCTCCAGGCCTACGAAGCGCTGGGCAGTCTGAGCGTGGACCAGCGCTACGACCTCGGCCGGCTCGGCGAGGTTGGCGGCGATGCCGCGCTCGCGACAGCACAGGCAGACACCATCCTGCGCGAAAACCCGCGGCATCTGCTCGGACTCGTGCTGGCATCGCGCGCGGCGCGCCTCCGCGGAGACGAGGCCGCATCCCGCCGCCACCTGGATCAGTTGGCGGCCTCGGCGGAGGCCGAGCGGCGCAGGCAGCTGCCCGAATACCTCCTGCACCAGAACGACATCGACATCGCGCTCGCCGAATGGCGCCAGAGGAGCAGCCGCTGATGCCCACGATCCACGTCGCGCACAGTCCGGATTCGGACGACGCGTTCATGTTCTACGCCCTGGCCGAGGGCAAGATCGACACGGGCGACATTCGCTATGTGCACGAACTCCAGGACATCGAGACGCTGAACCAGCGCGCCCTGCGTGCCGAGCTCGAGGTCACGGCCGTGTCGATCCACGCCTACGCGTACCTCTCGGACCGCTACGCGCTACTGCCGCACGGCGCTTCGATGGGTGACCGCTACGGGCCGCGTCTGGTGGCTCGCTCGGC
Source organism: uncultured Gemmatimonadaceae bacterium (assembly GCA_963724885.1). Lineage (GTDB taxonomy): Bacteria > Gemmatimonadota > Gemmatimonadetes > Gemmatimonadales > Gemmatimonadaceae > DASPMP01. The sequence continues at coordinate 2,163,626 of CAVRWG010000005.1, read as the reverse complement.
CATCGATCCGGACCGGATTCGGGGCAAGCGCGTGGCCGTGCCCGGATTGCTCACCAGCGCGTATCTCGCACTGCGGCTGTTCGAGCGCGAGTTCGAGCCGGTGGTCACCCCATTCGATCAGATCGAGGACGCCGTGGCCGACGGCGAGGTCGACCTCGGGCTCCTCATCCACGAGGGACAGCTCACGTACGCCGAACGTGGATTGCGGCTCGTCCTGGACCTGGGCGCTTGGTGGTTCGGCGAAACCGGGCTGCCGTTGCCACTGGGCGGCAACGTGATCAGGCGCGACCTCGGAGAGCCGTTGATCCGAACCGATCTCCGGCCACCTTCATGACAGCATCGCCTACGGCCTGCAGCACAGGCGTGCGGCACTCGATCACTCGATGAAGTACGCGCGGGGCCTGGACCGCGGCATGGCCGACACCTTCGTCGGCATGTACGTCAACGACTTGACGCTCGATTACGGCGAGCGCGGTCGAAAGGCCGTTCGGGAGTTCCTCGCCCGCGGCGTGGACTGCGGTGTCATCGAGAAGCCCGTGGAGGTCCGTTTCGTCGGCGACGCCTGAGCCCATCTTTCGGGGCGTTTCAACAAGGCGCATACTTGGCGCCATGATTACGAGACGAACGTTCCTATCGACGATGGGTGTGCTGGCTGGCGCCGCGGCATGCGGCAAGACCGGCGAGTTCCGCCCCGTTCTTGCCAGCTCCTCCCGACGCCGCCTCGAGCGCGTCGGCATCCAGCTCTACTCCGTGCGCAGCGAGATGCAGCGCGACCTCCCCGGCACACTCGAACGCCTCGCGGTAATCGGTTATCGCGAGGTGGAGTTCGCTGGCTACTTCGGGCGCTCTCCGGCTGAGATCAAGCGGCTGCTCGAGGCCAACCGACTCACCGCGCCGTCCACGCACGTGCCGTTCGAGGCCGTGCAGGCGAACATCGACAAGGTGCTCGACGACGCGGCGGCAGCGGGCCACTCGTGGATCACGGTGCCATGGCTGGGGGACGCGCACCGCGCCAGCCCGGACACCTGGCGTGCCGTCGCGGATGCATTCAATCGCGCGGGCGAGCGCGCCAAGGCGCGGGGCCTCGGCTTCGCCTACCACAATCACGACTTCGAGTTTGTGCGTGCCGGCGACATCGTCCCGTTCGACCTCCTGATCGAGCGCACGGACCCCGCGCTGGTGAAGTTCCAGATGGACATCTATTGGACCACCAGGGCTGGCGGTGATCCGCTCGCGTACATCCGGAAGCATCCGACGCGCTTCCCGATGTTTCACGTCAAGGACTCCTCGGGAGCGCCCAATCACGCGCAGACCGACGTCGGCGCCGGCGTCATCGACTTCGCGTCGATCTTCCGGCTGGACGCGTCCCAGCAGAACGTGTTCAGGCACGCGTTCATCGAGCACGACCAGCCGGCCGATCCCCTGGCGTTTGCGAAGAACAGCTTCGCGTATCTCAGCAAGCTGGAGTACTGATGCAGCAGGCGCCCAGGGCTGGGACCGCGCCGCAGCGAGCCGAATACGACGTCTGCATCGTGGGCAGTGGCGCCGGTGGCGGCATGGCCGCGCACGCGCTCACGCAGGCAGGCGCGCGGGTGGTGTTGCTGGAGGCGGGTGGTGAGTGGTACGCGATCGCGCGACGCGCAGATGCTCATCCCGCACGTATGCGTCGCCTCGGCGCGGCGGCTCAACGCGGCTGCGTCCCTTTGGAGAGTTCGACGCGTGCGATGGCGGCTGGGAGATCGAAGGCGAGCCGTACACTGTGCGCCAGCGGATCGCAATTTCGCTGGTGGCGCGCGCGAATGCTCGGCGGTCGCACCAATCACTGGGGACGCATCTCGCTGCGCTTCGGGCCCGACGACTTCAGGGGCAGGTCGAGAGACGGACTCGGCGACGACTGGCCGATTTCCTACGATGACGTGGCGCCGTACTACGATCGCGTCGATGAGCTGATCGGGATCTTCGGCAGCAAGGAGGGCCTTCGGAACCACCCGGACGGCAAGTTCCTCCCGCCGCCCAAGCCGCGCTGCTACGAGCTGCTCGTCAAGAAGGCGTCGGACAAGCTCGGCGTGCTCTGCATCCCGTCGCGGCTCTCGATCCTCACGAAATCGATCCACGGGCGCGCAGGCCTGCCACTACTGCGGCCAGTGCAATCGCGGGTGCCGAACGCGGTCGAACTTCTCCAGCCCCGATGTGCTCATTGCACCGGCCAAAGCCACTGGACGGCTGACGCTCATCACCAACGCGATGGCGCGGGAAGTCACGGTCGGATCCGACGGGCTGGCCACCGGCGTCTCCTACATCGACAAGCGCACCGGCGAAGATCGCCACGTGCGCGCGCGCATCGTCGTCCTCGCGGCGAGCGCCTGCGAGTCGGCCCGCATCCTCCTCAACTCCAAATCGTCGCGCTTCCCGCAGGGACTCGCGAATTCCAGCGGCACCGTCGGCAAGTACCTCACGGACACGACGGGCACCGACGTGGCGGGCTTCATCCCCGCCATGATGGATCACGTTCCGCACAACGAGGACGGCGTCGGCGGCCTGCACGTCTACATGCCGTGGTGGCTGGACAACAAGAAGCTCGACTTCCCGCGCGGCTACCACATCGAGGTGTGGGGCGGGCTGCATCAGCCCAGCGCCGGATTCATGGGTGGCATCCACCGGTACCCGCCGGGCGGCGGCTACGGCCAGCAGCTCAAGCAGGACTACCGCAAGTACTACGGCGCGACGATCGGCTTCTCCGGACGCGGCGAGCAGATCCCGAACGAACACTGCTACTGCGAGGTCGACCCGAACGTCGTGGACAAGTTCGGGATTCCCGTGCTGCGCTTCCACTGGAAGTGGACCGACCACGAGTACAACCAGGTGAAGCACATGCACGAGACCTTCCGCGCGCTGATCGCGGAGATGGGCGGGCAGGTGTTCTCGCCGATGCCGACGCGCGAGCAGGGCTACAACATCGCGCAGGGCGGCCTCGATCATCCACGAGCTGGGCGTGCACGCGCATGGGCGCCGACCCCGCCACATCGGTGCTCAACGGCAATTGCCAGGCGCACGATTGCAAGAACCTCTTCGTCGCGGACGGCGGCTCGTTCGTCTCGCAGTGCGACAAGAACCCCACGTGGACGATCATGGCGCTCGCGTGGCGCACGGCGGACTACATCACCGAACAGCGCAAGACGGGGGCGCTATGACCGACATGAACCGGCGGGACGCGCTCAAGGCGTTTGCTGTGGTTTCAACGGCAAACCTGATCGGCGTCGAGGCGCCGCAGCTCGAGCGTGCGCTTCGCGGAGTCGAAGCGCTTGCGGAAAACGGCGAGCCGGCAGCCGGGAGCCAGGAGCAGTACGTCCCCAAATTCTTCAACCGCCGTGAATGGCCGCTCGTGCACATGCTGGCCAACTACGTCATCCCGAAGGACGCGCGGTCGGGCAGCGCGACGGACGCCAGGGTCCCCGAGTTCATGGACTTCCTCCTCTCCGACAGGGATGCGTCGCAATCGAGCAAGGACTCCATGCGCGGCGGCCTCGCCTGGATGGACAGGGAAGCACGGGCGCGCTTCGGCAGGACGTTCATCACCGCCACGGACGCGCAGCGCCGTCAGATCCTCGACGACATCGCGTATCCGAGAAAGGCGCGGCCGGAGATGAGCCACGGCGTCGCCTTCTTCACGCGGTTTCGCGACCTCACCGCGTCCGGCTTCTTCTCCACGCACATGGGTTGGCAGGACGTGCAGTACATCGGGAACGTCTTCAATCCCAACTGGGACGGCTGTCCGCCGGCCGCCATGGCGAAGCTGGGCGTCAGCCAGGACGTCATGAACACCCGCGTCAACAGCAGTCAGTGACCAAGCGTCTCGGCGTCGGGTTCGTCGGCAGTGGATTCAACGCGCGGTTCCACATTCAGGGCTGGCGCGGCGTTCGGAACGCGGACGTGCTCGGCGTGTGGAGCCCCAATCGCAAGAACGCCGAGAGTGCCGCCGCGCTTGCGAATCAACTCGACGTCGGCGCCGCTCGCGCGTTCAAGACGATCACGGACATGGTTGGCGATCCGGCCATCGAAGCCCTGTGGCTCACCGGGCCCAACCACGCGCGCGTGGAGAACGTGGAGGAGATCGTGCGCGCCGTGGAGAGCGGCAAAGGCACGCTGCGCGGCATCGCGTGTGAAAAGCCATTGGCGCGCAACGTCGCCGAAGCCAGGCAGATTCTGGCGCTCGCGAAGCGACTAGGAATTCCGCTCGGCTATCTCGAGAACCAGCTGTTCGCTCCGCACGTCGAGGCGGGTCGCGCGCTCACCTGGGCGCGCGGCGCGGCCACGACCGGGCGGCCCTACCTTGCCCGCGCCGCCGAGGAGCACTCCGGACCGCATTCACCGTGGTTCTGGAAGGGCGAGCTGCAGGGTGGCGGGGTGCTGAACGACATGATGTGCCATTCGGCGCTCGTGGTGCGGCACCTTCTGACGAAACCGGGCGAGTCGCTTGCGACCGTGAAGCCGACGCGCGTCACCGGCCACATCGCCAGCCTGAAGTGGAGTCGGCCCGACTACGCCAAGCGGCTCGCGAAAACGATGGGAGGCGTCGATTACACGAAGACCCCTTCGGAGGACTTCGCGAGCATGACGATAGAGTTCGAGACGAGCGACGGCTACACCGTGCTCGGCGAGGCTTCGACGTCGTGGAGCTTCGTCGGCGCGGGCCTGCGTCTGTCCGCCGAATTGCTCGGGCCCGAGTACTCCATGCAGTGGAACTCGCTCGATTCCGGGCTGCGCTGCTTCTTCAGTCGCGAGGTCAAAGGCAAGGCCGGCGAGGATCTCGTCGAGAAGCAGAACGCCGAGATCGGGCTCATGCCCGTAGTGCCGAGCGAGCCGGTGGCATACGGCTACGAGGCCGAGGATCGCCACTTCGCGAACGTCTTCCTCGGCAAGGAAAAGCCGCTGCTCACCTGGGACGACGGGCTCGAGGTGGTGCAGGTGCTCATGACCGCATACCAGAGCGCCGAGCAGGGCAAGACGCTGGCGTTCCCGCCACGGGGGCTCGACCAATTCGCCCCCGCGGTCGCGAAAGGAACCTGGAACCCGCGCGAGGCTCGAGCCTAGACCAGCAGCTTCCAGCCGGCGCGGTACGTCGGGCGCAGCCACTCCTCCGGAATCCCGGACGTCAGGATCTCTCCGGTTGCCGGATTGAGCTCTACGGGACGCTGGAGCCTCAGCGCCAGGTTGCCAAGCAGCACGAGCTCCGTGAACGGGCTGGAGTAGCTGAAATTCGACCCCGGCTGCGTGCCGGACGTGATCGCCTCGATCCACTCCGCGTATACGCCCTTGGTGCGCGGGTATTTCTGCGCCGGCGGACTCGCCTTGAGCTCGGCGTCGCGCTTCTCGTCCGACAGCCTCGGATTCTCGGCGTATGTCCCCGCGACGAGCGAGCCCTTGTCGCCGATCCACAGCTGGGCGCTGTTGTCGAATGGCCACGCACGGTCGGCCCCCCAGTCGGATGGTCGCGGCGGGGTAAGACCGCCGTCGCGCCACACGAACGTCGCACCGGGACGGCCCTCGCGAGCCGGGAATTCGTACACGATGCGTGAGGCCCGCGGCCCGGTTTCAGGGAACAGCTGCGTGCTTTCCGCGGTGATGCGCGACGGATAGCGGTGGCCCAGGGTCCAGTACGCCGCGTCCATGATGTGACACGCCATATCGCCCAACGCCCCCGTGCCGAAATCCCAGTACCCACGCCAGTTGAAGGGCGCGTAGGAGGGGTGGTAGGGACGCTCCGCGGTAGGCCCGAGCCACAGGTTCCAGTCCAGCGTGGCCGGCGGGTTGTGCATCTCCGTGGGACGATTGATGGCCTGCGGCCAGACGGGCCGATTCGTCCAGAACTCGACCGTGCGCACGTTGCCGATCGTCCCCGCTTCGACCCACTCGCGAATCTGACGACACCCTTCGCCGGCGTGTCCCTGATTGCCCATCTGCGTAACCTGCCGCGGTCTGCGCGCCGCCTCCTGCGCGAGCGCGCGCGCCTCACCGATGGTGCGGGTGAGCGGTTTCTGGGTGTAGACGTGTTTGCCCGCCTTCAGCGCCAGCATCGTCGCGGCGGCGTGCGTGTGATCCGGCGTCGTCACCGTGATCGCATCCACGTTGCGCGACTCCTTGTCGATCATCTCGCGAAAGTCGCGGTACTTCTGCGCTTTGGGGTGCGTATTGAACGTGGACTCGGCAAAGCGCCAATCCACGTCGCAGAGTGTGTGGATGTTGACGTTGGCCAGGCCGGCGAGACCGCGCACGTCGCTGGCACCCATCCCCGCGACGCCGATGCAGGCGATGTTCACCTTGTCACTCGGCGCGATGAAGCCGCGTCCCAGCACGTGCCGCGGCACGATCATGAACGCCGAGGCGGCGGCGCCAGCCTTTGCGAGCGTGCCCACAAAGTCGCGTCGACCCACGAGCTCTTTCGACATGGTCTCTCCGGAGGGAACGCTGCGGTTGTTACCTGCGCCCGGTTGTCGTTCGGGTTGGTGGAGTGGAAACGACGTCCACTGCCGGTGCCGCAACAGACTTCTCCTTCTCGCGAAACGCCACGGCAAAGAAGACCAGGACAGCCGCGGCGAATCCCGCAGGCAGCAGCCAGAAGCTCTTCCACTGATCGAGCGTCAGATTCTGCGCTCCGGCGAGGAACCGGTTGAACACGTTGCCGGCTATCTGCGCTCCGATGAGCATGCCGACGCCGTAGGTCACGAGCACGAGGAAGCCCTGAGCCTGACCGCGCACGCCGGGCGTGGACTTCTTGTCCACGTAGATCTGGCCGGTGACGAAGAAGAAGTCGTAGCAGATGCCGTGCAGCAGGATGCCGGCGACGATCATCGGGAACACCGCCCCCGGGGCGCCGAACGAGAACAGGAGATAGCGCAGCACCCAGGCAGCCATCCCGACCATCAGCATCTTCTTCACGCCGAGCCTGATGAAGAAGAACGGCATCAGCAGCATGAAGAGCACTTCCGATACCTGTCCGAGTGTCTGCGTGGCCGCGATGTTGCCAACGCCAGCATCAGTCAGGAAGAGCTGCGTGAAGTTGTAGTACGCCGCCAGCGGGATGCAGAGCAGCAGCGACGCGGCGACGAACACATAGAACGGACGGCTGCCAAGCTGCGTCAGTGCGTCGAGCCCGACGATGGACCGCACCGAGACTTTCTGTCCCGCCGCGCGCGGCGGCGTGTGCGGCAGCGTGAAGGCGAAGATTCCCAGCACGGCGCTGGCTATAGCCGCGGTGTACAGCGGCATCGCGGTCTGCTCCGGCGGCGCGCCGGTGAACATGCGGCTGAGCACGAAGCTGATGAACAGTCCCGCAACGATCCAGCCGACTGTGCCGAAGACCCGAATCACGGGGAACTGGCGCTCCTGGTCCTGGATGTGGTGGAAGGCCAGTGAATTCGCCAGACCGAGCGTCGGCATGTAGCACAGGTTGTACAGGAGCAGCAGCAGGATGAACGCGGTCGGGTTTCCCGTCGTCTGCGGAACGAGAAAAAGTACGACGGCGCCCATGAGATGCAGCGTGCCGAGCACTTTTTCGGTGGCGAAGTACCGGTCGGCCACGAGCCCGAGGAAGAACGGCGCCGCGATGGCCGCGATCGGGTTCACCGTGTACGGCCAGTGCGTCAGCGTTCCCATCCCGTTCTGCGTCATGAAGACCGCTATGGTCGTGTACCAGGCGCCCCAGATGAAGAACTGGAGAAACATCATCGCGGACAGCTTCGGCTGGCTGGACATGGCGTGTGGGTGGAAGGGTCGCGGCAGCAGCTGGCCGCGTTCAGCTCATTCCTAGAGTTCGCGGATGCGGATGTTGCGAAGGGCGAGCTCACCGCCGTGATCGCCCTGGATGGCGATGTGGCCTTTCCTGGCCCGTCCGTACTTCGGCCATTCGACGAACTTGCTGGCCTTGACCTTGGCTTCCCAGTCGGGGCTCCACAGCTCGTATTCCAGGAGCTTGGTGCCGTTCAACCAGTGCTCGACATGCGGCCCTTTCACGACGATCCGGGTGGCGTTCCACTCGCCTGCCGGTTTGACCATGCCGGCGGGGGCCGGGTACAGCGCGTACGCGGCGCCCGCGGACGTCAGCCGGTCGCCTCCGTCGCGGTGGTTGGGGTCGTCGAGCAGCTGATACTCGGGCGCAGTCCAGTAGATCTTGGATTCCTCTTCGGTACCGCGGTAGAAGATTCCCGCGTTCCCTCCGGAGCCGAGTTTCCAGTCGAGTGTCAGCTCGAAGTCGCCGAACTGATCGACGGTGATGATGTCGTCGGTCTCGCGTGACTTGGTGAGCGCGCCGTCCCGAACGGACCAGCCGCCTGACTGCGTCTGCTCCTTGTAGACGCGCCAGCCATCCTGCGTACGGCCGTCGAACAGCAACCGCCACCCTTGGGCGCGGTCGGCCGCGCCAAGCTCATTGTGCATCGATGCCGGTCCCCCCTGTCCGCTCGAAGCGCCCGCCGACCCCTGCTGTTGATTGGCGCAGGCGACGAGCAGGGACGCGAGCAGGAGCGCATCGGGCCGGCGGTAGAATCGGAAGTGCATCACGGGTCCTCCGCGCCTCGAGCGCGTCAGTGTCGCGGCTTGAATAACACAAATCTTGTGGCGACACAACCGGCAACACCCGCGCTCCGTGAGCCGTATACTATACCTGATGATGTTCAAGCCATTCGCCATCTTCTGTGGCGCGGCTCAGCTCGCGGCCGCTTCACCGATTGTCGCTCAAGTTCCAGCCCCTTCGTCGGATACGCTCAGGCTGTCGCTCGAGGACGCGGTGACCACGGGCCTGCGCGTCGGCGACGAGGTGAGGCTCAGCGCGGCGCAGACGGACGTCGCAGAGGCGCAGTTCGACGCGGCCCGCGCGCTCCTGTTCCCGCAGCTGCGGATCGGCAGCACTTTTGGTCGCACGTTCGAGAACGCGCGCAGCGCCGCCGTCAACCCGGTGTTCAGCCAGACGAACACCTACACGTTCAACGCCAACCTCTCGCAGACGCTCTTCCAGGGCGGGCGCCTCGTCGCCACGACGCGGGCCGCCGGAAGCCTCGCCGAGGCGAGCCGCTTCGACGCAAAGGAGCAGCACGCGCTGTTCACCGTCCAGGTGCAGCGCGCCTATCTCCTTGCCCTGCTGGCCGAGCGGATGGTCGAGCTCCAGCGGACCAATCTTCAGCTCGCTTCGTCGCGGCTGTCCCAGATCACCCAGTTCCACACAGCCGGGCGCGCCGCGCAGTACGACGTGCTGCGCGCCAAGGTCGAGAGGGCCAACATCGAGCCGCTCGCGATTCAGGCAGGCAACGATCGCGACCTGGCGTATCTGGAGCTCAAGCGGCTTCTCAATCTTCCGCATCGAGCGTCCGCTGGTGCTGACGTCCGTCATCGACCCGGACGCCGCGCAGGTGCTCGTGGCGTCGTATCTCGATTCAACGGCGCTCCCCGATCGCCCCGCGCTGCGTTCAGCGGAGATGGTGGCGCAGAGTCGTCAGCTCGCGATCAAGGCCGCGCGCGCCGAGCTTCTTCCCACGGTGACGGCGTTCGTCCAAACCGGCTTCGGCGCCTTTCCGCCGCCCGGATTCGGCGTTCCAAGGCTGCGCGGGACGCTCGACGCGGCGTCGTGTCCCACGCCTTCTCAGCCGGGACGAGTTTGCCAGAACGGTGGCTGGTTCGAGGACCGGAGCCTGGGCGTGAATTTCTCGTGGCCGGTATTCGACGGCCTGCGCGCCAGGAGCGCTCTCCAGTTCGCGCGCGCCCAGACGCGCATCGCGGAGCTGGAGCTGCGGCAGGAACGCGAACGGGTCGCCGTGGAGGTCGCGGCGGCCCGGGCCGAGCTGCAGCGCGCCCGCTCGGTGTTCGACGGGCGTCGTGAGACGGCGTCCGAAGCGCAGGAAGCCTTTCGTCTCGCGTCGCTCCGATTCTCGCGCGGCCTCAGCACCCAGCTCGAGGTGTCCGACGCGCAGCTCGCGCTGCTCACCGCGCAGAGCGGCGAGGCCCGCGCCACCTACGACCTGTCCCTCGCAACCGCCGAGCTCGCGCGCGCGCTCGGTCGGCCCATTCCAATCCCAGCCACGACGCGCGCCCCGGCGCGCCGATCGGATAACTAGTGCACACAACTCGAATCCTGGCCGCGGTCGCCTCCGCGCTGCTCATCGCGGCATGCGGCGGTGACGAGGACGCGGTTCCCGACGCGAACGCCCGCCCGGCGAATGCGTCAGCCCCGAACGGCGGCGAGGCACGAGGCCCCGCGACGAAAGCCGCGGATCGCTCCCGGACGCCCGGCCGCACGGCGCCCTCGATCACGCTGGCAGCGAGCGACGTCGCCCGCGTAGGACGCGACATGATCGAGGAAGGCATCGCCGTCACGGGCGACCTGCGGCCCATCGAAACGGTCGACGTACGCGCGCGGCTCGAGGGCGATCTCGTCGGCGTTTTCGTGCGCGAAGGACAGCGCGTCCGCGCCGGCGAGCTGCTGGCGCGCTTCGAGTCGTCCGAGCAGGAGAGCGGGTTCGCGAGCGCCGAGGCCGATCGAGTCGCCGCGCGAATCGGAGCTGTCGACCGCGCAGTGGAACCTGGAGCAGACGACCGAGCTCCTTCAAGGCGGGTGCGATCGTCGGAGCGCGATCTCAAGACGGCGCAGCAGGCGCGTCATCGCCGCGCGTGCGCGGCTCGCGGCCGCGCAGGCGCGCGTTCGCGCGACGCGGCTCCCTGGTGCGCGACACGCGCGTCGCTCGCGCCGACCACCGGCGTCATCGCGCAGCGGCTCGTCGAGAACGGGGAGCACGTCGCGCGCGGCGCCGGACTGTTCACCCTCGTGCGCAGCGACGTGCTCGAGCTTGCGGCGGCCGTTCCGGCGCGGCAGGCGAGCGCGGTTCGCGTCGGACAGGTCGTGCACTTCGTCGCCGACGGCCGATCGTTCGACGGCAAGGTCGCGCGCGTGAGCCCGACGATCGATCCGACGACCCGAAGCGTCACCGTCTACGTGCAGATCCCGAACGCGTCCGGTTCCCTCAAGGGCGGCACGTTCGCGACCGGCCGCGTTGTGAGCCGCGTCGTTCACCGGCGCGCTCGTCGTGCCGACGGCGGCGGTGCGCCAGTCGCGCCGACGACGGCAAGCCCTTCGTGTATCGCATCGCCGGCCAGGTGATCGACATCGCCACGCGTGCAGCTCGGGCGTCGTCGACGAGCGCGCCGGCATCGCCGAGGTCACGCGAGGGGCTGGCCGAAGGTGATCGCGTCATCGTCGGCAACGTCGGCACGCTCGGTCGCGGGCATGCAGGTCACGATCGCGGGCGAAGAACGCAGGGCCAGCGCGACGCGGCACGCTCGGCACGCAGTTACCGAACATCAGAGCAGGGTCAGGCCCATGTTTCTCTCCGACATCTCGATCAAGCGGCCCGTCTTCGCCACGATGATGATGGTGCTGCTCGTGGTGCTCGGCGTCGTGAGCTACCAGCGGCTGGCGATCGACGAGTATCCGGACGTCACCTATCCGGTCGATCATCGTCAGCACGACGTATCCCCGGCGCGTCGCCGGAAGTGATGATGCGCGACGTCTCCAAGCCGATCGAGGAAGCGCTCAACACGGTGCAGGGCATCAAGGAGATCACCTCGACGTCGCTCGCAGGGCGTCGTCGATCGTGCGCCTGCATGTTCAACCTCGGCGTCGACGTCGGCGCGGCGCAGCAGGACGTGCAGGCCAAGGTCGCGCGCATCCGGCGCGCGCTGCCGCCGAACATCGACGAGCCGATCATCCAGCACTTCGATCCGAACGACTCGCCGATCATGTCGATCGCGCGTGCAGAGCGAGCGAGCGGCCGCATTCGCGAGCTCACCGACCTCGCCGAACGAAGTCGATCGCGACGCGGCTCGAGGCGATCCCGGGCGTCGGCGGCGTGAACGTCATCGGCGGCAACCGCGCGCCAGATCCGCGTGCAGCTCGATCCCGACGCGATGCGCGCGTACGGCGTCAGTCCCGTCGCAGGTCACGCAGCGCTGCAGCGCGAGAATCAGGAAGTGCCGGCGGGCCGCGTCGCAGCGCGGCGCGCACCGAGCAGCTCGTCCGCGTCACGCGGCCGCATCGTCGATCCGCAAGGCGTTCGCCGACATCGCCGTCGCCGTGCGCAACGGCATGCCGGTCCAGCTCGGCGACGTCGCGACGGTCGTCGACGGCGCGGAGGAGCGGCGCACCGCGCGCCGAGATCAACGACACGGCCGGCCGTCTCGCTCGAGATCCTCAAGATCTCCGGCTCGAACACGGTCGCAGTCGCCGACTCCGTGCGCGGCCGTGCTGCGCTGCTCGAGCGCCAGCTGCCCGCGCGACGTCACGCTGCGCGTCATCCGCGACGACTCGCAGCGCATCCGCGAATCGCTCGCACGACGTGCGAGCTCTCGATCGTGCTCGGCGCGATCCTCACGATCGCGATCATCTACCTGTTCCTGAACTCGTGGCGCTCGACGGTCATCACCGGGCTCACGCTGCCCGTGTCGATCATCTCGGCGTTCTTCATCATGTGGGTGTTCGGCTTCACCATCAACACGATGACGCTGCTGGCGCTGTCGCTCGCCATCGGCCTGCTGATCGACGACGCGATCGTGGTGCGCGAGAACATCGTGCGCCACGTGGAGATGGGGAAAGACCACCACCGCGCGGCGAAGGACGGCACGGACGAGATCGGACTCGCCGTCATCTCGACGACGCTCGCGGTCGTCGCGGTGTTCGTGCCCGTCGCGTTCATGGGCGGCATGATCGGCAAGATCTTCTTCCAGTTCGGCGTCACGGTCGCGTTCGCGGTGCTCGTGTCGCTGTTCGTGTCGTTCACGCTCGACCCGATGCTGTCGAGCGTCTGGTTCGACCCCGAGATCGAGGGCGGCACGCACGGCCACGGGCACGATCAGCACGCGGAATCCCGATCCGGCGCGTTCGCGTTCGCGTTCAACGACTGGTTCGAGCGCGTCGCGGACCGCTATCCCGACGGCGCTCGGCTGGGCGCTCGGCCATCGCTCGGTCGTCGTGCGGCGTCGCGGCGGCTCGCATCGTCGTCGCGTTCCTGATCATCCCGAAGCTCGGCTTCACGTGGATGCCCGACGTCGAACGGCGACGAGTTCACGCGTCGGCTTCCGGACGCCGCCGGGATCGACGCTCGAGTACACGATGGAGAAGGGTCGCGAGATCGCCGACTTCCTGCGGAAGCAGCCGGAGGTCGAGTTCACGTACCTCTCGGTCGGCGGCGGCTTCCGCGGCACGCCGAACAACGGCAACGTCTTCGTGAAGCTTCAGCCCAAAGCACGAGCGCGAGCGCACGCTGTTCGAGATCCAGAACGACCTGCGCGGCAAGCTGCGCCAGCTCCCGGGCGTGCGCCCGACGCATCGAGGGCCAGCAGTCGCATCTTCGGCGGCCGCGGCCAGCCGATCAGCGTCAACGTGCAGGGGCCCGAGCCGTCGCGTCTCAAGATCGCCGCGGCGCGCGTGCTCGAGGCGGTGCGCGCCGTGCCCGGCGTCGCGGAGCCGAACTCCAGCGAGGAAGGCGAGATTCCGCAGCTCGACGTGCGCGTCGACCGACAGGAAGCGTGGCGCGCCGGCCTCGGCATCGGTACGCATCGCGCGCGACGCTGCAGCCGCTGTTCTCCGGCCAGCGCGCGACGCGCTGGGAAGATCCGCAGGGCTACTCGCACGACGTCGTCGTCGTGTATCCCGGATTCGATGCGCACGTCCGCCGCCGACGTCGCGGAGCATTCCAGTCGCCAGCACCACCATCGATCCGCGCACCGGCACGCCAGTGTCATGGTGCCGCTGTCGCAGGTCGCCGATGTGCGCGCCGGCGTCGGGCCCGCAGCAGATCGAGCGGCGCAGCTCGAGCAGCAGGTCAACGTCTCGGCCGGCGTCCTGCCCGGCTTTGCCGCTGGGTGATGTCGCCGACCGACGTGAAGCGCGCGATCGACAGCGATCGGCCTGCCGCCGGGCTATCACGTCGTGTTCGCGCGGCGACGTGCAGAACCTCGAGCGAGACGAAGGGCTACGTGCTCGAGGCGCTCATCCTCGCCGTCGTTTTCATCTACCTGATTCTCGCCTCGCTGTTCGGATCGTTCCTCCAGCCGCTGTCGATCATGCTCGCGCTGCCGCTCAGCTTCATCGGCGTCGCGCTGGCGCTGCTCGTCACGAGCGGCAACATGAACGTCATGACGATGATCGGCATCATCATGCTGATGGGGCTCGTGACGAAGAACGGCATCCTGCTGGTCGACTTCGCCAACCAGCAGCGGGAGGCCGGGATTGATCGCCGCGACGCGCTCCTGATGTCCGGGCGCATCCGCCTGCGGCCGATCGTCATGACGACGGTCGCGATGATCTTCGGCATGATGCCGCTCGCGCTCGCCATCGGTGCCGGCGCGGAGCAGCGCGCGCCGATGGCGCGCGCCGTCATCGGCGGCCTGATCACCTCCACGATCCTCACGCTGTTCGTCGTGCCGGTCGTGTACACGCTGCTCGACGACGCCGCGGCATGGGCAACCGGGCGTGGACGCCGCGCGACGGCGAGCGCCGGAGCGCTCCACCCACCGCCAGTCCCCGAGACCGCGGGCGCCGGAGACTAGCACTCGTCGTTGGCCGTCCTTGACCTTTTGTCTGCAACCCCTTACTAGGGTGTGTTGCTACGCGGGACCAACGACTACCACAGAGGAGGGCGGCCATGCCGCGGGGTGATGGGTTGAACGAGTATCGATTCGCGGACGACGACGAATCGGAAGATCTCGGCTACGGCGGCGGCGGAGGCGGGGGCAGCAGGAAGTACGACGACGACGATGACGAGGAAGGTGGCTGGGCCACGAACCGCGAGACCGACGACCTCTGGGACAGCACCGACGAAACGGACGAGGATGAAGACGCTGTGGAAGGCGAGGCCGTCGCAGGTGAAGTCGAGGAAGAGGAGGAAGACACGTTCGGGCGCGCGCCCGTCCGCGGCGGCGGGGCCGCCGCGACCCGCGCGGCGGTGACCAGTTCGCCCAGTTCTGGCGGCGGCTCTTCGTCCAAACCAGCGGCGAAATCGGCCGGAGGGATGAAGAAGAGCGCCAAGAAGGCCGCAAAGGCCAAGAAACCCCCGACGAAGAAGGCCGGCGCCAAGAAGAAGAAAGCGCCGAAGAAGGCCGCGAAGAAAGCCGCCAAAAAAGGCAAGAAGAAAGGCGCGGCCCGGAAAGCCACGAAGAAGAAAGCCGGCAAGAAGAAGGGCCGCAGGTAGCTCCGGCAGTCGAAATCCGGACGGCGGGGCGATCCGATCGCTCCGCCGTTTCGCTTCACGGGTCCTCGTCCTAATATCCTTTCCCCTCCCGGAACCGGCTCGCCGTGGAATCACCCGTCACGCTGTTGCGCACACATTCGAAACACGCGCCCTGGAACGCGCGGGGCTTGGCCGCGCACGTGACCGCTCTCGTGGACGCCGCCGGCATGCGTCCCACGAATGCGTCCGCCCGCGCGGCGCCGAGCGCTCGTGCCGTCCGTTTTTACGTCGCGAACGGACTGCTCGATCGCCCGGAAGGGGCCGGAACGGCGGCGACGTACAACTATCGACACTTCCTGCAGCTCCTGGCCATCAAGATCAGACAGCGTGAGGGGGCCACCCTCGACACGATCAAGAAGGAGATGAAGGACTTTGCCGGCGACGCCCTCGAACGCAGGGTCGCCAGCTCGCTGGCGCCGGCACTCGGCTCTGGCGCGGACCTCGCGCAGCGCCACGACGACGACGCGGCGGCCATTTGGCGCCGCGTCAGCGTTGCCGACGGGATCGAGCTCCACGTCCGCGAGGACACTCCGGCCGCCCGGGACACAGCCGTCATCGCAATGCGCGAAGCAGTCAGGGCTGCGCTCGGTCGCGAGGACGTCCGCTAGCCTCAAAGCAGTCGCGAGAACACCGAGGCTGCCAGCTCGATCATTCGGTCCGTCCATGGTCGCCCGCGGAACTCGGCGAGCCTGATCTTGCGCGCGAAGCGCAGGTCCTCCGCGAACGTCGAGTCCATGACCGCGCCGATTTCACGGTCCCAGACGACGATGTTCACCTCGTTGTTGAACGCCAGGGACCGATTGTCGAAGTTCATCGATCCGATGGTGCCCCAGATGCCATCCGCCACGATGGTCTTGGCGTGCATCATCGTTGGCTGATACTCGTAGACCTTCACCCCGCCCTCGAGCAGCATCTCATAGCTTGCGCGGCCCGCGTACCAGGTAGCCAGCACATCGGTCTCGCGGCTCACCGTCAGCACCCGAACGTCCACCCCGCGAGTGACGGCCGCGATCAGCAGGTCCCTGAAATCGTCGTCCGGCACGAAGTACGAGTTCGCGACGTACAGGGTGCGAGCTGCGCCGGCGATCGTGAGCGCCATGAAGCGCTCCGCGGCCGTGCTCCCGGTGGTCGTGGCCGTGAACAGCAGCCCCGAAATGCTTGGCCCGGCGACCACGTGAAAGCCCCCACGTGGAAAGAAACGTTCGTCCACCAGCAGCTCTCCGGTCGCCTCCACCCAACCCGCGGCAAAGGCGGCCTGCAGCTCGAGAACGACCGGCCCCTCGAACCTCGCATTCGTTTCGCGCCACTGTCCTCTGGTCCTGCCGTCACCCAGCCAGTAGTCGGCGATTCCGAATCCGCCCGTGTAGCCCACGCGCCCGTCCACTGCGACGACCCGCACGTGCGACCTGTCCGTCGCGTTGTGCACGCCGTACCAGCGCAGCTTCCGCATCTGCCTCACCTCGACTCCAGCCGCTTCGAGCTCATCGGCCCACGACCGCTGCAGTGACTGCGAACCGAATGCGTCCAGCAGGAGCAACACCCTCACACCGGCGCGTGCGCGCTCCGCGAGAACCTTTGCGAGCGTGTCTGCCACCGCGCCCGGTTTCGAGTAATACATCTGTACGGTGATCGACTGCGTCGCGCTCCGGAGGTCGTTCCAGAGCGCGGGATACGTCTCGTTCCCGTTCAGCAGTTGGCGCACCCGGTTGCCCGGCTCCAGGTGCATTCCGGTGAAGAGCCCGATCAGCTCGCGAAAGCTGGAGTCCGAGACCTGCGGCGGTGTCGCGGGCGAACCGTACGAGACGGTTCGTACCGGCGTCCCGCGCGTCAGCGAGAGCAGGCCAGCACTCGCCAGAATGACGACGATGATGATTCCGATCGCCTTGCCGAGTCGTTTCAGTCTCGTCATGCCGCTGTAGCTTCTTGCCGGAGGCATGCCAGCCTGGTTCCTGCATCCAACCATTCAAGCCGGGAGGCGCGGTCATGCTCACGTTGATCACGGGCGTTGGTGCCAGGGGGCAGGTCGGCGAGGCCGTGGCCGCCACTCTTTCCGAGCGAGGGGACCACGTCATCCTGGTCTCGCGATCGGAAACCGAGGTTACGGCGCGCGCGGCCGACCTGGCCAGCGCAGGCCGCGCCGCCAGCGCCTACGCCTGCGATCTCGCGGACGCACCCGCCGTCGAACGGCTCGCGTCGCGAGTCCGGGCGGAACACGGGAACAGCCTCGACGCGGTGGTCAACCTCGCGGGAGGTTTCGCGCTGTCCGGCCCGCTGGCCGAGAGCGATCCCGCGGTCACTGAGAAGATGTTCACCATCAACTTCGTTACAGCGTACCTCGTGACGCGCGCGTTCATGCCGTTTCTGAAAGCAGCGAGTGGAAGTGATCGTGACGCCTCGGTCGTGTTTTTCGCGTCGGAGAACGCGCTCGAGGGCGCACGCGTGGGGGGAAGCGCAGCCTACACCGCCGCCAAGTCGGCGGTCGTTGGGCTGATGCGGTCAGTCGCCGACGAGGGCCGTCAGGCCGGAGTGCGAGCCAATGCACTGGCGCCGGCAACCATTCGGACCGCCACGAACGAGAAATCGATGGGCAAGGATGCCCGTTTCGTGGAGCGCGCCGACGTCGCCGCGGCCGTGGCATTTCTGTGTTCACCCGCAGCCGCTGCCGTGTCGGGACAGGTCATTCGTTTGCGATGACCGGTTCATGACGCCCGGGTCCCTGGTCCGGGCCGGCGGTCGCATGCGGCCTGCTGACGGCGACGCTTGGCGCGCCGTAGGTTAGGCCCATGACGCTCGCCGTCCGCCGTCGGGCCGCCACTCGGGTCGTGTCGCTGGACCGGTCGCTCGAGGCGCTTCCGCTGTTCCGGCTGAGTGATTCCGCCGATGACACCGTCATTACGTACACGACGGACAACGGTGGGCGGTGGCGCGTGATCCCCGCGCCGGGCGACCGCCTGCCGGGCACATTCGATCAGGATGTTTACGTCGAGTTGTGCCGTCGTTTCCACGAAGCCGAGCTACCGCCTGACGGCGTCATCAGTTTCACCCTGCACAGTTTCCTGCGCTCCATCGACCGGCGCGTGGATGGCCGCACATACGATCAACTTCGGTCCGGCCTTGGCAGACTGGAGCGGACCATTCTGGAGTCGTCCGACGCGTACTACTCGGCGGCCTCGGGCGGTTATGTCCGCGCGCAGTTCGCGGTTCTCTCATCGGTTTTCATCGAGCGTCGCAGGACCATCGACAGGGAGCAGCTGGGCCTTTTTGCCGCCGTCCCGGCGTCTGAGCCGGGCGTCGCCCGGGTCGTCCTGCACCCCCTGGTTCGGGAAAACATTGTTTCCCGTTACGTCGTGACACTCTCACTCGCCAGATATTTGGCGCTCCAGTCTCCGGTGGCGCGCCGTCTGTATCGTCTTCTGGAGATCGCCCGAGCTAACGGGATGGTCACTTGGCGTGTCTCATTGGAGAGACTACGGGACATGCTTCCGTTGGTTCAGCGATATCCTTCGCATCTGCAACGCGTGCTTCAGCCCGCTCACGTCATGCTGTTGGAGGCCGGCCTCGTCCGTGACGCCGGTTTCCGACAGCAACGGCGGGTGTGGCACGCCGAGTATGTTCTGGCCTCGCGCGCCGAGTGAGGGGCGCGGGAACTGCTGTTTGAACGTTCGGCGCTTTCGCGGAGTATAAAATTCAATGGCGACAAAGCTCCTGAAGGAGATCCGGCGGGAAATTGAGATCGACGGAGAGGCGTTCACGGTCGCGATCTCCCCGAGCGGTGTTAAGCTGACTCGTAAGCGCTTCCGCTCGGGTCGCGCGCTTAGCTGGCGCGCGCTTTGGCAAAGCGGAACGGAGGAGCAGCGCGAGCCTTCGACGCCCGCGCCATTGGCTCCGACCAGCTAGTCGCAGCAAACTGCCGTTTCGCCACTAAGTCTCATCCTGTAACCGGGTCTCGACATGCGCCGTCCTCGGAAGCTCGCTGCCATATTCGTCGTTCTCGTTCCCCTGCTGGTGAGCGGGTTCCTGCTGCAGTCGCGCGTTCAGGGAGGCCCGGTTCTGCTCGAGCAGGTTCTCTCGCTCGTCTCCGAACGCTTCGTAGACACATTGCCGCAGGGCGCCATGTACGAGAAGGCCGCGCGCGGCCTTGTCCGGGAGCTCAACGACCCGTACACGGAACTGCTGTCGCCAAAGGACCTGAAGCAGTTCTCGACCAGGACTGGCGGTCGTTATGCCGGCCTCGGCATGTCCATCGAGCAGCGCGATGGCAACATCGTTGTCCACACCGTTTTTCCCAACACCCCTGCTGAGCGCGGCGGCGTCCGCGAAGGCGATCGCATCATCCAGGTGGACACCATGTCCACCAAGGGTTGGAACACCACGCGGGCCAGCGACGTCCTCACCGGCACGCCGGGAACGAAAGTCCGCGTGAAGTTCATCCGGCCGGGCGTCACCGAACCGATCGAGGCCGAATTCGTTCGCGCCTTCATCAACGTTCCCGCGGTTCCGTACGCCATCACGTTCGGCCATGTCGGCTACGTGCCGCTGCTCACGTTCAACGATCATGCGGCGGCCGATCTCGAGAAAAACATCCGGGACGTCGTGGACCGCGGTGCCAAGAGTGTGATCGTCGACCTGCGTGCGAACCCGGGCGGGATTCTCGAGCAGTCGCTCCTGGTCAGCAATCTTTTCGTCCGGCCGGGCCTCGAGCTTCTGTCGGTGCGCTCCCGGAGCGGCGAAACCCAATCGTACGTCGCTCAGCGTCAACCGGCGTTGCCGAACCTCCCGCTCATCGTACTCACGTCCGAGAATTCGGCGTCCGCCAGCGAGATCGTCGCCGGCGCGCTCCAGGATCATGACCGTGCCGTCATCGTCGGTGAGACGACGTTCGGCAAGGGTCTGGTGCAGTCCGTGTACAACCTCGACGGCGGATATGCCCTGAAGCTCACCACCGCGAAGTGGTACACGCCCAGCGGGCGCTCCATCCAGCGCGAGCGCCGTTTTGTGGACGGACGCTTCGTCGAGGACAGCGCGCGCGACTCGCTCGAGACGGAAGGCAGCAAGAAGAGTCGCCCCGCGTACAAGTCGGACGCCGGAAGAATCGTGTACGGTGGCGGCGGGGTGACCCCGGACGTGCTCGTTCCGGACGACACCCTGACGACGGCCGAACAGCAGCTGGCCCGGGCCCTCGCGCCCAAAGTCGCAGGACGTGAGCACGGTGCTGCGTGACTACGCGCTG
Source organism: uncultured Gemmatimonadaceae bacterium (assembly GCA_963724885.1). GTDB lineage: Bacteria > Gemmatimonadota > Gemmatimonadetes > Gemmatimonadales > Gemmatimonadaceae > DASPMP01. The sequence goes on along the minus strand of CAVRWG010000005.1, from coordinate 2,143,127 downwards.
GAATTGTCCCGAACCGTCCCGAAGGACTTCCAGTCGCAGGCGGCCTGGCGTGACGAGCTGAAGCGCCGCATCGAAGCGCGTGACGTCACCGTCGATGCACAGAAATGGGCGGCAGGCGCCGGCTATCTCAATCAGCAGCTCGAAGGTTGGGTGGCGCGTTACGCGTTCGGGGACTCCGCCGCCAAGCGGCGCCAGCTTGCGTACGACGCTCCGTTGCGGAAGGCCATCGACATGATGAACAAGGGCCAGACGCAAAAGGATTTGTTCACCCTCGCGCAGGTGGCCCTCAAGCCGCTCAATGGAGCTCAAGTGCCAAAGAACCAGGCTGCTGCGCGACCCGACCGCCGGCCCTAGTTTGGTGTAATGCCACGAGCCACTTTCGCCGCCGTCGCGATGCTCGCGACGGCGGTTTTTTCTTGTGCGGGACCATGGAGTTCGCAGAGCCAACAGACGGTTCCCGCGGCTCCAGGCGAATCTCGCCTGACCAACATTCGCCAGCTCACCTATGGAGGTGAGAACGCGGAATCTTATTTCAGCGCTGACGGGCGCTGGCTGATCTTTCAGTCCACCCGCGACGGGCGCACGTGCGATCAGCAGTTCGTCGCGCGGACGGACGGCTCCGGCTTGCGACGGATCTCGACCGGCACCGGCAAGACGACGTGCGGGTATTTCATTGAAGGCGACCGCCGGATCATCTACGCCTCGACTCACGCCGCCGATACCGCCTGTCCTCCCCGGCCGGATCCATCGCGTGGCTACGTATGGCGTCTCGACCCGTTCGACCTCTTCACGGCGAACCCCGATGGATCGGACTTGAAGCGCCTCACGAATTACGGCGTGTACACGGCGGAAGCGACTGCGTCACCCGATGGCAGGACCATCGTGTTCACGTCGCTCAAGGACGGGGATCTCGAGCTCTACACGATGAACGTGGACGGCTCGAACATCCGGCGACTCACGACCACTCCCGGCTACGACGGTGGCGCCTTTTTCTCTCGCGACGGCAAGCAGATCATCTACCGCGCCTGGCATCCGACCGGAGACGACCTCCAGACGTATCGCGACCTCCTGTCGCAGAATCTGGTCCGGCCCAACAGGATGGAGCTCTTCGTGATGAATGCGGACGGCAGCGGGCAGCGACAAATCACGAACCTCGGCGGCGCCAACTTCGCTCCCATTTTCACTCCCGACGGCCGCGTGATCTTCTCGTCGAACCACACGAATCCGCGCAGTCGAAACTTCGACCTGTATCTGGTGAATCTCGATGGGACGGGACTCGAGCAGGTGACCCGGCACGCCGAATTCGACGGCTTCCCCATGTTCAGCCCGGACGGCAGGCAGCTGGTCTGGGCCTCGAACCGGAACGCGCCGAGCGCTGGCGGCACCGACATCTTTCTCGCCGACTGGAAGCCTTGATCCGGCTTATCGCGCGTTCATTCGGTGGAAGAACGCAGCGACGCCAGGTTCTCCCGAACGTGCTGGACCTCCTTCATGCCGACGGCGACGCACACGACGGAGGGCAGCGTTCTTACAAAAGCCAGGGCGCGCTGGGCGTCGGTCGAGCCCGGGAAGAACTCTCGCACCTGCTGTGGCAAGTCGTGGGTGAGTTGGCCCTGCAAGAGCGGCGCGCTCGCGACCAGATCGACTCCGAGCTCCGCTGCGGCGTCGACGACGTGCACCAGGCGGCCCCGCGGATCGCGTTGCGTGGATACGCGCACGGCTTCCGACATCGTCAGGTTGATCGGTAGCTGCACCACACGGAAGTGGTGCCCGTCGCCTGCCACTTCCTTCGCGATGGCCGCGAGCTCGTACAGTGACAGGTGTCCCTGGCTGCCAGCGGGCAAGCGCAGCGCGCTCCAGGTGGCGCATCCGTAGGCCTGGATCTCGCCGCGCCCAACGCTCGCCTCCAACTCTGCGAACGCCGCACGCAGGCGCTGTTTCAGTTCTTGCGGGGACACCGCGCTGAGCTGCTGCTCCGGATTGTGGACGTAGAAATAGTCGATGCCCTGAACGCCGAGGTTCCTCATGCTGCGATGCAGCTGTTCCATGAGGAATGCGGGCGTCAGCGCGTGTCCGCCCACCACCAGATCGCCGGCGCCCAGGACTCCGGTATCCAGATACTCGCGCCGCACATACGCCTCGTAGGCCTCGCGCGACGCGGGCGGATCGCCGTCCAGCGGCACGTAGCCGGCCTTCGTGCACAGCACTACTTCATCGCGCCGCAATGCGCCCTCGCCGATCAACTCCTGAAGCACGCGGCCCACGACACGCTCCGATCGCTGACACCGATAGTTGATCGCGGTGTCGATCACGTTGATGCCGCTCGTGAGCGCCAGGCGCGCGGCCTCGTGATACCGGGCGTCCGTCACGTCGTCGCTTTCGCCCAGGTAGGTGCCGAGCGCGATGGAGGACACTCGAAGTCCCGTCTGCGTGGACCGATAGAAGTCCGGCACGTATTCGGACGCCCAGCGCGCTGCGTACCGGCCCGTCCCCGCCGCGTTCGCTCGCGTGTTCGGCGTACTAGCGGTGGCCGTCGCGAGGGTGCTGCGCGCACGCTTTGGCATTGTGAGAGCTATCGGCCGCCGACAGCGCGGGCAAGGTCGCTGCAACTGTCCCGAGCGCCACGCGGTAACCCCGTGACATTCACGGCGTTCGATGGTCCTTGATCTGGTAGCCGTGCATTTTCTCGCGAGTTAGATTTCGCGATTCATTGTTTCAAGGACGATCGTTCATGCCTGAGTTCGGAGCGTTGGCGTCGAGATGGTGGATGCCTGTGTTGTTTGTCGTGATAGCCGGGCACATCACTAACGTCTGTGTCACGCTGTTCCTGCACCGTGCTCAGACCCATCGCGGCGTGCACCTGCACGCCATCGCCGCGCTGCCGATGCGTCTGTGGCTGTGGCTCACCACGGCGATCGTCACCAAGGAGTGGGTTGCCTGCCATCGCAAGCACCACGCGTTTGCGGATCGCGAGGGCGACCCGCACAGCCCGCTGATGGAGGGGCTCCGCAACATCGTCCTCAAGGGCGCTTTCTACTATAGGAAGGCCGTGCGACAACCCGGCATGCTGGAGAAGTACGGAAAGGGAACGCCGAACGACTGGCTCGAGCGCCATGTACTGGACCGCCTCAACTGGGTCGGCATCCTCATCATGCTCGGCCTGGACGTCTATTTGTTCGGCTTCTTCACCGGCGCGATCGTCTGGGGCGTGCAGATGCTCTGGATTCCATTCTGGGCCGCCGGCATCGTGAACGGCGTCGGCCACGCGCTCGGGTATCGCAATTTCGAGGTCAAGGACGAGAGCAGGAACATCACGCCCATTGCCATCTGGCTTGGTGGTGAGGAATTGCACAACAACCACCACGCCGATCCCAAGTCCGCCAAGTTCAAGGCGAAGTGGTACGAGTTCGACATCGGTTGGCTGTACATCCGCCTGCTCCAGTTCGTTCGCCTCGCGAAGGTGGAATACGCCCGCTCCTGAAGTAACCTGCGTTCGCTGTGGCAAGGTCCGTCCGGCGTTCGAGCGGGCGCCGTTCCCGGGAGCGCTGGGCGCCCGCATTGTCGCCGAGATCTGTCAGGAGTGCTGGGGACTGTGGGTCCGTCAGCAGACCATGCTGATCAACCACTACGGCCTGAACGTCATGGATGCGCAGGCGCGCGGCTTTCTCACCAAGAACATGCAGGCCTTTCTCTTCGGCACCGGCGCGTCTGAGGATGTGGACACCAGCAAGAAAGGCTCGATCACCTGGTGACGCCGGGCCGCATTGCGGCCGGCGTTCGAGTTCACTGTCTCGCGCGGTGCTGGTCTCCGTGCTGGCCGTTTGCGGATGCTCACGCCCTGCGGCGCACGGACCGGAGCCTGTCGCTCAATCGTGGGTGGACTCCGTCCTCGGCTCGCTGAGCCCCCGTGAGCGGGCCGCGCAGCTCGTCTGGCCGCAGGTATTCGGCGATTTCACCCCGAATCAGTCGGCGGGCTGGAATCGGCTGTCGACGCTCATCGCTGACGAGCGCGTCGGCGGATTCGTGATGTCCATCGGCTCGCCGCTCGAGACCGCCGCGAAACTGAACGCGATGCAGCGGCTCAGCCGTGTGCCGCTCCTCATTGGCGCCGACTACGAAGCAGGCGCCGGGTTCCGCTCGCGCGGCGGATTCTTCCTCCCGAATGCAGTCCCTCTTGGCGGCGCCACGTTGTTCGCTCCACAAATGGCGCTCGGCGCCACGAGGGACACGGCCTTTGCTTACGACCAGGGACGTATCACGGCCATCGAGGGGCGGGCCCTCGGCGTTCACCTGGCCTTTGCGCCCGTGCTCGACGTCAACAACAATCCCGACAATCCGGTCATCGGGCCGCGCTCGTTCGGCGAGGATCCGGCGCTCGTCGCGCAGATGGGATCCGCCCTCATCCGGGGTCTTCAGGACAACGGGATGCTCGCCACCGGCAAGCATTTTCCCGGACACGGCGACACGGACCGCAACTCGCACCTGTCCATCACCGAGGTGAACGCGAGCCGTCCCCGCCTCGACTCCGTCGAACTGGTGCCGTTCCGACAAGCGATCGCCGCCGGGGTTACCGCCATCATGACCTTTCACGGTGTCGTTCCGGCGCTCGACACCAGCCCGGTACCAGCCACGCTGTCGCCTGTCGTCATGCGCGGCGTTCTGCGGCGTGAGCTCGGCTTCACCGGCCTGCTGATTACCGACGCGCTGGACATGAACGGCGTGTTGGCGCGTGTTCGGCCGACCGGACAGGTCACTGCGCTCACGGGCGAGTATGGCACCATCGATTCACCGGGGCTCGCCGAGGTGGTAAAGCTTGCGGTGGAGGCGGGCAATGACGTGCTGCTCATGCCCCTCGACGTTCGCACGGCAATAGATGCGGTCGTGGAAGGTGTTCGCGAAGGGCGCTTCTTGCAGGCGCGCGTCGATTCGTCGGTGCGACGCATCCTGGCCTACAAGCACGCTTTGCGTCTGCACCAGCGGCGGGACGTGGACATCGAGGACGCCCGGGCGCTCGTCGGCATTCCGGCAAATCTCGAGGTCGCGGATCGGATCGCTGAACGCGCCATCACGCTGGCCAGGGATTCCGCTCGGCTCGTGCCTTTCTCGCTCGCGAGTCCGTCACGGCCGCGCGTGCTCTCGATCACCGTCGCCGCCCGAAATGATCTGGGGGCTGGAACCACGTTCGACGCAGAGCTTCGCTCGGCGGCTGACGTCCGCTCGGAGTGGGTGGATGCCGCCGATCCGGCAGGCGCGCTCGCACGGTTCGTGACGCTCTCGGATTCAGCGGACTACGTAGTGATTGGAGCCTATCTCGGAGCGGGAACGCGCGTCGCCGACCTTAACGCGCCGACACCGATGGTCGATTTTGTGCGTGGAATCACAACGCGTCAGCCAAGAACGGTCGTCGTCGCGTTCGGCAATCCCTATTTCTTTCAGCAGGTGCCCTTCGTGCCGAGCTATCTGGTCGCCTGGGGAGGGTTTCCTCCGTCGCAGCGAGCCGCGGCCCGCGCGTTGATGGGCACAATCGACATTTCGGGCCGATTGCCCATCAGCATCCCGCCAGCGTTGCGCCTCGGTGACGGCGAGCAGCGCAAACGACGCGCGGATCGCTGAACCGGCGCTCTCGATTCACGCAATCGTGCGCGTTGACGGTTTCGCCGTCACGGCGATATAATCCGCGGCACGTTTATCGGGGTTCGCGCGTTCACACGCGATGCGACCCCTTGACTTTAGTAGCCGCATGCTACTAATTCGGACGCATGGCTGAGCGCTCCCTCATCGTACCGCGGCCCGCCGTTCGCGCTCTCACCGCAGCCGTAGACGTGGCCCTGCTTACGCCGCGCGATCAGTCGCTGGCGGTCCTGCTGCTTCGGGCGAGCTCGAATGATCGGCGCGATCGATGGCTCCTCCCGTGGGATGCGCCACGCAGCGAGGAATCGCCGGACGACGCGGCGATGCGGGTGGCGCGCGGCGCGCTGGGATCGCCGCCGGCAGCGTTGGATCAGATCGCCGCGTTCGGCGATGACCGCCGGCATCCCGGAGACGCCCAGATTTCCATCTCCTTTGTTGGCCTGGTTCCGTATCAGCAGTCGTCGGAGGCCACGGTTGGCGCAGCGTGGGTGGATGTACAGCAATTGCCGCTGCTCGCTCCCAGGCATCGCCTCATCGTCGAGGCGGCGATCGACGCGATCAAGAGGCGCATCGACCAGTCTCCGTTGGCGTTTCGCCTTCTTCCACCGTCGTTCACGCTGTCCGAGCTTCAGGCCATCTACGAGCTCCTGCTCGGTCGCAAACTTCACAAGGCGAGCTTCCGACGCGCCCTGCAGGCGGCCTTCCTCGTCGAGCCGACGGATGAATGGCGGAGTGAGGGCCGAGGGCGGCCGGCACAGCTGTATCGGTACGCCCCTCGTCGCCGGCGCGGTGCGCGCCGGGGCGTTCGCTTCGACGCGATCGAGCAGGCCTAGTCGGCTCGCCGCAGGTTCAGGAGGCCGCGCGCGATCGCAACGTTGTCACATGCGATCCGGTACAATTCGCCGATGCCGCGCTCCGGCTTCCAGTCTTCTTCGACGATGACGGGCGGCTGGTGACCCGATCTTCGGTCACGATCACCCCGTCGCTCGACAATCACTCGAACCGACTGCTTCGCGGTTGCCGGCAGGCCCGCCAGTTCGATGGCTACGAACCCGCCGCCCGGCAGATCGCGGTGAAACAAGCGCTCGGCGCCGCGGCGATCAGGGACGCTGGCGTCCTGTCCGATCGATTGCTCCACAACCCCCTCCCTTCGAGCATCGCCAGTATGGCGCAAGATGCTCGCATCGGGGACTTCGGCTCGCAAGACAAGTGCCCCCATCAGGACACTTTCGTTACCTCTGCCGCCTGCGGTCCTTTCTGGCCCTCCACGATCTCGAACTCCACGCGATCGCCTTCCGCCAGCGACTTGAAGCCGTCGCCTTGAATGGCGCTGTAGTGGACAAACACGTCGGGCCCGCCTTCACGCGAGATGAAGCCAAAGCCTTTCGCGTCATTGAACCACTTCACAGTGCCTGTGATGCGAGACATAGGATCTTTCCCTCGTCCGGTTACTGCCCGGCTTGGAACCGGGATTCATCGGCCTAAAGGCAAGTTCTATGCACTGTGGCGCCCGGTATTCCCGGGCCTCGCGTCAACTGGCGAGTTGCTCGAGTGGGCCGGCGACGTAACGCGCGAGGCGACCACATTTGGCGCACCTCAGGGATACCTGTGCGCCGGGAGGGGGCGGGAAGTGGTCGGGGTACCGTTCGATCGCTCCGGAACACGAAGGACAGCTGAGTGCAGCTCCACTTCGGTCTTTGGCGATCAGGTGCAGGGCTTGCGCTGGGTTGAACGTCGCCGGACGCGGCTTGCGCATGAGCTACTCCGATGCTGCTGTACGACTGTTCCGGATGACTCTCGGGCGCCGGATCGCCTAACGAATTAGGACGCGCGGATCATGGTTCGAGTAACCGGCAAAGGTTACAAACCACTACCAATTCAGCAGGTTGCATCGCCGGTTCACTTTGGCAAGCGTGCTCATCACCGCCGTCGCTCTGCTGGCATGCGGGCCGAAGGCCCAGATCCCGCCGCGCCCACAGGAGCTCCGAACGCTGCCGGACTCGATCGCCGACGGGTCCGTCGGGACGGACCTCGCGCGCTCACTCGCACCCGTTCTCTACCTGCAGCGCGACGAGACGTTTCCGCTCGAGCGGGTGGTTGCGGTTCTCCATCCCAGTCGGCCGATCATCGCTTACCATCTGCTTTGGCGTGACGACGCCCACGGTTCGTGGATCCCTTTCACGGTCCCGACCGACCAGGAGATAGTGTGGGTTGGGTACGACGAGACCGGAGCGCCGACCGATCTCTGGGCCTTCTGGCACGGAAAGGTTCTTCACGCCGACTGGCGGCGGCGTGGACCAGCCGTGGTAAACGTCCAGTGGGGGAAACACGGCTCGCTTCCCCGCGGCATTGTCGAAAGCGATCTGCCGAGGTCCGGAAGACTCAGCACGTTTTACGCGTTTTCGCTACTTGGCTTCTGGGATATGTGGCTCGGCAAACTCACGAGGCCGGGACCCGGATGCTTCTGTCGCGGCTTCGACCGCTATCGCGACTTCTCGCGACCATTGGTCCTTGGCGAGCGGATCGACATGGTCGTCCGGACCGAGAGCCCGAACACGGTTCTCGCTACGGTATTCGGAAAGCCGTTCTCGAAAAAACGCCCGTGGCCCTGATTCACGAGGCGTAGACGATGTCGCCCTCGGCGTCGATCCCCAGCTCGTTCTCGGCGTCGCATACGCCGCATGTCTTGAAGGCCGACCACGCGATTCCGAGCGATTCCTGAAGGTTCTTCGTGGCCGGCTTCACGACGACCCGCTTGTAGGTGTACTCGCCGCAATTCTGGCACGCGTGTGCCTTGGCAATTCGCTCGGCGCGCTCATGCGTTATCGGCGTCAATCACCCTCCGCGCCCGGTTTCCTGGGCGACTCGGAAGCCCGCGACAGCTGGTTCGCGTGCTGGAGCGGTGTACGCCGCCGGCGGTGCCGGCTGTGGTGCCCGGCATTCCCCGTGCGACCAGCTCCCGCAGCGCGCCAACGGCGCCCATCACACCCGACGCCTCCGTCGGCAGGAAGATCGTCGTGCCTTTCCCATCGGCCAGCCTAGGCAGCGCCTCGAGGTATTTGAGGCCGAGCAGGTACATCGCGGCCTGGCCATCCGGTAACGCGGCCGCGATCAGACGGATCGATTCCGCCTCGGCTTGCGCCATCGCGAGCCTCGCTTCGGCCAAACCTTCGGCGCGAAGCACCGAAGCGTCCTTCTCGCCTTCGGCCTTCCGGACCTGCGACTCCTTGAGACCCTCGGATTCCAGGATCGCGGCGCGTTTTCCCGCTTCCGCGTTCGTCACCGCAGCCCGACGCTCGCGTTCGGCGCGCATCTGGAGCTCCATCGCTTGCTGGATGTCCGAGGGTGGCTCGATGGACTGGAGCTCCACGCGAGTGACATCGACTCCCCAGCTGACCGCGGCTTCCTCGATCACCTCTCGCATGCGCCTGTTGATCTGATCGCGGCTCGCGAGCGTTTGATCGAGCTCCATTTCCCCGACGATGTTACGAAGCGTTGTCCTGGTCAGCGTTTCGAGCGCATACGGCAGATTCTGTACGGCATAGGTCGCTTTCTGCGGTTCGGCGATCCGGTAGTACAGCACCGCATCGATGTCGATCGTCACGTTGTCCTTCGTGATCACCGGCTGGCTGGGGAAGTTCAGCACCTGCTCGCGCAAGTCGATTCTCGTCGTGGTGCGCGCCGCGATCCGCTTCACGCCAGAGACGTCCGCTTCCGCATATCGGACGTCGATGGCGCGCGCCCGCTCGACGAAGGGGATCAGGACGTTGAGTCCCGAACGCGCGACGCGATGAAACCGGCCGAGCCGCTCGACCACCAGCACTTCGGCCTGGCCGACGATCTTCAGCCCCTTTGAGACAAGCAGGATGCCGAACGCCGCGATGGCTCCGAGCGCAATTTCGAACATTCCGTTGCTCCAGCCGTGAGGAGTTGCAGATGCTACTGATGATTCATTGTAGAGCCGTAACCGACCCGCGGCAACGCGGCCCCGATGACCGCGCGTGAATCTTGCTGTGATCGCGTCCCCATTGCACCGGAGAACGTCATGGCCACCAGGAGCAAATCATCGGGAAGCAGAAAGGCAGGGCGGTCGGTGAAGCGCGGCGCCGCACGGCGAGGCAGGACGGTCAAGAAGGCCAGCGCCAAGCGCTCGGGTACCTCCCGGAGCGCGTCAGCGTCCCTGAAGCGCCGGCCGACCGTGCGGAAACAGTCGCCGGTCGCACGGGTGAAGCGCGTCTCTCGAGAGGTCGTACAACAGGCGACCGTCGCCGTCAGCGCGGGCGTCGAAACGCTCAGGGACCTGGGCGAGAGTCTCGTGAATCGGGTCCGCGCGTGAGCGATGTCTCGGCTTCAGCCGATGCGGGGGATCCGTTCCGCGGATCCCTCGCTCGCTGAATGCCGGCGGAACTGCTGCTCGAGCCATTGCGCCGTCAGGTCGAACACGTGGGCATTGCCGTAGTCCACGGTGATCACGTGGCCCGCCCCATTCGTCCAGACGAACTTCTTCTCGCTTGATGCCAGCCGGCCAAAGGCGCGTTCGGCGTCTTCGGGAGAGATCCGATTGTCTTCGCGCGACTGGATCACCAGCGTCGGCGCCGTGACGCGAGGGAGCGCCTGGTCCGCCGCGTCGACCACGTCACGAAAAGCCCGGAGCGCCGCCGGAGTGAGTATGCCGTACCCAAGCGACTGCGCGGCCGCTGCGGGGTCGCGAATCGAATTCGTTCCGAGCGACGAGAAATAGGGCAGGAGCCAACCCCAGTAGGGGATCGCGTCCGCCACGCGACGCACGAACCGCGGCATTGCGACGTACGGAGCCAGCAGCACGAGGGCTGGAACGTCGGTCTGCTCCGATGCCAGCCCGATCCCAAGCGCGCCACCGATCGAAAGGCCGACGACACCTGTCCACGGATTGGTCGTCCGGAGCGCCGCGTACTCCCTCCGCGTGTCCTCGAACCACTCCGCCGCGCTCGCGTTGGACAGCGCAGCGACGCTGCGGCCGTGTGCGGACAGGAGCGGCACGCGCACGGCGAATCCCCGAGCGTGAAGATGGTGGGCCAGGCCGGCCATCACCTGCGGTGTGTCGCCTCCGCCGTGGAGCAGCAGGACGCCAGGCGCATTGTCGCGCTCGAGTCGGATCGGCGCCGCGCCGATCATGATGCCGTCCGGACCAAGCGTGCGGCGCTTCCGCTGCCGGCGCTCGACCAGTGCGGGATAGCCGGCTCGAGCGCCGAGCGCGGCGGCGACCAGCGCGAGTGCCGCTGGCAGCATGCGAGCGCCTCTAGTAGCGCGGGACCGTGGGGTCGATTTCTCGACTCCAGCGGTCGATCCCGCCCGCAAGGTTGCGGGCCTGGAACCCCTGTGTCCTGAGCCACTCGGCGGCCACGTTGCTCCGCACACCGTGGTGGCAGTAGACGATCAGTTCGCACGACCGGTCCAGCAATTCGATTTCTGTCGTGAGGTCGTTCATCGCAACGAGCTGTGGCTCGCCGATCCGCCCGAGCGTCCACTCCCACGGCTCTCGTACATCCAGCAGCTGAAGCGCGGGCTCGCGCAGTCGCCGCGCCAGCTCCCTTGGCTCGATGTCGGTGAGGCCAACCGCGAAAATCGCCTCGGGGCTCCCTTCGGCCGGCTTCACCGGGGCGACCGAGCCGCATGCGGCGCAGTCGGGCCGACGCTCGAGCTCGATGACCCGCAAATCGACGCGCTGCAGATCGACCTGGAGCATTCGGCCCCCGAGCGAGCGTCCCGCCTGGAGGATGTACTTGAGCGCCTCAACGGCCTGCAGCGAACCGATCACACCAGGCACCGCTCCCAATACGCCGATTTCTTCGCAGCTCGCGGTCGTGCCAGGCTCGGGCGGCTCCGGATACACGCAGCGGTAGCAGGGGCCACCAGGCGCACCGAAAACGGCCACCTGTCCGGCGAAACGTTCGACGCTGCCGTACACCCATGCCCGGCCCAGGCTCGCGCACGCGTCGTTGACGGCGTAGCGCGTCGCATAGTTATCGGAGCCATCGACGACCAGATCGTAGCGACCGATCAGGTCGGCGGCGTTTGCCGCCGTGAGCCGGTCCTCATGCAGCTCGACGACGACGTCCGGGTTCAGCCGCCTCAACGCGTCAGCCGCCGAAGCAGCTTTTCGCCGGCCGATGTCGCGAACGGTATGCAGGATCTGTCGGTGCAAGTTGCCCGCCTCGACTACGTCGTCGTCGACGATGCCGAGGACGCCAACGCCGGCCGCCGCGAGATACAGTGCCACCGGTGATCCGAGACCTCCGGCGCCAACAATCAGGACGCGGGCGTCGTGAATCCGCTCCTGGCCGCCGAGACCGACCTCGGGAAGCACGAGTTGCCGTGCGTAGCGCGCGAGCTCGGCCGAGGACAGCATGCCGGAATATAGGGCGGTGCGGCCCGCCCTCCCCGCTTTTTAAGCGGTGGCGGGAGCCGCGCCGATGGCAGCGCCGGGGACGCCTGGCGAGAGCAGGTCCACGAGCGGCAGCTCTTCCGCGCGAGCCAGGAGCTGCGACGGATGAACGATCAGCGAGCTGCCCTTCCGTTCAATGAGCCCTTCGCTGGAGAAGCGGCCGAGGACGAGCGACACCGACTCGCGCGTGGCGCCGACCAGCTCGCACAGCAGGCGATAGCGACTCGTGTTGAGCACGATGCAGCCGTCGTCGCCGCTGAACGTGTCGAATGTCGCCATTCGCGCGAGCGCCACGACCAGGCGCTGTTCGACACTCATCGTGGTGAGCTCGCGCAGCTTTTCCAGCAGCGCGGAGCGCTCGTTCAGGATCTGCGCGATCAGCGCCATCGCGTGCTGTGGTTGCTCCCGCAGCAAGGATCGATAGCGCGCGGTGCTCAGGAACAGCGTGGCGGCTTCGTCGTCGGCGCGCGCTTCGGTGGCATAGCGCGGCACAACGGCCAGGCCCTCGCCGCCAAACGTCTCGCCGGGCGTCGCGATCCAGGGAATGAATCCCCGCCCCGCGCGCACCCGACTGCGCAACACGACGCGACCTTCGAGTACCAGGAACACGCCGTCCGCGGGAGAATTCCGCTGGTAGATTACAAACCCCGACGGCCAGGTGGCGCGCGCCGCAAATGCCTGGAGCGCGTCGATTGTCGCCGCCGCCAATCGAGTCATTGTCGCGGGCTGGGGCTCCGCGGCCATCCGTCCTCGCTTCTCGTGACCCGGCAAGGGGTTGCAATGTCTGGGCCGCTCTTGACAGTAGAGCGCGCCGGCGCCTCTCTTGCTGTCGCCCCCCGTGACGGTCCCCTCCCTTCTCATACTCGGTACGGACGCGGTGCTCGCCGCGGCTCCTGCGACACCCGTGCAACTCGCGCACGCGTGCCTCGCGGCGGGCTATCGCACGGTGATCCCCTCGAGCTGGGGCGACGAGCTCATTGCGTCGCGCGTCATAGCGCGGCTGCGCGAGAGCGAGGGTCCGGTGCTGCTCTGCAGTTGTCCGCTCGTCGCGCGACGCGTGGCGATGCACGGGGATTCGCTCACCCCATTCCTCCTCTCGCTCGTCTCGCCTCCCGTCGCGACAGCGCAGTATCTGCGCGCGGCGTACGCGCCCATCCGCCCCCAGATCACGTTCGCGGGAGATTGTTCGTCCGGAGGTCACCCGACCATCGATCGGTGGCTCACCGCCCGCGAGCTCGGCACCCTGCTGGCGGAGCGTGGCATCGAGGTGACGGCGCAACCCACGGAGTTCGACGCCATTCTCCCGCCCGATCGACGACGCTACTTCTCGGAGCCTGGAGGCGTGCCCTCGCGTTCCACGCTGCGACACCTTCCGTCTCCCGTTGAACTGGTCGAGCTGAAAGGGGACGACATCGTGGCCGAGCTAGCGCAGCAACTGCTGTCCGGAACCCGAACACTCGTGGACATCGCCACGTCGATGGGCTGCTCGTGCAGCGGGGCGTTTGGGGAGGCGAGCGTCGAGGCCGCGCGCGCCCGGGTGCGCGAGCAGGAGCCGCCCCGCGCGCTCGCGCCCGTCGTGGACCATTCCGTGAGCATCGCGCTCGAGAGCCTCGTCGCCGCACCACCACGCCCGCCCGTGCCCGCGCTGGAAGTGCGTCAGTCTCCGGAACCCCTACGCGACGGCGATGCAACTGCGCCAGACCCCACCATCGCCGTCGACGTCATGACCCGCCTGAGGACGCCAGCGGGTCAGATTCGCGCCGTGCTCGGAGGCATCCCCCACGCGAACGTGGACGAGGGTCGCAGGCTGCCGCGGGCATACGTCGCGCGCCGGCGCTCCGCGCCTCGCGGCATGCGCCGGTTTTCCGGCGAGCAGCATGTAGCGGACTTCCGGCGCCGCCGCGCGCTCTGGATACTGGGCGGCAGCATCGGCGTTGCGATGGGGCTCGGTGTTTCCTGGCTGATGCGCGTGCTTCAGTAGGACTCAGTCATACTCGGCGATGACGGCACGCAGCGCCGCCTGGAGATCCTGATCCAGACTCGCCCCGCGCGGCAAGGCGGACGCCATCGCGCCAAGCTGGCGGTGCATCTCGTCCTCGACGCGCGAGTCATCGGGCGTGATACCGAGCGATTCCAGTGAACGCTCCGCGAGGTCGCGTAGCAGCGTGAGTGTTTGCGGCGTCAGGCCGTGGATCGGTGCGATGGCGCGCGGGAGTCTGGCGTCGCGACGACGCGGTGGGGCTTCGAGCAGCCTGCGCAGTGGAGCGAGTGTGGCCACGAACGCGCCGGGGTTGTGCTCGTGGTGCGCGCTCACGACGCCTCGCCTGCGCAACGAAAACAGCAGGTTCTCGACGGCATTGCGGATCACCCCGACCCCGCCGAGGCTTTGTCTTCCGCGACCAGTGATGATCAGGACTTCCTTGCTCCCCTTGACCTGCTGCTCGCGAAGCCACATGTCGGCGCGCTTCACCGCCTCGGCGGCGCTCGGCAGCTGCTCTCGCAGGTTCAGGGTGCGTTGCGCGCCGAAGCGCAGCTCATCGAACGCGCCCACACGCCCCTACGCCGCGGCGCCCCAGGGGACGTTCACGGCCTCCCGGAGCTCCCTGGCGAAGCAGGTCTCGTTGCACGCAAAGCGTCGCGCACAGCCGATGCAGTCGCGGCGGATCTTCTCGGGATAGCGAGCGCGGTCCACGCGCTGATAGCCCAGCGCCGCGAAGAAATCCGGCTCGAGGGTCAGCGCGAATACCTCCGGAATGCCCCGTTTTCTCGCGAGGTCCTCCACGGCCTCCACGATCCGGCGACCCGTGCCCGATCCCTGCGCCTCCGGCGCAACCGCGATCGCCGCCACTTCGGCAAGGGATGGGGAGTACTCCTTCAGCGCGCCGCAGCCCAGCAGACGGCCGCGCTCGTCTACCGCCACCAGATAGTCGTCTACCGACAACGCGATCATCTCGGGCGTCCTAGGCAGCATGAGATGCTGATCAGCGAAAAAGTTGTTGAGTCGCGAGATCGCTTGCGCTTCCGAGACTCTTGCCGGGCGAACTTCGACCGCAAACCGATGCCTGGTCACAGCACCTGCTCCAGCAGCGCCAGGCCCTGCGTCAGCTCGTCTCTGGACGTCACGAGCGGCGGGAGGAGGCGCACCGTGTACTCTCCCGCGCTGCAAACCAGGAGACCGGCTGCCTGCGCTTCGCTCACCACATGGGCGGCCGTCCCCATGACGTCTATCCCCCAGATGTACCCGGCTCCGCGAACGCCACGGATACGTCCGGTGCGCCGGGAGAGCTCCCGCAGCTGGTTGCCGAACCAGGCGCCGTTGTCCCGCACTGCGGCCAGGAGCGACGGATCGCTCAAGCGTTCGAGTACGTACTCAGCCACGCGGGCCACGAACGGACCGCCACCGAAGGTGGTACCGTGATCGCCCGGCTTCACGGCCGCCGCGATCTCGTCGTTCACGAGCACCGCGCCCATCGGGAACCCGGCGGCGATCGGCTTGGCGAGCGTCAGGAGATCCGGCTCCACGCCGAACTGTTCGTAGGCGAACAACGTCCCGGTGCGGCCCAGGCCGCACTGGACCTCGTCGAAGATGAGCGCGATTTCGCGCTCGCGCGTCATGGCGCGCAATTCGCCCACGAACCCCGGATCGAGCACGCGCACGCCTCCCTCACCCTGAACCGGTTCGAGGATCAGCGCCGCGGTCGTCTCCGCATCCATTGCCTGCGCGAGATCGGAGATGCTCCGCTCGACGATGCTGACGCCGCCTGCCAGCGGCCGAAACGGCATCCGGTAGCCAGGGCGGTCCGTCGCGGCGAGACTCGCGAACAGACGACCATGAAACGAGCCACGCAGCGCGAAGATGTCGCGCTTCGCGTCGCCGCGCGTCCGCGCCCAGCGACGGGCAAACTTGAACGCGCCCTCGTTGGCTTCCGCGCCCGAGTTGCAAAAGAAGACCTTCGACGCAAAAGAGCGCTCGACGTAGCCGGCCGCCAGACGCGCGGCGGGAGCGGTCCAGTACAGGTTCGAGACGTGGATCAGCCCTTCCGCCGCCGCGCGTATCGTCGCGACGAGACCGGCATCGCTGTAGCCGAGCGCGTTCACCGCGATGCCGCTGACGAAGTCGAGATATCGCTTGCCGTCGGCGTCGATGAGATAGACGCCCTCTCCCCGCGTCATCTCGACGGTGCGCTTGTACGTGGGAAGCACCGCCTGACGCGAGGCGTCGGTCAGCGGTGTGTCGCCCGTCTTCTCGTTGCCCTCGTCGCTCGTACAAATCTCCAGCGCTGGAAGTGCCATTAGTCCGTCCCCTGCTGAATTCGTGTACCGTGATCGCGCCGCTTGATGCCGCGCAGGTCCGTGATGCGGACGACCTTGACCCCTCCCGCCAGGGCCACCGTGGCGGCCATGAGCTTGGCGCGCATCCCGCCGGACGCGAGCCCGTCGTGCAACAGGCTGTTGACCTCGGCGACGGTGAGCGTCTCCACGGGCTGCCCGTCCACGATGACGCCGGGCACGTCGCTCACGATGGCCAGCTCCTCCGCCTCGATGGCCACCGCGATCGCGGCGGCCGCGTCGTCCGCGTTGACGTTGAGCGCCGGTCCCAGTTCGTGGGCGATGTTGCGACTCACGGGTGAGATCACGGGCAAGTAGCCGCCGTCCATGAGATGCAGGAGCAGCGAGCTGTTCACGCGTTGCGGAGCGCCCACGTGGCCCAGGCGGCCGGCGTCTATGGGCGTCGCTGCGATGAGCGAAGCATCCTCCCCCGAAAGGCCCACGGCGCGAACACCTTCGCGCACCAGCGCGGCGACGAGGCGCTTGTTCGCCGTCCCCGACAGCGCCATGCGAACGAGCTCGAGGTCCTGAGCGGACGTCACGCGCCGGCCATCCACGAACTGGGCGGTGACGCCAAGCCGCTCCTGGAGGGCGGACACGTCGTCGCCTCCGCCGTGCACCAGCACCATGGCGCCGGACAGCGCGTCCCACGCCTCGGCGACGAGGCCGGCGAGGCTGGGATCGGCCTGTGGCCGCCCTCCGATCTTGATGACGCGCGTCACGCCGGGAGCCCCGCGGTTTCGTCGAGGTTTAGCATCACGTTCGCGTTCTGGACCGCCTGGCCCGCCGCGCCCTTCATGAGATTGTCGATGGCCGACAGGACGAGCAGCGTAGGGCGCCGTACCGACGCGAGCGGGCAGACGGAAACCCGCACGACGTTGCGATGCGCGACGTCCCGGAGCGACGGCGGCTCGGCGGCGTACTCGAGAAAAGGCTCGCCGCGAAACGCGTCGCGCCAGATGGAAGCCGGATCGGCGCTGTGCTCCTTGAGCTCGATCGTCATCGTCGAGAGGATGCCGCGCGACACCGGCAGCAGGTGCGGCGTGAACACCAGATCCACGTCCGCGCCCCAGGTGGCGACAGTGTCCCGCATCTCGTTGAGGTGGCGGTGCGTGTTCCCGACGCCGTAGGCGCGGTAGTCCTGCGAGACTTCTGCGAACAGCAGTTCGCGCTTGGGTGAATTCCCGGCGCCGCTGACGCCGCTGGCGGAACTGATCTGGATGGTGCTTCCGGGAGCGAGCATGTCCGCGGCGACGACAGGAGCGAGCGCGAACAGCACGGAGGTGGGATAGCAGCCCGGGTTCGCGACGACGTCCGCGGTCCGGACCTGCTCGCGGGCCAGCTCCGTAAGTCCGTAGGGCGCGCCGGAACTGCAGCCGTTGCCGGGACGAAGGTCGCTCGAGAGGTCCACGACCCTGGGGCCGCTCTGGCGCGCCCGGGTCACCCACTCCTTCGAGGCGCCGTGCGGGAGCGCGCTGAACACCAGCTCGGCGCGCGCGAGTGGTGCGTCTTCGGTGGCGACGAAGGTGACGTCGCGCGCTCCGATCCGCACGGTCGAGCCGCGCTGCTCGTTCGCGGTCGCGAACGCCAGGGTAAGGCCCGGATGGCCATTGATGAGTGCGCAGAGCTCGCGGCCGGCATAGCCGCTGGCGCCGAGTACTCCCACTGGAACTTTATTCACCTATAATGCATAATAATGCAGTCGCGCTGCGTCAACCAGCAGTTTCGGATCGCGACGCTGTGGAAGCGGGGATTTCTGGGCCCGGAATGGTGGAGCACATGGCACACAAGGCAGAACGGCAAGCCGCGATTCTCGAGCTCATCGGCGCCCACGATGTGGGGTCGCAGGAGGAGCTGCGCCGGATGCTGGATCGGCGCGGCGTCACCGCGACGCAGGCCACGCTGTCGCGCGACTTGCGCGACATGGGAGTCGTCCGCGTGCAGGGTGACAACGGCGCCAGATACGCGCTGCCAGAGACCATCGCCGGTGAAGCGAAACCCTCTCTGGAGACGATGCTTCCGCAGCTTTTCTCGAGCATCGACGGCGTGGGGGAGTTGATCGTTCTGCATACCGTGGCGTCCGGCGCACAGCCGATCTCCGAGGCCATCGACGCGGCCGGATGGCGCGAAGTTCTGGGGACGGTCGCCGGAGAGAACACGATCCTCGTGATTTGTCGCTCGGCCCAGGCACGCCAGGAGGTGACGGTGCGCTTGACCGCGCTGGCTCAGTCCGGCTGAACTCGGGATTCGAAGGTAGAGCCCTCTAACCAGCATGTTTCGGCCGTTGACGTGGCGCCAGATTCATGTTTAATTATGCAGCGTAGCTGCATACTAACAATTCAAGGAGCATCGCGAATGCCCCGCACCATTGTGCTTGCCTATTCGGGCGGGCTCGACACCTCCATCATCGTTCCGTGGCTGCATCGAGCAACTACGACGCCCGCGTGATTTGCGTGGCCGCCGACATCGGTCAGGGTGACGCGGAGCTGGAAGGCGTTTGTGCGAAGGCACTCGCCTCCGGCGCCGACCGAATGCTTCGTCGAGGATCTGCGCGACGAGTTCGTGAGCGACTTCATCTTCCCCACGCTCCGGGCGGGCGCCATCTACAACCGCAAGTACCTGCTCGGCACGTCGATGGCGCGACCGCTGATCGCCGAGCGGCAGGTCGAGGTCGCCCGCCGCGTCGGTGCCGATGCGCTGGCTCACGGCTGCACCGGGAAGGGCAACGATCAGGTCCGCTTCGAGCTGACATACGCCAGCTTCGCGCCGGAGCTTCCGGTCATCGCGCCGTGGCGCGAGTGGAACATCCGCAGCCGCGAGGACGCGATCGCGTACGCCGCGGCTCGCGGAATTCCCGTTGCCGCGACCAAGGAGAAGATCTACTCGCGCGACGCGAACATCTGGCACCTGTCGCACGAAGGCGGCGTGCTCGAGGATCCCGCGGCTTCGCCGCCGGCGGACCTGCTCATGCTCACCGCCACGCCGGAGAATGCGCCGGACAAGCCCGAGCTGGTCGCGATCGAGTTCGTCGCGCGGCACGCCGATCGCCGTCAACGGGAAGCGCATGGCGCCCGTGCAGTTGCTCACGGCGCTGAACGAAATCGGCGGACGTCATGGCGTGGGCGTCATCGACCTTGTCGAGGATCGCCTGGTCGGCATGAAGTCGCGCGGTGTCTACGAGACGCCTGGCGGGTCGCTGCTGTACGCCGCACACTCGGAGCTGGAGCAGCTGGTGCTCGATCGTCGCACCCTGGCCTCGAAGGATCTCATCGCGCCGCGGTACGCGGATCTCGTGTACGAGGGCCGGTGGTGGACCACCGAGCGTGACGCGTACGACGCTTTCGTGGACGTCACCCAGGAGCGCGTCATCGGGCACCGTTTCCCTCAAGCTGTACAAGGGCAACATCGCGGTCGCCGGCAGGTCGAGCCCGCACGCGCTGTACGACGAGCGCTTTGTGACGTTCGGCGAGGACGATGTATACCAGCAGAGCGACGCGGCGGGCTTCATTCGCCTCTTCGGACTCTCTCAGCGCGTCCGCGCGCTCAAGGACCAGGCGATGGCCAGGAGTGCGGCGGCGCAGAACGGGAACGGCGCCGGGGTCTCGGCGCCGGACGACGCCGTGGCCGCTCCGGACGACGCAAAGTTGGTGGTGGCGTGACGACCGTTGCTCCGCTTGGAACGCCGGTGAAGACCCATAAGCTCTGGGGCGGGCGCTTCGGCGCCGGTACCGCGCCGGCGTTCGACGCGCTGAACAACTCGATCGGCATCGACTTTCGTCTCTGGCCTTTCGACGTACAGGCGTCGAAGGCCTGGGCCGTAGCCCTCTGGGGCGCCGGCGTGTTGAGCCTCGACGAGAGCAAGGCCATCGAGCGTGGCCTCGACGCCGTTGCCGCGCGGTTGGAGGAGGGCGAGTCCCCGGGCCCCGGCGACGAAGACGTGCACACACTCATCGATCGCCTGCTGCATGAGGAGATCGGCGATGTTGCGTCCCGGCTTCACACCGGGCGGAGCCGCAACGATCAGGTATCGACCGCGGCCCGCCTGTGGTCCATGGAGGCCTGCAAGCGCATCGACGCCGCCGTGAGAGGATTGCAGCAGGTGATCGTGGACCGCGCCGCCGAACTCGAGACGGCGGTCATGCCCGGTTATACGCACCTCCAGCGCGCAATTCCCGTCTCCGCCGCGCACTGGATGCTCTCGCATTTCTGGCCCCTCGAGCGCGACCGGCAACGGCTGCGTTCCGCGTTTCGGGCTGCCGCGGCGCTTCCCCTGGGATCCGGCGCAGTGGCCGGATGCGCGTATCCGATCTCGCGTACGCTGCTGCAAGGCACCCTCGGCTTCGAAACGGTGACGCCGAATTCGATGGACGCGGTGAGCGACCGCGACTTCGTGGCGGAGCTGCTGTTCACGTGTGCGCTCGCGGGCGCGCATCTGTCGCGCTTTGCGGAAGATCTGATCATCTACGGGTCCAGCGAATTCGGGTTCGTGCAGTTCGGCGACACCTATACGTCCGGGTCGAGCATGATGCCGCAGAAGCGGAATCCCGATGCGCTCGAGTTGGCGCGCGGCTCGGCCGCCCGCCTCCTTGGCGACCACGTGACGCTGCTCGCGACGATCAAGGGGTTGCCGTCCAGCTACAACAAGGACCTTCAGGACGACAAGCGCGCGTTGTTCGACGCCGTGGACACGCTGTTGCTGGTGCTGCCCGCGGTGCAGGGCGCACTCGCCGAGTCGACGTTCCAGCGCGAGCGCATGAACGCGGCGGTGTCGGGCTCGATGATGGCGACGGATCTGGCGGACTACCTCGTGAGGCGCGGGGCCACATTCCGCGAAGCGCACGCGGCGGTTGGCGGGCTCATTCGCCGGATCGAGCGGGAACGCTGTGACTTGCAGGACCTGCCCATCGAGGCGTTCGCGGAAGCGCACGCGCTCTTCGGGGCCGATGTCCGCGACTCGCTCGCCCCGGCGCGTTCTCTCGAGCAGCGCGAGGTCGAGGGCGGCACCGGACCGCGGGCCGTCAGCGCTCAGCTCGCAGCCGCGCGCCAGGCGATTGGTTTCTAGCGGCGCCGCCCCGGCGAGAACGACATGCCGAGGTGGTACTGCCAGAAGTCGGCGCGCGTCGTCCGCGGTGTGAACGCCAGCGAGCCGTCGGGCAGGTCGACGATGTCGCCGCGCACCAGATAGCTGCGCAGCCCGTTCTGCGTGTAACGCGCGCCCGCGTCGACGGACGCGTCCACCGACTTGATGCGCAGCGGGATCTTGAATCCGCCGCCGCCTCCGGTCGCCAGACCACCGTCGTCGAAGTTCGTGGTGGACGCGAAGGTTCCATCGGAGTCGTCGTCGCTCGCCGACGATTCCGTGTAGAAGTACGAGAAGCCGACGAAGCCGAACACGTATGGGCGGACCGGCCCCCTGGTGATCATCAACTCGGGACCGGCGCCGGCGACGACGATGTTGTTCGACGTGCGCATGTCCACCGTCACGCGGTTCAGCGTCGGGCTGAGCGGCACGTGCTTGGTCTCGCTGCCGTAGTTCAGGTACGAGAGATCGGCGCGCACACCGAGAAACTCGAATCGGGGCAGGTGATACCGCACCGACGCGCCCACGCCCCACGCAGCATCGACGTTGCTGCGAAATCCGTGGACCGGCTGCGCGAACTGGCCACCCACATCGAAGCCCCACGTTCCGCGCGAGCCGCTCGCGGACTCGGACATGAAGATCTGTGCGTTGGCCGACGGCGCGATGACGTGTGCGACGAGCACGGCTGCGATGGCACGGCGACGCATGGAGCCCCCCGAGTATTGTATACAAACCCGAGCTTCAAGAAGCACCAAGCCGCCGAAGTCGTCAAGACGGGAAAACGAAAGGCCGCGCCCGTTGCCGGACGCGGCCCTTCGACTACGACTCGCTGGTTAGAACTTGATGCCGAACGTGATCGGGATGAACTGGAAGCTGCTGTCGTTTTCCCCGGACACACGATGGAGACGCGCCTCGACGTATGTGCCGAAGCCGGTGAGCGGGATGTTCACGCCCGCGCCTACGTTGAATCCGAAATCGTTTGATGCTTCCGATCCGGTTCCCGAGGCCTTGGAGTTGTACATGCCGACGCCGCCGATGAGGTACACCTGCGGGACGAGGCTGTACGTGGCGTTCCCCGACAGCCCCATCACGCGAAGCGACTCGTCGGAAACGGCCTTGGAACCGAAGGAGTTGAACATTCCCTCGACGCGAAGACCGAGCGGAGCGAGCGGCGGCTTGAAGCCAATGCCGATCGCGGCGTTATAGCCCATCTCCGCGGCATCCGCAAAGTCACCCGTCGGCATCGATGCGCCGGCGGAGATGTTCAACGAGGGCTTCTGGGCGTGGAGCGCGGTGGCGGTAAAGCAGAATGCCGCCAGGAGAACTGCGGTACGGGACAGCTGACGCATGGCGAAATCCTCCGAAGTGTGCAGACTGAATGTTGTATCGAGGCGAACTGGCTGAGTCCGTTCGCTTGAAAGACACCCAGCCGTGCGATTCGCAACGTACCGTCGAGGCGTTGTGCGGTTCCCAACACAGTGGGCGGCACTGTTGCGGAGGCGTGAAAAATATTATCCTCGTGGCACAGGAATTAAATTAGAGCGCCGGCTTCGATGGCCCTCTATTCCTATTCTTTTAGGATTATTTGTGCCTCGAGCCTATAGCGTTCGTCTTGTTTCACTTACGTTGTCCACGCCACTCAAGTGGCTGGACAATCTCCTGTCGCACCACGACCTGCCTGGCGTTGTCGGCGGAAGGCAGGGCGTCGAACGACAGATCAGTGGCGAGGGACTGCTCGCGATAGAGATGTCCCGACTTCTCACCTCCGACCTCGGAGTTCCCGTCTCACGCGCGGTGGCCCTCGTCAACTTCGCGCTTGCCAATCGCGTGGCCAACCGGCTGACGTGTGAGCTCGACTCGGGTGTCACTCTGGCGTTCGACGCCGAGCGGATCGAGAGGCGTCTGCGGCAGCGAATGACCGAGGCGGTCGAGTCTCTCGGGCACGTGAAGCGCGGACGGCCGCGTCTCCCCCGGACCTGACTCCGAAAAAAAACGCCGGGCGAGTATCGTCGCCCGGCGTTCTGCTCGAGAAGAGGAAGGGATCAGCCAGTCGTTCGCGCGACGTTCTCCGCCGCCGGACCCTTGGCGCCCTGGACGAGATCGAACTCCACCGCTTCGCCTTCCGCCAGCGTCTTGAAGCCATTGCCCTGAATCGCGCTGTAGTGCACGAAGCAGTCTCTGTCTCCGCTGTCAGGTGTGATGAAGCCAAACCCCTTGGCATCGTTGAACCACTTCACTTTTCCGGTCGTCCGCATACCTGCTCCTCGAAACCTGGCGGCGCACGGAACGACTCGTCCCGTGCCTCCGCTCGCCGATGAACCGCGGAGGCCCCGTGCTTCCGCGGAAATGCGCAGCGAAAGTACGGGCGGTGCCTGGGACGGTCAATGGCTGACTCGCCTACTGAACCTTACGAACTCCGTTCACGAAGTAGGGTGTCTCGCCGAAACAGGATGTCGGGACGCCGCGATGTTCTTCGTAGCTCAGCGAAACACGATTCCCCATTTCGCCGAGGAGCACGCGGGCGATGCTGTCGTCGCGCACGCTGAAGCTCCAGCGTTCCTGCGCCGCGCCCGGGATGTTGACCATGGACAGCTCGCCTTCCCAGGTTTTGCAGACCCACCCCTTCTCGGAGAACTTCTGCACGTATCCCGCGCGATCGCCGCTGGAATACGTGTAGGTCAGGGACACCCAGCTCCAGATCGCGAACAGCGTCGCGGGAACGAGGACGAGAACGCCGAGCGTGATGAACAGCCACTTCCAGCGCCGGCGCTTTGGTTTGACGGGCGGTGCAGCCGCCTCGCCGGCAGGCGCTTCGCTGGGATGTTCCTGGGTGTCGGGCACGTCGTCGTTCATGCGTCGCTCTCGGCTGGCCTGCCGCAAGCTACGTGCGAGTGTGCCACATCGGTATCTTGAGAGCAGCAATGACCTTCGCCTCGAGACGGACGACCGCGACTGCCTGGGTTGGTCTGGTGCCGATCGGCTCCGACTTCCCGGTGGTGGTGCAGTCGATGACCAACACGGATACGGCGGACGCGGCGGCCACGGCGGAACAGTCGCTGATGCTGGCGAACGCCGGATCGCAGATCGTCCGCGTCACGGTGAACAACGACGAAGCGGCGGCCGCCGTACCGGAGATCGTTCGCCGCATCCGCGCTGCGGGCGCTCCCACGCCGATCGTCGGAGACTTCCACTACAACGGGCACCTGCTGCTGGCGAAGCATCCCGATTGCGCCTCGGCGCTCGACAAGTATCGCATCAACCCGGGCAACGTCGGCGGAAAAAGGCGCGACGAGAATTTTCGGACGATCGTCAGGATCGCCGCGGTGCACGACAAGCCGGTTCGCATTGGCGTCAATTGGGGATCGCTCGACCAGGACCTGCTGACGGAGATGATGGACCACAACGCGAGGGCGGCCCAACCCCGCGAGGCGAAAGACGTGTACATCGAGGCGATGATCGCGAGCGCGCTCCGGTCCGCGGAACTGGCGGAAGAAACCGGATTGGGCCACGACCGCATCGTCATCTCCGCGAAGGTGTCGGACGTCCAGGATCTGGTGGAGGTCTACCGGCGGCTCGCGTCTCGCTGCGACTACCCGCTCCATCTCGGGCTCACCGAGGCCGGAATGGGCGCGAAAGGCATTATCGCCAGCACCGGGGCGCTGTCGATTCTGCTGGCGGAGGGGATCGGTGATACCATCCGCGTTTCGCTCACGCCGCGTCCCGGCGGAGATCGCGCAGAGGAAGTCCGTGTCGCGCAGCAGGTGCTTCAGTCGCTCGGCCTGCGCAGCTTCGAGCCTCAGGTCAGCGCGTGTCCCGGGTGCGGCCGCACGACATCGACCTTCTTTCAACAGATGGCTGAGGAGATCCAGTCCTACATCCGCAGCCGCATGCCCGACTGGAAGGCCCGTCATCCGGGTGTAGAGAGCATGAAGGTCGCCGTGATGGGCTGCGTGGTGAACGGGCCGGGAGAGTCCCGCCACGCGAACATCGGCATCTCCCTGCCGGGAACCTTCGAGGAGCCCAAGGCTCCCGTCTACGTGGACGGCGCCCTTCTCATCACGCTGAAGGGCGAGGGCCTGGTGCGTGAGTTCCTCGCGATCCTCGAGGGATACGTGGCGCGCACGTACACGTCCGCCGATCGCGCCGCAGCCTCCACCCCGGTGACGGCAGGGCCGTGAGCCGCTACGCGCGTTCGAGCGCCTGGACCGACTTCTCGAGCTCCGGCATGATGGGCGCCGCGAATCCGAGCTCGTCCAGCCGGTCGTAGACCGAGCGATACCACCGCACGGTGCCGTCCTTGCCCGCCTTGAATCGCGCCCAGACGTTCTCCGGCTGAATCGTTCGCTGCAGATCGGCGAGCAGCGAGTTGGCGTTGTGGATCTTGTCGGCCGCGCAGACCCAGCGGGCGCGCTCGTTCGCTCCGGCAAGCCGCTTGAGATAGTCCTGCTTGCGCTCTTCGGGTGAGAATTCCCCACCGCCGTCGTCATGGATGCGGTGCGTCACGGCGAGAACGGTGTCGAGGACGTCGGCGCCGAACTTGCTCGCAATGCGCTGCTCGAGCATTTCGTGCGAGTAGTCCTTCGTCACGCAGTCCTCGATGACGTCGTGCAGGATGCCGGCGACGATCGTCGTCTCGTCGCAGCCGTACCGTGTCAGGATGATCGCGACGTTGGCGGGATGCGTGAGATAGGGAAGGCGCGTGCCTTTCCGGACCTGTTGGTCGTGATGCTTGGCCGCGAACGCCAGCGCGTGATTGATGCGATCGGAGTAACCGCTGGTCACGGGCTAAACTTATCGGCCTTCCGGTCCGGATGCTGCGACCGCGATGCGCTGCTCGGCAGGCAAGCGCTTGCGCGAGGTCTCCTCCACCTCTCGCGGCGTAGGCAACGACGGTCGCTCGGCGTTCCAGAGCACGACACCGCGAACCACTCCGCCGGCCGAACCAATGCGCTCGAGCTGCGTCCGCAGCTTCTTGAGCGGCGTGACTCCGGCCTGCGCGCAGAACACCACGTCGGGAGACAGCAGTGCCGTCGGGAAGCCCGCCGCCACGTCGGCTGCACCGGCTATCACCAGGACCGCGTCGTAGTATCGCGCGAGGCGCGGTGTATCCTGCCGCATCGCCTGGATCAGTTGATCGGTCGAGGCACGACCCGACACGCCGCACGGTACGAGGTCGACGGTCTTGTTCCGTCCAACCGGCGCGGCGACTGTGGCGTCGGGCCACGTCGCCTGGCCCGAGCGAATGTCGCTGAATCCGGGTCGCGCGCGCACGCGCAGCGTGGCGGAGGCACTGCACGTGGGCTCGAGGTCGATGACGAGCGTGTTGCGCGCCTCGTCCGCTGCGACAGCGGCCATGTTGCAGCACACGACGGCGGCCACGGCGGGATCGTCGCCCGTGACCGTCGTCATCAGGACGCTGGGCTGCTCGGTGGAGAGGCCGAGATACGCGAGCTGGTATCCCTGAGCTCCCGGGTTGAGGTACGGCGGCGCGGCGCGGTCCGCCTGGCGTCGGCCCCGGTCGACCGAGGGGACCGGCGTCTCCACCGTCGCAAGCACGCGGACACCCAGGTACCGTTCGAGCTCCGCGTCGTCCGCGGCCCGGGGCCGGCGCAGTTCGCCGAGAAACGCGAAGCCGAAACCGATCGCCGCGCTCAGAACGAAGGCGGCTCCGAGCATGGCGAGCGGGGGGGCAACCGCAGTAGCACGTGCATGGGCCAGCTCTTCATCGCGATCGAGACCGCGCGAGACCTCCCGCCGACGCGACAACTCGGCGCTGGACTGCGCCAGGGCAAGCCGCAACGAATCGCGTGTGGCCAGCAGGAGCGCGGTATCGACCGGCGCGGCGCCGCCGGACCCGGCCGACGTCGCTGGTTCGGCGATCGAGAGCTCCGCGAGCAGCGCGGCTCGATGCTGGGTCGCGATTGCTTGGATGGCTCTTCCCATCTCGTTGGCTCTTGCCGTGAGCGATACGAATACCGGGTCGACACCGCCCGCCGCGCCGACGGCTTCACGCTCGCGCTCGATGATCGACAGGGAGTCCAGCAGGACTGCGACGCGCACGTCACCGCGCAGCTCCGGCGTTTCAGCCAGCGCCTTGTACGACGAGAACAGCGGCGCCTGCGCCGCAAGGGTCAGAAGCCGCTCGAACCGAGTCAGCCGCGCGTGGAGCGAATCCTGTTGCGCCATGCTCGTTCGGGCGAAGCTGTCCGCCGCCGCGGCAGTCGACCGGCTGCGCGCGAGCGCGAGCGAGGAATCTGCTTCCGCCAGCCGGACCTTCGCCGTCGCCGCGCTGGATGCGAGAGCCAACGTATCGGGCCGCGGCGCCGTGCGAATGGGTTCAGCGTCCCGTCGCTGAGCCCGCGGCACAACGATCATCGAGACCAGCGCCGTTACGAACGTGCCCGCGCTGATCGCGCCGATGAACGCCGGCCGCCGCAGCGCGTTGCGCGCACGATTCGCGAGCCACGTCTGGGGCGAGATCGCGCGGCGAAGATCGGTTGCCGCCCGTGGCTGGCGGCGCGTGGCGGGCGTCTGGTTGGGCACGCCGGATTGGAATGCAAAAGGCGGGCGCGAGTGCGCCCGCCTTTCCTTGTCATTACGGCGCCGTGACTTACTGCACCGTGATCGAGCCCTTCATGTTGTTCGCGAGGTGCGGCGTACACAGGTAGTCGAACTTGCCGGGCTGCACGCCGGCGAACGACACCTCGTACTTCTCGTTCGCGTTGAGGAGCATCGGGCTGGAGAGGTCGGACAACTGGTTCGGCATGTTTGCGGAGAGCTGGACCTTGGCACCCGCGCCCACGTTCTGGAACGAGACGTTGTGCGGCGCGCCGGAGATCATCACCCAGCGGACACCGTCGCCGGCCTTGATCGTCAGGTCGGTGGGCTCGAACCGATATCCCTTCTCATCGCCAACCATCTTCACTTCGTGCCAGGTGCCCGTGACCGGCATGGCCGCTCCGGTCCCAGTAGCGGCACCGGGTGCCGCGCCCGTCGTTGCGCCTGCCGTCGGCGCAGCCGCCGTTGTATCTGTCGTCGCCTTTTCACCGCCACCGCACGCGCTCAGCGTGGCAACCGCCACAACGAGCGTCAGTCCATGGAACCGCATTGCTAGGGGCCTCCGAGTTTGGCCAAGAGTTCAACACCAGAGAGTGTCGCGGGTATCGCGCAATTTGTGAATTTATTCACAAGCGGGAAGGCCCGCAACGAGAGAGGCTGACGAGCAATCGGCGCGCCGCATGTGATCGTGGCGAGCATGGTGCCTCAATGTTTGTTTCCCACGCATCATGAAGACCGCAGGCTCTACGAGCGTAGTCGACGTCGTCAATCGGGCGCTTGGCGCCGATCGAGTCAAACGCGATGTCAGGCTGGGCCCTTACACGACATTCAAGATCGGCGGACCGGCGGACCTCCTTTACGAGGCGCAGTCCGCCGAGGAGCTCGCGCGATCGGTAACGCTCGCCCGGGAGCTCGATCTTCCGCATTTCGTCCTTGGACTGGGCGCGAACATCCTCATTGGCGACCGGGGCTTTCGTGGTCTCGTCATTCGGAATGTCGCGAGCGCGCACGCGTTCGACGCAGACGGCCGGCTCCGCACGGAAAGCGGCGCTGTCGTGAAGGACCTGATTCTCGAGGCTGTGAGCCTTGGCTGGTCGGGGCTCGAACACTACGTGGGCATCCCGAGCACCGTCGGTGGCGCCATCTGGCAGAACCTGCACTTCCTCTCGCCCGCGCCCGAGCGGGAGCGGACGATGTTCATCGCGGAAGTCTTCGAGTCGTGCGAGATCCTGAGCCAGGAAGGAGAGCGAAAGTCTGTCGGAGCCGACTACGTGAAGTTCGGATACGACGATTCCGTGTTCCATCACCGCCGGGACATCGTGCTGGCGGTGACGTTCCGTCTGACGCGCGGCGACACGGCAAGCATGCACCGGATCATGCAGGAGAATCTGAGCTGGCGCGGCGGCAAGCACCCGTGGCTGGACTGGCATCCCAGCGCCGGCTCGATCTTCAAGAAGATCGAAGGGCTCGGCGCTGGCCGGCTGGTGGATCAGCTCGGAATGAAGGGACGGCGCATCGGCGACGCACAGATCTCCCACATTCACGCCAACATCATGGTGAACCTCGGCAACGCCAGCGCCCGCGACGTTCGCGCGCTGATCGCCGAAGCACAGCAGGGCGTGAAGGCACGCTTCAATGTGGATCTCGAGGTCGAGATCGGGTTCGTCGGGGAGTTCTGACGTCGAACACACGCCGACGCGCCGTCCGCTAATGCCCTATCCGATCCACGATTCCCAGGTCTCCTCGGCGTGGCCGATGGTGAGGGCTGGCGACTGTCCCAGCCGGCGCACGAGCGGCAACCGCAACAGCAGCGGTTCCTCGATCAGTTTGTCGATCCAGCGTGACGCGGACGGCTGCGCGTATTTCAGGCCCAGCTCTTCAAACCGCTTCGATTCGCGATCGATGATCTTGTCCAGGCCGAACTTCTGGATGAAGCGCTCCAGTTCGCCCGCCGCGATCGGGCGCTCCACGAGGTCCACGAAGTGCGCGCGAACGCGCCGCTCCGAAAAGAACCGCTGCGCCTTTCGCGTATCGGCGCTCTTCTTCACTCCGAAGATCTGTACTTCCATGCCGGGCCGGATCTGAGTCTTCGCGATGCCAGGGAGCAGAAGCGCCGAGTATAGGTATCGCGCAGCATGGTGGCTACCGAACGCCCATCTCCAGACGTTGTGGGGCAGGTTCGTCAGGCGGTTCCCGCCAATCGAGACCGACATCGAATGCCTCGTCGCTTCCGACGGCGACAGCATCGAACTGCATCACGTCCGCGGAGAGAAGCAGGCCCCGAGACTGCTGATGCTGCACGGTCTCGAGGGCGGATCGCGATCGCACTACGTGGGCGGTTTTCTGTCGCAGGCGATGGCCCGCGGGTGGGGCGCCACCCTGTTGGTGTTCCGCGGATGCGGTTCGGCGCCGAATCTCGCCAGGCGTTTTTACCATTCGGGCGAAACCGCCGATCTGGCGTTCGCGTTCCGCGCACTGCGTCAGCGCTGGCCAGGCAGCCGCTGGCTGGCGGCGGGCGTTTCTCTCGGCGGAAACGTCTTGCTGAAGTGGCTTGGCGAGAATGGTTCAGCGCTCGAGCCCGAGATCCGGGCCGCCGCGGCGGTCTCGGTGCCGTTCGACCTGGAGGCGGGCGCGCGACACATTTCGCACGGAGTGGCCCGCATCTACGACCGCAACTTCGTGCGCTCGCTGCGCCGAAAGGCAGTGGCAAAGCTGGCGCAGTATCCGGATCTGTTCGACCGGAGCCGCCTGGCCCTGGCCCGTACGCTGTACGATTTCGACGACGTGGTCACGGCGCCGGTACACGGCTTTGCCGACGCGCGCGACTACTACCAGAAATCGAGCGCCATCCGGTTTCTCACCGGCATTCGCGTGCCCACGTTCCTGCTGTCGTCACGCGACGATCCCTTCTTGCCTATCGATGCGCTGACGCGGGCGGCCACGGTCGCGAAAGCGAATTCGATGATCCAGGTCGAGATTCAGGATTCCGGGGGACACGTCGGATTCGTCGGGGGGAATTGGCCGTGGCGACCGTCGTACTATGCCGAGACTCGTATCTTCCGGTTTTTCGACGAGGCACTGGAACGGGTTTGAGATAGCATTCTGGTGCGGGAGCAGGCCTGGCCGTTGACCGTCGCTTCTTTATGCAAAACCTCGGAGCCTGAAAACACGTGAGAGCCGTTGCGGTAATCCTTTTCCTCGCGGGGCTGCTGCTGGCGGTGCGCGTGATGTTCTTTGGCGTGAGGCGGGTGGCCGAAGAGCGGCTATACCACCGGGCGTGGCCGCTCGCGCTCGCCGCCTGGCTGATGGTGGTTGGCGCCATGACCTATTCCCGAGCCGACAACGCCGGACCGCGAGTGACTGCCGGCTGGCTGGCGACGGTTCTCATTTTGGGCGGCCTCGCGGGCGCTGGCGCTCGTTGGGTTGTCCGACGGTCGGCAGCCGCACCATCGACCGACCCGGATGACGATCCCCGGTACCGTTTTCAGGGGCACGTTGCTCGCGTGGTCGAGTACATCGAGAGTGACGCCGGCACCGCGAAGGTGGCCGGACGCCGTGGGGGACGGATCGTCTTCGTCTTCGATGGCAAGCAACACGAGCTGCGGGCAGCCTGGTCGCCCGACGGGGACCGGCAGAGACAGACGACGGCGGCGGGCGCCGTGGACAGCGAGGTTGTGATCGAGCGCGTGGAAGGAGACGTCGCGTACGTTGAGCCCTGGACGGCGGTGGAAGAACGCCTCTAGAGCAGAAGGGGGGAGCGGTATGTCGGACGTAGCGATCTTCGGCGTGATTTTCATCGCCTTCTTCGTCCTGCGGGCGATCGCGGCCACGGTGTTCTTCTACTTCATGCTGCCCGAGGACAGTCGTTGCCCCCTGTGTGACCAGCCCACGGTCCGGGTGGCGTCCCCGGCCTGGAACCGGCTGCTGCCCTGGTTCCGGACGAGCTGGTGCTACGAGTGTGGCTGGGAAGGGCTGCTGCGTCCCGGACCCGTCGAGCCGGCAAAAACCGTGAGCCACTCGGGCCAGTTGCCGCTGAGCTCAAAGAAGTCATCGTAGAACACGAGGCCGAGCCCCTCCAGGTCGCCGAGCAGCGCCGAGAGCGCGTCGGCGTCGTGGACCGGTCCCATGACGATGGCGTCGCCCTCGACCTTGAACTCGTCCGCCGTCAGGCCGAGCCGTTCGTCCAGCGCGGCGCGAACCAGCCCTGCTCGTTCGTACGCCGACCGCTTGATGAACAAAGTGGGGGCACCCGCGTGTATCCGAATGGGCATGAGCGCACTCAAGATACCGGAAAAGGATAAGTTCACGTCATGAGCGGTTCGTCTGCAAAGCCGGAAGCAAAGTTCGACGTCATCGTTGTGGGTGCGGGTCACGCGGGCACCGAGGCGGCGGTGGCGGCAGCGCGCCGTGGAGCGCGAGTCGGTCTGATCACCAGTTCGCTGGACATGATCGGCCATATGTCCTGCAACCCCGCCATTGGCGGTGTGGCAAAAGGGACGGTGGTGCGCGAGGTGGACGCGCTCGGCGGCATCATGGGTCGGGCGACCGACCTTGCCTCGCTCCAGTTTCGCATGCTAAATCGCAGCAAGGGGCCCGCCGTTTGGTCCCCGCGCGCGCAGTGCGATCGCGGACTCTATCGGCGCGCTGTCCGGACACTCCTCGAACAGCATCGCACTCTCCGGACAATCCAGGGCACCGTTGCGCGTCTCCGGCTGGACGACTCGGTAGTGGTCGGCGTCGAGACACTGGAAGGCCGGACCTTCGATGCTCGCTCTGTGGTCATTACCACGGGGACCTTCTTGCGCGGCAGGATTCACATCGGGACCGAGACGCGGGTCTCGGGAGGCCGCGCTGGGGAGGCGGCCTCGACCCATCTCGCCGAACAGCTCGAGCGCATTGGACTCGAGGTAGCCCGTTTCAAGACCGGCACGCCTCCGCGCATCGATGGCCGAACCGTGGACTACGCACACCTGCAGGAGCAGCAGAGCGAAATCGAGCAATTCGATTACTCGTGGTCTCACTTCTGGCCCACTCCGCGTCGCGAGGGCGTTGTCACGCGTCACCCGGAGCACATGCCGTGCTGGATCACGCACACCAGCGACGACACCAGACGCATCATCCAGGAGAACCTCTCCCGGTCCGCCATGTACGGGGGCGCAATCGGCTCGCGCGGGCCGCGATACTGTCCGTCCGTCGAGGACAAGATCGTGAAGTTCCCGGACGCCGAGCGCCATCAGCTCTTTCTGGAGCCCGAGGGACGGGATACGACGGAGCTGTACGTGAACGGCCTCTCGACCTCTCTCCCCGCGGAGGTTCAGGTCGCGATGCTTCGCAGCGTCCCGGGACTCGAGAGCGCGGAGATGACCCGGGCCGGTTACGCCATCGAGTACGACTACTACGTGCCGACACAGCTCGACGCGACGTTGGGAGTGCGGCGGGCATCCGGACTGTATTTCGCCGGCCAGATCAACGGTACCACGGGATACGAGGAAGCAGCGGGACAAGGCGTAGTTGCCGGCGCCAATGCTGCTGCATTCGCGCTGGATCTCCCGCGCCTCGAGCTGCTCCGTGAGCACTCATTCATCGGCGTGCTCGTGGACGATCTCGTAACACGTGGGGTGGACGAACCTTACCGCCTGTTCACCTCACGATCGGAGTTCCGGCTCACCGTGCGTCAGGACAACGCACTGGGCAGGCTTGGGAGGCTGGCACAGCGCGCCGGTTTACTGAGCGCTGCCGAGTCGGACGTGGTGGAGCGCCGGCTGGCAAACGAGCAGGCCATAGCGGAGCGCGCGAGGACCACGAGCATCGACCCCGAAACGGCCGCGCCGTTCCTCGCAGCGGCAGGGGAGCCGTCGCTTCCTCACGGTATGCGAATCGCCGAAGTAGCCAAGAGGCCCGGGGTGGGACTCGCCGATTTGCTCGCCGCCGTTGGGGTGCCGGCTGAAGACCGGGACGCCGTGCTGACCGTGGAGCTCGAACTGCGGTATTCCGGCTATTTCGAGCGCGAGCGACTGCAGGCCGACCGCCTTCGACGTCTGCGCGATTTCGCGCTACCGGCCGAGCTTCCGTACAAGGAGCTGCGGTCACTCTCCACCGAGGCGCGCCAGAAGTTGGGGTCTCTCCGGCCGGCTACCCTGGCGCAGGCCGCGCGGGTGCCGGGTGTCAGCGCGTCTGACCTCCAGAATCTCGTGATCGAAGTGGAACGTCGGCGGCGAAGCAGCATGACCAGCGCTGTTTAGTACCTCTTTGCTACTATTTAGGAGGATTGAAACCATGACCCGTTTCGCTGTGCGGGCTGTCTCCGCGATGGGGCTCCTTACAGGTCTTTCAGGAACGGCTGCCTCCCAGGAGCCGACGCGGCCAACCGTTCCGCAGATCGTCACGAGCGGCCAGGGAGAGGTCCGGGTCGCACCCGACAAGGCAACGATCAGCATTGGCGTCCAGACGCGGGCAGCGACCGCGGCCGCGGCCGCATCCCAGAACTCGCAGCGGCAGCGGGCCGTGATCGAGGCTGTCAAAGCCCGAGGCGTGTCAGCCGAGCAGATCTCGACGTCCGGCTTCAACGTGATTCCGGAAACGCGTTATGACCGGGAAGGGCAGAGCGCGCCGCGCACGACGAGCTACCTGGTGACCAACAACGTCACAGTGGAGCTCAAGCGCATTGACCAGACTGGCCCCATCATCGATGCCGCCCTCGCCGCCGGCGCGAATCAGATCAACTCACTTCAGTTCGGAATCAGCAACGCCGACTCGGCGCGAAGGACTGCGCTGGCGGCCGCCGTGGCCAAAGCGCGGGCTGACGCAGAGGCGATGGCCCGTGCAGCTGGCGGAAGCCTGGGGCCATTGCTCGAGATGAGGGCAGCGGACTCCTATGTTCCCGGTCCGCCACGCCCATACCGGGCCATGGAGATGAGGGCCGGCGTCGCCGACGCGGTTCCGATCGAGCCGGGGCAGGAGACGGTGACAGCCACCGTTCACGCTCGCTGGCAGTTCGTTCAGTCGGGTCGTTAGGACGGCTCCTGGCGCACCGGCGCTACCTGATTCGTCCCGCGCTCCCGCGTGACTGTCACCGCTGTCGGCGGCGGAGCTGGCCTTGCGACTCGCTCGTCGAATGGCTTCGACATCGATGGGCTTCCGGCCGTTCTCATGGTCGCGACCCTTCCATTGGGTGGCGTCCTCGGTGTCGTTGGCTTGTAGACAGCCTCGGTGCCTGGTTGGCTGAGGCCGATGACCGCGCGGCATTGACGGCGCGTCGGGCGCCCATGTCTTCACTACCCCAGGCGCCATCCTCTCGGCGGCAGATGGCAACTGACCCATTGCACCGAGCGGCACCGGAGGTGGTGGTGTGACTGCCTTCGTGCGTCGCCTAGCTCCCCGTTGAGGGTACGGCCTTGACGCATGTCGCGAAGCGGTGCAGCCGGTTCCCATCCGACCTTCGTGCCGTGCGCACTGCACGCGGATGGCGGCATGAATGGGACGGGTCGATCGGTCGAGTGTGCTCCTTTGGAATCCGTAGACCCGGCTTAATCATCCGCCGATCCTCGCCAAATCTGACGAACGACCGGGCCAGGTCCGCCATCCGGATCGAGAGGCGCTGAAAGAAGAATGCGGTTTGAGGCGCAGTGGATGAGAAATCCGTTCGCTGGCCCTTCCCATCGCCACCAGCGGGTGACCTCTCAGGGGATCGAGTCACGCGGCAGGATTGGGAGGCATTCGGCGGATGAGTCGGATGTGAAACGTGGCACCTTGTGTGTAGGTGGCACATTTGATATCTTCGCGCTCGTGCACGACTTCGACCTCGGGTTCGCCATGGGGCTGATCGTCGGTGAGGGATCTTTCACCGGCGACCGCGCCCAGCCTTCACTCGAGATCCGGATGCACCGGCGTGATCTCGAGACCCTTGAGCGCGTCCAACGCCTCCTCGGCGGGCGCGTCTTCGGGCCCTATTCGCATGGCGGGAGGCAGCTCTACGTTTACATGCTCCGCGGTGGCGAGTTGAAGAGCGCCCTTCCGGTCATCCACGAGAATCTGCCGACCAGCTGGAAGCGGGTACAATTCGAGGCGTGGCGCGCGAAATACGCGGACTATCTCGAGCGTCCCCAGCCGTCGCGAAGCCTGCTCGAGCGCGTTCAGCGACACCTCGCAGCGAGAGAGACCTAGTGGCGCGCATCATCGCAATCGCCAACCAGAAAGGCGGTGTCGGCAAGACCACCACCGCCGTGAATCTGGCGGCAAGCCTGGCTGCCGCCGAGCAGCACACGCTGCTCGTGGACGGGGATCCGCAGGGCAATGCCACGAGCGGCGTCGGGCTCACGCCCGACCGGTTCAACAGGACCACCTACGACGTGTTGCTCGACGAAAGCGTCGCAGCCGAGGCCGTTGTGCATTCGGTGCAATTCAAGCACCTGGATGTGCTGCCGGCCACACCGGACCTCGCGGGCGCCGAAGTGGAGCTCGTGACCAAACAGGATCGGGAGCGCGCAATGGCGCGCGGGCTGGGAGCACTGCGGAGCAATTACGACTACGTCCTGGTGGATTGCCCGCCGTCGCTTGGCCTCATCACGCTCAACATGCTGGCGGCGGCTGACTCGCTCCTGATCCCTCTGCAGTGCGAGTACTACGCGCTGGAAGGCATCTCGCAGCTCCTGAACACGGTCCACCTCGTTCAGCGCAGCGTCAACGAGGGACTGGTCATCGACGGCGTGCTTCTCACGATGTACGACGCCCGCCTGAATCTTTCGCGTCAGGTAGCGGCGGACGCGCGTGAATACTTCGGCGCCGGGGTGTTCGAGACCGTCATTCCGCGCAACGTGCGGCTCGCCGAAGCGCCCAGTTTTGGAAAACCGATCATCCTGTACGACGTCGCGTCAGTGGGAGCGCAGGCCTACGTCAAAGTCGCCGAGGAGCTCATGAACAGGACCCGAAACGTTGCCCCGCCGGTAGCCATCGCTTCCACGCCAAACGAATGAGTATCGAAAAGCCACGGCGCCTGGGTCGCGGGCTCGAGGCGCTCATCCCTGGAGCGTCGGCGACCATGGTCGCGCCTCCAGCTGCAGCCCCCGCAAGCGATTACCAGCGCCTCGCGATCACGGACATCCGGCCCAATCCGTATCAGCCGCGACGCGACTTCGACGAAACCGAGCTGTCCGAGCTTCAGGCGTCGCTCAAGTCGTCAGGGTTGCTACAGCCCATCACAGTGCGGCCAGCGACCGACGGGTTCGAGCTCATTTCGGGCGAGCGGCGACTGCGTGCCGCAACGCGCCTGGGATGGCGCGACATCCCCGCGATCGTTCGCGACGTCGACGACAGGACGCTGCTGACGCTCGCGCTGGTGGAGAATCTCCAGCGCGCCGACCTCAATGCAGTCGAAGAGGCGCGCGGCTATCGGCGGCTCGCCGAGGAGTTTGGCTACACGCACGCGCAGATCGCCGAAGCGGTCGGGAAGGACCGTACTTCCATCACCTCGCTGCTCCGGATACTGCACTTGCCGCCGCAGGTGCTGGAAATCGTCGAGCGGGGTCATCTCAGCGCCGGGCATGCCCGGTCGCTCGTATCCCTGGATGACGACCGCCGCGCGCTCGCACTCGCCAACGAGGCGGTCGCTCACCAGTTGAGCGTTCGCGAGATGGAGCGTCGCGTCCGGGAAATCCAGCAGCCGCATACTCCCAAGCGCGCGGCGGTGACCAAGGGTGCCGTGTCGGGGTCGCCAGTGCTCAAGCGCCTGGAGGACGAACTACGGCGCCGGCTTCAGACGGATGTGCACATTCGCCTGACCGGGCCGGAGCGCGGAAGCATCGAGGTGGCGTTCTATTCGGCGGACGACCTCGAGCGAGTGCTGGATATCGTGCTGGGACCGAATCGGGAGCGCGCGTGAACGTTCGCGCAGCCGGCCGATTGATCCTCGTTGGAGCCACGATCGGTTGCGCGGGATCAGACCGCACGGAAAGACAGGCAAGTGGCGCGGACTCGTCGGCGTTCCGCGTCGCGCTACTCACGCCCGGCCCGATCTCCGATCAGTCCTGGAACGGCGGGGCCTATGCCGGGCTGATGCGGATACGAGACAGCCTTGGCGCCCAGGTCAGCCACATCCAGACCAGGACGCCGGCGGATTTCGACGAGAACTTTCGCGAGTATGGCGCCCGCGGGTTCAACCTGGTCTTCGGTCACGGGTTCGAGTTTCAGGATGCCGCCAAGCGGGTCGCGCCGCACTTTCCGCGAACGATCTACGTGACGACCAGCGGCAACACGTCCAGCGATAATGTGGCGGGGATCAAGTTCAGCTTCTCCGACGCCTCGTATCTTGCGGGCATCCTTGCGGCCGGGATGAGCCGGTCCGGAGTCGTTGGCGTCATTGGGGGAACGGAGCTGCCGCCCGTGAAGGAGAGCTTCGAGGCCTTCGCGCGTGGAGTTCACAGCGTCAAGCCGGGCGCGCGCGTGCTCACGGCGTACGTGGGCAACTGGGATGACGTGAGCTCAGGGAAAGAGCAGGCGATCGCGCAGATCGCGAGCGGAGCCGACGTCATCTTTCAGAACGCGGACGCCGCGGGCCTGGGGGTGTTCCAGGCGGCGCGCGAGCGGCAGGGCACGTTCGTGATCGGATCCAACGCCGACCAGAACGCGGTGGCGCCCGAGGTCACACTGGGGAGCGTGGTGATCGACCTCCCCCGTGCGTTCCTCGAGGTCGCGCGCGAAGTGAAGGCGAGCAACTTCCGCCCGAGGGTCGTGACGTTCGACGCGAAGAGTGACGTCGTTCGGCTGATGATCAATCCCGTCCTCCGCGCGCGCATCCCGGCCCGCACGCTGGCGCAGATCGATTCGGTCAGCGCCCGAATCCACTCGGGGGCGTTTTCGGCAGAAACGCCGTAGGCATGGCGGACCTCGCGGCGGTCGCACGCTTCCTCGACGATGAGCTGCGCACCGGCGAGGTCCCCGATTCCGACGCCGCGCTGAACGGTCTCCAGTTGTCCGGCGGCAGCAGCGTCACGCGGATCGCCGCGGCCGTCGACTTTTCGGCCGACTCGGTCGGGGCGGCGCTGCGCGAGCGGGCGGATCTCCTTCTGGTGCACCACGGCATGTTCTGGGGCGGCGCACAGCGAATCGTCGGTGCGCCGTTCGAGCGCCTGAAGGCCGCGATCACGGGCGGCCTCGCGGTGTACTCGTCTCACATTCCCCTGGACATGCACCCGGGCGTCGGGAACAACGTGCTGCTTGCGAAGGCGCTGGGGCTTCACACCAGCGGGACGTTCGGACGGCACCGGGGCGTCGAGATTGGTGTGATGGGCTCGAGCGACGAGGCGACGACGAGTCTGGCGCAAAGGGTTCGCGAGTTCTCGGCGCGGTTCGGGTCCGGGGTCGTTTGCACGCGACACGGTCCGGAACGCAGAACCAGGAGATGGGCCATTGTCACTGGCGCCGGCGCTTCGCCGGATTCGCTGGCCGAAGCCGTTGAACGCGGCGTGGATACGCTCATCGTCGGAGAGGGGACGCATCACACGGCGGTGCAAGCCAATGAGCAGGGACTGGTCGTGATCTACGCGGGCCATTACGCCACGGAGACGCTCGGCGTACAAGCTCTGGCCGCACTGGTCAGCGAGCGGTTCGACGTTCCCTGGTCCTTCGTCGACATACCGACGGGGCTGTGAGCACCTCCGGCAGCGCTCCAGCGCTGGCCATGCGGAGCGTCGTAAAGCGATTCGGCGATACCGTGGCGGTGGACCGCGTTGATTTCACCGCGTTCCCCGGGAGCGTCCACGCGCTGCTCGGTGAAAATGGAGCCGGCAAGAGCACGCTCATGCGCATCGCCTTCGGCATGGCCGGCGCCGACGCAGGTACGGTGGAACTGTTCGGCGAGTCCATGCGCGTCCACTCGGTGCGCCGGGCCAGGCTCGCCGGTGTCGGCATGGTTCACCAACACCACTCGTTCGTTCCCGGCCTGACCGCGATAGAGAACCTGATGTTGGGGGGACGCGGCGTATTCCGTCCGGCGGAGGCGCGCGATCTGCTCCAACGCACCTCCACATCGGCGGGGCTGGCGGTGCCGCCAGATTCGCTCGTCCGTGAGTTGAGCATCGTCCAGCAGCAGCGACTCGAGATTCTCAAGGCGCTTTCGCGCGGCGCCCGCCTGCTCATACTCGACGAGCCGACTGCGCTGCTTGCACCCGCCGAGATCGAGGAGTTGCTGCGCTGGATCACGGGCTATGCGCGGGACGGCGGAAGCGTGGTGCTCGTCACGCACAAGTTGCGGGAAGCATTGGCCGTCGCGGACACCGTGACGGTTCTGCGACGCGGCCGAGTGGCGTACACCGGCCGCGTGAGCGAAAGCAGCGAGGAGCAGTTGTCGCGCGCCATCTTCGGCGACGCGACCCCGCTGGAATCGGCGTCGCCTGCGGCCCCTGCGGTGACCGGCCCCGTGGCGGTGGAGGCGCGAGGCATCGAGATCGTTTCGGAAACGCGACGAAGGGTCGTTCGCATTCGCGGCGCGTCGTTCACGTTGAGGCGCCACGAGCTGGTCGGGATTGCCGCGATCGAGGGCTCCGGGCATCGCGAGTTGCTGGCGGCAATCGCGGGACTTCAGCCCGTCACGAGCGGAGAGTTGCAGCTGCCCGAGAGGATTGCGGTGATCCCGGCCGACCGGCTGCGCGACGGATTGATCCCGGAGTTCACGCTCACCGAGAACGTGGGACTGCACGAGCTGGGACGACGTCGCGGGTTGATGCCGTGGGCGGAGCTGGCGGCACGGACCCGGACACTGATCCGCCAGTTCGGCATCGTCGCCCCATCGGCGCGGACCGTGGCCGCGGCGCTGTCCGGAGGCAACCAGCAGCGGCTCGTCGTCGCGCGCGAGCTGGACCGGGAAACGGACCTCGTGGTCGCGGAGAATCCCACGCGCGGGCTGGACATGCGCGCCACCGCGTTCGTCCACGCGCGTCTGCGCGACGCTGCGGCCGCCGGCGCGGCAGTCGTGCTGTACTCCAGCGATCTCGACGAACTCCTGTCCCTGGCGACGCGCGTGCTCGTCGTGCATCACGGCGAACTGCGCGAGGCGGCGCTCGACCGCGACGCGATCGGACGCGCGATCCTCGGTGCCGCGTGATCGTCGAGTTGGCCGTGGCCGACGTTCCCCAGATCCTGGAGGCCTTCTGGCGAGGATCGCTCGGGACGCCCAGCGCGCTGTTCTCCGGCACGCTCGTACGAGCCATTCCGTTGATGGTCCTGGGCGTGGCGATCTCGATCGCGTTTCGCGCCGGGGTGTTCAACATCGGTGGCGAGGGCCAACTGCTGCTCGGCGCCGTCGCGGCGACCGTCGTCGGGCTCATGGCGCCGCCGCTTGGAGCGCTGACGCTGCTCCTGGCACTGGCGGCGAGCGCGGCGGCTGGCGCGGCGTGGGCAGGAATCGCTGCGGCGCTTCACGCGCGATTCGGGGTGCTGGTGGTGATCAGCACGATCATGCTCAATTTCGTCGCCGCCAACCTCGTGTCGTATCTCGTGCGCGGCCCACTGCAGGAGCCGACGCGCGTCTACCCGCAGACCTCGCCGGTGAGCGCCGCCGCGCGCATTCCAACGCTGTGGCCTGAAACGCGCCTGCACTTCGGCATCGCGCTCGCCATCGCGTGCGCCGTTGTGGCCTGGTGGTTCCTCGCCCGAACGGCCGGCGGGTTCCGGCTCCGCGCGGTGGGGGCGTCGCCGGCGGCCGCTGCAACGGCAGGCCGCGTCCGGGTTGGAAGGGTCACCTTCGCCGCGCTGGTCGCGAGCGGCGCACTGGCCGGCCTCGCCGGCGCGATGGAGGTGCTGGGTGTCACCCATGCGCTCTACGAGAATCTGTCGCCGGGTTACGGATATTCCGCGATCGCCGTCGCGGTGCTCGCCCGGCTGCACCCGCTCGGCGTTCTTGGGACTGCGTTCTTGTTCGCGACGCTCGAAACGGGCGCGCTCGGTATGCAGCGCGACGCCGGAGTTCCGTCTGTCGTGGCGTCGGTGCTGGAGGCCCTCGCGATCCTGGGGGTGGTAGCGGCGAGCGGAGGCTGGGGCTGGTTGGCGCGGCCGAGAGCACGCTCTGCGCCCGAACCGCATACCCGGGGCAGCGCCGGGATGGCGCCCGCGCCATGAACGAACTTGCGCCGTTCCTCGAGGCGGCCCTTCGCACGGCCACTCCGCTGTTGCTTGCTGCAATCGGTGAGACGGTCTCCGAGCGCGCCGGCGTGATCAACCTCGGGCTCGAGGGATGCATCATCGCGGGGGCATACGCGGCGTACGCACTGGGCGCGGCTCACCCGACTGTCGGTTACACGGCGGCCATCGGCGCGGGAGTCGTGATCGGGTTGCTCCTTGCCATGTTTTCCGTCGTCATGCGTCGCGATCAGATCATCGTGGGCACGGCGCTCACCATGCTTGCGCTCGGCGCCACAGGGGTGCTGTTCCGCGCACGGGGCGCCGATGCCGCCTTGATCGTTGGGGCGGAGGGGCCCAGGCACATCCCCGTGCTCTCCGACATTCCGGTGATCGGCAACGCGCTGTTCGGTCAGGCGAACGTCACGTATCTCGCGATCGCCATGGTCCCCGTCGTCTGGTGGGTCCTGTATCGAACGCACATCGGTCTCGGGATCCGCGCGTCGGGCGACGAACCGGAAGCCGCCCGCGCCGCGGGAGTGAACGTCACGGCCGTTCGCGTCGGAGCCGTGGTGTTCGGGTCGGCACTGGGCGGGCTCGCCGGCGGCGCGCTCGTGCTGGCGCAGGCAGGCGCGTTCGCGGAAGGCATGTCCGCAGGGCGTGGGTTTCTCGCCATCGCGATCGTGGCGCTCGGCCGATGGAGGCCAGCCGGCGTCGCGGCCGCAAGCCTCGTCTTCGGAGCGGCGATGGCGCTCCAGTTCGTCGTGCAGGCTCTGGGATGGCCAGTACGCTACGAACTGGTGCTGATGATCCCGTACCTGCTCACCCTGTTCGCGCTCGGAGCGTTCGGGCGGGGCGTCGCTCCGGCCTATCTCGGCCGTACGGTTTCAGGCCGCTAGGCACCTCAGCACGACAGCGCGCGCGACCAGCGCACGCGCCATCCGCCGCTGCTTCCCCGCTCGAGAACCTCGTAGAGGGTTCGCGCCGCGCGGTCCCGCGCGACGATGAGATAGATCGTGGAGTCGCCGCGAATGGCCGAGAGGACCTCGAACCGGTCTGTCGTTTCTTCGCCGCCCTCCGAACGGGCGTGAAACGCCGGCTCGAGCCTGTCCGCCGGTGACGCGCGTTCGGCGATGAGCAGGGTGTGCTCCTCGAGCGGCGCCGCTTCCTGCGGCACTCTGCGCATTACGTGCGCCACGAGCGTCTGTCTGCCGTTGACGTCGAAGCGCCGGGCGGCGAGCACCACGAAGGGCAGTCCGCCGAAGCGGGACTCCGAAGGCATCGGGAGCGTCGAGGCGAGTCGCGCAATGTCGGCCGCGACCCGGGCCGAGTCGGCCGAGGGCAACTCTTCGATCGAATCCATGGGAATCACGCGGCCCGGTCGTCCCAGAAGTCCCACGGACCACGTGTCGGTCGCGGCGCCGGCCAGTTGCACCACGGGCGCTTCGCCGCACACCTGCGAATCCGAGACGACGAGCTGCGCCGGCGCGGATGTCGAATCGCCCGCGGCATTCAGGAGCGTCAGGGGACCCGAAGCCACGAGGCGCGGCGACGGGTCCTCCGGGAACAGGACGACACCGGCGCTTTCCGTGTCCGCCGGGACGACCAGGATGGGGCCGAGCTCCGATGCCCAGTTCGCCGACGCGTCGCGCGCCGACTGCGCCAGCCGCGCGCTGTCGCCGGCCGAGTCGCGGGCTGAGACCGAGCCGCTTCGATCGCATGCCAGGATCGCGAGTGACGCGACGCAGAGCAGCGGCGTCGATGTGCGGACGCGCCGATTGGACATGGGACCTAATTTGTGGTGCGGCGAAGACACGTCAATCGGAAACCTGCGTGCAATCCTCACAGTCGCTGACGACACGGTACGGTTCCGCGGGAGAGGCGCACGTATTCGAGCGCGCGCCGCTCCGCGAGCGTTTCAGCTGGGCGTTGTACGACTTCGCCAACACGATCTTCTCGATGAACATCACGACGCTGTACTTCGTGGTGTGGCTCGTGAGCGACCTCAAGGCCTCGAACACGACGTTCGCGATCGCCAACGGCATCGCAAGCCTGCTCGTCCTCCTGTCGATTCCGGCGCTGGGCGCGATCTCGGATGCCCGGCGCCGCCGCAAGGGCTTTGTGGTGGCATTCACGCTGATCGCGGTCGTGGCTTGCGCCTGCATCGGCATCCTGGGGCAAACGACCGTCCCCGTGTTCGGTAGCCAGGTGATCGGCGGCGCCATCGAGCCGCCTGGATGGAGTCCCGGCTTCGGGGACCTCAAGTGGGTGCTGCTGGCATTCATCGTGGGCAACTACGCATTCCAGTCCGCGCTGCCATTCTACAACGCGATGCTGCCGGAGCTGGTTCCGGCTCACGAGCAGGGCCGGATGTCCGGAAT
Source organism: uncultured Gemmatimonadaceae bacterium (assembly GCA_963724885.1). GTDB lineage: Bacteria > Gemmatimonadota > Gemmatimonadetes > Gemmatimonadales > Gemmatimonadaceae > DASPMP01. The sequence continues at coordinate 2,098,615 of CAVRWG010000005.1, read as the reverse complement.
CGGCGTGGCCGCGGGATACGTAGGATCGATCGTCGGAGTCCTGCTCGTCATTCCGTTCTTCACCGGCGGGCTGCCCGTGATCGGGCCACTCGGCGATGGACTGATGTCGGCGCTGCGAACCCTGCCCTTCACCGAGCACGCGGGCCGGGTCTCGACATTCGTACCGACGGCGCTCCTGTTCCTGCTGTTCTCGATTCCGTTCTTCGTGTTCTGCCGTGACCGCGCGCCGGTCCCGTTGCGGGCGCCCGCCCAATGGCGTCGCGCCTTTGCGGACGTTGCCGCGACATTGCGCGACGCCCGCAATCACCCCGGCGCGATGCGATTCATTCTGACGACCTTCGTCTACCAGGACGCCGTCGGAACGATCATCGGGTTCATGACGCTCTACGCGGTGCGAGCGGTGGGCTTCGAACAGGGCAGTGAGACCACCCTGTTTCTGGTGCTGACGGTGCCCGCGATCTTCGGCAGCTATTTCTTCGGGTGGCTCGCCGACCGCGTGGGCCCGAAACGGGCGCTGAGCACGACGCTCGGCATCTGGGTGCTGCTGCTCGTGGCGATGATCGCGGCGCCGGGCAAGAACGCATTCTGGATCGTCGGCTTCGCCATTGGCCTGAACTTCGGCGGCGTGAATGCGACGGAGCGCCCGGTGCTGCTGTCACTGGTGCCCGACACTCTCGCGGGGCGGTACTTCAGCCTGCTCCTGCTGTCCGCGCGCGCCGCGGCCGTCGTCGGCCCAATCATCTGGGCGCTGATCGTGGACAATCTCGAGGGCCAGTTCGGCACCGCGTTCGCGTACCGGGCCGCGGTCTCGTTCATCGCGGTGATGTTCATCGCCGCGTGGTGGATGTTGCGCGGGGTGCCGGACCGCCGGCCGGGCGAAGCGGTGGTCGCGCCGCAGGCCTAGCGCGGCGGAAGGAACGGGCCGCCAAGGTCCCAGTGCCAGGCTTCGCGCAGTTCGCCGGTGCGAGGATCCTTGAGCGGTTTGTGCTGTAGCCGCGACGCGGGCAGGCCCACGCGCGCGCCGTACGCCAGCAGCCTGGCGCGGTCGGTGGACACGAGGTGCGCCATGGGGCGACCCTTCCAGACGTGCCGATGGAGCCAGAGCCCGCCGTCCATCGCGTAGACCATGCCCTCCCGACGCGAACGGAACTCGCGGTACGGCGGCTGATCGCCTGCAGGAGCCGCCATGCCGTTATTGCTTGGTGTCGAGCCAGTTCTGTCCCACGCCGACATCCACGATGAGCGGAACGGCAAGTTCGGCAGCGCCTTCCATCTCGGTGCGCACCAGCTCCGACAACTGATCCACCTCCCGCTCGGGGGCCTCGAAGACCAGCTCGTCGTGCACCTGGAGCAGCATGGTGGATTCCAGACCCTGGTCGCGGAGCGCCGCAGCGACGCGCGACATCGCGATCTTGATGAGGTCCGCCGCCGAGCCCTGGATGGGGGAATTCGCGGCGACACGCTCCCCGAATGCGCGGATGTTGAAATTGCGCTCGCGGACCTCGGGTACGTACCGGCGCCTGCCGAAGAGCGTCTGCACATAGCCGTGTTTGCGGGCGTGCTCCACGGACAAATCGAGATATCGCCGCACGCCGGTGAACCGCTCGAAGTATCGATCGATGAATTCCCGGGCTTCGGCGTGCGTGATCTTGAGCTGTTGCGACAGCGCGTGTGGTCCCTGGCCGTAGATCGTGGCAAAGTTGATCGTCTTGGCGCGCGCCCGCATTTCCGGACTGACCAACGCGAGATCGACCTCGAAGATCAGCGCCGCCGTCTGGCGATGGATGTCGCCACCGGCCCGGAACGCATCCACGAAGGCCGTATCGCCCGACAGGTGCGCCAGAAGCCGCAGCTCGATCTGCGAGTAGTCCGCGGAAACGAGCCGCGAGCCGGACGGCGCCACGAACAGCCTCCGGATGTCGCGGCCCAGCTCCCGACGAATCGGGATGTTCTGGAGATTCGGATCGTTGGACGACAGCCGGCCCGTTGCCGCCGCGGCCTGGTTGAACGTCGTGTGCAGCCGCCCGGTGTCCGGGTTCAGCAGCGCGGGCAAGCGCGTCGATGTATGTGTTCTCGAGTTTCGTCACCTCGCGGTATTCCATGAGCAGCATGCGGCAGCTCGTGTCCCGCTTCCGCGAGCTGCTGGAGCACGCTCGCGTCCGTCGACGGTCCGCTCGGCGTCTTCTTGAGCACCGGCAGCTGCAGCTTGTCGAAGAGGATCTCCCGCAGCTGGATGCGGCGAGTTGATGTTGAACTCCTGCCCCGCCGCCTCATGGATGGCTCCCTCGAGCCGCAGACGCTCGCGCTCGAACCGTCGTTTGAGGTCGGCGAACCCCTGCACGTCGATCATGACACCGGCCCATTCCATGTCGGCGAGCACGGGCAGCAACGGCATCTCGATCTCGTCGAACAGGCGCCGGCCCGCCATCGCCTCGAGCTGTGGCTCGAACTCGCGCCAGAGGCGCAGCGTCATGTCGGCGCGTTCATTGGCGTACGCCGCGACGCATTCGACCGGGACCTGATCGAACGGAACAAGCGTCCTGCCCTTGCCGCAAAGATCCTCGAACGAGGTCACCTTGTGCCGGAGGAACTCCAGCGCGAGCACGTCGATCGCGTGGGCCCGACGCCCCGGGTCCAGGACGTAGCTGGCGATCATCGTGTCGAAGTCGAGACCGGCGAGCTCGATGCCGATGCGACGGAGTGCGAGCAACTCGAATTTGCCGTTCTGCGCGGTTTTGGAGACCGCGGGGTCCTCGAGCAGCTCGCGCAGCGGCTGCATCGCGTCGTCGGACAGCGGGGGAAGGTTGGTGACGTCCACGGCGCCGCCGGCCAGCGCCCGTGCCGCGATGCTGGTGGGCTCGGGCGTCTTCGCCCGGGACTTTCGCGCCGCGGGCGCCGGCGCCTCGTCCGCGCCCAGCTGGAGGCTGGCCTGCGCCGTCTCGTAGCGGCGATGTGCGAGCGGCATATACCAGGCCTCGCCCGGCTCAATGGCGAGCGCGATCCCCACGAGCGCGGAGCGCAACGGATCGTTGGGGTTGGGCACGGACGGATCCACCATCGTCTCGATGTTGATCGCCACCGTCCGGGCCTGCCGGACTCGTTCGATCACGCGCGCCAGCTGCCCGGTTGTGGTGATCGTCTCGTAGCGGGTCGCGAGTACGGGGGTCGCGGCCTCGGGCTGCGACGTCGCCTCGGGGACTGCGTCCATCGCGGCGGGAACTTCGACCTGACGCGCCAGCGTGTGAAACTCGAGCTCGACGAGAAGTTGACGCAGCCGCGCGTGATCGGGCTCGCGGGCGCGAAGCGATTCGAGATCGAGCGTGACATCGACGTCTTCACGAATCGTGACGAGCTGCTTGGACAGGCGGGCGGCGTCGGCCTGCGCCAGCAGCGCTTCACGCGGGCGCTTCTTCGTGATTTCCGGCGCGTGCGCGATGATCGCGTCGATCGATCCATACGCGCTCACGAGCTCCACCGCGCCTTTCTCGCCGATGCCCTTCACGCCGGGAATGTTGTCCGAGGTGTCGCCGACGAGCGCGAGATAATCGGTGACCAGAGCCGGCGGGACACCCAGTCGCTCCGACGCGTTCTCGATGCTGACCCAGTGTTCCTCGATGTTCGCCGCTCCGCCGCGACCGGGATTGAGCAGCCAGAGGCCCGGCCGCACGAGCTGCTGGAAGTCCTTGTCGCCCGAAACAATCACCACGTTGACCTTCTGCTGGACGGCCTGCCGCGCCAGCGTCCCGAGCACGTCGTCGGCTTCGTATCCGGGAACGGTGATGATCGGAATCCGGTACGCCTCGAGCAGCTCGGTGATGCGCTCCATTCCGCGATCGAAGTCGTCCTGCAGGTCGGCGGAAAGCTTTTCGCGAGTCGCCTTGTAGGCGGGGAACGTTTCGTGGCGGAACGACGTCCCCGAGTCGTGCACCCAACCGAGGAAGTCGGGTTTGTGGTTCTCGCGCAGCAGCCGGAGGAACGTGACTACGCCCCAGGCCGCCGATGTGTTCTCGCCCCGGCTCGTCGTGAGCGGGCGTGCGATCATGGCGTAGAACGCCCGATAGATCAGCGCGTAGCCGTCGACGAGAAACAGCGCGGGCGGTTGTGGGGGCATCGCGGGCACATCGTACAAAAACAGCACCGCCTGCCGAGCGGTAGCTGGCAGGCGGTGGCAGGACCGCGGAGGCGTGGAACGATCAGACGCGAGTTACATTCGCTGCGTGGAGTCCCTTTTCTCCGGTACGGATCTCGAACTCCACCTCTTGTCCCTCGGTGAGCGTCTTGAATCCGTCCATCTGAATCGCCGAGAAGTGCACGAACACATCTTCGCCGCCTTCCTGCTCAATGAAGCCGTACCCCTTGGCATCATTGAACCACTTCACCTTCCCTCTGGCCATTCGAGCTGCCTCCTGCTGGGTGAGACGATCCTGCCCTATGCAATGGCGCCGGGCAAGTCGCTTGACTTGCGCGGCCCTATATAGACGAGCGCGGTTCCTTTGTCAAGAAAACGGCGAATGGATCGCTTGCTTGCGTCAGAGCGGGGAGTTAGGTTCGCTCCCCTGTGCCACGGGAAAACCTTGTCGGGCGTACGCTCGCTGGCTACACGCTCGAAAGTGAGGTGGGCGAGGGTGGCACGTCCGCCGTGTTCCGCGCGAGCCATCCGGAGCACGGCACGGTCGCCGTCAAGGTGCTGCGCGAGAAGTTGCGCAACGATCGGACGGCAGTTGCGCGCTTTCTGCGTGAGGCGCGATTCGGCGAGCGCGTCGTGCACCCCAACGTGGTGCGGACGATCCAGATCGGCGAAGCCGCGCCGGGGATGCACTACCTGGCCATCGAGTGGGCATCCGGGGAGCTGCTCGAGAAATACTCCAGGCGCCATGGTTCGCTGCCAGCGGCCAACGTGTCCGACATCGTCTCGCAGATCGCTGCCGGTGTGCAGGCCGCGCACGCGGCGGGCATCGTTCATCGGGATCTGAAGCCGGAGAACGTGATGTTCGACGAGAAGTCGGGGCAGGTGAAGCTGCTCGACTTCGGCATCGCGACGGACGCAGACTCGTCGCCGGAGCAGCGTCTCACGCGTGCGGGCTTCTTCGTCGGCACGCTGATGTACGTCGCGCCCGAAGCGCTGTCCGGGGAGCTCGTGACGACGGCAGCCGATCAGTACAGTCTCGCGACCATCGCGTATTTCCTGCTGTCGGGTTGCCTGCCCTACACCGCCAAGACGCCGCGCGAGATGTTCTCGCAGCTGCTTTCGCAGCCGCCCATCACGCTCAACGCAGCGCGACCGGGCATGCGCTTCCCCGCATCGATCGAATCCGTGATCATGCGCGGCCTGTCGAAGGACCCGCTCAAGCGCTATGCGTCCACAGTCGAATTCGCGGACGAGCTCAAGGCCGCGGTCGCGGAGCCCGTGGTCGAGGAGCGCCACGGCCTGTTCGGGAAACTCAAGCAGATGTTCGCGCGGGAGGAGCCAGCCCCCTAGTCGGTCCTGGTTTCCGGCGCCGCCTCGACCGGAAGCCACACCGTGAAGACCGAACCGCGCCGCGGCTCGCTCACGACGGTGAGCTCACCGCCGATCAGTCTTGCAAGTCGTCGCGAGATCGCCAGTCCGAGCCCGGTGCCCCTGCGCGCGGAATCCGTGCGCGCGCCGGCGTTGACCTGCTCGAATTCGTCGAAGATGCGTTCCGTGTCCGACGGCGCGATGCCGATGCCGGTGTCGCTCACCTGGAGCGCCACCCAAAGGCGCTTGGGATCGGGAGGGGACCCGATCGACCTGCCGGACTGCTCGGGGGCGGGAGCGGGTACGACGCCGTCGCCCACCACGTCGGCCCGGACCTGGATCTCCCCGGTCGACGTGTACTTCACGGCGTTGCCGATCAGGTTGATGAGGATCTGACGCAGGTGCGTGGTGTCGGTGCGAATGCGAGGCAGCGAAGGGCCCACGCCGATCGAAAGCGCCAGGCCGCGTTCGCTCACGAGCGACTCCATTTCACTGGCGACGTTCAGCACGAACGGCCGGAGCACGAGCGGCTCCGGGTGCACCTCGAGCCGGCCGGCGGCGATCTTCGCGATGTCGAGGAGCCGGTCAACGAGGTGGCGCAGATGCGTCGCGGACGCCGCGATGCGATCCACCGGGAGCGCCTGCCGCGGCGACAACTCGCCGTACACACCCTCGCGCAGCATCTCGACGAACCCGACCACGGCGTTGAGCGGCGTCCGGAGCTCGTGCGACACGTTCGCGAGAAATTCGCTCTTCATCCGGTTCGATCGCGCCACCTCCTGGTAGAGCCGCTCCAACTCGGCGGTTCGTCCGGACAAGTTCATCGTCTGCTGCCGCTCGCGCGCGAGGCCGATGAGGAGCGCGATGAGGCCCACTACGCCGAGCGCCCAGAGCGTGGTGCGGAGCATCCGGCCGCTCTGGAGATGCGCCACTTCGACTTCGAGCGTGCCGGGGAGCGCCACGGCTCGTTTGGCGGTGAGGTAGTTCTCGATCGTGTCGCGATTGCCGCCGACCGCGGCGGTCTGGCCGGCAATACGCAGCACCAGCCACGGACGGCGCTGTGCGCTGTCCTGGATCGCGGCAAGCAGCCGCGCACCGGGAAGCAGGCCGACGGCGATGGCCGCGGGCGCTCCGCGCTGCGGAGACGGCACGCCGATCAGGAGGCCGTCGGGTTCTCCGCTCCGCGAGGCCACGCGCACCACCGGTGCGGACGCCGGCGTGACGGCATCCGCCATCGCGGAGAGCGTCGCGGTGTCCACCACGCCAGCGCCGCCGCGCGCGTGCACGCGACCGTAGCGGTCGACCACCCAAACGGCGTCGAACGATGGAGGCGGCGCCTCCAGGCCCTGCGTCGCATCGAGATGCGTGAGTGCTTCCGCGAGCAGCCTCAACTCGCGCTCCATCACCAGGGCGACGGCGTGCGCGTCGAGCTCCACCGATGCGCGATCCGCCGTGGACAGCGCGCGATCGGCGGCGATGAGACTGCCGAACAGCGACAACACGATGACGCCGAGCAAGAGCGCGAACAGCCCGATGCGGGTGGACGCTCTCGAAAGCATTCGCGGTTGGCTCACGTGCGTAAGGCGGCCGGGAGGAGACACTCTCCTTATACTCCGGCGCCGCGATCAGGACAACCACGGCCGTAACGCTGCGCGTCATTGCGGACGGCGCGTCGTTCCCTCGGCCCGGGCGCGGGCGCCGGAATTTGCGCCGTACGCCAGCGGACTCAGTCGCCGGAGGGCGTCGAGGTGGGGCAGCACAAGCTCGGCGCGAAAGCGCTCGAACATCCCGCCACCGTCGTAGCGTTCGCGGAACTCGACCGCGGTGATGCCGAGAATCGAGCGCACGTGCCGACCGAAGCTCTGGGGCGACGAGTACTCGAGGTGGTTGGCGACGTTGGCGACGCTGAATCCGTGGTTCTCGAACAAGTGCGCCGCCCGGACCAGCCGGGCCATTGCGAGGTACCGCTTCGGCCCCGGGAGCCTCGCCCGGAAGAAACGGCTCATCAGGGTGCTGGGCAGGATATCGAGGACGCGCGCGAGGCGGCGCACCGTGCACACGCGCGGCGCGCTCAGGAAAACCGCCCGGAAGAAGCGCCAACAGTCGTCCGACACGCCGGCGAGATCCGCGCTGAGGCGCCCGAGCGCCAGGCGCTGCACGATGTTGCCGCACTCGTCGGTGAGCGCCGACCGGAGCGTCTTCCAGCCCGACGAATCGCGCACGTCCACGAGGCGCCGGACGCCGCTGGTGCCGAGCGCCAGCAACGTCTGGGGCGTGCGGGGGCCAAGCTCGCTCAGAAGCGCCAGCGTCGGCACGCGAGGAAACTCGCGGACCATCGTCGCCACCGGCTCGGCGGAGCGACGCTCGCAGTAGCTCACGCTCAGCACGACGGCCGAGGCGCGCGCTTCGCGGACGTCGCGCATGACGTCGCTCATCGAGTCGCGATGGATGGAGCGATACAACCCCTGGCCGGCGGCGTCGACGCGGCCGCGCTCGGCGGGAGTGAGAATGGTCGCGACGCTGGGGACCGGCTCGGCGATCGCGTGAGTAGTGGTGCTCGGCATGTGACCTTCGCGGCGAATGGACGAACAACCGGGCGCCCGCATCGGCACCGGCGCGCACGTTAGCGAAGCCCGTCACGTCACGGTCAGCGCTGCGCGGGTCTCACGTCACGCGCCGGATCCGGTTTGGGGGCGCTATATTTCAGCTGCGTTCCAGCCAGACGATCGCGGGCGAAAGCTCGAGGAAAGTCCGGGCTCCGGAGGGCAAGTCGCCAGGTAACGCCTGGGGGTGACGCGCGTGAGCGCGGCGCTACGGACAGTGCCACAGAAAACACACCGCCGATGGCCTTCGGGCTCAGGCAAGGTTGAAATGGTGGGGTAAGAGCCCACCGCGACACCGGCAACGATGTCGGCACGGCAAACCCCGACTGGAGCAAGGCCAAATAAGCAGTGAGAGCCGGCCCGGCTCGATCAAGACACTGCGGGTAGGCTGCTAGAGGGCGCGGGCGACCGCGCTCCCAGACGAATGATCGTCCGCGCTTCGGCGCGACAGAACCCGGCTTATCGGCTGGAACTCTTGCTTAGTGCTTAGTGCTTAGTGGTTAGTAGGTGCCCCACTAAGCACTAAGCACTAACCACTAACCACTAACCACTGGTCCTCAGTCAACCAGCCGGAGCGGCATCACCAGCGTGAGGTACGACGCGGGGTCGTTCCATCCCTCGGGTTCGAGGGTCGCGGCGCGCTCGGGCGCCCGGAACGTGAGCTTCACTTCCTCGGTCGGGATGTACCGCAGGATCTCGAGCAGATAGTTCGCGTTGAAGCCGATGTCGAGCGGGTCGCCGTTGTACCGCACCGGGAGCTCGTCCGTCGCCTCGCCGAGGTCCGGCGTCTGAACGCTGAATCGCAGCAACGCCTGGTTGAACGACAGGCGGATGCGGTGCGTCTGATCCGACGCGATCACGGACATGCGCTTGAGCGCGCCCGTGAGCGCAACCTTGTCGGCGATGGCGTACTTGTCGTTGTCCTTCGGGATGACCTGCTGGTAGTTGGGGTACGGGCCCTCGATCAGCCGTGTAAAGACCGACGTGAACGGGGAGCGGAACCCCAGGTGGTTGTCGCCGCGCGCGATCTCCAGCTCTTCGTCTTCCGGGAAGAGCCGACGAATCTGCTCGAGCGCCTTGGGGGGGACGATCAAGTCGCTCGACGGCGCGCCGGCCGCGGCGATGGGAACATCCATCTTGGCGAGTCGATGGCCGTTGGTGGCGACCATCCGCATGAGCTGGTCGCGAAGTTCCCAGAGGACGCCGTTGAGGATCGGACGGCTCTCCTCCGTCGATACCGCGAACGCGACGTGATCGATGAGCTTGCGGAGGTCGCCGGCGCGCACGCGCCAGCTCTCCTTGAACTTCACCGCGGGGAAGCTGGGGAACTCGTCCTTCGGCAAGCCAAGGAGCTTGAAGTGCGATCGCCCGCAGTCGAGTGTCACGCGTTGCTCGCCCACGGCCGCGATCTTCACGGGTGATGGCGGCAACTCCCGCGCGATCTCGGCGAGCTTCTTGGCTGGAATGGTGATCGCGCCCTGAGCGTCGATGTCGGCGCTCACCTCGGTGCTGACCGCGATGTCGAGATCCGTACCGGAAAGCCGGATGCCCTTGTCCGTCGTTTCGATGAGAATGTTGGCCAGCACCGGCAGCGTCGTCTTTGCCGGTACCGTGGCTGCCACTGCGCTCAAGCCTTCCTGCAGTTTCTCACGCGAAATCGTGAAACGCATCAACGATCCCCAAAATGTGGAAGAACGAGCGGAAGCCCTACTACCGCTTTATATAGAGAACTATGTAGTAGTAGTAGTAGCGGGCGTTGGTATGTGGAGGATCTGCACAACTTAATGAGCATCAATCGCTTCGCTAGCGTCGAGGAGTGTGAATGAAATGTGGACCTGGTCGCGGGTCCACATGCGGGAGCTCCCGGGAGTCGAACGCGGAGGTCCCATGTGGATGAATGTGGGTTAACGCAGGGATTCCAGCGCAGTTCTCAGTCGCGAGATTCGCTGTGCAGTTGCCGGCTCCTCCGCGATCATCGCCAACGCGCGGTCGAGACTGTGAATCACCGTCGAGTGATCACGTCCGCCGAACGTGGCGCCAATCTCCACCAGCTGCATGCCGAGCATTTCGCGCATCAGGAACATGGCGACCTGTCGTGGAACCGTGAGGTTTTTCGTGCGCGTCTTGGACCGAAGCCCTTCCGAGGTCACGCCCCACTCCTTGGCGACGGAATCCTGAATCACGTAGCTCGTGAGTCCGGCGCCGGCGGCGCCGGCCAGCGGCCGGAGCTTGTCGCGCAGCGCTTCGCGGGCAAGCTCGATTGTGATTTCCTGGTGCTTGAGCGACGCGTACGCGAGCAGCTTGATGATGGAGCCCTCCAGCTCGCGCACGCTCGATCGGACGTTTTCGGCGATGAACCGGATGACCTCCTCGGGCAAGGTCATCTCGAGGTGGTCGATCGCCGCCTTCTGGCGGAGGATCGCGATGCGATGCTCGAGGTCGGGCGGCTCGATGTCGGCGACCATGCCCCACTGGAACCGGCTGACGAGCCGGGCCTCCAACCCGGGGATCTCGGACGGAGGGCGGTCGCTGGTCAGGACGATCTGCCGGCCCGCCTCGTAGAGGGCGTTGAAGGTGTGGAAGAACTCTTCCTGCGTCGTTTCCTTCCCCTTCAAGAAGTGGATGTCATCCACGAGCAGCAGGTCTGTTTCGCGAAAGCGGCGGCGGAACTCACCCGTGGTGCGGTTCTGGATCGCGGCGATCAGCTCATTGGTAAACTGTTCGGTGCCCAGGTAGGTGACGCGGCTTCGGGGCTCAGCGCGGAGGATTTCGTGCGCGATGGACTGCATGAGATGGGTCTTGCCGAGGCCGGTTTCACCGTAGATGAAGAGTGGGTTGTAGACCTTGCCAGGGGCCTGCGCGACCGCGTGCGCAGCTGCGGCGGCCAGCTCGTTCGACTTTCCGATCACGAAAAGGTCGAACAGATAGCGATCGCTTAATGGTGGCGTCGTGGTGCCGCGTGTCTGACCCTGTTCGTCAGCAGCAGGCTTGGGAGCTTCCGCGACAAAAAGGTCCATCTGCGGACGCTTCTTTCGCTCCTCGTTCACCTGGAAAACCACCGCCATGGGCTGACCGAGCGCAACCGGAGCCAGCGAGCGCAGGAGCTCGGCGTGCTTCGACTCGTTCCACTCGGCCGCGAAGCGGTCCGGTGCGCCGACGAAGAGCTTGTCGCCCTCGATTTTCAGGGGCTCGGTCGGCTCCAACCACGTCTTGTATGTTTGCTCCGGCAACTCTTGGCGCGCACGATCGAGAAGACGCGTCCAGGCTTCTTGTGCGGTGAGAGTCACGAGGTTGTGGCGGTGTGGAAAACTGGCGGGGGAGCGAAGCTACGCGCGCTCACGGCAATTAGCAACGCTGCCGGATCGCCTTGAGATATCTTCTGATGTCGGATAGGTTTACCGTCCGCAACTACAGTGGGACGTGAGAAGTGGGGGAAGGGGGATCACATTCGATCCTGCCGCTCCGCACTGCCCGCTTTCACTACAGGTTTTGGAGCAAGACATGGGAAAGCCCACATACCGCCCGCGGAACAAGCGGCGCATCAAGACCCACGGGTTTCGCGCGCGCATGGAAACCAAATGGGGTCGCGAAACACTCGCCCGCCGTCGGAAGAAGGGCCGCAAGCGCCTGACGGTCCGCCTGCCCAGCAAGTACGCCGGCGCCTGAGCAGAGGCTCGGGCTCCCTCGCTCTCGCCGCGTAACGCGGACGCCCGACATCGAGCGCCTGCTCCGGTCGGGGACGCGGATTCGAGCACAACTGCTCGAGGTCAGGCGATTGGACACTCCGCTGGGACACGTGCGTCTGGCACTGGTGGTGCCGAAGTTCGGCTTCACCGCCGTGCACAGGAACCGACTCAAGCGCCGATTGCGCGAACTCGCGCGCGTTCATCTGCTCGCGCAGTCCGCGTCGTTCGATCTGCTGCTGCGCGCGCGGCGCGAGGCGTATGGCGCGTCGTTCGACCAGCTCCGGTCGGACATCCACGCGCTCGCCGCGAAACTGGCATGAAACATCTCCTGATCTTCGGCGTTCGGGCCTATCAAGTGGGCCTCGGTCCGTTGTTGCCCGCGTCGTGTCGCTACTATCCCAGTTGCTCGGCGTACGCCATCGAAGCGCTCGAGCGCCATGGCGCGATGCGCGGCGCATGGTTGAGCCTCAGGCGCATCCTGCGCTGTCACCCGTTCAGGCCGGGCGGCTACGACCCGGTGCCGTAGCTCGCAGCCTCAATGGACCGACGAACCCTTCTTGCTCTGGGCCTCACGGCGGTCGTGATCGTCGCGACGCCGATGATTTTTCCCTCGCCGAAGCGTGAGCGCCCGGCGATCACCGATACGACGCCCGGAGCCGCCCGCGATACGACGCAGCCGGCGGCGCCGGTTCCCGCGACGCGCGCTCCGGCGACGGTCGTCGAGCAGCTGCCGACGCTTCGTCCGATCGTCCCCGCGACGACGCGCCCCGAGACCACGGTCGTCAGAACGCGACACACGCTGCTTCGCATCGTGAGCCCGGGTGGCACGCCGGCCGAGGTGACGCTGCCCGATCACCATTCGCTGCGAGAGGGGGCCGGCGACACACCGGTGAACCTGCTGGAGCCTGGCGATCGCCTGTTTCGTCTGGCGATCGTGAACGCCGCCGACACCATCGCGCTGGACACGATCGCCTTCAGGGCGGCGCCGCAGCGGCTCGAGGGCGCGACGATCGTGCAGGCGTTCACGAGCATCTCGACCGCCGACCCGATCACACTCACCTATCGATTCCCGGCCGACAGTTTCGTGATGCGGCTGGAGGGCGCGATCGGAATCGCGCGGGGAGACGGGGCGTCACGCCGGCTCCTGGTGACGCTGCCCCGGCGCATCAGGAGCGACGAAGCGAACGTGCAGGACGATACGCGCCACCTGGCGTTCGCCTACAAGCCCGGCGCTTCGGAGGTCGCGAGCACCACGTTCCGTGACCTCGAGCCCGGCAGTGTCAAGGCGGACACGGGAGCGTTCCGGTGGATGGCGGAGCGCAACAAGTACTTCGTCGTGGCGGTTCAGCCGGTGGAGCCGGACTCGGTGTTCCGCGGGGTGCACATGCGTGGTGGCCCCCGGCAGAACGGAGAGGCGACGTCGGCGGGCGCGACCGCGGTTCTCCCGCTCGCCACGAACAGCTTCGCGCTGCGGGTCTACGCGGGGCCGCAGTCCTGGAACCACCTGCGCCAGACCGCGGGCGATCTCGAGAACGTGAATCCGTACGGCGGGTTCGCGCACAGCCTGGTGCAGCCATTTGCGACGATCGTGATGCGCATGCTGCTGTGGATCCACGAGTTCTTCAACGTCGGCTACGGGTGGGTGCTGGTGATCTTCGGCGTGCTGGTACGCCTGCTCCTCTGGCCGCTGAACCAGAGCGCGATGCGTTCGAGCATGAAGCTGCAGCGCATCCAGCCGCAGCTTGCGGAACTGCAGAAGAAGTATCGCGACACTCCGGAGAAGCAGCGCGAGGCGATGATGAAACTGTACCAGGAACACGGCATGAGCCCCTTCACGCCGATCCTGGGATGCCTGCCGATGCTCCTGCCGATGCCGATCCTGTTTGCGCTGTATTTCGTGTTCCAGAACACGATCGAGCTGCGCGGCGTTCCGTTCCTGTGGATGCCCGACCTGTCGCTGAGGGATCCGTTATTCATCACGCCGCTGTTCATGGGCGTGTCTATGTTCGTGCTGTCGTGGATCGGGATGCGCGGGATGCCGCCGTCGCCGCAGGGCAAGATGATGAGCTACGTGATGCCCGTGATGTTCACGGCGCTCTTCTGGAATTTTGCGTCCGGCCTGAACCTGTACTACGCCGTCCAGAACGTCGCGGCGTTGCCGCAGCAGTGGCTCCTCGCGCGGGAGCGAACCGGCGCCAAGACCGCGGCAGGCAACAAGCGGGAAGGCGAAGCCGGGAAGCAAAAGGCGGGAGGCGGCCAACGGGAAGCGGCAAGCGCCAGATCGGCTGCGAAAAAGGAATGAGTCGTGCTCGGAGGCGGGTGCGATGCGCATCACCTACATCGGACACGCGACGCTCCTGATCGAGGTTGGCGGCGCCACCATCCTCACCGATCCGAATTTCGAGGACACGCTCGGCGGCTTCCTGCCACGCGTCGCGCCGCCGGGCATCGCGCTCGCCGATCTCCCGGCCCTCGACGCCGTGCTGCTGACGCACGCGCACGCCGACCACCTGTCGTTCAAGGCCCTCGAGGCGCTCCCGCAATCCGTTCCGGTCTACGCGCCGCCGGTCATCGCCCGCTGGCTGCACCGCCGCGGCTTTCCGCACGCGCAGCCCATGGCGCCGAACGACACGGTGCGGCTCGGGTCGCTGCACGTCCATGCCGCGGCCGCGCGCCACAAGGGAAACCGGTATGGCTACGATCGCCGGCGCGCGGCGGCCAACATGTACTTGATGGAGAGCGGCGCGGAGAGTTGCTTCTTCGCCGGAGACACGGGCCTCGGAGAAACGACGCATCTGCTCGTGGACAACCACCTCTGGATGCGAAATCGCGAGCTGGACGTCGCGCTGCTACCCATCGGGTACGCGCCCTGGTGGAAACGGAAATCGTTCCGCCAGGGCCATCTCACCAGCGAAGACGCGCTGGATCTCTTCGCGCGGCTGCGCGCGCGGCACCTCGTTCCCTACCACTGGGGCACGTTCAGGCACGTCACGGCCGGCGCGCACGACGCCATCATCCGCCTTCGCGGCCTGATCGAGCTGCATCCGCGCGGAGTCGACGTGCGCATTCTCGAACCGGGCGAAGCGCTGGTGGTCGCGGCGGCCACGTGAGCGCCCGCGCGGCGGACGACGTGATCGTCGCGATCGCCACGGCGCCGGGACGCGGGGCGCTCGCAATCGTTCGCCTCTCGGGGACCTCCGCGCTCGAGATCGGCCGGCGGCTCGTCACGCCGTGGCCGGACGAGCCGCGCCGCGCGACGCTGGCGCGTGTGCGGGATCGCTCGGGAGAGCTGATCGACGAAGGGATCGTCGTCTTCTTTCGGGCTCCGGCGTCGTTCACCGGCGAGGACGCGGTCGAGGTCACCTGTCACGGCGGGCCGATCACGCCGGCCTCCATCGCCGCGGCCTTCGTCGCCGCGGGCGCCCGGCCCGCCGAGCCGGGCGAATTCACCCGGCGCGCCGTCCTCAACGGCAGGCTCGACCTCCTGCAGGCCGAGGCGATCGGGGACCTGGTGGACGCCGGCACGAGGTCGGCGCATCGCGTCGCGCTCGCGCAGCTGGACGGCGGACTCTCGCGGCGGATCGAAGGCCTCCGCGACAGCGTCCTCGGGCTCGAGGCGCTGACGGCCTACGACATCGATTTCCCGGAAGAGGATGACGGGCCAATTCCCGCGAGCCGCGTCCTGGACACCGCGCGTCAGGTGGCCGAGACCATCGACGCCCTCCTCGCCACGGCCCCGGTGGGCGAAGTCGTTCGGGAGGGCGCCGTGGTCGTCATCGCGGGCGCACCCAACGTGGGAAAGTCGTCACTCTTCAACGCGCTGCTGGGCCGCCGCCGCGCGATCGTCACGGACATTCCCGGCACCACGCGCGACGCGCTCGAGGCGCTGACGGAGGCGGACGGCTGGCCGATCCGCCTCATCGACACCGCCGGACTGCGCGACGCCGGCGAAATCGTGGAGCGCATGGGGATCGAGGTGAGCCGCGAGTACCTGGGGACGGCGGACGTCGTCATCGCCTGCGGCGACTCGCGCGAGCGGCTCGACGAGGCGCTCCGCGGCGTGGCGGGTGTCGCGCGCGCGCCGATCGTCGTCACGCGCACCAAGAGCGACCTGATGCCGGCGGCGGAGCGCGCGACTTCGAACGGCACGCTGCTCGTGAGCGCTGAAACCGGCGATGGGCTGGCCGCGCTATCGAGCGCGATCGCGCGGGCGCTCGCGGCCCAGAGGGGCGCGCTCTCGTTCGACGCGCCACTGCTCACGCGGGAGCGACACCGCTTCGCGCTGGAGGCGGCGCGCGGCGAGCTGCGGCACTTCATCACGGCGTTCGGCGAGCGCTCGGTGCCCGCCGTCGTCGCGGCCGTGCACCTGCGCGAAGCGACGCGGGCGCTGGAGGAGCTGATCGGATCGGTGGACGTGGAGGACGTGCTCGATCGCGTCTTCCGCTCGTTCTGCGTTGGGAAGTAGCGCCGACCCTGTCAGGCGCTGACGGCCGACGCGCTCGCGATCCCGACGAGCTCGGCCGCGCTCGCGCGCACGCACCAGGCGAGCCCGCGTTGGCTGATGGCCGGCTCGATCATCCGGGCGCCGAGGTAATAGCCGCTGCGTTCCGGCAGGACGTAGCGGTCCACGGTCCGCGCCTCGTCGCTCATGCCGCCGGAGAGGTACCGCAGCCGGAGCCCGAGCCCGCTGCGGTCCAGGTCGGCCTGCACGACGCGATTGAGGATCGGCTCGAGCTCGCGCACGCGCGCGTACTGGCGGCGCTGATAGCCGAAGTACTCCCATGCGGCGTGCCCCGGGCTGAGCTGCTGCGAGACGTGCACTGCGAGCCCCTCGTTGACGAGCAGCTCCCGGAGTGCGACCCTCCGGCCCGAGTCCCAGTAGGAGTATGCGCCTTCGGAGTCGGCGATCAGCCGCCGGAGCTCGCTCCGGCTGTCGCTCGCCGTATACCGGACGACGTGCGCGAGCTCGTGTGCCAGCCATAGCGGGATGAGCTCGGGATCCAGGCCAAGCCCCTGCGTGTCCGGGTTGGCGACGCCCGTGAAATGCTCGAGGCACAGGAACGCGACGCCACGCGAATCCACGACGAGCTCGCCGGCATTGGCGGCGCCGACGCCGACCATGAGCACAACGTCGTACTCCACGTCGCCCTGCAGCAGCTCCCGGCACCGCGCCTCGGCGTCACGCACGAGCGACACCACGTCGGTTCGCTCCAGCATGGCGCGAAGATCGCCGCGGTCGGCGAGTACGGCGGAGCGCACCACGTCGGCGAAGTGGGGACTGTCGGGATCGATGACGTAGTTGTGCCAGTACGCCTGCAGGAGCCGGCGATGGCTGTCGAAATAGCTGCGATAGGCGGCGACTCGGTCGGTGCTGTCGAGAATCGAGAAGAAGTCCGGCAGCAGGTTGATCAGCATCCGATCGACCGATCTCCGACGACGCGAGGAAGAGTGGGTGGGGCCGCGGCGCGAATGATAGTGGTTGCCGCGCATTCGAAACAAGAGCACGCGTCGCGCCGCGCATGGCACGGTTTTTCCTTTTCCCTATTTCGCAAGTGGAGGTGCATCAGAGGAGTGCAGGCGATGACCACGCTTCAGCAAATCGAGCTTCGCTGTCCGATCTGTGATACGTCGTTCCGGTCGCAAGCCGTGGTGTCCACGAACTCGTTCGGCGGGAAGCGCACGGACTTTCACGAGCGCGCCGCGGGGACGCAGCCGCTGCCGTACCTGATCCACATGTGCAACCGATGCGGGTTCTCAGGGTCGGAGCGCGACTTCACGGAAGAGTCCGAGGTCTCGCCGTTCCTGCGGGAGCACGTGTGGAACGAGCTGGCGCCGGCGATCGCGAACGGAAGCGTGGTCGGCTCCGAGAAGTACGAAGCGGCCGCGAAGGTGGCGGAGTGGCAGGGCATGGAGTCGCGGCACGTGGCCGACCTGCTGCTGCGCGCGGCCTGGTGCTGCGTGGACGAAGGCGACGTCGAAGCCGAGCGCTTCTTCAGGCGCAAGGCGGCGTGGAAGTTCGAGGAGTCGCTGTCGAGCTTCGACGGCGTGCCGCGTGACGAGCGCGCGGTACTGACGTATCTCGTCGGCGAGCTCTGGCGCCGCGTCGGGGACCAGCGTCACGCGAACGCGTGGTTCAACCGGGTGCCGACCGAGCTGTCGGACGCGACGACACAGCAGTGGGTGCTCGATGCCGCGCGGCAGCAGAGGGACTGTCCCAGAGAGTGGTTTGGTTAGCTGCGGCAGTTCATCTCGTTCCGAACAGCCGGTCGCCCGCGTCGCCCAGGCCCGGAAGGATGTACCCCTGCGCATTCAGTTCACGATCGAGCGCGGCGCAGTAGATCATGATGTCCGGATGCGCCTGCGCGAGGCGGCGGACGCCCTCCGGAGCGGCAACGAGGCACAGGAACCTGATGCGAGTGGCGCCTGCGCGTTTCAGTGATGTCACCGCCGCCGACGCGCTGCCGCCGGTTGCCAGCATCGGATCCAGCACGAAGAAATCGCGCTCGGACGCGTCGCCGGGGACCTTGAAGTAGTAGTCCACCGGCTCCAGGGTGTCGTGGTTCCGATACAGTCCGATGTGGCCGATGCGGGCGTTGGGAACCAGCCGGTAGATCCCGTCCACCATCCCGAGGCCGGCGCGCAGGATCGGCACGAGTGTCAGCTTCTTGCCGCTGAGCTGATGCCCCACCGAGGGCTCGAGCGGGGTCTCCACGCGAACGTCCTCCAGCGGGATGTCGCTGGTGGCCTCGTAGGCCATGAGCATGGCGATCTCCTCGACGAGCTCCTTGAAGATCTTGGTGGGCGTCGAGCGGTCGCGGAGGATGGTCAGCTTGTGCTGCACCAGCGGATGCGTCACGACTCGCAGCGTCGGGAACTGCTGACTGGTGTCCATGCGCGAGAAGGTACTAGGTTCACCGCGTGCACGTCACGTTTCGCGGCGCCGCGCGCGAGGTCACCGGGTCCTGCCATCTCGTTACGGTCGGCGAGCACACGATCGCGCTCGACTGCGGGATGTTCCAGGGCAGGCGCGCCGAGTCGCGCGACAAGAATGCCGCGCTGCCCATCGACCCGGAGCGCCTGAGCGCCGTCGTGCTCTCGCACGCGCACATCGACCACGCAGGGCGGCTGCCGTTCCTTACCCGGCGCGGGTTCACCGGCACTGTCTGGGCGACGGCGGCGACGCGGGACCTCTGCGCGATCATGCTCGCGGACTCGGCTCACATCCAGGAGAAGGACGCCGATTTCCTGCGGCGCCGCGGGCGCGAGGCGGTCGAGCCGCTCTACACCCAGGCCGACGTCGGGCCGTTGATGCAGCGCATGGTGGGCGAGCCGTACGACCGGGCGTTCGACGTCGCGCCCGGAATCCGCGCGCGCTTCACCGACGCCGGCCACATCCTGGGATCCGCGTCGGTGGTGCTCGAATGCGAGGAAGGCAGCGCGAGCCGTCGCCTGGTGTTCTCGGGCGACGTGGGCCGCTGGGGTCTGCCGATCATCCGCGACCCGCAACCGCCGGGTGGCGGCGCCGACGCGGTGATCCTGGAGTCCACGTACGGCGACCGTGAGCACCCGCCCTTCGGCGACATGCGCGAGCGGCTCGCCGCGATCGTGCGCGAGACGGCGTCGCGCGGCGGCCGCGTGATCATCCCGGCGTTCGCGGTGGGCCGCGTGCAGGAAATCGTCTACGACCTGCATGCGCTCACGCGCGAGGGCAGAATGCCCGCGATGCCCATCTACATCGACAGCCCGCTCGCCGTCGAGGCCACGTCGGTGTTCGGCATGCACCCCGAGGTGTTCGACCACACCGAGGGGCTGGTGCAGATGGTGCAGGATCTCTTCCGGTTCGAGCTCGTGCACTACACGCGCGACGTCTCGGAGTCGAAGGCGCTCAACCTCCAGCGCGGCCCCATGATCGTGATCGCGCCGTCGGGGATGTGCGAGGCGGGTCGGATCCTGCATCATCTCGCCAACGGTGCCGGCGACGCGCGCAACACGATCCTGATCGTCGGATTCCAGGCGGAGCACACGCTCGGACGCCGCATCGTGGAGCGGCGCGAGACGCTGCGCATCCTGGGCGACGAAGTGCCGCTCCGCGCCCGCGTCGAAGTCCTGAACGGGTACAGCGCGCACGCCGATCGCCGGGAGCTGGTGCGCTGGATCGACGCGGTGCGCGGCGGCTCCCGGCGCGCCCCGCCCGTCTGGCTGGTGCACGGCGAACCGCCGGCGCAGGAGGCGCTCGCGGCCACGCTGGCCACGAGCGGCTACGACGCGCGCATCCCGGCCCCGGGAGACAAGGCCGCCTTCTGAGCGGACCCGTCGAGTCCCAGCCGAGACCGCCGGCGAGCCGGCGCATTCTCACCGCGGCGCGGGGGCTTGTGGCGCGCGGCGGCGCCGCGGAGATCAGCATGGGGGCAGTGGCGGCCAGCGCCGGTGTGAGCAAGGCGCTGGTGCACTACCACTTTCACGACAAGGACTCGCTGCTGGCGGCGCTGGTGGAGGAGGTGGGGCGCGGCATTGTCGAGCGCGCCCGGGACGCCGCGCAGGGCGATGCCGGTGAGCACGCGCTCGACAAACACTGGGCATGGCTCGAGCGCGAGCTGGCGCTGGGCGAGCTGCGCGTGGTCATTTCGCTCGGCGAGTACGACAACGACCGCGTGCGCGAGGCGTCGCGCCGGGTCGCGCAGGAGCGCCGCGAGATCGCGGCCGCCCACACGGCGGCGATCTTCGAGCGGTTCGGGCTGCGGCCGCGCGTGCCGGCCGGCCTCATCGCCGAGACGCTGATCGCATTCGTGGACGGACTCGCCACGAGGCATGCGCTCGATCCGGAACGCGACACGCGGCCGGCGTTCGACGTCCTGTGGCTTGCGCTGCTCACGCTCGCCGAATGATGTTCATGCTCGGCCTTTCCCTCCCGTAATCGCCGGGCGCGTGCCCGAGCGTCGAAAACGATTCGTGCCAGCGAATCCCGAACCGTCGCCGGAGCCCCCGCTTCACCCGATGCACGAACCAAAGCGACGCACGTCCTCGCCACTGGGATGGCGCCTTGCCCGCGGCGCGCTTGCCGGCGTCCTCGTCGCCTGGCTGGCCTCGCTGGCGCTGGTGCTGATCTGGGAGCGGATCGACACGAGCCGGCCGGCCCACGCCATCGTGGTGCTGGGCGCCGCCCAGTACGACGGCCGGCCGTCGCCGGTCCTGCGGGCGCGCGTGGATCACGCGGTACAACTCTGGAAGCGCGGGCTGGCGCCGGTGCTCGTCGTGACGGGCGGCCGCGGCGACGGGGACACCACGACGGAGGCGGCGGTGGAGCGGCGCTACGCGATCTCCCGGGGTGTGCCGCCGGCCGCCATCCGGATGGAAGCGGAGAGCCGGTCCACCAGCGAGTCGCTTCGCAACGTCGCGTCGATGATGGGCGAGGATTCACGCGAGGTCATTCTGGTCAGCGACCCGTTCCACATGCTGCGCCTCTCCATCCTGGCGCGCCGTTTCGGCCTGAGGCCGCGGACATCGCCGACGCGAACCAGCCCGATCTCGCGGAACGCCACCCAATCGTGGCGCTACACGCTGCGGGAGTCGTGGAAGGTGCCCGCGGCTTTCTTCTTCGAGTTCAGCGAGCGTCCCTGACGGCGCCCGCGAGCCAGCGCCAGTAGCGCTCCCCGGCCACGTCGGCGACATCATTGTGGCCGGCGCCGTCCACGATGAGCAACTCGCCTCTTCGTCGTGCGGCGCCGAACACGTCGCGGCCCATCCGCACCGGGATCGTGATGTCCCGCACGCCGTGCGCCACGTGCACCGGGGTGTCGAGGCCGGCGACGAGCGTACGCGTGTCGTACGGCACGCGTGAGATGAGCCGCCACACCCAGGGGATGGTGGGGACGAGCAGGCGCGCCGCCATGTCGCGGGCGGACGTGAAGGGCGATTGCAACACCAGAGCGCTCGGGGCGCCCGGCTGCATCTGGGCGGCGAGCTCGGTGGCGAGCGCCGTGCCGAGCGAGTGCCCGTAGAGCACGATGCCCGCGGGCCGCAGCTGCGTCTGCGCGAACGCGAGCGCGCCGCGCGCGTCGGCCGCCGCGGACGCATACGTGGGTTCGCCGGGAATGCCCGCGTACCCGCGGTACTCGGGGATGAACACCGTCACGCCCGTGCGCTCGGCGAGCTCCACCGCCCACGGCACCATCCACACGGCCAGGTCCGCATTGCCGTGAAAGGCGATGACGACCACGGGCGCGGCTGCCTGCGAATCCGGGGCCGGTGGCGACGCGAGGTAGCCAAAGAGCCCGTGGCCGTCCGACGCGTCGAAGTCCACGCGGCGCGCGGGCACCGGCGCGTCCGGGCGGGCCGACGGTGGCTGGAACACGACGCGCTCCTGCCGCCACCAGAGCCACGCCGTGGAGAGCGCGACAACGGCGATTGCGGCAGCCACGATCCCGCCCACCACGCTCAGCATCCGGCGTATACCTCGGCGTCCGTTGTCCATTCTCACGGATCCAATTCAATTTAGGACCCATGCAGATCCCCATCGACACCTTTCGACTGCCGAACGGATTGTTCGTGACGCTGTCGGAGGATCACACGGCACCCATCGTCGCGGTGAACCTGTGGTATCACGTCGGGATCCGCCAACGAGCGGGCGGGCCGCACCGGGTTCGCGCACCTCTTCGAGCACATGCTGTTTCAGGGAAGCGAAGACGTCGGCTCGAATGAGCACTTCGAGATCATCCAGCGCGCCGGCGGGACGCTCAACGGATCGACGTGGCTCGAGCGCACCAATTACTTCGAGACGGTGCCGTCGAACCACCTCGAGGTCGTGCTGTGGCTGGAAGCCAACCGCATGGGCAAGCTCCTGCCAGCGATGACCCAGCAGAAGCTCGACACCCAGCGGGACGTCGTGAAGAACGAGCGGCGCTGGTCCATGGACAATCAGCCCTACGGAACCTGGTGGGAGAAGCTGCCGGCGCTGTGCTTTCCCGCCGGACCATCCGTTCCACCACTCGCTGATCGGCTCGATGGCGGACCTCGACGCGGCGAGCCTCGAGGACGTTCGCAGTTTCTTCGCAACCTATTACACGCCCGACAACGCCGTCCTCACGATCGCGGGCGATTTCGATCCCGAACAGGCGCGCGGCTGGGTGGAAAAGCACTTCGGGCCGATTCCGAGCGGAAACGGCCGCCCGCCGATCCCGGACAGCGCGATGCCGAACGTGTTCGGTGCGTGGAAGCGCGAGGTGGTGCCGGACCTGGTTCGTCTGCCCCGCCTGTTCCTCGCGTTCCTGTCGCCGGTGTACGGCAGCCACCAGTTCTACGCCGCAAGCGTCTGCGCGGCGATTCTCGGGATGAAGAAAGGGAGCCGCCTCTACCGGACGCTGGTGCGCGACCGCCAGGTGGCAGCGGAAACACAGGGCTTCACGTATGACCTGACCAAAGGAAGCGACCTCCTGGTGCTCGACGTGACGGGCCGTCCCGACGTGCCGGGCGAGCAACTGGAGCAGGAGGTCGTCGCGGGAGGTCGACGTGCTGGTCGCGAACGGGGTGACCGAAGACGAAGTCGCGAGGGCGGTAACGCTGATCCAAGCCGACTACATCGCGGCCCTCCAGTCCGCGAGCGAGCGCGCCGACCGCCTGTCGATGTTCGCCACGTATTTCGGCGACCCCGGACTGATCAATTCGCACCTGGAACGCTACCGCACGGTGACCGCGCGCGACGTGAACGAGCTCGTTCGCGAACGCCTCGGTGAAGACAACCGGGCCAGCCTGCTCTATGTGCCGCGTCCGGGACGACGCTCGAGCCGGCCGATGCCGACGATCAGCGAGGTTCCAGCTTGAGTCGAGGGTCCGCCGCCCCTCACGGCCGCAACCGGCCTTCACCACTCCCTCCGCGCCCGTATCACTTTCCGCGCTTCGAGCGGCTCCATCTCGCCAACGGAATGCAGGTGGTGGTCGCGCCCGTTCGCAAGCTTCCCATCGCGACGGTCGTCGCGCTGGTGGACGCGGGCGCCGTGTGCGACGGGCGCGGCCACGAGGGCATCGCGCAACTGACGGCGGAGCTGCTCCTGGAGGGCACGCTCACCAGCAGCGGCGCCGAGCTGGTCGAGCGCTTCGAGCGGCTCGGGGCGTCGGTGGACGCATCCGCCGACTGGGACGGCGCGGCGGTCAGGTTGACCGCGCTGCGCGAACATCTCGGCCCCGCTGTCGCGCTCCTGGGCGAGGTGCTGCGCGCGCCCTCGTTCCCGGGGCGCGAAGTCGAGCGGCTCAAGGCCGAGCGGCTCGCGGAGCGGCTGCAGCTCACGGCCGAGCCGCGCGGCCTCGCCGACGAGATGTTCACGCGCATCCTCTACGAACCGAAGTCGCGCTACGCCCAGCCCGAGGGCGGGAGCGACCAGTCGGTCGCCAGCATCACGGGGGCCAACGTGCAGCGGTTCTACGAATCGCGCTACCGGCCCGGCAGCGTCACGCTCATCATCGCGGGCGACATCGGTGCCGATGACGCGCACCGCCTGGCGGACGCCGCGTTCGGGGACTGGACCGGTGCCGCTCTCGATCCGGTGAAAGTGAGCGATGCTCCGGCGCGGCACACACGCGCGCTGCACATCGTGGACAAGCCCGACGCCCACCAGGCCGAGCTGCGCCTGGGACACGTGTGGCTGCCGCGCAGCCATCCGGACTACCACTCGTCCGTGGTCATGAACGCCGTGCTCGGCGGGCTGTTTTCCTCGCGCATCAACCTCAACCTGCGCGAGAAGCACGGGTACACGTACGGCGCCTTCTCGCATCTGGACTGGCGCCGGCAGGCAGGTCCGCTTGTGGTGTCCACCGCGGTGCAGAGCGAGGTCACGGCCTCCGCGGCGCGCGAGGCCATCGGCGAGATCGAGCGCATCCGGAAGGAGAAGATCAGCGACGATGAACTGACGCTCGCGACGAGCTACCTGGGCGGCGTGTTCCCGATCCGGTACGAGACGACGGACGCGATCGCCGGCGCGCTCGCGACTCTGGTGCGCTACGAGCTTCCTGACGACTTCTACGACACGTACCGCGACCACGTGCGCGCGGTGAGCACCAGGGACGTGCTCCGCGTGGCGCAGGCGCACCTCGAGCCGGCTGAGATGCAGATGCTCGTGGTGGGCGACCTCGAAAGCGTCGGTGCGTCGCTGACCGACCTTGGCTTCGGACCCCGCACCGTGTACGACACCGAAGGCAACGTCATCTGACGTGAATCCTCCGTCCGGATCGCGGCTGAGCTCGAGACGGGTCTACACCGGCCGCGTCATCAACGTGGATGTGGACACGGTCCGTTTTCCAAACGGCACAACGGGCGAGCTCGAGATGGTGCGACACTCCGGCGCGAGCGCGGTGCTTCCGTTCCTGACGGACCCGGCCGGCGAGGACCCCCAGATCCTGCTCATCAAGCAGTATCGCTACGCCGCTGACGAGTTCATCTACGAAATCCCGGCTGGCAGGCTCGACGGCGGCGAGGACCCGGCTGAGTGCGCCAGGCGCGAGCTTCGCGAGGAGACCGGGTGCACAGCCGATCGCATCGAGCACCTGTACACGTTCTACACGACGCCCGGGTTCACCGACGAGCGGATCCACGCCTTCATGGCAGTGGGGCTCACCGCCGGCGAAGTCGCCCACGAGCGGGACGAGTTCCTCTCCGTGGAAACCGTGACCCTCTCCAGAGCGTTGGAGTTGGTAAGGACAGGAGAGCTCAAGGACGCCAAGACGGCGCTCACGCTTCTATACGTAGCGGGCTTCCGACTAGCCAAGTAAACCGTCCGTAAGGCCACCGTGTCTCAATTCGTCCTTCTTGCACGTCTCATTATGGGGACAGGACGAGGCGCCGCTGGCTGAGGCAATTTCGGTTTAAGTCGTTGCCAAATCGACCTTTAACACCGAGGTGCCAGCAGCGTCATACAGGGCATACCATCTGCTTAATGCATGGGCGCGACACGTCGAGAGCGGTTACGGCTCACAGGCACTCGGGCCATCGAGCTAGTAACCTGCATCGGCGTCTCACGAGGGTAACGACATGGCCAAGCTTGCGATTAAACGCGAAACATCACCCCTTCACCAGCCGTCCGTTCGCGACCAGCTTCGCGCGGCCGATGATTCCGGGGTGGTCACGGCGTTCCTTGGGGGCGAAGAGCGGGCATTCTCCGAGTTGGTGGAGCGCTATCAGACGCGCCTCCTCAACTTCATATATAGAACGATCGGGGACCGCGATCGGGCCGAGGACCTCGTGCAGGAAGTGTTCATCCGGGTGTATCGCCACCTGCACCGGTTCGACCGTTCCAAGAAGTTCTCGACCTGGGTCTACACGATCGCGTCGAACCTGGCCAAGAACGAGCTGCGCAACCGCTCGCGCAACCCGCTGGTCCTGTTCCAGACGATGCAGTCCTCGCACGACGAGGAGGATCGTCCGCTGCAGTTCGAGGATACCACGGCGCGCCCGGACGACCTGTATCGCAAGCGGCACCTGCGCGAGCTGGTGGAAGACACCGTTGCGCGGCTACCCGAACATCACCGCCAGGTTTTCGTGCTGCGTGAGCTCGAGGGCAAGTCGTACGAGGAGATCGCCGAGATCACGGACTGCAACCTGGGAACGGTGAAGTCACGGCTGAATCGCGCACGCTCGGCGTTCGCCGCGATCATCGAGCCCTTCATCGACTAGACTCGTCCGGTTGATGAACACGGGGCCCCGCTCAAGAGCCGAGCGGGGCCCTTTGCGTCTAATCCCTTGTTTGCGGCCTTGTCGGGGTACATAATGGCGCCCCCGGAACCCGGTTCCGAGGCGGGGGTACCCGAACGCGCAACGGCAACGGACCGGTAATGGACTGCAAGGAATTTCGCGACAGGCACTCGCCTTTTGTCGATTTGATGTGTTCGGGTCAGGACGAAGCCGAGATGCAGGAGCATCTGCGGCGCTGTCCTCAATGCTCGCGCCATGACCTCGTGGTGCGTCGCGGACTCATCCTGGTGCGGAGCCTCCCGACCATCGAGCCGTCGCCTGATTTTCGCGCGCGGCTCGAGGCGCGTTTGCGCATGGTGGGCACGTCACCACCGCCGGCGAGCCCGCAACCGATGCGCATGTCATTCGGCGGGTTCGTGGTGGTCGCGGCAGGCGTCGCTTTCGTCGCCTTCCTTGCGGCGGATCTCGTGAGAGGCGGCGCGCAGGAGGCCGTGAAGCTGGCTCCCGTCATCGCGACGCGTCCCGAGATCGAGGCGTCGTCAGTCGCGACGCCGGCGCTGGTCGCAACGGTACCCACGGGGATGTCGGTATGGCCGGCGATCATGGTGGCGAGTCAGGCGCCGATGCATTTCGTAGCCGCGGAGCTGGCGAGCGAACGCTAGATTGGGGCCATGAAGGCGAGCCTCCGCCCGGCCCTCCAGCAGAAACAGTTCTCGCCGGCGTATTACCTCCACGGCGAAGACGACTATCTCAAGGAAGAAGCGCTCCGGCGCCTCATCGACGCCGCGGTGGACGCGTCGACGCGCGACTTCAACCTCGATGTCGGCAGGGGCGCCAACCTGGATACGGCGACGCTCGATTCGCTGCTTTCGTCGCTGCCGATGATGTCCGAGCGCCGGGTGCTCGTCATCCGGGACGTGAACGGACTCAGGAAAGATGCACGCGCCCGTCTGCAGGAGCGGCTCGCCGCTCCCGCACCCGACTTCGTCGTCATCATGACGGCGGCGGCCGGTGCCAAGGCCGACAAGGAGCTGATGGCGCAGGCGGTGGCCGTGGACTGCGAGCCCCTCACCGGCGCGCAGGTGCCAAAATGGATCGTGGCGCGCGTGGAGAAGCACCTTGGCTCGCGAATCTCGGCGGCGGCGGTGGAGCTGCTTCAGGGTGTGGTGGGCCCGGACCTGGCGCAGCTGGCTGTCGAGCTGGATAAGCTTGCCGCCTATTGCGGCGCGCGCGAGATGGACGAAGCCGCGGTGTCCGACATCGTCGGCGTCCGTCCCGACGAAACGCCGGGGCGTCTTTTCGACGCGGTCGCCATGCGCGACCGGGACCTGGCGCTGTCGCTGATCCCCGGCGTGCTGCAGCAGCCGAAGATGGGCGCGGTGCCCGTCGTCATGGGACTCACGACGCAGACGCTGGCCCTCGCGATCGCGCACACGAAACGGATCCCGCCCGCGCGTCTGTACGGCGAGTACTTCTCGCTGCTGCGATCCGCGAGCTCGAATCCGACGTTTCGCGGCTGGAGCGAAGCCGCCGCGGCCTGGGGCCGGGCCAGCGGCAAGTGGAGCTCGGCCGACCTGGATCACGCGCTGTACGTGCTCCAACAAGCCGACTTCGCGCTCAAGAACAGCCGAGTCTCGTCCGATGAACAGATCCTCGCGACGGCGATCATCGCGATCTGCGGCGGCGCGCCACGGCGCAACGCGGCCTGACGTGATCCGCTCACTCGCGCTCGTGCTGTTCTGCGCCGCGTCGCTCGACGCGCAGGGACGTGGCGATACCGCGCGGGCCGTAGAGGATCCGGTCATTCAACGCGCGCGCCAGCTCGCCCAGTCCGGGCGGGAGGCGGACGGCCGGCGGCTCGTCGATTCGGTGCTTCGCGTCACGCCACCGGGCAGTCCGCTCTACGCGGACGCGCTGTACTGGCGCGCGTCCAGCGCGAACACCGCGGCGGACGCGGAGCGCGACTATCGGAGGCTGCTGATCGAGAGCCCGCTCTCGCCGCGCGCTGAAGACGCGCTGCTGCAGCTGGCGAACCTGGAGCAGGCGCGCGGAGACCGGCGCGGCGCGAGCGATCTGCTCCACCGGTTCCTCCTGACGTATGCCGACAGCCCGGCGCGCCCGCGGGTGGCGCTCGCGCTGGTGCGCTTGCTGTTCGAACAAGGTCCGCAACAGCAGGCGCGCGCGTGCGAAGCGCTCCGGCTGGGACGGGACATCGTCCCGCCCAGGAGCCTGGAGCTTCGCAATCAGCTGGAGTACTACGCGCCCCGCTGCGCCATGGTGGCCGAAGCGCCTCCGCCGCCCGCCGATACCCCCGCGGCGCCCGCGCCCGCACCGGTGCCCGCGCCCGCACCGGTGCCCGCGCCGGCCGACACCAGTCGCACACAGGCAACGCAAGCCGACACCACTCGCCGTCAGGCGACGCAAGCGGACACGGGCCGCGCGCGAGCGGCGGGGCCGCCCACGACCGCGTTCTACTCCGTGCAGCTCGCCGCGTACGACGACCGCGAGGCGGCGATCCGTTTGGCCAATCGGCTCGTCGAGCGCGGGATCGAGGCGCGAGTGGACGGCTCGTCGCGCCCCTTCCGCGTGCGGGTCGGCCGCTACGAAACGCGCGCGGACGCGGTGCAAGCGGCCGCCATGCTCAAGACGCAGGGACACAACGGATTCGTCACGCTGGTCGGTGCAAGGTGATGGGTGCCGGCTGTTGGGTGCCGCGTGTCAGGTGTTGGGTGACATGACGGCCACGCCTCTCATGCAGCAGTACCGGGACATCAAGTCGCGTCACCAGGACGCGATTCTGTTTTTCCGGATGGGCGAGTTCTACGAGATGTTCTACGACGATGCGGAGACCGCGTCGCGGACGCTCGGGCTTACCCTCACCGCGCGCAACAACGGCGGTGCCGCGGACGTGCCGCTCGCCGGAGTCCCGGTGAAAGCAGCCGCCGACTACGTGCGGCGACTCGTGCAGCAGGGTTACCGCGTGGCCATCTGCGAGCAGGTCGAGGACCCGAAGGTCGCCAAGGGCATCGTCAAGCGCGAAGTGGTCGAGACGGTGACGCCGGGCGCGGCGATCGCGGACGACCTGCTGGACGGGGCGCGGAACAATTACGTCTGCGCAATCGCGACGGCGGACACGGGACATGGGACCTGGGACATGGGCTTGGCGGTGGCCGACATCTCCACAGGCGAGTTGCGACTCGCTCGTGCAAAGGACTCGGAGCTTGAGCCGCTGCTCGCCCGCTTTTCCCCTCGCGAAATCCTGGTCGCCAAAGCCCATGTCCCGGGTCCCCCACCCGCTTCGCGGGTACCCGCCCATGTCCGCTTTTCCGAAGCTCTAACCACCGAGCGCGAGCCATGGGAATTCGATCCGCAGCTCGCCACCGAAGACCTGGCGCGCCAGTTCGGCGTGCTCAGTCTCGACGGCCTCGGCATCGGAGCGGACGACGCGCTCGCGCTCGGGGCAGCCGGCGCACTGCTGCGCTACCTCAAGGAGCTGCAGCCCGCCGGCGTCGCGCTGGCGCGGCCGATCGTGGAGCGGCCCGCCGACGCTCTGCCACTGGACGAAATGACGCGCCGCAACCTGGAGCTCGTCGAATCGCTGCGCGGCGGTGTCGGCACGGCCGGAACGCTCTTCGATGTGCTCGATCGCACCGCGACGCCCATGGGGGCGCGGCTGCTGCGGCAATGGATTCTCGCGCCGCTGGCGAATCGCGTCGCGATCGAAGCGCGGCTCGACGCCGTCGAGTGCTTCGCTCGCGCGCCGCTGGCGCGCGAGCCGCTGCGCGCCGCGCTCGGCGGCATGCGCGACCTCGAGCGTCTTTCCACCAAGGCGGCGCTTGGCCGCAGCACGCCCCGCGAGCTCGGAGCGCTCGGCGCCTCGATCGCTCGGCTGCCGGCGGTGCGTCAGGCGATCGATGACGCCGTTGCCGCCACCGCCGGCGGCGAGACTCTCGAGTCTCTCCGCCGCGAGTGGGACGACTGCCGCGACATCGCGAGCGACATCAACGCCGTGCTGGTGCCCGAGGCGCCGGCGAGTCTTGGCGAGGAGCCGACCATCGCCGCCGGCGTGGACACCGAGCTGGACGAGCTGCGCTCCCTGCGCGACGGCGGCCGCGACGCCATCGCGCGCATCCAGGCGGAGGAGCGCGACCGCACCGGGATCCAGTCGCTCAAGGTCGGATTCAACAAGGTCTTCGGGTACTACATCGAGGTCACCAGGCCCAACCTGCACCTCGTTCCGTCCGACTATCAGCGACGCCAGACCATCACGAACGGCGAGCGGTTCGTGACGCAGGCGCTCAAGGAGTACGAGGAGCGGGTGCTCACGGCGAACGAGCGCATCGAGCAGCGCGAGCGCGAGCTGTTCGACGCGCTGCGGGCGCGTGTCGGCGCGCGCGTCGCGCGGCTGCACGCCATGGCGCGCGCGACCGCGACGGTGGACGTCCTGGCGGGCGCTCGCCGAGGTCGCGATGCGTGAGGCGTACACGAGGCCCGCGATGACGGACTGCTTCGCGCTCCGCATCACTGCCGGACGGCATCCCGTCGTCGAGCGGATGATGCCGCGCGACAAGTTCGTGCCCGAACGACGTCCACCTGACGGAAGACGCGCGCGTGGTCGTGCTGACCGGCCCGAACATGGCCGGCAAGTCCACGATCCTGCGCCAGGTGGGGCTGATCGCTCTGATGGCGCACGTGGGCAGCTTCGTGCCGGCGTCCAGCGCGGAGATCGGTGTGTTGGATCGGCTGTACACGCGCGTGGGAGCGAGCGACAACCTGGCGCGGGGCCAGTCCACATTCATGGTGGAGATGGCCGAGACCAGCGCGATCCTGCACACGGCCAGCGCGCGCAGCCTCGTCCTGCTCGACGAGATCGGACGCGGGACGTCCACCTACGACGGCGTGTCCATCGCGTGGGCCGTGACGGAGCATCTCCACGACGTCACCGGCTGCAAGACGATCTTCGCGACCCACTACCACGAACTCACGCAGCTTGCGGACGAGCTGGCGGCGCTCCGGAACTTCAACGTCGCGGTGCGCGAAGTAGGCGACAAGATCCTGTTCGTGCACCGGCTGGAGCCGGGCGGCGCGGACCGGTCGTACGGCATCGAGGTGGGCCGGTTGGCGGGCCTGCCGCCGACGGTGCTCGATCGGGCGCGTCAGGTGCTGCGCCTGCTGGAGAGCGAGCAGCTCGCGGCCGGTGTGAACGCCGGGCGGAGCACCGCGGCCCAGCAACTCGGCCTGTTTGCCGCGGCGCCGAACCCAGCGGTGGAGCGGTTGCGGCAGGTGGACGTGAACGCGATGACGCCGCTCCAGGCCATGGCGCTGCTCGATGAACTCGTCCGCCAGGCCAGGAGTGGCTGACTCGGACGCCGTCGCCGTGGCTGAATAGATTTTCCCCATGCTCGCCCGCCACTTGTCCGCCGTCGCATCGATCGCGACCGCCCTGCTGCTCCCGGGGGCCTGCACGGATCAGCAGCGCCGCGGCATCGCCGGCGATCGTCCGGACGAGCCGCCGGTCATGGTGAACAAGGACCTGCCGTTCCGGTACCCGGCGCCGCTCTACACGCGCAAGGTTCAGGGGAACGTGATGCTGCGTCTGTTCGTCGATCGTGACGGGCGCGTGACGCCGGACTCGACTCGCGTCGAAGAATCGAGCGGGATCAGCTCGCTCGACTCGGCGGCGGTCATCGGGTCGCAGGAGCTCCAGTTCGTCCCGGCAAAGCTGAACGGCGAGCCGCTGGGCGTGTCGGTGCTCTTCCCCGTGTATTTCCGGCATCCGGAGGCCGCACCGCTTCCGGGCGACACGGTCCTGGGCAAGCGCGAGGACGAGCCCGGCAAGACGAAGGCGTCCGCGCGCGGCGCGGCGACGAAACGGCCGTGAACATCCGGCACCAGGCGCCCTACGAGAGCGTCCTCGATACCATCGGCTGGACGCCGCTCATCCGGTTGTCGCGAATCGGCCGGGGGATCCGGACACCCGTGTACGCCAAGGCCGAGTTCTTCAACCCCGGCGGGTCCGTCAAGGACCGGATCGGGATACCGATCATCGAACGGGCGGAGCGTGACGGGTCGCTCAAGCCGGGCGGCGTCATCGTGGAGGCGACCAGCGGCAATACCGGCATCGGTCTCGCGATCGCGGCCGCGTTTCGGGGATACCGCTGCGTCTTCACGATGCCGGACAAGATGTCGCAGGAAAAGGTTCGGCTGCTGAAGGCATTCGGCGCCGAGGTGATCGTGACGCCGACGGCGGTCCCGCCGGATCACCCGGACCATTACCTGATGACGGCCAAGCGAATCGCGGAGGAGACGCCGGGAGCGATCTTCGCGAATCAGTTCTACAACGACGCAAACCCGGACGCGCACTACGCGACCACCGGCCCCGAGATCTGGGAGCAGACCGACGGGCGCGTGACGCACTTCGTGTACGCCGCGGGCACCGGGGGCACAATCACGGGTGTGGGGCGGTACCTCAAGGAGCGCAGCGCGAAGATCCAGGTCATCGCGGGCGACCCGGTGGGGTCGATTCTCGCCGAGATGTGGCGCACGAAGGGAAAGGCCAAGGTCGAGGGAGTGCCGTACAAGGTGGAAGGAATCGGGCAGGACAAGGTGCCGGGCACGCTCGACATGAGCGTCGTGGACGATTTCGTGACGGTGACGGACAAGGAGTCGTTCGCGATGGCGCGGCGGCTCACGCGCGAAGAAGGCCTGTTCGTCGGCGGCTCCAGCGGTCTGATCGTACACGTCGCGATGCAGCTGGCGCAGAAGCTGGATGACGACAAGGCCACCATCGTCACGATGCTGCCCGACACGGGCGAGCGGTATCTGTCGAAGCTCTACAGCGACGAATGGATGCGCGAGAACCAGCTCCTCGAGGCCGATCGCACGTCGCTGGGCCACGTGTTGCGCGACAAACCGGACAACAAGGGCGACATCGTCTCGGTGACGGGCGGGCAGACGGTGCGGCAGGCGCTGCGACTGATGCAGTTGCACGACGTCTCGCAACTGCCGGTGATGGACGGCGCCAACTGCGTCGGCTCGGTCAGCGACTGGTCGCTCTCGACGAGGAGCCTCGCGGACACGAAGGTGCTGGACGCCACGGTGTCGCAGGTGATGGACGCACCGTTCCCGATCGTGGACGAGCAGCAGACCGCGGAGAGCGTGGCCAAGCTGCTGTCGAAGTCGAATCCGGCGGTGCTGGTGCGCTCGAACGGTCGCGTGACCGGGATCGTGACGCGATCAGACTTGCTTTCCTACCTGATGTCCCGGTGAGGCCGTGAGTGACTTGCAGAGGGTCGGCGAGAGGTCGAGTGCGCGGCCCTTATTGCCAAAACTGGCAATGATTAGTCTGACCTCGAACGGTTTCCTCGACCGAATTGCCAGTTTTGGCAATGGGAGCCGCGTACTCGACCTCCTTGCCAACCCTCCTGCATGAAGATCACGGTTCTCATGGGCGGCACGTCGTCGGAGCGCGACGTCTCGATCGCCAGCGGGCTTCGCGTCGCCGACGGGCTGCGCCAGCGCGGGCACGACGTCGTCACGCTCGACACCGCGCGCGGCACGCTCACCGAGAAGGAAGAGGCGGCGCTCCTCGCGAAGGGCAACGTCGTCAAGAAGGACCCGCCATCCCAGAAGGAGCTGGCGCGAATGGCCGCGGAAACGCTGCCACAGATGCTGCGCGCACTGCCCAGCCTGAAAGAGGCGGACGTCGTCTTTCTCGGGCTTCACGGCGGCTACGGCGAGGACGGCACCATCCAGGCGCTGCTGGACATGGCGGGAATCACGTACACGGGCAGCGGTCACCTGGCGAGCGCGCTCGCGATGGACAAGGATCTCTCGAAGCATCTTTTCCGGCGCGCCGGCGTGCAGACAGCAAACTGGCTCATGGCGCGCCGCGACGAGGGGGGCGAAGAGAACCTCGAAAACCTCGTGAAACTCGGCCTTCCCGTCGTGGTGAAGCCGTCGAAGCAGGGATCCACCGTGGGGCTGTCGGTGGTGAAGCGTCGCGAGGAGCTGGGTGGCGCCATCGCCGAGGCGTTCCTGTACGACGACGAAGTCATGATCGAGCAGTTCGTCGCGGGCCGGGAGCTGACCGTCGGCATCCTCGGCGACGACGCGCTGCCGGTGGGCGAGATCATTCCGAAGCACGAGATCTACGACTACGAATGCAAGTACACGCCGGGTATGGCCGAGGAAGTGTTCCCGGCGCAGATTCTCCCTGACCGAGCGCGCGAGGCGCAGGAACTGGCGCGCCGGGCCTTCCAGGCACTCAAGCTCCGCGGTTACGCGCGGATCGATTTTCGGATGACCGAGGATGGCAGTCTGTTCTGTCTCGAGGCCAACACACTTCCCGGTATGACACAGACAAGTCTCATCCCGCAGGCCGCGGTTGCCGCCGGAATCCCCTTCCCGGAACTCTGCGAGCGCATCGCGCTGCTGGCGCTGGGCCGGGGACCGGAGGAGGCGTCGGCCACCTCCACCAAGCGCGAGGATCGACGCTGATGGCGCAGACAGCGGGCCCCACCGCCGCACTGGCCGGCGTTCCAACGGGGTTGCAGGCGCAGGGCCTCTGGGTGGGTCGCCGCCAGCTCTTCGTGCGATTCGCCGCGGAAGCCGAAACGGCCACCATGTACACGGCGCAGGCGATCGCGCAGGAACTCCAGCGCGCCGCGTCACGATCTTCGTATCACTCGATCTCGGTGGGCGGACGGGACCCGCTGGCCAACGTCGAGTTCCTGGAAGCGGCGCTCGCGTCGAGCACGCCCCCCCTGCCTGTGATGCTGGACACCGACGGACAGCGTCCCGATAGCCTCGAGACGATCGCGAAGCACATGGCGCTGGTCCAGATCACGCTGGAAGGCGCGACGATGGAGCCGCCGGCGGAACGCGCCATGCTGTCACTCAAGATCTGCGCGAGCGCCGGCCTGGACCATGCACTGGTGCTCGTTCCGGGAGAACAAGCGAGTGACGGCCAGATGCTGCGAATCGTCGAGCAAGCACACGCTGCGAGCGCCAAGACCGTGGTCATCATCCACCCGCCGTACAACACGCCGATCGACAGGGACCGGCGCTGGGTGACGCTCATCGAGCGATCGGCCGCCCTGCATCCGGACGTACGGCTTTCGCTGCGGCTGCCGCCGCCGACCGGGACGCGCTGATGTCTTTCGTCGGGGCGATGGAACCGATGCTCACTCGAGGCGTCTCTGCATGAGCTGGCAGGCGACGGAGGACCACGAGTGGCCACGCATGACGCGCGTCGTGCAAACGCTGCTCGCGATCAACATCGTCGTGGCGTTCCTGGACGTCACGATCGTCCCGGACGAATACGTGTCGATGTTCGCGTTCCGCTCCGGCCCGCTCGCCGAGACGTGGTGGACCGCGTTCACGTACATGTTCTTCCACGCCGGGCTCTGGCACCTGGCGATGAACATGTACACGCTGTGGATCTTCGGCCCGCGGCTCGAGCACGTATGGGGGTCGCGCAGCTTCTCGCTGTTCTACGTGTGGTGCGGACTGGGAGGCGCGGTGTTCCACGCGCTGTTCGGCGGCCAGGCCTCGATGGTCGGCGCGTCGGCGGCAATTTTCGGCGTGATGCTGGCGTATGCGATGCACTGGCCGAAGGACGAGATCTACCTGTTCGGCGTGGTTCCGATGCGCGTCGCGACGCTGGTGGCGCTGCTCGCCGTCCTGAACCTGGTCTGGGGCTACGTGTCGCCCGGCGGGGGCGTGGCGTACATCGCCCATCTCGGCGGATTCGCGTTCGGCTTCCTCTACCTCAAGAAGCCGCAGCACGTGAGCATCGAGCAGTTGCGGCACCGCGTGTCATCCGCGCCGGACGTCGGCGACGACATGAGCCCGCGCGCCGCGCCGCGTCCGTCGTCGCGTTCCCGGCACCGGGACGAAGTGGACGAGATCGTCGCGCGGAGCAAGGCCGCGATCGCCAAGCGGACGGCCCGGCTCGCTCCCGGGAAGAAGGAGGGTCCGCGTGACGCGAAGGCCGAAGAGCTGGATCGCGTGCTGGACAAGATCTCGCGTCACGGGATCGGCAGCCTGACGCCGTCCGAGAAGCGCGTGCTGGACGAGATGTCGCGCGAGCTGCGCGACCGTTGAGATCAGAAGGCAGCAGAGAAAAGGCAGAAGGCAGATGACACTGCCTTCTGCCTTCCGCGGTTTTCTGCCTTCCGCCGTAAAGTAAAGAGCCCCCGGGGATGTCCCCGGGGGCGTTGCCGCCACGCCGTTCTCGCGGCGGCGATGGCCGTCGCAGAGAGCGAATGGCCTGAACGGAAGATACGATTCTTACGTGGGACGCGCCAGCAAACTGGACAGCGCGACAACTGCGCAACTACAAAACGGCGCAGTTAAAGAAAAACGCAACGACAAAGAATCGTTCTGTTATGCCACGACCCGATCTCCTCGAGACCTTCGACAACCCGTATCCGGACCGTGAATACGAGATTCGCATGGAATGCGACGAGTTCACGTCGTTGTGTCCTGTGGGCGGGATCGAGACCGATGCCGAGGAGCTGAAGCAGCTCGAGGGCGGCGCGCCGGACTTCGGGACGATCTTCATCACGTACGCGCCCGCGAAACGCTGCATCGAGCTGAAGAGCCTCAAGCTCTATTTGTGGAGCTATCGCAACGACGGGATCTTCTACGAGCGCGCCGTGAATCGCATCCTCGACGATTTGTCGAAGGCGTGCAAGCCGAGGTGGATGCAAGTGGTCGGCGATTTCAACGTGCGCGGCGGGATCAAGTCGATCATCACCGCGCGCTTCGAACGAAAGCGCGGCTAGCGGCGCGATGGCGCCGTGCTCCCTGATTCGCTATAGCTAGAGTCAGCCGAGAGGTCGAATGGCGGCGTTCACGCGCAAACTGCGAAGTGAGCCCGGCATCACGCGCAGAGCCGCGTGTGTCGCGCTGTTCGTCGCGGCCGCCTGCGGTGCGACGACGCGCGCCGGCAGCTCCGGCCGTCCCGAGCCGGCCGTCTTCCTGTTCGATGTCGCGGCGCACCCCGACAGCGCCCTCAAGCTCGCGAAGTTCGCGCTCGGCGCGGTCGACGGCACCGTGCAGCTGCCCCAGGTGCGTCCGGAGATGACGTCCGTGTCGACGCACTACACGCGCTCGCGGCGCGGCGGCGGCCAGACGCAGGTGGCGATCATGGTCGCCATCGCGCGCCGCGTCGCGGACACGCTTGCTCCGGTCACGCAGTTGGAGGTGAGCGCGTGGGCGCTGGACATGGCGCAGC
This sequence comes from uncultured Gemmatimonadaceae bacterium, assembly GCA_963724885.1. GTDB lineage: Bacteria > Gemmatimonadota > Gemmatimonadetes > Gemmatimonadales > Gemmatimonadaceae > DASPMP01. Next base: position 2,060,910 of record CAVRWG010000005.1, on the reverse strand, counting down.
AGCCGCCGTCAGGGCAGCGGCGCGGCGGCTTCTCGGGGACGGCGCTGTCGAACAACGCGCCCGCCCTGCGCCGGCCGCGCGCCATCACGCCGCAGGACACCGTCGACTTTCGCGCGCTCGAGCACGTGGTCGAGGCGTTCGAGGCGAAAGGCGCGCGCCGGCGCCCGTAAAAAAGAAAACCCCCGGCGTTGCGCCGGGGGCTCTCTCTTGGTGGCCGGAGGTCAGAACCCGGAGTACCGGAACGTCAACTGCATCTGATAGTTGTTGGCCGCGGTGTTGCGGAGCGTCGTCCACGGCGAGTCGAACGTAGTGATGTTGTTGAGGACCGGGCTTGGCACGTTGTAGTTCCACAGCGAGGTGCTGATCGCGCCCGGCTGTTTGCCCGCCCGCTCGAGCGCCGTCATGTTGTTGAACAAGCCCCCGATCGGCTGCTTGTTGCGCCCCCAGTTGTGGTTCAGGAGGTTGGCGAAGTTGAACACGTCGAGCTGCACCGTGACCTGCTGTCCGCGCAGATCCGCCAGCGTCTGACGGATGTTCACGTCGATCCGGCTCGTCTTCGGCGCGTTGCAGCTGTTGCGGGTCATGATGCGCCCGCGCTGGCTGTTGAGGCAGGGCTGCGACGAGATGAAGCGCTCGAACGCCGCGGCATCCCCTGCGTTCAGCGCGAACGCCGCGCCGGTCCCGCGGCCGATGCGGATCTCGTTGGGATCCGTGGCGTCGCGCGGCACGTAAATCATGTCGTTGCCGTTCACGCCGTCGCCATTGATGTCGTTGTTGGTGACGTAGCCCAGCGACATCCCGGACATCATCTCCATGTAGGCGCTGACGTCCGTCTGGTACTTCTTCCATGGCGCCGTGTACGTGCCGTAGGTGATGAAGCGATGCGGCCGTTCGAACGTGGAGGTCTGGGCATCCATCACGTCGTTCTCGACCCCGGAGTGCTGGCGGCCGAAGCGCCAGTTGGAGATGGCACGATCGGACGTCAGCGATTGCACGTCCTTGGCCTGCATGTACGTGTACGCCGTGGTGAGCTCGAAGGCGCGGTTGAAGCGCTTCTTGAGCTGGCTGCTGACCGAATAGTTGTGGCCGGCCTTCGCGTTGGTCAGCAGGATCGCGCCTTCGCTGAAGTTGGTCTGGCTGCCGGCGACCGGGCCGGTGGCCAGCACGTACTTCTGGTTGTTGTTCTGGACCACGCCCGACGCGAGGACCGTGTCGGCATACAGCACGCGGCCGTTGACGTCGCGATACATGTTGCCGCCCACGAAGCGCGGACCGCGGAGGTTCGCGTCGCGTACGTACAGCGCGTTGATGTCTTCGCGGTACAGCACTTCGAACGTGCCGAGCACGTTCCAGGGCAGCCAGTGATCGACGGCGAGCGTGGTGGTGAAGTTCTGGGGATACTTGAAGTTCGGGTCGTTGAGGTTGACGCCGATGGTGCCGGCGTTGCCCGGTGTGGGCGCCGGCTGGCCGTTGCAATTTCTCGGTAGCGACGCGACGTCCGTGGAGAACGCCGGAACGCCCGCGCCGGTGCAAGCGACCGTTACGCCGCCCAGGCCCGTGTTGGAGAAGGCGTTGCCGATGAGGATATACGGCGTGTTGCCGGTGAAGATGCCCGCGTTGGCGCGCACCTGCGTGGTCTGCCGGCCCGTGACGTCCCAGTTGACGCCAACGCGGGGCGACCAGAGCACCTGGCGCTTCGGAACGCGATCGGTCCGCATGTCCGTGACCTGTCTCGCGGCCGTCGTGTCGAGGTTCACGTTGTGCTTCGGCGTATCGAGGAAGCCGGGCATGTCGGCGCGGAGGCCGACGGTCAGCGCGATCCGGGGCGTCACGTTCCAGAGATCCTGCGCGTAGGCCGAGATCTGGTTGCCGCGGAACTTGGCGGCGATGTCACCGCCGTTCGCGTACGAGAACGCGTAGCCCGATGGGGCCGGGACCGCCTGCGTGAGCGCGTTCAGGTTGGGGAACAGCCACGCCCCGTTGCCCGCGCCGCTGAGGAAGAAGTTGTAGATGTCGGTGTACTCGTACCGGCCGCCCACCGTGATCGTGTGCTCGCGGAACGGGATCGTGAAGTTGTTGGACAGCTCGAAGATCTTCTGCTTCAGGTCGTTCCCAGGCGAGAAGCGCTCGGTGCCGGCAGTGACCGCGACCAGGGTTCCGCCGCCGACGGGCGTAATGCCCAGCGAGATCTCGGGAGCCGTCACCGGCACGATGCGAACGTCCCGGATGGTGTTGTAGCCCATCAGGAACTCGTTCGACATGCCGTTCGCCCAGTTGCTCAGCAGCTGCGCGGCGATGGAGCGGTTCCTGGCCTGCCGAACGAACGAGTTCGACGTGAGCCGAATGCCGGTGCTCTGCTGGATCACGCTGCTCGCCGGCGACTGCGTGCCGCGGGCGAGCTCGCCCTGCTCCGCCGTGTTGTCGAGGATGCGGAGCACCGCGCGGTTGGCGTCGTTGATGGACCAGTCGAGACGGCCCATCAGGTTGGTGATGGGGTTGGAGCGTGAGAACGCGTTGTAATGACCGGCGCCGCCAGCGTCCACAAAGCCCGGGCGGCCGGCGAGTGCGTTGATGAACGCGTTGATGGAGTCGGCAGCGACCGCCACGTTGCTCGTCCCGACGCGGTCCGGCAGGCCGCCCGAGGCGCCGAGGAAGGTGGGCCCCGCCGTCGGATCGGTGCGATCCTGCCACTCCGGAGCGACGAAGAAGTGCAGCTTGTTCTTGATGATCGGTCCGCCGATGTGGAACCCGTAGTCCCGGATCTTGAAGCCGGTCCCCCGCATCGTGTCCGCGGCCATGCCGGGCGTGCGGAAGGTGTACGTGGCGCCGCCGATGAATTCGTTCGTGCCGCTCTTGGTGACGGCGTTGACGGTCATCCCCGCGAAATTGCCGTAACGGACGTCGGTGGGGCTGAGCAGCACCTGGAACTCCTTCACCGCTTCCTGCGACATGATGCGCCCGCCGGTCGCGCCGCCGGGCTGTCCGCCGCTGGAGCCGAGGTTGAACCGGTCGTTCTGGTTCGCGCCGTCCACGGTGAAGTTGTTGAGGCGATTGTACGCCCCGCCGGCGCTGGGACCTCCGCCGGCCGCGTTCGGGACGACCTGCGGCGTGAGCTTCACGAGGTCGGTAAAATCGCGCTGCAGCGTAGGCAGGCGGCGGATGATCGTGTCGTACACGACAGTCGCTGCGCCCTGACGGCTGGCGCTGAACTCGGAGGCGTTCGCGGCGGCGGTGGTCACGACGCCAGCCAACTGTACTGCTGTCTGGCGCAGGACGATGTCCACTTTGGTGGTGCGCGACAGCGTCACGCGGACGTCGGCCTGTTCCGTCGGCTCGAAGCCGATGCGGCGCACGCGGACCGTATAAGGGCCGCCGACTTCGAGACCCTGGATGAAGTAGTACCCGTTTTCGCGCGTAGTCGCCGCGGACGAGTAGCCCGTGGGGACGTTGATGATCTGCACCTGCGCGTTGCCGACGCCAGCGCCCTGCTGGTTCGTGACCGTACCGGAGATCGCTCCGGTGGTGACCCCCTGAGCCGACAGCGTCGCTGCGGCGAGCAGCGAGAGAGTCGGCGAGGCCACGCGGAGAATCCAACGTGGAAATGACATGTGACTGAGTCCCGGGTGTGAGGAGGCGACGACGACATCACCGGCGCCGAACTCTGAAGGAAAGACGGCAGGAATTTAGGCGCCGTACGCGGTCGCCGCGAGCAGGGTTTGTCGCGATTTGGCTGCGTAATCGTCGCGATACTGTGGCCCACCAATCGCAACCACCGCGCACAGTTGCGAGGTCACCTCGGGTTGGTCGACGCAGCGAGGCCCGCTACATTTGTCTGCCTCGGCCAGGTAGCTCAGTTGGTAGAGCAGCGGACTGAAAATCCGCGTGTCGGCAGTTCGATTCTGCCCCTGGCCACTCACTGACTACGGGGAATTGGGAATCGGGGCGACGGAATGGGGTCGGAAGTGCTCCCGGCGATGCCGGGGGCTTTTTTTTTGGCCAAAGCTCCCGCCAATGGCTTCACAGTCGGAAGGTCGGTAGGGGGATTCACGCCGATTCCGCTGATTTCGCCGATTCCGAGCTGAACTGTGACCAGCGTGCCGAGATGCGGCACTCCAGAGCGCACAAACCTCTCAACCAGCAAACTGGAGGTTACTCATCCTTGAAAGCGCCAGATCTCGGCGTTAATCGGCTCCATCGGCGGAGATCGGCGCGTCCCTTCCGTCTGAGTGGTCGGCTCTTGCCACTGTTGATATAGGGGCGGGGGGTATATAGCTTCTCTGGCAACCGATTGGAGAAGCACGTGGACGCGATGGATTGGGTGGTGTTGCTGGCCGGGGCCGCGGCAATCGCCTGGGTCAACTGGTACTTCCTCTTCGCAGACCGACCGGCCGCAGTGGCGGCGACGGCCGGCAGCAGCCAGCGCATCGAAATCGAGGTGCGGGGCGGATACGACCCCGGAACCATCCGCGCCAGGCGCGGCGTTCCCCTCCAGCTGGTCTTCGACCGCCAGGAGACGTCGAGCTGCTCCGAGGAGATCGTGCTGCCCGCCTTCGGCATCCGGCGCTTTCTACCAGCCTTCAAAAAGACCACGATCGAGTTGACGCCGCAGGAGTCCGGAACCTTCGAGATCACGTGCGGCATGTCGATGCTGCACGGCAAGCTGGTGGTCGAGGACTGACGTGGCCAAGCGGATCACGATCCCCGTCACCGGAATGCACTGCGCGGCCTGTCAGGGCCGTGTGCAGTCGGCGCTCGAGCGCACACCGGGAGTGAAACAAGCGACCGTGAATCTGATGCTGCACAACGCGTCGGTCACGTTCGACGAGAGCGCCGTGCAGCCCGAAACGCTGGTGGAGGCGATCAGGAGCACGGGCTACGACGCGGAACTTCCCAGGGCAGGCGGCCCCACGCTGCGCGACGAGGCGGAGCAGGACCGCGAACGTGAGCGCGAAGTCCGCTCGCTGACCCGAAAGACCGCGCTGAGCCTCGGCGTCGCGGTGCTCACGATGATCCTGCCGATGCTGCTGGACGGCGGCATGGCGGATGGCGCGGGACATTCCGGCGTCGGCGCGAGCGCATGGGTCCTGTTCGCGCTCACGACGATCGTCGTCGCGTGGCCGGGCCGGCGTGTTCTACACGCGGGCGTGGCGCGCATTCCGTCACCACACGGCGGACATGAACACGCTGATCGCGGTCGGCACCGGCGCGGCCTACCTGTACTCGGTGGTCGCGACGGTGGCGCCGCAGGTCTTCGCGTCGCGTGGGCTGGAGCCGCAGCTTTACTATGAGGCCGTGGCCGCCATCATCGGCCTCATCCTGCTGGGCAACACGTTCGAGGCGCGCGCCAAGCGGCAGACGACGGCGGCGCTGCGGTCGCTCGCGGATCTCCAGCCCAGGACGGTTCGCGTGCTGCGCGACCTGCGCGAAGCGGAGATCCCGGTGGAGGAGCTGACGCCGGGCGACCTGTTCGTCGTACGTCCCGGCGAACGCATTCCGGCGGACGGAGACGTGGTGTCCGGCAGCAGCGCCGTGGACGAATCCATGCTCACGGGCGAGTCCATGCCCGTGGCCAAACGGTCCGGCGACCGCGTCGTCGGCGGCACGATCAATGGTACGGGGGCCCTGAAGGCCCGAGCGACGACGCTGGGCAGCGACAGCGCGCTCGCGCGCATCGTGCAGCTCATGCGCGACGCGCAGGGATCGCGCGCGCCGATCCAGAACCTGGCGGACCGCGTGAGCCGGGTCTTCGTGCCGGTAGTGATCTCCATCGCGATCGCGACCTTCGTCGGCTGGTTCGTGCTCGGGGATTCGGCCCGCGCGACCGTGGCGGCCATCTCGGTGCTGATCATCGCGTGTCCGTGCGCCATGGGTCTCGCGGTGCCCACGGCGCTCATGGTCGCGTCGGGCAAGGGCGCGCAGCTCGGCGTCCTGATCAAGGGCGGCGAAGCGCTGCAGCGCGCGCACGAGATCGACGTCGTCGCGCTGGACAAGACCGGGACCGTCACCACCGGTCATCCGACCGTGGTGTCCATCGTGCGCGCGGCGGATCACCTCTCCGAGGCCGACATTCTCGGGTTGGCGGCGGGAGTGGAGCACCTGTCCGAGCATCCGCTGGCCGGGGCGATCGTTCGCGCCGCCGAGGAGCGGGGTGCCGCCCGCGTTCCCGTGCGCGATTTCGAATCGCGCACCGGGCGGGGCGCCGTTGCCAGGACGTCCGATGGCCGGCGCGTCGCGGTGGGCAGCGTGACGCTCATGCGGGAGCTGGGGCTGGAGCCCGGGGGGCGCGGTCGAGTCGGACGTGGCGCGACTCGCCGCGGAGGGGCGGACGCCGGTGTTCGTCGCCGTAAACGACGCAATCGTGGCGGTGCTCGGCGTCGCGGACCCGGTGCGAGCCGAGTCGCGCGAGGCGGTGGCGGCGCTCGAGCGCGGCGGGCTGGAGGTCGTGATGCTCACGGGCGACTCGCGCGGCACCGCGGAGGCAGTCGCGCGAGAGGCGGGGATCAGGCGCGTGGTCGCGGAGCTGCAACCGCAGCAGAAGGTGGAGGAGATCAAGCGCCTGCAAGCCGCCGGCTCCGTGGTGGCCATGGTTGGCGACGGAATCAACGACGCGCCGGCGCTGGCCCAGGCGGACGTGGGCGTCGCGATCGGGACCGGCACCGACATCGCGATGGAGGCGGCGGACATCACGCTGATGCGCAGCGACCTCCGCGCCGCCGTGAGCGCGCTCGCGCTCGCGAAACAGGCGATGCGCGTGATGCGACAGAATCTGTTCTGGGCGTTCGTCTACAACGTTATCGGCATTCCGCTCGCGGCCGCGGGGATGTTGAGCCCCGTGGTGGCCGGTGCGGCGATGGCGTTCAGCTCGGTGAGCGTCGTCGGGAACTCGCTTCGACTTCGGAGATTCGACGGCTAAAGCGGACATAACGGCGGACATAGTGGCGGACATAACGGCGGACACTGAGGCGGACATGGCGGCGGACATTGGGGCGAAGGACGAGGACATCGCGGCGTGCGCGTGCGCGACCGGCGATCGCAAGGCGGTTGGTGTCGATCCGGACATCAAGGCGCGCAATCTCACGCGTCTGCGGCGCATCGAGGGCCAGGTGCGCGGGCTCCAGAAGATGGTGGAGGAGGACCGCTATTGCCCTGACGTCCTCACGCAGATCTCATCGGTACACGAGGCGCTGCGCGCGGTGGCGAAGGAGCTGATGCGCAATCACCTCAAGCACTGCGCGACCGCGGCGATCAGGGCCGGCGATGCGAGCGCGGACGCGATGTACGACGAGCTGGTGGAGCTGATGCACAAGCACTCGAGATAAACGGTTTGACGGTTCACGGTTTAACGGCCCTTGGGTTTCCGGCAGTGTGTCAAACCGTCAGACCTGTCACCGTCAACCGCTCTGGACTCCCGCGCGCCCGGGACTGATCATTCGGCGATCCCTACCGGGGCCCAAATGACCGATCGCCGTGCCTTCCTCCACTCGCTGGCTGCGGGCGCAGCCACCCTCTCGCTGCCCACGTTCAACGCGCGAGCGATCCGCCGCCTCGAGGAGGCGCATTCCATCGCCGGCGCGAGTCCGCCGTCGAGCACCGCCGAGGACGAGACCTACTGGGGCACGATACAGCGCGCGTTCGATCTCGATCGCACGATGATCAACCTCAACAACGGGGGCTGCAGCCCGGCGCCGACGCACGTGCTCGACCAGATGATCCGCGATCTGCGCTTCTCCAACGAGCTGCCGGTGGACCACATGTGGAACGTGCTCGAGCCGCGTATCGAGAGCGTGCGACGCGAGCTGGCCAGTGAATTCGGCTGCGACCCGGAGGAGATGGCGATCGTCCGCAACGCGTCCGAGGCCAACGAGAACATGATCTTCGGGCTGGACCTGGAGCGCGGCGACGAGGTGATCCTCACGACGCAGAATTATCCGCGCATGAGGAACGCGTGGATCCAGCGCCAGCGTCGCGACGGCATCGTCATCAAGTGGGTCAAGCTCGAGACGCCGCCGCGGTCGGCCGACTACTACGTGCAACAGATCGCGGCCGCGATCACGCCCCGCACGAAAGTGATCGAGACGATGCACATCAGCTTCATGACGGGATACATCGCCCCGGTGAAACAGGTCGTGGAGCTGGCGCGACCAAAGGGAATCCAGGTGTTCGTGGACGGGGCGCATGCCTTCGCGCATTTCCCCTTCACACGCGACAGCCTCGGCGTCGACTACTACGGCACGAGCCTGCACAAGTGGTTGATGGCGCCCATCGGCACCGGGTTCCTCTACGTCCGGCGCGACCGCATCAAGAGCCTGTGGCCGATCATGGCGGGATCGATCGAGCAGGAGTCCGACGTCCGGAAGTATGAGGAGATCGGGACGCACCCCGCGGCGAACCACAACGCCATCGCCGTGGCCCTCACGTTCCACCGCTCCATCGGGAGCGACCGCAAGATCACGCGTCTGCGTTTCCTGCGAGACCGCTGGGCGAAGCGGGTCGTGGCCGAGAGCGGCGGGCGCGCACGGATGCTCACGCCGATTGGCCCCAACGAGAGCGGCGCCATCGGCGTCGTCGCGTTCGACGGGCTCGAGATCCCGAAGCTGCACGCCTGGCTGATGCACAAGCACCGGATCGTGACGACGCCCCTCGTCCACGAGGAATTCTCGGGCCTGCGCGTGACGCCGAACGTGTACACGACGCTGGAGGAGGTGGATCGCTTCGCGGAAACGGTCCTGTCCGCGATCAAGCGCGGCATCGCTTAGGCTGGCTCGTGCGAATGCAGCTCCTGCTGACCGACCACTCAGACGGAAGGGTCACGCTGATTCTCGCCGATCGAGCCGATCACGCCGATCAGACCGCAGCTTTGAAAATCCGCGGAGATCAGCAACATCGGCGAGAATCGGCGTCACACTTTGGGCTGTGAGGCTTCTATGTGGGGTGTCGGCCGGATTGGCATCGCGTTGGCCGCGCTGGTGGCTGGCACGGCTCAGGCGCAGAGCTGGGGACCGCTGCGGATTGCGGGCATCGAGGCCCGGCCGGGCGAAAAGGCCTCCGGCTTCATCGAGGTGCCGGCGCGCGCCGACAGCGGCACGCGGATCCCGATCAGCATCATCCGGGGAGGCACGGCCGGTCCCACGCTCGCGCTGATCGGCGGGACGCACGGGTCCGAGGTCGCGCCGGTCATCGCGCTGCAACGACTGCGGGCTGACGTCAACGCGAGCGAGATGCGCGGTACGCTGCTCATCGTGCACGTCGCCAACATGCCGTCCTTCCTCGCCCGCACGATCTACTACAGCCCCATCGACGGCAAGAACCTCAACCGGGTCTATCCCGGTCGCGCCGACGGCACCACGTCCGAGCGCATCGCGCACGCGATCACGGGCGAGATCATCGCGCGCGCCGACTATCTGGTGGACATGCACGCGGGCGACGGGAACGAATCGCTGCGGCCGTACACCTACTGGAGCAGCCTGGGCCTCAACCCGCGCGCCGATTCCATCGCGCGCGCCATGGCGCTGGCCTGGGGCCACGAGCGCATCGTGGTGGACAACGACCGCCCGCGCGATTCCACGGCGTCCGTCTACACGCAGAACACGGCGCACCTGCGCGGCAAGCCCGCCATCACCACGGAGACCGGCTGGCTCGGCGCGCCGGACGAGGAGATGCTGCGGAGCAATGTCACGGCGGCGCTGCGGCTGATGCGCTACCTCCGCATGATTCCCGGCCCCGTCGAGTTGGTGCAGCACCCGATCTGGCTGGAGCGCACCGAAGTGCTGCGGAGCCCGGCGACCGGCACGTGGCACGCCGCCGTGGAGCGAGGCCACACCGTGACGCGGGGAACGCTGCTGGGCACGCTCACGGATTTTTTCGGGAACACGATCGCGGAGATTCGTGCGCCCTTCGCGGGCGAGGTGTTGTATATCGTCGCGACTCCCGCGATGTCGAAAGGAGAACCTGTCGGGATGATCGGCGCGCCGCGGCCCTGATTCAGGGCGGCGAGAGCAGCACAGCCCCGGACTGGGCGCCCCGGGAGCCGATTGCGAGTACCTCGCCGCGATTGTTGATCGCGTGGACGCTCGTAATCGTCCAGGTCGGATCGGCGAGCAGGTCGCGGATGAGCGCGAGCTTTCCTGCCTGCCAAACGAACGCTCCCTGACTCCCCGAACCGACGACTTGACGACCGTTATTGATGTCGACAGCAGACGTGGCGACGTCGTTGAGCAAAGCGATGTTCGCGTAGTTCCTGGTGCGAAACTGCTCTGCGTCCCACAGGGCGTTCGCCCGCCAGATCAGAGCGATATTGGGCGACCCATCCGGTGGGAACCACTCGCTGGTGCCGACGACATCCGAGGAATCGTTCACTGCGTTTGCGCCGGAGCTGCGACCAAAACCGTCGAGCGAGCGCGACATGAGATCCGGCGACTGCCACAAAGCAGCGCCCGGGTACAGCATGCCTGGATGGCCGCCAAGTCCAACGACGTCACCCTTGGCGTTCACGTCGGTGACCGTCCTGGCCTCCCAACCGCGGAAAAATGCGACGTCGGCGGGCCCACGCCAGAGAGTCCCAACGTAGGCTACCATGCCGGAGCTGTTGATTGCGGCGGGCACGCCTGTGAGTGTGTCGCGCGCCGCGGTGGCGCCATCGCGCCATGTAGTGGGGCCGGGCCCCGTCGAACGGCAAAGCACCTCGAAATTGTTGGTGATCCCCAGCGGCTGGCAGCTGCCCAGGTCCGACACCGTCCCGTTGCGCCACAGGTAGTTCTGTGGCGTAGATCCCGCGGGGGCCTGCGCGGCGACCGCGCCCGAGTCATTCAGGGAATGACGCACCAGCGGGTGAACCGGCCCGACTGGCCCGACGAACGTGGCGCTGTAGCCATTCGCGACGACATCGACGTCCACGGTGTCGGCGTCGCCGCAGGCTGACGCGATGATGCGAGTACTGCCGACTGCAATTGCCGAAGCGACGTTGCCGTTGATGGCAACGACATTCGAGTTCGTTGATCTCCACTGAATCGTGACGTCCCCCGAGTCCGACGGCGTGGGATCAAGCCCGCGAAGAGAAACAGCTGATCCGATGAGCTCGGATGAGCGGCCAGCGATCAACACGGCGGAGTTCTTGGCCAGCACCGGCCAGTTCGAGCAATCTGTCGGCGCGATGCCGCCTTTGTCGCACGCGACCGTCGCGAACGCGACCACGACCGCGAAGATCGAGGCGAAAAGCTTCATGCGGCAATCTCGTAACTCGCTCAGCCCGGTGACAAGAGGAAAGGCCGAGTCCGGCTTTGCGTGTGGTGCACGTCGTGCACTCGTCTCGCGCTTGAACCCGAACGCGAGCACGCATGAGCGACGACAGCCAGAGCGACCTCCACCCCGGCGGCGCCACCACATCGATCTGGCAGGGCACTACCGAAGTGCCCCGGTTCCCCAAGCTCGAGCACGACACGAGGACCGACGTCTGCGTCGTCGGCGCGGGCATCGCGGGCCTCTCGGTCGCCTATCATCTCGCGCGCGAGGGCAAGGGCGTCGTCGTCGTCGACGACGGGCCCATCGGCGGCGGCGAGACTGGCCGGACCACCGCGCACCTGACCGACGCGATCGACGACCGTCTCTACTGGCTCGAGAAGGTGCACGGGCCCGACGCGGCGCGACTGGCCGCGGCCAGCCACAGCGCCGCCATCAACCGCATCCAGCAGATCGTCAACCTCGAGGGGATCGACTGCGACTTCGAGCGGCTCGACGGGTATCTGGTGCCGGGCGACCCGGATGACGCCGGCGAGCTGCGGCGCGAAGCCGAGGCTGCCCAACGCGCAGGGATGACCGACGTCACGCTCGTCGAGCGGGCGCCGATCGCGGGATTCGAGAGCGGCGCCGCGCTGCGTTTCCCGGGACAGGGCCAGTTTCACGCGCTGAAGTACGTGACCGGTCTCGCCAACGCGATCGTGCAGAAGTATCACGGCCGCATTTTCTGCGACACGCACGTGGAAGGCATCGAGGGCGGTGATCCCTGCACGGTGAAGATCACGCGGCGGGCATACGATAACCGCCGGCTGCGTGGTGGCGTGCACCAACTCCTCGATCAGCGACTACGTGCGCACGCACCTCCTGATGGAAGCGATCCGCACGTACGTCATCGCGGCGGTGGTCGCGCGCGGCTCGGTGGAGAGGGCGCTCTTCTGGGACACGAGTGATCCGTACCACTATGCGCGCGTCCTGTCGCTCGCCGAGCCGCAGCCCGGTGTGCTGGGGGGCGACGGCGAGTGGGACGCGCTCATCGTCGGCGGCGAGGACCACAAAGTGGGTCACGACGCCAGCGCCGCGGACCGATGGGACCGGCTCGAGCAGTGGATGCGGGAGCGCTGGCCGCAGGCGCGCGAAGTGATCTACAAATGGAGCGGACAGGTGCTGGAGCCCACCGACGGCCTGGCGTACATCGGCCGGAATCCGGACGGCGCCCAGAACGTGTTCATGGCCAGCGGGGACAGTGGCCAGGGCATGACGCACGGCACGATCGCCGGAATGCTGTTGTGCGATCTCCTGCTCGGCCGGCCGCACGTGTGGGAGGCGCTCTACGACCCCAGGCGCGTGACGCTCCGCGTGGAGCCGATGGCCGAAACCGCGAAGCACAACCTGGACGTGGCCGTGCAGTTCGCTCGCGGCTACCTGGCGTCGGACCGGGCCACGGTGGACGACGTGCTACCCGGCGAAGGGCGCGTGATCCGGCGCGGCGGAAAGAAGATCGCCGTCCATCGCGACGCGGACGGGCAGCTGCACGAGAAGAGCGCGGTGTGCACGCACCTCAAGTGCATCGTGGAGTGGAACGCGGTCGAGAAGAGCTGGGATTGTCCCTGTCACGGCTCGCGCTTCGCCGCGACCGGCGAGGTGCTGAACGGTCCGGCGATCAACGGCTTGCAGGACGTCGCGCCGGAGGCCGCGCCGCGCGCGCCACGTCGCAGGCGCAGGGCCAAGACGTAGAGGTCGATTGCCGTGTGGTCTCGGGGGCGAGCTAAGTCGGCGGCAGCGCACACCTCAGGGACACCCGATCCCGAGGCGACTAGCCGCGTGTCTCCGCGCGAAGCGCGGCGGTCCTCCGCCGCAGGCGGCCGTTCTCCGGCGCGAAGCGCCGGCAGTTCTCCGCCGCAGGCGGCCGTTCTCCGGCGCGAAGCGCGGCGGTCCTCCGCCGCAGGCGGCCGTTCTCCGGCGCGTAGCCGCAGGCGGCCGTTCTCCGCCGCAGGCGGCAGGCTCAGTGCTTCGCCGCCGGGCTCTCGGCCCGCGCCGCCACGCGCTTGAGCGGAGCGCCCGGGCGGCGGCCCAGCACCGCGCGCACTTCGCTGGTCTGCACGGGCGGACAGCAGAGATAGCCCTGCCACATCTCGCACCCCTGCTGCCGCAGGAAATCGAGCTGCGCCGGATTCTCCACGCCCTCGGCGATGACGGTGAGGCCCATGGACTTCGCCAGCGCGACCACCGCCGTCGCGATGGCGGCGTCGTTGGGGTCGAGCACCAGGTCGCGCACGAAGGACGTGTCGATCTTGAGCGAATCGACCGGGAAGCGCTTCAGCACCGACACGGACGAGAAGCCGGTTCCGAAGTCGTCGATCGAGATGCGGATACCCATGGTGCGCAGCTCCCGCAGCCGGTCGCACGATCGCCGACTCCGACTGCGTCGCGCTCATCTCGGTGATCTCGAACTCGAGCGCGTCGCCCGGCAGCGAGGTCTCGGCGAGCACGATGCGCACCTGGTCGACGAAGTCCGACTGCTTGAGCTGGCGAGCGGAGATGTTCACGGCGATGCGCAGCTCCGTGTAGCCGACCTCGCGCCACTCGGCCAGTTGCTTGCACGCGGTGCGCAGCGCCCACTCGCCGATCGGCACGATCATGCCGCTGGACTCCGCCAGCCGGATGAACTGCTCGGGACGCACGAGGCCGAGCACGGGATGGCGCCAGCGCAGCATCGTCTCGAGCGCGCAGATCTTGTTGTCGGAGATCTGCACGATGGGCTGGTAGTGGAGCTCGAACTCCTTGGTCTCCACCGCGCGTCGCAGCGCGTTCTCCAGCGCCAGCTGCTCCGTGGCGTGCGCGTTCATCTCCGGCGTGTAGAGCTGGAAGCTGTCACTGCCCTGCGCCTTGGCGCGATACATCGCGGTGTCGGCGTTCTTGAGCAGCGTCTCGGCGGTGTCTCCGTCGTTGGGGTAGACGGCGATCGCCCATGCTGCCGGAGACGAACAGCTCGCGGCCGTCCACCTGCAGCGGCTCGCGAATGGCGTCGCGCACCTTCTGCGCGATGTGCACGGCGTCCTCGACGCCGTGGATGTCCGGCGTGACGACGACGAACTCGTCGCCGCCCATGCGCCCGACCGAATCCGCCTCGCGCATCGCGGCCTTCACACGGGCCGCGACCGCCTGGAGCACCTTGTCGCCCGCGGCGTGGCCGAGCGAGTCGTTGATGACCTTGAAGCGGTCGAGATCGATGAAGAAGATCGCGACCCGCGTGCGCTCGCGCCGCGCCTGCGAGATGTTGAGCGTGAGATAGTCGAGCAGCAGCTTGCGGTTCGGGAGACCCGTGAGCGGATCATGGAAGGCGAGCTGCGCGATCTGTTCGGTGGTGTCGCGCGCCCTGAGGTGCTCCTCCTCGAGCAGCCAGATCACGACGCCGAGCCCCATGGTGAACACCAGCACGAAGGCGACGAAGCCCGCATACAGGGCGTAGTTGGGCGTCGCCAGCGTGTCGGGCCTGAAGATGGTCGTGAAGAGGAGTTGCAGCTGGATGGCGCCGTAGAGCATGAAGGCGCCGCCGACGAACGCGCGCCCAAGGCTGCGGCGCGCGGTGCTCGTGCGCGTGCTCCAGACGACGATCGCGGAGATCATGAAGACGACGCCCAGCACTCCGGCCGGGGCGCCGACCCGCGCGATGAACTGCGGCCCGAACACCTCCTGCCGGTTGAAATACAGGCCGACCGAGACGAGCCCGATTACCGCCGCGATGACGAAGAGCGCGGCGCGGTATTTGTGAAGCCTGTCGGCGAGCGAGGAAGCGCTGAGGTCGGCGGCGCCGAGCAGGAGCCACACGGCGTGCGCGTAGGCGGCGACCGAGGTGACCGCGGCGATGGTGACGCGGCCCGAGTTCGTCGCGGGCGTGTCGGCGATCGCGGCGGTGAGCGCGGAGCCGACGAGCATGATGCACATGGCCGACCACGCGCGAGCCCAGTGGAGCAGGAAGGGCTTGCGGTAGGTGCGGGAGAAGAAACCGAAGAGGAGCGCGGTGAAAAACGCGCCGGCGGCCTGAACGGTGTAGGAAGCGAGAAGGGCGGTACTCATCCGTGACCAAGGACGATTGCCCGGCCCAACCCGTAAAGGTCAGGCAAGGCGCCTTGCCACGACCTCCAACACGCCGGCCAACTGGTTCGCGACGGGAATCCGCGACAGGGCGTCGTCCAACGCCACGATTCCGCGGCCGAAGCGGCTGTAAAACACCCGAACGGGCTCCGGCAGGCCTGTAAGGTTCTTGGGCAGCATGTTGTTCCTGCGGAGGTGCTCCACGCGGAACCCCCCGCCGCCCAGCATGGCGCGGATCTCGGGCGCCGTGAATCGCCTGGGGTGCGAGTAGCCGAGCTTCAACGCGCGGGTAACCGCCTCCTGCCAGGTGTACCGCTGGGGCAGCTGGTAGATGGGAAAATGCCCGTCGGGCCGCAGCACGCGGCGGATCTCGGCGAGGGAGAGCAGCTCGTTGCCCGGACTGCTGAACTCGTCCACGTGCTCCAGCACCCCGCAGCTCAGTACCGCGTCGAAGGACGCGGTCTCGAACGGCAGGTCGGTCGGGTGCTCGCCGCGCACGATCTTCAGGTCGCGCGTGAGGGGCAGGTCGGGAACGCCGAGCTGTTCCGCGTCCACCTCGAACGAGGTGACGTCGAAGCCGCGGCGCCGGAGGAGGTACGTCATCTGGCCCAGACCGCAGCCCCAGTCGAGCAAGCGGCCTGGTGGCACGCGTTTGGCGATTTCGTTGGCGATCCGGATGTAGTTCCAGATGCCGACCGGCTGGTCGAGATGCAGAAAGTGGGTCAAGCCCTGCGCCCTGCCGGCCTGCGCGGTTTCATACAAAAACCGGAAGTCTTCGTGATCACGACCGATCGGCTTCACGCCGTATCATAACGGGCCAGCGCCTTGTAGAAACAGCACTGCACGGTCACGTTTATGCGCACCCGGTAGCAGCGCGCGGCGAGCTTTTTCTCTGAGTGTCACATTGGCGAGCGGTTCCGGAACACAAGCGAAAGCGAAAGAGACTCGCGGCACTCCCGAGCGTCTGACACGCTCGACGCGACGCGACACGCGTCAGAAAGGCGCGCTTCCGCAATACGATGTCCGCATCACACGCGAGCTCGCGCACCGGCGTCTGGCAATGTCGGTGCTGCGGCAGGCGCTGCGCCTTGCGAGCCTGCACGCGCTCGACGCGCTGGCGGTGGTGCTCGCCGCGTGGGCGGCCGCGGCGCTGACGGACGTCGCCATCACCACAGCGCTGCCGTCGCTGATCGCGTTCGTGCTCGTCGGCCTGAACCTGCGCGGCAGCTATCGCGCCGGCGACGCGCGTCGTGACCCGCGCCGGGTGGTGTGGGGCGCGCTCATCGCGCTGGCGCTCGCGGCGATCCCGGCGACCATCGGCGTGGACACGCCGCTGTCGCCCGCGTTCCTCCTCGCGTTCGGCGTGGTCGTCATCGGCGCGCTGGTCGTCGAACGACGCATCGTGGACGCCATCGTGCACGCCGCGTATGCCCGGGGCATCGGACTGCGCCGCGCCGTGATCATCGCGCGGCGCGACGAATACAAGGATGTGGTCACCGGCATCGCCCCGTACCAGGTGGGGCGGCCCGCCGAAGACCAGGTCATCGTCGGCTACGTGACGCCCGAGCCGGTGCGGGACGCCGGCGCGCTCGCGTCGCTGGACGAGCTGGATCTCGTGCTCGACACGCACGACGTGAGCGAGCTGATCGTCGCCACCACGCTGCATCCGCGGACCATGTCGGAAGTGACGGCCTTCTGCTTCGAGCGCGGCGTGTGCGTGCTGGTGATCCCGTCGGCCGCCACCACGCGCGACGTCTGGGCCGAGCAGACGCGCGTCGGGCGGCTGCCCGCGTATCAGCTGCACCCGATCCGTCTCGAATTCCCGTCACTCATGGTGAAGCGCGCCAGCGACCTGGTGCTCGCCAGCGTCGGGCTCGTGCTGGGCCTGCCGCTCCTGGCGTTGATCGCGATCGGCATCAAGATCGAATCGCGCGGCCCGGTGATCTTCCGTCAGCTTCGCGTGGGCTTGGGTGGACGGCAGTTCATGATGTGGAAGTTCCGCAGCATGCTGCACGAGGCCGAAGCGCGACAGGACGAGGTCGCGCACCTGAACGCGTACGGCAACGGCAGGCTGTTCAAGCTCGAGGGCGATCCGCGCGTCACGCGCGTGGGCCGCCTGCTGCGGCGCTTCAGTCTCGACGAGCTCCCGCAGCTCCTGAACATCCTGTCCGGTGACATGTCGCTCGTGGGGCCGCGTCCACCGCTTCCGAGCGAAGTTCGCGAATACGAGCCGCGCCACCTGGTGCGCCTGAGCGTGGTGCCGGGCCTCACCGGCCCATGGCAGGTGAACGGTCGGAACCTCATCACGGATTTCGAGGAAGTCGTTCGACTCGAGCGCGAGTACATCGAGCGCTGGTCGCTGCGGTCGGACATGGAGATCGTCGTACGCACGGTCGCTGTTGTTCTCAGCGGCCGCGGTGCGTATTAGTTAAGTCGCTGGCCCACAATCGGTTGTTGGCTTCAGGCCTCCGAGATCGCGGGGCCCGCGCTGCGGAAATGCACCCATGCGACGAACGCTCTGGCGCCTGTCGGGCGTCCTGATTCTTCTCCTTGCCAGCGACTTTCTGTCTGCCCAGACGGTCGAGGACGCCGCGCGACGCGCCGCGAACGCGCGGGTGCGTCCCGGTGACCGCATCGAGCTGCAGTTCCGCCGCGACCGGGAGCTGAACAGCTCCATCAACGTCAACGAGCGCGGCGAAGCCGTCTTTCCCAAGCTCGGAATCGTGGACGTGGCGGAGGTGTCCATCGCGGGCCTCCAGGACACGCTGCGCATCCGCTACGCGGAGTATCTCCGCGCGCCCGAGCTGGAAGTGACGGTGCTGCGCCGCATCGTGGTGAACGGCGAAGTGCGCATGCCCAACGTGTACATGGTGGACGTCGCCTCCGGAGTTCGCGACGCGATCGCGCGAGCGGGCGGGATGCTCGAGACGGCCAGCAAGAAGAAGGTCTCGATCATTCGCGGGGGGCGGGAGATCCGGGTCAGGAACTGGGAGCAGAGCCAGGGGCCCGAGACCGATCTCGAGTCCGGCGATCAGGTGATCGTCGGCCGGAAGTCGTGGCTCACCTTGAACGCGCTGCCCGTCATCAGCACCAGCGTGATCGTCATCGGGCTGATCCGTTCGCTGAGGAACTGATCGTGTACGAGCGGATTGGCGCGCCTCCCCCATCGGACACGATCGACGTCGCCGACGTCATGGCCACGCTGCGGCGGCAGTGGCGCGCCGTGATCGGGTTCGTTCTGCTGGGCGTCGCCGGCGCGGGGGCCGTGGTGCTGTTCGCGCCGCGGCGGTTCGACGGCAAGGCCAGCGTGCTGGCGCGGCCCAGCGGCCAGAGCGGGGGCTCGATCAGCAGCCGGATGACGGACATCGGTCAGCTGCTCGGCGGATTAGGACCGCTTGGCAATGCCGGAACCCTGGAGACGGAGCTGCAGCTGTTGCGCAGCGAGGCGCTGGCCGGAAAGCTGGTGGACTCTCTCGCGTTGCAATTCCGGGTGCGGGATCCCGCCGGGACGCCGCCGATGGCGCTCGTCGCCCACAGCGCGTTTCCGGGATCGTTTGCGCCGCGAACGTACCAGTTCGAGCGCACGCCGCAGGGCACGTATCGCACGGAACGAAGCGGCAAGACGTACGAGCTGACACCCGGACGCCCGGCGTCGCTGGATGTCGGGACTCTCACGCTGCGCGCCGACAGCCTGCCCGAGCGCTTCAAGCTCAAGGTGCTGGATCGGGAGGACGCGGTCAGGCGCACGACGCGGAGCCTGACGGCCACGAAGGCCGGCGGCGACGTCGCGAAGATCGTGTACCGCGGCGAGGACTCGGTGACTGCGGCGGCGGCGGCGAACGCGCTCGTGAGGTTCTATCTCGACCGGCGCAAGACGACCGATCGCGGCACCAACGCGCGGCGCGTGGAGTTCGTGAGCGTGCAGCTGGATTCCACGCGCGCGGAGCTGTCGGCAACGGAACGCGCGCTTCGCAAGTACCAGGAATCCACGCGGCTGCTCAACGCGGAAACGGCGGGCGAGGTCGAGCTGCAATCGGCGTCGACACTGCGACGGTCGCTCACCGAGCTGCAGGTGGACGAGGGCGCCATCAGACAGCTGCTCTCCCGGGCTCAAGGCGGACGGATCACCTCGCGCGACCTGGCCGCGCATCCCGCCTTCATCCGCAACTCCGCGGTCTCGCCTCTCGTGAACCAGCTCACCGAGCTCGAGGCGCGGCGCATCATGCTGCTGGAGCGACGCACCGAGAAGGACCCCGAGGTGCACGCACTGGATCAGACGATGCGCCTGCTGGAGACCAACATCGCCGCGATGGCGCGCAGCTACGCCGCCGCCATCACGGAGCAGCGCGAGCAGATGCAGGCGCGGCTCGCGGCGATCGAAAACGAGCTGCTGGCGCTGCCCGCCGCGGCCGAGCGCGTGGGTCGCCTGCAGCGTGACGTGATTCGCCTGACGCAGATCTCCACGGCCCTGGAGGCGCAGCTCGTGGAAGCCAGGCTCGCGGCAATCGGCGAAGGCGGCGACATCCAGCAGATCGACATGGCCGTGCCCCAGCGCAAGCCCGCCTTTCCGCAGCCGCTCCTGACGATGGGCATCGGAACCGCGGGCGGACTGGTGGCCGGAATGATCGCGGCGCTCATGCTGGGATGGTTCGGCCGCTGGCTGCGCGACCCGTCGAGATCGAGCGGGCCATCGGCATCAGCGCGCAGCGCTTCGAGCCGAACGCGCCGTTGCTGCTCTCGGGCGCCATCGGGACTCGGAGCTTGCTGGTCGTCCCGCTGGACAGCCGCGCGGTGTTCGAAGCCGGAACGGTCGCGGAGCGCCTGGCCCGGACGGCGAAACAGCGCTCGCTCCAGGCGACGGTGGTCGATCTCAGCGGCTACGCCGGCAACGGCAAGCTCGTCGTGGAGACCCCGGGCGCGTCGGGCGCCGACATCGTGGGGCAGGTGGAGCAGGAGAACGGCATGACCATTGTGCGTCTTCCCGAGCTCTCGAGCGAGACGACGATGGCTGCGCTGCGGGAGACGCGTCCCGTGGTGCTGGTGGCGCCTCCGGGCCCCGTGGATCGCGGGCGGCTGGCGCACGCGGTGGACACCTTGCGCCGCATGCAGGTGCCCTGCGCCGGCGTGGTGATCACCGATGGGCAGGGGCCGCGCGCGCTGCTCTAGACGCTCCGCGAACGGCACCACAGCCGGAAGATCATTGAGATTCACGCCGATATCGCCGATTTCGCCGATCGCTCGACCGCCGTTTTCCATCGGCGAGATCGGCGGAATCGGCGGAGATCCTAACGACCTTCGGACAGTGTGGCGTTTGATGCCGAGCCAAGAGGGCCCCTGGCCATGCAGGTAGTTTCGCTCGGCGCGGGATCGTACGACTGGTCCGCGCGGCGACCGGGCATCAGCCCTGTGCTGGCGATCCAGATCGCGCTGCTGATGCTGGTGGTCGGCAATCTCGGCCGGATTCCCGTGCTGGACCTCGGCGAGCGCGAAGCGCCGCTGCTGGTCAACGATCTCTGCGTCATGGCGGTGCTCGTGGTGGGCGGCCTGGCGATGCTGCGGTCGCGCGCAATGCGACTCAACGACGTGGCGGTCGCGGGTCTCGTGTTCGTCAGCATCGGCGCCCTCTCGGCGATCGCGGGTGTGCAGCGCTTCGGCTTCTCGGCGCTGGAGCTGATCGGCAGCCTGGCCTACCTGGCGCGGTGGACCACGTACTTCTGTCTGTACCTGGTGATCATCAACTGCGTCCGCGCCCGCGACACCGAGGCCGTGTGGTCGGCGCTCGAATGGGCGATGCTCGTCATCGTGGCGTTCGGGATCGTGCAGGCCATCTTCCTGCCGAACTTTGCGTTTACGGTCTATCCCGACGCGCGCGAGTCGCTCGACTGGGATTCGCAGCGGCATCGCCTGGTGTCCACCATCCTCGAACCCAACATCGCGTCGGGGATGATCCTCACCATCCTGCTGGTCCAGCTCGCGCGGCTGGCCTCGGGCGCGCGCGTGGCGTCGTGGAAGCCGGTCATGATGTTCGCGGGACTCGTCCTCACGCTGTCGCGCGGTGGGATGCTCTCCTTCTTCGTCGGTGGCGTGATACTGGTGGCCGCGTTCGGCCTGAGCCGGCGGATACTCAGGTTCGCGGGGCTGATCCTCGTGCTGACGATGCTCGCGCTTCCGAAACTCGTGGGGTTCGCGTCGCAGTACGCGCGGTTCGGCGTCACGGACGCTTCGGCGATGGGCCGCGTCATGGTCTGGCAGCGCGCCATCTCGACGTTCCTGGACTACCCCTGGTTCGGCATCGGCTTCAACACGTACGGCTTCGTGCAGGAGCGCCGCGGCTACGTGCGCGTGGGCGGCTCCTCGTATTCGGCCGAGGGAGGCCTGCTGTTCATCGCGGTGATGACGGGAATCGTCGGGCTGCTCGTGTATCTCGCGATGCTATGGTTCGTGCTGCGGCGCAGCTGGAGCGCCGCGAAGCTCGCGCTCGTCTCGCCGGCGGAGCGCGGGCTGCTGGTGGGTACGGGCGCCGCGACGGTCGCGCTGGTGGTGCACAGCATCTTCGTGAACAGTCTCGTCACTCCGTGGGTCATGGAGCCGATGCTGGTGTTGTGGGGGCTGGCGTTCGTGATCGCATCGGACCTTCGCCGTCGCCAGGTCCACCCGGACGTCGCATGACGGACCGTCATCCACGCATCGTCGTGGACGCGCGCATGGCGACGGATGGCGGGATCGGGACATACATCCAGGCGCTGCTTCCCAGGATCGCGGCGCTCAGGCCGCAATGGAACTTTGCGTTCCTGGGCGACGCCGCAGGCATGCGCGCCGTCGGCTGGGGCGCGTTGCCGAACGTCGCGTTGCGGCAGTACGGCGCGCGCATCTTCAGCCTCGGGGAGCAGGTCTTTCCGCGGGCGGACCTCGATGACGCCGACCTGTACTGGGCGCCCTACTACAACGTTCCCGTGCTGATGCGCCGGCCGCTGGCGCTCACCGTTCACGACGTGAACCACCTGGCGCTGCCCGAGCTGATGGGTGGCCCGGTGCGGCGTTCCTACGCCCGCTGGCTCATGACGTCGGCGATGCGACGCGCGGCGTGCGTGCTGTTCGATTCCGAGTTCACGCGGCGCGAGACGGCGCGCCTCCTTGGCCATGACGCGAACGGGACGGTGGTCCACGCGGCGGTCGAGGAGGACTGGACGCGGTCACGCGCGCTCGCGCCGGACCGGCCGATGCCCGAGCCGTTTTTCCTGTACGTCGGGAACATCAAGCGGCACAAGAACGTGCCATTCCTGCTGCGCGCATTCAGGCGAATTCTCGACCGCTTGCCGCATCGGGTGGTCCTGATCGGCCGCACCGAAGGCCTTCGCGCCGATCCCGACGTCGCCGCCGCGCTTGGCGCGCTGGGCCAGCGCGCGCTGATGCTGGGCGAGGTGAGCAGGCCCGTGCTGATGCAGTACGTCGCGCACGCGGAAGCGCTGGTGAACGCGTCGCTGTACGAGGGGTTCGGCCTGCCGGCGCTCGAGGCGATGGCGGCCGGGTGCCCATGCATCGTGTCGACGGCCGGGTCGCTGCCGGAAGTGTGTGGCGACGCGGCGCTGTATGCCGAACCCCGCGACGAGACGTCGTTCGCCGCGCGCATGCTGGAGGTGGCGCATGACCCGGCGCTGCGGTCGACATTGATCGCGCGGGGCCGGGTGCGGGCATCCCAGTTCAGCTGGGATCGGTCTGCCGCGGAAACGACCGCCGTGCTGGAGCGGGCACTGTCGTAACACTTCCTGACGCGAACCCTGGTTCGTTGGAGCGATGGCAGGACGTTTGTAGCCGGCAGCTGGCGGTGAACAGTTGGCCGTTGAAGTTGTAGGGACAGGGACGTGCAAGGCACAGTACGGCGCGTTTACCCCGCGTACCGTCTGTCCCTGCGTCCAAAAAGCGGCAAACTGCACACGGCCCGCTGCCTGCTACAAACGTACTTCAAGTCCGATCGGGCTCGATCTCATATGACTCTCCCGCAGTGGAGCCGTTTGTCGCCGAATTCGCGGCTGATGTACGCCGTGCTCGGCGCGTACGCGCTGGGATTCCTGGTGTTCTGGCCGCGCGTGCTCATGGTCGTGGACGAGGAGCGCTACGTCAGTCAGGCGCTCGCCTTCGCGCGCGGCGCGGTGGCCATTCCCGGCGCCGGCATCCTCTTTCCAGCGCCGGGCGTGTCCACGATCAGCAACTTTCCGCCGGGCACATCGCTGCTCCAGACGCCGTTCGTGTGGGCGCTGGGATGGCGCGGCGCGGCGCTCCTCTCGGTGATCGCGCTGGCCGTCTGCACGCTGGTGACCGCGCGCTGGCTGCGCGACTGCGGCAGGAACCCGGGCTTTGCGCTGCTGATTCCGGCATTCCTTCCCGTCGCGCTGTTCGGGCGGGTCGCGATGAGCGACGTGCCAAGCGCGGCGCTGGTCGCCATCGCCTGCTGGGCACTGTGGCGCGCCCAGGGGTCCACCGGACTGTCGCTGCTGGCGGGCTTCTGCGTGGGCGTCAGCGTGCTCTTCCGCGAGACGCTGTTCGTGCTCCTGGCTCCCCTGCTCGCGGGAGCACTGCTGCGGCGCAGCGGTGTAACGTGGGCGCTGGCCTGCGGCTTCCTGGCCGGAGGGCTGACGCGCCTGGGCGTTTCGGAGCTGTTGTTCGACGCCGCGGCGTTCGTGCGCGATCCGGGCTACGGGTTCTCGCTCTCCAGCCTGCGGCACACGCTACCGGTGTACGCCGTGGTGCTGCTGGTCATGTTCCCCGGAGCGGCGCTGCTTCCGGTTTTCTATCGCGGGTCGCGTCGCGCCGAACTGGTGACCGGCGCGTCACTCTATGTCGCCACGTTCCTGCTCTACGGGTACGACGGCATTCGACTCAACGGGCCGGCCAAGGGCCTGGTACTGATGTCGCGGTTCATGGTGCCGCTCGTCCCAGTGCTGGCGTTCATGGCCGCCGACGTCTGGCCCCGCGTCTGGCGCCGGATGCGCGCCGGTTCAGCTGATGACCGTACCGTGGTCCTGTTGACGCGGGCCGGCGCGATGGCCGCGATCGCGCTGGCGCTCGGCGTCCATCTCATGGCCTGGCGGCAGGAGGCCGACGCGGCGCTGATCGTGCGCGACCTCGCGCGTCACACGTCCGCCGAAGTGCCGGTAATCACGAACAGCAACGCGACGCTCAAGTACTTGAGCCCGGCTTACGGAAGCAGGCAGCTCGTACTGCGGTACGGCCTGAACGCCGACACCATCGCGGCGATCGCGGGTCGGTTCGGAACGCTGAGCCTGGCGCTCATGGACCGGTTCGACAGCGAGATCTTCCGCGGCGAGTCGGCCGACAACGAGCGTTTCGTGGCCATGGTCCGCGATCGCTGCGCGCTGACTCCAACGCATCAGAGCGCCATCGGGACGTGGGCTCAGCTGCGCATCTTCGAGGTCTCAGGCTGCCGCTGACGTTTCACAGGCCCCACAGTCCGAAGGGGTTCCGCGGATCTCGCTGATTTGGCCGATTCTCGCCGATTCATTACGGCCTCATCGCTTTCGCAATCGGCGAGTATCGGCAGGATCGGCGAAAATCTCAATGAACCTTCCGGCTGTGGGGCTGATGATGACGAATGCCGCTTGTTCAGAGGTTCCCTAGCTTATGGGCGTGAGAACCGTCGAGGACCGCACGACTGCCGCCGAACACGGGATAACTCCGGCCCCGGAGCTCGCTGGTCTGCGCGTCCTGCTCGTGCACGAGTGGATCTACACCTGGGCTGGCGGGGAACGCTGCCTGGAGCAGCTCGTCGCGCTCATGCCGCACGCGGACGTTCTCGTGGGCATCGTCACGCCGGGGATGCGGGGCCGCAACGAGATCGCGCGGCGCGCGACTGAGAGTTGGGTGGGCGCGATTCCCGGAGCGCGCACCCGGCATCGCTGGTATCTCCCGCTGCATGCCCTCGCATTCTCGCAATTCGACACGTCCGCGTACGATCTCGTGGTCTCCGTCTCGCACGCGTTCGAGAAAGCCATTCGCGCGCGCAAGCCCGGCGCGGTGCACGTGTCGTACTGTCTGACCCCGCCTCGATACCTGTGGGACCTCGACGAGGCGCACGGGCGCATGGCGACCCCGCTGCAGCGCATCGCGCTGAATCTCGCGCGGTCGCCGTTGCGCGCCATGGATCGCCGGCTGGCCGATGGCGTGGATCGTTTCGTCACGCTCTCGCACTTCGTCGCCGATCGCGTGCGGCGGTCGTACGGGCGTGAAAGCGCCGTGGTGTACCCGCCCGTCTCGCTCAAGCCATCCAATGGGGCAGGCGACGCCAAGCGCGAGAAGTTCCTCCTCACGCTCGGCCGACTCGTTCCGTACAAGCGCGTGGACCTGGCCATCGGCGCCGCGCGGCAGCTGGGCCTGCGACTCGTCGTCGTGGGCGACGGGCCGGAGCGCCGCCGTCTGGAGCGGATCGGCGACGCGAACGTGGAGTTCCTCGGCGAGGTCGGCGAGGAAGAGGCGGGCGATCTTCTTTCGCGCTGTGCCGCTTTCGTTTTTTGCGCCGAGGAGGACTTCGGCATCGCGCCGGTCGAGGCCAATGCGCACGGCGCGCCGGTCGTGGCTTTCGGAAAAGGCGGCGCCACCGAGACGATCCGGGACGGCGTGACGGGCGTCTTCTTCCACGAGCAGGCCGCGCCCGCGCTGGCCGACGCGATCGAGCGCTGTCTCGAGCGGAGCTGGGACGCCGACGCGCTTCGCGGCAATGCCCGGCGCTTCCTTCCCGAGACGTTTCGCGCGGGGATGCGCGCGGAGCTGGGCAAGGCGCTCAACGGAGCGCGTCTATGAACCACGCCGGCCGCCTCCTGGTCGTCGCCGCGCTGCCGGCGTTCGCGACGGCGTGCGACGAGTGCGCCGGCACCGTCTCCTGCCACAACACTCCCCGCATCAGCTACTCCGGGCAGTTCATCGAGCACAAGTCGGGAGAGTCCATCGGGGACGTGAGGGTGACGTTCCAGCGCACGTCCGGGATCCCGCTCGTGAACGATCGCGTGGAGGCGACGTCCAGCTCGGGCGGATTCTTCACGCTGCGCGGGGCCTCCGTCTTCGACGGAACCGTCGTGGGCGACCTGACCGTGACGCCGCCCAGGCACGAACCGTACACCCTGACCGGCGTGGCTCTCCAGACGAGCCGCACGCGCGGGGACGGCGGACACCTCGGCCGGTTCGTCGTGAACCCGTACCTGCTGCTCGTCGGCCACGTCCGCGACTCCGTGACGCTGACGCCGATCCCGGGCGCCACGGTGCACGTGCGCCGTACGGGCGGCGGGCAGTTGGCGCAGGACTCGGCGACGTTCGAGACGGACTTCGGCGGCCAGTTCGCCTGGGTGGATCCCGAGATCCTTCAGCGCGACACCATAGAATTCGAGTTCGAGATCCACGCGCCGGGCTATCCGGCGCCGCAGTTCGTGACGCAGAGGGTGCCGCTGCAGTTCCGCGACCAGGAGTTGGCGTTCGTGATCCTTCCCGTGGGGCCGGCAGTCGGGCCGACGCCGAATGGCTCCACAGTCCGAAAGTCACTGAGATTTGCGCCGATTGGGCCGATCTCGCCGATCTATTTGTTGGAGCAAACCACGCGAAAGAACTTTGCTTCCGGCCCAAAGTGCAGCAGCAGGCCAACCTCGAGCCTGGTGGCTTGCAGGTAATTGCGAATCTGACGCTGGGCTGCCTTATGAAGCTCGAACGTGGACTTGATCTCCACCACCAGTTTTTCGTCAACGATCATGTCGAGTCGTTGGTATCCGAGCTCACGGCCTTTGTAGAAGACCGGAACGCCGACTTCGCGCGCAACACGATGCCCGCGCTCTAGAAGCTCGATCTCGAGCGCCATCACGTAGAGGTGCTCGAGGAACCCGAAGCCAAGGGTGTTGTAGACTTCATAGAACGCCCCGATCACCGAATGCGTCAAACGCTCTTCAATGAGTTCTTCCGGCCGCATGGGCCCACGAATACACACGTGCGTCATCGAAGCGTCATCGAAGGCCGGGGCATCGGCGAAATCGGCAAGATCGGCGTAAATCGAAACGACCTTGGAACAGAGTGGCCTGTGATGCGGAATCTCACGTGCTGAGCAGATCCTTAGTCCAATTACCGCAACGCCTTGGCCAGGACAGCATTCGCGTCGTGAACGTCTCTCCTCGACGCGAAGACCTTTCATCGAACGGGAAGGTCCGCTCCGGTGACAAGCGGCCTCGTCCCTGATGAATTCCGAACGACCCGATCGCGCGCTCACGCGCGGCAGCCTCTTGGCGCGGAACGTCGCGCTGAACCTCGGCGGATCCGTCCTGCCGGCGCTCGCCGCGCTCGTTGCGGTGCCGCTGCTCATCCGCGGTCTCGGCGACGTCAGGTTCGGCGTCCTCGCGCTGGCGTGGACCACGCTGGGGTATTTCAGCCTCTTCGACTTCGGCATCGGACGCGCGGTCACCCACGCCGTCGCGGAGCGCGTCGGACAGGCGCGCGAGAGCGAGATCGGGCAGGTCATCTGGACGTCCCTCGCGACGCTGCTACCTGTTGGAATAGCCGGCGCGGTCGTGCTCGCCGTACTGGCCCCGCTGATCTCGGCGTTCCTTCGCGTGCCGCTCGAGATGCGCGCCGAAGCGACGACGAGCTTCAGGGTGCTGGCGATCGCCATTCCCTTCGCGGCGATCTCGCTGTCGCTGCGGGGCGCGCTGGAGGCGAAGCAGTACTTCGGCGCGGTGAACGCGCTCCGCGTTCCGCACGGTCTGCTCACGTTTCTCGGGCCGCTGGCCGCGCTGCCGTTCTCGCGCAGCCTGGTTCCGGGTGTCGCGGTGCTCACGATCGGGCGCGCGCTGCTATGCGTCGCGCACGTCGTCGTCTGCCTGCGCGCGATCCCGCAATTCGGGGAAACGCGGTCGCGCTGGAACGCGACCGTCGCGCGGTCGCTCCTCGGCTTCGGCGGCTGGATGACGGTCTCCAACATCGTGAGCCCGCTGATGGCGACGCTGGACCGTTTCGTCGTCGGAGCCGTGCTGGGCGTGGGCGTCGTGATGTACTACGCGGCGCCGAACGAGCTGGTCACCAAGATGTGGCTCTTCTGCATGGCGGTGCTGCCGGTGTTCTTCACCGCCATCGCGACGACGGCACGGCGCGACCCCGAGCGCACCGCCGCGCTGTTCGACCGGCTGCTGCGAACAACGCTCGCCGTGATCTTCGTGCCGACGCTCATCCTCGTGACGCTCGCGCCGGATATCCTGCGCATCTGGCTGGGGAACGGCTTCTCGGTGCAGAGCACGCTGGTGATGCAGCTGATGGCGATCGCCGTGTTCGTCAACACACTCGGCCAGGGCGCCTTCACGCTCATCCAGGGGCTGGGCCGGCCCGACATCACGGGCAAGTACCACCTGGCCGAGCTGCCGTTCTACGCCGTGGCGCTGTGGCTGCTGCTGCCGAGGTACGGAATCCTGGGCGCCGCCATCGCGTGGTCGGCGCGGACGATCGTGGACACGATGCTCTTGCTGGGCACGTGCCCGGGGCTGCTGGCGCAGACGCGCGCGAGCGTGGCGCGCGCGGCGCTCTGGCTCACGGCCACGACGCTGGCGCTGTCGGCGTGCGTGCTGGTCTCCGGCACGGGCGCGCGGCTGGCGGTCGTCATCGTGGCGCTACCCGTGTGGCTCGTGATCGTGTGGCGCTGGGTGATGACGCCGGACGAGCGGCTCGTGCCGGCGCGGGCGCTCAGCGCGGTGTGGCGACCAGAGCAAGCGTGACGTTGTTCACGTCCACGGTGCGATAGCCGCCCGGCGCCGCGATGCCGTTCTGGAAGAGGTAGTTGTAGCGCCGCGCCACCGTCAGCTCGGCGGAGAAATCCGTGAATGGCGCGCGCCATCCGCCGCGGATGCCGGAGAGCACGGAGACGTCGTGGCGCCAGAAGAGCGGCGGCGACGTGCGGTACATCGCGTCGTTGTCCCAGCGGATGCGGCCCACGAACGCGCCGGCCTGCCAGCGCGGAGCGAACCAGTCCACCGCGAGCCATTGTGACGACGCGCCAGGGCCGATCGCGGCTCCGACGACCTGGCCGCGCTGCGTGTACCCCTGCGGAGACGCGTAGCCGGAGTAGAAATCCGGCACCAGGCGGTCGGGGAACACGCGGCTCTGCTCGAGATACGTCAGCTCGGACTGGAGCCGCAAATAGCTGTGATTGCGGCGCGGCTGCGCCCACTGGAAGCCGAACGTCCAGCCGCCGCTGCGATGCGGCGCGGTGAACAGCTCGCCGAAGTTCTCGGGCGGGTCCATGCGGGCCCACTCGCCGTACACCTCGAAGCCCGCCGTCGGAAAACTCCAGCGCGCGAAGATGCCGCCGATCTGGTCGCTTTTCTGGAAGCCGCCGCTGATGCTCTCCCAGAGCACGAGGGCGTCGAACGTGCGCGCCAGCGTCATGGTGAACGGCGACGCGAACGGCCCGATGGGCCGGTAGACGACGCGCTCGAACCCGAACGTGAGCATGCTGTCGAAGGCGGGACGCAGCTGCACCACGACGCCGCTGAGCGAGCGGTTCTCGCTCGCGGGCGGCGAGGGACTGAAGAAGAGCGACTGCGTCAGCGTGCCCGAGATGAGCATCGCGTCGAACGCGCCGAGCTTCGTCCGGACCGGCCGCGCCGTCGCCACGAACAGGCGCGGGACGCCGGCCGCGTTGTTGCTCATGACGATCGCGTTGCGGATGCCGGGGCCCCACCAATCGTTCTCCGTGGTGACGCCCGCGACCACGTTCGGCCACGCGACGCTCACGCTGCTGCGGCCGTAGTCGAAGCCGAGGAGATGCCGGTCGCCGAAGCGGTGCGGCAGGTCGAGCGACGCGCCTTCGCCGTGGAACGGATTGGCGAACGCGCTGCGGCCTGGCGTCGTGCCGGGGAAGATCTGGAAGGGCCGGTTCTGGCTGTAGTACATCGTCGGCGCCACACGGATGTGAACCGTCGTCCCATGAAACTGCTGCTCCAGCGCGACGCCGGCGCCGAGACTGAAGTTCCAGCCGCGGCCGGCCCACAACGGCCCGTCGTTGAGCGAATACGGGAGCGCCGAGTTGCGCGTGACGCGCACCTCGGGCAGCTCGACGAAGAGTCCCGCCTGCCTCACGCCCGGCCGATCGAGGATGGGCAGCACATCGGCGATGTGCATCCTCGTTCGCCGCACTTGTGAGGAGGTGTCGCCCACGATCTCGGCGAGGCGCGCGCGGTCGGACACCAGCGAGGTGAAGCCCTGCGCGCGCGCATTCGATGCGGACACATGCGCGACGACGAGCAAAACGCACCACGCGCCCGGGCTGGATATATTCTGCCCGATGGTGCGGAGGAGGCTCAGTACGAGTCCTTTCGTCATCCCGAGCGAAGCGAAGGATCTGTAGTTAGGTGGCGAGCTGCAGATTCTTCGTCGCTACGCGACTCAGAATGACACTGTGCAGAACAAGCATAACCGAATGTCCGTCTGGGCGATCGTGCTGACGCACGGCGGAGCCGAGGAGATCACCGCCGAGTGCATCGAGTCGCTGCTGCGGCAGGATTATGCCGGGCTCACGGTGCTGCTGGTGGACAACGCGTCGTTTGACGGCTCGGGCGAGCGGCTGCGCGAGCGCTATCCGCGGATCGAATACCTCAACACGGGCGCGAACCTCGGCTACACCGGGGGCAACAATCGCGGCATGGCGCATGCGCTCGGTCGCGGCGCGGACTATCTGCTCGTGTTGAACAACGACACCGTGCTCGAGCCCGATTGCGTGGGGACGATGATGCGATCCGCCGCGTCGGCGGAGCGCCTCGGCGCGCTGACGCCCAAGATCCTGTACTGGGACGACCCGCGCCGCATCTGGTACGGGGGCGGCGATTATTCCTTTACGCGTGCGATAGGCAGTCACCGGGCAGAAGGGCAGCTGGACGACCCGCGCGAGGCGGCGAGGCTGGACGAGATCACGTTCGCCACGGGCTGCTGCTTCCTGATGCCGGCGGCGGTGGCGCGCGAGATGGGCGGGTTCCGCGAGGATTTCTTCATTTACTGTGAGGACGTTGAGCTGTCGCTGCGGCTGAACCGCGCGGGCTATCGCATGTACTACCAGCCCGCGGCGCGCATGCTCCACCGCGACAAGCCGCGCGGTTCTCTCACGCCGCCGTTCGCGACGGTGCAGCGGGACCGGAACCGACGGCGCCTGGTGCGGGAGCACTACGGGCCGCTGGGTCGCCTCGCGTTCGCGCTCTGGTTCTATCCTACGCGGGTGGTGCGGCTGGGACAGTATCTGCTGCGCGGCGACCTCGCGGGCGCGCGCGCGGTGGTGGAAGGAGCGGTGCAGCGGTGACGCCGGTTTCGCTCGTGACGGGCGGGGCCGGTTTCATCGGCTCGCACGTGGCGCGTCACTGCCTGCAGCTGGGGCATCGAGTCGTGGTACTGGACGACCTGAGCGGCGGCTTCCGGGACCACGTTCCCGAGGGCGCGGAATTCGTCGAGGGGTCGATTCTCGATACGACGCTGCTGGAGCGGCTGTTCGGTCAATACGAGTTCGACTACGTGTATCACCTGGCGGCGTACGCGGCCGAGGGGCTGTCGCACTTCATCCGGCGGTTCAACTACAGCAACAACGTGGTCGGCAGCGTGAACCTCATCAACGAGGCCGTGAAGCACGACGTGAAGTGCTTCGTGTTCACGTCGTCGATCGCGGTGTACGGACATGCAACAGCCGCCGATGCGCGAGGACATGACGCCGGTGCCGGAGGACCCGTACGGGATCGCGAAGTACGCGGTGGAGCTGGACCTCAAGTCGGCGCACGAGATGTTCGGCCTGCAGTACATCATCTTCCGGCCGCACAACGTGTACGGCGAGCACCAGAACCTCGGCGACCCGTACCGGAACGTGATCGGCATCTTCATGAACCAGATCATGCGGGGCGAGCCGCTCACGATCTTCGGCGACGGCACGCAGACGCGGGCGTTCAGCTACATCGACGACGTGGCGCCGCAGATCGCGCGCAGCGTGGCCGTGCCGGAGGCGTACGGCAGGACGATCAACATCGGGGCGGACAAGCCGCACACGGTGAGCGAGCTGGCGCGCGTGGTGGGTGAGGCGTTCGGGACGCCGGCGGCGATTCGGCATCTCGCGGCGCGCAACGAGGTGCAGCACGCGTATTCCGATCATGAGACGTGCAACAGCCTCTTCGGCTGCGGGGAGCCGGTGTCCCTCGAACAGGGGCTGCGGCGCATGGCGGACTGGGCCAGGCAGGTGGGCGCGCGGAAGGGCAAGGAGTTCGGAAGCGTGGAGGTGAGCCGCAACCTGCCGCCCAGCTGGGGGGCGATCGCTCCGGATGCCCCGGCGCAGTAGCGTCGCGCGGCTCCTGGCGCTGGCATTTCTCGCGGCGCCCGGGCTCAAGGCCCAGCAGCCGGGTGAGGGAACGGTTCCCTCCACCGGTTCCTGTATTCGGGAAGCAACCGCGGGCAGCCCCGTCGAGCGCACGCTGCTGATCCTGCTCGCGACGCGAGACACCAGCGTCGAGACGCTCCTGCGTCCGCTGCTGGTGGCCGCCGACGATTCGAGCGCGCTCGGTACTGGCGCGCCGAAGCGGTGCGCGACGGTGTGGTCCGCGCTGAGCGGACGCGGATGGTACAACACCGGGTACGCGCGTCCCGATCGCGACGGCGCCGTGTGGCAGGGGCGCGGGCTGACGCTCTCGCTCACCGGCGGAGCGATGTGGAAGCGTGGCGCGCTCGAGGTGGCGCTGCGTCCGCTGGCGTTCGCGTCCGAAAACCGGCCATTCCTGCCGGCCGGATTTCCGGCGCCGGCGCCCGGCGATTTCCGCGATCCCGCCAACGGGAACTTTATCGACCTTCCGTACCGCTTCGGCCGCGGCGTCTACGCGACCGTGGATCCCGGCGAGTCCTACGTTCGCGCGCGCCATCGCCGCTCGGCGATCGGCTTTACGACCGAGTCGCAGCATTGGGGCCCCGGGTACTTCTATCCCCTGCTGATTGCGACGGACGGCCGTGGCGTTCCCCGGGCGTTCGTCGAGACACGGGAGGCTGATATATGGATAGGCCGGGCGACGGCGCACTGGGAGGTGGGGTTCCTGGAAGCGTCACCGTTCAGCCAACTGGCGCCGGGGAACCGCTCGCGAATCTCGAGCGCCGCGGTGGGCACGTTCAGTCCGCGGGGAATGCGCGGGTTCGAGATCGGCGGCGCGCGGTACTTCCATGTTAGGCGGGAGCCGAACACGCTGAGCTGGTCGACCGCGACACTGCCATTCAGCGGCCTGCTGAAGAACCAGGACGCGCGGACGAGGAGGTGGGGGGCTTCAACCAGCTCGCCAGCGTCTTCGTTCGGATCGCGCCCGTGGCGTCAGGGATCGAGGTGTACGGCGAGCTGTTGCGCGACGATCACAACGTGGACTTCCGCGACCTGATGGGCGAGCCAGATCATGCGAGCGCGTACATGCTCGGACTGCGCCGGGTTTGGAGGCGCGAGAGCGACGTGCGCGCGGTGACCGCGGAGCACGCCAACGGCCGGATCGCGCATCTCGTACGCGTGCGGCCCCAAAACGTCGCCGCACGTTCACAACTTCGTCACCGAAGGGCACACGTACCGCGGCCAGCACCTCGGCTCGTCGGCACTGGCCGGTGGTGGGGGCACGGTAGTGTCGTTCAGCTACCGTCGCGACTTCGCGCTCGCGGGACTTCACCCTGGAAATCAGGCCGAGCGCGCAGAACCTGGAAGGCGGGACGTGGAACGGCCAGCAGCATGGTCGCGTCGTGCTCAGCGCTGGCGAGAGCCGGCCGTGGCGCGATGGGACGTACGGCGTGCTGTTCGCGCTGGAAATGGGCTACGGCGCGACCAGAAAGAACAACGTCGCTATCGCAGCTCTGCTGTCACGGTAGGCTGCGGACGGTGAACCTTTCCCGGACACCCCATGCAGGCGAAAGGAGCAAGCCGGGGTTTCCTGTAGTTGCGTCGCAGAGCTCGATGGTCGCGTCGCACTGGGCCTGTGGTCGCGTTGCGCCTGTCGGGTGGTCAGTTCGCAGCGGGTCATGTCTCGCGTGGCAGCACCCCCGCTGTCTCGTGCTGGTACCAAACCGCTCCCGTCCACGTGTCCAGAAGCCCCGTCACACAGCCTGGTGGTCGCGCTCCGCATAGCGACCAGTCCGGTCACACCATCCCGTGCTCGCGTCGCACGACGCGAGACCTTAGCTCGCGAGTGTCATACGTCAGGTGGTGGTGGGTCAGTCCTCGCGTCGCGAGGGGCGGGGTCTCGCGTTGCACCACCCCCATCATCGTTCTCGCAGTGGGCAGGCTACGCCGTCGAGGTGGTCGGCGCTCGCGTTGCACTCCCCATGAGTTAGGTGACGCCGGTGGGTCAGCCGCATCGCGCTTCGCTTCCGTTGCGTCGCGTACACTCGGAGCTCGCGTTCACAAACCCGAGTACTCGCGTTCAGCTACCTGACCACTCGCGTCCACCTACCACGAACGTTGCATCGCGCAGACCTACAGAGATGTCACAGCAGGTAGGGTCTCGCGTTGCAGCTCCGGGTCCTCGTTGCAGCGGTTTGGGTCCTCACTCGCAACACTATCCCTACGAAGCCGGTATCGTAGTTAGGCCATCGCGGTGACCTGCGGTCGGCGGATGCCGCCTGCTCGAAGGCCGCGCGCACGAGCTCCTCCTTCTGCGCGCGATTGGGATAGTTGATCAGCACGGCGCGGTACGCCCCCTTAAACACGAAGAGACTTCCGGCCGCGACACCGATGATGCCGCACGTGGAAATCGCGCGGCCAAGATCCGCGAGAGAGCCGGCGCCGCCCAGGATCGTCATCGGCAGGCGAGTGGCACTGCGGACGCGCCTCGCCAGCGCGAGGTCGTAGCCCTTCATCGCGCCATCGTCATCGATGGAATTGACGACGATCTCACCGGCGCCGCGGGCCTCGGCATCTGCAATCGCTTCTTCCATCGCCCTGCCCGTCCTGCGCTGCGAATTGTGCGTCCAGACCTCATACGTGTTCCCCGACTTCTTGACGTCGATCACTGCCACGACACTCTGGCCGCCGATCTCCTGCGCCGTTTCGGAGATCAAGCTGGGGTTCTCCATCGCCGCCGAGCTGATCGCGATCTTTTCGACGCCGAGTCCGATGATCTCCTTGGCGTGGGCCGCCGACTTGATGCCACCGCCGTAACAGAGCGGCATGCGGCACTCCACGGCGAGCTGGGAGATCAGTCGCATGTTGGGCTCGCGCCCTTCGGCAGTAGCATCGATGTCGAGGACGATCAGCTCGTCGGCCTCCTTTTCGTTGAAGATCCGAACGGCGTTGAGCGGGTCCCCTACGTACTTGGGGTCCTTGAACCGGACCGTCTTGACGAGGCCGCCCTTGTGGACGAGCAGGCACGGCGTAATTCGCGGGCGCAGCAACTCAGAGCTCCGCGAAGTTCTTCAGCAGCGTCGTGCCGAAGTGGTGGCTCTTTTCGGGGTGGAACTGCACGCCGTAAATGTTGTCCCGATTGACCGCGCAGCTGAAGTCGGCGCCATACGTGGACGAGGCGAGCACGTTCTCGGCGGCGTCGCATTCGAAGAAGAACGAATGCAGAAAGTAAAAACGCGCGTCAGTTTCGAGGCCGACAAAGAGCGGACTACTATTCGCCGTGCGGACATCATTCCACCCCATGTGCGGTAGCGGCAGATCCACAGCGTGCTCCCACGAGGAGAATCCGCGCACGCGCCCGTCGACCCAACCGAGACCGGCCCGAGCTCCCTCGTCGCTGCCGCGGGCGAGCATTTGCATCCCAACGCATACGCCGAGCACCGGGACGCGCTTGCCCAAGACCAACTCGTCCAGTGCGTCTCGCATGCCCGAGCTCTTCCAGCCTCTCCATCGCATGGTCGAAGTGACCCACGCCTGGCAGAATGACCCGGCGGGCGTCCTTCAGGGCCTCCGCGCTCCGGGCCCGCGGGCTCGATGTTGAGCCGCTTGTAGACGTTGAGGAAGGCGCGGACGTTGCCGAGCCCGTAATCGACGATTGTAATCATTCATGAATGCTGAACTGACTCTAATCTACTGCACGAGACCGGAGCAGAGGACCGCGATACCATCCGCAGACCCTCGGAGCCCAGCGGCGGTCCCGGGCTGCGGCCGAAATACCAGCGCATGTATCCATGACCTCGCCAAGCTGGCGCGCTCATTGTCGGATTCGCTCGGCAATGACATCCCACAGCATTGTTGGACCAGATCGATCAAGTCGCGCACGGAATAGCTCGATCCGGGACCGACCATCCTATTGCTCGTGTGCCCTCACGGTCGTGCGGGCCGGGGCGGTACACATCCAGG
Organism: uncultured Gemmatimonadaceae bacterium; assembly: GCA_963724885.1. Taxonomy (GTDB): domain Bacteria; phylum Gemmatimonadota; class Gemmatimonadetes; order Gemmatimonadales; family Gemmatimonadaceae; genus DASPMP01. The sequence goes on along the minus strand of CAVRWG010000005.1, from coordinate 2,024,261 downwards.
AAGGCCGTGATGTTTGCCGAGGCCAAAGTGGAAGATGGTGATCACCTCATCAGGCGGTCCTGCGGTACGGCCACGGTCGATCGTCAGGGGACGCGCTCGGACGTTGGGGATGCGCCGCAGACCTTAGCCGCGAGGCGTGCGTAACTCGTCCGCCTGCGTCTTGCGCGACAGCCCCACCGCCACGACGGATACCTGATCCGGCTGCCGGTGATAGAACGCGGCCCTGGCCATGGCGTGCTCGAAAACCTCGGGCGAATCTCCAATCACGTGCTGGTCGCCGCACTGCCGCAGCAAACTACCAGCAAGAGTCGACCGCGAGATATCTGCAAGAACGGGCGCGCCCCGAGCCAATGTACTCCAACAGCTTCGTCGTCAGGATGCCCTGCGCGCTCAGGCTATCCGTCAACGACGTTTCGCAGAACAAGAGGTAGTCCGCTTCCGCCATGAGGCGCAGCGAGCTGCGGTATGGCTGGTTATCATAGAACGCGAATGCCGGTGCGATTTCCGAGTACGTGGTGGCAACGGCCTGCTTGATCAGGTCTGCGAAGCCGTAGTACTCGATCCGGAGCGATGCAAACCGCGCCGGACACTCGCGGGCCAGCGTCGTGAGCGCAGCGAAGAAACGATGCGGCACTCGCCCCGGCGAAACGAGGCCCATGTACCGAATCATGATCCGGCCGTCCGTCGCCGCCCGGGCCTCCGCGCGAGCCGCATCGAGCACCTCGGGATCGTAGCCGTTCAGGATAGTCGCCACCGGCCTACCGAAGCGCTCAAGGTACTGCGCCATCGGCTTCGAGATGGCGACGATCTGATCGGACCTCCCGACGAGCCACCGATCGACTACCACCTCGAGCGCCTTCGCCAGACGGCCGCCCGGCATCTCGTGGCATTCGCTGAACTGGTCCCGGTAGTCTTGAGTATGCACCGCGCTCCGAATCGGCGCTTGGCGATGACGGCTGCGAGCAACATTGGCCACGGCGGGCTCGAGCCGATCACCACATCGGCGTTGCGCAACGCCGCGCAGACCTCAGGTGCCAGCGTCGGACTCGCCAGCGCCAAGGCGAACGGGAGACGGGGATCCGGCAACTGACCGCACCATGCCATCACGGCATCCTTGAGCCGCCGCTTCCAGGTACGTTTGGCCGTATACATCGGCTGAAACCCATCGCCTGTCGCTTGCGAGGGTGCGAGCTTCCCCGTGGGGCCGAGCTCGAGGAGACGGACGCCCGCCGGCACGTCCTCGGTGAAGTCACCGTGCTCGCTGCGCTTCTGCGTTGTGGCGACTGTGACATGGTGACCCGCCGCCGCGAGGTACTTGGAAATCGCCTCGACCCGCTTTGCCCCTGAGCTGTTGATGGGCGGATAGTAGTGGACCAGAAACACAAACCGGATTGGCCGCCCGCTCATCCAAGGAACTCGGCGATGTCGTGAGCTATGAGTGCCGCCGCGTTCCCATCGCCGTAGATGCACGCCCTGGGTAACGACCAATCCTCGCGCGCCAGCGCCTCGGCGATTTGATCGACGCTCGCCCCGACGAGAACGTTCGCGCCGCACTCGACCAGCTCGGTCCACTCAGTTTCCTCGCGCAGGGTCACGCAGGGCTTCCCGAGGAAGTACGCCTCCTTCTGCACTCCGCCCGAATCGGTGGCGACGCGCCGCGCCTCCATGATGAGGCGGATTGTGTCCAGATAGCCCTGCGGCTCGAGAGCCCGGACGTTCGGGGGAAGCTCCAGCCCGAACTCCTCTAACCGGCGTTTTGTTCGGGGGTGCACCGGGAAAACGACCTGCACGGAACTGCGGCCGAGGCCCTCGAGGATCGCCGCCAGCACGGCGCGATCATCCGTGTTGGCCTGGCGGTGCAGCGTTACTAGGTGATAACCGCACCGCGTCAGGCCAAGCCGCTCCACCACATCCGAGCGCGACCGCGCCAGATCGGCGAACCGCAATACCACGTCGTACATCACGTCGCCGCACTGGAGGATTGTACTGCGCGAGATGCCCTCCGCCTCGAGCTGTGCGACGGCACCGGCGGACGGCGCGTAGAGTCGCGACGAGAGGTGGTCCGTCACGATGCGGTTGATCTCCTCCGGCATGTCTCTTCGGAAGGAGCGCAATCCCGCCTCCACATGCGCCACGGGGATCTTGAGCTTCGCGGCGGCGAGCGCCCCAGCCAGGGTCGAATCTGTATCGCCGTAGACGATCACGAGATCAGGACGCTCGAGGAGCAACGTTCCCTCGATCGCCTCGAGCATCCGTCCGGTGTTCTGGCCGTGCGTCCCGCCGCCGATCCCGAGATGATGGCGCGGCTCGGGAATCCGCATCTCGGCGAAGAAGACGTCCGACATGTTCCGATCGAAGTGCTGTCCGGTGTGAACGAGTACTTCCTCAAGACCCGCCGAGCACGCCAGCTGCGGACTGAGCGCTGCCGCCTTGATGAACTGAGGACGCGCCCCGACGACAGTGACGACCTTCCGACGGTCAGGCATGGGCGCGCCGCCCCGTTTGCGTGCGCACCACGAGCGCGTGCAGTAGCATGTAGAGCCACCCGTTGCTGAACAGCATGCCGAGGAGCGGCGCCGAGAATAGGACGAAGGCGAAGAGCGGCCAGAGCGAACGGACAGCGACGTCGGACGAGAGCCGGAACCATCGGAACGCCTGGCCGACGATCGCCCCGAAAAGCACGACCCCGACCCAGCCAAAGTTAACGTAGCCGTCGATGAGGAACACGACGTTCGAGTTGGCTATCTCGTTCCAAGCGCCGAACTGATACTCGAACACGAATCGTTCGAGGTTGATCCGTTCGACGCCGAGGAGCGAGGACACGAGAAGGCTCGTCGCGCCGAAGAGCAGCCGTCCGTCGAAGTACTGCGCGTGCACGACCAGCGTGTCCGTCGCCGAGAACAGCGGCACGGCGAGTGCCCTCCAGACGAAGTAGCCGAGCGGCGTCGCGGGTGCGTACTGCGCCGTCAGAACGTCTGCGAGCACGAGCACCCCACCCGTGCCGCCCTCCCGGCCCTCGCCGTCGATTGTGAGGTAGGTGAATGCGATCAGCAGCAGCACCGATACGGCAGCGAACAGGGCGAGCTGTCTACCGCGCAGCCGTGCCGCGATAGCGGCGAACGCGACGAGGGGAAGCGCCATGTTGAGGAACAGCGCCTTCTGCACGAAGCTGATGCAGAACACGAAGAAGAACGCGGCGAGCGCGTGGCGCGCGCGCGCGCGGATCGCGTACGCGAGGACGACGCTGTACGGGACGATGGTATTGACGAGGAATGTGCTGACATAGAGCAGCGCCAGCTGCCAGCCGGCCCGACCCTTCAGGAAGGCGCCACGCTCCTGACTCAGCGTTTCTGCGTCGGCGCCCTGAAAGGCGCTGAGAATCGGGATGGACGGCGCGGTGGCGAACGTTACCACGATGAAGAGGGTGAAGACGGCGAACGACACGGCGATAAACGCTTGCGGGTCTACGACGACCCACGTGCGGGGCGAGGCGAACCGCGCGTCGGCGATCGGGAGGCTGGCGCCGAGCCACATGCTCATGACGCCGACGACGGTGATGCCAGCGAGCTGCAGAAACACCGGATCGTTCAGGATGAAGAGGTACGCCCCGATCGGCGCCAGAGCGTACGCGAGGAGGAGCGCGATGCTGAACGTCCACGTCGCCCACTCCGGTCGCAGGAAGGCGACCAGCAGCGACATCCCTCGCGCCGGGAGGGCCATGGCGGCGGCGGTCACTGGGACACCTAGCGGATCAGAGTGCCGACGCCGATGTGCTGCCGCAGAGCGCCGAGCAGCAGCAGCACCGCCGTCGCGCCCGCTGCCCAGACGGCCGTCCAGCCCAGCGCCCGCCGCGTCGCCGCCCAGTACTGCGGCACCGAAATCCCGACGGCCCGCAGCACCACCACGAGATACAATGCGTAGAACGCGGCACCCGAGAGCGCGTAGCCCTCACTCAGCAGGGAGGGCCACCACGCGGCGCACCCAAGCACGGCGGACACGCGGACCACGAGTCCGACCACCTGCAACGTGAGAGCCGTGCGCTGACGGCCGGTGACATGCAGCGCCATCGAGATCGGAGACGCAAGCAGCTGCAAAAAGAACCAAGGCATCATCCACGCGACGAGCCACCCCGCGCGTTCCCACGCCCCGCCGAACACGATCGGGAACCCCGCTGGCGCGAGGACCGCGAGCGCCACGAGCGGGCCCAGCCCAAGCGCCGTGAGCTGCGTCAGCACGTCGAGCGTGTACTGCCCCAGCCGTCCGCGCCCGTGCTCCTGTGGAGCGCCCGACAGGTACGCCTGCGCGACCGCGGAGCCCAGCAGACCCATCGGCGCCTGCATCACGTACATTGCCCAAGCGACGAAGCCTGCCTCGGCCACGCTCGCGCGTGAGGCGATCAGCACGACGGGCAGCTGTATCCCGGCGTTGTTCGCCAGCGCCTCCCAAGTGGAAAACCGCGGAAAGCGACGATATTGCGACGCGAGACGGGAGAGCTCGCCGGGCGCTGCGCTCGCGAGCCAGCGTCGGATGACACCGACGAGCCGCCGTGTCAGCAGTGCCGCGCCTCCGACGTAGCCAGCGAGCAGCCCTGTCACGAGCAGTAGCCCACCGCCGCCTGCGGCCCCGCCAGCGACCTGAATGCCGCTCGCGGCGAACGTCTGCCCAATGCGCGCCCGAGCAATCTCGCTGAACTCGCGTGCCCGCAGCCGCCAGTTTTGCAGCACCGAGAGCACCGCAAACGCCAGCACACCTGGCGCGAGCAACCACGACACCGCGTTCTGCGTCTCAGCGGGAAGTAGTCCTCGCAGCGCCGGGACCGCGACGCTGGCGACGAGAACCGCCGTCGCGATTGCCGTCGCACTCGCGAGGGCGAGGACGAGCAAGCCAACCGCCTCGCGTTCATCCTCTGGGAGCGCTAGCGCCACGTCGAATCGCAGCGACGCTGCGACTCCGATAGTCCCGACTATTGCCGTATACACCGCGAGCGTGCCAAAATCGGCCGGACTGTAAAAGCGGGGCAGTATCAGCATGGCGAGAAACATCACCCCTTGCGCAGCCGCGGTCCCGCTCGCGAGAACCGCTGTGGCGCGTAGGAACGACCGACGCGCCGCCGCCTCCGCCAGCGACATCTAGCCCTCGGGTTGCCCCGCGAAGGGGCCGAGCGCCGATCTGCGTGCGGCGGCGAGCGCGGCCCGGAAGCGCCGCGCCTCGGGGCTCGGCGCCGTGCGCGCGCCTGCGACCATGCGCCGGGTCTGCACCGCAATGGAAGTCAGTAGCACCGCGAGGATCACGCCGACAATCGACCACTTAGCGCGCCCGCGCGGATTCGGCACCGAAAGAGCTTCCGGCTGCTGAAGCACTGTGATAACAGGCGTGTCCTGCACCTCGCGAACGCGCGCATTCTCGTACGACTGCTCGAGCGCGACAAGAACTTGCTGCCGTTGGGTCACCGCGCGCTGCAACCGCTCCATGTCAAGCTGCAGCGTAGGCGACTGCGAAACGATGCGGTTGCGCGAAACAAAATCACGTAACGCGTTCTCCGCATCCAACAGCCGCGCGCGCTCTTCCATGACACGGCGTTCAGCAAATTCGCGCTCGGCCCTCGCTGTAGACTGTCGCTTGCGCAGGTTGAACTCGTTCAGCTGATCGAGAATGCGCGTAGCAATGCCCAACGAGACCTCTCTCCACGGAGTCGTCACGCTGAGACCAATGGCGCTGGTACGACGGTTTACCGACGCGTCCACACGCTCCTGCATCTCCTTAAGCACGAGCTCGCGCAGGCGCGCCGCCGGCTTGTCGGCGACGTCGAAAAGCTGCGGGAGTGTGACGCGCACCGTTGTCCCGCCGCGAGCGACCCGGAACGTGTCCGCGATCATCGGCGAAAGGATCATCGAGGATCCGGCGAGCGCCGCGTACAGCTCGGGCGGCGGCGGCGCGGATCCGCCCCGCAGTGGAATGCCGAACTGGCCTGCGAGCCCTCGTAGACCTGCGAGGTCGGGCTCACCGGAAGTCTGTGGCACGAAGGACGCCGTAGCGGTGTAACGCGGGCCAATCGCAGTGATGATCCCGAGCGGTACCAGCACGCCAGCTAGGACGGCCACGATGAACGCGCGTCGATGCTCGAGGATGAAGGCGGCCAGCGCATAGAACAGATCCGCGAGGGTTGTCGAAAGGTCCGCGGGTGCCCGTCCCTCCGCGGACTCAGGCGTCATATCACTGTAGGGCGCCGAAGCGTCCGTCGTTGGTGGCCCTGTCCGCGCCGGAGCACGCACTCTCTCGGAGGTCGAACTCGAAGAGACCGTCATACAGCCGCGCCTCTGAGGAATCCCGCGTGGTCGAAGCGCCATCGGAGACGAGCGTCACGCGCACACGTCGCTGCGTCTATCCTCGCCGCGTGCACCAGATCCTCATGACTTGCGGAGAGACTAGCCGTCTCGATTCTGCCGCTCGCAGTCAAATCGGACAGCGTGAGCCCGAGAAAGTACCCCAATCTCGTCGTCATATTCAGATTGTCTTCGACCCTCAGCGGCCCTCACCGTGCATACAGGAATGCTTCGCCGACTCGCGGCTCGCCCTGATCGCCATTGCCCGTTCGCGCAGGAGAACCGCAAGGACCCTGGGCGTGAAGACCTCGTCGCTTCTGCGCGACGTGTACTAGAAGGCGCCGCGAACTCTTGGTCCCGCAAGACTCATCGCATGTAACCTATTGCTTGTCCAGCGGTTTGGGCAGCACAAAGTCTATACCACTCCTCGATTTACCATCCTCTCGGCCAAAGAGCCTGGTTCGTTGCTTCAGCCGCCCCATTCGCTGACCTGGCCACCGTCCGAGGCATGGCGCAGACGAACCTGCTGGCGGCGCGGCGTCTCTACCGAGCGGAGACGCATCAGACCAACTTGCTCTGGGTTCTGGACGCAGTGCGCGCACCAGCCGCTTGCTGCTCCGCGCGCGATGGCGCCGTTCACTAGTCCTGCCCGAACTGAACAACCACCGCACGGTTTCGTTCCCGACTTACCCACGATGTCGACATTTCCGGCCTCTGGCCGAGCATATCAGATCTGTACGAACTGCGTGATGGACACTACCGATTCACGCATCACGTTCGACGCCCGTGGCTGGTGCGAGTACTGCTCCAACTATTTCAAGAACATCCTTCCGAACTGGCACCCGGACGACGCGATTGGCGCCGCTGAGATCGGCAGGCAGATCGACGCCATCAAGCGTCATGGCAAGGGCCGCGACCACGATTGTCTCATCGGCATCAGCGGCGGCGTCGACAGCTCATACGTGACCTACATCGCCAAGGAGAAATTCGGGCTGCGTCCTCTGCTGTATCACGTGGACGCCGGCTGGAACTCGCAGCAGGCCGTGAACAACGTCGAGCGTCTCGTCGACGGCCTTGGCATCGAGCTGTATACCGAGGTTGTGAACTGGGAGGAGATGAAGGACATCCAGCTCGCCTTCTTCCGGTCGCAGGTACCACATCGTCGATACGCCGCAGGACCATGCGTTTTTTCGCGGGGCTTTACAACTTCGCGGCGAAACACGGGTTTCACTACATCCTTACGGGTGCCAACTACTCGACCGAATGCGTGCGGGAACCCCTCGAATGGCACTATCACGCGTCTGATCTGCGCCAGTTGCGCGACATCCACTGCCGGTTTGGGACGCGGCCGCTCGACACGTTTCCGACCGCCGACATCTTCACATACAAGCTCTATTATCGATACCTGAAGGGCGTGCGTGTGGTGAAGCCGCTGAATTACGTTCCCTACCATAAGGAAGCGGCCATGGACGAGTTGGTTGACCGTTTCGGCTGGCAACGGTATGCGCACAAGCACTACGAATCACGCTTCACACGCTTCTATGAGGGGTACTGGCTTCCCGCCAGATTCGGCTTCGACAAACGCCGCGCGCATTTCTCGAGTCTCGTTCTAACGCAGCAGATCGCGCGATCCGAGGCTCTCGAAAAACTCTCGAAGCCAGCCTACGATCAGGCCACCGTTGCGCAGGACTTCGAGTATGTGGCCACTAAACTCGACCTGGAAGTTGACGAGCTCAGGGCCATCATGGCCGGTCCGAACAAGAGCTATCGCGACTACAAGAACAGCATGGCACTCATCGACATCGGGACTCGGGTGCTCCGAGCGCTGGGAGTCCAGCGTTCAGTCATGCGATGATCGGCGTCGTCGACTAGGGCTTGGGGAACGTGCAGGCTTTCCTGAACGCCTAGAAGCGCCTGAACATCCCAGCGAAAGCGGCGCGCACGCCAAAGGCGGCGTCAAGACAGCGGCGCAGCGGAAAGAATCTTCGGATTCAGTGTCGGAAGGATTGCCGTCAGTTCGCATGACGACACGGTAGGGATGACGCACAATCCCGATCAGCGCAGTGACGTGAACCCCACGATTCGAACGCCAACGAGGTTCGGTGGGAGGTTCGCTCTGTTGTGCGATTCTTGCTTACTGCGACGGACCGACGGCGGGGCTGCCTCGCGGTGATACGGGGTCTTCGCTCGAGAGCTTGGTTCAACGGCTCCACAACGAATGAGCAATCGCAGGTCCCGAGCTCAAACCGAGCAGGCAAAATGCTAACCCCATTGCCTGTAAGGGGCATTTAGGAGACATTAACTCCCCGGTCCAAGAGCAGGCGAGACACGGGGTTGACGCCGTCAAAGCTGCACGACGCAGGTAACACGAGATCCACTGAGAATGACCGGGGCATTCATAACAGCTTTGACGTTCGGTGTCGCCGCGCTATCGGCCGCCCTGATTGTTCCGGCAATTAGCTCGGTCGCAGTGCACCTCAGGCTGCTCGACTACCCTGACGGCGAGCGGCACAACCACAAGCGACCCGTTCCGCGTCTCGGCGGCGTTGCGGTCTTCGGCGGCCTCCTGGTTGCCGTCACGCTCAGCTCGTTCCTGTCGCCTGGCCTGAAGCAGGTAACTCCGTGGGCGCTGCCGCTTAACCAGGCGCTTTTCGGCGCCAGCGCGATTCTCTTCGTCATCGGCCTGCTGGATGACCTTCGCGGCGTCTCACCACTGCTGAAGCTCCTGGGGCAGGGAGCGGCGGCGACGCTCGTCATCGCATTCGGCTTCCAGATCGATCGCGTCAGCATCATTCCGGGTACCGAGTTCTCGCTGGGTGTTTTCGCTGTTCCGGTGACGTTGTTATGGCTCGTCGGTGTATCGAACGGCTTCAATCTCATCGACGGCATCGATGGGCTTGCCGGCGGCGTAGGGGTCATCGCACTCCTCACGATCATGGCCTCAGCACTGGCGCTGGGCGCGACTAACACGCCGCTACAGTCGCTCGCGCTCGCTGGCGCGCTCATCGGATTCCTGTACCACAACCGGCCACCGGCTCGCATCTTCCTCGGTGATTCCGGCAGCCTTGTCGTTGGTTTCCTGCTCGCATTCCTCACCGTCCGAGGGGCGACGAGCCCCAACGGCGTGCTCTACGCGCTCGTCCCGATCTTCGCGCTGTCGTACGTGCTCCTCGACACCGGGTTCGCCATGATGCGCCGCTGGCTGCGCGGAGCGCCGCTGTCTCGGGCCGACAGCCGCCACATCCATCACCAGCTCCTTGCGCTTGGCCTGTCCCCCAGACGCGCGGTGACGGTGATCATGCTGAAGTCGGCGTTCATCGCACTCCTGGGCCTATGCGTCACGTTCGTCCGCCCGCATGACGCTGGCGATCCCGGCGATCGGCGTGGCTGCCCTGCTTGCGATCTTCATCTACGGTATTCGCTGGCTGGAGTACCACGAGTTTCTCGAGGCCGGGGCGTCTTTTGCGTCCGGCGTCCGAAAAGCGCGCGGCACGATTCAGGATCGGATTCTCGCGCGCGACGTCGCCCATATGCTCCGGGACGCCGGATCGCTCGAGGAGGTAAAGGACATCGTACGGAGCCATGCCTCGGCGTTCCGCTTCGTACATATGGAAATCCTACACGAGAAGAGCCGGCCGCTGGAACTGTGCGCGCGCCAGACCATATCGGCTCGGCGACGTGGCTCCTGGAGTACCCGATCCACGCATCCCCCGCGGCGAATGTCGCATCACGCGCTGACGTCGCTGACCCCGTGCTCGCGATCTGGTGCCCGGTTTCACCAACGAACGGTCGGCCGGCGAATCCAGAGCGCGTGGCGCAAATACTTGCGCCGGCCATCTCTTCGAGCCTGATAGCGATGTCCGGTGGCGCGTTAGAACCCTCGTTCGAAGGCCGCGGACGCATCCGTGGCGCACATTATCATCCCAAACGGCATACTCCGGCCAACACCAGGCGGTACTCGTCCGAGGCCGCGCCCCACCAATCTGAACTCGCGCCGCAGCTCCACGCGCGCATTACTCCGTCGTTCCCTCTGAAGGCGGTCGTGACCGGCGGCGCCGGGTTCATCGGCTCCAACCTCGCCGCGCTGCTGTGCGCGAGCGAGGCGATGAGGTCGTCGTGCTCGACGATCTGATGTCCGGATCGCCACAACCTCGATCGGCGCCCGATGTGAATTCGTCGAAGGCGACATCCGCGACGAGGCCGCTGATCACGCGCGTCGATCCGCGGCGTAGAGGTGGTCTTCCACCTCGCCGCGTCCGTCGGCAACAAGCGCTCGATCGACGACCCTCTGCTCGACGCGAGATCAACGTGATGGGCACGATCAACGTGCTCGAGGCGGCGAGGCGCGCTGGCGCGCGCAAGATCGTCGTCGCCTCGTCCGCCGGCATCTTCGGCGAGCTGAAGAAGCTCCCGATCCGCGAGTCCCACCCGCTGGAGCCAGACTCGCCGTACGGGCGCGAGCAAGCTGGCGGCGGAGAAGGAGTGCCTCGCGTACGCGAAGCTGTACGACCTGGAGGCGGTCGTGTCTCCGATACTTCAACGTCTACGGGCCGAACCAGCGGTTCGACGCCTACGGCAACGTGATCCCGATCTTCGTCTTCCAGATGCTTCGCGGGGCGAGACGCTCACGATCTTCGGCGACGGCGAGCAGACGCGCGACTTCATCAACGTCGAGACGTCGTGCAGGCGAACCTGAAGGCGGCCGACTCCGCGGTGTCTCCGGGGCGTTCAACCTCGGCAGCGGGACCCGCATCAGCATCAACGAGCTCGTCGACTGACCTCGCCGAGGTCGATGGCGAGGCGAGCCGAGCGTGCGGCACGGACCGCCCAGAGCGGGCGACGTTCGCGACAGCCTCGCCGACATCTCCGCGGCCCAGACGGCGTTCGGCTTTCGCCCCGCGTCACGCTGCGCACAGGGCTGGCCCGAGTACGTGCGCTGGGCGCGAGAGGAAGTCGGCCGAGAACTGCAGCGACGGCTCGAAAACACTGATCCTCGGTGGCACGGGCATGCTCGGGCACGAAATGGTCCGACGCCTTGCAGCCTCGAAATCCCGACACGTGGTGGACGCTGCACGACCGGTCGGACGTGCCCGGCTCGCGCCAGCCGCGTGCCTGCGGGCCGCGTGTGATCGAGGACGTCGACGCGGACGAACCTGACAGGCTCGAAGGCGTGGTCGAGAACGTCCGCCCGACGTCGTCATCAACTGCGTCGGGGTGATCAAGCAGCGCGGCGACGCGCACGACGCGATCCCGTCGATCTCGATCAACGCGTTGCTGCCGCATCGGCTCGCGGCGCTGTGCGCGGCTGGCGGCGTCCGGCTCATCCACTTCAGCACCGACTGCGTCTTCAGCGGCGCGAGAGGCAACTACAGCGAGGACGATCTGTCCGACGCCGACGACCTCTACGGACGCACGAAGTTCCTGGGCGAGGTATCCGGGACAGCGCGCTCACCATCCGCACCTCGATCATCGGCCGCGAGCTCGACGCATCTCGCGTCGCTGGTCGAGTGGTTCCTGCACAGCGAGGCGCGCGGTCGCGCGGTTTTCGCTGGCGCGCTGGTGCTCCGGCGTCACGACCTCCAGCTGGCTCGATCGTCGGATTGCACCTCGGACTCGAGCACTGCCGACGCTCTCAGGGGTCTATCAGGTCGAGCGTCAGGATCAAGCAAGTACGATCTGCTCTGATGAGTGCGCGATGCGGCTCGGGCTCGAACGTTACGATCGAGCCCGACGACGGACCACATTGCGATCGCGAGTCTGGTCGGCGACCGGTTCGGGCGGCCACGGGATACCGGTGTCCGCCGTGGCCCGAGATGATCGAGGAGCTCGCCGCGGACGCGACTCGGTATCGAACGTTGGGCACGATGAAGACAAACCGTTCGACGGCAAGCGTGTTGCTGATCACGGGCGGCACCGGGTCGCTCGGCAAGACGCTGGTGCGCACGACTGCTGACCGGCGAGATGGGCGAGCCCGAGAAGATCATCGTGTTCTCGCGCGACGAGGCGAAGCAGCACCAGATGCGCCTGGACTACTCAGCACGCGACGGCCGCGACCGACGAGATCATCTACCACAACTTCCAGCGGCTGCTGCGAGTTCCGGATCGGCGACGTGCGCGACCTCGCACGGCGTCGCGCGCCGTGCTGCGCGACGCCGACGTCGTGTTCAACGCCGCGGCCATGAAGCAGGTGCCGACGTGCGAGTACTTCCCGTTCGAGGCGGTGCAGACGAACATCGATGGCGCGGAGAACATCGTCCGCGCAATCGAGGAGCATCGAGCTGCACGATCGAGACGGTCGTCGGCGTCTCCACCGACAAGGCGTGCAAGCCGGTCAACGTGATGGGCATGACGCAAGGCGATCCAGGAGCGGGTGTTCATCCAGGCCAACATGCGCGCCCCGCGAACGCGGTTCGTCTGCGTGCGCTACGGCAACGTGCTGGCGTCGCGCGGCTCGGTGATCCCGCTGTTCCACGACCAGATCAGGCGCGGCGGCCCGGTCACGATCACGACCGCCGACATGACGCGCTTCCTGCTCAGCCTCGACGACGCGGTGGACATGATCTTCGCGGCGATCCGCGACGGCGCAGCCGGGCGAGACCTTCATCCCGCGCGTGCCCGCGGCGCGGGTCGTCGACGTCGCCACGGTCGCTGATCGGCGACCGGCCGATCGAGACAGATCGTGACGGGCATCCGGCCGGGCGAGAAGATCCACGAGATCCTGGTCAGCGAAGAGGAGGCGAACCGCACGGTCCGAGCGGGGCAACTACTACGCCATCGTGCCGATGCTGCCGGAGCTCGCCGGCGAGCACGGCGACGACGCCGGCGCTGAGGACGGAGTACAGCTCCGGCCCGACAGTCATGACGCTCGAGCGAGACGCGCCAGACCTGCTCGAAGCGCCACGCGATCTGATGGTCGAGGACGCCCAGTCGGCGAGGAGAGGCTGAACTGCTCGATGAAGATCATGACGGTCCTGGGGACGCGCCCGGAGATCATCCGGCTGAGCCGCGTCATCCCGCTGCTCGACGATTCGTGCGGATCACATGCTGGTGCACACCGGCCAGAACTTCGACGACCGGCTGGACGAGCTGTTCTTCGCGAGCTGGGCGTGCGCGCGCCCGACGTGTACCTGGGGTGCGCGGCGACGGATTCGGGCGAGCAGGTGGCCAGATCCTGGCCGGCGTACGAGCCGATGTTCCGGCGCACCGACCGGACCGGCTGCTCATCCTCGGCGACACCAACAGCGGGCTGGTGGCGATCGTCGCGCGCCGCCTGGGCATCCCGGTGTACCACATGGAAGCGGGGAACCGTTGCTACGACGACCGCGTGCCCGAAGAGGTCAACCGGAGGGTCATCGATCACAGCAGCTCGGTGCTGCTGCCATACACGAATCGGAGCCAGGAGAATCTGCTGCGCGAAGGCATCGCACCATCGCATCTTCGTGACCGGCAACCCGATCAAGCAGGTGATCGATCACTACGCCAAACGATCGCCGCCAGCGATGCACTGCGCGCCGAGCGCCTCGAGCCGGCAAGTTCTTCCTGGTCACGATGCACCGGGCCGAGAACGTCGATCGGGAGGACCGCTGCGGGGCCTGGTCGAGGCGTTCCGGAAACTCCACGAGATTCACGGGTTTCCGGTGGTGTGCTCGTTCCATCCGCGAACGCGCTCCGAGATCGAGCGATTCGGGATCGATATCACCGGGCGGGGCTTCGTTCGTGCCGCCGCTCGGCTTCTTCGATTTCGTCCGACTCGAGCAGACGGCGTTCTGCGTGCTTTCGGACAGCGGGACGGTCCAGGAAGAAGCCTGCCTGTTCGGCAGTCCGAACGTCACGATCCGAGAAGTGACCGAGCGGCCGGAGACGCTGGAGTGCGGATCGAACTTTCTTGCCGGTTCCGATCCCGAGGCAATTGCACGCGCCGTGGATCTCGTGCGCCAATCGCCACGCGCATGGAGGCTGCCGGCGGAATACCTCGAGCCCCAGGTGGCTGAAACCGTCACTCGCATCGTGACGGGATATCGCCCGCCGGACCTCGCGGAACAGGATTGGGCCAGCGGCGCCCGGCTCTAGCCGCGTCGCAGTCGTTCGATGGCCAACGTCCTGATCTATTCCTTGGTGTTCCCGCCGGATGGCGTGTCAACCGCGCAGATCATGGGGGAGCTGGCAGCTGATCTGGCGTCGTCGGGACACACCGTCTCCGTCGTGACGACACAGCCGCACTACAATCGCGACGAGGTGGCGCTCGAGCGCCAGCCACTCACGCGCATGTGGGGCGGCATGCTCTTCCGCAGCACCTATGTAGGCATACCGGTCTTCCACACGAAGATGCCCGCAGGCGGCCGCGGGGCGGGGATCCGGAGCCGCATGTTCGGCTGGCTGCTCTTTCACTCAGTCGGACTTGCGGCGGCATTCCGGTTCGCGAGGAGCGCCGACGTCATCCTCGTTCCGTCGCCGTTACTGAGCGCGGGTGTCGTGGCATGGCTGCTCGGCCTCGTCACCGGCGCGCGGTACATCTACAACGTGCAGGAACTGTATCCCGACCTCGGCATTCAGCTGGGACGCCTGAGGAATCCTTTCGTCGTCGGCGCGCTGCGCGCGCTCGAGCGTTTCATCTACCGCACCGCGCACGGTGTGACGGTCATCACGCGCGGTATGGAGTCCAAGCTCCTGAGCAAGGGAGTCGCGCGGAGCAAGCTGCACCACATACCGAACTTCGTAGACGTAGGCGAGCTCAAAGCTCTCGAGCGGACCAATGCCTTCAGTCGGGAACATGATCTCGACGAGCGATTCGTTGTCAGCTACGCTGGGAACATTGGCCACGCGCAGGGTCTCGACGTGCTGCTCGACGCCGCGGAGCGACTGCGTCACGATACGCGCATCGTTTTCCTGTTCGTCGGTGACGGCGTCGCGCGCGACGGGCTCATAGAGTCGGCGCGATCCCGCAGCTTGACAAACGTGAAGTTCGTCGGACATCAGCCGTATGCGCGCGTACCGGAGATTTACTCCGCGTCGGACCTCTGCGTCGTGGCGCTTCTGGACACGATCGCCTCGGATGCTGTTCCTTCCAAAGTGTACCGCATCATGGCATGCGCCAGACCCGTGCTGGCGATTGCATCCGCGCAATCGGACTTGTCGCGGCTGGTGGCGGAGACCGGCGCGGGAGTGTCGGTCGTGCCGGACGCCAGCCAACTGGCGCACGCGATCGAGCAGTTTGCGGCGCTCGGCGCCGCGGCGCGCGATCGCCATGGTGAACAGGGGAGGTCATATACGCTCGAGCACGTGGCTCGCGAGAAAGTCACGGCGCAATACTCGCAGCTCGTTGCCACGCTGGCGGCACGGTCCCGATTGCCCTGATCTATGTCTCTCAGGAACCGGCTGGACGCTTTCTTCTATCCCGAGCTGGCTGACCGCTGGGATTCGCGCCTTTATCACGACTTTGTCGCACGAAGACTCACGCCGGCGACGAACTGCTCGATTTCGGCGCCGGACGAGGTCTCGTCGAAGGGCACAGTTTTGGCCGACTCGTGGCGTCCACGAAGGGCGTCGACGTGGATGACGCGGTCCTGTCGAATCCCCACCTCGATGAAGCGCGCGTGATGGCGCCCGACGCACCGATTCCCTATCCGGGTGGATCGTTCACCGTCGTCGTTTCAGCCAACGTTCTCGAGCATCTCGCAATTCCCTCGGCCGTGTTCAGGGAAATCGGCCGGGTTCTGCGGCCAGGCGGCCTGTTCCTCTTCAAGACACCGAACAAGCGCCACTACGTGCCGGCGATCGCGAGACTCACGCCTCACGCGTTCCACGCGTGGGTGAACCTGCGACGCGGAATGGAGGATCGCGACACGTTTCCTACGGTCTATCGGAGCAATACGCCGGACGACATCCGCCGACTTGCGAGCGCGAGCGGCTTCATGGTCGAGGAGATCAGTATGATCGAGGGTCGTCCCGAGTATCTCCGTGCCTTCCCGCCGCTCTATCCCGCCGGCATTGCCTGGGAAAGGCTGGTGAATGCGTCGCCATTGCTGGAGTCATTTCGAGTGCTGATGCTCGGCGCACTCAGAAAGGGCGGGTCCCGCTAGCCAAGGCCAAGGCGAAGGCGCGTCCACTACGCTCGGCGCACAACGCCACCGCGCGGGTGTGTCCTGACGAACTCCTCGATGTAGTCCATCACGTCGACTGTCGGCTTCCAGCCCAGCTCGCGCCGCGCCTTGATCGGGTTCCGTGCCTTCTCGCGACCGGGATAGCCGTCGACGTACTTGATCGGCCCGCCGAACGCCTTCGCGATCTGCGTGATCGAATAGCTCTTCCGCTGCCCGAGCGCGTAGCCGGTCTCCGTGCCCTTTCTTCCCGGTGAGGATGATCCCGCGCGCCAGGTCCTTCACGTGCGTGAACGCGCGCTTCTGCGATCCCGGGCTTCACCACCGTTAGCGGCTCGCCGCGCAAGATACTGCTGCTCGAACTTCGCGATCACCGTCGCGTACTTGCCGTCGCCCCGCTCGCGCGGACCGTACCCGTTGTAGAAGTAGCAGATCGCGTACGGCAGCTTGTACCAGCGCCCGTAGTCGTTGATCAGGTCCACGTTCGCGGCCTTCGTGAACGAGTACGGGTTCTGGTGCCGCCCGTCTCCCTCGATCGCGAACTTGGTGCTCGACGCCGCGTACACGAGCTTCGCGCACCTTGCGCGTCCGGCAGAACTCGGCGACCGCGAACGTGCCCGACGATGTTCATGTCGAACACCTGCTTCACGTCCTCGAACGACGGCGCGATGCGGGCGTACTCGCCGAGGTGATAGACGATGTCCGGCGTCTCGGGCACGAGGCGCTCGATGTCCTTCGTGTGGCCCTCGCGATACTCCGCGCCCGGGATGTGATTCTCGACGGACCGTTGAAGTAGTTGTCGAGCGAGATCACCCGATTGGATGGGTCCGCCACCAGCTGCTCGATGACGTGCGAGCCGACGTGGCCGGCGCCGCCGGTGACCAGGATGGTTCGTTTCGGCATTGGTGCGGGAACTATAGCGGTATGTGACGCGTCGGGTACGGATCTCAGCGGCGAGATTGCAGGGACTCGAAAACGCTGTTCTTGCGCCGTGGTGGTTCAGGCGTTGTATTGGGCTGAGCCACCCTCAATCCCCACGCTCCGTGAAGACACTGGCGACGACGCTGGTTCTCGGTGCGCTGCTCGCCGGCTGCACCGCGACCACCACACTCCAACAAGGCGCGCCGGCCGGGATTGCGCCCGAATGTCGCTGGAAGACCACGACGCTGCGTATGGGCATGGATTCCGTGGTCGTATCCACAGACAGCATTCGCGTCTGTGCGGGCAGGCGGATGCCGCTTCGTCCGCCCGCATCGCTTTGAGGATCGCGCTGCTCAGCGCCAGACGAAAAGTTTGCCGACGACTGCTCCAACGCCCTTCGCAAGAACGCTCAGGGGACCCAGCACGACTCGCCTGTTGACCTGAAGCCGCAGCTCCGAGAGCGCCACCTGGCTCCTGAGGGCGGCAAGCCTCGCCTCGAGGCTCTCCACGTCTCCCTGCACGCGGGCGAGCTCCCGCTCGACGGCCATCACGTCCTGCACCGAGCCGGCGCGCTCCAGCAGCTGCCGCAACCGGTCGCGCGTAGCGCGCAGCGCAGTGAGACGCGCCTCGGAATCGATCACGCCCTCAGTGACATCCTGCGCCGACACGGTTCGCTCGTCCACCCGGCCCACCTGAGCCAGCGAATCCATCATCGGCTCCAGGGAAGGCGACGCCACCCGGAAAACCCAGTTGGCCTCCGATTCACGAACGTCGGCCAGCATGACCTGCGCCTCCAGCGAGGCCGCCACCCGCTCGACCTGCGTCCGGGCAGTCGGCACGTCATCCACCCCCAGCCGCTGCTTGCCGCGGCGGACGATCTGACGCTCGACCGCCTGTGCTGGGCCGGCCGACGCTTCCGGCACCGCGCGCGTCATGACTCCCGATTCACCACCGGCAGCCCGGTGACACCCACCCGCCACCAGCACGGTGGCGACACACAGCAACACGTTTCTCGCGGTCATGCGACGATCCTCGGCTCGGGTAGCGGGACGATGAACTTTCCCTTGTACCCGCGAGCCTTGAGTTTCGGGATCAGCTCGTCCGCGATGTGCCACGAGAACAGCAGCGCGTACTCCGGCTGGATCGTCGAACAGCTTCTTCTCGTCCAGCACCGGCATCACCGTGCCCGGCACGTACTTGCCGATCTTGTACGACCCCGCGATCTCGAGCACGCAGTCGAGGATCCCGTCGTTCAGCCCGACGTAGTTGATCAACGTGCTCGACCGGCGACGGCGCGCCGATGCCGTAGACGCGCTGGTTCCGCTCCTTGATGTCGCGCAGCAGCGCCAGCAGCCCGAGCTTCGACGCCACGACGCCCTGGCGGAAGCGCTCGAGGCTCTCCGCC
This sequence comes from uncultured Gemmatimonadaceae bacterium, assembly GCA_963724885.1. Taxonomy (GTDB): domain Bacteria; phylum Gemmatimonadota; class Gemmatimonadetes; order Gemmatimonadales; family Gemmatimonadaceae; genus DASPMP01. The sequence continues at coordinate 2,005,515 of CAVRWG010000005.1, read as the reverse complement.
GACAGCGCCTGCTGCCTCGTGCTCGAGGATCTGCTCGACGCTGCCGTCTACCATGATGCGTCCCCTTCCGCGCCGCGTAGACGCGAATCGAGCCGCCGTGCGTCGGGATCCGCTTCGCGTGGATGACCTCCAGCCCGTGCTTCTCCAGCAGGTACTTCAGCGCCGTGAGCGAGTAGTAGCGCAGGTGCTCGTGATAGATGGTGTCGTACTGGAGCGTCTCGAGCAGCGCCACCCAGTAGTGCGACTCCGAGATGAAGATCCCGTCCTGGGTCGAGCATCGAGACGATGCTCTTCACGACGGCCGACGGGTTCTCGATGTGCGCGAAGACGTTCGCGGCGGTCACGATCTTCGCCTTCCCGTGCTTCTTCACGGCGCGGGTACGCCGCGTCGCCGGTTGAAGAACGACGTCATGGTCGTCGATGCCGTTCTTCCGCGCGATCTTGCCCGCGTTCGTCGGCTCGATGCCCAGCACGCGATGCCCGCCCTGCTTGAAGTTCCCCAGCAGCGTGCCGTCGTTCGACCCGATGTCGACGACGAGGTCGTCCGCGTCCAGCGGGATAGGTAGCCATCACCTCGCGGTACAGCTCGGCGAAGTTCTCGCGCAGGATCCTCGTCGTGCCGCTGGTGTACGGGTACGACGGCGGAAACAGGATGTGCGGATCCACGACCAGGCCGAGCTGCACCAGCTCGCACCGGGGGCACCGCAGCACCTCGGCCGGGTACGCGGGCTGCTCCGTGGGCCGGCTGCCGACCGGCGGCATGGTGTTCACCGGCGGCAGGTAGTCGATGAAGATGATGCTCTTCAGGTCCTTCGAGCCGCACACCTGGCAGCTCGTCGACGGGGACGCTGCCGCCGGTGCCGAATGCGCTCCTGGATGACTTTCGTTTCATGGCAGATGAAGCTACGGGCTGGTGGACTGATCAGACGAACGGGCGCGTTGGAGCGAAACGCGAGCGGCGTCCGGCGCGGCGGTTGAGGTCCCACGCGGAGTACGCTGCGCTCCTCGGTCGCTCGCTAGAACGCTTCGCTCCCTGCGGTGCTCACTGGCTTCGGCTTGCGCGCTGGGTGGCGCGCTGCGCCTCAGGCACTCCGCGTGGGACCTCACCCTCCACGCCCGGCGCCGCTCCGCACGAGCTTTCCCAACGACAACTTGAGATCCACCAGGGCACTCTCTTCCGGGGTCAGCTCGAGGAATTCGGCAGCGGTCCCAACTCGCCAGCCGGCTGCCTCGAGTCTTTTTGCTTCCGGCTATCCATCGCTGGTCCTCCCTGATCGCGTCCTCATACAAGCGAAGTCGGCGCTTGACGTTGCTGAATCGGCGCTTGGGATGAAAAGGTACTGAGGCGGCTGGAATGGTGAGGCGAATTCACCGCTGCATGCGAAACTCGGCTGGTGCTGCCTTGCCCCAAGTCCTTGTCGCCGAGCATCATATGGCCATGCCCTCAGTCGGTCGCCGCTGGACGGCGCGCGAGGTGCGCGCGCTCATCGAGCAGAACCCGCGCAAGACGCCCCGGTACGAGCTGGTGGACGGCGAGCTGCTCGTGACGCCGTCGCCGGCATTGCGCCACGCCGCCGCGGTTACCGAGTTGCTGCGACGCCTGCTTCCGTACCTCGAGTCCCAGCCGGTGGGCTACGTGCTGACGTCGCCCTCCGATGTGGAACTGGAATCGGAATCGTTGACGCAGCCGGACGTCTTCGTGTTACCGATGGATCTGTATCGGCGGCACAAGGGGACGAAGGAGCGCATCACGCGCGAGCTGATTCTCGTGGTCGAGGTGCTCTCGCCGAGCAGCAGCCGGCACGACCGTGTGCGCAAGCGTCCGCTGTACCAGCGTCACGTTCCCGAATACTGGATCGTGGACCTGGACGCCCGCCTTGTCGAGCGCTGGCGCACGGGTGAAAGCCGGCCCGAGGTGCTGACCGGACGCCTGGCGTGGGCACCATCAGGAGCGTCGCAGCCGTTCGAGCTCGATCTTCCGGCGTTCTTCTCGGCTGTCCTCGACCCGGACTGAGTCTGCCCGGCTGCCGACGGCCCACTGCCTGCCGGACATGAGGTCAGCGCGCGTTGACGCGGCCTCTCACGCTTCGCGCGCAATCCCGGCAAGTGCGCCCGCGATGTCGCACAGTCCGCCCGCAATCTCACGGTGTGGGCACGCGATTCCCGCGAGCCCGCCCGCGGTCCCTCGGAGCCGCGTCGCGGAATCTGACAGTTCGCCCGTGACGCCTCGAGACGGCCTGCAATCCCTGCGACTCCGTTCGCAATGCCTGAAACCTTTCCTACGATGTCTCGCAGGACGCGTGGGAGTCCTCGCAGGCGGCACGCGACTTCTCGCAGCTGGCTCGGGATTTCTCGCAGCGCGCCGGCAATCCCTCGCAGCGCGCCGGCAATCTCTCGCAGCGCGCCGGCAATCCCTCGCAGCGCGCCGGCAATCTCTCGCAGCGCGCCGGCAGTCTCTCGCAGCGCGCCGGCAATCTCTCGCAGCGCGCCCGCAATCCGTTGGGGTCGATGCGGAATCTCTTGCAGCTCGCGTGCGATCCGTGAAAGTCGGTTCGCGAGTTCTGACATCTTGCGTGCGAAACCTGCAGGCTTGCCCGCGAATGGCGCGAGCCCGCTCGCGAAAAGTGAGGATGTTCCCGTGAAAAGTGGGAGCCTGCGATGCGATCAACGGACACGGACCGCGTTCCAACGATGACGCGTTTCCCCCCGATGCTGCGAGAGTGGGGTCGTGTCGGCTTGCCCCGCGTCCCTCCCGCCGAGCATCATATGGTCATGCCCGCAGTCAGCCGCCGCTGGACGGCGCGCGAGGTGCGCGCGCTCATCGAGCAGAACCCGCTCAAGACCCCGCGGTACGAGCTGGTGGACGGCGAGCTGCTCGTGACGCCGTCGCCGTCATTCGATCATGCTCTCGCGGTTAGCCAGCTTTTGGGGCGACTGTTCATATACCTCGAAGAGCAAGCGATTGGTGTAGCATTGACATCACCGTCGGACGTCGAGTTAGAGCCCGAATTTCTTACCCAACCCGATGTCTACGCAATCGCCAATAGCGAATTGCGTCGGCTGATGCGCCGCGGCGAAAAGGTGACGCGTGAGCTGATCCTCGTGGTTGAGGTTCTCTCGCCGAGAAGCGGACGTCATGACCGGGTCCGGAAACGGCCTCTATATCAGCGACACGTTCCCGAGTACTGGATCGTTGACCTCGACGCTCGGCTGATTGAGCGGTGGCGCATGGGCGATGACCGTCCCGAGATGCTCACTGAACGTTTGGAGTGGAACCCGGCGGGCGCGTCGCAACCGTTCCTGCTGGACCTCGCCCCGTTCTTCGCGCGGATCCTCAATCGCGAATAGCCATGGGTCGGAGGGCCGTTCTGATTTCCGCGTCACAGTGACGGGTGGGTGGTGCGAGCAGTCCTTTCATCGCTCCGGCGCCTCGTGACCGAGGGTCCTCCGGAACCAACCCTCGCCCTTCTACGTCGGACAATGGACGTCGCAATCATCGGTGGCGCAGGCCACGTCGGTCTTCCCGATCGCGTCACCCGCGAACCGTGATCCGGCTGGGAATCGTGGGCAGCAACTACGGGCGCAACGTGCTGATGCCGGCATTCCGCGCCGACGCGCGCTGCGAGGTGGTCGGCCTGGCCGGCGGCGACGCGGCGAAGACCGCAAAGCACGCGGCCGAAAGCGGCATCGCGCGCGCCTTCGCGCAATGGTCCGAGCTCGTGGACGACACGGGCATCGACGCGATCGCGATCGCGGTCCCCCCCGCCCTGCAGCCCGACATCGCGATTCGCGCGCTGAAGCGAGGCAAGGCGGTGTTCGCGGAAAAGCCGGTGGCCGCGAGCCTCGAAGGGGCCGAACGCATCCTCAAAGCCGCCAGGGCCGCCAAACGGCCGGTCATGGTGGATTTCGAGTTCCCCGAGCTCGCCGTCTGGCAGCGCGCAAAGGCGATCACCGGCGACGGCGCGCTCGGCGCGCTGCGCCATGTCGTGGTCTCCTGGCAGGTGGAGAGCTACGCCACGCGAATGCGGCAGGTAAACTGGAAGACGAGCGGCGAAGACGGGGGCGGCGCGCTCGGCAACTTTGTCAGCCACTGCTTTCATTATCTGGAACTGTTCTGCGGACCGATCGCGCGCCTGTCCGCGCAATTGTCCGGACTGCCCGGCGAGACGACGCCGAGCGAAAGCGTCGTCGCCATCGGCGGCAGGTTCGCGTCCGGCGCGGCGTTCAGCCTGTCGATGAGCACTGCCTCCTTCCTCGGCTCGGGCCATCGCATCGAGCTCCATGGTGAAGACGGCACGCTGGTGTTGTCGAACACCGGCGCAGACCACATGCGCGGCTTCGAATTGCTGCACGCCCGCCGCCCGGCCGAGGCGCTGGAGCGCGTCGGCGTCCCCGACCCCGGCCTCGCCGCCTATCCCGACGGGCGCATCGCGCCGGTATCACGGCTCGCCGCTCGTTTCCTCGACGCCATCGAACGGGGCCAAACGCCCATGCCGGGAATCGCCGAGGGCGTTCGCGTCCAGCAACTCATCGCCGCTGCGCGGCGGTCGAACGACAGCGGCAAGTCGGTCGCGGTGGAGAACGGATGAGCGCGCGCAAGATTCTCGTCACCGGCGGCTCCGGCTTCATCGGCTCCGCGCTCGTGAGGCGACTGCTGCGCGAGGGCTGCCACGTGCGCGTGCTCGACGACAATTCGCGCGGCCGGGCGCGGCGGCTGGCTGGTGTGGACCAGCACATGGAGTTGATCAGCGGCGACATCCGCGATTCCGGGGTCGTCGAGGCCGCCGCGGCCGGCATGGACGAGGTGCATCACCTGGCCTATGTGAACGGCACGAAGTTCTTCTACAGCCAGCCCGAGCTCGTGCTCGACGTCGGCGTGAAGGGCATGGTCAACGTCATCGATGCCTGCCGCAAGCACGGCGTCGGCACGCTGATCTTAGCGTCCAGCTCGGAAGTGTATCAGACGCCGCCGCGCGTCCCGACCGACGAGACCGCGCCCCTCATCGTGCCCGATCCGATGAACCCCCGCTTCTCCTATGGCGGCGGCAAGATCATCAGCGAACTGATGGCGGTGAATTACGGCCGCAAGTTCTTCGATAGGGTGCTGATCTTCCGCCCGCACAACGTCTATGGCCCGGACATGGGCTTCGAGCACGTGATCCCGGAATTCGCGCGTCGCTTCCGCGCCGCGGCCGCCGCGCACCCGTCCGGCGCCGTGCCGTTCGAGATCCAGGGCAGCGGCGCCGAAACCCGCTCCTTCTGCTTCGTGGACGACCTGGTGGAGGGCGTGATCGTGATGCGCGCCAGGGGCGAGCATCTCAACATCTACCATGTAGGCACCACCGAAGAGGTCACCATCGCCGACCTTGCCGCGCGCGTCGCCGCCCATGCCGGCCGCGCGATCGACCTGAAAAGGGGCGAACGGCTCACGGGCAGTACGGAGCGGCGGTGTCCCGACATTTCGAAACTGGCGGCGCTCGGCTACAAGTGGCGCGTCCCGCTCGCGCAGGGGCTGCCCCCGACCGTCGACTGGTACTGGCAGCACGAACACCTGGCGCCGCAATGACGGGACAGGACAAGCGCAAGGAAATCGAGTTCTTCGACGCGCACGCGGCGGCCGACGAGTACGACGTGTTCACGCCGGAGGCCAACGCGCGGCTGATCGCCGCATTCAAGCGCCTCACCGGCCTGCCGGCCGGAGCGCGCGTCGCCGATCTCGGCTGCGGCTCGGGCGCGTTCACCGAGCTGCTGCGGCGCGAAGGGTATGTGGCGACCGGCGTCGACATCAGCCCCAAGCTCGTCGCGCTCGGCCGGAGCAAGCATCCGGGCCTCGACCTGATCGAGGGCGATGTCGAGCATCTGCCCTTCGAGCGCGCGAGCTTCGACGGCGTGCTGCTGAGCGGCCTCGTGCACCATCTGCCGGACCCACGGCGCTGCGCGGACGAGGCCTTTCGCATCCTGAGGCCGGGCGGCCGGTTCATGGCCTTCGACCCCAACCGGCTCAATCCGTTCATGTACCTGTATCGCGACCGCTCCTCCCCGCTCTACAGCCCGGTGGGCGTGACCGAGAACGAGCGCCCGGTACTGCCCCGCGCGGTGGCCGAGGTATTCAGGCAGGCCGGCTTCCGCGTCGCAACGGATTATCTCGCCGGCCTCGCATATCGCTACGTGGCGTCGGGCAGGACGCGCGTGCTGCTGCCGATCTACAACTTCATCGACGGCACGATCTTCAACCTGGGCTTCATGAAGCCGTTCCGGCCCTTCGTCCTCACCAGCGGGGAAAAGCCTTGAAAATCAGCCCTGACACCGACACGCAAGGCCCGACGACAGTCGCGAACGCCGGCATCACCGTGGTCGGCGGCGCCGGCCACGTGGGCATTCCGCTGGTGCTGGCGCTCGCGGAAGCGGGCGCGCGCGTCAACATCAACGACATCAACGCCAAGACGCTCGCCATCCTGAAATCGGGCCGCCTGCCCTTCATCGAGTACGACGCGGCCGATCTCCTGACGAAGGCGCTCGCCGCGCAGCGGCTCGTTTTCACACAGACGCCCGCGGAGATCTCCGGGAACGGCCCGGTGATCGTCACCATCGGCACGCCGGTCGACGAGTTCCTCAATCCGGTGCGACGCGTGGTTCAGGATTGCATCGACAGCCTGCTGCCGCATGTCGCGGACGGGCAGCTGCTGGTGCTGCGCTCGACGGTCTTTCCGGGCACGACCGACTGGCTGCACACGTATCTCGCGGCCAAGAACCGCAGCATCAAGATCGCGTTCTGTCCCGAGCGGGTCGTGCAGGGCTACGGCATCAAGGAGCTGCGGGAGATGCCGCAAATCGTCAGCGGCACGACACCGGAAGCCGAGCAGGAGGCGGTGGCGCTATTCCAGTCGATTGCACCCGAGGTCGTTGTCGTTTCGCCACTCGAGGCCGAATTCGCCAAGCTGTTCAACAACGCCTACCGCTACATCGAGTTCGCCGCCACCAACGAGTTCTACCTGATCGCGCGCTCCGCGGGCCTCGACTATCAGCGCATCCTCAACGCGATGAAGCACAACTATCCGCGCGCGAAGAATATCCCCCGCCCCGGCTACGCCGCGGGGCCCTGCCTGGTGAAGGACACGATGCAGCTCGCGGCCTACGCGCGGAACCAGTTCGGGCTGGGCCACGCCGCCATGCTCATCAACGAGGGGCTCGTGCTGCACGTCATCGACGATCTCAATCGCCGCTACGACCTCGGCTCGATGACGATCGGCCTGCTGGGCATGGCGTTCAAGCCCGACATCGACGACACCCGCGCCTCCCTGAGCTACAAGTTCAAGCACGCGCTCTCGAGCCAGGCCAAGGCGGTGCTGACCACGGACCCGTACGTGAAGACGGACCCGGACCTGCGGCCGCTCGACGACGTGATCCGCGACAGCAGCCTGATGATCCTGTGCACGCCGCACAAGTCGTACGCCGACGTCGATTTCGGCGGAAAACCCGTGGTGGATGTCTGGGGCTTCCTGCACGGCGACAACATCATTCGCTGAAATGACGACGCCGCGCCTCGACATCGTGATCCCGGTCTACAACGAGGGCGCCAACATCGTGCGCACGCTGACCGCGCTCGCGCGCGGAGTGAAGACGCCGGCCAGCGTGCTGATCTGCTACGACCACGACGATGACGACACGCTGCCGGCGGTCCGGACCACGACCATACACGACGGGCTGGCGGTTGTCTTCATAAAGAATCGGGGACGCGGCGCGCACGGCGCGGTGCTCACCGGATTCGCGCGCAGCGAGGCGCCGTTCGTCCTCGTCTATCCGGCAGACGACGACTACAATCCGCCGATGCTCGACGCGATGGTCGCGAAAGCCGAGCAGGCCAACGACATTGTCTGCGCCAGCCGCTTCATGCCGGGCGGCAGCATGACCGGCTGTCCATGGCTCAAGGCCGTGCTGGTGCGGATGGCGAATTTCACGCTGCACCATCTCGCGCGCGTGCCCACGCGTGACGCCAGCAACGGGTTCCGCCTGTTCTCGCGGCGCGCGATCGCGCGCATCGCCATCGAGTCCCACACCGGCTTCTGCTACAGCATCGAGCTGCTGGTGAAATGCCACAGGCTCGGATGGCCGATAGGCGAAGTGCCCGCGCAATGGTTCCAGCGCGCCCACGGGGAGAGCCGCTTCCGCGTGCTGCGCTGGCTGCCGGCCTACCTTCGCTGGTATGCCTATGCGTTCGCCACCACGCTGCTGCGCCGTCCCGCGCGGAGCGTGCGTCTCATTCCCGCACAGGGCATGACGACATGAGCGACGCGTGGCCGAGAATCGTGAAGAAGAGTGTCGCGCCAATCTCGCGCTGGGCCGACCTGATCGAGCGCGAGGTGATGTTCGCGCCCGATGAATCCCCGCAGACCTATCACGCGGTCGGGCAGCCGGACTACATCGCGATGCTCGCGCGCACGCCGGACGGAAGAATCCCGATCGTGCGTCAATACCGGCCGGCGATCGAGGCGTTCGCCTGGGAATTGCCGGCGGGCACCGTCGATCCCGGCGAGACGGCCGAACAGGCGGCCATCCGCGAATTGCTGGAGGAGACCGGCTATCCGGCGCGCGCGGTGCGCGCGCTCGGCACGTTTGCTCCCTGCCTTGGCCGGCTCGCCAACAAGGTGCATTCCTTCTTCATCGAAACGGACGCCGCCGTTGCCGGGCACCATCCGGAGCCGGGGCTCGAGATGCGGCTGGTGACGCCGGCCGAGCTCGCCGACGCCATCACGGCCGGCTGGTTCTCTTCGCAGCAGCATCTCGGCACGCTCATGCTCGCGCGCCTGCACGGCGTCCTCGACCTGCCGGTCGCCCAGCCTCCTATTGACGCTCGAAGAGCGTGAGGACTTCCCCCACGCGCCTGAAGCGGTGGTGCGGAAAGGCCACCGGCCCGAAACTGCGGATGTCTCTGTAACCCGCCGGCAGCGTGTTGTTTGACGAGACAAAGACGAACCGCGGCACGGTGTCCAGGTCAGCCAGGTTGGAGACGAGCGGAAAGCCGTACAGGCGTTCGTGCATCCGGGCGAACTCGCCCTCCACGCGCGTGAAGCGGCGCCACGGAGTCATCGGGGAACCCGCGGGGTAAAGCAGGTCCAGCGCGGGGTCGCCAAATTCCAGCACGCGCGCGAGCCGGCATTCGTCGCGGTGTTGAAGCGCGACGGGATACATCAGCTGCCGCGACTGGAAGAGCACAGGCAGATTCATGCGGCAGGCCTGGCGCAGCTGCGAGACTCCGTTGGCGATGTAGATGGACCATACGCGCTGCTCGCCGGTGGCGCGCCCGAGTACCAGCAGAAGCGAGAATCCCACCCAGGCGACAGCGGCCGCGCGGGGCCAGCGGGGCAGCGACTGCGCCGCGAGCGCCAGGAGCGGCGCCCACGCGAGCAGCGCGGTGATCGTGTAACGCGGGATCATCGATGGCTGCCGAATGGAGATGACGACCAGCAGCACAGGCATGAGCGTGAGCGCCAGCAGCCCGGCGAAGCCGGGATCACGCAGCGCCGAGCCGATGGCGGCGCCCCGGGCCGCCCGCGTCGAGCGGCGCAGGTAGCCAACGAGCAGGACGGCGGTGGCCACCAGCGGAGTCGCGGCGAACCACACCAGGTTGGCCATCAGCGTTACCTGGACCATGTTCAGGTCGGGAATCCAGGTGGGCTCGGTGATGGAGGCGCGCTGGCCAAGGAACAGCGGCAGGCACGCGAGCAGGGCGACGATGCCGGCCGACGCGGGCGCCACCCGCCGCAGACCTTCCTTCCAGCGCGAACCGAAGCTGGCGACAGCTCCCGCGGCCAGCAGGCCAAGCGAGAGCACGCCGAACCAGTGCACGGTGCACAGCAGGACGGCGGTGAACGCGATGGCGATGTCGCGGCGACGGGACACCGGACGGTCCGCGTCGAGCGACAGGAGCCAGGCGAGCGCGCCGCAGAAGAGCAACATGGGCGCGTAGAAGCGCAACTCGAACGCGTGTCGCACCACGAGACGGTGCGACAGGATCGCCAGCGGACCGATCAGGCTGGGCAGTCGGTCGAACCGGCGTCGCAGCGTGAGGTACACGAACACCAGACCGCCCACCACGCAGAGAAAGGAGAACGTGTGGGCAATGGCGGGCGTGACGGTGCCGAACGCGCGATGCATGAGCCACACGATGAAGTGCAGCAGCGGCGGCGCGAAGTCGGACCCGGCCCGGAGATCGGCAAGAACTTCCGTCAACGAACCGCGTCCGGCGACGAGCAGCAGGTGCCACTCGTCGAGCCAGAACGGACTTGTGAAGAGGACGAGAATGTCGGAACGCAGAGGACCCTTCGTCGGGTGAGCAGGTTACTTAAGACGCGCGAGTCTGGCCTCTCGTCAATTGGTTGGGGCTTGGCGCTTGGGGCTTGGCCCAACCTCCAAGCTCCAAGCTCCAAGCTCCAAGCTCCAAGCTCCAAGCTCCAAGCTCCAAGCTCCAAGCCGCCTACGTCGCCGGCTGGATCTTGTAGACGGTCCCGTTGCTCGACAGCACATACAGCTCGCCAGCCCCGTCCTCGCCGAACGACAGGACGTTCCCCAGATCGGGGGTGCTCCACTCGCGCTGGTCGTGTGCGGCGCCGTTGGCGAACCGGAAGGTGCGGATGAAGGCGCTGCAGAGATCGCTATAGAAGTAGTGGCCCGCCATCCCGGGGACTTCGCTGCCGCGATAGACGAACCCGCCGATGACCGAGCACCCATCGTCGTGGTCGTATTCCACCACGGGGATGTCGAGCCCGGCCGGGTTGCACGTTGCCGGGTTGAAGCAGTGTCGGCCCTCCATGATGCGCCAGCCGTAGTTCACCAGCGGGCGGTCGGAGGGCACGACGTGGACCTCCTCGAACTCGTTCTGCCCCACGTCGCCCACGTAGAGCAGGTCGGTCGTGCGGTCGAAGGAGTAGCGCCACGGATTCCGCAGGCCGATGCCCCAGATCTCGCGGCGGTTCACGGTGCTGCCGGCGAAGGGGTTGTCGGGGGAATCGCGTAGCCCGCCGCGACGTTGACGTCGATGCGGACCATCTTGCCCAGCAGCGTCGTGAGGTTCTGGGCGTTGTTCGGCGGATCGCCGCCGCCGCCGCCGTCGCCCATGCCGATCCAGAGCATGCCGTCCGGGCCGAACACGAGGTTGCCGCCATTGTGGTTCGAGTTCGGCTGCGCGTGGCCAAGCACGTGCGACGCGGACGCCACCTCGGCGACGTCGGCCGTGGGTGGCGCGTGATAGCGCTCCACCTCCGTGTTGCCGTTCAGGTCCGTGTACTTGATGTAGAAGAATCCGTTCTGCGCGAAGTCGGGATGGAACGCCATGCCGAGCAGACCCTGCTCGCCGCCGGTCGGGGTCGTGATCTTCGAGCGCACATCGAGGTACGCCGTGGGGAGCAGCTGGCCGTCCTCCACCACGCGAATCAGCCCGTTCTGCTGCACGATGAACAGGCGGCTGTCGCCGTCAGGCGCCGTGAGAGCCACGGGGTTGTCGAGGCCGGACACGACCGGCACGAACAGAAGGTCGGCCGGAAGCGGTGCCGTGGCGTCGTCGCAGGAGACGAGAAGTGGCGCCGCGAGGGCCAGCGTGACGAGCCCGGTACGGAAACTTGCGCGAGGGAACATCGGATCCTGGTGGCGGAGTCAGGATCGAAACATCACGGGTGGAACACCATCCGCACCAGTTCCTCGAACGACAGAATCTCGCGCGACGCGGCGGCCACCACGGCCTCCCGGCGCTGGAACCCCGTAAAGGCCACGAATTCGTCCACGACCGTGGCCATCCCGACGTCGGTGGAGCCGTCGCCCACGGCGAGGGACGGGTGGGCGAGTCCCAGCCCGGCGACGATCTCGCGCTTTCCGTGCTGCGTCGCGAGCGGCGAGGACCGGTCGAAGTCGCGGTACGTGCCGTCGTCGTTCCAGTAGACGTCCACCGCGAACAACTCGACGCCCAGGTCGCGCGCCAGACCGCCGATGGCGGGTTTGAAGCCGCCGCTCACGAGGACGATGCGCACGCCGGCCTTTCGCATCGCCGCGATGGCCGCGGCCGCGCCGGGCGCAAGCGCCTCGCGATACACGTCGGCGAGCGCGCGCATTTCGTCGCGGGACGGCCGGATGAGGTCGAGCCGCGCTCCGTACGCGGCGTCGATGGGGATCTCGCCGTTCATCGCGCGGTCGGTCAATCGGGCACTGATGCGCGCGGCCTCTTCGCCGCGACGGCCCGCGAGCCAGTCCACTCCTTCCACGCCGCACAGCGTGGAGTCCACGTCGAGCACGACGCTGGCGAACCGCGGCAGACCGGCGCTCATAGAATGTTCCCGGGCGCGAGCAGGCCCAGCGGGTCCAGCTCGCGCTTCACCGCGCGCATGACCGCGATCTGCGTCGGGCTTGCCTGGAGCGAGAGCCAGCGCCGCTTGATCTTGCCGATGCCGTGTTCCGCGGAGACGGTGCCGCCGGCGGCGACGACGTGTCGCAGGGTCGCCTCGACGACCTGCTCGACACGCTCCAGCTCCGCGGCGTTCGCGGCGACGAAGTTCTCGTGCGGATGACCGTTGCCGGCGTGTCCGTAGATCGCGGGCTGCGGCAACCCGGCCTCGTCCACCAGGCGCCGGGCTTCGGCGATCGCCGCGGGCAGCGCGCGGAACGGCACGGCCCAGTCGGTGGAGACCTTGCGCCCGCCGGCCGCGCGGCCGGCGGCGCCGCGCTCGTTCATCGTCGTGGGCACGGCGTGGCGGAACGACCGCGCCTCGCGCAGTCCGCTTTCGCTGTCGTACACGGCGATGTCGCCGTGACGCGGATCGGTCGCGTCGGCGAGGTCGAGCCATCGCTCGTCTTCGCCTTCGATGTCCTCCACGTAGACGAGCGGCGTCCGATGCCCGCGCGCGATCTCGTGCGAGACCGCGTCGAAGTACTCGATGCAGCGCGGCCGGAGGCGCTCCGATTCGCGGATGGCGATCACGAGGCGCAGCGCCGCGGCCTCATCGCTGCACGAAATCGCGAATCCGCGCACGTGCGCGGGGAGCGGCACGAGCGCCAGCTCGGCGCGCAGGATCACGCCCAGCGTTCCCTCGCTGCCCACGATCCAGTCCACGGGCTCCTGCGCGAACGCGTAGCCCGCCGTGTTCTTCTCGAGCCCGGAGCGGCGCACGTCGATCACGTCGCCGCCGGCGAGGGCCACGCGCAGGCCGCGGACGTGCGGGCGCGTAGTGCCGTACAGCAGCGAGCGGGCGCCCGACGCGTTGCACGCGATCGCGCCGCCGACGGTGACGTCGTCCATGCTGGTGGGGTCGGGCGCGAAGTGCAGCCCGTGCGGCGCGAGCGCGCGATTCAGGTCGCCGAGCAGCACGCCGGGTTCCACGACCGCCACGCGGTTCGCGGCGTCCACGTCGAGGACGCGATCCATGGCGCGCAGCGAGAGCAGGATGCCGCGATCGGTGATGGAGGCGCCGGTGGTGCTGGTCTGGCTTCCGGCCGGGGTCACTGGCGTTCGCTCGGCGGTGGCGTGGCGCAGGAGGTCCACGACCTCGTCGGCGGACTTCGGGCGCGCGACGGCGTCGGGGTGCATGACGAGTCCCGAGACGTCGGCGCTGTAGGCGCGCCGCACCGATTCGTCGCGGCTCAGCATGTTGTGCGGCGCATGGTCCGATGGGACGCGCGGCCCAAAGGCTTCACAGTCCGAAGGGAGAACGCTGGTTTTCGCCGATATGGCCGATTCCGCCGATCCCGACAAGGACATTGTTCATTTCAGTATCCGCGTGATCGGCAAGATCGGCGTGAATTTCAACTCCCTTCGCTCTGTGGGGCCTTTCGTCATTGCGTGAGGCTCTCTTCGCGACCGCCCGTCATCAGCGAAAGCTCACCACCGTAGCCGAGCGTATGTCGGGCAACTGCAACAACCGCTTGCACACGTCGGGCGGCACCGGGTCGTCCACCGCGATCGCCGCCAGCGCGTCCCCGCCCTGCGCCAGGCGCGACTGGTGGTACGACGCGATGTTGATGCGCGCCTCGCCCAGCAGCGTGCCCACGCGGCCGATGACGCCGGGGACGTCCTTGTTCGTGAGCACGATGAGCGTGCGTCGCGGCGGCACGTCCACGTGAAAGCCGTCGATGCGCGTGAGACGCGCCTGTGTCCCGGGCGCGGCGACGCCCTGCACGGTGACCTCGGCGGCACCGGCGGCGAGGGTGACCTCGACGGCGTTGGGGTGCTCCAGCCGCTCGGACTCCTTCACCGACAGCTCCAGGCCGCGCATTTCTGCGAGCGTTCGCGCGTTGATGAGGTTGAGGCGATCGGTCTCGACGACGCGCGAGAGCACGCCGACGGTGGCCGCCGCGAGCAGCATGTCGCCGCCGCCGATGGCGTCCGGCCCGCAGCGCAGCGACAGCCGCCGGATTTCCCGGTAGCCGCGGTCGGCCAGCAGGGCGCGCGCGACGGTGGCCGCGCGCTCCGCCACCTCCAGGCTGGGCTGGAGCTCGAACCATTCCTCGCGCGACACGGCCGCCACGTTGAGGGAGCGCGACAGCTCGCCGCTGAGCAGCGCGTCGCGCACGGCCTCGCTCACGTCCACCGCGACGTTGCGCTGCGCCTCCTGCGTGGACGCGCCCATGTGCGGCGTCAGCACGACGTTGGGCGCGGTCCGCAGCGGATGGTCCGCGGGGAGCGGTTCCGCGGCGAAGACGTCGAGCACCGCGCCGCGCAGGTGGTTGGCGCGCAGCGCCTCGAGCAGCGCGTCGTCGTCCACGATGCCGCCGCGCGCCATGTTCACCACGATCGAGCCGGGCTTGAGCCGGCGCAGCTCGTCCGCGCCGATCAACCCGCGCGTCTCGTCGTTGAGCGGCGTGTGCACGGTCACCACGTCGGCGGCGCCGAGCAGGTCGTCGAGCGCGGCGGCGCGCCGAACGCGCAGCGCAGCGAAGCGGTCGTCGGAGATGTACGGGTCGTACCCGACGACGTCCATGCCGAACGCGTGCGCGCGCCGGGACACCTCGGTGCCGATGCGGCCGACTCCGACGATGCCGAGCGTGCGCCCCTTGAGCTCCGTGCCCATGAGCCTGGAGCGGTCCCAGCGCCCCTGCGTCATCGAGTGAACGGCCGCCGGAATCTGCCGCACGAGGCCGATGAGCGCGCCGAAGAACAGCTCGGTGACGGCGATGGTGTTGCCGGCCGGCGCGTTGATGACCGCGATGCCCAGCTCGGTGGCCTTGTCGATCGCGACGTTGTCGACGCCGACTCCGGCGCGTCCGATGACCTTGAGCTTCGTGGCGTGGCCGAGGAGCTCCTCGGAGATGCGTGTCGCGCTGCGTCCGACGAATGCATCGTAGACCGCGATGCGCTCCAGCAGGTCCTTTGGCGCGAGCGTGGGCACGACGTCCACCTGGAACTCGGGGACGGCCTCGAGCAGCGCGACGCCCTCGGGGTCGATGTCGTCTGTTACAAGGATGCGGTGCATTCTGTCGTTAGCCGCCGCTCGCGTCAAAAGGCTCCACTGTCCGAAGGGTGAACAGAATTCACGCCGATTTCGCTGATTTCGCCGATGGAAACGGCGAACGAATCAATTGTTGTCTTTCTCTCTTCCTGCTTTCGTGCCTTTTGATCGGCGTGATCCGCGAGATCGCCGTGAATCTCAACAACCTTCGGACCCTGTGGCCTTTTCGTGCGGCCGCGGGAACGGTTACTAACCTATCAATCTCACCGCAGCAGCCACGACGCGGTCCACGGTCAGCCCCAGCTCTTCATAGATCTTCTCGTACGGCGCGCTGGCGCCGTAGCGCTCCAGCCCGATCACGGTCCCGCTGTCGCCCACCCAGCGGTCCCAGGACATGGGATGCGCGGCCTCCACGGCGATGCGCGGAACACCGGCCGGCAGCACGGACGCGCGGTACTCCCGGTCCTGGCGCGCGAACAGCTCGTGGCTCGGTACGCTCACCACGCGCGACCGGACGCCGCGCGCGAGCAGCTTCTCGTGCGCCGCGAGGATCAGTGCGACCTCGGAGCCGCTGGACATCAGCACTACCTGTGGCGCGTTGCTGTCGGCGAGGACGTACGCGCCCAGCACCAGCCCCGCCGCCGGCGCGTACTTGTCGCGGTCGATGTAGCCGAGTTTCTGCCGCGTGAAGACCAGCGCCGTCGGGCCGTCCGCGTGCGCGATCGCGACACGCCACGCCTCGGCCGTCTCGCCGGCGTCCGCCGGACGGATGAGCGTGAATTCCGGGATGGCGCGCAGCGTGGAGAGCTGCTCGACGGGCTGGTGCGTCGGGCCCGTCCTCGCCGAGGCCGACCGAATCGTGCGTGTACACGAAGAGCACCGGCTGCTGCATGATGGCGGCGAGCCGGACCGCCGGCCGCATGTAGTCGCTGAAGATCAGGAACGTTCCGCCGAACGGACGGATACCGCCGTGCAGCGAGAGGCCGTTCATGATGGACGCCATGCCGTGCTCGCGAATGCCGAAGTGCACGTAGCGGCCGTCCTTCCGGTCGCGCTCGAAGTTGGCCTGGCCCTTGAGCGCGGTGCCGTTCGACGGCGTGAGGTCGGCCGATCCGCCGACCAGTTCCGGCATCACTGCGGCGAGCGCGTTCAGCACCACGTTGGACGCGGCGCGGCTGGCGACGTTGCCGTTCTCCTTGTTGAACACGGGGATCTTCGATTCCCAATCGTCGGGCAGCCTGCCCTCGATGCGGCGCTTCAGCTCGCGCGCGTCGGGGTGCGCGTCCCGGCGCCTCGTCCACTCCTCCCTCCGCCTTCTCCATTCCGGCTTGTGCCTTCGGCAGTGATCCAGCACCTCGGGCGGCACCTTGAACGTCTCGTCGGGCCAGGGCCAGCCGAGGTTCTTCTTCGTCGCGACGACCTCGTCCTTTCCGAGCGGCTCGCCATGTGCCGACGCGGTGTCCTGCTTCTTCGGGCTGCCGAAGCCGATGTGCGTCCGGGTAATGACGAGCGTGGGTCGGCGCGTCTCGGCCTTGGCCTCGGCGATCACGCGATCGATCGCGTCGAGATCGTTCACGTCGGGGAGATGGAGCACGTGCCAGCCGTAGGCCTCGAAGCGCATGCCGGCGTCGTCGCTGTAGGCGAGCGTCGGTGGGGCCGTCGATCGTGATGTGGTTGTCGTCGTAGAAGCCGATGAGCTTGCCCAGTCCGTTGTGGCCGGCGAACGACGCGGCCTCGTGCGACACGCCTTCCATGAGATCGCCGTCGCTGGCGATGAACCACGTGTGATGGTCCACGATCTCGTGGCCGGGCTTGTTGAACACCGCGGCGAGGTGCGCCTCGGCCATCGCCATGCCGACCGCGTTGGCGAGTCCCTGACCGAGCGGCCCCGTGGTCGTCTCGACGCCGTCCGTGTACCCGTACTCGGGATGCCCGGGCGTCTTGCTGCCCCACTGACGGAACTGCTTCAGGTCCTCCAGCGAGACGTCGTAGCCCGAGAGGTACAGCGCGCTGTAGAGCAGCATCGAGGCGTGTCCCGCCGAGAGGACGAAACGGTCGCGGTCGAACCAGCGCGGGTCCGACGGGTCGTGCTTCAGGTGCTGCATGTAGAGCTTGTAGGCCAGCGGCGCGAGCGCCATGGGGGTGCCGGGATGGCCTGACTCGGCTTTCTGCACGGCGTCCATGGACAACGTGCGAATGGTGTTGATCGAGAGCTGGTCGATGTTCATAGCGGGGCGGGAGGCGCTATGAAGGTAAAACGGGAGGCGGTTTGACGGTTTGGCGGTTTGACGGTTTGGCGGCTTGACGGTTGACGGTTTGACGGCTGGAGATGACCTCGGTCAATCGTCCAAAGCCGCGAAACCGCCAAACCGTCAAACCGTCGATCCGTCTCTATTGCTTCCGTCCCTGCGCCGCCCGCACTTCCGCGACGCTCGGGTTCTCGTCCTTCGACGGCCCCACGTAGAGCAGCCAGGACAGCGGACTGCCGGCGTCGTGCACCACGTTCATCGTGGCGTGGGCCCGCAGGTACTTGAGGGCCGCGTCCGGGTTGGCCTCCGGGTGCGCCTGGAAGAAGAGCGCCACGGCGCCGCTCACGTAGCCTGTGGACATGGACGTGCCGTTCCACAGCTGCACGGTGGGCGCGCGGCTCGCGTCGAAGCTCGGCAACAGCACCGAGTCACCCGGCGCGTAGAGGTCCACGCACGCGCCGTACGCGGTGCCGTGCGCGCGACGGTCGATCACCTTCTTCTGTCCGTTCTCGCCGCGGGCGATGGCCGACGAACCGACGACGATGGTGCCTTCCGCGTTGCCCGGCGACACGCGGCACGCGTTGACCTCCACGTTACCGGCGCTCACCACGACGGGGATGCCAGCGGCCCGCAGCCGTGCCACGGCGCTGTCGAGCGGCGGAATGCGCGACGCGGTGTCGGCGATGAACGACCAGTTCGCCACCGCCGGCCGGCCGTGCTTCCTGGCGTCCTCGATCGCCCACGTGACGCCGTCCACGATGGCCTTGATGGTGCCGCGGAGCTTGACGCACTCCACCATCTTGATGTCCACGATCTCGGCCTCGGGCGCGACGCCCAGCGTCCTGCCCGCGATGGCGCCGGCGACGGCGGTGCCGTGCGAGTTGCACACGTCCGGGTCGTCCGGGAAGCCGTCGTAGCCCTTGCGCACGCGGCCGGCGAGCTCGGGATGCGAGGCCAGCACGCCGCCGTCGAAGACGTAGACGGTGACGCCGCGGCCGGTGCCGGTGCGACGATATGTCCGGTCGAGCGGGAGCTCGCGCTGGTCGATCCGGTCGAGCGCCAGAGAAGTCGTCTGCGTCTCGAACAGACTGCGCGCGGACTCGCGCATGTGATTCAGGAACTCGCCCGCGGCGGCGAACGTCGGCGCGGATGGATTCGCCGGCCGTCTGGCCTGTGCGCAACCCAACAGCGACGAGAGGCCGGCGCCGATGACGACGCTGGCAAAACCGCTCGAAGCGAGAAGGTGTCTGACATTGTGCGACATAACAGTGCTGCCGGTTCGTGTACGTCTCTCTCAGGTTGTTTCCGTTCGAGAGTCGTTTTCCGACGAGCGCTGCAGACGTCGCCATCCGACGAACTTCGAACTGCCCGCGGGAACTAAGGACAAGGCGCGTGCCATTGTCCGACCGCGTGGCAGGGAGGGCGAAGAGCGACTCCGGTGGTACGCCCAATGCCCTACGCTTTCGGCTGCAGCGTTTGGCGGCGCAAAAAAAACGCGCGAGGAGACGGCTCCTCGCGCGCTTTTCGTTTCCCAACGACGTGCCGGCTACCGCACCATCTCCTCGATCTCGGCGGCCTTGCACTTGGCCTCGTGTCCCGGATAGGAGTGACCGCAGTGAATGCACTGCTCGCCGAAGCCGGTGCGGCGCCAGATGAGGTAGTACATGGCCCGTTGAAGCTTCTTGATGCGATCGTTCACATCATTCAGCGAGCTCGGGGGGGAGGGATTTGTCATGGGCGGTAAGGTAGTTCCGGCGCCGCCGCGTGGCGAGTAAGTCTCGCCGCCGGCACGAGCACGCGCCTATTATTCGTGTGTCGGCCTCATCCCGGTCCGGATTTGCCACCTCCCCAAGCTCCCACCCCGCCACACCCATCGGCAGCAGTGCCCGCGTCGGGCAAGCTCACTCCCGGAGAACCCCCGGCAACGCCGCGCGCGGCGGACCCGGGTGCGCCGTCGAAGGGGGCGACGCTCTCGCGCGAGCTGTCGGATTTTCTGGTGGAGCTGTCGATCGCGATGCAGAAACACGCGATCTACCCCGCGGGACATCCGCTGCTGAACGCCGCGATCGACGGCGTCATGAATAAGCTGACGCTGCTGCTCGCCGACCGTTCCGCGATTTCCGTCGGGATCGCCCGCCGCCAACTGATCATCGAAGGCGTCGGCACCGACCCCGCGCACCCGCTGCTCAAGGAACTGGCGGGCCGCCTGCACAAGCACAACCTGGGGGCCATCAGGATCACCCAGGGTTTCTCGCGCGCGGAGCTGGGCGACGCGCTCGCCACCATCGCCGTGGACCCCGGTGCCGGACGCGTCGAGAAGCCGCTGGGCGACATCGCGGCCGAGCTGTCCAGTCGCTGGATGCACATCCGGCTCTATGCGCTCGACTACGAACGCCTGCAGCTTCTCTACGAAGGCGCGGACGTCCCGTACGAACCCCCGATCGCGCGCGAGGGCGCCACGAGGGCGGCTCAGCTGTGGATCGGGATGGCGCGTGCGGCAATGATGCTCGGCGACAAGGCCGAGATGGACGACAAGAAGCTGAGTCCGCTCGTCGTCGCGGAAGCCATCGAGAAGCGGCCGCAGGAACAGGCGTACGACCAGGTGATCGTCGGCTACATGCTCCAGATCGCCGACGAGTTGAAGAGACAGGGCGGCACACCCGAAACGCACGATCTGCAGCGGCGCATCTCCACGCTGGTGAAGCAGCTGAGCCCCGCGTCGCTCAGGAAGCTGATGCAAATGGGCGGCGACACGTCGCAGCGGCGGCAGTTCCTGCTCAACGCCTCGCAGGGGATGACGGTGGAGGCGGTGATGGACCTGGTGAACGCGGCCAGCGGGGAAGAGGGCGGTCGCCAGACGATCTCGCACTCGATGATGCGGCTGTTCTCCAAGCTCGCGACCTACGCCGAGTCGGATCCCGACCAGGCGCGCCGCGCGAACGCCGAGACGTCCGTCCGCGAGCACATGTCGAAGCTGGTCTCCGAATGGAACCTCGACGACCCCAACCCCACGGGGTACGGCAAGGTGCTGCAGAACTTGTCGCGGCACGGGGGTGGCAGCCCGCCGGCGTCCAGCCAGCACACTGATGTCGAGCCCGAGCGTATCCTGCAGATGGCGTTCGAGCTGAACGCCGCGGGTCCGCGGTTCTACGCGTCGCTGGACGCGCTGCTGAACTCCGCGCGCTTCGAGTCGCTGCTCAACCTGCTGGACGCCGCGCCCGACGCCGACTTCGCGCAATCCGCGTGGTCGTACCTCGACAGCCGGGACATCCTCTGGGCGGCGCTGGGCGAGGCGCGCATCGACTTTCACGTGCTGGAGCGCCTCGTGAAGCGCAAGCGCTTGTCGGCCGTGGACCCGGTTCTCGACGTGCTGGAGCGAAGTGACCCGCGCGTTCGCGAGCGGCTCTTCGAGGTGCTCCACACGCTGGGCGACGACGCCGGCCCGCCCGTCGCGCGGCGCATCGAAAGCGCGCGCGCCGAGCTGCGCCGCGACTACTTCCTGTTTCTTGGCAAGTTGGGGCAGGTGCCCGGGGAGCTCGACGTTTCGCGCTATCTCGTTCATGCCGAGCCGGTCGTAAGGCGCGAGGCCGTGCGTCTGCTGCTCAAGTTCGTGGAGACGCGCGAGCACGCGATCGTGGCCGGCGTGTCGGATACCGACGAACGCGCCGTGTTCTACGCCCTGACCGCGGCGCAGGAGGGGGGCTGCCCGTCGCGCGCCGTGGGCATCGTGCGCCAGCGCATCGAATCGGGCGACCTGGACTCGTCGCTGATGACGCTGGCGATCCGGGTGCTGGCCGCCGCCGACAGCGTCACGACTCCCGTGCTGGCCGGCCGCGGTCGCACGTCGGGGATGCTCCGCGCGCTCGACATCAAGAGTTCCGCGACGGACGCGGTCGCGGTGAACAAGACGCTGGCCTGGCTGATCGGCAAGGTCGCGACCAGGTCCCGCTTCCTGCGGCGCTGGCATCTGCAGCCCAAGTCGCCCGAAATGCTCGCGTCGCTGGGCGCCCTGTCGGCGTACTGGAACACCGAACCGGTGGTGCAGGAGATCCTGCAGCTGGCCGTCAGGGCCGGGGATCCCGACCTGCGCAAGGCCATGGGCTCGTCGCGCGTGACGGGCCGGTTCACGCCCATCCGGAACTGATGCAGCCGATACGGTTCCTGACGTCGCTGGCCCGGGCGCTGTCCACGATGGCGCTCTACGAGCCGGGTCACCCGGCGCGCGAACGCGTCGTGGACCGGGCGTACGCGACCTTGCGCGACGTGCTGGCCGAAAGCGCGCCGGCGGAGTTCTCGTTCCTCGGCGACGAAGTCGTGTTCGGCAGCACCAGCCTGCGGGAACTGCGCGATTGGGAGTGGAGCAACCGGTTTGTCGGGCTGGGAATCCAGCGGCTGGAGTTCGACGAGGACGTCGACCGCGAGGACTTCAGCGCCTTCCTCGAGAACGTGCTCGCGCGGATCTCCGGTACGGGGGTGCGCCCCGACACGGCCGCGGCGCGCCACGCGGGCCCGCGGCCGAAAATCCGCTTCGGCCCGATCGGGCTGCGGAGCGACGACACGCTGCGCAAGGCGATGGAGGAGGAGATCGTCACGGCGACGATCACCTACCAGATGGGCGAGGAGATCGACGCGATCCGGTACGTGCACGACGAGGTGGCCCACCAGGGCGGGTTGCCGCTCCTCGAGGCGGAGGCGGTGGTGCGCTCGCTCTCGGTGGCGATGCACGGCGAGAGCGAGATGATGCTGCCGCTGGTGATGCTCAAGGACTTCGACCAGTACACGACCACGCACTGCCTCAACGTGTCGGTGCTGACCATGGCGCTCGCGGAGCATCTCGGGCTGGGCGCGCGCGACGTACGGGCGTTCGGCGTCGCGGGGCTGCTGCACGATCTCGGCAAGGTGAAGGTGCCCGCGGAGATCCTGAACAAGCCGGGCAAGCTCACCGACGAGGAGCGACTGGTGATGCAGCGGCACACCGTGGAGGGCGCGCGGCTGATCATCACGAGCGACCGCGAGCTGGACCTGGCGGCGTCGGTGGCGTACGAGCACCACATCATGCTGAACGGCGGCGGGTACCCGAAGCGTCACTATCAGCGCGAGGTGCACAAGGCGAGCACGCTGGTGCACGTCTGCGACGTGTACGACGCGCTGCGCACCAACCGTCCCTACCGGTCCGCCTGGGAGGCGGACAAGGTGCTGGCGTACATCGAGGAGAAGTCGGGGTCGGAGTTCGAGCCCGGCATCGCGGCGAAGTTCGTGGGGATGATGCGCGCGTTGGAGGGTCGCGTCGCTCGCGTCGACTTCCCGTCGCCAATCTCGGCCTGATACTTTTTCTCGCACGCGCGGGGCTGGGTCGCCCGCGCGCGTCACTGCTCGCGCCTGGCGTTCGAGGTCGTAGACAGTTCCGTCCCGGCGCTCGCTACTTCGCGTCCGCTTGCTACGCTGCGCGTCCGCTCAGATGCCGCGCTCAGGGCGACCCAGCTCCTCGCGCTCGCCCGCCGTCGCTCTGACCGAGCGGTGTGACGGTTGTCACACGACCTCCGCACGGGGTTCGCGGATCGGGGCAAGCCGGTCGGGCGTCCCGGGATTGCCGGATCGCCGATGTCCTGAGGAGACAACGGATTGGGCGGAGGCGGGCGCGGGCCCTGAGTTCGCAAACGCTCAGCGACCGCCGCAGCCCGGTCACAGCTCGCTCTGGCTGGCGACCCCGTGTGCAAGCCGGCGGGCCGCGGACGTCTCCCATGTGTCAACAACCAACCACACATGCGAGCTCTCGTCCTCACCGCCCTCATCGCGATGCCGGCCGTCGTCAGCGCCCAGGGCATCATCATTCCCCGCTGCCCGCGTCCCATTCCGGACCGGCCCATCATGGACTGCTGGCCGGGTCCCGCGCAGGTGGTTCGCACGCGCAGCGACGTACGGGTCGAGCTGCGCGATCGCGTCCTTCGCTACGAGGTGGAAGAGCGCTTCGTCAACCGCGGCGGCACGATCGGCGAGGCCGACTACGTGTTTCCGCTGCCCAACGGCGCGGCGTTCCGCGACCTGAAGCTGTCCATCGACGGCCAGATGGTGGCCGGCGAGACGATGGGCGCTGCCGAGGCGCGGCGCATCTACGAAGAGATCGTGCGACGCCAGAAGGACCCCGCGCTCGTCGAGTGGATGGGACACGGGATGCTGCGCACGCGCATCTTCCCGTTCCAGGCCGGCGAAGAGCGCCGGATCATCGTCCGCTACGAGAGCGTCGCGGAGCGCGAAGGCGACGCGGTGCGAGTGGACTACTTCCGCGGTTCGCGCAACGTGGCCGGGGGCGGCCCGGTCATGCCGATGCCGCGCGGGCTGGACGTGGTGCCCCAGGAGCAGCGCGGAACGATGAACGACGGGGGGGGCCGCACGAACTTCACGCTCTCCTATCGCGCGGGCGGGGAGCTGGGCGAGCCGTATTCGCCCACGCACGAGCTGGACGTCGAGCGCGACGCTGCGCTGCGGCGCGTTTCCATTAGGAGTGGTGGGCCGGACATCACGGTGCTCGTGGCGCTGCGCCGCGCGACCGCTGCGTCCGTCGCGCTGCTGACGAACGCCGGCCGCGGCGAGCCGGGCTACGCGCTGATCACGGTGACGCCACCGAGCGAGCTGGCGACGCTCAGGCTTCCGCGCGACGTCACGTTCGTGATCGACGTCTCCGGCTCCATGAGCGGCAAAAAGCTCGAGCAGGCAAAGGCCGCGGGGCGGCAGCTGCTGCGCACCCTCACGAATCGTGACCGCTTTCGCGTGATCGATTTCTCCACCGACGTGCGCAACTTCCGCGACGGCTTCACCGTCGCGTCGGAAGCGAACGTGCGTTCGGCGATCAGGTATATCGACGAGCTCGAAGCAACCGGCTCCACGAATATCTCGGGAGCCCTCGAGGAAGCACTCCGGACGTCGGACATCGGTGTCGGACGTCGGCGCGATGAACGCGAGGACGAGGTCGACGCCGAGATCCGCCGGCTGCGGATGCCGCTGGTCCTGTTCATGACGGACGGCGCGCCGACGGTAGGGCTGCGCGACCCCGCGGCCATCGCGGCGCGCGCCTCGCAGCTGCGCGGCGACGCCCGCGTCTTCTCGGTCGGCATGGGCGCCGACGTCAACGTCGGGCTCATCGAGCAGCTCGCGATCGAGGGGCGCGGCACCGCGCACTTCGTCCGCCCCGACGAAAACGTGGAGCGCGTGGTGGAACTGCTGGCCACGCGACTGCGCCAGGCGCTGCTCACCGACGTGCGCGTCGCCGTGGACGGCAACGTGCGCCTCTCGCGCACCTACCCGTCGGGCCCGCAGGACCTGTTCGCGGGCCAGGACCTGGTGCTGCTGGCGCGGTACGAAGGCGACGGGCCCGCGAACATCGTAGTGCGGGGACGCGCCGGCGGGCGCGAAGTGCGCTGGACGTCGCAGCGCGTCTTCCCGCGCGACGAGCGCGACAACGCGTTCGTGCCGCGGCTGTGGGCCACGCAGCGCATCGGCTGGCTGGTCGCCGAGAAGCGTCGCAACGGCGGAAGCTCCGAGATCGACGACGAGATTCGCCGGCTGGGCGAGCGGTTCGGGATCCCGACCGAGTTCACGTCGTATCTGGTGCTCGAGCCGGGAATGGTGGCCGACGGCCGCCGCGACCGGGTGAGCCCCCCGCGGGAATCCTTCCGCAGGCTCGAAGGCAGCGCCGCCGCTGCGCCCGCCGTCGCGCAGTTCGAGTCGGGCAAGTCGGCGTCGGACCAGCGCGAGGCCAAATCGCTGGCGGCAGCGGACGCGGCCGTCATGAACGAAGCGCTCGGCACATCCGAGCTGCGCCGGGCCGGCGCCAAGCTGTTCAAGCGCACGGGCGAGACGTGGGCCGACCTGGGCATGAAATCCGGATTGCGGGTGTACAAGGTGAAGGCATATTCGCGGTCGTACTTCACGCTGCTCGAAAAGCTGCCGGAGCTGCGCCAGTCGTTCGCGGTCGGCGACAGGATCATCGTCGCAGGCAGGTCCGCCGCGATCGAGGTCGTGGAGGATGCCGACGAGCTGTCGGAGAACGACTTGAATGCCATTCTCAGATCCTGGTAGAAACGCTTGCCGCTTACCGTTTGCCGCTGGCCGCGGCGAACGGTAAACGGTAAACGTCAAACGGTTCATGAACGACGTCGAACGGCTGTTCCGCGAATACCACGCGCCCCTCGTCCGCTACCTCACGCGTCGCCTCGGCGACCGTGACTGGGCGGAGGAGGTGGCGCAGGAGACGTTCGTGCGCGCGCTGCGGCAGGGCGAGCTGACGAACGAACGGGCGTGGCTCTTCGCGGTGGCGACGAACCTGGTGCGCGACGAAGCGCGCAAGGACGCGCGACGGCGGCGTCACCTGGAGCTGCTGCGGGTGGAAGCCGAGGCGGAGAGCGTGGTGGAGCCGCCGCCGACGGACCTGGAGCGCTCGCAGGAACGGGCGCTGGCGCGTCGCGCCATCGACGCGTTGGGCGAGCGGGACCGCGAGGCGCTGTTGATGCGGGAAGAAGGACTGGACTACAACGAGATCGCGGCGGCGCTGGAGCTGTCGGTGGCGTCGGTGGGAACGACGCTGTCGCGGGCGCGTCGCAGGCTCGTGGAAGCATACGAGGCGATCAAGGCTGAAACGGGAGGACGCAAGGCAGTATGAACCACCTCGACGAAGGGAAAATCCACGCATGGATCGATGGCGCGTTCGACGCGGCGCGGTCGCGCGAGATCGAAGCGCACGTGGCGCAATGCGCGTCGTGCTCCGCGGCGGTCGCGGAGGCGCGCGGGCTCGTGGCCGGCGCGTCGCGGATACTGAACGCGCTCGATGACGTGCCGGCTGGCGTCCTCCCGAAGGGCGTCGTGCCGACGGGCGTCGTGGCGAAAGCGGCGCGCGCGGCGCTGCCGGCGAGGGGCCGCTGGCGCACGACAGCGTGGGTCGGCGGCGGAGGACTCGCCGCCGCGGCGGCGCTGCTGCTGGCGGTGGTGCTTCGCGACCCGGCAGCGAAGTCGATCGAGCAGCTCATGGTAGCCGACAGCGCGGTTCCGGCCGCCGGCGCGGCGCGATTCGAGGTATCGATTCCGCCCCAGGCTCCGGCGACCACTCCACTCGCATCGGCTGTCGGCGCGGTGTCGGGCGCGCCGAGCGCGGACGGGCGGGCTGTCGCGCCGCGCGTGGTCGCGACGGCCAAGCGCGCGGACGACGCGCCGCGGCAGGTCGCGGCTGTGGTCGAGGAGGCGCGTGGCGACACGACCGCTCCGCAGCGCGAGACCGCGCTCGGCAAGTCGGTCGCCGCGGCTCCACCGCAGGCGGCCCTGAACGAGGTGGTGGTCGGCGCTCCGGCTCGCGATCGCGCTGCGGCAAGTTCGCAGCGCTCCGAGGAGAAGCGCGCGGCGCTCGTCCCGGTGACGCCGCTCAGGGATCTTGCGGCCGACAGGGTCGAAGCCGACTCGGCGCGGGTGACGGGTTTCGCCGGGTGCTATCGCGTCGAAGCGTCGAAGCTGCGCGCGATGTCGGCTGCGACGCTCGGCGCCGTGGTGGAAGGCGTGCGACGGCGGGCAGCCGCGCCAACGGCCGCGCCGTCGGAGGCGGCGGCGCGTGCGGGCTTCGCCCCGTCGCCATCGGCGATGGTGCGGCTCGACACGGCCCTGACGCCAACCGGATACCGGGTGTTCGCGTTCCCCTCGGATTCGACGGTCGGGACGTGGCGGGAGGTTCGTCGTGATTCCGCGGTGGTGGATTTGCTGGCGCGCGGCGTGTTCACATTCGCGCGGAAGGATCGGCAGGTGTGCCCTCAGCCCTGAAGTGAACCATGCGCTGCGTTCCGGTTCTCGTGACGGTGTGCCTGACCATCACCACAAGCGTGTCAGCGCAGACCACGGGGTGGCGATGGAGCGTCGCGGGAGGGCCGTCGCTCTTTCCCGAAAGCGGCCCATTCGCGATTCGTGGAAGCCCCTATAGCGATCAGTTTTCCGTCATGCCGTCGGACACGCTCATTCGCGGCGGCCGACGCGGGCGCTTCAACCTCGCGGTCGGCGCGAGTAGACCAATTCCGGGCACGTCGCTGCAGTTCCGGGCCGAGCTTCTTTACAATCGGAATGCGAGCACCGCCGCCGACAACGGGAACGCGGGCAGCACAGGCGATCTCGCACTGCCACAGCTTCCGAACCTTCGGAACGCCATCCGCGACGATGCGTATGCGGTCGCCGTCGGCACGCAGTGGGACGCGCTGCCGGGACGCAGGTGGTCGCCCTACCTGCTGACGTCGGTGGGTTTCATGCACTCGAGGCTCTCTTGGAGTCGGGGACCCAACGCGGACCGACCGGACGACCTGATCACGTCCTGGGGGCCGTTCGCAAGCTACGGCGCGGGCGTTCGCGTTCGATTCGGCCGCGTCGAGTATTTCAGCGAATGGCGACGGCAGTTGCTCTGGCACACGCTGCTGAGCAGCCGCACAGTCCCGATCTCGCTTGGCCTGCGGTTCTAGCGCTGTGGCAGATTGACGGTTTGACGGCTTGCCGGCGCGAAATCGCAAACCGTCAAACGGTCAAACCGTCAGACCCCAAGCAGTGGTTCAGGCGTCGCAGTAGCTTCAACGCGCCATGCATCTCACCTACCGCAAGACCTGCCGGGTCTGCGGCTCCACCGCGCTGAAACCGGTCATCGATCTCGGCGAGCAGCACCTCCAGGGCTCCTTCGTACAAGGCCGGCAAGGAGATCCCGCCGCTGCGCAAGATCGCACTGCTCGCTGGTGCGCTGCGATCCGACGCGCGACGAGAACGCGTGCGGCCTGCTGCAGATGCGCACAGTCGGTGCCGCCGGAGGTCCTCTACTCGGCGTACTGGTACCGCTCGGGCACCAACGACACGATGCGCGAGCACCTGCGGGCATCGCCGACGAGGCGGCCGCGATGGTCGGGCGAGCCGAACGCGTCGGTGCTCGACATCGGCTGCAACGACGGCACGCTGCTCACGTGCGTATCCGAAGGGCTTCGCGCAAGTTCGGGATCGATCCGTCCGACGTCGCCCGCGAGGTCGACGAGCCGGACATCACGGTGGTGCAGGACCTCTTCCCGTCGCGCGGAGCTGGACCGGCTCGCGGCCGGAACGCAAGTTCGACATCATCACGTCGATCGCGATGTTCTACGACCTCGAGGACCCGGTCGCGTTCGCGCGCGCGATCAAGAAGTTCCTGGCGCCCGAGGGCATCTGGATCTTCGAGATGTCGTACATGCCGACGATGCTGCGAGATGAACTCGTACGACACCATCTGCCACGAGCACCTCGAGTACTACAGCCTGGCCGTGCTCGAGCACATCCTGCGAGCGCGCGGACCTCAAGGTGGTTCGACGTCGAGGCTGAACGACATCAACGGCGGCAGCATCCGCTGCTACGCGACGCACGAAGCGACAGCTTCAAGCACAACAGCCGCGAGTGGCGCGCCGGGATCGCGGCGACTGCGGCAGGAGGAGTTCGACCTCGAGCTCGACACCGACAAGCCGTACCGCAACTTCCAGGACCGCATCAACGTGCACCGCGACAAGCTCCTCAGCCTCCTCAAGCAGCTGAAGGCGGAGGGCAAGCGCATCCACATCTACGGCGC
Organism: uncultured Gemmatimonadaceae bacterium; assembly: GCA_963724885.1. Classification (GTDB taxonomy): domain Bacteria; phylum Gemmatimonadota; class Gemmatimonadetes; order Gemmatimonadales; family Gemmatimonadaceae; genus DASPMP01. The sequence continues at coordinate 1,976,242 of CAVRWG010000005.1, read as the reverse complement.
GTCCACCAAGGGCAACACGATCCTGCAATGGTGCGGCATCGACAACCGCATCGTCGAGTGCGCCGCCGAGCGCAACCCGGACAAGTACGGCGCGCGCACGCTCGGCACCGACATCCCGATCGTCAGCGAGGAGGAGTCGCGCGCGATGAAGCCGGACTACTACCTGGTGCTTCCCTGGCACTTCGAGACCGAGTTCCTCAAGCGCGAGGAGAAGCTCCTCGCGCAGGGCGTCGGCATGATCTTTCCGCTGCCCGAGATCCGCGTCGTCAAGCGCTGAGCCCCGATGCAAACCGCCGACTCTCGACAGGAACACCGGGCGCGGGCCGAACATCCGCGTTCCACCGGCGTTCTTCATCGGAGGGTTCCTCCTTGGCACTGCTGCTGCATGCCACGGTCGGACCGCTGCTGATCGCCGGCGACGACCAGGCGCGGCTCGTGGCGAACGCGGGCTGGATCGTCGCCCTGCTCGGACTCGTGCTGTCACTCAGCGGCATCGTCACGTTCCACCGCGCCGGAACGACGATGTTTCCCTTCGAGTCGGCGAAGCGCATGGTGCGGCATGGCCCATACCGCTTCACGCGGAACCCGATGTACCTCGGAGCCACGGTCAGCTACGTGGGGATTGCGCTGGTCGTGAACTCGGCCTGGCCACTCATCATGCTGCCATTCGTTCTCTGGCTGCTCGTGGCGCTGGTGATCCGCCCGGAAGAGAAGTATTTGACGGAAATGTTCGGCGAGGAGTACACATCGTATCGCAAGCGCGTGCGGCGCTGGCTTCTGACCGGTGCCCGAGCTTCCCGACATCACGGTGTACGTCGAGGCGCTGCGCGACCGCGTGATCGGGCAGCCGCTCAGGGAGATCCGCGATCGGGACGCCGTTCCTCCTCCGCACGGTCGATCCGCCGCTCCAGGCGTCGCCGGCAAGGACCGTGCGCGACGTCCGGCGCATGGGCAAGCGCATCGTCTTCTCGCTCGACGACGACCTGCTACGTCGTGCTGCACCTGATGATCGCCGGGCGGCTGCACTGGATGCGCGCCCGGCAAGCGCGTGCCGCGCAAGACCGTGCTCGCGGCGTTCGAGTTTCCGAACGGGACGCTCACGCTCACCGAGGCGGGCACGCAAGAAGCGCGCGTCGCTGCACCTCGTGCGCGGCGCGCGAGGCGCTGCGGCAGTTCGAGCGCGGCGGCCTCGAGCCGCTCGAAGCGACCGCTGCGCGATTTCGCCGAGCGCCTGCGCTCGGAGAATCACACCGTCAAGCGCTCGCTCACCGATCCGAGGCTCTTCAGCGGCATCGGCAACGCGTACTCGGACGAGATCCTGCACCGCGCGCGGCTGTCGCCGGTGAAGCTCACGTCGCGGCTCACCGACGACGAGATCGCGCGCGCTCCACGAGGCGACGCGCGCGATGCTGCGTCGAGTGGATCGACCGCCTGCGCGACCGAGGCGGGCGGCGAATTCCCCGAGAAGGTCACGGCGTTCCGGCCGGAGATGGCGGTGCACGGCAAGTTCGGCCAGCCGTGTCCCGTGTGCGGCACGCGCGGTGCAGCGCATCCGCTACGCGGACAACGAGACGAACTACTGCCCGCGCTGCCAGACCGAGGGCACGGCTGCTCGCCGACCGCGCGCTGTCGCGGCTGCTCGAAGCAGGACTGGCCGCGACGGATCGAAGAACTCGAGGGATAGGGAGCGCGGGGAGGATCTCGAGACGCGCCCGAGCCGTGGCGGGCGGTACTGTCGGGGCGGCGGCGCCCATTACCAATACTGGCAGTGCACACTCGTCGCGTGTGTCACGTGCCGTGCTCCTTGCCAGTATTGGTAATACGGCGCCGCCACTCCGACACTACCGCCCACCGTGGGCCCGGGGCCGCCGTCTCGAAATCCTTGTCCCGCTCCTCTACTTCGCGACCGTGATCTGCTTGAACATCCCGTGCGCCACGTGCTCCTTGCCGTCCGGCGCGGGAACAAAGCAGTACAGCGCATAGTCGCCCGGCTCGAGATCGATGTCAGCAGGTTCTCCTGACCGGACGTCAGCGCGACGATTCCACCAGCGGGAATTGCCGGCGGCATGCCCCTTCATTCCGCCAGCCATCCACTCGAGCAGCGCCGTCGGCGGAACGTTCGGAGGCAGCTTCACGACGAACGCCTCGTGCGCCTGCTTCGCCGTGTTCTTGATCAGGATGGTGCGCTTGCCGGCCGTCAGCGGCTTGTCCAGCTCGAAGTTGTAGTCGAACAGCGTCATGACGGCGTCGGCCTTCGGCGCGCCGGTCTGCGCCACGGCGCGGCTCGAGCCGGTGACCTTCAGCGCACGATACATCCCCTTGGCCAGGTGCGGCTTTCCGTCAGGGCCGGGAATCAGGCACAGCATCACGTAGTTGCCGGCCGGTAGCGTCGCCGTCACGGTCGTCGTGTGCTGGCCGTCCGGAATGCCGGCATTGGGACCCCCGACGAACGTGATCCATGCGGGCGGCGGGCCCGGGTTCTTCGCGGCCGCCTCGAAGTCCGCGAACGTCTTGCCCTGCTCGAGCCGGACGATCTGCATGTGATGCAGCTCGGGTCCGTGATTCATCAGCTGGAACGTGGTGATGCCTGAGGGAATGGAATCGGGCGCGTCGAACTTGAAGTCGGACGCCATGACCATGACCGTGCGGCCCTGGGCGCCGGCGACCGGGGGAGCAGCAATGGCAACAGCGGCCGCCGCGGCGGCGAGATACAAGCGATGCATTTTGAGGAGGAGGAGGAGGGAGGAGGGAGGAGGGAGGAGGGAGGAGGGAGGAGGGAGGAGGGAGGAGGGAGGAGAGGAGGCCAGAGGCAGGGCTCGCGAATCTAGGACCGGGACCAGTAATGGGCCACGTTGAGCGTGTCCTCCCCTCTCCTCCCTCCTCCCTCCCCTCCCTCCTCAAGGCGTCGCGATCGGCTTCCCGTCGATATCGAGGCGCACGACCGGCGCGATCGCCGTCTTTTGCAGCGGCCCCTCGATCAGCGCGCGGTCCCCGACCACGATGATGCTCATGCGACCGAGGTCCACGTACTTGCGCGCCACGCGAACGAGATCCTCGGCTGTCACCGCATTGATCTTCGCCGTGTACTCCTGGTAGTACGTCTCCGGCAGACCCTGCAGGTACAGGCTCGCGATCGCGCTGCCGGTCGCGTCCACCGTAGCGAACGTCCGCGGCAGGCCCTGGATGAGCGACTCCTTGCCTTGCTTGATCTCGTCGTCCGTGAACGGCTTGCCGCCCTGCACTCCACCCAGCTCGGCGACGAAGTCGAGTAGCGCGCTATCGGTCTTCGCCGTGACGATCTGGCCGGACGCGCGGAACCGGCCCGGTCCGCGGCCGAACGCGAAGCTGGAGCTCACACCGTAGCTGTAGCCCTTCACTTCGCGAATCAGGTGGTTGAGACGCGACTGGAACAGCCCGCCGAGGATGTTGTTCATCACCGACAGCGCGTAGTAGTCGGGCGTGTCGCGTGACGGCCCCGGTATTCCCATCGCGATCACCGATTGCTGCGCGCCTTCCTTGTGAACCAGGTAGATCGTTCGTGGCCGCGACTGGGCGGGGGCGAGCGGCGCATACGCGAACGAGGGACGGTCGCCGCCCGACTGCCAGTTGGCGAACGCCCGGTCGAACGCCACGTGCGCGCGCTCGGGGCTCACGTCGCCGACGATGGTCACGATCGCGCGCCCGGGCTTGAAGTACGCCGCGTGGAACGCGACCACGTCGGCGCGTGTGATCGCGCGCGTGGTTTGCTCGGTGATCACGCGGCCGTACGGGTGCGCGTCGCCGTAGACGACTCTGGCAAAGACGTTGTTCGCGATGGCCGTGACCTGGTCCTTCTGCTGCGTGAGCGTCACGAGGCGCTGCGCGCGAAGGCGCTCGAGCGCGTCCGCCGGCAAGACGGGGTAGAGCAGCATGTCGGCCAGCAGCTCGAGCGCGGGCTCGAGCCTGTCGCTCAGCGCGGTGAAGCCGATGGTGCCGCTCTCCGCGGACACGCCGGCCGAGATCTCGGTGCCGAGCAGTTGCTGCGCGTTCGCGAGCTGGTCGCCGGTCCGCGTTACGGTGCCTTCGCTCAGCATCTGCGCGGTGAACGAGCCGACGCCGACCTTCTGCGGGTCCTCGAACTGGTGCGTGCCGCCGATGAAGTTGATGGCCACCGTCACGAGCGGCAGGTCGCGCCGCTGCAGCACGATGAGCTCGGCCCCGTTGGGGAGCATCGCGCGCGTCCACGCCGGCGCGCTGAACGTCGGCGGAGGGCCCGGCGGGGGAACCTTCGACCGGTCGAACGCCGGCGCTTGCGGTGATGGACTCGCCGTCTGGGCAGCGACCTCGCGTGCAGGCGCAATGATGCAGGCGACAACGAGCGTCGCGGCAAGCGGCAAGCGGCAAGCGCCAGGCGGTGAGCGCCAAATCCCAAACCGCAAACCCCAAGCGGCTTGTCGCTTCACTTCTGCCCAATCACGTAGTGGCCGCCGTCGGGAGCGACCGTAACCCTCCGGCTCGCCTGCGACCTGGCTGCCAGCTCGGATTTACCCTCGGGCACGACGCTCAGGATCACCCGCCCGTCGCCGAGGTACGTGTTGGCGACGCGCTTCACGTCGGTCGTCGTGACCTCCTTCATCCGGGCGTACCGCGTGCGGTAGTGGCCCGGATCCCCATGAAAGACGGACCCGTTGTGAAGGATTTCCGCCTTACCGAGGTTGGACTGCAACCCGGCGACGAATCCGAACTCGATGCCGGCCAGTGCGCGCGCCAGCTCGCTGGACGACGGACCCTCGTGTTTGAGGCGCGTGATCACCGAGTCCGTCGCCGCCTCCAGCGCCGTCAACGTGTGTCCCGGACGCGGAATGATTCGCAGCGAGAACTCGCCCAGGCCCTCGCGCGCGCCGGCCGACGCCAGGACGCTCGCCGCCGACTGGCGATCGTACTCGAGCGCCTTGGTGAGTCGCGCCGTGCGCGATCCCGTGAGGATCCTGGCCAGCGCGTCCAGCGCGTACGTGTCGTCGTGCTTCATGCCCACGGTCGGCCATGTGATGTACAGCCGCGGCAGCTGGACGCGGTCCTCGAACACGAGGCGCTTTTCCGTCGTGATTCGCGGAGGCGCCGTGGCGGGCCGGGCGATGGCGTCGGCGCGTGGCAGCTCACCGAAGTACTTCGCGACCCAGCTCCTGGCCTGTGCCGCGTCGAAGTCGCCGACGATCGCGAGCGTCGCGTTGCCCGGCGCGTAATACTGACGAAAGAAGCGCCTTACGTCCTCCACGCCCGAGCTCCGGAGATCCGTCATGTAGCCGTACACCGGCCAGTGGTACGGATTGCGTGTCCGGGTACAGCGCGATGTTGATGATCTCGCCGGCCCGGCCGTACGGCTGGTTGTCCACGTTCTGTCGGCGCTCGTTCTGCACGATGTCGCGCTGCGCCACGAACTTCGCCGAGTCGAGCGTCTGGAGGAGGAACCCCATGCGGTCCGCCTCGAGCCAGAGCGTGGACTCGAGGTAGTTCGACGGCACGGTCTCGAAGTAGTTGGTGCGGTCCTGGGACGTGGAACCGTTGCTGCCGATGCCGCTCACGCCCTCCGTGAGGCGGTCGTGCAGCGGATACGGGGCGTTCGCCGACCCCGTGAACATCACGTGCTCGAACAGGTGCGCGAACCCCGTGCGTCCCGGGAGCTCGTTCTTGGACCCCACGTGGTACCAGACGTCCACCGTGACCATCGGAATGGTCGGGTTCGGGGACAGGATCACCGTGAGCCCGTTGGCCAGCCGGTAGCGCTCGAACGGGATGCGGAGCGCGTCGGGACGGGCCCCATCGGATACGCGCTGTCCCGCGGCGGAACTTCCCCCGGCAAGGACAAGCAGAGCCGCTAGATATGCGAGACGCATGTCCGCCATGAATGGGTTCGGGCGCCCGGGAAATCTAGGGGAGCGCGACCTAGCGTTTCGAGCCGTCCGCGCGTAGTCCTAATCGGACCACCTTGCCAAGGTTAGACATCATGAGAGCATTCCGCGTTGCTACGCTAGCGCTGCTGAGCGCCACTCCTGCCTTCGCGCAGGATCAGCCGCTCGAGCCCAAGGAGTGGACGGTTCCATGGCAACAATCCCGTCCGCGCGACCCGTACCAGGACCAGAAGGGCCGAGTCTGGTTCGTGGGCCAGCAGGGTAACTACGTCGCGTACCTCGAGCCCAAGTCCGGCGAGTTCAAGCAGTACCAGATCGCCGACGGCACCAACCCCCACAACATCGTGGTGGACGAGCGCGGCGGCATCTGGTTCACGGGCAACCGCAACAGCCGCATCGTGCAGCTCAATCCGGAGACAGGTGAGCTGAAGAATTTCATGATGCCGGACACCACGGTGCGCGACCCGCACACCATGATCTGGGACAAGAACGGCATCGCGTGGTTCTCCGCGCAGCAGTCGCAGCGCATCGGGCGCTTTGATCGCAACACGGGAGAGATCAAGCTCTGGCGGCCGCCCGGTACCGAGCGGACGAACCCCTACGGCGTCGTGCTGGACGCTAGCGGCCGGCCGTACTTCAACCTCTGGGCGACGAACAAGATCGCGACGATCGACCCCAAGACGCTGGAGTACAAGGAATTCACGCATCCGGACCCCCGCATGCGCGCGCGGCGGATCGCGGTGACGTCCGACGGCACGCTCTGGTTCGGCGACTATCGCGGCTTCATCAATCACCTGGATCCGAAGACCGGCAAGTTCGAGGAATTCCCGATGCCGTCGGGTGCCGCGGCGCAGCCCTACGCGCACGCCCAGGACGATCAGGATCGCATCTGGATCGTGGAAACCGGGGTGCAGCCGAACCGCATGGTGGCCTTCGATACGAAGACGAAGACGTGGGTCGCGAACTTCGCGGTCCCGAGCAACGGCGCCGCGCGGAACACGATCCGTCACATGACGTTCAACCGGGCGACGCGCGAGCTCTGGTTCGGCACGGACGCGGGCACGATCGGGCACGATCAAGATTCCGACTGACATCAGGAAGCTGACACCGTAGGGACCGCCCGCGGCTTCGCCGCGGGACAACTGCCGCGCTTCGCGCGGACGACAGCCGGGCAGACCACCCGGAGAAACGCCGCGGCGACGCCGCGGCAGTTGTCCGCGCCGAAGCGCGGCTTTTTCCGGGCTTTAGCCCGGCGGTTCTCCGGCACGGAGTGCCGGCAGTTGTCCGCGCAGGCCGCAGTTCTCCGCGCCGGAGGCCGCAGTTGTCCGTGGCGCCAGCCACGGCATCTTCCCGGGCAATAGCCCGGCAGTTCCAGGCACATCCTTGCAACACGCGCAAACTCCGTGCCCAACGAACAACAGATCGCCGCTCCCCGACGCGTGGTCTCGCGCATCTCACGATCGAATGCGTCACCCCGGAGCTGGACGGCGGTCGCTATCCGGTAAAGCGCATCGTCGGCGACGTCGTGCAGGTCGGCGCGGACGTCATCAAGGAAGGCCACGACGCTGCTCGCCGCGCAGATCGTGGTACGCCCGCCGGAGGCGAACACGGCGCCGTCGCCTGGACGGCGCCGCTGCAGGTACGACGACACGGTGGATCGCTGGTATCGGCGAATTCCCGCTCGATCGCGTCGGGCGGTGGAGCTTCACGATCGAGGCGTGGACCGATCGTCTGGGAGACCTGGCGCGCCGGATTTCGCAAGAAGATCGACGCCGGGCAGGACGTGCGTCTCGAGCTGCTCGAGGCCGCGCTGCTCGTGAAGGCGGCGGCCCGCCGGGCGAAATGCGGCACCGGCGCGCGCGGCGCTGGCGCAGTCGGCGCGCGCCTTCGAGACGCGTGACCGACCCGCCTGCCGAAGCCGTGGTGCGCCGCGCGCTCGACGACGAGCTGGCGGCGCTCATGCGCGAGCACTTCCGTCCCGCGCGACCTCACGCGCTACGGCCGCGAGCTGCGAGATCGTCGTGGACCGCGAGCGCGCGCGGTTCGCGTCGTGGTACGAGTTCTTTCCGCGATCCACCGACTCCGACCGGGCAGGCACGGCACCTTCGCCGACGCCGACCGCGCGCGCTGCCGCGCATCGCGGAGCTCGGCTTCGACGTCGTGTATCTGCCGCCGATCCATCCGATCGGCCGCACGTTTCGCAAAGGCAAGAACAACTCGCTCGACCCCGAGCCCGACGACGTCGGCAGCCCGTGGGCGATCGGCAACGAGCACGGCGGTCACATGGCGATCGAGCCCGACGCTCGGCACGATCGACGACTTCGATCGCTTCGTGAGCGGCGCACGCAGCTGCGACATGGAGATCGCGCTCGACTACGCGCTGCAGTGCTCGCCCGACCATCCGTGGGTGAAGGAGCACCCCGACTGGTTCCACATGCGTCCCGACGGCACGATCGCGTACGCCGAGAATCCGCCCAAGAAGTACCAGGACATCTACCCGCTGAACTTCTGGTGCGACGACCGCCGGCGACTCTGGGAAGCGTGCCGCGACATCGTGCTGTTCTGGATCGGCGCACGGCGTCCAGATCTTCCGCGTCGACAACCCGCACACGAAGCCGTTCGCGTTCTGGGAGTGGATGATCGAGGACGTGCAGTCCGACGCATCCCGACGTGATCTTCTTCTCCGAGGCGTTCACGCGGCCGAAGCGGATGAAGAGCCTCGCCAAGCTCGGCTTCACGATGTCGTACACGTACTTCACGTGGAAGAACACGCGCGTGGGAGCTGCGCGACTACTTCGACCGAGCTCACGGCGCCGCCGACGGTCGAGTACTTCCGCGGCAACCTGTTCGTGAACACGCCGGACATTCTCAACGAGTATCTCGTGAAGGGCGGGCGCCCGGCGTTTCGCATGCGCCTGCTGCTCGCGGCCACGCTGTCGCCGCTGTACGGCATCTACAGCGGCTTCGAGCTCGTGCGAGAACGTGCCGGTGCAAGCAAGGGAGCGAGGAGTACCTGCACTCCGAGAAGTACGAGCTGCGGCCGCGCGACTGGGACGCCGCCGGGAACATCAACGCCGACGTCGCGCTGCTGAACCGGATCCGGCGCGAGCACGCCGGCGCTGCAGCGATACGACGAACCTCACGTTTCATCATTCGCGAGAACGACCAGATCCTGTTCTATCGGAAAGCGGCGGGAATGGAGCGGGAAGCGGCCGCGGGATGCGCAAGGCGGGCTGCCAGCTCGCGGTGACGCGGCGATCGCGGATATTCTCGTCGCCGTGAACCTCGATCCGCACAAGGCACAGGAGACCATGGTCCACGTGCCGATCGAGGACATGGGCATCGCGCCCGACCAGCCGTACGTCGTGCACGACCTGCTCACCGGCGCGCGCTACACGTGGCACGGGCGCGCGCAACTACGTGCGGCTCGATCCCGCGCGACCAGGTTGCACACGTCTTGCGCGTCGAGCGCTGAGCGCGCCCATGTCCATGTCCCGTCTCCCATGTCCGCCGTTCTTCCAGCGCCCGCAAGCGCAGTGTCGACACGATCCCCTCTGGTACAAGGACGCGATCATCTACCAGCTGCACGTCAAGTCGCTACCGCGACTCGAACGCGGACGGCTACGGCGACTTTCGCGGGCTTGATCGAGAAGCTCGACTACATCCAGCAGCTCGGCGTCACGGCGATCTGGCTGCTGCCGTTCTATCCGTCGCCGCTCAAGGACGACGGCTACGACATCGCGTCGTACGAGTCGATCAACCCGACGTACGGGACGATCGAGGACTTCAAGGCATTTCCTCGACGAGGCGCACGAGCGCGGCATCCGCGTCATCACCGAGCTGGTCATCAACCACACCTCGCGACCAGCACCCGTGGTTCCAGCGCGCGCGACGCGCGCCGAAGGGCTCGCCGGAGCGCGACTGGTACGTGTGGAGCGACGATCCCAACCGCTACGCCGGCACGCGCGATCATCTTCACCGACACCGAGACGTCGAACTGGACGTGGGACCCGGTGGCGCAGCAGTTCTTCTGGCACCGCTTCTTCAGCCACCAGCCGGACCTCAACTTCGACAATCCCGACGGTGCTCGAAGCGGTGATGAACGTGATGCGCTTCTGGCTGCGCATGGGCGTGGACGGGCTGCGGCTCGACGCGATTCCGTATCTCATCGAGCGCGACGGCACGAACTGCGAGAACCTCCCCGAGACGCACGACGTGCTCAAGGAGCTGCGCGCGCGCGCTCGACGCGGAGTTCCCGGGCCGCATCTTCCTCGCCGAGGCGAACCAGTGGCCGACCGACGTGCGCGCCGTACTTCGGCGAGTCGGACGAATGCCACATGGCGTTCCACTTTCCGGTGATGCCGCGCATGTACATGGCGCTCCGCAAGGAAGACCGCACGCCGATCGTCGACATCATGCGGCAGACGCCGGCGATCCCCGAGGACTGCCAGTGGGCGATCTTCCTGCGCAACCACGACGAGCTGACGCTCGAGATGGTGACCGACGACGAGCGCGACTACATGTACCGCGAGTACGCGCGCGATCCGCGCATGCGCGTCAACGTCGGCATCCGGCGCCGCCTGGCGCCGCTCATGGACAACGGGCGCCGGCAGATCGAGCTGATGAACGCGCTGCTCATGTCGCATGCCCGGCACGCCGATCGTCTACTACGGCGACGAGATCGGCATGGGCGACAACGTCTACCTCGGCGACCGGAACGGCGTGCGCACGCCGATGCAGTGGAGCGCCGACCGCAACGCGGGATTCTCCGAGGCCGACAGCGCCGCGCTGTACTCGCCGGTGATCGTCGATCCGCCGTACGGCTACCACAGCGTCAACGTCGCGGCGCAGGAGCGCACGCCGACGTCGCTGCTGCGCTGGATGCGCCGGCTGATCGCGGTGCGGCAAGAAGTACCAGGCGTTCGGACGCGGCACGTTCGAGGCGCTCGACCCGGACAACCGGCGCGTGCTCGTCTTCCTGCGGCGCTACGAGACGAGATGATCCTCTGCGTCAACAACCTGTCGCGCTTCGCGCAGTTCGTGGAGCTCGACCTGCGCGAGTTCGCGGGCTGCGTGCCGCTCGAGCTGTGGGGCGAGATGCCGTTCCCGCCCATCGGCGAGCTGCCGTACCTGCTCACGCTCGGACCGCACAACTTCCTCTGGTTCCGGCTGATGCCGGCCGACCAGGTGCCCAAGCGATGACGGGGATCGGGTCCAGCGCCTTCCGGATCACGGAAGCCGAGTTGATCGCCTTTCTCGGCACCAGGCGCTGGTTCGGCGACAAGGCGCGCGGCGTCCAGGGGGCGGACGTGCAGGACGTGATTCCGGTCGAGTGGCCGGGCGCGACGAAGCCGTTCGGCGTCGCGCGCGCGCGCGTCCGGCTGGAGGGCGGCGAAACCGCCACCTACCAGCTGTTCCTCGAGGCCAGGCGCCACGGGAGTGGACGACGCGCTGGGCGATCCGGAGTTCCTGCGCGGGCTCGCGGACGCGTTCCGCATCGGCGCGACCTTTTCACATGGCGGCGCTCGCTGGATCATCGCGAGCGAGTCGCGGACGCCGCTCGTGGTGCCGCCCGGCGCGCCGCTCACGCTCTCGGACGCCGAGCAGAGCAACAGCTCGGTCGTCCTGAACAAGGAAGCGATTCTCAAGCTCTATCGCCGGCTGCGGCCGGGCGTGCATCCCGACGTGGAAGTGACGCGCTTTCTCACGCGCGAGCGGCTCTTCGTCCACGTGCCCGTGCTGCTCGGCACGATCCGGTTCGAGGATCGCGACGGCGTGACCGTCGCCGGCATGATGCAGGAGTACGTGCGGAGCGCGTCCGACGGCTGGACGTGCGCGCTCGCCACGGCGGAAGACTTCTTCCGCTCGGGGAAGACGCCGAATGGAGAGCTGCCGTTCGCGACCGAAGCGGGGCACCTCGGGACCGTGACGCGCGCGCTCCACGAGACGCTGGCGTCCGGCGACCCCGGCAGCGCGTTCGAGCACCGGATGGCGACTGCGGAGGATCTGGCGCGCTGGAAGCGCGACGCGCTGGACACCGCGACACGCGCACTCGACGCGCTCGATCGCGCGCGCGGCCGCGCAACGCTGGGGCCGGACGGCGCCGGCCAGGCCGACGCGATCGCGGACGCGCGCGCACGCATCGTGGAGCGGGTCGCCGCGCTGGCGGCGCGCGTCGAAGGCGACGCCGGCGCGTCCACGCGGATCCACGGCGACTACCATCTAGGCCAGGTGCTGCGGTCGGAGGCCAAACAGTTCCTCATCATCGACTTCGAGGGCGAGCCGTCCCGCCCGCTGGAGCAGCGTCGCGCGCGCAACTCGCCGCTGCGCGACGTCGCGGGGATGCTGCGCTCCTTGTCGTACGCCGCGGCGACGGCCGGCGACCGCGAGCGCGGACGGCGCTGGGAAGCGCGCCACACGCGACGCGTTCCTGACGGCGTATTTCGCGGAGCCGGCCTCGAACCCGCCGCTCTTCCCGCGCGACCGCGAAAACGCGGACCGGCTCGTCGCGCTCTTCGAGGCGGAGAAGCTCTTCTACGAGCTGCAGTACGAGCTCGACCACCGGCCGGACTGGGCCTGGATTCCGCTCCGCGGCATCGCGGCGCTCGCCGCATGAGGGTGTGGCCGGGCAACCCTATCCGCTCGGCGCCACGTGGGACGGGGCGGGGGTCAACTTCGCGCATCTTCTCCGAGAACGCGACCGGCGTCGAGCTGTGTCTCTTCGAGGGACCGGACGACGGCGTGGAGGGCGAGCGGATCCGGCTGCGCGAGCGCACCGACCAGGTCTGGCACTGCTACCTGCCCGACGTGCGGCCGGGCCAGCTCTACGGCTATCGCGTGCACGGCCCGTACGATCCCGAGCCGGGACACCGCTTCAATCCCGCGAAGCTGCTGATCGATCCGTACGCGAAGGCGATCACCGGCGACGATCCGGTGGAGCGACGCGCTGTTCGCGTACAAGGTGGGCGCGCCGCGACGAGGACCTCGAGCCGACCTCCGACAACGACGCGTCGCGCGTGCCGAAGTCCGTCGTCATCGATTCGGCGTTCACGTGGGAGGACGACCGGCCGCTGCGACGTGCCGTGGAACCGCACGATCATCTACGAGTGTCACGTGAAGGGGATGACGATGCGGCACCCCGACGGTCCCCGAGCGAGCTGCGCGGCACGTACCTCGGGCTCTGCAGTCCGATCCGATGATCGAGTACTTCCCGTCGCTCGGCGTCACGGCGGTCGAGCTGCTGCCGGTGCACCAGTTCGTCGTCGACCGGCATCTCGCCGAGCGCGGGCTCACGAACTACTGGGGCTACAACTCCATCGGCTTCTTCGCGCCCGACGTGCGCTACGCGTCGCGCGGCCTCGGCAACCAGGTGTACGAGTTCAAGACGATGGTGAAGACGCTGCACGCCGCCGGCATCGAGGTGATCCTCGACGTCGTCTACAACCACACCGGCGAAGGCAACCACCTCGGGCCCGACGCTGTCGTTCCGCGGCATCGACAACAAGGCGTACTACCGGCTGGAGCCCGACAACCCGCGCTTCTACACCGACTTCACCGGCACCGGCAACAGCCTGAACATGCAGCACCCGCGCACGATCCAGCTCGATCATGGATTCGCTGCGCTACTGGGTGACCGAGATGCACGTCGACGGCTTCCGCTTCGACCTCGCGCCGGTGCTCGCGCGCGAGCTGTACGAGGTGGACCGGCTCTCCGCGTTCTTCGACATCATCCAGCAGGATCCGACGCTCGTCGACGGTGAAGCTGATCGCCGAGCCGTGGGACGTGGGCCCGGGCGGCTATCAGGTGGGCAACTTCCCGCTGCGCTGGGCGGAGTGGAACGGGCAGTATCGCGACGCCGTGCGCCACTTCTGGCGCGGCGACGCGGGCATGGTCGCCGAGCTCGCGTCGCGCCTCGCCGGCTCGAGCGACATCTACAGCTGGAGCGACCGCGAGCGCGTACGCGAGCATCAACTTCGTCACGGCGCACGACGGCTTCACGCTGCACGACCTCGTGAGCTACGAGCAGAAGCACAACGAGGCGAACGGCGAGGACAATCGCGACGGCCACAACGACAACATCAGCCGCAACTGGGGCGTCGAGGGCGAGACCGACGACGCAGACGATCCTCGAACCACGCGCTATCGCGCTGATGACGAACCTTCTCGCGACGCTCGCGTTCTCGCAGGGCGTGCCGATGATCTCGCACGGCGACGAGATCGCGCGCACGCAGCGCGGCAACAACAACGCGTACGCGCAGGACAACGAGATCACCTGGATGAACTGGGATCTCGACTGAGCGCCGGCAGGAGCTGCTCGCGTTCACGCGCCGGATGCTGTCGCATCCGGCAGGCGCATCCCGTGCTGCGGCGCCGGCATTTCTTTCGCGGCGCGCCGTCGATGACGGCGGCACGAAGGACGTGACCTGGATCCGCCCCGACGGCGAGCGAGATGACCGACGAGCGACTGGCGGAACGCCGAAGCCACCACGTGCTCGGCATGCTGATCGACGGCGACGCGACGGACGAGATCGACGAGCGCGGGCGCCCGATCACGGGCGACACGCTGCTGCTGATCGTGAGCAATGCGGCCGACCGACGTCGCGTTCAGCCTGCCGCACGCTCGCCGCAGCGGCGGCATCTGGGCCGAGTTGGTCGAACACCGCGCGGTCGGAGCTGACGCGTGCTCGACGCGAGGACACTGCGTCGAGCTCGCTGCCGTATTCGCTGGTGCTGCTGCGCTACGGGCGCGACCGGCGCATCGCGGTGGAGCGCATGGCTGACGAGCCGATCCGAAGGATCGGACTGACGCCGCGCCTGCGACGCGACAACGCCGATCGCGACGACGACTGCCGCGCCGCGGCGCGGCTACCGCGATCCGCGTCGGCAACTGCCGGCCTGCGGCGCGGAACCGCGCCCGAGCCGACGATGCCGCCGCGGACGCGATCAGCGCGGCTGCGCGCCGAAGGCGGCGGCATCGCGACCCGCATCGCATGCTCGGCGCGCACCGCGGCGCCGGTGGCGGCGCAGCGGCGTCGATCGTGCGCGTGATGCATCCCGGACGCGGCGGCGCCGAGCTGCGCCATGCGTCGGGCGACGACGCGCGTCGACGCAGCTCGACGCGCAGCGCGACGGGCGGCGACGTGTTCGCCGCGTTCCTGCCGCGCGCGTCGCTGCCGCTGCGCTATCGCCTGCGCTTCCACTTCGCCGACGGCACCGCCTGGGAGCGCGACGATCCGTACCGCTTCCTGCCGACGCTCGGCGAGTCGACCTGCACCTCTTCAACGAAGGCACGCACCGCCGCCTCTGGGAGAAGCTCGGCGCGCACCCGCGTGACGATCGACGGCGTCGCGGGCGTCGCGCTTCGCGGTCTGGGCGCCGAACGCGCGGCGCGTGAGCGTCGTCGGCGACTTCTGCGCGTGGGACGGCCGCGTCTTCCCGATGCGCATCGCTCGGCGCGTCGGGCGTCTGGGAGCTGTTCGTGCCCGGCGTCGAGCCCGGCGCGCTCTACAAGTTCGAGATCGTCACGCGCGAGGGCGACGCTTCGCGTCAAGACCGATCCGTTCGCGTTCAAGATGGAGCAGCGCCCGGGCACGGCGTCGATCGTCGAGGCGACGGCATCGTACGACGTGGAGCGACGACGCGTGGATGGCGCGCGCGACGCCGCGCGACCCGTACCGCGACGCCGATGCTCATCTACGAGGTGCACCTCGGCTCGTGGGCGCGCGTGCCGGAGGAGGGCAATCGCGTCGCTCGACCTATCGCGAGATCGCGCCGCGGCTCGCGGAGCACGTCGAACGCGCTCGGCTTCACGCACGTCGAGCTGCTGCCGGTGATGGAGCATCCGTTCTACGGATCGTGGGGCTATCAGGTGACCGGCTACTACGCGCCGACGTCGCGCTACGGCACGCCGGACGATTTCCGGTTCTTCGTCGACACGCTGCACCAGCACGGCATCGGCGTGATCCTCGACTGGGTGCCGGCGCACTTTCCGAAGGACGACTTCGCGCTGCGCCGCTTCGACGGCACGGCGCTCTACGAGCACGACGACCCGCGGCTGGGCGAGCATCCCGACTGGGGCACGCTGATCTTCAACTACGGCCGCAACGAGGTGCGCAACTTCCTCGTCGCCAACGCGCTGTACTGGCTCGAGGAGTTTCACGTCGACGGCCTGCGCGTCGACGCCGTCGCGTCGATGCTCTACCTCGACTACAGCCGCGAAGCACGGCGAGTGGCTGCCGCAACCGCTACGGCGGTCGCGAGAACCTCGAGGCGATCGACTTCCTGCGGCAGTTCAACGAGACGGTGCGCGCACGAGCGTCCCGGGCTGCATCACGATCGCCGAGGAATCGACGGCGTGGCCGGGCGTGACGACGGCCGGTGCGCGAGGGCGGGCTCGGGCTTCACCTTCAAGTGGAACATGGGCTGGATGCACGACACGCTCGCAGTACTTCGCGCACGATCCCGTGCATCGGCGCTTCCACCAGGACCAGCTCACCTTCGCGATGCTCTACGAGTACAGCGAGCGCTTCATCATGCCGCTGTCGCACGACGAGGTCGTGCACGGCAAGGGCTCGCTGCTCAGCAAGATGCCGGGCGACGAGTGGCAGAAGTTCGCGAACCTGCGCATGCTGCTCGCGTACATGTTCACGCGGCCCGGGCAAGAAGCTGCTGTTCATGGGCACCGAGCTCGCGCCGTGGACCGAGTGGAATCACGACACGAGCCTCGACTGGCACCTGCTGCGGACGATCCGCGGCGCGCGAAGTTCCTGCGACTATCGTCGCGCGCGCTCGCGCGGCTCTACCGCGAGCGTCCGGAGCTCTGGCGCGACGACTCGCGAGTGGGACGGGCTTCGCGCTGGATCGGCGTCGGACGACCGCGAGAACTCGGTGCTGTCGTACGTGCGCCGCGACCGGCGAGCGCCACTGCGTCGTGGTGCTCAACCTCACGCCGGTGCCGCGCGAGCACTATCGCATCGGCGTGCCGGAGTCCGGCGACGTACGCGAGGTGCTCGACACCGACGCCGCCGAGTGGGGCGGGAGCGGGCACGCCGACGCGCGCGCGGGTCGACGGCGGAGCCGGCGCCGTTCCACGGCTTCGCCGCAGTCGATCGAGCTGACGCTGCCGCCGCTCGGCGCGCTCGTGCTCGTGCCGCGGTACCGACCTGACGCGCGCGTCGACGCAGTCGCGCGTCAACTCGCCGTCGGCGCTGCGCGAGCTCGCCGACCGCCTCGGAATCGTCCCCGAGTACCTCGATCAGACCGGCCGGCGCGCGCATCCCACGTCGGACGCGACGCGCGAGGCGCTGCTCGCCGCGATGGGGTTCGACGCGCCGTACCGAGGACGCAGCGCGCGGCTGGCTCGCGGAGCTCGACCACGAGGAGCGCGCCGCGATCCTCGCGCCGGTGCGCGTCGTCGAGCGCGACAGTGCCGACGCGCGCCGCGTTCGCGTGCGCGTCCGCCACGCGGCACACGCGCGGCGCGCGTGGAGCTCACGCATTACCGAGGAAGCGGGTGCACGTGTCGACGATGCGCCGCGACATGTGCGCGGCGCCGGCGACGCTCGAGCTGCCTCCCACGCGCGCTGCCGCTCGGGTACCACCGAGTGGCGGCCGTTGTGCGCTCGCCGCGCGGCGGAGAACGGACCTGGCGGAGCAGTCGCTCATCGTCGTGCCGTCGGCGTGCCTGGCGCCGAGCCAGGCGCTCGGTGAACGCCGAAGGGAACGAGGCGAGGCGCCGGCGACGCGCGCGCGATGGGCATCATCGCGAACCTGTACACGGTGCGCAGCGAGCACGACTGGGGCGTCGGCGACTTCGGCACCTCGCGCCAGCTCGTCGACGTGGGCGGCGGAGCGCGGCGCGCAGTTCGTCGGCGTGAACCCGCTGCACGCGCTGCTCAATCGCGGCTGCGACGTCAGCCCGTACAGCCCCGTCAGCCGTCTGTTCCGCAACCCGATCTACATCGACGTCGAGAGCGTTCCGGAGCTGGCGCACGTCCGACGCGGCGCGCGCGATCCTGAACCGCCCCGAGGTCCGCGCCAGAGCTGCGCGACGCTGCGCGACGCGCCGCTCATCGGGTACGACGGGATCATCGAGCTCAAGGACCGCGTCGCTCGATCGAGCTGTACCGCGTGTTCTCGCGGGCGCGCGACGGCGCGCCGTCGCGAATACGAGGACTTCACCCGCGCGCGAGCCGGAGCTCACGCGGTTCGCCACCTGGATGGCGATCGCCGAGCGGCACGGGCTGCCCGACTGGCGGCGCTGGCCAGCGTCGCTGCACGACCCGGACGTCCGACGGCGTGCGCGCGTTCCGGGCCGAGCACGCGCAGCGCGTGGACTTCCATCGCTGGCTGCAGTTCGAGGTGGATCGCGCAGCTCGCCGCGGCTGCCGCGCGGCGCGCGCGCGCAGGGCATGCGCGATCGGCGTCTACCAGGATCTCGCGATCGGCACGTGCCCCGGGGGCAGCGACACCTGGGCTACCCCGAGCTGTTCGTCGGCGGCGCTGCCGTCGGGCGCGCCGCCCGATCCGTACGCGGCCGCGGGACAGAACTGGGGGCTGCCGCCGATCGATCCGCGCGCGCTGCGCCGCGACGGCTATCGCTACTGGATCCAGCTGCTGCGGCGCGCGTTCGAGCACGCCGGCGCGCTGCGCATCGACCACGTGATGGGGCTGTTCCGCGCTGTTCTGGATTCCCGACGGCGCCAGCGGCCGTGACGGCGCCTACGTCCGCTTTCCGGCCCACGACCTGCTCGGCATCCTCGCGCTCGAGAGCGTGCGCCACGACGCGCTCGTCGTCGGCGAGGATCTGGGCACCGTGCCCGGGACGTGCCGCCGGCACTGGAGAAATGGGGCATCCTGTCGTCGCGCGTGCTCTACTTCGAGCGGGACCGGCGCGGATTCAAGCCGGCGCGCAGCTACCCGGCGCTGGCGCTGGCCACCGCCAACACGCACGACATGCCGACGCTCGCCGGCTTCTGGCAGGAGCGCGACATCGATCTCCGGTCGAAAGTCGGGCTCCTGCGTTCGCCGGCCGCCGTTCGCGCCGCCCGGCGCGAACGCACGGCTGAAAAGCGGGCGCTGCTCGCCGCGCTGGGACTGCAGCCGCCGCGACACTACCAGGAATCCTATTTTCCGCTCAGGCTGGCCGCGGCGGTGCACGAGTTCCTCTGCTCCACGCCCGCGGCGCTGGTGGGTGTGTCGCTCGACGACCTGCTGGGCGAGGTGGAGCCGGTCAACGTTCCCGGCGTCGGCGCCGATCTCCATCCGAGCTGGCGCCGCAGGATGCGGCTCACCCTCGAGGCGCTGAGCTGGACTTCGAGGCGGACGACGCGCTCCGCTGTGGTTCGCGGCGCCCGCGCACCCGATGAGCCCACGGGTCGTCACGGCAACGTACCGGCTCCAGCTCACGCGCAGCTTTCCGCTCGCGAGCGCGCGCCGGCTCGTGCCGTACTTCCACGACCTCGGCGTCTCGCACCTGTATCTCTCTCCGCTGCTCGCCGCCAGGCCGGGCAGCGAGCACGGGTACGACGTCATCGATCCCGCGCGCGCGAACCCCGACCTTGGTGGCGACGCGGAGCTGCGCGCGCTGGCGGACGACCTGCACGCGCGCGGCATGGGGATCATCCTCGACATCGTGCCCAACCACATGGCCGCGGTCGAGCAGAACCCGTACTGGGACGACGTGCTCCGGCGTGGGCGCGCGTCGCGGCACGCCGGCTGGTTCGACGTGGACTGGGACGCGCCGCGCGCGGGCGGCCGCATCGTGCTGCCCGTGCTCGCCGAGGAGCTCGATCGCGCGATCGCGGACGGCGCGCTTTCGCTCCGCATCCGCGACAGCGGCTCGCGTCTGGCGTACCGCGACCGGACGTTCCCGCTGAACCCCGGGACGCTCCCGTGGGAGGCGCAGCTCGCGCAGTTCGATCCGGCGGGCCGCCCCGCGGTGGACGACTGGGCCGCGGGGAAGCGCGGAGGGCAGCGGCTGCGCGCGCTGCTCGACGCGCAGGCGTACGAGCTGACGTACTGGCGTCACGCGGACCGCGCCAACTACCGCCGCTTTCTCGACGTCAACGAGCTGGTCGCCGTGCGCATGGAAAGTGACGAGGTGTTCGAGGCGACGCACAAGCTGATCCTCGACTGGGTGCGCGACGGTGTGCTGGACGGATTGCGCGTGGACCACGTGGACGGGCTCCGCCTGCCGGCCGGGTATCTCGCGAAGCTCCGCACGGAGGTGGACGCCGCGCGCCACGCGGACGCGCCCGAGCGCATCCCCATCCTCGTCGAGAAGATCCTCTCGGCGGACGAGACGCTGCCCGCCGACTGGGGAGGGGCCGTGGATGGCACCACCGGCTACGACTTCATGAACGAGGTCGAGGAGGTGTTTCTCGATCCCGCCGGATTCGACGACCTCCTGGCCGGGTATCGCGCTCTGCGCCGCAGTCCCGCGCTGAACTTTCGCGCGATCGCGCGGGAGGGTAAGCGGCGCGCGCTGGAAGGCGCGCTGCGACCGGACGTGCTCCGCGTGGCGCGCGCCGCGCACGCATGGCGGCCACACGTGCCGCTGGGCGAGATCGCCGACGCGGTCATCGAGTTGATCGTGTGCCTGGACGTCTATCGCACGTACTCGGGCGGCGGTGGCGCGAACACGGCGGCCGATCGCCGGGTACTGCGCGCGGCGCTGCGCCAGATCCGCGACGGCGGCGCCACGACCCGCCGCGCCGCGGCGCTCCTCGAAGAGGCGTTCCTGGCGCCATCCGCGCAAACCGATCGTCCGCGCGACGAACTGGTCACGCGTCTGCAGCAGCTCGCGGCGCCGGCGGCGGCGAAGGGCGTGGAGGACACGGCGCTGTACGTCTATGTCCCGCTGGTGTCGCGCAACGAGGTGGGCGGCCAGCCGGACCGGTTACTCCGCGGGGCGCCGGACAGGTTGCACGCGCGCAACGCGGCGCGCGCCCGCGACTGGCCGTCCACGCTGCTCGCGACCAATACGCACGATACCAAACGCAGCGCGGACCTTCGCGCGCGCCTGGACGCGCTCACGACGCTGCCCGACGAGTGGTCGCGTCACGTCAGGCGCTGGCGCCGCCTGAACCGCGCGAAGAAGCGCACGGTCCGCGGCCGGCCGGCTCCGGCCACGAACGCGGAGTACCTCTGCTATCAGACGCTCGTCGGGCTGTGGCCGGCGCCGCGCCCGGGGCGGCGCGTGGACGACCTGCCGGATCGCGAATTCATCGGCCACGTGGCCGACCGGCTCGCGCCGTACATGCTGAAGGCCGCGCGCGAAGCCAAGGCGCAGACCAGCTGGACCGAGCGGGACGCGGAATACGAACAGGCGCTCGAATCCTTCGTGCGCGAATCGCTCGAGCCGCACCAGGACGCGCCGCTGCTCGGTGATCTCGCCCGCCTCACCGCGCGGATCGCGGACGCAGGGTTCCGCTTCTCGCTCGCGCGTCTGCTGATCCAGTGCACCGCGCCCGGGGTTCCGGACGTCTATCAGGGCGACGAGACGTGGAACTTCACGCTCGTGGATCCCGACAATCGCCGACCGGTGGACTTCGAGGAGCGCGCACGCTGGCTGGCGGACGCCGGGTCGGACGTCGCGCTGCGCGCCGCTCTCGCCGGCGGGTCGCTCGCGGACAATCGTGTCAAGCTGGCCCTGCTCGCGCGACTCCTGCGGTTCCGCAAGGAGCGCGTGGCGCTGCTGACCCGGGGGGACTATCGGCCCGTGTCGATGCGCGACTGCTTCGCGTTCGTGCGAAGCGTTCCGGGTGTGGCATGTATCGCCATCGCCCGAACGGCCCTCGAGCGGCAGGGGAGAGATGCCACGAGGAGCCCACGAATGATTAATTTGCCGCCAGACCTCGCTGGACGCTGGCAGTCGGTGCTTACCGGTCGCGCGATCGAGCTCGTGCATGCTGGAAAGACAGTCGCCGCGCGCGCGACCGACCTCATCGCGCCGGGTCAGCCGTGTGAGCTGCTCGAGCGATCGGGTGGCTGAGGTCGGCATCGTCACGCACATTCCTCGGACCGCTGGCACGGAATCCCCTGCAATCGCGTGATATGAGCGATAACGGCAAGACGGACGGAACGTTGGGGGGCATCTCGGCGAGCATCGCGTACTTCTCGATGGAGATCTGCCTCGAGCAGGCGATCCCGACGTACAGCGGCGGCCTCGGCGTGCTCGCCGGCGACACGCTCCGATCCGCTGCCGACCTCGGCTGCCGATCGTCGGCGTCACGCTGCTGCACCGCAAGGGCTACTTCCGCCAGCACCTCGACGCCGGAGGCAATCAGACGCGAGCGCCCGGTCGGAGTGGCGCCCGGAGGAAGTGCTCGAGCCGAGGTGCCGCAGCGCGCCAGCGTCGTGATCGAGGGCCGCGACGTGCACGTGCGGGCGTGGCAGTATTCGGTGCGCGGCGTACAGCGGCCACGAAGTTCCCGTTCTACCTGCTCGACACCGCATCTTCCCGAGAACGCCGAGTGCGATCGCACGCTCACCGACTACCTCTACGGCGGCGACGCGCACTATCGCCTGTGCCAGGAGATCGTGCTCGGCATGGGCGGCGCGCGCGCTGCTGCGCGCGCTCGGCTTCGGCGGCGACGTGCGACTATCACATGAACGAGGGGCACTCGGCGCTGCTTGACGCTCACGTCTGCTCGACTGGCAGCTCGGAAGGCGGTCGCAAGCCGTTCGAGCTCGACGGAGGCGGACCTCGAAGCGGTGCGCCGGCGCTGCGTGTTCACGACCCACACGCCGGTGCCGGCGGGACACGACCAGTTTCCCGGTCGACCTGGTGCGCCGCGTCCTCGGCGACGAGCCGCGCTCGCAGCTGCTCGAGGCCGCGCGCTGTCGTCGAGAACGGCGACGCTGAACATGACGCACCTGGCGCTGCGCCTCTCGCGCTTCGTGAACGGCGTCGCGATGAAGCATCGCGAAGTGTCGCAGGGCGATGTTCCCCGACTTCCCGATCGACTCGATCACCAACGGCGTGCACGCGGCACGTGGACGTCGCCGGCCGTTCCAGGCGCTGTTCGACCGGCGCATCCCGGAATGGCGCACGGACAACCTGTACCTGCGCTACGCGGTGGGCATTCCGCTCGAGCGAGATTCGCGCCGCGCACGCGGAAGCGAAGAAGGCGTTCATCGCCGAGGTCGCGCGCGCGCACGCGGCGTGGCGCTCGATCCGAACGTGTTCACGATCGGCTTCGCGCGCCGCGCGACGCCGTACAAGCGCGCCGACCTCATGTTCACCGACCTCGAGCGGCTCGCGCGAGATCGCGGCGAAGGTCGGCCCGATCCAGATCGTCTTCGGCGGCAAGGCGCATCCGCACGACGGCGGCGGCAAGGAGCTCATTCGGCGCATCCACCAGCGCGGCGGCCGACGCTGCAGGGCCGCGTGACCGTGGTCTACTCGAGAACTACGAGATGGCGCTCGCCGGCGATGATGGTCGCCGGCGTCGATCTCTGGCTCAACAACCCCATGAAGCCGCTCGAGGCGTCGCGGCACGAGCGGCATGAAGGCGGCGCTGAACGGCGTGCCGAGCCTCTCAGCGTGCTCGACGGCTGGTGGATCGAAGGCCACGTCGAAGGCGTCACCGGCTGGTCGATCGGCGGACCGAGCCCGACGGCGACCAGTCGAAGGACGCGCAGGACATGTATCTCAAGCTCGAGCGCGTGATCCTGCCGCTGTACTACGGGCTGCCGTTCGCCTACGCCGAAGTGATGCGCAGTCGCCGATCGCGATGAACGGATCGTTCTTCAACACGCAGCGCATGGTCGAGCAGTACGTGCGCAACGCCTACTTCCCGACGGAGCTGACCGCGACGGTTCAGGAGCTGTCCGCGGAGACCGTACCCCGCTAGCTCCGAAACGGCGCGACTACAAAGAACCGCAGCTGAAAAACAACGCGACTACAAACCTGCGCGACCACAATGAAGCGCGACCGCAAGCGGCGCCGCGGCTACGGCGCTCTCGTTGAGCGTCTGAGTGGCGCCGTTCGCCCCTGCGTTGTTTCGTAGTCGCGTTGTTTTGTAGCCGCGCCGTTTTGTAGCTGCGCGGTCTGCAGTCGCGCTGTTAGCCGTCACGCGCGCTCCAGTTCTTTTTCTGCCTCGTCGACGTTCTTGACCGCGCGCAAGGCTGTATTCCCCGCGACCAGTCCGCCGAGCGCGATGTAGATGTAGAACGTGTAGAAGCGCCACCAGACGAGGGCGGACGCGAACAGCTCGCGCGGAATGGTGTTGCCGAGCGCCGCGCGGAACGCCAGCTCCACAGCTCCACCGCCGCCCGGCGCCGGCACCACGCCGGCTCCGTAGATGAGCCCCAGCGGCCAGATCACGAGCGGCGCGAGCGGCACGTCCGGCGCCGACATCGAGTAGACCAGGATCGGCAGGATGGTGAAGCGCACAGCCACGTGGGTGATGGACGCACCGAGCGAGAGCGCCGCCCAGCCGTAGCGCATGGTCTTGAAGGCGTCCACCGTGGTGCGCACCCGCTCGAACCATCGCTCCATGACCGCCCAGCGCGGGCCGTGCAGTCGCAGGCGCCGCGCCCAGCCCGGCGGCTCCCTGCCCAGCGTCCGGCGCGAAAGAACGACGCCCACCGCGCCAAGTCCGAGCACGAACACCGCGTAGCCGCCCACGACGCCGATCATCGCCGCGAACCCCTTGGTCGACGCGTCGAAGACCAGCGCGATCACCGCGACGACAACCGCGAGCGAGATCATCTCGAGAAACAGCTCGAGATACAGGATTACCATGGCGTGCGACGCGGCGACGCCCGACTGTGCCAGGATCAGGAAGCGCGCGGGCTCCGCGCCGACGCGGGCTGGCGTGATGGACGCGGCAAAATCGCCGCCGAGCGACGTGCGGACGGACGTCGTGAACGGGAGCGATATGCCCACGGCGCGCGCGGTCCAGGTGAGCTTGAGTGCGCGCGAGGCGACCTCGACCGCGAACGCCAGGAACGCGAGGAGATGTGCCTGCGGCGGAATCGTGAGATCGATCCCCTGCGGCGCGCTGCTGCGCACCGCGTACACGGACACGCCGATGACGGCGGCGAACGACACTGCCGTCCAGATCCAGCGTTTCACGGCGCGCGCGGCCCGTCCCGGCCAGTGGTGAGGATGGCCGGCGGCGCCGCTCCAGATCGGTTATTCGGCAGCGAAATTGCCCGTGTTTTGAGTCATGCCCGCGCGCTCAGAGACTACGTCCCAAAAAGCCGAGAGGATTCTAGCGGTGGTGCGGACCGCGCGCGATGTCCCTCCTGGCGGAGGCGCGCGCTACGAGCTGGAAATCGCCGCCGGCGCGGCGCGCGTACCGGCGATCCTCGAGATGCCAACGGTGCCGGCGCGGAAGTCCGTGCCGGCCGCGCTGTTACTACACGGCTTCAGCCACTCCAAGGAACGGATGGCGGACACGTTCGGCCATGCCCTGGCGCGGCGCGGTGTTGCGGCACTGTCCGTCGACCTGCCCCTGCATGGCACCCGCCGCGACGGTTCGCCGCGGGACCTCGCGAGTGCCACTCCCGGGCGCATGCTCGGCACGTGGAGCAGCGCAGTGGACGAGGCCGAGCTGGCGCTGGAGTTCATGGCGACGCGCCGGCATGTGGACAACAACCGGCTGGCGATCGTCGGATACTCTCTCGGCTCGTTCCTGGCAAACATCGTGGCGGCGGGCACGCCCGCCGTTCGCGCCGTCATGCTGGCGGCGAGCGGCGACCTCCCTGAAGGCCTGCCGTTCGAGTCGCTGGTCCGTGCGGTGGTGGACCCGCTGCGGGCGGTACGACTGCTGTCCGGGCGGCCACTGCTCATGGTGAACGGCCGCTTCGATCGCGCGGTGAAACCGTCGCAGGCAGAGCGCCTGTTTGCCGCGGCGCGCGAGCCCAAGACGATGCGCTGGTACGGCGGAGGACACTGGCCGCCGCCGGCGGAGATCGAAAATGCCGCGAAGTGGGTGGCCGAAAAGCTGACTGGGCGGGGGAGATCTCGAAGAATAGCTGAAGGACGTTTGTAGCGGGCAGCGGGCCGCTGGCAGTTTGCAGACAAACTGCCGAGGGACAGTCTCACTCCAGTGAACCACGCACCCTCTTGAGCAGTCCCGCCAACAGCATACGAACTTCGACGGTATCAGTCGTGAGGCTGTTCCACGCTCTTTCAGGGAGAAGCCCGTAGTCACGAGCTACGAGGAGATGGTACTCGAGTTCATTGCTCGAGCTGTACGAGGTCTGGAGGTAGCTCGCGAACTCTTTCTGGCTCATTCGTCCGCAACCTTCCACGATGTTCGTCGGTATCGACTCAGCCGCGCGACGCAACTGTCCCCTCAGGTTGGAGAATTCCCTCGGAAACCGTCGGATCGTGCCGTGCACGTTCAGGAGAAGCGCATGCGCCTTTCGCCATGCGTCGATGCGCTTGTAGTTCTGCACGCCGTCAAATAAGCGGCATCAGCACAAGGCGAAGCACCAAACGCGCGCCCGCCGTTCCCATTTAACGCACAATCCTGTCCTTATTGCCCCAACGGCAAACTGCTCACGGCCCGCTGCCAGCTACAAACGTCCTTCAGACGCCTTTTCTCAGGCGATTTTTCTCGCGTAGACCTCGATCCACGGTGCCGCCGCCCGCATCAGCGGCTTGACAAGCCGTTCCTCCCCTTGCGCCCATCGTCGCGTCCATTCGTCCGCCGTCGGCACCAGAACGTCGGAGACGATGCGCTCCACCCGAAACCCCGCATCCGTCAGCAGCCGGCCAAGCGATGCGGGCGAGAATCCGAAGCGGTACGGGAACGTGAGCAGGTTGTTGTGTGCCAGCAGCGCGACGGCCAGCGCCCGCGACGGCGCCCGGCCGGACAGGCGCGGGCGCCATTCGGCATAGCACGCGCCGTTCGGAACGCGGATCGCCAGGACCCCGCCCGGGCGCAGCAAGCGCGACGCGGCGCGGACCGCGGCGCGCGGGTCGGGAAGCTGGTCGAACGTGTTCCAGATCGCGACGGCGTCGAATTCATGATCGGCGCGATACCGATCCAGGTCGCCGTCGTGGACGACGAAGCCGAGCGATCGCGTGAGATCGTTGACTCGGGGATTCACGTCGAGGCCCTCGAACCGCCAGCGCGTCTCGCCTGCGGCAGCGAGGAACGCACCCACGTAGCTGCCGACCTCGAGCCCGACGCCTTCCCGGCCCGTCTGGGTCGTCAGCCGTCGCACCTGCGCGCGATACGACCGGCGCTGTGCTTCGTGCAGAGCCAGAAGCGCCTGGCGCGCGGGAGCGGCTTCCGAGTAGGCCCGTCGCACCTGGGCCGCTTTCTCGACGGGATTGCGATACACCAGCCCGCACGCGACGCACCGCACCACGCGCCACGGGGCCGCCTGGGAAAACGCCACCCGATCGACGAGTCGTTCGGGTGGTGTGCGCGGCGACAGGCGCCGCATGTGAAACTGCCAGAGCAGCTCCGCTTCCGCGCGAATCTCGTCTGGTCCCGCGATCTCGGCCGTCTCCGCGCCGCCGCAGACGACGCAGCGCGTGAGCTCGTACGAGGTCACGGAATCCGGTAGTACTCCACTTTTCCGTCGTTGAACCGCGGAATCGCCACGACGTTGCGCTTGGTGTCCACGCCGATGTCGGCGGGCGACGACACGTTGCGGATGAGCGGCATCATGTGGCTGCCGCCGTGTACGACGTGCAGCGTGGAGTCCGTCCAGCTCGACACCAGGATGTTGCCGTTCTGGAGCACTTCCACCCCGTCATAGCCGCCGGGTCCCGCGACGAGCGCCGTCGGCGTCGCCTGGCCGGGCGTCCACGCCTGCAGGCTGTTGCTGCCGAACGGCGCGAGGATGAACCGGTTGCCGGTCCGATCCCACGCGATGCCGTTCGGGTTGCCGAGCGAGTCTCCCTTCGCGGCTTCGGTCACGACGTTGCCCACCACCTTGAAGATGCGATTGACGCCCGGGTGCGTGATGCCGCCCTGCGCGTCGAACGCGATGCCGGTGTCCGTGATGTAGATCCCGTCGGGGCCGGCGGCGACGTCGTTCAGGAACGTCGCGTTCTGCGCGGTGAGGCTCACGGATCCGAGGGATGCACCCGTACGCTTGTTGAACCTGCGGAGCACGTCGATGTCGGTGACGAAGAGCGTGTCGCCGACGATCGCCATCCCCTTGGGCGCGTTGAGCCGCGCGCCGCCCTTTCCGCCTTCGACCAGCACCGTCATCACGCCGACGCTGTCGGCGCGGACGCGCGCGATGGACCCGTTGTTGTCCTTCTGCGACGGATTGCCGTTGATGCTGGAGACGAAGAACACATCGAGATCCGAGTCGTACCGCACCGACTCCGGCACGTTGAAGCCGCCGGTCTCGCCGACCTTCTCCGGCGTCGAGGGTTGCGCCGCGGCCGTGTTGCCGGCGGTCGTATCGGCCGCAGGTTGTTCCTTTCTGCATCCGACGAGAACCGCCGAGGACAGCACGAGACCGAGATGAACGAGGCGACGCATGAGACGTTCTCCGTGTGATGAGCCGATCGAGTTCAATCATAGCTGGGCCAGAAGGCGGAAGGCAGAAGGCGGCGAGCGGCAAACGGTGAGCGGAAAGCCCAAGCCGTACTTTGCGGCCGCCTGCGCGAACGGTGATAATTGGGGCCACACCTCTCGCCATCGAGGATCGACGTGATTCGCCTTCGTCTTGCCGCTCTCGCGCTGGTCGTCGCGCCGGCGCTCGCATCCGCTCAACGCGTCACTCCGGCGTCGTCACGCCCGGCCGTCTCCGTCCCGCCCGACATCACGCAGCCCTTCGACAGTCTTGCCCTCACCGGACTGCGCTGGCGCGAGCTGGGTCCCTATCGCGGTGGCCGGTCCGTCGCGGTCGCGGGCAGCGTCGCGCGCCCCAACGAGTACTACATGGGCACCACCGGCGGCGGCGTGTTCAAGACCACGGACGGCGGACAGTCGTGGCTCGCCGTCACCGACCGCTATTTCGGTGGCACCATCGGTGCGATCCGCGTGGCGCCGTCCAATCCGGACGTCGTGTACGCCGGCGGGGGCGAGTATCCGATCCGCGGCAACGTGTCGCACGGCGACGGCGTCTGGAAGACGACCGACGGCGGACGAACGTGGTCTGCCCGTGGTCTACAAGACGCGAAGCACATCGCCGACATCGTCGTGCATCCCACCAACCCGGACCTCGTCTACGCGGGCGTACTGGGGCACGTCTTCGGTCCGAACGAGACGCGGGGCGTGTACCGCTCCCGGGACGGTGGCGGCACGTGGCAGAAAGTGCTCTATCGCAACGATTCCACCGGTGTCGTGGATCTCGTCATGGACCCCAACAACCCGAATGTGCTGTACGCCGGGTTCTGGCAGGCGCATCGCCGCCCCTGGCAGCTCGTGTCCGGCGGCGCCGGCTCCGGGATGTTCAAGTCCATCAACGGCGGTGAGACGTGGACCGAGATGACGCGCAACCCCGGCCTGCCCCAGGGCACCTGGGGCAACATCGGCATCTCCGTGTCGGGCGCGAACTCCAATCGCGTGTACGCCATCATCGAGGCGCGCGAGGGCGGCGTGTACGTGAGCGACGACGCCGGCTCCACCTGGCGCAAAACCAACGGCGAGAGCTCGCTGACACAGCGCGCGTGGTACTACATGAAGATCCACGCGGACCCGAAGGCCCAGGACGTCGTGTACGTCAACAACGTCGCGTTCCTGAAATCCACGGACGGCGGGAAGGTGTTCCGCCCTGTCGTGCCGCGACCGCCGCACGGCGATTCGCACGACCTCTGGATCGCGCCCGACAACTCCAACCG
Organism: uncultured Gemmatimonadaceae bacterium; assembly: GCA_963724885.1. Taxonomy (GTDB): domain Bacteria; phylum Gemmatimonadota; class Gemmatimonadetes; order Gemmatimonadales; family Gemmatimonadaceae; genus DASPMP01. The sequence goes on along the minus strand of CAVRWG010000005.1, from coordinate 1,946,580 downwards.
CATGATCCAGGGAGACGACGGCGGCGCGTCGGTCACGAGCGACGGCGGCCGTACGTGGAGCGGCGAGGACTTCGCGACCGCGCAGTTCTACCACGTCATCACCACGAATCACTTCCCGTATCAGGTATGCGGCGCGCAGCAGGACAACTCGACGCTCTGCGGGCCCAGCCGGTCCACCGAGGGCAGCATCGCGATGTCGGACTGGCGTGACGCGGGCGGCGGCGAGTCCGGGTACATCGCCATGCGCCACGACGACCCCGACATCGTCTACGCGGGCAGCTACGGCGGGCACCTGACGCGCAAGGACATGCGCAGCGGCCTCGAGCGCAACGTCAACGCCTGGCCGGACAATCCGATGGGGCATCCGGTGCGCGACCTGCGCTATCGCTTTCAGTGGACGTTCCCGATCGTCGTCAGCCCGCACAACTCGAACGCCGTCTACATCGGGTCGCAGCACGTGCACAAGTCCACGAACGGCGGCGAGCGCTGGACGGTGATCTCGCCGGATCTCTCGTACAACGACCCGGCCACGCAGGGCAACTCCGGCGGGCCGCTCACGCTCGACCAGACCTCGGTGGAGTACTACGGCGTCGTGTTCGCGCTGGCGGAATCACCCGTGCGCGCCGGTGTCATCTGGGCCGGCACGGACGACGGACGCGTCTGGGTAACCCGCAATGGCGGCGTGTCGTGGACGGAAGTGACGCCGAAGGACATGGAGCGGTTCACGCGTGTCTCGAGCATCGATCCGTCGGCGCACGGCGAATGCATCGCGTACGTCGCCGCCAATCGCTATCAACTCGACGACGACCGCCCGTACCTGTGGAAGACCGCCAACTGCGGCGCGAGCTGGGAGCGCATCGACAACGGGATCGCCGCCACGGAGTTCACGCGCGTCGTGCGCGAGGACCCGGAGCGCCGCGGCCTGCTCTTTGCCGGCACCGAGCGCGGCGTGTGGGTCTCGCCGACCGACGGCCGCACGTGGCAGCGTCTCCAGCTCAACCTCCCGATCGTCCCCATCGCCGACTTGCGCGTCAAGGAAGGCGATCTCGTCGTCGGCACGCACGGCCGCTCGTTCTGGGTGCTCGACAACATCAGCACGCTGCAGCAACTCTCGGATCGGATTCCCGCATCCAACGCGCACCTGTTCAAGCCGCGCAACGCGTATCGCGTGCGCTGGGCGGGCGGCGGATTCGGCGGGGGCGGGGGAGGAGGAGGTGGCGGCGGCGCGCAGGCGGGGGCACAGCAGGCGCCCGTGAATCCCGTGGCGGCCAATCCGCCCAGCGGGCCGATCGTTCAGTACTGGCTCAAGGACGCGAGCCAGGAGGTCACGCTCACCGTGATGGATTCCGTCGGCAACCTGATTCGCAGCTTCACCAGCAGGCAGGACTCGGCGCAGGCCGCCGATTCCATCGCGCGTGATGCGCGGCGCCGTGCCCGCGAAGACTCGCTGCGAACCGCCGGGTTGCCGCAGGACAGCATCGCGCGGCTTATACGGGAATCCGAGCCGCCGATTCTCGGCGGCGAAGCGTTCCAGGCCGGCTTCCGCCCGACTCCACCGCCGCGCGCCCCCAACCGGCGCGGCGTCAACCAGTTCGCGTGGGACATGCGCTATCCGGCGCCCGCCGCATTCCGCGGGATGATCCTGTGGGCCGCGGGAGCGCAGGGCCCTACCGCGCCTCCGGGCACGTACCAGGTGCGTCTCGCCGTCAACGGCCGCACGGTTGGCACGGAGCGATTCCGTCTGCTCCCGGACCCGCGCCTGAAGGGCGTGGCCGCCGCCGAATACGCGGAACAGTTCCGCTTCCTGCGGCGCGTGGCCGCGCGCTTCACCGAGGCCAACGAAGCGGTGCTGACGACGCGTTACGTGCGGTCGGAAGTGGAGGATCGCCGCGGCAAGGTGAGCGCCGACACGCGGCCGGCATTCGAGCAGCACGCCACGCCGCTGCTCGGCGAGATCACCTCCGTCGAGGACTCCATCTACCAGACGCGCAGCCGGTCCGGGCAGGACCCGCTGAACTATCCCATCCGGATCAACAACAAGCTCGGCGCGCTCATGGGCGTCGCGGGCAGCTCGGACGGACGACCGACCGCCCAGACGTACGAGGTGTTCGAGCGGCTCAACGCGCAGCTCGAGGGCGAACTCTCGCGCATGCGCGTGGCGCTCACGACGCACCTGCCGCGGTTGAACGCCGTGCTGCGGGAGGCCAATCTGCCCGAGATCGTTCCCAAAGCACAGGAGGTTCCTGTTCGCCAGCCGGCTGCAGTCATCCCGTAGGCTGGCATCGCTTCAAGTGAGAGCGGATTCGAGTCGTTAGTCGCCAGTTGGACAGTTTCGAGTCTGTCAGTGCACGCATCTGGCAGACTGGCCCACTCGCGACTGGTGATCTTTGACTCGTATCCGCTTTCACGACCAGGAGCCCGCCAGCTACGAACGAACCGCAAGTTGAACATGAAGGTGATCCGCGGTTCCAACGTGCCGCAGGGTGTCGAACCCCATCGTCCAGAAGTACAGCTGCAGCGCGCGGTTCCTGACCTCGCCCCGGTCGCGTGTGCGCAGGTCGACGGCGTGCACCCAGCCGTTGGGTTGGCGGTAGTGTTTCGTCCGATCGTTGACCGGCAGTCCCATGCGCGGATAGTCCGCCGCCACGCGGCCCATGTCGGTCACCACGAGATCGGAATCGATGAGCACCACCGTGGACAGCGCCACGCGCAGGATCGGGTTGACGGCGCCGTAGTACGCACGCACGGCGTCGGTCTTGGTGTTGACGCGTGACACGTAGAACGTGGCGTACACGCACCACACGAACACGAGCGGCAGCGCGACCCATTTGGCGACGTTGCGGACGCGCGCCGGGCGGCGGAACCGCCGCGAGATGAGCACGACGAAGCCCGCGACGAGGCTCATCGTCAGAAGCGCCGCTCCCATGACCGCGATCCACGGATGGGCTCCTTTGAGGTACAGGTAGACCGACGCCCTCACATAGAACAGGAACGGCAGCACGACGACGGCGAGCGCCTTGAGCAGCGTGAGCAGCGCCGCCACGAGTGTCTCGTGCCGCGTCGCGCGTTTGACGGAGCGTCGGACCCTCGCGGTACGCGCGCGAAACTCGCCCGCCACTTCCCGCCTGAGACGCTCGAGCTTCGCGTCCCATTTTGCGGGGGTCCTGGTGGGCCTGGCGGGCCCGGAGGGCCTGGCTCCCTTGCCGGCTTTTGTGCCCTCGGTGGCCTTGGTCGCCTTGGTTGTCTTGGGAACTTTGGGCGCCTTGGGAACCATGCTCTAACTACGACTTCGTCGGCCTCGCGGTTACGCTCCGTCCGGAACCGCCATTCCCATCGCATGATACCCCTTGTCCACGTACACCGTCGTGCCCGTGATCCCGCTGGCGAGCGGGGAGCACAGGAAGGCCGCCGTGACTCCGACCTCCGCCGCCGTCAACGTGATCCGGGAGGGGCGCGTTCCGTCGAGACGTAGTCGATCATCTTCTCGATGATGCCGATCGCGCTCGCCGCGCGGGACGCGAGCGGGCCGGCGCTGATCGTGTTGACGCGGACGTCGCACTTGCGCCCGGCCTCGAACGCGAGCGTCCGCGTGTCGCTCTCGAGCGCCGCCTTCGCCGACGACATGCCGCCGCCGTAGCCGGGGATCACGCGCTCGCTCGCCATGTACGTCAGCGACACCGATCGCTCCGCCCGGTCGCATGAGTGGGCCGAAGCGCGCGACCATCGACACGAGCGAATACGCGCTCACGCTCACGGCCTCGAGATAGCCGCGCCGGCTCGTCTCGAGCAGCGGCTTCTTCACCTCCGGACCGTTCGCGAGCGAGTGCACGACGATGTCGAGCGACTGTTCGCCGAAGTCCTCGCGCATCCGCGCCGCCACGCCGGCAACGGACGCAGTCGCCCACGTCCTTGTACCGCTTGTTCTGCCGGATCGCCTCCGGCATGTCCTCGAGGGTGTCGAACGCGGCGTCGAGCGGATAGATCTTCTCGAACGTGAGCAGCGAGCCGTCGGCCAGCCTGCGCGACTCGTCGATCTTTCCGCGCTCGAGCAGGTTCTGGAAGATGTTGAGCGCCGGCGGCCAGGTGCCCGCGCACACCGACGCGCCCGCTTCGGCGAGCGCCTTCGCGATGGCGAACCCGAAACCGGCGTCATCGGCAACGCCGGCAACGAGTGCCCTTTTTCCCGATAGGTCGATGGCTAGCATGGAGCAAAAGGTAAGGCGCCGGCCCGCGGCCGGGAGAACTGCCGGCCTTCGGCCGGGGTACTTGCCGTCGCTGCGCACCGGAGAACTGCCCCCCCTGCGGCGGTTTTGCAGTTTTCCGCGCCGAAGGCGCGGCGGTTGTCCACGGCGCAGCCGTGGCTGTTGTCCGCGGCTTCGCCGCGGCAGTTCTCCGCGCCGCAGGCGTCGCGCCCAGCATTCCCCGCGCCGCAGGCGCGGCAGTCCATATCTTCAGCTCGGCATGCAACGTGAATGACCCGCGCGCAGTGAGCTCACAACCGAAGCCCCGGCCAGTCGCCGCCGCGCTAACGACTCCCCCCGCCGTCTCGCGCGGGCCGTCTTTCGCGCGCGGGCTTTGGCGCATCGCCGCGGCCGACGTCTCGAGCGGCAATCGCGTGCGCCTGCTGCACGATGGGCCCGAGACCTTCGACGAGATGCTGGAGCTGATTCACGGCGCCAAAAGCTCCGTCGCGCTCGAGAGCTACATCTTTCGCTCGGATGAGGTGGGCCATCGCTTCGCGGACGCGCTCACGGACGCGAGCCGGCGGGGCGTGCAGGTACGCGTCCTCACGGACTGGATCGGCACGCGCGGCACGTCGCGGAGGTTCATCAACGGAATACGGAAGCACGGCGTCGAATACCACACGTTCAATCCACCCGGTCCGCGCGCATGGCTCGGTCTCCTGCCGCGCGACCATCGCAAGCTGCTCGTGGTGGACGGGGCGATCGGCGTAACCGGCGGCGTGGGGATCGGGTGCGAATGGCTCCAGGGCGTCGCGAAGCAGAGGCGCGCGCGGTGGCGCGACGCTGCCGTCCGCATCGCCGGCCCGGCGGCGGGCGCCATGCTGCAGGCATTCGAGAACATGTGGCGCCGCGTCCTGCGGAACGAGCGCCGCGGCTCGCACCGATTGCTCAAGAAGCGGCCCACCGGCGCGCACCTCGATCCCTCGACGCACGAGCCGTCGCTCGTCGGCATCATCGAGGGCGAGCCGCTGCGCCTGCGCGTGGCGCGCGCGCTCCAGATGCAGGCGATCGCCGCGGAGCGCTCGATCTGGATCGCCAGCGCGTACTTCACGCCGTCCTGGACGGAAGTGGAAGCGCTCACGGGCGCGGCCCGCGACGGCGTGGATGTGCGCGTGCTGGTGCCGAGCCGCAACGACCACCCGTGGGTCACGATGCTGACGCGCCGGTACTATCGCCGGCTGCTCACCAACGGCGTGCGCGTGTGGGAATGGAAGGGCGAGATGATGCACGCCAAGACCAGCGTGGTGGACGGCCGCTGGGTCCGCGTGGGCTCCACCGACTTCAACATGCTTGGCGTGGCCTTCAACTACGAGCTGGACGCGCTGGTTGAGGATCGCGACGTGGGCCGCGAGGCCGAGGAGCGTTTCGCGGCCGACCTCGAGGACTCGCGCGAAGTGACGATGCGGAGCCGCGCGTTGCGATGACGCAGTGCTCGTGCGTCGCGCATGGGTGGGCCGCGTGAAACCCGCCATCATCATCCTGTCGGAACTCCAGGGCGATGTGCGCGAGCACGTGGCCGAGATCCAGCGCCGCTTCGATCCCAAGCTCGCCGCCGGCGTGCCGCCGCATCTCACGCTGTCCGGTTCGTCGGGCATGGGGCCGATTCCCGGTGATGTCACCACGGCGGCGCTGCGCGCCGCGCTCACGCCCATCGCGCTCGAGACGCCGCCGATGACGCTCACGTTCCTGTCGCCCATGCGGTTCATGCAGTCGAACGTCGTGGTGCTGCCCCTGGACCCCAACGGCCCCGTGCGCGCGCTGCACGAGCGGATCAAGTCCAGCGGTCTCCCGTTCGATCGGCCCAGGTTCACGTTCACCCCGCACGTGACGCTCAGTTTCTTTCGCGAGCTCTCGGACGCTGAGCTTCGGGGCCTGCTCGCGCTCCGCGTCACCGAGCCGCTCACCATCGACCGCATCTCGGCGCACCGGTCCGTGGGCATCGTGAACTCGAGAAAACTGCTCGAGCTGCGCCTCGAGGGCCGGCCGGCGGGTCAGCGCGCGGTGACCGGCTGATCCCCCTCCTGCCTCGCCGCCAAACGCCTCCGTCGCATCCACTCGAACATGGCGCAGCAGGCAACGCCGAGCATCATGCCGATCAGCAGGCCGCCCAGCACGTCGCTGGCCCAGTGCACGTCGAGATACACGCGGCTTGCCGCGACGAGGGCGACGATGAGCACGGCCGCCGGGACGATCACCGGCACGGCGACGCGCTGGCGGACGGCGGCATAGCTCAGCAGCGTCATGATCGCGGCGGCCCCCGCCGCGTGACCGCTGGGGAAGCTGGCACTCTTGCGCGTCGCCAGGCCGGTCGGTGGCCGGAGCACGGCGAACTCGCCCTTGAGGAAATCCACGAACTCCGCCGACACCGCCGCGCACGCCACGATCAGCAGGACCCACGCGACGCTGCGGAACAGGAGCCATCCGACGACTGCGGCGATGCCGATCAGGACCGGCTTGGAACCCAGCATCGTGATCGCGCCGAAGAAGGCGAGCCACCCCGGCGACTGGCGCTCCTGCACGAACACGCGAACCGCGCGATCAACTCCGGCGAGCTGGCCCTCGGTGACTCCCGAGCCGAGCCTCACGAACGCCCAGGCGAGCGCCAGGCAGGTCGCGGCGAGAAGCGGGAACAGCCAATCCTCGCGGCGTCGGCCGAGCTTCACCCGTCCCCAAGAGCCTTCTTGATCGCAGGCTCGAGGTCCTGTTTTCCGCCGAGCCCTGTGTAGACCACTTTGCCCTGGCGATCGAGGATCACGATGTACGACGTGGCGGGGGCGTCGTACGCGCCGCTCGCCTCGCCCTTGCGGTCGTAGAGGTGAAGCCAGGGCAGCTTGTTCTTCGCGACGTACGCCTTGGCGCGCGCCGGACTCTGATTCACGGAGACCGCGACCGCGATGAACGTGATGCGCTCGCCGTACCGGGTGTGCAGCGTTTTGAGCTTCGGTTCGAGTTGGTGACAGTTCTCGCACCAGGCGGCCCAGAACTCGAGCAGCACGGGCTGTTTGCCGATGTACTGCGCGAGATCGGCTGGCTGCCCCTCGAGCGTCTCGACCTTCGCGCCGGGTCCCACGCTGCCCAACTCCAGGCCGATGTCCTGCGCGGCAACCGGTGCGCCAAGCAGCAGCGCTGCAATCCCCAAACGCCAAACTCCAAACCGCATCATTCTCATATCAGAAGCTGTCCCATCTTGATGAGATAGTACTGCGCGACACCGAGCATCAGGAATCCGAACCCGCGCTTCACCCACGACATCCACCGGCCCGAACGCGGCAATCGCGCCAGGGCGCCCGACGACAGGCCCACCAGCACCAGCAGCGCGCACATCCCCACGGAGAAGCTGAACAGGTACACGAAGCCGAGCAATCCGCTCTGCGTCGTGCTCACCCAGGTCAGCACCGCGGCCATCACCGGCGCGCCGCACGGCGCTGCGACGAGACCCGAGACCGCCCCCATGATGAACGCGCCCGAGAACCGTCCCGCTGTTCCGGCGCGCGACGCGCGCTCGAGGAGCGACTGGGGAATCGGTACCGGCAGCACTTCCAGCATCATGAGGGCACCGACGATGAGCAGGTTCGCCATGACGAAGTACAGCCACGGATTGGTACTCACCGTTCCGAACAGCGTTCCCGTGATGCCGGCAATGACGCCGAGGATCGAGTAAACCGCCGCGAGCCCGAGCACGTACGTAATGGTCAGGAGCACGGGCCGCACGCGGCTGCGCTGCTGTACACCGTCCTTAACGACCCCGATTTCCTGCCCTCCAACAATTGCGGCCGTTATCGGGATCATGGGGTAAATGCAGGGGTTGAGACTCGTGAGCACCCCGCCCAGAAACAGGGCCGGGATGGCGAGCAACGGCTGCGAGAGATCGGGGTTCAAGATCGTGACGGCTGACAGGTGACTGCTGACGGGGAAACTCTGGTGAATACTGCCATAATCGCGCGGCTTCTGCTCTGTTCCATTGCGACGACATCGCCGCTGGCCGCGCAGCACTCGCACGAGCACCCCGCGCCGCCCCCGGATTCGTCGCGCATGATCGGCGCGGCCGACGCCGCCATGGCCGGCCCGATGTCGGATGCAGCCCGGAAGCACATGGAGCTGTCGCCGACACGGCGCGCGACGCGCGAGGACAGCGCGCGCGCCCGCGAGGTTGCCCAGGAGCTGCGCGTGGCGCTGGCGAAGTACGCCGATACCACCGCGGCGGTGGCGGACGGCTACCAGATGTTCATGCCGAACGTGAAGACGCAGCACGTATTCCACTTCACGAACTACAAGAAGGCGTTTCTCGAAGCATTCCGCTTCGACGCCACGCAGCCCACGTCGCTCCTGTACCAGCGCGGGGACGACGGGCAACTGAAGCTCATCGGCGCGATGTACACGGCCCCCAAGAGCATGCGGCCGGGCAAGCTGGACGACCGCATCCCCCTCTCGATCGCGCGCTGGCACAAGCACGTGAACTGGTGCCTGCCCAAACGGGGCGAAGCGAACCGCTGGTTGGAACGGGCGGACGGCATGCCGGTGTTCGGGCCGGAGTCCCCGATCGCCAGCCGTCGCGAGTGCGAGGACGTCGGCGGCACGTTCCACAAGAACCTGTTCGGCTGGATGATCCACGCCAACGTGTTCCTCGGGGAAGAGCTGGCCACCGTGTTTGGGCACGACCACTGACCAACTCGACCGACTCCGACTTCGAACTGCGTGGTATCTGGTTTAGAGGAGTGGGGGTACAGGATGCGAGAATCGGGTGTAGGGGTGCAAACCTCTACACCCCTTATTTTCCTGAGTCTGAAATCCCGAACCCTGTACCCTCTAAACCAGATTCCACGCTTTTCGGCAGCTCCCGGAATGGGCGTGAGTCGCGAGAGATAGACATGGCTGTTCCGTTCATCTACGTAATGAAGGGCCTCAAGAAGGTGGTCCCGCCTTCGAAGATCATTCTCGAGGACATCTGGCTCAGCTTCTACCCCAGCGCCAAGATCGGCGTCCTCGGCGCCAACGGCGCCGGCAAATCGTCGGTGCTGCGCATCATGGCTGGCGTCGATACCGACTTTCAGGGCGAGGCGTGGGCCGCGAAAGGCACGAAGATCGGCTTCCTGGCGCAGGAGCCGCAGCTCGATGCCTCGCGCGACGTGCGCGGCAACGTCGAGCTCGCGGTGGCCCCGCAGCGCAAGCTCCTCGACCGGTTCAACGACATCTCGGCAAAATTCGCCGAGCCGATGGACGACGCCGCGATGCAGAAGCTGCTCGACGAGCAGGCGAAGGTGCAGGAGCACATCGACGCGCACGACCTGTGGAATCTCGACAACAAGATCGAGATCGCGATGGACGCCTTGCGGCTGCCACCCGCTGACGCGGGTGTCAGCAGCTTATCTGGAGGTGAGCGGCGCCGCGTCGCACTGTGCCGCGTGCTGCTCGAGGAGCCGGACATGCTGCTGCTCGACGAGCCTACGAACCACCTGGACGCCGAGAGTGTCGCGTGGCTCGAGCGGCACCTCGCCGAGTTCAAGGGGTGCGTGGTGGCGGTGACGCACGATCGCTATTTCCTGGACAACGTCGCGGGGTGGATCCTGGAGCTGGACCGCGGGCGCGGCATCCCGTACGAAGGCAACTACTCCGGCTGGCTCGAGCAGAAGAAGACGCGCCTTGCGACCGAGGAGAAATCCGAGTCGGCACGCCAGCGCACGCTCGCGCGCGAGCTCGAGTGGGTCCGCCTGTCCCCGCGTGCCCGCCAGGCGAAGAACAAGGCACGCATCCAGAAGTACGAGGAGATGGCGAGCGAGGCCCAGAACGAGCGCGTCGCGCAGAACGAGATCCAGATCCCGCCGCCGCCGCGACTCGGCAACGACGTGGTCATCGCCAAGGATCTCAGGAAGGCGTACGGGGACAACGTGCTGTTCGACGGACTGTCGTTTGCGCTGCCGCGTGGCGACATCGTCGGGATTATTGGAGCCAATGGTGCGGGGAAAACGACCCTCTTCCGGATGATCACCGGCCAGGAGAAGCCGGACGGCGGCACGCTGAAGGTAGGCGACACCGTGCAGCTCGCGTACGTGGATCAGTCGCGCACGCTGAATCCGGCGAACACGGTGTGGCAGGAGATTTCCGGCGGCCGCGAACAGATCGTAGTCGGCAGGAAGGAGATCAATTCACGCGCATACCTGTCGAGCTTCAACTTCAAGGGCCCCGACCAGCAGAAGAAGGTCGGCGATCTCTCGGGCGGCGAGCGCAACCGGCTGCACCTTGCCAGGACGCTCATGACCGGCGGCAACGTGCTGCTGCTGGACGAGCCGACCAACGACCTCGACGTGGATACGCTCCGCGCGCTCGAGGAAGCGGTCGTCGACTTCGCCGGCTGCGTCGTGGTGATCTCGCACGACCGCTGGTTCCTGGACCGTATAGCTACACACATCCTGGCCTTCGAAGGGAACAGTGAAATAGTGTGGCACGAGGGGAACTACCAATCGTATAAAGAGGATCTCAAACGTCGTAAGGGCATCGACGCCGACCAGCCGCACCGGATCGCGTACAAGAGGCTTGTGAGAGCCTAAAGTGGTGCTGGGTGTTGGGTGATAGGTGGTTCGTCCGCCCCGGCACCCAACACCCAGCACCTCAAACCCATGACCAACGAACCGCTCGCCGCCCTCTTTGCGCGACGCTCCTACAAGGAAGGCGACTTCGTGCTCTCGTCCGGGGCGCGCAGCACGTTCTACCTTGACGCCAAGCAGGTGACCTACCACGCCGACGGGGCCGAACTGGTGGGGAAAGCGGTTTCGAACGTGGCGCGGGAATTCGGAGCCCAATCGGTCGGCGGTCTCACCATGGGAGCCGACGCCATCGTGGTCTGCGCCGTCTACGCGTCGGCGCTCGCGGGCGAGCCCATGACCGGCTTCATCGTGCGCAAGGAGTCGAAGGGGCACGGACTGGGGAAGCTGATCGAAGGCGTGAGCCCCGCCGGCAGGAAGGTGGCGCTCGTGGACGACGTCATCACGTCGGGCAGCTCGTTGCTCAAGGCCGCCGCGGCGGTTCGGGACGTCGGCGGCGAGGTGTGCGTCGCCATTGGCCTGGTGGATCGCGAGGAAGGCGGCGGCAAGGCGATCGAGGCCGCCGGCATCCCTTTCCGCGCGATCTGTACCCTGTCAGAGATCCGTCGCCAGGCGAAGGGTGTTACAGTGCTATGATCGGTCTTGACGGCGAGGAGGTCGAGCTCGGATCGGCGGCGCTGTATTACCAAAACTGACAATAGACCGACTCGCCGGACTGCGACTCCGACTTGCCAATTGTCAGTTTTGGTAATGGGCGCCGCCGATCTGAGCTCGATCTCCTCGACGCAACGCCGATCATCGCGCAGTCCCGCAAAATCAACCGGAGGCCCGATGTGGCAGGACTTCAAGTCGTTCCTGATGCGCGGCAACGTGCTCGACCTCGCCGTCGCGGTCGTCATCGGCGCCGCGTTCGGTGGCGTGGTCAAGTCGCTGGTGGACGACATGATCATGCCGCCCATCGGATTGGCGTTGGGCAGGGTGGACTTTTCCAACCTCTACCTGCTGCTCCAGGACGGAACCAAGAGCGCGCCGCCCTACGCGTCGCTTGCGGCCGCGAAGGACGCCGGCGCCGTGACGCTCAATTACGGCGTCTTCCTCAACAGCGTCATCGGCTTCCTCATCGTCGCCGCGGCCGTGTTCGCGCTGGTGCGTGTCGCGAGTCGCATGGCCCGCAAGCCCGCGCCGGTCGCGCCGAATTCCAGGAACTGCCCGTTCTGCGCGAGCGCAATCCCGCTGGCCGCGACCCGCTGCCCGCACTGCACGTCGCAGCTCGCGACTTAACCGCGCTTCCTCCCGCCTGACCGCGGGCGCTTCCGCGCGTCCGGACGACGAGGGACCTTCTTCCCCTTGGCGCGCGCCTCGGACAATCCGATCGCGATCGCCTGCTTGCGGCTCTTCACCCGGCCAGCCTTCCCGCCGGGACCGCTGCGCAGCGTGCCGCGCTTGCGCCGGCGCATCGCGCGCTCGACGTCCGCGCTGGCGGCCACGCTGTACTTGCGCCCACTCGTCTTCCTGCGACTTCTCACGGCCATGATCTCCTCGTGAACGATGTCGCAAGCCTCATTGCACGTGCTTTGCCACGTGTCGTCGCCGGTGTGGAAAAATTCTGCTTGCTTCGCGACACACGCGCACGAGAAAAAACTAACCGTCGTTCGTCTCGAAGAATTCGGTTTCTTTTCTGGATTGCGCGACTCGTCGCGCGCTGACATTATCGTCGCGCGATTCGATCTCACGGTTCTGATCGGAACGTGGTCGAACGATGAGAACGCGAAAGCGGTTCATCGATCGATCTCCTCCCGGGAGTTTGACCCCGGAAGGACGGCTGCGGGGTCGCTGGTCGCAGCTAGTAGCTCCACTCGAGACAAAAAACTGAACGGAGCACTTGGGCCGTAACCGTGCGGCTCGAGCGAGGGAAGTCGATCGGGCCACGCACGAAGTGGCGTCAAACCGATTGATCGAATCCCGCCAGCGGTGAGAGGCCCCCCAGGCCGAGCGTGCTCAGTTTGGGGGGCTTTTCATTTTTTCTTCCCAGCCGGCGTTCCAGTCGCGCCGTGTGGTCGCCGCGTAGTTTGGTGGTCGCGCCGGCTGGTAGTCACGCTGTTCCGGTCATCCCGACCCCCGGTGTCAACGACCTGAGCATCTGACTCGCGACTTCACGGTCCTCCGCCGTCACGAGATCCTGCCCCTGTGCCAGCCGGTAGGACGCGAGCACTTCATCGCAGAGCTCGCGCAGACGGCCGCGCGTCCGGCGATCGTTTCGCTTGCGACGAGGCCCGACGGACGGGCCGCGGCTTCTGTGATTCCCAGACGAAGTAAGCATGGGTCAGTTGAGACTCGGTTGAATGTCGTTCCGCTGTCTGCCCCGCTGAGCCCCTCATAAAGCAGGGAGTGGGCCACTGCTGGCCCGCATTTCGCCCCTTGTGTCTGCCGCCATGCCACTGACACTCCTAATCGCACTGTTCGCGACGTTGGTATCGATCGCGGCCTGCGCTGGTGACCCGGATCACCTGTCCGGCGGCGACGTCTCGGAGTTCCGGAAGCCGGCCGAGCTGGAGGACGTTCGCGGCGCGCCCATCGCGTCGCTGCGCGCTGAGCTCCTGCGCCTGCTCGCAACCAGACCAGTGCACGCGACTGAAGAGCTGTGGGAGCGCACGAAGACGCTGTACCGCAGCTACCTGACGTCACCGCTGTGGTTCGACGACGACGGCCTGATCGAGGACCGCGCGAACGCTCTCGTGGACGCGCTGGTGAACGCGACCACCGACGCGATCCGGATCGACGAGCGGCTGCTGCTCGAGATCTCCAACGCGGTCGCCGGCTTTCGAGGCGCAGAACAGCCGACGGCGAGGCAAATCGCGCGCGCCGACCTGCTACTGACCACGGCGTATGTGGGGCTCGCCAGCGATTATCTCGATGGCCAGGTCGACCCCAAGTCCGTGGGGCAGAGCTGGCACATCGGTCCCGAGGCCGGCGCCCTGGACAGCGCGCTCACGCGGGCGCTCCGCGAGGCCGACCTTGCCGCCGCGTTCGAACGCATGCGTCCGCGGGGCCAGGACTATGAAATGCTGCGTCGCGAGCTGGCGAAATACCGGAAGATCGTGGCGGCCGGTGGCTGGCCGGCGATACCGTCCGGGAAGTCGCTCGGGCGCGGCGACGCCGGGTCGCCGGAGCGCCTGCACGCATTGCGCGCGCGGCTGCGAATGGAAGGCATCCAGTCCGACAGCGCCGCTGGCGCCTTGTTCGACCAATCGCTCGCTGCTGCCGTCGCCGAGTTCCAGAAACGGCACGGCATCGTCGTGGACAGCCAGCTCGGCAAGGAAACGCTCGACGCGCTCAACGTACCGGCGACGTTCCGCCTGACGCAAATCGCGGCAAACCTCGAGCGGTACCGCTGGCTGCCGCGCGCGCTCGGCTCGCGCTACATCATCGTCAACGTGCCGGCGTTCCGGCTGGAAGGCTTCGACAACGGCCGGAAGGCGATCGAGATGAAGGTCATCGTCGGAGCCGAGTACGAGGGTCGGGCCACGCCGGTCTTCAGCGACTCGATGGAGTTCGTCGTCTTCCGCCCGTACTGGATCGTGACGCCGAAGATCGCGGAGAACGAGCTGTTTCCGAAGTTCGGCGGAGGTATGCCGCCCGACTACGAGACGTACAACGAGAAGGGCAGGCTGCGGCTGCGGCAGAGGCCGGGGCCGCGCAACGCGCTGGGTCTCGTGAAGTTCATGTTCCCGAACGATTTCAGCATCTACCTGCACGACACGCCGCAGGACAACCTCTTCAAGGAGAACGTGCGCGCGTTCAGCCATGGTTGCATTCGCGTCGAGAAACCAAACGAGCTGGCGCAGTGGGTGCTTGGCTGGGACGCGGAGCGCGTACGCAAGGCGATGGAGGTCGGGCCGAACAGCCGACACGTGCCGCTGCCCGGCAAGATCCCGGTGTACATCGCGTACATGACGACCTACGCGCGCGACGGCCAGCTCTGGTTCGGCAACGATCTGTATGGACGGGACCAGGAGCTCCTGGAAGCCGTGGCCGCCGGGGCGATGCCGACCGTGGAGGCGGGTCGGGCGGTCGCCAGGCTGCGTCAGCTCACGGACTAGTCTGACGTCCAAGTTCGAAAACTGATTCACCACAGAGGACACAGAGGACACAGAGGACACAGAGGGGTGACAAGATTTCCTCCGTGTCTCTCAGTTCCCTCTGTGTCCTCTGTGGTAAAGTTGTTGTGCGGCTTGACGTGCGATCGGATCTCGAGCGGGAGTTTCGCCGTGGCGCGCGGCGGTTCCTTATCTTTGCCCGATGCAAGCGCCACGCGTCGTTGTGGAACTGCCGGAATGGGTGGCCAGCAATCTGGATTGGGACGAGCCGCTGCCCACCGACGATGACCGCATGCGACTCGCCGTCCGGTTGGCCCGCGAGAACGTCGAGCGCGGCACCGGCGGACCCTTCGGCGCCATCGTCGTGGAGCGCGACACGGGCCGGCTCGTCGGCGCGGGGATGAACAGCGTCGTGCGCCTGAACAATTCCACGCTCCACGGCGAAATCGTCGCGTTCATGATGGCGCAGCAGCGCGTGGGGTCGTACACGCTCGCGGCGCCGGGACTGCCCGCGCACGAGCTGGTCACGTCGTGCGAGCCGTGCGCCATGTGTCTCGGCGCCGCTCTCTGGAGCGGCGTGAAACGTATCGTCGCCGGCGCCCTGCGCGACGACGCCACCAGCCTCAACTTCGAGGAAGGGCCGGTGTTCCCGCAGTCGTTCGCGTACCTCGAGCAGCGCGGCATCGCGATCACGCGCGGCGTGCTTCGCGACGACGCGAAAGCCGTGCTCGACTGGTACCGTGCGCGGGGCGGCCCGATCTACAACGCATGAGCGGGCAGGCCATCGAGCTGCTCGACCTCGTCGCCCGCTGGCTTCACGTGATTGCCGGCATCATGTGGATCGGCAATTCGCTGTTGTTCAACTGGCTCGACCGCAACCTGCGTCCGCGCGCCGAGCCGGACGTCTACGGCGACATCTGGCTGATCCACAGCGGCGGCTTCTACCTCGTCGAGAAGAACCAGGGCGAGCGCGCGGCCGACGGACGACGCTCACTGCCGGCCCCACTGCACTGGTTCAAGTGGCAGGCGTACACCACGTGGCTCAGCGGCGCCGTGCTGCTGATCGTCGTGTACTACATGGGCGGGCGCGCGCTGCTCGTGGATCCGTCGGTGGCGCCGCTCGGCCATCGCGCGGGCGTCGCGATCGCGGTGGCGACGATCGTCGGAGGATGGGCGATCTACGAAACGATCTGGCGAACGCTCGGAGAACGATCGCGCTTCGGCGCCGGCCTCCTCTCCATTCTCCTGCTCGTCGCGTTCGCAAACTCGCTGCTGACGGGCCTGAGCGGCCGGGCGGCATTCGTCCACGTGGGAGCGTTGCTCGGCACGATCATGGCCGGCAACGTCGCGTTCACCATCATGCCGTCGCAGCGCGAGCTCGTGGCCGCGCTCAAGGCGGGCCGCGAGCCGTCGCAGGCCGTGGCCGATCGCGCCAAGACACGCTCGATCCACAACAACTACCTCACCTTTCCGGTGATCGCGCTCATGATGAGCGCGCACTTTCCGTCGCTCTACGCCAACGGCGGCCCGGTCCGCGCTGCTGACGCTGATCGCGGCCGGCGCCGCAGTGCGTTACGCGCTGAACATCCGCTTCACGAATCCCTACTGGCAACCCGTGCTGGCCGGCGTGCTGATCGTGTTCGCCGCGCTGTTGATGCTCTCGGTGCACCTGCGCACGGGCGACTCTCCGGGCCGGGCCGCGTCCGTCGCGTCCGCCGGCCCCGTGGACTTCAACGCGGCGCGCAGCATTGTGGACCGACGCTGCGCGGCGTGCCACTCCGCGACACCGTCTGACGTCTCACTCGGCGTGATGCCCGCGGGCGTCGCGTTCGACACCCCGGAGCAGATCACGGCGCTCGCCGACCGGATCCGCGAGCGCGCCATCGCCACCCGTACCATGCCACCGGGCAACAAGACGAGAATGACCGAGGAAGAACGCACGATCCTCGCCCGCTGGCTCGATCAGCTGCCGCGGTAGGTGGTGTAGCCGAACGGGCTGACGAGCAGCGGAATGTGGTAGTGCCGTGCCGGGTCCGTGATTTCCACCACGACGACTATGCGCGGATGCAGCGGCTCCACACCGCGCCCCCTGAAGTACGTCCCGGTCTCGAACGTCAACTCGAAGACACCGGCGCCGAGCGGACCGGTCTCGGGCGCAAGGTCCTTCAGCCGGCCATCGGCGTCGGTGACCCCGGCGGCGACCGGGATCCGTTCGACGTTCTCGATGCGCGCGAGGGAGACGCGCACACCGCTCGCCGGCTTGCCAGCGGTCAGGTCGAGGATGTGCGTCGTGATCATGTGATCAAGCTATAGCATGCAGCCGGGCTTCACGCGCGCCGCACAAACCAACAGCCGGTAAAGCAGTTTTGATCGGATGTCTTGCAGCAGCTGCTGTAACGCTCACGCCTGAAGAAGGTTCTGCAAGCGCAATCGCGTGATCTTCGCCTGCTCTGCGGCGGCGTTGCGCAGCTCCGTCGCCGGATCCGCCGAGATGCGACGCTCGAGCTCGGCCAGCATTTCATGGGCGCTCCTGCCGGTCGCCGAGATGAGGAAGACGTGCCCGAATTTGCGTTCGTACGACTGGTTGAGTTTCGCGAGCGCCTTGAGGATGTCGTCAGCGGCGCCAGCGACGCCGGCCTGCTCGTCGCGCGCCCACCCGTTCGCGCGCCCGCCGATGCGCGGGTGCCGCGAGAACGCCTCCAGCCAGTCGCCGCCGTCGAGCGACCACCAGATCTCGTCCGCCGTGCCGAGCAGCTGTTCCGTGTTCAGAAACGGCCGCCGTCCCGACATGCTTGCTACCCACCGCGCCGATCCGCAGCAGCGCCCCAGCTCGCGACGCGCGCTCTCGTCCGGCAGCGTGTTGAGGTCGCCGAGCGTCATGGCAGTGTGCCGAACAATCGCAGGCGCGCGACGCCGCCGTCGGGGTAGATGGACAGTCGCGCGTGCGTCACCGGGCCGCGGTCGTGGCAGCTCGTCGAAGCGGTGCCGCGAATGCGGCTGCAGCGTGCGCCTGCGGCAGGAGCGTCTGCCAGTTGCCCATCGGGCGAGTCCACGGTCTTGGCCGAGCCGGGCGAATCGAGCATCTCCAGCATGCAGCTCGCCCGGCGCGTTGCCCTTGAAGTGGTCGGTGTCGACCTCGACGCGATGGATGGCGCCGCGCGCCCCGAGTCGCACGATGGTCCAGTCGTGTCCCGGTCCGCGGCGGCGTTTCGTCTCCCAGCCGTCGCCCATGTGCGTCGACCGGCCCGGAAGGATGAGATTCTGCCGGTGGCCGAAGAACATGTCGCTGCACGCCACGACGAGGCCGCCGTTCTCCATGGCGGCGAGATCGACCTCGCTGCCCGCGCGCGACCGCGCGCGGGTCGAACGTCGGCTCGCCGTACACGCGCAGCCGCGCGACGCCGCCGTCGGGATAGATGTTGAAGCGCAGGTGCGTGGCGCGCGGCATGCCGTGAATGCCGAATTCGTTTTTCGTGTCGCCCTTCAGTGGCGACTGCGGCAGGATGCTGCGCCAGCGCGTGCGCTTCTCGTCGGCCAGCTCTTCGGGGGTCGGCGTGCCGTCCACCACCGTTGCCTCGATGGCGCACGACTCCGGGTAGTTGCCGCGAAAATAGGCCGTGTCCACCACGACGCCGTGGATCGTGCCGGGCAGGCCGAGTCGTACGATGCACCAGTCGTGGCCGGGCGTCGCGGCGGCGGCGCGTCTCCCAGCCGTCCATCCACTTGCCGCGGTCGGTGTACACGCCCTCGCGCCACTCGCGGCGCAGACGCCTTGAGCAGCGATTCCTTGGGCGCGAAGAACTCGTCGTTCGCCATCAGCACGGCACCGCCCAGGCGCTCCGCCGCGAGGTCGATCAGATCGGTGAAGTTGATCATGCGGCCGCCGACACTGGAGTCCGTACCGTGGTATGCAAGACCTCGGGCCCTTCCCCCGCCCCTCCGGCTAACCGACCTTCAACACCTGGCCACTGCCCGGTGTCCCGCTGGAGCAACTTGCCCGAGGGCGCGCCGACGACGTCGCCGTCCGCGAAGATCAGCTGGCCCCGCAAGTACGTCGCGTGCACCCGACCCTGCAGCGTCCGACCGGCGTACGGCGTGACCGGGTGCCGCTGGTGCAGCGTCGTCGGGATCCACCACGAACGCGTGCGTCAGGATCGACGATCGCGAAATCGGCTTGTAACCCCGGCGCGATGCGTCCCTTGGTGCGCTGCAGCCCGGCGAGCAGCGACGGGCCCGTCGCAGAGCCACTTTGTCACCCGCTCGACCGGCAGCCCGCGCTGCGCAGCTCCGTCCAGCATCACGGGCAGCGCCAAGCTCGAGCGAGGCGATGCCGCCCCACGCCGGCGAAGAAGTCGCCGCTGTCCTGCTGCTTCATCGCCGGGCGGACACGGCGAGTGATCGGTCACGATGAAGTCGAGCTCCCCGCCCTCGAGCGCCTGCCAGAGCGCCGTCGCGGTTGCGCGCGCTCCGGATCGGCGGCGCGCACTTGAACTCCGTCGCGCCGTCGGGCATCGTCCTCGGCGGCGATCGTCAGATAGTGCGGGCAGGTCTCGGCCGTCACCGCGAGGCCTTCCGCCCGCGCGGACGCGCAACAGCGGCAGCGACTTCGGCGGCGGACACGTGCACGATGTGCACGCGCGCGCGATACTCGCGGGCCAGCTCGAGCATCAGCTCGCACGGCCGCGACCTCGGCCGTCGCGCGGGCGCGACGCGAGATAGGTGGCGTAGGAGCGCGGGTCGCCCTCGAGTAACGCGCTCGCCGCGGCGTCGATCGGGCCCGGGCAGCTCGGCGTGCACGAGCAGGGGCGCTCGGAGTCGTCGCGAGCACTGGCAGCGCCGTCGCGGAGATCGGGCTCGGTCACGTGCCGGAACTCGTCCACGCCGGACGGCACCAGGAAGCACTTGAAACCGAACACGCCAGCCAGCCAGAGCTGCGTCAGGTCGCATCGCGTTGCCCGGCACGACGCCGCCGAGGAAGCCGACGTCCACGCGGCACTGGCCGCGCGGCGCTGTTGCGCTTCCGCTCGAGCGCCGTGCTCCGGGTCGTCGCCGGCACGCTGTTGAGCGGCATGTCCAGCAGCGTCGTCACGCCGCCGGCAGCCGCGGCGTCGCGTGCCGTGAGCGAACCCTTCCCACTCCGTGCGCCCCGGCTCGTTGAGTGCACGTGGGTGTCGACGAGTCCGGGAAACACCAGCAAGTCGCCGGCGTCCAGCCACGTCGCGCGGCAGCGCGGCGCCGATGTCGTCGATGTGCGAGATGCGCATCGACGCGGCCGCCGCCGAGGTGCAGCGACGCCGGCGCGATGCCGTTCGGCGTCACGATGCGCCTGCCGCGCAGGACCGCCGGAGCTGTGGACCCAGCGTCATGTCGCGCCGGTGTCCGCCCAGAACCGGCGCAGCAGGTTGGCCGCGACGCTGCGGCGGTAGTCCGCGGTCGAGCGCACGTCGTCGATCGGCGTGATCTCCTCGCCGAGCACGCGCGCGGCGTCCTCGATCGATGCTCGCCGCGTTGGCGAGCGCCGCTTCGGTCCGGGGCAGCCGCACGACCGTGGCCGCCACGGAGCCGATCGCGACGCGCGGCCGGGCGTCGCGCACCGCGGCCATGACGACCTTGGAGATCGCCTGCGCCGCGCGCGTGCCGACCTTGCGAAACCACTGCGTGCCGGTCTGCTTCGGGATCTCGACGGCGACGATCAGCTCGTCCGGCCGCCGCACCGACTTGCGGTAGCCCGTGTAGAACTCGTTGAACGGCACGCGACGTTCGCCCGACGCGCTCGCGCAGCACGATGACCGCGTCCGCCGCGGCGAGCACGGGCAGCGAGTCGCCGGCTGGCGACGCGTTCGCGATGTTGCCGCCGATGGTCCCGCGATTCTGGATCTGCGGGCCGCCGATCTGGCGCGCGGACTCGCACGAGCATCGGCAGCAGCTTGCGAACGTGACGCGACCGGATGATGTCGGTGAACGTGGCCAGCGCGCCGATGCTCAGCGTGCCGTCGCTCGACCGCGATGCGCCGCAGCGGCTCGAGCGGCCAGAGGTCGAGAAAGCGCGTGCCGGCGAGCGTGCCGAAGTTGAGGGCCACGTAGAGGTCCGTGCAGCCGGCGAGCGGCACGAGCGCGGGATCGTCGCGCAGCATCGAGAGCGCGTCGCGCACAGTGTTCGCGCTCCGGAGCTCGAACTGACTCGTGGCCGTTCTCATGCCGTGGCTGTTCTCATGTCGAGTGGCGCGTGACGTTGTTTCAAGTCAGACGCGTTTACGCATGACGCTCTGCCCGGACGGATCGTATCGCACGGTAAATCGCCTCGTAGCCAGTGCACCGGCACAGATTGCCCGCGAGGCCTTCCTTGATCTCGTCGAGCGACGGGTTCGGGACCGAGCGCGATCGCGGCGAGGATCATCCCGGGCGTGCAGATGCCGCACTGGGCGCCCACTTCGTCCATGAACGCCTGCTGGAGCGGGTGCTCGTCGCCCAGGCCTTCTATGGTGGTCACACGCGCGCCTTCCACCTGCGCCCACGGAATGAGGCACGAGCACACCGGCTCGACCGTCCACCAGCACCGTGCACGCGCCGCACTCGCCCTCGCCGCAGCCTTCCTTGGTGCCGGTGAGCCCGCACTCCTCGCGCAGCACGTCGAGGAGGCGCTTCATCGGTGGCGCGTCGACGTCGATCTCGGCCCCGTTGAGCGTCAGCTTCATGATCGACGCACGCGCCCGAAAGGCCACACTGTCCGAAGGATGCTGAGATTCAGGCCGATTGCGCCGATCACGCGGATCGTATTGTTGGGCGTCCCCCAAGGAGGATCGGCGAAATCAGCGAAATCCGCGTGCATCTCAACGACCTTCGATCTGTGGGGCTTTTCACCAGTCTCACGAGGCACCGTGAAGAACCTCCACGGGCGGCCGGATTGGTGCTCCGTAGGTGAGCACATCGTGGTGCCGCTCAGCGGACTGCCGAGAACGGACAGCCGAGAACAGCACTTCAGGCGTCGCGGGGACTTCCCGAACATCGATTCCCAGCGACCGGATGGCGTTCACGATCGCCGGAGCCGGGCCGTCGATGGGCAGCTCGCCGAGGCCCTTCGCCCCGAACGGGCCCTCGGGGAACGGATTCTCGAGGAACACCACGTCCATGGCGGGCGTGTCGAGCGTCGTCGGGATCGTGTAGTTGGTGAGCTGCGCGTTGGCCATCGCGCCGTTCTTCATCACCACCTGCTCGATGAGCGCGAAGCCGACGCCCTGCGCCGGTGCCGCCCTCGATCTGGCCCGTCGCGAGCGCCGGGTGAATCGCCTTGCCGATGTCCTGCACGGCGGTGATGCGCAGCGGACGGACCTCGAACGTGTCCCGGTCCAGCTCCACCTCGGCGACGTCGCAGGCCCAGGCGAAGGTGGCGTAGGCATCGCCGCGGTACCGCGCCTCGTCCCACTTGAGCCATTCGGGCGGCTCGTGCTCCTTCTCGACGCGTCACGGGCCGTGCTTCCGGAAGTACTCGGCCGGTGACATGCCGCCGAGCTTTTCCTTCAGCTCCGCCGCGGCGCGCTCCAGGATCTTTCCCACGACCATGCAGGTGCGCGACGCGACGGTAGGACCGCTGTCGGGAACGACGGACGTGTCGACCGGCGCGACCTCGACCTGCTCGTACGGAATTCCCATCGCGTCGGCGACGATCTGCGCGTGCATGGTGCGCGTGCCCTGTCCGATCTCGGTGCTCGAGACGAGCAGGCGGACGCCGTCGCTCGGTGCACTCGACTGCCGCGCGCGACGCCAGCTTCAGCTCACCGCTGCCGGTGAAGCCGGAGCCGTGGTAGAACAGCGCGAGGCCGATTCCCCTGTTGGTGCCCTTGTATCGCTTCGCGCTTGCGCCGGTAGCCCGATCGCTTCACCGCCTCCCTGAGCACCGCGAGCGCGCTGCAGTCGTCGCCGAGCTTCTGGCCCGTCGCGGTGAGTGTCGCCCGGCCGCAGCGCGTTGTGCTCGCGCAGCTTCACCGGGATCCATGCCGAGTGTTTCGGCGATGCGGTCCATGTGCACTTCCATGGCGAACTGCGTCTGCGGCGCGCCGAACCCGCGAAACGCGCCGTTGGGCGGCGTGTTCGTGAACATCGCGCGCCCGCGGATGCGTGTGTTGGCGCAGCGGTACGGGCCCGCGGCGTGGATGCCGCCGCGCGAGAGCACCACCGGGCTGAGCGTGACGTACGCCCCGCCGTCGATCACGACGTCGACGTCCATCGCGGTGATGCGTCCGTCCTTCTTCACGCCGGTCCGGTGGCGCACGATGGACGGGTGCCGCTTGGTCGTGGCGAGCATGTCCTCGACGCGGTCGTACACGATCTTCACCGGGCGACCCGCTCTTGAGCGCAGCAGCGCGGCGTGGCCGGCGAGCATCGACGGATACTCCTCCTTGCCGCCGAACCCGCCGCCGGTCTCGGTCTGGACGACGCGCACGAAGCGCCCGGGACCCAGCAGCACGCGCAGCGCGCGGTCCACGTAGTAGGGGCACTGGATCGAGCCGTAGACCGCGATGCCACCGTTCTGCTCCGGCACGGCGATCGACCCCGTTGGTCTCGATGTAGACGTGCTCCTGATGCCCCGTGCGGTACGTGCCCTCGACGACGACGTCCGCGTTCGCGAACCCCCGCTCGAGGTTGCCCTTCTCGATCAGCAGCTCCTTGAACACCTGGCTCGAGGTCAGCGGATCGAACACGCGGTGTCGTTTCCTCGTACTCGAGCACCACGTTCGCCGTCAGCAGCGCATCGCGGTCCTCGTGCGCGAGGAGCACCACCGGCTCGGCGACGTGGCGTACCTCGCTCTCCACGAGGCACGGCTGATCGTCCACGATGAGCGAGACGATGTTCCGCCCGGGAATGTCGCGCTGATCGTGCAGATGGTGAATCCGGCGGTGTCGAATTCGTACCGGACGTTGGTGATGCGGCCCGCGGGGACCGTCGTCCGGATCGTCCGCCCGTAGAGCATTCCGGGAAAGGACAGGTCGTCCGCGTACATCGCGCGTCCGGTGGCCTTGGCGATTCCGTCCTTCCGTTTGACGCTCTGTCCGACGGCGGGCATGGGCGGAAAGCTGTCTCCTGACCGCAACGGCGGCTACTCCGCGCGCAGCATCCCTTGCCGCGGCGTGTTCCGACGCGAACTTTGGGACATGCAGAAGGTCAAGAACTTCGTCGGCGGCGAATGGCTGTCGGCGAGCCCCTCCTCCTGGCACGAGCTCACCAACCCCGCCACCGGCGAGCCCCTCGGCAAGGTGCCGATGTGCGGCACGACCGAGGTGAGCGAAGCCGTTCGCGCCGCGCGCGAAGCGTTCCCCAAGTGGCGCGAGACGCCGGTCGTCCAGCGCGCCCGCGTGCTCTTCAAGTTCAAGGCGCTGCTCGAGCAGCACTTCGACGACATTGCGCGGCTCGTCACGCAGGAAAACGGCAAGACCATCGACGAAGCGCGCGGCTCGCTGCGTCGCGGCATCGAGAACGTCGAGCATGCGTGTGGCATGCCGACGCTGATGCTGGGCGACACACTCGAGGACGTCGCGAGCGGCATCGACTGCGAGTACGTGCGCCAACCCATGGGCGTCTTCGCGGCCATCACGCCCTTCAACTTCCCCGCGATGGTGCCGCTCTGGTTCTATCCCTACGCCATCGCGGCCGGCAACTCGTTCGTGCTCAAGCCCAGCGAGCAGGTCCCGCTCTCGCAGCTCAAGATCGTCGAGCTGCTGCAGCAGGCGGGGCTTCCCAAGGGCGTGATGAACCTGGTGAACGGCGGCAAGGACGCCGTGGACGCACTGCTGCGCCATCCCGACGTGGCAGGCGTGTCCTTTGTCGGGTCCAGTCCCGTGGCACGCTACGTCTACAAGACCGCCGCCGAGCATGGCAAGCGGGTGCAGGCCCTGGGCGGCGCGAAGAACCACATGATCGTGATGCCGGATGCGGACCTGGACCGTGCCGTCGAGGCCATCGGCGAGTCCGTGTTCGGGTGCGCCGGTCAGCGTTGTCTGGCGGGCAGCGTCGTCGTCGGCACCGGCTCGAGCTACGAGCTCCTCCGGGAGAAGCTGGTGAAGCACGCAAAGACCCTGCGGCTCGGCAATGGCCTCGACGCCGGCGTCAAGATGGGTCCTCTCGTGTCGCAGAAACACCGCGAGCGCGTGCTTGGCTTCATCGAGGCGGGAGTGAGCGAGGGCGCCAAGCTCGCGCTGGACGGCCGGAACGCGAAGGTGGCGAAGTATCCCAACGGCGCTTTCATCGGCGCGACGGTGTTCGACCAGGTGGATCCCGCGATGCAGATCGGCCGCGAGGAAATCTTCGGGCCGGTTGCGACCATCACCAGGGCGGATACGCTGGACGAGGCGGTGAAGCGGGTGCGCGCCAGTGAATACGGCAACGCCGTGTCGATCTTCACGACGAGCGGCAAGGCGGCGCGCGAGTTTCGCTATCGCGTGGGCGTCAGCATGATCGGCGTGAACGTCGGCGTCGCGGCGCCGATGGCGTTCTTCCCGTTCGGAGGCACCAAGGGCTCGTTCTTCGGCGACCTCAAGGCGCACGGCAAGGATTCCGTCGAGTTCTACACGGACAAGAAGGTTGTCATCTCGAGGTGGACATGACCAAGGCAACCGGCGGCGTCGCGCCCGCGACACTCACTCCTCCTGCATCGCGCATCGTGCCCGATGGCGGTGCGGTCGATGCACGCGCAGTCCGCGCAGGGCACAAGGAATTCCTCTTCCCCTGCGTCGCGAACTACTACGAGGAGCCCGTCGTTCTCACGAAGGGTAAGGGCTCGTGGGCGTTCGACGCCGACGGACGCGAGTACCTCGATTTCTTCGGCGGGATTCTCACGCTCGGGCTCGGACACTGCCACGACGAAGTCGTGTCGCGCGTGCAGGGGCAGCTGGAACAGCTCGGCCACACGTCCACGCTGTACCAGAGTGCGCCGCAGGTGAGCGTGGCGAGGCGCCTGGCGCAGCTCACGCCGGGGAAGCTCAAGAAGAGTCTCTTCACCACCAGCGGCACCGAGGCCAACGAGACCGCGATCCTGCTCGCCAAGCTGTACACCGGCAAACAGGAGATCATCGCGCTGCGTCACGGATACTCCGGGCGCAGCCTCACGGCACAGGCGCTCACGGGTCAGGCTCCGTGGCGTCTCGTTCCGACGCAAGTCGCCGGCGTGAAGCACGCGCTCGCTCCGTACTGCTATCGCTGTCCGCTGGGCCTCACGTACCCGAGCTGCGAGATTCGCTGCGCGCGCGACATCGAGGAGTTGATCCGCACCGAGACCACCGGGCAGCCGGCCGCGTTCATCGCGGAACCGATCGCCGGCGTCGGCGGATTCATCACGCCGCCGAAGGAGTATTTCCAGATCGCCGTCGGCATTGTCCGCAATTACGGCGGCGTCTTCATTTGCGACGAGGTCCAGACGGGATTCGGGCGTACCGGCGACCACTGGTGCGGCATCGAGCACTGGGGTGTCGAGCCCGAGATCATGACGTTCGCGAAGAGCATCGCCAGCGGCTTCGCCGTCGGCGCAACCGTCGCGACGGAAGAAGTCGCCAACGCGTTCACCGGTCTCACCATCTCCACGTTCGGCGGCAGCCCCATCACGATGACGGCGGCAGAGGCGACGATCGACGTCATGGAGCGTGAGGATACGCCCGGTCGGTCGGCCGAACGTGGGCGTCAGCTTCGCGACCACCTGCTCGCGCTCAAGGACAAGTACCCCGTGATCGGCGACGTGCGCGGCATGGGCCTGATGCAGGGCGTCGAGCTGGTGGAGGACCGCAAGACGAAAGAGCCGGCGCCCAAACGCACCACCCGGCTGCTCGAGGCGGCGAAAAAGCAAGGCCTGCTCATCGGCAAAGGTGGCCTCTACGGCAACGTCTTGCGGATTGCACCGTCCATGTTGGTTTCTGCAAGTGAAGTGGACGATGCGGCGGCCCGGCTCGACCGGGCCTTTGCGGATATTTCCTGAACGGGCGTCAGCCATTCCTGTAAGGGGTTGAAGCGGCACGTTTTGTAGCAGGTGGCCTGGCTCACGGACTTCGTAACGCTTTGGCAAGAAATTCGTCCTGACTGCAACGCCGGTCCCGGCGTTCAGAATCCTCAGGGGCGAATGGCCGGTCGAAACCAGAACGCGGATGTCGGTTCGTTCCAGCGGCGCAGTGCGTCGCGGGTGAACGTCGCGTTCGCGTCCGTCGTGTTGTTGACCGCAGCCTGCAGCGACGGCCCCACCGCGCCCCAGGGCGGGCTCGATCCAGCCGCGGTCAGTCAGGTGCTCCCGGCCGTGACGGACGCGCGCCTGCGTCTCGCTCCGAACATCTCGAATCCCGTGATCCGCGATCGCGCGGTGTTCGACATTTCGGAGCTCGAGGGTGCGCTGCAGGCCGGCGATGCGCAGCGGGCGCGTTTTCACGTCCGCGTCACGGAGAACGTGCTGACCGAGTACATGTCCGGCGGCGCGTCGCTCGCGGATGGTCCTGACGTCACGGCTATCGCGCTGGTGCTGCACCAGGTCTCTAGGATCGTGAACGGCGGCTTCGAAGTCGCGCTGTTCCCGTAACGCCGGCCACTGGGAGACCTCGAGACTATGCGGACCCGAAGCAGGGTCGTGGCTTTCGCCGTGCTGTCCCTGGCGCCGCTTCTGGTGGCGTCGGACGCGCGAGCCCAGAGTCCCGCCGACACCGTCTACGCGTGTTATGTCCCGGCGACAGGAACCGTGTACCGGATCCGTCAGACGGGCGTTCCCGCATCCTGCGTGGCAGCGACGCACGTCGAGTTCAACTGGCTGATCAGTAGCGCCGCTGGTGCGACTGGTGCGACTGGTGCGACTGGTGCGACTGGTGCGACTGGTGCGACTGGTGCGACTGGTGCGACTGGTGCGACGGGACCGACCGGACCAACCGGCGCGGTAGGAGGCATAGGGGCTACCGGTGCCACCGGGCCCTCGGGTGTGGACGGTGCAACGGGCGCCACAGGCGCCACGGGAGTGACCGGGCCAACGGGTGCGACGGGATCGGTAGGTCCCGCCGGAGCCACGGGCGCGGCTGGTCCTGCCGGTGCGGACGGAGCGACTGGAGCCACTGGACCCACAGGGCCTAATGGTGCAACCGGTGCGGCCGGAGTTCCTGGCGCGAATGGCGCCACTGGCGACACCGGACCGATTGGCCCGAGCGGTCCCACCGGGCCAACTGGCGCGGTCGGCCCTTCCGGCGCAACCGGACCAACGGGCGCAACCGGAGACACGGGACCCATCGGAGCGACGGGCGCCAACGGCGCTCCTGGAGCGACAGGCGCTACTGGTGACACAGGACCGATTGGACTCACGGGTGCGACCGGGGCCACCGGTGCGACTGGAGCAACCGGCGCCACAGGAGACACGGGACCGATTGGGCCTACAGGCGCGACCGGGGTCACTGGAGCGACGGGCGCCACGGGAGCCAACGGCGCTCCTGGAGCGACTGGAGCAACCGGCGCCACTGGTGACACAGGACCGATCGGACCCACAGGCGCGACCGGGGCCACGGGTGTGACTGGAGCAACTGGCGCCACAGGAGACACGGGACCGATCGGACCCACGGGTGCGACCGGAGCCACCGGAGCGACTGGAGCAACCGGCGCCACAGGAGACACGGGACCGATTGGGCCTACAGGCGCGACCGGAGTCACTGGAGCGACGGGCGCCACCGGAGCCAACGGCGCTCCTGGAGCGACTGGAGCGACAGGCGCTACTGGTGACACAGGACCGATCGGACCCACGGGTGCGACCGGGGCCACTGGTGCGACTGGAGCAACCGGCGTCACAGGAGACACGGGACCGATTGGGCCTACGGGCTCGACCGGGGTCACTGGAGCGACGGGCGCCACGGGCTCTACTGGTGCGACTGGCGCGACTGGTGACACAGGACCGATCGGACCCACAGGCGCGACCGGGGCCACGGGTGTGACTGGAGCAACTGGCGCTACTGGCGACACGGGACCGATTGGGCCTACAGGCGCGACCGGGGTCACTGGAGCGACGGGCGCCACCGGAGCCAACGGCGCTCCTGGGGTGACAGGCGCTACTGGTGACACAGGACCGATCGGACCCACAGGCGCGACCGGGGCCACGGGTGTGACTGGAGCAACTGGCGCCACCGGCGACACGGGACCGATCGGACCCACAGGTGCGACCGGAGCCACCGGTGTGACTGGAGCGACTGGTGCCACCGGCGACACGGGACCGATCGGACCCACAGGTGCGACCGGAGCCACTGGTGTGACTGGAGCAACCGGCGCGACTGGACCCACTGGGGCTACCGGTCCTACGGGTGCTACCGGCGCCACTGGACCGACCGGCGCTGACGGTGCCACGGGAGCCAATGGTGCCACCGGAGCTACGGGCGCCACTGGACCGACTGGCGCTGACGGTGCGACCGGCCCAACCGGAGCCACTGGTTCCACCGGAGCCACTGGACCGACCGGCGCCGATGGAGCGACCGGCCCGACGGGTGCTAACGGCGCAACAGGAGCTACTGGACCAACCGGTGCTGACGGTGCGACCGGCGCAACCGGAGCCACTGGTGCCACCGGAGCTACGGGTGTCACTGGACCGACTGGAGCGACCGGTGCTACTGGCGCGACTGGCCCCACCGGACCGACGGGCGCTGATGGCGCAACTGGCCCGACCGGTGTCACTGGCGCCACTGGCGCGACCGGACCGATGGGACCGACTGGCGCTGACGGTGCGACCGGCGCAACCGGAGCTACTGGCGCCACCGGAGCTACTGGCCCGACCGGCGCTGACGGCGCCACTGGTGCCACCGGAGCTACAGGTGCCACTGGAACGACGGGAGCGACTGGCCCTACGGGACCGACTGGCGCTGAAGGTGCGACTGGTCCAACGGGTGCGACTGGCGCGACAGGACTCACTGGAGCGACCGGTGCTACGGGGGCTACCGGCGCCACTGGAGCGACCGGTGCTACGGGCGTGATTGGCCCCACCGGACCGACGGGCGCTGATGGCGCAACCGGGCCAACGGGTGCCACAGGCGCCACAGGCGCCACAGGCGCGACCGGAGCAACGGGACCAACCGGCGCTGACGGTGCCACCGGCGCAACCGGAGCCACTGGACCGACTGGTGCTACGGGCGCGACTGGGCCCACCGGCGCGGATGGCGCCACCGGCCCAACCGGTCCGACGGGTGCTACCGGCGCGACCGGTCCTACGGGCGCTACCGGCGCCACTGGACCCACCGGCGCTGACGGTGCCACCGGAGCCACTGGAGCTACAGGTGTCACTGGACCGACTGGACCGACCGGTGCAGATGGCGCGACCGGTCCGACGGGTGCTACCGGCGCGACCGGTGCTACTGGCCCCGCGGGACCGACCGGTCCTACGGGCGCTACCGGCGCCACTGGACCCACCGGCGCTGACGGTGCCACCGGAGCCACTGGTGCCACCGGAGCTACAGGTGTCACTGGACCGACTGGACCGACCGGTGCTACTGGCGCGACTGGCCCCACGGGACCAACGGGCGCTGATGGCGCAACCGGGCCGACCGGTGCCACAGGCGCCACCGGCGCGACCGGACCAACAGGACCGACTGGTGCTGATGGTGCGACCGGTCCGACGGGCGCTACCGGCGCGACTGGTGCTACTGGCCCCACGGGACCGACAGGTGCTGACGGCGCCACTGGTGCTGATGGCGCAACCGGCCCGACCGGTGCCCCTGGCGCCACCGGACCAACCGGTGCGACTGGTGCTACCGGCGCGACTGGACCAACGGGACCGACTGGCGCTGACGGTGCGACTGGCCCGACGGGTGCTACTGGCGCGACAGGACCCACGGGTGCGACCGGTGTAACCGGTCCAACTGGAGCAACTGGCCCGACCGGTGCAACCGGACCGACCGGCCCAGTGACTTCGACCGTGCAAGTTCACCAGGCAACCAACACGACTCTCACCGTGGCGTGTCCGGCGGGCAGCAGGCTCCTGGGCGGCGGCGCGCGTCGAACGAACGGAACGATCACCAGCTCCTATCCGGTCTCCGGTGCCGTGACCGGCACCACCGCAGGCACGATCCCTGTAGACGGCACTGTTCCAAACGGCTGGACGGCGCTCTTCAGCCAGGCCAACGCTAACAACATGGTGTTCGCCGTGTGCACGCCGTAGCAGACCGGGGATGCACGTAGTTCGACAACTCGCGCGCCTGGCAGGCAAGAAGCTGCTTGGGATCGCGCTGCTGGTCGCGGCACCCTTTGCGATCTACTCGAACAACTATCGCCACGCGTTCCATCTCGACGACGCGTACACGCTCGTCAACAATCCGAGCGTCCGCTCGCTGAGCACGATCCCGCGCTATTTCGTCGATCCCGGGACCTACACCAGCGTTCGCGAGCAGGCCGACTACCGCCCGATCCTCCAGGTCACCTATGCGCTGAACTACCGCCTGGGCGGCTACGACACCCGGTGGTGGCACTTCACGCAGATCCTGCTACACGCCCTTGTCACCCTGGGCATCTTCGCGCTCTGCCGGCGTGTGCTGCTCCTGCAACGCGATCCACCGCCGAACCCCGATCGCATCGCCTTCGCCGCGGCGCTGATCTTCGCGATTCACCCCGCGGCGTCCGGCGTCGTGAACTACTTCAACGCGCGGTCGTCGTTGCTCACCGCCGCGTTCCTGCTTCCCGCGTTGCTGGCGTACATGCGGTCGGCGCCCGGCAAACCGTACGACCGCCCCCAGTGGCTGGCCGCGCTCTTCTACGCTCTGGCGCTCTTCACGAAAGTCGAAGCGGTCGGCGCCCTCGGCGCCCTCTGGGCCTTCGACCTCTGGCAGCGCGCGCGGGAGACGCCCGAGCGCTCGTTCGCCGGCGCCGTGCGCGACACCTTCGACGGCCGAACGCTGCGCCGGCTCGCGCCCGCCCTGGCCATCACCGCCGTCTATTTCGTTCTGCGATGGAGGGTCATGGCGCCCTTCCCATTCGCGGACACGCGCCACGCGCCGGACGTCGGAGCGTACACGTACTTCCTCACGCAGCTGACCGCGTGGTGGCACTACGTGCTGCGCTGGCTCGCGCCGGTCCGGCTCGTCGCGGACAACCTCGCGTACCCGGTGTACCGCTCCTGGTACGAGCCGGTCGTCCTGCTGGCGCTCGGCGCATGGGTGCTCGTGGGCACCGCGCTGATCGCCGCGTGGCGACGCGCACCGTATCTGATGTTCCTGGCCATCGCGGCGCTGGCGCTGCTCAGCCCGACCTCCTCCGTTGCCCCGCTCGCGGAAATGGTCAACGAGCACCGGCCCTATTTGCCGATCGGCATTCTCTCGCTGGCGCTGGTCATTCCCGCGGGAACGCTGCTCAGGCAGTGGCCGGCTCGGGGCGCCACTCGCGCGGCCATTGCCGGCGGCGCCGCCGTGATCCTCGTCGCGCTCACGACGCTTACCTACCGCCGCAACGAAGTCTTCTCGACGTCGGAGCGCTTCTGGCGCGACGTGCTGGCCAAGGCTCCGTCTTCCCGCGCCCACCTGAACTATGGCGTGAGTCTCATGGCGGCGAACGACATGACCGGCGCGATGCGCCAGTTCCAGTCGTCGCTGGAGCTCGCGCCGTACTGGTACTACACGCACATCAATCTCGGTGTCGCGTACAACCGCCTCGGCGACGTCGAGCGAGCCCGCGGCCACTATGATCGCGCGGTCGAGTACGACCGCTACAGCGGCTCGGCGCTCACCTGGCGCGGTGAGTTCCACCTCGCGCTCCGGGAGTATGCCGCTGCCCGCGACGATTTCCTCGCGTCCGGCCGCGTGAGCCTGGAGCCCTATCGCAACGCCAAGGGTCTCGCGGCGGCCTACGCGGGCCTCGGCGACACGCAGCGTTCGCTGGAGCAGACGGAGCGCATGCTCGCCATCGAACCTTTGGCCGCCTCCACCGACGCCCAGGCAGCGCTCGTTCAGCAGGGCATGTCGTTGCTGCACGAGCGAAAGGACCCCGTCGCGGCGGAGGCGGCGTTCCGGAAGGTGCTGGAGCTGAATCCGGCGCATTACGGGGCCACGTACCAGCTCGCCGTCGCGCTCGATCGTGCGGGGAGGACAGCCGAGGCGCGGCGCCAGTGGGAGACCGTCCTGAAGAACGCCGAGGCCGCGCAGGACACGGCCAGTGCGCGAGTGGCCCGTTCACGTCTCGTCGGCGGGGACTCGCTGAGCGAGGAGCGCCGGATGGCGCTGGGGCTCGATCTCCTGTATCGCCAGAAGAACGCGAGGGCGGCCGCGGAGCACTTCCGCAGGGTGCTCGAGCGCAGGCCAACGCACTACGGAGCGACCTTCCAGTTGGCGACCGCGCTCGACCGGGCCGGTGACTCCGCGAACGCGCGTGCTCTCTGGGAGAAAGTCCTTGGAATGGCCATCGCGTCCAGGGATCAGCGCACCGCCGACATCGCGCGCGCCAGACTCAGGTGAGTTCCCGCGCCGCGCGTCAGCGCGGACGCGACGGCGCTGACCGGCTCACGCCTACCCACTTCGCCAGCTCCGCGTTCACGGCGGCCTTCGTCCTGATCTTTCCAGCCGGATTCTGGTTGACGTCGGTGGGCAGCCGGTAGAACACCGCGGGCGAGGTGGCCACCGCCGGTGCTACGAGCGACAAGTCCGCGGCGTCCATGATCGCATTGATGGCCTCGTACGCCGTGACGTTCGACAACGAAAGCGACACGTGTTTCTTGACGTCCGGCCACACCACGATGTTCAGGCCCGATTCGCGCGCGAGCGCGAGCAGCAGCGATCGGGCGTTCCCTGACCTGACGGTCACACGCTGCGCGAACGCGGCGGGAAGCGCCATGCCGCCGGCAGGTTGCCCTGCCGCGGGTGGACCGGCACGGACAATGGTGGACACGCGCGGGGGAGGAGCGGGTGACGGCGCGCGCGCGGGGGTGCGCAGCGGCTTCGACACAACCAGCTGGACGGACCATCCGTAGCTGCGTGACTGACGCTCGTCCAATGGCACCACGAACGCGCGCATCCCGGCCGTATAGCGCCCTTCGATTCCCACCGACGCGATGCCGACGACCGTCGCGAGTCCGGCGCCGGCCGTGAGACCGAAGTCCACTTTGTTGGATTGGACACCGCGATCCGAGTCGCAGTCGTCCTCGCTCCTGATGCCCCCGCCCGAGAACTCGAACGTACAGCGGAGCTTCAGGCCGATGAATGGTCCGCCCAACGCGTAGGGCGTCACCCGGTCCAGCGGCAGCCCGAACCGCGCCAGCAGCGGGAGCTGCAGGTAGTCCGCCGTGAGCTTGAGAGTGGACCCGGTCGGTTGCGATTCCCCGACATGCCGTGCGTGCGTGACTTCCGCAACGACAGCCGATCGCGCGCCGAACGTCCGCACGAGGAACAGCGACGTGGCCGGCTGCGTGAAGCCCCAGCTGAACTCCCGGCTCCCCGTGAAGCCGCCCTGTGAAATGCCCGTCCTGAGGCCCGCGGTCCATTGCTGCGCGGCCGCGGATGCGGCGGCGCAGATCAACAGCAGCAAGCCTCTCAGGCAGCAGCGTCCCGTCATCGGTAGTTCCTCACACACGTGAAACGAATGTGTGGCCATCGGGCAACCGCGGCGTGACCCTGGCGCGTACGCAAATTGCGAATCTCGAGACCGCTGGAACGCTTCGAGGCAGACCATGAACAGAATCGCCGCGCTGGCGCTCTGCGGCCTGGCGGGCTGCGCCTCACGCGGCTCGGAAGCCCCGCTTGACACTGCCGGACGGCGCGACAGCATCGCCGCGGTCGCGGCCGCGTCGCTGCGCCCGGAGCACGTGCTGGGGCTGCTCGACCACGTCCACGCGTCCGACAGCGCCGTGGGCTCCCTTGGGGCGACACAGGCGTGGGCGCCGGCGGTCAAGGACTTCGGCCGCGCGATCACCCGCGAGCACCGCGCGCTGCGCCGCGAGCTCGAGCGTCTCGCCACCGAAATGGGCCTCGCCGTGCAGTCCCCGCTGGTCCGTCCGGACGAGCCCCCGTCGATCCTGCGCGAGCGCCTGGACGCCGGCGGCCCGGGCGCCGGATGGGACCGCGCCTACCTGGAGTACGCGATCGCGATCCACCACTCCGCGTTGGAGAACACGGCGCGCGCGCTCGCGGCCAACTCCAACCCGGAGACGCGCGCGTTCATCGTCCGGTCCATTCCCATCCTGCAAAAGCATCTCGACAAGGCACAGTCGCTGCGCAAGGCGATGGCGAGCGTCTCGAGCCGGGATACCGTCAGGCGCTAGACACCGGGTGCCAGACCGAGGCGCGCCCGTCCCTGCGCCAGAGCTCCCACTGCGCGATGAGCCAGGTCACGAGCACCGGAATGGTCTTGAAGCGGTAAGGCTCGAAGAATCCCTCCTGGAGTGCCTCGGGCATCACGTCGCTGGAGGAGAGCACCGTGCCCACCATCGTGATCGCGAATGCCGTCCACGTGAACCAATCCTTCCGCGCCAGCACGAACCAGATAGCGACGCCGGCGACCGCGACGACGAACGTGGGGCTTTCTGCCTTGTGGTTGAACAGCACGCAAAACATCAGCACCGACGCAAGGAAGAGCAGCCGGAAGCGCGGCAGTCCCCACAGCGAGAGTCGCCCGAGCGGAGCCACGAGGATCGCGGCGCCTGCGAGCTGCACGGGCCAGTTGGGCCAGTCGGCGCCGTTCCAGAGGTGAATCTGCTCCATGACCGAGTACCCGCGCGTCATCGCGTCTGTGCGTGACAGGGCGCCCCACGAGCGGTACTGCTCCAGCAGCTCGGCCGGCGAGATGACCACGAGCGGCGCCGCGATCAGCGCGAGCCCCGTCAGCACACCCATGAGCGCAAAGCGGGGCAGACGATACGGCCGGAACATGGAAAACAGCGCCGCGACGATCGGAAAGATCTTGATCACCGTCCCCAGCGAGACGGCGAGCGCCGCCCTGAACTCGCGGCGCCGATCCAGCTCGGCCAGCGTCAGGATGATCAGGCCGGCGCTCAGCGCGTTGCTCTGGACGTTCTGCATCGAGCCGATCGCGTCGAGGAAGACGATGGCCCGCGCCGTCAGTGCGCGGTCGGCGTCGAGGACGCGGCCGAGGGCCCAGTACAGGATGCCCGCGTTGACCGCGTTCCACGCGAACACGCCGACGCCGAACGGAACCAGGGCGAACGGCGCGAACAGCAGCGCGAACGTCGGCGAATACTTGAAATAGTCGATGTGCTGCGCATTCAGGCCGTAGAGATCGCGCCCCGCGATCAGGTTGAACCACGACGTCCGGAACGTCTCGAAGTTGTTCGTGTGGTGCACCGTCGCCTGGACCGAAACCACGGCGACGGCCGCGATCCAGAGGACGGCCATTCCGCGGCCCAGTAGTCGCAGCCGCGCATCCGTCATTCGGCTATTTCCAACCCCTGCGACGGCGGAGCGCGGTGTCCTGATAGACCAGGTACGACGCGATCACCCGCTCCCGGAACCGGTCGTCGTTGGTGCGACGCGCGAAGGTGCGCAACACGTCGCGCGCGCCGGTGGTGTCGCCGATCATGGTGTACGCCACGGCGGCGCCGTTGCGGAGCAGGAAATCCGGGATCCACTCGATGGAATCGGTCGTCGCCACCAGCGCCTCGGACGAGATGGCCGCCTTCGGCCAGTCCCACGCGGCGATTCCGTTGAGGAACTCGATGCCAGCGCGCGCCTCGACCGGCGCGCCGTGTCCGGCCGCGAACCGGCGCATCGTGCCGAAGAACCCGGTGTCCGCCACGCCCGCGGTGCCGCCGTGAAGGTCTTCGTCCACCTCGACGACCGCCTTCATCCACGAATGCCAGTCGGCGGGCGGCCTGGGGGTCGCCGTCATGCGGTCGAGCTGATCCCGCCGATAGAGTGCCGCGCGGAGATCCTCGTCGCGCGGCATCTGGTCGGTGACCGATTGGGGCAGCGTGCGCATCGCGCGCAGGCGGACGCCAAGCGCGAGCGCCACCGGACGCGCGACTTCGGGGACGGCGGTGGCGCCGATCGAGCCGAAGCCGGCCCGGCGTCCGCTGAGCGCGGCGACGACGTCGAATCTGCCTTCGGTGAGACTGTTGTATCCCTCCGCGTCCTCGTGCATGAAGCGCGTGCGCTCGGCGCCGAGGTCCAGGACCGGGAAGAAGTCGGAATTGGAGCTGCCATGCGACAGCATGAGCGGGTGCAGCACGTCCCGTCCGCCGAGGCGCAGCGCCTCGAACGTCTCGGCTCCGATGGGCACCACGTGGCGCAGGTCGCGCGCGATACCCGGCAGCGACGTCACCGTCCAGTCGGGCGCGCGAAGGGGCGCGTTCGCCGCGACCACGAGAATGTCCGCGTTCGACGTGTAGAACACCTCGTACGACGGGAACACCGCGTCGATCGCGGCCAGCACCGACGTCACCAGACCGTCGTTCAGCTCGTAGAGGTGCAACCACTGGCCGAACACGCCCGCGGGCGCGAGCTGCGTCCGGACGCGCGAGTAGAACTCGCGCGTGAAGAGCCCGGACACGCCGTTCACCCACGGGTTGGACGGCTCCGAGAGGATGAGGTCGAACTTGCGTCCGGACGACGCGAAGTACGACTTCGCGTCGTCGATCACGAACGTGGAGCGCGGGTCGTCGAACACGCGGTTGTTCGCAGGCCGGAATTGCCGCGACGCGTTGATCATCTCGGGCTCGATCTCGATGGTCACCGCCTCGCGCACGCGCGGGCTGCCGAGCAGCACGTGCGACGACATGCCCGAGCCGTGTCCGATGATCGCCAGGTTCCGGGCGTTCGGCGCGTGCGCCAGGGTGATCAGCGGCAGCAGGAATTGGGTCGCGATGTCGCGCCGCAGCTGGCGCTCGTCGTCGTCGGGAGTGGACGCCGTGTCCATCCACGCGGCCTCCATGGACGCGTCCGGCTTGCCGTTGGTCGCGAGCGTGGTGAATCCGTCCAGGCCGCGCCGCACGCTCACCGTCGCGGTGCGGCCGTCCTTGTAGAACGGAAAGTTGTATCCCGTGGACTTCTCCACGATGCCGTGGCGGTAGACGCCGCTCGTGATGCGCGCGAGATCGAACCGTGTCAGCAGCGCGACGAGCGCCAGCACCACCAGGGTGCCGATCACGGGGAGCGTCAGCGCCGGGGCGCCGTGGAATCGGCTTACCGCTTGCCGCTCGCCGCTTGCCGGCGGCAAACGGTAAGCGGTGAGCCGTAAGCCGCTGACGAGCCACACACCCAACCCGATGTCGATGAGCGCGCCGAACACCAGCAGCCGCTTGAGGCCGAGCAGCGGCATCAGCAGCGAGGCCCGCCAGGATCGACGCCGACGATCGAGCCGAGCGTGTTCGCCGCGTACACCGCCCCGATGGCGCGCTCGCCCGCGGCGCCGCGCATGAGCGTGCGCGTGATGAGCGGCAGCGTCATGCCGGCGCAGAACGTCGCGGGCAGCATGACGAGCAGGGCGATGCCGTACCGCGTGACGCTGGAACAGCGCGATATCCGTTCTCGTTCTGCTGAACGGTCCGGAGCACCGCGCTCATCCAGTCGAACGACGCCACGTAGAGCGGCAGCGTCGCGACCGCGAGAACGCCCATCAGCCACTGCACGATGCCGAGGAACCGCACGGGATCCCTGAGCCGGTCCGCGCGCTTCCGGATCCACAGCGCGCCGAGCGCCAGTCCGAGGATGAAGGCGGACAGCATGAGCTCGAACGAATGCGTCGCGCTGCCGAGGACCAGCGACAGCATGCGGATCCAGGCGATCTCGTAGACGAACGAGGCGACCGCGGTGCCGAAGCTGACGATCAGAAGCGGCCGCCAGAGCGCGGGCGGCGTCGGCGGTTCCGTCTCGGGTGGCGTGGCGTCGGGCGGGACGGCGCGCCCGGGGCCCGAGCGGCGCGAGCTCGCCGAACCGCGCCACGAAGAACACCACCGCGCCGGCGACGACATTCATGAATCCCGCGACGAGCAGCGTGCCGGGCAGACCGTAAGCACCGATCAGATAGAAGCCGGCGACGAGCACGCCGATGGCCGCGCCGAGGCTGTTCGCGAAGTAGAGGAGTCGCCAGCAGCCGGCCCGGCGTCCGCTCCGCGCGTGCGAGGCGGATGACGCCCGCGCCCATGAGCGGGAAGGTGGCGCCGAGGAGGATGGACTGGGGCAGGATGAGCAGCGCTCGCGATGGCCCACTTGAGCGACAGGAGTACCACGCCCGACACCGAGGGGAACACAGAGGCGTAGGCCCACGCGGTGCTTGCCGAGAAGACGCTGTGAAACACGTGGCCCATAACGCCGACCACGAACTCGATGCCCGCGTACCAGAGGAGCGGCGAGCGCATCCGGTTGGACCAGCGTCCGGCGAGGTGCGCGCCCAGCGACATCCCGCCCAGGAAGATGACGAGGACGATGATCTGGGCGTACGCGCTGTGTCCGACGAAGAGCCCGAGGTACCGGCTCCAGATGGACTCGTAGATGAGTCCGGCCGCGCCACTCAGAACGAAGACCGCGACCAGGGTCGCGATCAAAGGGCTTCGCCTGTAAGGGGTTGGGCCACTGACGGCCGGGGCGGCGGATGCACGACTCTATAGTAAACGGGCAAACAAATGGGGCAAGCAAGTACCTACTTGCTTGCACAACGGGGAGCCGCTATCCTCCGCCTCCATGTCACCAGAGATCCGCCATCGCATCCTCGCCGCCGCGGCGCGCGTGTACGCGCAGTATGGCTTCCGGGGCGCCACCACGCGCCTCATCGCGAGCGAAGCGGGCGTGAACGAGGTCACCCTGTTTCGCACGTTCGGTTCCAAGGCCGAGCTGCTCCAGGAGATGCTCAAGTCGCAGATGATTTCGGCCGAGGTGCCCACGTTGCCGGTCGTCGTCGGTGATCCCCATGTCGAGATGACCGCGTGGTGCGCCAGGGTTCTCGAGTATCTCCGCGGACACGCCGACATCGTCCGCAAGACGATCGCGGAAGCCGAAGAGCGCCCCGACGCCGCATGTGCCGCGTGCGAGAAGCCGAACGAGGCGGGCGCGTCGCTGGCGCGGTACGCCGTGCAGCTCAACGACCAGGGCCTCGCCGACCCGGACGCCGACATCCACACCTCCGTCTCGATGTTCATGAGCGCGATGTATGGCGACGCGCTCTATCGCGAAATCATGCCCGAGGCATTTCCGCAGCCGGCCAAGGACGCGCCGGCCAAATACGTCCATACCTTCTTGCGCGCCCTGGGGCTCCGCGCGACGCCGCTGCCGGTCCGTTCCCGGCCAGCGCGC
The DNA here is from genome assembly GCA_963724885.1 of uncultured Gemmatimonadaceae bacterium. Classification (GTDB taxonomy): domain Bacteria; phylum Gemmatimonadota; class Gemmatimonadetes; order Gemmatimonadales; family Gemmatimonadaceae; genus DASPMP01. The sequence continues at coordinate 1,906,500 of CAVRWG010000005.1, read as the reverse complement.
GTGGCGGGCGCCCGGCGCCGCAGCCGCTAGGAAACCCAGCATGCGTAGCCACCTTCTCATCGTAGCCGCGGTGTCCCTGTTCGGGTCGTCACTCGTGGCGCAGGCCGACTTGTCTCGCGCGACGAACGCACGCCAAACGGCGCAAGTACGTCCCGTCTCCCTCGAGGACGCCATCCGCCTCGCGGATCGCTCCAGCGAGACCGTCGACATCGCCCGCGCGGCGGTCGCGCGCGCCACGGGCCAGCAAACGATCGCGCGCAGCCAGGGGCTCCCGCAGCTCAGCCTCCTCGGCTCGTACGCGCGCACGCTCGCGTCGCAGTTCGAGGGATTCAGCTTCGGAGGGCCGGACACGAGCACGTTCCGGTCGCTCTGCACGCCGAACATTCCCGCCAACGCCACTCCGGCCGAGCGCCAGGCCGCGCTGGATCAGTCGCGCACGTGTCAGGCGTCCGGTGGCGGCGCGGATTTCAGCAGTGTCGGATTCGGCGCGAAGAATCAATGGATCGTCGGTCTCGAGTTCTCGCAGCCCCTCTACACCGGCGGCCGCGTGAGCGGACAGCGGAACGCGGCGAGCGCGAACCAGCGCGCGGCCGTCATCGAGCTCACGGCGCAGCGCGCGCAGCTGATCCTCGACGTCACGCAGGCGTACTACAACACGGTGCTCGCGTCGCGGCTGGTGGAGATCGCCGAAACGTCGCTCTCGATGAACGACGAGGTACTGCGGCAGACTGCGCAGGCCCGGCAGGTCGGCAGCTCGTCCGAGTTCGACCTCCTGCGCGCCAGGGTCGCGCGCGACAATCAGGTACCGGTCGTCTTCCAGCGGCGCGGCGATCGCGATGTCGCGACGTACCGCCTGAAGCAGCTGATCGAAGTCCCGCTCGACGACTCGCTCGAGCTCACGACGTCCATCGACGAGGCGCCCATGCCGACCGTGGTAACGGTGTCCGACTCGACCCGGAGGGCGACGCCCGATACCAGCGCCGACAGGCGCGCCTCCGTGCGTGAAGCGGCCGAGAACGTCACGGCCCAGCAGGGTCTGCTTCGCGCCGCGAAGGCCGAATACCTGCCGTCTGTCTCCATCGTGTCGGGGTATCAACGGCTCTTCTTTCCCATCGATGTGCGCCCGGACTTCACCGACTTCCGCGAGAACTGGACGGTGGGCGCGAACGTTCGCGTCAACATCCTGAGCGGCGGCCGGGTGACTGGCGGCGTCCGGGTCGCCGAGGCGAATCTCCGGGACGCGCGCGCGCGTCACAAACAGGCGCGCGAGTTCGCGGCCCTCGACGCCCGCGTCGCGCTCAGCCAGCTCGCGCAGGCCGAAGCCACCTGGCGCGCCAGCCAGGGCACGGCGGAGCAGGCGCGGCGGGCGTACAGCATCGATCAGATCCGCTATCGCGAAGGGATCTCGACCCAAACCGATCTCACGCAGTCGCAGCTGCTCGTGCAGCAGGCGATGGTGAATCGCGCCGTCGCGGCGCGCGACCTCGCGGTCGCCCGCATGCGGCTCGCGCTGCTGAAGGATCTTCCGCTGAGCGCCGGAGCCGGCATCGATCCGGCGATGGGTCCCACGAGCCATCCCCATGGCTCCTCCACCCCGAACCACAGAGACCGAGCGGCTCGTCCGCGTCGACGTCAGGGAGTAATCAGCAATGACGCGCGCGTAACACACTGAGAGGCAGCGCCCTGTTTCTTCTTCTCGCGGGCGCGTCCGCGTGCCGCGGCGGCGACGCGTCCGCGGACACGACGGCCGCCAGCAACGCGGTGCTCGTCGGCCCGGAGAACATCGTCGTCGTGAAGGCCGAAGAGATCCGCACCGGACCGACGCTTTCGGGCACCATCCGGGCGGAGCGCGAGGCGACCATACGCGCGGAAGTGCCGGCGGCGGTGATGCAGACCTTCGCCGAGCCCGGCCAGCGCGTGGGCGCGGGCGCCCTGCTCGGCGCGTCTCGACGACACGGGCATTCGCGACCAGGCGCTGTCCGCGCGCGCGGCCGTCAGTACGGCGGAGAACGCGTACGACATCGCCAAGCGCGAGCTCGAGCGCGCCGAAGCGCTGGAGAAGGCCGGGGCCATCCCGCAACGCGACCTCGAGCGCGCGCGCAACGGAGCGCTCGCGGCGGAGACGCAGTTCGCCAACGCGAAGGCGCTGAACGCCAGCGCCCAGCAGCAGCTGGGCCGGACGCAGGTCGTCGCGCCCTTCGCGGGCGTGGTCTCCGCGCGCCAGGCCAACGCCGGCGACATCGTGTCGCCGGGCACCGCGCTCTTCACGATCGTGGATCCGTCCACGATGCGGCTGGAAGCGTCCGTGCCGGCGCAATCCCTCGGGCTGGTGCGCGTGGGGCTGCCGGTCGCAGTTCACCGTATCCGGCTACAACGAGCGCCTTCACGGGCCGTATCACGCGCGTGAACCCGACGGCCGACCCGGCCACGCGCCAGGTGCGCATCATCGCCACGATCCCGAACGGCGGCGCGCTGGTGAGCGGTCTGTTCGCGGAGGGACGCGTCGCGAGCGAAACGCGGCTCGCGCCCACGCTCCCGGCGAGCGCGGTGGACGAGCGCGGCGTTCGCCCGTGGGTGATGCGCATCAAGAACGGCAAGGTCGAACGGGTCGAGATCGAGCTGGGGCTGCGCGACGACCAGACAGAATCAGTCGAGGTCCGCGCGGGCGTGGCGCCCGGCGACACCGTGCTGCTCGGAACGGCGCGCGGCCTGACCCCTGGAACACCTGTCAAAGTCAGTGCTCCAAATGACAAGTAACCGCCGCGGCTTCGTCGCGGAAAGCTGCCACCCCTTCGGGGTCGACAACCGCCGCAGCTTCGCTGCGGACACCTGCCGCTCCTTCGGAGCGGACGACAGCCGTGGCTTCGCCACGGAGAACGACAGTTGCGGTTCTCCGGCGCGCAGCGCCGGCGGTCGTCCGCGCTCGGAGAGCGCGGCAGTTCTCCGCCGCGTAGCGGCGGCAGTAACTACGGCCTCCCTATGTTGATCTCAGATTTCGCAATCAAGCGCCCGCTGCTCACCGTGGTGAGCGATGGTGTCACTCGTGATGTTCGGCGCCGCGCGCTCTTCAAGCTCAAGACCGACGAGTTCCCCGACGTCGCGCCGCCGTGGCTCACGGTCGGCGTGATCTATCCGGGCGCGTCGCCCGAGGTGGTCGAGAAGGAAGTGCTCGATCCCGTCGAGGAGCAGGTCGGCTCGATCGCCGGCGTCAAGCGCATCATGAGCAAGGCCTACGACGGCTACGCGATGCTCATGATCGAGTTCCTGTACGAGAAGGACCTCAACGAAGCGTCGCAGGACGTCCGTGACGCCATCTCCGGGATTCGCGCGGACCTGCCTCCCGAGATCAAGGAGCCGATCGTCCGCAAGTTCAACGACACCGATCGGCCGATCGTGTCGGTCGCGGTGTCGTCGAACGTCCTGTCGTCGGCCGAGCTGACGCGTCTCGTGGATCCCGGCATCACGCGCGAATTGCGCGCGATCGCCGGCGTGGCCGACGTGCAGACGTTCGGAAAGGTCGAGCGCGAGCTGACCGTGGAGATCGTGCCGTCCCGGCTGCAGTCCGCGGGCGTGAGCGTCGGCGAGGTGGTGCAGGCGCTTCAGCTCCAGAACCTCGCCGCCCCGGTCGGGCGCGTCACCGGCTCGCTCGACGAGCGCTCGATCCGCCTGCTCGGGCGACTCGAGAGTCCCGCCGAGTTCGCGAACCTGGTGATCACGGAGCGCAACGGCCGCCTCGTTCGCCTCGGCGAAGTGGCCGAACGTGAAGGACGCGACCGAAGAGCCGCGCACGCTGTCGCTCTACGGCGACGCGGCTGGCGAGCGCGAGGCCGTCGCCATCGACATCAAGAAGTCCAAGGGCTACAGCACGACGGACGTCGCTGCGAAGGTCATCGGGCGCCTCGACGAGATCCGACCGACGCTCCCGGCGGGAACGACGATGGACATCGTGAAGGACGCCGGCACCCGCGTGAAGAACTCCGTGTCCACCGTGGAAGAGGCCCTGCTGCTCGGCGCTCTGCTCACGGTGCTGGTGGTGTTCCTCTTCCTGAACTCGTGGCGCTCGACGGTCATCACCGGCGTGGCACTGCCCATCTCGGTGCTCGCCAGCTTCATCGCGGTCTGGGCGCTCGGGTTCAACCTCGAGACCATGTCGCTGATGGGCCTGTCGCTCGCCATCGGTATCCTGATCGACGACGCCATCGTGGTGCGAGAGAACATCGTGCGGCACGTCGAGATGGGGAAAGACCATTACACCGCCGCGCGCGAGGGCACCGACGAGATCGGGCTCGCCGTCGCCGCGACGACATTCTCCATCCTGGCAGTGTTCATCCCCATCGGTTTCATGCCGGGCGTCGGCGGACAGTGGTTCAAGCCGTTCGCGCTCACGATCGCCGCGTCGGTGTTCGTGTCGCTGTTCGTCTCGTTCTCGCTCGACCCGATGCTGTCAGCCTACTGGCCGGACCCGCACAAGGAAGAGCACGAGAAGGGGTGGATCACGAAGCAACTCGACAAGTTCAACCGCTGGTTCAACGCGCGCGCGCAGGACTACCGCAAGGTGATCGCGTGGGCGCTGGATCACCGCGCGTCGATGGTCGTCATTGCCGCGGGCACTTTCTTCGCGTCGTTCCTCCTCCCGTCGCGAGGGATGACCGGCCTCGCGGCGGCACTCATTGGTATCGGCATCATCGTCTTCGGCATCAACGCCACGCGGTTCAATCGCGGCGCGCGCGCCGGCATCGTGCTCGCCGGCATCGCCACCTTCGTCATGCTGCCGCAGTTCGTGCCGCCGGTGCGGACAGTCGGTTCGGCGTTCTTCCCGGAGGATGACCGCTCCGAGTTCATCATGAAGATCGAGACGCCGCCGGGGTCGAATCTCGAGTACACGCGCCTCAAGGCGCAGGAGGCGGCGCGCATCGTCCGCGCGCAGCCCGAAGTGCGTCTACACCTACACGACCCTCGGCGAAGGCGCCACGGGCGCGGTGGACGTCGGCAACATCTACGTCAAACTCCGCTCCAAGAAGGACCGCAAGAAGGAAGGCCAGCGTTCCGTGGCCGAGCTCTCGCGCGACCTGCGCACGCAGATCGCGCGCGTGGCCGGCGCCACGATGTCGGTGTTCGAGAACGACTTCAGCGGCGGGTTCAAGATGATCATGGTCCAGATCCGCGGTCAGGACTCCAAGGTCCTGTCGCAGGTCGCGGAGCAGATCCGCGCGGAGGTCGAGAAGATTCCGGGCGCCGTGGACATCGGCCTGTCGTCCAAGGGCCAGAAGCCTGAACTGAACGTGGAGCTGAATCGCGGCGTCGCGGGCTCCATGGGCGTGACCGTGGGGCAGGTGGCGCAGGCCATGCGCGCCGCGTTCGCCGGCATCGACGTCGGCGACTGGATCGATCCGACCGGCAAGCAGCGAGACGTCACCATCCGCCTGGCGCCCGAGTCGCGGCGCCGCGCGGCGGACCTCGAGCAGCTGCCGCTGGTCGTGATGGGCCCCAATGGCGCGCCGTCCACCATGCCGCTGGGTCAGGTGGCGACCATCACGGACGGCTTCGGTCCCGCGATCATCGACCACCTCAATCGCGAGCCGGTCGTCAACGTCGAGTTGAACACGTCGGGCCGCGCGACCGGGGACGTCACCGCCGACATCCAGAAGGCGGTGGACAACATGCAGCTGCCGCCGGGCGTGAAGGTCACGATGGGCGGCGACGCGGAATCACAGGCCGAGGTGTTCGGGCAGATCTTTTCGGCGCTCGGACTGGCCGTGCTCCTCATGTACCTCATCCTCGTCGTGCAGTTCGGGTCGTTCCTGGATCCGCTCGCGATCATGATGTCGCTGCCGCTGTCGCTCATCGGCGTCATGCTCTCGCTGGCGATCACGGGCTACACGATCAACCTCATGAGTCTCATCGGCGTGATCCTGTTGATGGGCATCGTGGCGAAGAACGCCATCCTGCTGATCGACTTCGCCAAGTGGGCGCGCGAGGAGCGCGGCACGCCCCTGCGCGAATCGCTCATCGAGGCGGGCGCCATCCGGCTGCGGCCGATTCTCATGACCACGTTCGCGCTCATCGCGGGCATGCTTCCCATCGCGCTGGGCACGGGCGAGGGCGCGCAGTTCCGCGCTCCCATGGGTGTGGCGATCATCGGCGGCGTCATCACCTCGACGTTCCTCACGCTGCTCGTGATCCCGACGTTCTACGAGGTGATGGACGAGGTACGCAGCTGGTTCTCGCGCCGGGTCGGGATGCGCGCGCCGCAGACTGCCGAGCATCCGATTCCGTCGACGGCAGGAGACTAGAACAACAGTGGTTAGTGGTTAGTGGTTAGTGGTTAGTGGTTAGTGGTTAGTGGTTAGTGGTTAGTGGTTAGTGCTTCAGTGCTTAGTGCTTAGTCCTCGGTGCCCGGTCGTTGATTCGGCTGGGCGCCAGTGCTTTACGCAAGCCATTGAGCATTTTGCCGATTTCCAGCGCCATGCCTTCGGCGCGCTCGCAATCCGCGCAGGCTGAAAAGCCAAGACTCCGGGCAATCAGGATCAGCGTTTCGAGCTCCCTGAGCGAGCCGCGTGAAACGGCGATGAACTGCAGCATTTCCTTGCGCGAAACCCTTCCGCACCCCTCGGCGATGTTCGATGGAATGGAAATGGCAGCCCGCCTCATCTGGCTCGTCAGGCCATAGCGTTCAGTGTCTGGGAAAGCACTCGTGAGGCGATAAGTTTCGAGGACGAGCTCGACGCCGCGCTGCCACACAATCAGATCCTGATCACTCTTGACCTTCGGTTTCCGATGCATGAGGTAGCATATTGAACCTCCGGGAAAGAGAGTCACCATTTTCACGCCACTCGAGTCGTTTCGGTGCCAGGCTGCGCACGAAGCACTAACCACTAACCACTAACCACTAAGCACTAAGCACTGGTGTTAAATGATCGTCTATCTGAACGGCCAGTTCCTGCCCCAGGAACAAGCGAGGATCTCGGTCCTCGATCGCGGGTTCATCTTCGGCGACGGCGTCTACGAAGTCTGGCGAGTCGTGGAGGGAAGACTCTTCGAGTACGCGCGCCACGATCGGCGTCTGCGCCGCGGTCTCGAGGCCATCGAGATCGACGTCCCCGCCGGGGAGGTCGATGGCCTTGCCGGCGTGGCCGGCCGGCTGTTGCGCGAGAACGATCTCCTCTCCGGTGAAGGAACCTTCTATCTCGAGATCACGCGCGGCGCGGCGCCGCGGACGCACGCGTATCCGCCCGCCGGCACGGCTCCGTCCGTCTTCGCCATGGTGAGCCGCTTCGAAGTTCCGCACGCCCTTCGGGAGACCGGCGCCAAGGCGATCACGCAGCCCGACATCCGCTGGCTCCGCTGCGACATCAAGACGGTCCAGCTGCTGCCAAACGTGATGGCCAAGCAGAAGGCGCAGGAGGCGGGCGCGATGGAAGCCATTCTCATTCGCGATGGCGTCGTCACCGAGGGAACGCACACCAGCGCGTTCGGGGTGAAGAACGGGACGCTCCTGACGCATCCGCTGTCGCCGCTCATCCTTCCCAGCATCACGCGCGAAGTCGTGCTGGAGGTCGCGCGCGAGCAGCGCGTGCCGGTCCGTGAGACGGCATTCACCGACCAGGAGTTGTTCGCGCTCGACGAGCTGTTCGTCGCCGGCACCACCACCGACGTCACGCCCATCGTGGAAGTGGACGGCAAGCGCATCGGCTCCGGAAAGCCGGGCCCGGTGTCGCGCGCGCTCTACGCCGGTCTCCAGAGCCGCCTTTACGCCGGCAGCGCCGTCGCACAGCGTTAAGTTCGGTTCCACGTTCGACTGCACACCGGTAAAGTTCCAGCTGCCGTAGGGTTAATCGCGGACGACGCGGAGCACGCGGACAACTGCCGCGGACACTGCAACTGCATTTTGTTGGCTTCCTGGCGCGAGAGTCCGTCTTGCACAAAACAAAGAACAGCTGTGGCAGGTCCGCGGCAGTTGTCCGCGTCCTCCGCGTGGTCCGCGATAGCCTTAGTCAGTCAGAACCGTAACCGGTGTGCACGTCGATGCCGTAAGTGAGAGACCGATCGCTCCGGGAGCTGACCACATGACAAAGTGTCTCGCCGTAATCGCGGCCTTCGTCGCGGCATCGCCACTCGCCGCGCAGCAGCCGGAGTTCGACTACCTCATCCGCGGCGGCACCGTGATCGACGGCACGGGTGCCACGCGCTTCCGCGCCGACGTCGCGCTCAAAGGCGATCGCATCGCGCTCGTGTCCCGCGAGCCGATCTCCGCGGCGCGCGCCGCGCGCCTCATCGATGCAACAGGGAAAGATGGTCGCGCCCGGGTTCATCGACATGCACGCCCACATCGATCCGCTCCCCACGCTGCTCGGCGCGGAGAGCGCCGTTCGCCAGGGCGTCACTCTCGCGCTCGGCGGGCCGGACGGTGGATCGCCGCTTCCGCTCGCGCCGTACATGGCCGACCTGGAACAGAAGAAGATCGGCATCAACGTCGGCTATCTCGTCGGCCACAACACCGTGCGCCAGCGCGTCATGGGGACCGTGAATCGCGCGCCCACTCCGGACGAAATGCAGCGCATGAAGTCGCTGATCGCCGAGGCCATGGGTCAGGGCGCGTTCGGCATCTCCACCGGGCTGCGATACCTGCCCGGCAATTTCTCGAAGATCGACGAGGTCATCGAGCTCTCGCGCGTGGCCGCCGACAGCGGCGGCATCTACACCTCGCACCTCCGCGAAGAGGGGCTGGGGCTCCTCGAAGGCGTGGCCGAAGCGATCACGATCGGTCGCGACGCGACCATCCCGATCATCCTCACGCACCACAAGGCCGTGGGGAACAAGATGTGGGGCAAGAGCGTCCGCACGCTGGCCATGGTGGATTCCGCGCGTCGGGCCGGCATCGACGTCATGGTGGACGTGTATCCGTACACCGCCACCTCGACGGGCATCGGCGTGCTGATTCCGACATGGGCGTTCGACGGCGGTGACTCGTCGTTCGTGCGCCGCGTCGGCGATCGCGCGCTGCGCGACAGCATCAAGCAGGGGATCGTGTTCAACCTGCTCAACGATCGCGGCGGCGGCGACATCTCGCGCGTCCAGTTCTCGAGCGTGCGTTGGCAGCCGGCGCTCAACGGCAGGACGCTCGCGGACTGGGCGAGGCAGCGCGGGATGGCTCCGACGCCGGAGAACGGCGCCGAACTGGTGATCGAGGCCCAGCTCAAGGGCGGCGCGAGCATGATCTATCACGTGCTGGACGAAACGGACGTCCAGCGCATCATGGTCCATCAGCAGGCGATGATCGGCTCGGACGGACGCCTGGCGCGGATGGGTGACGCGTCGTCCCCGCATCCCCGCGCCTACGGCACGTTCCCGCGCGTCCTGGGGCGCTACGCGCGCGACCTCAAGCTGTTCCCCCTCGAGGTGGCGGTCTACAAGATGACCGGGCAGTCCGCCGCGCGACTCGGGCTGCGCGATCGCGGCACGCTGCGCGAAGGCGGTTTCGCGGACGTCGTCGTCTTCGATCCTTCCACGGTCGCCGACAAGTCCACCTTCGAGCGGCCGCACCAGTACTCCGTCGGTATCGAGCACGTCTTCGTGAACGGCGTGCCGGCCGTGGCCAACGGCGCGTTCATCGACGCGCGGGCGGGCCGTGTGCTGAAGCGCGGAAAATGACATTGCTGGAGCGCCTTTGGGCGTATGTCACTCTGGGCGCGATGGGAAGCATCTGGGGAGAGGCGTCGCCGCTCATCGGGGGCGTCTCCGCGTTCGACCGGAACCTGAACCTGTTCGCGGTCATCAACGCCGTAGCCCTTGGCACCTGGCTTGGCGGCCTGGCGTTCTATTGGCTGGGACGCTCGCGCAGCCGGTGGGTTCGCAAGCGCTGGCCGAAACTGCGCCCGGTGATCCTGCGCTCCATCGCGATCGTGCGGCGGCATCCCTGGCGCGCGTCGCTGGCGGTGCGCTTCGCATACGGCCTCCGCATCGCCCTTCCCCTGGCCTGTGGCGTGGCCCGGCTGCGGTTCCCCATCTACATGGTCGGCACGGCGGTCAGCAGCGTTGCGTGGTCCTTGATCTTCACGGTGCTCGGCTGGGCTCTCGGGCGCACTACGGAAACCCTTCTGGGCCACGTGCGAGAGCTGGAGTGGCTCATCGGCGGCGCGTTGGTGCTGCTGATGATCGTCGGCGCCTACGTGCTGCGCCGGCGACACGTTGCCGCTCGCACTGCGCACGTCCTGGATCCCGAGACCTCCAGCGGGCCGCGGCCCTGACGGTGCTACCGGTCGTCGGTGTTCCCGTCGCCCCTGATCGTGAACGAGAACGCATACCGCGCGGAGAGCAGCAGGCGGACGTCGTTCACGCCGAATCCGTCGAACGCGTTCTCGCGGCGGCCCCATTGCACCTCAGCGCCAACCATGGCCTGCTCCACGGGGTAGTAGAGCAGGTTGACGATCGCGTACTGGCCAATCCTGTACGCGGCTGTGCTCTGGCCATCGCTGTTCACGATGCGAAGCCGGGAATAGCCAAGTGACGAGGTGAGCCGCTCGCTCCAGGACCGATCGTAGAACGCGACGAACCCGAAGGCCGGCAGCGCAACGCCGATGAGTGGGCGCAGCGGATTCCCGGGATTCAGCTCGATCCCGATTTCCGCGGGCGCATCGAGGTAGCTCTGGATGGCTTCGCCGTAGGTGACCTGGAGCTTCAGCACGTCACTCTTCGCCGCCTTGATGTTCGAGCTGAGGCTCAGCCCCCAGCCGAGGGCGCTGCCGGCCAGATCGAACGCGTCGTCGCGCAGCAGGTCGTCCCAGTAGATGCCGCGCAGGATGCCGGCGAGCTCGATGTAGCCCCACTGGCGCGCAAGGCGGCCTTCGGCTGAGAAGTCCGGCCATGGGAACCGGCCGACCACGTTCTGGAGTTCGACGCGGTCGTCGAAGTCGCCGCGGTCGCCGCTGGCGCCCGGCCGTTCGAACGCCAGGGTGACGCGGGACTCGCCCTGCACCGGCATGTATCGAACTTGAATGTTGCGGTAGTACACGAGCGCAACGGGTCCCCAGTAATCGAGGATGTTCGGGAACACGTCGATGTCCATGAAGGGACTGTAGAACTGTCCCGCGCCGAACTTGCCAAGCTCGGCGTACGCCAACGCGAGATCGAATCCCGGTCGGCCGCCCGGGCCGAACAGATCGAACTCGAAAACACCGCGAATCTCCCCGCGGCTGGTCGGCCAGACCGGCTTCACGCCGAACGTGGTCGACCGCGCACTGAAGTGTTGACGGCCGTTTTTGCCAAACTCGTCGGTGAATGCCGGGAGCTTGCTGGGCCGCATCACGTCGAACCAGAAGGGGTCGTTCTGATCGAAATCGTGGATCACATCGGTGATCAGCTGGCCGTAGATCTCCAGCGTCGGCCGCGCCCTCCGGTCGTTCGGCGCGTCGCGGCTCTGGCCGGCCACGGAGCTGATTGCAACCGGCAGAAGCACCGCGACGAGAACGTGTCTCGCTTTCACAGCGTCGGTCCTGCGGATTCAGTCACGCACGCAAACCTGCCGATTTGCGGGTAAAGCTAGAACCGACGCAGGCGACCCCGTGTTGGACCTTGGTCCTTCGCGCCGCTGACTTCTCCTCTACCGCCAGCGAAAGAGCCGCAGCGCCAGGACATAGCACACGATCGACCACGCGAGGATGATCGCGAGCTCCGGCGCCACGACGTCGAGGCCCGCGCCGCGCAGCATGTTGGCGCGCAGCGCATCGTTCACCGCGGTGAGGGGCAGCGCCTGGATGAACGGCTGAACGGCGTCGGGAAAATTCTCCGCCGAGAAGAACACGCCCGACAGGATCCACATCGGCACCATGGCAAGGTTCATCAGCCCGTTGGCGCCCTCGATGGTCTTCGGCCGCGCCGCCAGCAGCAACCCGAGCGCGCAGAAGGCCAGCGCTCCGAGGCAGCAGATCAGGACGAGCGTCCACAACGAGCCGCGCACGGGAACGTCGAACACGAGGGTCGCGAACCCCACGAGGAAGAGCACCTCCACCACGAGGAGGGCGAATCGCGACACCAGGAAACTCCCGAGGTATTCCGCGCGCGACATGGGCGTTGCCATGAAACGCTTGAGCAGTTTCTTGCGCCGCGCGTCCACGATGGTGAAGCCGATCGCCCAGATGCCGTTCCCCATCAGCCCGAGTCCCAACAGGCCCGGGATGACGAAATCGATGTAGCGCGATCCCTGCTCGCGCACCTGCTGTTCCGAGAACGCCACCGGGTCGGTGCGGCCGGCGGCGCGCTGGATCGCGTCGTCCGCAAGCATGCGCGCATTGCGTGACTCGGGTCGCGTGTCGTCGAACTCGTAGGCGATGGCCCCCGCGGCGGCCCGGACGACCAGCGCGACGCGTCCGGTGCGGAGGGCGAGCCGGGCGTCCTCCACACTCAGCGATTCCGGCGCGATCGCGGCGGACTTGCGCAGCGCGGTCAACACGCGGTGCGCCCGCGCCGGATCGCCGATCACCGCGACGTGCACCACCTCCGCGGGCCGGTTCCGGAACGCGATGCCCAGGCCGACCGACAGCAAGATCGGAAAGAGCAGCGACCAGAACAGCGCCTCGGGCTCGCGCACGAATTCGCGAAACCGCGTAAGCGTCAGCTGCCGCATCGAGTCACGCATCGCGCAGGTGCCGTCCGGTGAGCGACACGAACACGTCCTCGAGCGTCGCGGAATGCGTGCGGAGGGTGGCGAGGCGCAGGCCGATGCGCTCCACGAGCGAGAGCAGCGCCGGCACGGTGCGGCTGAGCTCCATGGATGTCAGCTCGTAGCCGCTTGCTTCGCGGCGCAGCGCCGTGACGCCGTCGAGCGCCAGCAGCGCCGCGTCGTCCATGGCCGGCACGTCGCCCTCCAGCGTGAACCCCACGACGTGCTCGGCGCCCAGGGACGCGATGAGGCGGCGCGGCGTGTCGAGCGCGATCACCCGTCCGTGATCCACGATTGCCACGCGGTCGCAGAGCCGCTCCGCTTCGTCCATGTAGTGCGTCGTGAGCAGGATCGTCCGACCCTCCGAGCGAAACCCCTCGATGAGGTCCCACAGCTGGCGGCGCGACTGCGGGTCGAGCCCGGTCGTCGGCTCGTCGAGGAACAGCAGCTTGGGGTCGCCGACGATGGCGCATGCGATGGCCAGTCGCTGCTTCTGTCCACCCGACAGGGAGCCCACGCGCGCGGACCGTTTTTCCTCGAGCTGCACGAGCGTGATGACGTCGTCCACGCTCCGCCCGCGCTCGTAGAAGCTGCGGAACAGTCGCACCGTCTCCGCGACCGTCAGCTTGTCCGAGAGCTGCGTCTCCTGCAGCTGGATGCCCAGCTCCTGTCGCAGCGCGCGCTCATCCGATCCCCACCGCTTGCCCAGCACTTCCACGTCGCCGGAATCCGCGTCGACCAACCCCTCGCAGATCTCGATCGTCGTGGTCTTGCCCGCGCCGTTGGGGCCGAGCAGTCCGAAGCACTCACCGCGTGACACGGTGAGCGCCAAATCCATCACCGCCTGCACCTTGCCGTAGGACTTGTGCAGGCCGCGGATGGCCAGGGCCGACTGGTCGTCGATCACGCGCGAAACCTAGTCGCGCAGCTTTTTTGCGAGGACGGGGAGGAGGGAGAGCAGCAGCATCGCGACGGTGACGCCGGCGGCGATCCACAGAGGGCGCTGGGGGGAGTCCCCGCCGGACACGCCCTCGAGAAGCTTCGATCCGACGTACGCGTACGCGATCGATCCCGGAATCCCACCCAGCGCCGAGGCGATCAGCAGCCGGCGCAGCGACACGCCGGCGATGCCGGCGACGTACGGCATCACCGCGAACGGCGCCACGGGAACCACGCGTAGTCGAAACAGCGGGACGATTCCATCGAGATCCCGCAAGTGGCGCAGGAACCGGTGTCCAGCGAACAATCGCGTGACGGGGCGCCGCGCGACGGTCCGCGCGAGCACGTAGGCGAGCACTGTCGCGATGAGCGATCCGGTCCACGAGAGAATGGCGCCAACCCAGGATCCGAACACGGCCCCGGCCAGTATGGTCGCGATGTTCGCCGGAAGGCAGAACGCCAGCACGATCGCAAAGGCCGCGACGAACCAGGCCTCGATCCTCGGCGCCATGCGTAGTTGCTGAACCGTGTCCAGCAGACGCTGGCGCCGGTCGAGATCGAAGTAGCCCAGCTTCCACGCGACGATAGCGACCACGACGATGACGACCGGCAGCGCCGCCAGTCGCAGCAGCGAGCCGAGCCGTGGCGGCCTGCGCGTCACGGGCGGCGCGGCGATCGCCCGAGCTCCGAAGGGTGTGGCAGCGGGTGCATGGCGGAGCCAAATGGACTCGAAACATCCATGCCCTTCAAGCCGTAAAACCGGAGGTGATTCACGCGCTTCTGCTCGTCTCGCTCACCGCGCAGGTGAAGATCGGCGTCCAGGTCCAACGCGACAGCGCCGATACCGCGCGGAAAACGACCAGCACCGGTGTCACGGCCGCGTCCGGCAGGCGCGACTCGACTGAGCGCCGCTCGTATCGCCGCGTCCCCGTGACCGACGCGCACCGGCGCACCGCGTTCAAGTCGCCGGCCGCACGCTCGCTCCTGGAGCGCGCGCGGGTGTCGCGCATGGCCCAGGACTCCGCGCTGCTGAGCTACGATGCGACCGCATACCTGCGCATTTCCGCCGGCCTCGGTTTCTCGAAGATCGGCCGGGACCGTCTGGTCTTCCGCCACGAAAACGTCACGCGCGTCAAATGGCATCGTGACATCGGCGCCTGGATCGATGTGAAGGGCGCACGGACCGCGCTTCCCATCGCGCCCAAGGAAGCGCAGGAGGAAGCAGACGAGGACATCGGCAACGACGCGGAAATGACTCCGGTGCCGTACTATCCCGGCCAGGAGCCTCTGCTCTCGTTCAACGGCGGCAACATGGTCAAGGCGCAGGTGGACGAGAGCGACATGATCCATCCGCTCGCGGAGGGCGCCGAGGCGTACTACACGTACGCGGCCGGCGACTCCGTGAGGTTCCGACTGCCCGACGGCCGGACGATCGAGTTGCGTGAGCTGAACGTGCGTCCCCGCGAGTCGAAATGGAACGTGGCCGTCGGTTCGCTCTGGTTCGACGCGGGCAGCGGGCAGCTGGTGCGCGCGGCATACCGTCTGGCCGTTCCGCTGGACGTCTGGGCCCTCGTGAAGGAGGAGGAGCCGGAGGACTACGAGGAGATTCCAATCTGGGTGCGGCCGCTCATCTCGCCGATGCGCGCCCAGATCACCGCCATCGCGGTCGAGTACGGATTGTATCACGGGCGATTCTGGCTCCCGCGGCTGCGCAGCGCTGAAGGCAGCGCGCAGGTCAGTTTCATGCGCGTCCCCTTCAAGTTCGAGCAGAGCTTCAGGTTCGCATCCGTGAACGCGCTCGACTCGCTGCCGCCAATCCCCGTCGCAGAGACGCCCGAGCCTCCCGACTCGCTTACGCCGATGGAAGCCGACAAGTGGCAGGATTCGGTGCGCGATGCGGGGCGCGAGCGCCGTCGCGCGCTGCGCGATTCCGTGCGCGCCGGGCTGCGCGAAGCACCGCCACGCTGCGACAGCACGGGCACGCGTCTGGTCACCCAACGGCGACGGGACGGAGACTTCAGGGTCGCCGTGCGCATTCCCTGCGACAGGCAAACCCTGTGGAATTCGCCGGAGCTTCCGAAGTCCATCTACGACGAAGGTGAGGAGATCTTCGGCTCGAAGGAGCGGGACGCGCTCATCAAGGAGGCGCTGGCCTTGGGCGCGCAGCCGCCGTTCGCGATCGGCAGCACCCCACCAACGCTCAAGTACGGGCTGGAGTTCACGCGGTTCAATCGCGTGGAGGGACTTTCGTCGGCCCTCCTCGTCGAGCAGCCGCTCGGCGGCGGGTACACGGCGTCGCTGCTGGGGCGTATCGGACACGCCGACCTCGAGCCGAACGCCGAGCTCACGCTCGCGCGCACCAATCTCTCCACCACCGTGCGCGGGCGCGTCTACAATCGATTGGTCGCGGCGAACGACTGGGGCAATCCGCTCAGCTTCGGCAGCTCGCTCTCGGCGCTCCTGTTCGGCCGCGACGAGGGCTTCTACTATCGCGCCAGCGGCGCGGAGCTGGAATGGACGCGCGAGCGCGGCACCGCGTTCTCGTGGCGCCTCTTCGCCGAACGCCAGCGCACCGCCGCGCTCGAGAATGAATTCTCGCTGGGACCGGGCTTCATCCCCAACATCGTGGCGCGTACCGGCGAATACGCCGGTCTTTCCACGCGAGTCGTTCATTCATATGGGCTCGATCCCAACGGTTTCCGCTCGTTCACGGATGCCCGACTTGAGGGCGCTGTCGGTGATTCGGCCAGCGCGGTGTACGGGCGCGGGGCGCTCGACCTCACGCTCTCACGCGGATTCGGTGCCGTCGCGGCGGCGCTGACGCTGTCCGGAGGCACATCGCTGGGACCGGTCCCGGCGCAGCGCCGCTGGTACCTTGGTGGCGCGCACACCGTGCGCGGCCAGCGCGCCGACACCGCGCAGACCGGCAACGCGTACTGGCTCGGCCGCCTCGAGCTCGGGCGTGCCATGCAGGGCTTCAGGCCGCTGGTGTTCGGGGATATCGGCTGGGTCGGCGATCGCGAACAGTGGCGCGAGGTGGGTCGACCGATGAGCGGCGCCGGTGCGGGCGTGTCGCTGATGGATGGTCTGATCCGGTTCGACGTCTCCCGCGGGATCCATCCTCGCAAGCGCGTGCGCGTGGACTTGTACGTCGAGGCAAAGTTCTGAGAAGCTGATTGACGGTTTGACGGTTGGACTGTTTGACTGTTGTCTGCGGACATGCCGTTAAACCGTTAAACCGTCAATCAGTTGTCATCCCGTCCCAGGTGGTTCGGCCGAGCGCGACACGCCGGCTTCAGGAAGAAGGCGATCGACGTCACCCTCGGCCTCCTGTATTCCGGCGGGTGGCCGGCGGCGATCACGCGCGCCATCGGGCTTCAGGGAACGCTCGAGGTGGCCGATCACGTTTTCAGGATCCGCCGCGCTCGGCGTGACGCGCCCTCGCTGCGCCTTGCCTTCGCGTCCGATTTCCACGCCGGCCCCACGCTGCATCCGCGACTCCTTCAGGACACGTTTGCCGCGATCGCCGGCGCGCGCGCCGACGTCGTGCTGCTGGGCGGCGATTTCGTGTCGTTCCATGCCCGATACGTGGATCGAATGGTGGAGGGTCTGCGGCGCATTGCCGCGCCGCTGGGCAAGTTCGCCGTGCTCGGAAACCACGACCTCCTTGGCGACGACGAGTACATCGCGCGGCGGCTCACCGATGCCGGCGTCACGGTGCTCGTGAACGCCAACGCGCGACTCGCGCCCCCGCATGACGACGTGTGGATCTGCGGCTTCGACGACTGGGATGAAGGCGAGCCGGACGCCGAGCGGGCGTTCGATGGCGCGATCGGGACGCGCATCGTGCTGGCGCATCAACCCGATGCCCTGGCGGTGATCGGAGACCGACGGTTCGACATCGGCTTTTTCGGACACGTGCACGGCGGACAGTTCCTGCTGCGCAATCGCAAGCCGGTCATCCATCATCGCGGCCCGGTCAGCAGGCTCTACATGCACGGCGGGGTGTTTCGCGTGGGATCCGCCGGCGTGCCCGTGCTCGTGAGTCGTGGCATCGGCACCAGCACGCTGCCCGCGCGCCGGCAGGCTGATCCCCAGGTCCACATCTGCACCCTGCAGCCGGAGCCGTAGGATGCGGGTGATCGTGTTCAATCCGAGCGGCGGTGCGGCTATCTGGCGGCCTCGGCTGCGTGCCGCGCTGAAGGCGCTGCGCGCGTTGCCCGGCGACCACACGCTGGTGGCGACCGAAGCCAGCGACATGTCCGCGCCGGTGCGACGCGCGCTCACCGCGCACCCGGACGTTACGCAGATCGTTGCCTGCGGCGGGGACGGGACCGTGGCCGCCTGCGCGGCCGCGCTCGACGGCCGCGCCATCCCCATCGCGATCGTCCCCACCGGCACCTCGAACGTGCTCGCCTTCGAGCTGGGCATCCCGACGAACCCGGTTCGCGCGGCGCGACTGCTGGCGTCCGACATGCGACCGGTCTCGTTCACCACCTGGGCGGTGAACGGCAAGCCGATGCTGCTGCAGCTCGGCGTCGGGTTCGACGGCCTCCTCATGTGGCGCACCCCGCGCAGGCTCAAGCGCGCGCTCGGATTCGCCGGCGTCGTCGTGAACGCGCTCCGCCAGGGAGTGAAGTTCGATTTTCCGGAAATGCGTCTGACCGGACAACTCGAAACCGGGGCCACGCGCACCGCGACGGTGACGTCGGCTCTGGTGGCGAACGCAAAGCGCTGGGCCGGACCGCAGCTCACCGTCCCCGACGCCGATCCCGGCGACGAGATCATCGACGTGCTGCTGCTCGACTACCGGAACTTCTTCGAGCTCGCGCGATTCTGGCTGGCGATCCTCTTCCCTGGCGCGCCGCACCTGCGACTTCCGTTCGTCGAGCACGTTCGCATGAAGCGCCTGCGTATCGAGGCGCTGGGCCGGCAGGTGGAGGCGCATCTCGACGGTGAGCCGAACGTCATGACGCCCATCACGGTGGAACCGCTGGGACGTGTGCGACTCCTCGGTCCTCCTCTATCTTCCCGCGCATGAGCACCGTTCGCGTCGCCATCGTGCAGGCCGAAGTCGCGCCCGATCTCGCGTCCGGACTCGAGAAGACCCGAACCCTCGTGCGGCAGGCTGCGTCGGAAGGCGCGCACCTGGTGGCGCTCCCGGAGACCTGGATCCCGGGCTACCCGTCGTGGCTGGACAAGTGTCGGGACGTGGCGCTGTGGAATCATCCGCCGGTCAAGGCGGCGTACGAGCGAATGGCCGCGAACAGCGTGGTGGTGAACGGCCCGAGCGGAGCGGCCCTCGGTGCGATCGCCAAGGACGCCGGAGTGGCGCTGGTGGTTGGCGTGGTCGAGCGTGTGGAAGCTGGGCCCGGCCGTGGAACCCTGTACAACACGCTGCTCACGTACACGCCGGACGGGGCGTTGGCCAACCACCACCGCAAGCTCATGCCCACGTACACCGAGCGCATGGTGTGGGGCGCGGGTGATGCGGCGGGACTCCGCGCGGTCGAGACGCCTTCCGGCCGCGTGGGCGGGCTCGTCTGCTGGGAGCACTGGATGCCGCTGGCGCGCCAGGCGATGCACGACTCGGGCGAAGACATCCACGTCGCTGCGTGGCCGTCTGTCGACGAGATGCACCAGCTGGCCAGCCGCCACTACGCTTTCGAAGGCCGCTGCTACGTGCTGGCCGCCGGCTCGCTGCTGCGAACGAGCTCGCTGCCGCGCGATCTCGAAGTGCATCCGGATCGGCGAACAGAGTGGGCGCTCCGCGGCGGCAGCATGATCGCCGCGCCCGACGGGTCCGTGATCGCCGGGCCGGTCTTCGAGCGCGAGGCCATCGTCGTCGCCGAGCTGGATCCCGGACGGGTGCGTCAGGAGTCCATGACGCTCGATGTCACCGGCCACTACTCCCGTCCGGACTGTTTCGAGTTCCGTCCGATCCGGCAGCAGCGCCCGGTCGCATGAAGCAGCCCGCGGATCCCAACTTTGCGGCGCGCGTCCGGTCGAGCTTCGCCAGGCAACAGTTCATGGGCAGCCTGGGAGCCGTGCTCGAGGATGTGACCGCAGGCCGCGTCTCGGTGCGTCTTCCCTTCCGCGACGACCTCACGCAGCAGCACGGTTTCCTGCACGCGGGCGCCCTGGCCGCCGTGGCTGACAGCGCCTGCGGCTACGCGGCGCTCACCCTCATGCCGGCGGACGCGGGCGTTCTTTCGATCGAGTTCAAGATCAACATGCTCGCGCCCGCCGCCGGCGACTCCGTCGTCGCGCGCGCCGAGGTCATTCGCGCCGGACGGACGATCATGGCGTGCCGGGCGGACGTGTACGCAAAAAGCGGCAACGAGGAGAAACTCGTTGCCGCCATGCAGGGGACGATGATGGTGGTGACGGGGCGTGGAATGAGCGACTAGCAGCGTCCAACGTGAAACGTCCAACGTCACACGTTCGACGTTGGACGTTCTACGTATGACGATCTAGTAGATGTACACCCTGGTCCCGACCGGCACGTAATCGTACAGCCACTCGATGTCCTCGTCGCGCAGGCGCAGACAGCCGTGCGTCGCGGCCCTGCCGATCGAAGCCTTCTCGGGTGTTCCGTGGATCAGCACGCCCGCGCCCGTGTCGAGCTTGTAGCGGCCGAGCATGCCCTGGACCTTGCGGTTCTTGGAGCCGACGGGCGGGACGAATACCGTGTTGTCGAACACGATCTCCTCGTTGAGCGGCAGCAATGCGAAGCCCGAGTCCGGGTGCACGACTCCCGCCTCCCCGTCCCGGAATACGATCTTGCGTCCTCTGCTGATTCGCGTCGGGCTGGTCAGCGAAAGCCTCGCCAACTTGAGTCCGTACTCCTTGGCGATCTCGGCATAGTGCCAGTCGGGCGGAGTCCACTCCGGCTCGGACAGCTTCCCTCGCACGGTGCGAATGCCGCGAGGCGTGTCGAACTGCCAGACCTTCTCGCCGAACACGAGCATGTCGCCGCTGCCGATCGCGACCGACGCTTCCATTACTGTATCGATGCCGGCCACGACCCAGAGCTTTCGGTCGTCGAGCGACACCGAGATGTGCAGGCTCATGTCCCGCCTCGAGGCGTCATATGCCTTCTCGGCAGCAATACTGTCGCGACGAACGCCGCGATACCTCGCGCGCCGCTCGGTTCGGGGCTCGACGTCGCCATTATCCGGGCGGGACGACCTCGTCCTTGCGTCGGCGATGCCGGACCTGGGGTCCGACGGCGAGAGCTGCAACCAGTCGCCGTTGACGCGCTGCGACTGCGCCTGTGTCGGGTTCGGGAGGGCGACGGCCGCGACCAGCGCCGCACTGAAGAAGTTCAGGGCCCTTTTTCGATGGACTTCAACTGCGAGTACAGCCATTTCAGCTCACCTACGGTTGACGTCTACGCCCGCAGCGATATCACAAGTTCGGTGCCCATATAACCCCTGTCCCGTTCGCGCGTTTCGCTGAGCTCGCCAAGAGGTGAAAAGCAGAACTCGCCGCCCGACGTTCCGGGCGGCGAGTTCGGTCCTGCGTGTTTATCGGTCTGCCTGCTCTAGTTACTCCGGTTCCAGTACCGCAGGCCGAGCGAGATCGGAACGACCCAGCTGTTGGCACCGTTCGAGCTGGTCGTGAACCAGCGGCCCTCGAGGTACATGTCCTGGCCTCCGATGTGGAAGTCGAGACCCGCGCCGAAGTTCCAATTCCACTTGTTTCTCCAATCGTCGTCGGCGCGCTGGAAGCAGTTGCCCCGGACGATGAAGTTGCAGCGCCTGCTGTCCAGATTATCCAGATCGGGATCGAAGGTGTCGAAGTCGAAGTCGCTATCGGACGCCAGCGCGATTCGCTTCCAGGCGGTCCAGCCGCCGCCGCCCACGCCGTACAGTCCCCAGCCAGTCGTGTTGATCGGCTTGACCTTGAGATCGAGCGCGAGGTTCCACACCAGCGGCGTTCCGGATCCGATGAAATTCGAAGCCTGGAAGTCGAGGGTGTCGTCAACGAAATCGAAGAAGTCGTTGAAGAGGGCGCCAGTGAACTGCTCACGGCCGAGCTGACTCATGAAGCCGTCGAGACGCGCACCCCACCATCCATCTCGATCCTCCCAGCCAACGATGCCGCCGGCGTGGAAGCCGTTGGTGTAGATCCGGTCGATGTTGCCCGCAGGCCCCGTCGCTCCAGCGAACAGACCGAAGTACCATGGACCGAATACCCTCGGCAGCGGCATGGGCGGCGCCACCGTGACGGTGTCGATGCGGACAATCGTGTTGTTCACGCGGACCGTGTCATAGCGGGTGACGAACACCGTATCGACACGGGGCAAAACTTCGCCCTTCGACACCGTGATGCGCCGCTCTGACGGTGTCCGAAGGCGTGTGGTGTCCTGCGACTGCGCCACTGAGGCCGAAAGCGTAAGCGCCGCGGCGAGGCCCAGCGCGCAGGTGGTCGTGTTACGAACGCGCATACAAAGATCTCCTCCTGGTGCGTTGCACGCCGCGACGTTAGTGTCGCGGTTTCGCCGCCGTGTTAGGCATCCTGCGTGCCGGTCGTTCAGTCGGGGACCGATTTCGCCTCGACATCCTTCGATCGACACCGCTGTGTTCGTTCTGGTCGTACGCCCGAAACGAACTCAGAAGCGCCTCGCGGCTGCGGACGAAGAAGAAGCAAACTCAGGGCCGTCACCAGCGTAGAGCGCAAATTTTTCGTCCGCAGCGTTTTCACGAATGCCTGACTTCGACATCGCGATCATCGGTCTCGGCGCCATGGGAAGTGCGTGCGCGCGCGAGCTGGCGCGGCGCGGCGCGCGCGTCGTTGCGTTCGACCAGGAGGAACCGCCGCACCGGAATGGTTCGACGCACGGTCACACACGCATCATTCGCGAGGCGTACTACGAGCATCCACTCTACGTGCCGCTCGTGCGGCGCTCCTACGAGTTGTGGGACGAGCTCCAGCGCGAGGCGGGCGAGCGACTCCTGATGCAAACCGGCGGGCTCATGGCCGGCCCGGAGCGCGGCCCGCTGTTCGCCGGAGCGCTCGCGAGCGCGCGCGCCCACGGCATCGAGCACGAGGTGTTCGACGCGCGCGCCCTGGTCGCGCGCTTTCCCGCGTACCGATCGCGCGACGGCTGGGTCGCCCTGTACGAGCGCCGCGCCGGAATGCTCTTTCCCGAGAAATGCGTGAGCGCGCAGCTCGCCGCGGCGCGCGGGCGCGGCGCGGAGCTGCATTTCAATGAAAGAGTATCCGGCTGGCGTCTGGCCGACGGCGGCGTCGAGATCGCCACGACGCACGGCGCCTTTCGCGCTGCACGCCTCATCGTCGCGGCGGGCCCGTGGCTGCCGGGGCTCGCGCGGTCGCTGGGCGCTGCGCTGCCGCTCGAGATCGAACGCCAGATGTCCCACTGGTTCGAGCCCGCCGAGTCGCCCGAGCGCTACGGAGCAGACCGGTGTCCCGTGGCGCTGTGGGAAATGCCGGACGGGGACGTGTTCGCCACGCTTCCGGACGAAGGCCACGGCGTCAAGTGCGGGATGCACCACGCCGGCGCGCCAACGTCGCCGGACACGGTCAACCGCGTCGTGTCGATGGGTGAGAACGCGGTTGCGCGCGAGCTGTTGGAGGAAGTGATGCCGGGCGCCGGTGGCCGGCTTCTGGACTCCCGCGTGTGCCTTTACACGAACACGCCCGACCATCACTTCATCATCGACTGGGTCGCGCGGGACCGCGTGCTTCTCCTGAGCCCGTGCTCCGGCCACGGCTTCAAGTTTGCCAGCGCCATCGGCGAGATCGCGGCACAGCTGGTGACGGAAGACCGCACCTGGCTCGATCTCGCGCCGTTCTCCGCCCGGCGTTTCGGCCACTTCTCGTGAGATTCCCGAAGGATGCGGCGCGTCGGCGGGCCATGACGCAAACCTTCTGACGTCGGGCCATTTGTAGCATATTGCAGCCAAATGAAACACACCAAGCCCGAAGACCTGTTCCGAGCCGAAAAGGAGCGCGCGCTCGGCGCGCGCGACTCACAGCACGCACGTTTGCTCGCCGAGGCCAAAGCGGCGTTCGACAAGCTGATGGCCGAAGGCCAGGCCGCACGAAAGAGCGGCCGCCCGCGCAAGCACCCCTTGCCGCCGCTGAAGACGTCCAGCGCCCGCGCGCCCACGCCCGTGAGACCCATGCCGGCCGCTCCGGAGGTGAAGGTCGTGGCGCCGCCCACCGCGCCGCCGGTCGCGAAGCCCGCCAAACCGGCAAGAGCCGAGGCGCGCACGACGGCCCGCTCATCGAAGAGCGCCGCGGGCGCGAAGCGCACCGCGACGCGCGCCAAGCGGGCCGGGGCGACCCCGGCGAAGCCGAAGGCCAAGGCCAAGGCGTCGAAGAAACGTTGAGCGGCGGATCGCTCGAGCTCGACCACGCGACCATGCAGGCCATCGGTCGCCAGGTCGCCGACTTCGTTGCCGAGCACCTCGCCACGCTCCGCGACCAGCCCGCATACCGCACACTGGATCGCAAGGCCGCGCGTGCGCTGCTGTCGTCGGATCCACCGGAGCAGGCCTCCTCGTTCGATGCCGTTCTCTCGGAGTTTCGCGAACGCGTAGTGCCGCACCACGCGCGCGAGCCGCATCCCCGGTTCCTGGGGTACATCCCGAGTTGTCCCACTTTCCCCGCGGTCATGGGAGACTGGCTGGCGACGGGTTTCAACTTCTTCGCCGGCGTATGGTCCGTCGCGGCCGGTCCAAACGAGGTGGAGCTGACGGTGCTCGATTGGTTCCGTCGGTGGATGGGAATGCCGCCGGGAACCAGTGGGCTGCTCACCAGCGGCGGCTCGGCCGCCACCGTCACCGCCGTCGTCGCCGCGCGGCATCGGGCGCTTGGCGCGGAGACCGGCAACCTGGGGCGTCTCACGGCGTATTGCTCCGACCAGGCGCATTCCTCCTTCATGAAGGCGGCGTGGATCGCGGGAGTCTCGCGCGCGCATGTGCGATCAGTGCCGAGCGACGCAGGCTTTCGCATGAACCTGGACGCGTTGCGCGCCATGGTCGCCGCCGACCGGCGCGCCGGGCTTCTCCCGTTCCTCGTGTGCGCCACCGCGGGCGCGACGAACACCGGTGCTGTGGATCCGCTCCACGAACTCGCCGATTTCTCCGCCGGCGAGCGGCTATGGCTCCACACCGATTCGGCCTACGCCGGATTCAGCGTCCTCACCGAACGGGGACGCCGCTTGCTCGACGGACTGGGGCGCGCCGACTCCCTGACCCTCGATCCGCACAAGTGGCTCTATGTCCCATTCGAGTGCGGCTGCCTTCTGGCGCGCGACCCGTCATCCCTCGAGAGCGCCTTCAGCGTCCACCCGGAGTACCTCCAGGACGTTCGCGTTCGCGAGACCGAGGTCAACTTCGCCGACTACGGCGAGCAGTTGTCGCGGTACTCCCGCGCGCTCAAGGTCTGGTTCTCGGTGCAGTATTACGGGACCGCGGCCATTCGGGCCGAGCAGGATCGCGCCATGACGCTGGCCGAGCTTGCCGAGCGGCTCGTGCGGGAAGCACCGGACATGGAGGTGCTCTCTCCGGCGCAGTTCGGCATCGTCTGCTTTCGCATGCGCCCGCAAGGCATGCCTGAAGCGGAGCTCGACGAGTTCAACGAGCACGTCAACCAGCAGGTGAATCGCTCGGGCTTCGTGCTGATGTCGTCCACACGGTTACGCGGCAAGCTCTCGATGCGGCTCTGCATTCCGGGCTACCGGACTCGCGAGCAGGACGTGCGAGACGTGCTCGACCTCGTGCGCAAGACCGCCCGAGAGCTTCGTCCCTAGACCCAACAGCATTACCGCTCTCTGCGGTTAAGTGTTTTGCTGTTGTTCGCACGAAGAAAGGCCGGACCCAGTCGGGTCCGGCCTTTCCTGTTGCACCAGGACGAACTATCTGCCGCCGAAACGCGTACGGCCAAGGCCGCCGGCGGGCCGGCTCGGACGCGGCGCGCTGGCCGTCGGCATGCTGCGCGTCGAGCTACTCCGAGGACTCATCCCGCCGGTGCGAGGGGCGCGCTCGTAGATGCCGGCGCTCCTCGGCACCTGTGCGCGCGGGATGAACACCGGCCCGCCGTAACCCCCGCCATAGACCGGGCTGCCGGGACGACGCCGGTGCAGCTCGCAGTTGTCGCCATCCACGCCACCGCCACGGATCACGACGCCGGTGCCGCCGCCGTATACGCCCCCGCCGCCTCCGTATACGCCCGCGCCGCCTCCATTGATGCCGGTGCCGTAGTCGCCGGCCGGGGGCGCCGGACGCGGCGCGACGGCCACAGGCTCGGTGACCTCCTCCGGAGCCGGAGCTTCAGACTCGCTCTTGACCTCGTCAACTTCATCGAGCGCCGCGACGTCGACTGCAGGCGTGGCTCGAACCGTAGGCGTCTGCGAGCGCACGGAGCGAGGGCCCGGAGCGCGTCTGACGACGATTGCAGGCGCGGGTGCGCTCGCTGGCGTGGTCTCCATCGCGTTCAGCAGCGACGAGTCCACGGTGGGCGCCGCGAGATTCATTGTCGTAGAGGACGCAAGCTCGAGATCACGCCGCAGGTCGTCCTGAGCGGCGTCGGTCCCGCGGGAGTCGCCGCATGCGGTAATCGCGGCGACGGCGAAGACTGCGATAGGGAACTTCATGATGGTCCGCACAGTGTCTCCTTTGCCCGACGGCCCTTCAATGGTCCTGACCTGTGGCATGCAATCAACCGCTAATGCACTGCCTGGACCGATTGCTAAAGCAGGCTGTCCGGACTTAACTCAGTTGCCGTGTCCCAAGCGAGGGACATGCGTGTCTCCGCGAATGGTCACTGCTAACTATCACAACGGATGAGACTTTCGATTGCCGTCCTGGTCGCCTGGACTACACTGTCGTGTGCGCGGAGCGCGGAAGAGCTCACCGCCGCACAGCGCGCGAGCGTGGCGCGCGAAGTCGAACAGGCGCTTCGGGACGCCTACGACCTCTCGAAGCCGAACCTGTCCGAGCGGATGCTGTCCCTCTATCCCGAAAGCGGGCGCGTCATCTCGGCAAATACCGGCAGAGTCATGGCTTCGCGCGATTCACTCGAGCGCGGCATTCGGTACTTCTGGGACAACGTTGGCAGCAACATGCGGGAGCCGCGCTGGGTGTGGGAGCGGTTCTATGTCGACGCGCTTTCGCCTACCGCGGCCGTCGTGACCGCCACGTACCGCATACCGCACCTGAACCCGCGCAACGAGCGGCACGAGTTGGGTGGAGCGATGACGATGGTGTTCGAGAAACGCGGCGGGCGGTGGGTGATCCTTCAAGAGCATCTTTCTGATCTCAGCACCACCGATTCATCTCAGACCAGTATGCCGACACATGACCACCACTAAGTCAGCACGAGCGCTAATAGCGAGCGTTCTCCTGCTTTGCGCTCAAACGGCCTGCTCGCCGTCAACGCCACAAACCGGCTCGGCGGTTGCTGCAAGCCCGGCGTCCGGAGGCGAAGCCCCGAAACGCCTTTCGAGCTACTCCAGCGTCAGGCTGGCCCCGGACCTGTCGGGATTGACGGCCAACGAGCGCAAGATGATCCCGCTGTTGATCGAAGCGGCGCGTGCCATGGACGAGGTCTACTGGATTCAGACCTACGGGGATCGCCAGACGCTCATGAATACGATCCCGGATGCCGACGTTCGACGATTCGCCGAGATCAACTACGGCCCGTGGGACCGCCTCGACAACAACAAGCCGTTCGTCGCCGGTGTGGGCGCGCGTCCCGCGGGTGCCAACTTCTATCCCGAGAACCTGACCAAGTCGCAGTTCGAGGCCGAGGTCGCGCGGGGCGGACCGCGATCCGATTCGCTCAAGTCGCTCTATACCATGGTCCGGCGCGATGCCGGTGGCGGGCTGCGGGCCATTCCCTACTCCCAGTTCTTCGCCATGCAGCACCTGCGAGCGGCGCGTCGGCTCGAGGAAGCCGCGGCCCTCGCGGATGATCCGGGCCTCAGGACGTATCTCACGGCGCGCGCCCGCGCACTGCGCACGGACGACTACCAGCCAAGCGACCTCGCGTGGATGGACATGAAGGAGAACACGCTCGATGTCGTGATCGGCCCGATCGAGACGTACGACGACGAGCTGTTCGGGTACAAGGCGGCTCACGAGACGGTGGTCCTCGTGAAAGACAAGGACTGGAGCCGCAGGCTGGCGCGTTACGCGTCGCTTCTCCCGGCCCTTCAGCGCGGCATGCCGGTGCGCGACGAATACAAGCGTGAGACGCCAGGCGCCGAGTCCGAGCTCAACGCGTACGACGTGGTCTACGTCTCCGGTCAGGCGAACGTAGGCGCGAAGACGATCGCCATCAACCTGCCGAACGACGAGGAGGTGCAGCTCCGCAAGGGAGCGCGCCGCCTTCAGCTCAAGAACGCGATGCGGGCCAAGTTCGACCGCATCATGGTTCCCGTCGCGGGCGAGCTCATCGTGGCTGACCAGCAGGCAATGGTCACCTTCGACGCGTTCTTCGAGAACGTCATGTTCCACGAAGTGGCTCATGGCCTCGGGATCAAGAACACGATCACCGGGAAGGGCACGGTGCGCGAGGCGCTCAAGGAGCGCTACGGATCGCTCGAGGAAGGCAAGGCGGACATCCTCGGCCTGTACATGGTGCGCCAGCTGCGGGTCCGGAACGACCTGACCACGGGCCGCATGGAAGACAACCTCGTCTCGTTCCTCGCCAGCATCTTCCGGTCGATCCGGTTCGGGGCAGGCAGCGCGCACGGGAGGGCGAATATCGCGGCGCTGAACTTTCTGGAGCGACGCGGCGCGTTCACGCGCGATGCCGCAACCGGACGCTATCGGGTGAACTTTGAGCGCATGCTGGACGGAACGAATGCGCTGGCGCAGACGATCGTCCAGCTCCAGGGCGACGGGGACTACGCGGGCGTCGGCGCCTTCCAGGCCGAATACGGAACCATCTCTCCGACGCTCAAGGCCGACCTCGAGCGGCTCAACGCGCGCGGGATTCCCGTGGACATCGTGTACAACAGCCGTAACTGCACGCTGTACTCAGCGCATGACGCCGAGACGCTCTAAACGTAGAACTCTCCTTTCGAGACGAGGACCGAATTCCCTCCGACTCGCAGCGCCGTGATTGTCCCGCCGCGCTTCTCGGCTTCGACCTCGAGAATGCTCGGCCGTCCCATCTCGAAACCCTGCTCCACCACCCAGCGCAACGTGCCGTCGTTCCGCTGGTCGCGCTTCGCGAGATAGCCCCCGAACGCGACGCACGCGCTGCCGGTCGCCGGATCCTCTGGGACGCCGATGGTCGGCGCGAACATGCGCGCGCGATAGTGTGATCCGGGCAACTCCGGATCGCGGCAGAAGACGAAGACCTTCGTCGTCCAATACGACCCCAGAACGCGCTCGAACTCGTCGGTCAGCACCCGCACGCGTGCCAGCGAGCTCCGATCGCGCACGGGGATCATCAGAAACGGCACGCCGCAGGACACCGCCTCGGGAGCGAAGCCCTCCAGAAGCAGGTCTCCCGGCTTGAGACCGAGCATGCGCGCCAGGTCCCTGTCCGGCGGCGCCGGCGGACCGATTTCAGGCAGGACGGCCGCAGTCAGTTGCGCGAAGCTCGCAGCGCCTCCCGATGCTCGAATGGTGACCGGCACGGGCCCCACGCCCTCCTCGAACACGATCGACGCTTCGCCTCCGCTGACCGCGATCTCGCCGATTGACGCAAGCACGAACGCCGTGCCGATCGTCGGATGCCCGGCGAAGGGCAGTTCGCCGCCCGGCGTGAAGATCCGGACCCGGCGTGTGTTCCGGGGGTCCGCGGGCGGCAGAACGAACGTCGTTTCCGAGAAGTTGAACTCCCGCGCGATGCGCGGCATCAGATCGGGTTCCAGCTCGGCGGCGTGCGGGAAGACAGCCAGTTGATTGCCGCCGAACTGCCGTGAGGTGAAGACGTCCGCCGTGTAGTAGGAGAATGAGCGCATGGGCAGGAATGCTGTCCCAGGCGGGCGCCTACCTCAAGTCGCTCGAAAACGGGGGGTCGGCGATGTCGTCGCCTGGCCGGAACGAGCCGCGCGGGGCCGGTGACGCCTGCTTCAGCAGACGCTCGAGCTCCGCGTCCGAGAACTCGCGCCAGCGCTCCGGGTACCGGACCAGCCGCTTCTTCTCCGTCGCGCACTCGAAACACAGCCAGCCATCGTCATAGCCGCTCGGCAGAAGCGGCGTGTCATTCCTGGAGGTGATCCTGCGACGCACCTCGAACACTGTCCAGGCGATCTGGTTCGAATCCCGAAAGATTTTCATGCGCGGCTCTCTCCCGTCCCAACCCCGTAAATAGCACGGCGAGTGCCACGGTCATGGTATCGAACCCGACAGGATGGTGCCGAGTATCGTCGCGTCGATGTTGCCGCCTGAAACGATGCATACCACGCGCGCGGGCCGTGGTGAGATGGTGGCCATGCGCGTGCGTGCGGCGGCAAGCGCGGCCGCGCCCGCTCCTTCCGCCACGACACGCGCCCGCCGCGCGAGCAGCGCCACCGACTCCGCAACCTGTTCGACGGTGACGGTCACCGAGCCGTCCATGAGCGTTCGCGCGAGGGGCCACATTTCCGGGAACACGCCGCGGCCCCCGATCCCGTCGATGAACGATCGGCGATTCTCGATCATCCGCGGTTCCCCAGCGGCAAGGGCCGCGGCCAGCGGCGCCGAGCCTTCCACTTCGCATGCGAAGACCCGCACCGACGGCCGGATCGCCTTCGCGGCGGACGCGATGCCACAGGCCAATCCGCCTCCGCCCCAGGGAACCAGGATCGTGTCGGCTTGCTCGAGCGCCTCCAGCGTCTCGAGCGCGATCGTCCCGTTGCCCGCCATCACCGCGCGATCGGCGAACGGATGCACGAAAACGCCGCGCATCCCGGCCCGCCCGTGGTTGCTCATTGTCCCCCACCATTCGTCGTACGGGACCTTCACTATCTCGGCGCCCAGACGCTCGACGGCGTCGAGTTTCGCAACGGGGGCGGTGTCCGGCACCACCACGCTCGCGCGAATACGCATCTCACGCGCGGCCCACGCGACCCCTTGAGCCATGTTGCCCGCGCTCGCTGTGTACACGCCGTCGGCGAGCTGCTCCCGGGGCAGCGACCGGATGCGGTTGAGCGCGCCCCGTAGCTTGAATGAACCGATGGGCTGGAGGTTCTCGAGCTTGAGGTGAATCTCGGGATCGCCAGCGTCGCCGTCGTACTTCAGCAACGGCGTGCGAACCACGGTGCCGTGGATGCGGTCGCGGGCCGAGCGAACTTCCTCCAGCGTCGGCGCGCTCAGAGGTCGATCCACGTGCCCGCCTGCTCGGCTGTCGCGCGACGATAGAGGTCATGGGCGCACGCCAGATCCTCGACCGCGATGCCCAGCGACTTGAAGAGCGTGACCTCGCTGTCCGAGGCCCGGCCCTTTCGCGTGCCGATGAGCAGCTCGCCGATCTCGCCAAGGATGCTGTCCGCGCCGATGGCGCCTTCCTTCATCGCGAGGATGAGGTCGCCGGCCTCGTTGAGCGCGGACTCGCGGCGATCCACGAAGATCCGCGAGCGACGCACGGCGTCCGTGTCCAGCTCGCGCGCAGTCGGCAGGGACGCCCCGACGGCATTCACATGGGCTCCGGGAGCGAGCCATTCGCCATGCAGCACCGGATCGCGCGACGCCGTGACCGTGCAGATCACGTGCGCTCCCCGAACGGCCTCCGCGGCGTCCTTCGCGACGGAGGCCGCGACGCCGTGCCGGCTCGAGGCGCGTTCGGCCAGCGCCCGCGCATGTGCGGGCGTCCGACTCCAGACCCGAACACTCGTGAACGGACGGGCCGCCATCATCGCGTCGAGGTGCGTCCGCGCCTGCACCCCGGCGCCGAGGATCGCGAGCGTGTCGGCGCGCTCGCGCGCCAGGAGTCGGGTGGCAACGGCTGACACGGCCGCGGTGCGAATGGCGGTGATGGACGCCGCGTCCATGATCGCCAACAGGCTCCCGTTCATTCCGTCGAACAGCGTCACGATGCCCTGGTGCGATTCGAGCGCGGTCCCGTGGTTGTCCGGATACACGGTGATGAGCTTCGCGCCGCTCGCCCGGAGAGCCGCCGAATACGTGGGCATCACGGCGAATGCGTTCGGGGAGTCTGGGATCCTGATCACCGGTCGCAGCGGCTGGATCACCTCGCCGCGCGACAGCGAGGCGAGTGCGGCTTCCATCAGCTCGATGCACCTGGGCATCGCGAGCATCCGCTCGACGTCGCTCTTGCCAAGCGCGAGGACTCTCATGTCATCCCGAGCGCAGCGAGGGATCTGCAGTTCCACCACCGCAAGCTGCAGATCCTTCGGCCTGCGGCCTCAGGATGACCGCTGCTCATTTCTCGGCCATAAACGGGTATTTGTAGTCCGTCGGCGGCGACGAACGTCTCCTTGATCGTTCGCGCGCTGATCCAGCGCATCAGGTTCAGCTTCGATCCCGCCTTGTCGTTCGTGCCCGAGCCGCGCGACCCGCCGAACGGCTGCTGGCCCACGACCGCACCCGTCGGCTTGTCGTTGATGTAGAAATTCCCGGCGGCGTTCCGCAGCGACAGCATCGCCTCGCGCACCGCCGCGCGGTCGTTGGAGAACACCGCGCCCGTGAGCGCGTACGGCGACGTCTCGTCCACGACGCGGAGCGTCTCGCTCCACTTGGCGTCGTCGTAGACATACGCCGTCACGACCGGGCCGAAGATCTCCTCGCACAGCAACCGGTAGTCGGGCTCGGCGGTCTCGACCAGCGTCGGCGCGATGTAAGTAGCCCCTCGGCCGCGTCGGCCTTGCCGCCCGCGACGATCTTCGCGTTGCGCCGCGCGTCGTCCAGGTATTCGCTGATCTTGTCGAACGACTTCCTGTCGATCACCGCGCTCACGAAGTTCCGGAAGTCGCGCACGTCGCCCTGCTTGATGTCGTCCATCATCGCGACCGTGCTGTCGCGCACCTCGCTTCCAGAGCGAGCGCGGCACGTACACCCGGCTGGCCGCCGAGCACTTCTGGCCCTGGTACTCGAAGCCGCCGCGCGCGATCGCGACCGCGAGGCCTGCGGATCCGCCGACGGATGCGCGACGATGAAGTCCTTGCCGCCCGTCTCACCGACGATGCGCGGGTATGAGAGGTAGTTCCACATGTTCGCGCCGATCGTCTTCCACATGCGGTTGAAGACGCCAGTGCTGCCGGTGAAGTGGACGCCGGCCAGCTCGCGATGCGCGAGACACACCTCGGAGATCTCGGCCGCGTCCCCCGGCACCATGTTGATCACGCCGGGCGGCAGGCCGGCTTCCTCGAGCAGCTTCATGATGTAGTACGCCGAGAGCATCGCCGAGGACGCGGGCTTCCACACGACCGTGTTGCCCATCAGCGCGGGGGCCGTCGGCAGGTTGCCGCCGATCGCCGTGAAGTTGAACGGCGACACCGCGTACACGAACCCTTCGAGCGGGCGATAGTCGAGCTGGTTCCACATACCGGGACTCGAGATCGGCTGCTCGGCATAGAGATCCTGCGCGTACGCAGGATTGAAGCGCCAGAAATCGATCAGCTCGCATGCCGCGTCGATCTCGGCCTGAAACGACCGTCTTGGACTGGCCGAGCATCGTCGCGGCGTTCATCGTCGCGCGCCAGGTGGTGGCGAGCAGCTCCGCGGCCCTGAGAAACACGGCCGCGCGATCCTCCCAGGGCCAGTTGGCCCATTCGCGCCGTGCGGCACGGGCCGCGTCGATCGCCTGCGTCGACGTGCGGCGGCGACGCCTTGTGCCAGTCGCCGAGCACGTGGCGGTGATGGTGCGGCATCACGGCCTGTGCGGTCTTGCCGCTGCGGACCTCCCGCCCGCCAATGATGATCGGGATCTCCACGCGCTCGCCGGCCATTCGATCGAGCCGGGCCTTGAGCTCGGCACGTTCCGGCGAGCCGGGCGCGTACGACCTTCACCGGTTCGTTCACCGGCGTCGGCACGCGGCGAATGCCGGTGAAATTGGAGAGCAGCGCGGAGTGGGCGCGTGATACGGCGGGCGTCGCGGCCGGCGTCTTGGCGACATCGGCGCGCGCGCGACTGGAGGTGGGTTTCGTGGGTGCGGCCATCGGAGTGTCCTGTGAGTCTCTCGCATCAAAGATACGTAGATTCGTAGGCCGCGAGCATGAGCGCCGCTACCGTTGCCCGATTGAGCCGGACCTGCTGTCGCGCGGCGACCGCCCTCGCGTCTCTCGCCTCGTGCCAGAGCGGGCCGATCGCCTGGGCCGAGCCACAGCCGCTCCCGCCCGAACTTGCTTCCGCGCAGGCGATCGAGTTCGGTGCGAAGTCGCGTCTCGTTGCCGGTCGGGCCCCCGACATCCCGCCCCCGGTCTTTCCCGCGCAGTGCGCCGCAAGCGTTCGAGTGGCCCGCGACACCGCGGGCGCCTGGTATGCGGTGTGGTGGTCCGTGCGGCCGGACAGTACTGCCGACGTGGTGGCGTCTAGCTCGACGGATGCCCGCGACTGGTCCGCTCCGGTGCGGGTGGACTCCACCGACACGGGCCGCGTGGGATGCCGGCGTCCGCCTCCGGCGATCGTCGCCGACCGCGGCAACGTTCACGTCGCGTACGCCATGACGGCGAAGGAAGGGCCGGGTATATTCGCGTCCCATTCGATGGATCGGGGGGCGATGTTCCACTCGCCGGTGGCGGTCGTGTACGGGGAGCGCATCGGGCTGACGGCGATCGCCGCGCGCGGCGACGTGGTTGCCGTCGCGTACGAGGACCCGAACAGCGAACCCCGCCGTATCGGCTTGGCGCTGTCGCGCACGATGGCGCACCTGTTTCAGTCGCGGATGCTGGTGTCGCCGGCGACCGGCGCCGCCCGGGCGCCGGGAGTGGCCCTGGGGGACGGAACCATCGTCGTGACATGGTGGCGCGGGACGTCGCCCGGCGCGACGAGAATCATGCGAACCGGAGACCTGCAATGAGTGATGTGACGGGCCGCGACGAATCCGCGGAGGGCGGCGTGAGCCCGCCGGGCGTCGGGACGCGCTGATGCCACCCGAGCACTGGTTCGGCGCTCACGTAATCGACACGGGCGGTCTCGACATGGCGGTGCGTCGCGCGGCCCGGTCGGGCATGACGGCCATGCAACTGTTCACGGCCATCCCCAAGTACTACGGCGACAAGACCTCAATCAGGCCGGAGCGCGTGGAGCGCGTTCGCGCTGCGCTCGCCGCCACGCAGTTGGACCCCGTCCGGATCATCGCCCACGGCGCGTACGTGCTGAACGTGGCGACGCCGGACGCCGACAAATGGACGCGCGCGCGGGACGGCCTGGTGAAGGAGCTGGAGCGCTCGACCACGCTGGGGCTGGGATCGGTGTGCTTCCACCCCGGGGCCGCCACCGACGGCGATCGGGCGGCCGCGGCCGAGCGGATCGCGAAGGCGGTCGTATTCGCGCTCGAGCGGGTGCCGTCCTCCACGCGGCTCCTCGTGGAGAACACCGCCGGCGCCGGGACGACCATGGCGCGCACCGCGGACGAGGTGGGTGCCATTCTCGCGAACGTGCCCCGGGAGCTTCGCAGCCGCACCGGGTATGGGCTCGACACGTGTCACCTGTACGCCTCGGGGTACGACATCGCGAAGTCGCGTGACGAGCTCACCCGCACACTCGACGCATTCGAGGCGGCCACCGGGGAGGCGCCGGGGTTCTTTCACTTGAACGACAGCGAGGGCGCCCTGGGCTCCAACCGAGATCGCCATATGCTCCTCGGCGAAGGTGCCATCGGCGTCGAGACGTTCCGCTGGCTGCTGGCGGACAGCCGGTCGCGGGGCGTTCCCCTCGTGCTCGAGACCCCGCAGCAGCTCCCGGAAATCGCGCCTGACGACGACACGCCCGATCCGTACGACGTGAGGATGATGACGCTGCTGCGCTCGTTCCTTGGCTGACGGGCGATTTTCATAGGAGAAATCCCCGCAACTCCCTATTGCGCTCTCTCTGGGAGACTTTACTATTCGCGCGGCGGAAGCGATGCGGCAGGCTTTTTCCCTATGGGAAGGGCGCTCCGGTTCACCAACTCCAGAGGAGACCACATGGCGGCCAAGAAGAAGAAGGGCGGGAAGAAGGGCGGGAAGAAGGGCGCCAAGAAGGCGACACGCAAGAAGGCTGCGAAGCGTGGTGGTGCGAAGCGCAAACCAAACGCTGCGTTCATGAGACCGATGCAGCCTGACGCGGCTCTCGCGGCCGTCGTCGGCGGCACCGCGATCCCCCGCACCGAAGTGACGAAGAAGCTGTGGGCCTACATCAAGCGGAACGGCCTCCAGGACGCGAAGGAACGCCGCATGATCAACGCGGACGACAAGCTCCGCGCGGTGTTCGGTGGCAAGGGGAAGGTCTCGATGTTCGAGATGACGAAGCTCGTCAGCAAGCACATGAAGTAGGGCTGACGACCTTCGCGGTTTCGGGGCGCACTGTTTCGGCAGTGCGCCCTTCTCGTTTTGGAGGGTACTACTTCACCACAGAGGGCACAGAGGACACCTTCCACGGAGGTCACTGAGGCACGGGAAGGGGAAAGCGCCATCCTGATCAAAGGACCATGCGCCCAATGCCATCCTTGAGACGCAGGACGTGAAAATTGATCAATAGTCCTACACGATGTCGGCTGAGCTTCAGGCGTGACAACAGCTGCGCCACGTGCACCGGGAGCAGTTTGGAAATCGCCTTGATCTCCACCACGACGGCGTGTTCCACGAGTAGATCGATTCGGTAGCCGACATCGAGTTGGATGCCATCGTACACGACTGGCACCGCGACCTGCTTATCGACCGCGAGTCCGCGTTTTCGCAGCTCGTGGGCGAGACAAGCTTCATAGGCGCTCTCCAGAAGACCCGGTCCGAGCGCAGAGTGGACCTTCAGAGAAGAGTCCACCACGAAACCGCTGACCTTGTTGGTATCCACTTCTCCGTGACCTCTCTGTGTCCTCTGTGTCCTCTGTGGTAAAACAGGCCTCACTGCAATAACAGGGGCCTTGGGGTAGAAGGAATCTCCGGGCGTCACCGGAGCGTCATTTCCAGCGGAAGGCCCGCTATTCTTTGAGTCACACCTAACTCCACACCCGCTTGCCTGCAGCCAAAAAACGTCCGGCGTCCGCGAAGCCCAACGTCGTGTCGCAAGCGCGCTCCACAAAAGCGCGCCCCGGCGCCCGGATTCAGAAGCGCGCCTGGGAAACCTTCAAGTCGCTCGCGGGCGCCGTCCTGATCTACCTCGTGATCAAGACGCTGCTCATCGAGGCGTTCCGCATCCCCTCCGCCAGCATGGTCCCGACGCTCCTCGTGGGCGACTGGCTCTTCGTGAACAAGCTCGTGTACGGGCCGCACATCCCGTTCACCAGCATGAACCTGCCCGGCTACTCGCAGCCGCGTCCCGGCGAGGTAGCCGTCTTCGTTTCGCCATATCAGAAGGACGAGGAGGAGATCGGCAACGACCCAACGCCGACGGTGGTGAAGCGGATCGTCGCTGCTGGCGGCGACACCCTGCACATGCGCAATGGCATCCTGCACGTGAACGGAGCGCCGCAGCCCCAGGGCGACGCCTTTGCGGGGAACCCGACCGGCGATACAAACGAGCATTCGCCGCTCATGGACTGGCAGCACAGGATCGAGTTGTCAGGAACGCGATTCGGCCCCCCGCCGAAGACCCCGACCCTCGACAACTGGGGGCCGCTGTTGATTCCCGCCGGTACATTCTTCATGATGGGCGACAACAGGCACGGCTCGAAGGACAGCCGCTACTGGGGCGTCGTGCCGCGAGCCAACATCCGCGGTCGCCCGATTTTCATCTACTACACCTACGTACCGTCCAGCGAGAGTGACCGGCCCCTCTCCTTCATCACTGATATTCGCTGGTCGCGGATCGGTCACCGCATCAGGTAGGTCCACCGGATCGTTGCAGACGCGTGAGCTGGGAGGCCACAGATGAACACGTTCTTTCCCAAGCACTCCGTCCAGTGGCACTTCGAGGAACCGACAATCCTCCGCAGACTGTCCATCTCCCTGATCGAGATGGCGGTATTGACCGGCGTCGTGATGCGACTGTATCGCGTGGTGGTCAACATGGGCGGCGCCAACTCGAGTTGGCTCTGGGTGGGTGGGACCTTCGCGTTCGGCCTCCTGATTCTCTGCGCGGCGGCGACCGTGCATCTCGCCAATTATCCCCTCAAGCGCTGGGTGCTGCGCGCGCCCCTCTTTGCGCTCGTCGAGGCGGCGGCGGAGTCCGTGACCGCGCTCGCGCTCATCTGGCTGGGCCGCGAGCACATGGGCAGCGCTCGCGCCGAATGGAGCGACTGGCTTCCGATGTCCGCCTACACGGCCTGGACGCGCCTGGTGATCGTGTGCGGCTGGGCGCTGATTCTGGCGGCCGTGGTGTCGGTTGTCCGGCGCACG
Source organism: uncultured Gemmatimonadaceae bacterium (assembly GCA_963724885.1). Classification (GTDB taxonomy): domain Bacteria; phylum Gemmatimonadota; class Gemmatimonadetes; order Gemmatimonadales; family Gemmatimonadaceae; genus DASPMP01. Next base: position 1,868,496 of record CAVRWG010000005.1, on the reverse strand, counting down.
ATCCTGCGCGAGCAGAAGGTGGAGGAGGACTCGGTCGAGGACGTCGCCGTCAAGGCCTGACCATGCGCCGCCCACTCCTCGTCGCCATCGCGCTCGCGTCCGCGTCTCCGGCGGGCGCCCAGGAAGTACGCGTCAACCGGCCGTTCGGCACGTTACGCGAGCAGGCGGACATCCAGCAGCGCTGGCTCGAGCGGCGCATGACGACGGTGCTCCCGGCGCTCATGCAGAAGCACGGGTGGAGTTCTGGGTCGTCCCGATGCGGGAGTACAACGAAGACCCCGTGTTCACCATCCATCGTGTCGCCGACCACGTTCGCCGCCCGGCGGCGGACGATCTACGTGTTCCACCGCAGGTGCGGCCAGCGCGCTGATTCCGCGACCCCGACTCAGGCGTCGCGGTCCTCCGACGGCTGTACCGTGAGCGGATCGCGCTCGGCGGAACGTCGCAGGGCGGCGTCTTCCGGGCGGTGCGGTCGACGCAATCCGCCGCCGGCCCTGCCGGCTCGCGACGCCGCAGCGTCAGGCGGAGTTGTGGGGCGACGAGCAGTGGCAGGTGCTGAAGGAGCTGGTCGATGAGCGGAAGCCGCGCGCGCATCACCGTGAACTCGTCGACCGTCTGGGCGTTCAGCGACGGCCTGAGTTCCGGCGAGGACAGGGCATGCGCAGCGCGCTCGGGCCGGAGTGGGCCGCGCGCATTCAGTCGGTCCCCGAGTTGGCGCTCGAACTGATCGCGACGCGGCTGCCTGACGAAGAGGCGGTGTACCGGCGCATGCAGCAGGTCGTCTGGGGCATCATCGATACGGCATTCTCGAATGTCGTGATCACGCCGGGCGTCACGCGCACGCAGGACGTCGTCTGGTGGATGCGGCAGAAAGTGAACGATCTCGGGCTCGGTTCGTGGTTCCAGCCGTCGGTGAGCGTGCAGCGGATGGGCGTCACGGCTGAGCAGCTTGGCGAGAACCCGGTCATCCAGCGCGGCGACGTGCTGCATTGCGATTTCGGGATCGTGGCGTATCGCCTGAACACCGACACACAGCACATGGGGTATGTGCTGCGCTCGGGCGAAACGGAGCCGCCGGCCGGCGTTCGCCGGGCACTGGAGAACTCGAACCGGCTCCAGGACATCGTGATGGCGGAGACCCGTCCGGGCCGAACGGGCAACGAGATTCTGCGGGCGTCACTCGCACGCATGCGAGCGGACGGCATCGATGGGACCGTGTACACGCATCCCATCGGCATGCACGGCCACGGCGCCGGTCCGCTGATCGGGCTGTGGGACTATCAGGACGGCGTGCCGGGCCGCGGTGACGCCAAGGTCATTCCCTCGATGTGGTTCTCGATCGAGCTGCAGGCCACGACGCCGGTGCCGGAGTGGAACGGTCAGCCCGTGCGGTCGGCGCAGGAGGAGGACGCGATCGTGGGCGCGGACGGGACGATCAGATGGGCCTTGCAGCGGCAGACGAAGTACTGGCTGGTGCGGTGACACGGTTTGACGGTTTGACGGTTTGACGGCATGACGGCTTAACGGTTTTGGCTCGCCCGTCAATCCGTCAAACCATGAGTCCGTCGCCCGTCAAAAGACCCGCCGCTGCAACCGGCTGACGTTGAACTTCGCCGTGTCGGCCACGGCCATGACCGTCATCACGCCCGCCTGAACCGGATCGGTCACCACGATATCGGCAGCGTCCGGGACGCTCCCGGCCATGTTGAGGCTCACGACAAGCAGTCCCTGCGCGCGGACCTCTCGCACCGCGCGTTCGATGTCGCCGCCCATGAGGGCGCCGGCCAGCACGATCGCGGACGCGCGCGGCAGACGCGACACGGCGCGCACGGCGTCAGCCAGCGGCTGTTCGCCCACGAGCGGGATCGTGTCCACGGAAATGCGCTCGCCGCGGATGTTGTGTCGATCGGCCTCGGAGATGGCCCCGATTGCGACCTGTCCAACCTGCGCACCGCCACCCATGATGATCACGCGCTTGCCGTAGATCCGTTGGAGGGTGCTGACCAGCTCCACGCCCTGGATGACCGGCAGCGCGCGGATGTCCGCCACCATGGGCGCTGGCGGATCCGCCAGCGCGATCTCCAGGTAGACGCGCTCGCCGTCGCCGGAGATGTCGACCGACCAGATGTCGCCGCCGTGGCGGGCAATGACTCCAGTGAGCTGATGCAGAACCCCCGGCCCCGGCCGGACGCGCGCGGCGAGGCCAATCCTCTCGGTTGTAATGTCTGTCCGCGGCGAGCTCACGGAACTTCCTCCCGGCATGTCAGGGCGATGGGCAGGGCTGTCGCACAACGTTTGACGAAGCGGCGACCGAAGCGCCACATGGCGCCCCTGACGCGAACGCCTAACCGCTCGAGCGCCCAACCCCCCAACCGACCTATATTTCGATCCGATGCGCAAAGCCAAGAAGGACCTGATCGTCGTCGGCGATCGCGTGCTCGTGAAGGTCGAGGAAGGCGAAGAGCGAACCAACGTCGGGCTGTACCTGCCGCCAACCGCCGTGGACAACCAGGCGGTCCAAAGCGGCCAGATCGTCGCCACGGGGCCGGGACTGCCCTTGCCCGCGCCCGATGCCAACTCCGACGAGCCATGGCGCACGACGCCGTCCCGCGAAACCCGGTTCGTACCGATGCAAGCCAAGGTCGGCGACTATGTCCTCTTTTTCCGGAAGGCCGCCGTCGAGATCACATTCGAAGGCGAGCGATACCTCGTCGTTCCCCAGGCCGCGATCCTCGCGCTGGTGCGCGACGAGGACTTCAACATCGACACTCTCTAGGTGCGGATTGACGGTTTGACGGTTTGACGGCTCGAGCCTCGTCAAACCGCTGGCCGTCAAACCGCTGGCCGTCAAACCGTCAATCCGTCTTTCTCCATGCAACTCCCCCTCTCACGCGGCATGTACCCCGAAGAGCTCGTCCAGCCGATGCGCGCCGAGCTCACGCAACTCGGCTTCGAGGAGCTCCGGACACCGGCGGACGTGGACGAGACGCTTCCGGAGCACGGGACCACGCTCGTGGTGGTGAATTCCATCTGTGGGTGTGCGGCCAGGATGGCGCGTCCCGCCGTGCGGCTCGCCCTGCAGCAGTCGGCCGCGAAGCCGGCGCATCTCACCACCGTATTCGCTGGTCAGGACAAGGAGGCAACCGACAGGGCGCGCGGTTATTTCACCGGCTACCCGCCGTCGTCACCGTCCATCGCGCTGCTGCGTGACGGCCAGCTGGTGTTCATGCTCGAGCGCTGGCAGATCGAGGGGCGGCCCGCACCCGACATCGCCGCCGATCTTCGGGCAGCGTTCCAGGAGCACTGCGCGGACAGCAGCGCGGTCTAGTCGGGGGTCGACCCGGTCGTCGCGACACTCGGCTTCCGGATCTCCCGGAGCTGGAACTGCACGTTGCCGGCGGGAAGCTTCGTCTTCATCTGCAGCATCATCCGGCTGGCGTCGTCCGCGATCCAGACCTCGGCGTTGGCGCTTTCGGCGAATATCCCCTTGGTCTTGATCTTGGGGTGCAGCACGACGGCGTCGAACTCGCCGGCGGGAACGCGAATCCGCTCGCGGCGGACGACGGTGACCGTGACGGGGTTCCGGTCGGGCTTGAAGTAGCGGTTCCACGAGTAGGTCCTGCCCACCTCCAACGGGATCGTCCGCAGGAAATACAGGAACGCGCCGTCGTCGAGCGGCTCCTCCACGGTGGGCAATTCGCCGCGGATCGGGTCCAGGTAGACACCACGCTCCGGGAAGATCTCGTACTGCCGCAACCGCTCGTAGGATCCCTGATCGATGTTCTGGTGGTAGCGCAGCGAGACGAGCGTCGCGGGATCGAACCAGCTCTCGTAGAAGTCGCTGACCTTGAAGAACAGCAGCGAGCCCGTGACGGTGAAGACGCTGTGAAACGTGGTCCGGCCGCGAACGTTCTCGACGCCGCGGATCTCGGCGACCGCGCTGCCCTTGCCCAGACGGCCGACCTTCACCGAGTACGTGAGGCGCTCGCCGACCGAGAATGGCCGGGTGGCATTTGTCAGCGACGGCGCGTGAGGCGCGATCGCGTCCTGCGCGCGCATGCCCGCGTCGAAGAGGGGCGCCAGCGCCACTGCCGCCACCAGGAATGACCCGACTGGACCGATGCTCATCGCGTGCCCCTCCTGCGGGCGGCGCGGCGTCTACAGCGACGTGTTCGAGCGCACCGGCAGCCGGATCTCTTCCTTCGGCGAGGTCGGAACGGGCAGGAAGTCCTCGCCCGGATTGATGTACACGTCCTGCTCGACGCCGTACTGCCGATCGTGAAGATCGCGGTACCGGCCGCCGAGCTTCATCAGTTCATGGTGCGTGCCACGCTCCACGATGACGCCGGCCTCGAGCACCAGGATCTGGTCGGCGCTCTCGATGGTGGACAGCCGGTGCGCGATCACGAACGTCGTGCGTCCGCGCCGCAGGTTGCGGAGCCCGTCCCGGATCATTGCTTCGCTCTCGCTGTCCAGGGACGACGTGGCTTCGTCGAGAATCAGGATTCTCGGGTCCGCCAGGATCGCGCGCGCGATCGCGACGCGCTGGCGCTGTCCGCCCGAGAGCTTCACGCCGCGCTCGCCGACGATCGTGTCGTACTTGTCCTTGAACGCCTCGACGAAATCGTCCACGTGCGCGATCCGCGCGGCTCTGACCACTTCGTCGAGCGTGGCGCCGGGCTTCGAGTACGCGATGTTTTCCCGGATCGTGCCGTCGAAGAGGAAGTTGTCCTGGAGCACGACGCCCACGTGCTCGCGATACTCCTGCAGGCGCAACGTGTCGAGGTCGCGGCCGTCGATCTGAATCCGCCCGGCCTTTGGCCGCGCGAAGGCCATGACGAGGCTCACCAGCGTGCTCTTGCCGCCGCCGCTCGAGCCGACGAGCGCCGTCGTGGTGCCGGCCCTCGCGACGAAGCTCACGTCCTTGAGTACCGGCACGCTTTCGTTGTACTCGAACCACACATCCTTGAACTCGACCGATCCTTCGAGGTCGCCCACGTGCGCCTTGTCCATGTCGGCCTGGTCCTCGGTCGGCATGTCGCGGATCTCGCGAATGCGATCGAGCCCGGCGAACGCCTCGGTGATCTGCGTCCCGATCGAGGCGATGGAGACGAGCGGCGCCGCGACCATGCCGACGAAGAAGACGTACATCAGCATGTCGCCCAGCGTCATGCGACCGGCGAGAACGTCGCGGCCACCCACCGCGATCATGAGGACGCCGATGATGCCCGTGATCACCATGACGCCGGAGCCGACGGCCGACGTGCCCGTGATGGTCCTGGCGACGTTCCGGAAGAGCTTGTGCGCGCCGCGGGCGAACGTGAGCCGCTCGCGCCGCTCGGCGGTGTAGACCTTCACGATGCGGATGCCGCCGACCGTCTCAGCCAGGCGGCCGGTGACCTCGGCGTTGATCGCGCCGCGCTCGCGGAAGATCGGACGGAGGCGCTTGAACGCGATCGCCATCATGCCGCCGAACGCCGCGAGAATGACGACGGTGATGACGGTGAGCTTCCAGTTGAGCCAGAGCAGGACGCCCATGGCGATGCCGGCCGTGAGGAACCCGCCGACCAGCTGGATGATCCCGGTTCCCACCAGGTTCCGGACGCCCTCCGCGTCGGTCATGACGCGCGAGATGAGAATGCCGGTTTTGGTCGAGTCGAAATACGAGATCGGCAGACGCAGGACGTGCATCTGGACCGCCTTGCGCATGTTCGTGATCGCTTTCTGCGCCGCGATCGAGACGACCTGCGACAGCGCGAACCCGGTGGTCGCCTGGATCAGCGTGGCGCCGAGGGCCGCGAGCGCGAGCGGCATCAGCAGGTCGGCGCGCTGCTTCCCGATGACGTCGTCGATGAAGTACTTCGAACTCGCCGGGAGCACGAGCCCGGCGACGCGATTGACGATCATGAGGGAAAAACCGATGGCGAGCGAGCGCTTGTGCTGCGCCATGAGCTCGCGCGCTTCGCGCCAGGCGCGCTGCGCATCGAGCTTCTTCTTTTGCGTCCTGTCGCCCTGGCTGGACGCGTCGGCGTTGGGGCTACCGCCGGCTCGTTCGCCTCGGGTGGGCAGGGGTGTGCCAAGCGTTCTGCGCGCCACTCCGGGTACCTCGGGGATGCTCGGTTGCCGAAATCTACCCGGTGTACGCGCTCGTCAGCCCAACTCCCGATGCTGCATCCTGGCACCAACTGCTGTTGCCGAAGCCGTCGCGTGGCGTCAACATGTAGACACGTCGGTCAACGCGGGTCAGGAGGCGCCATGCTGGGCAACATCGGTTCTTTGGAGATCGCGCTAATCGCGCTGATTCTTCTCGTGCTCTTCGGCGCCAAGCGAATTCCCGCGCTCATGGGCTCGATCGGCGAAGGCATTCGGGAGCTGAAGAACAGCTTTCGCAGCGACGAAGTCGAGAAACCGGACGCCGACGGCGAAAGACTCCGCGACCGTCGGGACGCGAGCAGACTCGAGCGCTGAGCGCCGCAATCAGCGGCCGCGGAGGGCGGTGGAGGGCCGCGACTCGAGCGCTGAGCGCCGCAATCAGCGGCCGCGGAGGGCGGTGGAGGGCCGCGACTCGAGCGCAGTCACGATGGCGGGCGCAAGCACGTTCGCGAACCTGACGGCGCCTTCGATCGTAAGATGGCAAGCGTCGTTGAAGTTCGTCCGGCTGCGCGGGATCGCCGACTCCATGTCGACGAATCCAACGTCGGTCCGTTGCGCCACGAGGGCGCGCACGGTCGCATTGTGAGCGGCGACGCCGGCGGCGACGTTCTCGGGGGATCCCCAGATTCCCGTGTCGGACTGATGCGTGGTGTAGTCCAGTTCGCGCGCGGCGAACTTCGCGGCTGTGTATTTCGGGGCGAAATACGAGGCGGTCGTCGCCAGTACGACTGGTTCCCCGCGCGTCGAAGCCACGCTCAGGATTGCCTCGAGGTTGCGCTGAAAGGAACGCGGGGAACGCAGATGTGAGCCGTAGCGCATCCAGGATGAATCGGGCAGGTGCCTTGGCACCCGAGTGGGATTACCGCGTCTTGCGGCAATCCGCTCCCGGAACTCCCGGACGGCCACAACGGCGGTGTACGGGCTGGCGAGCGGCCACAGACGCCCACGGTCCAGAACGTCACCGATCAGCTGGTAGTGCCCGAAATGCGAGTAGTCCTCCCTGAAGAGCGCGGGTGGAACGTTGTTCGCCCGGACTTCATTGAAGCCGTCGTAGTCGACGACGACGTCGAATCCGACGGTGGCGAGCGCCCGATATTTGTAATAGGAGTCCAGCGACGTGTGCGCGGGCACACCGACGCTGAATACGCGAACCGGGCGTCGCGTCGCTTGCACGAGTCGCTCCGTGAGCGCTCGCTGCACAACCCCAAAATCGTTGTGGATCGCCGATGCGCCGAGCAGCAGCACGTCGATCTGGTCATCGGAGCGAGACGGCCGAGCTCCGAAAATAGCCCGCAGCTCCGGATAGAAGGCCGCGACATCCGCTCTCGTGTCGAAGAAATTCATCCCGAGCCGGATCTTCCAGAACGACCGAGCCACCCCTTCGACGAGCACGAAGATGAAGCACAGCCACAGGACAACCGCGGTCCACCGTACGATGGACGCGGGGCGCGCGGCCACGCGCTTGCCAGCGAGTGGCGACGCAAGTGGCTCAGTCGGGGTCGCAGAAGCCTTCATGGATTCCTTGGCGGCGCGAAACGTTTCGCGCGATCAAGCGCTGCGTTGTTGCGATGCTCGGGACTACGGATCTGTGGGGATGCAGATGCCGCGCAGCACCCCGCATTGCGAGCGGAAGGGAGGAGGAAGATTGCCGCCTGCGCGGGTCGACGCCAGAGCGAGGCATCGGGTACCAACATGCACTCGGCCACCGCCGCGAGAGTTTGGCGGCGATGGCCGAGTGCGTCCGAACGTAAAAAGCGACGGCCGTCCGGGACCCTGACCGGCACCCGAGCAGCAGACTCCCCCAGGAGTGAGCGCCTAGTCGCCGGGCAGGAAAGCACTCTGCGTGCCGTGGACCGCAATTCGGGAACGCCCTCAAATTACTGGACTTAGCAAAATCACAGGGCCGGAGAAGTCGGCACCTGTTGCTGCGTCGCCGCAACCGTTGATCGTCGCGCATTGCCTTATTTTCCTCCTGAGGCAAGCAGTTCGTCAGCGTTGCTCCCCCCACCCTTTGCCCCGAGACCACATCCCGTGGTGCGACCAGGCAACCCTCCGTTGCGCTGCCGCGAGTCCGGATCCGCTGCGAACTCGTGAATTCAAATGCCCATGCCGACAATCCAGGAAACAGAAAAGCCGCGGTCGCCCAGGATCGGGAACCGCACACCGATGGATCGAAAGACATTCATCCTGTCGGTCTTGATCCCCGTATACAACGAGCGCGACACCGTCGAGGCGATCATCGAGCGCGTGCGCGCCGCGCCGACGGCGACCGAGATCATTGTCGTCAACGACTGTTCCACTGACGGTTCCCGCGAGATTCTCGATTCCCTCTTGGAGCGGAAACAGATCCACAGGCTGTTTCACCAACCGACCAACCAGGGGAAGGGTGCGGCGATCCGAAAAGCGTTGTCCCTCAGCACGGGGGACGCCGTGATCGTGCAGGACGCCGACCTGGAATACGATCCCGCGGATTGGCCCGTGCTGCTCGAGCCACTACTGGATGGGCGAGCGGACGCGTGTTTCGGTTCCCGCTTCCTCGGTGGTCCGCATCGCGTCCTCTACTTCTGGCACTCCGTCGGCAACAAGGTCCTGACCACGTTCAGCAACGCGTTGACCAATCTGAACCTGACGGACATGGAAACCTGCTACAAGGTGATTCGCGGCGATCTGGCGCGATCGTTGGCGGGGGAGCTCAAGGCAGACCGCTTCGGTTTCGAGCCGGAGATCACCGCGCGCCTGGCCAAGGCGCGCGCGCGGATTTTCGAAGTGCCGATCAGCTATTCCGGTCGAACCTACGCCGAGGGCAAGAAGATCAACTGGAAGGACGGCGTTGCTGCGTTCTGGCACATCATCCGTTTCAGCGCGTGACTCCATCCCCAACTGTCGTCTCCAGCGAGCTCGAGCGGCCGGGCGCGGCGCACGTTTCACAGCGCGAGCGTGGAGCAGTGCGGTTGATGCTGTGGATATGGCCCCTCGTCGGATTCGCGCTGTACATGCTTCAGTTCCGTGACATCCTCTCGTCGGCCCTGCGGGCGTTTACGAGAATGCGATGATCTCCTTGTTCGCAGCCGTTGCGATGGCTCTCGCGGCCGTCGGATTCGGCCTCTGGTTTCTGGAGCGCTGCAAGTACGATCCCGGCAACTCGATCGCGCGCATTGCGGTGGCGTTTGCGTTGGGCGCCGGGTGCCTCGGCTGGCTGGCCTTCTGGCCGGGTGTCGTCGGGGCGCTGCGGATGCCCGTGCTTCTCCTGCTCGTCGTCCCGGGCCTGGTGCTGCTGTGGCTGCACCGCTCGCGGCTGAGCATCAGCGACGAAGGTGGCGGGCTGTCGCGACTGGGCTCCGTGCTGCTGATCGTCCTGCTGGCCTCGATCTCCATCGATGTCCTCGAGGCGTTCGCGCCGGCGGCTGAAGGGGACACCATGGCGTACCACTTCGCCCTTCCGAAACGATTCATCCAGGAAGGGAGGATCTCGTTCGTTCCGATGGCCGTCGAAGGCGCGGTGCCGCTTCTGACGCACATGACTTACGCGATCGCCATGACGTTCGGCGGCGAACAGGCCGCTCAGATCTGGCTGCTCGTCACGCAACTCGGCTTGCTCGCCGCCTTCTATGGAATCGCGCGGCGCTGGTTGGGTCGAGACTGGGCGCTCGCACTGACACTTCTGCTGAACACCACGCCAGCCATCATCCTGGGAGCCGGCACCGGTCACGTCGAGACGCGAACCGCGTTGTACATGCTGGTGTCCGTCATCGCTGCCGTGGACGCGGTGCGAACCGGTAGCGTCGGGTCGACCATCGTCGCGGCACTGTCGGCGGGATTCTTCGCGGGCAGCAAGTACTACGGGTTGTTCGCCGCGTGCGCGATCGGTGTCATTCTCCTGCTGTCCCGTCGACGCACGTCCCTCGTCGCGCTCTTCGCAGGGGTTGTCCTGTTGGCCGGCTTCCAGTGGTACGCATGGACCTGGATCCAAAGTGGAATGCCGGTCTTTCCGACACTCTACGCGATGTTTGGCGTTCGGGACGGGTTGTGGAACGCGGACATCGCCGCGTTCTTCAAGACCTCGTACGCCCGATACAGCCCGCTGCCCACGAACCTGGTTACGTTCGTGTCGTATCCGCTCGTTGCGACGCTCGCGCCGCCCGTGAGCCTCGAGGCGGGACGCGCCGGTTTCGGGCCGTTCCTGTTCCTGGCGGCCCCCTTGGTGCTCGCCTCGATGCGTCGGTGGCGCACGTTGATCGGTATCGACCTGGTACGAGTGGCGGCAGCGGGGTTTTTGTTCTACGCCCTGTGGTTCTGGATTCCAACGAGCCAGCTGACTCGCCAACTCGTGCCGATTTATCCGCTCGGCTCTGCTCGTCGCCGGAGTGGCCGCGACCAGGTGGTCCGAATCAAACCGTTTCGAGCGCCAGTGGGCCGCCGTCTTCGCGATCAGCATTTCCTTCGGCTTTCTCATTCATCTCGCGTTTTCGACGAACTTCGTCCGGTACTACGCGTGGCGAGAGTCACGAGCTTCGTTCCTGCAGCGCAACGTCGCATACGCGAGCATTGCCGATTGGGTCAACGCCAACCTTCGCGACAGCGCCCGGGTCGGAACCACGCTCAGATCGATCAACTACCTGCTCGACGTACCCTACCTGGCCCTCGACCCCGCATTCGTCGCCCAGGTCGAGATGCATCCGCGCGCGCAGAGCCTGGCGGTGTTCGTTCGGCAGCTGGACGAGCAACAGCTCACGCACCTGCTGGTGCACCCGAACATGGCAGCTCCCATCGCACCGGGGTACGGCATCGTGCATCACGCCAGGAGAGTGGTTGCGGCCGGGTGCGCCGTGCCACTCCGGCGCCTGGGCACGGTCACGATCACGTCGCGGACGATGGGTCTCCTGGCTCCCGACAGCGTTGACGTGCTGCGGCTGACGACATCCGCGCCGGCATGCAAATCAGCTCTTGGGCGCGGCGAGCCCCAGGCTGCGTCGTCCAGGCCCTGACGACCGATGCGCGATGCGGTCCTTCCAGCGAAGGAAGTGCTTCTCGTAGATATGCCAGCTGCACAGCGCCGCGAGCACGGACAGTGTTCCCGCGAGCGCCACGAAGGCTGCCTCACCCGGTAGCGCGCTTCCACCGATCGACGGCAGCAATGCGGCCGATATCCCGACTGCCGACAACCCGAGCGCTATCGGCACATGGAAGACGTAGATCGCATAGCTGTATTTGCCGAGCGTCCGCAGAGGCCTGGCCGAGACGATCCGTACGAAACGGTTGTTGGCGGAGAGCGTGATGCTGTACAGCAGCAGCACCGCAAACATGACGGCGAGCACCGTAATGCCGACCGTCTCGATCACGCCATCGTACTTGTTCCAACCATGGCGCCAGTAGGCCAATCCGGCGACGCAGGCGATGCTGACCATGAGCGTCGGACGCGCCCCGCGCAGCAGCCTCCGGTAATCCGCAGGATCACGCACCAGAAGTGCCAGCGCGGACCCGATCGCAAGCGCGTCCATGCGTGCGGGCGCGAGTACGTACGCGGCGGTGTCCAGGCCCTGGAAGTGGAACCATACCCGCAGCGCGGGGCTCAGCACCGCTATCGCCGCGCACGCGCCGATCAACGCCGTCCGCGGCAGTGCAAAGACCAGCAGTGGCCACAGAAGATAGAACTGTTCCTCGATTGCCAGGGACCAGAAGTGGTCGATGTGCAGCGTTGATGCGCTCCAACCATGCAGGGCGACCTTCACATTGGAGAGGTAACTCCAATACCAGAGCTGTCCATCGGCGCCTGCTTGAATGCGGTCGCTCGAGGGAAACAGGACCGGAAGCGCGACGAAGAACAGAAACAGAACCGCGTAGTAGAGCGGGAAAATCCGTAGCGCCCGGCGCACATAGAACGTGCGGAAGTACGGCCGTTCTCCACGGGAGTCGAAGAGGATCCCCGTGATGAGGAAGCCCGAGAGAACGAAGAACAGGTCGACTCCAGCCCACCCACCGTTGGCGACGGACTGCGCCAGACGATCTGTGGCGCCGATGGGCGTCATCCGTCCGAACAGGAAAAAATGGTAGAGCATCACGGCGAGGATCGCGATACCGCGAACCCCGTCGAGCGACGGAAGATGCCCGGAGACCCGAGGAAGGTTGGGGGGTGTGTCCCGCTTCAGGGGGCTCCCAACTGGGTGGCCAATCATCGGATGGGAATGAGGAGCAATGGTTCGACTCCTCCCGATGACATTAGTAACCGCCGCACGCGCCCATCATCGTGTGGACCGCGCGCAACACTCGATATCGGTCGACGGGCGTAAGTGCCTTGTTTCGCAGAAGATAGCGGCTCGTCCTAAGGGCGCGGTCTGTGTATATCGATCCCATCACACCGTTAGGTTTGTAGCACCCTCCTACTTCTTTCTACGCGCGGCTGCACTTCGCGTAGTGCCTTGCCCGATGGCCTCGCAATCCTACCGTTCTCTGCACCAAATGCTCGACACCGTCGCTCGCCGACGGCCCGGGCACATCGCAGTTGAGAACCCGCCAGACGGAGAGATCACGTACGGCGCTCTGGCTGCCCTGTCGGATCGCGTACGGGATCGCCTCGTTGAGCAGGGCGTCCGCCGCGGCGACCGCGTGGGCATCTACGTTCGCAAGTCCGTTGACGCGGTCGCTGCTTTTTTCGGCGCCATGAAGGCTGGCGCGGCGTATGTGCCTGTCGATCCGTCGGCTCCTGCCTGGCGCTGCGCCTACATCCTGAACGACTGCAGCGTGCGAGCGGTAATCATCGAGTCACAGTTCCGCGCCGGGTTCGAGGACGAGACGCGCCGGTTGGAACGCGACGTTCCTGCCCTGATCTGCCTCGACGGCGCCGGTGGAGGGCAGGCGCTGCGTTCGTCCCTGGATACGCTCGACACATCCGTTCCCGCGCGTCGCGCCGCGACCGTCGATTCCGATGCCGACGATCTGGCCTACATCCTGTACACGTCGGGCTCCACCGGGAAGCCCAAGGGCGTGATGCTCACGCATCGCAATGCACTCGCATACGTGGACTGGCTCAGCGACACCTTCGAGCTGCGCGAGAGCGATCGCTTCAGCTCCCACGCGCCGTTTCACTTCGATCTCTCGATTCTGGATCTCTATCTGTGCTTCAAGCACGGGGGAACGCTGGTCCTCATCGGCGCGGAGATCGGGCGTGAACCGGGCGGGCTTGCGAAGCTGATCGCCGACCGGAAGCTGACGATCTGGTACTCCGCGCCGTCCATTCTCTCCGTGCTCGCGGAATTCGGAAAGCTCGACCGCTTCGACTTCAGCGCGCTGCGCATCGTCTTCTTCGCGGGCGAAGTCTTTCCGGTGAAATACCTCAGGCTCATCAAGAGCATTTGGCTGCACCCGCAGTACGTCAACATGTACGGGCCGACCGAGACGAACGTCTGCACCTGGTTCGAGATTCCCCAGCGCGTTGCCGACGACCGCGCCGACCCGTATCCGATCGGAAAAGTGTGCGCGAATCTGGCCGGCAAGGTCGTCGACGAGAACGGGGGCGATCTGGGTGTCGACGCCGAAGGCGAGTTGTGCATCAGCGGTCCGAACGTGATGCAGGGCTACTGGAGTTTGCCGGAGCAGACCGCCAAGGCGTTCCTGGTGGACACGGACGGCACGCGGTGGTATCGCACCGGCGACATCGTCGCGCTGGACGACGCGGGCGATTACGTGTTCGTCGGTCGCCGCGACCGTATGGTGAAGCGCCGCGGGCATCGCGTGGAACTCGGCGAGATCGAAGCGGGGCTCTACCGGCACGATCGCATTCGCGAAGCCGCCGTCGTGGCCCGCCCGGACGGCGATGGCGTTCGGATCCGCGCGTTCATCGCCATGAAAGACGGGCACCAGGGGTCGATCATCGACATGAAGCGCTTCAGCGCCGAGCACCTTCCGTCCGCGATGATTCCCGACGATTTCGTGTTTCTCGACGCCCTACCGAAGACTTCGACCGACAAGACCGACTACCAGCGCCTCGCGGGGATGTAAGTGGACTTCGCCATGACGCCGGAGCAGCAGACGCTCCGGGAAGAAATCGTGCGCTTTGCGCAACGGGAGCTGAACGAGGGGCTGATCGCGCGCGATCGCGAGCAGCTCTTCAGTCGCGACCTCTGGAAGAAGTGCGGCGAGATGGGCCTGCAGGGCATGCCGGTTCCCGAGGCCTACGGCGGCTCCGGCGCGGACGGCCTGACGACGGCGATCGCCATGGAAGCGCTCGGCTATGGTTGCCGGGACAGCGGATTGGTGTTCTCGCTCTGCGCCCATCTGCTGTCCTGCGTCGTTCCGCTGTGGAAGCACGGGAACGAGGAGCAGAGGCGGCGCTGGCTTCCCGGTCTGTGCGACGGATCGCTCGTGGGCGTGCATGCCATGACCGAGCCTGAGTCGGGTTCGGACGCGTTCACGATGCACACCAAGGCAACGCCGGACGGGGACGGCTGGCGTCTCAACGGTACCAAGATCTTCATCACCAACGGCTCGGTCGCCGACATGGTGATTGTCTTCGCGGTCACCGACGCCGCCAAGGGATTTCACGGTGGCATCACGGCGTTTCTCGTCGAAGCGGGAACCATGGGCTTCAGGACGTCGCAGAAGATCGAAAAAATGGGCCTGCGGACGTCGCCCTTCGCCGAACTCGTGTTCGACGACGTGCGTGTCGGCCCGGAAGCGGTCCTCGGCAAGCCGGGCGCGGGGGCGCAGCAGTTCCAGAACTCGATGGACTGGGAGCGCGTGTGCCTGTTCGCCAGTCACGTCGGGACCATGGAGCGGCTCCTGGAACAGAGCATCGAATACGCCCGTACGCGCCGCCAGTTCAATCAACCCGTCGGGAAGTTCCAGGCGATTCAGCACAAGGTCGCCGACATGAAGATCCGCCTCGAGGCGTCGCGGCTGCTGGTGCGCCGCGCGGCGGCGATGCTCGACCACTCCAAGATGGTTTCACTGGACGCGGCGGTCGCGAAGGTGTTCGTGAGCGAAGCGCTGGTGCAGACGTCGCTCGATGCGGTTCAGATCCACGGCGGCTACGGCTACTGCACGGAGTACGAGATCGAGCGCGCCGTTCGGGACGCCGTCGGCAGCACGATCTACTCGGGAACCTCCGAGATGCAGCGACAGATCATCGCGCGCTTCGTGGGGCTGTAAGCATGACCGAAGCGACTGCCGCAACGCGCCCGCAGACGTTGCATCGGGTCATCGGCGTGCTCGTGGCGCTCGTGGGCGGCGCGCTCACGGCGATCGCGTTCCTCGCGGATCTCAGGCCGTCGGCCGGCGCGAGCACCTTCGGTCCGGGCCAGGCCGTGCTCGCGCTGATCGGCATCGCGATCGCCACGTTCGGTGAGGACACACGGCGCGGCCTGACGAGTGACTGGGTGGCGTCATTCGCCGACGCGTGGGCCAACGCGCTCCCGCTGCTCGCGCTCCTGGCGCAGCTGGCCCTGCTGGTCTTTGTCGTCGGATGGTTCCAGATCGAGAACCCGGCGTTCGCGCAGATCGTCGTTCCGCTGGCCGCGATCGGATTCCTCATTCACCACCTGCTACCGCGCCGGCATCGCCTGGCCTATTTCACGGCGCTCTCCCTGATCGGCTTCGTCACGGTGCTGGGATGGATCAACACGGCGTGGCTGGTGGCGGTCACGATGATCTTCGCCGCGCTGTGCCACTTGCCCGTGCCGTGGCTGGGGCGCGTTGCCGCTCTCCTGATCGCTGGGGCGGGGCTGGGACTGTTGCGCGCGCGCGCGGATTGGACGCCGTTCTCGTCGGCGCTCTGGCCGATCCTCGGCTCGATCCTGATGTTCCGGCTGATCGTCTACGCGTACGACGTCCGCAACGCGAAAGACCGCGTCTCGCCCACGTGGTCGCTGGCGTACTTCTTCGTGCTGCCGAACGTCGTGTTCCCGCTGTTTCCGGTGCTGGATTTCGCGACGTTCCGCCGGACGCACTACGACCGCGATGCCATCGGCATCTACCAGCGCGGCATGGACTGGATGGTGCGAGGGCTGGTGCACCTGCTGCTCTATCGCGTCGTGTATCAGCACTTCACCGTGGCGCCTTCCGAAGTGGTCACGGGCGCGAAACTGGTTCAGTACATGGTGTCGACGTTCCTCCTGTATCTCCGGGTCTCGGGAAC
The DNA here is from genome assembly GCA_963724885.1 of uncultured Gemmatimonadaceae bacterium. GTDB lineage: Bacteria > Gemmatimonadota > Gemmatimonadetes > Gemmatimonadales > Gemmatimonadaceae > DASPMP01. Next base: position 1,852,214 of record CAVRWG010000005.1, on the reverse strand, counting down.
GTTCCACTTCATCATCGGACTGCTGCACCTCTTCGGATTCCGCCTGCCGGAGACGCACCGGTTCTTCTACCTCTCCACCAGCTTCACGGACTTCTGGCGGCGCATCAACATCTTCTGGAAGGACTTCATGATGAAGCTGGTGTTCTACCCCGTGTATTTCCCGCTGCGGAAACGGGGTGAGACCACCGCGCTGGTCGTCGGGACGCTGGCCGTCTTTCTCATCACCTGGCTGACCCACTCGTACCAGTGGTTCTGGATCCTGGGCAAGTGGCTGCTCTCGTGGACGGACGGGCTCTTCTGGGCGCTGCTGGGTGTCCTCCTGGTCGCGAACTCCCTCTGGGAAGCCAGGCACGGACGGAAGCGCTCACTGCCCGGAGCGAAGAAGCGCGTCTCCGACGCGCTCGGGGCGGGGCTCAAGGCGATGCTGGTCTTCGCGACGATCTGCACGCTCTGGTCGTTGTGGGGTAGTCCGACCCTCGGCGACTGGTTCGACCTGATGTCGGTTCGCGCCTTCGACGCGCGGGACTGGGCGGCCGTGATCGGCGTTCTCGCGCTCGTGGCGGTCGCCGCCTTTGTCGGGGAACTGACCGGCCGATCGCAGGGTGACGCGGATCGCGGCGCCGGCATCGAACGCTCCTCGTGGAGGGCCTCGGCGCTGTCGAGCGGAGCCGCAGCTCGCGGGCCTCGCGCTGATCGCGGCTCCGTTCGTCCTCGACCGCATGGGTCCCGACGTGCAGCAGGTCGCGCGCGACATGCGTGTGCCTGAGCTGAACAAGCGGGACGCCGCGGCGATGCAGCGGGGGTACTACGAGAACCTCCAGGGTGTCAGCCTCCAGAACAGCCAGCTGTGGGAGCTGTACGCCCAACGCCCGGCCCAGGGACACGACATCTGGAAATCCGGCGTCATTCGGGAGCGCGACGACTTTCTCGCGCGCGACATGAAGCCGCTCTTCGGCATCTTCCAGCAGGGCAGGTCGTTCCGCACGAATCGCTGGGGCATGCGCGATCGGGAGTACGAGCAGTCGAAGCCCGACGGCACGCGACGCATCGCCGTCCTGGGACAGTCGTACGTGGCCGGTGACGGCGTGAGCGATGGCGAAACGTTCGACGAGGTGGTGGAGGATCGCATCGCGCGCGAGCCGGGAGCGCTTCCGCCCACCCAGATCCTGAACTTCGGCGTCGGCGCCTACAGCCTGTACCAGCAGATCCTGCTGCTGGAGGATCGCGTGTGGAGTTTCAGCCCCGATGTCGTCGCGATCGTCGCAAATCCGGGCGACGCCGAGCGGCTCGCGATCCATCTCGTGCAGCAGACCCAGCGCGGCGTACAACCGCCGTGGGAGCCTGTTCGGGAGATCCTGGCACGGGCGCGGGTGACGGGCGACGTGCGCGAAACGGAAGCGCTGAGCCGTCTCGTGCCCTATCACGACGAGCTCGCCTCGTGGGCGCTGGGTCACATCGTCGGGATCTCCCGGGCGCGCAACGTCCTGCCGGTCTGGATCTACCTCTCCACTCCGCAGCGCGGCCCGGGCGTCGCCGAGATTCAGCGGATGGTCGCGCAGGCGAGAGCCGCGGGCTTTCACGTCCTCGACTGGTCGGACGTCTACGACGGCGTCGATCCGCGCACCCTGCAAGCGTCACAGTGGGATTTCCACCCGAACGCGGCCGGTCACCAGCTGATCGCGCAGCGTTTCCACCGCGAGCTGACGTCGGACCCGGTTCTTCGGTCCGGCCTCTCCGCCGCCCCGAAGCCGGCGCCCCGTACCCAGGAGACAAGGCAGTGAGCAACGATGCAGAAGTTCGCGACGCTGTACGGAGCTACATCCTCAAGGAGTTCCTTCCCGGCGTGCCCGCGTCCGAGTTGACCGATTCCACGCCGCTGATCAGTGGCGGCATTCTCGATTCACTGGCCACGGTTCGGCTCGTGGCGATGCTCGAGGAGCGCTACAAGGTCGAGATCGAGGCCCATGAGGCTTCCATCACGCACTTCAACAGCGTTGACGACATCGCCAGCCTGATTCGCGAGAAGAAAAGCGCCTGACGCCGGCACAACAAACGCGTGACCCGACCCAGGTGACCGAGCACTTCTTCACCGTCGACGTGGAGGAGTACTTTCACGCCAATGCGCTCGATCCATTCGTCGCGCAGAAGGACTGGGAGCGGTTGCCGGTCCGCATCGATCGCGCCGTCCCGGTCCTTCTCGACGCGCTGGATCGGGCGGGCCGCAAGGGCACTTTCTTCGTGCTCGGGTGGATCGCGCGGCACCGCCCGGCAGTCGTGCGCGAGATCGCCAGCGCGGGACACGAGATTGCCTCGCACGGATTCTGGCACCGTCGCGTCAACACCATCTCGCCAGACGCCTTCCGCGAAGACGTCCGCGCGGCGAAGGCTACGCTCGAGGACCTGGTGGGAGCGCCGGTCGACGGATATCGCGCGCCCAGTTTTTCCATCGTGCCCGGCTGCGAATGGGCGTTCGACGTCCTTCTCGAGGAAGGATACCGCTACGACTCGAGCCTTTTCCCGGTCCGCCGCGCCGGATACGGATACCCCGGCGCGCCGCGAGCGCCGCACGTGATCCCGCGAAATGGCGCGACCCTCCTCGAGTTTCCACCCGCAACGGCCCGCGTGGCTGGACTCACGATCCCCGCGGCCGGGGGCGGCTACTTGCGGCACTTCCCGTTCTGGTTGATGCGCCGCGCGTTCTCCGAGGCGGAGAAACGCGGCACCTCGGGCACCTTCTATATCCATCCGTGGGAGATCGACCCGGAACAGCCGAGGTTTCCGGTGGGTGCGCTGACCCGACTGCGGCACTATCGCGGGTTGTCGCATACGCTGGGACGCGTCCAGCGAATGCTGGAGCTGTTTCGCTTCACGTCCATCGCTTCCCACCTACGCGCGGGTCCAAGCGCCGTAGCGGCATTGACGTCGTGAGAGAGACGGCCATGTCGGCTGCCGCCGAGCCCGTGCTGGTTTCCACGGAACCGGTTGGTCGCGAGGAATGGGACTCGTTCGTCGAACGCGCGGACGACGCAAGCTTCTGTCATCTCTGGGGCTGGAGGGAAATCGTCCACGGCGTCATGGGTCATGAGCCCATTTTTCGTGTCGCCCGGGATGCAGCCGGGGGCGACGTGCGCGCGATTCTGCCGTTGTATCGGATTCGCAGTAGGGTCTTCGGGAATCACGTGGTCTCCGTTCCCTTCATGAATTACGGGGGCGCGGCCGGCACTGAGGCGGCGCGTCGTCTGCTGACCCAGTGGGCGATTGATGAAGCGCGCCGCAGCCGCAGCGATTCGCTGCTGTTGCGCACACGATCCGGCCTTCCGGGCTTCGCGCCGTCGGCGTCCAAGGTGACGGTCGTGCTCCAGCTCGGCAGCGACGCCGACGTGATGTGGAACAAGGCGTTCGATGCAAAATTCCGGAACAAGATCAAGCGGCCGCAGCGCGACGGGATGACGACGCAGTTCGGCGCCGAGCACCTCGACGGCTTCTACGAGGTCTTCGCGCGCAACATGCGCGATCTCGGCACCCCGGTCATTCCGCGCGAGTTCTTCGCGCGGATTCTCGAGGTTCTTCCCGGACTTCCCCTCGTCGGGGTGACGTACTGGAATGGGCGGGCCGTTGCCGGCGGCTTTGGGTTCATGTGGCGCGACGAATTCGAAATGACCTGGTCCTCATCGCTCAAGGAGCTTCGGGCGTCCAAGCCGAACATGCTGCTGTATTGGGACTACATGCGGGAGTTGATCGGGCGCGGGATCCGTCGGTTCAACTTCGGTCGCAGCACTCCGGGAACGGGGCCGCATGACTTCAAGTTGTCCTGGGGCGGCGTGGACGAACAACTCCCCTGGATCCGGCTGCCGGAGTCCGGCGCCGGGTCTGCGGACAGCCGCGCCACGACTCTCGCGGCGTCCCTCTGGCGACGGTTGCCGCTGAGCGTCACAAACGCCATTGGGCCTACGCTCGCCCGGCAGCTGCCCTGGTGGTAGCACGTGTTCCGGTCCTGGCGGCATGAGCTTCCGGCGTACTCGCCCATCTCGGCACGCGCCCTTGTCGGCGCGACCGCCGCGCGACTCCGGCACAGCGCCCGCGAACTCGAGCGAGCTGACAGGCTGATCGCCGACCGGTATTCGGCCGATCTCGTGGTGCTCGTGGACAGCGGTCGCAGCGCGCTTGCCCTGGCGATCCTCGTCGCCCTCTCGCAAGCCGGTGGCCGACGCGTCGTGGCCATTCCCGCATACCAGTGCTACGAGGTGGCTACGGCCGCCGTCGCCGCCGACTGCGACATCGTCCTGTACGACATCGATCCGGCCACGCTGACACCGGATCTTGCCTCGCTGGAGCGCGCGCTCGCGGCGGGGGCGTCGGTCGTCGTCGTTGCGCCGCTTTACGGTTTGCCGGTGGACTGGCCATCCATCACTGCGCTGACCCGGCGATCGGGCGCCATCGCCATCGAAGACGCAGCGCAGGCGCACGGCGCAAAGTGGAAAGGCAGGGTACTCGGCTCCCTGGGCGATCTCGCCGTTCTGAGTTTTGGCCGGGGCAAAGGCTGGACCGGCGGGGGCGGAGGTGCGCTTCTGTTGCGTGGTGAAATCGGACAGCTCCGGCATGACCAGCTCATGTCGTTGCGTCCGAGCCAGGCGACCCGCGAGCTGCGGCTCGCGGCGACTGCCTTCATGCAAATCGCGCTCGGTCGCCCACAGCTTTATGGATTGCCGGCGGGGATCCCGGCTCTGGCTCTGGGCCAGACGGTCTATCACGAGCCGACCATCCCGACACGGATCTCGACGGTCGCAGCTGCGCTCCTGTCACGAACGGCAGCCGCGGCCGCGCGCGAGGCGGCAATCCGACAGGACAATGCGGCTGTCTGGGCGGCAGCGCTTCCGGAACCGGTACGCCGTCGCATCCCGCCAGTTCTTCCCGGTGGCTTGGCCGGATACGTCCGCTTTCCGCTGCGCGCTCCCGCGGATCGCGCCGTCGCGGCGGATTCGATCCAGTGGCGCCGCGCTGGGATCGCGCGCAGCTATCCCCGTCCCCTCAACGAATTGTCGCCAGTCGCGAACCGCGTCGTGGGTGGGGACAGGAGCTTCCCCGGAGCGTCGGCGCTTGCCCACGACCTCATCACCCTACCGACACACTCGCGAGTGTCCCAGCGGACGCGCGAAGCGATCCTGGCCATCGCTGCTTCGTGGAGCACGTGATTTCGCGCGCTGCCGCTGAGTCGGGAGACCGTTGCATGGTCGAACCACATCAGAGCGGATTGTGCCGCTGCGGTCGAGGTGTTGCGGGCATGCAACAACAGGTTCGCGCTGCCTTGAAACGGCCCCGTCGAGCCGTTCGTCATATTGCGCAGGGACAATGACTTGAGACCACTCAGCATTGGCCAAGGCACTCGCTAGTTTCCGGTTCCAAGCTTGCGTTTGCCCGCCACAAAGCCGGCCCCCCCTTGTACTGCCCCCCTCGCCTCTCCCTGCTGCATGAAGACGCCCGCGCCCAACACGTCCGAACTAACGGTTGATCCGGCGGCAACCGTCGCCAGAATCGTCGAGGCCCTTCGCACCCAACTGGGGACGGCGTTCAAGCGCAGGGGCTATGTCGTCGGCATGAGCAGCGGCGTCGATAGTTCCGTGACGGCCGCGCTGGCCGTGAAGGCGGTGGGTCCTTCCAGGGTGTTCGGCATCTTCATGCCGGAGCGCGAGAGTGATCCAGACAGCCTGCGCATTGCCAGGGCGCTCGCCGACACGCTTGGGATCGAGAGCACCACCGAAGACATCGCGGGGATCCTCGAAGGTGCCGGCTGCTATCGGCGGCGCAACGAGGCGATCCGCCGCGTCGTGCCGGAGTTCGCGGACAATTGGGGATGCAAGCTCGCGCTGCCAGCGGATCGTCTCGACGCCGATCGGCTCAACGTCACCTATCTCGTGGTGCAGCCCCCGGGAGGCGAACAGCGTCGGGTGCGACTTCCTGCGGCCGAGTACCGGCAGATCGTGGCTGCCACGAATTTCAAGCAGCGTACTCGCAAGATGATCGAGTACTACCACGCCGACCGCCTGCACTACGCAGTGCTCGGCACGCCCAACCGGCTGGAGTACGATCAGGGATTCTTCGTGAAGGGCGGCGACGGCCTCGCCGACGTCAAGCCGATCGCTCACCTCTACAAGTCCCAGGTCTATCAGCTGGCCGAGTATCTCGGCATCCCCGCGTCGGTGACGTCGCGTCCGCCGACGACGGACACGTTCTCGCTGCCGCAATCGCAGGAAGAGTTCTACTACAACCTGCCGACGCGGACGCTCGACGTCGTGCTGCACGGGTACAACGAGGGACGGCCCATCGAGGCGGTCGCGCGCGACGCCGGACTCACCGTGGAACAGGTCGAGCGCTCGTATCGCGACATCGAGCAGAAGCGCGTGACGACGCGCTACCTGCACCTCGGCCCACAGCTGGTGGAGCGAGTGCTCGAGGATGTCGAGGTGCCGGTCTAATGTGCGGCATCGCCGGAATCGCGAAGACCACGCCTGGCGCGGTCACCGTACAGGCGCTGGCCAGGATGGCCGCCGCGATGCGCCATCGCGGCCCGGACGGCTACGGATTCTACACGGGCTCGCATGTCGGCTTCGCCCACACACGGCTCAGCATCGTCGACGTCGCCGGAGGCGCGCAGCCGCTGACGAACGAAGACGGTCAGGTGGTCATCACGTACAACGGAGAGGTGTACAACCATCCGGAGCTGAGGCGCGAGCTGGAGTCGCGCGGACACTCGTTCCGCACGCGCAGCGACACCGAAGTCCTCGTCCACGCCTACGAAGAGTGGGGCGCGCAGATGCTGCAGCGTCTCAACGGGCAGTTCGCATTCGCGATTCACGATGCGCGCACGCGCACCGTGTTCCTGGCCCGCGATCGCTTCGGGGTGCGGCCGCTGTTTTACTCGCTGGACAAGCGGAATCTCTACTTCGCGTCCGAGGTGAAGGCGCTGTTTGCCACGGGCGAGGTGGCCGCCGCCGTCGATCCCGAGGGCCTCGACGAGGTATTCACCTTCTGGGCGACGCGCCCGCCGCGCACCGCGTTCCGCGGCGTGCGCCAGCTGGAGCCGGGCACGTACGGCGTCTGGCAGGACGGCGCGCTTCGACTCCATCGCTACTACGAGCTGGACTACCCCGAGGTCGGCTCCGAGCCCGGCGACGCGGTCGAGCGGCTCGACGAGTTGATGCGGAGCGGCGTCGCATTGCGCATGCGCGCGGACGTGCCCGTCGGCGCGTATCTCAGCGGCGGCCTGGATTCGTCCATCACATCGTCGCTCGCCGCAACCCTGACGCCGCACACGCTGCGCACGTTCTCCATCACCTTTGCGGATCCGCGATTCGACGAAAGCGAGTTCCAGCGCGCGGTGGCGGGCGACATCGGTTCCCTGCATGCGGTGGCGTCGATCGACGCGAACGCGATCGCGGAGTCGTTTTCGGACGTCGTATGGCACGCCGAGACGCCGCTGCTGCGCACCGCGCCGGCGCCGATGTTCCATCTCGCCAGGCTCACCAAGCGCTCCGGCATCAAGGTGGTGCTCACCGGCGAAGGCGCCGACGAGCTGTTCCTCGGCTACGATCTGTTCAAGGAAGTTGCGGTGCGTCGATTCTGCCTGCGGCGACCGGAGTCCACGGACGCCAGCGGTTGTTCGATCGGCTGTATCCGTACCTGCGGGAGCAGGGGAAGGGTGGAGGGGAGTTCTGGCGCCGGTTCTTCCTCGACGCCGGTCCCCAGAGCGACCCGCTGTTCTCGCACCTGCCCCGGATACTGTTGACGTCCTGGACGAAGGAGTTCTACGGAGACGAGTTCGCCGCGTCGCTCGGACGGCACGACGCCCTGCGAGAGCTGCGTGAGTCGCTGCCGACCCGGTTCTTCGGCTGGTCCGCGCTGAATCAGGCAGCGTACCTCGAGATGGTCCTGTTGTTGTCGCCGTACCTGCTCAGTTCTCAGGGCGATCGCATGGCGATGGCGCACGGCGTCGAAGGCCGCTTCCCGTTTCTCGACCATCGGTTGTTCGAGATGTCCGCAGCGCTTCCCACCGGTTCCCGACTGCGCGGTCTCAAGGAGAAGGAGATCCTCCGTCGTTGGGCGAGAAGCATTCTTCCGCGGCGAATCAGTGCGCGCGGAAAGCAGCCGTATCGCGCACCGGATGCGCCGTCGTTCTTCGCGCCGGGCGCGCCGGCATACATCGCCGACGCGCTGTCGACCGACGCCCTGCAACGCGTTGGAATCTGGGAGCCCAGGAAAGTTGCGGGGCTGGTTCGACGCTGCCGCTCCGGCCAGGTGATTTCCGCCAGGGAGAATCAGACGCTGCTGGGTGTGCTCTCAACACAGCTCTGGCATCGGCAGTTCGTCGATGCGATCCCCTCCGGCTCCGCGCTGGACATTGCGGCGGCCGACGTCGTCATCCAGGACGCTGTTCCAGCGTCCGTCTGAAGTACCCACCACCAAGTCTTTTTCCGCATGTATACAGCTCAGGAAACACAGATACGTGACAAGGTTCGCGCCTACCTGGACGCGAACTTCCTTTACATGATGCCGCCCGATTTCGCACTGGACGACGAGGACCGATTGCTCGAGCGGGGCGTCGTCGACTCGATGGGAATCGTCGAGATGCTTACGTTCATCGAGGACGAGTTCGAAGTGAAACCGGCCGATGAGGACATCAGCGAAGCAAACCTCGGAACGGTGCGCTCCATCGTTCGATTTGTCGCCGCCAAAATGGCAGCAGTACCCACCTGATCTGACCGCGAAGGGGCCTCGCTTTCCGGCGGATGCTCGGGCACTGGCCGGGGGCGTGGCGTGCGCGCAACGGCGTGTGTTGCGCCTGAGCATCGGTTTCTCCCATACCGAGCGGTCTCCCCGCGGTCTCCTGGCAGTAACACACTGTCGGACAACGTGTTATGCTGGTCGATGAATAGGCATACGAGGTGCCATTGTCCTGCACGCGCGACCCCTGAATCTCCCAAGTCCAATCTCCGTAGCGGTCCTGATAAATGCTGTCAGCAACTAGTCGGTCGATTCAATCAGCTATTGGTCTCGGAATGGTGCTCGCGCTGTCCAGCGCGCCGCTGCCCGGACAGCAAGTGGTTTCGAGCAGCTCCCCGTCGGCGTCGCCGAGGTTCGAAAGTCGCGAGCAACTGAAGGCGGAGGCCGACAGCGCCGAGCGACAAGGCAGGACATCCGCGGCCTGGCTGCTTCGTGCGCGTCTCGAGCGAGGCGACTTCCAGGAGGGCGATCGCATCGTCGTCATCATCGAAGGTATGACGGGCGCCTCGATGGACACGCTTCAGGTGCGCAGCGGCAAGGTGTTGCAGTTTCCGCGTCTTGGCGACCTCGCACTGACGGGCGTGCTCCGGGCAGAACTCACGCCCACCATTCGCGATTTCCTCGCGCGGTACCTTCAGTCGCCGGTGGTCCGGACGATCCCGCTGTTGCCGCTCGCCGTTCTGGGCAGCGTCGGATCTCCCGGCTACTACTACACGCCCGCGGACGTGGTTCTGCGGGACGTGCTCATGCGGGCCGGTGGTCCGGGCCCCGATGCTGACCTTGGCAAGATGGTTGTCCGCCGCGGCGGGGAAGTCATCTGGAAGTCCGCTGACGTCAGGGTCGCGCTCGCCGACGGAATGTCACTCGACGCGCTGCACTTACGTTCGGGCGACGAGTTGCATATCCCTCAACGGCGCCGGTTCAGTTCGCAAACGTTGATTGCGATGCTGTCGGCTGGTATCGCGCTCGTTACGACCATCGTGACTCTCAGCAACAACTAGCCGGTTCCGGTTCCGGTTCCCACTACTCCTTAATCAGTAATCGAGCCCGCAATGTCTCAGGGTCTGGTTCCCTCGAACGGCAAATCCGACGCACTCGCGCCATCCGACTTTTATGGCGAGCGCGTAGGCTTGCCGCAGCAGGGACCGTTTGATCGCCCCTTGGCAGCCGTCCGCCGCTACAAGTGGCTGATTCTGGCCATCACGGTCGTGACGACCGCGCTCGGATTCCTCGGTACCCGATTCATCACGCCCGAATACGAGGTGCGCGCCACTGTCTGGATTGCCGCAGGCGCTCAGTCGAGGCAGGCCACGGATCGCAGCACTGGCCCGATTCGTTCCGCCGAGCTGCTGAACTCCACGGCGTGGATCGAGCTGTTTCGCAGCTTCCGCGTCGTTGACGAGGTCGTCCGGAAGCTGAAGCTCTATGTCGGACCGGAGGACCGAGCCGACGCGCCATTGTTCGCTGAATTCGGCCTGGCGGATCGGTTTGCTCCCGGAACGTACGATCTCGCCGTAGACCGCGAGAAAAAGAGCTGGGTCTTGACCACGCTCGACGGTGCCGAGATAGAGAAGGGAGTGCAGTCCGATTCCGTTGGTAGGAAGGTGGGCTTCGCTTGGCTGCTCCCGGCATCGGCGTTCGACGGGTCGGCTTCGCGCAGTGTCCGGTTCACCGTCATACCGCCGCGGGAAAGGTCCCTGGGATTGCTCGCACAGGTGGGGAATCGCCTCCAGCCGAACAGCAATTTCCTCAACCTGACACTGTCGGACACGGATCGCCATCGCGCCCAGCGGATCCTGAATACCTGGGTAGACGAGTACGTGCACGTCGCCGCGGACCTCAAGAAGCGCAACGTGGTGGAATTCGCGCAAATCCTGGAGGAGCAGGTTCGGTATGCCGAGAAGACGACACAGGAAGCCGAAGCCGCCTACCAGAACTTCCGGGTGAACACGATCATCCTGCCGACCGAAGGCGGACCTGTCGCTGCGCGTGGTGTCGAAGAGCGGGACCCCGCGTTGGCGAGCTTTTTCGATCAGAAGATCGAGCACGACAATCTCCGAAACGATCGCGAGTCGATCGAGCAGACGCTCGCGAAGGCAGCGGCGGGACGAGCCCCTTACGAAGGGCTTCTGTTCATTCCGAGCGTCGCCTTGAGCCCCGGCGCTCAGGCGCTCCGCGACGCCTTTCGCAGACAGTACGACCTGATGGCGGATCTGCGTGTGAAACAGCAAACGTTCACCGCGCAGCATCCCACGGTCATCGAGGTGAACACCGCGCTCGAGACCCTGCGGAACCAGACGATTCCGCAGCTGGCGAACCAGCTCTTGATGCAGCTTCGCGATCGCGAGAACGACTATCAGCGCCGCATCCAGGCCGCATCCCGCGAGCTCCGTGAGATTCCGCCGCGCACGATCGAAGAGCGCCGGTTGAGTCGCGCGGTCGCGGTGTCCGAAGGACTCTACACGAACCTCAAGGGCCGGTACGCCGAGGCGCAGCTCGCGGCAGCCAGCGCTACGCCGGACGTCAGCGTTCTCGACACTGCCATTGCGCCGCTTTCACCGACGAAGAACACCGCGGCGATGGTCATCCTGTTCGGCATTTTCGGCGGGCTTGGCGCCGCGATAGCGCTCGCGCTGCTGCTCGATCAGATCGACCGGAAGATCCGCTATCCGGGCCAGGCTGTTTCCGACCTGGGTTTGGTGATCGCGGGCGCCGTTCCACGGATCTCCAAGCGCGGCATCGACGCGAAATCGCCGGAGCAGGTGGTGCAATTCCTCGAGTCCTTCCGGACGCTCCGAATGCACGTGATGCATTCCGGGCCGACGCAGAAGGTTTCGCTGGCGGTGACGAGTGCTGCGCCCGGTGACGGTAAGTCGCTCATCGCGGCCAATCTGGCACTGTCCTTCGCGGAAGCGGGGCTCCGCACGGTGCTTGTCGACGGGGACACGCGTCGCGGCTCGCTGCATCGCTTGCATGGCCTGAAGCCAACGCCCGGATTGACGGAGTTCCTCGGCGGCGCGGTCGACGAAACGCAGTTGATCCGCGCGACCACACACCCGAATCTCTCGGTCGTAACGTGCGGTACGCGCCACGCGCGTACCCCGGAGATGCTTGCTACTCCGCGTCTCAAGCATCTCGTCGACCAGCTCAGCCGGTCGTTTGAAGTGGTCATCTTCGACACGCCGCCACTGGCGGCCGGAATCGACGCTTACGCGATTTCTGCGGCGGCCGGCCGTGTTCTCATGGTCCTGCGCATGGGGCAGACCGAACGCAGGCTCGCGGCGGCAAAACTGGCGACTCTGGATCGCCTGCCCGTGGATATCGTGGGCACGGTGCTGAACGCAGTACCACTCAACGGCGAATTCCAGTACTACGCGTACTCAGCCGGCTACTCCGTGCAAAGCGGTGAGCCGGCCGGAGAGCTGGTCACGACGAGCGTTCGTTAGCGCGGCACGGGTCGGCGCGTGTTGCAGGGCGCCATCCACTTGTAGCTGACCCGCCACAACGCTCGCCCAACCCCGGGCGACGGTCCCAAAAGGGCGACAGTATAACCCATTCAATGGGAACGCTTTAGCGAACAGCTTCCGCTGGGGCACGGTAGCACGGGGGCTGCATTAGGGGGTCCGAGGAACGGCATCGACTTTCCTCGCCCGGTCCTCCCCCTCGCTGGAGACGAAACCAAACATGGAGCAAGCGCTCGCTCCGCGTTCCGCTGTCGGATCCGTTGTACCGATCCCGCGTCATGAATCCCCCACAGCGAAGCGTCGGCGTCCGCATGAAGTGGCTCTGCATCTCGTTCCGTCGGTTCCGGCCGTCGTACGGCCCGAGTCCGCGAGCGAGGGCACCATCGTCCCGCGTAGACGCTCGGAAATCGTAACCCGCTTCGTCAATCTGGCCATCGCTTCGACGGCGGTGGTCGTCATGGCGCCCGTGATGCTGCTCGTCGTCGCGCTGGTCAAGCTGACGTCGCCCGGGCCCGCGCTCTACTCCCAGACTCGAGTTGGCGTCGATCGTCGCTGGGGACGCAAACGGATGGACGGACGCCGCGCCAACGATCAAGGCGGCAAGCCGTTCCAGATGTACAAGTTCCGCTCGATGCGGGTGGACGCCGAAAAGGACGGACGCGCCGTGTGGGCTCAGAAGCACGATCCACGCGTGACGCCAATTGGTGGATTCCTTCGCAAGACGCGCCTGGATGAACTGCCCCAGCTGTTCAACGTCATCAGCGGTGACATGAACATCGTGGGACCGCGGCCCGAACGCCCTTCGATCTTCGCCGAACTACGCGAGAATATCCCCGAGTATCAGATCCGGCAGCGCGTCAAGCCGGGGATTACGGGGTGGGCGCAGATCAATCAGGCGTACGACACCTGCATCGACGACGTCCGCAACAAGGTCCGCTACGATCTCGAATACCTGCGGCACCAGAGCCTCGGTCTCGATCTGCGCATCATGTCGCTGACGATTCCCGTGATGCTCCTCCGTCGCGGCGGACAGTAGGCGTAACAGCACCTTCTGATGTCGTCGAGGGCCGCCGTCCTGTTGACGGCGGCCCTTTGTCATGATGGCGAGGTCAGGACTCTGTGCAGCTCCGCGACGCACCTGTCGATCCGGCCATAGCAGACCTCGAACACCTCGCGCGGACGGTCGAAAGGATCCTCGATGTCGCGCGGTTCCGCCGCATCCGGATCCAGGTCCCCAAGCACGACCACGCGGCGGCCAGAGGCGCCGCGGGCAGTCACGGCGGCCAGCTGACCGGGCTCCATCACGACAACGAGGTCGGCGGCGTCGAGGCGCGCCCGACTGACGACCTGAGAACGGTGCCTCGAGAGGTCCAGCCCCCGCGCCGCCGCCACGGCGATTGCGGCAGCGGGCGGTGCACGGTTCGGCGCCGCGAAGCCCGCTGAATCGATCCGAGTGCCCTCCGCGGCGCGCAGGAGACTGTGGAGACGCGCCGCGGCATAAGGGCTTCGGCAGAGGTTTCCGTGACACACGAACAACACACTTCGGGTAGGGACCCGGTGAATCAGCTCGACGGCCGCGGCGTGACGTGCGCGATGAGTGCTGCGGTCGAACAGCTGTCGTATCAACCGCATCCGGGTAGCCCAAATACGAAAGCCGGTACGCCCGCCAAGCACCCCGGTGGCGTCACAGAAATGCCTGTAGCAACGTTCGGACGCACCCTAGGAGGGTGTACCCGCGGTGTTCAATACTCCGCGCCTCCAGCGGGCATATCTGCTGGGGCCCAACGATGACCGCACGAATGACAGGATGCGCTCGCGCGCCTGTTTTTTCATCGACAACCAGACATCGCCGGTCACCGTAGCCTCAAACAGGTCCTCGTCGGGGGCGCCCCGAACCGTGCAGCGTCTGATGAACCGGGGACGCGCGGCTGCCGTGGCTGAATTCCGGCCCCAGCGTGAGGTTGCGACGACTTCGTAGTTCTCTTCGACCAGCATCCCACGGAGCCCGGCTCGCGGCGCGTCGCCGCCGGGGTACGCGATCATCGTCGTCTGCTGCTCGAGTCGTTCGTCCAGGATCTCGCGTGACGTGCGCAACTCGGCGCGAAGTCGGGTTGCATCGAGCTCGGAAAGGAACGGATGGCTGTGGGTGTGCGACTGAATGGACATCCCGGCCGCTTTCATCTCCCTGAGCTGGCTCCAGGACGCATAGTTCGGCGTTCCCACCCACAAGGTGGTCACGAAGAAGGTTGCAGTCATTCCCCGGGCGGCCAGCGCCGGGAAGGCCCGCACCGCTTGTCCGAGGTCGCCATCGTCGAATGAAATCGCCACCGCGTCACCGGGGTGGGCAAGGGCGTCGGCGATCGAACAGCCCCGGAAGCCCAGCTCCTGAACGATCTCGAGCTGCCGCGCGAACGTAGCCGCCGAAACGGAAAAGTAGTCCCGGCCGCCGGTGATTCCGGGCGATCCGGGCGTGACGTCGTGATAGATGAGACACGTCCACGGCGCGCGTCCGGAGGCTGCGGGTCCGTGGGCGGCCGGCACGGCCCTCGCGCTCATTACGCCTGAAGCTCGCCCGTCAGCAGGAACTTGTTCGCCCGAAACCGCTCCGGCAGCACGGCCGTGATCGCGCGGTACGAGCGGCGCAGCAGACTCCCGGTGCGGTCGCTCCACCCCCGATCCACGAAATGGAGCGCGAACCGCTGGAACCCCAGCTCCTCGAAGATCCTTTGCACCTTCTCCGAGCTCAGGGCGCGCTGGTTCTTCGTCGTCGTCTTCAGTCCCCAGATCGGATTGACGATGTTGAACGCGAGCCAGGTGAGGAAGTTGCCCGAGTTCGCCTCGAACGTGACCAGGCGCTTGCGGGCGACGCGACGAATTTCCTTTGGCACACGGTCGAGCACCGGAAAATGGTGCAACAGCAGCGCGGCCCAGACCGTATGGAAAGCACCCTCCTTGAACGGAAGGTGCTCCGCATCCGCGACGACGACCATCGGGGAGAAGTTCTCGTCTTGCAGCCTCTTGGCTGCCGCCTGGGCGCCGGCCAGCGTCAACTCGGCGCCCACTACCTTATAGCCGCGTCTCGCCAGGCGAATCGTATGTGCCCCTGTTCCACACCCCAGATCCAGGAGCAGTCCCGCAGGGGGCTGCGGGAAGGCGAGATCGTACAACTCGTCGTAGCCGAACGTGATGTGCTCGTTATCGGGCTTTTCCGTGAATAGTTCCTGGTAGAATTGCTGTTCGGCCTTGAGATCCTGCATTCGTCACGTCCGCTGTTGGATTTGGGTGTGGATAAGATAAGGCCAGACACTAATCTTGGAACGGTTGAATCCCCGCCTGGAACGGTTGAATCCCCGCCGACCGCATGAACCCGCCCCCCAAGAAACCGGCTGACGATCGACCGAACCGGCGCCTCGCCAGGATCGCGAAGCTCTCGGTTTTAACGGTTGCTCCGGTGCTCATCCTCGTAGCACTCGCCGAAACCATTGCGACGCGTTCGACGGTGCGTCGCGGCGCTGACACGGTCGATCCGGCAACCGGTCGCGCGACGTACACCATGCGAATCGGCAGCTGGCCCTGGAGCCGTGTCAGCAGCACGCCGCTCAATAGCCTTGGCTATCCCGACGACGAGTTTCCCGCAGCCGGAACGAAGGCCGGGTGCATCCACGTGGTGTTCGCCGGCGATTCGTTCGTCTTCGGGGACGGCGTCGATCGGGACAGCAGTTTTTTCCAGATCGTGCGACGCGCTGCGGCGAGACGGTCGGCCGGACGCTGCCTGCGAATGTTCAACATCGGGGCCCGGGGTTTCACGATCGACCGGGAGAATGAAGCGATCATGAGTACGCTGGACCGTCTGCAGCCCGATGTCGTCGTGCTCGCGCAGTATCAGAACGATCTGACGGACTTGACGAGCGCGGGTGCGATCCTCGACCCCAATCGCGATCGGAATCGTGCAGTCCCGAGCGGGGATTCGGTGCGGGTACGAATGAAGATGCTGGACGCCAACATCCTCCGGCTGCTCACGTATCAGTCGTTCGCGTTCATGATCCGCAACGGCATCGCCCGGGACTTGTTGCACCACTGGTCCGTGATGGCGAGGCCCGAGCAAGCCATCCAAGCGCGCCGATATCAGGACACGTACGCGAGGCTCTACGCCGAACTCGTCACGACGCTCGAGTCGCGCGACATCGCCTTCGGCGTGATCGTCCTTCCCAGCAAGCTGGACGTGCTGGCGAAGCGGTACCCCGAAGAGGCGTTTTTTCTCGAGCTCGCGAAGCGCCACAACGTTCCTGCATTGCGCCTGTTCCCCGCACTCGATGAGAAGCGAAGGCCGTATGCATTCCTGATGTATGACGGCCATCTGAACGAGCACGGGAATCGCCTGGTTGCAGCGGAAGTCTCTCGCTGGCTGTTCGAAGGGGAGCCGGCGCCATTCTCGAAGTTGCGACGCCGCGACGGCGCGAGCCGCGACGGACGCTCGCGCTCGAACGCGCCGGACTGAACGGCTACCGACGGCGCGGAGGCGCCGTCACGTTCGTTGAGCGGGAGAAACCGCGTCCGGCGTAACGGGCGCGCGCGCAACGCGTCCGCGGCGCAGGGGCACCACCGCAAAGGCGGACTCTGACGGATCTCGCGTTACCGCCCACAGCATGCGATTGGCAATCCAGATCGCATAGAACCATGGCGAAAAGAGCGACGCGTAGAACACGGCTCCCATCGCATTCGCCAGGTTGGCCGCTTCGAGTCCACGCGCCAAATGCCGCAGGTCCCAGCGCCCGCCGGTCTGCTCGGCCCAGCGGCGGCAGGCCTTTTGTTCGTGCAGGTCGCGATTGCGCTTGTAGAAGTCCCAGAACGTCCATCCGAACGCGAAGAGGCCAATAAGGCCCGCCTCGCTCAGAACCTGCACGTATCCGTTATGAAGGTTGAAGCCGTACAGCTGCCCGGGGTTGGGAAAGGCCTCCAGCTCACCATACCGGAAATGGCGGGCAGCGAACGCGCCGAAATTCCCACCTCCGACTCCGAGAATCGGGTGCTGCATCCAGACCTTGAACCCGACCTTCCAGAGTTCCCAGCGTTCGCCGCCAGTCCCTTCGTCGGTGCCCTCCGAGAACGCCGACATGATCTCGTTGTAGAAGAATCCCGATTCGAAGAACAGTGACGCTCCCGCGACCACCAGGATCGCTGCGATGCCGATGCCGATGCCGGTGACGAGCTTGCGGGGTGATCGAATCCACACCCAGCCGGCGACCGCGATGAGGCACAGGAATGCGGCGCGCGCGAACGAGGCGACAACACCCAGGACACAGGCTGCGGCAAGGGCGAACAGGAGGTACCTCATCTTCTTCGACTGTGCCGCGAACGCAAACCAGAAGCACAGGCCGGCGCCTTGAACCATGAGCGCCCCATAGGCGTCGTAGTTCGAAAGCGTCGGGTGCCACGGCACCAGGCCCGAGGTGCGGGCGAAGATGCCGTACCAGGCGTATTGCGCGAACAGCATGAAGAGGATCGGCAGCGCCTGCTTTGGCGTGCGAACGTAAACCGCGGTGGCCACCCCGATCGTGTAGTAGATGAGCAGGACCTGAAACGATGATTTCGCCAGTCCCGGATTGCTCGCGAACGGAAGGTTGATGGCGCCGACCGCCAGAAGCGTGAAGAGGGGCCCGAACCACACCCAGCGCTTCGCAGTCGTCAACATGGCGGGCCCCTGGAGCGCCATCATGAGCAGCAGCGGCGTGTAGCCCAGGTGCACCATGTAGATGAGCGGACGTGCGACTCTCTCGCCCAGGAAGAAGTGCACGTCGAACAGCAGAACCACCCACACGAAAAACAAGTGCCGCAGCGGTATGCTCCACTTGGCGTCCTTTAGTCGCTGGATGGCGATGCGACCGCGCGGGGTCCGTGGTGCTCCTGGTGTCATCGGAGGGCGCGACGAGTCGCCGGCGGGCAGTCCGATCGACGAACGTGCCGGGGGCGGCGCTCCTCCGCTGGGAGGGGGTGTCATGCTGTCATTCGCGGGGTCGTCCTTCGACGAAGGACGGGTAAGCAAGCAACCTAATCATCGGGTCGCTCGACCGCCGCAGGATCGCCGCAACAACCGCTGATCCTCTCCGCGGCAACACGGCCGATCAGGAGTTGCTCGCATCTGCTCCACGCTTAGCTTTGACTGAGCGCGCCGGGAAGGTGCGAGTCGCGCGCGCTGGCCCCCTCCCTTTCAGGCGTCCCCCGCTGCGCTGGTCTGTATGGATGGACGATTTGCTGCTGTCATCGAAGCCGTGCTTGGCGTGGACGCGAACGCCGTCGGCGATACGGATTCCGCCCGCACCATTCCTCAATGGGATTCGGTGACCCACCTGCAGCTGCTTCTCGCGCTCGAGTCGGAGTTCGGCGTACAGTTTTCGCCCGAGGAGATGGCCACTCTTTCCACGATCGGGCTCATTCGCGAACGCGTGAGAGCGTTGGCGGTACATGAGTGAGGTGAGCCCCACGAGCATGGTCGCGCCTCGCGTCGAGTTGAACGGCACGCTGAGCGCGGCCGAGTACCATCGCATCGCGCGATTGCTCGATTCGCAGCCGGATGATCAGCGGTCGCCGCTTCGCCTGGCGATCCTGAGCAGCTACAGCGCCAGCTTCCTGAAGCCGTATCTGGTAGTGGAAGCAGCCCGCCGCGATTTCAGGGCGCGGGTCCGGTTTGGCGCGTTCGGACAGTTCGAGCAGGAGATCGTGGAGTCCTCGAGCGAGCTATGGTCGTTCGCGCCCGACGTCCTTGTCATCGCCATGCGGCCGGAGGACGTGGATGTCGAAGCCGTGGAACGCTACCACGCCACGTCCGGGCAGCGGTTCGCGGCGCTTGCCGACTCCATCATCGTGCGCGTGACCGAATGCGCGCGGGTCGCCCGTGAGCGCATGAAAGGCCCGATCGTCGTCGCCAACATTGCCCCACCATCGCTGCTTCCCCTGGGGCCGTTTGATGCCGCTGTCCCCGGGTCGTTGACACATGCCATCGAGGAGTTGAATCACAGACTCGTCGGCGCACTCAGGGAGATTCCGGGCGCATTCGTCTGGGACTACGCCGGCCTCGTACGGTCACGCGGCGCGGAGCGCTGGACCGACGCGCGAATGTGGTCGCTCGCCCGCGCGCCGATCTCGCAGGACCACCAGGCCGCATGCGCGGCGCATCTCCTGCGAACGATCGCGGGCACGCTGCGAACGCCTTCCAAGTGCCTCGTTCTCGATCTCGACAATACGCTGTGGGGTGGCGTGCTCGGTGACGATGGGCCGGCCGGCATTCAGCTCGGCGACGACCACCCCGGCAATGCCTACAAGCAGTTCCAGCGGGCCGCGCTGACATTGATGGACCGGGGGATTCTCCTGGCGATTGCCAGCAAGAACAACCCGGACATCGTGGAGCAGACGTTGCGCACCCACCCCGAGATGGTGTTGCGCTGGGATGATT
Organism: uncultured Gemmatimonadaceae bacterium; assembly: GCA_963724885.1. GTDB lineage: Bacteria > Gemmatimonadota > Gemmatimonadetes > Gemmatimonadales > Gemmatimonadaceae > DASPMP01. The sequence continues at coordinate 1,832,522 of CAVRWG010000005.1, read as the reverse complement.
TTGCCTGCGTCAAGGCGAACTGGCGATCGAAGAGCGAAAACCTTCGTGAGATCTCGGCCGAGCTGAACATAGGCATCGATGCACTCGTGTTTTTCGACGACAACCCCGTGGAGCGCGAAGAAGTCCGGGCGGCGCTGCCGGCCGTAGGCATCGTCGACGTTCCGACGGAGCCGACGGCCTATGCCGCCGCTCTCCATGCGTGCGAGTTCTTCGATCAACCGGCGTTGCAGGCCGAAGATCGCGATCGCGCCCTCATGTATCGGCGCGAACGCGAACGGCGGGCACACGCGGCGCAGGCGACCAGCCCAACGGAGTTCCTGGCGAGCCTCGAGATGGAAGCCGAGGTGGGACGCGCGGACGATCAAACCCTTGGCCGTATCGCGCAGCTGATCGGCAAGACCAATCAGTTCAACCTCACGACGCGCCGGCACAGCCAGGCCGACGTCTCGGCGATGGCGCAGGACCCCAACCACATCGTGGCATGGCTTCGGTTGCGCGACCGCTTCGGGGATCAGGGCCTGGTGGTCGTCGGCGTCGTGCGAAAAACGGGAGCCGTGGCCGAGATCGACACGTTCCTCATGAGTTGCCGGGTGATGAACCGGCGCGTCGAGCAGGCGTTCATGTCGTACTTGCTCGAGCACGCCCGCGCACTCGGTTGCACCAGGGCGGTCGGGCTGTATCTGCCGACGGCGAAGAACTCCATGGTGGCCGCGTTCTACCCCGAGCTGGGCTTCGCGGCGAACGGCGAAGCCGAAGGCGGTGGCCGACACTTCGCGATGGACTTCGGATCGGCATCGGTCGCCTGGCCAGACGTCATTCGCCGACGCGACGCCGTCAGGTGACGCGCTCGTGAAGGTCCGCCGGTTCGAGGCGCGCGACGTCGAGCCCATCGCGCGCCTCAATCAACGCCTTCGCGCCGGAGGCATCACGGACATGGTGTATCCGGAGGGCGTCGAGCAGCATCGCGCGGGCGGCGTGCGAGAACGCATGTTCGTGGCCGACGACGACGGAGAGATTCGCGGTGCCGTATGGCTGCGCGAGCATCCCTTCCGAATCCGCGGGGAGGACGTCGTTTGCGGCTGGCTGAAGTATCCCGTGGCCGAGAGCCTGCTCGATGCGCGGTTCAGCGGCGTGCCCGCGAGCCTCATCGTTCAGTGCCTCCGGGAGCAACCGCGCCTGTTCGCGCTCGGTCTCGGTGGTCACGGGACGCCGCTCGCACGCATGCTGAAGGCGCTGCGCTGGACCGGCGTTTCGATCCCGATGCTGGCGCGTCTCGTTCGTCCGCGACGCGTCCTCCTGCGAGCCACCGCGCTCCGTGGCGCTCGAACCCGGCGAATCGCCGCGAACGTTCTCGCGTGGAGCGGGCTCGGACCGCTGCTGGCGCTCGGCTGGGATGCCGTCTCCGGAGCCCGCTGGCGGCGAAGCACCGGCGACTACTCGGGAGAGCGCTGCGAATCGGTGGCCGACTGGGGTGACAAGATCTGGTTGCAGAGTCGCGACCGGTATCCATTCATCGCCGCCCGCGATTCGCAAACTGTGGAAGCCCTGCTGCCGAAGTCTCCGGACATCCTGCGCCTTCGCGTGCAACATCGCGGGCAGGACGTGGGATGGGTGTGCGTGCTGCGACACGACTTCTCGATTGGCGAACCGGATCGCAATTTCGGCACCCTCACTGTCGGTTTCATCGCAGACGCACTTGCGGCTCCGGAGCATGCGCCGGGCGCCCTTGCCGTTGGCCTCCACGCGCTCGAGACTCTCGGCGTGGACGTCGTGCTGAGCAACCAGTTGCACAGCGCGTGGGCGCAACCGCTCCGTGAATACGGCTTCCTCGAAACGCGAAGCAACTTTGCGCTCTATGCGTCACCGGCGGGAGCGAAACTCGTGGATGACTGGAAGCAAGCCCACGTCAATCGAGGCGATTGTGACGGACCGCTCTGGTATCGTGGCGGCTGACGCGCGGCGTCGTCCCGGTTCGCGCGCACCTGTCCGAGCGTCACACTAGGTTCAGCGAAGAAATGGAAGCACGCACTGCCCCCACAGTCTCACCCAGTTCCTCCGCCGCGCTCGGTTCGCTCGCGGCTCGCATATGCGCACCGGGACCGTTCCGCGTGCCGGGACTCGTGATCGTCCTCCAGCGGCGTGACGGAGGTGGGAGCACCGAGCGCCTCGTGACCGGAACCGACGCGGCCGGGGTCCCGCTGCGCCAGGACACCCTCTTTCCGCTCGGGTCGAACGGAAAGCTGCCCATCGGCCTCTTCGTGCTTCGTCTGATCGACCAGGGACTCGTTGCCCTCGACGACCCGATCCAGAAATTCGTCCCAGCGCGCCGCCCAGGGAAACCCCGCGGTGACCATCCATCGTCTGCTCACGCATACGGGCGGACTACCCATCGACCTCCCGGCCGACGTCCTGACGTACGGACCCGGCGTGGACAGACCCGCGCTCATGCGCGCATGCGCGGCGACGCCCCTGCAGTACGCTCCCGGGTCGATCATGCAGTACAGCGGCATCGGGTTTGGGCTTCTGGCCACCGTCATCGAGCGGATCACCGGCGAGCCGCTCTGGCCAGTCATCAAGCGTGAGGTGCTCGCGCCGCTCGGCGTCGACGCATTCCCGGCCAATGAACTACCGCCCGGCAGATCCGCCGTCGTTGCCGACATCCGCAGCGCGCACGCAGGGACTCCGCACGAGCCGGTGAACGGCGAAGCCTGGCGCCAGCTTGCGCTGCCATGGGCCGGGCTGTTCGGCACCATGGACGCGCTCCTGTCGCTCGCTCGTGCGTATGGCGACGCCGGGTCCATCGTTTCACCCGGGATGCTCGCCAGGGCGCGCACCGATCAGAACAGCGGGATCGGCGGCGGCTTCAACACTTCCGATCCGAGGCTCGGCTACTCCGGCTCGCGACCGCTGACGTGGCCGCACTGCGCGTGGGGGCTTTGCGTGGAGGTTCGCGGCGCCAAGGCTCCGCACTGGACGCCGATCAGCGCGTCACGGGGGTCGTACGGACACCTCGGGTCCACCGGCTGCCTGGTGTGGTGCGATCCGGATCAGGGCGCGTCGTGGGCGGTGGCCGGACCGCAAACGACCGACAACGGCTGGCTGCTCCGATACGGGCCGCAGATCGGAGAACAGGCCCTGCGCTCGCCCGCTCGCGTCGCACCAAAAGCCACAGGCTGACCCGGCGCATCGCTCATGTCCCGCTACTCTCTCCGGCGAGCGTTCCGTGAACCCTTCGCGGCGGTGCACCTGGCCTTTGCCCTCGTCCGGGGGCACTTCTACAAGATTTTTCTGCCGATGATCGGTCGGCGCTTCGTGGCGGGGCGAAACTTCCGGGCCTTCGGCCGCCTGGTAGTTCGCGGCTCGGGCCGCGTGATATTCGGCGACAACGTGACGGTCCGACACCGCGTGACCCCGTTCGTCCACCACCCCGACGCCGTCATCACGGTCGGCGATTCGACGCGCCTGGTGGGTACGCGCTTCGGCTGCGCGCTTCGGATCACCATCGGCCGCGACTGCCGACTGGCGAACTGTCACATTCTGGACACCGACTTCCACCCAACGGACATCCACAACCGGGATGATCCCACGTCGATTCGAAAGGCTGCGGTGGAAATCGGCAACAACGTCTGGGTCGGCGACGACAACGTCATCCTCCCCGGTACGACCATTGGGGACAACTGTGTCACATCGGTGATGACAGTCTGCTCGGGCACATATCCGCCGAACATCGTGATCGTCGGCAATCCGGGTCGAGCCGCCCGGAAGCTGGCGGGCGCCGGCACCGCGGCTTCAGCGCCCGGCGCACGCGAATGAATCGCCGGTTGGCTCCCGAGCTCGTGCTCAGGACTCTTTCAGCGAACTCGCGTCGCGCAAATAGGATGGGGGATCGCCCGCGACCAGAAGCTCGAGCAGCTTTCGTCGCTGAAGCTTGCCGTTCAGCGTGCGGGGCAGCGCGGAGACGAGTTTGATGTCTCGCGGCACCTTGTAGCGCGCCAGCACCGTTTCGAGATGCGTCCGGATACGTTGCACCAGTGACGGATCGTCTCGCAGCGCAACGACGAACGCAACCGGAACGACGCCAAGGACCTCGTCGCGGATTCCGGTAACGCCGACCTCCGCTACTCCATCGACCTGCAGGGCGGCGTCTTCGATCTCCTGTGGGCCGATGCGGTAGCCGCCGGACTTGATGACATCGTCGCCGCGGCCGGTGATGAAGAGATAGCCTTCGTCATCCAGCCGCCCGAGGTCGCCCGTATGGAGTCCGTCTTCGCGGAGCACCTGGGCCGTCGCGTCCGGATCGTTGAAATACCCTGTCATGATACTGCGCCCGCGCGCCACGACCTCGCCCACCTCTCCCGGCCTGACCTCGGCGCCCGACTCGTCCCTGATGGTGAGTTCGACGCCGGGAATCGCCCGGCCCGCGGAGCCAAGCTTGCGCTCGATATCGACGGGAGGAAGACACGACAGGCGTGCCGACGCTTCGGTCTGGCCATACATCAGGAAAAGATCGAGGTGAGGCAGAGCCTCCCGGATTCGCTGGATCGTGGGCAGTGGCAACGCGCCGCCGGCGCACGTGAGGTAGCGCAGGTCGGGCCAGCGGCGGCGCAGGAAATCGGAGCGGTTGAGGAGCATCGCGAACGACGACGGGATGCCGGCAAATCCCGACGCTTTCTGCTTTTCCATCAGGCCAAGGACATCGTTCCAGAACACGAAGTCGGACGCCATCACGACGCGGCCGCCACAGCTCACGTGCGTGAGCAACAGCGAATTCCCGTACGAATAGGAAAACGCAAGTATGGCGAAGACGCTGTCGAGCTCTCGCAGCGCGAGTGACTCGATGATGGACGCCGTGTTTGCGGCGAGGTTCTGGTGGCTCAGCACCACGCCCTTGGGGCGTCCGGTGGTGCCCGACGTGTAGATGATCTGCGCGGCCGACGCGAGCGAGAGGCTCGGCCGCTCACGCGTCCGCGCGCCGATCGACTCATCGAGCACGACCGTCTCGACTCCCGCGATCGCGTCAGTCGAAGCGCCTGTGAGCAGCACCGATCGCAACGCGGGCATCTCGATCCCGGCTCGCGCGACGCGCTGGTTCACCGTCGGAGACAGGATCGCGACGACTGAGCCCGAGTGATTGATCGCGTACGAGAGCTCGCCACCGGCTAGCAGTGCGTCGAGCGTCACGGCGCACGCGCCGCTCATCTGAATCCCGAAGTATCCGGTCACGTACTCCGCGCAGTTCGCCATCGCGAGCACGACCCGATCGCCCGGCTGGACGCCGCGCTCCGCCAACCAGGCGGCGATTCCCTGTGCCCCGGCGGAAATCTCACCGTAAGTCCAGTCGAGTCCGCGATGATGCAACAGGACGCGATCGGGATGTGCCGCGCTGCGCCGCTGCAGCTGTTCTGGAAGTGGAACGAGCGACGTGTCGATCATTGCCGCGCTCAGAGCGCCGCTGGCGAAAGCGCAGCCGGAGACGGGCGCTGATCGTCCGCCCATTGAAGCACCGCGGCCGGCATGACGCCGGCCTTCGCCCCGGTTCCCAGAGCCGTCTCGAGCGCCTTGGCCATCGTCGCTGCATCTCTATAGAAGGGGTACCCGCTCCAGTGGAGGGATCGGGCCTGTTCTTCGGTGAGCGATGGCGCGTAGAGCCACACCGAACGATCACCGATCGATCGGATCCGTGACGGTTCCCGGTAGGTGCGGCCGCCCGGCGCGAACAGACCGTGCCCGCCAACTCCCCGCACCGCCGCCGTCGTCATGACGACGATCCCTCCAGCGCGAACCGGATAGGGCACGATCCGCTGAGCAACGCCCAGCGCGTTCTGGGATTGCACGAGATCGACGTCCTTCGGGTACGCGTTCAGGATGAGGCAATCGAACGTCTTCGTGACCGCGGTGCGGTACAGTCGAGTCGCCTCGAGGCATGCCGCCCGATGCGCCCGAACAAGGTCGCCGGCGATCACCGCGGCCGGCTCCCTCGACGTGTTTGGCACGATCCCCACCGTCCAATGCACGCCAATGGTTGCTACGAGCGCCTCGATTTCAGCCCGGAACGGGTTCGTCCCCACTTCCCTTGCGCCCCGCAAGCCCATGAGAACGTACTTGTGGGTGCGCTCGGTTGCGTCGACATCACAAAGACCCGGGATGACGAGCTTTGCGCCCGCGCTGAAGCCGGCGAACGGATGGGGTATGACCGTGCCGACCAGGACTCGAAGCTCGGCTTCGAGAAAGGCGCGATTGAGGCGCAGCTCGCGATCGCCGTATTTCACCCCGCACCCGACGAGATCGCCATTGGCGTCGTGGCACAGCACGCGATACTGGTCGACGATGGAGTCGCCCAGCTTGAGCCGCAGATCGGACGCGTCCAGCACCGGATGCGTCCCGGTGGCGACCAGCACTGAAATGCCGTCGCGCGGTATTCCCGCGACTTCCAGCATGCCGAGCACGAGGCGCAGGGGCCGCTCGACTTTCGTCGGGCGCGCGAGATCGTCGGTTACGACGCACGCGCTGCGGCGTCCCCGGGCGAGTTGCGCGAGTGCCGCGGCGGCAACCGGCTGAGCGAGGCGCTCCTCGATCTCGGTGTCGGTCAGCGACCTGCCGTCCTCGGGCGCGAGCATCTCAACGTCCCACGACGCGGGGAGTTGGATGGCATGAGTCCCATCCCCATGCCAGGCCGCCCACGGCAGCGTCACTGCCCGGGATTGCACCGCTAGCTTGCTCCGGCTTTCCTGGAAACGAGGCGCACGATGGCATCGACGGAGTCGAAGTGCTCCGGTGTCAGCTCGGCATCATCGATCATGATCCCGAAACGCGCCTCGAGAGCGGTCACCAGATTCACCATGGCCACGGAGTCGACGACGTTGTTGCCGAGCAGGGAATCGCTGTCGGTCACGCCGCTGAGATCGGCGCGTGCACCCACGTCGGCGAGAATGCTCCGCACGCCGTCCACGATGGCCGCAGTGGATGCCAGGGGTTCCCCAGTCATGGCTGCGTCCCTCCAGGAGTGGAATGCCGGCGCGTCTGCAACATAGCGTTCATCGCGGAGTGTAAGGGAGTCAAAGCGCGGTACACGGACCGGCGCTGTGTTCATTCGCCATAGAGACGGAGATACGCATCGACCATGGGCTCGATGCCGAATTGTCGTTGCGCGCGACGCCTCGCGGCGGCGCCAAGTCTCTCGCGCATGCCGGCGTCAGTCAGTAGACGATCCAGACCGGCAGACATCGCATCGACATCGCCAACCGCCACCAGCAGTCCTTCAGCGCCATCGGCGATCATCTCACCGATGCCTCCGGCGACGCTCGAGACGATGGCTTTGCCCGCGAACATCGCCTCCATGATGGCCAATGGCATGCCCTCGTGGAGCGACGACATCGCGAAGACGTCCGCCGCCGCAAGCAGATCCTCCGTGTCCGACCGTGGACCGAGCAAGTGAAGCCTGTCCGCGACCCCGTTGCTCGCGGCCAGCTCGAGCAGTTCGGTCCTGCTTCCGGCATCCGCTCCCGCGACGGCCAGGCGCCATCGCCCCCCGGCACCTCGCTGCTGCCCCTGGATCAGCGCGCGAAGGATGATCGCGTGCGCTTTGCGCGGGCTCACGTTCCCGATCGCCAGGACCAGCTGTTCGTCGTCATCCATGCGGAGCTCGGCGCGCACCTTCTCGCCGCGGCCCGGTCTGCTCGCGATGCCGTTCGGGATCACGTGCACCGAGCCGTTCTCGAGGCCCAGCAGCCGTTCGGCGTCGGCGGCGGTGTCTCGCGAGACGGCGACCACCGCGCGGCAATTTCGGGCCGCCCAGCGAAACGCCACCCTGCGGCGTCGCGCGCCGGCGAAGTACAGGTTGCTGTGCATCGTGATCACATGGGTCCGCGATGACAGCCAGCACGCAACGGTCCCGAAGACCGACGGGGCAAACTCATGGGAATGCATCACGTCGACGCGGTGTCGCCGCAGGAGGCGCAGGATGTCGGTGACGCTGCGGGGATCCAGCATGCTGCGGCGCGGGACCTTCTCATAGACAATACCGAGCCGGCGGATCTCGTCGCCAAGGAAGCCTTTGCCGGTGCTTTCCGCGGGTCCGATGACCAGTATGCCGTGGCCCCGCTCCCGCAGGGCCAGCGCAAGTTGAACTATGAGGCGTTCCGTGCCGCCGAGGCCATCGCCCTCAGCCATCAGCGCGATGACCATGGTCTACGCGCCGGACAAGTTGTCAGTCATCCGCAGCGGTCAGGGCGTGCCCTGCAATTGCGCGACACGCTTCGGGCTTTCCGGAAGGCGCGCCAGCGTGATCAACAACTGCTCGGCTACCATGCGACGAGCCGCGACGTTCAAATGGCTGCCGTCGCTGGTATACTCCGGCACGAGCAGCGGTACGGCCTCGTCACCAGCCTGAAATCGCGAGAGACGTCCGTCGGGGAACCGCGATTCGAGAAGCGCGAGGTCGAACAACGGCTCTTTGCCCTCGTAGGCGCGCCGCATCAGCTCATTGTAGCGATGACGCACGACGTTTCGCTCACGTTGTGTCGCAAACCCGCGAAGCGATGCCATCACGCGACCTTTCCAGTTCTCATTGACGGTCATCGGCGTCGTGACGTGCACGATGGTCACGGAGGGATTGCGACTCTTCACCGTGGCAACGGCGCTCCGGTACTCGTCGAACAGCGCCTGGGGGTCCGTGTGCCGATGGATATCGACATAGCAGAGCTTGACCATCGCAATACCGCCCGCCCCACCGAACCCGTTCGACGCGATGGCTGCGAAATCCTTGAACTTTTCCAGCGGGTAGTCGTTGCGACCGACGGCGGCATGGAAGAACCCGGGCTGCGAGTCGGCAGTGCGCGATTCGACGACACGGAGCGCGATGCCGGGATGGTCCTTCAGGACGTCGGCCACCCCATCCATGACGTTGCCGCCAACGGACTGGTGCCCGAAAAAGATCCGCGTCGCGGCCAATCGCGACCACTGTGAGTCGCTGACGGACCGGAGCGATGGCAGCTCTGTGCGAGTGGGATCGTCTATCGACATTGCGTCTCCGCATGCGGCGACGGTAATCGCGGCCACCGCAATCGCTGTGTAGGTCGGCGTTTTCATGGCTCGCATCCTTTCATTCCGTGTAAACTCGGCAGCACCGCTTTCAGGTGATGTCGGCGCGAGGCAACCTGCTCGGCTTCGGCGGATGGCCGCCTGCAGGACCGGCCGGTTCGCGAATATGGCGAACGCGATACCTAATGGAGGGGGTCGGGGCACTAAATATCGCCCTCGGCCAGCGTTCGGCCAAGGGTTGCATCCCTGCAACACTTGACGCGATTCCCTGGCCCCTCATTGTTGTAAGTCGTTGCATCCCGCCCATTTCGTTCGTCGTGCCAACGCGTACTTCGCGCGACCAGACACCTCTCCTCGAGACACGTGCTGCGTAGGGTTCTCCTGCTTGTTTTGGGCGCCGTCCTGCTCGGGGTCGGTTTTGTCGGCGGCGCGCTGACCCACAAGTACAGGGCAGCCATTCGGTCCAGGCTCCGCAGCCTGCAGAGCAGCCCGCTCATCCAGACAAATCTCTACAGCCTCAGGGTGGAGAAGCTGGCCATCCCTGCGGCCGGGCGAGATGGCGCGATCGACGCCATGGGCGACGGGCTGCTGTTGGTCAATCGTGACGGCCAGACCTGGTACGTGACCAAGGAGCGCACGCTCCGGAAACTGGCCCTTCAAGTACCCATCAACCACGCCCAATTCTCGTCCGATCCTTTCAACAAGTCGACGACGAGCCAGGACCGCTTTTCGGTCAAGGACATTTTCGTTCAGCAGCGCGGCTCAGTCGTGCAGGTTGCCACCGCCTACCTGTATTGGTATCCGGACCGGCGCTGCAACGCGTTGCGCGTTTCAGTGACGGAGTCGAGCCTGGATTCGCTCATGTCTGGGGCGACTGGCCCTGGCTCCTGGAAGACAGTCTTTGAATCCACGCCATGTCGCGAGCTGATTCCTGCTGCGGATGGTCGGGGCCACCACGTCACCCTCGGTGCGGGTGGCAGGCTGTCGGCCCTGCCTGGCGGTCAGCTGCTCCTGAGCGTCGGCGAATTCAGCGCCGAGTACGAGGCCGGAAACGGAACGGCTGACGCTGACGATTCCTACGGAAAAACGATCGCCATCGATCTGACGAACGGCAAGACCGGTACTTTCACCCGCGGGCATCGGAACCAGCAGGGGTTGGCAGTCGCCCCGAACGGTCAGATCTGGGGAACGGAGCACGGATCGCGCGGCGGCGATGAGCTCAACCTTCTACTGCAGGGAAAGGACTACGGCGCTCCGAACGTGTCATATGGAACGCAGTACGAGATGATGGTCTGGCCGCGCAATCCTCATCAGGGACGCCACGAAGGCTACGAGAAACCGATCTTCGCCTGGGTGCCTTCAATCGCGCCGTCGCAGCTCATCGTCCTGAGAGGCGCCGCGTTCCCGTACTGGGCGGGTGACCTGATCGTGAGCGCACTGGCGTCGCAGTCGCTCTATCGGGTGCGAGTCGAAGGCGGCCGCGTCGAGTTCGTGGAACCGGTTTTCATTGGCCACCGGATTCGCGACATCGCCGAGATGGCGAACGGAACGATCGCGCTCAAGACGGACGATGACTTCATCGTGTTCGTCGACAACGTCGCGTCATCGTCCGCGTCGCTGTCGCCCGTGCAGCGGGGCGAATTGGTCGCCGGACAACAGTGTCGCTCGTGCCACAGCTTCGATCCCACCGCGCCCGCCGGCATAGGACCGAATCTCTGGGGCGTGGTCGACCGCGCCGTTGGAACGGGCGCTGGTTATCAGTACTCCGATGCGCTGAGGAGGGCAGGCGGACGATGGACGACTGACAGGCTCCGCGCCTTCGTCTCGGATCCCGGGGCGTTCGCTCCCGGCACCCGGATGCAAACCACCACGAAGTACACGACCGAACAACTGGACGACCTGATCAGGTACCTGGAGGCGCTGAAGTGACCGGCGGCCGCCGTTTCTGAAACGTGGTCGGCAGCGCGCTGCGGATATGCTCGGCCAACAGTCTGCCGACGGTTGCGGCGCCGGCCTCCGTGAAGTGCACGTCATCGTAGAACATCGATGTGTCCGAGGGCATGAGCGCGGCGAGGTCCAGGCACGATAGGCCCGCCTTCGTGCATTCCTCGAGCATCGTCCCATTGTAGCGCTTCATGGCCTCGGCCAGCGCGGGAGGCGAGTAGTACGCGTGCCCGGGCTCTTCCTGGAAGCTGCCTGTGCCTCCCAGCCAGAGAAGACGTCGCTCCGAGGCGGGCATCTCGGGCTTCCAGAGCGCGGGCTGCGTCATGAAGACCACTGACGCTCCGCCGAGTTTTGCCTCTCGCGCGATCATCTCGAGGTGCTGCCTGTATTCGGCGAGCGGTTGAACGAGGTCGGGCAACGTGTCGATGGTGGACGAAGCCTGCTCGCGGTTGCTGCGCCACTGCCCCAGGTTGGCACCGCTGATGCCGCGAAAGACCTGCTTCGCCTGAAAGCCGGTGCGCGCGCGCTTGGCGAGTTGAAAGAGGTGCGTCTTCCGGTACCACGACGTGCCCTCTGGAACCATCTCGGCGGTCAACACTTCACGAAAGCCGCGTGGAGAGAGGGCGAACGCGTTTCTGACCTGAATCTCCTCCGCTTCCGGGTCGGACAATGGTGCTGGCGAGCGATAGGGCCCGACTTGGCGCAGCGCGGCGGTGAGATCGTTCACGCCAACGAGTACCACGACGAGGTCGATGCGAGGGTATTGCCGAAGGAGGTACTTGATCGTGACGGCGTGGTCTCTCGATGCGAGGCCGGATCGTCCGACGTTACCCACCCACACGTCTCGGCCGTCGGCGGTGACGGCGAGATCGCGCTCCGCGACCGACCCCCAATTCTCCTCTTCGTCGAGCATGCCGCACTCCGTGGTGCTGCCGCCGACCAGCAGGACGCGGTACTCGGCGGAATCCGGGCCGAATTCGCGTCCCCGAATGCCCTGCTGATTCACGACATATCGCGCCGGCCCCTTGATGCCGTGCACAAAGCGGCTGTCGGGCTCGAACACTCGCTCCCCCGGCAGCAGCATGCGATACACCCGCGACACCGGGACCAGCAGACGCAAGGCGCCCTCCACCAGCGCCACGCTGATCAGGACGGCCCCCAACGTCAAAGCCGCGGGTACAACGAAGCGCCGAATCAGGGACATACGCCGTAACGGCAGATGGGAGGGATGCGAATCACCAGGCGGACAGCACGAATGGGGTGAACAGCCAGCGCGCGCTTGGCGGCAATTCCGCGGACTTGTTCAGTGGCAGCACGTAGAACCCATACGCCTGGTCGCGGCCTATGAAGCCTGTCCGCACCGCCAAGTCCGCGACCCGGGATCCTTCGATCGTGGACAGGCTCATCTGACGGAATCCACGGCTGGCGCCCCATTTCGCGACGGCCGACATGACGCCAGCGAGCCGCGGCGAATCGTCGCGAGCCAGGATATCAGCGACGGAAAGCTCGGATTTCGTCGTAGGCGATACCAGCACGAGCGTCTGCGGGGCCTCCGGTTCGCCCTCGATCAGCCAGGTGCCGGCGGGATAGGACCATCTCGGCATACGCGTTCCATAGTAGTCGGCATCCGGCACTGGCCGGAAAAAGCCACCGAGGCGGAACCGCTGCAGGATCGCCGGAACCCGACTGTCGTCGAACGCCAATGCCGTGAGTGTCGGGCGACGCTGCCCATGTTGAAGGCGCCGCAACAAGGGGTACGGCCAACGCAACGGCATGACGTAGCGGCGGATGAGCGCAAATTGCTCGAAGCCCGCGGCTCTGAAGACCCCCTTGGCGGCGGCCACGGTGGTCGTGAAAAGGAAGTCCGCCATTCGTTGCTGGCGCACATCCGCGACCATCTTGCGCACGAGCTTTATCGGGTTCCAGAAGTCCCTGTGGCTCTCGTCGGCCATCAGGTCGGCCAGCATTCCTCCCGTCAGCGCTTGATTGCCATCGAAAAACCTTAGCGGCGTGACGGAGATGTGGAGAACAGCCTTGGCATCCGAGGTACCAACCCAGCTTTTCAAGCCCGCCGACTCGCGCGGTCTGTACACGGTCTCGTAAACCGACGAAAACTCCGGTCTGCCAGCGCGACCGAAGAGATCCAGGAGCTCGGTGCTGCGCTGCGAAGGCAAACATTGCTCTATGACGAGATCACCCATACCCGGCAGAAGATAATGCTGGGGCCACGCCCCGACATTGACGTTTTGCGGCTGGTGCTCGTCAATTCGAACGACGCGGTGCTTCCGACGACCCCTGCGAGCGGTCCCGTTCGGCGTTGCCATTGTCTAAATTGCCGCGCACATGACCTCACCCTCCATCGACGCGATCTCCGCGGTCGTGATTCGAGTCGGTAACATCCCCGCGATCGGCGCCGACGAAGACATTTTCCAGGCTGGCATGAGCTCCGTCGACGCGCTCCAGCTCCTCCTCGAGCTCGAGAGCGTTTTCGCGGTTGCGATTCCCGACGATGAGTTTGTGAGCGCCCGAACGCCCCGCGACCTCAAGACGATGATCGAGCGCCTGGCGCGGGCGGCAACGTGACCACGGCGACCCGGCTGGACCGGGTGACTGTCGGCTTGAGCAAGCCGGCCAACGAGATGGTCCAGGAAGAGATCATCAAGCGCGTGCATCATCTCTCGAAGTCCGTGGCCAACGCGCGATTCGAGGACTCGGGGAAGCTCCTTGTGTTCGAGGCGCCAGCGGACGAGGGCTCCGAGCTGCGCGAGAAGGCCACGGCGATCGCGCAGCGCGTGCAGCAAAGCCTGCGCAGCCTCAAGCGGACGGTGGCTTTCCGAAGCTCGACCGCCGATCGAGCCACGTTTCGCGGCGAAGGGAATGCCGACGGCGTTCGGTTTCCCGGCATCGGTCAAGTCGCGCTCTCCGGGATTCCGCTCGCGATCTTCGATTACTTCGACCGGGTCTTCATGGCAATGGGAGTTGCCCTTGGGGGCGTCCCCCTGCGGGTGCCCACGCTGATACCGGTGGAGATCCTCGCGAAGTGCGACTATCTGAAGTCCTTCCCCCATATCGTCAACTTCGTCGCCCATCTCCCGGAAGACTCCGCGCTCGTTGAGGACTTCCAGCGGCGCCATCGGGACCGCCTCTCGCTCGACGACGCTGCGGCGGCCCAGATGGAGAAGCCGGAGGCCGCCCTGTCGCCCGCGGTCTGCTATCACGCATACGCCCTGCATGCGGGCGACGTGATTCCCGCCGGCGGAATCTCGTACGGCATGTGCGGAAAGTGTTTTCGCTACGAGTCCAGCAACATGAAGGACATGCGCCGGCTGTGGGACTTCACGCTTCGCGAGGTGGTGTTCCTCGGCAGCCGGGACGAAGTGCTGGCACAACGGCAGCGCGGTCTCGAGATGATGTCGGAGTTCCTGGAATCGCACGAGGTGGCCGCCGAGATTCGCACGGCGAGCGATCCGTTTTTCGTCGCTCCCGATGAATCGCTCGCGAAAACGTATTTTCAGCTGAGCTCCGATACGAAATACGAAGTGGCCGCCTTTCTGCCGGATGGCAGCCAGCTGGCCGTCGGCTCGCTCAACTATCACAGCGACTTTTTCGGCAAGGTCTTCAATTGCACCGTCGCGAGCGGCGGGCCCATGCAGAGCGTGTGCATCGGATTCGGACTGGAACGCTGGGTTCACGCGTTCCTGGCACAGCACGGCGACAAGCCCTCGGCCTGGCCAAAGGTCATGCGGGGCGCTCCGGAATTCACCAGCCCCGTGAGAGGGGGGTCCAAGGCGTGACCGGGACTACTGCTTCGGCGAGCTAGCTCCCGGTTTGGCCGACGGAACGGCCCGCTTTGCCAATCGCGCCTGCAACAACGGCGTGATGTGCTCCCCAATGACCTTCGCGACCGCATCATTGCCTGCCGGCGTCAGGTGGCAATAGTCGGTATACACCTGCCCGGGTACGTTCGCGAAGGCCGTAGTGAGATCCAGGAACGTGCCTCCGACGCGAAGCGCCATGGCCCGCTGGTGCTCCGCGATCCAGGGCGCGGCGAGCTTGATGAACGTCTCGTAGTTGGGGAGATACGAGCTGACATTGAACTCGAACAGCCTGCGCTCCATCGGCGTTGCCGTCGCCGCCATCGCGCGGTTGCGTTCGAGGATCAACATGGGTTGCAGCATGAACACGGCGCCGATGCCCCGATTCTCCAGGATGACGCCGGCGTACTCTCGCATGGCGCCCGCATTCCGGGGAAAAACCTGCTGCAGATCAGCGAACATCTGCTGAGGATTCACCGGCGTCCGGTCGGCGCCTCCACGCGTGACCATGACCTTGAGCTCGCGCGCGGCGCGTCCCGCCACGTGTGCCAGCGCAAACTTCCTGAAGAGCCACCACCCGTTCATCGTGGCGAGAGAATACAGGGTCGGTTCACCTTCGATGGTTCGCGAAGTCAGGTTGTATGAATAGTTCGCGAACTGATCGTGGTTCGGGTTGGTCTTGTAGAAGTCGTTGAATCCGTCCAGGAACAACACCAGATCCGGGTCGTAGCCCAGCACCGTCTGCACCAGATAGATGAGGTTGTGGTGCGTCCACGTGCTCGTGATCGCGGCGTTGATCACTTCGACCCTGGAATTCGGGAATGCCGCGGCGAGTCGACGCTCCAGGTACGCGTCTATCGTCTTGTCGTTGGGAATGACGCGGAAGTTCGGCTCGATGTGCGGCCAGAGTCCGCCGAGTCCGTAGCCCGCCGAAGCGCCCATGAGAAAAACACGGATCGTTCCCGGCGGCTTGACGCGGCTCACCTCCGTGCTGCGCCGGAACCCGACGGAATTGTGCTCGATGCCGCGCGTGTCGACGTAGTTCCGGGTGGGAAGGATGTTCTTGTACGGGTCGAACTCGAACTGCGTGAGGTGCCGGCCGTCGTAGCCCTGGAAGGCCCGCAGGTAGGCGTACGCGCCTAGCTGAAGGACGCCGAGGACGAGCGACAGCAGCACGAAGCCGAACAACCACCTCTTCCAGCGAGGAAGTTGGACGCCCGAGGCCTCAGGCGTCAGCGGCGGGCCCGCGGCGGTGCGAGGCTCGAATGGGGTCTGGGTCGTCACAGCCGTTCCTTCGGTGGGCAAAACGCAGGATTGGACACTCTAAACTTCATTGACGACGCGCTGGCGTGCTACTGCGTTTCTCGGCGCAGACCTCGTCCACGATGTCCAGAAAGGACTCGGCCCGGCGCTCCCAGGAATGGCCGGAGGCGAATCGCTGCGCCTCGAGCCCGCGCAGACTGCCCGTCACAGCGAGGTTCCGGGCCACAGCCTCGGCAAACTCCGTCCCGAGCCGGGCCACGACGACCGCATCACGATACTTCTGCACTTCCGGAAGCGGGGAGGCGACGACCGGCACGCCAGCCGCGAGATACTCGAGCAGCTTCAGGGGATCGACCGCGCGTGTCCAGTCATCCTCGATGTACGGGATGATCCCGACGTCGAACGACTGTACGTAGGCTGGGAGCTCCGCGTACGGACGTGGGCCGAGCAGATGGACGTTGGGCGCGGCAAAACCGTCCTGGGGCACTACCACCGGGCCAACCAGCACGACCGAGCCTCCGGGAACAGCCGCGCTGATCGCCTGGATCGTGGCCGCGTCAACCGCCTTGCTGACGCCTCCCGCGAACCCCACGATGGGACGAGGAAGCCGCGCCATCTCCGGCGGTGACGGTCGCTGCGACGCGAAGTGCTCGTAGTTCACGCCCTGCGGCAGGTGGTAACCCCGTCCTGACGCTGCCCGCTTGGTTTCAACCAGACGCATGGCTGTCGCAACGACCGCGTCCACGCGGCGTAGCAGCTCATGCTCGAGCGGGGCGAGCATGCGCGGCGACGTCCCGGGCAGGACGAGGAAGTCGTCCATGCAGAAATAGATGGATGCGATTTCACCGCATTCACCCACCACGGGCGCAGATGGCGGACTGCCCGTCACGAGCACGAAATCCCGGATCCCTGCCCGTGCCACGGCGCCTCGAATCGTCCGCTTCAAGGACGTTCGGTTCATCGACGATACCAGACGGTTCGAGTGCCAGGGCAAAACGCGCGGCTGAATGATCTCCGCTGGTGGCGCACCGGCGATTGC
Source organism: uncultured Gemmatimonadaceae bacterium (assembly GCA_963724885.1). GTDB lineage: Bacteria > Gemmatimonadota > Gemmatimonadetes > Gemmatimonadales > Gemmatimonadaceae > DASPMP01. The sequence continues at coordinate 1,815,422 of CAVRWG010000005.1, read as the reverse complement.
GTTGAGCGGCTGCCGCAAACTCCGATTCCGGGTCATCGCTGCTCCGACCTTTCTCCAGACGCGGCTCAGGTCGGCCAACGTCGGCTCACGGTGCCCGATGGCGTTTATCCATAGCACGGGAGCGTGAGGCGCGATGCGGCTGAAGAGATGCTGCATCGTCGAGATGTGTCTCCCCCAGTCGTCACCGAACACGACGAACGGGGGGGAAGCTGTCTGTCTATCCATGCGAGGCACCGGCTGCCTTCCGCGCGGCGACAGGTAAGCGATATTTTCGCATTCGAACATCAGCGAGCGGCGCAAGAGCTCCCGCATCGGGCCAATGTCCTGGGTAATAAGCCAACTGAAGTCGAAGGCAAAACGCGGCGATTGGCGCGGCCTTGCGTCCGTGCTCGTTCGAGCACTCGACGAGCGCTACTACGAATGGCGCTTTGATATCCGGTCCGGCGGATACATTGCTCCGGCGGAGCTGGGCTTGCCGGGCGAACAGCATATCGGCTACGAGGGGACCGACTATCGGAGCCTGAGCGAGATCATGCGAAAGCTGCGTGTTCGCGAAGGAGAGGACGTGTTCCTCGATCTCGGTGCCGGCAAGGGCCGGGCGCTGATCATGGCGGCGACCCGGCCATTCAAGCGGATCATCGGCGTCGAGATATCGCCGCAGCTCGCCGCCGTCGCGTCGCAGAACCTGCAACGGGCTCGAAAGCGGCTGACGTGTACTGACACGAGCGTGGTGATCGGCGACGCGACCACGTTCCTGGTGCCCGACGACGTCACCATCGTGTTCATGTTCAACCCGTTCCGCGGCGAAATGCTTGCGCAGGCGCTCCAGAACGTCAGGAGCTCGTTGCGCCGGTCGCCTCGCGCGCTGCGTGTGGTTTTCGTGAACCCGCGTCACGTTGACGCGGACATCGAGAGCGTCATGAGTGGTTGGCTGCGTGAGAGCGAAGTATTCATGCCACCCGCCTCCGAGTTCCGGACCGTGATTTACGAGGCGTCAGCGGCGCAGGCCGCTGGAGCCGCTTTCTGACAGCGTAGGGGCCCCCGGGACTCGCCGAACAACCGGATCCTGTTTCTTCGCAAGGGCGGTTTCATAGACTCGCTCCATGGCATCGACCCAGGACTGCAGACTGTAGTCGCGTCGCACCAGCCCCTCGCCGGCCCGAGCCCGATCGGCTGCGGCGCGACGGTCGCCAAGGGCGGCGGCGATTGCCAGCGCGAGCGCAGACACATTTCCGGCCGGGACGGGCCATCCAGTCTTTTCGGAAAGCACGTCCGGAATGCCACCCACCAGGAACCCGGTGACGGGCACGCCGGCGCTGAGCGCTTCCAGCATGACCATCGGCATTCCCTCCATGCGCCCGCTCATGGCCAGCAGGTCGAACGCCTTCACCAGGCGCGACGCTTTCGGAAGGGAGCCGGCAAAGGTCACACGCGAGCGGATCCGCCGAACCCTTGCTTCCAGCTCCGCTCGCATGGGGCCATCTCCGATGAACAGCACCTGAGGTGCGTCATCCTTCAACAGATCGATGGCGTCGAGCAGAAGATCCGGACCCTTCTCGTGCGAGAGGCGTCCGATCCACCCCACGACGACGTCGGCGTCACCCAGTCCAAGCGCCTTTCGAGCGGCCGCGCGATCCACGACCTCTTCGATCGCGGCTCCATTGCGAACCAGATGCGCGTTGGCGAGATCGGATCCCGCCGCGCGAAGTTTGTCGCGGTTCACCTCGGACACGCACACGACCGCGTCGAAGCGCTTGAACAGGCGCTTGACGCTCCACTCGTAGAGGCGATTGAGCCAGTCGCCTCCGGTCTCGCCGTGAAACGTGGTGACGGCCGCGACACCCGTCTTCCGCGCCGCGAGATAGCCGATGAAGTCCGCCCGATAGACATGCGTATGAACGACGTCGATGCGTAGTTGTTGCAGGAGTGACGCGATTTCATCAGCTTCCGCGAGATAGCGGCGACCGCGCAAGGGCCGGATGGTCACAGGTACTCCGAGGGCGCGCAGGTCCGAGACGAATGGGTGGTCCGGCCCCGCATTCGTCATGGCAATCACCTCGGTGTCCAGCCCTCGTTCACGTCGACCCGCGGCAAGCAGGCGCACGACGGTCTCCACGCCACCCGTCACGGCGGGACACACGAGGTGTGCGACTTTGGGAGGCGCGAGTTGCACGGGAATCGGGCGGGATTGCTGCGGCTACGTCGCAGAAGTTACATCAGGGACCGCGACATGAACCGAGAGAGGAATCTTACAGCCATCGGCTGCCGGCGTCTCGGACATTCGCTCCAGGTCACATTCACCCTGTGCGTTAACGCACGTATCTGACTTCTGACGCAGCTGAGCGGGTTACCGAAGCCCCTTTCGTCACGTCACCAGAATAAGTTCACCCTTGCGAAATTATCGGCAGTTCCGCCCCTGCCTGAGGTGTTTCATTTGCGCAACAACACACCCGACAATCCCGACCCTCGCAGTGGTGCACAACCCAAAGCGAGCGGCCCACTCGATCGCCGCGCCTTCGTAAAGAAAGGCAGCCTCCTGTTCGTTGCTACTGCTACTGTAGGATGCGGCAGTGAGGGCATTGTAGAACAGATACCGGCTGAGCGGGGAACGTTCCGCCTCATCCTCACGGGGCTGACCGGCTCGGCCGCGAACGGCGGCATCGCCACCGCCACGCCGATGGGCGGCGGCTCGCCGCACAGCATGACCATACCGGCGACTGGCGACCAATCGCAGGAGGTGCCAGTAGGTACGTACTCCGTCACCTATCAACCGCCAGCGAACCACGTCCTGGCTCCGGGATCCACGGTGCCACCCACGGTGACCATCAGCGAGGGCGAGACGACCACCGTCAGCCTGACGCTGGTCGCAGCGGGCGGTATCACGGTAAGTGTCACGGGTCTTTCGGGTGGCAGCGGCGGCAGCGCGGTTGCGCAGCGCACGGATGCCGCGGGAAGCCCAATCAACATCTCGATTTCTGCGGCCGGCAACGGCACCGTGGCGAACGTGCCGCCCGGCACGTACAGAGTGACGTACAACGCGCCAAGCGGATTCACCGCTTCCAGCACGAACCCCCTCACCGGCATCGCCGTCACCGCTGGCGCGACCGCGTCCGCGGCGTTCACGGTCACGGCGGCTGCGCCGACGACCGGCACCATTCAGGTGACTGTGACCGGTCTGACGGGCGGCAGCGGGGGGAGCGCCGTTGCGCAGCGCACGGATGCTGCAGGCAGCCCGATCAACATCGCGATTTCAGCGGCGGGTTCCGGCTCAGCGTCGAATGTGCCGGCCGGCACATACAGCGTGACGTACAACGCCCCGAGTGGATTTAGCGTTTCCACCACGAACCCCGTCACTGGTATCACCGTCAACGTTGGCGGGACAGCTCCTGTTCCGTTCACCGTCGTCGCGGTCGTGCCGGGCGCCGTTCAGGTGACCGTGACGGGTCTGACCGGCGCCGCGTCGGGCGGATCGGTCTCCGCCAGACTGACCAACAACACCGGGAACACGTTCAACGCCAACCTGACCGCCCCCGCGAGCGGGTCGAGCACGGGGACGCTGAACCTGCCGCCCGGTTCCTACAACGTGACGTACACGGCTCCGGGCGGTTTCCAGCTCGCGTCGGGTCAGACGAACCCGCACGTCGTTGCCGTCACATCCGGCGCGACCTCGAATACGTCCTGGGTGGCGCAGGTGATTCCGACGCCGCAGGGCCTGGTCTTCGTGTCGGACTGGCGTACCGCGGTGGGCATGGGCGTGGACGCGGTGCGCGACGGCGGGAAATGGAACGACTCCTTCGTCAATGTCACGCGCATGATGGTGATCGCCGCCACCGGGCTCGATTTCCCGGGTGGCATGGCCAACGTGCTCCGGATGCGTTGCCGCGAATCCGAAAGCCAGTATTCGATCCTGCAGAAGTTCAACGGCTGGCCTCTTCCGCCCGTCGGTGGTTCGATTTACCGGCGCGTCTATATCAAGCACACGCTGCACGGCACGTCGATCTCGTTCCACCCATACGAGCCGTCACCGGGGGCGTGCGCGTTCGAGAGCAACACGACGATCACCGGCACCGATCCGTTCCTGTTCGAGCTGCGCGATAGCGATCACCGCTGGCAGATCAGCCTCCCGCGCGGCGCGACCTACCGATACGAAGAGCGGTACCGTCGTGTCGGGGCGAGCCAATGGGTCACCGAAGCCCGGATATACAACTCGGCGAACGTTCTCATCCGGACGAACGCGGATTTTCGCTGCAGCGTTCATGGGAATTTTGACCACTCGCTGGCCGACGGACTCACAAACCGGATGGACGACGGCTGCATGGTGAACCATTCGATTGGCTGGCAGGGCGGCGGCGGCAACCGGGGCTCCGACGACGAGAACAACAACAGCATCTACTGGGGCGGGTATGCCGTGAGCCTCAGCGATTGGTGCGGACCCTACACTCCGTCAGAGGTCCCGTAACACGTCGATGTCTGAGTCGCGAGGCCGCCGGCGGATCGTTCCGCCGGCGGTCTTTTCTTGGTCCTGGCGCTCGACGAACTCGTCGCCAGCGTTCGCGCTGCGTACGTTATCGTCTCCCCCCCACGACGCGGGAGCGACCGGCTGATGGCCCCTTCGCAGCAAGACCTCGAGGTTGCGGCGCCGACGCACGACGAGAGAAGCCTCGACATGGATCGGCGAACCTTTCTGCGAATCACGAGCGGCGCGATCGTTACCGCCGGCCTGGCCTGTCATGCGGGCGCGTCGTCGGCCGAACGCCGGCGTGGCAACCTGGAATTCGCGTCGGACTGGCGCACGACGACCGGCAATTCCAAGAGGGCGATCAGCGATGGCGACAGATGGGACGTTGTCTCGTCCGGCACATCGCGGGTGGAGGTCATCCCAGCGGCGGGACTCGACTTCCCGCCGGGCATGCGTAACGTGCTCGCCGGCCGGTATCGGAACACGGACTCCCGCTACTGGATCGTCCAGAAAACCGACGGCTGGAATCTGCCGCTGATCGGCGGCGTGATGTGCAAGCGTCTCTACTTCCGGCATACGGTCGTCGGGAGCAGTGCCATCACCTACCATCCGGTGGAGCCCGCGGTCGGGCCGTGCGCGTTCGAGGGCGAGTGGGTGATCAACAGTCAGCCGACTTCATTTTTCGGCTTCAGACGGCAAGCCACCGGTGGGAAACGACACTCGACGCGCGGTCAGACGTATCGCGTCGAAGAGCGCTGGGAGCGAACCGGCGCACAGACGTGGGTGCTCCACATGCGCGTCTATGATTCGGCCGGGACCCTCATCCGGCAGGATGCGGATTTCAACTGCACGGTCGGTCACGGCGCCGCGCACAGTCTCGCGAGTACGGGACCAGCGGCAATCAACACCACCCTCAACGCCGAGTGTCTGCGCAGTCAGCACATCGGCTGGCAGGGGTCCGGGACAGGACGGGCGTGGCTCGGATGACGAGAGCAACAACCGCATCTACTACGGCGGCTACGCGCTCAGTCTCGCCGATTGGTGCGGCCCGTACACGCCCTCGGAGGTTCCGTAGCAAGGCAGTGACCGAAGGACGCGCTGCTTCATTCTCGAGTTGACTGGCCTCGTCGGGCGCCGGCCATAGATTGAGCAAGGATGCTCCTGCCACTGCTGATCCAGATTTGGCTCTGCCTTGCCCCCGAAGTCGGTGGCTCGTGCGTGGGCGGCGCGAGCGAAGTCGCACGTGTGGAATCGCATGCCGGACCGCTCCCAGGGCGTGCCCCACTCGCCCTAGGGTCGTTCGAACCTGAAGGCGGGGCAATCGAGGCGACCGATCCCTCGGATGGGCAGTCCGGATGGGAGAACGCATCGCCCGGTGCCGTCTCCACGATCGCCGCGCGCGCAGTTCCGGCGATTCGCTCTGCCCCATGCCAAGGCGCTGCTCAGCACCGCCTCCCGTACTCGAACGGACCTCCCGTCTCCTGACGAGGCTGCGCCGGTCACGGACCGGCGCGCCATGGATCCCGCGTAGTTCGCCACCCCCGGCCTCGCACCAGGCCGGGCGGCGGGACTCACCACTCAGGAGGTTCCAGTGCCTATCCGCTTTTGCGCGGCCGTTTCGGCTGCTCGCACGGTCGCCGCCGCCGGCGTCCTCACTCGCCCCTGCATATGCGGACGAGTGTAATAATTCCAACCTACAACTACGGCCGGTTTCTCCGCGAGGCGATCGAGAGCGTACAACGTCAGACAGTTCGGGACTTCGAGATCATCGTCGTCGATGATGGTTCGACCGACGACACTCAGGAGATCCTTCGCAGTATCGACGAGCCCCGGCTTCGCTTCTACCGCACCGAGAATCGTGGGATCAGCGCGGCGAGGAATGAGGGACTGCGCCACGCGGCGGGACAATTCATCGCGTTTCTGGACGCGGATGATCGCTGGCTGCCGCAAAAGCTCGAGCTCCAGCTGGCGATGATGGAGCGTGAGCCCGACCTGGGCGCCGTGTTTACGAACCTCGTTCGATTCGACAGCGATCATGTCTATCCACGCGAACAATTCACGTATTTCCCGGAGTTGGCCACGGTGCCCACTGCCCCGGGCAAGGCCGGGCACGGGCGGCGCGTCCTGGCCAACGCGTTCGAGACGTTCGTTCTCTTCACGGAGTTCCCCACGTATATCCAGACGCTGCTGTTCCGCGCGACAGCGATTGATGGACTGCGCTTCCCGGAATGGCGTCCCGACCGTCCCGGGATGCGGTTCAACATGAGCGAAGACACGTACTTCAGCCTGCGAGCGTACGAGCGTGCTCCCGTTGGCTACATCGAAACACCACTCGTGGAGGTGCGGCGGCACGGTGGCAACATCACCCACGACCTCTCCGAGCTTCCGCATGCGCGACTCGCAGTCTTGCTGCTCCTGGAACGAGAACCTCATTCGCCGGCTGCCTGGCAAGCGCTACGCCGGCGCCTGGGTCGTTCCTGGGTCAACGCAGGAAGGAGCCATTTGGCTCACGGGCGCCCGCTTCAGGCACTCGTGTCGTTAGGCAAGTCGCTCCGCTATCGGGGATACCGGCGTGCGGCCATGAAGAGCCTGTTGCTGTTTCCCTTCCAGGCCCCCGCATACTGGATCAAGGCAAGCCTCCGGAGTTGACGCTCGCCGGCGAGTGAACTTCCGGCGCGGCGCCGATGAACCCTCGGCGCTGCGCCGACTACTTTCCCTGGGCCTGCGAACCCTCGCTGCCAGATTGCGGCACCGTGGCGCGCGAAATAGGTTGGCACGACGGCGAGAGCCAGGTCTCGAAACGGTGGACTGCACGGAAGCCGTCACTCTCGTGTTGCTTGATCGCTCGTCACCAACACCCTCCGCCGGATCTGGACGTCCACAGCGCCACCCACTCCCAGAGGCTTTTCGGGCTGAGGGGGACAGGGGCGCCTTGATGTGCAAGGCGTAAAGCCCAACCAGCTGCGGGGTCGGTCAGCGCCGGCGCCAACATTCCCCGAGATTCATGCGGACGAGCGTAATCATCCCGACGTACAACTACGGAAGGTTCGTCGGCGAGGCGATTGAAAGCGTACAACGTCAGACAGTTCAGGATCTCGAGATCATTGTCATCGACGACGGCTCGACGGACGACACGCCGCAGGTCCTCGCGGCAATCAAGGAGCCGCGGCTACGCGTCTACCGCACCGAAAACCGTGGCTTGAGTGCGGCAAGGACCGAAGGCCTGCGACACACCCGTGGCGAATACATCGCGTACCTGGACTCGGACGACCGCTGGCGGCCGGAGAAGCTCGAGCTCCAGCTCGCGATGATGGAGGCCGAGCGCGACATCGGCTCCGTGTTCACGAATCTCGTCCAGTTCGACGGCAACCAGGTCTATCCGCGCGACCAGTTCTCCTACTTCAAGGAACTGAAGGACGTGACAACGACTTCGGCAAAGGCGGGTCACGGACGACGGGTGGTGGCAAACGGCTTCGAGACGTTCGTTGCTTTTCTGGAGTTCCCCACCTGGATCCAGACGGTGCTGTTCCGCAGATCGACGATCGAGGGGATTCGCTTCCCTGTGTGGCCGACCGATGGCTCGGGCCGAAAGCATAGTTGGGGCGACGATACCTATTTTTGCCTCCGCGCGTACGAGCGTGCTCCCGTGGGCTACATCGAGACGCCCCTGACAGAAGTGCGCCGGCACGGTGGGAACATGACGCAGGACCTTGGCCACTTGCCGCATGCGCGACTCGAAGTGCTTCGCGTACTGGAAACCGAGCCTCACAGTGCCGGCGGCAGAAACGCCCTGCGCCGACGACTCGGTCGTGCGTGGGTGGATGCGGGGCGAAGCCACCTGGCTCATGGGCGCCCGGGCAAGGCCCTTGCCTCTCTTGGCACCGCGATCCGGTACCCGGGTTACCGGCGCTCCGCCATGAAGAGCCTACTTCTATTCCCGATCCTGGCGCCCGGTGCCTGGCTCAAGGCGAAGCGGGCTCGCTGACGATCGCGTGGCGCTTGATCATCCGGTGACCGCTCGACGCGTCCGGCCACAACCGCGCCGATCGCGACCCCTGCGACGCAGAACCCCCACTCCCAGACGCGGCCGGCGCGAGCCCCCAAAGAATCGGCACGATGACGAGCCCGATCGTGAGGCACACCGTGAGAACCGCGAGCGCGACTACTCGCCGGCGCCCTTCGATCCCGCCATCCCATGGAGGCCAGTCGTCTCCAATACCCGGCCGGCACCATCATGACGGCCATGAACACCGCCGACAGCCAGCAACTCCCGGCATTGCCGTCGATGTAGACCGTAAATGGTGCAAGAATTACCCAACCGATCGACAGCCGGTTGGTCAGAACTGCCGCTCCCGTACCATATTCCGCCCCTGTCCAGCACGCAGAACCACGTACGCGTGGCCGTATCGTGCGTGGAGGTGCACTGTATCGGGCGAGACGGCAGCCGAATCGCGAAAGATATCGTTGAGTCGGAACCACAGTGGCCGCAAGCCGGAGCGCGTCCGCGCCGGTCCGGGCGCCATAAATCAGGTCGGCGCCCTCTTGCTCGAAGCTCTCGATGCCGCCATCCGCACCCGCAACGAGCACGATTTCGCGCCGCTCCGGCGTGGGGCCGGCGGCATTCCACGGTCGCCTCGAAGGCTACGCCGTCAGGTTGGGTGTAGAGCGACTGAATGCGCCCACCGCTGGGCAGCTCTCCTGTCGACAGCGGTATCGGTCCGAGGGTGCCGAACAGCACCTTTCCCGGAAACACCGAGTCCCGAGCTCCTGTTAGGGCGGCCGATACGCGCAAGTACGGTGCGTCGGAGGGCACCGGGACAAACGAATAAGCCACGATCATCTGAACGCCCACCCAGATCGCCAGCGAGGTCGAAGTCAGTGCCGTGGCGAGTGACGGTGGCGGTCGCAGGCCCAGATGGACGCACCGCCCGGCGATGAAACCCGCGATCCGCCCGAGCGAATTCGTAATGACGTCGGCGACGGTGGCGTAGCGGCCGGCCACCACCAGGACTTGCGCCGCCTCGATGACGACGTGTAGGTGCACATCGACACAACGCCGTCCGGGCGCGAACTCCAGCCACCGCAAAGCCGATTCCAAGCGGCAGAAACAGAAACACGTTCAGCACGGCGTCGACGCCACCGTGCATGCCGCAGACAGACACCCATGATCGACCTCCGACTTCTCGGGTTCGGAAGCAACGTCGTCAACCGATCGTGATCGCGGCAACAATCGCGATCCACCGACCGATCGCGGAACGACGCATCTTCATCCGGGGGAGGAGCCAGTGAAGCGCGGCCACGCGAGCGAGGTCGCCGCGGCGCGCTCGCAGCCGACCGCTCAAGCTATCGCGAGTGCCGGCATCGTGTGCGAGGAATTGACGTTGGCGGCGCATCTTCACACCAATACCTTACGGTCACACCTCATTCGCAGGAGCCACGCTGATGGCGCGTTCTTCGACAGAGACAGATTCGCGGTCCCGACGCTCGATTCACCAGCCCCGATGTGGATCGACGGACGTTCCTTCGCGCACGGGCGGCGCAGTGATCACTGCCATCCTGGGGTGCGGTGGCGACGGCTCGGGGCGACAGGACTTCGATTATCAACCCACCACACCGAACTCGACCTGATATTTGCGTCCGACTGGAGCACCGATATTGGCAACTCCGTCAAACGCACTGAGCGACGGCGGGAAATGGGACGACGTCTCGGCCGGCTCGACGCGAGTCGAGGTGGTGCCCGCAACGGGACTCACTTTCCCACCGGACATGACCAACGTGCTGGCCGGTCGGTACCGGAACACGACCGACACCCAGTTCTGGATCGTCGGGCTGACCAACGGATGGACCCTGCCGCCCATCGGCGGTGTCATGTGCAAGCGTCTCTACTTCCGGCACACAGTGGTCGGGACCAGTGCGACCACGTTCCACCCGGTCGAGCCCGCGGTCGGGGCGTGCGCCGACGAAGGCGAATGGGTCATCAACAGTCAGCCCACTTCATTTTCGGATCCAGACGTCACAGCCACCGGTGGCAGACGACGCTGACCGTGGCCAGACGTATCGCGTAGAAGAGCGCTGGGAACGGACCGGCGCGCAGACCTGGGTGCTGCACATGCGCGTTTATGATTCGGCCGAGACCCTCATCCGCCAGGATGCGGACTTCAACTGCTCGCTCGGTCACGGAGCGCGCATACGCTCGCAGTCACCGGTGCCATTGCGGTCAACACGACCACCAACGCCGACTGTTTCCGCAGCCAAAACATCAATTGGCAGGGATCGGGTGGCGACGGGCGCGGCTCGGACGACGAGAACAACAACCGCATCTACTACGGCGGCTACGCGCTCAGCCACACCGATTGGTGCGGGCCCTACGCTCGAGGCGAGGGCGACTAGGCGCTCCTGCCCGGCTGCAACACCCGGGTGAACCGCGCGACGAATCCCAGTCCGCGACTCTTCTCGGCGGGCGTGAGGATGCGCGCGTTCCAGACCAGCGCGACGTAAAGCGCGTACGCGAGCGCGTGCGTGGTGATCGACGGCACAAGGCTCATCCGGGGCAGTAGCGCGGACGCCCCACACACGGCGACGGCTACCAGGGCGAGCCTGATGACCGGCATCCAGTCGTACTGCACTGGCCACAGTCGCTGTGAGAAGTAGTAGGTCAGCGCCCAGCGCGTGCCGAAGGCCACCACGGCGCCAAGGGCGGCACCCGTCGCGAAAAACCGTGGCACGAGAACGGCGAACGCGGCCAGCGCGACCAGCGCCGCGACCCAGTTTGCGATCGTCAGGAATTCGGTGCGCTCCTTCACCAGCGCGCCGATGTCGTGCATCATCGCCCAGCCGTGGAACACATAAGCGATGAGCACGATCGGAACGATCGCGGCGGCCGGGTGAAAGGGCGGCGTCGACATGATACGCAGCAGGTCGCCCACGAACAGCGCGATCCCGACGCCTATCGTGAACACGCTGACGCAGATGAGCCGGAAGGCCTGCGCCAGCAGCGGCGACGGATTCGCCGTTCGCGCGACCTGAAAGCGCCTCGGACCCCACACCATCTCGATCGGGACGAACCCCAGCATGAGCATCATGAATCCGAACTGGTACGCCAAATTGTAGAGGCCCACCATCGATTCGTTGCCGGCCGCCTGCAGGAAGTAGCGATCGGAGAAGGTCATCGTGAACGTCGCCGTCTGAACGCCGACGAGCGGGATGCCGAACCGCATGAGCGTCCTGAGCATCTCCGGGCGCACGCCAAGCCCCACCTTCCTCACGGTCACGATACCGAGCCAGATCGCGAGGCAGGCATGCGCTCCGAGCGAGGAGAGGAAGATGCCCCGAACGCCGAGCTCCAAGCCGACGATGAAAATGAGGTTGAGCGCGAGCGAGATCACCAGCTTGGCGACGCTCGCTCCCACGACGAGGCCGGACCGCTCGAGCACCCGAGCGTATCCGAGCGGCACCCAGATCATCCCCTGCACCGCGAGCGTCCCGCCCGCCAGGCGGATGAGATCCGCGTGGATCTCCGAGCGGAACAACAGCCGGGACAGCGGCCCGGCCGCCATGATGACCGCGAACCCGATGGCGGCGTAGCTGACCGTCAGGGCGGTCATCGCGGTCGACACCACCGCGCGACGATCGGCGTCGCTGTCGGCCTTGTGAAAGAACCGGAAGATTCCCAGCCCGATGCCCGCGCCGCCGATCATCCCGATGACATCCAGCGTCATCTCGATGAGCGCCGCGACGCCATAGTCCGCCGGCGAGAGATACCGCGTGTAGATCGGCAGCATCAGGAACGCGACGCCCCTCGTGAGGATGTTGCCGATCGCGTATCGGATCGCGTGGCGCCGGAGCGTCCCCGCGTTCATCGGGGGAGGGCCGGCTTCTTCTGTGGCGGGGGCGGCGATTTCGGTGGGAGCGGTCACGATGCGGGAGGATAAGAACGCGCACGGACAATTGGAACGCCCCGCCAACGGCCGGTTGGCCGCGCCGCGATTGAATTCCCCCGGTCCGTGACTGAAATTACTTCCTGCGCGTCAAGCGATTGCCCACCATTCGCTCCCGCTCCGGACCCGCCGCAAGCCGGCATCGGCAGCAAGGCGAGCCTGGTCGTTCGTCCACCAGTTTCTTTCATTGATCGCGAGGCGCCGGGTCCCGGGAATGTTGTCCAAGCTCAAGAGCGGAGTCTTGCGAGCCGCGCAGTGGAGTGGGGCAATGAGCCTCGTCGCCGGCAGCTCGTGGCGCCGTGAGCGCCTCCTGATCCTGTGCTACCACTGGCTTGCCTATCAGGACGAGCATCTCGCCGATCCGACATACATAACGCCCGACTTTTTTCGCCGGCGCCTGCAGCGCCTGCGCGACGGCGGCTACTCGGTCCTCCCGCTCCGCGAAGCGCTCGACCGGCTGGCCCGCGGCACCCTCCCGAAGCGCAGCGTCGCCATCACCTTCGACGACGGGACACGCGATTTCGCGGAGCTCGCGCTTCCGATCCTGAAAGAGTTCTCGATGCCCGCGACCGTGTACGTCACGACGTACTACTGCGAGAACCTGCTTCCGGTGTTCGATATCGCGCTCCGGTATCTCCTCTGGAAGGGCCGAGCGGAATCCTCGATGGTCCGGGCGGTGCTCGGCACGGACGCGGGAGTGGCGCCCGGCGCGGGCCGCGACGCGATCTGGAAGGCGCTCTACGATCACGCGCGCACGCACGGGTATACGGCGGCGCAGAAGCACGACATGTTGCGGCGCGTCGCGGAAGCGGGAGGAATCGATTTCGCCGGATTCCTGGCGTCCGGCATGTTCCAGCAGATGACGCCCCTGCAGATCCGCGGCCTTCCCCGCGACCTCATCGACGTGCAGCTGCACACACACCGGCATCGCACCCCGCGCGTTCGCGCCGAGTTCGTGCGCGAGATTCGCGACAACCGCGCGTGTCTCGGCAGCTATCTGGACGGAGCGACATTCGAGCACTTCTGCTATCCCAGCGGCGACTACTGGGGAGAGTTCCTGACCTGGCTCCGCGACGAGCACGTGCAGAGCGCGACCACGTGCGTTCCGGGAATCGCGGCGCGGAACGATTCGAGCCTGCTGCTCCCCCGTTTCCTGGATTCGAGCGGCATCTCGAACCAGTTGTTCGATTCCTGGACCAGCGGGTTCGCGGCGTTCCTCCCGCGTCGCCGCAAGCATCGCGCGGACCCCGGACGGCTTGCTACCGCTGTCGCCGCTCGCTAGCCCCCCATCGTCCACGCAGACCACCAGCGTGAACCCCGTCAGCCGCGTGGTGTGGCCACGAAGCGACGAGTCGGGTGACGTGCGCGTGGTCGTCGGCGACGAGGCGCATGCCCTGCTCGGCCATCCCGCGTTCATCGCCGCGTGGGAAGCGCTGGAACGGGAATGTCCCTGGACCACTCCATTCCAGCGAGCCGCGTTCAGCAAGGCCTGGTACTCGACGTACGCCGACGTCGCCGTCCCGGTGCTCGTGCTGCGCGCGACCGCGGAGGGCCTGCTGCGCGGGATCTTCCCCCTGGCGTCGTTCGACGAGGGCCAACGCCTCACCGCGTCCGGCGCCGAGCAAGCCGAGTATCAGGGCTGGCTCGCGCTGCCAGCGGAAGATGACTTCATCGTCGCGGGGCTCGACCGGCTCGGCGAACTGCTCCCCGTGTCGCGCCTGCGGCTGCAATACCTCCCGCCGGGAATCCCGCTCGCGCGGCTCGATCGCGATCCCCGCTGGGGACGTCGTCTCCTCAGGCGCACGGAGTCGCGCGGCCTCATGCGTCTCGATCCGGCCGAGACGGCCAGGACGCTGAAGAAGAGCGGGAATCGCAGCAAGATGAACCGCCTGAAACAGCTGGGCGAAGTCCGACTCGACCGGCTGACCTCGAGAAAGGATCTCGAGGAAGTGATCGACGAGATCGGCGCGCACTGCGACGTGCGACAATGCGCCATGAACGGCGTCATGCCGTTCCGCGACGACACGCGCAAAAAGGAGTTCTATCTCCGTCTGCTCGCGCAACCCGGCTTGCTGCACGCCACGGTGCTGCGCGTCGGAAATCTCGTCGCCGCCGCTCATCTCGGCGTTGCGAGCGAGCGCGACGTCGCGCTCGGCGTCATCGCGCATTCGCCGTTTCTCGCGGCCCACTCGCCGGGCAAGCTGCTCCTGTATCTGCTGAGTGACCGGCTCGCGGCGGAACGATTCGAGTATCTCGACCTTACCCCGGGGGGCGCCTACAAGGACCGCTTCGCGTCGCACGCCGACGAGGTCGAAATACGCGAGATCTACTTCCGGCCGCGCGCGTATCTCAAGGCGAGCATCCTCGTCCGGACCCGTCGAACCGCCAGACGCGTCGCGCTCGCCGCGGGACGCGCCATCGGCCTGGACGAGTCGAAGGTGCTCGAGCACGGGCGTCGGCTCAAAGCCCGACTGTCGCTGGGCTCCCTTCGTCATGCGCCGCGCACCGTCGTTACGGCGTTGTCGTCGCGCTGGCCGGGACGCCACGAGTCGCTGTTCTATCGAATCTCGGCGGCCGACGTGAGGAATTTCGACCCCGTCACCACGTTCACCCGCGATTCGGTCGAACACCTGAAGCAGTATGAACCTGCCGGGCCGGCCGATCCCGACCGCCAGGCCTTTTGTCGCCTGGCGATCGAGCGTCTGGAAGCCGGGCAGCACGCCTACACGTTCGTCGAGAATGGCCAGCTCCGACACGTTGCCTGGTTGATCGCCCGGCAGGAGCAGGCCGCCAGCGCGTGGGGCCAGCCGTACACGCTCGAGCCGCAGTCCGCGGTGCTGTACGACGACTATACGCACCCCTCGGCGCGTCGTCGTGGGCTGCAACGCCAGTCGATCGTCCAGCGAGCGAAGGACGCGGTCACGACGTGGTCCGCGGACTGGGTCTACAGTTCCGTCCTCGGCCACAACGGGTCGTGGCGACGAAACCTCGAGCGCCTTGGCTTCGCGTTGACCGCGGCGTTCGCGCGCGAGGTTCCCTCCGGTCGCGAACACCGGTCATGAACATCCTCCCGTACTCGGAGAGCGTGGAGTCCGAGTGGCGTCAGTTTGTCGAGGCGCATCCGGATCGTGCCATGGGGCACCTTCCCGCGATCGCCGCGATCGAGCAGGTGACATCCGCGGCCAGGAACCGGTCGCTCATCGTCAGGGACGACGCAAACCGGCTGGTGGGCATCGTGCCGCTGTTCGAGGTTGAACGCCGCGAGCTGCGGGCTTTTCGGACACGGATTCTCTGTTCGGGGACGCACCTTCCGAGCGGACCCCTGTTCGCCGCGTCGTTGAGCGCCAGGCAACAGGTGACGCTCACGGAGCAGCTCGTACAGCGACTGCTCGAGGAAGCGCGTCGGCTCCACGTTGACGCGCTCCATATCGCGTATCCGACAGTCATCAGGGATCGCCCCGCTGTGGAAAGCGTGGGCGTGTATCCGCTGCGACGCTTCGGCTTCCGCGAGTCGAATGTCGTCGCGCTCGTGGCCGACCTGCGACAATCGGAGGAAAAACTGTTCGCGAGCCTCGAGTCGAGGGCGCGCAACGGCATCAAGCGTTGCCTGAGGGGTGGCGCCGCGACACGCAAGCTGACGCGCGACGAATGGCTCGGCTGTTACGAGCTCAATCGAGCGACGCTCGGCCCCGACGCTTATTCCATGGAAGCGATAGCCGCGATCTGGGACCTGCTCGTCGCACCGGGCACCGCGGAAGCAGTCGGAACGTTCGTCGAGGGCAAGCTGGCGAGCGTCGTCACGGTGACACTGGTCGGCGCATCGTCCTATTACTGGTTCAGCTTCAATACATCGCCACTGCCCCTTCCCGGCACGAATACCCTCGCGCTCTGGGAAGGCATGTTGACGGCCCAGCGTGCCGGCATGGCGAGCTTCGAGCTTGGATCACTGGAGTTCGACGATCCGAAGCAGGTACGAATCGGGAAGTTCAAGGCCCAGTTTGGCGGACGCCCGGTGTATACGCTCGCGGGAGTCCGGCAGGTGCGTCCTGTCCGCCGGGCCGCGTTGGACCTCATCGCGCAGGCCGCGCGCGCCCTGCGGAAGAAGAAGCCGCGGCCGGAAGCCGAGAGTGAAGGACCGGAGCCCGATCGCGGGGCGTCCGAATAGGGCCGAAGGGGAATCGACGCGAGCCGGTCGGTCTACACGCTCATGCGGGCGCGTGGACAGCGCGCTTGCCGTTGATGGACGCGGACGGGCGGCTCTCAACGAACGTCCGGTGCCAAACTGAGAAGCACAACAGCGCCCACAGAACGCCTTCATGGTTCTGACGACGTTCGACATGCTCGCGCCTCAGGCGCTCGACGAGGTCGACGTCGAAATAGCCCAAGGCCCTGAGACGCGAGGGCGCCAACTCGTCGCCGAGCATCTCCGCCAGCTCGTTTCGCAGCCACATCGCCGTTGGGCCGACGAACCCGCGCTTTGGCGCCGTGAAATGCTCCGCCGGCAGTCGCGGACGCAGCGCGCGTCGCAGCAGGCGCTTCGGGCGCATGAGGCCGACGCGAGTCCAGTCGGGTAGCGGGAACACCGCCTCCACCAGCTCGTGATCCACGAACGGCACGCGCAGCTCGAGCGAATGCGCCATCGAGATGCGATCGGACAGGTGCAGGAGGTCGTCGGGGAGATAGGTCTTGTAGTCGAGGTACAGTGCCGGCCGAAGCAATCCGTCGGTCGGAGCAGCGGCCCCGTGGCGCTCGAAAACCCCGCGACTGTAGGACGCCGCGGCTTCGTCGCGGAGTTGCGGCGAGAACAGCGGCAGGCCGCCGAGACGATCCTGAAGGCTGAGGTAGCGGGCCGCAAGCGAGTCGCCGCTCGATCGGAGGAACCGCTTGAGGCGGCTGGTTCCCAGACCACCTCCAACCGGCTCCGGCAAGGTATTGGCGCCCGCGCTCGCCGCGCGCCTCAGCCCCGAGGGCAGCCGCTGCCACGCGCCAGCCATTGCGAGGGCGAAGTGGCGGCGATACCCCGCGAACAGCTCGTCGCCTCCGGTGCCGACCAGCGCAACCTTGTACTCCGCCGCGACGCGCTCGCAGATGAGCCAGGTCGGAATCGCCGACTCGTCGGCGTGCGGCTCATCGAGGGCGTGTACGATCCGCTCGAATACCGATCGGACGTCCGGCTCGACGTCGACGACGGTCAACCTCACGCCGTATCGACGCGCCAGGCTTTCGGCGAGCGGCGTCTCGTCTGCGGCCGCCGCACCACTTCCGTGGTACCGCACCGTGAAGGCGTGCGAATCGCTTCCGGCCAGCGCCATGCTCGACACGACCGCAGACGAGTCCAGGCCGCCGCTGAGAAACGCTGCAATCGGCACGTCCGAGACGAGGTGCGCTTTGACCGATTCGTCGATGCGCTCGCGCACCATCTCGACCGCATCGGGTTGCGAGACCGCCGCAGCGACAGGCAGGTCCCAGTAGCGGACGGTGCGTGGTTCTCTGCCGGCCTCCCACGTCAGGATGTGGCCGGGCTCCAATTTGCGCACCGCGCGAAACGGTGTGTGCGGCGCGGGCACGTACCCGACTCGGAAGACGCTCTCCAGGGCGACCCAGTCCAGCGATGAGCCGGCCAGGCCGACGGAGTGGAGCGCCTTCAGCTCCGAGGAGAATGCGAGGCCCCAGGCTCCTTCCGCGACATAGAGCGGCTTGATTCCGAAACGATCGCGTGCGAGCAACAGTCGCTTGCGTTTGTTGTCCCAGATGGCGAACGCGAACATGCCGCGGAGCCGCTCCACGCAGCGATCGCCCAGCTCCTCGTACAAGTGCACGATGGTCTCGGTGTCGCTGTGCGTCCTCATGACGTGCCCGCGGGACACCAACCACGCGCGCACCTCGCGATAGTTGTAGATCTCGCCGTTGAAGACGATCGCGCAGCTGCCATCCTCGTTGAAGACCGGCTGGTGACCGGTGGCGAGGTCGATGATGCTCAGGCGGCGCATGCCCAGACCGACCGGGCCGTCCGTGAAGATCCCCTGATCGTCCGGACCGCGGTGGGCGATGGCGTCGCACATCCGTCGCACCAGTTCCGGGGCGACGGGTCGGGCTCGATCGCTATAGGCTATTCCGACAATTCCACACATCAGGCAATGGGAAGCCGTGCACGACCTACGTCACCGATCGCTGGTTGCGTGTCGGATGACCGGCAGGTGCGCTCGCGGCTAGGTTGGGACGGTGGTGCGTCGGGTGGGTTCCCACAGGTGATCCTCGTGGCCGTGGATGAATCGCCACGTGGAATGCACGACGGCGAGGTTTGCCGCCAGGACGCCGAGAATGCCCACGGGCATCCAGCGCGGTACCGCGACGCGCTGCGGCCATTTCGCGCCGGCCACGGCAAGCGCGAGAACGGCCAGCGCGCCGATGAACAGGACAGCGGTTCGTGGCAGGGCCACGGCGAGGATCGCGAGACCAATCGTGGCCGGCACCGCCGAGACGGGCACCAGCCAACGGCACACCTTGTGGCTCAGGAGCTTCCACGCGAACACGCCGTGCGCGAACGGGTTGAGCAGATCGCGGTTGAAGAACAGCGTCTCCATGCCACGGCTGATGGTGCGCACCTTGCGCCGATACTCGCGATCGAGGCCCGACGTGCGCGGCACGTAACAGATCGCGCCCTCCACCGAGATCGCGCGGAACCCGTGCCGATGCGCGGTGAGGGCGGACGAAAAGTCGCGGCTCAGGTCGTCGCGAACGCGATGACGGTGCAGCGACGTGCGAATCGCGTAGCCCGATCCGGACGCCCCAACGATCCCACCTGCCCCGGTTTCCAGGCGCCGAATCGCCATCTCGTATCCGACGTAACCTGCTTCGGCCGGATTGCCGCCCTCGCCACCCGTCACGCTGACGTCCGTCGTGGACGCCACGCCAACGGTGGGGTCGGACATCCCTTCCACCAGCAACCGCACTGCTCGCGGATGCAAGCGCACGGAGGCATCGGTGTTGATGACGATCTCGCCACGAATCCGAACCAGCGATGCGTTCTCCGCCGCCGTCTTCCCGGCGCGGGCCGGCATCCGCATCAACTCCACGCCACGATCCGCGTATTCGGTGACGATCGCGTCCGTGCGGTCGGTAGACGCGTCCGACAATACCAGCAACTGTCGGCGGTCAGCCGGATAGTCCTGCGCGAGCACCGCCTCGATCGCGCCGCGGATCTGGTGCTCCTCGTTGTACGCGGGAATGACGATCGTGGCCAGCGGCTTCGCGCCGGATGGCGCGGCAGGCAGTGCGCGGCGCCGCGACAACCCCCGAAGGATGGCGGGATACACGACGTACGCGTACATGCCAACGACGACTGGCAGCGACGCCAGAATCCAGCCGATGACGATCACGGATGAGACCAGGCTGCGGCTGCTGGGCCGAACGCCGACCGGCCTAGAATATCGTGTAGATGAACGGCGCGAGCGCGGAGCCCTGTGCGAAAACCAGCAATCCGCCCACCAAGACCATGATCAGGATGATCGGAAGCAGCCAGAACTTCTTCCGAACCTTCATGAAGTGCCACAACTCCCTGCCGATACTGGCCTGCGCCATTGTGCGTGTCCTCGAGAGCTAGAAAAGTCGATCCAGTGAGCTTCGGGCGGACGAGCTGCGATCCGCCCACAAACCGTGAGCGCCGGGTCGGTGAACCAGCGAGTTCTTTCCCAGGAGTCGCCGCAGGAGCGCCGATCGGGGTGAGAGCACGACGAAGTAGATGACGCCCATGAAGATCGGCGTCGTCACCTTCGAGATGACGCAAGCGCGAGCTTCATCCAGCCGCTCTCGACCGGGCCGAGCTGCCGGGGAACGACAAGCCCCGCCAGAACGAGCGCCGCGCCGAGACTCGCCAGCACGACGAACGTGGTTGGATGGCCGCGCCACCACGCGATGCCGCCGAGACGCACGAACGCGATGCCGACGGTCAGGCCGAACTTGCGTCCGGCCGCCGGCGGTGTACGGTCGCCGCTCAGTCGAGCTGGAACTGCGTGCGCCAATCTTCCGTCTCCTTCCATTCAGGTTGATCGGTCTTGTCGAGCAGGAACGTGCCCAGCACCAGGTAGTCGATGTGCGTCCGCATGAAGCACACGTAGGCGTCGTGCGGCGTGCAGACGATCGGCTCGCCGCGCACGTTGAAGCTCGTGTTCACGATCACCGCGCAACCGGTCTGCGCCTCGAAGGCGGCGATCAGGTCGTAGTAGTCCGGATTCGTCTCGCGCGACACCGTCTGGACGCGCGCCGAGTAGTCGATGTGCGTGATGGCCGGGATGATCCGAGCGCAGCGACGTTGAGCTGATCGATGCCCCAGAGCTTCTGCTGCGCCGACGTCATCGGGATCTGTCGCTCCTTCTTCACGGGCGCGACGAGCAGCATGTACGGCGAGTCGCAATCCATCTCGAAATAGTCGCTCACGCGCTCGCGCAGCACGCTCGGCGCGAACGGCCGGAAGCTCTCGCGGAACTTGATCTTGAGGTTCATCTGCGCCTGCATCCGCGGGCTGCGCGAATCGCCGATGATGCTGCGATTGCCGAGCGAGCGCGGCCCGAACTCCATGCGGCCGTTGAACCAACCGATGATCTTCTCGTCGGCGAGGATCTGCGCGGCGCGTTCGAGTCAGCGCCGGCGCGATCGAGCTTCTGGTACTTCGCGCCAATCGACTTGAGGTACGCCTCGATCTCGTCGATCGGAGAACTCGGGGCCGAGGTACGCGCCGTGCATGGTGTCGACGTACGGCAAGTCATCGTCGTCCGAGCGCGACGCCGCCGTGTTCCGGTGACGCCGTGGCGGCGCTCGCGACGCCGCCGCCGGCGCCGGCACCCACGAGCGCTTCTTCGGGCGCGTCGCTTGCGGCCGTTTCCTGGGCGCGCTGCAGGACGCGCGGCCGCTCGAACTGGCGATGCGCGATCAGCTGCGCCACGCCGAGCGCGCCGCCGGCGTCGCCGGCCGCGGGCTGAATCCAGAGCCGCTTGAATGGCCCTTCGCGCAGCAGCCGGCCGTTGCCGACGCAGTTGAGCGCGACGCCACCGGCGAGCACGAGGTTCTCGAGCCCCGTCTCGCGCTGTGCGCGGTGCGCGCCATGCGCAGCATGATCTCTTCGCACACGACCTGGACCGAGCGCGCGAGGTCCATCTCCCTCTGCGTGAGCTTCGTCTCCGGCTCGCGCGGCGGCCCGCCGAACAACTCGTTGAAGGCCTCGCTCGTCATCGTGAGACCGGTCAGGTAGTTGAAGTACTTCTGATTCAGCGTGAACGAGCCATCCTCCTGCAGATCCATGAGGTGCTTGTAGATCAGATCGACGTATTTCGGCTCGCCGTACGGCGCGAGTCCCATCACCTTGTACTCGCCGGAATTCACCTTGAAGCCGGTGTAGTACGTGAACGCCGAGTACAGCAGGCCGAGCGAGTCGGGCCAGCGGAGCTCCCGGAGCATCGAGATGTCCGCGTCGCGTCCCGACGCCGATCGACGCCGTCGCCCACTCGCCGACGCCGTCCATCGTGAGGATCGCGGCTTCCTCGAAGGGCGACGGAAAGAACGCGCTCGCGGCGTGCGACTCGTGATGCTCGGCGTAGAGCAGGTCTCCCTGGTATCCGCCGAGCGCGTCGCGCAGCATGCGATCGGTATAGAGCTTTTCCTTGATCCAGAGCGGACCCGCCTTCAGGAACGAGCGTGAAGCCCTCGGGCGCGACGCCGAGATAGGTCTCGAGGATGCGCTCGAACTTCAGCAGCGGCTTGTCGTAGAAGCCAACCGCGGTGAGGTCTTCGACCCTGATGCCGGCCGTCTTGCAGACAGAACGCCACTGAGCGCGGCGGGAAAGTCGGAGTCACCCTTCTTTCGGGTGAACCGTTCTTCCGACGCCGCGGCGACGATCTCGCCGTCCCTGATCAGGGCGGCGGCGCTGTCGTGGTAGAACGCGGAAATGCCAAGTATGAATTCGTGGGACATTGTTGCCGGGTGAGGCGGGAGGGTGGAGCGGTCAGGTGGTTTCGCAAGAGGCGGACTTTTGGCACGGCGACGGGTTCCAACCAGTTAAGATCTTATTCTGCAGCCACTTGCACGTGTCTCGCCGGTCGATGCGCGGTTGATCGAGGACAGCAACTGTCGCGTCAGCGCGACAGGAGGGGCATGCGCGCATCAGGGGCTTTCAGATAACGCCGAGGGCGCGGATTCGTAACCCCGGACTGATCAAGGTCGCGGCACGCCCGCCAGGCACCCAGACTCGCATCGTTGCATCAGGCCCACACGTTGACGGAGCCCAGCAACGAAACGGCGTGCGGATTCCGCGCCGGCGCCGATGCTCCAATGCAAGCCAAGGCTGGGTAAGGAGATAGCGCATGGAGTCAGTCTGCATGGGACGGCATACGCGTTGCCTCGCTGCGGGGACCCACCCATCAGGCCCTCATTATGGCTTTTGCGACGGATCCCGTAGCGGCGCTCCTCGAAATCGGCCGCGACGACGCCGGAAGGATTCCGGATGCGTTGCTTTCTGCCGCGTACCGCGCCAGCCGTCAGAAGCCGGTGATGCTGGTCCTGAACGCCGTCTCGGCACGAGAGGTTGACGCGGTTCTCGATCCACTGGTAGCGAACACCTACAGGGAGCACCGCGGCGTCATGTACGTCGAAGCGTCGGACGACAAGGCGGTTCTGACCTGCGCGGCGAGCGCGACGCGGGTTTTCGCGGGGAGCGCTCGCTTCCGCGCCAAGCTGCGGTCATGGGGGATTCCGTTCGAGGACGTCTCGAAAGCCGAGCCGCTTCTGGACGCGACGTAAGCGCGCCGTTCAACGGGACGCGTCGGCCCCGAGGGCTCGCCCGAGGTCCGGCTGGCGAGCCCACCGGTCGTCAGAACCCGCGCGCGATTCCCGGATCGCCGGCACCCACCCTGCCAATGCTGACGCGATGGGGACCTGGCAAAACACGGCTCACTTCCGCGATCAGAATGGGTGTAAGCCGGTCCGCGAGTGTGTCCGCTGACGCGTCTCCCGCCGCCGACGCCGAAGTCGGCACGATCACCCGAACGAGCGCCTCCTCGGTTCTGCCGCTGAATGCAGCATCCCGCAGGAGATTCCATTTCACGGCATACTCGCTCGCCGTGACGCGACCGCGACCCTGATACCAGTAGTACGCTACCGCGCCGTGCTTGCCGTTCCGCAGCACGTACCTGTTGAGCCTCCGCGTCTCGCCATCGACCAGCACCTCGCGTGTGCCGGAGGTCACGATTTCCCAGCCCGCACCGGGAAGGCAATTGCGTGGTGAGTGAATGGTTCTGCCCTTGCTCTGGCGCTCGTAGTACGAAATGAACGTGGAGAACGCCACTGCCGTGTCCCGCATGTACACGCGCGCCACGTAGTTGGTCATCCCCGCCACGCGCTGCTCGGTCTCGCTGAGAATCTGGTTGCGAACGTCATACCCCTCGAGACTCGGCAACACTGAATGCAGGGGTTGATCGAGGGGAATCGCCGCCTGGTGCCGCGCCTTCCACGTAAGAAGGCACCCCACGACCAGGACCAGCGCCGGGAAATACCGACGAAGACTAGCCACGCGTCTTCCACTCCAGATAACGCCGCTCACCCAACATCCCAAGGGCTGCGACTCCCGCGAGCGCCGCGAGCGACACGAGGAAAAGGAGCCAGCCTTCCGTCAGGTGCATGAAGCCGGTTCCGGCGGACGGGTTCACGAAATACACGAGGAAGCCCGTGAGAAAAACGCGCACGCCATTGATCGCTACCGCGATCGGAATGGCGAGGACCAGCAGCGCAACGCGCATCACCGGCGTCTTCAGGAACATCGCGCCGGCCAGCACGGCCGTGCTGATCAACGCGGTCAACGACCGGAGCCCGCTGCAGGCCTCTGTCACGAACAGCTCGTGCCCGGGGAGTCGGATCACGTTGCCGGTCAAGAGAACCGGAACCTGACGCATCTCGAGGAGCGCTGCGCCCATCTGGGATGCCTTGAATTGAAGAGGCAACGCCAGCGCCTGCGTGACCAGCTCGGGCAGCGGAATCGCGAGAAAGGCCAGGACAAACGGCAGCCACCAGCGCTTGAGCTGTCGCAGGCCCAGGAAGTACACGGTCAGCCCGACCAGCGCGCCGACCAGGGAGACCCGCATGGTGAACAACTCGGCAGCCAGCGCCGATGCATAGCGCAGCAGCACGGCGCCAACGAGGATGACCGCGCCGAGCCAGCCCTGGCCCTCGCTCTTCTCGTCGATGCCGGCCCGCCAAGCCATCCAGACAGCCACTGGCCCCAGCAGGAGGCCGTGGCCAGCCTCGGGGGTGGACCACCAGTCCTGCAACAGTGAAGAGAATGGCTCGTGGAACAAGACCGCGAGCGCCACAGCGGTGACCGTGGCAGCGGCTAACCTGTGACGGCGATCGGGGTGAGGCTGAATCAGCAGCCAATCGCGGGCGAGACTGGTCAAGGCAGAAGCGTGTGGAGGGTCACGGCGGGGGGGGGAAGGCGAACAAGGGATGTTCGCGAGGCACTGCCCTGTTGCGACGAATAACTATATCCGTCGGTCAACGAGGCGTGTTTATCGTATGACTTCAACGCGGCTCGAGCATGCGCTAAGACGTTGCAGCGCGCGGTGCTGCGATCGCGAAGCAGGTTGTCACGGTTGTCCTACAATGCCGCCCGCACGGGCCGGCATCCAAGAACAAGTCTGTTGTACTGCAAGCGTTTACGGCGACGGAGGCGCCGTCCTGGCAAGGCATGGGCATTGCTTGGAGCGACCCCGTTCCCGCGTCGCATCACCCGGTTTATCGCGGCTTCCCCACCCTAGGAGCAACGTCGAATGAAGGTTCGCATCCTGACGCCAGTCGCGGTCCTCATCGCTGCCCTCGCCGCGAACGCGTCGGCCCAAGTCGGTGTCACCGTCACAGCTCCGAACGTCCCCGGTGGAAACCGGGTGGTTTGGGACCCGCCGGGTTCGACTTACGGGCCTCTGTATGTGAGCCCGTACACGGGCATTGCCACGATGGGCGGGAACTCTCAGGAAGTGGTACTGAACTGCGTCGATTTCTTCCACGAAGTGGCACTGAACAACTCGTACTGGGCCAACCAGACCTACCTCCACGCCAACTCGCTGACCGGTACCCGCTTCAGTAACGTCACGTGGTACCTGCAGGCAGCGTGGTTGACGCAGCAGTACGCGTGGCCGGATCCGAGTGACGCGCCATATCGCCAGATTGCCATTCAGACCGCGATCTGGAACATCATGACCAGCGGCGGCGCACCCGACCAGCTCACCAGCGACGCCGGAAGCGTCAACGACCAGCGCTACTGGATCGGAATGGCGCAGAACAACTGGCAGACGGTCGACGCGAGCAAGTTCTACCTGCTGAGCGCCGTGAATGGAGGCCCGCAGCAGGAGTTCCTGGTCTACAATCCGTCCGCTGTTCCGGAACCTGCAACGTTGATGCTTCTCGGGACCGGGATGGCGGGTCTCGCCGCGGCTCGGCGCCGCAAGCGCAAGAACGCTGAAGCAACCGCGTAGGGCGGCGCTATCGGCCGGTTTCGCCTCGCTTCGCACTCGACGGCGCGGTTGGAAGAGTGAAAAACTCTCCCGCCGCGCCGCTCGATTTCCCGCCCGTGAAAGTTTTGCTGAGTCGCCAGCCGGCGATCCCGAACACGAAAAACGTCACTCCGGCGAGCAGTGTCTTGAGAGCCGCGGTGATCGAAGCAACGTTGAACGACAGGCGCATTTCCGCCGAAACCTGCGCCCGAGTCTGAAGCGAGTCCAGCACGAAGGCAACCTGGGCAATGACGCACAACGCGCTCGCGACAAACCCGAAGATGCCGATGGCCCGCGTCAATCCTCGCTGCTCTCGTATCCAACCGACGACGAACAGCACCAGAAGTCCGACGACCGGGAGCAACAGCGCGTTGCTGATCAATCCAACGGCGCCGAACCGCCAGGGCGAGTTGCCGAACCGCCACGGGAAAAGTGATACCAACGCATCCACGATCGGGATGACGATGATCGCCAGGGACACGAGGTAGGCGGGCCATGCGACATAGCGGGACTCGCGCGCGGAGGAAGGCACTGTGAATTCCTTGATTGTGAGTAGGCAGCCTGTGGACGACTCTGGCAGGCAACTGAAACGTGCGTGACGCGTCGCGCTGGCTGATGGCCGCGCAGACGGCTATCGTACAGCGCCCGTCGCTTGCCCCTCCCGAAGTGAATCCCCTGATGTTGTCGTCGAACCGCGGCTTACCGCGCCGCTCGAGATCGATGTCCCGCGTCTTCCCGGTTCGGGGAATACTGCGTGGGCTGCCACTCGTTCTCCTCGCCTGCCGCGATGGAGGTCCGCCACCGCGCCCCTCTATCGAGGTGGGAACCATTGTGATAGACCAGGCGCCCTTCGCCATCGAGCGCGGCACCCGTGACACGCTGACGGCGACCGTGCGCGACCCGCAGGGTTTGGTGATCGACGTCGCCGTCGTGTGGAGGAACACGAACCAGCACATCGTCGGGTTCGAGCGCGGCGGAGTGCTCGTTGCCCGCGACACGGGTAACACCATTGTCAGCGCGACATCCCTGGGCGTGTCATCGCCGGGCGTACAGGTTCGCGTCGTCTGGATGGGGCCGTCGAAGATCGACACGCTGCCATGGACGCGGTCATCCGCCCTCAATCCGGGGTCGTCACTGACCGACAGCGTTCGCGTCAGGGTTACGAACAACAATGGCGCTCCCGTGCCTAATTCGCGCGTTCGATTCGCGGTCACGGTAGGCGGCGGATCGATCTCTCCGGAGTCGCCGACGACCAACACCAACGGAATCGCGGCAGCGCGGTGGACGCTGGGTCCCGCCGTCGGGACCAATACCATCACCGCCTCTGTCGTTCGCGCCGACGGATCGCCGGATCCGCTCGTGCTCGAGAATGTCGCGACCTTCTCGATGACCGCCTACAACGCGCTCACGATCCAGGGCGGGGACGACCAGACCGCGCAAATCCTCGGCAATCTGCCGATCCAGCCGTCGGTGCGTCTGGTCGACTCGCTGGGCACGCCGCGTTCCGGCGTGCCCGTGGTCTTCACCGCGCATGCGAACGGCCGAGTGGCCGTGCCCGTGGTCTCCACCGACGCGAACGGCGTAGCCTCACCCGGCATCTGGACACTCGGGGACATCCCGGGCGAACAACTGCTGGACGCGAAAGTCGATGACGCAACGGTCACGTTCAGCGCTACCGGAACCGGAGCTCCCATCCACTACAAGCCGTCGCTCGTGGTCGCCGGCGGGTACGGCACCTGCGCACTGGAGGGCGGCGGTTCGGTGAAGTGCTGGGGTGAATCGCCGCAAAACGGCAGCGGGACGCCGGCGTCTTCTTCGACGCCGACAGCGGTCTCCGGATCCCTCGTCGCGGTGTCACTATTCGGCGGGCCGAGTCACTTTTGCGCGCTGGACGCGACCAACAGGGCGAGTTGCTGGGGCCTCAATGCGCTGGCCGACACGACCGGCGCGACACCGAACCGTTCCGCCCCCACGAGCGTCGAGACCGATACGACCTGGTCGATCCTGAGTCCCGGCTCCGCCTACAATTGCGGAATCAGCGCGAGTCAGGGCACGCTCTGCTGGGGTGAGAACCGCTCGGGTCAGCTCGGCGACAACACCGTGGTTCCAAGATTCACAATCCGGCCCGTCCCCGGCGGATTCCTCTTCAACAAGATCTCGAGTGGGTTCGGCCATACCTGCGCGCTGGCCAGCGGCTCCGCGTTCTGCTGGGGCGCAAACCAGTTTGGCCAGGTTGGCGACGCCACGACACAAACGCGCACGAGCCCCACGGCGGTGAGTGGCGGCCACACGTTCCTCTCGATCAACACGGGCGAAGCATTCACGTGCGGCCTGAACCAGCAGGGTCGCGCGTATTGCTGGGGTCTCATCGCGGGCGCGGTGCTGCCGACGCCGACCACGTATTCCGCAGTACCGAACTTCACGGCGCTCGTGGTCGGGGGCGGACATGCGTGCGCGCTGGCGACCGGAGGAGAGGTGTACTGTTGGGGCATCAACGCGTGGGGTCAGCTCGGAGACGGCAGCGCCACCACGCGCGCGGTGCCCACGAGAGTGGCGGGTCCGCTCAGGTTCCAGCAACTGAGCGCCGGACTCGAACACACCTGCGGGCTCACCACCGATGGCGCGGTCGCGTGCTGGGGACGCAACCGCGGTGGCGAGCTGGGTGACAACGCGTCCGCGTTCCGCAGTACTCCGAAGCACATCGTCATTGGTGTCGTTCCATGAGCCGCAGCCGAAGTATCCCTCGCGCCCCCGACCGATCCGCGGAGCGGCTGCTCCGCGTTGCGGTCGCGGCGGTGACAGTCGTCCTCGCGATGCTGCTGCCGCGGCAGGCTGACGCCCAGCTGATCGTGAGTGGTCGGGTCACGGTGAGTGGTATCCCGGTCGAGGGCGCTACCGTCGGAATACCGTCGCTCCGCATCGAATCGCGGACGGCCGCCGACGGTTCCTATAACTTCCTCGTCCGCACGGCGCAGGTGAGCGGACAGACCGTCGAGCTGGTTGCGCGCCACCGGCGCTTCGGGTCGCGGTCAGTCAGGATCGCGCTCACCGGAAGCAACACCGTTCACAATTTCGCCCTGGCCTCGGGCGATCGCCCGGACAGCCGCACCGTGGCTGCTCGCCCGGATACAGTCGCCATTGCGATTCCGTCGGGTCGGCGCGTCGAGGTGAGTCAGCGACGGTCGCCACGAACGGTCGACAGCACGGCCTTCGCGGAGATCGCGGGATCGCCGGATGTCGCGAGTGCGCTCGCGGGCCGTATTCCGGGACTCACCATCATCGGAGCCAGCGCGCCGGGTGGCACTTCACTGATGGTCTTCAGGGGCGCTCGATCGCTTTCCGGGTCCATACAGCCGCTCGTCGTCCTGGACGGCGTTCCGCTGGAAACCGGCTCGACCGCGTCCGGCCCGGCTCAGCCGTTCGGACTTGGGGGATTCGACTACGGGTCGCCGCTTCAGGATCTGTCGCTCAGCGACATCGCGACCGTGAGGCTCATGGATGCTGCGGAGGCTGCGCCGCTGTACGGCTCGCGCGCGGCGAATGGGGTTCTCGCGATCACGACGAAGCGCGCGGGAGGCGATGGTTTCAATCTCGCGAGCCGCGTGCGTATCAGCGGACATAGCGCTACGCGACTGCCTTCATATCAGAACAGCTTCGGGCAGGGACTCGGCGGGCAGTTCGAGTTCTTCGACGGTGAAGGCGGCGGAATCAACGACGGAGTGGACCAGAGCTGGGGCCCCGCGCTCGACGGCCGCCCGATCACCCAAGCAAGCCTCACCGAGTCACGCTTCCCTGATGTTCGGTACTGGCTTCCCCAGCCGGACGGAGTGCGCAACTACTTCGAAGGTGGCCCGGACATCGACGCTAACGTCTCCGTTCAGGCCGTTCGAGGCGCTCACCAGGGACGGGTTTCGCTGACAGCCAACAACGCGCATGGAATGACGCCCCGGAACGCACTGCAGCGTCTCGGTGCCGCATTGAACGGAACCTCACAGCTATCGAGCCGCATCTCGGCCACGGCCAGTCTTCAGGCTATCTCGAGAACCGGCGGGCATCGGCCAGGCAGCGGTTTCGACGAGGTCAATCCCGTCGCGGGGTTTACGCGCATGGGCCGCCAAGTGGATCTCGATGCCCTGCGGCACAGTCGGCGCGACGGCGCTGACGGCCCAATCAACTGGATTTACGGCGCGCGCAACAATCCGTACTTCCAGAGCCTCGAGAACTCCAACGAGGACAAGGCCACACATTTGATAGGTGGGGCGCGCCTCAGCTTCGGGCTTGCCTCATGGCTGAGCGCCACCGCGCACGCGGGCATCGACGACGTCGAGGATCGTCGCTCCTTTCAGGTTGTACACGGGTGGCTCGGCGGGTACCCGACGGCTGTCGGGCGGGCGGACTTCCTTGGCGGCGGTTCGCAAAGCCAGAACCTTTCTGTGTCGGACCTGCTGGCCGGGGTCTCGGTGAACGCGGTGTCACGGTGGTCCGGGCTGGATGCCTCGGCGACTGCCGGATTCGACACGCGCAAGAGCAGGTACGAGACCAGAACGAGCGTCACAACCGGCGCGGTTCAAGGCCAGCCAAGCGTCGTCGTTTCAGACGATCAGTCAGGGTCGCACGACCTGACCGCGATCTACCTGACCGGGAAACTGTCGCGGGGCTCCCTGTTCTCGCTGAACGCGGGTGTGAGGGTCGAGCAGTCGGCGTCGTTTGCCGATGAATTGAGCCAGGCGGTTTTCCCGTCGGTCTCGATGTCGTACGACGCCGCTCAGGCTGTTTCCGCGATTCGGAGCCTGGGGCTCGGGACTGCGCGTCTGCGCGCGAGCTGGTGGCGTGCCGGC
The DNA here is from genome assembly GCA_963724885.1 of uncultured Gemmatimonadaceae bacterium. GTDB lineage: Bacteria > Gemmatimonadota > Gemmatimonadetes > Gemmatimonadales > Gemmatimonadaceae > DASPMP01. The sequence goes on along the minus strand of CAVRWG010000005.1, from coordinate 1,784,655 downwards.
AGCGATGTCACCACTCGGACACTGGCGCGGGCCTACGCGGGTGGAGGCACTTCGTCGTCACCGACGCTCGGTCTGACGGCCGGCGACGTCGTTCCGGAACGCACGTCCGGGATCGAGTTGGGCACCGAAATCGCCACGCCTGGTGCACGGCTAGCGCTCGACCTCACCGCGTACCAGGAGCGCTCATCACAGGTTCTCATTGGCACGCTGGGCGGCCAGTCCGCCGAGGTCTTCAACAATGGGGTTGAGCTGCAGCTGCGCGCCGTTCCCATAAGCGCCGTCATTGGGCCACAATGGGACGTGGTCGCTTCCTTTTCCAGCAACACGAGCACCGTGGAAGCGCTTGCCGGCGGAGTCGTCGAGGCGCCGCTCGGCCCTCCGATCTGGGGCGCGTGGCTCACGGCACGAACGGGTCACCCGGTCGGCACCATCGTCGGGTCGAAGTATCTGCGAAGCGCAGACGGGCAGCTTCTCCTCGGCGACGGACTCCCGATGTCCGACGGATCGTTGTCTGTCCTGGGTTCGTGGCAGCCCGATTGGACCGCGAGCCTGGAGAATCGGGTCCGGTTCGGGCGGACAGAATTGGCGATTCTGTTCGACGCCCGGGTGGGCGGCAAGCTTTTCAGCGCTACAAACCTGTGGGGCTCTTATGCCGGCACCCTGGAGTCCACCGTGTCCGGCCGGGATGGGATGACCATTCCCGGTCGCGACAGCCTGACCGGCGGCCCGAATACCACAGAAGTGACGGCGGAGGATTACTTCCATTCGCTCGCGTCGATCCATGAGGCCTGGGTCTTCGACGCCAGTTATGCCAAGCTGCGCGAAGCCCGTATTACCTACGAGGTGCCGCTAACCTTCCTTCCCGGTTTTCGAGGCCAGGTCGGACGTCTCTCTCTTACCGGCCGGAACCTGGTGACCTTCGCGAAGGCGCCGAACATCGACCCCGAGACGGCGCTTTCGTCGAGCGGTTTTCAGGGGTTCGAGATGGGGCAGCTGCCAGGTACCAGAAGCCTCGGATTTGTGCTCATCATCACACCGTAGAAATTGGAGGTTGGCCCGCTCAGGGCGCGAAGATGCGCACGACAGTTGTGCTGCATGCGCGCAACAGTCGGCCTGCCGGTCGTGGAAGCCGCCGGTTCGACGGACCGAAACACATGATCCGGCAATGATTTAGCGCGATGGGCGCGTTCGGCAAGGCGGAATGGAAGATGCTTTGGCGCAGCACTGGCTTCCCACCCGTTCCCTTGCCACGATGCTGAGTGCCGTAGGTGCCTGGCCGTACGCCCGCCTGAAGACAGAGCTGTCCGAGAGTCCGCGCACGTGGCTCGTCACGGGCGTTGCCGGATTCATTGGCTCGAACCTGCTCGAGGAGCTGTTGTCCCTGGGCCAGAGAGTCGTCGGACTCGATGACTTTTCGACGGGCTTTCAGACCAACATCGACGACGTGCTCGCCGTGCCGGCGAGCTCCAAAGGATCGTTCCGACTGATTCGGGGCGACATTCGCGACTTGGTGGCCTGTCGCAAGGCGTGCAAGGGAGTCGACTACGTCCTGCATCACGCCGCGCTGGGCTCGGTTCCGCGCTCGATCGATGACCCGACGCTCTCCAACAGCGTCAACGTGGACGGTTTCCTCAACGTACTTCTTGCGGCACACGAAGCGCGGGTGAAGCGTGTGGTCTATGCGTCCTCTTGCGCGGTGTACGGTGACTCGGAGATGCTTCCGCTCACTGAGGAATCCAGCGGATCCCTCCTCTCGCCGTACGCCGCCACCAAGCTGACCAACGAGGTCTACGCCGCTGTCTTTCAGCGCGTGTACGAGATGCAGATCATCGGTCTGCGATACTTCAACATCTTCGGGCCGCGCCAGGACCCGAAGGGAGCGTACGCCGCGGTGATCCCGAAGTGGATCGAGAGCTTGCTCAACGGCGAGAAGTGTGACATCAACGGCGATGGCGAAACCAGCCGGGATTTCTGTTACGTCGCCAATGTGACGCAGGCGAATCTGCTCGCGGCCACATCGGACCGCACCACGGAGAGCGCCGAGATCTACAATGTCGGCAACGGCCGGGAAACCACGCTTAATGAGCTGTTTCGCATGATCAGGCTCGGGCTTGTAGGTTTCCAGCCGTCGATCTCCGCGTCGCAGCCCGTGTACGGAGCGTTTCGCGACGGCGACATTCGTCGGTCGTTCGCGGACATCACGAAGATCAGGCAGCATCTCGAGTACGAGCCCACGCACTCGATCGCGCAGGGATTGGGACAGGCGCTGGAGTGGTACGTCGAGCACTCGCCGAAACATGTAGTGACAGAGGAGAGCGCAGTCGCGGCGGCGCGATGAGCGACGGGGACAATCAGCCCGGACCGTCCACAATGGAAGGCGTTTCGAGGGAACCAGCGGTCGTTCTCGTTGCGACCGAAGGGGAGTGGGCGGGGCGCTCGCTGGAGAGCGTCCTGGTCGCCAGCGGCTATGCAGTCCTGCAAGCCGGTGACGGCGGCGACGCCATTGCGCTGGCCCGGAGATACCGCCCCGACGCGGTGATCCTCGACGAGTTCCTCCCCGGCATGGGTGGCATCGAGGTGTGCCGCAAGCTGCACGACGATCCGTCGTTCGACGCATCCACCCCCATCGTCATCACCGCGCCCTCGCCCACGTCGCGAACCACGCGTTCGGCGGCGCACGAGGCAGGGGCCTGGGAGTTCTTGACGCACCCCGTGGACGCGGACACACTGCTGGCCAAGCTCCGCACCTTTCTCCGGGCAAAGCGCGCCATGCTCGACGCCCGCGAGCAGTCGTTGATCGATCCCGAGACCGGTGTCCTGACGGCCCTTGGCATGGAGCGGTGGGCCGAGCAGCTGGCAGCCCGGGCGACCCGAAACCATGAGGCGCTCGCGTGCATCGTCCTGATGCCGAATGGCGCTTCCAAGCCCTCAGGCGCCAGCCAGGGGATCGACACCATTACCAGCGCGGTGACGTCCTTCCTGGAATTGTCCCGCGATGCGTTTCGCAGGTCGGACATCGTTGGCCGCATGAGCGACGGCAGATTGGCTTTGCTGGCGCCCGACACTGACGCGGGTGGAGCCGAACGACTGCTGGCTCGACTGAGAAGCGCCTTGGCCGCAGCCCCGCAGGCCTCCGGGCCGGCCGCGACCGACTTCAAAGCCGGGTACTGGGCTGTTGGGGACTTCTCGTCCGCCAAGGTGGATCCGTCGGAGCTGATGCGTCGTGCCGGCAGGGCCCTGGACTACATCAGCAACCCCACGCCCGGGGGCAGCGTAGCGATCGGGTTTGATCAACTGCCGGTCAGCTGACCGGCTAACGGCTTTTGCAGCCGCGAGATAGCTCCCCGCCGCGGGCTATTGGTCACAAGTTAAAGGGGGTCACGGGCGCATCAGGAGTAGGAAATCCACCACATTGCGCCCGCACCACAGACTGTGACATTGGTTCTTGACCGCATGAGGGGAGAATGAGATGTTAGGTGTCGCGAATAACGCCGCAAAGCCGTTCCTCCCTCCTAATCGGCTTTTCTCCCTCCCGCGCGAAATCCCCTAGGCCAAAGTCCGTGCAGTAACCGGTCTGTGCAGTGACGTTTCCTGCCCATGGCTTCGGGGACGAATGACTATTTCCTCCAACTCAGCAGCGACGCCGCCTATGAGCTTGAATAACGCAGGTCCATCTAATTCTGGGTCAGCAATAGCAGAACCCGAAGGCGCCCGCGTCCATGAAGAGACCCTGGACGGCGGTGCCGTACCACGAGACCTGCGATCCAGCATCCGGATCCTCGTCGTGGACGACGACCGGACGCTGCGTGAAGGCTGCGCCAGCGTGCTTCAGGTCGAGGGATACAACGTCGTCGTCTGCGGTCGAGGCGACGAAGCGATCGAGATGGTCCGGCGCAATCAGTTCGACGTCGTGCTCGTCGACCTGTACATGACGCCGGTGTCGGGCATGGAAATCCTCAAGGCGGTTCTTGCCGCCCGGCCCGAGACGATCGTCGTAATGATGACGGGCAACCCGAGCGTCAACTCGAGCGTCGAAGCCCTGCGCGTGGGCGCGTGGGACTACATGCCCAAACCGTTCTCGGGGGCGCACCTGCAAGTGCTCGTAGGACGCGCCGCCTACGCCGTTCGTGCCACGCGCGAGCGCGAACAAGCGCGATCCACACTCCTCGAGCAGAACGGCAACAGCGACCGGATGACGCTTCTGGGCGCGTCGACGGCGTTTCGCCAGATCGTGGAGCTTGCTCGCAAGGTCGCTCAGACCGACGCCTCGGTCATGCTCGTTGGCGAGAGCGGCACGGGGAAGGAGCTGATCGCCCAGTTCGTCCACCGGCACAGCCGGCGCGCCAAGAACCCGTTGGTGCCTCTGAACTGCGCCGCGGTACCCGAGAACCTGCTCGAGTCCGAGATGTTCGGGCACAAAAAGGGCTCGTTCACCGGCGCGGACCGGGACAAGGTCGGCCTGCTCGAGGTTGCGAACAACGGCACGTTCTTCCTCGACGAGCTCACCGAGATGCCGCTCACGCTCCAGGCGAAGCTGCTTCGCGTGGTGCAGGACGGCGTCGTTCGGCGCGTCGGCAGCGAGCAGCATGACGCGATCGTAAACGTACGTTTCATCTCCGCGACGAACCGTGACCCGCGCGATGCCATCAAGAACAAGAATCTCCGCGAGGACTTGTTCTACCGGCTGAACGTCTTTCCCATCCAGCTACCGCCGCTCCGCGAGCGCGTCGAGGACATCCCGATCCTTGCGAGGCATTTCCTGGAGCACTGCTGGAAGCGCCATCATGGCGCCCGCTCGCCGGTACCGTCGTTCAGCGACGCGGCGATGGACCTGTTGCAATCCTGCCCCTGGCGTGGGAACGTCCGAGAGCTACAGAATGTCATCGAGCATGTCGTCGTTCTTGCGACACCAGGGTCGCTGATAGCGCCGAGCGAGATCGTGCTGCACAACGAGAATTCGCGCGCGGCGGATGTGGCGGGGACGACGATGTTGTTGAACGACGCGTATCATGTTGCAAAAGAGCAAGTGCTGGCAAAGTTCGAAAAGGACTACGTAACCCGCCTCGTCGCGCGCGCATCCGGAAACATGTCGCGAGCTGCCCGGTTGGCGAATGTCGATCGAACCACGCTGTATCGCCTGCTCGAGCGTCACGGATTCCGCCGCGAAGCCACAGAAGCACCGTTGGTCTAACTTGAATTTCACGGCCGCGCGTCAGGCCCCCGGCCTGGCGCGCGACGTGGACCGTTAGCATTTCCATGACCGTCGGTACTCAAAAGCGTTACACACCGCTGTCGGTGCAGCTGCATGCGTCGCCCGTCCTGCGGGCGCTGCGGGCGGCGGCACGGAACGCCGCCGAGCAGCTCGAAGCGCGTGGAGTAGCGGAGGCCGACAAGCTCGGCGACGAGCTCACCATCCTCGCCGAAACCGTCTACGGCATGGCCACGGATTCCCTGGCCGCGCCGATCGAGCCGAACACGGTCATCTTCGCGCGCAACCTGGTGGACGCGCTCCGCACCGAGTTCGTCGCGCGGCTCAGCCGCGACCGTTCCCGTCGCGTCCATGCCAAGGAGCTGGTCGCCGTGTTCGCGGCCATGGAAGAGCTGACGACCATCTCCGAGCGCACCGCCATCGAGAACGGCTTCAAGGAGCGCCTCGAGGGTTCGGACGCGAGCAAGGCTGTGCTGGAGATCGCCCACGACATGCGCTCGCCCCTTTCCGCCATCCTGTTCCTCGTCGAGACGCTGCGCGCGGGGCAGAGCGGCGCCATCTCGCCGATCCAGGAGCGCCAGCTCGGCCTGGTCTACGGCGCGGCGCTGGGCTTGAGCAACATGGCGAACGACATCATGGAGTCGACGCACGGCAACCTGTTGATGGACTCGAAGGCCCAGGCCTTCTCCCTGTCAGACACCGTGCATGAGGTGTGCGCCATCGTGGCGCCCGTGGCCGAAGAGAAACGGATCACCGTGCACGAGACCTATCCCACCATCGACGCTCGCGTCGGCCACGCGGCCGCGGTGCACCGCGTCCTGCTGAACCTCACGAACAACGCCATCAAGTACACGCAGCGCGGCTCGGTCTCGGTGGGTTGCACGGACCTCGACGCGACGCGTGTGGAGTTCTGGGTGGAGGACACGGGGCGAGGGATCCCGGACCACGTGCTCGCCATGCTCTTCACTGAGTTCCGTCCTGGCGCGAGCGGCATGCGGTTCTCGAGCGCGGGGCTTGGCCTCTCCATCTGTCGCAACCTGCTGGGGAAGATGAACAGCGCGTTGCGCGTGGACACGGCGCCCGAGCAGGGGACACGGTTCTCGTTCGTGCTGGAGTTGCCGCCAGCATAACTGCAGGGACGAGGGACTAGGGACTAGGGACTAGGGGAACACCGAAAGCGGGAAAGGGAAAGGGAAAGGGAACTCAATGGTTCTCGCTCCCTTTCCCTTTCCCTTTCCCTTTCCCGCAGTTGCTGTTGCCCTATTCCCCAGTCCCTAGTCCCTCGTCCCTATTGGTACTGGATGTACACCGGTCGCGGCTTCAGCTGCACCAGCTCTTTCGCCGTGAGCAGCTTGTCGCCCTTCTTCGTGTCGTTCTTGTAGAAGAGCTTGAACCCGGTGTACTGCACCGGCTCGCCGGCGACGTAGTCCTTGTACGAATCGAACTTGAGCCATGGCCCGCCCCAGCCGTCCATGTGCATCACCACCTGCACGTTCGTGTCGAGCACGATCTCCTTGTAGCCGCGGACCATTGGCCGCGTGAAACGGTGGATCACCAGGATCTTGGGGGGCAGCTTCTTCTCGGCTACCAGCCGCGACAACTCCCCGATCGCGTGGTTGATCTCCTTCGCGGAGAGCGTTCCGATCTTCTTCCCGGGCGGCACACCCTCGCGGCCATTGTGCATGTAGAACTCGGGATCGATGCCGAGGTGCACGTTCGGCCGCTCGAGGAACCGCCTCAGTTTTGGCAGCTCCTCCGCAACGGTGCTGTAGCCGGCCTGGATGTCGAGGAACAGCAGCGCGTCACGCTCGCGCGCCCAGCCGTAGATCTCTTCGATCTTGGCCGAGTCCATCCGCAATCGGTATTTGCCGTCCCTTCCGGGGCCGGCCTGGGCGACAACGGCGATGTAGTGCAACGCCGGCTGCACTGGCGTCTCGGGGTCGGCCTCCTGCCACTCCATCACCACGGTGTCGAGCTTCGCCAGCATCTGCTTCGGCGGGATTTCGCCAAGGATACCCATGCGCCTCGACAGCGGATTGCCGTAGAATGCGATGACGCGCTTGTTTGGCAGGATTGCGCCGTCGGCCGTCGCGGCCCCTCGCACCGGCCACGCGGGGTTCTTGTTCGCGGCTCGCACGGCGTAGACGAGGGCCAGCGAATCGCGTTTGGGACGCCCGGGCGCCATGACCACGCTGAGCGGCGGCCTGACCTTCGTGGAGTCGGCGCGCGTGGAGTCCACGGCGCGCGCTGAATCCGGCGAGGCTGTCGAGTCGTTCTGTAGACGCAGGGAGTCCTTCCCGCTCGTGTCCTTCGCGGGCGCAGGCGTGGCCAGGACATACCCGGCGGCTGTGTCCCGGCTGGAGAGCCCGCTGAACGTCGGGCGAACGGTGTCGGCGGTCGTGTCTGCCTTGGCTTCGGGATCACTCCCGCAGGCAACCATGCCGAACAAAGAAGCTGGAAGAATCAGTACGCCAAACCGCAATGCGCTCAGCTCACGATGGAGGTTCTATCCGTGTCTTCATGGTGGTACACCGGAGCAGCCGGTATGCCATCTGCTCGGCGCTTCAGCCGTGCCCGCTCTGGCCCACCACTGTCCCGAATTCTAGTTTGACGATGCGGGCGGTGCCGACGCTGTGAGCGCCGGCACCGATTCCGCCCACGCGCCGCTCCCCGCTCCGATGGACCTTCGCCAACAGCTTCAACAGACCCTCGGTGCCGCCTACGCCCTCGACCGCGAGCTTGGCGGGGGCGGAATGTCGCGTGTGTTCGTTGCCGATGAACGACGGCTGAACCGGAAAGTCGTAATCAAAGTCCTTTCTCCGGAACTTGCCGCCGGAGTGAGCGTCGATCGCTTCGAGCGCGAGATCCAGTTGGCCGCGTCCCTCCAGCAGGCGAACATCGTCCCGATCCTGGCGGCCGGCGAGACCGACGGCCTCCCGTTCTACACGATGCCATTCGTCGAGGGCGAATCGCTCCGTGTGAAGCTCGCCAAGGACGGACCGCTCCCGATCGCGATGGTCGTCAGCGTGCTACGCGACGTCGCCAAGGCCCTGGCGTACGCGCACGAGAGAGGCGTGGTGCATCGCGACATCAAGCCGGACAATGTCCTCCTCTCGGGTGGCACCGCGGTCGTCACGGACTTCGGGATCGCGAAGGCCATCTCCGCGGCTCGTGCCGGGCGCGAGGGGTCCACTCTCACGCAGCTCGGCACCTCGATCGGCACTCCGTCGTACATGTCGCCAGAGCAGGCGGCCGGCGATCCGTCGGTGGACAATCGAGCGGACATCTATTCGCTCGGCTGCATGGCGTTCGAGCTGCTCACGGGACAGCCGCCGTTCCACGGTCGCACGCCGGCCCGGACGCTCGCGGCCCACATGACGGAGACGCCGACGCAGCCCTCACAGCTGCGATCGGAAATTCCCGAGGCGCTCGAGCAACTGGTGCTGCGCTGTCTGGAGAAGGAGCCGGCAGCGCGGCCGCAATCGGGTCAGGAGCTGGCCGCATCGCTCGACGCGGTCACGAGCAGCGGCATGGCCGCCATGCCCGGAATGCTCCTGAGCGGACCCGGCATGCTGCGAAAGAGCCTGGCCGTCTACGCGGCCGCGACTCTTGGCGTCGTGATCGTCGCGCGCGCAGCGATCATCGCGCTCGGTCTTCCCGATTGGGTCTTTCCGGGCGCCCTCCTCGTCATGTCGCTCGGACTGCCGGTCATCCTGTTCACGTGGTACGTGCATCGTACGACGCGACGCGTGGCCGCAATGACGCCGGTGCTGACACCGGGGGGGTCGGCGGCTTCGCACGGCACCCTGGCGACGCTCGCGCTGAAGGCGAGCCCACACGTCACCTGGCAGCGCACGTGGATGGGTGGCGCGGTCGCGCTGGGCGGGTTCATGGCTCTCGTCGGCGCGTACATGATCCTGCGCGCCCTCGGAATCGGGCCCGCGGGCTCGCTCCTCGCGGCAGGGCGCCTGAGCGACCGCGAGCGGCTCATCGTGACAGACTTCTCGTCGCAGGACACGTCGCTCAGCACGATCGTGACCGAAGCGGTGCGCACGAACCTTGGCCAGTCGCGCGCGGTATCGATCCTGTCGGCCAGCACCATCGGCGCCGCGCTCCAGCGCATGCAGCGCCCGGCCACCAGCCGTGTGGATCTCCAGCTCGCGCGCGAGATCGCGCAGCGGGAAGGCGTGAAAGCGATCGTGGACGGCAGCATCCGGCAGCTTGGCGGAACTGGCGGGCTCGGTGTCTCACTGCGCCTCGTGTCCGCGGACTCCGCCAACGAGCTCGCGACATTCCAGGAGATCGCCAATGGGCCGGCCGACCTGCTGGAGACAATCGATGGCCTGACGCGCAAACTGCGCGGCCGAATCGGGGAATCCTTACGTGACGTGCGTTCCAGTCCGGCGCTCGCGCAGGTGACCACCTCGTCGCTGGAAGCGCTGAGGATCTACGCCGAAGCTGCCCGGTTCATCGACAACGGCGGAAACCCGATCGAGGCCGCGGAGCGGCTGCGCGAGGCCGTGAAGCTCGATACGCAGTTCGCGATGGCGTATCGCAAGCTCGGCGTGGCGCTGAACAACAGCGGGCTGCCGCGCGTGCGCTCGGACAGCGCGTTCGAAAAGGCGTACCGCTTCCGCGACCGGCTTACGGACCGCGAACGGCTGATGGCCGAGGGCAGCTACTATGGAAACGGCCCGGGTCGGGACCGTCGCCTCGCAAAGCGCGCGTATGAGGCCCTGCTTGCGATCGACCCGAACGAGTCCGGCGCGGCCAACAACCTGGGGAACATCCTGACGGGTCGCCGCGAGTTCGCGCAAGCCGAATCGCTCTACCGCGCGATGATCGATGGCGGCCGCGCAACCAGCCAGCAGTATACGAACCTGATGAACACGTTGTTCAACGGCGGCAAGGTGAAGGAAGCCGAGGCGCTGGCACTGCAGTTCCGCGAGAAGTTCCCGCAAGCGCTGGCGGCTCGCACCTTCCCCGCGAACTTCTTGTATCATCGCGGCCAGCTCGATTCCCTGGAAGCGTTCTACAAGGAGCTGGCTGCGAGCAACAACACGATCTACAAGATCAACGGCGTCGCGGGCCTCGCGAACTACTCGCTTCTGCGCGGCCGCGTGGACGACGCGACCAGGTACGGCCAGGAAGCTCGGCGTCTCCAACTGAGCCTCGGTGGCCAGCCGACGCCCCCCGTCTTCGATTCGATCTCGAGATCCTTTGTGGATCTGTCGTACTACGACGACACCGCGAGCGCGAAGCGACGGATCGAGGCGACGTTGACGCGGGACGACTGGAAGAGGATGCCGTTCGAGATGCGGCCGTACAGCAGCCTGGTCTCCCTGTTCGCCTTGACGGGCGACGCGCGGCGCGCCCGTGCAGTCCTCGCCGAGTTCGACGCCGCCATGCCCGACAGCGTCATCCGTCGCGTGCGGGAGCCGGAGCGTCACGCGATGCTGGCCTTGATCGCGGTCGGCGAAAAGCGCTATCCCGAGGCGATTCGAGAATTGTGGCGCGCCGACACCACGTACGACGGTCCCGACGGCAGCTGCTACATCTGCGTGCTCGACGACATCGGTGGGGCGTGGAATCAGGCCGGCGTCGCGGATTCGGCGATCTACTACTGGGAGCGCTACCTGAACTCGCCCCTCATGGGCAGGCAGGGACAGGACGGCGCCCAGCGCGCGCTCATGCTCAAACGCCTCGGCGAGCTGTACGAGGCACGCGGCGATGTCGCCAACGCGGCGCGCCGCTATCGGGAATTCGTCCAGCTGTGGGAACGCGCCGATCCCAGGCTGCAGCCCAAGGTGGCCGAGGTTCGCCGCAAGCTTTCGCGACTGGCCGACGTCGAGGCGCGCCGGGACTAGGCGCGCTTCATCGGCGCGCGAACGACGACGAGCGTGACGTTGTCGCTGCCGCCTCGCGCCAGCGCCAGCTCCAGCAGTTCCTGTCCCACCTGCCGTGACGAGCGCATCGCGCCGAGGTGCTCGCCGATCTCCTCATTCGACACGTGTTTCGTGAGCCCGTCGCTGCACAGCAGCACGATGCTGCTGCGGTCGCTGATGTTCACGCGCGACACGTCGGGAAGGGCCTCGTCCGCGCCAATCGCGCTCGCGAGCACGTTTTTCAGGGGCGACGTCGGCAGCTGGTCCTTGCGCATCGCACCCTGGTCCACGAGCTGTTGCGCGAGCGTCTGATCGCGCGTGACCTGACGCAGCTTGCCGCCCTGGTGGATGTACCCGCGGCTGTCGCCCACCTGGAGGAAGTACATCCACGGCCACACGGTGATCGACACGGTGAGCGTGGTGGCCATGCGCTTCTGATCGGGGCGTGACGCAGCCTCGGCCAGCACCGAGTGGTGCGCCTGTTGCGCCGCTTCCCTGAGCGCGGCCAGGAACTCGTCGTCGGTGCGCGCCCCGGCGGTGTGATACGACCGCAGCGTCGTGGCCACGTAGCTCATCACCGATTCCGTGGCGACACGGGCCGCGTCGCTTCCCGCCGCTGCCCCACCTACGCCGTCCGCCACAACGAGCAGCGTGGCCAGGCGCGTGCCGCGCATCGGGAGGCTGTTCACGTTCGGAAGGCTGGTCCCGTGGATCACGACCTGCGGATGCACGGTGCACATCAGGAAGTGATCCTGATTGTCCGGCCGCACCCGGCCCTGGTGCGTCACGCCGAACATGTCCAGCTCTTCGTCCAGAGGCCTGTTCGCCATCGTGTCCGGCGGCGCCGTCGCGCCCATTTCGGCGGTTTTCATGGTTCTCTCCGGCGATCGCCTGCTCCCGCGCGCCAAGCATGGCCCACGATGACCGCCGTGGCAAGAAGCGCCGGTCGCCGGCGCGGCAGGCGATCGACCGCCCACGTTCAGTTCGGCTCCAGACGCACACGGATGCGCGTGCCTCCCAGCGCGTGCTTCGCGGAACGGAAGCTGATCTGCGTGGCGGACAGGATGTAACGGGGCGCGCCTTCGTCCAGCTCCTTCTCCACGTCCATGCCGCCGACGAGCGCGCCCAGCTCCCTGAGGTCCGTCACCACAATGGTGTGAAAGTACGCCCGCGCGCCGCCGGATTCGCGCAGCTCGAGTCGGCTGAGCTGCTTCACCAGGGTGGTGAAGCGCGCGCCCTCGTCCGTCGTCTCCAGATACTCCATCGTGCGGTCGGCATCATCGTCCGGGTCAGTGACGCCGCGAGCGGCGAGCGACCGCTTCATCGCCGACGCCGCGGCCAGGAATCCGCTCAGTCCCGGCAGGACGTCGAGTCCGTGAGGCGACGGCGCAAGTCCGCCGAGTCGCTGGCCCGGGCCGGGGCCGCGGTGCTCCAGGCGTGTCTCGCCGAGCAGATGGCCATCGAGCCATAGTGAGTAGCGCATGGCCCATCCTACCTCCGCCCGCCTCTGGCTCCGCCACCCTTCCAACGCCACTCGGCGCATATCCTTGCAAATACGTGCAAATCCCTGCGGCGGCTGTCGGTTCCCGTGAGTTGGCGGCATACTAGTGCGTCCCGAACAGGCCCGCCGTCCGATGAGATTCCCCCTCCCCCTCCTGCTGCTCTCGATCACCGCCATTGCGCCCGTCCAGGCGCAGCGCGCCGCGACTCCGTTCGTGCCGGGCCCGAACGCCTGGGAACGACGCACTCCGGAGCAGGTCGGGATGGACGCGGCCAAACTGCAGGACGCGATCGCGTTCGCGAAGGAGCGCGAATCGCGTGCGCCCCGTGACCTGGAAGAAGCCCACTACCAGTCGTTCGGACGCGAGCCGTTCGGCAACGCGGTGGGCCCGTTCAAGACGCGCGGCGACGCATCGGGCGTGATCGTGAAGAACGGCTACATCGTGGCCGAGTGGGGCGATCCCGCGCGCGTTGACATGACATTCAGCGTGACGAAGAGCTTCGTGTCCACCACGGTGGGGCTGGCCGTGGAGCGCGGGCTGATTCGCAACATCGACGACACCGTGTACAAAGCGGTCGGTCCCGTGCTGCACGCGACGACGCCGGCGCTCGGCCCGGAAGGCGGACGCGGGCGCTTCGACGCGCGCGTGCCGATCGAGCCCTTCAACACGCCGCACAATCGCAAGATCACGTGGCGGCACCTCCTCCAGCAGGCCAGCGATTTCGAGGGCGTGCTGTGGGGCAAGCCCGAGTGGGCCGACCGGCCGAGCAACGAGCCGGCCAGCTGGTGGACGCGCGAACGCGTCGCGCCCGGGAGCGTCTACGAGTACAACGACACGCGCGTGAACGCGCTGGCACTCGCAGCGATGAGTGTCTGGCGCCGGCCGCTTCCCGACGTGCTGCGCGAGCTGGTGATGGATCCCATTGGCGCGTCGCCAACCTGGCGCTGGTACGGATACGACAATTCCTGGATCGTGCTCGACGGGCAGTTGATGCAGGCGGTGAGCGGGGGCGGCCACTGGGGCGGCGGCATGTTCATCAGTGCATACGATCAGGCGCGCTTCGGGCTGCTGACGATGCGCAACGGGAAATGGGGCGCGAAGCAGATCATCCCGGAGTCGTGGATCAAGGAGTCGCGCACGCCATCGGCCGCGCAGCCAACGTACGGCTTCATGAATTTCTTCCTGAACACGGGCCGGCGTCCGATGCCGAGCGCGCCCGAGACGGTGTACTGGCATCTGGGGAACGGCACGAACGCGATCATCTGCGATCCTGAGCACGATCTCGTGGTCGTCACGCGCTGGATTCAGGGCAACGCGCTGGACGGACTGATGCAGCGCGTGCTGGCGTCGATGGGCGGGGCCCGGACCGCGCCGTAGTGCGCGCTCCTGCGAGGGATCGCTGATGGATGCAGTCGCTCATCTGAATGCGTCGCTCGCGGGCCGCTACAACGTCGAGCGGGAAATCGGGCGCGGCGGCATGGCGACCGTCTACCTTGCGCGCGACGTCAAACACAACCGGCGCGTCGCGCTCAAGGTCCTCAATCCGGAGCTCGGGGCGGTGGTCGGCGTCGAGCGCTTCCTCTCCGAGATTCAGGTCACGGCCAACCTGCAGCATCCGAACCTGCTGCCGCTCTTCGACAGCGGAGAGGCGGAAGGGTTGCTGTTCTATGTGATGCCGTACATCGACGGTGAGTCGCTTCGAAGCAAGCTGGTGCGGGAGAAGCAGCTTCCCATCGACGAAGCCGTGCATCTCGCGACGGCGGTGGCGTCAGCGCTCGACTACGCGCATCGGCACGGCGTGATCCATCGCGACCTCAAGCCCGAGAACATCCTGCTGCACGAAGGGCAGGCAACGGTCGCCGACTTCGGCATCGCGCTGGCGGTGAGCAACGCGGGCGGTGGACGCGTCACGCAGACCGGCATTTCCCTGGGAACGCCGCAATACATGTCCCCCGAACAGGCGACGGGCGACCGCGCTATCGATGGCCGCACCGACGTGTATTCGCTCGGCGCGGTCCTTTACGAGATGCTCGCCGGCGAGCCGCCGCATGACGGATCGACCGCGCAGGCGATCATAGCCAGAGTTCTCACGGACAAGCCACGCAGTATCCGACTCACGCGTGAGACAGTTCCGCTGCACCTCGCGGGCGCGGTGGAGAAGGCCCTCGCCAAGCTGCCGGCGGACCGGTTTCACACAGCGCAGGCGTTCGCCGACGCGCTCGCGGGCAGGTCGGTGATACTTCCCGCGAACATCGTCACGCCGTCGGCGCTGGCGAGGGCGCGTAGGCCGCGCCTGGTCCGGCTGGCGCGCGCGTGGTACGTCTGGGCGCCCTGGGTCGGGCTCGGCGTCGCTGCGACGCTCTACGTCTCCGGGCCGTCGCCGCCGGAAATCCCAACGACCCGGTTTGCGCTCGCGCTGCCCGCGTCGGCGTCGCTCACCACCGTAGGAGGCTTTCTCGAGATGTCACCGACCGGGGAGGGTTTTGTCCTGGTCGGGCAATCCTCGCGTGGACCACAGCTGTTTTACCGGGCCATGAATGATCCGGAGATCAAGCCGATCCCAGGGACCGAGAACGGTACTCAGCCCTTCATGTCATTCGACGGACAGTGGATCGGTTTCATCGCGGAGGGCAGCATCAGGAAGGTGCCGGTGAGCGGCGGGCCGCCGCAGAAACTCGCGGACCTTGGTGCGATCCTGCCAACCACACCTGGATGGGCGAAGGACGGGCGGATCATCATTGGAAGCCTCAGCGGTGGTTTGTGGCAGATTCCAGCTGGCGGTGGGACCCCGACGCCGTTCACCCAGCTCGATTCTGGAGAGACGTCGCACCGCGGTGCGTACTTCCTCGACGACGGCGAGACCGTCGCATTCCACATCTGGCGATCCACCGGCGACCAGCCATACATCGCGTTTGCGAAGCCGGACGGCAAAGTCATCCATACGACACGGGCTGCCATGAAGTCGCGTCAGGTGTCCCACGGGCTGATGATCTACAGCAATTCGCAGGGCACGATATTCGGCGCGCGTTTCGATCCGAGAAGTTTCCGGATCGGCGAGGGCGTACTTGTCCTCAACAACGTTCACGTTCGACCCGGCGGCTTCAGCGGCTGGGCGGCGTCCCTGAATGGAAGCCTTCTCGCCGTACTCGGCGAGCCGGCGGCCCGGCTGACTCTTGTCGACAGGCAAGGGAAGCCACGATTCCTGAGCTCGGACGAGCGACCATTCGCCCGTCCGCGTGTGTCACCAGACGGATCCCGCATCGCTGTGCAGGTCGGCATCGGCTCGTCTGCCACCAGCGACATCTGGATCCTCGATCGCAGGTTGCAGGCACTGACCCGGCTCACGTTCGAGGGAACGAACTCTGATCCGATCTGGAGCAGGGACGGTGCACGAATCGTTTTTGCGGGGCGGGCCGGCTTCTCGAGCCCTGAAACCGACATATTCCAGCAATCTGCCGACGGCAGCGGTGCTGCTGAGCCGGTGCTGCGAGCGCCAGGTCGGCAATGGCCGCACGGGTGGAGCGCCGACGGATCGCTGATCCTGGAGGAGTTCGCAGCCGGATCGCCCAGGCGAGTGAGCGCGTTGCGCCCCGGAACGACCGTGACCATGCAGGTCGTACGGGCGCCGCCGACCGCGGTGACGCAGATGCCGAGCGTCTCGCCCGACGGCCGCTGGCTCGCGTATGCGTCGAACGAAAGCGGGCGCATGGAAGTGTACGTCACGCCATTGCCCGGCCCCGGGCCGAAATCGCTCGTGTCCAACGCGGGAGGGGAGCAGCCGCTCTGGGCGCGAAACAGTCCGGAGCTTTTCTATCGCGACGGGGCACGCGTCATCGCCGCGCGTGTCGTGACGTCGCCGTCGTTTGCAGTGTTGCGGCGCGACGTCCTGTTCGAGGACGACTATCTTCGAATGAATTCATCCAACTGGGATGTCATGCCGGACGACCAGCACTTCGTGATGTTGAAGCCGATCGATCTTTCCGCGCAGCTGATGGTGGTGACGAACTGGGGCGCCGAGATCGAGCGGCGCCTGGCCGCGGCCGGACGATGAGGCTTCGATCGGTCGTTCTCGGCCTGCTGGCGACCCTGCCGGCAGTGGCGGCTGCGCAGCAGCCGGCCGTGCATCGCATCGCGCCAGACACGTTCTTCAACACGCTGTGGCGCGGACATCCGATCGTCGCCCGCATCAAGCCGGGCGACGTCGTGATCACGAGGACGCTCGACGCTGGCGCGCGTGACCATCAGAACATCCAGCGAGCGCAGCCGAGCAATCCAATGGTGGGCCCCATTCATATAGAAGGGGCGGAGCCGGGCGACGCGATCGCAGTGGCCTTCAGGAAGATCAGGCCCAACCGCGGCACGGCGTGGTCCTTCTACCGGCTCGGCACGTTTGCACTCACGCCCGCAACCGTAGAAGGACTCTATCCGAACTCGTACAAGGCCGATCTGGTCCGGCCCGGGCGATCGGATCTCCTGATCTGGGACGTGGACACGACTCGCGGAATGGTCAAGCTGCGCGAGCCCGTGAGCACGCGACACAAGCTTGAGTTCCCGATGGAGCCGATGCTTGGCGTGGTGGGCGTCGCGCCCGCCGGCGATTTCGCGCCCACCTCGGGCCCGTCGCGCGAATACGGCGGCAACATGGACTTCAACGAGATCCGCGAAGGCTCGACGGTGATCCTGCCGGTATTCCACGCCGGCGCGCTGCTGTTCCTGGCGGACGGGCACGCGCTCATGGCCGACGGCGAGCCGACGGGTGCGGGTATCGAAACGTCCATGGACGTCGAGTTCACCGTCGAGCTGCGCAAAGGCGCGCGCCTCGGCGGCCCGCGCGTCATCACGCGCGACTACATCATTTCCGTCGGCAGCCAGGCGGAGTTCATCAGCCCGCTCGACCGCGGCGTCCAGCTCGCGACGTCCGACATGGTCCGCTGGCTCACGGACGAGTACAGGATGGAGCCGTGGGCGGCGCACATGCTCATCGGCGCCAAGGGCGAATACGAGGTGGTGACAGTGATGGGATCGGCCGCGCTCAAGATCGCCAAACGCTGGTTGCCCGCGCCGTAAGCCTGTCGCGCACAGAGAGCCTTAACATTTTTGTTTCGAATTCATCGGATTGGATCGGATACGCCGGATGAAGATCCTATTCGTTTGTGGACTCCTTCAGTTGTCGTTCAGTATCGGATGCATTCGGTTCACATCCGATTGATCCGGTTCTTCAAACCGTTACGCTGTCCGTCCAATTGGTCAAACCATGCGAGTGATTCTAGCCGCAGCAATCTTTTGCGGGACCTCGGTCGCCGCGCAGGCGCCGCGACAGACGCAGGCCGACGACTACACGCGCTACGAGCTTCTCGCTCCGGGCACCGGCAAATTCCGGATCCTCTACGAGGTGACCGCGACCACACCGGGCGCGACGCAGTTCTTCAACGCCATCAGGCGCGGCAGCGTCGCCAGCGACGAGCGCGTGGTCGATCTCGCGACCGGTAAACCGCTGACATTCGACGTCGTGAACGGTCGCATCGCGCTCCAGGGTGGAGTCCGCGGCGCCGACTCCACCGGCGACTACATTCGCGTGAAGCTGGCGCGACCCGTACCGACCGACGGCGAGACGCGACTGCTCATCGACAAGACGTACTACGACACAGCGAGCTATCGGGTCGCCGGCGACACGATCACGTTCACGCGGCCGCTGGGGATCAAACGCAACGCGATCATCCTTCCCGCCGGCTTCGAGCTGGTGACCAGCAACTACCCGTCGCAGGTGCTGCTGGAAGCCGATGGAAGACTGAAGGTTTCTTTCTGGAACAACACGCCCGCGCAGGCGCCGGTGGAGATTCGCGCGCGACGCACGACCGCGTCGTTGACGCAGGCGTCGCTCGTCGCCGAGTTGCAGCGGCGTCTCGACGAGCGCGCGCATCAGACGCGTGAGATCGTGTATTTCCTCCAGCAACCCGAGACCCACGCCTTCGACCTCTATCACGACTACACGGAGACGCGGCCCGGCGTGGATCGCTATCTCAACGTCGTGCGCGCGGGGAGCACCGTTTCGCGTCCGCGCGCCATCCTGCTCGACACCGGCCAGGAATTGCGCTGGGAAGTGCAGCGGACCGATTCGGGGGAGGTGGTGGTGTTCCATTTCCCGCCGGCGAAAGCGGGAGAGACCGTCCGCCTCCGCATGTTCGAGACGTACACCGACACCGCGCGCTACAAACTCGCAGGCGAGCACCTGGTGTGGAACCGGTCGTTCGGCCGGCCCGCAAATGCCGTCGTGCTGCCCGAGGGCTGGCTGCTGACCAACAGCTCGATTCCCGCCACAGTCAGCGAACAGCCGGACGGACGCCTTCGGCTCGACTTCATCAACGCGCGCCCGGACGAGATCGCGGTCCTGATCACGGCACGACGTCGCGCCCGGTGAACGAAGGGGCGGGCGGGCGCCGCTACGCGTGGTACGTCGTCGGCGTGCTGGCGCTGGCCAACGTCTCCGGCTGGATCGACCGCCAGATCCTCACCCTGCTCGTCGTCCCGATCCGCCGTGACCTGGGCCTCTCGCTCACGGAGATGAGCTACCTCATCGGCCTCCCCTTCGCGATCTTCTTCACGGCGATGGGGCTGCCCATCGCCCGGCTCGCCGATTCCGGGAATCGCCGCAACATCATCGCGGCCGGCATCGCCGTGTGGAGCTTCATGACCGCGGTCTCCGGGCTGGCGACTTCGTTCACGCGCCTACTGCTGGCGCGCATCGGCGTGGGCGTCGGTGAAGCGGCGCTTCAGGCGCCGGCCACGTCCCTGATCGCGGACTACTTCCCGCGCGAAAAGCTTGGCTCGGCGATGAGCGTCTACTCGATGGCCGTCTTCATCGGCTCCGGCCTCGCGTACCTGGTGGGTGGCTGGGTCGTCGGCGCCGTGTCCGCGCAGGAAGCGTGGACGTTGCCGATGATCGGCTCGATCCGGCCCTGGCAGAGCGTGTTCCTCGCCGTGGGTTTGCCCGGTCTGTTGATCGCGCTCCTGACACTCACGGTGCGCGAGCCCGCCAGGCGCGATCGCGAGGGGGCGCCGCGTCCGGTGCCGTTGCGCGCGCTGTTCGCATACGTGCGTGCAAATCTTCGCACGTTCGCGTGCGTCACATTCGGTTTCGCGTTCTCGGCTACGGTAAACTTCGGGATTGCGGCGTGGCTCGCCACATTCCTCATCGAAAAACACGGCTGGCCCGCTTCGCGGGCGGGGATTGTCATGGGAGTCCTCACCATGACGGTTGGCGCGGCGGGAGTGCTGACCGGCGGGCGTATCGCCGACGCGTACGTCCGGCGTGGGCGCGCCGATGGCGCGCTTCGGGTCGGTATCATTGGAGCATTCGGCATGCTCGTGTCCGCCACCGCCTACCCGTTTGCGCCCTCGGGCGCGAGCGCCGTGGCGTGGCTGGTCGTGGTGAACTTCTTCGCCGCGTTTCCGTGGGGCGCGGCCACCGCCGCGTCCGCTGTCATCGTACCGTCGCGAATGCGCGCCCAGGGTGTCGCCTTGTACTTCTTCGTCGTGAGCCTCGTCTCCGTTGCGCTCGGGCCGATCGCCGTCGCCGCCGTGACCGACTATGTGTTTCGCGATGATGCGGCGCTGCCGTACGCGCTCGCGATCGTCAACGTCGTCGGAATGACGATAGCGATCACGCTGTTCGCGCTGGGACTGCCGGCGCTTCGCGCGACCATCGCGCGCCGCGACGACTGGCGCCTCGAATAGGCGCAAAAGCTGCAGACACTCCCCCCGTACCCCTCGGGAGGAGATGACGATGGATCGCAACGACGCAAGGGGAGACGACCTGGCGCGCGGCGGCCAGGGCGACGCGAACGAGTTCTCGGGCAGCGGCTCGCGGCGCGAGGGAGGCTTCGACTTCAGCGGTTCGGGAACGAGCGAGGGCGTGAGGGATCGCGCCAGGAGCGCGATCGATTCCGCCGGGGAACGGCTCGCTGACGTCGGCGCCACCGCGCGCGAGAAAGTCGGCACGGCCAGGGACAAGTTGGCGAGCGCGCTCGAGTCCGGCGCCGGAAGGCTCCGTGATCGAACGGGCGCCGCGGCGCTGGCCGGAGCGTCGGCCGCCGACACGGCAATCGGAGCCGACGGCCGGGTGGCGCAGGTATCCGACAAGCTCGCCGGCGGCATGCAGGCGACCGCCGATTGGCTGCGCGAAGCAGACCTCGACGGCATCAAGAGCGGCATCGAGCGTCAGGTCAAGGAACATCCGGGCCGAACGCTGCTGATCGCCGCCGGGCTCGGATATCTCATAGGACGCGCGTTCCGCAGGGATCTGTAGCGCATGGACGGGCCGGGCGCATTCGAGCGCTCGCGTGGCTTCGGCGAGTTGCTCAGGGACCTGGCGGGCGGGTCAGCGAATCTGATGCGCAACGAGGTGAAGCTCGCGCGCATCGAGCTCGCCACGATCGTCGCCAGGGTCTCGCGCGGATCGGTGCTCGTGGCCGGCGGCGCGGTGCTGCTGCTGCTGGGCGGCCTGGCGCTGGCCACGAGCGTCGTCCTGATCGCCGGCGACCAATGGCTGTCGAGAGACCGGTACTGGCTTGCGGCGCTGATCGTGTTGGTGGTGACCGGTGGGCTCGCGGCGCTGCTGGCGAAGCGCGGGCTGGCTCGGCTCTCGCCGTCCCGGCTGACGCCGGACCAGACGATCGAGACTCTCAAGGAGGACAGGGAATGGCTGAAACGACAGCTGACGTCCGGCGCGACATCGAGCTGACGCGCGAGCGAATGTCGAGCACCATCGATCAACTGGAGCGCAAGCTGAACGTCGCGCAGATGGTGCGCGAGCACCCATGGCCGGCGCTCGCGCTCGCAGTGGGAGCGGGCGTGCTGCTCTCAGGCTCGCGGGCCGACGTGAAGTCCGCCGCGGCGACGCTGCTCGCGACGAAGGGCGCTGGTTCCAGGCTGGGCGCCGCGCTCGACGATGTCGTCGCGAGCGTGGTGGGCGCTGCGCACGACGCGCTGCAGGGTCAGGTGGATCGCCTGGTGGGCGATGTGAAGAGCATGATTGGAGCGCCGCGTGGATCGCACACGGAGCGCTCGTTCGGCGTCGGCCCGGTGGACATGGTGCCGCAAAGAGGGCCGGCCGGAGTCAGCGACATCGAGCGCGCCGATTAGAACCGCCAGTACGTGTACGGCCGGCAGCTGGCCGTGAGCGGTTTTACGGTAGAAGAACACCGGGACAGTCCTGTTCGCAGGACTGTCCCGGCTCGTTTCAACGGTGAACTGCCGGCGGCCGGCTGCCAGCGGTACACGTACTTGCTGTTGATGCAAATGGTGGCGTAATCGAGTTCGCCGGGCGGGTGGGCGACATATAATACAGCCCTTGTGAGACCCGCACCCATCACACTCGCGATCGCGCTGGCCGCGTGCGGAACCGGAGGTCGTGTCGAGACTCCCAGGCCTCCGATCACGGTCTTCGCGGCGGCGTCGCTCGCGCGCCCGCTGCGCGCGCTTGCCGACTCGTTCCAGCACAGCGAGCACGTGCAGCTCCTCACCGAGTTGGGTGGCTCGCTGGAACAGTCGCGCAAGATCACGGACCTCGGCCGGACACCCGACGTGCTGATGCTCGTGGACGACGAAGTGATCGCCGCGCTGCTGCCTGCTCACCTCGACTGGTACGTGCGCTTCGCGACGAATCGCATGGTGGTCGCGTACGCGCCGCGCTCGCGGTACGCGGACTCGATCACCGCCGAGAACTGGTGGCGGTCGCTCGCGCGGCCGGATGTGCAGGTCGGTCGCGCCGACCCCACGATCGCTCCGGTGGGACGACATGCGCTGTCGCTCCTGCGCAAAGCCGAGTCCTACTACCAGCGACCCGGTCTGGCGGACAGCGTCATCGCGCGCTCGCCCCTGCGCAACGTGCGGCCCTCGGCGACGGAACTGGCGGCGCTGCTCGAGACCGGCGAGGTGGACTACATCCTCGAGTACGAATCCGTGGCGCGCCAGTACGGCTTCCGGTACGTCGTGCTGCCGGACGACCTCTCGCCCGCCGATTCTCTACGGCATGTCCGTGCCGCGGCAAGCGACAAACGCAGCCGCCGCGCGGGCGTTCGTCGCGTACGTGCTGTCCGACGATGGCAAGCGGATCCTTTCACAGGCGCACGTCAACGTCCTGGGTGTGCCGGTCGCGATCGGGACCAACGTACCCGCGGAGATCGCGGAGCGTGTCAGAACCGTCGCATCCGCGCGTTGACCTGACGCGCGACAGCGCACGCCCGTCGCGCGCGCGGGGCGAGGGCGTGCTGAGCGTCTTCGTCGCGCTGGCCGCGTCCCTGTTCCTGCTGTTCATCATCGCGCCCCTGGTCGGGCTGGTGGGCAGCGGCGGGGCGGAAGGAGTGCGCCTCCTGGGGTCGGACGCCGAGCTGAGGAACGCGCTGCTGCTGACCGCGACCACGGCAACGATCGCGACCCTCCTCGGCGTCGTCGGTGCGACGCCCGTCGCGTACGCATTGGCGCGCGGCCGGTTTCGGGGCCGCGCGGCGCTGGCGGCGCTGCTCGACCTGCCGTTGCTGATCCCACACCCCGTGGCTGGCATCGCCCTGCTGCTCGTGCTGGGCCGGAACACGACACTGGGGTCGGGGCTGTGGGCGCTGGGCCTGCAGATTACCGGCTCGATGACCGGCATCGTGTGCGCGATGCTGTTCGTGTCGGCGCCGCTGTACGTGAGCGCGGCACGCGAGGCGTTCGATCGCGTGGACCCGCGGTTCGAGGGCGTGGCACGCACGCTGGGCGATTCACGCTGGCGCGCGATCCGGCGGGTGACGATTCCGCTCGCGTGGCGCGGCCTGCTGGCGTCCGCCATCGTGATGTGGGCGCGCGCCGTGAGCGAATTCGGCGCGATCGTCATACTCGTGTATCACCCCAGGGTCGCCAGCGTCCTGAGCTACGAACGGTTCACCGCCTTCGGGCTCAGCGAGGCGCTTCCCGTCGCGGCCGTGCTCGTGCTGCTGGCGATGATCCCGTTGGTGGCGCTGCGCGCGCTGCGAGGCGACGAGCGGCTGCCGTCGCGACGCCGATGATCGCGCTCGACCGGATCCACGCCACGGTCGGGGACTTCGCGCTCGAGGACATTTCGTTCACGGTCCCGCAGGGCGCGTACGGCATCGTGATCGGTCCAACGGGAGCCGGCAAGACCACGCTGGTGGAGGCGATCGCCGGCCTCATCCCGACGACGGGCGGTCGGCTCGTCCTTGGCGGCACGGACCTGACCCACGCGCCGCCCGAGCTGCGACGGCTCGCGATCGTGTATCAGCACGCCTACCTCTTTCCGCATCTCACCGTGCGAGAGAACGTGGCGTACGGCAGCCTGGACACGAAGCTCGCGGCCGAAATGGTCGAGCGCTTCGGGCTGGGCGAGGTGGCCGACCGCAGCGTGCGCGTGCTGAGCGGTGGCGAGCGGCAGCTGGTCGCCATCGCGCGCGCGCTGGCCCGCCGACCAGAGGTGCTGCTGCTCGACGAGCCGTTCGCCGCGACTCGATCCCCGACGTCGGGTGGCCGTGCGGCGTGAAGTGCGCACCGTCTATTTCGAAAGGAAGTTCACGGTGCTGCAGGTGACGCACGATTTCCACGAGGCCGGCCTGCTCGGCGACGTCGGCGTCGTCCTCGACCGCGGCCGGGTGCTTCAGGTGGGGAAGCCGGAGGACCTGTTCCGGCGGCCGGCGTCGCCCATCGTGGCGGACTTCCTTGGCGCGGAGAACGTCTTTGCCGGCATGGCGCAGCCGATTCGCGACGCCGCGCCCGACTGGGCCCCGGGCGCCGACGCCGAGGACGTGGAGCATGCGGTCGCGTTCACGACCGGCTCGGTGACGCTGTACGCCATCGGGCACGTGATTCCCGGCAGCGCCCACGCCGTGATTCACGCCGATGACGTCTCGCTCTCACGCGTGGCCGGATCGTCGTCGGTGCGCAATCAGTTCCGGGGGCGGGTGGTGGAGCTGGCGCCTGCCGGCGCGATCACTCGCGTGACGCTCGACGTCGAGCGGGCTGCCGCTGGTCGCGGCCGTGACGACGCGTTCGGCGCAGGAGCTTCAACTCGTTCCCGGGGTCGAGGTCTTCGCCGGGTTCAAGGCGACGGCGGTGCATCTCTGCTGACTGGCGAGTCTGCACACCAATAGATTCCTCATCCCAAAGGTCACCACGGACCACACGCACCACGCGGAAACGACACGCGGACAAGACAACTGCATTGTTGCGTGCGTGGCGCGAGAATCCGTAGCCCCAAGAAACCAATAGAAGGTTTGCAGTTTTCCGCGTTCGTTTTCCGCGTGGCCCGCGTAGTCCGCGATCAACGAGTTCCGAGAGAAGGTGTCCTGTGCTTCCGATTCGCGCGCTGGTACTTGCTGTAGTTGCGTCCACGTCCGTCGCAGCACAGGCTCCGGCAGATCCAGCCGTGGTCCGCGCAACGCTCGATGCGCTCAAGTCGGACAACGCATGGACGCTCGCGCAGCAGCGCTCCATCTGCGAGATCCCGGCGCCGCCGTTCAAGGAGTCGGCGCGGGGCGCGGAGTTCAAGCGCCGGCTCGAGGCACTCGGCCTCCGCGTCCGCGTGGACGCAGTGGGCAACGTCATCGCGGAGCGCCCCGGATCCGGGCGAGGCCCCACCGTCGTGCTGGCCGGGCATCTCGATACCGTGTTTCCCGAGGGAACGGACGTGAAAGTCCGGGACGAAGGAGAGGGCGCGCGGATGAAGGCGCCCGGCATCGGCGACAATTGCCGCGGCCTCGCGGTGGTGCTCGCCGTCGCTCGCGCCTATCAGCGCGCGAATCTCCGGCATGAGGGCCGGATCCTGTTCATCGGCAACGTGGGCGAAGAGGGGCCGGGCAACCTGCGCGGCGTGCGCCACCTGTTCGAGCAGGAGCTCAAGGGCCAGATCGACTACTTCGTCGCCGTGGACGGGTCGGGTCTCAACTTTGTCTCACGCGCTGTCGGCAGCAATCGCTATCGCGTGACGTACAAGGGCCCCGGAGGCCACAGCTACGGCGCGTTCGGAATTCCGAATCCGATCCACGCGCTGGGCCGCGCGATCGCCAAGGTCGCGGACATCAAGGTTCCCGACAGTCCCAAGACCACGTTCAACGTCGGGATCGTGAGCGGCGGCACTTCGGTGAACTCCATCGCCTTCGAGGCGGCGATGGAAGTCGACATGCGTTCCGAGAGCGCCGACGCCTTGCGGACGCTGGACCAGACGGTCCGCCGCGCGCTGCAGCAGGCGCTCGACGAAGAGAACGGCCGTTGGGACGGCGCCCGCGCGACGCGGGCGCGCGTCAGCCTCGTGATCGACACCATCGGCATCCGGCCGACCGGCGCGCAGAACGACAGCGCGCGGATCGTGCAGGTCGCGTTTCAGGCGGCGCGCTCGCTCGGCTTCTCGCCGGTCGCGACCGCGTCGAGCACCGACGCCAACATGCCGATCTCCATCGGCGTGCCGGGGATCTCGCTCGACGGCGGCGGCCGCGACGAGGGCGCGCACTCGCTCAACGAGTGGTACGAGGACGGCCCCAACGGCTGGCTCGGCCCGCAGTGGGCGGCGTTGGTCGTGGCGCGGCTGGCCGGAGTGCGGGCGCCATCGCCCTGATCGAGGCTGGATTCCTATTCGAGTCGTAACCGTTTGAAAAACGGATCAATCGGATAGAGCCGGATCAATCGGAAAAGGCAAACAGAAGGGCCACTGGTCTTTGTGACCAAAGGCCCTTCCGTCTTGATCCGAACGAATCCGATCGATCCGTTCAACTTGTTAACGCCGACCTCACCCAGGTGCAGCCAGCACCGGGATGTCTACCTGGGCGACGCTTTGCCAGTCAGCACTGCGCCGGGCGTCTCGCGGTTCCACACGAAGCGCTTGAAGAACGTCCCCATTCGGTCGAACGTCACGAGCCAGTTCTCGTGGAACCAGGATTCGTGCAGGTCGTCCGGAACCACCATCAGCTCGTAGTAGACGTTGCGGGCGCGCAGGAGCGAGACGAGTCCCACGGTCTGCGCGAACTCCACGTTGCGGTCGTCGTCGCCGTGGACCAGGAAGACCGGCGACTTCCATCCGTCGATTGCGCCGACCGCGGATGACCTGAAGGACAACGCCTCCGGGTCGAGCGAGTTCCCGTAGAGATGCACGCCGGCCAGATCGGCGCCGGCCACGAAGAGATCCGAGTTCCGCGCCAACGCCTGGGCCGTGAGAAGTCCGCCGTACGACAGGCCCCAGATGCCGATGCGGTTCGGATCAACGTCGGCGCGAGTGGCCAGGTACCGGCCGGCGGCGAGCACGTCCTGGTACTCCGCGTTGCCGCGCGCCTGCGTGTTTTGGGCCTGCTGGAACGAACGTCCATATCCGATGCCGCGGCGATAGTTCACCGACATGACGACGTAGCCCTGGCTCGCCAGCCACTGGTTGTACGCGTAGAACCAGTGGTAGAACTGCATGTAGTGATAGCCGGGCAGCATTTGCCGGGACGGGCCGCCGTGCACGAAAACCATCGCGGGGCGGCGCTCCCCGGGCTTCAGGTCCTTCGGCAGGAAGATCTGGTTGCTGAACTTCACGGAGTCGGGCGCGTTGAGCCACACGATCTCCGGCGTCACGTGTGCATCGGCGGGAAAATCCTTGCCGAGCGTGGGGAAGATGACCCGTGTCTTTCCGCCGGCCGTCGGCACGAGCCCGACGGAGGCGGGCTGCGCGGCGTCGAAGTGCAGCACGGCGAGCTGTCGTCCCGACGCCAGCGGCTGCGGATTCGTCTCGATCGCGCCCGATGAGACCTGGACGGGCGTGCCACCGGACGTCGGCACGGCCCAGATGTGCCGGCGCTCGATGTCGTTCGCGTTCGTGCAGTAGTACAGCGTCTTGCCGTCGCGCGACAGCGTCGCCGACACCGCGCCTTCGATCAGGCCATCGGTCGTGGTGAGCAGCACCGGTTTCGCCTGCGGAGACGAGACGCTGATCGAGTAGTAGCGGTCCCACTCGTCGCTCGCGGGCGACAGCGGGAAGACGATGTTGTCGGCAGCCCACGCGATCTGGTTGATGCCGGAGAACACGCGGTCGCCCGGCTCGGCGCGCCACAGCTCGCTGGCGCTGCAACCGTCGGAGAGGTGCGTGCAGGTACTCACGTCGGCGACCATGATCTGAAGACGTCCGCCGCCTGGCAGCGTGTTCTCGAAGAAACCCGGCGAGCGCACGACGCGGCCCGTGTCCGGCTGCTGCTGTTGCTGTCCGCCGCCGCCGCCCCCTCCGCCGCCGCCACCACCTCCGAAGCTGCACGTGCCCACAGTGCCGCCGCCGCGTGCCACCGCCGGACCGGGCGGAGTGCCGATACCGCCGCCGCCCTGCTGCCCCTGGCGGCCGAAGGGCACGCCCGGCCGCCGCAGGAACGCGATGCGCTTGCCGTCAGGCGACCAGGTGGGCGCGCCGTCGCAATCCACGCTGGGCGACACATAGTTCACCGTGCGCGCTCGAACGTCGTAGATGGCGACGAAGGAGTGATTTTCGCGGTCGGAGACGAACGCGATCCTGGAGCCGTCGGGTGACCAGCGCGGGTTCGACTGGCGTCCCCAGGCCTTGATGAGCGGCTTCTCGCCGCGCTGCATCGAGTCCGCGGGAGCGGGTTGCGCGACTCGCGCCGAATAGATCTGACCATCCTCCACGTAGAGCACCCGGCGCCCATCGGGAGACAGAACTGGTGGCCCGCCATTCGCGACCTTCCACGGGGCGCTCCATCCGCCCTGGCCGTTGGCGCGAACGGCCCAGAGGCCCCGCTCGCCGCCGTCCGGGTCGTGATTCGGGTTCGCGATCCAGCCCTGCCGGTTTGGCGCATGCCCCCGGACGAACACGATGGTGGCGCCGTCGTCGGACACCGAAACGTTGGTGAGATCGACGCCGTCGTCCTCGGTCCAGTTGGTCAGCTTCACCGGACGGAAACCCGGGGCCGCGGCCGTGTAGACGTTCCGCATCCCGCGCTCGTACGCCATCCAGGCGATCCGATCCGCGTTTTTCGCCGAGGCGAGTGTGAGCGGCGACGCCGGGCTCAGGAACTGCGCGATGGTCGGCGGAGCGACCTCAGGCGACTGGGCAAGGGCCGGCGCGGCGACGAGGGCCGCGGCGAGAACGCGCCAATGACGGGGCATACGAAACTCGAGGCTGAGGTTCGCGGGAGAGCGTAACACTCCGTGCGGGAGGCTGCAATCGCTGTCCCCGGGCGGGCACCCGCCGGAAAACGTGCTCGACGGCATCTGTCAGTCGTCCTGTAATGTGCAGCTTCGAGTCACCCGCCACATTCTCCTCCGGATTGGCATCGTCATCGCGACGGCGCTGACGGTGACGCCCATCTGGGTGGCGCCGGTGCTCGTGACGCAGGATGGGCCGAGCCACGTGTACAACGCGTCGCTTGCGACGCGGGTGCACGAGAACCGGACGCCGTTCGTGGAGACCTTCGAGGTCAAGCAGGGCGTTCATCCCAACGTCGCCACTCATTCGGTGCTTGGCGCGCTGGCCGCACGACTCGGCCCGCAGCGCGCGGAGCGCCTGGTGGCAACCCTCGCCGTCCTTGGCACCTTCTGCGCGGCACTTGTGCTCGTCCATCCCGCAACGACGCTCGTGCCGCTGGTCGCGCTGCTCAGCTCGAGCTGGTTCGTGTGGATGGGCTTCTACGACTTTGCGCTCTCGCTGCCGTGCTTCATCGCGCTGCTCGTGGCGGTGCGCGGACCTGCGGACACGCGCCGAAACGCCCTGATGGTGATCGCGTTCGTGCTGCTGTACCTCACGCACATCTTCACGTTCGCGGCGGGGATTGCGCTTGCGGCAGCCGCGCTCGCCCGGGACGTGCGCGCGAGAGCGCGAGTCGTGGCGCGGGGGCCGGACCGCGGTCGTTCTTGGCGCCACGGCGCTCCTGATCATCGAAATGGGATCCGGGAGCCCGGCCGCCGGCTCGATGCAATGGACCAGGCATGCCGGTTTGCGCCTCGTCGATCTCGTGACCAGCGATTTCATGGTCGCTCTCCACGGGCCCGATACCATGGCGGGGCTTGTGTGTTCGATCGCCGTGATCGCGATCGTCGTGACACGATTTCGCGATCACCGGGGGGGCGCCGGGATGCCCGCGCTGTCCGCCACGGGGGCGTTCGGACTCGCGCTGATCGCTCTGTCGCTCGTTGCACCCGACACCATGGGCGAGGGCGGATACGTGCCCGGGCGCATGCGTATCCTGGGTGTGCTCGCGCTCCTGCCGGACATCGCGTTGCTCGCGCAGCGGCTGCCCCGGGCTGCGCTCGTGGCGGCGAACGCGACTCTGGTCGCGGCGCTGGTGGTCCGTGGCGGCTGGATCGTGCGCGACGCGGGCGTGATGGAGGGCCATCGGCAGGCACTGGATCGGCTGCTGACCGAGGCGGGCGTCGCCGAGGGCGACTGGGTGCTGAGCCGTCTGACGGTGTATCGCCGCCGCCCATTTCGCGTGGGTGCCTATGGGCACCTCGTGGAAGGTGTCGCCGCCTCCCGTGCTTTCACCGTGCTCGACAACTACGAGGCATTGAACGGCGTGTTCTCGGTGTCGTGGCGCACGCGGCCCGACTGGATCACGTTCCGTCCCTACGGCGATACGCTTGTTGCCCGCTTCATACCGGGCGCGCTCCACCCGCCCGGGCCCGTGTACGTCGTCCACGAGCGCGATCGACTGGTGTCTTCGGCCGACGCGCGCCTCGCGGTGGGCGCGACGCGAGCGGAAGGGCGATGGGCGGTCACGTCATTGCACCGCCGCTAGCGGAATCTCGCGCCGGAAGGTTATCGCGGACCACGCGGACCACGCGGACCACGCGGACCACGCGGACCACGCGGACCACGCCGAAACAGCACGCGGACCCAAGAACACGTTGTTGCCGCGAAAGAGCTTAGGCGGCGCCGAACATGACCTTGGCGCGCTCCACGCCCCGGATCAGCGCGTCCACGTCGGACATGTTGTTGTAGACGTAAACGCTGGCGCGCGCGGTGGCCGGCACCGCGAGTCGCCGCATCAGCGGCTGCGCGCAATGATGGCCCGCGCGAATGCAGACGCCGTCCTGGTCGAGTACCGTGGAGAGGTCGTGTGGATGGATGCCCTCGACGGTGAAGCTCACGACGCCGCTGCGGTGAGCCAGATCCTTCGGGCCAAAGAGGCGGACGCCGTCAATCGCGCCGAGCCTGGACATCATCGGCGCCAGCAGCTCCAGCTCGTGGGCCCGCACGGCGTCCATCCCGATGCCGTCGAGATAGTCGCATGCGGCCGCGAGGCCCACGGCGTCCGCCACGTTGGGCGTGCCCGCCTCGAACTTGTGCGGCAGCACGTTCCAGGTGGTGCGGTCGTCGCCGACGAACTCGATCATGTCGCCGCCCATCTGATACGGCGGCATCCGTTCGAGCAGCGCGCGCCTGGCGGCGAGGCCGCCGATGCCCATGGGCCCGAGCATCTTGTGTCCGCTGAAGGCGAAGAAGTCCACGCCGAGGTCGTCCACGCGCACGCGCATGTGGGGAGCGCTCTGCGCCCCGTCTATGACAATCACGGCTCGCGCTGCGCGCTCCCGCACCAACGCGACGATCTCGCGAACGGGGTTGATGGTCCCCAGCGCGTTCGAGACGTGGGGGAATGCGACGACCCTGGTGCCGGCGCCCAGCAATGACGCGAAGCGATCGAGGTCGACGCGCCCGTCGATCGTGAGCTCGCAGATGCGGAGCATCGCCCCGGTGGCGAGGGCCAGCTGCTGCCACGGGACAAAGTTGGCGTGGTGCTCCATCGCGGTGATGAGGATCTCGTCGCCGCGCTGCACGTTGGTGCGGCCCCATGCGGTCGCGACGAGGTTGATGGCCTCGGTGGTGCCGCGAGTGAAGATCAGCGCGTCCGCGTCGGCGACGCCGAGGAAGCGCGCGACGCGCGCCCGCGCGTCGTGGTAGCGCTGCGTGGCCCGGGCGGAAAGGTCGTAGGCGCCGCGGTGCGGGTTGGCGTTGTCATTCTCGTAGTACTGGCGCATCGCGTCCAGAACGACCGCGGGCTTCTGCGACGTGGCGGCTGAGTCGAGGTAGTGCAGCCCCGGTCGCGTCGCCAGCAGGGGGAAGTCCGCGCGCCGATCGTGCCTTGGTGCCCGTGTATCTGGCGACCGTGTTTCGCGCGACGCGGGGGATCCGACGCCGGGCTTCATGCGCCCTCCGTCTGGGGCGGGCCTTCGTGCTCGGTGCTGACGGAGCGGCCGCTTCCGGCGAGCGCCGACTTGAGCGCGTGCCACGCGAGCGAGGCGCACTTCACGCGAATCGGAAACCGCGACACGCCGCCCAGTGCGGCGAGCGATCCCATCGATGCGCGCTCCCCCTCGGGCAGCTTTCCGACGATCATCTCGTGAAAGCGGTCGAAGAGCATCATGGTCTCGTCAATCGTCTTTCCCCTGACCGTGGACGTCATGAGCGACGCGGACGACTTCGAGATCGCGCAGCCGGTGCCCTTGAAGCTGATGTCCGCCACACGATCGCCGTCGAGCTTGACCCAGAGCGTGATCTCGTCGCCGCAGAGCGGGTTGCGTCCTTCGATGCGCTGGTCGGCGTTCTCCATCTCCCGGAAGTTTCGCGGTTTCCGGTTGTGATCGAGAATCACTTCCTGGTACAGCGCGTCGAGGTTGGACACTGTCGACTGAATTGGCTGAGGGAGACGGGAACGACGGGATGACGGGGATGACGGGATCACGGCTCCGCCGTTCCATCCTCCCGTTATCCCGTCATCCCGTCATCCAGACACCGTTACAAGCTCTTCACTCTTCACGAATCTCTCCAGCGTGCTCCGCTCCAGGCCCTCGCGCACCTGTTCCTGCTCGATCGTCTCGAGCACGTCCGCCGCAAAGGCGTAGATCAGCAACCGGCGCGCCGCTTCCGCGTCCAGGCCGCGGCTCTTCATGTAGAACCACGCAGCCTCGTCGAGGCGGCCGACGGTGGCGCCGTGGGTGCACTTGACGTCGTCGGCGAAAATCTCCAGCTGCGGCTTGGTGTCCACCTGCGCTTCCTTCGAGAGCAGCAACGTATTGTTCGTCTGCTTCCCGTCCGTCTTCTGCGCCTTCGGGTGGACGTACACCTTGCCGTTGAACACGCCGTGCGACCGGCCGTCGAGCACGCCTTTGTACACCTCGCGGCTGAAGCAATTCGGCTCGGCGTGCTCGATGCGCGTCTGGTGGTCGCAGTGCTGCTCGCCGTCGATCATGTACAGGCCGTTCAGCGTCGAGCCGCATCCCTCGCCGGCGAGCCTGGTGTAGATGTTCGTGCGCGAGAGAGAGGCGCCGGTCGCGAACGAAAAGGAGATGTAGTGGCTGTCGCGACCCTGCGTCGCCTCGATCGTGCCGACGTGGAACGCGCGGCGGCCTTCGCGCTGGATCTTGTAATGGTGCAGCGTCGCGCCTTCCGCGACGCTCACCTCGGTGACGGCGTTCGTGAAGTACGCGGCGTCGCCGAGTCCCACGTAGCTCTCCAGCACTGTCGCTCGCGCGTTGCGCTCGACGAGGACCAGGTTGCGCGGGTAAATGACGCTCTTCGCCGCATGCGCGTCCGTGACGAACAGGCAGTGGATCGGCGCGCGGATGACCGTGTCCCGGGGGATATGGATGACGTATCCGTCGGGCATGAACGCCGTGTTGAGCGCCGTGAACGCCGGTTGCTCGGTGAGGATCGTTCCGACGCGCTTCGCCAGCGCCGGCTCGGCCGCCCAGGCGTCAGCAAGCGCGACAACCCGCACGCCCGGGTCCAGTCGCGCGAGCGACGACAGCTCGGGTGCGAAGCGGCCGTTCACGAATACGGCCACATGCCAATCGTCGCCGCCGAAACCGAACGCCTCGAGATCGGATCGCGAGACGTCGCCGGTGCGGGCGGCGACGAATGTGAACTCGCTCTCGGTGATCGGAGCCACGCTCGTGAAGTGCCAGTCCTCGTTCCTGGTCGTGGGGAATCCCAGCTCGACGAAGCGATCCATCGCCTTCGCGCGGGCTTCCTTGAGCCATCCCGGCGCGGATCGCGCGCCGTCGAGGTTGAACTCCCGGAACTGCTCGAGATACCGCGCGGTCATGACCTTCCGACGATCGCCGCGCCGGCACGATCCGCGGCCGCGTCCTCCACCAGCCAGTCGTACCCCTTTTCCTCGAGCTCGAGCGCGAGCTGCTTGCTGCCCGACTTCACGATGCGACCCTGCGAGAGCACGTGCACGAAGTCCGGCACGATGTAGTTCAGCAGGCGCTGGTAGTGCGTCACGACGATGAACGAGCGATTGCGGTCGCGCAGCGTGTTGACGCCGTCGGCGACGGTGCGCAGGGCGTCGATGTCGAGCCCCGAATCGGTCTCGTCGAGGATGGCGAGCCGTGGCTCGAGCACCGCGAGCTGCAGGATCTCGTTGCGCTTTTTCTCGCCGCCGGAGAAGCCGGTATTCACGGACCGGGTCAGCATGTCCGGGTCCATGTCGACCAGCTTGAGCTTCTCCTCGACGATTCCCACGAACTCCATGGGATCGACTTCGTCTTCTCCGCGCGCCTTGCGGATCTCGTTGTAGGCCGAGCGCAGGAAGTACGCGTTCGAGACGCCGGGAATCTCGATGGGATACTGGAACGCCAGGAAAATCCCCGCCTGGGCCCGCTCCTCGGGTGCCATCTCGAGCAGGTCGCGACCGTCGTAGGAGACGGCTCCGCCGGTCACCTCGAACGCCGGATTGCCCGCGAGCACCTGCGCGAGCGTGCTCTTGCCCGAGCCGTTGGGGCCCATGATCGCGTGGATCTCTCCCTTGCCCACGGAAAGATCGATCCCACGCAGAATCTCCTTTTCACCTGCAGAGGCCTTCAGGCCTTTGATGTCGAGCATTGTCAACCGTTATTAGTGTCGCGCTTCGCGGTGGAGAACCGCCGCGCCTACGGCGCGGAGAGCCGTTGAATCAGTTCTCCGGCCGAAGGCCGGCGTTTCTCCGAGCGCAGCTCGGCAGTCTTCCGCACATCGTGCGGCAGTTCTCCGCGCGAAGCGCGGCATTTCAACCGACGGAACCTTCGAGTGTGATGCCCAGCAGCTGCTGCGCTTCGAGCGCGAACTCCATCGGCAGCTCCTTGAACACTTCCTTGCAGAATCCGTTTACGATCATCGAGACAGCCTGCTCCGCCGACAGCCCGCGCTGCTTGAGGTAGAAGATCTGGTCTTCCCCGATCTTCGACGTGCTGGCCTCGTGCTCGACGATCGAGTTCCTGTTGGCGACCTCGATGTACGGGAACGTGTGCGCCCCGCACTTGTTGCCCACCAGCATCGAGTCGCACTGCGTGTAGTTGCGCGCGCCGTCCGCCTTGGGCAGCACTTTCACCTTGCCGCGGTACGAGTTGTTTCCGTGTCCCGCGCTGATCCCCTTCGACACGATGGTGCTCTTCGTGTTCTTCCCCATGTGGATCATCTTCGTGCCCGTGTCCGCCTGCTGCCGGTTGTTCACGACGGCCACGCTATAGAACTCGCCCACCGAGTTGTCGCCGCGCAGCACGACCGACGGGTACTTCCACGTGATCGCGGACCCGGTCTCCACCTGCGTCCAGGAGATCTTGGCGTTCTCGAACGCCATGCCTCGCTTGGTGACGAAGTTGTAGATCCCGCCTCGGCCTTCCTTGTCGCCGGCATACCAATTCTGGACCGTCGAGTACTTCACGGTTGCCCCTTTCAGGGCAACCAGCTCGACGACCGCCGCGTGCAGCTGGTTGGTGTCGCGCTTCGGCGCGGTGCATCCCTCGAGATAGCTGACGTACGCGCCCTCGTCCGCGACGATGAGCGTGCGCTCGAATTGCCCGGTGTCCGCCGCGTTGATGCGAAAGTACGTGGACAGCTCCATCGGACAACGGACGCCTTTCGGCACGTAGCAGAACGAGCCGTCTGAAAACACCGCGCTGTTCAGCGCGGCAAAAAAATTGTCGCTGTACGGCACGACCGAGCCGAGGTACTTCTCGATCAGCTCGGGATGATCGCGCACCGCTTCGCCGAACGAGCCGAAGATGACCCCGTGCTTCGCCAGCTCGTCGCGCATCGTGGTGCCCACGGACACCGAGTCGAAGATCGCGTCCACGGCCACTCCCGCGAGCCGCTTCTGCTCCAGGAGCGGAATGCCGAGCTTCTCGTACGTCTTCAGAATCTCGGGATCCACCTCCTCCAGCGAACCGAGCGGCGTCTTCTTCCGGGGCTCCGAGAAGTACCGCACCCCCTGATAGTCGATCGCAGGATAGGTGACGTTGGGCCAGTGGGGCTCCTTCATCGTCAGCCAGCGCCGGTACGCCTTGAGGCGCCACTCCAGCATGAACGGCGGCTCGCTCTTGCGGCGCGAGATCTCCCGAATGACGTCTTCGTCCAGACCCGGCGGCAGAGTGTCCTGCTCGATCTCCGTGACGAAGCCCGCGGCGTACTCCCGCTCGATGAGGCTGTCGATTTGCGAACTCATCCTGCTGCCTTGGCTAACGCCCTGTCTGATAAGGCTTTACTTCGGGGGCCGCCCGTGTCGTACGGTGGGGCGGGAAACACCTACAAAATTAGTCGGTTTTCGTTGGTCAGGTAATGCCTGACGCTGGTTGCTGCAGCACGATGCTGGTAATGGCCGTCGGCCCGGGAAGAGAGACTCGAGGTGACGGCCGACGTTATAGGTATCAGACCCGTCGGCTGATACCGTCACCCGTCAGCCAGGTGTCCGCCCGGCACAGATCGTTATTACCAGCAATACCAGAGCTGCGAGCAGAGCAAGGTGCCACCACCGCCGCCAGATCAACGCCATCGGCCGCTCCGGTCTGATTGTCGCACGCGTCGGGAGGTCCAGCGCGTCGGCGCTTCCCCGTGGATCGCGTCGGACCACGAACATCTCGCCCGTCGGAGCGTGGCTGGTGAATCGCAGCCTCGAGAACGCGATCTCGATGATGTCACCTTCCTGGAGCGCGCACTCGTCGCCGACTTGCGCGCCGTTCACCTTGGTGCCGGACGACCCGCGCGAGTGCAGCACGTAGGCGATCCCGTCCCTCCGCACTTCCGCGTGCATGCGCGACACTGCGGAGTCGCGCATGATGATGGTGCTCTCCGAGCTTCGGCCGATGGTCGTCCGCTCGCCCAGCGGGTAGGCCTTGAACCACCGCTCGTCTACGAGCCAGGCATCCGCGCCCGACGTCACGCGCTCAACTCCCGTATCGCGTCCCGGAGCACTGATGCGGCCAGCGCCACCTTGTAGCCGTTCTGCGACAGGGGCTCCGCGTCGTACAGCGCGCGTTCGGCGAGCGCGAGTATCGAATCCTCGTCCAGACCCCCGGACGCGACGTCCTCCTCGATGGATTCGGGCACGCGCCACGGGCGTGGCGCCACGCCGCCCATCGCCAGCCGCACGGCTCCATCCCGGCGGCGCGCCGCGGCGATGCTTACGAGTGCAAAATCCCACGCTTCGCGCTGCATGAGCTTGTGGTAGGACTGGCGGCCGCCGGCGGCGGCGCCACTCAGGATCACCGCGCTGACGAGTTCGCCGGCTCGCAGGATCGTCTCGCGCTCCACGTGATCCCGGGGCAGCACGAAGAATTGCGTGATAGGAATCGTGCTCGTGCCATCCGGGCCCGTCAGCTCGACCTCCGCGTCGAGCGCCGTCAGCGCGACCGCCGGATCGGACGGATGCACGGCGTAGCACGGGCCGGCGTCGAGGATGGCGTGGTACTGGTTCTCCCCCTCGCGCGCAGGACACGCGCTGCCGCCGCTCTTGAGGCAGGCAATGCCGCGGCGAAAGTACCAGCAGCGCGGACGCTGGCAGAGGTTGCCACCGATGGTGCCCATGTTCCTGAGCGCCGGAGATCCAACGGTCTCGCAGGCCTGCGCCAGCGCCCCGAACCTCTCGAGGACATGCTGGTTCCGGGCGACATCGTGAATGCGCGCTGCAGCCCCGATGCGCAGTCCGCCGTCCGGCAGCGGTACGATCCGGTCGCCGTCGGCCGCGCCGCGCACGTCCACCACGACTGAAGCGGCGACCAGGCCCTCTTCGATGCAGACCAACAGGTCCGTCCCGCCGGCAAGGGGGTGCGCATCCGGATCAGCGACCAGTCTGGCAGCCTCGGCAAACGATCCGGCCCGCTGATAGGAGAACGCGCGCACGGGAAGGATCATGCCCGGCGCGGGCGCCCACGGCAAGACGACGCTAGTGCGCCGGCGCCTTCGAAACCGCTCCGCCTATGGCGTGGTTCGCCGGATCGGTGGGGTTCTTGTACGTCCGCTGATGAATGACGGTGACGCCGAAAATGAGAGCGGCGGCCAACGCGACTACGAGACCTACGACGGGCCAGCCCTCATTGGTCTTCGCCGGAACGTGACGGGGAACGTGGTTCATGGGGGGAAAGATAGAGCATCGAGGCTGGAGGCTGGAGCCTGGAGGATACTTCCTCAGCTTCCGGGCTCCAGCCTCCAGCCTCCAGCCTCTTTCCGGTGTCTAACCCACAACGCACGTCGCCATATTTGATGGACCAAGCCACCCCCCCAACTCCGCATCCAGCCGTCGTTTGCCCGCCGTACCAAGATGCATGACCTGAGCGAAGGGCTACGCCAGACCCTGGGACCATCCTTCACCGTCGAGCGTGAACTGACGGGGGGCGGGATGTCGCGGGTGTTCGTGGCCTTCGACGCTTCGCTCGGACGCCGGGTCGTGGTGAAGGTGCTTCCCGCCGAGCTGGCGGCGTCGGTCTCGCTCGATCGTTTCAAGCGCGAGATCCTGGTGGCCGCCACGCTCCAGCACCCGCACATCGTCGGAGTGCTGACGGCCGGCGAGGTGGACGGCATGCCCTTCTTCACCATGCCGTTCGTCGAGGGTGAATCGGTGCGAGCGCGCATCGAGCGCGACGGCCAGCTCACTGTCGGACGCACGGTCAGCATCCTCAAGGACGTGGCGCGAGCGCTCGCCTACGCCCACGAGCGCGGTGTCGTCCACCGTGACATCAAGCCGGACAACGTGCTCCTCGCGGGGACGTCCGCGACGGTCACCGACTTCGGCATCGCCAAGGCGATTCTGGGCTCTGTCGCCACAGATCCTGTTCAGGAGCCGGGACGCAAGACCCAGAGCAGCACGAGCAAGTCGGCATTGACGCAGCTGGGCACGACCCTGGGAACGCCGGCGTACATGGCTCCCGAGCAGGCCGCTGCGGATCCGACGGTCGATCACCGCGCCGATATCTACTCGCTCGGCATCATGGCGTACGAGATGCTGACGGGCCAGGTGCCCTTCAGGAGCCGGACGCCACAGGCGCTGCTGGCCGCGCAGCTCACCGCCACGCCGCCTCCGATTCCCGCCAGGCGCACCGACGTTCCCGCGGCGCTGGCGGCGCTGGTGATGCACTGCCTCGAAAAGGAGCGCGACAAGCGCCCGCAAAGCGCGCAAGCAATCGCGGAACTGCTCGAGAACCCGGACATGGTGAGCGGCGCGTTTGCATCGGCGGCGGTTCCGCGCGGTGAAGCGATCCAACCGGTTGCTCTTCGTCGGCGCGGCGGCTGTCGCGCTCGCCGCCGTGGTCGGCGGTTTCATCGCTTCGCGCGGGCGCTCCGGTGCGGCCGTGGCACCGGCCGGCTCGGTCGCCGCCGCGGCAGCGGACCGCGCGCGCTCGATCGTCGTGCTCCCATTCGTGAACATCGGACGCGACAGCACCGACGCGTACCTGGCGGACGGACTCACGAACGACCTCATCAACGTGCTGGGCCGGGTGTCCGGTGTGCGGGTCACGTCGCGCTCGGTAGCGACCTCGGCGCGCGAAAAATTCACGACGGCGCCCGAGATCGGGAAGGCGCTGAACGTAGGCCGCATCCTGGAAGGCACCGTGCAGCGCGAAGGCAACCGGGTGCGCGTCACCGCGCGCGTGACGAACACGGACGACGGGTTCATGATCTGGTCGGACATGTTCGAGCGCGAGCTCAAGGACGTGTTCGCGGTGCAGGACGAGATCTCGCGCGCCATCGCGGACGCCCTCGGCGCGCAGATGGGTTCCCAGACGACCGCCGCGGACGAGCGGGGCACGAGCGACGACGTTGCGTACGACCTCTACCTGCGCGGCCGGCACTTCTTCGAGCAGCGGGGCGAGACCGCGCTGCGCCGCGCCCTGGAATTGTTCAGCGGTGCGGCGGCCAAGGATCCACGCTTCGCGCGAGCGTACGCGGGCATCGCCGGCGTGCACAGCGTTCTGCCGCTGTACTCGCACGCGAGCCTGGACTCGCTGTTCGAGCCCGGCTTCCGGGCGGCGTCACGCGCGATCGCGCTGGACAGCACACTGGCAGAGGCGTACGCCTCGCGCGCGCTGCTGCTCAACGGGCGGTGGCGCTGGAGCGAGTCCGAGCGCGACCTGCGTCGCGCCATCGCGCTGGATTCGCGCTACCCGGCCGGCCACCAGTGGCTCGGCGAGCTGCTGCTGCTCCGGAATCGCACGCCCGAGGCGCTCGGCATGCTCAGACGCGCGTCGGAGCTGGACCCCGTGTCGCCGATCATCGCCAGCTCGTACGCGATGGCCCTCGCGATCGCGCGTCGCGACGCAGAAGCCCTGGGACAGGCGCGTCGCGCGGTGGACCTCGACTCGGCTCTCTTCCTGCCGCGACTCGTGCTGGGCGTCGTGCACATGCTGGGACGCCGGCAGGCCGACGCCATCCGCGAGCTGGAGCCGGCGCTCGCGCTCAGCGGCGGGTCACCACTCGCCCTGGGCATGCTGGGACACGCGTACGCCGCCGCGGGCCAGCGACAGAATGCCGAAGCGATGGCCCAGCAACTCGCGAGCATGGGGACTCCGGATGCGCGAGGGCTCGCTCGCCCTCGTTCAGATCGCGCTTGGCGACACCGCGCAGGCGCTGGCCAGCCTCGAGTCGGCAGCCCGCGATCGCGCGTCGTCGTTCACGGTGCAACCGTTGGGGTCGCCATTCTTCGACCCGGTGAGACGCAGCGCACGTTTCGCCGGTGTCCTGCGCACGGTGGGCCTGGCCCGATAGTGGCAGGCGACTAGCTGGTCGAACGCAACCCGCACGCTCGCGGGTTCGCGCGCCAGTGTTACTGGAGCGCGACGCGGCACGTCGTCTCAGAGTCATGCTCCGAAGTACCTACGTACTGGCGATTCTCGCGATCGCTGCCTGCTCGCAGCGCTCTCCCTTTCAGCCCGCGGCCGTGCCGGCGCCACAGCCGCAGGCGGCGGATGTGGCCCTGAGCAGGATCGCCGTGATCTCGGCGAGGCCCCTCCCCGTGCCGTCGGTCGACCTGGACCTGGGCGAGGCCGCGCTCACGATTCCGGTCGCCGGCATCGACGGCTCGCGACTGGACGACACCTTCGGCGACGGGCGGGACGGCGGTGCACGCCGGCACGGCGCGATCGACATCATGGCGCCGCGCGGCACTCCGGTGCTATCCGCGCAGGACGGACGGATCCTCCGCTTGAGCAGGAGCCTGCGAGGCGGAATCTCCATTTACGCCACCGACATGGACGAGCAGTTCGTGTTCTACTACGCGCACCTGGACCGCTATCACGCCGGCATTCGTGCGGGACACCGCGTGGCGCGCGGCGATACCATCGGATACGTGGGCACGACCGGGAACGCTCCCGAGAACGCGCCCCACCTGCATTTCCAGATGATGCGAATGCCTGCCGACAGGCGGTACTGGAACGGCGATCCGATCAATCCGTTCCCGCTGCTCACGCGATCGGCGCCGCCGACACGCGACGAGTGACGCTCACGCCGCGCGAGCGTGCAGAGCTCCGCTCGCAAGCGCACCATCTGTCGGTAACGGTTCACGTGGGCCACCAGGGCCTCACCGAGACGGTGAAGCAGTCGCTGGACGACGCGCTGCGCACGAAGGAGCTGGTGAAGATCCAGTTCTCGAAGAACTTCGAGGGACGCCCCAAGCACATCGCGAACGATGTCGCGGCACAGGTCGGAGCGGACGTCGTTCAGGCGATCGGCAGGACGGTCACGCTGTTTCGGGAGAATCCCGAGTTGCACCAGGGCTGAGCGTCACGCTTCTGTCGTTCGGGCGATGGCCGCGAGAACTCTCCAGGGAGTCAGCGGCAGCTCCAGCACCTGAACCCCGATCGCGTCCGCCACGGCATTCGCGATCGCCGGCGCGACGCCGATGATCGGCGGCTCCGCCAATCCCTTGGCGCCCGTGTGATTCGCCACGGTGTCGGACGACGATACGAACAGGGCCTCGATGCGTGGCAGGTCCGGTAACGTGGGGATCTTGTAATCGTGCATCGTGGGATTGAGTGGCAGGCCGAGCCGCTCGTCCATCACGCGCTCCTCGAACAGCGCGTAGCCGATTCCCTGAAGGATGCCGCCCTCCAGCTGACTTTCGGCGAGTCGCGGATTGATGATGCGGCCGCTGTCGTGGACCGCGACGATGCGCACCACGCGCACCCGACCCGTCCCGGTGTCCACCTCGACCTCGGCGAACTGGGCGCCGAACGCCGACATCGCGGTCCTGTCCGGATTCGGCGCGCGCATGCCGTGTCCGAGGATCATGACGTCGCCGAGCTTCTCGCCAACGTGCGCGAAGGTGACCGAGCGCTCGGGATCGTTTCGGATGCGGACCACGCTCTGGCGCGATTCGAGCGAGCCGGCATCGGCGCCGAGCATTGCTGCCGCGGCATCGAACAGCTTCGCGCGCGCATCCTCGGCCGCCATGCGCACCGCCGGTCCCACCGAAGCAGTGGTCTGCGAGCCCCACGAGTTGCCGGTATACGGCAGGCGCTCGGTGTCGCCGAGCACCGTACGCACGTCGCTGATCGCGGCGCCCAGCGCCTCGGCCGCAATCTGCGCGAACACGGTTCGCGCGCCGGTGCCCAGATCCTGCGAACCGGTGAGCACGTCTATGGTGCCGTCTGGGTTGATGCGCACCGTAGCGTACGCCGGCGGACCGCCTCCAGCGCCCCAGCTGATCGAAGCCATGCCCCGTCCGCGCTTCAGGCGGTCTGCCGTTTGCCGCTTGCCGCTGGGCCTTTCGGCAAACGGCAAGCGGTCAGCGGCAAGCGTTTTCCATCCAAACCGCCTCTGCTCCTTCGTCGTAGCACTTGTCGAGGTTCTTGTCGGAGTAGCGCCGGTTCTTCTCCTGGTCGTGCGTCGCGTAGTTCCGGCGTCGCAGCTCGAGTGGATCCATGTCGAGTTCGCGCGCGAGCGCGTCCATGGTGCACTCGAGTCCGAACGCTCCCTCGACGTGTCCCGGCGCGCGAAACGACGCCATCGCGCCCGTGTGCGTGTACACGAACGTCTCGGAGGTGCGCACGTTCTGGCAGGCGTACAGCTCGTGATAGATCTTGCCGGGGCCGGCGAACCAGCCGCCGACGCCCATGGCGACCTGCGCCTCGAGCACGATCGCGGTCAGCTGTCCGTCGCGCGCGGCCGCCAGCGTCACGCGTTGGATCGTCGCGGAGCGGTTGCCGCTGTCCACCTGCTCGCCCTCCCGATCCAGGACGCACCGGACGGGCGCGCCCACTTTGCGGGAGATCGCCACGGCGATGTACGTGGATGCGTGCGCTCCGTTCTTCGCGCCGAACCCGCCGCCCATGTACTCCGTGATGACGCGCACCTGCGTGAGCTTGAGGCCGAACGCGGCCGCGAGGTCGCTGCGCGTGTTGAAGATTCCCTGCGTCGATTCCCATACCGTGACGCAGTCGCCGCTCCATTCCGCAACCGCGCCATGCGGTTCCATCGCGGTATGCAGTGCCGTGGGCGTGCGGTACTCGCGGCGACGACGACATCGGGCGGATCGGAGTCCGGCTTCCACGTCGCCGCGGGACGTGACGCGCGGGGAGCCCTTGCCGAGGTTCCCCTTCGGACGCACCAGGGGCGCGTCGGGATCGATGGCCGCCTCGATGCTCACCGCATGCGGCTCGGCTTGCACGATCACGACGGCGGCCTTTGCGGCGCGATCGGCGGCGTCCTGCGTCTCAGCGCACACGGCGGCGAGCGGCTGGCCGGCGAAGCGGATCGTGTGGTCGAACAGCTGGCCGCCGTCGTAGCGGATGCCGTCGACGTCCTCGCGGTCGCAGCACGGCGCGAACGCCCCGAACCTCGAGCGCCGGAGCGAGGTTCGAGCGTCACCACACGGCCGTGCGCGACAGGAGCGCGGACGATTCCGGTGTAGAGCATGCCCGCTCGCCGCACGTCGGCGGTGTAGACCGCCTCACCGGTCACCTTCTCCCGCGCGTCCATGCGCGGCACGCACTGCGCCGACGATGTCGAGCTGCGTTTCGATACTCCAGGGAACGGGCTCGAACGCCGGAATCTCCGCGATGCGAGTCTCCTCGCGACCCTCGACCTCCACCGTCGTGGCGACGAAGCGCTTAGGCGCCATTCGCCATTCTCCGCGCCGCGTCCTGGATGGCGAGCACGATCCGGGGATAGGTGCCGCAGCGGCACAGGTTGCCGCTCATCGCAGTCCGGATCGCGGCATCGTCCGGCGACGGATTGTCCGACAACAACGCCGCGGCAGCGAGAATCTGTCCCGGAGTGCAGAAACCGCACTGCACGGCGTCGTGCGCGATGAACGCTTCCTGGAGCGGATGGAGGTTCGTCCGCCGAGCGTCCGCGAGCCCCTCGATGGTCGTGACGGACGCATGCTCGCATGCCGCGGCGAGTGTCAGGCACGAGTATACCGCGCGCCGCGGCGAATCCGGGGCCGCGAGCAGCACCGTGCAAGCGCCGCATTCACCGCGTCCGCACGAGAGCTTGGTGCCAGCAGAGGCTCAGGCGGTCGCGCAGCACACCGAGCAGCGTTTCGTGTCCTGAAACGTCGAGCTCGTGCGTGGTGCCGTTGACGGTGAGGAGCATGGGTGTCGGGTGTTGGGTGCTGGGTGCTGGGTGTGAGGTCTTGGTCGCATGGTACCGCCTACCACCAAACACCCATCACCTAACACCTATTTTTCATTATCTTAGCATCCAGGAGCCTCGAGCCAACAATGCCCTACATCATCACCGAAGCCTGCATCAATACGAAGGACCGCGCCTGCGTGGACGTGTGTCCCGTGGACTGCATATACGAAGGACCGGACCAGCTGTACATCCATCCGGACGAGTGCATCGATTGCGGCGCCTGTGAGCCCGAGTGCCCGGTGACCGCGATCTTCCCGGAAGAGGATGTGCCCGCGAACCTCAAGCAATACGTCGAGAAGAACCGCGAGGTGTTCCAGAGCGCCAACCCGCCGGGGCGCCCCCAGCGCGGCTAGGACCGGTTCGTGAGCCGCGCCTTGATCCAGAACGCGGCGGCGAGGGCGGCGTACTGCGCGAAGGTGCTGATCTCGCTGCGTAGCGCTTCGCCCAGATCGTGCGGGCCGGACTCCGACCGGCGCGGCGGACGC
The DNA here is from genome assembly GCA_963724885.1 of uncultured Gemmatimonadaceae bacterium. Taxonomy (GTDB): domain Bacteria; phylum Gemmatimonadota; class Gemmatimonadetes; order Gemmatimonadales; family Gemmatimonadaceae; genus DASPMP01. The sequence goes on along the minus strand of CAVRWG010000005.1, from coordinate 1,739,728 downwards.
GGAAACCACCTTGGCGTCCGCGCCTTGTATTCCAGGAACCCGGCGCCGAAGATCGATTCGAGCACGCCTTCTTCATAGCGCACGATCAGCGAGTACTCGACCGCGAAGAGCGCGAGGGCGACGGGCAGGAACCAGAGCACCCCCGATCCGAACACGAAGCCCACCCAGATCAGAAGATTCCCGACGTAGAGCGGGTTGCGCGTCCAGGAGAACACCCCGTAGGTCACGAGCCGCTGCACGTCGCGCGAGCGGCGCCGCGTCACGGTGCCGGCGGCGGATACCCCTGCGAGACGCAGCGCCTCGCCCGCGAGAATGAACATCGCGCCCACGATCCACCCGGTGCGCGTCTGCTGTCCCGGCGCCAGCAGCGGAACGACGAGAAAGGGAACCGGGAGAAAACCGCGGTACCGAAAGAGGACCGCGCCGATGCGCGCCGCTCTCGTCTGTTCGGCCGACGAGAGGCGCGTTGAGGGGGACGACGTCACGCGCGCAATCTAGTCAGCTGTAGCTGAGCGCTCCGAGGAACTCTGTGAGCAGGTGATTGAACGCGGCGGGACGTTCCATGTTGCAGAGATGCCCCGCCTGCGCGATGACCTCCATTCGGCTTCCGGGGATTCGTTCGTGCAGAGTGCGGGCTTCCTTCACCGGCGTCAGCACGTCCTCTTCGCCGACCACGATGAGGGTCGGCACGTCGATCGTGGCGAGGGTCGCCGTCGAGTCCGGTCGCAGCATCATGGCCTCGAGCGCTCCCACGATGCCGTCCACCGGCGCCTGCGCGATCATACGGTGTACGGCGTCGTAGGTGTCGGGCTGCCTTTCGCGCGTCGTCTTTCCGACGATGCCCGGGATCTGGAGGTTGGCGACGGCCGTCGCGCCTTCAGTGCGCGCCACTTCGATGAGATGCCGCCGGCGCGCGAGCGTGTCCTCCTGGTCGGCCCCGGCGCGCGTATCGGCCAGCACCATCGCGCGAACGCGGTCCCGGTGGCGCCGCCAGAACGCGAACGCCACGTACCCACCCATCGAGCAGCCGGCGATGACGACCTTCGGGACGCGAAGCTGGTCGAGCAGGTGAGCCAGGTCGTCGGCGTACTGTTCCATCGAATAGGGCGACGCGACGGACGATTCGCCGAACCCGCGCAGATCGGCAGCGACGCACCGGCGGCGCTCGACCAGCGCGCTGACCTGCGGTGCCCACATCGTGCGATTCAGCGGGAACGCATGCACGAACAGAAGCGGCGGATGGGCGGCGCCGGTACCCGTGCCGACGTCGTCGTAGCCGACGTCCAGCGAGTCGATGACGGCGATCAATACGCGGCCTCCGGCCACTGCGGCAGCATCTCGCGCCAGGAATCGGGCACGCGCAGCGGGCGTCCATCCTGCCCGATCGCCACGAACACGATGTTGGCTTCCGCAACCTTGACGTCGCCCTGCACCTTGAAGACTTCCTGCCGGATGATGTAGCTGGTGTTCTTCACCGCCAGCAGCCCGGATCGCACAACGAGGTCCTCGCCGGGCAGCGATTGCGCGAGGTAGCCGATGTCCACGTGCCGCACTACCGAATACGCCGGCTGTTTGGTCCAGCTGCGCAAGTCGATCTGCGGCTCCAGCAACGCCCACCGCGCCCGCTCGAGAAAGCTGAGCATGGTCGCGTGATTGAGATGACCGAGCATGTCGCAGTCGGTGGGGTAGATATGGAATCGCACTTCGGGCAGGCGCATGGTGCTCAATCCTGTAGGAGCCGACCGTCGAAGGTAAGCCAGAAAAGCGTTCGCTGGTTGCCGCTGACGGCCGTCGCGAATGCTTTCCGGCTGTAGGTGTCGTCCAGCGCGATGCCGGCCGAGCCGAGGCCGGCTTCGGTCTCCCGATTGGTCGGCAGCGGTCTCCCATACGCGCCGCCATAGCGTGTGTCGTCCACGACGATATCGCCCTCCGCGACCCTCGGCACAGTCTCTCCCGTCGTGCGCTCGATCAGCGTCGCCGTCGCGTCGGACAGCCTGAATACGCGGCTCAGTCGGCCTACGATCTTCGGGACCACTCGCACGGCCACGAGCGGGATCGGCATTCCGGCAATCCGGAATCCCAGCGCCAACCCTGCCGCGGTTCCGCCTGTTCCCAGAGGCACCACCACCCGGTCGGGCCGCTCGCACTGACCCATCCGGATCTGATCCACCAGCTCGAGCGCGGCATTGACGTGTCCCAGCGCGCCGCGGGGTGACGCGCCGCCAGCCGGCACCCAGCGGTCCCCGCCGACGCGCAGGGCGCCGGCCACCACGAATGCGAGCGGAACCAGCGCCACGTCGACTATGCGAGCCTCCTTGCGGCTTCTTGCATCCACCCGGCGCGCCGCGTCGTTCATCTCCTGATTCCAGCGCACCAGCGTCGCGCTCGCGCCGCGTCGCCGGGCGCACAGCGCCGTGGCCAGTGCGTGACTGGAACCGCGCGCCCCGACCGTCACGACGCGGTCCCCGTGTTCGACCTCGCCCAGCAGCCATTCGAGGCCCCGCACCTTGTTGCCGCCCGCTCTCCGGCCGGCGGACAAGTCGTCGCGCTTCACGAGGAGATCGCGGCCGTCGGCGAGCCTGATGCGCTCCACCGGCGTCGGAAAGCTGCCGAACGCGGCGCGAGGGATCTCAGCGAACGCGGGAAACTGCCGCACCAGCGGCAGCTCAGCCACTCTCGTCCTTCTTCATCACGGCTACGTCGTCGCCCACGACGCCCTCGACGTACAGCATCTTGACGGCAACCAGCGAGGCGGCCATGGCGGGCACCGCGACCATGAGCCCGAGAAACCCGAAGAGCAGGGTGAAGAGTGCCTGTCCGAGAATGGTCAGGACCGGCGGCACGTTTACGCCGCCCTTCATGAGCATGGGGATCAGCAGGTGGTTCTCGAGGAACTGGATGCCGATGTAAGCCACCGCGACGGTGAGTGCTTTCTGTGGGGAATCCACAAACCCCATTGCGACAGCCGGTACCGCGGAGAAAATCGGACCGACGGTCGGGATGAATTCCAGCAGGCCCGCGATCAGGCCCAGCGCCAACGCCGCCTTCACGTCGAGGATCAGCAGCACGATGGTGGTGACCGTGCCGATCACCGCCATCGCGATCATCTGGGTCACCAGCCAGCGCCGCAACACGTTCGCCATCGCGCTCAGCACTTCGCCCGCCCGCTTGCGAAGAGGATGCGAGAACAGGTGCATCAGGCCGTTATGGTAGGTCTCCGGATCGGCCGCGATGTAGATCGCCATGAAGATGATGAGCAGGATCCCGGCAAAGACGGCGACCGTCGACGAGAGAAACGGAAAGACGTACCGCGTCACGCCACCAAGCTGGCGGCCCAGGCTCCTGCTCAGCGTTTCGGCCTGCGCGGCGGCTCGCGCGCTGTCGGCCAGTGCGGCGGCTCGCGCGCTGTCGGCCTGTGCGGCGATCGTGTCCGGCGCGGCCGCTCCCGGGCCGACGCTGTCGGCGGCCCCCGACGTCTGTCCGGCAGCCGGCGGCACCGGCTCTCGTTCCCTTCCCAGCACGGCGCCCAGCAGCCCACTCTGCCGTTTTTTCACCCACTCTTCGACGCGATCGACGGCTTCCGGGATCTTGGTCCTGAGCACCACGCTCTGCTCGCGAACGGTCGGCGCCAGCAACGCTCCGACCCCGACAAGGAAGCCGAAGAAGCCGACGACAATCATAGCGGCGGCGACCCCGCGCGGAATGCGAAAGCGCTCCAGCCGGTCAACGCCCGCCTCGACGGCGAGCCCGAAGAGCACCCCGAGGAACGCCACCAGCACCAACGCGTTGGCGAACCAGAGAAGCTGAAGCAGCAGGTAAATCCCCATCGCGAGCGCCACGGCGCGCGCGACGTCCTTGCTGTGCCAGCCCACGGTCCGCTCCCGAGGCGGGGCCGGCATGGGTGGCAGCGGCGGCTCGACGGGGGGTGGAATCACCTCCGCCGGTTTGGATGGCGGTGCGCTTCCGGGATCCGGTGTGCTCATGCCGGCGCTTGCCCTCTTAGAGTTCAGGAGTGGTCAAACATACATCCGCCTTCATCGACACACCGGATGCCGCGTCCCGGCACCTCGCCGGCATCCTGTCGACCCGGGAACTGGCTCTGGATACCGAGGGAGCCAGCTTCCATCGCTTCGAAGACCGCATCTACCTGCTCCAGCTCTCGACGCGGGAGAGCGGCGCCATCATCGATCCGCTGACGGTGCCGGCGGACCGGCTCGCGCCACTCGGCGCGCTCCTGGAGAATCCCGGGATCGAGGTCGTGCTGCACGACGCGGACTACGATCTCCGGTTGCTGCACAGCGACTACGGCTGGCACGTGCGCAACATCTTCGACACGCGCATCGCCGCGCAATTGCTCGGGCTGAAAGCGTTCGGGCTCGCGGCGCTGCTGGAGCGCTACTTCGGCGTCAAGCTGGACAAGAAGCATCAACGCGCGGACTGGTCGATGCGACCCCTGCCGCCCGACATGCTGGCATACGCCGAGCTGGATACGCTGTACCTGCTGGAACTGCGCGACAGGATGCGAGACGAATTGCAAGCCAGGGAGCGACTCGCGTGGGCGCGCGAGGAGTTCGCCCGGCTCGAGGGCACGAAGTGGGGCGATGACGATTCGGCGTCTGCGTTCCTGCGCGTGAAGGGCGCGCGCGATCTCTCGCGCCGGGAGCTTGCGATTCTGCGCGAGCTGGTGGCGTGGCGCGACGGGGTCGCCAAGGGCATGGATCGCGCGACTTTTCGCGTCATCGGCAACGAGCAGCTTCTCGACATCGCGCGTTCGCAGCCGAAGGATCGCGAGGCGCTGTCGCGCGTGCGCGGCATCTCTCGCGGCATCCTCGAGAATCGCTCGAACGAGCTCCTGGCCGCCGTGAACCGTGGCCTGGACGTCCCGGAAGCGGACCTGCCGCGCTTTCCGCGCTCGCCGCGGTGGGACCGGGACCCCGGGTTCGACAACCGCGTCGCCGCGCTCAAGACGGTGCGGGACGCCGCCGCGCAGCGTCTCGACCTCGATCCGGGTGTGCTGGCGTCGCGTGAGCGGCTCGAGGTCGTGGCGCGCAAGAATCCGCGGAGCGGCGAGGAACTGGCTGCCATCCCCGAGCTGCGGCGGTGGCAGGTGGAGGTGCTTGGAGACGGATTTGTGGAGGCGCTGAAGCGAAGCTAGTGCTTCGTTGTGCGTTATTCGTGCTTCGTTATTCGTGCTTCGTTGACCCTCCCAGGCACCAGGCACCAGGCACCAGGCACCAGGCACCAGGCACCAGGCACCAGGCACCAAGCACCAAGCACTAAGCACTGGGGTTCAGATCCCCATATACGCCCGCACCTTGGGCTCGATGCGCTCGGGGGTCCAGTATGGCTCCCACACGAGATTGACCACCACCTTGCCGACGCCCGGCAGCGCCTGAATCGTGCGCTCCACGTCCTGCATGATCTGCGGCCCGGCCGGACAGCCCGGAGACGTGAGCGACATGTCCACGATCACCTTGTTGCCGTCATCCACGGTGATCGAATAGACGAGACCGAGATCAATGATGTTGAGGTTGAGCTCGGGGTCCTTCACCTTCCGCAGCGCCAGACGCACCGAGTCCTCGGTGAGGTCGGCGGCGGGTTGGTCAGGCGCGGGCGGTGCGGGCGCGGGCGGCTGCGTGGGATCGGTCATACCTGCACTATCGCCGATCCGCTGGCCGTGGAGCAAGCCCGGCTCAGCCGACGCTGCTGGAGCTCGCCGGGACGGAAGCTGTCCGCTTGACGGTGGGCTTTTTCGCCTTCGAGCGCCGCGAGCGCGACGACCGCGAGCGTATCGGGCGATTCCACCCGGCCGCGCGGTCGGCGCGGAACGACGCCGGCATCGCCAGCAGCTCACCGTCGCTGTTGCGCACGGACAGAGCGGCGGCGTCCGCGATGTCCGCGCGGATGTCGGCGATCACCTTGGACGGGAAGCGCACGCGCGCGGCGTGGACGCGGTTGGTCAGCAGGATCACGAAGAGGTCGCGATCCGGGTCGATCCAGAGCGAGGTGCCCGTGAATCCCGTGTGTCCGTACGCGCGCGTGCTGAGGTACTTGCCGCAGCTGCCGTCGTGGCCGCAGGTGTCCCATCCCAGCGCGCGCGTTCCGCGCGACGGGGTGTTCCGTGTGAACAGCTTGATGGTGCTGTCGGCCGCGATGCGAACGCCGTTGATGACGCCGCCGTTCAGCATCATCTGCGCGAAGACGGCCAGATCCGAAGCAGTACTGAAGAGGCCGGCGTGCCCCGCGACGCCGCCCAGCGCGAAGGCGTTCTCGTCGTGGACTTCACCGCGCAGGGGATATCCGCGCGGCGGCGTCAGGTCCGTGGGTGCGATGCGATCGCGTAACGTCCAGTGCGGCCGGAAGCTCGTCTCCTTCATCCCCAGGGGATCGAAGACCCGCTGCTGGAGAAACGCGTCCAGGCGCTGCCCGCTGACTGATTCGACGATGAAGCCGAGCACGGCCGCGCCGAGGTCGGAGTAGATCATGCACCGGTCGGGCGAGCATTCGAGCGGCGTCTCGAGCACCGCGCGGCGCGCTTCGTCGGGGCTCAGCGCGATGCGCCACAGATCGCGCCCTGCCGGCAGGCCGGACCGATGCTCGAGAAGCTGGCGGACCGTGATGTCGTCCTTGGCGCCGCCGCTGAACTCGGGAATGAACTTCGAGACCGGATCCTCGAGGCGAACCTTGCCTTCGTCGAAGAGGATCATGATCGCGGTCGTGGTGCCCACCACTTTGGTGAGCGAGGCGAGATCGTAGATCGTCTGCTCGGGAACGACCGGGTTCCTGCCGCTCCAGCTCAGGTTCCCGAAGCCCTTCTCGAGGACTGTAGCCCCGCGGCGGCCGATGACCACTGACGCTCCCGGAAATCCGCCCGCCTTGATGGCGCGCGCCAGCACCCTGTCGATCTTCTGAAGGCGGGATGCCGACATCCCGACCGCCGACGGCGCCTTGGAGGGAAGTCCACCAATGGACGCAGAATCAGCGGCCGCGGAATCAGCGGCCGCGAAAAGCAGAGCGGAAGTCAGCAGCGACGTCAGCACGGATCCAACCTATGCCTCGATAATGGCGCTATGAATACACCGGTGGCTATGACTGTGCTGCCATTGGGGATACAACCCGGGGAACAAGAGGTTCCCAAGATCGCGCGCCGAGCCCCACATTATGGAAGCATCTGCAAGAACGAGCAAGCCATGTACCGCGTAACCTGGCCCTAACACCACACCGCAAAAGCGGTTATCCCTCTAAAAACGCACTCTGGACGCCAGGAGTCGGTAACGAACGTCACAGCATTGTGGCGAGCGTCCGACGAACCGAAGCAAATCCGAGGGTCCGGGTCGCCTGCGACGCACAATATTACCTGCCCGGCAGTAAACCGTTGTGTCACACCCTCGTGACCAACCTTCCGACGTCATGGAGAACGAAAAGCACACCATCCAGCGTGCCATCGAAGGCGACGAAGGGGCCATGCGCGCCCTGTGGTCGCGCCACGCGCCTCACATCGACGCGGTGGTGCGCCGGCTGGTGGGCAACGAACTCGACCTGGCGGCGGACATCGCGCAGGAGGTCTGGATCCAGATCTTCCGCGCGCTGCCCCAGTATCGTGGCGAGTCGCGCTTCGGCACGTGGGCCCATCGCATCGCGGTGAATCGAACGCTGAACGCGCTGCGCAAGACCCGGCGGCTGGCGAAGATCGAAACTGACGTCGAAGAGGATTCGGCGGTGGTCGAGCAGGAGCCGGAGCGGGCGTTCATGCTGGCGACAATCGAGGGAGCGGCGGCCAAGCTCTCGCCGGGAGCGCGCGCGGTGTTCCTGCTGCACGACGTCGAGGGATTCACGCACGAGGAGATCGCCGAACGACTGGGCATCACTTCGGGCGGATCGAAATCACAGTTGTTCAAGGCACGGGCGAAGCTCCGCACACTGCTCGCGCACCTTGTTGATACGCCACTGCGGAAGGACATGCAAAATGTCGCACCTGTCTATTGAACGGCTCGCGGCGCTCGCGGACGAGCAGCCCGATGCCGCCGAACACACCCATCTGGCGCAGTGCGCCGACTGCGCGCGCGAACTCGAAGCGCACCGGTCCGTGCTGGCGATGGCGCTCAGCGAGCGGGAGTCCATGGGGCTGCCGCTGACCCGCTGGGATACTCTGTCCAGGGCGTTGCGGGCGGACGGCCTGATAGTCGGGCGACCGCAGCGACACGCGGCGGCGCCGTCCATGCCGACCTCGAACTGGTGGCTGCGGGCAGCCGCGGCGATTCTGCTCGTCGCCGGTGGTGTCGCGCTCGGGCGCGCGACCACGAGCGCGCCCGTGTTCCCGGATCTGGTGGGCGCGCCGCCGCAGAACGTGGCGCCGTCCGGTCTCGATTCGCTGACCGCGGCGTTCGCGTCCGTCGAAAACGCGCGGAAGTGGAAGGACTATTTCGCCGAAGGCCACCAGCGCGCCGTCTCGTTCCTCGCGGCCAACGACTCGATTCGCCGGCCGATGGAAACGCCCGCGGTCATGAAGGCCCGACTCTCGGCGCTCGACCGCGTGTCGCGCACGATGCGCGAGGCGCTCGACGACGCGCCCTACGATCCGGTCATCAACGATTTCTACCTCAATTCGTTCGGCCAGCGTGAAGCCACGCTGCGCCAGCTCAACACTGTCCTGCCGGCAAGCGCGCGGCTCTACAGCTTCTAACGATGTCTCGAATCGGTTTCTTCCTATTCGCCGCGGCGACAACGCTGCTGGCGCCACCGGCCGGAGCCGGGCCGATCCAGACGGGGTCAGGCGGGCGTGTGGTCGCGGCGCGATCGCGCTGCGCCGGCTGCCCGGCGCGCGACTCCATGCGGGTCCGCCAGGAAAGGCTCCTGGTCAGGCTCGATTCCCTGCGCCGGGAGCTGGACAGTCGCGGCCCGGGATCACCGGACCGCGAGCGTGTGGCGGACGAGATGAACCGCACCGTGCTCGCGCTCCAGAGGCTGCTCGATGCGTCGGCGCACTCGGGCGTCATTGCGGCGCAACTTGCGGCGGAAGCGGTAGAAGCGGCTCAAGGCGACGCCGTCAGGGCGCAGATCACGATCCTGCAGGGCTTTCGCACGCGAGGCTACCTCGGCGTCACGTTCGACGGCCCGAACCGGGACGTCATCCGCAGCGGCGAACGCCTGATCCGCTTTTACCAGTATCCGCGCATCGCACTCGTGGAGCCCAGCTCACCGGCCGAACGGGCGGGCATTCTGCAGGGCGACACGCTGTTGGCGTTGAACGGAACGGACATTCGCGAGAACGAGGTCTCGCTCACGAAGCTGCTGATTCCGGAATCGAAGATCGTGATGCGGGTGCGCCGCGAGGGGAACTCGAAGGACCTGCGTGTGATCGTGGGCGAGGCGCCGGAGTATTACGTCGAGCGCGGCGGTCCGCCGACTCCGCGTCCGGGGAGCGAACCGGACGGACCGCGGCGGGTGCGCGTGCCCGGCGTGCCCCAGCAAGGGGAGACACCGGTACCGAGGATGCCCGCTGTCTGGGTCTTTAACAACGGCATCGCCGGGGCTCATGTCTTGACTATCACCGAAGGTCTCGGAAAGGTGCTCCGCGTCAAGGAGGGCGTTCTCGTGACTGAAGTGATGCCGGGCACTCCCGCGCACGAGGCCGGTTTGCGCGATGGCGACATCGTCACGCAGGCCGATGGGCGTTCCGTCGCCACGATCCGCGCACTCCAGCGCGTAGTGGCCGAGGGCAACGCGAGTGAGGGAGTGCGCTTGCTGGTTGTCCGCGAGGGCAAGCAGCGCGACATCCTGCTGCGCTGGCAGTAGCCTCGCGGCCCAGCCGCGGGCTTCACGCGACGGACGTGAGCCGCCGCTCTTCGGGCACGAGCGATCGGTGAATCGCCAGCGCGGCGACGGCTCCGTCCGCCGCGGCCGCGACGGCGAGCTGTGTCCCCGGGACGATGTCTCCGGCGGCGTACACGTCCTCGACCGACGTGCGGTAGCCGCGATCCACGATGATGTGTCCGTCCTCGTCGCGCTCGCACCCCAGCTGGGCGCCGAGGTCGTCAGCCGGGTACTGGCCGATGGCGATGAAGATGCGCTCGGCGTCGAGCTCCATCCCGTTTTCGAACTCGAGGCAGCGCACAATGCCGCGACTCTCGGTGATGCGCCGAATCTTCTCGGTGATCACCGGGATGTTGAGCGCGTCGAGCTTGCGGCAGTATTCCGACACGTCCAGCTCGGGCGGCGATCCGTTGGTGCAGATGATGACCTCTCGCGTCCAGGTCGCGAGATCCAGCGCCATGGCGACCGCCTTGCGGCCGTGTCCGAGGACGACCGTCTTCCTGTCGCGGCATTCGTAGCCGTCGCAATCGGGGCAGACGTGGGCCGTCTCGCCGTACACGCGTACCAGTCCTGGAATGTCGGGCCACACATCCTTGAGACCGATTGCCAGCAGCAGTCGCCGCGCGACGATCTCGATGGCGCCGTGCGTCGTGAGCACGAACCGCCCGTCGGTCCTGATCGCGCGGTCCACGCAATCATCCAGGAGCTCGACTCCGTAGCCTCGCGCATCCTCGCGTCCGCGCTCCCGGAGCTCGCCCGGCCTGACGCTCGGGAGGCCGAGATAACAATTGATGCCGCGTGTTTCCCAGTTCCGCGGGTCGCCGCTGTCCACCAGCACCACCGAGTGGAGGGAACGTGCGAGAAAGCAGCCCGCGGAAAGTCCTGCGGGTCCGCCGCCGACGATGGCGACGTCGTAGCTGTGGCTCATTGCCGAGGTGAACTCGGCAAGAATTCGGCCCGCTACTTCACCTGTCCGGGCGGCAGCAGATAGAGCAGATGCAGCGTGCGCCGGTCGGCACTGCTGATCACGGGGGATTTGGATTCCGGATGCATGACGTCACCGGGACTGAGCGAGTGGCTCAGCCCCAGCGCGTGCCCGACCTCGTGGCGGGCCGTGCCGGCGATCAGCGACGGAGGGAGCGGGCGTCCCAGCCGATCGTGCGTCGCAATCGTGATCTCGGCGCGGTGCAGCCAGCCGTGCTGGTCGCGCGCTGTGCGCGCGACCCCGATCTGGTCGCCGAAATCCTGGGAAAACTGGTCGATCCAGAGAATCCGGATCTCCGCCGACGCGGAATCGCGCACGATATCGAAGCGCAGCGGGAAGCCGGCTTCCTGCCACTCGGCGAACGCACGCTCGGCAACGACGGGATAGGCGGGAAGCCAATCCGGACCCAAGCGATCGCGCTCGATCCAGACCCTCACCGCGCTCAGGCGAGTGGGCCAGCGGACGAGGACACCTTCCTGGCGATCGAGGATCTCTCGCAGATACGTACCGGCGGAACCCTCCCGGATCATCGCGTTCACGGCAGCGGTATCGCGCGCCGGCGCGGACTCGGACGAGCTCTGGACGAGCGTCTGACCGTCGACCGGCCCGGCCGACGAAGCGGGCGGTCCGGCAACCGTCGCCGCATTGCCCTGCGGCCGCACCGCATCGGGTCCCGTCTCGGCTCGCTCGGCTCGCTCGGCTCGCTCGGCCCGCAGCGCCGGCGCCGCGACGACCGACACCGGCTGCTGCCGCATCTTCACGCCCTGTGCCACGATGAACGCGGCGATGCCTCCGAGGAGCGTGAGCGGAACTGCGAAATCGCGGACGCGCACCGCGAACGGGTCGCGCCTTAGCGCGCGCTGTAGCGCAACGAGCCGGCGGGGTGCGAGTAGAGCACGCGCACGGTCTCGCGATCCACGTCGGACAATCGCCGCACGCGCACCCTGGGTGCCATTACGCTGGACGCATCGGACGTGTGATCGAGCCCCAGCAGGTGTCCGATCTCGTGCAGCGCCATCGCATGCATCGCGTCGTCCTCGAGGATCTCACCCGAGGTGTGGTGCACGGCGAGAAGAATGCTGGCGTCCGTGATCCAGTAGTCCTCGTCCCTGGCCCAGCGGGTGCGTCCGCTGATCGGCTCGGCGAACCGGTCGATCCAGGTGACGTGGATGTGCGCCTTGGCCGAGTCGGCCACCATGCGGAACCGCACGGGAAGCCGAAGCGTGTCCCACGCGACGAACGCGTTGCGAACCTCGCGGACGTACCGCTTGTGCCAGTCGTCGATGCGCGAGGTCGGCTGGATCCAGACGCGCAACGGATCGCCCTTGCGGTCGCGCCAGCGCGCCAGCGCGGAATCGCGCGCGGTCAGGATTTCGCCGATGTACGTGCCGGATTCCGCCAGTCTCAGCGCGCGGCGAATGCCTTCGCGCTCGTCGTCACGCACCACGGAGCCGGAGGACAGCGATTCGAAAGCGAACCCGTTCCCACGCTCAGGCGCGCGCGCCTGGATCGCGGCACCGGTCAATCCGATGCCAGTAGCGGCAATGGAGAGTGCGAGAAACGAACGTCGCAACGTCTGGCGGAATGGAGGTGGCAGCCACCGCGACGCGCTCGAGGTAGGTTCGCGAAGGGAGGTATTCGCGAGTCGAGCACGTCACGACTTCCGAAAACAAGACGAATTTCCCGACAATAAGGAAACGCGCCTGGGGTCGCTAGTGGGACCGCTCGCTACCGCGATTCCGGAGCGCGATCGACGCGTTGCGCGCCAATCCAGCGCGTTTAGCGCGCTTGATCGGCGAACCCTTGAACCGGCGACGGAACCCCTCGTCGTCGAGCGCCAGCAACTCCGCCGGATCGGGGTTTACGTTCTCGGGGCGGGGCGAAAGCGCCGGATCGCCGAGCTCGCTCGCGAAAGAGACATTCCAGGGGCAGACATCCTGGCAGATGTCACAGCCGTAGAGCTGGTCGCCTATGACCGGCTGGAACTCGGCGGCGATGTCTGAGCGGTGCTCGATGGTGAGGTACGAGATGCACCGCCTGGCGTCCATGACGCGCGGCGCGACGAACGCATCCGTGGGGCAGGCGTCGAGGCAGCGCGTGCAGCTGCCGCAGCGATCCGCTTCGAAGGGCGCGTCGGGCTGGAGCTCGAGATCCACCAGCAGCGCGCCGAGGAAGAAGAACGATCCGCGCCGCGGGTTGATAAGCATCGTGTTCTTGCCGATCCAGCCGAGCCCGGCGCGCTGGCCGAGGTCGCGCTCGAGAATCGGCCCCGTGTCCACGTAGGCCTTGCGCCGCACACGCCGGCCGAGCTCGGCCTCGATCCACTGGTGCAGAGTCTCGAGCCGGCGGATCATGACGTCGTGGTAGTCGTCGCCCCGCGCGTACTTCGCTATCGTGCCGCCGGGCTGCTTGCCGCCGTAATCCAGGGCGGCCACGATCGCGGACCGCGCGCCATCGAACGGCAGGCGCGTGTCGCGTCGCTTCTCAGCGCCGCGCGGCAAGTATGTCATCTCGCCCGCGTAGCCGCTGCGCAGCCACTCGGCGAACGCCTCGTATGTGGCCGCGATTCCCAGCGACGTGATGCCCACGGGGTCGAAGCCGAGCGCCCGCGCCCGCTGCTTGACGCGTTGCTCCAGCGAAGCGACGGCCGCCGTCATGAGTCGCGCGTCGCCCAGCGGGCGTAGCGGACGAGGTCATCCGCCGGCGGAACGGCGTCGTCGCGTCCATACGCCGTGTGCATGCGCCAGCGGACGTACTCACGCGCCGGCAGCGGCAGGAAGGGGAATCGCGTTGCCCAGCCGCGCCGGCGAAAGCGCCACGCCACCCGGATGAGCGCGACGCCGGTGGGCGGATGTCGCAGCGAGCGTCCCACGAGTGAGAGCGCGAGGCGCGTCCAGCTCACAGGAACGACTCGCCGTCGAGTCCGGGTGGGATCGCCAGCCCGAGCGCGTCGAGCGCGCTGGGCATCACGTCGGTGGTGCGGCGCGGCGTGCGGCTGGGAGGGCGGTCCAGCAGCAGCGGGACGATCATGTGCTCGCGGTGCAGCGCGCCGTGCGAGCTGACGTGCGGAATCGGCTCGTAGCGCGCGCGGAAGTCCCAGTCGCGCGACGCGGAAAGAATCAGGTCGCCGGCGCGCTCGGAGCCCGCGAGCCTGGCGATCTGGACGACGGAGTCCGGGTAGTCCGTGTGGCGAGTGGCGCGCGTGCGCCTCCGCGGCGTCGAGATCGCACAGCTCGCGGCCGACTCCGAGCGGATCGCCGTCGCTCGGTCCGATACGAGTACCGGTCCCCGGAGCGCACCACGGTCGCGCGCCCGCGCGTGCGCGACCAGACCTCGCACGTGTCACAGTCCACGGGCACGAGCAGCAAGTCGATGGATTCACGAGACACAAGTTGATCTGCCAGTTCGCGCCACCGTTCCGACATGCCGCTTCAAGAACGGCCGTCGGCGCCGGCCGAGGTCCACGTAGACGTGCGCCATGGCGTTGCCGCTCACCATCACGGCGACGTCGGCGCCGAGCCGGTAGACCCAGGGATGCGCGATCACGCGGTGGCCGAACTGCTCGATCACGCGGGCGAGGTCCTCGTGGTGCGTGACGCGGGAGTGGCCGTGATCGCTCGTGACCCAGAGGTGCGTGGTCGCCGCCGTGGCGTCGCAGCTCGTCGCCGATGGCGCCCGCCGTGTCGTCCACGATGCGGAGCGCCTCGATCACGCCGTCGCTGGCGTGCCCGCGCGCGTGCGACATCTTGTCGACGCCGGTGAACGCGGCGAAGACGAACGGCGCGGCGCTCGGCGCGCACGCGCTCGCACGACCGATTTGGCGACGTCGCGATCCACGTGCGAGCCAGCCTTCGACGTCGCCGCGAAAGTGCGTGCGTGCGGCCCGCCATGCGGAGCGCGGCGTGAGCGACGCCAGCTGCCGGCGGCGCGGGAGGCCGCGCGTGATCACGCTCAGCGCGGCGACGCTCTCGGGCACGAGCTCGAAGATGGTGGGGGCGGCGGGATCGATGTCGCGATCGACCGCGCGCATCTGGTAGCCCGACGTAGCTGCGACTGTAGTCGGGAAAAGTGCACGCCTCGCGCGACCGGTCGAACCATCGCAGCCCGGGCAGCCCGACCGATCCCGGGAACCGTCCCATCAGGAACGGCGTGTACGCCGGTCCGGTGACGGACGGGAACGTGGAGCGTGACCTCGTGAAAGGCCGCCCTCGGGCGCGGAGCCGCGCGAGCGCCGGCAGGGCACCGGAGTCCAGCGCTGCGGCGAGCGTATCGGCGCGCGCGCCGTCGGCGAGAAGGACGATGACGGACATGTCGAGCCAGCAGTGCAAGTTACAGCCAGGATGGCCTAAACTCACTCGCCATGCCATCACGGAAGACAGCCGGCGAATCCGCAGGCCGCAAGGCACCGGACGCCGGCGCCGAGAGCGATCCGCGCGCCAACAGCCAGCCGCGGACGGCGTCGGGCAAGCGCGCCAGTTCGGCGCTGCTGGCCTCCGCGGAGGCTCGACGCGCGGGAGGGGCTGCGGGAGCGCACCGAGGAGGGACACCTCGCGGCGGGCGCACGCCGCCGTCACAGGAATCGGTGACGCGTCGCGCGGGCGCGCGTGCGCAAGGTCGACGACGACATCCGCACGTTCAGCATGCCGGTCACCGAGGACGAGAAGCTCCTCCAGGGGCCGTCGGCGGACCCGACCGACTTCACGCGGCAGGACACCTGGCGCGTGATGCGCATCATGTGGGAGTTCATCGAGGGATTCGACAACCTCGCGTCGGTCACGAAGGGCGTCACGATCTTCGGCTCGGCGCGCACGCATCCGACGACCCGCAGTACGGCGCGGCGCAGGAGGTCGCCCGCCTGCTCGCCGAGGAGGGCTTCGCCATCATCACCGGCGCGGGTCCCGGCATCATGGAGGCGGCGAACCGCGGCGCGAAGCTGGCGGGCGGCCGCTCCATCGGCTGCAACATCGAGCTGCCCTTCGAGCAGGGCGCGAATCCGTACGTCGATACGCTCATCAACTTCCGCTACTTCTTCGTGCGGAAGACGATGTTCATCAAGTACTCGAACGCGTTCATCATCTTCCCCGGCGGCTTCGGCACGCTCGATGAGCGTTCGAGGCGCTCACGCTGATCCAGACCGGCAAGATCTATCAGTTCCCGGTGATCCTCTTCGGCCGGCACTACTGGGCCGGACTGATCCGCTGGCTCCAGTCGCGCGTGCTCGGCGAGCGGAAGATCTCGGCCGGGGACATGGACCTCATGATCCTGACGGACGATCCCGCGGAAGCGGCGAAGATCGTCGTGGATGCGTACGAGGCGCAGCAGCGCCCGGACGCGCTGGCGCGAACGGAGAAGATCTGAGTGGCCAAGAAAGCGAACGGCGACGTAAGAGCGGACGCAAAGGCGGACGTAAAGGCGGACGTGACGGCGGGCCTGACGACGGGCGTGAAGCCGCACGCGGGCGGGGCGGATTCAAGGCGTCGCGGCACGGCACGCGCGCCTCGGCCGCAGGACCCAAAGGCGAGCAGAAACGGGCGGCCGAGGAGCGCGAGCGCGCCGGTGCGCGCCACGTCGCGAACGAGAAGAGCCGGTTCCTGCGCGGCGAGCCGATCGCTCCGCGGCCCATCGACGGCACCGAGACCGTGGCGGATCTGATCGACGGCGCGTTCCTGGCCTACAACGCCGCGCGGCTGCGCGAGGCCTGCCAGCTCTTCACGAAGAAGATGCTCGAGCCCGACGTCACCGTCGGGATGACGCTCACCGGCGCGCTGACGCCCGCCGGACTCGGCATGGCGGCGCTGATTCCGCTGATCGAGTCCGGGTTCGTGGACTGGATCATCTCGACCGGCGCGAACCTGTACCACGACACGCACTTCGGGCTCGGGCTCGCGATGCACCGCGGCAACCCGCAGGAGTCGGACGTCGTCCTGCGCGAAGAAGGCGTCGTGCGCATCTACGACGTCTTCTTCGACTACGACGTGCTGCTGTCCACCGACGCGTTCTTCCGCGCGATCATCCAGGCGCCGGAGTTCCAGCAGCCGATGTCGAGCGCGGAGTTCCACTACCTCTGCGGCAAGTACGTGCGCGAGCGCGAGAAGACGCTCGGGCATCGGGAAGAAGTCGCTGCTCGGCGCCGCCTACGAAGCCGGCGTGCCGATCTACACGTCGTCGCCCGGCGACTCGTCGATCGGCATGAACGTCGCGGCGCTGGCGCTCGACGGGAACAAGTGCGTCATCGACCCGAACGCGGACGTGAACGAGACGGCGGCGATCGTGCTCGACGCCAAGCGCAGCGGCGGCAAGTCCGCGGTGCTCATCTGCGGCGGCGGCAGCCCGAAGAACTTCGCGCTGCAGACGGAGCCGCAGATCCAGGAAGTGCTCGGCATCGACGAGAAGGGGCACGACTACTTCCTGCAGATCACCGACGCGCGTCCCGACACGGGCGGCCTGTCGGGCGCGACGCCGGCCGAGGCGGTGAGCTGGGGGAAGATCGACCCGGATCGCCTGCCGGACGCCGTGGTGTGCTACCTGGACACGACGGTCGCGCTGCCGCTGCTCACGGCGTACGCGCACGCGCGGCACAAGCCGCGCAAGCTCAAGCGCCTCTACGATCGGCGTGGCGCGATGATGCGACGGCTGATGGACGAGTATCGTCGCTCGACCGGCGAGGGCATCGCGCCGCAACCTGACGCAAAGTTGCCGATGCATCGGTAGTCGATCTGCAGGTCTGGTTCCGACTGGCGCGAGGCTATCGCGGACCACGCGGAAGACGCGGACAACTGCCGCGGAAACAGCAACGGCGGTTGGTTCTTGGGGTTTCGCGGTTCGAGTCCTACACGCAAGCAACAAATGGCAAGCCGCTGTTTGCCGTGTCAGCGTGTTGTTTCCGCGTGGTCCGTGTGGTCCGCGTTAACCTTGCGCCGCCGAGACCTCCAACGGTGTGCGGCTTCCTCTTTGGCGCGGCTCGATAAAACCCGCGCCGGCCGACCTCAGCCCCTCCGACCGGCCGAGCCCTCGCGATGCGTTGCCACAGTGCGCACGAGGTTGCGGCGAGAGTACTCGCCCTGACTCACGATCGCCGTCCGCTCGTCGCCGCCGAGCACCTCGCGCAGGATCTGCGGCTCGCCCTGGCCCGCGCTCAGGCGGCGCTCGATCTCTCCGATGGTGTTCTGGAGCCAGTTCCGTTTGGCAGGAGCGCGTCCACCGGGCGTTCACGAGGCCGCGGTGCGCGTCGAACATGCGCTCCGGCCTCAACGCGATCGCGCGCGTCGAGGCTCTCGATGATCTCGTACGGATTCTCGGTCCCGCCCATGACGCGGACCTCGGATGCCGAGCCACAGGTCGCCGGAGAAGAGCGTCGCGGTCTCCGCGTCGAACACGATGTGATGATCAGGAGAATGTCCCGGCGTCAGAGATCGACCGGAGCGGCGACGGATCGAACGGCCTCAGTGCGCCGACGCAGCGCGTTCGGGCCGGCCCCACGTGAAGTGGCGATAGAGCTTCACCTGCTGGCGCTCGCGCAGCTTGCGCTCGGTGTACTCGGACATCCACATCGGATACCGCGCCGCGAGTGTCGGCGCATTGCCCGCATGATCCTCGTGCCAGTGGGTCACGACGACGCCGCGGGGACGCAGCCTCGGCCAGGGCGCGCTCGAGATCGCCGCGCACGTGGCGGAAACCGGTGTCGATCGAGCACGCCGCGCACGAGGTACGCGCTGACGTCGTAGCCCACCGAAGCGCTGCGCCGCGTCCACATGCGCAGACGCAGTACGTCGTCGTGGCGGGTCAGCTCGATCATGCGCGTGCTCGAGGTCTGGACTGCGTTCGGGCGGCAGGTACAATGCAATACGTACTGCGCGCCCGGCTCCACGGCCGGGCGCTGCCCTTTTCTGTCACCGGCGGTTGTCGATGATCGAAGAACTCAAGCGCAAGCTGGGCGAAGAAGTCGAAAAACTGCAGTACGAGCTGAACGTCACGCTGCCGAACGAGATTCGGAAGGCGGTCGAGCACGGCGACCTGCGCGAGAACAGCGAATACAAGGCCGCGCTCGAGCGGCAGCAGTTCGTGCAGGCGCGGCTCGGACATCTCCGCTCGCGGCTCAGCAAGTTGTCGTCCATAGACATGTCCCAGATCCCGCTGGACCGGGTCGGGCTCGGCTCTCGCGTCGTGGTGCAGGACGAAAAGACACGCGAGCGCGAAGTGTACAACCTGGTGTTCGGCGACGCGGTCGAGTTCGAGGAAGGGCACGTCACTATGGCGTCGCCGATCGGGCGCGCGCTGCTGGGCAAGGCGGTCGGCGACGAAATCGTGCTGCGTTTGCCGGCGGCGACGCGGCGCCTCAAGCTGATCGAGCTGCAAACGATTCACGACGACGTGAAAGCGGTTTGAAGTTGGGGGTTTGGAGCTTGTCGCCAAAACGCCAAACGCCAAACGAGCAAAACGGCGCCTCAGTCGTCGACGGTGAATATCCGCTCGACCTCTGCGTCGTATCGCGTCAGCTCCCGGTCGCCCCAGCCGAGGAACGCCGCCACCTTGCGCGCCGCGGAGCGGCCCTGGTCGCGCGTCTCGAATGCCACGTGCGTGCGGCGGATGAGCAGGTCGCCCAGCGTGCACGCCAACTCCTGGTCCACGCCACGGCGCATGGCACCCATCCGGTACGGTAGCCCCGTGACGATCTCCGGCTCCTCCTGCTCCTGCGGGACCGCGTGCGTGTCCGCGCCCGGCAGCGGCCGGTGCCGCGTTCCCGCGGGCGTTCGGCGTAACCCGAGGGCGCGCTGCAGCTCGTCTACCACGTCACGCGCCATCACGCGATACGTGGTGAGCTTGCCGCCGGTCACGGTGATCGTGCCGTTGGCGGCTCGCACGCTGTGCTCGCGCGACGCCGAGACCGAGGCGCCCGTCGTGGGAGCCAGGGGCCGGATGCCCGCCCACGCGGCCACGACGTCGGATCGCTCGAGGCGCGCGTCGGGAAAGAAGCGGTTTGCGGCTTCCAGCAGGTACGCGACGTCACTCTCGCTGGCGCGCACCTCGTCGGGCGTCACACGCGTGAAATCCTCGGTCGTTCCGATGATCGCGATCGGTCCGGCGGGCAGCGCGAACATCACGCGTCCGTCGCGCGGATGCAGCAGCGTCACCGCGCCGTTGTTGGCGATGCGAGCGCGGTCGACGGCGATGTGCGCGCCCTTGCTCCCCTGCACTTGCTCCGGGCCGAGGCGCCATCCAGCGGCACCGCGTCGCTCCACGGGCCGGCGGCGTTCACGAAGACGCGCGCGCGGATCTCGAAGCGGTTTCCGGTCAGCGCGTCCTCGACGCGGGCGAGGCGCTCGCCGCCGGCGCGATCCGAGCACGCCCAGGAACGCCACGTGGTTCGCCACGACGGCGCCGAGCCGCTGCGCGTCGAGCACGTTCGCGAGAGTGAGCCGCGCGTCGTCCGTGGCGGCGTCGAAGTAGCGCACGCCGCCGCGCAGCCCCTCGGCGCGTCAGAGCGGGCTCTGCCTCGAGCACGGCTTCAGGGCGCAGGCGCCGATGCCGGTCCACGTTGCGAAACAGCGAGAGCGCGTCGTACAGCGTCAGGCCGGCGGCAAGTTTCCACAGGGGGAGCCGCTGGCCGGGATACACGGGCCAGGTGAAAGACAGCGGCCGCACGAGGTGGGGCGCGAGCCGCAGCAGGCGGCGCCGCTCGGCGCTCGCCTCGAACACCAGCCGCAGGTGCCCGTGCTCGAGATACCGGACACCGCCGTGAATCAGGCGCGACGAGCGGCTCGATGTTCCACTCGCGAAGTCGCCCTTGTCGATCAGCGCGACGGACAGCCCGCGCATCGCCGCGTCGCGCGCGTGCCGGCGCCGGTGATGCCACCGCCAATGATGAGCGCGTCGAAGGTCCGGCTGGACAGGTCGCGCAGCAGGTCGGCGCGGTTGAGCATGGCACATCATAAGGCGGATAAGGGGATGACGGGATGACGGGATGACGACAGCTGGCTCCCGTCATCCCGTAATCCCGTCATCCCATGTCGGGTCTCTCCGCTTCGAGTAGCTTTCAGCGCATGCCCTACGGCACCAATGGCCGCCGAGTCGCGGTGGTCGCGGGGGTGCGAACCCCGTTCGCGAAGGCGGGCACGGCGCTCAAGCACCTCAGCGCGATCGAGCTCGGAAAGCTGTGCGTCGCCGAGTTGCTGCAGCGCACGGAGCTCGACGGCAAGGAGGTCGACGCCGTCGTGTACGGCACCGTCGTGCCGTCCGTCGTCGCGCCCAACATCGCGCGCGAGGTGTCGCTGTTGCCGATCATGCCCAAGGGCGTCGAGGCGTACACCGTGAGCCGGGCGTGCGCCTCCGCGAACCAGGCCATCACGGACGCGGCGGACCAGATCATCCTTGGCCACCACGACGTGATCGTCGCGGGCGGCGCGGAGTCGCTGTCGAACGTGCCGATCCTCCACTCGCGGGGCATGTCCGACAAGCTCGTCGCGCTGTCGCGCGCGAAGATCCGTCGGCCAGCGTGCTCGGCATCGCCAGCTCGATCCGCCCGAAGGATCTCGTCCCCATCACGCCGGCCATCGCGGAGCCGTCGACCGGCGAAACGATGGGTCAGAGCGCCGAGAAGATGGCGAAGATCAACCACATCGCGCGCGAGGACCAGGACCAGTTCGCCCTGCGCTCGCATCGTCTCGCGGCAGTGGGCCTGGAGGACGGCCGCCTGACGGCCGAGATCCAGCCGACGTGGGTGCCTCCGAAGTATCGAACAGGCGCTGGTGGTGGACAACGGCGTGCGCAGCGACACCAGCATCGAGCAACTGCGCGCGCTCAAGCCCCGTCTTCGACAAGCGCTACGGCACGGTGACGGCCGGGAACGCGTCCCCGCTGACCGATGGCGCCAGCGCGGTGCTGCTGATGAGCGACGACACGGCGCGCGCCCTCGGGTACAAGCCACTGGCGTACATCCGCTCCTACGCGTACGCGGCGCTCGACCCCGGCGAGCAGCTGCTCATGGGGCCCGTGCTCGCCGCGCCGGTCGCGCTCGAGCGCGCCGGTCTCGATGCTCAAGGACATCGACCTCGTGGAGATGCACGAGGCGTTCGCGGCGCAGGTGCTGTGCAACCTCAAGGGGCTGGCGTCGCGCGAGTGGGCCGAGCGCGCCGGCTACTCGAAGCCGGTGGGCGAAGTGGATCGCTCGCGCCTCAACGTGATGGGTGGCTCGATCTCCATCGGCCATCCGTTCGGCGCGACCGGCGGCCGCATCCTCACGACGCTCTGCAACGAGCTGGTTCGACGCGACGGCCAGTTCGGCCTGATGACGGTGTGCGCCGCGGGCGGGATGGGCCACGCGATGGTGGTCGAGAGGGCCGCGTGACCACCACCGGGCCGTCCATCATTCGTGAAGCGTCGGAGACCGAAGCGCTCACCACCGAGAATCGCGGCGGTGTGCTCATCGTCACGCTCGATCAGCCGGGCGACAGTGTCAACAAGATCGATCGCGATCTTGGCGAGGAGCTCGCGCGCATCCTCGGCAGCATCGACGACGACCCGACGATCTACGCCGCGGTGATCGTCAGCGGCAAGCCCGACATCTTCATCGCGGGCGCCGACATCGAGCAATTCCTCGAGTTCCGGACGGAGGAGGACGCGGAGAACGCGGCGCTGTTCGGCCATCGCCTGTTGCATCTGATCGACAAATCGCGCGTGCCCGTGGTGGCGGCCATCCACGGCGCGTGTCTCGGAGGCGGTCTCGAGCTGGCCCTCGCGTGCCAGTATCGCATCTGTACCGATCATCCGAAGACAATCCTGGCGCTGCCCGAGGTGCAGCTGGGCCTCATCCCCGGCATCGGCGGCACGCAGCGCCTGCCGCGGCTCGTCGGCGTTCGCAGCGGCGCTCGACATGATCCTCACGGGAAAGAACGTGCGCGCGAAGAAGGCGCTCCAGATCGGCCTTGTGGACGAGATGGTGCATCCGGCCATTCTCCTGCAGATCGCCACGCGGCGAGCGGCGGAGCTGGCGGACCGGTCGCTGAAGCCAAAGCGCGGCGGATCGAACGCGGGTGGGGGCGGTATCGCGGCCGTGGCGCTCGACGGCAACCCGCTCGGACGCGCCCTGGTGTACCGGAAGGCGCGCGAGGGCGTTGTCGAGAAGACGCGCGGCCACTATCCGGCGCCGCTCGCCGCGATCGACGTGGTGAAGTACGGGTTGGCGAACGGCATGGAGCTGGGACTGCGCGAAGAGGCGCGCGTGTTCGGGCAGATGGCGATGACGCCCGAGTCGAAGCGAGCTCGTCTTCCTGTTCTTCGCGACGCAGTCGCTCAAGAAGGACATGGGCGTACCGGAACCGGCGCCCGAACCCGCGGCCGTCAACAAGATCGCGGTCCTCGGCGCCGGCTTCATGGGCGCCGGCATCACGTCCATCGCCGTGCAGCAGGGAACGCTGGTGCGGCTCAAGGACACCGATCTCTCGCACGTCGGGAAAGGACTCGCCGCGATTCGCGAGGTCCTCAAGGAGCGCCTCGAGCGAAAGCAGATCACGCGGCAGCAGTTCGACGACATGCTGGCGCTGGCCGGCGGCACGATTCGAGTACTCGGGCTTCGGCAACGTCGATCTCGCTATCGAGGCCGTGTTCGAGGACCTCGCCGTCAAGCACGGCGTGCTCCAGGTCGTCGAGCAACTCGTACCGGAGCACGCGGTCATCGCGTCGAACACCAGCACCATCCCGATCGCGCGCATCGCCGGAGGCCTCAAGCGGCCGGACCGGGTGCTTGGGATGCACTTCTTCTCGCCCGTTCACAAGATGCCACTGCTCGAGGTGATCGTCACGGACAAGACCGCGCCCGATGCGACCGTCACGGCCGTGGCGTACGGGCGCAGGCTCGGCAAGACCGTGATCGTCGTGAACGACGGTCCCGGCTTCTACACCACGCGCATCCTCGCCGCCTACATGAACGAAGCGGGACGGATGCTGGACGAGGGCGTCCAGGTGGACGTCCTCGACCAGGCGCTGGTGGACTTCGGGTTTCCGGTCGGCCCCATCACGCTCATGGACGAGGTGGGCCTCGACGTCGGCGGAAAGGTGGGACGCGTCATGGCCGAGTCGTTCGGCGCGCGCATGCTGCCAGGCGAGGGTGTGCGGCGCGTCGTCGAGTCGGGCCGCACGGGCCGCAAGGGCCGCAGTGGTTTCTACCTGTACGACGCGGAAGGGAAGAAGGGCGGCGTGGACCCGTCGGTGTACGAGTTGATTCGCGGAGGCGACCGGCTTCCCGTGGGCCCGCTCGTACCCGTGTTCAGCACCGAGAAGGACGAGATCGTCAACCGCTGCGTGCTCGCCATGGTGAACGAAGCCGTGCGCTGCCTGCAGGACGGAATACTGCGCTCGGCCAGGGACGGCGACATCGGCGCGGTGTTCGGCCTCGGCTTCCCGCCGTTCCGGGGCGGCCCGTTCCGATTCGTGGACTCCGAAGGCGTCGACGAGGTGCTGGGCCGGCTCGACACCCTCGACGGACGCTTCCCCGAGCGCTTCAAGCCCGCGCAGTTGCTCATCGAGATGTCGCGGACCAGGAAACGCTTCTATCCCTCCATCGGGCGCCCCGTCTAGTTTCCACTGCGATGAACGGCGCCAGGATTCTCGCTTTGCTGCTCGCGGCCGGCTGCGCCCCGGCCGGCCCCGTTGCGCGTGCCGGCGACTCGCGCGGACCGGTGGCCTACGGCTCGTACCCGCCGCGCGATCTGCGGAGCCTTCGACCGCAGACGCGCGCGGAGCAAAGCGGCTTCACGGCGACGTCGAGTCACGCCGATGTCATGGCGTTTCTCGACTCGCTCCGGACGGCGACGTCGCACATCCACGTCGCGACGCTCGGGCGCTCGTCCCAGGGCCGCGAGATTCCGCTGGTGGTCGCGTCACGCCCGCTCGTCCGTACGGCAGCCGAAGCCAAGCGCACCAACCGGCCGATCGTCTATCTCCAGGGCAACATCCACGGCGGCGAAGTCGAGGGCAAGGAAGCGGTGCTGGCGCTGCTGCGGGACCTGACGCGCGACCAGTTCGCCAACGTGCTCGACTCGCTGGTGATTGTCGCGGTGCCGATCTACAACGCGGACGGCAACGACGCCTTCGGACCGCAGGAGCGGAACCGCGGCGACCAGAACGGCCCGGCATTGATCGGGCAGCGGCCGAACGGACAGGGGCTCGATCTCAATCGCGACTACATCAAGGCCGAGGCGCCCGAGACGCGGGCGGCGCTCGACTTCTTCCGCGCCTGGGACCCGGACGTCTTCGTGGACCTGCACACCACGGACGGGAGCCTGCACGGATATGCGCTCACGTGGGCGCCGCCGTTGAACCCCGCGTCCCTGATCGCAGGCCCGTTCACACGCGATACCATGCTTCCGTCGCTGCGCCTGCTGCTGCAGTCCCGATTCCGGATCGAGACGTTTCCGTACGGCAACTTCGATCAGGACTCGGTGCAGCGCGGCTGGTTCACGTACGACCATCGGCCCCGCTTCGGCGTGAACTACTA
Organism: uncultured Gemmatimonadaceae bacterium; assembly: GCA_963724885.1. Classification (GTDB taxonomy): domain Bacteria; phylum Gemmatimonadota; class Gemmatimonadetes; order Gemmatimonadales; family Gemmatimonadaceae; genus DASPMP01. Next base: position 1,714,439 of record CAVRWG010000005.1, on the reverse strand, counting down.
CGGGCTGCGCGGACGCGTCGGCGTGCTCTCGGAGGCGTACTCGCACGACCCGTTCCGGAGCCGCGTCGCCAGCACGTACTCGTTCGTGACCTCACTGCTGTCGCTCGTGGCGTCCAACGCCCATGATTTTCTCGAGGTCGGCCCGGAATCCGATCGCCGCACCACGGCGTTCACGAGCACCACGCTCAACTCGCCGCCGATCGCGATCCGCTCGCGCATCACGCGCAACCCGCACGAGGAGCAGCTGCTGGTGGAGGAGATCATTCGCACCGGCGACTCGGTGCGGAGCGAGCCGGGGCTGCGTCCCGGCATTCGTCGAACCGGACGAATCCGGTCGGTGAAGGTGCCGGTGTTCGACCGCTTCGAGCCCAGCCTCGAGCAGACTCTCCCGTACGCGTGGGTCATTCCTCCGGAGCAGGCGGCCCTGCTCGAGCCGCTGCGTCGCAACGGGCTGTTCATCGAACAACTCGACGAACGCGCGAGCGTCCGGGGCGAGAGATTCCTCATCGATTCCGCGGTGCAAAGCCCGCGGCCGTTTCAGGGGCATCGGGAGGTCCGGCTGAACGGACGGTGGGAAGCCGGAGCCATCGAGATGGAGCCCGGATCGTTCGTGGTGCGCGCCGGGCAACCGCTGGGCATCCTGGCCTTGTATCTCCTGGAGCCGCAGAGCGATGACGGGCTGGCGACCTGGAACTTCCTGGATCAGTGGCTGCGGCCGGGCGCGCGCTATCCGATCGCGCGCGTGACGGAACGCATCACCGTTCCGCTTCGCCCTGCGCGCGCGGCATGACCGGCCCGACATAGATGCTGCGGTCCACCCTTCTCTATCTCTCGGATCAGCCACGGATCTTCAAGTTTGTCCGGAACAACCGCCTCGCGAAGGCATTCGCGCGGCGATTCGTCGCGGGCGAGGCGCTGGACGAGGCGCTGGACGCCGTCACCGCGTTGAACGCGCGCGGCATTTCGGCGTCCCTGGACGAACTGGGCGAGAGCGTCACGAACGAGCGCGCGGCGCGCGGCACGTGCACCACATATCTGCGCATGCTCGACCGCATCGCCGCGACGAAGCTCGACGCCAACGTATCGGTGAAGCTGACGGCGCTGGGCCTCGACATCTCGGAGGAACTCTGCGTCGCACTGATGCAGGAGCTGCTGGATCGCGCGCGCGTCCTCGGGAACTTCGTGCGCATCGACATGGAGTCGAGCGAGTACACCGAGCGCACGTTGCGCCTGTTCGAGGAACGGTTCTTTCCCTCGTACCGCGAGCACGTGGGCATCGTGCTCCAGAGCTATCTGTTCCGCACGAGCGCCGATGTACAGCGCGCGCTGGAGCTCAAGTGTCGCGTGCGCCTGTGCAAGGGAGCGTACAAGGAGCCGCCCGCGGTCGCGTATCCGTCCAAGAAGGACGTGGACGCCCAGTTCGTGAAGGCCATGCACGTGCTCATGGAATGCGGGAACTACCCCGGCCTCGCCACACACGATCCGCGGATAATCGCCGAGGCGAAGCGATTCGCGAAGGAGCGGCGCATCTCCGCCGACCGGTTCGAGTTCCAGATGCTGTACGGTGTGAGGCGCGACCTGCAGGAGTCGCTCGTACACGACGGATGGCGGATGCGCGTGTACGTCCCGTTCGGGACGCAATGGTATCCCTACCTGATGCGCCGGCTGGCCGAGCGCCCGGCGAACGTGGCGTTCCTCACGGGCAACATGCTCAGGGAGAAGTTCTCACGGATGTCGGGCACGAACGGCGCGGGCCGGCTCCCGACGCACCGCGGCCGATAGATGGCCCAGTTCCACCAACCGGATTTCACACGAGGTGATCCGAACACGCTCGGCGGCTACATGGTGGTCCATGACCGGCCGGCCGCGTTCGAAGGCTCGGACGGCTTCTCCTACAGTGTGGAGATACTCACGACGGACGAGAGCGATGCCGTCGAGCGCTGGGCGGCGTTCCTGTTCTTCGTGCGGTGGGCGCGCATTGGCGCCAGCTCACCCGAAGGACACCTCGAGTCGGACGTGCTGGCGCGGGCAACCACTGAAGACGACGCGCGCCGCACCGTGGGGGCGCTGCCGCTCAGCGCCGTGAAGCGGATCCTGGACGAGCTCATCGCGCGCGCGCCCGGTGGCGCGCCGAAACGGAAGTGGTGGGACGCCATGAAGGCGGAGGGCGGACCCGACGGGGGCGCCGGTTGAGCGGCGACGCGCAGGCGGAACGCGGGATCGTATCGAGCGGCACGGGCGGCGTGTGGCGCGTGCTGGCCGAGGACGGCAACGAATACGAAGCGGTGCTCCGGGGAAGGCTCAAGAAGTCTGATGCCGGACGTCGCGCGGACGGCAGCATGCGGCGCGACACGGTGGCTTCCGCCGCGCTCACGCTCAAACTCGCAGTGGGCGATCGCGTCCGGCTCGAGCGGGACACGCAGGAGGAACCCTGGGCCATCGCCGAGATCCTGCCGCGCAGCTCGCGGCTCGCGCGTCGCGCGCCCGGCGGCGGTCGTGGCGAGCGCGTAATCGCCGCGAACGTCGATCAGGTGATCGTGATGTTCGCCGCCGCAAAGCCGGAGCCTCATCCCCGGATGCTGGACCGGTTCCTCGTGATCGCCGAGGCGAACGAGCTCGCGGCGCGGGTCATCATCAACAAGGTCGAGCTGGTCGGCGAGGGCGAGGCCCGCGCGCGTTTCGCGGACTACGAGCACGCCGGCTACCCGGTGCACTTCGTCAGTGTCAAGGACAGGATCGGGCTCGGCGAGGTCGCGTCGGCGCTCGCGGGACGCATCTCGGTGGTCAGCGGACCGTCCGGCGTCGGCAAGTCCTCGTTGCTCAACGCGCTGTTTCCGGGACTGGGTCTGCGGGTCTCCGAGATCAGCGAGTCGGTGAACAAGGGTCGGCACACCACGGTCGGCGCGTTCCTGCATCCTCTTCCCGATCAGTCGGGCGGCGCCGTGGTGGATACGCCGGGGTTGCGCGAGATCGGGCTGTGGGAGTTTCCGATTCGCGATCTGGACTGGTGCTTTCCCGAAATGCGGTCCAGGCGCGCCGCCTGCCGCTTCGGCGACTGCGCCCACGTGACGGAGCCCGGTTGTGGCGTGCGGGACGCCGTCGAGAAGGGCGAAGTGAGTGGCTCGCGGTACGAGAGCTATCTCAAGCTAAGACGAGAGATCGAGGAGCAGCAGACGGACTGACTGCTAAAACACTTACGGTTGGCCGCTTGCCGTTTGCCGTTTGGTGCTTGGAGTCTGGCGGCTAACGCCAGGCGGCAAACGGGGAAGCGGTCTACCAGCTTCCCCGCTCGCCTGCGACCTCGATGACCTTCGATAGCCGATCGGCCGCATGGCGCCAGTTCAGCTCCACGGCCTCCTGCGCGTCGTCGGCCCGGCCCTGGTCGATCGCGTCGATCATCGCGTCGTGCTCGTCGACCGACAACTTGGTGTCGCCGGTGAGCATGCTGATGTACATCCGGATATAGCGCTCGGCCTGGGGCTTCACGGCGTCGTGCAGCGCCAGCAGCCTCGGCCCGACGCCGGACTGCACGATGCGCCGGTGCAGCCGTTCGTCGGCTTCGTACAGCCGCCCGTGATCCACCGGCGACGTCCGGGCCGCACGCGCGAACTCCTGATTCAGCGAGCGCAGTTCCTTCACGAGGCCACGGCGCTCGGCGGGGTCCTGAAACGCCGCGTGGCGCGCCCCGAGTCCTTCCAGCGCGCCGACGATGTCGAGCAGCTCCTGTACGTCGTACCGGGTGAGGGGGGCGACCGTCAGGCGCGACTGCTGCGCTCCGGGCGCGCCCATGACGAAGCCTTCCTGCTGGAGGCGCTGGAGCGCCTCGCGCACGGGCGTGCGGCTCACGCCCAGGCGCGCGGCGATTTCGGTTTCCACGATGCGCGTGCCCGGGGCGAGTGAGCCCTGCACGATCAGGTCGCGAAGCCGGGCATAGACCTGATCGGGTCGTGATCCGTGTGGCGCTCCCGCCAGCGAGTCGCCGGATCGCGGCGCGGCACGTTTGCGAGAGCGCGCGGGCATGAGGCGAATATAGGCGCGCCGGGACTGTCTCCAACCTTGCGGACCGGCGGGGCGGCGGTATCTTGTGCGGCATTGTATACAAAAGACAATACAAACTCCAATACAGCCGTGCACCGCAAATCCATCGCCGACCTCGTCGCCGCCTCCGAATCCGGACACCTCCGACGCGCCCTCGGGCCCGGATCCCTCGTCCTCCTCGGCATCGGCGCCATCATCGGCGCCGGCATCTTCGTCCTCACGGGCACCGTCGCGTCCCAGAACGCCGGGCCTGCCCTCGTGCTCTCGATGATCCTCGCCGGTACCGCCTGCGCCCTCGCGGGGCTCTGCTACGCCGAACTGGCGAGCATGATCCCGGTCGCCGGGTCGGCGTACACGTACGCCTATGCGACGCTCGGCGAGGTCGTCGCCTGGATCATCGGCTGGGACCTGATCCTCGAGTACGCCCTGGCGTCGTCCACCGTCGCGATCGGCTGGAGCGCGACAGCGGTGACGCTGCTCGCCAGCATGGGGATCGCGCTTCCGCCCGCCCTCACGACCGCGCCGTTCAATGTGCCCGCGGCGATCATCGTCCTCGTCATCACCGCGCTCCTGGTGGCGGGTGTGCGGGAGTCCGCCCGCACGAACACGGTCATCGTCGTCCTGAAGCTCGCCGTGCTGGCGATCTTCATCGTCGCCGGAAGCTTTTTCATCAAGCCGGACCTGTGGCATCCGTTCATTCCGGCGAACACGGGAACGTTCGGCGAGTTCGGCTGGAGCGGCGTCCTCCGCGGCGCGGGCGTCATCTTCTTCGCGTACATCGGGTTCGACGCCGTCTCCACCGCGGCACAGGAAGCCCGCAACCCGCAGAGGGACATGGCGAAGGGCATTCTCTGGTCACTTGCGGTCTGCACCGTGGTCTACATCGCGGTCGCGCTTGTGCTCACCGGGATCGTGGACTATCGGTCGCTGAATGTGGCGTCTCCCATCAGCGTGGGCATCGAGGCGACGGGCCTCACCTGGCTGGCGCCGATCATCAACATCGGGGCGCTCGCCGGCCTGTTCAGCGTCATGCTCGTGAACCTCATGGCGCAGCCGCGCGTGTTCTTCTCGATGGCGCGCGACGGCCTGCTACCCGCGTGGGCGGCGAAGGTCCATCCGCGCTTCCGCACGCCGTACGTCACCACGGTCGTGACAGGCATCTGTGTCGCGCTCGGCGCGCTGACCCTGCCACTCAACGTTCTGGGACAGCTCGTGAGCATGGGAACGCTGCTCGCGTTCGCCATCGTCTGCGTCGGCGTGCTGGTGCTGCGACGCACCGACCCGAACGTCGCGCGGCCGTTCCGCGTCCCATTGGTGCCGTGGATCCCGATCGCTGGGGCGCTGGTTTGCTTCTACCTGATGACCGGGCTCCCGCTCGCCACCTGGATGAGGCTGGCCGTCTGGCTCGGCGTCGGGATGGTGATCTACCTGGCGTTCGGGCGACGCAACGCCAGGCGGCTCAGAACCGGGGCGCACTGAGCCCGCCCCGCTGGCGACTCTGGCGCCGCTATTTGCCGAGAAGCGCCGGCGCCAGGTGGCCGGCGTCGGTCTCGCCGCTCAGGCGATGCGTGGAGCCGCTGGAGCCTTCGACCGATCCCCCAATGGGGTGGATGAAGAGGCGACCCTGCACCACGCCTCCTTCCTGGATCAGGATCGCGGCCGAGCGAATGTCGCCGGCCACGATGCCATTGGAGAGCAGTTCCGTCCGCTGTTCAGCGTAGATGTTCCCGGTCACGGCGCCGCCGACGATGACCTCGCGAGCGGTGATGTCGCCGACGACTGACGCGCCTTCACCAACGACGACGAGATCGGCACGGTGAATTGTCCCCTCCATCCGTCCGTCCACGCGCAGCGCCCCGTCCGTTTCAACGTCGCCCTTCAGCGACATGTGGGTGTCGAGGGCGGAAAAGTTCGTGATCGGAATGGGCGACGGCTCGCGCCGACTGAACAAGCTCATGGTTCCTCGTGGTCCATACGTTCGAACCCCGGACCTCCCAAAAGCGTTCCCTACAGTCGCTTGCGGGCATGTCCGGCGCCAGCGGGACGACAGGGTGCTACCCGCGTGCCACCGGACAGGTTTGGGGAACAGATGCTCCGACGCTTGTGACGCCCTGAACATTCCCGAGGCAACATCGCGGGGCCTGCGCGCGCGACTCCGGCACGCGCGCGACCTATACCTTCGCCAGCCTGTCGAAGTACGCCTTTCTGACCTTCGATACTTTCGGCGCGACGACCGCGGAGCAGTACGGCTGATTCGGGTTCTTGTTGAAGTAGTCCTGATGGTAGCCCTCGGCGGGGTAGAACCCGCTGAACGGCACCACCTCCGTGACGATGGGATCCTTCCAGACTGATTCTGCCGCCAGCTCGCCGATCACTTCGTCCACGGCGGACTGCTGCTCGGGCGTGTGATAGAACACGACCGACCGATACTGCGTGCCGGTGTCGTTGCCCTGGCGATCGAGCGTGGTGGGATCGTGAATCGTGAACAGCACGCCGAGCAGGTCGCGATACGTGATGATCGCGGGATCGAAGGTGATCTGAACCACCTCGGCGTGACCGGTGGCGCCGGTGCACACCTGCTCGTACGTGGGATTCGGGCGTCTGCCGCCGGCGTAGCCGCTCACCACCTTCTCGACCCCGCGCAGCTGACGGAACGCGGCGTCGAGGCACCAGAAGCAGCCGCCTCCGAATGTGGCGACCTCGCTCATTTCTTCCCGTCCTTCCCGCCCGCCTCGAAGTTCAGCGAGCACGAGTTGATGCAGTAGCGCTGTCCCGTCGGCCCGGGCCCGTCGGGAAAGACGTGTCCGAGGTGCGCGCCGCAGCTCTTGCAGTGAACCTCGATGCGACGCATGCCGTGGCTGACATCTTCTTCCAGTTCGACGTTCGAGCCGGGCATTGGCTCCGTGAAGCTCGGCCATCCCGTGCCAGAGTCGAACTTCGTGTCTGATGCGAACAGCGGCTCACCGCACCCGATGCAGCGGTAGACGCCGGCTTCCTTGTTGTCCCAGTACGCTCCGGTGAAGGCGCGCTCGGTCCCCTTCTCGCGGGTGACCTTGAACTGCTCCGGCGTAAGCTGTTTCTGCCACTCTTCCTTGGTCTTCTTGATCCTGTCGGTCATGTCATTCAGTCTAGTCAGGCTGTAAACCCCGTTGGCGGTTTGGAGTTTGGGGTCTGGTGTTTGGCGAGCGTCAACGGAGGGGCTAACGCCAAACCCCAAACCCCAAACTCCAAACCGCTCTTTCAACGGCACTCTCATTGCGATAGTCCAGCCCGCCATGTCGACGCCGGCCACGAATCCCGATCTGAAGCTCGAGTCCGCCGGCCCGCTTCGCCACAAGCTGGAGGAGCTCGAGGGTCGATCCGGAGCCCGGGCGCTTGCGGTCGTTGTTAACGATCTCGAAACAGGATTGGACTTCCGCCATCGGCCGGATCGGTGGTTTCACGCCGCCAGCACCATAAAGCTCGCCGTGCTACTCGGCGTGTTTGCGGCGATTCACAGCGATAAGCTCAAGCCCGAGTCGCGGTTGCACGTGCGTAACCGGTTCAGGAGCGCGTTCGACGGCAGCACGTTCCGGGTTCTGTCGGAGCGGGACGCGGACTCCGAAGTCCAGGCTGCCATTGGCAAAACCATGCGCGTCAACGAACTGGCGCGGAACATGATCATTCGGAGCAGCAACCTCGCGACGAACCTGCTGCTCGATCTTCTGGGACTCGAGTTCCTCCAGCGTGTGCTCGAACGCTTCGGGCTCGTGGGAATCGACCTGAGGCGCGGCGTCGAGGACGAACTGGCGTTCCAGCACGGCATCAACAATCGGGTGACGGCCGGAGGACTGGTGCAACTGCTCCGACTCATCGCGGAGGAGCGCGCGTTCAGCGCCGAATTGTCTCGCGACATGCTCGACATTCTCCACGAACAGGAGTTCCGGAGCGGCATCCCGGCCGGGCTGCCGTCGCACGCGCGCGTGGCGCACAAGACGGGCGAGATCTCCACGATCGCGCATGATGCCGGCATCGTGTATCTGCCGAAGCGCCGGCCATACGTCGTCGCCATCCTCACGGAGTGGGACTGGGCGACGGCCGGCCGCGCTCCGACCATAGCGGCCGCGTCCTACATGGTGTACGAGCACCTCGCGGGTGGCCGAGACGAAAACGATGACTGAGGCCACGCAGAAGGTCGCCTACGGCACCCCGGGGCAGCGGGCGCGCCGGGTCTCCCGCTGCGTATCGTGGACGGGCGGCGCCTCGAGAAGAAGTTCCGCGACGCGCTGCATCCGGGAGGCTTGCTGCCGGACGCGAACGGCCAGGCCCACGTCCTGCCGCGGTTCTTCTACGAGGTTCCGAGCTGGGAAATCGCTGTGAAGCAGCCGCTGTCAGAGCACTTTGCGCTCTGGGAGTTCATCCACACCGACGTGCACGAGGCCGAGGCCCTGCGCGGATTCCCGCGCTACGTGCCCTGCGCGGTCACCCTGCTGGCGCTGTGCCTCGAGCAGTTCCGCGACGCGACCGGCAGCTTCGTGCACATCGCGGCGAATGGAGGCTATCGCTCGCCCGGCCACGCGCTCACCGTGCACGCCACGCCGCACGCGTGGGGGACCGCGGTGAACATCTACAAGATCGGCAACACCATGCTCGACGAACGCGAAGCGCTCGAGCACTATGCCGCCATCGCGTACAAGTCGATGCCAGGCGTTTACGTGAGGCCCTTCGGCACCACCGCCGGGTTCACCGACGATCACCTGCACCTCGATTTCGGCTACGTCGTCGCGGTGCCGCGCGGAGCGCCGTTCGAGACGTACAATCCCAAGCTGGATGTCGAGCCGCTATGACACGGGTGCGTCGTGCGTCGTCCGCCGTCCAGCGTAGCGCGTCCCGGGTCGCGGCGAGGAAAAGGAGCAGCGCCCCGAGGAGCTCGTCGTTCCGGCGCCGGAACCCGTGTCGCTTGGGGCCATGGGCCTCGAGTCGGAGTTCGTGGTCCTGCTGGACAAACGCGCGGTGAAGCCGGAGGACGTGTTCAAGTCGCCGACCAACATCGTGCGCGAGCCGATGATCCATCGCACCGGCCGGTCGTATCATCTGCCGACCGGCGGCGCGATCTACTTCGACACCGGCGTCATCGAGATCGCGACGGGAATGATCGAGATCGAGCCCGGCTGCGGCGCGCGGGTGGGCCGCTCGCTGTGGGAGAACATCCGCTTCCTGCGCGAAGAGCTGGACGAGTGGGAGAAGAGGCACGGGCACGACGTGGACCTCCAGGGATTCAGCACGCACTACAACGTCTCGTTCAGTCCCTCGGCGAAGCGGCGCGCCGCCCACTGCACGGTGCGCAAGCTGGCGCTGTTGCTGACATACATCCTCCCGGTGCCGGTGATGCTGCTCGCCGCCAACCGCCGTTCGACGGGCGTCGGCGTGCGGCCGCGCGGCAACCGCGTCGAGGTCACGGCCGATTTCACGCCGGACGCCTCGCTCATGATCGCAACGGCCACGCTGTGCGTCGGCATCATCAAGGCGGCGATGAACTGGCCGACGTACGAGCTGAGCGAGCTGTCGCGCTACGAGCGGGATCTGCCGATGATCCGCGGGGTGAAGCCAGTGCCACACAGCTCGCGTCACGGATGGTCCGCGAAATACACGTGCTATCCGGAGAACCCGTTCATCCAGGACATCGACGAGCCGATGTGGGCCACGACCGGCGGAGAGCGGCTGTCGCTCCGCGAGATGGCGGGCCGCATCACGCGGTTCTTCTGGCCTTCCATCCAGCGGTTCGCCGATCCGTTCACGCTGCGCCTGATCGGCAGCGTCATGCGCGGCCGCGCGCCATCGCTGCTGGAGCTGGACGACCGCCCGCCGGAATACGACAGCGTGGGCCGTCTCTGCGAATGGGACGATCTCTTCCCCGAGCGCGTGCTGCCGCGGTCCCGGTACGAGCGCGTGCTCGGTCACGCGATCAGCGGCGAGCGGCTGAAGATGGATCGCGAGGTGTACACGCCGGTCGGCATGCAGGGCTGGGGGCACGTGGTGTTCCGCAAGGACAGCGACAAGTCGCGGCACGTGTTGTCGCTCGACTTCCTGCTGGATCACCTGGACGAGTGGGATGCCGGGGCGCGCTAGGAAAGCCCTGTAGAACGTCACCCCGAGCTCCTCACCGTGATCGAGCAGGTCTGGTTCCGGCTGGCGTAAGGCCATCGCGGACCACGCGGAAGACGCGGACAAACGAAGTGAGCGAGCGCGCCATAGCACTCTTGCGCGCAGCTCGACTGCCGCGGAAATGGCAAACGGCGGTGGTTCTTGGGGGTTCGCGGTTCGAGTCCTTCACGCCAAGTAACAAACCACAAGCCGCTGCTTGCCGTGTCGGCGTGCTGTTTCCGCGTGGTCCGCGTGGTCCGCGTGGTCCGCGTTAACCCTGCGCCACCCAGAGCTCGCAAAAGGCGTCAGGGACACCTCACTCGCGCGTACGGATAGTCCACGCGCCGGGTCTGGCCGTCGCGCGTCCCCTCGATCCATGCGCGAAGGCTGTCCCGGCCGACCGGCCGGTAGCCGACGCGCTGAGGATAATCGTGCGCGGGGTTCGAGAAAACGATCGCGCGGTCGAACGGTGGTAAGGCGCGGAACTCGGTGCGCGCCTGACGCGACGGATTGGCCTCGTACACCAGCGTGTCGCCCGCGGCGTAGATGCGCGTGAACTCGTACTCGATCAGCGTGTCGCGCCGAATGGTTCTGGCGAAGCTGTGCAGCATCCCTCCCGCGGGTGACGACCACGTCTCCTGAACGAGCAATGTGGAGGTTCGGCGCTCCCAGCAGCCGCCGAGCCAGGCAAGCGCGTCCGTCGGGCGCGATTGCGCCGCGGCCGGCGCGAGCGCCGCGAGCCACAGGAGTGCCGTGAAGCGAAGAGCGCGCATGTCAGTCGAGGTCGAGGTTCGGCTGCTCCGTCGCATAGCTCAGCCGGCCATGGTCGAGACGCGCCGGACGCGTCAGCGCGTGCGCTGTAGCAGCGTCCGTCGACTGGATATGCAGAACGCGATGGCCGAGCGCTACCAGAGCGTCGGCGATGAGGCGGCGGTGGCACTGCCACCAGAGGGACTCGGCGCACATGACAGCCGTTCGCCGGGCATATGAGATGTCGAGCAGCTCGGCCACCGCGTCCGCGAACTCCGACGTCTCCATGTAGTCGGCGTAGCCGCGAAAGGCGGCGACGCGCCACCCGTCATTGACGGAATCCTTGCGGGCGGATCGGCGGCCGCCGAGGGCCGACATCCAGTGATAGTCGATGGAGCGCGACGCGAGGTGCGCGGCGAGCGCCTCGCGCGAGAAGTGCGGGTGACGCCGCGAGGCGGGAAAGCGGCGAACGTCGGCCACGATCTCGATGTCGTGGGCCCGCAGCACTGCAAGGAAGTCGTCGGCCGAACGCGTGGAATGGCCGACGGTCCAGATGGTGGCGCTCAGAACTCCCGTTTCTTCATTTCCTTGAAGAAGTGCGTGCGCTCGATGTCATGATCCTCGTCTTGCGACGGAGGGAGCGTCTTGTCGAACTGCCGGCCATCGCGAGCCTTGGCTAGTTTCGCGGCCTTCGCCGCGTTCTTTCTGATGAGCTTCTGTAGTTGTTTCTCGTCCATCGTCCCGGTTCTGTAGCGGTTGGTGAGGGCCCGTCCGGCCCTCTTCATTATATACGCTCGTCGAGGCCCGACGTTACGGCTTTTTGCCCACTTGTGACGTGACCGTAAAGAGCCACCGACCACATGAGCGGCTACTGCTTCGTCCAGCCGCAGAACACGCGTTCGCCCACCTGTGTATCGCGGAAACGTTTCTCGGAGACCCGGCAGATGCTGCGGTCCACGGCTATGAGCGTGACCGGCTCCTGCTTTGTGTCCACGACTTTGCGCGTGAGCTGTGGCCCATCAGTCCCCTCTGCGGGCTTCGTTGCGACGCCTGGAGGCAACGTCCTGTCGGTCTCCCCTGGTAGGGGAAGTCTGGTTTCAGTCCCTCCCCACGGCAGGTGGCAAGCGGAAACGGCAAGCGCCGCGAGCAAGGCGGCGACTTTAGCTGGACTCATGGCGCGTCAGCTCACGGGTCTGATTTGAGGGCAGGCGTGCTCGAGGGTGGTACACGGTGGCGCGTCGCTTGTTCGTACGCATACGCGAACTTGATGAGCGTCGGCTCGCTCCAGGCGCGCCCCATGATGGTCATGCCGGCCGGCAGCACGCCGCGGGAATAGCCCATGGGAACCGAAACGGCCGGCCACCCGGTCAAAGGCGAGTACACCTGGCTGTTGTCGCCGTGCGGCGTGTTGAGGTCGCCGATGAGCCGGGGCGGGTTGCTCCAGGTTGGGTACACCAGAGCATCGAGTTGCAGCCGGTCCATCGCGGCGCCCAGCAGACGCCGTACGTCCTGGCGCAGCTGAGCTACCTGGGCGCACCCCGGCTGTGAGTCGGGCGGCGCAGTGGCGCGCTGGGCGAATTCGAGGCGCGGCTGCACTGTCGGGTGAAAGCGACGCGACCGCACCACTTCGTCGAGCGATTTCACCGGAGTGCGGTTGCCCGTGCTCGCCATCCAGCGCTCGAGGTCGTGCTTGAAGCGGTTGCATCCCTCGCGTTGCACGCGGAAGATCGAGTCCAGCTCCGGCATGGGGACGCTGTCGGTCACCGTCGCGCCCTGCGCGCGAAGATCGGCCACGGCGCGCGCGAACACGGTGACGATCTCGCTGTCCAGTGAGGCGCGCACGTATGCCTGTCGCAGGATGCCGATGCGTGCGCCGCGGAGTCCGTCGCGAACGAGGGACTGCGCGTAGTTCGGGATCGTTTGATCGCGGCTTGCCACGGTCACCGAATCATCGGGGTCGTAGCCGACGACCACCTGAAAGATCGCGACCGCGTCGGCAACGGTGCGAGCCATCGGACCGGCGATGTCCGCGGCATAGCTGAGGGGCACGACGCCGCCTCGGCTCGTGAGACCCATCGTGGATCGGATGCCAACGAGCGCCTGGTGCGAGGAAGGCCCACGAATCGAATTGCCGGTGTCCGTGCCGAGGCCGGCCGCGCTGAAGTTGGCGGCGACGGCAGCCGCGGTGCCGCCGCTCGAACCGGCGGTCACGCGATCGAGTGCATAGGGGTTCTTCGTGTACCCCGGGAGGATCGAGCTCACGGTTTCGTAGGGCGTGAACGCCCACTCGGCCATGTTGGACTTGGCCAACACGATGGCGCCCGCCTCGCGGATGCGTCGCACCTGGAAGGCGTCCTTGTTCGACACGAATCCCTGGAGCGAAAGCGAGCCGGCCGTCGTCGGCAGGTCGCGAGTCTCGAAGTTGTCCTTCACGATCATCGGGACGCAGTGCAGCGGCCCGATCGGACCGTTCCGGCGGTAGCGGACGTCGAGCGAGTCGGCGGTACGCAGCGCGTCCGGATTGACGATGACGAGCGAGTTGAGCGCCGGGCCCTTCTTGTCGTAGTCGTCGATGCGCGCCAGGTAGAGCGATACCAGCGCGTGACAGCTGAGCGAGCCCGTGCGAAACGCCGTGTGGATGTCGGCGATCGTCGTCTCCTCCACGCTGAACCGAATGGCTGAGGAGCGCGAAAGAGCCGGCGCGCAGCCACAGGCGCACAGAATCGCCAATACGGGGAGTTTTCTCACGCGCCGAATCTGCTCGTGCTCGCCGATGTACGCCACTCAGGCCGACCGCCATTCCGGTCAGGCTGAGACACGCCACTCAGACCGCCGGACGCCACTCAGACCGAATACTGCCTGAGCGCGAATGACACGAATGACACGAATGCAACATCACGGATTCTGACCGCCAAACACGCGCCGTCGAAATTCGGGTCTTGGGCCAAAGTTGAGCAGCAGTCCAACCCGTATCCTGCTGCCCTTCAGATAATTCTGAAGCTGTCGCTCATCCGCTTCGATGAGACACTTGTTGGATTTCACCTCGACGAGTACTCGACCGCAGACGATCATGTCAGCGCGGTACTCTCCGACCACGGCGCCTCGATACACCAGCTCGATCGGGACCTCCCTGGCCACTTGAAGGCCACGAAACCGCAATTCGACGGCGAGCGCATTCGCATAAGGAGCTTCCAGAAAACCATATCCAAAATCGTTATAGACGTGGAAGAAGCTTCCGATGACCAGGTTGGTAAGCTTAGGCTCGAGCATTTCACCCTCTGGCTTGCATTCGCGCGAGTCGCGTCATTGGCGTCATTCGCGCTCAGGCAGTTTCGGTCTGAGTGGCTGGCCAGAAGTCTTGCGTCCCGAACGCAACCAGGAGTGGCCGTTCGACCGCGGGCAGGCGCAGATTATTGCCTCCCCCCACCTCCTTCGGAGCGCCGATGAACGTCCGCGTCCTCCTCGCCTCACTCCTTCTGGCAGCCGCCAGCCCCGCCGACGCGCAGCAGTCGCGCAGGATCGCGCTCGTCGGCGGCACGCTGATCGACGGAACCGGTGCGCGCCCGATCCGGAACTCGGTCGTGCTCATCGACGGCGAACGCATTGCCTCGGTGGGCACGGTGGCCTCGCTACCGGTGCCCGCCGGCTATCAGGTCATCTCCACCGAAGGGATGTCGGTGCTGCCCGGGCCTGTGGGACATGCACGTCCACACGATGATCAACGGGCACGGCGACTACACGCACTGGGACAGCGACCTACGTCAACACCACGTCGGGCGTCCTGATCAACACGATCATGCCGGCGTCCGCCAAGCAGTTGCTTCTCGCCGGCGTGACGAGCGCGCGTGACCTCGGCGCTCCGCTGGAAGAGAGCATCGCGCTCAAGACCGCGATCAACAGCGGCCGGATTCCCGGGCCCGACCCTCTACGTCTCCGGGCCGTTCATCCAGCACCGCCCGTACCCCAATACCGAGCGCTTTCGCTGGGGCGTGACTGGCGTCGAGGACGCGCGCGCCAAGGTGCGCCGGCTCGCGGACGCCGGCGTGGACGTGATCAAGCTGATCGACCAGGACGAGATGACGATGGACGAGGTGCGCGCCGTCGTGGACGAGGCGCACCGTCGCCGCCTGCCCGTGGTGGCGCACGCCCACCGGCCCGAGGAGATCCGCCGCGGCCTCGTCGCCGGCGTCGACGACTTCGAGCACACCGGCATGGCTACCGCGCCGGAGTATCCGCCGGACGTCATCGAGATGCTGCGCGAGCGCACCGCGCGCGGCGCGGCCGGACCGCTCTTCTGGACGCCGACCATCGAGGGTTTGTTCAACTACGAATACGTTCGCGACAACCCCGAGCACATCGACGACACCGGCGTGGCACGAAGGCCTCACGCCGGCAATCATCCAGGACATCCGGCGTTCGCATCGCGTATCCCGAGCGCCTTTCGTACTTCCAGGCGACGCCGAGCCGTCGTCCCACGCTGGAGCGCAAGTTCAACCAGCTGCGCGAGTCCGGCGCAACGCTGCTCATCGGCACGGACGCCGGCATCCCGATGAAGTTCCACTCCCAGGCCACCTGGCACGAGCTGGACATCTGGGTGAACCGGCTTGGCGTGGACCCGATGTTCGCGATTCGCGCCGCGACCTACTGGCCGGCGGTCGCGATGCGGGTTGAGCGCGACGTCGGCACGGTCGCGGAAGGGAAGTACGCCGACATCATCGCCGTGAAGGGCGACGTGCTGCGCTACATCGCGCTGCTGTCGCGGCCGGAGATCGTGATCAAGCGCGGAACCAGATACAAGTAGGCGCGATTCCGGATGGCGAAAGCGGATCCAGCCACGCTTCCGCTCGCTTTCGCTGCCCCCGAAAGACGCTGCACGGCCGATAGCATTCGGAGAAACCTGTGTCCCCCGGCGGCCGTTGAGTCCTTGGCAACCCCACGGCCCCGGGCGCTGTCACAGTCTATGCTCGCGCCTGCCCGCGCAAACCGCTCTTCCATCCATCTCATGCGCAACCTGAAGCTGGCCTTCAGAACACTGTTCAAGACGCCGTTCGTCACCGTCGTCGCGGCGCTGTCGCTGGCGCTGGGCATCGGCGCGAACACCGCGATCTTCTCGCTCTTCGACGAGATGCTGCGGCGCCCCCTCCCGGTGTACAAACCGGAGCGGCTGGTGAACATCAGCCCACCGGGCGTGCAGAACGGCTCGAATTCCTGCAATCAGGCGGGCAGCTGCCAGGTGATCTGGAGCTACCCGATGTTCAAGGACATGGAAAAGACCCCCGCGCAGTTCACGGGGGTCGCGGGCCATGTCCCGTTTGGCGTCAACATCGCCTATGAAGGCCAGACGTGGAACACGGGGGGCGTCTACGTCTCCGGCGGGTACTTCCCGGTGCTGGGCCTGCAGCCGGCGCTCGGCCGGCTCCTTGCGCCGGCCGATGACGCGACGATCGGCGCGAACCTCGTCGTGGTCCTGAGCCACGCATTCTGGACGTCGCGGCTGGCGTCGGATCCCGCGATCATCAACAAGTCGATCAAGGTCAACGGAAATCCGATGACCGTGATCGGCGTCGCGCCGGAAGGGTTCGACGGCACGACGCTCGGCTCCAAGCCCACAGTCTTCGTGCCGATCTCGATGCGCGCCGTCATGAGCCCGGGTTGGCGCGGCTACGAGAATCGCCGCTCGTATTGGGTGTACGCGTTCGCGCGCCTCAAGGACGGCGTCACCATCGAGCAGGCGGCGACCGCCATCAACGCCGTCTACAAGCCGATCCTCCTGAACGTGGAAGTGCCGCTTCAGGAAGGGATGAGCGATCAGACACTGGCGCGCTTCAAGCAGAAGGTGGTCGTGGTCGAGGATGGCCGGCGCGGCCAGAGCTCCGTCCACGCGGAAGCCAGCACGCCGATCATGCTGCTGTTCGCCGTGACCGGTGTCGTGCTGCTCATCGCGTGCGCCAACATCGCGAACCTTTTGCTGGCACGCGCGGCCAATCGCTCCATGGAAATGGCCGTGCGGCTGTCCCTGGGCGCGTCACGCAAGCAGCTCATTGGGCAGCTGCTCACCGAGTCCGTGGTGCTGGCGGCGATCGGCGGCGTCGTGAGCGTGTTCGTGGCCTACTGGACGCTGAACGGCATCACCGCGCTTCTGCCCGACGATGCGGTCGAATCGATGCAGTTCAAGCTCAACTGGCTCGCCGTGGCGTTTGCCGGCCTGCTGTCGATCGTCACGGGGCTGATTTTCGGACTGTTCCCGGCGATGCACAGCACGCGTCCGGACCTCGTGACCGCGCTGCGCAACAATTCGGGGAAGCTCTCGGGCGGGCGCGCGGCCGCGCGGTTCCGCACGTCCCTGGTGACCGACGCAGATCGCGCTGTCGATGGCGCTGCTCATGTTCGCTGGTCTCTTCATCAAGAGTCTCTCGAACGTGAGCCGCGTGGACCTCGGGCTCAACATCGACAACGTCGTGGTGTTCACCGTCTCGCCCGCGCGCAACGGCTACGACTCCACGCGCAGCAAGGCATTTTTCCAGCGCGTGGAGCAGGAGCTGCCCACGATCCCGGGCGTCAGAAGCGTCACCTCCAGCACCGTGCCGATTCTCGCGGGGAACAATTGGGGCGAGAGCGTGCGCGTGCAGGGCTTCCAGAGCGGGCCCGATGTCGATGACGGCTCGCGATTCAATCTCATCGGTCCCGACTACTTCAAGACGCTGGACATGAAGCTGCTGGCCGGGCGCGAATTCACGACCGCCGACGAGCGAGGCCGACCGAGGGTCGCCGTCGTGAACGAGGCATTCGCGAAGAAATTCGGCCTCGGGCGCAACGCCGTGGGAATGCGCATGTCGCAGAACGATACCGGCGCACTGGACGTCGAGATCGTGGGGCTCGTTCGGAACGCCAAGTACAGCGAAGTGAAGGACAGCATCCCGCCTCAGTTTTTCATGCCCTATCGCCAGGCCGGGAATGTCGGGCGCAACCACTTCTACCTGCGAACGGCGGGAGATCCGATCCAGACGTTGCGTTCCATTCCGGCCACGATGAAGCGCATCGACGCCGACCTGCCCATCGAGGATCTCAAGACACTGCCGCAGCAGGTGAAGGAGAACGTCTTCCTCGACCGCATGATCAGCATCCTGTCGGCGTCGTTCGCGTTCGTCGCGACGCTGCTCGCGGCGATCGGACTCTACGGCGTGCTGGCGTACTCCGTTGCGCAGCGCACTCGCGAGATCGGCGTGCGCATGGCGCTTGGAGCGAGTGGCGGAACGGTCCAGGCCATGGTGCTGCGTCAGGTCGCTCTCATGACGCTGATCGGCGGCATCGTCGGCCTGGCGGGTGCAATCGCGCTTGGCAGGGGGGCGAAGTCACTGCTCTTCGAGATTCAGAGCAGCGATCCCCTGGTCATGGCTGCGTCGGCGGTGTTGCTGGCGGTGGTCGCGCTCGGAGCCGGCTACATCCCGGCGCTGCGGGCCTCGAAGGTGGACCCGATGCAGGCGCTCCGATACGAGTGACTTCGCGTCATCCCTCGTCGCTCCGCTCCTCGAGATGACAGCTACTTGTCTTTTGGGGACTTCCTGGTCGTGATCAACACGACGCCGTGACGGGCCTCCACGCCAAAGCGGGCGACGGCGGAGTCTCCCTTCGCGACTTCTACCGTCGCGATGTCGCTGGGGTTGAAGTCCCCGGGCTCATCCCAGCTCGTGCGCACGCCGTCCACGAAAAGCAACGGAGGCGTGCACTGCTGGCCGGAAGAGCACATCCGCAGCGCGTTCTTCTGCGGTCGTGGGGCGGTGGTGGGCCGCTCGAACGAACACGCGCTGAGCACTGTCAAAGCCAGTATTACCAACGCTGAGCGCATCGAAACTCGTTCGAGGGTCGTCATTGATCCTTACTTGGGTAACTCGCACAAGCCCGGTCGGCGTCACGCATTCCGAGGCGGAACACCATGCAGAATCAGGTTCTGAGCCGGCGTTCGTTGCTGGCGAGCGGTACTGTGATGTTGCTCACGTCGTGTACGAGACGCGCTTCTGCGGTTGCGAGCGTGCCGCAGGGAGTGACTACCGCGCCTCGCGACGCAGCGGCAAGGATGGACGAGAGTCTCAGCGGCTTGCCGGTCTGGATGCGGCTGGCCTCCGTGCCCGGCGTGGCGGTTGCGACAATAGGCGGCGGTCGCGCGGCCGTACGGGGATTCGGCGTCACCCGGGCTGGCGGAACGGACGCCGTGACGCCCGATACCACTTTCGAGGCGGCATCCCTCAGCAAACCGGTTTTCGCGTACCTGGTCTTGCGGCTCGCTGCCGACGGAGCCCTCGACATGGACAAGCCGCTCGCCGACTACGTCCCCAACCCGGGCGCAGACGCACGCTCGGCCAGGATCACGGCGCGCCACGTCCTGAGCCATTCGGGCGGCTGGCGCAACTGGCGCAACACGCCGACGCACACCTTGACCGCCGACTTCGAGCCCGGATCGCGGTTCAGCTACTCGGGGGAGGGCTTCTACTATCTCCAGCGCGTCGTCGAGCGAATCACGGGCAAAGGCCTCATCCGCCTCGCGCGCGAGCGCATCTTCGAGCCGCTCGGGATGCGGCGGTCGTCATTCCTCTGGAATCCACAGCTCGACAGCAATCGCGCCGACCCGCACAGCAACCGCGGCGTGCCGGGAGACAGCTTCGGCGTCCGCTCGGCTCGCGGGTTCCGTGACGCGGCGGCCAGTGCCGGCAAGTCGATGGAGGATTGGACGCACGAGGACGCGGAGCGGCTGTCGCCGACCGTGAACAGGGACGCCCCTGCGTTCCCCAACTGGCTGCTCCCGAATGCGGCAGCAAGCCTGCTGACCAGCGCCGCCGACTACGCGACGTTCCTGACGCATCTGCTGGGCGCGGACGGTCGTTCCGTGCTGGATCGCATGCAGACCACTCAGGTCACCATCAACGAATCGCTGGGCTGGGGGCTGGGAGTCGGCCTGCAGTCGGGCGAGGCCGGGCAGACCTCCCTCTGGCACTGGGGTGACAACTTCGGGTTCAAGAATTTCGTCCTCGTGAGTCCGGCCGCCCGATCGGCGACCCTGGTTTTCACCAATGGCCAGAGTGGCCGAGCCGTGTACGAACGCGTCGTACGGGCGGTTAATGGAAGCGATCAATCAGCGTTCCTCTGGATCTAGCGGCCAGCCATCCCGGGTAGCGTCTGGCCGAAGGGCGGGGGTGATTCGCGGTTGACAACGCGAAATCCCTCGTTGCCGGTCACCAAATGACCACTTCCGGGGTCCCACCCGCTAACTTTCGATTGCCACCAAACGAGGCAGTCGAAGGATGAAGCAACTGACGTTCGAAGACGCAGGTCGTACGTTCACCTGCGAGGCCGAAACCTCCCGCGCAACCCCGGATACGATCTGGTGGTGGGTGCGGGTAACAGGCGATGGCCAACGTTACGCCGCGTTCCACAAGTCCAAGACCGACACGGCGACGAACCTGAAGACGCGAATCATCGCGTACTACGAAAAAGTCCTCGCGGACCGCGCGCGTCCTCCTCTGCCTCGGCCGCAGTTCGGGCGGCCCCCGGCTCCCAAGCCGGTGGTGGCGCAGACCGAGAGCTGAGAAGACGGAAG
This sequence comes from uncultured Gemmatimonadaceae bacterium, assembly GCA_963724885.1. Classification (GTDB taxonomy): domain Bacteria; phylum Gemmatimonadota; class Gemmatimonadetes; order Gemmatimonadales; family Gemmatimonadaceae; genus DASPMP01. Next base: position 1,693,936 of record CAVRWG010000005.1, on the reverse strand, counting down.
GCAAAAGACAGAAGGCAGAGACGAAAGTCCGTCTCTGCCTTCCGCGTTCTGGCCTTCTGCCTTCTGCCTTCTGCCTTATTGCATCCACGCATCCTCAAGCACCGTCACGGTCTGCGAGTAGTCGCGTCCGTTGACTGAAAGCGTGACGACGTAGGCGCCTGTCGTCGCGAGCCGCGCCACACGCTGCTGGCCCTGGCCGCCACCACCGCCACCGCCACCGCCGCCACCGCCGCCTCCGCCGCAGGGGTTGCCGCCGCCACCGCCGCCGCCAAAACCACCGCCCCCTTCGCCGGGACGCACGGGGCGAAGATCGCTGCACAGGTTCCAGCGCACCTGGTTCAGACCGGCGTTCTTCGTCGCCGTGAGGGTGCGGAACACCTCGGTGCCCCCCACCGCGCGCACGGTCAGGCGGACGTCGCCTGCGGGTGCGGCCTTGAGGTGGTACGCGATCGACACGCCACCGGGCGCGTTTTCACCCTCGAAGTTCTGGTCGCCTGTCACGGAGCGGCGCATGCGGATGTCCTGCTTCCACGCGACCGCGTTCCGTGGCTCGAGCAGGTGGGCGTCCTGCGCCAGGATCGCCGGCGTGAGCTGCTGCAGCGGCGTCACGTCGTCCAGGATCCAGACACTGCGACCGTGCGTCGAAAGCACGAGGTCGTTGTCACGCGGGTGGATGATGACGTCGTCGATGCGCACGACCGGCAGGTTCGACATGAACGGCTTCCAGGTCCTGCCCTCGTCCAGCGAAACGAAGAAGCCGAACTCCGTGCCGGCGTACAACAGGTTCCGGTTCCTGGTGTCCTGCTTCACCGTGTTCACGTTGCCGACCACCGGGAGGGTGCCCGAGATGCTCGCCCACGTGGCGCCGAAGTCGCGCGTCACGAAGACATAGGGCTTGAGGTCGTCGTTGCGGTGCCCGTCGAGCGACACGTAAGCGGTGGCCGCCTCGAAGTTCGACGCTTCCACGCGCGACACGTTGTACTCCTTCGCTCCGCCGGGGAGCTTGGCGCTGACTTCACTGAACGTGGCGCCACCGTCGCGGCTCACCTGGATGTTGCCGTCGTCGGTGCCCACCCAGATCACGCCCGGCGCCACGCGCGATTCCGCGATCGTGGTGATCGTGCCGTAGAAGTTGGTGCCGTCGTTCTTGGAGAGGATGCACTGGCCCGCGCGCTGTCGGCCGCAGTTCGGCAGTGATCCGGAGAGGCCGAGGATCGAGCGGGTGTCGCGGTTGATGTTTTTCGAGAGGTCCGCGCTCATCGTCCACGTGGTGCCGCGATCGCGCGACTTGTGGAAGCGATTCGTGCCCGTGTAGATCGTGGCCGGGTCATGCGGCGAGAGCAGGATCGGCGTGTTCCACTGCGTCCGGAGTCGCACGCTGGTGTCGGGTGTCGGCACGATGTTCGACGGCTGAGCGCCGCCGCCGCCGCCACCGCCACCGCCGCCACCGCCGCCACCGCCACCGCCACCACCAGTCGCCGAGCCGCGCGGCCGAATGGCCACCTGTGTTCCGGTGCGCAGGTCGAGACGGTTCACGTTGCCCTGCTGCGACTCGGTGTACAGCACCGTCCAGTCGGTGGGGTCCACTTGGCTGTAGAAGCCGTCACCGCCGCCGACGCGATACCAATCCTGCGACAGGATGGGGCCCGACCGCATCGAGCTGGGACCGCACCAGCTGCCGTTGTCCTGGAGCCCGGTGCAGACGTAGTACGGGCGCCGCATGTCGACCGACGCGTGGTACGGCTGGCCCACGGCCCACGTGCGCAGCGATTGCCACGTCCAGCCGCCGTCGTACGAGACGTCGACGGAGCCATCGTTGCCGTACATCACGTGGTTGCCGTTGGCCGGATTGATCCAGATCGCGTGATGGTCCACGTGGCCGTAGCCCTCCATCGCGCGCCACGTCTTGGCGCCGTCGATGGACTTGTACGCCTGCACGCCTGCGACGTACACCGTGTTCTCGTTGCTGGGATCGACGCGCAGCTGACTGAAGTACATCGGGCGCACGTTCTGGTTGCTCATGAACTGCCAGCTCGTTCCGCCGTCGGCGCTGCGCCAGACGCCGCTGAAGCTGGAGTCGGGTGGCAGGTTCTGGCCGCCGCCACCGCCGCCACCGCCGCCACCGCCGCCGCCACCGCCACCGCCCCCACCACCTTGCTGCGCGACCATGACGGGTTGCTTGTCGGGCGCGATCTCGATCTGCGCGTACATCACGTTCGGGTTCGAGCGCGCGATGTCGAGCGCGATGCGTCCCATGGAGCCGCCGGGGAGGCCGTTCCCGGACACACGCGACCAGCGACGACCGCCGTCCGTGCTCTTCCAGATCCCGCTGCCGGCCCCGCTGGCGCCAAAGCCCCAGGGCACGCGACGACGCGTGTACATCGATGCGAAGAGAATGTCCGGGTTGGTGGGATGAATCACGAGATCCGTGGCGCCGGTGTTCTCGTCCACGCTGAGAGTCCTCGTCCAGCTGCGTCCGCCGTTGTCGCTGCGAAACACGCCCCGCTCGGCGTTGGGTCCGTACAGGTGCCCGATCGCGGCGACCCAGACGACGTCGGGGTTCGTCGGATGCACGACCACGCGCGCGATGGACTGCGTCTCGCGCAGTCCGATGTGCGTGAAGGTCTTGCCGGCGTCGGTGGACTTGTACATGCCGTCGCCGAAGGACGACGACTGGCGGTTGTTGGGCTCACCGGTGCCGACGTAGACGATGTTCGTGTTCGACGGGGCGAGCGCGATGTCACCGATCGAATGGGTCGCGTACGTGTCGAAAACTGGCGCGAACGTCACGCCGTTGTTGATGGTCTTCCAGATCCCGCCCGTCGCGAAACCGACGTAGTACGTGGACGGTTTCTTCTCGTCCACGGCGATGTCGTCCACCCGGCCACCCTGGCCGATAGGACCGATGGAACGCCATCGGAAGCCACGGAGCAACGGATCGGATGCAACGTTGATGGTGGTCGTGTCGCGCTGCGCGCGCGCGGACTCCGGTTGCTCCTCCTGTGCCGCAAGCCAGGCAGGAAGAGCCAGGGCGAGATACGTGAAGCGCTTCATCGTGCACCTGGGGTTAGGACGTGGGCGATATCGTCGCCCCTTGTACGGATGGGGGCAAGAAGGCGTTGCTCGAGCGCAAGACGTCCTCGGCGGGAGAGCGGATCCGAGTTGAAGGTCGCCGGCTTGGCCAGTCCAAAGTTCACCGGTGAAATGCCTGGTGGACGGTGCTACTAACTCACTGACTACCTTCGACTTGAATCCGGTTGTCGCGGCCAAGACCTCAGCCGGCCCGCAGCGCGACGCTGGGCTCCAGTCGCGCCGCGAGCCGAGCCGGCACGACGCCGGCGAACATGCCAAGGATCAGCGACGAACACAGACCGGCGAACAAGGCCCACGAGGGTAGCGCGAACGCCCATCCCCCGATACTGGATGCCAGCATCGCGCCGAGGAGCCCAGCCACGACACCGGCGGTCGCGCCGCCGAGTGCAAGTACCGCGGACTCCAGCAGGAACTGCAGCGCGATGTCGTCGCGCCGAGCGCCGAGCGCGCGTCGCAGACCGATCTCGCGCCGCCGGTCGCGAACGGCGAGAAGCATGACCGCGGCGATGCCCACCCCTCCGACGACGAGCGCGAGTGAGGCTACGGCCACGATCATCCGATTGAACGTTCGCGCGGCGGCGCGCTCCGTACGCAACAGCACCGCCTGATTCTGGACGATGAACGATTCGATGCTCCCTTCTCCGGATCGGACTGGATGGCGCCGGAGCAGAATCGCGCGGACGTCACTCTCGAGCGCCGGGAGCTGATCCGACGCGGCCCCCTGCACGAGAATGGCGTGCACGTAGGGAACGTTGAACAACCGCCGCATCGCCGTCTCGAGGGGGATGACGATCTCGTTGTCGAGATCAGTCCCGGCCAGGTCGGTGCCGCGTGCCGCCAGCACGCCGATGACCTCGAAGGGAACGGCGTGGATCCGGACCTCGCGTCCGACCGGATCGGCGCCTTGGAACAGCGCGTTCGACACCGTCGGGCCGAGCAGGGCCACCCGACGCCGCTCGCGCTCCTCGGTTTCGTCGAAGACCCTTCCGGCCAGTGCCCGGACGCCGCGAAGGCGCAGCCCGTCTGGCGTCGTGCCCGTCGTCACGACGGTGCTGTTCCGATCCTCGAACTTCGCGACCAGCGTCCTCGACACCAGCGGTGCCGCACCCAGGGCAAGCGGTGTCTCTTCAACGACTGCCTGCGCGTCGCCGATTCGCAGCGCGGTCAGCATGCTCGTTTGCCGTACGCGCCCGGCAACGCGCGGTGCGGGCGAGGCCGTGACAATCAGCAGGTTTGTCCCCATGGCACGAACGCGTTCCACGATCCGCCGCTCCGCGCCCTCGCCCACGGCGGCCATGACGATCACGATGGCCACGCCGACGCTGAGACCGGACAGGCTCAGCGCCGTGCGCGTTCGGTGCGCCGCCATGAGCTCGAGCGACAGTCGCAGGGTCCGGGCGATTCGCGCGGCGCGGCGCCGCGGCCCCCCCCGGGACCGGATCCCCCTCATGCCATCGCGCGGGCGGCCGCGAGTCGTCCGCTCTCGAGCAGGAGCACCCGATCGGCGCGCTCGGCGACCGCGGCGTCATGCGTTACGAGGACGATCGTGCGGCCCTGACTCTTGATTTGTTCGAGCAAGTCGAGGATTCCGGCGCCGCTCGCTGCGTCGAGATTGCCGGTCGGCTCGTCCGCGAGAACGAGCGCCGGGTCGTTGACGAGCGCGCGGGCGATCGCGACGCGCTGCTGCTCGCCTCCCGACAGCTCGGCCGGCCGGTGCAGGGCCCGGTTTTCCAGACCGACTGCCGCGAGGGCGCGCACGGCGCGGGCTTCGCCATCGCCTTTGTCGTCGTCCCCATAGAGCAGAGGAAGCATCACGTTGCGCAGCGCCGTTGCGCGATCGAGCAGATGAAAGTGCTGGAACACGAACCCGATGCTCCGGTTCCGCACTGCCGAGAGCGTGTCGTCGTCGGCGAGCAGGAGATCCTGGCCATCCAGACGGTAGCTGCCTCCGTCCGGGCGCTCGAGGTAGCCCAGGATGTTGAGCAGCGTCGTCTTGCCGGATCCGGACGCTCCCATGATCGCGACGAACTCGCCGCTCGCAACGCGGGCCGTGACTCCGCGCAGCACGTCCACAGGCGCGGGGCCGTCACGGTAGCTCTTGGTCACCAGATCGAGCTCGATCATACGGCCTGATCGCGGAGGGATGTGGCAGGGTCCACGCGCGCCGCCCTGCGCGCCGGGCTCAGGCCGAAAGCCACGCCGATCGCCACGCACGCCAGCGCGGCGACTGCGAACGGAACCCAGGTGACGCGCGCGCTCGCGACGCCCGCGGCGGCCAGGATGGCCGCGACGCCAACGCCCAGCGCGGTTCCGACCGCACCGCCGATGAGCGCGACGAACAGCGACTCGATAGCGAAATGCCGGGCGATGTCGCGCGCGCGCGCCCCAACGGCGCGGCGCAGCGCGATCTCGCGACGCCGGCGCGAGACGGTCAGCACCATCAGGTTCATGATGACGGTGCCCGCCGCGATCAGCGTCGCGATCGACGTCAGCAGCAGGAGCAGCCAGAGGGTCGACGAAGTTTTCAGCGCCGCGCCTTCCACGTCCGCGGGCTCGCGGACGAAGAAGTCGTCCGGCTTGCCCGGGCCCATACCATGGCGCACCCGCAGCAACTCCCGAACGCGCTGGGCCGTTTCCTTCACGCGTGATGGGTCGGAGACGCGCATCACGATCTGCTCGAGATACGGACGCTCGAACAACCGCCGCGACGAGGTCGTGAACGGCACGACGATACGATGGTCCCAGTCGTCGCCGCCAGCGTCCACTCCCATCTCGATGAAGACGCCCTTCACGGTGTACGGGTCTCCCTGGACGCGCACGGTGCTTCCGACGGCGCCGCCCTCGGGGAAAAGCTGGCGCGCCACCTTCTGGCCAAGTACGGCGACGCGCGCGGTGGCGCCGAGATCGGCCCCGGAGAGAAACGCCCCATCGGCGATTCCCCATCGGCGGATATCGATCCAGTCCGGCTCCACGCCGAACCCACGCGTCACGATGGAGTGATCACCGTTCACCACGCTAATGCCGCGCTTGTTCTGCACGGCGCTGACGATGCGCACGTTCGGGACCTCGTTCTCGATCGCGCGCGCGTCGGGCTCCATCAGCACGGTGAGGCCACGGTCTGCCGTGGGCGCGAACACCTGCACGTCACCGCCGGCGCGCACCATGATCATGTCGAGGCCATGCTTGTTCACCAGCGCCTCGACGCGCTCACGCGTTCCCTGACCGGTGACGATCACCGCCGAGAGCACCGCGACGCCGGCCGCGACTCCCGCTGCCATGAGCGCCGTCTGCGCTCCGCCGGCGCGGACCGAGCGCAGCGCGTCGCGGGTGATCCGCAGGCCGCGGCTCACCGCGACTCGCTCCGCGCCCCGGAGGGGGGCGGGTCCAGCAGCACGCGGTCGCCGGCGGACAGTCCTTGCACGACTTCGACCCATGGTCCATCGCGCCAGCCGGTGCGGATCGGGCGCGCGGTCGCGCGCCCGTCCAGTATCGTGTAGACGACGCTTACACTGCCTTCGCGGCGGATCGCGCGCGTCGGGACCGCCAGCACGGTTCGTTCCTCGACCTTGAGGCGCACCGCCGCTGTCATTTCGGGTCGCAGCAGCCCGGCGTATCCGTCCGCGATATCCACGGCGACCACGTATTTCACGACGTTGTCCTGGATCGTCGCGCTGGGATAGATCGCCGCGACGCGCCCGGAGAAATCACGATCCGGGAACGCGTCCACGGTGAACCCGGCGGCCTGCCCGGCCTTTACCTTGCCGATATCCACTTCGTCCACGAACGCGTTGACCTGGAGGCGGGCGAGATCCACGATGGTGACGAAAGTCGGCGCGCTCAGGCCGGCCGCGACCGTCTCGCCTTCCTGCGTCGCGACTGACGCAACGACGCCCGAGATGGGCGCGGTGATCACCGCGAACGACCGGTCCACGATCGCGCTCTGGAGGGTGGCCCGGGCGCGCTCGACGTCGGCCTCCGCCTGCTTGCGCTGCTCGGCGCTTCCCGATCGCGCCAGCTCGAGCGAACGTCTTGCCGATTCCAGCTGCGATCGCGCGACCGAGTGCCGCTCGCGCGCGCTTTCGGCTTCCGCGGTGGTCGTCACGCCGCGCTGGAGCAGCGCCTGTTGCCGCACCCACTCGTCGCTTGCGAGCGTCACCGTGGCGCCGTAGCGGTCCACGTCCGCCTGGGCCTTCGCTTCCTCTGCCGGCGCGAGCACGTCGATCGTCGCGAGGCGCGCCTCGGCGAGCTTCACTTCCGCGCGACGCTGCGCAACGAGCGCGTCCAGGTCTGCCGTCTCCAGCTCGGCGATCACCTGACCCGCGCTCACCCGGTCTCCGACGTTGGCGCGCAGCCGGCGCACGCGTCCGGAGATTCGAGAGCCGACACGCACCTCGGCGCCGATGCGCGGCTTCACGGCGCCGAGCGCGCTGACCGTGGCGGCAAACGGTCGCGCGGTCACCGTCATGGTCGTCGCTGCGCCGTCCGGCGCGGCGCCGCGCGAACCGCCGAGCCAGGCGACGAGCGTAACCAGCACCGCGGTCGCCGCGACGGGCACGGCGACCAGTCGCCTTGTCATCACTCGACGGAAAGAGCTCATGCGCGGCGTCCGGGTAGCCTTCCTGCCCAGAGGGCGCGGAGCGCGCCCCATGTTAGACGATGGCGAAGATCGGAGACCTTCGCCATCTCCGAGGGATCAGGTCGATACGGTTGCTCTCTGCGCCGCCGCAATCCGGACGATCGCCTCCAGACTCATCTCCACGTCCGCGTCCGTGGTGGACCAGTTGATCACGCTGATTCGCATGGCCGTGTGCCCCTGCCACACGGTCTCGCCCGCCCACAGCGTTCCGTCGCTCTGGATCTCGGCGATCACCCGCCGGGTGAACTCCGGCTCGCCGAACGAGACCAGCACCTGATTCAGCACCACGTCGTTGAGAACGCGGTAGCCCGCAGCGGCCAGCCCTTCGGCGAAGCGCCGTGCCTGGCGGCAGTTGCGCTCCACCAGCTCCGTCAGACCCGAGCGGCCCAGCGAGCGCAGCGCGGCCCACACCTCCACCCCGCGCGCGCGACGCGAAAGCTCCGGCGTGAAGTCCGACGGGTTCCGGTTCTCGGTTTCCGTCGGCAGGTACTCGGCGCTGATCGCCATGGACTTTCGCAGCGCATCCCCGTCGCGCACGAAAGCGATGCCGCTGTCGTACGGAACGTTGAGCCACTTGTGGCAGTCCGTCGCCCACGAGTCCGCGTGCTCGACGCCGGCGACGAGATGCGCCCGCGTCGGCGCCACGCGCGCCCACAGGCCAAACGCGCCGTCAATGTGCACCCAGGCACCCGCTGCGCGGGCGCCTGGGCCGATCGCGGCGATCGGGTCGAACGCTCCGGTGTTCACGTTCCCCGCCTGGAGGCACACGATCGTCGGCCCGGAGATCGCGGGCATCGCGTCGGCGCGCATGCGTCCCTGGGCGTCGCACGGCACCTTCACCACGCGGTTGCGGCCGAGACCCACGACTCCCAGCGCCTTGAAGAGCGTCGGGTGCGCTTCGGTGCTCGCGATGACGGTGATCGGCGGCGCGCCGAACAACCCGTTGGCTTCCACATCCCAGCCCGCCTTTTTCAGAACGGCATGTCGCGCCGCCGCCAGGGCGGTGATGTGCGCGACGGTAGTGCCCGTGACGAACGAGCCGGCGCACCCGGATGGCAATCCCAGGACATCGACGAGCCACGCGAGCGCTACCTGCTCCAGCGCGGAGGTGGCCGGTGTCGAATTGAAGAGCCCCGTGTTCTGATCCCACGCGCCGGCGAGCCAGCTTGCGGCGAGCGACGCCGGCAGCGAGCCCCCGATCACGAAGCCGAAGAACCGCGGTCCCGGCATCGCCATGGTGCCCGGCGTCCCGATCTCGTCGAGCTCCTCGAGCACTCGCGCCGGATCCATCGACGCGTCCTGGAGCGCCACGTTGAATGCGCGCAGGCCGGCGATCCCTTCGGGGCTCGGCGATACCCTGCGGTTGGGGAGGCTCTCGAGGTAGCGGAGCGACCGCTCGGTCGCAGCTGTGAGCAGCCGTCTCACGTCGTGCTTGTCCATCCGGGTAGTCTACCCAGCCGGGTGTGAGACGTCACCGGGAAGCGTCATTCCGAGTCGCGCAGCGACGAGGAATCTGCAGTGGGGCGACCTAACTGCAGATCCCTCGCTTCGCTCGGGATGACTTCAGAGCTACCCTCTAGCGGCTTGAGAGTCGCCGCTCCGAATTGATGAACGCCACGAGTGGCCCGATGTCGGCGGTGCTCAACACTGGGTTCGGCATCCGCTTTCCCGTGCCGTCCGCCGGCTTGATGGTCGGATCGGCGAGGAACTTTGCCAGATAGTCCGCCGCGAATCTCCTGGTCGTGAGGTCGGGTCCGAACCCGCTCAACTCGCCGGTGATACCGACATCGCCGTGCACATGACAGGTGACACAGCCTCGCGCCGCGAACATCTGCCGGCCTCGCTCGGCCGGTGCGAGCGGCGCCATTTGTCGCGTGGAATCCACCGCACGCCAGGGGAGCAGAGCGCCCTTGCTGCGTCCGAAGCCGCTTTCGATGGTGACGCTCCAGTCGCCCGCGTCGGGCACGGTGAGGCTGGCGCGATAGGATTCCTTGTCACGCAGCTCCCACACGCGGCCTTGTACGCTGCGAAAGCCCTTCCTGGCTACGATCGTCGGCTTCAGGCCGGTGAGCCGCTCCACGCCGTGCTGGCGGACGTTGAACGTGATCTCCTGCGCCTTGCCCACAACGAGGTACTCGGGCATCTGCTCGACGGAAACCACCGCCCAACCGCCCGCGCGGGCCCAGCCGATCGTCGCGAGCGCGCTCGCGCTGACGACAACACACCACTTGAGCCTGATCACTTTCGCCTCCCGGTCTCTGGTCCTGCTAGGACGCCTGCTGGGGCTGCGGCGTTTGAACGGGGGAATCTATCGAGACCGGCAGGGGCCGTCCGCGAAGTGAGGCGTCGCGCGCTAGCCGCTTCTAACGAGGGCGCCCATAGCCTCCCTCGCAGCCGAAACGTGCGCCCGTTGCCCGGCGACGCTCCGAAGAACCGGTGTTACGCGTGATCGTGCTCATGGTGGAAGAACAACTCCCGCAGTACCCGAAAGGGTCACTCGCTCGCGTACGGGGAAACTCCTCGTTCAGAATACCTTCGGTTCGTCGACGCACGAGAGCGTCGCACGGCTGATGAAGGCCCGCTCGTCATTCTGTCACGGAGTCGCAACATGTGTGGTTCGCGAATCGCGCGAACGCGCGGCTCACGACACCAGCGTAAATGAGGTCTCGCTCGTCCCTTCGGGGTATTCGCCGTCGTCGAGGTAGCGATAGCCCGTACTCACCGCGATGTCGGCGATCCGGAGCGCGGTCACCAGCTCCTGATGCCGATCCGTCTCGTAGACGAATCCACCGCCGCTTCCGCCCACGCGTTCGGTGCGCAGGACCTGCTCGACGGTCGTGGCGCGGTCGCTCGCGCCGAACGCGCGGCACAGGCGCGTTGCGTCACCGCCCTGGGGCGAGTCCGACTCGGCGGCCGCGCTGTCGAGGTATGCCGGAGCCGACGCGTACTCGTCCATGAGCCCTCCGCTTTCGTACAGCGCATACACGAGCGCGTCGTCGTCGTGGACGAGAACGCCGAGCGCGGGGCAGGAGAGTTGTTTGGAAAGGGAGCCGGCGAGCGCCTTGAGCACGTCCACGTCCTGCTCCTCGGTCTCGCTGTCGTACACGACGATGCAGCCGTTCTGGGGCCTGGAGACGTACGCGTCCCGGTCCGCCGCGCGCAGTGCTTCGAGCACGCGGCTCTCGTCGGTGGTGCGCAACGTGACGTTCGTGTAGAAGCTGCCCATGGTCTCCGCCTGTCGCGAAGAAAACCTATGGGGGGGAAGGCGGGAGGAGGAAGAAGGGAGAAGGAAGAAGGGAGGAGGGAGGAGGGAGGAGGGAGGACCCTCCTCCCTCTCTCCCTCCTCCCGACTTCTTACTTCTTCGTCACCAGCAAGGCGATGCGGCGGTTGCGCGTGCGGCCCGTTTCCGTCGCGTTGTCGGCCACAGGATGCTCTTCGCCGTAGCCCTCCGCTTCGAGCCGCGAAGCCGCGATGCCGTTGGCGACCAGCGCCTTGCGCACGCTCTGCGCGCGCTGCTCCGACAGCCGCTTGTTGTCCGCGGCGACACCGACGCTGTCGGTGTAGCCGCCGATCTTTGCCGACACGTTCGGATACGCCTTGAGGATCACCGCGATGTCCTTTAGCTGTTGGTTGGACTCCGGACGAAGGTTCGACGACCCTGTTTCGAAGAGCAGCTTGTCGAACTCGAACCAGGTGGTGTCGTTGACCTGGTAGGCGGGGTTCCGGATGAATGCCAGGACGGTTGCCTCCATGCCGCCCTCACGGACGTCCAGTATTTCGCCGCTCGGCAGTCGCTGGCCCGCGGGCGGAGCTACTTCACCGCCGACAACTGTCGTGGGCCCCGCGGGCGTGGTGATGTCGATCTCCGTTATACGACGCTCGCCCCTGGGCCACGACGCCCAGATGAGCCCGAACGCGGCCAGCGCGGCGAGCACGGGCCAGATCCGCCGCTTACCGTGATGCTCCTCGCGCACGGGCGGTTCGCCGGGTCTCGGCGTCGTCGCTCTTGGCGTGTCGTACCTATCTCCGCGCAGCGGCACCTCGCGCTCCGGAGCCGCGCGCAACGCCTCCGTCAGTCCAGGCGGCGCGGCGCGAAGAATACCGTCCTTCTCAGAGTTCAGCAGGGCGCCCAGCCCGCCCGCGTTCAAGCTGCCCTGGCGGATGCGCCGGCCGAGCATGCCGAGAACGAGTGGAGCTGCAAGGCGAAGGATCGAGGAGATGGCTCCAGCTCGGAGGCCGCTGAACCGCGACAGCACGTCTGTCGCCGCCGACGTGCGTCCACCGAAAACGCTCGACGTAAAGCGTTCGCCAAGGCTCACGATTGGCGAGCGCGCGCCACCCGCGATCGAATCGACGAGCCCGGCGGGGTTGTCCAGCACTTGGTCGTCGTTGGCGGGGTCAGTCGCGAGGCTGAAGAACTGCTGCATCGCATTGGAATCGCCGGTCTTGTTGACCAAGCCAGCAAGCAGCGAGCTGAACCCTCCGCTCAGTCCGCGTCCAACGTTCTGTTCCGACTCTCCCAGCGTCGATGCGACGTTGGACAGCAGGCCCGGTGTCGCCAGCTGACCGAGATCGTCGAGTAAAGTCGCCATGATTTCCTTCCCTCCCAAGTAAGATGCCGGAGCCAGAAGGAACATGTAGCCCGGAGGGAGTCGGCCCTGTATCGGCAAAAGGGCTTACGCCGGCGGCCCACGGACATGGCGGCTCCGGTCCGGGGCGCACAAATTCGGGCATGTCAACTCTCCTTCGCCTTCGCCCCCTCGGGCTCGTCCTTCTTGGCTGCGTGGCGCTGGCCGAACTGCCCGCGCAGGACAGCACCCTGTCCGGCGGCCTGCGGTATCGCATGGTCGGACCCAACCGCGGCGGCCGCGTGACCGCCGTGGCCGGTGTACCGAGCCAGCCGCACACCTTCTATATGGGCGTCGCCAGCGGTGGCGTCTGGAAAACGACGGACGCAGGCGACAACTGGGCGCCGATCACGGATCGGGACTTCGAGGTGGCGTCCATCGGCGCGATCAGCGTCTACGACGGCGATCCGAACATCGTCTACGTCGGCACCGGGTCGGACGGCCTTCGCAGCAACGTGTCCACCGGGCGCGGCGTGTACCGCTCGAACGACGCCGGCCGCACGTGGTCGTTCGTCGGGCTGCGCGACGTCGGGCAGATCGGGGCGGTGCGCATCCACCCGACCAATCCCGACATCGTGTTCGTTTCTGCCACGGGGAACCTCTTCCGGAACAATCCCGAGCGCGGCGTCTTCCGCACGACGGACGGCGGGCGGAGTTGGAAGAAAGTGCTGTACCTCAGCGACAGCACGGGTGCGTCCGACGTCGAGCTGCAACCGGGAAATCCGAACGTCGTCTTCGCCGTGATGACGCGCAGCGAGCGCAAGCCGTGGACCATCATCAGCGGGGCGCGTGAGGGCGGGGCATACAAGTCTGTCGATGGAGGAGAGACCTGGACGAAGATGTCCGCCGGCTTACCGGACGGATTGGTCGGCAAGGGGAACATCGGCGTCACGGCGGCGAATCCGAACCGGCTGTATCTGCTGTACGAGGCGAAGCCTGGCGGCGGCATGTACCGCTCCGACGATGCGGGGCTCACGTGGACGCAGACGAGCGCGATGCCCGGCCTGATCACCCGGCCGTTCTACTACACGACGCTCACCGCCGATCCCACCAACGCCGACGTGGTGTACGCCGGCGCGGAGGGCTTCTTCAAGTCCATGGACGGCGGAAAGACGTTCCGTCCCTTCCCGACACCGCACGGGGACAACCACGACATCTGGATCAATCCGCGCGACGCCAACGTGATGGTGCAGGCGAACGACGGCGGCGCGAACGTGTCGCTCAATGGAGGGCGGACCTGGAGCACGCAGTACAACCAGCCGACGGCGGAGATCTACCAGGTCTATCTCGACAACCAGTTCCCGTACCGGTTGTACGGGGCGCAGCAGGACAACTCCACACTGATCCTGCCGTCGCTGCCGCTCAACAGCGGGCAAGGAGAGGAATGGCGCTCGGGTCCCGGGTGCGAGACCGGGCCGATCATGCCGCATCCGACGAACCCCGACACGGTGTACGGCTCCTGCAAGGGCCAGTACTCGCGCATGAGCCTGCGCACCGGCAACGAGAAGCAGTATTGGGTCGGGGCGCAGTCGCTCTACGGGAATCCCGGAAAGGATCTCATCCTGCGTTTCCAGCGCGTCTCGCCGATGGAGATCTCGCCGCACGACCCGCGCGTGCTGTACTACGGCTCGCAGCACGTGCATCGCACGCGCGACGAAGGTGTGACGTGGGAGAAGATCAGCCCCGACCTGACGTGGAACCCGCCGGAGCGTCAGCAGAAGTCGTCGGGCGAGCCGATCACGCTCGACGTCACCGGCGAAGAGTACTACTCGACGCTGTACGCCATCGAGGAGTCGCCGCTCGAAGCGGGCGTCATCTGGACGGGCGCCAACGACGGCCCGTTCCACGTCACGCGCGACAACGGAAGAACGTGGACGAACGTGACGCCCCGGGACATCCCGCGTGGTTGCCGCGTGGCGACCATCGATCCGTCGCCGCACCGCCGCGGTTCTGCGTACTACGCCAGCTACTGCTACCTGCTCGGCGACTTCGCACCGTACGCGTATCGAACTGACGACTACGGCCGCAGCTGGACGAAGATCACCAACGGGATCCCCGCCGACTTCCCCGTACGCGCGCTGCGCGAGGATCCCGAGTCGCGCCGGCCTGCTCTACGCCGGCACCGAGTTCGGGATGTTCATCTCGTTCGACAACGGCGCACGCTGGCAGCGGTTCCAGAACAACCTTCCTGTCGTCCCGATCAACGACATCAAGGTGCACCGCAAGGATCTCGTGATCGCCACGCAGGGGCGCGGGTTCTGGATCGTGGACAACCTGACGCCATTGCACGTGGCGACGGTGGCGTCGGCGCCGACGCAATTGTTCAGGCCGCGCGACGCGTACCGCTATCGCTACGGCGGCGGACGGGGCCGGCTTGGCTCGGCCGCGCCGGAGTACCCCGGTGCGGGGGCGCAGATCGACTATGTCCTGCCGACCGCAGGCGCGGGCGAGGTGAAGCTCGAGATCAGCGACGGAGCGGGGAGAGTGGTCCGGACCTTCTCGAGCGAGGGAGCGCAGCGCCCACAGGCCGAAGGGCCGCGTGACCCCGACGACGACATGCGTCCGGGTGGCGGTGCCGGCGGCGGAGCGCGTCTCACGAAGAACGTGGGTCTCAACCGGTTCGCGTGGGACCTGCGCTATCCGGGGCCCTGGAACGCCGCGACGCGCGGCCCCGCGCCGGGCGGTGGCCCCACAGCGCTCCCGGGCAGGTACTCGGTGAGGTTGATCGTTGCAGGCCATCAGGTCGAGCAGGTCCTGGTTGTGCATGCCGATCCCCGGAACACGACCGACGGCGTCACGCTCGCCGATCTCTCCGAGCAATTCAACGTCGGTATGCAGGTGCGCGACATGGTGAGCGACGTGAACCAGCTGGTGGCTCGCGTGCGCGCCGAGAGGTCACGGTTGCGGGACGCCACGGGCGCCGCGGCCGACACGCTGCGTCTCGTGACCGCGCTGGAGCAGAAGCTGGTGACGCCGCCTGTGCGGTACAGCAAGCCGGAGCTCCAGGCGCAGATCACGTACCTCTACTCGCTCACCAACCAGGCGGACCAGAGAATCGGCCGCGACGTGATCGAGCGGTACGCGGTACTGCGCAAGGAGCTGGACGCGCTCAAGGTCGAGGGAGCGAAGGTGCTGCCACCCTTGGCGAACGACTAGCTGGATTCTCCGCCATGCCACCACTGCGCTTCGTGACGGATGGCGAGATGCAGGTGGAGTCTTCTCCATGGGGACCACACGAATGGCTGTCGCGTCCGGGGCTCACTGACGCTGAAGAGCTCCTCACGGTGCGCGTCCGAATGCCGGTCGGACGCGCTCACCAGTTTCACCGCCACCCCGCGATGGAAGAGATCATCTACGTCATCTCCGGAACCGCGGAGCAGTGGGTGGACACGTCGAAGCGTATCCTGCGCGCCGGCGATATCGCGCACATCCCGCGCGACGTCGTGCACGGCACCTACAACGCCGGGGACGACACGCTCGTGTTTCTCGCCATCCTGTCCCCCGCGAGGTTCGAGGGTCCTGCGCTCGTTGACGTCCATACCGACGAGCCATGGCGGTCGCTCCGGGTGCCGCTGACATTCCCCGGCTGATGCCAACGGTCCTTTTGATCGGGACGTTCGACACCAAAGCCGAGGAATACGCGTTCGTGCGCTCCGTCATTCTGAGTCGCGGCGCGGGCGTACTCACCATGGACATCGGCGTTCTCGACGCCGGCGCGCCCGACTTTCCCGTCGACATCACTGCGGCCCAGGTGGCCCGTGCCGGCGGCGGAGCGCTCTCCGCGCTTCGCGCGGCGGGCGACCGCGGCTCCGCGGTGACGGTGATGCAGCGCGGCGCGAGCGCGCTGGCCCGCGAGCTGTATGCGGCGGACAGATTCGACGGCGTCATTGGGCTCGGCGGCGGCGGCGGCACGACGATGATCACCGCCGCCATGCGCGAGCTTCCCGTCGGCGTGCCGAAAATGATGGTGTCCACCATGGCGTCGGGGAACGTGGCGCCCTACGTGGACGTGAAGGACGTCACCATGATGTACTCGGTCGTCGACATCGCCGGGCTGAATCCCGTCTCCCGCCGGGTCCTCGGCAATGCGGCGGGCGCGATCGTCGGCATGTGTCATCCCGAAGCGCGCAGCGCCCGTCATTCCGAGCGCGGCGAGGGATCTGCAGTTGGCGCGGACCTGCAGATTCCTCGCGATGCTCGGAGTGACACGGAGCGCCCCCTGATCGCGGCGACGATGTTTGGGGTCACGACGCCATGCGTGACGGCCGCGCGCAAACGCCTGGAAGCCGCAGGGTACGACGTGCTCGTGTTCCACGCGACGGGATCGGGTGGCCGCGCGATGGAGGGGCTGATCGACGACGGCTACTTCGCCGGCGTGCTGGACGCCACGACAACCGAATGGTGCGACGAAGTCGTGGGGGGCGTCCTCTCGGCGGGCCCCGAACGGCTGTCCGCCGCTGGCCTCAAGGGAATCCCGCAGGTCGTGTCGGTCGGCGCGCTCGACATGGTGAACTTCGGCGCGATGGCGACTGTGCCCGATCGCTTTCGTCGTCGCAACCTGTACGCCCACAACGCGACCGTGACGCTCATGCGCACGACCTCCGACGAATGTCGCGAGATCGGGCGGCGGATAGGTGAGAAACTGTCGGAGGCGCGCGGCCCGGTCGTGCTGATGGTGCCCGCGCGCGGTATCAGCATGCTCGATTGCGACGGAAAGCCGTTTCACGATCCACACGCGGATCGGGCGCTTTTCGAGTCGCTCGCGCAGCACGTCGGCCCGCGGGTGAGGGTGCGTGAGATTGACGCGCACATCAACGACACCGAGTTTGCCCACGCCATGGCCGACGAGTTGCTGGGCCTCCTGCCATCCCGAGTGTAGATGCCATTCATCCCGTACCAGGAGTGCCTGAAGCGACTTCGCGCGCAGGTCGCCGCACGCAAGCCGATCATCGGCGCCGGGGCGGGCACCGGCATCTCCGCCAAGTTCGCCGAGCGCGGCGGCGTGGACCTGATCATCATCTACAACTCGGGACGCTACCGCATGGCGGGACGCGGGAGTCTCGCGGGGCTCATGCCCTACGGCGACGCCAACGCCATCGTCGTCGACATGGCGCGCGAGGTGCTCCCGATCGTGAAGGACACGCCGGTCCTCGCGGGCGTTTGCGGGACGGATCCGTTTCGAATGATGCGGGTCTTTCTTCCGCAGTTGAGGGACATGGGGTTCGACGGGGTTCAGAATTTTCCGACGGTGGGCCTCATCGACGGCCAGTTCCGCGTCGAGCTCGAGGAAACGGGGATGGGGATCCAGCACGAGATCGAGATGATCGCGCTGGCGCACGAGCTGGGGATGCTCACCTGTCCGTATGTTTTCGACGCGGACACGGCCAGCGAGTTCGCCAGGGCCGGCGCGGACGTCGTCGTCGCGCACGTGAAGACGACGACCTCGGGTTCGATTGGCGTGAAGAAGGCGGCCATCTCACTGGACGAGGCCGTCGACCGCGTGCAAGCCATGCACGACGCCGCGAGGAAGGCGAATGCTGACGTGATCGTGCTTTGTCATGGTGGGCCAATCGCCGAGCCGAAGGACGCGCAGTACGTGCTGGAGCGCACGCGCGGCGTCGCCGGCTTTTTTGGCGCGTCGAGCATAGAGCGCCTGGCCACCGAGCCGGCGATCGAGGAGCAGGCGCGCAAGTTCAAGGCGCTCCGGATTTCGTAGCGATCCGATGACGAAGCGTCCGCTTTCGTCGCCTGGCTGGGGGCGCGCCATGAGCTTCGCGAACGCGATGATGATGCTGGCCTTCGCGTTCTCGATGGTCGTGCAGGTGAACGATCCGGATCCGTGGTCGTGGATCGCGCTCTACGGCGCCGCCGCGATCGTTTGTGGCTTCGCCTTGGTACACCGCGCCAGCACGCGCATAGCGGTAGCCGTCGCCTTCACCGCGCTGGCTTGGGCCTCGACGATCGCGCCCCGAGTGGTTGGCCGGGTTCCATTCACCTCGATGTTCGCGGAGTTCGAGATGAAGGATGTCGGTGTCGAGGAATCGCGAGAGATGTACGGGCTGCTCATCGTGGCCGCGTGGATGAGCGTTCTGGCGTGGCGCGGCCGATCGCGGACGGCAGCGTCGCCGGCGCAGGAATCCCGCTGAGGCGTCGCCTCTACGGCCGCGAGCGGAGTTTGCCGAGCATCATCGCGGCATGGCCCGACATCAGGCAGACATACGTATACGATCCCGCCTTGGGCACGACGAAGCTGACCTCCACGGTCTGGCCGGGTGACGCGAGCGTCGTGAACGCCAACAGCTTGTCCTTCATCTCTTTCGGGACGTAGTCGCCGCCCTCCTGCATCGCCGCCATCGCCAGATCGTCGATGTCATCTTCGTTTCTTACCAGCACGACATTGTGAGGCAGCGTTCCGGCGTTGACGAACCGCAGCGTCACACGCGCGCCCTGCTTCGCGACAATTTCAGTGGGGCTGAACTCCAGTGATGTGCTGTTTGCCCGGATTGTGATGGTGTCCGTTTGGGCGGAAGACACGGACGGAGTCAGGACGGACATAGCGACGGACATAACGACGGACATAACGACGGACATGACGACGGACATGACGACGGACATGACGACGGACATGACGACGGACACTCGGGCGGAAACGGAGGCGACGACCCCCTTCGAAAAGCCCGCCTTCACGTCCGCTGTAATGTCCGCTGTAATGTCCGCCGTAATGTCCGCCGTAATGTCCGCCGTTAGCCTCTCGATCATTGGGGCTTGAACGCGTCCGGTGCGTTCCACCGTACCGCGACCTTTGCGAGCCCTTCCGCCAGCTCGCCTGTCGCACGATTGGCCGCCGCAACGAGTGCCGCCTTCTGCTTGGCTGAGAACACTGGGGGTGCGGCCGTGCTGTCCAGCGGCCAGCCTTCCGCGATCCCGTTGATCAGCGCCGCACCCAGCGGCGGCGTGGCCGTCGGCGCTGCCGAGATCAGCTCCGTCACGACGTCCAGGTTCTTGTCGGTGGCGTAGATCCGGCCGAGCTTGTGGACAGTGCGACGCATTCCCGCGGTCGCCACCGAGTCGTTCGGGACGCGGGCGGCCAGGATGACGCTGAGGAATTCGGGGCCGAGCTTGGCTCCCGCCATCGCGACGGCGTCCGGAATCCACGGGTCGCGCGCGTTGCCGGGGAAGGTGATGACGTCGTTGAGCGCTTTCACCTCACGCTCACTGCCGCCTATCTCCGCGAGCACGAGCAGTGCCTCGAGCCGCACGTGGGCGTCGGCGTCCTGCAGGATCGGCGTGCCGACCGTGTAATCCACCGGCCAGGGCGACGCGCGTTCGGGAAGAATCCCCGCCGCGAAAATCCCATCGAGCAACGCCCTGTCGCGCGGCAGCATCATCAGGGCGGCGCGACGTACGGCGGCCGCGGGATGGTGCAGCGCCCGTCGCGTCGCATTCATGGCGGCCGAGTCACGCGCAAGGGCACCCAGTCCGTGCAGCGTCCAGAGCGCATGCAATGCCGGCGCGTTCAGCCCGAGCGAATCCACGGTATGCTCCGTGGCGAGACGCACCAGCGCCGGCACCACATCCTGCCGTCCGCGCTCCACGAGCAGCCGCTGCGCCGTGACGCGCCAGAACAGTTGTCGTTCGACAGCGCGCGAACGAGTTGCGCCGGTGTTGCGTTGTCGAGCCGCATCGGCGTGTAGCTCGCGGCTGTCGTACGCTATTCTATAGATACGGCCGTGCAGCCGGTCGCGGTTCGGCGTCTCGTACGCGTTGCCGGGTCCCGTCTGGCAGCACCCCTGCATGTTCCTCGGCGTCGGGTTGTGCTGTGCCACGAGCGTATAGAAGTCCGACACCCAGATCGCGCCGTCGGGGCCGACCTTCACCTGCACGGGGGACGTCCAGGCGTCGCGGTTCGCCCATGAAGTTCCAGCGATTCTTGGCGCTGAACCCGGAACCGTTGTCGGACAGCTCGAACATTCCGATCAGGTGCCCGGTGGGCTCGGCCACGAAGGCCATCCGGTTCCAGTACTCGCGCGGGAAGGCGCGCGCCGTGTAGATCTCGTGGGCCGTGCCCGCGGTATAGCGGCCGAACTGGTCCACCTGCAGCATGTCGCTCGTCACCGGGAAGATGTCGGACCGGTCGGCGATGTCGGGCAGCACCGTGTCGCGCAGTCCCACGGCGCGATAGTAGCGCAGCGGGATGTGGACGAAATTCGTCGGCCGGCTGTTGGCCGTCGACCCGAAGACGATAGTTGTCCTCGGTGATGCCCACCCCCACGTGTTGTTGCTCGTGCGCGCGACGTACTCGAGGTCCGAGCCGTCCCTGGGGAACCGGAAGTAGCCCGCGCCGAATTGCCCGCGTTCGTACGTGCTCGGCCCGACCGTGCCGCGGAAGCCGTTGTACCCCACCGAGCCCCACACCTGGTTGTCGAAGCCGTAGCGCAGGTTGCTGATCGTGCCGTGCGTGTCGCCGCGCGGGAATCCGGTGAAGAGGATCGTGCGCGAGTCGGCCTTGTCGTCGCCGTTCGTGTCCTTGAAGAACAGCATGTGCGGCGCCTGCCCGACGATGACGCCGCCATTCGCGAACACGAGCGACGTGGCGAGGTTCAGTCCGGAGGCGAATACCTTCGCGCGATCGGCGACTCCGTCGGCGTTCGTGTCCTCGAGAATCAGCACGCGATCGTTGCCGGGCACGCTGTCGGGCAGCACGGTGTTCGGATAGTCGTTGGTCTCGACGACCCACATGCGGCCGCGCGCGTCCCAGGTAAAGTCGACGATGTTGCCGACGAGCGGTTCGACCGCGTAAGGCCGCACGTTGAAGCGCGGACGCAGCGTCATGAGCTTGAGCGACTCGCGCGTCGGCAGCGCGACCTGCGCCTTGTTGATCGCCGTGTCGAGCGTATTCCAGGGGGCCGGCGGGCGCTTGTACGTCGGCAGCGGTACCGGGAGGTCCACCGTCCTGAACGCCGGCGTGCCGGCGAGCTGGCATGTGCCGACACGCCGAAAGCGGTCCAGCGCATGCCGCGCTCGACGAGCTGCTGGAATCCCGGCTGGCTCCAGGTGCGCTCGTCATGTCCCGACGCCGTGTAGAAGACGCGTCCCTTTCCGTAGGTGCGCACCCACGTCCAGGGCTCGTCGTGCCCGTTCTCGCGGCGCACTTCGAGCACGGTGCGGTTCACCGGATTGTGCTTGGTGTGGACGTACGTCTCGTCCCAGCTCTCGAAC
The DNA here is from genome assembly GCA_963724885.1 of uncultured Gemmatimonadaceae bacterium. Lineage (GTDB taxonomy): Bacteria > Gemmatimonadota > Gemmatimonadetes > Gemmatimonadales > Gemmatimonadaceae > DASPMP01. The sequence continues at coordinate 1,672,359 of CAVRWG010000005.1, read as the reverse complement.
GGTGCGGACGCCAGCTATCGCAGGGTGGCTTGGCGCGACCCGCACCGGACTGAATGTCCCCGTGCCGTGGCTCTTGAACGCCCCGCCGACGAGCCGGATGAACTCCTCGGAATTCTGGAACGACGCCGACGCGCAGTGCAGCACCACGAGCCCGCCTCCGTCCTCCACGAACCTGAGCAGCGCCGATATCTGAGGCCGCGACACCGTCATATGGTTGTTGTACAGCATCACGGCGTGATAGCGGTCCAGCTCCGCGTCGTTGAGATCGTCGCGGTCGTCGGTGTAGAAGAGGTCGATGCCTTCCTTCGCGAGCACGGGGAGGATCTCCTTGGCGCGTTGCGTCGGGCGATGATGCCCGTTGTCGCCGAGGAACAACACGCGCAGCCGCTCCGCGCGCGGCTGCGGCGGCGCCTGTGCTTCGGCGACACTCGGCAACAGCGCCAGCAGCAGCCCTGCGGTCGCTGCCTCGAGCTTCACCGCGCGATAGCCGCCCTTGCGGCGGTCGGCCAGGTACATGGTCCCGAACACGAGGATCAGCAGCAGCGCGGCCGGCGCGACATATCGGAATGAGCGCTGGCCTCCTGCGGCCTCTGCGGGCTGCAGGATTGCGTTGGCTTCAGCAATCAGCGGCTCGTTCGGGATTGCCGTCGCGACGATCGCTCGGAGCGCGTTGGCGGTCGCGTCGTTGTTGATGCTCCCCGACTGTTCCTGAAGCGCCAGAGCGGCGCGCGTGGCGGCGAGCGCATCCTCCACCTCGCGCTTGCGGTAGCCGAGCGTTCCGGCGTTTGTGGCGGAGTCGGCGCGCGCGACGTGGGCGGGGAACGTGGCGTCCACGCGCTCGAGAACCGACGCAGTGGACGCGGGCAGCGACTGCGCGAGATACCGGTCAGCGAGCTTGCCCATGAGCGGCACGCCCACGGCGCCCGCCATTCCAAGGCCCACGCCTGCCGTCAGCACGATTCCCAGCGATCCCGTGCGCGGCATTTTCTCGCTCACGACGCCGACCATGGTGGGGAAGAAGAACGCAACGCCCCACGCGAACACCGTCGCTGCGGCGAACGCGCTCCACGTACCCGTCGCGAAGCTGAGAAGAAAAAGTCCGGTCCCCGTGAGGATCGCGGCCACGAGGAGCATGCCCGTGGGCTGAAGGCGCTTCGACGAAATGTCCGGACAGCGCTCGCAGCACCACCATCCATCCGCTGATCCAGACGAGCACCAGGATGCCGTGCAGCCCGGCGGCCTGGAGCACCGCGGGAATCCAGCGCATCGGGCCGAGCTCGAGTGACGTGGTGATCGCCATCATGACGAGCATCATGATGAAGAACGGGTTCGTGAGCGTGTACGTGAACATCTCTCGCACCGGGATGCCCATCTGCGCGTTCTCGGTCTTCGGGAACTGTCTGCGGCAGCACCATGACGCCGTACACGAGGATCGGCAGGTAGATCACACCGATCTGGTAAGGCCAGGCGGCGAACCTGCCGCCCCAGGTCGCGAGCGCGAAGCCGGTGAGCCCGCCGAGCACGAGGCCGATCGGGAAGAACGCGTGAAACCAGTTCAGGCGCTTTGTCTTCTCGTCCGGGTACAGTGCTGCGACCAGCGGATTGCCGGTGACTTCGATCATGCCGTTGCCGGCGGCGAGCGTCGCGGCGCCCGCCATCAGCAGCCAGAACGCGGAGGAGTCGCCGACGCGCGTGACAGCGAGCAGCATGAGCGTGATGCCGAGCATGTGACCGGCGAACGCGAGCCGGGCGCCGTTCTTCAAGCCGAATCCCTCGAGCAGCGGCCCCATGACGAGGAGCGAGATCGCCATGCCCCACAGCGCCGCGCCTCCGATGAGGCCGACCTGGTAATTCGTGAGGATGAACTGCTGCTTCAGCGGCACCAGGATGTTGCTGACGAGCGCGAACGAGGCGCCTGTCGGAATCAGTGCGAGACAGATCCCGAAGAACAATCGGCTGCGATGCACGTCGGCAGCTGGTTCGCGGGGAGTGGACGAGGTGGGGGCGGCGGCCATGACTCGCTTCCTGTCGAGTGGTGCGGCAAGTATATGCCGCGAACCGCAAGCCGCACTAGCGCCCGCCTAGCACGCCTCTCAGACTTGGGACGCCGCTCAGATCGAAGAACTGCTTGAAGCACGGATGACGCGGATTACACGAAGCACACGGAGCCGTGCACTGTAGTTGGTCTCACCTTGTTTGCTTTTGTCTTTGTGGCGCGAGGATCTGGCGCGCCACGGCAACCAACAAAACATTCGTGATAGAAGCCGTGATGCACGGCTCCGTGTCATCAGATGTGGTCCGTGTCATCCGTGATCAGGCAGTTCTCCGGTCTGAGTGGCCTGCCTCGGTCCGAGTGGCTCATGGCGACGGGCTGATGCATTTTCTCGCTCCATGAGACCCCTCGTGCTTGCCGCGCTGCTGTGCGTCGCTACGACCACCAGCGCCCAGATCCCCGCGGAATGGCGGGACTCGCTCGTCTTCCACACGTTCTCCATCGTCGCGATCGATCCGCGCACGGGCGAGGTGGGCGTCGCGGTCACGACCCGCGTGCCCTGCGTCGGCAACGGCGTCCCCTGGGTACGCTCCGGCGTCGGGGCGGTCGCGACCCAGTCCAACACGCGCACCGAGTACGGCAACGAGTTGCTCGACGCGCTGGCGCGCGGCGAAGCGCCGAACGACGTCCTCAAGCGCCTCCTCGCCGCCGACTCCGGGGCAGCCACACGACAGGTGGGCGTCATCGACGCGAAGGGGCGCACCGCGCAGCACACCGGCGATCGCGCCCAGCCGTGGGCCGGACAGCGCGCGGGAATCAACTACGCGACGCAGGGGAACATCCTTGTCGGTCCCGAAGTGCTCGACGCGGTCGCGAAGTCGTTTGTGTTCACCGAGGGCCAGCCGCGCCACCTGGCCGACCGGCTCATCGACGCCATCGCGGCCGGTCACGCACTCGGCGGCGACCGTCGCCACGGACTGCGTCAATCGGCCGCCGTCGTCGTCGCTGACCCCCGGCCCGGACGTTCGCGCCGAGGCGACGGACAGACCGCCAACATCAACGTGTGCGAACACGAGGACCCCGTGGCCGAGCTGCGCCGCATCTACAACGCCGTCTCGCAGACCCTCGGCTATCGTACGCTGCAGCAGTTCAGTGGCGGCGACGTCTGGCAGCTGAAGGTCCTGCTGCACGCCCTGGGACACTATCGGGCGAACGAACCCTCGCTCGACGCGCGCGCGCCGGGCGCCAATGCCTTTACGCCGGACGTGATCTCCGCGGTGGACGCCTTTCGCGCGGCCGAGAAGATCGGAGGAGGTGGATCGCCCGCAGGCCTGGTCGACGCCGAAACCGTGGCGCGTCTCTGGGCCGCGCTGGAGCGCGCCGGCAAGGCGAATTCGGTACGCCAGCTGCTACTCGACGCGACGGCGGTGCGGAGATAGGGAGATAGGGAGATAGGGAGAGAGGGAGGAGGGAGGAGGGAGATCTGCTCTTCCCTCCTCCTCCTCCCTCCTCCTCCTCCCTCCTCCCTCCTCCCTCCTCCCTCCTCCCTCCTCCCTCCTCCCTCCTCCCTCCTCCCTCCTCCCTCCTCCTCCCTCCTCCTCCTCCCTCCTCCCTCCTCCCTATCTCGGAGCAACCCCCGCCGGTCGATCCCGCAGCGCCTGGATCCGACGCTGCGCCTGTTCCACCTGAGGCTGCAGCTCCCTGTCGGCGTGCTTCCACGCGTCGGCGAACCTCTGGTAGTACTCGATCGCCCGATCGAACTCGTGAAGCTGCTCGTACATCGCACCGCGCTCGGCGTACGAGCGCACCAGATAGCCGGGATGAGCTGCGCGAAAGTCAGCCGAATCGAGGCGCGCGAACGCCGCGATCGCAAGGCGGGGCTCGCCGAGCCGGCTCAGCACGTCGCCCCAGGCGAACGAGCGAATGAACCCCTGCTCCCCGGTGAACTCGGTCGTGATCGGCTGGAGGTAGTGGCGCTGCACCCGCATCCGGGCGCGGACCGTGTCGTGCCGCGCCAGCGCGAGTTCCGCGTCCGCCACCTTCCAGGTGGTTGCCTGAATCGTGTCTGTCAGTTCCAGGAACAAGTCCTACAAGAACGTCGGGAAGACGTGGGCCGAAATCCTTCGCCTGCTCAAGCTGGAATTGGAAACGGGCGACATCGATTTCAAGACGAAGCTGATGTACCGGATGTTCGGCGCGCTCGAGTTCATGCTGCAAAAACGACGTCGGTGGACCACGCGAATCAGGTCGGCTGGGAGTCCGTGTCCCGGACGACGCGCACGGCGGTGCCGTAGCAGAGCACCTCGGACACGCCGGACATGATCTCGGTCGCGTCGTAGCGCACGGCTACCAGCGCGTTGGCGCCCAGCGCTTCGGCGTGCTGGATCGCCAGCGCGAACGCCCCCGCGCGCGTCTCCTCGCATAGTTCGGCCAGGAGGGAAATGTCGCCGCCGAAGACCTGCTGGATTCGGGCTCCGAAGGTCCCGAAAACCGATCGGGATCGGACTGTGATGCCGCGCACAACACCCATTCGGTCCATCACGCGATAGCCGGGGAGCCCGGACTCGGTCGTGGTCAGGAAACCGGACGGCAGACTTGGGGACATGGATCGCTGGTGGGGTTGGTGAGGTGTCGCGGGTCCCTACGGCGCCGGGAGCGAGTGGGGTTCTCACAGAGACTCGCGCTCTGCCCTTGTCTCGGCGCGAAAGCGCTCGGCTTTCTCCAGACATAACCAGCCAAGGCGTCTGATCGGAGGGTATCTGCTTGACGCAGCCACCCTCCATCGGCATTCACTGTCGCCATAATGGTGCTAACACTGGCGCTTCCATCAGGGTGATTTGCAAGCCGACAGCTCCTGACGATCGACACACCGCAGAGTCTGCTTTCTGGCATTTAACAGAGTTTTGGCGCGTTTAATTACCATATTTAGATACCAGTTTCGGCCAGACTCGTCCATTTCACGGGGACAGCTATGGCTGTGCCTGCTCGCAGGACGCAGGCCACATAGCGTCAGTGCAGTCCAAGGCGTCGATCGACACGGGTAACCCCCTCGGCGTCACCACAAAGGTCAGCTGCAGGCCATGGAGAGAATATGAGCCGGTGGACGAGGGTCGCTTCGACAGCAGTCATCGCGTTGTTGGCTGCGTGTACCGATACGCCGCAGACCGCGCCGGATCTCCGGCCCAGTGAAACCGGGCCGGCGTCGATCATTTCAGACGCCGCGCACGGCAACGGGAAGTCGCATTTCTACTTCCTGCCGCCGATGGTGCCAAAGCTCCGCCTGTCGAGTGGCAGTTTTCACGGATATCCCGCCGCGTCGGCTCCGTTCGATGCGGACCTCAGTCCGAAGGTCGAGATCTGCGAGCTGACCGCAGGTGAGTGCTCGAGGATCCTCGCGACCTATACCACCACCGAGGGCCACTGGGCGCAGAAGGTGCGCATCATCGGCGCTGACTGGCCGGCCAGCCTGGACCTGTTCAAGCACTATTCCGTCCTCTGGTTCACCAGGGGTCACCGGCTGAACCCCAGAACGATGTACCGTATCCGCGTGCTGGTGGACGACATCCAGCTCGGCTATGCCGACGTGGACGTGGTTCGCAGCTTCCACGAATTCCGCAAGGTGAACCGCAACGAGTACGTGGCGCTTCTGGACGACTGGATTCTCCCCATCACGTTCCGTGTCGAGCAGGGATTCCTCGCCCGGATGCAGGTCGAGCCGGCTGAGGCGACCGTTGGCGTCGGCGAAGCGCAGCAGTTCACGGCAAACGTGACGGACCTGCACGGCGCGACGCTGCCGAATGTCCCGATATCGTGGAGCAACGGCAATAGCGCCGTGGCGACACTGAGCGAAAACGGTCTCGCGACGGCGATCGGCGCGGGCCAGACGACTATTACCGCCAGGGCCGAGTGGCTCCAGGCGACGGCGACGCTGAACGTCGACGCTCCGGACGCTCCGGGCAACAACGCTACCCTCGCCACCGGAACGTTCCACTCGTGCGCCATTGCGACATCAGGCGCCACCCATTGCTGGGGCTTCAACAACAACGGACAGCTTGGCAACGGCGTCACCGGCAACAGCAGCGTCCCCGTGCTCGTCACGGGCGGCCACGAATTCCTCTCCGTCGTCGCCGGTTCCATGCACACGTGCGGGTTGAAGGAAGACGGTAGCGCCTGGTGCTGGGGCCAGGGCCAGTTTGGCGCGCTGGGTGATGACCTCGGCGAGAATACCTGGGAGCCGGTCCCCGTGTTCGGTGGACTCACGTTCAGCGCCCTGACCGCCGGCGGAAACCACACGTGCGGCATCACGCTCGAAGGGGCAGCGTACTGCTGGGGCCGTAACAACCAGGGGCAGCTTGGCGCTGGCACCATCAGCAGCACCGAGCCCGCGTGGTCGCCGGTTGCCGTGGTCGGCGGAAACACCTTCCAGAAGCTCGACGCGGGTTCTACCCATACTTGCGGTTTGACCACCGCTGGCGCCGCGCTCTGTTGGGGCTCGAATTTCAACGGTGAGTTGGGAACCGGTGTCGCGGGCACGGCCATCGCTTCACCGCAAACCGTCACCGGCGCATTTGTCTTCAAGGCCATCATCGCTTCGCAGACTTTCTCGTGCGCGGTGGACCTCGCCGGCGCAGCGCACTGCTGGGGCAGCAATTCGCTCGGTGCCCTGGGCATCAATCAGCCCAACGGGACACATCCGTCCCCGCAGCTAGTCGCAGGAGGACTCACGTTCGCGGATCTCTCCACCGCGTTGACATTCCATACCTGCGGGCGGACGACTACAGGTGCCGCCTATTGCTGGGGCAACAACGCCAGCATCCAGCTGGGTACCGGCGCGGGCAGCAGCACAGCGCCTTCGCTGGTGCCGGTGGCGGTCGTCGGCGGCGACTCGTGGGCGATTCTCGCCGGCGGTCAAGACCACTCATGCGGTATCACGAACATCGGTACCGCGAAGTGCTGGGGCTCGGGTACTCTTGGTCAGCTCGGCCACGGCGAGTTCACCAGTAAGCCGGAACCGACTGCGGTCCCCGGGATAGTCTTCGAAAGACCGTAGCTCTCTGGCAGCAAGGTTAGTAAGCGGCGGCCGTGATGTTGTCGATCACGGCCGTCGCCTTTTTGGGGCTGTCTGCAGGTCGGGTTCCGCCAGCAAGACGTCTTCAAGAGGCTCCCGCCGCTGCTGCGATACTGTTGGACCGACGTCGCTTCAACAGCCAGTACGCGAATCCAGCAATCAGGCCGACCGGCAGGAGCACGCCCAGCGACTCGATGGCGATGGCGACGAACGTGACGAAGTTGCGCCACATCCGCACGAAGGCCTGGCCGATGACGTTCGTGCCGGGCGTCGCGGCCACGAGCGGCGCCTTCTCGTGGACCGTCGCGACGATGGTGCTGGTCGCAACTCGCGACGCGAGGTACCGGATCCGTCCCTCGTAGCGCTCGATCTCCTCGCGCACGCGGGCCAGCTCACGCTCCACCGCCAGGACGTCCTCGAGCTTGCCAGTGCGGTTGGCGAGCAGCGTCACGAGCCGCGCCTCGAGCCGCCGGGAGTTCCCGACGCGCGCGGTGATGTCCACGAACTCCTCGCCCACGTCTTCGGAGTGGGCGTTGCTGCGCTCGACCTTGCCCAACGGCGCCATGCCGGCCATGGCGTCGTCGAAGCGCGCGGCCGGGACCTTCAGTTCGAGCGAGGCGGCGCGGACCTGGAATTGTCCGGTGTTGAGCGAGACGTTGCCGACGTAGCCGCCGAGCGTCGCAGCCAGCTCGCGCACCCGCGCAATGGCGGTCTCCAGCGAGTCCACCTCGATGGCGACGTCGCCGTTGCGAATGATCATGGAGGTTGTGGCCTGCGCCGCTGCGTTCCTGACCGGGGCTCCGGGTGGCGCGACCTTTCGGGCTCGCTCCTCCACGGGCTGTGCCGGGACCCGTCGCGCCGCGCTGCCGAGCGATACTGCCCTTGTGTCGGCGAAGCTCTCGGATGTCGGCACGACAGTCATCTGCATGGCGCTGGACGAGTCCGCGCTCGTGCTTCGTGAGGCCTGCATGCAGGCGGCGACGATGACCGCAACGACGCCCAGGGCAATGGCGACGCGGGGACTCGACTTCGGATTACGCACGGGCGAACTCCTGCGAGAGTGAGGTTGAATAGAGGGAACCGGCTCACGCCGGCACTCCCCTCCTCACTCAGGACGTTCGTCGATAGCCGGTTTGCACACCGGGTGGCACGCAGGACGTGAGCCGTGCCTCAGTCCTGCCGCGCCCCTCCGTCCAGCCTTTCGATCGTCGCGTTCGACGCGGGCCGCTCGCGCTTGAGTCGTGCCGCCACGGCCTCCGCTTGCCGCAACGCGCGCAGCACGTTGCGGCCCGCGAGCTTCTCGAGGTCCGGCTCGGTCCAGCCGCGGCGTGCCAGCTCGGCGAACAGGGCGGGGAACGTCGAGACGTCTTCGAGACCGATCACCGTTTCCGAGATGCCGTCGAAATCGCTTCCGATACCGACATTGTCGACGCTGGCAACCCTGCGCACGTGCTCGATGTGGTCGGCGACCTCCGAGAGCGTCGCCCTGGGGCGGGGGTGCGACGCGCGCCAGCGCTCGAGCGTCGTTGCCGAATCGACTGCGGTATCGCCGGGATGGTCGGCAGTCACGTGCACGGTCGTACGCCGCGAGCGAGTCGTCGTCGGCTTTCACGGCCTTGCTGACGAACTGGGGCACGAACGTCACCATGACGACGCCGCCGTTCTTCGGCAGCCGTGCCAGGATCGAGTCGGGGACGTTGCGAGGGTGATCCACGAGCTGACGCGCGACCGAGTGCGAAAAGATCACCGGCGCCTCGGTGACGTCCAGCGCGTCGCTCATCGTGCCCGGCGAAACGTGCGAGAGGTCCACCAGCATGCCGAGGCGGTTCATCTCGCGCACGACCTCGCGGCCGAAGTTCGTTAGGCCGCCGTGCTTCGCGCGAGTCCAGCGCGGCGTCGGCCCAGTCCAGCGTGACGTTGTGCGTCAGCGTCATGTAGCGCGCACCGAGGTCGTAGTACGCCCGCAGCACGTTGAGCGAGTTCTCGATGGCGTGACCACCCTCGAGACCGAGCAGCGAGGCGATCCTTCCCTGGCGTATGCTCGAGCGCGACGTCGTCCGCGGTGAGCGTCCACCGCAGTTCGGGGTACTTCGCGACGATGCGCCGCGCGATGTCGATCTGCTCGAGCTGCACGCGGGCGTATCCGGGCGTCGAGGCGACGGCGCCCCGCGACTTGTACGCCGCGTCGCTCTTTTCCCCGGGGATGTAGATGGACCAGAACTGTGCGCCGACGCGTCCCTGCTTCAGTCGCGCGAGGTCCGTGTGGCCGGGCGTGCGTTTGCGCAGGTCGTAGGCGTCCACGTCCATCGGCGCGAGGGTGTCCTCGCGGATGCGCCATGGCAGGTCGTTGTGTCCGTCCACGACAGGCTGTGCAGTCAGTGCCCGCAGCGCGCGGGCCATGTTGGGATCGGCGGGCCGCGCCTGGGCGGACGCAAGGTCCGCGGCGAGGATGAGCCCGAGTACCAGCCCGAGTCCGGAAGGGAGGAATCTGTTCTGGGTTGCCATGGGGCCGAATTCTAAGCACCGCGCGGCTGGCGTCACTACGCGGCCCGCCCGAGACAACGTCGCCACGACTGCCTCGGCCTACGAATGCACCGCGGCCGGCGCGCGCGCGGCCACCGGCTGTTCGGCCGCCGGTAGGACGATATGGACCGTGGTTCCCACTCCCTCCGTGCTTTCGATCCGCACGTCTCCGCCCATCGCCCGCGCGAGATCCCGCGAGATGCTCAGCCCCAGTCCGACGCCCGGGTATCGCCGTGTAGTGCCTCGATCGACCTGGTAGAAGGGCTCGAAGACGCGGGCCAGTTTGTCGGTTGGAATCCCCATTCCCGTGTCCCTGACCTGCAACTTCAGCACCGGCCCGTGACGCTCTGCGCTGATCCTGATCTCGCGGTCCTCCGGCGTGTATTTGACCGCGTTCGAGATCACGTTCTCGAGGATTTGTCGAAGCTTCTCCGGATCGGCGCACACAAAAAGGTCGCCGTCTCGTTTCTCACGCACGAAGTGAAGCCGCTTCTTCTCGAGCGCGGGCAGGACCAGCGGCTCTAGAGAGTCCAGCACATCGTCCAGCCGCACGACGCGCGTGTCCACGGCCACCCGGCCCGCTTCGATCCTGGCGAACGTCAGGACGTCCTCGATGAGCGACAGCAGATGCTGTCCGTTGTGCTTGATGCGGGTCAACGCGTCTCGCTGCTTCGGCGTGAGCGGCCCCTGCACCTCGGCAATCATCAGGTCCACGTACCCCGAGATCGCGTTCAACGGCGTCCGCAGCTCGTGACTCATCACGGCGAGGAACTCGCCCTTCGCGGCGTTGGCGCGCGCCGCCCGGGCTTCGGCGCGCCGCGCCTCGTGCTCCGCCTTGCGACGTTCCGCGAAGCTCGCGCTGAGGACGAGGAACGTGGACGACATGATGCCGAGGAACAGCTGCAGCGCGGACAGGCTGTCGTGCAGCGTTGGCCTCACGAATGGGCCGGTGCCGGACACCGTCGCCCCGATCGCGATCACGGCGACGAGAAGCGCCGCGGTCGACGCTCCCCGTGGACCGAAGCGGAGCGCTGCCCAGATGAGTACCGGAATGCTCGCCCCGGGCGCGAGTGGCACGACCCGCAAGTAGGTAACGGATCCGACCACGAGGATTGCCACCGTCAGCAGTGCTGTTTCTGCGAGCCGGCGGGGGTGCTTCACGATGCGCCGGTTGCTGTGCCAGGCGAGCAGGGCGGGAGTCAGCAGCACAATCCCGATCATGTCGCCGAGCCACCATGCCCGGAACGTTGCCGCGGCCGCAGACGATGGAACGACGCCGCCGAGCACCAGGCTCGTGACTCCGATCGTCGCGGCTACCAGCGTGCTGAGGACGCCGGCGAGCCCCAGAAGCGCGAGGACGGCCGTGAGACGATCCATCTGCACGCGAAATCCCGGGACGCGCCGCAGGGCCCAGGCGCCGACGAGCGCTTCGGCCGTGTTGCCTGCCGCGATGGCGACGGCCACGGGTACCGGCGCGCCGATCCAGACGTTGACGATCAGAGCGCCTACGGCGATCGCGGGCCACATCTGTGTCCCGTACAGCAGCACGGCGGCCAGGGCAATGCCCGAAGGGGCCCACACGAGCGCGGCAAACCCCTGGACCGGGTCGAGCATGAGCCCCAGCCGCGCCGTGAGCACGTAGAGCGCGACGACGGCCATGAGCCGGAATACAAGCGTACGGGTCAGCTGGAATGCCATGTCCCGAACCTGTTGGGAATCGTCTTGGCGCTCAACGGGTTGCGTAGCCGCGCGGAAGGATGCAACCAACACGACCATATATGAAGGGCCATGGCGCGACGTTAACGGTGGCGTTAATTGAAGTGCAGTCACGTCGCCCATCGGCTGAGTCCGCTTCACGGAGACATCGCATGCAAGACATTCGACGAATCTGCATCGCTGGTCTGCTGTTCCTTCCCGCGACGCTGACCGCGCAGGACACTCGCGGGGCCCTGCGCACGGAGTTCCTGGAGCACTTCAACACCTCGATGGAGAAGCTCATCGCATTGGCGGAGGCGATGCCCGCCGAGCGCTACGACTGGAAGCCGCAGAAGGACGCGATGCCGGTCGGCCAGGTGTACGGGCACATCGCCCGGTACAACTACAACTATCCGGCGACGTCGCTTGGCGTCGCGCTTCCGGCTGGTCTGGGCCTCGACACGCTCGAGGCGATGCGGAACAAGGCGCAGCTCGTGCAACTGCTGCGGCGCTCGGCGGACCACGTGCGCAAGCTGGTCACCGACATGCCGGCCGATCAAATCGAGGCCGGCACCACTCTCTACGGCCGCAACGTCCCGAAGTGGGCGGTGCTGCTCCAGCTCGTGGCGCACATGAACGAGCACCTGGGCCAATCGATCGCGTACGCGCGGTCGAACAATGTGGTGCCGCCGTGGTCACGTTGAGTTCCGCTCGGGCCACGGCGCTTGAGTAAGGCGAGCGTTAACAATTTAGAACGGCCGGATCATTCGGATCCAGAAACGGATCGATCGGAACGGCAGAGTTCTTGGTTTTCCACAAGAAGCCTCCGATTGCTCCGGGACAATCCGTTTGATCCGAGTACCCACGTGTTACGAGCGGGCCGTGAGACAGCTCCGCTCGGCGTGACTCACTCGGTGCGTAACACGGTATTGGGGTCCGCACGCGTCGCGTTGAAGGCCGGCACGCCGCTCGCCAGCAGAGCCACCGCGACCAGGATCGCGCCAACCACGACGAACACCAGCGGATCCCTGGCCGACTGCTGAAAGAGCAGCGGCTGAATCCAGCGCGCCGCGGCGAATGAGAGTCCGCTTCCAATGAGAAGTCCGGCGACGGTGAAGCGCGCTCCCTGCCCGATGACGAGTCGCACGATGTCACCGCCCTGCGCACCGAGCGCGATGCGCACGCCGAGCTCGTGCATCCGCTGTGTGACGTTGTACGCAATCACTCCGTAGAGTCCCACGGCCGCGACCAGCAGCGCCAGCACGCCGAGCCCCACGAACATCGTCGCGCCCACCAGCCAGGATCGACGCTTGGCGTCGAACAGCTCGCGCGCCGGCCGCACCGTCACGAGCGCCTGCCCGGGCATCACCGATTGCAGCGTGCGCCGTACGTCCTCTGCCGCGGCCTCGGGATCGCGCCGCATGCGCAACAAGAGCCACGTCGCGCCGTAGTCGAGCTGCGCCTCGGGCAGGTAATACCGCATGGGAAAATCGGCGACCGGGTCGTGCACCGCGTTCTCGGCGATCCCGACCACCGTCGTGCACGGCATAGTGTCCGCGTTCATGTTGTGCGTGCTGTATCGCATGCACTGTCCCAGCGCGTCCTGTCCCGGCCACATGCGGGCGGCCATGGCTTCGCTGACAACGACAACGCGAGCGGCGCCCAGGCGGTCTGCGTCGGAAAACGACCGGCCTCGCAGGATGCGCGTGCCCACAGTCGCGAAGTAATCCGCCGACGCCACCTGATACGTGAAGCGTCCCAGCCGGCGTACGGAATCCACTCCGGGCACCACGAGGTTCAGGATCGACGTCCCCCTGGCGAACGGCCCGCTGTTGGTCCACGCGCCACGCTCGACGTCAGGGCGCGCCAGCGCCGTCTCGAGCAGCCGGGCGCGAAGCCTCACGCGATCGCTCGAGTCCATCGGCGTGCCGCGCCGCTCCCACTCCACCAGGAGCAGGGGCTCGACGTCGTAGCCGAGCCTCAGGCCCCGCACCTTGCCGAGGCTGAGCACAAAGAGCCCCGCGCCGACCAGCAGCAGCACCGAGAGCGCGCTCTGCGTCACGAGCAGCGCCGTGCGCACGCCTGAACGCTGATACGTTCCTTCCCGGGCGCCCGATTTCAGCGCGGATGTCAGGTCGGCCCGTCCCGAGAAGAATACCGGCACGATTGCCGTCGCAATCGCGGCGACCAATGCAATCGCCGTGGCGACTGTCAGCGTGCGCCAGTCGCCCAGCACGCCGGACGCCGACGTCTCGGCGACGAACAGGCGCCGTAGCGCGAAGCCGCCCCATTCCGCGACCGCGATGCCCGCCGCGCAGCCGAGAAGCGCAAGCACCATCGTCTCCGTGATCAGCTGCGACGCAAGTCGGCCGCGGGAGACGCCGAGCGTGAGCTTGAGCGCCACTTCGCGCCGGCGTCGCATCGCGCGCGAGAGAAAGAGATTGGCGACGTTGGCGCAGGCGATCAGGAGCACGAGCGCAGCGACGCCCGTGACCCACAGAAGCGTTCGAGCCTCGAGGCCGGGATTGGGCCCGGCCGCCGTCTTGATCGGGCCGGCGATGGCCCGCAACCCCGCCTGTTCCGCTGGCGGGTACCGCGGATGGACCACGCGCGCGGCAACCCAGCTCCGGAAAAAGGCGTTGCCAAGATCCGATGTCGCGGCGTCGCGCGTCACTTCAGGCTTGCGCCGCACGATCATCTGCGCCCAATCCCAGTTGTAGTCGAGGAAGTAATTCGTGCGGCTGCCCCCACCCTGATTGGCGGCATAGGCGGTGATCGGGATGAAGACGGCTGGCGGATCAGCCTCGCTCACGCCGACAAAGTCCCGCGGCGCGATACCGACGATCGTGTATGGGACGTTGCCCACCTGGATCGACGCGCCCAGTACGTTTCGTCCGGCCAGATCCACGCTCCAGTAGTCGAAGCCCAGCACGGCGACGTTCGCGCCCACGGGAATGCTGTCCTCCGCCGCGCCAAAGAAGCGGCCGGCAACCGGCCGCGCGTCGAAGAAGTCGAAGAACCCGCCGCTTACGCCAAGAACGCCGCGCTCGCGCGCGGCTTCTCCCGTGCCGACTCCATGCGTGGCGGTGACGAAGGCTGCGTACTGCGAGAACGCGGTACTCCACCTCCGCAGATCGAGGTAGCGCGTGTAGGGGAAGACGGTGTACGCGTCGTTGCGCCCCGCCGTCCTGAGATACACACGGTCCACGGTTCCCGGATCGCGCAGGTACGGCAACGGGCGGAACATCAGCCGATCGACGACGCCGAAGATCGCGAGGTTGGCGCCGATGCCGAGTCCCAGCGTCAGGATGACGGTGAGCGCGAATCCAGGTGTGCGTCGCAGTCCCCGCAGCGCGTAGTGGAGGTCCTGCTGAAGATGGTCCAGCCAGGGAATCGACCAGCGGTCGCGCGCGTCCTCGGTCACGCGTGTGGCGTTGCCGAACCGGCGTCGCGCGCTCCACGCGGCGTCGTCCACCGTGGCTCCAGCGGCCCGCGCGTCACGCGCGAGCTGCTCGCGATGAAAGCGCAGCTCGTCCTGCAGCTCGTCGTCCAGCCGGTCGCGCCGCAGCCAGTCGGCGAGTCGTGCAAGCATCTCACGCATGTCGGTATGCTCAGGCGGTTCGCATCACGCGCCCGATGGCCCTCACCAGCTCACCGAACCCCTCCTCCTGGGCGTCGAGCTGACTACGGCCGGTCGGAGTGATGGTGTAGTACCGCGCCCGCTGATTGTTGGGCGTCTGGCGCCACTCGGCGCGGATCCAGCCCTTCTGTCGCATGCGCTGCAGGGCGGGGTAAAGCGATCCCTCCTCGACGCGGAGAATGTCCTGTGAGAGGCGCTGGATGTGCTGCGAGATGCCGTACCCGTGCATGGGCTGAAGACTGAGCGTCTTGAGCACCAGCATCTCGAGCGTGCCGGGAAGGAGGTCGCGTTTTCGCGTCATGGACACAGGCTGTCTAGGGGATAGACAGCCTATGCCATGAAATGGTTGGACGCTAGGGATCGCGGGGCGGGTCAGCCTTCGCCACGCCGCGCGCGATCCGCCTGGTGGATTCGACCAGTGAGAGGAAGTCGGTGCGATACCGGTCGTCGCCCGCGCCGTCGCGAGCCAGCTCCAGCACCGCGTCGTACGTCAGTTTTCCCTTGAACTCCGAGTCCCGCAGGAGCATTCCGTACCCAGCCACCGCGAGCGCGAAGCGAAGCTCTGCAGAGGCAGGGCGGTTGCGGTCGAAGACGGGGTGCTGCAACAGCCGGCTCGTCGAGTCGGTGGGCGGCTTGTAGCGAACGTTGACGAAGAGCAGCTCGCCGCTCGCCGCTCGCCGATTGCCGATTGGAGCAGCGGGGGTCTGATAGCGCATCGGCTCGGCGGTTCCGACGTCAACGTCGAGCTTCACGCCCACGGGCACCACCTCATACAGCGCGGTCACCGAGTGTCCGGCGCCCATGTCCCCTGCGTCCTTCTTGTCGTTGGTGAAGTCTTCGTTCCGCAGCATGCGGTTCTCATAGCCGATCAGGCGATAGGCCTGCACGGCCGCGGGATTGAACTCCACCTGGAGCTTCACGTCCTTCGCGACGGTGACCAGCGTGGCGCCCATTTCGCTCACGAACACCTTGCGCGCCTCGAGCAGGTCGTCGATGTACGAGTAGTTGCCATTGGCGTTGCCGGCCAACTGCTCCAGCCGCCCGTCCTTGATGTTCCCCATGCCGAAACCGAGGATCGTGAGGGCGGTGCCGTCGGCGCGGCGCTCCTCGACGTAGCGCACCAGCTCGGACGTGCTCGACACGCCGACGTTGAAGTCGCCGTCGGTGGCGAGGATGACGCGATTGTTCCCCTCGCGGATGAAGTTCTGCTTCGCCACGTCGTAGGCGAGGCGGATGCCGGCGCCGCCCGCTGTGGATCCGCCGGCCTCGAGCCGCTCGATTGCATCGAGAATGATCTGCTTCTCGGACGCCGGCGTGGAAGGCAGCACCAGCCCCGCGTTCCCGGCGTATACCACGATCGCGACGCGGTCCTGCTCGCGCAGCTCGTTGACCAGCAGCCGGAATGCCTGCTTCACGAGCGGCAGCTTGTTGGCCGGCTGCATGGAACCGGAGACGTCGATGAGGAAGACGAGATTGCTCGGCGGCAGCTTTTCGGTGCGGATGCGCTGCGTCTGGAGCCCGATGTGCACGATGCGGTGCGACGCGTTCCAGGGCGCGGGAGCGACATTGGTCGTGATCGACACCGGATGCCGGCTGCCCGGCTCGGCGTAGTCGTACGGGAAGTAGTTGATGAGCTCCTCGATGCGGACGGCATCTTTCGGCGGCAGCGTGCCCGAATTGATGAAGCGCCGGACGTTCGTGTACGATGCGCGATCCACGTCCACCGAGAACGTCGAGAGCGGCGCCGAGGCGACCGAAAGGAATCGGTTGTCCACGATCCGCGCATACTCTTCGGTGTTCCAGGGGTCGCTGCGGCGCATCTCGGCGGCCGACGCCGCGCCGGCTCTCTTCATGACGAACGCCGGATTGCCGGCGATCGCTCCGGCCAGCGGGGGTGTGGCGGGAGCGATCACCGCGCCGGACGATTGCCGGGCTGCCGAGTCGTTTGCGTCGGTGATCACAATGCTCTCCAGCCGCATGACGGCAGGTCTGAGCCTGAAGTGCTCCGTCAGCGTGTCGCCGGCTACACGAACCGATCGCACGGCGGGCTCGTAGCCGACGGCGCGCACGCGCACGATGACGGTCGCCGTCGAGTCGGGAATGCTGATGCGCGCCGCGTAAGCGCCATCGGGGCCGGTGGTCGTCGAGGCATACGTTGACGCCCCATCGGCCGAGGTGATGGTGACATTCGCGCCGCCCGCGACGACGGGCCTGCCGGATGCCGAGTCCGTGAGTGTCCCCTGCACGACGACGGTGCGCGCGAGGATCGTTTCCAGCGTCGCACTGCCCGTGACCGCGAGCAGGACGAGTGCTACCAGAAGTGCTGGCATGATTGCGTCTCCGTTGGGTTCTACAGCGTCGCAGATCCAGTGGAGCGCACGCGCGTGTGCTTATGGACTTCTAATGGGCAACCTCGCGAACCGCGCGCCGCGTCACGTCCGTCTGCCGCCGATGTGAAATGCAGCACAAGGGAGACGCGGGTGGCCTCGCGTATTGCACAACGCCGGCTACAGACCGGCGCGGATGCGGGCGATCTGCCGCAGGTGCAGGATGTCGTGGCCGGCGTAGAGGCGCATCCAGTGCGCGACGCTCTCTTCGCCGCGCTCCGAGTGCACGCCGACACGCTGGAGGTCCTGCGGTGACGCGCGCTTCAGCAACCGCAGGTTCGACTTCCGCAGCGTGTTGAAGTCCGCCAGGGACTCGTCCGCCCTGGCGTCCTCGTACCCGAGACGATCGGCCCAAAGATCCTGATCGTAGCCGGTGATCGTCGGGCGTTCCTGCGCGAAAACGAGCCGCAGCCGCCAGCCCCACACGAGGTCGGAGTCCGCGAGGTGCCGCACGACGTGCTTCACCGACCACTTGCCGGGCGCCTCGCGCTTGGAGAGCTGTCTGGCCGTGAGACCCTTGATCGCTTTCTCGAGCGCGGTCGGCGTGCGCTTGAGAACGTCGAGCGGGTCGTGGTCAGCGAGAAGACCGAGGATGGCCTCGGTGTATGCTTTGGCCTGCTGTTTCGAGCTCGAGGCTGGATTGGTGAAAACGGACATCGCGTGGGGAGGTGGAGGTCCCGGAAACCTAATCCGTGGGTCCGTGTGGGCACCCGGGGTCATTCCGCGCGCAAAGCCTCCATCGGGTCTGTGCGTGTCGCGCGCCAGGCGGGCACGAGACAGGCAAGCACGGCGACGAAGAGCAGCAACAGCGCCGTTCCCGCAAACACCCGCGGTTCGAGCGGCGAGACCTCGTCCAGCGAAGCGCGGAGCGCGCGTCGCCGCCACCGACACGATCGCGCCGAGCACCAAGCCCGCCGGTCGCAACTCTGTTTGAATCCTCGCCGCTCAGACCGGAGAACTACCTGAGCACGCACACGGATCACACCTGATGACACGGATCCGACGATCAGTTGTTCATCGCCATTCGGTCTTGCTCGGAATGAGCTGTCCACGTTGCTCGGCGGCCTGGTCCGGCTTGCCCCACGCCTCGTACAGGACCAGCAGCTCCTGGTGCACCCGCTGCACGTCTTCCGCCAGATCGGTAAAACCGCCTGCCTTGAGAAGGCTCAGCGCTCGCCCAAGCAAGGACTCCGCGGCCGCGTAGTCGCGCCGCTCGCGCGCAAGTCGGGCCTGCGCGGGCAACACCAGCGCGGCGAGGGGTGATTCCGGGCCAAATTGACGATCGCGGATCGACTTGGCCTCGAGGAGCATCTGCTCCGCCTCGGCGTATCGGCCCTGATCCATGAGCAGCAGCGCGAGGTTGTGCAGGCTCCCGGCGACACTAGAGTGTGTCGCGCCGTAGGCATTGCGCAGGATCTCGAGCTCGCGGCGCCGGAGCGCCTCCGCTTCTCGCAGCTGTCCCTTCGCTCGCAGCACGTCCGCGACGAGGAACAGACCAACCCCGTAGTCGACATGCTGGTCACCGAACGTGCGCAGTCGAATCGCCAGGTCACGTCGGGCGAGCTGCTCCGCTTCGTCGTAGGCGCCCTTCAGCATCAGGACTCCAGCGAGAGTGCGCAGCGCGCCCGACACCTGAAGACGGTCCGGTCCGTACCGCCTCTCCTCCATCGCAAGAAGCGATCGATGCAGCTGCTCCGATTCAGCCAGCTTGCCGCGGTGCTTCAGCGTGATCGCCAGGTGAAAGATATGCCTGGCAATGTTGCGATGGTCGGAGGCGTTCAGGCGCTTACGCATCGCGAGAGACTCCCGGTGGAGGACCTCCGCCTCGTCGTGCATGCCCTTTCTGCGCAGCGACGAGCCCAGGCGCAGCATGGTCTCCGCAACGTCCGGGTGCTCGGGGCCATGGACGCCCCTGGTCAGCGCGAGCGTCCGGCGATCCGTGGCGATGGCTGAATCAACCGGATTGCCGAGGAGCGACAGGCGCAACACGGTCTCAGCCACTTTCGGGTGTTCCTCACCCAGAAAACGACGCTGAGTCCTCAGCGCGTTCGTGAACAATTCCCTGGCCTGTCCATACTCGCCGAGGTCGCGCGCGACCATCCCGAGTTGAAACTGGTTGTCGGCGACGTCGACGTCCTCGCTCGAGCCGGAGCGTCGCAACGCCAGGGCTCGTTCCAGCATCGCCTGCGCGCGATGGAAATCGCGCATGTTGTAATGGATCGTGCCCAGGACGGTCAGCAGCTGGGCCTGCGCGAGCGGCTCGCCGCGCAACTCCTCCGCCTGGCGCTCCCCACGGACGAGCAGTTCCTGCGCCGAGATCGTGTCTCCCGGGCCGAAGCCGGAGACAGTCGGGTTGAACAAGCCAACCAGGAGCTGCGCAGACGCTTCGGCCTTCGTTTTCTCGTGCTCGACGCGCGCGAGCGTGGCGCTCACCCGCCGGTTGTGCAAGGTGAGCGTGACGGCGTAGCCCGACAGCAGCATGAGCAGCGTCGCGGCCGCGGCAACGCTCAATCGGTGTCGCCGGACAAACCTGAAAGCGCGATACCCTGCATTGCTTTGCCGTGCCCGCACGGGCATTCCTGCCAGATGGCGCCCGATGTCATCGCGGAGCGCCTCGACGGATGCGTAACGCTGCTCCGGCTCCTTGCGCAGCGCCTTCAGGACGATTGCGTCGACGTCGCCGCGCAGCTTCGGACGGGATGCTTCGACCGATGGCGCGACCGGATCCCGCTCGAGGATCGCGCGCTCGAGCTCGAAAGCGCTTTCCTGTCGGGTGCCGAATGGCAGCTTTCCGGAGAGCAGCTCGTAGAGCACGACGCCGAGCTGGTAGACGTCCGTGAGAGTCGTGGCGGGCAGTCCGCGTATCTGTTCGGGTGCCGCGTACTCCGGCGTCATCCAGCGTTGTGTCGTAAGCGCAGGTCTCGCATCATCGGCGGCGGGCTCGAGCAGCTTGGCCAGCCCGAAGTCCAGCAGCTTCACCTGACCGTCCGATGTGACAAGGATGTTCGACGGCTTGAGGTCGCGATGGACCACGAGGTTCCGATGCGCGTACTGCGTCGCTTCGGCCACGGTAAGGAACATCCCGAGCCGCTGACGCAAGGTCAGGATCCGCGTCTCGCAGTACGTGTCGATCGGCTGTGCATCCACCAGTTCCATCACGAGATACGGAAGGCCGTCGTCGGTCACGCCGCCGTCGAGCAGGCGCGCGATATTCGGATGATTGAGGGACGCCAGGATCTGCCGCTCCGCACGGAACCGCACCTGGTCGATCTCCGAGTCGTGGCCGGGACGCAGGAGCTTGAGCGCCACCTGCTGCGTGAACTGGCCATCGGCGCGTTCGGCGAGAAAGACCTGCGACGTACCGCCCTGGCCGATCTGGCGGACGATGCGGTACACACCGATGCGCCTGCCCACGCTGCCGCCCCGCGTGGCGCGCGCCTCCTTCAGGAGTGCAGCCGCCGCGGCTCCGGGCGGTGACGCCAGGTATGTCTGCGCGCTGGCGTGTCGCGTGAGCAGTGCCTCGACTTCGCGCCGCAGATCGGGATCGCCGATGCACTCCTCGTCGAGGATGCGCGGCCACGTGCTGCGGCTCGCTGTCGAGGGCCCGGTCCAGGACGCGTTCCACGTCGCGCCAGCGCCCGCTGTCCATCGCTATTTCCGCCCGATGGCTTCGAGAAGCACCACGCGCGCCTTGAGCCAATCGCGCTCGACGGTGCGTTCGGACACGCCGAGCATTTGCGCGATGTCCGCTTGCGAAACGCCCGCGAAGAAGCGCAGCTCGACCATTTGACGCAGCCGGGGATCTACGGCGTCGAGCCGGTCGAGCGCCGCGTCGAGCGTGAGGATCTCGTCGAGCTGGATGTCGATGACGGCGGCGTCATCGGCGAGCGATACCATCTCGACGTCGCCGCCCCGTTTTTCGGCCGCGTGTCGCCGCGCGAAATCCACGAGCACCTGCCGCATCGCCCGCGACGCGGCGCCGAAGAAGTGCGCGCGACCCTCCCAGTCGGTCCGGCCGCCGGCGAGCTTGAGGTAGGCCTCGTGAACCAGCTCGGTGGTGGAAAGCGTCGCCTCGTTGGAGCCCCGATGATGCCGGGCGATGCGCTTCAGCTC
Source organism: uncultured Gemmatimonadaceae bacterium (assembly GCA_963724885.1). Classification (GTDB taxonomy): domain Bacteria; phylum Gemmatimonadota; class Gemmatimonadetes; order Gemmatimonadales; family Gemmatimonadaceae; genus DASPMP01. The sequence goes on along the minus strand of CAVRWG010000005.1, from coordinate 1,650,940 downwards.
CTCGTACACGATGGGCACGAGCTCCTGCAGTGCCCCCGGCCCGGACCGGGCGTTCAGCAGCTGGTCGAGGCGAGCCTGATCCGTGACCATGCCCTATTATGCCCCGGCCGGTACCATCCGCAACTGCGGGACACTACGGGTCAGGAGGAGCGGAAGCCGAGATACGGCGACGCTCTGAGCCGTCTAGCGCGCCGGAATCGGCGGCGCGGCAGCGGCGATCAGGCGTGCCAGGCCACGCTCAGCCATCTTCATCCACTTCCAGCTCACCGTGATGCGAAACGGCGTCGTGATGCCCTTCGTGGTGCAGAGAAGACTTACATCGCGGCCCGGCGCGGACGTCGCGTCCTCGGGCTTGCATTCCCAGGTACGGCCATCTTCGTCGGTCACTTTGCGCGTGGTCATTTCGTCGCTCCGTCGGTGTGGACCTGCGGTGCGGCTACACCTATAAGGAAGAAGCGACGACCACCGGCGTAACCCGAAGCGTCCCCGTATCTGTGACGCGCATCACGCGCGCAATTCGGCGATCGCCTCCACGCACCAGAGCAGGTACGGCAGCTTGCCCACGGCCTTCTGTGGCGTGAGCGGTTCGGCGAACAGCGCGCTCTCCAGGCGCAGCGCCTGTCCCGGGACGGCGATGTAGAGCGACCGGTTCGTGAAGCAGAGGCGCAGCTGGGACTCGAGCAGCTCCTGCGCCTCGAGCACCACGCGCATGAACCGCGGCGTCACGAGCTGCTTCGCCTCGAAGTAATCCGTCGAGTAGACGTCGAACATGCGCTCGAAGGCCGGATTCTTGAGCATCACAAAATCCTTCTTGCGTCGCGACGCCGACGCGCCGTTCGAGATGCTCAGGACGCGGCCCTCGCTCGCGGGCAGGATGACCGTGTGGGCCGGGACGCCGCCGTCGAAGTCGATCTTGACGATGATTCCCTCGAAGATCGTCGTCCTGCCGGCCCTGCCCGTCGCGCGCGCCTGGTGCAGGGAATACCGCGCGCCGATTGCGCGGCCTGCGATCTCGTCGCGGCTCTTCCAGCCCTCGCACTCGTCTGTGAAGAGATCCATCGCGGCGAACTGCTGTCGCGTCAGGGAGGACTTCGGGTTGTACTTGAGCTGGCCGGGCGACATCCCGACGATGCGTTTTGCCGCGATGCGGTTGCTCGACTGCATCTCGGCATGCGCGCGCACGAAGGCGAGCGCGATCGCGCCGGCCGCAACGACGAAGATGATGTTGGTGTCGAATGCGGTGGCGATTACCAGGACGAGCGCGGCGATCGCGAACACGATCGCGGCGGTGATCGTCTGATGGCGCAGGCGCGCGCTTTCGGCGTTGAGGAAGTTGCACGCCGCCTGCACCTTGGCGCGTGCGGACGGTTCGAGGCTGCCCGTGGCGTCGGGGCGGTGAGTGATTGCGGTCGCGAGGCCCATACGGCGCTCCGGAGAGGCGAAGGCGCCGCGGGGCAACGATGGCCTCACGCAGGGGCGCCGAAGAATCGAGCGTCAGCGCTCTCTGGCAAAAGACGAAGTTTTTTCGCATCGCGCAACGGGCAGTTTTTTCCGTGTGCCCCGTGTCGCGGCGCGCGTGCGGCGTGCGTCACGCACCGTGCAGGAAGACGCGGTTAACTCGCGTCCGCTTCCGTGGCGTCGATCGGCGTGACGGCCGCGCGGTCCTCCTCGCCCGTGCGGATGCGGTAGACCTTCTCGACGGGCAGTACGAAGATCTTGCCATCGCCGACGTCGCCGGTGCGGCCCGCGGAGAGTATCGCTCGCACGGTGGGCTCCACGAAGTGATCCGACACGCCGATCTCGAGCCGTACCTTGTCATGCAGCTCCACCTTCACCGTGGTGCCGCGGTAGGTCTCCACCGCCTCCATCTCGCCGCCGTGGCCCTGCACCCTGCTGATGCTGAGCCCGCGCACCTCGGCGCGGTACAGCGCCTCGAGCACGTCGTTCAGCTTCTCCGGTCGGACGATCGCCACCACGAGCTTCATCTCGCTCCCTCCCCCCTTTGCGATCCACGACGAGGATAGCGCCCTCGCCGTGACTGTACGCCTCCTCGCCGTGCTGCGTCACGTCGAGTCCAACGCCTTCCTCGCGCACCGACACGCGCAGCGGGCGCACGGCGCCGACGACCTTCAGGATGACCCACGTCGCCCCGAGGCTATACGCGATCGTCGCGAGCACGGCCAGCGCCTGCGTCCCCAGCTGGGCCACGTTGCCGAACGCGGCGCCGTTCACGGTGCTCCCCCAGCTCGTGTGCGCGAAGACGCCGGTGAGCAGTGCGCCGGTGATGCCGCCAACTCCGTGCGCGGCGACGACGTCCAGCGAGTCGTCGAGCGCGGTGCGGGTGCGGAACACGAGCGCGTAGTAGCTCGGTACCGCAGCGATCGCGCCGATGACGATGGCGGAGGCCGGGCTCACCAGACCGGCGGCGGGCGTGACGGCGACGAGCCCGACGACCACGGCCGTCGCCATGCCGATGGCGGTCGCTTTCCTGGTGCGCATGATGTCGAGCGCGCACCAGACGGCCAGCGCGGCCATTGGCGAGAGCATGGTGTTCACCAGCGCGACCGCGGCGGCGGCGTTCGCGCCCAGCGCGCTGCCGGCGTTGAAGCCGAACCATCCGAACCACAGCACGCCGGTGCCCAAAAGCGTGAAGGGGACGTTCTGCGGCAGCAGCGCCTGTCGCGCGTAGTCCTTGCGCGCGCCCACGACGGTGGCGACGACCAGCGCGGCCGCCGCGGCGTTGACGTGGACCACCGTGCCGCCTGCGAAGTCAAGCGCGCCGAGTGTGGACAGCCAGCCGCCGCCCCATACCCAGTGCGCCACGGGCGCGTAGACGAGCACCGACCAGATCGTGATGAAGGCGACGAACGGGCCGAAGCGCATGCGCTCCACGATGGCGCCGGAGATGAGGGCGGCCGTGATGATGGCGAACGTGCCCTGGTATCCCATGTAGAGCACGTGCGGGATCGAGCCTTTCGTGTCCGTGCCAACGCCGCGCAGCAGCGCGTGCGTCAGGTTGCCGGCCCAACCGTTGCCCTCGGCAAACGCGAGCGAATACCCCGCGAGCGCCCAGGCCAGCCCCACGAACCCCAGCGCCGCGAAGGACATCATCATGGTGTTCAGCGTGTTCTTCGCGCGCACCATGCCGCCGTAGAAGAAGGCGAGGGCTGGCGTCATGAGGAGCACGAGCGCCGTGGCGACCAGCATCCACGCCGTGTCTGCGGAGCTGAAGTTGTTCACGCTGCGGCGGTGAGGATTGGGGGGGACTGGCCAAGATTAGCGACATCGTTTCGGATTTGCGACACTATCATGGTCCGAATCCCCTATCATGTCGCGAACCCACATGCTCCGTTCCGCAGTCCTTCTCGCTCTCGTCTTCGCGGTCCGGCTCGACGCCGTCGCGCAGGCGGTTCCCGCCACGCCGTGGACGCGGAACGTCATCCTCGTCGTTACCGACGGGCTGCGCTGGCAGGAAGTCTTCGGCGGCGCCGACTCCACCATCCTTTTCGGCGACCCGCGCCGCCTCGGCGGCGACACCGTTGCGCTCCGCGAAAAGTTCTGGCGTCAGGGGCCGGCCGCCCGACGCGAGGCGCTGCTGCCATTCCTCTGGGGAGTGGTCGGCCGCGAAGGGCAGCTATTCGGCAACCTGGCCGCCGGCAGCAGCGTGGCGGTCACCAATGGCCTCAAGTTCTCCTATCCGGGCTACAACGAGCTGCTGACCGGCGTCGTGGACCCGCGCATCGACCGCAACGAGTTCGGGCCGAATCCCAATGCCACAGTCTTCGAATGGCTGAACGGGCAGTCGCAGCTCGGGGGGCGCGTGGCGGCGTTCGCCACGTGGGACGTGTTCGCGGACATCTTCGCGCGGCGTCGCAGCGGGGTCTTCGTCCACGCGGGCTGGGAGCCGCCCTATCAATCGCCGCGAAGTGATTCCGACTCCGTGCTCAACCGGCTCTACGCCACGACGTTCCGCATGTGGGGGAACAACGCGTACGACAGTTTCGCGCACGCCGTCGCCATGCGGTATCTCGAGGCCAGCCGGCCGCGCGTCGTGTTCATCGGCTACGGCGAAACCGACGAGTGGGCCCACGCCGGCCGCTACGATCGCGTCCTCAGCTCGGCGCGCGCGGTGGACGACTACCTGCGCGAGCTCTGGTCGTTCGCGCAGCAACACCCGGACTATCGCGGCACCACCACCCTGATCGTGACGACGGACCACGGCCGCGGTCGAACGCACGACTGGACCGATCACGGCAAGGGCGTCGCGGGCGCCGAGGAGATGTGGGTGGCGGTGATCGGCCCCGACACGCCGCCACTGGGCGAGCGGCGCAACGCCGTCGGCGTCACGCAAGCGCAGATCGCCGCGACCGTTGCCGCACTGCTGGGCCTCGACTATCGCCGCGACGTGCCGCGCGCGGCCGCGCCCATTGCCGACGTGCTCCGGCCGTAACCTCCCGGCGGGCCAACTGGCCCCCCAGACCGAATACTGCAAGAGCGCGAATGACACGGATGACACGAATGACACGGATGCAAGCTGCAGCCTCTGTCTCGCCCCCCAAGCAAAAAGGCAATCAAAATCAATGAGTCTTTGTGGTGTTTGGTGGGCGACAATCTCGAACGCTTGCATCCGTGTCATCAGATGTGCTCCGTGTCATCCGTGGTCCTGCAGTTTTTGGTCTGAGTGGCCGGAGTGGATCTGAGTGGCCTGGAGTGGGTCTGGTTGGCCTAGGATCGGGCCGACCCATCGTTTTGCGCGGTTCGGGTGTCCAAGTTCGTTGAGAAACCGCTTCCCGACCGCCAGAATTCGGACATGCCCAGGACGGCCTTCACCAGTGTGGTTGCCGCGGCCCTCGCCGCGGCGCTTGCCGTTCCGGCGCTGGCGCAAACGGATGTGATCCGCGGCCGCGTCACGGACAGCGAGGGCCTGGCGCTTTCCAACGTTCGCGTCGTCGCGACCTCGATTCCCGGGAACGTGACCCGCGAGGCGCGCTCCGACAATCGCGGCAACTTCCAGATCGTGTTTCCCGGCGGCACCGGCGACTACATGATGGGCTTCGCCCTCATCGGCTATGTCTACCGCCAGCAGCAGATCAAGCGGCTCGCCGACGAGGACGTGCTCATCGCGAACGCGAACCTGCAGGTGGTGCAGCTCGACACGATCTCCGTCGTCGCTCCGGTGCAGCAGCGCGTCAATCGTAACCAGCGCACGCCCGACGTCGGCGGTACTGAACGCCCTGTTGACCCGTCAGCGCTTCCGCCCGAAGTGCAGGGCGACCTCGCCGCCATGGCCGCGTCCATGCCCGGCGTGCTCCTCGTTCCGGGACTCGACGGTGCGGCCGACGGGTTCTCCGTCCTCGGGCTCGGCGCGGACCAGAACAGCACGACGTTGAACGGCATGCCTACCGGCGCCAACGGCCTCCCGCGCGACGCCAATGTTTCCACCACGCTCGCCACGTCCCCCTACGATCCGTCGCGCGGGGGATTCAGCGGTGCAAACCTCAACATCCGGTCGAACAGCGGCTCCAACTTCCGCAGTCGCGGGATGAGCGTCGTGATGAACGCGCCGTCGCTCCAGTGGACCGATCGCGCCGCGCGCGCCCTGGGCTCGGAGTTCACCAACGTGTCGCTCGGCGGAACGCTTTCCGGACCGATCATCCTCAACAAGGCCTTCTACAACGCGTCGTACCAGCTCGGCCGGCAGTCGCGCGACAACCAGTCGCTGCTCGGCACCAGCGCCGTCGGACTCCAGACGGCCGGCGTCGCCAGCGACTCCGTGACGGAACTCGTCCGTATTCTCGAACAGGACGGAGTGCCAGGGCTCGCGGGCCTGGGCCGCGCCGAGCGCATCAGCGACAACGGCTCGGTGTTTGGCAGCGTCGATGTGTCCCCGCCCAACTCGACCAGCGGACAGTCGTTCGGGTTCACGTTCAACGGGAACTGGGGCAAGCAGAGTCCGGTCTCGGGCGGGGCGACCCAGTTCGCCTCGGCCAGCGGCGACCGCACCAACTGGTCGGCCGGCCTCCAGGGTCGCCACAGCGCCTATATAAGGATGGTGCTCACCGAGACGTCCGCCGGGCTCAGCCTCGCGCGCGACCACGGCGATCCCTATCTCGACTTCCCGGCGGGCCGAGTGCGCGTCACGTCCACGTTTCCCGACGGGACCGGCGGCGGGATCCAGAGCCTGGTCTTCGGCGGCAGCCAGGGACTCAGCTCCCGCAACCAGTCGCGCACCGCGTCGATTCAAAACACGCTTTCTTGGTTCGACGAGGCCAACAAGCACCGCGTGAAGCTCGCTACCGAGCTTCAGTACCGCGTCAGCACGCAGGATCCGTCGTCCAATCTCTTCGGGACGTTCACCTTCAACTCGCTGGACGACCTGGAGGCGGGGCTACCCGCGTCGTTCAACCGCACGTTGCAAGTGCGCGAACGCTCCTCCGGCAGCTACACGGCGTCGCTCTCACTCGGCGATTCCTACCGCCGCACGCAGGATTTCCAGCTGCAATACGGCGTGCGCGCGGACATGACGGGCTACACCGCGCGGCCGGCGTTCAACCCCGCGGTCGAGGCGGCGTTCGGGCGACGCAACGACCGCATCCCCTCACCCATCGCGCTCAGCCCGCGCCTGGGATTCTCCTGGACGGTGGGCGATGAGAACCGGATCGAGGCGTTCTTCGGGCAGGCGCGCGCGCCGCGCGCGATCGTGCGCGGCGGCGTCGGGATCTTTACCAATGCCTCAGGCTCGGGACAACTCGGCTCCGTGCTCGACAACACCGGGTTGCCGGGCGGCGCGCAGCAGATCTACTGCGTGGGGCCCGCGGCGCCGATCCCGGACTGGACCGCGTACGCCAACGATCCGTCGCTGATCCCGACCGAATGCGCCGACGGCACCGCAGGCTCGCCGTTCTCGAACACGTCGCCCAACGTCACGCTCTTCGCGCGCGCCTTCACGCCGCAGCGCACCGTGCGGTCCAACCTCTCGTGGACCGGCAGCATCCTGGGCGGGCGCTTCAGCACGAGCCTCGAGGGCACGTATTCGCTGAACCTGAACCAGCAGCGCTCCGTGGACCTCAACTTCGACGGCGTGCAGCGTTTCACGTTGCCGTTCGAAACCCGTCCAGTGTATGTCCAGCCGGCCAGCATCGTCGCCGCGACGGGGAGCATCGCGGCGAGCGACGCGCGCATCTCGCAGGCGTTCGCGCGCGTGTCGGAGGTGCGGTCGGACATCCGCTCGCGCAGCGCGCAGGTCAGCGCGCGGCTTGCGCCGATCCGTCGCGGGCCGGCGCGATTCTCGTGGAGCGGCGCGTACACCTACACCAACGTGCGGGAGCAGGTATCTGGCTTCAACAGCACGGCGGGGAATCCGTTGGCCATCGAATGGGCGCGCGCCGGCCAGGGCAGACACCAGGTCTCGTATACGCTGCGCTATCTGCTCTTCAATGCCGTGACCATCAACTGGAACGGCCAGTTCCGTTCCGGCGCGTCGTACACGCCGATGGTCGCGGGCGATATCAACGGCGACGGCAACAACAACGATCGCGCGTTCGTGTATGACCCCGCGTCCGCGGCGGACCCGGCGCTCGCCGCGGAGATGGCGCAGCTGCTCGCCGGGACGTCCGCGGGCGTACGCGAGTGTCTCTCGCGGCAGATCGGCCTCATCGCGGCGCGCAACAGTTGTCGCGGGCCCTGGAGCAACAGCGCGTCGCTGAACGTCACGCTCGATCGCGCCAAGTTCCGCATGCCGCAGCGGGCCGCGGTGTCGTTCTCGCTCTCCAATCCGCTCGGCGCGGCCGACCTGCTGTTGCACGGCTCGGACAACCTGCGCGGCTGGGGCCAGACGCCGACACCGGACCAGCAGCTCCTGTATGTGCGCGGATTCGATTCACAGTCGCAGCGGTACCGCTACGAAGTGAACCAGCGATTCGGCGCGACGCGTCCCCAGTTCATGACGCTGCGCTCGCCCGTGGTGCTCACGACCACCGTGCGCCTCGACCTTGGCGCGACGCGCGAACGTCAGAACATCGAGCAGTCCGTGGGCGCCGGACGGAACCGCCCGGGCTCGCGCATGAGCGAAGGCTCGTACCGGTCCAGCATGCCGGGCCAGGTCTTCAATCCGCTGGCGTCGATCCTGCGGCAGCAGGACTCGCTGCGGCTCTCGGCGCAGCAGGCCGACAGCATCGCCGTCATGAACCGGCGCTACACGTATCGCGTGGATTCCATCTGGGCGCCGGTCGCGCGCCACTTCGCGTCCCTGGGAGCGACGTATGATCCGGGCGAGGTGTACGAGCGCTACGCGCGGGCGCGCCGGGCGCAGGTGGACATGCTGATGCGCATCGCGCCGGCGGTGAACGACCTGCTGACGCCGGAACAGCGGCGCAAGCTGCCCGCGCAGGTGGTGAACGGTCTCGACCACCTGTACCTGCTCGCGATTCGCGACGGCAACTTCATGTTCGTCGGGGGCGGCGGGGGCGGCGGGGGCGGCGGGTTCGGGTTTGGTGATTTCGGCGCGAGTCGGGTGGAGGTGTTCCGATGAGATGCCGGATTGCACTGGCCGGCGCGCTTGCGTTGTCGTTGTCGCCGGCGCGGGGCATCGTCGTCGCGCAGTCGCCCGACACGACGCGCGTGACGCAGGCGGCGCCACCGCCGGCGCCGTCCATCGGGCCGCCGATCCGTCGAATCTCCACGGCCAGCGCGGTGTCGAAGGAACCCATCGGCTCGATCCTCGCCGTGCGCGAGCTGGCCGACGGTCGCGTGCTCGTGAATGACGGCGCGAGCCGCCGCCTGCTGCTCATGGATTCGTTGCTCGTCACCGAGCGCGTGGTGCTCGACTCGATGTCGGAGCTGGCGAACACCTACGGCAACCGTTCCGGCGCCTTGATCGCCCATCGCGGCGATTCTTCCCTTTTCATCGACCAGAGCTCGCTGTCGATCCTGGTCATCGACCCGGCGGGGAACATCGCGCGCGTCAGGTCAGTGCCGCGCGCCCAGGACGTGGGATCGTACGGCTCGAACACCAGCTCCGAGGGGGCCTCGGGAACCGATGCCAGGGGCCGCCTCGTCTATTTCATCGATGCCGAACCGGCCCGGCCCACGAAGGCTCCGCCGCGTGGCGTTCCGTGGTTCCCTGTGGATCCCGACTCCGGCTTCATCGTCGCGCTGGACCTGGAGTCCCGAAAGCGCGACACCCTTGGCGTCATCCGCACGCCGAAGGAAGAGTTCACGGTGCGCCTGAATCCCAACGGCGGCTTCAACGTCAACAGCGCGACCAATCCGCTTCCGGTCACCGATGGGTGGGCGGTGCTCCCGGACGGCGCCGTCGCGTTCGTGCGGGCCATCGATTATCGCATCGACTTCCTCAACGCTGACGGCACGCGCACGTCGTCCCCGAAGGTGGCGTTCGACTGGCAGCCGATCCCGGACGAGATGAAGGAACGGATCGTCGACTCGGTGCGCACGTCGCAGTCGAGGAATGTGCGCGCGGGGTACACGACGTCGGTGATCCGCTACGTGAACACGTACGACCGGAAGTATCCACCCAACTTCACCGCGCCCGAGGGCTACACGCCACCGAACGGCTTTGCGAAGGACTGGCGTTTTCCGCCCGGGGTGAGTTTTCCGGAGCGCTATATCTACGGCTGCGCGGCAGGCGAAGAGCCGACGATGACCGCTGGTCCGGCGGATGCGAGGGCGGCTGATGGCCGAGGCGGATCTCCGGTTGTGTCCGGCGCGCCCGAGCCGGTTGCGGCGATGCCGGGCGGGCCAGTGCTGTCGGGTGGACCGGGAGGCGGGCGCGGGACGCCGTCGTGCATCCCGATGCCCATTCCGAACCTGGCGCAGATACCAAACCCGCCGACGGTGCGCGAGGTGTCGGTGGTCTCGCCGAAGTCGCTGCCGGACTTCCGTCCGCCCTTCGGGTCAAATGCCGTGCGGGCGGATCTCGACGGCAATCTCTGGGTGCGAACGCTCCCGGCGAAGCCGGTTCCGGGCGGGCCCGTGTACGACGTCGTCAGCCGCGACGGTGAGCTGGTGGATCGCCTCCAGGTTCCACCCGGGTATTCGCTGGTCGGCTTCGGCCGCGACAGGGTGGTGTTCCTCACCATGCGCGACGCGAGCGGGATTCACCTGGCGAGGGTGAGACTGAAGTAGAGCCTCCGGTTCAGCCGCGCCGGCGTTCTCGGCGCCGCGCGTGCACGGCAAGAGACGCGCGGCGGTCCGTTCTCGGCAGGCGTGATGTAATCGCGATTCGACCTAGCGGGGAGCGATCGGCGCCTCTTTGAATCGCCCCCACGCCACGAATGCCGCCACGAGCGCGACCACGATGTTGAACGGGGTCACGGCCGCCTCGCCGCGACTGATGTGAAACGGCACCGCGAGGATCATGATTACCGCGAGCCCCACAGCGGCGAGTGGCGTAAGCCACGGAGCCCTGCGCGTGGCGGCCGGGATGATCAAACCGAGCGCGCCTGCGAGCTCCGCGATTCCGATGAACCGCGTCAGCAGCGGAGGAACGTCCGCCATCCATACCGCCCTTTGCGCCGCTTCGGCGATCGGCATGATGCCATGCGTGTAGCCGGCCATGAGGAAGAACGCGGCGAGCAGCATTTGCAGCACCCAGAGCGTCACGTTGAGCGCCTTGCTCGCTGGGACGGCGGTGGTGGTAGAGGGAGCAGCGGTCATGAGAACCTTCCAAGTGAATGGTCACCGTGCGCCTGCTGACTGCAATCCGCTACCAGATCCCAAGCTAGGAGCGCCGGCTCGCGACTCAAGCGAGCACAACGTGGCTGCAGGCCGGCTTCGCCGCGCGCCGCGGATTCGCGGCGCGCGTCGATGAAGCCCCCGGGGCGAGCTAGAAGCGCACGCCAAGCGCCGCGAACAGCGCGACGTCGTTCCGGGTCTTCGTCTCGCCAACGCCCGTGAGCGGCTCGAAGCGCGAGATGTAGTCCCGCCCTTCCACACGAACGTCCACGAGGCCAAGCGACGCGTCCAACCCCAGCGCGCCGTAGCCGTCGAAGTTCGTCTTCGAGTCGACGTCGAGATCGCGGTAGCTGTACGTCCGCCCGCCGACGCCGGCGCCGATGAACGGCGAGACCGGGCCCATCTTGGTCGCCGCGGAACGCGCTTCCAGACCAACGTCATACTGGAACGCGTCGATCTTCTGGTCACCCGCGGTGACCTTGTCCTTCGACGGCGCCCACCCGAAGGAACCGGTGAGGGCGAAGTTCGACGTCGCGTTCCACGACGCCTGCGCGCCCACGAGGACCGCGTCCTTCAGAAAGTCCCGCTGTTCCCCGGTAGGGATGTACGCGCCGACGAAGGGCCGGATGGCGCCGCGTGGAGCGTTCGCCTCCTGCGCGACGAGCGTCGCGCCGAAGGCGAGAAGACTCAACACGATGGCGATTCCGAGGAGCGCGATGCGGCCGCTCCCGTCCTGAACCTCGTCAGCTTGTGCGGCCTGAGTGTGACTGTTGTTCATAACAGCTGCCTCCTGGACAGCAACCACAAGGAGTTGAAGAGAGTGGCATCTATGACTGCATTGTTACCGAGCGGTAACGTTGGTATGTTACCAAGCAGTCACTTGCAGGTCAAGTCCGTAGGAATACGGAGAGCAGCGCGATAACCTGTTCGAGCGATGAGGCCGGCAACGAGGGCAACGAAGAAGCGGAGAGTGGGACCCTCCCTGCGCGATCGCATCCTGATCGCGGCGGGCAACCTCTTTCACGAACAGGGGATCCGTGGCGTCGGCGTGGAGGCGATCGCAGCGGCGGCCGGCACCAACAAGATGACGCTGTACCGCTATTTCCCGTCGAAGGACGAACTCGTCACGGAGTGGGTGCGGGGCATCGTCGCGCACAAGGAAGAGGAGTGGCAGGACCTGGTCGCCCGACATCGCGGCGATCCCAAGGGCCACCTGGTGGACTGGAGCCAGCGCATCGCTGCGAAACTCGGTGCCATGGAAGGGCGCGGCTCAGCCCTGGCGAATACGCTGGCGGAGATGCCGGATCGCGATCACCCCGCGCGACGCGCGATCCAGGCGTACAAGGTGAAGGAGCACAAGCGCGTCCTGCGCCTGTGTGAAGAGGCGGGATTCGCGGATCCCGAGCTGTCGGCCGACACGTTCTACCTGCTGCTCGAGGGCGCGTATAGCTGCACGCACAGCATCGGGACCAAAGGCATCGGCGAGCATCTCGTGCAGCTCGTGCAGCGTCTCGTGGCGAACAGCCGTTCGGGAGGCCGGAAAAGGAAGCGCGCCTAGCGGGACTACGCGACGCGCAGGCGCTTGGCGGAGGCCTTGGGCCCGAACTCCCACGCATGCTTCGCGAACGCATCGCTGCGACGCGCGGCCGAAAACGTAAGCACCCGCCGGCCGGCAAGCACGCGCTCCAGATTGACGAGGCTGTGCTCCCACTCCGACGCCTTGCGAGCCGAGCTCGCCAGATCGCCGTACGAGTGCGCGAAGCTCACGCGCGTCCCATTGCCGTGCGGTTCGAGCTCGAAGCGCGTGAGCTCGCGCCCCTGGCGGATTGCCAGCGCAAAGGGCTCGAACATCGTGGTCCTCCGCCGTGAGTCCTGCTGCACGGGCAACCAGCGCGACAGCGTCGCGCTATCGGTGAGGGCACGCCATACCACGTCAGGCAGATGGTCCACGATCCGGACGAATCGCAACGTGAGGCGTTTGCCTTTGCGTTCCAGAATCGCCGCCGAGGGGATTCGATTCTTCATGACGACCAGCTCCTGCATGTTTTCGGTTCAAGGTCCCGCCATAGTCGTCGATTCAGCGCCGCCGGAATCGACATCTGGAGGACGGACCGGTAAACTCGTCGTCCCGATCCGTACGCGCGCGGCCGCTTCGCCGTTTCGCGGCGTTCCGGACAGGGAGGACGACGCCTTCAGTCCTTCTTCTTCTTTGACTCGTCGTCGCCGAGCTCGCGCATGCGCCGGTGAACAAACGACCGGAAATCCGGCGCGCCTGACTGGCCCGGCGTCTCGCTTCCGGGCGTGCCGGTCGCATCGCTGTCGTCAGCGGCCTTGTCCGCCTTGCGAGCGGGTTTCTTCGCGGACTTTTTCTCCAGCGACTCGATCTGCGCCCGGAGTCGTTCCGCGCGCTTGCGGCGCGCCTCGGCGTCGTCGTCCTTCCTGGGCATGCCCGAACCTACAAACGAAACCTATCGGCCACCACCACGCTGGCGGCCGACGCGGGGCCGGCTCACGCCAGCGGCAGCGCTCGCGCGGGTCGCCTTGATCCTCTCGATCTCCTGGCGCCACGCCTTGGCCTTCGCCTCGCTCGACGGCCGCGGGTCGCTGGGCCGGGCGATGGCCTCGAGGCTCTTTGCCCGCGCTTTCGCTGCTTTCGGCAGCGTCGCCGGCGGCTTCGTCAGCGAATCGATGGTCGCGCGCAGGTTTTCCTTCATCTCCGTGGTGAACACGCCGAGGTCCACGAACTTCGGCTTGCTTCCGAAATACTGGTGCTGCCACCAGTGGTCGTCTTCCGGAACGTGCCACGACAGGTACCCGCCTTTCAGCACCTGGTGTGGCTTCGTGAGCTTTCCGTGAAAGCTGTACCGCACCCCGACGGCCGCCACCGGATCGAAATAGTTCGGCGTGTAGAAGTCCGAGACGGTGATGCCGTTCGCCGTGTACGCATACCTGACGGCTTCGCACGGGTCGCAGATCTCCACCAGGAACTCGACGCGGCCCTGTCCCTTCTTCGGCGACGTACCGGCCACGAGCCGGTTCCCGAACGGATCGGCGAGCATCTCCAGGAGCTCGTGGCTCGCGGTGAGCGACCACTGGTCGGTGTGTTGCACGAGAGAAAACGGCTGGCCGTCCTTGTCCAGGTGAACACCCAGCGCGTCGAAGCCGATGTCCTCGCGCACGATGATGGGCCAGTAGCCGAGCGGCACGTCCTCGAGACGGACGAAGGGGTCGACGGTGGCGCGCATCTCCCAGATCGGGGCGAAATCGCGAATCGCCTGTTTCTGGAGCGCCGCGCCGACGCGCGTGAGCTCCGACGCGCTGATGCTTTCCAGTTCCGACACCAGCGCCACCTGTTGAACGAGCATTGTCGGGCACCTCGGGAAGGGAGGCGACTGCTATTTCGGACGCCGCGCGGGTTTGCGTCGCGCAGCCTTCTTCGGCGGGGAAAGCGGCGCGTCGTAGGGATCGGTCTGCGTGGTCCTGAGCACGCGATACGTTTTGCCCTTGGGCGAGACGAGCCGCGTCTCCGCGACTACCGTCTCCGGCGATGGAGGCTTTCTACGACGTACATGCTTGCGGGCGCGGGCGTTCGACTTCCGCTTTCGGCCGGACACTGGCTCAGGGCTCGAACTTGATACTGGTCACCGGATGGATTTCCCACACCGTGGGAATCTTCGGCCTCAGGTCCTTGGGCCCCGGACGCCCGCCGCTGACGTGGCTGATGTCGAAGCACAGCGAGCCACCGATCTCCACGGGAACAGGGGGATCGTAGAAGTCGTATCCCGAACCGGGAAGCTCATCGAAGAACGCCTTGTACGCGTTGCGCACCTTCTCGAGCTTCTTGCGCGCCTTGCTCGAGGCCGGCGGAAGTCCCGACACCTCCATCGTGATGTACGGAGCGCCCTTCTTCGTCTTGGGGTTGTTCCCCACGATGAGATGGAAGTCGTTGTCGCTCTCGCGGCTCGCGGCGAAGATCCACGCCTTGAGCCGGACGTTCCGCATCTCCTCCGCCACGCGCTGTGAGGCGGCGCCCTGCGTCACCGGCGGAGCATGGTTCTTCATGCTCGTCTCCGTCGCCAACGTCTTGATGAGCGCCTTCACGTCCTTGAAGACCTCCACCGCGCCCTTCGCGATCGAGATCTTGGTGGCCTTCCGTTTCGTCCCCTGGAACGAGTCGCCCTTTGCGGCCATCAGCAGCGCCGTTGCGCGCGCGCTGACCGGCGTCAGCTTCCGGTCGTACGGATCCGCCTGCGTCGTGCGTATCACGCGGTACGTCACGCTCGGCGCCGGCCGCCCGCGGAGGCTCGCCCGGGACGCGCGCGCGGTCTTCGGGACGCTCGTGAGCGAGAACTCTTCGACTACTGTGGACTTCGTGGGAATGGTAGCCATGGCTCTACGATACGCCTTCCAACCAGCCTGTACAAATCCGCGCGATCAGTTTGACACGGCCCGACCGTCATATCTTGGTCAAGGAACCAGGAGCGATTCATGTCCGCCACCAAACAGAGTTTTCCCGCCGCGCGCGACGTCGACGCCGGCGAAGGAGCGCTGGTTGCCGCCGCCACCGCTGGCGACGAGTCCGCGTTCGCGACGCTGAGCCGGCGTTACAGGCGTGAGCTGCACGTGCACTGCTATCGCATGCTGGCGTCGTTCGAGGATGCCGAGGATCTGGTGCAGGAGACGCTCTTGCGCGCGTGGCAGAAGCGCGAGACGTACCAGGGCCGCGCGTCGTTCAGGGCGTGGCTGTACCGCATCGCCACGAATGCGTGCCTCGATTTTCTCGCCAAGCACCAACGCCGTGTCCCGGAAAGCGAAGCGCACAAAATGGAGAACGGCCTGCCGCTGCCGCCGCACGTTCCCTGGCTTCAACCGTACCCCGATCGCCTTCTCGAGCAGGCGACGCCACCCGATGGCCATCCGGACGCGCGCGTCATCGCGAAGGAGACCATCGAGCTGGCGTTCCTCGTCGCGATGCAGTTCCTGCCGCCGAAGCAGCGGGCCGTGCTGATCCTGCGCGACGTGCTGGATTGGTCCGCGCGCGAAACGGCGACACTTCTCGACGCGACGGTACCCGCCGTCAACGCCGCGCTGCAACGCGCCCGCGTGACGCTGCGGGAGCACAGGCCATCGAGGGCGACGCCATCGAGGCCGGTGCCCGAGGCGCAGGAGCGCGCGATCCTCGAGAAATGCGTGGCCGCGACAGAACGCGGCGACGTGCAGGGCCTCGCGCGTCTGCTGAAGGAAGACGTCGTGTTCTCGATGCCGCCGACACCATTCGTCGCGGCCGGATACGACGCGGTCGTCAAATCGTGGACGGATGGCGGCTTCGGTGTTCCACCCTACGATAGTTTTAGATGCATCGTCACCAGAGCAAACGGGTTGCCTGCGGTGGCGAGCTATGTGCGCGGCGAGGACAAGACGGTGTATCACGCCTTGACGCTGGACGTGCTCCGCATCGAGGACGGCGCGATCGCCGAGATAACGACGTTCGATCTGACGGAGCACCTCGCCGCGTTTGCCTTGCCGGAGACCGTGTCATGAGCGTGTCCGGGAACGACGCGGCACAGAAGGCGGGACGACGCGAGTGGATCGGCCTGGCTGTCATCGCGCTGCCTTGCCTGCTGTACTCCATGGACCTCACGGTGCTGCACCTCGCGGTGCCGCGTCTCGCCGCCGATTTGCAGCCCACCAGCGCGCAGCTGCTCTGGATCATCGACATCTACGGCTTCCTCGTCGCCGGGTCGCTCATCACCGCGGGGACGCTGGGCGACCGGATCGGTCGGCGCCGGCTGCTGATGATCGGAGCGGCGATGTTCGGAGTCGCGTCCGTGCTCGCGGCCTTTTCCACCAGCGCGGAGATGCTGATCGCCACACGCGCGCTGCTGGGTATCGCGGGAGCGACCGTGGCGCCGAGTACGCTGTCGCTTATCAGGAACATGTTCCTCGATCCGGACCAGCGCACGGTGGCCATCAGCGTCTGGATCATGAGCTTCTCGATCGGGGGAGCGCTCGGACCGATCTTCGGCGGCGTGATGCTGGAGTTCTTCTGGTGGGGGTCGGTGTTCCTCATCAGCGTGCCGGTGATGGTGCTGGTGCTCATCGCGGCGCCGCGGCTCCTGCCGGAATACCGCGATCCCAACGCGGGCAAGCCGGACCTCACCAGCGCCGCGATGTCGCTCGCCGCCGTGCTCTCGACGATCTACGGGCTGAAGCTGGTCGCGCAGGACGGCGTCGGCGCGAGGGCGTTGCTGGCGATCGTCGCCGGCGTCGCCATCGGCGCGCTCTTCGTGCGCAGACAACTGAGGCTCGCGGACCCGCTCATCGACCTGCGTCTCTTTCGCGTGCCGGCGTTCACGGCCTCGCTCGCGATGTACGGCTTGACCATCCTCGTGGGGTTCGGCGGCTTTTTTTTCATCCCGCAATACCTCCAGCTCGTTGCGGGACTGTCACCGCTCCAGGCGGGACTGTGGATGCTACCGTGGTCAGCGGCGTTCATCGTCGGATCGGTGGTGACACCGCGGCTCGCGCGCCGCTTTCGTCCCGCGCTCGTGATGGCGGTGGGCCTGGCAGTGTCGAGCGTCGGCTACCTGCTCGTCACGCAGGTCTCGGAGACCATCGGGTTCTGGCTATTCGCGATCGCGACGTTCGTGCTCTCCGTGGGTGCCGCGCCCGTGTTCACGCTGACGAACGACCTGATCATAGGATCGGCGCCGCCGGAGCGGGCTGGCGCCGCCTCCGCGATCTCGGAGACGTGCGCCGAGTTCGGCGGCGCGCTGGGAATCGCGGTGTTCGGCAGCATCGGCGTCGTGGTGTATCGCGGCATCGTGGCTGACGCGATGCCGGGCGGGGTCTCGCCGGACGTGGCCGATGCCGCGATGGCCACGCTCCCCGGCGCGTTGGAGGCGGCGGCACGACTTCCGGCCGACGCCGGCGCGGCGTTGACCGATGCCGCTCGTGGTGCGTTCCTTCGCGGTCTGCGCATCTGCGCAGTCATCAGCTCGGTGGGGTCGGTGGCGCTGTCGGCATTCGCGGCGGTGACGTTGCGCCAGGTCCGACCCGCGTCCGAGCGCGAAGTGACGGAATCCGGCGTTGCGGGAGTTGCCGAAGACTCGGCGCCGGCCTGACAATGCGCGGCTTGTTACCGTATTGTTTCGGTATATCTTCGGGAGCGTGCTAGCTCTATATAAGGGCGCCTGGGTTGTCGATCCGCGCCTTCGGCGATCGACGATCGGGTAATGGGGGGAATGTCAAAATGCAGTTCGCTGAGCGATTCATTCGCCGTCCGGTGCTCTCCAGCATGGTCAGCCTCGGACTCGTGCTCGTCGGTGTCATCGCGTACACGCGCCTTCCCGTGCGGGAATTCCCGGACGCGGACCCGCCGATCGTTTCGGTCACGGTCATCCTGCCCGGAGCCAGCCCGCAGGTAGTCGAGTCGGCGGTGACCGACGTGCTCGAGGAGGAGCTCTCGAGCGTCGAAGGGTTGCGCGCGATGACGAGCGCCAGCCAGGAGCAGATCAGCACGATCACGCTCGAGTTCACGCTCGATCGCCGCATCGAGGACGCCGCGCAGGACGTGCGCGACAAGGTGTCGCGTGTCCGGGGACTGCTGCCCGAGGACATCGAGGAGCCGGTCGTCGCCAAGCAGGAAGCCGACGCGTTCCCGATCATGTTCCTGGCGCTGACGTCCAAGAGCTACGACCTGATGGAGCTGTCGGACATCGCCGACCGCCAGCATCAAGCCGCGGCTGCAGACGATCCCCGGCGTCTCGGGCGCGCCGATCTTCGGCGAGCGGCGCTTCGCGATGCGCGTGTGGCTCTCGCCGAGCGAGCTCGCCGCGCGCGGGCTCACGGCGCAGGACGTGGAGAGCGCCATCCGCACGCGGAGCGTCGAGATCCCCGCCGGCCGCATCGAATCCGAGCGGCGCGAGTTCTCGGTGCGCTACCTCGGCGAGATGAAGACGCCCGACGGAGTTCGCGGACATCACCGTCGCGCGAGGAGCGAGCGGCCTCGTGAAGCTGGGCGACGTCGCGCGCGTGGAGCCGGGGCCCGAGGACGAGCGCTCGGTCGTCCGCTATTCGCGCGACCCCGGCGTCTTCATCGGCGTCATCCGGCAGTCGAAGGCGAACGTCATCGAGGTCGCGAGGCCGTGCAAGCCGAGCTTCCGGCAGTGCGCGCCGCGCTTCCGCCGGGCGTCGAGCTGCACATGGCGTTCGACGGATCGGTCTTCATCCAGCGATCCATCCGCGAAGCCGAGGAAACGCTGCTGCTCACGGCGGGCCTCGTCATCCTCATCATCTTCCTGTTCCTGGCGTCCCTGCGCGCAACCATCATCCCGGCGATCGCGATTCCGGTCTCGATCATCGCGACGTTCGCGATCCTCGGCGCGCTCGGCTACTCGGTGAACACGTTCACGCTGCTCGGGCTGATCCTGGCGATCGGCATCGTGGTGGACGACGCGATCATCGTGCTCGAGAACGCGTACCGCCATCAGGAAGAGCTGGGCAAGGACCCGGAGACCGCGGCGATCGACGGCACGCGCGAGATCACCACGGCGGTGATCGCGACGACCGTCGCGCTGGTCGCGGTGTTCTCGCCGCTGCTCTTCCTCACGGGAGCGACCGGCCGGCTGTTCAACGAGTTCGGCGTCGCCGTCGGAGGCGCGGTGCTCATCTCCGGCATCGTGGCGCTGACGCTCACGCCGATGCTCTCCGCGAAGATCCTCCGCGTCTCGGCGCGCGAGTCGCGGTTCCATCACGTCGTCGGCGTCGCGCTCAACGGCGTCTCGTCGCGCTACGGCCGCTCGCTCGAGCGCGCGCTGCGTCATCCAGCCCTCGTCATCGGTGGCGGCGCGGTGATCGCCGCGAGCGCCGTGGGGCTTTTCCTGTCGCTGGAGCGCGAATTCGTTCCCTCGGACGACCGCGGCTTCTTCTTCGTGTTCGTCGTCGCGCCCGAGGGCTCCACGGTGGCGTACACGGACGAATACCTGCAAGCGCGTCGAGGCGATTGCGCATGCGGTGCCGGAGATGCGCTCGTCGTTCGCCGTCATCGGCTTCGGCGGCCCGCCCAGCTCGGCGTTCTTCGGCGCCATCCTCAGCGACTGGGACGAGCGGAAACGGTCGTCGGAGGAAATCATCGGGGGGTTGCAGCCGCAGCTCTTCTTCGGTGTGCCCGGCGTATTCGCCTTCGCGCTCAACCCGCCGGCATTCGGCGGGTTCACGCCCTCCGTGCAGTTCGTGGTGCAGAACCGCGACTTCGACGCGCTCGTGAACGGCATGGACGCGCTCGTGGCGCGCTCGAGCAAGATCCCGGGGCTCATCAACGTGGACACGGATCTCCGCGTGACCAAGCCCGAGCTGGTCGTGACGCTGGACCGCGATCGCGCCGAGGACCTCGGCGTTCCCGCGCGCGACATCGCGACGACGATGCAGACGATGCTCGGCGGGCGCGACGTGAGCCGCTTCACGTCGGACAACAAGCTGTACGACGTCATCCTGCGGCTCGATCCGGAGGAGCGCGCCACGCCGTCCGACATCAGCGGGCTGGAAGTGCGCGGCAAGGATGGCCAGCTCGTTCCGCTGGACGCGGTGACGCGGGTGGAGGAGCGCATCGGGCCGCGCCAGCTCAATCACTTCAACCGCGTGCGGTCGTTCACGCTGTCGGCCAGCATGGCGCCCGGCTTCACGCTCGGGCAGGCGCTGGACTCGCTCAACGCGGCGGCGCGCGAGGTGCTGCCCGCGGGCAGCACGGTGGACCTCGCGGGCGAATCGCGGGAGTTTCGCGAGAGCGGCAGCGCGCTGTACTTCGCGTTCGCGCTGGCGCTCATCTTCGTGTTCATGGTGCTGGCGGCGCAGTTCGAGTAGCCTGCTGCACCCGTTCACGGTGCTGCTGGCCGTGCCGCTCGCGGTCACCGGCGCGCTCGCCGCGCTCGTCGCCGCCGGCTCGACGCTGAACGTCTACAGCCAGATCGGAATGATCCTGCTCATCGGGCTGGTGTCGAAGAACTCGATCCTGCTCGTTACGTACGCCAACGACCTGCGCGAGCGCGGCCGCGACGCAGTGTCGGCGATGCGCGAGGCCGGACGCATCCGGCTGCGCCCCATCCTCATGACGTCGGTGGCGGCGATCTTCGGCGCCCTTCCGATTGCGCTGGGCCTGGGTGCGGGCGCGGGCAGCCGCCGGCCGCTCGGCTACTCCATCATCGGCGGGCTGATCGTGTCCACACTGCTCACGCTCTTCCTCGTGCCGGCCGTGTACGTCGTGCTCGAGCGTTTGCGTCGAGATCGCGCGGCCCCTCCGCCGGTCCGGCTGCCTGCTGACGGCGACGGCCAGCCGCTGGGGACACTTCACAGGTACGAACCCGTCGCGGAGCCCGCGGCGAGGAGGATAAGCACATGACCACGGGCACCAGGACGCACCTGAAGGCGGACATGACAACGGACAGGACCGCGGACACAAGAACGGACAGACCTGTGGACATGACGGCGGATGAGGCGGTGAAGTGGATTGCCGCCCCACACGCTTTCGTGTCCGCTGCCATGGCCGCCCTCTTGTCCGTTTCCATGTCCGCCTCTCTGTCCGCCGTTTTGGCGACTGCCGTTCTAGCTCAAGCGTCAGATTCTCTGCCGACCGTCACGCTGACCGAGGCAAGGCGCCGCGCGGCGACCGTGAGCCCCACTGTCGTCGCGGCGCAGGAGCAGGTGACGACCGCGCTCTGGGAACGGCGCGCGGCGTTCTCCGACCTGTTCACGCCGGCCGTGAACGCGACGGCCGGATACACGCGCTTCTCCGATCCGTTCTTCAACTTCGGCACGGGGTCCATCAGCCCGAACGCCACGAGCGCCACCCTCGACGCGGGCTACACGCTGCTCGGCGGCGGCAAGATCGGCACGGCTCGCAAATCGCGTGCGTCCGTCGCGAGCGCCGAAGCCAACGAAACAGCGGTACGCTTTCGCGCCGCGCTGGCGACCGATGCCGCGTACTTCGGCGTGCTCGCGGATCGCGAGCTGTCGCGCGTTGCGTCGGACGGTCTCAAGCGGGCGCAGGAGCAGCTCGGAGTCGCGCGCGCGCGAGTCGTCGCGGGCGACGCCATCACCACGGACTCGCTCCAGCTGCTGCTCGTGGTGAATCGCGCGCGCATCGCGGTGTTGCGCCGCGACTCGGCTCTCGCGGTGTCGCGCCTGCGTCTCGGGCGCCAGATCGGGCTCGATGGACCGGCGGAAGCCGCGCCGGACAGCGCCGCCGCGCCCGAGCTGCCCTTCAGCGACGCCGAAGCGATCGCCGAGCTGCGCGAGCGCGGTCCCGAGGTGGAAGCGGCGCGGGCGGCGGAGCGGCGCGCAGGCGCAGCGGTGGCGGCGGAACGGGAGTCGTATCTTCCGGCAATCACCCTGGGCTACACGATGGGGGCGTACGACGCGGAGTTCTTTCCGTCCGCGTTCAAGCGCAACCAGCTGGTAATCATCGTGGCGCTCCCGATCTGGGACGCAGGCCGTCGCGAGCTGGATATGGCGCGTGCGCGCGCCGAGAGTCGCGCGACTGCGGCCGAGCGGCGCGACCGCGAGCGCGGCGCCGCCGAGGTCATGACGGCCGTGTACCACGGGTATCAGATGTCGCGGGCGGGGATCGATCTCGCGCGCAGCGGCGTCGCTGCCGCGACAGAGAACTATCGCGTACAGCGGGCGCGGTATGCCGAAGGCGCCACGACGATCCTCGAGCTGGTGGAAGCGCAGGTCGCGCTGAGCGAAGCCGAGGCGGCGATGGTCCAGGCACGCTATGCAACGCGCCTGGCGCTGGCGCAGATCGAGGCGCTGCTTGGGCGCCGCATCGATGAGAGCCGGGAAAGCGGCCCGAGTGGCCGCGGAGGTGAGAGATGAGGAGAGTCAAGTCATTCCGAGCGCGGCGAGGAAGCTGGTGTGTGGCAGGCGCGGCGCTGCTGCTCGGGCTTTCGATTGGTTGCACGAGCCCTGAGGCCAGTGCCCAAGCCGGCGCGCAGCAGCAGGCGATGCCGCCGATGCCCGTTGATGTGGACACCGCGCGTGTCCGCAGCGTCGTGGACGCCGTGCGCGCGACCGGGCGCATCGAGGCGGTGAACGCGGTCGAGCTGAGGCCCGACGAGCAGGGACGCATCACGGCGATTCTCTTCCGGGAAGGACAGTCCGTCGCGCGTGGGACGCCGCTGCTGCAGATCGACGACGCGATGTTGCGGGCGCAGGCGGCGCGGACCGAGGCCGAGCGCGATCTCGCCCGGCAGCAGCTCGAGCGCGTGCGTCGCCTGCGCGAGCAGAACGCGTCGTCGTCGGCCGACCTCGAGCGCGCGCAGGCGTCCGCGCGCGGCGCCGAGGCGGCGCTGGCGATGCTGACGCTGCAGATCGAGCGCACCACGGTGCGCGCGCCGTTCGCGGGCGTGATCGGGCAGCGTTTCGTGAGCCCCGGCGACTACGTCACCAACGCCACCAGGCTCCTCACGCTGCAGACGGTGGATCCGCAGCGCGCCGTCATCGAGGTGCCGGAGCGCCACGCCGTGCGGCTGCGTCGGGGTCAGACGCTGGAGTTCACCGTGGCCGCGCAGCCCAACCGCGTCTTTCGCGGCGAGGTGGAGTTCATCGACCCGGTGGTGCAGACCGCGAACCGCACCATCGTCGTGAAGGCGCGCGCGCCGAACCCGGACCGGTCGCTGCTGCCGGGGATGTTCATCGAGGCGCGGCTGGCGACGTCGCGGCGCGCCGGCGCGGTCGTCGTCGCTGAGGACGCCATCCAGCCGCTGCGCACGGCGAACGTCGTCTGGGCAGTGGTGAACGGCAAGGCGACACGGCGCGTGGTGCAGCTGGGCACGCGCGCGCAGGGCACGGTGGAGATCGTCAGCGGCATCAACGCGGGGGAACTCGTCGTCGTGGGCGGTCTGGAGCGCATGGCCGAAGGAATGGCCGTGGCTCCACAACCGCGGACGAAGCCGAACGCGAACGGCCGTTAGTCGCGCGGGCGCGCTAGTACTCGATCAGCGCGCGCCGCGCGATGCGCCGGTTCGGCTCCTTCTGGAGCGTCATGCGATATGCCTGGACCGCTTCAGCCGGGCGTTTCAGCACCACGAGCATGTCGCCCAACAGCTCGCGCGCCGGCGCGAGCGGGCCGGGCGTCACCGCGTTTTTCTCGGTCGCGTCCTCCCGTCGCGCGGCCTCGTTCATGCGCTCCAGCGCCTCGCGCTCGCGGCCTTCGGCGAGATCGAGCCACGCCTGCGCGCCGAGGTGCTGGATGGCGACCTGCTCCGCCCAGTACGCCTCACCCTTCTCGCTCAATCGCGCCTGAATGGCGCCGAGCGAATCGATAGACGTTTTCGCTTTCGCGAGGTCGCCGGTGCGCGCGGCGCCGAGCGCGCGCGCGAACCAGGTCATCGCTTCGGTCCACGGATAGGCACTCGCCTTCGGCTCGAGCGACGCGGCCTCGACAAACTCGCGCCGCTCCAGCGCCCAGCGCGCCGGTATTGCCGCGAGCGCGAACACGCCGGCGGACCCGGGCGCGGCGCCCGTGATTGCGGTGGCGTCGAAGCGCGCCGCGAGCGCGGGTAGCCCGTCGAGCACCTTTTTCGCCTCAGCTTCCTTCCCCAGCTGGAGGTACGCGTAGACCTGGTAGTCGGCGGCATGCAGCGCCTCGCCGATGGCGCCGTCGCGCAGCGCCACTTCCATCGAGCGTTGGTTCGCGCTCACCGATTCCTCCCACATGCCGACGCGTGTGAACGTGTGCGACGGCATGTGCTGCGCGTGGGCCGCTGACGGCGCGATACTGGCGTACCGCCGCGCGGCTTCACGCGCCTTGCCCGCGAGCGGCGGATAGTCGTATGCGTGAATGATGTAGTGCGCGATGCCGGGGTGGTTGGGCAGCTTCACCCACAGCGGCTCCAGGATGCGCCCGGCCTCGAGCTGCTTCGCGTACGACTTGTCGGTCGGCAGCGCGGCAGCGGCAAGTGACAGGGCATAGAAGATCTTCGCCTCGGTATCAGCCGGCTGGCGCACCACGAGTTCGCGCATGGCGCTCTCGTAGGCCAGCAGGCGAGTGCGCTGGTCCTTGTTCTCGAAGTCCTCGTACAGCTTTGCGACGGCGTCGATGTATCCGCGCTCACGCTCCGACGCTCGCGGGCTCAGGCTCCTGGCCGCGTCCGCCGCGGCCCGTCCCTGCTGGAGGAGCGCTGGGGCACGGGTGGTGGCCGCCATCGGGTTGGTCCAGCGACTGATGGCCAGGCCCCAGTACGCGATGGCGCAGGTGGAGTCGGCGGCCAGTACGTCGCCGAACGCCCGCAGCGACGCGCCGAACTCGAACGAGTGGAGCAGCGCCATCGCGCGGTCGAACGTCGGCGCGACGGCGGGTTTGCACGTGGTCGCAAAGTGGACGGTTCCGAGCTGCTCGCCCCCCGGATGGGCGTGCTCCTGCGCGGCGGCCGCCGGCGCGAGCACGGCGAGGCAGAGTAGGGCTGACGCCAGTGCGCGAGGATGCGTCATTGGAGCGCTCCGCTTATGGGTCAGATTCAGAGTATGCCGGAAGGCTGACGAGCGCAAACGCTACCCGCAGCCAGGTGCCAGTTACGCCAGAACGCCCACCGCCAAAGGCACTTCGACGCGCAGCGTCGTTCCAACGCCCGGCTCCGACGACACCTCCAGGCGCCCGTTGAGCAGGCGCACGCGCTCCTCGATGCTGATCAGGCCCAGACCGCCGTTCTCGTGGGCGTGAGCGGGATCGAAGCCGCGACCCCGGTCGCTCACCACGAGCGTGATGCTGTCGTTGTGCCTTGAGAGAGCAATCTCGGCGCGCCGCGTGCCGGCATGACGCAGAACGTTCCGAATGGACTCCTGCGCAATGCGATAGATGGCGATGGTCACGCGCGGCGGCAGGTCTTCGGCCGGATCGGGCAGCGTGACCCGCAGGTCGAAATCCTCGAGCTGCTTCAGCTCGGCGGCGAACGCGGTGAGGGCAGGCGCGAGGCCCCCGTGCTCGAGGATTGCCGGGTGGATGTCGTGCGACAGCTCCCGGATGTCCTGCACCAGGTCCGCGGTACGCGACTGCAACTGGCCCAGCTCGCGGATGAGGTGCTTTTCGGACGCGGGAATCCGCTGCTTCACGTTGCTCAATCCGATCGACAGCCCGGCGACCTTCTGATTGAGATCGTCGTGCAGGTCGCGCGCGATGCGGCGCCGCTCCTCCTCCTGCGCCGAGATCAACCTCCCCGCCATCTCGCGGATGCGCTCGTGGCTGTTGCGCACCGCGCGCTCGGCCACCTTGCGCTCGGTGATGTCGGTGTCGGTGCCGACCATGCGGACCGCCTCCCCGTCGGCGCGCTCCGTGGTGACGCCGCGGCAGAGCAGCCAGCGCACGCTGCCATCCTTGTGGAGCGCGCGGTGTTCGACCTCGAAGGCGGTCGACGCGCCGGCCATGTAGTCGCGCGTCGCCTCGCGCACGAGGGCCTGGTCGTCCGCATGGACGTGTGCCGCCCATTCGGTCATCGTATTCCCGATCTCGTGGTCCTGGTATCCGAGAAGCGCCTTCAGCGCGGGGTCGAGGTAGAGGTCTCCCGTCTTCAGGTTCCAGTCCCATACGCCGGACGATCCGGCGGCCGTGGCCATCGTGTAGCGCGTCTGGCTTTCGCGCAGCGCGTTGGCAGTCTGGCCGCGCTCCTGGACGAGCGCAGCCAGCAGCATCATCGGAATTGCCACGGAAAGCAGGAACAGCTGCAGCGCGAGCACGTTCTCCGGTTGGGACAGCGTGAGGAACGGGCCGCGCCCATGGTAGGCGCCGAAGAGCGAGCCGAAGCCAGTCAGCAGCAGGCCGGCGTACAGGCCTCCCGGTTCGAATCGAACCGCGGCCCAGATGAGCAGCGGCAGCAGCGCATAGAGCAGGGCAGGCAACGCTTCATAGCTTGTCGGTTCCCACCCAGAGACGGCGGCGACGACGGCGCACATCGCCAGCATCAGGACCGCGAACTCCGTATAGCGCGCGAACGTCGTCCGCCGGATGCAATCGCGACCGGCGCTCACCGTCACCACGATGAGCGGCGTCACGGTGACCAGAGCAACCATGTTTGCCAGAAGCCGCTGCCGCCAAACGGCCCAGAAATCGTCTACCCAGCCGGTGAGCGTATAGACGTAGACGATCACCGCTGAAACCAGCGCGGGTGCCGCCAACGCGCCGACGAGGACGAAATTCGTGACGCTCCGGAGCTTCTCGAAGCGCGGGGGTAAGCCCTCCAGACGGCGCAACCACTCGGCGGCCAGCAACGCCTGCGCTACGTAGCCCACCGTCTGGAACGCCATGGTGGGGGCAGTCATGTCCGGCACGCACTGGAGGAACAGCACCACGTGCACGGGCACAACGACCGCGAGAATCTGCCACCACCCGTTGCGCGGAGTGAGCAGCAGGGCCGCGAGCAGGATGGCGCCGGGCGGCCAGACGGCCGCGATGCCCGCGGGCGGCACCTTGGCGGCGATGCCATAGTACCCGCTCACATAGTAGGCGAGGCCCACGGTCAGCGCGGCCAGAATCCGCCGCGCAGCCGAACGATCGGTCGCCGTCAGCCATGGCCCCAGGAACCGCCCGGGCGAGGCAGTGAGTGCCGACCACGTCATCGTGAGGCCACTCGGCGATTTTTGGCCATCGGCATAAGATGCTCGCGACTCGCCGCCGCCGCCACCGCGCGCGATCTCCGTCCCGGCGGACCTACGGGAGCGCGTCCAGTCTCGCAAACCCAAACGCCAAACGGCACGCTGTGGTCGCGGCCAATGTGATCTGGCGCACAAAATTCTGCGCGTGAATCACTTCGCGACACGACATTCGGCTCCAGGCGCGACACGCGGCACTTTCTTCGCATCTCCATGTGAAACCGTGTGTCCAGCGAACCTCCCGGATTCGCCTCGATTCCGCGGCGGGAAACCGTGTCTCAAGGAGGAAGCCATGCTCAGGATGTCCCTCGTCATGCTGGCGCTCGTGCCGGCCGCTCTCGCGGCGCAGGCCGGAGCCACCACGTCCGTGAAAGTTCAGCTCAAGGCGGACGGAGAAGTGAGCAAGAAACCGGGCGCCGAGGCAACGGCGCAGGCGCAGACCGCGCTGGTGAGCGCCGGCCGCGCGACGCCGACGAGCGACGAAGTGTCGCGCGCGGCGATCGCGATCGAGAAGGGATTCACCATGGCGCAGATCGAAGCGATCGCCAAGGCGGCTCCCGCGGATCGCTCGCTCGTCGTGTCGTTCAACGTGGTGGCCAAGCTGACCGAGCACGGCGTCACCGCGGCCGACGCGGCGTCGAAGGTCCAAGCCAAGCTCCAGGCCAAGGACCCCGACACGGCGATCGAAGCGCTGGTGGAGGCAAAGCCGCAGGGCGCCAAGAAACCATAGCGGTTCGACACGGCACCTGTGGTGAACGGGCAGGCGGATGTCGCCTGCCCGTTGTCGCACGCCGGACGATCTTCCTCTCGCTCCGGGCGCGTGCTCTTCGCCGGCAGGGAATGTTCGGCCTTGCGGCGAAACGATGCCGCTCGCCGGCCGTGGCGCCGCCATATTCCCCCGTGTGATTCAACACGCGGAACCACAGGCTGAGGTTCTCGGCGAGATAACGAACCGGATCTGTCGAGCGATCCGCCCGTGGCGGGTGGTCCTATTCGGGAGCCGCGCGCGCGGCGTCGCCTCGGAGCGAAGCGACTACGACATCTACGTCGAGGTTGACGGAGATCCCGCCTCACTGAAGCAGGTACGGGAACGGCTGGCGGAGCTGTTCCGCGGCATGGGCTGCACGCTGGATTTCAAGGTGCACCCGCGCGGTGAGATCGAACGAAGGCGCGATGATCCTGGGACGATCGAGTGGGACGTCGCGCGCGAAGGCCGGCTGCTTCATGCCGACCCCGCGGCCCCACGCGAGCTGGCGCCGCCGGTGCGGGTGCGGGAGCCATCCGCTGAGCCGCCGGAATCGGTCACCGAGTGGTTGGAAGCCGCCGACCGGGACCTGCGGCACGCCCGCTTCCTTCGTGATGCGGGACAGGACTTCTGGCCGGAGATCTGCTTTCTCTCGCACCAGACGGCCGAAAAGCACCTCAAGGCGTTGTTGGTCACGCGTCTCGTCAGGCCGGAGCGGACACACGAACTCATGGCCCTTCTCGCGGCGCTTCGAGACGCCGGTTGCGTCCTTGAGGGGATCGACGCCGATTGTGCTCTGCTGACGACACACGCGATCACGCCTCGCTATCCCGCCGGCAACGCCCTCGGCGAGGATGACGCGCGCGTGGCGCTGGCTGCCGCGGAGAGGGTTGTCGCGGCCGTGCGGTCGCAACTTCCGCGGCGCGTGCACTGAGTCGCTTTCAAGGAAACTGGTTACACGGCGGAGCACCGGGTGGCGCGCCGGTGAGACAGAAATTGAACGGCTGCTGCACGAGTTGCCTCACTCCCCGACCGCCGATTTCCGCGGGCTTGTATCGCACCGAGCGCAGGTAGGCCAGAACGGACTGAGTGAACTCGGGGTCGGTGCTTCGCAGGATCCTGATGCTCTGGAGCTCGACTGTGCCTTCCGCGTCGACCACAAACTGCGCGAGGACATGACCGCTGATGTTCTGGCTTCGCAGCGATTCCGGATAGCGCGCTCGAGTCCCGGGTTTTTGCGCCACCTGCTTCTCGACCTGGAACTCGAAGTACACCGGGCTCTTTGGAACGGCCAGCACGTATCGTCGCTCCACGAACTCGTCGGCCTGAACGACGACCGTGTCGCTCATCAGTGGCGGGCGGTCGAACATGCGGAACTTGAGCCGGTATTTGCCGGGGCTCGGCACGTCGAGGTAGAACACCCCGCCGGAGTCGGTAGTGGCCGCCGCGACCGAGTCACCACCGACCCGGAAAGCGGCCACGCTCGCGCGGGCGATCGGCTTGCGCGACGCGCTGTCGAGTACTTGCCCGCCAAGTGTCTGTGCAGCAATGGTTGCGGGCAGTACCAGGATCTCGAGCAGCGTCCACACAATGACGGCCGTTGCCCAACCTCGCCCAGAGGGCGGGTCGGACTCACTTCCATCGCGAGCGTGACGGAGAACTCCACGCCATTGGCTATCGCTCATCGCTAACCTCGTGAGTGGTCTTGAATCTGCTGCCTGAGGCGCCACGGCTCAACGCCGCCGCTCGGTGCCTGAGCGTCCCCGCGTCACGTCGAACGCGCCGGAACGCATCACGGCGCCGTTGACGACGATTTCGACGTCGTGCTTTCCCGGATGCGGCACGCGCGTCGTGTGCACCGCGAGCGAGACTTGTCTGGAAAGCGTGATCGTGCCCCTTGGTGGCAGGGCGACCCGCTTCACTCTGAAGACCTTGCGTGACCTCCGGCCGCTCGCCTTCACGAAATGGACTGCCAGATCGACGACGAGGTCCTGCGCCGCTCGCGACGTGCTCCGCAGGACAAAGCTGATGGATACGCGACCGCCGATCGTCACGCGCGCCGGTGCGAACCGGAGCGTCTCGACTGTCACCGAACCTTTCTTGCCATAACCAAGGAGCCGCAACGCATCCGTCTCGCCCCGTTTCAGCGCGCTCCGCAGCGCGTGCTCGATCAGCTTGCGTCGCTCCATGGAAGCGCGTTGCAGCCACGCGCCGGCCGTGCGAGTCAGCAGCTTCGGGTGCACCTTTCCCAGGTCGTTGAGACTGTTCGCGACGCTGCGACGCACGAGCGTGGACGGATCGTCCTTGAGCCGCTCCAGCAACTCGAGGACGCGCTCGGGATTCTGCGTCGAGCCACGCGACGCGCGCGGCCCAGGGAAGCCGCAGTCGCGTTCCCTCGGACACCAGGCGCCGTACGTGCGCGTTGGGGTCGTCGGCCCAGCGATGGAGAATGGCAAAGACGCGTTCGGGGTCCTTCGCGATGAACGGGCGGATGCTCGACTCGGCGCTGAAGCGCTTGGTCAGCTCGTATTGCGCCTGCATCGACAACTCGAAGTGATCGAGCCCGCGCTCGGCGACGAACAGCGTGTGTGGCAGATAGAAGAAGGGAGCCATCCCGACGCCGATCAGCTCATCGGTCGCATGTTCCGGTCCCAGCGAGCGTAGGAGCACGTCGACGGCGTCCGGATACGCGGCGGGCAGGCTCTCAGCGAGCGCGCGCGAGATGTGTCGTCCGCGGTCGAGCAGCTCGAGTGTGCCGAGGCCGTTGGTCGCGCGAGCGACGAACGCGCGTGCGGGGAACGCAGGATGGACGCGCTCGATGTCCGCGGCGAGCCGGCGCACGAGCGCGGGCGAGAAGAACGATTTCAGGTCCAAGCGGCCGCGAGAAATCAGTTCGTGAAGCGAACCAGCTGGTTCTGCAGCGGCATGGCGGTCCTCACCGCGACAGGTGCCGACCTGGCGCAGCGAATCCCCGCAGCGCTCAGCTCGCAGCGGGCGAGGAGGTCGAACGAGGATAGCATATATGGTATGCCCTCGGCGCCGAGCGGCGACACGCCGTCGCCGATGTGGAAGTGGAGGTGCGGCTCGGTGGAGTTGCCGGAATTACCGACCAGGGCGAGTACCTGGCCCGCCCTGACGCGGTCCCCAAGCTTGACGCGCAGCGATCCCGGAATGACGTGCGCGTAGAACGCGAATCGCCCCTGGCCCATGTCCACCACGATGTGGTTGCCGCCGACGGTCACGAGATTGATGGGCACCGCGCGCGCCACCGCCGAGCGTGGCGAATTCTCGGGCAGGCTGTCGAGCAGCTGGACTACGGTGCCGTCGCCGACCGAGTGGATCTCCCTGCCGTACGCGTAGTAGTTCCTATTGTCCGTGCTGTCCGTTCCGGGCCGCCACGTCCGTCCGGTGGAATCCACCTGGAGAAAGTCGATCGCGAAGCGCTGGCCGATGGCGACGGTACCGTCGAGCGCGATCGCCGTGCGGCGGTGACCCGACGTGTTCGACGGCCCGTTGGCCGCCAGCCATTCGCCGCGCAGTGGGGCGCGAACGGGAGCCGCGGCGGGTGTCACCATCGTGTTGGTTCCCGACAGCGTGAACGTCGACGAATCCGTGCTGCCCGTGCCCGGAACGCGCCTGAACGTCAACCGATGCCGCACGGTTGCGGGAGGCCTGGCTGCATTCACGGGCACCCACAGGAACACCATGCCGCGGCTGGCGCCGGCGAACTGCAGCCGCTCCGACGGCGGAGTCGTGACGCCGGGTCGTGCCACCACCCGATTGAGCGAGGTGTCGGAGACGGACCAGAGCGTCCGGGTGGTGTCGCCGGCATCCAGCACGTCCACGCGCCGGAGCGCGACCGTTCCCGGCGTGAGGTTGGTGATGTGCAGCTCGTAGGTGAGGAACGCGCCCGAGTCGCCGGCGGCGACGGTCGGCGCTTTCGGAACGCGGAACTCGATGTTGGCGGGAATCTGCGCCACCGCGTCTGATGCGAGCGACGCAGCGATTCCTGCTGCCGAGAGCCAGCGCCTCACCATCTGATCGGGGTTGGGGTCGTTCGAGCGACGGGAATATTCAGCCCGACCGGCAGGCCCGCAATGAAGAGTGGTCTCGCGAAGCGCAGCGCGCCGCCGTACGTTGGGCCCACTGTGGCGTCATCTACCTTGCGAACGGTCCGCGCAACAACGGTCCGGCGTGGACCGGCCGACGGCGCTCATGCGCGCGACAATGGCCGGGTGGACAACGTGTCGCGCGTGTACCAGCAGCTGCGCACGCTGATCGTGTCGGGGCAGTTGCCGCCAGGCGCGCGCGTCTCGGAGCGCGCCGTCGTTGCTCGCCTGGGCGCAAGCCGCACTCCGGTGCGCAGCGCCCTCCATCGGCTGCAGCAGGAAGGCTTCGTCGCGTCCGTGGGGCGGGCCGAGCAACGCCTGATCGTCACGCCCCTTACGCAGTACGACGGTCGCGAGCTGCTCCTCATCGTCGGCCACCTGGAGGGACTCGCAGCGCGCGAGGCGGCCTCGCTCCCGCTGAACGCCCGCAGGCGCGTGGTGAAGCAACTCCGGGCGCTCAATCGCGAGCTCGCGATCGTCGCTCGGCAGGGCGGTTCACCGGCGCGCGTCTTCGAGATCGATTTCGCTTTCCACCGCAGCTATGTGGAGCACGTGGTGGGCCCCAGGCTGCGAGCCCTGCACCGGTCCATCAAGCCGCAGATGGAGCGCTACGTGCGGCTCTACGTGAACGTGCTGCTCGATACACTCCCGACGTCGGTGAAGGAGCACGACGCAATCATCGGTGCCATCGCCAGGGGGAATCCGAACGCCGCGCAACGCGCCGTGGAGTCCAACTGGCGCAATGCGATCGGCCGTCTCAGCCGCATCATCGCCGAATACGGCGAGCGCGGCATCTGGCACCTGTGGCACCCCGAATCCGCCAACCAGCAACCGGGATGATCCACTATCGCACGACGCCCGCCGCGCTCGGCGTCCTCGCCGCCGTGATGGTCGCGGCGTGCGCGCCGCCATCCGGTCCCGCGACGGCGCCCGCACCAGCGCCGGTGCGTGCGTCCGCGCCGACACGAGCGACAAACGTGTTCGACATCGTGATTCGCGGCGGACGGGTGCTCGACGGCGCCGGCAATCCGTGGATCCTGGCGGACGTCGGCATTCGTGACGGCAGGTTCGCGAAGATCGGAGTCATCCCCGAGCGCGGCGCGACGGAGATCGACGCGCGCGGCAGGTACGTATCCCCGGGCTGGATCGACGTCATGGATCAGTCCGGGTCGGCGCTGCGTCGCAATCCGCTCGCGGAGAACAAGCTGCTCATGGGCGTCACGACCGCGATCGGCGGCGAGGGCGGCACGCCGGTCCCCGCCGGCCAGATCCCCGATTACTTCCGGCAGCTCGAGACGCAGGGCATCAGCATCAACTTCGGGACACACTTCAGCCAGGCGCAGGCACGGAACGCGGTCCTCGGCAACACGTCGCGCGCGCCGACCGCCGAGGAGCTGGACCGGATGCGCGCGATCGTGGACACGGCGATGCGCGCGGGCGCGATGGGACTCACCACCGCGCTGATCTATCCGCCGGGCAGCTACGCCACTACGGACGAGATCGCGGAGGTCGCGAAGGCGGCGGCGAAGTACGGCGGCATCTACGCCAGCCACATTCGCGGCGAGGGCAAGGAAGTGGTGCAGTCGGTGCGCGAGGCGATCGCCATCGGCGAGCGCGCCGGCATGCCGGTGGAGATCTTCCACCTGAAGGTCGCGCACCAGCCCTCGTGGGGAATCCTGATGGATTCGGTCCGAGCGGTGGTCGACGCCGCACGCGCCCGCGGCGTGGACGTCGCCGCGGACCTGTACGTCTATACCGCGGGCGGCACGGGGCTCGAGGCCACGATCCCGAGCTGGGCGATGGAAGGCGGCGCCGATTCGCTGCGCGCGCGCCTGAACAATCCCGAGGTCCGCGCGCGGCTCAAGCGCGAACAACAGACCGGCTCGTCCGGGTGGTGGAACATCATCGAGGCGGCGGGTGGATGGGACCGCATCGTGCTCGCCAACGCGCGCAACCCAGAGAACGCCAGGTACGTCGGGAAGTCGCTCGCCGTGATCGCGCGCGAGATGAACAAGGAGCCCGCGGACGCCGCGTTCGACCTCGTGCTTCAAGGCAGCGGCCGCGTGATGGCGATCTACCATATGATGTCCGAACAGGACGTCGAGACCGCGCTGCGCTTCCCCTGGACGAGCATCGGCAGCGACGCGGGTGCGGTCGCGGTGGCCGGCGGCGGCGACGACCTGGGACTGCCACACCCGCGCGCGTTCGGGAACGCCGTGCGCGTGATCGCGGAGTACGTGAAGAAGCGCAACGTCCTCACGCTCGAGGACGCGGTGCGCAAGATGACGTCGTGGCCGGCGACCCGGTATCGTCTCGCCAGCCGCGGCGCGATCGAAGTGGGCAACTGGGCGGACGTGACCATCTTCGACCTCGCGACGCTCGAGGACCGCGCGACCTACGATCGCCCGACCGAGTCCCCGGCCGGCGTGGAGTGGGTTCTCGTGAACGGCGTCGTCACGATCGAACACGGCAAGCACACCGGCGCCAAGGCGGGGCGCGTCCTCTACGGTCCCGGGAAGAACAACTGATCAGGGAGAACTTCGATGCGTGATCTCGAGCGTGACGTCCGATTCCTCAGGCGCTATGCGCTGGTCTCGTCGCTGGCCTTCGGCGTGCTGGCAGTCGCGGCGTTCCGGCAACAGGGGCAACAGCAGCAACAGCGGACGAAGTTCACCGAGATCGACGTCGAGCGCATCAACGTCGTGGAGCCCGACGGCAGCTATCGTCTGGTCATCTCGAACCGGCCGCGCTCCATCGGACCGATCTACAAGGGCAAGCGCTTCGGATACGAAGGCGGCGGGAGGCCCGGCCTGATCTTCTTCAACGACGAAGGTACCGAGAACGGTGGCCTCACGTTCACGGGAAGCCGGCGTCCTGACGGCACCTTCACGTCAGGGCTCGGGATGTCGTTCGACCAGTTCAACCAGGATCAGGTCGTGACGCTGCGCTACGACGACAACAACGGGCAGCGTCGCATGGGACTCAACATCCTCGACCGCGCAGACGTGGACATCTACGACTGGGTCATGCAGCGCGACTCGATCAACAAGATGCCCGCCGGACCCGCGAAGGATTCTGCCCTGGCGAGGCTCGTGGCGCCCAGGAACGGCGTGCCGCTCGCGGCGCAGCGCGTGTTCGTCGGACGCGACCGGTCGAAGAGCGCCATGCTTCTCCTCGCCGACCGCGACGGCAAGACGCGGCTCCGGCTCGCCGTAGACTCGCTCGGCGCGGCGCGCATCGAGTTCCTCGACGACGCCGGCCGCGTGACGCAGAGTTTCCCGGAGACCAAGGGCAACTAGCTTCGGGATCGTTCGGCTACTTCAACAGCAGGAGCTTCACCGCAGAGGACGCAGAGAAAAAACGAGAGGGCGCAGAGGGAAGAACCAAACGTAAATCATGCCTTTCCTCTGCGTCCTCTTGTTGTTCTCTGCGCTCTCTGCGGTTCAAGCTCTTATTGAGGCCACGGCTTTCGGAACACCGTCACCGTTTCCTGACGCCGTGTCTTCCCGGCACTGGCGAGACGCTTGAGCGACGCCCAGTCGCCCCGGATGGTTCCGTCGAAGAAGGCGCGCACCCACACGCGCGTGTCGGCGATGGTCTGAAGCTTCCCGGGGCGCGTGGCGGCCGTCATGTGTCCGTCCCAGAACGGCTCGTCCGAGAAGTCGATGTGGTCGATGTCCGGCCGCAGCATGTGGACGCGCAGCGCGCCGCCGCTCACGTTGGCCAGGCGCCTGTTCCAGGCCGACAACATCTGCTGCATTTGAACGTCGTACTCCGCCCGCGCCCGTCGCGCCCGCTGGAGCTGCTCGGCGGTGGGCGGCGGGGGCAGCGTTTTCTGGATCCACAGGAATGGTTGGGCTCCGACTTCCTCGCCTCCCTTGGCCGGGATGATCCCTCCGAACTCGCCCGCCGTGCCGTCGAGATTGATCCCGCCGCGCACGCGCGTGTCGAGAATGCGCGCGGTTGCCGCCGCCTGGCCGCCGCGCGAGTGGCCCAGCGTGCCCACGCCGCGCTGGAGATCGAGCCGCTTCGCGAACGGCCCCCCCCCGCTGCCGCGGTCGAGCGCCGCCAGCTGGTCGATGACGAAGCTGATGTCGCGTGCCATGTGGACGACGCGCGCCCGGTAGCTGCTGATCTCTTCATTGCGATTGCGTGATTCCGGCCAGCCCCGCTCCTCGGCCGCGAGATAGCCGAGCACCCGGCCGTCGGCGAGACGCACGGCGCGAGCGTTGTACGGCGGGTCGATCACGGCCACCACCCAGCCGTGGCTCGCGAGATCCTCGAA
Organism: uncultured Gemmatimonadaceae bacterium; assembly: GCA_963724885.1. Taxonomy (GTDB): domain Bacteria; phylum Gemmatimonadota; class Gemmatimonadetes; order Gemmatimonadales; family Gemmatimonadaceae; genus DASPMP01. The sequence continues at coordinate 1,614,471 of CAVRWG010000005.1, read as the reverse complement.
CAGCGCGTGATAGGAGAGACCTTTCATCCCGCCGCCGGGCTGGAACACGATCACGGGGTACCGCGCCGTGCCGCGCGGCAGTGGCGCGTTCGCGATGCTGTACGCGCGCATGCCCGCGATCCGCGCGACCTGCGCCTCGCTCCATGGGCCGAGGGGGATGCGCATCGCGCCGGCGTCGGGGAGGTACGGGGCGCGGGCACCGGACGCGCCGGCATCGGCGGGATAGAACACATGCACCATCAGCTCGCGCTTGTCGCCGGGCGCCTTCGTCTCGAGCTCGTCCCGTCGCGTGTCCTTCCAGTGGAAGGTCTGGCGTCCGGTCTTGTGAGGGCCGGTTGGGGCGGGAAGCACATCGCTGGTACCCTGCGCCTGGAACGCGAGAGCAGCGCCGGCTACGAGCGTGGCGATGAGCATGGCTATCCCCTGAGGCAGGGAACAACAACTGATTCACCACAGAGGACACAGAGGACACAGAGGACATCAACAAACAGTCTTCTGTGTCCGCTATGGTTGAATCGTTTTGCTTTGTCCTGCCTCAGGAACGCGAACGCGACGCGGGCGACGAGGAAGGCGATCACGATGCTCCTGACAGGCTAGGGATTGTAGCCGCTCTCCGCGACGATCCTTTCCACGTCGCTGCCGCGGATGATGTCTCGCAGCGCGGCCTTCTTGTCCGCGGCCCTGGCGTAGTACGCCTGCGCAATGCGGTACCCGATGAAGTAGCCAAGGTCGGCAGGCCGTTCCCCCGGAGGATCGCCATACAGCCAGCCAGCGTAGTTCGTGCCGGCCATGCGCTCCTTGAACTCCGTCCACAGCTCCCGCTCGTGCGCCAGCCCATAGCGGTGCGCCTCGTTGTTGATGTGGGTGCCGGCGATCATCTCTCCCACGAAGTTCGGCGCGCCCTCGCGGAACGATTGCGCGAGCAGCGTGCGGTCTGGCTGCGGCGCCTGCACGAAGTGGATCAGCTCGTGCGCGACGATTCCCGGCAGCGAGGCGGGATCGCGATACATCTCGGCGCCGATCAGTAGCCCGTTGTCGGACGCGGTGCCCCCGGAATTGAATCGCCCGATGATGAAGTACACGTCGGGGTACACCGTTTCCGGATACAGCTCCTTGAGCTTGCGGTACGCGGCGCGAATGCCGGGCTCCGCCTCGGCGATGCGCAGCGTGCCGGGACGCGCCGAATCGTACGCGGCGCGGCGTCGCCGGAACTGCGACGCAAGATCGGCGGCGCTGATGATCCGTCCGGGAATGAAGTCACGCAGGCCCGGCGATCCCTTGCCGATGTAATCACGCTCGAGCCACGCTTCCAGGCTGTCCGGCGGCGCGCGGTCCACAATGCTCCAGAACGCGACGACGTCGCTCGTGATCAGGCGCGCGGAATCCGGATGGCTGTAGGACTTGCGTCCTCCCCCCGACGACTGGCGGACGAGCTGCGCGAGAATCTGCTGCGCGGCAGGGGAGCCCGTGCGGCCGAGCCGGAAGAGCCCGACCGTGTCGCGGCCGATGGTGACTATACCGCCGAATCGCTGCCGATCTGCCGAAACGGTTCCGCGGATGAGCGCGTTCTGGCCCTGGGCCGGCATCTGCAGGGCGACGGTGTCGCCGGTGCGTGTAACGCTCGCCGCAGTGAGCGTGTCCCTGCCATATGACGGCGCGAAGATTCGTCCCTGCCAGCCGGTTGCGGCGCTGTCCAGCCAGATGGTCACGCGCTGGCCGCCGACGATTCCTTCCCACGTTCCCGCCTGAGCGCCGGCCGAGGCAGACATGACGGCGGAGATGACGGCGGAGATGACGGCGGACATGACGGCGGACATGACGGCGCATCTAAAACCACGATGGAGCGGCATGCGTTTCCTCCCGCGAACGTTCGTGACACCCTGCGCCTGGAGCGCGAGAACGTCGACGGCTGCGATTGTGGCGATCAGCGTCTATCTAATGAACCACGCGTGCCGTGGCGCGTCCATGCCGTATCAAACGCCTACCACAGAGAACGCAAATGGCAAAAACAGAGGACACGGAGGAACAGGTCGTTCTCCTCTGAGTCCTCTGTGTACTCTGTGTAAATCAGGTCCCTTTTTCCTGCGAACGAGAGCTACTACGTGTTGCGGGCCAGACGCGCCCTGATGCGTTGCTTCCACCTGGCATCCTGGACGTTCTCCAGGAGCATCCTCAGCACCGCTCTCTCGTCCGGGCTTCGGGCCGGATTCAATCCGTACTTGTCAGGCGTCAGCTTGAGAAGATCGCCGAGGTCCCGATTGACGACCTTGTACTTGAATGACCCGAGGAAAAGGAGCGATCTGGCCGGCACGTCGAACACATCCAACCGCTCCGACGAGACCATGTGAAGCTTTCCGCCGGCGTAGAAAAACGGCACGTGGTACTTCATGGGCGGAGCGTTCTCGAGAAAGAAGAGGCCGTTCTTGAACGTCCTCATGCAGGATTGCCGGTAGGCGATGCCCGCCCGTTCGTCCTGCGTGAGGCGCACGCAGCCCAATTCGAAAGGCGCCTCCGACATGTCGTAAAAGCCGAAGATCAGTGCACCGTTGTCCTCGGCCGTTGTCCGGACCTGCGGATTGGCCGCACACGCCGTCATCAGCGCGAGGTATGCGGCGGATAGCGCGAGCTTTCTAGACACGGTCTGTCTCCCGGGGGTTCAGGTTGTCCTGTCAACCAGACTGTCTGAATCGCCGGCGGTTACGGCGTGGACACCGCCGGACCCGTGAAGGAGTCAACCGCATCGCGTCGAATGCGGGTGAACAGATGATCATTTCCTAACCTGCGCGGGCGCGACGATCAGTGCGCCCCGCATGTTCGCCCAGTGTGGGGTGCAGAGAAACGGGTAGCGTCCCGACGGGAGCTCGGGCACTACAAAGTCGTACGCCTCGTCGGTGAGGATGAGCAACGGGCCGCTCAGGGGCGCGATCCGGCCCGTCATGGCGCGGTTCAGGATCTCCTGTGCCGCAACCGATGTCGACTCGGGCATGAACTGCACGTTGTGCGGTCCACCCTGGCCATTGACGAATCGCACCGTGTCGCCGGGCGCCGCGCGCACCACGGCGGGATCGAAGCGGTTGGCGGCAAGCCGAACGACGTGCACCGCGGGGCCTGTGGCCGGCCGCGCAGCCGGAATTGCCAGAAGCACGAACAAGCCGCCGAGCGCGACCCTCGCGATGTTGCGACCCGGTGTTGTGGACACGCTCCGCATGGAGGGAGAGAGCAAGGATAGCGTTGCCGTCAGCGGATCGGAACCGGAGCGCTGAGAGTCGAGGCGCCGTTCGCGTCGAAGCTCTCGATTGCCACCCAGTATTGCTGGCCCACGTTCAGGGCGCGGAGCTCGAGCGTGTTGCCCTGATCGTGGAAGCGCTGGTACGTGAGATACAGCTTGGTCGGCGCGATGCCCCAGCGCACGTTGTAACCAACAACACCAGGAACCGGGGTCCATGAAATGAAGGCGTTGCGTTCGTCCGTATCGCGGCGCGCGGCGAGGTCGCGCGGTGTCGCCGGCCGCGGCCCGGCTCCGTTGCCGAAGACGCGAATGTCGCTGATGGCGAGGTTCGCCGCGCCTACGTGGATGTGCTCGTACCGCACGAAGCGCGCGCGTGCCGGCGTCGCCAGCTCGATGTACGCGTTGGGGCGGTCGCGCCGCTCGCGCGACAGGTCGGCCACCGTTCGCCACCGGACGCTGTCGCTCGAGACGCTGAGACGGAATTGCGTGTAGACGGAGCTGTCCGTACCGAAGAGCCCGGACTTGTAGTCCGCGTAGTTCACCTGGATCGCCTTCACATCGTACACGCTGCCCAGATCGATGGTGAGCTGCTCGCCCGGGCGATTCTGCCGCGCGACCCAGAACGTGCGCGGGTTCTCGTCCGTGATCGTGCTCGCGGGAAAGCTGTCCCGCGCCGACGACGCGTCAGCCCGTCGTCCATAGGAAAGGAGCATCCAGCCCGTGAACAGCGCATCGCTCGAGCGCACCTTGCCCGTCGGGAGATAGTGCGGGAAGTCGCCGAAGCGTGTGTCCACGTACATCTGCCCGTCGCTGTCGAAACCCGCGGGATGCAACCCGATGCGGCGCTCGAAATTCCAGTTGACGGCGACCCACGGCGTGCCGGTGTTCCACCAGTTGCCGTGTACGTCCTGGAACGTGTTGCCGTGTCCCGCGCCGTGCACGAATCCGCCCGGCTTGTACGCCACCGGGTTGTAGGGAGCGTACGTAAATGGTCCTAACGGGTCGTCACCGACGTACACCCCATTGGCGTAAACGTTGTACTCCGTGCCCGGCGCGCCGTACTGGAGATAGTACCTGCCAGCGTGCTTCGTCATCCACGCGCCTTCCATGAACGGCTTGATCGTGTCGCGATGGTCCTGCCCAAAGCGCTCCCACCCGTGCTTCTCCGGCTCCAGGCCGAAGAGCCACCTGGGCGTGCCCTTGTACGCGAGCCCCTTCGATTTATCGAGCTCGATCACGTGCAGCGGATAAACGTTCGACGAATTCCAGTAGAGGAACCAGCGCTCCGTGTCGGGATCGTGGAAGAACTGCGGGTCCCACGGCCCGGGCTGCACCGAGTCGGGCCGCGCGAGCGGGCCGGGCTCGCGCTCGCGGGCATTCGGGAGCCAGGGAAGCAGCCGGTTGTAGAAGTCCACGCGTCCGGTTGCCGGCTGCGTCAGCATCAGGATCGAGAAGGGCCGCGTGATGGACGGCAGCAGGTAGATCGTGTCGCGCACGGACAACGCCGACGGGGCGACGATGTCCAGCAGGGGCCAGCGCGTGGGCGTGATGTGCTGCCAGGTGCCGAGGTCGCGCGAGCGCCAGTATCCGTCGCCGAGCGTCTCGAAGAGGTAGTACTCGCCGCGGTGCACGACGATGACCGGGTCAGCCCCCGAACGATACGAAATGCCCTGGTTCTTCTGCTCGAAGTTGTACTTGTAGTCGATGTCGATCGGGTTGGCGTACGTGCGCGCGCGAGGAGCCTGCGACTCGACGGCGGAGGCGCACGCGAGCAGAAGCAGCGTGGCGGCTAACAGTCGCGTCTTTCGTCGCGCTCGATGAAGACGACGGTCGCGTTGCGCCGCGGGATGCGGACGGCGTGCACGGGAGCCGTCAGCGCCGCTGTCACGATGCAGTTCCGCCCCGGCGACGTCTCCAGAACGGTCACGTAGATCTGTCCGTCGGCCTCGTGGACGCTTTCGATCGCGATCGAGTAGCCGCCCGACGGGCGCGTGCCCATCGAGGCGATGACCACAGCCTCTGTACCGAAATCGATCTGCGGCACGGCCGGGGGTGGCTGATAAATCGCCGTCGCCTCGGCCCAGAGATCGGACCATGCCTCGGCACCGCTCACCAGGAGTCGCCGCCGGTCCGGGACACCGGTATAGAGGTACTGCGCCACTTCACTCGGGACGGCCTGGGTTTGGAGGAGGGTCGCGTCCCCCGGCACTCTGGGTTCGGCCATGGTCTGGCACCCCGCGCTCAGCGCACCGAGCGCGATCGCCAGCAGGACACTGCGTCCCGGGAGTCGCGTCATGAGTCCCTCATCAGTCGGAATGGAACAACTCACGTCTGTAGAATATAGACTCACGCTGATTCACGGCGCGTCACACAGCAACAGGCATCACAACGACGGTCTACGTCAGCGGCCTGGGTCGGCGGTGGCGCAGCAGGCGCTGCATGAAGGTCGGGTCCTTCCTGAGATCCGTGAACTCGCCCGCATCCAGGAACATGCCATAGCAGTGCGGGCACGACTCGAACCAGATGCGTGGATGCGCGGGATCCACCATGCGAACCATGCGGGCCTGATCCCGGGGACACAGCACCATCTGCTTCGCGTCCAGGGCTGCGTCGCGCGTGGTGCCCGTGTCGATCGCCTCGGAACCTGTCATGCGCCTGAGGTCCTTCTGCTCCATCATGTCGAACCAGAGCCCTTCGCACTTCTCGCACCGGTCCACTTCGACGCGCTGGAATGTCACCGGGCGCAGGGGGGCCGAGCATTTCGGGCATTTCATCGCGCGCGTCCTCGAGGTGGCAAGGTCCGATCGTCCACCAGAATGACGACAACGCAATGGCGCGGGGAACTGGCGTGGCGCGCGGTCTCTCCACACGGTGACCAGCGTCACAGGAACGCTTGTGTTCCAGGCAGCCGACCGCTCAGAGGGGCGGTCGCCGATCGCCGTGCCGTGTCGCCTGCTCGAAGGCGTGCGCGATCTGGAGCACGCTCCAGTCGCCGCGGTGCCGCCCGACTATCTGCAGCCCGACCGGCAGTCCGCTGGCCGTGAAGCCGGCCGGCACCGAGATCGCGGGACACGCCATGAACGTGACGTACCAGCAGGAGCGCATCCAGTCGATGTACGTGGGCATCGGGGCGCCGGCGACCTGCGTCGGATACTCTGTCGTCACGTCGAACGGCTCGACCTGCGTCACCGGCAGGACGAAGTAGTCGAAGCGCTCGAAGAAATGCGTCACGTCGCTGTACATGCGCGCCTGCCGGCTCGACGCACGCGCGACGTCGGCGCCGGTGTTGCGCTCCGCCTCGGCGATCTCCCACTTGATGGCGTCCTTGAACATCGCGGGGTTCGTGCGCGCGGGCGCGGCGTATCGCGAGTGGTAGGCGAGATGCCGCAGAATCGGAAACGCATCGTCTACGCCGGCAAAGTCGGGCTCTGCTTCCTCGACGACGCAGCCGAGATCGACGAACGCCTGCCGGTTGGCGTTCACAACCCACAGAACTTCAGATTCGAATGGCAATCCACCGAGGTTCCTGAACCACGCCACGCGCGTGCCCTTGAAATCGCGGGCGAGCGGGCGACGGAAGCGCGCGCCGTCCTCGTCGATCATCAGGGGGTCGGGCGTGTGTGGGCCGGCGATGGCGCTCAGGAACAGCGCCACGTCGCCGACCGTGCGCGCCATCGGGCCGCCGGTGGACAGCGGTGACCAGGAGCCGTCGTCGTCGGGGACGCGCCCCGGCGACGGCCGGAACCCCACGACATTGGTGAACGCCGCGGGATTCCGCAGCGAGCCGCCGGTGTCGCTGCCGTCGGCGATCGGCACCATGCCGCAGCGCAACGCGGCCGCGGCGCCGCCGCTGCTTCCGCCCACGGTCTTGCGCGCGTCGTACGGGTTCAGCGTTGCCCCGAACACCGGATTGAAGGTGTTCGACCCCGCGCCGAACTCGGGCGTGTTGGTCTTGCCGAGTGTGACCGCGCCCGCGGCCCGAATACGCTTCACGATCAGGGCGTCGGTCGTGGGCACGTTGTCGCGGAACATCGGCGAGCCGAACGTCGTGCGGATTCCCGCCGTATTCACGAGGTCCTTGTGCGCCACCGGCAGGCCGTGCAGCACGCCGAGCGCTTCGCCGCGCGCCTGCCGCTCATCGGCCTTCGCCGCGTCGGCCATCGCCCGGTCGGCGACCAGCGTGACGACGGCGTTGATCGTCGGATTCACGCGCTCGATTCGGGCCAGGTGCGCCGCCATCACGTCGCGCGCGGACACCTGCTTGCGACGGATGCGCGACGCCAGCTCGATCGCGGTGAGGTCGCACAGCTCGTCGGCGGATGTCATGCTGGTCGCCTCGGTGGAAGGCGCCGGCATTGAAGCGCCGAGGCCGAGCGATACGTCGGGGAGCGCGCCGCTGAACGCGGCCGCGCCGAGTAGCCTGCTAAAGTCACGCCGGCTGAGTCCATCGCGGGATGTGTCGCTCATGGTGACCCCAATCGAACGCTGTCGCGTCGCACGCGCCAGATGGGCCCGCGTTCATGGATCACGGCCGGTGCGGGAGAGCTGGAGCAGCTCAAGGCCGAGCTCGAGGTGCGTCAGCGCGAGATGGAGTTGGTTACCATCGCACGCCAGCTCCGGGAGCTCGGCCGAGGGGTATGAGTGGCTACTGAATGCGCTTCGGTTCGCCGTAGATGAAGTTGTCGGCCACCACGACATCCGCGGCACCACCGGCCGTGACGTCGGGAGCGGTGGCGCTCAGTGCTCCCGTGCCCAGGGTGATACGAACGCGCGCGACGACGGCGGTCGTGAACTTCACCCCGACAAAGGACAGGCCGGCGGCGTCCGACCGCTTTGGCGCGAGGGCCGTCCCGAGCTTCGTTCCGGTCGCGTCGAAGAACTCGATCGTCGTTGCTCCGTCGAGATCGACGTCGCTGAACACCGCGCCGAACCCCGTCACCAGCGCGGGTGTCGGCTGACCGGCAACCTGGAAGAGCACGTCCATCACGTTGCTGCCCACGGGTGAGAAAATCTTCGTCGGGCTGAATGCGCCGAACTCTGTCGCGTATTCCGCATTGACTTCGCCGAACTTCAGGCTGTCGTTCCTAAAGCCGCGCCCGGGGGTAGTGAAGACCGCACCCGACTTGACGTTCGTGTTGAAGAAGGACGCGGGGAAGTCATCCTTGTTGTTGAATGGGTTGGCGCCCGCGCCGTCCCATGAGATCTCGCGCCGGCCTGCGGCCTGTTCCCCGGCCGTGCCACCGTTGGACGGATCGCCGAGCAGCGCGCGGAATTCGTCCACGCTGGCAACGATGTTCCCCGTCGCCGAAACCGTCGTGGGGACGGCCGGGGGCGTGTAGCCCGGGCCGTTGCCGTAGTCCGTATTGCACGCCGCCAGCGATGCGAGGCTGACGCCAAGCGCGATCGTGCGGCCAAGAATCCTGTTCATCTGAAGAATCTCCTGTGAGGTCGAAAGATTGGAATGGTCACTCGTGAGTTGCTCGCAGAAATCGAAGATCCACACGCACCTCGATATGTCGTTTCATGTGGAGGAGCCCGGCGAGCTTGGTCAGGCCTCCGATGCGGTAGTCGGTCAGGTCCAGCGGGAATGCGGCGGCGAGGCGAAGCGTGTCCCCGCTCTGCGTCGTTACTGCCGGAACGACGACGTCGCGGATGACGCCGTGAATCGCGAGTCGGCCGTGCAGCACCGCCGCGACCGAGTTGTCCTCCTCGCCGTGTGAGAGACGCGCACTGTCGAGGTCGAACCGCATCGTGGGATGCCTGCCGACCTCCATCGCCGTGCGCAGGTCGCGATCACGCCACCGGTTCTTCGTGACGAGCGTCGCGACCGGCGCCTCGATCCAGCCGCGCGCGTCCGGAAGGTCACCAACGGCCGCTCCCGACACCGCGCTCGTCGTACCGACGAAGTCGCCCACTGTAGCGTGGCCCAGAAAGCTCAGCGTGCCCGAATGAACTGCCCACGTGACGTGAGGCGCGACAACCTGCGCCGACGTCGAAGCGGGTGCCAGCACGGCCAGGCCGAGCACGAAGCGCGCGCGCGTCGCGATGTTCAACAGTGCACCCGTGGATTCCACGATGCGAACACCCCACGCGGATTGGCGCGGTGCGTCCACACGTGCAGCCCCCAGAGGCCAAAAATGTCGTTCGCCGAGAACTTCTGTCCGAAGAGAACCGGCGCAGGCGCCGTCTTTGGAATCACCGCGAACGGAATGACGAACTCGACTCCGACGAGGCTCATCTCGCCGTTGGTCCCGGGCTCGTAGATGAGAACTTCGGGCGCGCGCTCGTCCACGACTCCGTCGATGAGGGGCGGCTTGCCGAAGTGAACTCCCATGGCGCCCTCGTCGCCGTTGGACATGCAGTCGGTGATCACCGCCGTGTATCCGTCCTTCCTGGCCAGCTCCCGGCTGGTATAGGGCTCCAGCGCAGTACGCAGTGCTTTCACCGCCGGCGGCAGGGCTGGCGTCGTCGCCACGGCCTCGGCGCACCCCGTGGTCCAGGTGCAGGAGAGCAGCAGTGCGTACATCGCGAGACTTGTCGTTTTCATGTGCATGTTCTCAGTTGCGATTGTGATTGATTGGTTGAAGGGGTCCTGCGGATCCATGCGCTGCACGTGTCAATTCAGTTGAGCGGCAGCCTCCGTGGCTTGGGCCAGAACGCGACACCGCTGAGCAGCGTGTGTCCGCGCACCAGCAGCTCTCCGCTCGGTGCCGGTGCGCCGCTCGCGAGCAGCGCGGAGGCAGCAAACCGGTGCAGCGCGCCATCGACGCTCACCACCCACAGGGCGTCATTGGCGTCGAACGCCAGTCCCACCGGAAGGTTGAACGATCCCGTCGCCGGCCTGAGCGTGGTGTGCGGTGCCGATGTTCCGCTGGCGGATTGCTGCTCAGGGCTGAACGCAACGATTGTCGTGCTGCCGACATAGGCGACCCACAAGTTGCCGGCGGCGTCGAACGCCAGCGCGCTCGGGTTCTGGAAGGCGTCCCCAATGGGGCGCAGCACGACTGCAGGTGTGACGAACCCCGTGTCGTTCAGTTGAGCAGTGGAATACCTCGCGATGTTGTTGGTGCGGATGTTCGCCACCCACAACGCTCCGCTCGCGTCGAACGCAAGCGCCGTGGGCCGCGTCGGGCCCCGGATCGCGTGCGCCGGCTTCGGTGCGCCGCTCGTGCCGAGCTGCGACGCGTCGAATCGGACGAGGGCTCCCGTCTCAGCGTTGCTGACCCACAACCGGTGCTGTCGGTCGAATGCGATGGCCGACGGCAAACTGAGCGACTCGTCGATCGGCGTGATGATCCGGCTTGCTGCGGCGAGTCCCGACTCGGCGAGCGCAGCGGCCGTAAACGCGATCAAGCGCGAGTCGTTCGCGCTGGACACCCACAACGTGCCGGCGGAATCGAACGCGATGCCGTTGACGGTGGACAGCGTCGCGCTGTTGGTCGTGATCGTGGACCGGGCAGTCTTGCTGCCGCTCGAGGTCAGCTGCTCGGGCGCGAGGCCGAGGATCGCCGGCTCGATGGCGCTCGCAACCCAGAGACCTTCGATGGCCGACGCGGGCCGCGGGTCGTATGGCCCGGGGCCGGGATCGTACCCGCACCCCGCCGCGAGGGCGATCAGCGGGGAAATAATCATTTGGCGGCGCATATCTATCGGTTCGTCCAATGGGGTGGTTGATTCTCTGCACCCCACGCTACCGCCACGCGACATCCCGGCGAATGACGGGACGTCCGGATCGCTTGACGTCTCGTCCGGGATACGACGATGGATCCACTTTCCGACGTCATGGGCGCGGTTCGCCTCAACGGCGCCTACTTCTATCAGGTGGAGGCGGGCCACCCGTGGTCGGTCTCCACGGTGGCGGCGCGCGAGCTCGTTCCGCGGGTGTTACCGGACGCCGAACACCTGATGCCGTATCACATCCTGCTCAGCGGGAGATGCTGGGCCGGCCTCACGGGCGAGCAGCAGGTGCACATGAAAGCCGGCGACGTCGTGGTATTTCCGCATGGCGATGCGCACGTGATGTCGAGCGCCGAATGGCGCGGCACGCGTGCTGACGGGGAGGCCGAGGCGACGTCCACGCCCCAGCGCTATGCCGACACGGTGCGCATCGGACCGGCCGGTGCGCGCGACACGACCTTCGTCTGCGGCTTCCTCGGCTGCGACTCGCGCCCCTTCAATCCATTGCTGGCGTCACTGCCGCGGCGGTTGTACGCGCCGGGCATCGCGCGCGGCTGGCTCTCACAGCTTCCCACTCAGGTCGTCGCCGAATCGCGCATCGGACGGGTGGGACGCGAGACCATGCTCACGCGCATGGCCGAGCTGATGTTCATCGAGGGCGTGCGGCACCACCTCGAGCAACCGAAGTCAACGCCAACGGGATGGTTGGCGGGCCTCGTGGACCCGGTCGTGGGCCCCGCGCTCTCGCAGCTGCACGAACGTCCCGAACATTCGTGGACGCTGGCCGCGCTGGCGCGGACGTGCGCGGCGTCGCGCACGGTTCTGTCCGAGCGCTTCTCGCGCGTCGTCGGCGTCTCGCCGATGGCGTACCTCAAGCGCTGGCGCCTGCAGCTCGCGGCCGACCGGCTGTCTCGCGGCTTAGCCAAGGTGGCGACGGTCGCGTCGCAGGCGGGTTACGAGAGTGAAGCGGCGTTCAGCCGAGCGTTCAAGCAGGAGACCGGCCTCTCGCCGGCGTCGTGGCGGCGGGCGCGCCAGCGTCGTTGACGCCTGCCTCTACTGACGAAACGCCCGCCCTCCGCGCAGCAGTGGCGCACCGGACAGCGCACCCGTCGGCTTCCCGTTTCTCAGCGCGAATCGGCCGTTCACCAACACGTGCACCATCCCTTCCGACATCTGGTGCGGCGCTTCGTACGTCGCCTTGTCGCGCAGCTTCGCCAGGTCGAACACGACGAGGTCGGCCGCGAATCCCTGCTTCACGAGCCCGCGATCCGCGAGGCCAAGGAAGCCGGCGGCCAGCCCGCTCATACCGCGAATCGCGAACGGCAGCGTGATCGCGGAATCGTCGATCGCCAGCCAGCGCAGCTTGCGCGCGAAGGCCCCGTACGAGCGGGGATGCGTGATCGCCACGTCCCCCCGTGGAACGCCGCCATCCGTGCACGTCATCATCCAATCCTTCGTAGCGAGATAGCGAATGTTCGCCAGGTCGTAGAGATCGCGGTTCATCACCGACGCGTTCCCGCTCTCGAGCAGCTTCCGCACCGCGGCAGGCACGGGGAGCTGGAGGTCGGCCGCCACCTGCGCCAGTGTGCGTCCGTTGAGCTGCGGACGCGCATCGGAGAACACGATCTTCCCGGCGCCGCCCCGGATCCGCATCATCTCGGCCGTCTCACGATCGAGCCGCGCCACCACCTGCGCGTCCTTGAACCGCTCGAGCATCTTTGCCTGCCCGCCCTCGGCGGCCCAGTCGGGAACCGCGTACGCGCGCAGGCTGCTCGCGGTAGACGTGTAGGGATGCTGCGCCGCCATCACGTTCACGCCACGCGCGCGCGCGGCCTCGATCAATCGGGCGGCGGCCACGCCGCCCGTCCCATAGTTGTGCCGTCCCTGCGGCCCGATGTGCGAGAAGATCACCGGCGTCCCGGCTCGCTCGCCGATGGCGATCGCCTCCTTCATTGATTCAAGGAAGCCGATGACGGGATACGCGGCGCCGAGGTCGCGGTCGTGCGTGTCATAGATGCCGCCGTATTCGGCCGCCACCCTATTGAGTTCCACCACCTCGTCCGTGGTTGCGTACGTCCCGGGCGAGTAGAACAAGCCGCTCGACAGACCGATCGCGCCCTCTTCCATCCCGCGCCGAACGAAGTCCTGCATGGCGCGCAGCTCCTGCGCGTTCGGCGCCCGCGCGACGGGCCCCATCACCGCGCTCCTCGCAGCACCGTGGCCCACGTAGCGCAGCGCGTTCACCGCGATGCCTGGCTTGAGATAGCCCGTGAATTCCTCGCTCAGGCGATTGTTCCCGCCGCCGTCGATCCCGAGCACGACGGTGGTGATCCCCTGCGTCAGCAGCGGCAGTGCGGCGCGACCGTGATCCGTGTCGAGGTTCGCGTGGCTGTGCATGTCGATGAAGCCGGGGGCGACGTACAGCCCTCGGATGTCCACGGTGTCGCGTGCCTGGGGGCGGTCGCGCGACGCGAGTCCCAGCCACGCGATGCGGTCGCCGCGCAGGCCGACGTCCTGTCGCATCCACGGATTGCCCGCGCCGTCGAGCACGCGTCCGTTGACGAGGAGGACGTCGAGATCCGGCGATTGCGCGCGCGCCGAGCCTGCGATGGCAAGGACGCCGACGAAAGCGAGGAGTCGGAACATGACGGAGCTCCGGGTTTACCTGGCGAGCGCGATCGGCGGCGTCGTGCGCGGCGGACGCCGGTGCTTTGTGCCCTGCTCGTACGCATACACAAAGCCGAGCAGTTGTGCCTCGGAGAACGGCCGGCCGAGGAATTCGAGGCCCACCGGCAGCGAATCGCTCGTGAATCCCATCGGCACAGTGATCGCAGGCCAGCCGAGCGTCGGGCTGAGGCCGCGATTGTCGCCGCGGCTGTATCCGTAGCTGCTGAAGGCGCGCGGCCGCGTCAGGATGTCCGCGGGAATCACGGATGGCGGCGCGTCGTAGGTCGCGTAGATGATCGCGTCGAGCTTCTTGTCTGCCATGAGCTTGAGAACCTCGATGCGCAGGGCCTCGCGGTTCTGGAGCAGGGTGCCGAAGCCGGGTTCACTGGTGGAACGGCCGACCAGGCCGATGAGCGCGCGGGCACGCTCTGACGTGACGCCGCCGGCGAGGAGGATCGACTTGAGCGTCTGGTGCGGCGCATTGGGATGCTGCGCCAGGTAGCGGTCCGTAGCCTCTTCCGTTTCGTAGTTATTGCGGAAGCGCGCGCCCCTCGAGTCCACGCTTACGGAATCGACGATCTCGGCGCCGAGCGCCTTGAGGCTCGCGATCGCGGCGGCGAACAGCGGGCGAACCTTCGCGAACTCGATGCTGTCGCGCGCGGCCGAGTCGGCCAAGGCGATTGCAGAATCCCCGGCCGGACGACGCGCGGCCGAATCGCGGCGGGCGCGCAGCACGCCGATGCGCACTCCGCGCAGCGCGCCGGGTGTGAGGCCTTCCATGTAGGAGGAAGGGGTGCGTCCGACGCTGTACGCGGTGACCGGATCGTTAGGATCGTACCCTGCGATTACGTCAAGGACGCGTGCCGCGTCCGCGACGGTGCGCGTCATCGGGCCCATCGTGTCCTGCGTGGGATTCGCCGGCATCATGCCGAAGCGGCTCACGAGGGGCACGGTGGGACGCAGCCCCACCAGGCTGTGTACCGCGGCCGGGCCGCGGATCGAGCCGCCGGTATCTTCGCCGATCCCCACCAGACCGAAGTTCGCGGCGATGGCGGTGCCCGATCCGGACGATGATCCGCTGGGGTGACGCGTGGGATCGTACGCGTTGCGGATGATGCCTCCCGCCACGGCCGAGCTCACGTGCCACGCCGCGAACTCGCCCATCGTGCTCTTCGCGATGATGATGGCGCCCGCCGCGCGGAGTCGTTGGACGACGGTCGCGTCCCGCTTCGGCACGAAGTCCTTGAACAGCGCCGAGCCGTAGGTGGTGGGCATGTCCCTCGTCTCGACCTGATCCTTGAGGACGACGGGTACGCAGTGCAGGGGACCGCGCCGCTGTCTGGTGGGGGCACGCAGCACGGCGTCGAGCGAGTCCGCCTCGGCGAGCGCTCGCGGATTGACGGTCTGGATGCTGTTGAGCGCGAGCCCCGACTTGTCGTAGGCGGCGATGCGGTCGAGGTAGGTCTGCACCAGCTGTCGGCACGTGAGCCGTTTCGCGTCCATGGCCGCGTGGACGGCGGGGATCGTCGTCTCCATGACGTCGAAGGACTGCGCGCCAAGCGCGCCGGGGAGCGCCAGCGCGAGGAGCATGCGCCGGCCGCTGCGTCGTACCTGCATTGCGTGTGTCACGGTAGCCTGGGTGGCGACCCAACCAAAGTGCCTCTTGGCGGCCCACGCTACAAGCACAGTTGCGCCCCAAGGGTCATCACGGACTACGCGGAACCAAAGGTGAGCGAGCGCGCCATGGCAATGTTGCGCGGAGCTCAACACGCGGAAACAGCATGCTGACCAACCAAATCAACCAATCAGGATGTTTGCCCCGACGATGGCGCTACGAGGCGAGCATCAGCGCACGCGGAGCGGCAGCGTCACCAGCAGAGCTCCATTGGCAGCCGACACCGTGAGCCGCACGTCGCCCACGGCCGGTGGAACGAGCTCGAAGTCGAACGTCTCGCCATTGCCCATCTGCTGCACCGCGGGTTTGACGATCGCGCGTTCCTTCGGAAGATCCATGCCGTCCTTGGCCAGCGCGCGCCAGGTCAGCGTATCCGCGCCGGCGACGATGCGCGCGATCATGCTCGGGCGGAAGGTGTGGATGTTGATGAGACGCACGCGGTATCTGTCCCCTGCGCGCAGCTCCACCGGCGCCGGCGATTTCGACCCGTTGATGAAGACGACGCCCGCATCGTCTCTTCGCCGCGGCGTCGTGATCAGCACCACGAGGTCGTGCGCGCGTCGTATCGCTCCGGATCGTCGACCACCAGGAGCGCGCCGGAGAGGCCGGCGGTCTGCTGCCGCACTTCGTCGGCGTGCGGGATGATAGATGAACGTCCCGGAGCGCGGTGGCGTGAAACGGGCCACGAACGAATCATTCGGCGCGATCACCGGCGCGATGCGTTTGTCCTTCCCTGAAAATCCGGCGACGCCGTCGAAGTAGGACTCCAGCTCGATGCCGTGCCAGTGTACGGCGGTAGCCTCCGGCAGCTCGTTGACGACAGTAATCGCCACCGGTTGGCCGCGCTTGAGCAGCAGCGTTGGTCCGGGCATGAGCGAGGCTCGCGCGGCCGGCCTCGTCGGCTCGTCCAGGGCGTAGCCGAATGCGGGCTCCTGCGGCGTACCGCCGCGTGTCGACACGCGCGACGAGCCTCATGCGCCGGCGTTCACCCTTCGACGCGTCGTCATTGGAGCGATCGGGCCCGCGCACTGCAACGCCAATCACGAGGCCGCCCATCATCTCGAGCGCGTGATTCTCGACGTGCGCTGGCGCTCCGGCGGGCGCGACACCGCTGTCGAGCGGTTTGTTGCGCGAGATGTGAAAGTTGTCGTGGCAGTGGAAGAGCCAGTTCCCCGCGCGCTCCGGCACCCATGTCATCGTCATGGTGCGGCCGCGACGCGAGTCGCTCGGTGACCACCTCATACGGCGCGACATCGCGACCATACGTGCTGTCAACGACGCCGTTGCCGCGGCTGTTCACCGTGAAATAGAAACCGTGCAGGTGCATGGGGTGCACGGCTTCCGATCGTGTTGATCACGCGGAATCGCACCGGCTCGCCGCGCGTGTACGTGAGTCGCTCCGTGTTCGGCCATGCCTTGCCATTGATCGTGAAGCGCACGCACGTCGTCCAGCACTACGACGCCACCCGGCTGCGGCGTCCTGGTCCAGAGCCCGAGGACGAATATCCGATCGGGTCGACGCTGGCCGCGCGGGTCGATCACGAACGCGCCGTTCAGCGCCGCATCGATGCTCGATCCGTCAGGCGCGGGCGCACCGCTGACGATCCCCCGGTAGTAGTACGTCCCCGGTGTGCCGGCGACGAACGAGACCTCGCGGCTCTCTCCCGGAGCGACGGAGAATGTGTCGGCCGCGGTTGCCGGGGCGCCGCGCGTCGACAACCCCTGGACGACCAGTCGTCCCCGCGTGAGCGTGTTGCGTACCGACGCTCGGATCTCGGTGCCCTCCGGCACGCGTATGAGCGGACCGGGTACGGACGCAGCCCGTCCTTCCTCGGCGAAGGCGCGGACCGTTATGCCGGCATCCTCGTCACGGTCCGGATGCCACACGCCCTCGCGCACCTCGAGGCGAATCCTCAGGACACCGCCGCCGAGCATGCCGGCGGACATTCTGTTGTCGTTGCTGCGAATGCCTTGCGGCGCCGGGGAATGTTCCCCAGGCGATGAGGATCCGGGAAGGAGCGGAACGATGAGTGCGGCCGCGAGAACGAGGCGCATGCAGTCCTGAGGCGCGGGTTGGATCTGCAATAGATCACGCCTCCGTCAGCACGGGAAGGGGTATCTCGAGAGACGACCGTGGAGATGACGAGCGAGCCACCTGTTCACGCTCTCCAACGCCTTCATCCGCGATCGGCCACCTCATGGCATCAGCGGTGGACGCTGCCGCGCGAGCACCTTGCCGGGCTTGGCCGCCGTGGGCTTCCCGCCGTCCACCACGAACGCGCCGTTCACCAGCACGTAGTTGACGCCTTCGCTGTACTGGAACGGTTCGAAGTACGTGGCCTTGTCGCGAATCGTCATCGGGTCGAACACGACGATGTCGGCCTTCATGCCCGGTGCGAGACGGCCGCGGTCGCGCAGGCCGAGGATCTGCGCCGAGAGCGACGTCATGGAGCGAATCGCGAACGGCAGCGTCGTCACGGGCTCGTCGAACACGAAGCGGCGGATGCGTCGCGTGGCCGTGCCGAACGTCCCGGGGTGCACGAAGGGGTTGCGTCGCATCTCGGGTGAGTCGCCCCCGCGGTCGGTGCACACGGCGGTGTAGTCCTTCCGCATGAACTCCTTGAGGTCCTCGAGCGACACCGCGAATGCGCGCCACTCGATGGCATCGGGACGGTCGAAGCCGTTCAGCTGGATGTGGATCGCGGTCTCGACGGGGTCCTCGCGCCGCGACTTTGCGATCTGACCCAGCGTCTTGCCGATCCACGTCTTGTCCGGATAGTCCATCACGAGCAGTCCGTCCGGTCCGCCGCCGCGGTCGATCTCGTACTCGATGTCCCCGCGAATGAGCTTCGCGGTGTCCGGCCGCGCCAGGTGTCGCCGCAGCGTTCCGCGCATGTCGGTGTAGTCGGCGCCGGGAACGTTTCCGTCGAACTGTCCGAGGTGGGGAACCTGCTTCTTCACGAGCGCCCAGCGCGGCACGAGGACGATGGTTTCGTCGTACGCCTCGTACGAGTGCATGTTGATGTAGACCTGATGCCCCTCGCGCCACGCGGCGTCGACGAGCTGCGTGATGATGCGGCCGGATCCCCATTCGCGCGGCCCCTTGGGGTGCAGGTGGTCCAGCATCGACGGGATGCCCGCCACCTTCGCGATGGTGATCGCTTCCATCACGGCGTCGATGTTCGTGATCGTGCGATCAGCGGTCGCGGGCGTCTGCCACTTGGGATATTGCCCCTGGCTGCGGAGGTGCGACTGATGGTGGCCGCCGTAGGGCGCGACCGCCTTTGCCAGCTCGAGCACTTCTTCATTGGTGCTCCAGCGGCCGGGCGAGTACTCCAGCCCGGTCGTGAGGCCGAAGGCGCCTTTCTCCATCCCCTCGCGCACGAACGCCTTCATCTTCTCGATCTCGGCCGCCGTGGCGGCGCGCTTGAAGTCGTCGCCCATGGCCAGGCGCCGCACCGTCGCGTGTCCCACCATGGGAACGAGGTTGAGCGCCGAGCCGGCTTTCTCGAGATCGGCCTTCTGCTTGTCGAGCGGCCACACGTTGGAGCGTCCGTCGGCGTCGATCACCGCGGTCGTGAAGCCCTGCGTCGTGAAGTTCGGCAGCGTGCCGTGGCCGCGCAGGATCGCCGGCTCGACGTGCTCGTGCATCGCGAACCAGCCGGGGGTCACGTACTGCCCGGACGCGTCGACGACGCGCCGCGCCGCCACGCCGCGGAGGTTGCCGACGCGCACGATGCTGTCGCCACGTATCGCGACGTCGGCGTACACGAACGGGTTCCCGGTGCCGTCCAGTACGCGGCCGTTCCGGATGATGAGGTCGTAGTCGGTGGATTGTGCCGCGAGCTGCCCGGATAGCGACGCCACGGACAGCAGCGCCGTGAGAAGAACCGGCCCGGCAGTGCGTGAGAACATGGGAATCCTTTTCAGTGATGGTCTAGCGGGCTCGCGCGGCCTTCTTCGGGCGCGTTCGCGGCTTCGACTCGACGAGCCGCCAGAACTGGCGCTCGCCGATCACCGTCACCTTGTGCCCGCGCGCGGCGAGTCGGCGCACCTCGATCAGCTTCGAGCCCGCCGTCCTTGCCGGCGATCTGCAGCGCATTCGGCCGTCCGCGCACCAACACGTCCGTGGTGCGTCCCGGCTTCGACTGCACGACTGCGCCGGCCTTCTTCGCCGCCGCGATCGCCGCCGCGCGCGGACGCACCAGGAAACCGGTGAACGAGAGCCGCTTTCCAGCGAGGCTCTCCACGCGACCGAGTCGCGGCTCCTTCGGACGCTGGCGCAGCGCCGCGATCAGTTCGCTCGCGGCCTCGTAGCGCCTGCCGCGCGATCCGAGGCAGCGATGGATCACTTCCTTGAGATGATCGCTGCACGGGAGCCTGCGCACGTCCTTGCTCCGCATCGGGCTCGTGATGTCGCCGCGCAGCAGCATCGTCGCGATGAGCCCGATCTGATAGACGTCGTCGCGCTTCTGCCACCGGCGCACCCGGCCCCACGCGATCTCGGTCGGGACGTGGAACAGGTTGAACGCGTCGGCGGTGACGCCGCGGCGGCTGAGCTGGTGCGTCGCGATGCCGAAGTCGCCGAGCTTGAGCTTGTTGCCTTCGCACACGAAGACGTTGAACGGCGTGAGGTCGCGATGCATCGCATGCCCGCGATGCAATGCATCGAGGGCTTGCAACACCGCCGCGATCTCGCGGCGGACGAAGCGCTCGGACTGCGCCCCCTGCTCGCGGAGCCACGTGCCGAGGTCGCCGTGCTCGGCGTATTCCATCGCGAGGCAGTAGCGCATGTTGCCGCCCTCCACCTCGGCGAAGCGATCGAAGACGCGCAGCGCGCGTTCCTGCCGCCCGAGCAGCTCGGCGAAGTAGGCCTCGCGCAGCCAGCCGGAGATGCGGTCGCTGATCTTGATGCAGACCTGCGCCGGGAGGCCCGGTCCCGGCGACGGGGTGGCGAGATACACCTCGCCGAAACCGCCCTTGCCGATCAGGCGATCGAGGGTGTAGGTCCGGCCGGACTCGGAGCTGTGCGCGGTTGCGGCGGCCGGCAGCGTGGGCGACCGGCGATCGGACGCCGGAACGTATTGCGCTCGTCGGGCGGTCGATGGGGCGTCGTGAGTTGGCATGCGGAATCCGGTGTGCAACGATGCACACATCGTCGGGAACTCGCCAGGGCGCCACGCGACGCCCACACATTGACACCCCGCAGCGCATCCGACATATATGTGGGACTGCCACATATGGGAGCGCATATGCTGGAGCTGGCGATGAAGAAAGGAAGCGCGGAGCTGCTCATCCTCGCGCTGCTCGAGCAACAACCGCGGCACGGCTACGAGCTGAGCAAGCTGATCGCTTCGCGCTCCAAGGGCGTGCTCACCTTCCACGCCGCCTCGCTCTATCCGCTGCTGCTGCGCCTCGAAGAGCGCGACCTCATCGCCGGTCGCTGGGTGGAAAAGGCCGGTCAGCGCCGCCGCCGCTACTACCGCATCACAGCGCAGGGCAAGGAAATGCTTGCCAGCCAGCGACGCACGTGGAAGGAGTTCTTCGCGGCCATCAACCGCGTGGCGGGGGTGCAGCATGCCTGATTTCAGGCCCGAGATCCGGGCGCGCCTCGCGCCCCTCCAGCTCGACGCTCAGCGCGAAGCGGCGCTCGTCGAAGAACTCGCCCAGCACCTCGAAGACTGTTATTCAGACCACCGCAGCCGTGGACTGAACGATGCGGCGGCTCGGGCGGCCGCCCTCGTCGAGCTCGAAGGGATCGAGACGGCCGCGCCGGAGCTTCGACGCCTCGTGCGGCCCGCGCCAGCCGTCATTCCGCTCGGCCGCGCGCGCGGCAGCCTTGTCGAGCATGTGTGGCACGACGTGCGCTACGCGCTGCGTTCCTTTCGCACACACCCGGCTTTCGCCGGCGTGGCCGTCGCCACCTTCGCGCTCGGCATTGGAGCGTGCACCCTGATCTTCAGCGCCGTCGAAGGTGTTCTGCGCCGTCCGCTGCCATACCCGCAGCCGGATCGCCTCGTCGCATTCTGGGGGACGGCGCCGGAGAAGGGGCTCCCCGAGGTGAAAATGCCGGTCGGGATGTTCGAGGTCTTCCGCACGCAGACGCGCACGCTCGCCAGGATCGCCGCCTACTCCCGGATTGGAGCCACGCTCACGGGCGTCGGTGACCCCGAACGCCTCGACGGCGCCGCCGTCTCCCGCGACTTCTTCGACGTTGTCGGCGTGCGGCCCATGTTCGGCAGGAGTTTCGCCGCCGGCGAGGACGTGGCCAACGCCCCGCAGGCAGTCGTCCTGAGCCACACGCTGTGGCAGCGGCGCTTCGCCGGCGACTCCACGCTCGTGGGACGCACCATCGAGCTGTTTTCGCGGCCGGCCACCGTGGTCGGCATCATGCCCCCGGGCTTCGACTTCCCCGACCGCGCCCAGCTCTGGACGCCCCTCGTCGTCGAGGCGGACAACTTCAATTGCTGGTGCTACAGCATCATCGGCCGCATGCGGCCGGGCCTCGGGACACAGGACGTCGCGCGCGAGATGATGACGATTGCCGACGACTTCGGGATGCGCCGACGCGACATCTTCCCCGACGCCAAACGCGGCGGCGCGCGGATCATCGCAATGCCGCTCTCCGAGCGCATCGCCGGCGATCTGCAGCGACCGTTGCTCGTGCTGTTCGGCGCCGTTGGCCTGGTACTCCTCATCGGATGCGCCAACATCGCCAACCTCGTGCTGGTGCGCGCCACGGCCCGCCAGCAGGAGCTGGCGATGCGCTGCTGTCTCGGCGCCAGCCCCTCGCGCATCGGCGCACAGCTGCTCATCGAGAGCCTGGTGCTCGCCATCACCGGCGCCGCCGCCGGGTTCGCGCTGGCCTTCTGGGGGATGCGGCTCCTGCGTCAACTCCCGCCCGACCAGTTTCCACGCATGGCGGAAGTCCGGGTGGACCCCGTCGTGCTGGCGTTCACGGCGGGCGTCGCCGTGCTCGCGGGGCTTCTCTGCGGCATCGCGCCCGCGCTGCGCGTTGCGCGCCTGCAATTGCATGACGCCGTCCGCAGCGGCGCGCGCGGAACCGGCGACTGCGGCCACGCGACGCTGGAGCGACAGCTTCGTCGTCATACAGTTCGCGCTCTCGCTGGTGCTGCTCGTCGGCGCCGGTCTGCTGCTGCGCAGCTATCAGCGGCTCACCCGCATCGACCTTGGCTACGCGACACAGAACGTCCTCGTCGGCCGGATCTCGCTCCCGTTCGCGCGCTACGACACCAGCACCAGGGTCCGTGCGTTCTACCGTCCGCTGCTCGAGCGAGTTCGCGCTCTTCCCGGTGTGACGGATGTCGGTCTCGCCTCGAGCGTGCCGCTCACGCGAGGCAACCCGCAGAACAACGTCGTTGCCGAGGGCAGGGACCCCAGGCCCGGGGAGCCGGTACGCGTGACCAACGCCCGCATCGTGACGCCCGGGTACTTCCGCGCGATCGGAACGCCATTGCTCGAGGGACGGGATTTCGAGCCCACCGACGACGAGCAAGGTCGTCGCGTGGCAGTCGTGGACGAGGCGTTCGCAAGGCACTTCTGGCCCAACGAAAGCGCCATCGGCAAGCGCGTGCGCGGACCGAGCGACACGTCGGCTGGGCGCTGGGTCACGATCGTCGGCGTTGTGCGCAACGTGAAACACAACCGGCTGGACGAGGAGACCGACATCCAGTTGTACGAGACGTTCGACCGCTACGCCATCTGGAGCAACTACCTGGTCGTGCGCTCGTCCGCGTCGCCGGTGGAGCTGACGTCGAGCATTCGCGCGGAGATCAAGGCGCTCGATCCTGCGTTGCCGTTCTACGACGTGCGCACGATGGAAGACGCGGTCAGCGCCTCGCTCGGCATCCGGCGGCTGACGAACCTGCTGCTCGGCGGGTTCGCGCTCGCCGCGCTGGCGCTCGCGGCCATCGGCATCTATGGCGTCATCTCGCTGAGCGTCAGCGCGCGCGTCCGCGAGTTCGGCATTCGCATGGCCCTGGGTGCGAGAGGCTCCGACATCCGTGCCATGATCCTGCGCTATGGGCTTGCCCTCGCCGCCGCCGGCGTCAGTCTCGGCATCGCAGCTGCGTTCTACCTCACCCGCTTTCTCCAGCGCCTGCTGTTCGGCGTGGCGCCGTTCGATGCGGCCACCGTCGTCACCGTGTGCGTAGTGCTCGCGACGACCGCCTTGCTCGCCGCGTTTCTCCCGGCTCGCCGAGCGACTCGTGCCGACCCCGTGATCGCGTTGCGCTCGGAGTGAGCGAGCTCCCTACCGGATGCCCATGTCCCGATCGATTCGCGCCGAGAGCCGCGCAAAGCGCGGGTCGCGCCGGAGCGGATCCAGCGCGGGGTCGCGCCGGTCCGCCCGGTGCGTCCATTGCCAGTTGCTGCGCTCCAGCCAGGCGAACGCGCTATCCGGTTGCCGCAGGGCCACGTACGCGCGCCCGACACTGAACGGCTCGAACGGCTCGCGCTTCGCCTGCTCCAGCGTCGCCAGCGCCGCTGCGGTGTCGCCGCGCAGCGCCTGCACGTACGCGAGATCCGCCACGAAATCGGTGCGTTCCGGATTCAGCTCGATGGCTTTCCGCAACGCGGCGAGCGCATCAGGCAGCATGCCGTTCTGCACGAAAGCGAGGGCGAGTCTCTGATGGCCCCGTCCGTATGCAGGCGCGATTTCGATGGTCCGGCGATGCTGCTCGATCGCACATGCGGTATC
This sequence comes from uncultured Gemmatimonadaceae bacterium, assembly GCA_963724885.1. Lineage (GTDB taxonomy): Bacteria > Gemmatimonadota > Gemmatimonadetes > Gemmatimonadales > Gemmatimonadaceae > DASPMP01. The sequence goes on along the minus strand of CAVRWG010000005.1, from coordinate 1,590,504 downwards.
CCGAGCGAGGTAGCATTGCCATCCATACGTGCTGATCTGCACGACGGAGAACGGGTCCAGCTCATAGGCCCGGCGACTTTCCTCCAGCGCTTCTCGCGGCCGACCCAGGCCTGACAGCAGCAGCGAGTTCCAGCTGTGGGCGGTGGCGTGGCTGGGATTCAATTGCAGGGCGCGGCGGATTGCGCGTTCGGCGGCCGGCACGTTGTGCTGCCAGAGCAGCGAGATGCCGTAAGTGGAATAGGCATCGGCGGACTTGTCATCGAGCGCCAGCGCGCGCTCCACGGCCCATTTCGCGCGCGAGTATCCCTCGGCCGGGGGCAGGCTCGAGACATTGAGCTGAAAGGCGGTCAGATAGGTGGCTGCCAGGCCCGCGTACGCATCCGCGTAACCCGAGTCGCGTTCGATCGCCTGGCTATAAAGCTGGGCGGCGCGCGCATGCCCTTCTCGCGTGCGCGTGTTCCAGAGATACCGGGCGCGTCGGTAGAGCTGGTATGCTTCCGCGTCGCGCGTGCCCCGTCTCACCAGCACCGTTTGCCCGCGCTCGCCCAGTTCCACTTCCAGCGCCCGAACCACTTCGCGCGCGATCTGCTCCTGCACGCGAAGGATGTCGCCCAGGTCGTCGTCGAAGTTCTGTGCCCAGAGGTGCTTGTCGGCTCGCGCGTCTATGAGTTGTACGGTTATCCGGAGGCGACTGCCGCTCTGCCGAACGCTGCCCTCGAGGATGTGCGCGACGCCCAGCTCTTCCGCGATCTGGGGCAGCGGCTTCTTGCTTCCTTTGTAATGCATCGCCGACGTCCGCGAGATCACCTTCAGCTCCGGCACGGCCGAGAGGCCCGCGATGATCTCCTCGGTGAGGCCGTCGCCGAACGACTCTGCCCCGCTGTCGCTCGAAGGGCTCAGGTCGATGAAGGGGAGAACGGCGATCGAACGCTCCGGCTGGTCTCCAGTGGGCCACAACCTCCAGACGGCGCTGGCAAGCAACACCGACGCGAGTGCTGCCACGCCCGCGCGACCGAGGACCCACCGACGTCGCCGACGGACTTCGGGGGCGGCGACGGGCGGCTGCGGAGGAGCCGCGGACAGTGCCGGCACCGCGGGCGCGGGCCGGCGACTTCCTCCGGGAGTGTCGGGCGCTGGCTCGCTGCGCAGCCGCTCGGCCAGCGCCGTGACCTCGGGGGCCGCCATCCCGAACTCGTCCTGGAGTAGTCGCTGGTGAATCGAGCCGTGCTGAAGCGCGCCGGCCCGATTGCCGCTGGCCTCCAGCGCCAACATGAGCCGAGCGGCAACGCGGGAGTCGTAGAGATCCTGCGCAGCACGCGACTTCCATAAAGAAGCGGCGGTCGAGAAATCGCCCCGGGCCTCGGCCGCCGCGGCGAGGGCCTCCAGCGCCGTTCGATAGTCGCCGGCGAGCCGCTCACGCTCCCGGCTCACCCACTGCTCGAATTCCGGAGCGTCGCTGATGAAGAAGCCGTCGAGGAATGGACCTTTGTACAGGTCCACAGCGCGCGCGTGATCGGCCCGCGCGATCGCGGCCTGGAACTCCGCCACATCGGACCGGACGACGTCGGCATTCAGACGCAGATCGTCGCCCGCGGAGAGGATCGCATGTTCGCCCAGCGACGTCCGGATGACGTAGGTGGCGACGTTGAGGAGGTTGCGGCCCCGCTCCTGGTCGCTCTCGGGCCAGAGGGCTGCGATCAGCTTGTCGCGACTCGACCGCACGCCGGGGGCCAGGGCGAGGACGGCCAGCAGGGCGACACGATGGCGCTGGACGACCCGGCCCGCGAGAAGAGCCCCTCCGTCGCCTTCGATGGATGGGGTGCCGAAGAGCCTGAGGTGGAACGTCGGCGAGGAGTTCATCGGGAGTTCACCGGGGCGACACGTCGCGTTCACCGTCCAGCCTCAACATACGCCCATCCCGCAACCGTTCAATCATTTCAGGAGGACGCATGTCACGCAGTTCGCTGTTCACAATCGCAGGACCGGCCCTCGTCGCCGTGATGGTCACGTCGTGCTCGGAGCCGGCTGTTGCCCCGCTCGTGAAATCAGCCACGGACGCGGCGGCGAGCCGCGGCGCGGATCACCGGAACCAGATCCCATCGAGCATTGGGTGGCAGGAGCAGGGGCGGGTGCTCGTCGCCGCCAACAACCTCAGCCCGCTCGCGGCGGCTCGCGTGTACGCCGCGTTGAGCGTCGCGCAGTACCGTGCCGTGGTGACCGTCGACGGCGGCGACAAGTTCCGGAAGGGTAGGCGACGCGCGCTCGAGGCGCATCGCGGGGCGGTCGCTGGCGCTTCGGCGCAGGTGCTGACCTTCTTCTTTCCGGCGGCGGCCGGGAGTCTCGAAGCGCGCGTCGCGGCGGAGGGCACCGATGCGAAGGGCAACGTGCACCCGCAGTTCGAACACGGCCTGGCCATCGGACGCGTCGCCGGCGACGCACTGGTGGAGCGGACCAGGAACGATCGCTTCACCACGCCATGGACCGGCACCGTTCCGACGGGCCCCGGAATGTGGGTCGCCAACGGGCCGCCGGCGGGCGCGACGTTCGGCGGCGTCGATCCCTACCTTCTGAGGTCAGGCGATCAATTTCGCTCGGCTGTGCCACCGGCCTTCGGCTCGCCGGCATTCCTGACGGACCTCGCCGAGATTCGCGCGCTCTCGGACAACCGCACGCCGGAGCAGCAGGCCATCGCGGTGGCGTGGAACTACGCGACCGGCACGTTCACGCCGCCGGGCTACTGGAATCTCGCCACGGCCAACTATGTCGAGGCGTTCGGGCTGAACGAGCGCGCCGCGACACATGCGTTCGCGCTTGCGCACGCGGCGATGATGGACGCGTTGATCGGCTGCTGGGACGCGAAGTACTACTACTGGTACATCCGGCCGACGCAAGCCGACCCGCAGACCACGTTGAGCTTCGCGCTGCCCAACCACCCGTCGTATCCCTCGGGGCACTCCTGCGTGTCGGCCGCTGCCGGGAAGGTCCTCAGCCATCTCTTTCCCCGGAAGACCCATGAGCTCGAATCGCTGGTGACGGAAGCGGGGCTGTCCCGCATGTACGCCGGCATCCACTACCGGTTCGACATCACGGCCGGCCGCGATCTCGGTGTCGCCGTGGCGCGATGGGCGATCCGTCAGGACCGACGCTACGGGCTCCTGGCTGCGATGGAGAAGTAGTTCCTCCGTCGTGAATCAGCTTTGACTCGACGCGGGCGGCTCGATTCCGCCGCTCGCGTCCGAGCCACGTGCACGGCTCCACAGCCGAAGGGTCACCGAGATCGACGCCGATTGTGCCGATGACGCCGATCACTGACGCCACTTTCCCGCGCCGCGGCCCGTAGGATGTCATATGGCGGCCGCCGTCGATGCACTCATTGCCGTACACAGCACGAGGGATGCGCGGGTGGAGCCGGACCAAGTCAATCTGGCGTCGCGCATGGAGGCGCTCCACCCACAGTGCTTCGGCTGGGCGATGGCGTGTTGCGGCAGCAGGCGTGAGGACGCGGAGGACGTGTTGCAGGACGTGTACGTGGGCGTGCTCGCAAATGGTGTCCGCTTCAACGGGCGCTCGACGCTCAAGACCTGGTTGTTCGGCGTGATCAGGCAGACGGCGCGCTCCCGCGTGCGACGCGAGAGGCTTCGCGAGCTCCTGGGGATGCGAAACATTGCGCGCATCGATCGGCCGGCGGCGGCGACGTTGCCGGACGACGACGCGATGGCGTCCGAGCGCCGCGAGCGCACGCGTCGCGCCATCGCCCAGCTGCCGCGGCGACAGTGTGAGGTGGTGCTGCTCGTGTTCTATCACGATCTCACGATCGAGGAAGCGGCGAGGGTGATGGAGGTCTCGCTCGGCTCGGCGCGCGTGCACTACGACCGCGGCAAGAAGCGCCTCGCGGCTCTCCTCGCGGAGGAACGCGCATGACAATGCGTGACCCCGAATACGAGCAGCTTCGCTCGGCCATCAGGGAGGTGCGCGTGGCCGACGAGCGGGAGGCTCCGTCGTTCGACGCCGTGCTCGCCCGCCGCGCCGCGCGGTCCGTCGACCCGTGGCGCGTGGTGCGTCTGGCGCTTGCCGCCGGCGTGTTGCTGGCGGCCGGGATGGACGTCGCGCGGCGCGTGGCGGTGTGGCGGGCGCGGATTGTCGTGCCGCGCGAGGTCATTGCGCTCTCGACGTGGCGTCCACTCACGGCCGTGCTGCTCGAGACACCAAACAGGACGCTGCTCAGCGAGACGCCACGGCTTGGCGCCTCCCTGATCGCGGCCAACTACCATGGAGAACGTCGATGAAACGATTGGTGGCAATCCTCGCATTGGCCGCGGCCCTCGCCGTGCGCATCGAGGCTCAGCAGCCCGGCGGCGCGGGTGTCCCGAAAGGCGCGCAGCCGGATCCGCTGGCGCGTTTCTTCTTTCCGCCGGAATTGGTGATGCAGCACCAGGGCGTGATCAATCTGACGGACGTGCAGCGCCAGGCGCTGTCAGGTGCGATTCAGCAGGCGCAGGCGAAGATGATGGACACGCAGTGGAAGCTCAGCGGCGAGGCAGAGAAGCTCGTGCGCCTCTTGCAGCCGGCGTCGGTGGACGAAGCGCAGGTTCTGGAGCAGGTGGACCGCATCCTGACGCTCGAGCGCGAGGTGAAACGTGCTCAGGTGGGATTGATGGTGAAGATCAAGAACAACCTGACGCCCGCGCAACAGACGAAGCTACAGGAGCTGCGCGCCGAGGGACCACGTGACTAGCGAATCGAGACGTGCCGAGTGCCGCGCGACTGCGACGAGCCGGCTCGAATCGCCTCGGCGACGGCGGGACTGGCGCGACGATAGTCGAGGCCCAGCGCCGCCGCCACGGTTGCCGCGACCTGCGATTCGGTGAAGCCGCCGGCGTTTGCCTCGCCCTGGGCAGCGGTGCCGGGCCCCATCATCGCGATCCAGGTCTCGTCAGAACCGGCGATGTCGCGGCCGTGGTCGGGCCAGTCGCGCGGCGTGGCCCCCCGGCCATGATCAGCCGTGAAGATCAGCGTCGTTCTGCCGCGATACTGCGGGTGGGACTGAACCGCTGCCCAGAGCTCGGCCAGCCTGGCGTCCACCGCATGGACCGTGTTCAGCAGCAGGTCGTAGCGGCCTTCGTGCGCCCTGTCGTCGGTTTCGACGTAGGCGACGAAAATCGCCCGTGGACGCCGACCCTCGAGAACCCGCAGCGCGGCTGCGTGCGCGCGGGAGTCGAGCGGCGGGATGCGCGACGCATGGATGTGGATGCCGCTGCGGCGCGCGTTGAAGATGTCGGAGAACGTGCCCCACGCGCCGACGGCCGCTACCTGCCCGCTGAGATCCTTTTGCCGGTTGAGCCACTCGAACACGGTCACGTTGGGATTGGGACCGTAATCGTTCCGATCGATGCGCGGGTCGGGATAGCCAACCAGCATCTCGTTGTAGCCGGGGTACGAGAAGTTCAACTCGTTCGTGACACGCACGCTGCTGCCGAGGTCGCGATTGCCGAGGAGCAGCCCTTGGCGAGCCAGCGTGCTCCAGACGAACGGCATCAGCGCCTGTCTTCGCTCGGCGGCTGACGCACGCCAGAAGCGGCGGCGGACCCCGGACGCATCGCCACCAAGGGCCGCGGGATCGCCGAACACCAGCAGCGAATCTGCGCCCCGAAACACTTCCTGCCATCGCAACCCGTCGGACACGACCAGAATGACATTTGGCGCGTCGGATGACGCACCACGGTCGCCGGCGTCGCGAGTTTCCCGATTGCGGTCGCAGAGCGACGCGACGACCGCGAGGACGGCCAACAGGATGCGGTTCCGGATCGTGGCAAACATCGCATTAACCGTACGGGTCCGGCCTCGCCAAGGTTGCGGTCAGCGTGACCCGGCCAGAGTCGAGTCCCGGTACACCACCCGTCCGCCCAGCAGCGTCAGCAGCACGCGCGCCTGCGCGATCCGATGTGGCGGCAGCGCAAAGAGGTCGTCGGACACGACGATCAGGTCCGCTGCCTTTCCGGTGGTGAGCGTCCCTGTGAGCGAATCGTGGTCGCTGGCCACCGCGCCGCCCAGCGTATACGCGCGCAGCATCGTGGCGAGATCCACGCGCTGTTCGGGCAGCCAGGAGTCGCTCGTGGAATCGGTGAGCGAACGTCTGGTGACGCCAACCTGGATGGCCTCGAGCGGATTCATCGACGACACCGACCAGTCGCTCCCGGCGGCCACGATCGCGCCGCTTCGCGCCACGCTCGCGATGGGGTAGAGGTAGCGCGAGCGCCCGGGCCCGAGCTTCGGCTCGGTCAGCACCTTGATGTACTCGTCGGCGTACGCCCAGAGCGGCTGGAAGCTCGCGACGACGCCGAGGCTCGCGAACCGCGGGATGTCCGCGGGGTCGAAGAGCTGGATGTGCGCGACGATGTGCTTCGGGCCGACGCCGCTGCGGCCGGCATCGGTGTCGCGCGCGCGCTGGCGCTCGAATCCGTCGAGCGCGGTGCGAATGGCGCGATCGCCGATGGCGTGCACGTGCACCTTGAATCCCGCGGAGTCGAGTTTCCGGACCAGGCTGTCGAACTTTGCGGGAATGAGGTTGAGCGATCCGCGATGGCCGGGGCGATCGACGTAGGGCGCGAGCAGCGCCGCGGTGTGCGCCTCGATGACGCCGTCCATGAAGATCTTGGCGGCCACGGGTCGTACGAGCCCCCGCGTCGTGCGCTCGCGCAGCGCGGAGAGGCGTTGCACCTCGAGATCGACGGGCGCATCGGCGTCGACGAGGAGCGAGAGGATCGAGCGCGCGGTCAGCCGGCCCAGCGAGTCCGCGCGGGCGTAGGCTGTCGCGATCTGCTCGCCGGCGCTGGCCTCGTGCAGCGTGGTGATGCCGAAGCGCGCGGCCAGCGCCAGGCCGCGCTCGAGTCCGGCCAGGTAGTCTGTTGGCGAATAGGACGGGAGTTTCTGCGACACCAGGTCCATCGCGTCTTCGCGCAGCGTCCCCGAGGGGTTGCCGGCCGCGTCGTGCTCGATGCGGCCGTTGGCGGGGTCGCTCGTGGCGCGAGTAACCCCGCCCAGTGCCAGCGCGCGCGAGTTCGCCCACGCGGAATGTCCGTCCGCTGCGGAGAGGTACGCGGGGCGGTCGGGGACGAGCGAGTCGAGCAGCGCGCGCGAAGGATTTGCGCCGGGAAAGAGCGTGAGCTGCCACCCGCCGCCGCGCACCCACGAGGCCGTGGTATCGCGGCGTGCGCACTCGCCCACGATACGCCGAACGTCGTCCGCAGTCGCGGCATTCAGGTCGCATTCGCCCAGCTCGATCCCGCCCGACACCGGGTGCACGTGGGTGTCGTGGAAGCCGGGCAGCACCATGCGTCCGGCGAGGCGCAGCACTTCGGTGTTCGGTCCGACGAATGCCTGGGCGCTGTCGCTCGTGCCTACGTAGACGATGCGTCCGTCGTCCACGACCACCGCTTCGGCCCTCGGCCGCGTGCTGTCGACGGTGTATACGAGCGCGTCGCGCAGCATGAAATCGGCGGGGTTCGCGGGCTCGCGGGCGCAGGCGGTGAGCGCCGCGAGAGGCAGGAGGACGACGGGCGATCGCACGATGCCGAGAACGATAGCATCGGGGCGACGCCGCGTCCCTACCAGGCGTGTGTTTCTCTGCGTTCGATGAAGACGGAGGTCATCGATGGGTAGCGGCATAGTAGAGAATCGCGCCATGCACGACGACCACGAGGCAGGTGGGCACATCGATTCGACGCTGGCGCCAGCTCCACACGCACACGATCGCACCGAGTCCAGCCACTACGGCGGCAAGCAGATAGAGCGGCAGCATGAGTGGCGCCACCACGAACGCTCCCCATTTGTTGGTGGCCTCGAGATAGACCCTTATCGCTATCCGTGCAGCGAGAGAGGCAACGCCTGCGATCAGCACAAAACGGCGCAGTTGCTTCATGACTCTGCAGCCGCCGAAGAACGCACCGGGTTACGGCACGACCTGGAATGCGGGAGAAACGCGGCTACGCTCATCCCAAAGCGTCTGAAAGGACGCATCACGGTAGAGCGTAGAAAACAACGCGATACCAGCCGCTCTGCGGAATCACGTCGTTGGTGAGCGGCAGCGTGTGCCCGAGCGAGTCCGATGCCGGCAGTCGTCTCATCGGGCAGTCGATCCAGTCGTACAGCAGCGGGACGTCGCGCCAGCCGTTGCGGTAGCGTTGCAGAGCAAACGGGCCGCAAGAGTAGTAAACAGGCGCATCCAGCGGATTCCGCGCCGTGACGGCAATGACAGAGTCGCGACTCCAGCGGTAGGATGCCTGGCCGACGGTGACGACGGGACCGGGCGTTTCGGGCGCAGGCGCCGACGGCGGCGTGAGGTCCGCACAGCCAATCAGAGCGCTCGCAACGACGAGGACAGGTAGGTGTCGCACAATCGAGCTGGACGTGTGATGAAAAAATACCTCGAGTCATGCCCTACCGCGGCCACCGCCCGTCAGGAAGCTACGGAGTGACTGTCACCACGCGCTCCACGGGCGAGCGGCAACACGCCGGGCATCCTGCGGCCGAAGACGCGAACGCGCGCGGCCCCAACCGCAGCAAAAGTGATCGCCACGGTGTTGCGTATGGTCAGCAACTCCGAGGTGCACGCATCGAACTCGCGTGGGAGGTACTCATACTGATAGGAGCGGATGTCGGCCTGGTGCTGTCCCTGCGACCGGTGCGACCGACACCCCCCTGCGTAGGTCGTGAACTCCACGCTCAGCGGAGTGTTGACCCGTACGGATTCGGGAACGATGGCTGGCCGGGTCGCTATACGCCAGTGGCTGGGCGCCGAACCGTCGATCCCGGCCCACCAGGGCTGGTGCTCGAGGTGCATGCCACGCAGCACGCAGAAGAGCAGGGCGCGGTTACAGGGCGGCGGGCGCATTCTGATCCGCACCAGGCGCAGCGCGTCACACCGCGCGCGCGTTGAGCGCCACCGTCCTCTGGTCTCAGCTCGTCGGAAGGCCGACCGCCTCTCACCTGATCGGAAACGATCGCCCCTCGACACGCATGCCCATCTCCTCAAGCCAGCATACGTAATCGGGCAACGGCGGCAAGCCCGCGCGCGCACGACGCGCCTCGAGGCCGGGTAGGTCTTCGGTCGGGGCAAAACGGAACAACGTGTCGGCGCCCATGGTGAACTGCGTCCCGTATCGCTGCGGCTTGCCCTCGCTCACCGCCACGCGGTCCGACAGCATCGCGAGCGCCTCGGGTGACAGCTCGCTCTCCGGGAGCCGCAGCGCCATGGCGAGCACGCGCCGCTGCAGCGGCGCGTTGTGCTGCACGATGAGCATGGCCGCATCGGCGCCGGCAGCTCCCACCATCGAGCGGGTGGGAAGGCCGTGTCGGTCGAGGATATTGCCCATCGTCCGCGCGCGGGCGGAATCGTCCCGCATCAGTTGGCGCATGAACGTCGTGTCGGCCGCTCGCGCCCCGAAGTCCCGGCGCGCGGCCTGATCCGCCTCGACCAGCGCGAGCAGCACCCGACGCAGGGAATCGTTCGTCCATGTCTGGCCCGACTCCGACTTCCATGCTCTCAATACACGCGCCCAGGGCGCGAGCGAGTCTGGCGCCGGACACCTGGTCGCCTGTGCTGCGAGCAGGCCCGGGAGACCGACGAGAGCAACAAGAAGCCGGCGCATCTACGGAGGACTGAAGCGCACCGGCACGGAGGCGAATATGTGCCTGTCGCCCTGCAGCGGTCGCGTGCCTTCGACACGAGCAGGCCGGCCGGGGACCTCGAGCGACGCGTATTGCTTCAGGATCACCCAGTGCTTCGTGAGGTCGAGGCCGCGGATGTTCGGGATCACGAATACGATCGAGTCCCTGAGCACGTCGCCATTGCCGCGAATGTCTCGCGCCGGCATGCGTTGACTCTCCCGGCGGATCTTCCATCCTGCCGAATCACCGTAAGCCAGCGCGGCAGTCACGTGCGTCAGGCGCTCGCGACCTCCCGACTTCGGGGTGAGCATCAACCGGCCGCGCCGAATGACGACCCTGACGAAATCGTCGTAGACGTAGGCGTTGCCGGCGGCGTTGTCGCCCACCATTCCATTGGACTGATACTCCGCCACTCGAATGGGAACGGTGGCGAGCAATGCGACGTCGGCACTCCAGGGCCGGTGCCTTGTGCATCCCCACAGCAACGCAACGAGCATCGCGCGAGTCATGAATCTCATGGCTCAGCAAACTGCAGAGTCGAGACGTCCACGACAACACCGCGTTCATGCAGCCGACGTTCGAGCCCCGCCTCCAAGGTGATGCGCGTCACCGCGGCGGGCGATGCCTTCCGGCGCGAGTTGCCCTCCGTGCGCGCGTGGGCTACGGCGCCCGATCCTCGAAGAAGGATTGCGTCGCCTCGAACTGCGCTCCGATGCGCTCGGCCATCGTTCTGTCCGCGGCTGACGAGCTGGCGACGATCGACCGCGCGAGCGACACTCCGCGACGGGTTGCGAACTCCACCGCCGAGCCGGGGATCGGCTTGCGGCACCAGCACACGGGCGGCCCGGCGTCGTGGGGACAGCACGCGAAATCGATCGGGATACCGGTCAGCTCGCGCAACTTCGCGAAGCACGCGTCGACCTCCGCCTGTGACGTCTCCCCGCGCGCGAGGTGCGGCCGCCAGGCATGGACGAAGATCTGCCAACCCTCGTCCCGCCGCCGCACCAGCGCGTCGCGCCGCGTCTGCTCGATCGACACGTCACCCGGCCGCAGCACCGGCGCGCCGCGTCCCACCAGATCGTCGAAGTCGAGCAGCAGGGCGCGCCCTTCCGCGCCGTCGGGCTCGCGCACGAACTCGCGGACCTCGAGCGCGGTGAATCCCTCGTCGAGCGTGGGGGGCTCGAGGAGGCGCTCGTAACGGAACTGCGCGTCGGGCAAGAGGTAGCGGCTGTCGCTCTTGCCCCGCCCGCGGATGACCTCGGGCGTCGGAAGCGCGCCTCCGTTCGCGTCCAGCATGCGACGAATGCTGTTGATTTGCGCGTTGGCCACGTCGGTCGTGAGCCAGATACATCGCACCGGGACGCCGCGCCGCCAGGCGGCCTCGATGACCTCGTTGCGAGACCTCCGGGTGGGATAGGTGTTGTCGAGCACCACATCGCGCTGACCGGCGGCGAGCAGCGCGTCGAGTCGCGGAACGAGGTCCGCCAGGGAGCCGCCGACGGCGTCGCGATTGAGGCGCTGATGCCCGTCCGACTCCAGCTCCCGGGCCACGCCGGATTTTCCCGCGCCTGGCATCCCCATCACGATCACAACGTCCCCATCGGCGTCGTCGCGCGGGCGACGCTCGGCGCGCGGCACGCGAAGCAGGCGTCCTGAAAAGCGCGCATCCAGCGCGGCCCGGTCGTCGTCGTCGAGCACGATGCCGAGCGCGCGAGCCAGCGACTGCGCTGTCGCAACTCTGGTTGCGCCCGGAATCGGCACGACTCCTTCGCCGAAGCTCATGAGCCAGGCGAGCGCGATCTCTTCGCTGGTTGCGGCGTGCGTCGCGGCGATGCGCGAGAGCACGAGGTCGCGCGCCAGCAGCTTGACGCGTTCGCCGCCCAGGGGGCGGTAGGCGATCAGTCGGATGCCGTTGTCGCGGCAATACTCCGCCACGCCGTTGCGGAGATTCTCGTCGTCGAGCGGCGACAGAGACACCTGGACCGAGGCGATCGCGATCTCCGCCTGCGCTGTCCTGACCTGGCTCACCGTCACGTTGCACAGTCCGATGTCGCGAACCTTCCCCTCGTCCTGCAGGCGCGCGAGGGCGCGGACGCTGGTCTCGATCGGCGTCTTCGGGTCGGTGGCGTGAAGCTGATAGAGGTCGATGACGTCCGCGCCGAGCGCGCGCCGGCTCGCCTCACAGGCGTCGCGCAGATGCCTGGCCCGGCCGTCGGCCACCCACGCGCCGTTGGGGCGACGCATGCCGCCTTTCGTCGCCACCGTGATGCGAGCGCGGTCGCCAGCCCAACCGTCCAGCGCCCGGGTGATGAGGCGCTCGTTGTGGCCGATCTCCTCCTCGTCGCGACAATACGCGTCGGAGGTATCGAGCAGCGTCGCGCCGGCGTCGAGCGCGGCGCGAATCACGGCAACACCGCGCTCCTCATCCCGGTCGCGAGCAGTGGACAGGCGCATGCAACCGAGTCCGATCATTTCAGAGGGTCTTCGAAGGCAAATTCAAACAACTTGAACCACAGAGGACGCAGAGGACCACGTGCGGTTGTGTAGCCTCTGCGCCCTCTCCGTTGTCTCTGCGTCCTCTGCGGTAAGCTGTTCCTTGCGTGTTCTCTGTGTTCTCTGTGTTCTCTGTGTTCTCTGTGTTCTCTGTGTTCTCTGTGTTCTCTGTCTCGGTGAATCAGTTTCAGTTCCGGCGACTCGGCGTCACAGCTCAGCGGCTCCTCCTCGACACCCTTGGCGCGCGATCCGGGCCGTCGGAGCTGGCGTCCTCCTGCGTGAATTCCCGGGCAAGATCGAGCAGCAAGCCCCGCAGGTCCGGCGTCACCCGCCGCGCCGCCACCATGTGGTCGAGGAACCACCGTCCGCGCTCCGTCGTGAGGTCGTCATAGCGCACGCCGCCGCCGGTTTCGGACGAGTGGACGATGCGGCTCTGGCCGACGTAGATCGCGACGTGGTTGATCCCGCCTTCGTCCTGGAACATGACGAGGTCGCCCGGCGCGATGGCGTGCCAGTCGGCCCGGAGCTCTTCGCCCACGCGCGCCTGATTGCGCGACGTGCGCGGCAGGATCACGCCCAACCGCGCGAACACGAATCGCACGAAGCCAGCGGCATCGAAGCCCGTGGACGGACTCGTGCCACCGCTCCGGTACTTCGTTCCGACATACTTGTTGGCCGTCGAGATCACGCGCGCCGCCACAGCGACGGCCCCCAGCGGGCCGTCCGGGATGATGCCGTCGTCGCCCAGGGGGATCCCCGGCGGCTCGTCGACCACCTGCCCACCACCGCCGATGCGGAAGGCTATGCCGACGCGCGCTTCGCTGGTGGGCGACGGCGCATCAGTCGCGTTCGGCCATACGAACCGGCTCATCCGCCAGCGCCATTCGCCGAGGATTCCCACGGAGCTGGCGAGGGGAAGCGTGATACCGCTGCCGTAGCTCCATCCGCGGCTATTGACGCGAAGCGACCCGCTGTCGATCGCGGCCGTGCCGACGCCGGCGAAGACGTACGGCGAGAACGTGATGTGCTCGCCGTAGTTCATCCTCTCGAAGTACGCGATCGCGTCGAGGTCAGCGCCCCATGGGCGCATGACGCCGCCGGGCGCGCCGAGCGCGCTTTGGTGCTGCATCGACATGTGAGCGCCCGCGCGCAGCGCGAACGGTCCGCCGGCGACGCTGAACGACATGCCGACCATCGTCGGCGGACTGCCCGGGACGAGAGTGAGGAACGGGCTGAGCGTCGTTTGTGCGCCCGCGGCTGCCAGAGCCGCGGCGCAGAGAACTGGGCACATCGAGTACCGGAGCACGACCTGCTCTCCGAGAAAGTTGTCGCAGGTCGCTAAGGCAGAATCGCTGCCATGCCGGCGAATTCCCTCAATTCCTCGGCGATGTTGTCCCAAGCGCCACGCAGGACGGCAGCGTCTGTCTCGCGGACCGGCACGCTGCAAATCCCGCCGAGCACTCGCCTCCGATTCCCAGACCTTGAAGGCATCCCAGACCGAATACTGCCTGAGCGCGAATGACACAAATCACATCTGATGACACGGATGCAAGCGAGACAGTGCTCACCACCAATCAAGAACAAAAGAAATGTGTGGCGCGAGGACTACTGCTGGTGTTCCAGCCCTGGTGATACTCTGGTCGCGCCTTGAAGTCCTCTGCGCCCTCTCTGTTGTTCTCTGCGTCCTCTGCGGTGAAGCAGTTCTCTGCGTCCTCTGTGGTCGAGCAGTTCTCTGTGTCCGCTGCGGTCAAGCAGTTCTCTGTGTCCTCCGTGGTGAATCAGTAGTCGACAATTCGGCTCGAGACGACTACTTCGGCACCCAGCCGCCGAGCACCGCGGCCGGCGTGTATCGCCCGGCTTCCGCCGCGCCGAGGACGGGCCGCGACGGGCTGGCGATGGCGCCGGGGCCTGTCGTCCCGAACTCGACGAATCGCGCGTCGGCAGGCTCGTACCAGATGCGTGTGCCGGTCGAGTCCACGGACGACATCCGGTCCCAGCCCTTCTCGCCGATGTGGTCGTCCATCCAGCAGTGGATGTACGCCACGGCGCTGTTGACCGCGGCGTCCGCGAACGGATGCCAGGGTCGGCCGAGCGTGACGGACGCCGGCGCCATCGCGGGCCGCTCCTTTTTGAGCCGGCTGCGGAGGAACAGGAATCCGAATGGCTGGTCGCCCTTCGTGCTCGGGGCCGCGACATAGCCGTTGTTCGTGCGGCTGCCGCGGTCGCGCGAGACGATGTCGCACTCCTCGAAGACCGCCTGGCCGGCCCCGAAGATGAAGTCCACGTGGCCCCACACCTCGCAGTTCCTGAAGTACGCGCGTCCCGAGTTGGGGAAGAGCGTGTCCTGATAGCCCGAAAGCTTCACGTTCACGAACGTGGCGCGATCGCTGCCGAGATCGAGCATCAGGGCGACGGCCTGCCGGTTGCGGAACTTCGTGCGATCGCTGTCCGGTTTCGCCGCGTTCGCCGGATAATCGAACGCGTTCTCGATCGTGAGGTTCTCGGCGCGGAAGTCCGGCGCGACGATGCGCAGCGTGAAGCTGCCGCGCGTGCCGTACGTCCCACCCGTGGGCGTCGGCGTGTCCGCCGCGGCGTCGAACGTGATCACCGTGCCGTCGCGCGACTCGCCCAGCAGCGTGACGCGGGGCCGATCGACGGTGAGCTTCTCGCGGTAGCGGCCGGTGCGGACGAAGATCACGGCGCGCGCGCCGCCGCTTGCGGGCATTCCCGTGAGGGCGCCGCCGATCGTGCGGTAGGTCGGCGCGCCGTTGGTGAGCGCCGCGTCCTCGCCGGCATGCCGTGCGTCCACCACCGCGGCGTACCTGCTGTCGCCAGCGGGCCGCGCATCCTGCGCGAGCGCCGGCGACGCGACCGCCAGCGCCAGAATCAGCGCGCGCTCAAGCACTGCGCCAGTTGTCCGACAGGGCCCGCACCGCGTTGGCGCCGAGGATCAGCTTGATGTCGGCGTCACTGTAGCGCCTGCGGATCAACCCCTCGGTCACGTCGAACATCCGCTTGGGATGGTCGAGACCCGCGATCGTGATCTTGCCGGCCGCGTCCTCGTGGTAGCGATAGCGCGCGAAGTTGGGCTGCTGCCGCGGGTCCAAGCCGCCGCCCATCGGGTTCGGGTTGCCGATCATGTCGATGTCGCTTCCGACGCCGACGTGCTCCACGCCGACGAGCTTCACGACATGGTCGATGTGGTCGAGCGCGTGCTCCAGCGTCACGGGCTCCGACTCGCGCACCATGAAGCGGATGAACGTCACGCCCATGACGCCGCCGGTCTTCGCCATCGCGCGGATGGCCTCGTCCGTCTTGAGCCGCGGCAGGCTGGGCCCCAATGCGCGGCAGTTCGCGTGCGTGAAGAGCACCGGACGCTTCGACGCGGCCAGCGCGTCCATCGTCGTCTGGTCCGCGCAGTGCGACACGTCGATGGCCATGCCCACCTGGTTCATGCGCTCCACGATGGACAACCCCAACATCGAAAGGCCACCGTCGCGTTGCTCGAGGAAGCCGCTGCCGATGGCGTTGTTCATGTTGTACGTCAGCTGCGAGACTCGCTGCCCCAGCCCCCAGAACGTGTTGACGTCCTCGGGACGCCGGAAATGCTGCGAGTTCTGGAACGAGATCAGCACGCCGAGCTTGTTCGTCGACTTGGCGCGCGCGAAGTCGCCGGCGTCGTCGATGCGCGTGAACCAGTCGCTGTAGCCCGCGAGGAATCCGTTCCAGTCCGCGAAGAAGCGAATGGCGGCGTCGTAGCTCGAGGGCGCGTGGCCGAGCGCGACGGCGGTCATCTTCGATCCCAGGTACACGTCGGCATCCGCGGCCGTGAGCGTCCCGGGCTCGTTGAGCCACCGGTCGATGCGCGGCGGCTTCTCGGCGAAGTCCTGGAAGCGGAACTGGTTGAGGAGGTCGACGACGACGCTCTCCTCCACGAGCTTGACGCATCGCGCCGAGTACTCCGTCGCCTCGGCGGCGAAGAGCTGGTAGCGCCCGCTGAGGATGGCCGGGGCGGCGATGCATGCGGCGCCCAGGCGGGCAAGCGCGTCGCGTCGCGAGACGTGTGACTCGGAGTATGCTGGCGTCATGGGCGCTGGAGACGGCTTCGGGTGCCGCTGTTCCTCCGCGGCGGATCGCTGAGTATGATCTGGGCGCCCCTCACCCACCAGAAGCCCATGAGAGTGCACCGAGTGGTTGTCGTGACGCTGATGACGTTGGCCGCCGGTGCCGCGGGCGCGCAGCGCCCGCCGCGCATCCAGGATACGCTCAAATCGCCGCTGATCGCGAGCGACGGCCGCGTCACCTTCCAGCTGTATGCGCCGCAGGCCAACGCTGTCGCGGTACGCACCGAAGGCCCGGCGCCGTTTTCAAACCTGGCGCTGCAGCGTGCCGCTTCCGGCGTGTGGTCGGCCACCACGGCCGCGCTGCCCGCCGACCTCTACATCTATTGGTTCGAGGTGGACAGCATTGCCGTCGCGGACCCCGCCAACGCCAACCCGCGCGTGAACCTCCGCACGGTGCGGAGTCTGCTGGATGTCAAAGGGCCGACGGCCGAGTTCTTCGCCGAGCGCGACGTGCCGCACGGCGCGCTGGCGGACGTGTGGTATCAGTCCAAGTCGCTCGGCCTGCCGCGGCGCATGCACGTGTACACCCCGCCGGGATACGAGAAGGGCACCGGGAGATACCCCGTGCTGTATCTGCTGCACGGCGCGGGCGACGAAGACCAGTCGTGGACGATGGTGGGGCGCGCGAACTTCATCGTCGACAACCTGATCGCGGCCGGCAAGGCGAAGCCGATGATCATCGTGATGCCGGCGGGGCACACGCCGAAACCGGGCGGATTGTTCAGCGCCAATCCCGAGGTCGATCCCTTCATCGACGACTTCCTCCAGGACGTGGTGCCGTTCGTGGAGCGCAACTATCGCGTCATCCCGGATCGTGCCAACCGCGCCATCGCTGGCCTGTCGATGGGCGGCTGGCACACGCTCAGGATCGGCGTGGGGAATCTCGACAAGTTCAGCCAGCTGGGCGTGTTCAGTTCGGGGCTTTTTGGACAGACTGGCCCGCAGAATTTCGAGAAGGCGAACGGCACCGTGCTGAGCGACCCAAAGACCAACGACCGCATCAAGCTGTTCTGGATCGCGACCGGCAAGGACGACTTCGTGATGCCCTACACGAAGGCGACGCTCGCGCTCTTCGACAAGCACAAGATCAAGTACGCATACAAGGACACCGAGGGCGGGCACACGTGGCCGAACTGGCGCGCGTATCTGACCGAGTTCGTTCCGCTGCTGTTCCGCCAGTAATGCTGCGAGCGTCATCGCAAGGCCGTTGACGCCGCTGCCTCGTTAGCCGCTACGGCTCCTCGACGGGCGCCCGGCCTTTGTCCGCCATCAGTTTCGTCACGAAGCGCTGTCCCTCGCCCACGCGCTCGATCTCGACGGCCATGGAGTCGATCGCCTGCTCGAGGCGCTGCATCCGCTCGTCACCGAGCGCAGGCTCGGCGCCGCGCACGAGAGACTCATGTCGAGCCATCAGGCGCATCGCGCCTACACCGAACAGGACCGCGAGCAGCGCGTGGGCTGTGGCATGCCATGCCTCACCGGGCTGGGCGGCGAACCACACGGCCCCGAGATTCACGAGAGAGAGCAGCCAAGCGATCGGTATCCAGGCGCGGTGCTTGAACCACACGGATGCCTCCAGATCAGCGAGCGCCGGCGCCAAGGCAGAGACCGCGGCGCCGATGTGACCTGCTCAACCATACTGCCCGCGGTCGCCGTCGGATTCAAGGAGTGACTGCTGTCGGCGACCGGGCGTCGATGTGGCCGCTGCCACCGCGCCCGAAATGTGCACCCACTGTCGTCGTCTCAGCAGTGAGCTGCCGATGCTACGACGTGATGCGACCATGCCCATAAGACGCGAACCCGGATCGCCTCCGCCAGACTCGCCCGAGCGGGACCCCCAGCGGCAACCGAAACCCGAGCCCTGGCATGATCCGGGACCACCGGTCAGAAAGGTGAATCTCCCGCCTGATTCGCCGAGTCCGGGTATTCCGATCCGGGAACCGGACACGTGAGTGTTGCGCAAACCCGGGGGCGCGGCCAGACTCACGATGCCGTCGCTTGCCCATCTTCACAGAGGGAACGCATGAAGATCTCACACGCCGCGATCATGGCGCTGGCTCTCCCGATCAGCATCGCCGCCCAGCAACCCACTCCCCCTCAGACCGGGGGACCGATCACCACGGCTTTCCGGGGCCGGATAACGGCTCTCCAGCGCAACCTCGCGCAGGCATTCGATTCCATCCCCGAGACGAAGTTCAGCTACAAGCCGACGCCCGCGCAGCAGACTGTCGGGTTCATCGCGCAGCACCTCGCCAACGACAACTATCTCTTCTGCAATGCGTTTGGCGACATGAAGGCGACGCGGCCGGAGAATGAAACGAGCACGCCCGACTCGGTGAAAGCGACCTGGCCCAGGGATCAGCTGATTGCCCAGCTCAAGGCGTCGTTCGCGTTCTGCCAGCAGGCGTTCGCCCAGCTCGAGGACGCGAAGCTGGCGGACCAGGTGACGATGACGTTCGGCAGCAACACACGCCAGGTGACGCGGGCCGGAATGGTGCTGGGTCACGCGATCGACATGGCGGATCACTACAGCCAGATCGCGAACTACATGCGTCTCAACGGCATCCTGCCACCGACAGCGCTCCCGCGGCCTCGCCCACCGGGCAGCTAGGTTCGTTCGTCACGAGAGCGGCGCCTGCGTAGGGGCACCAACCGCCGTACGCAGGCTGCTAGAAGCCGCGCTCTCGCAGCCAGCGCTCCGCGGCTTGCTTCGGATCGGGGTCGCGGGTGAACGGCTGACCGGCGAAGTCCTCCAGGGCCTCCACCGCCGACCAGTCGAGATCTCCCGTGGACGATTCCGGAGCCCGAAGGACGCGCGCCAGCAGTGGCAGCGCTGCCTCGGATCGCGCGCGACCGAGAAGTCCCAGGAGTATGCCGAGCGTCTCGATATCGGTGTCCGGCCCTTCCAGTTCCCGCTCAGCCGCCGTCAGCGCTGGCGTCGCGAAGTCGCGGCTCTCGCGCGACCACGCGTCGAGTACGCCGGCACCCGCCTGGCGTCCCTCCGGCAGCGGATCTCGAAGGAGCTGCAGCACGACAGGCAGCGCGTCGACTGGACCACGGGCAATCAGACCCCACTGTCCGAGGACGCCCTTCCGGTACGCGTAGGCCTGCCACTCGGGCGTTGCGGGCTGCGCGCGGCTTTGCGAAGCGGCTCGACTGTCGAGCGATGTCAGGTAGTCGTCGATGTAGCCCGCGTAGTGGGCCGCCGACCGTGTAAAGCGCGTCAGGTCCGGCCGGCCCTTCGCGTCGCGCGGGTATCGCTCCTCTTCGAGGGGCTGCGGTGACGGATCGCCGAAGAGGATGCGGCGCAGCCAGCGAAGCGCGTCGCGCATGGCCAATTCACGTTCGGCGACGATTGGCCGAGACCAACAATGCGATGCCGGCGACCGCCAGCAGTCCGCCATAGACCGCCCACTTCGTTTGCCCGGTCATGAAGCTGCCAGGCAGGATGTTGATCCCCTGCAGGAACCAGACGCATCCCATGAGCAGACACAGGGCGCCGGCGACGTTCAGTGTGATCCGCATTCGCTGGGAGGAAGATGGTGGCATGTCGTCAGGCGTCGCCCTCGACGCCCTGAGATTGGCGTGCTCCGGGCGCTTGAAGAGCAAGGCATTCGGCCGACGCTGGACCTCGACCTGGAGGTCATAGCGCGCGTTGCTTTCGCCTCGATCGGCGATGCGCACTCGCGGCATCACTTCGTCGGAACCACACTGGGGGCAGAGCAGAGGGTCGGGCATCAACTGCTCCTATGTGAGAAAACGAGGTTCCTGCGCCAGGGCCTGCTCGGAAATCGGTTTCAGGACCATCCGGCCGTACGCGATGAACGCCATGAGGAGGCCCAGCACGCCGCTCATGATGATGGGCGTGATCTCGCGGTACTTGACGTGCACCCCGATGAACACGAGGCTCTCGATCGCCAGGACCGTGGCGGCCACCACCGTGAGCGTCGGCTGCCAGCGGAAGGCGGCGGGGACGATCAGCCCGACCGTGCAGACGAGTTCGAGGATGCCGAGGGCCATCCAGGCTTCCCGCGGCAACGCACCAAAGGACGGGACCTCCTCGCTCACCTTGTCGAACATGAAGACCTTCATGACGCCCGACGCTCCGTACAGGAGCGCGGCGAGGACCTGCAGGACCCACAACAGGATGTTCATCGTGTGCCTCCTCCGGAGCCGAAGTTGACCTATGGAGTGGAGAGCAGCTTCACCGCATGCCGCCTGTCGTCGTGAGACTGAAAATCTCGCGTACCTCCTCGTCCCCGTATCGACGCTTGGTCATAGCTATCGATTGTAGGGTGGCCGCTTCCCACGCGCCACGTCCCCCCGGCGCCCTCAACGGCAGCTCGCGCCGCGTGCGCGCGTAGAGCAACGTTCAGCATGCCCGCCACTCGCACGATCCTCGCCCTCGCCGCCGCCCTTTCTCTAGGCGCGCCGCAGCAACCGGTCACGATGCGCCACGTCCAGCCGGAGTTGTTTGCAGCCACGGGTTCGCTGGTCAACGCGCTGGCCGACATCGACGGTGACGGCGACGCCGACCTGTTCGTGGGGTTCAACGGCGCTCCGAACCGGCTGTACCGGAACGACGGCGGAACGTTCGTCGAGATCGGCGCCGCGGCCGGCGTGGCTGACGCGCGCGCGACCCGCGCCGCGGCGTTCGGCGACCGGGACGCCGACGGAGATCCCGACTTGCTGGTGGGATTCGCGCCCGGCACCGGGCCGGTGCTGCGCCTGTATCGCAACGACCACGGCCGATTCGTCGACGCCACCGCAGCCGCCGACCTGCGCGTGGACAGCGGCGCGGTCCGGCAGCCGGTTTGGGTGGACTACGACGCCGATGACGACCTGGATCTCTTCGTCGCGTTCAGGGATCGCGCCAACGCACTGTTCCGCAACACCAACGGCCGCCTCGTCGCCATCGCCGCCGAGGTTGGCCTCGCGGATGCGCGGCGCAGCGTGGGAGCGGTGTGGGGTGATCTCGATGCCGACGGCGACCTGGACGTCGTGGTCGGCAACATGGATGGCGACGCCAACGGCGTGTTCCGGGGAAGTTTGTCGCCTGTCTAACGCCCGAGTAGCCCGCGCGCGAGTCAAATCCGGTCGTTATCGCTTCGCGATCTCTTTCCGGAGCCGATTCTCTTTGGCGCGCCTCGGACTAGCGTCTACTTGAACTTCACTTTCGCGATTTCCGGGTTCGGCGTGAACCCTTCACCGAAATCCTCGACATCCATCAACTTGCGGATCTCGACCACCCCCTCGCCGTTCGGTGAGACGTTCGGAGCGCGCTTCACCCACTCGATCGCTTCTTCCCTGGACTTCACCTTGATGATCATGAAGCCCGCAACGAGCTCTTTCGTCTCCGCGAACGGACCGTCGATGACGATGCGCTTGTCGCCGCTGAACTTCACGCGCGCACCCTTCGAGGTCGCGGTGAGCCCCTCGGCGGCGAGGAGGACGCCAGCCTTCACGGCCTCCTCGTTGTACTCCTGCATCGCGACGTACGCTTCTGGCTTCGGCGGAGGGGCCGCCTCGGATTCCTTCGTTGCAATGGCCATGACCAAGAAACGCATTGTTCTCTCCGGGATTCGGTTCGTGTCGGTTGCCGCGCCCTTCGCGGCCTCACTCACACGTCGAACGAGACCGATCAAAATCGACACGAGTTTCGAGATCCTCGGTTCCGCGGCTGTAATGGCGCAGCCGCATCAGGCGCCGCATCCGCGGCAGGAGGCGTTCATCGTTTGGTGTTTTCGCGCTCACCAGGCAGCAATAACACCAGTGGACGGCCCGACCATCGCCAAAAAGACGCACCGCGGACCCGATCCCCCCCGACTTCGAGCCCATGGCCCCAGCCAACCTCCGGCATTCGCCTCGTTCCCGAAGTCCCGGATGACGCGGCCAGCCCCTTGTCAGAGCAAGTTCCGACGCCGAATGTCCCTGTCCGCTCCCTCTCTCCTCCACGAGGTCCCGGATGCGTCAGCAGGCTGAGAAACCCGCGCTCAAGGTCGCCCTGATCGGCTACTCCTTCATGGGACGCGCGCATTCCAACGCGTACCAGCAGGTCAACCGGTTCTTCGCGGACTGCCCGTACCGCGTCGAGCGCGCGGTGCTCGTGGGCCGCACGGCCGGCCCGCTGAAGGAAGCGGCGAGTACCTGGGGGTGGACGGAGACGTCCACCGACATCGACGCGGTGCTCCACCGCAAGGACATCGACATCGTGGACGTCGCCACGCCCAACGTGAGCCACTACGACCTCTCGATGCGAGCGCTCAAGGCCGGCAAGCACGTGCTGTGCGAAAAACCGCTCTCGATGACCATCGCCGAGGCGCGGGCCATGGCCACCGCGGCCAGCAAGGCGCGCACGGCGAAGGGCGAGCCGGTGCGCACGCTGCTGTGGCACAACTACCGCCGCTGTCCCGCCGCGACGACTGCCGCGCAGCTCATCGCCGACGGAAAGCTCGGCGACATCCAGCAGGTTCGCGCGGTGTACCTGCAGGACTGGCTCACCGACGATGGATGTCCCTGGCTGTGGCGCCACGACGCCGCCACCTGCGGGTCCGGAGCGCACGGGGACCTCAACGCGCATCTCATCGACATGACGCGCTTCCTCACCGGCCTGGAGTTCAGCGACGTGGTCGGCATGGAGCAGACGTTCATCAAGGAACGCCGTCTGCCCGACGGCAAGGGCAAGCGCGCGGTGGACGTGGACGACGCGCTCCTGTTTCTCGCGCGGCTCTCCAATGGCGCCACGGCCAGCTTCGAGGCAAGCCGCGTCGCGGCCGGCCGCAAGAACTACAATCGCATCGAGGTCAACGGCACCCGCGGATCGCTGGCGTGGAACTTCGAGCGCATGAACGAGCTGGAGTACTTCAGCTTCGACGACGAGCAGCGCACCCAGGGCTTTCGCAACATCATGTGCATGAACGGCGGCGCGCATTCTTACGCCGGCAACTACTGGCCCGACGGCCACATTATCGGCTACGAACACACCTTCACCAACACGCTGGCCGACTTCCTGTCTGCGCTGAAATCGGGCAAGCCGTTCCGTCCCGACTTCGCCGACGGTGTCGCCAACCAGGAAGTCATCGAATCCTCGCTGAAGTCCGCGAAGACGGGACGCTGGGTGAAGGTGTCGCGCTCACAGACGTTCGACGGGCCAGCGGTGCGGCCTGTCCGAAAAACGGGGAAAGGAAAGGCCGCTGGGATAACGGTTTGACAGTTAGACGGCTTGCATCCGAGGACACACGCCATGAGCACCACCGCCCGCGCGAAATCCGCCACGATGAGTGCCGCATCCAGCGCGCTCGCTGACATGAATGCCCGGCCCGGGCTCAAGGGTCCGGGAATCTTTCTCGCCCAGTTCATGGGCGACGCCGAGCCGTTCAACAACTGGAAGTCCATCACGCGCTGGGCCGGCCAGCTCGGCTACGTCGGTGTGCAGATTCCGACGTGGGACGCGCGCTGCATCGACCTGAAAAAGGCGGCCGAGTCCAGGACCTACTGCGACGAGCTGAAGGGAGTCGCCAACGAAAACGGCGTCGCCATCAGCGAGCTGTCCACGCACCTGCAGGGGCAGCTGGTCGCGGTGCATCCCGCGTACGACGAGCAGTTCGACGCGTTCGCGCCCAAGGCGGTGCACGGCAACGCGCGCGCGCGCACCGAGTGGGCGGTGGAGCAGCTGAAGCTGTGCGCGAAAGCCTCGAAGAACCTCGGCTGCACGGCGATGCCGTCGTTCACGGGCGCGCTCATGTGGCACACGGTGTAT
Organism: uncultured Gemmatimonadaceae bacterium; assembly: GCA_963724885.1. Lineage (GTDB taxonomy): Bacteria > Gemmatimonadota > Gemmatimonadetes > Gemmatimonadales > Gemmatimonadaceae > DASPMP01. The sequence continues at coordinate 1,566,462 of CAVRWG010000005.1, read as the reverse complement.
CCGTGGCCGCAGCGTCCCGCGGGTCTGGTGGACGAAGGCTTCGCGGAGCTGGCCCGCCGCTGGAAGCCCATCCTCGACGTCTTCGACGACAACGGCGTGGACGTCGCCTGGGAGGTCCACCCGGGCGAGGACATTCACGACGGCGCATCGTTCGAGATGCTGCTCGACCACCTCGACAACCATCCGCGCGCCTGCCTGCTGTACGATCCCAGCCACTTCGTGCTGCAGCAGCTGGATTACGTGGAGTACATCGACCTGTACCACGATCGCATCCGTTGCTTCCACGTGAAGGACGCCGAGTTCCGTCCCAACGGGCGCACGGGCGTGTACGGCGGCTACCAGAACTGGAAGGACCGCGCGGGGCGCTTCCGTTCGACGGGTGACGGTCAGGTGGACTGGAAGCGTGTGTTCACACAGCTGACCAAGTACGGCTACAACGGCTGGGCGACGCTCGAGTGGGAGTGCTGCTTCAAGGCGCCGGAGCAGGGCGCGGCCGAGGGGGCGCCGATCATCCGCGGGCACATGATCACGCCGGCCACGCGCGCCTTCGACGACTTCGCCGGCGGCAGCGCCGACAAGGAGCAGCTGCACCGCATACTCGGCACCTCCAGGCCGGGCGGGCGCTGAGATGCACGCCCGCATGCCCCCCAGAGGAGATCGAGGAAGTCGAGGGTCTAGTTCCCGAGCAGCGAGTCGAGCAACGCGTTGCGAAAACCGAGAGTCACCGGATCGTACACGCCGAATCCCGCGGCGAACTCCCAGTAGAACCAGCTGAAGCCGCGCGTCTCCATGGCGTCGCGCATCGTGCGATTGAAAACGATGCGCGACGCTTCGTCGCCCTTGCTGTACGCGCCAAACTCGCCGACGAACACCGGATAGCCCTTCGCCGCCGACCAGGTTTTCGCGACGTCCAGCGGCGCCGTCATCTCGGTCTGCTGCCCGGGGCTGCAGCAGGTGACGCCGACGGGAGGCGTCGGACTCACCCACTCCGCGCCCTGATGCGTGAACTGGAAGGGAGCGTAGTTGTGCACCGTGGCGATCAGGTTCGCGTCGTTGGGCAGCTTGAGCAGGCGCAGGTCGTTCGCGGAGTTCCATGTGGTGGGTCCGATCACGACGACGCGATCCGCGTTGGTCTTGCGCACGACGCCCATCGTCCGCGCGGCGAGCACGTTCCACGCTTCGCCATTCAGACGCCCGTGCGGCTCGTTGTACAGCTCGAACACCAGCCCGGCGTTGTGCCCTTTGAACCGCGTCGCCACCTGCTCCCACAACATGACGAAGCGTACGTCGACGGCCGTGGCGGCAACGGCGATTTCGCCGGGGTCGGGCTGGTCGCCGTCGAGCTGCCGGTCGTGATGCATGTTCAGGACGACGGTGAACCCCCTGGCCAGCAGCTTGTCGACCACGGATTCGACGCGCGCGAGGAACGCGGGTTCGATCGTGAACGGAGCTTCGGCGCCGGCGTGATTGCTCCAGCGCACCGGGAGCCGCACCGACGCGAAGCCCCCTGCCCGTGCCTTGTCGATGAAATCATCTGTGACGGTCAGGCCCCACGCGCCTTCGGTCGGTGCATCGAGCATGTTGCCGAAGTTCACGCCTCGCCCAATCGCCGCCGCCGTCGCCTGGGCGGCGGCTGACGCCCCCGGCGGCGCGTCGTTTGCCATTGGCGGGTAGGCGTCGATGCCCGGGATGGGTGGCCCGGAGGCCGAGGTTTCCCCCTGGGCGCAGGCGGCAACGAGGAGCGTGCCTGCGATTAGTGCGGTCCGCATGGGATAATGATGGCTCGCTGCCGCAGCGTCAGTCAGGCCTGATGGTGCATACGAACCTGCCACCGCCGACGCTGTCCGGCACGAACGGGCATCTTCGGATTCCGTTGATCCGCAACTGCAGCGGCCCGAGGAGCTCCGAGTCCCGGCCCGGGTGACCCACGATCTCCCATCCGTCGGCCCGCCAGATGATCCCTTGTCTGTCGCTCATGATTGTGGGCTCACCCCAGCGCCCCATCAGCCGAACGAACGGCGTACCGACGACGACGCTGTCCAGCGAGCCGGCTTCCGGCGTCAGCATGTTGATGCCGGCCACCTTTCCTTGGTAGAGAATCACCTGGAGCGCGTCCGGGCGGCCGCGATGGTAGGTGAGCAGAGTGCGGCTGCTGTCGACGTCGGCGATCCGAGCCGGTTTGCCGAGAGCCGCTTCGACCGCGGCGCTGTCGACGCCGAGCGCCACGCCGGAAATCATCGGTGGCGGCTGCTCCCTGAGGGCGCTGAAGCGCTTGCCGAAGGCCATCGGCATCTCCACTCTGCCGACCGGGCACTCGAGCACGAGCTGGATTCCCTCGAAGGCAGCGGAGTCCACGGCCACGGAAAGGCGCGCGGCGATGAGCAAGGCGCGCAGCGAGTCCGGGCGCGCCGAGCGGAGGCGCAGCGACGCCGGCGTACAGCCCGCCGGCGCTTGCGTCGACGGGTGCGGTCCCGGGTTCCACTCGATGAAATACGGGAGCGTGGCGCGATTCAACGAACCCCAGGGCGTCAGCGCCCGCCACCGCAGCGCCGATCCGTCGGCGAGCGTCATCGTCCGATTGACCACGTCGCCGCCGGGCAAACCGCTTTGCCGGACCGTCACCCCCGTGGTATCCGCGTTGCGGACGCGAACCGCCCAACCAATGGGACGCGGAAGGCCGTAGCTCGCCATCGCGGTCGTGCTGGGCAGGCGCACCGAATCCTTCGGGTCGGGCGCGACGAGCTCGAGGTACCTGCCGGCGCCAAGGCTGATGACGGCGTTATGCGTCCTACGAGTGGGATGCACGCCGCCTCGCACGGGCACCACGCCGGTCAGCTGCTGCAGCAGCCTGATGCCGCGCTCCAGCGAGTCGATGGCGATGGTGACGTGGTCGAACTCGGGAACGGCCGGGGCCGATGGAGGCGACGCCGGTACCTGCGCCGTTGCGACGCGAGCGATTGGCAGGAGGACCGTGGCGCCCAGCGCGACAACGCAAAGGTGCATGCGAGAATCTGTGCCGGCGATCCAAAAGCCGGAATGCCGCGGTGTTTCCCGCGGTGTATCGTTACTGCCCGCAGGCTAGCCGCAGAGGGCGAGGGCCTCGACCCAGTTCGCATCGAAGCGTCCGGCCACGCGATTGTTCGCGAAATGGAGATCCACGCTCCCATCGATCGTCCTTTCGCTGGACACACCTCGAACGACGACGGTGCCGCGCTGCGCCACTATCGCGTGAGATGATGCCGGCCCCGCATACCATGTCGCCATGGCCTCCCCGCCTTCGCCCACCGACCACGATCGCCCCGCCAGCTGCTCGACCGGCATCCAGATCGAGATCTGAACGAAGGGACCGTCGGGTGTCAGATTCGCTATCGGTTTGCTGGAGAGATAGATGGTGACCGCCGGACCATCGGCCGGCCCGCAGCTGCGGAACGCAGTCGCGTACGGCAGCGGGCCCGACGGGCCGGTGACGCCGTTTCCGTCGCACGCCGCGATCATTGCGAGCGTCAGGGCACCGAATCGTAGTCCGCGCATGGTCTGTGACGTTGGGGTCCTGACAATAGAACCTGTGATCGACGGCCCGCGTCACGGAGTCGATGCCGTCAGGGCGTGCTGCTCTCCAGGTCGCTGCCTCGCGCGCTCCTGGCGATGTAAAGGCCCCGACCCGTCAGACCATGAGGATCATGCTCGGCGCGAAGCCCGGCTTCGCGGAAGGCATCCAGCATCTGGGCGACGGTGAAGAGACCCAGCTCGTGCACTTCGCGCACGCGCTTCGTTCCCGCGCTGTCGGTGATCTCGTAGTCGAAGTGCAGGCGCGAGACCGGGCCGTCAATCTCGGTGCGACCGACGCGGGAGATCCGGACCCCGTTCGCCTCGGCCTCGTGCCGGGACACGTGATTGGGCTCGAGCACGCCCGGCGTGAACCACGGCTCGACGACGGCCACGCCATCGGGCTCGAGATGCTCGCGGAAGCAGCGCAGCGCGCGCACGACGCGATCGAGGGAAGTGAGATAGCCGATGGAGCTGAAGAGACACAGCACGACGTCGTACCGACGCGACAGGTCAAAGTCGGCCATGTCCGCCTGAACGAAGCGCCCGGCCCGATGCTTTTCGGCGGCCATGCGCACGAACGCTGGATCCAGATCGAGCCCGTCCACGAGGAACCCCTCGGCGGCCAGGAGCCGGGCGTGCTCGCCGGTGCCACAGGCGACGTCGAGCACGGTTCGGCCCCGCGGGTTCAGCCGGCGTATGAGGCTCGCAGTCTGGGCCGTCTCGGCGACATAGTCCTTGATCGTCGAGTAAATGAGATCGTAGTACTCGGCCGATGCGCTGAACATTCGTGGCGGGTGATGGTTTACCGGCTACCTGCACGTTGTCCGGCCCCTCCCCAACCTGACTTATCAGCGGCGCTCGTGGCTAGTTCAGTGGCGGCCAGGGATCACTCTCCTCCTCATTGGAGGGCCCTCACATCGGAGCGTGAGGGAGCGGGAGGCACGAGAGCCGCCTCATTCCGAATCCTCGCCAGGGCGAACGTGCCCCAAACACCGTTCACCAGGGCGCCAGCGACGATGACGGTCCAAAGGGCTCCGGACCAAATCGGTTCGCCTCCCAGGAGCCACGCACTCAGTTTCATCGCGACAAAAAGAGCAATCAGGAGGCATGCAGCGATTCGATCGCCCCGTCGCATTCGCTCCGTCGTCACCGCGATGCCGCCGGCGAGAACGAGCAAGACGGCAACTGAACTCCAGCTCGAGCTGCCTCTCTGAGCGAGCGGTATGATGCTCAGCGCGACGAAGTACACCGCGAAGAGTCGGCCGGCCCACACTGCGCCGCGAATGCGCCAATGGGCGACTGCTTCCCGACCGCGGAGCTCGGCGCGCTTTCTGGTATCGCTGAGGTCGGTCACGATGGTTATTTGACGAAGACGGAGCCGCGATACTCCCCGCCGACCGCCACCCGCGCGTTGACGGTCTCCAGTACTCCCCACACGCCCCTTGAGAAAACGAGGCGCGCGGCGATCTCCCCGCCCGGCTGCACGCGGCCGATGTACAGGAGATCGGCTTTCGCCGGCTTGCCGTCCACCGTCCCCTCGAACTCGCCTTTCGACGTAAAGACGTCCGCAAACGTCCCCGGGGGATTGGTCGCCACATCCGTGCACGACGCGAAGACCAGTGCCGTCGTCTGCCCGGACGCGGTCCCCTGGATCGTCCCGGAGAAGACGAACTGGCCGGAAACCTGGAGGAGGCATTTATCCCCCTTCGGCGTCAGCGTGAGCGTCGCGAAGTCGACGAGCGCGTCGAAGCGACCCGACGTACTGACCCGGTGCGCGGCTACGGGAGCGGTCGATTCATCCTGAATCGGGACCGCGGGAGCAGTAGGGCCGGTAGTGCCGCGCCCATCCTCACAGCCGCTGACGATGAGCAATGCCGTCCCTGTGACAACGAGTCGAAGGGTCTTCACGGTGACCTCCATGGGTCGTGGCGTTAGTGCTCTAAATGACTCTCGGCTGCCGAATCGTTCAAGTACGGTAAGACCCCTGTGGCCGGCTTACCTTCCGCACCATGTCACTCACCGCCACCATCTACAGCTTCGACGTCCGGCTTTCCGACGTGGATCGCGGCGTCTACGAGTCGCTCGCCTTCAAGGCGGCGCAGCATCCGTCGGAGAGCGACGAGTACTTCGTGACGCGCGTGTTGGCCTACTGCCTGGAGTACCGCGAGGGGATCGCGTTCTCCCGCGGCCTGGCCGAGCCGGACGAACCCGCGGTGGCCGTGCGCGACCTCACGGGAACGATGCAGGTGTGGATCGAGATCGGGAGCCCGGGCGCGGACCGGCTGCACAAGGCGAGCAAGGCAACGCCACGCGTCGTGGTGTACACGCACAAGGACGCCGACCGGCTCGTGGAGCAGTGGAGCGGCGAACGCATCCATCGTCGCGACACGGTCGAGATCCGGGCCATGGACCGCGAGCTCGTCGCGCAGCTCGCCGCCCGCCTGGAGCGCCGGATGTCGTTCGATCTATCGGTGACCGATGGCCATTTGTATGTCACTTTGGGCGGCGAAACGCTCGAGGGCGCGGTGACGAGGAAATCCCTCAGCCCCGCCTAGGCCCGTCGTCTTTGCCCAGCTGGTCATCCCGGGCGAAGCGAGGGATCTGCCGTTCGCGGCAGGCCGCGCTCGGGATGACAGTGCTTTCGCCAGGGGCCCGATGCAGATTGGAACGATGACGTCGCCGGCTCCCTTTACCTTCACCACCCACCCCACCGACCCGCGTCTCAGACCGTGGATCCGTTCCGCGTGGGAGTTCGTCGTCGCCGCCGGCGCGCCGCCGACGCACCACGTTCCGCCCGACGGCCTTGCCTTCCTTGTGATGATCGAGCGCGGACCGCTGACGCCGCTGCTCCTCGCGTACGGTCCCCAGATCGAGCCTCTCGTCGTCCCCACGTCACCGGGAGCGCGATACGGCGGCTTGCGCTTCGCCGCCGAGTCGGCACCGCTGCTCACCGGCGCGACGGCTGACTCACTGCTGCGCGGTCCCGTCATGGTCGAGCGACTCGGGCCCGTGCCGGCGGCCAACGTGGCGGCGGCGCTGTCGAGCGGACCGCCAGAGCAGGTGGTGGAGGCAGTGGAGGCTCTGTTCCTCCCCGTGCTCGACAAGCTGCTGTCGCCCGATGCGAGCGTTGCCGCCGCCCTGAAGCTGATCCACGAATCGCGGGGGCGCGCGCCGGTGATCGATGTCGCCGCCGCGTTGCGCCTCTCGCCGCGAACCCTGCTGCGACGCGTGCGCTCGGCCACCGGACTGACACCCAAGCAGCACGCGCGCATCGCCCGCTTCATCGCGGCCGCGCACGGGATGCTCGCTCCTGCGCATCGCCTCAGCGACGTCGCGGCCAGGGGAGGCTACGCGGACCAGCCGCACTTCCATCACGAGGTGATCGCGCTCACGGGCCTCACACCGGCGGAGCTGTCAGAGCGGGTTCGCCGGACCGAGCACCACTTCTCCGACTGACCGATTCTCTCAAGACCGCCGGTCGCGCGGTACACAGTTTCCCGCGACACCCTTCGAGGCTCCCCGCCCTATGCGTACGCTGCTGATCTTTCTGGTCATCCTTGCCCCTCCGGTCATGGCACAAACGCCGTCCGCCAACGCGTCGCCACTCGGCGTCATCTCGAAACTCGTCGGCGAATGGGAGGGTGAGGCGTGGACCATCCGGCGCGAGGGGCGCGTCACCGTGCGCCAGAAGGAGTGGGTGTCCCTCGAGGCTGGCGGGACCGTGGCCGTCATCCGCGGGCTCGGTATCCTCGGCGCGGACACCGTGCACCAGGCGTTCGCCGTGGTCCATCCCGATCACGAGAAGACCGGTCACCTGATGCGCGCGTTCACCGGCGAAGGCCACTGGCTGGATCCCCAGATCGAGATCACGGCCACGAAGGCTACCTGGCGCATGACCGATCCTCGCATCGGCCAGATCCGCTACGAGATCACCGTCGATGAACAGGGACGCTGGATCGAGAACGGGTTCTTCTCGCGTGACAACGGCGCGACGTGGACGCCCTTCCTCGGCATGACGCTCGTCAAGAAACCAAAGGTGTGAACTACTCGTCGCGAATCACCCGCGCCGCGTCCGCCAAAGCGAGCCTAGGGCACGAAAGAGACCGTCGCCTGTTCGGAGGTCACGCCGCCGAAGTAGTTGCGTCCAGTGCCGTAGACCGTGCCGGTCACCCGCTCCAGAATGGTGCCGCCCGGACACGTCCAATTCCCGTCGATGAGCATGATGAGGGTCACGGTCGTGAGGACATTGTTGTCCACGTCGGGATTGAGCGTCTGCTGCTGGCCCGCGAAGACGCCGTTCGTATTCGCCGCGATGCCGACGCCCACGCACTTTTTCAACCAGCCACCATTGAGCTCGATCTGGTTGACGCCCTGCGGATCGTTGGCCTGCAGCGTCACCCTCACGGGATCGGCCGGTTTGACGGTGAGCTGGCCATTCGCGGGTACCATGCTGACCGCGCCTGTCGTTCGGTTTTCGATACGCCATACGAGACTCGGCGGCGTGTTGTCGCTCGTCGGCTTAGGAACTTTGCCTCCCGCTGGCGCGCTGCAGGCAGCCATGGCACCGAGCAACACAGCGGCGCCGGCAGCTATGCGGAGACGACTCCGTCCGGACATGCGCACCTCGGGTGCGAAGGAGGGCTGCGGCGCTACAGGTCGCTGCATACGCTATCCCGCCCGCCTTGGCTGCGGCAAGAGCGCTTAGGTTTCCGCTCGACGTCGCGGACGACATCATCAGCGACCAGCGCAATGGCTGGGGCGCGCCTCCAGGACAATCGAATGCGGACTTCACTCACTGTTCTCGTCGTCGCGGCGGCGGCTGCGCTGGCCGCGGCTCCCGTCGCCGCGCAGCAGAACTTCGACACCGTCCAGGTGCGCAGCACGCAGCTCGCGCGAGGGGTGCACATGCTCCAGGGCTCCGGGGGCAACATCGGCGTCTCTGTCGGCGATGACGCCGTGTTCCTCGTGGACGACCAGTTTGCCCCGCTCACGCCCAAGATCCTCGCCGCCATTGCCGCCATCACGCCGAAGCCGGTGCGCTTCGTGCTCAATACACATTGGCATTTCGACCACACCGGCGGAAATGAGAACCTCGGTCGCGCGGGAGCGCTCGTCGTCGCGCAGGAGAACGTGCGGAAGCGGATGTCCACCGAACAGTTCATCGAGGCCCTCAACCGGCGCGAGCCGCCGTCGCCCAGGGATGCGTTGCCGGTGGTCACGTTCACCGACGCGGTGACGTTCCACATCAACGGCGATTCCGTCGTGGCCACGCACGTCCCGCCGGCGCACACCGATGGCGACGCGATCGTCCACTTCGTGAAGTCGAACGTCATCCATATGGGCGACGTCTTTCACAATGCCGGACTCCCGTTCGTGGACCGCTCCAGCGGCGGGTCAATCGACGGCGTCCTCGCCACGGCCGACCGTGTCCTCGGCATCGCCAACGCCGAGACCAGGATCATTCCCGGCCATGGCCCCGTGGCCGACCGCGCGCGCCTCAAGGCGTGGCGCGATGCCGTCGCAACCGCTCGCGACCGGGTTCGCGCCGCGGTCGCCGCGGGTCAGACGGTGGAACAGGTGCTCGCCGCCAAAATCACTGAGCCCTACGCGAAAGACTGGCCCGGGGGCCACGAGCGCTTCGTGCGAATCCTCCATCAGGAGCTTTCTGCCCGACCACGGTGAGCACCTTCAGCTAGTGTACGACGCCGTGACCCGGCACGCCCCGAGCGCCGCGTAGGCCGATCGTCAGGGCGACGCCGCAGACGGCACGACGCGCCAGATCTCGCCCTCGTCGGTTGCGACGTACAGATTCCCGTCAGGGCCTTGAGTCAGCGCCCGAAAGCGAACGCTCGGCAGCGCCGCGTCCACCGCACTCACCACGGCTCCGGCCGCGTCGAGCTCGAGAATGGCGAGCCGACTTCCACCCATGACGCCCACGGCCAGTCGGCCGTCCCACGCGCGCCATTGCGGCCCGACGAGGAACAGGGCGGGGCCAGTCCCCTGCGAGTTGCCGTTGTTGTTCCAGACCGCCGGCATGGCATTCGGGAATCGCGTGACATCGGTCATCGGCATCGTCGTCGGGCTGCCCGCGTAGCCGCAGTAATTGTCCGGGCAGGTCAATGACGGCCTGTTCTGGGGGTCCCAGCCGCCGTTGCCCCCGTTGACGAGCGCCGTCACCTCGTCGCTGTGGTTGGGTCCGTGCTCGGAGGTGAACGGCTGGCCCGTGCCCGGACGGAACGTGATGCCCTGCACGTTGCGGTGTCCGTAGGTGAAGATGCGCGCGTCGAAGCCCGCGGGGGGCGCGTTGCCGGGCGCCGCGGCGCCGCCGCCCGTTACGCGCAGCACCTTGCCGCCGAGCAACGTGGGACTCTGTGGAATGATGGGACTGTGATTGTCGCCAGTGGTGATGTACAGGTGGCCGTCAGGTCCGAAGCGCAGTCGGCCGCCACTGTGGGAGCCCGCGCCGCCCACGGCGTTGGCCACGTCCTTGAAGGCGATGTTCGTGACGATGTCGACGCGACTGCCGGCGGTGGTGTACCCTGCGTCGAGCACGAGTCGCACGACGCGATTGGTGCGCGGCGACGTGCTGAGGTTGGACGTCATGTAGACGTACAACGTGCGGTTCGAGGAGAAGGCCGGGTCGAGCGCGACGCCATGCATCCCGCTCTGGCCGAGGCACACGAGGTCCGACGCGACGAGCGCCGAGCCGGCGGTGCCGAAGAGCCGGGTGACATTGCCGCTGGTGTACCGCACGGAAAGGCCGCGGCACTTTTCCGTGAAGAACAGCGCGCCATCTTCGGCGACGGCGATATCCCAGGGATTGCTCAGGCCCGGGAGTAGCACAGTGCGCGTGAGCGCGGGCGTGTCGTTCGCCGGCGGATTGGTGGTGCCGCCGGGAGTACCCGGGCTGTCGCCACAACCGAGCGCGAGAAGGGCGGCCGCGATCGCGATCCGTGCGGGCTGTGTCGACATTTGCGAGCGGAGAGGGAGCATGAGTGAGCTCACGTGCCCGATTGCGTCCGGGCGTTTAGGGCCTGACGGATCCGGCAAGTGGATCCGTACTGGTTGGGCGACGAGTGGCGGGCTCAAAGGACACTCGATGCCTCGTATACGGCCGGGCGCACATCCGTGAATCTCCGTCGCAGCGCGGCAATGACGGATGGATCACTGGAATAGACCTCCCACCAGGAGCTGTCGATGGCCCGCACGGCGAGCCAGGGCACTGATTCGCCCGGGACGACGCCCTTCGAAAACGCCGTCGACGATCTGGCGCACCTGCCTGACCGCTGACGCAAACGCGGCCCCGGTCGCCCAGGAAGCCGGCTCCCTCGGCGCATCGAACAGGTGGACGTCTTCGTCGGCGATGTACCAGAAGCGGTCGGGCCGAACGCGCCACTCCGACGATTGAGCGGCCTCGCCGATGGCAGTGAGGATCTCCTCGAGATCAAAGGCGAGTACACCGTCCTTCAAGTCGTGGATCGCGATCCCGTTCATCGAGGTACTCCTGACGCGCCGGAGTTCCGCCGCGGCGCGTGCCTGGATCACTCAACCAAACTGCCGGGTGCCGTCGTCGGCTACTCCTCGTTGGACGGCAGGGGCGGCGTGGCCGGTCCCGGTGCCCCGCCGGCTGGCGGATCTACGGGGACCTCCGCCGATCGCTCATCCCGTCGTTGGCGCCGCTCCGTAGCCTTGGCGTCTTTTTTTGCTTTCCGGTCCTGCTCCTTCCGACGCTTGTCAAAACCATAGTTCGGCTTTCTGGCCATATGGACGAATCCCTGCTCCGGTAATCCGGCTGAGGTGCGAACGGACTTCGAGTTCGCAATGTAATGCGGAACCGCGTGAATGACGTGGCCGGATTGCCGCGTCCCGGACTTTCGCTGCGCAATACGGCAGCGGCGGGTATTCGCGAGAAAGACCAGAATCTCACTGCGCGCGCACATTTGGCAGCGTCACGCGACTCCCGGTGGAAACCCCGTGTCGCTCGAAGTATCCCGCATTGACTTCGAGTGCCGCTCGATAAGGCACGTCCGGCGCGTACGTCGGACAACCCGCCGCCAGCTCGGCGCTACAGGGTGTCATCCCGCGAATTGCCACCACAACGCCGGAAGAATCGAGAAAGGCGATGTCGAGCGGGAGGCGCGTGCGGAACATCCAGAAGCCCGCCGTCGCCGGCTGCTCGGAGGCATAGAGGAACAGCATGCCCGCCGAATCCGGCAGGACCCTGCGCTCCATGAGTCCCATCGTCCGCTGTTGAGGGGAGCTTGCTATCTCGACCCGAAGCGGGATCGAATCCCGGGCCGTGAGGATCCGGACCTCCGTCGTGTCGAAGTGCAGAACGGCGCCGTAGTCCGTTCGGTCCGGCCTTTCACCGCAACCAGCGCTGGCAATGCATGCCGCCACCAGGGTCAACCTGCAGCGAGTCAAGGCCACCGTTCCTGAAGGCGCTGGTCGTCGGCCCGGGTCAACGGGAAGAACCGAACGCGGTCCGACGCAAAGGCCGCCGGGCGGCACGGGGCTGGCCGGCCGCACATCAACGTCGTGGAGTCGCCGTTGTGATCCAGCCCGACCACGTGCCCGAGTTCGTGCGCGACGACGTTGCGCACCGTGTTCGGCAACGACAAGGGCGGAATGTCCGACCGGCGGATTCCCACGACGCCCCGGCTTCCCGCCCGCCAGCGCACACTGAACGAAATCAGGTCGGTGTGCGACAACGCGATCACGATGTCCGCGGGTTCATCGGCGAGCGTCCCGAGAAGCCTGGTGGTTGCCGGCCCGCGGCCGAAGACCGCCTCTCCGCTTGCGGCACGCAGCAGCTCGTCCGGAACCGAGTCATTGTGGATGGTCGCCGAATCGAAGTGGGTGCGCCGCCCGAGACGAAGGAACTCGCGATTCCAGTACGCGATCGCCTCGCGCGCTGGCGGAACGCGAGGATCAGTCGAATCGCCGATGATCCTCACGCGAAGCCGGGCCCCGGCAGCGTCCTGCTGAAGCGTCGTGGCGTCGACGCGACCAGAGTTGCGCCAGGTGTACGCGCCCGCGCCGACGAGAAGCATGACCAGCACCAACCGCCGAACCGTCGATCTCCTCATGAGAACCAAGCTATGTCGTCACCATCGGGCCGACCCGCCAAGCTCTTTTCGGGTCCGATCCACGCTCTTGACAATACATAAGCTGCCGCTTATGTATTGTCTCATATGAGCGCGCTCGTGGCCGAAAACCGGATCTTCCAGGCGCTGGCGGACCCCAGCCGCCGGGCGATCTTCGAGTCGCTGACGCGCGGCGAGGCGGCGGTGAAAGACCTCACGGCGCGATTCGACATCTCGCAGCCGGCGGTCTCGCAGCATCTCGCCACCCTGAAGGACGCCGGCCTGGTGAAGGGCCGGCGCGAGGGGCGCAACGTCTACTACCAGGTGGAGCCGCATGGCATGAAGCCGCTCATCGACTGGATCGCGCACTACCGTGCCTTCTGGACGGAGCACGTCGATCGTCTGCAACGACTGCTGGAGAAAATGGACAAATGACCGTCACCGACACGACCGCCCGCTCGCAGATCGAAACCATCGCGTTCGAAATCGATCTCAATCACAAGCCCGAGAAGGTGTGGCGCGCGCTCACCGACCCTGACCTGCTCAAGGAGTGGCTCCTGCCCGTCATTGGTCTGGAGCTCGCGCCCGGGGCAGCGTTCACGTACAAGACACAGCCATATCCAGATTGGGACGGCACCGTGAACTGCCGGTTCATCGAGATCGAACCGCTGCGGAAGCTCAGCTACACGTGGACCGTCCCCTTCCTGGACACCGTTGTCACCTTCGCGCTCACGCCCACGGCGTCGGGGACGCGGCTGACCATCGTACAGTCGGGCTTCAACGCGGAGCAGAAGCGCGAGTCCGGCGGCGCCCGCTATGGCTGGAAAATGATGGGCGGCAAACTGGTCGACCTACTCGCGAGGATCCCATGAACTGGAACAAATGGATTCGGCAATTCCACCGTTGGATGTCCATGGCCTTCACGCTGACGGTCATCGCCAACTTCGTCGCCATCGGCATGGGAAAACAAGAGAATCCGCCCGGCCTGTTGACGTACTCGCCGCTGCTCCCGCTCGCGCTGCTCCTGATGACGGGCCTATACATGTTCGTGCTGCCGTATGCCACCAAGTGGCGCAGCGGACAGAAAGTCTCCAACCCAGTAACGTGAGGATGTTTTCATGAGCCCCAGGACAAGCACGCAGAAACCACGCAACCGCAGCGCCGCGACCGACAAGAAGCCCAAGGGATTCACGTCCGACGAGCGCGCCGCGATGAAGGAGCGCGTCAAGGAGCTGAAGGCGGACAAGGCGGACGGGGAAGGCGCCCTGCTCGCGAAGATCGCCGAGATGTCGGAGCCGGACCGCAGCATGGCCAAGCGGATCCACGCCATCGTCACGACCAGCGCGCCTGAGCTCTCGCCGAAGACCTGGTATGGGATGCCTGCGTACGCCAAGGACGACAAGGTCGTCTGCTTTTTCAAGCCCGGCGAAAAGTTCAGGGCCAGGTACGCGACGCTCGGCTTCAGCGACAAGGCGAACCTCGACGACGGCGCCATGTGGCCGACCGAGTTCGCTGTGAAGGACTTGACTGCCGCCGCGGAGGCGAGGATCAGCGCGCTCGTGAAGAAGGCGGTGGGCTGAACTTGAGGTGCTCCTGCCTTCCGACCTGATACGCTTCCGCCATCCACCCGCGAAAATCGGCGTCGATGTCCCGCGGGTGGGAAAGTCGAAACACGTGCAGGTGATTCCGCGGCGAAAAGGTCTGGATGCTGCGAAAACGCGGGTGCTCCAGCCGTCGCGCGAGCACCACATGTCCATCGAGCCAGAGGCGGCGCGGCGTCACCTGTGCGAACGACATCCGCACCTGAAAGGCAATGCGGGTTTTTTCCGGCAGGACGCGCACCGGGCCGAGGGCGCGCACGACGGCTAAAACGCGATCGAAAAGGGCGCGAATTCCCGGTGGCTTGTTGCGGAAATGATGGGCGAGTTCGTAGCGCCCGCACGCATGGGACTGGTTACGATTCGCAAACACCCGTCCACATTTCCCGCACCGCCAGAGGGGACGCTGGTCCATTAGCGGACGTTCCGGGGATGCGTGTGGTGTGCCGGGCGGCCGAAATTCTGCCGCGGCGCGTGCGCCGCCGGCAGCAGGTGCTCGTCAGGCTGACGCACGCCCGGCAGTCGTGCGCCTGAGCGACCGCTCGCGGCTGCGGAACGCCAACCAGCAGGCGATCGCGCTGACGGGCAACACGAGCGCAGTCGCTACGACGGCGAGTCCCGCGACGGCCTCCGGTGGTGCGTACGTCGGATCGCGTGATGCGCCGGGTATGTAGGGCGGCATGGCGCTGAGGTTGACGAGAAACCAGGCCGCGGACCACGCGAGGACGAAGGTCGCCAGCCCGGCGAACATCAGCGCGGGCCGGACACGAGTGGTCCTTCGATACGCGAACTCCGCCGCCGCCCGACCAACCACCGCGGGCGGAATCCAGAAGCCGACAAGGAGGCCGAGGCTGAGGAGACGGTCAGGCATGGCGACGCAGCTCCAGTCGAGGTCGCGAAGACGTTGCGCGTTGGCTCCACGCGCGGTCTGAGTTGCCGCCGCGTCCGGAGAACGGACCAGGAGCCAGGTTGGGCAGCGCCTACCATACATCGGGCGCCAACTGACATTATCACGCACCCCAAGCCTTGCGGCAAGGCCCCCGTGCGAGTTCAGACTTCGCGCTCGTTGAGCTGCGCGCGAAAGTGCCATGGGCGCGCTCGCTCACCTACGGTTCTGAACGGGAGTTGCGATGACCGAACACGCGGTGGTGATCGCCGGAGGCGGCCCGACGGGTCTGATGTTGGCGGGCGAGCTGGCGTTGGCGGGAGTCGATGTCGCCATCGTCGAGCGGCGCGCGAATCAGGAGCTCGCCGGCGCGCGTGCCCTTGGAATCTCGTCACGCACCATCGAGGTGCTCGATCAGCGCGGAATCGCCGAACGGTTTCTCTCCGCGGGACAGACGGCGCAGATCACGGGGTTCGCCGTCAGCCGGTTGGACATCAGCGACTTTCCCACCCGGCACAACTACGGCCTCGGCCTGGGGCAGAAACACATCGAGCGCATCCTGGCCGGATGGGTCAGCGAACTGAAGGTGCCGATCTACTACGGACGCGAAGTCACCGGATTCGCGCAGCGCGACGCCGGTGTCGACGTCGCACTCGCCGACGGCCAATCACTGCGCGCGCAGTATCTCGTCGGGTGCGATGGCGGGCGCAGCCTCGTGCGGAAGGCAGCCGGCATCGGCTTCCCGGGGTGGGATGCGACCACGAGCAGCATCCTCGCCGAAGTGGAGATGAGGGAGAAGCCGCCGATGGGAGTGCATCATACGGCCGCGGGCGTTCATGCCTTCGGCAGGCCGGAATACGAGATCAAGAACGGCGAGATCATCTGGAAGGATGTCGGCCCTATTCGGGTCATGGTGACCGAAGCGAACCCCGGGGCAACGACGGAACCGACGCTCCGCGATCTCAGTGAGCGGCTCATCGCCGTGTGCGGCACCGACTACGGTGTCCACACGCCGACCTGGATCTCCAGGTTCGGCGACACGACGCGTCAGGCCGCGAGCTATCGCAGCGGACGAGTCCTGCTTGCCGGCGACGCCGCCCACGTGCATTCCCCGATCGGCGGGCAGGGCCTCGGCACCGGCGTGCAGGATGCCGTCAATCTCGGTTGGAAGCTGGCGCAGGTGATCAAAGGGACATCAGCGGAAAGTCTTCTCGACACATATCACGCTGAACGTCACCCTGTCGGTGCTCGTGTGCTGAAGAACACGATGGCGCAGGTCGCGCTTCACCGGCCGGACGAACGCACCCTGGCTGCGCGCGACATCGTGGGCGAGCTCCTCCAGATGGAGGAGCCGCGCAAACGAATCGCCGGAATGATGTCCGGCTTGGACATTCACTACGATCTTGGAGCCGGACATCCGCTGCTCGGCCGCCGCATGCCCGACCTGGATCTCGTCACCGACGACGACTCGGTTCGGGTCTTCACCCTGCTGCACGCTGCTCGGCCGGTGCTGCTCAACCTCGATAAGTCCGGCAGCATCGACATCACGCCATGGGCCGATCGGGTTCAGTTGGTCGATGCCGAATACGCTGGCACGTGGGAACTTCCGGCGCTCGGTGCGGTCACTGCTCCCACCGCGGTGTTGATTCGGCCCGACGGGTATGTGGCGTGGGTGGGAGACACAACCGAAGGTGAGCGAGCGCGCCATGGCAATTTTGCGCGCAGCTCAACCCAGCTGGGGCTCGCCGACGCGCTGACCACCTGGTTCGGACCACCTGTTGCGGCGTAGCGATTCGGCCTCGAGCACAGTTTCCTCGTTAGGCGGCACCTGGCTCGAGATATTTGTTTGGCACGTTGTCGAGCGGTGGAATGGTCCGACCAGCAGCCTCGAGCAGAAGCTTGATGTTGTCGTAGATGTCGCGGTCTCGCCGGTGTACTTGCGGGAGCAGGCCAAATTGCGCGTAGGAGATGGGTGTGACGTCGAACAACGTCGTTTCCCATTCGAATCCCTTGCCCCACGTGATGCCGCGGAGCGCGATGTCCACTCTCGCCCCGGCCTGCAGCAGCATCCGCAGGATCGGTGCGCCCACGTTGGAAATCGAGTTGACGGTATGGAAGATGGGCGTGTGACCGTTGAGCCCGAACTGGTCGACCGATGCGGTCGCGTTGACGTCGGCTCCCATGTCCACAAGAACGCGCGCGGCCTCGGTGTTCCCAAACTCGGCGGCGACGTGCAGCAGGGTCGCTCCATGCAACGGGGTGAAGGCGGACACCATCGACGTGCGGTGATGGAGCAGGGAAGGCGTCGCCCGAATCGCTGCTCCGAGACCGTCGGCGTCGTTCAGAAGGACCGGCGCAACAACGGGGTCGTCCAGAACGGCACCCCGATCAAGGAGGAGGCGCAGGCACTTCGGGAAACCGTCGCCTCTGCTGTACATCTCCGTGAGCCACTGGACCGGTGACTTGCCCCTGATCGGAAGTCGAGGATCGAGGTCCGCGTCGAGAACCGATCGAATCTGGTCGACGGAGTGCAGCTCGAACGCGATCAGAAGTTCGCCGGTCAGATCTCGATGAAACGCCCGCTTCAGGAAAGCCATTGTCGATTGATTCCCACTGGGACCGCTTAACGCGCCGGAGTTCCGCCGCGGCGCTGAGTGCGAACCTTCAACCAAACTGCTTGGGGTCGCCGTCGGCTTCAAGTTGATATCAGGCGTCCCAGGAAGTGTTGGTTACCGCCGAACCGAGATGGTGACTCGCGTAGAGGGCCGTCAAGGCGTTGGTTCGTTGGAAGGCTCCCGCGGCAGCGCCTCGACATAGAGTGTGTCTACGCCTGGGTTGAGCGCGCGCAACGTGATGAGCGCAATCTCATATACCCTGTTTGATGGCCCGATAAACGTTGGTACGAGCGACTCCACCTTCGCTCCGTTGCGGTCGCGCCCAAGTGGAGCCAGGCGCAAGAGGTTGTAAGCCTCTCCAACCCGCAGGTCGAGCCTGGTTGTACTGAGAACGATTGTATCCACAGTAGTACCGAGGCTCTGCTCGCGAGCAACATCAGCGCTGCTCATTGTGGTCGGCGTTCCCACGACTGTGTCTGGACGCACACTCCGCGTGCGAGCGACGGAGGTGGAAGGACTACAGCTCGCCAGCAGGACAGCACCTGTAAGAAGAACCGCTACCCGCATCTTTTCCTCCGGTATGGACACTGCCTGGGTACGCCTAACGCGATTGCGGTTTAGCTGCGGCGCCAACTTTCATTACCCAACCAAACTGCTTCACAGCGCCGCCAGCTACAACCGCCCGTTAGGCAGCGGGAGCAGAGACCCAGGTGCCGCCCGAGGAATCGAACCTCGATCGCAGAGCTCCGATACCCTTGGAACATCATGGGAGTCGAACCCATTGCATCGGCCTTCCCACTGGGGACCACCCCGCGGCACATCGAAAGCTACAAAACCATTCAAAAGATGGCGCGCGTGTCGTCTGCCTAACGGATATTGAGAGCACGCCCCTGACTGCTACCATGGAGTTGTCGAAGTCCCATGGACCACAGCCAGGAGCGGCTCTCATGAAACGGACGACGAAGTATGTCGGCGCTCGACGTGCACCAGGCAACCACGGTGGCCGCCGTGCGCGAGGAGACGTGGCGGATTATCGCGCAGGACGTTCTGCCGACGGAGGCGTCGGCGCTCGTGGAGTTCTTCCGCGGGATGCGCGGCACGATTCACGTGGCGCTTCGAGGAAGGCACGCAAGCGCAGTGGCTGCACGATCTGCTCGCGCCGGTCGTCGATCGAGGTGCATCGTCTGCGATCGGCGCGGCGAAGGCGCGCACGGGCAACAAGGGCGATCAGTCGGATGCCGAGCAGCTGTCGGAGCTGCTGCGGCGTGGTGCGTTGCGCGCGGTGTATCACGGGAGCCGCCGAGCGCGCGACGCTGAAGGAGCTGGCGCGCACGTATCAGAATCTCGTCGAGGACGCGCACGCGCGTGATGCTGCGCCTCAAGGCGCTGTTTCGCGCGCGCGGGATTCGGACGCCGGGGACGCGGCGTGTATCGACCCGACGCAGCGGAGCGGAGTGGCTCGCGCAAGTTGCCGGAAGCGGGGCGTCGCAGTTTCGGGCGGCACGCCTTGTACGCGGAGCTCGAGGTGCTGCAGCGAGCTGCGGCCGCAGGCCAAGGCGGCGATGCTGGCGCGAGGCGCAAGCGCGATCCGGCCTGGCGCGTGTCTGCGCACGATTCCGTTCCTTGGGCCGGTGCGGGTGGCGCTGCTGCTGGCCACGATGCAGACGCCGTGGCGCTTTCGGACGAAGCGCAACCTGTGGGCGTATGCCGGGCTCGGCCGTGGTGACGTCGGATCGAGCGCCGAGTACGAGCTCGCGCACGGGCGGCCGGTGCGGCGGCGGCGGGCGCCGATGACGCGCGGCCTCAATCGCAATCACAATCGGGTGCTGAAGATCGGTGTTCAAGAGCGCGGCGACCGCGGCGACGCGCGCGGCGCGGGCCACTGCAGGATTTCTATCGCGGCATGGTCTCGCGCGGGATGCGCGAGGAACTGGCGCGCGTGACGCTCGCGCGGAAGCTGGCGGCGATCACGCTTCGACTCTGGAAAACAGGAGAACGCTACGATCCAGCGAAGCTGACGTTGCAAGCGCGCTAGCGACGGCATCCTCGAGACCGCGGCTGGTGGGCGTTCCCTCGCTGAGGACTTCAGGATTCCGCGACGTGGGTGCGGGAGGCAGTCTCACCCGGCGCGTTCGCCCGGCCAGCAGTCCGCCGAGGCACTCGCCTAACCATAGGCCCTCCCGCAGAACCCGAATAAGCGTCAGGCCGGCCTGCGTGCCGAGTCTCAGATAGAACCATGGTTCGCCTCGCGCGACCCGAGCGCTTGCATCACGTGCAATTCGAACCTGGAGCTGACGCGAGGAGAACGATGCCGAAGAAGACTGCGCCGTCCCAAGCGAAGCCGGAAGGTCTCGCCCACGTTCGAAGTCGGGGCTGATTGCCAAGGCGAAAGCGCCGAGGCAATCAGCTGGGACGAAGTCCGTCCTTGACAATCGCTCTCATAGAACGCGCCGGAGTTAACCTGCGGCGCTTCATAAAGAATGCGGTCGGCGAGCGAAGCGAGCCAGCCGCTTCCATAAAGCGCGCCGTCAGGTTCAACTCCACGTTAGAGCGCGGGTGCATGGCTGCAGACGGCCGAGCCCTCAGACGCGCGTCCACGATAGGCCTTTCGAGAGCATTGAGCGCTCGGATTCGCCAGCGAACAAGCGTACCAGGCCGCAGTCTTCGCAGACGACGACACTCAACTGAGCGGGGCGGAGGAACTTTGCGAGCCCTGGAAGGATCGAGGCCCCCCACCCGCTGTTTGCCAACGTGCGAGAGGTAAACAGATTCACGCCGTTGCAGTGCGGGCAAGGGCCAACCGTCGATGCCTTCATCGTAGCTCGGTGATGGATTCTGTCGTCGCTCTAACGCGATTGCGGTTGAGCTATGGCGGTCATCTTTCAATACTCAACCGCAATACTTCCGCAGCAATAGTAGCCGCCGCCAGCTCCAACCGCTCGTTAGATGCGCGGCCCATCCTTAAAGTGCAGACCGCGATGCGTGCGCTGGCGCACCGCAGACCGGTCGTCTGTCCACGCGCGACTCTTGATGCCCTGCGACCACGCGATGCGTCCGGCCGTTGCGGGGCGAACCTGATGAGCACCGGACCGTCTGCGGCCGACTGGTGGATAGCCAGGTGCAACGGACCATCGCTCGCTACGAACAAAACCAATTGCTTATCCTTACGTGCCGCGATCTAACGCCCGGAGTTTAGCTGCGGCGCACCAATAATGAACGCGGCCCGCGAGCGAAGCGAGCAGGCCGCTTCCGTAGCGAGCGCCGTCAGCTACAACTCCTCGTTATGTGTCAGCGACCGAAGACGCCAGTTTCGGTGACGCGAGCGGTGCACGGAAGGCTGCGGCACGAATAGCCGAGCTTGAGCCAAACGGTGCCGTCGCGCGCGACAGCGTTGAACCCCGTCTCCGTGTGCTCCAAGCGAAACGAGAACGGACTGGGCCCCGGCGTCTCGGCCGCGACGGTGCGCAGCCCATTGGCGTCTGCGATGGCGGGGCACGCGTCGCGGCATGCGAACGACGCGGTGCGAAAAGCGCAGCCGGAGTCGCAGCGCGCGGCCCATCCCGTGGCCGTCGCCTCAATGACCAAGCTGAACGACGGCGGTGCCGTTTGCGGAGCGGGTTCGTGTGAGACGCCGGCCGCGAACGTCATTCCGAGGGCAACAAGGAGCGCTTTCATGGACCCTCCGTGTTTGGACTATTCAGGACATCCTAGCTGCACACATAACGCACTGCAGTTAAGCTGTGGCGCGTCATCAAGAATGCGGCAGGCGAGCGGAGCGAGCCAGCCGCTACCGACAGCAGCGCCATCAGCTTCAACTGCTCGTTAGATAGCCGATCGTTTGACCTGAACGAGCGATCCTGGAGCCAGCCAATCATGGGTCAGTTCCAAATCGGCAAGTGAGAGGTCGAACACCTCATTCTCTTCTTCACGGTCCCCGTTCCAAGAGACGTAAAGCGCGACATCACCCTTCTTAGCGGCTGCCGCGACATACGCCACCAGCGCCGCGCGGCTCTCTCGCAGATCATCGGCATCTTCTTCCTCTTCCGGACTGAAGCCGCACCCACAGGAGGTATGCGAACCGAGTGAGTAGATGAAGGGAAATGGCAGCACTTCACGCACCGACTCCTGAAACGGCTCCAGCGCGCGAACGTTGAACCCCGGTTCCGCTTCGCTAAAGCCGATGCTCTCTAACGCGACACTTGAACCGAGGCAGACGCTAAGGCACATCGAAAGCTTGTGGCTATCTAACGCCAAT
Source organism: uncultured Gemmatimonadaceae bacterium (assembly GCA_963724885.1). GTDB lineage: Bacteria > Gemmatimonadota > Gemmatimonadetes > Gemmatimonadales > Gemmatimonadaceae > DASPMP01. The sequence continues at coordinate 1,544,473 of CAVRWG010000005.1, read as the reverse complement.
TATGCGGTGAAGAACTGCGCGTAATCCTGCTCACAGTGCTGCATAACATCCCGCCACGGCTGCAAACTGCGGTGAGCACGCAGCATAACACGCTTATCGCGTGTCAGTCTGCAGCACCCTCCGCCCGGCCGCAACCAGCGACTTGACGGAGCTTCGACTCTCCACCGAAGAGAGCGCAGCCGCGACGGTCTCGAGTCGCTCCATGCCCGTCGTCATCTCCCTCCATGGCTTCTCGGATCCCGACTTCGACGCGACCGTGACGGCGCGCGCAAAGTGCTCGTATCTCGAGCCCCAGCAGCCGCGCAGCTCCACGTGCTTGCGATTGATCTGCCAGTGCGGATGGATCTCCACCGGCCCGTTGTCCGTGTAGTGCCCGCAGACCACGACACGTCCGCCGTCACGAACCAGATCGAGCGCTTCCGAAACCGCGTCCGGCGCGCCGCTGCACTCGATCACGACGTCCACGCCCCGACCGCGCGTCAATCGGTGCACCTCAGACAGACGCTCCTGCTTCGCCAGCTCCCTGAAGTCGATCGTCCGGGTCGCGCCCATGCGCCTGGCGAACGCGAGCCGGTCCTTCACGCCGTCCACCGCGACGATCTCGCCGGCGCCGCTCAGGCTCGCCAGCGCAACGGCGCTCTGGCCCACCGGACCGACGCCGAGCACCGCCACCGACTCCGCCAGCCGGATCCCGGCCAGGTCCACGGCGTGCAGCGCCGTCATCAGCCCGCATCCGCCTCCGATGAACGTCTCCGGCGCCAAATCCCTCGGGATGTGGATCATCTTCACGCCCGGCTTCATATAGATCGCTTCGCTCCAGCCGCCGAGCAGTCCGTCGTTCGCCGAGTAGGTGATCCCGTACACTTTCCGCGACGGACACCGGTTCGGCTGGTTCGCCACCAGGCAGTGGTAGCAGTTGTTGCACGTCTCGTGGACGTCGAGGAAGGTGACGACGTCCCCTTCCTTTATAGGGTCGCCCTCCACCGTTCGTATCACGCCGCGCGTCTTCGCCACCGTCCCCACGCTCACGTGCCCGGGAATGATGGGATACGGAACGCCCGCGAGCTTGCCGTGGTGCAGGTGCACGTCGGTCCCGCACACCTCGGAATACATGGTATGCAGCAGCGCCGCGCCCGGCTCCAGCTCGGGCTCGGCGAACTCGCGGATCTCGATCGGGACGTTCGGGGCGGGGAAGACCGCGGCCTGGTAAGTCGTCATCGGCAGGAAGGTGGACGCCAAGGATGCACGCCCGCGCACCTCCTGTAAACAGGAGACTTGGCCCGCGAGGCATTAACGCATCTTGAGACTGCACGAAGCTGCGGGGCCCGCATGGATTTGTTGCGATCGCTCGGGAGTCCAACGCTTTCGCCTCGGAGTCCGTCGCATTTGCCTCGCAGCCCGTCGGGAGCGCTCGGGAGTCTGTCGAGAACGATCGGGAGGCCGAAGGTCTTGCCCGGGAGCGCGGGGGGAGCACCCGTGAGTCCGTCGGGATCGTCCGGGAGTCCGTTTCCTTTTTTGCGGAGCCCGTCCCCTTCATCCCGGAGTCCGTCGGTTTCGTCTCCGAGCCCGTCGCTTTCATCTCGGAGGCCGTCGCTTTCGTCTCCGAGCCCGACGCCTTCGCCTCGGAGCCCGTCGTCTTCGTCTCGTAGCCTATTGCCTTCATCTCGCAGCCCGACGGTTGCATCTCCGACCCCGAACCTTCCATCCCGGAGGCTTGTTGCTGCGTCCTGCAGCCTTGTAATTGCACTGCGACGTCAAACAGCTCGAACCGAGCGTCGCAGTTCCGCCGTCAACGAGCGCGTCATCCATACGTCTCGGAGTCGGGAAGGTTGCGGGCCGCCCGATGATCTGTTGCGGGGTCGCAGAGTTGCGACTCGAGGGCTAAGGTGGCGTTGCCTTTACCTGCACGAGTCTCCCATTTCACAAATAGCGCCGAACCCTGGCCCGGTACGCGCGATACGGGTCGCCGAACTTCTGAGCGAGATAGCGCTCCTCGCGAAGAATCACTCCGAAGTGCATGACGACCACCAGCGGAACGAAGAGCACCAGCACCCAGAGCGCGTTCACGAGCAGCGCCAGCCCCACGTACACGAGATTCAACGCAACGTACAACGGATTGCGGGACAGACTGAACGCGCCGCTCGTCACTACCGCCGTCGTGGGATAGTTCGGATTCACGTTCGTCCCCGCCCGGTCCATCGCGCGGCGGCCCCAGATCGCGAGCGCCAGGCCCAGCGCCAGCGCAGCGCCGCCGATCCAGTACCTGGCATTCGACGTAAGAATCGGCCGCGGCGCAATCCACTGCATCAGGAAGCCAACGCCCAGCGTCACGCCGTACAGCAACGGGGGCAGCGCGATGACGCCGGGAGTGTCTGACCGCGTCGTGTTCTGAGTCACCAATTCACTCCCGTGTGATGGAGTGAATTACGCAGCGCGGCTGTGCGCGGTTTCCCTGCACACCGTCTCAGCCGCTTACGACCCGTTCGGCGATCCCTTTCCCAGACATACGTGGTAGTCGACCATGGCGGTGTGATGCGCAATACCGGCGAACGTGTATGTGGAGTCGCTGATTCTCGCCAGCGCCGCATGCGCGGCCGCGATGTGTCGGGTGCAGTCCTCACGCGGCTCGGCGGGGACCGCCGGTGGCGCACCGCCTGCGCCAACTGCGACACACGCACTGGACATGCAGACTGCTGCGAGCACGGCCGCACAGAGAAGTTTTTGGGTCATCACCGCTCACTTCAACCAAAAGCCGACTCTCGTTCCAAACTGCGCCAGCCTCGGCGCACCTCTAATTCATTCAACCACACCGCTGATTACGCCGTCACCTTCGTTTCTGCGCATTCAGTCCAACGTCTCCTCGGGCCGTGCGATCGATGCAATTGTCCGCCGCTCATTACGAAGTCCCAGGCGGCGAACGGCAGCACCGGCGCCCAGGAATCCCACTGCGCTTACAAAGGTCAGTTTTGCCAGCCCAACGGCTACCAGGAAGGGCACTCCGTTCACGCGGATATCGGTAGCAATAGCGATTCCCAGGACCACGCCGATGAGGAGTCCTATCGCCATCAGAACGGAGCCGAGTCGCTTCAAGATTCCTCGCTGCCTGATTGCGAACGGTCTCTGGAGAGGCTGCCTGACGCAATAGCGCCGTTCTACTCATCGAGGCCCGGTAGGTGTCGATCTGTGGAGGTATGGCAGAATTTCGCTGGAGTAGTATGGCTCCTCCGTCCCCCAGCGTGAGGTGATCGGGACCGAGAGCCTCCGCTACGGGCAGCCCAGGACCATTGCATGCCGTCCTTCGCGGAGCGCAAACGTGTCCGCCCACGTGGGCGGCCCGTTGCGCACGATCGGCCGAACGACGATCTGGAGCACGCGACGCGGAGCCCGCCCCGACACCGCGCCTTCCAGCGTCACACCCTGGCTTTCCGGGGGAACATCGGGCAGGTACGCCCCGCCAACGTGCGCCCGCTGACCCAGCACGTTGAACGCCCTGCTGTCGTCGAAGTCCAACGGCCGGGTCATCTCCACGATGAAGCACGGGTACTCGAGCTGGGCGCCAGCGTCGGCCGCGGCCAGCCGGGCGCCGTCACCGCTCCAGATGCCCGTGATGCGTCCGGGCCCCGGTGAACCGGGCCCGATCAGGTTGCCGCATGCCACGCCGGCGGCGACTGCAAGAGCGACCGCAACCCTCCTCATGCCAGAGCAACCCGCTCGAGCGCCGATTGCGTCACGCCGGCGGCCCCGTCGCCGGCTCGGCTACGGGACGTCGCAGCCCGGAGCGGCATGACACTCCGGGCCGCGCCACCGACACGTTCATCCCGGCGGAATTGGTCGCGGGGGCTGGAGGGCCGCGGCCTCCCCGCTCGACACTCCGCTCCGGTCCCTGGCCTCGGACCGCGCGCGGATCCACAGGTACACGGGCGTCGCGACGAACACCGACGAGAACGTCCCCACGACGATGCCGAACGTCATCACCAGCGCGAACGGCTTGATGACCTCACCCGCGAAGAGCGACAGGATGAGCGCCGTCGCCAGCGTCGTCCCCCCCGTGAGAATCGTGCGCGGCAATGTCTCGTTGATCGAGGCGTTGAGCACGTCCACCAGCTTCGACTGTCCGCGCCGGCGCAGGTTCTCTCGCACACGATCGAAGATCACGATCGTGTCGTTGAGTGAGTACCCCAGCACGGTGAGCAGCGCCGCGACGACCACCAGACTCACCTCCAGGTCGAGGTAGCCGATGAACGCCACCGTCGCGAGGATGTCGTGCGCCGTCGCGATCACGGCGGCGAGCCCGAAGCGCCACTCGAAACGGACCGCGAGATAGACGAGCGTCGCGGCGAAGCTGAGCATGACCGCGGTGACCGCCTTCTGTCGCAGCTCGCTCCCGACCTTCGCGCTCACGCTCTCGGCGCGAACGATCTCGTGCCGCCCGTCGCCTGGCAGCGCCTCGAGCGCGACGGCGACGGCCGAGCGCACCGCCTGCGTCTGCCCCTGCCTGCTCGCCAGGTCCGCCATCCGCGCGCGAATCACGTAGTCGCGATCGGAGCCGAAGGTCTGAATCTCCGGCGAACCAAGCCCCACCTGTTGCACCGCCGACCGGATGGCCGCCGTCCCGACGGGTGTCGCGGTGCGCACCTGAACCAGCGTGCCGCCGGTGAACTCGATGCTGTACGTGACGCCGAGCACCGCGAGCATCAGCAGGCCGGGAACGATGATCGCCAGGCTCGCCGCATACGCCCACCGACGCAAGCGAATGAAGTCATAGCGCGCGTTCGTGAACAGGCGAATCGAGAAGCCCTCGAGCCGGGTTATCGCCGGCCGTCGCGCCAGCCACATGAGAAAGAACGTCCGAGTCACGAAGATGGCCGAGATCATCGACGCGCCGATGCCGATGAGAAGCGTGATGGCGAAGCCCTGAACCGCTTCTGTCCCCACCAGATACAGGATCATGGCCGTGAGCGCCGTGGTGACGTTCGAGTCGACGATGGCGCTCATCGCGTTCGCGAATCCGGCATTGACCGCCGCGCGCACCGGTCTGCCAGCGGTCCTTTCCTCCCGGATGCGCTCGAAAACGAGCACGTTCGCGTCGACCGCCATGCCGATCGACAACGCGAAGCCGGCGAGCCCCGGGAGCGTGAGCGTGAAGCCGAACAGCGCCAGGCCGCCGAGCGAATACAGGATGTACAGGCCCAGCGCGCCGACGGCGAGCAGCCCCGCGATACCGTAGTACACCCCCATCGTGAGCAGCACGAAGCCGATGGCGAGCAGCGACGCGCGCACGCCGTCATCGATCGAATCCTGACCTGCCGACGGACCCAGCTCGCGCTCGTCCACCACGTGGAGCGGCGCGGGCAGCGCGCCCGCCCGCAGCACGAGCGCCAGATCATTTGCCTCCTCGAGTGACCGGCCGCGCAGCTCGATCCGTCCGCTCGCGCCGATCGCTGTGGTGATCACCGGCGGCTGGCCCTGCACCCGTCCGTCGAGGAGAATCGCCAGGTGATTCCCCACGTTCCGCGAGGTCGCCGCGGCGAAGCGTCTCCCGGCGTCGCGCGTGAGCTCGAACCGGACCTCGGCGGCATTCGTCGTCGGATCCCGCCCAGCCGTCGCCTCACGCAACTCCTCACCCGTGATGATCGGCCGCACCGACACGGCGTACAGCGCGCGGTAAGTCTCGCGCTCGTCCGGGTCGGGTCTCGCGGACCAGCGAAGCTCGAGCCCGCGGGGCACGAGGCGCTGTACCTCGGGTCGCGCGAGCAGTGTCACGACCTGCGCCACCTTCGATTCCGGCACCAGCACCTCGCCCGGCAGGCGGCCGGCCACGAGGAGCGGGGAGAGCGGCGCCTGTGCGGCGCGTACCAGCGCGGCGTCCATCACGGGGAGCGCACGCCGGAACTCATCCTTCGAGTCGGTGATGCGAAACTCGAGAAAGGCGGTACGCAGCACGATCGCCTTCGCCCGCGCCGGGTCCGTGATGCCCGGAACCTCGACGATCAGCCGACAATCTCCGACTACCTGTACCACGGATTCCGACGTGCCGAACTCGTCGATCCGCGTGCGCACCACGCGCTCGGCGCGACGGATGGCGTCGGCGCAGTCGACGTTCGGTTGTTTCGAGCGGTCCACTTCCAGCGCCAGGTGCGCGCCACCGCGAAGGTCCAGGCCGAGCTTGATGGGAACCCGGCGCACGACGGTATCGCGCATCCGGCCACTGGCGGGATCGTATCCGCGCTGCGTGACGTTTCGCGGTACGAGCGCGATGATGCTGGCCACGGCCAGCGCGAGAATCCAGAAAATTCGCCGCGAGATGGTCATTGGCCACCCCCGCCAGCCCGAGCGTTGTGCGCTGCAGCGCATGCGGACGCGCGACGCGTCCGCGAACGATGACGAGTCATGTCGCTTTCCTGAGGTTGCAAGTGAGCTCCACGGCGGTTGCGCGCCGATCCGCCCGTCGCAACGGGTGGGGGGCGCGCTCGCTCACCTTCGGTTGTCGCGCGCCGCGTGGCGCGCGGGGGGCTCAGGGAAGCGCGGGTGGGGCTCGAGCGAGATGAAGCGCGCTGGGCACGGCGGCGACGAACCTGCGCGATGCGGATTCCGCTCCCGCATGTATGTCGCTGCTCAGCCCGAGGCTGAACGCAGCGGCGGCCGCGAATGGCGTGGCGGCTAGGGGAGCCGCGTCGTTCTGCGGAAGGCCGGCGCGATCAAACGGTGCGGCCGACTGCGGCCTGGCCTGCAACGGCATCCACGCCGTCGCCGTCTGCGCGCGCGCCTCGCGGCTGCCGGCCGACATCGACAGGAGCGGCAGGAGAACGAACGCGACACACAGGCCGAACATGGTTCGCGCGGGGCGAGTCACCATATCGTGGAAGCTAAGCCGGCGGCGTGAAGTCCGGCATGGGCACATGGCTGGGATCGATCCCCACAGGAAGCTGATCGCGCGCGAGCGGGCGGCGAGCATGGCCAGCGTGACTGGCGTGGTGCCCTGAACGGCGGATAGTTTTTCGCCTTGAGGCTCCTCGAGGATCGCATGCTCAAACGTCTCGCGCTGGCAATGCTCTTTGCTGCGAGCGCGCTCCCGGCGCAGGAAGCGCAGACCTACGCGGCCACTCGGGCGGCATCGCCCGACGCAGCGCTGCTCCTCAGAGGATTGCTCGACGGTGGCGCGCTCGCGCGGAGCGAAAGCACCACGGAGTGGTGGGCCGGGGGTTTCACGAGCGGTTTCCTCGGCCCGCTGGGAGTCGGGGTGGTGTGGATGTTCGCCCGAGGCTCGGACGTGAGCCTCCCCATGGAGCGGCGCCTCGCGATCGGCCAAGAGAGCGCCACGTATCAGCGGGCGTTCGCGGAGTCGTACAGCGAGACGCTCAAGGCGAAGCGCAAGAAGTCGACGCTCATGGGCGGCGTCGCCGGCATGGCGACCGCCACGGCTTTCGGGCTGATCTACCTCGCCCTGTCCGACTACGACTTGTTCGAAGGGGGGTTCCGGGTCTTCTGATCGCGCCCGAGCGGTTGCCGACGGTGTCTCAGGCCGCTCGGGGTTTCAGGCGCCGCGGGTGAGGGCAGTGCGGATCGTCGGGGTCGTAGAGTGCCCGTCTCGCGATGATCAGCATGCGGTGGGAGGTGGTGTCCGCACCTCTGCCCAGCAGGAAGATCTGGAACTTCTCGCCAACCCAGACGTTGCCGCCGCTGCGGCACGGCCATTCGTCGTACTGCAACACGCGGAATGCCCGGCGCAGTGAATCCACGACCAGCCTCGCTTCGCTTGAGTCGCGAAAGGTGCGCTCCCAACGAATCGCCAGGTAACCGTAGGTCGAATCACGATCCCCGCCAACCGTGCTGTGGACCGGGCCGCGCACGACCGTGGGCCACTGGCAGTATTCCTTGTTCGGGCCGAGGTATTCGCCGCGGGCGCCGTAGCGCCGGCACGTCGGATCCGTGCGGCCGGCGCTCCACTGCGCCGCCAGCTCCTCGAGCGTCGCGACGTCCACCGGCGGTAGATCATCCGACGCAGCGCAAGCGCCAGTCGCCATGACGTAGATTGCCAGCACGAACAGACGGGTGGGCATGGTCGGCGGGTTGTCAGCCGCGCGCTTGAACTTCCGAGCTCGCATCATGGCCACACAGTAGGAAGGTCATTGAGATCTTCGCCGATCAGAAGACGCTCTCGATCGGCCAAAATCTGCGCGAATCAGCGCAAATCTCAATTCCTTCCGGCTGAGGGGCTGTTGCTACTCTCGCCGGCGCGTCGCGATGAGCCTGGCGTCAAACGGCCTGTGACGTTCTTGGCTCGCGAGTTGTCTAGTAGACTTCGCGCGAAAGGAGGTCGAGGCCATGTCCGCAGGTAGACAGTGGGGTCGCATCGCCCTGACCATAGTGTTCACGCTGTTTTCGCTGAACGCGCTGGGTCAGGTGGGTGTGACGCTGATAGGGCGGTCGTCGGATCCGGTTGCGCTCTTGGTGCTTCAGATGCTTGTCGGCGTCGCGGGCGCCACGTCGGCGATCGGAACGTGGCGCCTGTCACCATGGGCACCCATCGCCGCGTTGGTGTACGGCGTAGCGACGTCCGCGATGCTGGCGGCGCTGCCAACGCTGTTGTCCCTCGAACCGGAAGCGCGCGGCGGGATCTATGTCGGAGCCGTTTCGGTTCTCGGTTTCGGACTGGGCACCGCATGGTATCTCAGGCGCGCTCTTCGTCGCTCATCGCATCAGCCTGCGCAATCTGGCTAGTCATGCGAGGTGAGCTGAGGCAGCCTTCAGGCCGGCATCGAGGCGCTCGGCATCGGCCCTCGTTCCCGACGCACAGAGTCTGCCAGTGACACGTAGGCCCAAACTGCCGCGCCGCCGAGGACAATCAGCGCGGCGAGCGCGCCCCAGAACGCCGCGTCGGGGCCGGCGTCCCAGACCAGCGGCGGCGGCTGCGTCGCGAGGTCCCATTCCGGCTTGCCGGTCAGCCAGAGTCGCGTGAGCGAGAAGACATCTCCGGCAGTGTGCAGCACGATACTCGGCAGGATCGAGTTGGTCGCCCACGCCAGCCCGCCGTAGATCGCGGCGACCGCGACGTAGAACGGCAGCATCGGCTGCACGGCAGCCGGATGATGCCAGTAGTGAGCGGCGCCGAACACCGCGCCGGACGCCACGATCGCGGCGACGAAGCCGTGCCGTCGCTCGACGGGGCCCTGCATGTAGCCGCGGAACGCTGCCTCTTCGACGACGCCTGCGACGAGGGACGCCATCAGCAGGAGCGTCAGCACCGTCGCCGCCGGCATTGCCTCGGGCGTGTTGATCGGCTGCGACTCGGCGGGAAGCCGTACGAGGCGGGAGACCATCACCGTGAACGGCATCAGCGCCACCAGGCCGAGGATCCCGGCGAAGAGCGCGCCGCCCCATGCGTCCGGCGACACGGTGTTGGCGCGCATGCTGACGCGCCGCGCCTCGGACGTCGCCCGCGGCCAGCCCTCGCCGTTGAAGTAGCGCCAGAAGAGGTAGAGACCAAACGCCGCGGGGAGCATGGCCCACGGCACGGCAGGGAGCACCTTCTGATTGGCGAGCACCAGCAGTGCCCACGGCAGTGTGCCGGCCGTCGCGACGACGCCTCCGGCCACGATCGCGCGCACGATCACCGGCAGCCGGCTCCACAGCCTCATAGTCCTGATCATCCCGAGTCGAGAATCTTCTCTCTGGTCGTACGCGCCAATCGAGCCCGGAGTTGCGCACGCAGAACAGCAACAGCTGACCACAGAGGACACAGAGGGTCACAGAGGACTGCGCTGGGTTTCCTTCGTGTCCTCTGTGTCCTCTGTGGTAAATCTGTTGTTGTTGTTGTCTAACAGCCGCGTTTCATCTCGATGTACGCGCCGCCGTGCACCGCCCCCGACTCAATCAATTCGTAACAGCCTTGGCCCCGTCGCGTCGTTCGCCGGGGCCTGATGCCGTACCGCCAGCGGCGTGCTTCCGCGGGGCTCACGCCCGGCAGTAGCACTCGAACCGTGGCGCCACCGAACGCGCTGTCCTTGATCACGACGACGCCGTTCTGGATCTTCTGGATGAACGCCGAGTGGTTCGACTGCTCGCGGCGGCTCGGGTTGATGAAAATCTCGCCGCCAAGGTACGGTGTGCGTCGCGCCATCTGGAAGATGTAGCAATCGAGGTTCCGGCAACTCTCCAGCGGCGGCGGCACGGAGTCCGAGGTCGGTCCCACGCGCTCGCGCGAGAATCGCTCCAGCTCCATGCCGGTGGGGTCGATGAGCGCGTAGCCGCGGCGGTCCCGTACCGGCGCGATGCCGTTGCGAAAGTTTCCGGCGCCCACGAATCGCGCCGCGATCGCCACCGACCCGTTCGTGCGTTTGTAGCCCCAGAGCAGCGACGTAGAATCCCTGTAGGGCCGCAACTGCGCGTCGGCTGCCGACGCGAACATCGGAAGCGTCACGATCACGAACCCGATCAAGGCAATCGAACGCATGGGACAAGAGTATTTCGGGGCGGTGGTGCTCTCCAGTGAACCCCTGCTGTACACCCATGGGGCTGACACCGGTCTCGACCGTCCGGCTCACGTGCGCGCAGGATCCGGGCTCGCGCCCACACGCGACGGAATAGCGCTGATCCAGGACGACGCCAACTTCGTCGCGATCGTGGACCCGCGCACGGCGCGCGCCCGCGCGATCACGCTTCCCGCCGGTCACGAGGGCCGCCGCCAGTTCGATGCCGGCCGGGGCAACAAGGCGCACAAGCTCGATCTCGAGGCCTGTTTTTCGGTTACGGAGCCGGACGGGACGCTGCTCGTCGCGCTCGGGTCCGGTTCCAAGCGCACGGTTCCGCGCGAGAACGTCGTGCAAGTCCGCTGGTGCGAGTCGGCGCTGCCCCACGTCTCCGTCACGCACGCGCCGCTTCTATATGAAGGGCTGCGACACGAGACCTCGTTTGCCGGCAGCGAGCTGAACATCGAGGGCGCCGTCTTCCTAGGTGACCGCGTGCGGCTGTTCAACCGCGGCAACGGCAAGGCGGGCAAGGGCCTCGCGCCGGTCAACGCCAGCTGCGATCTGGATTGGCCGGCGCTACTCGCGCATCTGCGCGACTCGACGCAACCGCCGCCCGCGCCGCGCAACGTCGTGCGCTACGAGCTGGGCGCGCTCGACGGCATCCCGCTCGGCGTCACCGACGCCACGCTATGGCGCAACCGCATCCTGTATTCGGCCGCCGCCGAGGATTCGCCGGACGTGTACGATGACGGGCCGGTGCGCGGGTCCGCGATCGGCGTCATCGACGCTGAAGGCGGGGTAACGTGGGCGCCGGTCACCATACCCGACGGCTCGCCGTTTCGCGGCAAGGTCGAGGGCATTCTGCCGGTCGAGGGGCGCGACGATCGTCTGTATGTCGTCGTAGACTCGGACGATCCGGCGGTCGCGTCGCAGCTGTGTGTCGTGGAGCTGCGGCTTGAGGGTTTGACGGTTTGACGGTTTGACGGTTTGACGGTTTGACGGTTTGACGGAGAAAGCTGCGTCCACCGGAGAAACACTAAGCCGTCAAACGGTCAAACCGTCGCCGAGTGCGCGTGTGCCGCGTTGGAATTAAGATGGACCGCGCAATTGCGGCGTTGTAAGGCTGACCACTGGTGTCTGCTGTGAGTCTGACAAGCGTCACTCCTCCACACGAAAAACCACCAATGTCTCAGGTATCCGCGTCCGCCGGGCCGTCTGCCACGCGAGCGCAAGACCGCGTTCGGCGCGCGCATCGCTTTCTCCTCGGCGTTCTGCGTGTCGCAGGAATTGTGTCGGCGATGCTGCTACCGTCCGCGGCGCGAGGGCAGCGCCTGATCGAGTCGCGATTCGGCGCCACGCCCGTCGCCGGACCGCTGCGGCCAGCCAACCTCTTTCTTGACACTACTCGGACCGACACCGAGCCGGCGCGTCCGCACGCCCAGCAAGCAGTGGTCGGATACATGGGCGCGATTCTCATCGGATTCCTGGCGTGGAGAGCGTTCGACGAGCCGGCTGGTCAGCACAGCAGGGTGCAGCAGGATTGGGGATACACGCCGGATGCGCATACCGCGTTCGGTATCGGATCCTTCGTCGGCGCCACTCTGGGCGTCTGGGGCACGGGGCGAAAGAGGGGAGCCACGGGAACGCTGCTCAGCACCGCCGTGGGCGCGGCGATCCCCACTGTCTGGATCCTGAGCAAACGCGACGATCCCATGTTGCCGTTCGTTGGCGCCCTCTTCGGCGCGCCGCTTCAGGGCATGTTCGCCTACGTGGGATACAAGGCGACCGCCGGGCACGCTCGCGCCCCTGACAACGAGCAATGACCCGGGTGACGTGAAGACGTCGGTGTAACGCTCATCCACACGGAGTCCTGCTCGTCGCGCCTGCGGCTATCCAGTGGGCTGCTTGAGCTCGATGGGCCGCCGTACGTCCACGGTGTAGCCGCCGATCGTGAGGAAGTCGCGTAGTGCCTTGGCCGCGGCCTGGTCGGCATGCTCCAGGATTCCCGACCGCTGCGCGGACTCGCGGAGCTGCACGCGGATGCGGCGCTGGATCTCGTCGCGGTCGTCGGTCGTGAACGGGTTCAGCAGGCCGGCGCTCTCGTCGTACGTCGTCACGTTGGTGACGTCGACGCTGATGATCTGCGCCGCCGGAAGCGTGATGGTGATTCGGCGCGCCATGGAATCCACCTCCACTTTCGCGGCGCTCAGGTTGATGCCGGCCGACACCCGGCCGGTCACGACGAGCAGCACGCGCTTGGTGGACCGGAGCCTGGTCTGCTCGTAGATCACGACGTCGCGCAGCGTCATCTCCGTGGCGACGAGCTTGGCCACTTCGCGCAGCCGCTCGACGACGACGTCATGGCTCATGCGCGGCTCGGCGGGCCGGCCGAACGCGCCGACCGTGCTCGACACGCTGCGCACGAGCAGCACGCCTAGGGCGGCAACCACGGCCAGCGCCACGGCGATGAGGCCCCAGACGAATACCCGGCGAGGATCCTGTGGCATGCGTCAAACTGCGCGACTCGGACGCTGGCGTCTACCGTCTCAGCGCCTCAGTCTCATCGCGGACTGCGCTCGCGCGAGGGCCGGGCTCCCATCGCGAATCACGCTGTGCTCCTCGCGCTCCGCTCAGTCGCTCGCGCTCCTGTCGCTCCGCGCTCCGGTGCGCGCTGGCTTCGGTCGTTGGCGGCTGCGCCGCCTCCGACCTCAGGCGATTCGCTCACGGGAGCCCGTCCCGCGCGCGCGTACGATCGCGAGAGTCGGTCGGTGCGCGAGAGGCAAGGAACGCTGCAGTGGCCGCCGTCGCGAGTCCTCCGCGAGTCTAAGCGCGAGGGGCAGGCGTCTCCCCAAGCGGACCGTCTGGAGGCGGAGGCGGATGCCCGCCGACGCCGACAGCCAGCGAGCACCGCAGGGAAGCGGAGCGGTAGCGAGCGACCGAGGAGCGCAGCGTGGTCCGCGCGGGAGACGCCTGCCTCTGCGCTGAGAGTCCGAGAAGCGTCGGTCGTGCTACGCAGCGGCGACGCCGAGCGGGTCGGGCGCCGTCTCGCGGATCGTCAGCCAGTCCGTGCGCACCTTGTCCCATTCCTGGATCACGAAGCCGTTGCGGTCGAAGAGCGCGCGGATCTGCTCCGGCTCGTACGCGGCGATGTCCTCGAGGATCGGGATCGCGACGCTGAGCGCGTCGTCGCTGAGCACGGTGCGTTTGGCGACCTGCGTGATGTGCCGCCCGGGCGACACGGCGATCGTCAGGCCGTTGATGCGGTTGACGTGCAGCATGGCGTGAATGTCGGACGTGCCGTCGCCGACGTACACGATGCGTTCGCCCGGCATACCGAGTTGCGCGCGCAGCTCGTCGAGCGCGGCCACCTTGCCGTAGCCGGCGCGCACGTGCTCGATGGAGTTGATCTCGCCGTCGGCGGCGTCGTAGCCGAAGCAGGTGCCGAGGATGCGCGACCGCGGGATGATGCCCTCGAGCGCCGAGTGGACGACTTCCTCCGGCGCGGCGGAGAGCACGTAGAAGTCGAAGCGGTAGCCGTCGATGCCGCGCGCGAGGAGGTCGATGAGCGGCCGGATGTTGCGCTTCAGGCGCACCTGCTGGCCCACGGCGATGAGGTCCGAGCGGCGCACGCGACGGAAGTCGGGGTCGTGACGAATCAGGTACGCAAGCTCGGCGCCCGACTGCACGAGGTTGAGGCGCGACAGTCCGGCGACCCGGTTCTCGAACCCGGAGATCCCGAGCATCTCGCTCAGGACGATGCCGGAGTCGTTGAAGCTCAGCGTCTGATCGAAATCACTGACGACGACGTACTGTCTGGGCGCCACGGTGTTTCTCCTGGCTGTGAGTGATGTAAACCGCACAAAAAACCCGCCGGGCCGAGGCCTGGCGGGCGGCAACGCAGTGGATTCATCAGCGCGCGAGCTTAGCCGGACCTCCCCGAGGGGCGGCAAAGGCAATTCGTGAGAAGCTGGAACAGTGAGTCGCGCTGCATGATTCGCACTCTAGGAGACCCGGGCGCGAACGTCAAGCGGATGACCGATTTGTGACGTGTTTCTTGCTCCCCTGTGGTCGAGTACGGGCTCCCGTCGCGAATCACGCTGCGCTCCTCCTCGTTCGCTCAGGTCGCTAGCGCTCCTGTCGCTCACTCGTCCGGTGCTCGCTGGCTTCCGCGGTTGGCGGCTGCGCCGCCTCCCGCCGTCAGGCGATTCGCTTGTGGGAGCCCGTCCTCTCCCACCGCGTCGTGCACGGGGAACCTTTACAGCACAAAGTACTTCGGGTAAGGTCAGGGCATGGGTGCGCGCCAGAGTCTGCTGCGTCCTGGTCTGATTGGAGGGACGATCGGAGCCCTCCTCGTCGTTGGGGCGTGGCGGCTGTTCGAGCGCCAGCTCCTGCGTCACAAGCCGCTGGCCACGAGGCCGATCCCGAGCTGCCTCAGAGCGACGCCGGAGCCGCGCTACGCGAAAGCGGTTGCGACAGCGCGGCACCAGATCCGCTCCATGATGCAGCACAGGCGCATTCCGGGGCTGTCGGCGACTGTGGCGATCGATGGCCGCGTCGTCTGGTCGGAGGGATTCGGATTCGCCAATGTCGAAGACAGCGTTCCCGTCTGCCCTGTCACGCGGTTCCGGATCGCGAGCGTGTCCAAGCCGATGACCGCGGCCGCGATGATGAAGCTGCATGAAGAGGGGCGGCTCGATCTCGACGCACCCGTCGAGCGTTACGTGCCGAGTTTCCCGCCGAAGGGAACGGCGATCACCGCGCGCCAGCTCGCGAGCCATCGCGCGGGCATTCGTCAATATCGCGACGACGTCGAGGCCGCGACTTCAGGCCACTACGTGGACGTGGTCCAGAGTCTCGATCGCTTCGCGAACGACCCGCTGCTGTTCGAGCCCGGCACCCGTCACGAATACTCCAGCTACGGCTATGTGCTGCTGAGCGCCGTAATGCAGGGCGCCGCCAAACAGCCGTTCGAGCAGGTGATGCGGAGTCGTGTGTGGGAGCCGCTGGCGCTGCGGCACACGAGCCTCGAGCATAACGAAGCGGCCGCGTCGAATGCCGCGGCGCCCTACGATCACGTGACGCCGTACGTCAGGGACGGACAAGTACATCCGTCGCCGCCGATGGACATGAGCGGCAAATGGGCTTCGGGTGGGATGATCTCCACCACCGAGGACCTCGCGCGGTTCGGCTCCGCGCTGCTGCCGGGTGCGCGGGAACCATTGCTGCGCGAGGAGACGCGAGCAACGCTTTTCACGACGCACGCGCGCGCGCCGCTGCCCCTCTTCGGCTACTCCCTCGGCTGGATCACCGCACGCGACGTGGATCTGCGGCGCCTCTACATGCACTTCGGAGCCGGCTCCGGCAGCACGGCCTGGCTGGGGATCTTCCCCGACCAGCGCGCTGTCGTCGCCGTGCTCGCCAACCTGGGCCACGCGGCTTTCACGTACGAGGCGAGCATCGGGATCGCGGACTATTTCGTTCCGACGCCGTGGATGCCCGCGGCTGTCGTCGCGGCCGCGGCGTTCATCGCGTTCGCGCTCGGAGGCGTTTCTGTGGCGCCTGTTGTGCGCTATCGTCGGCGCGCGGACACGGCGACGCCGACGCGCGAGTCGGCGGTTCCGTAGTACAGGAACCAGCGCCCGTCGAACGGCACCAGTCCCTCCACGAACGTCGTGCCCTCCACATACTGGCCGGTGCGCTCGTAGGGTTCGGTGGGCCTGATGAACGGTGTGCTCGAGCGGGCGAGCAGCTTCACCGGATTGCGTGCGTCGTACAAGGCCTGACCACCGGTGTAGACGCGGGCGGGCAGCGTGGAGTCGCCGTGCGTCGCGCTGTTGCCGGCGTTGTAGATGACGACGATACCGTGCGAAGTGAGGAGCGCGGGTGGTCCCGCCTCGACGAGCCACGAGTCGAAGTAGCCCGGGCGCGGCGAAAGCGCCGCGAGCGGCTTGCCGTTGGCGTCGTCGAGCGGCGTCCACTCGATGAGGTCCGGCGAGGTCGCGATGCGAATCTCGGGGACGCCGAAGTACATCCAGTAGCTGCCGTTCACCCTGGTCGCGACCACGCGGTCGCCGACGACACGGCTGAGGATCGCGCCGGACTTCGACTCCGTGGCGAGGTACTTCCCACCGCCGGCTTTCGCGAACGCCGGACCGTGCTTCATCCAGGTGACCAGGTCGCGCGACGTCGCGACCGCGAGCCGCGGCACGTCGCGGTTCCATTGCGTGTAGGTCATCACGTACGTGCCGTCGTCCGTCTCGACGACGCGCGGGTCCTCGACGCCGCCGGGCCACTCGTTCCGTGCCTGGGCGTCACGATCGGGAAAGAGCACCGGCGTGGCGCGCCGCGTGAAGCGCAGGCCGTCGCCGCTCTCGGCGAGCCCGATGCGCGACGTGTGATGCCCGATTCTTTCTTCGCCGCTGGCGTCCTCGGCGCGATACAGGACGTAGACCCTGCCGTTGCGTACGACCGCGGCCGGGTTGAACGTCGCGTACGCCTCCCATCGCACGATGCTGTCGTTGACGGGCGAGCGGAACGTGGCGGCGCCGGACGGCGTGATGATCGGATTGGCCGCCGGTTTCGTGAACGGCCCGAGCATCCAGGGCTGCTCCTGCGCGCGGGCGATACCGACCGACATCCACGAGAACACGGCGAACACGGCGAATGGGCGGATCATGTCGAGAATGTCGCAGCACGTGGCTCAGCGCGCGAGCCTCGCAGGCGGCCCGCGCTCGGCTGCTGTTTGAAGGTGCTCCGTGGGGTGCGTGTGTAGTCACATCCGGTGGAGCGTCGTATACTGCGGACAGGCACGCAGTCACCTGTATTGCAGGCGTGGGAGGCTCATGTCCTTGGCACTGGCGTTGTCGAATGAGCGCCGTCATCCGGACTAGGCTTGCGCTGCTCGCTATCGTCGCCGGGGGTTGTTCCCTCGGACCCGGCGACGGCGGCGGCGACAGGATCGTTTGGCGCGCACCAGGGCGGGGATGGGGTCGCCCGGGCTTCGATGCCGGCAATGTCTACTTCCTCGGCATGACCCATGATGTCGTGGCTGTAGACAAATCGACAGGCACCATCAGATGGAGAGCGACGACACCTGACGGCGGGCCGGGTGCCAACGGGAGAGCCGTGCTTGTCGTGGGCGATGTCGTCGTCGTCGGCGACATCGACGTGCACGGATTCCGTCGCGGTTCTGGTCAATTGCTCTGGTCGTTCGACGGCGCCCAAGGATCCTCACCTGGCGTGTACTTCCTCTCTACCGATGGGCAGACCGTCTACGCCGGCTCTCAGCGAGGCATTGCATACGCCATCGACGCTTCGAATGGGTCGATGCGTTGGGCTGACACGATCAGTACGGCAAGTATGACCTCGGTGTTCGACCCCGTCGTCCACGGTTCCACGGTGTACTTGTGCGTCAAGCGATTCTCGAACCCTATCACCGGGGGCGTCGTTGCCGTCGACGCCGTGACGGGCTCCACGCTGTGGTCGACGGACTTGGTGCCGCAGCCACCCAACTCCATGGGAGGTTGCAATCGGAGCGTGGCAATCGCGCAGGGCGTGGTAGTGGCGACATCAGCGGCGGGCGAGATCCAGGCCATGGATGCGAGTACCGGCGTCGTTCTCTGGAGCAGGCCGGGGCCCTCGCGGGCCGACTCGCGTCTCGTTGCCGCGATGGACAGCATTGTTATCGTGAGTTCTACAGACGGCTACGTCACAGCGTTCAAGGCAACCACTGGCGATCAGCTGTGGAGCGCGACAGCGAATCGTGGCTCCATCTCGTACCAGCTCGCCATTGATGCCCGACAAGTGTACGTCTTGCACTCAGGGCTTCAGCTGGCTGCGTTCGATCTCCAGACTGGCGTCGTGAATTGGCTGGCGGGCGATGGGCCTAGCGGCGGCGAATTTCTGTGGGCGCCGGCTGTCGACATCGATCGCATTTATGTGGGCGGGGATCACGGACTGTACGCCTTGCGCAAGTAGCGATTCGTCGTGGCTCGACGAGCCGGCCTTCATCTGCTCGCTGTGACTGCGTTGCAGCAGTGAGGAGGCGTCACGGGCGCGGCGAGCCCGAGAGCGACCGCGCCGGATCCAGCGCCCGCTCGAACCGCTTGTGCACCTCGATGCGATTCGGGCCACGGTAGCGAACCTCGTAGATGCCGATGCGCTCCGCCGATTGCTCGAGCAGCACGATTACCGGCGGGCCGGCGTCGGGAACGCTCAGCTCCGCGATGACCTTCCCGCTGGGGACATAGCGCGCGTAAACCCGCGTCACGACCGTGTCCGGCGCCGGCTCCCGGACGTAGACCTGCCAGCGATGCCCCCCGCCGGACTGCCACAGCGGCGTGCCCGACGCGTCCACGTCCACGTCGGCGATCAGGACCACGCTCTCGTCGGAGCCGTCGTTGTCCAGGTCCACGCTCACCTTCCGGCTGTACGCCCAGCCGCTGTCGCCGGCGACCGCGCTCGGCACGCGCGGCTGGATCAGGTCCGGCACCGTATCCGGCTGCGCCTCCGCGCGATCCTGCGCTCCGCCCCGCGCCCGGGCAGCGTCCTGCGGCGTCGGTCCGCTGCACGCGGCCAGCAGCAGGCCCTGAATCGTGAGCGCGGCGATCGAAAGTCGCATGCCGACTGGAATTGCAAGGACGTTTCCGTATTGCGTCGCAGCAGCCTCAGCCGGCGCGCGAGGCTGGCACCAGCGTTGCGCGGACTCCTCCGCCGCGACTCACACCACCTTTCACACGCAGGAGAACTCCCGCCACGAAAGGCGTGCTCTTTGCTTTTTCCTTTTACGGTTGCGACAGGAGCGGATATGTCTGAACGGCACAAACCACACAACGGGCGCGACAAATCCGGGCATTTCAAGGTGCGACAGGCCGACCTCGAGGAGCTGCGCGCCGACCCCGAGGGCGAGGATCACGTACGCGACGACGTGCGACTCGGCGGAGCGGTGGAGGACGTCGGGGTCGACGCGGGGAAGCGCGGCAAGCACATTGGCGATCTCGTGCGCGACAATCGCGACGACGTGGAGCAGGCCACGGAAGACTGACCGCCTAGCCCGGAGGCCGCCGTCCCGGCGGTGGCCCGCCGCGGGCGCCGCGTCGGTCGGAGCGACCGATCGCAGTGTCCGAGAGATCGAGCCCGATGTCGAACGTGCCCTCGTGGCTGCCACCGCCGTCGGTCAGCCTGAGCATCAGCGCGTCGCCGCCGCGGCGATAGATGCCGTCGTTTTCGTTGCGTACCGTCCGCGCTCCCTTGGCCGCGTACGGCGGGCGCGCGTGCACGCGATCGGTCATCGATTCGTCGAAGAAGAGTTGCGACGTGAACTCGTACGCGGACTCGCCGGCGATCGCGGACCGGGCCGGGGAGCGGATCATGAAATGGATGTGGACAGCGCGGCCCTGGTACCAGCCGGGATAGATGGTCAGGAACTTTGCCATGCCGTCGCGGTCGGTCACCTGATGGCCGCGCAGGAACTTCTGTCCGACCGTGTTGAAGCCGATCATGCGATCGTCCACGCCCGAGTATTCTCCCGCGGCGTCGCACTGCCACACGTCCACCATGGCGCCGGGCAACGCGGTGCACTGGCCGTCCTTGATCTGCTGCACGCGAAAGTTGAGCGTGAGCGGCGCGCCGGCTTTCACCGCGTTCGTCGCGGGATCGGACCGGATGTCAGAGCGCTCGAGCTGCTGGTCGAGGAAGTAAGGCCCGATGGTCAGCTCGGGCTTGGCGACGCAGGCCGGCAGGAGGCCGACGGAGCTTCCGCCGCCTGCCGCCGCGGCGTGGGCGATCTCGCCGTCACTGGTCGCACCGATGAGTCCACCACCCTGTTCGCCCGGCTTGCAACCGACGAGCGCCGCGCCGCCGAGGGCGAGCAGCCGCACCGCGTCACGCCGTGAAAGGATGCGTCCGACGGGAAGATCGTCGTTGTCCATGGTCTTGGAGGGTTGAGTGTCCGACCGGCGGCCCCGAACCTGCCATTTGAACATGGCAACGAGCAGAGGGAGTCGCCATGTCCATTCTCGTTCGACGGGAGACGCTGCCACAGATCACGCTTGGCGCCCTCCGTGTGGTAACCGGACTCATGTTCATGCAGCACGGCGTGCAGAAGCATTTCGGCCTGCTGCTTCCGCCGGACCGTCCATTCACGGGAGCGCCCGCGCCGATGACGCAGATGTGGCTGGCGGGGACGCTCGAGATCTTCGGCGGGTTCCTCATCGCCATCGGACTCTTCACCCGGCCCATCGCGTTCGTGCTGTCGGGCATGATGGCGGTGGCGTACTTCCAGGCGCACGCGCCCAGGGCGTTCTGGCCGGCAATCAACGGCGGCGAGTTGGCCGTGCTGTACTGCTTCATCTTTCTCGCGCTGTCGGCGCTGGGCGGGGGACGCTACAGCGCGGACGCGCTGCTGCGGCATCGCGAGGAGCGTGTCGTGGTGGCCGAGGAGGCGCCCGAACGCGAACCCGCGACCGAGCCGTGGCCGGCGGAAGAGGAGCGACGGAGAGGCGAGCGCGTGCCGCGCGGCTGACGGAGCTTCCGCTCTGTCTGACCGTTCTTGGACGCCAGAGTGTGGGCCCCACAGCTTGTGACGCAGGCGGGACGAATGCGGGTTGAAAGTGCCGGGACGAGTGTCGTCCCGGTCTTTCGGCCCTGGAGGTCCTGTGCGTCCGGCTTTCGTTACGCTCGTGATGCTCGCGTCCGCGCTTGCCGGATGTGCTGGCGGTGGCGCCACGACTCCAAATCAGAATACTGGCGGCGGAGGAGGCGGTGGGGGTGGGGGGGGCGGAGGCGGCGGCCCTTCCGGCCCGACGTGTCCGGGGACGACGGTCGTCGCCGTCACGGTCTCGGACAACGTCTTCGCGCCATCCTGCACGACCGTGCCTGCCAACACGACGGTCACGTGGACGTGGACCGGAACGGCGAACAGCCACAACGTGACGTTCGTGTCCGGATCGAGCTCCGTCACCCAGACCGCCGGCACGTTCCAGCGCGCGTTCGCCACGCCCGGTACCTACCACTATCAGTGTACGGTGCACGCGGACGTGATGACCGGCGCGATCGTCGTGCAGTAGGCTGCCGGCGCTGAACAATCGCGGGAGATTCTTCTGTCCTCCCGAACGATCCGTTCATCAGGTGTTTGAGCCGCCTCGGCGCGGCCGCGTCGCCAGCTCCATCGCCGACGTATCCACACGCGCAGATCCCGGAGTTACAATTGTAGGCGCGCGGAACTTTCTCATCGACCATCGCGTGTGATGTGTCGGGTTTCGCTCGTCGATCTCACTTCCGGGAGCCAGGATGCCATCGCTACGCTCCGTGCGCGCGCGAGCGCGCGCGACTGTCCGCGTCGGGTTCATCGCCGCCATTCTCTCCGTCCTCGTGTTTCCCGCCGCTGGCGCCGCGCAGGGCACGGGCAGGATCGCCGGCACTGTCACCGACTCCACCAGCGCCCGCCCAGTCGTCGCCGCACAGGTGACGCTCGCCGGCACGCGTTTGCGCGCCACGACCGACGACGCGGGTCAGTACAGCATCGCCGGCGTCCCCGCCGGGACGTATACCGTCGAGGTGCGGCGCATCGGCTACACGCGCGGGACGCGCATCGGCGTGAGCGTCACCGACGGCGGCACGACGACGCTGGACTTCGCGCTCAACAGCACACCGCTGTCGCTTGCGGCCGTCGTGACCACCGGCGTCGTGGACCCGACCGCCGGCACGCGCGTGCCGTTCACGGTCGGCCGCGTGGACGCCGCACAGGCGCCCATCCCCGCCAGCAACGCGGTCGAGACCATCCAGGGCAGGGTCGCCGGCGTCACCGTCGTGCCGAGCGGCCAGCCGGGCAGCGGCACGAACATCATGCTGCGCACGCCGACGAGCATCATCAAGGAGAACACGCCGCTCATCGTCGTGGACGGCGTCATCCTGAGCCAGTCGTTCGCCGCATCCACCGCGGACCTCGAGTCCATGGACATCGAGAGCATCGAGGTGGTGAAGGGCGCGGCCGCCGCGTCGCTGTACGGCTCGCGAGCACAGGCAGGCGTCATCCAGATCCGGACGAAGCGCGGCGGAGGCGTCGCCGACGCCGCGACGCGCGTGACGGCGCGCACCGAGATGGGAAACAACGCGCTCGCCGGTGAGATCGACTGGGCGCAGCATCACTACTACCGCACGGACGCCAGCGGGCAGTTCGTCGATGCCGCCGGCGTGCCGCTCGCACCGGGCGCGGCGCGCGTGGCGCGTCCCGCCCATGAGCGATTCCAGGACGTCGCGTATGCCGGCCCGCTCTACGATCAGGTGGATCGCTTCTACACGCCCGGCAACTTCTACAAGAACTCCATCGGCGTGTCGCAGAACACGGGGCGCACCAACTGGTTCCTGTCGTACGTGAACTCGAAGGAAGACGGCGTGGTGCTCAACGCCGGCGCGTACCAGCAGAACGACATGCGCATCAACCTCGATCACCGGATGCGCGACAACCTGACGTCTGGCGTTCAGCGGCTATCACAGCCGATCGCTGCGGCAGGAGCTGTACGGCGACACGTTCTTCGACCTCATCAACCAGGCGCCCGACATCGATCTTGCTGCAGCCTGATCAGGATGGCACGCCGTACGCGTACCAGCTCGACCCCGAAGGTCGTGAGGAAAACCCGCTCTACGTACTGGCCACCGAAGACGAACCAGCGGCGACGCAACCGCACGCAGGGAAGCATCGAGGCGCGCTGGACCCCGCTGTCGTGGCTGACCTTCGACGCCAACACCAGCTACGACCGGTCCGATCGCCGCCTGGACTTCTTCCTCGACGCCGGGCTCAAGACCGAGGGCTTCGGAACGGGCGGACTTGGCGAGATCTCGCAGACGACTGGCACGACGGACGCCATCAACGCGCGGTCGGCGCGAACCTGCTCGGCAGCCGCGGCCCGCTCACGGTGCGCAGCACACTGCGCGCGATCATGGAGCGCGAGAAGAACGCAGGTGACGGACGGCGTCGGGCGAACAACTCGCTGCGCCAGGCGTGCGCAGCCTGGACAACGCCCAGGTCCAGCTTCACCGAGTCGACCATCGAGGAGATTCGTGCCAACGGCTACTTCGCGACGCTCGGCGCCGACTAGAACGGCAAGTACATCGCCGATCGGACTGTTCCGGCGCGACGGCAGCTCGCTGTTCGGTCCTGAAGAGGACTGGAACTCCGTACTACCGCGTGAGCGGCGCGTACCGCGTGTCGCAGGAGCCGTGGTGGCCGCTGCCGATGTTCTCCGAGTTCAAGCTGCGCGTATCGCGCGGCACGGCCGGCGGACGTCCGGACTTCGAGGACCAGTTCGAGACGTACGCCTTCGTCACAGGGCGGCGGCGTGGTGAAGGAGACGCTCGGCAACCAGTTCCTGAAGCCGGAGCACTCGACGGAGACGGAACTCGGCATCGACGCGATCATCCGTGACCGGTACTCGGTGCAGCTCTCGTACGCCAAGAACAAGGTCTGTGGACCAGCTGATCCAGATCCCGCTGGCCGGCTTCTACGGCTACACGTTCGCAGTGGCAGAACGCGGGCACGGTGGAAGGCAACACGATCGAGGCGACGTTCGAGGCCAACGTGCTCCAGCGTCCCGAATCTCACGTGGCGCATCGGGTCTGGTCGCGGACCGTTCGCGCCACAAGATCACGCGAGTTCAACCGGAACTGCTTCTCGCGCAACACGATCGCGTTCCGCTGCGCCAACGAGACCATTGGGCGCGATGTACGGCTTCCGGTTCATCAAGTCCCCCGGCGAGCTGCCCGCGGACGCCGCAGGCGAGCGCGGATCGAGTTCCAGGTGAACGACGAAGGCCTGCTCGTCTGGGTCGGGCGCCGGCCGCAATTACACCGAAGGCCAGACCGGAACGCTCTGGGGCACGACCTCCACCATCGGCACGACGAACTACGGCTGGGGCATGCCGATCGTGCAGCGCGACGCTGGCGGCAGCAATGCGCTCGTGAAGATCGGCGACGGCAACGCCGACTTCCACTTCGGCTGTGTCCAACAACGTGAACTGGAAGAACTGGAGCGCGTTCACGCTCATGGACGTGCAGATCGGCGGAGACCTCTACAACCAGACCAACCAGCGCATGTATCAGTGGGCCCGCAGCGGCGACGTCGACCAGACCGGCAAGCCGCAGGAGCTGAAGAAGCCGATCGAGTACTTCGTCGCGCTGTACGCCGCGAACGATCCCGACGGACTACTTCGTGGAGGACGGCGGCTACGTGAAGCTGCGCGAGGTGTCGGTCAAGTACAGCTTCGGTCCGCGGCTGGTGCACGCGCTCACGCGCGTCGGGGCGACCGGGCGCGTCCTTCTCGCTCATCGGGCGCAACCTGCTGACCTTCACGAATTACAAGGGCTACGACCCTGAGGTGGGCAATGCGGTCGTGCGCCTCGACAGCTTCGACTATCCGCGCTACCGGACGATCACCGGCAGCCTCGAAATCACCTTCTGACGCGAGGACGACCCATGCGTAAGACTGATTCATTGCCTCGCGGTCCCCGCGCTCCTGCTGACGGCATGCCAGGACCTGCGGGTCACGAACCCCAACGTGCCCGACCGCGACCGAGCCACGAGCCAGCCGCTGGCGACGGAGGCGATCGTCGCCTACCGTCGTTCCGCAAGTGGTGGCCGGTGGCGGGTCACGACGACTATCCGGCGTGGGCGTTCTCGACGATCGCGAACGAGGTCACGTCGGGCTTCGCGGACTTCGGCCAGCTCGAGCTGTCGGCCGAGCCGCGGTCGGCGTGGAACAACAGCGCGGTCAACGCGCGCAACAACGTGACCGAGGAGCCGTGGTACGAGATCTGTACGGCGACATCTCCGCCGTCAACGACGCGATCATCGCGATCGACTCCGGGCTCGTCATCGTCGACGCCAACACCACCGCGCGGACGAAGCGCCGTCGGCAAGTTCATGCAGGGCGTCTCGCACGGCTACCTGGCGCTCTACTTCGACTCGGCGTTCGTGGTCGACGAGAATCTCGCGCTCGACACGATCACCGTGCCGCAGCTCCGTCACCGCAGCGCAGTGATCACGGCCGCCGATCGCGATGCTCGACTCGGCGATCGCGATCGCGCAGCGCAGCACGTTCTCGTTGCCCGAGACCCTGGTTCTTCGTACACGGCGATGACCGCGACCAGTTCATCCGGCTCGCCAACTCGTTCGCGGCGCGGCTGCTGGCGTACCGGCCGCGCACGCCCGCCGAACGCGCCGCGGTGGACTGGGACGAGGTGATCGCGCGCGTCGACGCCGGCATCACGGCCGACTTCGCGCCCATCGCGCAGGTGGACATCCTCTTCGACGACTGGAAGCGTCTCGTCGCGCGACTGCGCACGCCGGGGCGGCCGAGTGATTTCGGACGGCCCAGCTACTGGCTCGTAGGTCCGGCTGACTCGACGAACGGATTCGTCAACTGGGTGAACACGCCGGTGGCGAGTCGCGTGGCCTTCCAGCTGCGACGAAGGACCGGCGCATCCAGGGCGCGGCGGGCCGCAACGCCGCGGCACATACGTCGGCTACAACCTGAACAACATCTTCGCGGCGAGCCGCGGCACGTATCGCTTCTCGTGCTACTTCTTCCGGCGGTACGGCACCGGGACGACGTGGCAGGCGGGACCACAGCCCGCGATGATCGTGTCCGAAATGGACCTGCTGAAAGCCGAGGCGCTGATTCGGCTGAATCGCGCGGCCGAAGCGGTGCCGCTGATCAACAACTCGCGCCAGGCGCAAGGGCAGCTCTCCGCCGTGACGGTGGACGGTCCGCCTGGACGAGCCGGGTTGCGTGCCGCGCAAGCTGAACGGCGCGTGTGGCAGTCTGTGGGACGCGCTGCGCTACGAGAAGCGCATCGAGGGGATCGGCGTGAGCGGCGTGATCGCGTTCTTCGACGCGCGTGCGTGGCAGACGCTGCCAGAGCACACCATCCTCGAGCTGCCGGTGCCGGGACGCGAGCTCGCTGTTCTGCAGCGGCCGCTGTACACGTTCGGGGGGCCGGGCGGAGGGTCGAGCGCAGCGGCGCCGAATCCCGAGGCATGTCCGGTAGCGTTGGCGCGCTGCCCGTAGGTACTGAAGGCGGGACGCGAACGGCGGGATGCTAGAGGCGGGATGCTAGAGGCGGGATGCATGGGGCGGGAGTTTTCCCGCTCTTCGCATCCCGCCTTTGGCACATCCCGCCGTTCGCATCCCGCCCTTCAAGCTCTCGGTGGCACGATTACTCCAGTCCGGGACTGTTCCACCCGAACTGGAGAATGCATGGCCAAATGCGACGTCTGCGGCAACGATTATGATCGGTCGTTTCGCCTGACCACCAGCGACGGCAAGACCTACACGTTCGACAGCTTCGAGTGCGCGATCAACAAGGTCGCGCCCAGGTGCGACCACTGCGACTGCACCATCGTGGGGCACGGTGTCGAGGCGAACGGAACGTACTACTGCTGCGCGCATTGCGCGCACGAGCACGGAGCGCGCGAGATCGTGGACAACGCAGCTCACGCCGGAGCGGTCTAGTAGGGAGTAGGGATTGGGGACTAGGGACTAGGGGACTTCGTAACTGTGCTTCGGCCGTCCCTAGTCCCTAGTCCCTAGTCCCTAGGCCCTAGGCACTAGTGGGGTCAGCTACGAGTCGTCCGCCGCGCACGGTGGCGCCGATCACGATGCCCGCGCTCACGAGGACGACGTTCTTGATGATGTACTGCCCCTCGAGCGTCGGCGCGTACGGCACGCGCGTGAACACCAGCTCGGGGAACAGGAAGATCGGCGTGATCGTGCCCAACATCTGCACGAAGAGCAGGAGCAGCGTGGCCCGCATGGCGACGCCGAACAGGAGGCCGAGTCCGATCGCGCATTCCCACGCCGCCAGCACATTGATGGCGACGCCGCGCGGCACCAGGCCGAACGTGAGCGCGTCGATCGTGCGGCTCGCCAGCTCGGTGGCCGGACTGAGCCCAGGAAAGAATTTGAGCACGCCGAACCAGAAAAACACCACGCCGAGGCTGATGCGCAGCAGCCGGATGCCGTGGCGCGCCATCCATGTCGTGATGGCGGCGTCGGCGCGATGATACAGCGCCGCGATCACATGTACCGCGCGATCGACATCCCGGCGGCCGCAAGAATGAGCAGGACCACGGCGGCCAGCGTGGACAACGTCATTCGGCGCTGCAACGACTGCATCTCGTCGGCGATCTTCTCGCGCGTCGCGCCATCCGACGTCGCAGCCTGCCCGAGCTGGCCCATCTTCACCGCGGCCGGGCGGGCCACGATCATCGAGAGCACGAACGCCAGGATACCCATCGCGCCGCTGATAGCATACATGTGGCCGGATGCGTGCTGGAACCAGTGGGCGTTGCCGGCCGACACGATCATCATCAGCCGCAGCCCCGACAACATCGTGAGCACGGCGGCGAGTGGCAGCGCAGTATAGAGCTTGCGTTTCTGGAGGCCGGCCATGACCTGGCCGGCGGCGGCCGGGCCCGCCGTCTTCAGCGCGGGCGCGAGGAAGAACGCGGTGAACAGCCCGCTCCCGACCCAGAAAATGCCGCCGAGGATATGGATGAGTCGCAACGCGATCAGTTCGGCCATCGGTTCTCCGACGCAACGGTGGCGTCCAATCTAGCTTTCATCGATGCCATTTCGCTCGCTCAAGCTGCATCCGAGTCTTCTCACCGGCGTGAAGGAGCTCGGCTTCGCGCAACCGACGCCCATCCAGGCCGACGCCATCCCGCCGGCCCTCGAGGGTCGCGACGTGCTGGCGTGCGCGATGACGGGGAGCGGCAAGACGGCCGCGTTCCTGCTGCCGATCCTGCATCGTCTGCTCGAGAAGCCGCGCAAGACCACGCGCGCGCTGGTCATCACTCCCACGCGCGAGCTGGCGGCGCAGGTGCTCAAGGAGCTGGAGGACCTGGCGGTGCACACTCCCCTCACTGGGGCCGCCGTTTTCGGCGGCGTCGGGATGGGCCCGCAGGAACACGCGTTCCGGACGGGCGTGGACGTCATCGTCGCGACGCCCGGGCGCCTGCTCGATCACCTCAAGCACCCGTACGCGAAGCTGGACAGGATCGAGTACCTCGTGCTCGACGAGGCGGATCGCATGCTCGACATGGGATTCCTCCCGGACATCCGGCGCGTGCTGAAGCACCTCCCCAAAAAGCGCCAGACCCTGTTCTTCAGCGCCACGATGCCCGCGCCCATCCTGGAGCTGACGCGCGAGATGCTGCACCATCCCGCGACCATCAACCTGGAGCGCAAGGCGGCGCCCGCGACGGGGATCACCCAGGCGGTGTATCCCGTGCCGCAGGAGCTCAAGTCGGCGCTGCTGCACACGCTGATCCAGCGGGACATCATGCACGAGGCGCTGGTGTTCACGCGAACGAAGCACCGCGCCAACCGGCTGTGGGAGTACCTGACGAAGCGCGGCGTCAACGCGGCGCGGATCCATGGCAACCGCTCGCAGAAGCAGCGCACCGACGCGCTCGACGGTTTCAAGGAAGGGCGATACCGCGTGTTGGTCGCGACGGACATCGCCGCGCGGGGCATCGACGTCGAGGCGCTGGGGCACGTGGTGAACTTCGACGTGCCGCTGGCGTCCGAGGACTACATCCATCGCGTGGGCCGCACCGCGCGCGCGGAGATGACCGGCGAGGCGTTCACGCTCGTGTCGCCGCAGGAGGAAGGCGATCTGAAGTCGATCGAGCGCGCGGTGGGCAAGACCCTGCCGCGCGTCACGCTGCCGGACTTCGATTATCGCGCGCGGCCGGAGGGTCGTCTCGAGATCCCGATCCACGAGCGCATGGCCGCGCATCGCGCACAGCGCCAGGGCGAGCGCTCGCGCCAGCGGGCCAACGAAGATCGGCGCGCCTCGCATGCGACTCGCGAGTCCGACCGTGCGGCGACCCCAGGCAAGAAGCATCGGCGCCGCGGTCCGCCGCGTTCCCGAGGTTAGTCCCGAGGTTAGTCTTTCAGCGCGACTCGCTGCGGTGTGAGGTCCCCTCGCGGACCACGCTACTCGCGTGGGGGTCGCCCTCGCGGACCACGCTCGAGTTGCTGCGGAGTGAAGTCCCCACGCGGACCACGCTGCGCTCCTCGTCGCTCTCGCTCCGTCGCCGCGCTCCTACGCTCCGCTCCTGCGGTGCTCGCTGTCTTCGGCGGCCGCGCATTTGGCGCGGCTCGCCTCAGGCGATCCGCTTAGGGGACCCTCACTCCTCCGCGCCCGCTCTGACCCGCGGCGGGCAAGCGGGGCGCGCGTGTCGGCGCGACCGCGAGCTGTCGAGCAGCGTCGGTTGCGACGCCCACCACGAGTCAGAGCGACTGCGGCGCTGAGCGGACCAGGATTGCGAGCAGTGGGGCCTCCCACGCGGACCGTCTGGAGGCGGAGGCGGACACCCGCCGACGCCGACAGGCAGCGAGCACCGCAGGGAAGCGGAGCGGCAGCGAGCGACCGAGGAGCGCAGCGTGGTCCGCGCGGGAGACCCCACGCGAGCGCATTGGGCCGCTTGGCCGGTAGCTCCGCGCGCGTAAGGCTAGCGTGCGCTAGTCGCGACGGCCGGGGGTCATGCCAACCGGCGTGCGCACCCATTGCACGATCTCGCGCATCTTCGGCGGCTTGCCCGTCATGAGGATGCCGATGCGGAAGATCTTGGCCGACGCCCACAGCGCGCCGATGATCGTCGCGACCAGCAGCAGCGTCGTCGTCACGTACTCGAGCATCGTCGGCGGGCCGGCCGCGCGGTTCATCATCACGAAGGGCGTGAACGTCGGGATGAACGACATCACCCGCGCAAACGTGCCGTTGGGGTCGCGTCCGATGGGAATCATCGCCAACAGCGGGAGCATCAGGATCATGGTCACCGGCCCCATGAGCGCCTGCGCTTCCTGGACGGTGTTCACCACGGAGCCGATGCCGATGAGGATCGCCCCGTACAGCAGGTACCCGAGAACGAAATACATCACGAAGCCGGCCAGCATCGCGGGCTCGGTGAGCATCGCCGAGAAATCCGATGATCCGGGCGCACCGAGCATGCGCGGCACGAATTTCGTCGCCAGCAGGGCGGTGCCCACCCATGTGAGGATCATCATCAGCCCGGCCGCCGCCACGCCGAGGAGCTTCCCGGCCATCAGCTGCACCGGCGACACCGACGACAGCAGCACTTCCGAAATGCGCGTGGACTTCTCCTCGATCGTGCCGAGCAGCAGGCCCTGCGTGATCACGAACACCGAGATCCACAGGAGGTACACGAACACCATCGGCGCGTTCTGGCGCAACCGGTCCTTCATCCCCACTGACGTCTGCTCCCCGGTTTCGGACACCGTTCGCTGTGTGAACTGTGTCTGGGCCGTGAGCCACGCCGCGGTCTGCGGACTGATATTCTGCTGCGCGAGACGACGCCTGCGCACCAGGACGGTCGCGGTCTCCTCGTACCAGTCCTTGAGGTCGTCGTCGGTGAGGTTGCGCGACACATAAGCAAGCCCGCCGTTGTCCTTCACGGGATCCTTGCCGATGTCGAGATAGGCAAACAGCTCGCCATCGCCCACCCGCTTGTTGAGATCCCCCGTCGCCTCGACGCGCTGGTACTTGCCGCGCGCGGGGCCCTGCGACACCGCGCGGATGGTCTGGGCCGACGCGCTGTCCCACCACTCCTTGAATTCCGCACGCGCCGCCAGCACGGCGGCGCGGTTCGAATCCGAGAGCGCCGCGACCGCAGCGGTGTCGCCCAGCGCCAGGGTGCGGGCCGCCGAGTCCAGCTGCGACGGCGGCAGCTTGGCCGCGACCGGCGCCAGGCGCGCCAGCACCGGCGGCAGCGCCGTCACGTTCTTGTTCTCCATCTGGCGCCTCTGAGCCTCGAGCAGCAGGCGCCTGGTGTCGAGCGCCGCGCCTTCACGCTGGACGGCCTCCGCGAGCCATCCGGACGAGTCGCGCACCGCGTATGTACGCACGCTCTTGGTGCGCTCCAGCCAGATGGGGCCGGCGACCGACAGAATGATGATGACGGGAAACAGGAAGAGCCCGATCCAGAAGCCCTTCGTCTTGAGCTGCTCGAGGATCTCGCGCTGGGCGACGAGCAGTGATTTAAGCATGGTTGGCTCCGCGCACCGAGGTGTCTCCGCCGACGGAACGCACGAAGATCTCGTGCAGTGATGCCTCGCGGGTGTCGAACCGCCGTACCTTCACCTTGCCCACGATCTGCATGAGGAGGTCGTCGGCGTCGTGTCCCGGCGCCAGCACGAACTCGGCGTGCTTGCCCGCGTCGTTGACGCGCGTGACGCCGCGCAGCGTCTTGAGCACCGCGCCGTCGCCGTCGTAGTCGAGCTGGATGGTGCTGCCGCCGGACGACCGCACGGACGTGATCGGCCCGTCGATGAGCACGCGTCCCTGGTTGATCAGCACGACGTGGTCGCAGATCTGTTCGGCGTGCTCCATCACGTGCGTCGAGAAGATGACCGTCTTGCCGGCGCGCTTCATCTCGAGAATGAGGTCGCGCACCACTTCCGTGTTCACGGGGTCGAGCCCGGAGAACGGCTCGTCGAGGATGAGCAGTTCCGGGTCGTGCATCAGCGTCGTGAGGATCTGGACCTTCTGGCCCATGCCCTTCGAGAGTGCCTTGCACTTCGCGTTGATCCACTCGCCGAGCCCGAACTGCTTCAGCAGCTCGTCGCCTCTGGCGCGCGCCGCCTGCTTCGTCATTCCCTTCAGCCGGCCGAAGTACGTTACGAGATCGCCGGCCTTCATGTTCTTGTACAGCCCTTTCTCCTCGGGGAGGTAGCCGAGCCGGTCCTTGATGCGCTCGGAGTTCGGCTCGCCCAGGATGGAGATGCTGCCGGAGTCCGGATAGAAGATGCTCATCATCATCCGGATGGTCGTCGTCTTCCCGGCGCCGTTGGGGCCGAGGAAGCCGTAAATCGAGCCGCGGGGCACGCGCAGCGAGAGGTCGTTGACCGCGACGAAATCGCCGAAGCTCTTGCGGACGCGGTCGAGGACGATGGCGTCGCCATGCCCGCGCGTAGCGGGCGACAGCGACGATGGGGCAGCCCGTGTAGCGGGCGAGGGGTCGCGAGCGTATGACGACATGTGAGTAAAGCTACGCGGGGAGCAGCTCCAGAGTCGCCGTCCGCCGCTTGGTGGTGGCGAACCCTTTTACGTACTTGAGGTTAGCCTCGGTGGTGTACTTCCCAGCATATGCTACGTCCATCGCGTCCAGGAGTTTCGCGCTGCGCACCGGTCTGGCCCTGATGGTCACGTCCGTTCCCTCGATCCGGATGGCGCCGGTCTTCTCCGCGAGAAAGGCGCGATACCAGCCCTTCGCCTTGTTGTTCCAGGAGCGCACGAGGACCCGGCCGTCCACGACGGTGACCCAGATGAAGACGAAGCGGTGCTCGGCGCCGGCGCGGATGTAGAGGTATTTCGTCGCGTCGAGCGCGAGCAGTTGCGTGGGGCTGAAGACGTTCATGTGACGCTGATTCTCTCTGCGTCGGCGACAATCCGCCAGATCGGCGTTCAGACGTGAGACCGAAGCACCGGTTTGGAGTGTTGGTCGTAACTCCTTGAATTTCGGATTCTACGGATTGGCGCTACCGACGAAGTTCGTCAAATGGGCGCTCAATTCCCAGAGCTTCCTGCGGGCCGCCACATCGCGCGATTGGCGCGACGTCTGCTGGCGTCGGCCCGCGCTCGTGAAGCAGAGTCCCGTGATGTCATCGAGCTCCGGTGCCGACGCGGCGTGAATCACCGTACGGGCCCCGCGCCCCGGCGAGAGGAGCACGGCGCGCCAGAGCGGCTGCAGCCAGCGCGGACTCCACCACAACCGGTCGCGCAACAAGTCGGTAGCCGAGAGCCCTGGATCGACGCAGTTCACGGTGACGTGCGTTCCCCGCAGTCGGTCGGCCAGCTCGTACGTGAACAGCGCGTTCGCGAGCTTCGACTGATAATACGCGCTGAGGGCGCTGTAGCGTTTGCGTTCGGCATGAAGGTCGTGGAAGTCGATGCGACCCAACCGTTCGAACCACGACGTCACGTTGACGATTCGCGACGGCGCGCCGGCGCGGAGCAGCGGGAGGAGAAGGTTGGTGAGGAGGAATGGTCCGAGGTGGTTCACCGCCAAGGTCATCTCGTAGCCGTCGGGGCTGATGACGCGTCGTTTGAGGTTGACACCGGCGTTGTTCACGAGCACGTGAATGACACGAAAGCGGCGGGCGACCTCGGCGGCGGCCACGCGCACCGACTCCAGCGAGCCAAGGTCCACGACAACGTGTGAGACCTCGGGACTGCCGCTCGCTTGTTTGATGTCGTCACCTGCCCGGACGAGTCGACTCGCATCGCGGCCGAGTAGAACCACGTTGGCTCCCTGACGGGCGAGGCCGAGCGCGGTCTCCTTCCCCAGTCCGCGATTCGCGCCGGTCACGAGGCAGACCCGCCCCAGCATCGAGTTGGCGGAGTACATTGAGCTGATTCTTCTCATTCCAAGGAGAAAAAGTAGTGGCTCGTCTGCAGCGGACGCTCGCTGTGGCGCTCCTGGCCGGTACCGCGTTGCTCGGGGTCGGTGCGATTTTCCATCCGGTCCTCGCTGGCGACGCGGCGTCGCAGCTTCGCATCGTTGCCGCGACGCCGTACTGGCGTTCGCTGCACCTGGCGATGCTCGCCGGATCGGCGCTCGTCGCGACAGGCGTCTGGGTCCGTCTGATCGACGGTCGATCGACTGTCGACCTGCGTGAGCCAACAAGAGGGGCGCTGATCGCGGCGTTGGCGCTGGTCGCGGTGGGTGTATGCCTCAACGCGCTCAACATCGCCTACATGGCTGGTTCGGGAACGCATATGGCCACGCTCTTCGCGCAAGGTCGCACAGAGATGAGCGCAATCTTCGAGGCCACGCATCCGATCGGTCAGATGGCGGCTCGCTTCGGCAATCTCGTCATCGCGCTCGGCGCATTGGTGCTCGGCTGGGCTGAATGGCAGGACGCATCGCGTCCACGATGGCTGGCTTGGCTCGCTTGGGTGGCCGGCGCCGTCGGCTTGAGCTGCGCAGTGTTCTTCAGCGAGGCGAGCCCGCTCGCGCTGGCGGCTGTCGCGCTGTTGTCGGCGTGGCAGGTGGGGACGGCGGCAAGAGTGCTGTTGGCGCGGTGAGGGATTCGGACGCAGGCCTAACGGATATTGAGAGCACGCCCCTGACTGCTACCATGGAGTTGTCGAAGTCCCATGGACCACAGCCAGGAGCGGCCCTCATGAAACGAACAACGAAGTATGCGGCGCTCGACGTGCATCAGGCAACGATTGCCGCCGCTGTGCGCGAGCAAAGTGGACGGATTATCGCCAGGACGATTCTCCCGACGGACGCGTCGGCGCTCGTGGAGTTTTTCCGCGGGATGCGAGGCGCGGTCCACGTGACCTTCGAGGAAGGCACGCAAGCGCAGTGGCTGCACGACCTGCTCGCGCCGGTCGTCGATCGGGTGCTTGTCTGCGATCGGCGTGGTGAATCCGCGCACGGCAACAAGGGAGATCGAGTGGATGCCGATCAGCTGTCAGAGCTGTTGCGGCGTGGTGCGTTGCGCGCGGTCTATCACGCGAGCCCCGAGCGCGAGACGCTGAAGGAACTTGCCCGCACGTACACCAATCTCGTTCAGGACGGCACGCGAGTGATGCAGCGACTCAAGGCGTTGTTTCGCGCCCGCGGGATTCGGACGCCGGGGACGCGGGTGTATCACCCGACGCATCGGGCGGAGTGGCTCGCGCAAGTGGTGCAACGGGGCGTCCAGTTTCGGGCGGCCGCCCTGTACGCTGAGCTCGACGTCCTGAGCGAGCTGCGGCCGCGGGCCAAAATGGCGTTGCTGGCGGAGGCCAAGCGTGATCCAGCCTGGCGCGTGTTGCGCACGATTCCGTTCCTTGGTCCGGTGCGGGTGGCGCTGCTGCTCGCCACGATGCAGACGCCGTGGCGCTTTCGGACCAAGCGAAACCTGTGGGCGTATACCGGGCTCGCGGTGGTGAGTCGATCGAGCGCCGACTACCAACTCGCGCATGGTCGGCCGGTGCGGCGCCGGCGGTCGCCGATGACCCGCGGCCTGAATCGCAATCACAATCGGGTGCTCAAATCGGTGTTCAAGAGCGCAGCGACCGCGGCGACCGTGCGGCCGGGGGCACTGCAGGATCTCTATCGCGGCATGGTCTCACGGGGCATGCGGGAAGAACTCGCGCGAGTGACGCTCGCGCGGAAGCTCGCGGCGATCACGCTCCGACTCTGGAAAACAGGAGAACGCTACGATCCAGCCAACCTGACGTTGCAAGCGCGCTAGCGACGGCATCCTCGAGACCGCGGCTTGTGGGCGTTCACCTCAGCTGAGGACTTCAGGATTCCGCACGCGGGTGCGGGAGGCAGTCTCACCCGGCGCGTTCGCCCGGCCAGCAGTCCGCCGAGGCACTCGCCTAACCATAGGCCCTCCCGCAGGACCCGAATAAGCCGCAGGCCGGCATGCGTGCCGAGTCTCAGATAGAACCCTGGTCCGCCTCGCGCGGCCCGAGCGCTTGCATCACGTGCAATTCGAACCTGGAGCTGACGCGAATGCGAACGATACCGACGAAGACTGCGCCGTCCCAAGCGAAGCCGAAGGTCTCGCCCACGTTGAAGTCGGGGCTGACTGCCAAGGTCAAAGCGCCGAGGCGATCAGCTGGGGCGAAGCCCGTCCTTGACAGTCGCTCTCATAGAACGCGCCGGAGTTCCGCCGCGGCGCCAGCTTTCACTACTCAACCAAACTGCTTGGGGTCGCCGTCGGCTTCAACTCCTCGTTAGACGGCGGCGACATGATCCTTGGGCTTGTCAGCGCCATGCGAAGCATCTCCGGCGTTCGCGACGACGCGACGATGCGGCGTCGAGCAGGCCAGCCATACGAGTGCGCCAAGCGCGAGTAAGCGGGGACTGCGAGTCACTTCGACCTGGTCTTCCACAAACCTTCGCATGATAACCACGCCGCTCATGTACTCCGACATCGACTCGCCGCGCAAAATCGCGGCCCGCTCGGTTGGCGAGGCGGCGCTCGCGCGGCGTCCGGCTACAGTGGTACTGGGTTGGCTGTGCCCGAGGACTACTAGCGCAACCAACACGGCGGCTAATCGCAAACTGCGAGTCCGGTAGCGCCAGTCTAAAAGAAGGAGCGCGGCGAATCCGATCGCGACTGCCAACGTGTCCATCACTGTTTGTCTGGGTAGAGGGAACGCTCGATGAGAATCCGTGCCTTCGAGCTGGCGCTTGTTATCGCGAACCTTGTCGTCCGTCTAACGCCCCGGAGTTAAGCCGCGGCGCATGATCAATAATGCGGCCGGCGAGCGTAGCGAGCCAGCCGCTTCCGACCGAAGCGCCGTCGGCTTCAACTCCTCGTTAGGTGGCACGAGCGAATATCTCAAGTCACGGTGGTACGCGCTCTACATAAACCACTTGCACTATCTCGTTTTGATACTGGCTGAATGTACGACGCTGCTCGACGGTAACTCCGCTGGGAAACGAGACCTCGAGCGTATCGTTGTTCAGCCACCGTGCTCTGATATCCGCAGCACTATCCCGTACTGCGAACACGCCTCCGCCGCCCCCAGCCTTGAACTCCACCATCACTTGGGGAGCGAGAAAAACGTTAGCGCACCCGCCTGGGTACACTGTGGTTATCCGATCGCCGCGAGGCGACCGGACCCTGATGCTCTTTGACTCCAGGCAGGGATCTGTTGGCGCGCACGCGACCACCAGCACCGGAATGAGGTTGCGGAGCTTAAGCACCGATGAATTCAGTTGTGCCCACCTAACGCGATTGCGGTTTAGCTGCGGCGCCAACTTTCATTACCCAACCAAACTGCTTCACAGCGCCGCCAGCTACAACCGCCCGTTAGGCAGCGGGAGCAGAGACCCAGGTGCCGCCCGAGGAATCGAACCTCGATCGCAGAGCTCCGATACCCTTGGAACATCATGGGAGTCGAACCCATTGCATCGGCCTTCCCACTGGGGACCACCCCGCGGCACATCGAAAGCTACAAAACCATTCAAAAGATGGCGCGCGTGTCGTCTGCCTAACGCCCCGGAGTTAAGCCGCGGCGCATGATCAATAATGCGGCCGGCGAGCGCAGCGAGCCAGCCGCTTCCGACCGAAGCGCCGGCGGCTTCAACTCCTCGTTAGGCGGCGGCTAATCGATATGGAGATTGACGAACAAATCAGCGTCGGAAACGACAAGAGCGCGTGGAAGACCGAGATCTTGGGCCACCAGCTCGCAGAAGTGATCCCACTCAGGTCCGAAAAGGATCGGCTGCATCTGCGTCTTCGTCGCGACGACAGTCCAGAGCTGACGTACTGTGCGCACGCCTTCGAGATCATGGTTCTCGATATCGATGTCGTACTCCTGTTCGAGCGTCATAACCAGCTCGACGAACTCGAGACCCATCGTGGTATCCTGGTCGCCCGCCTAACGCTCCGGAGTTTAGCCGCGGCGCTGCGTGTGAACTACCCAACCAAACTGCTTGGGGCCGCCGTCGGCTACAACTCCTCGTTAGGTCGCCGACTAGGAACGCTCGATTACAAATGGCTTCGACCATCCCTTGCCGGCGCTGCCTCCACCAGACAGAAGCGCTTCCCCACGCACCCGCCTCAGTTGGTAGTAGACTCTGAAACGTGTGCGCACCGGCCATGACGCGTAAATAGAGTGCGCGCCTGGCCCTCGATCTATGACGACCAGTGTCGTATCCACCAATTGTGCATCAGGTGCCAAGATACGAAGCACCGCGCGCTCACATCGGTCCAGCGGTGCTCTCCACGACGCCCACACGGCGCCTTTGACGCTCTGAGCGATGGGACGACAGCCAAAGTAGATCGTGTCGGCAGTGGTATTGTGAAAGCGGATCGGTACCGTGAAGAGCAGGGAGTCGTTGCGAATTCGCAGGTGCGCAACGCCCAGTGGCTCGATCGGAATCACCGAGCGGTAATGCTCATCGGGAGGTACCGTTGGGTCGCGATTCTCGCGGCATGCACCCGCGCCAACGAGTGCCAGTACTAACAGTGCCCTGATCAGAGTATCCCTCTCTGGTCGACCTAACGCCCGGAGTTTAGCCGCGGCGCCGAGTGTGAACTACTCAACCAAACTGCTTGGGGCCGCCGTCGGCTACAACTCCTCGTTAGCCTGCCGCTCATCGGGACCTAGAGCCGCTCAAGTGTCGAAAGGAGTTGCTCCCGAATGTCTTCAGCTAACTCCTCACTAGGAACGTCCAAGTTGGGCATGCCTTCGGTATCCAACTGCTGGAAGGACGGTATGTCGGTCAGTGCCTTCTGTACGACTGACCGCATCCGGGAGCTGAGGTCCTTCTGCGAGTGCCATGGAAACTCCGCTTTTGCAGCCATTTTCAGGAGATCACCTGGATACATGTCTCCCGAAGCCCACGGGTTCAGCTCGAGCTTCTCGACGGCAATGGGAATCAGATACGGCAGGCCAATGTTCTGGCCGATCATGATCCGGAGATCCTCAACTGTAAATTCTCCGACCGGCTTCGTGCGCAAGCGATGGCACGTGCGGACCAGATGGCTGTCGTAAGTCGGAGGGCCCCACACATGACTCTCAAGCTCATCGAGCGTCTTCGTGCGCATGGGTCGAACGTCAGCCTTCCTTGCCTTCATTATCGACATTCCATTTTGGTCAGGCTAACGGCAATTAGGCAGCGAAGAATACTGAGTTTTACTGCGTGGCGCGCAGCATAACACGTCACTACAGCGCCTTTCAATACCGAACGCCCGGCCTTCCCGCCGCATAACGCGCTTCAGACGCGCGTCCAGATCCGCGTCTCGAGCTCCAGCGTGTCGATGAGCCGCTCGGCCAGTCTGCACGACGTCGACCAGCTCGCCGCACGCCATCTCCGGTGTGACCTTGCCGCCGAAGATCCCGCCCACCTCGAACCGGTTCCTGGTTCTGCGGGATCGTCACGAACACGGAGTTGTCGTGGAATGACAGGCGCACGTCCGAGTGCAGCACGCGCCGCGCCTCGAGGATCAGCTCCATCATCTTCGGCGTCAGGATGTAGCGCGCTTCCTGCTGGTCCGTGCCGTAGACGCTGTACTGCCTGCTCGAAGTCGACGTTCTCCAGCCGGCAGAGGTCCTTCTGGCGCCGGCTCGACGATTCGCCGAACAACCCGCCGAGGATCTTGCTCTCGCTGTCGGGCACCACGACCGTGTGGCCGAGGAAGTTCTTGTTGAAGTCGAGCCGCACGATGCTGCCCTTGAAGATCGTGACCGTGCGCCGATTCTTGCCCGAGCCCTCGGTGCGCGTGGCCTTGGCCTCGAGAATCGAGTACGTCACCGCGTTCTTCCGGCCCGCACACCTCGTCCTCGGCGTGCCACTTCTCGGCGCGTCTTCTCGTACAGGTCCATGTCGAGGAAGTCCTGCTTCGTGAAGCGGGACTCCGGCGAATAGGTCATGCCCTGGCCGAGCGCCGTTCACCACGCGCGTGACGACGATCTGCTTGTACTGTCTTGTTGAGCGCGCGCCACTGCTGCATGCCGTACAGGACGATGATCGCCCCGGCGCCGCCGAGCGGAAGCCGCGGGTCGCGTATGCCGCGGTTCCACATGACGCTGTACACGATGAGCGCCGAGCGCCGCGCACACGACGCCGACCGTGACGATGCGACGCCGGACCTTCGACGACCTCGGCGTTGATGTAGTCGCAGGCAGCCTTGAGCTTCAACTGCGACTGCTTGTCGAGCTGGCTCAGATCGCCCGACGCTGGTGCTGACCGGTCGCGGGCTCACGCCCTGAACAGGCTCTTCATGTCGACGTCGCCGCGCTTGTGCTCTTCGGCGACGAACATCTGACGCAGCCCGAAGCCGGTGCTGCCCGCGATCAGCGAGCTGGGGAAGGTCTGCACGGCGTTGTTGTAATCCGTGACGGCGGCGTTGTAGCTGCGGCGCGCGGCCGCGAGCTGCTCCTCCACTTCGTTCAGCGACCGCTGGAGCTGCACGAAGTTCTCGCTCGCCCGCAGCTGCGGGTAGTTCTCCATGGTCACGTTGAGCTGACCCATGGCGCGCGTGAGCTGGTTGTCCGCCGCGATCTTCTCCGCCGGCGTCCGGCTCGACACCGCCTGCGACCGCAGCCGCACGATCTCCTCGAGCAGTCCGCGCTCGTGTCCCATGTACTGCTTCACCGTCTCGACGAGCTTGGGGATCAGGTCGTAGCGCTGCGTGAGCTGCACCTCGATGGTGCTGAACGCCTGGTCCACCATGTTCCGTCGCCGAACGAGCGTTGTTGTAGATGCCGATGCCGACGATGCCGAACAACACCACCACGGCGAGGAGAAAGAGACTCATTTCGGGCTCCTTTAAGGGACGGGTTGATCAGTGCTGTCGGGAGCGTCGACCCTGCCGCGCAGGGCCGAATACGCGATGCCGGCGACGGCGAGGATGGCCACCACGCCGAGCGCGCGCAGCGCGAGCGTGAACAGCTCGTCGCGCTCGATCGCTCCGGTGACCCAGAGCAGCGCGAGGCCGGTCGCCACGAAAAGGGCGGCGATCAGTCCCAGCCGTATGGCGCGTCGCATGTGTGCCTTGGGGGGAGGAGAGTGGAGCTCACGTCATGGACGACTGTCGGCGCCGCGGAGAAACTCGCGCACGACCAGCGTGCTCCCGGCGGGATCGCGTCGTGAGCATCGAGTCCTGCAGCGTCAGCATGTAATCCACTACGAGATTCGCGCCCCAGGAGTGTCCGCAGAGGTGCACGTCGGTAAGCCGAGCGCTTGCCAGGGCGACGAAGACGCGCGACATGCCGCCGCCACCGAGCTCGCGCTCGATCGTGTACGCGTTACCGAGTGACGCTTCGAGGTGAGTGCGAAGGTCGTTGAGCAACCGGCGGCCCGCCGCTGGAACGCTCCACGAATGTACCGCTCAGGCCATCAGTTGTCCCGTCACGACTTCGGTGACGTAGCGCTCGAGGGTCGCCGCCCGGTCGCCGCCGTCGAGGGTACGCGCCATCGGCGAATGGTACTCCCGCTGGAGCTTTTCGAGCGCCGGCCCGTCCACGCTGGCGAGATACAGGTCGTACTTGGGGATCAGCGCCTCCGTGACCGCGCCGGCCTCGCCGCGCTCCAGTTCCTGAAGGGTGGCCGGGGTGTTGGCGTCGAAGAAGGCCTTCACGCCCTTGGCCGTATCGATGACCCAGGCGCTGACGTCAACGCCTTCCTGCTCCGGCGATGCCACGATCACCATGTCGGCGTCGCGAATGCGGCGGATGTACCGGTGCTTGAGGTCCTCGGCCGAGCTGTACAGAGTCCAGCGCCGGTTGGTGAGGTGGGCCGAGCGGCGCGGAGCGGGCTGCACTGGTACGCCGCGCTCGAGGAGCAGCACGTCGTGCCCGCGCGAGGCGAGCTCGTGGACGAGCGCGCGATAGGTCTCGACATGCGCCTCGTCGCTGGACGGCCCTTTCGATTGTCCGATCACGACGATCTTCATGAGTGCGTGCGGTCCCGTGCGAACCCATCAGGGGTGCAAGTGACGGACCGCGCCCGGAGGCTCTGAGTCGAAATCCAGAGACAGGGTTTCCCCCGGCCGCAGCGCGTGCCACCGTGCGAAGAGCTCGGCCCTGAGCTTGCGGACGCGAGCGATCTCGTCGTCGGTAAGGCGGCGAGGCGAAGAGCGGCCGGCGCTCCGGGCGAAGCGCTCGGCGGTCTCGTTGAATTCGTCGGCGGTCCAGCGGGCTCCACTGGCGCGCTCGCTGTCGAGCGTGCCGACGACGTACTCGGCGAACAGGGCTTCGTCGGGGAGGTCGCCGCGCGAGGCCTTGCCGGTGGTGTCGTCGATGGACCAGCCGCTGGCGATGAGGCCGTAGAAACCCGCGTGGATGCCGAGGACGGTTTCCACGGCGAGGTGCGTGAGGTCGTGCAGCGGAAAGAAGGTCGCATGACGGCCCTCCTGTTTCTGCCAGGTCTCGGAGCCGTCGGCGCGCACGCACTTGAGGACGACGCCGCCGTCGGTGCGCTTGGTGAGATGGATCTTCAGGAAAGGCATCGCTGGGAATACGAACGAACACGAACACTACACGAACGGACACGAACAACAGCAACGGCCGGCCCATTCACACATCCCGGGCCCATTCACGCATCCCAGACCCATTTACCCATCCCAGACCCATTTACCCATCCCAGACCCATTTACCCATCCCAGACCGAATACTGCCTGAGCGCGAATGACACGGATTCCACGGAGGACACGAATGCAAGCCGCAACCTGCGGCGCGCCGATCAACAACAAGTTCTGTCTGTTTTTGGTCGGCACCAGACTCGAACGCTTGCATCCGTGTCGTTCGTGTCATCCGTGTCATTCGTGGTCATGCAGTACTCGGCTTGAGCAGCCTGCCTTGGTCTGAGTGGCCAGGCCAGGTCTTATCGGAAGCGACCAGGCGCCGTACGTTCTCGCCCATGCGCAAATACTCGAGAGGCGAGTTTCTCGGAGTGAGCGCCATGCTCGCCGGCGCCGCGACGCTCGCGAAGGTTCCGTTCGCGAAAGCGTTCGCCCATCCAAAGCTGCCGCCCGTTCCCACGGAAGCGCCGGACTTCATCGTCGTCAACGGCCGCGTCCTCACGATCGACACGGCGCTCCCGCGGGCCCAGGCCTTCGCCGTGAAACATGGCCGCTTCATCGCCGTCGGGAGCAACGCCGACGTCCGCAACCTGGCCACGCGCGACACGCCCGTTGTGGACGCGGCGGGGGCCACGATCGTCCCGGGGTTCATCGACTGCCACTGTCACCCGCGGGGCGTGAACGAGCTGTACGAGGTGGACGCCAACGTCCGTAGCGTAAAGGAGATCCAGGAGACGCTGCGCAAGAAGGCCGCGCAGACGCCGCCCGGTCACTGGGTGCAGGGCTTCATGTTCGACGACACCAAGCTCTCCGACGGGCCGCTCACGCGTGAGCACCTCGACGCGGTGTCGGCGAACCACCCGATCGGTGTGCACCATCGCGGTGGACACACCAGCTGGTACAACTCGTACACGTTCAAGCAGGCCGGCGTCACGCGTGACACCCCCGACCCCGATCACGGACGGTTCTTCCGCGGCGCCGGCGGCGAGCATAATGGCCGGGTCGCGGAGCTGGCGCGCAACGTCCTCAACCGGGTGGGCGAGCAGGAGCGCTTCACCCCCGAGGAGCAGCGCGAACGCGGGCGGCTCGGCATGCAGCACATGTCGAAGCTGTTCGCGAAAGTGGGACTCACCTCGGTCCACGACGCGGGCGCGGGGTCGGACTCGATTCGCGCCTACGAGGACGCGCGCGGCGCGGGCGAGCTGCGGCACCGCGCGTACATGATGGTGCGCGGACCGTACGAGCGGCTCCGCGACGCCGGCGTCTACACCGGCTTCGGCGACGAGTGGATTCGCGTGGGCGGCGTGAAGCGCACCGCCGACGGCTCGGCGTCCGAGCGCACGATGCGCATGAGCACCCCGTACGTCGGCACCACCGACCACGGCATCCTCACGATGACGCAACAGGAGATCCACGAGATCGTGGAGGACGCGCACCGCAATAATTGGCAAGTCGGGATCCACGCCAACGGCGACGTCACCATCGACATGGTGCTGAACGCCTACGAGCGCGTGCTGAAGCAGTGGCCGCACCCGGACCGCCGGCACCGCATCGAGCACTGCACGCTGGTGAACCCGGAACTTCTGCGACGCATCAAGGCGACCGGTACCATCCCCACGCCGTTCTGGACGTACGTGTACTACCACGGCGA
Organism: uncultured Gemmatimonadaceae bacterium; assembly: GCA_963724885.1. Lineage (GTDB taxonomy): Bacteria > Gemmatimonadota > Gemmatimonadetes > Gemmatimonadales > Gemmatimonadaceae > DASPMP01. The sequence continues at coordinate 1,500,284 of CAVRWG010000005.1, read as the reverse complement.
GAAGTGGTCGCAGTACGGCGAGGACAAGGCGCGCTGGATGTTCGCGCACCGCTCGTTCCTCGACAGCGGGATCAACGTCGTGGGCGCGAGCGACTACGGCCCGGGCCCGTTCGAGCCGCTGATGGCGATCCAGAGCATGGTGACGCGCAAGGACTACCGCGGACGGGAGTGGGGCCCGAACCAGAAGGTGACGGTGGACGAAGCGCTGCGCATCGCGACGGCCAACGGCGCGCGGGCGTCCTACGAGGAGAACCTCAAGGGAACGATCTCGGCCGGGAAGCTCGCCGACTTCGTCATGCTCGAGAAGGACCCGCACGACGTCCCTCCGGACACGATCAAGGACATCCGGATCGTGCGGACGGTGGCCGGAGGGAGGACGACGTTTGAAGGCTAGGGAATAGGGACTAGGGAATAGGGAATAGGGCCGCTGCTGTTGCCCTATTCCCTGACCCCCGATCCCTGGTCCCTGCTTTACGACTGCAGCGACTCGATCAACGCAGTCGCCACCGCGCGCAAACTCGCTGCCGTTGTCGCATCGATGCGCGACCTGCTCAACACGTCCACCTGGTGCAGGAACGCCTCGAGGTGATTGATCGCCGCACTGATGTTGTCGCGATCGATCGCCACGGCTGCCGCTTCGAGCTTGTTCACCAGGGCAATACCGTTCGCGGCCGGGAGCCTGCCGTCGGCCACGAGCTGATCGACGAGCGCCAGCTCGTCCTGCATGCCGCCCTCGACGACCGCCTCGATCCTCGTGTTCAGCAGCGAAAGCAGGTTGTATCCGCTCAACGCCTCGACCGCGTTGATCGTCGTGCGATACGTGTTCCAGTCCACGTTGCGGATGCCGGCGTCGTTCGGCATGATGACGGCGATCACCTCGATGTCGTCGTAGCTGTCCACGTTGGCGCGTCCCTGGTCGCGCGGCATGATCACCACAACCTTCCAGACGTGCGACGGGATCGTGATGTTGTTCTCGCCCTTGATCGTGCCCTTGCTGCCCGACGCGCCGGCGATGACGTACACCTCCTTGTTCTGGAAGCGCGCCATGTCGCCGACGGCGATCTCCATCACCGCCCACGGGCCCTGGTTGTTGTCCGACGCCTGCGGGATGATGTTCGAGAAGTAGAACGTCGTCGCGTTGTCGAGGTTGCCCGCGGTGCGATCGAACGAACGGGCGAGATGTCCGCGGTCGATGCCGTAGCCATGAAAGGCGCTGGCCCCGGTGTAATCCGCGGTCGTGTACGGCTTGAAGCTTTTCGGCAGCTCCGGATCGAACGTAAAACAGTTGCAGCGATCCTGATCGCCGAAGTGCGTGGCCTCGAGGTTGAAACTCACCCAGTTCGGGATGCCGCGCCACCTGTTGAATGACGTCGTGTACTGTTCGCGCCTGATGATGAAGTCGTCGCCCGGGTCCTTGTCCCTCGGCACGCCGAACTCGGTGTTGCCGGCGTACACGGCGGTCGGGCTGGGGGTCGCGATGATCGTGGGCAGCGTGAACGAGCCCGTCGCGCCGTTGGGGGCAGTGGCACGAACGATCGCCATGCCGGCGCCGAGCGCGTGGACGACACCATCCGCATCGACGCTCGCGAGCGCGGGCGCATCGCTGCTCCACTCGAACGTGGAGGGCGCGGTGTTGCCGCGGCCGTCGTTGAAGTTGGCGAAGAGCTGAATCTCGAACCCGACCGGGACCGGAGGGTCCGAGCCGTCGCGGCCAAAGATCGACACGAAGGGCGGCGGCGCGACGTTGCACGCGCCGAAGCTCGAGACGGAGGGACCGAACCAGCCGATGGCGTCCTTCTGGAGCGACGTGTTGAGTCCACCGCTTCCCGTCTCATCGATGCCGATGTCGATCGACCGGCGGCCCGCGGCCGGGCCGTTCGTCGCTCGGAACGTGCCCTCGTAGGAGAGGAACTCCACGACGGCTCCGCTCGCGTTCACGAGTGCCACGCCGTCGGGCGATCCGTTCTGGAGGCCGACCGCCGCGGCGTATGTGACCGCGCGCGCCGTGCCGCAGCTCGTCGCCGTCGCCGGTAGCGCGATCGTCCCGTACGTGACGCCGCCGTTCCCGTTGTAGAGCACCAGGCTCCAGCCCGTGAAGTCCGTGCCGTCGGGCCCCTCGACCTCGATCGCCTCGTTCTCGTCGGCGCCCGAGTTGTCGTAGTGGATCTCACTGATGAAGACGTCCGTGGGCGGGAGCGGCGTCGGCTCGGTGACCGTCAGGGTGGCGCTTGCGTTCGCGCCGCTGACCGCGGTCGCGCTGATCGTCACTTCGCCCGGTTCGTTCCCGGTCGCGACACCCGTTGCGTTCACGTTTGCGATCGCCGGGTCGCTGCTCGACCAGCCCAGCGGCGCGCCCGGGATCGGATTGCCTTCCGCGTCGAACGCCGTCGCCGTGAACGTCTGCGACGAACCCGCGAGGATGCTCGCGGATGCCGGTGCGAGCGTGATGGAAGCGACCGGAGTGGACGGCGCCGGCAAGTCGTTGCACGCGCCGAAGGTGTTGGTCACCGGCCCGGTCCAGACGTCGAAGCTGTTCCGCTGAAGCGACAGTACCGCTTCGGGTGGCGAGGCGGGCTCCGACGCACCGCCCGTCTCGAAGACGACGATGTCTCTCGAGGCCAATCCGAGCGGCCGCAACGGCGGCTGCGGGCCGGCCGGGCCATTCGTCGCCGTAAAGGCGCCTTCGTACGACAGGAACTCGATGACGTTGTCGGCGGCGTCCACCAGCGCGAGCCCGTCTGGAGCGCCGTTCTGCAGGCCGAGGATCGGGACGACGAGCACGCCGCGCGTGCTGCACGTGGCGGGAATCACGCCCGTGAACGTGCCGATCGGCGTGTACTGCGTGCCGTTCGCGCCGTTGTACGGAATGATTCTCCAGTTGGTCACGTCCATCCCGGCAGGCCCGGAGATCTCGACGCTCTCGAGCGCGTCGGCGCCCGCGTTGTCGTAGTGGATCTCGGTGATGCGTACTTCGGGCATCAGGTTCGCGCGTCGCGCGAACTCGCTCAGCGCCGCGGGCTGCGTGTTGGTCAGCCGGTCCGGCGCGCACGAGAGAGCGGCCAGGACACCGAGGCCAAGGAATGTGGGGCGGAGGGGTAGACGCATGGGGGGGATACCGGTGGGTACGCACACGTTGGACGTCTTACGTCGAACGTTCGACGTCCAACGTTGTCCGTTGACGTGCGAGCCGTCGCGCACAGAGCGAAATGCGAACCGCTAACCTAGCACGGCTCGCGGCATGCGGGCTACGGTCGGCCGCCAACGCGATGTAACGGGTAGACGACAGCTTGTGAGCCATCCGTTCCTCGTACCGTCGCGTTCCACTTGTCCGCGGATTCAGGCGCCCAACTGTAGTTGTACCCCGCGCCCCGATGTGGCGCGAAGTCCACACCCGTTGAGTCCAACCGCGTCGCGACGGAATTTCCGTCCGAGACCCTGCCGCCGCGCAGCGTGACGCGTGAGCTGTCGCGGGGCGTGCCGAACGTCGAGTCGGGGAACGAATGCATCACGAGCGTCGAGTCGTCGACAAAGCGATAGCGCTCGTAGAAGTGCTTGCCGTCTGGCAACGTTCCTCGCCACTGCCCCTCGAGCCAGCGCAGCCCCCCGAAGTCGCCGAGCGTGTAGGTGCCGGGCGCCGCGGACGCGTCGCCGCGCGCGCTGTCGGCAACGTCGCCGCGCGAGCGACATCCAAGCGCGAGAACGCACACGGCGAGCAGCGCGTGGCGGCGGATCGACACGGACATGATGACCTCCTGATGGACGAAGGGGGTATTCACGGCTAAAGTTGCGCGCACCCTCCCTGGTGGCAACTCAACTATGGAAGCAGCCAATCGCCGGCAGTTGAAGACGCGCGGCCGGGCGTGGCCGTCCGCGATCGCTCGCGCTCTGGCCCGCGTTGGTGTCACGCCGAATCAGGTGTCGGTGGTGTCGATCCTGTTTGCGGCGCTCACGGGCTATGCCTTCTATGTCGCCGGCCAGGCGAGCGCCGGGCCGGTGGCCGGGATCTTCCGGTCGCCCCGCGCCGGCGAGGTGTCGATCTGGCTCGTGGTCGCCGCCGCGGGAATTCAGTTGCGACTGCTGTGCAACCTGCTGGACGGACTGCTCGCGATCGAGGGTGGGCTGAAGTCCAAAACCGGAGAGCTGTACAACGAGATGCCCGATCGCGTCGCGGACATCCTCATTCTTGTCGGCGCGGGCTACGCCGCACAGGAGTATCAATTGGGAGTGTGCCTCGGCGTATCCGCGGCCATCCTGGCGGTGCTCACGGCGTACGTGCGTCTCCTCGGCGGTTCGCTGGGATTCCCGCAGGACTTTCGCGGGCCGATGGCCAAGCAGCACCGCATGTTCACCCTCACGCTCGGTGCGCTGGTCGCGGCGGTGGAGTACCCCGTCAACAACACGCTCTGGGCGCTCGTGGTCGCGTTGTGGGTCATCGTGCTGGGCTCCGCGCTGACGCTCGTGCTTCGGACGCGGCGCATCGCGGCGGCGCTCAAGGCGCGATGATCGGCGCCCTGCTCGCGGGATTCGCTCGTCTCGTCTCGGGAGCGCGCGCGCACTGGACCGAACCACCCACCGACGCGCGGCAGCGTGTCTATTTCGCGAACCACAGCAGCCATCTCGACTTCGTGGTCATCTGGGCGGCGCTCCCGCCGGAGCTGCGCGAGAGGACGCGTCCCGTCGCGGGCGGCGACTACTGGAATCGCGGCGCGGTGCGTCGCTACCTGTCGGGCAAGGTGTTCAAGGCGATCCTCATCGAGCGTGCCGGCGCGACGGGTTCACCGACAACGGCGCAACTGTCGATCGAGCAGATCGCGGAAGGGATGGGCGAGGACAAGAGCATCATCGTCTTCCCTGAGGGGACGCGCAGCATGAACGGCGAGGTGCTGCCGTTCAAGAGCGGCATGTACCATCTGTGCCGGTTGAAGCCAGGGCTCGAGCTGGTGCCCGTGTGGCTGGACAACATGAACCGCATCCTTCCCAAGGGAGAGACCTTGCCGGTACCGCTGCTGGGCCGAGTGATCTTCGGCGCGCCGATGCGCATGGAGCCGAACGAAGGCAAGGACGCGTTCCTCGCCCGGGCGCGCGCCGCGATGCTCGCGCTCAAAGACCGATGAACGTGACTCAGGAGCCGCGACCGACCCTCGAGCTCCGGGGCTTCGACGCACCGTTCATTTCGACGATCACGGGAAAGCTGATCTACGGCGTCCTCGCACTGCTGCTCGTCGCTTCGATCATCGGATGGATCCTGTCGAAGCGCGCCAAGAGCGACGGCGCGCGCGCGACGGTGAAGAACCTGAACGCCAGGATCCGCGCCTGGTGGGTGATGGTGTTCGTCTTCGGCCTCGCGATCGCAACCGGCGGCGTGGGATCGATCCTGCTGTTCGCGCTCATGAGCTTCCTGGCGATGCGCGAGTTCATGACGCTGGCGCCGACGGCGCGCCAGGACCACGCGGCGCTGTTCTGGGCGTTCTTCATCTTCGCGCCGATCCAGTATGCGCTGGTGTACATCGAGTGGTACGGCCTCTTCGCGGTCCTGATCCCGGTGTACGCCTTCATGGCCATCCCGAGCCGCATGGCGCTGGCGGGCGACACGACGCGTTTCCTCGAGCGGTCGTCCGTCGTGCAGTGGGGGCTGATGGCGTGCGTGTACTGCGTGAGCCACGCTCCGGCGCTGCTCATGTTCGACATACCCGGCTACACCGGGACGGGCGCGACGCTGCTGTTCTATCTCGTGCTCGTGGCGCAGTTGAACGACGTGATGCAGTACGTGTGGGGCAAGCTGTTCGGGAAGCGCCCCATCGCGCCGACGGTGAGTCCCAACAAGACGTGGGAGGGCTTCATCGGCGGCACGGTCACGGCGGTCGCGGTCGGTACGGCGCTGTACTGGGCGACGCCATTCCGTCCGGGTCAGGCCGCCCTGATGTCGCTGGCGATCACGCTCATGGGGTTCGCGGGCGGGCTGGTGATGTCCGCCGTGAAGCGCGACCGCGGCGTGAAGGACTACGGCACGCTGATCGAGGGGCACGGCGGGGTACTGGACCGGATCGATTCACTCTTGTTCGCCGCGCCGGTGTTTTTCCATCTCACCCGGTTCTTCTTCGTACCATAGCCTCGGTCTTTCGAATGGCACTCAGATCGAACAACGCCACTCGGACCAAACCCTCGTCGAATGGCCACTGAGACCGAGTACTGCATGAGCACGAATGACACGGATGACACGAACGACACGGATGCAAGCGTTCGAGACCGTCGCCCCAGGCGAAAACAAGAAACAACTTGTTGTTGATTCTTTCTGGTCGGCTTTGGCGCACTGAAGGTTGCGGCTTGCATTCGTGAAATCCGTGTCATCCGTGTCATCCGTGCTCATGCAGTATTCGGTCTGAGCGGCTTTGTTCGGTCTGAGTGGCCAGTTCCGGTCTGAGCGGCCTGCCGGAAAGGGTTTAATCGAATCCTCATCGTTGTCTTCTAGCCTCGGCGCCCAAACGGAAGAGATTCTCAAGCAACGCCGAGCAAAAGGTACGATGAGCACCTGCAAGACGTTGCTCGCAGCCCTGCTGCTGTTGCCGCACGGCATGCAGGCGCAGACGGTACGTGGTCTCGTGAGGGAGCGCGCGACCATGACGCCGCTGAGCAGCGTCGTGGTGGAGCTCGTGGACAGCGCGATGACCGTCCGGAGCCGCGCGCTCAGCACCGAGGCCGGCGAGTATCACATGCGCGCGCCCGAGGCTGGGAGTTACCGGCTCCGCGTGCGCCGGCTGGGCTTCCGCCCGGAGCTTTCGGGACCTTTCCAGCTCGGGCCTGATCGCGAGGTGGTGCGGGCCCTGGATGTCGAGAGCCAGCGAATCACCCTCGACGCCATTCGCGTCGACTCGCGAGCGAACTGCGCCCACGTGCGGAATCAGGACGACGCGAGCGATTCCTTTGCCCTCTGGGAGCAGGTGCGCACCGCGCTGTCCGCGATGCAGCTCAGCGCCGGCATGCGGGGACTCGGCGCGACCATCGTCAGCTATCAGCGGTCGCTGAACCCGAGGAACGGGAAGGTCCTCGAGCACCACTCGAGCATCGGGTCCGGAGTCACCACGCGCCCCTGGAAGAGCGCGCGGCCGGACGCGCTCAGGCAGGATGGATACGTCGTCGCGGACGAGCAGGGATGGGTGACCTACTTCGCCCCCGATATCGACCTCCTGATCTCCGACGGGTTCCTGGCCGATCACTGCCTCCGCGTGGATCCGCGCTCGGATGCGCGCCGGGTCGGGATCGCCTTCGCGCCGGTCAAGGAGCGGAAGCTCCCCGACATCGAGGGGACCATCTGGCTGCAGGGGGACACGATCGCGTTGCAACGCCTGGAGTTCGCATACACGGAGCTGGAGCGTGCGCAGCGCGAAGCGGGCGCCGGTGGCGAGATGGAGTTCGTGCGGGCCCGGAACGGCGCATGGTTCATCCGGCGATGGAACATCCGCATGCCCATCGTCGCGACCCGAACCGAAAAAGCGAGCGGCGTGCGATCGCGGGCCGTGTTCATCGACACCTACGTCAAGCACGTTCAGGTCGAAGGCGGGGAGCTGGCGGTGCTCACGATCGGGAAAGACACGCTGTTGAGTCGCGCGCCGTACACCGTCATCGGCAAACTGACTGACTCCAGCTCGGGAACGCCGTTGCACGGAGCCTACGTGGCGCTCAAGGGGACGCAGCTACGCAGCGCGTCCGATTCCGCGGGCGCATTCCGCTTCGACCACGTCATGCCCGGCGAGTACGTCCTCGATGTGCGAACCGCCTCGCTGGATGCACTCGGCGCGGCGCACTCAACCACGCTCGTAGTCGCCGATAGCATCACGAAGGTCCGTGTACGCGTGCCGACGGGCGAATCCGTCGCTGCATCGCTATGCGGCGAGACGCGTGGCGGAATGCTGGCGGGCCGCGTGGAGGTCGAGGGAGACTCGGCCCTCGTCTCCAACGCAAGGGTCGTCGCCGAATGGAGCGAGTTTGACGCCCGTCAGACAGCCATCGTCAAACGCAGGCCATGGCGAGTCGTTCAGACCGATGTTGCAGGCCGCTTTCGTCTGTGCGGATTGCCCACCAATACCGCTCTCGAGATTCGCGTCGAAAGCGCTCGCGGCACCGCGTCGCGACGGGAAGTGCTGATCAACCCGAATCAGCGCCTCGTGACGCTGGCGCTGATCCTCGATTCGGTCGCTCCTACGATGGGAGCGGTGACGGGAGTCGTTCTATCGGACCTCGATCGGCAGCCGGTCTCTGACGCCGAAGTCGCGATTCAAGGGACAGAGCTGCGAACATGGACCAACGACGCGGGAGCGTTTCGTCTCGGCGACGTTGCCGCGGGAACGCGGAGCCTCACGATCCGCCGAATCGGTTTCCAGGTCGCGACGGTTCGGGTGACGGTCGCGGCGGGGCAGACGTTCGACGGCGTGTTCGCGCTGAGCCGCGTGCGGACGCTGGACACCGTGAGTGTGGAGGAGAGCGCGATCATCCCGAGCTTCGAGGAGAATCGCCGCCTGGCTCTCGGGAAGTTCGTGACGCGCGCGGAGCTTGCGAAGCAGGAAGTACGAAGGTTGTCGGAGATCCTGAGTCAGTTCTCCGGAGTGCTCATCAAGCAAGGAACTGGCGGCAAAGCCTGGGTATACACGCGACGTGGTCAGCGCACTGTCGTGACCAAATGTGTGGAACTCGAAGGTGGTGGTAGCGACTGCGACAGGTGCTTCGCTCAGGTCTACCTGGACAAGATGCTCCTCAATCCGGGTCTCGGGAAAGGCGAAATCGTGCCGGACATCAACCGGCTCCCTGTGTCGTCCGTCGAGGCCATCGAGTACTACGCGACGCCCGCGCAGACGCCGCTGGAGTACAGCCGCATGAACTCGCAGTGCGGCGTGCTCGTCATCCACACTAGGCGCACGCCCTGACGCATCGCTTGCAGGGAGGGCTTCTGGCATCATCCCGCTTGCGAATCGCTACTCAGACCGAGTACTGCAGGGCCACGAATGACACGGATGACACGAACGACACGGATGCAAGCGTTCGAGACCGTCCCCGGCGAAAACAACAAACAACTTGTTGTTGATTGTTTCTTGCAGGGTTTGGCGCGCTGAGGGTTGCGGCTTGCATCCGTGTCATTCGTGCAATCCGTGTCATCCGTGCTCATGCAGTATTCGGTCTGAGAGGCCAGCCCCGGTCTGAGTGGCCAGTCAGCCCTCGACACGCCAGCGCCCCGGGTGCACGATTCATGTGACCAACCCAAGCCCATTGTGAGGGGAAACATGTCTCGGCTTCGCATCCTTCTCAGCCTGTCGCTCGCAGCGTCCACGCTCGCCGCGCAGCAACAGTCCGCGCCGTTCCAGTATCCGGCCACCCGCAAAGTGGACACGGTCACCAACTACCACGGCACGCCGGTCGCCGACCCGTACCGCTGGATGGAGGCGATCGAGGCGCCCGAAATCGCCGAGTGGGTGAAGTCGCAGAACGCCATCACGCTGCCGTATCTCGCGTCGCTCCCGGGACGGGATCTGTTCCAGACGCGCATCACGGCGCTCTACAACTACGCCCGCAGCGGCCTCCCCTTCTATGAGGGCGGGCGCTGGTTCTACTCGAAGAACTCGGGTCTCCAGCGCCAGAGCGTGTATTACTCGCGCAAGACGCTCGAAGGCCCCGAGCAACTCGTGCTGGACCCGAACCAGCTCTCCCCCGACGGCTCCGTCGCGCTGTCCGGATTCTCGCCATCGCCCGACGGGCGCTGGCTGATCTATGGCCAGAGTGAAGGCGGGTCCGATTGGGTCACGTACTACGTGCGCGACCTCAACACCGGGAAGAACACGGCCGACACCGTGCGCTGGGTGAAGTTCGGTGGCGCGTCGTGGACCAACGACGGCAAGGGCTTCTTCTACTCGCGCTACCCCGAGCCCCCCAAAGGCGAGGAGATCAAGACGGCGCTCGCCGATCAGACGATCTACTACCACCGCATCGGCACACCGCAATCACAAGACGCGAAGATCTACGCACGACCCGATCAGCCCAAGTGGTACGTGTCTGGCGGCGTGGACGAGAACGGGCGCTACTTCTACGTCTACACGTCCGGCGGCACCGACAAGAACGAGCTGTACATCGCCGATCTCGGCGACCCCATGAATCCCCGGATCACGGCGCCGATCCGACCCGTCGTCACGGGACAGGATGCCAACTACGGCGCGCTCGGCGTCGCCAACGGCAAGCTGTACCTCCAGATCGACAAGGACACGCCGAATCGAAAGATCGTGGCGACGTCCGCGTCCGCGCCCGACCCGAAGACGTGGACGACCATCATCCCCGAGGGCGAGCTGCCCATGGAGGGCGCTTCGCTCATCGCCGGGAAGATCGGCGTGCTTTCCCTGCAGGACGTCGCGTCGGTCGTGCGCCTCTACTCGCTCGACGGCAAGCTCGAACGCGAAGTGCCGATGCCCAGCCTCGGCTCGGCCTCGGGCCTCGTGGGACGCTTCGACCGCCCCGAGTTGTTCTTCTCCTTCTCGTCGCCGACGTCGCCGGCCACTGTCTACAGCTACGACGCCGCGTCGAACACGAGCAAGCCGTTCAATCCGCCCAGGCTAACCTTCGACCCGTCACTCTTCGTGACGGAGCGCGTGTTCTACACAAGCAAGGACGGCACGCGCGTGCCGATGTTCATCACGCGCCGCAAGGACATGAAGAAGGACGGCACCAACCCGACGATGCTGTACGCCTACGGCGGGTTCTCGATCAGCTCGCGGCCGGGCTTCAGCCAGGGCGTGATCGCCTGGATCGAGCAGGGCGGCGTGTACGCGCTGGCGAACCTGCGCGGCGGCGGCGAATACGGCGAGAAGTGGCACGACGCCGGCAAGCTGGAAAAGAAGCAGAACGTCTTCGACGACTTCATCGCCGCGGGCGAATACCTGATTCGCGAGAAGTACACGTCGGCGGCGAGCCTCGCGATCCGCGGCGGGTCGAACGGCGGCCTGCTCGTCGGCGCCGTAATGACGCAGCGTCCCGAGCTGTTCGCGGCGGCCATCCCGCAGGTGGGCGTCATGGACATGCTGCGCTACGACGAGTTCAGCGCCGGCCACGGGTGGAGGGTCGAGTACGGCTCGTCGAAGGATCCCGTCGCCTTCAAGTACCTGAGCGCCTACTCACCGCTGCACAACATCAAGAGCGGGACATGTTACCCGTCCACGCTCGTGACGACGGCGGATCACGACGACCGCGTGGTGCCGAGCCATTCGTTCAAGTTCGCGGCCACCATGCAGCCGGCCCAGTCATGCGGCAAACCTGTGCTGATCCGCGTCGAGATGCAGGGGAGCCACGGGTATCGTCCGCTGGATCGCACGATCGCGGAGCAGGCTGACATCTGGGCCTTCGCGGCGCAGCATACCGGCATGAAGGTGAAGCCGACGCCTGTTACGCCGTGAACGGCAGCTTGGAGTTTGGGGTTTGGCGCTTGATTTGACCGCGATGGCTCTCGCCAAACTCCAAACCCCAAACTCCAAGCGGTTAGCGGCAGTTGAAGGTGTACTCGTACTGCCTGAAGTGAGAGGCCACTCCGGCCGGCGAGAAGCTCACCAGCGACAGCGCGCGGCCCTCGAACGTGGATGTGTCGAGCAGCAGCACGGGATAGAGGAACCCCGGCAGCTCGAATGCGTTCACGATGCGGAACCAGTGCTCGATGCCGTCCTCGTATCTCGGGACCGCGCACCCATCGCACATCTCGTCCTCGCTCACGGAGACGATCTCGCGCCCGAGCAGGCGGCCGTCGCGCGTGTGCAGGAACATGCCCGCGCGCGTCAGCGTCCGTGTCGAGTCGTAGGCCAGGTGGAATGAGTAGAAGGGCAGCTCCGCCGCGACGGCGATGGCCGTGTCGCGATAGTACGCGGCGACGGTTCCACCCGTGAGAAGCGCGCGGGTCCGCGCGAGCGCCGAGTCCGAGAGCATGGCGAACCGCGCGCCCGCGTTGACGCGTCCGCCGAATGGTCGGCCCGCATAGAGCGCTCGCACCGGAGCAGAGACCGGCTTGCCCGAGTATTCGTACAGCGTGTCGGGCGCGTCGCAGCCTACGCCGTGCGCGCTCGAGAACGCAGCGCGTTCGGCGCTGTCGAGCTGCCTCCCGAACGCGAACCGCTCCACCTCGCGCGCGTCGGAGAGCACGAACACGCTATCGTGCCGGCTCGACCCCACGAATCGCGCGGGCGGCACGAACCAGCCCATCTTCGGCGGCTCCCCGAGTTGCGCGTCCAGCGTGCGCTGCACGTAGTCCCGCGAGGTCACCGTGTCGGAGACGAGCCTCGCCGTATCCGGCGGAGGCGGTGGCTCGGGCTGGCGCGAGCGCAGGTCGCAGCCACCCCCCAGGACCAGTAGCAGGAGCGCCGTGCGCCTCACCGTGGCGGTGTGGTCGTGATGCGCGCGAGAAGCTGCACGTCGGGGTCCACGGCGATGTCGCGAACGCGCCCGGAGGCGGGCACCTGCACCAGCGTCAGCTCCTGCGCCGGGATCGTAACCTCGGTGCGGCTGACCGTGCCGTCCGCTGTCATCAGCGCGAGCTGGAGTGGAAACGCGAAGTGCCCGAAGCGGGCCGATTGCCTGACCGTCAGCGTCAGCGCGTTCGCGGTCGTGTCGGACGCCCACGAGACGTCGATCTCGGGATAGCCGGGCCGGCGCAGCCACTGGTCGAAGAACGCGCCGAGCTGCTTGCCCGACGCGCGCTCGAGCGCTGCCTGCAGGTCGCTCGTGAGGGCGGTGCCGTGCCGGTGCCTCATGTAGTAGTCGCGCACGCCCTTGAAGAACGCCGAGTCGCCGAGGGTGGTGCGCAGCATGTGCAGCACGAAGCCGCCCTTCTGGTAGCTATTCGGGTTGAGCAACTCGAGCAGGTCGGTCTCGATCGTGTCGATGACGGGCCGCTTCGCGACGGCCACAGTGTCGGCCAGGATCGTGTTCCGGATGCGCGTCAGGTCGCCGCGGAACGCGGTGTCGCCGCGCGCGTGCTGCGTCCAAAGCGCCGCGAAATACGTCGCGAAGCCTTCGGACAGCCACAGGTGCGGCCACTCGCGTTCGGTCACGGCGTCGCCGAACCACTGGTGCGCCGTCTCGTGCGCGATCAGTCCCTCGCGCACGCCGCCGCCACGGAACGCGTTATCCGAATAAAAGATCGCGCTGGCGTTCTCCATGCCGCCGAAGCGCGTCGCGGACTGGACGTGCGCCAGTTTCTCGTACGGGAACGGCCCGACCAGCGTGGCGAAGTGGCGCACCATGTCGCCCGCGCGTGCAAAGTTGCCCGGCAGGGTGCCGCGCAGCTCGGGCGCCGCGTACACGAACTGCGGCACGCAGCGGCGGATCTCGCCCAGCCCGCACGCCGTCTCGCCGAGCGCGTGGCGCACGAGCGGGGCCGCACCGATGACCATGAGATACGTCGGGATCGGCTTCGATTCGCGCCAGTGCGACGTGGTTCGGGCGCGAGTGCCCGCCCCCGCGGCCTGCATCAGCGCGCCGTTGGCCACCACGGTGCGAGTGCCCGGCGCGCGCACGATCCAGGTGACGGTGGCCTTGTCGCTGGGATGGTCCACGGTCGGGAGCCAGAAGCGCGCGCGGTTGGGCCAGTTGTCGCCGAAGTACGTCCAGCGCCCCTCGGCGTCCCGGCGCACGATCAACCCGTCGGTGACGGCTCCGCCGTAGACGACCTGCACGCGGTACGTCCCGCTGTCGCCGCGCGGGAGCGGGATGGCGATGGTGGAGTCCGTGCGGCCGAACCGCACGACGCGGTCGTCGACCGTGACGCGGGACACGCGGAGCTGGCGCAGGTCGAGCACCAGGGAATCGACGCGGGCGGTGCGGCGCAGGATGAGCGTCGCGTCGCCGCGGATGACCGAGCCGGTGTCGGGCAGGTCGATCGTGAACGCGTAGTCGAGGACGTCGATGCCGCGGCGGTACGTGGGCGAGTCCTGCGCGCCGGAGGACTGGGGCAGGGCCGCGGCGAGCATTGCCGGGAGCCAGAAATGATGCACGCGCATGGGCTTCAACTTGACGAGTCCGACTTGAAGATGCGATAGGTCTCGGCGAAGTTTACCGTCCCCTCTGAGAACTGATTGAGATGCCGACCAAAAAGCGCGCGACGAAGAAATCCCGCCAGCCAGTCAGAAAGCCCGCGGCGAAGCGCCCGGCGAAGGCCGGGAAGAAGAAGACGGCGCCCGCCTTCAGCGCGAAGGACGAGTTCCTCCGCATGTTCCAGCGCGAGCATCAGACGACGCTCAAGGTGCTGCGCGCGCTGCCGCCCGAGCAGGGGGAGTTCCGCCCCCATCCGCGCTCCCAGTCTGCGCGCGAGCTGGCGTTCACCTTCGTGATGGAGCAGATGCTGATCACCAAGGCGCTGACGGACACGCTCGTGCTGGGCGCCGGCGCACCGTCCGCGGCGGCTTCGGATCTGCGCGAGCTCATCGCCCAGTTCGAGCGCGAGCATGCGACGCTCGTGGCGCTCATCCGGAAGACGCCCGAGGCGAGGTTGTACACCACGGTGCGATTCCCGAAGGGTCCGGGGCAGATCGGGGAATGGGCCAAGATCGACTTCGCCAACTTCATGCTCGCCGACCAGATCCATCACCGCGGACAGTACAGCGTCTACGTGCGCATGGCGGGCGGCAAGGTACCGGCGATCTACGGTCCGTCGGCCGACGAGCGCTGGTTCTAGGGAACGGTCATTTCGCGGGCGTCAGCGAGGGAAGCCTCGTCCCGTTGGCACAACGCTCGAGGAGCGACGCGAAGCGCCGCTCGCGCGTCTCCTCGCGCTTGGCGCTCATGACCCAGAAGGCGGTGGTGCGCCGGTACCAGGGCGCCTGCGACTGGTAGAACGTCCACGCCGCGTCGTTGGCGCGGAACCGCTTCAGGAACGACGCCCCGAGCGTGATGTGCCGGTTCTCGAACGAGTAGGGCGCGACGGCGATCTTGTCGCGCCTCTCGAACACCGCGAGCCCCGGCGCGTGCATGCGCCCTTCGGCGGTGAGCTCCTTGGCGCGCTTGATGTTGACGGCGCTCCAGTTGCTGCGCGCCTTCCTGGGCGTGAAGCGCTGGGTGAAGCTGTCGGCGTCGAGCGCGCGCCTCACCCCGTCGATCCAGCCGAAGCACAGCGCCTCGTCGAGCGCCTCACGGTAGCCGATGCCCCGGTGATTCGCGCTGGTCTTGAACAGCCGCATCATCAGCTCAACCTTCCGATCGTGGTTCTTCCCGAGCCACTTCCGGAAGGCTTGCGGGGTCTTGAATGACTTTGGCTGTGACATTGCGGCGTTGCGTAGTTATTAGCGGGCTCGGCGGCTGGTAATTCCGGCCGGCTGTAGCAGATTGGTAGTCGTCAATCCCCCCCCCGGACACTCATGTCGGCAGTCCTCGTCACGTTCTCGACTCCAACGCGCGCCAAAGGAGACTTATACTGGCCTCGCGCGCTTGGTGGAATAGCGGACGACGGGCGCTGGGAAGGTTCGATCGAGTTCGTCCGTGCCGGCGACGGTGTCGTCCTGAAGTCGGGTCGTGAGACGGTCAGGCCGACCCGCGCGGACTTGATGCGCTGGGCGGAGGGCATCAGTCCGAAATACCTCGAGCGCGCGCTATTGCGCGCACTCCGGCGGATGATGAGGACGACTGAAACCGAGATTCCCGTCGGGGTCGATCGTCCAACCGAGTATCCCGCTCCGTCGCCGGAGTTCGCGGACCGCGTGGCGCTCGATCCGTTCCAGACGTTCGTCAAGGGCGAGCAGCTGTTGTGGTCGCAGCTCACCGCGCTATCGCGCGAGCAGTTGCTCGACCTCATCGAAGCGTATTCGTTCGTCCCCAGGGCGGAGCGCGACCGAGTCTGGGTCGCGCCGGAGTTCGAGCTCGCGGACCGGATCGTCCAGGCCGTGCGCGCGCGTCTCACGCCGCCCTGGGGTCTCGACGTTCGGGGCCTGTAAGCCCACCGCTGAGGCACAACAGGGGAGAGAACGGGGATGGGGAATATTCCCCATCCCCGATTCCCTATTCCCTGGCGGTAAAGGGTACCGGCGGCGGCAGCTGATCGCCGAAGCGCCACGGCGGCGCGCCGGCGCGCGTGAGCGGAACGTTCGCCAGCCGCGCCCGCACCATCGCGATCGGCATCGCGCCGCCCTGCTAGATCGCGTCGTGGAACTGGCGGTTCGTCATCTTCTTCGAGTCCACCAGCTCCCGGTGCAGCGCGCGCAGCTGCAGGCCGCCGAGCATGTACGCCGCCTGGTACAGCGGCGAGTAGCTGCCGTTGAACGAGCGGCGCACCTCGCCCTCGGCGTTGGCGCGCTCGAAGTCCACCGTGTCGACCAGGAACTGGATCGCCTGCTCCGGCGTCATCTTCCCGAGATGGAAGTTGAGCGAGAAGATGATCCGCGCGCTGCGGTGCATCCGCCAGAACAGCGCGCCGATGCGGTCCTCGGGCGTCACGTGGAAGTCCCGTGTCCCAGAGGAACATCTCCCAGTACAGCGACTGGCCTTCGTTCCAGAACGGCGTGCGGAACAGCCGGCGGTGCTGAGTTGTAGCGCGCCGTCATGAATCCCTGGAGGTGATGGCCGGGGTTCAGCTCGTGGAACACCGTCGCGTGCGAGAAGTGCGGGTTGTTCCCGCGCATGCTCATCAGCTTCTCTTCGTCCGTCATGTCGGCCGTCGGATACGACACGAGGATCGGCTCGCCGCCGAGGAAGAAGGGCGACGACGCGCTGGCGCTCGGGCGTCATCATCTCCATGCGCCAGTCTTCGCTGCGCCAGCGGCGGAATCGTGACCCAGTCGTGCTGCGTCGAAGAACGCCTCGGCCTGACGCGCGAGATCGCGAATCAGCTCCGGCTGCTTGCCCGGCTCGACGTAGGTGTCCTTCACCTTCTCCATCGCCGCCTTCCAGTCGTCGCCGAAGCCCATCTCGCGCGCGGCCTTCTTCACCTCGCTGAGGCTGAACGCGTACTCGCGCTCGGCGATCGCGATCAGCTCCTCGGGCGTGTACGGGAATCATCTCGTAGCGCGAGATCCGCCTTGAGGCCCTCGGCGCCGATCGGGTCGCCGATGATCGGCCCCTGGTTTGCCTGCTGCGACTCGCCCGGCCGCATCCCGACCACGCGCTCGCGCAGCGTGCGCGAGTAGCGGACGAGCGACGGAGTCGAGCTTGCGGTACGGATCGCGCATCCACCAGGAGAACATCGGATCGTAGCCGTCGTAGTAGCGATACCACGTCGTCAGCACGCGGCGCATGCTCGTCGAGGTCCTCGGCGGCGCGATTGGCGACGGTGCGGGACACGCGCGGTGGCGCGGGCCTGGCGCGGGCGCTGTCGCCGGCCATCGTGCGCCGCCGCCCACGCCCGGCGCGCCGGCGGCGGCTCGAAGCAGCGCGCGCAGAGCTGTCGACCTGCTTGCGCGACGTCGGCGAGCGTACGCGCGACCGCGGCGTGGTCGACCGTCTCGAGGTCGCGACGCGCGTCCTGGAGCGCGAGCAGGCGGTCGGCGAACGGCAGCAGCGGCGCCGCCTCGGCGCGCTGCTTGTCGCGCCGGTCGAGCAGCGCGATCTGATGCTGCAGGTAGTTGTCGAGCAGCACGTAGTCGACCCGCCCTTCCTGCGACAGCTGTCGAAGTCGAGCTCGCGGAGCCGCGTGCGCCAGTCCGTCGTAGAACTCGCGCATCCGCTTGCGCTGCGCCGGCGAGTCGGTGGCGTCGTAGCGGCGCGTCAGCGCCGTGCGGTCGAGCGAGTAGCGGTCCACGGTGTTGGTCAGCTCGCTGCTGGAATTCGCGAGGGTCGTGAGCCGCGGAACCGATGTGAGTGGCGCTGCCTGGCGGGTATCCTGGGCGGCGGCAAAAGCGATTGGCGCCACGCCGCAGAGCGCGAGAGCCACGATGGATCGTTGCGTGTTGTTCACCTGGTTCCTCGTTTCATTCCGTTCACGAGCTGCTCGATGAGTGCGGCGTTGTCGGGGAGCAGGCCGGCCGCGGGCAATCTCGGAACGAGATCGGCCCAGCGCTTGTCCACGGCGTAGGCCCGCGCCAGGTAGGGAAGCGCGTCGCGCATGCGGTTGGCGCTCGCCAGGCTGATCCCGGTCCAGAAGGCCGCCTCGCCGTTGGTGGCGTTGTCCGGCACGGCGCTGGTGGCGACGCCGTACGCAGTCACCGCGCCGGGGATGTCGTTCTTCGTCACCAGCTCGTCGCCTTCGTTCATCTTCTGGTACACGCGCGCCAGCGTCACCAGCCGGCGCAGCTCGCCGACGCGGAGTCGGGTGATCCTCGACGCGCAGGTCGAACTTGCGGTCGCTCCACGGCTTGCCGCGTCGACGTCGGCGCCACGACGAGGATCGCCGCCGACTGCTTGCCGCGGATGTCGCCGCCCTCCGTCTCCGCCGCCTCGAGCGCCGCGAGCATGCCGCTCGGCGAGGTCGCCCTGCGCCGTCTCGTACGCGCGCGCCATCGCCGGCCACACGCTTGGCGTTGTCCATCAGGTTGGCCTGCACCGAGTACTGCGCGCCGACGTGGTGGCCCGCGGCGGGGATGCACTCGGCGCCGGTGTGCGCGGCGACGCGGCCCTGCGCGTCGATCATCGCCACCTGCCGCACCGCCGCGTCCGTGTCGGCGGCGACCAGCGCGTCGAGCGCCTCGGGCGCGCTGCGTGCCCGCTGCGCATCAGCTCGAGCCCGGGGCCCGTACGCCGGCTCGACGAACGACTGCGTCGCGACCGCGCCGACGCCGGCCTCGGCCCACGTCACGATCGGGCCGACCGAGAACCAGTGCGACTGCACCGCGACGCCCATCTCGCCGGTGGCCGGAGTCGCGCGCGACGATCGAGTAGGTCGAGACCGGACGCCGCTGCGCCGGTGCCGCGCTCGCGACCAATGCGAGCGCCACCACGAGGGGCAGCGTGAGGCGCGTGGGCATGACTCAGGCCGGCGGCTGCTTCTGTGCCTGCTGCTCCTGCATCTTCTTTCGCCGCGCCATCATGAAGACGACCGCGACGGCCGTTGCCGCGCCACCACTCACTCCGCCATTCGAGCTGCCCCAAACCATCTGCTGGATGAGGGTCGTCAATAACGCCACGGCGAATGCGACCACGATCACTATCGCCAGCGTTTTTGCCGTCCACATCGCCTTCGACTCGGCCATCGGCGTACCCTCCGGAAGGACCGTTCGCTACGGCTGCCCCATCATTCGCAGATACTCGGCGTCCCACGCCGCGGGAATGCTCTCGCGCGGCGAGTACGGCCCGGGCTCATAGCGGCGCGAGAAGATCCCCAGCTGGCTGCGCTCGCAGATGTCCCAGTCCTGCCGGTTGGTCACGTCCCAGAAGTCGATGGCGTCCTGCGGATTGAACTTCGGGTCGCCCTCGTTCTTCTGGTGGAACATCCATTCCGACTCGACGATCGTGCGGTCCACCGCGACCGGCGTGAGCATGTAGAAGTTCACGTAGTCGGGATGCATGCTCAGCACCATGTTGGGCATGAGCGTGTAGTAGTACGCGCGGCTGCGCGTCGTCGCCGGCCAGATGGTCGCTCACCAGCCGGCCGCACGCGCGCCCGGTTAGCGTCGCGCTCTCGTTCGGCGCGGATCTCCATGTAGCCGCCGAGGAACGGTCCCGTCGGTCGAGGTCGTTGGCGCCGCTCTGTGTACGGCAGCACGATCGGACAGCTCCGGGTGGATCGTTGGGCAGTGGAGACACTCGGAGTAGTTCTGGAAGACCAGCTTCCAGTTCGCCGCCACCTCGTAGCGGGCGCGATGTCCCACCTTGAGCGTCGGCAGCTCGAAGCGCGCCAGGCGCTTCAGCATCGGCGCGAACCACTGGTCGAACGGCTGCGGGTCCTCGGCGATGTTGACGAAGACGAACCCCTCCCACTCGGCGACCGCGGCTTCGTGCAGCGGATAGTCCTTCTTGTCGAACCCCTCGATCTCGTTCATGTGCGGCGCGCCGACGAGCCGGCCGTCGAGCGCGTACGTCCACGCGTGGTACGGGCACTGGATCGTCTCGGAGAGCTGGCCCGTCGGTCTCGCGACACAACCGTGTGCCGCGATGGCGGCAGACGTTGAAGAACGCGTGCAGATCGCCGCCGCGGTCGCGCACGATGATCAGCGACTCGCCGGCGACGCTGCGGAGCTGGTAGTCGCCCGGCTTGATGAACGCGCTCGCGCGTCCGACACAGATCCAGTGGCGCGCGAAGATGCGCTCCTTCTCTTCGGCGAATATTTCGGGCGAGGTATACCGGTCGCGCGGCATCGTGTGCGCGCCCTGGCGGAAACTCTCGACGGTGCGATGAAAAGCCATGCCCTGAATTTGGGACGGCGCGCGTCGGCGCGCCATCATCACGCTGCTGATGGCCGGGTGCGTCTCGTGAGCGAGATGGCCGTCCCCAGCATGGCGCCTGCTATCATCGCGGCGGGAAGCACCGCGGCAAAGATCGCAAGGGCGCGACCGCTGTTCCCGATCGGCACCGGTCCACCCATCGCCACCGTGAGCAGGATCGTGGCCGCCGCGCCGGCGATCATCCCTCGCCTCGTGCGCGCGCGAATCCAACCGAGCAACGATCCAGTCAGCGCCGCCAGCAGAAGCGCCACCGCGACTCCCAGGGCCTCGTATCGCGGCAGGACGCCGGCGCTCCGCAGCGCGAAGTCCACCGCGCTCGCCGGCGAGACGGCCAACCACAGCAACGCGCCGTAGCGCGCGCCGCCGGCCGCGGCCGTTGCCACTCCGGCACTCACCTTCTCCGGATACAGCTCGGCATACGTCCAGCCACCTACGGCGCCGGCCGCCGCGGCGAACATCAGGCCACCGAACATCCGGTTCCAGATGGGCACGATGATCAGAGCGTGCGCCGTCGCAAACGTCAGTCCCGCGCCGACTCCGGCGAGCGCGCCGACGATCATGGCGACGCGCAGCCGCACGCCACTGATGTACGTCATGCGGACACTGGCCAGTGCGCGACGACGTCGATCCGCCGTGCAAAGTGGACGCGCGGCGGCGTGTCCGGCAGCGCGATCCCGGATGCCGCGGCCATGCTGTTCGTCACGACCTGGACTTCCGCGGGCTGCAGCGGCCAGGGCGCGTGCTCGATGTCGAGTCGCAGGAGGCGGTCCGGTGACCGCACGGCGAAGAGCGAGTAGCGCTCCGTGGCCCAGTACTCGAACGAGCCTTCCTTGCTGTAGAAGACATCGCCAGCGGGGAGATACCGCGCGTGGAACTCCGCCGCCGCGGCGCCCCGATGCGCGCGTCGGCTCCGGTACAACACCCAGTCGCCGCCGCGCACCAACGACATGCGCGCGCGAAAGTAGGGCAGGCCCACGGCGGCCCGCGCGCCGGCCACGGCGAGCCAGCTTGCGGCGTCGAGACTGAAGAACCACACCCCCGCGCGATCGCCGAGGCGCACGTAGGTGCGCACGTTGAGCTCGGGGAAGTCGGTGGCGGTCGGGACGCCGGGCAGCCCGACGGGCTTCACGCCGCGCATCCCGAAGGGCGTCACCGCGACCCACGCGGTGTTCTCGAACGTGTCCAGCTCGAGCGCCGAGGGAACGAGTCGCCGAATCCCGGCAGGGTCGACCGGCCAGTGGAGGAAGGCGAGATCCGCCCAGGTCATTTGAAGGAAAGGCACAACGAATCCAAGGCAGAGAGGACGGCGAGAGGAAGGGGAGCGGCGAGGGACGGAGAGCGGGGCGTGAACGGGACGGTTGAAGCTGCAGGAGATGCACCGCACATTGGCAACTGGGGAGAGGACTCTTCCACTCGAGGCTCCGTGAAATGCGCGGTCGATTCGCTGCAACAGCCTTCGTGTTCCTGGCTACCGGCTGCGCGAGCGGTCCCGCGGTCCGGCCGCAGGGCACCACCGACCGGCCGGTCGTCACGGACGTCGCGCGGCGCCGGATCGACTCCACGCTTCGCCATTTCGTGTCCGCCGGGAACGTTGCCGGCATTTCCGCGCTGGTGTTCGAGAAGGGAGCGGAGGCGTATTTCGGCGCGTTCGGAATGGCCGATCGCGAGGCCGGGCGCGCCATGTCACGCGACGCGATCGTGCAGATCTTCTCCATGACGAAGCCGGTCACCGGCGTCGCGCTCATGACCCTGTATGACCAGGGCAAGTTCCGTCTCGACGATCCCGTCGCGCGCTACGTGCCGGAGTTCGCGAACCTGCGCGTGTACGCGGGCACGGACGCGTCGGGCGCGCCGATGCTGGAGTCGCCGCGGCGCCCGATGACGATCCGCGACCTCACGCGGCATACCGCCGGCCTCGCAACGTCACCCGACAACCCCGGCGTGGGTCCGCTGCTGCGTCGCGCGGACCCGCTCAACCGCGACAACACGCTCAGCGAGATGGCGAAGCGCTTCGCGCAGGTGCCGCTGTGGTTCCATCCCGGCGAGAAGTGGGAATACGGTCCGTCCGTGGACGTGCAGGCGCTGCTCGTGGAGCGCATCTCCGGGCAGCCGTACGAGCGCTACGTCCAGGACCACGTGCTCGGGCCGCTGCGCATGCGCGAGACGCGCTATGTGGTGCCGGCGAGCGACGTGTCGCGCTTCGCCGCGATGTACACGCGCGCGGACACCGGGGTTCTGACGCGCGCCCCCGACGCGCAGGCGCGCGCGTTCAACCTGAAGAAGCAGGCACTCACCCCGGGCGGCTGGGGTCTCACGAGCACCGTCGACGACTACATGCGGTTCGCGCGCATGCTGCTGAACGGCGGCGCGCTGGACGGCGTCCGCGTGCTGAATCCCGAGACGGTGCGCCTCATGGCGACGAGCCATCTCTCGGACAGCGTGACGTCGCGATCATGGCTGCCGGGCAAGGGCCAGGTGGGCTTTGGCATCGACTTCGCAGTGCGCGTGCGCCCGCCGGAGTCGAGCGCCGAGAACAACGGAGTGGTGGGCGAGTTCTTCTGGGACGGCCTGCGAGCACCCTGTTCTGGGTGGATCCGGTGAACGATCTCGCCGCGGTGCTCTTCGTGCAGCTGCTGCCGTTCGATCGCGTGCGTCTGCACAAGAGTTTCCGCGACGCGATCTACGGTCCGTACCGCGCGCGCGCCGAGGTCGGACATAGCGCTGCAACCCGGCGGGAGGCACTGTCGGGCGGCGGAGCCGAAGTCGCTACGACGGAGGCCTGCGCCCGGATCTCGTCGTATCGCGGATAAGCCTGCGACTGTTGCACCCGAGACTGACCGCCTGGAACATCCCCGGCGTATCGCCCTGATGCAGCCGCCACGCACCGTCGCGCCGGATGAGCGTTGCTACGGCTGGTGCGGAGAGGTGATCCGGAAGCCCTTCGAGCGCAGAGCCTTCTGGCCGATGCAGAACCCAGGCGGTGTCGCCGCGCGAAACCGACCCTAGGATCTGGCGCTTCGGAACCAGCCTTCGTATCAGCAGCTGGTCCGGCTCGTCGCCCGGGCAGTTGTCGCGTCGGTTCCTTCGAAACATCTCGCGCTGATCATGCGCCTGTAGCCAGCGGGCGGTCAGTTCCAGTGGGGTGAGCGCCAAGAGCTCGGTCGTGTCACGAATGTTGGCGAACTGATAGCCGAACGATCTCGGACCCTGCTCCGCCATCGCGCGCTCCATTCGCTGCACGTACCATTCGGCGACCACCAGCGGCATCGTGGTATCGGCCTGCATCATCGTGGCGGCAGTCATTCTCGGTGCAGCCATCGACGCCATGGCTCGACGTGACCGGACGATTTCCTCGCGCTGCCGTTCCACCAATCGCGAATCGACGAATGCTGCGGCGTCCAGCCAGCGCTCGGCTTCCACCGCGTCGAAGTACGCCCGAACGAACTGTTCGGGGTCGAGAATCGCGATCGGCTGCTGTGCGGATCCGGCCCTGGCGACGAACGCCACCATGAGGATTCCCGCAATGCGCGTCGGTTGCATGGCCTTCGCTCCGAACCAAGTCGAGGAGGAACTAACGTTGCGCGGATTTCTCCTGCAACCGCGGCGTTCCGAGTGAGTCCCTCAGACCAGAGACTGCCTGAGCACGAATGACACGGATCACATCTGATGACACGAATGCAAGCGTTACGGACTTTCGCGCGATACAACAAAACAAAACAAACCTTGGCGGTTCAAGTTACGTGAGCGGGAGCCAGTGGTTGCGGCTTGCATTCGTGTCATTCGTGTCATCCGTGTCATTCGCGCTCAGGCAGTATTCGGTCTGAGTGACCTGTCGAAGTCGGCGCGAAGCCGGGCAGCCGGATTCTAGCGATCCTTTCGGGCCGTTCTGGCGGCCAGGTATCCCGCCGCGCCCAGCAATCCGGGTCCGGGGTGCGCGCCGGCGCCGCCGAGGTAGAGCCCCTGGATCGGCATCGCGTACCGCCCCTGTCCCGGCACGGGCCGCATGAACAGGATCTGGTCGAGCGTCAGCTCGCCCTGCGTGAACGCGCCTTCCGTGACGCCGAACTGTTCCTCCACATCCTCGGCGTGAGCACGGCCTGATGCCGGATCGTGCCCTCGAACCCCTGGATGTGCCGCTCGATGGACTGCCGTCGCCTTCCGCTCCAGCGCCGTCGAGCGCGCGGTCGTCCCACGGCCGCCCTTGAGCGAGTACGGCGCGTACTGGATGCGCGCCACCACCACGTGCGTGCCCTCGGGCGCGAGATCGGGCCAGCGCAGCGACGGCGAGAAGAACTCGATGTGCGGCTCGTCCGCGAGCTCGCCGTACTTCGCCGCGTCCGCCGCCTTCTCGAGCGCGGTCGTGGTGGCCGTCAGGCTCACGGCGGACGTGAACGACTTCGCGCTGTCGTCCACGGTCCGCGGTCCACGGCGTAGAACACGTACCCGGTAGCAGCCGCGCAGCTTCACGTTCTTCACCGCGAGCATGAACTCGGGATCGAGCCACACCGGGTCCACCATGCCGAGCAGCGTCCGCTTCGGGTCGGCGGTCGAGACGACGCAGCGGCACGGCGATCTCGTCGCCGCCCGCGAGCACCACGCCACGTCACCGCGCCGTCCGTCACCGTGATGCGCTCGACGCGCGCGCCTGTGCGCATCTTCCACCTTCCGCTTCTTGCGCGACCGTCGGCGCGGCCTGCGCGAACGCGGTCCGGACCGTCGAGAACCAGCGCGCGTCCGCGGACGGAGCCGGGCGGCGCGCCGACCATGTAGTGCAGCAGGTTGAACGTCGTGCCCGCCGAGCGCGGGCCCTGCTGAGGTCGCGAATCGCGGCACGCCGCGACCGCCGCCTTGAGCGGCTCGCTCTCGAACGTGTCGTCGAGCAGGTCCTGCACCGACATCGGCATCACGCGCAGGAACTCGGTCATGTCGGCGCGGCCCAGCGCCGCGCAGCTTGCGTCCGACGCCGACGAGCGGGAGCACCTCGCCCATGGACATGTCGTCGATGTCCGGCGGCGCGAGCGCGATACAGGTCGGCGAGCAGCGCGGCGAACGTGTGCAGCCGCTCGACGAACGCGGGCCAGCGTTGCCGCGTCTTGCGCCGAGTGCGTCGCGATGCGCTCGGTGGCGCCCTCGCACGCGCGAGCGACAGCGTGCAGCATCTGCCGGTCCGGCGCCGACCACGCTCATCGAGACTCGCGCCACCCGCCTTCAGGTGCTTCGACACGCCGACGACGCGCGCCGGCTCTTCGGCAGCACCCAGCCCGCGTCCTCGCTGAGCGGCGCGCGGAAGCCCGGCGCGAACTCGATGGTGCGCGTGTGGCCGCCGATCTCCTCGGCTGCCTCCACCAGAGCACCTTGCGGCGACCTCGCGCGAGCATCGCCGCGGCGACGAGACCGTTGGGGCCCGCGCCGATCACGATCGCGTCGTACTTCCTGCTCACGCCTTGCCCCAGGATCTCGAGCGCGGCCAGGCGGCCGCTGGCGCCCATGATGCCGCCGCCGGGATGCGTGCCGGCGCCGCACTGCCAGTATCCCTTGATCGGCGTGCGGTACTTGGCCCACTCCGGCACCGGCCGCAGGAAGAAGAGCTGGTGCAGCGCCAGCTCGCCCTGGAAGATGTTGCCCTCGCTGAGGCCCGTGATCCGCTCGATGTCGACCGGCGTCAGCACCTGCTTGCTGCAGGATCAGCGACTTGATGTTGGGCGCGTAGCGCGCCAGCGTCTCGATCACCGCGTTCGCCGAACGCGTCGCGCTTCGCGTCGTTCCAGCCGCCGTTCAGGTGGTACGGCGCGTACTGCACGAAGATGCTCATCACGTGCTTGCCCGGCGGCGCCATGCCCGGGATCGATCATCGAGCGGATGACGATGTCCATGTACGGGCTGCGCGAGAACTCGCCGTACTTGGCGTCGTCGTAGGCGCGCTCGAGGTACTCGACGCTCGGCGTGATCGAGATCGCGCCGCGCGGGTGCGCAGCGCCATCGCGGGTCGTGCCGAAGCAGGTGAACTTCGGCAGGCCGCTGAGCGCCAGGTTCACCTTGCCGCGACGAGCCGCGGAACTTGTAGCGCTGCACGCCTTCGACCAGGTCGGTCGGGCAGCTGCTTCGGGTCGACCAGCTGCATGAAGGTGCGGCGCGGATCGAGGCCGGAGACCACGATCGGCGCGCGGATCTCGTCGCCGTTCTGCGAGCGCGACGCCGGTGGCGCGGCCGTCCTTCGACGATCACCTGCTCCACCTCGGCGTCCGTGCGGATCTCGGCGCCGAAGCGCGCGCGCGGCGCTGGCGATCGCGTTGCTGATGCCGCCCGTGCCGCCCTTCTGGAAGCCCCAGGCGCGGAAGGCGCCGTCGATCTCGCCCATGTAGTGGTGCAGCAGCACGTACGCCGATGCCCGGCGAGCGCGGTCCGAGGAACGTCCCGATGATGCCGCTCGCGGACTTCGTCGCCTTGAGCGGATCGAAGTCGAACCACTCGTCGAGGTAATCCGCGCTGCTCATCGTCATCAGCTTGAAGAGCGCGTGGAAGCGCTCGGCGCCCAGCGACCGGAAGTGTCCGCCCAGCTTGAGCAGGCCCGTGAGATCGCACGGCGCAGCGACGCCGGATCGGGCGGCACCATGCCGAGGATCGGCTTCACCGCCATGCGCCATGTGCTGCATCAGGCGCCCGAACTGCACCATCGCCTCGGCGTCGTGCGGCGAATGGCGGCGCAGCTCGCGCCGCGTCTCGTCGGGGTCGGACCAGCCGGCGAGGTAGTCGCCGTTGTCCAGCGGCGTGACGGTGCTCTCGAGCGGCAGGATCTGCAGTCCGTGCGACGGGCAGGTCGAGGTCGCGGATGATCTCGGGCCGGAGCAGGCTCACGACGTACGAGAAGACCGAGAACTTGAAGCCGGGAAGATCTCTTCGGTGACCGCGGCGCCGCCGACGAGCGGGCGGCGCTCCAGCACCAGGACCTTCTTCCTGCGCGCGCGCGAGATACGCGGCCGCCACGAGACCGTTGTGGCCGCCGCCGATGACGATCGCGTCGTACCGATTGGCATTGCTTCATGCGCGCTTTCTGCGGCGGGTCGAAGAACGGGAGCTTTCGCACGGTCGCGCTGGCGCGCTTGCGGCGGTGCTCGACGGTCATCTCCAGCTCGACGCTCGGTGCCGGGCTTCGCGTGCTGCGCTCCGACGTGCCCAAGCGCCAGGTACTTCTTGAGGAGCGGCGACCAGGTGCCGCTCGTGGCGTAGCCGACCTGCTTCCCGCTTCTATAGATGGGGTGACTCGCTCGCCACGCCACGTTGGGGACGTGCGGCGGCAGGCCGCGTTCCTGGTGCAGGCGCTCGAACGAGTCCCAGTCGACCTCGAGTCCGACGAAGCTCCAGAGCGAGCCCTGTCGCTTCTCTTCGCGCAGCGCGGGCTGCCCGTTGAACGGGCCCTTCGTGTCGCTCACGGTCCAGCCGAGGTTGAGCTCGTAGGGCGTGGACTTCTGGGCCTCGATCAGCGGCGTGGTGCGCCGAGAAGTAGTCCACGTCGAGCATGACGAGGCCGGCCTCGATGCGGGCGATGTCCAGCGCCCAGATGCCCGCGGGCGTGATGCCGTACGAGGCGCCGACGTCCATGAGCGCGTCCCACACGGTCGACCGCCTGTCGGCTTCGAACCCAGATCTCGTAGCCGAGGTCGCCGGTGTAGCCGGTGCGCGAGATGGTGACGGGACGATCGCGCAGCGTGGTGTGGACGAGCCGGAAGTACTTGAGCGAGTCGACGTCGGCGGGCGAAAGCTGCTTCGAGGATGGCGCGCGACAGCGGGCCCTGGAGCGCGAGGGCGCCCGTGCTCGCCGAGACGTCCTCGATTCGACGTCCATGCCCTGCGCGTTCAGCGTGAGCCAGCGGACGTTGGGCTCGGCGCTCGTCAGTCGGAACGTGCTGGCGTCGAGACGGCTGATGGTGCCGTCGTCGATGACCTTGCCGTGTATGTCGCACCAGGGCGTGTAGAGCACCTGGCCCACGGCGCACTTGGTGACGTCGCGCGTGACCATGCGGTCGAGGAGGCGCGCGGCGTCGCGTCCCGTGATCAGGTACTTGTAGAGCGGCGAGACGTCGAGCAGCGCCGCCGCAGTTGCGGATGGCGGCGTACTCGCGGTCGGGATGCGGGTCGTACGCCGACGCGACCTGGTGCCCCGCCCAGCGGCGCCAGGTCTGGGCGCGGACGAGCGGCGCGGTGCGCGAGTGGAAAGGCGTCTCGGCGAGCATGGTGCCCGAATATACCGACTAGTACAACCGGGAAAGCCAGTGCATCACGTTCAAGGCGAACTGCGCATTTTGCGCGGCCTCGGGGTGGTTCATCCCCATCGGGTTGCGCTGCGGTCCCGCGACCTGCGCGCTGAGCATCGCGGCCTCGCCGAGGACGACCACGCGCCCGTTCCCATAGGGGAAATGGGCGCCCTGCAGCATGGATTCCGTGCGGATTCGAGGCGTGCTGTCGGAGAATTGCCAGGCGCGAACGGGCATGAGGAGCGTGGTCCCGCGGCCGAGCGT
The DNA here is from genome assembly GCA_963724885.1 of uncultured Gemmatimonadaceae bacterium. Classification (GTDB taxonomy): domain Bacteria; phylum Gemmatimonadota; class Gemmatimonadetes; order Gemmatimonadales; family Gemmatimonadaceae; genus DASPMP01. The sequence continues at coordinate 1,471,449 of CAVRWG010000005.1, read as the reverse complement.
CATGAGCGGCATGCCTGTCGCGAGGCGGAACGCGGAGCCGGTGAAGGCGGTGACCGAGTCGACACGTTCGCCCGGATTGCGCCCGTTGGTGATCGGCGTCACACCGAGCGAGCCGTCGGCGCGGCGGAATCGCAGCAGGCTGTTGTTGCTCGAGTCGAAGACGAATCCGTTGCCGAAGACGACGCCGAACGCCGCGCCGAGTTTGTCGGCGGCGCCGGCGAAGGGCATGTGGTCGGCGATGAGGAGCAGCGCGCCGCCGGCGCGCACCCAGTCGCGCACGGCGGCGATCTCGTCGTCGTCGAACGCGGACGGATTCGGCAGCACCCAGCTGGTGTCGTTCTGGCGCGCAAGCGCGTTCGCGATTACGAGTACGCGCGCGGAGTCGAGCGCGGCGCGCGAGAAGCGCGCGCGGTTGGGTCGCACGACGTATCCGTCGCGCTCGAGCAGCCTGACGAAAGGCGCGTAACGTCCGTCGACGCGATGGAAATTGTGGTGCGCCTCGTCGAGCAGAACGACCGGCCCTTGGCCGATTCCGTATGCGGGCGCGGCGACGCGCGGACGGTAGCTCGTGTCGGCGATTTGTTGGGCCGCGAGCGCGACCGGAAAGAGCAGGCCGGAGACGGCAAAGCGTATCGACATGGGAGGGAATCTGAGCCCTCGCGAGAGCAACAACGAGGGTGACGCCCCTCGGCGCGCGTTCGTCCTTGCGCAGATCCTCATCCCGCAGCGCTATTCAGACGAGAGCGCGTCGACGTACCCTTTCGCGGCCCTCGACATCGACCTTGGCCCGGTGCGTTAGGCCCTGTTTGGTTGCGAAAACGCCGATTTCGGCGTCAAAGCCTTCTGAGCGCCCCTCGCTGCTCCCTCCCGGCGCTCCGGAGGAGCCTTGGGACTTACTGCATCCCCAGAACACGTCGATTCCGCGAAAGCGGCTGGGCTGCGCTATGTCTCGGATTCCATGCCGGGCATCCGCCGCAAACGCAGCGGCACCGGCTTTTCCTATTATGACGTCGACGGCTCGCTGATCCGCGACCGCGTTGCCCTGAAACGATTTCGTGCTCTCGTCATCCCGCCGGCGTGGACGCAGGTCTGGATCTGCCCGTTCGAGGACGGACACATCCAGGTCACCGCGCGCGACGGACGCGGACGCAAGCAGTACCGCTACCATCCCGGATTCCGCGCCATTCGCGACGGCACCAAGTTCGAGCGCCTCTTCGAGTTCGGCGACGTGATCTGGAGGATCCGCGAGCGCGTCGAGGAGGACATCCTGCTCGACGGCCTGCCGCGCGAAAAAGTCCTCGCCACGGTGGTCTGGCTCCTCGAGCGCACGCTCATCCGCGTGGGGACGCAGGAGCTGGCGCACGAGAACAAGTCCTACGGGCTCACCACGCTGCGCCGCCGCCACGTCACCGTCGACGGCGCCGAGCTGCGCTTCGAGTTCCGCGGCAAGAGCGGCGTCGGGCACGCGATGTCCGTCACCGACACCCAGATCGCGCGCATCGTGCAGCGCTGCGTCGAGATGCCCGGCGAGATCCTGTTCAAGTACTTCGACGACGACGGCCACCGCCAGGAAGTCGAAGCCGAGCAGATCAACGAGTACCTGCGCGAGGTCACCGGCGCGGACGTCACCGCCAAGGACTTCCGCACCTGGGCCGGCACCATGGACGCCGCGGCCTACCTGCGCGAATGCGGCGCGGCGCAGACCAAGAAGGAAGCCGAGCGCAACGTCGTGGAGGCCATCGACCACACCGCCAAGCGACTCGGGAACACCCGCTCAGTGTGCCGCAAGTACTACATCCACCCCGCGCTCATCGATGCGTACGTGGACGGGCACATCCTGCCGCCGATGCCCAAGCATCGCCGCCATGTGCCGCGCAAAACCGGCGGCAAGCTGCGCAAACACGAGCAGCAGGTGCTCGAGTTCCTGAAAGCGCGGACGCGCGCCCAGGCACCTCAGGCGGAACAGGCTGCCGTCGCGGACTGACCCTTACAGGCCGGGATCTCGCGCCGAAAGGTGATCGCGGAGCACGCGGTCCCTTCTTCTGGCTCCTTGCGCCGAAAGGTTATCGCGGACGACGCGGAACACGCGGAAACAACACGCGGACCAGCAACAGCTTTGCTTTTGTTTCTTGGCGCGAGAGGCTTTCGTCCCAAGAAACCAATTAAGGCTGTTGTAGGTCCGCGTGGTCCGCGTGGTCCGCGTGGTCCGCGTGGTCCGCGTGGTCCGCGTGGTCCGCGTTCCGCGTGGTCCGCGATCGCCTTACGCCACTCCGATCCTGATGCACCACCAATCGAATGCGGGGCGTATCAAACGCGTGCTAGAGCGCTACTCCTACCCTTTCCGAGAGCCGGAGCGGTACCTGTACCCATTCCGGCAACGGGTTGATCTCCGGATGAATCAGGTGCGCCAGCAGCTCCAGGCTGTCCACGAGCCGCGGACCGGGCCTGCTGAAATACGACGACCCGTCCGTGACGAACACGCGCCCGTCGCGCACCGCGGGCAGGTCCTCCCAGCCGGCCACCTCGCGCAGCACGCCCAACTCCTGCATCGTGCGCTCGGCGGTGAACCCGCAGCAGGCGATGACCACGACCTCCGGCTGCCACGCGATGACCTGCTCCCACTTCAGCGTCACCGACTTCTGCCCCTCGCGCCCGAACCCGTCCTCGCCGCCCGCGAGACGCACCAGCTCCGGGTTCCAGTGGCCCGTGGAAAATGGCGGGTCGAGCCACTCGAGGAGCGCGACGCGCGGTCGGGTGGCTGCCCGCTGCGTGCGGGACGCCACGCGCGCCACGCGCTGCTGCAACGCGTCGATCACACGGCCGGACCGCTCCGCCTGGCCGACCGCGTCTGCCACCTGGCGGATCGCCTGAAAGACGTCGTCGAGCGACTCCGGCTCGAGGTTCACGACGCCCGGCATCGACGCCAGCCGGCACGCGGCGTCCTTCACCTCGGCCTCGGCCACCGCGCACACGTCGCACAACGTCTGCGTCACGATGACGTCGGGCTGCAGCCGCTCGAGGGCTTCCATGTCGAGCGTGTACAGCGCCGACTGCTGCCCCATCCTGTCGCGCACCAGCGCATCGATCTCGCGGCTGGTGGCGTCCGTGGGGATCAGCGTCTTCGTGACCTTGGGCAGGTCGAGCACCGAGCGGGGATAGTCGCACTCGTGCGTGACTCCGACGAGCTGGTCACGCAGGCCCAGCTCGCAGATGATCTCGGTGGCGCTAGGGAGCAGCGAGACGATCCGCATAGAAGCCGTAAAGATACTCATCGTAGACGACGCCATCCTTGATCGACGCCTGCCGCAGGAATCCCTCGCGCACGAAGCCGGCTTTCTCCAGCGCGCGCATCGACCCGACGTTGTGCGCGAACAGCAGCGCGAACACTCGCGTCAGCTTGAACTGCTCGATGGCATATCGCGTCGCCGGTGGAATGGCCGCGGACACGATGCCTCGACCCCAATACGGCTTGCCGAGCCAGTAGCCGATCTCGGCCGAGACTCGGCCGATGCCGGTGCCGAGGAAGAACCCGATGCTGCCCACGGCCCGGCCGTCCACCGTGATTGCGAAGTTCTCGAGCGGATCCCTCTGCATCGCGCTCGCGATGAACGCGTCTGCGTCGAGGAGGCCGTACGGATGCGGGATGCGGTCGCTGAGATTGAGCCACACGTCGCGATCGTCGAGCAGCGGCGCGATGGACTCCGCATCGCCCGGCTCAAATGGGCGAAGGACGCACACGCCGCAGTCCATCTGCATCGGTCCGGCTTACTCTATCGCGACGATCACGCTGTCGCAGTTTTGATCCGGGAGATACAGGATGGGGACCTGGTCTCCCGGCTGCCAGCGGTCCGCGATCGACGGAAGCACCGTGTCCGAGTCGCGCTTCAGCTCTCCATCCACCTCGAACTGGTAGGTGACGCGCGCGATCTTCTCGTCGAAGGGCAGACCCTGGATCTCGCTTTTCATGAACTCGGCGATTGCCGGGACGCCATCGCGAAAGAACCGCCGCATGCGCCGCCGACGCGTGCTCGCCATGCTCATGAAGACGATTGGAAGGACTCCGGCAGTGATCAACGAGAAAAACCCGAGCGCCACTATATCGAGGATGCCCCAATCCTTCGACGTCGTGCGTTTCTCCGAAGCGTAGAGCAGTCGGAGGGTCGTGGGCGTCGCGTCCCGCATGAGCTGCCTGGCTTCGCCCCTGAGCGGTCGCGGAGCCGGTGGCATCGCGAACAATTGATCCGCGATGCGAGACGTGGATCGCAGCCCATGCCGTGGCGCCTGCACCACCACCGCTCCGACGGAGCGAACGGGCGCATCGGCACCACCCACGAGCGCGTTGCGCACGTCGCGCGCGCGCGCGAAGCGCTCGGCGGGCGACGGCAGCAGCAGCCGGGCGATGACGCCGCGCAGACGCGGCTCGCCGGGGAGCGTGTCGGGGACGCGGATGCGTCCATCGTCGTTCATGAACTCGCGCGGCGCGCGGCCGGTGAGCACGTGCAGGAACGTCGCGGCGAGCGCGAACAAGTCGCTCGCGGGCGCCGCCTGTCCCATGTACTGCTCGTAGGGCATGTAGCCGTACGTGCCGGCCACCGTCGAGCCGGTCTCGTCTGGCGCCATGTACACGCGCCGCACGGACCCGAAGTCCACCAGCGCCGGGAAACCGTTCGGCCGCACGATGATGTTGGACGGCTTGATGTCGCGGTGCAGGATCGGCGGCACCAGGCCGTGCAGGTAGTCGAGAATGCCCAGCAGCTCGAGGAAGAGATGGACCACCTGTGTGCCGTCGAGCGCGCGCTTCTCGTCGATGATCTGCGCCAGCGAAGTGCCCTCGACGTATTCCATGACGAGAAACGCCGCGGGCGAGCCGTACCAGTTGTCCTGGAACGTGTCGAACACCTCGGGGATGCCGTGATGGCGCACCGCGCGCAGCACCTCGGCTTCGCGCTTGAACATCTCGTACGCCTTCTGGTCGGGACGCCCGCGCGTGTCGAGCAGCTTCACGGCGACCGCGCGACCCGTCTGGCGATCGTGCGCGAGGAACGTGTGGCCGAAGGCGCCCTGCCCCAGCGTGCGGACGACCTCGTATCGTCCGCCGATCAGCTCACCGGCCGACGTAGGCGTTGCCATGCGCAAATATGGAGGTGATCGCGGCAACGTGCATCAGCCGGTCTTCCTTGCACGCTCCGCGGCGGCCTTCGCCGAGGACAGGTACGCCGGCTGGAGCTCCAGCAGGTTGGAGATCTTGCGCGTGAGGTAGTGTTCGTGCTCCGCGATCTCCCCGTCCGCGAGCACCAGTCCCCACATCACCTCGGCGAGCACCATCTTCTGGCCGAGGTCGTAGCTGCGCTGGAGAATGGAGGTGAAGCGGAAGTGGTCCACCGCCTTGCGGTGCTCGTCTTCGGCGATCGCGAGGAGCTTCCGCCCGTCGTCGGGGCTCAAGCCGAAGTGCCGCGCGAGCACGTCCTCGAGGTGCGACCGCTCGGGGGCGGAGAACTCACCGTCGGCGTACGCGATCTCGAGCAGCAACGCGCACGCGGCCAGGTGCACCGGATCGACGTCCGCGGGGAGGGCGGGCTTCTCGGTCCTGGACCCGGCGGAGAAGAGTGATCGGATCGCGTCGAGCATCTCGATTTGCGGTTTGGGTCTGAACTACGCAAAACTCTCGCACTATCTACGTAGCGGCTTGCTGTTTGGAGTTTGGGGTTTGGTGTTAGGTGTTGGGGAGTCTTCCAAGAAGTCTAGGCCCCTCTCACCCAACACCGAACTCCAAACCCCAAACTCCAAACCCCAAACTCCAAACCCCAGACACGTGCACGAGCCCTCCGTCACCCTCACCGACTTTGCGCTTGCAGCCCTGTGCGCCGCACTCTGCGCATTCGCGGCGCGCTGGCCGGTTGGCGACGCGCGCCTGCGGCGCTGGTGGATCGTCTTCTTTGCATCGATAGGCCTGGCCGCCCTGCTCGGCGGTTTGGCGCACGGGTTCTTCCCGCCGCCGACTCCGCTCAACCGCGCGATCTGGAAGGCCACGCTGCTGTGCATCGGCGTGTCGGCGTCCGCGAGCTGGATCATCGGCGCGGCGATCCAGTTCGGCGATCGGGGCGTGGTCTGGGCCACGCGCCTGGCCGCGGCGCAATTCGTGGCGTACGCGGCGGTCGTGCTGGGCGTCAACAGCTCGTTCATCGTTGCCATCGCGGCCTACCTGCCGGCGACCGTCTTCCTGCTCGTGGCGATGGTCCTCCGGTACCGCAACTCTCCGGCGCGCGACGCAGCGCTCGGCATCGTCGGTTTCGTCCTCACGTTCGTCGCGGCCGCGGTACAGACGTTCCCGGTCGCCGTTCACCCCGTGTACTTCGACCACAACGCACTCTATCACGTCATCCAGGGCGTCGCGCTCTACCTGATCTATCGCGGCGCCAGGTGGACGGTGATGCAGCGTGCGCGGAGCGACGCATGATCTCTCGCAGGGAGTTTCTCGAGCTGACTACCGGCCTTGGCGGTGGCGCGATGTTCGTCCAGGCCTGTTCGCACCGGCCGGCTCCGGGCGAGGACGGCGGGACGCTGGTCAACGACGTCCACTCCGGGCTCAACGCCACCAGCGTCCGCGAGATCCATCGGCCGCAGTCGGTGGATATCCTGCGCGCCACGATTCGCACGGCACGCGCCAACGGCGACGCCGTGAGCATCGCCGGCGGCCGCCACGCGATGGGCGGGCAGCAGTTCGGAGCCGGTACGTCGCTCATCGACATGAACGGAATGACGCGCGTGCTGGAGTTCGACAGCGCCGCCGGAGAGATCGAGGTCGAGGCAGGAATGCAGTGGCCGGAGCTCTATCGGTACCTCGGCGACGCGCAGCGGAGCCGGCCGCGCGCCTGGACCTTTCGGCAAAAGCAGACGGGAGCCGATCGGCTGAGCATCGGCGGCGCGCTGGGCGCCAACGTGCACGGGCGCCAGCTGAAATGGGGGCCCTTCGTGAACGACGTCGCCGCCTTCACGCTCGTGGACCATCAGGGGAATATGCGGCGTTGCAGCCGGACGGAGAACGCGGAGCTCTTTCGCGCGGCAATCGGCGGGTACGGATTGTTCGGCGCGATATCGAGCGTTCGACTCCGGCTGGCGCCGCGCCACAAGGTTCGACGCACGGTGGAAGTGATGGACGTCGAGGCGCTGCCAGCGATGTTCGAGCGCCGCATCGCCGAGGGGTACGAGTTCGGCGACTTCCAGTTTGCCACCGAGCTGGACTCCGAGGCGCTGCTGCGTCGCGGCGTGTTCTCGTGCTACCAGCCGGTGGACGATGCGACGCCGATGCCGGAGGGCCGGCGCGAGCTGTCCGTGGAGAACTGGAGCGAGCTGCTGTACCTCGCGCACGCGGATCGGGCACGCGCGTTCCAGTTGTACTCCACCCACTACCTCGCCACGTCAGGCCAGGTGTATTGGTCGGACGAGCACCAGCTGAGCACATACGTGGACGACTACCACGCGCGGCTCGCGGACCGGCTGGGCGACTACGCGCACGGCGGCGAGATGATCACGGAGATCTACGTCCCGCGCGACGCGCTCGTGAAGTTCCTGGCCGACGTGCGCGCCGATTTCCGTGCGCAGCGCACGGACCTGATTTACGGCACCATTCGCCTCATCGAGCGGGAGGACGAGACGCTGCTCGCCTGGGCCCGGGAGCCCTGGGCGTGCGTCATCTTCAACCTCCACGTCAACCGGACGGAGGCCGGCGTCGCCAAGGCGCAGCAGGAGTTCCGCCGGCTCATCGATCGCGGGCTGGAGCAGGGCGGCACCTACTACCTGACGTACCATCGCTGGGCGACGCGCGAACAGGTGCTGGCCGCGTATCCGCGGTTCCCCGAGTTCCTGCGCGCCAAGCGACGGCTCGATCCGACCGAGCGATTTCAGTCGGATTGGTACAGGCACTACAAGGCGATGCTGCTTGGATAGGGCTACAAGGACGTGTAGAGCGGCCAGCGGCCAGCGGCCCGCTCTACACGTCCTTGATTCTGCTCTCCATCGCGGCGACGCGCTCCTCGAGCGCAATCGCCTCGTCGTCGCGGCCCGCTGATCGCAGTGCCTCCGCCTCGACCCGCAACAGATCCGCCCATGCCGCGACGAGGTCTCTGTCGCCGAGCGCGTGCGCGGCCGACGCGGGGTCGAGCGCGCGCAGCAGCAGGGCATCCTTGCCGAGCAAATCGCCCTGCGCCGCGCGGGCAGCCTGCATGATCTCGTCCGGCTGGGCGCCACCAACGAGCCGCTCGCGCAGCCGCGCCACCGCGGCCGCGGCGGCGGCGATCATTCGCAGGATGTAGTCGCGCTCCTGTCTGAGCATCAATTACCCATCCGCGTCCGGGTCGATGTTCGCGCCTCCCGTGCCAACTGGCCGATCAGTGCTCGAGTTGCGGCAAGATACTGCGAAAGATCGAAGTTGCGGGAATCGATCATCGACTGCACCGCGCATCCCTTGATGAAGCTCACCGCAACGCCGGACAAGCCCTCGGGCGTGACGCTGCCGAAGCGGTTCGGTTCGGCGTGTAGAACCTCGGCCGCCATCGGCCGGAACGCGTCGCGATACCGGGCGAGCTCGCGCCGCATCTTCCGCCGGATTTGGGCGTTGCGAATGCCACGTGCCCAGAAGTCGAAGAACAGGAGGATGCGGCGCGGCTCGCGTCGACAGCCGATCCATCTCTTGTTGAAGCAGGGCGAGCAGCCGGTCGAGCGGAGCAGGAATGCCGCGCGATCTCCTCGCTGACATGAGCAACCGGTCGTGGTCTCGAGCAGCCAGTCGAGCAGCGCCATCGACAAGCTGTTCCTTGGTTCGGAAATGGAAGAGGACGAGACCCGTGCTGACGCCGGCCCTGCGTGGCGACGTCGCGAACGGTCAGGCCATCCAGCCCGCGGGTCGCGGCGAGATCGTACGCGGCCGCGATGATCTGCGCTCGACGCTCCGTCACCGGTTGCATGACGTCCCGGCATGACAATTCCTCTCAGGTCGCGACGGACCGGTTTCCTGCGACGCGGCGATCGGCCCGCTCCAGCCGGCCGAGGAGACGCAGCAGGCCGTCGAGAATCGTGAGCGGATGCGGTGGACATCCCGCGATCCACAGATCGACCGGGATGCTGGGCGGTACGCCGATACCGGCCTCGTTCACTTCCGCGGAACGGGCCGCCGCTGGCCGCGCACGCACCGACAGCGATGACGATGCGTGGGTCGGGCACCGCCGCGTAGGTTCGCTCCAGCGCATCACGCATGTTGGCGTTCACGACGCCCGTGATGACGATGCCGTCGGCGTGGCGCGGCGACGCGACGAACTGGACGCCGAACCGCGCCAGGTCGAACACGACGTTGCCGGTCGCGACCAGCTCGGCCTCGCATCCGTTGCAGCTCCCGGCCGACGACCGATCGAAGTCGGAGCGAGCGTCCCGAGCAGCCTGCGCATCGCGTTCGCTCGAGCGGCCGCGCGGTGAGCAAGTCCGCGTCCGACGAGCACCAGCGCTTCGCGGGTCCTGCGTCGGACAGCGCGGATGGTCGCGCGTATAGGCCTCGACGCTTCCTCCGGCGAGAAGAGGCACGCGCCGAGATCGATGCATGGCGCGCCCGCGACGCATCGGCGCGAATCACCGGGCGGCCGCGGAACCGCTCCGGCAGCGCCGCTCTCGTCGGTCGGGACGCGCAATGGTCGTGCGTTCCCTGGGCGAGCCGCGCTCGCAGCAAGTCAAACACGGTGCGATCCGCCTCCGCCGGACTCAGAGATCATGGCCGGCGTAAGACAGGTTGAAGCTCTTGTTGCAGAGCGGAAAATCCGAGATCTGGTTGCCGGGCATCGCGAGCGCGAGCGCCGGCCAGTTGTGGAACGACGGATCGACCACCTTGTGGCGCCGGACGCGACCGCCGCCGTCGGTGAGCACGACGTGAACGACCTCGCCGCGCCATCCCTCTTCCATCGCCACGACGATCTCGTCCCGGGCCAACGCGTTCGCACGGCGCGCGGATCTCTCCAGCGGGAAGCGACGCGAGCTGCTCGCGACACGAACTCCAGCGACCGCTGGATCTCGACCCAGCGAACCAGCGCGCGCGCGTACACGTCGCCCGCCCACGCGGTGGCTACGGGAATCTGCGCGTATCGGAACACGCCGTACGGATGATCGTGCCGCACGTCACGATGCACCTCGCACGCGCGCGCGACCGGGCCCACGAAGCCGTGCGCGATGCACGCGTCGCGCGTGACGGTGCCAACGCCCTCGAGCCGGGACTGCACCGATGCCGTTCCAAAGAACAGCTCGGCGACCGGCCAGAGGTCACGCTCCAGCCGCGTGACCCGGACGCGCAGCTCGCTTCGCCATCTCCGACCGCGATGTCGAACGCGACGCCGCCCGGGCGAATCAGCCCGCGCCCGTACCGATTGCCGCGAGATCGTCATGAGCAGATTGAGGCATTCGCCGCGCAAGCGTCCGAAAAACGCCGCCGCCGGCTGGTACGCGACGTCGCCGGCGAGCGCGCCGAGGTCGCCGACGTGATTCGCGAGTCGCTCGAGCTCGAGCGCGATTCCGCGAATGCTCTGCGCTCGCGCGCTCTTGTGGCTGCGCGCCAGCGCCTCGATCGCGCCGCAATACGCGCTCGCGTGCGCGATGACCGTGTCGCCGGCGATCGACTCGGCGACGTAGCACCGCGCGCGCGCGGTCGCAGCGTCTCGAGCAGCGGTCTCGACGCCGCGATGCTGATAGCCGAGCACGATCTCGAGCGCGCAGCACCTCTTCGCCGTGCGCCTGGAAGCGAAAATGGCCGGGCTCGATGATGCCGGCGTGCACCGGCCCGACAGCGACCTCGTGCACCTCGTCGCCCGCGATGCGGCTCGAATGCGTACGTCGTCCCGATCGCGCGGCAGCGGCGGCGCCGGCCACGCGGTCGGACGATGATCGGGCGCGTGGCGGCGCAGCGGCTTGAGCGACGGATGACCCTCGGGAATCACGCCGCACTGCTCCGCCATCTCGCGCTCGAACGACGCGGCCTGCGCGCAGTCGCGCCGCGATCGCCGGATAGCGCTCGGCCGACGACGCGTCGATCGCGCGACCGAGCGTGCCCGCGCTCGTCGTCGCGCCAGCACGGCGATCACGCGCAGCGTGGTCGTCCTCCTCCGGCGTGCCGAAGAGCGAGACGATGCGCCAGCCGTCCGCGACGGCGGCCACGATGCCATCGCCGAAGCTCCGTCGATCGGCAGCGTGCGGCACGCGTCGAGCCGCGACGCGTAGCGATTCCGCAGCCGCGCGAACGGCGCAGCGCGCGGCTCGTGCGACCGTCGCTCATGGCGCGTGCCCCCCGAGCGCCGCCGCGGCGCTCGGCCAGCGCGTCGGCCAGCGGCGCGGGCATGTACACGCCGAGCACCAGGACCAGCACGCCAGCGCGGCCGGCGCGACCACGAGCCAGCGCCGCTCGCTCGGCGCGCGGCTCCGCTACCGGTGACGCGCCCTCGCACTCGGTGCCGTACACCATCTCGAGGATCATCGCGGCGATGCCGACGAAGATGATCGACAGCAGAATCACGATCGCGGCCGCGACCCACGGATACTCGATCGCCGACCGCCGCGCTGATGATCGTGAATTCGCTGATGAACATCCCGAACGGCGGCGAGCCGTGACGGCGAACAGGCCCATCACCAGCAGAGTCCCGGAGGCGGGCAGCGTGCGCAGCAAGCCCGCGGATCCGGTCGGCCGTCGACGTTCCCGTCGCCAGCACCACGTTGCCGACGGCGAGGAACACCATGCCTTTGGCCGAGCCGTTGTTGATCGCGTGCAGCACGGCGCCGTAGGCGCCCGCGCCACCGAGCCCCAGGCCGAGCACGAGCAGTCCCATGTGCTCGACGCTGGAGTAGGCGAGCAGCCGCTTCACGTCACCCTGGCCGACGATGAACGCGGTCGGCGACGACGAGCGACAGCAGGCCGAAGCCGATGAGCAGCGGCCGCACGAACGCCTCCTGCTCCCGCCGCGAAGCAGATGCGACACCACGCGCGCGAGGCCGAGAAACGCGCAGCTCGTCAGCGCGCCGGCCATGAGCCCGCCGACGAGGCTCGGCGCCTCTCCGTACGTGTCCGGCTTCCACGAATGCATTGGCGCGAGGCCCATCTTGGTGCCGAAGCCGATGAGGATGAACACGAACGCGGCGCGCAGCCACATCGGGTCGAGCGCGCGGGCATGCGCGATCATGTCGTCCAGCACGAGCGGGCGTCCGCCGCCGCCGGACGGTTGCGCGGTCGCCAGCAGGAACACGCCGAGCAGCGCGAACGCGATGCCGACGGACGAGAGCGACGAGGTACTTCCAGACCGCCTCGAGCGAGCGGCGATCGTGGCGATGGTAGATCAGCGGCGCGACCGCGAGCGTCGTCGTCTCCATGCCGATCCAGAGCAGCGCGAAATGCTGGCTGAGTGCAACGAGCGTCGCGGCGCCGAGGAAACCCAGCATGCAGCTCGCGAACGCGCGCCCGCCGCGCGGATTCTCCTCGCGAAGGTAGCCCACCGCGTAATGCGCGACCGCGAGGAAGAGAACGCTGACCAGCGTCAGCACCAGTGCGGCCGAGCGCGTCGTCGCCGAGCCAGCCGTCGAGCGCGCGATGCCCCGGCGCGATCCAGAGCAGCAGCACGAGCGCGAGATGAGCGATGGCGGCGGCAACCGAGCAGCGCGCGCGCGCCAGACCGCCGGGGCGAAGTACGCCAGCGCGCCGGCGGCCAGCGGGGATCGAGGATCGAGCGCGAGCAGGATCATGCATCGGCGTCAGTCGCGCAGCTCGCGTGAGGTTGGCCGCGGACATCGAATCGAACTCGCGATTGATGTGGAAGACCACGATCCCCATGATGAACACGCCGACGAACACGTCGAGCAGCACGCCGATCTCCACGAGGAACGGCACGCGCTGCGACTGCGTGAGCCCGAACAGATAGATGCCGTTCTCGAGCATCAGATAGCCGACGACCTGGGTGATCGCCTTGCTGCGCGTGATCAGCACGATGAGTCCGATGATCACCGTGACGAGCGCGACGGGCACGAGCAGGTCCGTGGCGACTGTCGAAGCAGCGGAAGCGCCGCGGCGACCGCGAACGCGACAGCGCGAGCGCGCCGGCGCCGAGCAGCATCGACGCCATGTATCCGATCAGCGGCTCGACCTCGCGCCGCACCGCCGCCTCGCGAATGGCCCAGCGCAGAAACCAGGGCAGCAGCGCCGGCCTTGATCACGGCGGTCCCCACCGCGAGCGCCAGCAGCGTGCAGCGAGAGCGCGCGCGTGGAGCAGCAGTGGCAGCACGCCGAGCAGCAGCCCCTGAAACGCGATCGCGCGAATGCACGCGCTCAGCCGCGACGTGGCCAGCACCGCGAAATCCGTGAGCACCACGAGCAGCAGCGACCAGCTCGGCTGACGTGACAGTCATGGTCGCGCTCAGCGTGAGCTGGAGGATCAGACCGAACAGCGCCAGCGACGACCCGCCAGCGATGTACAGCGGCACTTTGGGCAGCCGCAGCCGCGCCATCGACGGACTCGACGATCCCGATGGCGACGCCGACGACGATGAATGCCGCCGACGAGCGCGGCGACGCCGAGCCAGCCGGCCGGCCCCGGAGGTCGGCGCCGGAATGAGCGATGCCGACGAACGATGCGCCGCGAACAGCGCCAACTTGAGCGCGCTCGCGTACAGGATCATCGCGAGGTCCGGTCCGCTGTGATCGAGCACCATGACCTCGTGGATCATCGTGAGCTCGAGATGCGTCGCCGGATCGTCCACCGGGACGCGCGAGCATTCGGCGAGCGCCAGCGACGAAGAGGCTGACGGCCAGCAGCAATCGCCGAGCTGCTGGCGGCGGCGGCGCGGGCTGATGCCGCGCTTTCCGAGCATCTGGCTCAGCGAGAAATCGTGCGCCATGATGCCCAGCGCCGCGAGCGCGATGAAGAGGCCCAACTCGACGAGGCTGGCGAACGTCACCTCGCGGCTCGCGCCCATGCCCTCGAAGCTCGATCCAGTGTCGAGCGCCGCGAGCACGAGCGCGAATCGGCCGAGCGCCAGCAGATACGCGAAGGCGACGGCGTCCCCGGCGAACGACAGGGTGGAGCGCCGGCCGTCGAGCGGGAAGCAGCGCCGCGGCGGCCACCGTCGTGGCCACGAGCACGATGGGCGCGAGACGAAACACCCAGGTCGTCGTGGTGCTGTAGACGATCCCGCGACGCGCGAGCTTCCAGCAGGTCCGCGTACAGCTGCCACACCGGTGGTCCGCGGCGGCCGGCGAAGATCGCCTTCGTGCGCCCGATGACCCCGGGAATGATCGGCGCGCCGAGGAGCAGCACCGTCAGCGCCGGCGACGCCCCGTCACCGATGGAGTCGGCGCGCATCACCATCGCGGCGCCAGCGAGAGGTAGGCCAGCATGCGCCAGCAGCGCTGCCATGACGTACAGCAGGTACACGTGAAGACGGCCCTGCTGCGTCGCACGCAGCCGCAGCGCCACGCGATGCATGCGAGTGCCACAGCGGCAGCGCGACGCCGTCGAGCACGAGATCGACGGGCTCGGGTGTGCAGCGCGCCGTGCGACCGCTCGATGCGCACGCCGCTCAATCGGCCGAAGATCGACGAGCAGCGGCGCGGCGAACGACGACGCCGTGTACTGCATGCGCGGCGTCACCGGGTCATATCCACAGGCCCACGTGACTTCGCGGCGAATGACGGCCGCGCGTCCCGCCGGGATGCGAACCCACCACAGACAGCGCGACGAGCGTGATCGTGGAGAGCGCCAGCAGCGTGATCGCCCACGCGCCGAACGCGACCGAGTCCGGAATGCCTGCCTGCGGCGCGCCGGTGAGCGCGCGCGCCGGCGCGTTCACCAGTGCGATGCCCAGCGATGGGACGACCCCCAGGACGATGCAGATCAGCGCGAGCAGCAGCATCGGCGCGAGGCTCGCCATCCCGCTCCCGGTTTCCGAGGCGCTGGCGGCGCGCTCGCTGCGCGGTGATCCGAGGAACACCACGCCGGCGACCTTGGCGAAGCACGCCAGCGCGAGCGCGCCGATGAGCGCCAGTGCGGGAATGCCGAGCAGCACGATCCGCAGCCGCGCGCTGCGTGTCGGCGCCGAGCGAACATGCCCTGGTAGACCAGCCACTCGCTGACGAACCCGTTGAATGGCGGGACACCGATGATGGCGGCTGCGCCCACGACGAACGCGAGCCAGGTCAGTGGCATTCGTCGCGCGAGTCCGCCCAGCTCTTCCATGTTGCGCGTACCCGTCACGCGATACACCACGCCGGCGCCAAGGAAGAGCAGGCTCTTGAAGAGCGCGTGATTGACCGTGTGCAGCAGACTGCCCGCGAAACCGAGCACCGCCACCGCCGGCGCGTCGTGCGCGACCCCGAGAACGCCGACACCCATTCCCATGAGGATGATCCCGATGTTCTCGACGCTGTGGTACGCCAGCAGCCGCTTGGATGTCGTGCTGCGCCAGCGCCCAGAGCACGCCGAGCACGCCCGATACCACGCCGATCGCGAAGACCAGCCAGCCCCACCATGCGGGCGCGCCCCCGAGCAACATCAGGACGCGGAGCAGTCCGTAGATCCCGGTCTTGATGACGACGCCGGACATCAGCGCCGAGACGTGGCTCGGCGCGGCGGCGTGCGCCGGCGGGAGCCAGAAGTGCAGCGGCACGCAGCCGGCCTTGAATCCGAACCCGAAGAGCGCCAGCAGGAGGATGCCGGCGACCGTTCCGGGACCCAGACGTGGCGAAGCGGCGGCCGAGCGACTCGAAGGTCCAGTCGGCTGCCGAGCCCGCGGTCGCCCACGCCGCGAACATCGCGAAGAGCGACAGCGTGGCGGTGTGGGTGGCGACCAGATAGATGAGGCCCGCGCGACGCACGTCGGCCTTCTCGTGATTCGTGACGATGAGCACGTACGAGCTGATCGCCATGACCTCCCACGCGCCCAGGAAGGCGACCACGCTGGCCGCGGTGACGACCAGGGCGATGGCGACCAGCAGCACCATGAAACCGAGCTGCGTCACTCCCGCTGGCCTCGCATCACCCGCTTCGTCCGTCTCGCGAACGTGCGTGCCGAAGATCGCGCACGCGCCTCCGACCACCAGCACGGCCAACACGAACACCGCGGCCAGCGGGTCGAGGGCCAGGCGCCAATCGCCACCGGGTAGCGTGGAGGAAAGGGAGACGGTGACCGGTGCGTCGCGCGCGAGCACGCGTACGGCGTCGATGGCCGCGGCGATACAGCCCGCGATCGAGAGCCCCTGATACAGCGACCGTGCAGTCGATGTGGGCGGACTGGCGATGGCGCTGACACCGGCCGCCAGGAGCAGCCCAAGCCCGAGCAGAAACAGCGTCACGCCGTCGTCCGGCTCACGGCCCGGAAGGAGCGCCGGGGGAGGGCGTCCGGTACGAGGCGGTCGAGCGCGTGGCTTCGAGCATCTCGACGCGGCCGATGATCTCCTCCGCGGACGCGCGGCGCCGGATCATGGCGCGAAGCTCGTCGTCGCGCAGCAGAAACCCGAGCTGGGCCAGGATGCGGAGATGAACGGGAACGGTGGGACTCACCACCATGAAGAGCGCGTGCACCGGCTTGCCGTCTATGGCCTCGAACTCGACGGGCTGCCGCAGGAGGGCCAACGTGACGAACGGCTCATCCAGATGCAGCACGATCGGGTTCCTGACGTGCGGGATGGCGATGCCATCGCCGATGCCGGTGGATCCCATGGCCTCGCGCGCCTCGAGCACGCTGAGGAGCGTGGCGCGGTCCTGCTCGGGCGGCAGCGGTAAGTCGGGCGACGAACTCGCGCAGCAGCTCGAGCTTGTCGCGCGCCTCGATGTCGTAGAAAATGCCGCCGGCGCGCAGCAGCTCCGACCATCGATGGCACTTCGTCGGGTGCGCGGCGGGCGTGATCGAGCAGGCTGCGCGACACGTCGACCCCGTGCTCGACCGCCCACTCCCACAGCTCGACGGCATTGAGATACACGCGCTCGTTGGCGTGGTGCACGGGGAGACCGCGTTCGCCGATCCAGCGCCGCGCCGTCGCGTCACTGACGCCGAGATACCCCGCCGCCTGCCGGAGCGTCAATTGCATGGATGAGTCGACCAGTCGAGCGAGCGCACTGCACCGGCAAGTATATTGAACGCTGGTTCAGCGTCAACGAGCAGCGGCGGCCAACGCCCTGCGCGCGCTGAGTCCCGCCGAACCCGATGCTCGTCCCGAAACTCGTCACGACTCTCAAGACTACGACCGCGCGCAGTTCGCGCGCGGACCTGTCCGCCGGCGTCATCGTCGGGATCGTCGCGCTGCCGCTGGCCATCGCCTTCGCCATCGCGAGTGGCGTGACCCCCGATCGCGGCCTCTGCACCGCCATCATCGCCGGGTTCCTGATCTCCGCGCTCGGCGGCTCACGCGTGCAGATCGGCGGCCCGACGGGCGCGTTCGTCGTCATCGTCTACGGCATCGTCCAGCAATTCGGAGTCGATGGGCTGCTCGTCGCCACGATCATGGCCGGCGTATTCCTCATCGTCCTCGGGGCCATGAAGCTCGGCGCCGTCATCAAGTTCATCCCGCATCCGGTCGTGATCGGATTCACGAGCGGCATCGCCGTCATCATCTTCTCGAGCCAGGTGAAGGATCTGCTCGGGCTCCGGATGGGCGAGGTGCCGGCGGACTTCCTCGAGAAGTGGATCGCCTACGGGTCCGCGCATCGGATCGTACAACCTGTACGCCGTCGGCGTCGCGGCGTTCGCCCTCGCGATCATCGTCGCTCTGGCCGAGGCTCAAGACGCAAGATCCCGGGACCGTTCGTGGCGCTGATCGCCGCGACGGCCACGGCGCGGCTCCTCGAGCTGCCGGTGGAGACCATCGGCTCGCGCTTCGGCGCGCATCAGCGCGTCGCTGCCCCGGCCGGCGCTGCCGAACGTCACGCTCGAGCAGGCGCGCCTGCTCGTCGGCCCGGCGTTCACGATCGCGCTGCTGGGCGCAGTCGAGTCGCTGCTCTCGGCGGTCGTCGCCGACGGAATGATCGGCGGGCGCCACCGCTCCAACATGGAGCTCGTCGCGCAGGGCGTCGCGAACATCGTCACGCCGCTCTTCGGCGGCATCCCGGCGACCGGCGCGATCGCGCGCACGGCGACGAACGTCAAGAACGGCGGACGCACGCCGGTCGCGGGGATCACCCACGCGCTCACGCTGCTGCTCATCACGCTGTTCTTCGGCCGGTGGGCCGCGCTCATTCCGCTGGCGACGCTGGCGCGCGATCCTCGTCGTCGTCGCGTACCACATGAGCGAGTGGCGCGCGTTCCGCGCGGAACTCACCGCGCCGAAGAAGCGACGTCGTCGTCCTGCTCGTCACCTTCCTGCTGACGGTGCTTCGTCGACCTCACCGTCGCGATCGAGGTCGGGATGGTGGTGGCCGCCTTCCTGTTCATGCGGCGCATGGCAGAGGTGACCAACGTCAAGGCATTGCAGCTCGAGCTCGACGACGAAGGCGACCCCTACGCGACCGATCCGAACGGCGTCCGGCAGCGCGTCGGTGCCGAAGGACGTGGAGGTCTACGAGATCAACGGCCCGTTCTTCTTCGGCGCGGCCGAGACGTTCAAGGACACGCTTGCCCAGGTGGCCCGCAAGCCGAAGGTGCTGATCATCCGGATGCGCAACGTGCCGGCGATCGACTCGACCGGCATGCATGCCCTCAAGGATCTCGTGCACCGGACGCGCGGTGACGGAACGCTGGTGCTCATCTCCGACATTCACACGCAACCGCTCGTGGCGTTGGGGAGATCGGCTGTGTACGACGAGATCGGCGAAGACAACATCTTCGGGAATCTCGACGACGCGCTCAACCGGGCGCGCATGTACGTGGGGCTGCCCACGGAAGAGCGGCCCGCGTTCGCCTCCCCAACGGTCGAGCGCGAGATGTCTTCGACGAACGACGACGGCCGCCGCTAGCCCGCCAGTCTGACCTCGCGAGTCGCGGCGTCGCTGGTGAGGAAGTGCAGCATCGCCATGCCCTCCTGCTCCAGATCGGTGCTGATGGATCGCGTCAGTTTGCGAAACGGAGACAGCAGCAGCGTCGCGGACCTTTGTTTCTCCTCCAGCTTCCACGTGCCCTCGACGAATCCGTCCACGAGGAACGAGCCCACCACCTGGAGATTCTTGAGATAGACGTGCTTGCGGTCGTCGTCCGCGACGATGCGGGTGCGGTCGGCGTGCGAGAGCAGGATGTTGTC
Source organism: uncultured Gemmatimonadaceae bacterium (assembly GCA_963724885.1). GTDB lineage: Bacteria > Gemmatimonadota > Gemmatimonadetes > Gemmatimonadales > Gemmatimonadaceae > DASPMP01. Next base: position 1,452,212 of record CAVRWG010000005.1, on the reverse strand, counting down.
GTACTCGGGCAGGAAGCGGATCGGCGCCGGAGTGTCAGGGTCGGGGCGCGGCGCGTCGGGCAGGTCGAACAACTCGCGCTTCTTTTCATCGCGGAACGCCGCGAGCCTGGGCCGCAGGGCCTCGAACGTCTCCTTGAGCCCGCGCAGCGCCGACCACGTCTGCGCGTCGGTGTGTGACGCGGGCCCGAACGCGGCGAGGTACCGCAGGACCATGGCTTCGAGCGAGGGCTGCGCCTTCGGCGCTTTCGCTCCGAGCCACGAGTCGGCGAGCGTGAAGCCGGCGTTCCCGGGCCATCCCCACGTCACGTCTGTCGGCACCATCACGAGCGGGATGCCCATGCGCACCGTGTAGGCGGCGGCGCGCACGTTCCACTCTGGGTACCGCTGCTCGATGACGCCGCGAAAGTCGTCGAACGGCGCCGACGCCTTGCCGAAGAACTCGCGACCGATCCGGTGCAGCTTTTCCAGCTCGGTGCCGCTCATCGGCTCGCCGAAGATCCCTTGCGCGCCCTTCTCGAGCATCGGCGCCAGGAGCGGCCGGAAGTCGGCGAAGTCCTTCGTGGTGAGCAGATGGATCGTCCCCCGCATCGCGGTGGCGCGGACGATTTTCCGTTGCTGCGCCAACCTCAGCAGATCGTCGCGCTCGAACTTTTGCAGCCGCGTCCAGAGGCCGACGAACGGGGGCCGCGGGATCTGGGCCTGCATCCCCGCCAGATGGTGGACCATCTCGAGGGCGGTCGCTTCATCGCGGTCGAGCAGCTTCTGGCGCGCGAGCAGGGCGCGATTGAGATGTCGCTTCGTGAGAATCATCTACGAGGATCACCTGTGTGACCAAGCTACGTATCCGCCATGCCAACAGCACACCGCAGAGGACGCAGAGACAAAGAGAGGACGCAGAGGTTGAAGTTGTTCCCTCAGCGTCCTCTGCGGTACTCTGCGCCCTCTGCGGTTAAAGCAGTTGTTGATGTGGTGTTGTTCAAGTCGTCGCGCTGCCACTCCTGCGCCAGAGCCGCGGCGGCAGCGAGAAGTACAACGCGTACATCGCGCTCCCGATCAGACACGCGACCCCGTTGATCAGCGCCACGCCGATCAACGCCGCGTACATCAACGGGCCAAGGAGGTACTGTCGCGTGATCGCCGGCACGTCCAGGTGCTCCGAGACCGCCTTCGCGCGCACCACGTGGCGCCACATGAGGTTGAACACGATGGCGAGAGCCGTGAATGACCATGCGTAGACGACACCGGCCACGCGAGAATCCGGTCCGCGGAGCTGTTCCGCGAGCAGCGCCGTCGGAAACGGAATCCACGTGATGCCGAGGAGCAGCAGCAGGTTGTAGAGAATGAGCCCGTCGTCCGATTTCTGGATCAGCGAGAACAGGCGATGGTGGTTCAGCCACATCACGCCGATGGTCATGAAGCTGGCGATGAACGCCAGGTAGGACGGCCAGAGTTCCACGAGTGCACGACCGAGCCCGCCGTGCGCGGCCGACTCCGGAACGCGGATCTCGAGGATAAGCAGCGTGATCGCGATCGCAAAGACGCCGTCGCTGAATGCCTCGATGCGCGCGGTCTCGTTGACGACGGGCGGCTGGGGGTGAGTCACGCGGACCTCCCGGAACTCGTCCGCGGCATGGCCATGTACCGGCGTCGCTGCGCCGGTGTCAAGCGCTCGATGGAGTAGCGTAGCGCCGTGCGGGGCAGCGCACCGGCGTAGCGGTCCAGGAACTTCCGCAGGACGCGTTCGTCGCGTTTGCCCACCTCGCGGAGCATCCAGCCGGTCGCCTTGTGGATCAGGTCGTGCTCGTCCTTCAGCAGCTGGACCGCGATGCGCAGGGTGTCGTCGAGCTGCCCGTGCCGGATGAACTGGTGTGTGGCGACGATGGCGATGCGGCGCTCCCAGAGATTCCTCGAGCGCGCCAGCCGCCGCAGCGGCGCGCGGGACCGCGTCAGCAGATGCATGCCCACGATCTGCGGCGCGGACGCGTCCACGAGATCCCAGTTATTGACGCGATCGGAGCGTCGCAGGTAGAGCCGGTAAATGCGCTCGCGGGTCTTCTCGTCGGATTTGCGGTACGCGTTGGCGAGCAGCACCACCGCGACGACCCGGGCCTCGTGGATGGGCGACTCGAGCAGCCGCTCGACTTCGCGAAGCGGCAGGCCGGCATGCTCCCGCGCGAGCGCCCGGATCTGTTCGAGCCGGAGGCCGATGAAACGGTCGCCCTCGCCGTACTCATCCGGTCCCGTCTTGAAGAACCTTCGCAGGACGCGCGCGCGGTTAGGGCTGGAGAGCTTGCGCAGCTGGCGCTCGATGGCGTCGGCTCTAGTCACGGAGGCCTTTGGAAGAATCGAACTACGTGGTGTCTGGTGTAGAGGAGTCGGAATGTGAGGGTCGAGGATCAGGAACAACAGGAATGCGACTCGAGCCTCCACCCCGTCGTGCCTGATTCTCAACCCTCCACGACTGACATCTCTACACCAGATACCGCGTAGTTGCAGTATGGAATGGCAGTGTGGCATGAGGCCTACCGGGCCAGTGAAGTCGGAGCCATGATTGTGCCCAGACCGCTCACCGGAGCAAGCAGCGCCATGACTCCCATTCGCGCCCTCGTCATCGCCGCCGCGATCTGCGCGGCCGCGCCAGTTTCCGCCCAGCAGCGCCAGGCCGCGCCGCGACAAATGGCGTCGCGCGCCCGGGTGCAACCGACCGACATCGACCCGTCCGCGATCAGCGCGATGCGCTATCGCTACATCGGGCCGGTCGGCAACCGTGTCAGCGCCGTCTCCGGCGTCGCCGGCGACCCCAACGTGTACTACGCGGGCGCGGCGTCCGGCGGCATCTGGAAGACCACGGACGGCGGCATCAACTGGCAGCCGATCTTCGACGACCACGAGGTCGCGTCCATCGGCGCGCTCGCGGTGGCGCGCTCCAACCCCAACGTCGTATGGGCCGGGACCGGCGAGCCGCACATCCGCTCGCACGTCTCCCTCGGCAACGGCGTCTACAAATCCACGGACGCAGGCCGCACGTGGCGCCGCATGGGTCTCGAGGAAAGCGGCCGCATCAGCCGCATCGCGATCCATCCGACCAACCCCGACATCGTGTACATCGCGGTGCAGGGGCACAGCTACGGCCCGCAGCGCCAGCGCGGCGTCTTCCGCACGCGGGACGGCGGCCAGACGTGGGAGCACGTGCTCTTCGTGAACGAGAACACGGGCGCCATCGACATCGTGATGGATCCGTCCGACCCCAACAAGCTGTTCGCCGCCACGTGGCAGCTGCTCATCCGCACGTGGGGACGCGAGAGCGGCGGCCCGGGCAGCGGCATTCACGTCACGCGCGACGGCGGCAGCACCTGGACGAAGCTCCAGGGGAACGGCCTGCCGATTCACACGGTCGGCAAGATCGGGCTCGCCATCGCGCAATCGAACCCGAATCGCGTGTACGCGCTCATCGAGACCGGCGACGGCGTGCCCTACAAGGGCCAGCCCACCGACAACGGCGAGCTGTGGCGCTCGGAGGACGGCGGTGTGACGTGGAAGGTCGTGAGCTACGATCGCAACCTCGCCTGCCGCCAGCCGTACTACACGCGCATGGTCGTCGCGCCGGACAATCCGGACGAGGCGTACTTCATGTGCGCGACGTTCAGCCGCACGCTGGACGGTGGCGTCACGAACCGCGGCGGCGGCGGTGGCGGTGGAGGCGGAGGTGGTGGAGGCGGAGGTGGTGGCGCGCAGCAGCAGGCGGGCCCGCCCCTCAGCACGCCCGGCGGCGACCAGCACGACCAATGGATCGATCCCACCAACGGCAACCGCATGATCAACGGGAACGATCAGAACGTCGCCATCTCCACCACGCGCGCACGCACCTGGCTGCGGACGAACCTGCCCATCGGCCAGATGTACCACGTCACGACCGACAACCGCGTGCCGTACTACGTGTACGGCAACCGCCAGGACGGTCCGTCGTATCGCGGGCCGAGCAACAGCCGCACTGGCGGACAGATCGCGCGCAGCGAGTGGCACGGCATCCTGGGCGGCGAGAGCGGGTTCGCCACTCCCGACCCCGTGGACACGAACGTCGTCTGGTCCACGGCCTCGGGGTCCGGCGCGCGCGGAGGCATCGTCGTGCGTTTCGACGCGCGCAATCGCCACGGGCAGCAGGTGGAAGTCTGGCCGCTCAGCACCGGCGGGCATCCGGCCGCGGACCTCAAGTACCGCTTCATCTGGAACGCGCCCTTCCTCATCTCGCCGTACGACCACAACAAGGTGTACACGGGCAGCCAGCACGTGCACGTGAGCGCCAACGGCGGCCGCAGCTGGCGCGTCATCTCGCCCGACCTCACGCGCAACGACAAGTCCAAGCAGCAGATCTCCGGCGGCCTCACGCCGGACAACATCGGCGTGGAGTACGGCGGGACGCTCATGGCGATCGCCGAGTCGCGCATCCGCCGCGGCGTCATCTGGACGGGAAGCAACGACGGACTCGTGCACGTCACGCGCGACAGCGGCCGCACGTGGGCCAACGTGAGCCCGCAGCTCCCGCAGTCGGCATCGTGGGGCTCGGTGAAGCACGTCGAGGCGTCGCGCTACGACCCCGCTGCCGCGTACGTCACGGTGGACGCGCACCAGGAAGGCAATTTCGAGCCGTGGGTGTTCCGCACGAAGGACTACGGCAAGACCTGGGACCTCATCATCTCGGGGATCAGGCCAAGCCCGGTCGGGTGGGCGAACATCATCATCGAGGATCCGAAGCGCCGCGGCCTGCTGTACCTCGGCACCGAGATCGCGATGTACGTCTCCCTCAACGACGGGGACACGTGGGAGCGCTTCAACAACAACCTGCCGCCCGCGCCCGTGTACGGGCTCACCATCCAGGAGAACTTCAATGACCTGGTGGTCGGCACGTACGGACGCGGATTCTGGATCCTGGACGACCTCGGACCGCTCCAGAATCTGACGCCGGCGGTGATGGCTGCCGACGCGCACCTCTTCGCGCCGCGGCCGGCGTATCGCTGGCGCAACATCCCCGGCAACTACACGATGAGCGACGACATGTCGGCGGGGCAGAATCCGCCGTTCGGCGCCGGGATCAACTTCTGGGTCAAGGCCGCGTCCACGCCCGTGCGCATCGAGATCCTCGACAGCGCGCGGAAAGTCGTGCGCACGATGCACGACACCGCGAGTGCGGGGCTGAACCGCGTCTACTGGAACCTCCAGACCGACGCGACGCCTGCCACGCGGCTGCGCACCAAGCCGACGTTCAACGAGGAATTCGAGATGGCGCCCGACGGCACGCGTCCCGGGTTCGGAGGCATGTCGCTCCTGATGCCCCCGGGCCGCTACACCGTACGGCTCACCGCGGGTAGCGTCACACAGACGCAGCCGCTCGAGGTGCGCAAGGACCCGCACAGCCGCGCGGCGCTCGCGGAGCTGCACGATCAGCTGCGCGCGCTCGCCGCGATTCAGCGCGACCACTCGGCGGCCGCCGAGATGGTGAACACGATCGAGAGCGTGCGGTCGCAGTGGCAGGGTCTCAAGGCGCAGGTCCCGGGCGACGCCGCGGCCGTGAAGCAGCAGGGCGACGCGCTGGAGACGAAGTTCATCGAGGTGGAGTCGAGGATCCTCGACCTCCGCATCACCGGGCGCGGACAGGACGGCGTGAGGTGGCCGGTGCGACTCGCGGGCCAGCTGGACTACGTGGCCAGCACCATCGCGGCATCGGACTTCGCGCCGACAGCCCAGCAGAGGGAGGTGGCGGCAGTCCTGGCGAAGGAAACACGCGACGTGCACCGTGCGTTGACGGCGCTGATCAACAGCGACCTCTCGAACTACAACGCGCTCCTGCGCGGAAGGGGCCTCAGACCTATTGAAGTGCAGGTGCCGCCTATCGTGTTCTAACGGCGACTGCGAACTGCGTGGTATCTGGTGTAGAGATATCAGTCGTGGAGGGTTGAGAATCAGAAACGACAGGAGTGAGGCTCACACCTCATCCCTGTCGTTCCCATTCTCGACCCTCGCTACCTCACATCCCTAAACCAGATACCACGTTGTTCGTAGTTGTAGTTCTAGTTCGAAGTAGTTGTCAGCGCTGTGACGACGGAGGGGTCAGGCCTTTCAGGCGCATGTACGTCACGATGTTGCCGTAGTGCTCGTAATCGTGTGCGCCGTTCATGTTGAGCAGGAACAGGCGGTTCGCCTTCTGGCCGAAAAAATCCGCCGGAGTCCGCGCCGCCGCGTCGGTCTGCGCGTACGCCTGGTCGCAGTGGGTCTTCGATTCCGTCAGCGCCTGGCGGATCTCCGCCTTGGTCTTCTTCGATTTCTCGACCCCGTCGAAGGGCTGCGGCATCGGCTGGCCGAGGGCGAGAGAACAGAAGAGATGCTCGCCGTCCGCGACGTGCGCGAAGAGCTGGCCAAGCGAGCGCACGTCCGGCGTCGGCTTGAAGCTGAACAACGACTCGGGAACCTGCTCGAGGGCGCGAAGGACGAAGCCGCGCGGCACGAGCCATACCGCCTTGGCGGTGGCGACGCTCGAGTTGGGATCGGCGGCGGAAGTCTGGGGTTCCTGGGCGGCCGCGGGAACTGCGGCGGCGAGAAGGATCAATACGGAACGACGCATACGGACTCCTGATTGGTTGGCTCGACCAATCTAGCAGTACCGGACGCCACGTGAACTGCGTGGCATCTGGTGTAGAGAAGTCAGGAAGCCAGGGTCGAGAATCAGAAACGACAGGGGTGAGGTGTGAGCCTCACTCCTGTCGTTCCTGTTCTGAGCCCTCCACGACTGGTATCTCTACACCAGACACCACGTCGTTCGCAGTTCAGTTATGAGGAGCTACCTCGCGTAAAACTCCACGAGCGCCGATCCGTTCACCGGGAACGGAACATCGGACTTCATCGGCGACCCGATCACCCGCCCCGCGAACTTGTCCGACGGATCAATGGCGATGTAGCTCGGCAGCCTGAGCTGCGGGCCGCGCTCCACGTTCTCGATGAGTTGGACGCGCTCGCGCGTCTTGCCCGGCGCGACCGCCACCTCGTCACCCGACTCGGCGAGGTAGCTGGGACGGTCCACCTTCTTGCCGTTCACGCGGATGTTGCCGTGCGACACGAGCTGGCGCGCGGCGGGAATCGTCGGCGCGAAGCCCATGCGGAACACGACGTTGTCCAGCCGGCGCTCGAGCACCGCGAGCAGGTTGTCGCCCGTGCGGCCCGGCATCTTGCGCGCGAGACCGAGGTAGCGCCGCAGCTGCCCTTCGCTGACGCCGTAGTTGAAGCGGACCTTCTGCTTCTCCTCCAGCAGCCGGCGGAACTCGCTGGTCTTGCGGCGTCCGGTCTTGGACTGGCCATGCTGGCCGGGCGGGTAAGGCTTCTTCTCAGCCGACTTGCGGGTGAGTCCGGGGAGCTGAACGCCGAAGCGGCGAATGATCTTGAGACGAGGGCGGCTCTTTGGCATCTAACGAAAAGCAGTAGAAAGAGATGGCTGGTTTTTTGGAGCTTCGAAAGATAGACCGGCGCCCGCCGTTACGGGAGTCTGACCTCGATACTGGCCCAACTGGCCGGCCCGTACCGGGCGTCCTCGATCCGGACGCACGGTCCCCGGATTCGGTCCCGGCGCACCTCGATAGATCGGGAAACGCGCCCAGTTGAGGAAGCCGCTGACCTCGGGGGCCTGTAGGCGAGCGCTACTGCGCGGTACTGTTCACCCCTGGCCAGGCCCGCGTCCTCCATCCGCACCCCGGTGAAGGGGCTAGTACGCCCCGAACAGGTAGTCCGAGCCCGCTCGACGACGACCTCACGCCGCCAGGGGACGACTGCCACCGGACCCACCATGAACGTTGTGCCCGGGATACCGCGACAGCACCTCGCGCCGCCCGAGGGTGGTCACGGCGAGGTTCAGGGCGATGTAGACGGTGACCGCGGCCAGCGCGATGCGCGCCGGCCGGACCGTCTGTCTCCGGCGCGACCAGAACACCGCGGCGATGAGCGCGGCCAGCATCCACACGTCCACGATGAACAGTCCGTCGGCGTAGAACCACTGGTTCTGCAATCGGCATCAGCCAGCGCATGCCGTAGCTGTTCATGAAGTCGAGCGTCGGATGGGTCGCGATCGCGATGGCCGACAGGAGCACGAGCTGCTTGAAGTCCGCCGGCGCGGCGGCCGGGTCGCGTCGTCGTCGAACATGACGGTCCCACAGCATCATGATGCCCGCGAGGACGAACGGCAGGATCGCAATGCGCCAGGAAGCCGTGGGTGGTGCCACGCCGCCACTCGATGCCGTAACCCAGCGGCACGGCGATGACGTCGATGTCGGGAAAGTTCGCGCCGATCATGAGCGTGGCGGCACCGAGCGCCGTCCGCTTCTTCAGGCCCGCTTCGGCAAGCGCGGCGCCGACGAAGGTGTGGGTGAGGTTGTCCAAGAGAGAGGGATTAGGGACTCGGGACTAGGGACTGGAGAGGGGCCAGGTGCCTAATCCCTAGTCCCCAGTCCCTGGTCCCTATTCTCGTTCGAACACTATTTCCTGCGCCCCTTGGTACAGCACACGCCGCCCCATCTCCGGCAGCTGTTCGGCGCCTTCCACGACTGTTAGGAAGTGGTTGCCCGCGAGCTGCCCCAGCTTGCTCGAGAACATCACGTCGCCGTACGCGAAGATCAGCTCGGTCTCGCTGTAGCCGCCGGGATACCAGAGGATCTCGCCCGGCGCCGGGTGGCTCGTGTGATTCTCGAACCCGACGTCGAGCTTGAACTCGCCGAGCGGGATCCAGCACCCTTCGCCGCTCCAGCGGCAGTGGACGAGCTTCTGCTTGTACGGGAGGAGCTTTCGAAAGGCCGCGACCGTCTTTGGCGCCTGCTTCTCCTGGAACTCCGCGACGAACTTGAAGTCCTTGCCGACGGTGATCCTGATTGTCGCTGACATGAGTGGTGGCGTGGGTTAGCTGCCTGCGTCGATGGCGTTCTGGCGCCGCATCGCCTCCTGCCAATCGATCTCGGGCGCGACGTCGTCGTCGGCCAGCTCCAGCGACGCGCGCGCGCGCTCGACCACCGGCGCGCCGATGTCCGCCGGCAGCGATTGGCCGAACTCGAGCTTCGGCCCTGCGACAGACGCGCTCTTCACGCGCGTGGTCGCGTCCTGCTTCCGCTGACGCCCATGCGATGCACCCGCGCGTGCATGCCCTCGTGCACGATGGTGGACGCAACCGTCGCGGGACCGATGTCGCGCCGCGCGAGGAAGGTGAGCTCCACCATGCAGGCGCGTTCGGCCGCGAAGTAGGCGCCGCGGCAGGGGAATCGGATCACCTTGATCAGCCTGAGGTCGCGCCGGAGGTGCCGCAGCCGCCACGGCTGGTATCGCTCCACCAGGTCGAGCGATTCGCGCAGGCGCTCGAGAACGTCGGCGGTCGCGATGTCGGGCCGCGTGTTGTCCACGGCGACGGCGAAGCCACCGAGCTGATGAATGCCGAGCCGATCCCCGAGGAAACTGCGAAGCCGATCACCCAGGAAAGACATGCCTGTATTGTAACGTCATATGCGATTGCCTCCCCGCATCCTCGTTGTCATGGAAGACCATGCCAGGCGCGCGCTGATCCGTGCGGCGTTGCGCGAGGTCGGCTATGACGCCGTCGGGGCGCGAACAGTCGAGGAAGCGAGGCTTCGTGGCGCAAGCGACCCTGGGCGGGGCCGGGTCCGCGCACTGGTTGTGGATCAGGATGCCGTCGTGGACGACCGCGATGACCTGACCGCGCTCGTCCAGTCGAGCGGCGCGCGAGTGGTGCTCCTGGGCCACGCCACACACGACGCTCCAGCCGGACCCTGGTCGCGAGTGATCCGCAGGCCGCTCAGCATCGCGGACGTGGTGTCGGCGGTTCAGGTGATGATTCCATTGCCGGAGGGCGAGCGAGGGCCGCTGGACGTGGGGGACGGTGCGGAGCCCAACGACTAGAAAACCAAGTACGTGTAGAGCGGGCAGCTGGCCGTTGGCAGTTCGCCGTTGGAGGCAGTAGGGACAGTCTCGACGCGCACCAAGGTTATCGCGGATGTGGTCCGCGTCTTCCGCGATGGCCTTCTGAGCCGACAGGCTGTCCTTACGTCACCAACGGCAAACTGCCAGTGGCCAGCTGCCAGCTATGAACGTTCTGTCGTGATTTGTCAGGGCGCCGCCCACGCCGGTACGACAGAAAGAACCGGCGCCACGTTCGCGAGCGTCGCTCCTCGCCACGTGCTGGGCACGCCGCGGATGAACGTCACCACGCCGTCTCCCGGCGAACGGACGTCGCCGATGCGCCGGCCGAGGTAGTCCGTCGCGTAGCCAAGCAGGTCGCCCCGCTTTACCCGTGCGTCGCGTCCGACGGCAGCGAACCACATCACCGCCGAATCCGCCGTGAGTCGATGGCCGGCGCCGGCCAGCCACACAGGATTCGACACCGGACGCACGCGCCGATCGATCATGCCCAGGGCGCCGAGGACGTTGAGCGACCCCTCGATAAGCGTGTTGACGTCGGCGTCGAGAACGAGGCCGCTGCGCCCCGCTTCGCTGATCAGGACTGTCTTGCCCCGTACCAGCGACTGTCCGGACAACGACCGGCCGGCGGTGGGTGAGGCCAGGTTGACGTTGTTCACGATGATGTGATCCAGCCCGAACGCGAGCGCGAGCGCGCGGCTCGACGAGTCCTGCGACGCCCTGCCGCCGCGTACCCAGTAGCTGTACGGCCGCAGGTCCTCGTCGAGGTCGCCGCCGTGGAGGTCGACGATCACGTCCGCGGGATCGATGACCGCGCGGGTCATGGCGAACAGCGCGCGCTGCGTCTGCGTCCCTGCGGAATCGCCGGGGTACTCTCGGTTCATCCCGCGTCCGTCCACGGGGTTGGTGTGCACCGTCATCTGCTCTATGGATGCGAGGTTGATGAGCGGAACGATGATGACCGTGCCCGTCAACCGGCGCGCGTCGATGCGCGGGATCAGGCGCTGGAGCGCGACGATGGACGCGTATTCGGTGCCGTGGCTGCCCGCCACGAACGCGACCACCTTGCCCGGACGCGTGCCGTGGATCACCGCGACCGGAATCTTGAGCCCCGAATCGTTGCGCGCCGCGACGGCGATGTGCCCGTGCGCGGTCTGTCCCGGCGGGGCCGCGGCGGTGCCGACGGTGAAGTCCTGTTGCAGTGCGGCGGCGAACAGCAGGAATAGTGGGTTCACGGTGAACCTCCTCGTCGGGGCCTGGGTCAGGTGATTCTGTGCCGCCAACTGCGTCTTGACCAGATACGGGTGCATCGTCGCATACTCATGATCGACGAATGCGACTGACTTTCCTGATCCTGACGCTGACTGCCGGAACAGTCGCCGCGTGCGACGAGCCGCGCGCGGTGCAGTCCGGTGAGGCCGCCCCCGGCTCGTCCGCGGCGTTCGACGCCGCGCGGTGGCGCGCCCCCGCCGACTCCGAGATCCCCACCGATTCCCTCGGCGCATCAATCCGGCGCGGGCTCGCGCTCGTCCTATTCACCACGGACAGCCTTCCACAGTCACGCCCCAGGCAGCATCACGTGCGGCAACTGCCACATGGGTGCCGGCCGGAACGCGGACGCCATCCCGCTCACCGGCTCGTTCGTGCGCTATCCGAGGTATCTCGAGCGCACGGGCGCGGTGGTCGGCCTGGCGGACCGCGTCAACTACTGCTTCACCCGCAGCCTGGCCGGCAGCAAGCTTCCGGCCGACAGCCGCGAGATGCAGGACATCCTGACGTACCTCGCGTGGCTCTCGCGCGGCGTTCCCGTGGGGGAAGGCAGCAAGCTCCCCGGCGCGTCGGGCCTTCCGGATTTGCCCGCCGGCATCCAGGCTGACGCCGGGCGCGGCGAGCAGGTGTACGCGACAAAATGCGTCGCCTGTCATCAAGCCGACGGTGCGGGCACGCGCGCGCTGAACCCGGTCGTGCCGGCGCTGTGGGGCCCGAAATCGTTCAGCGTCGGCGCGTCCATGACGCGACAGTCGAAGTCGGCGTCGTTCATCTGGCACAACATGCCGTGGGGAATGGGGAAGACACTCACGCACCAGGAGGCGTCCGACGTGGCGGCCTACATCTCGTCGCAAGCCCGCCCGAACTCGCCGGGCAAGGAGCGGGACTGGCCGAACGGCGGCGCGCCCGCCGACGTTCCATACGCGACGCGCGGGCACGAGGCGTTTCGCCAGCCGCGCCTCCTGCCGCGCGCCAATCCGGCCGCCGCGATCGTGGACGCTCCGAGGCGCGCGGGTGGCGCGCAGCAGCGATGAGCCTCGACAAAAAGGTCTCGCGGCGCACCGCGATCGCCGGCGCGGCGGCTGTCGCGAGCGCGGTCATCCTCGAGAGGCTGCCGGGGCAGGGAGCTCCCGCCGCAACGCAGGCCGCCGATCCAACGGCCGCGCCGGGACCCGGAACGTCCGCCGTCAGCGGACGGTCTCCCTTCGAGAGCCCCGCGCGCGCGCCGGCCGGTGTGGTTACCGGCGCGTCATTCACGCCGCTCCAGGACCTCACCGGAACGATCACGCCGAACGATCTCGTCTTCGAGCGGCATCACTCGGGCATCCCCGCGATCGACCCCGCGAAGTATGCGCTCGTGGTCCACGGGCTCGTGCAACGGCCGCTGCGCTTCACGCTGCGCGACCTGGAGCGCCTGCCCAGCGTTTCGCGCATCCATTTCCTGGAGTGCTCGGGCAACGGACGCACCGCGTATCGCGATCCCAAGCCGACGATGACGCCGCAGGTGATCGACGGCATGACGAGCAACGGCGAGTGGACCGGCGTTCTGCTCTCGGTGATCCTGCGCGAAGTGGGCGCGCGCGATTCGGCGCAGTGGTTCTTCGTGGAAGGCGGAGACGCGGCCAAGGTGTCGCGCAGCATCCCGATCGACAAGGCCTTGGACGACGCAATGCTCGTCTACGCATTCAACGGCGAGCCGCTGCGCCCGCCGAACGGTTATCCCGTACGTCTCTTCCTGCCGGGCTTCGAGGGGAGCACGTGCGTAAAGTGGCTGCGCCGCATCGAGCTGGTGGATCAGCCCAACATGTCGAAGGACGAAACGTCCAAGTACACCGACCCGCTCCTGGACGGCTCGGCCCGGCAGTTCAGCTTCGTCATGGACGCCAAGTCCATTATCACATCCCCCGCCTGCCCGTCGCACATAGAGCGGGGCTGGCAGGAGATCTCGGGCCTGGCGTGGAGTGGGCGCGGCAAGATCGCGCGCGTGGACGTGAGCACCGACGGCGGCCAGAGCTGGACCGCCGCGACGCTCCAGGAGCCGGTGCTGTCCAAGGCGCACACGCGCTTTCGCCTGATGTGGAACTGGCGCGGCGATCCTGCGACGCTGATGAGCCGCGCGGTGGACGAGACCGGGTACACGCAGCCGACGCGCGCACTGTTCGAGACTACGCGGGGCAAGGGGACGGACTACCACTACAACTACATCCGCGCGTGGAACGTCGCGCGCGATGGCAACGTGACGTTCGCGGTATGAAGCGCGCCATCCTGTTGCTCGTCGCGATCACGGCCTGCGACAGCGGTGCAGCGGAGGGAGACCTGGCGGCGCAGCGCGTGGAGCCGCCGTCGCAGCAGGGCGCGGCGGCGCTTCCCGCGGACGTGCGCCATGCCCCCGACCTGCCGGCGCGGTTCGGTGACATCGGTCAGCCGGCCAGCCGGTCGGACATCCGCCTGTTGGACATCGACGTGAACCCGGCAGGGGTCGGCCTTCCGCCGGGCCGGGGCACCTATGCGCGCGGCGCTGAGGTGTACGCGCAGCAGTGCGCCAGCTGTCACGGCGCGAAGGGCGAGGGCGTGCCACCGGGCCCGCGTCTCGTGAAGGTGAGCGCTGTCAGCGACTCGACATGGTTCGCGCGGGACACGAAGCAGGTGAAGACGATCGGCAACTACTGGCCGTACGCCACGACGCTGTACGACTACATCAACCGCGCCATGCCGTTCGCGACACCAGGCACGCTCCCGCCGGGCGACGTGTATTCCGTGGTCGCCTGGCTGCTGGTGGAGAACGGGATCATCGATCGCGGGATGACGATCGACGCGAAGACGCTGCCCAAAGTGCGCATGCCCGCGCGCGACCGGTTTGTGCGCGACGATCGCATCGGCGGAGCGGGATTCAGATAGCTGCCCGTGGCCCCAAGGACGTGTAGAGCTGGCAGCCGGCAGCGGGCGGTTCGCAGACGAACTACCGAGGGACAGGTCTGTCCCGGTTGTTCCGCACTACGAACGGTCAGCCGCCAGCTGCCCGCCCTACACGTTCTTGCAAACCTGTGTCTCGCCGCGACGATTATCGTGGCGGGAGCCACACAGGCCGCCGAGGCGCAGACCCGGTCGCGGCGCAACGTCGTCGTCCCCCAGCGGCCCGACGTCGTCGTCTCCAGGCGGCTCGACGTCGTGGTTCCCCGGATGATGCGCGTGCACGGCGTGCCCGGCGTCGCGATCGCGGTCGTGCGCGACGGCAAGATCATCGCGCTCGAGGGCTACGGCTTCGCGCGCATGCGCAAGGGCGACAGGCAGCGCGTGGACCCCGGGCGGACGCTGTTTCGCGTCGCGTCCGTGGCGAAGCTGTTCGTGGCCACGGCGGTGATGCAGCAGGTCGAGCGCGGCAGGCTGGACCTGAACGCCGACGTCAACAACTATCTCGACTGGCGCGTGCCGCCGCGTGGCGGGGGGGACGCGCCGGTGACGCTCGACGCGCTGCTCACGCACACGGCCGGCTTCGACGAGCGCATGATCGGCTACGCGGCCCCGTCGCCGGACTCGATCGGCGACCTTGGGCATCATCTCAGGCAGAACCTGCCGTACCGGGGGTGGGCCCCGCGCGACGTGATCGCGTACTCGAACTACGGCTTCGCGCTCGCGGCGCACGTGGTCGAGCGCGCCGCCGGAATGCCGTTCCACGAGTACGCGCGCGCCTGGATCTTCGCGCCGCTGGGCATGCGGCACACGTCCTACATCCGCGTGCCGGACTCGCTGCGCGCGAGAATGGCGGACGGGCATCTCTGTGTCTCCGGGCGTTGTGACGTCGCGCCGCTCGTCCACTCGCGGCCGTATCCCGCCGGCCTCGCGTACTCCACCGCGCGCGACATGGCGCGGTTCCTCCTCGCGCAGCTCGGCGACGGCGCCAACGACAGCGGGCGCATCCTCGAGCCCTGGTCGGTGGAGATGTTGCAGCGGCAGCACTTCACCGCGGACTCGGCGACGCGCGGGATCTCGTACGCGTTCTTCAACCAGCGCCACATGGGCCATCGCGCCCTGGCGCACGCGGGGAACGTGCCGGGGTTCAACAACCTGCTGCTGCTGCTCCCGGACCTGCGGACCGGCTTCTTCGTCGCGACGAACGGCGGGCGCACCGCGTTCGGCGCGGCGATCCGCGACACGCTGCTGCGGCTGCTGGTCACGCCAAAGCCCGACTCACAGCCCCGCCGCCGCGCGATCACGCTCAGCGAGGACTACGTAAAGTCGTTCGCGGGCGACTACCAGATCACGCGCTACGCGCACCGCACCATCGAGAAGTTCCCGTCGCTCTTCGCGTCGTCGGCGTCGGTGCGCGTGGAGCGTGGTCGTCTCGTGTGGCCCTTCGGGGGCGCGTCGTTGCAGACCGAGCCGATCGACTCGCAGCGCTTCCGCGAGGTGCGTGGGGATCGCGTGATCGCGTTCCGGCGCGACTCCACGGGCCGCGTGACGCACCTGGCCGCGCCGATCACGATTTTCGGCGCCGAGATCCCGGCCGTGCTCGAGCGCCGCGCGCCGCGCGAGAGCGCGTATTTCATGAATGAGTACGTGTCGTGGCTCGTGATGCTGCCGGTCATCGTCGTCGGGCTGCTGTGGCCCGTCGCAGCGGGCTACGCCGCGTGGCGTCGCAGAGAGGCGGATGAGTGGGTCGCGCGCCCCTGGTACTCGAGGCCGGCCGTTGGCGCGATGGTCGCGTTCACCGCCGCGTGGGTCTGGTTCGGCTTCGGGTTCATCGCGCGATCGACGCGGATGTTCGAAAGCGCGACCGGCATGGTGTACGGCATCACGCCTCGGTGGCGCGCCTTCGCGATGGTGCCCTGGCTGCTGGCCGCGCTGACGATGGCGCTCACGATCGCAAGCGTCGTGGCCTGGCGCCGCCGCTGGTGGGACTGGCCGCGCCGGATCCTGTTCAGCGTGTTGGCCGCTTGCGCGCTGCTCGTCGTGACGTTTTTGGCACGCTGGAACTACCTGCCGCCCGTGTTCTAGCCTTTCGCTTGACCGCGGCCAGGTCGTAGCCGTCGCGAAGGATGAGCGCGACCTCCGTCCAGTTCACGCGGCCGTCGAGCCGCACGCCGATCCATCCGCTGGGCCCCACGTAGGGCGGCGAGAAGAACCGCTTCGGGTTGGCGCCGAGCATGAGGCTCTGGTTGATCGGCGTCGATTTCACCCAGACCGCGTGGTGCCCTGCGCCGTGATGGTTGTTGGCGCTCGCGTACATCGCGAACAGCTTGTTGTTCACGCGGAAGGTGGGCTCGCCCCAGGCTTCCACTTCGTGGGCGTCGGGGAGCGCGAGACAGATCTTGCGGAGTCGGGCGATGGGGGACGGCGGCATTTGCGGCTTTGCGTTGACTGCTGTAGAAGAACGAGGCAGCCGCGCGCCGTCAACTGTCTAGCGTCCCATCTCCCGTCCCGTAATCTCGAAGGGCTCGACCCGAAACACGAAAGTGCGATCCGGTGTCGCGTCGCGCTCGGTGAGCGTCCCCGGCACGAGTGAACGAAGGATGGAGACAGCCGCCCAGTAGGCATCGCGATCGTCGCGCGTCCCGCGCGGTTTCAACAGAGCGATGGTGCCGCGCGCGATCACGCAGCGCCACTTGAACGTTTCCTCTATTTCGTCGATCTCGAGCACGACTTCAGGCCTGCCGTGCCACGCGTTCGTTTTTGTGCCGGACGCGCTGCGCCCAAAGAAGATCCCGCAGTTGTACACGTAGTGCACTGGACGCAGCTCGACCCGGCCGTCGTGCACGAACGCGACGCGCGCAACATGGTTGCGCTCGAGGACGCATTCCACCTGCCGCCGCGTCATTGCGCGCGTGCGGGGACGACGGCTCCATGCGCGGGGAGCCTCAGGGTGCAGGTCCGGTGTGTGCGTCCTCATGGCACAATCCTACGATGCTCCCGGCCGGGCATCTGTAGGGCCATCCACCGACGCGCTGTAGGGGTCTCACCCGTCCAACGTCGCGGCTCCGCCGACAGACGACATCGCCGTTCCGCTGCACCTTGGGGCATGACTTCAACCGCCCCAGTTCCCCGGACGATCACTGAGAGTCTCAGCTTCGGCGTCACGGTGACCCTGCTCGATGGCTTCGCCTTCAAGGTGGAGTTCGACGACCAGGAGGAGGTGGCGCCGCTCGTCACCGACGAACCTTCGCCGCTCGGCGAGAACCGCGGGCCCGCGCCATCGCGCCTGCTCGCGGCCGCCGTCGCCAACTGTCTCGCATCGAGCCTGCTGCACTGCCTGCGAAAGTCACGGGCTTCCGTGGACAGTCTCGAGGCCCGCGTCGAAGCCACGATCAGCAGAAACGCGGCGCGCCGGCTTCGCATCGAGCGCCTGAACGTCCTCCTCGACCCGCGCGTGTCGTGGGACGACCGGGACAAGCTGGCCCGATGCGCGGATCTCTTTCAGGACTACTGCATCGTGACCGAGAGCGTGCGCAACGGAATCGACGTCAGCGTGACGGTCGCGATGAACCACTAGAGGCGACCGAAAGAAGCTCGACCCGGAGGAGCCATGAGAGGACCATCGACCAGCGCGAACGTCACCATCTTTCTGCTGTTCTTCGGCGCCGCGGCCATCGAAGCGGTCACCACGCGCGATTGGGTCCGGGTCGGCTTCTGGGCGCTCATCGGCCTCGCCTTCGTCGGACTCGATCGGCTGGGCCGGCGCCATCGCGGTGCAGAGAACTCGCACACGGATTCGGGGGGCCCCTGACTCCGATTGACCCACTCCGACGCCAACTTCTGAACGTCTCTTCAAGAGGTGCTATGCGACGGTCTGCCCTGATTCTCGCGGCGCTGGTCTGCGCGGCGCCGCTCCCCGGCCAAGGTATCGACAACTACGGCCTGGAGCTTCGTTCATTCGTCGGTGCGTTCGTCCCCACGGCGAAGCAGTCGAATGACTTCAAGACGGCGACCACGGTGGGTGCGCAGCTGGCGTGGGAAATGTCCGAGAACTTCCACCTTCTCGGGTCGTATGCTTGGACGCACGGGCACAACAAGTTCGCGTTCAGCGACGACCGCACATACATCTCGCAGTACGACGTCGGCGTGGAAATGAATCACTTTCGCGAGCTCTCCGAGAGCTGGGTGTTCCGTCCGTTCGTCGGGCTGGGCGCCGGTGCACGCACGTACGATTATCGCGCCACGGGCATCGGTTCCAGGACATGCGCGGCCGGCTACGGCGCCGTCGGGATGGAGATGCAGTGGGTCATCATCGCGTTTCGGGCGGAGGCTCGCGACTATCTGACCTGCTTCGAGTCGCCCATGACGGGAAGGAAGCAGACGCGCAGCGACCTCGGGCTGACATTCGGGTTGGCGTATCACATTCGCTGACGTCTGACGAAAGGGGCGGCACGGTAGCTGCCGCCGCGGTGGTGGAAGCGCCATCTCCGCCATCGCCTCGCCGGTCTGGTTCGGTGGTCCCAGGCCGGCGTTGCCAGGCCGCCTTCGTATGATTCGCACCCGGGTGTCCCTCAACCCCGACATCGGGCTGCGCGCGGTGAAGCTGCTCCACAGCCTCGTGTGGGCGATGTTCGCGGGATGCATCCTCGCGATTCCCATCCTCGCGTGGCGTGACGAACTCCGGCGCGCTGGTGTTCTGATCGCGATCGTCTTCGGCGAGGTGCTCGTTCTGCTCGTCAACCGGATGCGCTGCCCGCTCACTGGCGTGGCGGCGCGATTCACGCACGATCGCGCCGACAATTTCGACATCTACCTGCCGCTCTGGGTCGCTCGATACAATAAGGTGATCTTCGGCTGGCTCTTTGTCGCGGGCCTGCTCGTCACGCTCGGGCGTTGGGCCGGATGGCTCCGCTAGGCCAGCGACGTCGCGATAGCTCTTGCGGGTCTCGGCGACGCAACGGCCCGAGTCGTAAGTCGGAGTCAGTCGAAGCAAGAGTCGGGTAAGACTTTCGAGGACGCCAAATACGGTGTCCGCCTGACTGCCGAGTGCTCGCGCAGAACCGACATTGAGTCCAGGGACATTCTGCGAGCCTCCATGACAACCAGTTCTGTTTCAGCCACGGCGCCCACCACCCGAGCCAGCCGGATCACCGTGCGCGGCGAGGAGCTGCTCGGAAAGGTGCGCCATCTCATCCATCAGGGGAACGTGCGGCGCATCGTCGTCATCGGCGAAGACGGCGCATCGATTCTGGAGATCCCGCTGACCGCCGGCGTGATCGGGGCCATCGTCGCGCCGGTGCTGGTGGCTATCGGCGCCATCGCGGCGCTGGCGAGGAACTACACGCTGCTCATCGAGGCGACACCAAGCGACGAACCCGTGACCGTTCCGCCGACCACGATGAAGACCAGGCGCAGCCCGAAGCACGCGACCTCGTAACGGTCGACCGAGCGGACTGTCAGCGGCGCCAGGCAGCGTTGAGAAAGCTGCCTGGCGGCCGTACCAGGTTGTGGCGATCGGCGGAGGTCGCCCGCCTAGCGCTCACTGTCCATGTGCGCGAGCACTTCGGTCGGGTAGCGATCGCCCGCGGCGGCCCCAGGGGGAAACGAGCGCTCGATGCGCGCCTGGTCCTCGCTGGTCAGCTCGACCTCGAGTGACCGCATCGCGTCCTTCAAGGCATCGCGGCGGCGCGATCCGACGAGCGGGACGATGTCCGTGCCGCGGGACAGCACCCACGCGATCGCGATCTGGGCGACCGATGCGCCACACGCGTCGGCGATGCGCCGCAACGCCTCCACCAGCGCCAGGTTTTGGTCGAGGTTGGCGCCGCTGAATCGTGGCGCGAAGCTTCTGAAATCCCCTTTGGTCAACGTCCTGTCCCTGGACCATTTGCCGCTGAGGAGTCCGCGCGACAGCACTCCGTATGCGGTGATGCCAATGCCGAGCTCCCGGCAGGCGGGCACGATCTCCGATTCGATGCCACGCGAGAGCAGCGAATACTCGATCTGGAGGTCGGAAACCGGATGCGTGGCATGGGCGCGCCGCAGTGTGTCCGCCCCGACCTCGGACAACCCCACGTGCCGCACGTAGCCGGCCTTGATCATGTCCGCCACAGCACCCACGGTCTCCTCGATCGGTACGGCAGGATCGAGCCGCCCCGGGCGATAGATGTCCACATAGTCGGTGCCGAGTCGGCGCAGCGTGTAAGCGAGAAATGTCTTCACCGCGGCCGGGCGCCCGTCGAAACCGAGCCATTTGCCCGCCGGATCGCGGAGCGCGCCGAACTTCACGCTGAGCACGGCCGAACCCCGCGCGCGGCCACGCAGCGCTTCGCGCAGCAACAGCTCGTTGTGGCCCATGCCGTAATAGTCGCCGGTGTCGAGCAGAGTCACTCCAGCGTCGAGCGCCGCGCGAATCGTGGCGACGCTCTCGGCGTCGTCCGCCGGTCCGTACAGGTCCGACATCCCCATGCAGCCGAGGCCGAGCGCCGAAACCACGGGTCCTTTCTTGCCAAGCCGGCGCGTCTTCATCGGCTCACCTCGCGACCTTGAAATTGAACATCGGCGTTCCGAGCGCCTGCCAGAGGCGGACCCACACCGGGAGCAGCATCTCGGTTCCGCGCGCCGTCGTGATGTCGCCCAGGTCGATCACCTTGCCCCAGCCGAACCAGCGCTTGAGCAATTCGCTGACGCGCGCCTTGGCCTCCGCGTCGTTGCCGCTGACGAAAACGTCGTGATCGCCGTCAGCGACCTTTACGGGAGCCACCATGATGGCAGCGGTCATCGTATTGAGCGTCTTGACTACCCTGGCGGTCGGGAACGCGCGCTGGATCTGCTCGCCCAGTGAGTCCGTGTTCGAGACCGCCAGCGACGGCGGCATGCCGCGCGAAAAGTCGAGGGGGTTCGCGATGTCGATGAGGATCTTTCCGTCGAGATTCGCTACGCCGGCGAGCCTCAGCGCCTCGAGCGATGCCGTGCCCGCGGTGGCATTGATGACGATCTCACCGTGCGAGGCGGCTTCGGCGAACGTCGCGACGCGCCCCTTGCCCTTCGTGGTCGAGAGCCACTCGCGAAGCGAGCCGCCCATGCCTTTCTTGTCGTCCAGCTTGTTCGGCGATCGCGTGCCGATCACGACGTCTTCACCGCGCTCGGCGAGTTTCGCGCCGATGGTCTGAGCCACAACGCCGGAGCCGACAATGCCAATCTTCATCGCAGGGTCCCCTGATCCGGATGATACCGATCTGTATCGTTGCGAGTTATCGGCATCTCGGTATCATGTCAAGCGCATGGGCCTCTCATCCGCGGCGCGCCGGACAGCGCGCGAACGTCTACTGCAGACCGCTGGCCGGTTGTTCTACGAACGCGGATTTCAGGCTGTCGGCGTGGACGAGATCGTGGCCGAGTCGGGTGTCGCGAAGATGACGCTGTACCGCCACTTCCCGGCGAAAGACGACCTCATTGTGGCGTATCTCGAACGGTCCGAGGGTTCCTTCGACCAGTGGTTCGAGGCGGCGCTCGCGCGCGCAAACGATCCACGCCGCAAGCTTCTGGCAGCGTTCGAGGCGGTCGGCGAGCTGTCGCAGAATGCACGGTGCTTCGGCTGCACGTTTCAGGTGTCGGCAGCCGAATTTCCGGATCCACGACACCCGGCGCATCGCATCGCTATTCGGCACAAGCGAAGCGTGCGAGCGCGCTTCGCGCGACTCGCGGCGTCAGCGCGGCTGCGGGAGCCGGACGTTCTGGCTGATCAGCTCCTGATGTTGATGGACGGCGCCTGGGTAGCAGCCCGGATGTTCAGTCGGGCGAGCCCGGCCAGACACGTTGCGCGAGCCGCGAGCATCCTCATCGAAGCGCACGCTGTCGGTGAGCTCGCCTGAGCGGAGCACCCGTCGAGAGAAGGCACGCCACATTGCGCCGACACGCTTCCGGCGACTCGAGTGCCGCGCGAACCTCTCGGCCTCGCTGAGCTCGCGGCCGCGCAGCGAGCGCGCGCTTGCCAAAGCCATTCCGCCGAGCAACGCCAGCCAGGCGGCGCGAATGAATCCGGAGAGCAACCGCTGAGGGCGCGCATTGCCATCGAGTGCCACCAGGAATGCCAGCACGGGGGGCAGCAGCAGCGCTCCCGCGATCGCTCCGTTCCGGGCGATCCGCCAGTTGTAAAGGTGCGGAATCGACGCATACGCCATCCAGGATGCGCCCAGCCCGAGTAACGCCCCCGGGGCGGTGAACAGCAGCAGCTGATACGCGCGCATCCCCCATGGCTCGGTAGCGACGAGCCAAAGCCCGAGCGACGCGGCGCCAAGCAGAACGTGGCGCAGCCGAACGCGCCTCGGTCGCGAGGGCGAGGGGGCCTCAGTGGCGGGGCTCTCGTGCATGTGTCTCTCAGGAGGAGATACAGCGAATCTCTGCCGGTCAGACGCTCGGGGCAGTCAGGCGAACGTCCTGGATCGTGTCACCGAATCCCCCACGCGCAGTCAGGATTCGCGGTCACGCAGGCCGGAGCCAGATCGCCAGCAGCATCACCGCTGCCATTCCCGCGAGCGCGACCGCCGTGGCGCGCCGGAAACGCGGTGCACCCAACGTGCTGGAGAGAACGAGCTTGAAGATCGTGTTTGTCAGAATGCCGATCGCGATGGCGCGCGCGGTGACACCGATTCCGAGATCCGTTGCCGAACGCGTCATGCCGACCGTGAGCGCGTCCACGTCGGTGAGGCCAAGTGCCACCGCCGTTGCGTACACGCCCGGCGCGGCCCAGTGCTCGCGCACGTAGTCGATGACGGTCATTGCCAGTTGAAAGGCCACGGCCATCTCCAGGGCGAGCTTGAACCGCAGCGGGTTCTTGTCCTCGGGTGGCGCTTCCGCCTCGGCGCTCGGAGCCGACGCCCGCCAGTTGCGCCACACCAGCCAGGCGCCGATCGCCAGGGCGGGCGCGAGCAGGGGCAGCAGCGCGAGAGCGACACGCGCGTCGAGCACCGCGCTCACGACCAGGACCCGGGGAATCAGCACCGTGCACGCCCCCACGACGCCGGACGCCAGCGAGGACGCGAGGATCGGCTCGCGCCGGCTGCGGCGCGAGAAATCCAGCGTGACCGCGGTCGAGGAGATGAGGCCGCCGAGCATCCCAAGGACTCCGAATCCCCGACCGGCGCCGATGGCGCGTCGAATCACGAACCCGACGAAGTTCAGCGCCGAGAAGAACAACACGATCATCCAGAGCGATCGGGGACGCAGCTGCACCGGCCCGAGCAGCGGGCCCACCGGCAGAAGCGGGAGGATGACGAGCGCCAGGACGCCGAAGCGCATCGCGGCCCGCAGCTCGTCTTCGCGGAGGTTCTTCACCAGCGCATGCAGCTTCTCCTTTTCGACGAGCGCGAGCACGATAACCGAGGCGGCGCCGCTGGCGAGCACGTACCAGCCGAGGCCGGCGAGAACGCCGAGCGCGACGACCAGGACGGCTGCGACCTCGGTTGTTCCATCGGGCTCGGCCCCGGCGGCTCGCGTCGCGATCACGTACGCTGCTACGGATATCCCCACTCCGCCCGCGATGATGCCGGATGCGGCGAGCTCGAAGCCGAGGTCGAGCAGGAGACCTGCACCCCCGCCCGCGACTCCCAGCATGAAAAACGTGCGAAGGCCCGCGAACCGCGGTGCGCGTCCACGCGCATGGGAGGACCACTCACGCTCGAGTCCGACCCCCAACCCGACGAGCGCGGCGATCGCAAGCCGCGTCACCGCAGCCAGTTCCGAGAATTCCCGTGGCACGCTGGAACGATGCGATCGCAAGTGCCGTGCAGTGGTCGGGGTTCCGCCTCTTCCTCATGCGGGGATTGCTGACACGACACCAGGGGCTACGGCGATGACGCGTGGCACGCACCGATGGCATCCTTCAGCCGTGCTCACCGGAGGGCGTATGTCGGCCAACATGGGAAGATTGGATCGTGTAACTCGCGTCGTGGCCGGAATGGCAATGCTGATACTGCTCCCAGCCGGTTGGGCGTGGCTCGGGCTCATTCCGCTGATCACTGGCGTCGCGGGCGTGTGTCTCCTTTATCGTGCGTTCGGATGGTCGACAAACCGGTCGCCGCAGACGCAGTGAGTGCAAACGGCACCTTCCATGCGGTGCGACCTCGCGGACGGTGAGATCAGGAGTCTCCTGACGGAAGTTCATCCATTCCTCGGGCGCGGAATCGGCGCTTCATCCGCAGCTTTCGGCTAATCGTCTCCCGAGGATGCCATGTCGACCGTCGCTATCGGGCCGGCCGCGCCGATCGGGCCCGCAACTGAAAGGCCTATGGTTTCCTCAGCGCCAGGTGTCTACACCCGCCGACTCGATCAGCTGAACCGCAGCGAGGTTCAGCTCGCGGGAGGAAAGGGCGCGAATCTCGGCGAGATGATCCAGGCCGGCTTGCCGGTGCCGCCGGGCTTCGTCGTCGTCGCGCAGGCCTACGAACGGGCGCTGGCCGCCGCCGGAATCGGCGATACCATCGACGCGACGCTAGAAACTCTCGACGTCGACGACACCGCCGCGCTCCAGGATGCGGCCGCGAAGATCCAGAAGCTCGTCCGCGACGCTGCGATCCCCGAAGACGTCGTGAAGGAGATCACGGATCTGTACACGCGACTGAGTGGCCCGACCGGCAACTGCGCCGTCGCCGTGCGGTCGTCCGCGACCTCAGAGGACGCACCGTCGGCCTCCTTCGCCGGAATGTTCGAAAGCTTCCTGCCAGTGACCGGTGTGGCGGACGTGCTCGCCCGCGTCCGGGACTGCTGGGCATCGGCGTTCAGCGCCCGCGTTCTGTTCTATCGGGCCAAGCAGTCGATGCCGCTGGCCATGCCGGTCGGCGTCGTGGTGCAGCGCCTCGTGCCATCCGACAAATCCGGCGTGATCTTCACCGCGAACCCGACCACGCACGACGCCTCGTCGGTCGTCATCGAGGCCACGCGCGGTCTGGGGGAGGCGCTGGTGCAGGGGCGGATCACGCCGGACCGCTACGTGATCGACAAGAAGACGCTTGGCATTCGCGAGCTCAAGATCGCGGCCGAACCGCAGCCTGAAAGCAACGGCGCTCCTGGCGAGGCGACCGACGGCCAGGACGGGCGCGTCCTTTCCGATGTCGAGCTGACCTGTCTCGCGCAGCTCGCTCTCAGGGCTGAGTCGCACTTCCGCTCACCGCAGGATCTCGAGTTCGCCATCGATGACTCCGGGTATCTACCTCACGCAGACGCGTCCCATCACGACGCTGGCGCCCGCATCCAGGTTGAATCCGCCCAAGACCGATGCGCCGAACGTGATACTGCGTGGCCTCGGGGCCAGTCCGGGCACCGGCGTGGGGCCGGTACGTCTGCTCGCGGACGTCGCCGGTGGACGGAACATGCAACGGGGCGATGTCCTCGTCACGCACATGACGACGCCCGACTGGGTGCCGCTCATGCGCCGCGCCGCGGCCATCGTCACGGACACCGGCGGAATGACCTCACACGCGGCCATCGTGTCGCGCGAACTGGGCATCCCGTGCGTGGTAGGCACTCACGACGCCACGCGGCTACTGCACGCACCCACCCGCGTGATGGTGGACGGCCGCGAAGGAACCGTCGCGCTGGCCAATGGCGCCGGCGCTGCAGCGACGCCACCTGCCGGGGCGAAGCCGGCGTCGTCGGCCGGGCCGGCGATCGAACGCGTCGCGTCTGCGATCACGGCAACCCGGCTGTACGTCAATCTCGCGGATCCCGCGCAGGCCGAGGGCGTGGCCGCGCGTGACGTGGACGGCGTCGGCCTGCTGCGCGCCGAGTTCATGCTGCTGGACGCCCTGGGCGGCGTGCATCCCAGGAAACTGCTGGCGGAAGGCAAGCGCGACGAAGTTGTGCAGAAGCTCGCAGGCGCGCTCGAACGCATCGCGAAGCCCTTCCATCCGCGGCCGGTGGTGTATCGCGCGATGGACTTCCGCTCGAACGAGTTCCGCGCGCTGAAAGGGGGCGAAGAGCACGAGCCTGTCGAGGCGAATCCGATGATCGGATATCGCGGCTGCTTTCGCTACGTGAAGGAACCGGACCTGTTCGCGGTGGAGCTGGACGCCCTGCACGCGGCTCGCGCGAAGCACGACAACCTCCACCTCATGATTCCGTTCGTGCGCACCCTATGGGAGCTGGAGGCGTGCGTGCGGCTGATCGACAGGAGTCCTCTGGCCGGGTCGCGCACCCTGCAGCTCTGGGTCATGGCCGAGGTGCCGTCCGTCATCTGGCGCATGAAGGACTACGCCGCGCTGGGCGTCAGCGGTGTCTCCATCGGGTCCAACGACCTCACCCAACTGGTGCTTGGCGTGGATCGCGACAACGATCGGCTCGCGCCGCTGTTTGACGAGCGCGACGACGCCGTACGTGCGGCGATCCGCGCGATCATCACACGGGCGCACGCTGCCGGCCTGACTGCATCGATCTGCGGCCAGGCGCCATCAATTCATCCGGAGTACGCCGAGTTCCTCGTGAACTGCGGCATCGATTCCATCTCCGTGGTGCCGGACGCGCTGGCGGCGACGCGCGTGAATGTCGCCCGGGCCGAACAGCGCTTGCTGTTGCGCCGGGGACGTCGCCGGTGATCGGCGTCGTGCTGACGCTTGGTGTTGCGTTCCACCTTTGCTGACACAGGAGAATGCGATGAGAGAGAATCAGCGCTCCGAATGGCCGCGACGCTTGGTCGGGCTGGGTCTCTTCGCCATGGTGGTCGGTGCGCTGGACCCGCTCGAGGGATCGCTGCTGATCCTTCCCGGCGCCGGACTATCGGCGCTGGGAGGGCGGCTGGGCAACAACCGCTATCGGCGCGCGATGTACTGGTCATTCGGTCTTATGGTGTTGGGAGTCGCCGCGCTCTGGTGGCTCTCCGCGCTGGGTGGCTTCGGCGGCGACAGCGGCCGTTCGGTCTGGTGGGGGTTGGCCGCGCTGCCCTTTCCGGTGGGCTGGGTCATGGCACTTGTGAGCGCGGTTGCCGGGTTCCGCAGCGGTAACGCGCGGACCCAGTAGTTTGAGGGGCACGCCTTGGCGGAGGACGATTCATGAGAGGCTTCGTGGGCAACATCGAAGACCGGACGCAATCCAATCGTGATTTCCGGCGCGTGCTGTACACCGGGCCGCACATGCAGCTCGTCGTCATGTCGCTGCTGCCGGGCGAGGAGATCGGCGAAGAGGTCCACGAGCACACCGACCAGTTCTTCCGCGTCGAGTCAGGCAAGGGCGAGATCTCGATCGACGGCCATGTCACTCCTGTCGAGCGCGACATGGCGATGATCGTCCCCGCGCGTGCCCGGCACAACGTGAGGAACACGGGCCATGAGGCGATGAAGGTCTACACGCTCTACGCCCCGCCCGAGCACGCGGACGGCACCGTGCACCGCACGCGATCCGACGCGGCGACTGCGGTCGAGCACTTTACCGGCAAGACCACCGAGTAAGTGCGTCGATCGCGGGCTACCTGATGATCAGCTCTCCCTCGTGAGCACGATCGCCGACATGTCGGCCATCGACTCGAAGTAGCGAACGAACCGATCCGTCTCGACAGCCGGCCGCAGACGGAGGTTATGTGCCCAGCGAAAGCCGATCGGCTGGTACCAGAGCTTCGCGTCGACCGCTTTGTCGAAGCGTCGCGTTGCGCACGGCCACGTGCAGCCATTCGCGACCCGCGTGGTCCAGCGTGAGAGCCGGGCTAGGGGCGCGGCGCTTCGGACTCGAGCCGATAGCGAAGGCGCGCCGCCACGCCACCCTGCGCATCCAGCGAATCGGCCGCAGCTCCAGACACTTCCTCCACCGACGCTCCCTGGCCGAGCGCGGCCCGAACGGCGTCCTCGGCCTCGGCTGCGTGGTCCTCGAGATAGCGGTGCGTGAAGTACAGCTCGCGCACGCGCGACTGCTCCAGCGCCTGCCGGGCCGCCGCGGGCCCGAGCGCGCCAAGGTCGAGCGCCTGACCCCGATCGGAGATTTCGGCGATGCGGGCCGCGTCCTCTGCGTCTCGCAGGGCAGACGCCGCGACGCGCGCTTCCCGGATCAGTTCGGCTTGCGACGAGTGAACGTCGATGGACGCCCCGTCGAACACGCGGTGCCGAGCGGCCGCCGGGAGGTTCGCGGCCAGTTTTCGACTGATCTCCGGAATACCTCCGGTCACGATCCAGCCGTCGCTGCCGGCAACCCGCATCACGGACGCCGCGGCGGCGGCGACCATTCGGTTCGTGCCTTCGAGCAAGCTCCGCTGCGCCTGGTCATGGCCTGTGGCGCCGCGCGTGCCAGAATGGAATCCCGAACGCGGCGCGTTCCCCATGTGCGAGGGAGGCATCACGACGTGGTGCGCTCGAACAGTCTCGACGTGCTCCAGTGCGCCGAACGCGTATCGATAGATCGTGGCGATGGTGGCGTCCGCTACGACCATCGCCACGGGACGAGCTTCCTTCAGCGCGCGCAGGTAGGGCGCTACGCTGATTCCGGTGCTCCACACGGCTCGAGTAGGCATCGGTACCGGCAGCACCGTTGCGTGATGGATGCGGTCGGCAGTCAGGAATGCTCACCCATCCGGGGGCTCCCACATTGCCCTTGAGCGTCGCCACCTCGCCTTCGAGCAAGCGCAGGCATTGCTCCAGCTCTTTGCGTTCCTCGTGGGGTGACCCTTCCAGCCAGGAGCGAAGCTCCTTGACGGCATGCTCCAAGTCCACTCTCCACGCCTCTTCATCGCCGGATCGCTTGCCGTGCCGTCGAGATACACGCTCAGGACGCGACGGCTCCTGAGCGCACGTTCCAGATGAACGAGCTGAGACTGGCTTAGCATGGTGTCACGTTACGGCGCAGATGCCCTCGAGGCAGTCGGGCCGCTCGCCGCCGTTGGTACGGAATTTCCCGACGAGCCGACGTGTGAACACCGACACCCCCGCACATGCGGCGCCATAGACTGCATGGTGTCGCGAAGCGCCGGCGAACCCCCTTCAGGGGAACCCCATGACGCATAAACGAGTCCTTTTCGAGGCGGAGGCACGCGAGAAGATCCTGCGCGGAGCAACTGCTTTGGCCAACGCCATGCGCGTGACGCTGGGTCCCAAATCCAAGAGCGTTCTCATCGAGCGGAAATTCGGCAAGCCGCTCGTGTGCAATGATGGGGTGACCATCGCGAAAGAATTCGATCTCGAGGACGCAGAGGAGAACCTCGGCGCTCAAGTCCTGCGAGAGGCGGCCGAACGCACCGGAGACGCGGTAGGAGACGGGACCACTACGTCGACGCTGCTGGCGCACGCGATCATCGGCGAGGGACTCAAGAACGTCGCCGCCGGAGCAAGCGCGATCGATATCAAGCGGGGGCTCGAGCAGGGGCTGCGCGCTGCTACCGAGGCAATCCGCGGCCAGTCGCGGCCGGTCGCCACGCAGCGCGAGAAGGCTCAGGTGGCGACCATCTCCGCCCACAACGACGCCGATATCGGCCAGCTGGTCGCCGACGCGATTGAAAAGGTAGGCGCCGAGGGCGTAGTCACCGTCGAGGAAGCGAAAGGAACTGAAACATCGCTCGAAGTCGTCGAGGGTATGCAGTTCGATCGCGGCTTCCTGTCACCCTACTTCGTCACCGACCCGGAGAAGGCCGAGGCCATGCTCGAGGAGCCGTTCGTGCTGCTGCATGAGAAGCGGATCACCACCATGCGCGACCTGCTGCCGCTGCTGGAACAAGTCGCCAAGGCCGGCAAACCGCTGCTCGTCGTCGCCGAGGACGTCGAGGCCGAGGCGCTGGCGACACTGGTCGTCAACAAGATTCGCGGAACGCTCGCGTGCGTGGCGGTCAAGGCGCCAGCCTTCGGCGATCGCCGCAAAGCCATGCTCGAGGATCTCGCGATACTCACCGGCGGACGGGCCATCACCGAAGACATCGGCCTGAAGCTCGAGTCGCTCACGCTGGAGCACCTCGGCAAAGCCAAGCGCGTCGTCGTGGACCGCGAGAACACGACGATCATCGGCGGCATGGGCGATCGCGCCGCGATCGATGGCCGCTGCAAGGAGCTGAAGAAGCAGATCGAATCCTCGACCTCCGACTACGACAAGGAAAAGCTGCAGGAGCGACTCGCCAAACTGTCAGGTGGCGTAGCGGTCGTGCGTGTCGGCGCGGCATCGGAAGCCGAGCTGAAGAGTCGGAAGGAAGCCATAGAGGACGCGATCAACGCGACCAAAGCGGCGGTCGTAGAGGGCATCGTACCGGGCGCCGGGCTCGCATTGTTGCGCGCGATCACCGCCGTGCAGACCGTGGCGGAGAAGGCATCCGGCGACGAGCGGACGGGCATGCTCATTCTGCAGCACGCGCTGGAGGCGCCGACGCGACAGATCGCCGCCAACTCGGGCGTCGATGCCGGCGTCGTCGTGGATCGCATGCGGTCCGGGAAAGGCACGGTCGGGTTCGATGCTGCAGCGCACAAGTATGTGGATCTCGTGGAGGCCGGGATCATCGATCCGACGAAGGTCGTTCGCGTCGCACTCGAGAACGCCGTGTCGGTCGGCGGAGTGCTCCTGCTGACGGAAGCGACGTTGACCGAGATTCCCGAGCGGGACCGCAACGGCGAGCGTCACGTTCAGCACGAGATGGGCTGACCCCTCCGCGACCCGGGCTGCGTCAACCGATTTCCCAGTCGACGGCCCCACGTAGGTTCTGTGGAATCTCCGAGTCAAGTTGCGGCCGCCGTCGGTCTCGATGGGAGGCGTAAGGCGCGCGGAACACGAAGGTCACCTGCTGCTTGCCGAAGTCCTTCCGCTCATTCAGGACCCGATATCCGCCATGTTCGAGCGCGTCGCGATACGCGCGGGCGGCGGGCGGGAGCGCATCGGATGCGGTCCCTTTCACCGCCATCTGATAGGTGACGCGCCTGTCGAGCAGCGAATACAGGACCAATCCGAACGCAGCGACCAGCACGGCCAGGTGCGGAAGGTTCAAGCCGCACGCCAGCCCGATCAGCGTGATGAGAATGAGCCGGCCTGTGTCGGGGGCCGGAAGCTCGGTGCGGAATCGCGTCAGCCCGCCGATTCCGAAGACGACGAAACCAACGACGAGTCCGAACCTGAGGACCATCATGCCGATGACGGCGCCGATCACGGCATACAGCACGAACACCTTGGGAGCTTCCGAGGCCTTGAGGCTGTCGACCGTGTGATACCGCCTGGGGAGATACGCCAGGATGGCGCCAAGCCCGGCCGCCAGGAGCAACACGAGGACTGCCTGCACGGCGAAGCCGCCATCGCGGAAGCCCGCCCAGCCCTCGCCCACCAGCGCGTCGCGCGAGTGCGTGGTGTCGAACACGTCCTGCACCCGGCTGACCGTCACGATCAGATCCGCTGGCATTGCGGCGCGCTGACTCATCGTGAACATGGTCGGGCCGTCGTCACATCCCAGTGCCGGACAGCAGCAGGATCAACAGCAGGAGCCCGAGCACGATCCAGACTCGCCGGTCCACGTGCCTGGTCCAGCCGATCGTCAGCGGTGCGAATGCGTATCTCATGGTTGGCTCCCTAATCGAGGGAAAACGGCGGGTACTCGTCCCGCAGCAGGAGCAGGTACGCCTCTACGCGAGTGCTCCAGCGAAGCGCGCCGGCGGCGAAGCGAAACAGCGGGGCGGGGTAGCTGCCTGTGAAAAGGATCGCGAACCACGCGATGATTGTGCAGACCGCCCAGGCGACGCCCACGAACCAGAGGACCACGATATGCGGGAGCGCGAGCAGCAGGCGGAACGCCACCGTCACCCGGTCGCGCGGCATGGCCGGCTCGGCAAGGCCCAACGTGGCCGGATAGGGCGCCTCGCCAAAGGGCGGGTACTCATCGCGCAGCAACATGAGGTACGCCACTGCCCGCACGCGCCAGCCAAGGTACATCGCCGACAAGTTCCAGAGTCCCGTCGGAAAGCGGGCGCCGAAGACGATCGCGAACCACGCGATGATCGCGATCACCAGCGCGACGCCGCCCAGCACCCCTCCAGTGCCCCACTCGAATCGTGCCTCGCCGTCTACACGTCCGGCGGACGCGATGCCGAAGGCAATGGGCCCGCCGACGAGCAGGATGTGGGGGATCGCGAGGATCGGGCGAAACGCGCACGTCAGGCGATTCCGCGCATGCAGCGCCGGCTCCACCGCGACGCTCACGGGGTGTTCCATCATCGACGTCTCAGCGACAGCGTGTGCGGTTGTCATACCGCAAGACTACGACCACGCTCCGCAAGTGTCTGTCGGGCTTTCACGGCTCTGTTGTCGGCAAAAACTCGACACGCGTGCTCTTCACTCGCGTGCCGTTCAGGATCCGATCCGATGGGAACAGCACCACGTCCTCGTCTTCGGCCAGGCCCTCCAGGATCTCGATGGCGGCGTCCGAGCGCTGGCCGATGCGCACGGACCGCTCGACGGCGCGACCCTGCGCCACCACGAAGACCCGCGACGTGCCACCGACCGTGAACACGGCGCTCGCCGGCACGGTCAGGGCATCGGGATTCTCCCAGACGACGATATGCGCGTCCAGGCGATACCCCTCGCCAAGATCGCGCGGCGTCGTGGAAGGAATGATGATCACGTTGACGCGCTGCTCGTCGACGCCGAGCGCGGACACGCGGGTGCGCGCGGCCGGCTCGACGCTGCGCACCGTCCCGTGCAGTATGACGTCGCCGCCCCAGGCCGCCAGCTCGACCGCCGCGCCACGGCGCACGCGGACCGCGTCCTCCGACAGCACCTCGGCGACGATCTCCAGATCGGCATCGCGACCCAGCTCGAGCAGCACCGTGCCGGCGGCGACGACCCGTTCACTTTCCTCGGCCACGACCAGCACGCGGCCCGAGGCCGGCGCGCGCACCACGACGCCCTGCGCGTAGCCGCTGTCGCCGTGCGGGGGCAACGCCGCGCGCGCCGCCCACACCTCGGCGGCGGCGGCCCGGAACCGCGCTTCGGCGGCGACCAGGTCCTGCGCGCGCATGAGGGCATTGAGCTCGAGGTCCTCACATTGCTGTCGCGACACGGCTCCGGCCGACTCCAGCGCCTGATAGCGCACCAGCGCACGCGCGGCGAGCCGCGACGCTTCCCGCGCCTGCCTGACGCGCGCCTCCGCGTCGCGCTCCGCGGCAAGCGCGGCGGCGACTCTCGACCGCGATGCTTCGATGGCGGCGGCGTCCATGGGGAGGGGAGCGATGGTCGCGATCGGGTCGCCCTCGCTGACCCGATCTCCGGGGCGGAGGCGGATGCGCTGCAACCGGCCCGCCACGGGCGCGGCGACGACGAAACGCGCGCGTGTCCGCGAGCGTGCCTCCGCGCTCACCGTCGCTCGGAGCCCGCTTCGCACAACAGACGCGACCTCGACAGCTTCTGCGTCGGGCCAGAAGGCGGCGGTCGCCACGCCTCCCACAACGACCAGGCCCACCGTCCATCCGATCCAGCGTTTGCGCGCGCGCATCAGTCCCCCGTTTTCAAAGTCGCGATGAGATCCAGCCGGTCGATCCGCCGGCGAACGGCGAGCGCGACGAGAAGCGCGGTCACCGCGACGACCGCGACACCAAGCGCGTACGTGTCGCGTTCGACGAAGACCGGAAAGCGGTGTCGCTCGGAGGCGAACGCCGTCGCGAGTATGGCGGAGAAGGTCAGGCCGGCCGCGGCGCCCAGCGGCAGACCCGCCCACGTCACCAGCCCCTGCTCGCCAAGGAAGAACCGGCTCACCTCTCCGCGCGTGAAGCCGAGTACGCGCAGGCTCGCCAGGTCGCGCGCCCGCTCGGCCAGCGCGATGCGGGCGCCATTGTAGACGACGCCGACCACGATGACGATGGCGGCGAAGATCACGACGCCGCTCGAGATGCGAACCACGTCCGCGAAGGTGCGCTCGAAGTAGTCCAGCAGCGCGGCGCGGGACGCGATCCCGGCGACCTGCGGCAGTCCCCGCAGCGCGACGGCTACCTCGCTCTCGCGGCCCGCGCGGACTGCGAGCGCGGCGCCCGTCGCGACGTCACCCTCGTCCAGCAATCGGTTGAGCGACCGGCGCTCCATGTAAGCGCTGATCCCGATGGACTCGTCGAGGACGCCGACAACGCGCACGTCACCGACTCGACCTCGCTCCAGCAGCTCGAGCCGCACCACGTCACCCACGCGCGCGCGCAGTACGCCGGCGAGGTTCCGTGTGATCACCACGCCGCTCGCTGGGAGAGCATGCACCCGTCCGTCGGACCCTACGAGACGACGCAGCGCGGACGAGGCTTCGATGCCCTGGATCGGGATGGTCCGGTCGCGGTGCGCGTGCCGTACTCGCACGAGCGTCGACCGGGTCAGCTCCACCCGTGTAACGCCGGAGACCGAAGCGAGATCGTGGCGCACACGAGCCGGCCGCGGTCCCGCAAAGGCCACGCTGAGATCTTCGCGCTGCGCCTGCTTGAAGCCGATCTCGATCATGCGATCCACCGCGTCGTAGGGATACATGCCGGCGATCAGCACGGCGCAGGCGAGCGAGATTCCCACGACGGACGCGGCCGTGCGCACGGGCCGCCGCTCCAGGGTGCGCATCGCCATGCGAGTACCCATGGACACCAGATGCGCCATTCCCAGCCGCTCGAGGAGCGTGCGCCGAAAGCGCGCGGGCGATTCGGGCCGCATCGCCTGCGCCGGCGGCAGCGATACGGCGGCACGCACCGCCCACAGCGCGCCAGCCAGCGCCGCGCCACCGCTGGCGGCGATTCCGGCCAACACGGTGAGCGGGCGTGTGCGATACACGAGGTTGGGGAAGCCGAAATACTCGTCGTACAGCCCCGTGAAGGTGTGTCCCAACCAGACTCCGCCGCCGACGCCGATGACGGCGCCGAGCGTCACGGCCGCGGCGGCGAAGCCCAGGAAGTGTGTGCCCACGGCGAGGTTCGAGTAGCCAAACGCCTTCAGCGTCCCGATCTCGTCGCGCTGCGTGGCGATGAGCCGCGAGAGCGCGATGTTCAGCAGGAATGCGGCGACGCTGAGGAAGAACAGGGGGAAGACCGTCGCGGTGGCGCGCAGCTGATGCAGCTCGTCCACGAGCACGCGATGCGACGCCTGATCGTCCCGGCCGATCGCGCCGACACTTCCGTACCGCGCCAGCTCCACATCGAGCGCGCCGATGACATCGTTCACGCGGGCGCCCGGCGCCAGGCTCAACGAAACCGCGTTGAAGGAGCCCTCCATGTCTCTCGCCGCCTCCAGCGCAGCGCGCGACAACCAGAGCACGGCGAAGCGCTGATTGTCCGCGAACAACCCGCTCGACGCGATCTCGTAGAGATAGTCGGGGCTCGACGCGATGCCGACGATCCGCAGCACCTGTCGCCGGCCTTCGATCACGGCGATCAGCGTGTCGCCGGGCTGCAGTCCGTTCGCAGCGGCGAAACGCGTGCTCGCGATCACTTCATCGTGCCGGCCGGGATCGACAGCGCGTCCCTTGAACAGATACGGGACATTCAGGGCGGGGGCGCCTTCCGGTGCCGACACGAGATGCGCGGTGGCCGGGCCATCGAGCCGCGGTACCGACAGCGTCGCCTGTCCCGTTACTCTTGTCTGTACGGCCGTGACGCCGTCGATGCGCTCGAGCCGCCGCGCCACGGTCTCGGGTGCCCGCGTCAGGGTGGCGAAGACGTGTGCAAAGTGATGGTCCCGGTAGAACTCCTCGAGCGCGGCATCGAGAGAGTCGTATGCGCTGCGCATCCCGACCACGGTCATGACGCCGCATCCCACCAGGAGCGCGATCGAGACGACCTGACCGCGCTGGCGCCGCAATTCGCGCAGGAGCTTCCGGTTCAGCGCGCT
This sequence comes from uncultured Gemmatimonadaceae bacterium, assembly GCA_963724885.1. GTDB lineage: Bacteria > Gemmatimonadota > Gemmatimonadetes > Gemmatimonadales > Gemmatimonadaceae > DASPMP01. The sequence goes on along the minus strand of CAVRWG010000005.1, from coordinate 1,416,299 downwards.
CACCATGACAGGGTCTCCGGCGCGGCGCGCCGCGCGTTGCGCTGCTCGGCGGAGAAGCGCCCGCTGGTCATGTGCAGCACGCGGTCGCCCATGTTCGCGATCACCGCGTTGTGCGTGATGATGACCGTCGTCGCGCCCGTCTCGCGGTTCACCCGTTCGATGGCCTCCAGCACCAGCCGTCCGGTCTCTGCGTCCAGCGCGCCCGTCGGCTCGTCGCACAGAAGGACGTCCGGGCGTTTCGCGATCGCGCGCGCGATAGCCACCCGTTGCTGCTCACCGCCGGAAAGTTGTGCCGGGAAGAAGTCCAGGCGGTCGCCCAGCCCCACCATGGCCAGCGCCTCCTCCGGCTCCAGGGGGTTGTCGGCGATCTCCGTCACGAGCGCAACGTTTTCCAGCGCCGTGAGGCTCGGAATCAGGTTGTAGAACTGGAAGACGAATCCGACGTGCTCCCGCCGAAACCGCGTCAACTCCGCTTCGGACGCGTGGGTCAGCTCGTGATCGCGAAAGCGAACGGTTCCAGTGGTGACGACCTCGAGCCCGCCGAGGATGTGCAGGAGCGTCGACTTGCCACTCCCCGAGGCTCCGAGTAAAACGACGAGCTCGCGTGGAAAGAGATCGAGATCGATGGAACGCAGTGCCTGAACCTGCACGTCACCGGTCGTGTACACCTTCGTGACGCCGCGTACCTGGAACACGGCATCCCCGGCGTCCGCTCGCTCCGTCTCGACCAGGCGCATCGGTCGCGCAGCGCCTGCGACCGTGACGCCGTGAGGCACCGCCAGGTCTCCGCGTCGCGGGCTCCACCGTCGGTCAGGCAAACGCCGGGATTTCATCCTTCATCCCGGGCGCGCACGCCCGCTTCCGAATGGTGATGTTGTTCGAGACGCCTGCTACGCCCGAGAGGTAGCGGACTGCTTGATCGGCCGCCGTGCGTTGATACTGCCACTCCACTTCGCCATCGAGCCACACCCAACCGTTGTCGACGCGGGCCTTCACGCAGTCCTCGGGGACCTGCACGTCCCACCGGAGCGCGTTGGCGACGACATGCGCGATGTCCACGTCCGTGCGTATGGATGAGGAAGGCAGCCTCACCCGGACCTCATCGGCGACAACCTGGACGCCGGCGACCCGCTCCGCCGCCGTCACCGCCGCGGCTTTCTCGGCGTAGCTGGCCACCTGACCGGCCAGTGTCACGACGCCGCCATTCGCGGCGACGCCGATCTCACCGCGTCCCACCTGCGGATCCCACATCAACTCCTCGATGACGTCGTGCTGCAGTTGCGAATCGGTCTTTTTCATGGCGTCTTCTCCAGTTTGTCCGTGGCGCGAAGGCGTTGGAAGCCATTGCGCGCTCCGGCGCGGTTTCGTCCCGCGACGCGAGCCGCGGAGTGGTGTGCGAGGTGCCCGGCGAACCAGTCGGCAGCAAGCTGCGCCACCTCCTCCAGCGCGCCTGGCTCCTCGAAGAGGTGACTGGCGTTGGCGACGACCCGGAGATCCGTGACGGTTCCACGCATCTGCTCCCTGGCGGCGCGATTGAGCGCGATTACCGGCACATCGTTCGCGCCGACGATGAGCAGCGACGGGGCCCTCACGCGGGAGAGTGCCGCTCCGGCGAGATCGGGTCGGCCGCCGCGCGACACTACCGACCGTACGAGCTGCGGCCGCGTCGCGGCAGCCACCAGCGCGGCCGCGGCACCGGTGCTCGCGCCGAAGTACCCCACCGCAAGCTGACGCGTCTCGGCCTGCTCGCAGAGCCAATCGGTCGCGCGCACGAGTCGCGTGGCCAGCAACGGAATGTCAAAGCGATAGTGTCCCGAAGCCCGGTCCGCTCGCTCTTCCGATTCGGTGAGCAGGTCGAAGAGCAGCGTCGCGAATCCGCGCGCGTTGAGTGCCCGCGCGACCTGCTGATTCCGGGGGCTCCGCCGACTGCTGCCGCTTCCGTGAGCGAACAGCACGATGGCAGTCGCTCCTTTTGGGATGGTGAGGTCGCCGCGCAGCTCGACGTCGCCTTCCGTGATGCGCACGTCGTATGGCGACGCCGATGCGGAACGTGAAGGCGGATTGCTGGTGCGGGAGGCCGCCAGCAACCGACGCACTTCTCCATCGGAGGTCGGGGCAAAGTCGTCGTAGAAGGCGCCCACGCTGCCGAACGGCTCCGGCGCAGCGACGCACTCGCAGCGATCCGCGACGGAGGACAATGATCGCAACGCCTCGCCGGACATCACCGGCGCCGCGACGATGACTCGCCCGGCGCCGATCTGGCGCACCGCCGCGACCGCGGCGCGCATCGTGGCGCCGGTCGCGACGCCGTCGTCCACGAGAACGACCGTCGCGTTCCGGATGGACGCAGGCGGCACGACATCGCGATATGTCTGCGCGCGCCGCTCGAGCTCCACCTGCTCCTTCCTGGCCACGCTTTCCACCTGGCGACGATTGACTCCGAGCCCGGCGATGACGCCTGGAAGGAGCACCATCGCGCCGCCACTCGCGATGGCGCCCATCGCCATCTCCTCGTATCCCGGCACACCGAGCTTGCGCACCAGGAACACATCCAGGGGAGCACGCAGCGCCATCGCTACCTCATACGCCACCGGGACGCCGCCGCGTGGCAGGCCGAGCACCACGACGTCACGAGCACCCGAGAGATCGCGCAGGAGATGGGCCAGGCGGCGCCCGGCATCCGCGCGATCGCGAAACCGTATTGGCATGAGCGCCTCCACGCTTCGTTCAAGCGCAATGTCTCCGATCCGTGCTCACGCGGTCATAAGGGAGAGCCTGAGGCTCGCGAGCGAATCGCTCGCGTCCTGTCGGGGATTCGCAGGGGAAAAACCAGCGTTTCCCGTATGCCGCCGATCTCCACGAAGTCGTATCTTTCCGCCGCATTCACGAGACGGGAATCCCGTGGATGGAGTCTTCTCGCAGGTAACTGTCGGAAGACGGCTCGCTGGTGTGTTCGACGCCGGCGGGCGGGTTGTGAGGTCGCTGGACACAACTGAAGCCTCGCGGCCGCGAGGCACCTGAGTCGGACCCGTTCGACGAGGGGAAGGCGGTCGATCCGGGCCGTGAGTCGCCGAGTTGAGCACTCAGGCGGACATGGTGTCGAACCAACGGATCAGCGTCGCCAGCGGGCTCCGAGCCCCGCGTGGGCAGCAATGCCGACGCGGGGTTCGTCCTTTTGCCGACCGAGGGTGCGGAACTTCGCCGACGCTCCGCGAGCGCGATGGCTGGTATCGTGCGCCGACGTCTACCCTCACTCGTGCCTGGAGACCATATGTCCGCGCCCGCTCGCGCCACCGTGGCGTCGCATCCGCTGTCGCTGGAACGCCTCTGCCTCAAAGCAGTCCTGGTGCTCGGCCTCGCGGGATCGATCTTCTCGGGAACCCTCGCCTACCGCGAGCTCGCCGGCGCGGGCGCCAGTTGCCCCGCGATGGGCAGCACCATCGCAGGTGTGCCCGTATGCGTGTATGGCTTCTTCATGTTCGTCTTCGTGACGGCCATCGCTACGTGGGGGCTGGTTGGCGGCTCGATCGCGGGTTCGAGGCGGACTGCCCCCCACACGCCGTGATCTGGGGGGTGTACAACGGACTACGGCGGGAGCGTGCTCGCCGTCGGTCCTGTCGCGAGCGGTAGAGACGAAAACACTCCACTTCGCGACCGCGAACCACCCGCTTCCCCTTGAGTGGGCCGCGCCGCTCGGTCACCACGGTCCACCGCGGATTCGGGCCCGCGACCTCGAGGTCCAGCACCACCCAATCGCCGGCGCGACCGAACTGGCGCGCCAGCGCGGAGGTCGAGTACAGCGCGGTCCATTGCCGCCCGCCGCGCGTGGTATGCACGATGCGGTCGCCGCGGCTGGCACGGTGCCGGTACTCGCGGTCCACGCTCAGGAGCTCGTCAACCAAGGGACGCTCTCCAACGCCGAGCATGTCGTCACCTCGCCGTGGCTGATGATCGAAGTCTGTGGCCGAAGGGAGCGTCGGTCTGTCGGGCGATTCCGTTTGAGTTGTCGGCGAAAGCCGCACGCCGCTTCGGGGGATCATCCCGCTGTCCGGTGACGTGGCATCGATCATTCTGAACGCGTGGCCTCATGGAGCCCAGGATGCTGCTGCGTTCGTCAGAAAGTCCGCGCCAGGGGTGAGCCGATGCGTGTCGGGTGGTCGCTATGATCGCGAACCTTCGATCCGGCTGGCATGGGCGTGCCGCAGCCAGCGTGGGCTGGCCGGTGCGAGTCCTCATGGCCTCGGTCGCGTCGATCGGCGCGTTGCTCGCCGTGTTTCGGGCAACCTTGCCCAATACGGTCGCGTTCAGCGGCAACGACAACCCGCCGGGATTCGAAGCGCCGGCGCTGACGTTCCCGGCGCTGCTCGAGCTCTACACCGGTACGCGGTTGACGGCGGGCAATCGTGTGGAGCCGCTCCTCAACGGCGACGAAACCTACCCGCGCCTGTGGAGCGATCTGCGGTCTGCCCGCAAGACCATCACGGTGCAGTCGTACTACGCCAGGCCTGGATCGCTCTCCGATACGTTGTCGAAGATCCTGCGCCAGCGTGCGCGCGCAGGTGTGCACGTCCGCCTGTTGTTCGATGCCTTTGGATCCGAGGCGATGCCGGCGCGGTGGTACGACCAGTTGCGTCGGGACGGCGTCCGCGCCGCCGTGCTGCGACCGCTTCACTGGTACAACCTCCACGGCGGCGCCGATCGCTCGCACGTGCGCGCGATCGTTGTCGACGGACGTGTCGGCTATACCGGGGGTTTCGGATTTGCGGACTACTGGCAGGCCGACGACGCACACGAAGCCCAGTGGCGCGAGACCAACGTGCGCGTCGAGGGGCCAGCGGCGCTGCAGCTCCAGGCGGCCTTCGGGACGGCCTGGCTGGAGGCGACCGGCGAATTGCTCACCGGCCCACGCTTTTTCGATGCCGCGGCCGGGCCCACCGACTCCGGCACGGCCGCCGCAGGGCTGCTATTCACGACGACGACAACCGGGAGCACGGCGGCGGAGCGCTTTCTCGCGCTCGCGCTGCTGAGCGCGCGCCAACGGCTCTGGATCACCAACTCGTACTTCGTTCCCACCGCCGACTTGCGTCGGCTGCTTGTCGAGGCCGCCGCGCGAGGGGTTGACGTGCGCCTCCTCACGGCGGACAGCAGGTCCGACGTGAAGACGACGTGGTACGCGGCGCGCCATCACTACGAAGAGCTGTTGCGGGCAGGCATTCGGATCTACGAGTACGGCGCGGCCATGATGCATGCCAAGACGCTCGTGGTCGATGGGGAATGGGCCGCGATCGGCTCCATGAACCTCGACAACCGATCGCTGGCCTTCAACGACGAGTCCACGCTCATCGCACGGGATTCCACGGTGGCGCGGCACATGGAGGACGTGTTCGGGGCCGATCTCGATCGCGCCACCGAGGTAACCTTGGCCGAGTTCAGGCGCCGGCCCATGCGCGCGCGACTCGTCGAACGAGCCGCCAGTCTGCTGGCGTCGCTGCTATGACTTTCACGCACGGTTTCTGCTCGCCGGGAGGATCCAGCGCCGGGCAAATCTTCTTCGGACTTGCGGCATGACAATTTCGATCTCACGAACAGCGGCGGGCGAGCTTTCTGCGGCGGTCCATCCGCTCAGCGGGTCTCCCGCCGATTTCGACGGTGTGCTCGAGCTCGCACAGGACCGATCGTACGTGCTGATCGGCGAGGCGTCGCACGGCACGCACGAGTTCTATCGCATTCGCGCCGAGATCACCAAGCGGCTCATCACCGAGCTGGGGTTCAGCGCGGTCGCCATCGAGGGCGACTGGCCGGACGCGTACCGGGTGAACCGGTGGGTGCGAGGTGCCGCCGAGGACGCCGACGCCGAGGCGTCCCTGCGCGGATTCATTCGCTTTCCGCAATGGATGTGGCGCAACGCGGACGTCCTTGACTTCGTTGGCTGGCTGCGCTCGTTGAACGAAAGCCGGGCCGACTCACCCGTCGGCTTCTACGGGCTGGACCTGTACAGTCTGCACGCCTCCATCGAGGCAGTCCTGAGCTATCTCCGGAAGGTCGATCCGGAGGCGGCGCTGCGCGCCGCCAGACGGTATGCCTGCTTCGACCACTTCGGCGAGAGCCCGCAGGAATACGGCTATGCGGCCGCCGTCGCCGGCGCGCCGTCCTGCGAGAACGAAGTGGTGCGACAGCTGGTGGAGCTCCGCACGCGCGCGGCGGAATACGCGCGGCGCGACGGAAGAATCGCGGCCGACGACCTCTTCTTCGCCGAGCAGAACGCGAAGGTCGTGGTGCACGCCGAGGAGTATTATCGAGCCATGTATGCGGGCGGGGCAGCCTCGTGGAATCTTCGCGACCGCCACATGCACCAGACACTCCAGTCGCTGGTCGCGTTCCTCGGTGGTGAAGGCCGGCCGCCCAGGGTCGTGGTCTGGGCGCACAACTCACACCTCGGCGATGCCCGTGCCACGGACATGGGTCTCCGCGGCGAATGGAACCTCGGCCAACTCGTTCGCGAGGCGGAGCCCCACAAGGCGGCGCTGGTGGGATTCACGACCTACGAAGGGTCGGTGACCGCCGCTTCCGACTGGGACCAGCCGATGGAGCGCAAGCAGGTGCGAGACGCACTCGCTGGCAGCTACGAAGCGTTGTTCCACGCTGCAGGGTTGCCTCGGTTCTTCCTCGACCTGCGCACGGCGGGCGGCGCGCGCGAGCTTCTCGAGCAGCCGCGGCTCGAGCGCGCCATCGGGGTGATCTATCGCCCGGAAACAGAGCGACTGAGTCACTACTTCGTCGCGAGCCTGCCGCGCCAGTTCGACGCCGTCTTTCACTACGACCATACGCGCGCCGTCGAGCCGTTGGAGCGTACGCCGCTCTGGGTGCGGGGCGAGGAGTTGCCGGAGACGTATCCGTCGGCCCTTTGACAGGTCGAGCCCGTCGCACGCCGCTTCCGCGCCACTGGCTCGCTGCCCCGACGCGAGCTCAGGCTTGCGATCGCTTCAGCCGACGAGCCAGTTTGGGCGCCGCGCTGGATTTCCGTTTAGGCGGACGATAGAGCAACAGCGGCGTGGCCACGCCGCGGAGCACCTTGTCCGCCACACTTCCCACAAGCAGTCGGGAGGCGCCCCTCCCGTGCGTGGTCAGCGCGATGGCATCCACCTGACTCTCCTCCGCCAGAGCGAGTATGGCGGTGGCGACTCGATCATCCTGCACCACCCGGGTTTCGATGCGCGCGTGCGCGCGCGTACCGAGCCTCTTGGCGACCCCTTCGAGATATGTGGTCGCAGAACGAATCAGACCTTGCGTGGCCTGTTCGTCGACGATGGGCATGAGCACGGAATACGCCTGACTGGGAACCGACGAGTAGTACATCACCGGTCGAACGATCTGGACGAGCGTCAGGCTGGCCTCGTCCGCGCTTGCGATCTGCGCGAGCACTGGTTCGAGGATCGCCTCGGCCACGGCGGATCCGTCAAGGGGAACGACGAAGTGCCGCAGGCCGCGCTTCAGGGCAGGCACTCTGATTTGCTCCGGCCGCAACATGAGCACAGGTACGACGCTCTGCCGAACAACGGCATCCGCGACGCTGCCGAGCCACGCACGGCTGAATCCAGTGCGGCCGTGCGTGGTCATGACTATCAGACTGGCCCGACTCGTCCTGGCATGATCGCAAATGACGTCCGCGACCCGTCCCGTCAGCGTCCGATGGAAGACCGCGCAGGAGAATTCGCCGCTGGCCTGCTCAGCCGCGCGTCGCACATACCCCTCTTCGAAAGGAAGCGGCTCTTTGCGTGGAGCTTGTGATGGGGTTGCGGCCATTCGCCCCGCCGTACGCACGGTCAGGAGTTCCACCGTGCCGCCGACGTCGCCGGCAATCGCACATGCCATCGAAATAGCGGCTTCGGCGGCAGGCGAACCATCGAGGGGAACCAGAATCCTGAACATGGGTGACCTAGTGATGAAGGTGGCGCGACGGGCCCGCGCGCAGCAGGAACTCGGTCGCCAGAGCGCAATTCGACTGGGCAATCGGAAACAGATCGTGAAACACCGAGGCCACGGACGGCGCCGTGACGATCGCCACCACCGGTGGCACGTGGCCCTCCCTCCGGTCCCGCTCGGCGCGGCGTTCCACCACGACTTCGCCGCGGTACCGGCGGGCACCGAGCAACGCGCGAATCGGCGTCGCTTCGATGGCTACGAACCCGCCGCCCGGAAGCTGCCGGAAGTAGATCTGCTCCGAATCGCTCAGCGCGCGATTGAACACGTTGTCTCACCCCAGGTGCCTTTCAGCATGATGCAAGCGCAGCGCCATCCGCACCATCGCGCAAGGCCCGACCTGGCGTAAGGATTTCGACGACTGCGTCGTCATTCTGTCTATGCGACGACTCGGGCATCCCGGACGTCGGCGCTACTTCCTGGCTTTGAGCACGAACGTGACTTTCGCGGTGATGCGATACTTGGTCACGCGATTGTCGGCGACGACGGCTTTCATGCTGCCGACCCACAACTCCGTGATTCCGTCGATCGTCTGTGCCGCTTCGGCGACGGCGTTCTTCACCGCGTCGTCAAAGCTCTTGTCCGACTCCGCGATCACTTCGATGACCTTCGCGATGCTCGACATGGCTTGCTCCGCATGAATGGATCGTCAATCCGCATCCCCATACCTGGCGCCCGACAGCGCGGGGAGCTGCTGCTCGACCGCCGAACCTTCGAGACCGAGACTCGCGCGCACGGCGACGGGACGCCGCAGCAGAATCGGAAGCTGGCTCCCACGCAGCATCTTGTCCGCCACGCTTCCCAGCACGAGGCGCGAAACGCCTCTGCCGTGCGTGGACATCGCGATCGCACCAATGCCCTGAGCGCGCGCGAACGCGATGATGGCTTGCGCCACGCCGGATGAGACGACGGCGTCTATCGTCGTCCCCGCCATTCCCTGCTGGGCAAGGCTGGCGGCAGCGGTGGCGAGATCCAGCCTGGCCTCCTCGACCAGCTGCCGCGTGGCCGCGTCGTCGTACACCGGCGCTCCGAAGGTTTCCGGCATGTCGCCATACGCGGCGCTCGTGGTCACGAGCGGCACCGGTCGCACCACGTGCAGAAGGGCGAGTCGCGCGTCGAATGCGCGCGCGAGGTCGGCCGCCGGCTCGAGAATGTCGGCCGCCAGGTCCGAGCCATCCAGCGGAACGAGGATTCGTTTGACATCCGGCGGTGTCGCTCCGGCCGGCGCCTTGTCCGAACCGCGCAGAACAAGAACGGGAATGGACGACCGCCGGATGACGCCGTCGGCGACGCTGCCCATCCAGAGCCTGTTGAAGCCCGTGCGGCCATGGGACGTCATGACGATGAGATCGGCGCGCACGTCGTAGGCTCGCGTGCAGATCATGTCCACCGCCGCGCCATTCATCACCGCGTGCGTCGCCGGAACGCGAGCACGCACTTTCTCGGCCCGCATCGCGAGATACGTTTCTTCGTCGGCCCGGCACCTGGCATCGTACTGCGCCGAGCGGCCGAGCGACGGTTCATGGACAAGGACCAGATCGACTGCTGCATCCGACGCGCGCGCCATGCGCTCCGCGACGCCGAGCGCGGCTTCGGCCAGCTCCGATCCATCCAGCGGAACGAGCAGTTTCATGAACATTGTGACCTCTCGAGCTGAGTTCGGCTCGCCGGCGCCCGCAGGGCGCCCAACGTTATGCGTTCAAGGCGCTCGCTGAACGCGAAAATTCAGAGTTCCGTCGGCATCGACGAGCACTACTTCGATGCGCCACGTGCCAGGCGTGCCGAGTTGCGAATGAAACGTGCCGTTGTTCGCCAGCGAAGACTGGTACAGCGTCGCTCCGCCTGGCCCGCGAATCGTGACCGTTGCCGTTCCGCCCGTCACGACCGACGCCTGGTTCACGTTGGCGCTGTCACCGGTGTTGCTCCAGTCATAGGTCAGCGCCTGCGTGACATTCCTGAGATTGCTGACCTGAAACTGAAAGTCATCCGTTGCGTTCGTGACTTCGAGGTGGTTGCGTGGTCCGATCGCGTTGTCGCCGTCACACGCGACGAGGCCGACCAGAAGGGCCATAAGGAGGCAGCGCGGCAGTGCATGCGAAGTGCGAGTCATGGCGACTCTCTATTCAGTCGATGATGACGCGCGTACCGAGTGGCGCGAGTTCGAAGAGCCATGCGATGTCGTCATCATGTAGGCAATTTCTCCTGGCGCGACGCTCGGGACAGTCGGGGACAGTCCCGGAGGGTGTCACCGAATCCCTCACGCGCCGTGCGGGCGTTGCCGTGGATGGACAGAGCGTGCCATGAGGCCAGGGCCCAATGAGGACTTGGCCAAAGGCGCCTTGTTTTCAGGAGGGCTACAAATGTTGCGCTGACAAGCGGTGATTTCCTCACACACGATCGGCTAAGCCCCGACTGCGACGGCGCGTGAAAGACCACTTTCTTGGTACTTGCGCTTTACTTTCACGCGGAGTCTGCTATGCAGCTCGATACCAGAGCATTCGCCATCGCGACCGGTGGAGCGGGGATCCTGGCGTACGCCGTCGGCGCCCTGCTCGACAGTGTCAGTTCGTGGGGTGGGGCCGCTGCCCTGAGCTTCATTTTTCGCGTCGACGTCGTGGAGCTCGCGCGGCCGCTCACGCCTGCCAGCTTGTCGATCGGCCTGATCGTGTGCGGTCTGTTCGGTGCGCTGTTGGGCGGCTTTGTCGCCTGGGCGTACAACAGACTTACGCAGTCTGCCGACAGGCGGCCGACGGCGGCAGTGCCGCAGCCCTGAGCGATCTCGTCGCGTGACCGATCGGGCTCGCCCCGGTCATTGCGCTTGGAGTCGCGCATGCCGATTGTCCGGGACCGCGCGTCATCTCGCCTCCCGCATCGTCTCATGCTCACCGGCCAGCACGACCGAGCGATCGACGTCAGGGGTCTTGGAAAACGCTTCGGCATCCGCTGGGTGCTGCGCGGAGTGACGCTCGCAGTGCGTGCCGGCGAGACCGTGGGGCTGCTGGGACCGAACGGCAGCGGCAAGAGCACCGTATTGCGGATCGTCGGGACGCTGATCAAGGCGAGCGTCGGCACGCGTCGCGGTCAACGGACTCGATGTCATTCGCGACGGCGCCGCGGCGTGCGCGGTCAGATCGGATATCTCGCCCACACGCCGGGGTTGTACGACGACCTCACGGCGCGAGAGAACCTGACGTTCGCGGCCGACATGCTGGGGTTACCGCACGCTGCGGTCGATGCCCCACTGGAGCGTGTCGGACTGGCGCACGTCGCGGACGACCGGGTTCGTGGCTTTTCGGCCGGGATGCAGCGCCGGCTTGCGCTCGCTCGGCTCATCCTGCGAAATCCTCGGGTGCTGCTGCTTCGACGAGCCGTACGCCAATCTCGATGCCGAGGGCGTCGAGCTCATGAACACCATGATCGCCACCATCGTGAGCTCCGGCGGTGCGGCGCTCGTGGCGCTGCACGAGCTCGCGCCAGCGAGAGCGACGCTCGACCGCACGTGCACCCTCGTCGCCGGACGCATCGGCGCCGCGGGCCCGGAGGGCGCCGGCCGGACCGAGCCGACGTCAGTCTCAGGAACGCGCTGATGGGATGGCGCGACGACTGGCGGCGCGTCCGCGCCATTGCCCGCAAGGACCTCACGACCGAGCTGCGGGCCAAGGCCGGCTTCAACGGCGTGGCGTCGCTCGGCGTGACGATCCTCATTCTGCTCGGGCTGGCGCTCGGTCCTGACGCCGCAGGCACTCCGCAATGCGGCCGTCGGAGCGGTGTGGCTCGCGACGCTGTTCTCCGGCGTGCTCGCGTTCAATCGATCGTTCCAGGTCGAGATCGAGATCGGGCGCGCTCGAGCAGCTGCTTCAGTATCCCGGCCCACGCTGGACCATCTTTGCGGGGAAGCTGCTCGGCAACCTGATGTTCGTGACGCTGATGGTGACGATCGTCGTAGGCGGCGGGCGTCGTGCTGTTCGGCGTTCGGATCCCGGCGACGTGGCCCGCGTTGCTGGGCGTTCTCGCGCTCGGCGTCGTGGGCCTGATCGTCCTGGGGACGTTCTACGCGTCGATGGCGAGCCGCAACCGCGCCCGTGAAGTCTTGCTTCCGCTCCTGCTCTTTCCGATGCTGGTTCCGGTCCTCATCGCGGCCACGACGGCGTCAAAGGCGCTGCTCGGCATGGACCTGATGCACGACGCGGGAGCGTGGATTCGCCTGCTCGTCGCGTACGACGTCGTTTTCCTGATTGCCACGTTCATCGCGTTCGAACACGTCATTGAAACCTGAGCTCCTATCGATGCCCGCCACCAGCCGCTCACCCGCCTCGATCCCACCGCGCACCAGCGTCTGGCTTGCGGTCGTCGCCTTCGGTGCCGTGATCGCGGCGCAGACGCACGGCGATCCTGACGTCTCCCGCCGAAGGCGACATGGGGCATCTGCAGAAGATCATGTACGTGCACGTTCCGGCGGCGTGGATGACGTTCCTCGCCTTCTTCGTGGTGCTCGTCTTCAGCGCGCGATACCTGTGGCGGCGGAACGAGAACGACGACTTGCTCGCCGCTTCCGCTGCGGAGGTCGGCGCGATGTTCAACGGTCTCACGCTGATGCTGGGGATGATCTGGGGGCGTCCAGCATGGGGCGTGTGGTGGGTTTGGGACGCGCGACTGACGTCCACTCTGGTGTTGTTCCTGATCTTCGTCGGATATCTTGCATTGCGGGCGTTTGTGGATGATGCCGAGCAGAGGGCGCGATGGAGCGCCGCCGTCGGCGCGATCGGTGCCATCAACGTGCCGATCGTCTACATGTCGGTGACGTGGTGGCGAACCCTCCACCAGCCACCCTCGAGTCCGGCCACACTCGATCCAGCGTACACCCTCGCCCTGCGTCTGAATGCGATCGCGTTGCTGCTCGTGCTGATCTACTTCATCCGGAAGCGCTACGAGATTGCCCGGCTCGAGCGGGCCGCCGAGCACGCGGCCGAAGCGGCCGCAATGGGAGGTCGGTGATCGTGACATGCGTCCAATCAGGCCTTCATCATCGCGAGCGTACGTGGTGACGTGGGTCGTCATGCTCGCCTACCTGACGTTCCTCACGCGAAGAGGCAGGCGTGCCCGCGCCGTCTACGAACGGATGGCGCAGCCGAACGAGGGAACCCGCCGATGAAACGGTCATGGGTAATGGGAGGTTTGGCTGTCATCGCCGCGACGTTCGCCTGGCTGATGGTCGGCGGCCTCAAGGAGAACGTGGTGTTCTTCCTCACGCCGGCGGAACTTCTGGCGAAAGGCGCCGACGGCGTCGGCGTGCCCGTTCGGCTTGGTGGCCTGGTCAAGACGGGCTCGGTGAAGTGGGACGCGCAGACGCTCGACCTGCGTTTCACCGTCACGGACGGCACGCGTGAAATGCTGGTCCACTCGACAGGCGCTCCGCCGCAGATGTTCCGCGACAGCATGGGGGTCATCGTCGAAGGGCGGGTTGGCCCGGGCGGTGTGTTCGAGGCGAACAACCTGATGATCAAGCACTCGAACGAGTACCGGGCGCCCAAGCCCGGTGAAGAGGCGCACGAGAAGTACAAGACGCTCATCAGGCAGGCGAGTCCGTGATCGGTCTTCTCGCGCACAACGCGCTGCTCGTGTCGCTGGTCGCCGTGGCGTTCGGCGCGCTCATCACGCCCGTGGCGATCCAGTCCGGGCGGCGTGAGTGGCTGCAGCTGACGTACGGATCGGTCTACGCGAACTTCCTGCTCGTGAGCATCGCGACGGCGGCGATGGTCGTCGCGCTCGTGACGCACGACTTCTCGGTGTCGTACGTGGCGGCGGTGGGCAGCCGCTCGACGCCCCTGCTCTTCACCGTCATTTCGCTGTGGGGCGCCCTCGAGGGATCGATTCTCTTCTGGGCCTGGGTGCTCGCGCTGTACGCCGCGGCGGTCGTCTGGCTGCATCACCGCCGGCCGGGCAATCTCGTGCCGTACGCGGCGATGACGCTGCTCGCCGTCGCGGCGTTCTTCGCCGTGCTCCTCGTGGGTCCGGCCGATCCGTTCAAGCCGGTGTCTCCCGTTCCGGCGGACGGCCCCGGACCGAACACGCTGCTGCAGAATCACATCCTGATGGCGGTGCATCCGCCGCTGTTGTATCTCGGCTACGTCGGCATGGCGGTTCCGTTTGCGTTCGCGGTGGGCGCCATCCTCGGCGACGAAGCGCCGTCGAACGAATGGACCAGGCTTTCGCGGCGGTGGATGCTCGCCTCATGGGGGTTTCTCGGCGCCGCCATCATCGCGGGCATGTGGTGGTCGTACGAGGTACTCGGCTGGGGCGGCTACTGGGCGTGGGATCCGGTCGAAAACGCCTCGTTCCTGCCCTGGCTCACCGCGACAGCGTATCTGCACTCGGTGATGGTGCAGGAACGGCGCGACATGCTACGCCTGTGGACGCTGAATCTGTGCGTCGCGACGTTCGTGCTCACCATTCTCGGCACGTTCCTGACGCGCTCCGGGATCCTGTCGTCCGTCCATGCGTTCACGACGGGCGCGATCGGCTACTACTTCCTCGCTTTCATTGCCATCGTCCTGGTCGTGACGCTTGCGCTGGTGGCCGGCAACTCGGAGCGGCTGCGCACGAAGGGCAACCTCGGCGGCGCCGCATCGCGCGAGACCGTGTTCCTGCTGAACAACCTCTTTCTCACCGCCGTCATGCTGACGGTGCTCGTCGGGACCCTGTATCCACTCGTCGCGGAAGCAATGCGCGGTGTGAAAGTCAGCGTCGGCGAACCGTTCTTCAACAAGATGGCCGTGCCGGCGATGGTGTCGCTGATCTTCCTCATGGGAGTTGGACCGGCGCTGCCGTGGGGCAGCTGCACGTGGGAGGAGGCGCGCAGGCGGCTGGTGCCGCCCGCTATCGGTGCACTGATTCTGGGCGCCGTTGGAGTGATCGCCGGCGCCCGATCGGTCACCGTGATCCTCGCCTTCGCCTTGTCGGATACGCCGCCGTCGGCAACCTGCGGGAGTACTGGATTGGCGCGCGTGCCCGGCGTCGCGCGCACGGCGAAAGTTGGGCGACGGCGCTGCTGCGTCTCATCGGAGGCAACCGGCGCCGATACGGCGGATACCTGGCGCACATCGGCGTGCTGTTCGTCGCGCTTGGCGTCACGGCATCGTCCGCGTTTCGCAACGAGCGGGAGGCGACGCTCGTGCCGGGCGAGATCGCTCACGGTCGCCGGACAGACCGTCCGGCTGAAGAGCGTGTGGGGACGCGAGGAGCCGCAGCGATCCGTGATCGGCGCCACGATGGAAGTGCTGGGCAAGGACGGCGCGGTCATCGGCACCATCGCGCCGCGCATGAACTACTACCGCGTATCGGACCAGCCGGTGCCGACGCCGGATGTGCGCAGCGGATTTCGTGGTGACCTCTACGTGAATCTGATGGCGTTCGACCCCAACGGCGCCAATGCGACGGTGAAGGTGATCGTCGAGCCGCTCGTGCCGTGGATCTGGTTCGGCGGGTTCGTCATCGTGGTCGGCGCCGTCATCGGCCTGTTCCATCGCGGCCGTCGCAGCACGGTGCCGGAGGCCGTCGCCGAAAGTGCTCCGGCGCCCGAACCGGCTCTGGCCCCGGCGGCTCCATGAACTGGCGACGCGCGTTCATCGCCCTGATCGCCGCGGTGCCGATCATCGCGCTGTTCGCGTTCGGCTTCACTCGCAATCCGGCCGAGATCCCGTCGCCGCTTCCCGGCCGCGATGCTCCGCAGTGGGCGCTCGCGGTCTTTGCGCCCGGCGAGTCGCGGCTCGCGCGTCCGGTCGGTGATACGATGCGTCTCGCAGGATCTCCGGGGCAAAGTGGTCGTCGTGAACTTCTGGGCATCGTGGTGTCTCGCGTGCCGCGACGAGCACGTGCCCCTCAGCGAGACGGCGCGATCCTACACGGGCCGGCCGGCACAATTCATCGGCGTGCTCTACAACGATCGCCCGACCGCGGGAACGCGTTGGATCGCCGACATGGGCGGCCAGAGCTATCCGTCCGTGGTGGATCGCGGCGCGCGAACAGCGATCGACTACGGTCTGTACGGAGTGCCGGAGACGTTCATCATCGACCCACGGGGACGCATCGCTTACAAGCACCTGGGGCCGATCTCGGAGCGCGTTCTGCGTCAGTGGATCGATTCCCTGCTGCCAAGGGCGGCGGGGAGCGACGCGCCACGGCGCGACTCCGTCCGGTGAAGCAGCTCGCGGCACGCGCGATTGCGAGTGTGGTCATGGGGATCGCGTTGTGCGCTCCACGGCTCGGCGCCGCACAGGCCGTCGGGACACCACTGCGCGACACAACCTCTGCTGCCGACTCGGTAGTCAATGCTCGAACGGCGGCGATCGCCGCGACGCTGCGCTGCCCGGTCTGCCAGGGTGAATCCATTCAGGACTCACCGGCCGAGCTCGCGCAGCAGATGCGCGCCGTGGTGCGGGAACGGGTGCGGGCAGGCCAAACGCCCGAGGAGATCAAAGCCTACTTCGTCTCCAAGTACGGCGAGTGGATCCTGCTCGAACCTCGCATGACCGGCCTGAACGTTCTGCTCTACGTTCTCCCCGTCGCGCTCATCGTCGGAGGTCTAGCCCTCGTCGCAATCCTCGTCAGACGATGGACAACAACCCCAAGGGAGAACACGGACTAGCATGACAAAGGGTACGTCAGGGCCCAAGCGGCGATTCTGCAGTGAATGCGGATCCCTGCTCCTGGTGGACGCGCTCTTCTGCCACGACTGCGGTTCGCCGATCGAAGGCCGGCCCGCTGGCGCGCGACCGGCCAGTGGCGTCGCTGGCTCATGGCGGTGGGGAGTGCCGGCTACAGCGGTTGGTTTGCTCCTCGTGCTCATGATCCTTCAGTTCGGTTCGCGCGCTGCCAGTGACGGACCCGCCGAGGCCGTGCCGCTCGGTGCGCGCCCGGCACAAGCGCCGGACATCTCCTCGATGACTCCGGAAGAACGAGCCGACCGGCTGTTCAACCGGGTGATGCGACTTTCGAGCGAGGGAAAGGCGGACAGCGCGGCGTTCTTCGCGTCGATGGCAATGGGGGCGCTCGAAGCGCTCACGCCCCTCAACGCTCATCGACGTTATGACATGGGCCTCATCGCGCTCGTCAGCGGCGACGCCGCGAGCGCCAAAGCGCAGAGCGACACGATCCTGGCGCAGCGACCCACCCACCTGCTCGGCCTCTCGCTCGCCGCGCGCGCGGCCGATGCACGCAACAACCTCGCGGCCAGCCGTGATTTTCGGCGCCGGCTCCTGGCCGCTGAATCAGCGGAGCGCGCGCGCGGTTTGCCCGAGTATGCCGATCACGATGCCGACATTCGCGCCGCCGTAGAGCTGGCGCGAAAGCGCTGACCGGGTCCGGCCCGCGACGCATCGGCGGGACTGCGCGTTCGGCTACGCTTTCGGTTTCGCTTTCCTCTCCGGTTCTTCGACTGCGATTGCCTCGACCGTCGCGAGATGCTGCGCTTCCCCGCCGTTGTGCGGCGCCAGGCTTGCCGCGCCCACCATGCCCATCAGCGACGGCACGTTGAGCGAGTCGGCCAGGCCGGACGGCACGACCATCAGCGAGCCGCGCTTCACGATGCTCTCGTACAGCATGTTCATCGCGCGCAGGTTCATGGCCGCGGGGTGGTCGCGGTAGGCGTCGGCCGCTTCGACGAACTTGTGCGCGATCTCGGTCTCCGCCGTGCCGAGGATGATGCGCGCCTGACGCTCCCGCTCCGCCTGCGCCTGCCGCGACATCGCGTCCTCGAGCGCAGCGGGGATGATGACGTCACGAATCTCGACGGACTGCACCTCGATCCCCCAGTTCTGCATTTTCCGCTCGAGGGCCACCTTGAGGCCGTGTCCGAGCTCGACTCGCGACTGGATCAACTCGGCGAGATCGTGCTTTCCGATGGCGTCGCGGAGAGCGGTTTGCGCGGAGAGAATCACGGCTTCGTCGTAGTCCTGCACTTCCAGCGCCGCACGCTCGGCGTCGCGAACGATCCAGAACGCGATGGCGTCGACGTTCACCGGCACCGTGTCGCGCGTGAGACACGATTCGGCGCCGAATGCCGTCGTCCGAATTCGTTGATCGATGGTGTAGGCGATGCGATCGAGAATGGGAACGACGGCGAAATAGCCGGGCCCTCGCAGCCCGCGATAGCGGCCAAGCCGCATGAGCACCGCCTTCTCCCACTGGTCGGTGTACTTGATCGCGGCTGTGAGGAGCACCCACACCAGCACGCCGGCGACGGCAGCGATCGGTGGCGGTGCGCCGGCGATGAACAGCGCTCCGGCTACGCCGCCGCCTCCGATCACACCGGCTGCGAGAGCGGCGACCGAGTATCGGGTGTCGTTCGGAGTATGTCGGGTCATGGTTCGGAACCTCTCGAAAGGAAGTTGACGGTTTGCATCAGCGTGTGCGCGCGGGCCTGACGTCCTTCCGCGGCATGCGGTTGCTGCGCGGGCGAACGAGCGGGGCGGCGCGCGTGGTGGCGAGGTACGGACTGCGCGCTTCGCCAAGCTCGATTGGGAGCGCTACGCGCACGAGAATGGTGAGAACGAACAAGCCGAGTGCCCAGACACCCGCGGTCACGCCCAGCTCGACCCACGTCGGCGTGTACTCGACGATCTCGCCGAGTGGTGACGGAATGAACCCGGGCACCACGAGCCCCAGCCCTTTCTCCACCCAGATGCCGAGGAACAGCACGGCGCAGGCCGCTATCAGCCAGCGCGGGTTGCGCCGCACTGGATGGATCATCAGCGCGACCGTGGCGACCACGTTCAGCGCAATTGCGCTCCATATCCAAGGTACCAACGCCCGGTGTTCGTCAATGCCGAAAAACAGGTACCGCGCGTTGATGCCGTGATGCGTCGGCGAATAGAACTTGTAGAAGAGCTCGGAGCCAAGCATCACGAGGTTGATCTGGGCCGCGACGGTCGTGATCAGCGCCAGTTTCGCGAACGCGCCATCGGCGATCTCGTACCTGGTGTTCGTCCGGATGAACCAGAGCAGGAGAATCACGAAAGCGGGACCGGCGGTGAACGCCGACGCAAGGAAACGCGGGCCGAGCAACGCGGTGTTCCAGAACGGCCGCGCCGGCAGTCCCGCCAGAAGGAATGCGGTCACCAGGTGAATGCTCACGGCCCACATCACGGCGATGTACATCCACGGGAGGTACTTCTTCTTCTCCGGGGAACGACCGCAATACCGGCTATAGAGGATGTAGAACGGGATCGCGAGGTTGAGCGCGAGATACCCGTTCAGCACCAGGACGTCCCACGCAAGCAGCGACCGAGGCCAGTTGAGAAACCCGATCACCGGCACGAGGTGCCAACCACCGAGGGGGTTGCCGATGTCGACCACGACGAACGTGAGGCACATGATCAACGCGGCCACCGCCACGGCTTCCGCCATCAGAACGGCGCGGCCGAAGTCAACGTCGTGCAGGATGTAGGCGGGAAGCACCAGCATCATGGCCGCTGCCGCCAGACCAACGAGAAACGTGAAATTCGAGATGTAGAGTCCCCAACTCACGTGGTCGTTCATGCCCGTGACGGCGAGGCCGTACCGCAGCTGCATGCCGTACGAGTACGCGCCGACGACCATGACGACGGTGAGGCCACCCATCCACAGGTGATAGCGACGATCGCCCGAGGTCACCGCGCGGAGCGCGTGAAGCATGAATGGTCGGAGATGTACCATGGCCTCAGTCGGTGAAGTACCAGAAGCGCGGCTCGGTCTTCAGATCCTCCTTGAGCCGGAACACTTTCTTGTTCGCGAGCACCCACCGGATTTCCGAGTTCGGGTCCAGCAGGTTTCCAAACACTCGAGCGCCGGTCGGACACGCCTCGGCGCACGCAGGGAGCCTGCCCTGCCGCGTGCGATGGATGCAGAAGGTGCATTTTTCCACCACACCCATTTTGCGCGCGCGGTTGCCGAGGTAGTGCTGGTTTGGATTCAACTCGGCGATCGGGACATCCGGTTCGCTCCAGTTGAACCGCCGCGCCCAGTACGGGCACGCGGCCATGCAGTAGCGGCAGCCAATGCACCAGTCGTAGTCGATGACGGTGATGCCATCGGGCTCCTGCCAGGTCGCGCCGACCGGGCAGACCTTGACGCACGGGGGATCCGCGCATTGAAAGCATTGCGTTCCCAGATAGAAGTGGCCTTCGGCAGGCACCTCGTGCTGGAACGTCGCGTCGGCGTGATCGAGGTCGACTACGCCATCCTCCATCTCGAAAATGCGGATGTACTGGGTCGCCGCGCGGCGGTCGAGGTTGTTCTCGTTGATGCACGCCTCGACGCAGCTGCGAAACCCCTTGCACTTCGAGATGTTGAATGCGTAGCCGAACTCGACGCCCGGTTGGGCGCCGGTCGACTGGATCTTTACGTCGGCTCCACGCTTCACCTTGGCAATGCGCTCGAGACGCGCGATCGTCTCCGCCCGCTCGGCTTCGGTCATGACGCGGTAGTTGCCCTTGATGTACTCCCGCCAGGCAAGGACTTTCAGCTCGCGCTCCTCATCGGTCATCGCGTTCAGTGGCGCGCACGCGCTCACGGCCTGCGTGCCGGCAGCCATGCCGCCGATGAGAATGCCCAGTGCGCGCCGGCGATCAACGCGCTTCTGGAGCACCGAGCCGTCCTCGGTCACGTTCGGCGTGCCAGGCTTCGCAGATGCACTCATTGGTCGTGACCTCCGACTCGCTCGATCCGCGGCGCGCGGAATGGAATGCGTGATTCGACGGCTGGTCTGTGAGGATCGTGGCAATCGGCGCAGCCCATGAGAACACGGCGGCCCTGCCAGCCATCGAGCCGCTTGCCGTGCGCGCCGCCGGCCCACGACGCTGCCTGCGAGAAGTGGCACTGCGCGCAGAGCCGATAGGTGTGGTCGAGTGTCGCGCGCTCGCCGCTGCCGAGCGCCAGGAACTCCACGTCGGTCGGCGAGTGACACGTGGCGCACGCGCCGCCGGTCTGCGCCGGGTGAACGGGTTTGATGTTCTGGTGCGCGTCGCCGACACGACGGGCCGCAAGCACCATGCGGCGGCCAAGGTGACACGACGTGCAGGGGTATTGACCGAGATTCGGCGCGCGCACTCTCGCTGCAGTCCGCAGCGTAGATGGTCCCGAATTTCCTGCTGAGCGCGGCCCCAGGTTCGTCCGTGCGGACCGTAACCTCGAACGGTCGGCCGCCTGGCCCGTGCCACAGGTCCACCGGCGCCGCGTCGACGGTCGCGAGCGCGCCCGGCTCGAGCGTCGTGTCCCGCGCTACGCGCGTCGAGGCCACGCTCGCCTGCTCTGGCGCAGCGCAGGCAGAAGCGAGCCACATCAGCGCGGCCGCGATCGTGGGGATGCTCCGCTGCCGGATCATGATCCGCCTTCGCGTCTGCCCGACACCGGGCGCGCGAACGCGCTCGCGCCCTCGTTCGCAGCCAGATGGCACTGCCGGCAACTGGCCCGCTCCGGATGGCGTGTCTGGATCTCGGCGACCGCCGAGGGAGCGGCATGACAGGCGAGACAGTTCCCGCGCATCTGGAGCGCATGCGGTATTGGTGGCGGATCGCGGCCGGGTGTGTTGTCGGCCAGTCGCGGCCAGGCGAGCGGTATCCAGCCGGAGGTGTCTCTCCAGCGCATCGCCCCCGGCGCATGGCACTGACGGCATCGCGCGCTGGGCTCGGCGGTCGGAAGCGAGATCGCCATCAGCTTTCCGTCCCCTACGTGACACTGGAGACACGCACCCCTCTCGGGGTGAGGTGTGAGCGGGACATATGCACCAAAGCGCTGCGAAAAGCCGCCACGCTCATGACAGGTCTTGCATCCCCCGGTCTGGAATTCGGCGGGCGTGAGCCCGTGCGGGACGCGAGGCGGCGCGCCGGGGTAAGCGCGCAGCGTGCGCCATGTCGCCATCGTGCGCGGGTGCGCGCTGCGGCGCGGACCAGGTGACGGATCGATGGCCAGCATCCCCGGCCTGGTGCGAAACACCTCCGCCTCGGATGCGATCGGTGTTTGCGGTGCCATCAGCGGTGCGGCCGGGACGCTCTCGGACGAGTCGTCGCCGATGGCAGCGATCCGGTCGGACGCGACGATCAATGCCCCGATCATCGTGGCCGCCGATGCGACGAGGAAGATGCGCATCGGCACGACGCGAGGCCGCTCGCCACTCACGTGCGTCCCCTCGGCGAGAGTCGCTCGACACGCACGGCACACGCCGTCGTGTCTGGCTGGCCGGAAATCGGACAGGATGCATCGAGCAGGAGACGCCTGGCGGGCAACGACTCGTCGAAGACCGGCATGAACACCTCGCCGCGCGCGGGCTGCGATCGGTAGTCGATCCGTGCCTCGATCTCGAGCGCGCCGCGCCGGCTCACCAGACGGACCAACTCGCCGTTGTGAACGCCAATCCGTCCGGCGTCGTCGCGGTGGATCTCGAGGTAGGCGCGCGGCACTGCGCGATGCAGCGTCGGGATGCGCTGGGTCAGCGACCCCCCGCCCCAGTGTTCCAACACCGCGCCGACATTCAGCCAGAGCGGGTATTCGGCGTCGGGCGACTCGGCCGGTGGGTCGGAGGGGCGCAGCCAGATCCACGCGCGGCGGTCCGGATGGCCGTAGAAGTCGAACGCGCCGCGGCGGCGATCGGCGGCCGGGTCATGCGCGGTGTTGTAGCGCCACCTGGTCTCGCGCCCGGCGACGAAGGGCCACATCACGCCCGGCCGCGCGCGCAACTCGGATATCGCCGGGAGCGCGCTGCGCGCATCATCATGGAATCGGCGGTACTCCTCCCAGATCTGCTCGACGTGCGTGCCGCGTTCCCACGGAAACAGCCCGGACAATCCGAGGCGGCGCGCGACCTCGATCATCTGCCAGGCGTCGCTCGTGGCATCGCCCGGCGGAGCGATCATGCGATCGAAGTGCGCCAGGCGTCGTTCCGCGTTCGCGAAGACGCCTTCGCGCTCGAACCACATTGCCGCCGGCAAGACGACGTCGGCAATGTCCGTCGTCGCTGTCGGGTACACCTCGGAGACGACGAGAAAGCGATCGTCCTTTGCCACGGCGCGCCGATACCGGTTCAGGTTCGGCAGGCTGAGCATCGGGTTCGTCGCCTGGATCCAGAGGAAGCGGATGTCGCCGCGATCGAGCGCGCGAAACATCGAGAGCGCGGTGTGGGTCGGACGCGCGTCGATCCGCTCGAGCGGCACGCCCCAGATGGCAGCCGCGCGGCGGCGGTCCGCGTCGTTCTGCACCTCTCCGCGCGGCAGCGTGTGCGTCAGCGTGCCCGCGTCGTGCACGGCGTTTCCGCCGCTCGGTTGGCCGGTCGTGCAGAACGGGCTGTTCCCCGGCGACGCGACCTTTCCGACCAGCAGGTGGATGTTGTACAGCGCGTTGTTCATCCACGTGCCGCGCGCGTGCTGACTCGCGTTTGCGCCCCAGATGGACATCACTTTGCGCGGGCGATCGCCATAGAGGGAGGCCAACCAGCGAATCCGCTCCGCCGGAACGCCGGATGTCCGCTGCGCAGAATCGGCGTCCGCGGCGGCCAGCGAGGACACGTAGTCGTTCCACGAGGCAGGCATGCCTGCGTCGTTGTCGAGCGCATCGTCGGAGAGGCCGTAGCCGATGCCGGTCTTGCCGCGCCTGAACGCCACGTGCCTGTCGACGAACTCGCGATTGACCCATTTGCGTTCGACGATCTCGTGGCAGATGGCGTTCGCGATGGCCATCGCCGTGTGCGGAGCATGCAGCAGGGCGTGGTCCGCGGCGTGACTGGTGCGCGTGGTGCGCGTCGCCAGCTCGACGATGCGGACGGCGGGATCGACGCGCCTGCGGTCCAGCATGCGCGAAAACAGAACGGGGTCGGTCTCGGCGATGTTGGTGTCCCAGACGACGAACACATCGGCGTGATCGATGTCCTCGTAGCAGCCGATGCCGCCGTCGAGGCCGAAGGTGCTCGCCTGGCCCGCCATCGCGCCGGCCGCGTACAGCCGCGAACTGCTCTCGACGTTGTTCGTTCCCAACCCGCCCTTGAAGAGCTTGGATGCCACGTACGCGTCGGGGATGGTCCACTGCGCCGAGCCGTAGACGGCGACGCTGTCCTTGCCGTGCAGCCGGGTGGTCTCGCGCAGGCGGTGCGCAACGAGGTCGAGCGCCTCGTCGATGGGTGCTTCGACCAGCGCACCGTTGCGACGGATCATCGCTCGCGTGATTCGATCCCGGCCGTAGAGCGCCTGGACCGAGTAGTAGCCCTTCGCGCAGGCCAGCCCCTGGCTGACCGGAGAGTCGGGGTCGCCGCGGACCGCGACGGCCCGTCCGTTCTGGAGTCCGATCAGAAGTCCGCAGCCGACACCGCACAGCCGGCAGGGCGACTTCTTCCAGACCGGCTCCGGCTCGCTCTGATGCGCGCGGCCGTCGCTCGCGCGCAGTAGCGCACCCGGCACGATCGCCGAGCCGGCGGTGGCCGCCGACGCGGCGACAATCCCTCTCAGGAACGTCCTCCGGTCGACAGCTGTCATCGTCCATCCGGCTAAGACGGCGGCAAGTCGGCTTCCTTGCCACGAAATCAGGCTGGGTCATGCATAGGTCGGCGAGTGTCCACGCGAAGTCGTCGAAACGCGGAATCAACCCGGGATGTTTCCCAGGGTCTCTGTCAGGAATTACCTGACGCCCCGCCGTCGGCACATTGGTCAGGTAGATCGCCTGACAAGTCCTGGGTAGAATCCTGACTGACGCTGGATTCCTGACGTCCATTCATTGATGCGGCAAGGTGGCTGGACTTCGGGCGGGATTCCTCAATCGGGAACGCGCTATGTGCAACGCAGCATCGACCACGCGAGCCTTCGGTTTTCTCGCGACGGCGGTCATCGCGGCCATCGCTCTCGCGAGCTGCACCGACGAGAGTATCGTCTTCCGCGATCGGCCTCCGTTCAATCAGCCGGTGGCCGCCGCTGCAGGATTCCTCGGCTACTACGACGCGACGACAAAACAGACCACGTGCGGTAACTGTCACGCCGACATTGGCGGAAGCTGGAAAGGCACCAAGCACGCGGGCGCGTGGGCGACGCTGGATGCCAGCTCAGCCAAGGCACCCGCGTGCTACAGTTGCCATACGGTCACCGGCAATGGAAACAAGGCGTCCGGCACGACGGCCGGACATGACGCCGTGAAGGAAGCGACGTACTACGACGTGCAGTGCGAGAGTTGTCACGGGCCGGGCCTCGAGCACGTCGAGGGAGTCGGCCAGGCCAATCTGATCCGGCCGCTCGCCAGGATCGGCATGACGGGTCCGGGCGACTGCGGCGACTGCCATACCGGAACCCACCAGCCGTTCGCAGAGGAGTGGGCCGCCTCGCGGCACGCCAACGTCAGCGCCTCACGGGCGTCGAATGCTACGTGCGCCGGCTGTCACGACGGCCGCAAGGCGCTCCTGCGCTGGGGCGTCGAGGACAACTACGTCGAGCGCGACTCGGCGACGTCCTACCAGCCGACAACATGCGCCGTCTGCCACAACCCGCACGGCTCGGGCAATCCGGCTCAGCTGCGGTTTCCGGTCACGTCCGCGGATCCGGAGCAGAACCTCTGCGTGCGCTGCCACCTGAGGATCGCGGAGCCGACCCTGACCTCGAGCTCGCCCCATGCACCGCAGGGCGCGGTGCTGCTGGGCTTCGCCGGCTGGCGTCCGCCCGGATTCGCCTACGACACTGCGGCGATCTTTGGCTCGCACGCAACGGAGCGGAACCCGAAGCTCTGCGCCGGGTGTCACGTCGCGAAGTTTGCCGTGACCGATCAACTGACTGGCGCGTTCTCGTTCCAGGCAACGGGTCACCTCATGCGCCCGGTTCCGTGCCTCGATGTCGACGGCAAGCCGACGGCGGACAAGACGTGCGCATACACCACGGCGGCAAGATCATGGCAGACATGCGCAAGCTCGAACTGTCACGGGTCCGCAACCGCCGCGGCGACCATATTCAACGACTCGCGAGCGCTGATGAAATCGTTCACCGACCAGCTCTGGACGGATCTGAACGCCAGTGGCTCGATCCAGGCGTCACCCGCCGACGGCGGGTTGCTGGCCACGCTGAAGGGCTCGAGTCCCGCCGAATGGAGCAACACCGACAACATCATCACCCCGGCCGAAGGCGCTGAGTTCAACGCGCGGCTCTGCGGGGAGTACGGCCAATCGACCGCTGACAACTCGAAGGGGGTTCACAATCCGTTCTTGTGCCGGGCGCTGTTGATCGCCACAATCAACTACGTGAAGAGCTACTACGGGTTGCCGGGCGTATCAGCCGCGGCGCAGGCTCGCCTGGACAGCCTGAGCACGGGTGAGTTCTTCAGCGCGATGCACATCTCGCGGGCGCCTCGGCGTAGGTGATCCGATCTCCTGGTAGGTCGTGATCGGGACAGCATTCAGCGCCGTCGCGCGAGTTCTTCACTCGGCGGCGGCGCTTCAGCAAGCGCGCGCCGTGTCCGAGGACACGGTCGTCGTCGAGTCGCCGCTCCCCGGTGGCGTCGCGCAGACCGTGCGGTTTCTGCTCAACACGGTCCCGCCCTGGGTGCAAGTGGGTGGCTTCGTGCTCGGCGTCGTCGTCGCGGCATGGGTGCTCCGCCTCCTGTTCGTCCGCCGGCGTCGGATACGCGATTGGCTCGAGACGCGTAGCCGTGGCGCGAAGATCGGGCTGGCCGCGGCCAGCGT
This sequence comes from uncultured Gemmatimonadaceae bacterium, assembly GCA_963724885.1. Taxonomy (GTDB): domain Bacteria; phylum Gemmatimonadota; class Gemmatimonadetes; order Gemmatimonadales; family Gemmatimonadaceae; genus DASPMP01. Next base: position 1,389,646 of record CAVRWG010000005.1, on the reverse strand, counting down.
CGCAGTGATCGCCGCGGTGGGCACCATGGGCGCCGCGACGTGGAACTACACGCAGCACTCGAACGATTTCTGCACCGGCTGTCACGTCATGAACCCCGCGGTCCACAGGTTCGCGAGCGAGGGAAACAAGCACGCCGAGCTCTCCTGCCACGACTGTCACCAGCAGCCGCTCATTGCCAGCGCGCGGCAGCTCTACCTCTGGGTCGCCGAACGCCCCGCCGAGATCGGCGAACACGCAAAAGTGCCGGACCGCGTCTGCGAGGTCTGCCACGTGACCGCGGACACGGCGAAGTGGCAGCGCGTCGCCGCCACCGCGGGACACCGGGTACATCTGGAATCCGACTCCAGCGCGCTGAAGGAGCTGCAATGCGTGACGTGTCACGGCGTCGAGGTACATCGGTTCAGGCCGGTGGCTCAGACGTGCGGACAGAGTGGCTGCCATGAAGCGGCCAAGACGAAGATCGTCCTCGGCAAGATGGCCGATCAGACCGTCCGTCATTGCACGAGCTGCCACGGCTTCACGGCTGATGTGCCCGCCCTCGCGACTACTGACTCGGCGCGTGGCACGCTGGTGCCCGGCAAGGGCGAGTGTCTCGGGTGCCACGAGATGCGGCAGGTGCTCAAGGATTTCAACGAGGGCAAAGACCCGCATGGTGGCAAGTGCGGCACATGCCACAATCCACACACCCAGAAGACGACTGCCGCGGCGATCGCGACCTGCGCGACGGCTGGCTGCCACTCGCATTGGCGCGACGAACCGTTCCATGTCGGCGCGAGCCACCGACGAATCGGCGCACAGTGCATCACGTGTCATGCACCGCATTCGGCCAAGGTGGACGCCAGCAACTGCGAGGGATGCCATGTGAGCGTGCGGGCTCGCGGAAGCCTGCGGCCCCCGCTCCCATTCGACACGACAAGCGCGCTGCGTCGCAGCGGCACGCGGCCGACCACGCCCCCGGCCGAGCCGTCCCCAGGATCAGGGCACAGCGTCCTGAGCGGTGAGATCCTCGGCGGAGGGCCTTCGGCGGATCCTGAGGACGATGCGACTTCCGGCGGAGGCGAGGAAAACCTCGGACGCTTCACCGGCATTCAGCAGGCGCTCCCCCCACCTGCAGCGGCCGACAGCTTTTCCCACGCGAGGCACGCGAAGCTTGCGTGCCTCGTCTGTCACCAGACAGGTACGGGCCATGGCCGGCTGACGTTCGAGCCCCCGAGGGGCTGCGCCATCTGCCACCATCAGGCGCCGGCTGACACCAAGTGCGCTTCCTGTCACCGCGTCGAGACCTACGGAGCTCCAAAGCTCGCGACCCTGACGGTCACGGTGCATGGCCGGGAGCCGAATCCGCGACCGGTGGATTTCCTGCACGCGCAGCATGGCACGCGATCGTGTGTGGAATGTCATACGACGCCCGTCACGCTCGCGCCGCCGAGAACCGTGTGTCAGGATTGTCACCGCGAGCATCACGCGACCGGTCCCACGTGTTCGGGCTGCCACAAGCTCGCCGAGCCCAAGGCAGCTCATGCGACGCTGGAGATCGCGCACCAGCGCTGCGACGCGTGCCACGCCGCGACGACCGTGAGCCGGCTGACGCCGACGCGAAGTTTTTGCGCCACCTGTCACGTGACGAAGGCCAGGGATCACTACGACCGGCGCGAGTGCACGGTCTGCCATTTCCTCGCCGAGCCTGAGGTTCAGCGCGCGAGGCTCATCACGCCGCCACCACGATGACACGGCTCCGCGTCCTGATCGCTGCCGTTCTTCTGGCGCACCGGTCCGCGCCGGTCGATGCCCAGAGCTACCGAGCGCGTGTCGACGCCGGCTCGCAGGCCGTTGCATTTCGAGGGCTCATCGCCGACAGCCTTCCGATCGCGTCGGCGGTGCCATCGGCGCACGGAGGATTGCAGACGCCTGATGGCCATGCCGTTCGATGCGGCTCTGGCGATTACTGCTATTTCATGCGGCCGGGCCCCGAGCTGCGCAGCATTCCGCTGACAGCATCGGCCAGCGTGACGCTGTGGGGCCTCGGAGTGCAGGGCCTGTCGTTGCGCGCGACCGGCCGTTACCTGGAGGACCTCGGGAGCGATGAGGCGTGGCCAGGGACCCAGCCCGTGGCGCAACTCATCGAGGGGTATCTCGAGTATCAGCGGTCGGCGGTAACCACGCGTGCCGGGCGGCTGCTCCTTGCATCGCGTCTCGAGGCGATCGGCTTCGACGGCGGCTGGGTTCGTGGCCGGTGGGATCGCGCGTCGCTGGATTTCTCCGGGTACGGCGGGTGGGGCCTGGGACAAGCGGCCGCGCTTCCGGTGACGAGCCCCGCACTCGATCCGCTGGACGAGTGGCGTCCGCGCGACCGGCAGCTCGTCGCGGGAGCGGGAGCGACGTGGCTCCACCGGCTCGTCGATGTGCGCGCGGAGTACCGCCGGGAAGTCGATCCACGGGACGACTACTTCGTCTCGGAGCGAACGGCGCTCTCGTTCGGCGCCCGGGCAGCATCTTGGCGCGCGGTCGGCGGTCTGGACTACAACCTCGCCGAAGGACGGGTGGGCAGTGCCGATCTCACGCTCACGTATTGGCAACAGCGGTTTTCCGTCTCGGGAGGCGCACGGCGGTACCTGCCGTACTTCAGTCTGTGGACGCTGTGGGGTGCCTTCAGCCCGATTCCGTACAACGCCGTGAACGCGGCCGCGGAAGTGCGGGCGATGAGCTTCCTGTCGTTGCACGCGTGGGGGGAGCTGTATCGGTACGAGAACGCCGACGTCTCGACCGGGCTCGTTCCGGATCTGGAGGACCGCGGATGGCGCGCGACTGCGGGCGCCACGGCGACCATCGGATCGCAATGGACGGTCTACGGCAACTACGGCATCGAGCATGGCCCCGGGGCGTCGGGTCTGTTCGTTGATGGGTGGGTCACGTTCAACCCGACGGAGCGTTACTCGTTCGACCTGTACGGTGGCACGCTGGCTCGCCCCCTGGAACTGCGCTTCTACGACGCGACGACCCGGTGGATCGGCGGGCGTGCCGCCTGGCAGATCAACGCACAACGTCGTCTTTGGGCCGACGTCGCTCTTTTCGATGACGATCGCGACCGCCCGGACGCGAGTGCGTCGTCGCTCGAGCAAGTCCGCCTCCGTGCCGGCGTGAGCATGGCGTTCGGCTCGCGCGGTGACCGGATCCCTCTCCCCCCGGCCCGCAGTACGGTAAGATGAGACTGGCCCCGCGCGCATTCTCCATTGTGGCGGTCGCGGCCCTGGTCGCCGGCACGGTGCTCGCCGCACCAATTGTCGTTCACATCGTGGACCCGGCATTCCCGCACGACAAACACGCCAGGCTCTTTCCTCTCTGCACCACCTGTCATGCCGGCGTCGTCGACACGGGACAGTCGATGTGGCCCGAGCCCGCCCGATGCGCGTCGTGCCACGACAGCATCGTGAAGCCGCAAGTTCAGTGGCTGCCACGCGTTGGGCCGCGCTCGGGCAACCGGCGGTTCACGCACGCGGCACATGCCCGCGCCGTGTTCGCGAAGAACCCCGCCGACAGCACGCTCACCCGCAACTGTTCCGCGTGCCACACCGAGGCCGGCGCGCCGCGGATGACCGTACAAAACGCGGTCGTCCCGCGGTGCCTGGACTGTCACGGCCTCAAGGCGCCCCACGTCGACGTGCCGAGCGAAGCCTGCGCCACGTGTCATGTGCGGCTGACCGACGCGCCGGGCCTCGCCCGCGATGACATCGCGCGATTTCCAGAACCGGAGTCGCACTCCGCGCCGGATTTCCTGCTCGGCGGTCATGGCAAGGCAGCGAAGGTGCGCGGCGTGTCGTCGGGGCCGGAGGCTATCGCGGCAAGCTGCGCCACCTGTCACGCGCGCAACCTGTGTACCTCGTGTCACGTGAACGCAGCGGAATCGCCGGTGATCCTCGCGCTCGCGCCCGACGAGCGCTCGCCCGTTCACGCTGGCTCGCAACCCGTGCCGCCTGGACACAGGTCAGCCGGGTTTCTCCACGCTCATGGACGAGAAGCGCGGCGCGCGACCACGACCTGTGCGGTCTGCCACGCGCGGGAGAGTTGCGCGACATGTCATGTCGGCGTGGTCCCGCGCGCCGTAGCGGAACTGCCTGCTGCGGCCGCGGGGCGCGCCGCGGGCGCCCAGTTGTCCCGAACTCCGCCAGCGAGCCATCAGCTGGATTTCAGAGAACGGCATGGGCCCGAAGCCGACGCGCGCCCCACGTCGTGCGAGACCTGTCACACGCGCTCGACCTGCCTCGAGTGCCACCGGCCCGATCCCGCCAAGCAATCGACCTACCATCCACAGGCCTTTCTCAGTCGCCATCCCAGCGCTGCGTACGCGCGCCTGACGAATTGCAGCGAGTGTCACAACCCAGCCCAGTTCTGCCAAGGTTGTCATCAGCAGGCGGGACTGGTTGCGACTGCGCGAATCGGACAGAAAGGATACCACGATGCTTTTCGCGGCTTCAGCCTGGGCCACGGACAGGCTGCGCGCCAAAGCCTCGAATCGTGTGCATCGTGTCACGCCGAGCGTGATTGCACCGCGTGCCATTCCGCCGTCGGCGGCGGCTTCCGATTCAACCCTCACGGCCCCGGCTTCAACGCGGCACGGATCCGGTCGAAGAACCCGTCCTTTTGCGTCGCGTGTCACGGCCGCGTGATCCCCGGCAGTCCTTGAGCGGGGCGTGAACGCAGGCGCCCGGAATTGGCGGGCGGTTTTCGGGCAAGGACCGACCTCCGTTCAGGGAAACGCCGACGGCTGAAGTCTTTGAAAACCGGCACCTTGCGATCCGGAAACTCGACACCGACCGGGCCGGAGGTTTTATGGCAAGCGCGATTTGGCAGGACCAACGCACTCTCGACGCCGACAGGCAGCTTGAATCCGAACCGCTGTTCGAGCAGCAAATCGCGGGGCCGCTGGTCGTCGCGACGGACGGAACTGTCCGGTCCGATGCCGCGCTGCGCGCCGCCCATGCAATCGCGGCGCGGACGAATCAGCACGTCTTCCTGCTTGCCGTTCATGCTCCTCTGCCCGTCATGGGGCCCGATGTCGAGCTGGCTGTCCGTCCGGCCATGGACGCCGATCGCCGGGAGGGCCTTCTCCTTCAGGTGCTTGAGCAGGTCGAGCGCGTGGGCATCACCGACCCATGGCCGGTGAGGGTGACATCGGGCTATCCGGCCGCGACGATCGCGAAGTTGGCACGGAACGTGGACGCAGCACTCATCATCATGGGGCTTGGCGGACACGGTGTGATCGACCGCATCCTCGGCGACGAGATGGTCCTGCAGGTGCTTCGCGTCGGAACGGTTCCCGTGCTGGCCGTCGCCGAGGGATTCACCGGTCTGCCGAAGCGGGCGCTGGCGGCCGTGGACTTCAGCGCGTCGAGCAAACGAGCGTTCGCGCTCGGAGCGCCGCTGGCGAGCGGCGCCCCCGGTTCATCTCTCACGGTAGCGCATGTGATATCCGTCCAGACCGATCCGCTGAACTCGCGGGCGGTCGATCCAGCGCGGGTTGGCTCGGTCGAGCGTGCGCTGGACAACTTCGCGGCCGCGCCCGCCGTCGCCAAAGGCGTCGCAATGGACCGTCGCGTTCTCGCCGGCGATCCAGCGAACGCGCTGCTCGCGCTGGTGCGCGAGGTTCACGCGGATCTGATCATCACCGGCTCGCACGGGCACAATTTCCTCAGCCGCCTGCTGCTGGGGAGTGTCTCCACCACGCTGCTGCGAAAGGCGGGGTGCTCGATTCTCGTGGCACCGCCGGTGGCGGAGCCGGATCTCGACGAGGAGCTTCCCGAGGTCAGAGGGCGCTTTGCCTTCTTCGACTGGACCGAACGGCTCGAGGAATTCACGCGGCGCAACATCTGGCGCGCGGCGCGACTCGAGGTGTTCGATCCCGAGATCGGCGCGCAGGTCGTGCAGCGGGATGTCTCGTTCGTTGGCGCGTCGTTCGACCCACGTGACTCGCGGGTGCATCTCATGTTCAGTTCCGGCGCCGACGTGACGCAGCACCACACGCACTGCATCGACGGCGTGACCGCCATCCAGATTTTGCGGAATCGCGCCGGGGCCGAGTTGCATCTGCGCATCGGCCACGGCCGTAGGCAGACGTTGCTTACGCTCGAGCGCTGAGTCTCGCGCTGGAAATGGGTGGTCGGCGGCTATTGGAATGGGGAGCCGCCGCCCGCTCGCTCTTCCTTTGAGATAGCCCCATGTCCCGGTTGAATCTCGGGCTCGTTGTCCTGGCGGTCACGGGAGCTCCGATCGCGTGCCGCTCGATTCGCGGCGCCGTGCGGGGTCACTTGCAGCCGACCTCGTCGCGACGGCTCCTGAACTTGATATAGCCTCAATGGATGATCACGCGCGTTCCGAGAGGCACGTGCTGGAAGAGCCAGGCGATGTCCTCGTCGGCCAGCCGGATGCAGCCATGCGTCACGGCTCGACCGATGCTTTCCTTCTCCGGAGTGCCATGCAAGCCAACGCCATTGCTGAGGCGCAACCGGTACAGACCAAGCACGCCCGGCACGCGCCGGTTCTGCGTTCCGAAAGGCGGAATGAACAGCGTCCCGTCGAAGATGATCTCCTCGTCCATCGGGACTGGGACGAACACCGAATCCTCTCCGATCGTGCCGACGACTCCATCCTTCACCACCAGCGCGAGGCTCTCATCGACCTTGATCCGCTCGCCATAATTCAGGGAATCCAGCGCCAATCCCAGCTGGCGCGCGGTCTCGACATAGTGCCAGTCCGGAGGAATCCACACCGGATTCTCGTCCCGGGCCACGACCGTCGCTTCACCACGCGGTGTCGTGAACGTCCACACGCGTCCGTTGCTCCGAAGCGTGCGTCCGCTGCCGACGGCGATGGGAGCCGTTCGCACGGTGTCGCCTGTTGCGCCGACGACCCAAAGCCTGCGCTCCTGGAGTGACACCAGAACTCGCAGGGTGTCATCCGCCGAACGCTCCTGCGCGGATGCGGCTGCCGCGCATCCGAGAAGCAGCATCCACGTCTTGAGCGAGACTCTCATCGTCGGACTCCAGCCCGGTGGCCGGGAACGCTCATGCGCCCCGGCCCCAACGTCGACTAGAAGCGAACCAGCAGTTGATCGTCCACCAACGTCACGCCCGGCGCCGCCCAGGCGGCACGCTCGGCATCCTCGCGTTCGGTCCACGATCGCACCGTCCCGTGAAGCACCACGGTGTTGTCCTTCGTCGTGACGGTGATCTGTTTCGAGTCCAGCTCCGCGTGGCGCTTGAGAGCGTCCTCGATGCGACGCTTGACCTCTGGCGCGAACGCCCGTGGCTTGATCGTGATCCGATTCGAGACGCCTTTCACGCCCGTCAGGAACCGCACGGAGCGCTCGGCCGCCGCCTTCTGGAATTGCCAATCCACCTCGCCCTCGAGCCAGACCCAGCCCTCGTCGATGCGCGCCGTGATCCGTTCGGGCACTTCGATGTCCCACCGCAGCACATTCACCACCGCGTGGGCGATCTCGGTATCAGAGCGCTTCGTCGAATCCGGATACTGCACCTTGACCTCTTCGGCGATGGCATTCACTCCCGCCACGCGCTCCGCCGCCTTCACGGCCGCGTATTTCCTGGCGAAGCTGTCCACCGTGCCCGCCAACGTGACCACACCGTCCTTGACGGCGACGCCGATCTCCGCTCCGCCGACGCTGGGGTCCCATCGCAGCTCGGCCGCCACGTCATGTTGCACTTGCGAATCGAGTTTTGGCATACCCACTCCCATTGAAAGGTCAAAAGACGCTCAGGTTGAAGAACTTCTTCGGGTTTGCGCGAACGTCGGCCACCAGCACGCGCAGGGCCGCCACGAGCGAGTCGCTCCCGACGTACAGCGACGAATCGTTGACGAGCCGACCCAGCGAGCCCTGGCCGGTGTTGATCTTCACCAGCACCGAGTCGCCGTTCGCGAGAAAGCTGTCGAGCCGCCCCTGCGTTCCCGCGAGCTGCCGCGACATCGAGTTGATGGTCGTCGTCGCCGACCTCAGCTCCACGGCTGACGCGCCGAGGTCGGTGAGCAGTTGCCGCAGCTCACCGCGCGTCATGGACGAGTCCACGCGGTCGGCGATCAGCTGCGTCGTGTGCGCGGTGCGACTCAACGCTCGAACGGCATCGCCGAGATTGGCCGACAGGGTATCGAGGTCGGTTGCGTGATCCCGAACAGTCTGAGCAAGGGTTCCTGTCAGCGCAGCGAAGTTGCGAATGCTGGCGCGCAGCTCCGTCGCCGCCGTGGCATCGAACGCCACCTCCACCCGACCAGCCACGGCCGCCACGTCTCCGGCGATCTGGCCCGCGACGGCGGTGAGCTTGGCGATGTCCGGCAGCGTGGCGCCGGGCATCTCACCATCGGCAGAGTTCTGCTCGATCTGTCGCTGCACGCTCTCGTCCCGCGGCAGCGCTTCGCGCTCCATGATGGTGGCCTGCCATTCCCCGAACAGGCTGGACTCGTTGAGCAGGACCGTGGGATTGCCCGGCAGGCGCGTGCCCCGATCCAGCGACAGGTGCACGAGCACCGCACCGTCGTCCGCCAGCTCGATAGACTGGATGCGGCCCGCTCGCACGCCTCGGATCACGGCTGCGTTTCCCACGCGCGCGTTTCCCACGTCGTTGAAGCGCGCCGTGACACGCTGCCGACGGCGAGTGGGATCGCTCTGCTGTACCCACAGCACCGACGTCACCAGCGCCGCGATCGTGAAAAGGATCGTGAGACCGACGATGAAATCGGGACGTTTTCTCATGGCTCGTGCCCCAGCAGCCAGACCACGGCCCAGAATGCGTCGAGGATGAGAATCATCACGGCCGAATACACCACCGCGCTCGTGGCCGCGGACCCGACGCCCTGCGCGCCGCCGCGGGCGGTCAGTCCACGACGGCAGCCAATGAGCGTCACCGCGACGCCGAAGCTCGCCGCCTTCACGAGGCCGTAGCGCACGTCGAATGCGTCGAAGTACAGACGCACGCCCTTCACGAACTCGCTCGACGACACCTCGAGCAGCCCGATCGAAGCCACCCACCCGGCGGCCAGCCCGGTCATCATCGCGGCCGCCACGACGATCGGGAACATCACGGCTCCGGCGAGGACTCGCGGCAGCACCAGGAACGAGAACGTGTCGTATCCCAGCGTCTCGAGGGCGTCTATCTGTTCCGTGACGCGCATCGTCCCCAGCTCGGCCGCGATGTTGGCGCCCACCCGGCCGGCCAGCGCGAGCCCCGTCAACACGGGCGCCAGCTCCATCGTGATGGTCTTCTCGACCAGCGTGCCGACGAAGTACAGCGGTACGGCGCCCGTGAACGTGTAGCTCGCGAGCAGCGCAAGCACGATGCCCGTGAACAACGCGATGAACATGCCGATCGGCAGCGAGTCGACGCCGAGGCGGCGTGCCTGGCGCACCGCTTCGGGTGCCCACGTCTTGACATCGTACCCGCCGCGCGCCGTATCCGCCACGAACGCCGCAGCCTCGCCGACACGCTCCACCTGCACGCGTGTCGAGCGTCCCACCAGTTCCACAGCGGCGGCGGCGTTCATGGCGTCACTCTACTTCTTGATCCCGATCGGGATCTTGCGTCCCTGCACCTTGGCCTTCTCGCTCTTCGGCAGGTCGATGGCCAGAACGCCATCCTGGAAGTTCGCCGAGATCTTCTCGGCATCCACCGACTGCGGCAGCGTAAAGGCGCGGTGGAAGGATCCATAGCGCCGCTCCCACATGTGGTACCTGGAGCTCGCGTCGAGCTCCTTCTTTTCCTCCTTCTTCTCTCCGGTGATCCGGAGGACGCTGTCCTCGAGCTTGATCTCGATGTCCTTGGGGCCCATACCCGGCAGCTCCGCGGTGACGATCAGCCGATCATCCTCCTCGAGGATTTCCATCGCGGGCATCCAGCCGACGGGTTCCGCCAGCGGCTCGAACGTGAGCGAGCCGTCGAACATCTGACGGAGCCGATCCGGCAGATCGTCGAGGAATGCGCGCGGCGCCAACGATGAACGACGAACGAGTGACATACCTCCTCCTTGATTGGGGACAGCACGTTGGGCGGCGGCTCTCGCGAGCGTCGCCAGAAACACACGTCGGTTGCCATGGCTCCAGATTACGGCGTTTCAGCCGTCGCCGGTGTCGGCGAAATCGCCGGTGTACTGGGCGGAAAACCCTGACCGGACAGAACGGTCGATTCCGGAACATCGGGACGCGAAATGCGCAGCAGCTCGATCGCGTATGAGAGCACCAGCGGACCGAGAAGGATGCCGGTGACGCCGAATGCCCTGACCCCAGCGAACGCACCGACAAGCGTCACCATGGGGTGGATCTGCGACACGCGCTTGTAAACCACGAGACGCAGCGCGTTGTCCACGTTCGAGACCAGCAGGAGGCCGAACGCGGCCAGCCCGATGGCGGCAGCGAACCGTTGCTGCGCCAGCAGCATCAGGGTCGCGGGGAACCAGACGATCGCGCTCCCGAACACGGGAAGGATGGAGACCACCGCCGTCACGGCGCCCCAGAACAGCGCGTGCTCGAATCCGAGCAGGAGAAACGCCGTGCCCACGAGCGCCCCCTGCGCGGCACCCGTGAGGACGACGCCAATCAGCATGGCTTCCGTGACGCGATGAAAGCGCATCCTCAACAGCTCGGCCGCGTCGCCGTCGAACGGAAGAATCGGCTTGACCCGCTCCCAGATGCGCTCGCCCGAGGTCAACAGGTAGTATGCGCCGAAGAGCGCGATGGTCAGGTTGAGTGTCGCCCCCAGCGCGCCATTCAGGGCCGCGAATGTCTGGCGCGAGCTCCAGCTCACGATGTCGCCGCTGGCGCGTTCCAGATGCGATCCCACGTCGATGGCGCCGAGGTGGGCAGCCATGAGCCGCTGAACCGCCTCCGTTTCACGAAAACGGCGAATGAGATCGGGCATCTGTCCCAGCAGTTGAACCACCAGCCAGATCCCCGGCAGCACGAGGACGAAGAACAGCAGCAGCGTGGCGACGAACGCCGTCGTCCGGCGATATCCCAGGCGATCGAGGCGGTGTGTGAGCGGTGCGGCGACCGCGTGCAGCACGGCACCGCCGAGAAGCCCGGAGAGGAACGGCAGGAGCAGGAAGGCGACGCCCGCCAACAGCGCCACGGTCACAATGCGAGCGCCGGTGGGGGCGACGCGCGCGTCCGTCATCCCCCGTGCTCCGCCGCCTTGCCGAAGACGTACACGTTGGTCTGAACCCGGTGGTCGGCTACGGCGTCGGAGATGTCCTTGGTGGACACGATGCCGACGAGATCCCCGTCGTCCACGACCAGGACCCGGTGAATGGCCGAACGCCGCATGACGGCCGCGGCTTGATCCACGGGCGTGCTGGACGGCAGCGCCGCGATGCGGCGGTTCATCGCTTCGCCCACGGTCAGCTCCTCCAGCGGGTTCCACTCCGGGCCCGACGTCTGGCTCATCCGCTCACTGCTCTCCGCGCCGGAATCCTCCCACATGTCGGCAAAGAAGGCGCTGGATGGCACGTCGTCGTCGATCCAATCGCCGGGATTCCCGATCTCGGGCTCGAGCGCGGACTCATAACGCTCGGTCGGTACACCGGGCGACTCGGCGGCCAGCTCGGCGAGATCGGTGAGCGAAACGACGCCGACCAGCTTCCCGCTGCTCACCACGGGCGCGCCGCTGATGTGGCGCGTCGAAAACAGCTCCATCGCGTCGCGCACCGACAGCTCGGGCGCGACGGTCACTACATCGCGGGTCATGATGTCGCGCAGCCGCAGCATGGTCTCATCTCCGCTCGATTCAACAGACAGACTACGGCGGCGGGCGGCCGAGTCCTGTCAGGCAAAGCCTGAACGTCGGTAGCGCATCCCCCTCCAACGAGGCAGTGGTTCTCCGATGACCGGGGCCCTGGTATCGCGGGTCCCTTGTCTCCAGGTCAGGATGGCGCCAAGCGCGCTGCGCCATCGAGCGCCTTGGCGCTCACCATCACGGCGCACATGCCTCCCCGCTGCGCCACGTTCACGACAGCCTGCTGGGATGCGCGCGCCACGAGCGCCACGCCGTAGCGGCTCGGCGCCATTCCCATGACGATGTAAAACGGCTCGACGTGCAATCGATCCGACTCGTCCAACACGTGAAACGACTTCACCGGAATGGGTGCGAGCTGCTGCACGACCCATCGCTCCTCATCGATGAGCGCGCGATCGATCGCCGACGCCCACTCGCCGGGGCTCGTGGTCGGACCGACGAGCACCCCCTCGCCTCCATACGAGCGGTTCGGCTTGAGCACCAGCGATTCGCGCTCGTGCCGCGCATACTCGAGCAGGTCGACGCGTTCACCCGCCGGCGACACGGTGAAGCGCTCCGAGACGAGGCGTGTCCACAGGACATGCCGCCGCATGACCTGGCGCTCTTCCACCGTCAGCAGGCGCTCGGCGAGCTCGGGATCGGTGAACACCTCGAAGCAGCTCTTCTGATCGAGCTCCGCGGTGATCGATGACACGACGCGGTTCTGTCGCAGCAGTGCGCGCATCGGCGCGACATCAACGCCGTCATCCGCCAATTCCACCAACTCGAGGACGCTCGCGTCGCGGTACGCCAGGTCGACGCGACGATCCCCGTACAGCACGTCATCCCCTTTCAGTCGGAGCTCGCTCACGTCCGCGTGCAGCACCGAAAGGCCGTGTCGCTCCCGATAGTACGCCGCCAGCGCGTCGGGTTCATCCGGCCCCTCGGCCTCGTACTTCGGATCGACGAGCGCGATCTGCCCCTGCGGCCGGCCGGTCGCCTCCAGGTGCTCGAGCAGGTCCTGGAGCAGCAGCTCGCGGATGTCGTCGGCGAGTTGCAGTCGGATGCTGCGATCCTGGGACAGCAAAGCGGGCACCACCAGGTCGGCGAGCACCCCCATCGATGTCGGCCCGATGTGGAGGCCACCGATGCCGCTGAGGTTGGGCTCCATGAATCGGATCGAGTCCTTCCACATCGCGGTCGTGTAATCGACAACGGCATCGAGACGGCCAAAGACGGGATTGGCTTCGCGATGTGCCGGCGTCCAGCAGTCCCGGAGCCACTCTTCCTCGATCGGCGTCACTCGGAGAATGTCGCGAACCTGCGGCACTTCGAAGTACGCGTCGGGAAGACGCTTGATGCAATTCAGCACCGTCGCCGAGATGTAGTGCGTGTACCCGAGCTGATCTGGGCGCAGCGTGAGCGGGCACGGAAGCAGCCGGATCGTCTCGGTGATCCCGTCGCGCTGATATGCCAGGTGTCGGTCCGTCGCCACGCGACGAATCGCGTGCATCAACTCGACCAATTGGTCGGCCGGGATCCGATCGAGGGCGTGCTGCACGCGAGTTGCGAGCCGCAGCCCCATAAGGCCGACTTCTTCCGCTGGAGTGGACATGCGGTACCCGGAATCGCGCGGCATGTGGCGAACGTCGTTTGTGCTTATTCTACGAGCCGGACATGCGGTATCAACCACGTGCACGCCACGTGCACTCGTTCACGAATCCACCGTGACTCCCGAGCAGGCGTACGCGGAACTCGTTCGGCTCGCCCGCGACGAGAGCGTGCTGTCGTCATGCCTCGACGTGCTCGAGTGGGACGAGGAGGTGTGCATGCCGCGTGGCGGCGTCGAGCATCGCGCGGAGCAGATGGCGCTGCTCGCCGGACTCGTGCACGATCGCGGAACAGATCCGCGATACGACGAGCTGCTGAACGTCGTCGAAGCCTCATCGCTCGTGCGTGATCCTGAGAGCGCGGTGGCGGTCAACGCGCGCGAGCTTCGTCGAGGCTACGATCGCGAGCGGCGAATCCCGCGCCGGCTGGTGGAGGAATCGGCGCGCGCGACGGCGCTCGCGTCGCAGGCGTGGTCGGACGCGCGCAAGCGTGACGAGTTCAAGATCTTCGCCCCGTGGCTCGACCGGGTCTTTGCATTGGCGCGCGAGGAGGCCGACGCGGTGGGCTACGTCGCGACCCGCTATGACGCGCTGCTCGACGACTACGAGCCTGGAATGACGGTCGAGCGGCTCGTGGCCCTCTTCGCGCGCCTCGAGCCGGAGCTCGTTCGGTTGGTGGACTCATTGCGCGCCGAGCCGGCCCCGGCGCCGAGCCATATGCTTGCGCGCGAGTTCCCGCTCGAGCGCCAGCGCCTCTTCGTCGAGCGAGTGGCGGCGTCATTGGGCTTCGACTTCGAGTGCGGACGCGTGGACGTCGGGAACCATCCGTTCTGCACGTCGATCGGTCCGGGCGATGTCCGCATCGCCCTGCGCTATTACCCTCGCAACTTCGCTCGCGGCTTCTTTGCCGTGTTGCACGAAGTCGGCCACGCATTGTATGACCAGGGACTCGATCGCTCCCACTACGGGACGCCGATGGGTGAGGCTGCGTCGCTTGGTCTGCACGAGTCTCAATCGCGCCTGTGGGAGAACCTGGTCGGACGGAATCGTGGATTCTGGCGGCACTTCTATCCACAGCTCCAGAGCGTGTTTCACGAGGCCCTGCACGATGTCTCGCTCGAGACGTTTCGGGCAGTGATCAACCGCGTCGCCCCCGGCGTCGTCCGTGTCCAGGCCGACGAGGTGACCTACGACCTGCACATCATGATCCGGTTCGAGCTCGAGCGTGCGCTACTCGTCGGCGACCTCCAGGCAATCGATCTGCCCGGTGCATGGGCCGAGCTCTATCACCGGTTCCTCGGCGTCACGCCGAAGAACGACCGCACCGGCTGCCTCCAGGACGGGCACTGGTCGGAAGGGCTCATTGGCTATTTCCCGACCTACACACTGGGCAACGTGTACGCGGCCCAGCTCTTCGCTGCCGCCGAGCGGGCGGTGGGACCGCTCGAGGAGACGTTTGCGAAGGGTGACTTCCAGCCCTTGCGCGGATGGCTGGGCGAGAACGTTCATCGGCACGGGCAGCGTTACCCTGTCGCCGCGGTAATCGAGCGTGCCACCGGGCAACCTCCCGATGCATCGGCGCTGATAGCGAGCCTCTCGAATCGTTATCGCCGAGCCAGTGAAGGAGTGCATTGGCAATGATGTTCGCGCGCGCGCGCGTTTCCGCGCGGGGTCCGGACCCGTCAGGCAAAGCCTGAACGTCGGTAGTCATTCGCCCGCCGCGAATGGGGCCATTCGCCTATGGCCGGGTCGCCCCGGACCCCGGAAGTTCCAGTCAGGAAAGCCCGGAGCTCAAAACGATGACGCCGACACCCGTCTTTCTCGTCCTGAGCGACGATGACTGCGCTGCTGTGCTCGCTCGCAATCACGTCGGCCGCCTGGCCTTCGTGCGCGACGGAATCGTGGACATCGAACCACTGGCCTACACGTTCGACGGCGATTGGCTGTTCCTCAGAAGCGCGTACGGGACGAAGCTCGAGGCGCTTGCGCACAACCCGTATGTCGCCTTCGAGGTGGACGAGATCGACGGCCCCTTCGACTGGGAAAGTGTCGTCGTCCACGGAACTGTCTACGTGCTCGATCAGGCAGGTGGGCAGGTGGAGCGCGCTGCGTACTTTCGCGCCGTCAAGGCGATCCGCGAGGTGGCGCCGGATGCGTTGACGAAGCACGATCCGACGCCAGCGCGGCAGATCGTGTACGGCCTTCACATCGATCGTCGCGACGGACGCATGGCGCGCAGCCCGGGCGACGCGCCACGACGAGAACGTCAGCCGGTTCGCCGTCCGCCCGAGCAGCGCGGCACCCCTGACGCATCGTGACGCGGTGATCCAATGACCCTTCTTCAGCTGCTTCGAGCCTGGGCGATCATGGCCGTCGTGATGATCGCCAATGGCGCTTTTCGCGAGCTGGTGCTCACGCCGCGAATCGGCGCGGGTAGCGCCGAAATCGTCAGCGTCGTCATGGGCGTGACGTGGATTGTGCTGCTCACGAGCGTCCTGTTGCGCCCACTCCAGGGGCGGGCGCTTTCCAGGCTGGTCAGCGCCAGCGTCGTTCTCGTGGCGCTCACGGTCGCGTTCGAGTTCCTCTTCGGCCATTACGTGGACGGCAGGAGCTGGCGGGAGCTCGCGGCCAACTACGCCATCTGGGAGGGCCGCCTATGGCCCGTCGTGCTGTTGACGCTGGGCATGATGCCGTTCGTGTGGGGACGCTGGCAGCGACCGACGCCCGGCGCGGGATGACGCGACATGAACACCACTCATGACCTGGGCGAGCCCGAGTCGCGCGTCTGCCGTTGCGCACGACCGCACACGCGCAAGCGTATCGTGATTACCGGAGGGCCGGGCGCTGGAAAGACGGCAGTCCTTGAGCTGCTGCGCCGCGCGCTGTGCTCCCACGCGATCGTGCTCCCCGAAGCGGCGGGAATCGTATTCGGGGGAGGCTTTCCCAGGCGCACGGACGCGCCGGCTCGTTGCGCCGCGCAACGCGCGATCTTCTTCGTGCAGCGGGAGCTCGAGACGCTGGCCGACGGAGACAACCCCGTGCTGGTGTTGTGCGATCGCGGCGTCGTAGACGGTCTCGCGTATTGGCCCGGCCCGGAGGACTTCTGGCCGGCGGTATCAATGACGCGTCAGGATGCGCTTGCCCGATACGATCTCGTGATTCACCTGCGCGTCCCGGAGGAGCAGAACGGCTACCAGCGCCGCAATCCGCTGCGCGTCGAATCCGCCGAAGAAGCGCGCGCCATAGACGACCGCATTCTGCAGGCGTGGCACGACCACCCTCGGCGCCACGTGATCGAGGCGAGCGCCGACTTCATGCTCAAGGCCAACCGCGCGCTCGAGATCGTCCGTCGAGAGCTTCCGGACTGCTGTCGGGGGACGGCAGAGCCCGCGTCGCCGAAAGGCCGCGCCAGGCGGAAGCACTCGCGAACCCTTCTAGCTCACTGAGGCGACGATGACCACCACGCGAATTCTCGACGGCCTGTGCATCGCGGCCAGCATGGCCGTGATCGGCTGCCGCGCGCAGCCGACGCCTGTCGTGCTCCAGGGCGTGGCGGCGGACATCGCCGTTCTCGCCGGTCAGTGGGGAGGGCAGTACTCCAGCGCGCAGACGGGACGCGTTGGAGCCATCACCTTGACCATCCGGGCCGGCAGCGACACCGCGTTCGGCGAAGTGATCATGGAAGCGCCGCCGGGCCAGCGGTACGTCGCAGCGGACGTCGAGTCGCGGGCCCACGTACAGCACGCGACCGCTCCTCATCTTCTGCGCATCGCGTTCGTTCGTATCGCAGGGGGCGCCGTGGAAGGGGCCCTCGAGCCGTACATCGCACCGGACTGCAAGTGCGAGGTCCACACGGTTTTCCGCGGCACCGTGCAGGGCAACACGATCCGCGGTGACTACCTCACCACGGGCGCCGGGACAAGACAGACGGGGAAATGGAGTGTGCAACGCACGAAAGGCTAGGCATCACTTCGGAGGTTCGCCATGCTGGTCGACCGGAAATCGCGCAGTCGCATCTTCCTGCTCTCGGGCGCAAGCGCGCTCTGCGCCGCGGTGAGCTCGGCCACGACGTTATCCGATGTCTCGATCTACGAGGGCAGGGTGGCGCCCGAATTGCTGCTCGGAACGTTGGGCTTCGACGTCATGTCATTGATGGTCGCGCTCGCGCTCGCTGCCTGCCTCGTCGCGCTGGCACGGGGCGCCGAACGCTACTGGCTCGCGTGGATCGGCCTGCAGCTCTATCTGCTGTATGCCTACGCGATCTACGCGTTCGGCATGATCTTTACGCCGCTCTACATCGTCTACATCGCCATCGTCGGGCTCTCGGCGTATGTGCTGGCTGGGTTCGGCTTGTCGTTCAACTGGGCGGCGTTACGTCACTGGCACGGGGCGCACCTGCCGCGCCGGATCATGGGCGGACTTCTGCTCACGCTCGCGGCAGTCTTCGGCGCCCTGTGGCTGCTGATGCTCATCGGCGTGCTGGCGAACGACCTCGACGTCTCGGCGATGACCGTAATCGTGCTGGACCTCGCGTTCGCGCTGCCCCTGCTCGTCGTCGTCGCCGCGATGCTGCTGCGCCACCGTCCCCTCGGGGATCTCCTCGTGACGGCCGCCTTCGCGATGGCCGCGGCCATCATGCTCGCGGTCGCGACCGGCGAGCTGCTGCGGCCCGCGTTTTCCGGAAGCGTGAGTGTGCCGATGATGCTGCCGTATCTGATTCCCGGAGTGATCAGCCTGTCGTGCGCCGTGATCGCGTTCCGGCGCGTCGGGCACACGATTACCCACATGCGTACCCGGCACGGCCGGGCGGAGAACACATGACAACCACGTCGAAATCCAGATTGCGTCGGAACATCAAGCGGCGCGAGCCCAAGCGTGTCTCAGCGAAGCCGGCCGCTCCACTCCGGACTCGCCGGGTGCTGGTCGCCACAGACGGCAGCGAGCCCGCCAACGCGGCGCTGCGCCTCGCGCGACTGTACGCCGATCGCGGTGACTGGATGCCGGATGTTGTCACGGTGACTGAACCCATTCCCGTGTACGTCGGCGACCTGGGAATGCCGCTGCCCTCGCCCGATCAGGAGCTCCTGGTACGCAACAGTGTCGCTGAGCGAATCGGAGAGCAGGTGCGGCGCTTCGGGTCCGGATCCTGGGATCTCGCCATCGAGTTCGGACGCACCCCGCCGTCGATTGTACGAGCAGCATCGAAGCGCAGTGCGGAGCTCATCGTGGTCGGGCTGGGAAGCCACGGCAAACTGGCGCGGCTGTTCGGCGCCGAAACCGCGGCACGCGTGGCACGCCACGCGGACGTCCCGGTGCTGGCCGTGCATCCGAAAACGACGCAGCTGCCGCGCATTGCGGTTGTCGCGATCGACTTTGGACCATCGAGCCTGCGTGCGGCGCAGGAGGCGCTCACGTTGCTGGCGCCTCCGGGCCGCCTGCACCTGGTCCACGTCAGGTGGGGCATGAACCTCACGACGCTGCCCCAGGAGGACTGGGAGCGGGCTTACGAGAGTGGAGCGGAGCGAGCGCTTTCGCGCGTGATCGACCAGCTTGACCACCGCGAAGGAATCGAGATCACCACGGAATTGGCGGCCGGTGTCCTGACGTCGGCACTGCTGAGCGTGACGAAGGCGAGCAAAGCGGACGTGATCGCCCTTGGCCGGCATGGGGAAAGCACGTTCGATCGATTCGTTATCGGGAGCACGCCGACGCAGATCCTTCGCACGGCGGGTTGCTCGGTGCTCGTCGCGCCAGAGGGCAAGGCTTCCTCGTCATCCCGAACGAAGTGAGGGATCTGTAGTTGTTCGGGCAGGCCGCGAGGAATCTCCAGTTGCCCCAAGTAGCTACAGATTCCTCGCTTCGCTCGGAATGACAAGCAAACTTCCGAGATGCCACACTAGTGATCTTTGTCCTCCTCTCCCGGGATCACCGCCTGGGCGGAGCGCACCTCGGTGTGGCGGATCTGGCCACCAAGGTTCGCCGTCCATGCCATGAAGCCGCCGGCGACCAGTGTCAGTCCCAGGGCGGCCCGCGTTGCCCAGCGGGGCAATTCATGGCGCCGGAAGACCCACAGCAGGTACGCGGCAGCCGTACCGGCGACGCCCACCGCGATCGCGGCGACCAGCGCCGCGTCCTCATGGGCATGGATCAGCGCCTCGGATACTCCGGGCAGATGTTCGACTGCCTCTTCGGCCGGCTCACCCGTCCAGTAGACGACGCCCGTCACGACCGCCAACGCCGCCATGGCGCCCAAACCGAGCCTGGCGTTGTCGGCGCTGCGCCGCCAAAGCGCCACAGCGAGGATCACGAGCACGAACACGATTCCAATGACCGGAACGTGATTCAGGATGAGATGGACATGAACCCATGACATGAGTCCTCCTATCGACTGGTTCTCAACGCATTCAGGATCACTGCAACGTCGATCCCTTCCTGCAGCGCGGCTCCGACAACCGGCGGGATCGCGCCGGCGGCGGCGAAGGCCATCGCGATCGAGCTGAGCCCCAGCCCCACGAGGATGCTCTGCCGCGCGATGCGCATCGTCCTGCGACCGATCTCCACCGCCTCCGCGACGTCCGTCACGTCATCGTCCAGCAGAATGACGTCGGCCGACTCGCTGGCGATGCCGCGCCCATGCGCCGCGAGCGCCACGCCGACGTCCGCCCGGCTCAGCGCCGGGGCGTCGTTGACGCCGTCGCCAACCATGAGCACGTGCTCCCCGGCATGCGCAAGCTGCGCGACGACGGCGACCTTGTCCTCCGGCAGCAGCCCGCCCTTTGCCTCCGTGATTCCGACGGCGTCGGCCACGGCGCGCACGTACGGCTGATGATCGCCGGAGAGGAGCATGGTGCGGGCGACGCCCGCGCGCTTGAGACGTTCGAATGTTGCGGTGACGCCCGGGCGAATGGCGTCGGCGAATTCGACGGCGCCCGCCACCTGACCGTCCACGGCGACGTATGAACGCAGCGCGATTCCAGTCTCGAGCGCGCCGAGTTTTTCATCGTCGGCGCCGCATTCTCTCACGTACGCGCGCTCTCCCACCGCGACCGATCGCCCTTCGACGACGCCATTCACGCCGCGACCGGGCGCCTCGTGCACCGCAAGCGCCTGCGGCAACGGGTGTCGACCGTCGCGTCGACGCGCCTCTGCCACGATCGAGCGAGCCAGGAGATGTCCCGAGCCCTGCTCCACTCCGGCGGCCAGCATCACGACCTCGTCGGCGTCCCAGCCGGGCAATGCCACGACGCGACGGACTTCCGGAAGGCCCACAGTGAGCGTCCCGGTCTTGTCGAACACCGCGACCGTGACACGCGAGAGCGCCTCGAGCGCGCCGCCGTGTCGCAGGATGATGCCGTGCCGCGCCGCGTGGCTGATGCCGCCGACCATCGCCACCGGCGTCGCCAGGATCAGCGGACACGGCGTCGCGACCACCAGCACCGCGAGGACGCGTGACCAGTCGCCGGTGGCCACCAGCGTGGCCGCGCACACCGCGAGCGTGAAGGGCGTGAACCAGACCGCGTACCGGTCGGCAAGCCGCTGGAGTGGAGCCTTGCTCTCCTGCGCCGAGCGCACCAGCTGGACGATGCGCGCGTAGTGACTTTCCTCCGCGGCCGCCGTCGCGCGCACGGTCAGCGGCTGATCGCCGAGGATGCTCCCGCTCATGAGCGCGCTGCCGGGCCGCACCGCGACCGGAGTCGACTCGCCCGTGAGGCGCGAGGCGTCGACCCACGATTCACCGACGGTGACCACGGAATCCGCGGGTATCAGCTCGCCCGGCAGCACGACCAGTGTGTCGCCGACGCGCACCTCGTCCGCGGGGATCTCCCGGATCGCTCCGTCGTCGACCAGGCGTGCCCGCTGCGGCCGCGCGTCCTCGAGCTCGTCCAGCGCCCGCGACGCGCGACGGGCCGCGTATCGCTCCAGCATCTCGCCGCCGCTCTGCATCAGCACGATGACCAGGCCCGCGATCGGCTGGCGCAGCACGATCGCCGTGAGGATAGCGAGCGTGGCGACGACATCCGTGGCGAAGTGGCCGTGCAGCGCGCTCCGTACAGTCCGCCACACGATCGGAAGGCCCGTGACGATCAGCGCGACGAGTCCGAGCGTTTCCAGCGTCACCGTCCGCTACCGGTCAGCTCACCGGAACGCCGTGACTTCGGCGAGCCGCCACCCAGGGTAGTGAAGCTCCACTTCGACCGTCACCGCATCCCGGGCGCGCACGGCGCCGAAGAGCACGCGCGGTGGCGTGATGCCGAAGCTCGTGAGCGTGAGCGGCAAGGCGCTCACGACCCGCAGCGATCCATCGGCGCCGCTCTCAATGTGCGCCCGCAGGAAGACATTGCGCTCGATGCCCGCCACCTTGAGCGGGCCCACGAGATCGCGCTCGCGCGCGCCCGCCGGCGGCATATCGTCAGCGATCTCGAACCGGCCGCTGATCGTCACCGCGGCCGTGTCCCGGTCCGCCTTCAACGCCCGTCGCATCGATCGCTCCATCGGCCCGCTCTGACACCGCAGCGCCGATACCGGAACGTGAACCGTGACACCGCGGACGTCAGGCAGCTCCGGGCTGTCCGTGGATCCGCGATCCGCGACCGCGATGTTCGACTCCACGTTCCTGGCCGAGCAGTGCCACCGGGCGCCGACCGTCGTGGATCCCCGGATCGTGAGCGAGCTTCCCGGCATTGCGCTCAGCACGGCCGGCGTCGATGCGCGCTGCGCGTCGGCTGCGCTGGACAACGCGCAGCCGACGACGGTGATTCGAGCGAGAAGACCGTGAAAAGTCATGGCAGCTGCGCGATGGCTTCGGCGGGTTTTCCAGTCACGTCGAACTTTACCGTCACCGCGTCGCCGGTCCGAATCGTTCCCAGCAGCGCAGTCACGGGCTTCACCCCGAAGTCTGTCATGTTGAAGGTTGTCGAGCCGACCGCGCGCACGCCACCTTTGCCGTCCGACGTCATCGTGGCCTCGAGCCTGACCTCCTTCTCGACACCGTTGACGGTCAGGACGCCGGTGATGACGGCCGCGCACGCCTCGGCCGCGGCTGCCGACTCGAACTTCGTCATGCGATAGCTGATCGTGGGGTACTGCTCGGCGTGGAGCGCCTTGTACAGGTTTTTGTCCAGCCCACCCTTGCCGGACTTGAGGCTCGTGACGGGCAGGGAAAGCGTCACGCTTTCGACGGTGGCGCCAGGCGCGACCGGGGCGGCGATCTCGATCTTCGCGTCGATCGCCGAGGACACTGCCTTCCAGTTGTGGACGTTGGAGGTGCCTTCCACCCAGACGGTGCTGCCGGGACTCAGGGCAAGCCGCGTCGTTTGTGCGCCGACCGCTGTCGCGGCGAAGAAGACAAGGGCGAGTGACTGGCGAAGCATGGGAAGCTCCAGGAGTGCGTTGGTAGCAGATCGGACGTCTCTCTGACTACCGCATCCTATGCCATCCGTCCGGCCATTCCTGTGAGGACCTACCGGATTCCTCGCGGCGAAATCCACCCTCTGTCGTAGGAGATTGCCCTACGGGGAGGGAGGAGGGAGGAGGGAGGAGGAGGAGGGAGGAGGTGCAGAGGGCGAACGACACCTCCCTCTATTCCCGCTTCCCTCCTCCCTCCTCCCTCCCTCCTCCCTCCTCCCTCCTCCCTCCTCCCTCCTCCCTCGTATCAGTGCTTGAGCGTGAGCAACGTCTGGCCACGTCCATGCGCGACGAGCAGGAACGCATCGCCCGCGCTCCAGTCCTGCAGCATCTGAATGCGTGTGACCCCACAGATATTTCGAGTCAGATGTCCGGCCGATGATCCGAACATCAGGTGCACATGGCCGTCCCTCGGATCGAAGGAGGCGCCCTGGAACGGCACGTGATTCTGCTCCACCTGCGCCCCCAACTCCGGATCAATTTCCTCGAGACGCGCCACGCGGCCCATGTTACGACGGCTGAACTCCTCGAGGCGCTCGCTCCACTCGTAGAACGCGAACCGCCCGCGCTCCTCGGGCATTTCCTCGATGTATCCCGGCGCGTCGTCCGGGGGCGCCACCAATACCGAGCACCGCGCCTTGCGCACGATCTCGGTCGAGACGCTGCCCAGCCGCAGCCGCGTGAGAAAGTTGCGACCGTGAGAGCCGACCACGATGAGATCGGGCTCGATCTCCCCGGCGAGGCGCAGCAGATCCCGGGAGGGATCACCGCGCAGGACTTTCCGGTCGACTGCCGTGGCGTCCCCGAGCTGCGCTTCCGCGATTACCCGGTCAAATGCGTGTCCCACGCTGCCGGAATGCGCCGCATCCGGCGCCGTCCAGTTGAGAGGATCGATGTCCCTCGTGATGACATGCGCGAGCGTGACACGACATCCCGTGGCGACGAGTGGTCCCGCCAGTCGAACCGACCTGGCGCTCGAGGCGCTGAAATCGACAGCGGCCAGGACGCGCCGCGGCAGCCCGACCAGGCCCGGCGCCACCGCCAGGACCGGGACGGTGCCCAGCCGCAGCACCTTGATCACGGTCTCGTCGCCGAACACCCGGTCGAAGAGCCCGTGCTCGCCGAGTCCCATGATCACCAGCGAAGCGCCAAGGTCCTTCGCAACCTTCACGATGGTTGCGGCCGGATCGCCCGTGACGATCCGCAGCGGCCACCGGGTATCGATCCGAAGCCGTTCGAGTTGACTCTCCACGAGCGCTCGCATGGCCGCACGACTCTCGGCTTCGGTGCGCGCCGAAACGGCGATCGCCACTTCCGGGGAGACGATGGGCAGCGGCTCCAGAACGACGAGGAGCGTGACACTCTGCCCTGAACGCGCGGCAATGGCGTTTGCGGCCGCCACCGCGGCGTCCGCGGACTCCGATCCGTCGGTTGCCACCAGCAGGGGTGGCTTGGCTGCCTTTTCGGTGCGGGTCAGACGTGGCGCATCCAAGGCGTATGGTCTCTGTGTTGACGTCTTCACGGTGCCCTCCGGGCGAGCGGAATCCCAGGTACAGCCGTAAAGTGCCGTTGGCCAAGGACTTCAGGCGTCGGGCTTTCCCTGAGGTCCGGTCGGCGTTTCACCGCAAAAGATCGGGGAAACCGATGCCCCACGCCCTCCACGGCCCCGACAGTCGCTCGATCAGGCGAGTCGTACACTCACCGCACGATCAGACACCAAACGATTCCTCTCAACGCGCTACCAAAGACCAGAGGTCCCCATGAAAACCACCATGAAGCTCCTCGCACTCACCGCAGCGTTTCCGCTGGCGATCGCTTCAGCGCAGTCAAAGGCCGGCACGGACCCGGGCGCGACGGCGGAGCAAGCGGCCGCAAAGGACAGCACGAAGCCCGCCGTCGCGGTGTGGAATCTCGCGCCGCAGATCACGATCCAGAACTACCGCGCCAGCGACATGCGCGGTCTGAACGTGTTCGAGTCACCCAAGCAAGAGGGAATTCCCTTCACGGGCTTCCGCTACAGCATCGGCGCCTCGTTCCGGCAGCAGTTCCAGGGGCTCGAGCACGGCAATCGCGCGACGCCGGTGGTCGTGAACGGCGTCAACACGACCCAGCTCGTCGACATCGGACGCGGCTTCAACCTCGCCGACGCCAACCTGAGCCTCAACATGCAGCTCGCCGACGGCATCCGCGTCGCCCTCACGAGCTACATGTCGTCCAAGCACCACCAGGAGTTCTGGGTGAAGGACGGCTACGCGCTCATCGACAAGTCGCCGATCGATAACCCGGTGCTCAATGGCATCATGAAGTACACGACGCTGAAGCTGGGACACTTCGAGACCAACTTCGGCGACCAGCACTTCCGCCGCAGCGACAACGGCAACGGGATGTTCAACCCGTTCGTCGGCAACCTCATCATCGACGCCTTCACGACTGAGGTCGGCGGCGAGGTGTACTTCCGCGCCAAGGGCGCCCTCGCGATGCTCGGCGTCAACAGCGGCACGATTCAGGGCGGTGTCACCAATCCCGCCGGCCGGACGAATGCCTACGTCGGCAAGCTCGGATACGACACGCAGCTCACCGGCGACCTGCGCGTCCGGCTCTCCGGCTCGTACTACAAGAACGACAAGTCACCGAGCAATACGCTGCTCACCGGCGACCGAGCGGGGAGCGCCTACGATCTCGTGATGGAGAACACGGCAGCGACAAGCACGTCGCAGGCGTGGTCGGGCCAGATTCGCCCCGGATTCTCGAACACCGTTAGGGCGGTCGCGCTCAACCCCTTCATCAAGTACCGCGGCCTCGAGTTCTTCGGCAACGCCGAAAACTTCCGCGGCAAGGCGCTGAACGAAGTAGGCTGGCAACGCGACTGGAACCAGTTCGCCGGCGATCTGGTCTACCGCTTCGGCGATGAGCGGCTGTATGTCGCCAAGCGCGCCGTCACCGCCAACGGCAAGCTCACCGCGGCGGGCGAAAAGGTCAGCGTGGACCGGTACGCGACGGCCGCCGGCTGGTACGTGACGCCCGTCCTGCTGATCAAGGGCGAGTACATGCAGCAGAAGTACTATCGGTTCCTGCCGACCGACATCCGGCACGGCGGCAAGATCCAGGGCTTCGTCGTCGAAGGAGTTGTCAGCTTCTGAGAAGCGCGACCGGACAGGTCACCTCTTCGAGTGGAACGAAGTCCTGAACGCGGCCCACCGGCTCACACCGGTGGGCTTCGCGTTTCAGACAGTCAAACACTCTCAGGCTCTTGTTTGTCCTTGGTGGACTACGCGACGGGCAAAGTGAAGTGGAAAGTCGATCCTTTTCCCGCCTCGCTCTCCGCCCAGATCCGGCCGCCGTGCGCGTGGACGACTCCTCGCGCGATCGGCAGCCCGAGCCCCGCGCCGCGCGTGCGGATGTTCGACTGAGGCGACTGCCAGAATCGATCGAACAGATGCTGCAACTGTTCTCTCGATAAGCCGCTTCCGGTATCGCTCACCGAGATCTGAACTTCCCGGCCCACCGCGCTGGCCGCCACTGTGATCCGGCCGCTCGTCGTGGCCTTGATCGCGTTCCCGATCAGGTTCGACACTACCTGCCCGATGCGCTCTGGATCGGCGTTCACGACAGGGAGCGATGACGCCAGGTCCACCCGCAGCTCTAGTCCGGCGTCCTCCACCAGGGGCCGCAGCGTTCGCAGCGTGCCCTCGAGCAGAGCAACGGTGGTAAGTGGCTGCGGATCCACCGTGAACCGGCCGCTCTCCACGCGAGTCACGTCCAGAAGGTCCTGGATCAGCCGGTCCATCTGAATCGCGGCTTCGCGTATCAACATCAGTTGCTCGCGCCGCTCGCCCGGAAAATCCCGCATTTCGGCCCACTGCAGCAACGCGCGCGAAAGCATCTTCACCGCGCTCACTGGGTTCCTGAGATCGTGTGCCACCACCCCTGCGATCTCGTCGCGCGCGCTCACGGCGCGCTGCAGGCGCTTCTGCAGCTCCACCTGCTCGGTGATGTCCCGCAGCACCACGGAAAAGACCACGGCGTCGCCCATGGCGACCTTCGCGATCGCGGCTTCGGCCGGGAATTCTTCGCCGTTCTTCCGAATGCCCGAAATCTCCTGGCGCTGCCCCATCTTGCGGGCGCTTTCGGGCGCTTCGCGGAAGTGCTCGATGTGTGTTCGATGGATCTCGCGCACGCGTTCCGGCAGGAGGATCTCGAGCGGTCTTCCCGATCACCTCATCGGCTCTCCAGCCGAAGATGTTCTCGGCCCCGTCATTGAACAGCGTGATCTTCTGGTCCTCGTCGACGCAGATGATCGCGTCCGCGGCGATGCCGACGATGTCCGCGAGCAGGAAATCGGTGAGCTTTCGCGACGTGCCCTTGTCCACTGTGCGCATGGTCCTGAGGGAATCCCTGACACTACTGTAGGCATCCAACGTCGCAGAATTGTCCAAATCCCGACAGTAGCGCGACTTGCCCGGGCATAGGTTCGAGCCAATCGAACTCGAACCGGCCCATGTTGAAGAACAGAACTTCGCGCAGAGACTTTCTCCAGAACGCCGCGCTCGGAGCGCTGGCGGTCACCACGGTCGCGGCGTGCACGAAGGACGAGGCCAAGGCGGCGGTCCACCAGGGCCAGACCGGCGGCACGATGGGCCCGCACGACACGGGGGCGCCCGGCCGAAGGCCGAGCGCCGCAGAAGAAATGGACGCGATGCACGAGAAAGGCGTGAAGGCCTTTCCGGCAAAAACCGCCGTTTGGGGGAACCAGCCGCTCGCGCCAAAGCTCAACGGAGACGTCAAGGTCTACGACCTCACCTGCAAGGTTGTTCAATGGGAGACCGAGCCCGGCAAGTTCGTCACGGGCTGGTCGTACAATGGCCAGGTGCCCGGTCCGCAGATTCGCGTGCGCGAGGGTGACCGCGTCCGGTTCGTGGTGAAAAACGAGCTCCCCGAGTCTACTTCTGTGCACTTTCACGGCGCTCGAGCTGCCCAACGACCAGGACGGCGTGCCGTTCATCACGCAGCCACCGATCAAGCCGGGGCAGACGCTACACCTACGAGTTCACGGTGCCCAACGCCGGCTCGCACATGTACCACTCGCACCACAATGCGGCCAAGCAGGTGGGACTCGGGCTGCTGGGCGCGTTCATCGTCGAGCCGCGGCAACGCACGCAGTCCGACGACGTGGACGTCGACTACGTCATGATCCTCAACGACGGGTCGCACGGCTACACGCTGAACGGCAAGGGATTCCCGGCCACCGAGCCGATCGTCGCGAAGCGCGGCCAGAAGGTGCGCATCCGCTTCATGAACGAAGGGATGATGATCCACCCGATGCACCTGCACGGGATGCACATGACCGTGATCGCCAAGGACGGCTGGGACCAGCCCGCGCCCTGGAAATGCGACACGCTCAACATCGCGCCCGGCGAGCGCTGGGACGTGATCGTCAACTGCACCAACCCCGGCACGTGGGCCTTCCACTGCCACATCCTGCCGCACGCCGAGTCCGAGCACGGCATGTTCGGCATGGTGACGGCACTGGTGGTCACATGACAGACACAATCTTCGAGACGCAAAGTCCCGTGCGCGCAGACGCGCGGCTTGCCGAGCCCTCGTGGCTCACCGCATTCCTGCGCTTCCCCCTGCTCGGGAAGCTGATCGGCGCCAACGCCATCCTGTTCGCGTCCGCCCTGGCGATCCATCGGCTCTTCCCGGACGCATCGCTGGTGGTGCAGGCGTGGATCTTTCTGACGCTGAGCTTCACGATCACCGGCGTGCTCACGTGGCTGGCGCTGCGGCCCATCGCGGACCTCGAGGCGACGGCCGAACGCGTTTCGCTTGGCGACTTCGGCGCAAGGGTGCCGGAATCCGTGCTGGCTGACAGCGATGTCAGGGGTCTCGCGACCACGATGAATCGTTTGCTCACTCGCGTGGAGGCGGACCGCGCACGAATCCAGTACCTGGCCGGCAGGTCGGTGCGGGCGCGCGAAATCGAGCGCGAGACCGTGGCGCGCGAGCTGCGCGATTCGCTGGCGCAGACGGTTGCCGCGATCGGGATGCAGCTCTCGGCGACTCAGCGCGTCAACCGGGACCCGGAAGTGCAACAGCAGCTGGAGCGTTCGCGGGTCATGATCGAGCAGCTCTCCGACGACATGCGTTCTGTGGCCGAGGCGTTGTATCCGGGCACCATTGGCGAGTTCGGCCTGTGCAATGCGCTGCAGGCGCTCGCGCGACGAGCCAGTCGAATGTCGGCTACGCCCATCGAGGTGGACTGTGAGCTTCCCGATGGCCAGCCGCTCGCGGCGCAGACGGCGAGTGCGTTGTATCGCGTCGCGGACGAAGCGCTTCGCAACGTGGCGCAGCACTCCGGTGCCCGGCAGGCGCGCGCGAGGCTGCGCGCCGACGGCGGCTCGGTCGTTCTCGAAGTCGAGGACGACGGCCGCGGCATTGACATGTATGCCGGCGATCCGTTGCAGGCCGGGCTCGGTCTCTTCTCGGCGAAATCGTTGTTGGCTCTTGCCGGCGGCGAGCTGCAAATTTCCAGTGGATCGGAACTCGGGACGCGCGTCGTCGCTCGGGTTCCCGCGCACACCACCAACGGAGCACAATGACTGTCGACACCATACGGGTAGTCCTGGCAGACGACCATGCGGTTGTCCGCGCCGGTCTCAAGGCCGTGCTGGGGACGGCCAGGGACATTCAGGTCATCGGCGAAGCGGCCAACGGGCGCGACGCCGTTGCCATGGTGGCCCGGCTCCGTCCGGAAGTGCTGGTCATGGATCTCACGATGGAGCCCATGGACGGCGCGCAGGCGACCAAGGAGCTGGTGGCGGCCAAGACCGAGACGCGCATCCTGATCCTGACCATGCACTCGCCGGACGAGGCGCTCATTCCGCTCCTGGAGTCGGGCGCGAGTGGCTTTCTCCAGAAGAGCGCCGCGGATCGCGAGCTCGTCGACGCGGTTCGCGCCGTGGCGCACGGCGATACCTACATCCAGCCGTCGGCGTCGCGCGTCCTCGCCGGCGGCATCCGCAAGCGCGCCGAGCACTCCGACGAGCGCAGCAAGTTCGAGAAGCTCACCGACCGCGAGCGCGACGTGCTGCGGTTCGTGGCGTCGGGGTTCACGGCACCCGAGATCGGGGAGAAGCTGTTCATCAGTCCCAAGACTGTCGACACGTACAAGCAGCGCATCGCCGAGAAGCTCGGCCTCGCGCACCGGTCGGACTACGTACAATTCGCGCTGAAGCTGGGCCTGCTGAAAGAGTAGTGCTTAGTGCTTAGTCCCTAGAAGCGCACGTCCGAGCCGGTCACCACGCGCCAGGTGTCGCGGGCGATCAGCAGCTCTTCGTCGGTGGGGATGACCCAGAGCTGTACGCGCGTCCCTTCACGGTCGAACCGTCCTTCGCGGCCGTCGGTCAATTCCGCATTGCGCGCGTCGTCCACGGCGACGCCGAGCCAATCGAGTCCGGCGCAGACCCGGGCGCGCACCGCGGCCGAATTCTCGCCGATGCCCCCCGCGAAAACGATGGCGTCAGCGCCGTTCATCGCCGCGAGGTACGCCCCGATGTATTTCCTGGCGCGATACGCAAAGAGGTCGATTGCCAGGCGCGCACGACGGTCTCCGTGCTCGCGCTCCTCGGCGAGCAGCTCGCGCATGTCCGCGGTGAGGCCCGAGACACCGAGCAGGCCCGACTGCTTGTTCAAGAGACTCTCGACTTCGCGCAGGCTCAGGCCTTCCTTCGCGGCCACGAAATCCAGGATCGCCGGGTCGAGATCGCCCGACCGGGTTCCCATCGCGAGTCCTTCGAGCGGGGTGAATCCCATCGACGTATCCACGGATGCGCCGCCGACGATGGCGCAGGCCGATGCGCCGTTCCCGAGATGCAATGTGATGATCCTCGTGTCCTCGCGCGTGCGGCCGGTGAGCTGGCGATACCGGTACGCGATGTAACGGTGCGACGTGCCGTGAAAACCGTAGCGACGGACGCGATACCGGCGGTACAGCTGGTACGGGATCGCGTAGACATAGGCGATCTCGGGAAGGCTGTGGTGAAACGCGGTATCGAAGACGGCGACCTGGGGGATGCCCGGCCCCAGCACGGCGCGCGCGGCCGCGATGCCGCGCAGGTTGTGCGGGTTGTGCAACGGCGCGAGGTCGATGAGATCTTCGACGGCCAGCCGCACGGCGTCATCCACTCGCTGCGAGGCCGTGAAGCGCTCTCCGCCGTGCACGACGCGATGGCCGACAGCGTGGATGTCGGCCACCGAGGAGATGGGAACGCCCGACGTGTCGCTGGTGAGCCACGCGATGATGTGTTCGATCGCCATGGCGTGATCGCGGATCGAGGCGGCCGTCTTTCGCGGCTCGGCATCCGCGGCCTGCAAGGTCAGGATCGCCTCCCCGCCGATACGCTCGATCTGCCCGCGCGCGAGCCGGCGATCGCGGTTCTGCGCGATGGCGTCACCGTCGGTATCGGTCAGCTGGAACTTGACCGTCGATGAACCAACGTTCAGGACGAGGATGTTCACGCGAGGCCGGTTGGTGCCAAACGATGAAGAAACGCCAGCCGCCCCCCGACAACAATGGCGCCGTGAACGGGTCGTCGGAGAGCCGTCACTGCCGGCGCCGCGCGTGATGCCGCGCGAGCTTGAGGGCCTGGCCAAAAACCGCCGGGAAGCTCGAGAGTGCCAGCACCACCAGCCAGTCCCGCGCACCCAGCGGTGACGTCCCCAGGATGCGCGCCAGGGACGCGACCTGGAGCGCCGCAAACTGGAGCAGGATCACAACCACCACCGCGGCGAGCGCATACGGATTGGCGACGATGCTTCGGCGCGACAGCACGGGAGCGCGCTGCCTCGCATTGCCCAGGTGGAAAGTCTGAGCGAGCGCGATGGTCATGAATGCCAGCGTCATGGCGCGCCGGATGCCGGCCGATCCGTCCTGCATTCCCCAGACAAATGCCGCGAGTGCTGGCGCCGCGATCACCGTGCCGTAAAGGGCCACCGACCGCAGGAATGCGGCCGACAGAATGGCTCGCCGCGGATCACGAGGCGGCCTGCGC
This sequence comes from uncultured Gemmatimonadaceae bacterium, assembly GCA_963724885.1. Classification (GTDB taxonomy): domain Bacteria; phylum Gemmatimonadota; class Gemmatimonadetes; order Gemmatimonadales; family Gemmatimonadaceae; genus DASPMP01. The sequence continues at coordinate 1,357,812 of CAVRWG010000005.1, read as the reverse complement.
ATGATGTCCGGCTCCGCGGGCTCGAGCGCGAGCGCCAGCGCCGGGAACGTGTCGGTGACGAGATTGAGCCACAGTATCTGCAGCGGGAGCAGCGGGAGCGGATACCCCAGCGTCGCCGCCGAAAGCAGCAACAGAATCTCGGCCAGATTGCAGCTGAAGAGGTAGAAAACGAACTTGCGGATGTTGTCGAAGATCACGCGGCCCTCTTCCACCGCGGCCGCGACCGTCTGAAATCGGTCGTCCTGCAACACGACATCGGCGGCTTCTTTCGCCACGTCGGTGCCGCGCAATCCCATGGCCACGCCGATGTCGGCTTTCTTGAGCGCCGCGGCGTCGTTCACGCCGTCGCCGAGCATGGCCACGATTTCACCATCCGCCCTGCAGGCGCAGATGATTGCCAGCTTCTGTTCCGGGCTCACCCGACTGTAAGCGCCGACGCGCGAAACCCGGCTGACGAGATCCGCCTGAGACAGGGTCGACAGCGCCCGCCCGTCGAGCGTCTCGTCGCCGGGTCCGAGAAGGCCCAGGTCCCGGGCCACCGCCTGCGCCGTGAGCTGTTGGTCGCCCGTCACCATCACGGTGCGGATCCCCGCGTCGTGTAATGCGCCGATCGTCTCCTTCACGCCGGGAGCGGCGGGATCGATCATGCCGGCAAAGCCGACAAAGGTCAGGTCGCGCAACGCGTCCGCGTCGGCGCGCGCGACCGTGGCGGAGGCGAAGGCGAGGACACGGAGCCCCTGGCGCGCCATGCGCCGGTTGTGCTCGAGCAGTTGCTCCCGTGCTGAATCGTCGAGCGCGCGCTCGCCCTCCGGCGTGGTCGCACGGGCGCAAAGCCCGACGACGCGAACGGGCGCGCCCTTGACGAAGGCGACGATTCCCCCGTTCGGCGCCGCGTGAAATGTCGCCATCAGCATCAGGTCACTCGAGAACGGAACCTCGCCGATCTCCGGCCAATCGGCGCGAAGCTTGTCCCGATCCATGCCAGCCTTGCGCGCCATGGCGACGAGAGCTCCCTCCGTTGGATCGCCGCGTACCTGCCAGCCGCCGTTGCCCCGTTCGATCTCGGCGCGGTTGGCCAGTATCGCTATGCGCAGGGCCAGGGCCAGACGCGGATCGTCGTCAGGTGAGACCGGACGCCCGTTTTCGACGAGCGAGCCCTCGGGGGCATATCCGGTCCCGGTCACGGTCAGCTCCCGGCCAGCCACCCACAGCGTCGTGACCGTCATCTCTCCAGCGGTGAGCGTACCGGTCTTGTCGGTGAAGATCGTCGTCACCGATCCGAGCGTCTCGACGGAAGGCAGACGCCGCGCCAGAGCGCGTCGGCGCGCCATGCGCCGAACGCCGACCGCGAGCGCGATGGTTGACACTGCCGGCAAGGCTTCTGGAACCGCCGCGATGGCGAGCGCGATGCCCGTTTGTATCAGCTCCCGGAGCGGTGTGCCTTGCAGTGATCCGAGGCCGGCGACGAGCGCGCCGACGGCGAGGGCGACCCAGACGAGCCGACCTCCGAGCTGGTCGAGACGACGCTCGAGGGGGGTGCGTTCCTCCCCGATGCCACCGACCAGGGCGCCGATGCGTCCCAGCTCGGTCCGCATTCCCGTCTCCACGACCACTGCTCGCCCGGTTCCGGCGGCGGCCGCGGTTCCCTTGTAGAGCATGTTGACGCGATCCGCGAGAGGCGTGTCCGTGCTCAGTGATCGCGGCTCCTTGTGCACGGGCAGCGACTCGCCCGTCAACGCTGCCTCGTTCACGCGCAGATCGTTTGCCACGAGAACGCGAGCGTCGGCGGGAACGTGCTGCCCCGCCTCGAGTCGGATCACGTCGCCGGGAACCAGCTCGCGCGCGGCGATCTCGCGCCAGCGCTGATCGCGCAGCACGACCGCCTTCGGCGTCTCGAGTTGCAGGAGCGCGTGCATCTCGCGCCGCGCCCTGAGTTCCGTGACAAAACCGAGAAGGGTGTTCAACACCAGGACGGCGCCGATGGCCAGCGCATCCAGGAGGTCGCCGCTGAAGAGCGACACGGCTGCGGCGGCGATCAGCAGCAGAACCACGACACTCCGCAGCTGGGCAACCAGGATCCTCCAGGCCGGCATCGGGCGTGCGGCGCGCAGCTCGTTCGGACCCTGTAGGCTCAGTCGCTCGCGAGCAGCCTCCTGCGAGAGACCCTCGATCGAACTGTGGAGCTGCCGCAGCACCTCATCCGCCGCGAGGGCATGAAACTGCGGCTCCGGGCCGGCTCGAGTAGTTGAGCCTTCGTCCTGGTTTGCTGCCGGTGCGTCTCTCAGGGGTTGGAGCGGCCTGGCGATCTGCCGAAGAGCGCGACCTGCCCTTGGCGCGCGTAATCGATCGCTCGCGCCAGCACGCGTGCCGCCTCCTGATCGGCGTGAAAGCCCATCGAGTTCTCCGCCTCGATGAAGTCGGTGAGGAATTGTGCCTTCCGCTGGAAGTCGCGCGCGCGAGCGACGCGGTCGCGGACACGCACGCTATCGACGCGGATCGTCGCGGCGATGTCGGATGTCAGCTGGAGCACGGCATCCAACGCGACATTCCGCAGCTCGAACGTGCGATCCTGGATGGTGCGCACGCGCTGCCGCAGTTCCTCTTCCGGCCAGCGGTGGCACGTCTGGCAGGCGCGATTGATGTTCAGCACCGGACTGCGCACCCAGTGGTCGCTGATCTTCATCGCGCCCACGCGCTCGTAGGGCATGTGGCAGTCCGCGCATGCCACCCCCGAGCGCGCGTGAATGCCCTGGTTGTACATCTCGAACTCGGGGTGCTGCGCCTTGAGCACGCGTGCTCCACTGATGGCGTGCGTCCAGTCCGCGTGGCCGGTGGCGTCGTGGTAGGCCAGGATGCTGTCGGCAGTCAGGCCCTTCCCCCAGGGGTACTCGAGGCGCTTCTCCGGGCCCTTGAAGTAGTACTCCACGTGGCACTGGCCGCAGACGAAGGTCCGCATCTCCTGTCGGGTGGCCTGGCGGTTCACGTCGTAGTTGGCCACACCTTGCGACGCCTTCAATGCACGCATGCCTTCCATGAAGGCCGGTCGGGTCACGCGCAGAGCCATCGTTTCGGGATCGTGGCAGTCGATGCACGCGACGGGATGCGTCACGTTCTGGCGTGCCTCGTCGTACGTCATCTGGTTGATGCGCGCGAAGCCCGCCATCGGGTCGCCGTTGCCGACGCGCCGATACGCCACGTACATCGACGCATGGCAGTTGAGACAAGTCCCCGGCTGCTTGGTCACCACCTGACGGCGAGTGAACTCCTGGTCCTCCAGCATGTGGGCGTGGCCGCGTTCCTCGCGGAAGTCCGTGGCGAAGGCATAGCCGGCCCAGAACTGCTTCAGCCGCGGATCCTCTTCCAGCCGCGACTGGCCGACGATGGAGCGCGGATCCGCCCGAGTTGGCGTGTGGGGCAGCGCCTCACTTCCGCCGTATCGCGTGCGTACCTGGTCCACCGTGCGGCGGTACGCGTCGTAGTGCAGCGGGAAGTTCTTGCCCCACACCGCGGGATCCGTCGTCGTGTCGCTCAGCTCCACGACGCGATAGAACGGATTCCGCGCCTCCTGCTTGCGCTGGAAGATGTTGGTGAGGAGCGCCGCCACCGCGACCGCCGCCACGGCGGCCACTCCCGCCACGGCGGCGAGTGCTGCGACGCTGAAGCGGCGCCGGGGCGGCCGGGGTGGGTCTTCGGAGTGCGGTGATGTCATGTGGGAGCGCCCCTCTTACCAGACTTCACCGCAGAGAGCGCAGAGGAGGAACATAGAGGCCGCGGAGGACTGATGTTGCTTGCGCCTCTGCGTCCTCTCTGTTCTGCTCTGCGTCCTCTGCGATTCAAGAAGTTGCTCATCGAACGAGATGCCCCACGTACTGATGGCACCGGACGCAATTCGCGCGCTCTGTCGTTGTGGCCGCGGGATGATCGATCGCCACCGTGATCTCCGCGTGGCAATAGCGGCAAGCGTCGGCGGTCACGTCGCGGTTGCCCTCGGTGATGCGCAGCGGGTCCGGATACCGGCCCGTCGTGAAATAGAAGGAATGCCAGAAGCCGTTCTTCGCTTTTACAGTGTACTTGCCGACGAGATTGTGCGGGGTGTGGCAGTCGTTGCAAGACGCCACGTTGCGGTGCGTGGACTTTGCCCAGGCGTCATAGTGCTCCCGCATGATGTGACAGTTGGCGCAGGCGCTCGCGTCGTTGGACATGTACGAGTACCCGCGCGCGTACACGATCGTGAACGCGCCCAGCCCGATCGCGAGCCCGACCGCTAACGCGAGCACGAGAGCCAGTCGCGACGCGCCCCATTTTCCTCGAATCATGAGTCCAAACACGCGTCTACAAGTTGCGCGCCACGCCCCGCAGTGTCGCGTCCAGTATGCACGCGCTAGGAGATAGCGCAACCCGGGAGCGTCAGGAGTCTCACCACACAGGTACTCCTTCTGGCCGACAGACGATGCGGCCTCGACGGACCATCTTCGTGTCTGCTGCGCGCGATTGGCACGCACGTTCGGGGGAGAGCACGATGACCACGATTGGCATGACAGAAGACGCAGGCCCGCTGATGGCTCAGCCGGCTCAGGGCCGAAGCCTGGCACGAAGAGCCATGCTCGCATGTGGCATTGTCTCGTCGCTGCTTTACGTCGCTACCGACATGGTCGGCGGGATTCTGTATGAGGGTTACAGCTTCACCTCTCAAGCCATCAGCGAACTGATGGCGATCGACGCTCCATCGGAATCCTTCGTCGATCCGCTGTTCATCACATACGGCGTGCTGTCGTTCGCCTTCGGAGTGGGCGTCTTCCGCGAGGGGCTCGGGCGAAGCCGCGCTCTGCGAATTGCGGGAGCGCTGCTGATCGCGTGCGCGGCTGTCGGCTTCACGGGACCCACGCTCTTCGAGATGCATCAGCGCGGTGCCGGCAGCCTGGCGGGCGACGCCCCGCACATCCTTCTCACGGGGCTGCAGGTCCTGCTGCTCCTGCTGGCCATCGGCTTTGCCGCCGCAGGGCTGGACAGGCGATTCCGCATCTACTCCTTCGCGACACTCGCGACGATGATCCTGTTTGGTGCGGCAACCGGCCGAGCTGCCGCCCGACTCGCCGCGGGAGCGCCCACGCCGGGTCTCGGGATCGTCGAGCGCATCAGCGTCTACTCATCCATGACGTGGGTCGCCGTATTGGCGCTGGCACTTCAACGTGCGTCGTGCCGCGTCGCGGCACTCGTCGCTCCCATGACCCCGACGACTCGCGTCGCTGGACAGGTCGCTCACGGCTTCGAAGAGGTGCGCGCCGAATTCGAGCGCAACTTCGCCGAACGCGGCGAGATAGGTGCCGCCGTTGCCGCGTACTGGCGCGGCGAGAAGGTCGTCGATCTGTGGGGCGGCCGTCGCACTCCCGAGGGCGACGTGCCCTGGAACGAGGACACGATGGTCGTCGTCATGTCCACCACCAAGGGCCTCGCGGCGATGACGCTGGCGCTCGCCAACGCGCGCGGCTGGCTGGACTACGACGCGCCCGTCGCGCGCTACTGGCCCGAGTTCGCGCAGAACGGGAAGGCCGGGATCACCGTGCGCCAGCTCCTCGGCCACGAGGCGGGACTCGTCCTGCTCGACGAGAAGCTGACGATCGAGAGGCTGCGCGACCTCGACGACGTGGCGCGCCTGCTCGCGCGCCAGAAGCCGGCCTGGCCGCCCGGAACGCGCCACGGCTATCACACGCTGACGATCGGGCTCTACATGCAGGAGATCATTCGCCGGGTGGATCCGGTCGCATCGCACGCTGGGCCGTTTCTTCCAGGACGAGATCGCGAAGCCGCTGGACCTCGAGTTCTACATCGGGCTGCCGCGAGCGATTCTCGGCGAGCGCATCGCCACGCTCAAGACGTTGTCCATGGGGCGCGGCCTTCTGGCGCTGCGACATACGCCGTTCGCCATGACCATGAAGATGATCCGGCCGGGATCGCTGCTGCGTCGGTCGTTCCTGGGCACGAACCTCGACTGGACGGACCGGCGCTCATACGAGGTGGAGGTGCCCGCGGGCAATGGCGTCGGCACGGCGCGCGCGATTGCGCGAGCGTATTCCGCCTTCGCCGAAGGCGGCGCAGAACTCGGCATCACGCCCGAGACCTTCGCACGCGTGACCGCGCCGCCGGTCGTCGCGCGCGCCAAAGACGAGGTGCTGGGCATACCGAGCTACTTCTCGCTCGGCTTCCTGCGGCCGGGGCCCGAAGTCTCGTTCGGTTCGAGCCCGCGCGCGTTCGGCGCGCCCGGTGCCGGCGGGTCGTTCGCGTTCGCCGATCCCGATGCACGGCTTGGCTACGCGTACGTCATGAACAAGCTGGACTTCTGGCTGCATCAACGACCCGCGCGAGAAGGCGCTGCGCGACGCCGTGTATCGCGCGATCGCGAGACTCGCCGTTCGGAGTCATTCAGTCGTGGCTGCGATGTAGTGCGCTCAAGTCGAGCGTGGACGCTCCACTGTCAGCCGCGACGAGTCATTTTCCGTGGTTCGTGAACAGGCGCTCGTAGGGGTTTGTTCACGTGTGCATACCCCGCAGACTGCCAATGACGTAACGGTCGCGTCCTGCTCGCTTGGCGTCATATAGCGCCTTGTCGGCTGCCTGCGTGAGATCGTCCGGATTGGCGACCGTGTCAACAGCACCATCGAATGTCGCGATGCCGACTGAAGCGGTCAGATGCGGGATGTCGCCACCAAGTGTCGATTGCGCCAAGAGCGATCGTACGCGCTGGGCGAGCGCTGCTGCGGCAGATGCGGACGTGCTTGGAGTGAGCAAGGCAAACTCGTCACCGCCCCATCGCGCTCCGACATCGGACTCGCGGAGCTGGCTCCGAATCGCTTCCCCGACATGTCGCAGCGCGCGGTCGCCCGCGGCATGACCGAGACGATCATTGATCTTCTTGAGACCGTCCACGTCGATCAAAAGCAGGGAGAGTTGCTGACGATACCGCGCCGCGCGATTCAACTCGCGGCGGAGGTGGTCCCGGAGCGCCCTGGCGTTCTTGAGACCCGTCAAGGAATCAGTGATGGCAAGCTCCGCCAGCGAATCGGCCTGGCGTCCGAGCACGCTGCCGAAAAGCGTGAATACGACGGCGCTCGATAGAGTAACGTAGAGGTACGTCGCGATATCGTTCGCGATCTCCGCCCAGATGTGCTCGGACGAAACGATCCCGCGCCCTCCGAGCCGCAGTAGGAGAAGACCGAGTGGCGCTCCGATCGACAGCAGCGCGCCAATCGCCCCATAAACGAAGCGCTTCTGATTCCACATTCGCTCGCTTCCTCCACGAGGCGATCGAACGCGCCGATAGCGTTAGCGCGCTGTAGTCCATCCGGGCATCGTGCCCCAACAAGCGCTGGACCGATGCAGGCTCCCTGCCAATCACCGGGCAAGGCGCACGGCGGCGAGCGAGCGCGAGAATCGAGGCTGTCGCCCGCGCAATCACGCACGGCGCCTCGATCACTCACTCGTTCAATGTCGGCAGTACTCTGCTGAGAGCCTCGGCAGCGCGCTGCCGCTGCCGTGCGTCCGCCATGTTGAACGTGCGCCACATGTTGTACACGAAACCCAGGGCGCCGAGCGCGAACATCACGCCGCCGGTGGCGGTCAATGGCGCGCTCCGACTCCCGACATGCGGCTGGAGAACGAAGCCGACGACCATCGCGGCCAGGCCAGCGTTCGCCAGCAACCAGTGAGCGACCGCGAGGCCGCGGCTGTACAGCCCGTGGCCGAACAGCCGCGGCAGCAGCTGGTAGCCCACGCCAAAGACCATCATCGTCAGGAACCCGACGGCGGTCATGTGCGCGTGCGCGGGCCGGTACGCGACCCAGGGAGGGTAGGCCGCGATCGCCAGACCAAGGGTGATTCCCAGCGCGAGCCACGCGAGACTGGCGCGAATGAACGCTTTGACGAACCACTCCATCAGTCGTTCTCGTCTTCGACTTCGAGACGCCCGAGCATCCCGAGCAGCGCATGCGGATCGCACTGGAAGTAGTAGTGGCCCGGCGCAAAATCGACGGTGATGTCCAGTTCCTGTCCCGGCAGCTGGAGGAACGCGCTGGCCGGCGGCAGCCCGGTCCTTCCGGGATTCGAGTCGGCCAGAAAGTGCACGTTGTGCACGCCGGTCCTGAGCACAAAGCGGATGACGTCTCCGCGATGCGCCTCGATCTTGTCCGGCTTGAAGAAATTGCCCTTCTCGTCCGTCACCATTTCGACGACGATGGTCCTGCCCGTCGGCTTCCGGGCGTCGGTTTTCACGGCAGGCGCACCTCCGGCCGGCGTGGCCGGCGTATCGCCGGTACCTCCGCCACCGCAGGCGGCAGCAACGAGGAGAAGGGAAAGCGCGAATCGGGAATATCGAACAGCAGTCATGTGCGTAGTGGGTTTAGAAGTCCTTGCGGTGAAAGAGCCGCGCGCCGACGAGCGTCGGAACCGTGACCCAGAGAACGACGGCACCCGTTGCGGCCAGCAGGCCGCGGATTCCGCCGAGGAATTGCTGGAAGACGGCGCCGGTGTAGCCCAGCAGCGCCGCGACGTCGAACTGCCGCAGCAACGCCAGCCGCGCGAGATCGATCGGATTGAGCATCAGCGCCACGAGCATTGGCCGCTCGATGGGGTAGTCCGCGAACTGCACCGCGGCCATGAGCACCAGGGCGTCGTACGCCACGGCGAGCGTCAGCCAGCACCCGATTGCGACGGCGAGCCCGCGTACGCGATCCTCGATCCAGTATGCGACCATCGTCGCGATGCCGGTGAACACGGCGCCCAGCACGGCGCCGACGCCGCCGAGTAGCAGCCCGATGCCGAGCGCCCCGGGTGTGACGCGACTGAGGGCGAGGGGAAGGGCGATCCCGGCCACTGTCGCGATTGCGATGGGAAGGGTGAGTCCGAGGTACAGCGCCGCGAAGAGCTGGGAGCGGCGGATCGGCTGCGCCAGCAGCAATTCCACGAACTCGCGCGACGCGTACAGATACATGGCACCGAACACGACGTTCGCCAGCGGCACGACCAACAGCACCACGTTCACGAGGCTGAGCAGCGCCTTGGTCTCCGTGTCGCTGAAACGGAGGAGCGCGCCGGTAGCGAGAAAGAAGAAGGCGGCGTATGCGATGAGCCACCGGCTGCGCAGCAGATCGCGTATCGCCGTAGCGTAGCGATCTTCCAGATGGTTGTCATGCGGCCAATCCTCCCTCGAGGACATGCGCGATGGCGCGCTCGAGGCTCAGCTGGCGGGTGATCTTCTTGAGATCGTGCACCGCGCCGGCAAACCGCACTCGCCCGTCCACGAGAAAGGCGACGTCGTCCGCCAGCTCCTCGAGCTCGCTCATGACGTGCGACGTGAGCACGAACGTGCGCCCGCGGCCGCGCTCGCTGGCGCATCTTGTCCTTGAGCACGCCGCTCGCCACGGGGTCGAGCCCGGCGGTGGGCTCGTCGAGAATGAGCAGGTCGGGTGAGAAGAGGAAGGCGAGCGACGCGTTCACCTTCTGGCGCGTGCCGCCCGAGAGGACGCGGAGCGGCTTGTCGAGGTGGGCGCGCGAGGCCGAGCCGCTCGACCAGCTCGTCGTCGCGCGCGACGGCGCCCTGCCGCAGGTCGCGCATCATCGCGAACAGGTCGGCGGCCGCTGAGGTTCTCCGGGAAGCGCGCGATCTGCGGCATGTAGCCGATGCCCGCGCGATAAGCGCCGTCGCCGTCGATGCGCTCTGCCGTCGATGGCGATGCTGCCGGCGTCGATGCGGGTGAGGCCGAGGATGCGCTTGATGAGCGTCGTCTTGCCGGCGCCGTTCGGGCCGACGACCGCCGTGACGCGGCCGGGGGCGATGGACAGGTCGACGCCGTCGAGCACCTGGAGCGCGCCGAAGCGCTTCGTCACGCCGCGGAGCTCGATCATCGGGGCCTCCGCATCGGCGGCGCGGGGTCGGCGAGCGTCTCCGGCGTCAGCGACGGCAGTACGCGCTCGGCGCGATCGAGCACGGCGACGACGGCGCTGCGCAGCAGGATCGAGCGTCGGCTCGTTGCGCTCGACGATCATCGAGAAGAGCCGCACGGGACGGTGCGGCACGTCGCCGACGCCCGTCGCGATTCAGGTCGTAGCCCCGGTACTCGTCCCAGTAGTTGCCGGCGAAGCGTGTTGCCGGTGCTCGCGGCTGTTGGTGGCGACGTCGAAGCGTGTTCGCCGCGAACGCGTTGCCGCTGAATCGCCGCGTCCTGCGTGCTCGCCATGAGCTTCACCGCCCAGCCGTTGTCGGCGAAGACGTTGCCGCGCGCGACGAGGCGCGTGGCGCCGTCGGCGAGCAGGCCGGTGGTGTTGCGGGCGAACCGGTTGCTTCGCGAGGCGGCTGTCGTAGATCTCCTTCAGCAGCAGCCCGTACGACGGCGGCGCCCCAGTTGTCCTCGAATCGGTTGCTCGATCATCGCCACGCGCTTCGTGTACATCACCGCGACGCCGGCCTGGTTGCGCGCGGAACACGTTGCGCTCGTAGCGGCAGTCGTCGGAGTACATGAAGTGCAGGCCGTAGCGGAGATTGCGCTTCGCTGTGATTCCCGGCGACGCGCACGTCGTGCACGAACTCGAGGTAGATGCCGTCGCGATGGCCCGTGACGCGATTGTCCGCGACGTCGATGTCGCGCGCCGTCCAGAGGTGAATGCCGTTCCCGGATCCGATCTTCGCTGCGGCCGCGCGCCGCGAGCTGGTTGCGCGCGACGCGACAGCCGGTCGTGCCGGCGAGGTAGATGCCGAAGAACGCGTTCTCGATGCGATTGTCCTCGATGCGACAGCCGCGAACCGCGCCGGCCCGAATGGCGGCGCGGTCCTCGACGTGGCTCGCGCGCCACGTTGCGGAGGGTGAGGCCGCGCACGGTCACGTCGTCCGCCTCGATGCGCAGGATGTGCGTCGCCGCCCCGCCGTCGAGCACCGCACCGGGCTCGCCGGAGATCGTCAGCGGCCGATCGACGACGATCGTCGGCTCGCGGTAGACGCCCGCGACTGATTACGATGCGATCACCGGGACGGGCGAGTCGCACCGCGTCGGCGATCGACGGCGGCCGGCCCGGGTGAACCTCGATCGCGCGCTGGGCGTGCGCGGCGGGAGCCGCGACCGCGAGCAGAATCGCGATGCCTCTACCGCGCACGGGCGGCTCCGAAGGACACCAGCTCCCCCATCGGAGGATGCAGCGAGGCGTCCGCCGCCAGCTCGGCTTCTGCGAGCGGGAATCAGCGTGCCCGGCGCCTCCGCCGTCGACGACCCATACCGCTCGCGGAGCCGGGTCCTTCTGCCGCGCCTGATATTTCAGCAGGCAATCGATCGAGTCGAACGGCAGCGCTTGCCATGCTGCGTCACCAGCGACAGCGCCGAACCGGCGATCGCTCACGACCATCCGGCATTCGACGCACGCGTCGGCGCCGAACGCAATTGCCGGGTTTGCCGCGGCGCACGCGGCGGCCAGCGCGAGGCTCGCGGGCGCGAGGCGTGCTACGCGACGATACGACACGAAGAGCGCCGCCAGTGCGAGCGCGAACGCCACCCCCGCAAGCACGCCTCCGATGGCCGGCCACGACGTCGCCGTGAAGTTCAGCAGCTGCTTCGTGCCGATCAGCGGCGGCTGGTACGTCATGCCCGGCACCTCGATGATCGCGTTCTCGAGGTCGAGGTTGTGGCCGTAGTCGTAGCTCCAGCGCCAGAAGTCGCAGAGACCGGCGGCGCCGAGCGCGCGCGAAGCTGACCGAGCCAGCCGACGAGCAGCCGGCGCCGCCCGACGCGCGGCGACGACGAGCCCGGCGGCGATCAGCCCGGCGACGATCCACGGCATGTACCGCAGCTCGGGGATCGCGTCGGGCCTCGATCGGCTTCATGCCGATGTAGTGATTGAGCGCGTTGATGTTCCTGAGATCGTGCTCCTTCACGCCCGTCGATGGTGTTGAGCCGGATGAGCATGCCCGAGCCCTTCGGGGTACTGCGGCGCGACCAGCCGGATGCTCCACAGCGGCGTGACGTACAGCGTCGCCGAGGAGCACCGCCGCGGCGAGCGTCAGAGCTCGAGGCACTCGGGTCATGCGGCTGGCCGCTCCCATTACCGCTGTCCCTCCACCGCCTGCGCGCGTGACAGCTGCGTCTGCGGCTTTCTTGCTGATGTTCGCGCTCAACGCCACGGTGGACCCGCGCGGCGAGACGCGCATGTAACCCGACATCTCCTGGTGGAGCGCCGAGCAGAAGTCGGTGCAGTAGAACGGATAGATGCCGGCCGTCTTCGGGACCCACTTCAGCGTGCGCGTCTCACCCGGCTGCAGAATCAGCTCCGACGTTCTTCGGCGCCGAGGACCGCGAAGCCGTGCAGGATGTCCCAGTCCTGCTCGATGTTCGTGACGTGGAAGTAGCACCGTGTCGCCCTCCTGCACGCCCTCGATGTTGTCGGGCGCGAAGTGGCTGCGGATGGCGATCATCTTCACGTCCACGCGCTTGCCGGTGCGCGTGATGCCGCGTCTCGCTCTCGGCGCGCGTCGACCTACGGATTGCGTGTTCTCCGTGAGCGAGTAGAACTTGACCTGCTTGTCCTTGATCAGGCTCGCCGGCAGCGCCTGCGCGTAGTGCGGCTCGCCGATCGTCGGGAAGTCGAGCAGCAGCTTCATCTTGTCGCCGCTGATGTCGAAGAGCTGCGCCGACTGCGTCAGCTCGGGCCCGGTCGGCAGGTAGCGGTCCTTCGTGATCTTGTTCATCGCCACGCACGTACTTGCCGCACGGCTTCTTGCTGTCGCCGCCCGGAATCATGAGGTGGCCGATCGAGTAGTACGTCGGAATGCGATCGACGACTTCCCACGTGCCGAGCTTCCACTTCACGACCTCGGACGAGATGAACATCGACGTGTACGCGTAGCCCTTGCCGTCGAACTCGGTGTGCAGCGGGCCGAGTCCGGGCTTCTGCACTTCGCCGGCGATGACGGCGTCGTACTTGAGCACCGGAATGCCGTCGATCTCCGTCTCGAACGCCTTGTCGGCGATCGCCTTCTGCATCTTCGTGAAGGAGTGCACCGGGATGACGCGTGGCGAGCTTGCCGCCGGCGACGATGTACTCGCCGGTCGGATCGACGTCGACGCCGTGCGGCGACTTGGGCGTCGGCAGGTAGTAGACGAGGCCCGGGCAGTCGGCGGGGTCGAGCATCTTCACGCTCGTCTTCGTCTCGGACTGCGCGCGACGCGCGACTTCTCGTCGACGTAGTTGTGGATGTACTCGCGACGGCAACGTCTTCGCCTTGCCCTGCGGCGACGCACTCCTCCGCCTGCGCGTAGTTCACCGCGGCGACGAAGTCCTTGTCGTTCTGCGACGCGTTCTCCTCGAGCTTGGTGTAGCGCCTGCTCGGTGTTGTACGACGTGAAGAAGAACCAGCCGTCGCGACGGTCCCTTGCCCGCGTGGCCGAGGTCGTAGTTGTAGCCGGGCATCAGGATCTGGAACGCGATGTCCATCTTGCCCGGCTGGTCGGCCGTGATGAACGAGAGCGTGCCGCGGAAGTTCTGCTTGTAGCTGTCGATCGGGACGTCGGTGTTCGGAATCGGCACGCTGAAGCGTGTGGCCGAGACGATGTACTTCGTGTTCGGCGTCGTGAACGGCGACGCGTGGCCGCCGGCCGCGTTCGGGATCTCGAGGATCTCGTCGGTCTCGAAGCGCGTCAGGTCGATGCGCGCGACGCGCGGCGTGTTGTTGCCGTTGATGAACAGCCAGCGCCCGTCGGGCACGCCGTCCGTCTGCGACAGCTCGGCGTGGTGCGTGTCGTCCCACGGAACGAAGCCGTAGCGTCGTCTGGAGCATCGGCTTCGTCTCTTCGTTGTAGCCCCAGCCGTTCTCGGGATGCTGCGAGAAGACCGGGATGACCTTGAGCAGCCGGCCCGACGGAAGCCCGTAGACGCTCACCTGGCCGCTGAAGCCGCCGGAGAGGAACGCGTAGAACTCGTCGTACTGCCCGGGTGCGACGTACACCTTCGATGGCGGCATCGCCGGTGGCGAGGTTCGGTTTCGGCGAGCGGCACGAGTAGAACAGCCCGACAGCGGTCAGGCAGCCGGCGACCGCTAGCGAGCGCATCAGGGTCCTGCGGTTGAATGGCATGGGGACCTCAGAGGTGGGTGCGAGGAGGCAACAGGTCGTGTATGGAAGTGTTTTGCAGGAACGACGACATCGATTCCGCGATCGGCGCCCAGCGCTCGTGGGCGCGACATGCCGCTTTCGAGCTGCACACGCCGCGGCCCAGGACGCACCAGCGCCTCGACGAGGGCTCGAATACCTCGATCACGGACGCCAGCGAAGCGGCGTCCTGGTGGGCGGCAACGCGAAAGCCTCCGGCCGGGCCGCGCGTCGAGCGGAGAATGCCCGCGCGCGCGAGCTTGCCGAGGATCTTGCCGAGGTAGTTCGCCGGGGCGCTCACGGCCCTGGCGACCTCATGAATGCGCACGGCGCGTGGGCTTTGATCCGTGATGTACACGGTCGCCCGGAGCGCGTATTGAACGGTTTGGGAGAGCACGATTGCGTCTCGACGTTGGAGCGCATTTACGATGTCGAGATGCGGAATCCGCCGAAGTCAGTTGATCGCGGATTCTCTGTCGCCGATTCCCCTACGGCACTCTCAGGGACTCTCCGGCTTGCGCTTTAACGGCGCGCGGGGTCGCGACGCCTTCGAGCCGCCGTCATGCTGCGCGGAAGCCAGAGCGTGAAGGTGCTCCCGACGTCCGGTTTGCTCTTGACCGTGATCGTCGCATCCAGCGCCTTGGCGACGCGCTGACTGATGGCGAGGCCGATCCCCGCGCCTTCCGCGGCCTCGGGGTCGAAGCGCGTGAACTCCTGGAAGAGCAGCGCCTGCTTGTCGGGCGGAATGCCGGTACCGGTGTCGGTGACATCGACCGTGACCCAGTCGCCCTTCCCCGGCGCGTCGCCGTCCGAGCGGGGTCCGGCCTGCACAGTGATGCGGCCGCCCGGCTGCGTGTATTTCACCGCGTTCGACAGCAGGTTCGCGAGAATCTGGCGTACGCGCGCGTGATCCGTTTCCACCAGCAGCCCGTTGTCCGACTCCTTGTCGGCGACATTGACCGACAGCGCCAGGTTGCGGGTCTCGGCCTCTGCGCGGAATTCCTCGGTGACGTCGCGCGCGACGCCGGCCACGTCCACGGGTCTCTTGTCCACGTCGAGCTGGCCCGCCTCGGCGCGCTCGATTTCCAGCAGGTTGTGGATGAGGCTGAGGGCGTTACGGATCGAGCGCCGCGACCGCTCTACGCTGTCCTTCTGCTTCGCGTTGAGTTCTCCCGCCACTTCTTCCTCGAGTAGCGCCAGGAACCCGTCGGCGGCGCCGAGCGGGTTCTTGACGTCGTGCGTGAAGCCCCGGATCAACCGCGTGCGGCTCTCGGCCGCGAGCTTGCGCTCCGTGATGTCCTCGGTGATACCGGCGATGCGGTAGATCTCGCCGCGCTCATTGCGCACCGGGAATCCCCGGGCCCACACCCAGCGCACCTGGCCGTCGGGCCGCACCACGCGAAACTCGACGTCGAACTGGCCGCGCGGCTGCGCGGCCCGGACGCGCTCGCGATCGTCGGGATGGACGCCATCGAGCAACGCCTCCGGGTTGACGACCGCCTTGCGCGGCAGGCCCCAGACGCGCTCGTACGCGGCGTTCACGAACAGGGTCCGCGTGAACCCGGCGTCGGTGAGCCAAACGACGTCGTGAATCGCGTCGGCGATCTGGCGGAAACGCTCCTCGCTCTCCCGCAGCTCCTCGAGCAGGGTCACGCGGCGCACGGCCGCCATTGTCAGCTCGCGGAGCGCGCCCGCGTACGCCAGCTCGATCTCGCCGAACTGGGGCCTATGACCGGGGCGCTCGAAGATCAGCTCTCCGAGTTTGCTGCCGTTCGCCGAAACCGGCACGACTAGCCGTCGTTCCGTGGCGCTGTGCGCGGGATGCTCAGGGCCCTGGAAGCGCACCTCGCAGTCGCTGCCCAGCACCTCGGCCGAGGCCTGGACGGCATCGTTCTCGATGGCGTGCACCACTTCCTCGGCCGTCGTGGCATCGTCGAGGCGGTTCGCGATGCGGATCGACGCATCCTGCTGACGCGACCATCGGGCAAGGGTCATCGCGAGCCGCCGGTACTGGGTGCCGAGGTTCGCGACGAGCAGTGCTGCCACGATGGCGAGCAGGACGAGGGCGACGGCGATCGCGGCGCTGATCCGCTCTGTCGTCTGCAACTTCGCGAGATTGGCGGCGGACTCCCGCGCGATGGCGCGGTCGACGCCGGCCGCCGCCGCGAGAGAATTCTGGAGGCGCTGCTGCTGCAGCTCGATCGACGCCAGGTACTTCTCCCGGGGCAGTCTGCCCGTAAAGAGGGAATCGTACAGCGCGCCGAGCGGTCGCACGCCCGCGACGAGCTCGTCCAGCCGCGCCGACGCGTCGGGTCCGAGCCTGCGCGCGAGAGGAACGAGACGCAGCAGCGCCCGCTCCCGGTCCGCGGCGGCGCGCGCGCGATCCTCCATCGAGCTGCGATCGCCGGTCAGCAGGTATGCGCGCGCAGAAGCCGACTCGAGCGCGAGCGCGTTCTGGACCTGGATTACCAGCGAGCGCGAGGGCTCGGCCACCTTCGCGATCCGTTTACGCAGCTCCTGCGTGCTTCGCATCGTGATCATTGGCAGGAGCGCGAGCGACAGGAGCGACACGAGCACGAGCGCCAGCGGCAGCAGCGCCGTGCGCTGCGTGCGCAGCGGCGAGCTCCGCGGCTCGGCCATGTGATTCATCGGACCCTGGGTCACGGTGTCCCAGCTTGCATCCACGATACCGCGCGCGGCTCATCCACGTGAATGCGGGCTGAGGGCTGAGCGCCAACCGTTCCCGTCGGCCGCCGGCCGTTTCTCAGCCATGACGGCCGGCGCCGAGAACGGCGCTGGACGCTGCACGGCGTCGCCCCGCGCTCCCCGCGCTCCCCGCGCTCCCCGCGCTCCCCGCGCTCCCCGCGCTCCCCGCGCTCCCCGCGCGCTGCCGCGCGGGATGCGGCGTCGCGATGGTTCTGCCGTCGAGATTGAGGCCGGTGGTCACCAGCGCGACATGGGAGAACGCCTGCGGAAAGTTGCCGAGAAAGCGCCGCGCGATTGGGTCGTACTCCTCCGAGAGTAGCCCGACGTCGTTGCGCAGCGCGAGCAGCCGCTCGAACAGCGCGCGCGCATCGGCCTGCTGTCCCAGAAGCAAGTAGTTGTCCGCCAGCCAGAAACTGCACGCCAGGAACGCGCCTTCGCCGGGCGGCAGCCCGTCGTCGCTTCGCTCGGTGTCGTAGCGAAGTACCAGCCCGTTCACCATCAGGCGCTGCTCGATGCACGCGATCGTGCTCCGGACCCGGGGATCCGTGGCGGGAAGGAATCCCACGAGCGGGATGGCGAGCAGGCTGGCGTCGAGGCATTGCGACCCGTAGGCCTGCACGAAGCAGCCCTGCCGCTCGTCGTATCCGCGGGCGCACACTTCGTCGTGGATGCGCTGGCGCACCTCGCGCCAGCGCTGCAACGGGCCCTCGAGCCCGAATAGTTCGATGGCCTTGATGGCGCGGTCGATGGCGACCCACGCCATCACCTTCGAGTGCGTGAAGTGCATCGGCCCGGCGCGCGATTCCCAGAGGCCATGGTCGGCGCTGTCCCACACCTCCTCCACGTGCGACGCCAGCGCCTTCTGGAGCTGCCAGGCCTCGTCGGGTTCCCGCACACCGCCCATTCGCGCCTGATGCAGGCTGTCGAGCACCTCGCCATAGACGTCGAGCTGGAACTGCGCGTGCGCGGCGTTCCCGACCCGCACGGGCGACGAGCCGGCGAACCCCGGCAGCCAGGACACTTCCCACTCCAGAAGGTGCCGTTCGCCGGCGAGGCCGTACATGATCTGCGCCTGGCCGGGACTGCCGGCCGCGGCTCGCAGAAGCCAGTCGCGCCAGGCGGAGGCTTCGTCGAAGTAGCCGGCGTCCATGAGCGCGAGCAGCGTGTACGTCGCGTCGCGCAGCCAGCAATACCGATAGTCCCAGTTGCGCGCGCCCCCGAGGGACTCCGGCAGGGACGTCGTCGGCGCGGCCACGATGCCGCCCGTCGGTTTGTACGTCAGGGCCTTGAGCGTCACCAGCGAACGGTGGACCGGCTCGCGCCACTCGCCCGCGACGGTGCAGCGGCGCGACCATTTCGCCCAGAAGTGCTCCGTGGCGCGCAACGCCTCGTCCGGATCGACCGAGACAGGGACGCGCCGGTGCGACGCACCGTACGTCAGCACGAACGCGGCGCGCTCGCCCTCGGCGATGGTGAACTCTCCGACGGTGGTGAGCCCGCTGCCGTGCAACTCGACGTCCGACCGCAGCACCGCCATGTCCGGACCGGCAATTGCGCGCAGCCGGCCATCGTCCAGGCGCGTCACCCAGGGCACGATGGAGCCGTACGAGAACCGGAAGATGATCTCGGTGAACATCGCGACGTGTCCGCGAAGGCCCGTTACCACGCGCACGAGGTCGCTGTGTACGCCGCGAACCGGCATGAAGTCGGTGACCAACACCGCGCCGGCCGGAGTCTCGAACGTCGTGTCGAGGATCATGCTGCCGTCGCGATACGCCCGAGAGACGCGGGCGCTCGTGTCGCCGGGCCGCAGCAGCCACCGGCCGTGCTCCGGGCCGCCGAGCAGCGCGGCGAAGCAGGCGGGCGAGTCGAACCGTGGCCAGCAGAGCCAGTCTACGGACCCGTGCTTCGACACCAGCGCCGCGGTCTCGCAATCGCCGATGAGCGCGTAGTCCTCGATGCGCGTGTCCGTGGGCACAGTCCGCTTCATGCGCGCCCTACCACACACGGACTATGCCACGGCGCGGTGCGCGAGCGTCAGGAACTCGTGACGGGTCATCGGGCAGTCGCGGAACTTGCCGCGCAGCGCGCTCGTGATGGTGCGTGAATTCTGCTTCTCGACGCCCCGCATCATCATGCAGAGGTGAACGGCCTCGATGACGACGCCGACGCCCGCAGGCCGCAGCACGTCGTCGATCGCCTCCGCGATCTGCTCCGTGAGACGCTCCTGCACCTGGAGTCGGCGGGCGAACACCTCGACGAGTCGCGGCAGCTTGGAGAGCCCCACGATCCGGCCGTTCGGGATGTAGGCGATGTGCGCCTTGCCGAAGAACGGCAGCATGTGGTGCTCGCACAGCGAGTACAGCTCGACGTCGCGAACCATCACCATGCTGTCGTGCGTCTCCTCGAACAGCGCATCGCCGATCACCTCGCGCGGGTCCAGGTCGGCGCCGCGCGTGAGCCACGCAAGCGACCGCGCCACGCGCTCGGGCGTTCGCAGCAGACCTTCCCGGTCGGGATCCTCGCCGAGCAGTTCGAGCTGTCGGCGCACCAGGCGGGTCATCTCCATCTCTCGCTCGGCGTCGCGGTGGGGCGGCCTCAATGCCAGGGTTGTCATGATGCCCTCGCGATCTCGCGCTCCATCGCAACTTCGGCCTGCAGGCTGACGCGGTCACGGCCCACGGTCGCGACGGCGAGCGTCCTGCCCGCGGCGCGAAAGCGTACGGCGCAATCGGCGTCAGCGACGCTTCCGTCGACGGCCTCCTCGTCCCAGCGCTCCGCGTGCCCCACGTACGCGATGGCCGTGCCGTAGTGATTGCTCCAGAAGAAGGGTTCTTCGCGGAAGGGCGCGTCGAACCCGAGAATGTTGCGCGCCGCCGCCTGTCCGTGGCGCTGCGCCAACACCCAGTGCTCCACGCGAATCCGGCTGGCCATCCGCCGGTCAGGATACCGCGCGACGTCGCCGGCCGCGTAGATCCCCGGCTGACTGGTCTCGAGCCGCTCGTCCACGACGATTCCCTTGTCCACCGTGAGACCCGCGGCCGATGCCAGCTCGTCGTTGGGCCGCACGCCGATGCCGGCGACCACAAGGTCGCCCGCCACACGCGAGCCGTCGTCCAGCACGACGCCGTCTTTCCCGACCGTGGCGGCGGTGTGGCCGAGATGGAACGTGACGCCGTTGGTTTCGTGGAGCCCCCGCACGAAATCGCTCAGCGCGCGTCCCATCACGCGTTCGAGGGGGCGCGGTTCGGGGGCGACCACGTGCACGTCCAGCTTCCGCGCGCGCAGCGACGCCGCGACCTCGAGGCCGATGAAGCTGGCGCCGATCACCACCGCGGTCCGTGCCGACGAAGCCGCGGCGATGAGCGCGCGGCTGTCGCCGAGCGAGCGCAGGTACCGCACGCGTCCGTCGGCATCCACGCTCTTCGGGAGCCGGATGGGAGAAGCGCCCGTGCATAGCAGGAGCGCGTCGTACGCGTGGTGCGCTCCGTTCTCGAGCGTGACGCGGCGGTTCTTCCGATCGATGGCAGCGACGCGCTGACCGAGGACGAGCGCGATGTCCCGCGCGGTGTAGTAGTCCGCCGGCCGGAGCGGGATCCACTCCTCGGGTGCGTTGCCGGCGAGGTAGTCCTTGGAGAGGTTCGGCCGGTCGTACGGCGCGTCCGGGTCGGCGCCGATCATCGTGAGGCTGCCCGCGTAGCCCAACCGGCGCAGCATGTCGGCGGCGGCGTCGCCCGCCGCGCCGGCCCCGACGATCACGACGGCCGCAGGCGATTTTGCGTCGCGCTTCGGACGTGGCGGCTCCGGCAGCGCTCCGGTTACGACGGCGGTAGCGCCGCGGCGCTCCACCTTGAAGCGGGCGATCGGATTGAGCGCCGGGGCGCGAACGGCTTCTCCGGTGCGCAGGCTGAAACACGCGTGATGCCAGGGGCAGCGCACCGTGTCGCCGACGAGGAGGCCCTCGGCCAGCGGGCCGCCGTAATGCGTGCACGAGGCGCCGACGGCAAACAACTCGTCGCCACGTCTTGCAACCAGCACCGGCTGCCCGTTCGCGTGTCCAGCGAGCATGCCGCCGTCGGGGATTTCCGACATCGGAACACCACGGCCGAAATCAGGACCGGTAAGCTGTTGCTGTTCGGTTGCCATAGGCCTGATTCACCTCAACTGAACTACGTGGTATCTGGTTTAGAGACATCAGGGTTCAGGATCGAGAATCAGCTGTGAGATATCAGTGTTTGAGGCACATCTCACCACTCACTCCCTCATTCCTGATTCTCACCTCCTGCACCCTGAACTCCCTAAACCAGACACCACGGGGTGTCGTAGTTATTGAGAAAGCTTCTTCTCCAGATTCTCTGCGGCCAGTCTGTGCGCCTCGAACGCCGGAGCCAGGCTCGTCACGAAATCCTTGAGCTCCTGGTTCTTGATCGCCGGGAGCAGGGTGGCCTTCACGGCGTCCAGCACCGCGGTGTGATACGCCTGCTCGTGCTGGAGGAACGCGCGGTCGAACTCCGCGCCCTGCAGCTTTCCAAGGCGTTCCAACGCCGACGTGTGCTGCTCGGCCATTCTGTCTCCCTTCGGAAGCGCGGGCGTGACGCCGAGCTTTTTCGCGAGATCGCGACCCTTCTGCCGCACTTCGGTGTGCACCTGGGCCAGCATCGTGCCGTAATCTCGCACCTCCTTTGACTGGGCGCGCTGGGCGCCGAGGCGGCCGGTCTCGATGTCGGCCGTGTTGGCCAGGTCGAAGATCGCGACGATGCCGGCGTCAGTGAGCGGCTGTGCCTGCTGCGCGGCCTGAGCGCGGACGAGCGAGGCCGGTGCCAGCATGGTGGCAAGGACAACGGCGGCGATCAGGGCGGTGTAGGGTCGAGCGGATTTCCCGCTTGCGGTCCTGGTTTCGGTGCGCATGAAGGTCTCCCTGCAAGAGTCGGTTTGCGTGGCCTGCATCGGCCGAGTTCGGGGAGGCTATCGTCAGCCTGTTGATTAGTCAAGTTACCTGTTGACATATTTGACAACATGCGTTTTTTGGCAAGATTGAGAGACGAGCTCGGGAGGGCGAGGACGTGACCGCACCACTCAACCAGCGGTTTCTCGACAGCACGCGCGGGCGCATCGTCGCGCTGCTCCGCACCGGCACGCGCACCGTGGACGAACTCGCGGCGGAGCTGGGGCTCACCGACAACGCCATCCGGCCGCACCTGGTGGGACTGGAGCGGGACGGCATGGTGCGGCAGGCGGGCGTTCGGCGCGGGGAGGGAGCCGGGAAGCCGGCCGTCCTGTTCGAGCTGCATCCCGACGCCGAGCCGCTGCTTTCGCGCGCGTATGCGCCGGTGCTGGCCGCGCTGCTGGAGGTTCTGGCGGAGGAGCTGTCGGAGCGCGACGCCCGGCGCGTGCTGCGCGAGACGGGCCGTCGCCTGGCGGCGAGCGTTGGCGGACGCGCGTCGGGCGACATCCAGGCGCGCGCGCGGGCCGCCGCGGACGTCCTCACCGCGCTCGGCGGAGCCGTGCGGGTGGAGGAGAAGCGGGGCGGGGCGACGTTGCGGGGAACGGCGTGTCCGCTCGCGGGGGCGGTGTCGCGCAGCCCGCAGGTGTGCCACGCCATCGAGACGCTCGTGGCCGAGATCACGGGCGCCCGGGTCACCGAGTGTTGCGATCGCAGCGCGCGGCCGCGCTGCTGCTTCGAGCTGCGCGCTAGCTAAGAACGGCTGAACTGCGTGGTATCTGGTTTAGAGAGTTCAGGGTACAGGTCGTGAGAATTAGGGTTGAGAGCTGAGGGGTGAGTTGTCTCACTGATGCCTGAACCCTGTTCTCGTTTCCTGAACCCTGACTCCTCTAAACCAGATTCCCCGCTGTTTCTGGTCAGTGAGTAAGCCCGTAGATGATGTAGTTGATCGCGAACTTGTACGCCTCGTTGCTCGTATTCACCGGCCACCAGCCCTGGCCCGAATGCTCCATGTAGTCGCCGATGTCGTTGTTGTAGTTGATCACCACCATCAGCCGCTTTTTCGGGTTGTTGTCCTCGTGAATCCCGAGGAACTGAGCCTTGAGTCCAGGAGTCGTGCGGGTAGTCCATGTTCAGCGTCGTGATGCTGAAGAACGAGTCGAACACCGTGTGTGACAGGTCCAGCCGGTCGATCCGCGCCCGCGGCAGCACCCGGCGGATCTGCTCCTCGAAGTTGTACCACTCGCCTTGCAGGAAGTCGTCCACGATCAGAAAGCCGCCCTTGGCGAGATACTTTCGCAGCCCTTCGACCTCGGCGTCGCTGGGGATCCAGTACCCGGGCTCGGACAGATACGCGATCGGGTACTTCATCAGCTCGGGGTCGTCGAACGTGTGGATGTTGCTCTCGAGCACGTGGGGGCGGAGCGCCGTCACCTCGCGCATCATGAGCATGAGGTTGCGCTCCATCGTGGGATAGTCGAACTCCCAGCCGCTGCGCCGGTAGACCGTGTAGCGGATGCGCGCGAACGTGAAGCGCCCGTCGTATGGCGCGTTCGGCTCCAGCCACATGCGGCGCTGAGCCGACGCGTGCTTGCCAGGCACCAGCGGCGGGAGCAGGCACATCGCGAGAAGGACAGCCGTCCTCGTCATACAACCAAACTACGTGGTATCTGGTTTAGAGAAATGAGGGTACAGGAAGCGAAAATCGGGGTTGAGGCATCAGTGATGAGAGACTCATCGCCGGGCCCCACTCCTGATTCTCACGACCTGTACCCTGAACCCACTAAACCAGATTCCACGTTGTTCCGTAGTGCAAGGAGTTTCGACCGGCTGGAACGATTCGTCCCTGGACGGGTCTATCTTCATGCGGCTTCAGCCTGTTCCCTCCCTGCGCATGACCGTACCTTCGATCATGCAGTCCACACTCCTGAAAGCGGGCGCCCTTCTGCTGCTCGCAACGGGCGCGGCCGCCCAGGCCCGCACGGTCGAACGCGTTCGGGCCAACGACAATCGCGCCCGCGCCGGCATCTTCAGTTCCGGCGTGCTGGCCGTGCGGCTCGAAGCCCGCATGGCGATGTGGCATCCGCAGGGTGACGACCAACCCGGCGCCGCGATTCCGGTGTTCGCCGAGATCGGCCGGCCGGCGCAGGTGCCGGGTCCGTTGATCCGCGTGCCGGGCGGTACCGACGTGATCGTGACCGTCCGCAACCTGGTGCCGAGCGCCACGCTCACGATTCACGGCCTGCACTCGCGTCCCGCCCTCGGAGCGTTGTTCAACGACAGCATCCAGCTGGTGCCCGGCGCGGTCCAGACGCTGCGCTTTCGCCTCGACCGGCCGGGCACCTACTACTACTGGGGCACCACGACGGGCTCGTCGTTCGGCACGCGCACCCGGGAGGACGCACAGCTCTCCGGCGTCATCGTCGTGGACGAGCCGGGCCAGCGCACACCGGTGGACCGGATCTTCGTGCTGGGCATGTGGTCGGACTCGGCGGGCACGTCCACCAATCGGCATCGGGACCGCCTGCTCTTCGTGATCAACGGCAGGTCGTGGCCGCATACCGATCGCCTGATCTACGACAAGGGGGAGAACGTGCGGTGGCGCGTGGTGAACGCGACCGCGGATCCGCACCCGATGCACCTGCACGGGTTCTACTTCCGCGTGAATCGTCGCGGTGACGCCAGGGCCGACTCGGTCCTGGCCCGTCCCGAGATGGTGAACACCGAACGCATGGCTCCGGGTTCTACCATGTCGGTATCGTGGACCCCGAACCGCCTGGGCAACTGGTTGTTCCACTGTCACACGCAGGAGCACATCGAGCCGCGTGGTCCGCTGGGGGTGCGGCGCGCGCGCTCGATCGCGCTGACCGGCAGCGCAGCGGCGAACGCGCACGCGTCGCCCGCGGCGAGCATGGGGGGCCTCGTGACCGCCATCGAGATCAGGCTGCCCGAGGACGACACGACGGCGAAGCTGCCGCCGCCGCCGCCGTCTCCGGCGCGCCGCATCCGGATGCTGCTGCGCCCGAATGCCGGAAGCACGCCGGCGACGCCGTTCTACGGCGTCGCGTTCGACGAGCGCGGACTCGACCCCGAAGTCGAGCGCGGCCAGCGCGCCGGGCCGCCGCTCGTCCTCACACGGGGCGAGCCGGTGAGCATCTGGGTGGTGAACCGCACGTCCGAGCCGACCGCGGTGCACTGGCACGGGATCGAGCTGGAGAGCTACTACGACGGCGTGCCCGGCGTCAGCGGCATCAAGCCGCAGGTGGCTCCCCTCATCGCGCCCTCGGACTCATTCGAAGTTCGCATGACGCCGCCGCGGTCGGGCACGTTCATCTATCACTCGCACGTCAGCGAACGGCGTCAGCAGGGCGCGGGGATCGCGGGCGCGCTCATCGTCACGGACCGGGGCAAGTGGGACCCGACGCGCGACGTCCCGATCCTGATCTCGTCGCCGAGCGACTCCGTGGCCGAAGAAACCTCGGTGCTGATCAACGGCGCCGCGGCGCCGGCGGCGCTCGAGCTGCGACGCGGCATCGCGCACCGGCTGCGCCTGATCAACATCACGACGGGCCGCCCGGGCATGGTGGTGGAGCTGAAGCAGGACTCGCTCACGCTCACCTGGCGCAGCGTCGCCAAGGACGGAGCGGACCTGCCCCAGGCCGCGCGCGCCGTGCGTCACGCGAACCAGCCGATCAGCATCGGCGAGACCATGGACATGGAGTTCTTCCCGACCCAGCCGGGCGACTATCGCATCGAGGCACGCACGAGCGCGGGCGCCTTGCTCGCGACGCTGCCGATTCGGGTGAACTAGCTACGCTTGCAGCCTGCCGGCTTGCCGCTTGCCGCTTGCCGCTGCGGCTCGCCACCTGCCGCTCGGCTCGGTAGCGGCAAACGGTCAGACGGCAAACGGTAGACGGCCGACGGCAAACGGTAGACGGTACCGAACCGTTTCTTGACGCGGCGCGCCGCGCGTGCGACCCGTTAACGCATGCAACGACGCGATTTCCTGGTCGACGCGGCGCGACTCGCCGCCCTGTACGCCGTCGTCCCGAACGACTGGCGCGTGATTCATCGTCCGCGCTGGGCCGACGACCCCTTCCAGCTCGGCGTCGCCTCCGGCGATCCCACGCCGAACGCGGTGATGATCTGGACGCGGCTCGCGCCACGACCCGCTCGAGCCCGACGGCGGCATGACCGGTGGGCCGCGCGTCGGCGTGAACTGGGAAGTGGCCGAAGACGACGCCTTCGCGCACATCGTCAAGCGCGGACGCGCGACCGCGGCGCCCGAGCTGGCGCACAGCGTGCACGTGGACGTCGACGGCCTCGCGCCGGACCGCTGGTACTTCTACCGCTTCACGTCGCACGGACGCGACGAGCCCCGTCGGTCGCCTGCGCACCGCGCCGGCCGCCGGTGCGTCGACGCCGCTGCGCTTCGCGTTCGACTCCTGCCAGCACTACGAGCAGGGACTGTACACGGCGCTACCAGCATCTGGCGCGCGAGGAGATCGATCTCGTCGCGCATCTCGGCGACTACATCTACGAGTACGGGCCGACGGCCGGGCGCGTGCGGCTGCACACCGCGCCCGAGATCCAGCACGCTGGACGCATTATCGCATGCGCTACGCCCTGTACAAGAGCGACCCGCATGCTCCAGGCGGCGCACGCGCGCTGTCCCTGGGTCGTCACGTGGGACGACCACGAGGTGGACAACAACTACGCCGACGACGATCGGCGAGAACCGCATGGAGTCCGACGAGCAGATGCGCGCCCGCCGCGCCGCGGCGTATCAGGCGTGGTGGGAGCATCAGCCGGTGCGCGTGCCGCGCGCGCGGTCGTGGGCGGATCTCAACATCGTGCGCTCCATCGATTGGGGCGCGCTCGCGAAGTTCTGGGTGCTGGACTCCCGGCAGTATCGCAGCGACCAGGCGTGCGGCGACATCTACAACGCCAAGGTCCCGTGCGGCGATGGGACGAGCCCTCGCGCACGATGCTCGGCGCGGGCCAGGAGCGGTGGCTCGAACAGGGACTGGCCGCGTCGCGCGCGCGGTGGCAGATCCTCGCGAACCAGACGATGCTCGGCGACGATCGATTATCTGGCGGGCGCGGATCGCGGACTGTCGATGGACAGCTGGACCGGATACCCGGCGGCCCGCGCGCGCATGGTGCGCGCCATCGCGCAGCACGCGCCGAATCGCACGGTGGTGATCACGGGCGACAATCACGCCAACTGGGTGCACGAGATTCGCGGGTCAGGCCCGGCGGGCGTGTCGGTCGCGTCGGCCGCCTCGGGCGCGACGGTCGCGGCCGAGTTTGTCGGCACGAGCATCTCGTCCGGCGGCGACGGCTCGGAGCGGTCCACGTCCGTCCCGGACTCGGTGCTCAGCGAGAACCCGACGATCAAGTGGCAGAACAACCGGCGTGGTTACGTGGTGTGCGAGGTGACGCCGGACGCGTGGCGCACCGAGTTCCGCACGGTGCCGTTCGTGACGCGACCCGACGCGCCCGTCGAGACGCCGACGAAGTGGCGACTCACGCATGGCCGGGCGGGCGTCGAGCGCGAGTAGAAAAGCCTCACGCCGCGAAGGACCATCGGATCGCCAAATCGGGTTGATCACGCCGGTCGAGACACAGAACGTGTAGAGCGGCAGCGGGCAGCAGGCAGTTATCTGTTGGAATCCGGGGGACAGATCTGTCCGAACATCGCCAACGCCAAACTGCCGACGGCCTGCTGCCCGCTCTACACGTACTTGCTGATCCGTGGTCGGCCCGCTGGTAGCCAGTCGATGGCAGCGGTTTACATTGCGACAATGACCACGCCGTCGTCGTCGCAGCCAACCGTCGAACGGCCGCCGAACGCGAGCGGCCGCTTGCTGATCGTCTCGAATCGCCTGCCGATCACGGTGCGTCGTCACGAAGGGCAGGTGCGCGTCGAGCGCAGCGCCGGCGGACTGGCCACGGGGCTGCGCGGACCGCACGAACGGTCCGGCGGATTCTGGATCGGATGGCCCGGCGACCTGGACGCGCTCGACAGCGACGCGCTCGCCGACACACGCCGTCAGCTCGAAGAAATGCGCGCGGTGCCCGTGACAATAAGTCCGGACGAGGCGGTCACGTTCTACGAGGAGATCTCGAACGGCATCCTCTGGCCGCTCGTGCACGACCGCCTCGATCGCCTCCCGCTCCGGCTCGACGGGTGGGACGTCTACGAGCGCGTCAACGAGCGATTCGCCGACGTCGTCGCCAGCCTCTGGCAACCCGGAGACGTGATCTGGGTGCACGACTATCAGCTCATGCGGCTGCCGTTGCTGCTCCGCAAACGCCTGCCGGAGGCCCGCATCGGATTCTTCCTCCACGTTCCGTTCCCCAATCCCGAGGTCTTCCTCACGCTGCCGGTCCGGAAGTGGCTCGTCGAAGGCATGCTCGGCGCCAGCATGATCGGCTTTCACACAAGGCGCTATCGCGGACATTTCACCGCGGCCGTGCGCCGGCTGTTCGGCCTCGAGATGGACGCGGACGAGCATCTCAGGTACGACGGGCGCGCCATTCGCATCGGCATCCATCCGATGGGCGTGGACGCGCGCGACATCAGCCAGCGGGCCAACGATCGCGTCGTCACGCAGCGCGTGCTCGAGTATCGCCAGCGTCCCGAACGGCTGCTGCTCGGCATCGACCGGTTGGACTACAGCAAGGGCATTCCGCGCCGCGTCGCTGGCTTCGAGCGTCTGCTGCAAACACACCCGGAGTGGCGCGAGCAGGTGCGGCTCGTGCAGGTGGCCGTGCCGTCGCGCGGCGGCGTTGCGGCCTATCGCCGGTTCCGCAAGGAGCTGGAGCTGCTGGTCTCGCGCATCAACGGCAAGTACGCGACGCCGTCGTGGACGCCGATCCAGTACATCCACCGCAGTCTCGACGACGAGGAACTGCTCGCCCTCTATCGGGCTGCGGACGTCATGCTCGTCACGCCGCTGCGCGACGGGATGAACCTCGTGTGCAAGGAGTTCGTCGCGTGCCGCGGCGACGAATCAGCCGTGCTGGTGTTGAGCGAGTTCGCGGGCGCCGCGGACGAGCTGACCGACGCGCTCATCGTCAACCCGTACGACGTGGACGGCGTGGCCGCGGCGCTGCACCGGGCGCTCGTCATGGATGGAACCGAACGCCGCCGCCGGATGCGCGCGCTGCGCGAGCGCGTGTTCCAGAACGACGTGCACCGTTGGTCGTCGAGCTTTCTCGACGCCCTGGCCGCGACGTCGCCCGGCGCGCTGCCGCGCTAGCCGCGACGGTACGCGGGTGAGACGAAACGAGCAGTTGACAGGGGCGCGGCGGAACGGGTAGGGAGTCGGGCTGCGCGGCTCCATTGCCAAAACTGGCAATCACGGTTCGACGCTCGAATTCGGGCAGTTGTGCGTCATTGCCAGTTTTGGCAATAGAACGCCGCGCAGCTCGACTCCCTTACCCGCTCCTCACGCTCCGCGCGTCACTTGCTCGTTCCCTTCGCGCCCCGCCCACCACGCGGCCGCCTCCTTCTGCGTCCACTCGCCCGCGCCCGGGCACGCGCCGAGCGCGCGATCGAGCGACGCCACGTCGGGGTAGCGCGCTTCGGGCTTCTTCTCGAGACAGCGCAGCACCACGGCCTCCACGCGCGGGTCCAGGTCCGGACGATGGTGCGAGGGCGGCACGACGGGCTCGTACATGTGCGCCGCGAGCGTCTGCATCGCGGTGTCCTTCTTGAACACGACGCGGCCCGTGAGCATCGAGTACGCGACGGCGCCGAGCGAGTAGATGTCCGACCGCGCGTCGGCGTTCGCGATGCCGGACGCCTGTTCGGGCGACATGAAATCCGGCGTGCCCGCGACCGTGCCTTCCTGTGTGATCGCGGTATCGTCGTCGAAGGTGGACACCTGCTTCACCAGTCCGAAGTCCAGCAGCTTGGCCACGTCGTGGATGCCGGCGCGCTCGCACACGATGACGTTGCCCGGCTTGATGTCGCGGTGCAGGAGTCCGTTCGCGTGCGCTTCCTGCAGCGCCGCGCATACCTGCCGCAGGATGTGGATCACGCGCGCGACGGGCAGCGGATGTCCCTTGCGCACGAGCTGGTGCAGGTCGAGGCCGGGCAGGTACTCCATCACATAGTAGAACGACCCGTCGGCGCTGCGGCCATAGTCGTAGATCTCGACGGTGTTCCAGTGCTCGAGGCGCGCCATCGCGTGCACCTCGCGCTCGAAGCGCTCGAACACGATCGAATCGGCGACGCGCTCGGGACGCAGCAGCTTCACCGCGAACGGCTGCTTCAGCTCCACGTGCTCGGCGAGATACACCTCGCCCATGCCGCCGGAGCCGAGGTATTTCTGGAGACGGTACTGTCCCAGCCGCTGTGCGTCCGCGACGCGCTTCTCCAGCATGCTGATGCGATACGACCCGAAGACCGCGATCACGCTGGCGACGATCGTCCACACGACGGGGTACAGCATGACCGACGGCAGCTGCGCGAGGGGCACCGCGTTCCAGAGCGCCTGCCCCAGCGTCAGCGCCAGGAACAGTCCGCCGAGGACGCCGACGTTCGCGGCGCAGCGCCGGAACGTGTTCGGGATCACCGAGCCGTAGCCGGCGATCAGCACCACCCAGCGGATCGTGATGACATCCAGCCGCGTTCCCTCGAGCGAAAAGACGGGATGCACCGGGCGTCCGATCGGCGGCGTCATGAGCCCGAACTGCTGGATGACGTACGCGTTCGAGATCGCCAGCTGGAGGGCGGCCAGCCCGAAGATCCACAGCTCGAACGCGCGCAGCGTCCGCACCGACCGGGTGGGCTGACGCGATAGCAGCAGGCCCAGCGCGGCTACCATGAGCGCCGCGGTGAACTGCGACGCGAGGACCACGCGCGCGCCGGGAGCCACGTCGCTCGAGAACGCGAGCGGGAGACTGGCGATCGGCAGCAGTCCCCAGAACCCGAAGATCACGAGGACCGCGACGCGCAGCCGGCGGCGCAGCAGCTCGCGCAGCTCCTTGTCCTGATGCGCGACGGCCCAGGCCGAGGTGTCCGACAGCCTGTTCCCCGAGCCGTTTTCTCCGGCCGGGCGCGGGAGCGTGAGCGGCTGGTACCCTGGGCGGGCGCCGGATGACGTCGCGGTCGTGCTCATTCTGACCGCGTCAAGTTAGCAGCGGTCGCGCGGGACGTGAATCACGGCCTCGGTGCCGGCGTCGTCAGATGCGTGTCGAGCCAGTCGCTGATCCGGCGCCAGTAATCCGCCGCGTTCGCGACGCTCCAGCTGCCGGGATGATGCCCCTCGCCCTCGTACCGCACCAGCGTCACCGTCTTGCCCAGCCGCCGGAGCGCGACGAACGTCTCCTCCGCGCGCGCGGGAAGAACGGTGCTGTCGTCACCGCCGTGGAGGAGCAGCACGGGAGCCGTCACGCGATCGAGATAGAAAAACGGCGAGTTCTCGAGATACCGGTTGCGGTACTGCCACGGACTGCCGCCCATGCGGCCCTGGTCGCGCTCCGCCCAGCCGATGCCCACGGCGCTGCCGTCCTCGCGCATCGCGGAGTAGTGGCTCACGAGGTTGCTGAACCCGCCGCTGCTGATCGCCGCCTTGAAGCGGTTGGTCTGCACCAGGATCGCGAGCGCGGAGTACCCGCCGTAGCTGTGACCCATGAGCGCGAACCGGTCCGGATCCGCGAGCCCGAGCGCGACGAGCGTATCGAGGGCGGGAAGCACGCGGCCGCGAGGTCTTCCATCGGAGAGCCGACGCGCAGCGGCGTGTCGGGCAGCAGCACGCCATACCCGCGCGACGCCAGCATCTGGAGATTGTCGATCCCGGCTCTCGAGACCGAACCGGTGGATGCGTCCCGACAGCAGCGCGCCGCCGTACACCTTGACCACGAGCGGGAATCGCTTGCCGGGCTCGTAGTTCCCCGGCATCAACAGCGCGCCGCGCAGCACTTCGCCACGAGGACCCTGTCCACTGGACCAGCCGCGTGGCGCCGAGGCGCAGCCGCGCGACCTGCGGGTTGTTGTTCGTGACGCGATTCGAGTGCGTCAGCGGCTCCTGCGTGACCCACACCTCCGGCGGCATGTCGGCGCGCTCGGCGACATACGAGATCGTCTGTCCGTCGGCCGACGTGTCCAGATGGTACGGGCCGTCGGAGCCGAGCGCCACCTGCCTCCTCGAGCGCGCCCGTGTACGTGCCGTTGGTGAAATCGATCGTGCGGAACCCGGAGAGCTTGGTCGCGGGGTCGTGTACGGCGATCGACAGACGCTCCGCGCGTGACGCGCTGTGCGTCGGCGGGCGCGACGATGTCGAGCAGCCTCCGGCCCTCGGGCACCGCGACGGCGTCGCGTCGCCGCCCGGAACGCTCACGCGCCAGAGCGTGTCCGCGGACACCGACGAGCAGCGTGTCCTCGCCCTGCCACAGCGGCGCGCGATACCCGTGCGCGAACGAGCGGCCACCGGCTTCGAGCCGCTGCGCCAGGCCGCCATCGCGCCCAACGATGTACAGCGTGCTGTCCGACGTGAACGCCAGCGTACGCCCGCTCGGCGACCAGGAGACGTTGAGGCCGTACTCCTGCACGATGCGAGGCGCGACGAGCCGCGGCGCCGCGGCCCGCCGTGTCCGCGACGAACAGGTCGTAGTTGTCGTACACCAGCAGTCCGCGGCCGCCGTCCGGCTGGCGCGTGGTGAAGGCGATGGAGCGCCCGTCGGGCGCCCAGTGCCAGCCCATGACGCGCACCCGGTTCGCGAGCCGCTGCCACGCGTCCACTCACGACGTCGATCACCGCGAGGTCGCGCAGCTCCGCGTTGAGGAACGAGCGCGTGCTGTCGAGATTGACCGCGAGCGGCGGCGTCGCGGCCTGCTCGCCCGCCTGCGTGGCCACGTACACCGTCGCGCTGACGCCGTCGGCCGATCGAACCGGTGGAGTCGTCGCCGCGGGCTTCGCGGGCGCGGGCAGCAATTGGTCGAGCTGCGCGCGGGTGAGACCGAGCGGCGAGAGCTTCACCGCGACGCGTCGGCCGCTGGGCGACCAGCGAATGCTCTCGAACCCGAAGAACACGCGCACGGGTTCGGCGCTGAGGCGTCGCAGCACGCGCGTCGGGCGATGCCACAGCCACACCCGGACAGCGCCGTCGCGATCCGAGAGGAACGCGAGCGTGCGGCCGTCGGGCGACCAGACGGGGGACCAGTTGGCGCCGCGCCCCTGCGTGATGTTGCGCGTCTGTGCCGAGAGCACATCGGTCACATGGACGTCGGTGCCGCGATGCCCGCGGGGAACGCCGGTGGCTCCGAAGTACTGCGACGTCGGCATCGAGTCGCGTACGGCCGCGCGTGTCGGATCCTGGAGCGAGAAGGCCATGAACTTGCCGTCGGGCGACAGGTCCACCTGCACGCGGTCGGCGAATTCGCGGACGCCGAGGATGTCGCTCACCTGGAGCGGCGGCGCCGGAGTGGCGCCCTTTCCCGCGGGTGTCTGGGCATTGGCCCCGGATGCGTCCCCTGCCAGCAAAAGCCCCACAGCCAGAAGGCTGACGCCGATCAACGCCGATCTCAGCCGATCACGCCGATGCAACAACGACATTCTCGTCAATCAGCGAGATCGGTAGAAATCTGTGAGAATCCGCATGACCCTTCGAACATCGTGGCCTCCTCCATCACGTTGTGACTGCGCATCGTTACGGCGCACTCAGTTCGCGCACCCAGATATTGCGGTAGCGCACCGGATCGCCGTGGTCCTGGAGCGAGATCGGCAGCCGATCGGGGTGCGCTTCGTACGGAGCGCGTCGCTGGTTCGACGTGGGCCCGAGCAGCGCCATGTTCTCCTGCACCAGAATGCCGTTGTGGAACACCGTCATTCGCGCGGGCGACGTGACGCGTCCGGTCGCGTCGAAGCGCGGCGCGCGGAAGACGATGTCGTAGGTCTGCCACTCGCCGGGCGGGCGGCTCGCGTTGAGCAGGGGCGGGAACTGGCCGTAGATCGAAGCCGCCTGCCCGTCGGGGTAGGTGTCGTTCTGGTAGGAATCGAGCACCTGCACCTCGTATCGCTCCTGGAAGAAGACTCCGCTGTTGCCGCGATTCTGTCCGCTCGCCGTGGCCGGGACCGGCGCCGCCCACTCGACGTGGAGCTGGACGTCACGGAACCCCTGCTTCGTGGCGATGGAGCCCGTGCCGCGCACCACTTCCATATAGCCGTTCTCGACCTTCCATCTGGCCGCTCCGCCCACGCTGTCGGCGACGCGCCAGCCGTTCAGCGACGAGCCGTCGAAGAGGACGATCGCGTCCGAGGGCGGCGGAAGGGGCGCGCCCGCCGCTCCCGGATTCACGACGGGCGGCCGCGGCCGGTCCATCGAGTGCTGCGGCCATGCCTCGCGCGGAGCCGCCACCGTTCCCGCGGGACGGAGGGCGACCGCGAGCCTCGCGTCGGCCGGCGCCTGTATCACGGGGTTCCTGACCACGCCGACTCCCTCGAGCTCGATCTCGACCACATCGCCGGCCTTGATCTGACGCGTGGTGCCGGGCGTGCCGGTGTAGATGATGTCGCCCGGCATGAGCGTCACGTAGCGGCTCACGTAGCTGACGATGGTCGACACGTTGAAGATCAGGTCCTTGGTGCGCTGCGACTGCACGACTTCTCCGTTGAGACGCGTCTGGAGGAGCAGGTTGTCATAGTCGAGCCCCGTCACGATCGCGGGGCCGAGCGGCCCGAAGGTGTCGGCCGCCTTGGCGCGGAACCACTGCAGGTCCGCGCGCTGCCAGTCTCGCTCGCTCACATCGTTGCCGGCGGTGACGCCGAACACATACGACCTGGCGTCCTCGACCGGGACGTTCTTCGCGCGCTTGCCGATGACGATCACCATCTCGCCCTCGTAGTGCGCGTTCCGGCTGTCGGCGGGCAGGACGATGGAATCCCCGGTCGCCACGATGGACGTCGGGTACTTGGTGAACAGCCCAGGATACTCCGCAGCCGGGCGCTCTCCCAGGTGCGAGAGGTAGTTGAGGCCCACCGCGATCACCTTCCCGGGCACCACGGGCGCGAGCAGCCTGACGTCCGACAGGTTGTGGACGCGTCCCGTCGCCTGCGGGTTGGCGAAGAGGTCGCCGCGCAGCTCGCGAATGATGTCGCCCTGGAGGATCCCGAACGTCGCCACGTTGCCGCGCGCGAATCGCACATATTTTGTGACCGCTTGCGATTGGCCCGTCGTCGTCATCGCTACGATGAGCGAACCTGCCAGGAGCAGATTGAGGCGCATTTCTCCATTCTCCGTAAGAACCCGTGCGTTCGCGTTAGTGCGCGCTGTTCGTGTTGGTTCGTGCCGTGTTCGTGTTGGTTCGTGCTCACGCTTTTGTGCTTGTCAGGGCTTCGGTCTGAGCGAAAACGCCGACACCCGATCGTCCGGTGCCAGCCCGAGCCGCGCGAGATACACCCTGTCGCCGAACGTCAGCTCGTAGAGATACGTGCGGTCGTCGCCGATCTCGCTGCGCTCGACGAGCACCGTGCGCGACGGCTTTCCGATCCGGCGCAGCATGTCCCGGTAGTAATCCGCCGCGCCCGGGAAGAAGCCCGCCCGCACGTAGGCGAACTCGGCGGCCGTCAACTTTCCGTCGCGCGTGGTGTCGAGGATGCGATGCAGCTTGGCCGCGACATGCGGCTCGCGATCCTCGATCGGCGTCGGCTTGGGAACCGCGAGTCGCGGATTGTACAGCGTCGCGATGCCCTCGGCGATGGCGCCGGGATCCGACTGCGCCAGGTTCGAGAAGACAGAGATGGTGAGGTCGTTCCCGATGAAGCGCTTGAAGGTCGTCTGGAACCCCTGCCACGAGCCGCCGTGCTGGTGCAGCGGCTGTCCCGCGCGGGCGTCGATGGACCACCCGAAGCCGTACGGATACGTCTTGCCGCTGTTCAGCCGCACGGGCGACAGGATGAGATCCCAGCTTTCGGGCTTGAGGATCGCGCGCTTCTTGACGCCCGCTTCCCACGCCACGATGTCCCGCACCGAGAAGTACAGCGCGCCGTCCGCGGTGGTGTTGAGCTGCGGCGCGACCCACTCCTGGTTCTTCAGTTCGCCCTGCGCGAGCCGGTATCCGGCGGCGCGATTCGGAACGAGGTCCGCTTCGGTGATCACCCGCGTCGTCGTCATTCCCAGCGGTCCGAAGACGCGCTCCTTCAGCACGTCGCCGTAGAACTTGCCGGAGACCTTGCCGACGATGAAGCCGAGCAGCGCGTAGCCGGTGTTGCTGTAGTTCCAGCGCGACCCCGCCGGGAACTCCAGCTTCTCGGCGAAGGCGAAGCGCGCCAGCTCCTCTTCCGTGTAGTCCTTGCGGTAGTCGAACGCGTCGGTGGTGTAGTCCGGAATGCCGGACGTGTGCGTCAGGAGGTGACGCACCGTGATGTCGCGCCACGTGGGCGGCGCGTCCGGGAAGAACTTCGTGAGCGGGTCGGAGAGCGCGAGCTTGCTGTCCTCCAGCTGGAGCATCACCGCCGCTGCCGTGAACATCTTGCCGAGCGATCCCGACTGGAAGATCGTGGCGTCGGTGACCGGCACCATGTGCTCGAGGTTCGCGTACCCGTAGCCTTTCGTGGTGACTGCGCCGTTGTGGACGATCGCGACGGCGAGTCCGGGAATCCGCTGGCGCTTCATCTCCGCGCGCACCAGCGAGTCGACGCGCTCCATGTCGGGCGCCGTACGTTCGACGTTGGACGTTTGACGTATGACGCTTGCCGTAGAACGTCTAACGATCTTTCCAGGGTACTGGCCTGTCGTTCGCCCTTCCGAGTACACGACCTCGCCATTCACCCACACGGTCTTGATTCCGACCGACGGTTCGTGCGGCTTCGCCATCGTCGCCCGGTCGATCACGGTCGCCGGGTCGAACAGCGTGAGGTCGGCTCGCATTCCCGTCTTGATGACGCCTCGGTCCGTGATGCCCAGGCTTGCGGCGGAAAGGCTCGTCATCCGCCGGATCGCTTCCTCGAGATTGACCACGCGCATCTCGCGCACGTAGCGGCCGAGCATCCGTGGAAACGCGCCGAATCCGCGGGGGTGCGCTCCGTCGAGCGCGCCGTCGCTCGACACGCCCGCGAACGGCCAGCGATACAACGTCGCGATGTCACGCTCGTCCATGCCGCGCGCCACCACGCTTTCGTCCGCCTGCTTCGCCTGCGACTCGGCGATCAGCGCCATGAGCGTCGTGGCCGGGTCGCTCCTGCGAATCGCGGCGATCTCGCCGACGTGCTTGCCCACGTACGACGGTTCCAGCTCGTAGTCGCCGATCACGAGATCCTCGGGCGCGGCGACTTCCTTCAGGATGAACTCCGTCTCGGCGCGATCCGAGAAATTGCGCTTGGGGTACAGCACCGTGAGCGTGGACTGCCACATCGTGTAGGGGTAGACGTCGGCCGTCACCTGAATCCCCCGTGCCCGCGCGCGCTCGAGCACACGCACCAGGCTGTCGCCGCGTCCCCAGAGCCCGCGCATCGCGAGCTTCATGTGCGACACCTGCACCGGGATCTTCGCTTCGGCGCCGATGCGCAGCAGCTCGTCGAGGGCCTGCCAGAACTCGCGGTCCTCGCTTCGGATATGGCTGATGTACCGCCCGCCGAATGACGCCGCGACCTTCGCCAGCTCCAGCACCTCGCCCGGCGCGGAGAAAATGCCGGGGTCGTACTCGAGCCCCGTGGAGAGGCCCAGCGCGCCGGCGGACATTTCTTCGCGCAGGAGGTCGCGCATGCGCGCCACCTCGGCGTCGGTCGCGACGCGCGCGAAGTCGTCGCCCATCACGCGCCGGCGCAGCGTCCCGTGTCCCACGTACGACGCGACATTGACCGCCGATGGCTGGCTGTCGAGCCGCGCGAAGAAGTTCGCGAGCGGGAACTGCGAGCCGCCGTCCTGGCCCACGACGATCGTCGTGATGCCCTGGGACACGGCCGCGAGCGCCTCGCGCTGCCGGAGCAGTCCGCGGTCGTGGTGCGAGTGCGCGTCGATGAATCCCGGCGCGAGCGTCAATCCGCGAGCGTCTACC
The DNA here is from genome assembly GCA_963724885.1 of uncultured Gemmatimonadaceae bacterium. Taxonomy (GTDB): domain Bacteria; phylum Gemmatimonadota; class Gemmatimonadetes; order Gemmatimonadales; family Gemmatimonadaceae; genus DASPMP01. The sequence continues at coordinate 1,320,033 of CAVRWG010000005.1, read as the reverse complement.
ACGCGTTCGCCCGGACGGGGCGTCGCGCCGCCGACATCGGTGATGCGGCCACCTTCGATCCGCACGTCGGTGACGCGGGCCGGAGCTCCGGTGCCATCGACGATCGACGCGCCCCGGATGAGGGTGGATTGGGCAGCGGCCTGGGTCGAGAGGCCCGCGAGGAACAGTGTCGCGACGAGTCTCATGGGCATGTAATAACACCAAACGCAGCGCTTGTCATTCCTGCCACGCCCAAAAAACAACAAAATCATTTACCACAGAGGACACAGAGGACACAGAGACCACAAACGTGGTGTCCTCTGAGTTCCTCTGTGTCCTCTGTGGTAAAAATGGTTTCCTGATTGGTCCGGGCGGCCCGTCGCAGTGCGAGTTGCCCTAGTTGGTAGCGGTCTTCTCCGCCGGCCGTTTCAGCTTGGCGTCGTACCACTCGACCATGCGGCGGTTCATGTCGAGCCAGTTGTCGGCGGTGTCATTGCCGCCGCCGTGGCCGCCGTTCATGTAGTTGACCCACACCACTTCCTTGTCCAGCCGCCTGAGCGCGTAGTACATCTCGCGTGTGTTGTCCGCCGGAACGTTGGAGTCGAGCTGGCCGGTGATCAGCATCAGCGGCGTCTTGATGCGATCGGCGAACATGATGGCCGAGTGGGCAACGTACTTCTGCGGCTGCTGCCACAGGGTGGCGCCGAGCCGGTCCTGGCTCTTCTCCGCCGCGTGGATGTTGCGGACGCCGAGCCGGGGACTGTCGGTGTAGAAGCTGATGATGTCCACCTTTCCCGAGATGTTGATCGCGGCGCGGAAGCGGTTCGTCTGCGTGATGAGCAGGTTGGTCGCATAGCCACCGTAGCTGCCACCCTGGACGCCGAGCCGGGTGGAATCCGCGAGCCCCATCTCGATCAATTTGTTCGCAGCCGAGGTGACGCCCTTGAGCCACGCCTCGCCGGGGAAGCCGATGTCGAAGTCGACCGAGGGCTTCACCACGAGATAGCCGTGCGCGTTGAGGATGTTCGCCGTCGCGTCGAAGCTGTCGTCGAAGAAGTCCTCGTAGATGATGAAGACCGTGGGATACGCCTTGCCCGGCGCGTAGTCGGCGGGGAAGTGCATGACCGCGTACTTCTTGTGCCCGTCCGCGTCGAGGTACGTGAGCAGGTCGGTCTTGCCGAGCCGCTTGGCGCCGAGCTGCGGGTTCGTCGCGAGCAGCGGGCGCGCGTTCTGGAAGTTGGCATCGGCGACATGGATGTCCGCCGGCCGGTTGCCCGACGCGGCATTGAAGACGACCGTCCTGCCGTCCTTCGAGATCCGGATGCCCGAGTAGCTCCGTCCATCCATGATGAGCGGCTCGAGCTTTTTCGCGTCGCGATCGTAGCGGAGGACGCCGCGCTCCCATTTCGTGCGCGACGCGCTCGTGAAATACAGCTTCCTGCCATCGTCGCTCCACGAGGCCAGCTGGACGCGCGGGAGATCGGGATTGGAGTCCGACGTCGCCACGATCAGCTCGTTCGCGCCGCCGGCGACGTCGTACAGCCAGAGGCCCTCGTTGTTCGAGATGACGATGGCGTCGCCGGCCGGGCTGTAGCGCACGACCGAGAACCGCAGCTTCGCGCGCCGGTCGCGCGTCGCCTTGGTGGTGTCCGCCGGGTCGTTCTTCTCGTTGGCGGGCGCGCCGGCGATCTGTTTCGTGGCCGTGTCTCCAATGGACCCGGTGAAGACCTTGCCCTCTTTGCTGTAGGCGAACCGCTTGCCGTCACGCGCCCACATGATCGTCGTCTGCTTCAGCGACGCCAGCAGCGTACGCGGTTTGGCGCAGTCGCTCTGCTGCGCGGCACAATCGAGCCGGCGCGCGACCAGCTGGTTGTCGGTTCCGAAGATGACGTCGTAGTCGGTCTTCTTCGTGATGTCCTCGCTGACGACGACCGCGCTCGCGTCCTCGGTGAGGTCGAAGTTGCTGATGCGACCTTCGGCGAGCAGCTCCGTCGTCCGGCCGCTCTTCACCTCGTAAGAAACGACGCTCTGCTTAGCCGAAAGGCGGCGCAGCGCTTCCCACGACAGGAACGGTTCCTTGCTGGACATCACGAGCACCGGGCCCGCCGTGAGGTTGGCGAACATCGCTTGCGCTTCCTTGCGCCACTCGGGCGTTCGCAGCGAGAAAGTCAGGCGCGTGCCGTCCGGGGTCCAGCGCAGGTCGCTGTTCTCGGCGAGATACTTGCCTGCCGGCGGCTTCACTGTCGTCACCCTGCCCGATGCGCGATTCCAGATCACCGGCTCGAAGCTGGTGCCGTTGAACTGCAGGAGGGCCAACTGCGAGCCATCCGGCGACCAGCGAGCCGACCGGACGCTGCGTTTGTCCGGGAACACGGCGCGCCGCTCGCCGGTGCGCGTATCGACCACCCAGAGACGCACCGCGTTGGGGCGCACATAGGTCGGGTCAGCATCGCGCCGGAAGTCGGCACCGAAGCCGTCGCGGCGTACCGACGACGTCGCCGCCAGCCACCGGCCGTCGGCGGTGAGATCGGCAACCTGGAAGCTGGTGATGTCGAGTGCGTCCTCGGCCGAGAACAGCGGGGACCCGGACGCCTGTCGAACCGCTTGCGCGTTCGCGGGCGAAACCAGGACGACGATCAACAGGCAAAGGCGGGCGAGCTGGCGCATGTCCGTGTCCGGAAAAAGGGCACACGGAAGATGCAGGCCGGAACCGGTATGGACCAGCTAGTCGGGCCTTGGGCGTCTCCGGCGCGAACTACCGCAGGCGCGTCTTGACCTCTTGAAGCAGCGTCGTCGTCCGGGAGCGATTGGGGGCGATGCGCAGCACGTTTTCCAGCGCCGCGACGAGCTCCGCGTCCGCGCCGGCAGCGCCGCGAAGCGCCTCGGTCGCCCACAGCTCAGCCGCGAACACGCGTTCCGGCGGTCCGACGAAGGGGCCGAAGCCCTTTTCCTTTGCCGCCGCCTCCCGCAGCGTTTTCAGCGCCCCGGCCGTGTCGCCGCGCGAGCGCTGTACGAGCGCGCTCACGACCAGCGCGTTGGACGCCTGCACCGCGGAACGCGGTAACCCCGCGCGCACCGAATCGGCGATCGCGAGGAACGGCGCCGCCAGCGTCGCCAGGGCCGGGTCACCGCGTTGCGCGGCGTCCACCGCCCGCCAGTAGGTGGCGAAGAGCCGGAACGCGCGCTCGCGTTCGGACATCGGCCCGCCCGACACCGCCTTGGGCGCGCTGATCGCCTTTTCCCACGTGTCCGTCTCGACGGCGTACTGGAACTCGAGACGCGGCAGCACGAAGCTGGCGTCCACGTCGTACGCTCCGGCCGATCCGAAGAGCGCGCGGGCGGTGTCGATCAATCCCCGCGCTTCGGCGTTGCGGCCCTGTTGGAGGTAGCCGTACTGGAGCCAGGCGAACGCGTGCCAGTCGGGACCGCCTTCGTTGTCGGGCTTTCGCGACGCTGCCCAGGCCCGCTCGTTGGACCGAACGACGTCGTCCCACATGCCGAGCTGCAGATAGATGTGCGATGGCATGTGGATCGCGTGTTCCGCGTCCGGCGCGATCCTGTCGTACGCGCGCGCGAACGCCAGCCCATGCTGCGCCATGCCGGGCGAGTCGTACAGATGGATGAGGTAATGCGTCGCGCCGGGATGATCGGGATTCGCCGCCGCCACGCGCTGCGCGAGGTCCGCGGCTTCCCTGAACAGCTTCGTGCGGGCGTCGCCCTCCGCCTGATATCCTGCCAGCATGAGCGCGTGCGCCGCGAACGCCGCCGCCTCGCGATCGGTGGTATCGGACGCGGCCAGCCTGCGCAGCGAGTCCGAGTAGGCGCTCACGCGCTGGTTGAGCGTGCCGTCCTGATAGAACGCCTCGACGGCCGTGCCGAACGCGCGCTCGCGCGGCGTCTTCGCCTTCGCCAGGCGCGCCTCGGCGGTCGGCGCCAGCTTCGCCAGCGCGCGTCGCGACGCGGGGATGTCTTCCATGCGCCACACCACGTGGCTGTACGTGAGCGCTTCGCCCCAGTACGCCAGCGCGAGGCCGGGGTCGGCCTTCTGCGCGTGTTTGAACGCGGTCGCCGCGGCCTCGTACTCGAAGCTGTGCAGCAGCGCGACACCACGCAGGAACGGCTGCTGCGCCGCCGGGTTGCCGGAGTTCGGAAAGACGATCGTGCCGAGGGTCGCGCCCTTGTCGCGCGCGGGCACGAAATGCTGATCGTGCTGTGCGAACAGCGCCGTTGAGCAGACGGCGAGTAGGGTGGCGACTGAGAGTGAGCGCATGGCCGTAGGTGTCTATTGGTGGAAACGCCAGGCATTCCAGCGCCGAAGGCTATCGCGGAAGACGCGGACCACGCTGAAACGACACGCGGACCAACAAAACACATTGCGATTTCCGCGTGCAGTTGTCCGCGTGTTCCGCGTAGTCCGCGATAAACCTTCCGCGCTCGGATGTGTGATGATCGAATTATTGCTGCGGCCGCGGGCTCTCGGCTGGCGGCACAGACCAGATCTGTCCCAGCACGCGCTGGAAGTTTCCGCCAAGGACCCCGCGGATGTGCGCGTCGCTGTACTTGCGGCGGATCAACCCCTCGGTGACGTCGTACATGCGCTTGGGGTGGTCCGCGCCCTCGATGTCGAGCTTGTCGCGGAAGCCGTAGCTGCCCTTGTAGCTGGCGCGGAGTCTCTTGTTGTCCTCGGGCGGCATGTCGTCGTAGCCGTCGAGATCGATGTCGCTGCCGATGCCAAGGTGCTCGACACCAACGAGCTTCGCCACGTGGTCGTAGTGGTCGAGCATGTGCTCGATCGTGGTGGGTTCGTCCACCTTGACGAACATCCGCACGCCCGTGATCCCCATGACGCCGCCGGTCTTCGCCATGGCCTTGATCGCGTCGTCGCTCTTGGTGCGTGGGTGGCCCGCGGCTAGCGCCCGCGCGTTCGAGTGCGTGATCAGCACCGGCTTTTTCGACACGCCGCAGGCGTCGATGGACGTCTGCTCGCCGCAGTGCGAGACGTCCACGGCCATCCCCGCCTTGTTCATGCGGTCGACGATCGCGACGCCGAAGTCGCTCAACCCGTTGTTGGTGCGTTCCGTGGAGCCGTCGCCGATGAGGTTGCGCGCGTTGTACGTGAGCTGTGAGACGCGCTGGCCGAGGCCGTGGAAGTAGTCCACGTCGTTCAGCGTGCGGAAGTGCTCCGAGTTCTGCACGCCGATCAGGATGCCCACCTTGCCCGACTTCTTGACGCGGTCGAAGTCGGCGGCGCTGTCGATGCGCATGAAGCGCTCGTCCTGGCCGGCGAGGAAGGAATTCCACTTCGAGATGAAATCCAGCGTGCTGCCGCGCGGATCCTGTCCGCCGGTACCGACGGCGATGTGGAAGACGTTGATCCCCGAGTCCTGATACGGCTTGAACTCAGCGGGACCGAACAGCTCAGGTTGCGCTTCCCACTTCGCGAAGAGCGGGAAGTTGAGCGTGATGGGGCTGAGCATGTCGACGACGACCGACTCGCGCACCAGCCGGATGGCTCGTTCTGAGTATTCGGCGGCGCGGGCGAACAGCGAGAAGCGGCCGAGGTTGATCATCGGGGCGGCGATGGCGGCGCCGCACGCGCCGGCGGCGGCCTTGAGCACGTCCCGGCGTGAGATGAATGAGCTCATGCGAGATCATGCCCCGGTGGCCACGCGCGCGCAAGCGCGCGAGGGGTCACTTCCAGGGGCGCGAACGGCTCCACAGCCCGAAGGTCATTGAGATTCACGCCGATTGCGCCGATCTCGCCGATAGGCGCGGCGCAATGAGACCACTGGCATCGGCGGAATCGGCGCGATCGGCGGAAATCGAAACGACCTTCGGACAGAGTAGCTTGTTCAGGCAGGATTCACGCTCGAAGACTTTTATCGGATGACCTCGAGCAGCGCGCTGCCGACGCGCTCGCGCAGCTTCGCAGCGTATTCGTCGCGGACGAGACGCCTGTTGGGGTCGGGCTCGAGGCGGGCGCCCGCGGAATCGATCTGGGCGGTCAGGCCCCGAAGCTGCGCCGAATCGCGGAGCAGGAACACGCGCATGTGGGTCCATGGCGACAGCGAGTCGCGCGACTGGTAGGTCGTGACGCTGATGAACGCGTCCTGCTTCCTGGCTTCTGCGTCAATCTTGTCGGCGACCTCGCCGATGTACCGATTGTACTCCGCCAGCATCCCCGGCTTGGCTTTCCAGTAGTACACCTGGGCCAGCGTCGCCCGGTCGGCGGTGGTGGTGCCGCCGGGTTTCACCGTCACAGTGGAGCCGCACGCCGACGCGGCCGCGATCGCCGCAAGAACGCCGGAGAGCGTTCGTCGCGCGCTCATGGGACGAGCGACGGCCGGCCGATCTGGTACTCCTTCGGCGGCTCGGCGCCCAGCAGGTGTCTTCACGAAGTAGTCCCAGCGGCGGCGCATCATGTAGTTGTTCTGCGCGCCGTAGCCGTGCCGCGCGTTCGGGAAGCATCAGCAGATCGAAGTCCTTGTTCGCCTTCATCGAGCGCGTCCACCACGAGCTGCGTGTTGTACGGCGGCACGTTGTCGTCCATGCCGCCGTGCACGAGCAGCAGCTTGCCCTTGAGATTCTTCGCGTGCGTCTGGTTGGCCTCGTCGGCGTAGTTGTCGCGTCGGACCGTTCTTCACGAGCAGACCCTGGTACCGCTCGCCCCAGTCGTCCTCGTAGACGCGGTTGTCGTGATTGCCGGACTCGCGAGATGCCGACCTTGAAGAAGTCGGGATACCGGAACATCGCGGCCGCCGGTGGCGAAGCCGCCGCCGGAGTGTCCCCAGATGCCGGCCTTGTCGATGTCGATGAAGCGATAGCGCTGCGCCAGCTCCTTCATGCCCGCCACCTGATCGGGCAGCGTGTTGTCGCCCATGTCGCCGTAGTACGCGTCGTGGAACGCCTTCGAGCGGCCGGGCGTGCCCATGCCGTCGATCGCGACGACGACGAAGCCGAGCTCCGCGAGCGCCTGGTTGTCGCCGCGCGCGGGGGTGAAGCTGCGCGGGCCGACGCTGCCGCTCTGCGGGCCGGGGTAGATGTAGTTGACGATCGGATACTTCTTCGTCGAATCGAGATTCGACGGCGTGAACATCAGGCCGTAGATGTCCGTCTTGCCGTCGCGCGCCTTCATCGTGATCGGCGTCGGCGGACGCCAGCCGCTGTCGCCACGAGGCGCGAGATGTCGGCGCGCTCGAGCGTCTGACGCAGCGTTCGCCGTTCGCGTCGCGCAGCACGGCTCACCGGCGGCGTCGTCGGCGTCGAGTACATGTCCACGAAGTACTGGCCGTCGGGCGACATGCGTGATGACGTGGTCGGCGTTCTCCGGCGTCAGCAGCTGCTGGTCCGTCCGTCGAACCCGATCCTATAGAAGTGCCGGAAGTACGGATCGCGCCCGGCTTCCTTGCCCGTTGCCCGATGAAGTAGATCGTGCGCGCCTTCTCGTCGACGCGCACGATCTCGTCGACGTTGCCGTCGCCCGTCGGTGATCCGGTTCTTGAGCCGGCCGGTCGCGAGGTCGTAGAGATAGAGGTGCATCCAGTTGTCGCGCTGCGACCACCAGATCAACTCGTTCGACGCGGGCAGCACGCGCCAGAGTTCTCGGTCGCGCTGCGTCGCCGAACTGCGTCGGCGACGTCTCCTCGAACAGCGTGCGCACATCGCCGGTGTTCGCGTCGGCGACGCGGAACCAGGCCTGCTTGTGGTCGCGCGAGCTCGGAGATGAACGCGACGTGTGAGCCGTCCGGATACCACTCGCACGTCGCAGATGGCGCCGCCGCACGAGACGTGGTCGGACACCGTGGAGCGGTGCTGCGTCCGGCGGCATCTGGAGGCGGACGACGCGCGGTCCGCCGGCGGCGTCGAGGTCGATGACGACGCGCTGGATGCGGAAGATCACGCTGTCGCCGGGCAGCGGATACTTCCACGCCTCGCAGCTTCGGCGCGCCCGCGTTCGTCGTGACACGAGATACATCTCGCTCGATGCCGCGGCCGTCGTGCTGGAACGTCGCGATCTTCTTCGAGTCGGGCGACCAGGTGACGACCGGCCGATCGCTGTGCATCCAGCCGGCGTTGTCGGTGGCGTAGCCGAAGTCCTTGACGCCGTCGGTTGTGAGCTGTGTCTCCTTCCCGGTCCCGAGGTCCTTCACCCACAGGTTGTAGTCCCTGATGAAGGCCGCGCGTTTGCCGTCGGGTGAGACGCTGGAGCTCCGCGGCGGAGCGGCTGCGCCAGTCGCCGAGTCTTGGACCGTGCACGCGTACGCCTGGAGGTCGCACCGCACCCGGCGGCTCTGCGCGTTCGCGGTGATCGAACGCATGTCATCCGAGAACTCGATCGTCTGGAACGGCAGCCGGTTCCCCTCGAAGCGCCCCCCCGGGATCGCGGCGTTGAGCGCCGTGGCGAGCCGCGAGTGGTCGAACGCGGACGCCTTGGCGCGGCGCGCCGGGTCCACGAGCATGAACTCTGAGCCGTTCGGGCGCGTCGTGCGGTACCAGAACCGGCCGTCGGGGAGCCAGTTGGCCCGGACTCCGGCTCCGGTGACCAGCGGGGCGGTCGTGGTGCCGAGGAACTTCTCGGCGCGGGCATAATCAGCGGTGGTCAACTGGCGAGGAGCCTGGGCCAGGGCCGGACCGGCGATCAGGGCGAGTGCAATGAGGTATCGACGCATCCAAGGAAGTTGAAAGCGCGCAAACCCGCTCGCAACCGGCACATGCGCCAGGCGTGCCGAGGGGTGGGACCGAGCGGCCCCAACCCGCTGCAGCTGCGCCTGCCGCATGCTCTGGCACGCGCGCGGCGCGAGCGGCAAGTTCTACCGTAACACCCAGCCCACCACTTCATGCGCCTCTCCGTGCCTGCGTCCCTCATTCGCGCTCTCAGCCTGAGCGCCGCGGTGACCTGTGTCGCCGCCGCACAGCCCACTGTCCGGATGGCATCCGACGGCAACGTCGATCCCAATGGGGGCACGCGCCTGCTGCGCACTCCGAGCGTCAGCGCTACGCACATCGCGCTCGCGTACGCGGGCAACATCTGGATCGTCGAACGTGCCGGGGGCGAAGCCCGCAGGCTCACCAGCTTCCAGGGAGAGGCATCGAATCCGCAGCTCTCCCCCGACGGTGCCCTCGTCGCCTTCAGCGGCCAGTACGGCGGAAACACCGACGTGTATGTCGTACCGGCGCGCGGCGGCGAGCCGAAGCGCCTCACCTGGCACCCGTCGGCGGATCAGGTGCAGGGGTGGACCGCTGACGGCCGCGGCGTCTTGTTTGCTTCCGGGCGGGCTACTGCAGCCCCGAGCGCCGCGCCGCGATTCTGGACGATCCCGATCACGGGCGGTGTCGCCGAACCGTTGCCGATGCCGCGTGCGTTCCAGGGGAAGATTTCTCCCGATGGCCGCTTCGTCGCGTACAGGATGCCGAGCAGCTGGGACGAGGAGCGGCGCAACTACCGCGGCGGGCAGAACAAGCCGATCTGGATCATGGATCTGCGGACCAACGACGTCGTCACGACGCCGTGGAAGGACTCCAAGGAGATGGATCCGGCCTGGATCGGGGGCACGGTGTACTTCCTCTCCGATCGCGACGGCGTCTCCAACGTCTGGAGCTTCGAGCCGCAGTCGAAGAAGCTCACGCAGATCACGAAGTTCACCGATTTCGACGTCAAGTCGCTCGACGCCGGGGGCAGCGCCCTCGTCTTCGAGCAGGCGGGATACATCCACGAACTGGATGCGGCAACGGGGCGCTCGCGCATCGTGCGCATCACCGCGACCGGCGACTTCCCCTGGATGATGCCGCAGTGGAAGGACGTGGCGAACCGCGTCACCAACCTGGCGCTCTCGGCCACGGGCCGGCGCGCCGCGGTCGAGGCGCGCGGCGAGATCTTCACGATCCCCGCCGAGAAGGGCGACGTTCGCAACCTCACCAACTCGAGCGCGTCGGCCGAGCGCGCGCCGTCGTGGTCACCGGACGGCCGCTTCGTGTCGTACTTCAGCGACAGGGGTGGCGAGTACAGGCTCTACATCGCCGCTCAGGACGGCTTGGGTACGCCGCGCGAGATCTCGATCCCGGAGCCGGCGAACTACTTCGCGCCAGCGTGGTCACCGAACGGCCAGAAGATCTCGTTCCAGGACACGCACTTCCGCCTCTGGCTGGTGGACGTCGCCAGCGGCCGCGCACAGATCGCCGACGCCGACCCGTACTATCACGCCGAGCGCAGCATCGTGCCCGCGTGGAGCCCGGACTCGCGCTACCTCGCGTACCCCAAGCACCTGCCGTCGCTGTTCCGCGCGCTCTTCATCTATGACGTCGAGACCGGGCAGACGAAGCAGGTGACGGACGGACTCTCGGACGTCGTCTCGCCGGCGTGGGATGCGGGCGGCAAGCACCTGTGGTTCCTGGCCTCTACCGACTACGGCCTCAATTCGTCGGTGCTCGACATGTCCGCGTACGAACGCACGACCACGCGCGGGCTGTACGTGATGGTGCTGTCCAAGGCCGACGCGTCGCCGCTGTTGCCCGAGAGCGACGAGGAGACCGGACGGCGCGCGGCAAGAGACTCGCAGCCGGATTCCACGCGGGCGGGCGGCGCTACGACCGACAGCGCACGCGCCACGCGCAGGCCCGTCACCGTGCGCCTCGACTTCGATGGGTTGCAGAACCGCATCGTCGCCGTGCAGTCGGTGGCGCTGCGCGACTACGGCCAGCTCAAGCCGGGCGTGGCCGGCACCGTGTTCTTCATCGAGTCCGTTCCGAACAGCGGGACGGGCGGGGGCGGCGGTGGCTTCGGTGGCGGCGGCGTTCTGCACCGCTACCAGCTGAGCGCGCGGCGCGCGCAGCCGTTCGCGAGCGGCGTGGCGCAGTACGTCGTGAGCGCCGACGGCCGGAAGCTGCTGTATCGCACGGGTGGCGGGGGTGGAGGCGGCGGCGGTGGTGGCGGGCAGGGAGCCGCCGGACCGAACCTGTTCCTCGTGGACGCCGACCGCGCGATTCCGCAGGCCAGCTCGGGCAGACTCACCATGCAGCTGCGCGCCTTCGTGGATCCGAAAGCGGAGTTCAAGCAGATCTTCGACGAAGGCTGGCGCAACCAGCGCAACAATTTCTACGTGCGCAACCTGCACGGCACGGACTGGGTGGCGGCCAAGCGGATGTACGAGCCGCTGCTGCCCTACGCGATGCATCGCGCGGAGCTCAACTACCTCATGGACAACATGGGCGCTGAGCTGGCTATCGGGCACTCGTACGTGCGCGGTGGCGAGATGCCGGAAGTGCCGCAAGCGCTCGGCGGGCTGCTGGGAGCGGATTTCACCATCGACAACGGCCGCTACCGCATTGCTCGCATCTACACGGCCGAGAGCTGGAACCCGGACCTGCGCGCGCCGCTCGCCGAGCCCGGCGTGAACGTGGCCAACGGCGAGTACATCGTGGCGGTGAACGGCGTGGAGCTGCGCGCGCCGGACAACATCTATCGGCTGCTGGACGGCACCGCGAATCGTCAGACTGTGATCGCGGTCAACAGCCGGCCAACGATGGAGGGGGCGCGCAACGTCACGGTGGTTCCCGTGGCGAACGAGCAGGGGCTGCGCACGCGCGCGTGGGTGGAGCGCAACCGTCGCATCGTCGATTCGCTGTCCAATGGCCAGCTGGCGTACGTCTATGTTCCGAACACCGGCCAGGGCGGCTACACGAGTTTCAACCGCTACTACTTCGCGCAGCAGGACAAGAAGGGCGCGGTGATCGACGAGCGGTTCAACGGTGGCGGATCCGCGGCCGACTACATCGTGGACATCCTCGGCCGCACCTTCGACGGCTACTTCAACAATCCCGCCGGCGAGCGGGTGCCGTTCACCAGCCCGGCGTCCGGGATCTGGGGCCCCAAGGTGATGATCATCAATGAAATGGCCGGTTCGGGCGGCGACCTGATGCCGTTCATGTTCAAGGCTCGCAAGATCGGCCCGCTCATCGGCACGCGCACGTGGGGCGGACTCGTGGCCACGAGCGACACGCCACCGTTCGTGGACGGCGGCTCGATGATCGCGCCGCGCTTCGGGTTCATCGATCGCGACGGCAAGTTCGCCGTGGAGAACGTGGGCGTCGCGCCGGACCTCGAAGTCGAGAACTATCCGAAGGAGATGATCGCCGGACGCGATCCGCAGCTCGAGCGCGCGGTGCAGGAAGCGCTCCGCCTGCTGAAGGAAAAACCCGGCGATCGGATGATGAAGGAACCTGCTGCTCCGACCTGGGGGCAGCGACGGCTTCCATAAACGGCTAACGGCGATCTTAACGGCGTTCTTTACGGCGGTCTTTACAGCGATCTTAGAACCGACGTAAAGGCGTAGTAAAGAACGCAGTAAAGAACGTCGTAAGGACCGCAGTTAAGATCGTAGTTAAGATCGCAGTTAATGTTGATGTCGTGAAAGCAATAACCCGCCCACCCGGCGTGCGGCTCGCCGACTGTGAACTGACCTTTCTCGAGCGCAGCCCGATCGATCTCGATCGCGCGCGCTCGCAGCATCGCGCATACGAATTGGCCTTGCGGCAGTTCGGCGTCCACGTGCAGTCCCTGCCGGCGGACGACGAGCATCCCGACGCGTGCTTCGTCGAAGACATCGCCATCATGCTCGGCGAGGTCGCCGTTCTCACGCGGCCGGGAGCGCCCTCACGCCGCGGCGAGGTCGAACCGATGGCGAAGATCCTCGCCGGGACACACGAGCTGCGCCACATCGGGGCTCCGGGGACGCTGGATGGCGGCGACGTCCTGCAGGCCGACGACACGATCTACATCGGCGTCACCGATGGCGGCCGAACCAACCTGGAGGGCGCGGAGGCGCTCCGCGGCATCGCGTCGCAGGCGGGGTACGACGTGCACATCGTGCCGTTCCACGGCTGCCTGCACCTGATGTCGGCGGCGAGCCACCTCGGTAACGACGCGGCCATCGTGGACCGGCGCTGCGTCGACGTCACGTCCTTCCCCACGCTCCACCCGATCGACGTCGCCGACGGCGAGCCGCAGGGCGCGAACATCCTCGACATCGGGAGCGCGCTGTTCGTCCCGTCCTCCGCCCCGAAGACGGCCGCCATCCTGCTGAAGCGGGGCTACTCGGTGCACTCCCTCGACATCTCGGAGTTCGAGAAGGCGGAGGCCGGCCTCACCTGCCTCAGTCTGCTCGTGAAATGATGGCCCCTTGCGCATATGTTGACAGTCTACCTATATAGGTAGGCAGTCAACATATCGGCGAGGTCGGCATGTCGTTCATCGATGGGCTGCGGCATCGCGTTCACGTCTGGCTGGCGCGGGACCAGTACGATCGCGAGATGGATGACGAAGTGCGGCACCATCTCGATCTGGACGCTGCCTCGCGCCGGAGCGTCGCCGAGGGGTCGGACGCGGCCCATGAGGCGCGGCGCCGCTTCGGCAACGTGACGCTTCTCAAGGAGGAGCGCCGTCGCGCCGCCGGTCTCGCGCTGTTCGACGGAGTCGCGCTGGACGCGCGCCACCTGCTGCGCTCGTTGCGCGGGGCGCCGGGATTCACCGTGGTCGCCGTCCTGACGCTGGCGCTGGGCATCGGCGCCACGACGGCGGTCGTCAGCATCGCCGACCACGTGCTGATCCGATCACTGCCGTTCCGCGACGCCGGACGCCTGGTGATGATGCTCGAGCGCGACGAACACGGCGGGATGCGAACGCCGTCAGCGCCAACGGCCGCAGACTGGCGGCGCGACCCCGGCGCCGCACAGGCCTTCGAGGGAGTGTCGTACGTTCGCGGCGACGGCGTCACGCTGCGCGTGGACGACGAAACCGAGACCGTCGGCGACGCGTTTGTGGGGCCGGAATTCTTTCCGCTGCTCGGGGTGCGGCCCCTGCTCGGCCGCGTCCTGCTGAACGACGATCAGCGCGCCGACGCGCCAGCGGTCGCCGTACTGTCACACGCGGTCTGGCAGCGACGCTATGCCGGCGATCCCGCGATCGTGGGCCGCATCATCAGCGTGGACAACGTACCGACTATCGTCGTGGGCGTTCTGCCCGCCGGAGCGGTGTACCCGCCGTTCGCCGGCCTGTGGCAGCCGATCACGCACTACAAGCACCAGGCGATCCTTCAGCGGCGCGGCTTCCACGCCGACAGCCGCACGTTCGCTCGCCTGCGGGCCGGCGTGGACTCCACGCGCGCGGTGGGCTTCATGCGCACGGTCGGCGCGCGGCTGGCCGCCGAGTACCCCGCCGAACAGGCAACCTGGATGCCGGCGCTGGTGCCCCTGAGCAACGAGATCATCGGCAACGTCAAGCGGATGCTCTGGACGCTGGCTGGCGCGGCGGGCGCCGTGCTGCTGCTCGCCTGCGCCAATGTTGCAGGCCTCCTGCTGGCGCGCGTCACCACGCGGACGCGGGAGCTGGCGGTGCGCACCGCGCTCGGCGCGTCACGCGGCCGCGTCGTACGTCAGCTGCTGACGGAAAGCGTGATTCTCGCCGCTATCGGCGGCGCCGTGGGTGGCGGCGTGGCGCTGGTCTTCGTGCGCGTGTCGCGCACGCTGCTGGCGGCGCGACTTCCCCGCATGGACGAGCTGGCGATCGATTGGCGCATGCTGGCCGTGGCGGCTGCGGCGACGTCGGTGACCGCCATTCTCTGCGGTGTCTGGCCGGCGATGCGCGCCACCGCGCGGCGGAGCACCGATGTGCTGCGTTCCAGCGCGCTGGGATCGGTGGGCGTGCGCGCCGAGTCCCGCATGCGGCGCGGGCTCGTCACCGCGCAGTTCGCGCTGGCGCTCGTGCTGCTCATCGGCGCCGGGCTATTGGTCCGGAGCTTCCGGAAGGCGGTGGCGGTCGACGTCGGGTTCGACGCGGCCGGGGTCGTCACGGTTCGCATACGGCCGCCGGGCGGCGTCTACGGCACGCCGCAGCAGGCCGCGGCGCTCTATGCGCGTCTCATGGACGCGGCTCGCACGGTGCCGGGCGTGATGAGCGCGGGCTTCATCAATCACGCTCCCTTCCATGGCGCTTCGATCTACAGCACCCTCGCGATCGAAGGCCGGTCGGCGCTGGACTCGTCCAACCAGGTGCTCTATCGCACGGTGTCGGGCAGCTACCTGGACACGATGAAGATGTCCATCACCGCCGGGCGCTGGTTCGACGAGACCGAGATGCGATCCCCGGGCGGCAGCTTCGTCATCAACCAGTCGATGGCCCGTCAGTACTGGGGCAGCGCGAACGTCGTGGGTCAGCGCATCACCGTGACGCGCGCTTCGCAGGGCCGGCCGGACTTCGGGCAACCGCTTCCGGGCACGATCATCGGCGTCGTCGCCGACGTGCGCCAGCGCGGCAAGGATCAGCCGATCGAACCGGAGGTGTACGTCCCGTACACGCTGGAGACCTGGCCGTGGGGGATGTTGATGGTCCGGGCCCGCGACGGCGCGCGCTCCATCCCCGCGCTGGTCCGCGCGGTGCGATCCGTGGACGCGCGCCTGGTGCCGGAAGGCGTCGTGGGCGAACGGGAGTTCCAGGCGATCGAGAACGCGATCACGGAGAGTCTGCGGCCGAGGCGTTTCTCGATGGTGCTCATCGCGGCGTTCGCGACCTGCGCGCTGGTGCTGGCCGCCATCGGCATGTATGGCGTGGTCGCGTACGGTGTCGCGCAGCGCACACGCGAGATCGGCGTTCGCAAGGCGCTGGGCGCGACTGACCGCTCGATCGTGTCGCTGATCCTGCGCGAGTCGATCGGCGTTGTGAGCATGGGGATCGTCGTGGGCGCCGCGGCGGCCTGGGGCGCGGCGCGTCTCATTCGTGGCATGCTGTTCGACACGGGCCTCGTCGATCCCGGCGCCTATGGCGCGACGATCGCGTTGCTGGCGGGCGTGGCCTTGCTCGCGGCCTATATCCCGGCGCGCCGGGCGATGCGTCTCGACCCGGCCATCGCGATGCGCGGCGAGTAGAGGGAGGAGGGAGGAGGGAGGAGGGAGGAGGGAGCAGTTGTTCCTCCTCCCTCCTCCCTCCTCCCTCCTAGGCCGGAGCCGCCTCGGGCGCCACAGTACTCGTCGATTCGCGGCGCGCCGCGCGCAGCAGCCCGACGGCCGTGAACACGACTACTCCCACGACGAGCCAGCGAACGGCCGTCAACGGCAGCGACTTCACGATGAACGCCGCCAGCAGCACCGCCGGCACGCCCCCCAACATCAATCCGAGCGTCGCGCGCACGTCGAACCGCTCGAGCTTGATGAAGCGCGCGCTCGCGACCGGCATGAGGAACGCGCACGAGCCCATCATGATCGGGAACCCCGACGTCGGGCTGAGGCCCAGCAAGGTGACGAGGATCAGGCACGGCGCGTAGAGCCCGATCCCGAGGGTCATGAGCGCGCCGAGCAGGAAGTTGCCTGCGAGGCCCAGGTAGAGTTTGGTCCCCGTGAGGGCGATCGCGTCGCCGCCCGACGGGAGAAACGCCAGCAGGCCGCCGAGCATGATGGCGGCCGCCGTCAGAAGCGCGCCTCCCATCCCGAGCTGGATCCGCCGCTTGGGCCAGCGCGCGACGATGCCGGCGCCGAGCCACGCGCCCAGCACTGCGGCGACGATCATGAGAATGAGCGTTCGGGACTCGACCGGAATCAATCGAGTATAGATGTAGGCCTGGGTCACGGTGGCCAGCGTGTGGCCGATGTTCAGCGTTCCCGGGATCCGCTCGTCGTCCACGAGCTTGAACTGCCGGAACACGGACGTCGTCGTCGCGAAAGACCCGATGCCGAGGGTGTCGAAGAAGGCCGTGACGAACCCGGTGGCGATCATCGCCGGAGTCGGGCGCGCGTTGCTCGTGCGCGCGGCGCGCCGGATGCCGCGAACGACGTTCCAGAGGTAGAACGCGGCGAAGAACGCGAGGGCGACGAAGAGCGCGGACTTGGCGTCGAAACCGGACGGCGCGGCGGCCGCGGCCTGCATGGCGAGGATGGGCATCATGAACCCAAGGTGTCCCTCGGGATCGCGTTCGACAAGGATGAGTGTGGGGCCTCCAACGGAGGCAAGCAGCGCAACCATGCCGCCGCACGTACTGTTCGGTAGCGACACGGCATGC
The DNA here is from genome assembly GCA_963724885.1 of uncultured Gemmatimonadaceae bacterium. GTDB lineage: Bacteria > Gemmatimonadota > Gemmatimonadetes > Gemmatimonadales > Gemmatimonadaceae > DASPMP01. The sequence goes on along the minus strand of CAVRWG010000005.1, from coordinate 1,303,012 downwards.
GGTCCCGGTTCTATTTCCGGCTCCGGCTGACGGCTCTTCCCGGGTCGACACACGCGCGATAGCGTTGTCCGCTGACCGGCCATCTTCAGGAGATTGTGATGAACACGCGTCTGCTCCTCGCCGCCCTCGTTTTCGGCGCCTCTGCGGCCTTAGCGCAGAATCCGCAGTCCTCGACGCCCGCCGCCAATCAGCAACGGCAGCGCGACCCGCGCGACATCGGCGGTGGCCAGTGCGACAACAGCGCGTACAACTGCGTCGGCGTTCCCAATCCGCTGCCGGCGCCGAACACGGTCTGGCTGGAAGAGATGACGTGGATCGACGTACGCGACGCCCTCGCGGCCGGGAAGACGACGGTCATCATCCCGACCGGCGGAATGGAGCCCAACGGGCCGTGGCTCGTGACCGGCAAGCACAACTACGTCCTCCAGGCCAACTGCGAGGCGATCGCGCGCAAGCTGGGCAACGCGCTCTGCGCTCCGATCATCAAGCTCGTTCCGGAGGGCAGGATCGAGCCGCAGACCAGCCACATGGTGAGCCCCGGCACCATCAGCCTGCGTCAGGAGACGTTCCGAGCGATGCTGACGGACGTCGTGCACAGCCTCAAGATGCACGGCTTCAAGAACATCCTCCTCATCGGCGACAGCGGCGGCAACCAGCCGGGCCAGCGCGCGGTAGCCGACTCACTGACGAAGATCTGGAACGGCGAGCCGGTCGTGGCGCACATCCAGGAGTACTACGACTACAACAAGGTCGGCCAGCAGATGGCGTCCAAGATCGTCGAGGGCAAGAGCGACGGACTGCATGACGATCCGGTCATCACGCTCAACATGTTCATCACGGATCCCAAGTCGGTGAGGTACGAGGAGCGTGTGAAGGCGAACACGGCCACGATCAACGGATTCTCGGTCGCGGACAGGAAGAAGAATCTCGAGCTGGCCAGGGAGATCGTCGCCCTGCGCACCGAGAGCACCGTCGAAGCGATCAACAAGTCCATCGCCAACAAGGGGACGCTGCCCGCACCCGCGCGCGCGAACCCGCAACCGTAGGCCCCCGGATGCCTCCCTTTACCAAGGCACAATTCATCTGGATGAACGGCAGCCTGACGCCGTGGGACTCGGCGCAGCTGCACGTGTCCGCGCACGGATTGCAGTACGGCACGGGCGTGTTCGAGGGCATGCGGTCGTACGACACCGCCGACGGTCCGGCGATCTTCCGGCTCGACGCCCACATGAAGCGCTGGGCGGCGTCGGCACGGCACTACGAGATCGAGCTGCCGTATTCCATCGAGCAGCTGTCCGAGGCATCGCTGGAGGTCGTCCGCGAGAACGGGCTCGAAAACGCGTACCTGCGCCCGATCGCGTTCTTCGATTCCTACAGCTTTGCCGTGTGGCCAAAGGACATCCCCGTGACGGTGGCCATCATCGCCGTGCCCGGGCGGCAGTACCTCCAGGGCGGCCCGGAGCGCGGCGTGCGCGTCATGGTCTCCACGACCCGGCGCATCGACGCCTCGACGCTGCCGCCGCACGTGAAGGCGTGCGGGCAATACACCAACTCGGTGCTCGCCGTCCAGGAAGCGATCCGCAAGGGTTACGACGAAGCCATCCTGCTCAATACCCGCGGTGACGTCGCCGAGGGATCGGGCGCGAATCTTTTTGTCGTGAAAGACGGACGGGTCGTCACGAACGACCGCGACGCGTCCATCCTCATGGGAATCACGCGCGACAGCGTCCTGACGATCGCGCGCGACCTCGGGCTGCCCGTGGACATCCGCCCGATTTCCGTGAGCGATCTCCGCAACGCGGACGAGCTGTTCTTCAGCGGAACGGCCGTGGAAGTCACGCCGATCAAGGAGGTGGACGATCACGTGGTCGGCGACGGAAAGCCCGGCCCGATCACCAGGCGCATCCAGGAGACGTTCTTCGCCGCGGTGCACGGGCGCGAGCCTCGATACCGGGATTGGCTGGCACCCGTTGCGGCGCCGGCGTCCGTTCTGTCATCCGAGACCGTTGCGGCCATTCCGAGCCTGTGAACTGTCATCCCGAACCCTTCGCCGGTCATCCTGAGCGAAGCGAAGGATCTGCAGTTCAGCCGGCTCAGGGTGAACTCCGTGAGGATCTGTAGTTCCCGACATGCCGATCTACGAGTACACCTGCAGGAAATGCGGTCACCAGTTCGAGAAGCTGGTTCGCGGTGGCAAGACGCCGGCGTGTGCCGACTGCGGCGCCGCCGACGTCGAGCGCCTGTTCTCGCTTCCCAACGTGAAATCCGAGACGACACGGGCGCAGGCGATGCGCGCCGCGAAGAAGCGCGACAAGGCGCAGGCGACCGATCGTGTCCAGGCCCAGATTGCCTATGAGAAGAGCCATGATGACTAACAACAGGCTGACAGCTTGCGGCTTTCCGTTTGCCGTATCCCTGTGCATTGCGATCGCGACGAATCTCGCGGCGCAGCGGCCCGCAGGCTCCGCGCCCGCGTCGCTTTCGCGCGACGACATCAACGCGCTGGCGAAGGCGCAGGTGGCGATCGTCGCCGCGCGCGACTCCATGAACGCGCGCCTTGCCAAATCCGGCAACAAAACGGCCAAGGCCCAGGCGGAGCTGCAGGACACGCTGCGCGCGAAGATCGAGCAGATCCTGCATCACGGCGGCCTGACGGACACGGAATATCAGCGTCGGACGTACCTGGTCAGCAGCGACACCACGACCCGCAGGATCTTCGACAGTGTCGTGGTTGCGCTCACGAACGCGCCCCTGCCCGGCGGCATGCTTCGCGGCATGATCGTGCCCGTGCCCGCGGGACCGGCCGGCACGCACATCGCGCACGTGGTGAACGAGTTCTCCGACACGCCCAACCGTCAGGGACTGCTGGGCACCGCGCTCGCCGAGGCGCGCATCGCGTCGCAGCACGCCACGCTCGCCAGCCGCCAGCCGACGAACCTGGAGTACATGAAGACGCACGTGGGCCACGTCGTGCACGCGCTCGACCCGAGCATCATCGCGATGGGGCCGGGCCAGGGGTACGGCGTCCGGAAAGCCGCGACCGGGGTCGTGACGCACATCGAGCTGGCCGCGGCCGCTCAGGGCACGACGCCCGGAATCGCGACGCATGCGAAGCACATCGCCACGTCCGCGCGCAACACGATCGCGCGCATGGAGCAGCTGCTCTCCCTGGCACAGAAGGCGCAGAGCGGGACGTCAGTATCCGACGTAGCCGCTCTCGTGAATCAGATCGTGTCGCTCGCGGAGCAGATCATCGCGGGGGCAGACGCCAACAGCGACGGACGCATTACGTGGGAGCAGGGGGAAGGCGGGCTGCAGCATGCGGACGAGCACATGAAGTTGATGCTGAAACCGACAGGGACTGGGGATTAGGGAATAGGGAATAGGGCAACCAAGAAAGCGGGAAAGGGAAAGGGAAAGGGAAAGGGAAAGGGAGGCAGTCCCTTTTCCCTTTCCCTTTCCCTTTCCCGCCTTTGCAGTTGCCCTATTCCCTAATCCCTATTCCCTATTCCCCTAGCAAGAGACGCAGCGGTGCGAGTTCTTCGCGCCGAGCTTCTCCAGCAGCGCGATCGTCTCCGGGAATGGCCGCAACCGCTGCACTGGCCCGTTCGCCAGGTCGACCGTGGTGCTGAGTCCCGACCGAGACCGCCTTCGCGTCGGCGCCCTTCGACACGAGATACAGAATCATCTCGTTGTCGCCGCGCGATGCGGCGTGGTGCAGCGGCGTCATGCCGTTGGCGTCGCGCTGGTTGACGTCGGCCTTCAGCTCCTCCACCAGGTACTTCATCGCCGGCATCCAGCCGTCGGGCGCATGGCGATGTGAGTTGCCGGCGAAGCCGTTGCCATAGCCCACGCCAGCCGCGGCGTGCACCGGATACACGCCGATGCCCGGCGGCACCGCCTTGCGCGGCCGAGTCGATCGCGGGATCGAGTGACGGCGGGCGCCTGCTGGCGTCCGCCGCCTCCACCACCACCTCCACCCGCACCCCCGCCGCCGGCGCCGCCGGCCGCGCCTGCGGCTGCGGTGTGCGCTGCGACGGAATGGTCGGGTCGGCGCCGTACTTCATCGAGCAGCTTCATCGCGTCGACGTCGACGGCGTAGGCCGCGCGCCAGAACGGCGTCGTGCCCTCGAGATTCTCGAGGCCGCAGTTGCCGCTGCCGCAGTTGTTGTAGGCGAAGTACCAGAGATGCGTCTTGATGCGCACGTTCGGCTGCGCGCCGGCCTTGAGCAGCGCCTCCATGACCTCGAGATGCGTGGCCTGCTGGAACTCCACCGCATGTGGCTGCGGGAATCGCGACCGTGGCCGCCACTGCGTGTTGATGACGGCGTACAGCGGCGTGGCGCCGGCGGTGCTGGCGAGATTCGGGTTCGCACCGCGCTGGATCAGCGTCATCGCGATGTCGAACTGGCCGTTGATCGCGGCCAGCAGCAGCGGCGTCGTCTTGTCCGTCGTGCTCACGTCGTTGACGTCGGCGCCGCCGTCCAGCAGCGCGACCACCGCCTCGGCGTGTCCCTGCCGTACCGCGTGGTGCAGTGCGGTGAGTCCGCCGACGCCGCCGACGGCGGACTGGCGAACCCGGCGACACCGCCGTTGATCGTGTCCACCTCTTCGCGCACGGGGCCGCTGCGTGGCGGCCGGCGAGAGTCAGCACCACACGGCCGGAGTCGATCGCCTGCTGGATCTGGGCCGGGCGTGAACGGGCCTTTCGGCTGCGGGCCGGCGGCGCGCCGCTGCGCCGCGCCTCGCGCGCCTGGCGCACCCGGCGCACCGGCGCGGCCGCGCGACCGCCGGCTGCCGCTCGGAGCGCGGCGCTGGTCGTGTCGCGGTGCTTCTCCGGCTCGAAGGAAACGAGGACCGCGTCCCGCTTGCGCGCCGCCGCCTGTTCCGCGGCCGCCTGCTCGCCCAGGTTCACGACCGTCGTGTGAATGATCGCGTCGGCGCCGCGCCTGCATGAGCACACGGACCGCGCTCGGCGCGGCCGTTGGTCGCCGCGAAAATGAGCGGCGTCTGCCCCCATTCGTTCTCGCGGGCATTCGACGTCCACGCCGCGCTCCAGCAGCGCGTTGATCGAAATCGTGTCGCCCGCGGCGGCGGCGAAATGCAGTGCGGTGGCTCCCGACGCCGTGCGCGCATTCGCATCGCTTCCCGCCTCAACAGCGCGTTCACGATCGGAGCCCTTTCCACCCTTGGCCGCGATGTGGAGCGGCGTGTAGTCGCCGATCCGCGTCGTGGCGCCCGACGTTGGCCTTCGCGCGGAGCAGCACGGCGGTCATCGCCGAGTCGCCGCGTTCAGCCGCCCAGTGCAACGCCGTCATTCCGTCGCCCTGAGCGGCGTTCACGTTGGCGCCCTGCGACGATCAGCGCGCGCACGGCGGCGAGGTCGCCCTTCATCGCCGCGTCGGCGATCGGCGACGGAGGTACGGCCGTGACCAGCAACGCGGTCGCAGCGCGCAGGGTCGCTCAGCCAGCGTCCTGTGCGTCCTGACCGTGCTGATGGCGTGCTCACGGCGCCAAGCAGCATGGCTGCTCACGGCGCGCACTGACTGGACGATTCGGCTCCTGCACTGAACGCTGGATCGCGCGGCTCAGACTCGACATGCGCGAATTCGCCCGTGCTGTCGCCGAAGCTCTTCATGTCGTCGAGGCCGAACTTGTGCATCAGCGTCCAGCATCACGTTCGCCATCGGCGTCCCGTCGGGCGCCTTCAGGTGCAGGTTGCCCTCGAGCCGGCCGTTCCCATGACCCAGCAGCAGCAGCGGGCAGCGCCGGTGATTGTGGATGTTCGACGTCAGCCATCGGCGATCCGTACATGATGACGGTCTTCTCGAGCAGGTTGCTGTCACCCTCGATGGTGTTGTGCAACTTCTCGAGGAAATACGGCAGCAGACTGACGTGATAGCGGTTGATCATGTTGAACTCGAGGATCGCCGCCTCGCGGCCGCCATGGTGCGACGCCGGGTGGAATCCCTTGTTCGTGCCGCTCTCCGGATACGCGCGGCTCGAGGCGTCGCGGCCCGTCTTGAACGAGATCACGCGCGTCATGTCGCGACTGGAACGCGAGCACCTGGAAATCGAACATCAGCTTCATGTGCTCGGCGAACGAGTCGGGCACGCCGATGGGCGCTTCGGGAATCTCGCGCGGCTCGCCGCTCGAGTTGCGCGCCTCGACCGCCTGAATGCGGCGCTCCAGCTCGCGAATGTCCTCGAGGTACTTGTCCAGGCGCTGTTGATCGGTCGATCCCAGCTCGCGCTTCAGGCCCTTCGCCTCGCCGACGATCCAGTCGAGAATGCTCTGGTTGGCCCGCCGCCGTGACATGCGATCCGCATTGTTATTGCCCGCGCCGAACAGCAGCTCGAACGCGACGCGAGGATTGCGGATCATCGGGAGCGGCTCGCTGGGGCTGGCCCAGCTGATCGTGTCCGTATAAGCGCACGCGTAGTTGTAGTAACAGCCGCCGGCCTGATCGAGGTTCTCGATGCACAGCTGCATCGACGGAATCGCGGTGTCCTCGGCGATGCGGCGAGCGACGATCTGGTCGAACGACGTGCCGACGTAGAGGTCGGAGCCCTGGGTCTGCTTGGGATGCGCCTGGGTGAGAAACACCGCGCTCGACCGGAAGTGGTCACCGCCGATTTCGGGCGCTTCGAACGGCTCCGCCATGCGCACGTCGGTGTTGCTGACGATGGTCAGGTACTTCCGCCACGGCTCGAGCGACGGCAACGCGCCGTCCGGAATCAGCTCGAAATCGCGACCGACCGCCGCGGGCGCCCAGAGGTTCTTTGTCGCACCCCAGGCGTTGCTCCCCGCCGCTCCGTGCACGGACTCGATGCACACGAGTCGCGTCTTGTCGCCGCGCCGACGCGCCGGCGCCGCTGACGCAGCGACCGAACGCGGAACCATCGCGTCCAGGTGCGGGAGCGCAATCGTGGCGCCGAGCCCGCGAAGGAACGTCCGCCGGGGCATTGGGTCCGCGAGTGAACATGGTCATCGGTGTTGGTGACCGCCTGGTGATTCGGTGATGGTTCCCTTCCGCGCGTCTGCTGCGGAACGCGGGGCTTTTCACGACGGCGTTGATAAACGACCACATCTTGTAGCCATTGGCCTCCGCCTCACGGACGATGGCCCGGATCGCGGGCTGATCGAAGTCCTCGACGCGGCGACCGACTGCGTACGCCATCAGGTTCTCCGTGAACGCGCGCGCCAGCGGAATCGGACGAGAGAGCAGCGATCGCGTCAGGTCCATCGGCGTCGTGACCGCGCGGCCGTCATACATCGTCCCGCGGGTATCGAGCGGCGCGCCGTTCTCCCGGTAACGCCACTTGCCGGTGACGTCGTAGTTGTCGAGCGCGAGACCGATCGGATCCATGTACTGATGACACGTCTTGCACGTCGGATTCGTGCGGTGCATCTCCATCCGTTCACGCGTCGTGAGCCGCCGGCCGTCCTTCGAATCAGCCGTCTCCTCGAGATCGGGAACGTCAGGCGGCGGTGGCGGCGGCGCCATGCCCATGAGCACCTCCATCACCCACTTGCCGCGCAACACCGGTGACGTGCGATTCGCGAGCGATGTCTGCACGAGGATGCTGCCGTGGCCCAGCAACCCGCGCCGCATCGTATCGGCGTAGGTCACGCGCCGGAACTCGCGATCCGGCAACGTTCGGAATGCCGTAGTGACGCGCGAGTCGCTCGTTGACGAACGTGTAGTCCGCGGTCCAGAGATCGAACAGGCTGGCGTTCCGGCGAACCAGGTCGGCGAAGAACAGCTCGGTCTCACGGCGCATCGCGTCGGCGAGCTGTTGGTCGAAATCAGGAAACCAGAACGGGTCCGGATGGACGAGATCGAGATCCTGGAGCCGCAACCATTGGGCGGCAAAGCGCGTGGCCAGCGCTTCCGCGCGAGGATCCGCAAGCATGCGTCGGACCTGCGCGTTCAAGGTCGCTGGATCGGAGAGTTTCCTCGCGGTGGCCGCCGCCAGCAGCTGCCCATCGGGAATGGTGCCCCACAGGAAGAACGAGAGGCGTGAGGCGAGTTCGACGTCGCTGATGTTGTAGTTGTGACCGGGCGCGACGTTAGGCGGAACACGCTCGAAACGGAATACGAAATGCGGGCTCGCGAGCATCACCTGAAGCGCAGTCCGGATGCCCTGCTCGAACGCGCCCGCTCCGCCCCCCGCCGCTGCCGCCCCCGTCCGGTAAAAGCGCCATCAGGCCATCCCGGTCGTGCTGCGTCAGCGGACGACGGTAGGCGCGCGTGGCGAGACGGGTGATGATCTGCTCGGCGCACGTCTCCGCTGCTGCGGGATTCGCCGGGCGGCACGAGAACACGATCCGCCGGCTGGGCGATTCTGAAACGCCGGTCGCCTTGAGCGGTCCGACGATGGTGAGCTCCATGACGTGCGGTGGAGCCGTGGTGCCGGCGCTGTTGCTGCCACTTGCCGCGAGCGACCAGTCGTGCGGCCGGATCAGGTCTTCGTACGGCCCTTCGTTCCGACGCACAAAAGCGACCGAGACGCGCTGCTGTCCCGCCTTGACGAGAATCGGTTCCGTCCGCAGGTAATCGGCGCCCTGCGGCGCATCCGCGGAAGAAAGTGAGCGTTCGACACCCCGTTCGTAGTGGAGCAACGCCGCGCGCTGACCATCGATCGAGACGTCGACGTCCTCGAGTCTCGTCCCGACGCCGCCACGAACCTCCACGCGGAACGTATACATCCCGTCGGCCGGGAATGGGTGAGCCGCGACGATGCCACCTCGCGTCCCGTAGGGCGCGCCCTCGACGTGGTCCCAGGGATTCTGAGACGTGAAGACCGACGCGGGATAGCTCGTCGAAAGCGCTGGCGCGTCAGGATCGCCCAGCGCGATCCGGCTCACGGCCGCCGCTGCGTTGAGGTATGCCTCGAGCAGCGTCGGCGACAACGACTGCACGTCGGCGATGTTGTCGAAGTTCGCGCTCTTCGTGTCGAGCGGCAGATAGTCTCCGGCGTCGATCTCGACGGAGAGCAAGTCGCGCACCGCGCGCTCGTATTCGGCGCGGTTGAGACGCTGGAACGTGCGCGAGCCCGGGTTGGGTCGCGCACCCTTGTCGATGATGTTCTCCAGCGCTTCGGCGAGGGCGAGCAGGGTATCGCCCTGTGGACGTTTCGAGCCCGGCGGCGGCATCATCTGCGCCCGCAGCTTGCGAATCATCTTCTCCGAGACATCGAGACGGGCCGGCGCCGAGTCGACGTTGTAGCCCGTGAGATCGAGATTCCCGCGCAGCTGACGCGGATTATGACAGTTGGTGCAGAAGTTCTTGACGACATCAGAGAGCGCGGCGTTCTCGATGCCTCGCGCACCGCGCCGCATGTGCGGTGGGGCGGCGGTGGCCAGCCGGCCGGACAGGGGATGACGGGATGACGGGATGACGTGAGCGGCGATCGCGGAATCGGGCGCCGGCGGAGCCGGGACCCCGTCAGCGGTGACCACTCCCGTCGCGAACGCCCCAGCGACTACGACGACGACAACCGCTGCGCCAACAGGCTTCATCAGGTGTTGTCCCCCGACCCGGGTAAGGACTGCAACGCTTTATAGTATATGGTTCTTACGCTCCCGCTATCCAGAGTGCTGGGTGGGCCGCATCTTCGGGGCCTCCAATCCAATCGCCACAGGGGTGCCCGATGCGGACGCGCTCTTCATTCCTCCTTTTAAGCACGGTTCTAGCCATTCGGGCCGACGCCCAGATCACCGCGATCCGGGCCGGGAGGGTGGTGGATCCGGACGCCGGAACCGCCGCGGCGAATCAGGTGATCCTGGTGCAAAACGGCCGAATTACGGCCGTCGGCGGCAATGTGGCCATCCCGGCCGGGGCGCAGGTGATCGACCTCTCCGGCCTCACGGTGCTCCCGGGACTGGTGGACGCCCATAACCACCTGGCCCTGACATACAAAGAGGTCCCCGAGCGCAACATCTACTACCTGACGTATGTGATGGAGCCCACGGCGCTTCGCGCCATCCAGGCGGTGTCCAACGGCATCCAGATGCTGGCGTCGGGCTTCACCATCGTGCGCGACATGGGCAACAACGGCAACTACGCGGACGTCGCCCTGCGGATGGCAATCGAGCAGGGTTGGGTGCCCGGTCCGACTATCATCCCGTCCGGGATCATCATCGGCGGCATGGGAGGACAGTTCTGGCCCACGCCCGAGATGGCGAAGGACAAGAACATCGTCTACCCGGAGTACCTCGACGCTGACACGCCTGACGAGCTGATCAAGGCCATCAGGCAAAACGCGCTCTTCGGCGCCAAGGTCATCAAGATCTGCGTCGACTGCAAGCCGTGGGGCTACTCGGTCGACGAGATCAGGCTCGCGATCGCCGAGGCGGCGAAGGCGGGGCTCAAGGTGGAGGGGCACGTCCAGACGGTCGATGGCGGAAAGCGCGCCGTGGAGGCCGGCATCTGGTCCATCGCGCACGATCGCGGCATGACGGACGCGCTGCACAAGGAGATGGCCCGCAAGGGCGTGTGGCGGGCGGGCACCGAGACGCCGATTTCCCTCGTCGGACACACGACGCAGCAGCGCTACGACTTCACCGTGCGCATGTTGAAAAACGCCTGGGAGAACAAGACGCCGCTCACGTTCAGCACCGACGCCGACTACTTCGTGCCGGGCAAGACCCGCGGGGAGGTGGCCATCGAGTTCATCGAGACCTGGAAGGCGGCGGGTATTCCGGCGCGCGATATTCTCCGGGCCATGACCACGAACGGCTACAAGGTGAGCGAGACCGAATCCACGCGCGGTCCCATCAAGGTCGGACTCTTCGCCGACTTCATCGCTGTCCCGGGGAATCCCCTCGACGACATCGATGCGCTACGCAACGTGCGCTTCGTGATGAAAAACGGCCTGGTCTTCAAGCGGGACGGCGTCATGACGCCGGCCGCGTTTTTCAACGGTGGTCCGGTGCATGGATGGAACGCGCGTTGACGGTCCGCGCGGGCGAGGTTGGAGACGGCGTCACACGGCCGTACCTTTTGGCCCGATGAATCCAGCAATCGGACGCCCGCTGACTCGCCGAGCGCTCGCTCTGGCCATGTGTTTCGGACCTTCCACGCTCTTTTCGCAGGAGCAGGCCGGCGTCACGTCGGATGTCTTTCGACGCTATGCCGGCCGTGTGGTCAAGATCCAGGTCGTGGAGTCCAGTTCGGGAGCGAAGGCCAGCATCGGCTCGGGTTTCTTCGTGACGCCGGACGGCCACATCGTCACGAACTATCACGTCATTTCGAGCCTCATCAACACGCCGGAGCGCTATCGCGCCGAGGCGATCGAGCCGGGCGGCGCGACGGTGCCGGTCACGGTCCTGGCCATCGACGCGGTGCACGACCTGGCAATCCTGAATTCCGGCGTGCGTGGCCGGCCGCACCTGGATGTCGGGACGGCGCCCATCGCGCAGGGCGCCCGGCTCTTTTCGCTGGGCCATCCGAAGGATCTCGGGCTGACCATCGTCGAGGGGACCTACAACGGCCTGCTCAATACGCTGTACCCACGCATCCATCTCACGGCGTCGCTGAATCCGGGGATGAGCGGCGGCCCGACGATCGACGATCGCGGCCGTGTCATCGGCGTCAACGTGTCCACGATGGGGGAACAGGTCAGTTTTCTCGTCCCGATCGATCGTGCCGCGGGTCTGCTGCAGCAGGCGCTCGCGCGCACCGGCAAACACGAGGCGCCGTCGCTCGCCCAGGTCGGACGGCAGCTGCGCGATCACCAGGCGGCGTATCTGCGCGACATGTTCGACTCGACCACGAAGACGCTCGAGCTGGGCCCGTTCCGCGTCGCCACGCAGCCGAGGCCGTTCTTCCGGTGCTGGGGAGACGCCACGGTGGAACCGAACCTCCCGTACGAGAACTCGCGGCACAACTGCGCGACGGACGACGCCGTCTATCTCGACGAGGACCAGAAGACCGGCACGGTGACGATCGGTCACGAGCTGATCGTCACGAAGCATCTCAACGCATCGCGCTTTTTCGTGCTCTACACGTCGCTGTTCGGGTCGGACAACTCCCCGTCCGGGGACGAGGAGTACGTCACGAACTGGAAGTGCGTCACGAGGAACGTGCGCCACGGCAAGACGCCGATGCGGGCCGTGATGTGCCTGCGGCGCTATCGCAAGCTCGGCGAGCTGTACGACGGATATCTCAAGGCCGCGGTGCTGGGGCCGCGCGACGTGGGCCTGGTGTCCACGCTCAACCTGACGGGCGTGACGTACGAGAACCTGACGCGGCTTTCAGAGCGCTACCTGCGGCTGGTAGCGTGGCGCTGATCCTCGAGGTCCGCGACAGCCGCGGCGTCCCGGTCTGGCATCGGCTGGGCAGCGCGCCCGTGCTGCTCGGTCGCGCGGTGTCCAACGACGTCATCGTGGACGATCCGTACGTGGACGCGAGGCACGCGAGGATCACGGTGGACGACGCGGGTGTGGTCCTCATCGAGGACATCGGCAGCGTCAACGGGCTTCAGGTCAACGGCACGCGCGCGGAAGGCCGGATCGAGGCGAGAGCGGGACTCGAAGTGAGGATGGGGAGGACGACGCTGCGGTTCCGGGACGCGGACGAAGCGCTCCCGGCGGCGCTGGCGGAATCACCGCCGCGGCCGCTCGTCACCCGACGGCTGGACACCGCGGCGGGGCGCCTCGCGATCGTGGCGGCGATGCTGGCGGCGATCGCATACACCTCGTGGCTGGGCAACACGGAGCGCTCGAGCGGCGGCTCGGTGTTCGTGGCGGTACTTGGCGCGGCCGGCGCGACGTTCGTGTGGTCGGCGGTGTGGGCCATCGCGACTCGTGGGGTGGATCGTCGCTTTCACCTGCTCGGCCACCTGGCCGTTGCGTCGCTCGCGGTCCTTGTGATGCTGCTGTACGGCATCCTGAACGAGTGGATGACGTTCTTCTTCCCGGACGCGTCGACCGTTTCGGTGGCGTATTCGGCCGTCTTCCTCGGCGTCATCGCGTCCGTCGTCGCGGGACACCTGTCCGTGGTCAACGCGGCGTCGCGCCGGGCCCGCTGGCGCGCGGGGCTCATCGTCTCCGGAGCGCTGCTGATCCTCATTGTCGCGGGAGCGCTGGTGGACGACGACGAGTTCTCCGACGTGCCGGCATTCCCCGGCCAGTTGAAGCACGCGCCGTCCGTGCTCGTCCCGACCCGAACGCTGGACGAATTCGTCGACGTGATGCGCGAGGCGAAAACAGAGGCGGACAAGGCGATCACGAAGTAGCGGCCGCGCGGGGCGTGGGGGCCGGGGGCCTGGGGGGCCCGGGGAGCATGCATCTCACGGCGCTGTTCGATCTCTCGCTGCTGGGCCGCACGGAGCGGCCGGCACTCGACTACGTGGACGACGCGGGCGCGCTTCGCACGCTCACGTTCGGCCAGGTCGAGTCGCGCGCGAACCAGATGGCGCACGAGCTGACGTCGCGCGGGCTGCGGGCCGGCGACCGGTTGTGCGTGCATCTCGCCAACCGCGTCGAGTTCATCGACCTCTTTCTCGCCTGCACCCGGCTGGGCGCGTGCTTCGTGCCGATGAACGTGCTGTATCGCGAGCGCGAGCTGCGGCACATCATCTCCGACGCGGATCCGCGAGCCGTCGTGGTCGCGGACGGAACGGACGCCGTCTATCCCGACGGGGCGGAGCTGTGGCGTCTCGAGGAGCTGACGCGCAGCGCGGCCAGGCGCCCCACCGGCCGTGTGCTCGCGGCGCTCGACGGCGACGCGCCGGCGATCATCGTCTACACGTCGGGCACCACCGGCGCGGCCAAGGGCGCGGTGCTGTCGCACAACAACCTCGCGGCAAACGGCATCAACGATCACGACCTGCTGGCGCATCACCGACGCCGACCGCTACCTCGCCGTGCTTCCACTGTTCCACGTGCACGGGCTCGGCAACGGCCTGCACGCGTGGCTCATCAGCGGTTGCCGCATGCGGCTCGCCGAGCGCTTCGAGCAGAAAACGGCGGCGGCGCTGTTCGCGGATTTCGCGCCGACGCTGTTCTTCGGCGTCCCCACGATCTACGTGCGGCTGCTCGACCCGGGCGTGATCCCGGAGCGCGACGCCACGGCCATCGGGCGCAGAGCGCAGACTGTTCGTGTCCGGCTCGGCGCCGCTCCCCGCGCACGTGCTCGACGCGTTCCGCCTGCGCTTCGGCCACACGATCCTCGAGCGCTACGGCATGAGCGAATCGCTCATGATCATGAGCAACCCGTACGAGGGCGATCGCCGCGCCGGAACGGTGGGTATCCCGCTGCCGGGCGTGTCGGCCCGGCTGGCTGACGAGCACGACGCGCCCGTCCGCGACGGCGGAGTGGGCGAAGTGCACGTACAGGGGCCCGCCGTGTTCCGCGAGTACTGGCGGCGAGCCGACGCGAGCGCGTCCGCGTTCACATCGGACGGTTGGTTCCGCACCGGCGACCTCGCCGTCCGCTCGGCCGACGGCTACTACACGCTGCGCGGCCGGCGCGGCGACATGATCATCTCGGGCGGATTCAACATCTATCCGCGCGAGATCGAAGAGCTGCTGCTCGAGGACGCGCGCGTGCGCGAGGTCGCCGTCGTGGGCGTCGCCGGACGAGGCCCGCGGCGAGGTGCCGATCGCGTACGTCGTGGCGGACGACGCGCTGGATGTGGCGGAGTTGACGGCGCGCTGTCGGCGCAGCTCGCGTCCTTCAAGACTCCCGCGCGCCTTCGTGCGCGTGGACGCGCTGCCGCGCACCGCGCTGGGCAAGGTTCAGAAGCATCTGCTGCCGAAGTGGCCCCCCGAGTGAGCGCCGCGGCGCTCGCCCTGATCGCGTTCCTGATCGCGATCGCGCTCAGCATGACGACGCGCGTCAACGTCGGGCTGCTGGCCATCGCGCTCGCGTGGGCGATCGGCGTGTACGCGGCCCACCTGAGCGCCGAAACGCTGATCGCCGGATTCCCGTCCGGGTTGTTCCTCACGCTCGCGGGCGTGACGCTGCTGTTCGCCGTCGCGAAGTCCAACGGGACGCTCGACCTCGTTGCCGGTCAGGCGGCGCGGGCTGGTGCGCGGCAACGCCGGGCTGCTCCCGATCGTTTTCTTCGCGCTGGCGTTCGTGCTGTCCGCCATCGGGCCGGGCGCCATCGCGAGCGTCGCGCTCGTCGCGCCGATCGCGATGCCCGCCGGCATGCGGGCGGGCGTGCCCAACCTGCTCAGCGCGATCATGGTCGGCACCGGAGCGAACGCGGGCAACCTGTCGCCCATCAGCGCGGTCGGCGCGATGGTCAACACCTTGATGGCGCAGCGTCGGGCTCCCCGGCACCGAGTGGAAGGTGTGCCGGCGCCACCTTCGTCGTCCACCTGCTCGTAGCGATCGGCGCCTACTTCCTCTTCGGCGGCGCGCGGTTGTATCGGACCGGCCGTTCGGCGGACGCGACGACCGAGGCGCCGCGCTTCGAGCGACCGCACTGGATCACCATCGGCGTCACCATGGCGTGGATGTGGGCGGTGATCCTGTTTCGCGTGAACGTCGGCCTGGCGGCATTCGCCGCGGCGACGCTGCTGATTCTGGCGCGTGTCGTGGACGAGCGTGACGCGATTCGCCGCATCCCGCTGGACATCATCGTCATGGTGACCGGCGTGACGATGCTCATCGGCGTGCTGGAGAAGACCGGAGGGATGGATCTGTTCACGGGCATGATCGCGCGCATCTCGAGTCCGGCGACGCTCAACGGCGTGATCGCGTTCGTGACGGGACTGATCTCGACGTACAGCAGCACGTCCGGCGTCGTGCTGCCGGCCTTCCTGCCGATGGTGCCGGGGCTGGTGCGCGAGGTGGGCGGCGGCGACCCGCTGGCGGTCGCGCTCTCGATCAACGTCGGCTCGGCGCTGGTGGACGTCTCGCCACTGTCCACGCTCGGCGCGCTGTGCGTCGCCACAGTTCAGGATCCGGTCGAGGCGCGCGACCTGTTCCGCAAGCTCCTGATCTGGGGATTCTCGATGGCCGTCGTCGGCGCGATTCTCTGTCAGCTGCTGGCTGGGCCTTTCGCGCGGCTCTAAGCGCTACGGCTCAAACGGCTCTAACGGCTTTTATCGCGGATGGGCGCGGATCAACTGCGCGGATCAGTCGGACGGGCGTGCTCAACGGCAACTGCAAGCCGCCTTGTTTTTGCGATCGGTCGGATCAACGGCACGGATCGTCGCGGATGTGCGAGGCGAGACAACCTTCCAAGCAGGGCCCTATTCTGTCGCGCGGATCAGCGACCATCCGCGCCGTCGATCCGACGAATCCAAGGCAAACTGAATCGGTTTCGCAGTTGCCTTTGCGCTCATCCGACTGATCCGTGCAGTCATCCGCGCCCATCCACGTTCAAAGTGGTTTTCAACTCTATGTCCGCAGAGCCTGTTGCGCGCCGGGAGCAACAGCGTGTCGTCAGGCGGTGGGCGGCGTCGGCGCCTTGACGGAATTCGGAAGCGGAGACGTCGACCTCCCAGAGCTGCGCAATTCATTGCGCTCCGCCATGACCCTGGTGAGAAAACGCTGCCCCTCCCCGATTCGTTCGACTTCGACAGCGAGAGCGTCGAGCGCCTGGGCAAGCCTTTTCGGGTCGTCGGAGGTCTCCCGCGCGGCACTGAGCGACTCGGCCAGCTTGCTACTCTCGTCGGGAACCAACCCAACGCGCTCCAGAAGCCGTCTCTGCCACAGCATGCGTTCGTGCGACTGGCCAAGGAGAGCGCCGATGAGCATTCCAATGGCGCCCGCGAGTATCACCAGACCGAGCATCAGGACCTCCCAGGCTCGTTTTCGAGCCCTGCGATCACGCTCCCACAAGGGTGCCACCAGCCAATGCGGCTGGTTGCGATTCTCAATCAATGGCACGGTTGAGAGCAGTTCTCGTTCCGCTCATCCGCGCCGATCAGTGCCGTTGAGCTGCGCGCAAGAGTGCTATGGCGCGCTCGCTCACCTTCGGTTGAGCTGCGCGCAAGGTGCTCTGGCGCGCTCGCTCACCTTCGGTTGAACCGACGAATCCGAAAACATAGTGAATCAGTTTCGCCGTAGCCGTTACGCGCATCCGACTGATCCGGCAGTTATCCGCGCCCATCCACGATCACAGTCGTTGATGCCCGTCAGGCAAAAAGCACCCAGCCGGCCGCAAGAGTGCCAACGACAGCGCCGCCGTAGCAGAAGCCGTTGACCATCTCGTTCAGGTGCTGCACCTGGAGCCCGTCATACAGCGTGTACTTGAAGCGGTGCGCCCAGTGGAAGAGCGACAGCGTGCACACGCCAAAGAGTACAATCCTGCTGATCGGGTGGAGCAGGATGGCCCGCAGCGACTCGTAGCTCGTCGGCGCCAGCCATCCCAACGGAAACGCCAGGCCGAACAGAAAAATCAGCGCCGGCATGAGGAGCGCCGACGCCATGCCCCCGGCGCTGAAGAGCAACCAGAGCAGCGGCTCGATCGGTCGTTTCGGTTGCCGGGGCATGGTCAGCGGAGCAGAAGCCAGAGAATGAACGCGGAGACCACCACCCACGCCCCATAGTGCGCGCCCGCGATCACGACCGGCGGCACGCGCTTCTTGCCGAGATGGGCGACGATCGCCTGGGGCGCAACCGCGAACCACGTGATCGCGTGGAACGTGATGAACAGAAAGGAGACCGCGTTGACGGCCAGGACGACGGGGTGCGCCGACCACTCGAGGAACGCGCGGTACGCGGCGTCGCCACGGCCGAGGGCGCGCACCAGGAACAGCAGGTACACGACGAACCATGCGACGAACACGCTGCTCAGCTCGCGCAGGATGAACCGCACGTACGGCCATCTGCCCAGCCACCAGTACGTGGAGACGCGCTGGCGCAGCCAGCGGGGATGGTTGTCGGAGTAGATCGACGGGAGCGTCATGGCTTGCCCGATTTCGGAAGCACGAACGACTTCGCCCAATCCATCGCGGCGGTCAGCTTGTAGCGCTGGATCGCGCCCGCCGGATCCACGTGCTTGGGGCACACCTCCGTGCATTCGCCCACGAACGTGCAGCCCCAGATGCCCTCGTGCTGCGACAGCACCTCGAGCCGCTCGGCCGCGCCCTGGTCGCGCGAGTCGAGGTTGTACCGCTGGGCGAGTGCGATCGCGGCCGGGCCGATGAAGTTCGGGTCCAGGCCGTAGATGGGACACGCGGAGTAACAGAGCATGCAGTTGATGCACATGCTGTACTGCTTGTATTCGTCCAGCTCGTCCGGCGTCTGGAGATACTCGCCTTGCGACACCGGTTTCTCTTCGTCGCGCACGATCCACGGCTTCACGCTCACGAGCTTGCGCATGAAGTCGCCGATCTCCACTACGAGGTCGCGGATCACCGGAAAATTCTTGAGGGGCTCGACTTTCACCGGACCCGGCGCGTAATCGGCGAGGAACGTGGCGCACGTGAGCTTCGGCTCGCCGTTCACCATCATGCCGCAGCTGCCGCAGATCCCCATGCGGCACGACCAGCGGTACGACAGCGTGCCGTCGAGCTGGTCCTTCACGTAGTTCAGCCCGTCGAGCACGACCCAGTCCGTGGGGCAGGGCACCTCGTACTCCTGCATCGAGGCGTCGCTCTCGACTTCGGGCCGGTAGCGCGTGACCTGCATCGTGATCCGTTCAGCCATTCGTTCCTCTTGTCATAGCAGGCCACACAGTCCGAAGGGAAAACGCCGATCTTCGCCGATTTGGCCGATCACGCCGATGGAAACTGCGACTAAGAACACCGGAAAAATGATCCGCGAAATCCGCAAGATCGGCGTGAATCCGCTCTGTCCCTTCGGACTGTGTGGCCTGCCCTGAATGAGATCAGCTGCCATAGACTCGCTCGCCGGGCGGCAGCTTGGTGATCGTGACGGGTGAATAGTCCACGCGGCAGGTGCCGTCGCCCTGTCTGAGCGCCAGCGAGTGCTTCAGGAACTTCGTGTCGTCCCGCTTCGGGAAGTCCGTCCGCTGGTGCGCGCCGCGCGATTCCTCGCGACGCAGCGCGCTTGTCACCATCGTTTCGGCCACGTCCAGCATGAAAGTCAGTTCCAGCGCCGCGATGCGCTCGGTGTTGAACGTGCGGCTGCGGTCTTCGATGAGCAGGTTGTGCGCGCGCTCCTGAAGCTCCCGAATGCGGTCGGCGGCCTTCGCGAGCGATGCGGCCTCGCGGTAGATCCCGGCGCCGGCTTCCATGGCCTTTTGAAGCTCCTCGCGCACCGTGGCGATGCGCTCACGGCCGCGCTGTCCGGCGAAATCGCGCGTGAGGCGCGTGTATTCGTCCTTGCCCTGCGCGATGGCCCCCGCCGTGGTGTCCGTGTGCGACGAGGCGTACTCCGCCGCCGCCCGTCCCGCGCGCGCGCCGAACACCAGCAGCTCGGGAAGTGAATTGGAGCCCAGACGATTCGCGCCGTTGATGCTGACGCAGGCCACCTCTCCCGCGGCGAACAACCCGTCGATGGGCGTCGCCGCGTCCATGTCGGTGGACACGCCGCCCATCATGTAGTGGATCACGGGACGCACCGGCACCAGCTCCTTCACCGGATCCACGTTCTGGTACTTGAGGCACAGCTCGCGCACGAACGGGATCTTCGCGTTGATCACCTTTTCACCCAGGTGGCGCAGGTCGAGATGAACGACCTGGCCGTACGGCGTCGTCACGGTGCGGCCCTTCTTCATCTCCTGTACGAACGCCTGCGACAGCCGGTCGCGCGGTCCCAGCTCCATGCTGCGCAGCACGGGCTTCGGCTCGGGCTTGCCGAGGTTGTAGTCCTGGAGGTAGCGGTACCCGTCCTTGTTGATCAGGTAGCCGCCCTCGGCGCGCGCCGCCTCGGTGATGAGGATGCCGGTGAAGGGGAGTCCCGTCGGGTGGTACTGGATGAACTCCATGTCCTTGAGCGGCGCGCCCGCGCGATACGCCAGCGCCATGCCGTCACCCGTCTTGATCGCGGCGTTGGTCGTGAAGGGAAAGACGCGTCCGCACCCGCCGGTGCAGAGGATCACCGCTTTCGCGGTAATCGTCTCGATGCGTCCCGTCATCAATTCGATCGCGACGACGCCCTGCACGCGTCCGTCGTCCACGATGAGCTTGGTCACGAACCATTCGTCGTAGCGCGTCACGCTGGGGTACTTGAGCGACGTCTGGAAGAGCGTGTGCAGCATGTGGAAGCCGGTCTTGTCCGCGGCAAACCACGTGCGCTTCTTCTTCATCCCGCCGAACGGACGCACCGCCACCTTGCCGCTCGGCTCGCGGCTCCAGGGGCAGCCCCAATGCTCCAGGCGGAGCAGCTCCTGCGGCGCCTCGCTCACGAACGCGTCCACGGCATCCTGGTCGCAGAGCCAGTCTCCGCCGGAGACCGTGTCGTAGAAGTGCTCGTCGAGGGAGTCGTCTGCCGCGATGACGCCGGCCGCGCCGCCTTCGGCGGACACGGTGTGGCTGCGCATCGGGTAGACCTTGGAGATCACCGCGGTGGCGAGCCTGGGATTCGTTTCAGCGATTGCGATGGCTGCCCGCAGGCCGGCGCCGCCGCCGCCCACGAGCAGCACGTCGTGACTCGGCTTCATGAATGTTCGGAGATGAACTCGTCCACGATGACGTGCCCGTCGTGGTGCACGATCTTGCGCGACATGCTGCCGTCATGAAACTCGTGACGGAGGCTGCGGCAGCCACACGAATAGAACATGTCGTGGATGGACAGTCCCTCGTCATCCCGATCGTCGTGGCACTGCCCATTGCAGGTGCGTCCACAGGGCGCCTGCTGATTTTCGAATGTCGTGCTGGAAGTCGGCATCCGTCCCTCCTCTCAAGCGCCGAACGCACGCTCCGACGGATTGCGACTTCAAGGTGCGCCGCGCGGGGCGCGAACGCTAGTCTACGACAGCAGGCACAAGGCAAGACGCGGAAGGCGGACGCTCACTGCCTTCTCCTTCGGCCTTCCGCCTTCACAATCAATGCAGCCGGCCGACCTGCATCACCAGCGCGCCACCGCGGGAGCCGGTGATGAAGTTCAGGTTGGCGAACGCTCGCGCGCCGATGCCGAACCAGGGGTTGGGGCGCCGCATCACCTGCACCTCGATCGGAAGCGAGATCGAGGCGGAGCGGCGGCCGGTCGTGACGCCGAGTCCCGCCGCGGCGCTGTAATGGACTCGCCCCGGAGGCGATGCGCGGCCCACGAGGAAGCTGACGTCCTGGTAGTCCTGGTCAATCCCGCCGTCGAGCGACGAAATGCGTCCGAGGAACAGCGTCTGCCGCACCTGCACCGCCCCGCCGATGCTCGACGCAAGCACCGCGCTGTTCGCCGCGCGCCCGGCTCCAAGCTCCACGAAGCCCCAGAAGGTGCGATGCGGGGCGTCGAGGGCGGGCGGATTGAAGATCTGTGCGGGGAGCTGCGAGCCGATCAGGAACAACATCACGACGCTTAAACGCATGTTCACAAGGTGGGACAGTTGCATTCAGGAAGCAACCGCCGGGGTTCATGAAGACACGTGCGCAGTCGCCGAAGTGGCCCGGCGCGCGACGAGCGCGACCAGCGCGATCGCCACCAGGAAGGTGAGCGCGCCCGCGCCTCGCGCCTGCCAAACCGGCCCGTACGCTGCGTCACGCAGGCCGTCCAACGCCTGATACACCAGCGCGGCGACGATCCAGGACCAAGCGGACCGCGTGCCCCAGACGAGGAGCGCAACCGGAATCACCGCCGCGGAAATGACGAGAAGCGTCATCCGCACGGGATCGACGTCGTCGGTGGGCGCGAACGACCTGAAGGCCGCGACGAATAGCGCCACGATCGCCGCGGCGATGACCGCTCGCAGGCTCCATCGCCGGGTGAGAGCCGCGACCACGAGTATCGGGATACCGACTAGCGCGACGGCAGCCAAAGCGTTCGCCGGAATGTCCGCGATCCCCGCGAGCAGCGGCACTTCGCTGTCGAGCATCGTCGTCGGCGCCCGCGGCATGCCCCCTCGCGGGATGAGCGCGTCCAATCGGCTGAACGCGTAGGCGATACCGCCAAGCCCGAGCCCCGCGATCAGCATGTCCTTGCTGGCCGATCCGGACGGCTGTGCCGCCAGCATCGGAATCCCCACACGGCGTCTCAGGGCGCCGAGCACGAGCCACAGACCGAACAGAATCAGCGCGATCGGAATGGCCGCGACGAAGCCGAGCGCGGTGGTCCCGACGAAGCTCCCCCACGGCTCCGCCGTGTCGTACGAGTAGAGCGCCGAGGGCAGGTCGTTGAGGGCGCTCAGCGTCGCGAGCAGGACGAGCACGCCGACGAGGAGAACGCTGCCCCTGCGGTCCAGCAACCCATCGTTCACGACAATCGGACGCCGCCGGTTGACGACGATCGCGCCGCTCACGAACAGTGCGACCAGCAGAAGGATGCTGAAGCCGGCGATCATCATGCGAATGGTCTGTCGCGCGCGGTCAGCGCGGAGAAACTCCTCCGGCAACTCGACTCCGCGGCGCGCCACGAGCGGCTGGTCGCCGGCGATCTCCACCCACGCTCGCGCGGCCGCCCCCTGCGGCATCTTCACCGCCGTGTCGGTGTAGGTGACCGTGACATCGCGTCTCGCCGGGCGCGCCGTTTCCCGGAGTTGCGATTCCTGGAGAACGGACGTGTCCATGCCTTCACGCGCAAGCGTGGCGAGCGCGATTCCACGGACGGCCACGGTATCGAGGGATCTGCCCGGTGCGGAGTCCGGCACGATGTGACGCGTGTCCAGCGGCCGTCCATCCGGCCACAGCCGGACGCGCCACTCCTCGGCGCGTTGCGCCGCGGTGCCCGTCGTGTGCACGTAACGCACGACCCACCACGTCGGAGGGACGTAAGTGGACGCGAACCGTTGCGCCTCGGGCACGAGTTTGTGCTCGCGCACAAACCGCGGCCAGACGGCGAGCGTATCCATGCCGATCGTCGTCAAGCGTCTCCAGCGCGCGGGATCGTCGCCGTGCGCCCGGAGCATCGAGTCCGCGGTCTGAACGACACGCGCGCGCTCGGCCGTGAACTGCGGACCGAGTGACGGCCTGGGCGGCCGAGCCACGGCGACGATGACGCCGGCGACGGCGGCCGCCAGCGCGAGACGCCGCGAGCGCGCACTGAACACGCCAGGCTGTCTCGGAGCGACTTCCTGCGCAGGTTCCTCGGCGGCGACCGGCGTCCACTCCGCGAACCTGGCGTTGTCCGGGGCGGTCGTGAACCCGCGCTGCCGTACGCGTCGCCAGAGGATCACGAGGGCCGGCGCGAGCAGCGCCAGCAGGATGATCGCAGCGGTCACACGGTATTCGGCGGCGCTACCCGACGCGGCGAATATCCCGAACAGCACGAGGTCGTACACGAAGTGCGCGACCACCGTGAGGAGCAGCCCGAAAGCGAGAAACAGCACCGCCCAGAAACACGCGTCGAGAAAGATCTCCACGCCGCGCGAATACGGAGGCCACGAGTCGTAGTTCGCGTGCGCGAACCCGAAGACGAGGGCCGACGCGATGACTCCCGCCGCCATCCACCACCGACGTCCCGGGCGTTGTCCGACCCACAGCGAGAGCAGCGACAGCGGCAGCGCGCGGAAGAGGGCCTCCTCCCACACGCCGGCGTTCAGCGAAATCGCGATCGCCGAGATCCATGGCATCGGCGACGCGATCAGGTTGGGATCGTCGAGCAGCTCGGCCGGCACCCACCAGCCGAACAGCGTCCGCGTCACGAGATAGAAGACCACGACGTACGCGAGAGCGATCGCGGCCACGGCATAGCCGCCGCCAACCTGGGACGCGACCTCTCGCGTGCCGCGGAAGCGCCACAACTTCCACCAGTCGAGATGCCGCGGGAATGCCTGCCGCGTGGCCGCCTCTGCCGCGGCGAGCGTAAAGCCGACGAGCACCACGGTCAGCACGCCGACCAGAATTGCCAGCAGGACCTGGAGCGACAGGAAGGTGGCGGGCGACATCGCGGTGTCGTACGCGAACCAGCTTCCCGGCAGCTCGTTGAGGCTCGCGGCGAGGGTCAGCGCGCCGATCGTCACTCCCACCACCATCGGCTCGCGCCAGCGCACGCGCCGTTCGCGCGCGAACCTCGCGAGGGCGATGATGCCGAGGATCGCGACGCCGAGAATACCCAGGCTCGCGAGCAGCGCGAGCAGCTCGTTCCACGACCGCATCTCGGCGTAACGCCGCTTGAACGACTCGGGAATCTCGACGAAAGGCCGGATGCGCGCCGGCGCGTTGCCGGTGATCAGGACACTGGTGCGGATCGGCGCGCCGGCGATGCGGCGGTCCACGCGCTCGAAGGTATAGGTGCGGTCGACGCGGCCGCTGCTCTTCTTCGTCTCGTACGATGTGGTGACGAGCTTCCAGCGATCCGCGCGGTCGTCGATCCAGGTGTCCAGCGCGTGGACCGCCAGGCGTTGGCCGGAATCGGCGCTCACCGCGGGGCGCTGGTCCGTTTCGGCGAGCCTGCGGTCGAAGCCGATGATGCGGCCATCGGGCGCGAGGTCGACGCGCACTTCCCGAGGATTCCCCGGAACGAACGCGCGAACCGTCCAGGAGAAAGGCGCTACGTCGTCGCCGCGGACGAGGGCGTTCAGCGAGTCATGTCCTCCGCCCGCCAATTCCACGAAGGTGCGAAGGGAGTCGTCTCCCTGGAACCGGACCGCGGTTCGCGCGTTGGCGGGGGCGAGCCCGTGCGCGCGAAAGAAGGAATCGGCTCGCGTGAGCGCGACCTGGCGCGTGAGCGACTGTTCCAGCGCGACGATCGGAAGCGCGCGGGGAAATAGCCATGCCGCGGTGACGGCCGCGCCAACGGCGACCGCGACCACGAGCGCGGCGAATCTCGATTGCATCAGAGAAAAGAAGGCCGAAGGCAGAAGGCAGAAGGCAGTGGACCGTCAGTCATTGCTCTCCGCCTTCTGCCTTCCGCCTTCTGCCTTCTTCTGTCACTTCGGCATCGCCGCCATGCACTCGATCTCCACGATCGCAGCGGGAGAGACCAGTGCCGCGACGACGACCGTGGAGCGCGCCGGCGGGTCCTTGGGGAAGAATTCGCGGTACACGCGGTTCATGGCCTGGAAGTCCGAGGCGCGCGTGAGGAACACGGTGCACTTCACCACGTTGGCCATGCTGGTACCGCCCGCCTCGAGGACGGTCTTCGTATTCTCGAGTGCAAGACGCGTCTGTCCCTCGATCGTGCTGTCCGGCGCCTGACGATTGAGCCCGAGTTGGCCGGACGCGTACAGCAGGTCGCCGACACGAATGCCGGCCGAGAGGTTCGGCGACGGGTTCTGTCCGGCGGGAGTGACGACCTGCTTCGCGACGGCGCCCGCGGGTTGCTGCGCGGCCACGGCCGACGCGGTCAGGAAACACAGAGCGACGATGGAACCGGCTGATTTCGACAAGTGAGGAGTCCGTTGAATGGTGGCAGCGACCCGCTGTTCGACGCGAACATCATGACTTGAAGAAGCGGGCGTCGCAAGCGCAACGTTGTTCCACCACTACTGTCGAGGAAGTCCCCATGACCCGTGCACTGGTTCTGACCCTGATCCCGGCGATCGCCATCGCGCAGCCCACGCAGCAGAACGCGGTGAAACCGGGTTGGCAGTGGACGCTCGACAGCGCCATGACCGTCGTGCACGCTGTGCGTGCCGGCCGCTCCCTCCAGCCCAAGGCGTGGCCGAACGGCGCGCGGGTCGCCGTTCTGCTCTCCTTCGACGCGGACAACGAGACCATCTCGCTGCGCTACGGCGAGCCGACGGTCGGCCATCTCTCGCAGATGCAATACGGTGCGCGCGTGGGCCTCGACCGCGTGGTCCGGCTGCTCGACAAACACAACATCCCGGCGACGTTCTTCATCCCGTCGGTGAGTCTGCAGATCACGCCGGCCATGGCCGACGTGATCAGGAAGAGTGGACGGCACGAGTTCGGCGTCCACGGCTGGATCCACGAGATGAACATGACGCTGCCGGACTCCGTGGAGCGCGCGCTCGTGAAGCGGGCGGTGGACGACCTCACGCGCATGACGGGCAAGCGACCCACGGGCTATCGCGCGCCAAGCTGGAACTTCAGCCCAAACACGCTCGCGATCCTGCGCGACATGGGCTTTCGCTACGAGAGCTCGCTGATGGCGGACGACAGCCCGTACGAGCTGCTCCAGAACGGCCAGCCCACGGGTCTCGTCGAGATCCCCGTGGAATGGATTCTCGACGACGCGCCGCTCTTCGACCCGCGCGGCGCGAACTACAACCCGCCGCGCGACGTGGCCCGGGTGTGGATGGATGAATTCGACAAGGCGTACGAGGAAGGCACGATGTTCGTGCTCACCATGCACCCGCACGTCATCGGACACCGCTCGCGGATCGTCGCGCTCGAACTCCTGATCAACCACATTCGCGCCAAAGGCACGAACGTCTGGTGGGCGACGCATGGAGACGCAGCAGAGTACGTACGAAAGGAGGCAAGGCTGGGAGAGCCTCGGCCACGAACTTTTCC
The DNA here is from genome assembly GCA_963724885.1 of uncultured Gemmatimonadaceae bacterium. Lineage (GTDB taxonomy): Bacteria > Gemmatimonadota > Gemmatimonadetes > Gemmatimonadales > Gemmatimonadaceae > DASPMP01. The sequence continues at coordinate 1,276,566 of CAVRWG010000005.1, read as the reverse complement.
CTGAACATCCGGAACGGCGAGACTACAGAGGGGCGCGACTACAAAAAAACGCGACTGCAAAACAGCGCGAGCGATAGCAGCGTCACGGCGGACGCAACTGCGGCGTGTGTACCGTTTCTGCGTATTGCGCAGTGTCGCCTTTTGGTCCTGCGCCGCTATGTAGTTGCGTCGTTTTGTAGCCGCGTTGTCATGCAGCGGCGCCCTTCTGTAGTCGCGCAGTCCCACCGAAACTCGCCAGGCAGCCGGCCCGTAGCGGGGATATGTCCCTCCTCGGGGCTTTTTTCGTCGCTCAAATCGCGGTTGCGCAGCAGGCCGAGCGGCCCGATGTCGCCGCCCTGGTATCGCGCGCGCGGGCGGCGCGCTACCAGCAGGATTCGTCTCTCGCCGAGTACCGGGCGATCGCGAGACAGCGCATGTCCGCCAGCATCGGGCTGGCGCGCGGGATCGGCGCGGCCCTGACGTCCGTCGCTCGCGATCGGTTGGCCGCCCGAATCGAGAGTGTCGCACGTGTCGGCTGGCACCACGAGCGCGGTGCCTGGGGTGAGATCCTCGGCGCGCGCAGTGTCGTTCCCATTGTCGGCGAAACGGACCCCGAGCCTGAGGACGACGACGTCGCGCTCGTCGTGCCGTATTATCCCGGCCGCGATCGATTGTGGCCCATCGGCGAGATGCGCGAAGCGTTCTCGCGGGCAGACGAGTGGGTGGAGCATCCGCTGGATGGCGGCGCCGATTCGCTGTACGCGTTCGCGATCGGCGACTCGGTGGCCATTCGTCTCCCGGATCAATCGGTGGTTCGCCTTCGCGAGATTCGCGTACGGCCGCGCCGGCCGGCGTCGCGACTCATCGTGGGCTCGCTGTGGGTCGACATCGAAACCGGGGCGCTGGTACGAGCGGCGTATCGGCCTTCTCTCCCGATGGACCTCTGGCCCCTGATGCAGAGCGAGATGTCCCACGGCGAGGAGTCGAGAATCCAGCGCTTCGGTCCCTTCACCGGCATCATCCGCGAGATCGTCGTGGAGCACGGCCTGTATCAGCGGCGCTTCTGGCTGCCGGTCACGCGCATCGCCAGCGCTGAAGGAACGGCCAGGGGCGGGCGCGTCGTCGTGTCGATCACGCAGACGTTCGCCTACGAGCATGTAGCGGCAACGCCGGAAGGGACCGTCGCCAAGGCGCCGATCGTTCCGCCGCCGGACATCGATCCTGAGACCGGTCGGGTGCGACGACCCAGGTGGCACGGCGTCGACGACCACGAGGGGCGGTGCCGTCCGCGCGGCGACGAAAGTGCCGTTTTCTCCGCCGACTCGCTGGTGCGGGACGAGTTGCTCAGCGTCATGTACGCCGACGGCGTGCGCTTTCGCGTGCTGCTGCCGTGTCAGCGCAGTGACCTGCTCCGTTCGCCGCATCTGACGGGCTCGATTTACGAGAGCGACGAGGAACTGTTTTCCGAGACGGACCTCAAGGCCCTGCGACGCGACGCCGAAGGAGCGCTGGCGCTGTCGCGCCAGGCGGGATGGAATCCCCAGCCCGCGGTGCTGCGGTACGGACTCGATGCCGCCCTCCTGCGATACAACCGAGTCGAGGGGCTGTCTGCCGGATTGCAGGTGACGCGGGTCCTCGGGAAAGGGTACGACGCAAAAGCGGAAGCGCGCATCGGGTCCGCCGATCTCCAGCCCAACGCGGAAGTGTCCCTCGCGCGTTCCAATGTCAGAACGAATGTTGCTGGCGCGCTGTATCGCCGCCTTGCGGCGGCCAACGACTGGGGTACGCCATTGGGACTGGAAGCCTCGGTGTCCGCGATCCTGTTCGGCCGGGACGAAGGTTTCTACTATCGGACGCTGGGCACGGAACTGACGGGCACGCATCGCCGCACGATCCGGAGCGCGCAACTGTCCTGGCGCCTCTTCGCGGAGCGACACGACTCGGCGCGCGTCGAGACGCGCGCGTCGCTGGCGAGGGCGCTGAACCGTGTGACGTTCGGGCCCAACATCCAGGCTCGCGCCGGCTGGTTCTCGGGAGTCGCGGGAAGCGTCGGCCGGGAATGGGGGATGGATCCCCGCGGGACGCGCGCCACGGTGAGCGTCGGGGCCGAAGCAGCCGCGGGGGAAGCCGAGTATGCGCGGTTCGCGTCCGAAATCATGCTGCTCCGCGGACTGCCGAAAGGCATTCAGGCATCACTCACATCCGGGGCCGGCACGTCGCTGGGAGAACTGCCGCCGCAGCGCATGTGGTACCTCGGTGGCGCGCACACGATTCGCGGACAGCGTCCGGGCGCGGCGAACGGCGACGCGTTCTGGTTGTCGCGCGTCGAGCTGTCCAGGGGACATCCGCTGATCCGGCCCGCGCTGTTCGCCGATCTGGGATGGGCGGGCGCGCGAGAGCGATGGGACACAGCTCGTCCAGTCGCCGGGGCCGGCGTAGGCGCGGCGGCACTCGACGGGTTGGTGCGTCTGGACATTGCGCGCAACGTCCGCGGCCGAGGTCGCTGGACCGCCTACGTGTACCTCGACCCGCGCTGAAACTACGACGTAATCAGGGCGAGGCCGCGGCCGGGGCCGCGATGATCTCGTGGTAGAACTCCAGCGTGAGCCGCGCGATGTGGCTCCAACTGAACTGTTGCAGCACCCGGGCGCGCGCCGCCCTGCCCATGGCGAGGCGGCGCTGCTCGTCTGCCAGGAGCGTGTTGACGGCGTCCGCGAGGTCGCGCGAGAAGCACGCCGGGTCGCGCGGCTCAGCCGACCCGCCGCCTTCGGGCTCCAGGGGCACCAGCAGTCCCGTCTCCCCGTCCACCACGATTTCGGGAATGCCGCCGACGGCGGCCGCCACGACCGGCGTCTCGCACGCCATCGCCTCGAGGTTGATGATCCCGAAGGGCTCGTAGACCGACGGGCAGACAAAGACATCGGCATGCGAGTAGAGCACGATCACCTCGTGCTTCGGAAGCATCTCCTCGATCCAGACGACGCTGGCGTCCGCCGTCTGCTTCGCCTGATCGACGAGCGTCTTCATCTCCGCGGCGATCTCGGGCGTGTCCGGAGCGCCGGCGCAAAGCACTACCTGAACGCCGGACCTGAGGTGCCGGATGGCTCGCACGAGGTGAAGAATCCCCTTCTGCCGGGTAATGCGTCCAACAAAAAGCACCATCGGCATCTCGGGGACGATGCCGAACCGGCGTAGCAGCGTGGGGGACAGCCGCCGCTGATACTCGTCCGGGTCGATGCCGTTGTGGATGACGCGCACACGGTCCGGCGCCACTCCGTACAGCGCCTGCACGTCCTGCTTCATGGCCGCCGAGACGGCGACGACTCCGTCGGCGTTCTGATACGCCGTCTTCTCGATCCACAGGGTCGCGTGATACGCCGACCCGAGCTGTTCCACCTTCCAGGGCCGATGCGGCTCGAGCGAGTGTGTCGTCAACACGAGGCGCGCCCCGGTGAGCGGTCGGGCGACGAGGCCGGCGAGATGCGAGTACCACGTATGACAATGGACGACGTCAGGCGACTCCGCCGCACCGGCCATGGAGAGATTGCGTGCGAAGGCGTCGAGCAGTCGCGCGTGCCTGGGGTCCTGCGCGGCGATCGGAGCGGATGCGGGAATGCCGCGGACCCTCAGGTTGTCCCGGGCCTCGGCCTGGTCGCCAAAGCACAGGACGTCGATGTGATGCGCGCCCGCGTCGGCACGCGCCAGCTCGCGCGAGAGATACTCCACGTGCACGCCCGCGCCGCCGTAGACGTTGGGGGGATACTCGTTGGTGAAGAGCGAGATTCGCACCCGTTAGATCACCGTATCGTCCGGAATCTCCGCGTTCTTGGGGATCACGATGATGCCGTCGCGGATGTAATAGCCCGGGCCCGAGCCCTCCTGCACTCCCTTTGTGTTGGTGATGACGCACCGGTTGCCGATCGACGCGTTCTTGTCCACGATCGCGTTCTCGATCACCGTCTCGCGGCCGACGCCGGGATACGTCGGACCCTGGATGCCGCCGCCGACGTTGGATTCCTCCCAGCGGAAGTAGTCCGCGCCCATGAACACGGCGCGATCGATCCGCGCGCCACGGTCGATGAACGACCGGATGCCGATCACCGAGTTCGTGATCTCGCTGTCCACGATCACGCTGCCCTCGCCGACGAGCGCGTTCTCCAGCCGCGACCGCGTCACCTTGGCCGGCGGCAGCGTCCACGTGTCGCTGTACAGCGGCAGCTTGGCTTCGTAGAGATTGAACGGCGGGTGCGGCTGCGCGAGCATGATGTTGGTGTCGAAGAACGAGCGCACCGTCCCGATGTCGTTCCAGTAGCCGGCGAACGGATACGAGTACACGCGTCGTTCGTGGATCGCGCGGGGGATGACCGCCTTCCCGAAGTCGTGGTCGTCCTTGTTGGCGTCGAGCACTTCGCGCAGCAGCGGTGCCTCGAACACGTAGATGCCCATCGAGGCGAGGAAGATCCGACCCGCCTGCGCCAGCTCCGGAGCGACGGGGCTGTCCTTGCCCGTGAGATCCGTGAGCTTCGGTTTCTCGTAGAACTCGGTGATGCGATGCTGGTCGTCGGTCTTGAGAATGCCGAAGCCCGGCGCGTCGGCGGCCACCACGGGCGTCGCGGCGATCGTGATCTCCGCCCGCTGAGCCGTGTGGTGGGCGAGGATCTCGCGATAGTCCATCGAGTAGAGCTGGTCGCCCGAAAGAATCAGGACTTGTTCGTGCGGGTAGCTCTCGAGATGGAACAACGTCCGACGCACGGCGTCGGCGGTGCCCTGGTACCAGTTCTCCGACGTCATCGTCTGCTCGGCCGCGAGGATCGTCACGAAGCCGCCGCTGAACCGGTCGAAGACGTACGACCGCGCGATGTGCTTGTTGAGGCTCGCCGAGTTGAACTGCGTGACGACGAAGATCTTGTCGAGCCCCGAGTTGATGCAGTTGGAGATCGGGACGTCGACCAGGCGGTACTTGCCGGCGAGGGGCACCGCCGGCTTGGCCCGGTCGCGCGTGAGCGGGAACAGCCTGGTGCCGGCGCCACCTCCGAGGATGACTGCGAGGACCCGATCCATGGTCCCAGTTCTAACGCATCAAAGGTTCTCGCGCACCCAGCGCTTGCCCAGATACAACCCCAGGCCGCCGCCGATCACCATGAGCAGAAAGGCGACGAGGGTACTGGCCAGTGCGCCCAGATACCATCCGGCGTAGCTGCCGACCACGGTGAGCACCCAGGGGATCGATTTCTCCGGAGGAAGAAGCGCCATTCGGCCGCTCGGCTCGAGAAGAGGGGAGTCCAAAAACACATTCGGCCCCCGGCTACGTGCCGGGGGCCGAATCCTTACCCTGTGGCTCAGTACTCGTCGCGGCGACTGCCCTCGCGATCGCGATCCCGGCCGCCTCGGCCGCCGCGACCTCCACGACCGCCGCCGCCACCCCCGCCACCCCCGCCACTCCCGCCGCCCCCGCCGTATCCGCCGCGGTCTCCCCGACCGCCACCACCAGCAGCAGCACCGCCACCGCCGCCACCGGTGCCGCCGTCGAGAGCCGTCACGTTCTCGGCCTGCGGGCCCTTCTGGCCCTGCCCGACTTCAAACTCGACTTTCTGCCCTTCCTCCAGCTTGCGGAACCCACCGCCCTGGATCGCGGAGAAGTGCACGAAGCAATCTTTTCCGCCGTCGTCCGGCGTGATGAAACCATACCCCTTCTCGGCATTGAACCACTTCACTACCCCTGTCGTGCGCATCGTGCCCTGTCTCCCTGTCTTCACCGGGTGGTGTTCTTGAGCTCGCCTGAGTGCGAGCCCTGCGTGACTGCATACCTGCACCTTTTGCTCCACGTCCCGGCTTGGCGGCCACCTGGTAACGTGGTAACACAACTCCGTCCGGGAACTTGCGCGTGGTCTTCAGACGGAGAGGCACGTTGCGATGTCGCGGGGCGATCAGCGGTATCCCCTCGCCGATCATCGTCGGGATGACGTGGATCATGAAGTCGTCTATCTCGTTTGCGTCGAGGAACAACGCGATGATTCCCGCCCCGCCCATCATCCAGATGTCCTTGCGTTCCTGAGCGCGCACGCGACGCGCAAAGTTGCCTGCCGGCTCGCTAACCCATTCGATTCCCCGTGCAGCATCGCCGGGAGGGCCGTGCGTCTGCGTGAATATGTAGTGTTTGGCGTTTTTTCCAAGTCCCGCCGTTGCGCCGCCGGGAAACCCCTGGACCTGGTCATAGGTCTTCCGGCCCCAGATCACGGTATCGATCGACCGCAGGAACTTCGCGTAGCCAGAGTCTCCCGCGGGCCTCGGCCGCTGGTGGAGCCAGTCGATCCCGCCATCCGGCCGGGCGGTGTAGCCGTCGGCGCTCGTGGCGATGTAGACGATGATCCGCCGCTTCATGGCGTGGCGTTCTCGGCCGCGAGGAAGCGCAGGTCTTCCCGCCATGCCTGCCCCTCGTTCGCCAGTGCGCTAGGCCACCACGCGGTCGGGAAGAAGGAGAGTCGTCGCCCGTTCGGCCACCCATTCGGCCACTCGACCGGTGGTTGACGGGTTGGACGTGAGCGCGCCGAGGTCGGGAGTGACAATTCCGCCGTCGATGGAATCCGCTACGGCGCGCTCGACGGCTCGAGCCTCGGCGGTGAGTCCGAGGGACGTCCGAAGCATCATGGCGGCACTGAGGATCGCGCCGATGGGATTCGCGATGCCCCTCCCGGCGATCGCCGGCGCCGATCCGTGGATCGGCTCGTACAGTCCTCTTGGACGAGCACCTTGGACCGCCTCACCTACGGACGCGGATGGAAGCACACCGATGGAGCCAGCGAGCACAGAGGCCTCGTCAGTGAGAATGTCGCCGAACAGGTTCTCGGTCACGATCACGTCGAAGGTCGCGGGACGCATCACGAGATGCATGGCGCAGGCATCGACGAGCAGGTGCTCGAGCTCGACGTGAGGGAACTCGTCGCGCCCTACGCGGGTCACGACTTCACGCCACAGCCGTGACGTCTCCAGCACGTTCGCCTTGTCGACCGACGTGAGCTTGCCCCTGCGCGCCTCGGCGAGCCTGCATGCTACGCGGGTGACGCGTTCGATCTCGCTCGTGGAGTAGCTGCACTCGTCGGTGGCAACGGATCCCTCGGCGGTTTCGGCGCGCGACTTGTCTCCGAAATAGATACCGCCGGTCAGCTCCCGAACAACCACGAAGTCCACTCCACGCAGCAGTTCCGGTTTCAATGGGGACGCCGCGGCCAGTCGCTGATGCGGAGCGACGGGGCGGATGTTCGCGAAGAGGCCGAGCTGTTTGCGAATCGCGAGCAGTCCCTGCTCGGGGCGGACGAGTGCCGTGGGGTCGTCCCATTTTGGCCCGCCCACAGCTCCGAGCAGCACGGCATCGGCGCGCCGGCAGAGCTGCACGGTTTCCGAGGGAAGTGGCTGGCCCGTGACATCGATGGACGCGCCGCCGATGAGTCCTTCCACGTATGCGAAGTCGTGGCCGGCGACGCCGGCGACGGCGGCGAGCACGACCCGCGCGGCGCGGACCACTTCGGGGCCGATGCCGTCGCCCGGGAGGCACGCGATCGTGAATCGCACGTCAGAGCGCCGACTCGTACGCGGCAATCGCTGGTTCCGCGCTCACCAGGAACTCCATCTCGTCGATGCCGTGCACGAGGCAGTGCTTCGCGAAGGGAGCGAGGCGAAAGCGGGCCAGTTCCTCGCCGCCGCGAGAAAGGGTCTCCGCGTCGAGATCGACGACCAGCTCGCTCGTCGGCGCGTGCAGCAGCGCCTGGGCGACGTCGCGCCCCACCTGAATGGGAATGAGACCGTTGCCGAGAGCATTCGCCCGAAAGATATCCGCGAAGCTCTCGCTGATCACTGCGCGAAACCCGGCGCCCGTGAGCGCCCATACGGCGTGCTCACGGGAGGAGCCGCAGCCAAAATTGCGCCCGGTGACGAGGATGTGGGCGCCGGTAGCGTCCGGTGCGTTGAGCGAGAACGCGGGATTGGGTTCCCCGTTCGGCAGGTAGCGCCAGTCGTGGAAGAGATGTTCGCCGAGTCCCGTGCGCTCTGTCGTCGTGAGAAAGCGCGCAGGGATGATCTGGTCGGTGTCCACGTCGTCCGTGCGCAGGACGACGTAGCGCGACTGGAAGGTCGTGATGGGCTGTTTCATAATGTGCGCGGGTCGGTGATGCGTCCCGTTATCGCAGCGGCGGCGGCGGTCAGGGGGCTGGCGAGCAGCGTGCGTCCGCCCTTGCCCTGGCGCCCCTCGAAGTTGCGATTGCTGGTGGAAACGGCGAGTTGCCCGGGTGCGAGCTGGTCGCCATTCATCGCGATGCACATGGAGCAGCCGGCGTCGCGCCATTCCGCGCCCGCCGCGCGGATCACGTCGGCGATTCCTTCGCTCTCCGCCTGACGCTTCACGCGTTCCGATCCCGGCACCACCAGCATGCGCACGTTCGGCGCGACGCGCCGGCCGCGCAGAACCGAGGCTACACTGCGAAGATCCGGCAGCCGCGAATTGGTGCAGCTGCCGACGAACACAACGTCCACCGGCGTGCCGACGAGCGGCTGTCCCGGCGCCAGCTGCATGTAGTCGAGCGCCTTGCGCAGCCGGTCACGCTCCGACGCGTCGCCGATGGCGGCGGGATCGGGCACGCAGCCGGAGACCGCCGTGCCCATGGACGGATTCGTCCCATACGTGATCATGGGCTCGATACGGCCGGCGTCGAGTGACACGTGGGCATCGAACGGCGCGTCGGCGTCCGTGCGCAACGTGCGCCAGTGCGACAGGGCCGCGTCCCACGCGGCTCCGCGAGGCGCGCCGGGACGCGTCGCGAGATACTCGAAGGTCGTGTCGTCCGGGGCGATCATCCCCGCGCGCGCACCGGCCTCGATGGACATGTTGCAGATGGTCATGCGCTCCTCCATCGAGAGCGCGCCGAGGACCGTGCCGGCGTACTCGATGACGTGGCCGGCGGCGCCGGCCACGCCGATCTGCGCGATCAGCGCGAGGATCACGTCCTTAGCGGTCACGCAGGCGCCGAGTCGCCCGGCGAGGTCCACGCGCATCGTGCGCGGCTTCGTCTGGAGCAGACATTGGGTCGCCAGCACGTGCGCCACCTGCGACGTGCCGATGCCGAACGCCAGCGCGCCGAAGGCGCCGTGGGTGCTCGTGTGGCTGTCTCCGCACACGATGGTCATCCCGGGGCGCGTGAGCCCGAGTTCCGGGCCGATGACGTGGACGATCCCCTGTCGCGCGTCGCCGGGACGATACAGCTGAATGCCGAAGTCCGCGCAATTGCGCTCGAGGGTCTGGAGCTGTGTGTGCGCCGCGCGGTCGAGCACGGGCAGCGAGCGGCTCGTCGGGACTGAGTGGTCCATGGTCGCGACGGTCTTCGACGCTTGGCGGACCCGGAGGCCGCGCGCGCGCAGCTCGGTAAATGCCTGGGGCGACGTCACCTCGTGCACGAGATGCAGATCCACGTACATCACTGCCGGCGTCGAGGGGGTCTCGGGCGTCACCACGTGCGCGCCCCAGATCTTCTCGAACAACGTGCGCGCCGGGATGATTCCGTCGGCGAGCCGCGCGATATCGGCGTCGTCGAGCCTGCCGTGGCGTCGGCTGGACGCCACGTCCTTCATGCGGCGGGACAGCGCGCCCAACTGCTCGTCGCTGGCCTCGAATCCCAGCCGCCTCATGCGCTCGCGCAGCGCGCCGCGTCCCGAGTGCTTGCCCAGCACCAGCGTCGAGCTGCGACCCACCGACTCCGCCGACATGATCTCGTAGGTCGCGCGCTGCTTGAGCACGCCGTCCTGATGGATCCCCGCCTCGTGCGCGAACGCATTGCCGCCGACGATGGCCTTGTTCGGGGGCGGATGGATGCCCGTGCACTCGGCCACCATCCGCGACGTGCGCGCGATCTCGGCTGTGCGGACCGTCGCCGAGGCGGGGAACTCCGACGCCCGGGTCTGCAAAGCCATCACGACTTCCTCCAGGGCCGCGTTGCCCGCGCGTTCGCCGATGCCGTTCACGGTGCATTCCACCTGGCGCGCGCCGGCGCGCACCCCGGCGAGGGAGTTCGCCACGGCGAGGCCGAGGTCGTCGTGACAGTGCGTCGACACGACCGCCCGATTTCCGGCCAGCGACACGATGCGCGCGATGAGCGCCTCGTACTCCCACGGCATCGCATAGCCCACCGTGTCGGGGATGTTGATCGTCGTGGCGCCGCCGGCGATCGCCGCTTCGACGACCTCACACAGGAAGCCCACGTCGCTGCGCGCCGCGTCCTCGGGCGAGAACTCCACGTCGTCACACTGCGCCCGCGCGTACGACACGGCGGCCATCACCCGCCCGAGCACCTCGGCGCGCGTGAGGCGCAGCTTGTGACGCAGGTGCACGTCCGACGTCGCGAGGAACGTGTGGATCCGCGGACGGCGCGCCGCGGCGAGCGCGGCGGCGCAGGCATCGATGTCTTCCCGCGTCGCGCGCGCGAGGCCGCAGATGACCGGCGCGTCCTCGGCGACAAACTCCGCGGCGATCGCCGCGACGGCCTCCGCGTCGTCGCAGGACGAGGCCGGGAATCCGGCTTCGATGACATCGACGCCCAGCCGCGCGAGCTGGCGCGCCACGTCGAGCTTCTCCGACGGACGCATCGAGCAACCGGGAGCCTGCTCGCCGTCGCGGAGGGTCGTATCGAAGATGCGGATGTGGTCGGGCATCGCCGCGGGGCCGGGGGAAACGACGAATAGACGCGCGAACGCGCGCCGAACCCCGAGCCAGCCGCCCACAACCACGGCCCTTGTGGCAGGCCAACCGATCGCGGTATACTCGCTGACGGGCCGCCGAGGGCGTCGCGGCCGGCCACTCAGGGTTCGACTCATCTCGTTCGTCTCTACAGGACATGTCGCGTCTCTCGTCGCTGCTCCTTAGCCTGCTGGTCCTCGCGCTTATTGGCGTGGGCCTTATTGGCGTACCGGGAGAGCGAGTCGCGATGTAGCAGATCACCAGCGCCCCTCCCGAAGCAAGCCGGGAGGAGCGACTTCGGAAAACGAAGAGGCCCCTTCCGCGACGGTCGGAGGGGGCCTCTTCGCATTCCGATGCCCGACACTCGCCACCAGCGTTCAGACGTCATCAAGCGCGGACCCGCGCGCGCGCCACATCGCGCGCTCCTGCGCGCGACGGGCCAGATCCGCGATGCCCGCGACTTCGACAAGCCGTTCATCGCGGTCTGCAACTCGTACGTCGACATCGTCCCCGGCCACGTGCACCTGCAGGAGTTCGCGACGAGTCGTCAAGGACGCGGTGCGCGCCGCCGGCGGCAGTCCCGTTCGAGTTCAACACCATCGGCGTCGACGACGGCATCGCGATGGGCCACGACGGGATGCACTACTCGCTCCCGTCCCGCGAGCTGATCGCCGACTAGCGTCGAGACGATGGTCGCGGCGCACTGCTTCGACGGCGCTGATCTGCATCCCGAACTGCGACAAGATCGTGCCGGGCATGCTCATGGGCGCGGCGCGCGTGAACATCCCGACGATCTTCATCTCCGGCGGACCGATGTCCGCCGGCGTCGATCGCTCGGGGCAGCAAGATCGATCTCATCTCGGTGTTCGAGGGTGTCGGACAACACGCCGCCGGCACGATCGACGACGCGCGACTCCTCGAGCTGGAGGCATTCGCCTGTCCGACCTGCGGCTCGCTGCAGCGGCATGTTCACCGCCAACTCGATGAACTGTCTCTGCGAAGCGCTCGGCATCGCGCTCCCCGGCAACGGCACGGTGCTGGCGACGTCGCCGGAGCGCGACCAGCTGCGCGCGAGCGCGCCGGCCGGCGATCATGCACCTCGTCGCGGCGAACACGCGCTTCCGCGACATCGTGACCGCCGACGCGATCGACAACGCCATGGCGCTCGACGTCGCGATGGGCGGGTCGACCAACACGGTGCTGCACGTGCTGGCGCTCGCGCGCGAGGCCGGCGTGGACTATCCGATCGCGCGCTTCAACGAGGTCGCCGAGCGCGTCGCCGCACCTCGCGAAGGTATCGCCGGCGTGGGATGGCGACCGCCAGTGGCACATCCAGGACGTGCACGCTGCTGGTGGCGTTCATGCGATCCTGCGCGAGCTGGCACGGAAGCCGCGGCGTCGCTCGCAGCTCGACGCGACGAACGGTGACGGGCGCAAGAAACCGCTGACGCTGGACGTGCCGCTGTTACCGGTCGGACGCTGGGTGAGATCTCACGAGGCCCGAGGCTGACGGCGAATGCATTCGCCGCATCGACAACCCGCACGCGAAGCGCGGCGCGCTGTGCGTCCTGTTCGGCAATCTCGCGCCCGAGGGCGCGGTGCATCAAAGTCGGCGCGGTCGAGCAGCACGAGATGACCTTCCGCGGTCCGGCGCGCGTGTTCGAGAGCGAGGAAGACGCGCTCGAGGCGGCGCAACGAGAACCGTATCCGCGCGGGCGACGTCGTCGTGGTGCGCAACGAAGGACCGCGCGGCGGCCCCGGCATGCGCGAGATGCTCGCGCTGACGAGCTTCCTCAAGGGCATGCCGCTGGGTGCCTCGGTCGCGCTGATCACCGACGGTCGCTTCTCCGGCGGCACGCGCGGGCTGTGCATCGGCCACGTGTCGCCCGAGGCGGCCGAGGGCGGCTCGATCGGCCTGATGCGCGACGGCGACATCGTCGACATCGATCTCGCCGCGCGGCGCCTGTCGGTGCGTCTCTCCGAGTACGAGCTGGAGACGCGGCGGGCGACGTGGCACGCTGCCGGCGCCGAAATTCACGCGGGGCTGGCTGGCGCGCTACGCGCGCTTCGTGACGAATGCGACCCGCGGCGCGGTGCTCGATCCCGATGTCGCGGTTGCGCCCGCCGTGGTGGAAGCATGACGCCAACCGACCGCGCGCACCGGCGCGCAGATCATGTGCGAGGCGCTCGTGCGCGAGGGCGTCGACGTCATCTACGGCATCCCCGGCGGCGCGATCATGCCGTTCTACCACGCGCTCTGGGAGTATCGCGACCGCTTGCACCACGTGCTCTGCCGCCACGAGCAGGGCGCCGGCCACGCCGCCGAAGGGCTACGCGCGGGCCAGCGGCGAGGTGGGCGTCTGCGTCGGCACGAGCGGCCCCGGCGCGACGAACCTGGTGACGCCGATCGCCGACGCGTGGATGGATGGAACGCCGCTCGTGGCGATCACCGGTCAGGTGCCGAGCGCCTTGCTCGGAACGGATGCGTTCCAGGAAGTGGACATCACGGGCATGACGGTGCCGATCACGAAGCACAACTACCTCGTCACCTGCGCCGACGATCTCCCCCGCGTGTTCGCAGAGGCGTTTCACATCGCGCGCACGGGAAGACCGGGCCCCGTGCTCGATCGACGTCACGAAGGACGCGCAGATCGCGAGCGTCGAACCGCGCTGGGATGTGCCGATCCATCTACCCGGCTACACGCCCCGCCGCGCGCTGCCCGGCAGCGCGGTGACGCCAGGCGGCTGCGCTGCTCTCGCTGGCGCGCCGTCCGCTGATCCTCGCGGGCAACGGCGTGATCCAGGCGGACGCCTGCCTCGAGCTGCGCGCGTTCGCCGAGCACACGCATATCCCGGTCGTCACCACGCTGCACGGACTCGGCGCCTTTCCGCTCGATCACCCGCTCGCGCTGGGCATGCCCGGCATGCACGGCTGGGTGCACGTGAACCGGGCGATCCAGGCATGCGACGTGCTGCTCAACATCGGGAGCCGCTTCGACGATCGTGTCACGGGCAAGGCGGCGACCTTTGCCCCCAGGGCGCGCATCATTCACGTCGACTGCGATGCAGCGAGTATCGGCAAGGTGGTGCGGGCGGACGTGGCGATCGTCGCCGACGCGCGCGCCGCGCTCGCGGCGCTGCGGTCCGAAGTCAAGCCGGTGGACACGCACGAGTGGCTTGCGTCGATTCGCGCGCTCGAGGCGACGCACAAGCCGCGGCAGGCGTATCTCCGTCGCGACCGCTCCGCGCCCCTGATGCCGCACGACGTCTACGACGCCATGAACGATGCGTTCGCGGGCCGCGTGGACTGGCGTGTCGTCACCGACGTCGGCCAGCACCAGATGTGGGCCGCGCAGCTGCTCGAATGGCGCCGCCCGCGCACGCACATCACCAGCGGCGGAGCGGGCACGATGGGTTTCGCCATTCCCGCCGCGCTCGGCGTCGCGATGGCCTGTCCCAACGACACCGTGTGGGCCGTGGTCGGCGATGGCGGCTTCCAGATGACCAACCAGGAGCTCGCCACCATCGCTCAGGAGGGCGTGCGCAACGTCAAGATCGCCGTGATCAACAACGGCTACCTCGGCATGGTGCGGCAGTGGCAGGAGCTGTTCGAGAACCGGCGCTACAGCGGCACCCCGCTCAGTGGTCCCGACTTCGCGCGACTGGCCGAGGCATATGGACTGACGCGCGTTCACCGTCCTCGACGCTGCGGACGCCCGCCGCGCGGTCGACGCCGCGTGGACGCACCCCGGCTGCGTGGTCATCGACTTCCAGGTCGAGCGCGAAGCCAACGTGTTCCCCATGGTGCCCGCGGGCCGCTCCATCGGCGAGATGCTCGTCGGCGGTCCGACCGAATCACCCCAACCCGTTTTACCGATGCCATCATGACACGACACACACTGCTCGTTCACCTCCAGGACAAACCCGGCGCTCTGCATCGCACGGTCACGCTGTTTCGCCGGCGTAGCTACAACATCTCGTCGCTGCACGTCGAGCGTTCCGAGACGGCGGGGATCAGCCACATGACGGTGTCCATCGAAGCGCCGGATTCGACGCAGGTCATCAAGGAGCTCGACCGCCTCGTCGACGTCCTCGGCGTGCGGGACATGACCACGAATCCGGATCAGGGCTGGGACGGCCACCCGCGCGCGCGGGCGCAGGCGGATGGCCTGTCCGACGAAGGAGACGTGGCATGAGCGCCAGAGTCTTCTATGACAGCGACGCGTCGCTCGAGCGTCTCACGGACCGTGTCATCGCGATCATCGGCTATGGCAGCCAGGGTCACGCGCACGCGCTGAATCTCCGGGATTCGGGACTCGACGTCCGCGTCGGGCTGCCCCAGAGCTCTCGGAGCCGGCAGAAGGCCTGCGACGCCGGCGTGCGGGTCATGACGCCGGCGGAAGCGGCGAGCGAAGCGGACGTCGTCATGGTGCTGGTTCCCGACACCGCGCAGGCGGAGCTGTTCGAGCGCGACCTGCGCGACGCCATGACTCCCGGAAAGACGCTGATGTTCGCGCACGGGTTCAACGTGCACTTCGGCTTCGTCTCGCCACCTGCGGGCGTGGACGTCAGCATGGTCGCGCCAAAGTCCCCGGGCCATCGGGTCCGGGAGCTGTTTCAGGAGGGCGCCGGCACGCCCGCGCTGGTTGCCGTCGCCCAGGACGCCTCGGGTGGAGCGCTGCAGGACGCGCTGGCGTACGCGCGCGGCATCGGTTGCACGCGCGCCGGCGTCATCCAGACGACCTTCGCCGAGGAAACGGAGACCGACCTCTTTGGCGAGCAGGCAGTGCTGTGCGGCGGCGTGTCGAGTCTCGTGAAAGCGGGGTTCGAGACACTCGTCGAAGCGGGATACCAGCCCGAGCTGGCGTATTTCGAGTGCCTGCACGAGCTGAAGCTCATCGTCGACCTCATGTACCAGGGTGGCCTGAACTACATGAGATACTCCGTGAGCGACACGGCGGAGTACGGTGACTACCGCAGCGGACCGCGCGTGGTGACGGACGAAACCAGACGCGCCATGCAATCGCTGCTCGCGGAGATCCGGGACGGCTCGTTCGCGCGCCAGTGGGTGGACGAGCACCGCTCCGGGCGCGAGTGGTTCGAGGCGGCGCGCCGCCGCGATCGCGAGCACGGGCTCGAGCGCGTCGGAGCGCAACTGCGCAGCATGATGCCTTTCGTGCGGCCCAAGGTCGTGCAGGCCGACGGCACCGTCGCATGACCGCCATCGACACAGCCATGTTCGACGAGCTGTTCGCGCGGCATTCCCGCCCGCTGACCGCGCTCGTCGCGCGCATGGTGGACTCGCCCCACGTGGCCGCCGAGCTGGTGCAGGATGTCTTTCTCAAGCTGTGGAGCGCGCGCCGGGAGCTGGACGTGCGCGGCGAGCTGCAGAGCTATCTGCGTCGCGCGGCGCGCAACCGCGCGCTCGACTGGCTGCGCCGCGAGGACCTCCACCGCGAATGGGAGCGCACGGCGGCGCACGAGATGGCATTGGCGGGCGAGGAGCCCCGGGGTGCGCACGACACCGTCGAGGAGCTGCGGGCGCTCGTCGCCGCCGCGCTCGCGGCCATGCCCGAGCGGCGCAGAGCGGTGTGCGAGCTGCGCTGGCGCGAAGGACTCGCGCCCGCGGCGATCGGCGCACGGCTCGGCGTCTCCATCAAGACGGTGGAGACGCACATCACCCAGGGGTTGAAGGACCTGCGCGCGGCCCGCGGAGTCGAGCGCTCACCCGCTCTTGTCAACGACGGGGACGAATGCCGCTGAAATTCCGCTTGGTTCCGCCGCGGCCCCGTCGCAGCGTGTCGCAAACGCTGTTGCGCGAAACGCAGGCTGCCGACCGCCGCACCTGATCGAGGGGGATGCCAACACCGACTCCGGAGCCTTCTGCAGGTCTGCCTCGTGCGCAGGGATTGTACGACCCTGCGCACGAACACGACTCGTGCGGCATTGGATTCGTCGCACACCTGCGCGGCCATCGATCGACCGACGTCGTCCGGAAGGCGCTGCAACTGCTGGAGAACCTCGAGCATCGAAGCGCGCTCGGGGCCGATGCCGGCACGAGCGACGGCTCCGGGATGCTCCTCCAGCTCCCGCACGCATTCCTGCTGGCCGAATGCTCACGGGCGCACATCGCGTTGCCGGAGGCTGGCGAGTACGGCGTGGGCATGTGCTTCCTCCCCCGCGACGGCCGAACGCGCCGGGGAGTGGAACAGCGGATCGAGGAGATCGCGCGCGGGGAAGGCTGTCGACTCCTGGGGTGGCGTGATGTTCCGGTGGACGACCAGCACCTCGGGGCAACCGCGCGCCGCACGCGCCCCCGGATCCGACAGTTCTTTCTGTCGCGGTGGGAGCCCGACAGCGACCCGACCGAGGCCTCGGCGTTCGAGCGGATGTTGTATGTCGTGCGACGCCGCATCGAAAACGCCGTGCGTCCCGCGGCGAATGCGAATGGCGACGCCCCATATCTCGCGAGCCTGTCGTCACGCACGATCGTCTACAAGGGGCTCGTGCGACCGAGCCTTCTCGGCCGATTCTATCCCGACCTCGCCGATCCCCGCGCGGCGAGCGGCCTGGCGCTCGTGCATTCGCGCTTCGCGACGAACACGTTCCCCGCCTGGTCGCGGGCGCACCCCTATCGGTTTCTCTGCCACAACGGCGAGATCAACACCTTGCGGGGGAATCTCCGCTGGATGTCGGCGCGCGAGGAACGGATGTCGTCGCCCTACTTCGCCAATCTCGGCGAGCTGCTTCCGGTCATCGAGCCCGGCCAGAGCGATTCGGCGTCGCTGGACAACGTCGTCGAGCTCCTGGTGCAGGCCGGGCGGTCGCTGCCCCACGCGATGTTGATGTTGATCCCGGAAGCCTGGGAAGCGAACGACCAGATGCCGCCCGACCATCGTGCGTTCTTCGAGTTTCATGCGTCGCTGATGGAGCCCTGGGACGGTCCGGCGGCCGTGGCATTCACGGACGGGCGGCAGATCGGCGCGATCCTGGACCGCAACGGGTTGCGGCCAGGCCGCTACCTCGTCACGGACGACGAATTCGTCGTGTTCGCATCCGAGGCGGGCGCGCTCCCAGTGCCGATCACGAGCGTACGCGCGAAAGGGCGCCTTCGGCCGGGCAACATGCTGCTCGTCAACACCACGCAGGGTCGCCTCGTGGATGGCGACGAGCTCAAGACGGAGCTCGCCGAACTGCGTCCCTATAAGCGATGGATCGCCCAGCAGCGCGCCGCGCCGGCGCCGCCCGCGCGGACGGCCGACGCAGAGTGGACGCCCTTCCCGGAGCCGATCCGCCGACGGCACCTGACGTTCGGGTATACGCAGGAAGACCTCGGCGTTCTCCTGGCCCCGATGGCGACCGCCGGTGAGGAGCCGATCGGCTCGATGGGCAACGACACGCCCCTCGCCGCGCTGTCCGATCGTCCACAATTGCTGTTCGCGTACTTCCGGCAACTCTTCGCGCAGGTCACGAACCCGGCGATCGATCCGATTCGCGAACAGCTGGTCATGTCGCTCGGCGTGAATCTGGGGCCAATGCGCAACCTGCTCGACGCGACGCCGGAACACGCGCGTCAACTCCGGCTGCCTCACCCTGTCCTCACCAGGGAAGCCTTCGCGGGCATCCTCGGGCAGCGACGGCTGCCGGTGGCGCCGCTCGACGCCGTCTTTCGCGCTGGTGGAGACACGGATGCGCTGGCCGCCGCGGTGGACGCTCTCTGCGCCTCGGCGGCCGCCGCCGTGCGATGTGGGGCGCAGATCGTCGTGATCAGCGACGAGGGCACGAGCGCCGGGTGGGCGCCCATCCCGTCGTTGCTCGCCGTGTCCGCGGTGCACCACCATCTGCTGCGCGAACGCCTGCGCTCCGGCGCGAGCATCGTGATGCGCACGGGCGAGGCTCGGGACGTCGCGCAGCTCGCGCTGCTTCTGGGATTCGGCGCGAGCGCGGTGTACCCGGCGCTCGCCCTCGACACGATCGACACCCTCGTGCGGCGACAGGACGTGGCGGGCGAGGCGGAGCATGCGCGCGCCGCGTACGTCAAGGCCGCGAACAAGGGGCTGCTCAAGATCATGTCTAAGCTGGGCATCTCGGCGCTCTCGAGCTACTGCGGGGCGCAGGCCTTCGAGATCGTCGGGCTGGCCCGGGAGCTGGTGGCCGGCCACTTCCCCGGCACGCCCACTCGTTGCGGCGACGTCGGCCTGGACGTGATCGCCGCGGCAACGAACCAGCGCCACGCGCGCGCGTACGCCAGCGCCGCGCCCGATCGGCTGGACGCGGGCGGCGCGTATCACTATCGCGTGACGGGCGAGGCGCACCAGTGGAATCCGCGCACGATCGCAACGCTTCAGCACGCGACGCGTTCCGCGCGCTACGACACGTTCAAGGAGTTCAGCCGGGCCGCCAACGACGCCGTCGTCAGCGGCTCGACCATCCGCGGGTTGCTCGAATTCGTGGAGCGCGAGCCCGTACCCCTCGCGGACGTGGAGCCTGCCACGAACCTCGTGCGCCGCTTCGTGACCGGCGCGATGTCGTTCGGGTCGCTGAGCCGGGAGGCTCACGAAACGATCGCCGTGGCCATGAACCGCCTCGGCGGCCGGAGCAACACCGGCGAAGGGGGCGAAGATCCGGCGCGTTTTGGCTCCAGCCGCAACAGCGCCATCAAGCAGGTGGCCTCCGCCCGCTTTGGCGTGACCACCGAATACCTCGTCAACGCCGTCGAGCTGCAGATCAAGATCGCGCAGGGTGCGAAGCCGGGTGAAGGCGGCCAGCTGCCCGGGCACAAGGTGGACGAGACGATCGCGCGGACGCGCTACTCGATGCCGGGTGTGACGCTGATCTCGCCGCCGCCGCACCACGACATCTACTCGATCGAGGATCTCGCGCAGCTCATCCACGATCTGAAGCACGTGAACCCCGACGCGGCGATCTCCGTGAAGCTCGTCGCCGAGGCGGGCGTCGGCACGGTCGCTGTCGGCGTCGCCAAGGCGCGCGCCGATCTGATCACGATTTCAGGGGACTCTGGCGGCACCGGTGCATCGCCGCTGTCGTCGATCAAGCACGCCGGTGTGCCCTGGGAGCTCGGCCTCGCGGAAGCGCAGCAAGCGCTGGTCCTGAGCGGCCTGCGTGGCCGGGTGCGTCTCCAGACGGACGGCCAGATCAAGACGGGCCGTGACGTTGTCGTCGCGGCGCTGCTGGGCGCGGAAGAGTTCGGGTTCGCGACGGCGCCGCTCGTCGTTCAGGGCTGCGTGATGATGCGCAAATGCCACCTGAACACGTGTCCGGTCGGCATCGCGACGCAGGATCCGTTGCTTCGCGCGAAGTTCGCCGGGAGCCCGGACCACCTGGTGAACTACTTCTATTTCGTCGCCGAGGAAGCGCGCGAGCTGATGGCGGCGCTGGGCTTCCGCTCGATGGACGAAATGATCGGCCGCTGCGATGCGCTCAGGGCGAAGACCACGCAGGAGCATCCGAGGGCGCACGCGCTCGACGTGGCCGCGCTGCTGCACGCGCCCGAGCCGGTGACCCCATCGGACGAGAGCAACAGCCGCGCGCGCCGCATGGTGTGCGCCCAGGAGCACGCGCTGGAACATGCGCTCGATCACCAGCTCATCGAGCTCGCGCGGCCGGCGCTGGAGCATGGCGAGCGGGTGCGCGCGAGGCTCGAAATCCGCAACGTGCATCGCGCGGTTGGGGCGATGCTGTCCGGGCACATCGCGCGTCGCGTTGCGGCGGGACAGCCCGGACTTCAGGACGACAGCGTCAGCGTGCGATTCGACGGCTCCGCGGGCCAGAGCTTTGGCGCCTTCGCCGTGCGAGGCGTGACGCTCGAGCTGCACGGCGAGGCCAACGACTACGTCGGCAAAGGACTGTCGGGCGGCCGCATCATCGTGCGCGCGCCAAAGGGCGCGAAGTTCCTGCCGGACGAGACGGTGATCATCGGCAACACAGCGCTCTACGGCGCGACCAGCGGTGAAATGCTGATCGGCGGTGTGGCGGGCGAGCGGTTCGCGGTTCGCAACAGTGGCGCCACGGCGGTGGTCGAAGGCGTCGGCGACCATGGATGCGAATACATGACGGGCGGCATCGTCGTCGTGCTCGGGCGCACCGGCCGCAACTTCGCCGCCGGGATGAGCGGAGGCGTCGCTTTCGTCCTGGACGCGGGCGGAGATTTCGCGGCGCGCTGCAACGGCGCGCTGGTCGAGATCGCGCCGGTGTCGGAGACTCTGGACGTTTCCCTGCTGCGGCAACTCGTCGACCGGCACGGGCGCTTCACGAACAGCGCGCGCGCCAGGCACCTGCTGGCCCGGTGGGACGACGCCGTTCGACAGTTCGTGCGCGTGATTCCGGCGGAGTATCGCCAGGCGCTGGAAAGGGCCGGCGCTTCGGCGCGTGACGGGAGCGGACATGGCTAGCGCGCCGCCGCCGTTCGTGGTGCTCCGCCGCGCGACCCCGAGTCGCGAGAGCGTCGCCGAGCGCGTGCGCCACTGGCAGGAGTTCTACCACCCGCTGTCCGAGTCCGTTCTGCGCGAGCAGGGGGCGCGTTGCATGGATTGCGGTGTCCCGTTCTGTCAGGGTGACGGGGGTGGGGGTGCCCGGTTCGCAACGTGATTCCCGAGTGGAACGGGCTCGTGCAGCGCGGCCACTGGCGCGAAGCCCTCGACGCCTTGCATGCCACGAACAACTTTCCGGAGCTCACGGGCCGCCTGTGTCCGGCGCCGTGCGAGTCAGCCTGCGTTCTCGGGCTCATCGAAGCGCCGGTGGCCATCCGCGCCATCGAGCAGGCGATCGCGGACCGCGGCTTCGACGAAGGCTGGATCGCTCCGCAGCCGAGTCGGGCAAAGACGGGCCATCGCGTCGCAGTCGTGGGATCGGGGCCGGCAGGACTCGCGGCGGCGCAGCAGCTGCGTCGATCCGGGCACGACGTGGACGTCTTCGAGAAATCCGACCGCGTGGGCGGGCTGCTGCGCTACGGCATTCCCGGCTTCAAGCTCGAAAAGAACGTGCTCGATCGCCGTCTGGCGCAGCTGACCGCCGAGGGAGTTCGCTTTCACACGCAGGCGAATGTCGGCGTCTCGCCTACGATCGACCTCTTGCAGAAGGAGTTTGACGCGGTCTGCCTCGCCGTCGGCGCCGGCTTCGCGCGCGACCTCGAAGTACCGGGCCGTTCGCTTTCCGGCATTCAGCTCGCCATGCCGTATCTCGTCCAGCAAAACCGCCGCGAAGCGGGCGACCACATCCCGGATGCGACCGCGATCGACGCGCGCGACAAGAACGTGGTGATCATCGGCGGCGGCGACACGGGGTCCGATTGCGCCGGGACATGCCTGCGCCAGGGCGCCCGCAGCGTGCACCAGTTCGAGCTGCTGCCGCAGCCGCCCGAGCAGCGGTCACCGTCGACTCCGTGGCCCATGTGGCCGATGCAACTGCGCACGTCGCACGCGCACGAGGAGGGCTGCGCGCGGGACTGGAGCGTATCCACGACGGCGTTCTCCGGCGAGGGTGGACAGGTGCGCCACCTTCACGCCGTGCGCGTCATCACCGTGACGGGAGCGGACGGCCGCGCGACCTTCTTGCCCGTTCCGGGGTCCGAGTTTCGCATCGACGCCGACCTCGTGCTGCTCGCGATGGGCTTCCTCGGGCCGGAACGCGCCGGACCCGTGGAGGCGGCCGGAGTCGAGCTGACCCCGTGGGGGACGGTGCGGACCGACGCGAACCATCGCACGACGGTCGCCGGCGTCTTTGCCGCCGGCGACGCGCGCCGCGGCGCGTCGCTCATCGTCTGGGCGATCCGCGAGGGCCGCGACGCGGCCGCGCACATCGACAGCTATCTCCGCGGATCGCCGAAGAACGATCCCACGCGCGGCGCGGCGTAGTTGGGCTCGAAGACCAGCGCCACGGCGCCAAGCAGACGGTACTCCGCGGGCGAAGCGTCCGGGATGATCGGCGTATTGCGCGCCGCCTCCGGCACGGACGAGGCGTCACTGGTCGATCCATGATGCGGCGGATCCGCCCATCGGTCGAGTCATCCGTCTGCGACCGCGAACTGCTAGACTAGATGACGATCCCTTTCCGAACACGCGCCATGCCGATACTCCGGAACGTCCCAGCCACACTGGTCGCCGTCCTCGCGCTGCCTGCCTTCCTGGCGGCGCAAACGGCAACGACTCGCCAGCAAGCGCTCGACCGCGGCTTTTCGGCCGAGCGGCTCAGGCGCCTCGACGGGTTTCTCCAGCAGTACGTGGACGAGAATCGCATCGGGGGCGCAGTCGCGCTCGTGATGCGCGACGGGCGCGTGGTGTACGAACGCGCCGTCGGTTGGGTCGACAAGGAATCCGAGCGGAAGATGCAGCCCAACTCGATGTTCCGGATCGCGTCGCAATCCAAGGCGCTGACCACGGTCGCGATCATGATGCTCGTCGAGGAAGGGAAGATCGCGCTCAACAATCCCGTGAGCCGTTTCATTCCGGCGTTCGGCCGCACGACTGTCATGGCGCAGGGTCGAGTGGTGCCGGCGACGCGGCCGATCACGATCCGCGACCTGCTCACGCACACCGCCGGGATCTCGTACGGCACGGACAGCGTCGTGCGCGACGCGTACGCCGCGAAAGGCCTCGGTCCCGCGGCCGGATTCGGGTGGTACACGGCCGACAAGGACGAGCCGGTATGCGCGACCATGGAACGGCTCGCGACGCTGCCGTTCGTGCGGCAGCCCGGCGAGGCCTGGGTCTACGGCTACAACACGGACATCCTCGGCTGCGTGGTCGAGGAGGCGTCGGGCGTGTCGCTGGACGAATTCATTCGCGCCCGCATCACCGCGCCGTTGCGGATGACCGACACGCACTTCTTCGTTCCGCCGGCCCAGCGCGAACGACTCGTCACGGTGTACGCGTCGGACTCGGCGAGCGGCATTGTGCGTGCGCCCGACGGCGCGCGCGGCCAGGGCCACTACGTGGATGGTCCGCGGCGCAACTTCGCCGGCGGCGCCGGGATCGTCTCGACGGCGCGCGACTACGCGCGATTTCTCCAGATGCTGCTCAACGGCGGCGAGCTGGACGGCGTCCGCGTTCTTTCTCCGAAGTCGGTCGAACTCATGGCCACGAACCAGGTGGGGACGATGTATTCGGCGAATGGCTCGGGGTTCGGCTTCGGATTCTCGATTGTGGAACGGATGGGCGCCGACAACACGCTGACGTCGGTGGGGACCTATGGCTGGGGTGGCGCGTACGGCAGCCAGTATCGCGTCGATCCCGAGGAGCGGATCGTCTGGGTGTTCATGATCAACCAGCTCCCGAACCGCTCAGACGTCGGGCAGAAGTTCCCGAATCTTCTGTACGGGGCGTTGACGAGGTAGGGAGGAGGGAGGAGGGAGGAGGGAGGAGGGAGGAGTCAGGGATCGAGACCCTCCTCCCTCCTCCCTCCTCCCTCCTCCCTCCTCCCTCCTCCCTCCTCCCTATGGGGGCGTCGTCTCGGTCCGCATCGGGACCATCCGCGAATTCCAGTTCTCCCACGCGCTTCGCAGCTCGGCCAGCACCCTTGGCTGCCTCGCCTTGAGGTCGGCCTTTTCACCCGGGTCCACGGACAGATCGAAGAGGAACTCTTCTCTCCCGGCGCGCAGGTACTTCCAGTGGCCGCGGCGCGCCGCGGCGTGGGGCGTGGCGATCGGGTCGGGCTGGCGCCAGAAGAGTGTCCGCTCCGCCGGCCGGCCGCCACGCGCGCAGGGCAGGAGATCCATCCCGTCCGTCTCGCCTGTCGCCGCTCCGCCGGCGGCCAGCATCGACGTGGTCCAGTCCATCGTGATCGCGAGCTGATCACAGCTGCGGCCCGCGGGGAGCGTGCCCGTCCAGCGCATCACGCCCGGCACGCGAATGCCGCCCTCGTAGAGCGTGAACTTGCCGTTGGACCAGGGCCAGTTGTACGAGTAGCGCTCGCCGCCATTGTCGCTCGTGAAGATCACCAGCGTGTCGCGGTCGCGGCCTGCGCGACGCAGCGCCTGCATGACGCGCCCCACGCCGTCGTCCAGGCTGCGCATCATCTCGCGGAAGATCTTCTGCGATCCGCCGGCGACGAAATCGTGCGGCACCGAGTCGCGGTGCGTGTCCGCGGGTCCCTCCCACGGCCAGTGCGGCGCGGTGAAGTGCAGGCTGAGGTAGAACGGGTTGTCGCGGCGGCGCGAGACGTACGCGGCCGCGCGCTCGGCCAGAAGATCGGTGAGGTAGCCGACGCGCTCAGCGGGCACGTCGCCCTCGTGCAGCTCGGGGATGTTGCGCCGGCCCGTGTGGGTGAAATAGTCGGCACCGCCCCCCTTGATGCCGAAGAACTCATCGAATCCGTGTCGCAGCGGACTGAATTCCGGCTTGAAGCCCAGGTGCCATTTGCCGACGAGGGCCGTGTCGTAGCCGGCCCGCTTCAACAAGCGCGCAATCGTCGGCACTTCCGGAGACAGCCCATACGCTGGCGGGCCGTCGGCGGCGGTGCCCCAGCCCATCGGGCGCTGAAGATCCGGACTCTGCCGCTGCGGGTAGCGGCCCGTCGCCCAGGCGACGCGCGTCGGCGTACACGTGGACGCCGCGGTGTATGCGTTCGTGAAGCGCACACCGTCGGCGACGAGGCGATCGATGTTCGGTGTCGTGTAGTCGGGTCGTCCGAAGGCGCTCACGTCACCGTAGCCGAGGTCGTCGCACAGGATGAAGAGGAGATTCGGCCTGCGCGCGGGCTGCGCGAAGAGCCGATGGGGGCGCGCGAGGACGGCAACGGCGGAGGACCGGAGAAAATCGCGGCGAGTGAGCATCGTGGCGCGAAGGGAATCGGGATCAGGGAACAGGGAATGGGCCAAACAATGAGACGGGAAAGGGAAAGGGAAAGGAAGAGGGAACTGTTTCCTTTCCCTTTCCCGCCGTTGCCCTATTCCCTAGTCCCTATTCCCTAGTCCCTGCGGTTCAAATCGGATTCTCGCGCTGCGGTCCGCCGCCGGCTTTCCGCTGCGCGCGCTGCTTCGGCGTCGGAGCAGTGGGGATCACGCCGCCAGGCGGCATGGACCCCTGACTCGGCATCTCCACGATTCGTCCGCGCGCGTCCCAGGCGTACGCGCCGCGATGCCTGTGCGGCTGCGGCTCCCGGGCGGGCAGCACGTGCGACCTGAGAAGGCGGCTCACCAGGCCGGCCATCGCCTGGGGAATCACCAGCACGCGCGCAGGCGTCCAGCGCTTGTTGTGCGTTGCCTCGTGAATGGCGCGCTTGAGGAGCGCGAGCTCGGCTTCGACGGCGTGAGCGAAGCGGTTCATTCGGCGTGTTCTCGCCAGTTGGTGGGAACGGCTTTGCAACGCGGCTGCGGTGCTGTTACGACGCCGCTCCCGGGCCTGCGTAACACTAGTCCAGGAAGTACTCCACTGTCGAGACCACGCGGACGAGCTTCGCTACCTGGTTGTCGGCCATGACCCCCGGGGCCTGATCGCGCGCGACGATCTCGAAGACGCCCTGGTTCGCCTTGCGAATCGTTCCCAGACGACTGCGCGAATCGCGCGCGAACTGCTCGCCCGCCTCGCGCGCGCGCGCCGTCGCCTCGGCGATCATCGCCGGTTTGAGCTCGTTCAGCTTTGTGAAAATGAAGGTCGGTCCGCTTCCCTGGCCGCCGTACTCTCCGCCCGCACCCGACGATACCACGACGCCAATGGCCGCCAGCTCGCCGATCTGCTGGCTCGCAGCACGCACGCGATCCGGGTCCGACGAGCGGACCAGCAGCGTCTGGCGCACTACGAAGCGGTTGGCGGGCGTCCGGTCGCCCCCGTACTGGTTGGCCTGCGCGTCGCTGACGCTGAAGCCGGTAAGCTCCACCTGCGACGTGTCGATGCCGTGCTTCACAAGGAACTGACGGACGCCGGCGATGCTGCGCGTCAACTTTGCGTGGGCGGCCCCGAGGTCGTTGTCGGCGCCTACGACGTGCAGTGGCCAGACGGCGATGTCGGCGCGCACCTCGCGCTCCGCCACGCCTTTGACGGTCACGTACCGGTCGGACGACCGCGCGCGCGCGACGCCGGCTCCGACGAAGATCCCCGCGAGAGTGATTCCGGCGGCGACGACGATCGCGCCGAGAGTGCCACGTTCGAGCATGAGGCTACTACACCAAACCGGAGGCCGGGTTCAGAACGGGCTACACGAAACCGGGAGGGGATACGAGTCGAAGGCAGCCGGTCACTCGGTCAGTCAGTGCGCCGGTTCGCGAACTGGCCCACTTGCTACTAACCCACTGGAGACCTTCCACTCGAATCAACCTCGTTCACCGGCGAGGGGCTCACCCGCCCGGAGTTGTAAGCGGCCCACAAACCTCCGATTGTACTGACGAGGAACACGAGCGACGCCACCGCCTTCATCCGTCCACCGTACACGGTGTCGTTGTTGAGCACTCCCCAGCGCGCGAACAACATGTAGAAGTCGTGGGTGCCGGGATCGTCCTCGCCGGTCGTGCCCGTGATCAGCATCAGCTTGCCGGCGCGCGCGTCCGACATGTAGATGGCGACGCTCAGCAGGTTGATGGACGTCCACCAGAGACACACCGTGGCCGCGTGGCGATCACGATGCTCCCGCTTTCCCCAGAGGAAATAGCCGACGAAGAGGAGCGGGAACGCCACCTGCGTGAGCGAGCCACCGAGGATGACGCCCGGCTCCCCGAAGGGCATGAACAGCATGTGCCCGAACTCGTGGATGGCGAGGTTGATGTCGCTGAGCAGCGGGATCCAGCCTTCGTCGCGGTTGAACGCGGTCATCCCGATGAGAACCAGCACCACGGTGAGCGCCGCCCTCGCCCAGCGCGCCGCCGATCCGGATCTCGGGTTGTGTTGCGAGGCCTCGACGTTCACCTGCGCTCGAGGAGCTTCGGGTCGGCGATCAGCTCGCGCGCCAGCTGCTCCAGGCGGTCAGCGAGGTCGCGCAGGGTCTTGTCGCGCCGCTTGGTCGCGTAGTAGTAGCTCGTGCGGGCGATGCCGTAGACGGTGAGGAACCAGGCCGGAACGATGACGACCGCCGCGGCGCCCGGGAGCCCGAATCCGCCGAACAGTCCGCCCATGATCGGACCCATCCCGCCCCCGCCCAGGCCACCCCCGATCCCGCCGAAAACCGCGCCCGCCAGTGCGCCCAGGTGCTCCTGCACGATGATGCGCGTACGGCCACCGCGCACCGTGACCGCCACCTCGACGTTGCGGGTGCTGGACGATCCCTTGTTGAGCGTCCACGAGAACGATCGCCCGAGCTGCGCCACCTGTCCGACTTCGCGAAGCAGGAGGCGAATCTCCTCGACCATGACGGGATAGTCCGCCTCGTCCACCTCGCCTGGAACGATGCGCTCGTACAGGAGGCGCAGCGGCCCGCCGGCCCAGAAGTTCCGCTTGGGCTGCTCGAGGCCCGATTCCCGGGAGGTGGTTCGCGGCGATAGCGCGGCTGCTGCGGACCGGATGTGTTCCGGCGCGATGCCCACGTCGCGCGCGATCTGCTCCACGCCCCCGATGGTCATTGACCCGCTCGTCGTGGGATGGCTGGCCTCGATCTCCGCCGCGCGATTCACGATCGCCTCCACCTCGTCGGGCCGGTACTGCCGTCGGCCCGCGCGCGCGACGCCCCGCAGTTCCTCGATGAACTGCCCCGGTGTCGGCGTCCGGTGGTCCGGGCGCAACGCGAGGGCGCGCACCAACGCGCGTTCCACGACCGCGCCAGCGGCGGACAGGTGCGGCCGATGCGACGCGCTTGCGTCGATGAACCGGCCCGCGCGCGTCGAGTCTTCGGTCACCCAGCGGCCCGGTATCTCGCCCACGATCATCTCGTACACGAGGATCGCGAGCGCGTACACGTCGGTCCGCGCGTCCACGTCCGCGAACCCCGCCGCCTGCTCGGGGCTCATGTAGCCCGGGGTCCCGAGGGAGATGCCCGTGCGCGTGAGCTGCGCCCCGCTGTTGGCGCTGCTCACGGCCTTCGCGATGCCGAAGTCCGCGACGATGGGGTGCGCGCGAGCGAAGAGCACGTTCTCCGGCTTGATGTCGCGATGCAGCACGCCCAGCTGGTGGGCATAGGACAGCGCGTCCGCGATCGGCGTGGCGATGGCGAGCGCGCGGTCGGCGGACACGCGCCGTTCGCGCTCCATGTACTGCCGCAGCGATCCGCTGTCGATGTACGGCATCACGTAGTACACGAAGCCCTCGGCCTCGCCAGAATCGTGCAGCGACAGGATATGCGGGTGCACCATGCGCGCGACGATCTGGATTTCCTTGAGAAAGCGCTCGGCGCCGATGGTCGCGGCGATCTCCGGGCGCAGCACCTTGAGCGCCACGTCGCGCTGGTGCTTGCGGTCGTACGCGATGTACACCGTGGCCATCCCGCCGCGTCCCAGGATGTCGCGGAGGTCGTAGCGTTCGCCCAGCGCGCGGGCCAGCTCGGGGGGAACGACGGCGGTCACGCGCAGAATATACGTGTCGTGCGCCGCCCCGGTGTCGCGAATCGCCTCGGGCGGCCGGATTCTTGCCACGCGCTCGCCCGCTCCCCCCCCGCTCCCCCACTTCCCACTTTCCGTTTCCTGTTTCAGGTTAGGAAATGCTGTTCAGCAGACGTCTCTCGCTGGAAGTGAAGCTGCCGCTGCTCATGTCGGCCGTGCTGGTGACGGTGCTCGGCATTTCGTTGCTGCTGACCTACACGACGCTCCGCAGCACCGCCCTGGCGGCGGCGCGCGAGCGTTTGACGCGAGCCAGCAAGCAGGTCGCGTCCTTCGGCCAGAATCAGTTCGCGCAGGCGCGGGCGCGATACGTCCCTGTCGTCACCGACAGCGCGGTGCGTCGCGCGCTGCGAAACGCTGAGGTCTCTCCGACCGCCGTGACGGCGGCGCTCGCGCGAGCGCAGATGCGCTCGGATTCCGGGATGCCCGTGGAGCTCTGGACCGCCGACGGGCGCCGCGTCGCGTTCGTCGGGAACGACATCCGTGGTTCCTCCCTGGACGCCCGCTCCCGCGCACTGCCTCCATGGGCGTCTGTGGCGGGCGACCCGGCTGCATTTCAGTCGGACTCGACACGCCTCACGCCGCTCTATCAGGTTGGCAACCGCATCCACTTCTGGCTCGTGACGCCGGTCCGGGACGAAGGTCGGACCATCGGCTTCGTGGCGCACCAGCGGCGCACGTCGGTCAATTCGGCGATGCTGACCATTTTGCGAGACCTGAGCGGAGACTCGGTGTCCGTGTATTACCGGAACGTGAACGGAACATTTCGCGCGAGTGGGACCAGCGGGCTGGTCAGCCCGCTGCAGGACGTGGACAGTGCCGCCGGCACGGCGCGCGCGGACGGCGAGCTGCTGCTGGTGCACGAGGAGCGGATGGGGTCCACGCCGCTCATGCTGGGCCTGGCGCTGCCCATGCGCACCGTCCTCGCGCAGCCGCTGGTGTCGCTGCGTCGGGTGCTGGTCCTGAGCGCGGTGCTGGCGATCGGTGGAGTACTCGTCGCGTGGATCTTCGGGCGCAGCGTCGCGCGTCCACTGGCGAACATCACCCACGCCGCCGGCTCGCTGGCCGAGGGGAACTACGACGCCCGCGTGCCGACGACCGGCGAGCTGGAGGTCCGTCGGCTCGCCGAGACCTTCAATCACATGGCGGCGGAGATGGACGCGTCGCGCGCCGCGCTCGAGCGCCGCACGCGCGAGGCGCAGGCGGCGAACAACGCCAAGTCCGAGTTTCTCACGACCATGAGCCACGAGTTGCGCACGCCGCTGAACGCGATCGGTGGGTACGTGGAGCTCCTGGAAATGGGACTGCGCGGGCCGCTCAGCGACGCGCAACGACGCGACCTCCAGCGCATCAAGACCAGCCAGGAGCACCTGCTCGGCCTCATCAGCAGCGTCCTCGACCTGGCCCGCATCGAGGCGGGCCAGGTGCACTACGATCTCGTGAACGTCGCGCTGGATCCGTTCCTGGCCGGGATGGACGCGCTCATCGCTCCGCAGGCCGCCGCGCAATCCGTGTCGCTGCGATACCTGCGGGCGACACCGGATCTCGCCGCGGTCGCGGACCGAGAGAAGCTGCGTCAGATCCTGCTCAACCTGCTGTCCAACGCTATCCGCCACTGCGGCAGCGATGGCGTCGTCACCGTCTCGGCCGAGGCGCGGGGGTGGCAGGTTTCGATCATCGTGGACGACAATGGCCCCGGCATCCCGGAAGACAAGCGCGACGTGATCTTCGAGCCGTTCGTGCAGCTCGACCGCTCCCTGACCCAGCTGCGCGAGGGGCTGGGGCTTGGACTCGCGATCAGTCGCGATCTCGCCCGGGGTATGCTCGGCGACCTGCTCGTGGAGGATCGCGAGGGGCCGGGTGCCCGGTTCGTGCTCCTGCTCCCGCGCGGCGAAGCGGACGAGCGGGCGTCACTGCTGAGTGGGGAGATGCAGGTAATTCGGGGCGAGGAGGTCCGCAGCGGGTAGTGGGTGCTAGGTGCGTGGGCAGGTCGTAGGTGATCGGAGCGGGGTCTCGCGCGTCAGGTGTCAGACGCATCCATCACCCACAACCCAGCACCCATCTCGATGTCCGACCTCGAGCTGCTGATCCGCGCGCACTACGCGCTCATCGTCATCGACACCGTGGAGCCGGAGCGAGCCGAGGAGCTGGTGCGCACGGCAGCGTCGCAGCTGAACCTGCACTACTACTACTGGACGCGCTCCAAGGGCGTGCGCCGCGGCAACTCTGTCGGCGATCCGTTCTTCGAGGACACGCAGGAGCCGGTGAAGGCGCTCAAGTACGCCGAGCAGGATTCCGCCGGCGTGTACCTGTTCCGGGACCTGGCGTACTACCTCGAGGATCCGCTGGTGGTGAGCCACCTCATGGACGTCGTGGGGATGTTCGAGGCGCGTCGCGGCGCGCTGGTGCTCGTGGGCTCGCAGGTCAGGTTGCCCGACTCGCTGCGTCCCCACGCGACCATCTTCCGGCTGCCGTCCCCCACGTTCGAGGACTATCGCGTGATCGTCGAACGGATGATTCGCGAGTACTCGGCGCGCATGAAGCTGAACGTCGAACTCACGCCGCAGGACCGCATCCGCCTCATCCAGAACCTCCAGGGTCTCACGCTGGTGGAGGCCGAAAAGATCGTGACGCGCCAGATCGTGGAAGACGGCCACCTTCGCGCCCGCGACATCGAGGGCGTGATCGCCGCCAAGCGCCAGGCGGTGCAGCAGGACGGTCTGCTGGAGTACTACCCGGCGGAGTTCGGCCTCGACCAGGTTGCGGGGCTCAAGGGTCTCAAGACCTGGCTCGCAAAGCGGCGCGCCGTCGTCACCGACCCGCAGCGCGCGGTGAGCTTCGGCCTGCGCTTTCCCAAGGGCATCCTGCTGCTTGGCGTTCCCGGATGCGGCAAGAGCATGTGCGCCAAGGCGGTGGCCGCCGAATGGAGCCTGCCGTTGCTCAAGCTCGATCCGGCGAATCTCTACGACAAGTACATCGGCGACAGCGAGAAGAACTTCAAGCGCGCGCTCCAGACCGCGGAGCGCATGGCGCCGGTCATCCTCTGGATCGACGAACTGGAGAAGGCGTTCGCGCAGGGCGGGGACGAGTCGGACGGCGGCGTTTCGCGCCGTGTGTTCGGCAGCTTCCTCGGCTGGTTGCAGGAGCGGCGCGGGGATGTATTCGTCGTCGCGACCTCGAACGACGTATCGCGGCTGCCGCCCGAGTTCATCCGCAAGGGCCGCTTCGACGAGGTGTTCTTCGTGGACCTGCCCGCGCCGGCCGTGCGCCAGTCCATCTTCGACATCCATCTCGCGCGCAGGAAGCAGCTGGCGAAACAGTTCGACCTCACCGCGCTTGGCGCGGCGACCGACGGCTTCAGCGGCGCCGAGATCGAGGAGACCGTGGTGGCGGGGCTCTTCTCGGCATTCTCGGCGAACTCTCCGCTGACGACGGAGGTCCTGCTTCAGGAGATCAGGACCACCCGGCCACTGGCGCTGACCATGACGGAGAAGATCGGCGAGCTGCGCTCGTGGGCGACCGACCGGACCGTGATGGCGGATTAGATGGTCGGGTGAGGTGAGGGGACGGCGGGGATGCCGGGTTAGCGGGCCTATTGCCAAAACTGGCAATTCGCGCACCGTCCTCGCACTGGTGCCACTCTCTCCCATTGCCAGTTTTGGCAATGGGGCACTGCTAACCCGGCATCCCGCCGTCCCCCACCTCCCCACGCTCTGGCTATCCAGCCATCCTGCAGATGACCTCCCATTCGGCGGCGCTCACCGGCGTGACGGACAGTCGCCCGATTCGCAGGATCACCATGTCGGCCAGCTCCTTTCGTTCCTTGATCTGCGCCAGCGTCACGGGATGCGTGAGCTGGGCGACGGCGCGCAGGTCCACCATGTACCAGGTCGGCGCGGATTTGTCTGACTTGGGATCGTACCCTTCGCCTGCCGGATCGAAGGCCGAGTCGTCCGGATAGCCTTCGCGAACGACCTCGCAGATGCCGACGATCCCGGGCGCGCTGCCCGAATGGTAGAAGAAGGCCCGGTCGCCCGGTTTCATTCCGTCCTTCAGGAAGTTGCGCGCGACGAAGTTCCTGATGCCGTTCCAGTGCGTGGTCTTGCTTTGAATGCGGAGCAGGTCGTCGAAGGAGAACACCTCCGGCTCCGACTTGACCAGCCAGTAGCGGCGTTCGCCGGGCGCGCGGGGCGCGAACACGGCGTCCCACACGCCGCCGGTTGTCTTCGGCTGCGCCGCGGGCGACCTTGCGACCGAGTTGCCGGCGATTGTTCGACTCGATGCGCTCTTCTTCCCGGCTCCTTTTGTCCCGGCGGCTTTCTTCTTCGCCATCAGCGGTGTGCCTCTCGCGTGAAGGTCCTGAGCGATAGGGCGGCACAAAGCTGTGGCGCGCGCTGAGGGCGAGCAAGAAGCACCAGCGAACAACTTTCGCGCTCACGCGGTTCGTCTGCATGCGGAGTCCGGCTCAGCGCGCCAGACTCCGATTCGTGTATCGCCGCTCGTGCGTCACCTCGCGCACGAGCACCGGGCGGAGCCAGTCGGGCACGACGACCTTCGCGTCGGCGCGCCGGAGCTCCAGCTCCGCCAGCACGAGCGGCCGGTCGAGAAACTCGTCGATCTCCCAGACGTCGCGTCCGTTCGGGACGAGATAGCGCCGCTTGCGCAGCCGTCGGCCCTCCGTGAGCTGCCAGAGATGCTCGAAGGTGTTCGCGTCGGTCGTGTCTTCCAGCTCGATGCGCTCCACGCCGCGGCCGAGCTTCACCGTTCGGAAGTAGCGCGTCTTGCCGCGCCGCGATCGCTGGCGGCGCAGCCGCTCCACGAGATTGCGGCCGGGCAGGTAACCCTGGTCGATCTCCAGCACGTCGCGGGCGCGCGGCATGCGAGGCAGCTCACGCAACAGGTACTTCCGCTCGATTTCGCGGTGTACCACGTCTAGCCCGCGCGGCCCCGAACCAGTCCAACGATGCTCACCAGGGCCCACGTGCCCTCGAGGAGGATGAAGCCGTACTGCCGCTCGACGATCGCGACCGCCGTCAGCGACGACGCGCCCACGAGGTTCATCAGCTGGTAGGTGACGGACGTCGGGAGCATCCGGCCGACCTGGGTGGCCGCGAAGGGAAGGAGCATGAGTAGCGCGCCGATGACCGAAATGACCTGGAGCATGGGCCTCACTCGCCGTCCGTATTTGCGGCGGCCTTCGCGCGGGCGGCGCGGGCCTCCGCCACGCTGATCGTCTTACGTCGCGTCGCGATTCCGTCTTCTGACTCGTCCGCCGGCCGGTTCGAGTGCCAGACGTGGGACTTCGCCGAACCGCCGATCTGCTCCATCGTCCGCTTGCTCACCACGGACGTGGTGTGCTTCTCGGTCAGCGCGTCGCCCTCCTGCACGTACGTGTCGCGATGCTTGATCAGCAGCCACGACGGCTTGTCCGGGGAGCCGCCGCCCCAGCCGCGCGTTCGTACCAGCACCCACGCGCCCTTCATGCGTTTGCCGTGAAAGACGACCTTGAGGTCGCCCTTCCTGTAGCCTTCGCGCACGCCATCCTCGCCCTCGCCTTTCTCGGGCTCGTACCAACCCTGGTCCCAGAGCATCACCGTTCCGCCGCCGTACTCGCCCTTGGGGATCGTGCCCTCGAACGAGTTGTACTCGATCGGGTGATCCTCCACCTGCATCGCCAGACGTTTGGCGCCGGGGTCGGCGCTGGGGCCCTTTGGCACGGCCCAGCTCTTCATCACGCCATCGAGCTCGAGGCGCAGGTCGTAGTGCAGGCGCGTCGCGGCGTGCTTCTGAACGACGAAGTCCAACTGGCGCGCTGTCTTGCCCGCCGTTTTGCTCGCTTTCCTGCCGGCCGTCTTACTCGCTTTCTTGCCCGCTTTCTTGCCCGCTTTCTTACGCGCTTTCTTGCGCGCGGCGCCGCCCCCCTCGGGTTCTCCGGTCTTGCTGAAGTCGCGCTTGCGGCGATACTCGGCGAGCTGCTCTCGCGCGCTGGGCTTCTTCGTGGTCGGCATGCATGCCTCGTTTGTTTCTGTGCGACATCAGGTGATACGGGTCACACGACCTCCGCGCACCAATAATGCAAGTGCACTGGTATCCGACACCCCCAAATATGACTGGACGTTTGGTTCTGGCACTTGGCGCATTTGCGCTCGCCAGCCGGTCTGAGGCGCAGACGCGCGTTCGGGAGTTCGGCGGCGAGGTTAGCCGCCGCGAGGCAAGAGCGGACCCCGCGCGACTGGGTCGTGTGCCCGGCATCGACGCCGCGCTGAGCGCTCGCATCCGCGTGAGCGGCGACTCGGCTCAGCGCACAGCCATGAACGACTTCGAGTGGCGCGGGCGCGTGAGTTCCGTCGAGATCGACGAGGAGGACGCGCGCCTCTACTGGGACGTGAAGATCGTCCCGGACTTCGCCAGCGAGACCGTCATCCGCTATCGCGTGGATGCGACCGGCGGGGGAATCCTGAGCATCAAGGAGTTCAAGGGGATCAAGGGCATCGAGTTCAAGGGGAGCAAGCGCATCCCCGGTCGTCCCCCCAGGATTCAGTAGCCCGCCCGGAATCTCACAGCGCGGCGACCAATTGCTTGAGCGCGGTGAGACGCTCCTGCAGCGCCCCGCGTCCGCCGGCTTTCTCCATTTCCTTCACGATCGGCGGCGGCAGGAACTCGCGATCGGTGCACTCGATGATCGCCGCCGTCTCCTGCAGCTCCTTCTCCAGTCCCTGCGTCGACGGCAGGAACTGCGCGACCACCTCGGCCAGCGCTTCGCGCGTGATCGACTGTCGCGCCGGCGAGCAGCGACTTCCGCCAGCGCGCGACCGACGATGCCCTCGATGTCCGCGCCGGACAGCTGCCCCTTCTGCGGCATCGGCGGCACGTCCTCCGCGCTCGAGCGTCGTGCCGAGCTTCTTCGCGAGCATCACGAACATCTGCCGCAGCTCGTCGTCCTCGTACGGATAGAACAGCGGAATGTGCACCTCGGCGCGTCCCTGCCGCTTGATGTCGATCGGCAGCAGGTCCGGTCGCGCGGTGAGAAGCATCCACAGGATCTTGCCGCGATAGCGCGTGTCGCCCATCTGCGTCGCGATCATGCCGAACACGCGGCTCGACGTTCCCGAGTCGCCCTCGGTGTCGCGGTCGCCGAGCGCGGCGTCGGCCTCGTCGATCACGACCATGACCGGCCCCATCGCGCGCAGCACCGACGAGCACGCGCTCGAGATTCCCTTCCGTCTCGCCGACGTACTTCGACCGGAAGTTCTTGAGCATCACGCACGGGATGCCGATCTCGCCGCGGCGCACATGGCGAGGAACGACTTGCCCGTCCCGACCGGACCGCAGATGCAGGTAGCCCATCGGCACGCAGTCGAGCGCGCCGCGCGCGAGCAGCGCGGCGTCGTCGCGCAGCCGCTGCTTGGCGGCCTCGTGCCCGATGACCGTGTCGAGCTTCCACTTCGGCTCGATGAACTCGAGCAGTCCCTGACACTGCCGCTCGATCAGCCGCTTCTTGGTCTCGCGGAACAACGTGCGCGTCGAGTCGCTGGCCGCCGTCGAGCGCCGTCTTGATGAGCACCGACAGGTCGTTGAGCGACATGCCGGCGCTGAGCGCCGCGAGCTGCTCGGGCGCGTAGTCGGACGACGCTCGTCCAGCATCGCGTCCGTCGCTGCCGCGACGTCGCGCGCGAACGCGAGCCGCTCCCGCTCGCTCGGCAGCGGCACCTCGATCGTCGCGACGTACGGATTGCCGGTGATGCGGTCGCTCAGGTCGCTCCGGCGCTCGTCGATGAGCACGAACGCCATCTCGAGCGCTCTTCACGTGCGGGCTCGTCGCCCAGTTGAGCAGCGTCACCGCCATGCCCGACGCGGCGAAGCTCAGCCGGCCGGGCTCGCCCGTCGGGAAAGAGATACGACGCGTGGCTGATCGAGCACCGCGACGCTCAGCTGCTTCTCCGGCGCGCGCCATGATGTTCTCGCGCACGAACAGGTCGAGCAGCGTGAACACGATCGTCGGATCGTTCTTCACCGTCGACAGGTCGCCGATGCGCTTGCGTGGCCAGCGCCACCATCTCCTTGAGTCGTTTCTCATTGCGGCCGGCGAACGACGCGCAGCCCGCGGCCGAGATCGTAGTGCAGCACCAGGTCCCAGCGGCCGAACATCTGCTCGGCGAGGAACTCGGGAACGCCGCCGAACGCCGCGCGGCTCGGTCGCGTCCACGTCGCCGAGCGGAACCAGGTCGTACGTGTTGCCGTGCAGCACGAACACCGACGTCGTGCCGGAGAAATACAGATCGGCGAGGGACAGCGCCCACGCCGGATACCAGGCGGGCAGATCGTGCGTCGCGGCGCGTGGCGGCGCGCGTCCCGGAGCGCGGCGCCCGCCGTCGGTCGAGTCGCTTCAGCGGCCACGCGCCACCAGCCTGCCGAGGTCCGCCTCGAGAATCGCCGGCGGCTCGGCGAGCTGGTCGGCGAGCCCCGTCAGGTGCTGGAGCTGGTTCACGGCGTCCTCGGTCTGCTGCATGCTCTCGGCGGCCGCGGTCACCTGATGGCTCAGCGCGTCCGGGTCCTGGCGGCTCACGCCCATCTCGATGAGCGCCTGGATCTTCGTCTCGATGCGATCGAGCTCGATGGCGACGAACTCGGCGTCCTTCATGCCCTTGCGGTAGTTGTCGAGCCGCAGCTCGCCGTCGGCGACGCTGTCCTGCAGCGAGCGCATCGGTGCGCTCGTCGCTGCGCGTCCTGTCGCCGCCTTGAGCCGCGCGTCGCATCGTCCCTCGAGCTCGCGAGCGACAGCTCCTTCTCGCTCGTCGTCTGCGGAGGAAGCGGTCGAGTCCGTCCTGCGAGATCAGCAGCTTGAGAAAGAGAAACAGCAGCCGGTCGAGCGCGGGCGTGCGGATCGATCTCGCCGAGTCGGCGTGCTCGGCCGTCTGCCCGCGCACGCCGCTGACGCGATGTCGCGCATCTCGAAGCAGCGCTGCGCGCAGCGTCGACGAAACGCGCGCAGCGACTGCCGGCGGCAGCGCATTCGAGCATGCGCTGCAGCGACTGCTGCGCCGCGGATCGGTGCTCGCCCGGCTGCCGCGCTCGCGCGCTCCTTGGCCGCGACTTGGCGTCGATCGCCGTGCGGAAGCGCGGGATGGCGAGCAGGCCCGTGAGATAGGCGAGCTCCGCAGCCCGCGACGATCGGCAGCAGCGCGTCCGGCCACGGCCGACAGCGCGGCGAGCGCCGCTCCGCCGGCGAAGAACAGCAGGTTCCAGTGGTAGAGGAACGCGTGCTTGAGATAGCGACCAGCGCGCTCGGCCGGACCTTCGCGGTTCGGCGGTCGCGCGAGGCACGGACGCTCACTCGTCGCCCGCGCGCGTCGAGCTCTCGAGCGTCTCCATGATGTCGCGGATCTCGAAGACGATCTCCATGAACTCCGGCTGCCGCTGCATCTCGCGCGCCGGGAAGTCCGGCGGCGGACCTTCATCTCCTTGAGAATCGTGCCCGGCGCCGACGAGATGATGAACGTGCGATCGCCGAGATACACGGCCTCCTCGATGGAGTGCGTGACGAAGAACACCGTCGCCTGCGCTTCCCGTGAGAGCGCCGACGAGCAGGTCCTGCATGTTGAGCCGCGTGCGCGGGTCGAGCGCGCCGAACGGTTCGTCCATGAGGAT
Source organism: uncultured Gemmatimonadaceae bacterium (assembly GCA_963724885.1). Taxonomy (GTDB): domain Bacteria; phylum Gemmatimonadota; class Gemmatimonadetes; order Gemmatimonadales; family Gemmatimonadaceae; genus DASPMP01. Next base: position 1,237,747 of record CAVRWG010000005.1, on the reverse strand, counting down.
GATGCGCGGACGCAGGATCAGCGAGCGGGCGATCGCCACGCGCTGGCGCATGCCGCCGGACAGCTGATGCGGATACTTGCTCGCATCGCGGTCCACGTCGAGGCCGACCTTGCCGATCCACTCGCGCGCACGCTCGCGCCGTTCCGTCGCCGGCAACGCCGCGGCACTCGAGCCCGAACGCGATGTTGTCCTCGACGGTGCGATTGTCGAACGAGGTGTAGTCCTGAAAGACCATGCCCGCGGTCGGCGCCCGGGCCGCTCGACCGGCGTTCCCGAGACCAGCACCGTTCCCGTCGTCGCCGGGATGCTGCGGCGTGAGCCCGGCGATGAGCCGCAGGATCGTCGACTTTCCGCACCCCGACGGGCCGAGGATGGTGATGAACTCCATCTCGCCCGGGGATGTCGTCGACGGTGAACGTGACGTCCTTGATCGCCGTGAAGCCGTTGTCGTAGGTCTTGGTGACCTTGTCGAACAGCACGACCGGCGGCGCGCACGCTGCGGCGACCGTGGGCGCCGGCCGGATCTCGGCGCGGGTCTGTCGCTGCTGTTGCTGCGCGGTCACTCCGCCGTCTCGCCCGGTACGGGAAGAGCCCGCGCTGGAACAAGTAGCAGCATGCGGTCGATGCCGTAGGCGAGCAGCCCGATCAGGATCAGGATCGCGAAGATGTGCTCCGTGAGCCCGCGACGCTGGCTGGTCATCAGCAGGTAGCCGAGACCGTACTTCGCGTTCACCAGCTCGGCGAGCATGATGTAGCCGAACGCGAGCCCGAACAGGTTGCGCAGGCTGGCGAAGATGTCGCGGCAGCGCCAGCGCGATCAGCACCTTCGTGACGACCTGCCGCGGCGACGCGCCGAGCGTCTGCGCGGTCTCGACGTAGCGATCGTGCACGCCGACACCGCGCGCGCCGCGTCGAAAAACACGAACGGCGCCGTGGCGATGAAGATGAACATCGTCTTCTGCGATCTCGTCGATCCCGAACCAGAGAATCGTGAGCGGGATCAGCACGGCGACGGGAATGTTGCGCGCGAACAGCGACAGCGGCCCGGTGACCGCGTCGAAGACGCGATAGGCGCCGGCGACGATGCCCGAGCGGAACGCCAATGAGGATCGCGAGACCGAAGCCGCTGAGCACGCGCTTGAGCGTCGCGGCGGTGCTCTCGATCAGCGCGCGCTCGGTGAACAGCGACGGGACGCTGCGCAGCGACCTCGATCGGGCTGGGCAGCGAGCACCGGCGAGATGACGCGCGTTTCCGGCGTGGCGCCGGCAGTGAGCACCCACCAGACGACGATCACGACCAGCACGCCGGCCACGCCCAGCAGCCGCCGGACGATGGGCCGGCGGCTCGGCGCAGCGTCAGCAGGCCGCGCGAAGCCATCTGCGGATCAACAGAGGCGAGCGGTGAGCGGCAAGCGGACAGCGGTACGCGCAGTTCACTTCGACTCGAGCGGATAGACCTTGATCTCGACCCGCCGGTTCTTCGCGGGTTGTTCGGGTCGTTCGGCGTCCGCCGGCCGATCCCAGCCGCGCCCGACCGTCGTGAACTGGTTCGGCTGGAGCGTCGGGAACTTGCGAATGAGCGCCTGCTTCACCGCGTTGGCGCGCCGCAGCGACAGTTCCTGCACGTCGGCCGCGGTGACGGTGCCCGACGCCGCGCATCGACGCGTCCGTGTGTCCCTCGATGACGATGCGCGCCGCGCCGAACTGCCCCGCGAGCTTGCCCGCTTCCTCGACGACGAACGGTGCGTTCGGGTCGTACGCCTCCTGCGACGGTCTTGCCGTCCACCGCTTCTCGATCTTCTTGTCGATCTCGTCCGAGTTCGGGTAGAACTGGATGACGATCGTCTTGGTGAGGATCTCGTTGCTCTCGGCCTGCAGCGCCGTCGCCGACGTCGGCACGAACTTGCACCTGGTACTCGTTCTTCTGATTGGCGTAGAACGGATCGGTCGCCGAGCGCCTTGATGACGGAGAAGTCCATCACCTGGTCGAACGGCACCGGGATTGCCGGCTCACGCTGCCGATCTTCCGGTACAGGAAGTAGGCCGTGTTCCAGGTGCGCTCGAAGTTCGTCGGGTTGTTCTGGTTCAGGAAGAACTCGCGGTTCTCGGCGTAGTTCGTCGAGTGCGCGTCGCCCAGCATGGAGAGCGCGTCCTTCTCGGGGATGGAGTACGCCGGCGGCCATCAGCTTCGCGGCCTGCGGCCTTCGCCTCCTGCGTCTTGAGCGCCTCCATGGCCTCGAAGATGCCGCGGACCAGGCCCTCCGATGATCTGCGGGATTGTCCTTGGCGAAGTCGGCGCGCGCGAACCAGACGTCGGCGATCAGCTTGTTCGCCGTCTGCGTGTTCACGAGCATCTTGTTGCCCTGCGCCTCGGCGAGGTTGTAGATGTCCGGCGCCCAGCTCACGACGCACGACACCGAGCTTGTCGGCGTTGAACGCGGCCGCCGCCTGGAAGGCGTCCTGGGTGAACTTGTATTCCACCTCGCTCGGCTGCAGCCGCCGCTGATGAGCGTGTTGAGCAGGAAGAAGTGCGACGGCGAGTTCTGCGCGAGCACCACGGTCTTGCCGCGCATGTCGGCGACCGACTTGCACGGTGCTGCGACAGACGATGCCGTCGCCGCCATTCGACCAGTCGACCTGCTGGTAGACGCGCGGCATCGTGCGCGAGTCCTTGCGCAACTGCTCGACGAACAGCGGCATCATGTCCAGCGTCGCCCAGCCGATGTGCACCTTGCCCGACGCGTAGGCGTCGCGCATCGCGATGGGATCGTCGATCAGCACCAGCTCGAGCTTGAACGTCTTGCCGCCGGGCGCCTTCCACACCTTGCCCGGCTTGAAGCCGTTGTTCGCGTAGATCACCGGCGCCCAGCCGGCCCACACGTTGAGCGCCATGCGCACGGTGTTGTCGGCCGAGCGGCGTGTACGCCGACGTGCCTTTCACGTCGGGCAGCTTGGTGCCCGGGACGTAGCTGTACTCCTTCACCGTCGTGACGCTGGCGCCGTCGGGCGCTTCGGTGCCGCCTTTCATCTTGCGCCAGCTCGTCCGGACGAGATCGCTGACGGTGTCGCCGCCGCCCAGCAAGCTGCGGCCCGCTGAAGCGGGAGATGCCCACGTAGATGCAGCCCGCCGACGACGAGCGAGCATCACGAGGAAGAATGCGGGTTTCGGTCTACCGTTGACATGGATGGGGAGGGAGGATAGGGTGGCGATGGACATGCGAGTGGCAATGGGCGAGAGTACGCGTCCGTTCAGGTCTTGTCCGTCACCGGCCCGAGCGTCTTCGCGGTGTCGCCACCGGCGCGGTCTCCGGCGACTTGAGTCCCAGCTGCACCTCGTATTTCGCTGAGGAGATCCTCGGCCATCGCTTTTTCCGCCGCTTCCTCGGCCTTGATCTCCGCGACGCCTTTGGCCGACATGTCGACGGCGACGCGGGCCCGGCCGCGGTTCGTGTCGATCTGCTGCTGAATCACCGATTCGATCTGGCCGAAGTCCGTCGTCATGTTCATCTCGAACGACTCGGAGATCTGCGCGATCTCCGCCTCCGCGGCGCTCATCTTCAGCTCCGCGTCGTACTGCCGGATCTTCTCGCGAACCTTCACGATGTCCTTGTTCGCCTTCTGGATCTTCAGCAGGTTGTTCTGATACGCGCGTCTCGTGCATCTCGAGCTGCTTCTGTGTTCGCCGCGAGCTCGGTCTGCGTCTTCTGGAGCTGCACGCGCGAGCTGGCCCGCCATGTCGCGGTTCCCGGCCTTGAGATGCGCCTTGATCTGCGACTCGAGCTGCGTCGCGTTCGATTTGCTCGTCGCCACCTGGCGCGCGACGGTCTCGACGAGGCCGCGATACATCTCGAGCCCCTTGCGTCCTTCCTTGAGCCGCTCCGTCGCCTGGTCGACCTCGAGCTGCATCACGGCGATCGGGTCCGCCTCGAAGAAGAAGTTCGCGATCTTGTTGAGCTGCGCGCGCAGCGCGTTGAAGAATTTTCCGAAGATCATGGTTTCTTTGGCGCTGGGGGAGTCGGCGATGCGCCGCGGAGCGACTCGCCGGCGTCCATCGCCTCGGCGAGGATCCTGCCGCGGTAGATCGTGTCGAGACTGGCGCGCAGCGCGATCGCCGTTGCCGGCGCCGAGCACCTCGCCGCGCACCTCGCGCACGAAGTCGAACTTCCTGGCGTCGATGTCGAACGCCACGAAGTACATCCTGCACCGCGCCTTCGCTGCGCCGGGCGATCTCGCTGCGCGACCGCGCGCGGCGACCGGCCCGTCGGTGTTCTCACCGTCGGTCACGACGAGGATGTACTTGCGGATTGTTCCAGCGCGGTAGAGCGCCTGGCGCGCGGCGTCCATCGCGTCGCCGATCGCGGTGCCGCCGTTCGGATTGCGCATCGCGAAGATCGCGGTACGCAGCGCCTCGCGATCGTAGGGCAGCACGGGCACGAGCATCGCCGGGCCGTCGGCAGAACTCGAACAAGCCGACTTTCACGGGGAACCCCGGCTGCCGGACGATGAACGAATCCGTCGCCGCCAGCATCTGGAGCAGCGCCTGACGCGCCACCTGATACTTGGGCCGGCTGTCGCCGGGTGCGGTATCGCGCATCGATCCGGACTGGTCCACCACGATGGCGATCGCCGCGCCCAGTCCTTCGTCGCCAACCGGAACGTACTTGCCCTGCTCGGTGCCCTCCCCGCCCTGCGGCCGCACGTCGTCCTGCGCGGCCTGATCCTGCCGCGACGTCCGGAACAGAATGATCGCGAGGACGACAACGACGATGGCGAAGTTGCGTCCGGCTACTTTGCGGGCCACAGCACTCCCTGATTCATCTTCGTGACCGGCGCGAGGCCCCTGTACACGAACTTCTGCACGCGTTTTCCCTCGTACGTCTCCGTCGTGTAGATGTTGCCCCTGGAGTCCGTGGCGATGGAGTGCACGGCGAAGAACTGGCCGGGCTGGCGCCCGCCATCGCCGAACTGCGTCAGGATCTCGAGCGACTGGCGATCCATGATGTAGACGCGCTCGTTCTTTCCATCGGCGAGATACAGGTACTTCTGTTGCGGGTCGCGCGAGAACGCGATGTCCCACACCGCGCCGTCGCCCAGGGTCCGGGGCGCGATGCGAACTTCCTTGACGAATTTGCCGTCCTTCTGGAAGACCTGGATGCGGTTGTTCGGCCGGTCGCAGACGTACACCAATCCGTCGTTCGTCGGCTCGGCGCAGTGGACCGGTGTCCGGAATTGCGGGATCAGAGGCGCGTCGGGATTGTACCGGCCATAGTTGCTGTCGCTCGGCACGTTGCCGTACGCCCCCCAGAAGCGCTTGATCTTGCCGGTGTTCATGTCGACGACCGCAACGCGCTTGTTGGCATAGCCGTCGGAGAAGTAGGCCTCGTTTGCCTTGACGTCGAACGAGATCTTGGCGACGCGGCCGAAGCTGGTTTGGCTGTTGCTGTTCGCCCGCTGATTCGGTTCTCCGATCTCCATCAGGAACTTGCCGGCGCGGGTGAACTTGAGGACGAATGAATCGCCCGAACCGACGACCGAGCACGCGCCCGCCTTCGCGATGGAGTCGGTGCACGCCCCATTCCCGCCGATCCAGACATTGTCCTTGTCGTCGACCGAAATGCCGTGATTGGAAACTGGCCAATTGTGGCCCTGGCCGGGCCCACCCCATGAGTTGACCAGATTCCCTTCAGCATCGAATTCGAGGACCGGCGGCGCGGCGCGGCAGCAGTCGCCGATTGGAGGCTGGGCGTCCATGCCGGATTCCGTGCGCTGGTTCAGTGTCGCCTCGCCGCGATGTACGATGTACACATGGTCGCGCGAATCGACGCCGACGCCGATCACCATACCGAGAATCCAGTGATTGGGTAGCGGCTTGGGCCACAGGGGATCGACCTCGAAGCGCGGCGCGTCGACCATGCGAGCCGCTGCTGCCGCCTGAAGCTTCGACTGGCCAATGGCGAGGCCGGTTCCGAGCAACGCAAGACCGGCTGCAATCACGAGGTGGCGACGCTGCATCTGGAGCTCCGGTTGACGGACTACGGTTTGACGGTTCACGGGTTTGACGGCCTCACGGAGGTGCGGTCAACCGTCAATCCGTCAAACGGTCAACCGCTCTCTCGCGCTACTCCGTCCCCGCCGGGTATCTTCGCTATCGAATGAGCAGCACGATCTTACGCCTTGTGAGGCGCCTGCGTCCAGTCGTCCTCGCCTGCCTGGTCCCCGCCGCCGCGCTCGCGCACGACATCCCGAACCGGGTCACCGTGCATGCGTTCGTGAAGGTGGAACCAGGCCGCCTGCGCGTCCTCCTGCGCGCGCCCCTCGAGACCATGCGGGACATGCTCTGGCCGTCGAAGGGGCTCGGCTACCTCGATCTCGTTCGCGCGGCCCCGCTCGCGCGCGACGCCGCCGAACAGTGGATCGGCGGCTACGTCGAGGTCTTCGCGGGCGGCGAGCCCCTCGCGAACGGCAGGATCGTGGCGACACGGATCTCGCTGCCGTCGGATCGCGCCTTCGCGAGCTACGATTCCGCGCTCGCGCGCGTCGTCGGCGCGTCCCTCGACAGCGCCACCGAAGTCCCCTGGAACCAGACCGCGATCGACGTCCTGCTCGAGTTTCCCGTCACGTCAGCAGAGTCGGACTTCTCCATCCACCCGCGGCTCGCGCACCTCGGCGTCCGGACCACCACGGTACTGCGGTTCCTCGCGCCCAACGGCGCCGAGCGCGCGTACCAGTACCTCGGCGATCCGGGCGTCGTACGGCTCGACCCGCGCTGGCATCACGCCGGGTGGCAGTTCGTGAAGCTCGGCGTAAAACACATCCTCGGCGGCATCGACCACCTGCTGTTCGTGCTCTGCCTGGTGATCCCGTTCCGGCGCTTGCGGCCGCTGGTGCTCATCGTCACCGCCTTCACGGTCGCGCACTCGATCACGCTGGTGTCCGCCGCGCTGGGAATCGTCCCCGACGCGCTCTGGTTCCCGCCGCTGATCGAGACGCTCATCGCGGCATCCATCGTCTACATGGCGCTCGAGAACATCGTGGGCGCCAAAGTGCAGCGCCGCTGGCTCATCGCGTTCGGGTTCGGGCTCGTGCACGGATTCGGGTTCTCGTTCGCGCTCAGCGAGTCGTTGCAGTTCGCGGGGCGGCATCTCGCGATCTCCCTCTTCACCTTCAATCTCGGCGTGGAGATCGGGCAGCTGATGGTGCTGGCCGTCGCGGTTCCGCTGGTCTCGTACGCGTTCAAGCGGGTGGTCGCCGAGCGTGTCGGGATCATCATCCTGTCTGGGTTCATCGCGCACACGGCGTGGCACTGGTTCACGGAACGCGGCGCCACGCTCAGGGAGTATCAGTTCACCTGGCCGGCGCTCGATCTGGCGTTCGCCGCCAGCGCCATGCGGGCGGCCCTCGTATTACTCATTGTGGCCGGCGCGGCGTGGGGACTCAGCGAATTGTACAAGCGACTGTCGGCCCCCGCCGAGCGTCGGGAGCGGGCGGAGAACCAGGCATGAGACTCTGGTTTCTCGCGGGCGCGCTCTGCATGTTCTCCGCGAGCGTCGAAGCCCAGAGTCCGCCGCCCCCCCGGACGTCGACCAGGGCCGGGGTGTACAGCCGGGAACAGTCGGGTCGCGGAATCGACGTGTACGCCGGGTACTGCAAGAACTGTCACACGCCGGAATCGCACACGGGCGACGCCTTCAGAGCAAAATGGAGCGGACGCAGGCTGTCGGAGCTGTATGAGTACATTCGCGACCAGATGCCCAAGAACGCGCCGGGCAGTTTGTCGGACGAGGAGTACGCCGACGTCCTGGCGTACCTGCTCCAGCTGAACCGGATGCCCGCGGGAAAGCAGGATCTGTCGACCAATGCCGCCGCACTCGGTTCGATACGCATCGAGACAACGAAAACACCTGTGAGGAAGGGTCCATGAAGAAGCTTCTGGTGGGTGCGCTCGCCCTCGTCGTCGCGTCGGATATCGACGCCCAGGTGCGAACGATGGGCGGCGACGTCGGAGCGCCGAAGAACGGGAAGGATCTGGTGCGCGGCAACGTGCCGGGTGAATGGCGCCACTGGGGCGGCGACGCCTGGAGCACGCGCTACTCGCCGCTGGACCAGATCAACGCCGCGAACTTCAACTCCCTCCAGGTGGCATGGCAGTGGAAGGTGGACGGCGAAGACGAGTACTATCGCACGACGCCTATCTACGCGAACGGAAAGCTGTTCAGCGTCGGCACGAATCGCCGCAACGCGTACGCCATCGACCCCGCGACCGGAACACAGCTGTGGAAGTGGGGGATGGACGAGGGCATCCGCTGGCAAAAGGCTCCGAGACGATTTGCCGGACGCGGCCTGCTGTACTGGACGGACGGCAACGAGGAGCGCGTCATCGTCGTGACACCGGGCTACCATATGGCGTCGCTGGACGCGAAGACGGGCAAGCCCGATCCGAAGTTCGGCAAGGACGGCATCGTCGATCTCATGGAGGGACTCGGCATCCCGCTCGTGCCGCTGGCGGTGGACGACACGCTGGAGCTCGCGTTCAGCGACGGCTTCCCGTATCGCCAGGCCAAGCCGGGCGAGAAATGGGATCCCGTCAAGAAGATCGGGGCCGACGGCACGCGCGGCATCCTCGGCCAGATCGGGATCAGCTCTCCGGGGATCATGGTGGGCGACATGATCGTCGTGGGCAACTCGCACATTCACGGTTATTACCCCATCCGCCTGGCGAACAATCACGGCTATATCCGCGGCTTCGACATCAGGACGGGGCAGCAGAAGTGGAAGTTCAATCTCATTCCGCAAGCCGGTGAGTTCGGCGCGGAGACGTGGGAGCGCGGCACGAAGCTGGGCACGCCCGGTGTGGGCAAGGTGGACGCGTGGGCGACGTACTCCGCAGATCCGGAGTTGGGTCTCGTCTACATCCCGGTCGGCATGCCGATCATGGACGAATACGGTGGCCATCGTCCCGGCGCCAATCTCTATGGCAACAGCCTCGTCGCGCTCGACGCGAAGACGGGACAGCGCAAGTGGCACTACCAGATGGTGCACCACGACATCTGGGACTACGACACGCCGATGGCGCCGAACCTCATGGACGTCACCATCGACGGCCGGCCGCGCAAGGTGATCGCGCAGACCACGAAACAAGGCTGGATCTACACGTTCGACCGCGTGACGGGCGAGCCGATCTGGCCCATCGTCGAGACGCCCGTGCTCCAGAGCGACGTCCCGGGTGAGAAAACGTGGCCGACGCAGCCGATTCCCACCAAGCCGGCGCCGTACTCGCAGCAAGGCCTCCAGGCGAGTGATCTCATCGACTTCACGCCGGCCATCAGGGATTCGGCGCTCAAGATCGCGCAGCGCTGCCGCATGGGGCCCTACTACATCCCGCCGGTTCACGCGAAGGCGACGTCAGGGCCCACGTGCGCGTGGTACACGCCGGGCGCGAGCGGCGGCGTGAACATCGACGGCGGCGCCGCGGTGGACGTCGAGACCGGCATGATGTACGTCGGGTCGCAGACGGGGCTCAGCACCATCTCCGTCCAGAAGGATCCCTGCTCGGAGTTCGATTTCAGCTCTCCGCACGACGCCTGCTCGCAGGGCGGCGCGCTGCCGCCGCCGCCGGGCTACGTCCCGCCCGCGGCCCCTCAACCGGGCGACGGCTTCTCACGCCGGGGCAATTTCGCGTCGATCGGTGGTGTGTCGATCCTCAAGGTCAAGGAGTTCGGCGGCATCACCGCGTACGACATGAGCAGCGGTGACAAGAAGTTCTGGCAGCCGAACGGCGGCTACCTTGCTCCGCAGCCGGACACCGGAATCTTCGCGGGCGTCAAGCTCCCGCTGCGGCCATCGGCTGGCCAGGCCCAGATCATCACGACCAAGTCGCTCGTGATCTACGGAACCGGCCGTACCGGCCGCGTCGGCAACAACCAGCCGAACACGAACCTCTTCGCGATCGACAAGGCCACGGGGAAGCAGGTCGGTGCGGTGAAGATTCCGTCAGTGACCACCGCGGTTCCGATGACGTTCCTGCACCAGGGCAGGCAGTACATCGTGTTCGCGACGGGGATCGGGCGGAACACTTCTCTCGTTGCACTCGCTTTGCCCCGATGATCTGAATCGGAGGAGAGACAAACAATCCTGGGTTTCGGATTCGACGGATTGCACCGGATCCTACTGATAAGACAAGAGCTTTGTTGGTTGTCTGGAGCGAAAGCCCTTCGCGCCAGGGAAACCCACAAAGCTCTTGCAGTATCCGGATGATCCGTTCTAATCCGTCGAATCCGAAACCAGTACGGTTGTCACTCTCCCGTCCGATTCACTCTCCGGCCAAATGTGATCACGCCCACTTGAGGTCGTGCTTCGAAATCGGCAGCGACCGGATCCGCTTGCCCGTCGCCGCGAAGATCGCGTTGCACAGCGCCGGCGGCGCGGGTGGCAGTGCCGGTTCGCCCAGTCCGGTCGGCGCGAACTCCGTCTTGCGCCAGTGCACCTCGATCACGGGCGGCGCCTGACGCATCCGAATGATCGGATAGTCGTTGAAATTGGTCTGCACCACGCGGCCCTTGTCGATCGTGATCTCCTGGTGCATCGCCTCGGACAAGCCGTCGATCACCGAACCCTGTACCTGGTTCTCGGCGTTGCTCGGGTTGATGATCTCGCTGCCGACGTCGCCGGCGACCCACACCTTGTCCACCTTGAGCACGCCCTGACGCGAGACAGTCGCCTGCACGACCTCGGCGAAGTAGCCGCGGTGTGAGAAGTAGAACGCGACGCCCATGCCCGTGCCTTTGCGCAACGCCTTTGACGCGCTGGCCCAATTGGACTTCTCGGCTACCAATTCCAGCACACCGCGCATGCGTTCGGCGTTGAACGCGAAGGGACCCGGCTGCGGCTGCTCGCCGACGGGCGTCGCGGAGAGCAATTCGAGCCGGAACTGCACCGGGTCCTTGCCCGCGGCGACCGCCAACTCGTCAAGGAACGACTGGAACGCGAACGCGATCCCGTTGCTGCCTGGCGCGCGCAGGAATCCCGTCGGGACGCCGAGCGGCATGTACGAGGCGCCAAGCGAGAAGTTCGCCGCGAAGCGGGCGGGGAACTCCAGCGCCGGGATGTCCGCGGCGCGGACACCGCGCTCGACTTCGTTGCCCTGCTGGTCGCGGGCCTTCTCGCCGAAGCTGACGAAGTGCGTCTTCCATCCAGTCAGCTTGCCGGCGGCGTCGAGACCGGCCGTGAACCGGTGCCACGCCGCGGGACGATACATGTCGTGCTGGATGTCGTCCTCGCGCGACCACAGCAGCTTGACCGGCGTCCCGGGGATCTGCCTGGCGATCGCGGCGGACTCCACCAGGTAGTCGTTCTGGATGCGGCGGCCGAACCCGCCGCCCGCGCGCATGAAGTGGATCGTGATGTCCGTCTCGGGGATCCCGAGCATGCGCGCCGTGAGCGCGCGGCCGCCGCCGTTCTGCGTGGACGACCAGATCTCCATCTTGCCGTCCTTGAACTCGGCCGTCGTGGTCATGGGTTCCATCGCGACGTGCGTGAGGAACGGATAGTAGTACTCCGCGTCCAGCTTCTTCGCGGCGCCGCCGATCGCGGCGTCGGCATCGCCATCCTTGCGCAGCGTTCTCGTCGGCGGCTGCTTGAGCAGCTCTGCGGCCCGCGTCGCGAACCCGGCGCTGCTCTGCGAGGCCGTCGGGCCTTCGTCCCACACCACCTTGAGCTTCTTGCGGGCGTTCTGGGCGTACCACCAGCTGTCCGCGACGATCGCGACGCCGCCGAGAAGGCCGTCGAGCGGCGTACTGGGGCCCGGCTCGATGATGAACGCGTGCTTCACTCCGTGTTCCCGCTTGATCTCGTCGAGGTTGGCGCTCACCGCCTTGCCGTTGAACACCGGGCATTTCACGTACACGGCGTACAGCATTCCGGGACGCGTCACGTCGATGCCGAAGATCGGCTTCCCCGTGACGATAGCCGGGAGGTCGACGCTGCGCGTGGTCTTGCCGATGATGCGGAAGTCTTTCGGCTCTTTCAGTTTCACGGCGTCCAGGGCGGGCGCCGAGATCGTCGCGGCCTTCTCGAAGATGGTGCTGTAGGCTTGGCGTTTGCCGCTCGCCGCGTGAACGACGTGGCCCGCGTCTGTCGTGACCTCGGATTCCGGCACGCTCCAGGTTTGCGCGGCGGCTCCGACGAGCATTGCCCGGGCAGCGGCGCCCACGCGACGCATCGGCAGCCAGTTGTTCGGCGTCGCCGTGCTGCCCCCGACGCTCTGGGGCGAATAGACGCGCGGGTCGAATTTCACCGGGTCGAAGCTGGCCTGCTCCACTCGCACGTTCGCCCAATCCACGTCCAGCTCCTCGGCGATGAGCATCGGGAGCATGTTCTTCACGCCCTGACCGACTTCCGGGTTCTTCGCCACGATCGTGACGATGCCGTCCGGCGTCATGCGGATGAACGCATTCGGGACGAAGTCGGCTGCGCCCGGAGCCAGGAACGCGCTGGCCGCGTCGAGCGTCTCGATGTGCGCCGCGAAGAGCAGTCCACCGCCCACGATCCCGGTGACACGCAGGAAGTCGCGGCGCGTCGTTGTCGTCGTCATGGTCTAGTCCTCCTGTCCGGGACGCGACGAGCCGGCGGCGGTCGCGGTCGCGCCCGCCGCGGTGTGGATCGCCTGGCGGATGCGCAGATATGTGGCGCAGCGGCAGAGGTTGCCGCTCATCGCGCTATCGATGTCCGCGTCCGTCGGCTTGGGCGTCCGCTTCAGCAGCGCGGCCGCCGTCATGATCTGGCCTGCCTGACAGTAGCCGCACTGTGGCACGTCCAGTTCCTGCCAAGCCTTTTGGAGCGGGTGCGACCCGTCCGCCGACAGGCCTTCGATCGTCGTGACCTCGGCGTTCCCGACGGTGCTGACCGCGCGCCGGCAGGACCGGATCGGCTGCCCGTTGAGGTGCACCGTGCACGCGCCGCATTGCGCGACGCCGCAGCCGAACTTCGTCCCCTTCATGTCGAGGACGTCGCGCAGCACCCACAGGAGCGGCATGTCGCCCGGAACGTCCACCGTCCGGGACTGTCCGTTGACTTTGAACGTGACGGTCATGGTTTCCTCACATAGCGCTTGAGCGCTCGCTGGCCGACTTCGGCGCCGTAGATGTTCCCTTTTGCATCCACCGCTACCCCTTCCGCCGAGCTGGTGCTGGTTTTTGTCGTGTCGGGATCCGGAATGAACGCGATCACTTTCCCATCCTTCGCGCTGCCGACGCGAATGCCGCGCGTCCAGTTCTTCCGGTCCGGCGCCACTGTGCCCGACTCGGCGTCGGCCACGTACATCATGTCGTTCGCGTCGATGAAGATCCCGCTCGGCCGGCTGAACTGATACCAGGTCGCGAGATGACTGAAGTTCTGATCGAGAACCAGGATCCGGTTGTTGCTGCGATCGGCGACGAACAGCCGCCCTTGCGAATCCATCGCGAGGGCGTGCGGCTGCAACAGCTCGTCCACGGCGCCACTGGTCCCACGCCGTCCCCATGACCGGATGAACTTGCCGGTCTTGTCGAACTTGAGGATGCGCGCGTTGGCGGTGGGAGCGTTCGCGTGCCCCTCGGCAATGAAGACGTCGCCGTTCGGCGCGGTCACGACCGCGTTCGGCTGCCAGAAGTACTCGGGTTCGCGGGCACCGCCGGATTTTCCGAGCGTCAGGAGCAGCTTCCCGTCCGGACTGAACTTGAAGACCTGATGGCCCTTCGTTGAATCGCGCGCGACGCCGTTTTGGGCGCCGCCGTTGTTGGACCAGTCGGTGACCCAGACGTTGCCGTCGCGATCCACGTAGAGGCCGTGCGGCACCTGGATCATGCCTTCGCCGAACGCGCGAACCAGCCTGCCCGTCGCGTCGAACTTGAGGACCGACGCCAGATTCGATCCGACGCACGAGTTGGCGCCGCATCGCTCCGCCACCCAGATACTGGTGCCGTCCTTGTCGATGCCGACACCGCTGGTGGAGCCCCAGGTGCGGCCCTCGGGCATTTTCGCCCACCCGACGACGGTTTCGTACGGGTTCGGAGCCGAGTTGGTCGGCTCCTGATTCTGCTGCTGCTGCGCGGCCAGCGCACCGGCCGTCGCGAGGAGCAGGGCGCTCGTGCGGATCACGTTGGTCATACGCACAAGAGTGCCAATCCGCTCGCTCTCCCGCAACGTCCCACCCGAAGTGCACACCGTCTGGCCCAGCCCGCCGCAAGCGCGGACTGGAAGGATCCGAACCGCCCTAAGGCTATCGCGGACTACGCGGAACACGCGGACGAGAACGCGGACCTGCAGCAGCTTTATTGGTTACTTCGGAGAGAGAGTCTCCCGCGCCACGGCCCAAGAAACGTTGTTGCTCGTCCGGGTGCTGTTTCCGCGTGGTCCGCGTGGTCCGCGTCGTCCGCGATGAACCTTACGCCACGAAGGCTTTCGGGGTGTGCAGTTCTCTCAGCCCTGACCTCTGAGCTCGACCGGCTTCTCGAAGAAAGCGCCATAGCGCTCTGCAGCGGCCGCGATCGCGCTTTTCGCCAGTCTTGTTGGCCGCGACAGATGTCTCAGCTCCACGGTGACGCCCTGCTTCGTGAACGCGCGGTTCCAGCTGGCCACGACGCGGCCGTCGCGCACCACCATGTTGTCGAACAACGAATCGCCCAGCGAGCGCGCCGTGCGCGCGTCGAGGTGCGGCGCGGCGGCGCTGCGGTCCCGGTACGCGATGAAGTACTCGTCGTAGACTGGGAGCAGAAATGTGTTCGCGTTCGCCGACTTCCGCGACGCCGTACGGGAGTCGGGGCGAATCCAGTAGTTCTTTCCTTCGACGACGACGTGCTCGAGCGCCCGGCCGGCGGCTTCGATGCCGCGGCGCGCGTCCACCACCGTCAGTCCCGACCACCAGGAGAAATCCTGCGGCGTTGCCGGTCCGCGGGTGGTGAAGTAGCGAACGGTGAGCGCCTGGAGCGCTTCATCCCGGTCGAGTGGCGCGGCGGAAGGCACGCGCTCGTCCAGCAGCCCGTACGTGAACTGCTTGCCGCGTCGCGCGCCGCTGCAGATCACGCCATCCAGCTCCGCCTGCATCATGACGTGCGCCAGCCGCTGGGTACCGTCCACGTTGAGCTTCGCGCGCTCGAGCTCGGCGCGCAGCTCCTGACGCGTGAGCTGCTGCCCGTCCCGGAGCGCCTTGATGATCGCCGCGCGACTGCGCCGGAACAGAACGGTGTCGAGCTCCAGGTGGCGATTGTACGGAGCCATCCGTTCGCTCACACGCGGGCCGGTGAGCGCCAGCATCCAGCGAATGTCCGCCGGCGCCACGAAATGCCATGTGGGACGCAGCACGTGCGTGCGCAGGATGGATCCGTCGGTCATCGCCTGCTCGACGTCGCGATCGACGCCGGACGCCATGCGCAGGCCCAGCGCCCACTTGGCGCGATCGTACTCCTGCGCCTGAACGGCGCCGAGCGCGGACACGACCTGTGCCGCGCTCTTCAGTTTTGAGCCGACGAGAAACTGGTTCGCGAGCCTGGCGGCGGTGATGTCCATCCTCAAACCTAGGGAGGAGGGAAGAGGGAGGAGAGAGGAGAGAGGAGAGAGGAGAGAGGAGAGAGGAGAGAGGAGAGAGGAGGAGAGAGGAGAGAGGAGGGGAGAGGAAGGGAGGGCATCTGTCTCATCCTCTTCCTCCTCCCTCCTCCCGCCTCCCGCCTTACGCCTTACGCCTTACGCGGCGGTCCGTTCTCTCTGCGGCTCCGGCTCCGGCGCTCGCGGTATCGGATGCTCGCCGGTCAAGCCCGTCGGGCTTTGCGTGGAGGTGATGATCGCCACGCCGGCCAGCACGACAGCCGCGGCGACGATCGTGCGCGCGCTGATCGGCTCGCTCGCGAAGAGCCATCCCAACAGCACGGCGATGATCGGATTCACGTACGCGTAGGTGGCCGCCTTCGCCGCGCTCACGACGCGCAGCAGATACACGTACGCGGTATAGCCGATGATCGAACCGGCGAACACGAGATACAGCCAGCTCCACATCGAGCGCGCGCTCACGGCGCCGAGCGAGAACCCCGCGGGCTCGTCCATCAGGAACGACATCCCCGTCATCGCCACCGCGGCTGACACCATCTGCAGCGCGGAGAACACGAGCGGCGACGCGGAGCGCTGACTGCTCCGTGTCACCAGTGTTCCGATGGCCCAGGAGATGGAGCCGACGATCAGGATGAGCGACCCGATTTCGTCGACGTGGCCCTGGCCGATGATCGCCCGCGGCCCGATGAGGATCACCATCCCCACGAGCCCGAGCCCGAGCCCGAGGAACATCGCCGCGCGCGGCCGCCGGCCGTGTGGCCGCAGCCAGTCCAGCAGCACGATCCAGATCGGCACGCTCGAGACGATGAGCGCCACGACGCCCGACGCCACTGTGCGCTCGGCCCACATCACCGCGCCATTGCCCGCACCGAGCATCAACACGCCGGTGATGGCGGCGGCGCGCCAGTCCTGCGCCGTCGGCTTGCCGGCGCCGCGCACGCGCGCCAGCGCGTAGAGAATCCCGCCGGACGCAAAAAACCGTGTCGCGCCCAGCATGAAGGGCGGAATGGTATCGATCGCATACTTGATGAACAGGTACGTCGATCCCCAGATGACGTAGACCGCGGCGAACGCCAGCAGAACCCGCGTGCGGTTGCGCTGCGCGATGGCGGCGGGGGTCATGCGATGGCCACTCCGCGCTCTTCGGGGATCGGAATCCGGGAAGACTCCTTGAGCGTGCCGAGGACGATGGTCGTCCGCGTCGAGACGACGCCCGGCATCCCGCCGAAGTCGGAGCGCAGCATCCGGCCGAGATCCTCGGTGTCGATCGCGCGGACCTTCGCGAGATAGCAATCCTCGCCGGCGATGTGGTGTACCTCGAGCACGTTCGGGTGCTGCCCGAGCCGTTCGCCCGTGTCGAGCTCACCGCGTTTGTCGTGCGCGCGGATGAAAATGAAGGCCGTGAGCCCGAAGCCGATCTTGCGCGGATCGATGCGCGCCTCGTACCCCTCGATGACGCCGCGCTCCTCCAGCTTGCGCAGGCGTTCGAGCGTGGCGCTGGGCGCCATGCCGACTCGTCGGGCGATCTCGGCGTTCGGCGTCCGCGCGTCCTGCTGAAGGAGCGAGAGGATTCGGCGGTCCATTTCGTCGATCATGCTTAAAAAGCTAGTGAATTCCGAACGAACGTCAAGAAACTGGACTGATACATGAACGTTGTTCTGAGCTCATGCAGATTTGACGGGTTAACGGTTTGACGGCTTGAACGGCGACCCGCCGAACCGTCACACGGTCAAACCGTCAACCCGACTTGCAGCATTTTCCCCTCGTCCGGAGTCTCAATACCAGAGAGAGATGACCGCTCGCCTCGAGCTCGTTCCCGATGATCGCGACGGCGAGCGCCTGCTCGCCCGACTCGCGTCGTCCGGCGACGAGAGCGCATTCGAGCGACTGTACCGCGCGCATGCAGGTCGCGTGTTCGCGCTCTGTCTCCGCATGAGTAGCTCGCGCCAGCGCGCCGAGGAGCTGACGCAGGATGTGTTCGTTCACGTCTGGGAGCGCCTGGGGAGTTGGCGCGGCGAGTCCGCACTCTCCAGCTGGATCTATCGCCTCACCGTGAACCTCGTGCTCAGCAACGTTCGCGGGGAGACGCGGCGTCAAAGACATGAAATGCCTGAAGACTCAACGGCGGACATGGAAAATGGGATATCGGATATGGGCGCCGCGACAGTCCGCCCTGCATCCGTGCATGAAGCGATCGATCTCGAGAAGGCCATCGCGGCCCTTCCCGACGGCGCGCGCACGGTGTTCGTGCTGCACGACGTGGAGGGCTACCAGCACAACGAGATCGCGAAGATGACGGGTACCGCGGAAGGCACCTGCCGCGCGCAGCTCCACCGCGCCCGGAAGCTCTTGATGGAGGCGCTCGAACGATGACGCACCTGACTTTCGAGGAGATCAGCGAGCTGGCCGAGAGCTCCAGCCCCGGCGCGCACGGCGCTCACCTGGAGGAATGCCGGGAGTGTCGCGAGACGCTGGACCGTGTGCGGTCGCTGCTCGCGTCGGCACGGGCGCTGCCGCGCGACATCGAGCCGCCGCCCGAGGTGTGGACGTCGCTGCGGTCGCATGTCGGGCGCGCGTCGGCGGGTGCCAGGCGCGCAACCCGGGCCTGGAGAATCGGCGCGTGGGTCGCGGCGGCCGCGACGATCGTGATCGTCGCCGGCGCGACGCTGCTGTTGCCCGGCGGCGCTGGAAAGGCGAAAGGCAAGACGCCGCCCTCGGTCTCGCGGCCGACGACACCGGTCGCGCTGGCGGCCGTGGAGCAGACTTATGCGGGCCCGCTCGCCGAGCTGCGCCACGTGCTTGAGACGCAGCGGGCCTCGCTGTCGCCAGCGACGGTCAGGGTGCTGGAGCGCTCGATCGCCACCATCGACACGGCGATCGCCGAAGCGGGCGCTGCGCTGGCGTCCGACCCGGCGAACCAGGCGCTCGTCGAGATTTTGTCCGCCAACTATGAACGCAAAGTCGAGCTGCTGCAGCGCGCGACGAAGCTGTCGTCATCCCTCTGAGGCAAGAATGTCTATTCGCGTGATCGTATTGTCCCTCCTCGCGGCTCCCGTGGCTGCGGCACTCGCGCAGCAGAAGGTGGACATCCGCCGCTCGGCGACGCCGACGGTCTCGGTGCGTCTCTCCGGTGCCTTCGCACAGGTGAACGTCGTCGGCTGGGATCGCGACTCCGTCGCGCTCACCGGCGCGGTCGGCGCCGGGAGCAGGCTCGAGGGCGGCGCGCTCGCCGTCGCCGGCCCCGTGACGGGCATGAAGTTCTTCGTCGAAACGGCCCAGGACGCGTCCACCGCGGCGAACAAGCTCGAGCTGCGCGTGCCCCGCCAGGCGCGCGTGTGGATCAAGGCGGGAAGCGCCGACGTGGACGCGTCGGGAGTGAGCGGAGGTCTCGATCTCAACATCGTGGGCGGCTCGGTGCGCGTCGCGGCCAAGGCCACGCGCGAGCTGCTGATCGAATCCATGGATGGCAACGTGACCGTGAGCGGGGACGCGGCGTATGCGCGACTCAAGACCGCAACGGGCAGTATCGCGCTGGACGGCCGGGTGGAAGACGTGAGCGCCGCGACCGTGAGCGGCTCGATCACGTTCGGCGCCGGCGCCGTCGAGCGGGCCCGCTTCGAGTCTGTCACCGGGCCCATCGTCTTCGCCGGCGACGTCGCGCGCGGCGGCGACGCGCGTTTCGACACGCACAGCGGGGCCGTCGAGCTGCGTCTCGCCGGCGCCGCGAGTCTCGAGGTGGACGCGGCGACAATCACCGGGCAGATCGAGAACGGCTGGTCGCGCACGCGTCCGATTGCAGGACGCGAGGGGCGGGGAATGGAGCTGGCCACTTCAAGCGGAATGGCCGGCGCGCGCGTCCTAGTGAGGAGCTTCAAAGGAAATGTGAAGCTCACCACCAAGTGACAGGAGGTTTCATGCGCAGCAATCGTTTGATCGCCCTCACCGCTCTTCTCGCCACCACCGCCTTCGTCAGCTCCGGCCCACCCTGGATCTCTGTCGAGTATCCGGCGAATCCGTATGACAACGCATCCCGCGGCGCGTTCCTGGTCGTGCACGCGTTCCATCACGGGACACCGGTCGCGTTTCCCGTGTCCGGAACTGCCGAAGGTCTGGTGAAGGGCGCGCGCCGCACGTTGTCGCTCGAGTTCAAGGCGACGTCGCGCCCCGGCGTCTACGCGGTGCACAAGCAGTGGCCCGACGATGGCGTGTGGACGCTGGTACTCGCCGTCACGCAGGGCACGGGCGACGGCAACACCGCCCAGGCCGTCGTCGAGCTGGGGAGCAACGGACAGGTCGCGAGCGTGTCGGTCCCGACGCGCCGGCAGGGTGAGTGGATGATTCCCGCGCCCGTCTCGATGGCCGACATCGAAGCGGGATTGCGGGCCCGCGCGCAGCGCGTCGCGAGCCGGTAGACGACCGGTAAGGATCGCGATTCGGCTGTTCTGCACGAATTCACACGGAAAACGACAGAAACCCCCGCGGAGTTACGTGCGAATCGAGCACCCTCCGCGGGAGTTTCCGTTCTCTCCGTGTCAATCCGTGTGAAACAGCCCTGCCGCGAAACTCGAAGGGTGCTCGTCGCTCCGCGCCGGACCAGCGCGTAGATTCAGGCATCATGCGGTTCCTAGCCATCACAGCCCTGCTCGCTGCGTCACAGGCGTCGGCGCAGGCTGACACCACCCGTCGCGACACGGCGCACCTCGCGCCGACCGTCGTCACGGTGACCCGAACGCCCATCGCACTGTCGCGAGCGCCGCTGGCAGTCTCGGTCGCCGAGCGCGATCAGATCCAGCGCGGCAAGCCCGGGTTCGCGCTCGACGAAGCGCTCGCCGGCATGCCCGGCGTGCAGGTGGACAACCGGTTCAACTACGCGCTGGGCGAGCGCATCTCGATCCGCGGCTTCGGTGCGCGGGCGCAGTTCGGAGTTCGCGGCGTGCGCGTGCTGCTCGACGGCATTCCGATGACGCTCGCGGACGGACAGACGTCGCTCAACAATGTGGACGTGGCGACCGTGGCGCGCGCCGAAGTGCTGCGCGGCCCGGCGTCGGCCCTGCACGGCAACGCGGCGGGGGGCGTCATCCAGCTGCAGACCGACGACATCGACGACGTTTCGCTGCGCCCGTTCGGCGGTTCGGTGAGCAGCGACTATGGCGAGAACGGCCTCCTGCGCACGCAGCTGTCGCTCGCGGGCCGCGGCGCTGGCGCCGACTACTGGATCACGGGCGCGCGCATGCGCTTCGACGGCTATCGCGACTGGAACGACGCGCGGAACGATCACCTCATGTTCCGCGCCGGTCGCTCGGTCGGCGGCAGCGATCTCGCGTTGACGTTCAACTGGGCCGACTACGACGCCAAGAACCCGGGCGGGCTGTCCAACGCGCTGCTGGCCGCGGATCGCACGCAGGCGTTCGCCAACAACCTGAACTTCCAGACCGGCGAGCGCGGCAAACAGGGGCAGCTCGGCGCGACCTGGAGCTCTGCGTGGCATGCCGCGAACGTGCAGCTTTCGGCGCACGCGCTCCAGCGTCACGTGGACAACCCGATCCCGCAGCGCATCGTGCTCATCGACCGCGACGCAGGCGGCGTCCGGCTGGCCGTCTCCGGCGAGCCGCGGCTCGGCGCCCGCGAGATCCGCCTGTCGGCGGGCGGCGAGTGGCAGCTGCAGAGCGACGACCGGCGTAACTTTGTCAATATCGCGCCCACGAGCCCGACCGCGCCGCGCGGCGCGGACACGCTCAACCAGCTCGAGCGCGTGAACAACCTGGCGGCCTTCGCGCAGTCGAGCGTGAACCTGCTCCCGCGCCTGGCCCTCATGCTCGGGCTGCGCCACGACCGCATCCGCTTCGAGGCCGAGGACCGGCTGATCGGCGCCGGGAACGCCGACGATTCGGGCGAACGCACCATGACGGCGACCAGCCCATCGGTCGGAGTCACCTGGAGCGCGGCGTCGCTGCTCGACCTGTACTCCAACTTCTCGACGTCGTTCGAGACGCCGACCACGAGCGAGCTGGCGAACCGCGAGTCCGGCGCCGGTGGGCTCAACCCCGGGCTCGAGCCGCAGCGGACGCGGTCGTTCGAAGTCGGAGCGAACGGGCGCCTCCGCATCGCCCGCGTCACGGGCTCGTATCAGCTGGCGGCGTACGAGGCACGCGTGGAGGACGCTCTCATCCCGTTCGAGCTCGCCAGCGTTCCCGGGCGCCAGTATTTCCGGAACGCGGGCTCCACGAAGCACCGCGGCTTGGAGTCGTCGATGTCGCTTGCGCTGCCCTGGAGCCTGGGGCTGCGCGGCTCGTTTACGCACACCGACGCGCGCTTTCTGAGCTACGTGGTGACGAGCGGAGCGACGACCACCGTCTTCGACGGCAAGCGCGTGCCGGGCGTCGCGGCCAATCGCGGCGACGCGACGCTCTCGTTCCGGCCGCGCAAGCTGTTCGCCGACTTCGAGACGCGCGCGCTGTCGTCGATCCCGGTGAACGATGCCAATACGGAACGCTCACCATCGTCCGTCGTGCACTCCCTGCGCCTCGGCGTTCGCGACGTGCGCGCGGGCGCGCTGATTCTCGACCCGCACCTCGGCGTGCTCAATCTGTTCGACCGCGAGTACAACACATCGGTGGTGGTGAACGCGTTCGGCCAGCGGTTCTATGAGCCGGGGCCGCCGAGGAGCGTCTATGGCGGGGTGCGGGCGAGGTTCTGACAACAGGGGCTAGGGGAATAGGGACTAGGGAATAGGGCAACGACAAAGGCGGGAAAGGGTCCCTTTCCGCCTTTGTCGTTGCCCTACTCCCTAGTCCCCAATCCCTAGTCCCTGTCTGGGACCGGGCTCCCCACCATCGCGGGAGCCGCCGTACCGCCCGGAACCTGATCCTTCCCCTTCGCCAGATACGGAATCCCCTTCTTCATCCACTCCGGCGCCGGCATGCCGCGCAGGTGGTGATCGAAGAACTGCTGCATGCGGTAGGCGATGTCCTTCTGGTTTGCCCGGCCCTGCGGATTGTGCACGTCGTTGTTGTAGTTGATCAGGTAGACCTCTTTACCCAGCCGTCGCAGGGCGACGAATGCTTCGATGCCCTGGTACCACGGCACGGCGTCGTCGGCGTCGTTGGCCATGAAGAACACCGGCGTGGTCACCTTGTCGAGCCAGAAGAGCGGGGAGTTCTCGATGAACCGCGTCGGGTACTCCCAGATGGATCCGCCGATGCGGCTCTGCGAGATCTCGTACTGGAACGCGCGCGCGAGGCCCGAGCCCCAGCGAATCCCGCCGTACGCGCTCGTCATGTTCACCACGGGCGCGCCGAGCATCGCGGCGCTGAAGATCTTCGTCTGGGTGATCATGTAGAGGCCCTGATAGCCGCCCCATGACTGGCCCTGGATGCCGATGCCTTTCGGGTCCACGTAGCCTCGCGCCATCAGCGACGTCACGCCCGGCACGATCGACTTGAGCGCGCTCGGCCCCGGGTATCCCTCCTCGTAGTGGATGTCGGGCTCGAACACGAGGTAGCCGTTGGACGCGTAGTGCGTCGGATTGATCACGTTGCGGCCGTTCGGCGGCGCGTACGAGTGCAGGTTCTGCGAGAGCTGCTCGTAGTGGTACACCACCATCGGGTACTTCTTCGTCGAATCGAAGTTCTCCGGCTTGAACAGCAGGCCTTTGAGCGGCACGCCGTCCGCGCTGTTCCAGCGCACCAGCTCAACAGTGCCCCAGTTGACGTCCTTCTGCTGCGGGTTGGCGTCCGAGATCTTCGTCAGCGACCGGAGCGAGCTGCCCGTGTAGAGGTTCGGGAACTCCACGAACGTGCCCTTCGTGACGAGATACTGCTCGGCGTCCTGTGCCTTGATGAGGTTTCCGAAGGCCGCGTCGGCAACGACGATGGGCTCCGGGTCCCTGGTGACGCCGAGTTGATCGCGGACGAAGCCCTGCGACTTGGTTTCCTCGTTCACGCCACGCAGCAGCAGTGGCTTCGCCGGATCGATGGCGCGATCGTCGCCGCCACCCCCGCCGAATCCGAAGCCTCCCCCGCCCCCGCCTCCTCCACCGCCGCCTAACGCGAGGCGGAGCGAGACGCTTGTCCTGCGTCCCATACCGTCGGTCACGTTGACCGGCGCGCGGACGCCGGCGGGATCGATCTCCCACAGGTCCCAGCGGTCGTACAGCAGCATCGAGCGATCATCCTTCGTCCAGCCCGCGATGCCCCACGCCGGCACGGGCGACGGCACGTCGTGCGTCTCACGCGCGAAACTCACGCCCTGGACGGGCGCGATCTCCACGGTCCGGCCGGTCGCGATGTTGTACGTGAACCACTTTCCGCCGTCGAAGAACGCGGCGTACTTACCGCCCGTGGACAGTTGGGCGCCGCCGTCGATCTTCGCGCGAACCAGCTTCGCGGCGCCAGTGACGCCGTCGATCACGTAGACGTCGACGCCGCCGTCGCCCCACATCGCCTCGACCATGTACCGCTCGCGCGAGTTGGCGAGCGCCACGCGCCCGTCGTCCGAGAGCGACACCGTGGGGATGGAGTCGTTCGCGAGCCGCACCAGTTTCCTCGTCGCGATGTGAAACAGCGTCTGGAACGAACGGGTGCGGTCGCGCGCGGCGGTCAGTTTCTGGGCCGGCTGGAGCGTGGCGTCCTTGTAGTGCCACAGGTCGAAGACGGATCTGTCAACGAGCGAGTCGGCCGGGAGCGTGTCCACGAGCGGCGGCGCGATGCCGAAGACCAGCGCGTTACCGGCGCGCGTGAACGCGACATTGGCCGTTCCCACGATCCGCAGGTCGCCGAGCGCCGCCGACGCGACAACCGCCCGCGCCGCGGCGTCGCGCACGCTCGCGTGGTACAGCGCGAACGTCGCGCCGGGCTTGCCGAATTCGTCGCGATTGGAGACGAAGGCCACCTGCGCTCCCGCGCGGTCCAGGGTGATCTGGTCGTAGTCGCCGCGGCCGGTGAGCAACGTTGTGGTCGTGCCGCCGGCGAGGTTCCTGACGTACACCCCGTCGCGTTCGCCCGAGCGCGACACGACGGTATAGGCGAGCACCCTGGCGCTGTCGTCGAAGACGTATTCCAAAACGTCGGCGATCCGTTCGTCCGCGTTCGTCGCCATGTTCCGCAGCACGAGCGGGGAGCCGAAACGCCGGCGGGGTCCGGAGGCAGGACGCGCGCCCGCCGCTCCTGCCGCGCCGCCGGGGACTCCCGGTCGCGCCGCCGAGTCCGCTGGCGCCGAGTCGGCGGGCACGTACGCGAGCCACGCGCCGCCGCTTCGGGGCGTCCGGAATGAGCGGACGCGCGGGACGGTGGTGACGTTGCCGTCGGACAGTCGAACGATCGCGAGGTCGGAGCGACCCTGGACGGCCGCGAGCCGCCGCCGGTCACGTCCCGCCGCGTCGAACTCCGCCCGCGTCGGGTACGTCAGCGCCAGCGCGTACTTGCTGTCAGCGGTGAGCTGCGCCGGCGCTATCGAGGGACCCGACGGATCCTCCTCGGGGTTGGCGCCCGCGCGCGGCCGCAGTCCACCGGGCACGTTGTTCGGCCGGCCCAGGTAGCCGCGGGGGACGCGATACTCCGTCGTGCCGCTCGATGACCGGATCACCAGCTCGCCGTCCCCGACGAGTGGGGCGACCGAATAGGCCGCCCACTTGCCGTCGTTCGTCAGCGCGGCACCGCTGATGGACCTCCAGCGGTCCCAATCGGCCTGCGTGAGTGCGCGCTTCTGCGCGTCGAGAGTTGCGGGGAGGCAAAGGGCGGAGACAAGGAGAGCGCGACGCATCGTAAACATGAAAGCGGTCCCGTCGGAGAGGTTTCCTAAGTTACGGCGCGGCGCTCGGCTCCGCTGCAAGGCCCCCGGCGTGACGGGCCGGGTCGTCATTGGCTCAGGGAAACGTCGCGCTGAACATCGGTTGAACCACCGCTTCGCCGCGCTCGCCGTTGAGCACGAGGATCGAGCGTGCCTCGATGTCGCCGGCCATCGATCCGGCCACGGTGCAGTAGCGCTCGAACGACAGCCGTATCGCGCGCTCGGCCTGATCGCGTTCGACCGTGGCGCCGTCGAGCGTGAAGACGATCTCGAACTGCATCACGCGCCGGGGGTAGTCGCCGCGCCGCGTGGCGGCGATGTCGATCTCCATGGCTGTAAGCGGCGTGCGGCGCTTCTCGAGGAAATCGGCCACGTCGCTCCCGGAGCACGCCGCCAGCGCGGCGAGGAACGCTTCGACCGGCGACGCCGCCTCTTTCGTGTTGCCGTCGATCGCGTGCGTGCGCGTCCCGTCGGCGCTGCCGGCCTCGAACAACATGTCGCGGCGCCAGACCGCGCGCGCTTTCGTGACGACCGGTGGTTTGGGTTCCGCCATGGATTCAGCCGATCCGCGTTCCGTTCGTGACGGGCGCGTCCGGCGCGAGCAGCACCACGTCAGTGGCCGACGGCATCGCGCCGAGCACCAGGACTTCGCTGTCGAACGCAGCGATGCGCCGTGTGCCGAGGTTGACGGCCGCAACCACCTGTCTGCCGACGAGCTGCTGCGGCGCGTAGCGTGCCGTCAGCTGCGCGCTCGACTGCTTCACGCCGAGCTCGGGCCCGAAGTCGATGGTCAGCTTGATCGACGGCTTGCGCGCTTCGGGGAACGGTTCCGCGGTCAGCACCGTGCCGACGCGCATGTCGATGGACGCGAAATCAGGCACGCGCTACCTGGTCCATCCATGCGACGACGTCGCTCGCCGGCTTCTCCCACCCGGGCTCGCTCATGATGTGATGCCCGAAGCCGGAGTACTCCTTGAGTGGCGCGCGATACTTGGCCGCGATGGCGCGCGCCACGCGCGGGACCACGAACCGGTCGTCGCTGCCGGTCAGCACGAGCACCGGCGCGGTGACGCGGCTCTCCTTCACCGCGGGGACGCCGAATGCCAGCTCGAACCCGGCCCGCCCGCTCTCGGGGACGAGGCGCCTGAAAAACGCGTCGGCATCAGCCGGCGGCGTACGGTTGAAGATCAGGTCGTCCGAGTCACCGCGGTCGGGCAGGAGGGGCCGGTGCAGCAGCAGCTCCAGCGCGTACTTCAGCTCCTTCTGCAGCAGCAGCCAGCTCGCCACCGGAATCCAGCGCGGCGGCGCGGCCGCCATCAGCACCGCGGCGCTGCAGGCGCCGGCCTCAGCGACCTTCTGCGCGACGAGCCCGCCCATCGAGTGCCCGATCACGATCGGCTTGCGCAGCGTGGCCGTGACCTCGAGCGCGTCCGCGACGTAATCGGCCACCGGGACCACGCCGATGTCCTGCACCGGCCGGCTGCCGTGATGGCCGCGCAGGTTCACCGCGTGGCTCTCGTACCCGTGTCGCGCGAGGAACGCCTGGTAGGCTTCCCAATACCAGGCGCCGCCGAACATCCCGTGCACGAGCAGCACGGCCGGCTTGCCCGTCGCCGACGCAGGCCGCTCAACCGTGACGGTGAGATCGCCGACTCGCCTGATCTGTGGGGCCACCGTCCCTCCGGTTGAGATCGCGACTGCAGCCGGCGAGTATACCGCGATGGAGCCGAGGATGGAACCGTATCGTCGCCACGTGCTGGTGTGCACGGGCGGCTTCTGCTCGCCGAATCGCGGCGGACGCGAGCTGTACGCCACGCTGCCGGAGCTGCTCGACCGAGAGAATCTCCTGTTCGGGCCGACGCGCGTGAAACGCGGCGAGACGCCGTGCCTCGGCGTGTGCGCGGGCGGGCCGATCGTCGTCGTGTATCCCGAAGGCGTGTGGTACGGCGGCGTGACGCCGGCGCTGCTCGAGCGCATCGTGACCGAGCACCTGCGCGACGGCCGCGTGGTGGAGGACGCGGTGTTCTTCCGGCTCTAGCGCAGGCCCTTCGCGCGCATCAGGCCGGAGATCGTGCGATCGTCGTCCGCGTCGGCGCGCAGCTGGGCGATGCAATCCTGCTCGGTTGCGCCCTGTACCGCCTTCAGCGACGGCGGCGTTCCGCCCTGCCTCTCGCGCGGCGTACCGGCACGCCTATCTACGTCGAGCACGGCCTGAACCGGCACTTCGCCCGAATCGGTGGTCCGTCGGATCCGTACCTCAGGGCCGTGTGGCATCTTGCGACGATAGAGTATCTCGTCGGCCATGAAATGGAACTTGCTGCTCGCCGGAATCGAGCGCAATGACTGCAAACACCGATCTTAACGGCGTTCTTTACGGCGTTCTTTACGTCGTTCTTTACGGCGTTCTTTACGTCGTTCTTTACGGCGTTCTTTACGGCGCAGTTTAGAACGCCTTTGAGAACGCCGTTAAGATCGCCTTTAAGAACGCCGTTAAGATCGCCGCAAAGATCGTAGTTAGCTTTCCTGCACGATGGATAAGTTCGCCCCACGTCGCTACCTGCTCGAGACCGCGCGCAAGCTCATCATGCCTGAGCCGGAGCCCGCGTCCGACGCAACCGACGATTTTCCGCGTCTCACCCCCAACGCACTCGAGAAAACCCGCATGTCCCGCGCCCGCGACCGCATCATGGACAACCTGGAGACGATGTACCGCGAAGCGTTCGAACGCGCCAAGACGACGGGCGACGAATCGCAGCTGGCCGCCCTCGACTTCGCGTACCGCCGCGAGCAGCTCTACCTCGAGATCCTGCTCGACATCCGCGAGGCCGTGGAGCGCCGCTAGCGCGCTCCCCCTTTTCCGGCTCCGTCGCGCGGTTTGCGCTTCGGCCACAGCGTCCCGAAAATCGAGCCCGTCCGCTTCTCATCCGGACGCAGCACCTCCGGCGCAGCTTCGGGCTGCGGCCACACGAGCGATGCGATGATGGAGAGCGCCAGCGTCCCCAGCACGATCGCGAGCGACGTCAGGATCGGCACGTGGAACCACGGCTCGCCCAGCATCTTCACACCGATGAACGACAGGATGAGCGCGAGCCCGTACTTCAGCAGGTAGAACTTCTCCACCACGGCCGCCAGCAGGAAGAACATCGAGCGCAGCCCCAGGATGGCGAAGATGTTCGACGTGAACACAATGAACGGGTCGCGCGTGATGCCGAAGATGGCGGGGATCGAGTCCACGGCGAAGATCAGGTCCGTGAACTCGATCAGGACGAGCACCAGAAACAGCGGCGTCGCCAGCCGCCGGCCGTCCACGTTCGCGAAGAATTGCTCGCTGTGGTACTTCGTGGTCATCGGCACGTGACGCCGGACGAGCCGTACGATGCTGTTGTTCTCGCCGTCGAACTCCTCGTCCTGCTTGAACAGCATGCGCACGCCCGTGATCAGCAGCATCGCGCCGAACACGTACAGGATCCATTCGAACTCGGCCAGCAGGAACGCGCCCAGCCCGATGAACAATCCGCGCATCACCAGCGCGCCCAGGATGCCGTAGAAGAGCACCCGATGCAGCGCCTGCGCCGGCACGCGGAAATAGTTGAAGATGACGACCATGACGAACAGGTTGTCCACGCTCAGCGACTGCTCGATCACGTATCCCGTGAGGAACGTGAGCGCGATGCTGCTCCCCTCGAACGCCCAGAGGCCCAGCGCGAAGAGCAGCGAGAGCGACACCCAGACGGTGACCCAGATCCCGGCTTCGCGCGGTCGCACCACGTGCGCCTTGCGGTGAAATACGCCCAGATCGAGCGCGAGCATCGCGAGCACGAACGCGATGAACCCCACCCAGAACCAGATGTTGGTCGCCATGGGCGACAAAGCTAACCACCTTTAGACATGCGCTTCCGCCCTCGTCTCGCTCCAGCCTCCATTCTCCTTTTCCTTGGCTGCACCGTGTCCTCTCCCGCCTCGACATCCTTCACCCTCGCGCCCACGCTGGCGATCGTGAACGCGCGCGTGTGGACCGGTGACGAGCGGCGCCCGTGGGCCGACGCCGTCGCGATCACCGGCGAGCGCATCTCCGCCGTCGGGTCGAGCGCGGAGATCCGCAAGCTGGCCCGGCCCACCACGCGCGTCGTGGACGCGGCCGGCAGGATGCTCGTGCCGGGGTTCATCGACGCGCACGTTCACTTCATGGACGGCGGCTTCGGCCTCACCTCCGTCCAGCTCCGCGACGCGCGCACGCCCGAGGAGTTCGTGCGTCGCATAAAAGCACACGCATCTACGCTCCCGCAGGGAGCGTGGATGCGCGAAGGCAACTGGGACCACCAGAACTGGGGTGGCGAGCTGCCGCGCCGGGAGTGGATCGACTCGATCACGGGCGGGACGCCCGTGCTCATACAAAGGCTCGATGGCCACATGTCGCTCGCCAACTCTGCTGCCCTCAGGGCAGCAGGAGTCACGCGCGACACGAAGGACGTCGAGGGCGGCGAGATCGTGCGCGATGAGCGCGGCGAGCCCACGGGAATCCTCAAGGACAACGCCGCCGGTCTCGTCGCCAGGGTCGTCCCCGATCCGCTCGAGGCGCAGGAGGACGCCGCGCTCGACGCCGCGATGCGATACGTGGCGGAGCAGGGCGTCACCTCGGTGCACAACATGGGCTCGTGGCGCGACGTCACCGTGTTCCAGCGCGCGCACCGCGCCGGCCGCTTGCGGACGCGCATCTACGCGGCCGTGCCGCTGGCATCCTATGATCGACTGCGGGACTATGTCGCCCTGAACGGGCGCGGCGACGATTGGTTCCGCATCGGCGGTCTCAAGGGGTTCGTGGACGGCTCGCTCGGCTCGCACACCGCGGCGATGCTCGAGCCGTTTTCGGACACGCCGAACGACCGCGGCCTGTTCGTCACCCCGCCCGAGTCGCTGTACGCGTGGGCGAAGGGCGCCGACGCCGCCGGCCTGCACGTGATCATTCACGCGATCGGCGATCGCGCCAACCGCGTTCTCTTGGACGTGTTCGCGCGCGTAGCGCAGGAAAACGGCACGCGGGACCGCCGCTTTCGCATCGAGCACGCGCAGCATCTCGCGCCGCCCGAGATTCCGCGCTTCGCCGGCCTCGGCGTCATCGCCAGCATGCAGCCGTACCACTCGATCGACGACGGGCGCTGGGCGGACCGATACCTCGGCGCCGAGCGGGCGAAGGGGACGTATGCGTTCCGGTCACTCCTGGATGCCGGCGCGAAGCTTGCCTTCGGCAGCGACTGGTTCGTCGCGCCGCCCACGCCGCTCGAGGGGATCTACGCGGCTGTGACGCGGCGCACACTCGACGACGCGCGACCCGGCGGCTGGGTGCCCGAGCAGAAGATCACGGTCGAGGAGGCGCTCCGCGCCTACACTGGGGGTGCCGCGTACGCCGAGTTCGCGGAGCAGCAGAAAGGCATGCTGGCGCGCGGCATGCTGGCGGATATGGTATTGATCGACCGGGACCTCACGCGGATCGCGCCCGAGACCATTCGGGAGGCTCGCGTGGTCATGACCATCGTCGGAGGGAGAGTGATCCATGAGCGCTAGGAGAATCCCTTTCATGCTGGTGCTGCTCGCCTGCGCTGCGTGCAGCGCGGGGCAGGGGCCGCCGGTGCAGCAGGACCTCGCGGACACGATGCGGACGGCAGACGCGTCGGAGGAAGCCCGCATTGAGCGGCTCGAGCGGGAGGCCCGTGATATCGCGAAGTCCGACGGGTGCAGCTCCGCCGGCGAGTGCCGCACCGCGCCGGTGGGCGAACGGGCCTGCGGCGGCCCGCGCGACTACATCGTGTACTGTGCCCGAACGACGGACGGCGCCGGACTGTACCGCAAACTGGCCGAGTTGCGGCAGGCTGAGATCGAGTACAACCGCAAGAGCCAGATCGCGTCCACGTGCGAGTTCCGGACGCCGCCGCGCGTGACCCTCGAAGGAGGCAGTTGCCGGGGGCAGCAACTGGATCCGATTGGTGTGGCAAGCGCCCGTCTAGCGGCCTATTCTTCAGTCCTCTCCTCGGCTGCCATAGTCCGTCCGCCGCGCCCCTGACGGGTCGCGGTAGCTCCGAGGGTCATTCCGGAGGATCGATGAGTATCGCACGACGCCAGCGCTGGCTCGGCCGCGCGGCCATTGCCGCGCTCCCCCTGTTCATCTCGTCGACGGCCCTCGGCGCGCAAGCGCGCACCCAACCCTCGCGAGCGGCGCAGGCACCGGCAGTCAAGGCGACCCGTGTCGCGTCGGTGGAAGGCATCACCGAGTACACGCTGCCGAACGGCCTGCGCTTCCTCCTCTTCCCGGACCAGTCCAAGCCGACCGTAACAGTCAACTTGACGTACCTCGTCGGCTCGCGGCACGAAGGGTATGGCGAGGCTGGGATGGCGCACTTGCTGGAGCACATGCTCTTCAAGGGCACGCCGAAGTACAAGGACATCCCGACGGCGCTCACCACACGCGGCGCGCGGCGCAACGGCAGCACCTGGTACGACCGCACCAACTACTACGAAACGCTGCCCGCTTCCGACGAGAATCTCGAGTTCGGCCTGGATCTCGAGGCCGATCGAATGCTCAACAGCTTCGTCGCGAAAAAGGACCTCGAGACGGAGTTCTCGGTCGTCCGCAACGAGTTCGAGGCGCGCGAGAACAATCCGCTGAACGTCACCCAGGAACGCCTGATGGCGGCGGCGTTCCGCTGGCATGGATACGGCCGCTCGCCGATCGGGAACAAGGCGGACCTCGAGCAGGTGCCCATCGAGCGGCTCCAGGCCTTCTACCGGAAGTATTACCAACCGGACAATGCGCTCCTCGTCGTCGCCGGCAAGTTCGACACGACCAGGGCCCTGGCGCTCATCGAGAGCAAGTTCGGCCGGATGCCGAAGCCCATCCGCAACCTGGACCGGGGCAACATTCTCTACGCGACGTACACGATGGAGCCGGCCCAGGATGGCGAACGTCTCGTGACGTTGCGGCGTGTTGGCGATTCGCAGGCACTGCTCGTGGGCTACCACGTACCGGCCGGGGCGCACCCCGACTTCGCGTCCGTAGACGTGCTTGCCGAGGTGATCGGCGACAGTCCATCGGGGCGTCTCTACAAGGCCCTGGTGGACACCAAACTGGCGTCGGCTGTCGCGGGTTTCGCGGAACAGCTGCGCGAACCCAGCATGCTGATGTATGGCGTCATCCTTCGCAAAGAGCAGAGTCTCGATTCGGCGCGAGGGGTGCTGGAGCGCACCATCGACTCGGCGCGCGCTTCGGCGTTCACGGCCGAAGAGGTGCAGCGCGCCAAGGACGGCTTGCTCCGGAACATCAACCTCACACTCAACAACTCGGAGGTCGTGGGGCTGAGCCTCTCGGAGTGGGCGGCGCGCGGCGACTGGCGCCTGCTCTTCCTGCATCGCGACCGGATCGAGAAGGTGACGCCGGCCGACGTCCAGCGCGTCGCCTCGGCGTACCTCAAGTCCTCGAACCGCACCGTCTCCGTCTTCATTCCGACTGCGCAGCCTGATCGCGCCGAGATCCCGGCGGCGCCGGGCATCGCCGCGATGGTGGCGGATTACAAGGGCCGCGCCCTCGTGCAGGCGGGCGAAGTGTTCGACGCGTCGCCGAAGAATGTGGATGCCCGCACGAAGCATTCGACGCTGCCGAACGGTATGCACCTCACGCTGCTGCCCAAGCTGACGCGCGGCAACAGCGTCGTCGTGCAGATGGTGCTGCGCTGGGGCACTGAAGCGTCGCTGTCGAACAAGGGCGCGATTCCAACGCTCGCGGGGGGGCTGCTCTCGCGCGGCACAACGTCGCTCACGCGGCAGCAGGTGCAGGACTCGCTCGCCAAGCTCAAGGCGCAGGTGAACGTCAACGGCACGGTGGCGTCGGCGACCGCGTTCATCCAGACGACACGGCCCAACCTGATCCCGGCGCTCGAGCTGGTGGCGCAGCAGCTGCGCACGCCACGCTTCGACGCCGAGGAGCTGGACAAGCTGAAGAAGGAGCGGCTCGCGCAGATCGAGACGCAAAAGTCGCAGCCGGACTTCCAGGCGAGCGTCGCTCTCAGCAAGACGATCCTTCCCAAGCCGAAGGGTCATCCACAGTACACGTCCGCGGCGGACGAGACGATCGCCGACATCAGCGCCGTGACCCAGCAGGACGTGAAGGCGTTCCACGAGACGTTCTACACGACGGCCAACGCGGATCTGGCGATCGTGGGGGATTTCGACCAGGCCGAGATAACGGCCGTCGCCGCTCGGCTCTTCGGCGACTGGAAGACCACGCAGCCGTACCAGCGCCTGGGCCGCACGTTCGCGAAGACCGATTCGGCCTTCCAATCCATCGAAACGCCTGACAAGGCGAACGCGTTTTTCGTCGCCGCGCAGAATTTTGTCATGCGCGACGACGATCCGGACTATCCAGCTTTGTTGATGGCCAACCATCTGCTGGGCGGCGCCGGCACCAGCGCGCGCTTCATGAAGCGTCTGCGGACCAAGGAAGGCATCAGCTACGGCGGCGCGACGGTGCTGCAGGTCACTTCACTGGATCGCGCGGCCACCTGGGTGGCGCAGGCGATCTACGCGCCCACGAACGTCGAAAGGCTCCAGCAGGCGTTCCGCGAGGAAGTCGACAGCGCGCTCAAGAAGGGCTTTACCACCGAAGAAATCGACCAGCTCCGCAAAGGCTGGCTCGAGGGGCGTACGCAGGGTCGGGCGAACGACAACGAGCTGGTGGGAACGCTCGTGGCGCGCCGCTTCGCTGGCCGCACCATGACGTACGACGAGGACCTGGAGAAGAAGGTCGCGGCGCTGACGCCCGATCAGATCAACGGCGCGCTTCGGAAATACATCGATCCCAAACAGATCGTGATCATCCGGGCCGGCGACTTCGCCAAGAACCCGCCGGCCAAGGCGACACCGTAACGAGACAGCTGACGGGTTACCGCTGACGGGTTACCGCTGACTGCAGACGGGAGAAGCAAAACCTCGGCGCCAGGATCGGCCGAGGTTTTCTTTGCCTGTCACCCTTCCCCATTGCCGCTGCTAGGACGGGGGCGACACGCAATGAAAGTCAGTGCCGACTGGATCCGGTGGCGGGAAATTGCAACTAGGGTTTGCAATCACGGTGATCCGAGCACCGTTAGTCACCAGCGTTCCGCCGGTCAGGATGTGCACTCCGAGGTTGAACGGCACGATCTGGCCCCCCGCGAGGATCGTGAGGTTCGACGGCATGACGAGTCTCGCCGACGGCAGGATGTACAAGTCGTGCACTGGCACCGTCGGTGAAAAACTGGTGATGAACTGATACCCACCCGGGCTCTGACTGGCGATCTCGAGCCGGCCGAAACGCGACGCTCCCGGAGTGTTCCACTGGATGACGAGCGGATCAATTGTCCCCCTCAGAATCGTCCGATGCGGATGGGATGCCAAGAACGCGTCGGACTGTCCGTTGCCGGTGTGCAAGAAGTTTCGTCCGACGTCGAGTGTCCCTGCCGTCATCGTCGCCGATCCGTGGAAACCTGCATCGCCGATCACGGTGATCACGCCGCCCGACTGATTCAGCGTCGCGGGCTGCGCGACATTGAGCGAGCCCTGCACGGTCAAGCCGCCGGTTGCGATCGATGAGACGCCGGTATCAAACCGGGCGTTGCCAACGACGTACGCGCTGCCGGATCCGGTTGCCCTGAGGCCTCCATTGAAGAACCCAACGCGGAGATCTCCATTCAAGGTCACAAACGCGCCGTCGCCCACGAGCAATTCGCAGTTGAGCTCGAGCATGTTGGCGAACAGGGACGTTTGCACCGCATAGGCCGGCGTCCCTCGAGCACACGGCGGGTCACTGTTGCCCACTTGGACCATGCCCTCCGGGACGTTCACGTTCACAACGCCGCCGGCAATTGCCCTTAGAACCACAGTGCCTGTGCCCAGGATGTATCCTCCTCCGACGAGGTCTCCCATGATGTTGAGAGTCTGCGAATTCAGGTCGAGAGACGCGGAGTTCTCGATTCGGAGTGTCTGAATCGTCCTGGTGTCATCGATGCGGGGCGTCGACAGCACGAATCCGGGTACGAACACGATCGGCTCACTGGCCGGCACACGGTCGTCGAACCAGTTGGCGGCCAAAGCCCACGCTGACGGATCAACCGCGTCTGCGCCAACCCAGGTCGGCACGCCCGTAGCGACTGTGGTCAGGAATCCAAGGGCCAGCGGACGGAACAGCGGACCGCTGGGCGGAATCACATCCTGCTCCACCCGTGCCTGGACGTAGCAGCTCGTGAATTCGGTGGTTCCGACGACGGACACCGTCACTTCGCCAGCGGCGTTCGATGTCGCCAGCGACTGCACCGCGGCACAAGGCATCCCCTGCGGAACCGTGAAGCTGACAGGAATTCCAGGCACGCCGTTGAATCCCTCGAGGTCCAGGACCCTGAACGTCATCTGGGTCTGACCACTGGGCACAACACGGTGCCTGCCGTTCCCCACCGTGAGGATTTGCCAGAGCGGTCCGGCACGCATTCCGATCGGCGAGCTGAGGCCCGCCAAAACCTGGGTGTTCTCGGACACGCCATCCTGATGGTGGAACCGCAGCTGCACCGATTCGGAGCCCGGTCCGTGGACGGCCATATCGGTGAACGTCGCGATTCCGTTCTGGTCCGTAGTCAGCGCTGTGGATCCGGAGAGGAATCCTGCAGGAGCACCGCCACCGACGAGAGTGAGCCGCGCAACGATCTGCGCGCCGTTGATGGGCGCGACGTTGCCGGCATTGTCGATGAACCGTACGGCCGGCTGCTGTGCCAACCGCGCGCCGCTTTGGGGATCGAGCGTCGGTTGCTGCACGACCACCAACCGCTGACCAATGAACGCGCGAATCTGAACGCTCGCGTCGCTTGTCGACGCAGTAATCCGCTGCTGCCCGGTACTGGTGGACCAGAGGACTGAAGCGTGCCCGTTGGCATCGGTCGTCGCCTGGACCGTGGTAAAGTCGCCATTCAGAAGCCCGCCGCCACTGTCCACCTGGAACGTGACTATCGCGCCCACTCTGGGACTTCCGCCGGCATCCATGGCCCGCACGACGATGGGATTGGGGAGCGGGCGGAATCCGGGAAGAGCGCCTTGACCGTCACCGCTCGCGATCACGACCTGGCCCGGGGCCGCAAGAGCGAGGGCGATGCCCGTGGACGTCACGGGGGTCAGGTTGCCCGAGCTGAACGACAGCGTCGCCGATCCGATGGGCCCGGTGAGCGTCAGGTTGGTGAACACGGCTACGCCGCTCGCGTTCGTGATCGCCGAACTGTTGCCGCCGAGCAAGAGGCCGGTGATGCCGCTGGCCGACGCGCGAACCGTAAGGTCCGGCGCGGCCACCGCGTTGCCGAACGCATCCACCACCCTGACGCTCGGCTGCGTTGTCAGCGCGACGCCGGAGGTGGCGGCTCCTGATGGCTGCAGCACCATCGCCAGCGCGACAGGAGCTCCCGCAGTTGCGGTCGCCGTCACGACGAGCGTGTCGGTCCCGCTCATCACCAGAACGGTATTCACGCCGGCTGTCGTCCCGAGCGTCAGCACCGTGCTCGCCCGCCCGTTGGCATCCGACTGCGTCAGCGTCGTCGTGAGCGAGCCGCCGCCCTGGTACGCGAGAAAGCGGACCGCAGATCCGGGGACGGGGAGGTTGTCAGCCGCTCGCGTCTCCACCACGATGGGTATTCCGAGCGTGCTTCCCACCGTCGCGGTCTGACCACCGCCGGAGACGATTTCCACCTGGGAGACCGTGGGCACCACCGAGACGATCGCCGAGTCGCGCACTCCGGTCGGCATCAGGGCGACCACGTATGTCTGGCCCCGGACTGCGCTGGCCGTGAACCGGCCGGTTGGGCTGATCGTGCCGCGCGTGGGGTCTGTCACCAACCATGCTATCGCCGCCACCGACACCGGCGCTCCGGTGGCGTCGTACGCGGTGGTGGTGAAATCCAGGCTCTGGAACGAGAAGAGCGTCGCGGTGTCGGGGTTCACCCGCAGCACCGTCGCGTTGGCGCCCGGGCCGATGTACTCCAGCTCCAGCGGCGCCGTCTGGGTCGTCGGCCGTCCGACGCGCAGCACCAGCTCCTGCGCTCCCATGAACATCGTCACGTTGCCGCTGCGCAGCTCCACGATCGCCGTCATCCGCTCTTCCTGGGCTTTGAGCGCCACGAGGAGCTCGACCCTCACCTCGCTCTGCTCGTTCGCAAGGGGGAAGATGGTGTCCTTCGCGGCGGGGCCCTCGACACCACGCATCAGACGAATGCGCAGGGTGTCCAGATCCAGGCCGAACGCCTGGAGGTTGCCGGCGATCCGCGCGGCTGAGGGGGTGAAGCTCGGTGCGAGTGCGACTTGCGCGTACGGACCCGACGACGGCCCGATGGCGCCGTCGGCGCACGTGATGCCGGCCGCAAGCGATAGCGCAGCGGCGAGAAGAAAGCGTGGGCGGCGGCGTCGCGTCATGCGCGGCGGGCGTCCTGAGCGGGAGTGGGGAAGGCGTACGGCCAGGCGGGGGGGGGCCGTAAAACCTTCACCCATCAGCGCCAAAGCGCCAGAACCATTAAAACCTCGTTACGTCCTCGATCGCTCTCTTGACGTCCTCCACTTGCGGAAGGATCGCGTCCTCCAACCGAGGCGCGTATCCGACATAGGTATCCGCGGAACCCACGCGCTTCACAGGTGCGTCCAGCCACGGGAAACATTCGTCCGCGATGCGGGCCGCGATCTCCGCGCCGTAGCCCCACGAGAGCGAATCCTCATACAGCACGATCACGCGGTTCGTCTTCTTCACCGACTCGAACACGCGCTCCTTGTCCCACGGAGACAGCGAGCGCAGATCGATGAGCTCGGCGCTCGGCCCGCCTGCTTCGGCCACCTGGTTCGCGGCGGTGAACGCCCGCTGCACGGTAGCGCCGTATGTGACGATCGTCACATCCGTCCCCTCGCGGACGATGCGCGCCTTGCCGAACGGGATCATGAAGTTCGGCCCGGGATACGCCGCCTTGTTGTACGTCTGGCGGTAGAGGTGCTTGTGCTCGAGGAAAATCACGGGGTCGTCGCACCGGATCGCCGTGCGCAGCAGCCCGTTGGCGTCGAGCGCCGTGGCCGGGCAGATGACTCGCAGGCCGGGGCAGTGCGTAAAGAGCGCCGCGCCCGTCTGCGAGTGGTAGATCGCGCCGCGGATGTAGCCGCCGTAGGTAGTCCGCACGACCACCGGTGCGCTGAACGTCCCGTTGGATCGCCAGCGCATCGTCGACAACTCGTCGCGCAGCTGCATGTACGCCGGCCAGATGTAGTCGAAGAACTGGATCTCCACCACGGGCTTGAAGCCGCGTATGCGCCAGGCCGATCGCGCGCCCGACGATGTTGGCTTCCGCCAGCGGCGAGTTGTACACGCGGTCGTCGCCGAATTCCTTCTGCAGCCCCCACGTCACCTTGAAGACGCCGCCCTTGCCCTTGACCTTGCCCTTGTGTTGCGAGCGCGAGATGTCGGCGACGTCTTCGCCGAACACCAGCATCTTCGGATTGCGCCGCATCTCGTCCTTCATGCAGGCGTTGAGCAGGTCGACCATCGTGGTCTCGTTCCCCGAGAACTGCGGATCGTCCTCGGTGTCGAACTGCTCGCTCGTGGGGTCCACGTCCGGCGAGTACACGTGCTGGTACACGGTCTCGGGCCCGGGCTGCTCCTGCGCCAGCGCGTCGTCCGTCGCCGCTTGCACCTCGGCGTCCACTTCCTGCTGAATGCGCTCGATGTCCGCCTTCGTCGCATGTCCCTCGTCCACCAGCCAGCGCGGGAACGTCGTCACGGGGTCGCGCTTCGCGTCGACGTCGCGCTCCTCGGGCGGACGATAGAACATCTCGTCGTCCGACAGCGAGTGCGAGTACGGACGAATCACCTTCGCGTGCACGAACGCGGGGCCCTTGCGCTTGCGGGCATAGTCCACGGCCTTCCGCATCACGTCGAGCGACGCCATGAAGTCGCAGCCGTCCACTTCCTGGATGAACAGGTCCGGGAACCCCGTCACGAGCTTCGAGATCGACCCGCCCGCCGTGTTCACTTCCACCGGCACCGAGATCGCGTAGCCGTTGTCCTCCACGAGGTAGACGATCGGCAGCTTGAGGTTCGACGCGGTGTTCAGCGACTCCCAGAATTCTCCTTCGCTGGTGGTGCCCTCGCCCGTGGTCACCAGAACGACCTCGTCCTTTTCGAATCCGTCCACGTCCAGCGCACCGGCCTTCAGCACGGCCTCGGCCGATCCGACGGCGTGCAGGAACTGCGTCCCCGTTGGCGACGAGACCGACACGACGTTGAGCGCCTTGTGGCCCCAGTGGCTCGGCATCTGCCGGCCGCCTGAATTCGGGTCCTTCGCCGCGCCCACGGCCGAATACAGCATCTCCGCCGGCGTCTGCCCGAGCTCGAGGCAGAGCGCGCGATCCCGGTAGTAGAGATAGAACCAGTCGTGGCCCGGCTTGAGCACCATCCCGGCCGCCGCCAGCACTGCCTCGTGACCCGCACCCGAGATCTGGAAGAAGATCCGGTTCTGGCGCTTGAGCTGGATCTCCTTGTCGTCCAGGCGTCGGGACAGGAGCATCGTCCGGTAGACGCCGAGGAGTTTTTCCCGGGTCAGCTCCGGCGCCTGGGGCGCGGAGGAGCGCCCGTCGGTTTTTGCTGTGGTGGCCATGCCACAAACATACAATCCGGGGGGTCTTTGTCGCCTCAAGGCGGCCTCAATGAGTGGCACCGCGTATGCCTCTACTGATGGCGCGTCGCACCGACACCCATCACCTACCGTCGATCAGCTACCCCATGCGCCTCGCCGACCACCGCTGCACGTTCTGCGACCTGATTCACGGCGCGGGGGAAGTGTCCCTGTGCTACGAGGACGGCGACGCCATCGCGTTCATGGACATCCAGCCGGTCAACCCCGGTCACGTGCTCGTGGTGCCGCGCACGCACTACGAGCGGCTGGAGGACGTCCCGGCCGAGCTCGCGATGCATCTCTTCCGCGTGGCGACGAAGCTGGCGCCGGCCGTGAAGAAGACCGCGGACGCCGACGGCATCAACATCGTGGTGAACAGCGGCAGCGCCGCGGGCCAGGACGAGCCGCACTACCACGTGCACGTGATCCCGCGGCGCGAAGACGACGGCTTCGAGATCCCGCTGCCGTTCCCCGGCTCGGCCATGCCGGATCGCACGCTGCTCGACGCGACCGCCGTGCGCATCATGACGGCGATGCGCGATCCCATGGGCGCGCTGCGCCAGCCGGCGCGCAGGATCGCGCCGTTGCTGTCAAGACGAATAATCGCGCGGTGGCGTGACAAACTTGACACTTGCGGGAACAAAGACGGCATCACATAAGTACCGCAGATAGCGACCCGCTCTTCCGCGGAGGCAGTCCAGCTGGACCTCCCACGACAGCGACAGTCTCATGCTTCAGGCCGGCGCGCCATGGATTGGCGCGCCAGTCGGGTCGCCGAAACCACTCTGTGGTCTGACACCCCGCGACGGGACGCCTTCCCGTTGCGGGGTGTCGGCGTTTCCAGCGAGGTGAAATGCCTGTTCGCAGACACGGCCACCACGTCACCTTTCCACGCCTGCCCCGCCGTTCCAAGCGCTCCGCCGTCACGCATTTTCGCGGAGCCCGGTACAAGCGAGCGATCAAGCGCGCGACCATGCGCGATTGTGGACGCCGCTGCGTGTACTGCGGAACCGGGCTCGATTTCGGGACTGCCACGCTCGATCACGTCTACCCGCTCGCGCACGGCGGCGCGCACCACCCCGGCAACGTCGTCCTCGCCTGTACGCGCTGCAATCGCCTGAAAAGCGACCAGCTCCCATACGAATTCTTCGCCGCCTACCCATGGGCCGGCACCAACTTCATGCGATACGCTCGCACCGTTCATCGCGCGTTGAAGCGAGCCGCTCGTCGAGCGGTCTCGTTGGCGTACGCTGAAGCTGCTTAGAACTGCCGCGCCTGCGGTGCGGAGAACTGCCACGCCTGTGGCGTGGAGGACTGCTGCGGCGTTCGCCGCGGAGCGGCTGTTCTCCGGCGCGAAGCGCCGGCATCTCTCCGGCGCGTTAGCGCCGGCGGAGGTCCGCCGCAAAGCGGCGGCGTCTTTCCGCACCGGAGGTGCGGCGTCTTGACGCGTCAACACATCTCGACCGGTACACCGTGGGAGCCGATCGTCGGATACTCGCGCGCCATCCGCATCGGCTCGCACGTCTACGTGTCAGGCACGACAGCGACGGGGGCGGACGGCAAACTCATAGCCGGTGACGCCGCGGCGCAGACGCGTCAGACGCTCGAGAACATCAGGGCCGCCATGGAGCGCGCTGGCGCGAAGCTCTCGGACATCGTGCGCACCAGGATGTACGTCGTGAACATCGCGCGCGACTGGGAGGCCGTGGGTAGGGTGCACGGAGAGTATTTCCGCGATATCAGACCAGCGACGAGCATGGTCGAGGTTCGCGCCTTGATAGACCCAGCGATGCTCGTCGAGATCGAAGCCGAGGCGCTGATCGAGAAGTAGCGTCGACGACGGATGCGTGAGTGCGCGGGAGGGCGTGGGGTTCTCCAGCCCGCGAATTTCTATCGAGCCGCGCCAGGGGACGCGCCATATGCGCGTGGCGCGGCGAGATGAGCGAAGCGGAAATTCGCGGCTGGAGGGCCCCACGCCCGACCAGCGCCAACACTCAGTAGTCGACCGGCCGCAAATACGACTCGCCGATCGCCGTCGTGCTGAGCATCGCGACCGTGGGGAGCCGCCGTTTCCAGTGCGTGCTCTCCAGGCGCTTGCGCACGAGCT
Organism: uncultured Gemmatimonadaceae bacterium; assembly: GCA_963724885.1. Taxonomy (GTDB): domain Bacteria; phylum Gemmatimonadota; class Gemmatimonadetes; order Gemmatimonadales; family Gemmatimonadaceae; genus DASPMP01. The sequence goes on along the minus strand of CAVRWG010000005.1, from coordinate 1,195,576 downwards.
GCACCTCGGCCTCGCCGAAGCCGCGCTCGATCAGCTCCTCCGGCCGGTGCCCCGCGAGCATCCAGTTGAGGATCTCGTCCGCCTTGTGATACGAAATCCCCAAGTCGCCTTCGTCGGTCTGGCCGACGACGAGGTCGGCGGTCGGCGGTTTCGACACGATGGCGTCCGGAACGCCGAGGTGTCGTGCGAGCGCCCACACCTGAGTCTTGAAGAGGTCACCCAGCGGGTTGATCGGAGGCGCGTCGTCGGCGTGCCACGTGAAATACCCGAACAGCCGCTCCGTCTTGTTGCCGGTGCCCAGCGGGATCGCCCCGTGCCTCGCCGAGAGATCGAAGAGCACGATCATCCGCGTCCGCGCCATGACATTGCCGCGGCGCCCCGGTTCGGCGTTCGGGTCGCTCTGGAGGTACCCGTCCACCGCGGCGCTGATGTCCACCGTGCACGATTCGATGCCGAGCGTGTCGATGACGGTCTGGGCGTGCTCGAGACTGTCCTTGCTCGAGCTGCGATAAGGCATCCTGACCCCGATGACGTGCTTGGGTCCCAGCGCGCGCGCCGCGAGGTACGCGGTCACCGCCGAATCCACGCCGCCCGAGATGCCGATGAGCGCGCGATCGAACCCGCGGCGCGCCATCTCGTCCTTGATGAAGTGGACCAGCCACTCCTCAGTGAGCTTCGGGTCGATGTCCAGCGGCACCGGCTCCGCGAACGGGCCGGCGCCGACGACCTTGAGGCCGGACACGGGAGATGGGCCTCCTCCGACTTCCGCCGTCCGCCGTCCGCCGTCCGCCGTCCGTTGCGTCCGTTGCGTCCCATGTCCGCTGTAGTCGCTGTCCGCAGGATCGTACTCCGCCGGCGTCTCGATCCGCGCCCCGATGCGCTCGATGTTGTTGACGAGGTGCGGGATCATCACCTCCAGGTCCGCTACCAGCGGCATGTCGGCGCGCGCGCGCGTCACGTCGTCCAGGTCGAGCGTCGCGGTCACGATGGCCTCCTGCCACAGAGGCCCTCGTGTCCTCAGGTCACCCTTGGGTCCCATCACCATGGACGCGCCGGCGAACATCTTGCCCCCCTCGCTGCCCACGAGGTTCGACAGGCTGACGAACACGCCGTGTTCTTCGGCGATGTCACGCGCCAGGCGCTCCCAGCGGTGCACGCTCGCCGGGGCGGGAGTGCCGTTGTGTTGCGGCCACGGCCCGCGCGCCGGGGCCGCCGCGACCAGGAGGATGAGTTGCGCGCCGTCCAGTGCCGCGATCGTCCCGGTGAGACTGTGCCACGCGTCCTCGCACACGAGCAGCGCGGCGCGGCCCCACGACGTGTCGAACGCGCGTACCTCGCGGCCCCGCTCGACGAAGCGCTCCTCGTCGAACAGCCCATAGGTGGGCAGGAACATCTTGCGGTGCACGTGCCGCACGATCGGCTCGCCGCCGCCGACGGTCACGTAGATCGCGCTGTTGTAGAGCTTGTTCTGGAATTCCTCGTAGAACCCGAGGGCGACGTCGAGCATCCTCGGGGACGAGACGCTGGCCCGGTACTGCTCGTGGAGATCGCGCGCCAGCGTGCCCGCCGTGATCGCCACTTCGCGCACACCGCCTTCGAGGAAATAGCCCGTGAGGGCCGTCTCGGGGAGGCACAGCAGCTGGGGCCGGGGCTCCAGCGAGTCCACCTGCGCGAACAGGTCGCCGAGCCGGCTTAGATTGGCGAAGTAGTCGCCCTTCTTCGGGCCGAATTGGGCGATGGCGAGCTGAATGCTCATGCCCTAAAGAACGTAGGTAATATCGATCGGGGGTAGGGCAGACATTCCCGGTAACAGCCGACAGTATCAGCCGACGGGGAATGGCGGCTTCCTGACACTGTTACTGTCACCCGTTACCGCGAGTACCAGTCGGTGGTACCATCGCTATTACTAGCGTGTATTACTGAATCCATGCGCACCGTCGCTGTACTACTGGCAATACCCTCCATTCTCGCCAGCCAGGGTCAAATCGAACCCTGGCAAATCATCCTTCCCCCCAAACCTCCATCATCTTCGCCCGCGACGGCTCGATGATCGGCGAGGTGGGAAAGGAATCCCGCTTCAGCGTCTCGCTGCGCACGTTGCCGCGCTATGTCGGACAGGCGTTCATCGCCGTCGAGGACCAGCGATTCTACGAGCACGACGGCGTGGATCTCAAAGGCGTCGCGGCGGCCATCAAGGACAACCTGCTCGGAGACCGGCGCGGCGCGAGCACCATCACCCAGCAGCTCGTCGGGAACATGCACCCCGACATCATCGACCGGCGCGACCGGAGCATTTCCCGCAAGCTCAAAGAGCAGTCGGCTGCGCGCGAGATGGAGAAGCGCTACACCAAGGAGCAGATTCTCGAGGGCTACCTCAACCAGATCGAGTACGGCCACGGCTGGCGCGGCATCGAGATGGCCTCACGCCACTACTTCGGCAAGGGCGCCGCGCAGCTGACGATCGCCGAGGCCGCGACGCTCGCCGCGCTGCCCAAGGGTCCGCCGATCTATGATCCGATTCGCCATCCCGACCGCGCCCGCGACCGCCGCAACCTGATCCTTTCGCTGATGGCACAGCAGGGGTACATCACGCGCGCTCAGGCGACGCAGGCGCGCGCCGAGCCGGTCGTCACCGCGCCCGGCCTCGGCCGCTCGGTCGTCGCGCCGTATTTCGTGGACGCGGTGCGCGCCACGGCGGAGGCCGCGGGAGTGGACATCACCGCGGGTGGCTATCGCGTTTTCACCACGCTGGAGCCGGCACTGCAGCGGGCCGCCGCCGACGCGCTGGCGCGTGGGACCGCGGAGATCGAGGCGCGCGAGGGTTATCGTCACGCGACGCTCGCCACCCAGCCGCAGACCAGCGATTACCTCCAGGGCGTGGTCGTGGCGCTCGATCCGTTCACCGGCGAGGTCCGTGCGCTCATGGGCGGGCGCGACTTCGGCCGCTCCTCGTTCAATCGCGCGACGCTGGCGATGCGACAGCCCGGATCATCGGTAAAGCCGTTCGTGTATGCCCGGGCGCTGGAGGACGGCATCCCGGCCAACACCGTTGTCTCCGACTCCATGCTGGCCATCTCCATGCCCAACGGCGACGTGTACAGTCCGGACAACGCCGACAACCAGTTCCTCGGCGCGATGACGATTCGCGAGGCGCTCGTGCTCTCGCGCAACACCGTCGCGGTGCAGCTGGGGCTTCGCGTCACCATGGACTCGGTGGCGGCGCTGGCGCAGCGCGTCGGGTTCGATACGCCCATGCAGCCGTTTCCTTCCAGCGCAATCGGCGCGTCCGAAGTACGGCCTGTGGATTTCGTCGCGGCGTATTCGGCGTTCGCGAACAACGGCGCAGCGGTGGAGCCGCGCTTCATCAGGCGCATCGAGGATCGTGGGGGGCGCGTGGTCTATTCGGCCCCGGATCAGGCGCCGCGTCAGGTGATCGATCCCCGGGCTGCGTTCATCGTCCGCGACATCCTTCGCGATGCGGCCGAGCGTGGCACCGGCGCGGCCGCGCGGCGCATCGTGCCCCGGCACATCGCCGTCGCCGGCAAGACCGGGACGACGAACGACAACGCGGACGTCTGGTTCGTGGGCATGACGCCCACGCTCGTCGCCGGCGTGTGGCTCGGCTTCGACCGGCGCAAGACGATCATGCCCGGAGCGGGAGGCGGCAGCATGGCGGCGCCCATCTGGGCCAACATGGTGACGCGTTACTATGGAAGCGCGAGCGCTGGCGACTGGCCAACACCGGCCGGCCTGAGCTATGCCGAGCTCGATCGGGTCACCGGAGCAATGGTGGACACGCTTACGCCGCCCGAAAACAGGTACCTGGAGTACTTCATTCCGGGCACCGAACCGCTGGCTCTGCGATCCAACCCCTGGAAAGTTCCGCAATGGGGTCCATTCATCGCGCGCTGAGGTGGCAGAGGCGGTGAACTCGGCGTAGACTTGGCGGGCGTGATGCGATACCTCGTTTTCGGCGCCCTGCTGGCGGCGCCGCTTCCCGCCCAGACCAATGGCGCCGAGCGATCGGCCGCTATCGGCGTGTATTCGGTTGAGCAGGCCGCGCGCGGCGACACTGTGTTCAAGGCGACCTGCGCGTCCTGTCACGAGCCGACTTTCCACAGCGACGCCCAGTTCCGCATGAACTGGTTCGGGCGCTCGGTCTACGACCTGTTCAAAATCCTCAAGACGACGATGCCAGAGGACAACATCGGCGGCCTTTCCGATGACGAGTACACGCGGGTCATCGCGTACATCCTCAAGCTGAATGGATTCCCGGCGTCCATGGACTCGCTCCGCGCGGACACGCTGGAGATGCAGCGCATTCGCATCGGCCAGGCGGTGGGCACGGACACGATCAGGAGGCGGCGGTGAGCGCGCTCGATCGGCGTGACTTCCTCAAGGTCGCGGGCGCGAGCGCCGGCGCGTTCCTCACGGGCTGCGCCACTGCTCCGGGCTTCCTGAAGTCCGGCCTGGCGAGCTCGAACATCGTCGTGGTGGGAGCCGGCGCGTTCGGCGGATGGACCGCGCTCAACCTGCAGCGCATGGGCGCCCGCGTCACGCTGGTGGACATGTTCGGCCCCGGCAACTCGAGGTCCACGTCGGGCGACGAGACGCGCGGGGTGCGTACGTCGTACGGCGATCGGCCCCACGGCGAGTTGTGGATGCAGTGGGCCAACGAAGCCATCACACGCTGGAAGCGCTGGGACGACGAATACGCCCGGCCGCTGAAGATGCGCGTGTTCTTCACGACGGGCGACCTCATCATGCGCTCGGACTGGGAGCCGTTTCTCACCCAGACGCGCGCGTGGTGGCAGAAGAACGGAATCTCCCACGAGACGCTGGCCGTCGAGGAAGTGCAGAAACGCTGGCCACAGATCTCGGTGCACGATATCAAGGCGGTGCTGTACGAGCCGAACGCCGGCGTCGTGCGCGCGCGCCGGGCCACGGAATCGGTGGCGGAGGTCTTTCGGCACGAAGGCGGACGCATCGTCATTGCCCGCGTGGTGCCGCCAGAGCCCGGGACGTTCGACGGGCGCACCGTGAAACTCACCAATGGCGACACGCTCTCCGGCGACACGTTCGTCTTTGCCGTCGGACCATGGCTGGGCAAGACGTTCGCGTTGATGCAGAATCGCATGCGCACGCCGCTGGGAACCGTACTGTATTTCGGCACCCCGCCCGGCGATGAGCGTTTCACCTATCCGAATCTTCCCAGCTGGAATTTCCCGGGGACGACCGGATGGGCAGGATTGCCGGTGGACAACAGAGGGTTCCGGGTGCGTGGCGGAGGTGGTGGCGGCGGACAGGGGCGCGCGGGAGGCGCGGGCGCCGGAGGGGCTCCCGGGGCGGGGGCCGGTGCACCGCAACAGCAAAACCAGCCGCAGAGCCAGCAGGCGCAGAACCAGCCGTCGCAGGCGGGTCTGGCAGACCCCGATACCAGCGTACGCTGGGTGGAACCGGAACGCCTTTCGCGATCAGTCCAGTTCGTGGGGGACCGCTTTCCGGCGCTCAAGGACGCGCCGATCCTCCAGACGTGGGCGTGCCACTACGAGAGCACGTCGAGCCGGAATTTCATCGTGGATCGCCACCCGAATCTGCCCAACGTCTGGATTGCCGGCGGCGGAAACGCGGAAGCCTTCAAGATGGGCCCCGTGATGGGCGAGTACGTCGCGAAGCGCGTGCTGGGCCACGACGGCGATCCCGCGATCGCGAAGCAGTTCCGCATCCCCGAGACCGAGTTCACGACCCAAACTCAGCGCTCCGGCGAGGACGACTAGGGGAACTCGCTTGGGAGGGGGCGGGCTTGTCCCCAAGCGAAATTCGCGCGGGGACAAGCCCGCCCCAATCCAAGAAAGCCCTAGGCTCCCGCCGCCGCGACGCGCTTCTCCGACCGTTCCAAAATCGTCTGGCCGCTGGGCTCGTCCGTGCGCTCCGGCGGCGGGAGCAGCGCGACCTCGAACACCTCGTCGAGCGTCGCCAGCGGGTGGAAGGTCAGTGTCTTCCGGACGTCCTCGGGAATGTCCTCGAGGTCCCCTTCGTTGTCCTTGGGCAGCACGATGTGCTTCATGCCGGCCCTGTGAGCTCCCAGCACTTTTTCCTTGAGTCCACCGATCGGCATCACCCGCCCGCGCAGCGTGATCTCGCCCGTCATCGCCACGTCCTTCCGCACGGGGCGCCCGGACATCGCGCTCACGAGCGCCGTGGCCATGGTCACGCCGGCCGACGGCCCGTCCTTGGGAATCGCGCCGGCGGGCACGTGGACGTGCACCTCGATGGAGCCCAGCCTGTCCTCGGGAATGTCGAGTTTGCCCGCGTGTGTCGCCGCGTAGGTCAGGGCGGCGCGCGCCGACTCCTTCATCACGTCGCCGAGCTGACCGGTGAGAATCAGCGAGACGTTGCCCCAGCCGCTCACCTGTGTCTTCGTCTCGTTGTCGGCGAGCCGCTGGCCGAAGCCGTACATGCGGCGGATGGCGGCTTCGACGAACATGATGTCGCCGCCGGCGGGCGTGTAGTACATGCCCGTCGCGACGCCGACCTCGTTTACGGTCCCGGCGCGCTCGGGATGCACTTTCGGGCGGCCCAGCAGGTCGCGAACCTCATTTTCGTCGATCTTGCCGTCCGCGATGACGCTCGGGTTGCCGGCAGCGATCCGCCGCGCGACTTTGCGCGCCACCGCGCCGATCTGGCGCTCGAGCTGGCGCACGCCGCTTTCACGCGTGTACTCGGAGACGATCCGCGCCACGGCGCCGTCGGTGAATTCCACGCCCTTTCCCTTGAGCCCGGACTCCTCGAGCTGGCGTGGAATGAGGTAGCGCTTCGCGATCTCGGCCTTCTCGTGCTCCGTGTATCCGGCGAAATCCACGACTTCCATTCGGTCCAGCAGCGGTCCCGGAATGTTCTGGACGAAGTTCGCCGTGCAGATGAACAGCACCTCGCTGAGGTCGAATGGCACGCCGAGATAGTGATCCGTGAATGTGTCGTTCTGTGCCGGATCGAGGACCTCGAGCAGCGCGCTCGCAGGGTCGCCCTGGAAGGACACGCCCAGCTTGTCCACCTCGTCCAGGAGGAACACGGGGTTTTTCGATCCCGCCTGCTTCAGGCCCTGCACGATCCTGCCGGGCATCGCGCCCACATAGGTGCGGCGATGGCCGCGGATGTCCGCTTCGTCGCGAATGCCGCCGAGCGACGCGCGCACGTACTTGCGTCCGAGCGAGCGCGCGATGGACTTGGCGATGGAGGTCTTGCCCACGCCCGGCGGCCCGATGAAGAGCAGGATCGGGCCCCTGGCCATGGCGCGCGCCTTGGCTTCCTTGCTGTCCTTGATCGCCTTCTTGTCGTCACGGGCGAGGTGCAGGGTGGGCGTGGCGTCTTCCTTGGTGGCGCGCAGCTTGTCGATGGACAGCTCGCCCGTCTTCTTGAGCTCATCCTCCAGTTCCTGGGCGCGCAGCTGACGCACGGCCAGGAACTCGAGTACGCGGTCCTTCACGTCCGGAAGGCCGTAGTGGTCCTCGTCCAGCACCTTCTGCGCGTTGGCAATGTCCAGGCTATCGTCGGAGCGCTTGTTCCAGGGCAGCTCGCTCACCCACTCGAGGTATGTGCGGATGACCTGCGCCTCCATGGACTCGCGTCCCGAGCGCTCCAGGCGTCCCAGCTCGCGATCCACCTCGCGCCGCGCTTCGTCCGGCAGCTCGAGCTTGGCGAGGGTCTCGCGTAGCTCGGTGATTTCCTTGCTCTGGTCGTCCTCGCCGAGCTCTTTCTGGATCGCCTTCATCTGCTCGCGCAGGTACATCTCGCGCTGCCGCTCGCCCAGCTCCTCCTGCACCTGTGATTTGATCTCTTCCTGCGTCTCGATCATCGTGATCTGACGCTGCACGTGCACCAGCACGCGGCGCAGGCGCTCCTCGACGGAGAGCGTCTCGAGCAACCCCTGTTTTTCGGCGACCGGAAGCTCGATGTATCCCGCGACGAGATCGGCGAACCGGCCGGGGTCCGTCACGGCGTCGAGCACCTGGTGCACCACTTCCTCCGGCAGGCCGCGGCGCTCGCCGAGCTCGGCGGCCCGCTCGCGAATCTCCTTGTGGAGCGCGATGAACGCGGGGTCGGTCTCGCTCACGGGCGTCATCTCGTCCACCGGCACGACCACGGCGCTGAGAAAGCCCTCCGACGTCGTGTATTGCAGGGCCGTGGCGCGCATCTCGCCCTGGAGCAGGAGCTGAACTCCGCCGAGACCGCGCTGGATCTGTCCGATGCGCGCGATGACGCCCATCTGATACAGAATGTCCGGCGTGGGCTCGTCGGTGTTGTCGCGCTGGGCGACGGCGAAAACCAGGCGCTCGCCACGAAGCGCCGCCTCGATCGCGCGCAATGTTCCCGGCCGGCCAGCCGCAATCGGCGCGGTCAAGCCGGGAAAAATCACCGTGCCGCGCAGCGGGAGGACAGGAAGGGTCTGGCGCTGAGCCATTGATGTCCTTGCAGTTGGTGAAACCAATCAGTGGAGCGCCGCGAAGTGTGCACAGCGCTTCACCGCCCGAACGCACACTCCATTCCAGACACGGGCTCGCCGCTTAACTGATGGGACAGCACAGTTTAGCCCGTTGTTGCGCACAGCGCCGCAGGGCGCGCCCCCGCTCGCGTCCCCTGTTTTACGACAGGCTGGCAGGAAACGCAACCCGGAGCGGCGCTTATGACGTAGTGGTACTGCTGGTTTGACGGTTTGACGGTTTGACACCACTCGCGGTGCGCTCCGTCAAACCGCCAAACCGTCAATCGATCGATTGCTTCACTCGGTGCAGTCAGTAGTGAGGCTAGGTCTATCCTTTCCATAGGTTTGCATGGGTGGTAAAATGCTCCGAGCCGAGCGTCGTCATCGCTCGCAACAGCGACTCAGCCGATTGCCTCCACAGCTTCCCGTAGATCCTGCCGCTTCGGCCTCGAGTTCCGAGCTCCGCGGGCACATCGAGCGCGTTCTCAGCGCGCATTACGAGCTGGACAGCGAGATCGGCCGCGGCGGCATGGGGGTCGTTTATCGCGCGCGCGACAAGCGGCTCAAGCGCCACATTGCCATCAAGGTCCTGCCGCCGGAGTTGGCCTTTCAGAGCGCCATCAAGACCCGGTTCCTTCGCGAAGCGGAGACTGCAGCGCAACTGAGCCATCCCAACATCGTCCCGATCTATTCGGTCGACGAGCTGGAAGGGCTGGTGTTCTTCGTGATGGCGTACATCGGCGGCGACAACCTGGGCAAGCGGCTGCACGACAGCGGTGTGCTGCCGGTGGACGACGTACGGCGCATCACGCGTGAAGTGAGCGACGCCCTGGCCTACGCGCACGAGCGCGGCGTGGTGCATCGCGACATCAAGCCGGACAACATCCTGCTCGACTCGGGGACGGGGCGCACGATGGTGACCGACTTCGGCATTGCGCGCGCGGCCAGCGAAGGCGACGCCGGCCGGCTCACCGCGACCGGCATGGCGATCGGGACACCGGCCTATATGTCGCCGGAACAGGCGGCGGGCGACCGCCAGATCGACGGACGCAGCGACCTGTATTCACTCGGCGTCGTTGCGTATCAGATGCTGGTGGGCGAGCCGCCGTTCGTCGCGAACAGCACGCCGGCGATGCTCGTCAAACACATCTCCGAGGCGCCCACGCCGGTGTCGCAGCGGCGCAGCGACGTCCCACAGGACATGGCCCGCGCCGTGATGATGTGTCTGGAGAAGGATCCCTCGATGCGTTTTCCATCGGCCGCCGCCCTGGTCACCGCGCTCGACACCGGACACGTGCCGGATCTTCGCCCCGAACCGCCGGCGGTCGTCCCGGTGAAGCCGGCGACGATGCTGCCGTCGGACTACTCGCTCGACGAGGAGAACCGCGTCTTCACGTCCGAGGAGCTGCGACGCTTCAAGGACACCAACGTCGTCAAGTTCCGCAAGCAGCTCGCGCCGTACCTGTTCGTCAACGCCGTCATCGTGGTCTTCTCGATCTTCGCGCAGACGGATTTCATCGGACTCACGGTGATCTGGAGCATCTGGATGGCGTTCAGGTACGCCAAGCTCTGGAGCGAAGGCTACGATTGGCGCGACGTGTTCAAACAGCCGCGCGAGAAGGAGCTCATCGACGTCGTGGACGAGTTCCTCGAGTATGTCCGGGCACTGTTCAATCGCGACAAGCGGCGGGCGCTGCGCGAGCGGAACCGGGCCCGGAACGTCGCGCGCCGCTCGTCCGGCGCGCTGATGCTCGACATCCCGGCCCGCGAGCTCGGTGCCGGGGCGGACTACCGCCGCGATCGGACGGCGGACGCCGACCTGGTGGGATCGCACGCCGACACGGTGCGCCAGGCGGCCATCGATCGAGACGAGATCGTGCGCCTGGTGAGCACGCTGCCGGACAAGGAACGGGCGCAGGTGGTGAACGTCACGCGCTCGGCGCACGTGTTGCACGATCGCATTCACTCGCTCGCGATCGCTGCGAACGACCTCGACCGGAACATCAAATCGGGCGGCGGCGACACATTGGAGGCGGAGATCGGGCGGCTCGAGGACCAGGCGAACCCGCTGGAACGCGGCAGCGAGGAGCGCGTACGCCGGCTGGCGTATCTCAAGCGGCAGCGCCGCGCGATTCGCGACATCCAGGAGCGGCGCGAGTCCGTCGGGTCGAAGCTCGAGACCTGCGCGATCGCCCTGCGCCAGCTCAAGCTCGACGTGCTGCGGTTGCGGGCGGGATCGCAGACCCACCAGCGCGTCACGTCGCTAGCCCTCGAGGCCATCGCGCTCGCCGACAGCGTGGACAGCGTGCTCTACGTGGCGGACGAAATGGCGCGCGACGCGGATCGAAACTCCTCCCCAAGCGGGCGCTCGAGCGCGCGATCGTCGGCGAGACCAGGGTGACGGACTATCTGCGCGACCGCCTCGTCGCGGCGGTCGGCGAGCACTACCTCGTCGAGGCGGAGCTCGGTCGCGGCGGCATGGCGGCCGTCTTCAGCGCGCTCGACGTGCGCCTGAACCGCCGGGTCGCGATCAAGCTGCTCCCGCCCGAGCTCGCCTTCAACCTCAATGTGCGCTCCCGATTCCTGCGCGAGGCGCAGATGGCCGCCGGCCTCACGCACCCGCACATCGTCCCCATCTACAACGTGGACGAGCGCGACGGCCTGGTGTACTTCGTGATGGCGCTCGTGGAGGGTCAGAGCGTGGCCCTGCGACTCGGGCGAGAAGGCGCGTTTCCGATCGATGAAGCGCGCACCATCATCGCCGATGTCGCCGATGCTTTGGACTACGCGCACCGCCAGGGCGTGGTGCACCGGGACATCAAGCCGGACAACATCCTGCTCGATCGGGCAACGGGTCGCCCGCGTGTCACCGACTTCGGCATCGCCCGAGCGGCGGCCGAGGAGCAACGCCTCACCGTCACCGGCATGGCCGTGGGCACGCCGGCGTACATGAGCCCCGAACAGGCCATGGGTGAGCGCGAAGTCGACGGCCGCAGCGACATCTACTCCCTGGGCATCGTCGCATACCAGATGCTCGCGGGTGAAACGCCCTTCCGGGCGATCAACACGCCGGCGATGCTCATGAAGCACGTGTCGGAGCCGCCTCCGCCGCTCCGCGCCCGGCGCGCCGAGATTCCCCCCGCTCTCGCCGCCGCGATCGAGCGGGCGCTCGCGAAGCGCCCGGAGGAACGCTGGCGCACCGCCGGTGAGATGCGCGAAGCGATCCTCGACCGATCGGCTGCGGCGCCGCGCGCATACGTGCCGCAGCAGCACGCGCTCGAGCCGATCCGGCCGTCGCGCCAGTTCCCCCCGGGCTATCCCGAGCCGGCGCTGCGCGAGCCCGTGCTGCGAGAGTCCGCGGTGCGCGACCTTCGGCCCGTACAACGCTCGCCGATCACGCTCACCGAACCCCCGGCGGGGCTGAGTCGCAGAGAGCGCAAGGAGTGGTATCGCGAGCAGCGCCGTCTGTTGCGCGACGCGGTCCACCACAAGGCCGACGATCCGCCTCGAGAGAACAGGATCGCAGGTAAGATCTCGCGATTCCGGCGTGTGGCGATGGGGTTCCTCGGCACGGCAATGATGCTGTTCGTCATCAACGCGATGAGCGGCGGCGAGCCATGGTTCCTGTTTCCCGTGATGGGCTTCATCGTGGTGCTGATGTTCCAGCTCGGTTCACTGTGGGCCGATGGCGTCACCGTGAAGCAGATCTTTTCCGGTCCTGTACGGCGTCACGAGAACCACGACGGCCGTCTCCTGACCGAGCCGCGGCCACCAACCGATCCGGCCTCCGATCTCGTTACGAAGGAGATCCTCGACGGGGCGCACGGGCTGGCGATCCGACGCGCCGCCTCGAGCCGCGTCATCGTGATGGACATGCTCCGTCGCATGACGCCGAAGGAAAGGGAGATGCTTCCCGCGGACCTCGAGTCCACGGTCAAGGCGCTCGTGGAGCGGGTGGCGTCGGTCGCGATGACGCTGCACCGCCTCGACGCCGACGCCAACGGTAGCAGCCTCGGCTCACTGGACACCCGCATCGAAGGGCTGAAGCGCGAACCGCAGTCCGCGGAGCAGGAGCGTCGACTCGCGCTGCTGGAACGGCAGCGCGCGACGCTGCGCGACCTGCTGGAGCGCCGCGCCGCGCTGTTCGCCCAGCTCGAGAGCGCAAGCCTCGCGCTCGAGAACCTCAAGCTGGACCTGGTGCGCTTCCGGTCGGCCGGGGTCTCGAGCGCTCTGGAAGACGTGACGAGCGCCACGCGCGAGGCGCGCGCGGTGTCTCGCGACATCGGGCATCTGCTCGACGCCCAGGACGAACTGCGGCGGCTCTGATCGGCGCCGCGGTCCCCCTACTGCCGCAGCAGCCGCCCGATCGCGCCAGCCACGCGGTGCGCCGATTCCTCGGGCAGGAAATGCTTCGCCTGCGGAACGACTTCGAATGTGCTCCCGCGAATCGCCGCGGACAGCCGCTCACCGAGCTCGAGGGGCAGGAAAGGATCCTTCTCACCCCAGAGGATCACTGTCGGTGAGACGATGTCCTTGAGCCGCGGCGCGAGCGATCGCGTCTCTTCGGAGTCGAGGGCACCCAGGTGCCTCACGAGCGCTTCGCGCCCGTTGGTCTCGCCGAAGGGACGCAGGTACTGATCGATCGCATGCGTGCCCCGCTCGTGATCCATGTAGCCGCGCAACAGGTCGGCGCGAACCACGGACAGGATCCAGCTCGGCGGCAGATGGCGCGTTAGCGGGAGCATCGCGCGCGCGAGCTTCACCCCTCGGGACGGCCACCCGTCGAACGCGACGCTGTCAACGAGGCACAGCCGCGACACGCGGTGGGGAAACCGGACCGCCACCGATTGCGCGACGCCGCCGCCGATGTCGTGGCCCACCAGGCACGCGAAATTGATCCCGAGGTGATCGAGTACCGCCACCAGCCGGTCGGCATGCGCGCGGATCGAGACGCTGCCGGAAGTCGCGGGATCGCTGCGTCCGAATCCGAGCAGATCGAGCACCACGATGCGGTGTCCCTGAGGCAGGATCGGAACGACGCTGCTCCACAGATGTCCCGAGGTCGGGAACCCGTGCAGCAGGACCACCGGCTCTCCGGCGCCGCGAGACCCGGCGGCATAGTAGTAGAGCCGGGCTCCATTGATGTCGAGGAACTCGCCGCGCATCGGGGGAAACCTAGAACTGCGGGATGCAAAGCGCGGGATGCAAAGCGCGGGATGCAGAGAGCGGGATGCAAAGCGCGGGACGCAAAGAGCGGGAACGAAACGGCGTGGCCGCCTCGCTCCCGCTTTTCGCATCCCGCCGTTCAGCTTCCCGCTGCCAGCATCCCGCAGTCAGAAAACGGCGGTTCGCGTCCCGCCGTTCTTCGTGGTTCAGTCCTGAGGCGGCCGCTGACCCCCACCCTGCATTCTCGCCTGCATGTCGGCCACGTTCTTCTCGAACACCTTCTTCTGGTCGTCCGTCAGGAGCGCTTTGATCTCGTCGGACTGCTTCGTCATGATCTCACGGTTCTTCGTCATGCGCGCCTCTCGATCGAGGCTCTGGTCCGCTCTCAGCGCCGCGCGCTCGTCGGAGTACTTCTTCCCGATCGAGTCCACCTTGGCCTGCTGCTCGGCGGTGAGCGTGATGCCCTGCATGAGCATCGCCATCTGGTTCGGACGACCCTGCGGCTGCTGAGCCGCCGGTGCCGGTTCCTGAGCCGCGGCAAGCGTAGCGGTCCCGGCCAGGAGCGCTGAAACGAGAACAAACTGAAGCTTCTTCATGGACTTCTCCTCAATGTGGTAAGTGGGCAATCTCGAACGCCTTACGGACCCTCTAGCGCAAAACACAAAACCCCTTATGCTTACGCCCCCAAACCGCCGGGCCGCAAAGTAACCAGTAACAGCCCGAAGGGAGACCGCATCGAAAGCCAAGTGACCCTGCCTCCAACTCAGCCGGCGATCATCAGTCCGGCCGTTGCTTCGCCCTCACCGGCGGCACCGGTCCGATTTCCGCTGAGTTGGCTCCTGGAGCATGCGGCTGCTCCGATCAAGTACCGGTCGATTACGGAAGTTGCCCGCATCGGCGACGAAGTCGGCACCCAGGTCGTCGCACTGCCGTATACGTACCGCCCGGCGCTCATGTTGGCGCTGCAACAGCACGTGGACGGCATGTGGAACCATACCATGCTGGCGCTGCCGGCGACACGCTCCGAGCATTTCGAGGGAGTCGGCACGATCAACGCCGTGCGGCGTTTGCTCGAGTACGGTTGGGAGAAGGATTCGCCGCCGCTGGTCCACGCGCGCCGTGCGCTGTTCCGTCTTCTTGCCGAAGACTCAGATCCGGAGTTCCTGTACGAGCTTGGCTCCAAGGCGCTCGATGAGGATCTTATCCGGCGCGGTCGCGCAATCCTTCGCGAGGCGGCGGGCGCCGCGCTGGCGCAGGCCGGCTACGAGGACGATCCGCGACTCCGTGGTGTCGCGCGTCGCGTGCTGGAGCGTGTCACCGGGTACATGAGGTCGCCTCTCGCGCAGAAACCCTGGATTCGCGTGGCGAACCAGCATGTTCTGGCCGCCGAGGCCGCTCCGCCGTCCATCTATGCGCTGATGATGTTGGCGCACATGCCGCTGTTCCGGACGGAGCACCACGAGGCGATGGACCGGCTGTACCACTTCCTGTGCCAGCCGTTGCCCCGCCAGGAGCCGCTGCAGCTCTTCGGGAAGCGAATCATCGCGCAGCCCCATCTGGTGCTCGGCGATCAGCTTCCCAATCGCAATGCCGCTGACGCGGACGTGCCAAGCGCGATCACGTGGCTGGAGCTGGTGGCGCGACTGGGCTTTCTGAAACGCAATGACAACTGGTCAAAGCTGTACGACCGGTTCCTCGACGATCGCGACGAGCAAGGGGTGTGGCACCCGCACAAGGGCCTGGCCGCCGTGCGCTCGACGAATCCGTTCGTCTGGGCGCAGTATCCCCTGGAGGAGGCGCTTTCGGGCGACGAACGCTGGACGGACGCGACCTTTCGGCTCGGGCTCATCGCGAGGATCCTGGGGCGTCCGATAGAGCTGGTCTGACGCCGGATCTAACGGGCCGCCTGCCGCCGGCGCGGATGTATCCGGCGGGCGAGCCTGAGGTTCGCGTCCGACACGTGACGCTCGGCGACAGGCTGTCCGTGCGCGTCGTGGAGAGCGGCCCGCCGAACGGCGACCCCGTGTTCCTGGTGCACGGTTGGGGGGCCAGCGTTTACTCGTTCTCCGGGAACATCCCCGCGCTGGCCGCGGCTGGATATCGCGTGATCGCGTTCGATCTGCCGGGTCACGGGCTGAGCGACAAGCCACACGATGAAGCCTGCTACGCGACGCGGCCGTTGAGCGATGTCGTGATCGCGGTCGCTGACGCGCTCGGCGTCGGGCGGTTTGCGCTGGTGGGGCACTCGATGGGCGGCGCCCTTGGCCTCGACATCGCGCTCAGGGGCGAGCCACGCCTGGAGAGACTCGTCCTGATCAACGCGGCGGGGCTCGGTCGTGCGCGTGCGATCGGGTTCTTGCGGCTCGCCTCGCCCCCGATCGTGAATCGTGTGATGCCGCGCCTGCTCACCCGCCGCCTGGTCGCGATCGTGCTCAGGATGGCGTTCGGCACTCGCGAACGGCCGACGCAGCAGGACATCGACGAGTACTGGGCGCCAACGCAGTTCCCGGCGTTTGCGCGGGCGTGCCGCGCGTGCATCCACGGCGTGAGTTGGCGCGCGCCGGGTTCAGGCCTGCGTAGCCTTCGGATGCCGGTGCTCGTCATCAGCGGAGGGCGCGATCGGGTCGTGCGCGCGACCAGGCGGCGAGCCGGGCTCATCCCCACGGCGCGCGTGGTGAGGATTCGCGACGGCGGACATCTCGTGATGCAGGAGCGCGCCGCGGAAACCAACGCCGAGCTGCTGGGATTCCTGGCGGCAAAATCTTACCGTAGCTAGCTTTAGGACCATATGGAGCAGGTAAAAACCGAAGCAGAAGTGGACCTTCCCCAGCCCGGCGTCACGTTCGAGTCGCTCGGGCTCTCAGAGGCAGTACTGCGGGCCGTGGCTGACGCCGGCTACAGCGAACCAACCCCGATCCAGCGCGAAGCGATCCCGCTGATTCTCCGCGGACGCGACATCATCGGCCTGGCGCAAACCGGAACCGGAAAGACGGCGGCGTTCACGCTGCCGCTGGTGGACCAGTTGATCGGCGGGCCGCAGCGGACCCGCGCCGTCGTACTGACGCCCACGCGCGAGCTCTGCATGCAGGTGGAACAGAGCATTCACAAGTACGCGCGGCATTCGCAGCTCTCGGTGGTGGCCGTGTTCGGCGGCGTGCCGCTCGAGCCGCAGCAGAAGGCGCTGCGGCGCGGCGTCGACGTCATCGTGGCGACGCCGGGACGTCTGATCGACCACCTCGAGCGGCAGAACGTGGTGTTCGACGATCTGGAGGTGCTGGTGCTGGACGAAGCCGACCGCATGCTCGACATGGGGTTTGCACCGCAGATCAACCGCCTGGTCGGCGAGATGCCGAGCTATCGTCAGACGCTGCTGTTCAGCGCCACGATGCCTCCGGAGGTCGAGGTGCTGGCGCGGAAGTATTTGCGCAAACCGATCGTCGTGCAGATCGG
Source organism: uncultured Gemmatimonadaceae bacterium (assembly GCA_963724885.1). GTDB lineage: Bacteria > Gemmatimonadota > Gemmatimonadetes > Gemmatimonadales > Gemmatimonadaceae > DASPMP01. The sequence continues at coordinate 1,178,478 of CAVRWG010000005.1, read as the reverse complement.
GCGCAGGTCAGAGGCGGCCCACACCGTGACACACGCCGTCTATCCGGTGCCGCGGGAGCGCAAGAGCGGCTTGCTGGCGCATCTGCTCAAGGACGGTAAGCTGGACTCCGTGCTCGTGTTCGTTCGCACCAAGATCGGCGCGGATCGGGTCGTGCGGCATCTCGAGTCCGATGGGATCGAGGCCACCGCGCTGCACGCGGACAAGACGCAGGGCCAGCGCACCAAGGCGCTCGCGGATTTCAAGGCTGGGAAGATTCGCGTCCTCGTCGCCACCGATATCGCCCAGCGCGGCCTGGACATCTCGCACATCACGCACGTGATCAGCTACGACGTGCCGCAGCAGCCGGAAGACTATGTGCACCGCATCGGCCGCACGGGCCGGGCATCGCGCGAGGGAGACGCGTTCACGTTCATGGCGCCGGACGAGATCGCGATGGTGCGCACGATCGAGGCGGTGATCGGCAAGCCGATCCCGCGGGTGTCGGAGCCCGGTTTCGATTTCGGAACGGTGGCGCTGACCGGCTGACGACAGGTGCTTCGCGGAGCCGTGATCGGTCCGCGCATTCCGTGAAGACCCTTTACCAGTTTACCAGCGGCAACCAGCGCGCTCCGCTGCGATTCCTGCGCGCGTAGTTCAGCAGCCCGATCTGTACGCCGTTCAACTCCCACGCGTAGTTGAGCAGGCCGATGGAGAGGCCGTACTGTTCGCCCTTGATGTGGTTGAAGGAGCTAATCGAGACTCCCCTCATGCGGCCAAGGTCGCCGCCCTTCTCGCTTTCGATCTTGAAGTAGAGCGTCGCCAGCACGCCGCCCTCCACGTCGTGTCCGCCGGCGCCGATGCCCCCGAGGACGATGCCGCGGATGCGAGGCGCGCCGGCCCCGAACCCACCGACCGTCAGGCCCTTCAGCGTACCGCCGGAACCGGCGCCAAATCCTCCGATGGTGACGCCGGTGACGTCGCCTCCTGCGCCCGCGCCGAAGCCGCCGATAGTCAGGCCGGTGATGCTCCCGCCAGCGCCGGCGCCAAAACCTCCAATCGAGATTCCTCGGACGTCACCGCCGCTGCCGACGCCGAAGCCGCCGATCTGAAGGCCAGTGACGCTGCCTCCCGCACCGGCGCCGAATCCTCCAATCGTGATGCCACGGACATGGCCGCCACTGCCGGCACCGAACCCGCCGATAGTGAGCCCGGTAATGTCGCCGCCCGCCCCCACGCCGAAGCCGCCTATCAGGATTCCTTTGACGTCGCCGCCCGCCCCGATGCCAAACCCACCGATGCCAAGTCCGGTAAACCGGTCCTCGACGCCGACGCCGCCGATACCGATCCCCAGCCCTTCGATACGTCGTGCGCCAGTAACCGGGACCCCCAGTGCGAGGCCCACGACTTCGCCCCCGCGAGCGTCGTCGTACGGGTACCAGATGGTCGCGTTGAGTCCGACGACGCGCTCCATGTTGCGATCACGGAAGTTGAGTCGGACGCCGCGCACGAAGCGCGAGTCGCCGATGCTCAATCCGGTGTTGTCGACCGTCAGGTCGACCTGTGCGGTGGCTGCCGCGGGGGCGAGCCAGAGCGCGACCAGCGAGAGCAGTGGGCGAATTCGCATACAGGCTTCTGGTGGGTTCTGGTAGGCTTCCCTACGCGGGCTCGAGGGCAGGGTTTCGCGAAGCCAGCGAGTGCCGATGGCGGGGCGTACTTCTTCCAATGGCTGTCCGAACGGACTTTCAATTCCCTGGAGACGCTTCGATGTCCCGCTCTTTCCGCGCGCTGGCTCCGACGGCGCTGATCGCCCTGATCGTCGCTCTGCCACTGTCGGCCCAGCAGGCTGAGACGATCGACGCCGCCGCGCTCGCGAAGATCCGCGAGGAAGGCATGCAGCGATCGAAAGTCATGGAGATCGCGAGCTACCTCACCGACGTGCACGGCGCGCGGCTCACGAACTCGCCGCAGTCCCGCGCCGCGGGCGCATGGGTGCTGGGGCAGCTCAAGAGCTGGGGCGTCAGCAATCCGCGATTCGAGACGTGGGGTCCGTTCGGCCGGGGCTGGAGCAACGAGCGGATCGCGGCGCGCGTCGTGTCGCCGACGCCCTATCCGCTCATCGCCTACGCCGGCGCCTGGTCCCACGGCACCAACGGGCCGGTGACGGGCGAAGCGGTGCGCGTCCGCATCGACAGCGTCTCGGACACCGCGAAGTACCGCGGCAAGCTGCGCGGCAAGTGGGTGATGCTCGCGCCGGTGCCGGTCGTCCGGCCGCATTTCGAGGCGCTGGCGCGGCGCTGGACGGACCCGCAGCTCGACTCCATCGCGGCTCTGGCGCCGGTCACGCCCCAGACTCCCGGCGGGGGGCCCAACGCGGATCGCTTTCGCGCGATTCAGGAATTGAACCGGGTGCGCGGGGAGTTTCTGCGCACCGAGGGGATCGCGGGCGTGCTGCAGCCCGGGCCGGGTCGCAACGACGGAGGCAGCGTCCTCGCATCGGCAACGGGTTCCCGCGCCGCGGACGCCCCGGCCACACCCCCGACGATCATCCTGGCATCCGAGCACTACGGCCGCATTGCGCGCACGCTCGACAAGGGCGTCCCGGTGCGAGTCGAGATCGACGCGCAGAATTCCTTCCACGACACGGACCTGAACTCCTTCAACATCATCGCGGAACTCCCCGGCAACGATCGGCGAATCGGCGACGAGCTGGTGATGCTCGGCGCGCACTTCGACTCATGGCACGCCGGCGCCGGCGCGACGGACAACGCGGCCGGCTCCGCGGTGATGCTCGAGGCGCTGAGAATCCTGAAGGCCACCGGACTGCCGTTGCGGCGCACGGTGCGCCTGGGACTCTGGACCGGTGAGGAGCAGGGCCTGCTTGGCTCGCGCTCGTACGTGCGCGACCAGTTCGGCACGCGCGACAGCACGGGGCTCAAGGCCCTGCCGGCGCACGAAAAACTCTCGGCGTACTACAACATGGACAACGGCACCGGCGCGATGCGCGGGGTGTATGCGCAGGGCAACGACGCGGTACGACCGATCTTTCAGGCGTGGATCGAGCCGCTACGCGACCTGGGCATGCGGGTGACCACGATTCGCGGCACGGGCGCCACCGATCACGTGGCGTTCGACGGCGTGGGCTTGCCGGGCTTCCAGTTCATCCAGGATCCGATCGAGTACGGCACGTTCACGCATCACTCGAGTCAGGACCTGTTCGACCGGCTACAGGAGGAAGATCTCAGGAAGAACGCCGTGATCGTAGCGACCTTCGTGTACCTGACGGCGAACCGGAACGAGAAGCTGCCGAGGAAACCGGGGGCGGCGACGCCGTAGCCGGCTAGTACTTCACCACCAGCACGGCGACCTCACCGTTGAACCCGTCCTTCATGGTGGGGAAGCCGGGTGGTGCGATCCACTCGCCGCCGTCGATCCGGAGGTTGATCTGGTGCACTCCCGCGTGCATCGGGACCAGCAGTTCCCACAGGTCGCGCCCGCGACGAACGAGCGGCATCGGCTCCCAGTCGGAGAAATCACCCATGATCTCGACGGACTCGACGCCGCCAATGCGCGCGGTGAACCGCTGCACCGCGGAACCGGCCGGCCGCATCTCGAAAGCCCGCACCAGGCTGGCCGGCGTTTCGACGGGAACGATGCCGCGTGGGATTGGCCAATAAGCCAGCATCACTCCGAGTGAGCCGAAGCGGCGCGCGGGCATGCCGCGCGTGGGTTGCGCCGGCTCGCGGCCGCCGCCGGCCACTGCGGCGACCTGGCTCGAGATCCACAGCGCCGCTTGCGCCGAAGCCCAGGTGCGCGATTCCGGCGAGACGTCGAAGCTGCTTCCGAAGCGCTGCCCGCCGCGCACGGTGAGCTCGATCACCTTGTGCTCCCAGCGCACGCTCCCCTCGAGGTCGGTGAGGCGCGACTGATGACGGCATCCCGTCCCGTCGGACGATGCCAGCGTGAATTCGGATGCAACCTCCGGCGCCGTCGGGGTGCATGCCGCGGTTTCCAGGGTGTCCGAGTTCGACACCTTGGTGAAGAAGAAGTTCGTGACGCTCCCGCGCAGTGTCGTCGGCCCCAGTCTGCCCCAGATGCCGCCGGAACTGACGTTGACGTTGGACACTGCCGTGACGCGAAGCGGGCGCGCGACGCCCGAGCCGAGCCAGATGCCGCCGCGCTGTCGCATGAGGTGCAGGCGGCCCGTGGCCTCGACCTGATCGTTCTGCGTCGCGGGGCCGTGGAACAGGCGGCTGGCGTTGGCGTGCACTTCCGCCCGGACGCCGTACAGGAGTGGTGAGTAGGCCTCCAGCGCCGCCGTAGCGTCACCCATCTCCCAGTTGTTCTCGTGCATCCAGGCGACGCCTCGCGCGGCGAAGGTCAGCCGCTTGTCGGCGTACCGGACGCCGGGCGTGAGCGCGAATGCGTTGACGGGCACCTGGCCGGATCGGGCTGTGGCGGTGGTGCCGGCCTCGACTCGGGCTTCCAGTTCCGGAGCAGTTTGCGCCACCGCATGCTCACCCGTGGTGAGCAGTGCCAATGAAACCGCTAGCGCGGTAGCGTGCTGCTTCGGAACGGCCATTCGCCTATGGGTTCGGAGTCTCCGAAGGATCCGGACGCGTCGGTGAAGCAGACGGCGACGTCGGTGGCGGGGCCCGGGTTGGAATCTCGCGCCGCCCTGTTCATCAGCGCGACCCCGGGATCCGTCCCTGAAACTATGTCTCTTTCCACGCCGCGCCACAAGCCATTGAAGTCCTCGTCTCCGGCCCCCTGCTGCCAAAGCCGGTAAATGGTCGGACGAGGCCGTATCCCGGGGCACGCCGCGGCTGATGAGATCGACCAGGACGACGAGGGGCACCGTGAGGTGCTTTTCCTTCCGCGTGCCGGCGAGCTCGGCGAGCTCGGGCTGAGTCAGGCCAACGCGCAGGGCGCTGGCGGCCGCTTCCAGCTCGTCGGCCGCCGCACTCGATCCGAGGACCGATTTCGGCGTCGCGCAGCGAGCGAAAGACGTTGCGCACCGCCAGGAGGATGCGCCGGTCGTCCACGCCCTTGGCGATGCCTTCGCGCGCCTTGGACTCGAGTGGCGACGTGGGCAGGCCCATCGTGCGCGCGGAGTCGAGGATCAGCTCCACCCGCTGGCGCGTCGTCGGTCCGAGCCGGCCCAGGTTGTCCCGTGCCCCCTGAGCGAGCGTGCTCGAGACGAACACTGCTCCGAACAGCATGGCTGACGCGATGCGACCCAACGATGACTTCACGACGATGCTCCTGCGACAACGACGACGGAATTCCTTTGCCCGTACCCATCATCGGGAGTGATCGGCGCTGAAGGATCCGACACGAAATGCGTTCCGTCCAGCACAAACGAATAGACATGCCGCCCGGGCGGCAAAGGCACGTAGGCGATCCAGGTGCCGTCAGCCAGCCGCTTTGCCGGGGTCGCCGCGCCATCCCAGCCATTGAAGTCGCCCACTACGGACACGCGTGCGGCCTGCGGCGCCATCAGGACGAACCTGATTGCCCTGATTGCGCGCGGGGCGTTAGAGTCCGGGAGTTGCGGAACCGCAACCACATCACGGGGATGTTCGGTCGCAACGCGACCGTCCCGGTTATAGAACTGTCCCGCAAAGACGCCAAGACCGACCAAACCGGCGGCCATGGCCGCCGTGGCGAGCGGCGGCAACACGATCCGCCTCGGTTCCAGGAGCCACGCGACCGCACGGGGCGCGCGCCGAGGTACCGGTTCGGCACCGATGGCATCCATCAGACGCCGTCGCGCCGCCGGGTCGCCAACCACCGGCCGTTTCGCTTCGCTCACTATCCAGTGCAGGCTTGGATCGAGCGGACTCAGTTCGTCACTCATCCTTGATGCGCTCCCACCTGGCTCTCAGTCGGTCACACGCACGCTTCACCCGCATTTTCAGCGCCGACACGCCAACACCCGTCAGCGCCGACATTTCCTCGTAGCTCTTTTCCTCAATGTATTTCAACAGGAAGGCTTCGCGGAGCAAGGGATCCAGCTCGGCGAGCACTCGCTGCACGAACTCTTCGTCCTCGCCGTTCCACACCGGCCGGCGGTCGGGGGCGTTGAGGAGCACCGCTTCTTCACGAACGAACACACGCTCCCGCTGGTTCCGCCGTGCCGCAATGCTTCGACACTGATTGACCAATATCCGATACAACCAGGCACTGAATTTGTCACGCTCCTGGTACTTGCCAAGCGAGCGATACGCGCGAAGGAATGTCGCCTGTAGCGCGTCCTCCGCATCGTCGCGGTTGCCCAGCATTCGTACTGCGAAGCGAGCGCAGCGCTCGTAGTAACGATCCACCAGACGTGCAAACGCGTCCACGTCGCCGTTCAGGACCCGCTGAACGTCGGCGGCGTCGTTCATCTCATTAGCGATAACCCACCTCCGCGGCTGCCGCGTCACATCCGTCGTTCGGCGGCGCCGTACTGTTCCGATCGTGCTGCGCTCGTGGCATCAGGGACGCGTTGGGAGGGATAAGTCCCTGATACACCGAATCTAGCGGGCGGCCCACACCCCTGTTTCAAGCCGCTACCGCGCGCGTCCAAGCCGGGACACGAACACCGTCTCGGCGGCGGCCCCGCGCCTGATGGCGATGCTCAGGTTGGCCACGCCGCGACCCAGCCCGCGGCCGTCGTAGGCGAGGGAGTCGCGGGTGCGCGTGCAGCTGGACGCCGTGTGCCTGGCCGACGTTCCTCGCGACGTAAATCCGGTCCCCGCGCCGGACGCGCATCGTGCCGCTCGCGGATCGATGTCCACCACGACCGCGGCATTGCCCGCGAGCGCCAGCGTGCGGGCGCAGATCCAGCGTTGCCAGAACCTCGCTCGCGGCGGCCTGCACGGCGACGCGGTCGAGCATGCGCCGTCCGCGCGGGACCGCGATCGCAAGCACGAGCGACATGATCGTGAGAACGAGGACGAGCTCGAGAGCGTGTATCCCCGCGATCCGATGCCGGCTGCATGGCGACAATGTCGCTCCCGCGGCGCGCGGAGCGTCACCGAATTCCCGCGCGGCGAACCGCCGTGCTGCCCTGGGCAGTCCACGTCATCTGGCCGTGACGCCGGGACCCGCGATTTTCGGCCGGTCGTCCTCTTCCAACTTCCCCGAACCAATGCGACCGCCTTCCGTCTTATCTGCTACTGGCCGCGATGTTCGCCGCGTGCCGCGACCCCCGCGCCGAAGCCAACATCGCCCAGGCGATGACCGACGTGGGCACCCAGATCAACTCCATGCAGCAGGACGCCTCCGCAGCTGCAATGGCAGGTGGATTCGCTGCGCCAGGTGGTCGCGAGACAGGACACCCTGATCAACCGCCTCGCGTCTCACGTCGGGCCTCCCGATGGCGCGCTAGCTTTGTGGGAACGGAGGAGCCATGAGGATCACGATCGAGTACTGCACGCTTTGAAACTACGAGCCACGGGCCGTCAGTCTGGCGGCCGAGATTCGCGCGAAGTATCCGGACGCGGAGATCACGATGATCCCGTCGAGCGGCGGCCGCTTCGAGGTGCATCGCGACGGGGCGGCCGATCTTCGAGAAGTCGAAGCTGCATCGGCACGCGAAGCCCGGCGAGATCCTCGCAGCTGCTGGCGTCCTGACCGACATGCGTCTAGCGCATCTCCACCGGGCGGTGGGCGACGCGCCCGGCCTCAACGCCGTGATTCGCGCGGCCGTCCTCTCGTCGCGCTCGCCGCGGCTGGGAGGTGCTCGGCATCAAGCGCGGCTATCGCCGGCCTTCTCGGCGACGACGACGTCGTCTCGCTCACGCGCGAATCCGTGCGCGGCATCGCGCACCTGGGCGGCACGATCCTGCGCACCACCAACCGCGGCAATCCGTTCAAGTGGCCGCGCACAGCATGCCGGACGGCACGTTCGAGGAGATCGATCGCTCCGACGAGCTGATCGACGAACGCGCGGCAGATGGGCATCGACGCCATCATCACCATCGGCGGCGACGGCTCGCTGGCGATCGCCGACCGACTGCTCGGACAAGGGCATGAAGATCGTCGGCGTGCCCAAGACGATCGACAACGACGTCGCCGGCACGGTCACCACGTTCGGCTTCGACACCGCCGTGAACACCGCGCTCGAAGCGATCGACAAGCTGCACACGACGGCGGAGAGCCACGACCGCGTCATCGTGATCGAGGTGATGGGCCGCCACGCCGGCTTCATCGCGCTGCACGCCGGGCTGGCCGGCACGGCCGACGTCATCCTGATTCCGGAGATTCCGTACGAGCTCGCGAAGGTGTGCGACAAGATCAAGGCGCGCGACCGGTCCGGCCGCCTGTTCTCGATCGTCGTCGTGGCGGAGGGCGCGCGCGCCGAAGGGCGGAACGGAATCGACCATCGGGCCCGTCGATGCCGGGTCAGGACCGGCGCGTCGGCGGCATCGCGGGCCGGATGGCGTACGAGCTTCAGCAGCTCACCGGCAAGGAGACGCGCTCGCTGGTGCTCGGCCACCTCCAGCGCGGCGGCATGCCCACCGGCTACGATCGCCTGCTCGCCACGCGATTCGGCGGCGCCGCCGTGCGGGCCGTCGAGCGGACAGAAGTGGGGCCACATGGTGGCGCTTGCAATCGCCCCACATCGTGACGATTCCGATCAAAGAGGCTCTTCGGGAGCCCAAGCGGGTAGAACCAACGCACGACGTGGTTCGCACCGCACGGGAGACTGGAGTCAGCTTCGGGGATTGAACGCGCGCAAAGGTGCTGTGTGCGCTCGGTCACTTCCTTTGGGGACACCACTTTCCCGGGGTCAGGACAGTTTGACGCCGTCGGCGAACGCGTCAATATTCACAAGTCGCTGTCGGCACTGTCACTTAGCATCAAACACTTCCTGGCACCCGACCTGCCTTTCCATCCGTCTCCATGAAGCTGTACACCGTCATCGCTCATTGGCCTTGTCGCGCTCGCCTTGCCGCGCGCGGCGGCAGGCGCAGTCTCGAGGGAACACGAGCGACATTCCCCGCGAGTTCGCGTCCGCCCGCTGGCATGTGCCGCATCTGGCTCGACGGCGTTCCGGCGGCGCAGCAGCCGGCGCCGACGGACTGCGCGTCCGCGGTTCGCAACCGTCCGGCAAAGGGCCGCGTGATCTTCGGCGACGACTACGTGAAGACGAAAGCGAAATCGAAGAGCGAGGACACGAGCACCAAGGCGAAGCCGCCCATCAAGGGATTCGCGCCCTCCACGTCGCGGTCCACCAAGAAGCCGCCGATCGTCATTCCGTAGCGGCGCGCCTGCCCCAGGCGGCGTCATCCTTGCACCTGCGGGGCGCGTGAGTCCAACCCGCCCCGTTCACGACCACTGGCTCCCGCCCGATCACGACGCGTTCGTTCGCGCCGAGCCGCCGACCGGGCGCGTCATCGTCATCGCGCCGACGCGCGCGGCGTGCGAGACGATCGAGCTGGCGCTCGGCCTCCACATCGAGACGTTCCTCGAGCAGCATCACGGCGCGCGCGTTCGCGAGCTGGCGCGGTCCGGCAAGGGATTCGGCATCGTCGCGGGTACCGGCACGGGGAAGACGCTCGCGATCCGCCCGATTGCCGAGGAGATCCTTCGAACCTCCGGCCTGAAGGTCGGCGTCGTCAATCGCGAGCGTGAAGCCACGCCCGAGACGCCGATCGTGGAACGTCATCATCGTCACCACTGGCATCGCGCGGCGCTGGTTCGAGGAGAACGACATCCTCGCGACGGACACACTCGTGGTCGACGAGATCCATCAGACGTCCGCGGAGCTCGAGCTGTGTCTCGCGCTGGGCAAGCGCGCGCGGCTGCCGCTTCGTGTGGCTCTCGGCGACGGTGGATCCGACGTTCTACCGGCAGTACCTGGACTCGGCGGAGGTGCTCGAGGTCTACGAGTTCGACAAGGACAGGGCCGCGCAGGTGAAGGTCGTGGACAAGGAGCCGCTGGAGTTTCTCGACGCCAAGCTCCTGCAGCACGTGCGCAAGGATAGCCGTGGGGTGGCCATGTTCGTCCCGACACGCAAGGGTGTGGAGGAGATCGCGGCGCACGTGTCGCGCTATGCGCCGGGCGTGAACACGGCGTTCTATCATGGCGGCGAGCCGATCCGGATCCTGCGGCCGTTCCTCGAGGGCGGCGAGCGCAAGCCGTACTTCCTCTCGATGACCGCGGCGGGACAGAGCGCGCTGAACGTGCGCGGGCTCGACACGGTGATCATCGACGACAAGCGCTTCTTCAACGTCATCGATCGCGGGCGCAACGTGCTCACGCAGGAGCATCTCGGCGCCAACGAGATTCTGCAGATGGCCGGGCGCGTGCACGGGCGCGTGGAGGGCGGGCGCGTCTTCATCCTCTCCGACCGCGACATCTACTTCCCGGGCCTCAAGCCGACAGCGCCGGAGTTCCAGCTGGCGGGCGACTCCGAGCGCGTCGCGATCACCTGCGCCGCGCTCGGCGTTCGCGCCGACGAGCTGGACCTGCCGGTGCCGCTCGACAAGCTGGCCTACCGCAAGGCGCTCGCGCTCCTGGAGGAGCGCGGCATCGTCGAGAACGGGCCGGCTGACGCGGTACGGACGCGACGTGGAAGCCATGCCCGTGGAGCGCGCGTGGGCGGAGCTGCTCGTGAACGGCGACGACGAGCTGATGCCGTTCCTCGCCGTGATGGCGTCCATCGAGTCGCTGCATCGCATGACGCGCGAGGAGCGCGACCTCGACGGGCGTGATCGGTTCCGGGCAGCGATCACCTCACTGCGTACAACCTGTACGCTGAAGCGTATCAGACCGCCGGGCGCATGGGCGAGGTGTACGGCTTGCCGCGGCATCTCTTCGACGAACAGACGGTGGACGAGTGGGCGGAGAGCCGCGGCGTGCTGGTGAAGTCCATCGAGGACGCGGCGCTGGGCATGGCGAGCATCTACCGCGCGGTGGAGCTGCCGCTGCCCGCGCGCATGCCGAACGCCGGCGAGCATACCCTCGCCGGGTTCCAGGACCTGCTCGCGCGCTTCATGCCGTTCTCGCTCGTGATCGACGAGGAGACGGCGGCGGGCGAGGAGGTGCGCGTGTCCAAGACGAGCGTGGCCGGCAGCTGGGGCGGGATCGCCGGCGAGCTGCGCTACTTCGCGGACAAGATGGGCATCGCGCGCGCATCCATAGAAGGCACCAACGTTCCGCTGCCGATCGTGCGCCGCTACGCGATCGAGGGCGAGCCCGAGCTGGTGTTCGACCCCGACGCGAAGCGCGCGCCGCTGATGCTGCGCCGGCGCGTCACCTATCACGGGTTCGAGCTGGAGCCGCGAGTCGGAGCCGATCGACGACATACCCGACGACCTCGTGCCCGCGGCGCGGCGGGCGATGGCGGAATCGCTCGCGCGCGGCGAGGCGCGGCACATCGCGGCGAAGAACGACCGCGTGGCGATCGAGGAGATCCGCGAAAGCTGGCGGCGGTCGGGCGGCGCCACCCCGCGCCTCGGTGTCGAGGAGCTGAGCGCCATCTACGAGAGGCAACTCGCCGAGCAGAACGTGCGCTCGTACAACGATTTCAGGCGCGCGCGCCTCGGCGTCGACGCCGAAGCGATCCTGCCGCGGACCGAGCGCGAGAAGTACCTGGCGCTGCCGGAGTTCGTGGAGATTCGCGGGCGCGAGATCCCGCTGCGCTACGACGTGGAAGAATCAGCCGACGGCTATCGAGGCATCGTACGGCTCACGCTGCCGGAGAAGATCGCGCGGAACGTGGCCGAGGAGGAGCTTCCGGCGCTCGACCGGCCACTGCGGTTCGTGGTGCCGAGGGGAGCGCGCGGCGCCGCCCGCGCGGACTCACTGGACGCGCTGCGCGAGGAGCTCGACCGGCCATTCACGGATAGCGAACTGGCGGAGCTGGATCGCTCGAGGGATCGGAAAAAGGGGAAGCAGAAAGACGAGCGACGGGGCGGTCCGCGTCCCTCGTTTGGACCAGGGCGACGGGACCGCGGACCCGGCAGGGGTCGGCGCAAAGGCCGATGATTCACCCGGTCGTATCACCTCCGCGCCGCGCGACACCAACTCAGCCGCCAATCTTTCGCTCGCCAACCACCTCTGTGCCGTCGATGTCCACTTCGAGGCGCTCCGTCTTGTACTCGCGAAAGCCGCGGGCCTTGTAACCCGGCAGCGCACGCTCGGAGTCCAGGGTGCATGTGTGCAGCCAGACGCGCGTCGCGTCCATATCCCACGCCTCGCGCACCGCGCGCGTGAGCATCATCCCGCCGAGCCCGCGCCCGATGAATCCGGGCGTGAGTCCGAAGTAGACGATTTCCACCGCGCCGTCGTCGTGGCGCTGCAGCTCGAAGTAGCCGGCCGACTCGCCATCCACCGTCAGCTCCCACACGCCGACGCTCGCCGACGCGAGATGCTCCGCAAGCTGTTCGTCGGACCACTCGAGCCGGTCGTGCCAGAACCAGGGCTCGCCGACGTCGCGATACAGGCGTCGGTAGAGTGGAACGGGACACGGCGACCGCCGCTCGATCCGCGCGCTCGCGTCGGCGTCGCGCGCCGGACGTAGCTGCGCGGGGTCGTCGAGCGTGAGGTACGTTCGGACGACCTCGACGCGCCGCAGGGCTAGTGTGCCTTGAGGCGCGCGCGGTGGCGCGCCGCTTTCGCGCGGTTGCCGCAGGTAGCCATGTCGCACCAGCGGCGCGCGGCGTTCTTGGTGCCGTCGAAGAACACGCGGGCGCAGCGCGGATCGGCGCAGCGGCGCACGCGCGCCAGTTCGCCGAGGATCAGCGCATCCGCCGCCGATTCGACGATCGGGATCATCAGGCCCGCGAAGGCGTCACCCACCGGCACGAAGGACCGCGCGAACGTTCCGTCGCCGCGCAGCTCGAGTCGGCGCGTTCCCGCGCTGCGGCCCAGCACACGATTGATCTCGCCCGAGCGCATCCAGCGCGGGCCTGCGGCGCGATCGACCCGCGCTCGGCGAGACTACGGAGCGCCGCGCGCACGCGGCGCGCGTCCACCAGCGCCGCGGTCGCGCCGCTGGGCTGCTGCAGCGCGCGGCGGCGCATCATCTGCGCGCGCTCCACGTCCAGCGCGATCGCCGTCTCGAGCCACGCGACCAGCGCGTCGAAGTCGGCGACGGCGTCGGCGGCATGCGAGCCGCCATCGGTGTTCACGAAATCCAGCCAGAGTCGCTCCGCCACGAACGCGAACGGAGCGCGTGGCGCGCGCGCGACCACCGGTGGAGGCGCGGCGAGCTCGGGAGCGGACTGCGACGGCGCTGTCGTGAGCATTGCGCGCTTAGCTTACCGCGCGCGCCACCAGCGCGCTAGACGACAAAAAAATTCCGGCGGACGCCGAGCTCGTCTACGTCTTGACAACCCGCTGTTCGCCCGACGTCGGCAGGCCCGGAGTTTTCGCGCGACGGCGCGCGAGCGCCTGGAGTCCGTCGTAGGCGGCGTACTTGTACGCGTCCGAGAGCGCCGGAAAGTTGAAGACGCCCTGGATGAAGTAGTCGATCGTGCCGCCGAAGGTCATCACCGACGCCGCGAGATGGATCAGCTCGCACGCGCCCTCGCCGACGATCGACGCGCCGAGCACACGCTGGTCGTCGGGATCGAAGATCAGCTTCACGAAGCCGTCGGTCTCGCCGAGGATCTGTCCGCGCGGATTGGCGCGATACGACGAACGGCCCACCTCGTAGCGGACGCCCCGCGCGACGAGCGCGTCTTCCGTCGCGCCGACCGTCGCGATCTCCGGAATCGTCCACACGCCGTACGGCAGCACCGGCGAGACGCGCTGCTTGTACTTGAGATCGAACGCGTGACAGACCGCCACGCGCGCCTGCTCCATCGCGGTGGACGCCAGCGCCGGGAACCCGATGACGTCGCCGGCGGCGTAGATCGACGGGACGGCCGTGCGGTAGTTGCGCGTCGACCTGCACGTAGCCGCGCTCGTTGCGGCGCACGCCGAGCTGTCTCGAGCCCGAGGCCGCTCGTGTTGCCGACGCGGCCCGCGCTGAAGAGCACCACGTCGGCATGCAGCTGCAGTGCCGTCGGACAGGTCCACGCGAGCGGTCTGCCCCTCGACGACGAGCCCGGACACCTCGACGTCGACATGCACCGAGATGCCGAGGCGCGCGGTGATCTGACGCCGCAGCGCGTCGCCCACTTCGGCGTCGAGATGCGCGAGCAGGCGCGACCGCGCGTTGACGATCGTGACCTGCACGCCGAGCGCGGCGAAGATGCACGCGTACTCGCAGCCGATCACGCCGCCGCCGATCACGATCATGCGCGCCGGGATCCGCTCGAGCGTCAGCAGCGAATCGCTGTCGACGATGATCGCGGCCGTCCACGGCGATGCCGCTCCGGCTGCTGGGGATGCGAGCCCGTCGCGACGAGGATCGCGTCGCCGGTGAGCGACGCGGTCGGGTTGCCCGTAGCGCGTCACCTCGATCGTCTTCGGCCCAACGATGCACGCGGACCCCTGCACGGCCGTGACCTGATGCCGCTTGAGGTTCTCGTCGATGAGCGCCCACGCCGACTCGACCACCGCGCGCTCGCGGAACATGAAGTCGGCGATCGTGATGTCGTGCTTCACGCGCAGGTCGACGCCGTAGAGCCCGCGCTGGCGCAGCCCGCTGAAGTACAGCGCGGTCTCGCGCAGCGTCTTCGACGGAATCGTGCCCGTGTTGACGGCAGCGCCGCCCGGGCCTGGGGGCGCGTTCGACGATGCAGACCTTCTTGCCGAAGTACGCGGCCTGCGCCGCGCCTTTCTCCCCGGCGGGACCGGCGCCGATCACGACGAGGTCGAAATGATCGCTCATGCTCGTCGGGGTCGGGAGTGCGTCGAGCGCATCCTCGTGGTACTGGATCCACCCGCGTCTCCTCTTCCACGACGAGCTCGACCTCCGTGCCGAGCGGCATCGTCAGGTTCGGGATCTCGTGTCCGGCGGGAAAGTCCATGAGCACGGGCACGTCCAGGTCGGAGACGAGGTCGAGCACGAAGTCCTCGAACTCGTCCTCCTCGGAGCGGTCGAGCGAGAGGTGCCCGAACACGATGCCGCGCACGCGCGGAAGCAGGCCCGAAGCGCGCAGGTGGACGAGCCGCTCGTCCACCACCGACATCGGGTCGCTTGCGTCTCCTCGAGGAAGAGAATCGCGTCGTCCGCGGGTACCTCGTACGGTGTGCCGATGGACTGCTGCACGAGCGAGAGGTTGCCGCCGACGAGCCGGCCGACGGCGCGCCCGGGCCGCACCGCGCGCGCGACGCCGCGGCCGAGCCGCGTGGTCGGGCGCGGCGTACGTGAGCGCGGTGAGCAGCGACGCGAACGTCGGATCGCGCATGCCGGGAACGAGATCGTCCACCGTCGGACCGTGGAACGATCCGCAGTCCGGCGCGTCGATTGAGCCAGAGGTGCAGCGCGGTGATGTCGGAGTAGCCGACGAACGCCTTGGGATTGAGACGGAAGACCTCGGGCTCGAGGTACGGCAGCATGCGCACGGCGCCATAGCCGCCGGTGCCGCCGATGACCGCCTTGACGCGCGGGTCGACCCACATGGCCATGAAGTTCTCGGCGCGGCGCTCGTCTTCCTTTCGCAGGAAGCGCCGGAACGCCATCGAGCTCCGCGTCGAGAAGCACGTTGAAGCCGGCGCGCTCCAGCGCCTTCACGCCGCGCGTGAGCCAGCCCTCGCGCGGCGAGTACGACGGCGCGACGACCCCGATCGTGTCGCCCTTCATGAGCGCGGGGGGCCGGAGCAGCGGCGTGGCGGCCTCGGTGCCGGCTACGAGTGCGTCAACTGTCAGCGCCATGGGCAATTCACGAGTCACAGTCGTGCATCAGCATGGATCACGCATCATGCGTCACTCGCGCTGAAAACGACCCGTGACTCGCGGTGAGGCGGGACGAGCGACGCACGTATACCAATCTACGACCCGCGGCGTCCCAGCGACCAAACCGTCGCGCCCGTCACCCGAAACACCCTTCCGAGGGCTAGGTTTCGGCATGGCGGTACCCGACCCAAGTACCTATTTCAGAAAGGGTTTCGGCCTCCGGGCGGAGGTCCAGGACGAGCTCGCCGCGGACTACAGCGGCCGACTCGTGGACCGGATGCGGTCCGAGGACTACACCCTCACGGTCGGGCGACGTCACCGTTCCGTCTCGCCCGCGAATTCGGGTTCTGCTACGGCGTCGAGCGCGCGGTCGAGTACGCCTACCAGACGCGGCGCAAGTTCCCCGATCGTCGCATCTATCTCGTGGGCGAGATCATCCACAACCCGCACGTCAACACGCGGCTGCGCGAGATGGGCATCGAGATCCTGCTGCCCGCGCGACGGGCAGTTCGACTTTTCGGGCGTCACGCCCGACGACGTGGTGATCCTCCCAGCGTTCGGCGTCACGATCCACGACTTCGAGGAGCTGCGCGCGCATCGGCTGCATCCTCGTGGACACGACGTGCGGCTCGGTGCTCAACGTCTGGAAGCGCGTCGAGAGCTACGCGCGGGACGGTTTCACCGCGCTGATCCACGGCAAGCACTACCACGAAGAGACGCGCGCGACGGCGTCGCAGGTGCGCAAGTACGACGGCGGGCACTATCTCATCGTGCGCGACATGGACGAGGCGCGGCTGGTGTGCGACTACATCGAGGGTCGCGCGGACGCCGACGGCCCTCATGGCGCGGCTCGGTCACGCGTGCGTCGCCCGGCTTCGATCCGGCCGCGCACCTCCAACGCATCGGCGTCGCCAACCAGACGACGATGCTGGCGCGCGAATCGCTGGCCATCGGCGAGGAGGTGGGCGATGGCGATCGCGCGGGCGCGCGGCGATGCCGCGCGCGAGCGCGGATTTCCGCACCTTCGACACGATCTGCAGCGCCACGCAGGAGCGGCAGGACGCCGTGAAGGAGCTGCTGCGCGAGCCGCTCGACGCGATGGTCGTGATCGGCGGGTTCAACTCCAGCAACACGATCTCGCTCGCGGCGCTCTGCGCCGAGCGCGTGCCGACCTATCACGTGGAGTCGCCGGAAGGCATCGATCCCGAGACCGGCACCGTGCACCATCGGCTCCCCGGCCTCAAGCACGTGGAGGCCGACACGAGGGACTGGCTCGGCGCCGGCGAGATCCGGTTGGGAATCACCGCGGGAGCGAGCACGCCGAACTCGAAGATCGGCGAAGCGGTGGTGCGGATTCTGGCGACACGGGGGTTGGAGCTGCCCGAAGTCGCCTGAACGCCGGGAACTACGACGGTGCCCGAGGTATTCAGCCAGTACATCGCCCTCGGCGACTAGCATGTCAATCGACCTCTATCCGGCCCTCGACGCCGGCGAGGTCGACGTAGCGGTGGCGCTTGAGTGGGATGCGCGGGCCGGGACCGTCGCGCCGCTGGGCGCGGCATCGCTGCTCCATCGCAACGTGGACGACCACTATCCCGAGTTCATCGGACGGGACCTGACGTCGCGGTTCCCGGATATCGGCCTTCAGAACGTCGCCGAGGACGGAGCCACGATCGGCGACGTCTTCGGATCGCAATTGCCCCAGCTGGCCGAGAGCGACGAGCCCACGATCCTGACGCTGTCCATCGGCGGCAACGACCTGATCAGCGCCTTCGCCAACCGCCCGGTCGCGTCGCTGCTGCGCCTCATCGTCAAGGACATCGGCGACGGCTACGAGCTCCTCGTGGAGTCGCTGCGGCGCGCGCGGCCCAACGCGACGCTCGTCCTCACCACGGTGTACGACCCGTCGGACGACACCCGCAAGATCCCGGGCGTCTTCGACGACGCCGGCAAGCTTCCGCTCGAGTCGCTGCACGACCTCAACGACAGGATTCGCGGCGTGGCGTCAATGACTCCTCGAGCCGTGGTCGCCGACGCATATCGCCACTTCCTCGGCCATGGCATGACCGCCGCGGCGGCCGACCGGTGGTACTGGAAGCGGTCGTGGATCGAGCCGAACGCCGCCGGGGCGAGTGAAATCCGGCGCCTATGGCTTGACGCGCTGGATGCCATGACTGAAGACTGAGGCATGGCCGATTTCCTCGAGCAAATAGCGCAGCTCCGCGAGCACGAGGACCGTGTCGCCATGGCGACGCTCGTGGGGGCGCGCGGCGGCAGCCCGCGTCCGCTCGGCTCCAAGCTGTTCGTCGGCGCGGGCGGGCGATTGCTCGGCTCGGTCTCGATCGGAGGGTGCGTCGACGCGCGCGTCGTCGAGCACGGCGATCGCCTGCTGCGGGAGAATCGCAGCGAGCGTCTCACGGTCGTGGTGGACGACGCCGAGGCGCTCGAGCTGGGCCTCGCGTGCGGCGCGGAGTTCGACCTGCTCATCGAGCCCGTTTCGTTGCGGGGCGACGATCCCGCGGTGGCGGCCTACGAGTCTGCCACGAAGATCAGCCGGTCGGGGCGCGAGGCATTCGTCGTGACGGCGATCGCGAACGGCACGTTGCCGCGGCGCACGGTCACGACGGACTTCGCCGGCGAGCCGACCGCCGAGCGATTCGTGGAACGCATCGCGCCCGCGGACACGCTGGTCCTGGTTGGCGCGTCCGACGTGGCTTCATCGCTCGCCCGGTTCGCGCATACCCTGGGCCTCCGGGTCGTGGTCGTGGACGGCCGCGAGCGCTACGCGACGCGCGACCGGTTCGCGTCAGCGGACGACGTACTTGTCGGCATGCCGTCGGATCTCGTGCGTCCGCACCTCATCGCGGGCTCGTACATCGTGCTCACCGCGCACGACTACAAGTACGAGTTGCCGATCCTGCGCGAGGCGCTCCGGTCGCCCGTGCGGTTCGTCGGCATGCTGGCGGGACGCAAGCGCGCCGACGCCGTCCGCGAGCTGCTGCGGGACGAGGGGTTCTCGGTCGAGGAGCTCGCGCGGCTCCACGCGCCCATCGGCCTGGACATCGGCGGCCGCGAGCCGGAGGAGATCGCGCTGAGCATCGCGGCCCAGCTGATCGCTGTGCGCGAGGAAAAGCCGATTGCCTCGAGAGCGTCGAACGTTGAACGTCCGACGTCCAACGTCAAACGTTCTACGTCCAACCCTGAACCAGGCGGCTAGTGGCTCTCCCTTACGGCGCCACGGTGCTGGAGCACTTCCGTCGCCCTCGCAACCAGCGGATGCTGGACCGGCCGACGGTGTCGCGCGAGGGATACAACCCACTGTGCGGCGATCGCGTGCGCATCGAGCTGGACGTGGACGGCCCGGTGATTCGCGCGGCCGCGTTCACCGCCAACGCCTGCGCCATCTGCACCGCGTCCGCATCGCTGCTCACCGAGCGGGTGTCCGGCGCCACACTCGAGGCCGCGCTCGCGATCACGGACGATGATTCGCTCGCGGCGCTCGGTTCCGTGCTGCCGGCGGGACGCGTGGCCTGCGCGACGCTTCCGCTCCGGGCGCTGCGGGACGCGCTCGCGGGGCTCGGTGCCGAGCGGTGATCGCGGCGCTGCTGCTGGCCGCGGGCTCTGCCCGCCGCTTCGGGGCGCCGAAGCTGCTGCAGGATCTCGACGGCAAGCCGATCGTGCGGTGGAGCGCGGAGGCGCTGGCCGGCGCGCCGATTGACGAGGTTCTCGTCGTGGTTCCGCCGGAACATCGCGAGGTGCAGCGAGCGCTTGCCGGACTTCGCGTGCGCTACGTCGTGAACCACGGCGCGGACGCGGGGATCGGAACCTCGATTGCCGCGGGCGTGGCCGCGTTCGGCGCGGATACCGAAGCCGTCCTCGTCGCGCTCGCGGACGAACCCGGGGTGCCGCGCGAGGCGCTGCGTCGCGTGTACGAGCGGTATCGGGAGGGCGGCGCGAGCATCGTCGTGCCCTTGTACGACGGCGTTCGGGGCCACCCGGTGCTGTTCGACCGGTCGGTGTTCGGCGAAGTGGGCATGCTCGGTGGCGACGCGGGCGCGCGCGCGCTCACCGAGCGCGATCCCGGGCGCGCGGCCTTCGTGGAGCTGGGTGTGGCGAAGCCGACCGATGTCGATACACCCGCGGACCTCGAGCGGTTGCGGGCCGCCATGTCCACCTCGCTGCTCGACCAGCTCATGCCCGCGTACGACATGAAGGCCTCGTACGGCATCGATGTCCCGGCGCCGCCGGACGCGGTGTATCGCGCGCTAAGGGAAGCGGACCTTTCCAAGGCCCTGATCACGCGCGCGCTCATGGCGATTCGCATGCTGGGCCGTCGTCGCGGCGGTGAGAGCTTCGTTCGCTTCGGGCTGCTTCCCGAACGTGGCACATTCTTTCGCCTCGGCGAGCGCGCGCCACGCGAGATGGTTGCCGGGATTCTTGGGCGATTCTGGTCCCTGACGGGCAACGTGTGCGAGGGCGATCGCGCGGCGTTCCTCGAAGCGCTGTCGCCGGGGACGGCGAAAGCCGCGTGGAATTTCCGCGTCGATCCGACACCACGGGGTGCGCGGCTCACGACGGAAACCCGCGTGCTTTGCGCGGACGACGACAGCCGCCGACGTTTTCGCCGTTACTGGGCCGTCGTCGGCCCGTTCAGCGGCCTGATTCGGCGGGAAATGTTGCGCCTCATTCGCCGCCAAGCGCAGTTTATCCCGTCTCCTTCCCCGGACCAATGATCAGACACGCACTGCTGCTTGCGGCTGTACCCGCGGCGCTCGCCGCGCAGGTGAACTTCGACACCATCACCGTCCGGGCACAGGCGCTGCGCGGCGGCGTTTACATGCTCACGGGCTCCGGCGGGAATATCGGCTTGAGCGTCGGCAGCGACGCGGCCTTCGTCGTGGACGACCAATTCGCGCCGCTCACGGCGAAGATTCTCGCGGCGATCAAGGACGTGACGCCGCAGCCGGTGAAGTTTGTGGTCAACACGCACTGGCACGGCGACCACACGGGTGGCAACGAAAACATGGGGAAGGCCGGCGCGCTGCTGGTTGCGCACGACAACGTGCGCAAGCGCATGTCCACAGAACAGTTCAATCAGATGTTCAACCGGAGCACGCCTCCGTCGCCAGCCGCGGCGCTCCCCGTGGTCACGTTCAACGACACAGTCACCTTCCACGTCAACGGTGACGACGTCGTGATCTTTCACGTGGCGCCGGCGCACACCGACGGCGACGCGCTCGTGTACTTCTCGAAAGCCAATGTCATCCACATGGGCGACACGTTTTTTGCCACCGGGTATCCGTACATCGACGTCTCGAGTGGGGGGAACGTGAACGGTGTCGTCGGCGCGGCGGACCGCGCGCTCGCGATCTGCAACGCGGAGACGATCGTGATCCCCGGGCACGGGCCCAGCACCAACTGCGCGGGGCTGCGTGAGTACCGGACAATGGTTGCGACCCTCCGGGACCGCGTCCGCGCCGAGATGGCCAAGGGGCGCACGCTCGAGCAACTCAAAGCCGCGAATCTCACGGCCGACCACGACGCCAAGTGGGGCAAGGGCTTCATCCAGCCGCCGGTCTTCGTCGAACTGGTGTACCGCTCGCTGGGCGGCAAGTAGTGGCGGCCTCCCCCCCGGATGACCAGGCAGCGCAGCTGCGCGCGCTGGCGCGCGCCCGCGGACGTGTCGCGGGCGCGCTCACGGCGGCGATGGTCGCGATCTATTTCGGCTTCATCCTCCTCATCGCCTTCAACAAGGAACTGCTGGCGCGCACGATCGTTCCGGGGCTGAGTCTCGGGATCCTGCTCGGCGCGCTCGTGATCGTGGCCTCGTGGCTGCTCACGTGGGTCTATGTGCGCTGGGCCAATGCCCACTACGACACGAAGCTCAAGGCCATCGGCGAGGCGTCGCGATGATCCCCCCGCAGCAGACTCCAGCGCCGCAAACCGCCATCGGCGAGCCGAACGCGATCGCGATGGTGTTCTTCTTCGTGTTCATCGCGATCACGCTGGGCATCACCTGGTGGGCGGCGCGCCGCACGCGGACCACCGAGCAGTTCTACGCCGCGGGCCGCACGATCAGCCCCGTGCAGAACGGCTTCGCGCTGGCCGGGGACTACATGAGCGCCGCGTCGTTCCTGGGGATCGCCGGCCTGGTGTCCACCACCGGATTCGATGGCCTCATCTACTCGACGGGGTGGCTCGTCGGCTGGCCGGTGGTGCTGTTCCTCATCGCCGAGCCGCTTCGCAACCTCGGCAAGTACACCTTCGCGGACGTGGTTGCGGCCCGTCTCAGGCAGAAGCCGGTGCGAATCGCCGCGGCCATCGGGACGCTGGCGACGGTGGTCTTCTACCTCATCGCGCAGATGGTCGGCGCGGGTGGCTTGATCCGGCTGATGTTCGGTCTTTCGTACGAGACCGCGATCATCATCGTGGGCGCCGCGATGATCGCCTACGTGTTGTTCGGCGGGATGATCGCGACGACCTGGGTGCAGATCGTGAAGGCCGTCCTGCTCCTCGGCGGAGCGCTCCTGCTGGCGCTGCTCGTCCTGTCGCGCTTCGGGTTCAATCCCGCCGCGCTGTTCGGCGCCGCGGCCGCGCGCTACGGTCAGGCCGTGCTCGCGCCGGGCCAGCTCGTCGCGAACCCGTGGGACGCGATTTCGCTCGGCATGGCGCTGATGTTCGGCACCGCCGGCCTGCCGCACATCCTGATGCGTTTCTACACGGTGCCCAACGCGCGTGCCGCGCGCACGTCGGTGTTCTACGCGACGGGGCTCATCGGGTTCTTCTACCTGATGACGTTCGTGCTGGGATTCGGCGCCATGTTGTTCGTGGGGCCCGACGCCATCCGGGCCGTGGATCGCGGCGGCAACATGGCCGCGCCCCTGCTCGCGGAGTTCATCGGCGGCACGGCGTTCCTCGGCTTCATCGCGGCGGTGGCGTTCGCGACGATCCTCGCCGTCGTCGCCGGCCTGTGCCTCGCGGGGGCGTCGGCGCTGTCGCACGATCTCTGGGTGCACGTCGTACGACACGGCGAGGCGAGTGGAGACGAGGAGCTGAAAGTCGCGCGAGCAGCCACGGTCGTGCTGGGTGTGGCCGCCGTGGCGCTGGGAATCACTTTCAAGGGGCAGAACGTCGCGTTCATGGTGTCGCTGGCGTTCGCGATCGCCGCGAGCGGGAACTTCCCGGCGCTGCTGATGGCCATCTTCTGGCGCCGCCTGACCACGGCGGGTGCCGTGGCGAGCATGGTCACGGGCACGTTCGGCACGCTGCTGCTCATCTGGCTGTCGCCCACGATCCAGGTGGACGTCCTGAAGCACAGCGACGCCTGGTTCCCGCTCAAGAACCCCGCCCTCGTGACGATTCCGCTGGCGTTCGCGGTCGGCATCGGCGTTTCGTTGTTGACAGCCCGGAGAGAGATCGACGAGCGAGACGCGCATCATGAACGTCGCATGCACCTCGGCACGACGGGGGACTAGTTCGTTTTCTCGATCTCTTCTCGCGCCACGCGGCTTCGTACGCGGCAGCCCGGCCCGGCTATCCGGACGAGCTGTTCCGGTTCGTCGCCTCGCAGGCGCCGCGACGGGATCTGGCGTGGGACTGTGCCACCGGGAACGGTCAGGCCGCGCGCGACTTGGCGCGGTATTTCGACAGGGTGATCGCCTCGGACGCCAGCACCGAGCAGATCGCGCACGCGCCGCGTGTGTCGAACGTGGAATACCGCGTGACGCCGGCCGAGGCCAGCGGGCTGGAGGACCATTCCGTTGATGCCGTGACGATCGCGCAGGCGCTCCATTGGCTGGACTTCGATCGCTTCTACACGGAAGTGCACCGCGTTACCACGTCTGGAGGGGTCATCGCGGCGTGGTCGTATGGCTCCTGCCGGGCGGGCGCGGACGTCGAACGGCTCCTGCGCGAGTTCGAGCACGAAACCCTGGGGCCCTACTGGAACCCCGCCCGACGCTGGGTGGACGAGGGCTACCGGACCATCCCGTTTCCCTTCGACGAAGTCCCCGTACCGCGGTTCGAGTTGCGAGTCCGGTGGTCACTCAGTCAACTGCAAGAGTATCTGGGCAGCTGGTCCGCGGTCGCGGGATACCGCGCAAAACGCGGTTCGGATCCCGTGGCTCCACTCGTGAAGCGAATCGGACATTTATGGGGACCGTCAGAGCGGGCGCGAGAAATCGTCTGGCCGCTCGGCGTCCGCGTCGGGAGGGTTGCATGAGAATCGTCATCGCCGTGGTCGCCTCGAGCGCGCCGCTGCTTCTCGCGTCGTCGCTTGGCGCGCAGCGTCAGCAAGCGGTGTCCGCCTACACGCCTCCGCCAATCTCGGCGAACGGGCAGGCGGCGCTCGACAAACTCGCCCCCCAATTCGCCGGCGAAATCCCGCTGCAGTCCGGATGGTTCCGGGATCGCCAGGTGATGTACTACGCCATGGGCGTCACCGCGCAGCCGCTGGCCGTCGGCCGGGTGCTCTGGCCGATCCACGGCTTCGACATGCGCGGCAATCCCGTGGCGATGCGCGGCCAGCACCCGATCTTCACCAGCCTGCCGCGGCTCGAAGGGTACAGCGGGATCTGGCTCCTGACGTACGTCATCACAGCCGATCACGTGCAGCCCAACCAGCTCCGGGACACCGCCGCGGTCGCGGCCCAGGTGCGTCGCGGGCGCGCGAGCTACAGCGAAACGAACCTCACGTTCAACCTTCCCGTCGTTCCCTCCGGCGCGCGACTGGCCGGCGATTCGGCGACCGCGATGACCGGCTGGTACGAGGGCCGTGAAGTCTCCTTCTTCGACTTCGGGCCGATCAGCCCGACGCCGGCTCCGATGTTCGGTTTCGTGCGCGGCGAGGGCGCGGGCGAGATGGACTACATCCCAGAGCAGTTCTCGGTGGTGGATACGCTTCCTGGCGCGCCCCCGTATGTGGACCTGTGGGAGTTGCGCGTCGTGCGTGCGGACAGCGGCTACGTCGCGAATTCGATCAAGAGCTCGGCGGCATTGAGCAGCGGCAACCTGCGCGTCCAGCCCACACCCGCGATCCGCAACGGCCCGGTCGCCGTCGTCGACGGCGCGCGCGTCGCGCGCGCTCCGAGTCCCCTCACCACGTTCGCCGACCTCCGGTCGCCGTTCCCTCCGGCTCCCACCCGGACGCCATGAAGGACGGGGGTCAGGGAAGAGGGAATCGGGAATAGGGCAACTACAACGGCGGGAAAGGGAAGGGGAAGAGGGATGGGACTCGGGACGGGAGCGCACGATTAGGCCTTCCCAATCCCTGTCCCTTGTCCCACAGTCGTACCCTATTCCCTATTGGCTCTTCCCTAATCCCTGCCGTCTTTGACGTCGCTCAAGCGCGTCCTCACGCTCCGCGACCTGGTGCTGTTCAACCTGGCCGCGGTCATCAGCCTGCGCTGGCTCGCGACCTCGGCCAAGGCCGGGCCTGCCGCGATCATACTCTGGCTGCTCGCGGCGCTGCTGTTCTTCGTCCCCATCGGCCTGGCCGTCGTCGAATTGACGCGGCGCTTCCCGGAAGAGGGTGGCGTGTACACGTGGACGAAACGCGCGCTGGGAGAAGGCCACGGGTTCATCTGCGGCTGGTGCTACTGGATCAGCAACGTGCTGTACTATCCCAATCTGCTGATGAGCACCGCGGTCATCGGGACGTACGCCTTCGGCCGCGGCGAGTCCGGGCTGGCCGACAGCTGGCTGTACGTTCTGCCGGTGACGCTGGGGGCGCTGTGGCTCGCGGTGGGACTCAACGTCATCGGCACGTCGCGCGGCCGCTGGCTGCAGAACCTGGGCGGAGTCGGCACGGTCCTGCCGGGATTGCTGCTGATCTGTTTTGCGGGAATCGCCATCGCGCGTGGAACGCCGGCGGCCAATCCCATGACGTCCGGCTCGCTCACGCCGAATCTCACCGACCTCAGCTCGCTGAACCTGTGGGCGTCGATCGCGTTCGCGTTCACGGGACTCGAGCTGGCCGCCGCGCTGGGCGGCGAAATCGAGAAGCCGGGTGAAACGCTTCCGCGCTCCGTGTTCCTGTCCGCGCCTGTCATCGCGCTGGTGTACACACTCGGCACGGGAGCATTACTCTGGCTGATGCCGGTCGGGGAGCTGAACGTCGTGTCCGGCCTGCTTCAGGGGATCGCACGCGGCGCGCGGGAGATTTCGCCGGCGCTCTCATGGCTGGTGCCCATCGCGGCGCTCTCGGTCGCCCTCGGAAACCTCGGCAACGTGGGCGCGTGGATCTCCGGGCCTGCGCGCGTCGCGTTCGTGATCGGCCTCGATCGCTACTTCCCGCCGGCCTTCGGCAAGGTGCATCCGCGCTGGGGAACGCCCTACGTGGCGATCCTCGTCATGGCCGGCCTGGCCACCGTGGCGCTGCTGCTCTCGGTGCTGGGCAAGGGCACGACGGTCGAGACCGTGTACATCATCATGCTCGATCTGCAGCTGCTGGTGTACTTCGTCCCGTTCCTTTACCTGTTCGCCTCGCTCGTCATCCACAGGAGCCGCGAGGTCGCGAGTGCGGCCAGCGGCGGACGCGGCCTGTGGAGCGCACTGGTCATCGCGGGGAGTGGCGGGTTCGTGACGCTGTTCGCGATGGTGATTGCGACGATTCCCCCGTCCGGAACGGCGCACCCGATGCTGTTCTTCGTGAAGGTGCTGGGGGGCGCGACGCTCTTCATCGGCTCTGGCGGCGTGCTCTACTGGCGCGCGCACCGCAAGCGCGCCGTAGCGTTGGAGATCGCCTAGGGGGCCGGCCGGCGCGGCGTGGCTTGGGTGTCCAGTTCGGTCTGGATGCGCAGCCGTTCCGCGGCCATCTCGTCCGTCGTCATGGCGCTTGCGTCCGGAGGCGAGCGCGTGAGCACGGCGTCGCGGCAGGCAGCGAGCACCGCTTCCAGCCCCTCGATCCCGTCGTCCGTGGCCTCGTAGAAGAGGTCGTGCAGCGCGGACTCGGCGCGTTGCAGTTGATCCACCAGCGCCTTGGCATGCGAGCGGCTCGGCATCACGCCGCACACCTTGGGCGAAACCCGATTGCCTACCGGTCTGTGCAGGATCACCACGGACCCGCGCTTGCCGGGCTGCATGTAATACGACGCAGCGGGCTTCTTGGGCTGTGAGCGGCCACGGCGCGATCCGCGCTTCTTCGCTGGATTGGGCCCTCCCCGCTGCCTCGCCATTGGGATTCAGGTCAAGAAGTCCATCGAATATAGATCGTGGGTGTCAGGTGGTGTGTGGTATCCAACACCCAACACCCAACACATAATCACCCACTTAGCTTGCCCTTCATGCGCACGTTTGCAGCCCTTTGCGCGCTGCCTTGCCTGGCAGTCGCGCAAACCCGCGAAATCCCGGACTCACTCCGCCCGCCTCCGGTTCCGCGCGAGCTCCGCGCGGTCTGGGTAGCGACGGTGAGGAACATGGATTGGCCCAGCCGACCCGACTTGTCCGAGGAGGAGAAGCAGCAGGAGCTGCTCGACATCCTGGACCGCGCCGCTTCCCTGCGAATGAACGCCATCGTGTTCCAGATTCGCCCGGAAGCGGACGCCTTGTACGACTCCCAACTCGAGCCGTGGTCACGCTACCTCACGGGCGAGCAGGGGAAACCGCCGTCTCCCGCCTGGGATCCGCTCGCGTTCGCGATCACCGAGGCGCACAAGCGTGGGCTCGAGCTCCACGCCTGGTTCAATCCGTATCGGGCGGCTTATTCACGAAACGACGACAGGGACCCGATGCACGTGAGCAGGCAGCGGCCGGGTCACGTCGTGCAATACGGGCCGCACCTCTGGATGGACCCGGCTATCCCGGAGGTGCGCCGGCGGATGATTCGCGTGGTGCTGGACGTCGTCCGGCGGTACGACGTGGATGCCGTTCACATCGACGACTACTTCTATCCGTACCCCGTGTCGGAGGGAGGCGCGAAGGTGGAGTTCCCCGACTCGCGCACCTTTGCCGCGTACCGGCGCGGAGGAGGCAAGCTGGATCGCGCGCACTGGCGCCGGCGCAACGTCGATCTCCTCATCCGCGAGCTCTACACGGCTGTGAAAGGCGAGAAAGCGCGGGTCAAGGTGGGTATCAGCCCGTTCGGCATCTGGCGTCCCGCACATCCGCCCAGCATCGAAGCGGGCATCGACACGTACGAGGAGCTGTTCGCCGACTCGAAGAAATGGCTCGAGCAGGGCTGGCTCGACTACCTGGCGCCGCAACTCTACTGGCCCGTCGAGCCGCCTGAGCAGAGCTATCCCGTGATCCTGGCATGGTGGGTGGAGCAGAACAGGAAAGGCCGCCACGTGTGGCCCGGGCTCCCGCTGTACAAGATCCCGCTCACCGGTCTCCGCAAGATGACGCCGGCCGACATCGCGCGGCAGATCAGGGTCACGCGGGACACGCCAGGCGCGACGGGCCACATCCACTTCAACGCGAAGGTCCTGATGCAAAACGTGGACGGCATCGCGGACAGTCTGGCGACGCTGTACGCCGAGGCCGCGCTGGTGCCCGCCACGCCGTGGCTGGACAGCATCCCGCCATCCCGGCCGCTGGCTCACGCCGTGCGCGACAGCCTGAATGGCGACGTGTCGCTGCGCTTCGCGCCGATGGAGCAGGAGCCGGTAGCGTGGTGGCTGGTGCAGTCGCGGACCAACGGCGAATGGAAGACGACGATTCTTCCGGGTGACGCCCGAAGCCACATATTCAAATCCGACGACGGCGGCAGAGACATCGACGTCGGCAGCGTCGCGGCGGTGGACCGGAACGGCAATGTGAGCGCGGCGGCGATCGTTCGGCCGCGATAAAGGAGGAATGTCATGGCCACTACGATCGCACGTCCAAAGGACAGCGAATACGCGCCGTACTATGGGCGCTACATCGGTACCGTCCCCGACGACGATTTTCTCGACGCCTTGGAACGCCAGGGTCGCGAGACCGTCGACCTGCTCGAGAAGATCGGCGAAGGGGAATCGACGTACCGCTACGCGCCGGGCAAGTGGAACATTCGCGAGGTCGTGGGGCACGTGACCGACACGGAGCGCGTCTTCACGTATCGCGCTCTGGCCTTCGCGCGCGGCGAGACGGCCCACCTTCCGTCATTCGACGAGCAGAAGTGGGCCGGTGCCTCCAGCGCGGGCACGCGACCCCTGAAGGAGCTGATCGCGGAGTTCAAGGCGGTGCGCGCGGCAACGCTGTCGCTCTTCCAAAGTTTTTCCGAGGAGGAGCTCGTCCGCTCGGGCATGGCGAGCGATAACCCCGTATCGGTGCGCGCGCTCGCGTTCATCACGGCGGGTCACGAGCGCCACCACGTGAACGTCCTGCGGGAGAAGTATCTGTCGGCGTGACTTTCCCTCCATCACCACACAAGAGACCTCAATGCGTCGCCTGCTTCCGCTGGCCCTGGTCATCATCGCCGCCTGCGCTCCGAGGTCCCGCGTGGAGTTTCTCGCCCGCCCCAACTCGGTCGGCCCGTTCTCCGAGGCGGTCCGCGCCGGGAATCTTCTGTTCGTCTCCGGGATGATCGGCAACGACTCCACCGGCCGGGTAGCTCCCGGCGGGATCGGACCGGAAACGCGTCAGACGCTCGAGAACATCAAGGCCGCGTTGGAGCGCAATGGCCTCACGATGAGCGACGTGGTGAAGTGCACGGTCTTTCTTGCCGACATCGGGGAGTGGGGCGCGATGAATCAGGTGTACACCACGTACTTCCCGACCAACAAGCCGGCGCGCTCGGCGCTCGGCAGCGTGGGCCTGGTGCGCAACGCGCGCGTCGAGATCGAGTGCATCGCGGCGGTTCGCTGACGCGGGGAGCGTTCCGGTTGTTCGCGGCGACGGCCGGTCGTTTATCGTAGGATCATGACGCAACTGCGCGCGCCGGCGGGCCGCCATACGGTGAAACTGAAAGACGTCGCGATCGGCTACTCGGACCTCGAGGACATCGAACCCGCGCTCGGCCGCGCGCGGGGGAAGTTCCGTCCTGGCGTTGGGTACGACCTCGTGGAGCCGGTCTTCGCCCTCTACGCCGAGGCCGTGCCGGCCCCCGGCGGTCCAGTCGCCGACGCGACGAAGCTCGCCCGGTATCACAAGTCGCGCGACGCCCTTGGCTTGTCGCTGGAGGACGACGCAGGTCGCGTCGTGCACACGACCGCGATCCACATCGCGGACTATTCGGCGCTAGAGGACGGAAGCGTCGAGCTCGAGGTGCTGATCAAGGACGCGGCGTACTGGAGCATGCGAGAGGCTTCGCGGTAGAAGCGCGGAAGTTGCAATTCCGCAGGGTATGCGATGCCTGACCCTGCTTGCAGCCGCGGCGCTCGTCGCTCCCTTCGCCATGGCGCGCGGCCAGACACTTCCGGTCGGAGACCTCGCGGACGAACGCGCTTTCGTGGCGCTCCGCTTTACGCACATTGGCGCGCTCGCGCCCCTGATGACGCCGGCCATGGTCAGCCGGCGCCGCAGCGGTGCTCAGATCGGAATCCGCTACGCCGTCAGGGAACAAGACTCTCTGCCGACGAACTCGTACGCGCTGGCGGGGACACTCGCGCTCGGCTTCCAGAGCAGCATTTCGGCTACCGTGGGAGTGAATGACGCCGAGTGCGACGGCTGCACCCCGGCCTTGATGGTTGGTGCGGGGGGCGACGTGCGTCTGTACGAGGCGGGCGACCGGGAGAGAGGGTCGTCGCTCACCATCGCGGTCAGCGCCGACATCGGGTACGGGGATCTCAACCCGACCAGCGAGTCGGCGTTCGCGGCCGGCGTTGGCTTGCCGCTGACCGTGAGTTTCGGCGCGACTCCGAATGGCTTTCGCGTCGCGCCCTATTTCACGCCGATGTTCGGCTTCGGTTCGACAACGGGCGAGTGTGCCGTGGGCTTCGAGGATTGCGACAAGAGCGGAACTCTGGCGGTGCTCGGCGGCGGCATCGGAGTCTGGAAGCCCGGCGGCTTCGTTTCCGCGTCGATCGGCTTCTCTCAGGTGGTCCTGGACGGAGCGGCACCCGTGTTCGGGGTCAACGTGATGATGGGTGGGAGTGGGAGGTAGGTGGTAGGTGGTAGGTGCTGGTGGTTGGTGTTGCCTGCTCCTGCCACCCATCACCCAACACCCATCACCTATAGTCGTGACTCTTCGCGTACTCCGCTCCAACCTCCGCCTGTAGCGCGCGGAATCGATCGGCCCGCACGTTCACCACGCCCTGCTCGATCTGCAGCACGCCACGCACGAGCAGCAGAGGGGACATCGAGATCAGCAGCGCCTGCTGCTCGAAGCGTTTGGGCGTGATGACGATGTTCACCGTCCCGGTTTCGTCCTCCAGGGTGAGGAAGACGAATCCTTTCGCGGTGCCCGGCCGCTGGCGACAGATCACGAGCCCCGCCACCGCGACCCGGTCGCCGTCGGTGGCGCGCTTCGCGATCTCGGCGGCCGAGAGCACGCCATTTGGCGTCATGTATGGTCGCAGATGCAGCATCGGATGGCCGTTCAGGGACACGCCGGTCATTCTGTAATCCGCCTCCGTCAACTCGCCCGGAGACATTGGAGGGAGGAGAGAGGAGGGAGGAGGGGAGGAGGGGTCCTCCTCTTCCTCCCTCCTCTCTCCTCCCTGCGTGGCGCGAGCGGCCCGGCGTCACCCCGCGCGGCGTCGAGAACCTCCCAGAGGGCGGCTCGCCGCTTCTGCAAGTCGGGCTCGTTCAGAAATCCGTCGAACGCGCCCGCCATCGCGAGATGGCGCAGCGCGCGGCGATCGAACCTGGCACGTCGCACGAAATCCTCGATCGACGTGAAGGGGCCGTCGGCGCGCGCCGCTGCGTAGATCTCCTGCGCCTTGGAGCCCAGGCCGTTGATCAGCCGGAGACCGAGTCGGACATACGGGGCTTCGCCAGACGTCGAACGTTCAACGTCAGACGT
Organism: uncultured Gemmatimonadaceae bacterium; assembly: GCA_963724885.1. Classification (GTDB taxonomy): domain Bacteria; phylum Gemmatimonadota; class Gemmatimonadetes; order Gemmatimonadales; family Gemmatimonadaceae; genus DASPMP01. Next base: position 1,146,836 of record CAVRWG010000005.1, on the reverse strand, counting down.
TCTACGTCGTACGTTGGACGTCGAACGCTGGAGCGTATGATCCCACCGCGAATGCCGGACATCGATCGGCAGCACGCGCACGCCGTGCCGCTTCGCGTCCTCGATGATCGTGCCCGGCGCGTAGAAGCCCATCGGCTGCGCGTTCAGGATCGCCGCGGTGAACTCGGGCGCGTAGTAGTGCTTGAGGTACGCCGAGGCGTACACGAGCAGCGCGAAGCTCGCCGCGTGCGACTCCGGGAAACCCGTAGTCGGCGAACGCGTTGATCTGGTTGTAAATCCGCAGCGCGATGTCCTCGGCGATGCCGTTGGCCTTCATGCCGTCGATGAGCTTCTGGCAGATCGCGGCCATGCGCTCGTGGCTGCGCTTGTGTCCCATGGCTTTGCGCAGCACGTCGGCCTCGCCCGGCGTGAACCCCGCGCACGCGATGGCCACCTGCATCCCCTGCTCCTGAAAGAGCGGCACGCCGAGCGTGCGCTTGAGGATCGGCTCGAGCGACGGATGCGGATACGTCACGGCCTCCTCGCCAGCCCGCCGACGCAGGTACGGATGCACCATGTCGCCCTGGATGGGCCCGGGGCGGATGATCGCCACCTCGACGACCAGGTCGTAGAAGCAGCGCGGCTTGAGCCGCGGCAGGGTGTTCATCTGCGCGCGGCTCTCCACCTGGAAGACGCCGATGGTGTCGGCCTTGCAGAGATCGTCGTACACCGCCTGGTCGTTCATGTCGAGCCGCGCCGAGGTCGACCGTGATGCCGCGCGTCCGGCGGATGTACGTGAGGCAGTCCTGGATCAGCGTGAGCATGCCGAGGCCGAGCAGGTCGATCTTCACGAGCCCCACCGGATCGAGATCGTCCTTCTCCCACTGGATCACGGTGCGGTCCTTCATGGACGCCGGCTCGATGGGCACGATCGTGGAGAGCGGCTCCCGGGTGAGCACGAAGCCGCCGACGTGAATCGAGCGGTGGCGCGGAAGCTGGTGCAGCCCCTCGACGAGATCGGCCAGGACGGCGACGCGCTTGTCCCTGGGATCGAGTCCGGCATGCTCGATCACGCTGGCGGTGCCGTGCGTCTCACGGACCGCCGTCGTCGGCTTGCGACGCTCGTTGTACGTCGGTTCGGCGTGCGGATCACCCCACTGTTTCGCTTTCGCCTTCACGTCGCGAGCGAGCGTCGTGGCTTCCGTACCCGGAACCATCTGCTGGCCAAGTGTGTGGGCGATCAATTCTTCGGCGGATTCGTACCCGTCCTCTTCACCTTCCTTTTCCGTTCCGCGCAAGGCATCGGCGGTGGCCGTGCCGAGAACCGATCCGAGAGCGTGGCCAGTCTGCCTGCCTGCTCGACCGAGAAGCCGAGCACGCGCGCCACGTCGCGCACGGCGCTGCGACCGCGATAGGTGATCTGCTCGCACACCATCGCCGCGTGGTCGCGTCCGTACTTCTCGTACACGTACTGCAGGACGTGCTCGCGCTCGTCGTGCGCGAAGTCGACGTCGATGTCCGGCGCCTCCTTGCGATCCTCGCTCAGGAAGCGCTCGAACAGCAGTCCGAGCTTCACCGGGTCCACCGCGGTGATGCCGAGGCAGAAGCAGACGGCGGAGTTCGCGGCCGAGCCGCGTCCCTGACAGAGGATGCCTCGTCGCCGCGCGAAGCGCACGATGTCCCAGACGATCAGGAAGAAGCCGGCGAGTCCGAGCTTCCTGATGAGCGCGAGCTCGTGCGCGAGTTGCTGATCGTGTTGCTGCGTACGCGACGTACGTTGAACGTTCACGTCTGACGTTCGACGTTCGACGTCGCGTCAGCCGCTCCGTGCGCGCCCTGCTCGACGAGACGCGCGAGGTACTCGTCCGCGCTCGATGCCGGGCGGGAGTGGGAATGCCGGCAGCGTCGGCGAGAGCTGTTCCATCCGGAACGCGCAGCGCTCGGCGATCGCCAGCGTGTTGCGCGATGCCTTCCGGCGCATGCTGCCAGCGCCGCCGCATCTGCGCGGCGCTCTTGAGATACCACTCGGCGTTGGGACGCAGGCGCGTGCCCATCTCGTCGAGCGTGCGCTCATGCTTGAGGCAGGCGAGGACGTCGTGCACCATCGCGGTCGCGGACGCGCGCGTAGTGCACGTCGTTGGTCACCACCCAGGGGATGTCGAGCGCGCGCGCGACATCGATCAGGTGCCTGCGACGTCTCGCGCTCCTCGGGCAGCCCATGATCCCAGCACTCGATGGCGACGCGCCGATCGAAGATGTCGAGCAGCGTCGCGGTGGCCTCGCACGCGGCGTCCACGTCGCCGGCGGCGCGCGAGCGACGGCACCCAGCCGCGCGGGCACCCGGTCAGCGCGAAGAGCCCGGCGGCGTGGCGTGCGAGCGTGTCGAGCGTCCACGCTCGGCTCGCCGCGCGGGCCTGCTCCATGCGCGCGAGCGTGATGAGCGTGGAGAGATTGCCGTAGCCTTCGCGATTCTCGGCGAGGAGCACGATGTGCGAGTGGGAAGTGGGCAGTGGATAGTGGGACGCCTCACTGCCCACTTCCCAGTTCCCACTCAGGGTGATCTCCGCGCCGATGATCGCCACCGATCCCGAGCTCGCCCGCCGCCTGCGCGAACCGCACCGCGCCTCCGAGCTCGTCGTGATCGGTGAGCGCGAGGGCCGGGTAGCCCAGCTCCGCGGCGCGGGCGACGAGCGCTTCGGGAAGCGCCGCGCCGTCCAGCAGCGAGAACGCCGAGTGGCAGTGCAGCTCGACGTACCCGGACGTCCCACGTCGGACGTCCGACGTCCGTTCAGTCATACCATCCCTGCACCCACCACCCCTCGGCGTCCCGGTACAGCACCAGTTCGCCGGGCTCCTCGTCGCTCTCGCATCGCCAGTAGTCGCGGCTGTAGCCGTCGTTCCACCAGTCGCCGGACAGCCGCTCGGGCCCGGTGGCGCTCGAGACCCGGATCGCGCGTCCGCGCCAGAGAATCCGGCGCGGCTCCACGTCACGATCCACCTCTGCGCGCTCCGGAGATTCCAGCAGGCGCAAAGCGTTCTCGGCGCGGAGTGCCGGCGAGAACCGAAGGTCAGCGAGCGCGCCATGGCACTCTTGCGCGGAGCTGAACCGAAGGTCAGCGAGCACGCCATGGCACTCCGAGAACGGCTCTTCGCGCCACTCTCCACGCCGCTCGAACGCGTATCCGTCTCTGGCGTGCGGCTTCACCACGACGTCGGGGCCCAGTTCCGCGCGCACCCGTTCGAGCGCGGCGTCGGCGGCGCCGGGGTCGCGCCAGCTCGTGTCGAGCAGGTTGCCTTGCTCGCCGGTGAGCGGAGCGGTGAGCAGGACCGTGAGTCGCACCGCGGTCACCGGCGCGGTGAGCGCCCACCGCGTCAACAGTCCGCGACACCGCTCGACGAGGGGAACGGGGCGCGCGAGCGGCCGCGGCAGCCGGATCTCGCGCGTGACGGTGTGCGGCCGCGCGGCCGGCAGCGCTCCGCGCGCGTCGTCGAGCGTGAGCGTGAGCGAAAGCGACGCGATCGCGCGCCCCTGGGACACGAGTTGCGCCGACGAGGTTCTCGACGCCGGGGCGCACGAGGAACAGCACCGGCTCCATCGTGGACGCGGGAGTCGCGAGCTCCATCTCGACGTGCGGGCGCTCGTCCGGTCGCGCGAGGACGGGACGGCGGGGATCGTCGCCATGCGCCAGGCGCCAGGCCGTCAGGCCGGCAGCGCCCCAGCGTTGCTCCACGGCGGCGGCGTCCAGCCCCGCGAACGCGCCGACGGTGCGGACGCCGAGCGCCCGAAGTGCGTCGCGCATCTCGCTGTCCATGGGAAGGAGCGTCAGCGGGGCGGGCGCGAGATACGCCGCGTCCCGTCCGGGCGGGATGATGGTGATGAGCGAGCAATCGTCGCCGTCCTGCCTGAATGACGCCCCGGCCCAGGTGGCCGCGCGCGCCGCGACGCAGGTGTCGGCGATGGCAACGCGCGCGCGCGGATGCCACTCGCGCGCGATTGCGAGGAGCGCGGCCGCGAACGCGTTCTCGCTCCGCCCACCTGCCGCCCGCGCTCCCGCCGCGAATCCCGACGCGCCGATCCACCACATGCCCGGGGCGCCTCCCACGGGAGAGACCTGCGGGCTGATCCGCACGAACGCCGCGGTTGCGCGCATGATCCCGGCGCTCATCGTCGCGTCGTCCCACGGCAGCGCGTCGAGGGTTCCGCACAGCGCGCGCGCTTCCGAGAGCAGCATGCCCGCGCGCACTCCCGTGCGCGCGGCCGCCGCGGACACGCTCCGCAGCCTGGGCCGGTGCGTCGCGCCGTCGGTGAGGGCTATGGGGCGTTCATCCCAATGCTTTTCCAACAGCGGATATGGGATATCGGATATGGGATATGGGCGGGTGGACGGTCCGTCGACGATGACGGACTCTTTGCGCCGGGATGGCCTCCCCATGCGCCCATGTCCCATATCCGATATCCCATGTCCCGCTTCAGCAGTGCTGCAACATCCCCCGGTCGTGTCCTCCAAAAGAAGGGGTAGCTGCGCGCCGGCCTTTCCGTCCTGCCGCGGCGCGAGCTGCGCCGCGCCGATCGGGAACCTCGGAATGCGTACACAGGCGACGCGCCATCCCGTTTGCACAACTCACCTCCACAACCTGTTGAAGACGACTGGTCCTGCCGACATCGGCTCCTTTCTCGATCGCGATCCGCAGCCGTTGTCGTCGTCGATTCACGCGGAGTCGCACCGCGCCGCCCAGGACGTTCGCGCCGGCGCTCCCGCTTCCGACGGTCACGAATGCGGCGTTCGATTCGCGCGCGAGGCCCGTGAGCCGGACGGCGATCGCGCGCGCGATCGGCGGAGCGGAGTCGAGCACGACGAGCGAGAAGGCGGCGCTGCGCAGCAGCATGTCGGCGCACCATGCGCCCTTGCCCGCCTGGGGCGGCCGCACGATCCACACGCCTTCCGCGGCGCCGAGGTGCGCCCAATCGCGCGGCGCCAGCGTGCGCGAGGCGTCGATGTACGCTACCCACTCGCCGCGCTGCACCGCGGCGTCCACCACCTGCCGCAGCAGGGTCAGCGCTCCCGTGGCCCCCACGACTTCGGTGAGCCGTCCACGCGGCAATCCCCCGGACGCCAGCGCGCGGTCCAGCATCTCGATGCCGGTGGGCAAACCCGTCGGCACCGGCAGCGGCGCCGGCAGCAGTGCGCGCAGCCGCTCCAGGACCACGACCGCTGGCGCGTCCTGCTCGCTGGCGGGTGAAGTCGGGGACGACGCGGTAGCGGAAGCAGCACTCACAAGGCGAAACGGGTTGCAGGATCAATACCGAAGAAACGCCGAAAATGTGGGTCGGAGAAATGACGACGTCAACAGCCGACCGCTGACGGTCTTATCCACACCCTGTCCACAGCGCTTGCGTCAGAACTCGAGCATCAACTGCGTGTCGCCTGACGCCGCACTGGGCTCATCGGGCTCGTCGTCATCGTCATCGTGGCCGAACGAGACGCCATAGCGCGCACAGATCTTTGCGAAGTAACGGCGCAACCCTTCGCGATAGCGGTCGCCCGCGTGATGGCTACGCTCGTACGTCGCGCGATAGCGTGGAGCGAGCTCCGGGAACTCCTGTTCGATGAACGGCAGGTAGCGTTGCCGCGCGGCGGAGCGCAGTCGCAACGCGCACGCATGCACCCGGTTCGCGCCCGCTTCCGACACCGCCCTGATCAACGGCTCGAGCTGGTCCGCGCGGTCGGTGATGCCCGGCAGCACGGGCATCACGTTGATCTCCGCATCGATGCCGTGCTCCCGCAGTCGCGCCAGCGCGCGCAGCCGGGCCTCCGGCGTCGGGGCGCGCGGCTCGATGCGACGCGCCAGGTCGCGATCGATCGTGATGAGCGAGATGTGCACGCTGACGTCGTTGTGACGCGCGATTCTCCTCAGTAAATCGACGTCCCGCGTCACCAGCGGGCTCTTGGTGACGATCCAGCAGCGCAGTCCTTCGTGCTCCGCCAGCACCTCGAGGATGCCGCGCGTGATGCGAAAGCGGCGTTCGGCCGGCTGGTACGGATCAGTTGCCGTTCCGATCCCGATGCCTTCGCCCTTGAGGAGGTTGAGGTGTTTGTCGGATCCGTGGCGCAGCGTTTTGCGCAGCACGTCCGCCGCGTTTTCCTTGACGAAGATCTGCCGCTCGAACGCCAGCCACGGCGGCAGCGTCTCGAATGCCTCGCGCAGCACCGTCTGCTCAGGGTGCGACGTCACCGACCGCTCGATCACGTAGCGATGCGCGTAGCGCGCGTAGCAATAGGCGCATCCGAAGGCGCAGCCCACGTACGGATTGATGGACCAGAAGCCCATCCCGGTGACATCCGTTCCGTTCAGGACGCTCTTTGCGTGCGTGCCGTAGTAGCGGATGTCCTTCTGCTCTCCAATCACCGGAAGGGCCGCCCGCGTGAGGCTTTTTTCCGTGTGGAAATCGAAGAGCGACTCGGACTGCATGACGCTCTACTTACCGAAGAGACACCGAAACCGCAAGACTAGGTCTCTAGTTCCGGGTCCCATGTCCTATATCCCCATTTGCACTTAGAATCACGCAACGCCATGGCGACGAAACTGTCCGATCTCGAAATCCGGCGGGCGCTGGGGACGCTGCCCGGTTGGGCGCGCAAGGGTGAGGCGCTCAGCAAGACGTACAGCTTTGCCCGTTTCGCAGACGGCATCCGGTTCGTGCAGCAGGTGGCGCAGCAGGCCGACGCGATGAACCATCACCCGGACATCGACGTCCGCTACACCAAGATCACATTCTCCCTCTCGAGCCACGACGCCGGGGGGATCACGCAGCGGGATCTCGACCTGGCGAAGGCAATCGAGCAGGCTGCGGGGTTCGAGAAGGCGGGAGCGTAGGCGTCCCGCCTTTCACATCCCCATCTATCGCTTCCGCCCTCCGAGGAGCGTGAGGATCGCCAGGAAGATGTTCAGCAGATCGACGTAGATGCTCACCGCCGCCGGCACGTAATCGTCGGGGCCATACTGGTTCGACCGCACGATGCGCCAGGTGTCGAACACCAGCAGTCCGCCGAACACGAACACCGTGCCCGCGGCCAGCCAGAGCGACGCGGTCGGATTCCTGAAGAAGAGATTCAGGAGCGACGTCACGATCAGCACGATCAGGCCGACGAAAAAGAACCCGCCCCAGGCGCTGAAGTCGCGGCGGCTCAGGGTCGCGTACAGCGACAGCGCGCCGAACGTCACGAACGTCAGCATTCCCGCCTGGCCCACGATTCCGGGCTGCATCCGGTCGTAGTAGTACAGGATCGGCGCGATCCAGACGCCGGCGATGAACGTCGCGAGGAGCGTCAGCCCGATGTTCATCGGGAACGCGCGGTGCGCGCGCTGCGCCAGGAACAGCGCCCCGAAGAACAGGAGGAACGTGATGAACGGGTGTCTGGCACTCTGCTCGAGCACGGCCTGCTGGCTCGTCGCGAACGCGGCGCCGCCCATCGTAACGAGGATTCCGACGAAAACGAGGCCGTACGTGCGGCGCACCAGCGTGGCGCGATCGGCGCCGGTGCGGGTGATGGTTCCTGCCGCGGTGTAGGGAACGCTCACGAGGGCTCCGGGTCGGTGTGGTTGAACTCTACCTACCGACGACGGGAATGGGGAATCGGGAACCAGGCACTCCCTATCTCTTTCGCAACTCCACGTTTCCGTTCACCGTCGAGAGCCGGATCCGCGGCCCGCCCTTGCCCAACTGCGCCCGCAGCCGCCGTGGATCGATCCGTCCACTGATGGTCACCGGGAAATCGGTGAGAAAGCGACCGTTGATCGTGCTGAGGTCCACATCCGCGTTGATGTCGCCCGCGAACTCGGCGACCACCGTTCCGTTCACGCTCGTGAATCGCAGGTCGGACTTGAGGTCGAACTGTCCCATGCTGGCGTGCACGCTGCCGTTCACCGAGCCGTGCGTTCACCGGGCCCGAGAGCGTCCGCACCACCACGGATCCGTTCACGGTCTCGGCGCTGACTTCGGCGGCGACGTCCTCGACGCGCACGTCGCCGTTCACGCTGTAGGCGCCGACCTTCACACCGCGCGGCACACGCACCGTGAAGTCCACCCAGATCTCGTTCGGGTTGCGACCGCGCCGCTCGCCACGACTGCGGTATCCGTCCTCGTCGCAGCTGGAGTTTTCGCCCCACAGGGCGCAGATCAGCACGTCCTGCTCGACGGGCCGAACTTCTTCATCTCGAAGCGCACGTACTCCGGATCGCCGCGCTGCGTGTGGCGCGTGGCCGTCACCTCGACATTGTCGCTCGTGCTGCGCCCGACTTCGACGGTGCCGTTGAGATTGCGCACGGTGATCCAGCGCCCTTCCGGGATCTTGCCCTGCCAGGTGAACGCCGGCTCGCTGCGTCCGCGCTTGCGCGTCGAGTGGCGCGCCGACGGCAGTCGACCGCCGTCAGTCCCGCCCCAGCCAGCGCCGCTATTGAAAGTCGCACGAGATCCGTCATCGAATTGCCTCGTCGGCGGGCTGCCGCCGCATCCGGTAAGATATCCGCTACTTGGGCGTGCGCAGACGCACGTCGCCGCTCACCGTCGAGACGTCGAGGTTGCGGCCGCCGCGGCCGATGCGCGCTTCGAGCCGGTTGCGGTTCATGCGCCCGTTGAGCGTCAGCGGGAAAGTCGCTATCCAGGGACCCGCTCACGCTCCGCATCGTCACATCAGCGTCGATCGCCTTCGGAAGCTCCGCGGTCACGTTGCCGCTCACGGACGAGAAACGCAGCTCGCCGTCGCCGGTGAGGGCTTCGACCATGACCGTGACGTCGCCACTCACCGACGATGCCCGCACGCCCGTGGCGCGCAGACGTTCCATGCGTACGTCGCCGCTCACGGAGCTGGCGCGCACGCTGCCCTCGGCGCCAGTGACCGTCACGTCGCCGCTCACGGAGCGGGCGTCGAGCAGCAGGTTCCTGCGGCAGCTTCACCTCGATGTCGATCGAAACGTCGTCGTAGTCGCGATCCCGAAAGCCGCGTCGGCCGTGCATCCGGAACCCGCCCTCGTCGCACTCCATGTCGGCGTTGCGAAACATCGAGCACACCATGATGCCGCGCGACGTCTCCACCACCTCGAGCGTCACCTCGTCGAAGTAGCGCTGGTTGCCGTGCTTGCGTCCCACGATCTCCACCTTCCCGCTGGTGGACGGCGACGACGGTCGACGTCGCCGTTGAGGTTGTGCAGGCTCACCGTGTTGCCCGCCGCGAGCGCTTTCTCCCAGCGGAAATCCGGCGGTCTGGCGGGTGCCGGCTGCTGCGCGGCGCCAGCGCCAAGCGGCGCGAATGTCAGAGGGAGTGCGAACGCCAGCGCGGTCGCGAGTCGGCGACGATACATGGAGGGCCTCATCGGTCCGGGGTCCTGGCTGTCTTGGAGCGGATGGTCACGTCACCACTGAAGCTCTCGGCGCCGATACGCGCGTCGCCCTTCCCGATCTCGAACGTGAACCGCTTGGTCGAGCCGATCCCGTGCTCGCCGGGCTTGAGCGTGATGGGAAAGTCGCTGTCGATCGCACCGCTGTAGGTGGCCACCGTCAGCAGCGCGCCCGTCGCCTGCGGGATCGTCAGATAGACGCTGCCGGAGTGCGACGCGAACTCGTACCGCCCGGTCGTGTCCACCGCGCCGTCGTAGGAGATGTCCCCGCTGGTGCTCTTGGCGCGCACGTAGCGCGCGGTCACGTTGCGCAGGTCGATGTCGCCGCTGACGGACGTCGCGTCCACGTCGCCCTTGACGTCCGTGATCGCGAGGTCGCCGTTGAGCGTCGTGATCTCGACGTTCCCGGTCAGTCCCCGCGCCTGGAGATCGCCGGAGTAGGTCGTCGAGGTCGATCAGCTCCGCGGCGTCCTCGACGCTCAGGTCCCCGCTCTGCGTGCGCGCCTCGACGGCGCCCTTCGTGCCCGAGATCGTCGACGTCGCCCGTGGTGGCCCGCGCGCTCACGCGCGTGCCGACGGGAACATTCAGTTCGTAGTACGTGTCGCCGCCGCGCGGCCGCGACAGGTCCAGGGAGACCCGCGTCGACGTCGCGTCAAGGCGCACCACGCTCCGCTCGGAGCGCGCGCGCACCTGCACCTGATCGCGGTTCCACGCCCGCACGACGATCTCGCCGCCGGCGATGGACAGCACCACCGTCCCGCGCCGGTCGAACGCAAACGTGGTGTCGATCCGGCTCTGGTACTCCTCGTCGGGGTTGCGTCGCTGCTGCGCCGCGGCCGGCAGCGCCGACGCGAGCAGCAGTGTTCCGAGCAAAAGGCCTCTCGCCATTCTGTTCAACCTCAAGTGCGACTCGGCAGCATCGCCGCGGTCCGCATCAGCTCCACCTTGGTCTGGAGCGACTGGTTCAGGGATTCAATCAGGAAACGACTCGACGGATCGTTCGCGATCGCTTTCTTGCAGTCCGCGATCGCGGTGTCGATCACCAGCAGGTTCTTCTCGATGACCGCGACCGTGGCCGGGATCGAGCTGGGTGCGCCGCTGCTCGATGAGCGCGCGCAGCCGCGCGATCTCGCGGTCGTAGTCCGCGGTCATCGTCGCGAATGCCGCCTGGACTTCCGGGGAGCGCGCCGGCGCGGCCCCGACCGGCGGTGCGCCCGGTCGCGTCGGCCACCGCGGCGGAGGTGTCCCCTGTTGCCGCGCCATCCGGCCTGTCGCCGACGGCGACGTCCGTCACGACGCTCTCCGGCGTGACCGGCGGGATCCCGACAAGACCGGGCTCGCCCGCCCGCGTGCCGCCTGCCATGTAGCCGATGCCCGTGGCCACCACCAGCGACGCGGCGAGCAGCGCCGCGCGCTGCCAGCGGCGCGTACCCGTCCGCGCCCGCTCGACCGGCCGCGTCGCGCCGATGGAAACGACCGGTGCCTCGATGCGGGCCGCGATTCCGCCCACAGATCTCGCGACGGCTTGCAGCGGCGGCAGGTTCGCCGCGTCCACGCGCAGCTTGCGCAGATCAGCGAGCAGCGCGCCGCATTCCCCGCACGTCACCGAGTGTCGCTCGATGGCCGCTCGCGTCGCGTCGTCCGTTTCGTGCTCCAGATACGCCATGAGGCGATCGTTGAACGCCTCGCACCTCATCGCATTCGTTGTCATCGGTTCAGCGCCTCCCTCAGGAGATGCCGCGCGCGGTGCAACTGTGCCTTCGTAGCGCCCGTCGTCACGCCCAGCATCTCCGCGATCTCCTCGTGCTTGTAACCCTCGACGTCGTGGAGAGTGAAAACCCGGCGTGCGCCGGGCGGAAGGCGAGTGATCGCCTCCTCGAGATCGAGCAGATCGCCGGGCGGCAGGGGCATTCCCACGACGCCGACGAACCCGTCCATCCCTTGCTCTCCACCCTCGTCCTCCTCTTCGAATCGACTGCGACGCCGTCCCTCGGTCTTCCGATCGTTGAGAACCACGTTTACCGCCAAACGGTGCAGCCAGGTCGCAAAGGACGACTCGCCGCGGAACAGGTGCAGCTTTTCCCACGCCCGCACGAAGACGTCCTGCGTCAGCTCCTCGGCGCGCGTCCGATCCACGACCATGCGCGCGCAAAGCGAGAACACACGATTCATGTGCTTCCGGTACAGTCGCTCGAACGCCTGTCGATCACCGGACGCGGCTCGCGCCGCGTCAGCGTCGAATCGATGACTTCCGGATGGTGTGGTGGTCTGCTGAATCGCCACTGCGGCCATGAATCGTCGGGTCTCCGTCCGTTGCGAAGGAGTAGATACCCGACTGGAGAGGAAGGTTTGAAAGTGGCTCTGTGCTATGAACTTAGCACTTGGAACGCCCAACTCGTTCACATACGACTACTTGGAACCCTTGTTTCTGCCAGACTGCATGTCCGACAGCAGCCTCGGCAGGTCCGCCATCCGGTTGAGATAGTGCGCCGGTCGGCTCACGGCCAGATCCTCGCGCGTAAACGGCCCCCAGAGGGCGGCAATCGTCGTGACGCCCGCGGCGTTCCCCGCCTCCATGTCGTGCACGGAATCGCCGACGAACACCGCATCGTCGGACCCGTAGCCCAGCCGCTCGAGCGCCACGTACACCGGCTGCGGGTCCGGCTTGTGGCGCTCGCATGAATCGCAGCCGACGATGACGTCGAAGTGCGCGCCGAGCCCCACGTAATCGAGCCCTTTGCGCGCGAGCCAGCCCGCCTTGCTGGTCACGATCGCGACCGGATGACCGGCCGCGCGGATGAAATCCACCGTCTCCACCACCTGGTCGTAGCACTTCACCAGCCGGTCGTGGTTGGCCAGCTGGTACTCGCGGTATCGGGCGATCAGGGCGTCCACCTCGGCTTCGTCGACCGCGTAGCGGCGGAACATCGTGGCCAGCGGAATCCCGACGCCGGTCAGCCACTCCGCGTCCGAGGGAATGTGGCCGGGGCGATCGCGGAACGCGTGCCGGGCCGAGTCGAGAATCAGTTCGATGGAGTCGATGAGCGTGCCGTCGAGATCGAACAGGACGGCGAGGGGACGGACTGACATGGCATCAAGAATAGCCGCGGAACGGTCGCGTCTGTCACGTGTAAAAGTGCTTCGACGAAAGTTGACGGATTCTGCGCGCACTCGTCCTCTTTCTGTGGCCATACCGTGGCGCGGCCGCGCCCCGGGCCCTCCTCTTCAGATCGCTTTTCACCCCTCCGCTCGATGCTGAGTGCATTGCTGCTGTGCGCCACATTCGCCGTCGAAGCGGACACAGCACCGGTGCGACCGTCTGAGGCTCCTGCTGCAACGGCTCCGGCGGCGGTGGCCCCGGCGGCAGCGCGTTCGAAGCGGTTGGTTGCGGACAGCCTGGTGCTCGACAAGAGCGACCGCCGGCTGACGCTCTTTCGTCGCGGCGAGGCGGTAGAGACCTACGCTGTAGCGCTCGGCAAGAACCCTGTCGGGGCCAAGCAGCGTCTCGGCGACGGCCGCACGCCGGAGGGGCTCTACTACATCGAGGGTCGCAACCCAGAGAGCAAGTACCATCTATCGCTCCGCATCTCCTACCCCAACATTGCGGATCGCAGGCGCGCCACACGGATTGGCGCGGCCACGGGGGGGGACATCATGATTCACGGTCTCCCGAAAGGATTCGCGACCATTGGCGCGCTGCACCGGCAGCAGGACTGGACGGAAGGATGCATCGCCGTGACCAACCAGGAGATCGAGGAGATCTGGCGCGCCGTTCCGAACGGCGCGTGGATTCTGATTCGGCCCTAGTGCGCGCATCCGGCGGCGGCGATCCCCGCGGTACCAGCGCGGGTCTGGCCGGACTGCCGTCGGAGCTGGTCAAGCTGTCGCTGTCGCCCGGCGTTCCCATCCTGCCGTTCGACGCCGCCCTCGCCGCGATCGTGCACCACACGAGCCAAGGTCGCCGACTCGAGAGCTGGGAAGGGTGGGTCAGGCTGAGCGACGGCAGCCGGGCCAAGTCGCTGACGCACGGCGGATCCTTCGCGCTCTCGCGCGATCCGGCGCGCGCCGCCGAAACCGCGAGCGCCGCCATTCGGAAGGCGCATGCCTACTGGGAGCGCAATCCGGAGTATCCCGGCGGAGAGCTCTACTTCGGCCTCTACTTCGTGACGGCTGCTACTTGAAGAGGTCGAAGTTGCCGAGCAGCCACCAAAGCAGCAGGAAGATGAGGACAGTGGTGAAGCAGCCCCCGCCCAGCTTCTTGGCGCCGTAGCCCGCGGCGAGTCCGCGCAAGAGTTTGCTCATGGTTCGGCGCAGCAGCGGCAATTGTCATGCTCCTGGAGCAGGAGTCGGAAGGCGGAGGGCAGGTTACATTCCGCTTTCTCTGTTCACCTGATTTCGGCATTCCACCTCCTGCTTTCCGATCCATGGGCAAAGGCGACAAGCGCACGAAGAAGGGCAAGATCTACCGTGGCAGCTATGGCAAGCGTCGGCCGCGCAAGCTGAAGACGGCCAAGCCGGCGCCAAAGAAGCGCGGCTAGAGACGGTTCGCGCGCAACTCCTCCAGCGAGTAATGCGTGCCTCGCCACTCGATTCCCCGGCGTCGTAACGTTCGGAGCACCGCCGCGGCGACGATCGCGGCAAAGAGTAGCGCCGCGACAGGGTACAACGCCGCGAGCCACGGGCGACTGCGCTGAACGACCGCGAGTCCGGCGTACGCGGCCATCTGTGCCGCACCCGCGACGGCAAGGAACAACTGCTCGAGGCCCGACGTCCACCAGACGGCCACGAACGGGAAGACGCCCAGGACGAGATTCCCTGCGACCGCGGCGGCGGCGAGCCCCTTGCTGTAATTGAGCCCGGCGAACGCGTTCTTCCGGAATCCCCGCGCCAGTTCCCCGAGCGTGCGGTACCACTCGACGGAGACTTCGTGCTCGCCTGACGCGAGCACCTGCCGGAACCCCGAGGACTTCAGGAGCTTGCCGAGCATGATGTCGTCGTCGGGGCGGAGCGGGATCCGTGCGAAGCCGCCGACGGCGCGATAGGCATCGGCCCGCACCAGGTTGAATGCGCCGACCCCGATGAACGCGCTGCTTCGCGGGTCGCGTGCGCGCCAGGGCCGTAGCCACAGCAGGAACCACATCATGAAGTAGTTCACGACGAGCGCCAGCGGCCACGTCGGCAGCACAAGCTCGGGCGCCACGGCCACGTGGTCGGCACCCTCGATCTGAGCCAGACGAACGGCCCGCGCCAGTGCGTGAAACTCGAGCATCACGTCAGCGTCGGCCAGGAGCAGGAACTCGCCCGTGGCTTCCCGGGCGCCGATGTGGAGCGCGTGGTTCTTTCCGAGCCAGCCGGACGGCAGCTGCGACACATGGATGACGCGAAGGCGCGGGTGCGCGCGGGCGATGTCGTCGAGAATCGCCGCCGTCGCATCCGTTGAGCGGTCGTCCACCACGATCAGCTCGAAGTCCGGATAGGACTGGAGGAGCAGCGCGGCCACCGCCGCCCCGATGTGCCGCTCCTCGTCGCGCGCGGCGACGATCACCGAGACCTTCGGCGCCGACGGCCAGTCGGGCGGCACGTCCCGGAGCGACGGGATGTCGAGGTAGCCCCGGACGAGTTGCGCCAGCGCCGCGACCGCGACCAGGGCAAGGCCGGCGGCGAGGGCCAGCGTCAGCGCGTCCACGCGCGTAATGATATGCGGATGTTCCGCGGTGGACAGCGGGCGTCAGCGCGCGCATGTTCAGGAGTCGCACGTCCCTGCTCGGAGGAGCCCACATGTTTCTCTCGCGTCGGAATTTCGTGAAAGCGGCGAGCGTCGGTGGGATCGGCGCTCTCACGGCACGCTTCATCTCGGCACGCGGCAATGAAGCAATGGCTGCCGCACTGGCCGAGCCGGGATTCTATCCCGGAGCGTTCAGCGACACAGCGGTCGCAGAGCGCCTGGAGTATCGCGCCCGGTTCGCCAACGCGATTCGTCTCGACAGTAACGAGAATCCCAACGGGCCGGGCAAAGCGGCGCTCGATGCGGTGCGGGCCATGTTCACCGAATCGAATCGGTATCCGGACTCGCAGGAAGGCGCGCTCGCGGCCGCGATCGCGAAACACCGGAAGGTGTCCGAGAGCAACGTCCTGACGGCGTGCGGCTCTGGTGAAATCCTCCGCAGCGCCTGCTACGCGTTCACAGGCCCTGGCAAGGCGCTGGTCATGGGGTCGCCGACGTTCGAAACGCCGGGCGGCTTCGCCGAGTCCATGGGCGCCGAGGTTCGTCGCGTCCCGGTGGACAAGGACCTGCGGCTCGATCTGCAACAGATGCTGGACAAGGTGTCGGGCGCGGGACTGGTGTTCTTCTGCAACCCGAACAACCCGACCGGCACGGTGCACGGCGCGGCCGCGGTGAAGGACTTCATCGCGGAGGTGAACAAGCGCAATCCCGGCTGCATGATCCTGATGGATGAGGCGTACCATGAGTACGTCGAGGATCCGGCCTACGCGACGACGATCCCGATCGCGATGGACAACCCCACCGTCTTCACGGTGCGCACCTTCTCGAAGGTGTTCGGCATGGCCGGCCTGCGAGCGGGATACGCGATTGGCCGACCCGAAGCGATTCGCCCGATGGCCCGCCACAAGCTCGGCAGCGGCGTCAACGTGCTGGCCGCGGCTTGCGGGATCGCGACGCTGCCGGACCAGGCGCACATCAATGCCGAGATCAAGGTGAACCGGGACGCCAGGGCGTTCACGGTGAAGGCCCTCGAGTCGATGGGATTCAAGCCCGCCGAGCTCGCAAGCGAACTTCCTGATGGTTCCCATCAACCGCGACTCGCGCGCGTTCAAGGACGCCTGCGCCAAACACGGAGTGCTCGTTGGTCGGCCGTTCCCGCCGCTCACGACGCACGCGCGCATCTCGATCGGCACGATGGACGAGATGAAGAAGGCGACGGACGTCTTCCGTCAGGTGCTGTCGGGCGCTGCGAACTGACCGGATGCGTTTCGCGCTCCTCGCGATGCTGCTCGTCGCCTGCGAGCGCGAACGCGCCCCCGGAACGGAAGGGCGGGACTCCAGCGCCGGCACGCCGACGGCGGGAAGTGAACGACGGGCCGCCGACAGCGGAACGCGGCTCGCAGATGCCCCCGCGCCCAGGGCGTCGTGTCCCGCCACCGGCTCCTGGTCGCGTTGCGCGGTGGTCGAGCGGCTCGATCGCGCGGGACTCGCTCCCCGCCCCGATTCCACGACTCCAGCGTCCGAGCCGCCGCTTTTGGCGTCGGGCCTGCTCGTCAAAGTCGGGAATTCCAACCTCGAGCTGTTCTTTTACGAGAGCGTAGCGGAGCGCGAGCGCGACGAGTCCCGTCTCGACCGCGCAAAGTACGTCGAGTACCCGGCGCCGCTACCGATACGGCCGCTCCCGACATTGATTCGTTCCGGGAACCTGATCGCCATTCTCCACAGCAGGAACGACCACCAGCGCGAGCGCGTCTCGGACGCGATCACCGCCGGACCACCACAGCCGTCCTCTCCGTAGCCAGCCAGACCGTGCACAGATCGCTTCACACTCTGTTCGCGACGCTCGCCGTGTCGCTTCTCGCCGCCTGTCAGCCGCGCACCCAGTCCGCGCTGCTCTCACCGACCGCGGAGTCTCCCGCGCCCGATTCGTTCCGCGTCGAGTTCCAGACGAGCAAGGGCCGTTTCGTGGTGCAGTCGGTTCGCGCCTGGTCGCCGCGCGGCGTCGACCGATTCTACTATCTCGTCAGCAACAGTTATTTCGACGGCAATCGATTCTTCAGGAACCTGCCGGGGTTCGTCGCCCAGTTCGGCATCCATGGCGACCCGGCCGTGAACGATGTCTGGAAAGACCGGGCCATTCCCGACGACAGCGTTCGCCAGAGCAATCAGGCGGGCACCGTGACCTTCGCCATGGGTGGGCCGAACACACGATCCACGCAGCTATTCATCAACAAGCGCGACAACCGGCGCCTCGACGCCATGGGTTTCGCGCCCATCGGGCGCGTCGTCGAGGGCATGGACGTCGTGATGGCCCTGAACGAAGAGTACGGCGAAGGGCCTCCGTACGGCGGCGGCCCCGACCAGGAGCGCATCAACCGCGACGGAAACGCGTACCTGACTCGCGATTTCCCGAAGCTCGACTACGTCGTGCGCGCCCGCGTCTCGAACGATTGACGCCCGGCGGGCGATTCCTTCAATTGCGCGCTTCTCAAAAAGCCGGAGACTCGGAATAACATGGCGCACGCACCGCTGCCGCTCCATCGCCGCGGCTTTGGTGAAACGATGCGACGCGACGCCTGGTGGGTGGCGCCGCTCGCCACCTTCATCGTTCTCGGCTCATTCGTGGTCTATGCGACGTGGGCGGCGTTCCAGAACGCTCACTACACCTACGGCCCGTATCTCTCGCCCTTCTATTCGCCGGAGCTGTTCGGCGATTCGCCCCATGCGTGGTTCGGCCCGAAACCGGTCTGGTGGCCGGCCCTGCTGCCGTTCTCCCCGGCGCTGTTGATCCTGCCGTTCCCCGGGCTGTTCCGCTTCACCTGCTACTACTATCGCGGGGCGTACTACAAGGGCTTCTGGGCCGATCCGCTCAACTGCGCGGTGGGCGAGCCCCGCGCGCGCAAGAAGTATCGCGGCGAGAGTTCGCTGCCCCTCATCCTCCAGAACGTGCACCGCTACTTCCTTTATGTCGCCGTGGTGTTCCTGTTCGTCCTGTCCTGGGACGTCTATCTGGCCACCCGGTTCGACTCGGGCAATGGCGGCAAGGAGTTCGGCATCGGCGTGGGCACGCTGATCCTCGCGGCCAACGTCGTCTTTCTCTCCTGTTACACGCTCGGCTGCCACGCCATGCGACACGTGGTCGGCGGCTACCTGGACGAGATCGCGAAACGGCCTGTGCGAAAGGCGGCGTACGACTGCTCCAGCTGCCTGAATCGCTGGCACATGAACTGGGCCTACGTGAGCCTGTTCTCGGTCGCGCTCTCCGATCTGTACATCCGCCTGTGTTCGATGGGCATCCTGACGGATTGGAGAATTCTCTAGGTGGCCGAATACCAGTTCTCGGAATACGACGTCATCGTCATCGGCGCTGGCGGCGCCGGGCTGCGCGCCGCCATCGAGGCGGCCAATGACGGCGTCCGCGTCGGGCTGATCTGCAAGTCGCTGCTCGGCAAGGCTCACACGGTGATGGCCGAAGGCGGCGCCGCCGCGGCGATGGGAAACGTGGACGACCGCGACAGCTGGAAGGTCCACTTCGCCGACACGATGCGCGGCGGCCAGTACGTCAACAACTGGCGCATGGCGGAGCTGCACGCCCGGGAGGCGCCGGACCGCATTCGCGAGCTGGAGGCCTGGGGCGCGTTGTTCGACCGCACGCCCGACGGCCGCATCCTCCAGCGCAATTTCGGCGGGCATCGTTACCCGCGGCTGGCGCACGTCGGCGACCGCACCGGCCTCGAGATGATCCGCACGCTCCAGGACCACGCGATCCATCAGACGATCGACGTGCACATGGAGCAGACGGTCATCGCGCTGTTCAAGGACGGCGAGCGCGTGAGCGGTGCGCTCGGCTACGACCGCGAGCGGGGGCGCTTCCGTGTCTTCCGCGCGAAGGCCATCGTGCTCGCCACCGGCGGCATCGGCCGCGCGTACAAGGTCACGTCGAACAGCTGGGAGTACACCGGCGACGGCCACTCGCTGGCGTATCACGCCGGCGCCGCGCTCCAGGACATGGAGTTCGTGCAGTTCCATCCCACCGGCATGGTGTGGCCGCCGAGCGTGCGCGGCATCCTCGTGACCGAGGGTGTGCGCGGCGAAGGCGGCGTCCTGCGAAACCGGGATGGCAAACGCTTCATGTTCGAGAACATCCCGGACAACTACGTGCCGCAGACCGCGGACAACGAGGAGGAAGGCTGGCGATACACGCAGGGCGACAAGAGCGCGCGGCGGCCGCCGGAGCTGCTCACGCGCGACCACGTGGCGCGCATGATCCAGCGCGAGGTGCGTGAGGGCCGCGGTTCGCCCCACGGCGGCGTGTTCCTCGACATCGCGTGGATCAAGGCAAGGCTGCCCGACGCCGCGGAGCACATCCGGAAGAAGCTGCCGAGCATGTACCATCAGTTCATGCAGCTCGCCGGCATTGACATTACCAGGGAGCCGATGGAGGTGGGCCCGACGACGCACTACATCATGGGTGGCGTGCGCGTGGATGGTACGACGCAGATGTCCACGGTCCCGGGCCTGTTTGCGTGCGGTGAGGTTGCGGCCGGCCTGCATGGCGCCAACCGTCTCGGCGGCAACTCGCTATCGGACCTCCTGGTATTCGGGCGCCGGGCCGGTGAGCACGCGGCCCTGTACGCCGGTCGCCAGACCGCGGGCGATGTGCACGCCGACGACGTGAACGCCGCGATCCGTGCGGCGCTCGAGCCGTTCGAGCGCGGCGCGTCGGGCGAGGGCGGGGAGCCGTACCAGATCCAGTACGAGTTGCAGGAGACCATGCAGGACCTGGTGGGCATCGTAAGGCGCGAAGACGAAATGCGGCGTGCGCTCGACGTGGTGAGCGCTCTCAAGGTCCGGACCGCCAATGTCGGAGTGACCGGGAACCGCGAGTTCAATCCCGGCTGGCACACGGCGCTCGACCTGCGACACCTGCTCACCGTGTCGGAAGCAATCACGCGCTGCGCCATCGAACGCAAGGAGAGTCGCGGCGGGCATTTCCGCGACGACTATCCCGAGAAATCCGGCGATTTCGGTTCGTTCAACTTCGTGGTGACCAAAGGCGTGGGCGGCGAGATGCGGATCGAGCGTTCCCCCATCCCGCCGATGCCCCCGGAGCTCAAGGCGATCATCGAGGAGATGAAGTGACTGTACCCGTGGTAAAGGAAAAACGCGCGTTCGACGTTTGGCGCGGCGACGCCGCCGGCGGAAAATTTCAGCGCTACGACACGCCCGTGGACGAGGGGATGGTGGTGCTCGACGCGATCCACCAGATCCAGGCGGAGCAGGCGCCGGACCTGGCGGTACGCTGGAACTGCAAGGCGGGGAAGTGCGGTTCCTGCTCCGCCGAGATCAACGGGATGCCCAAGCTGATGTGCATGACTCGGCTCGGCGAACTTCCCGCGGACAAACCCGTGACGGTGGAGCCGATGCGCGCGTTCCCGGCCGTGCGCGACCTCGTCACCGACGTGTCCGTGAACTACCGGGTGAAGAAGACGATCCGGCAGTTCACGCCGCGGCCGCCCGATGCAGCCGACGGCACCTGGCGCATCATGCAGAAGGACGTGGACCGCGTGCAGGAATTCCGGAAGTGCATCGAGTGCTTCCTGTGCCAGGACGTGTGCCACGTCCTGCGCGATCATCACCTGCACGACGCGTTCGCCGGGCCGCGCCACTTCGTCTACGCGGCGGCGCTCGAGATGCACCCGCTGGACGTCGGCGACCGGGTGCCCCAGCTCAAGGGCGAGCACGGCATCGGCTACTGCAACATCACCAAGTGTTGCACGAAAGTGTGTCCCGAGCACATTACCATCACGGACAATGCCATCATCCCGCTCAAGGAGCGGGTGGTGGACGAGTACTACGATCCGATCGGCAAGCTGGTGAAGATCTTCAGCCGGAGAAAGAAGTCCTGATGCAGCTCAAGCCGATCACGCGCGAGGGGATTCCCGCCGCCTTGCAGAAGGCGGAGCGCTATCGGCTGCTCAACGATTCCACGGCCGCCGAGAGCATCTGCCTCGACATCCTGGCCGTCGAGCCGGAGCACCAGCAGGCCCTGGTGACGCTGCTGCTCTCGATTACGGATCAGTTTCCCGAGGAAGAAGGCGACGCGGTGAAGCGCGCCCGCGACGTGCTGCCGCGCCTGAAGGACGACTATCGCCGCGCCTACTACGCCGGAATCATCTGCGAACGCAAGGCGAAGGCGCTGTGGCACCTGCGGGGCATGGGCGCGGGAGAGGTCGTGCAGGATTGGCTGCGCGAGGCGATGCGCTGGTACGAGAAGGCGGAAGCGTTGCGGCCGTCGGGCAACGACGAAGCCATCCTGCGCTGGAATACGTGCGCGCGGATCCTGGATCGGCAAGAGGTGAAGCACCCCACGCGCGACGAATTCGAACCGGTGCTCGGCGAATAGCCTCTCGTCCTACGCGTTGCGTCGAAGCACGAGGAGCGCCAGAAGTGTTCCGGGGGGCACCTCCTGCTCGCGCGCGTGGATCGCGGCGAACTCGCGCACCGCGTGGAGCCAGGCCGTGTCGCTCATCGGCGCGTGCGCCAGCGTATCGAGGACGCGCTCCGCGCCCGCGGACAATGTCGCGGCGGCCGCGGTGCGGGCGGTGCGCATCAGCGGCACGAGCTCCGACTGGCGATGGCGTGGCACGCGGCGCGCGATCGTGTCGATGCGCCGAAGCAGCGAGCGCCGCGCGCCGGCGACGCGAATGGCCGTGAGGTCCACCACGCCGGACACGCGGCGGTCGCGCATCCACTCCTCCACGATCTCCTGAGCGCGCAGCGCGACCCGCGCGTCGAGTGTCACTGCCTCGCCGGCCGCGCGGGTCACGAGGTCCTCCACGGCGGCGCGTTCGTCCGAGACCCGCGAGCCCTTCACCGCGAGGAGCGTGACCCGTCCGGAATGCCGGACGCACGCAATCGTGCCCTCGCGATCGCCGCGCACCGCGGCCGCGACGGGCTCGCGGACGGGAACCGCCATGGCCTGCCATGACCGGAGCGTGCGTGCGATCCGCTCCTCGCGCGCGGCGGCCGCGTCGGGCGTTGTCACGGTCAGGCCGGGAAGGACTGTCCCGGCGACGCCGACCGCGCGCGCCGCGATACCGAGCTTGGCGCGCAGTCGCTCCTCGAGCCGGAGCAACTGCTCCGCGCCCGCGGGCGGAGCGAGCGCATAGACGTTCACCACATCCCTCGTCGCGCCGAGTCGCCGCAGCCGCCCGACGCGCTGCTCCATCCGCGCCGGATTCCAGGAGAGGTCGAGGTGCACGACGACGCTGGCGTCCTGAAGATTCACGCCCTCGCTCAGCACGTCGGTCGTGAGCAGCAGGTCGAGGCGCTCCCCCGGACGCGCGCGCCGCGGTTGTCCGGGCGCGAATCGTTCGAGCACCTCGCGCCGGCTCAGCGGGCCGCCGGCCACCCGTCCGCCGGAATGCGTGAGCATCGCGACGCGCTCCCGGTGCGCGAGCGCCCGGTACAGCGTTGTGACCGTCTCCGCAAATTCGCTGAACGCGATCACGCGCTCGTTCGGGTGCGCGCGCATGATGGCGCGGAGCGCGTCGGCCCTGCGGACGTCGGGATCGGGCGAGCACTCGAGTCGGGCCAGCAGCTCGCGCACGCCCACGGCATGCCGACGCACGCGCGCCAGCAGCTCGTCGGCGTGGTCCGTCTCGCGGCTTACCATGAGGAAAGGAAGTGCAAGCTGCTGCACGCCCTCGGCGAAACGCCAGGCGGCAAGCTCGGCCCGCGACGGATACCGTCCCTCCAGCAGCCCGTCCTCGATCGCTCGCGCCCGCGCGAGGCGTCGCTCGAGGGCCGAGCGCAGCGCGGCGCGACTGGAGGCCCACTGACGCACGAGGGTATACGTGAGCAGCGTTCCCGCCTCGTCGCCGTCGGCGGGAGGCACGCCGGACGGAAGTGCCACGATGCCGTCGAGGCAGTCCTCGTCCGCCAGCGTCACCCATTCGTGAAGCCGAACATCGGGCAGTCGCGTGGACGCCGCGAGAACGTCGTTCTCCACGCGCCGCACCACGAAGACGGCGAGCTGGTCGTCCGTCATCGCTCCGGCGCGCGCGCCGAGGAACAGCGACAGAATGGAGCGCAGGTCGTCGAGGCGGTTGTGGATCGGCGTCGCGCTGAGCAGGAGCACCGGCGCCGATTCGCACAGTGCGGCCGCGGCCGTGAAGCGGCGCGTGCCCCGCGACCGGAAGTGGTGCGCCTCGTCCACGATCACGAGATCCGGTTGCGCATCGGTGACCGCCCGGCGACCGAGCGATTCGGTGGAGATGAACCGAATCGGCACCTCCGCCTGCGTCGCCGCCGACGCCCATGCGTCGCGTAGCTGCGCGGGCGCGACGACAACCGGCCGGACGGCGTGGCGCGCAACCGCCAGCGCAACGAAGGTCTTGCCGAGACCGACCTCGTCGGCGAGCAGTGCGCCGCCGTGGTCGCGCAGCAGTTTGCGGCAGCGCTCCACGCCGTAGCGCTGATGCGGATGCAGCTCGATTGTCCCGAGCGCCACGCCGGCGGCGTCATCCCCGAGGACGAGCGAAGCGATGGTGGCCCGCACCTCGCTGGCGGTGGTCAGCCTCACCCGCTCCAGTCCAGCAGCGTCGCGACGTCGGACCGCGCGAGGCCATAGGCGCGCAGCGCGGCCTCGAGAACGGCTTCCGGGGCTGCGCCGAATGCCGCCGACAGGATCCCACGTGCGCGGGACCAGTTTCGCGGGATCGGCAGCAGGCCCACCGTCCAGCCGAGGTAGCGCCGATACCCTCCGCGCGCCGGTTCCGCGAGCGCGTTCAGCCAGGCCGCGGCGATCCTCGAGTTGAGGAGCGTCGCGAGCGCACTGGCGTCGGCCGCATCGGGGCAGCGCACCACGTAGCAACTGTTGAGGGGCACGGAGAGGTCGCCCGGGGGCAGTACCAGCGCGCGCGGTTCCTTGCCGATGTCCGCCCACACGACACGAGCGGCCTGGTGCTCGGCCGCGTCCACGCGGAACAGCGACCACCAGCGGCGGCTGCGCGCCGCGTCGCTGCGCGAGGCAAGCAACCCGTAGCGCCGTCGCAGCCACGCCCGGCTCAGATCGGGAAGGCGAGGAAGCGGGGCACCGCTGGCTTCGTGGGTCCACAGGAGCCACTCGGCGCAGGCGGAGCGACGCCAGCACGCGACGGCGTCGCCACGCAAAGCAGGCCGCAGCATGCCCGCCTCGACCACGCCGCGCTCGCCGTCCGCGTCCACGATCGATGCGACATCGCCCGTCGTGCCGGTCACGCGCACGACGAACGCGACGTTGCAACCGGACTTCACGCCGAGGCGCGGCGCGCCGAGCGGCGTCGCGGACAGCGGCGTGCCGGCGTCGCGAAGCCTATCGAACGCCGACCGAACTTCCATCGGCAGCAGGAGCCAGGGGGCTCCGGGCGTGTCGTCGAACGCAACCGCTGAGAGCCGCGTGTTCCACTCCCGGCTCTCGCTACGCTTGTGAACAATGGCTGCGAGCGGAACGGCTGCCCCATCGACGCCCACGCGGGCCACCAGCAGCGAGGGATAGACGGCCGCGTCGAACGCGTGCCTGGACTCCGTGAGATCCTCGAGCCGGACGACCTGCGCGCGCTCGGCGATCAGCTGGCGCACGCCACCGCCGGCGAGCGAGCGCCACAGCTTGGCGGGGAGCAGCAGCGACAAAGCGCCGCCGTCGCGCAACAGGTCGAGCGAGCGCTCGACGAAGAGCGCGGCCAGATCCACCTGCGACGCGAAACCCGGCGCCGCCCGGGCCCCGTTCGCACCGGACGCCCACGGCGCAGCACGATACGCCGCGTAATCGTGCTTGAACCGCGACCGCAGCGCCTGAGGAATGCGATGCAGCCTGACCCACGGCGGATTGCCCAGCACGGCATCGAATCCCGACGCCGCGTGGACTTCCGCGAAGCACGCCATGAACGAGAAGGGCAACGCTCCGCCGTTCGCGAGACGCGCGCGCTCGTTCCGCAACACACGCGCGCGATCGCGCAGACGTTTGCACTCGCGCCAGCCGTCCGCGGACCGCGCGACACGCTGGCCGAAGAGGTCGCGCGACCGCTCCGCGGCCAGTCGTTCGCGGCGCGTGTGCAATGCCGCCTCGAGCTCCCGGTCGAGATGCGCCAACGCGCGCCTGCGCTCCTCACGGTCCAGCAGCCGGGCCAGATGCTGTTTTCGGGTGCCGGTGGCCCGGACATAGCGCTGGCGCAATTCCGCGAGCCGGGCGCTGCCGGTGATGACCACGCGTCCACGCGCGAAAGTGGCGCCCGTCAACGCGTCACCGATGCGGATGTTGCGATCCAGATTCGGCAGCGGCGGAACGCGCAGCGGATCGGTTTCATCGTTCTCGATCACGACGGAGAGCCAGAGCCGCAGCTCGCACAGCCAGACCGCGGTGGGGCTCAGGTCGACGCCGAAGATGCAGCGCGCCAGCACATCGCGGCGGATCTCATCGGTCGCCCGACTTTCGCCCAGCTCGCGCCGCAGCGCGGCCAAACGCTCGAGCGCATATACAAGGAACGCACCCGAGCCGCACGCTGGGTCCAGCACGCGCACGTCTCGTACGGCACGGAGCGTCGGAGCAGCGAAGAGCGCGTTCAGCGCCTCGTCCGCCACGCGCGCGACCAGCTCGTGCGGTGTGTAGTACACGCCGCCGGCTTTGCGCTCCCCCGTGGACATCAGCGACTCGAAGGCTCGGCCAAGCATTTCGGGGTCCACCGACGCCTCCGACCACGCCGCCGAATCCTCGCGCGCTACGAAGCGATACCGCTGGAAGAGCTGCTCCAGCAGCGCCCCGAGGCGCTCGTCGCTGAACCGCGCATTGCCGGCCGTGCGCTCCAGCGGCGTACGCGTGAAGAGTCCGCCGTTGAGGAAAGGCACGCGGCCGAACGCCAGCGCGGCGTGGGCACGGTGCCGGGGCGCGGTGTTGAGCGTTCCGAAAAAAAGCGGCAGCAGCACCCGGCGATGAAACTGGCCGCCGGTCCTGGTGCACTCGTCGAAGCGGTTCGCAACGAATGCGCGATCGCCGTCCAGCAATCCCTTGGCCTCGAGGAAATGGAGGAAGAGCAGCCGCGACGCGTAGAGCAGGGCCATCCCGCGGGCGTCGTCCGCACGCAGCCGGGAAGGGAGCGAGGACGCGAGAGCGCTCACCTGGGACTCGAGCGCGCGGTAGAAGCGCCGCGTCAGCGCATCGCGGCCGAGGACCTCGAAGCACCGGATGTGGTACAGCGCGTCGGCTTCCGCGCGCACCGACGAGAGCGCACAGAGTGCCTCGGCGTCCGAGTCCACGACACGGCCAGGCTCCCAGATGAGCGACGCCAGGCGCGGGCCGCGCGCACCCGGCAGGACGGCGACGAGCGCCGCCTGCCCCGCGCCGCCGTGCACGGCGGCGATGAACCAGAGCACATGCGGCGCGCGCGACGAGAGGCGGCGTGCGACGCGCTCAACTTCTTCGCGGAACGACGGTGCGATGCTCTCGAGCAGCAGCACCCGCACCGACCCGACGCCCGCAGCGAGTCGCAGCGGGCGCGCGGCCTCCAGGCCAAGCGACTCGCGCGTGGCGCAATCTACAAAGGTGATGTCCGTAGCGAGCCCCGCGGCCCGAACGATGTCCGCGAGGTCGTCGCCGGTTCGCGCGGAGGCCAGCAGGCCGGCCGCAATGCGCATGGTGAGCACGCGACGAGCCTACCGGCTTTGGTGCGCCGGACCGCCACCGTCCTATTGCGACCATGCCCCTTCAATACGCAGCGAGGCGCCCGATTGGACCGGGCGCCTCGAAGCACTGCTATTTGAAAACGATGACGCCTAACGGTTGCTGGAGTTGCCGGGACCGCCGATGCCGCCGCTGCCGCTGCCGCCACTCCCGCCGCTGCGGCTCGAGTCTCCGTACCCGCGATCCTTGTCACTCTGCGAGTCTCCGGACCCGCCGCTGCTGCCGCTGCGGTCGCGTTCACGGCTTCTGTCGAGCTCATCGCCACTGATGTCCGACCCGCTCCGATCACCTGACGTGCGGTCGCGGGAGGGAATCGTGAAATCAGTCCGTCCGCTCTCGCTGCCCGAACGATCACGACTCGAGCCGCTCATTCCGCCACTTTCGTCCCGGCGTGGTTCGTTCCGACGCGAGTCATTCGGGCGCCCGCTCCCGGTGTTCCCCAGGCTGTCGTTGCGATCCGGCATCCTACCCTCCTGCTAGGTTGACTGTCGGCGCGCGGTTGCGCGCGGCGCCCCGTGCGGCAGGAGGGGTGCCAGCCGCACTGCTCGTTTACGATTGACCGCTCCAGTCTGCCTCCGTACGTTGCCGCGCTCATTTACCATGCAATCGTTTCCACCAATCAAGGCCGGCGCGCGCATCGCGCTCGTCGCGCCGGCGGGACCGCTCAAGCTTCCCACGGACGTCGATCGCGCGATCGAGAACTGCGCCGCGTTCGATTGGGAGCCTGTCATCGGCGGGAATGCCCGGTCGCGCCAGACCTACTTCGCGGGCAGCGACCACGAGCGGCTCGCCGATCTCAATGCGGCGCTGTGCGACGACGCCATCGATGCGGTGTGGTGTCTGCGCGGCGGCTACGGAGCCATGCGCCTGCTGGAGGGGGTGGACTACGACGCGCTTCGCCGGCGTCCCAAGGCCGTGATCGGGTACTCCGACATCACGGCGCTGCACTGCGCGATCGGCGTACGCGCGGGCCTGTCGAGCCTGCACGGGCCGACCGCCCGGGCCGCGCTGACGCCGTTCTCGCGACGCTCGCTGGACGCGGCCTCATCGCGCCGGGACGAGCCGTGTGGCGTGGCGACCGGCGCGCGCACCCTCGTTCCCGGGCGCTCGCGGGGGCGACTTACCGGCGGCAACCTCGCACTGCTGTCGGCGGTCCACGGAACTCCCTTTCAGCCGGACTACGACGGCGCGATCCTGGTTCTGGAAGACGTCAACGAGGCGCCGTACCGCGTGGAGCGAATGCTGCTCCAACTCAGCTTGTCCGGTGCGCTGCAGCGTTGCGCCGGAATTGCATTCGGCTCTTTCACGAACACGGGGGAGACGCACGACAAGGCGCTCGGCGGGACGCGGCCGATGAGCGAGGTGCTGGAGGAAGCAGCCGTCCGCGCCGGCGTACCGGCCCTCGCCGGAATACCGCTGGGCCACATCGACGATCAGTGGAGCGTCCCGCTCGGCGAAGAGGCGGAGCTCGATGCCGACGCAAAACGTCTTACCGTGACGGCCTCATGAAGACGTACCAGGAGCTTCTGGCGGAAACCAAGGCGCGCACCCGCGAGATCAGCGTCAAGGACGCGGTCGCGCTGCGCCACACCACGGGCGACGTAGTCTTCCTCGATGTCCGCGAGCCGCAGGAATACAATCTGGGCACCATCCCTGGCGCGGTGACCTTGTCGCGCGGCAACCTCGAGAAGAACGTCGAGGCCCTGGTCCCGCGCGAGAAGTCCGTCGTCGTGTTCTGCGCCAATGGCAATCGCTCCGCTTTTGCCGCCGACGTGCTCCAGCTCATGGGCTACACGCACGTACGCTCGCTGCGCGAAGGATTCAGCGGCTGGGTCGCGGAGGGCGGGGAGGTCGAGTGACTGCGGCGCGGCCGTGACGCTCGACGAGCTGCTCGCGCTTCCCGAGCTGGCCCGACTGGCGCGCAGGCTGGAGCAGTCTGCCGGACGCACCATACCACCGCAGCCGCAGGAGCGCCTGGCGGCGATCGCATTGGTGCTGCGCATGGGCGCACTCCGCGAGCCCGAGCTGCTCCTGATCAAGCGCGCCGAGGCCGAGCGCGACCCGTGGAGCGGGCACGTCGCCTGCCCGGGCGGACGCATGGAAGCCGGTGACCGCGACCTCGCCGATACGGCGACCCGCGAGACGCTCGAGGAAACCGGCATCGATCTGCGGCGCGTGGGGCGCTTCCTCGGAACGCTGGATGACGTCAGTCCCCGCACGCCGGTGCTGCCGCCCATAGTGGTCCGGCCGTTCGTGGCGGCGGTGGCGCCCACGGTCGCGATCGTGCAGAGCGCCGAAGTCGCGGCCGCCTTCTGGGTGCCGCTTTCGGCCCTCCGCTCGCGGGAGAAATGGGGCATGGGGACCGTGAGGGTGCGCGGCGTGGAGCGCGAGGTGAGTACGTTCGCGTTCGACGGGCATGTCGTGTGGGGCCTCACAGAGCGCGTTCTGCAGCAGTTTCTCGCCCTGATGGAGTAACGCCAAAAATGCGGTTCTGGGTGCGGACGTTGGTTCCTGTCTCGCTCATCCGCGCCCATCCGCGAGCCAACGGGTTTAAGCCGATGCCGGAATTCCGAGAAAGAATCCCAACAGGAGTCAGACCGATACCTTGCCGGCCCGCGGCCGTCATAATAAGTTAGGTCAGCCTAATTTTGGATTTAGCCTGACGATCATGGCAACCCCCGCCCGTCCCATAGAGGCCCCAAAAGCGGAGCCGCCGGTTACCGAACCGGGCTGGAAGCACGCGCGTGTCGCGCCAAGCCTGGCCGAGGTATACCGCTCGGTGCCCGTGTCGCATCCGACGGTGTGGCGCAAGCTGCTCGCGTTCGCCGGACCGGGATATCTCGTCGCGGTCGGCTACATGGACCCCGGCAACTGGGCGACGGACCTCGCCGGCGGCTCGGCGTTCGGATACACGCTGCTGTGCGTGATCCTGCTCTCGAACCTCATGGCCATCCTGCTTCAGGGCCTCGCCGCGAAGCTCGGCATCGTGACCGGGCGGGATCTGGCGCAGGCCTGTCGCGACCACTATCGGCCCGAACGCCAACTTCGCGCTCTGGATCCTCTGCGAGATCGCGATCGCGGCCTGCGACCTGGCCGAGGTCATCGGCGCGGCGATCGCGCTGAACCTGCTGTTCGGCATCCCGCTCGCCTGGGGAGTGGCCATCACGGCGCTGGACGTGATGCTCGTGCTGTACCTCCAGAACAAGGGATTCCGGCTGCTCGAGGCGCTGGTGATCGCCCTGGTCGCGACCGTGGGCGCGTGCTTCCTGTTCGAGATATCTGCTCGCCAAGCCGGACGTCGGCGGAATCATGCGCGGGTTCGTGCCGACCGCGGAGATTCTCCGGAACCCGGCGATGCTGTACATCGCGATCGGCATCCTCGGCGCCACGGTGATGCCGCACAATCTCTACCTGCACTCGTCCATCGTGCAGACGCGCAGCTACGTGCAGACGCCGGAGGGAAAGCGCGAAGCGTTCAAGTTCGCTTTTCATCGACTCGACGATCGCGCTGAGCTTCGCGCTGTTCATCAACGCGGCGATCCTCATCGTCGTCGGCCGCCACCTTCCACCGCAGCGGCCGCACGGAGGTCGCGGAGATCCAGGACGCCTATCAGCTGCTCACGCCGCTGCTCGGCGCGGGCGCCAGCACCGTGTTCGCGCTGGCGCTGCTCGCGTCCGGACTGAACTCGACGCATCACGGGGACGCTTGCCGGACAGATCGTCATGGAAGGGTTCCTCAACATCCGCCTGCGGCCCTGGCTGCGGCGCCTGATCACCCGAGGCATCGCGATTGTGCCCGCCGTGATCACGGCTATCATGTACGGCGAAAGCGGCACCGCAAAACTGCTCGTGCTCAGCCAGGTCATCCTCAGCCTGCAGCTCTCCTTCGCCGTGTTCCCGCTGGTGATGTTCACGTCCGATCGCGCCAAGATGGGTGAGTTCGTGAATCCGCTGTGGGTGAAGGGGCTGGCGTATCTCGGTCGCGTTCGTCATCGCGTTGCTGAACGCGTGGCTGCTTTTCCAGACATTCCGCGGCTGGCTGGGCTGATGTACAAACGCATCCTGGTGCCGGTCGAGAACTCCCGGTACGACGCCGCGATCATCGAGCACGTGCGCGGGCTGGCGAAGCTGATGCGGCGCCTCGGTGGTCCTGATCCACGTAGCCGACGGGTTCGCCGCGCGGAACGCGAAGCAGCTCGAGCTGCGCGAGTCCGAGGAGATGCGCCTCGACCTGGACTACCTCGAGCAAGCTCACGGCGGAGCTGGCCCGCGACGGCATCGATGCGGACAGCATCCTGGCGGGCGGCGAGCCGTCGAAGGAGATCGCCGAGGCGGCGCAGCGGGAGAAGTGCGACCTGATCGCGATGTCCACGCACGGGCACCGGTTCGTGAAGGACGTAATCTTCGGAAGTGTCGCGAACGAAGTGCGCCACATCACGACCGTGCCTGTGCTGCTCGTGCGCGGCGGCGCAGACGCGGGGGGGGGCCGATGATGTCGCCCGCGCGCGCGTCCCGGCCGGCGCCCGAGCTCACCGCGCCCGTCGAGGACTACCTCAAGGCCATCTACGAGCTGGAGGAGTCCGGCGAGCCCGCCGAAACGAACGCCATCGCGCGGCTGCTCGCGATCGCTCCGGCGTCCGTGAGCGGGATGGTACGCCGGCTCGCGGACCAGGGTCTGATCACGCACGAGCGGTATCACGGGGCCCGGCTGACCACGGCCGGGCGGCGCGCCGCGCTCAAGACGCTGCGGCGGCATCGCGTGATCGAGGCGTACCTGACGTCGGCGCTGGGCTACTCCTGGGATCGTGTGCACGACGAAGCGGAGCGCCTCGAGCACGCGGCGTCGGACGAGCTCGTCGACAGGATGGCGGAAGCGATCGGTGAGCCCGCAACGGACCCGCATGGCGCGCCGATCCCCACGCGCGAAGGCACGCTGCTCGAGCGTGCGCTCGTGCCGCTGTCGTCGCTCGCGATCGGCGCGGCGGCGCGCGTGGAGCGCGTGGGCGACCGCGACGCGGACCGGCTGCGGTACCTCGCCGAGCTCGGCATCGTGCCGGGCGCGGCGATCGAGGTGGTTGCCCACGAGCCCTTTGACGGACCGATCTCGCTCAGGATCGCGGCCGAGGAGCGCACGATCGGGCACGAGCTTGCATCGCAGGTCCTGGTCGCGCCCAGGGGCGCGAGGCGCTCGCGCCCCGCCCGCTGACGGCGCGCTCCTTGCCCGCCCTGTGCAGGGCGTCGCAGGAGGAAACGGGTGGCCAGGCGAGTTCTGATCGACCCAGACAAAGGAGTCACCGACCTCGTTCGTCAGCTGGCGGATGATTCCAAGCGGCTGGTGGGCGACGAGGTTCGTCTCGCGAAGCTCGAATCCGCGGACGCCCTGCACCGGGCCGGTGGCGGCGCGGCGTGGCTGGGTGTCGCGTTCGGCGTCGGCGTCGTCGCGCTGGTGGCGTTCACGCTGTTCCTGGCGACGGCGATCGGCCGGCTCGTGAACGGCCACATGTGGGTCGGGGCCCTGGTCACCGCGGTGCTCGAAATCGGGCTGGGCCTGTGGCTCCTGCGTCGCGGCCTGGCGGCGCTCAAGTCGGCGCCGTACTCGCTGCCGGAGACGCGATCGGGGCTGGCTCTCCAGAACGATTAGACCGAAGGACGTGTCCCGCTGGCAGCAGGCCGCTAGCAGTTTGCCGTTGTCGAAGGCCGGGACAGATCTGTCCATCGGTCTTTCGTCTGCGAACTGCCGGCGGCCGGCCGTGCACATACTGCCGTGCCACCGAAGCGCGCTCGGGAGCGGCGCTAGTCAGCGCGGTAGCCGGCGCCGCTCGCGTCCCCGCGCAAATCCCACCGAGGCATGCTCGCGCACGGCGTTCCACTCGCCGTATTGTGCCGCGCCGGCGTTCCAGCCCCGCGACAGCTCGGCCTCCACGTCATCGAACGTGCCGTAGCCCGGATTGGCCGCGGCGACGTCGCCGAGGTAGTACGCGCTCCGTGCGGCGTCGAAGCCGTGTCGGCGCGGGCTGCGAGAGAAGTCCTCCTGGTAGTACTCGTCGTCCGCAGAGGTAATGTCCCGGGCGGCTTCGGCGATCGCGCGACCGCTCCACCAGCCGCCGATGGCGCCGGCGATGCCGCCGAGGAGGATGCCGATGGGCCCCGCGGTGGAGCCGATCGCCGCGCCCGCGACCACGCCGGTGATGCCGCCCGCCGCGTGCGCGACGTGATCGGCGGTGTCGGGCGGGTTGTCGTCGTCGGTCATGAAAGCGCGCCTCGCAAGTTCAAGACCGTTGGGCGCATCGAACATTTCAGCGCGTCGCGAGCTTGACTTTCTTCCGGCGCAGAAACCGATTGGAGCATGCCCGCCCCGATTCGACTCGGAACGCAGGGTTGGAACTACGATGCATGGGCGGGCCCTTTCTATCCCGAGGGCACGCGCGGCGTCGATTTCCTCTCCATCTATTCGCGCGCGTTCGACACGGTCGAAGTGGATTCCACGTTCTACGCCACGCCGCCGGCGAAGACCATCCGTGGCTGGGCGCAGCGCACGCCGCCCGGTTTCGTCTTCGCGCTGAAACTGCCACAGGAGATCACGCACGAGCGGCGCTTCCGCGACGCCGGGGACCAGGCGAAGGAGTTCTTCGACCGCGCCCGGGAGCTCGAGGACAAGCTCGGGCCGGTCCTCATCCAGCTGGGCGCGGACTTTCATCCCGGTGAGCTGCCGGCGCTGGCCAGGTTCCTTCCGACGCTGCCCGAGGACATCGCGTTCGCCATCGAGTTCCGCGACAAGGGATGGATCCACGACGGGATGATCGCGCTGCTGTCGGAGCACAACGTCGCACTGGCGCTCACCGACGCGCGCTGGATCTCCGCGCAAGCAGATGCTGGCGCTGGCGCAGCGGCCCACGGCGGACTTTGCGTACATCCGCTGGATGGGCGCCGACCGCGAGATTGTAGATTACTCCCGCATCCAGATCGACCGGTCGCGCGAGCTGGAGCTGTGGGTGGGCGTCATCTCGCAGCTGTCCGCACGCGGGCGCATTGTCTATGGGTACGCCAACAACCATTTCGCCGGCCACTCACCGTCCACCGTCCGCGAGTTGCAGCGCATGCTCAACCTGTCGCCCGTCGATCCCGAGCAGCTCGGTGAGCAGATGACGCTGTTCTGATGGCGACGGCGCTGCGACAGACCTCTCCCGAGCACGCCTCCCGCGCGCTCGTGGACGCCGCGGCGGAGGCGCCGTTCGCGTGGCATGCACCTGTCGTCGTGGCGGCGGCGCTGGGTGTGATGGTCGGCGTGTATTGGGACATCTCCTGGCACATGTCCATCGGGCGCGACTCGTTCTGGACGCCGGCGCACCTGCTGATCCAGGCAGGCGGACTGGTTGCCGGCCTCACGTCCGGTTACGTGGCGCTGCGCACCACGTTCGGCGGCGACCCGCGCGCGAACGCCGCCGCCGTGAGCTTCTGGGGCTTCCGCGCGCCCCTCGGCGCCTGGGTGTGCATCTGGGGCTGCCTCGCGATGGTGACATCAGCGCCGTTCGACAACTGGTGGCACGACGCGTACGGGCTGGACGTGCGCATCCTCAGTCCGCCGCACACGGTCCTTGCGCTCGGTATCGGCGCGATCAGCGTCGGCGCGCTGCTGCTGTCGCTCGCGTGGCAGAATCGCGATGGCGCGCATCAGCGCCGCGCGATGGCCCTGTTCCTCGTGGCCGGCGCGCTGCTGCTCATGGACCGCTCGATCATGCTGACCGAGTACAGCATGAAGAACGCGCAGCACGACGGGCTGTTCTATCGCGCCTCGATGATCGCGTACCCGATGGTGGTGGTGATGATGGCCCGCGCGTCGAAGGTGAAATGGGCCGCAACGATCACCGCGGGCATTTTCATGGCGGTGATGCTGGTGCTGATGTGGCTGATCCAGCTGTTCCCCGCGACACCCAAGCTTGGGCCCATCTACCAGTCGATCACGCGCATGGTGGGGCTCTCGTTTCCTGTATTGCTGCTGGTGCCTGCCGTCGGCGTCGATCTGGTGATGCAGCGCGTTCGACTCCGTCCGCTGTTGCTGGCGCCGGTGCTCGCGGCCGTGTTTCTGGCGCTGTTTCTCGCCGTGCAGTGGCCGTTCGCGTCGTTCCTCATGAGCGCAGCGGCGCGCAACCGGTTCTTCAACGCCGACAACTTCGTGTACTGGCTGTCGCCCTCCGGAGTGGAGTGGCAGCGAAGCTGGATCCAGTCTGATGCAGGGGCACCGGCGCTCGTGGCGCAACTCCTCCTCGCGCTCGTGCTGGGCTCACTGTCCAGTTACGTGGGGCTCTGGTTCGGGCGCTGGATGACCAAGGTGCGCAGATGAACGCGCGCCGTGCGTCGCTGGTCGCGCTGCTCGGCGCGTCGGTACTCGTCTCGTCGGGGCACGTGGGGTCGCCCAACGTCTTCTTCTCCGGAAAGGCGGGCTCGTACGACGTGCGCGTCGTCGTGCGGCCGCCCGACGTGGTGCCCGGCGTCGCGCGCGTCACCGTGCGAACGTCAGAAAACGTCAACGGCGTCTCCATCCGGCCGGTCTTCTGGCGTGCCGGATCGCGCGGAGCGCCGCCCGCTGACCGGACCCGTCGGCTCGCCGGCGAGGCACGCACGTTCGAAGGGTCCCTCTGGCTGATGGCCCGCGGCGCCTACACCGTGGACGTGATCGTGGACGGCGCGCGAGGCCGCGCGAACGTGCTCGTGCCCGTTGCCTCCGTCGCCACCGGCCGGTTGGCGATGACACCGGTGCTCGGCGCGCTGCTGTCAGTCCTCGGACTCGTGCTCGTCGCGGGGCTCGTCAATATCGTTTACAAAGGCGCGGGAGAGAGTCTCGTCGAGCCCAGTGACGAGATGGACTCGACGCGGCTCCGCCGGGCCCGTCGCGTCGGAGCGTTGGCCGTCCCGGTGCTCGCGCTCGCCGTGTTCGGCGGAGCGCGCTGGTGGCAGGCAGTGGATACGGACTACGAACGGTCCATGTACACACCGTCGCCGCTCGAGCTCTCGCTCGCGAACGGTGTGCTCGAGCTGCGGGCGACGGACACCGTGTGGCAGCCGGCCGGGCGAGCGTCGGCGTTCATCCCGGACCACGGGAAGCTGATGCACCTCTTCCTCGTGCGCGCGAGCGACGCCACCGCGTTCGCTCACCTGCATCCGCGCGCCGTGGATACATCGGAGGTCCCGGCGTTCCGGACGTCGGTTCCGCCGCTGCCCTCGGGCACGTATCACGTCTACGGCGACGTGGTGCACGAGACGGGTTTCGAGCGCACGCTCGTGGGCTCGGTCGCGGTGCAGTTCTCGGCGTTCCGGCGCGAGATCAGCGATCGCGACGACGCGTGGTTCGTGGGCGACCCGTCGCGGTCGGGCACCGCGCGGCTCGACGACGGCTCCACCATGGCGCTCGAGCTCGTTCCCAACGGCGTCGCCATGGCCGGTCGCGAGGCAACGATCCGGATCTCGGTGAAGGACGCCTCCGGCAAACCGGCCGCGCTGGAACCCTACCTCGGCATGCCGGCCCACGGCGTCGTGACCCGGATCGACGGCGCCGTGTACGTGCACCTCCATCCCATGGGCACGGTCACGCGTGCGGCGCAGGATGCCTTCTATGCGCGCGATCGCGGCGACACCACGCAATCCGGTCGGCTGCGGTTGACCCATCCGGCGGCGCATGCGGCTTCCACGAGTGCAACCGCGATGAATGTCGTCGAGTTTCCGTACGCGTTCCCGAAGAGTGGGGACTATCGCCTGTTCGTGCAGATCAAGCGGAACGGAAGCATCCTCACCGGCGCCTTCGCGATCACTGTTGCCGATTCGGCGGCCGCGCCCTAGCTGGTGAGCCGGAGAATCGTCGCGTTCGTCGCGCTGGCGGTCGTACTCGCGACGCTGTTCGTGCGGCTGGGATTCTGGCAGCTCGACCGTCGCGAGGAGCGTCGCGCGGCAAACGATCGGATCCGGTCGCGGCTCGCCATGCCCGTCGCGTCGTTCGCCGACCTCGTTCGTGGCCGGAGCGCGACGTTCGACACCACCGGCCCGTCGGGGGACCTCGACGCGCCGTGGGATCGGCACGCCGTCGTCGCCGGCACGCCGGACTATGCGAACGAATTCGTCGTTTCGGGACGCTCACGCGGCGGCTCGCCCGGCGTCCACGTCTTCACGCCGGTGAGGGTGCCGGGCCTCGATCGGGCGGTGCTCGTCAATCGGGGCTGGGTGTACGCGGCCGACGCCGCAACCGCGGACCTGTCGCGCTGGCGCGAGGATCGCGGCGCATTCTCCGGCTACACGCAACGGATGCCGCGCGGACACGCCGCGTCGCCGACCGGTGGCGTCCGCGGCCGAAGCATCAGGCCCCTGCGTCACGACGGCGTGGAACGACTGCTGCCATATTCGTTCGACGAGCTGTACCTGGTGTCGCGCGACTCGGCGGGGAACACCGCTCCGGCGCGTCTGCCGGAGCCAGATTCGAGCGACGGGCCACACCTGAGCTACGCGATTCAATGGTTCTGCTTCGCGGCAATCGCGCTGGTGGGCGCGGCGGTCGTGGCTGCTCGGGCATCGAAGGTGCGATAACTTGCAGAGACCTCAATGAGCGGAAGGCCCATGGCTGCAAAACCACAGCTCGCATCCGAAATCGAGGCGCGCGACGTCGCCGAAGCCGCGCGCGAGAGCGAGTGGACCGGCGCGAGCTTCGTGCGCGAGCTGTTCCTCGGCCGGTTCCCGCTCGACCTGATCCATCCCTATCCGGAGCGAGGATCCCGAGGAGCAGCGCGCGCGCGGCGCCGTTCATGGAGCGCTGCGAGAGTTCCTCGAGCCGCGTCGACTCCGACATGATCGATCGCACCGGGCGAGATCCCCGAGGAGTACGTCCAGGAGCTGCGGGAGATGGGCGCGTTCGGCATCAAGATCCCGCGGGAGTACGGCGGGCTGGGGCTCTCGTACACGAGCTACGTGAAGGCGATGGCGATGGTGACGTCGAAGGACGGGTCGCTCACGGCGCTGCTTTCGGCGCACCAGTCCATCGGCGCTGCCGCAGCCGCTCAAGCTGTTCGGCACCGAGGAGCAGAAGAAGAAGTACTTCCCGCGCCTCGCCAAGGGAGCGATCTCGGCGTTCGCGCTCACCGAGATCGACGCAGGCTCCGATCCGGCGAACATGGAGACGACGGCGACGCCGACGGCCGACGGCATCGGCACTTCGATCCTCAACGGCGAGAAGCTGTGGTGCACGAACGGCACGCGCGCGGACCTGTTCGTCGTGATGGCGCGGACGCCGGATGTCGTCGTCAAGGGGAAGCCGCGCAAGCAGATCACGGCGTTCATCGTCGAGAAGAAATGGGCCGGGCGTCGAGATCGTGCACCGCTGCCGCTTCATGGGGCTCAAGGCGATCGAGAACGGCGTCATCCGCTTCACGAACGTGCGCGTGCCGCGCGAGAACATCCTCTGGGAAGAAGGGAAGGGGCTCAAGCTCGCGCTGATCACGCTCAACACCGGGCGCCTGACGCTTCCGGCGAGCGCGGCCGGCGGCGCCAAGGCGCTGCTGCAGGTCGTCGCGCGAGTGGGCGGCCGAGCGCGTGCAGTGGGGCGCGCCCGATCGGCAAACACGAGGCGATCGCGCGCAAGATCGGCATGATGGCGGCCAACACGTTCGCGATGGAGGCGATCTCGGGTCTCACCGTCGGCGCTCGCCGAGCGCGGCGGCTACGACATCCGCCTCGAGGCGGCGATCGCGAAGATGTACAACACGGAGCACGGGTGGCGCATCGTGGACGACGCGCTGCAGATCCGCGGCGGCCGGGGCTACGAGACGGCCGACTCGCTGCGCGCGCGCGGCGAGAAACCGATCCCGATCGAGCGCGCGATGCGCGACTCGCGCATCAACCTGATCTTCGAGGGCTCGTCGGAGATCATGCGGCTGTTCATCGCGCGCGAAGCGGTGGACCATCACTTCAAGACCGCGTTCGCGCTGGTGGACAAGAAGTCCAGCCGGGCGGAGAAGGGCGGCCGCGCTGGGACGCGTCGATGAAGTTCTATCCGTTCTGGTATCCGATGCGCTGGGTCGGGCGCGGCCAGCTGCCCGGGGCGTTCGCCGAGTTCGGCCGGCTCGCCAAGCACCTGCGCTACGCAGAGCGCCACGCGCGCAAACTCGGCCGGTCGCTGTTTCACGCGATGGTGCGCTACGGGCCGAAGCTCGAGCGCAAGCAGATGGTGCTGTTCCGCGCGGTGGACATCGGCGCGGAGCTGTTCGCGATCGCGGCCACCTGCTCGCGTGCTCGCCTCGAAGCCGGGCGCGGCAACAAGGGCGCGCTCGCCCTCGCGGACGTCTTCTGTCGCGAGGCGCGGCTGCGTGTGGACGACCTCTTCGAGAACCTCTTCGGCCCCACTGACGACAGCGGTCTACAAGCTCAGCCAGCAGGTGCTCAAGGGCGAGCACGCCTGGCTGGAGACGGGTATCGTGGGGCTGACGGACTACGCGGGCGCGGAGAAGTGGGAGAACGCCGCGCGCGAAGCCGAAGCGGTCGGCGCGTGAAGCGTCAATGCGAGCGGAGCGACGGGATCGGCAGTGACCGACTGCAGATCCCTCGCTTCGCTCGATGACCGGTCTCAGGCCGTTCTCGGCGCGACGGAGGCTTCTTCCTTGGCGGTGAATCCCGCGCCCGCGAGCACGATACCAAGCAGCGCGTGCAGCCAGCGGTCGTGGCCGCCGATCGGAATCAATCCGAACGTCGTCGGCACGACGAACCCAAGGGCCGCGAGCACCAGGTAGATCACGCCTCCCACCTGGCCGTACGTCTTCGCCCCCGCGAACGATCGAGATGCGACGAGCCCCCACACGCCGAACAAGCAGTGCACGATGTTGTGCAGCAGGTTGACCTCGAAGAGTCCGAGGAGCCTGGCTGGGGCGGGATCGGCCGTCATCGACATGCCGCCCGGTGTGAAGAGACCGAGGAGTCCTACCGCCAGGAACACGAGACCGAAGACCATCGCGACACGCCGGATCATTGGACCTCCCAACAAGAGATGGTGGCCAACCAATTGCGTGAAACCGCGACCCCTCTCGCTCGGCGGGGTCCCACTACCATATGAAGGACTATGCGGGGCGTCCAGTGCCGTTCTGGCGCCGGCCGTAGCTGGAGCAGCACGACGGCCGCTGCGATGAACGCGCCGCCCAGCAGCGTCGCGCGCGTCAGCGGCTGATCGAGCAGCAAGGCGCCCATCAGCGCGGTGAAGAAGGGCTCCACCGTCGAGATGATCGCCGTCCGGACGGGGCCAAGGACGCGAAGGCCGCTGAGAAATCCGACGAACGCGCCGACCGTCGAGACCAGCGACAGGACCAGGATCAGGTACCAGACGCTCGCGTTCAAACCGGCGGTGAGTTCGCCCTGAAAGGCGGCGACGCCACCGATGACGACGGCCGCGCCGCCGGACATGTACGTCGCCGCCGCCAGCGGCGTGATGTTCCGCTGAAGCGCGTCGAGCATCGGGATATAGGCCGCGTAGAACAGCGCGGCGAAGAGCGCGAGCGTGACGCCGAGCGGATGCAGCGCGACGCCACCCGGCGCGCCAACCATCAGGAAGATTCCCCCGAGCGACAGGCCCAGAGCCGCCAGCCGCGCCGGCCGGAGCGGCTCGCTGTGCCGCACGCGGGCGATGATCGCGACCCACGCGGGATAGGTGTAAAAGAGGAATGCGAGCGTGGCTGCCGGGATGAACTGGAGCGCGCTCAGGCTGGTGACGGTGACGATCGCCTGTCCCAGTCCTGCCAGCGTCGTGGTGCGTCGCGCGTGGGCATCGAAGCGCAGTGCGCCCTTCCTCGCCGCAATCGCGCCCAGGACCAGTGCCGCGATGACGTAGCGCCAGGTGAGGACGTTGAGGAGCGATCCGCCGCGCTGGTGCGCGAGACTCACCAGGATGGCGATCGCGCCGAACCCGCAGGCGCTCACCGCGACCAGGAGCGTCGCGCGCCCGGTCGCGGCGCGTGTCGGATTGGCGCTCATGATTCCGATTCGTGGGGCCTACAGCAGCGTGCCGCTCAGGAGCATCAGCGCCACGCCGAAGTAGATGATCACGCCCGTGACGTCCACCAGCGTCGCCACGAACGGCGCGGACGCGCTCGCCGGGTCCAACCCGAAGCGGCGCAGCGCGAATGGAAGCATCGAGCCGATCAGCGATCCGAAGGCGACCACGCCGACGACCGCGATCCCGACCGTGAGGCCGAGAAGCACGAAGTGGTCGCCATAGTCCCAGAATCCCATCTGCTGCCAGAGGATGATGCGGAAGAATCCGAGGAGGCCGAGGATGGCGCCGAGCGTGAGGCCGGTTGGCAGTTCGCGCAGCGCGACGCGCCACCAGTCCTTGAGCGTCAGCTCTCCGAGTGCCATGGCGCGGATGATCAGCGACGTGGCCTGCGAGCCCGAGTTGCCGCCGGAGCTCACGATCAGGGGCACGAACAGCGACAGCACCAGGGCGCGCCGCAACTCCTCCTCGAACGACTGCATCGCGCTGGCGGTCATCAGCTCGCCAAGGAAAAGCAGACAGAGCCAGCCGCCGCGCTTGCGGATCATCCCCCAGAAACTGATCGAGGTGTAGGGCTCGTCCAGCGCTTCCATGCCGCCCATCTTCTGGATGTCTTCCGTCTGCACTTCCTGCATGGCGTCGATCACGTCGTCCACCGTGACGACGCCCATCACGTGCCCGCTCTCGCTCACGACCGGCACCGCGACCAGGTCGTACTTCGCGGTGGTCTGCGCCACTTCCTTGCGATCGGCGCCGGGCGAGACGCTGGCGACTTCGGTCCACGCAACGTCCGCGATTCGGGCGCCGGGCGCCGCGGCGAGCAACTCGCGAAGCGAAAGCACGCCAGCGAGCCGGCCTTCGCGATCGGTCGCGTAAATCGCGTAAGTCGCCTCCTTGCGGCCCGTCCGCGCCAGGGCGCGCACGGCCTCGAGCGCCTGGTCCACCTGCATGTCCGCCGACACCGAGACGAACTCGGTCGTCATCAGGCCGGCGGCGGTGTCAGGCTCGAACTTGAGGAGCCGCTCGGTCTCTTCCCGCGTCTCGGCCGTCAGCTCGGAGACGATCTCCTCGGCGACGTCTTCGTCGATCTCCTCGAGGACGTCCGTACGGTCGTCGGGCGTCATTTGCCCGACGAGTTCCGCGGCCTGGCGGGCGGGGATCTCCTCGAGCAGCTCGGTGCGGATCTCTTCGTCGAGGTACTCCAGGACGTCCGCGGCCCGCGCCGGCGAAAGCGCTGCCAGGAACCTGGACACCTGCTCCCGCGGAATCAGCTCGGCGACGTCGGCGAGGTCGGCGGGGTGCAGTTCCTCCGTTTCGGCCGCAATGGACGCCGGCGACTCCTCGAGCAGCTCGAGAATGTCGGGCGCGAGCAGCGCCGCGAGCGGGCGATCCTGCGGGTCATGCGGCATGGCAGGCCCAAAGAAAGGGGGAGGGCGGAGTTCGGGCAACACTTCCCCCGTTGGCGTATTTTGGCGGATGCTCTCCGTCGCCTTTCTCGGCCTGGGCGCCATCGGGCGCCCGATCGCCCGGCGCATCGCCGCCGCCGGTCATCAACTCACCGTCTGGAACCGCACCACGGAGCGCGCCGACGCCTTCGCGCGTGACAACAAGGTTCGCGCCGCGAACGATCCTGGCGGGGCCGCGCGCGGCGCTGACGTCGTGATCACCTGCCTCTCGACCTCGGCGGACGTCGAACAGCTGGTGGAGGGCGGGCTCCTCGCGGGATTCGAGCGCGGTGCCACGCTCCTCGACTGTACGTCGGGCGATCCGGCGACGTCGCGTCGCATCGCCACCCGCGTGGGAACGAAAGGAGTCCGGTTCATCGACGCGCCGGTGAGCGGTGGCGTACGCGGCGCTGAGGAGGGAACGCTCACTGTCATGTGCGGTGGCGAGGCGGCCGACCTGGAGCGCGTGCGTCCCGTCATCGAGGCGTTCGGCAAGAAAATCGTGCACTGCGGGCCCGTGGGGGCCGGCGACGCCGTCAAGGCGATGAACCAGGCGCTCCTCGCGCTCACCATCTGGGGCACGGGCGAAGCGCTCGTGGCTCTCGCCAAATCGGGCGTCTCGCCGCACGTCGCCCTGGAGGTCATCAATGCGTCCAGCGGCCGCTCCAACGCGTCGATGAACCTGTTCCCGGAGCGCGTGCTGAACCGCGCGTTCCCACGCACCTTCCGGCTCGCGCTGCTCGACAAGGACGCGCGCATCGCGGCCCAGATCGCCCGCGACGAACGCGTGCCGTCCCCGCTGACGCAGCTGGCGGCCGATCTCTGCACGCTGGCCCATCACGAGCTGGGTGAGGAAGCCGACCACGTGGAGGCGGTGCGCCTGATCGAGCGGTGGGGAGGCGCCGAGATCCGATGAGCGAAGCGCGCGTGATGGCTGAGCCGGTCGCGAGTGTCGCATGCGATCCGCGAGAGTTTCCCGGCCATGCGCCGGCTGCATCGCGGCCAGCCCGTGGCGTACCTCGATGGGCCGGGAGGCACGCAGGTGCCGGCAGCGGTCGTGGACAGCATGACGGACTACCTGTTCCACCACAACGCCAACACCCACTGGCGCTATCCCACGAGCGCCGAGACGGACGCGATGATTCACGAGGCGCGGCGTTCGATGGCGGCATTCATGAACGGCGCCCCGGACGAGATCGCGTTCGGCGCGAACATGACGTCGCTCTCGTTCCATCTGGCGCGCGCGATGGGACGCGGTTGGGACGAGACCGACGAGGTGCTGGTGACCGAGCTGGATCATCACGCGAACGTCGCGCCGTGGCGCGCGCTCGAGCGCGAGCGCGGCGTGCGGGTGGTGACGGCGCGAATGCGTCCCGAGGACGGCACGCTCGACATGGAGGATGTCGAGCGCAGGATCGGCACGCGCACACGGCTCGTCGCCATCGGGGCGGCGTCCAATGCCCTGGGGACCATCGTGGACGTGCCGCGCGTCGTGGCGATGGCGCGCGCGCACGGCGCGCAGGTCTTCGTGGACGCGGTGCACTACGCGCCGCACGTGCTGGTGGACGTGCACCGGCTCGACTGCGACTTCCTGGCATGCAGTGCGTACAAGTTCTACGGCCCCCACATCGGCGTGCTCTGGGGTCGCCGGGAGCTGCTGGAGCGGCTCGACGTCCCCAAGCTCGACCCCGCGCCGGATGAGTCGCCCGAACGGCTGGAAACGGGAACGCAGAATCACGAGGGCATTGTCGGTGCCGGCGCGGCCGTGCAATTCCTCGCCGGCCTGGCGCGGGATCCCGCGCTTGACACACGCTCCGCGCTGGAGCGCACGTTTGCGGCGCTGCACGCTCGCGGCGCGGACCTCTTCCAGCGGCTCTGGGACGGCCTGGGCGCCATTCGCGGAGTTCGCCGGTACGGGTTGCCTCCGGACGGGCGTCGCACGCCGACGCTTTCGTTCCGGGTGGATGGCAAGTCCAGCGACGACGTGGCCGTCCACCTCGCGCAGCGCGGCCTCTTCGCCTCCCACGGGGACTTCTACGCCGCGACGGTGATCCAGCGACTCGGCGTCGGTCCCGATGGCGTGGTGCGCGTCGGGTGCAGCGCGTACACGACCGCCGAGGAAATCGACCGCGTCGTGCGGGCTGTGGCCGAGCTCTAGGGCTTCTGCTTTTCGAGCGCCGGAATGAAGGGATCGTAC
This sequence comes from uncultured Gemmatimonadaceae bacterium, assembly GCA_963724885.1. Lineage (GTDB taxonomy): Bacteria > Gemmatimonadota > Gemmatimonadetes > Gemmatimonadales > Gemmatimonadaceae > DASPMP01. The sequence continues at coordinate 1,102,360 of CAVRWG010000005.1, read as the reverse complement.
CGCGATCCCGGGCTCCAGAGCACCCAGCCTTTGTATCCGGCGTCGTAGATCGCCTGCTTCTGCGCGCGGATCTCATCCGGCCCGTACGGCGGCTTCCCGAGCGAGAACGCCTGGATCCAGGGCCGTACGTGTTCCGCTGTCGCGATTCCCAGCCGCTGGTCACGGACGCGAGCGGTGTCGATCGCGGTCCTGATCACCTTGTACGGCTCCGCGTTCGGCCGCTGGATGCCGAACGATCCGCGCGGATAGTGCGACGGGTACACCATCGGGAGGATCACGTCGGTATGCGGTGAGAGCTTCTCCCAGTGCTGCCCCACCTCGAGCGGGCCCCGCACCGTCGTTACCAGCCCGAAGACGTCCGCGGTGTTGCGCGCGCCAAGCCGCGACAGGCGTTCCTGCGCGGCCTGGAGGAACTCAGCGAGGATGGTGGGTTTCGACGTCGTCGCGCCCGGAAAAACCTGCTTCGGAAGGCTGCGATACGGCTCGGGGAACCGGATGTAATCCCACTGGATCTCCTCGAAGCCGAGTCGTGCCAGCTCCTCCGCGACGCCAAGGTTGTACTCCCAGACACGCTTGTCATAGGCGTTCACCCACGCCAGTCCTTCCTTGTCGCGCCAGACCGACCCGTCCTCGCGGCGGATCGTCCAATCGGGATTCACCTGCGCGGCGACGGGGTCCTTGAAGGCGACGATGCGCGCGATCGGTACGAGCCCGTGCGCCTTCATGGAATCGACCAGGGCCTTCACATTGTTCACCCGGCCGCGTCCCTCGCCCGCGTTCCTTCGGAAATCGGCGTTGTCGGACCGGTAGTTCAGCCCGAACTCGTCCTTCATGTCCACCACGAAGCCGTTGATCTCGGTGGAATCAGCGACGGCGAGCAGGTGCCTCATCTTCTTCGCGCTCTGCGGTGCGAAACGATTGAGATACAGCGCGCGGATCACCGGATTGTCGCCGCGGCGGGCAACGCCGACGAATCCGCTGCCGCCGTGGCTGCGGCGAGAAGGCGGGACGGTGTCGGCGCTCGATCGCCTCGTGCCAGGTGAGACCGTACCGGCACTCGAGTCCCGGCGCGATATCACCGCGAGGGCACTCGCCTTTGCGGGTGCGCTGTCGGCGGGAGGGCTGGGCGAGGTATCGGCGGTGCCGGCCGTATCGGGCCGCTGGCCATCGGCGGCGCACGCAACGAGCGCCGCAAGCGCGAGCGGCAGAGCGGGGAATCTCATCAGTGTGGAGTTACACGCAGTATATTTGCCACCGAATGACGCCCTCGAAGCGCGCGAGCAACCGTTTCGGCCGCATCCCGCGGGCCGTGTTCGTTGTCTGTACGGTCGCTGCCGTGTCCTGTCGTGGGGACGCCGGGAATCGGGCACCCGATGCCGAGTTCATCATTTCGGCAGGCGATTCCACCTACTGGGTGCGCAGCGACGCGTCCGGGGTCCGTGTGCGCGGTTCGCCTATGGTCCTGGCCCGCCTCGACGGAAGGTTCCGGGAGCTCTACGTGGTGGACGACGATCGGTCGTTCGAGAACGCGTTGTTCGTCGGGCAGCGGCTGTTCCAGCGGGACCTCGCGACCGGAGACTCCACCGAGATCTTTCATGATTCACTCGTCGTGAGGGTCGCCGAAGCGTACGAGCAGGCCCACCCCGAGGCTCGTCGCCTGTCGCCCGACGAGGAAGTCGCCGAGGAGCCGGCCACCACGGCGACGGCCGACGTGAGCGTTCTCGGCGTCCATGGGCCCTTTCTGTCCGTCGAGTACCATGCCGACACCAGTGGCGAGAGCGACGACCCGTGGCACACGACGCGCCACGTCGTGATCGACCTGCGGACCGGAAAGCCCGCAAGCCTCGCCGACGTGCTCGGTGTGGCTGAAGCCCGAACCGTGCTGGCGCGGGCGCGAGCCCTGTTCCGCGAAACCACGGACTCGATACGGCGCGATCGGCGGCCGGCGGCCCGGCGCGCCGCGCAGTCCATCGCGCGGTTTCGATTCGATCCCGGCAGCTTCGCGCTCACGGCTCCCAACGGGACGCTGATGATCGCGTTCTCCGCGCCGGGCCAGGGCAGTGGCGGCGAGGGGTTCGTGCTTCCGCTGCGACCGATCCCGGTGGCCGAGCCGGCGTGGTGGAGCGACGCCCGCGCCGCCCTGCCGACGTCCACCCGTGAACGCGAGGAGCATTGGTCTCGCGGCGGGTACATGGTGCGAGCGATGTACGACACCAGCGCCAAGCCCGTCCAGCTGGCGCTCGTCGATTCTGTCGGCCGCGAGTTTCCCATCGGCGGCGTAACGGCGCCGGTACATCGCATCTACTGGCTCGACCGCCCGCCCGTGGAGCGCGCCCAGCGCTCGGCCCTTGTGCGCGCCTTCGAAGAGGCGGCGCTGTACGACTCGGATGCGCGCACGGCGGCGGTTCCCGCCCCCGGCCCTGCGCGCGCCTCCGCCATCCGCGTGGCATGGCGTCGGTGAGTCGGGGCGCCAAGCCGGCGAAGCCGGTGAGCGAAAGCCAGCACGAAACGTCCGAGCTGATGATGCCGCACCACGCGAACAATCTCGGGCACGTGTTCGGGGGAGTGGTGCTGTCGATGATGGACAGGACCGCGGCGGTCGCCGCGTTACGACATTGCCGGATGACGGTGGTGACTGCCTCGATCGACCGCGTCGACTTTCGCGAGCCGATCCACGTGGGCGATCTCGTGGTCATGAAAGCGAGCGTGAACTACGTGGGTCGCACGTCGATGGAGGTCGGTGTGCGCGTCGAGGCGGAGGAGCTGTTGAGCGGACGGCGGCGCCACACCAACTCGTGCTACCTCACGTTCGTGGCGGTGGACAGGAACGGCAGGCCCGTGCCGGTGCCGCGTGTGACTCCGGAGACGTCGGACCAGCAGCGCCGGTTCCATGCGGCGGAGCAGCGGCGACGGGTTCGACTCGCGGAGCGCGAGGCGGAGCGCAAACGGCGCGACGAAGGCAGGTAAAACGCATATCTTATCTGATCATGTCCCGGATCTTCAGCGTCGACGACGCCAACAAGACGCTTCCGCTCGTGCGCCGCATCGTCGAGGATGTGGTGCGCCAGCATCGTACCTGGCGCGAGAAGATTCTCGAGCTTGATCTCGTCGCGTCGTCCACTCGCGCGGACCAGCCGCGCGAGCGCGCCGAACAACTCGAGCGCGAGGCGCAGGCCCTCGCGCGCGAGATCGACGGCTACCAGCACGAGCTCGAGGAGCTCGGCATCCAGCTGAAGGACCGCCGCCTCGGCCTCGTGGATTTTCCGAGCGAGATGGGCGGCAGGAAGGTCCTGCTCTGCTGGCGACTGGGCGAAGGCGAGGTCCAGTTCTGGCATGATGAGGACGCGGGATACGCGGGGCGTCAACCGTTGCAGCCGACACCTGTAGGATGAAGACGTTCACGGCGCCGGATGGGACCATCTGGCGCGTCGAGGTCGGCTTGCCGGGCTCCAGCAACGCGATGGTGATCTTCCGTCATCCCAACGGCCGATCCGGCCGCATGGACCGCTACAACTGGTTCATCAGCTCGGCGCCCGAAGCGCGCAGCGTGACGTCGAGGCTCTCGGTGGATGGCGTCATGGAGCGTCTCGACGACGCGACGGTCGGCATGCTCTTCCGTCGCTCGATGCCGGTTTGGCGGCCGGTGGACGAACCGAGCCTCGCGCTCGGCCTCGGAGGGGGCGCGTCGGGACTCTCGCGGGGCATTGGACGAATCCGCAAGCGGGTGCAGAGCGATACCGAGTAAGTAGCCGAAACCTTTCGGGACTAGCCAAGTCTTCAGTTCGGCGCATTTTTGGACCGCGCCTCGCCACGCGATGCCGCGCGGACATCCCCTCCTCCCCGACATTGCCCCATGCTCAAGCGTGTGCTGATTGCCGCGGGCATCGCCCTGCTCGCGTCGGACACCGGTCATGCCCAGAAGGCGCCCAAGCGCCCCCGCCTGCCCGAGTATGCGGATACCAACAACGCGCGCGCGTATCACGTTTTCGGTGACATGCAACTGATGCGCGATCCGAAGCAGGCGGCGGACGCGTACTACTGGGCCACGCGGCTGAATCCGATGTCGGCCGAGTCCTACTACAACCGCCGCATCGCACTGCTGCTGGCGAATCCGCGCCGCCTGGCGCAGTACTGGCGAGGTGTCAGGAGTGTCGTCCAGTCGTCCGAGATGCAGTTCATCGACTCGCTCTACTGGCGCTCGCTGATGATCAACCCCGCGCTGCCGCAGCGCCACCACCGGGAGCTCATGCTCGCCGTCGTGCGGACCAACATCGAATCGGGCGGGGGGCAGATCTCGCCCGGCGAGCTGGATTTCGCGTTCAGGCAGTACCTGGCGGAGGCGATCCGCGCCGATGAGCTGCGAGCCAGCATGGCGCAGTCGGACGGCAACAACACGCGCGCGCTCGATCTCTATGCGTCGGCCGCAAGGCAGAATCCGAAGGATGCGGACATCCGCATCTCGCGCGGCAGGCTGTTTCTCCAGATCGGAAAGGCGGACAGCGCGGTCGCCGAGCTGACGCAGGCGCTCGATCTGTTGCAGAAGCAGGACAAGAAGGAGTTCATCGCCTACTACAACTCGAAGGCGATGCTGCAAACCAGCATCGGCCTGGCGCACCAGCAGCTCGGCGACGCCGCGGCGGCGAAGGAAGCATTCAGCCGCGCCCTTCAGGAAGACCTGGCCTACTACCCGGCACACGTGAACCTCGGGTTCCTGGCGCTCGACCAGAAAGACACAACGACGGCAATTACGGAGCTGGACCTCGCTGTCCAGCTTCGCGCCGATGACGGCGCGCTGCGGGATCAGTACGGCTTCGTGCTGCTCCAGGCGGGGAAGCCGGACGCGGCCCTCGAGCAGTTCAAGAAGGCTGCGGAGCTCGAACCCTTCTATGCCCTGCCGCATCGGCATATCGGCGAGGCCTACGAGAAGGCATCCGACACGAAGAGTGCGGTCGAGGCGTACCGGCTCTTCCTCGCCCGCTCCTGGCGTGAGGACCCCAATCGCGAAGCGGTGGAGAAGCGACTCGCGGCTCTCGTCGTCACCCCGCAATGAGGCTGATTGCGGCGATGTGTTGCCTGACGCTCGCCGGGGCGCTGGACGCCCCGGCGCAGCAGCCGTCGGGCTCTCCGATTCGCAAACGCACGCTGGCCGAAGATCTTCAGCTGTTCAGCCAGGTGCTGAACCAGATCCGCGTGAACCATGTGGATACCTCGAAGGACATGCACGCGCTGCTGCTGTCCGCGATCGAGGGCATGGTGCAGGCGGCTGATCCACATTCGTACGTGATTCCGGCGGTGAGGCTCGATTCCGCCCGCCGCTCCGCGATGGCGGCTGGGAAGCTCCATCCCGTGCTGCTCGACTTTCAGTTCATCGACGGCGCACCGATCGTCGTCGCGGTGGCGCCGGGCGCGATGGTGTCCCGGGTGGACGTCATCGTGGGTGACGAACTGATCGAGATCGACGGTCATCCGATCGCGGCGAACTCTCCGGAGGAGCTGATGTACGCGCTCGCCGGTCCGAAGGGCACGAGCATCCGCGTGCGTGTCGAGCGCCGCCGGGCTGATGGCTCGGTCGTCCAGCTCGACCGCCAGCTTCCGCGTGAGCGAGCCGCGGATCAGACGGCCATCGCCGTGGCGACCCTCATCGACGCGCAAACCGGATACGTGCGAGTCACCACGTTCGCCAACGACAAGGTGGCCGGCGACCTGAATGCCTCCATCGAGGACCTCGAGAAGGCGGGGATGAAGCGTCTGGTGCTCGACCTCCGCGACAACGGCGGCGGGCGCGTCGACCAGGCGGCCGACGTGGCCGGCGCGTTTCTGCCGCGCGGCTCCATGGTGTACACGGTGGACGGTCCGAAGAAGGAAACGATCGACACCGGACGTGTCTCGCGCATTTTCTGGAAGAGCGAGCGACGATTTCCCGTCGTGGTGGTGGTCAACAGCGGGACGGCGAGCGCCAGCGAGCTCGTGACCGCGGCGCTCCAGGATCACGATCGAGCGCTGGTCGTCGGGCGCACGACGTTCGGCAAGGCGCTGGTGATGGTGGGCGTCCCACTGTCCGATGGATCGCTGATGGTGCTGTCCGTGGGACGCGTGTCCACGCCGTGTGGACGCGTGGTGCAGCGCGAGTATCGTGGGATCAGCCGCCGACACTACCTGCGCACCGCCGGGGCAGCCGTGGACACCGCGGGCCGCGCGTCATGCCGCACCGTCGGCGGACGAACGGTGTACGGCGGAGGCGGAGTCGTGCCGGACGTCATTCTGCCGCCGGCATATCGTCCTACCTGGCTCAATCGGCTCCGCGAATCGGACGCGCTGCTCACGTGGTCGGCGGGGCACGTGAGCGCGAACGCCGCGAAATTCGTTTCGCTCGAGCAATTCGTATCGACGTTGTCGCTTCCCGGCGAGTCGATCGCGGACTTTCGATCCTTCGCGGCCTCACGCGGCATCGCCATACCGATGGACAGCGTCGACGCGGACCTGCTGCGAGGCACGCTCCTCCGGAGCCTCGCGTATGCGCGCTGGGGCGACAAGGGGCACTATCACGTCGCGGCGCTGACCGACAGCGAAGTGCGGGCGGCCGTCAACGCCTTCGATCGCGCCGGCGCGTTGCTCAGGCGCTGAAGGCGACCTCGATCTCCATCCCGTCCTTGCCGATCGTCACGTCGGGGAACTCGGTGCGCGCCTGCGCCTCGAGCTCGTTGGCGTCGCGGGAATAACGCGCGGAGAAGTGGGTGAGCAGCAGTCGGCGACAGCCGGCTCGATGGGCGAGCCGGGCCGCCTCACGCGCCGTCGAATGTCCGGTCTCCACCGCGCGCTCGGCTTCCTCGTCGCCGAACGTCGCCTCGTGCACCAGGAGGTCCGCCCCGCGCGCGGCTTCCACGGTCGCTTCGCACGGGCGCGTGTCGCCGGTGATCACCACGGTGCGGCCCGGCCGCCGCGGGCCCACGAGGTCCGACGGCGCCACGGCTCTGCCGTCGGGCAGCGTCACGGCTTCGCCGCGGTGGATGCGACCCCAGAGCGGGCCTTCCGGGATTTCCATGGCGCGCGCGAGTTCCGGGTTGAACCGTCCCTTTCTGTCTTCCTCCACGAGCGCGTAGCCGAACGCGGGACCGGGACCGTGCTCCACGGCGAACGGCACGATCGCGTAGTCGCCGCGCTTCAGTGAATCGCCGGCGCCCAGCTCTCCGATCTCGACGGGGAACGTGAGCCGGTCCACTCCGAACTGCTCCGCGCGCTTGAGATGCCAGCCAGCGCCCTTCGGTCCCCACAGGCGCAAGGGATCGGTGCGGCCCTGGAGGGCCATCGTACGCATCAACCCGATCACGCCGATCACATGGTCGGCGTGAAAGTGCGTGAAGAAGATGTCTCCGAGCGCGAAGGGAACGCCGTAGCGCATCATCTGGCGCTGCGTTCCTTCGCCGCAATCGAACAGCATCGTTTCACCTTCGCGCGTGAGCGCGATGGAAGAGACGTTGCGCTCCACGGTCGGACGCGACGCTGAGGTCCCGAGCAGGACCAGGGTGAGGGACATTGCGCGGGGAATATAGGCCGTTTTGTGGGTCTAAGTCCCTTGCGGCCCGTACCTTGCACCTGAGCCCCGCAACAGCAAACGCGAGAGGGGCGTGGGGAGCGGGCGGGTGTGGCGCGAGCATTGCGTCACCGCCAACAGGAACGACCTCGCGTCGGCACCTCTTTACTTATGGGAGGGAGCAGTAATGGCGAATAGGGCAGGCAGCGACGACCGCGGCTTCGGTTCTTCGGATCGTGAGCGCCAACGCGACGTGTTGAGCGAATCCGGGCGCGGCTCGATCTATCCGATTTCGACGGCCGGCGCGGACGGTGGAAGCGGAGGACGCAAAAGCGCGCGCGGGTTTGCGTCGATGGATCAGGCGAAGCAGAAGGAAATCGCGAGCAAAGGCGGGCGCGCCGCGCACGCGAAGGGTACGGCGCACGAATTCGACTCGAGCGAAGCGCGGGCCGCCGGCCGGAAGGGCGGAATGGCGGTGAGTCGCAACCGCGAGCACATGGCCGCCATTGGTCGTCGGGGCGGCGAGGCGCGCGGCCAACGCGCACGTCAGGCGTCGCAGGCCGGAGCGGCACAGCGCGTGAGCGTGGATGGGTCGCGTCAGAACACGACGGGCCCGGCAGCGGGGCTGGGGAATACGCGCGGCGCTGATCGCGAGATCGGGATCGGCTTGTCCGGCAGTTCGGTTGGCTCGACACAAAACACGCGGACGGGGGAGAACGCGCTGGGTGGCGAACGTCGCCAACCGTCGCCTTCAGCCGGAGGCGTGGAGGGATCCAGGGGCGAAGACCGGGCGTAGATGATCTGATCGCCGAGGGCCGCGATATCGCAGGCGCTCGAGCGAAGCAGATGGTCGGTGCGGAGCAGCGCTCCCCGACCGGCTCAGCGCACCTGGGAGGAGGGGTGGATAGCCGCGTGATGAGCGCGGCTATTCCATTTTAGGGATGTGTGATGTGGATCACGATTGACGGTTTGACGGTATGAACGCTGTGACCGACTTACTGCTTACGAAGCCGTCAAACCGTCAATCACCGCTTTCCACCGCGCTTCGTCGATATTCCCGCCCGACACCACCACCGCACACGGCGTTTCCGGGACAAGCTTGCGGAACAGGATCGCTCCCGCGGCGCAGGCCCCTGCGCCCTCGACGCGCATGCCATGCTCGCGCGCGAACCATGCGATCGTCCTGCGCAATCTCGTCTTCAGCCAGCGTCACGATCCGATCGAGCGCGTTGCGGCCAATGTCGAGCGCGTCGTCGTCGATCTGTCCGGCGAGTCCGTCCGCGAGGGTCGGGACGCTGGGAATTTCGACGACCTTCCGCTCGGCCAGGGATCGCGACATCGCCGCCGTGTTCACGCTCTGCACTCCGTAGATGCGCACGTCCGGTCGTTCGCGGCGGAGGAGGCTGGCGCAGCCGCCGAGGAGTCCGCCACCGCCGACGTTCACCGCAACGGACGCGACGTCGGGCAAGTCCTCGATGATCTCCAGCGCAACCGTCCCCTGGCCGGCGAGCAGATCGTCGCCGAGGCACGGATTGATGTACGGCCGTCCACTGCGCGCCGCGTCCGATTTGGCGGCCACCATGGCCGCGTCGTAGTCCGGCTGCGAGTCGTCCAATTCCGCGCCCAACGCGCGGATGCCGTCCTTCTTTACGGTGGGCGCAGAGGTCGGGACGTAGATCTTTGCCTCGATGCCCAGCGTCTTCGCCGCGGAGGCCACGCCGAGGCCGTGGTTGCCCGCCGAGGATGCGACGACGCCGCGCGCGCGAGCGCTCGCGTCGAGGACGCCGAGGGCATTGAACGCGCCCCGCAGCTTGAAGGACCCCGTGGTCTGTCGGTTCTCGAGCTTGAGGTAGACGGCGCCGCCGGCCTCGTCAGCTCAGGGCTTGCGAGAGTAGCAGTGGCGTCCGCTTGATATGCGGAGCGATGCGCGCGGCGGCGTCGTGCACTGCGGAGGCCTGGAGGCGTGAAAACATGGCGTGTTACGAAGATAAACCTGAGGCGTCAACTTGATGGAAGCGCTGATACTGGCTAGGTTTACACCTTCCCCGGCTGCGCAAGACAAGGGGTCGAGGGGCTGTAGCTCAGCTGGGAGAGCGCTGCAATCGCACTGCAGAGGTCAGGGGTTCGATCCCCCTCAGCTCCATTGGCGTGGCAAGATCTGGCGGGGCTTGGTATGTTTCCCGCTAACAAATAAATGCCCGCCGCCGATCGGTAGGACGTAGAGTTCCAATGACGGCGAGCGCGGCAACTCTGATCGCCTCGGACCCAAGGGTCGGAGGCGTTTGTATTTCCGGGCATGCCTACGTCCCGCCACCACGCCTCAGGACGTGAGCGCCCGAACATCCGCCACCAAGGCCTCGAAGAACGCGTGTAGCCACTCGGCCTCTTCCTTTTCGACGCGCCCGGTGAACTCGCTCACCGCGATGGAGCCCAGCCTGCCAAGGAAACGCAGGATCGCGCTCTCCTTGACCTCGAAATGAAGGGTGCGCGCGAGGACTGTCTGGGCGCCCACGCTGTCCCGGACGCCGATGCGGAATGTCGCGCCCCGGCCCTGAAACGGGCGACGCAGTGGCGACCGGAGCAGGCGCTCGGTGAAGAGTGGCAACTCCCACCGCGGCTCCTCGCGGGAGGCGATGCCCCATGCGCGCTCGTGCTGGGTGCGCGTGATCACGAACTCGCCGTGGTAGTCACGGAAGCCGACCGTGAAGCCGCGCACCTTGACCGACAGTTCGCCGTTGAGGACCAGGGAATCGGGCATCGGCCGCGGCGGTCCCATGAGGGAGATCATGCGGCCCTCGCGCGCGCGAACGCGCAGGTGCATCGCTCCGGTCTCCATCGTGTACTCGAGATACGATGCGCCTGATGGATCGGTGAGGGACATCCGGACGCGGGCCGTCTGCGCATAACGTCGGAGGTATCGCGAGAGGTTCGGATACCGCTCGACCATCCGCTGCGGCACCATCGTCGAGGAGAATACCGCGAGCGTCGAGCCATCGACGAAGTGCGTCGTCCTGATGGAATCCAGTCGGAACAGCTGGCCAAGCACGGCCGAGGCGCGCGGAATGGCCCTGCCAAAATCGGCGCGAACGCCGGCCTCGTCACGCTGCTCCGCCGAAGCGAACAACGCACCGACGAACGCTCCGAACTGACTCGCGGTTACCGTCCCGATCGCGTACGGGACGTCGGTATCCCATGCGTATTCGCCGTCCGCCAGTCTGGTGAGCATGATCAGATGGCGGGATTCGGCGGGCGCCTCTGGCGCCGGAACTTCGCGCGATGCCTGCAGCACGTAGCGCCCATCGTGGAGACCACCACGCACCTGCAGCTCGCGGTGCGTTGGCGCGGACGCCGTCCAGACGCTTGTGTCGCTCCAGACTCGCGAGGGGATGAAGGCCCCGTTGGCGATGCGTACCCTCGCGGAGTCGTACTTCGCGTCCCGGTGCGGCTCGGTGTAGCGAGCCGCAAGGGCCGAGAAGAGCTGCACCGCGTGCGTGCTCGAGACTCCCGTGCCGGCGAGGCGGACGAGCGGTTCCCGGCAGCTTGCCGTCGACGCCAAAAGGGCCACGGTTACGACGCCAGCGAGTCGCGCTCGGCTGCGTCCGCCTTTGTCGTCGCAGAGCGACGTAAGTCGTGTTCTGAACAGAAGTAAGACCGCTCCGTCCTGCGGGAATTAGGGTTGCTGCGGCCTTACGGCGCGGCTAACTTCGAGTGTGCCTGGAATCAACCGAAGGTGAGCGAGCTCGCAATAGCAACCTTGAGCGCAGCTCAACCGAAGGTGAGCGAGCTCGCAATAGCAACCTTGAGCGCAGCTCAACCAGTTACCGGGCGAACAACACAGTAGTTCCCACTGCCCCTTGGTGTAACTGGCAACACGCCTGACTCTGGATCAGGAGAGTCCTGGTTCGATCCCAGGAGGGGCAATGCGAGGCGGGCTGGCCATGAGGTCGGCTCGCCTTTTTGCATACACAACCATATCGTTGCCGTCGCCTCGTCATGGACGCGCCTGTGAACGTTCGCCTCGCCTGTGCGGTTCTCGCCCAATTTGTCCCATTGGCGGCGTTCGCCCAGCAGACGGCTCCAACGCCGAGCCCGGCGCCGCGGACCATCGTCGGCGTGGTCACCGACACGGCCGGCAAGCGCATCGACAGCGTCGACGTGTTCATCTCAAGACTACGGCGCCGTACCACGTCCGACTCGGCCGGTGAGTTCCGCTTCGCCGACATCGAGCAGGATGTCTACCTCGTGGGCGCGCGGCGGATCGGCTTTTATCCGCAGTCACGCACCGTCCCCGTCGGGCCCGAGGGAGGCGCGGTGTCGTTCGAGCTCCTGCCGATGGCGCGTGGCCTTCCGCCGGTTGTCACGGCCGCGTCGCGCGGCGGATTGAGCGGCATGGTCAGTGATACCGCGTTAGCCCCTGTGGCGGAGGCCGAAGTCATCGTGTTGTCGGCGGGACTGGCGACGGTCACGGATTCCACCGGGTCGTTCTTCCTCGAGGCCAAGCCCGGGCGTTACATGGTCCAGGTGAATCGTCGCGGATATCGGTCGAGCCTCGTCAGCGTCAACGTCCCGAAGGATAGCGGCCGGCGCGTGCAGGTCTGGCTGACGCATTCGGCGAGAGCGATGCCGGTGCGCCAGGCGGTGGCGCTTTTCGACCTCAAAATGATGCTGAACAGGCGCGTCGGCGGCCGCTACCGGATGTTCACGCGTGAAGACATCATGCGCTCCGGGAAGAATGACGTGGTGGAGCTGACACAGCAGGCCACGGTTCGTCGCGTGGACGATAACTGCATGGCTCTGATCAACGGCGGCCCGCTGCGGGATCCGCTCTGGCTCTTCAACGCTTCCGACATCGAGGCGATGGAGGTCTACGAGAATCCGCCGCCCCGCCGGCGGACGACCAGCATCACGGGCAGCAGGCCGATCCAGGGCCCGTCGCTCGATGCTTGCCCGACGGTGTTCGTTTGGCTCAGGCAGTGAGCCAGGGCAGGTAGCGGGGCGCCACCGCAGCTCCGAAGAGCAGCCCGCCGAACAGCAGCACCAGCGCGGCCACGAACACGAGCGGCCACTGGAGCCACGGGCGCATGCGCCGCGATGCGCGCGCCATTGCAGACGCACCGGCTGCAGGGAGTATGGCGCCGAGAATCGGGGCCAGCAGGTGAGTGTCGCGCTGCGAAGCGCGCTGCAGATCCACGAGCCCCAGCGCCAGCAGCACCACTGCCAGGGCAGCCGCCGCGATCCATCCCCGGCGGAGGTTGTCGTCGCGGTGCGCGACGACGACGACGACGGTGATCACGAGCGCAATGGCGAGGCCCAGCCAGAGCGCCGGCATGATGGTGGGAATCACTGGGTGGGTGTTGGGTGTTGGGTGCTGGACCTTAACACCTGCCACCCGGCACCTACCACCCGGTACCTCCCACCCATCTACGAACTCCTCGGCCGGTCCTCCAGGTGGTGCTTGATCTGCTTTCCCTCGGCGAGAAAGACGGCGTCCTCGCCGATGTTCGTCGAGAGGTCGGCGACGCGCTCGAGGTTGCGACCGACCAGCAGCAACTCGAGCGCCGTCGAGATGGTCTTGGGGTCCTCGAGGATGTGCGTCACCACGATGCGGAACAGCCCGTCGTTCAGCTTGTCCACCTCGTCGTCCATCAGGCACACCGCGCGACCCAGGCCGCCGTCGGCGCGCACGAACGCGTCGATGGCCTGGCCGAGCATCTGGCGCGAGCGGCGCGCCATCTCCTCGATGGCGGCGTCGGGCGTGATGGTGCTCTTGGCTCACGATGATCCGCTGCGCGCGCTGGGCGATGTTGACCGCGTGGTCGCCGACGCGCTCGAGATCGCTCGACGCCTTGATGGCGCTGATGATGAAGCGCAGGTCGCGCGCCATCGGCTGCTGGAGCGCGAGCAGCTCGCACCGCCATGCTCTCGATCTCGATCTCCAGCTCGTCGACGTCGCGGTCGCCGACGATCACCGCCTCGGCCTTGCCGGCGTCGCGCGTGAGAAGCGACTCCACCGCGAGGTCCACCAGCGACTCGGCGCGCTCGGACATCCGCAGGAGTCGCTGCTTCAGCTCGTCGAGCTGGTCGTGGAAATGGCGAAAGCCGGGTTGCCGTCCGGCCGCCGCGGTTTCAGGGCTCATCCAAACCTCCCGGTGACGTACGCCTCGGTGCGCTCCTCGCGCGGACTGGTGAAGAGGCGATCGGTGGTATCGACTTCGACGAGGCGTCCCAGGTAGAAGAACGCCGTGTATTCGGAGACGCGGGCTGCCTGCTGCAGGTTGTGCGTGACGATGACGACCGTGAGCTCGCGTTTGAGCTCGAACAGCAACTCCTCGATCTTCTGCGTGGCGATCGGATCGAGCGCGCTCGCCGGCTCGTCGAGCAGCAGCACCTCCGGATCGTTGGCGAGCGCGCGCGCGATGCACAGGCGCTGCTGCTGGCCGCCCGAAAGCGTCAGCGCGCTCTGGTGCAGCCGGTCGCGCACCTCGTCCCAGAGCGCGGCGCGGCGCAGCGATGCTCGACGATCTCGTCGAGGACTGCGGGCGTCGCGCTCGCCGTTGATGCGCGGGCCGAACGCGACGTTGTCGTAGATGGACTTGGGAAACGGATTCCAGCGCTGGAACACCATGCCGGCGCGCTGCCGGAGCGCGACGACGTCCGCTGCCTGTGTCGTACACGTCCTCGCCGTCGAGCTCCAGCACTCGCCTCCTGTGCCGCGTGCCGGGAATCAGCTCGTTGAGCCGGTTGATCGAGCGCAGAAACGTGGACTTGCCGCAGCCCGACGGGCCGATGAGCGCGGTGATCGCGCGCGGCCGGATGCTCAGCGTGATGTCGAACAGCGCCTGCTTCGTCGCCGTACCAGAACGAGAAGTCCTTGGCCTTGATGGTGCCCGGGCGCAGCTCGGGCTCGCGTCGCTGCGGCGGTGGCCGGCGGCGCCGGCGCCGATGGCGTCGCTCATCCGAACCGCCCGGTGATGTACGCTTCCGTGCGCGAGTCCGTGGGCGTCGTGAACATCGTTCGTGTCGGCGCGACCTCGACCAGCTCACCCATGCAGGAAGAACGCGGTGACGTCGGACACGCGGGCCGCCTGCTGCATGTTGTGCGTCACGATGACGATGGTCATGTCGCGTGCGCAGCTCGTACACCAGCTCCTCCACCTTCTGGCTGCTGATGGGGTCGAGCGACGCCGTGGGTTCGTCGAGCAGCAGCACCTCCGGATCGGTGGCGAGCGCGCGCGCGATGCACAGCCGCTGCTGCTGGCCGCCGGACAGCGCGATCGCGCTCGTCGAGCAGGCGATCCTTGCACCTCGTCCCAGAGCGCGGCGCGCGTGAGCGCGCGCTCCACGATCTCGTCGGTCGCGCGCGCGTCTCGGTCGTTGCGGGCAGCACCCTGAGGCCAGCGGCGACGTTGTCGCGGATCGACATCGTGGGGAAGGGCGTCGGCCGCTGGAAGACCATGCCGATGTGCTTGCCGCACCTGCGACGGGGTTCACGCCGCGCGCGTAGATGTCGCGGCCGTCGAGCAGCACGCGGCCTTCCGCGCGCGCCAGCGGCACCGTCTCGTGCAGGCGGTTCAGGCAGCGGAGAAAGGTCGACTTGCCGCAACCGGACGGCCCGATGACCGCGGTGACTTCCCGGTCGTGCAGCGCGCATGGACACGTTCCGGATGGCCGCGGACGCGCCGAAGTACGCCGTCGAGGCTTCACGCCTCGCAGGCGCGGCACGGCCGCGAGCGGCACTCGGCGCGGTCAGTCGCCGCGCGCCGGCTGGCGACTCGGGCTCGGGTTGCAAAGCGCGCAGCGACACTGATGACGAAGACGACGGCGATGAGGACGAGCGCGCCGGCCCAGGCGAGCCGATGCCACTCGTCGTAGGGACTGATGGCGTAGACGAAGATCTGCAGCGGGAGGGCAGCGATGGGCTGGTCGAGAGCGCATCGACCAGAACTTGTTGCCGAACGACGTGAAGAGCAGCGGCGCGGTCTCGCCGGCGATGCGCGCGACCGCGACGAGCACGCCGGTGACGATGCCGGCGGTCGCGGTGCGCAGCACGACGGTGAGCGACGGTGCGCGCGCGCGAATAGCCGAGCGCGAGCGCCGCCTCGCGGAGCGCGGTCGGAACGAGGCCGCACCATCTCCTCGGTCGTGCGCGTGACCATCGGAATCATCATCGCCGCGAGCGCGACGCCGCCGGCAAGCGCGGAGAAATGGCCCAGCGGACGGACCAGGAACTGCCAGGCGAAGATGCCGATCACGATGGAGGGAAGCCCGTTGAGCACGTCAGCGAGAAAACGGACCACCGTCGCGAGCCGCGTCCCGCGATAGTCGGCGAGGTACAGTCCCGCGCCGATGCCGATCGGCAGCCCGATGGCGCAGGCGATCGCGATCAGGATGAGCGTGCCCACGATCGCGTTCGCCATCCCGGCCCCCGCTTCGCCTACCGGCTTCGGCATCTGCGTGAAGAAGTCCACCGAGAGCGCGGCGGCGCCTTCACGGACCAGATGCACCAGAATGAAGATCAGCGGGAGCGTGGTGAGCAGCGCCGCGACCGCAACGATGCCCGTCATGATCCCGTTCACGATCCGGCGCCGTTGAATGCGTCTGGACGGTGCGTTCCGCGACGGCGCGCATGCGCCCGGTGCGTCCCGACCCGTGGTCGTGCGTGTGAGCTCATCTCGCGACTCCAACCGGGCCGCGCGCCACGCGCCACACGAGCCAGCGCGCGACGGCGTTCACGATCAGCGTCACCACGAGCAGCACGAAGCCGACAGCCATCAGCGCCGAGAGGTGCAGATCGTCCGACGCCTCGCTGAACTCGTTGGCGATGAGCGACGCCATCGTGTAGCCGGGCGCGAAGAGCGAGGCGGAGATCTCGATGGCGGTTGCCGATCAGCATCGTCACCGCCATCGTCTCGCCGAGGGCGCGCCCGAGGCCCAGGATGACGCCGCCGATCACGCCACTGCGCGCGTAGGGCAGGACTGCCTTCTGGATCGTCTCCCATCGCGTCGCGCCGAGGGCGAGCGCCGCTTCGCGCTGCGACCGCGGGACGGCCAGCAGCACCTCGCGCGAGACCGACGAGATGTACGGCAGGACCATGATCGCCAGGATCAGCCCGGCCGCGAGCATGCTGTTGCCGTACGTCGGCCCGCTGAAGAGCGGAATCACGCCGAGGTGCAGCGTATCGCGGAGAAAGGGCATCACGTCGTCGCGGAGCAGCGGGATCAGCACGAAGATGCCCCAGAGCCCGTACACGACGCTCGGGATCGCCGCGAGGAGATCCACCAGAAACGCGACGGGCTGGCGCAGCCACCGCGGCGCGAACTCCGAGAGGAAGATCGCGACGCCGAGCGCCAGCGGCGTGGCGATGACGAGCGCGATGATCGACGTGACGATCGTCCCGAAGATCGCCGGCGCCGCGCCGAATCGATGCTGAACCGGATCCCAGTCGCTCGACGTGAGGAACTCCAGCCCGAACCGCGAGAGCGCCGGCCAGCCGGCCACCGCCACCTCCGGCGAACAGCAGCAACAGCAGGAGCGGGCACGCAGACGGCGAAGCCGGTGATGACCGCGACGTAGATGCGATCCCCGACGGCGGAGCCGACGATGCGCTCCCCGAGGATCCGGCGCCGGATGCGGACGGCGCCGCGGCCGGCGGCGCGGCCGCGGCGCCGCGAGCGGTCACGGTGTTCCGGCCGCCTTCACCGAATCGAGCCTGGCGACCAGACGCTGCGAGAGCACTGGCGGCAGCGGCGCGTAATCGAGCGCGCGCCGCCGACTTTTCACCCTCCGTGAGCGCCCACTTGAGGAAGTCCTTCAGCTTGCGCGCCTTCGCGCTGTCAGTGGGGTTTCTGTACACCAGCAGCCAGGTGAAGGACGAGATCGGATACGAGTTCGCACCGGGAGCGTTCACGATCGACACGCGATAGTCGGTGTTCGCCGGCAGCTTTGCCAGCGCTCCCTCCGCCGCCGACGTCATCGTCTCGATGCTCGGCTCGACGAACTTGCCGGCCGCGTTCCGCACATGCGCGTACGGCAGCTTGTTCTGCTTGGCGTACGCCAGCTCCATGAAGCCGATGGAATTCGGCGTCTGCTTCACCTGCCCGGCGACTCCCTCATTTCCCTTTGCCCCGATGTCCAGCCGGCCACTGGAGCTCCTTGCCGCGGCCGGCGCCTTGGCCCACTGCGGGCTCACCGTTGCGAGGTAGTCGGAGAAGATGAACGTCGTACCGCTTCCGTCCGATCGGTGCACGACGAGGATGTCATTCGCCGGCAAGCGTAACGCCGGGATTGAGCGTGGCGATTCGAGGGTCGTTCCACTTGGTGATCCTGCCGAGGAAGATGTCGGCGATGGTTTCACCACGTCAGCTTCAGGCCGATGCGGCACGCCGGGAACGTTGTACGCGATGACGACGGCGCCAAGCACCGTGGGGACGTGCATCACCGGGCCGCCCTTGGCCTTGGCGATCTCGTCGTCGGTCATCGGACTGTCGGTCGCGCCGAAGTCCACGGTTTGCTCGGAGAGCTGGCGGATTCCGCCGCCCGATCCGATCGACTGATAGTTGATCTTCACGCCTGTCCTGGCGGCGTAATCGGAGAACCACTTGCTGTAGATCGGCTGCGGGAAAGTTGCGCCCGCTCCGTTGAGATCCACTCCCGAAGAGGCCGGCGTCGCAGCGGCATTGCTGGTCGTATCTCCGGTCCTGCTCTCACCAGCACAAGCCGCGACGAGCGCAAGCGCGCTCATGCCGGCGATGACTCGGGGCGTGAGGATCACGAAAAGCTCCGTTGAAGTTCGAACACGAAACGTCCGCGCGGCCTTTGTAGCCGTTGTGACAGCCGTGTAACGGACCGGTAACGGACGCTAGAAGTTGGCCACGTAGTGCAGGAACCAGATCTTCGATGCGATTGTGGTCGAGCCCGAGCGTGGCTGCAGCTCCTGATAGTCGAGCGCAAAACTGGTCTTCGCGGTGACGTCGTAGAATGCTCCCAGGACGACGAATCGGTTGGCCGGTTCGAGATCCCGGTTGATCTCGAAGTGGTCGAGGCGTCCAAGCAGACCAAAGCGCGATGGCTTGCCGGGCCTGAAGATCTCGACCGGTCGGACGAGGGCAAAGCCGTCGACGAGGTTGCCGGTGCGCGGAGACACGGTGCGCGGCGCGGCCACCGTGTTGGCCCCCGCCTCGACGTCCTCGAGGCGCTGTGCGAACTGGATTCCCCCGGTGAGCCGCCGATCCCGGATGCCGGCGAAAATGCCCCGCCGGTCCTTCTGGAGTCCGTCGCTCACGGGGCCGACCTGCGTGGGGCCGCCGAGCACGAACTGGCTCGCGGCGCCGCCCAACGAATACCAGGGCGATACGGCGAAGGTTCGCAGGAAGCCACCCTGGTGAGCGAACGGCGCGTACGTGAACCGCAGCGCGTAGTCCTTGTACCGATCGGCCTCCGCCGACGAATACGTCGACCCGTTTACGATGGTGGCGTACACTTCGCCGCGCCTGTTGGGCAACGTGAAGAGTCCGGCGGCGCCGACGTCCGCGGACGAGAAGAAACCGTGCTGCTCGAGCGCGTCGATGCCGATCCATCGCGGCCAGTACGTATCCACCTGTTCGACGATCACGTTGTGCAGCATGCCCATGCGCCCGACAGCACCCAGTCCTTGCACACCCGCGAGGTTTTTGGTGAAATCGTACTGCAGGTAGGCGTACTTGAGTCGCAGCGCCCAGCCGGAATAGAACGCGTTGGCCGGTGCGTTGAGCTGCTGAAAGATGTCGGTCGTGACCCGAATGCTGGCTCGCTCACCAGCCGACATGCGAAACGTGAGATAGACACGCGTAAGGTCGAACTTGTTCGGCGCCTGTCCCCCGGTGGCGGCCCTCGCGGCGGAATCAGTGCGAACCTGATAGTTGGCGAAAATCACCCCGGAGAAATCGATCGGGATTGACCCCGTCGATTGCGCCCGAAGGCTCGTTGAGGTTGCCAGCACCAGCCCCAGCACCGCCGTGGCCGCACTACGCGACGTGAGCATCGAGAACGTGGTTGACGTGAGGTAGCGCCATGCCGTCTTTTCGCGGCACAGTGTCACGGAGCCACGTCAGCAGTCGGCCACGCTCCGGTAACGGATGGGTAACGGCATCGGCCTTCGGCCTCGACGGCACCCGGCAGTGCGGTTTCTGAAGTTCGCGGGTGTCGTTTGTCTCACTCGGAGCCAGTCTCGTGACGCAGACGTGACTCGGTTGGATGCAAAGCAGTGGGCCTGGCCGTCGAGTGCGTGGTGCGAGACGGTCGAGCGTTGCTGCTCAACACCCAACTCGTTGCAGGCGTAGATGATATAGACTTTCGGTTCCGCCAACCCCGTGCTTTCGGAGCGCCTGTGATTCGGTTTCCAAGCCGGTCCCTTTTCGTGATCACGGCGGTGGTGTTCGCGCGACCCACCATCGCCCAGACCTCCGCGACGCTTTCCGGACGCATCACCGACAGCCAGGGGAATGCGATCGGGGGTGCCAGCGTACGCAGCCTCGAGACCGACCGCATTGCCAGGACGGAAGCAGACGGCCGGTACACCGTCACCGGACTGCACGAGGGACGGCACGAGATCGAGATCCGCGCCGTGGGCTACGCCTCCGCGATCCGGCGCATCCATGTGCTTTCAGGGACTTCCAACAGTCTCGACGTCACGCTCGGTGAGCGAATTACTACTCTGGGCGAGGTGACAGTGCGCGAGCAGCCGGCGCCCGGTTCCGTTCGGCAAGCCGAAGACATCCTCGGCACACTGCTCACTGTCGGCGCCAAGAGCGAGGTCATCGAGGTGCGGCAAATGGCCGGCAACGTTGCGGAGAAAACGGGACGTCAGATCTTCTCGCGCGTACCCGGGGTTTTCGTCTACGACATGGATGGTTCCGGCAACCAGGTGAACATCTCCACGCGTGGGCTCGACGCGCACCGCTCGTGGGAAATGAATGCTCGCCAGGACGGCGTCCTCACGAACTCCGACCTCTATGGATACCCGGCGAGCCATTACAGCCCGCCGATGGAAGCCATCCAGCGCGTGGAATTGATTCGCGGCACCGCCGCGCTGCAGTACGGTTCGCAGTTCGGCGGCCTGGTGAACTATGTGACGCGCCAGCCGTACGGCGACGTGAACGCGGCGTTCGCCAACCAGTCGACGGCCGGCTCGTTCGGACTGCTCACCACGTACGGCTCGGTTGGCGGCACGGCCGGGTCGGTGGGCTACTACGTGTACGCGCAGCGCCGCCACTCGGACGGCTTTCGCGACAACGCGACGTCGGACGCGGATGCGCAGTACGGTGCGGTGACGTGGCAGCTCTCGCCCACATTCTCGACGCGCGCGCAGCTGGGCCGGTCCGCATACCTGCACCGCATTCCGGGCCCGCTCACCGATGCGATGTTCTACGCAAGCCCCAGGGCGTCCACGCGTTCGCGGAACTACTTCAGGCCCGACTTCGTGATCCCGGCGCTGGCCGCAAACTGGAATCCCAATCCGGCGACCCGCTTTTCGGCGCAATTCTCCGGCGTTTTCGGCCACCGCAGCAGCGTGCAGTTCGTCGGCTTCGCCAACGTGCCTGACACCATTTACACGGGCACCACGGGCCAATTCGCGGCGCGCCAGGTGGACGTCGACCGCTTCAAGAGCTTGACCGCCGAGTTTCGGCTCACGCGCGAGTATGAGGCGCTCGGCCGCGCGATGATTCTTGCCACCGGGCTGGCGCTCTCGAACAACGATCACCACCGGCGCCAGCTTGGTACCGGCTCCACCGGCACCGACTACGACCTGACGCTCACGGCGCCCTTCCGGCGAGACGTGCACTACCGGACGAAGAACGTCGCCGCGTACCTGGAGAACGACGTGCGCATCACGCCCGAGTGGTCCGTGGTGCCGGGCATGCGCGTGGAGAACGGACGCACGAAGATGGCCGGGACGCTGGCGTACTACGACCCCGCGGACGTGCCGACGACGGTGGATCACAGGTTCCCGCTTTTCGGCATTCGCAGCACCTATCGCTGGTCCGGCAAAACGGAGACATACGGGGGCTGGAGCCAGGCGTATCGTCCAATGATCCTCCAGGACTTGCTTCCCGGTTCCGCGCTGGAGCAGACCGACCCCGACATGGAGGACGCGAGGGGCTGGACGCTGGAGGCCGGGCAGCGCGGCGTGTGGCGGTCGTTTTCGTACGACGTGACCGCCTTCATGATGCGCTACGACAATCGCTTCGGCGTGCTGGCGCTGAGCGATGCCAACGGACCGTATCAGTTTCGCACGAACGTGGGCTCGACGCTCACCCGCGGCGTCGAGATCTCGCTCGACGCACCGCTGTTCGCGATCGGCGCGTTCTCGGCGCGGGCCTTCACGGCGACGTCGTACTTCGACGCGACATATCGCGAAGGGACCGTGGCGGTGGCGGGGCAGAACCGGAGCATCGAGGGCAACCGCGTGGAAGCCGTGCCGCGCTGGATCACGCGCAACGGCCTGCAAACGTCGTATGGTCGCGTGTCGCTCACGACGCAGGTGAGCCACACCACGGAGTCGTTCGCCGACGCGGCGAACACGCGGACGCCAACGGCCACCGGCTCGGTGGGGTTGGTGCCGTCGTACACGATCGTGGACGTGAACGGGTCGATCAGGCTGGTGGATCGCGCACGGCTGCGCGCCGGGGTGAACAATGTCTTCGACGCCGCTTACTTCACCAAACGCCCGTCATTCTATCCCGGCCCTGGCGTGTGGCCCAGCGACGGCCGCGCCTTCCAGCTGTCGCTGGACTTCGACATCGACGTGCTGCGCGGGCGCCAATAGGCGGTTGCCCTGACGTCATAGTCGGTTGGGCGCGCGGCATCCCCTCGAGCACGTTGCGCTCTACAGATCGTTGCTGTAGGAAAAGATCTTGAACCGACCGTTCCGCTCGAGGATGCCGCCGAAGAGGCTGGTCACAGTCGTGTCGCCCTGCGCTTCCACGAGGCGCTGCACGCAGTCGAACCAGAGCTTGTTGCTCCCCTCCACGCGCGGCGGCGCCTTGCACTCGTTCCTGGCGATGCGCAGGGGCCGGCCGCCATACTCATTGAGCAGACGGGTGACGCCCTTCTGACTGGCCTGAAGGTGAAGGAACCATGCGAGTCCGGGTTCCTGCCTGGTGGGCGCGCGCGTGAACGCACTCGTGGGATAGTACAGCCAGGCGAACTCCTGCCTCGACATGACCAGCACGCGCAGGGCGGCCGTATCCGACCGCTCTACCGCTCGCCTCAGCCGCGCGACTACACCGGCAATCGAACCTTCGGCGTCCTGAAGCTCGGATACCGGCTCCAGACCCTGGCGGAAGAGCGTCAGCGCCGAGTCGAGCGATACGGGCGATCCACCTTCGCCCTGCGCCGCGGGCGTCGTCCGTCGGGCTCTGTCGACGGACGAATCGCCACACGCGACTGCCAGCGTGAGCGCCGCGACTGCAACGCGGCGCCACGCTGTCCTACGCGAGCTCAGTTGCGCGCGTAGGACGTCCAGCCCTGCCACCACTTCGCCGTCGAAGGATCGGCCGCTCCGAGGAACGTTGTTCCCGTGACGAACGCGCCGCCCTTGGTCGCAAGTGCGCCCGAGAAGGTGCCTGTCCCGCCGGTGCGCGCGGGCGATGCCGTCGGCAGGCTCCAGTCGAACGCGTCCGCGTTGGCCGGCGTCCCGGGAAGGGTCGTAAAGAGCGAAGCCGCCGTGACCGTGCCCGCGGCTTCCACTATGGCGTTGGCATTGGCATCGATGGTGAACCGATTTGTACCAGCCTCGAACAGCGGCGCGTTTGCGCCGGCCGTTGTTCCCGTCTCGACGATGAGCACGTTGCGCAGCAAAGCTTCGGTGCTCGTGAAGCGCGCCTGCGTTTCCGTGTTCTGGAGGCTAAGCCCGGCGCGCGGCCAGCGAGCCACCACGCCGTTGACGTACATGCCCGCGGTCCCGCGCCGCAGCAGAACGCCGACGCCACCGGACGTCGCGGCGACAGCGTTGTTGGGACCGGTGCCGACCATGGTGAAGTTCGCGAAGAGGGGCGTGTTGAGCGGCATCGAGTTGAACCCCTGGTCACAGCCGGAGCCCGAAGCCGAGCCGCAGCCGTCGACCTCGAATCCCTGCGGGTCGGTGGACTTCGCGTTGCCGCCGCCGTTGGGACGCGGCTCGAGGATCACCGACTGGAACGCGATCAGCCACTGGTTGCGGCCGATGTAGCCCTCGGCGGCATCGAAGTGATCGTCGCCGGCTTCGTACGACACGAGATACTTGCCGTCAACCGCGCCACCGAACCACTCGAACGAGTCGTCGAGGCCAGCGAGGGACTGGAGATACTCGAGTGTCGTCCCGCTCCCGACCGCGGCAAAGGTGAAGGAGTTGAGCTCCTGTGTTCGGGTTGACGCCGAATCCGGCGAACTCGACCCTCACGTAACGCAGCGTGCCGCTGTTGTCGGTGTTGTCTGCTCCCGCCGCTGTAGTTCACGGCGACATTCGAGCCGCCAGTGTTGGTGCCCTCGAGCTGCACGGTGCCGGAGCGATTGATGATCCCGTTGCCGATGAGAATCAGGCCGCCCCAATCGCCGGGCATGCGCGATCCGGCCGGCTGATCGGATGTGAACACGATCGGCGCGGCGGCCGTTCCGTTGGCGTCGATCCGGGCTCCCGGGAGGATGAAGAGTGCGGATCCAGCCGTTCCCCTGATCACGGTGCCGGCCTCGATGGTGAGCACCGTCCCGTTGCCAGTCACGTGCACGTATGCGCCGAGCGTGTAGACCGTATCGGCGTGAAGCGTCCTGCTGGACGTGATGTCGGCGCTGATCGTCGCGGCGCAGCTCGCGGGGTTCGCGTCGCAGGGATTGGGTGCCAGTGGATCCTCGTCGCACGCGGCCAGAAACGCGAGGCCGGCGGCGAGCGCGCAACTGCGTGCAATGGTTTTCATGAGACACTGATGTGTAGGGTGGCGGCACGAAGAACGTTGGCGTCCTGAATTACTTTGGCCGCGTTTTCGTTGCGACACCGATTGGTCACGGCCACGTCACGATGATGAAGGACCGTTACCTGCCCCACGACAACCCGAGCGACGCCGATCGTCCCGCGCGATAGAACTCGCGCTGCACCGTTCCCTGTGTGACCTCGTACGGCTCATCGAGGAGATTCTTGAGGTCGAGTTTTCCGGAGACGCCGGAGAGAACCGGGAAACGCAGCGAGAAGTCCACGACGTGCCGCGCCTCTTCGTAGACGCTCGGGAGCGGCAGGAGGCTCGCCGCGAAGATGCGCCGTCCGATGATGTTGTAGAGCGCAGTCGCCGCCAGGCCGCCGCTCCGCGAGCCGTACGTCAAACCGGCGTTCACGACGTAGGGAGCCTGCCCGACCATGGCGCGTTTAGCTTCGACCGAGCCGCCGCTCACCGAGCCGATGTCGATGTCGCTCTCCATGACCGTGAGATTCGAGAACGCGGTCCATGGCCGAAGCGATTCCGCGAGCCATCCGAAGTTCTTCCTGAGCTCGAGCTCGGCGCCGTAATTCGTCGCGCTGCTGGCGTTCTCGAACGTCGTGACGCGCGTGCCCGACGTACCGCGGTAGACACGCTCGATCGGCTTGTCGAAGTGCTTCGCGAACACCGCGACGCTGACGACCTCTCCCGCCGACGGATACATCTCCCAGCGCAGGTCGGCGTTCTGGATGAGCGAACGACGCAGATTCTCGTTGCCCACGAACACCTCGCCGCCGAGGACGTCGCGGTTCGACGTGGGAGAGATCTCCCGGTATTCCGGGCGCGCCAGCGTCTGGGACCCGGAAAGCCGCAACACCTGGCGGTCGGTGAGTTCCACGTTGAGCGCCAGCGCCGGAAGCACGTCGTAGTACGTACGCGTCACCGACACGGGATCGCCGAGCGCCGGCTCGGCGTCGAGGAGCAGCCGCTGTACCTCGAACCGGCTGCCACCAATCACCCGAACACGATCCGTGAGCTGCAACTCGAGCATCGCGTAGGCGGCGCCCACGCCGTCTACCGCCGCGTACGAGCCGGCCTGGGCGAGCGAGGCGACCCGGAACACGCTGTCGGCCGGTCCGGTGAACTGGTCGCCGAAGATCTCTTCGGGCGCGCGCTCGCGATCGGCGCGAGGAAGATTCGCCTGCAAGCTGTAGGAATCGACGCGCGCGTCGCGATTCGTGTAGCGGCCCAGCGCGCCGAACTTGAGCAGATGGATCGCGCTCGATCCGAAGCGAATCGCGTGGTCACCGGTCGCGTTGATGTTGTACTCGGAGAGATCCGCGAACGTCCGCACGGCACCTTCCGAGCTCCCGAACAGGAAGTAGTTCGCGCCCGGCGCGTCCTGCGCGTACGCGACCTCCGAGCGGTCCGGTTCGCTGCGCGTGACGCGCGATCCGGTCACGGTCCACTGCAACCGCTGGCGGTCCGTGAGTTCGTGCTCGCCGCCCAGCTGCGACGAGAGCACCGCGCGCTGGACGTAGCGAAGACGCGTCAGATGGAACGGGAATCCCGAGTTCTCGTCGATGCCTTCCTCGTAGCGCGCCTCGTTGTCGGCACTTCGCGTAAACGTGTTGTTGAGCGTCAGGCGGTGACGCGTCCCGACCAGGCTGCTGAGGTTGAGAACACCGCCCCACAGCGCGCTCTCACGCCCTGTCGAGCCGACGTAACGATCGACAACGTCGGTCCCACCACCGGACGTGGGGATGGCGAACGCGCGCACCTCGTCCGCCCGGACCTCCTGTCCGTACGAGTAGGAGAACGCGCCGATGTATCCCACTTCACGCGCGCCCAGCGGAACGATGCCGCCGGCCGAGAGGCTGGCGGATGTGGACGGACGGCCCGTGGCCTGTCGAGAGGACCAGCTGTTCCGGAAGGCGCTGATGAACTGGTTGTACTGGAGTTGCGTGAACTGCTGCTCGAACCTTCCAGCTCCAGCCACCAGTCCGGGCAGGCGACGGGCGCTCCCACCGAAGCCCAACCACTCCGTGCCGGTCGCGGGCGCCGAGAGCACGTTCTTCCCGGCGATCGCCGAGTTGCCGCCGATGGACAGCGAATACGACCGTTGCGTCTGGAACGGCGACTCTCGCGTACGGAGATTCACCGAGCCGCCGCTGAAGTCTCCCGGCTGGTCCGGCGTGAACGTCTTGCTGGTGGTGACCGCCTGAAGGAGGTTGGCCGGGAAGATGTCGAACGGCACGACCTTCCGCTCCGGCTCCGGGCTCGGGAGTCGCGCGCCATTGAGCGAGGCGGTCGTGTACCGCGGATCGAGCCCGCGGACGTTCAGGTACTTGCCGTCCTGGAGCGTGATTCCGCTGACGCGCTGGAGCGCCTGGGCCGCGTCGCTGTCCGGGCTCTTGCTGATCTGCTCGGAGCCGATGCTGCTGACGATGGCCGTCGCATTTCTCTGCTCATTGATGGCCGAGCTGACGGTGCCGCGCTCGGACTCCGCGGTCGAGACCACCGTGGACAGTGTCACGGCCGACTGGTCGAGCCCGATGGGTTGGTCGAGAGTCGTGCCGGCGTCGAGATACAGCCCGGTGATCTGCTTCGGCTGGTAACCGATCCGCCGCACCTGGATGGTCAGCGTTCCGGCGTCAACTTTCGTAAAGCGAAACCGGCCATCGAGCCCGGTCTGAACGCCTCGCGTGGTGCCGACGATCTGTACGCCAGCCTCGCTCAATGGCTGGCCGGATTTTGCGTCCACAACGTGACCCGTCAACGTGCCCGTTGCCGCCGGCTGCGGCTCCTGGGCAGCGAGAACCGACGTGAGTCCAAGGAGGGCGGCGACGGTCGCGAGTCGACCGGCTCTGGGGGCGAAGAATGGCGTTGGTGGCATGGCGAGATATTTCCCACCGCCATGTGTCCGGACTGTTATGGGGATGCAACGAACGCGTCACGGGGCCCTTGGCGCAGGCGTGCGACTCCATGGCGGCACGACCGGCTATGATGCGTCGTGACAACGCCGTAGCTGAACGCAGACCCGATCGTCACGCCCCGGGAAAGAACAGCGAGATGGTGGTGCCGCGGCCGACCTGACTCTCGGCCCTCACAGTCCCGCCGTGCGCCTCCACCAGATGCTTCACGATGGCCAGGCCGAGACCTGTGCCGCCGGCCGCGCGTGACCGCGCCGGGTCCACGCGATAGAACCGCTCGAAGATTCGTGGCAGGTGATCGGCCGGAATTCCGGTGCCGGTGTCCCGGACGCCGAGCATGACGCCATGATCGTGCGAGCGCGCGAAAACGGTGATCCTGCCACCAGCTGGCGTGTAGCGCACGGCGTTTTCCACGAGGTTCTCGAGCACCTGCCGGATCGCCATGGGGTCCGCGCGCAGCGTGGCGGCGTCCTCGTCGATGACGACCTCGATCGAGGAGCCCCGCCGCGTTGCTTCCTCGCGCGACGGTCCGATCGCCTCCGCGGTCGCGTCGGACACGTCCACGAGTGTCGGGGTGGGCGCCCAACCGCCGGATTCGATGCGCGACAGGTCGAGCAGGTCGTCGATCAGCCGCTGCATGCGCTCGGCGTTTGTCCGGATCGTGTCGGCGAACTGCGCATGCTGCTCGTCGGACGCCAGCTCGGCCGCAAGCGTCTCGGCAAACCCGCGAATCGCGGTGAGCGGGGTCTTGAGCTCATGCGAGACGTTGGCCACGAAGTCGCGCCGCACGGTCTGGAGCCGGCGCACGCCCGTGAGGTCGAACATCGCCAGGACGGCGCCGCCCTCGCCCAGCGGCCGCGCGTTGAGGGCGAGCGTCCGCGACCCGATCTGCGTCTCGGCGCGGTCCACGACTCCGCCGTCCAACGCCTCCGTGAGCGCGTCCTGTAGCGTGCGATCGCGCGGCAGGAGGTCGACGGAAAACGGCGTATCGGTGTACACGTCGAGCAGTTGGCGGCCGCTGCGATTGATGCGGATCACGCGGCGCTGCCTGTCGATCGCGACGACGCCTTCATTGAGGGACTCGACCAGCGCGCCGAGCAGCTCGTCTTCCGCCTCGAGGGCGCGCATGCGGACGTCGAGTTGTTCGGCCATTCGTCTCACCGCGAACGCCAGCTCGCCGACCTCACCGGGCGCGGACAGCGCGGGACGGCGCGAGAGATCGCCGCCGGCGATGGCGCTTGTCACGTCGCGCAGCTCGATCACGGGTTTCGACACCTGTCGCGAGAACACCGCCGCGAGGGCGAGCGCGATGACCAGCGCGATGAGTCCGGACACCAGCACGTCGCGCTGTCCGCGGGCGACGATCGCGTCCAGTTGCGCCGTGCCGATGGAAACTCGCGCGACGCGCCCGCCGCTGGAGGCGACTGCAACGTACAACTCCTCGGTCCCCCTCGGACGCGCTGGCCCGCATGGACGAGCCCTGGCCGGTGGCGCGCGCTGCTACGATCTCCGCGCGGTCGTTGTGATTCTGAAGCGCGTCGAGCGCGGCCCCACTGAAGTCGCTGTCGCCAACTACGCGCCCCGATGCATCCACGAGCGTTACGCGTTGGCCGAGCGCGGCTCCGGTGGAGTCCGCGTACTCGTCCGGCACCACGTCGGGCCGCCACTGCTGGGCCACCAGCCGCGCCGCCACGCCGAGCTGCGCGGTGGTGAGCTGCTGGAGCTGCGCGCGCAGGCGTTGGCCGCTCAGCGTAACGGCCACGATCATGAGGACGCTGACGATCAGGACCGCGCCGAGCAGGAGTCTCTGCGCGAGCTTCACGCGTTATCTAGCGGTCGTTGCCCGTCGCGCGTCTCAGACGATATCCGAAGCCTCGCACCGTCTCGATCATCTCTCCGGACGCGCCGAGCTTCGCCCGAAGGCGCTGCACGTGCATGTCCACGGTTCGGGTCTGAATGTCGGGGGCGGATTCCCACACGATCTCGAGAAGTTGTGCCCGACTTTGCACCCGGCCGCGCCGGTCCGCCAGTGTGAGGAGCAGCTTGTACTCGGTGGCCGTCAGGTCCACCGGCTGTCCGTCCATGGTGACGGTGTGCGCATCCTTGTCGATTTCCACCGCGCCCAGGTCGAGCACATTGCGCCGCTCAGCGGTCTTGGTGCGAGTGCGCCGCAGAATGTTTCTGACTCTCAGGACCAGCTCCTGGGGGCTGAACGGCTTGACGAGGTAGTCGTCGGCACCCAACGAAAGGCCCTGGACCCGGTCGGGCTCGTCACGGCGCGCGGTGAGCATCAGCACGGGGGTATCCGCCAGCGAGCGGTCAGCGCGCAACCGCTCCAGTACCTCGAAGCCGGACAACTCCGGCAGCATGAGGTCCAGGACGATGAGCGCCGGCTGCTCCTCCCGGGCGGCCTGGAGGGCCTCCGACCCGGTCGACGCGGTAGAAACCCGGTATCCGGACCGGGCGAGATGGTAGGCAACGAGGGCGATGATGTCGGGCTCGTCATCCACGACGAGGATGCGATCGCCAGGCTGTCCCGTGCGTTCGGGGCTAGGCTTCAATCCGATTTCACCGCGAAGTCGTTGCACACGCGACAAAATGATCGGCGCATAATGAGGAAATCAGGGCGCCCCTGTTACAATCGTGTAACGGACGAGGGTGGTCAATGGGTACGCCCTTTGCCTTTTTTCCGTTAATTGCGAAACACATCTATGGAAGCGGCGGGCTGGTCCGGCCGCCGCGTGCACATGTGTACGCTGATGGCACTGCTCCTGGCCGACCCGTTGGGAGCGCAAGCCGACGAAGCCATCGCGTGCGACGGTCTCCCGGTCCAGGCAGTCGTAGTCGAGACGAACCGGCCGGAGTTTCGCGGCATGTTGGCGTGGTGGCGCAAGTTCGCCCGCGCCGCCGGACTGCACCACGAAACCACATCTCCCGCGCTCGTGCGACGCTACGTGTCGCTGGTGCCCGGGCGGCCATGCACCGAATTCCGGCGGCGCGAGTCGGAGCGAATCCTGCGCGCGCAGCCGTTTCTGGCGGATGCGACGGTCCGCACATCTCGCGTCGGCGACAGCGTGCGCGTCAACGTCACGACCGTGGACGAGGTTCCGGTACTCGGTGGGACGCGCCTGCGCGGAGCCACGCCGCAAGCGCTCAGCGTTGGCACGATCAATTTGCTCGGTTGGGGGATGCACACGGAGGGACGCTGGTCGCAGCAGCGCGGACTGCGTCAGGGCGCCGGGGGCGTGTTCACCCATCCGCAACTGTTCGGGCGTCCGTACCTGCTCGCGCTCGAGGGAGAGCGACTGCCGCTGGGCGAGTACTTCACCGGGGCGGTGAGCCACGCCTTTCTCACCGACCTTCAGCGAATCGCTTGGCATGCGGGGTATTCGATGAGCAAGGACTTCGCGCGGCTGTGGCGGCAGGATGGGGTGCAGCTGTTTCAACCGCTGGATCGCGCAATGTGGAGCGTAGGCGGTGTGTTGCGATTCGGCCTTCCGCGCAAGCTCGGCCTCGTCGGCGGAGTGATCCTCGGGGAACGGCTTGCGCCGAGCAACCAGTGGCTGGTGGAGGACACCGCAACCGGCCAACTGGTTCCGACCCTGGACACCGCAGGCGTCCGGGAGTATTCCGTGTACGACGCGATAAACGTCGCCGGGGTGATCGGAGTCCGCTCGCTGTCATTTACGCGAATGCAGGGGCTCGACGCGCTGGTAGCGGAGCAGGACGTGGCCACCGGCTCCCAGGTGGCGACGATACTCGGTTGGCGGCCAGGGGCGGAAGCGTTCCTGCAGAACGCCTTCGCGTCTCTCGACGCCTACGTCGGCGGCAGATCGGAGCGTCACTTCGTCGCCGGTCGCGCGGAGGTGCAGTCGCGGTTCGATCTCGAGGGGAGCGACTGGAATCAGCTCGTCATCGCTGGACGCATCGCCTGGTACTTCAAGCCGCGCCCGCTCTGGACGTCGGAGCTCTCGGTGGAAGGCGCCGGCGCCTGGCGCACCATAATCCCGCTTCAGTTCGAGCTCGGTGACCGCCGGGGCGGGGTCCGCGGGTACGCCAGCGCACACGAGCCGGGCGGGCAGCGCCTGCTCGCGCGACTCGAGCACCGGTTCGACGTCGCTCGGTGGCGAAAGGACCGGGCAGCGTTTGGCGTCGGGGCGTTCGTCGACGCGGGGCGCATGTGGGCTGGCGATGTTCCATTTGGAGCAAACACGCCAATCAGGGTGGCCGTGGGCACCGCCCTTCTCGCCGCGGTGCCCGCACAATCCCAGCGCACCATGCGCGCGGAGCTGGCGCTGCCGCTGGACCATTCCGAGGGCGCCAGGCCCGAGGTGCGTTTCGCGGTTCGCGTACCGGCGCAGGGCTTCTGGTTCGACCCGCCCGGAGTGCAATGGGCTCGACTCTCGAGGATTCCGGAGCAAATCTTCCGCTGGCCATGAGACGCAAACTCGAACGGTCCCGTCGCTGCGCGCGAAATCTCGGCGCCATCGTCTCGGCCGCCGCCATCCTGGCGGCGTGCGAAAGCTTCACCGAGATCCTGGGCCCGACGTTCTTTGCCTCGACGCCGACAGGCGCTCAGGTGCAGCCCGTGGCGGTGACGACGAGCGCGACCAGTTCGTTCACCGGGGCGCTCCAGCCGACTGGCCGGGAGTTCTCCTACACGCTCACGTGGGAGACACTCAGCGGTGAGGCGACGGCGGTCCACTTTCACGGCCCGGCTGACGCAACCGAGGTCGGTCCGGTGCTGGTCGATTTCAGTGCGCTACCCTCTGGCAGCACGGGGACAATCGAGCTGAGCGCGACCGGCCTCGTCACCGGGACGCTCAATCTCGCTTTGCCAATGACACCGACGGTGTCGGGTGATTCACTGCGAGTGCTGCTGAAGCAAGGTCTCGTGTACGTGGACGTCCATACGGTCGCGAACCCGGACGGTGAGATTCGCGGGCAGGTTCGCGCGCAGTGACGGGGCCGCGAGGTGTTGCGGCCCGCCGGTTCAGGCGGCGATCGGGAGTCGCACCAGAGCCACGCAGCCCGCCGCGCCACGGCGGTTCTCGAGCGTCACCGAACCGCCATGCGCCTCGGCGATCTGTCGTGAGAGCACAAGCCCGATGCCGGATCCCTCGGGCTTGGTGGTGAAGAACGGCACAAACAGATTCGCGCCGCTCCCTCCGCCGATGCCGGGGCCCGCGTCCTCGACGCGAAGCTCGAGCATGCCGGTGGAGCGCGCCCAGGCGATCGTGACGCCGCCGCCGGTCTCGAGCGATGCATCCACGGCGTTCCGGACGAGGTTGATCAACAGCTGGTCGAGCTGATCGCCGTCGGCGCGGATCACGACCGCGGGGCCGCCGGAGACACAGACGGGCAGTCGCGTTTCGAGCGCGGCGACGCGGCGCACCCACGCTTCCACCTCGACGGCCGCGCGCTGCGGCGTGGGAAGTCGGGCGAGCCGCGCGTACGACGACATGAAGCGCACGAGCGCGTCGGCGCGGCCGGCGATGACGTTCAAGCCGCGCTGAAGGTCCTCGTCGGCGTCCCGGGGACGCGGCTGGCGATCGAGCACCGACTGCAGGCTTCCCGCGATCGACTTGATCGGCGCCAGGGAGTTGTTGATCTCGTGGCTGAGCACACGCACAAGGCGCTGCCAGGCCTTGAGCTCCTCCTCGCGCAACGTCTTGCTGAGATCGGCCAGCACGAGAAGCGTGTGCGGCTTGCCGTCCTGACGGAACATCGTGCGCCGCGCCTCCCATCGGCCGCGCGCGCCTGGAAGCGCCATGTCCAGGGCGCGCGGCGTCTCGCCGCGAAGGGAGTCCGCGAGCCCCAGCTGCTCCGCGGTGCGGCCGAGGAGACGCTCGGGCTGCTGGTCCAGCACGCGTGCGCCGGCGCGATTGACGAGACGGAGCCGCTGGTGGTCGTCGAACGCGTAGACGGCGACGTCGATCTCGGCCATGACCGTCCGCAGCAGCGTGGAGGCTTCCATCGCGCCGAGGCGCTGGCTGCGGAGCGTTTCCCCCAGCACGTTCGCTTCGAGGAACGCGAGCCCGAGGGCGTCGTCACGATCGGCGCCGCGCGCGCGAATGGAGTAGTCTCCCTCGCGGAGGGCGCCCAACAGGTTGGAGAGCGTTTGCAGCGGGCGCACTACCCGCTCGCGGAGCAGCGTAGCCACGATCAGCCACATGGCGACGATCGCGACGCCCAGCGTCCACTGCACCTTGCCGCTGTAGTCGCCGAGAATCAGGAGCGCGAGGCTGACGACCACGGCGGGAAGCCCGCCGAGCAGCGCGAGGCGAAAGACTTTGCGCTCGTGGCCCGGATTCTCAAAGTCCATAGGCCGCGATCCGCCGATACAGCGCGCTGCGCGACAGACCCAGCGCCTTGGCTGCCTGGCTCACGTTGCCGCCGTGACGGTCCAGGGCCTTGCGAATGAGGAGGCGCTCGACGTCCTCGAGCGGAAGGTCCTCGAGGCGCACGGCCGCCGCCGGCGCGCGCAACGCCAGGTCCGCGGCATGCACCGTGTCTCCCGCCGCGAGCAGCACGGCGCGCTCCACGGCGTGTCCGAGCTCGCGGATGTTGCCGGGCCACGCGTGTTCCAGGAGGTGCTGCATCGCCGAAGCGTCGAATCCCTTGAGCGCCTTGCGGTATCGGCCGGCATGCTTCCGCAGAAAGTGCATTGCGAGCGGTGCGATGTCCTCACGCCGATCCCGCAGCGGCGGCAGTTGCAGCTCGATGGTGTTCAGGCGGAACAGCAGGTCCTCGCGGAACCGGCCGCCGGTCGTTTCCTCGTTGATGTTCGCGTTCGTGGCCGAGATCAGGCGGACGTCCACCGTGCGGGGTTTCGACGAACCCACGCGTTCCACTTCCCCCGTTTGCAGGACGCGGAGGAGCTTGGCCTGCTGCGTCATGCCCAGGTTGCCGATCTCGTCGAGAAACAGCGTGCCGCCGTCCGCGAGCTCGAAGCGACCGACGCGATCGGACTTGGCGTCGGTAAAGGCGCCGCGAACGTGGCCAAACAGCTCGCTCTCGAACACACCCTCCGAGAGCCCTCCCATGTTGACGGCGATGAAGGAGCGCTGGGCGCGCGGCGACACGGCGTGCAGCCATTGCGCGACGAGCTCCTTTCCCGTGCCGTGCTCGCCGAGGACCAGCACGTTGGCGTCCGACGGGCCCACGCGCTCCATGAGCTGCAGCACCGGCCGCATCCTCGGCGACTCGGCGATGATGCCCGGGAGCGCGCTGCCCGTCTGCCGCAGCAGACGGATCTCGGTTTCGAGGCGCTGCGCGCGGCGCAGCGAGCGCCCGAGCTCGATCTGCGTGCGGAGCACCGACAGGAGCCGGGTGTTGTCCCACGGCTTCTCGATGTAGTCGCGCGCCCCGTGACGGATGGCCTCGACCGCCCCGCCCACGCTGCCCCAGGCCGTCATCACGATGATCGGCAACGTGGGCTCCAGCACCTGAAGCTGCTCGAGCAGGTCCATGCCTTCCCGTCCGGACGTGGTGTCGCGCGTGTAGTTCATGTCGAGCAGCAGCGCGTCGAAGTCGCGCCGCTCGAGCGCGTGCAGCACGCCGTGCGGGGAATTCACGCCGTGCGACTCCAGCCCTTCGTTCTTCAGCAGCAGACGGAGGGCTTCGAGCACGTCGGCCTGGTCGTCCGCGATCAGGACCGAAGCGCGATCCGTTGACGGTTGAGGCGAGTCGATTGTCATGCCGGGAGAGCGCAACCAGCGAGGAGGTCTGCCGCTAACCGTATAGAAACCGCGGGTCCCTCGCTACGCTCGGGATGACAGGGCGCCCGGGATGACAGGGCGCCCGGGACGACAAGGGCGTCCGGGGACGACGCGGCCCTACTCCTGATTATCCAGCCAGCCGTCCTTCAGGTTGATGATCCGGCGTCCGTACTTGGCATTCTCCTCGGAGTGCGTGACCTGCACGATGGTGGTGCCGCCGGCGTTCAATTTGGTGAAGAGCTCCATGATCTCGCGCGCCTGCGACGAATGCAGGTTCCCCGTAGGCTCGTCGGCGAGAATCAACCGCGGCTTGGCGATCATCGCGCGCGCGACGGCGACGAGCTGCTGCTGACCGCCGGACAGCTGCCGCGGGAACAGGTCCTTCTTCGCCACCATGCCGAAGCGATCCAGGGCGTCGGCCACGATCGCCTCGCGCTCCGATTTCTTCACGTTCCGGTACGACAGCGGGATGTCGAGGTTCTCGGCGACCGTGAGGTCGTCGATGAGATGATACTGCTGGAAGACGAACCCGATATGCTGCTTGTTGAGCGCGACGCGCTGCTTGGAGTTCATGCGGTGCACGGCTTCGCCGAGGAACCAGTACTCGCCGTTCCATTGGTGGTCGAGCATGCCGAGGATCGCGAGCAGCGTGGACTTGCCCGCGCCGGAGGGCCCCATGATGGACACGAACTCGCCCGGCATGATGTCGAACGTGATTCGCCGCAGAACGTACATCTTGCCCGCGGGCGTCTCGAAGACCTTCTCGAGGTCGCGCAGCCCGATGAGCGCGACGCCGGGAGGAACCGGAGTTGGCTCGGCGCTGACGGTCGGAGTCTTGGTCAAATTGAAAAACATTGGGCTTCCCGAAGAGGTTACTCGCTGCGCAGCGCGGTGAGGGGATCGACGCGCGTCGCGCGCCTGGCCGGAACGTAGCTCGCGAACAACGCCACCGCCGTGAGGAATACGGTCACTCCGACGAAGCTGACCGCGTCGGTCGCGCTCACGCCGATCAGCAGGCTCTGGATCACGCGCGTAACCCCCAGGGCTCCCGCGAGTCCGATGGCAATTCCCGTGAACGCCAGCGCCGCGCCGCTGCGCACGACCATGCGGACCACGTCGCCGGGCTGCGCGCCGAGCGCGAGGCGCACGCCGATCTCCTGCGTGCGCTGGCTGACGCTGTAGGCGATGACGCCGTACACACCAACGGAGGCGAGCAGCAGCGCGACAAGCCCGAACATGGCGAACATCCAGCCGAACAGCTTCGGAGCCCAGAAGCCCACCTGACGAACCTGTTCCATCGTCGCGATCTCGAACACGGGCAGCGTTGGGTCGGACTCGCGAATCGCCTTGCGAACCGCCGAGGTGATCTCCGCCGGCGCTCCGGCCGTGCGGATCATGAGCCCCGTGTTGCGCGTCGGGAGCCGCCGGTACGAGAGCACGTACTGCGGCCCGACCGGCGCGGAGTCGTCGAGCTCGTTCGGCTTGTAGTCCCGCGAAACGCCGACGACGGTATACCACGTGTTCGTCGTGTCACCGATCTGCTTGAAGCGCCGTCCGAGGGGATCGGAGCCGGGCCAGAAGCGGCGCGCCATGGATTCATTGATCACCGCGACGCTGGATTGGTCGCGCGCTTCCTGCTCGGTGAGCGCGCGGCCTGCGACGACGGGGACGCCGAGCGTCGCGAACCAGCGCCCGGTGGCGCCAGTCCATCCCGCGAATGGCGCGTCGGCGCGGTTCGCGACCGGCTTGCCTTCGATCTCGACCTGGCCGCCCGAGCCGCCCCCGCTGAGCGGGATCAGGTTCGAAGCCGTCGCGGACAGCACGCCCGGCACCGCTCCGACGCGTCGGATGACGTCGTCCACCCGATTGTTGATCGCGAACGCCGAGTCGTAGCGCTCGCCCGCCATGTAGAAGCGCATCGTCATGATATTGCCGACGTCGATCCCGCCGTTCGCGGTGCGCAGGTTCATGAAGCTCTTCACGAACAGCGCGGCCCCCACCAGCAGCACCATCGAGAGCGCAATCTCGCCGATGGCGAGGCCGGCGCGGAGCCGTTGCCGCGCGCCACCGCCGCTGGCGCCGCGTCCGCCGTCCTTGAGCGCCGTGACGAGATCACCGCGAACCGCCTGGAGCGCCGGCGCCAACCCGAACACGACACCGGTGAGCACGCCGATCATCACGGTGTAGAGCAACACCACGCCGTTGATCTCGAAGACGAAATAGTACGGCATGTCGCCGTCCGGGATGCTCGCGAGGATGACGTCGAGCAGCCAATAGGCGACCGCGATACCGATCGGGACGGCGATGAGCGCCAGGAGGATGCTCTCGGTGAGCATCTGTCGGACGATGCGCACCCGGCCGGCGCCGAGTGCCGTGCGCACCGCGATCTCGCGACTCCGGCCGGTGGCGCGCGCGAGCAGCAGGTTGGCAACGTTGGCGCAGGCGATCAGCAATACGAAGGTCACCGCGCCCATCATCGCCGCGATCACGAGCTTCGTCTCGCCGTCGATGAAGCGATCGCGCAGGGAGGATGCGTAGCCGACCCAGTCTCCGTGGGCCTCGGGATAGAGCGCCGCGAGCCGTTTCGAGATCGCGCCGAGCTGGGACGTCGCCGCGTCCGTATCCACTCCCGGCTTCAGACGGCCGAGCACCAGGACTTCGCGAAAGTCGCGCGGCCGCCCGTCCAGTACTGGGGTGATCGGGATCCACGCCTCCTCACGCTCGGGGAACATGAACCCCTTGGGCATGACGCCGACGACGGTGTGCGGCTTCCCGTTGACCGGCAGCACGCGCCCGACCAGCGTGCTGTCGGCGCCGTACCGCTTCTCCCAGACGCCGTAGCCGAGGATGATCGCTCCCGGTGCGCCCACCCGATCTTCGTCGGGGCGGAAATTGCGCCCGAGGTGCGGCTGCACGCCCAGGATCGAGAAGGTGTTCCACGACACGAGCTCGCCCTGAAGTCGCACCGGTTCGTCGCCGTCGGCGATGGTCACGCTGCGGAAGGACATGCCGGCCAGCTGGCTGAACGCCTGGGCCTGCTGCTGCCAGTCCTGGAATGTTTCGAAGGAGGTGGCGACGCCACTGAAGCCCCGGCGCGCGTTGCGCTCCTGCGCGACGACGATGCCATCGGGATCCGCGTACGGGAACGGGCGCTGGAAGACAGCGTAAACCGCGCTGTAGATGTTGGCATTCAGTCCGATGCCGACCGCCAGGCAGAGGACGCAGAGCGTCGTGAACAGTGGCGCCTTCATCAAGGTGCGGATCGCGAAGCGGATGTCCTGCATCAGCGCGTCCATGGGAACCTCTCGGGCAAAGCGGTAGCTTCGAGTGGCGAACCACCCAGGTGTCAAACAGAGAATCGACGGCGTTGCGGTCTGACGGTTCTGACGTCGCGGGCCTGGAGCCGACGCCGTCAAACCGTCAACCCATCGTCAAACTGCCGTCGTCGTCGCGCCGCGGCGCTCTTCCACGACCCGGCCGTCGAAGAGATGAATCTCGCGATCGGCGTGCGCCGAGTACCGGGGATCGTGCGTGACCATGCAGATCGTCGCGCCACCGCGGTGCAGCTCGCGGAGCAATTCCATCACCGCCTCGCCGTTCACCGAGTCCAGGTTTCCCGTGGGCTCGTCGGCGAGCAGGATGAGCGGATCGCCCGCCACCGCGCGCGCCACGGCAACACGCTGCTGCTGACCGCCGGAGAGCTGCGCCGGATAGTGCTTCATGCGGTGGGTCATGCCCACCTTCTCGAGCGCCTCGGTGACGCGACGCTTCCGCTCGGAGGCGCTGAGGCCCCGGTAGGTGAGCGGCAGCTCCACGTTCTCGTAGACGGTGAGGTCGCCGATCAGGTTGAACGCCTGGAAGATGAACCCGATCTGCCGGTTGCGGATCCGCGCGCGCTCCGCGGCGGACAAGCGCGCGACGGGCTCGCTCGCGAGCGTGTACTCGCCGTCCGATGGCGTGTCGAGCAAACCGAGCAATGACAGGAGCGTCGTCTTGCCGCATCCCGAGGGACCCGAGATCGCCACGTATTCACCCGGCTGGATCTCGAGGTGCACGTCCTGAAGCGCGTGCGTCTCCACCTCGTCGGTGTAGAACACCTTCTTGATGCCCTCGAGGTGAATGAGCGGCTTCTCGCTGTCGGGCGTAAATCCCTTCGCGGTGGAAGTGGCTGGAGTCGTCATCGGAGGTGATGGTGTTGGGTTATAGGTGACAGGAAGTGGATACGGCGTCGGTGGCGAGACGGGAGGCGACGACGCCTACCACCCACCACCCAGCACCTATCGTTTGAGCCTTACTCGAGAAACTGCGTCCCACTGTGACATGTCGGAGATGATCACGCTGTCTCCGACCGAAAGACCATTGAGCACTTCGACAGTGTTCACCGATGCGCGGCCCAGTCGCACGTTGACGCGGCTGGCCTCACTGCCGTCTTCGCTGACCTTGAACAGCCCGACCGAGCTTTCCGGCGAGCCATAAGCGGGGCGCCCGACGTACAGCACGTTCGGCAGGCGCTCGAGCTCGATGGTACCGTCAACGCTCATGTCCGCACGCGCTCCGCGCGGCAGTTCGCCTTCGAGCGCGATCTCCACGGTCACAGTCCCGCCCTGCGAGCCCGGATCCACGCGCATCACCCGACCGTTCACGATACCGTTCCTGGTGTCCACCGTCGCCTTCTGGCCAATCGCGATATCGCGCGCCTGCGTTTCGGGGACGCGGATCACGGCCTTCAGCCGGCCCGGTTGCGCCACGCGGGCGAGCTCCATGCCGGGGTTGACCCATTGCCCGAGCTCCAGCCCGACTCCCTGTGGGCCGAGGCTCAGGAGCACGCCGTTCTCACCCGCGGTGACGCGCATCGAGTTCACGCGGGTCATCTGCTCGCGAACGATGGACGTGAGGCGGGACACCTGCTCCCGGTTGAGTGCCAGCTGCTCCTTCTCGGTCGCGATCATCTCGTCCAGGCGCTGCTTCTCGAGCGACTCGCGCGTGGTCAGCTCCTTGACCCGGTCACGCGCCGCGGCGATTTCGCTCTTGGACGCGAGGGCCTTTTGATCGAGCCCTTCCTGCACGGCCAGGTTGCGCCTGGCGTCGGCGAGCTGCGTTTCGAGCTGCGCGAGGACCGCCTCCTGGCCGAGGCGCTGCTGCTGCAGGCTGGTGCGAAGGTTGGCCAGACCGCTGCGCGACTGCGTGAGCGTCTGCTCGGCCTGGAGCGCCTGGAGCTGCACGTCCGTGTTGCTCATCTCGATGAGCAGCGTGCTGGGCGTGACGGTGACGCCGGGCCGCAGTGGCAGTTGCTCGATACGCCCGGCAGTGACGGCCGCGATGATCCGGATGTGCTCGGGAACGAGCGTGCCGGCGGCCCGAACCTCGCGCAACAATTCACCTTGCCTCACCGAGTCCACCCAGAGGGTCGCCCGCTCCACGCTGGGGGCGGCCGGCTTGAGGCGGCTGATGCCGAGGGAGACGAGCACGATCGCTACGATGCCGGATCCCCAGGCGATGTACTGCTTTTTCCTGGACGGGGGCGGGCGCTTTAT
Source organism: uncultured Gemmatimonadaceae bacterium (assembly GCA_963724885.1). Taxonomy (GTDB): domain Bacteria; phylum Gemmatimonadota; class Gemmatimonadetes; order Gemmatimonadales; family Gemmatimonadaceae; genus DASPMP01. The sequence goes on along the minus strand of CAVRWG010000005.1, from coordinate 1,061,718 downwards.
GTCCACGATTCAGAGTTGCGTGTAGAACGTTGCTGGATGAAGTGGCCAAGGTCTCTAAGGGAAAGTACGTGCCGTTCGGATCGCTCGCTTAAAGTGACCTGCGCCAATACTTTACGTCTGTGCTAAGCTTTCGTTTCCGCAGTTGCCCTGTCCGGCTGCGGGAATGGTCGTCCCACGATCGGACAGTCCTTGATCTGTGCTTCCGCGGCGACATCATTCGAGGAACCGGCCGAGCGCTTACAGGTATGTAGACGGGCGACCCATGCATTGGAGTTTCATGCGCGCAAAAAGGTTGGATGTCCGGGCATTTTTCGTGGCCGTGGCGGCGTTGGCAGTCAGCGCCGGCAGCTTGGCAGCTCAACAGACCAAAGGGGTGTTTCAGCCGCCCCGTGGTCCCGCCCGAGGGCGCGTCGCGGTCGCTACACCGCCGCCCACCATCGTGGCGGTCACGCCAACGGTCTTCGATCAACGGTTGAACCCGAACTCGCTTCACCAGCGACAGGTAGTGTTCAACCAGGTTCCCACGATTCTCCTGTCCAATGGAACCGTGTTCGCGAACTTCGGGTCCGGATTCGAACCCGTTCGTTCGTGCGGGACTGTCGCCATCATTGCTGGCGAGCCGCGCGTGGTCGCCGGCGACGGGACCGTGTTGTCGCGCCCGGCCGGACCGACGTATACCCAGCCGGTTCCCAATCAGACCACCGCTTCGCAGCAACTGTCCTCCTACACGCGTACGTTCGGAGGCAGCGCCGCGGCGCAGGCGTCCTGCTTCACCAGGGACAGAACCGGGAACGTCTTCGTCAATCAGTTCCGGTAGGGAGCTGACTTTGGAACTCAGGAGCGCCGGGGGCGGGGCCGGAGCTCTCGCGCTCCTGTGTTGTTTCCTCCTCGGTTCCCGCGCGCTGGCCGCACAGGAGCCCCCGCCCGTTCGGGTCGACACAGTGAAGGCGCCGGACGTGACGGACGCGCGCACGGTGCGGGTCTGCGCCTCCGGAGACATCACGCTCGGCACGAACCTCGACACGGCCTGGGCTCGCGCCGGCGCCCGGAGGCTGCACGCGCAGTTCGGCGTGTCCGACGCCCCGGACTCGCTGCTCGCGCCGCTGCGCCCGTTGTTCGCGGATGCCGACGTGCTCGTGCTCAACGTGGAGACGGCGATCGGGAGCGGCCCGTTCAGGACCAAATGCGGCCCCCGTTCCCGGAACTGCTACGCGTTTCGCGGACCGCCAGTCGCGGCGGCGGCGCTTCGGGCGCTCGGTGATTCCGACGCTGTGGTGATCGGCAATGTCGCGAACAACCACGCGCGCGACGCGGGCGACGACGGCGTGGACTCCACCATCGCGCAGCTACGACGCGCTGGAGCGCTGGCGACCGGCGCCGACACCCTGGCGACGCCGGTGATGCTGGGCGACAGCACGAGCATCGGAGTCCTCGGCTTCTATACCTCGGACATCCCGACCGACGCGCGGAAGCTCTCGGCCGTCCGGCGCCACGTCGCGCGCGCGGCGCAGCAGTACGGAACGGTGATCGTTACCGCTCACATCGGGGCCGAAGGGATCGGCGCACAGCGGACGCGCGACAGCACGGAGTATTTCCTCGAGTCCCGCATCGACCGCGGCAATCCCGTGGCCTTCGCCCACACGGCATTGGACGCGGGCGCCACGCTCGTCGTCGGACACGGCCCGCACGTGTTGCGCGGCGCCGAATGGCACGGCGAGGGCCTGGCGCTCTACTCGCTGGGCAATCTGGTCACCTACGGGCCCTTCAACAACGCGGAACCGATCAATCGCGGCGCCGTCGCGTGCGTGGACGTGGCAGGCCGGAAGGTGGTGGGCGCGGACCTGCGGCCGACCGAGCAGATCGCGCCCGGCGTGGTGCGCCGCGATGCGTCGGGCCGCGCGCTGGCTCTCATCGACTCGCTGAGCGTGCTCGATTTTCCGCGGACACGAGCACGTGTGGATGCCTGGGGCGAAGTGCTCCGCGTGCCACTCGCTCCGGCTGGGGGCGCGCCGGATTCCCCCACGGCGCGACCCTACTAGTAGGACTCGACGCGGCCGACGGGATCGGCGATCGCCAACAGGACGCGGCGCGCGCCCTTGAGTGGCCTGATGAGCTCTGAAGGCGGCCGGTCGACCCGGCTGATGATCACGCGACGCGCGACGCTGCTGGCGTGCACGAACTTGCGGTCGCCGACATAGATGCCGACGTGCGTCACGCTGTCGCCGGCGCCAAACGCGAGCACGTCACCCGGGCGAACGCCATCCCGCGCGATGGCCGTCCCGATGCGCGACTGCTCGCTCGCGGTCCTCGGCGGTTCGAGGTAGACGCGCCCGAGGACGTACTGCACGAGACCGCTGCAATCGAAGCCGTGCGGCGTGGCGCCCCCGAACTCGTAGGGCGTCCCCACCAGAGCCAGAGCAATCCGCGCGACCGAGTCGCGCAACATCTCCCGGTGGCGCTCGAAGATCCGCACGGCATCGAGCCGCCCGGAGCCGGCCGGCACGAGTGACGAAGGCGCCGCGGGCGAATGCGCCGAGCGGTGGCGATGACAGGCGTCGAGCGCGAGGGCCAGCGACACGGTAACGAAGGTGGAGCGAACAAAGGAAGCGACAGTCATGCGAGCCGGACGTTGCGGACGGCGAGGTGATCCGCGTCAACGCGGAGTCCGGCTGGACTATGAGCAAGTGTGTTGCCGTGACGTGCTGGTCCGGTGTGACTGCCGTGGAACGAAATGGAGCGAGCTGAGCCGAGGCTGGAGCCTGAGGCTGGAGAGACGGAAAAGTGAAAAGAAAAGAGGAAGGCAGATCACTCCGCCTTCCTCCAATCTCCAGGCTCCAGCCTCCAACCTCCGAGGCTACTTCTTCGGCTCCAGCACCTGTGCGATGCGATGCAGCGCGGCCTGAAGATGCAGGTCGGTGGGCCGATCACCCGCGCGCGCGACGGCGCGCGAGACTTCCGATCTCAGCGCGATGAGCTGGCCGCGAAGGTGGGACTTCGCGTCTTCCGACAGCGGCGCCGGCGGTGTCCCGCCAAAGCCGCCGCCACCACCACCAGCACCGGCAGCCGGGGCCGGTGGCGGGTTCAGCTTGCGATCGAGCAGCGCGATGTAGTCGTTCTGCAGCTCGCGGCGGAACACGTCGATGCTGCACTGCGCGTTGCCAAGCTCGGCCCATACGCCCCTGCGAACGTCATCGAGCATCGTCGCCAGCGTGTAGACCGACCCCTTGTCGCTGGCCGTGCCCTCGAGCTCGAGCAGGCGATTCATCCGCCCGTCGTCGTGCAGCGTGTTCAGCACGCGCGACTGTGCGCCGTTAATCCGCGTCACCATGCCCCCGGCTTCGACGCGCGCGCCGATCTCCGGCCGGATCAGGTAGCCGGGGGTCCGGAACACCTGCTCGCCGATGAACCGCACCGCGTCTGCCTGACGCGCACGGCTGATGGGCTGGTAGACCGGTCCGGTCTGGCCACCCGCCTTGTACTGCACCGTCGCGCCGCCGACGAGAGTGGCGACGTGATTGGCTTCGTTGGCCCACTGTCCAACCGTCCGGTTGTACAGCTCGAGGAGATCGGAATTGTCCTCCATGGGCTGTGTCGCGGCGGTCGCGAGATAACCCATGACACGCTGGATGTTCTTGAAGCCGAGGCCGGACGACTTGACGGGATCGGCGTCGCCGACAGCTTCGCTCTGCGTGCCCGTCGCGCCGTACGCGTTGTTCGCGGAGAACCGGTACCACGGCACCGTGTCCTGGATCCGCGACCAGCGGTCGAGCGTCGCGCGCTCTTCTTCCGATGTCTTCGCGCCGGGGATCGGCTTGTAGCCCCACATGATGGCGTACTTGTCGTACGGACCGACGGTGGGCAGCAGATACTGCACCGGGATGTTGTCCTCCGGCTGCGCGACGTAGTTGAAGCGCGAGTAGTCCATGATGCTGGGGCTGTGTCCCATCTTTGCGACCCACGTGCGGCTGCGAATGCTGTCCGCGGGATACGTCGAGCTGCCGATCTGGTCGTGCTGCAGGCCCAGCGTGTGTCCGATCTCGTGCGCGACCACGAACTGCACGAGCCGTCCCATGAGCGAGTCCGGGAAGGGCAGCTGGCGGGCGCGCGGATCGAGCGGCGACGCCTGCGTGAAGTACCACGAGCGCTGCAGGTTCATGATGTTGTGGAACATCCGAACGGATCCGTTGAGGATCTCGCCGGTGCGCGGGTCGCCGACGTGCGGCCCGACGGCATTTTCGGTGGTGGACGGCAGCCAGCGGATCATGGTGTGGCGGACGTCTTCGGGCGACCAATCGGAGTCGTTCGCGGGCGGGTCGGCCGCGACGATACCGTCCTTGAAGCCGGCGGCCTCGAAAGCGATCTGCCATTCAACGATGCCGGCGCGGACGAACGGCTTGAGCCACTCGGGCGTGTCGCGATCCACGTAGTACGTGATCGGCTTCTTCGGGTAGCACAGGTCGCCGGCGCGGCGATCGCCGCATTCCAGGCGGTACTTCGTGATGTAGCGCCGCGTCGCAGAGCGATGTTCGGCCGTTCCGAAATCCGTCTGGCGCAGCGAGAAGAATCCGACGCGCTCGTCGAACCGCCGCGGCATCATCGGCTGCTCGGGAAGGCGAACGATGCTGTAGTGCACGAGCACGCTGCGCGGAGGACGTGCCGCGCCCGCCGCGGCGCCACCGCCACCCCCTGGTGCCTGGGGCGCGGCGGTCGCTCCGGTCTGGGTGACCTCGACGCCGATGTTGTCCGGGAACGCAAGATGGCGCTCGATGAACGAGCGGGTCGGATCCATGGCCGTCGGGATCGCGGCCACTTCCGGAATACTCGTCGTGAACAGCCGCGTGACGTCGATCACGGGCGCGCTGTCGGCGCCGAAGGACTCGATGTTGAAGACGGCGATGATCGGCGGATAGTTCGAGTTCTCGACGGCGCGAAACACCGAGGACGTCGTGTCGGCGGCGGTGATGCCATACGACGGACCGCGCAGAATGATGCGATTGCCGTTGCGATCCCAGCGCAGCGTGCGCTCGGTGAACTGGTCACCGGCATACGCACCGAAGCCGCCACCGGGCAGCGAGGGGTCCGCCGCAGCGGCGCGGGTGAAACGTCCGATGAGAAGCTGGTCCCTGCCCAGCTCGCGACGCGGGATCTCGAAGTACAGCCGGTCGCCAATGCGGTGCACGGCGAACAAGCCGCGTTTCGTGCGCGCGTCGGGCGTGATCACGCGATTGTAGGGGCGCGGGCGTGGCGCGCCGCCGGGTGCAGCCGCGCGCGCCGAGGAATCGCCGGGCTCCGCGGCGGGTGCAGCTGCGGGCGCAGGCGCGTTGGCGACCTGCCTCGGCGGCTCGTTGACCGCGGGCGCCGGCGCGGGACGAGGAGCCGGTGCGGGAGCACTCGAGCAACCCGCGACCGCCCCGAGGAGCAGGAGAGCGATTGGCGTTCTCATTTTGAATGTTCGGGAGGTGTGAGGGGGGGAGGGCTAGCGTAGTCCGAGCAACTTGTGCGTCTGCAAGCTGAGGCGCCACCGGGGATGCGCGAGGCAATACTCCACCGCCCGACGCGTGTTTTCGGCGAGGTCAGGACCATCCATGGGCTGGAGGGAGAAGTGCCTGAAGTCCAGCCGCTCGAAGCGCTCGGGCTGCGCCTCGGGCTCCACTTGTGGGAATACGAGCTTGAGCTCGTCCCCGTTGAGCAGATGGAGGGGCGCGTTTGCTTTCGGGCTGACGCACGTCCAGTCGAGGCCCGAGGGAGCGGGTTGCGTTCCGTTCGTCTCGACGGCCACTTCGAATCCACGCGCGTGGAAGGCGTCGATCAGCGGCTCGTCGAGCTGCAGCAGCGGCTCGCCGCCGGTGCAGACGACGTACTTCCGGACGCCGGACGTCTGACGTCGGCCGTCGGACGGCCAACACGTATCGACTCGCGCGGCAAGCTCTGACGCCGTCGAGAACTTTCCGCCGTCGGACCCCACTCCGAAGAAGTCGGTGTCGCAGAACTTGCACACGGCGCCGCCGCGGTCCGCTTCCCGCCCGGTCCACAGGTTGCACCCGCTGAACCGGCAGAACACGGCAGGGCGGCCGGCGTGGAATCCTTCGCCCTGGAGCGTGTAGAAGATCTCCTTAACCGTGTACACGGTAGCGGATGGGATCCGTCATCCCGGCCTCCGCGAAGCCTTTCAGGCGCAGCAGGCAGGAGTCGCACTGGCCGCACGCGACGCCATGCACGGTCGGATCGTAGCAACTGCTGGTGAGCGAGAAGTCCGCGCCGAGCGAGCTCCCGAGGCGAATGATCTCGGCTTTCGTCAGGTCGACGAGCGGCGTGCGTATGCGCACGCCTCTTCCTTCGATGCCGGCGCGCGTGGCCAGGTTCGCCATCCGCTGATACGCCTCGATGTACTCCGGCCTGCAATCCGGATATCCGGAATAGTCCACCGCGTTGACGCCGATGTAGATGTCCGCGGCGCCGAGCACCTCGGCATAGGCCAGCGCGAAGGAGAGAAAAATCGTGTTGCGCGCCGGCACGTATGTGATCGGCACACCGCGGGCAAGGTGTTCGACGGACTGGTGCTTGGGCACGCGGATGTCGCTGGTGAGCGCGGAGCCGCCGAATGTCCGCAGATCGATGTCCACGACGACATGGTCCGCGACGCCCGCGGCGCGGCCGACGCGGCGCGCCGCGTCCACCTCGATTTCATGTCTCTGGCCGTAGCGAAACGTCAGCGCGTTCGGCTCCAGCCCATCGCGTTTCGCGACCGCCAGCGTCGTCGTGGAGTCGAGTCCCCCGCTCAGCAGCACCACCGCCCGGGTCATCGCAGCGCCTGATCGAGATCCTCGAGCAGGTCCTCGTGATGCTCCAGCCCCACCGAGACGCGCAGCAGGTTGTCCGGTGCGCGTGTCTCGGGCCCTTCCACGGAGTGCCTGTGCTCGATCAGCGATTCCGTGCCGCCGAGACTCGTGGCGCGGGTGAACAGTCGCAGGCGGTTTGTGAATGCGATCGCCTGGTCGCGGCCGCCGCGCACCTGCAACGAAAGCATCGCGCCGGGGGCGGCCATCTGACGCCGCGCGAGCTCGTGCCCCGGATGCGATGCGAGGCCGGGGTAATGCACCGCTTCCACGCGCGGGTGACGCTCCAGGAACCCGGCGACGCGTCCGGCGTTCTCGGTTTGCGCGCGCACGCGCCAGGGCAGCGTACGGATGCCGCGCATCGCCAGCCAGCAGTCGAAGGGTGAAGGCACCGCGCCGCCGAGCTGCTGGATCGCGCGCGCCCTGACGAACAGCGGGTGCGTCTCGTCCTGCGAAACGAGCGCGCCGCCGAGGACGTCGCTGTGGCCGGCGAGGTACTTGGTCGTCGAGTGCATCACAATGTCCGCGCCGAGCGTCAGCGGGCGCTGCAGTACCGGTGTGGCCCACGTGTTGTCCACGACCACCCAGGCGCCTGCCTGCCGCGCGATGCGCGCGATCGCCGTGATGTCCGCCACGCGGACCAGCGGATTGGATGGCGATTCGACCCACACGACGCGCGTGGCCGGCGTGATGGCGCGCTCGACGTTGACCGGATCCGACATGTCCACCGCGCTGTGACGCAGGCGCCATGGACCAAAGACGTCGCGCGCGAGCTTGATGGTGCCGTAGTAGGCGTCGTCGGGAAGGACGACGTGCGAGTCGGGCTCGAGCGACTGGAGCACAGCGGCGGTCGCGGCAGACCCGGAGGCAAAACAGGCGGCGGCTCCGCCGCCCTCGAGCTTCGCGATGCAGTCCTCGAGCCCGCCTCGATTGGGATTCGAGTAGCGCGCGTAGAGGTGACCGCCGCGAAAGCTCAGGTCATGCTCGCGCTCGAATGTTGTCGAAAGGTGGATTGCGGGCGTCACGGCGCCTGTGGCAGCGTCCGGCGCGTGGCCTGCGTGGACCGCGATGGTCTCGATGCGCATGCCTAGAGTATCGCTCGGTCGCGGGGATTCGTCATGTGTGAGCGCCGTCTCGAACGCCTGATCGTTCTCGGCCTCACCTGCACAGTAGCTGCGTGCGGTGCGGGGCGGGCGAGCGCGCCCGCCGCGCCGCCGCCTCCGGAAGCGCCTCCGCCCCCGCCCGTCAGCTCGCCCGCGCGCGCGGAGATCACGCCGCGCAACGGGCTCGAAGTGGTGGGTGCGATGCGTCGGACGCATCCGTCGCGGGCGCTGCACGCCCTCTCGTTCACGCAAAGCACCATCGAGATACGAACCACGACGCCTCCTCCCCGGACGCGTCGGTCTCGCGTGTTCGCGGCGCTGCCCGGCAAACAGCGCATCATCCAGCTGCCAACGACGGCGCGGAGCGGCAGCATTCGCGATCGTCAGCGCCTCGCGGTCTTCGAGCGAGGCCGACGGGTGACCACGTCGAATCGCGTGGACCTGGCGATGCTCCTCGCATTCGACGTGTACGCGCAATCCATCGACACCACCATCATGTGGCTCGATGCGGCGAAGGTGCGCATGGGACTCGCGCGGCGCGATATGCTCGACCGGCGCCGGGTCTGGGTCGTCGGCGCCGAGGAAGGCGACGAGAAAACCGCCCAGTTCTGGGTGGACGCGGACCAGTGGCGCGTGGTGCGGGTCATCCAGCGCGACCCGCGCGCGCCTTCGGAGGTGGTGGACATTCGCTTCACCGAGTTCACCGAGTCGCTCGATGTGCCGGTGCCCGCGCGGATCGACGAGTATCGCGCCGGACTTCTCACGCGCCAGCACGAAATCTCCGGCGTGGAGGTCAATCCCACGTTGCCGGCGGGCGCGTTCGATCTGTCGCGGTGGAGAGAAGTACGCCCTGGTTCCTGAGAACGCAGGGAATACCGATCTGTTTCCCCGAGATGCACTCGAGACGCCGGACGTCGGACGCCTGACGTCTGAGATGGAATCCGACGTCCGACTCCGACGTCAGACGTCTTGAGTCTGGTTACGCCTGTACCAACGCCATTACCCGCGTTAGCCGGCGCGGCAGTGTTCGCCGCATCCCAATCGGGAGCGATTGCGTGCCACCCACCGATACAGCCTGTCTGCGATCGGCCGCATGAACGGCACATGGAAGAGCCACCCGATCCAGCGTCCCCTTGGCAGCGCGCGAAACAGCTCCTCGAGTGCCGCCGCGCCCTGCCACCAGCGATCGCCGGGACCGATCAGCTGCATCGCCTCTGAAAACGCGTCGGCAGGAATCCAGGGGAAGCGCGATCGCACGCCCGGTGCCTGCGACGGCACGAGCTCGATTGCCCCTTCGCGGTCCCACCGGCGCAACGCCGCCGCGAAGCGCGCGCACATGCGACACGTCCCGTCATACACGAGCGCATAGCGGCGGCTATGCGCGGTGGTCACGCGAGCGCCGGCTGCTGTTGCGTGAGGCAGTGCAGCGTGCCCAGCCCCCACACCAGGTCCACGGCGTGGATGCCGACGACCTCGCGATCGGGGAGCACCTCCGCGATGGCATTGAGGGCGGTGCGGTCGTTGCGGTCGTTGAACGTGGGCACCAGCACCGTGCGATTGGCGATGTAGAAGTTCGCGTAGCTCGCCGGCAGTCGCTCGCCGTTCATGATCACGGGTCGTGGGTACGGCAGTCTGACGATCTTGAGCGCGCCGGCGGCGCCTCCGGCCAGTTCCAGTCGGCGCAGGTTGTCGGCGCTGCGCTCGTGATTGTCGTCCGCGGGGTCCTCCTCGTACGCCAGCGTGATCACGCCGGGAGCCACGAAGCGCGCGATGTCGTCCACATGCCCGTGCGTGTCGTCGCCCACGCAGCCTTCACCCAGCCAGATGGTGTCGCGGATGCCGAGCCATTCACGAAAGAGGTCCTCGTACTCTTCGCGCGTGAGCCCGGGATTGCGAGCCTGAACCGTCGACAGCAGGCACTCTTCGGTGGTGAGGAGTGTGCCCTCGCCGTCCGTGTCGATCGCGCCGCCCTCGAGTACAACGCGCCGGCCATCCGGGCGCAGGGGCTCGACGCGCGGGACCTTCGCGATCTTCTCGATCGCAGGGCCAATGCGCTCGTCGCGCGCGTAGTTGTCGTACTTCGCCCAGGCGTTGAAACGCCAGTGGACCAGCTCAACGCCCCTTCGGCGCTCGCCGCCGAACACCCAGATCGGGCTCGAGTCGCGCAGCCACACGCGGTCGGACGGTACGAGGTGCAGCCCGTAGTTGCCCGCAACGCCGTGGGCCTCGAGGTAGCGCTTCGCGTCGGCCCGGACCCGCTCGTCGTGACAGAGGATCTCGACGCGCTCGTGGCGATGCAACACGCGGACGATCTCGGCGTACACCCACGGAATCGGCGCGAGCTTGTCCGGCCAGTCGGGTTCGTGGTGGGGCCAGGCAATCCACGTCGCGTCGTGGCGTTCCCACTCGGCGGGCCAGCGTCTCATCTAACGACAGGGAATGGGGAAGGGGGAATCGGGAATAGGGCGACCACAACGGCGGGAATGGGAAAGGGAAAGGGAAAGGGACAAAGGTGAGGCAAGCGTTCCATGCCCACTCCCTCGCCCTTTCCCCCTCCCATTCCCTCTCCCACCGTTGTAGTTGCCCTGTTCCCCATTCCCTGACCCTCTATTCCCCAATCCGCCTATGGCGCGCCGAGATACCTGCTCAGGATAGGCGCGTAGGCGTCGATACGCCGGTCCCGCAGGAAGGGCCAGTTGCGACGCGTCTCCTCGATGAGACGCGGATCGCACTTCGCGACGAGGATCGCTGGCTCCGTCGCAGCCTCGGTGAGCAGACGGCCGAACGGATCGGCGATGAACGAGTGGCCGAAGAACTCGATGCCCTCGGTCCCGGGCTCGTCTTCGTGCCCGATGCGATTGGGCGACGCGACGAAAACGCCGTTGGCGATCGCGTGCGACCGCTGCATCGTGCGCCACGCGTCCACCTGCGCGCGTCCGAACTCGGCTTTCTCGCGGGGGTGCCAGCCGATGGCGGTGGGGTAGAAGAGCACCTCGGCGCCGAGGAGCGACGTGATGCGGGCCGCCTCGGGATACCACTGGTCCCAGCAGATCAGGACGCCGATGTCTGCGAAGCGGGTGTGCCACACGCGGAACCCGCTGGCCTGCTTGGCGACTTGTCCGATCTTGTCGATGCTGTCGTCGTTCGTCGCGTCGCCCGGCGTGAAATAGAACTTCTCGTTGAAGAGCGGGTCGTCCGGGATGTGCATCTTGCGGTAGACGCCGAGGAGCGAGCCGTCCGCGTCCACGATCGCGGCCGAGTTGCGGTACACGCCTCGCGCCTGCCGCTCGAAGATCGGGACGATCAGGACGACGCCGAGCTCCTTCGCCACTCTTTGCATCGTGCTGGTGGTCGGCCCGGGGATCGGCTCGGCGATGTCGAAGCGTTCGTGCCGCTGTGACTTTGCGAAGTACTTCGCGTTGAACAGCTCCTTCAGGCAGACGATCTGGGCGCCGCGCGCGGCCGCCTCGCGAACGCGTGGAATCGTGGCCTCGACGGTGACCTCGATGTCATCCGTCGCGGAGTCCTGAATGATTCCGACGGTGAATGGCGGATGCGCGACGGGCATGACTGGAAGCTAGCCGTCTCAGGGCCTCACAAGTCCGATCGTGATGTCCATGACGTTGGTGCCGGTGAGGCCCGGTCTGAACAGAGCGTTCGCGGCCGCCAACGCGCCGTGGGACTCGTGGGCTTTCAGTGCCGCGGTGGCGTCGAGTCCCGCGTGTCCGATCGCCGACCAGGTCGTTTCGTCGACGACCGCGCCAGCGGCATCGGTCAACCCGTCACGTCCATCGGTACCGGCTGCCAAAATCGAGATCCCGGTCGCGCGGCTTCCCGCATTGGCGAGCTGCCGCGCCGCCGCGAGCGCGAGCTCCTGACACCGCCCGCCGGGCGGCGCGGGCCCGCGCAAGGCCACCGTGGTCTCGCCGCCCCAGATGCAGCAGTAGCTCGAGCCCGGGTCCGCTTTGTCGCGAATCCGGAGCAGCGCATCCGCGGCCAGAACGCCCGCGGCCGAGGCGTCGCCCACGAGCGGTTGCTCGACCAGCGTGGTCTTGAGCCCCTGGCGTCTGGCGGCGGCGGCGGCCGCCGTGAGCGCGACACTGTTGTTCGCGATCACGCGCGCGGACACGTGCGCGAACGCCGGATGCCCCGCTTTGGGCGTCTCGGGAATCACGCCCCGGGCCGTGTCCAGGAGCTGCTGTTGGAAGCTCGAGGAAAGCTTCGTGAACAACTGCGCGCGCTTGAGAGAGTCGATCACTTCCTGCACGCGCGTGGGGTCGGGGACGCAGGGGCCCGATCCGATCGCCGAGAGGTCGTCGCCAGGCACGTCGGAGACGGCCAGGCAGACGGTTGGCGCCGGGGCAAGGGCGAGCGCCATGCGCCCGGCGGCCCAGTGCGAGAAGCGCTTGCGAACCGCATTCATTTCCTGGATCGGGAGCCCGGAATTCAGGAGCAGCTCGTAGAGCTGCGAGAGATCGGACTCGCTCATGCCCCGCAACGGCGCCCCCATCAGACTCGAAGCGCCGCCGGAAACCAGCACGATGCCCAGGTCACTGCGCCGCTTCTTCGCGACCACCTGACCGATCGCGGCCGACGCGGCGAATGAGCGGCGACCGGGCACGGGGTGGTCACCCGCCACCGCATCCACGGTCCCACAGGGTCCATCTCCCTCGGTCGGCGCGACGACGATCCCGCCGGCGATTTCCGCCAGCGAACGTTGCAGCGTGCTGACGGCCGCGGCGGCCATGCCGTGCGCGGCCTTGCCGAACGAGAAAACCCAAACGCGGTGACGGCGTTCCAGAGGAAGCGCCGCCACCGCGTCTGCGGTCAACGATTCGACGTTCGCGCCGGCTATCGCGGCGCCGTACAGATCCGTGAGGAGCTCGCGGGCGCCGCTCACGGCGGCGTGGACACTCCCGCCGCCTGATCCACCGCTTTCTCAAGTTCTGCGTACGCGTCCTGGGACAGGACGTTGAACGAAATCATGCGATACGCGATGCGTCCGTCGGGAGCGATCACGAAGAGGTTGCGTGCGTCGAAGGCGCCGCGGATCGAGCCATACAGCTTCCCGATCACCTGGCCGGAATCGCTGGCGAACATGCCCGGGTAGCTCGATTCCTTCGCCCATGCGGCGAGCGTTGTGTCCGGGTCCACGCTGACGCCGAGCAGCACGACGTTGCGGCCGTTGTTGAAGAGCGTGGCGTACTGATCACGGTACGCCTCAGTTTGCACCGTTCAACCACGCGTTCGCGCCTTGATGAACAGCCACAGCACCACGGTTTGTCCGCGAAAATCGGAAAGCCTCACCGGCTCGCGAAGCAACCCGAATCGCGTCGCGCCGCGGATGCTGAAGTCGGGCGCCATCTCTCCCACGGCGGGGATCGGCAGCGCCGGCGCAGCGGCCGGCGGGTTCGTCGGCTGCTGGGCTCGCGACTGGGCGGCGAGCATTAACAGCAGACCGGGCAGGACCATCGCAGTCGAGCGCCACTTCATCGAAGCCGATCCTTGAGGTGTTGCCGCGAAGATACATTCGCCCGACCAAAAGTGGACAGTGCCCGGCCGAAACCGCCCAAACAGCCGGTTAAGAGGCGGAACATGCCGTGCCATTAGTCTGGCTCGGCCGCGAGCGAGCGGCGCAAACCCAGGGAGGAGAATCCCATGACCATCAAGAAGCTCTTGGTCCTTTCAGCGGCCGTCCTTTCCGCGGCGTGCGGCCGGGACAATTCGCCGGACCCGCGGGCTGACGACGCGCTCCGGAACGACCTGGCGCTCGCTTCGCAGGCTCAGGCGTACATGCCGCAGCAGGTCACCTCGCCCACGGAAATGGGCTACGCGTACAACCCCTACACGGGTCAGTTCCAGCCGGTGCCGCAGGGCGCATATCCCCAGGCGCAGCAGCCGGTGGTGCAGCGCGTCAGCACCCGACCGGCCACGGTGCGGCGCACGTCGCCTGCGGCGTCGAGTGCTCCGCGCGTGATCTATGAGGAGCCGGCGCCAGCGCCGGTGCGTCGCAACACCAAGCGAGATGCGGCCATTGGCGCCGCGGCGGGCGCCGCGATCGGCGCGAGTGTGAGTCGCGACAAGCTGAAAGGCGGAATCCTCGGCGCCGTGGCTGGCGGAGTGCTCGGCGGAATCATCGGCCACACGGTGGACGTACAGAGACCATAGAAATCAGAAGTCAGAAAGGCAGAAAGCAGCGGAAAGGCGGAATGCGGGCGGCGGGGGCGAGGTTGCCTCCGCCATCTGCTTTCCGCCTGCAGTCGGTTTGGCGCGCTTCTCGCCCCCTTTGGCGCCCATGGGCACCGAAGTCAGCGACTCCGACGACTTTCCGCTTCCGCCTGATCATCTCGGCGACGCGCCAACGGATGACCGTTCCGATCGCCGTCGCCGGCGGCTGGTGGTCAATCGAGCGTTCGGCGCCATCAAGGCGCAGCACGCCGCTGATCGCTCGTGGATCGACGCAGTCGCCGACGAGCTGAACGCGGCGGCGTCGTCGACGTCGTTCCTCGTTCTGCACGTCGTCTGGTTCGTCGTGTGGATCCTGTGGAACACGGGGTACCTGGGCGGCCCGACGTTCGATCCGTTCCCATTCGGCTTGCTCACGATGATCGTGTCGCTGGAGGCGATCGTCCTGTCGATCTTCGTGCTCATGGCGCAGAAGCGGGAGTCGGTCATCGCGGAGCTGCGCGAAGAGATATCGCTGCAGGTCGCGCTGCGTCTCGAGGAAGAGGTCACCAAGACGCTGCAGCTCGTGGCCGGCCTGTATACGCGACTGGGCCACAAGGTCGCGGAAGATCCCGAACTCCACGAGATGCTCCAACCGCTGGACATCGAAGCGATCGAGCGTGAGCTGATGTTGCAGATCGAGACCGCAGGGCACGGCGGGGGTCGCCCGAAGCGCTAGTCGTCGCGACCCTCCATCCAGGTCTTCCAGCCCTGCTCGAGCTCCGGAAGCGTCTTCGGCGCGGTCTGGAACTCTCCGATCATTTCGGTCAGGGAACGACGCGCGAGATACCCGCGCCCCAGACGCCCCATCACCGCCGGCCCTTCCCGTTCCACCAGAAACCGCCCCACGGTGGCCGCTTGCACGGCGATGAGTCGCGTCAGGTCGTCGCCATCGCCGCCGCGGGTCAGCGCGAGGGCGCTGTCGGCAGCGGCCGGGCGCACGAGCACCAGCAACTGGGGCAGCGGCAGCCACTCCGAGCGCCGGTCGCGGATGAACTCGAGATCGGACGGCGCTATTGCCCCGAACGCCACGAGATGCACGACGGCGACGCGGTACCAGGCGGGAAGGAGCTCGAGGAGCGCGTCGTCGCCCGCGTTACGGACGCCCGCCGACTGCGCGTGTTTCTCCGCGAAGCGCGCGAGCAGCACGCGGGCGGCAGTCGGGGCGATCGGCCAGAGCATGCCGCCGTAGTCGAGGCCGCCGCGCGAGCGCGTCCGCAACGATCTGGGCCTCACGTAGCGAATCGGGAGAAATCCCCGATCGCGGAACGATTTCACGGTCGCGCTGTCGAGCACCATCGTCGTGGAGTCAGGGGCCAGGAGGAACGCGAGTTTCGTCGAGGGCGATTCGACGTGTCTCTCGAAGGACCTGTACGCACGATTCAACTGCTCGTAGCCGTCGTAGACGGCTTCGGAGCTCGGGCCGTAGACCTCGAACCGTTCGGTCCGGTACACGTTGACGGAGTCTCCGGCGATCACCGTCCTTTCTTCTCCGATGGCGTTTGCGACCGGGACCGGCCTGTACCAGAAGGCGCAACCGGTTGCCGAGGCGGCAATGCCAAAGGCCAGGAGCAGCTTCACTCGTCAGCGTCCTCCCACCAGCTGTCGCAGCACGTACGGCAGGATTCCACCGTTCTCGTAGTAGCGCAGCTCCTCGGGTGTATCGATCCGGCACACGACCGCGAACTCTTTCGCGGCCCCGTCGGCGCTTCGCGCGCGCACGGCGAGGCGCGCACGCGGCTTCAGCCCGGCGTCGAGACCGACGATGTCGTACGTCTCGAACCCGGTGAGCCCGAGCGAGAGGCGCGTGTCGCCGTTGGTGAACTCGAGCGCCAACACGCCCATGCCGACCAGGTTCGAGCGGTGAATGCGCTCGAACGACTCGGCGATCACGGCGCGAACGCCGAGCAGGATGGTTCCCTTCGCCGCCCAGTCGCGCGAAGAGCCGGTACCGTACTCCTTGCCGGCGATCACGACGAGCGGTGTGCCCTTCGCCTGATACTGCATCGCGGCGTCGTAGATGAACACCGGCTGGCCGTCCTTTTCGGTGGCGGTCCAGCCGCCTTCGGTGCCCGGCACCATCTCGTTCCGGAGGCGGATGTTCGCGAACGTGCCACGCATCATGACTTCGTGATTGCCGCGGCGGGCGCCATAGGAGTTGAAGTCCTTGCGCTGCACGCCGTGCTCGATGAGCCACTTGCCCGCCGGCGACGACGGCGGGATGCTGCCAGCGGGAGAGATGTGGTCCGTCGTGATCGAATCGCCGAGCAGCGCGAGGCAGCGCGCGCCGGCGATCGGCTGCACGCCCGGCGGCGACATCGTCATGCCGTCGAAGTACGGCGGGTTCTTCACGTACGTGGACGACGGGTCCCATGCGTACGTCTGACCGGTCGGCACGTCGAGCGACTGCCACTGCTCGTCGCCCTTGAACACGTCGGCGTACTGGCGCCTGAACTGCTCGCTCTTCACGCTGCGGTTGATCTCGTCCTGCACTTCGGCGGGCGTCGGCCACACATCGCGAAGGAACACGGGGCCGTCACGTCCGATGCCGAGTGGCTCGCGCGTGAGATCGATGTCCATGCGTCCCGCCAGCGCGTATGCGACGACGAGCGGCGGCGACGCCAGATAGTTGAAGCGTGTGAGCGGGTTGACCCGCCCCTCGAAATTGCGATTGCCGGAGAGCACCGACGCGACCACGAGCTTGTTGTCCTCCACGACCTTCGCGATCGGGTCCGGCAGGGGCCCCGAGTTCCCGATGCATGTCGTGCATCCGTAACCAACGAGATTGAAGCCCAGCGCGTCGAGGTCCTTCTGCACGCCGGCGGCGGCGAGGTAGTCGGTCACGACTTTCGAGCCGGGAGCCAGCGAGGTTTTGACCCACGGCTTGGTGGACAGCCCCTTTTGCACCGCGTTGCGCGCCAGCAGGCCCGCCCCGAGCATCACGCTGGGATTCGAGGTGTTCGTGCAGCTCGTGATGGCCGCGATCACGACTGCCCCATGCCGCAGCGTGAACGTCTCGCCGTTCAGCTCGCAGTGGTGCTCCCCGCTCAGGTGCACCGGGTTGCTCTCGTCGTCCATGACCATGACCGCGGCGGTCTTCTCGGGCTGCGCCGACGCGGCCGTTGCCCTGCGCACCTCGGCGACGCCCGCGGGCGTCCCCATCTTCTCGAGGTCGGTCTTGAGCGCTGTCTGGTACATGGTCTTCGCGCTCTTGAGAGGCACGCGGTCCTGCGGCCGCTTGGGACCCGCGAGCGACGGCTCGACGGTCCCGAGGTCGAGCTCGAGACTGTCGGTGAACGAGGGATCCGGCGTCTCGTCCGTGCGGAACAGCCCCTGTTCCTTGCAGTACGCCTCGACGAGAGCGACGTGGTGATCCGACCGGCCGGTGAGTCGCAGGTACTTGAGGGTCTCGGCGTCCGCGGGAAAGAAGCCCATGGTGGCGCCGTACTCGGGCGCCATGTTCGCGATCGTCGCCCGATCGGCGAGCGGCAGCGCCGAAAGTCCGGTGCCGTAGAACTCGACGAATTTCCCGACGACTTTCTTTTGCCGCAGGATCTGCGTGACCGTGAGCACCAGGTCGGTCGCCGTGGAGCCCGACGGCAGTTTTCCGGACAGCTTGAAGCCCACGACTTCCGGGATCAGCATCGAGACCGGCTGGCCCAGCATGGCGGCTTCCGCCTCGATGCCTCCGACGCCCCAGCCGAGCACGCCGAGGCCGTTGATCATCGTGGTGTGCGAGTCCGTCCCCACGAGCGAGTCGGGATACGCATGGGTTTCGCCGTTCTCGGTGGCGGTGAACACCGTCCTGCCGAGGTACTCGAGATTGACCTGGTGGCAGATGCCCGTGCCGGGAGGCACCGCCCGGAAATTCTCGAGCGCGCTCTGGCCCCAGCGCAGGAACAAGTAGCGTTCCTTGTTGCGCTCGAACTCGAGCCTGGTGTTGAGGAAGAAGGCCGCCTCCGTGCCGTACTCGTCGACCTGAACCGAATGGTCGATCACGAGGTCCACCGGCTGCAGCGGGTTGATTTTCTCGGGATTGCCGCCAAGCCGCACGATGGCGTCGCGCATGGCGGCGAGGTCCACGACGGCGGGGACTCCGGTGAAGTCCTGGAGCAGCACCCGCGCTGTCCGAAACGCGATTTCGCGCTCGACACCGGCTTTGACGTCCCACCGCGCCATGGCCTCGACGTCGTCCCGCTTCACGAAGGCGCCGTCTTCGTTCCGCAGCAGGTTTTCGAGCAGGATCTTCAGGCTGAACGGGAGGCGTTCTGCGCTGCCGCGCGAGACATCGCGCAGCGCCTCGAGCCGGTGGATCACATACGGCCGCCCCTCCACTTGCAGCGTGGCGCGCGAGCCGAACGAGTTCTTGCTGGTCATTTCCGATGCGTATGCGGTACGACCCAATCTATCTCGCACGACGATGTTTGCGGAAAAACGCAGATGGTCGCGGAGCCTCCTCATCGTGGATGACGGACGAGACGTGGACACATCGCGGATACTGCAAGAACGGCGTACCGGCTGAAATGGTGCGTGTGTCCAACCCCGAGAACCCCCAGAATCCCCCGGGGGTGATCCGTGTAGTTTCCGCGCAGTTTCCGTGATTCGCGCTGAAGGGTCCGTGGAGATCCGTACCTGAATCCGCTTGTGCCACGAGGGCGAATGGGAAAGAGCCTGGACGTAGTGGAACTGGCAGCGCGGATGATGGAGATCGACTCCACGAGCGGACGCGAGGGTGAGCTCGTGGACTGGCTGGAGAGCCACCTCGCCGGATTGAACTGGTCCGTTCGCCGGATCCCCGTGACGGCTGGCCGCGACGACCTGCTGGCTTCGAGCGGAGGGAAGGCCCGCGTCACGCTGTCGACGCACCTCGATACGGTGCCGCCGTACATCCCGCCGCGCCTCGACCGTGACACCCTCTGGGGCCGCGGCGCATGCGACGCCAAGGGGATCGCCGCCGCGATGATCCTCGCGGCGGGCCAGTTGCGCGCGCGGGGCGTGCCGGTCGCGCTGCTGTTCGTCGTGGGCGAAGAAGTCTCACACGACGGCGCCGAGGCCGCGAACCAGGTCCCCACCTCCAACGCCATCCTGATCAACGGCGAGCCCACCGAAGGCACTCTCGCCAGCGGCACCAAGGGCGCCATGCGGTTCACCATCACGACGCGGGGGCAGGCCGCGCACTCCGCGTATCCGCACCTCGGCCGCTCGGCACTCACCGAGCTGGTGCGTCTGTTGGCGGAGATGGAGACGCTCGAGCTACCGCGCGACGACCGGCTCGGCGACACCACGATCAACATCGGGGTGGTGAGCGGTGGCGTCGCCGACAATGTCCTGGCGCCGGACGCCGAAGCGCGCCTGATGGCACGGCTCGTCACCGCGCCGGAGGTCATGGAGACGATCCTCCGGCGCTGGATCGGCGCGCGCGCCGAGCTCGAGATCGGGATCACGGTCCCGCCCGTCGTGCCTCGGCACGCTGCCCGGATACAAGACGTCCGTTGCCGCGTTCGCCACGGACATCCCCAGGCTCAGCAACTGGGGGACGCCATATCTGTACGGTCCCGGGTCCATTCATCTTGCCCACCGCGACGACGAGCACGTCCCGGTCGCGGCGCTGCGCGCGGCCGTGGACGCGTACGTCGGGATTGCCGTCAGCGCGCTGGCTCGCGAGGCGCAAGGCGGCGACTGACGCGGCCGGACTGGAAAGCGAGCCGCGCGCGGCGAATCAGGCGGCGCCGAGAGCCTTGGACTTCCCCGCGGGTGCGCCGTCCACGAGTTCTGCGGACTGCGGCGGCGTGACGAGATCGATGCGCGTCGCCTCGATTGCCATGGTGGGGCAGTGGTGCACGAAATCCCCGTCCGCCGAGGACCACTCGACGACCTTGGTGCGTGCGAACGCCTTGCCGCTCGCCTCCATGCCGAAGTAGGTGGGAGCGATGGCGGCGCACAGCCCGCACCCGATGCACTTTCCGGCGTGCACGCTCAGTTCCACGCGCTTGCGCGGGAAAATGCCTCCCGGCTGGTCGCCGTACGTCTCGAAGTGCTCGAGCGCCTTCGACGCCGCTCGGTAGCCTTCGCGAATGTGCTGCACGCTGCTGGTGAAGCTCAGCCAATCGCGGCCCACCTTGGGACGGATGAGCAGCATCGGCGGCCCGCTCCACTGCGACAGCGGGTAGTGCTGCAGCGAATGCATCATCGTGGTCGCCGCGCGCATGTAGATCGTGGCGAACCCCTGCTGCGCGATCCCGGGGAGGCGCTGGAGGTCCGAACTGCCGACATCCACGGCGATCACCATGTCCATGTCCAGACCCGCGACGTGCGCCGGCAGATTGTCGATGACGCCGCCGTCCACACACACACGCCCATTGACGCGGCCCGGCGGGAAGAACCCGGGCAGTGAACAGGACGCGTACACCGCGTCCCGGATGCCCACGTCCCGCAGCCCGGGCAATCCCCACACGACCTGCGTTCCGCGCTCCAGGTCCACCGTGTTCACGAGGAGCCGAGCGGGAAGCTCGTCGAACCGTACGTCGGGAAGCACCGACGCGCACAGCTCGCGCAGTGGCTCTTCCAGGTAGATGGACGCGGATTTCATCCGGTCCATCAACATCCCGAAGTGGTTGATGCGGAACAGGTCGCGCCGCCGCAGCGCTTCGGCGCGACGCGCCAGTTCGTCCGGGGTCATTCCGGACACGGCCGCCCCGGCCACCATCGCGCCGATGCTCGTGCCCGCGAAGACCGTTGGCCGGATGCCGCGCTCCTCGAGCGCCTTCAGCACGCCGATGTGGGCGAATCCCTTCATGCCCCCACCGCCCAGCACGAGCGCGATCTTGCGATCCGCGGCGTCACTTTTCGTTGGCGTCATCGGATGGTCCCTGCATGTCCGTCGTGCGTCGCGTCAGCGCTTCGCGAGCGCACGGAGCCGGGCGCCCCGCCGCTTCGCGCAAGAGGGCACGGTCAAATGCCGTGCCGCTCCGTATTCCTACGCTGCAGCGACGCGGAAAGGTCCGCTACCGTAACACGAAGCGACGGCGGGCTTTCTAATTCAGGTATTTGTACAGCCCGATGAGCAGCGCGATGGCGCCGCCGATCATGAAGACGGCCCCCACGTCGTCACCGATGAGCGCGCCGAGAATGATTGCCGCGCCGCCGACGACCATGAGCGCGATCGGTTGTCCGACGTTCTGGCGCTGCTGCAGGACGACCGTGCTGTCGAGCGGCTGCGCCAGACGCCGTGCGGCGGTCACGCTCGCATCGAGGCGGGGCCCGGCCTGGGCATCGGCTGCCGGCCTGGCCGCTGTGGCGGGCGCCGGGTTGACCGAAGCTCCGCCTTGCGCGCGAAGCGGTGACGCACCGCACACCAGTGCGATGACGACGAGAGCGAACAACCGGAGTCGAACGAGCATGTCAGGGTTCTCCCGTGTAGTGGCGTTGTGATCCGTGCTCCAAGCGTAACGAGTCACTGGTCACCAGTCACCGTCCGCCCTAGTGTTCAACGGATGCGCGCCATGCTCCTAGCACTTCTCGTTCCGACGCTGCTGCCGGCGCAGGCGGGCCGCGGCTCCGCGATCACGACCTCGGAGATCGACGGCTACCTGCGGTTTCTCAGCTCCAACCTGCTGGAGGGCCGCGCGCCGGCGACGCGTGGTGGACGGCTCACCGCCGAGTACATCGCAAGCCAGCTGCGCGCGTTCGGCCTGAGGCCCGGCCTGGACACGTCGTACTTCCAGACGGTTCCCATCGACGTCGTCACGGCCGACCGGTCGTCGCTGCGCGTCACCGCCAGTGACAAGGCGACGGCGTCGCTGCGCTACCCCGAAGACGTCGTCGTGTGGGCGGGAAGCGCGGTTCGACAGAGCGCGGCGCGCGGCGAGCTGGTATTCGTCGGATTCGGCTCCACGGCGCCCGAGTATCGCTGGGACGATTTCAAGGACGTGGACGTTCGCGGCAAGATCCTGCTGGTGCTCGTCAACGACCCGCCGGCTCCCGGGACGGAGCCGGCACTCTTCGGCGGGCGCGCGATGACCTACTACGGGCGCTGGACCTACAAGTTCGAGGAAGCCGAGCGCCGTGGCGCCGCCGGTGCGCTCATCATTCACACCACGGAAGCTGCCGGCTATCCGTGGCACACCGTCGTCGGATCCTGGGCCACCGGTCAGCGGATGCTGCCTCGCCCGGCGGACCAGCCGCCTCCACTCGGCGCGCGAGGCTGGATCACGGACAGCGCGGCCACCGGGCTGCTGAAGCAGGCGGGGCTCGATCTCGTCGAGCTGCGCCGGCGCGCCGCGACGCGCGAGTTTCGCCCGGTGCCGACGGGCATCACGCTGGACGTCACGTTCCGGAACTCGGTGAGCAACCTGCGCAGCGAGAACGTCATCGGGGTGATCCGCGGCAGCGACCCCGCGTTGCGCGACCAGTATGTCGCGTTCACCGCCCACTGGGACCATTTCGGCGTCGGCCCCGTGGTCCGGGGCGACTCGATCTACAATGGCGCGATGGACAACGCGTCCGGCACCGCCGACTTGCTCGCGGTGGCGCGCGTGGCGGCGGCGATGCCCGCGCCGCGGCGATCGCTCCTGTTCGTGTTCGTCACGGCCGAGGAGTCCGGGTTGCTGGGTTCCAAATTCTTCGCGGAAAACCCCACGGTGCCGGTCGAGCGCATCGTCGCGAATCTCAACGTGGACGGCGGCAACCTGCTGGGCCGCAGCCGTGACCTTCGGGTACTGGGCGACACCAAGAGCTCGCTCGGACCGTCGCTGAGAGAGTTCGTCGCGCCGCGCGGGATGCGCCTCTCGCCCGACGAGCACCCCGAACGAGGCTATTTCTACCGGTCGGACCATTTCTCGTTCGCGAAGGCCGGGGTACCGGCCGTCTCGGTCGGCGCCGGAACGGACTTCGTCGGACGCCCGCGCGAATGGGGCACGCAGCAGCTCGAGGACTACACGGCGAATCGCTACCACCAGCCGTCCGACGAATACCGGCCGGACTTCGACCTCACCGGCGCGGTGCAGCTCTCCGAGATCGTGCTCGGGTTCGGCCGCGCCCTCGCGAACGCGACGGGCGTGCCGACCTGGAACGCGGACGCGGAGTTCCGCGCGGCGCGCAAGCCGGTCAGCGAATGAAGGGCGCGCCGGGAGAAGCGGGGCTGGTCCGCGCTCTCGGTGTGGTGGGGCTGGCCGCCAGTATCGTGAACATCACGATTGGCGGCGGGATCTTCCGGGCGCCGGGGGCGACCGAGGTCACGGGCCGGCTCGGCGCCGCCGCGCCGCTGGCGTATGTGGTCTGCGCCATCGCGATGTTTTTCGTCGTGCTGTGCTTCGCCGAAGCCGGCAGCCGCGTGTCGCTCACGGGCGGCCCGTATGCGTACGTCGAGCGCGCGTTCGGAAGGTTCGCCGGATTTGTGATCGGCTGGATGGTGTGGGTCACGGGCACCATCGCTACCGCGGCGGTGGCCACCATCTTCGCCGACGGCCTCGTTCGCATGGTGCCTGCGCTCGGGGGATTTCCCGGCCGCGCGCTGGCCATCGTGGCGGTTTTCGCGATCGTGACCACGATCAACGTGCTCGGCGTCCGGTTCGGATCGCGTCTCAACATCGCTTCCACAATCGTGAAGCTGCTGCCGCTCGGGCTGCTCATCGTGCTCGGGCTGGCCAACCTCCAGCCGTCGAACCTGGCGTGGGAAGGCGTGCCCGCGGCGAACGATCTCAAACGCGCGTCGATCGTCCTGCTCTTCGTGTTCGCCGGGATCGAGAGCGCGATGGTGCCGAGTGGCGAGGTGAAGGATCCCGGCCGCACGGTGCCGCGCGCCGTATTTCTCGCTCTCGGCGTGGTGACGGTCGTGTACCTGCTCATTCAGGTGGTCGCGCAGGGGTTGCTCGGCGCGTCGCTCGCAGGCCGCACCGCGCCGCTCGCTGACGCGGCCGAAGTCGTGATGGGGCCCTTCGGCGCGCTGCTGCTCGGCGTCGCGGTGGTGCTCTCCACGTTCGGGTATCTCTGCGGGATGATTCTCGCCATCCCACGCGCATTGTTCGCGTTCGCACGCGACGGCGTGCTGCCGAGCGCCCTCGCGAGCATCCATCCCCGGTACCACACGCCGTGGGTCGCGATCATCGTGCAGGCCGTGCTCGCTACGACGCTGGCGCTCAGCAGCGGGTTCGAGCCGCTGGTCGTTCTCGCCAACGTGGCGGTGCTGACGGTGTACCTCGGCTGCGCCGCGGCGGCGTGGCAGCTGCGGCGCAAGGGCATTCACGACGACGCGACGTCGACCGTGAAGCCGATTCCCGGAAGCGCGCTGGCGCCGCCGCTCGCCGTCGTCGTGATCGCGGTGCTGCTCTCGTCCGTGACGCTGAACGAGTGGCTCGTGAGCAGCGCCGTGCTCGGCGCCGGCCTTCTGCTCTACTGGTTCTCCACGCTGCGCCGGCGCACCAGCGTGGTCGTCGAGCAGCGTCCATGAACGATCCTCTGCTGCAGTACCGGCGCGAGTTCCCGATCCTGGAGCGCAGCACGTACCTGGTGTCCAATTCGCTCGGCGCGATGCCGCGGAGCGTCGCCGACCGCCTGGCCGAATACGTGGACGACTGGTCGGGGCTCGGCGTGCGCGCGTGGGGGCAGCGCTGGTGGGAGATGCCCGTCAAGGTCGGCGACGAGATCGCGCCGCTCATCGGCGCCGGCGAGGGGGAGGTCGTGATGATCCCCAACGTCACGATGGCGCAGGCGTCGGTGCTGTCCGCGCTCACGTATCCGGTCGAGCGCAATCGCATCGTCATGACGGCGCTCGACTTTCCGTCCGTCAGCTACGTCTACTCGCGCCTCGCGACGCGGCTGGGCGCCGAGATCGTCGTCGTGCCCGCGGCGCCGGATGGCTTGAGTGTGGACACCCAGCAGCTGCTCGCGGCGATCGACGATCGGACGCGCCTCGTTTCGATCTCGCACGTGCTGTTCCGGTCCGCGTACGTCATGGACGTGGCGGCCGTTTGCGCCCGGGCGCAGGAGGTGGGCGCGCTGGTCGTGCTCGACGCGTTCCACGCCGTGGGGGTGATTCCCGTGGACGTGCGCGCCATCGGTTGCGACTTCCTCACCGGGGGCGTGCTCAAGTGGCTGTGCGGGGGGCCGGGAGGATGCTTTCTCTACGTCGCGCCGCACCTGCGTGGCACGCTGGCGCCGTCGCTCACCGGCTGGCAGGCGCACGCGAGACCCTTCGGCTTCGAGCCGGAGATGGACTACGCGCCCGATTCGTACCGGTGGCTGGGCGGCACCCCGGTGATCCCGGCGCTGTACGCGGCCGCGGAAGGGCCACGCATCCTGCGCCGCGTCGGCATCGCTGCGATCCGCGAGAAGAGCATACGTCAGACCTCGCGGCTCATCGCGCTCGCCGACGAGCGTGGCTACACCGTGCGCGCTCCGCGCGAGCCCGCGCGCCGCGGCGGAACCGTAGCGGTGGACGTGCCGCATGCGTACGAGGTCGCGCAATATCTCCTCGCGCGCAACGTGCTGGTGGACTTTCGGCCCGGTGCCGGCATCCGTATCGCGCCGCACTTCTACACCGCGGACGCGGAGCTCGAACAGGTCGTGGGGACGATCGACGAAGCCATTGCGACCGGCGGATGGCGCGAGTTCGAGCATGGGCACGCCGTGGTCACCTAGCGTGGTCCGTCCGCCCAGGGCGCGCAGGCTCCGACGCCGCTACACGAACGCCAACTACCCGCTCGTGGTCCTGCGCTTCGAGGACGGTCACGAGATTCGCGTGGGGAAGGGCGAAGGGAAGGTGTTCGACGCCTTCGCCGGCGAAACGATCAAGATCGTCGCGCTGTGGGATCGGACCACTTCGGAACGGGAGGTGGTTGCCGTCATGAAGGCCGAGGACTTCGAGGAGGGGCGATGAGGCGCTCGTGGGGTCTGCTGCTGCTGGTCGGCGTTCCCGGCTGCGCGCCCGCGCAGACGGCGCCGCGTCCGGCGGTTGCGCGCGCGGACACCGCTGCGCTGCACCGCACGCTCGATTCGCTCGCCGCGACCCACCGCGGCGTGCTGGGCTACAGCGTGCGCAACGCCGACACCGGCGAACGCCTCGAGCTGCGGGGCGACGAGCCGTTTCCGACCGCGAGCCTCATCAAGGTCCCCGTTCTCGTGACGCTGTACGACCTGGTGCAGAAGGGCGAGATCTCGCTCGACGACCGCATCCGCGTGCTGAAGATCGACAAGGTGCCGGGATCGGGACAGCTCCAGCACCTGCACGACGGGCTGGAGATCACCGTGGCGGACGCCGCCTGGCTCATGACTACCATCAGCGACAACACGGCGACCAACCTCCTGCTGGACAAGGTGGCGTTCCGCCGCGTCTGGGAGAAAATGGAAGCGCTGGGGCTGCCGCGCACCAAGGTGCACTCCAAGAGTTTTCAACGCTTCACCAGCGTTGCGATGGACAGCTCGGTGAAATACGGCCTCGGAGTGACCACGCCCAACGAGATGGCGCGTCTGTTCGAGCTGCTCGCGGTCGGCAAGGCCGTGAGCCCCGCCGCCGATTCTGCGATGCTCCGGATCCTCGAGCACAACACCTATAACGAGATGCTGCAGCGCTACGTGCAGGGCGTGACCATGGCCCACAAGGACGGCGAGGGCGACCAGGTCCGCACGGAGTGCGCGCTCTTCCGGCTGCAGTCCCGCGTGGTGGCGTGCGTGCTGACGCGAGAGAACCAGGACCAGCGCTGGCTGGTGGACAACGATGCGCAGGTGGTCATGGCAAGAATGGGCCTGGCAATCGTCTCGGCGTGGCCACTAAAAACAGGGACTAGGGACTAGGGACTAGGGACTGCGGACTAGGGACTAGGGACTGGACTGGGGACTAAGCGCCCGAGTCCCAAGTCCCTGTTTTTGAGTGGCCCACAACCTGCCCGTCGGAATGTCAGTCGTTCGACGGAGCAGAGGATGTTTCGGGCAGTCACGACCGCTCTCGCGCTTGCGCTTGGCGCCGCTCCGGCGAGCGCTCAGATCACCACCTACATCCCGCCGGCGCGACCCGACACACTGCGCGAGCAAGCGATCGCGGCGGCGGATTCGATCAAGCGCGACTCGACCGGCCGTGCCGCGCTGAGCGACATGAAGGCGTGGGTGGACTCCGCCGCGGGTGTCTCGGTGCCGGGTCCGTTCGACACCGCGGCCCCGACCGTGGAGATCGAACCGGTCCAGCCGGTGCAGCCGGTCACGACCTTCGAGAACGGTATGGCCGCCCCCGCCACCGCCAGCGAGGTTCCCGCAATCGCGCTTCTCGGCGCGCTCGCGCTGGTTGCTGGCGCGGCACTGCTGGCGCGTCGCCCGCGACACTAGACGTGAGCATTCGGGCGCTGCTCGGTTACACGCTCTTCAGCGCCGGCGGCGCGAGCCTGGCGTTCGCGTCCGGTCTGTACGCAATCGGCGCCTGGGAGCGGCAGGACGCCTGGCGCTCCTGGCACGAGTCGGAGGCGCGCGCCGTCGTCGCCCTGGCGCGCCGTGCTGCGTCATCCGGTACGCGTTCGGGCTCGCCAATCGAGTTCGGCGCGCCGGTCGCGCGCCTGTTGATCCCGCGGCTGGGGCTCGACGAGATCGTCGTCGAGGGCGTGGATGACTACCTGCTCAACGTTGGTCCGGGGCACCTGCCGGGCAGCGCGTTCCCCGGCGAGCGCGGAAACGCCGTGATCTCGGCGCACCGGGACCGGCACTTCGCGCGCCTCGGCGACGTGCGGTTGGGCGACACGATCGTCACCGAGTCCGGCATCCACGGCGATCGCTGGATCGTCATCTCCAAGCGCGTGATCGACTCGGACATGCCGGCGCTGTTTCACACCAGACATGCGACGCTGACGCTCACGACCTGCTGGCCCATTCGGTATGTGGGCACCGCGCCGGAGCGCCTCATCGTCACCGCCAGGAAGCTCGAGTCCGACCACGGCAAAATTCCCTCTTTCGCGAGCACGCCGCGCACGTAGTTTGGGGCTGTGCCCGCGGCGCCGTCCCCCATCCGCGTTTTACCGCACATCCGCCGGGCGTTGGACGCCGGCCGCCCTGTCGTCGCCCTCGAAAGTTCGGTCTTCGCTCAAGGGCTTCCGATCCCGGCAAACGGCGAGGCCGCGCGCAGAATGGTTGGCGCGGTCGAAGCAGCCGGAGCCGTTGCAGCGATCACGGCAGTGGTGTGCGGTGAGCCCGCGGTGGGGCTCGAGCCGCTGGAGCTGGAGCGTTTCCTTCGGCGGGACGGCATCCGCAAGGTTTCCTCCCGCGACGTTGGCGTTGCCATGGCTCAGCGCGCGGATGGCGCCACCACAGTCGCCGCGACGCTGGCCATCGCGGCCGCAGCCGGCGTCAGGACCTTCGCAACTGGCGGCATCGGCGGAGTGCACCGCCAGCTCCCGGGCGTCGCGCCGGGACCCATTGATGAGTCCGCCGACCTGAACGAACTGGCGCACGTGCCCATGATCGTGGTCTGTGCCGGAGCCAAGTCCATACTGGATCTTCCGGCCACGTGGGAACGTCTCGATACACTCGGTGTCCCGGTGGTTGGGTTCGGTACCCGTGAGTTCCCGGGCTTCTTCACGGCGACGACCGGCATACCTCTGAGCGTGGCGACCGAGTCGCCCCGCGATGTTGCGCGGATCGCCGCGGCGCACTTTGCCATGGGCCGCTATCAAGCGGTGCTGGTGGTACAGCCGCCGCCGGCAGACGTCGCGCTGAACGCGCGCGACGTCGAAGCCGCAATTGCCTCGGCGGTCCGCCAAGCGGTCGCGGACGGCGTGCGCGGCGGAGACGTGACGCCCTACCTTCTCGACGCGGTTTCCCGGGAAACGGGTGGTCGGACGTTAAGGGCCAATCTGGGCCTGCTGGAGGCAAACGCACGGCTCGCGGCCGAGATCGCGTGCGTTGCGGAGGTGTTGAGTCACATACAAAGTTGCGACAGGCGTTGAACTTAGTGATGTCATCGTGGTACTATAGGCATAACCTCACGAGCCGGAGGCGTCAGTCACATGCCCACCCCGTTCCTGAGTTCTGAGGAGTACGACGAGCGCGCCCACCAGCTGTACAACGAAGGCCAGTACGACGAAGCGCTGACAGTACTTCGCGAAGGACTCACGCTCTATCCCAGTTCGGTAGAGCTCCACGTCGGAGTGGGATACGCGCGGCTCGCGCGCGAAGAGTACGCCTGGGCTCGCCGCGCATTCGAGGAAGCGCTGGTGCTCGAGCCCGAGCACGAGGATGGGCTCGCCGGCCTCGGCGAGACGCTGCTGAAGTTCGGGCTCGAGGACGCCGCACTTCGCTGCTTCCATAGAATCCTCGAGCTGGGCTACACGGACGATCTCGATCTGGTGCTCCAGGTCGGTCGTTCGCTCTTCCGGGAAGCGTCCCTGCGCGACAGCCAGCGTCTGTTCGGGGAGGCGCTGCATTTCTTCGAGGCGTCCGCCGATCAGGCGGCGGAATCGGCGGAAGCGGTGGCGTGCGTCGGCTACGCGAAGCACCGGCTCGGCGACGACGACGGAAGCATCGCCTCGCTGCGCAAGGCGCTCCAACTCGATGGCGACCATAGCGAGGCGCGCATCTATCTCGCCAACCTGCTGTATGATCGCGGCGAGTTCGAGGGTGCACTGTACCACTTCGAGCGCACCCAGCCCGACGATCACTGGGACGAGCTGGGTATCTGGCGGCTCATCGAGCTGAAGCGCGCCGTCTACAAGCTCGACGAGAGCGACCCCGAGCTGAAGCCGTGGGACGAGCGCCTCGCCGAGCTGAGCGATGGGCTGGACGAGCATCGACGAGTTGCTGATGGAGCTGGAACCCGGCGAAGAACGCCGTACAGAAGGGCGATGATCCCGAGATCGCGCGCAACCAGCTCGAGCTGTTCGGCTCGCTGCTCACGGGGCTCGTGGAGAAAAAGGAAGACGAGTCGCACCACATCGTGTCGTCGGATGGCAGCGCATTCCGGGGCTCGTGGGACGAGATCGTGACGCGCATGCGCGACGCGGATGCGGATGTGGCGGGTCACACGGTGGAGGAGTACATGCAGCGGACGGCGCGCCGCGTGCTCACGTCGACCGGCATCCAGCTGCCGAGCCACGACGCGGAGAGCTTCATCCGCGCGAGCGCGCGAGCGGGACTACTTCGAATTGTTCGGTAGGGTGAGTGGTGGTGACGGTGCTAGGGGGTAGGTGTCTTGTTCCTATCTCCCATCACCCGACACCCAGCACCTGTCACCCATATCTATGAACCGCCAGGCAATCACCGCTCTCGACGCCGCGCGTCCCTCGATCGCGCGCCTCGATCGGTCCCGTCACGCCGAAGAGCTCGCGGCGGATCTCATCGAGGCGTGGTCGGGCGATCGAGACCGCGCTTCGCGTCGCTGCTCGGCGGAACGCCGCTCAGCGGGCAGGTGCTGATTCGCGAGGCGCGCCAGCGCCAACTCATCACGTTCGACCAGGCGAACGCGCTCGCCGAGTTCCACGCCGCGCGCGATCGCTCGCAGGACACGTCGTATCATCCGACGGACAGCGACATCAACGCGGCGCGCGAGGGATTCCTCAAGCTCGAAGCGTCGCTCATGACGCCGCCGCCGTGGCGCGAATTCGCCGCGTCCCGGGCGAGGCCATGTCGACGAAGGGTCTGCGCACGTCGCCCACTCGGCGCCGCCGAAGCCGTTCCGCCGCCGCGCACAGGACAGCCCTGGATGGTTCCCGTGCCGTGGTCGCTGCTCATCATCTCCGGCCTGGGCGCAGCGGCTGGTACCTGTTCGCGGGCGGTCGCGGCGAGCATCGATCGATCAGGGCGTCGAGTACTGGCAGCGCGGCCAGCGCGAGCTGGCGGTCTCTGAGTTCTCCCGCGCGGCGCGCGACGATCCGAAGAGCCGCTCTCCCGCACGTGTATCTTTCGCGCATGGCGCGCGAGGTCGGCAACATGACGCTCGCAGGCCAGGAAGCGACCCTGGCGGTGCAGGCGGAGCCGAACAACGCCGATCGCGCTGCGCGAGATGGCGTCGTACCTGTTCGCAGGCCGGGAACTTCGAGCTGGCCCGGCGATTCTATGTCCGCGCCCTGCAGATCGAACCCCGATGACCCGATCGTCGCAGGGCTTCCTCGGCTGTGCGCTGCATCGAGCTCGGACGGTTCGACGAGGGCATGCGATGGATGAATCGCGCGGGGCCGGGCAGTTGGAGCAGATGCGCGCAGGGAGTCGGGCCAGCCGGGGACGATGGCGCCGCCGGACCCTGCCACCCGCCATCCCGCGCTGATCGAGTTCAGGCAGGTCGGACACACCTACCGTTCGCTCTTCGGCCGGCACCGTCCGGGCGGTGGACGATTTCTCGCTCGAGCATCGGCGAGAGCGAGGTCTTCGGTCTCGCGGGGCCGAACGGCGCCGGGAAGAGCACGCTGATCGCGCTGCTGCTCGGTTATCTCGAGCCAACCAACGGCACGTGTCCGCATCGCTGGACTGGAGCCGCGGACGTTCGTCGAGCAGCACGGCATCGGGTACCTGTCCGAGCTGATCGCCATTCCGCCACGGTGGAAGCTCGAGGAGTGCCTCACGCGCTACGGGATCCTCGCGGGCATTCCTGCCGGCCGGCTGCGCGCAGAGATCGAGCGGGCGATCGAGCTACTCGGGCTCGAGGAGCAGCGCGGCAAGCGCGTCAAGCAACTGTCCAAGGGCAACCTGCAGCGGCTGGGTCTGGCGCAGGCGCTGCTGCGGGACGAACAGGTCCTGATTCTCGACGAGCCCACGCACGGGCTCGACCCGGTCTGGACGCAGCGCTTCCGCGACATCGTGGAGTCGCTGCGGCGGCCGGGGCGCGCGATCTTCATCGCGTCGCACAACCTCGACGAGCTGCAGCGACTCGCCGATCGCGTGGCAATCATCGACCGGGGCCGGCTGCAGCGCATCGTCGAGCCGAGAGGATTCGCCGCGGCGGGCACGGCACCGGTCTCATACGTGCTCACGGTCGCCGCGGACGACGCCGAGAACGTGCTGGCGATCTTCCCGCAGGCCCGCGCGCGCGGCCAGGGGGAGTTCGAGCTGCCGCCGCTCGAGCTCGCGATGCTGAATGCCGGTCTGGCGCTCCTGTTGCAACGCGGCGCGATGGTCAGTGGCTTGCGCCCCACGCACTCGATGCTGGAACAACACTTTCGCGAGGCAATCGGGCAATGACGCTGCCATCGGCCCGCACGCCGCGCGCTCGCCTCGGGGCCTACGCGCCCTGGATGCTGCGCGACTACCTGATCAACCAGGGTCCGGCGACCGCGATCGTTCTGCTCCTGATCGCTTTCCTGATGCTCTTTCCCCTGTTGCAGACGCCGCAGGGCAGGGACCCGGCCACGGGCCGGGTCAACGAGATGGCTGCAAACGCACTGGTGCGCGGCCTCCTGCCGATCCTCGGGTTTGTCGCTACGATCTTCGCGACCAACGGGATCGTCTCGAACGACCGCAGGTTCGCGTACTACAAGTTCCTCTTCGCGAAGCCGGTGAATCCCGTCACGTTCTACGTGGTGACGTTCGCCGTGTACGGCATCGGCGTGCTGGTCGTCACGCTCGGACTGGTCGGTGCGTGGTCCGTTCTGATCCGGCCCGTGGCAACCTTGCCGATCCTCGTCGTTGTCGCGCTGATGTACATCGCGTTCGGGGGCATCGGCTTCCTCCTTTCCGCGGCTTGGCGCTTCGACTGGCTTTCGCTGGTGACGGTGCTGTTCCTGGCCACCGAGTTCTGGGGGATGCGGAACCAGCTGGCCGCTATCCGTTGGCCTGCGCGACATCTTCTCTACCTCCTGCCGCCGGTCCACCGGTCGGGCGAGGTCTACGCGCTCGCCTGGAGCGATGGTGGAAGCGCGGTGCCGTGGGTCAGCATCGGATGGCTGGTGGGGTACGGCGCGCTGTGCCTGCTGCTGGGGATGGTGGTGATTCGCCGACGTCCCCTTGGCACCAACTGAACCGGGCCGACCTGAACGATGACGCTGATCGATCCTGCCACCGTCCGTCGCCGCGTGCTGCCGAACGGCCTGCGCGTGCTCGTCCGGCGCGACACGTCCGCTCCCGTGACGGCGATCGTCACGTACGTAGACGCCGGCTATTTCGACGAGACCGACGACGTCGTGGGCATCGCGCACGTGCTCGAGCACATGTTCTTCAAGGGCACGCCGAGGCGCGGCGTCGGCGAGATCGCACGCCAGACCAAGGCGGTCGGCGGCTACCTCAACGCCGCGACCATCTACGACCACACGCTCTACTACGCCGTCGTGCCGTCGAGCGGGTTCGCGTCCGCGCTCGAGATCCAGGCCGACGCGTACTGCAATTCACTCATCGATGCCGGCGAGCTCGCCAGGGAGCTCGAGGTCATCATCCAGGAAGCGAAACGCAAGGCCGACAACCCGGGCGCGGTCGCGATCGAGACGCTCTACGAGCTGCTGCACGACGAACATCGCATCCGCCGCTGGCGAATCGGACGCGAAGCCGGCCTGCGCCGCCTGTCGCGTGACGACGTCGTGCGGTTCTACCGCAACTACTACGTGCCGTCGAATACCGTGCTCGTGGTGGTCGGCGATGTCGCGGAGGAGCTGGCGTTCGACCAGGTGAGCCGCCTCTACGGCGACATTCCCGCCGCCGAGCCCCAACGCGCTCCAGGGCCGTCCGAGCGCGGCGATGCCGGCTTTCGGTACCGCGAGCTGGCCGGGGACATCGCGCAGACACAGATCGCGCTCGGGTGGCGAACGCCAGGCACACTCCATCCGGATTCCGCGGCGCTCGACATGCTGACCACCGTGCTGGGCGCGGGGCGGGCTTCGCGACTGTATCGGGCCACCCGCGAACGCAAACTCGTGTCGGGCGTGACGGCATTCAACTACACGCCCCGGGACATCGGGGTGTTCGCCATCCAGGCGGAGGCGCCGCCGGACAAGGCACCGGCCGCTGTGGACGCGACGTGGGACCAGTTGCGCCGGCTGCGCGATGCCGGCGTGGGACGGCTCGAGCTGGAACGCGCGCGCCGCATCACCGAGTCGCGCTGGGTGCGACACCTGGAGGACATGGAAGGGCAGGCCAACTACCTCGCCGAGTGGGAAGCGATGGGCAACTGGGAGCTCGGCGAGCGGTACTTACGAGCGGTTGCTCACCACGAGCGCCGAAGCGATCGTCGAAGCGCAGCGCAAGTATGTGCGCGAAGACCAGGCGTCGGTGCTGGTGTACCGGCCCGCGCGCAGCGCGACGCTCGCCGCGGACTCCGCCGCGATGCGCGCGCGCCTCGAGCGCGCCACCGCCGAACCGCTGGATGGCGCAGCCGCGGTTGAACGTCCCGTCGCGGTCACCAACGGGTCGCGTCCGACGCTGGAGCGCAGGGAAGCAGGCGTCAGCGTGTACCGGCTGAGGTCCGGCGTGCCCGTCCTCGTCCGGCAGCGACCGGGCACGCCGATCGTTTATGCGGGCGCATTTGCCATCGGCGGGGCCAGTGCCGAATGGCCGGATATCGGCGGCCGCACGTTGCTGATGGGCCGCACCGCCCTGAAGGGAACCGTCCGGCGAAACGCGCTCCAGATCGCGGAGTCCGGCGAGCTGCTGGGCGGGAGCGTCGGTACCGTGATCGGCGGTGACACCGTTGGGTGGACCATCTCGGTTCCGGCCGCGCACACCGCGGCGGCGGTCGAGCTGCTGGCCGACGTCGCCCAATGCCCGACGTTCGAGACGCAGGCCCTCGAGACGGAACGCGCCATCGCGCTCGCGGATCTCGCGACGCTGCGCGACGACATGTATCGCTATCCCATGCGGCTGGCGACCCAGGCTGCGTTCGCCGGGCACCCGTACGGCGTGCCGTCGCTGGGCACCGAAGAATCGCTGCGGGGCCACACGCGCGAGGACCTCGTGGAATGGCACCGTTCCCAGATCCTTCAGGCGCCAACCGTTGTCGCGATCGTGGGCGATGGCGATCCCGACGAGCTGGCCGCGATCGCCGGACGCCACTTTCGGGAGCTGCGATTCGACGAGGCCCGGCCGCTGGCGGCGCCGTCGTGGCCCGATCGCGTCATCGAGTCGGCCGAGCAGCGCGACAAGGCGCAAACCGCTCTCGTGCTCGTGTGGCCGGCTCCGTCCAGATCCGATGCGGCCCGCTTCGACGTCGCGATGCTCGCGGGGATCGCCAGCGGCCTGGGCGGACGCCTGTTCGAGGAGCTGCGCGACAAGCGGTCGCTCTGCTACACCGTCCAGGCATTCGGCAGCGAGCGGCGCTCGGCCGGCACATTCAACGCGTACATCGCCACGTCACCGGAAAAAGAAGGCGATGCGCGCGACGGACTTCTGGTCGAACTGGCGCGGCTCCGCGACGAGCTGGTCACCGATGACGAGTTGCGGCGGGCGCAGACGTACGCCATCGGCGTCCACGCCATCCGCCAGCAGAGCGGAGGCGCGGTGCTGGGCGAGCTGGTGGACGCATGGATGTTCGGAACGCTGAGCGAGCTCCAGGAGTTCGAGGACCGCGTTCGCGGGGTCACCGCGGAGTCGATCCGCGAGACGTCGCGTCGCTACCTCGACCCCGACCGTCGTGTCGAGGGCATCGTGCGGGGCGTGGGCAGGAGCGTCTAGGCGACTATCGCGCGGCGGCCGGCGTGAGCGCCGGCTGACGGAACGACTCGCGCAAACCGCGAATCGAGTTTCGCAGCGTCGTGGACACCTTGCGATAGCGCCCGTGGGGCGCCCGAATCCCCATCGCTTGTCCATAGTCGTTTGCCTCGGTGGCAATCAAGCCGCGCATGTCCGGGTGGGACGTGGCCCAGGACAGCGCGGCCAGGACGCCGAGATCCTGGGACGCCTCACCGTGCGCGAGGGGATACCCGCCCGCGCCAAACACCCACAGGGGTTTGCCGGGCGGATGCGCCCGGAGCCAGCGATCGGCGGCTCGAAAGCCCGCGTCCAGCGTGCGCGCGCCGAGACGTGTGGGATAGAACGTGAAGCCCACCACCTCGATCGGGGACTGCGGCGAGGCCGCCCACGCGAACAACGAGCTGTCGCGGGCGTCGAACGATGACGCCGCCAGCCCCACGAGCGTTCCGGGACGCACCTGCTCCACGACTGCGGCGGCCTGCGTGAAATAGTTCACCCACGTTTCGACTGGCAGCCGCCCGAGCATTCGCGCGCCGGTGCCGTAGGGATCCTGCGCGGGAAGAACGATGTCGGGCCGCAGGCGCAGCAGCAGCCGCCGCAGGGTCTCGAGCCGGAAGTCCACGTCGAGCTTACCGGTGCCGAGCTCCGGGATCAATTTGTTCTCGTAGCCGAGTGTCGCGACCAGCACCAGCGAGTCGCGTCCCAACAGGTCGACCGCCTTTGCCACCGAGTCCATCGCCAGCGTGCTGGCGCCGGGTGCGAACACGACGTGCACCACGTTCACGTTGACGAAATCGGCGGTCTCCACGTCGGTGACGACCGCGGCGGCGGATGGCGGCTTCCGGATGTCGGGCAGGATCTTGAGGCCGACGGCAAACCCGCCCGGCCGCTCCGTGAGGCGATCGTCCGCGTGGGCGTCGTAGCTTTCGAGCGCGACGCGGGCGCGCGGGAGCTCGGCCACGATGAGCCCGAACCAGCCGAGGGCGACAGCCGTGATGCCGAGTCGAACGGCACCGGTCACCCGGCTCAGGGCAGGGAATGCCGGCGAGATGATGGGCGGGTGGAGGAAGAACGGTGACGTGATCGCCGCGTCGGTGGTCGCGAGCGCGAGCGCGTCCACCTGACCCGCCATGAGAATCAGCACCTGGCGCGGCAGCTCGAATCCATGCGCCGTGAGGAACCGGGCCGTCGTGGCGCCCGCGAGCAGCACGTTGTAGAACGCGATCGGGTATCCCCACAGCGGGTTCACGAGCCGGCGCGCGACGGCGTAGACCGACTGCACCGCGAACAGGAGGACCACGGCCGGCCACAGGAAGCTGATCGCGGCGATGGCGCGGCCCGTGATCAGCGTCGTCGTCGCGACAGCCACCATGAACGCGGGTACCAGCAGCAGGCCCGCGAGGCCGGTGATGGTCGCGAAGGGCTTGCTCGCCTGACGGAGCCGCGAGATGCGTCCCGCGAGCAGCACGTTCCAGACGATGATGACCAGCGTCAACGCCAGGTGCGCCGGCGCAAGCCACTGTTTCACGATATTCCGGGTTCGGGCCTCTTACGACCTCGAGCGCGTCTCGCAGCGCACGTCGCGCGCCGAAAGTCGGCGAATGAATACGTCGAGTACGCGCCGGGGGTCGTGCCGGGCGTCACAGAGCACGTCCAGGAGCAGCAGTTGCCGGTCCGGAAAGGTGTGCGCCGCGATGTGACCGCCGTCAACAAGGAGCATCACCGAGCGCTCGGGCCCGCCTTGTGGCACGGGTGGACCGGTGGGAATGCCGCGCGGCGTGAGCGCGGCCGCGCTCGCTCCGGCGATCAGGAGCCCGCTGATCGTCGCGGCATCGCTCAGGAGGTCCGGAGCGATGCCGGCGAGATCGGCCAGCAGATGCGTAGCCCGACCCAACTAGCGTTCGGCGGGCGGTGGCGCGGATGCGGGCCTCGCCGGCGCGGCGGCCCCGCGCGGCACGACGACGGTGAGCGACCGATGGCCGTTCGCGCCCACGGCGCGGATGCCGGCCCATGCGTCGTCGAGCTGGAAGTCCAGCGAAAAACAGAGTTGCGTCGGCGCGTCGGCGCACCGCGCGCCGGTCCCCACGGGATAGTACCGGTCGTACTGCGCGGAGGTCGTGGGGCGGACCAGCACTTCGTACTGCGTGGCCCCGGGCACGGGCGACCACGAGAGCAGCCAGTGGCGACCACCGGTCGTCTGCACGTCGCGCCGGGCGCGGGCGCTGTCCGGTGTCGCCGGTGCGAGTCCCAGCGACGCGATGGCGGCCGCGTTGAGGCGCGCCACGTTGGCGACATAGCCGAAGTTCACCCCGGACAGCTCGTCCGTCGGCCGGTGCTGCCGCTTCTCGTTCTCGACGCGCTCGGTGAATCGCAACCCGGCCCAGCCCTGCTCGATGTAGGAGCGGTGATCGCCGCCGCGGCCTACGCGGTCGAGCCGCCACACCGGGAACACCTCGAAGTTCGGGAGGTAGAGCGATCCCGCCGCCCAGACGTAGCGCGCCAGCTCGCGGCTGCGCGACGTGTCCGGGTCGGGCGCAAAGATGCGCACGCTCGTCGAGTCCACGTGTCCGTCTTCCGCCGTGACATTCCCGACGATGTCGTCCGTCATGCCGGCCACGACGTGATAGCCGCCGCGCTTGAGGCGGCGCGCCAGCGCCCCCGAGCCGAGCAGTCCCTGTTCCTCCGCGTCGTGCAGCGCGAAGATGACGCTGGTCTCGAGACCGCGCGGGAACGCGCGCGAGAACGCGCGCGCGAGCTCGATCACCGCGGACGTCCCCGAGCCGTCGTCGTTGGCGCCGGGCGCCGTCGCCACGGAATCCCTGCCGCCCCCCGGCGGCACGGCGCAGACGCACGAGTCGTAGTGGCCGCCGATCACGATCACGCGGCTCGTGTCGCGTCCCGGCAGCCAGGCGATGACGTTGGTCACGAGCCGGTTCGGGCTGGCCTGGTTGCGCGGCGTGGCCACCGTGGCCGTGTCGAACTCGACGCGCAGGCACCCTCCGCAGTCGGCGCTGAAGCGCGAGAGCTGCGCGTGGATCCAGCGCCGGGCGGCGCCGATACCGCGGCTGCCCGATACCGTGTCCGAATACGTGTTGCGCGTCCCGAAGGACACCAGCGCCGAATCGTAGGCGCGGATGCGGCGCGGCTCGATGTCCCGGAGCAACGCACGGACGCGCTGGTCGTCGGCGAGGATCATCGCCGGTGCCAGCCGCATGTCGTCGTGCAGGACGGGCTTTACCGTGGGAGATCCCGTCTGCGACGAAGACGGCGTCGACGCGCACGCGGTGCCCACGAGCAAGGCGAAAATGAATCGGCGTTTCATGTAGGTCGCTGTTTTGAGTCGCAGTTTGAGGCGGTCACCCGTCACCCGTCGTCCGTCGGTCAGAACATGCTCATCGCGAGGAACGACCGCAGCGAATCGTTGGTCTGGCGCAGCCGGCCGGACAGGAGTCGCACACACGCCCAGAGAACCTTGTAGGCAATCTCGCGGTTGAAATCGAGGAGCATTTCGAAGTCCGGCCGCGTGATGGTGAGCAGTAGGCAGCCGCCGTTCGATATGGCGTGCGTCGAGCGCTCGCTCCGGTCGAACACGGACATTTCGCCGAACAGCGCGCCGGCTTTCAGCACGGCCAGCGCCTCCTCGCCGCTGCCGGGCACATCGCGGCTGATCCGGACCTCCCCTTCGATGATCAGGTACAGGCGATTACCCGCCTCTCCCTCGCGGAAGATGTATTCGCCCGGGTTGTATTTCTCTTCCGTGCACTTCTCGGCGATCTCGGCCAACTCGCCGTCGTCGAGGTCCTTGAAGATTGCAACGTTCTTGAGCAGCTCGGTGACGGGCGCCATGGCTCTATGCTAGACCCCAACGTATTCCGTAGCAAGCGTTTGCCCGGCGCACTAGGTTAGGCGCCATGCGCGCACTCTCCGAGTTGCGCAGCCTGCCGAATCTCCTGTCGATTTCCAGGCTCGCCCTCGCGGCGGCATTTGTGGTCGCCGACCGGGCCGATGTTCGCATCGTGCTCGTCATGCTGGCGCTGGCCACCGATTATCTCGACGGCTGGATCGCGCGCCAGTTCGGCCCGATGACGCGCATCGGCGCCGTGCTCGACCCGTTCACGGATCGCGTCTTCGCGCTCGTGGGCGTCTCGGTGTTCCTGTTCGAAGGGACGATCAACACCTTCGAGTACTTCGTGATGATCTCGCGCGATCTCATGACGGCGGTGGGCTTCCTGGTCGCTCGGGCGATGCCGTCACTTCGCGCCGTTGCGTTTCAGGCGCGCTTTCCGGGCAAACTCGTCACCGTGCTCCAGCTCGCGACGTTCATCGCCATCCTCATCCGGCCGGCAGCGGCGACGCCGATGATCATCGTGGTGGCCGTCGTGTCGGTCTGGGCCGTGGTGGACTACACCTGGATGCTGCACCGGAATCGTGCGCGCTGATCGCGTGTCTGACTTCCTGGATCGGAGCGCCGTTCGGTTTATCGCGGAGGACGCGGAGCACGCGGAAAAGGCCGCGGATACTGCTGCTGCATTGCTTCGGTTGCGCGAGCGCCCTCCGCGACACACCAGCAACAAGTCGTTTCTTGTTGTTTCCGCGGCTG
Source organism: uncultured Gemmatimonadaceae bacterium (assembly GCA_963724885.1). GTDB lineage: Bacteria > Gemmatimonadota > Gemmatimonadetes > Gemmatimonadales > Gemmatimonadaceae > DASPMP01. Next base: position 1,021,378 of record CAVRWG010000005.1, on the reverse strand, counting down.
TTGTCCGCGTCGTCCGCGTCGTCCGCGTCATCCGCGATGGCCAGTTGGCGCCAAGAGCGCTCGCGTTCTTGCTTGCGCTAGGCTTGCCCGCGACGGCGCAGGTGGTTCAACCAGAGGCCCGGCTCGACGCGCTGGGGCCCGCGCCCTTCACGGTCGAGCCGGGCGTGGGGGCGAACGTGTTCCTCGGCAACTATGTCCGCGTGGGCGTCGCCGTGGGCTACGACGTACGGCGCCAGCCTGGAGACGCGAGCGACGCGTGGCGCGGCGACCTCATGGCGCGCGTCACGCTCGATCCGTTCCGGCAGCAGCGCTGGGGATTCTCGATGGGCGGCGGGCTCACGTATCGACGCGACGCCGTGCGTCTCGCGGTGATAGCAGACCTCGAGGGGCCTCAGGTTGGTCCGCTGCTTCCCGCGCTGCAGGTGGGGCTGAGCGGGGGTTTTCGCGCCGGCCTCGCGTTCCGCCGCGCCGTGCGGCGGCGTCGGTGAGTCAGGCGCTCGCTCTGGCCTTGGGGGGCTGGGCGAACCGTTCGCCCAACTTGCGCAGATCGCTCAACTGCGGTTCGCCGAGCTCCGGATACCGTTCCCCGAAGTACTTCATCGTGTCCTCGAACCACTCGTTCTGGTGCTCGAGATCGGCACCGACGACGCCGCACGTCATGATATGGTGGAACAACTCATCCCGCGCCGTTTCGAACGGGGTCGGACCCGCGGGACTGCTTTTTCTGGACTTCGCCTTGGCCATGAACCTGGTAGGGGGAGAAAGACCCGACAAATGTAACGAGCTCACCAGCGCCACCACAGTTCATACGGCGCAGCGACCATAATCGCTCAAACCGTGCCTCCCGCGGGCCGAGCGCCAATGAAGTCGAGCAGCAGGCTTGTGAGCATCTCCGGAGCTTCCTCAGGGACGAGCCGGCCCGACGCAGGGAGGTGCACCAACTTGCTCCCGACGATCGTCCGGGCGAGCTCTTCGCCAACTTCCGGGCTCACCCACGGGTCCTGATCGCCCCACACGACGAGTGTGGGCTGCGGCAGCGAGCGCAGGTCGATCTCGTCCATGTCACCACGGCCAACAGACCGGGCGACGCGCAGGAGGTGGTCCACCCCATCGCTGCCGACGTAGGGCGCGAGGTAACGCGCAACCAGCGCCTCCGGCATCTTCGCCGGATCGCTGACGCTCTTGCGCAGCAACTCGCGCAGGAGCGGCGCGGCGCCAAGGATTCCGCGCGACACGCTGAAGGCGAAGCGCGCGGTGTTCTTCTGAAGCGACTTCACGTCCTCGGCGGGAATGTCGTCCAGGGCGAGGGGATTCACGAGGATCAACCGCTCCACGCGCTCCGGGTGCGCCGCCGCGAAGCGGAGCGCCACGGCCCCACCAAGGTCCAGCCCGACTACGGTCGCGCGCGCCATGCGCAGCGCCGTGAGCCCACGGTCGAGATACTCCGCCTGCGCCGCGATGCCATAGTCGGCGTCGGACGGGCGGTCCGACGCGCCGTACCCGAACATGTCCACTGCGAACGCGGTGAGATTGGCGAGCGCGATGGATGGGCCGATGTTGCGCCACACGAAGCTGTTCGTGCCGAAGCCGTGCACGAGGAGAACCGCCTGGCCCCCGAGCCCATAACGTTCGACGTGGAGCGAGCCTGGCCCGACAGGCACGCGTAAGAGGTCTGCGTCGATTGGGATTCTCCCTGTTGTGTTCAGACGCCAGTAAGGCGCATTGCTTGCGCAACCTCGATACCGCTAGCTTTCGCTCCTGCGCTCAGTGGTCCTTCAACGAGTGTGGATTCCCCTCCATGTCGCAGCCGGAACAAACGTATGACGAAGGCCGGGCGCGCAACCTGATGGCGCTGCTCAGAGCGCTTGCGGCACGGATTCAGGAGCTCGACCGGGAGGGGCGCCTGCTCGAACAGGCGGGTGAGTTAATGAAACTCACCGGGGACGTGCGGAGCGAGCTGTTCCATTACGAGGTTCGTGTGACGTACGACACTCCCGAGGTCGCTGAAAGCCGTCGCATTGTTTCAGAGGCCAAGACCGACAAGGACAGCGCATGGGAAAAGAGCGAGTGGAAGGCGGACGAGGACGAGGAAAAGGACAGGGACAAGGACAAGGACAAGTGGTGAGTCGGCCCGTCGAGAAGTCGCGGCGCAGGGCGGGCCGCGGCGGCGACGGCGGGAAGCGCGGGTTCTATCTCGTTCTCGCGGTGCTGGCCGTCGCCGGCATCGGCACCATCTCCTGGCTGGCGGCACGGCCCAGCCAGGCGGTCACGCAGATCGACACGTCCGTCGCGCCTGTTCCGAACCAGGGCCACGTGATCGGCAGCGACAGCGCGCCCGTGGAGATCGTCGAGTTCGCCGACTTCGAGTGCCCGGCGTGCGGCCAGTTCGCCAACATTACGGAGCCCGACGTTCGCTCGCGATTGGTGAACACGGGACAGGTGCGATTCCGGTTCATGCACTTTCCGCTCAGCATGCACCCCAACGCCTGGCCGGCCCACCTCGCATCGTGGTGCGCGGGCGAGCAGGGGAAGTTCTGGGAAATGCACGACGCCATCTTCCTGAATCAGGACCGCTGGAACACCCAGGCCACCAGGCGGCCCGACCGGGTGCTCGCGGACCTCGCGCGCGGCGTGGGCGTCAATGCCGATCAGTACGAGGCGTGCGTGGACGCGCGAAAGTTCCAACCCCAGATCCAGGCGAACATCCAGGAAGGTCTCCGTCTGGCCGTCGGTTCCACGCCCACGTTCATCATTGGCACGAAACGCGTCGCGAGTGTCGTTTCGTACGATGAGCTCAAGCGCTATGTGGACGAAGCGCTGACGCTGGCGCGCGCGACGAAGAAATGAACCGTCGCATGGCGACGGCGCTCGTCGCGCTCGTCGGCTTGTTCGTGGCACTGTATCTGGCACTGTACAAGACCGGCGTCATCGGGAGCCTCGCGTGCGGCGCCGGTGGTTGCGAGACGGTCCAGCTCAGCAGCTGGGCGACCCTGCTCGGCGTTCCGGTCGCGGCCTGGGGCGTCGCCTACTACGCTGCCGTCTTCGCGCTCGCGCTGGCCGCCGTGCAGGACCGCTGGGCGGATTCGCGCGGTCTTTCGCTCGTGCTGGTGGTGGTCACCGCGTGGGGCGTCGTGTTCTCGGCGTGGCTCACGTACCTCGAGCTTTTCGTCATCAACGCCATATGCCGCTGGTGCGTGGTGTCGGCGGTGATCGCGGTGACTCTTTTCGGCCTGGTGTTCTGGGATTGGCGAGCGTCGAAGGTCAAAGCGTCCAACGTGGAACGTTTGACGTAGTGCGTCGAACTTGGGACGTTCGACGGTGCGTCATCGACGTCGAATCAGGCCCGCTTGATCGCGCGCTGGCGGCCGTCCGAGGCTTCGTTGAGGCGCAGCTTGGGCTTCTCTTCGTCCGCTTCGACCGCGCGCCGCCGATAGGGCACCAACTCCTGTCCGAGCACCACGAGCGTTCGCGTAGCCACCACGCTCGCCAGCGGCTCCGGGATCGCCATCTCTCGCACGTACGTGTCGATCGCCCGATCGAACGTCATGTCCTCCGCCAGCACGTCCACGAACATCAGGGCGTTGTCCACGTGCGAGCGGACCATCGCTTCCTCGGCGCGCGCCAAGGCGAGCCGGAGGCGGCGCTCAGCGGCGGGCTCGAGCTTGCGGCCGAAGATTCGTTCCGGAAAGAGTCTCTTCCACCACTGTCTCAGGGCCATCGACCAGGGGCTGATTTTCCCGATGACAGCGCAGATCGCATACCAGGAAGAGTAAGCCGGTCGACGATCGCAACGGGTGATGGCCGTCACACGGCGCGCGACACCCGTCGCCTGTCACCGGTTACTCGCAATCCGGACGGATCGGCCGGTTACGACTCGGTGGCTTCGTATTGCTCGCGCAGCGCGTTTACGACATTCGGATCGGCGAGCGTCGTCGTGTCGCCCAGCGCGCGGCCCTCGGCGATGTCCCGCAGCAGCCGGCGCATGATCTTTCCCGACCGCGTCTTCGGAAGGTCCGCCGAGAACAGAACATCGTCCGGACGGGCGATCGCGCCGATCTTCTCCGCCACGAAGTCCCGAAGTTCGTCCCGAAGCGCCGTGCTCGGCGTGCGTCCTTCGCGCAGCGTGACGAACGCGGCGATCGCCTGTCCCTTGAGCTCGTGCGGCTTGCCGACCACCGCCGCCTCGGCGACGGCAGGATGCTCCACGAGCGCCGACTCCACTTCCATGGTGCCGATGCGGTGTCCGGCGACGTTCAGCACGTCGTCCACGCGACCGAGGATCCAGTAGTAGCCATCGTCGTCGAGCTTCGCGCCGTCGCCCGGGAAATAGAGGTCCTTTCGCCCGGGCCACTTGGTGAAATACGTCTGGACGTAGCGCTCGTCGTCGCCCCAGATCGTGCGCAGCATCGAGGGCCACGGCTTGGTGAGCGCCAGCAATCCGCCGCCCACCGGAATCGTCGTCGCCCTTCGCGTCGAGCAGCGCCGCTGCGTAGCCCGGGAAGCGGGATCGTCGCGCTTCCTGGTTTGGTCTCCACCACTCCGGGCAGCGGCGAAATGACGATGGCGCCGGTTTCCGTCTGCCACCACGTATCCACGATCGGGCAGCGCCCCTTGCCGATCTGCTCGTGATACCAGATCCACGCCTCGGGATTGATCGGCTCGCCGACGGAGCCGAGGAGCCGCAGGCGCGAGAGGTCGTGCTTCGCCGGGTGCTTGTCGCCCCATTTCATGAACGCGCGGATCGCCGTCGGCGCGGTGTAGAACACGGTGACGCCGTGTCGCTCGCAGATGTCCCAGAAGCGATCCTTCTCCGGCCAGTCGGGTGCGCCCTCGTACATCACGCACGGTGGCGCCGTTCGGCGAGCGGGCCGTACACGACGTACGAGTGGCCGGTCACCCAGCCGATGTCCGCGGTGCACCAGAACACGTCCTCGTCCTCGAAGGTCGAAGACCGCCCTGGTCGTGTAGCGTCACGCCGGTGAGATAGCCGCCGGTCGTGTGGACGATGCCCTTCGGTTTCCCGGTCGTGCCCGACGTGTAGAGGATGTACAGCACATCCTCGGCGTCCATGTGCTCCGGCTCGCACCGCGCGTCGGCGTCCTGCATGAGCCGGTGCCACCAGTGATCGCGGCCTTCCTTCATCTCGGCGAACGCGTCGTCGGCGCTCGCGCCGGTGCGTCGCTGACACGACGACCACGTGTCTCGATCGACGGGCAGGCCTTCGAGCGCCTTGTCGGCGTTCCGCTTGAGCGGAACCGTCTGGCCGCGGCGGTAGCCGCCGTCGGCGGTGATCAGCACCTTGCACGCCGAGTCGTTGATGCGGTCGCGCAGCGATTCCGGCGAGAAGCCGCCGAACACCACGGAGTGAATCGCGCCGATGCGCGTGCAGGCCAGCATCGCGATCGCGGCTTCGGGGATCAGCGGCAGGTAGATCGCCACGCGATCGCCCCGCCCAACGCCCGAGCCGTCTTCAGCACGTTCGCGAACTTCTGCACCTCGACGTACAGGTCCCAGTAGGTGAGCGTGCGACGGTCGCCCGGCTCGCCTTCCCAGATCAACGCCGCCTTGTTGCGGCGCGGGCCGTGCACGTGCCGGTCGATGCAGTTGTCCGACACGTTGAGCTTGCCGCCGACGAACCACTTCGCGTGCGGCGGCTTCCACTCGCACACGGTCTTCCACCGCGTGAACCAGTGCAGCTGGTCCGGCCTGCTCGGCCCAGAAGGCCTCCGGAGTCGCGCTCGGCGCGTTCGTAGATCGACCGGTCGGAAACGATCGCGGCCGCGACGAAACTCGTCCGACGGCGCGAATCTGCGATGCTCCTGGAGCAGGGCGTCGATTTCAGCCATGGCCGGTAACCTACTCAGCGGGTGCGTGCGGATGGGGTCGCAGCGAGTGAACCAGCTTGACCGTTTCGGGCGACGGCTCGGCGTCGAACTCGGCGCGCATGCGCTGCGCGAACTCGTCGTAGAGTCGCAGCGCGCCGGCGTGGTCGCCGATGCGCGCCAACAGCGTGAGCGTGCGCCGCAGCACACGCTCGTCGTCCCAGCGATAGCGAACCGCGCGACGCGCCATCAGGCCCGCGTCGGTGAGCTGGCTGTCCGACTCCAGGGCACGCGCCAGTGCCCAGGCGGCGGCCGCGGCATTCTCGCGCGCCGCGTTGCGCTCGTCGTCCAGCCAGCGCTCGAACTCGACGCATCCTGCCATGTGAAAGCCGGATAACAGCTCGCCGCGATACAGCTCCACGGCGCGCAGCATGCGGCCCGACTCCGCGGCGCGCACCAGTTCGACGACGTCGCACCACACGGGAGGCATCGCCAGACCGATTTCCTCGTCGCCGCGGCTGCGGAGCGCGGCGGCGCCGAGCGCCGCGCGGATGGCGTGAACGCCCTTGCGCAGCGCAGCGCGGGCACGCGACTGGTCGAGTTCCGGCCACAGCAGGCCGACGATCCGGTCGCGGCGCATCGGACGCTGTCCCGGCGACAGGGCAAGGAGCGCGAGCAGCGCGGTCAGCTTTGGTTGGGCCAGGAGTCGTTCGGCGGCGTCGAAGCCGATCCCGCGCAGCTCGACGCCTCCCAGTAAACAGAGCTCGATACTTCCGGCAGCACCGTCCTCAGCCACGCGACTCTCCCGCCTCGATTGCGTTTCCCGCGAAGCTATGGTGCGCGACAAGGCCATGCCACCACCCACCCCACCGCCCACCACCTATCTTCCTTCTCGGATGTCAGCGCCCTCCACCCCCGCCGCCCCGACCGTCCGGGCCGCCGGCCTCCGGAAGGAGTTCGGGCGACGCGTGGCGGTCGCGGATGTCGATTTCGAGCTTGGTGCCGGCGATTGCCTGGCGCTCTTCGGCCCGAATGGCGCCGGCAAGACCACCCTGCTCCGGCTGCTCGCCGGGCTCCTTCGGCCCACCCGGGGCGCGGCAGAGCTGAACGGCGTCGACGTGCGACGCGATGCGAACGCTCGCGCGGCCGTCGGGCTCATCTCGCACCAGAGCATGCTCTACCCGCCGTTGACGGCACGCGAGAACGTGGAATTCTCGGCGCGGCTGTATGGGCTGGTCGATCCCCGCACCGCGGCGCGGGCTGCGCTCGAGTCGATGCGCATCCTCGACCGCGCGGATGTCCCGCTCCGCACGCTGAGCCGCGGGATGCAGCAGCGGGTTTCTGTCGCGCGCGCGATGGTGCACCAGCCGTCCGTGCTGCTGCTCGACGAGCCGTATTCGGGACTGGACGAGTGGGGCGCCGGCGCGCTCACCGAGCTGCTGATGTCGGTCCGGTCGCGCGGCGCCACGCTCGTGCTGGTCACGCACAACGTGGCAGAAGGGCTCGCGCTCGCGACACATGCGGCGGTCATGAGCGGCGGGCGGCTGGCGCGCTGGGACGCGCGACGCGACACCGCCGGATTCGACCCGCAGCGCTACGCGTCAGCGTACCGCGAGCTGGTGGCGCATGCGGAGTGAGGCGCCGGGGCTGCTCTCGGCGGCGTGGACCGTCGCGCGCAAGGACCTCGCGATCGAGCTGCGCACGCGCAGCGCGTTCCTTTCCGTGCTGGTGTTCGCGTTGCTGGGGCTGGCGATCTTCTACTTCGCCTGGGACCCCAGCGCCGTGTCGGCGATGGACCTGGCGCCCGGCGTACTCTGGGTGACGTTCACCTTCGCCGGACTGCTCGGGCTGCACCGCTCGTTCGGCGTGGAGCTCGAGGAACGCGCCATCGACGCGCTGCTCGTGTCGCCGATCCAGCGCGAGTCCATCTATCTCGGAAAGGCGCTGGCGAACGCGCTCTTCGTCGGGGCCATCCTCGTCGTCGCCCTCCCCGCGGTGGCGCTCTTCTACAATCTCCCGCTGGGGCGCAGCCTCGCGGCGCTCGGGCTCGTCGCGCTGCTGGCCGCCGTCGGCCTGGTGGCGATCGGAACGTTGTTCAGCGCCATGGCGTCGAATACACGCATGTCCGAGATGCTGCTGCCAATGCTCAGCCTGCCATTCTTCGTGCCGATCGTCATGACCTCGGCGCAGGCGTCCACGCTGCTCGTCGCCGGTCGTCCGTTCGCCGAGGCGGCGCCGTGGTTGAAAGTCCTGCTCGCGTTCGACATCGTGTTCGCAGTCGCCTGCACGGTGGCGTACCCCTACACTCTCGAAGAATGACCGGTTTTGCCGCGCCTCCGCTCTCACCGCCAACGCAGGCGGCCAAGCGATCGGCCTCCGCGACACAGCCGTTGTTCGACTGGCTGTTCTGGCTGTCAGTGGTCGCCGTTCTGGCCGCCGTCGCGCGGGCCATCTTCTTCACGCCGTCCGAGCTGACGCAGGGCGACGCGCAGAAGATCTACTACATCCATGTTCCCGCGGCGATCAGCGCCTACTTCGCGCTCACCATCGCCGGCCTGATGTCCATCGTGTTCCTGTGGCTGCATGACGATCGCGCCGACCGGATGGCGGAGAGCGCCGGCGAGGTCGGCTTGTTGTTCACGACCCTCGTGCTGACCACGGGGCCATTCTGGGGCAAGCCGATCTGGGGCACCTGGTGGACGTGGGATGCGCGCCTGACGCTTACGCTTTTCCTGTGGTTCGTGACGGCGGCATACCTGGTCCTGCGGGGTGCCATTCAGGATCCGGCGATGCGAGGGCGGTACTCCGCCGTGCTTGCCGTGCTGGCCGTGGTGCTGATCCCCTTCATTCACATGAGCGTGTATCTGTTCCGGACGCTGCATCCGATGCCCATCGTGCTGAAGCCGGACCGGCCGTCGCTGCCGACGGAGATGCTCACGACGTTCACGCTCTCGGTGTTCGCGTTCCTGTTCTTCTGCGTCGATCCTGATCCGTGCGCGCTACCGGCTGGCGCTGCTGCGCGAGCGGGCGGCGGAGGATCTCTCATGATGCCAGACACGTGCGCCTACTTCGTCGCAGCGTATGTCGTCGCGGCCGTCGTGTATACGGGGTACGTCGCTATCGCTGTGGTGGCGCTCCCGACGCCTGCGCAAGTGAGCTGATCGTTACGCGTCGCGAGCCGCCGGACGTCCGCTAGCTTCACTGCATGATCAACCTCTGGCGCGACCTGCCGCCCGGTCGTCACCCGCCGGAAGAGGTCACCGCCGTCATCGAGATTCCGTTCGGGACGCGGAACAAGTACGAGCTGGACAAGCACACCGGGCTGATTCGGCTGGACCGCGTGCTGTACTCGTCCATGCACTACCCGGGCGACTACGGGTTCATTCCGCGCACGCTGTACCTCGACGGCGACCCGATGGACATCCTGGTCCTCGTGAAGGAGCAGACCTTCCCCGGGCTGCCTCATCGACGTGCGACCGCTCGGCTTGCTGCGCATGCTCGACCGCGGCGAGTCCGACGACAAGATCCTGGCCGTGCCGCTCCACGATCCGTACTACCAGGAGTTCTTCGACATTGCCGACATACCCGCAGCATGTGCTCAACGAGGTCGAGCACTTCTTCGAGCGGTACAAGGATCTCGAGGGCAAGCGCGTGCAGATCCTGGGCTGGGAGAAGAGCGACGTCGCCATGCGCATGATCCGCGAGGCCATCGCCCTTTACGACAGGACGTACCACCAGGTCGGAACCTGATCATCTTTACAGCGCAAAGTACTTGACAGATGGCGTGTTTTGTGCAATGCCTGTACGCATGACGCTCACGAAGCTCCTGTTCGAGCCCACCCTGATCCGGTCGCCGCTCCGCGTCGTGAAGTGGTGGGAGAGCCGTCGGCTGGCGTTCAACGTCGTCGTCGGCGCGACGGGTGTCGGGACGCTGATCTACGTCAACGCACTGGAGCTGATGCTGGGGCAGGGGTGGTTGTTCGGCCCAGGGGCGGGCGGCGTGGAGCGCGTGCTGGCCGTCGGAGCATACGGCGCGATGGCGAACGCGTGCTACACGATGGGATGGGTCGTCGAGATCGCTTGCCGAGCGTTGGCTCAAGCGGCCGGTCTACGGTCTCGGCCCGGCGCTCTTCCGCCACGGTCTCGTGTTTTCGGTCGGCCTGACGCTGCTCCCGGCGGTGGTAGTGACCCTGGCGAACATCGCGGGCAGAATCTTCGGACCCTAGTCCGCCGTCAGCTCCCGGGTCCGAACCACTACCTTCAGCTCAGCCATGAACACGCGGCCGGTGATTCGCACGACCGGCGCGCCAGACCCGACGGCGGGCGGGTCCAGGGTTTCGTCGCTGACTTCGGCCATGAACGGCGCTGGGCTGCACCACGACGCGCACGCCGGCGGCACGATCACCTTCACCGACGACATGACCGCGGTGAGGTCGATCTCAGTGACGCCGGGAGCGAGTTGCGCCTCGCGTGAGGTCGAGGCGCGTCTCCGACATCACGCTCCAGACGTCGCAGATTGCGTGGCGCCTGCCACATCCCGGTTCGGCTTGCGTCTGGGACATGACGGACACGATACGTCCGTGCTCCGGGGCGTACTGCGTGGGTGCCAGGACCGCGCGCTGGGGTGTCGCAACGTCCTCGGAGGCCAGATCGCTGGTGATGTCGCGCAGCGCGGGCAACGTCGACGCGCGATAGACGCGCTCGATGCGCCGCTCGAGCTCGTCGAGCGACAGGTTGTCCTGCGCGAAATGCTGCGAGAGCAGCTCGATGGCCCGCTCGCGCTCCCGCTCGAGCTGACCACCGGCAGGTCACGGCCGGACTGCGCCATGGTCCACCGGCTCGCGCTCACGCCGGATGAACAGCGTGTCGTACAGGATCGCGGCGACCACGGCGCCGAGGATGGGACCGATCCAGTAGATGTACTGTCCCTCGAACACGCCGCTGGCGACCGCGGGGCCGAACGAGCGCGCGGGGTTGAGCGACGCTCCGGTGAACGGCCCGATGGCGAGGATCGCCGCGGTGAGCGTCAGGCCGATCGCGAGCCCGCCGATGCGCGGCGCCTTGGGGTCCACAGCCGTGCCGAACACGACGAACGTGAGCAAGAACGTCCCGATGGCCTCCATGCCGATTGCCTGTCCCGCCGTCACCTCCGTCGCGATCGACTGGCCGCCGAGCCGCGTCGCGATGCCCAGCTCGGCCGGCATCAGGACCTTGAGCGTGTACGCCGCCAGGATGGCCCCGAGTGATCTGCGCGGCGATGTAGACGCCCGCCATCATCGGCTCGATGCGGCGCGCGGCGAGGAACCCGATGGTGACGGCGGGATTGAAGTGCCCTGAGATCCTCATCGTGGCGCTCACCAGCACGGCCAGGATGATGCCGTGCGCCAGCGCGACGGAGATGAGGCCCGCGTCCATGCCGGTGGCACGGGCCGACATGATGGCGCCACCGCCGACGAACACGAGCGCGAACGTGCCCACGAACTCGGCGGTGAAGTGACGAAGTGGGTCTTTCATCATGCGAGGGGAGGTGGGCGGGGTGGGGGAGGTGGGGAGGGGAAGGTGGGGGAGGGGGGACGTGGAACGACGTGATCAGTCCGCGCGCTTCAACACCAGCGCGGCGTTGATGCCGCCGAATCCGAACGAGTTGCTCACCGCGTACTCCACGCCGCGCTCGCGACCAAGATTGGGGATGTAGTCGAGATCGCACCCCTCGCCGGGTTCGTCCAGGTTCAGCGTCGGCGGCAACCAGCCGCGATCGAGCGCCAGCGCCGAGATCGCGACCTCGAAGGCGCCCGACGCGCCGAGGGCGTGACCGTAGTACGCCTTCGTGCTGCTCACCTGCAGCTTCTCGGAGTGGTCGCCGAACACGTGCCGGATCGCGGCGGTCTCAATGGGGTCGTTGAGCGGCGTGGAGCTGCCGTGCGCGTTGACGTAGGAGACGTCTGTCGGCTTCACATGTCCGTCCTGCAGCGCCAGACGCATGGCGCGCGCTGCCTGCGAGGCATCCGGCCGTGGCGCGGTCATGTGGTGTGCGTCGTTGGAGTTGCCGTAGCCGACCACCTCCGCGTAGATGCGTGCGCCGCGGGCTCGCGCCCGCTCGAGCTCCTCGAGCACGAGCACCGTTCCGCCCTCGCCCATCACGAACCCGTCGCGCGCGCGATCGAAGGGCCGGGACGCGTGCTCGGGATCGTCGTTCCGCGTGGACATCGCGCGGATGATCGTGAACGCCGCGAAGCACAGTGGCATCAAGGGCGCTTCGACGCCACCGCAGAGCATCGCGTCCGCGTAGTCGTCGCGGATCAGCCGGAACGCGTCGCCGACGCCGATCGTGCCCGAAGCGCAGCTCATGCCGTTCGTGCTGTTGGGGCCCATCAGGCCGAACTCGATCGCCACGTTGCAGCTGGCGGCTCCGACGAACACGTTGAGCGCCAGCTGCGGCTCCACGCGCGCGATGCCTTCCTTCAGGAAGATGCCGAACTGCTCCTCCGCGAAGCCGACGCCACCCAGCGCGGACCCCATCATGGCGCCGATGCGCTCGCGGTTCTCACGCGCCAGATCGAGCCCTGCGTCCTCGATCGCGAGCTTGGCGCAGGCCACCGAGAAATGGCCGAAACGGTCCAGGCGCTTGGCGCGTTTGCGCTCGAGAAAGTCGCCGGGATCGAAGTCGCGGACTTCGCCCGCGTTGTGGCTGCGGAACGGTGACGGATCGAAACGCGAAATGCGCCGGATGGCGGATCGTTCCGACCGCAAGCCATCCCACATGCCGCCAACGGTAATGCCGATCGGCGTAACCGCGCCGATTCCCGTGATCACAACTCGACGACGCTTCATTTCGTGCCTTACGCTCCGGCGAATTGACGCGCTCTCAAGTCTGGCGGCGCTCCGCCGCACGCGACAGACCTTCGAGCGTTCGCGACGCGATGCCATGAACGAACACAGGTCCGATCACCGCGCGCGCCGCCATGCCCCCGATCAATGGCCACGACGGGCCATTCCACAGATGCAAGACCGTGACCCGCGTTCCTCCTCCCTCCTGCACGGGCACCGGGGCAAACGACCATTCGACCTCCATCCGCTTCGTGATGCCCTCGATGTGGCGGAATCGAATGGCCTGTCGCGCCCCACCGTCGCGATCCTGGATCTCCATCAACGACACCCACCAGGTGGGCCATCGGACGAACCCGAACGGCCGATACGCCGACATCTCGACGGCGCGCGCCCCCTTCACGCGGTCTCGGAGGCGCACGAAGCGATAGTGGGGCAGCAACTGCGGCCAGCGCTCCACGTCGGCCGCGATGTCAAAGATCGTCGGCACGGGCGCGCGCACAATGCGCTCGTCCACGGTGCGCATTGCCGCCGTGGCGGGCATGAGGCCCAGCGAGTACGACGTTCGAGCCGAAGTCGGCATTGGAGCGGATAAGTCTATCTCGGAGCCCCGGGCGGCGGTCAATGCGTTGTTTTTCCCCAGGTCGCAGTCAGGCGCCAGAACGGGCTCCGCCGAACATCGGGGCGCGTTCCGGTGGCGCGCTCCACGAGGCGCGCCAGTTCTCGCGTGGTGAAGCCTCGCAGCACGGAGGTCACGCCGTCCGAACGCGTGACGGGGTGGAAGCGCAGCGCGTTCGCCGCGACCAGGAATCCGCCGGCCGCGATCCAGCTGCGCCGCAGGTCGGCGACGATCACGCAGCGCCGCGCCACCCGATGCAGCTCGGCGAGCACGCGGGGCGCGTCCCCGGCGTCGAAATGGTGCAACAGCTGCGAGCACGTCACGACATCCGCGCACGAGTCGGCCAGCGGAATCCGCAGCGCGTCGCCGACGACGATGCCGTCGAGCCGACTCCGCGCGGCTCGGGCCAGGTGCTCCGAAACGTCCAGCCCGACGATCGTGAGGGCCACGCCGGCGCCCTTCGCGCCGCGACGAACGTGATCCGGTATGTCTGCCAGTCCGGTGCCGACGTCGAGGAGAACGGCGCGAGGCCGCAGGCGGGGCAGCACTTCGTGAATGGCCGACAGCACGGCGCGCGTGCCGCCGAACAGGAGGTTCGACCGGGCCACGTCCGACATGGCCCGCGCGCGAATCTCCCGTGGTGTCAACGGGTCGTCCAGGATCTCGACGCCCCGGCGTCGCCGGGGCGTCAGTGGCCATCGCATCAGAGCTCCAGCTGCGCGTAGCCGCCGCGATAGTACAGCAGCGGCCGTCCGCGTTCGGTGCGCGACGCCTGCACCTCGCCCACATGGATGGCGTGATCTCCGGCGTCGTGACGCTGCAACAGCCGGCAGTCCAGATGTCCGATCGCATCCTCGATCAACACGACGCCGCTCTCGGCGCGGGTGAAGCCGATGCCGTCGAACCGGCCTCCGGCCGGAAGCTCCGCGAAACGACGCGACAGGGCTTCCTGGCCTTCCGCGAGAATGCTGATCCCGAAGTGGGACGCCCTTCGCAGCACCTCGTGCATTTCCGACGTGCGATCCACGCACGCCAGCACGAGCGGCGGCGCAAGGCTCACCGAGCAGAACGCGCTGGCCGTCATGCCGTGATCGCGTCCTTCGGCGTCCCGCGCGGTGAGGATCGTCACGCCGGTCGCGAACCGGCCCAGCACCGAGCGAAACTCGTCAGGATCTATCGCCATGGCGTGGTCCTCGCCGCGGGGAGGGGCGCAAGAAACAGCTGCGCCAGGTAGCGGGCGCGCAAGACCCGGTCGGCCGGAACGAAGTCGCCGGTCACGCCGACCAGCAAGTCGGCCAGATCCTTGCGCGCCGCGAGCGCCCTGGCGGCGCGGTTGGCGACGGCTGGCCACGCGACCCCGACGCCAATCAGCCGCTCCACCCACCACTTGCCGCCAAACTCGGCGCGGCGGCGCGCATCGTATTCGCGGAGCGCTTCGATGCGCCGGTCGACCGGCCCCGGCTCGAGCGCGGCGGCCACCGCCTGGGCCGCCAGCTCGCCGCCCCGCAGCGCCGCATAGATCCCCTCGCCGGTAAAGGGATCGAAGAAGTCCGCCGCGTCGCCGACCAGCAGGGCGCCGGGATGCCACGCCCGCCGCGCGTGCGACGCGAACGGCCCCACGGCGCTGGCGGGTCCGACGCGCGTGGCGCCGCGGAACCGCGGCTCGAGGTGGGGCCTGGACGCGAGCCAGCGATCGAGAAACCGCGACCGATCGCCGGCAATTGCGCGGGCGCGCCCGCGCGGGAACACGGCGGCGACGGTCGTGATCCCGTCGCCGACATCGGCGATCCCCACGAAGCCATCGGGCTCGATGTGCATCTCGCCGTAGTCGCACACGTTGCCTACGTCGCGATAGTGCGCCACCAGCGAAATGCGCGCCGGCCACGCGAGCGTCCGCGCGAGGCCGGCGCGGCGCGCCACGATCGAACGCAGTCCATCCGCGCCGACCACCAGCTCCGCGCGCATGTCCTCGTGTCGGTCGCCGCGAAGCACGGTCACCCCACGGATGACGCCATCGCGATCGCGGAGCACATCGCCGCAGCGAACCCCTTCCTCGACTTCGACGCCGCTCGCGCGGGCCTGGCCCAGCAGCGCGTCGTCCAGCAGCTCGCGGCGAATGGCGAGGCCGCGGTCGCGAAAGGAGCGAAACCCGTGCGAGGCGGCATAATCGCCGCGCGCCACGGCACCATTCGGCGCCCGCACGATCATCCCCTTCAGCCAGGCCCCCTTCGACTCGACGGTGGCGAGCACGCCCATGTCGCTCAGCACCCGGGACGCCTGTGGGCTGAGGCACTCCGCACATGGTTTGGCCCGCGGGAACCGGGCGCGATCCAGGATTCGCACGCGGAGGCCGCGCCGTGCGAGCCGAAAGGCCGTGCTGGCGCCTGCGGGACCGCCACCGATGACCAGCACGTCGAGCGAGGGGCGCATCACGGATAGCTAGCGGTAGCGACTCCGGCGCCAAAGAGCGCGCCGGCGAGGGTCGCGAGGGCGTTCACGCCGTCGTTGTCCAGCCAGCCGGCGCCGCCCGCTCGAGTGGTGACCGCGCCGCAGCGGTGCACACGGGCCTCGGTCTCGACACCGCACGCAGGGCACCTTCGGCGCGCCTGCCACGCGGCCCCGATGACGGAATCGATGACGCACCCCAGCACGCCTCCCACGATGGCGGAGATCACCGCGCCCGGCGGCCAGCCGAGGATCGCGGCAAGGAGGGCGACGAAAGCCGCGCCAGCCGCTCCGGCCAGGAACCCGACCGCGGTCACGCCGCCGGATGTCCCGACGCTTACAGGACGCCAGGTGAGCACCGAGCGTGGCGCGGCTGGCGACAGCGTGCCGAGCTCCGTGGCCCAGGTGTCGGCCGCGGACGCGGCGATGGCGCCCGCCCCCAGCGCTTGCCACAGCGGGTGGGGGTTCACCCAGAACCCGACCGCCATCGCGACGAACACTCCTCCGTTCGCCAGTACCTGCGTGGCGTCGCGAGGCCCGCCCTTCTCGAGGCGGCCGCCGGTGCGCGCCTGCTTGTCCCGCGCGCGGAACGCCGACAACGCCGCCGAAGCGACGAAATACGCGATCAACAGGACGCCCCAGGTCCAGCCGGCTCCCATCACAAGCGCCCCGGCGGCGAGGGCGGCCAGCGCCCCGCTGGCGCTCAGGCTTCCAGCGCGGAATGCGACCGCCGCGATGGTGGCGGCGAGCGGGACGCCCAACGCCCATGAAGGCAGGTGGATCACGACACAACGATAGCTCTCTGGAAATCGGCGTTGCAGCCGCTCAGGTTTCAGGGATGCTCGCGACCGTAGATGCCCTCCTTCCGCTGAGTCTCCTCGAAGCCGTCCGTGACGTGGACACCCCCGGCGACCTCGACTCCGAGTTGGTGGACGAATTGCGTAACAAGCGCCTTGGCCTGAGCGACACGGTCTATCTCCAGATCAAGCGCTACGCCGACGCGGTCCGCAAACGCCAGCGGACCGCGCAGGACGACGCCATCGCCCTGGCGAAGCTGATCGGACGGCGCCCGGACGCCGAAGCGGTCTTTCGCGCTGCCGGCCGCTATCTCGCCCGCGAGGCGTACGGCACCATCAACGGCGGGACGCGCGGCTTCCTTCGCGTGCTGCCCTCGGTGCTGGCGCGGCCGCTGGCGTTGCGCCGCGCGCGTGCCATCGCGCAGCGATACGCGAACGGCTCCGTGCGCCGCGTGGGCGGCTATGTCCTGCTCGACGTACCGCGCTCGGTGACGCTGAATACCGGCCCGGGCACGACCGGTTGTGCCTACTACGAGTCCGTGCTGCGCGAGCTCCTGCGGCTCCTCATCGGCGGAGTGGGGTCCGTCGATCACGTGCGCTGCGCGGGTCGCGGCGAAGGATCGTGCGAGTGGCGGGCGGACTGGAAGACGTTCGAGGCCAGTGCTTAGCCCCCAGACGCTGCCGGGGGTACAGGCCGCGCTACGCGAGCTGGACCTCGACGGCTGGCTCCTCTTCGACTTTCACGGGCTGAACCCGATCGCCAGCGGTTTCCTGGGCCTCCAGGGAATGCTCACCCGCCGCGTGTTCGCGCTCGTGCCGGCGCACGGGGCTCCCACCGCCATCTCGCACGCCATCGAACAGGCGCCCTGGAAGAACTGGCCCGGCGATTGGCCCCGGGAGCGGTACAGCTCGTGGCGATCGCTGGAGGAGCACCTGGCGAACCTCGTGAAGGGCAAGCGTGTCGCAATGGAGTACTCGCCGGCCGATGCCGTGCCGTACCTCGACCGCATTCCCGCCGGCGTGCTGGAGCTGGTGCGCCAGGCGGGCGCCACGGTCGTTTCGTCGGGCGAGCTTGTGACGCGCTTCTATGCGAGCTGGACGCCGGCGCACATCGAATCCCACCGCCGGGCCGCGGCCGCCATCGCGCAGATTGCCCGCGACGCGATGGTTGTCACCGGGAAGCGGGCGCGAGGTGGAGCTCCGCTGGCCGAGCACGAGGTGCAGCGCTGGATCATGGATCGCTTCGCGGAGCAGAAGCTCGGCTGCGATCACGGGCCGATCGTCGCCGCGGGCGCCAATGCGGCCAACCCGCACTACGAACCGTCGTCCGCCCCGCCCCGCTTGATCCAGCGCGGGGAAATCCTCCTGATCGATCTGTGGGCGCGGGAGCAGCACGCGAACGGCGTGTACGCCGACCAGACCTGGATGGCTTCGCTGGGCAAGCCGTCGGATCGCGCGCTGGACGTGTGGGCGGCGGTGCGCGACGCGCGCGACGCCGCGATCGCGCTCGTGCAGCGTCGCGTGGCCGAGGGCGCCGACGTCCGGGGCGGCGAGGTGGACGATGCCGCGCGCGAGGTAATCGCGTCGCGGGGGTTCGGTCAGTACTTCACGCACCGGACGGGACACAGCATCGATCCACGCGAGCTGCACGGCAGCGGGCCCCACATCGACAATCTCGAGACGCGCGAGGAGCGCTTGCTCGTACCCGGCGTCGGGTTCTCCATCGAGCCCGGCATCTACGTGGCCGGCGAGATCGGGATGCGCAGTGAAGTGAACGTCTACATCGAGCCGCGGAGCGCCGTCGTCACGCCCGAGCACTATCAGCGCGAGTTGATCGTGGCGGAATGACCGGTGGCGCACCGCTTGCCTTTTCGCGTACGCGATGAGGCAAACGCTGACGACCGGACCACTCCTCCTTATCTGCTCGCTGGCGGCGTGCACGGAACAGGGCCAGGCGGCTCCACGCCAGGTCAGAATCGCGGACTCGAGCGCGGGAACGGTCGCGCTGGGCATCGAGAATCGCCCGTATCGCGTGACTCCCGCCGGCCAGACTGGTGCGTTCGCGGGCGCCATTACGGCGCGTCCGCAGCCGCTGACCAATTCCGGCGTCATGCCGCCGCGCGATGCCCGGCTCTGCGGCGATACCGTGAGCGGCAACGGGTCGAACGGTGACAGTCCCGTCAACGTGCTGGTGTGGATCGACGGCATCGCGACGGGCAAGGCGTTTCCGGAAGTGCGACGCGAAACGCTCACCGTCCAGAGCTGCCGGTTCCGGCCGCGGCTGCTGGCGGTGACGACCGGGACGACGATCAACGTCCTGAGCCTCGACCGCGCCGCGATGACGTCGCGATTCTTCCGCGAGAACGGGGGCGTTCCGGTGGAGGAGATCCGCACCGTGGACGCCGGCCAGGTGGTTCCAAGCGAGAAGATCGCCGGGAAGGCAGGCATCGTCGAGGTGCGCCGCAAGGAGCATCCATGGGCGCGCGGCTACATCGCCGTCTTCGACCATCCGTATTTCGCCGTGACGGACGCGCAGGGCCGGTTCACGATCGACGGCCTACCGCCGGGCACCTACACCGCCAGGATCTGGTACGAGGGGTTGTCGGACCCCGTGGAGCAGCGCGTCGTCATTGCGCCGGGCGGCACGAGCCGGCTGGAGATGGAGATTGGTGGAGGGACTAGGGACTAGGGACTAGGCCTAGCGTCCCAGTTTCTCTAATCCCTAGTCCCCAGTCCCCAGTCCCTACCACCTATCCACCGCCATCGCGGCAAAGAGCAGCGCCAGGTACAGCAGCGAGTACTTGTACACGGACCACGCGGGCTGGACGTGATCCGAAGCGCGAAGCACACGTATCACGCCGCGCAGCAGGACGGCATCGAGCGCCAGCGCCGCCCCGAGATACACGACGCCGAGCGCGCCCATCGCCCACGGAAGTATCGTGAGCGCGACGAGGATCACCGTGTACCAGAGCATCTGTCGCTTGGTCTCGGCTTCGCCCCACACGAGCGGCGCCATCGGCACGCCGGCGAGCCCGTAGTCGCGCTGCTTGTTGAGCGCCAGCGCCCAGAAATGCGGTGGCGTCCAGTAGAAGATGATCAGGAAGAGGTACACGGCCATCAGGTCGATGGAGCCGGTCACGGCCGCCCAGCCGACCAGCGGCGGAAAGGCTCCCGCGGCACCGCCGATGACGATGTTCTGCGGCGTGGTGCGCTTGAGCCAGCGCGTGTACAGGAAGACGTACGAGTAGAAGCCGCCGAGCGCGAGCGCCGCGGTGAGCACGTTGGCGAACCGCGCCAGCAGGAACGTCGCCCCGGTCGCGAGGAGCAACCCGAACGCCAGGACCTCGCGCGGCTGCATCCGGCCAGCGGGGATCGGACGCAGCCGTGTGCGTGACATCCGGTCGTCGATGTCGCGGTCGAGGTACATGTTCACCGCGTTGGCACCGCCCGCCATGAGATAGCCACCGACGAACACGACGAGGACGAGCTCCCAGCCCGGTCGGCCCGCGACGAACATCGGCGCGATGGTCGTGACGAGCAGCAGGGAGATGATGCGCGGCTTGGTCAGGGCGACGAAGTCGCGTGCCAGCTCGCGCAGACTCGTTGGGGCGACCGCGGTCTCACTCATTGAACTGAGGACATGGGACATGGGACACGGGACATGGCTCAAGCATGGACCTTCTCTGCGCCCATGTCCCATGTCCCATGTCCCGTGTCCGCCGCTCCTCGCTGGGCCGTCCGAGCCAGGTACGCCGCCAGGAACAACGTGAGCCACACGCCGATGCCGACCGCCTGGTGCAGCGACCGAAGCGTCGGCGGCAGCTGGCCGAGGACCATCGCCGCGCCGAGGCCGAGCTGAACCAGCACCAGGCCGGCGGCCGTTCGCGCGGCGCGCCGCGTGGCCGCGGCCTCGCCAGCCCTCCTGGACAGCGCGCTCGTCACCGCCAGCACGTGGAAGAACAGCAGGTACGCGAACACCCGATGGGTCAGCTGCACGTGCGCCGCGCCGGCCGCGACGCCCGCCGGCGTGTCGCCGCACAGCGGAAACCCGGGACAGGCGACGCCGGCGCCCGGGAACTTCGCGACGAGCCCGCCGAGGACGACGGTGACGAACGCGAGCGCCGCGCCGGCTCCGAGCGACCGCGTGGCGCGGGACGTTCCGCCTTCCATGCGCGCGGCCGCGGCGCCCAGGGCGCCGGCGCGCGCTCCGGCCACCGTGATGACGGCCAGGAGTGCCAGCGCGAGCGTCCAGTGCGCCACCGTCGCGAGGGTGGTGTTGCCGAGCTTCACCGTGACCATGCCCAGGAGCGCGACAGTGAGCACGAGCACGAACGCCGCGACGGCGGGGCGGAGCACACCGCCGCGTCCCGCGACGACGGCCTCCCCGCGTCGCCGCCAGGCCGAGGCGGCGAGATTCGCCAGGGAGAGGACCACCAGCAACGCGAGCAGCCGGTGCGTCCACTCGATCATGACGGTCGGGTTGTCGAACGGCGGCACCCACGATCCGTTGCACCGGGGCCAGTGGTCGCCGCATCCCATACCCGATCCGGTGATTCGCACGACGCCGCCGAACACGAGGTGCAAATAGGTGAGAACGAGGCCACCGAGGGCGCGAACCGCGAGCGGCTTCATCGCGCGATCTTCATGATGAGGTCGGGCGCCGGCGTGTCCGGGCGGTTCAGGCGCGCCCAGGTCGCGGTGAGCACGAACGCGAGCGCGATCGCCGGGAGCAGCGCCCAAACGACCTCGATGGCGAGGCGCGGGCGCGGAACGGCATTGGTGACGGCCGCCGAACGGCGGCGCACGACCGAGACGAGGATGGCGGCGTGCGCGACGATGCACGCGAGCGCGCAGATGACGAAGACGACGACGGCGGCCCGCACCTAGAAAATCTGGAGGTTGATGTACTTGCGCGGATTGCGCTGGAAGTCGGCGACCAGCGAATCGACGCGCGTCAACAGGTTGCGCGTATCGCGATACAGCATCGAGTCGGTAAGGAACCTGCCGGCCGTTCCTTCGCCGCGCTCGAGGCGCGCGAGGATCGCCTGCAGCTGCGTCGTGTTCGAGGACAGGCGAAGCATGAGCGAATCCGCGCTCGCCGCGGTCTGTCGGAATCCCCTGAGCGTGGACGCGATCTGCGCCGAATCGATCCCTCGCGCCGTGCTTCTGAACGCGGCCAGCGTCGATGTGAGATTGCGATTCTGCTCTGCGGTGACCGCGGACAATTGCGTGGCAAGGCGGTTCATGGCGGCAACGGTCTGCCGGAGCTCACGAATGCCGCCCTCCTGCACGAACTGCGTCTCGAAGGCTCGGGCGACGCGTCCGAGGGAGCCCGTGATCGTATCCGCCTTCGCGGTCAGGGCGTCGATCCCGCTGGTGGCGGCGCGCGACGGCACGGTGTCGCCGGGCGCGAAAGCCTCGAGGATCGGCTTGGGCTCCACTTTGAGTGCGACGGCGACGTCGCCGAAGATCCCCACGGGGTACACCTCCGCGACGGCGGTCCGCGGAACCTTGAACTTCTCCTGGATGCGCAGGTCGACGTCGATCCTACCGAGCGGGTTCAGACGAACGTCGCTGACGTAGCCGATGGTGACGCCCGCGAGCATCACGGGCTGTCCCTGCTTGAGGTTCTGTCCCCAGGGGAAGCTGGTGAACAGGGGATACCCGCTCCGCAGGCCGCCGCGCACCAGCCAGAGCGTGCCCACGACAAGCACAATCACGGCGACCGTGAGCAGCACGCCGACGGTCACCTCATCACGTCTTTTCATGCCTGGAGGAAGGGCGCAAACAGGACGGCGGTGAGTGCATCGAGCACGAGGATGGTCACCGAGGTGATGACGACGGCGCGTGCCGTCGAGCGACCGACTCCTTCCGCGCCAGCGGTCGTAATGTAGCCCTCGTACGTGCAAACGAAAGCGATGGCGATGCCGAAGAGCGTCGCTTTCATGAGGCTGTACACGACTTGAAAAATACCGAACGCGAGGCGTACGCCCTCGCGATAGTCCTGCGCGGTCATGTCGGTGGCGAGCACCGACACCGCGAAACCGCTGGCGACGCCCACGAAATCCGCAAGGATGGTGAGGATCGGGAGCATGATGGTCGCGGCAATGAGTCGTGGCACCACGAGAAACGCCAGCGGATCGTACGCCAGCGTCTCGAGCGCGTCGATCTGTTCGGTGACGCGCATCGTCCCGATCTCGGCCGTCATGCGCGCTCCCACGCGCCCGGCGAGCACGAGCCCCGTGAGCAACGGACCCATCTCGAGGATGATCGTCTGCCGCGTGGCGAGCCCGACCACCGAGAGCAGCACGCCCTCGAAGAGCTGATAGCGCGTCTGCAGCGCGATGACGCCGCCGATGAACGCCGCGACGAGCACGGCCAGCGGCACCGAGTCCACGCCGATCACGCGCATCTGGCGCACGGTCTCGGGCATCACCGTCTTGCCCTCGGCGAACCCGCGCAGCGTGTCGCGCATGAAGAGGCCGCGCGCCCCGATCTCGTGAAAGAGGCCGCGCCAGAATCGCGTCATGCGCCGGAAGAAGCGAATGCCGGTGCGCTGCACGACGGGGAAGGTCTCCGTCCCGCTCGGCGTCTCAGGGCCGTGGCTGTACCGGTACGAATAGCTCACGTGCGGACGCGTGTGAGGAGAACGACGCCCAGGACGGCGAACAGCGCGCTCGGGATCCAGGCGGCGAGATCCGGCGGCATCAGTCCCTTGGAGCCGATGGCCTTGGTCATCTGGATCAGCATGAGGAACACGACCGTGATACCGAGGCTTATGCCCACTCCGTAGGCCGCACCGCCGCGCTGCGTGCTGGTGGCCAGCGGCGCGCCGAACAGCGCGATGATGATGCAGGTGAAGGGAATCACGATCTTGAGGGCGCGCTCGACGCGCCACTGATTCGCGTCCTCGCCCGAGCGCTCCTTGGCGTAGATGAACCGCGACAGCTCCCGATAGCGCATCTCCTGGGGACTCCGCGGCCGGGCGAGCATGTCCGTCGGTCGCTCCGCGAACCGCCGGTCGCGCATCGTCGCGAAGGCGATGCTGAAGTCTGGCGTCGAGTCGGGGACCAGCTTCATGTCGCCATTGGAGAGGGTCCAACCGGTGTCCGGATGCCAGGTCGCCTGCTCCGCGGCCAAAAGCAGCGTGGGATACTCGACGCCGCTCCCGCGCCGCTGCACCTGGAGCTGCTCGATCGTGCTGGTGGTGGTGTTGAGCGTTCCGATCTTGTACACGCGCCCGACATCACCCGCGAAGGCAAAGTTGTACCGCGTCGTGCTGCTGCGGAACTTGTCCTCCGCCAACAGGTCGTTGCGGCGCGCGCTGGTGACGGGGACTACCTCGGCCAGCAGCAGGTCCATGCCGGCCGCGAGCACGGCTCCCGCGAAGATCGGCAGCGCGATACGGAAGAAGCTGATTCCGGACGCCTTGGCCGCCGTGATCTCGGAGTGCCTGGTGAACGCCCCGATGGAGAAGATCGTGGCGAACAGCACCGCCGCCGGAAGCACCATGAACACGGATTCAGGCAACCAGTACAGGTAGCTCAGCGCGATGTCGCTGCGCGGCAGGTCACGCGCGAGCAGCTTGTCGAGATTGTCGGTGAGGTCGATGATGACGAGCAGCAGCGGGAACCCCAGCGCCGTCGCGATCAGGATCTTGATGAACTCCTTGAAGACGTAGCGGTCCAGCGGGCCGCCGAGCCTGAGGACCCGAGCGCTCACACGCGTCGACGCTCCAATCGCACCCCGAATGGCCGCAGCCAGCCGAAGACCTTTTGCCGGATCGTGACGAGCAGTTCCGTGAAGTCGCCGCCGCGCGACGTGCTCGACTCCCTGCCCATCCGGAAGGCCAGGATCAGGCCGGCGGCCGAGAGCACGATGTTGGCCGCCCACATGGCGACCCACGGCGGGAGGTACCCCTTGTCCGCCAGCGTTTCGCCGCCAATGAGCCCGACGTAATACAGGCCGAAGATGGCGAAGCTGAAGCCGATCACCAGGCCGACGCCGCCGCGTGGGAATCGCAGCGCGACGGGCGCGCCGATGAGGACGAAGATCACGCAGGCCGCGGCGAGCGAGAACTTTTTCTGGATCTCGACGTCGTACCGGTTGCGCTCTCGCATCGATTCGTCCAGACGGTAACGCGCCTCCTGGTGACGGGCGTTGAGCATCGCTTCGTCGGCGGACGCCGGCGCCGTGACGGCCGTGTCGCCGGCGCGCCGCGTGGTGTCACGCCACGCCTGGGCCGACGGCGCGGATCCCTGCGCGTTCGCCTCCCTCACCGTGAACAACGCCAGCAGCCGGCAGTACGCCTTGCCGACGCCCATGCCCTCGCCGGGTTTCGGCGCGTCCGGTCGCTTTCCCGTCGCGCGCCGACGGTCCAGTTCGACGGCGCGCATCTCATGGCGCGCCTGGCGCACCTGGAAATCGGCGCGCTCGAGCATCTGCTGCATCTCGCACACGGACATCTCGCGATCGCCCTTGGAGATCGTGCCCGGGCGCGACTCCGTGTACGAATTGAACACACCCTTCACCCGCAGGAGGTCCTTCTCGTAATACAGGCGTGTGAGCTCGCCCGGCTTCTTGTTGGGCACCTCCATCATGACCCCGTCGTACAGCGTCATGAACAGGTCGTTGCGCGCGTACTCCAGCTTGCCGCTGTCCGCGTAGATCGTGCGCCTCCGCAACGGATCCGACAGATCGTAGATCACGACGTCCGTCATCCGCGACGAGCCCTCGTCGATGTTCCCCGCCTGGAGATACAGCTGGCCTTCCTTGACCGTGTTGATCACCTGCTCGCGCAGCGCGAATGTCGGCTTGGTGCGGAAGATGTCCAGTTGGAGGGTGGCGAGGCGATGATTGGAGCGGGGAAGCACCTGGTCATTGAAGGCGATCATCACGACGGACATCGCGAATCCGCCCAGGAGCACCGGCAGGAGCACCGTCCGCAGATTGACGCCGCTCGCCTTCATCGCGGTGATTTCGTTCTCGGCGGCCAGACGGCTGAACGCGTAGAGCACCGCGACGAGCACCGCCATGGGCATCGTCATCGCCACGGTGAACGGGACGGACAGCGCCATGAACTCCGCGATCACGCTGGCGTCGAGCCCCTTGCCGACGAGATCGCCGAACTTCTTCGCGATGTATTGCAGCAGCATGAGCGACGTCAGCGCCGTGGATGCGAAGACGAAGGGGCCGATGTGCTCCTTGAGGACGTATCTGCTGATTATCTTCACGCGATTGGCCGGAAGTGCATGCAGGCCCACAATATACCCCGCAAGCCCGCTTCAGTGCCTCCGACCCCGCGCACGTTGGGTGCAACTTTTCTCCTCATCGCCACGCTGGCAAGTTGTGACACCCTCGAGCGTTTCAGCGCGGGCAAAACGGTATTCAGCGGCGACAGCGCGCTGGCGTACGCCCGGGCGCAAGTCGCGTTCGGTCCGCGCGTTCCCGGGTCCGAGGGGCATCGCCGGGCCGGCGACTGGATCGAGACGCAAATGCGGGCGCGGGCCGATTCCGTCGAGGTCCAGCGCTGGAAGCACGTGACCCAGCGTGGCGACACGCTGCCGATGCGGAATATCATCGCCCGCTTCAGGCCGGAGCTGGCCCAGCGGGTCCTCTACATCACGCACTGGGACACCAGGCCGACCGCCGACAACGACCGGAACCTCGGCGCCCGGCAGAGGCCGATCGCGGGCGCGAACGACGGTGCATCAGGCGTCGGCCTCCTGGTCGCTCTCGCCGACGCGCTGAAGAAAAGCCCTCCGACCGTGGGGGTGGACCTTCTGTTCGTGGATGGCGAGGACTACGGCCAGTTCGAGAACTGGAGCGACACGACGAAGAACAGGGACGTGCTGATCGGGTCGCAGTATTTCGCGCGGACGATGCCGGCGTCGTACAAACCGATCTTCGGTGTCGTGTTCGACATGATCGGAGACGCGGGCCTGCAGTTGTATCAAGAGGGGTATTCGATCAGCGCGGCTCCCGAGGTCGTGTCGCGCGTGTGGGATACCGCGCGCGAGCTGGGATACCAGAAGGTCTTCATTCCGGAGCAGCGGATCGGGATCACCGACGACCACCTTCCGTTCATCCGCAAAGGCCTGCGTGTGATCGACGTGATCGACATCGACTACTGCGCGGACGGCTCCACCGACTGCGGGGCGGACGCGTCTCGCAACCTGCACCACACGCAGCAGGATACGATAGACCGGATCAGCGCGAAAAGCCTCCAGATCGTCGGAGATGTCGCGCTGACGCTCGTAACTGCCAAGTAATAGCGGGATACCGGCGCAATGCGACTCAGGACGTCCGACGTCTGACGTCCTGAGTGCTTGAGTTGGAAGAAATCGGTATTACTGGCGGCAAAACGATGTCGCTGCAGACCAACGCTGGGGCAGTAATTCGTCATGCCCTCGGATAACGAGCGGAAGGCGCTCTGGTTCCTCGCCCTGGTCGCCGTCTCGGGTACCGGCGTTCGGCTCTCCAGGTCGGCGACGCCGCGAGTCGTGGTCGTCGACTCGGCGGTTCTGGCCGGACAGATCGAGCGCGTGGACTCGGTTCGCGCGACGCGAACCAGCTCGAAACCGCGGCCGCCGCGGGCCGGAGGAGGTGCGCGTGAGCCCGTGGCTCCGACGGCTGAAGCGGCCGCGACCGCGAGACCCGCGGCCTTGGTGGACCTGGACGCCGCCAGCGCCGTGGAGATCGAGACGCTTCCCGGCATCGGGCCAGCCATGGCGTCGCGCATCGTGCAGCATCGCGACTCGGCCGGTCCGTTTGGCGGGATGGAGGCCTTTTGCCAGGTGCGAGGCGTGGGTCCGGCGCTGGCGCGCAGGCTGCGGCCCCTGGTGACTTTCACAGGCCCGCACCGTCCTGTAATTGACAGATGCGACGACGCTTCGAAGAAGGCAAGAAAAGCGGGCGCCGCCGGCGGCCCCAACCCGCGCTAAGCCGTTCTTGACGGCGAGCTTAGGCGTGTTCAGGTTGACCAGCCCGGGCTCGCCTAGTTAGCCCGATTCCGGTCCCTACCACCCTCCCGATTCCCTGCCCCTATGGCCGCCCCAGCCGCCGCCACCCTGCGCATTGGTGATCTCCTCATTCGTGAGGGTCTGATCACCAAGGAGCAGCTCGACAAGGCGTTGCAGGAGCAGCGGCAGAACGGGACCCGCGTCGGCTACAACCTGGTCAAGCTCGGGTTCGTCCCAGAGATCGAGCTGACCAAGAGCCTGGCGAAGCAGTTCAAGATGCCGGCGGTGGACCTGTCGCGGTTCGAGGTAGACCCCAAGATCGCGAAGCTCATTCCGGGCGAAATGGCCCTGAAGAACCTCGTCCTTCCGTTGAAACGCGACGGGCGCACGCTCACGGTAGCGATGGCGGACCCCACGAACATGGGCGTCCTCGAGGACCTCAAGTTCATCACGCGCTACGACATCTTCCCCGTGATCGCGGGCGAGTTCACGCTCCGCAACGTCCTCGAGAAGATCTTCGAGTCCGCGGAAGCGCAGCTCGGCCAGATCCTCAAGGGCATCGAGACCGACGAGAGCGAGATCGAAGTCGTCGAGACCAGGGAAGAGGAGATGTCGGCCGCCGCGCTCGCGGCGGCGGTGGACGACGCCCCGGTGGTCAAGTTGCTGAATGGCATCCTCACGGACGCCGTCAAGCGCGGGGCGTCGGACATCCACTTCGAGTGCTTCGAGCACGAGCTGCGCGTGCGCTACCGCGTCGATGGCGCGCTCATGGAGATCATGAAGCCGCCGATGAAGCTGAAGGCCGCGCTCATTTCGCGCTTCAAGATCATGTCGCAGCTGAACATCGCCGAGCGACGCGTCCCGCAGGACGGTCGCATCAAGCTGAAGGTCGGCCAGAAGGTCATCGATTTCCGTGTCTCGACCCTGCCGACGATCTTCGGTGAGAAGGTGGTGCTGCGAATCCTCGACAAGGGCAACCTCACGCTCGACCTCGAGAAGTTCGGCATCGAGCCCAGAGCCGAGAAGGAATTGATGGAAGCCGTCATGAACCCGTACGGCATGGTGCTCGTCACGGGTCCCACGGGTTCCGGCAAGACGACGACGCTCTACTCGTGCATCGCCAAGGTCAACGACATCGACACGAACATCCTGACCGCGGAAGACCCGGTCGAGTACAACATGTACGGGGTCAACCAGGTACTGGTGCGCAACGAGGTGGGGATGACGTTCGCGGCGGCGCTGAAGGCGTTCCTGCGCCAGGATCCGAACATCATCATGGTGGGAGAGATCCGCGACCTCGAGACCGGCGGCATCGCGATCAAGGCGGCGCTCACGGGACACCTGGTGCTGTCGACGCTCCACACCAATTCCGCGCCCGAGACGGTCACGCGTCTGCTGGACATGGGGCTCGAGCCCTTCAACGTCGCGTCGGCGCTCAACCTGGTGCTGGCACAGCGGCTTTTGCGCCGTATCTGCCCGGGCTGCAAGGAAAAGGTCGAGATCACCGACATCGAGCTCGAGGCCTGCAAGGTGAAGCGCAACACCAAGCTCAAGGACCTGCGCTTCACCGAGGATACGCTGGCGAACGCCCGGTCGCGCGCCACGCCGGAGGCGGTTCCCTACCTGGACCGCCTCACGCTCAACTCAACGGTTGGTGACCTGCCGATTTTCCGCGGCAGGGGCTGCGACAAGTGCGTGGGAAGTGGCCTCAAGGGACGCCAGGGCGTCTATGAGGTGATGGCCATGACGCCCGCGGTGCGCAAGAGCGTGATGTCGAACGCCGGCGCCACCGAGATCAAAGACACCGCCATCGCCGATGGCATGCTCACGCTCCGGATGGACGCGTGGCTGAAGGTGATGAAGGGCATAACCACGATCGAACAGATGATCCGAGAGACCAGCGCGTAAATGACGTTACCACTCATCTCACCGGCTCCGACGCCTCCCGGCGGGTCACCCCATGGCATCAACCTCAAGGTCCTCCTCGAGGAGATGATCCAGAAGGGCGCCTCCGATCTGCACATCACGGCCGGCGAGTGCGCCAAGCTGCGAGTGGACGGCGACATCGAGAACTCCAGCCTGCAGTACGTGCTGCAGCCCAAGGACACGCTGCAGATCGCGTACTCGGTGCTGACCGAGAACCAGAAGAAGCGCTTCGAGATGGAGGACGAGCTGGACTTCTCGTTCGGCATCCAGCAGCTCGCGCGCTTCCGTGGCAACTGCTTCAAGCAGCGGGGCTGCGTCTCGATGGTCATCCGGCAGATCCCGTTCAACATCAAGAGCTTCGAAGAGCTCAAGCTGCCGAAGGTGATCGCGGACCTGTCCGATCGTCCGCGCGGCTTGATCCTCGTCACCGGGCCCACCGGCTCGGGAAAATCCACGACGCTCGCCGCGATGATCGACCGCATCAACAAGAGCCTGAAGGGTCACATCATCACCGATCGAGGACCCGATCGAGTTCATCCACCAGCACCAGGCCTGCATCGTCAATCAGCGCGAGGTCGGCGCGGACACGAAGAGCTTTGGCGCCGCGCTCAAGTACGCGCTGCGACAGGACCCCGATGTCGTGCTCGTCGGCGAAATGCGCGATCTCGAAACGATCCATGCCGGGATCACCATCGCCGAGACCGGCCACCTGGCGTTCGCCACGCTGCACACCAACTCCGCGGCCGAGGCGATCAACCGCATCATCGACGTCTTCCCGGCGCACCAGCAGTCCCAGGTGCGGGCGCAACTGGCGTTCTGTCTCGAGGGCATCATCACCCAGACGCTGCTGCCCAAGGCGAAGGGCGCGGGCCGCTCGATGGCCGCGGAAATCCTCGTGTGCACGCCCGCGATCCGCGCCCTGATCCGCGACGACAAGATCCACCAGATCTATTCGATGATGCAGTCCGGAAAGAAGTACGGCATGCAGACCATGAACGACGCCCTGTACCAACTGTACATGTCCAAGGAAGTGGCGTGGGAAGATTGTGTGCGGGTGTCGCACGATCCCGTGGAGCTGGCCCGCATGTGCGGTATCCAGCTCGAGGGCGACGGCTCGGCTCCGATGTCGGAGAAGAAGGCCGGCCCCGGCGCGGTCAAGCGGTAAACCAGGAGACCTGAGTCATGGCGTCATTCACATATACCGCCCGCGACGCGAAGGGGGCGCTCAAGAACGCGACCGTCGATGCGCCCAGCCGCGAAGACGCGATCAGCCAGCTCAAGAAGCAGCGGCTGAACGTCATCAAGATCGACGAGTCCGCGAAGAAGAAGAGGCCGGGCAGTGTGGGGATGCGCGACATCGTCATCTTTACCCGGCAGTTCTCGACGATGATCAACGCCGGCCTCCCGCTGGTCCAGGCCATGAGCATCCTGGCGGAACAGAGCGAGAACGCGAGCCTGCGCGAGATCACCAAACAGGTCGTCTTCGACGTCGAGTCCGGAAATACGGTCGCCGACGCGCTGCGCAAGCATCCCGGCGCGTTCAGCGAATTGTACGTGAACATGGTCGCCGCGGGCGAGGCGGGCGGTATCCTCGACACCATCCTCATGCGGCTGGCGGTGTTCATGGAGAAAAACGACGCCCTCCTCCGCAAGGTGAAGGGCGCGATGATCTATCCCGGCGTCATCGTGACCGTCGCGATCTCCGCGATCACCGTGCTGCTCGTGTTCGTGATCCCGACGTTCCAGCGCATGTTCGCGGAGGTCGGCATCGCTCTTCCGCTGCCGACCCGAATCGTCATCGGACTGTCGCAGGCGCTCCAGAGCTACTGGTACGTCATGATCGGCGGAGTGGCGGCCGGTATCTGGGCCGTGCGGCGCTACTACGCGACCTCGGCGGGCAGACTCACAATCGACAAGCTCCTGCTGAAAACGCCCGTCCTGGGCGACGTCCTGCGCAAGACCGCGGTGTCGCGCTTCACTCGCACGCTGGGCACGCTGATCGGCTCGGGCGTCAGCATCCTCGACGGCCTCGAGATCACGGCCAAGACGTCGGGCAACCGCGTGATCCAGGACGCGATCATGGACTCCCGCGCCTCGATCGCCGGCGGTGAAACCATCTCGGCGCCGCTCAAGAAGTCCCAGGTATTCCCGGCGATGGTCACGTCGATGATTCACGTCGGCGAGCAGACGGGCGGCCTGGACGAGATGCTCAGCAAGATCGCCGACTTCTACGACGAGGAAGTGGACGCGGCGGTGTCCGGCCTGCTCGCGCTGATGGAGCCAGTCATGATCGTGTTCCTCGGCGTGGTCGTCGGCGGCATGGTGGTCGCCATGTACCTGCCGATCTTCGACATGGTGAACGCGGCGGGTTGATCCGCGGGCCGCATGCGGCTGCAGGAACGGGAGAGGGAACGGGCACGCGCCGGTTCCCTCTCCTGTTTTGTGTCGGGCAAGGCGGTGGGATCCGCGCGGCCCGTCCTTACCTTTCTCCCGGATGTCGTGTTCCGCTGGCCACCTGAAAGCACGAGAGCGATGTCGACATGCGCATGATCGGTTCCCTGACGATGCTCGTTGGTTTCGTGTTGGCCATTGCGGGCGGGTTCGTCGCCTGGCGCGGCGAGGGCACCCGGGTGAACGGCGTTTCCCTGGGCGATTTCAGCGCTCCGGCGCTCATCGTGTTCGCGCTGGGAATACTGCTCACGGTGGCGGGCGCACGATTGCGGCGCAAAGCCAACGCCGCGCGACGCGACGGGATGCGCGCATGAGCGCCGCCGCGAACACATGGCGCGTCCAGGTTGGCGACGCGGAAACGAGCGCGAACTACGAGCCGGCGACGGCAACGGATGCGGCGACATTCGTCTGCGCCCACGGAGCCGGCGGCAACATGAACGATCGCGCCATGCTCGGCGTAGCGAAGGCGCTGCGCGCCGTCGGCCTCGGCGTCGTGCGGTTCAATTTCCTCTACAGGGAGAAAGGCTCCGGCGGGCCGGACCGGATGCCGAAGCTCATGGAGTGCTTCACGGCCGTCGCGGAGCGGGCGCGACAGGAACTGCGGCCCGCGCGCTTGATCATCGGCGGCCGGTCGATGGGCGGGCGAGCGGCATCCATGCTTGCGGCCGAGGGCTTCGACGCGGATGGCCTGCTGCTGCTCGCGTATCCATTGCATCCACCCGGGCAGCACGACAAGCTCCGTGACGAACACCTGCCGGGCATCAGGATGCCGGTGCTCTGCCTCAACGGCACGCGTGACACCTTTTGCGACCCACCCCTCATGAAGGCGGCGCTGAAGAAGGTGAAGACGCGCTGGACCATGCACTGGCTGGAGGCTGCCGACCATGGCTTTCACGTACCGAAGAGCTCCGGTCGTACGGACAGCGACGTACTGGATGAGTCAGCCACGGCCACGCGCGAATGGCTCGCACGCGAGCTTCCGACGACGGCGGATCCGAAGTAAGCTGGAACGATGTCTGCCAACGGGGAGCAGCGGCGCGCGAGGCGCATCGATGACCACCGCGCCGCCGTGCACGAGTTCGTCGAGCGGGCGAGCGCGCTGAGCGCCGAGCAGTGGCTCACGCCGCGCGCCGAGGGGAAGTGGACCCCCGCGCAGGAGGCGCGTCATGTGATTCTCGCGTACGAGGGCCTCAACAGGGACCTCAATGGCGGCGAGCCCATGCGTCTGCGCGGCAGCCCGTGGAAGCGGCGCGTATGGCGCTGGATCGGGATGTCGTCAATCCTGTGGTTCCGCAGGATCCCTGTGGCGGTCAAGGCGCCGCGCGAGTCGCGTCCGGACTGGGAAACCGGGAGCGCGGCGGAACTGCTGAAGCTGCTCCGCCGGCGAGCGGACGAGTTCGACGTGACGTATGCGCGCGCGGGCGTTAGCGAGCCCTGGCGCCGTGTGCAGCACCCGATGTTCGGCGCCGTCTCGCTCGACCACGCGATTCGACTAATGTCAGTGCATACGCGGCATCACGCCGCCTTCCTTCCGCCACTAATCCAGAGGAAACAGAAATGAAGAGCTCGATACTGATGGCAGCGGCACTACTCGCGGGGACCGCGTGCGCCGATCGCTCGAGCAGCGCGGACACCACAGCCGCCGCGGCGGCAACGCCGGCGCCGGATTCCGGGGCGGCCGCCGGAGCTACCACGGCTGTTGCCGGCGACAGTCAGCAGCAGGCCGGCCTGCTCGATCCGAACACGGCCACGCGCGAGCAGCTCGCCGCGCTTCCGGGCGTGGACACGGGCACGGTCAGCATCATCCTCGCTGGCCGGCCGTTCGCCGACATGCTCTCGGTGGATCGCGCGATCGCGAAGAACAGAACCGCCGAGCAGCGCAAGGAGCTGTATGGACGGATGTGGAAGCGCATCGATCTCAACAAGGCGAAGGCCGAAGAGATCCTGCTCATCCCCGGCGTTGGCAACCGCATGAAGCGCGAGTTCGAGGAGTACCGCCCCTACACGTCCATGGAGCAGTTCCGACGCGAGATCGGGAAGTACGTGGACAAGACGGAGCTCGCCCGGCTCGAGCAGTACGTGTCGGTGACGCCATAGGATGAAGGCACTCGGCATCTCGCTGGTGGGTCTCGTCTCGCTCGCCGCGATCGGCTTCGGCGGACGGGAGTACGCCCACCGCGCGATGTCCGCGCGCGCGGTGTCCCCCAAGACGCTGGGATCGGCGACGCCTGCGAAGGCCGGCGTTCCGTTCAGCAGCGTCGCGGTCGAAGCCGGCGACCGCACGTTGATCGGCTGGTGGGTGAAGGCGCCCGCGGACTCGGGAGAAACGGCGCCGGCGGTTCTGTTCCTCCACGGGAACAGATCGGCGATCTCGGACTACGTAGACCTGCAGCGGTTCCTCTACCGGCAGGGGATCAGCTCGTTCGTGTTCGACTACAGCGGCTTCGGCGCCAGCGGAGGGGCGCCGACGCTCGCGAACGCCATCGCTGACGCAGGCGTCGTGGCGCGCGTGTTCGCCGACAGCGCGGGCGCGGGCTCGCGTCGCGTCGCGATGGGGAGCGCGTTGGGCGCCACCATCCTGCTCCAGGCGATCGACAGCGTGCAACCGCGCGTCAACGGGATCGTGATCGAGGGCGTGGACGCCTCGGTTCTCGAGTCGGCGGTGCGCAGTGGCCGGATCCCGAAATTCTTCGCGCCACTCGTGGTGGACCCCGCCGACAACGTCGCCGCGGCGGCGCGGGTGCGCGTGCCACTGCTGGCGGTGCACAGCCACGCCGACGCGCGGGCGCCATTCGCTGACGCGGAGCAGGTCGTGGGGGCGGTGCCGAACCGCGCGGCGCTCGTGCGCCACTGGCGCAAAGGCCACTCCGCCCTCCTTGCCTCGAGCCGTCCGTGCGACTGGGCACAGGTACTGTCGTTCGTGAAGGAGGGCGCGCTGCCGGCCGCGAGGCTGGACACGGTGGACGCGTGTCGCGCGGAAGCGGCGGAAATGCGCGCGGATTCGGCGGCACGCGCCGCAGCGGGAAGAGCGGAAGAGGCGAGGGCGGACTCGATTGCCGCGGCGGCGAGAGCGCGGGCGGCAGAGGAGTCCAGGGCTGCAGCCAAGGCCGCGCCGACCAAAGGCACGACGACCAAAGGCACGACGACCAAAGGCACGACGACCAAAGGCACGACGACGAAAGGCTCGACGAAAGGCACGAAGACGAAGAGTACGACGACGGACACGAGCACCAAAGGCACTACGACAAAGGCGCCGACAAAGGCCGGCACGACAAAGAGGCCCCCCGCGTCCACCACGAAGCAGGGAGCCTCCAAGTCGCCGACCAAGCGGCCCTAGCCGATCAGTCCGGGCTAAAGCCGTAGCGCTCAGGGTCGGACCCGATGCTCGCGGCCGCGATCATCTTCGGCACGTAGTCGCGGGTTTCCTCCGGCAGGCGGTGCGCGATGCGGTAGTAGTCCGCGTCGGTGCCCCGCTTCCGCCCGGTGACCTCGTTCAGCACGCGGGCAACGCGACCCTGGCCGGTATTGTACGCGGCTGCCGCCAGATACCACGATCCGAAGCGCCGGTGCAGATCGCCGAGGTACTCCAGCGCTGCGTCTGTGGCACGAGCCGGATTGGTCCGCTCGTCCACTCCGCGCGACACCGTGAGGCCGTACTCCTTGGCAGTCGGCTTCATGAATTGCCACAGCCCCGTGGCGCTCACCTGCGACCTGGCGCCCGGGTCGAATCCGGACTCGATCATCGCGAGGTAGATCAGGCCCTGCGGCATTCCGCGATCCGCGAGCTTGTCCGAGATCATTTCGTCGTAGCGGTCCATGCGTCGCAGGTACGTCGCCATGCTGCCACGCTGCGTAGTCGTGAAGCGCTTGATCCAGGAATCGACGCGCGAGTGCTCGATTACCGGCAGGCCGTGCGAAGCCGCCTTCCCCACAGGCGCGTCAACCGCACGCGCCGCCTGGACCTCGCCCACGGCACCCCCGTCTGCCACGGCATGCGCGCTGGCGTTCGGCGCGCACATGGCCACTGCCGGAACAAGCCCGATCGAAAGGAGCGCCGCGACCGTTCCGGTCCTGATAGACGCCATCCTGCGGCGCGCGAGGGCGCGCGTGATCGGTACCTTGAGCATGTGCCCCTCCGGTCGTAGATCGCGGCGCCATTGCCGCGCTCACGGATGATAGGGGCACCGGAGGGCGCTCCGGCCGCCTCCGCACGTGCGCGTCATGAACGGCACGTGCGCGATCCGGGCGGCGCGCGACGTGCGCATGAGCGCGGCATGGTTCGTCCAGCGTTCGAGAGCGCTGCCGCGGCGGACTCGGCCGTGTCCAGCGGGCGCGAGTACTCGCCCGTTCGAGGGATCGATCTGATCGCGATCGTACTGTTCTGGTCGCTGCTGGCCCTCATCTCGGCGGCCGGGCGTGAACTGGATCCCAGGATTCCGGGCATCCCGTCGCCGGTCATGTCGGCCGTCGCGAGGTCCACCTACGTGGAGTACGCCTGCTGGGCAGTCCTGACGGTACCACTCTGGTGGCTGGCGAGCCGCTACAGCATCGAGGGGGGCCGGCGCTGGGGGCGCGTGCTGTTCTTTCTGGCGCTCGGCATCGCGCTCGCGATCGTGATGGACGCGCTGATGTACCAGGTTCGCGAAGCGCTGATGCAGCCACTCGGTCGAATTCGCCGGCGACCGCCGACGCCGCTCGTCGGCCTCGGATTCCTGGACGACCTCATGGTGTACTTCGCCGTACTCGGCGCTGGCGTTGCCCGGGACTACTTCCTGCGATACCGGGCGCGGCGGGAGGAAGCCGTGTGGTTGCAGGCCCAGCTGACCCAGGCGCGGCTGGACGCGCTCCGCGCGCAGCTCAACCCGCACTTCCTGTTCAACACGCTGAACGCCGTGTCGGCGCTCGCGGACCGTGATCCGAGAGGCGTGCGACGCATGATCGCGCGGCTGAGCGAACTGCTGCGCTACACACTCGAGGAGAGCACCGAGACCGAGGTCCCGCTGCACCGCGAGCTCGACCTGCTGGGCGAGTACATCGAGTTGATGCAGATCCGCTTCCAGGGCAGGTTGAGCGTGGCGATGAACGTGGCCGACGACGTACGACACGCCCTCGTCCCGAATCTCATCCTGCAGCCCATCGTCGAGAACGCGCTGAAGCACGGCGTCAACCAGGTGACGGGAACGGGCAGGATCGCCCTGCGTGCGCGCCAGGACGGTGAGAACCTCGTCGTCACCGTCAGCGACAACGGGCCCGGCCCCGGCGGCGGCGAGGGGCTCGGTCTGTCCAACACCAACGCTCGGCTGCGCGAGATGTACGGGCCCGCGTACAGCGTCTACCTGCGGCCGGCTCCCGGCGGCGGAACCGACGCCGAAGTCGTGATCCCGTTCCACACGAACGGCAATGGCGGAGCATAGTCCGCTTCGCGTCCTCATCGTGGACGACGAACCGCTGGCCCGCCAGCGCATCGCCGACATGCTGCGCCCGGACGGTGGCGACGGCGCGAACATCGTGGGCGAGATCGACAACGGCATCGCCGCGGTCGACGCCATCCGCACGCTGAAGCCGGACCTGGTGTTCCTCGACGTGCAGATGCCGGGGAAGTCCGGGCTCGAGGTCGTTCGCGAGATCGGCGTGGACGACATGCCGCTGACGATCTTCGTCACGGCGTACGACCGGCACGCGCTGGAGGCGTTCGAGGTCGCCGCCGTGGACTACCTCGTGAAGCCGTTCGACGACGACCGGTTCGAGGCGGCACTGCAGCGCGCGCGGCGCATCCTCGAGCTCAGGGAAGTGGACCAGCTGCGGTCCCGGCTGCTGGCGGTGCTGCAGGGCGGCGGCGAGCGCGCGATGGACAGCGGCCCGTCTCCGGGCGCGCAGGCGTCCCGGGGAGACTACCTCGAGCGCATCCCGGTCGAGATGCGCGGAAAAGTGCGCGTGGTCCCCGTGGCGGAGATCGATTTCATCATCGCGAGCGGCCCGTACGCCGAACTGTACTCCGGGGATCGCAAGTACGTGATCCGCGAGGCCATGCAGACGCTGGAGGACCGGCTCGATCCCGACGCGTTCATCCGAACGCACCGGTCCGTGATCGTGCGCCTCGACCTGATCGAGACGCTGCACAAGGGTGCCGGGGGTGACTACGAGGTCCAACTCAAGAGCGGCCGGCGCCTGCGCGTCAGCCGCTCCCGGTTGGAGGCGCTGGAACGGAAGATCGGCCTGTCGTCGTGACGGGCTAGCGGTTGGCGCGGCTCACTTTCTTGCCGCGCTTGGCCGACTTCTCATCGCGCTCCTGAAGGCGCTGCTTCATGTCGGCGAGGTTCTTGTCGAACTGCGCGCGTTGCTCCTCGGTGAGGATGGTCCGCATCGCGGCAAAGTGCTGCTCGCGCGTGGCCTCCATCTCTTCGCGGCCGCGCCGCATGATGTCGCGAACCGTCGCCGTGTCGCCACGCTCGCGAGCGGCGCGCAGCTCTTCCCGCTGCTTCAACATGTCCTCGCGCTTCGCGGTGAACTGCGCCTGAGCCGAATCGAAGAGCGCAACGAACTGTGTCTTCTGGCTGTCCGTGAGCGTGATGCCGCGGAGCAACAGCCGGCCCGGCCCACCGCGTCGGCCTTCGGCGCGAGCATCGCCCGGCGCGCGCCCGGTATCGGGGCGCGGCGCATCCTGGCCTTGCGCCGCCTCGGCGCCGGCGACCGAAACCGCGAGCCCGAGGCCAATGAGAAATGTCCTACGCATGCTTCTTCTCCACTTTGGTATTGCACCGATGTCGCCGCGCCCGGAATGGCCCCGACGCGACACGGTGCTCTGACCGTGGTACGCGGGAGCGACCGGCCGGGGTCCCGTCAGTGTCACGAAATGCACAAACCGTGGCACCGATTGCACGAGGCATGAGTTCGGTTGCGCCGGTCCGCCGGCGAGGCGCTCGGGAACGGACCCCGGGCGCTGGAGGCGTCAGCGCGTGGAGTCCGGCGAGGCCTCGCGGATCCGGAAGGAGAACAGCGAATCGCTGATGGAGCGCTGAGCCCGCGCGTTGATGAGGTAGCGCTCGCGCGCCCGGCCAACGTCGAGGTCCGTGTCGATCAAGCCCAGCCGGTGCGCCACTTCATCCGTGTACCCGGGAAGCATCGTCTTGAATCCGGCCGGCACCATCTGCGGAGCCACCTGGTTCACGTGGGCCACCACGTTCGACGTGCAGTTGTTGGTGAACGTGTTGTAGAACTCCGGCTCGCTGCGCAGCTTGTTGGCGCGCTCCAGCATCGCCACGAACATCGCCCGCATCTTTTCGGGCTTCGCCCGAATCGGATACAGGTACACGCGGTCGGAAGCGAATGCGGCTCGCTGTCCGATGAGGTCGCGCTCGTCGCCGACGACGTACATCAGCTCGAAGCGATTGAAGACTCCCTTGACGGCGTCGTACGTCTCGCCCGGTTCGCGCCGGGCCTCCACCGAGATCGCCACGAACTGCGAATCCGCGAATCCGAAGCTCACGAAGCTGTGCGCCGGTCCGCGCCACGAGTCGTTGAACGGCGTGAGCACGTACCAGACAGACACCAGCTTGTCGAGATCGAATGCCCGATCGACGTATCGCGGCGTGAACTCGGTTCGCGCCGTGTAGGAGAAACTCCGGACATTGCGGACACGCGCGAAGTTGCCCTCGAACGTGGCTTCCGGGAGCCGCGATTGCTCGGGAATCCAGGAGCGATCGCTCCTCGGCGTCATCAGGGCGAACGCCACGATCGTTGCCGTCGCCGCCACGACGACCGCGATGAGCGCGAAGCGACGGGAGGTCGTCATCCGAGGAATCGGCGGGCGAGCTGCGACAGGCGTTCGTCGCCGGCGGCATCGGCGTCTCGCATGATGCGCCGGACATGGGTCGTGAGCCGCTGCTCCCCCCAGCGATAACCGGTCGCCTCTTCGGCGCTGGCGGTCTCCCCGGTGCGCGCGGCTTCGAGCAGCGCGGCCGCGGCCGCCGCGTCGTAATCGGGGTCGTCACGTTCCGGCAGGTGGTAGTTGCGCCGCGGACCGGAACCGCCGGCGTCTTCATTGACGAATGCGCGGGACATCGTCTATGTAGGTAACATCAAGCCCTGCGCGGGGCCAGCGAATTTTCGCCTTTCGCGCGTCATTCGAGCGCCAGCCAGCCGTTCCAACCTTTTGAAGGAAGGAAAACATGACCACCAATCGTCGTGAGTTCATCGAGCAACTGGGCGCCACCGCGATGCTGGGTGCCCTGCCACTGTCGGCGCTCGCCCCGGTCGCGGGCACTTTCGCGTCGTCCTCGGTCGGCGCCGCCGAGGAATGGGACTTCAAGTGGACGGCCGCGCTGAAGGGCAAGAAGCACAAGGCGCTGT
Organism: uncultured Gemmatimonadaceae bacterium; assembly: GCA_963724885.1. Lineage (GTDB taxonomy): Bacteria > Gemmatimonadota > Gemmatimonadetes > Gemmatimonadales > Gemmatimonadaceae > DASPMP01. Next base: position 981,183 of record CAVRWG010000005.1, on the reverse strand, counting down.
TCGACTGCACGGAAGTCGAGAGCGGGTTCGGCGTGTTCCGGGCGAACGTGTGGGAGAGCCAGTATCACTCGGCCCTGGGCGCCAAGCCGTCCGAGACCGTGACGGTGCTCGTCCTGCGCCACAACGCGCTGGTGCTCGGGCTGAAGCAGGACGCGTGGGACAAGTTCGCGATCGGAACGAGCGAGAAGGTCACGCACCCGCTCACGCAGCAAGGAACCGCGAAGAATCCGGCGCTGTTGACGCAGGCCGACGGAGTGCCGGGCGCGTGGGATTTCTTCGCGCTGTCGAAGCTCGTCGAGCGTGGTGGTGTGGTACTGCTGTGCAACCTGGCGCTCGAGCATTTCGCGACCGTGTGGGGGGCCAAGGCTGGGATCCCGCAGCCCGAGGCGCGCAAGCAGGCCATCGCGTCGTTCCTCCCCGGCGTCACGCTCATGCCCTCAGGCGTGTTCTCGTGCGTCCGCGCGCAGCAGGAAGGGTGTCTCTACGTCAAAGGCAGCTAGTGTGATGCGAGTCACAGGGTTGTGGAACAGGAGTTGACGTCACCCAGGGCGTGTTCGTCGGTAAGTCGGAGCGGAGCCGCCGAGTGGCGATTACCGCGCTGTCCTAATCCAACAATCTGGGAGATGGTTATGCGTCACCTCAGACAGGCTGGTGCTGCCCTCACAATGCTGTTGGTTGCTTCCTCCGTTGCGCTGGCGCAGCGAGCGCCCGCGCGTCAGTCCTCGCAGGCGAGGCTCTGGGAGCTCGGCGGCGATGCGGCGGTCAGGATGGGCCTCGACGATCCGAACACCACCACGTTCGACGTCCCGGTCCAGAACCTCCGCGCGGGTTTCTTCCTGACGCCGGAGTGGTCCCTCGAGCCGTTCTTCGCCTTCAGCTACCTCGACAACGAGGCGCAGCCGGACGCCACGACGCAGTATCAGTTCGGCGCCGGGGCGGTGTATCACTTCTCGACGTCCCGGGCGAGACGTCAGTTCTACGCGCGGCCGCACGTCTCCGTGGTCGGTGCGTCGTTTGGCGGTGCCTCGAATTCGGAAGTCGCCATGGGCGCCGGCGTCGGCTTCAAGTTGCCGCAATGGAACGGACGCCTCGCGGTGCGCGGCGAAGCCGGCTTGACGCGGCTCTTCGACTCGGAACAGACGGTGGTCAACGTCTTGTTCGGCCTCTCGTTCTATAATCGCTGAGCGACGAGGATCAACAGAAGAAAAAACGGCCCGCCGATGCGCGGGCCGTTTTTCTTTTCCGGGGATCCTTGGCGTCGCCCCGGTCGCGTTCTATTGAATCGCCTGCAACGCGTTCACCCAGCCGCGGCCATACACCTCGTCGAGGCCGGGCGTGCCGAAGTCGATCGACGTTCCCTTGAGACGGTTCATGACCCAGTTTGGCGAACGCGGGCCGTACTTCTGGAGTATCAGTGCGGCCACGCCGGCAACCATCGGCGACGCCATGCTCGTGCCCTGCAGCCAGGCGACGGTGGTGATCGACGTGCCCGTGCCCCGCACGCTGCTCAGGACCATGTCGAAGACTTCGCAGAAGTTGGTGACGGTCCGGAACTCTCCGGTCACGGTGCAGACCTGGTCCACCCCGTCAACCACGAACAGGCCGACCGTCCCGCCGGGCGCCGCGATGTCCACGAGCGCAATGCCGGTGTTGGTGTAGTATGTCGGCCGCTCGAAATTCGTCGCGCCGAGTGCCCAGCCGTGCGGGCCCGTGGCCGACACGGCAATCACCTGCGCGTTCATCGCCGGCGTGCTGAAGAGGTTCTTCTCGACGTCGAAGTTCAGGCCATTGTTCCCGGCCGCCGCGACCACGGTGACGCCGCGCCTGTGGGCGTACTTCGTGGCGGCATCCACCGCCTTCTTCAGCTCCTTGACTGCTTGCTTCGTGGCCGGGTCCTCTTGGTCGAGAACCGCCCCAAGGCTCAAGTTGATGACGTTCGCGCCGGCGCCGCCCTCGGACAGCGGCGTAGCCGCGTACATGATGGCGTTGATGACCGCGTTGAAGCTACCGCTTCCGTTGTGCAAGGCCTTGACGCCGACGATCGTCGCGTTCGGCGCAATGCCGACGATGCCGCACGCGGCCGGCAGCGCACCGCAGTTCTGCGCGGAGGCAGCGGCGATGCCCGCGACGTGCGTCCCGTGCCACGTGGTGCCGACGTCCTGGTTGTACGGGATGTTCACGCCCGTCGTGGTGAACACGAACGAGCGCGACGCGGCGGCATCCACGTTCGGCGCCAGGTCCACGTGGCTGTTATAGATGCCACCGTCGATGATCGCGATGCGCACGCCCTGACCCGTAATTCCGGCGTTCCACGCCTCGGGAGCCTGGATTGCCTTGGCCGCCCACTGGAACGACAGCCAGCTTTCATTCCCGCCAAAGCCCGCCGCCGACTCGGTCACGTCGCCGTCCTGGAACGCGCGCGCCTCGGCCGGATCGGTCCACTGCACGATCCTGTCCTCCGTCACGGACGCGATTCCGGGTGCGCGGCTCAAGCGCGCGGCGAAACCGGGCGCGGTCGAACTGGCCGCCGCGACTCCGATTTCGGAATGGCTTGTCGAGAGGGCCCCTCCGGCAGCTGCGACGGAGTCCGCCAGGGCCGCCGGCAGCGTGCCGTTGGAGCCGATGATGACGTACGTGCCCTCGGCGGAAATCAAGGCCGTGCTCCGGGCGCGTGTAAGGGGCGCGGGGCTTGTCGGGATTTCACCGCAGGCCGCTGCGGCGACGACGCCGAATACCACGAACGATCTCGCTCGAATCATGGAGGCATGCTCCTAAGAAAGGGGGCGAACGAACGCCACGGACCGGAGCAGCTGCGCGGCCGGCACGAGGAGAGATGCAACGGCAATCGCGAAACGCGCCAATGGTACGCCACAAGGCAACACGTCGCAAGCGACCGCGCGTTCGATCACGAGGAACCGGCCGTGGAAAAGGAACCGGCCCGCACGATTGTGCGGGCCGGCGTTCCAACCGTTGCACTCGCGCAACACTATTGCGAGCCGTTCGCTCGTACCGGAGTCGGGGCGGCAGTCGTTCTGCCCGCGTTCAGATCGTTCCAGTTCAGAATGGTGTTGAAGCCGAGCATGAAGGTCCCCTGCGTCTGCCAGCGCCAGAAGGGACGGATCGCAAACATCACGACGTGGCCCTGGCCGAGCGGCGCATCCACGACCTGCGCGCGATTCGCCAGCACCTGGCCACCGGCAAGCGTGCCTGAGAGCAGCATGTCGGCGGGGTTGGACGGGAACTGGAGGACAACGCGCGGTCGCGACATCGGATCCACCTGCCCGGCTCCGCCGAACCCACCGCCGCCACCGCCGCCACCGCCACCACCTGTGGCCGTCGTGTCGGCACCTGCGCCGCCGCGACGTCCACCGCGCTCTTCACCGGACTGGCGCACAGGACCTTCCCACGTGGAAAGCGGAATGCGCGTGGCCATCGGGGTAGTGTTCTGCTGGAGCTGGCCGGCCAGGCCGCCGCCGCCACCTCCGAATCCGCCGCCACCACCACCAGCGGCGACGTTGATGATGGGATCCTGGTTGAAGTACACGGGGAGTTGGTCGCCTTCATAGCCGTAAACGATCGGGCTCTTCTTGTCGGCGATGCGGCTGCGCATGATCGATCCGCGCGCGAAGAGCTGCGTTGAGCTCTCGATCGTCACCCCGTTGGTCAGGCCGTACTCGGGGAAGATCGTAGCGGTCGAGCCCTCGGTGAGCAGCGTACCGCCCTGCTGCACGAACTTGTGCAGCTCGAGCAGTCCCTCCATGCCCATCCCGCCTCGGATGTCCTCGCTCTGGTCCAGCGCGCCGAGGTTGGGCGTCTGCGCGGTCTTTTTGTAGGGCAGCGGCGCCTTTCCATTTCGTGGAATGCCGTTGACCTGCGCCTGCGCGCTGCCGCCGATATGCGGGAAGATGATCACATCGTACTTCGCCTTCAGGTTGCCTTCGCGCAGCTTCTGGTCGGAGAAGTAGGTGTACGGGACGCCGTACGTGTCGAGCGCCGCGCGGACCCATCCCTCGTTTTGCGTGTTGGCCCACGAGTGGACGTACCCGATGCGCGGCACGTCGAGGTCGTGGCTCTTCACCGTCGGTGCGCTCTCCACGGCGACGGCGGTCAGGCCGAGGTCCTTTGTCAGCGCGTCGATCTGGGCGCGGTTGCCGTTCGGGATGATGAACGATCCGGCGCTGAACTGCTTTCCGCCGGCCGAGAAGTCTTCTTCGGCGGCGCTCATTTTCGTCGTCGCGAGCTTGAAGCGGAACGTGACGAGGTTGTTGTCGCTGTTGTTGCTGACGATGATCGTGCTGCCGGTGCCCTCCACGCCGCCCGACGCCTTGACGTCCGACGTCACCAGCGTCATCGGCTGCGTGAGCACCCCTTTGTCCGTGACGGGCGTGAGCGCGACGTTGCGCAGGAGCTGATACGTCCATCCGGTGTCGTCGTACGGGCGCGGATTCGACGTGGAGAAGCTCTGGAGCGAGAAGTACATGTCCGCGATCGTCCGGTACGGCTGGTCGCCGCGCACGATGTAATCGCCCGCCTTGACGTCCACGTTCCCCGCCTTGAAATCGGCGTTGGCGCGATGGAACTCGAGCCCCTGGAAGCGCAGCGCGTTCACGACGTCGGCCACCTCGCCCTTGCGCCGCTGGCCGGCCGGAAGGATCCAGGCGGTGGTGCCTCCCTCCGCGTTCGCTCGTGCGCTCGCGCGCTTGTTCTTGAGCCAGTAGTTCTCGACGTACGTGTCGCGGTTCTTCGCGACGTGGCTGAGCGCGAAGAGCACGCCCGACTGCGAGATGTTGACGTGGTTGCGCGGCCCCCACTTGATTTGCGGCAGCGGCGGGTTGGGACGGAACCACTCGCGGCTGGACGTGTTGGCGCCGACGCGCAGGTTGGCGTTGTTGTCCGGCCCGTACGTCTGCACCTCGTAAAAGCGGCCCACCGCGTTGTGCGCGTGCGCGGCGAAGAACATGTAGTTCGGCGTCCAGCCGTCGTAGAACCCGTACGTCCACGCGCCGGGCACGCCACGCTTGGTCAGCTCGCCGACGTCGTTCTTGGCCAGCATCCACCACTCGTCCACAGTGATGGCATCGATGGCCTCGTTGTACGGACCGGTTCCGGTGGAGGCGTACAGATACGACACCGATTCGTGCAGGTCGTGCATGATCACGGGATGCCACTCGAGGAAGTGCTTCGTGACGTTCTTCGAGAGCGCGAGGAACTGTCCCATGTGGTCGCGATTGTTGTCGTGCGCCACGTACTTGCCCCAGTACATCAGCGGGAGGCGGACGTCGCCGCTGTCGCGCTTCTTGTTGAAGTAGTACGTGTCCACCTGCTTGTCGCGTCCGTCCGGCTCGATGACCGGCGTGATCATCGTGATCACGTTGGCGCGGATGTTCTGGATGAAGGGCGTCTCCTGCACGATCAACCGGTACGCCAGCTCCTGGAGTGTCTCGGGCCCCCCGGTCTCCGTGGAGTGCATGCCGCTGGTGAGCCAGTAGATCGGCTTGGTCCGGGGAATCAACGCCCTGGCCTGCGCGTCTGTCGTTTTCCGGGGATCCGTGAGCGCGGCGATGTTCGCCTTGTGCGTGTCGAGATTGCGGATCGTCTCTTCGTCCGCGATGACGAGCACCACCATGTCCCGGCCTTCTTCGCTCTTGCCGAGGCTCCACATCCGGGCGCGGTCGGACGCCTTGTCGAGCGCGTCGAAATACCGGTAGATGTCCTTCGTGTAGGTCAGCTCGCCCGGCGTGCCCACGATGCGCCCATGGAACTTGAGCGGCGTCGGGACGGTGTTGGATGCCGGCAGATGATCGACCAGCTCCGTCGTGATCCGGGAATCCTGGAGATGCTCCTTGATCTTCGCGGTATACGCCGAGTCGATGGGCTGTTGAGCGAGTGCCGGCGTGCTTCCAACCGCGATGAGCGCGATCGCCCGGCGAAGGGACCGAAAGGACATCCTGCCTCCTGAGGGATTGGTCTGACTGGGACTGTAGAGATACGAGCCGGACAGGTTAACCGTTAGGTCACGCGGACAGGCGAGCAGCCCGCGAAAGTCCGCCCTGTCCGCGTGATCTACTTGGCGAACCACATCCTCACCGCGACGACCGCGAGGAAAACGGCGAACGACCGCTTCAGCATCAACGGGGACATCTGCTGCGCGATCCTGGCGCCGACGTACGCGCCGAAGAACACGCCCAGCCCGATCCAGAGCGATGCGGTGAACTTGATGTTGCCTTCCTTATAGTAGCTCCACGCGCCGAGGATGCCGACAGGCATCAGCAGCACGCCCAGCGACGTGCCGGTGGCGAGCTGAGGCGAGAACTTCGCCAGGAGGATGAGGGCGGGAACGATCAGAACGCCGCCGCCGATGCCAAAGACGCCGGCGAGCACACCGGCGACCAGGCCGATCGCGAGATAGAGGAGGGGGGCCATGGGCTAGATTCTAATCCGAGTCAGCCCGAGAGGCGCTCCATGAAGTGGTCCTGGCGACTGGGGTCGATCGGCGGCATCGCGCTGTATCTTCACGCAACGTTCCTGCTGCTGCTGGCCTGGGTCGCGTTTGGAGAGTATCAGCGGTCGGGCAGCGCCCGTTCAGCCTTGAGCGGTGTGTTGTTCGTGGTCGCGGTGTTTGCAACGGTGCTGCTGCACGAGTTGGGGCACGCTTGGGCCGCGCGCCGCTACGGCATCCGCACGCGCGACATCACACTGCTGCCCATCGGAGGCGTGGCGCGCCTGGAGCGCATGCCTCGCAACCCGCGCCAGGAGCTGGTCGTCGCGCTCGCGGGACCCGCGGTCAACGTGGTCATCGCAGGGCTCCTGGTCCTCCTGCTCACTGCCACCGGCGGCATCCCGACGTTCGTGGAAAGCGCGAGCGTCGGCGCCGATTTCCTCTCACGCTCCTTCGTGGCGCGCCTCCTCGCCGTCAACATCTGGATCGTGCTCTTCAACCTGATTCCCGCCTTCCCGATGGACGGCGGACGCGTGCTGCGCGCCATCCTGGCGATGAGGAGCGGCGACTACGCGCACGCCACGGAGTCGGCCGCCCGCGTCGGCCGGTTCTTCGCGTTGATCTTCGGCATGGTCGGACTGTTCGTTCTGGGCAATCCTTTCCTCGTGATCGTGGCGCTGTTCGTCTGGCTTGCCGCCGCTGGTGAGGCCGCCGCGGTCCAGACATCGGCCATGCTCGATGGTGTGCCCATTCACCGGCTGATGATCACCGACATCGAGACCGTCGCGCCCGGTGATCCGCTCAGCCGACCCGTCAAGCTCATCCTCGACGGATTCCAGCAGGATTTCCCGGTGGTCGAGAATGGGTCGGTGCTCGGCATGCTGACCCGCACGAAACTGCTCAAGGCCCTGGCGGAGCACGGGGAAAAGGCCCTTGTCGCGGACGTGATGGATCGGGAGTTCCAGCAGACCAGCCCGCAGGAGCCGGCCGACGAGGCGCTGGCGCGGCTCAAAGCGTGCGGATGCCACTCGATGCCGGTTATCGGCAACGGCCGCCTGCTCGGCGTGCTGACGATGGACAACGTGGGCGAATACGTGATGGTGCAGGCAGCGCTGCGCGGCACGAGGACGGAGTTCGTACCGGCCTGACGCTGGCCGGGATCCCAAACGGCGGTATACTCTCGACAGGCCACAACCGAGGTGACCTATGGAGCAGCGGGCGCGTAGCGCGGACTCAATCGTCGTGTGGATCCTGAGTGTGCTGCTGGCGGCGGTGTTCGCGACCACGGGCATTGCCAAGCTGATTGGCGTCGAACCCATCGGTCTCCAGGCGGCCGCCATGAAAGGATTCCCGCAGTGGATCCGCACGATCGTCGGGATCGTGGAGGTCACCGGCGCCGCGATGCTGCTCGTTCCCCGCGTCGCGTCCATTGCCGCCGCGTTGCTCGCGCTCCTCATGATCCCCGCCACCATCACGCAGTGGATCAGTCGGGAGCCCGGCGTGTTCGTGCCGGTGGTGCTCCTCGTCCTGTTGCTGCTCGTGGCCTGGCGCCGGAATCCCGCGGCCATCCGCGCGGGCTATGACGCGGCGCTCAGAACGCCGCGTCCGCTGGTGCGCGAAGGCGTGATCGCCGGCATCATCGGCGCGACGGTCATCGCGATCTGGTTCTTCTTCGTCGATCTCATCGCTGGCAATGCGCTGTTCACACCGCGGACGCTCGGTCGCGCACTCCTCGGCATCCTCGGACCGGTCCCCGACACCCAGAGCTCGGCCGCCCTCATCATCTCGTACACGCTCTTTCACTACGCGGCGTTCATCGTCCTCGGACTCATCGCCGCGATGATCGTGAATGTCGCGAATCGCGAGCCGTCCATCCTCATGGGGTTGGTCGTGCTCTTCGCCGCGACCGAGGTGGGTTTCTACGCGTTCGTCGGGCTGCTGCAGCAGGCGACGCCGCTCGGAGACCTCGCGTGGTACAACGTCATGATCGGCAATCTCCTCGCGGCGGCCGCGATGGGAACGTACCTGCTGCGGGCGCATCCGGCGCTGCGAGAGCAGTTCCGGCACGCGATAGACGGAAAGACGGCGGGCGAGAGGCGGTAGGCGCGCGACACAGGTTGGTGCCATGCGCGCCGCGGTGATAACGCGGGCCGGCGGACCGGAGGTGCTGGAGATCCTGGATGTTCCCCGGCCGCTGCCCCGCGAAGGAGAGGTTCTCGTCCGCGTTCACGCGTCGGCGTTGAACCGCGCGGACCTGCTCCAGCGTCGCGGCCTGTATCCGGCGCCTCCGGGCGCTCCGTCCAACATCCCCGGACTCGAGATCGCCGGCGACGTCGCGGACCTGGGCCCGGGCGCTTCGCGCTGGCGCCTCGGCGATCGCGTGTTCGGGATCATCGGCGGCGGCGGTAACGCCGAGTACGCGGCGATTCACGAGAATGAACTGGCGCGCATACCGCGGGATCTCGGATGGACTGAGGCTGGCGCCGTGCCCGAGGCGTTCATTACGGCGCACGACGCGCTCGTCACGCAGGCGCAGCTGCGGGCCGGTGAGCGCGTGGTCGTCCACGCCGTCGGCAGCGGCGTCGGATTGGCCGCCGTCCAGCTCGTCCGCGCCCTCGGAGGCGTTTGCTTCGGGACGGCGCGCACGGCCGACAAGATAGAGCGGGCCCGCGCGTTGGGTCTCGAGGACGGTCTCGTGGCCACCGGCCCCGACGAAATCGCGCCCGCCGTCATGCGCTGGACGTCTGACGCGGGCGCCGACGTGATCCTCGACCTCGTCGGAGGGCCGTACCTTGCCGCCAACGTCGAGTGCGCGGCCGGCAAGGGGCGCATCATCCTCGTCGGCCTGCTCGCCGGACGCGCCGCGACGCTCAACCTCGGCGCCATCCTCTCGAAGCGGCTCGCGATCCGGGGCACGGTGCTCCGCAGCCGGCCTGCGCGCGAGAAGGCCGCCGCGACCGACGCCTTCGCGCGCGACGTCCTGCCGCTGCTGGAGCGGGGTGAGGTGCGGCCCGTCATCGACCGGACGTTTCCCATCGAGCAAATCGGCGCCGCTCACGCCCTGCTCGAGAGCAACGAGACGTTTGGCAAGGTCGTCCTTACAGTGGCGCACGGCGCATGAGATGCATTTCCGGCTGGTGTGTTACGAACACGCCGCCCTCCCAGGACCGTTTCCTTTCCGATCGATGCGCTGGCTGAGGCCATCGAGCCGCTGGACGGAGGCGACCGCGACTACGACTCGCTGCTGAGCCTCGTCGGGGATGCCCGCGTCGTTCTCATCGGTGAGGCGACGCACGGGACGCACGAGTTCTACGCGGAGCGCGCCGCCATTACACGGCGGCTCATTCAAGAAAAGGAGTTCGGAGCCGTCTGCATCGAGGGAGACTGGCCGGACGCGCATCGCGTGGATCGCTGGCTCCAGTGCGTCGGCGACGATCGCGGCCCCGAAGAGGCACTGGACGGGTTCCGGCGATTCCCCACGTGGATGTGGCGCAACGAGGTCGTCCGCGATTTCATCGCCTGGCTGAGCGACCACAACGGGGCGCGCCTCGAGGCGCATCGCGTCGGGTTCTACGGTCTCGACCTCTACAGCATGTTCGCCTCGATCCAGGCCGTGCTGCGCTATCTCGAGCGGGTGGACCCGGACGCGGCGGCGCGCGCGCGGACGCGGTATGCCTGCTTCGAGCATTTCGGAGAGGACAGCCACGCGTACGGTTACGCTGTCGCCGCCAACATCGTGGCGGAGTGCGAGCCGGAGGCGGTGCGCCAGCTCGTGGATCTTCGCGCCCGCGCACTCGACTATGTAGCGGCGGACGGCAGCCTCGCGCTCGACGACTACTTCTCCGCCGAGCAGAATGCGCAACTGATCCACGACGCGGAACGGTACTACCGGTCGTTGTACCGGGGCCGCGCGTCGTCGTGGAACCTGCGGGACCGGCACATGGCGGACACCCTGGAAGCCGTGAGGCGCCACCTGGCGGCCAGCGGCCGTTCCGCGAGGGTCGTCGTGTGGGCGCACAACTCACACCTCGGCGACGCGCGCTTCACGGACATGCGTCGGCGCGGGGAGCTGAACCTGGGCCAACTCGCGCGCGAGCGATACGGGGCCGATACGTGCCTGATCGGCTTCAGCACGAACTCGGGTACCGTGACGGCCGCTCACGGCTGGGACGAACCGGGCCATCGGATGATTGTTCGCCCGGCGCTTGCGGGCAGCTACGAACGCGGGTTCTCGGACCTGGCGGAAGCGCGAGGGGTGCCGCGATTCCTCCTTCGGCTCACCGAGGAGAACGACGCGACGCGCGCGCTGGCCGAGCCGAGGTTGCAGCGCGCGATTGGCGTCATCTATCGGCCCGAGACCGAACGGGCGAGCCACTACTACGAGGTCGAGCTGCCGAGCCAGTTCGATGCCGTGATCCATCTGGACGAGACGACCGCGTTGCGCGCGCTGGAGCCGGGCGAGCCCTGGGAGCGCAGCGTCGAGGAGCCGCCGGAGACGTTCCCGTCGGGGATGTGAAGATGGGTGTTAGGTGTTGGGTGGTAGGTGCGGTGGCGAGGCCGTTCGAGGCGGCGGCAGGTCGAGGGCGTGAGGCCCCAAAGGCGGAGTGCCTGAGGCGCCGCGCGCCACCTAGGGCGCAAGCCGAAGCCAGCGAGCACCGGAGGGAGCGAAGCGTTCTAGCGAGCGACTGAGGAGCGCAGCGTACTCCGCCTTGGGGCCTCGCGCCTCGACCTAGCCGCCTGCCTACCCATCGATCACGCTCCACCTACCTATTAATCCCCGCCGGCCCCGCCACCCATCAGCCCCGCCATGAACGGCTCCGCGATGCACTGATAGAAGCTCTTGTCGCCGCACAGCGCTTCCGCGTCGCGCTCCACGAACCGCTGAACCTTGGACGGATACGTATGGCAGCGCGGCGTGTTCGTGCCGCGCACGCAGCCGTTGTAGCGCAGCAGGCCCTTCATCAGGCTGCCGGGTTGCGTGGCGACCAGGTGCTCGCGGCCCGCCCGTTTTGCGCGCGGCTTGAGGTAGTGCTCGAGGATGAACACTCCGTACCGCAGGTTCGTCGAGTCCGCAACGATGTTCGGATCGCCAAACTTCCGGCTCAGCTCCTTCAGCCAGACCTTCGGGTACACCTGCATCAGCCCCACCGCGCCCACATTGGAGCGCGCGCGCGAGATGAATTGCGCGTTCTCGGTGAGCATCACTCCGAAGATCACGGCGGGTGGCACGCCGCGAAGGAAGGCTTCCCGTACGGCGTGATGCGCAACCGAGTCCGCGCGCGCCTGGCTCATCCGTCCCGTGCGCACCAGGTCCGCGGCAAACCGGCGCTTCTGGTCGGCAAACTCGGGCGACGCTTCGATGCGTGCGACGGAGTCCGCCAGCGTGCCGGGTGGTATCGGGATCGACGGCGAACTGATCCTGGGCGACGCGGCGCCGCGGATGACGGGCCCCATCACGGGCGCGCTTCGCGCATAGATCGGACGCATCAGGTATACGGTGAAGCCTATCGCCGCCAGCATCGTGGCGACGATGAGCCCGTCGCGCACCATTCGCTTCCACCAGCGACGGCGCGACGACGCCTTGGGGCCGGGCCCCGGTTGTGTCATCTCGTTCTCCCTCCGCGGAGTTCCGCGGAGGCAGAAAAAGCAAGTTGTGCGCGAACGGCGACTCGCCGCGTCGATGACGCGTGCGGCGGACTCGGCTTATTGCCCGCCGATGCGCGCCAGGAGGACCACGTTGCGTGGCGGCAGCACGTAGTAGCGCGCCTCGCCGGCGCTGACGTGTCCGCCCGCGTGTCTCGCCGAGTTGCCGAGGTTGTTCAGGTGAAGCGCGGCGCCGTGCCCACGGCCGTTCCACTGCGCCGACAAGCCGGTCACGTACGACGCTGGCAGTCGCAGCCGCGCGTCGCCGGTGTTCGAGAGCTGCGAGCGGCTGGAATAGTGTCCGACGAGGTCCACGGACAGCGCCGCGGTCAACGCGATCTGCACGCGCTGCGTGCTCACCAGGCGCGGCGTGAGCAGCGGCTCGACGTCCGCGTACGACAACCCGGTCGCGTCGTCGGTGAATCGCGCGATTCGCGCGCGCATGGTGGTGGCGCTCAGCTCCGCCCGCAGCCTGTCCGACACTCGCAGCTGCGCGTCGGCCTCGACGCCGCGGCGCCAGCTGGACGCCACGTTCGTCCGCAACGGCGTCCCGATGTAGCTCAGCTCTCCCACGGCGAGTATCTCGTTCCTGAACTCCATTGCGAAGGCGTTGGCGTCCAGGGTCCACGCTGCGGCGCGCACGCGCACGCCGGCCTCGACATCCCCCGCGCGTTCGGGCCGCACTCGCGTCAACGGGCCGACGAACGCGGCGTTCGTCGTATCCAGATTGTCGAAGCCCGCGAACATGTCGCTCCGCGCCGGTTCGCGCGAGTTCACCCCGTACGACGCGTACGCGGACCATCGCGGCGTCAGCCGGATCGTCACTCCGGCCTTGGGATTGAAGAACGCCCACGCGATCGCGCTGCTCCCGATGCCGGCGCTTGCATCCGGCGTGTAGCCGAACCTCGCCCGGCGTCCCTGCACGTCGCCGAACAGCGTCGCGCGACCGACATCGTATGCCACCTTGGCGAACGCGCTCACGTCGTCCTTGTGCCCCGTGTTGAAGTACAGCGCCTGACCCGGGCTGGTGCGCGCGTACGCGTGGTGGTCGCGGTCATACGTGTTGGCGTTCAGCCCGACGCTCGCGCGCAGGTGCGCGCGCTCCACCGACCACACGCTGGTCAGGCCGTACCACGCGAAATCGAGGTGGAAGTTCCAGAGGTCGCCCTGCGCCTGATCGCACGTGGCGATGCACACGTCGTAGTCCCCGCTCGCGGAGATCCGGTAGAGCGTGTTCGCCAGCGTCCCGGCGCGGCCCATCAGGCGCGTGTGGGACAGCGCCGCGACCTGCTCGCCGAAGCGATCGACTTCGTCGGGCCGCAGTGGATTGCTGCGGCGGTCCTCGGCAATCTCGGCGGCCGTGGCGCCCACGTACGCGAGCGTGTCCGCGAAGAGCCCGGCCAACGCGGTGAACTTGAGAATGTCGCGGTCCCCGACATACGCCGCGGACACGAACCCGGAGCGGCCCTCCATGCCCGAATGCCTCCGGTAGCCGCCGGAGCGAAGCGCCGACAGCCGACCGTACACCGCGAGGCCGCCGGCCGACTGGCCGGATGCGTACTCCGCGCTCGCCCGTGCGCTCCCGAACGAACCGCCCTGAAGCTGGAGCTGCGCGCCCCGGCGCGCGGTCGCAACGGGCAGCGTTTGGAAGTTCACGGACCCGCCATAGGACGCCGTCCCCGGCGCGCTCGTGCCTACGCCGCGCTGGACCTGGATGGACCCAATGCTGTTGGCCAGGTCAGGGAAGTCGGCGAAGTACAGTACCTGGTCTTCGGGATCGTTGAGCGGGATGCCGTCGAGCGTGAGGTTGATGCGCGACTGGTCGATGCCGCGCAGGCGCATGTAGCTGTAGCCCCAGTGATTCGCCGTCTCCGCGTACGACGTGAGGGACGGAGTACCCTGCAGCAGCAGGGGCACGTCCTGTCCGAACGACCGCCGCTCGATCTCTGCCGCGGTGATCGTCTTCGCCGAGATGGGCGCCTCATCAGGGGCCCCGCCCCGGATCGCCGAGACGGTGACCGCCTCGAGCCGGGTCGTACTGTCGCGGCGCGCGCGCGTGGTGTCGCCGGCCGCCTGTGCGCTCAGCGCGGACGGCGCAAGCGCGAAAACCAGAACGATGGATCGCATGTCGACTCCCTACGCCGGTATGAACCGGATCAGGTTCCACGGGTCTGTTCTCAGCGCGGGCGACTTGCTCGCGCACCCCGGTCATCGCGAAAGATAGTCACACAGGATGTCAAGAACGCGTTTGGAGGCCGTCTGGCTCGCCGGAGGGAGGCCTTGGCGCGCGGCTGTGATTGACCGGGCCTGTATCCACCACTACGTTCTACCTCGCGATTCGGCGCACCGTTCGCGCCTTTCCAGCGATCACGTAAAAGGGACCTGGCTTCGCGCGAGGTCCCTTTCTGTTCCCGCCGGTCGTACAAACTTTCTACAGTGAGTGCAGTGATGCGTACCCAGGGCGTTGTGAAGTGGTTCAATGATTCGAAGGGCTTTGGCTTCATTACTCCGGACGACGGCAGCAAGGACTGCTTCGTCCATTACTCGGCCATCCAGGGCAACGGCTTCAAGTCGCTTGCCGAGGGTGATCGCGTGGAGTTCGATGTCGTCCAGGGCCAGAAGGGACCGGCGGCTGAAAACGTCACCAAAGCCTAGATCTGAGCTCGGAGCCGAGGGCTCTGTGCTTTGTGCCGTTGGGCGTTAAGCTCAAGGGCCAGAGCCGGAGCCCGACGCGTTTCCGGGATGGCCAAACACTAAATCACTGAATGGCAAAGGAAGAAGCGATTCAACTGGAAGGGACTGTGTCGGAAGTGCTGCCGAACGCGACCTTTCGCGTGACGCTGCCCAACCAGCACACGGTGCTCGCGACCCTGGGCGGCAACATGCGCCGCTTCCGCATCCGAGTGCTCGCGGGCGACCGCGTGACGGTGGAAGTCTCGCCTTACGATCTCACCCGTGGACGCATCACGTTCAGGCACAAGACATAGGTGCTAGGTGGTGGGTGCTAGGTGGTGGGTGCTACCCAACACCACCTCCTATCTCGCAGCCCGCTCGAGGCGATCAACGATCGCCGCCCATTCAGGTGAGTCCGGCGGGCGCTCCACCAGCACGACATCGCAGCCTGCTTCGTCGAGATCGTGAAGCACGGCGTAGATCTGCCGGGCATAGCCGTCCGGATCGCCCGGCAGCACGCGCTGAAGCGCGGCATCGAGCGGAAGCGGGCTGAACCCGATCGAGCCCACACGGCGCCCTGCCTCCTGGGACGCATGAGCACGTGCGACGGCGGTTGCCAGTTCGGCGGTGTTCCACAGCAGCACGTGCGCCCGTGGGGCATAGTGCCTGCCCAGCAGGCCGGGAGAGCGTGGCGTTTCGTCGCCGAAGAGCGGCGCTGCGTGAGTAGCTGCCTCTCCGCTCACCCGAGCGATGGCTTCGCGGCCGATCATTCCCGGACGCAGGATGCGCGGCACCTTTCCCGTGACGTCCACGACGGTCGATTCGATGCCCACTGAGGTGGCGCCGCCATCCAGGATGAGGTCCACGCGGTCGCCTAGGCCCCTGGCGACGTGCTGCGCGGTCGTCGGCGACACCTGCGAAGAGAGATTGGCGCTGGGCGCGGCGATAGGCACGTTCACCTCGTTCAGGAGCGCCAGCGCCACGGGATGCGCCGGCACCCGCAGGCCGACGGTATCGAGTCCCGCGCTCACGATGTCGGGGATCACCGGTGCCTTGCGGACCACGAGCGTCACCGGCCCGGGCCAGAAGGCGCGCGCCAGCGCGTCGGCGACAGGCGTCCAGGTCGCGGCCAACTCGCGCGCACGCGTGCTGGACGCGATGTGTACGATGATCGGGTTGGCTTCCGGGCGTCCCTTCGCGTCGTAGATGCGCTGCACGGCTTCGGCGTCCAGCGCGTGCGCGCCGAGCCCGTAGACCGTTTCCGTCGGGAAGGCCACGAGTCGGCCGGCGAGCAACAACTCGGCCGCCTCGCGCAGCGCCGCGCGCCGGGAGGCCGCGTCAGTCACCGACAGGATGCGCATGGCTACAATTAACACGATGCAGTTGATCGAGTGGATTGCCGCGCTCGCCGGCGCCGTGAGCGTCTTCCTCAGCGCGCGCGAGAAGATCTGGAGCTGGCCGACCGCGATCGTGAACGTGTCGCTGTACACGTTCATCTTCTACCGCAGCGGTCTCTATTCGGACATGGGGCTCCAGGTCGTGTATCTGGCGCTGTCGATCTACGGGTGGTACCAGTGGCTGCACGGCGGGGCGCAGCGGTCAAGGTTGCACGTGTCGCGCGCGACGGTCAGGGTGTGGGCGGTGTCGGCGGTTGTCGCGGTTGCCTGCTGGATCACGCTGGCCCGCTACACGTCCACGCTGCCGGGCGTGTCGCTTCCGCACCTCGACGCCGGCCTCACGACGCTCAGCCTCGTGGCGCAGTGGATGATGACCCGCAAGATCCTTGAGAACTGGATTCTGTGGATCATCGCCGATGTGGCGTATGTGCCGATGTACCTGTACAAGGAGCTGTACGTGACCGCGGGCTTGTACGCCGTGTTCCTCGGCCTGGCGATCCTCGGTTTCGTCGAATGGCGCCGCAGCCTCGTGCGCGACCGCGAGACCGCCGCGGCAACGACACCGACTCTCAGGACTGCGTGATCAAGGTCGTTCTGACCGGTTCGGAATCCACGGGCAAGACCGAAGTCGCGCGCCGCCTCGGCGAATACCTTCGTGCGCCGGTTGCGGCCGAGTTCGTCCGCGATTTCGCCGCAGCGCGCGACGGCAGGATCGACTTCCAGGACCACGGGGCGATAGCGCGAGGACAGATGGCGAGCGAGGACGCGGCCATTGGGCGCGCCCGCGATCTCGTGGTGTTGGATACGGATCTCGTCAGCACGGTGGTGTACTGCGAGCACTACTTCGGCCGTTGCCCCGAGTGGATCGAGCGCGAGGCGATCGCCCGTGCGGGGCACCTCTATCTCCTCATGACGCCGGACATTCCGTGGGTACCGGACGGCGTGCGCGACCGGGCCGATCGTCGCGACGAGATGCACGACTTCTTTCGGCAAAAGCTATCGAGCCTCGGGCTGACATTCCGGGAGATCGGCGGAGATCGCGACGCGCGTCTCACCACATCAATACAGGCGGTCGAGGCCCTCCTCTCGCAGACCAGAGCATCGTCCTGACGCCGGCTGCACGCCGCTCAGACCAAGCACGCCGCTCAGACCAGGGAACTGCCTGAGCACGGATGACACGGATGCCACGAATGACACGGAGCCATGCACTACAGTCTCGACTGTTTTGTCTTGTCCCTGCGATACCAGGTGAGACAAGTCCAAAAAACTCACGTCAAGAACTGTCTGGCACGGCTCCGTGTCATTCGTGTCATCCGTGTCATTCGTGGTCCTGCCGTTCTCGGTCTGGGTGGCGTCCGCGTCTGAGCGCGCCCGGAAAGAGCGATGAGCTATTCGACAGCTACTGCCGGTAAGTCCACGTGAACCCGTGACACCCCGCGCCTGAACAGGAACCGCACGCGGATCAGCAGGAAGATCGCGACCGAAGTGAGGCCGGCGACGAAGCCCCACCACAGGCCCTGCGGGCCCATCCCGGTTCGAAACGCGAGCACGAGGCTGACGGGCAATCCGATGAGCCAGTGTCCGGAGAGCATTGCGATCAGCGGGATCCGTGTGTCGCCGAGCCCACGCAGCACGCCAGCGCCCACGGCCTGAAGTCCGTCGACAACCTGGAACAGGCCGGCGATCGGCAGGAGCGACGCAGCGATGGCGATGACGGCCGCGTCCGACGTGTAAAGCGCCGAGAGCGGCCGCGGCAGCGCCAGAAACAGCACCGCGGTCGTGGACATGAATCCTGCCGCGACGACGTATGAGATTCTGGCCGCACGGCGCGACCTCGGCGCGTCCGCTGCGCCGACGGCGTGTCCCACGCGCACCGCCGCGGCCGCCGCGACACCGAGAGGCACCATGAACGTCAGGGCGGCCATGTTCAAAGCGATCTGGTGCGCGGCCACCTGGGCCGCGCCGAAAGTGCCCATGAGCAGGCCCACGGTACCGAACACGCTGAACTCCAGGAACTGCTGAAGGCCGATGGGCAGGCCAAGCGCAAGCATGCGGCGCAACGGCGCCCAGGAAAGGCTGGCCCGCTCCAGCGCGTGGAGATGCGGACGCAGGTCACGCCACGTCAGCGCCAGCAGCATGCCGAACAACACGAAACGGCCGATCGCGGTCGCGATCGCAGACCCGGCTACCCCGAGCCTCGGCGCCCCAAGGTTCCCGAACACCAGCACCCAGTTCAGCGCGGCATTCAGGAGATTGGCGATGACGATCGTCACGACGATCGGCGCCAACCGGCCAAGCGCCTGCAGGCTCTGTCGCAGCACGATGAAGCCCAGGAACGGAATCATGCCGGCTGCGCTCACATGGATGTACGTCGTCGCATCCGGAATGACCTCAGCCGGCTGCCGAAAGGCGCGCAGGAGAGGCCCCGCGGGAATCATCCCGGCCATCGTGACCAGGCCGAGCGCCACCGACAGCACGATTCCGCGCTGAAGCGCGCGGGTGACGGCGACTCGATCACCGGCGCCCACCGCCTGCGAAACGAGAGGGTCGAGGGCCATCAGCGTCCCGACGGCGATCACGATGCAATTGAAGAAGTAAAGATTCCCCAGAGCCACGGCGGCGAGCGCTTCGGCCGAGACCCGGCCGACGATCAGCGTGTCCACGACCCCCATGAACATCAGCCCGACCTCGACGATGACCACCGGGACCGCAACGGCCGTCAACGCGCGCCATTCCGACGTGGCTGGGGAGGACATCCGCCAAATCTCGCGGGTGCAACCGTGGAGAGAAGCGTCCGTATGGTTGACAGATTCCGTGCACGGGCCCTTCTTGCAGTTACCTCCTCGCCGCAGCCATGTCCCGTAATCGCACCACTTTCGCCGCCGCCCTGCTGCTGATTCCGATCGTGGCTGGCGGCTTTCTGCTCCAGGAACCGCCGTCGCGGGCCAATGCAAGGCTCTTCGAGCAAGTGGTCTCCCTGGTGTCGCGTCAGTACGTGGACACGCTCCAGAGTGCCGATCTCATGGCCCGGGCCGCGACGGGCCTGGTCAAGGAGCTCCAGGATCCGTACACCGAGTTGTTCTCCCCGCAGGAGAGCGAGGAGTTCTCGCGCGGCACCAATGGCCGGTATGGCGGAACGGGGATGCTCCTGGATGAGGAGGAAGACCGCGTCGTCACTGTGCAGCGCGTATTTCCCCACACGCCCGCGGACGACGGCGGCGTACGCGAAGGGGACCGCATCATCTCGATCGGCGACAGCAGCACCACTGGCTGGGGACTGAGCAAGGTCTCCGACCGGCTTCGCGGCGCGCCGGGCTCCAAGGTGGTGGTGAGCTTCACGCGACTGGGCGTTCCGACACCCATCCGACTCACCTTCACGCGTCGTGAAGTGCACGTCCCGGCGGTGCCGTACAGCACGGTCATCGACGGCGTGGGCTACATCCCCCTGCAGACGTTCAACGAGAACGCGACGGAGGAAGTGGAAGCGGCCGTGCGTCAGGTGCTGACGCAGGGCGCGCGCGGTCTCGTGCTGGACCTTCGAGAAAATGGCGGCGGAATCGTCGAGCAGGCGCTCGGGGTGAGCACGCTGTTTCTCAAGGACAACCAGGAGATCGTGAGCGTCCGCGCGCGCGGCGGCTCGAACGAGGTGTCGCGGGCGGCCGGCCCCCATGTGGCCGAGGGCGTCCCGCTGGTCGTTCTCACGGATGGCGGCTCGGCGTCGGCGGCGGAGATCGTCGCGGGCGCGCTCCAGGACCAGGACCGGGCGCTCGTGCTGGGCGCGACGACCTACGGCAAGGGGCTCGTGCAGTCGCTGTACGCGCTCGACGGCGGATACTCGCTCAAGCTCACCACGGGCAAGTGGTACACGCCCAGCGGGCGCTCCATCCACCGCGAGAGGCGCGTCACGGAAGACGGCCGCGTGCTCGAGGGCCGCCTGGTGGATGGCCGCATCATCGAGGGCAGCGAGGATTCAGTGGAAACGGAACAGTCCCGCGTGAAGCGACCGCAGTTCCGGAGCGCGGGCGGCCGCGTCGTGTATGGCGGCGGTGGCATCGTGCCCGACTTCCTCGTGCACGAGGACACGATGTCCACGCTCGAGCAGCAGTTCCTGCGCTCGGTGGCTGCCAAAGGGCAGCAAATCCGCTCCGTGCTGCAACAGTACTCGCTCGAGCTGCGTGAACAGGCGCAGCCGGAGTTTTCGGTCACGCCGGCGCGGGCGGCCGAGTTGCGGCGACGCCTGCAAGGCGCGGGCGTCAACATCGAGCCGAAGTACGAAGGCGTTGCCGCCACGATGCTCGGGGCCGAGTTGGATCGGCGTGTGACACGCCAGGCGTTCGGGGAGGCGGCTGCCAAGAAGCGCACGCTGGGCGAGGACCGTGCGCTGCAGCGAGCGATCGAGCTGCTGCGGCGCAGCCGTTCCCAAGCGGAGCTGCTGCGTACAGCCGCGAACGTCTCACGCCAGCGCGCCGGCTGACGTCCCATGGGCGCCGCTCCGCGCGGCGTCGGATCAGTAGCGGCGCTTGACCCGGGCCATGTCGCGCCGGTCACGCTTGGTAGGTCGCCCACCCTCCTCGTATGCGGGAGTGGGGGCCAGTCGGCGCTGCTCGGCCAGGCGTTCACGCTCCCGCCGGCTCTCTTCGGTCTCCTCGTAGAGCTGGCGTGCCTCGCTGGCCGGGCCGCGCCGCTCCGACAGCGCCCGCACCAGGATCACGTGCGTGTAGTGGTTCAGGCGAAGGCGCAACTCGTCGCCGACCTTGAGCGGCTTGGACGGTTTCGCGCGCTCCCCGTTGAGATCCACGTGGCCCGCTTCGATCTCCGCCGAAGCGATCGATCGCGTCTTGTAGAACCGGGCCGCCCACAGCCATTTGTCCACTCGCATGGTTTGAAGATTCGCTGGAGGCAAGGCGAGAATCCATCCGTCACTGCGGAACGACCCGGACGCAGCCAACCTTTTTTCGGTGTCGCGTGTCAGACAGTGCAGAAGGAGAGAGAACGATGTCGCACGACACCTACGCACAGAATCCCGCGCTCCGGCCGACGGTCCTCATCGACGAGGTCACGAAGACTGTGTACCGTCCAGCGGCGACACGCGAGTTGCCGGTTCGTCCGGACGCGACCGGGAACACGATCGCGCGCGAGACGCACCGCGCGGCATGACGCTCCGCTAGCGTCCTAGACCCGTCCTGAGGAGCGACGGCTCCGCGGGATCGACGAAAACCGGTTGGCCGCGCCCGCGGGCGGCCACCGGCCAGCTCGACACGGCGTCGTCGCCATGCACGCCGTACACCACGTCCGCGAGGTGCACCACGATGCAGACGTGGTTCGGCACCACCCGCACCCGATCGCCCACGCGCGGCCGCCACGTGGAACGCGACAAGTCCAGGATGCCATGCTCCTCGGACATCGATTTCACGACGACGCCGGGGTCGTCGCGGAGCGCCCCGAAGCCTTCCACGTCCGAGCCTCGAATGGGTTCGCGTCCGAGTGCCTTGGCGCCGGCGTCGATCACCGCCTGTCCGGGGACGGCCGTGCTCACGACCGTGGCGAGCACGGTCAGCGCACAATCGTCCGGCGAACACGCGCCGATTTCCGTGGTGGTGCGGTCGTTGAAGATGTAGGTGCCCGGCCGCATCTCGTTGACGCCGAGGACCTCGTGCGTCCGCCAGATGGTCGGCGTCGAGCCCGCGCTCACGATCGTGAGCGGGATGCCCGCGCGCTCGAACGCACGCTTCGCGTCCGCCACCAGGCGGCCGAGTGCGGCGAGCTGCGGGCCGTGCTCCGCGACCGGCCCGCGCACGTGGCCCGGATAGAACGCGACCCCCGCGACGTCGAGGGCGGGAAGCGAGGCGATGTGACGCGCGAGGGTCACTGCGTCGTCGAGCGACTGGACGCCGACTCTCCGCATTCCGGCGTCGAGCTCCACCAACACCCGAACGCGGCTGCCCGCCTCCACGGCGGCCCGCGACAATTCCGTCGCCGCCGCCGCGGAGTCGAGCGCCACTGTCAAGCGCACCCGGCGTGCGAGATGCGCCAGGCGGTCGGCGCGCCGAGGCCCCACCGGTGGATACATGACCAGGATGTCGCCCGATTCCTCGGCCATGATCTCCGCCTCGTGCGGTGTGGCGCACGTGAGGCCGGCAGCGCCGCGGTCCAGCTGCATCCGCGCGAGCAGCGGAGACTTGTGCGTCTTGATATGTGGACGCAACGCAATCCCGTGTCGCCGCGCGTACTCGGCGGCCCTGTCGAGGTTCGCTTCCATGCGGGGCAGGTCCACCAGAAGCGCGGGCGTCTCGAGTTCTGTGATGTCGGTCATAGATCGAATTTTCGCAAAATGCACGAATCTTCAAGGACTACAAAGATTTAACGGATCGGCGTGGTTTCGGGCTGGACTGTTTCGCAACCGGACTGCACAATAGACATCCCTCCTGCAGTCCCCCTCCCTCAAAAAGTCTCGACCGCATGTTCGTGCGATCTCACCGCCGTAATTCTCTTTATTGGCGTGGTCGTTCAGCTCGGGGGCGAGCTTCTCCTCGTCCTCCTGTTCCTGCTCCTGCGGCGGTACGTGCTGCGTCGGGGGTATTTCGGCGCGTGGACGGCCGCCTGGGCGTTCGGCGCGGCAGCCATCCTGGCGCTTTGCGCGCGCTACGTCCTCATGCCGCAATTGTCGGCCAGTCCCGTTGACGAGTCGTCAGCCGTCGTGCAGGGGCTGTACCTCGCGTATCAGATCGCCAAACTGTCCAGCTTCGTGCTGTTCGTCTCCGGGACCGCGATGTATGTCACGGGCAGCCGGCTGTTGGGACCGCGCAATCTCGTGTTCCTCGCCGCGATCGCGTATGCGGTGGTGTCACTCATCGGAGCCGGGGGCGATCTCAATCAGCTGGTGGTCTGGCAGGCACCAGTGGCGGTGGTGTCGCTCGGCGCGTGCGCGGCGCTCCTGTTCACGTTGCCGCCGTCGCGCCGCACGCTGGGTAGCGTCGGTGGTGGCAGCGCGTTCGCGGCGCTCGCCGCACTCTGGCTCACGTACGCCGTCGCGTTCGGCATGGCGGCCAACGGCGTCGACGCGGCGTGGGCCGAATTCTTCGTGGGTTTCAACACCTATCTGGACCTGCTCCTGAACATCACGCTCGGCTTCGCGATGGTGGTGTTGCTGATGGAGGATGGCAAGCGCGAGGTGGACGACGCCCAGTCCGAGCTTCGCGTCGCGCACGACCAGCTCCGCCGTGCCGCGTTGTACGATACGCTCACCGATTCGTTGAACCGGCGCGCGTTCGCGCAGGGCGTGGGGCTGGAGATGGCGCGCGGTACGTTCGGAACGGTGCTGATCGCCGACCTCGACAACCTCAAGGCCGTGAACGACGCGTACGGGCACGCCGCCGGCGACCGCTTGCTGCGCCAATGCGCCGACCTGCTGCGCTCGACGCTGCGCCCGTACGACAAGCTGTATCGCTGGGGCGGCGACGAGTTCCTCCTGGTGATTCCGTCGGCGCGTGGCGCGGACGTCGAGGAGCGCCTGGGGGAAGTGCTCCGTGCCGCGGAGCCGATCGAGGTCGCCCACGGCCAGACGACCGTCAAGCTCGAGGTCAGCCTCGGCACCGCCGACTACACGAGCGCCGAAGGCCTGGAGGACTCGATCCAGCTGGCGGACGAGGCCATGTACCGGCAGAAGCACTCGCGCAAATCCCCGGCGCGCGGAATGCGCGTGATGCCGCTGCCGACCGGAGCCGCGGGAGACTAGGCCTGGCGTCCGCGCGCCGATCGGCGCGCCCGCTTGAGACGCTGGAGCCCGACGACCACCACGAGCACGGCAAGTCCCATCCACACCCAGGCGAACAGTCGCTGCTGTTGCGCCGGCGCGTGAGCGATGTCCATGGCGTAGTAGATGCCGATCGCGACGATGTGGACCGCCGCGACGCTCACGAGAAACTCCAGGAATCGCCGCCGTATTGGCGACGTGGGATAGCGCACAGGCCTGCACCCCCCCGATGCTTACTGTTTACTCCGTGACCGATTCGCGAACTCAACCCGACGGGCCCGTCTCGCGCAATGTGTCGCGCGGCGCGGATCGCGTCCTGCCGCGGCGCATGCGGTGCGCTGTGTTTCAGGCGCTGCTGCTCGTCCCGGTGGCGTGCCAGCGGGCCGAGCCGCGCGAGTCGCCAAGCGAGGTGGCGGTGCAGCTGCCCGCCAGGCCTGCGGACGTTGCGACGACCGACCCCGACGTTCAGGCGGCCCAGAAGGAGTTGGCCGACGGCCGGGCAGCCGTGGCCAGCAAGCTCGTCATGCCGGTGCTGCGCGACCCGGCGCGCCGGACGCCGGAAGCGCTTCTGATCGCCTCGCGCGCGGCTGCCCAGTGGGGGGGCTGGCCGCTGGTGAACGCGATGTTGGCGCACGAGCCATGGCTCAAGACGCGCTTTGGCGGGGAAGGCCTCGAGCTGCTGGCGCGCAGTGCGCTGGAGCGCGGTGAGGACAAGGCGGCGCGTGAATACGTCGAAGCGTCGCTACGCGTGCCGAGCGAGCCGTGGCCGCGCGCCACGAGGCTCGTGCTCCTGGCGCGCACGCTCGATCGGTTGGACGTCCACGACAGCGCGGCTGTCTCGTATGCGAGAGCCGCCGCCACGATGGCGCCAATCCGTGACTGGCTGCTGTTGCGCGCAGCGGGTATCACCGAGAACGCCCGCGCCCGCGAGCGGTTGTACGCGTCCGTCAAGGACTCCGTGGCGCGCGCGCGGATCGCCCCAACCGAGGCGTTCGCGCTCGAGCGGTTCGGGATGCTGCTGGCGGCCGCCGACGCTCATGAAAAGCTCGGCGACATGGCGTCGGCGTACCGGCTGCGGCTCGCATCCGAGTTCGATTCCGCGCGGCGCTCCACGCTGCGCGCCGGGCTCCTGGGCTACATCCAGCGCGATGTGCGCGGCGAAGCGCTGGCGCGCGCGCTCGAGGTGCTCGACGCGGCGTTCCCGAGTCTCGACGAGACGTCTCAGATGCTGGCGACCCGGCGCGCCTGGGAGAACGGCCAGGTTGGACGGGTCGCGAGCGGATTCGCGCGTGTGCCCGGCGCCATGCTCACCGACGACGATGCCATCGCGCACGCGCGCGCGCTGGTCGCCGTGGGCCGGTCGGCGGATGCCGCCACCCGGCTGGCGGCGCGTCGGTTCGCGACGCGCACGGCGGGAGAAGCGCTGCTCGTCCGAGGTCTCGCGCTCGTGCGGTCCGGGCGTTCCGCCCGGGCCAGACCCGTGCTCCAGGCGGTGGTGACCGCGTATCGCGACACGCCCTTCGCGGCCGATGCGCTGTTCCTGCTGGCCGACATCGAGAACGACGCGGGCCGCGACGCGCGTGCGCGCGATCTGCTGGCCCAGTCGTGCGTGGCGCGGGCACCGGGGACGTATTCCGACGAAGCCTGCTTCCTGTCCGGCGTTCTCAGCTTCGCGCTGGGCGGCTACGCGCGCGCAGCGGGCGCCTTCGAGGAACTGCGAACGCGGTTTCCGAGCTCTGACGAGAATCTGGGCGCCACGTATTGGGCCGGTCGCGCTTGGGAGCGCGCGGGCAGGGCGGACGTGGCGCGCGAGCGCTGGGCCGAGGTGCTGCAACGCGACCCGCTGTCGTTTTACGCGTCCGCGAGCGCGCGGCGCCTGGGAAGTCCCGGTCGCCTGCCGGGGCCGGGGCGCCTCGAGCTCACGCCGGCCTATCGCGCCGCCGTGAATCGCACGGAGCTGCTCGAGCATCTCGGGATGACCGTGGAGGAGCGGTACGTCTACGAGGGCATCGAGAGCCGGGCGGACTCCTCGGCGGCTGGCCTCGTCGGCGCCGGCGCCGCGCTCGTCGCGCGCGGCGAGGTGCAGCGCGCGATCCGACTCGGCTGGCGGGCAGTCACCGCGGGGCGAACCGGCGACTCGAACGGCGAAGCCGACACGCGCGGGTACCTGTTGATCTATCCCCTGCTGCGCGAGGCGGAGTTGATCGCCCGCGCCCGCGCGCACAATCTCGACCCGGCCCTCGTCGCAGCCGTGATCCGTCAGGAGTCGACCTGGAACCCGCGCGCGGTTTCGCGTGCCGGCGCCCGCGGATTGATGCAGGTGATGCCGAGTGTGGGGGAGGAAATCGCGAAAGCGAAGCGCTATCCCACGTGGGACCCCGCGATGCTGTTCGACCCCGACGTGAGCCTGGACCTGGGCACATCACACCTGAAGGCGGCTCTGTCGCAGTACAACAACCTGCCGCGGGCGCTGGCGGCCTACAACGCGGGCGACTCACGCGTGCGTCGCTGGGCGCGTCGCGCCGGCGCCGGCGACCCCGAGATCTTCATCGAGCGGATCCCGTTCGAGGAAACCCGCGATTACGTCCGCATCGTCATGCGGAACGCGGATATGTATCGGGCTCTCCATGGGCTGGCCAAGTAGCGCCGGACGCCGGTACTACCGAACGTCGCGCCCGACGAAAAACTCTCGACGTCAGACGTTGGAGTCGGATGCCTGAAGCCCTCCGACGTCGGATGTCCGACGTCGGAGGGCTTCAGGCAACAGCGATCGCTGTTAGTGGCGGCCTACCAGCCCGGAGCGATCTGTACCCCGAGGATCCAACCCTTCCTGAACGGCCGCTGGAACGCGCGCGCGAGATACGTCTCGAGAATCATGTAGCCGAGCAGGTTGGCCCGGAACGAAACGCCGGTGCTGAAGACCGGGATGCGTTCCGCGCAGTACTTGAGCCGTCCTTCCGGCGTCCGTTGGCTGTCACAGGAGGATGGCGTCGAACTGCTCTGCCGAAAGGCGAGCACGGGGCTCTGGTCCGACGTCCACGCCATGCCGGCGTCGAAGAACGGCGCCACCTCGAGAGGCAAGTACGGAAAATTGATCAACCCGAATCCGCTGGTCCCGAACACGGGAATGCGCAGCTCGGCGTTGAACACGGCCAGCCTGCTGCCGAACATCCGGTCGAAAACGGGGCAGTGGGGCCCGGTCCTGGGCTGGTCGGGGTCGGAGCACTCGTTGAGATCGAACGAGCCGTACCCGTATCCGCGAATGAGCGTTTCCTCCCCGAGGAACAGCGCCGAAATCCGGTCGTAGTTCTCGCCGTCCTTTCCATACCGGCCGAAGTGCATGCCGCGGAACGCGAGCGTGACGGGCCGCCAGAAGAAGTACTTGCGCACGTCGGCGAGCGCGGTATTGAAGGTCACCGTGCCGACGGTCGGCGAGCCCTCGAAACGGTATCTGCCTCCCGAGATCGGCGACGTGAACCCGCCGAAACTGTTGTCGCCCACGAACGACGCGCTGGCCTGGGCGTACGTTGCCCCCGGAGGCCCGGCCGAATCACGGATCTCGCGGTTGACGATGTTGCCGAACGGATTCACGAATTCTCGCATGATCTGCTGCTCGAATCCGAGACGCGTTCCGCTCAGGCCGACCTCGAATCGTTTCGTCTGGCTGAACGGATACTGCGCCGACAGCGACGCCTGATCCACATAGATGCGCTGGATCACGGTGGTCAGCACCTCGTTTTGACCGCTGGGAATGTCCCAGTACGAATACCCGGTCGGATAGGCGATGTGCTGAAAACCGGTCACCCAGTTCCACCGCCGCCGGAGGTTCTGGTAGAAAATCGCGCCGCCAAAGTCCTTCACCGTTCCATTCGCCTGTATCGCGCCGAAGATCTGCTGATCGCCGAGTTGATCGCCGAAGAGCGCCGAGATCCCGCCGACGACTCCGGTACCGTAGTAGCCGCCGGTCATGACGCCGATCGAGGGTTGGCCCAGGGCGTCGAGCGCGAACGACGCGGAGTACGGCACCGCCCGGAACTCGCTGCCCGACACCAGCCCGGTCGCGGGATCGGACAGGTACGACGCGACCGTCATGTTGCCGGCAACGTCCCCCGGGGGCAGCGTCGCGGCGCTGGCGACACGCGCCTGGCCGCTCGCTGCCACGGGTTCTCCGGCGAGCCTGGCGCCCTCCAGCGCGACGATCTCATGGCCCTGCCCCTTGAAGACCGTGAACATCAACGTCCCCGCGCGCTGCGCGACGGTGATCGCCGGCGAAAGCCCGGTGACTCCGCTGACGCCGGTCGAGAGACGGGTAAGCCGGAAGATCTGGTTGCTCGTGAGGTCCATCCGGTACACGTCGCTGATGCCATCCTGGTCCGAGACGAAGAACAGGCTGCGCCCATCGGGGGAGAACTGCGGGTTGATGTGCTTGCCTTCGCGGAATCCCTGCTGGACCGTCACTTGACCAGACGCCACGTCCACAGTGGCGATTTGCAGGTCGCCGAACGTCATGCGCTCGAAGCTCGTCCCCGCGCCGCGGTCGGTCGCGAAGGCGATCGTGCGGCCGTCGGGTGAGAATGCGGGCTGGAGATCCGCGTACTTGTCCTTCGTCAGCTGGCGCACCGCGCCGGTGTGCATATCCGCGATGTACAGGTCGCTGATGCCGCCGATGCTGCCGGCGAACGCGAGCAGCCGCCCGTCCGGCGACCACGCCACATTGTAGATCGCTCCCACGCTGCCCGGGCGGAATTTCCGTTCGACGTGGCCGTCGCGCGTCCGAAGCACCGCGATCTCGTTGTTCCCGTCGTCATAGACGACGAATGCGAACTGCTCGCCGTCGGGCGAGAACGTGCCCGCCGACTGGAGGAAGCTGATGGCGTCGAAGTGGCCGTCACTCTGGGGCCCGGCGAGGCGGCGGATGATCCTTCCGGACGCGGCGTCGGCCAGGACGAGATCGATGCCGAACAGGTTCGTCTTGGTGGTGAAGAACGCGAGATGGCGGCCGTCGGCGCTCAGCGTCGGCCCGACATTGTACTCGCTGGGTTCCTTCGACTTGATGACCGTACGACCGGCGCTGTCCGGGTGTGCCCGACCGGCGATCTGGTCCCGATAGAACGCCTTGTTGGCCTCCGCCCAGTCCTTCGAGAGGGAGTCGCTGTTCAGCCCGAGGGAGCGGACGAGCGCCTGGTCCCAGCCCACCCGCAACGCCTGACGATAGACATCCACCACGGCCCGGTCGCCCCACCGTCCGCCGATATACGCCCACAATGCC
Source organism: uncultured Gemmatimonadaceae bacterium (assembly GCA_963724885.1). Lineage (GTDB taxonomy): Bacteria > Gemmatimonadota > Gemmatimonadetes > Gemmatimonadales > Gemmatimonadaceae > DASPMP01. The sequence continues at coordinate 952,009 of CAVRWG010000005.1, read as the reverse complement.
TGTCCGTAGCGGTACGGGAAGTACCGCGGATCCGTCGTGAGCTGCTTGATCGTCGGGAATTTGTCCCGCTGCACCGCGTCGCGCATCCACATTGCCGAGTGCGCGTCGTTGCGTCCGAGCGAGAAGTACTCGGCCATGCCTTCGATGAGCCACAGCGGAAGCGCCGAGAGGCGCGCCAGGCCCCCCTGGCCGGGTGCCGTTTCCGCGATGTTGTACTGGAAGACGTGCACCAGCTCGTGGCCGAGCACGTGCTCGTCGTCCGCGTACACGCCCGTGAACGGCTGGACTACGCGCGTGCGGAGCCCTTCGGTGACGCCGCCCGTTCCCTCGGACAACTGGTCGCCGATGACGTTGGTCTGCTGGAAGTCCGGGTGGTCGGCGTACAGCACGATCGACTTGCGATCGAACTGATGCCGGAAGATGTCGGACAACCGCGCGTACCAGCGCTCCTCCTGCCGCCCGGCGTCGTGCACCTTGATCGACTCGGCGGGATAGAAGTACAGATCGAAGTGATCCGACTTCAGGATGCGCCAGTCGAATTTCTCGTACTGGACCTTGTTGCGGCCGAAGTATTGGGCGGCAGCCGCGTCGACGTCGACGAAGGCGGCGAGCACGCAAACCAGTGCCGCCGACCGGAACGAGAATGCTCTCATTGAAGCCCCGAGGCTCGAGCTGGTGGAAGGTACGGTGCAAATCGAACTACCGCCCGGACCGGTTCCAGCGCCTGGGCGGGCAAGGCGTATGCCCGACGACGACTCGATGGCGGCGAGGTCGTGTTTGCCGCGCGTCGAGCTTTCTCTATTAGACGAGCTCTCTCTACTAATAGTAGGGAGCGCCAACGGGTCTTTCTATCGCTAAACCACATGAAGCATCGTTCGAGTTACAAAGTGACGTTTTTCGACCGCCACGGAGCCGATGGAGCGCTCATCCTTCGTGCGCTGCGTCACGCCCTGACGGTTTTCCTGCTGGCGCTGCTCATGTTCGGGCTGCTCGGCTCCCTGAAACTCGGGTTGAGAGGCGGCATCCTGATTGTATTCACACTTGTATGCGCTCTTACCCTGTCCGCGGTGGCCGCGGCGGTAGGGCTCAAAGCGGGCGACGCGGCTGCCGGACTCGCGAAACACATTTACATGGGTGGCTCCGGCACACAATACGACGACCAATTCTCGCGCGAGCAAGCCCTGGTGATGCAGCGGGACTACGGCGGCGCGCTCGCCCTCTATGAACAGCGCATCGCGTCGGCGCCCGATGACCCGAGAGTGCGGATCGCCGCCGCCGACCTCTATCAAGGGCACGGCGAAAACCCGGCGCGGGCGGCGGAGCTGTATCGCGAGATTCAACGCATGCCCAATCTCGAATCCGGACACGATATCTACGTCTCGAACAAGCTCGCGGATCTGTTTCTGGGTCCGCTGCGGCAGCGGGGGCGGGCGCTCGTGGAGCTCCGCCGTCTGGCGGAGCGTTATCCGGGGACGCCCGCGGCGCAATACGCGAAGGCTGCCATCGCGAATCTCAAGGCCGACACGATCGGGAGCGCGGAGTAGGCCTCACTCGTCGTCCCGGATCCGGCGCCCCTGCTTCTTGTCCCGGTGCCGACGCTTCGACTCCAGGCGGGACTCCACCGCGGCGCGCCCGGGGCGCGTCTTCTTCCGCGCCTTGGGCACCGCCAGCGCCCGCCGAACGAGAGTGGCCAGCCGGTCCGCCGCGTCCTCGCGGTTCCGCGTCTGGCTGCGGGAGGCGCTGGCGACGACGCGCACGTTGCCTTCGGCGTCCAGGCGCGCCACAAGCCGCTCCTGCAGCCGGGCGCGCTGTTCCGCGTCGATCACGCGGGAGCGCGACAGGTCCCAGAGCAGCTCCACACGGGTGGACGACGTGTTCACATGCTGCCCGCCCGGGCCCCCCGCCCGCGTCGCACGGAACCTCAGCTCGCCCGGCGGGATCGAGATGTCGTCGTTGACCGCGATTCCCCGTCCTGGGGCCTCGATCACAGCGGGACTTCGCGGTCGCTGAAGGCCTTTGTGCGCTTCGTCTCGTCCGGCGTGCCCGGCTGCGGTGGCTTCGTGCCGTCGCGTGGCGTGTCGCCCGACATCACCACTCGAACGGCGGCCACGCGCCGTCCGTCCAGCGCCACGACCTCGAACTCGCCGCCGGGGAAGCGAACCCGATCCCCGATGTGGGCGAGCCGCCCCAGCTCACCGAACACGAAGCCGCCCAGGGTGCTCCAATCACCCTCGGGAATGGCCAGCCGGTAGTCCGATCGCACGTCCACCAGCGACATGGATCCCGCAAGCTCCAGTACGCCGTTTGACTCGACCGCCTGGCGCGTCGCGAAGTCGTATTCGTCGTTGATGTCGCCGATGACTTCCTCGATGAGGTCCTCGAGCGTCAGGATGCCGGCGGTGCCGCCGAATTCGTCGAGCACTACCGCCATGTGCGCGCGCCTGCGGCGCAGGTCGTCCAGCACCCGCTCTGCCGGCCGGTTGTCCGGGACGTAGAGCGTGGGACGCACATGCTCCGACAGCACGAACGGCTTGGCGTTGTCGTGCAGCCAGAGGTCCTTCGCCAGGAACACCCCCGTCACGTCATCCAGACCCTCGGTGAAGACGGGATACCGCGAGTAGCGCTCGGACCGCACTACCTGCCACAACTCGTCCACGGTGGCGGTGATGGGCAGCGCCACGATCTCCGTGCGCGGACGCATGACGTCGCGGGCCTTCTTCTCGTGAAAGTCGAAGACGCCCGCCAGCATCGCGCTGTCCGTTTCATCCAGTCGCCCGTGCTGCGCCGATTGCGATACCAGGAAGCGCAGCTCGTTCGACGAATGGACGTGCTCGAGCTCGGAAACGGGCTTGATGCCGATCAGGCGCAGGAGGAAATTCGCGGCGCCGTTGAGGAACCAGATCCCCGGATACACCAGCGTCGAGAAGAGGATCAGTGGCCGCGCGACCACGCGGCTCACGCTTTCCGGCTTCGTGAGGGCAATGCTCTTGGGCGCGAGCTCGCCGATCACGATGTGCAGGAACGTAATTATCAGGAACGCGACCGTGATGGCGGCTGCCGAGTGAGCCACCGCGGACGGCGCCGCGATTCCCACAGCCGCAAACCCCCGGTCGATCCACGCCGCGAGCGCCGGCTCGCCGATCCACCCCAACGCCAGCGACGACGCCGTGATCCCCAGCTGCGTGCCCGAGATGTACCGGTCGAGATGCGTCAACGCGCTTTGAACGACCTTCGCGCGCCGGTCCCCACCCGCCGCCATCTGCTCGATTCGGCTGCGGCGCACCGCGACCAGCGCGAATTCCGCCGCCACGAAGAAGCCGTTGGCCAGGACCAGCAGGAGGACGATGCCGAGTCCCAGGGCGGGGTCGAGTCCGGCCGAGCCGCCTGCGTCCGGCTCCGCCAATGGCAATTTCATGCCTTGATAGAAACTCAAGTTATGGCAGATCGTCCAGAGATATAGCAGAATGCCAGAGTACAGCCAACCATCAGAATCTCGCACTTTGCAAGTGAGGCAGCCCACGGCGGGACGGGAGCGGTATTCGGCCCGAACGCTCGCCCAGATGCAACAGACGATGCTCGATCCGCGCGGCTTGCTGCGTTGGATCTACATCGGGCGGTTGTCGATTGCCGTCTCGATCTTCCTCGCGGCGGTGCTCGCCGGCCAGCAAGTCGACACGCAGAAGCTGATCATCGCGTCCATCGCGTTCGCGTTGACGACGGCAGTGACGGTCGCGTCCGTGGCCTACTCGGACATCTACCGGCGACCGCTCCGGGCGAATTTCCTGTACCTCCAGAGCGTCTTCGACACCCTGCTCGTCACGGCGGTCGTGCACCTCACGGATGGCGCCGCTTCGCAGTTCGCGGCGCTCTACATCCTGGTCATCGCGGCCTCGTCGCTCCTGCTCCCCCTCGGGCGCGGGCTGCTCATCGCGGCGCTGGGCAATGTCCTGTACGTCGCCGACGTCGTGTGGGGCGGCCATGTCGCTCCACTGACCGCCACTGTCTGGCTCCAATTGGGCGTCTTCACCGCAGTCGCGCTCGGCAGCGGCTACCTCGCCATCCTGCTGCGCCGCGAGGGCGAAGGCAAGGCCGTCCTTGTCGCCGAGCTTGCCCAGCTCAGGCTCCAGGCCGACGACATCCTTCGCAACATCCGGAGCGGCGTCCTGACGGTGGATTCGACGGGACGGCTCCTCTACGCAAATCCGACCGCCGAGCAGCTGCTCGGGCTCGAGCTGCTGGCCCACATCGGCCAGCCGGTGTTGGAGGAGATAGGGCGCGTCTCGCCGGACCTGAAAGAGGCCGTCAACCGGTCGATCACCGCGAACATCCGCACCACGCGCGCTGAAGCGACCGTAACGACCTCCACGCGCGAGTTCCCGGTCGGCGTGACCACGACCCACACCGAAGGCGACGGACTCCGCACCACCCGCACGACGACCGCGATCTTCCAGGACATCTCGGACGTCAAGCGCCTGGAATCGCTGCGGCTGCGCGCGGAGCGCCTCGAGGGCGTCGCCGAACTGAGCGCCGCGCTGGCGCACGAGATCAAGAACCCGCTCGCCTCCATTCGCAGCGCGATCGAGCAACTCTCCCGCGTTCCGCGCGTCGGGGAGGACGAGCGCACGCTGACCGGGCTGGTCATGCGTGAATCGGACCGGCTGTCGCGCCTGTTGAACGAGTTTCTCGACTTCGCGCGGGTGCGCGTGGCCCGACTCGAGCCGGTCAACGTCGCCGACATCGTTCAGGGCGCCGCCAAGCTGGCCGGTTCGCACCCGGACAGGCGCGCCGGCGTCCGCGTCACGTGCGACCTCCCGACCGGGGACGCGCTTTTCGTGGACGGCGACGAGGACCTGCTGCACCGCGCGATCTTCAATCTGACGCTCAACGCGGTGCAGGCGTCGCCACCCAACGGCGAGGTGCGCGTCGAGGCTTCGAACGTGGACCCGGAGCGCATGTCCCTCGGCGGGCGGTTCGAGGGTGGCAGCGTCTCCGTCCGCGTGAGCGACGACGGTCCCGGCATTGCGCCCGAGATTCGCGACCGGCTCTTCGATCCGTTTTTCACGACGCGTCCCGGCGGCAGCGGCCTCGGTCTCGCGGTGGTGCACCGCGCCATCGAGGCGCATCGCGGCCTCGTGTTCCTCGACAGCCCCGGTCGTGGCGCTCGCTTCACGATCATCCTGCCACGCACGCGCTCGGGCGCGCGCGCCACTTCCGGAGCACTAGCGTGACCGCACCTCCTGCCGCGGCGGCCGGCCGCCCCAGCGTCCTCGTCGTCGACGACGAAGACGCCATTCTCGACACCCTCCGCATCCTGCTTCGCAACGAGGGATTTCACCCGCACCTCGCGAACGGGGGGCGCAAGGCGATCGAACAACTCGAGGCGATCCACCCGGACATCATCCTCACCGATATCCGGATGCCCAGCGTGGACGGCGTCGAGGTGCTGGCTGCCGCGCGCGAAAGTGATCCGGACGTTCCGGTCATTCTCATGACCGCGCAGGCCACGCTCCAGTCGGCGATGCAGGCCGTGAACGCCGGAGCGTTCTATTACATCCAGAAGCCGTTCCGGAACGACGAGCTGCTCGCGATCCTGCGCCGGGCCGCCGAGCACCGCCGCCTGCGCGTCGAAAACCGGTCGCTGAAGCAGGAGATCCGCCGCCGCGACAAGACGGGGAGCGATCGCCCGGTGGGTAACAGCAAGGCCTGGCTCGACATCCTGCGACTGGCGGAGACCGTGGCTCCCACCGATTCGACGGTGTTGATCCAGGGCGAGTCGGGCACCGGCAAGGAAGTGCTCGCGCGGTTCGTTCACGACCTGAGCAACCGGGGCGATGGCCCGTTCCTCTCCATCAATTGCGGCGCTCTTCCCGAAAGCCTCCTCGAATCGGAACTGTTCGGCCATGTGAGGGGGTCGTTCACTGGCGCGGTGAGGGACAAGCCGGGTCTGTTCACGGCGTCGGCTTCGGGCACCTTCTTCCTCGACGAGATCGGCGAGACCACGCCGGCCACCCAGGTGAAGCTGCTGCGCGCCCTGCAGCATCGCGAAGTCATTCCCGTAGGAGCCACGGAAGCCGTTCCGGTCAACACGCGGGTCATCGCCGCGACCAATCGCGACCTGGACGAGGAGATTCGCGTGGGCCGCTTCCGGAGCGACCTGTACTATCGGCTGAACGTCATTTCCATCCACCTGCCGCCCCTGCGTCAGCGCCGCGACGACATCTCGGTGCTCGCCGAGCACTTTCTCCAGGACATCGCCCGCGCGCGCAACGAGCCGCCCAAGCGCCTCCACCCCGGCGCGCTGGAAGCGCTTCACGAGTACCAGTGGCCGGGCAATGTGCGCGAACTGGAGAACGCGCTCGAGCGTGCGGTCATCCTGACCACTGCAGAGCAGATCGGCCGCGACGCGCTGCCCGAGCGCGTGACGGCGCGCAAGGTGGAGCCGCTGGTCTCCGGCCGCGCGCCAGCGAATCCGACACTCGAGGCGGTCGAGCGCGCCTACATCATGTGGGTGTTGCAGAGCGAAGGCGGCAACAAGTCGCGCGCGGCCGAGGCGCTCGGTATCGATCCGTCCACGCTGTACCGCAAGCTGTCCCGCTACGGAGTCGAAGCTTGACGCTGTCGCCGCGCGCCATTCGCGTCGAGCGGCTGCTTCCCGTGTTCATCGGCGCCCTGGTCTTTGCGGTCGCCTCGTGGGCCGCGACGAGCTACCCGGTCGGCGTCTTTCACGATGATGGCGTCTACGTGATCCTCGCCAAGGCGCTCGCCACCGGCGACGGGTATCGCTATCTCCACCTCCCGGACGCGCCGTTCGCAACGCATTACCCGCCTGGATACCCGCTCGTACTGTCGGTGCTCTGGAGGCTGGTGCCCGAATTCCCGCGGAACACCGGCGTGTTCCTCGCGGCGAACGCGGCTTTCCTGGCGCTGGCCGCCGTGGGAATCCTGACTTTCGCGCGGCGGGTGCTGGCGTGGCCCACGCCCGCGGCGGCGGCGGCCGCGGTTGTGGCCACGCTGTCGTTTCCCCTGCTGATCCTCTCGGGGCACGTGCTGTCCGAGACGATGTTCCTCGCGCTGCTGCTTCCCGCGCTGCTCCTGGCCGAACGACACGTGAAAGCCGCCGTGCCCGATCTGCGGCGGGCGCTGGTGCTTGGGGCCGCGGCCGGGGCGCTGATACTGGTGCGGACGCATGCGGTGGCGCTGCTACCCGCCGTGCTGCTGCCGCTCGCTCTCGAACGTCGTTGGCGCGAAGCGGCGCTGGTGACCGCGGCAGCCACCGCGGTGGTGGCGCCCTGGCAGTGGTGGGTTGCCACGCACGACGCGGCGCTCGCGGAAGGTCTGCGTGGCAGTTACGGCAGTTACGGCGCCTGGATCTCCGATGGCATCCGCGGCGGCGGCTCCAGTCTGATCGCCGGAACGATCGCGGCGAACGTTCGCGAAGTCGGCTCGCTACTCTCCGACCGTTTCTCGCTGTCCGACCGCGGGCTGCCGCGTTCGCTGGCCGCGATCGCAGCCAGCGGCCTGATCCTCGCGGGAAGCTGGCGGTCGCTGCGCCGAGCTCCGGTCACCGTCGCATTCACGGTGACCTACGTCGGGATCCTGCTCGTGTTCCCTTACGCGCCCTGGCGCTTCTTCTTCGCCATCTGGCCGTTGACGATTCTGCTGCTCGGTGAAGGCATTCGCTGGAGCCTCGAAGCGCGGACCCGCTTGCCCGCGGTCGCGCTGCCGGTGGTCGCCCTAAGCCTGCTCCTGGCGGCCGGCGCCGTGCGGGCCGAGTCCCGTTCGTACCGGAACCGCGCGTGGCGACAGCCCGCGCGCGTCGCGACGTCGCAAATCGGCCCGGTGGTTCGCTGGGTCGCCGGCAAGACACGGATGGACGACATCGTCGCCGTGGACGGTGAACAGCTCGTCTATCTCTTTACCGGCCGTCGCGCGGTGCCCATCGCCCCGTTCACCGCGAGGGAGTACATACAGCCGCGCGGCGTGCCCGACAACGCGGCGTCGATGCGCCGGCTGTTGGGCGACCTGCCGGTGAGCTTCGTCCTCACGGTTCAACCGGCATTCCTCGCTGCCGCGAAGACGCTGGTCGCCGACGGTGCGGCAACCGGCGCGCGGCTGATTCCACTCGATCTGCTGCCGGGAGGCGGCGCATTTCGCGTGGAGCGTCCCGAACTCCCGCTGCCGCGATGACAAAGCCGACGTCCGCCGCGCATTCGTCCCGGTCGCGCACGCCCATGAGCACTCCGGTGTCCCTGATGCGTCCGCGCACCCCCCTCGACCGCGACACGGCACGCCTTTCCGTGCTGATGCCGGTGTACAACGAGTGCGCCACCATCGCGTCGATCGTGGACAACGTCCACGCCGCGCCAATCAAGCCGATGCAGCTGGAGATCGTGGCAGTGGACGATTTCTCCACCGACGGCAGCCGCGAGATGCTCGAGGGTCTGCATGCCAGGGAGCGGATCCACAAGCTTCACCTGCAGCCCGAGAACCGCGGCAAGGGCGCGGCGATTCGGCAGGCTCTTGCCATGAGCACGGGCGACATCGTCCTCGTCCAGGACGCGGACCTCGAGTACGATCCTGCCGACTGGCCGGTGCTTCTCGCGCCCATTCTCGACGGCCGCGCCGACGCCTGCTTCGGCTCGCGATTCCTCGGCGGTCCGCATCGCGTGCTGTTCTTCTGGCACTCGGTGGGCAACAGAGTGCTGACGACGTTCAGCAACATGCTCACGAACCTCAACCTCACCGACATGGAAACCTGCTACAAGGCCATGCGCGGCGAGGTCGCTCGAACGATCCAGCCGCACCTCAGGAGCGACCGCTTCGGCTTCGAGCCCGAGATCACCGCCCGACTGGCGAGAGCCAACGCGCGCATCTACGAGGTCCCGATCAGCTACGCGGGCCGCACGTACGCGGAAGGGAAGAAGATCGGGTGGCGGGACGGTATCGCGGCGTTCTGGCACATCCTGAAGTACAACTTCGGCTCATGACGCGACGCGGCTGGTGGGTGCTCTGTTCGGCGGTCGGCGTGCTGGCGCTCGCCGCGTCCGCCAGCAGCCTTTCCAACGGGTACGCCTACGACGACGTGACGCTCATCCTCAACTCGAACCGCATGCATTCGATGCGGGGCTGGGTCGAGGAGTTCGCGCGGTCCTATTGGCCCGGCGCGGACGGATATCGGCCGCTCACCGTCATCGCGTTCCGCGCGCAATGGGTGCTGGGGGACGGCGCGCCAATCGTGTTTCACGGCGTCAACGTCGCGGCGCACGTCATCGGCTCGACGCTGGTGTTCTGGCTCGCGGCGCTGCTGCTGCCACCGGCGGCTGCGTGGGTAGCCGCGGCGCTGTACGCCGTTCATCCTGTTCACGTCGAGGCGATCGCGAACGTAGTCGGCCAGTCGGATCTGTTCGTCGCGGTGCTGCTGGTGACCGCTGTGGCCCTGTACGTCCGGGCGCGCGCGGCGGGGGACGTGGGGGCGCGCCAATGGATCGCGATCGGCGCGCTGTACGCCGTCGCCTGCCTGGTGAAAGAGCACGCCATCGTCCTGCCGGCGCTGCTCCTGCTCGCCGAAACGACGATCGTATCCGATCCCGCGCCGCTGCGCGGGCGGCTCGGAGCGCTGCGTCTCCCGCTGTTGATGCTGACCGTTGTCGCGCTCGGATATCTCTGGGCGCGGAGCGCGGTCCTCAGAGGCTCGGTGGGGGGTTTCCAGCCGTATATCGTCTTCCAGGCCCTCGACCTTTCGTACACCGATCGCGTTTTGACGATGATCGGCGCTTCACCGGAATGGGCTCGACTACTGCTCTGGCCCGCGCGTCTGATGACGCAGTACGCGCCGTCGTACGTCGCAGTCGCCCAGGGCCCGAGCGTCATGCTGCTGCCCGGGCTTCTCCTGCTGCTCGGGACCATCGGGCTGGCCATTGCCTGCTGGCGCCGGAGTCCGGTCACGAGCTTCGGCATTGGCTGGATGATCATCACGCTGCTTCCCGCGAGCAATTTCATTCTCCCCGCCGGGTTCATCATCGCGGAGCGAACGCTGCTCCTGCCGAGCGTGGGAGCCATGATCGCGTTGGCGAGCGCGATACCATGGGTCTACGGGCGATTCGGCTGGGAGCGACCGGCCGTTCGCGTCGCGACCGCGTGCGGCGTCGCTCTCTTCCTGGCGCTCGGCGTCGCGCGCAGCCATTCACGCAATCCCGTCTGGCGCGACGACCGGACGCTTCACGAGCAGGGCGTCGTCGATTCGCCGGACAGTTATCGGGCGCATTTTCAGCTTGCTCTTCTTTACGTGAGCCAGGGGCGCCACCGCGAGGGCGAGATGCACTATCGCCGCGCCATCGCGCTGTTCCCTCACGACCCGCTCGTGGCGTGGGCGTTCGCCGAGCAGTTGCGGGCCGCCGGACGGTGCGAGGCGGCAATGCCGCTGTACAGTTGGGTGTTTGCCAGCGAGCCTTACAGCAGGATGGGGCACTTCGGGCACGCGCACTGCCTGCTGCAGCGCAAACAGTATGATGCCGCGCACGACGAGACGCTGCTGTGGCTGCGACGTGGCGGCAACGTGCGGCTCGGCCGCCAACTCCTCGACTCCGTGAGGGCCGCGCGCAGCTCCCGTGGGGCGGAGGCGCCTCACGAATGACCTGGTTGCGCCCGGTGCCGAGCGGCACGATCTCGCGACGAACGTGGGTCCTGGCGGCTCTGGCGGTAGCGGCTCTCGCCCTGGCCGCGTCCGCGAACAGTGTCGTGAACGGATTCGTGTTCGACGACAAGTACATCGTCGTGCAATCGGGGCGTCACTCGCTCGTGGCGTGGTGGCGTGACTTTGCGGATACATACTGGCCGGATCATTTCGGCGGCGATGGCTACCGTCCACTCACGGTGATCGCATTTCGCATCGAGTGGGTGCTCGGAGGCGGCACGCCGTCCCTCTTTCACGCTGTCAACATCGCGCTGCACACGGCGGGCAGCGTCGCCATCCTCTGGATGGCGAGCGCAATGCTCCCGTTCGCGGCGGCCTTCGTGGCGGCGGCGCTGTACGCCGTGCACCCGGTCCACGTGGAAGCGATCGCGAACGTCGTCGGGCAGGCCGAGCTCTGGGTGGGGCTTCTCGCGGTACTCGCCGTCGGGCTGTACGTCCACGGCCGCAGTGTCGCAGTAGTCAGCTGGCGACGATGGATCGCCATCGGGGCCATATACCTTGCCGCGTGCCTGTTCAAGGAGAACGCGATTGTCCTCCCGCTTCTCTTCGGGCTCGCCGAGCTGACCGTCGTGGCCGACCGCACCCCAATCCGTGAGCGCCTTGCCCGATTGAGAATGCCGGCAATCGCGATCGTGAGCCTCGGTATCGCGTTCTATCTGGTGCGCGGGTTTGTGGTGCCGGATGGCGGCGCGGGCTTCCAGCCGTACCTGCCATTTCAGGTGGTCAGCTTTTCTCCCACCGACCGCGTGCTCACGGCGGTCGGTGTGGCGCCGGAGTGGCTGCGCTTGCTCCTCTGGCCGGCTCGGCTCACGACGGAGTACGCGCCGCAACACGTCGAGATCATGCAGGGGCCCAGCATCGCCCAGCTTCCGGGGCTGCTGGTGCTGCTGGGGACCGTGGGCCTCTGCGCCGCCACGTGGAAGCGAAACGCGGTTGCCGCTTTCGGCATCGCGTGGCTGGTTGTGAGCCTCCTGCCGGTCAGCAACTTCATTGTTCCGGTGGGGTTCATCGTCGCGGAGCGCACGCTGCTCCTGCCCAGCGTCGGCGCGATGATCGCCATCGCGTGCGTCGTGCCGCCGCTCTATGCGCAACTTGAGCGTCGCCCGAGGCTCCGGTATGCTGCCGCCGCGGGGTTCGCAGTGCTGCTCGCGCTTGGTGTATCGCGCAGTGTGGTTCGCAACCGTGTGTGGCACGACGAGGAGCGGCTGCTTCGCCAGGGTGTCGTTGATTCGCCGAACAGCTACCGGTCGCATTTTCAGCTCGGCACCAACCACTTCGAGCACAATCGGAAACGCGAGGGCGAACAGCACTACCGCAGGGCACTGGAGCTGTTCCCGCACGACCCCGTCGTGATGTACGCTCTGGCGGAGCAGTACCGGAAGAACGAGATGTGTCGCCCCGCGATTCCGCTCTATCGCGCGGCCCTCGACATCGCACCCTTCATTCGCCCGACTCTCGGGCTTGCCGTGTGCCTGCTGCAGACGCTGGAGATGGAGGAAGCGAAGCTGGCCGCGCTGGACGCCCTCCGTTGGGGTGCGATCCACAAGGAGGCCAGGGGCATCATCGTTGCCGCGAACGCCGGGCGGGACTCACTCGCCGCGCGACGGGCACGCGGTGACACCGTGGGGATACGGAGCCAGTGAGCGACACTCTCGAGCTCTCCGTTGTCCTGCCATGTCTCAATGAGGCCGAAACCGTGGGCGCCTGCGTCGAGAAGGCACTGCGCGCCATTCGCGACAATGGCATCCGTGGTGAAGTGATCCTCGCCGACAACGGCAGTACGGACGGCTCGCGCGAGATTGCCGCGGGTCTCGGTGCGCGCGTGGTGCCTGTGCCGGAGCGCGGCTACGGCGCAGCGCTCATGGGTGGAATCGCGAACGCGAAAGGCCGGTACGTCATCATGGGTGACGCGGACGACAGCTACGATTTCGGCGAAATCCCGCGTTTCCTCGGTCCGTTGCGCCAGGGCTACGATCTCGTGCAGGGCTGCAGGCTGCCGGCGGGCGGGGGCACCATCAAGCCGGGCGCGATGCCGCCACTGCATCGCTGGATCGGGAATCCGCTCTTTTCCCTCCTGTCGCGACGCTGGTTCCACGCCGCTGTCCACGACAGCAACTGCGGGCTGCGCGGGTTCCGCCGCGAGTGGTATCTCGGTCTCGACCAGCGCTGCACGGGGATGGAGTTCGCCAACGAGATGATCATCAAGGCGGGCATCTTCAAGAGCCGCGTCGCCGAGATCCCGATCACGCTGCACCCCGACGGCCGCAGCCGCCGCCCGCACCTTCGCACGTGGCGCGACGGCTGGCGCACGCTGCGCTTCTACCTGATGTACAGTCCGCGCTGGCTGTTTCTCGTCCCGGGGACGCTCCTCATGCTGGCGGGCCTGATCGGCTATGCCGTCGGGATGCCGGGGCTCGTGGTCAAGGGCGTCCACTTCGACGTGCACACGCTGCTCTTCGCCAGCCTCGCGGTGATCTGCGGCTTTCAGGCGGTGCTGTTCGCGGTCATGACGAAGACCTTTGCCATCCGCGAAGGCTTGATGCCCGAGGACACTCGCCTCACGCGACTGTACCGCTACTTCAATCTCGAGAGCGGCCTGGTCGCCGGAGTGCTCGGGTTGGTCGTGGGCCTGACGCTGCTCGGCGTGGCCGTTCTGCGGTGGTACGACCGCGACTTCGGCGCGCTCGACTACACGCGCACCATGCGCATGGTGATCCCCGGCGTCACGCTGACCGCCCTCGGCGTTCAAATCATGCTCTCCAGCTTCTTCCTGAGCATTCTCGGGATGCGCAGCAAGTGAGCACAGCGGTCGGCGTGGCCCACGACACGCTCGTCTACGGCCGCCGCATCGAACGACTCGCCGTGCTCGTGGCCGGGCGGATTCCCCCGGGCGCGAGCGTGCTGGACGTCGGCAGCGGCGACGGCAAGCTGGCGGCGCGCGTCCTGAAACTGCGTCCCGACGTCACCATCCGCGGCGTGGACACGCTGGCGCGCCCCGCTACGGCGATTCCCGTGGACATTTTCGACGGGCTCAGCCTCCCGCAGCCATCGCACAGCGTCGATGTCGTCACCTGCATCGACGTCCTGCACCACGCCGCGGCCCCCGCGCGCCTGCTCGGCGAGTGCGCGCGCGTCGCGAGGCGCGCGGTCATTGTGAAAGACCATTTGCGCGAGGGCATTTTCGCCAACGCCACGCTGCGATTCATGGATTGGGTGGGGAACGCGCGCTACGGCGTCGCGCTTCCGTATCGATACCTCGCACGCGCCGAGTGGAAGGACCTCATCACCCGATGCGGGCTGGCCGAAGAGCAATGGTCCGAGCGCCTGGGGCTCTATGCCTGGCCCGCGGACTGGGTGTTCGGACGCCGCCTGCACGTGCTCGTGACGCTCACTGACCGTTCCCAGCGACCGCGCTCCGCGTGACGATGCTGGTAGCGCCAGCGGCCGCAAACGCGCGCCACAGTATCGCCCGGTCCTCCGCCGACAGCATCGCATAGTCCGCGGAAAGCCGCTCCGGCACGACCGCGACGATCCGGTAGCGATTCAGCCGCGCCCAACCCGATGCCTCAGGGCTGCCCACGACCGCGATTGGTGATCCCGCGGCGATCCCTTCGTTCCGCAGCCGTTGCGCGGTCGCCCAATCGGGATGCACCACGCCGGCGGCGCTCTCGCGCCAGCGTGCGGCGGCGTGCCAGCTCGCCAGCGCGCTGGGAATCATCAGCGCCACGACGGAAGCGATCGCGAACGTCCGTCGCACGGCAAGCTCCGACGCGATGACGTCGGGTTCGTCGCCGACGCGTGAGAGCATGATCCGGAGGCCGATCCCGACCGCGACGGTCGCGGACAGGACCACGACCCTGGGAAGCTGCGACACCAGGGCGAGCAGCGCGGCGGTGGTGACGAACATCAGCAGCCAGCGGAATCGCGGGCCGCGGGCGGCGCGCCAGACGAGCCACGAGGCGAGAAACGCCGCGAGCGCGTAGGTGAGGAAGACCCGGCCTCGCATCGGCGACAGCACGTCGATCGCCAGCAGCGCAAGCCCGGCCGACAGTGCCATGCGACCGGCGCGCAGCCGTGCCTCGGCCGGGAATGCCGCGCCCAGCGTCAGCAGGGACGCCGCGAGAAACGGCGCCACGTAGCGCGAGGTCGCGTACACCATCGCGTAGGCGCCGAACGCGGCGAGGCTGGGCACCAGCACCACGGCGCCGCGCGCGAGCGTCGTCCGGAGGTCGCGCCACTCCGCGCCGAAGCCCACGACCAGCACGGAGAACAGCACGGGCGCCAGGATGCCCACGTAGTACAGCAAGTTCGGGCGGATGCGTACCCACTGCTGGCCGATCGAAAACGTGGGCCGGATGTCGCGATGCCAGTGAGCAGGCTCGAGCCACAGCGGATTCGTCCCGCGCGCGGGTGCGGGCGCCAGGATCCCGACGCCGTCGAGGGGCAGGGGAGCCCGGGGCCTGACGAGCGCCGGCATGACACCGGTGTTCGGTGGCTGCTTGTGGTTCACGTACCAGGCGTAGTTGAGCGCTCCCGTTTCGCCGGTGCTGAAGTGTCCGAGCGATCGCGAGAGTGCGAACACCCAGGGGCCGCACGCAATCGCGAACACCGCGCCCGCGATCAGCGAAGCGCGCCCGCGATCGTGTCTCCAGTTCACGATTCCGAGGGTGATGAGCACGACCAGCGCGAGCGGAAAGACGAATGACTTCGCGAGCGCGCCGAGCGCGAGCGCGACTCCAAGCGCGACGGCGGTTCGCACCGACGCGGCCCGGCCGCGTAATCGCAGCCGCAGGATACAGGCGAATGCGGCGAATAGCGCGGCGCAGAGCAGGAGGTCCGGGATGCTCCCTTCCGCCGAGATCATGCTCAGCGCCGCGACCCCGAAGAGCGCGTAGGCCGACGCGAGTCCGATCGGGGTCGCAAACGGGCGTTGGCCCCACGCAATTCCGGACTCGTCGAGCGCCCCGAGGAACCGCTCGAACGCGCCGAGCGCCAGGATGAATCCAATGACGTTCACGACGTGGACGACCGCGAACTCCCAGTAAGGCGAGTCGAGTGGGGTCGGCAAGATGGCCCGAACCAACCCTATGAGAGTGGGATAGAGAGGGCTCCAGTATCCGTTGACGATGTCGCCGAAACGACCGGTTACCACGGCATCGCTGAGATCGAGATACGAAATCCCATCCGGATTCACGCTGTGCCGGAAAACCCAGGCTTGTGCGAGCGCGGCCAGGACCAGCGCGCTCCGCGCGGCGGCTCTCACTCGATCGAGACTCTTCAACGGCGTCCTGGGGGAGGCGTTCGCGAGCCCCTTGCGGCGGGGGCGGTGGGTGATCCTTGCGGATCAAGACGGTCGACCGAGGCCGTCCTTCACTTAAAAGTGCCGAAAGAGGGTACCTTGCAAAGCGCAAAAGTATTCGCGAAAAGCCATCTGTTCCCGACGTTTTCGCGTTTGTGACGCAGCCCCTATTTTGTTGGCTCCAATTGGTTTATCTCATATCCGCCAGTCTGGCCCCAGCGTTGCCTTCATCCTCCTCGGCCGTCTGGTTGGTAGCCAACTTTTCACGGAGCTTTAAATGAACCGCAAGGGTTTCACCCTGATCGAACTTCTGATCGTGGTCGTCATCATCGGCATCCTTGCCGCGATCGCGATCCCGAAGTTCGCGAACACGAAGTCGAAGGCGTATATCACCGCGATGAAGTCTGACCTCCGCAACCTGGTGAGCGCTGAGGAAGCCTATTTCAGCGATTCGTCCCGTTACGAGGCCAACCCCTTGATGCTTGGTGGCGGTACCCCGCCGTCCGGGTTCAGGGGCTCGACTGGTGTCTCCGCGCCGATTATCGCGACGGGCTCGGGCTATTGGTCGGCCACGGTCACCCACACGCAGCTGGCTGGTGCGTCGTGCGGTATCGCGCTGAACACGACGAACACGGTCGTAGCTACTGCTGGCGAAGGCGAACCCGCTTGCTACGTTCCGTAACTCGGTCGTAGTGTGATGTCCCAACCGGGTCAGGCGACAGCCTGACCCGGTTGTTTTTTGGTGACATGCGCGGCGGAATGGTGCCGGAGGCCGGTGCCATTGGTGACAGGTTTCGGCCATGCGTCGCGGCTTTACTCTCATCGAGGCGATTGTCGCGCTGGTGCTGTTCCAGTTCGGCATGCTAGCCCTGGCCGCCGCCGGTGCCCTGGCGGCCCGCGACCTGGCTATCGCCAGACAGAGCGCCAGGGCTCAGGCGCTTGCGCGGAACCGCGTGGAACTGCTGCGCTCGAGCACGTGTCCCCCTCCCGGCGCTGGAAGCGTCGCACACTCCCACGGGCTCGTGGAGATGTGGCGCGTGGAAGCAGCGGGTGCCCGCCGAACCATCACCGACAGCGTCGACTACGCGCTGCCGCGCGGTGCGCGCGGGCACGTTGTGGCTCGCGCCGGCACGGTCTGCCCATGACGCGAAAGGGATGGACGCTTCATGAGATGATCATCTCCCTGGTCGTGCTGGGAGGCGTGCTCGCGCTGGCGGCCCATGTCGCCTCGGGACACCTGCGTCTCTTTCGCGAGATCGGCGAGGCCGCAGCGCTCCGACGGCAGGTGGGCCAGGCCAGTGCTGTCGCCGTGGCAATTCTGTCGCACGCGTCGGCTGCCGGCGGCGATATCGCCCTGGCGCTGGATTCCGCGATCGAGATCCATTCGCCCATCGGCACTGCCCTCACCTGCGGCGCCGACGCCGGCCGGGTGGTGATCCCGGCCTCCGATGCGCGTGCCGGAAACACCCTCGCCGCGTTCGCCGAACCGCCTCGGCCGGGTGACGGACTGTATGCGTTCTTCGACGACTCCGTCGGCGCAACCTGGCTCGCGTTCCACGTGGCCGCTGGTATCAGCCCGGCCGCCGGATGCGCTCATTTCCCGGGCGTAGCGAGCGTCTGGACGCTGGAATTGCGGGAACAGGTGGTGATCCCCGCCGGGGCACCGCTGCGGTTCACCCGACCGATACGACTCAGCATCTATCGTGGCGGTGACTCGAAGTGGTACCTGGGCGCGCGCGACTGGAATGGCGCGGACGGCCGATTCAATATCGTGCAACCGGTCGCCGGACCGCTGCGCCCGTACCATACCGATCCCGATTCGACCGGGCTGCTCTTCATCTATCGTGACGCGGCGGGTGCGACGCTCGAAGCGCCCTTCGACCCGGCGCGAATCGCCAGCATCACGATCACGGCCAGGGCCGCGGCCTCGCGGTTCGATGACTCGGGCACGCTCACCGTTGCGTTGCGGAACGCGCAATGAGGAAAGGGGCGGCGCTGCCCGCCGTGCTTTTTGTCATCGCCCTGGCCAGTGCGCTAGCGGTCGGAGGCGTCTACGTCACCAGGCAGTTGGCCACTGGGGGTCGGTATGTGACTCGTGCGTGGACTCTGCAGTCTGAGGCCGAGCTTGCGCTGGTGGACGCCGTGGCGTCGTGGGACAGTACCCTGCGCGCCGATCAGTTGGTGGGAGCGGTGGCCATCATGCCGGAGAACGATGGCGAGCAGATCCGGACGGCAGCTTGGATAACTCGTTTCAGCACAACGGGTTACTGGCTCGTAGCCGAGTCGCGCTTTCTTCGTGAAGCATTACCGTCGAGGCGAATCGGCCTGCTCGTCACGACGCGGGGCGGTCGGCCGGCTGTCGTCCGGCTCCGGGGGTGGAGCGATCTGCCCTGATGTTCGGCGGGGGACGACTTCATCGCAGCCGGTTGTTACCACGCCTTTGGTTGGTCGTGTCACCCACGAGTGACCGAGCGCACCCCTGCGCCGTCTTTCTTGCGCCCACGGTGTTGAACGGGCACTGCCTAAGTGCAAGACCGGACAATCGGTAACACGCATTGCTTGAAGCCTGGTGACAGCCGGTTCGCGAAGTCCATCGCGACGGTGTGTCACAAATCTCTCGCCTCACCATGGCACTCTTCGGCCGCAGGAAAACAACGGTTGGCCTCGACATTGGCTCCGGCCTCATAAAGGTCGCTGTCGTCGATCACGCCAAGAACGAGCCCGAGCTCACGAAGGTGGCCATCCAGCCGCTCCAGCAGGATGCCATCGTCGAAGGCGAAGTCATGGACCCCGGTGTCGTGGCTGAAGCAATTCAGTCCGCGCTGACGTCTGCTGGCGTGAGCTCGAAGAACGTGGTGACCGCTGTCGGCGGGCGCGACGTGATCATAAAGAAGATCCAGATCGAGCGCGTGAAGGAGCAGCAGGCGCGCGAACTCATGCGATGGGAAGCCGAGCAGCACGTGCCCTTCGACATGGAATCGGTGGAGCTGGATTTCCAGATCCTCGATCCCGACGCCGACGGGCTCGAGATGAATGTTCTGCTCGTGGCGGCCAAGCGCGAGCTGGTGGATTCCAAGGTGCGCGTGCTCACCGACGCGGGGCTGCATCCGGTGATCGTGGACGTTGACGCCTTCGCCCTTCACAACGCATTCGAGCTGAATCACCCCGATGCGATGAGCGGAATGGTCACGCTGGTCAACATCGGCCACGACGTCACGAACATCAACATTCTCGAGGACGGCGTTCCGATTCTGACCCGCGACCTCACGCTTGGCACGCGCCACTTCCGCGAAGGCTTGCAGAAGGAGCGCGGGCTCAGCGCCGATGACGCGCAGTCACTGTTGCAGGGGTTCGATCGCTCGCCCCACATCGACGCGGTGATCGAGACGCGCGGCGAAGAGATCGCGGTCGGCATCGAGCGCGCGGTCGCCTTCATCCAGTCGAACCAGCGAGGCGGTGCCAGCGTGCGGGCGGCATACACGTGCGGCGGCGGCGCCCGCATTCCCGGCCTCACGCAGGCGCTGGGCTCGCGGCTGCGCATCGAATCGCACCAGGCCAATCCGCTGTCCGCGCTCAACGTTCGCGACGGCGCGATGGACGACCTCATCACGGACGAAGTGGCGCCGCTGCTGATGCTGCCGATCGGGCTGGCGCTCCGGAAGGCCTCATGATCGAGATCAATCTTCTCCCGGGCGCGAAGAAGTCGAAGCGGGGCGGCGGCGGTGCCGGCTTCTCGATCGACTTCGCCGCCATCGGCGCGGCGTTCTCCTCCAGGATCAAGGACAAGTACCTTGCCGCCGCCGTCCTCATCGGCGCCGCGGTGATCGGCGGGATCGCGTTCCTGTTCCTCGCCCAGCAGCGCCGCGAAGCGGTGCTCCGCGAGGCCGAGGAGAAGGCAATGGCCGATTCCGCCCGCTACGCCGTGGTGCTGCTCGACCGCGCGCGCGCGCAGGCCCGGCGCGACAGCGCGTTGATCCAGCTCAACATCATCCGCGCGATCGACGAGGACCGGTATGTCTGGGCCCACGTGCTCGAGGAAGTCAGCCGCGCGATGCCGATCTACACGTGGCTCACGGCCCTGAACTTCACCGGCACGGCGCAGGGCGTGAAGCCCGCGGCGTCCGTGGTCAAGATGCCGCTCCCCGATACCGGTCGCGTGCGCCGGACCCGGCGCGTCGATCCCGTGGTCCCGCGCGACACCGTGCGCGTCGCAATCGTTGGCCGCACGGTGGATCTCCAGGCGTTCACGCGTTTCATGCGCAGCCTCGAGGACTCTCCCTTCTTCCAGTCCGTGCAGCTGATGCGATCCGAGATTGCGGTCGAAGGCGGCAAGGACGTTCACCAGTTCAACATCAACGTGATGTACTCGCGTCCCGACTCGCTCCTGCTGCGGCGCGTGCCGTTCACCGTCACCCAGCGATAGGCCATGGCACTCACTCAGCGGGACCAGATCATGGTCGTCATCTGCCTGGCCGGGCTCGGCCTCGGGTACGTGTACTACGAGTACCTCTGGTCGCCCCGGAACGTGCAGCTCGCGGCGCTCGCCGGCCGCGTGGACACTCTCCAGACGCACAACGAAGAGGCGCGCCGCGACATCGCCCGGGGCACCGCCGCCAAGCTGCGGGAAGAGGCCGAGCAGTATGGACGCCTCCTCGGCGTCATGCGGCGGCTCGTGCCGCTCGCCAACGAGGTGCCGACGCTGCTCGACCAGATCTCGACCGCGGCTCGCCAGACGGGACTCGAGCTCGGCGCAGTGAACCCGCTCGGAATCATCCCGGGAGAGGTCTTCGATACACACCGCTACAACATGACCGTCACCGGAACGTATCATAAAATCGGACAGTTCCTCAGCAACGTGGGGTCGCTGACGCGAATCGTGGCGCCCATGAACGTGGTGTTGCGACCGTCCGGTCGCGCCTTTCGAGTGGGCCCCCGCGAACAGGCCCTCGAGGCGTCGTTCGAGGTGCAGACCTTCGTGGCCAGGATGGGTGCCGCCCCGGCGCCAGCCGCGACTTCCGGGGGAGGGCAGTAACGTGCGCGCGATCGCACTCCCGCTGCTCACGCTCCTCGTGACCGCCGGTGCGGTCGCGGCGCAGGACACCAAGGCGCCAGCGACCAAGGCGTCCGCGTCGACGCCCGCGCAGGACACGAAGGCCCCCGCGACCAGAACCCCCGCGACAAAGACGCCTGCGACGACGACGCCTGCCGCGTCGACGCCCGCGCAGGACACAAAGGCGGCTGCGACCAAGGCTCCGGTGACGCAAGCGTCGGCGACCAAGGCACCAGCCACCAAGGCTGCGGCCCCGCCTTCGGCGCGGTCAGGCCTGACCATCGCACCGGAAGTGCCGCCGCGTCTCGAAATACCGGTGATCATGCGCGAGGCATTCGACTACGACGGCGGCGGGCGACGGGATCCGCACTTTTCGTTGCTTGGGACCGCCGAACTGCGTCCCACCGTCAGTGACCTCCGACTCGTCGGAATTCTCTACGACGAATCCGGTCGCCGACCGGTCGCCATCATGCGCGATCTGCAGACGAACACACAGTACCGCGTGACGACGGGTATGCAGCTGGGCCGTTTGCGCGTCGCGTTGATCAAGCGCCGCGCCGTGATTTTTTCGATCGAAGAGTTCGGTCTCAATCGCCAGGACTCGCTGGTCCTGGGTGATTCTTCCAAAGTGAGGACGAGATGAAGCAACTGTGGACGAGTGTCCCCGAAGCGAGGGCGCGCTGGGCGCGCGCGCTGGCGTGCGGCGTGGGCGCCGTCCTGCTGGCGGCCGCGGTTCCGGCGCCGGCGGCGAATGACGGTGCCGTCGTTTCGCTCAGCATCATGCCCACCAGCAGCCAGGCCCACGTGGTCATCGGCATCAACGGTGGTGCCATCAGCGTGCGCGATTTCGTGCTTCCCGATCCTGACCGCATCGTCGTGGACATCACGGGCGCGCGCCTCGGGCTGAAGCACGCCGGATACGATCGTATCGCTCGCGGCGGTGTGGTGGATGTGCGCTACTCGCAGAATCAGCCCAACGTGGTTCGTGTCGTGCTCACGGTTGCCGGCCCGCGCAAGTACTCGGTTTCACGCGAGCCCGCCGGCATTCGCATCTCGGTGGACGGCGGTGGCGAGTTCGCGACCTGGCAGGTGGGCAGGCGAACGATGCCGAGGCCGGCCAACGCGAGAGCGCGTTCCGCGGAGGAACCGGCTCTTACGGCTCCGGCGGTGACCGCTCCCTCCGCGTACTCCGCCATGCACGTTGGGACCTCGACCCCGGCCGCCAAGCCGGCCAGGGTCACCATCGTGACGGCCGAAGGCCCGAAGGAAGTCATGGCCGCCCCGATCGTTCGCAACCCCCAGCAGCAGCCGCGCATCACGATCGCCTGGGAGAACGCCAACATCGCCGACGTGATCGCGGCGTTCGCCGCGTTCTCGGGCCGTACGATCATCCCCCATAGAAACGTCGCGGGGAACGTGACCGCGGAGATCATCGACAAGCCGTGGGATGTCGCGATGCGCGCCATCCTGAACGCCAACGGCTTCGATGCCATCGAGGACGAGAACGGCATCATCATCGTCAACACCGTCGAGGCGCTTGCAGCCCGGCCGCGATACGAGGCCCTCACGACGCGCACGGTCAGGTTCAATTACACCTCGGCCAACGCGGTCGCGATCGCCCTCAGCCAGCGCCTCACGCGTGACTGCGGCGGCGGCATCCCCGGCGCTCCCGGAGCGCCGGCCGTTCCGGCCGGACCGGTAGCCAGCTGCCCTGTTCGCGGAGCGGTCACCGCCGACACGCTCACCAACAGCGTCTCGATCACCGAGAGCGTTTCGGTCATCGAGGACATGATTCAGTATGCGCGCACCCTCGACGTGCGCCAGCCGCAGGTCAACATCAAGGCCAAGATCATCCTGGTGGACCGCACGGCGCTCGAGGCCCTGGGTCTGCGCTACGACCTTGGATCGCGGAACCAGTCGTTCGTGGACCTGGTCCAGCGCCCGGACAGCCTGGGCCAACCGCAAGGGAACACCACGATCTTCCTGGGCGGCAACACCATCTCGGCGGTCGCGAATGCCGCGACCGTCGTGAGCAACGCCACGCTGCGCGTCATCTATTCGGCCGCCATCGGCGGGTTCGACTTCACCACGTTCGTTGACGCCATGCAGGAGACGTCGCTCCTCGATGTGCAGGCGGAGCCCAGCGTCACCACCCTGAATTATCGCACGGCCACGCTGTCGGCCGGCACCCAAGTGCCGGTGCGCACCATCGAGCCGGGTACCGGCGGCAATGCCGCCGGCAATTTCCCGCAGGTCACCGTCGAGATGCGCCAGACCGGCATCATTCTGAACGTCACGCCCTTCATCACGAACAACCGCCAGATCCAGATGAAGGTGCTCGCCGAGAACTCCGACGTGCAGTTCCAGGGCGGCGACGTCGGCGCCGTCTTCCCGACACAGCGAATCTCGAACGAGGTGCTCGTGGCGGATGGCGAGACGGCAGTCATGGGCGGGCTGACGCAGACGTCCGTTCGCATCACCAAGTCCGGCATTCCGATCCTGATGGACCTTCCCCTGCTCGGACGCCTCTTTGGCGTGACGAACCGGAGCGAGACCAAGCGGGACCTCCTCATCCTGATCACGCCGCACATCGTCGATGAAGGTGACATGGCGATGGAGCCGCGGCGCACTCCGTAACTCGATGCTTCACATGCGATCTCCCTCTTCGCTGGTACGGCTAGCCTCCGCGTTCGCGAGTGTCCTCGTGGTGCTGAGCTGCGACACCGATCTGGTGAAGCCGCGGTTCGGCGCCGGGCTCGCCGGGGGACCGACGGGCGCGAAACCGTTCGTCAGCATCGATACGCCCGCGGCTCCCGGACAGATCGTGAACGTGGGCGACTCGGTGCTGGTCGTCACGCGCCTGATCGACGAGCGCCAGCTCGCCACTCTCGTGATCACGGGCATCAAGTACATCGGCAGCGCCGCCCTGGGCACGCTGGCGGAGTCGGTGCGGTATTCGCCCGTAAACGCGGGACCGTTTCCCATCGGCGTCATCGACACCACCGTCCGCCGGTATCTCAAGCCGACGATGCCGGTGGATTCGAGCGTCGATAGCATGGTGATCCGCGCGGTTGTGCGCGACGCCGTCGGGAACCTGGATACGGCCGAGCAGGTCGTGAACATCATCCTGGGGGCCCCGGTCATCGTCACCGCGCCCGGTAGTGGCGCAAGCGTTCGACGGAGCATCCCGATGCCCGTGTCCGCACGGGGCCGGACGACGATTCCGTAGCGCCGGCGCCGGCGGCCATGCTCCGCTTCACCACCGCCGGCGAGTCACACGGTCAGGCCCTCGTGGGCGTCCTCGAGGGGATGCCTGCGGGACTGCCGCTCCTGGCTGCCGACATCGACGAACAACTCGCGCGGCGGCAGCAGGGCTACGGCCGCGGCCGGCGCATGCAGATCGAGCAGGATGCCGCCGAGCTGCTTTCGGGAGTGCGCGCCGGCGAGACGATCGGTTCCCCGATTGCCCTGCTGATCCGCAATCGCGATTGGAAGAACTGGCAGGACATCATGGACCCGGCGCCGCGCCCGGAGGACCCCGTGCGGAAGCGCGCGGTCACTCGCGTGCGGCCGGGTCACGCCGACCTCACGGGCCTGCTCAAGTATGATCGCGCCGATGCCCGCGACATCCTCGAGCGCGCGTCGGCGCGCGAGACGACGGCGCGCGTCGCCGTCGCAGCGATCTGCCGCCGGTTCCTCGCGGAGTTCGGCGTTCGCGTCGGCAGCCACGTCATTCAGCTGGGCGACGTCGTCGCCCGATCGCCGGCCGACCTGCCCGCGGACATCAACGCGGCGTCCGACCGTTCACCGCTGCGCACACTCGACGCCGAGGCGGAGCGGCGCATGATCGAGCGCATCGACGCCGTGAAACGCGACGGCAACACGCTCGGCGGAATAGCCGAGGTGGTGGCGACGGGCGTGTGCGTCGGGCTGGGCTCGCACACCTCGTGGGATCGCAAGCTCGATGGCCGCATCGGGCGCGCCATGCTTTCGATTCCGGCGGTGAAAGGGGTCGAGATCGGAATGGGATTCGCGGCCGCCCGCGCCACGGGCGCCGAGGTGCACGACGAAATAGAGCCCGCTCCGGAGCGCCGCCTGTCCGGTGGCGTCGCGCGGCTCACGAATCGCGCGGGAGGGCTGGAAGGAGGAATGACGACCGGAGAACCGCTGGTGGTCCGCGTCGCCATGAAGCCAATCAGCACGCTCATGAAGCCCCTCGGGACGGTCGATGTCGCCACGGGAGAGCGGGCGCAGGCGACCGCCGAGCGCAGCGATGTGACCGCCGTTCCGGCCATGGGAGTCATTGCCGAAGCGATGCTGGCAATTGTGGTGGCGGACGCCATGTTGGAGAAATTCGGCGGCGACTCACTCCGCGAAACCATGCACAACTATGACGGATTCCTTTCGCACATCGAATACGATCGGCGCCGTCGATCCGAGTAAGCCACACCTCGTGCTCGTCGGGCTGCCGGGTGCCGGCAAGTCCACGGTGGGCGGCCTGGTGGCGGCGAAGCTCGGGCGGTCGTTCCTCGACTTCGACCTGGAGATCGAACGGCGCGAGGGCATGCCGATCACCCAGATCTTCGGCGAACGCGGCGAGGGGGGGTTTCGGGAACTCGAGCGCAAGCTCACCGAGGAGTTGAGAGACTTCGGCAACATGGTGCTGGCACCGGGCGGGGGGTGGATCACAGACCCCGCCGTCGTGGGCCTGATCAGGCCGCCAGCCAGGCTTATATACCTCCGCGTTCGGCCGGAAACGGCCCTCAAACGCCTCGCGACGCGAAACAGGGTCCCGACCCCTGCTGACCCGTCCAGACCCGCTTGCCGAGCTCAATAAGCTGTTTGAGGCTCGGAAAGTGGCCTATCAATCAGCCGATCTGGAGATTGGTACGGAAATGCTTACACTGCAACAGGTTACAGAGCAGATCGTCGGCAAGTTCGGGGCGCCGTAAGTCTCCTATTGGCGCTTTAATGGCGCCATTGGGACATGAATGTGGCGGCACCCATTGACGCTGCCGCTAGCTTGGTATTTCCGTGACGTATCTAAGGTAGTGGATCGTCACCCGCGTAAACCAAGCTTTCGATGATGCCGGGAGTGAATCGATGGTGGCCTTTGGGCCGATCGCTCCCTTCTTACACAATGACATTTCGTATTCTGGGACCGCACGAGCGGGGTCGGTTCGCGCCGGAGGCGTGGGGGCAGCTGTTGGCCCTGACGCGGTCCGGCACCGTTACGCCCGCGGAGCTCGAACAGCTCATCGACCGGGCGTTGGTCCAGATCGACGGGCGGATCGCGTTGGATGACCTGCGCGCGCTCGTCGAAGGTGCGGGAATCGCGGCTCCCGCCAGTGAAGGGCGAGAGACGGTACACTGAACATGGCCAGCAGAAAACCAGCAACCAAGCGTACCAGCCGGAGCCGCAAGGCTCTGCCGACCGAGGTCGATACCGGCGCCGACAGCGCCGGGGGTTCCTCGCTGGTCATCGTGGAATCGCCCGCCAAGGCGAAAACGATCGGGAAATACCTGGGCCGCGGTTACAAGGTGAAGGCGACGGTCGGGCACATCATGGATCTGCCCGAGAAGAAGCTCGGGATCGACGTCGAAAAGGGCTTCAAGCCGGACCTGGTCCCGATTCCGGGCAAGGAGAAGACGATTGCGGAGTTGAAGAGCGCGGCGAAGAACGCCAAGGCGATCTTCATCGCGACCGACCCTGATCGTGAAGGCGAGGCCATCGCGCACCACGTGGCCGAACAGCTCCGCCCGAAGCGCGGCCGCAAGAAGTCCGACGAGACCGATGGCGCCGCCGCCGGAGTGCCCATTCGTCGCGTTCTTTTTCACGAGATCACCAAGGACGCGGTGCAGTCGGCGATCAAGGCCGCCGGACAGATCGACTCGCGGAAGGTCGAAGCCCAGCAGGCCCGTCGCGTGCTCGACCGGCTGGTGGGGTACAAGGCCAGCCCCGTGCTGTGGAGGACGGTGAAGAAAGGCATTTCCGCCGGGCGGGTGCAGACCGTTGCCCTGCGGCTCATCGTCGAGCGCGAGCGCGAGATCCGCGCCTTCAAGCCCACCGAGTACTGGACGATCGAGGCGCTGCTCGAAAAGGGCGGCCAGCAGTTCACCGCCAAGCTGCACCACATCGACGGCAAGAAAGCGGAGATCCCCAACCAGGCGGCGGCGGATCGGATCCTCGGGGACCTGAAAGGGAAGAAGACCTTCGAGGTCACCGAGGTCAAACGCCGCGAGCGTCGCAAGAATCCGTCGGCGCCGTTCACGACGTCCACACTCCAGCAGGAAGCGGCGAAAAAGCTCGGCTTCGGGTCCAAGCGCACCATGCGCATCGCCCAGGATCTCTACGAAGGCGTGGAGCTCGGGAGCGAGGGCGCCGTGGGTCTCATCACGTACATGCGTACGGACTCGACGCGGGTCGCCGAGAGCGCCGCCGGGTCGGCGCGCGACTATCTCCGATCGTTGTTCGGCCAGGAATACCTGGCGGACGGCATGCGTCTCTACGGCGACGGCAAGGGCCGAACACGCAGGACGCGCACGAGGCGATCCGCCCGACGGATCCGACCAGGCGCCCGGACGAGGTCCGCAAATCCCTGACGCCGGACCAGTTCAAGCTCTACCAGCTCGTGTGGCAGCGCTTCATGGCGTCACAGATGGCGCCGGCGGTCTTCGACACCACGACGCTGGACTTCGACATCCCCGTGGGGCCGCAGCCCGACATCGGGCGGCGCAGCTATCTGTTCCGCGCCACCGGCAGCGTCGTGAAGTTCCAGGGCTTCCTGGCGCTGTATCGCGAGGCGCACGAGGAAGGCGAGCACAAGGCGCTCGAAGACGAGCAGCCGCTCCCGCAGATCGAGAAGGGCGAGTCGGTGCCGTGCCGCGGTATCACGCCGTCGCAGCACTTCACCGAGCCTCCGCCGCGATTCTCGGAGGCGTCGCTGGTCAAGGAGCTGGAGCGGCTCGGCATCGGCCGTCCGTCCACCTACGCGTCGATCATCTCGGTCCTCGTGGATCGCCGCTACACCGAGCTGCAGAACAAGCGGTTCTTCCCGACCGAGCTCGGGGAGACCGTCGAGCGCGTGATGGTCAAGCAGTTCCCCGACGTCTTCAACGTGGGATTCACGTCGGCGATGGAAGGAGAGCTCGACAAGATCGAGGACGGCGATCTCGACTGGGAGCGCGTGCTCAAGGACTTCTACGGGCCGTTCTCGAAGCGACTCGACAAGGTGGACGCGCCGGCGCTCATCGCGGTGGCGTACGATCTGTCGGTCATCGAGACGACCGCGATGCCCCGAGTGCGGCGGGAAGCTCGAGCCGCGCGGCGGGTTCTTCGGGCCTTTCCTCGCCTGCGAGAACCACCCGAAGAAGTGCAAGTACACGCGGCCCATCAAGGGCGAGAAGGCCAAGCCGCAAGATGACCGACATCCCGTGTCACCTGTGCGGCGCGCCGATGGTCGTGCGCTCGGGACGCAGCGGCGAGTTCCTGGGCTGCTCTACGTTTCCGAAATGTCGCGGCACCAAGTCCATGCCGACGGGCGTGTTCTGTCCAAAGGACGGCGGTGAACTGGTGGAGCGCCGGTCGCGGAAGCGCGGGACGGCGTTCTACGCCTGCTCCAACGAGACCTGCGATTTCGTGGCCTGGAACAAGCCGGTCAACGAGAAATGTCCCGAGTGCAGCTTCGTGGGCGCGGAGATGAAGTTCACGAAAGCCGCGCGGCGATTTCCGCAAATGCCTCAAGTGCGGCAACGAATGGGACGCGCCGAAGGTCGATGAGCCGGCGGAAGCCCTGGCGGGATAACTGCCGGCGCCTGCGGCGCCGGAGAAGCGCCGCGGCATAGCCGCGGACAACCGCCGGCGTGCTTCGCACGCCGGAAGACTGCCGTGGCTGCGCCCCGGACAACTGCCGCTCAGGATTGTCTGCGCCGCGAGGGCTTGATTCGCATCAGGAGATTGAATGTTTTCTGGCGAACGGGCTCCAGTTTTGACATCAGGACTTCGAACTCCGCCTGACTCAGGTAGTTCAGGTCCAGGGCGGTGATGAGATGATGCAGAGTCTCGTTGCCCTCGCTGATGGCTGTCTGAAGGCATCGCGCGGCATCTTGCCGTGTTGCTCGGCCGAACGCTTCGGCAATCGCTGCTCCAATTGCGGAAGTGGACTTCCGCACCTGAGCCGTGAGGCCGAACCGTTCTTCAATCGGGAACTGCCGAGTGGCCACGTAGATCGCGACGGTTAGCGGTCGGGCAAGCTGCCACGCCTCGATGTTGCGAAAGTCTTGCATGGTGGAACGCTATGGCTTGGAAGCGATGTTCCATCACCATTTCGTTGCCACTCTCCGCGCACTAGCGCGGCAGTTCTCCGCGGCGAAGCCGCGGCGGTTATCCGGCGCGCAGCGCCGGCAGTTCTCCGCGCCGTAGGCGCGGCGCTATTATGCAACCGTGACCTCTCGGCCAGTTCACATCATCGGCGGCGGTCTCGCCGGCAGCGAGGCGGCCTGGCAGCTCGCGGAGCGCGGCCATGACGTCGTGCTGCACGAGATGCGTCCCGTGCGCGGCACGCCGGCGCACAAGACCGATCGGCTCGCGGAGCTGGTGTGCTCCAACACGTTCAAGAGCACCGAGACTACCAATGCGCACGGGCTGCTGAAGGCCGAAATGCGCCTGCTCGGCTCGATCGTGCTGGAGGCCGCCGATCGAGGCGCGCGTTCCGGGCGGCTCGGCTCTGACGGTGGACCGCGACGTGTTCTCCGCGTGCCGTGCACGAGCGCGTATCGTCCCACGCCCGCGTTCGCATCGAGCGCGGTGAGGTGACCGACCTCCCCTCGCCGGGCATCATCGCGACCGGCCCGCTGACGTCCGACGCGCTCGCGGAGGCGATTCGCCGCCGGTTGGGCATCGAGTCGCTCGCGTTCTACGACGCCATCGCGCCGATCGTGTCGTACGAATCGATCGACCACGACGTGGTGTTCCGCGCGTCGCGGTACGACAAGGAGACGATGGCGGGGCGAGTCCGAAGGGGCGTACCTCAACTGCCCGCATGACGCGCGAGCAGTACGAAGCGTTCATCGACGCGCTCACGGCGGCCGACCAGGCCACCGCGCACGAGTTCGACGAGGTGCCGTACTTCGAGGGCTGCATGCCGATCGAGGAAATGGCACGGCGCGGCCGCGACACGCTGCGCTTCGGACCGATGAAACCAGTGGGGCTCAGGGATCCGCGGACCGGCGAAGCGGCCCGTACGCCGTCGTGCAGCTGCGGATGGAAGATCGCGCGGGTCAGATGTGGAACATCGTCGGATTCCAGACGCGCCTGCGCTATCCCGAGCAGCAGCGCGTCTTCCGCATGATCCCGGGTCTCGAGAACGCCGAGTTCCTGCGGTTCGGTTCCATCCATCGGAACTCGTACATCAACTCGCCCGGCGCGCTCACGCCGCACCTGTCGCTGCGCGACGACCCCACGGTGCTGTTCGCCGGTCAGCTCACTGGCGTCGAGGGCTACACCGAGAGCACGGCCACGGGTCTCGTCGCAGCCATCAATCTCTCGCGGATGCTTCACGGCCTCGAGCCGGTCATTCCCGCCGCCGACCACGATGCTCGGCGCCCTGTATCGCCATCTGCGCGAGGCCGACCCGCGGCACTTCCAGCCGATGAACGCGAACTTCGGCCTCGTGGAAGCGCTGCCCGGATTCCGTCAAGGACAAGCACGCTGAAGCGCGAACGAATTGCCGCGCGCGCGCTGGCCGACATGCAGCACTGGTGCGAGGACGCGATCGGCGGTGGAAGCGCCGGTGAGTCATCCGGACGTCGAAGGCTTCCTCGTCCACCTCGCAGAAGGAGCGCAACGTCAGTCCCCACACGCTCAAGGCGTACGCGCGCGACTGCGGAGAATTCGTCGCGTTCCTCGCGCAGTACTACGGCGGCGCGGCGTGGACGTGGCAGGGCGTCGATCGCCTTGCGATGCGCGGCGTTCATGGGCCGTCTGACCAAGCGCGGACTGGCCAAGCGCTCGATCGCGCGCACGCTCGCGGCGGTGCGCAGCTTCTATCGCTATCTGGCGACGAACGAGACCGTCGAAGCGAACCCCGCGCGCGCCGTCGGGACTCCCAAAGCCGAGCGGCATCTGCCGGGGTATCTCGACCGGGCTCAGATCGAGATGCTGTTCCGGCTCGCGGAGGTCCGCGCGACGAGCGGCCGCTTCATCGACGTTCGCGAACACCGCGATCCTCGAGCTGTTCTACTCGACCGGCATGCGCCTGTCCGAGCTGCAGGGGCTCAACCGCGCGGACATCGACCCCGTCAGCCAGCAGGTGAAGGTCCGGGGGAAGGGGCGCAAGGAGCGCATCGTTCCGATGGGCGACCACGCCGCGCTGGCGCTGCGGAACTACGAGCGCAAGGTGGAGGAGCTGGCGACGGCGCGCTCGCGACGGATCGATCGCACGGCGGTCTTTCTCGACCATGCGGGAAAGCGCCTCGGCGTTCGCGGCATCCAGAAAGTGGTGGCGGTCGTTCCTCGACGCGATCGCCGAGGGTTCCGGCCTCAGCACTCACTCGCTGCGCCACTCGTTCGCGACGCATCTCCTGGACGCCGGCGCCGACCTGCGAGCCGTGCAGGAGCTGCTGGGGCACGCGTCCGTGTCCACGACGCAGATCTACACGCACACGAGCGTCGAGCGGCTGAAGGAGGTCTACCGGAAGGCCCACCCGAGGGCATGAAAGTCGCCCTCAGCCAGGCATGCAGCTGGAAGCTCTGCCGCTCATCGTGGGCGGCCTCATCGGTTTGATCGGCCTCGCTGTGGTGCTCGACTCCCTGGCCCCGGACTACATCACGGAGGAGCGGCGCCGGCTTCCACGTCGTAAGCGCAGCCGGTTCGGAGAGTTCCTTCTGGGCCTTGCGGTCCTGGCGATGGCGGCTGCGTTCCTCGGCCGGGATGAGTGGCGCTATTCCACCGCGACAGTCATCGCGGGGAGCGCGCTGTTGCTGCTGGGCGTCTGGAGCAGCGCCGGCTATCTGAGGGACCTGTTCGCGCGCGAAGCCCGAAGGCGGACCGTCTACCCCGAAGGCTCCAGGCGAATTCGGTAGATCGTCCGCGGCCATCGCCTGTCGAAGAAGCCGGACGCGGGGAGTTGACCGGTTCTCTATCTTCCCCTCTTCCGACTTCCGCCGCCGATGCCACTGCCCGTGATCCGCGCCACCACCATCCTCGCCGTCCGCCGCGGACGGCAAGGTCGCGCTCGGCGGCGACGGTCAGGTGACAGTCGGCGAGACCGTCATGAAGGCGAACGCGCACGAAGGTGCGTCTGCTGCGCGGCGGACGTGTGCTCGGCGGGCTTCGCCGGCGCGGCGGCGGACGCGTTCACGCTGTTCGACAAGTTCGAGGAGAAGCTGGAGCGCTTTCCCGACAACCTGCCGCGTGCCGTCGTCGAGCTCGCGAAGGAGTGGCGCAGCGATCGCGTGCTTCGGCGGCTCGAAGCGCTGCTGGCGGTGAGCGACAAGGAGCACGGCTTCATCGTCTCCGGGAACGGGCGAAGTCATCGAGCCCGACGACGGCATCCTCGCGATCGGATCCGGCGGACCGTACGCGCTGGCCGCGGCGCGCGCGCTCTGACCAAGCACACGCAGCTGGAGCCGAAGGACATCGTGCGGAAGGCGCTCGAGATCGCCGGCGAGATCTGCATCTACACGAACACGAACATCACGGTACTCGAGCTGTAAGCGTCGAGTGCCGCGGGATGGTTAGCTTGAGGCGTGCAATGCCCACCAATCGCACCGCCCAGGCGCTCGCGCGACTCGCCGATCTGACGCCGCGTCAGATCGTCGCGGAGCTGGATCGCTACATCGTCGGCCAGGCCGACGCCAAGAAGGCCGTCGCCATCGCGCTGCGCAACCGGTGGCGCCGCCAGCGCGCGCCCGAGAGCATCCGCGACGAGATCTCGCCGAACAACATCATCCTCATCGGGCCAACGGGCGTCGGGAAGACCGAGATCGCGCGGCGGCTGGCGAAGCTCGCCGGCGCGCCGTTCGTGAAGGTCGAAGCCTCCAAGTTCACCGAGGTCGGCTATGTCGGTCGCGACGTGGAGGGGATGGTGCGCGACCTGGTGGACAGCGCGATCGACATGGTGCGCACCGAGCGCGAGAGCGAGGTGGAGGACCTCGCCCACGAGAGAGTCGAAGAGCGCTTGCTCGACCTGCTGCTGCCGCCGCCGGAGTCAAAGCCTGTTGCGGGCCCACCGCCGCGCGGCGACGTCGAGAACGCATCGACCGCGTCCGGCGAGAACGACGTCTTTCTGGTCGGCAGCACAGGCGACATCGCATCGCCAGGACGCGGAAGCCGAGCGCTACAAGCGCACGCGCGACAAGCTGCGGCAGCTGCTCAAGGACGGACAGCTGGAGCAGCGCGAGGTCGAGATCGAGGTCACGCCGCCGGGCCCCACGATCGACGTGTTCTCGACGCCCGGGCGCGCCGGAAGGGATGGAGAACTTCAGCGACATGCTGAAGCAGATGATGCCGCAGCGGAAAAAGAAGCGCACGGTGAAGGTGAGCGAAGCGCGTCGCATCCTGCTCGACCAGGAATTCGACAAGCTCATCGACATGGAGGACGTCACCGGCGGACGCGCTGGAGCGCGTCGAACAGCTCGGCATCATCTTCCTCGACGAGATCGACAAGATCGCCGGCGAGCGGTCCCAGATGGGCGGGCCCGACGTGTCGCGCGAAGGCGTGCAGCGCGACCTGCTGCCGATCGTCGAGGGGTCGAACGTGCAGACGAAGTACGGCATGGTGAAGACCGACCACGTGCTGTTCATCGCCGCCGGCGCGTTCCACGTCTCCAAGCCGAGCGACCTGATCCCGGAACTTCAGGGCCGCTTCCCGATCCGGGTGGAGCTCAAGCCGCTCACCGAGGCGGACTTCGTCCGGATCATGACGGAGCCGGAGAACGCGCTCACCAAGCAGTACACGGCGCTGGTCGAGGCCGAGGGGGCGAAGCTCGACGTTCACCGAGGACGGCGTGCGCGAGATCGCGCAGATCGCGGCGTTGGTCAACGATCGCATGGAGAACATCGGCGCGCGCCGGCTGCACACCGTGATGACGACGCTGCTCGAGGACACGCTCTTCGAGCTGCCCGACGGGAAGGGCAGCAACGGCCGCGCGATCGTGATGGACGGGGAAGCGGTGCGTAGATCGCCTCAAGGCGATCGTCGAAGACGAGGACCTGCGTCGCTACATTCTGTAGCCCACCCGCGGCACAGCCGCGGCCGAGAACCGACCGGCGCCACAGGCGCCGCCGAGAACGATTTCATGGCCCATCGCGACTTCCTCCAGATCCCCGATTTCACGAAGGACGAGATCGTCGCCCTGTTCGACCTCGCCGACCGGATGAGGGCCGGCAAGTACGACAAGAAGCCGCTCGCGGGCCAGTCGCTGGCGATGATCTTCATGAAGTCGTCCACGCGCACGCGCGTGTCGTTCGAGGTCGGCACGCTACCAGCTCGGCGGACACGCGCTGTTCCTGTCGCCGCGCGACGTGCAGCTCGGGCCGCGGCGAGCCGATCGCCGACACGGCGCGCGTGCTCTCGCGCTACGTGGACGGCATCATGATCCGCACGTTCGCGCACCAGGACATCGAGGAGCTGGCGAAGCACGCGGACGTGCCGGTGATCAACGGACTCACCGACCTGCGTGCACCCCTGCCAGGTGCTGGCCGACCTGCTCACCGTGCGCCAGCACCTGCGGACGAAGCTCGAGGACCTGGTCGTCGCGTGGATCGGCGACGGCAACAACATGGCCAACTCCTGGATCAACGCCGCGTACCGGCTCGGCTTCGAGCTGCGGCTCGCCTGTCCCGAGGGCTACGAGCCGGCGGATCCATCTTGCTCGAGCGGGCGACGGAAGACCGCCAAGATCGTGATCACTCGTGACCCGGCCGAGGCGGCGAGGGCGCGCACGTCGTGAACACCGACGTGTGGGCGTCGATGGGCCAGGAGGACGAGCAGAAGCAGCGCGAACGCGGCGTTCCGGGGCTTCACCGTCGACGCGGCGCTCATGAAGCAGGCGGACAAGGCCGCGATCTTCCTGCACTGCCTCCCCGCGCACCGCGGCGAGGAAGTGTCGGCCGAGGTCATCGACGGGCCGCAGAGCCGCGTGTGGGACGAGGCCGAGAACCGTCTGCACATCCAGAAGGCCATCATGGCGGTGCTCATGGGCAGGGAGAAGCTCTCGTGACCATGCCAGCGGTGGGAGCTCGCCGCGCCGCTTTCGCGACGGTGGACGATGACGGGCAAGCAGGTCAGCCTGCGCGACTATCGCGGCAAGTGGGTCGTGCTGTTCTTCTATCCGAAGGACGACACCCCTGGTTGAACGATCGAGGCGTGCTCGTTCCGCGACGCCTTCCCTCGGTTCGAGGGACTCGATGTGACCGTGATCCTCGGCGTCAGCCCCGACAGCGCCGAATCACACGCGAAGTTCAAGGCGAAGTACGGCCTGCCGATGTCGCTCCTCGTGGACGAGGACCACGCCATCGCCGACGCGTACGGCGTCTGGGTGGAGAAGAACATCTTCGGGGCGAAACGCATGGGCATCGCCCGCACCAGCTTCCTCATCGACCCCGAGGGCAGGATCGCGCGGGTATTCGAGAAGGTGGATCCCAGCGGCCACGGCGACGACGTTGCGGCGGCCCTGAAGGAGGGATTAGGGATTAGGGACTAGGGACTAGGGACTCGGGACTAGTCCCTCATCTCTAGTCCCTCTGCCTGGGCTTACGGCTCGCCGGACGAGATGGCCTTGTACAGCGCGGCCGCGTTGAACCCGACCGGATTCAGCTCGTAGTAGCGATTGTCCGTAAAGCGACCGGTCGTGGGGAAGTACGGCGGCGGCGTCACGACTGCGCAGCGGTCGTAGCTGTATCGCTTGGTGTACCCGTGCCCGTCCAGCTGGCCGACCGCGCCGCGGCGGTCCTGAATCAACCCACCCGCCAGATACAGGCATCCGCGGTAATTGTTGAAACCCTCGCAGCCGCTGACGTTGGTGGGACCCTGGTCGTAGTTCTGCACCGTGAACGACGTGCTCAGCGCCATCATGATCCCGTGCAGGTTCAGGTCCTTCGTATCGTCCATGTTGCGGTACGTGTTGCTGGGGCTCCACCGGATCCTCGGCGGCGCCAGCAGCGCGTTGTCGGCGACCACGATGTCTTCGGCTGACAGCAGGCCGAGGATGTCCGCACAGATGCCCGTACTCGGGTCGCTTGTGTACCGGATGTCATCCAGGACGGCGATGGTGCCCGTCGCGTAGATCGTGACACGTCCGCGCAGCGTTCCGCTCACGCCAACAGAGCCGTTCACCACGATGACGCCCTTGGCCTGTGGGTTCATGATACGGTTGAGCGGGAAGAGATAGCTGGCGTCGCTGCGAACAGCCGACACCAGGGCGTCCGGAGTCAAGGCGCCCGGATACGCGTCGACCCAGCTGCCGTACTGGTCGATCGGGGTGTACGTGTTGTCCAGGCCACCGATCTCGCGCTGGTTGGTGACGTACCCCAAAGCCGCGGTTCGCCCGACCGCAGCCAGCTGCGGCGAGCCGCCCAGATAACACCGCGTACCGGCCTTGTTGAGGATGTCATAGAGCGGCCGGTTGCGTTCGGCGGTCGCCTGGGCGGCCGTCATGCCCAGCGTGTCCATCTGCGTCTCGAACCACGACGTCGGGTGCACCGACGCGGGGTAGAACCTGTTGAAGTGGAAGTCACCGCACATGTTCACAGCGGTGACGGCCGGCGTGGTGCCGGGCCAGATGCCGCGCGCCCAGCCGCCCTGGCCGGCGTTGCCCGTGTAGACCTTGAAGAACCCTTCGTTGGCGTCGGTGGAATCGCCGTCCGCATTGAGGTCGATGGCGACGAACTCGATGCGCGTGCGGATGGTGGTGATATCGCCGTTCGTCGGCGCAGTGAAATTCCAGCCCGCTGCGGTCGCGAACGGCCCCAGCTGGGAGAGAAGGCTGTCCGTTGGGGGAAGCTGGATGGGCGGCTGGTTCTCCCGATACCCCCTGTGGAAGGTGGCGTCGTCTTCGTTGCTGATCGTCTCGGCGGTGCCCACCTCGTCGTGGAAGATGACGTTGCCGGCGTTGGCGATGTGGATCACGTCGTTCGACCACACCGGGCCCCAGAGCTGGTCGCCGTTACCGAAGTAGATGATGCCGGGGTTGCTTTCGGTGTTCGACCAGTAGGCGTACTTGGCGAAGCTTTCCTGCGTGAGCTCGAGGCGCCGGATGAACCCGTTCCCCTGGTTGTCGCGCGCTTCCGCCACGACGCTCGCGAAGCGGCCGTGCTGTCCGCTCGTCGAGCCGGAGGGCCCGACGTACACGGTGACGGTCACGCCGGGGATGACCTGGTTGTCCGCGGCCCTGAGCTGGGCGTTCGTCATCAGGACGTTGAAGCCCGTGTCGGGAAGAGCCGCGGCGTCGAAGTTGATCCGGCTCTTTCCGATCGCCAGCGCCGCCTCGGCCGCGTATTTCAGATCGTTCTCGCGCGCGTACGACTTGGCCACCAGCGTGGCATTGCCGCCGGTGACGATCGCCGTCAATGCCAGAACGCCCACGGCGACGACGAACACCAGGACGATGAACAGCGCGGCGCCGCGTCGAACGCTGCCGCGACGGTCACGCGTGATGGTTATCAGGGACGTGCGCATAAAGTTCACTCGCGAAGGAGGTCGTGACATCAGGGAATGATGACCGGAGCGGTATTGGAGACGCTCGACAACATCGGCGTGCAGTCCTGCACCGCGACGCCGTACACCCACATGTCGCCGCTCTCGATGTCGGTGTCCGTGAAGGTGTACGACACCGAGCCGGCGGGAATGCTGGCAAACGGCTCGACGGCCGTCGCCGGGCCCATCGCGGGACGCTTGAAGATCGCGTAGCGCTCGACGTCCCTCTCGCCCGCGCCCTCGTCCCCGGACCTGGGGAACGAGATGCTCACGTATGGCGTGCCGAGGGTGTCCATCGTGGCGAACGCGGTCGGGATCACGTTCAGCGGCGGTTCACCGCAGGTGCTGCGGCGAACGAGGCCGGCGTTCATGAGCCGGATGGTATGGTCCAGCCGGCGATACACGGGACCCTTCCGGTCATGGAACACCACCCGCATGCGGATGCGGACCGTCTTGATGCTGTCCACGAGCGCGAAACGCCCGGTGTCGCTGTTGATGCCGTGCACCACCGCGTTGTGATACAGCGGCAGCTGCGTCCTGGGGATCGGCGTGAGGTTGCCGGCGGAATCGGTCTTGAAGTACTGGAACACGGTGTCGCCGGGATTCCTGATGATTCCCCGGGCCACCATACGAGGCGTACCGTGGTTCACGCGGCGCCACAGGATGTGCTCGTTGGCGGCGGCACTTGAGTCGCGCCTCAGCCAGAATGAGATCGTCTCGGCGGCGCTGGGCGCGCCGACGGCCTTCATGTGTGTGCTGTCCGGATACCACTGCGCAGGACTGTTGGGCAACAGCCTCTTGTCCACAGAGCGCCACACCGTGGTCATGTACGGATCCGCCGCGGTGTCGATATAGACGGGCGCCGGATCGCCGAGGAGGTGGCCGCGGAGGTCCGCATTGAACGTGAGCGCCATGCTGTCCGCCTGAACGACGACGGGCTGCATGTCGGCAACGCCGACGCCGGCGAGCCGGAGCTCGCGATCCAGCTCCGTCAGTGTGAACTGCGCGGTCTGCTGTGCCTCGAGTCGTCCCGACTGCGCCTGGAGCCCTTCACTCTGTCTGCGGAACGAGTTTGTGGCGACGCCGAGGACGAAGAGCAGCAGCATCATGGAGAGGACGACCTCGATGATCGTGAAGCCGAAGCGCTGCGAGTGAAGTCTCATGGGAAAGCTCCTAGAACTGCCCGACGACGGTCGATTTCCGCACGGGCGTCGAAAGGCTGCCGTGACTGACTGTGACGGTGACGATCTTGTAATCGACCGTATCGGTGGGTAGCCCTCCCACGCGCAACACGAGTGTCTGTCGCGAGTACCCGGGGAATCCGGACACGGTAGCCTCGTTGCCCTGGCCGGCAAGGACATACAGGCTTTCGATCGCGACGTAGCGCGGCGCTCCCTTCACGGTCTCGAGGCGATCCGCCACGAGTTGCGTCGCGGTTGCGGTTATGCGCGCTGTGCCGGCCGTGTGAGCAAGGATGCCCGAGAACCGCCCCAGCGACAGCAGCACGCCGGCGAGGATGACGATCGCGACCAGGACCTCGATCAGCGTCATCCCGGCCCGGAGGGAGCGGGAAGCGCGAAGAATTCGACGTGTGCTCATTGCGGCCTCTTCCAGTAGGTGCCGGAGTAGCGCATGTACTCGGTGCGTCCCGTCGCCTGCACCACGGTGGAAACGCGGTAGTCGTGCGGCGCGCCGCGCTTGGTGGTCGTGTACAGCTCGAGCGCGGAGCTCACCGATCCATCGCGGCGAAACACGACGCTCGGATACCCGGACACCGTCTGCAGCGCTTCGGCGTAGATGCTCCCGAACGCGGTGAGGCCGGGCGTTCCAACGGGCGCCGGGGGCGCCGCGAACCTGTTGCCCTCCGGAAGCGCCTGAATGCGGATGCGCTCGAACACGACGATGGCGCCGTCGTTGTTCCGGTCGTACCCGAGAATGAGCCGCTGCTTCGTGGTATCGATGCTCACGATGAGGTCGTGCTGGCCGACGACCGCGTCCCGCTGCGCCTGCATCAGGAGCGAACGGACGGTCACGGCGCTCGCGTCCGCCTTGTACTTGAACGTGTCGAGGCGGGGGAGCCCGATGGCCATGACGATTCCGATCATGACCATCACGATGAAGGTCTCGAACAGGGTAAACCCGTATCGTGCCGAGCCTGACCGGCGAGGGTTCGAATGGATCACGCGCGCCTTTAAAGAGGTTCTGGTAGGAGTCGATTCTAAGATCACCGAAGGCGGCCGACTGTCACCGTACTGGCAATCACTCGCACATTGTGCCATATATCGCCCCCAGCGTGAG
This sequence comes from uncultured Gemmatimonadaceae bacterium, assembly GCA_963724885.1. Lineage (GTDB taxonomy): Bacteria > Gemmatimonadota > Gemmatimonadetes > Gemmatimonadales > Gemmatimonadaceae > DASPMP01. The sequence continues at coordinate 911,971 of CAVRWG010000005.1, read as the reverse complement.
CCAACGTCAGGTCCCACAACGCTCCAGCCCTAAATGGGTGTAATCGCCGCGCTGCTGCCGCCCGCCCACCTGCAACGCCTTCGAAACGCAGTTCGCGACCGTCACGAGCTCGTCGTGTGCGACGACTGGGACGCGCTCACGGAGGCGTGTGAACGCCACGCCGTCCGGGTAGCGGTCGTCGATCTTTTCGCTGATGGAAAGACGAACTTCGAGCGGTTGCGCCACTTGAAACAGGTGCTTCCCCGGCTCGCTCTCATCTGCTATGTCGCGGTCACGGTCGAGCGGGCCCGGGACCTGTTCGACGCCGGCCGGCAGGGCATGAACGGGCTGGTGGTCGCGGACCGGGACGATGCCCCGATCGAGTTTCTGGAGGTGCTCGCGCGCGCCGAGTCGCGGGCGCTGGCCGATGTCGTGCGCCGCGCGCTGAGCGGCGTGGACAGCATGGTGTACGACGCGGTGCTTCTCGCGATCACGCGCGCGCACGAGCGTCTGTCTCCGACCTCCCTCGCCCGCCTGCTGCAACTGCCGCGGCGTACCGTCTCGGAGCGGCTCGCGCGCGCGGGGTTCCCTGCGCCCCTTCGGCTCCTGACATGGGGCCGGCTCATGGTGGCCGCCAACATGCTCGAGGATCGGCACCGCAGCGCCGAGAGGGTGGCGCAAAGCCTGGACTTTCCGTCGGGAAGCGCGTTCCGGAACTCGTGTCAGCGCTACCTGCGAGCCAAGCCCGGAGAGATCCGGGATCGCGGCGGCGCGCTCTACGTCGTGCGCAGGTTTTTCAGTGAAGTCCAGGGCGAAACCGGGCGCGCCGCGCTGGCGCGCCTCGACGAATCACACCCGGACGACTCGTGAGGGGGGCAGGCGTCCCGGCGGGGCGCCTGCCGTTTACGCGACGACGTGCTGCGCCACTTTGTCCGCGAGGACGTGGAGATGATTCGCGACACGCTCCGCGTCCTGCGCCTCCTCGAGGTGGCGTGTGGTGCGCGCCCGAAACTCGAAGCTGGCGGCGAGCCGCTGCAGCCGCAGGACGTCCTCCAGCGTGAAGAGCGGTCCAGTCTCAATCGTGGCGGTAGGCATGGCCGGAGCTCGGGGGGGGGGTCAGGTCGTGGAAGCGGACAGGCGCGTGGGACCGCCGATGCAAAGCACGTAGCCGTCAGGGTCGCGAATCTCCAGCTCGGCCATCGTGCTGCCCATCGGCGACAGCGGGCGCACGATCTCGCCCGACAGCTCGATGGAGCTCTCCAGGCGGCTGAAGTCCACACCGTCGACCCAGATGTAGATGTCCCACCCGGAATGCCCGTCGCGCGGGGCCCGCCGTGCATCGGCGGAGCGGCGCACGAGGAACTGCACCCCGTCGCGCTCGAGCAGCGCGAACTCGCATGGCGCGCGGTCGGGAAAGGACTCGGCCGCGAACCCGAGGTGCCGGCGATACCACGCCACGGTGGTTTCGACGTCGCGCACGCGCAGCACCGGAACGGAAAAGCGGAAGACTGCGTCCTTGCCGCCAACCGGCGAGCGAACGTACTCGGGCTGGAGTGCGGAACCGTTTCGTGAGAGCGCGCTGCGGAAGCTCATGGCGGAGTCTCCGAACAGGAATGGGATTGAAGTCAGGCGATCGAGGTTTCGCGGGCGGGCGCGCCACCGAGAATGCGAGGCACTTTCACCAGCGCGCGCTCGACGTGGGCGGCAACGCCGTCCGGCAGGTGCGCGGCGCCACGGCGATATGCTTCCCACACCGCGTCGAGCGCGCGGGCCTGCCGCCGGAACGCGGTGAGCAGCTCGGTGCCCAGCTCGTCGGAGGCCATGGCCCTCCGCATGAGATCATCGAGATGCTCGATGGGTCCCTCCTGGAGCGCCGCCCGATCCGAGCACACTTCGAGGTTGAACCGGGGGCGATGGGCGACGCAGAGCGACGCCCGGTCGATGGGTGCGCTGCCGTCGGACCGGCATGTATCACAGCCGGCGATGGCGTTCCGGAGACCCACGCTGGGTACGAAAGGCATTAGTGATGTGTCCAAGACCTGCTGGAGTTCCGTTCGAAGGACGAGGTCCGAGGTGGTGTCGAGGAGGAGGCGGAATCGCTGCGTCGCGTTGGGTTCAAAACCCATGGCTCGCCTCCCCCCGCGCTGGTCGTGGCCTGTGACGACGCTTCCCCTTGCGCGTCAACGGCTTGGCGGCACAGATCTCCCACAAAGGTTCAGGTGCGCTAGACACCGATCCATGGTGCCATTGGAAGAAATCGGCGAGTCGCTCGAGACGCACTGGGCGGTGGCGGTGTTCGAACCCGCCGATCGGCGCGAGCTGCTCGCGTTCGCCGAACAGGTGCGGCGAAAGATCCTGAGCGGCGCGTGGGAAGTGGACAGTCCGGTGTCGGAGCAACTCCTGCCGCTGTCCAGCGCCTACGAGCTTGCGGCGCGGGAACGACTCGATCTCTTCGGAACCGGCCATCCCAACACGAGCGCCAGCCCCGAGCAGCGCGCCGATCGCGCGCGGGTTCTCGAGACGGGCGCCCGGCGCTCGTGCGACCTGTCGTTCGCGATTCCGCTGGATGACACCGACGCACACGGCATCCTGTATCACTCGCTGCTGCTCTCCGCTCTCGCCACCGTCGCCGGTCGGGACACCGAGTTCCGGAGCTGGCTCTCGCTGCAGCGCCCCAGGCTCTTCGAGTACGGTCCGGACGACGACTGGCCCACGGCCTGCCTGCGGGGCAGCGTCGAACTGTGGACCGAGGTGCTCAATGGCTCGGGCCCGTCCGGCCTGGACCACGCGATGGAGCTGATCGCGACCATTCGCGAGCAGCGCCCGGATCGCGAACGCGAAACGCTGGACGGCGCCGACGAAGCGAGTGCGATGTCGCTGCGATTCTTCTTTTTCGCGCTCCATCATCTCACGGACGCCGCCACCGAACTGCTGCTCTTCCGGTTGCACGGCGAACCCGCCGACATCCGCCAGCGGATTTTCGTCTCGCTCTCGCTCGCGGGTGAAGCGACGGCGGGCGATGCCCGCATTCATGCCGCTCTCGATTGGCTGTACGAGGCCGCCGCTCGCATCGTGGCGCGGCGAACGCCGCAGCTCGACCTGCTTCCCCAAGCCGCTGCGCGCGCGACGCACGCTCACTAGCGCGGACCTCCAGGTTCTCCGGGGCGGACCCGGGAACGACGGCGCGATGCGCCTATGAGAATCTTGCGACCGCAGGACCGCGTCGAGACGAACACCAGCGCACGCCGCGCGTCGCGCGCGAACACGATCCGACCGTCGGGTGTGGCGACACGGCGCAGGCGCAGTGCGAGCACCCGCGGCTGCGTGTTGCGGCGCGCCCCCGGCGCGATGGAGTCGTCCGCGATGCGATACCACTGCTCCCTGCCATTGAGCTGAACGCAACGCGTGTAGTAGCGCTCGTCACCGACACACCAGAATCCGTCCCAGCGCTCGTGTGCGGCCGCGGCCCGCAGCGATGTGCGCGGAGCAGTCTCGAGCGATCCGAGGGGCTTGGTGCAGGGAACGAGATGCACGTTCGTGACGTTGAGCTCTCGGTGAGTGGCGGCCGACACCGACTGGTTCGCGGGGAGCGCAACGTAGATTCGGCCGTTTCGGCGCGCAATAGGGAACGTTGTCGTAAGTTGTTGTCATTCATGTTGATAGCTCATGTTGACGACTGTGGATAGTTCTCTAAGTGCGTGTTCCGACAACGTGATGTGAGCGTCAAAACGCGTTGAAAAGCAATGTGTACAATCGTGGAAAGAGCCCGAATCGGTGGCGCGAATAACTGTCCAGAAAGCGACTAATTAATTCGCGTCGCGCGGCCCCGTTTTCGAGTGAAAACCGAGGCTGATTTCACCGATTCTGCGCGTTTTTCCCGCTCTCATATGTGAACAACCGTGCGCGCGCCGTGGAGAAATTCGGGGAAGTCCACACCGATTTGTTCATTTCATGTTGGTAGCGCGCTTGTTCCGCCCGGCACCCGATTAGACGTTGCAAATCCGTCACTTGCGACGATTTCCCGGCGCGCCCATCGTTTCGGTTCCTCGCCGCGCGTTGGCCACTCATTCAACGACACATGCCGCGATCGATCTGGAAGGGCGCAATCACGTTCGGACTCGTGAACATCCCCGTGGAGCTGCACACTGCGGTGCGCAGCGAAGCGCGCATCAGTTTCCGCCAGCTGCACAAGAAGGATCTTTCGACGATCAAGTACGATCGCGTCTGCGCCAAGGAAGAGAAGTCGGTTCCGTGGGACGAGATCGTGAAGGGCTACGAGTACGCGAAGGACAAGTTCGTCGTGCTCGAGGAGGCGGACTTCAAGGCGGCGACGGTGGAATCCTCGAAGACCATCGAGATCCAGGACTTCGTCAAGGCGGAGGAGATCGATCCGCGGTACTTCGAGTCGCCGTACTATCTCCTGCCGCAGAAGGGCGGCGAGAAAGCCTACGCGCTGCTGCGCGAGGCCGTTCGCAAGAGCGGCATGGTGGGCATCGGAATGGTCACGATGCGCACGAACCAGCAGCACCTCGTCGGCATCAAGGTGGTGGAAGACGCGCTCGTGATGGAGATCATGCGCTACGCCGACGAGCTGGTCGACACGTCGTCCTTCACGTTTCCGTCCGCGGAGAACGTGCGCCCTGCCGAGCTTCAGATGGCCGAGCAGCTGGTGGCGACGCTCGCGGACGCGTTCCAGCCGGAGAAGTTCGAGAACACGTATCGCGAGAACCTGATGCGCATCATCAACGCGAAAATGAAGGGCAAGAAGATCGAGGTCGAGGAGCCGGCGGAGCCCGAGCCGACCAACGTGCTCGACCTGATGACGCGTCTGCAGGAAAGCCTCGCGCAGAGCAAGAAGAAGAAGGCGGACGGCGGCAAGCGGAAAGCGGCGGCAGCGGCCAAGGAGGAGGAAGCCGAGGTGCCGGCCGCGAAGGAAAAAGAGAAGGAGAAACCCAGGAAGCGTCGCAAGACGGCGTAACGGAGCGCGCACGGCGTGGGCACTCGAACCCGATCGACCAGCCAATTCCAGCCGATGCTCGCCTCGACGGCGGCGTCGGCGCCGGCGGGCGACGACTGGGTGTTCGAACCCAAGTACGACGGCATTCGCATCGTCGCGGTGGTCATGTCGGACGGCGTGGCGCTGCTCACGCGCAACGGCCACGACAAGAGCACGCAGTTCCCGGAGATCGGGCGCGCGCTCCGTGACCTCGCGCGCAAGCTCGATCGCAACTTCGTGCTCGACGGGGAAGTCGTTGCGCTGGACGCGCGCGGCGAACCCGCGCGGTTCCAGGACCTGCAAGGCCGCGTGCACGTGACGGATCTGGACGTGGTGGACCACCATTCCAGCAATGCGCCCGCGGCCTTCGTTGCGTTCGACATCCTGGTGGATGGCGACGAGCTGCTGGTCGAGGATGCGTGGGACGCGCGCCGGCCGCGACTCGAGCGCGTGCTGCGCGCGGCTCCGGCAGCGGCGAAGCGCGTGCTGCGGGTGAGCGAGGTGGCGGAGTCGTCCGACGCGATGCTGCGCGACGCCAGGCGTCACGGGTGGGAAGGGGTGATGGCGAAGCGCCGCGCCGCCCCGTACGAGCCGGGTCGGCGCGTGCGGCACTGGCAGAAGGTCAAGCTCGAAAACCAGCAGGAGTTCGTCATCGGCGGATGGACGGAGCCGCGGAACACGCGCAAGCACTTCGGCACGCTGCTGCTGGGATACCACGACGCGGACGGCAACCTGGTGTACGCGGGCCATTCCGGCGGGGGGTTCTCCGACCGGATGCTGGAAGAGATCGGCGGCAAGCTGCGGCGCATCGAGCGGGCGACGTCGCCGTTCACGACCACGCCGAAGACCAACGAGCGCGCGCACTGGGTGGCGCCCAAATACGTCGCGCAGGTGAAGTTCAACGAGTGGACGGCGGGCGGGATGCTGCGCCAGCCGATCTTTCTCGGGCTCAGAGACGACAAGGATCCAAAAACGGTCGTGAGAGAACCGGCCGCGCAGGCCGGCAAGGGGACAGATCCGGAAAGGCGCGACGTCAAGACAGCGCGACGGAAAAGCGGCGCGACTACAAAGCGGCGCGACTACAAAGCGGCGCGACTGCCAAGAGGCGGAAAGGGCGCCTCGGCGAACGTGAAGGCAAAAGCGTCCGGCACGAAGCGCGCAGGCTCCAAACACGGGAGTGCGAAACGGGCGGCCCCGCGGCGAACGGCCGCGAAATCGCGCGGCGATGACAATGCGATCGTCGCCCAACTTCGCGCCGGCCCGGACGCGGCCAAGGCCACGCTCACGATCGATGAGCGCACCAAGCTCAGCGTCACCAACCTCGGCAAGATGTTCTTCCCCGTGGCGAAGGTGACCAAGGGCCGTTTGATGGAGTACTACGCGGAGGTGTCGCCGTACCTCCTGCCGGCCCTCGCGGATCGTCCCCTGGTGTTGAAGCGCTACCCCAACGGCATCAAGGCGGAGGCGTTCTACCAGCAGAAGGCGCCGGACAAGGTCCCACCCGGCATTCGCGTCGAGGAGGTCGCCGACGAAGGGATCGAGACGCTGCGGCGCCTCATCGGCGGCGATCTCGCGACCCTCCTGTACATCGTGCAGCTCGGCGCGGTCTCGACGGATCCGTGGCACTCGCGCGTGCAGACGATTGCGGACGCGGACTACTCGATCGTGGATCTCGACCCCGGGCCGAAGGTCACGTTCAGGCGTGTCATCCAGGTGGCACGCTGGGTGAAGGAGGAACTGGACGAGCTCGGGCTCCATGGCGTCGCCAAGACGTCCGGCGCGAGCGGCATCCACGTCGTGCTGCCGCTGGTCCCTGGGGCATCGTACGAGATCTCGCGAACGCTCGCCGAGCTGGTGGCGCGGCGCGTAAGCGAGAAGCACCCGAAGGAGACGACCGTGGTCCGCGCGGTGAACAAGCGGCCGCCCGGCACCGTGTACGTGGACTATCTCCAGAACATCCGCGGGAAGACGGTCGCGAGCGTCTACTCGTGCCGCGCCGAGTCGCACGCGTCGGTGTCGACGCCGCTCGAGTGGGACGAGCTCGCCGACGACCTGACACCGCGGGACTTCACGGTCGAGACATTGCCAAAACGGCTGAAACGGCTGGGCGACCTCTGGGCGGCGGCGATGCGCCGGCCCAACCGGCTGCCGGGCATCATCGGAGACGCGGCAGCATGAAGCGCCATCCCCCCCTCCAAACGCCGCGTTCCTCGGAGCCCATGGATTGGGAGCGACCGAGCGAGCGCTTTCTGGCCTACCTGGACCGGCTGTCGGCGGCGTGCGTCGCGCGCGACCGGGACGAGCTCGACAAGCTCATGCGCATGCGTCTCTCGTCGCACGTGCCGCGCACGGTGCTGGACGAGCTGGAGTTCTTCCGACGGTCGCGGTCGGAGAACCTGCGCGCGCCGCTGCGGCTCATGCGCTACGTCCACAAGATGAAGCAGCTCGCCACGGCGCCGCCGGAGGAAGCGCAGCTGCCGCTTCAGCTGCGCGAGCGGGACATCTCCGCGCCCGTATCGCACGAGCGGCGGAAGCTGGGGGAGGGGCGCAAGACCGAGAAGTAGCGCGGGCGACGCCACTCTCGGCCGATTCAGCCGTTCAAGGCGTCGAGGGAGAGCTTGAGATCTTCTGCGAGCTGCGCGTCGCCGCTGACGATCGAGCGCCATGCGATCTCGCGTCCCTTGCGCTTGCCCTTCTCCACGACCTTCACGCCCTCTGGTCCGATCGTCACGGTGTAGGCGCGGCCATCCAGCTCCAACTCGCGCTTGATGGATTTCTCGAGCTTGACCGCCATGAAGCCCTCCGGAGAGTGGGAAGTGGGAAGTGAGGAGTGGGACGAGGCAGGGAACCTAGTCGGTTGAGCTGCCCACTCCCCACTCCCCACCAGCCACTCGAAGTTAGCGCGACCCCGCCGCCTGCACCTCACTGAAGGGCACGGGCCGCCCGTGGATGCCGACCACGCGATCCACCTGCAGCCCGAGGCGCCGGACGTTCTCCACCAGGTTGGCCGCGAACGGGAAGACGGGGTTCACCGCGTTGGCCGCTGGTGGATTGTACAGGTCGGCCTGAATCAGCACGCGTTCCGCGGGCAGGTACACCACCAGCATCGAGCCGGAATGGTCGCTCCCGACCAGCGAATGGACCTCGATGCTGCGCAGGCTGTCGGACATGACATGCTTGTCGCGGATCGAGACCAGCTTGAGTGGCTTGGGGTTCTGCGACAACGCGTCCGGCTGGATGGTGTGCGAACGCGCGTGGACGATCTTCTCGTAGAAGTCCCTGTTCGCCTGGTGCGTCAGGATCGTGAGGCCCTGGGACATGGCCGCGCGCAGTCCGCCGGAGTGATCGAAGTGGTGGTGCGTGTTGATGAGCGTCTCGACGGGCTTGTTGGGCCGCAGCTCGCGCGCCTTGGCGATGGCCGCCAGCGAGCGCGCGTCGTTCTGGGGCGCCTCGACCAGGACGACCTTGTTGGACTGCTCGATGGCGATGGTGTGGTGCGACTGTCCCGCGATCGACCAGACCCCCGGCGCGATCGTGTCCACGGTGATCGTCGGCGCGGCCGGTTGGCCGGATTGAACCGCGACGGCGCGGATGCTATCGGTGGCCGCGATGCTGCCGACGTCCGCGTCGATACGTGACGCGCTCAGCCTGACGTCGGAGAGCGTGAAGAGGTTGTCGTACCGCTGGACGATCCGCATCGGCAGCTTCAGGCCGCCGACGTCGCGATAGTCGAGGAGGTCGCTCGCGTACGTCACGTCACCAAGCATGGCCTGATCCATCCTCCGTTCGGTGCGCAGCGGCAGATTCGTGCGGCTGTCGATCACCATCGAGACGCTCGTGCCCATCGGCGTGATGGTCACGCGGCGCGTGTTATTGGGCCCGGCCTCCTCGACGATGGCCATCCCGGGCTGATACGCGGCCTGGATGAAGCCGACGGGGTGGACGAGGAATTCCCAGATGCGGTCGGTCGCGGCCGTACCGCCGGCGCGCGTCATCTGATCGTTCGTTCCGACGTTGTACGCCACGCCGTTGGGCGCGCCGTCGAGTCCCTGGCGCTGCCGCTGGGGATTCATGTTGCCGGTGGTGAACTTCGGCACCCGCGTGAGATCGAGGAACCAGCGCCGGTTGGCGAAATCGAACGCGCGCTTGAACGCTGTGACGTCGAACTGGGTTTCCGCACTGGGGGTGTGGTTCTGCCCGAAGTTGAGCTGAGTGGCGGTCCCTTCCAGCACCAGCGTTTTGATCGCGAGAATGCGTTCCTTGCCACCCATCGCGGCCGCGGCGCGGTCCAGGGCGGGTGACTGAGCGGAGACGGACGTTGCCGCGAGCACGAATGCAATCGCGGAGGTGGCCAGGCGTGTGACGCGCATACCGCGCTCCTGAGGATGACAGTGGGGCTGAGCTTATCGCACCCGTGCCCTGGTCGCCAGCGGGAACCGGTCTCGTGCATCGTGCCGCGGCCGTCGCTAGAATCGTAGTGGTGAAGGTCGTCACAGTCGGCGGTGGACCGGCGGGATTGTACTTCGCCCTCCTCCTCAAGAAGCACGAGCCCTCGCACCGGGTGACGGTCCTCGAGCGCAACCGCGCGACCGACGCCTATGGGTGGGGCGTCGTCTTCTCGGAGCAGACCCTCGGCACCCTGCGCGAGGCCGACGCGGAGAGCTACGAGGCGATCACGGAGCGCTTCGCGCGGTGGGACGAGATCGACGTGCACGTGAAGGGCACGACCATCACGTCCAGCGGGCACGGCTTCAGCGGCATCGCCCGCCGGGCCTTGCTCGACGTCCTGCGGCACCGTGCGTTCGAGCTGGGAGTGGAACTGAAGTATGGCGTGGAGGTCCGGGACACCGGTGATCTCGGCGGCGCCGACGTCGTCGTGGCCGCGGACGGCGTGAACAGCGTGATCCGGCGGCAGCACGCGGACCGGTTCGAGCCCGACGTGGACGTGCGGACGGCGCGGTTCATCTGGCTCGGCACGACGCGCCTGTTCGATGCGTTCACGTTCGCGTTCGTCGAAACGGACGGTGGCGTCTATCAGGCCCACGCGTACCGCTTCGACGAGCGGCACTCCGCGTTCATCGTGGAATGCGACGAACGTTCGTGGCGCGCCGCGGGTTTCGACGCGATGGACATCGGGCAGAGCGTGGCGGCCTGCGAGCGACTGTTCGCGCCGTGGCTCGGCGGGCATCCGCTGCTCGAGAACACGCCTCCGCACCTGCGTGAGACGCCGTGGATCCGGTTCGTGCGCGTCAGCAACAAGCGCTGGCATCACGAGAACGTGGTACTCATCGGCGATGCGGCGCACACGGCGCACTTCTCCATCGGCTCCGGCACCAAGCTCGCCATGGAGGACGCTATCGCGCTGGCGCGCGAGCTGCACGCCGCCCCCGGCACGGAGGCCGTGTGCGGCGCCTTCCGCGCCTATGAGGGCGCGAGACGCACCGAAGCGCTGCGACTCCAGAACGCGGCCCGCAATTCGATGGAATGGTTCGAGAACGTTCGGCGCTACATCCACCTCGAGCCGCAGCAATTCGCGTACAGCCTGCTCACGCGCAGCCAGCGGGTTGGGCACGAGAATCTCCGTCTGCGCGACAAGGCGTACCTCGAGGGGGTCGAGCGGTGGTTCTCCGGCAAGGCGGCGGTGAGCGAGGCGCCGCCAATTCCTCCCATGTTCACACCGTTTCGTCTGCGCGATCTCACACTGCCCAATCGGGTCGTTGTGTCGCCGATGGACATGTACAGCGCGGACGACGGGATGCCCAACGACTTCCATCTGGCGCACCTCGCCGCGCGCGCCCTGGGTGGCGCGGGGCTGATCATCACGGAGATGACCTGCGTCTCGCCCGAGGCGCGCATCAGCCTGGGCTGCACCGGCATGTACCACGAGGAGCACGCGCGCGCCTGGCGCCGGATCACGGAGGCGGTTCACCGCTGGTCGCCGGCCCGCATCTGCCTGCAACTGGGTCACTCCGGCTCCAAGGGCGCCACGAAGCTGATGTGGGAGGGGAACGAAGAGCCGCTGGAGAACGGTCAGTGGGAGGTGATCGGCCCGTCTCCGTTCGCGTTCCGCGACGGCATGCAGGTGCCGCGCGAGATGTCGCGGCGGGACCTTGACGCGGTACGCGACCAGTTCGTGCGCGCGACGCGCATGGGGATCGACGCCGGGTTCGACATGATCGAGCTGCACTGCGCCCACGGGTACCTCCTTTCGAGCTTCCTGACGCCCGTGAGCAACCGGCGGCGCGACGCGTACGGCGGCACGCCGGAGAACCGGTTGCGCTATCCGCTCGAGGTGTTCACCGCGATGCGCGCGGCGTGGCCGGGGGACCGGCCGATGTCGGTGCGCGTGTCCGCGACCGACTGGACCGACGACGGGATCATGCCCGACGAATCGGTCGCCATCGCGCGTGCCTTCCACGCCGCCGGCGCGGACATCATCCACGTGTCCGCCGGACAGACCACGCCGCGTGCGCGGCCGGTGTATGGCCGTATGTTCCAGACGCCCTTGAGCGATCGGATCCGCAACGAAGGGCGGGTACCCACCATCGCGGTCGGCAACATCACGGAGGCGGATCAGGTGAACGCCATCATCGCGTCGGGGCGCGCCGACCTGTGTGCGCTGGCGCGTCCCCACCTCGTGGACCCGAACTGGACGCTGCGCGCGGCCGCGACGCTTGGCTACCGCGACCAGTGGTGGCCGCCGCAGTATTTGTCCGGGCGCGACCAGCTCGAACGCATGCTGCAACGGCAGCAGGAGATGTCCGGATCGTCCAGCATATGACGTGGGTGACGAAGCCAAAGCTGGCGGACCGCCACGCGATCGTGACTGGCGGGGGCCGCGGCATCGGCGCGGCGATTTCATCGGCGCTGGCGGCGCGCGGCGCGCGGGTGACGCTCATGGGCCGGGACGGCGCCGCGCTCGAGCGGCACGCGAAAACCCTGGGTGAGGGCGCGGCGGCGATCGTCTGCGACGTGACCGATGAACAGGCCGTGCGGCAGGCCTTCGCGCGCGCGGCCGCGGCGTCGGGGCCCGTGAACATCCTGGTGAACAACGCGGGCCAGGCCAAGAGCGAGAAGTTCGTGGACACCTCACGGGAACTGTGGGACCGCATGCTGGCCGCGAATCTCACGTCCGCGTACCTCTGCACCCGCCAGGTGCTGCCATCGATGCTCGAGGCGAAGCGCGGCCGCGTCGTGAATATCGCGAGCACCGCGGGGCTCAAGGGCGCCCCCCGCATGAGCGCATACGCCGCGGCGAAGCACGGCGTCATGGGGCTCACGCGGTCGCTCGCGCTCGAGACCGTGAAGCACGGCATCACCGTGAACGCGGTCTGTCCGGGCTACACGGACACCGACATGGCCGACCAGGGCATCCGCGAGTTGATGCAGGCCAGGCGCATCCCGCGCGAGGAGGCGCTGGGCATGATCACGCGCGTCATCCCGCGCGGCGCGCTCACCACGCCCGACGAGGTGGCGAGCGCGGTCGCATGGCTGTGCGGCGACTCCGCGTCGGGGGTCACCGGGCAGGCCATCGTCGTCGCCGGAGGCGAAATCACGTGATCGAGATCGACGCGAAGGAGATCAAGCCACGCCACTTCCAGTGGTCGCTCGACGATCGCGTGGCGACGATCACGCTGAACCGTCCCGAGCGGAAGAACCCGCTCACGTTCGAGATGTACGACGAGCTGCGCGATACGTTCCGCCGCCTGCGCTTCGTCCGCGACGTTCGCGCCGTCGTCCTGACCGGCGCCGGGGAGAACTTCTCGTCGGGCGGCGACGTGCACGAGATCATCGGCCCGCTGGTGAAGTTCAAGGAGCAGGGGCGCGCCGACGAGATCCTCGCGTTCACGCGGATGACGGGCGACCTCGTGAAGACGATGCGGGCCTGCCCGCAGCCCATCGTCGCCGCGGTGGACGGCGTCTGCGCGGGCGCCGGAGCGATCCTGGCCATGGCGAGCGACCTGCGCTTCGGCACGGCGCGAAGCAAGGTGGCGTTCCTCTTCGTGCGCGTCGGCCTGGCGGGCGCGGACATGGGCGCCTGCGCGATGCTGCCGCGCATCATCGGACACGGGCGCGCCAGCGAGCTGCTGTTCACGGGGCGCTTCATGGACGGCGAGGAGGCGGAGCGCTGGGGGTTCTACAACAAGCTGGCCGAGCCCGGCGCGCTCGCTCGACGAAGCCGGCGCGATGGCGCGCACGCTCGCCGACGGACCCACCTTTGCCCACGGCATGACGAAGCTCGCATTGCACCAGGAGTGGAGCATGGGCCTCGACGAAGCCATCGACGCCGAGGCGCAGACGCAGGCGATCTGCATGCAGACGGAGGACTTCGCGCGCGCCTACCGCGCGTTCGTCGAGAAGAAGACACCCCGATTCGAAGGCAATTGACGCTCCACGACCACGATCACCTGGCCTGGCCGTTCTTCGACGACGCGCACCGCGTGCTGGCGCGCGAGCTGTGGGCGTGGTCCGGGCGCGAGATGGCCGATCACGCGGGTGAGCACGCGGACACGGACGCGGCCTGCCGCAGGATCGTCGCGCGGCTCGGCGAGGCCGGCTGGCTGCGCTACTGCGTGCCCGCGTCGCACGGCGGCGCATTCGAGACGCTCGACGTACGGACGCTGTGCCTGTGCCGCGAGACGCTCGCGCAGTTCGCGCCGCTCGCCGACTTCGTTTTCGCGATGCAGGGGCTCGGTGCGGGTCCGATCTCGCTGTACGGCTCGGCCGCGCAAAAGGATCGCTATCTGCCCGGCGTGCGCGACGGCACGCGCATCGCAGCGTTCGCGCATGTCCGAGCCGGACGCCGGGTCCGACGTGACCGCCATGCGCACCGTCGCGCGGCGGGACGCGGCGGGACGCGGCTGGCGGCTCGACGGCGAGAAGACCTTCATCTCGAACGCGGGGATCGCGGATCACTACGTGATCTTCGCGCGCGTGCCGGACCTCGGCGACAAGGGGTTCGGCGCGTTCGTCGTGGACGCCGACAATCCGGGTCTCACGGTCACCGGCGCGCATCGCGACCCTGGCGCCGCACCCGCTGGGCACGGTGCAGTTGAGCGAGTGCAGCGTCGGCGAGGACGCCGTCATCGGACCGCACGGCAAGGGTTTGCGCGTGGCGCTCGGGACCCTCGACGTCTTTCGCTCCACGGTGGCGGCCGCGGCGCTCGGCTTCGCCCGCCGCGCGCTGCGGGAAGCGGTGCATCACGTGCGGGAACGCCAGGTGTTCGGCAAGGCGCTGTCGCGGCATCAGCTCACGCGGGCGCGGATCGCGGACATGGCGGTGGCGGTGGACGCCAGCGCGCTGCTGGTGTATCGCGCCGCGTGGACCCGGGACCGCCTTGCCGAGCGCGTGACCCGCGAGGCGGCGATGGCGAAGCTGTACGCCACCGAGCACGCGCAGCGCGTCATCGACGACGCGGTGCAGCTCCTGGGCGGCCGCGGCGTCGTGGCCGGCGCGACGGTGGAACGGCTCTACCGCGAGATCCGCGCGTTGCGCATCTACGAAGGCACCAGCGAGATCCAGCGGCTCGTCATTGCGGAGGAGGTGCTCGGTGAGTGAAAAGAGCGGCCACCTGGATACGTTCACGCGCGACGCGCTGCCGCCGCCGGAACTGTGGCCCGAGATGCGGTACGATCGCATCCCGGAGCTGCGCTACCCGCCGCGGCTCAACTGCGCATACGAGCTGCTGGACGCGATGGTGGAGGACGGGTTCGGCGATCGAACCGTGTTCCATTTCCCCGGCGGCACGTGGACGTACACGCAACTGCTGGAGTACGCGAACCAGATCGCGCGCGTGCTGGTGGACGATCTCGGCGTGGTGCCCGGGAACCGCGTGCTGCTGCGCGGATTCAACGGGCCGAGGATGGCGGCGTGCTGGTTCGCGGTCCTGAAGGCGGGCGGCGTCGTCGTGTGCACGATGCCGCTGCTGCGGACGCGCGAGCTGCGGTACATCGCGGACAAGGCGCGCATCACGCTCGCCCTGTGCGATGCGCGGATCGCCGGCGATTGCGTGCAGGCCATGCAGACACGCGCCGACGGCTCACCGCGCGCGGACGGCCGGTGCGTCACGTTCGGCGCCGAAGGCGATCTCGATCGCCTGATGCGCGGAAAGCCCACCACCTTCCTGGACTGCGACACAGCCGCCGACGACGTCGCGTTGATCGCCTTCACGTCGGGCACCACCGGTGAGGGGAAGGGCACGATGCACTTCCACCGCGACGTGCTCGCGATCTGCGACTGTTTTCCGACGTACGTGCTCGAGCCCGGGCCCGACGACATCTTCTGCGGCTCACCGCCCTTCGCGTTCACCTTCGGGCTGGGCGGCCTGGTGCTCTTTCCCGATGCGCGTCGGCGCGAGCGCGGTGCTGCTCGAGCAGGCGTCACCCGCGCAGCTGCTGGACGGCATCGAGCAGTATCGTCCGACGATCTGCGTTCACGGCGCCGACCGCGTATCGCGCGATGCTCGGCCTGCTCGAGCAGGCGGAGCACGACATCTCGAGCCTGCGGAAGTGCGTGTCGGCGGGCGAGGCGCTTCCGCGCGCGACGTTCGAGGCGTGGGAGCGCACCACCGGGCTCCGCATCATCGACGGCATCGGCGCCACCGAGATGCTGCACATCTTCATCAGCGCCGCGGGCGACGATATCCGGCCCGGATCCACTGGGCAGGGTAGTCCCGGGCTACGAGGCGCGAAGTCGCAGGACGATGACGGAACGCCGGTGCCCGACGGGACGATCGGGAAGCTCGCCGTGCGCGGACCGACGGGATGTCGCTACCTCGAGCGACCTCGAACGGCAGCGCGGCCTACGTCCGGAACGGCTGGAACCTCACCGGCGACTCGTACATCCGCGACGAGGACGGCTACTTCTGGTACCAGGCGCGCACCGACGACATGATCATCTCGGCGGGCTACAACATCTCGGGCCCCGAGGTGGAGAACGTGCTGCTGGTGCATCCGTCCGTGCGTGAGTGCGCGGTGGTCGGCGTTGCCGGACGAGGAGCGGGGACAGGCAGTGTCCGCGTTCATCGTCCTGCGCGAGGGATCGAGCGCGCCGGACGGCCTGGTGTTGGAGCTGCAGCAGTTCGTGAAGGCGGAGATCGCGCCGTACAAGTATCCCAGGCGGGTCCAGTTCGTGGCCGAGCTGCCGCGCACGGCGTCGGGCAAGCTGCAGCGGTTCCGCCTGCGCGATGCGGGGGAGCGCGCGTGAGGAAGGAGGCGCAACCCACCGCCAGGAGTCTCGCGCCAACCGGCTGGAAGGCGCCGAGCGGTTACGCGCACGGTGTTGCGATTTCCGGGGGCGTCGGGACCCGCGTCGTCGTCACGGCCGGACAGATCGGTTGGAACCCGATGACCGGCCGCTTCGAGACCGACGACTTCGCTGAGCAGTCGGCCCAGGCGCTCAGGAACGTGGTCGCGGTGTTGACCGCGGCCGGAGCGCGTCCGGAGCATCTCGTGCGCCTCACCTGGTTCATCACCGATCGCGCCGCCTATCTCGCGGCGCGCAAGACCATCGGCTCGGCGTACAAGGAGATCGTCGGCAGGCACTACCCCGCGATGTCCGTGGTCGTGGTAAACGGGCTGGTCGAGGAGCGCGCGAAGGTCGAGATCGAGGCAACCGCGGTCGTCCCCGCCGGATAGTGGCTCGCGCCTGTTATCCTCCCGGCGGAGGCGGCGAACGTCAGGCAACGATCACCCACCCCCACCACGCAGCCCCTACTTCGCCAGCGCCTTCTTGAGAATCGCGACCTGTCCCCCGTGATAGGCGTCATGTTCCACGATGCCGTGCAGCATCGTGAGCACGGTGTGATCCTTTCCCGGCACCCTGCCGACCAGGTCGGAGTCGCCGAGTTTGGCGACGTCGGCCGCGAACTCGCGATGCGCGTCCTTCAGTCTCACCACGGCCGTGCGCCACGCCTCGGGAGACGAGTCGCTGACCGGAGGCCAGTCTTCCTCCGGAGTCGGCTCGCCCTTCGCCGAACCCACGAGGCGCTCGCGCGCGATCTCGGTCCAGGCGGTCACGTGCAGGACGAGCTCCCAGATGGAGTGCGCGCCCGGTATGGGGTGCTCCGACGCCTGTGCGGCGCTCACGTCGCCGACCAGGTCCGTGAGCGCCGGCCCGTGCCACATCGGCCCGCTCACGGAGCGTTCGATCATGTCGGCGACTCGTTGACCGCGGCTCATGAGATTCGGTTTGACGGTTGCACGGTTTGACGGCTCGACGGTTTGACCGTATGACGGTGACTGTCGAATCGTCAAACCGACAATCCGTCAAACCGTCAACCCGGCTTCACCGCGAATGTACCTCGCCCGGTTACTCCTTGCGACATTCTTCTTCGGCCTCGCCGGCATCGTCGGAGAGCTCGTACTCCTCGAGCACTACGAGGACGCGAAGCAGCTCATTCCGTTCGGCGTGATCGCGCTCGGCTTCGGCGTGGGAGCGTGGTACGGGGCGTCGCCAACCCCGACCTCGCTGCGCGCATTTCGGACGCTGCTCGTCGTGTTCGCGATCAGCGGGGTCGTCGGTCTCGTGCTGCATTACCGCGGAAACGTGGAGTTCGAGGTCGAGCGCGACCCGGCGTTGCGCGGCCTGCCGCTGATCTGGGAGGCACTCACCGGCGCGACGCCGGCGCTGGCCCCCGGGGCCATGATCCTGCTTGGCCTGATCGGATTCGCCCTGACCGTCGCCAGGTCTGGCGAAGTCGCGCGCCGGAGCCACATTAAGAGCGACTAGAACCGCCAACCCGAGGGAACCCAACTCATGCCGGCTACGTCTCAGCCCACCGACCAGCCTTATGGTCAGCTGATCACCGACCAACAGGCGCTCGAGCGGCTTTTCCGGGCCCTCTACGCGAAGCTGGTGGATGACGCGAAACTCAGGCTCGGCGACGCTGCACCCGCGGCACCGCGCGTCGTGTCGAAGGCGTTTCACCTTGCGTGGCAGGACCGCAAGCGATTCCACTCGCAGGACGAGCTGGAAGCGTTTCTCGGCGCGCAGATCCATCACGGCGCCACGCGGGAGATCAGTCGCCGCGCGGGACTGCATCGCATGGATCACCATGAGGGTCTGGGCGGCGGCCACAAGGAAAAGCACGTGACGCACGAGATGGGCGTGGATGAAGCGTGGGACCGGCTGCAGCACATGCTTCAGGGAGGCGCCCCCGAGGCGTATCGCGCCCGCGCGTCCACGGCTCGTCACGAGGCGGCGGGACACGTCGCGCAACTCGCGCGGCCGTTCAACTGGAAGCCGGTCATCATCATCGGCGCGGTGGGTCTGACGGCCGGGCTCGGCGTCATGTGGTGGGTGAACAGCGCCGGCGAGGATCGCGCGATCGACAACGCCCTCAACGGGCCCAACGTGCGCACGTACGAAACGAGCTACAGCCAGCAGGTGAACGTCACGCTCGACGACGGTACCACGGCGCGCCTCGGGCCGGAAAGCAAGCTCACGGTGCCGGAGCGGTTCGGCGTCGGTCTGCGCGCCGTGAAGATCGAAGGCACGGCGTCCTTCGACGTCACCCGCATGGGCGATCCTCCGTTCGAGGTCCGCAACGGCGGCGTCGTCGTGACCGCGCGCGGGACGAAGTTCACCGTGAAGAAGTTCCGGGACGATTCCAGCCTGGTGGTGCACGTGACCGAAGGAGCCGTGGACGTACGGCACGGCGAGGAGATCCGGAACGTCGGGAACGGGATGAGCGCGATGGTGTCCGACGCCGGCGTGATGGGAGTGCCGACAGCGGAGGAGCTGTCCGAGGCGAGCACCTGGGCCGAGGGTGTCGTCACGATCGTCGGACGCGACCTGCGCTACGTGGTGCCGAAGCTCAAGCGGTGGTACGGACTCGACATCAAGGTTCCGAACGTCGCGCTCCTGGATCGAAAGGTGTTCCTGAGCGCCGCCGCGAATTCCCCGAAGGAGGCGATCATGTCGGTGGAGAAGAGCGCCGGCGTGAAGTTCACGTACGTGGGCGAGAACATGGTGTTCGAGGACACGGTCCCCGCGCGGGCGACGAAGCGGTAGCGATCCGGTGCGCAACGCCGGATGGATCGCCGCTCTCGCGCTTCTGTTCTTGAGCGGCGGAGTCGGACTTTACGACGGCGTGGGCGACCTCCGCGAGGCAGCTGGCGCGTTGCAGCGCTCGGTCTCAATCGCCGTGCTGTTGTACGGCGTTCTCGGCCTGGCCGCGGGAACGGGCCTCGCGCGCCGTAGGGCGTGGGCCGTTCCGCTGTGCGTGGCGTGGGCGGCCGCCGTCGTGTACGCGGCGTCCATCGCGTCGTTCGCGTTCCACGACCCAACATTCGCGCAGGACTCGACTGCCACGGGTGTCATCGCCAGCGCGATCTCGACGACGCTCATGGGCGCGCTCGTTGTTTGGGCCGCGCGCGTCGCCACGCGCGCGCCAAGGGTGCCGCGGTCGGCCGAGACCGGTCATATTCCCACGCCATGACAGCCACGGCCGCGGCGGGTCTCCGGCGCACCCCGTTCTATCCGATCCACCAGGCGCTCAACGCGAAGATCGTCCCTTTCGCGGGCTACGAGATGCCCGTCCAGTACCCGACGGGCATCGTCGCCGAGCACAAGGCCGTGCGCGAGCAGGCGGGGCTGTTCGACGTCTCGCATATGGGCGAGTTCGTCATCCGCGGCGATCGCATGGTGGAGTTCGTGAACTACGTCACGTCCAACGACGTCGCCGCGCTCGCGGACGGGCAGGTGCACTACTCCACGATCCTGTTCGACAACGGCACCATCGTGGACGACTGTCTCGTCTACAAGTTCGTGGACCGCATCGTCATGGTCGTGAACGCGTCGAATCGCCAGAAGGACTACGCCCACATCACGCGCCACGCCGACCGATTCGGCGTGCAGACGGGCGACATCAGCGACGAAATAGCGCTGCTGGCGCTTCAGGGCCCGATCTCCGAGCAGCTGCTCCAGCCGCTGGTGGACGTGGACCTCTCGAGGATGAAGTACTACTGGCATTCGTGGGGTCACGTGGGCGGGATGCACGCGCTCATTTCGCGCACGGGATACACGGGCGAGGACGGCTTCGAGCTGTACTTCGATCCGCGCTGGGCCGAGCCGATCTGGAACCTGCTGATGGCGACCGGCCGGGTGACGCCGGCGGGGCTCGGAGCGCGCGACACGCTGCGCCTCGAGATGGGGATGGCGCTGTACGGGAACGACATCGACGACACGGTCACGCCGCTGGAGGCGAACCTGGGCTGGCTCACCAAGCTGGACAAGGGCGATTTCGTGGGTCGCGACGCGCTCGTGGCGCAGAAGGCGAAGGGGTTGTCGCGCAAGCTCGTCGCGTTCACCGTGGACGACGCGCGCTCGATCGCGCGCCACGGCCATCCGGTATGGTACCAGGGCGCGCCAAGCGGCGAGGTGCGCAGCGGCACGATGAGCCCGTCGCTGAGCATACCGATCGGGACGGCGTACCTGCCGCCCGCGGGGGCGAAGGAAGGCGGTACGCTCGAGATCGACATCCGCGGCAAGCACGTCGCCGCCACTGTGGTCAAGCCGCCGTTCTACAAGAAAGCGAGCCACAAGTAACGACGCCACGCGCCGGCGGCGGCACTTGCCCGCCGCCAGCATGCCCCGCACACTTCCCGCTTCCCTCATCACGCCGTTACCGCCACGGACGCCGATGGGTAAGCGAGATCCTCGAATCGACGCGTACATTGCCAGGCAGCAGGATTTTGCCAAGCCGATCCTCATGTACCTCCGCGACGTGATCCACGACGGATGCCCCGAGGTCGAGGAGGACCTCAAGTGGAGCAATCCCGCGTTCGTGTACCGTGGCCTCCTCGCCGGGTTTGCCGGCTTCAAGGAGCACGTCGGCTTCGGCTTCTGGAAGCACGAGTTGCTGCTCGGCGAACGCGCCGGCGACGCCATGGGAAGTTTCGGACGGATCACGAGTGCCAGGGAGCTGCCGTCGCGCAGGGAGCTGCTGGCGCTCGTCAAGCGCGCGATGAAGCTGAACGAAACCGGCGTCACATCGCCCAGGGCGGCGCGAAAGCCGCGCGCCGCGATCCCGCTGCCTGCCGGCCTCAAGGCCGGCCTGGCGAAGAACAAGATGGCGAAGGCTACCTACGAGGCGCTCAGCCCGAGCCAAAAGCGAGAGTACCACGAGTGGATCACCGAGGCCCGGACCGACGCGACGCGTGAGCGGCGCATCACACAGGCGGTGGAGTGGATGGCCGAAGGAAAGCCGCGCAACTGGAAGTACATGTGAGCATCGGCGACAGGCTCAAGGCTCTCGGCTATCCGCGGTACCTCGAGCACATGACGCGAACGACGCACGCGGTGCTGGACTCAGCCGGCGCCGCGCGACCCGAAGTGCGCTGGGCGGCGTTCCACCGGCGGCTGGACGAGCTTCCCGCGGACCTGCGTACCTACGTCTCGAAGGTCGCGCAGCACGCCTACCGCGTCACCGACGAGGACGTGGAGGCGCTCAAGCGCGCCGGGTACTCCGAGGACGTGATTTTCGAGATCACGGTCAGTGCGTCCCTGGGCGCCGCGATCATGCGGCTCGAGCGCGGGCTCATCGCGTTGGCGGAGAGCGGAGGGGGGCGATGAGGCTCCGGCGCGTCGAGCACGGACACCGCCTGCGCGAGAAGCTGATCCTCGTGATGATCCGCGTGCTCCAGCGGCGCCGTCCGTCGGACGTGATTCGCACGCTGTTCTATCGCCCGGAGTTCTTCGGCCGGCCCCACAGCGAGTGGACGCAAGCGGTCATGCGCGGGCCCTCGGACTGGGGCATCGCCGAGCGCGAGTTGTTCGCGGCGTTCACGTCGAAGCTCAACCAATGCGTCTTTTGAACGACCGCTCACGGCGCGGTCGCGTCGATGGCGTATGGAGACGACGATCTGGTCGAGGCGGTGCTGAGGGACTGGCGCACCGCGCCGGTGGACGAGCGCACGCGCGCGACGCTGGGATTCCTCGAGAAGCTGACGCTGGCGCCCGACACGGTAACGGCGGACGACGCGCGGGCGCTGCGGCGCGTCGGTCTGGGCGACGATGCCATCGAGGATGCCATCCAGGTGTGCACGCTGTTCAACGTGTACGATCGCCTGGCGGATTCGTTCAAGTTTCACATTCCTGACAAGCTTGGCTTCGCGAAAGGGGCCAACAAGCTGTTCAAGCGGGGATACCTGTAGGCACGGCGGCTGACCGCTTACCGTTTGCCGATGCGCATCGCCATCCTCACCGTCTCTACGTCCGGCGCCCGCGGCGAGCGCACCGACAGCTCCGGAGAGTCCATCGTCGCGTGGGCACGCGCGCGCACGTTCGATGTCGTCGCCCGCGAGATCGTCCCGGACGACGCCCTCGAGATCACGCGCCGGCTCGTCGAGTGGTGCGATGCCGGCGTCGCGGACCTGGTCCTCACCACCGGCGGCACCGGCCTGTCGCCCACCGACGTCACGCCCGAAGCGACGCGCGTCGCGATCGAGCGCGACGCGCCCGGCATCGCGGAATGGCTGCGGGGCAATACGGTGAACCGGGTTCCCAGGGCAGCGCTCTCGCGCGGCGTCAGCGGCGTCCGCCACCGCGCGCTGATCGTGAACCTGCCCGGGTCACCCGGCGGAGTGAAGGACTCGCTGGCCGCGCTGGAGGCGATTGTGGAACACGCGGTCGCAGTATTGCGCGGGGACGTCGCGACGCACGACTCGGAGGCTGGAGGCTAGAGGTTGGAGCCGGGAGCCTGATCTCCTACTCCCGGCTCCGGCCTCCGGCCTCAGCCTCCAGCGTCCAGCCTCCCAACTACTCTGGCACTCTCACGATTTTCCCGAGAAACAGAATCGTGCCCGAGAAGCGCTCCCGGATCGCGAAGATGAACGGGCGGTTCACGCACAGGCACGGCGGCATGCTCACGACGCTGATCCCGGTATTCGTGACGGCGGCGGCTTCTGTGCCTTCCTCGTTCACGTCCACGAACGCTTTGTGCTTCACGAACGAGATCACGAGGTTGTTCGCCTCGGACATGCCCGAGAAATTGGCCTGTCCGTCCACGAACGGCGTGCGCATGCCGAGCGCGATCAGATCGTCCTTGAGCTCGCGTTCGTAGGCGAACTTGAACCGGGGCAGCGCCACCTGGAAGCGCTGCTCCTGGAGCGGCGCGAGCAGCGCGTTCCATCCGACGGTGTCGAGGCCGGCAACCAGCGGACCGAGGTCCGATCCCCGGTGCGGCATCGCGATCGTCATGACGAACGCGCCGTTGCCGTATGTGAGTTCGCCCACAGTGGCGGCGTCGGTCTCGGCGTACCGGATCGTGCCGGAGCCCTGCGGCCGGTTCATCATCTTCACAGTCTGCTGGCCCGTGGAGGACTGAAACGACCCGTCGCGCGTCTGCGCGGGATCGAACTGTTCGCGCCACGAGCCTTTGAAGTAGATGGCGTTGATCAGGAACATCACGTTCTCGGCGGCGATCTGGTCGAGAATCGTCGGGATCTTCGCGTTCGTCTTTTCGTTGACCCACTCGTTCACGCGGGCCACGGTCGAGGCGTCGAAGGGCGCGGGAAACACGTCGGCGTCGAACGTCTGCCGCACCTGGTCGAGGAAGCTCTGCTTGAACGCGTAGGTCTGCCGGTGCCAGACCGAGTTCGCGATCTCGAAAGTCGTGCTGGGGTCGAGCCCGTGCTCCAGCGCCAGCAACCCCCGGTATCCCGCATTGATTTCGGCGAGCTCCGCGTTGCCGAAACCCAGCGTCGAGCGCATTTCGTCGAGCGTGGTGCCGTCGGCGCCGTTCATCGCCATGCCGAGCGAGAAGCTGACGCTCAGCGGTGACACAAAAACGTTGCCCGCCTCCGCCTCACCGAGGCGACGGAACAGCGTGAGCGCGAACTGGTTCGCCGCGCGCGCCACGCGCGCCTCGTCGGCCGTGAGCGCGCGAGGTAGTTCGGAGAGCTGCGGTGGCTGCCCGCCGGGCTCAGTCGACGGGGAACAAGCGGCCACGAGCAGTGTCAATAGAAGCAGCGGTCTCGTCATATACATTCCGAACTCCCGCAGGGTGTGGCGTGGTCACAGAGTTCAAGGTAGGGCTCGCTGACCGGGAGACGTCTCTACTCGTCCAAGTTGCACAGGCAACCGCCGAACCCGGAAGTAGCACAAGCCGTTCGCTTCACCCGCCTTACAAAATGATGCAGAAGTTCCTCCTCGCTTCACTCGCTGCCGGCGTCGCGCTCGGCGCATGCGCGCGCGTACCGCCCAGTCCGCACCCCACCGTCAGCCAGCAGGGCGTTCCCCGCCCGATGCGCGGACGGGTCACCGACCATCTCGTCGTGATCTCGGTGGATGGCCTTCGGCCGGACGCGATCGCCAAGTACAACGCCAGGACGATCCAGCGCCTGATGCGGGAAGGCCGTTATTCGCTCACGGCGCAGACGATCTCGATCAGCAACACTCTGCCCTCGCACACGTCGATGCTGTCCGGCGTGGATGCCGACGCACACGGTATCACCTGGAACTCCGACAAGACGAAGCAGTTCGGTCACGTGAAGGTACCGACCGTTTTCACGCTGGCGCACGGCGCGGGGCTCACGACCGCCGCCTTCTACAGCAAGCCGAAGTTCAACCACATTGGCGCACCCGGCTCGCTGGACCACGTCCGGGGGCCGAAAAAGGGTCTGATCCCGTGGAACTCGGGCAAGACGGTTGACCTGGTTCGCGACTACTTCGGATCAACGGGCCCGAATCTCACGTTCGTGCACATCGCCGACGCGGACTTCGCCGGCCACAACTTCGGCTGGATGAGCTGGATGTACGGAATGGCGGTGCGCCAGGCGGATCGCGCGGTGGCGCGCGTCCTCGACGCGGCCGACGAACGTTTTGGCCGCGGCAGCTACAGCGTCATTCTCACCGCCGATCATGGCGGGCACGGGAAGCGGCACGGCAGCACGGATCCGCTGGACACGACGATTCCGTGGATCGTTTGGGGCTCCGGAGTGCAGCCCGGCGACACGCTCTCGGGCGTCCGGACGATGGACACGGCGGCGACAGCGATGTGGATGCTCAATGTCGGCGCGCCGGACACCTGGATCGGTCGCCCCGTGACGCAGGCGTTCGGAGAGAGATGGCAGGCGGTGGGTGACAGGTGATGGATGTAGGTGCCGGTGCTGGGTGATCGGGTGTGCCTGGCGGTGGGCACCACCCATCACCTAACGCCTATTTCCTCGCTGATCGCGCCCACCGACCGTGACGGCGCTCCCAGGTCCTCGGACGAGAGCGCGATCGTCACGCGATAGCGACCGGGCTGCAGCCCGAGGGGAAGCTCGGTCGCCTCATCGCGATGGGAGAACGGCTGGAGGATGTGAGCGATCATCGCGCACATCCGCTGTTCCGGCACCTGCGTCCACACGCCGCCCGCGGCGCGTTCGAGCTGCCGCTCGCACGGGTTGTACGTGTAGCTGTGGCTCGTGGGATTGACGAGCGTGAGCCGAACAGACTCGCCTGAACTGTACGAGCTCCTGTCGGCGCGCAGCTCGAGCTCGCCGCGTGCCGACGCGAGAGTCGTGTCGATGCGCGCGACGCTGCCGCGCGGCTGGTCCGCCGACCCGGGCACGCTCCCAGCCGCCGAATCGGTGGCGCCGTCGCGGGCGTTGGCGCAGTTCCAGCCACCGAGCGCCAGCGCGATGACGGCATGTCGTGCTCGCATGGCCGCGTACAACTGCACACATCCTGCCAAGCTCGCTGGCACATGGCACCGGAAATGCGCGGTCCGCTTGCCTCGCCGCGCGGCGCGCGCGCCTTCATCGAGGAGCAGCCATGACTGACCGTATCGACGATCCCTCGGGACCGGGCCGGACCGAGGGCCCGGGCCGTCCCGGTACCGACCGCGACCTTCAGCCAGGCGGCGAGGAAAGCCGACCCGGCCGCGATCGCAGCCGCGAAGGCCAACCGGGCGCGCCGCGTCAGCCGCAGCCCGACCGGCCGGATGTCGCGGCGCAGGGCAGTTCCCGGATCCCGAGCGGCGACAGATAGCAGCAGGCTCACGCCATGAGCGTCGGTTGTCCGGCGCTCACTGGTTGTGCGCGTCCGAGGCGGCGCGCTGCGCCGCGGCACCGGACAGATGGTCCAGGAACCACTCGCGCGACATCTCCGCGACCTGGTCCAGGGTGCCCGGTTCCTCGAACAGGTGCGTGGCGCCGGGCACGATGGCGAGACGCACGTACGCGCGCATGCGATCTCGCGCCGCCTCGTTGAGCGCGATCACCTGTTCGTCCCGCTCACCGACGATGAGCAGTGTCGGCGCTTCGACGTCGGGTAGCACCGCGTCAGCGAGATCGGGCCGGCCGCCGCGCGACACGATCGCCCTCACGCGATCCTTCCGCCGCGCCGCGGCAACCAGCGCGGCCGCCGCTCCGGTGCTTGCGCCGAACAATCCCGTGGACAGTTCGCGAGTGTCCGGCGTCTGCGCGAGCCAGTCCACGGCCGTCACGACGCGTTCGGCCAGCATCTCTATGTCGAACCGGTGGTGGCGGGTGACGTCGTCCACTTCCGCCTCGCTCGGCGACAGCAGGTCCAGGAGCAGCGTGGCCAGCCCGGCGTCGCGAAACTCGCGCGCGACCTTGCGGTTGCGCGTACTGAAGCGGCTGCTCCCGCTGCCGTGGGCGAACACGATTACTCCACGCGCCGAAGCGGGCACGCCCAGTGTTCCTTCGAGCCCCACTGTTCCGGCGACGAGCCGGATGGTGCGCTCCGTCCCGTCGTCAGCGTATGGAAGCACCCGCCCTCCCGGCCTCGCTTCCCGCTCCCGTTTCCCGGCGCGAGCGCTCCAGCAATTCGTGGACTTCTTCGTCCGTGGTCTGCTCGAAGTCGTCGTACCACAACCCGACGGCGAAGAACGGCTCCGGCGTCAACGCGCACACGACATCGTCCGCGAGGTCGCGGAATGCTTCGCAGGTCTCCACGGCGGCGACCGGCACGGCGACCACGATCGCGCGCGGCTTCGCCTGCCTGAGTGCCATGAGGGCGACGCGCATGCTGGATCCGGTCGCGAGGCCGTCGTCGATCAGGATGATCGTGTGTCCCGCGACGTCGGGGAACGGGCGATCGTCGCGATACTGGCGCTCCCGTCGCTCCAGTTCGAGCGTCTCCGCCTGTGTGATGCGCTCGATCTCTTCGGGCGTCGTGCCGGCTGCCCGAATGACGGACTGATTCAGCACGCGTGCGCCGCCGCTGGCGATCGCGCCGAGCGCCAGCTCTTCCTGCTGCGGAACGCCGAGCTTCCTGACCACGAACACGTCCAGGGGCGCGTCGAACGCCCTGGCTACCTCGTACGCCACGGGGACTCCGCCGCGCGGGAGCCCGAGGACGATCACGTCGCGTAGGCCGGCATATTCGGCCAGCTCGCGGGCCAGCCGGCGCCCAGCGTCGTGACGGTCGCGAAAGCGCGGGCCCATGCGGGGTGAAGGTGCACGGCGTGTGCCCGTTGTTGGAGTTGCGATGGCCGGCGAGACTCTAGCCGAGGGCGCGAGGAACAGCGCCTCGAGTATGAGTGACAGTCCTTGTGCCAGAATTGCCGTACGACGCGCCGCCGGATGCACGGCTCATGCATGAGTGCGCCAGAACGCAGGCATGGCTGCCCGCCGCGCTCTCGTCATCGCGCGAGCGAATATCGGCGCGCAACATGCGTGCTCTTGCGCCATCCGAAACCGGAGTCGACTGATGGCGATCCTAGCGCTCAGGCCAGTTCGCGCCGCGCTCGGGACGGTCGCGTGCGTTGCGACCGTGTCGTGCGGGGGCGACAAGAATCATGCGTCGTACATCGACAGCGCGTTCGGCGGGGTCGCACTGCAAAGCGACTCGTTCGCCGGGCCGGCGGGCGGCGCGCTGCTGGCGACGCTCACGGAATGGAACGTGGACATTCCGTTGGATACGGTGCCGCCGGGTCGGTACACGTTCGTGCTGCGTAACGACGGCCGTCGCACGCACGCGCTGGAAGTGGTGCGCGGGGCTGACGGCAACGACACCGATGTCGCGATCGCTCTTATCCTGCCGGGAGGAGCCGGCGAGATCACGGTGGACCTCGAGCCCGGCGTTTACGAGCTGTCCTGTCCCCTCAAGGATGCCGCCGGAGCCCACGACCATCTTGGCATGAAGCGGAAACTGACAGTGAGGAGGAACACGACATGACACCACGCGACGTGAACCCCAGCCAGGGATTCAAGGCAACCGAGCGGCAGCTGGATCAGGATTGGAACGTCGAAGAAGCCTATTGGCGCGACAACTGGCACACTCGGCCGTACGTGAGCGCAGATCGCGGCTTCGAGTACTACCGGCCCGCGTATCGCTACGGCTTCGTGTCAGCGAGAGCGCGGCGCGGCCGCCTCTGGGGCGACGCCGAGGCCGACCTGCGCGAAGGCTGGGATCGCTACGAGGAGCGCGGCCAGACTGCTTGGGAGCACATCAAGGAGGCGGTGAAGGACGGCTGGCACCGCGTCACGCACTAGACGCTTCAGCCGACGGCACGGCGGCGGTCGCGCTCGTCGCGTTCTTCCTCGCGGCGATCGGGACCGCTGCGCCATTGATCCGGTTTCGCCAGACGGGCGCGGGCGCGGTGCTTCTTGTAGGGAATCGCCGCGAGCGCACCGATGACCAGGTACAGCAGCACGGCACTCGTCGCGAGCTTGGCGTGCGCGGGCGCTACGACCTTGATCGTCGCGATGGCGAGCATCGGGTGGCTCGAACCCGCCGCCAGCGCCAGTACCGTGCGGTCCTGCTCGCGGGGCCCGCCCAGGAAATGGCCGGCGAGCAATCCAGCCAGCACCAGCAGCGTCAGCGCGACGACGGTCCCGTTCCCCAACAGCGAGACGACGTCGCGCCAGGAAACCACCAGGATCGGGATCATCGCCAGCGCGAGCGTGATGCCGGCCACGATTGCCATGATCCTGGCAATGCGATCGGAGCTCGCGCCGAACAATCGCCGCAGCACGAGCCCTGCGCCGAACGGCAGCAGAATCGTCTTGACCACGACAGGGAACACCAAACGCCCCGGGATGTGCGCGTCCGTCCCGAGGATCAGGTTGAAGATCTCGAGGCTCAGCGGCACGAACACGACAGCGAGCAGCGACTGTGAGACCAAAAGACCCATCACGTACTGCGCACGCCCTCCCGACGTGACCTCGGAGATCGGGGCGAATGGCGGCAGTGCCGTCACGCTCAACGCCAGGAGGGCCACGCGAACCGGTGGCACGAGCGGGAAGACGGACACGAGCAGCACCGCGGCCAACGGAACTGCCACGTTGCGCGCCAGGATGGACTTCGCGAGAAGTGCTGGTTGACGGAACAGGTACGTCGCGCTGGCCCACGTGGCGTGAAGGCCAATCGCAATGACGATCAGGGAGATGCTTATCTGGACTGCCAGCCCGACGAATTTCAACCACTCAGGCACTTGTCCCTCCCCGATCGCCCGACCTACCCCTTCAGTCAGGGTGACAGTCGCGGCGGCGGGAGGGTATTGGCCCTTGGTTGGCTCGGTCCGCCTCGAGCGGGCGGAAGCGGGGGAGGCGCCTCGATGACACCGAGCTGTGGACGCGCGCTGTCGCGCGGCGACGCGTGCAGCTCCTGGAAGATCGTCGTCCGAAGCGTCGCGATGTGGACAGGCTTGGCTAGGAACGCGTCGCAGCCGGCGAGGAGCGACTGCTCCCGCATGTTGCGGTCGGCCCTGGCAGTGACCGCCACGAGTCGAGTTTCGCGCGTCGCCGCGTTGGCGCGAAGCCGGCGCGACAACTCGAGGCCGTCCATTTCGGGCAGCAGCATGTCGATGAGCATCACTCTGGGTCGTTGCTCGATCGCCAGGCGCAGCCCTTCGGTGCCGGTGCTCGCTTCGCTCACCTGGAAGCCGGCCTGTTCGAGTACCAGCCGCGTGATGATGCGGCTGTCCTCGTGATCATCGACGATGAGGATCCGAACGGGTTCCTGTTCGGACATCGGTAGGTTCACCATCTCGCAAGTGCCGTTGAGTGTGGCATCAACACTCACCTTTTCCGGCGGACCGGACATTGGCCAAAGGGCCTAATCCCTTGGCGCGAGCCGTTCTGTCGCGGGAAGACGTAGAGTAAAAACCGAACCCTGACCGGGTGCGCTCTTCGCGGTCAGCTCGCCGCGCATCCCCTCCGCGAACTCCCGGCTGATCGCCAGGCCGAGGCCCGAGCCCATGAGGCCGTCGACGACCGGGACTCCGTGCTGGACGTACGGCTCGAACACGCCCGCGAGCTTGTCGGCCGGGATTCCGGTTCCGGTGTCGGACACGTCGAATACGACGTGCGCGCCGTCACGGGTGCACGATACGCCCACCTTGCCGCCGGACGGCGTGAATTTGACCGCGTTCGTGAGCAGGTTGATGAGCACTTGCTTTACCTTCGCCTCGTCGGCGGTAACCACCATCTCCCTGTCCACGGGGGCTACGTCGAGGCGGATGCCGTGCTTCCGGGCAAGCGGCGCCACGATGTTGGAGGCGTCGAGGACGGCGTCGTTCGCATACACCCGGCCGATCCTGTACTCGATCCGGCCCGCTTCGAGTCTGGCGAGGCTCACGAGATCGTCGATGACGTGCGTGAGGATGCGTTCGTTGTGGCGCACGTGCTCCAGCATCTCCTTCTGCCGTTCGCTGGGCTGGTCGGGCAGTCCCAGGCGCAGCAGGTCCACGTACCCGATGATGGATTGGAGCGGCGTGCGCAGCTCGTGACTCATGCGCGCCACGAATTGCACACGGGCGCGCGACATTGCCTCCACCGTTTCCCGCCGCCGCTCGGCTTCGGCGCGCAACCGCGCGTTGTCCAGCGCCACGGAAATGAGCCGGCCGCAGTACTCCGCCAGCCGCGCCGAGCGCGCGCTGACGCGACGCGTGGACCGGAAGAACGCGGTCAGCGCACCGATCACCTGCCCGTCGTTGAGCGTCAGCGGCACGACTTCGAGCGCGCGGAATCCGATGCCGCGCGCGATATCACGCAGCGCATCGAGGCTGGCGTCAGCGATCAGGACGTCGCTGATGGTCACGCGCCGGTGCTCCGAGAACGCGAGACCAACCGGGCCGATGCCGGGAATCTGCGGACCGAAGAGCGACGACTGCTCGTCCGTGAGCCCTTCGGCGATGACGGGTTCCAGCGCCCCCGATTCGTCGTCCTTGAGCATGAGCACACCCATCGGCGCGTGCTCGATCTCGAGTGCCAGCGCGAGAGCGGGCTTCAACTCCGTATCCGGCAGCGGCCAGGTCTCTCGAATCCTCGACAGCATGTTGTCTCTGCGTTGAGCCCTGCTGCAGCGTAGCTGTCGAGGCGCCTGCGCTCCTATTGTGCTTTGGTCGCAGACGGGGGCTGGAGGGCGCGGGCGATGATGTCCAGTGCGGCCGGCCGAGGGATGTCCACGCCGTCCACGTGCAGCACATGACGCTCCGGGTCGGCCAGGATGCGGTCGATGATCCGGACGAGCTCCGCGAGTGATTTGGCGCGCAGCTTCCGCATCACCCTGGCGCGATGGACCTTGACGGTTTTCTCCGTGGTCCCGATGGCCGCGGCGACCTGCTTGTTCAGCAGGCCGGACGCGACCAGCGCGCCGACTTCGGCCTCACGCGGGGTGAGACGGGCAAGCGAGCGCCACAACTCCGCCAGCGTGAGCTGTTCGACATGCACGCGCACCGAGCGGTCGATGGCCGCGTCGATGGCTGCGAACAGCGCCTGCGGGGTGAACGGCTTGGACAGGAGGTCGGACGCGCCCGCCTTCATCGCCTGCACGATGGTGGAGATGTCCCCTGTGCCGGTCATGAACACCGTGGGGACATCGAGGCCGTCTTCGCGCGCCGCGCGGTACATCGCGAGGCCGTCCAGCTCCGGCATGCGGATGTCGGCGAGCACGCACGTGGGTGTCACCGCGTGCAGGTCGCTGAGGTATTCGCGCGCGCTGGTGAAGCTGCGCACCCGATAGCCGCGCGTGGACAGCACGCGCGAGACGGACCGGCACACGTTGGCGTCGTCGTCCACGACGGCGATGAGCGATTCGCTGGGAATCACGAGTATACTCCGGGTGCAGCGTCGAGAGCGCTGACGGCGCTGGCGGCGCTGGCGTCGGCGCCCTCGGCGCCGATCGGCCAGGTGATGCGCACGACGACCGCTTCCGAGGAGTCGTCGACACTGAACGTTCCGCCGTGCGCCTCGGCGATGGACCGCGCGACGGACAGCGCCCACGCATGGTCGCCGGCGACTCCGGCGCGGCGCCGGTAGGCGAGCGCCACTTCCACGCGCCGCTCATCGGCGACTTTCGTCACGATTCGCACGATCGCGTCGCCGTCGCGCGACGCGTTGCCCACCGCGTCGAGCACGATGCTCAGCAGCGCCTCGCGAACCATGGCGTGATCGCCGGAAATGGGGCTGAGGTTCGGCGCGCGCGTGACGTCGAGGCGTACGCGCCGCGCCGATGCCTCGCTCAACACGAGGCGCACGACTTCCTCGACGACTGCGTCGAGGTGCACGGGCTTGCGGCTCGGCTCGCGTCGCGCCACCAGGTCCTGGATCACTTCGAGGCTCTCCCGCACACGATTGACGTCCGACGCGGCGTCGTCGAGCGCGGCAAGCGCCTTCTCCACGCTGGGCGGATCGCCGCGGAGGAGGTGTTTCGCGATGCCGATGTCCATCTGGAGCGCCGTGAGGGGCTGCCGCAGGTCGTGCGTGATGCCGCCCAGCAGCTCGCCCGCCGTAGCGAGCTGAGACGCGAGCAGCAGTTGACGCCGCGCCTCGTGCAGCTCGCGCAGCTCGCGCGCGTCGCCGGCGGACACTCCATCGCCCGCCGGGACTGCGTCAGCCGTGGCGGACGGGAAGGGCGCGGCGGGGAGGGGGGCGTCGGTGATCGCCGTCTTTGGGAGCGTGGGGGAGAGCACGAGGTAGCCGTCGAGCGGCGATCGCGCGGCGCGCGCGGTGTCCGCCGCCGGTCGCACGCACAGCAGCAACGGAGCGACGGTCTCGCCCGGGCCGGCGATGCGAAAGGCAAGGGTGTCGAACCGTCCCGACGCGGCGGCCGCTATCGCCTGCTCGAGGGCCGGCCGGTCGTGCGGATGCAGGTGCACCCGCCAGAAGTCCGGTGAGCACCACGTGCCCGCGTCGATGCCCGAGATCCGCTCGATCCCCGGTTCCACGGAGCGGAAACGAAAATCGTCGGCGTACAGCTGGCACGCGACGGCGCCAGCGGCGTTCAGGGCGCGCACCATGAAGTCGCGCGGCGATCCCGAACTGGGGGCGACGCGATGCTCGCGTATGGGTGTCGGTGCCGATTCGCGAAGGCTCATGTGAATGGGCCAGCGTAAAAGTTGCGGCACCCGTCCGGTCAACGTTGCCGGGATCTCGGCGCTCAACGGCTCATCAACGGCTCATGCTGTACCGCTGGCGCGCGAACGCGCAAGACCGAAAACTACGCAGCGGTTGAAGACGCCGAGCCCGATAGCCTCGCGAGTCGGACGTTTGTCGCTTGCAAGGAGTGTCGGTCCCCGCGCGTCATTGCTGCATTGGCTGTTCGGCCAATGGAGTCCGAGCGCGCATCGACACACCCTCCTGCCGGACGAACGATCAGGACGAACGACCAGGCAGCGCGCGCGCCATGCGAATCAGCCGGACCTACGAGCCGGAAGCCGCGGGAATCCCCGTGACGATCGTGAGCGGTCTGCCCGCGGCAGCGGGCAGATCATTTCTCGCTCAGCTTGCAGCGGCGGACGCGCAGGCACGCATCGCGGTCGTGCCCGGCAGCGACGCCGGCGAGCTGCTGATGCAGCTGGGCCGTGACGCGCGGCCACCCGTCCACGTGCTGGTGGACGCCGGGCCGCAGCCTCGGCGCGCTGCCGGCTACGGATACATGCCCGGGTTCCGGTCCGACGGCGTCATCGCGGTCGTGGATCCCACGCAGCTCAGGGAAATCCTGGACGATGCTTCCGCGCGGCGGATCGTCGACGAGCAGCTGGCGGTCGCCAACGTCGTCGTCCTCCACGCTACGCACACTGCGCCCGTCGGGGTCGTGAGCGATGCGCATCGACTGATCCGCCTGGCGTCATCCGCAAACGTGGTCTTCAGCGGCGTCCGCGGCGTCGCCGCGGCGCTGCTCCTCGGTTCGCACGTCGATCCGTCCGCCCCGCTCGCGCAAACGATCCCCTGGACGCCCGACTACGTGCCGGACTCGAACGAAGCACGCGGGTCGTCGGATGGGGCCGACTGGGATGCCGTGCGCCTCGACACCGGCGCGGTGAACGCGACGGAGTTCCGGCGTTGGGCCGACGCGCTGCCGATGTCCATCATCCGCGGTGACGGAATCGTTACACTGCGCGAGATGACGGGCGCGCGGCAGGAGTTCTGGCGCTTCGGCCGCCACTGGCACCTGCGGCCGAGGCGGGCGCGCGAGGGTGAGGGCGCCCAGACGCATGTCACGCTCATCGGGCTGGCGCGCGTGGAGCGCGCCCGGCGCTCGTCGCGTCGCCGGGTCGTGGCCGTAGGTCCAATGGAGTCGCGCACGTCCGACGGGCATGATGCGACCAGCGACATCACCCACGGCGCGTCGATCACGGGATTCACCCCCTCGCGGCGGACGCAGTCCTCACGGCAATCGTGACGACAACGTTACCGCGAGTGCGGGCCGAAAACGGGGTGACGGCTGGCGCGGCGCGAGCCGCGCGCTCGAGAGAGGAGGCCCGTTGTCCCGTATTCTGGTTGCAGACGATCACGAGGACTCGGCCAACAGCATCGCGCAGCTGCTGACGCTCGTGGGGCACGAAGCATTTGTCGCGTTCGATGGTGAGACGGCGTATCAGCGCGCGCTGGAGTTGCGGCCCGACGTGGCGTTGATCGACCTCGAGCTGCCCGTGGTGGATGGATGGACGCTGGCGCGCCGCTTTCGCGACAGCCCGGACCTGTGCGGCACCGCGCTCGTTTGCATCTCCGGCCGCGTGCTGGCGGAGAACGACGAGCGCCTGAAGGCGTCCGGCTTCGACCGGCTGTTGAACAAGCCGGTCTTCATGGAGACGCTCTTCGAGACCCTGGGATCGGTAGGCCGCCGCGACAAGCGCTGACTGACTACGTCGTCGCCCCCCTTCGTGCCGTCAGCTCGCGCTCTTCCCGCATCTCGCGCGCGAGGAAGAAATTCAGCGCCGTGCGGATCGCGGCGATGGCCGCCAGTTCGCCGATCTCCGGCCATTCGGGCGCGATGGCCGTCTGAAGGATGTCCGACGCGAGCTGGAACTCCAGCGCGAGCGCCAGGTATCGCGCGAGGCCCAGCCGAATCGCGTTGAAGCCCATGCTCTGGCGCCTGGTCAGTGAGTCGAGCATCCGGGCCAGGGTCATCACGGCGCCGGCCGTGACGATCACGGCGCCCGTCGCCTCCAGCACGAGGCGGATCCAGCCGACGATCTGCGCGACGGCGCTCTCGGCGGCGACGAAGCGGCCGGATGCCGCCTCCTGCAGCGCGATCGCGAGCATACTGCGGCAAGATCGGCGTCGCCGCCCGGCCTTTCACAGTGGACCTTGTGCCTCGAGGGCGACGGCCGTCACCGCCGCGCCGGTCTACGCGCGCACAGCCAGCGCCCCGCTCGCGCCCCGCCCGTCCTCCTCGCGCACGTAATACTGCACCAGCTCGGCGGTCGTCCGCAGGCCGAGGATGCGCATCATGCGATACTTGTGCATCTCGACCGTGCGCTGCGAGAGCTTGAGCTGCGCGGCGATCTCCTTCATGCGCTTGCCGCCGGCCACGAGATGGAGCACCTGGCGCTGGCGCTCGCTGAGCCGCGATCGCTCCGGCGAGGCGGGGGCCGTGCCCGGCTCCGGGTGCGTCTGCCGGGCGACGAGCGGCGACAGGTACTGCTCTCCACGCATCACGGTCTGGATCGCGCCAATGAGCTCGTCGCCGGCGCAGTGCTTCGGGACGTAGCCGGCGGCGCCCGCCTTGAACGCCTCCACCGCAATCGCGGCGTCCACGTGCATCGTGAGGAGGATGATCCGCGGGCGCGAGGTGCCGGGCGCGAACTGGCGCAGGAACTCGAGCCCGCTCATGCGCGGCATCGAGATGTCGCTGATCACCAGGTCCGGATCCAGTTCGCGGGACGCGTGCAGCAGGCTCTCGCCGTCCGTGAACGTGTCGAGGATAATGACCTGGTCCTGCAGCACCTTGCGCAGGCCATCGAGGATGATGGCGTGATCGTCCGCGAGGAGCGCGGTAGGGAGCTTCATTCGACGGCCTCCACAGGAATGCGAACTTCGATGCGGGTTCCGCCGGCGTCGGACTCGATAATCATCTTCCCGCGAATCAAACGGACGCGCTCTTCCATGCTCACCAGACCCAGGCCCTTGCGGCTCTGGCCGTCGGCCAGGTCGAAGCCATGGCCGTCATCCACGATCCTGAGCGCCACCGCGTCGTCGTCGCGCCAGAGCGCGACCGAGACACGCCGCGCCAGGGCGTGCGCGGCGACGTTGCGAAGCGCTTCCTGCGTGACGCGATAGAGGCAGAGGGCGGCGGCGTCCGGCACGGGCTCGATGGCCTCAGGCTCGAAAGTGGTCGCTGTCCCCTCGCGGGTGGCCGCCTCGCACAGGGCCCGCATGGCGGCAACCAGTCCGCCGTGCCGCAGTACCGCCGGGTGCAGGCGATGCGACAACTCCCGCACGCTCTCGAACAGCTCGGACGTCTGGGCGTGCACCCGCTGGAACTGGCCCTGGATGGCGAATGCCTCCGAGGTCGAATCGCGCGTCATGGCGCTGAGCGAGATCGCCAGCGCGGCCACCTGCTGGCTCACGCCGTCGTGCAGCTCGCGCGCCACCCGCGCCCGTTCCTCCTCCTGGGCGGAGATCAGGCGCCCGGCGAGGTCCCGCACCTGCTCGACGCTGAGCCGGAACGCGTTCTCGCTGCGGGCGAGGTCGCGCGCGGTGTGCTGGCGCTCCAGCGCCACCATGGCGAGGCAGAGCAGGGGAATCGTCACGCAGAACAGGAACGCCTGCACCGCCAGGATGTTCTGGACCGGCGATTGCGCGGAGAACGAGCCAGAACCGTGGACCGCCAACCAGCTCGTGATGGTCGCCACGACGAACAGCGATGTTCCGGTCAGCGCGGGCCCGAACCGCACCGCGGCCCAGAGCAGGAACGGCAGGGGGAGCGCGGGCAACACCATCGCGAACGCCGGCCTCGAGAACGCGGCCGCCGAAACCGCCGTGAGGCCCGCGAGCAGCACCGCCGCCTCGAGGTAGCGGCGCTTCGGAATGCGACGCCAGTCGGGCGCCGCGGGGCCGAGAAGCCCGACGATGGCGGGCACGAGGATCAGGTTCGTGAGCGTATTCGCGCGGACGCGCGTCGAGAAAGCCAGCCAGTATTCTGAACTCCATCCCGTGGCCACGGTAACGCCGGCGTCCAGCAGCGAGACGACCAGCGGGGCGAGCCCGGCGCCCGCGAAGAACACCAACAGGTTCCGGAACCCGTCCAGCCGCCACGTGCCGTGCGTGGCGAGACGAACGACGGCAGCGGCGAGCAGCGCGTCCGTGCAATTCGTGAGGAACAACAACGCCATGGTGAGCGTTGGCGCCTGCGCCTGCCATGCGACCACCAGATGCGCGGGAAGCGCGGCAGCCAGGTACAGCGGCCAGCGTTGCTGCGGCGCGATGAGCAGGACCGCGAGGAGAATCGAGTTCGGCAGCCACAACACGGACTGCGGAACGCCGGGGGCCTGGAACGCGAACCCGATGCGCGCGCCGAGGTAGTACGCGACCGCGACCCCGACGGCCTTGGCGCCGGCCGTCGTCGCGAATCTCGCGACCCCCATGCTGCGGCTTCCCGAGCCGAAGAGAAAGACGGCACGGGGAAAGACGCCAAACTCGCCGCTATGGATTCGCGGAGTGCCGGCCATGTCTGTCTCTGGGGTGGCAGACGTACGACGACGTGCGACAGCGTCGTCGTTTGCGATTGTAGCCAATAATTGCGGACGCAACAAGTCAGCCCGCGTCCTACGTCAAAGGTGGAGCCTGCCTGGGTCCCCAGTTGGCCTGCCGCTCAGCGCTCCGCGGCGGCACGTCTGTTTGTTACGCCAACGGTCAAATCCACAACCGGAAGCGCCCGTGCGCGGCACGGTGGCGCCCGCCGTTTCCGACGGACACCACCGTGGCCACTGCAGGCGGTACTTCAGCCAGCGATGCGACGATCAGGGCAGGTTGATGCCCAGCGTCTGTGTCAGAGTGCGAATGCTGTCGCGCGTTCTCCCGAGGTCCTGCACGCGCCGATCGATTTCCTTTCTCATCTCATTGTCGCGCGCGACCTCGCGATTGGCCCACAGCACGTCGATCTCGTTCTGGGAGAGGAAGAACTGGGACTGGAGGTACGCCGCGTCCCACGCCGTCCCTGAAGGCTTGGCCTCGAGCTCCGCGTACAAATCGCGCCGCCGTGTCCGCTCGTAGTCGTCCCCGCGCGGCTCGGAGCGCACGCCGTCCGTGTGCGACTTGTCCCGGTTCGCTTCGTGGTTGATCACCTTCAGCATCTGCGCGTTGAGCTCCGTGCGGTTGGCTTCGATCCCCGCCGCCAGCTCGCGCACCTGCGGATTCGCGACCTTGGTCTGCGCCAGCTTCGCGAACGCGATCTCCGAGGTATCCCGCGTCAACGCGAACCAGGCGAGCTGCGGTTCGGTCAATCCGAGATAGTCCTCGACCCGGAACGCGCGTACCGGCATGGGTTCGCGGTGGGTGATCGTCTTGTCATCACCCTTCATGTCGATCCGCGTGATGACGGACGGCGGAGGCGGCAGAGGCTCCTTGCTGATCAGGATCCTGACGTCGCCATTCGATGTCCGGTACTGTGCTTGAGCCTGCGTGCTCACCATGAGCGCCCCGCCGGCGGCCAACAGTACCCATTTCGATGCACCTTTCATTGTTTACTCCTCCCTGCGGTGGCCGAGCCACGTGAATACGCGGGTGAGAGGCGCAAGCGATGCGCCGGGGTGCGCAGGGGGTGCATGGGACCAAGGGCGTACCGCTCACCGCTTGCGACCGCTCAGCGCTTGCCGGCATGCGGCAAGGTCAAGGCGCAGTCGTCACCCGTCCCTGATGATGCAGCGGAATCCCAGGTGACACGTCGACGTGTCGACGGGCTGCGCCATTCGCGCTGCCGGACGATAGCGGCGACAATAGTTCGGCGCGCAGAGATACGAGCCGCCCTTCATCACGCGCCGGGGGATATGGATCTCCGGCATCCGGGGATCTTCGCTGGTCTCGCGCGCGCCGCCGCGCGGATTGTCCAGGGTGCAACACGCCTTCTTGATGGCGCGATGCTCCTGGTACCAGTCGGAGGTCCACTCCCACACGTTGCCGGCCATGTCGTAAAGGCCGTACCCGTTGGGCGCGAACGAACCGACCGGTGACGTCCACTCGTATCCGTCCTCGAGCATGTTCTGCCAGGGGAACTCACCCTGCCACGTGTTGGCCATGGGCTTGCCACCCGGCATGAACTCCTCGCCCCAGCAATACTCCGCTCCCTCCAGGCCGCCACGCGCCGCGAACTCCCACTCGGCTTCGCTGGGGAGATCCTTGCCCGACCAGCGCGCGTAGGCCAGCGCGTCCTCGAACGCAACGTGCACGACCGGATGCCGCGACAGTCCGGCCAGTGAGCTGCCGGGTCCGCGTGGATGGCGCCACTGCGCGCCAGAGACGTACGTCCACCAGTTGTACG
Source organism: uncultured Gemmatimonadaceae bacterium (assembly GCA_963724885.1). Classification (GTDB taxonomy): domain Bacteria; phylum Gemmatimonadota; class Gemmatimonadetes; order Gemmatimonadales; family Gemmatimonadaceae; genus DASPMP01. The sequence goes on along the minus strand of CAVRWG010000005.1, from coordinate 872,336 downwards.
GGTTCCGCAGATCCACGCGTCCCTCCGCCTTCCGGAACACGACGGAGGACGGCACGAGCAGTTCCGGCTTCGCGCCCGGATAGTCCTCCGCCTTCGCGGGCCGCTCCGCCACCGTGACGTACCCAGTTTCGTCGACGAAGCGCCTGAAGTCCGCATTCGTGACAGGATACGCGTCCATCCGGAACGCGCCGACCGCGACCTTGTGCGCGGGCGCTTCCTCGGAGTAGTGCCGGTCGGACCCCATGAGGAACGTGCCTCCGGGGATGAACTGCATGACGTGGGGCGGCGACGATGGAACGGGTGGAGTGGCGGCTTGCGTGCTCATGTTGTCGTCCGCGACGGGTGTGAAGACACGTCCTGAGCCCCGGCTTCGATGGCGCTTTTGCCCGCAAGTTCTCGCGACGCCTGCGCACCGCCTATGAGACTTTGGGCCCATGAGTCCGCCTTTCCCGAAGGTCCCATGGCCGTGCGCGCAACCGGCTGGATACGCTCATCGCCATACTCACGCACGGAGGCGTTGCTTGCGCGCACTCACATTGTTGCTGGCGGCGACCCTCGGTGGCGCCGTGCCCGCTGTCGCCCAAACTCCCGCTGAAGAGGATTTCTTCTCGTCCCTGATTCGCGGAATCTTCGGTCCCGGATGGAGCGTGCAGGGCCACATCGGCGCCAGCCGCTCGGGGAGATTCCTGCTTCAGGACGTGCCCGGAGGCCAGCGCTCGCTGCGCGACCAATGGGCGTTCAACTTCGGTGTCGGCGCGGGGGCCTCGATCCTGCCGCGCGTCGGCTTCCGCATCGGCTACTCGTACGCAAGCAGCGATCTCGAGTTCCGCGATGACGACGGCGACGGCTCGGACGCCCTCGACGTGGACGGCCTGGGATCGCTGCGGCGGAATACGCTGTCGCTCGAGGTGATCCGCTTCGTGCTGCCTTCGCAGTTGGTGGCCACGCCCTACGCAACGCTCGGCGTCCTCGGCACGTGGTGGGTGCTGGACTCCGACACCGTGGCCATCGAGGGCTCAGGTGGCGATACGCAGTTCCGCTGGGGAGCGGTCGGGTCGGTCGGCTTGCAGATGCGCGCGGCCAGCAACTTCCTGGTGCGCCTCGAGTACATGACGTCCAGCACCCGCAACCCCTTCACCGGCCGGGAGTCCTTCCGCGCCTTTGGCGGCGTCACCATCGACGAGCCGACGCGCGTCAGCATGAGCGACTGGCGGATCGCGGGAGTCTACACGTTCGGCAAGCCGATCGTGGAGGACGTCGTGCGGCCACGGACGCGACCGCGACGATGATGGTCATGCAGCGCGATTTCCCCCGGGCGATGACGGCGGCCTTTGCCGGGCCCGGGGGTCTCGCGCCATGAGCACGCCGGGCGGCGCCTCGCCCATTCCACCGCTGGACCCCACCAACAAGGACGACGTCTCCGTCGAGCTCTCACGGCGCCGGACGGGGATGTCGTTCCAGCGCACGCGCCTGAGCGCGGATCGGACGCTGATGTCCGTGATTCGGACGTCGCTCTCCATGATCGGTTTCGGCTTCACGATCTCCCAGTTCTTCCATCAAATGAAGGCGACCAACGTCCTCTCCGGGGGCGCGCACGCGGCGCGAAACTTCGGGCTCGCGCTCGTGTTGCTCGGCATCGGCATGCTGATGGCCGGCATCGTGTATCACGTCTTCTTCATGCGGGGGCTGCGCACCGAGCGGAACACGATGAAGGAGCAGGGCCTGATCCACGGCGAGAGCGCCTATCCCGTCTCGCTCACCATGATCGTGGCGGTCCTGCTGACGCTGATCGGCCTGCTCGCTTTCCTGAGCATCGCGTTCGAATCGGGACCATTCGGGAGTGCTTAGTGCCAAGTGCTTCGTGTTGCGCGTTTCGTGTTTTGTGCTTCGTGCTTCCTCCCTAGTCCCTAGTCCCTAGTCCCTAGCCACTAGTCCCTAGTCCCTAGTCCCCATTCAGGCTGCCCTGTTCAGCCGCCCAAGCCCGGCCGCCGCGCGCCACGCCACGAGTTGGCCCAGATGGTACCCGAGATGTCCGGCCAGCAGATAGGCCACGAAGTCTCCGGCTGTCGGAAAGGACGCGCGGCTGGGCGCGTACGGATTCTCCGCGGCGAGCTTCGATGCGTCGGCGGCGAGCGCCGCGGTGCTCAGGTCGGAGTACACGGCGCGAAACGCGCTGCAAAGTTCCGCCATCGCTGGGTAGTCGGCACGCTCGACCGAGGGCTGACTGCCCGCGCTGAACAACGGGCGCCACTCTTTCGGACATAACGGCGGCTGGCCGCACAGACGGCGCGCGAAGTCGCCCGTGACGGCGAGATGGCCCACGATCCAGCCCGCGGTCTTGGTTCCCGCCTGAGGCTCGAGCGCCAGGTGGCTGTCGCCGAGACCCGCGAGAATCAGGTTCGACTGTTCGAGGAGATGGCGGCACTGCGCGGCGCTCGACTGCATTCACACCCCCGGGTTCGTTGATGGCTGCTAATCTCCGTCATGTCCGAAACCACGCAACTGCTGCACGCGGTGACCGAGGTCGCGCGACTCGCCGGCGCTACGGCGCTGGCGTTCTACCGGTCCGGGGTGGACGTCGAGCACAAGGCGGACGGCTCGCCGGTGACGGTTGCCGATCGCTCCGCGGAGGCCGCCGCGCGCGAGTGGATCATGCGCCGCTTTCCGGGCGACGGCATTCTCGGGGAAGAGTCGGGCGAGCACCATCCCGGGGCAGCGCGGCGCTGGATCATCGACCCCGTCGATGGGACGAAAGCCTTCATCCGCGGAGTGCCGCTCTGGGGAACGCTCGTGGCGGTCGCGCGCGGTGAAGAAGTTCTGGCGGGCGCGGTTTTCATCCCGGCGCTCGACGAGCTGTTGTCGGCCGCGGTCGGAGAGGGGTGCTGGTTCAACGGCGCACGCGCGCGCGTGTCGACGACCGCCGATCTCACGCGGGCTTCGGTGCTCACGACGGACGAGCGCTTCGCGTCCTTGCCCGCGCGGCAAGATGGATGGCGAGCGCTCGCGGGGCGCGCGCAGCTGAGCCGCACGTGGGGCGACTGTTACGGCTACGTGCTGGTGGCTACCGGGCGCGCCGAGGTCATGGTGGACGCGGTCATGAACCCGTGGGACGCGGCCGCGGTTGCGCCCGCGATCACCGAGGCGGGCGGCGTCTTCACCGACTGGTCCGGCCGCGCCACGGCGTTCGGCGGCAGCGGCATCGCCACCAACGCCGCGCTCGCGGCCGAGGCGCGCGCCGTCCTCGGCGCGGCGGCGGGCCCGTCGCCGTGACTGTTTCGGCGTAAGCGATTCGAGCGTCTGAGCCGTGGAGGCTGACATGCGATACCTCGTCCTGCTGACCGCGCTGCTCCCGCTCACGCTTTCGTGCGATGAATCGAAGTCGCCGCCGCGGCCGTTCGCGCCCACCGAGGCGACGCTGCTGTCGGTCGGAAGTCCCACCAAGGACGAGGACCCGAGCGCCGTCCTCGCGCGCGACGGCACGATCTTCGTTGCCTGGTTCTCGGACCGAGGCGGCAACGCCGACATCTACATCACCAGCACGAGGAACGGACGCGACTGGACGCAGCCGGTCCGCGTGACGACGAACGCCGGCGGAGAGTTTGCGCCGAGCCTGTATCAGGATGACGCGGGGCTGTTCCATCTCGCCTGGTTCCGTTGGACCGGTCTCTATTCCGGGCACATCATGTACAACACGTCCGGCGATGGACTCATCTGGAACACGGCGAACGAGGTGCAGGTGACGACGGCGCCCGACGTAGACGACTGGGTGCCGACGCTCACGGTGAGCGGCGACGGCACGGTGCTGATCTACTTCGTGAGCAAGCTGCGCAACGCGACCGACCAGCAAAATGACCTGTATCTCGCAAGGAAGCGCCCGGGCGTGGCGACCTTCGACGCAGTGGTGGGGGCGAGCGGCGTGAACGTCCCCACCGCTCACGAACATTTGCCATTCCTGGCGCGCACGGGCACCGGCTATACGCTGGTGTGGGTGCGCTACGACCTCACCGAGGAGACGCCCTGGGAGAACGCGAAGTCCGACGTTTGGTACGCGACGTCTTCTGATGGCGTGAGCTGGGGGAGCCCAACCCCGTTCAGCACCGACGCGGGCAACGTGCTGCACCTGTTTCCCATGCTGTATCGCACGCTCGACAATGCGTGGTCGCTGCTGTGGCTGTCCACGCGCACCGGCACGCCGCAGCCGTGGGAGACGCCGCTCGCGAGTCTGGGACAGTATCCGACCGGAGTGACGGCGACCCCGTCGCTGCCGGCGGCGGGCTACTCGCACCGCATCGCGCCGACACCGGTGCCCGGGACGTACATCGGCCTCTGGGTGCAGGGCCCGGTCGGCTCCGAGGAAGTGTACTACCGCATCTTCAAGCGCTGACGGACGGCGCGGAGGAGTCGCGATCGACCGCGTCTCGCTGAAGCTACGCTACGGCGCGATGACGACGGTTGGCGGACTAGTTACCCAGTTGTCGCCGAACGCCCCCTCGCAGGTGTATGTGCCCGGCGCAATCACATACCACGCATCCGATCCGGCCCGGAGGTCGAATACGAACTGCTTGGTTTCGCCGGGGCTGAACCGCACCACCTCCGGAACCGCAAAGCGGACGTTGTACGTTTGGTACCAACTGGTTCCGGTGCTTCTGATCCGGTACTCGAACGTGACGGGCGGGCCCGCGTCACCCGACGGCGGCAGATCGATTTGGAGCGAGGTGGCGGTCGGGTTGCGCGCGCTGACCACCATCATGAAATACCCGTCGTCGCGCGATGCGGCCGGATCCGATGGAATCATGTTGACTTCGACGTCGAGGGTTTCCGGACTCACGTGAATAGCCACGGGATCCCCGGCGGGAGCAGGCCCTCCGTCCGCGATGCATCTCCGGTCGCAGACCACCACGCCGCCGCATCGCTGGACGAACTGCGTCCGCGGGTGGTCGCCCTCGGCGCTCAGGGCATGGAGCATCTCGTGGCGAACCAGAGCACCCGACATCTGATCATCACCGGCAAGCACGATCCGATTCGTGCCCGGTTCCCAGAATCCATCGACCTGCCTTCCGTCGCCCATTGGCACGCTGGTCGCCCCCGGAACGACGTACCAGCGGATCGCGCTCAGATCACCGGAAAGTCCCGAGCATGCTTCGGTCAATTGCCACCAGCGCCGATAGATGGCGGGCGGGTTGAATGCCTGCGCGCCGGGTGGCAGCGGCGCCAAGGGTGCGTCGCACGCGGCCAGGCTGTACAGGCACAAAACACTGAGGCCGCGCAAGCGCTGGTATCGATGCATGCGGACTGTCTACCCTGAAGGCTGGGCTGCGGATCGCTGCGGAGGGGGGACTGTGAGATTGGAGAAACTCTCCGAATTTGACAACCATCGATCCGTTGTTAGGATTCCGATCATGAGCAGTTCGATCCGCAAGCATCACGTGCATCGCCATCACCACGGCCGCCCGGGCCCTGGGGAGGTGTGCGCGCGCGCCTGCGGATGATCCGCTCGTAGCAGACCGCAACGTTCCCACGGCCCGTCATCCGACGGGCCTTTTTCTTTTCGTACCTGCAGATCCCTCGTTTCACTCGGGATGACAAACGCCATGTTTCGAATCGCGCTGCCCAACAAGGGACGACTCGCCGACGACGCCCGTGAGCTCTTCACGGACGCCGGCCTCGACGTCCGCGTCCGCGGCGACCGCGCGCTCTCCGCGTCCCTCGGCGAAGTCTTCGAGGCCATCTTCGTCCGCGCCGACGACATACCGGAATTCGTGGCTGACGGCGCCGCCGAGCTGGGCGTGACGGGGTGGGACCTGGTCGCCGAATCCGGACGCGACGTGGAGTCGCTGCTCGACCTCGAGTTCGGACGCTGCCGCCTTGCCGTTGCGGTCGCCGAGGAGCGCGCCGTGCGCCGCATCGAGGACGTGGCGCCGGGCTCGCGCGTCGCCACGGCATTTCCGCGCACCACATCGCGCTTCTTTGCCGACGCCAACGTCTCCGTGGAGATCGTGCCGGTCTCCGGCGCCGCCGAGATCGCGCCGCACCTGGGGATCGCCGACATCATCGTGGACCTCGTCTCGACGGGTTCGACGCTGCGCGTCAACGGACTGCGCGAGATCGCCACCCTGTGCGAATCGTCGGCGCGCCTCATCGCCCGCGCCGGCGCGGGGGCCAGCGAGCGCGGCGGGCTGGCTGATACGACTCGCGGCCTGGTCGCCGCGCTCGAGAGCGTGATTCGCGCGAAGGGCCAGCGCTACCTGATGGCCAACGTTCCCCGGCGCGCGCTCGACCGCATCCGTGACGTGCTCCCCGGCATCAACGGTCCCACCGTCGTCGACATCCTGAACGGCGGCGATCATGTGGCCGTGCACGCCGTGGTGCGCGCCACGGAGGTCTATCGCACCATCGGCGACCTGCGCGCGCTCGGAGCCGCCGGCATCCTCGTCACCCGCATCGAGCGGCTGGTGCCATGACCGCCGTTCTCGGAAGCCCGGTGACCGTATGCTTCAGCGGCAGGCTCGACGCGCTGTCCACCGCGGACAGGCGCGCGCTCCTCGAGCGCCACGGCGCCGCCAGCCCCGACGTGACCGCTGCCGCCGCGCGCATCGTCGCCGACGTGCGCGCCCGCGGCGACGCCGCGCTGCGCGACATGGCCCGCGACTTCGACGGCGTGAACCTGGAATCGCTCGAGGTACCGCGCGCCGCGCTGCGCCGCGCGCTCGACGCGCTCGAACCGGCGTTGCGCCGCGCGCTGGAGCGCGCCGCACGCAACATCGCGACGGCACATCGCGCGTTCATGCCGACAGCGACACAGGTGGAGACCGAACCCGGCGTCGTCGTCGGCAGGCGGCCCGATCCGCTGGCGCGCCTCGGGGTCTACGCCCCGGGCGGACGCGCCGCGTATCCCAGCAGCGTGCTGATGACGGCGGTGCCCGCGCGCGTCGCGGGCGTGAAGGAGATCGTGCTCGCCTCGCCGCCGAAGGAGTCCGGCGCGCCATCGCAGATCGTGCTTGCCGCCGCCGAGCTCGCGGGCGTGGATCGCGTGTTCGCCATCGGCGGCGCCGGCGCCATTGCCGCGCTGGCGTACGGCACGCGCACCGTGCCGCGCGTGGACCGCATCGTCGGGCCCGGCAACGCGTACGTCGCCGCGGCCAAGCTGCTCGTGAACGGCGCCGTCGCGATCGATTCGCCCGCCGGGCCCAGCGAGCTGCTGGTCATCGCCGACGAGACCTCCGACGTCGTCGGCGTGGCCGCTGAGATGGTGGCCCAAGCTGAACACGACCCCGAGGCCTGCGTGATCGCGCTGGCGCTCGACGAAGCAACCGCCGCCGCCATCGAGCGCGAGCTGTACGCGCAAGCCGCGGCGGCCACGCGGCGCGAGATCGTCGCGCGCGCCCTCGCCGCGCGCGGCGCCGTGCTCTCTGTCCCGACGGTCGAGGCCGCGCTCGACTTCGCCCTCGATTACGCCCCCGAGCATCTGCTGCTCGCCGTCGCCAATCCTGAGTTGTATCTGCCCCTCGTGCGCAACGCCGGAACGGTCTTTCTCGGCGCCACCTCATCCGTGGCCTTCGGCGACTACCTCACCGGCGCCAACCACGTGCTGCCTACCGGCGGCGCCGCACGCTCCTTCTCCGGACTCTCCCCGCTCGACTTCGTGCGCTGGACCACGTGGCAGCGCGTGGACGCGCGGGCCGCGCAATCGTTTGCCACGGACGCTGCATCGCTCGCAGAAGCGGAAGGCCTGTTCGCGCACGCCCATGCGGCCCGGCGCTGGAGCGTGCTCATATGACTACGGGCTCACCTCCGCGCACGCAGCGCCCCCAGCGCGCCGGCTGGGCGGACATCAACCTGTACACCCCGTCCGTTGGCCCGGTTGCCATAGACCTCGGCGACAACACCAACCGGTGGGGGCCTTCGCCCGCCGCGTCGCGCGTCATCGCCGAGGCGTCGCGCGAGTCGCTGTCCCGGTATCCACAGGCGTTCGCCGACGCGCTCAAGCTCGCGATTGGACAATACGTCAGCGCCGCGCCGGACAACATCGCGACCGGCTGCGGCTCGGACGACGTGCTCGACTGCGCCATTCGTGCCTTCGGCGAACCCGGCGACCGCGTGGCGATTCCGGATCCGTCGTTCACGATGGTCGCGCACTTTGCCCGCACCAACGGCCTGACTCCCGTGCTGGTGCCGCTGCGGAGCGATTACGACCCGGACGACGAGGCGATGCTGGCGTGCGGTCCCGCCGTGACCTACGTCTGCTCGCCCAACAATCCCACCGGCACGCCAGCCACGCGCCGGCGCATCGAGACGCTCGCCGGTCGCGTGAACGGCGCGGTGATCGTGGACGAGGCGTACGCCGAGTTCGCGGACGGGCATGTTCTCGACCTGGCGCTCTCGCGCCCCAACGTGCTCGTGGTGCGAACGATGTCCAAGGCGTTCGGCCTTGCGGGGCTGAGGGTGGGCTACGCCGTCGGCGGTCCCGATCTGGTGCGCGAAGTGGAGAAGGCGCGCGGGCCGTACAAGGTGAGTGTCCTGGCGGCGCGCGCCGCCAGCGCCGCGCTCACCGAGGATCTCGATTGGGTGAGGCGGCACGCGATGCTGGTGGTTGCAAACCGCGGCCGGTTCACGCAGGCCCTGCGTGAACGCGCTCTCGATCCGGTGGCGTCCTCGACGAATTTCGTTCTGCTGCCGATACGGAACGCCACGCCCATCGCGGAGCGCATGCGCCAGCTCGGCGTCGGCGTGCGCGCGCTCCCCGGAATGCGCCAGGTGTCAGCGGCGCTCAGTGCCAGCGGCGGCTCCGCGCTTCGGATCTCCATCGGCCCGTGGCACGAGATGCAGGCGGCGCTCGCGGCGCTCGACACGGCGAGGGCCGAATGCGCGTGACCATCTTCGACTACGGGGCGGGGAACCTCCACTCGCTGGTCAAGGCCCTGGCGGTCCCCGACACGCGCGTCACCATCGAGAGCGATCCGCTGCGCTGCATCGACACGGACCTCCTCGTCCTGCCGGGTGTCGGCGCGTTCCCGCAGGCGGCGTCTCGCTTACTCCGGGCCGACAACATGCGCGAGGCGCTCAGGGACGGACTGCCCGCCCTCGGCATCTGCCTCGGCATGCAGCTGCTGTTCACCGGCAGCGACGAGGGTCCCGGCGCCGGGCTTGGCCTGCTCGACGGTCGCGTGACACGCCTCGCCGCGCGCCGCGTGCCGCAGATCGGCTGGAACACGATCGAGGAGGCGCGCGATCCGCTGATCCTGTGGAGTGGGCTGTCCACCGCGTACTACGCGAACAGCTTCGTCTGCCGGCCGCGCGACGACCACGCGGTCGTCGCGTGGTCGCGGCATGAAGACGACCGGTTTCCCGCGATGGTGCGCGTGCACCGCGCCGTTGGCGTGCAGTTCCACCCCGAGAAAAGTTCGACGGCCGGCGTGGCGTTCCTGCGCGCCGTCGTCGCCGAGGCGCGCGCATGATCGCGATACCAGCCATCGATCTTCGCGAAGGCAACTGCGTTCAGCTCGTCGGCGGGTCGTACACCCAGGAGCGCGTTCGCGTGCGCGACCCCATCGCGGTCGCGAAGCGCTGGCGCGATGTCGGGTTCGCCCACGTGCACGTCGTGGATCTCGATGCCGCCACGGGCCGCGGCTCCAACGACGCGACGGTGCGCGCGCTGCTGGCCGAGCGTGGCGCCGCGGTGCAGGTGGGCGGGGGAGTGCGCACGGAGGAACGTCTGCTGGAGCTGCTGGACCTCGGCGCGTCGCGCGTCGTCGTCGGTACGCGCGCGCTGCGCGAGCCGCAATGGCTGGAGAAGATGGCGCGGATCGCGCCGGCCTCGCTGGTGGTCGCGGTGGACGTGCGGAACGGCGTTCCCGTGACGCATGGCTGGGCGTCGCCCCTCGCCGCCGACCTGGGGCAACTGCTCCGTGACGTGAACGCTCTCCCCCTCGCCGCGATCCTCGTGACCGCGGTCGACGTCGAGGGCCGGCTGTCCGGACCTGACCTGCCGCTCATACAGGACGTGATGCGGCGCGTGACGCTGCCCGTCATCGCCGCCGGCGGCGTCACGACGATCGCCGACCTGCGCGCGCTGCGCGACCGCGGCGTATGGGCGGCCGTCGTCGGCATGGCGCTGTACACGGGGACCCTGGACGCCGCGGAAGCGGCGTGGGAGTTCGGCCGATGACCGTCGTCACGCGGGAGACGCGCGAGACGCGCGTACGCGTCGCCATCGGCGACGACTCAGGCGACGCCACGATCCGGACCACGGTGCCCTTCCTCGATCACATGCTCGTTGCGTTTTCGCGCTACTCGGGGCTCGCGCTGTCCGTGGAAGCTTGTGGGGACTTGCGGCACCACATCATCGAGGACGTCGCGATCTGCGTCGGACAGGCAGTGCGGCGCGCGGCGCCCGACGCCTCGGCGCGCTACGGGTCGTGCACGATCCCGATGGACGACGCGCTGGTGCACTGCGCGCTGGACCTCGGCGGCCGCTCGTACTATCGCGGTCCCGTGCCGTCCACGCTCTACGATCACTGGCTGCGCACGTTTGCCGAGAACGCGGGGGCCACCCTGCACGTTCGCGTGCTGCGCGGGCGGGATCGGCATCACGTGGTCGAGGCGGCGTTCAAGGCGCTGGGGCTGGCGCTGCGCGACGCGCTGCGCGAGACCGGCACCGTGTTCAGCACCAAGGGCGCCGCGCGCCTCGAGGTGAGCGACTGATGCTGGCGCGGCGGGTGATCGTGTGCCTCGACGTGCGCGACGGGCGCGTCGTGAAGGGTGTGAAGTTCCGCGAGCTTCGCGACGTGGGCGACCCCGTCGAGCTGGCCGAGCGCTACGAGCGTGACGGCGCCGACGAGATCGTGTTCCTCGACGTCACAGCGAGCCTCGAGGGGCGGGCGACGCTGCTCGATGTGGTGCGCCGCACCGCCGAGCGACTGTTCATTCCCCTCACCGTGGGCGGCGGCGTGCGTGGGGTGGACGACGTGGCGGCGGTGCTGCGCGCGGGCGCCGACAAGGTGAGCATCAACTCCGCGGCGGTCGAGAGTCCCGGTCTGCTCGAGGAGGCGGCGCGGCGCTTCGGCGCGCAGTGCGTGGTCGCCAGCATCGATGCGCGAGGCGCGTCGGAGGCAGGCGCGTCGTGGACAGTCTGGACGCACGGCGGCACGCGCGCCACGGCGCTCGACGCGGTGCGGTGGGCCGAGCGCTGCGCCTCGCTGGGCGCTGGCGAGATCCTGCTCACCAGCATCGACCGGGACGGGGCGCGCAGCGGCTACGACCTCGAGCTGACGCGGGCCGTCGCCGCGCGCGTGTCTGTCCCGGTCGTCGCGTCGGGCGGGGCCGGCGGACCGGAGGACGTCGGGCGAGTGCTCACGGGGGGCGGGGCGGATGCGGCCCTGGTCGCGGGCATCGTCCACGACGGGACGACCAGCGTGAATCGCATCAAGGAGCACATGATGAGCGAACACATTCCGGTGCGCACGCATGCCTGAGATCGATCTTGCCGCGCTGGATTTCGCGAAGGACGGCGGTGTCGTCACCGTGGTGGCGCAGGACACGCGCACAGGCGCCGTGCTGATGGTTGCCAGCGCGGACCGCGAGGCGCTCGAGCGCTCGCTGGCCACGGGCGAGATGCACTATCACTCGCGTACGCGCGGGCTGTGGCACAAGGGCGCGACGAGCGGCAACGTCCAGAGGCTGGTGTCGCTGCACGCCGACTGCGACAGCGACACGGTGCTGGCGCTGGTTGAGCCGGCCGGACCGGCGTGTCACACCGGGCGGGCCACGTGCTTCGGCGGCGGAGCAGTTGGGGCGCACACTGACGTGCTGGACGCGCTCGATCGCGTGATCGCGGCCCGCGCTGTCGAGTCTTCGGGACCCGCGGTTGGCTACACTCGACGGCTCCTGTCCGACCGCAACCTGCGACTCAAGAAGCTGGGCGAGGAATGCGCCGAGCTTGCGGTGGCCTGCGCCGACGGCGACCGCGGGCGGGCGATCGAGGAGGCCGCGGACCTGTACTACCATATGGTAGTGGCGCTCCGGGGCGTGGGAGCCGGGCTCGGGGATCTGCGGCGCGCCCTGGCCGAGCGGGGTGGGGCTCAAAAGGAGTCGATGGGACGCGCGTAGTCGCGCCACAATGCCGGAGGCACCAGCAGCACGGCCGTCGTGAGGCTGCTCGTGACCTTCGCGGCGACCGACCCCAGGCCTCCGGCGCCATCGTCGCCCAGGCCGCGCGTGCCAAGGAACACCATGTCGGCGTCCTGCTCGCACACGAACCGGGCGATGCACTCGGCCGGATCGTCGTGCGGCAGCGTGACGCTTTTCACCTCCACCGACGCCCAGCTGCCCGCGCTCCGCTCCAGCGCGCCGAGCTCCTGGCTCAGATCCTTCTTCATCCGCGCGTGCTGCTCGGACGCGCCGGCGCCGCGCTCCACGTGCAGCGCCGTCAGCACCGGCCCATCGGGTTCGCGCGAGCGCAGCGCCGACGTCCACGACAGCGCCACCACCAGTGCGCCGCGCGACGTCGTGGAGCTGTCCACCGCGACTACCGCGCGGCGGATCGGCAGCCGGAGATCATCGGTGATCGCGAGACACGGCGTGCGCGCGCGCAGGAGTACGGCGTACGCCGTGCCGCCCAGCGGCCGCTCGTGCGCCACTCCGAGCTGGTGGTCGCGCCGACGGCCCAGCACGATCACCGAGGCGCTGAGCTCGTCGGCAAGTTTGCCGATCGAGACGGCCGGGTCGCCCGGCACGACGTGCACGCGCGCCTCCTTTGCCTGCAACCCGACGCGCGCGAGGGACAACTCGAGTTCCTGCCGGTACTCCGCCCGCCGTCCCGTCTCCGCCACCACGCCGCCGGCGACGTGCACGACGTGCAGCCCCGAGCCGGACGCACTCGACAACGCGCTGGCGGCGCGCAGCGCCGCGTCAGACGTCTCGGTGAGGTCGGACGCGACGAGAATCGTTTTGAGCGCCAGCAGTCGCATCGTCCGCGTGCCTCCGGGTCATGCCGCGCGATCCACGTTTCCCCGCGTCACTCCATCCTCGTCGCCAACGCACGTAGGGCGCTTTCCTTGCGAGGAACGCGTCGCGTGAGGCTGTGAGGAGCGAACGTCGGAGCTGATCGTGCCTTTGGAAGGGGCGGTCATGGCCGGTCCGGCGAGGAAGCGAAAATGTCCGCTCTTGCGCGGCGCGAACACATTGGACTTTCGAAGGCGGCCGGCATGACGCGATCGGGATGCGACCAAAGACCAATACTCCGGCCGGCTTCGCGCACATAACATTGCTTGTGCGTCGACCCGAGGGGCGACGACACGAGGCAAGTACACTGCGAACCAGCGTCTCTCCTATGGAGAGGACCGCCTCCTGGTGGCGGGAGCTTCGGTCGATCTGTCGAATTCGATCACGCTGGTTCGCAGCTTCGTGTTCCTGCCTGTCGCTGGCGGCCGCGATCGCCTCCGCTCCACCGCGCGCGAGCGCGCAGTCCGCGCCCCGCGATACTTCCCGCGACAGCACCCGCAACGTCTCCTTCTTCGCGCGCCGGGACCTCGTACTCAGCCTCGCCGCTGTCGGCGCCACCGCGGCGCTGTCCGCGCTCGACGAGCGCATCGCGCGCTGGTGGCGTCAGCCCGGCATCCAGGGTGACTCGGGCCGACACGACGCCGTGGAGCTGGTGACGGTCATCAACGAGACGCCGCTCACGCTCGCGGCGCTGGCCGCCTACGGCGCCGGACGCCTCACGCGGTCGCGCACGGTCGCCGACATCGGCCTGCACCTCACCGAGTCGCTCCTCGCGACGATCGTCGTCGCCGAGGCGATTCGCGTTGGCCTCGGCCGCGTGCGGCCGCGTGCCAGCCCGGACGACCCGTTCGTGTTCGAGCCCGGAAGGGGATTCTCGCGTTTCGAGAATCGGTCCTTTCCATCACTGCACGCTGCCGTCGCGTTCACGACTGCCGCGACACTCTCGGAGGAGATTCGGATACGCAAGCCGGAGGCGCTGCGCTGGGCATCACCCGCGCTGTACGGGCTGGCGACGGTGCCCGGTCTCACGCGCCTGTACCTCGACCAGCACTGGGCGTCCGACGTGCTCGCCGGCAGCTACCTCGGAGCGCTGCTCGGCATCCGCGTCGTGCGATACTCGCACGGCCGCGAGACCTGGTGGGACGGCGTGCTGCTCGGGCTGCGCGCGTCCCCCGGCCCCCAGGACACAAAGTTCGGCTGGTGGACTACCTGGTGACGTGGTCGCAGAGCGCGTACAGCGCGGCGTCCGACAATCGGTCCCAGTCGTGAGGGAAAACACGGACGCGGCGCATCACACCATCGGCCTGGAACAGAAGGTGGTTGCCACCGAGCCGGTCGAACTCCGGCGCCGGGATCTCGCGCACGATCCACCAGTGCTCTTCCGCGAAAAGCTCGCGCTCGCGCGGTGAACTCGATGTTCCGAGCTCATCATGACCACTGCTGACCTTGCTGTTAGTGTCCATCTATGTACGTCCTCCTGCCACGACCTGTAATACCGCGACACAGCGAATCGTACGGGGCCGTGGCTGCTGCAGTGCTCGAATCGTGCTCAGTCTGGCGCGTTTTGCGCGCGCCAGCGCTCCGCGTCCTCCGTTGATCGGAGCGCACCCGCGCGCGCGCACTGCTTCGGCGACCATGCTGAACATTCGGGCGACGCCGTACACGAATGCCCGATCGGTCACGATGGCGACGGCGCCGAGCCCGCGATCCACCAGCAGACGCATGCGCTGAGCAATGTCCCTCAGCTCGGAGCCCGACGGCGCGCGTTCGACACGGCGCCCATCGCAGAGGATCGTGATCCCCTGCGTGAATCGCGGATCGTCGAGTAGCTGAGCCTGAAGCAGTGGCACCTCGGCGTGCGTCAGGTGGCCTACGGCCCGGACCACGATACGAGAGTTCTCGATGTCGTACGTCAGCGGCACCAGCCCCCAGCCCTGTTTCGGTCGAAGAGCCGATACTACCGACACAAATGCTCAGTGCGCATCGCGTGCCAGCGCAAGGGAGTAGCGGGCTTGGAGTATGGGGTTGGGGGTTTGGCGTTCGGGTTCGGCGTTCCCGGGTCTCACCCGCGCCACCCCCGCCAACCCGCGAAGCCCAAACCCCAAGGGCCAAGCCCCAAGCCCCAAATGCCATCCTTCAAGCACTGCCTCTCGCGCTGCCAAATAGGCATAATGGGGTATGGTCGCTCTCATAACGCTGCACGACGTGGAGCCTGCGGTTCGCCTGAGCGCTCAGCTCGAGCAGGAGGGCGTTGAGACGCGGATGGTCTCACCGCTCGACGACATCCGGGCGGAGATCAAGCGCGCGAAGCCGGATGTCCTCGTGTTCACGGGCGACCTCACGGACAGGCTGACCGAGTCAGTGGTTCAAGAGCAGTTGTGGGAGGGAGTGCCTTCGATTGGCCTGGTGGACGCCAGCAGCCAGGTACAAAGACTCGCGCCGACCGGCTACGTGGAGCTGCACGCGAAGCCGATCGATCCCGTGGAGCTTGCGGCGTCCGTGAAGCGCCTGCTCGAGCGCCGCGAGCTGCAGCGCGAGACGGGGCTCATCGGCGAGAGCGGGGCGTTGCGCGAGGTGCTGGTGCGCATCGAGCAGATGGCGCCCGTCTCGACGACGGTGCTCGTGGAGGGCGAGAGCGGCACGGGCAAGGAGCTCGTGGCGCGCGCGCTGCACCGGTTGTCGTCGCGCCGGAACAAGCCGTTCATCGCGGTGAACGTCGGCGCGCTCCCCGAGACGCTGATCGAGAGTGAGTTGTTCGGGCACGAGAAGGGCGCGTTCACCGGCGCCGCCGAGCGTCGTATCGGTCGGTTCGAGCTGGCCGACACGGGGACGCTCTTTCTCGACGAGATCGGGGAGGTTCCGCCCGCGACGCAGGTGAAGCTGCTGCGCGTGCTGGAGGAGCGCGAGTTCCTCCGCGTTGGCGGCACCGCGCCTCTTCGCGTGGACGTGCGCGTGATCGCAGCCACCAACCGGCCGCTGCGCCAGCAGGTGGAGGAGGGACGCTTCCGCTCGGATCTCTTCTACCGGCTGAACGTGCTCAACGTGCACCTGCCGCCGCTGCGCGATCGTCCGGAGGACATCCCGCATCTCGTGCGTCGGTTCATCACCGACTACTCGCGCGAGCACGACCGCGCGTTCCACGGCATCAGCGCGGAGGCGATGCAGCTGCTGGTGGACTATCCGTGGCCGGGCAACGTGCGCGAGCTGCGCAACCTGGTGGAGAGCATGGTGGTGCTTTCTCATGGAAGGCGAGGTCACGCTCGGCGACCTGCCCCGCCAGATCCGCGACGGGGGCAGCGCGCGCTGGCTGCCGGTGCCGGTGGGGCCGCTGGTGCGCGGGCAGGAGGCGGCGCACGCCGATGGTCGCGAGCTGGAGTTCATTCTCCGCTCGCTGCTGGAACTGCGGCTGCAGGTGGAGGACCTGCGGCGCCAGGCAGGAAGCGGCGCACGAACTGTCGACGCGGGCGACGGGTTCATCGGCGAGGTGCTTCCCGCGGGCGATGGTGAGAGGGCGGGGCGCGGGCGGTCTGCGGCCGGGCGCCATCGTCCCGCGGGACGCGGAGCCGCCGCCGAACGTGGTCACCGTCGAGCCGGGGACCAGCATGGCGGACGTGGAGCGGATGGTGATCGAGGCGGCGCTCAAGGAGACGCGCGGGAATCGGCGCCGCGCCGCCGAGTTGCTCGGGATCGGCGAGCGCACCCTGTACAGGAAGATCAAGGAGTACAAGGTGCCCCGAGGAGATCCTGGCCGAGCGCTGACTGCCAGGTTGGGGTACTCGGGTTTGTCGTTGCGGCGAAACTTCGGTGTGACGCCGAGCACACTGGGACGTCTTTGACTGCTCCGGGGACGATAGCGTCCGGTTGTCTGGATCGGGTGTTGTCGTGGCGAGCGGGACCCTTGATGGGACGAGGGGAAAGCGGCATATTCGCCGCGGACCAGCAGGTAAGAGTCCTACCGCTGCCCGGTCGACGCCGACCGCTACATCGTCGGGCGTCTAGAGACCGCGCCCCCTGTCACAACTCAGACAGCCACTCGGGAGCATGACGTTGCCTCTCCCAGCGAATCAACCGTCGGCCGGCGACGCGTCGTCGATCGCGGGCATCGTATTGCCGCTGAAGCGCGCCGAGGAGTTGCTGGCGACGCTTCCGGGAGTCGTGAGCGCGCGCATCGTCGCGGGCCCGAGCGGCGCGGTGGACGAGATCCATCTGCTGACGACGGACGAGGTGCAGCCCAAGAGCACCGTGCGCAACGTGGAGAGCGCGCTGCTGGCGCACCTGGGAATGCGGGTGAGCCACAAGAAGATCAGCGTGGCCACCACGACGGAGCGACGCGCCGACGACATGGTGAGCGTGGCGCACGCTGTGGCGCCGCAGCCCGTGACGCCGCCGGTGGTGGTGGACGACACGCCGCGTCGGAAGCTCTACTTCGAGGATGTCGAGGTGCGGCGCTCGCGCACGCGCGGCGTCGCCTGTCGCGTGACCCTGCGGAAGGGCGAAGCGACGTTCGTGGGCGAGAGCGAGGGGATGGAGAACGAGCGTCAGCGCATCGAGCTGGCGGCGCGCGCCGCGCTCGCGGCGATCAGCGCGGCCGAGGGCGACGCGCGGGTGCTGGGGCTGGAAGGCTGCCGCCACCTGGATGCGTTCGAGCGGCAGTTCGTGTTTGTGGGCGTGACGGCGCGGTGGGGCCGGGACAGCTCGTTGCTGACCGGGCAGCGCCGAGGTGAAGGAGAGCCCGGAGCAGAGCGCGGTGCTGGCGGTGCTGGACGCGACGAACCGGTGGGTGGAGTACTCGAAATAGCGGCGCGTGTCATCCTGCAACGCTGCAGATAGGACGGAATTGTGACGTGAGTGACGGTCGAACTGGGACCGAGGACGTATAGGTAGTCGCTGGAGCTGCAGTGCCGCGAAGCCACACACGGTGGCCGCGCAGAACCCCACCGAAGGCACAAAACAGCGTCAAAAAAACGGACCGACCCCCTCCCTCGTTAGAGCGAAGACGAGCGGAGGCTAGGCAAACCCAGTAGTTGAGCGGAGCCAACCTTAGCGGGAGCACGCGAAAGCGTGACTTCATGAGAAGGGAGGTGACGCGAAATGCAATGGCATTCATCGACCTCTTTGCCGGCTCGGTGTAGCCAGATCTGGGTGTAGTGGCGAGGCGAGGGGGGGTCCAACGTCCTCATGAGAAGCAGAACCACTCCTCTGATCATGCCTTGTGGTCGGCGCCGCGGTGGCGCTGCTAACTGCATTGCGAAGCGAGGCTCCGCTTCAAGCGGAGCTGACTGTGGGCGATTGTCGTGCTTTGCGCATTGCCCTGGTCGCGGATCTACTGCTTTCCTGCTGCCGAAAGGTGCTGCACGGATCCATTGCTTCAATGCCGGCTCTGGCGCCGTTCTCGATGTTCGCCGTCGTGGTACACAGTTGTTGGCGATCGCCAGTCGACAAAGTCGATCGCAGAGTCAGCTCGACGCGCCGATTTCGAGAAAGCCGGTGTTCAACGTGGCGCAGTACTCGCTTCTGTTGGCGTCGCGCTTTGCCGTCTTTCTGGCAGATGGGCGGTGAGTCGTTTCTCGCGTCTTGAGGCAGGACAGCATCAAGCAGATTACGCGGACGAACGGTGTTCCAGCCTTCGCGGCTTTCGTGCGTTCTCAGGTGCCAACACGCTTCGTCAGCACCGTCATTGCGGTAGCACAGCGGTGCACGGATGTACAACCGTCTGGCAAGCAAACAATCTTCGCGACGATCGGAATCGACATCATCTGCAAGTCCGCTCATCTTCGTGTTTGCTTGGGTCTATGTGCGATTCGGAGCGATAGTGGCGGCCGCGCTTTGGGTGCCGATCATCGGACTTCGTCAGTTGTACAAGACGCAATCTGGAGCTTGAGCAGACCAACGTGGAGCTACTCGAGCTTATGGTAAAATCAATCGAAGCGCGCGATCCTACACGTCTGGTCATTCGCGCCGCGTTCAGAGACTACTCGCAGGACAATTGCGCGCGCATTGGGGCCTCAAGAGAAGGATGTTCAGAGCGTCGGTCGTGCTGCGTTGCTTCATGACGTTGGGAAGATTCACGAGAAGTACGGGCCCATACTGCGCAAGGCCGATCGTCTCTCGGCTGAAGAGTGGAACACGATGCGCGAGCATCCTGCGCGACGGTGCAGAGCTCATCGCGACCATGACGCGCTCCGCGATCCTTGTCGGCGCCCGTAAGGCATCACCACGAGAACTGGGACGGCACTGGCTACCCGACGGAGTGGCTGGAGAGCTGATACCCTTGCGGCGCGCGCATCATTCGTTTCGCGGACACCATCGATGCGATGACCACCGAGCGCCCGTATCGTCGCCCGCTGAGCCCGGAAGAGGTGCGAGCGGAAATCGTCCGATGCAGAGCAACGCAGTTTGATCCGCAGATCGTCGACCGACTTCTAAGCAGCCCAACTCTGGCGAACAATCTTCGTGCAAGGCTCCAACCAACCACGGTTCGGGCCTCTCGCCGTCGTGGCTGGCCGTGATGAACGAACGCGCACCCTACGCGCGTAGCGCGATGGTGGAACGCTACAAAATGCGGCTGGTGGCGACCACGTGCCTTGGAAGGATTCGCGGAGCAGTTGACCTCAGAGCGTCGGACCGCAGGCGCCACAGATCCCTAGAGCGGTCGGCCAATAACCTGCCCACTTTGCTGTCCGACCGGCTCCGAGGGTAGTAGCCAACGCAGTGATCGTAGGAGTGGCGCGCGCTCGCGACGAGAGTTGTAGATGTAGTCGCTGAGGAAAGCCGCGAGTTCTGCAAGACTGCCTCGTCTCTTCAGCGCCTCTCCAATTCCACTGCGAGGCCATCGCCACCCGTCAGCCGTTTTGTTGCCTCGTGAACCCGAATGAGGTCTTGGAGCTTGGCGTCCTCGCACTGGTAGGTAGGGTCGAGTTGTCTCATGCGGAGTTCTACTCCTTGCAAGTAGGCCCGGAATCGCAAGGATTCGCCGAGAGATTGCTCGGCTCGCTCTAGTTCACGCTGTGCTGAAGTCACGTCCGCCTTCCAAAGCGCCAGCTCGAGCGCATTCGCCGCGTAGGCATGCGATAGTCCGCCGCGATGACCGTTCGTCTTGAGGGCAGTCGCCAAGTCGCACCATTGCTGCGCGGCATCAAAGTCCTCCTGCATAAGGCAAACCACGCAAGAAGCACAATTGAAGTCATACTCCCAAGCGTCCAGGTCCAGGGACTTAGCTCGCTGGATGTAGGATTGGGCAAGATTCAGTGCGTCTGTCAACTCCCCGACGAGAATGAATAGAACGCAGAGATTCAATGCCGCCCGCAGTTCCGCAGCGATCGACTCCATGGATCTCAGATCGCTGACCAAGGAGCGCGACAACGCGACTGCACGATCGCGATCCCCGAAGCTCGCGTGGTATACGATCGGGACAATTCTGTCAGCGTAGCGTAGCGACCTGCTACCTAACAGTTGCTCGACTGATTCGAATGCCGCCGTGGCGAGATTCGCGTCGCCCTTTTCGTGAGCAATCTTCAACAACAGGCACGCGGCATCGACGCGATGGCAGGTGTCGGCGTCGGAGGATCTGGCGCACTGAAGGAGTCGAGTCAGATCGCCGCCCGCTTCGAAACGGGTGAGCCAGCAGGCTTCGATAGAGACAAGCTCCAGCTCCGAGTGGCTCTCGCGCGGCAAGCCCAGATTCAGCTGTGCAAGCTCGCTTGAGAGCTCCAGAACGTTGGTCCACTGGGCCGACGTTTTTGACGCAAGCATCATGTCGCCCAGAACATCCCTGAGGTGATGCGGGTATTTCGCTATCTCCCTCGCCCGCTGCAGCAACTCGAGAGCCTGGCCGGCCTTTCCAATTGCCGACGCGTGCCTCGCGCACCTTCGCAGCAACCGGATCGCCTTTTCGCTTTCCCCGCTCGACGTCCATTGTTCGGCGCAGTCCCAGAGGAGTGCCGCGTCGTTCGTGGTTTCGAACCGCTGCTCGAGGTTCGCCGCTACGCACCCGTGCAACACCTTGCGCGTGACCGGCGGGATCAGGTTCAAGGTGCATTCAGTCAAAAGGTCATGGCTGATCCGCACCGCGTCGTCGCGGTTCTGGAGATAGCCCTCCTCCTCGAGTCGCCGGACGGCCTTCAGCAGTTCGCGCGGCGCGGCCGCCGTGAGCGCGCGCAGCGCCTCGATGGTCGCGTGCCGGCCCAGTAGCGCGCAGTACTCCAGCACCTGGGTGCACTCCGGCGGCAGCAGCTCGATGCGCCGCGTGATTGCCGACACGAGACTCGGCGGCACGGAATACGGCTCCCCGGTCTCCACGTAGCGCGCGCACAACATCTCGAGGAAGAGGGGATTGCCCGCCGCCGTGCGCACGCACCACGCGCCCACGTCTCCGGCCGGGCCCGCGGCGGGCACCAGATGCCGCGCCAGGTCTTCCATGGGCTGTTGCCCCAAAGGCTTGAGTCGCCGGACTACCGCGTGCTCGTGCAACACCGTGCCATGCTGCAACGGCTCCAGATAGCGCGCCGTGAACACCACCAGCAATGCCCGCTCCGCCGCCGTCTGCGTGAGCCCGCTCAGCTCTCGCAGCGAATCGGGATCCGCGTGATGCGCGTCCTCCACCACGATGAGCAGCGGCGCCTCCGAAGCCACCGCGTCCGCCAGATCGCGCAGCGCCGTACGCAGGATCGCCGAGCGCGTCATGTCGTCGCGCGCGTCCACGGGCCGGTCCCGATCGTCGTCGCGATGACTCACCAGCAACTGGAGATGCGCCAGCGACTGCGGCGACACGCCCAGGGCCCCGCGGCTCGTGAGCAGCGCCGGCACCAGCTCGATGAAGACACCGAGTGGCCGCGACGCGTAGTGCGCCTGGCACCGCACGACGTGCACCCGCATCCCGTCCAGCGCGGCGAGGCTGGCCGCCTCCTCCACGAGCCGCGTCTTGCCGATGCCCGCCTCCCCGACAACCACCGCCAGCGAAGCCTTCCCGCCTCGCGCGCGGACGACCTGGTGCCGCAATACCTCGGAATCCGCCTCGCGGCCCACGAACGGCGTCGGCCGCCGCCGCGCGACGCTCGGCAGCGATTCCGAGATCCTTCTCCGTAGCACCGCCGGCGCGAGCCTCAGGTCCCTGCGCCCCGTCTCGGCCTCGTAGCGTGAAAGGATTCCCAGCGCCCGCGTTTTGGCGCCAGCCATCGCCGTCGCCTCCGCCAGCGCCAGCGTCGCCTCTTCATTGAAAGGGTCCAGCTCGAGAATCACGTGCGCCAGCCGCTCGACTGCCTGCCAGTTCACTGCCTCCCGACTGGAGCACATCGCCGCAACCAGCCCGCGCCGTATGTCGGCGAGCATGGTCTCGCGCTTCTGTTCCAGCCACGCGTCGTACTCGGGCGACACGGCCGGCGCGTAGTCCGGCAGCAGCCCGTGCGCGTAGCGTTCCAGGCCCCCGAGATTCCCGGTCGCGACCGCGACCTCCGCCGCGGCATCATGGTGTACGTCTTCCCGGCGCACGCTCACCGAGCCCGCGTCGGCGTCGATCGGCGCGCCGAGTTGCCGCAGCTTGTACAGGAGTTGGCGCAGCGAGTGCGCTCCGCTTCGCTCGTCAGCGTCCGGGAACAACAGCTCCTGCAACGCGCTCCGCGGCACCCGCTGCCCACGCTCCAGGCCCAAATACAGCAATGCCGCAAAGACCATCGGCGAGGTCGGGCGAATCTCCCGGTCCCCGACCCTGATCAAAGCGTCGCCCAGCGTGTGCAGATGGATCATCGAACCGGCCCTTGGCTCATTGCGCGTGCCGCAGACAGTAAGGCCGGGCGTCATCGCCGCGTCATCGCTACGATGCGACAGGCCGGCCTTTCCCGCCAGAAGCGTGTGCCCTGGTTGCCGTCCGCACTGGTCACTTCAGGAAAAACGCGACATACTAGCCTATGCCGATGACCCGCATGCTGGTCCTCATCCTTGCCTCGAGCGCCGCGACGGCGCAGGCGCCGAACGGCGCGATCCGCGGTACCGTCATGGATAGCGTTGGCGCCCCGCTTTCCGGCGTGGAGGTCGCGTCGGCGGGGAAGGAGGCCCGTGCCGTCACCACCGAGCGCGGGCAGTTCGTGCTCGCCGCGCTCGCGCAGGGGCTACACACCGTAGTGGCGCAGCGCGCCGGTTTCGCGCCCGAGACGTCGCTCGTGACGCTGAACGAGGGCGACACGCTCGATGTCCAGATCAAGCTGCTCAAGGTCACGGTCGGCGGCTCCAGGCTTGCCGCGACGGATCGGGCGGACAAGCCGGGGACCGCATCCGCCGCTTCCACCGCGTTCGATCGCCGCCGGGCGCGCGGCGGGAGCGGACACCACATCACCCGCGAACAGATCGACAAACGCAACCCGCGTTTCGTGAGCGACATGCTGCGCGGCGTGGCGGGGGTGCGAATCGTGAACAGGAACGGCGCCCTGGTCCCCGTCTCCACCCGCGGGCCGCGTCAGGACGCCCAGCGCGACGGCACCGTACGGGTGAGCGATTGCGTGATGCACGTGGGCCTGGACGGCAGCTCGACGGAGCGATCGTTCCTGATGGACGACGTGAGCCCGAAAGACGTCTACGGCATCGAGGTCTTTGCCGGCGCCGCCAGCATTCCCGCGGAGTACGGCGGCCTCCGCGGCGAGGCATGGTGCGGTCTCATCATGATCTGGACGCGATATCAATAGTTCGGCCCCCGACGCCATGCCACAGCTCGCTTGACGCGGGACGAGCGGCTCGCATTCTTGGGCGCTTGCACGATCTCGAGCGCATGCCCATGCCGAGCGAAGACGACGACGTCCGCCTCGCCACGATCCGCGAGAGCATCGAAGCCCGACTGCGTCCCGTGTGCGCGCACTGGCCCCAGGCGCTGTTCGACGAGATGGTGCGCGGGCTGGCGCGGATCACCCTGAAGTACGAAGGCGAGGCCTCCGCGAGCATCTACGACCGGGACGCCACCGATCGCCTGGTCGCGGAGCTCAAGGTCACGATGGAGCGCAACAAGGCCATGCGGCAGTCCGGCACACCGCCAGCGACCGCGCGGCTGCCGGACCGCATTTCCTAGCCGCGCGGATTCACTGGCGCGGCTCGTCGCCACCCACCAGGTGGTGGACGGCAACTTCGAGACATGGGCCGCTCTGAGGGCCGTGGTCGCGCGTCGCGACTCCGCGATCGCGCGAGCCCACGGGGCGCGGCCAGTCAGTCGCTGAAGCCGTCTCGCTTGAGCGCCAGCAGCTCGTCGTCGGAGAGGTAGTACCAGTCCATCGGGTACCTGCCGACGAGCGTGCGCCAGCCCGCTCCTTCCAGGATCAGCATGCGCCGGGCGACCGATACCACGGGTTCGTACACTACGACCACGTCGTCGCCGTCGTAAACCACGCGCACCGAGCACCGACGCCGCGTAGCCGGGGAAGAACGCGGAACCGCCGGGACTTCACCTGAGATTCTCTCCAACGACATCACCCCCATTTCAACAACCACTTCTACCCCTGCAACAGTCACTCCATCAAACCGTGAGCCGCGTCACCGCGGATTCACGATCTGGAATTCGCGTTTTCGCTCGCCTATGTTGGGCGGTTGCTTGTCGTCGGTGACCACGATCGACAATTCGTATTCGCCCTTCGGCATTGAGCCGATGTCGATGCTGCGCTGGCGCCGGGTGCGCGGCCCGTCCACCACGTCGAGGTAGCGTTGGGTCAGCGCCGGCACGGTCCCACGGAAGAGCTTGCTCAGGCCGCCCTGGTTGGCGCGGCGCACCGTGAGATCCAGCGTGTACGGCGACCCTTTCGCGAGTCCGCACACGTCGTAGGCCACGGTGAGGCTGCGTCCCAGCCGCTGCGAGCCCACGTTGTCCGCCATCAGGAACAGCGACGTGCGCCCGCGTGAGCACCGCGAGTACGGCTCGGGGGCCGGCTTGGGCGTTGCCCGAACCGGTGTCACCTCGGCCGCGGCAGGAGCCACCAAACGCAGCGCCTGCGGCCCCCCCAGGCCGACCGCGGCAGAGTCGGAGATCGGCTCCGGGACGGGCCCGCGCGTCGCGGCCCATGCGCTGATGCCGCCCAGCGCGACCACGGCGCCCGCGGCAGATGCGGCGAGCCGCCAGCCCCTGAGCTCCATGCGGCCGAGCCGCGACAGGATCGTCTGCGGCGACGTCTCGATGATCTCCGTGGGAATCAGCTCGCCAACGCGGCCGGGCACGTGCGGCGCAACGAGCGTCGTGGACGTGGACGTCACGCCGAGGGCCGCGAGCAGGGAGTCGGCCGTCTGGAATCGATCCTCGGGACCTTTTGCGAGCATGCGCTCGATGACGCTGAAGAGCGCCTTTTCCTCATCCGTTTGAAGCGCGGGACGCGGCAACGGCGAGTTCACATGCTGGTACAGCACGGCGAAAGGGTCCTCGCCATCGAAGGGGATCGTGCCGATGAGACACTGATACGCCACGACACCCAGACTATAGATGTCGCTGCGCGCGTCCATCGGCACGCCCTGCGCATGCTCCGGGCTCATGTACCGCGGCGTGCCCATGGAGGTCCCGGGTGCGGTGAGCCGCGCGCCGACCGTCTTGGCGATCCCGAAATCCGTGATGACGCAGCGCGCTTCGTCATCGAGCATGATGTTGTCCGGCTTGATGTCGCGGTGCACCACGCCGAACCGCGACGCATACCCCAGCGCGCTGGCCGTCTCGATGAGGATGCGTTGCACCTCCCGAACCGGGATCTTGCCGCGCTCGCGCAGGATGGCGGAGAGCGCTTGGCCGCGCAGGTACTTCATCACGAAATAGGTGACCTGCCCCGCCTGCCCGACGCGATAGATCGGGACGATGTTCGGGTGCTCGAGCTTGCCGGCGGTGCGCGCCTCGTGCTGGAAGCGCTCGACGAACTCGCTGTCCAGCGCCAGCAGCGACGGCAGCACCTTGATGGCCACTTCGCGATCGAGGGCCACTTCTTTGGCGCGGTACACTACGGCCATACCGCCCCGTCCCAACTCCCCGAGTATCTCGTAGTCGGGAGCGAGCGCGGCGCGAACCAGGTCGATCTCGATCGAGCTGCCTTTGGGGAGCGTGGTCATCGGCAAGAATTAAACACTAACATCGCGCACGACCCCAAGACACCGGTTGCACGTCAGGCGTTTGCTGTTTGGGGTTTTGGCGGGTGGTATTCGGGCGGCTTACTACCCGACTCATAGACGGTTTGGCGACCGCAGCCGTCAAAAAAACGCCTAATCGCCCAATCGATTAGAGCTCGAAGTTCAAACGTTCAAACGGTCAGGCTCTTTTGCTGCAGGGCTTGCTTCACGCGCTCAACCAGCTCCTGGGCGCTGAACGGCTTCTGGAGCAGCATTAACCCCGGATTCGAGAGTCCGCGCGCGATGATGCCCTCGTCCGTGTGGCCCGAGATGTACAAGACGCGTGCACCGGGACACAGCGCGCCGAGTTTCGCGACGAGAGCCGGCCCGTTCATCTCGGGCATCACCACGTCGCTGAGGATCAGCGCGATCTGTCCGGTGTGCTCGGCGGCGAGTTGGAGCGCCATGCCCGGCGACGACGATTCGAGCACGCGGTAGCCGGCGCGCGTCAACACGCGGCGCGCCAGGGACCGAACCGCCTCCTCGTCCTCGACCACGAGGATCGTTTCGCTGGGTCGCGGCCGGGTCTCGGCGGGGGCCGCGCCCCCTCCGGCCGACGCCTCGGGTTCCACCGTCGCCCGCGGGAGATACACCGCGAAGGTGGCGCCGCGCTGCGGAGCGCTGTGCACGGTGACGTAGCCGCCGCTCTGCGCCACGATGCCGTGCACCGTCGCCAGGCCGAGACCCGTGCCGTGCCCGATCGGCTTCGTGGTGAAGAACGGCTCGAACAGGCGCGCCAGCGTCGTGGTGTCCATTCCCACGCCCGAATCCGTCACGCTGATCACGACGTACTCGCCCGGGGGCACGACGGCCTGGCGCGTCTCGATCGGACGCTTCACGTCCGCATTGAGCCCGGTGATCGTGAGCGCCCCGCCGAACGGCATCGCGTCGCGCGCGTTCACGGCGAGATTGACGAGCACCTGCTCCAGCTGACCGCGGTCCGCCTTCACCTGCCAGAGGTCGTCCGGGGCGTGCACGCGCAGCTCGATTTCCACATCCATGAGCCGTCGCAGCATCGAGAACATCTCGGTGAGGACGGAGCGCGTGTCCAGTACGCGCGGCTGGAGGATCTGCTTGCGGCCGAACGCGAGCAGCTGCGACGTGAGGGCGGCCGCGCGCTGCGAGGCAGCGCGGATCTCCAGCGCGTCCGCGCGCTTGGGGTCCCAGTCCGGCATGTCGTCGAGCAGCAGGTCGGCGTACGAGCGGATGGCCGTGAGCAGGTTGTTGAAGTCGTGCGCGACGCCGCCGGCCAGCCGGCCGACGGCCTCCATTTTTTGTGCGTGGCGGAGTTGCATTTCCAGCGTCTGGCGTTCGGCGACGCGCATGGCCATGCGCTCGAAGGCGTAGCGGAGCCGGGCAATCTCGTCGGCGTCCACGGCGATGAGCACGGTTTTCTCGAGCCGCGGGCCGCCGCTGTCGCGCGCGATGTTCTCGGCGGCCGCCGTGAGCTCCACGATGGGGTACGTGATCCGCTGCGTGACGCGCCAGGTGACCGCCGCGCCGAGGAGCGCGACGAGCATGCCCAGGGTCATCAGGCCCAGGAGCAGCGTGCGCGCCGGCGCCATGACGAGTTCGCGGGGCGTCGCGACCCAGACGACCCAGTTCATGCCAGGCACGCGCGCCGAAGCGCCGACGCTGCGTTCGACGTCCACGACTCCATCTGCCGCGACGAGAGCGGGAGGTCCGGGAACGACGCCCACGAGGTTCGTCCATACGCCGGCGCCGGGCTGGCCAAGCATGAGTCGCGCATCCTGCCCGACGATCTGGCCGAACTGGCGAGCCAGCCGACTCGACGCCATCGCGCGAACGTCCACGAGGTAACCGACGCGGCGCGGCACGGCGCCCGAGCTGTCGACGATCGGACGGACCATCGATACCGTGGGCGTTCCGGCGGCATCCTCGAGCGGACCAACGTGCAGCGAATCGCCAATGATCTGGTCGCCAGCGATCACTGCCGGCGCCCAGCGGGACGGCACAATATCGCCGCGGAGGTGCGACAGCACGACGCGGCCGGTCGTGTCGAACAGCGCGACGTAAGCGCGGGACGTGTCGCGGTACGGAACTCGGCCGATGGTCTCGAGCGCTTGCCTTGCCGCGTCAACCGGTCCCGTGCCGCGCGCGTAGTCGCGGAGGGACCGATGCGCCCGTAGGATCGTGGTATCGGTGATCCGCGAAGCCGGCCGGCTGATCAGGTGAGCGACTGCCTGCGCGCTGCCGAGCAGGCGGCGGCCGGCGGCGTCCAACAGCGCGCGCTCGAGAATCACGTATGCCGTGATCGCGAGCACGAGAGACGTGAGCACGACCAGCCCCGACGCGAGGAGCGGGAGCTTGCGGTCGATGGACTTCCAGCGCCTGAGGAACCCTGGCATCGGCGACCTCCTGCCTATTCAGGTTTCGGCAGGGAGAGCCCGGTTCTTTAGGCCTGGTTCAGTGAACGGCTGTCCACCCTCGACTTGGATCCCCTTAGCCGTCCCTAATGCCGTTCTCGTGCCAGAGGTAGAGCGTGGCGTAGCTCCGCCACGGCTGCCACGGCCGGGACAGTTCCTCCGCGCGCGCGGGGGACGCCCCGCCGAGCTTCCTACGCAAGACGACGTCGCCGCGCGGAAAGGCGTCGGGCCAGCGCAGCGCGCGCATCGCGATGTACTCCGCCGTCCACGCGCCCACGCCGGGCAGGTCCTGGAGCCGCGCGATCGTCGCGGCCGGGTCGGCTCCCGCGCCGAGATCGATGCTTCCGGCGTCGCACGCGCGCGCGAGGGCCACGATGGCGCGCGCCCGCGACCCGAGGATCCCGAGCCGGGCAAGCTCCGCGGGCCGGGCGCGGGCGACGCGCGCGGCGGTCGGCGCAAAACGGTCGAGCCCCGCGTGCGGCGTAGCGTCGCCGTCGCCGAATCGCTGCGCGAAACGCGCTGCCAGCGTGGTGGCCGCCTTTACTGTCACCTGCTGGCCGAGGATGGCGCGGACCGCCAGCTCGAATCCGTCGAACGCGCCCGGTACGCGCAGCCCCGGGAAGGCGCGAACGCTCCTGGCCAGGCGCGGATCGCGCGATAGATGGGCCCCGACCACGTCGGGGCGGGCGCTGAGATCGAAGAGGTTGCGCAGGCGTCCGAGCAGGGCCGGGAGCGCCGGCGTGAGGGTGTGCGTCAGTTCCACGAGCAGCGCGCGCTTGTCGGGCGCGTTGCGGACGCGGATCCAGCCGCGGTGGTCGCCCAGCCGCACGGTGCGCAGGTACGAGTCCCCGTCCACCAGCTCGACCCCCTGCATTGCGCGCGCGGCGAGAAAGCCGAGCATGTGGGCCCAATCGTAGGGCGGCCGATACGCCAGTTGCAGCGTGAACGACTCGGCCGACGTCGCGACCGCGCGGCCGTTCGCGTCCTTGCGGAAGCGCGTGGGCGGCATTCGGTAGCGCTGAACGAACGCGTCGTTGAACCGTCGCAGGCTGGAGAAGCCGCTGGCGTACGCGACCTCGATGATGGGAAGCGACGTCTCGGTGAGGAGTTGCTTGGCGAGCAGCAGCCTACGCGTCAGCACCAGCTCGATGGGCGAGACGCCCAGCTCCTTCTGGACCATGCGGCGGATCTGGCGCGAGCTCCAGCCGAACTGGTCGGCCACGTTCTCGAGCCCGCGAGACTTGTGCGGGTCATCGAGCATGCCCTCGACGATGCGCTGCGCCACGAGGCCCGCGATGCGCCGCCCGTCGTCGACAGGCGCGTTGCCCGGCGCGAGCTCGGGGCGGCAGCGCAGGCACGGGCGGAAGTTCGCCTTCTCCGCGGTCTCGGCGCTCGCGAAGAAGCGGCAGTTGGCCGCCTTCGGCGTACGGGCCGTGCACACGGGGCGGCAATAGATTCCCGTGGACGTGACCCCGACGTAGAACACGCCGTCGAAGCGCGGGTCGCGTGACGCGAGGGCCGTGTACAGGGCGGAGTGATCCTGTATCATGCCCGAATTCTAACGACTGAACGACCGGGTGCTGGCCATTTTCGGACATCGATCTTTCGCGGCGATCCGTACGAAGATCCCCGCAGATCCGTGTCCGGAAATGGCGAGCCTCACCCGGCGCCCGCGGCTAGCTTCGTGTCCGGACCAATGAGGAGCTCGAGATGACGGGTGCAGAGGAGATCCGGTACGCCATCGGCGAATCGTCGCTGGGCCTGGTGCTCGTGGCGCACAGCGCGGCGGGCGTCGCAGCGGTGCTGCTGGGCGACGACCGGGGCGACCTGGAGCGCGACCTGCGGGCGCGCTTCCCGGATGCCCGGATCATCGACGCGGACGCCGAGGTGGACGCGATCGCGGGCCGGGTGATCAGGCACGTGGAGTCGCCGCGACGCGCGCTGGACCTCCCGCTGGACATGCGCGGCACGGCGTTCCAGCGCAGCGTGTGGAGCGCGCTGCGCGAGATTCCCGCCGGCGCGACCGCGAACTACTCGGAGATCGCGATCCGCATCGGGATGCCGTCGGCGGTGCGGGCCGTGGCGCAGGCGTGCGCGTCGAACGCGCTCGCCGTCGTGGTGCCGTGCCACCGGGTGGTGCGTCGCGACGGGGAACTGTCCGGCTATCGCTGGGGCATCGAGCGCAAGCGCGCCCTGCTCGCGCGCGAGGCGCGCGAAGAAGCCGTGGCGTAACGGTCCGGGGCGCACCCCACTGGCGTGCGCGCTCGCGGCGTCCGAGATTCACGCGTCGCATCCAACCGGAGAAACGCGTGACCCTTCCACCGCGACGCGGCGGTGACCGGCACTATGACGGCCGCCGCGATAACGTGCTGAGAACCGTTGTCGTACTCGCCGCGCTGGCGTGCGCGTCACCGGCGGCCGCGCAGGCATCGCCGGACGACATCGCGCGCTGGGAGCGCACCGCGCAGAACGTCCGCATCACGCGCGACGACTGGGGCATTCCGCACATCCACGGAAAGACCGACGCGGACGCGGTGTTCGGGCTCATCTACGCGCAGGGCGAGGACGACTTCAATCGCGTCGAGACGAACTACCTGAACGCGCTGGGTCGAGCCGCGGAGGCGGAAGGCGAGAGCGCGGTGTTCCGCGACCTGCGGATGAAGCTCTTCATCCACCCGGACAGCATGCGCGCCAAGTACGAGGCGAGCCCCGAATGGCTCAAGGCGCTCATGAGCTCATGGGCTGACGGACTGAACTTCTTCCTCCACAGAAATCCGCAGGTGACGCCGAAGGTGATCCGGCGCTTCGAGCCCTGGATGCCGCTGGCATTCAGCGAGGGGAGCATCGGCGGGGACATCGAGAGGGTCTCCATCCCCAACCTGCGCGCCTTCTATTCGAAGACGGACACCATGCGCACCGACGCACGGCGCGAGGCGGGCGACGGCGGCGCGCACTCCGACGCCGAGCCGCGCGGGTCGAACGGCTTCGCGATCGCGCCGTCGAACACCGCGAACGGCAACGCGCTGCTGCTTATCAACCCGCACACGAGCTTCTTCTTTCGCGCCGAGGTGCAGGTGTCGAGCGACGAAGGTCTCAACGCATACGGCGCGGTGACCTGGGGCCAGTTCTTCGTCTATCAGGGCTTCAACGACAAGGCCGGCTGGATGCACACGTCCAGCGGTGTGGACAACATCGACGAATACCTCGAGACCGTCGTGAAGCGCGGGGAGCGGTACCTCTACAGGGTGGGCAACCGCGAGCGTCCCCTGCTTGCGACCCGAATCGCCGTGCCGTTCAAGACCGACACGGGAATGGCGACGCGCGAGTTCACGGTCTACCACACGCACCGCGGGCCGATCGTCCGCTCCATGGACGGGAAATGGGTCAGCGTGCGCCTGATGCAGGAGCCGGTGAAGGCGCTCACGCAGTCGTACAGCCGGACGAGGGCGACCGACCTCGACTCGTTCCGGAAGACGATGGAGCTGTACACCAACTCGTCCAACAACACCATTTTCGCGGACGCCAAGGGCAACATCGCGTACTTCCACGCGAACTTCGTCCCGAAGCGCGACACGAGCTTCGACTGGACGCGACCGGTGGACGGGAGCAACGCCGCCACGGAATGGCGCGGCCTGCACACCATCGACGAAAGCCCCCTGGTCGTGAATCCGGCGAGCGGCTGGCTGTACAACACGAACAACTGGCCGTATTCCGCCGCCGGCGCCAACAGCCCGCAGCAGTCGAAGTACCCTGCCTATATGGATCGGTCGGGCGAGAACGCGCGCGGCCTGCACGCCATTCGGGTGCTCGAGGGGAAGAAGGATTTCACGCTCGCGTCGCTGCGCGACGCGGCCTACGACACGTACCTCACGGCGTTCGACGACCTCCTCCCCGCGCTGGCCCGGGCGTGGGAGGCGACACAGGCGTCGAACCCGATGAAGGCAGAAGCTCGCGCCACAGTTCGAGGCGCTGCGGGGCTGGGACCAGCGCTGGTCGGAGACGTCGGTGCCGACATCGCTGGCGATCTTCTGGGCGGATGAGCTGCAGCGGCGCGTGGCGCGGTCGGCGACGCAGGCCCGCATGTCGTCCGCCGAATACGCCGCGACGCGTGCGACGCCCGCCGAACATCTCCAGTCGCTGGCCGCGGCAAGCGGCAAGCTGCAGACCGATTTCGGCACGCTGGAAAACGCCGTGGGGCGAGATCAATCGCTTCCAGCGTCTCACCGGCGACATCGTGCAGAAATTCGACGACGCGGCGCCGAGCATCCCGGTCGGCGTTCCCGTCGGCGCGCTGGGGATCGCTGGCCAGCTTCGGCGCGCGGGCGTACGAAGGCACCAAACGGTGGTACGGCACCAGCGGCAACAGCTTCGTCGCGGTGGTGGAGTTCGGGAAGGACAGCGTGCGCGCGATGGCGATCACGGCCGGCGGGTTGAACAGCAATCCCGCGTCGCCGCACTTCAACGACCAGGCGAAGCGGTACGCCACCGGCAACCTGCGCGAGGTCTACTTCTATAGAAGTCAGCTCCAGGGGCACATCGAGCGGGAGTATCACCCGGGCGGAGCGCAGACTCGGTGACGCCCCTGAGTTCGGTCAGGTGAGCCAGACGATGGCCGGTCTCCTTTTTGTCTTCGCGCTCTTCATCGGAATGATCGTCCTGCTGGAGCTCGGACGGCGCCTGCGATGGTACGTGTCTGCGCGAAACGGCAGGGGACCCGCGAGCGACGACGGGCTGGGCACGATCGAGGCCGCCGTGTTCGGTGTGCTTGGTCTGTTGCTGGCGTTCACGTTCGCGGGTGCCGCCGCGCGCTTCGACGCGCGGCGGCTCCAGGCCATTGACGAGGTGAACGCCATCAGCACGGCCTACCTGCGGCTCGACCTGCTCCAGGGCAAGACCCGAACGGACCTGCAGGAGCTGTTTCGGCAGTACATGGACGCGCGGCTGGCGTACTACGCCGCCCTCCCGGATTCGGTCCCCGCGCTCGAAGCGAACCGCCGGCGCGAAGCCGTCCAGCGCGAGATCTGGAACGGCGCGGTGACCGCCGTGAGCCGGCCCACCACGCCCGGGGTCTCGGAGGTACTCCTGCCAGCGCTCAACACCATGTTCGACCTGGCCGCCTCACGCGTGGCGGCCCCGAGGATCCACCCGCCGCTGATCATCTACGGCCTGCTCGGCCTCGTCGCCCTGGTGTCGGCGCTCCTGGCCGGCTACGGCATGGCGCCGTCGCCGGCGCGCAGCTGGCTCCACATGGTGGCGCTGCCGGCGATCCTCGCGTTCACGATCTACGTGATCGTGGACCTCGAGTACCCGCGGGCTGGCATCCTGAAGATCAGCAGCATAGACGAGCTGCTGGTGGATGCCCGCGCAACGATGAAGTGATGGGCGACCGCTACCACCGATACGCGCCGCCGATCACCGGCCCATGGAGATTCCCGTTGAAGAAGTACTCGTTCTTCCGGTAGTTCACGTAGAGGTACCGGTAGGCCGCGAACACTGACCACTCCCGCGCGACGTCGTATCCCACCGTCGCGATTGCACCACCGGTTCCCTTCGATCCACCGCCACCGCCATCGCCTTCGGCGCTGACATTCCAGCGCTCGGCTGCCCGCCATCGAACTCGCAGGCCGCCGAGCGCGTCGGCCCACGTCGGGCTGCGCGACCTCGTGGCGGTGTCGATGACGCCCTCGCGCTTGAGGGATGCTTCCACGGCCCAGAGCCGCGCGCCGGCCAGCACGTCGATCGCCACGTCCGGCGCCGGCACGAACGAGTAGCCGGCGAACGCCTGACCGACGAACATCTTGAGTTTCATGTCGAGATCCGTCTGCAACGGGCCGATCTCGCGCGTGCGATCCGCGCGCAACGACGCGTACACGCCGTCGACTGTGCCGAGCCACGGACCGTAGTGCGCCTCGAACGTTCCCATGGCCGCGAACCGGAGATGCGACAGCAGCTCGCCGAACGTGATGTCGACGTCGGCGGAGAGGTCGCGCACCCCGGTCTCTCCGGAAATGCGGACAATCCACCCGTACAGCGCGACGATGAAGCGCGGCCGGACGGCGGGCACGCCGCGCAGAGCCGGATTCGAGAGCGCAGAGTCCACGGAGATCGGGGCCATCTGCGCTTCGGTTGCGTCGAGAGGCACCGCCATGGCCACCCCCATTGCAACGGCTGTACGTGCGACACGACCGATCGCTCGCGGCCTCATGTGCGGACTCTCCTCGTTCTTTCGCAGCAGGATGGCCGGCGGGGCGCGTTCAGGGAATTGGACCTTGTATGCTCGAGTCGGGCTGCCCCGACACCTGACCCGGATGCTGGTGACGCGGTTGTGCCGGCAGCGCGCCTGTCACACCTTCAGAGCATGACTGCCTGGGTCAAGGCGCGGGAGTACGCGACACGTTTCGAGGCGGAGATCGATCGTGCGCAACTCGAGGCCGCCGACATTCCGGCGACGATCAAGTCGCACGAGGGCGGCGTGTTCGGCCCGGGATTCCAGGGCGCGGTCCCGTCGGGCGTGGAGCTTCATGTGCCGAGGGAGCGGCTGGCCGACGTGCTGGCCCTGCTGGACACAGGGGAGTCGTGAAGGCGTGATGCGGATGCGGTTGACCGACAGCGAACTGCGCGACGTGCTGGCTCGCGCCGAAGAGATCCAGCGCGCCACGCGACACGGAGACGAGTGGCGGGCCGAGGTCGCGGCGGTGATCGGGGCCGCCGAGGAAGTAGGGCTCTCGAGGAACGCCGTCGTGCGTGCGATCAACGAGCGCTTCAACCTCGCGACGCCTCCCGCCGTGGGCTCGCTGACCTGGGCGCGATCCGCCGACGGCAAGTTCTACGTGGCGGAGGTCGTGTCCACACACGAGGTCGAGGGCGAGGCGCTCGTGCGGTTCCTCCGCGGCAGCGAGCATCGCGTCACGCTCGACCAGCTTCGTCCCTGCGCGTTCCTTCCGGGCGAGCGCATCGTCTGCAACTGGCCCTGGTGGGGGCCGTGGACGTGCACTGTCGTCGCGTACGATCCCGTCAAGCAGCGCGTGAAGCTGAGCGACGGCTGGGGGAACAAGACCTTCCCGGTATCCGAGGTCTGGCTGCCGCCCGCCAAGCCCGCTTCCGGCTCGGCCCGCGCGCGAATCTACGTGACGCTCGTGGGAGCCGGAGCCGCTGTGGGTGCGCTGATCGGCTCGATCGTCACCGCGTTGCTCCTGCGCTGACGCATCGACTAGGCGCGAGTCCTCAACAGCTTACCACAGAGGACACAGAGGGCACGGAGGAGTACACAATCAGCCGTCCTCTGTGTCCTCTGTGGTTCAAGTTTCTGCTTCGGCCCTCACTTGACGAGCGTGGCCGGATCGTCGAGGAACGCGATGGCCGCCGCCCCGAGTGCGGGATCGTCGAAGATGTTGTAATGCGTGAGCCCCGGCAGGACGGCGAGCCGCGACTTGGCGCGCCCCGAGCCGTCCCAGCCGCCGTCGCGCTTGCCGCCGCCCAGGAGCCCGAACAGCTCCACCGCGTGCGACGGAGGGAAGATGTCCGCGTCGGCCGCCACGACGAGCGTCGTCGCCTTGATGCCCGCGATCTCTTTGGAGAAGTCGTAGTCCTGCCTCATCGTCGCGCCGATTTTGTCGAGCAGCCGCGGAAAGTCCTGCGGCCTCGGCGCGATCGCGGCGTAGAGCTGGTACATCGGCGTCTGCTTCATCATCTCCGCGGCCGCCGCGTTCACCTGTCCCTGCTGCGCGAGGATGTTGGGATAGAACGCGTCGCGCTTGAAGATCGCCGAGACGACCACGAGCCTGCCGACCGACTCCGGATGCCGGATCGCGGTCTGCAGGGCGACGCCGGCGCCCAGCGAGTAGCCCATGATGTCGGGCCGATCGAGACCGAGGTGCTTGATGAGCGCCGCGATGTCGTCGGCCATGAATTCCACGCGGAGAGGGCGATCGATGTCGGCCGTGCGGCCGTGCCCCTGGAGGTCCACGCCGATCACCTGCCTCCCCTTGGCGAGCGCCTGGAGATTCGGGCCGAACATGTCGATGGCGCCGAGCCCGCCGTGCAGCAGGATGAGCGGACGGCCGGTGCCGTGGATCTCGTAGTACAGCTTGATGCCGTTGACGTCGGCGATCTTGCCCTTGCCTTTCGGCGCGTCGGCGCCCCACGTCCCCTGTGCTTGCACGCTGGCGGCGATCGAGACGAGCGCGGCCGCGGCAGCCAGCATCGCGGCGTGCCGGAACCGGGTGGTTGCACGAGTGGCGGAAAACATTGTCAGGTCTCCACTTGAGTGATGGCCCAGCGGGCTCGAGTCAGAAGTCGGTCGACCGCGTTTGCGGTCCGTTCTATCTTCACGTCGAACGGGAGTGCGCGGGATCGACAACGCTTGCGCCGCAGTTTCAGGACCCCTTCAGCTCGAGGAGACGCGTGAAGTACATACTGCTGATCTACAACGATCCGGACCTGCTGGGCGCGCTACCCGCAGGCCAGTTCGACGCCCGGCTGCGCGACTGCTTCGCGCACGCAGACGAACTGCAGGGGGAGGGGACGCTCAGCGAGTCGCAAATGCTCGAGCCGGCTGCGACTGCAAAGTCGCTGCGGGTTCGCGGCGGCCGCCGCACGATCGTGGACGGCCCGTTCGCCGAGACCAAGGAGATGCTCGCGGGCTTCAACATCATCGAAGCGGACAGCATGGAGGAAGCGCTCCGCATCGCGGCAGAGTTCCCATGGGCGCAGACCGGCTGCGTCGAAGTGCGCGAGGTGAAGGACATCGACGCCGTACGCGCGCGCGTCGGCGCGGCAAGCGGGACGCTCGGCGCCAGCCGCGGTTCTTAACGGCGTTCTTTACAGCGTTCTGCTAGCGGCACATCCACTGCGGCGGGTTCGCGGGGTCGACGCGGGCGTACCCGGCGCGCGGCAGTACGACGGCGGCGTGAAGGATCAACCCCCAGAGCACCACGAGCATCGCGAAGCTGTGCGCGCGCAACAGGCGGCCGCGCCAGGCCCACGCCGCAGCCCACAGCCCGCCCGCGACGATCACCGTGGCGGCGCCCATGTACCCGAAGAGCCACATGCCGCACGCGCGCGGGTATGGCCAGAACGCGAGGCCGACGGCCAGCGCGCCCACGATCGACAGGCGCGTCCACGCGCCGAGGGCGAGGGAGCGCTGCTGCTTGCGTTCCTTCTCGCGCTGGTCCGCCGCGCGGCGTGCGCGCTGCGCCTCTGCCGACGGTTCGGGAGGCAGACCGGAGAACTGCCGCTCGATGTTGCGCAGCTCTACCGTCCAATCGATGTCGCTCATGCACGCTCCGCGGTCCTGCGTTTGCTGCGCGGTAGCCGGCTTCGGCACAGTGATGACGGCCCGACGCGCTCTTCTGCAACGCCGCCGGACCGGGCGCGACAACGCGGCAGACACGAGCGACGCCCACCCTCGCTGGGTGCTGTAGCGAGCGTCACAACAAAACGGTGTGCCCGGCCGCACTGGCGGCTCAGGGTAGCTTTGATTCCATGAGCCAGGACCTGTGGACCGCGGTAGACCAGTACATCGGCGCCACTATCGCTCGCGAGGACCGAGTGCTCGCGGGGGTGCTCGAGGCGAGCGCCAGTGCCGGGCTGCCGCCGATCGCCGTCGCGCCGAATCAGGGGAAGCTGCTCGGCCTGCTCGCGAAGATGCAGGACGCGCACAAGGTGCTGGAGATCGGGACGCTCGCGGGCTACAGCGCCATCTGGCTCGCGCGCGCGCTCGGCCCCAGGGGCCGGCTGATTACACTCGAGCTGGATCCGAACCACGCCGCCGTGGCGCGCGCGAACGTGGAGCGCGCCGGCCTGAGTCGAGTCGTCGAGGTGCGCGTCGGCGCGGCGCTCGAGACACTACCCGAGCTCGAACGCGCCGGCGAGGGTCCGTTCGACATGATCTTCATCGACGCAGACAAGCCGAACATCCCGGCGTACTTCGAGTGGGCCATCAAGCTGTCGCGCCGGCGCGGCCTGATCGTCGTGGACAACGTCGTGCGCGACGGCGCGTTAGCCGACGCCGCCAGCGAGGACGATGCGGTGCGTGGGGTGCGGCGCCTGCATGACATGATCGCCAACGACCGGCGGGTCACCGCGACGACCATCCAAACCGTCGGCGTGAAAGGCTACGACGGCTTCACCGTCGCGCTCGTCAACGAGGCCTGACGGAGGGCGTCAACGCCGGCCGAATCGCTCCAGGATCCAGCCCGCTACGAGATCCAGTGCGACCGGCGACATCGTCTCCTCGATCGTGCCGTACTCGGTAACGTTCCCGGTCTTCGCGGTCTGGAAGAGGTGGTTCAGGCCAGGCAGCTCGACCACGCGGAAGTCGCGGTTGCCGCCCTGCCGCAGCGCCGCCGAGATGCCGGCGATGTTCGGCTGGTAGGGAACCTGGATGTCGAGCGTTCCGATCAGCGCCAGCACGGGCACG
This sequence comes from uncultured Gemmatimonadaceae bacterium, assembly GCA_963724885.1. Taxonomy (GTDB): domain Bacteria; phylum Gemmatimonadota; class Gemmatimonadetes; order Gemmatimonadales; family Gemmatimonadaceae; genus DASPMP01. The sequence continues at coordinate 833,420 of CAVRWG010000005.1, read as the reverse complement.
CGCACGCGCTTCAGCACCGGAACAGGATCGAACCTGAGGAAATAGCCGAACCAAGGTGACAGGAGCTGCCCTATCTGCTGCTCCATCGCAGCGATCGTGTCGGCTTGCTGGCCTCCCCGGGTATTCGACGCCACGAACTCCGCGATCATCGCGCGCAGGCGCACGCGCTTGGCGGCGCTGTCTGCGTCGGACTTCACGAGATCGTACACGCGACGGTTGAACGCCGACAGGGCATCGACGCGCGCCGGGTCGGTGCCGTTGGCCGCGAGCACCGCGCGAGTCTGCAGCACGAGGATCGAGTCGCCCGCGATGCCAGGTCCGGCGAGCAGCACGACAAACGCGACGTCCGAGCCGCCCGGGCGCGCGGCGACCATCGGGCCGATCATCCCGCCCTCGCTGTGTCCCACGATCCCGACGCGATCGGGCGCGATGCCGTCCGCGGCGCGGCCGCGAAGGAAGCGGACGGCAGCCGCGGCGTCGTCGGCGAAGTCCTCGCTCGTCGCGCGCGCGAAATTGCCGGTGCTCCTGGCAGTCCCGCGATCGTCGTAGCGCAGCGACGCGATTCCCCGGCGCGCCAGATAGTCGGCGAGCACGAAGAAGGGCTTGTGTCCCATCAACGCTTCGTCGCGGTCCTGCGGCCCGGAACCGCTCACCAGCGCGACGGCGGGGAAGGGGCCTGTTCCTTGGGGCGTCGTGAGCGTACCCGCGAGGCGCACGCCGGCTACCGACTCGAACGCGACGTCCTGCGTCTTATAAGGAAATGGGGGCTTGGGCTCCTGCGGGCGCACGAGCGCGGTTACCGCGGCGACGCGGGCCAGGTCGAGCGGGATGGACATCCCCTGCGTGAAGGTGCCGCGCAGCGAATCGCGCGCGGCGCTGAGGGTGCCCTTGTAGGAGATCTGGACCCCGGGGACCGCGACTTCCAGGGTGTCGCCGCGCGCCGTGAAGGTGGCGGGGATGGACTGGTTCCCCTGGTCCACGCTGATCATCGTGCCGCGCAACGTGCCTGCCGAGTCGCGCGTGATGGCGAACGCGATGCGCAGGCGCACGGCGCCCACGTTGAGCGCGCCCTGCCAGCTACCGACGAAATGGTTCGTCGAGGCGACGGGCTGCTGCGCTGCGGCGACAGGGGCCGCGGTGGCGAGCAGCGTCAGGAAGGCGAGTTGGTGGCGCATGGGACTCCGAATGGCAGGGGTTCAGCACTACCGTCAAGCTAACGAGGGTTGCTGACCTGTCTTTGGCGGGCATCTTTGTGCCCACTCGGTCGGAGGAAATGGTCGATGACGCTTCGTTGTGTGCTCGCGGCGACCGCGGTTCTGGCCAACGCATTATCGGCGCAGGACATCGGGCCAGCGCCAGGCTAGCTCGTGGACGTGGGTGGCCGCAAGCTGCACGTGATGTGCAGCGGCACGCGGGCGAGCGGAGCTCCCACGGTCGTCATCGAAGCGGGGGCGTCGGCGTTTTCCATCGACTTCACGCTCGTTCAGCAGGAAATCGCACGAACGAATCGCGTCTGCTCGTACGAATGGAGTCCGGCTGGCATTCGGATTCTCTTTCGCTCCGAGCGCCCTGACGGCGTGGGCATCTGGTGGCAGGCGGCGGATGGAAGCTGCCCTAGCTGACGCGCGTCACGCGCGCGAGAATTGGTGCGTCCGCTACGCTCAACGACAACAGAGGATCGCAGATGTTCAGCAGATGGCGTCGTTATTCCTCGCCGCTCGTCGCGGCCGCATGTCTCATTGCCGCCAGTGCCGCCACGCCGGGAGAGGCGGAGACGGCGGTTGCTCCGGAGCCGGTGATCGCGCCAGCGCCGATCGACTCGATCCTGCTCAGGTCCTATCGATGGCGCTCCATCGGTCCTGACCGCGGCGGACGCTCGATCGCGGTGAGCGGAGTGCGCGGCCGGCCGCGCGAAGCGTACTTCGGCGCCGTGGGGGGCGGCCTGTGGAAGACGATGGACGGCGGCCAGACCTGGGCGTCGGTCACCGACGGCCAGATCCGCAGCGCGTCGGTGGGCGCGGTGGCGGTGAGCGAGAGCAACCCCGACGTCGTGTTCATCGGGATGGGCGAGACGTGCATTCGTGGAAATATCATGGCGGGCGACGGCGTTTATAAAAGCATCGATGGGGGGAAGACGTGGACGCACATCGGCTTCGCGTCGTCCGAGAATATCGCCAAGATCCGGATCCATCCGACGAACCCGGACATCGTGTGGGTCGCCGCGTTCGGCAAGCACAGCGTCCCCAACGCGGACCGCGGCGTCTACAAGTCCACCGACGGCGGCCGGACGTGGCGCAAGGTGCTGTACCGCGACGACAAGACCGGAGCCGTGGACCTCAGCGTCGATCCGTCGAACCCGAACGTGCTCTACGCGGCGATGTGGGAGGCGTTCCGCAAGGAATACACGATGTCGAGCGGCGGCCCCGGCTCGGGCCTCTTCAAGTCCATCGACGGCGGCGAGAACTGGACGGAGATCACGCGCAATCCGGGGCTGCCTTCGGGCGTCGTCGGCCGCATCGGCGTCGCAGTGAGCGGCGCGAGCCCCAATCGCGTCTACGCAATAGTGGAGCACGAGAACGGCGGACTATTCCGATCGGAAGACGCTGGCGCGACTTGGGCGGTCGTCAACCAGAACCGCGGCATGCGCCAGCGCGCTTTCTATTACACACACGTATACGCCGATCCGAAGAACGCGGACGTGGTGTACGTGCAGAACACGGCGCTCTTCCGTTCCGCCGACGGTGGCAAGACCACGACGAACCTGGGCGGGACGCACGGCGACCACCACGATCTCTGGATCAACCCCGATGACCCAGCGCATCTGGTGGACGGCAACGACGGCGGTGGCGCCGTCTCCACGAACACGGGACAGAGCTGGACCGCGCAGGATTTCCCCACCGCGCAGTGGTACCACGTCGTCACCACGAAGCACCTGCCGTATCACGTCTGCGGCGCGCAACAGGACAACTCGACGCTGTGCGTGCCGAGCAATTTCGGACTTGGCGGCGGCGGGTTTGGTGGAGGCGGTGGTGGTGGTGGTGGTGGTGGTGGTGGTGGTGGTGGCGGGGGAGGAGGAGGTGGCGGCGGGCCGCGTCTGCCGCCCAGAGCAGTGGTAGAACCGGCGAGCGGCTCGATGGCTCTGGCGTATCAGGCCGGTGGCGGCGAACCCGGGTACATCGCGCCCGATCCGCGCGACCCCGACCAGTTCTTCTCAGGCACCAACAACGGCGGATTCCTCGAGCGCTTCAACCGGCGCACGGGCTATCGCCGCGAGGTGAACCCGTACCCCTGGCACTACTCCGGCGAGCCGGCGCGCGAGATCCCCGAGCGCTGGCAGTGGACCTATCCGATCATCTTCTCGCCGGTCGATCCCAATGTGCTGTACACGTCGTCGCAGCGGCTCTGGAAGACGACGAACGGCGGCCAAAGCTGGACCGCGATCTCCGGCGACCTCACGCGACATGATCCGGCGACGCTGGGACACTCCGGTGGCCCGATCACCGGTGACATGAACGGCCCTGAGGTCTACGCCACGATCTTCTCGGTCGGTCCGTCCAAGCGCGACGTGAACGTCATCTGGACGGGATCGGACGACGGTGTGGTGCACGTCACGCGCGACGGAGGCAAGACGTGGACGAATGTCACGCCGCGCGACATGCCCGAGTTCGGGCGCGTGACGCAGATCGACGCGTCGGCGTTCGACGCCGGCACCGCGTACTTCTCGGTGCGCCGCCCGCTGCTGGACGACAAGTCGCCCTACATCTGGCGCACGCGCGACTTCGGCCGCACGTGGACGAAGATCGTGACCGGCATTCGTGCCGACGACTGGGTGCACGCGGTGCGCGAGGATCATACCCGTCGCGGATTGTTGTACGCAGCGACGCAGCACGGCGTCTACGCGTCGTACGACGACGGCGCCAACTGGGAATCGCTGTCTCTCAATCTGCCCGATGTCCCCGTGCACGACCTGATCGTGGAGGCCAACGATCTCGTGATCGGCACGCACGGGCGCGGCTTCTACATCCTGGACAACATCGCTGCGCTGCGGCAGTACACGCCCGCGGTCGTCGCGTCCGGCGCGCACTTGTTCGCTCCACCGGTCGCGATACGTAGTTCGCTCCCGGTTCCGATCACGTACTGGCTGAAAACCAGAGCGCAGCGCGTGAAGCTGGACGTTCTCGACAGCGCCGGGAAGCTGGTGCGTTCCTTCACGTCGGACACGAGCGTGGCCCAGCAGGGGTCGCCGCGGCCGTCGGTGAACCCGGGGGTCAATCGGTTGAACTGGGATCTGCGGTACGCGGGCGCGACGACGTTCCCCGGCATGATCCTGTGGGGCGCCAGCACCGCCGGCCCGGCCGCGCCGCCCGCGCGCTACACCGTGCGTCTCACCGTCGACGACAAGGAGCAGACGAAACCGGTCGCGGTGCGTCGCAACCCGCGCTTCTTGGACGTGACCGACGCCGACCTGCGGGCGCAGTTCGCGCTCGCCATCCGCGTTCGGGACAAGGTGAGCGAGGCGAACCAGGCGGTGATCGACGCGCGGGCGATCAAGCGCGAGGCCGCGGACCGCATCGGCAAGAACTCCGACGCGAAGCTCAAGGAGGTCGGCGACCGGCTCTCGGCCAACCTGAGCGACGTCGAGGACGACATCTATCAGGTGAAGAATCAGAGCGGCCAGGACCCGCTCAACTTCCCCATCAAGATCAACAACCGGCTGGCAAACCTGAATCGCGTGGTGAACTCGGGCGACGGCCGCCCGATCGCGAACGCCCCGGTGCTGCTGGCGGAGTACAGCAAGCAACTCGATGTCCAGAAGGCGCGGATGCAGCGCGTGATCGTCACCGACCTCGCGGCGTTCAACGCCGAGCTGCGGCGCCTGGGTCTGGAGCCGATCAACGCGCAGTGTCCCGGCAGGCAGGTCTGCGGCACCCTGCCATGACCTGAGAGCGGTGCAGGCCACTCAGTCCGAAGGGGAATGCGGATCACGCCGATGGTACCGATTCACGCCGATGACTTCAAGGTTTCAATCGGCGAGAATCGGCTGCATCGGCGAAGATCAGCGCTCACCCCTCCGACTGAGGGCCCCGGGTCGCTTACTCGACCTTGGTGGCGATCCACCAGGTCGTGCCTCCGGCATCCTTCACGCCGCCGCGCTTGTCGGCGTCCTCCTTCTTCACCGGCGCCTGCACCGAATCCGCGCCGGCTTCGACCGCGCGCTTGTACGTCGCGTCCACGTCGGGCACGTAGATGTGGACGTGTGTCGGAACCGGCGGCCATCCTTCAGCCCCATCCGCGAGCATCAGGACCGTGTCGTCGATGCGAACCTCCGCATGCATCAGCTTTCCGTCCGCATTGGGAAACCGGCGCAATTCCACTGCGCCGAAGGTGCGCGTGAGGAAATCGATCGTGCGGCTTGCGCCGTCCACGATGAGGTAGGGCGAGACGGTGGTGTAGCCGTCCGGTTTGTGCGTCGTGTGCATGGGGTCTCCGTGCAAGTCCCGCTTAGCTAACCCGCCGGCGTCACGACGACGTCACGGTGAATCCCTCCGTCAGCCGGTCGGACTGACCCGTCCGATGGGTCCGAGATGCGTCTCGCGGAACGCGCTCGGGAATTTCAAGCCGTAGCCGAGCGCGCGGTCCATGCCGATGTGCGCCACCCAGATGAGACAGACCGGCCACGCTCGCGGCGCGACACCAACGAGCGCCAGCGCCGCCAGGATCCCCGGCGCGACGTAGGTGTGCACGGCGTTGTAGGCGGCGGCGCCGACGCGAGGGCCGGCCACATAGGCGATCATGGCCAGGTCCGGCAGAAGCAGCAGCAGGACGAACAGCAACCAGGACGCGTCGAGGGCGTAGTAGCCCGCCAAGGCTCCCACAAACACGGCCAGGCCTTCGAGGCGCAACAGGAGGCGCGGTGCACCGGAGACGGATGTGTCCATCCGCCAAATTGCTGCACAACGGGAGGCCGGCACAAGCCAATGAAGCGCCGTCACGGTTCCTTGAGAGTCACCCCAGACCGAGTTTTTGTGCGAGACCGATTCGCTGGAGTTTGCCGGTGGCTCCCACCGGGATTTCGGCGAGGATGACGATCTTCTTGGGCACCTTGAAGTCTGCCAGCTTCACTCTGGCAAATTCGCGCAGCTCCTTGTCACTCGCTTCCACACCCTGCTTCAAGACGATTGCCGCCGCTACCTCTTCGCCGAGCATGTCGTGCGGCATGCCGAAGGTGACGCATTGGTGCACCGCCGGGTGCTCCATGAGGATCTCGTCCACTTCGCGCGGTGAGATTTTTTCGCCGCCGCGATTGATGATCTCCTTGAGGCGTCCCGTAATCGTGACGTAGCCGTCCTCGTCCATCGTGCCCTGGTCGCCGGTGCGGAACCAGTCGCCGTAGAACGCATCCGCATTCGCATTGAGATTGTTCTCGTACGCCTTCATGACGTTCGGTCCGCGGATCACGATCTCGCCCGTGACTCCGGGCGAAACGGAATCGCCGCGAGTGTCGACGACACGAACTTCGGGCCCGGCGGCCGGCCCGACGGTACCTGCCTTGCGCTGGCGCGGCGGGAGTGCGTTGCTCGCCATCTGATGCGCGGCTTCCGTCATGCCGTACGCCTCGATGACGGGTACACCGTACAGCGACTCGAGATCGCCGATGACTTTTACCGGCATTGAGGACGAGGATGAACGAATGAAGCGCAGCCCGTGCCTCTTGATCACATCCGCATTCCCGGATGCTCGCAGCAGTATCGCCTGATGCATCGTGGGGACGCCTGTGTACCACGTGGGCTTGGCCTCGTCCATCCAGGCGAAGAACTTGAGCGCATTAAAACCCGTGGAGCAGCACACCTCCCCGCCGGCTGAAAGGGGCGCCAGTAACGCCGCGATGAGGCCGTGAATGTGAAAGAGCGGCATGATCACCAAGCCGCGATCATTGGTGGTGAGCGCCAGCGACTCGCGGACGTTCTTCGCGGAGGCGCAGACGTTCTGGTGCGAGAGAGGAACGATCTTCGGCCGCGAGGTCGTCCCTGAAGTGTGGAGTACGAGGGCGATGGCCTCGGGACCCACGGGTTCCGGCGCCACGTTCCGTGCAACTGGCCCGTGCTCGAACTCGACGGCAAACGTTCCCGCGCCGCGCTCGGGCTGCGGTACGAGCCGCGCGATCGGGATGTCGAGCTTCCTCGCGACGCCGACCGCGGGCGAATCCCTGTCCCTTGCGACGATCAGCAACTTCGCGCTGAGATCGGCGAGGTAGAACTCGAACTCCTCCGCGCGATAGCCCGGGTTGAGCGGCGCCGCCGCCGCCGCGGACCCGACGCTCAGGAACGCCGCGGCCATCTCGGGACCATTGTCGAGGACGATGGCGACCCGATCGCCGCCGCCGATGCCTCTCGCGTTCAGCGCGCCGACCACGTCCGCGACGAGCGCCCGCAACGCCCGATAGGTAAGCGGCTTCCCGCCCGGCGTGCTGAGCGCGGTTGCGGTATCCGCCCCGCATTGCAGAAGCTCTGGTATCGTCCGAGGGTTCATTCTTCGCCGGATGGCTGAATCGCCTGACTACGACAGTTGCGGTATGGCTTGAACCTGAAGGCGGCCGTGCTGTTTGGCGAGAGTCTCGGCGAGCAGGCGCGCGCAGGCGTACACGGCATCGATGTGCGGTGTCGGGGTGTTCGTCAGTCGGCCCAGCTCGGCCACGGCGCCGACGAGCGCCTCGATCTCGATCGGTTTCCCCGCTTCGACATCCTGCAGCATCGACGTCTTGTGCGCGCCGACCTTTTCCGCGCCCGCGACGCGCTTGTCGATGCCGACACGAAATCTCACACCGAGCTTGTTCGCGATCGCCTCCGCTTCACGCATCATCGCGATGCTCAGCTCGCGCGTGGGCGGAAAAGTGAGCAGATCCACGAGCGTGGCGTGCGTCAGCGCGCTGATGGGGTTGAAACTCAGATTCCCCCAGATCTTGAGCCAGATCTCGCCACGGATATCGCTCGTGATTGGTGCCTTGAACCCGGCCCTCGTGAGTGCCGCCGAAAGCCTGGTGATGCGTTCCGACTCCGAGCCGTCCAATTCTCCCAGCGTGAAGCGCCTTCCTTCGACGACCTGGACGACGCCGGGCGCGACCAGATTCGCGGCGGGATAGACGACGCAGCCGACGACGCGCGCGCTGTCGATGAGGCGGCCGATCGTGCCGTCGGGATCGGCGGCTTCGACCGGGCGGCCCTCGTGCTCGCCGCCGTGCTTGTGGAAATACCACCACGGAATGCCGTTTTGCATCGTCACGATGGTGGTATCGTCCTTCGTGAGAGAACGCAGCTCGCCGGCGACAGCGGCCACCTGGTGCGCTTTGACCGTAAGCAACACGACGTCCTGCGTGCCCGCGTCGCGCATCTTTGCGACGGCGCGCCCCTTTCCGATGACCTCTGCGCCGTCCTCGCCGATGACGCGCATTCCGTTGCCGCGAACGGCGTCGAGGTTCGCGCCCCGCGCGATGTACGTGACATCCTCGCCGACGGCCGCGAGCCAGCCACCGAGGTAGCCGCCGATCGCGCCGGCGCCGACGACGGCGATTTTCATTCGGTCAAGCGGGGGCCGGGACGCTCGCCACTACTGTCCGACCCATTCGCGCGCGCAACGGCTTGAGTATTACCAGCGCCATCGCCGCCGCCACGAAGTTCAGAACGCTCGCCGCGATGAAAACGGTTTGCCATCCGCCCGACGCCGCGATCACGCTGGTGAACGGCACCACCAACGCCGCCGTCCCCTTCGCCGTGTACAGCAGCCCGTAGTTCGCCGCGGCGAACCTCTTTCCGTACGTGTCGCCACACGTCGCGGGGAAGAGACTGTAGATCTGTCCCCACGCGAAGTAGACGAGGCACATGAGTAGCACGAACGCTGCCGGATTGGCTCCCAGCCAGCCGAGCAGCAGAACAGCGATTCCCTCGAGCGTGAAGGCCACGACCATCGTGCGCTCGCGGCCGATGTTGTCCGACACCCAGCCGAAGAACGGGCGACTGATGCCGTTGAAGATCCGGTCGAACGACAGCGCGAACGTGAGTGTCGGCAGCGTGAGCCACATGAGTGTGACGGGCGTGTCGGCGATGCCGAAGTCCTTTGCCATGGGCTGAGCCTGCGCGGTGGCGATGAGTCCACCGATCGCCATCATCACGAACATCACGTACATGACCCAGAACGTCGGCGTACGCAGCATCTCGACCGGTGCGTACTCGCGCTCGGGAGCTGGCGCTGCGACGGTAATCTTGCGCGGCGCCGTGAAACCCGCGTCCGGAGCTCGCAGGAACCAGCCGAGCACGAACACGACGGCCCCCTGGAAGAGGCCGAACTTCCAGAAGGTCGCCTCGTAGCCAGACGTCTTGATCATCGCGGCGATCGGAATGACCGTGAGCGCTGATCCCGCACCGAAACCCATCGCGGTGACTCCCGCGGCGAGCCCACGTCGGTCGGGGAACCACTTGAGCGCATTGCCGACGCAGGCGCCATACACGGCGCCCGCCCCCACGCCGCCGACGACTGCGCCGGAGTACAGCATTGCAAGCGAGTCGGCTGCCGAATTGATCATCCATGCCGCCGCCACGAAGATGCCCGCGATGACGCCGACGATCCTGGGACCGAACCTGTCGACGAGGTAGCCCTCGAAGGGGACGAGCCACGTCTCGACGATCACGAAGATCGTGAATGCCACCTGGATCGCCGGACGTCCCCAGTGGTACTTGTCGTCCATCGGGGTGACGAAGAGCGTCCACCCGTATTGCAGGTTGGCGATCATCGCCATGCAGATGACGCCGAGCATCAACTGCCACCAGCGTCCCAGCGCCGGCGTACGAACGCCAGCCGGTGCGGCCGCGATCTCGCTCATGGGGCACCAAAGTGCGTCCGGGACGTTGCAAGGGCAACGGGCCGGTCATTCGCAGGCCCCGGCCCAGCGACTCCGCAGTTGCAAAGCTTGAAGCGCGTGGTTGCAAAGAGAAAGAGGCGGCCTCCGGCGGGCCGCCTCTCCCTCTTCAGGTCCGTCTTCTGCAATCAGCGCGACAGGAGCACCTCCGACCGCACGTACATGTAGCGGCCGTTGTACCCGAAGGGCGACGAGCCCGGCCAGATGAAGGTGCCGTTGTTCGTGTTCGCGTCGACTCGCACCTGATCCGGATAGGTGTTGAACACGTTGTTCATCCCGAACGAAATGCCCACCTTGTCGAAGCGATACCCGACCTCGGAGTCGAACAGCGTCTTCGCGCCGAAGTCCTCCAGCCCATCCAGGCTTCCATCACGGAAGCTGCCGTAGTCGGACACGCGGCCCATGACGCGGAACCGGCCGGCCGAGTAGTTCGTGGTGAGCGAGGAACGCCGGCCGGGACGATTGCGCTCGATGGCGTTGATGATCACCGGGTCGAGCGCGCTGGTGTACGAGCTGCCGGTTCCCACGAGGATCGCCGGGATCGGATCGACGCGCGTGATCTCGTTGCTCGTGAAATTGATCGCCGCGAGGAAATCGAGCGCGCCCCGGCGGGCGGGCACGTGCCAGTTCGCGGCCACGTCGATGCCGTTGGTCTTCGTGTCGAGTGCGTTGGTGGGGAACTGCACTCCCGCGATCAGGCTCAGGCCGGAGTCGGCCAGGATGTCCGCGACCACCGGGTCGGACGATCCGTCGAACGTGGCGCCGAGGAGAATGCGGTTCTTCAGCGTGATACGATAGACGTCCGTCGTGATGTTGAAGTTGGGGTGCGGCGAATACGCGAAGCCCGCGCTGAAGTTCGCCGACGTCTCTTCCCGGAGCGGCTTGGCGCCGAAGATCCGCGAGGCGCGGTGCGTCACCGGGAAGTTGCCGATCTCCACGAGGACGCCGTTCTGGATGGCGGTCGTCGTGTGGCTGTACCAGCTCTGCGCGAGACCCGGCGCGCGGAAGCCGGTGCTGGCGGCGCCGCGCAGCACGAGCTCCTTCGACGCCTGATACCGTGCGGCGAGCTTCCCGGTCATGCGCTGGCCGAAATCGCTGTAGCTCTCGAACCGGCCGGCCGTGTTGACCAGCAGCTTCGGCGTCAGGTTCGTCTCGAGATCGACGTACCCGCCGATGTTCGTGCGATTGTTCTTGCTTGCGTCGCTCGGCGCGAAGCCCTGGAAGACCGACGAGCCGCCCTGCGCGACCGCCGAGCTGTCCGACGTGAGGTGATAGCCGTTGATCCACGAAGCGCGTTCACCCGCCACCACCTCGTACGACTCGCTCCGGAACGCGATGCCGAAGGCGACGTTCACCTCGTCCGGAAGCCCGAGATCCATGAGCCGCGAGAGGTTCGCGGTCAGGTTCAGCTCACCGCGTCTCAGCGCGCCCGCGTCGAACGACGTCTGGTTGGGGATGCCCGGATCGTCGCCGTTGCCGAAGATGCCGTCCGGACCCGGCGCGGTGGGTGTGGACAGGCTGGGCCCGAGCGACGAGTTCAGCGTGTTTCGGAGATTGAAGTCGAAGCTGTTGAAGCCGTACGAGGAGCCAAAGTCCATTGCCCACCCCCTGGCGTGCGTCCTGATGCCGCCCGCGGCGGAATAGTCGATGACCGACGGACGGAACTCGGGCAGGAAGCCGAGCGGATAGATCTCCGACCAGTTGCGTGAGTTCGTGGGCTTGCGGAAGAATCCGTTCCCCGTGCCTTCGCGGTCGGAGTAGCCGCCAAAGCCGTACAGCTCCGTGGTTCCCGCTTCGTTGAGCGGAAGCTTGAGGTTCGCGAAGGCGTGCACGTCGTGCTCGAGGCCGTCGCCCCAATGCACGTTCGGCTGCTGCACACCGTTTCGCTTGATGACCACCTGGCAATTGGCCACGGAATCGGCCACGCCATTGACGTCGGGGAAGCTGCCGTCGGGGCACGCGCGGTTGGTCGACTTGCGATCGAGCACCTGCCCGAACAGCGACAGCGAGCCGCGACCCAGCGCCAATCCGACGCCGCCATTCACGTCGGTCGAGGTGCCGTCGTTGGGATAGCCGCGCCCCGGCCGGTACTGGCCGACGCTGGCGTTGATGAAGGGAGCGAATTGACCCTCTCTCAATATCAGGTTCACGACACCCGCTATCGCGTCGGAGCCGTACTGCGTGGAGGCGCCGTCGCGCAGCACCTCGATGCGCTCGATGGCGCTCGACGGGAAGGCATTGAGATCAACACCGCTGGATCCGGGCGCCGATCCGTTCGAGAACACGTTCATGAGCGACGTCTGGTGCCGGCGCTGTCCGTTGATGAGAACGAGCGAATGATCCGGCGACAGGCCGCGCAGCGTGAATGGCCGCACGATCTCGGTGGCGTCGGTGACCGCCTGCTTCGGGAAGTTCACCGACGGCGAGAGGTTCGACAGCACCTGGGCGGTCTCCGTGGAACCCGCCTGCGCGATGTCGGCGACGGTGTACACGTCGACGGGCACCGCCAGCTCCTCGGCGGCAGTGTGCCGCGCCCGCGAGCCCGTCATCACGACGACGCCGGCGAGCTGCTGAGCGGCGCGATGCAGCGTCACGTCGGCCGCGGCGACCCGTCCCGCAACGACGTTCACGACGAGCGACTCGGGCGCGAAGCCCAGTGACCTGACGCGAAGGACGCGCCGGCCCGTGGGAATACCGTTGAGTGTGTACGCGCCTCGCACGGAAGGCGTCGCTCGAAGCGCGGAGCCGTCAACGGAAATGGTGGCTCCGATGACAACCTTGCCCGTCGAGTCCGTGACCCTGCCCTGGATCGAGCCCGATTGAGCGGTGAGGGGAGTGGTGATGGCGACGGCAATCAGAACAGCCGTCGCGAGAGTGCCTGCCTGGGGTAGAACACGCATGCGTCTTCCTCAACCGTGTGAGGGGGTGCCTACGTGAAGTCTGGTACCGGCGATCGGCGGCGACCGTCTTTTGCCAACATGGTGCGGGGGAACGTTTGGCGCCAGAGCGGTATGGAGTTGACGCACCTGTCATTCTCCATAAGCGCGCGAGGCCAGCGCGTACCCAAAACAGACCTTCTCGCACTACCATGCACACCGCGGACACCAGCGCTGCACTCGCGACACTGTTCTCCGAGCTCGTCGATGGCGCAAACCGGCCCGGGGACGCCTACATCCTCAACTCCGGCGACGTTGGGCTCCTGCGATCGCTCGACAAGCTGTCGGCTGCCGAGGCGTCGCAGTCCGCGAACGACGGCGCGACGATCGCGGCCCACGTGCAGCACCTGCGCTACGGACTTTCGTTGATGAATCGCTGGGCGACCGAGGGTGGGAATCCCTTCGCGAACGCGAAATGGGACGAAGCATGGACGACGTCGCGCGTCGACGACGGCCAGTGGGTCGAGATTCGCGACGGCTTCCGTGACCAGGCGCATCGCTGGCTCCGGACACTCCGCTCACCGTGCGACACGTCCGTTGCGGAGCTCAGCGGCATGGTCGCCAGCGTTGCACACCTTGCCTATCACCTCGGCGCAATAAGGCAGATCGACAAGCGCGCGCGGGGTCCAAGGGAAGGCACGTTCACGGCTTGAACGGCTACGGCGATTGGGTCGGAGCCCGAATGGCGCGGCCGGGGCGCGCCGTCGTGACGCGACCGCCGTCGACGACGACCTGGCCAGCGACGATCACGTACGGGATGCCGGCCGCCGGGATCGTGGCGTCTTCGTACGTCGACTTGTCGGCGACGCTGGCGGGGTCGAAGATGGTGAGGTCGGCGTCGGCGCCCGCGCGCAGGCGACCTTTCGACGCCATGGCGGGCACGCGCGTCTCCAGCCGCTTCGCCGGCAGCGAGCGTCATCTTGCGCAGCGCGTCCATGAGCGACAGCGCCTGCTCGTCGCGCACGTATTTGCCCAGCACCTTGGAGTAGGAGCCCGACGTGCGCGGGTGTCCCCGGCCGCGCTCGATGAAACCGTCGCTCGCGATCATCGCGAGCGGGCTCACGACCGCCATGCGCGTCTGCTCCTCGCTGCGCCCGTGGATGATGATCGTGCCGCCCTTCCTGCGCGCCTCCTCGAACGTCTTGCGCGTGAGCCGCTCGCCGGTGGACACCAGCTGGTGCAGGGCGAAACGCGCGTCGGGCCACGTTTTCAAGTCGTCGAACAGCGCCGACTGGATCTCCGTCATCCCGGCGCCGTAGGGGTACGCCTCGGTCGTCACGTCCTGCCCGCGATCCCGCGCGGCCTTGATGCGCGTGAGGAATGCCGCGAGAGACGTGTCCCCGCTCGAGTTCACGTGCACGATGTGCAGCTTGACTCGCGCCGCGGCCGCGGACGCAATGGTCGAGTCCAGTCCGGCCACGCCGTTCCTCATGTGGATGTGCGCGGTCGCGCCCTCGCTCGCGGCCACGCGGAACATGCGCTCGATCTCGGCCATCGTGGCGCCGGGCGTGTACGCGCTGCCGAAGCCCACGGCCACGGCGCCATCGGCCAGCCCTTTGCGCAGGATGGCCTCCATCTCGGCGATCTGCGCGTCCGACGCCGAGCCGCTTCCGCCGACTCCCGCGGGCAGCAGCGCAGTACTCGGGTCCTTCAGCACCTTCATGCGGGCGGGGATATGGCCGACGCTCACGCCATGGTTCACGAGCTGGCCCCCCCCCGGTTCGCGCGCCGCGTACCACGCCGCGACGTCGGCGGTGCCGACCTCCAGCTCGAACGCCGACGTGACGCCGTCGCGCACCATGAGCGCGTACGATTCCTCCTGCTGTCCGTGCTCGTGCAGGTCGATGAACCCGGGCGCGACCACCAGGTCCGTGGCGTCGATCACCCGCGTGCCCGAGAGCATCGCGCGGGAGATCGCCGCGACGCGACCGTCGCGGATGCCGACGTTGCGGACGGCATCGAACCCGGACTCGGGGTCCATGACCCGGCCGTTCGCGAGGACGAGATCGTAGGTCTGTCCGCGGCCGCAAGCCATGACCGCCGCGACCACGAGGAACGTCGAGCGGGTGAGGCGTCTCACTACAGTATCTCGGCGCGCACGCCGCCTCCGGGCTTGTCGAGGATCACCACCGTCTTCTTTTCCCCGCTCGCGAGCGGGATGACGACCGTCACCGGTGCGTTCGCCCATCCCGACGCGTCGGGCGGTGTTTGCCAGATGCGCACTTCCCAACTGCCGACCGTGCTCTGATAGAACGGCGCCGAGAGGCTGGTGGGCTCGGCCTGGTAGTCGAAAGGAAACTGCCAGGAAATGGGCTGCTGATAGTCGGGCTGCGTGCGATACACTTGCAGCGTTCCGGCGTTCGGCGCGAAGTGCAGGACACGCACCTTCGTCGCCCCGGCCGGCACCACGCTGTTGGTGTCGTCGAGCACCGCGCTCGCCAGCGCTCCGCTCGAGGAGCGCACCACCGCGATCGTTCGTAATGCCGACGCAATGTCAATCGACGTGGTCACGGCCGTCGCCGAACCGGTGGGTCGGAGCGCGAGCGTATGCACGCCCGTGGGGAAAATCGCGGTGTCGATCGCGCCCGCCGGCAGTGCCGCAACCACAAGGTTGCCGTCGATCAGGACATCGACGGGAGACGTAAACGCGTTGACGACGCGCAGCGCCGGCCGGCCGCCTGTGCAGCAACCGATGGTGGTGTAATTGTCGCAACTCGCGATCAGGGACAGCGCGAGAGCCGGAGCGATTGCGGCGCGGTGCAGCCGCGCCAATCTCGACTTCATAGTGGGTCCTGAGCGTGGGACATGTTGTACACCGAAGCTCCTTCTAGAATGCGACGCCAAAGCTCAAGCCGAGGCGATAGCCCCAACCGTCGTGCGGGAACACGCCGCGAATCGCGTAGTGCGGCATGAAGCCCATCCGGAAGACAAAGTGATGGGACATCCTGCGATAGCCGAACGTGCCCGTGGCGCTGAGCACTTCGCTGCGTGTCGAGGCATTGCCGTCTTGCCAGTTGTACCCGACAACGGCTCCCAGGCCCAGCTCGAACCAGTCCGGGCTGCCGCGGTCGTGCAGGAGATAGTTGAGCATCAGCGGATACAAACGCGCGTACTGCGGTAGCTGATCGCCAGCGAAGGCGGTGAGTGAGGTTGAACGGCCGGCGCCCACGCGCACCGTGAAGCTGTCGTTCAGCTTCCGATCGTAGTTGAACGACACGATGCCGGCATTGCCGCCGATTTCGACATAGACGGTCTGATTGGGCATCGTGGCGCCCCCGGAATCAGGCGCCTGAGCGCGCGCGACGGACGGGAGAAACAGGCTTGCCAACGCTGCGGCACGCGAAGCGAAACGTCTCAGCGACATGGCACGGCCCACCCTCAGAGCTGCTTGTAAAAGAATACGGTATCGCAGAACGACCCGTCGGGGTTGAGCGCAAAATGCGGAACCTCGCCCACGCGCGTCCAGCCCAATGACGTGTACAGTCGCTCGGCCGCGCTGCCCTTGCAGGTATCCAGCAGCAGCAACGTGAAGCCCTGTTCGCGTGCGCGGCGCTCCAGCTCCTCCATCAGTCCTCGCGCGATGCCGCGTCCGCGCGCCCGCCGGTGCACGATGAGTTTGGCGACATCGGCGCGATGCGGCTGGTTCGGCGGCCAGGCGGGCTGCAGCTGTACCGTGCCGACCATGCCGCGCTCGTCTCTGGCGGCGAGAATCACGGTCCTCGATGTCGCCGCGCCCAGGACCTTGCGCCACCACGCCTCGGCTTCGTCGAGCGTGAGGCCCGACATGAAGCTGACGCCCGCGCCGCTCTCGACGGCGTCCACCAGCACGGCGGACAGTTCGCGCAGGACATCGGGCGACGCACCACCGTCCACCCGCTCGATCGTGATCGTGCCCACGTCTACTCGAGGTACCACACGCCGTCCCAGAAGCCCGTTCCGCCCAGGCCGCCCGTCTTGCCGCCAAAGACCCAGAACGCGTCCCGGAACACCGCCGAGAATTTCGCGCTCCGCGGTGGTCCGGGTACCTCGGTGGCGGCGCGTTGCCAGCGACGGCCATCGGACGACGACCATGCGTCGCGATGGTTCACGCCACCGACGACCCAGAGTCGGCCGTCGAGCGCCGCGAAGCCGGCGAACGTGCGGGGCGACCAATCGGCGCCTGCGGTGACTCGAGTCCACGCCGCGCCATCCGCGGATGTCCATACGTCGTTGGTGGCGCTCTCCCATGCGCCGTGGCCAATGATCCAGAGCGTGTTCTGGTGAACGACGACGCACTGTGGATTCGCGCGCGGCAGGGAAGCGGCGGCGCGCGGCGACCACCTCCGTCCGTCCGTCGTGAGCCAGAGCGTAGCGTCGTTCGGCTCACCGCCGATGAGCCACAGCGTGTCGCGAAAGACCACGAGGTGCGCGTCGGAGCGTGGCGCCCACGGAGATCGCTCCGCCACGCGTTGCCAGCGGCGTCCGTCCTCCGATCGCCAGACGTCGTTCATGAGCGTCCGATTGTCGCCTTCTTCGACGAACCCGCCGACCCGCCACAACGCGCCGGCATACGATGCGTCGGCCGAGCGGTACCGGATGCCCCAATCGGCATCGTGGTCGAGGCCCGTCCAGTTCTTACCGTCGCCGGACACGTAGACCCGACCCGGCGCCGCACCGTCGCCAATCATGAACAGGCGGCCCGCGTGCGACACGACAGGCGTGGCGAGTGGCACTTGGTCCGGCCGGCAGTTAGGCGGCCAACATCCTGACCCTGGCGCGAGCGCCTGATGCCACGTCGGTTCCGTTGCGAGGCCGAGGCAAACGAATAACAGGAAGAGCCGCGTGAACACCGTTCTCGGCGCCGCGCGTGACCGATAAGTGACGCGCGGCGGTCCGTTCTCGGCGACGACGGGCATGTGCATGTGCCAAAGTGCTTGATGACGCCGGAAGGTACAACGGGAGTCATGTTGCGAAAAACCCGACGGCGCTCGATCCTAAGTCGCTGACTCACTCCACCGTCCCGGACCATGTTCACGACACGCCAGACAATCCAGGTAATCGCGCTGCTCGCGTTCGGCGGCAGCCTGTTCGCGCAAGGCACGGCCGACGACTATGCGCGCGCCGACTCGATTGCGGCACGCATGCAGCGCAAGATCGTCAACGCCGTCAACCAGACGAACTGGATCGGCCGCTCGTCCTGGCTCTGGTACCGCAAGACGACCCCCGCCGGCACCGCTTACCTCCTCGTCGACGCCGAGACGAAGGAGCGCCAGCCGGCATTCGATCACGCGCGCCTCGCGACGACGCTTTCCACGGCGTTGAAGCGGCCGGTCACGCCAGACTCGCTGCCGTTCGACAACCTGACATTCACCGACGACCGCGGGGCGATGACATTCGTGCCGGACTCGGTCCGCTGGCGCTGCACCCTCGCCGACTACAAGTGCGAGCCGTCGCCGGTCAGCGCCCAGGGCGAAGGCCGCGACTTTGGCGGCGGTCTGTATGGCGGGTTGCCGAACGACAACGTGTCGCCACGCGTGTCGCCCGACGGACAGTGGGAGGCGACAGTTCGGAACTTCAACATCCATGTGCGACGCGTCGGCGGCGCCAACGGCGTCAACGGCGCCAGCGGTCCGGACGGGTTCTTCCTGAGCACCGACGGCAGCGAGGGGAACGCCTACGCCCAGCGCTCGGTCGCGTGGTCGCCCGACTCGAAGCGGATCGCCGCGTATCGCGTCAAACCGGGATATCGCCGGGAACTGCACTACGTGCAGTCCTCGCCGGAGGATCAGCTCCAGCCCAGGTACTCGACGCGCCTCTACAACAAGCCGGGCGACGTGCTCGACGTCGAGCAGCCCGTTCTGTTCGAGGTGGGGGCCCGCAAGCAGACGGACATCGTCAACGCGCATTTCCCGAACGCCTATGACGTCCGGCCGCTCGTGTGGCGGAAGGACAGCCGTTCGATCGTCTTCGAGTACAACCAGCGCGGCCACCAGGTGTACCGCGTCATCGAGATCGACGCAGCGACCGGCAGGACGCGCGTGGTGATCGACGAACAGATGCCGACCTTCTTCGAGTACTCGGCCAAGCGGTACCGCTTCGACGTCGCCGACGGCAGGGAGATCGTGTGGATGTCCGAGCGCGACGGCTGGAACCACCTTTACCTGTACGACGGCCCGATGGCGAAGGTGATCCGGCAGATCACGAAAGGGCCGTGGCTCGTGCGTGGCGTGGACAAGGTGGACACGCTCGCGCGCCAGATCTGGTTCTCGGCCAGCGGCATGTACGCCGGAAAGGACCCGTACTTCGTGCACAACTACAGGATCAATTTCGACGGCACGGGTCTCACCGCGATGACCGAAGCCGACGGCATGCACAACGTGTCGTATTCGCAGGACATGAAGTACTTCGTCGACACCTGGTCCCGCGTGGATCACCCGCCGGTGTTCGAGCTGCGCCGCGCGAGCGATCGTTCGCTGGTCATGGAGCTGGAGCGGGCGGACGCGAGCGCGCTCACGGCGCTCGGCTGGCGGCCCCCCGAGGTGTTCGTCGCCAGGGGACGCGACGGCAAGACGGACATCTGGGGCGTGATCGTCCGCCCGATGAACTTCGACCCGTCGCGGAAGTATCCCGTCGTCGAGAACATCTACGCGGGGCCGCATGGTTCCTTCGTGCCCAAGACGTTCTCGTCGCAGCTCGGCATGCAGCGCATCGCCGAGCTGGGGTTCATCGTGGTTCAGATGGACGGGATGGGAACCTCGAATCGGTCGAAGGCGTTTCACGACGTCGCGTGGAAGAACCTCGGCGACGCGGGATTCCCCGACCGCATCCTCTGGCACCAGGCCGTCGCGAAGAAGTACGCGTACTACGACATCGGCCGCGTCGGGATTTATGGGACGTCGGCGGGCGGACAGAGCGCCATGGGAGCGCTGTTATTCCACCCCGGGTTCTACAAGGTCGCGGTGTCGGCCGCGGGCTGTCACGACAACCGCATGGACAAGATCTGGTGGAACGAGCAGTGGATGGGCTGGCCCATCGGCCCCGAATACGGCGCGGCGTCGAACGTGGACAACGCGCACAAGCTGCAGGGCAGGCTGCTGCTCATCGTCGGCGAGATGGACCGCAACGTGGATCCGTCGTCCACGATGCAGGTGGCGAACGCGTTGATCAAAGCGAAAAAGACGTTTGATCTGCTCGTGATCCCCGGCGCCGATCACACGAGCGGCGGCGACTACGGCGACCGCAAGCGCTGGGACTTCTTCGTGCATCATCTGCACGGCGTCGAGCCGCCGGACCGGAACGCCGCGGCAGTCGTCCTGACGGGCGCGGTCAACCGACCGTAGCCGCTAGCGGAGGCGTCGACTCGGCACGCTGTACAGGAAGCCCGTGTACTGCATCTCCTCCCACGTCTGGTCGCCCCACTTCACGTCTGCGGTCGCGTTCGGGATTGCTCTTGTTGGACGCCGAGTTGTCGTACCATGCCGTCGACGTGATCTTGCCGCCCGCGGGAATCTCGAGCGGCGTCGCGAACAGGTAGTACGTCTGCCAGTTGAAGTCGTAGCGCGGCACGTCGAGGATCACCTCCGAAGTGCCGTCCGGCTTCTCGAGCTTGTACTGCCAGCGCACGCCGCGCAGATGCGTATGCGGCAGCATTCCCCAGATCGCGCACCGGCTGGCTCACGCCAAGCTCCGCGGGCACCGCCACGTCCTTCGCACCGGCGGGAATGGTGAACGACCCATTCGTGAACGCGGCGGCGTGAATCTCCTCGTCCGGCATCTCCTTCGCGAAACGGAATCCGACGGCGCTGCGATCCTTCGTTTCGTGGCCGTGCGTCGTGTAGTGCACCTGGAACGTGAGCACGGTGCCGGCGCGGAGCCGCAGCGCGGTGCCGGCGGGAAACTCCACGACGTTGGTGCCGGGCGCGGTGCTGCCGATGAGAGCGCCCAGCGGCCGCGGCGGCGGATTGAGCGAATCGCGACGCGGCGGGTCCTCCGGGAGGGCGTGCGCGCGATTGCGGATGAAGAGCGGCGCCGGCTGTGGTGTCCCGGCCGGCAGCGGCGCTGGAGTCGGCGCAGCGCGGCACCCGGCGCGCGCGGCACCCTGGCGTAGACGAGCACATGATGCACCACCTCGCGCGAGCCCGGCATGATCTCGATCGCCTGCACCCACTTCTCCTCGGTGAGGTTCGTGGGGACCTCGAAGTACTGATACTCGACCGTACCGGATGCGGGGACGGTGTAGTCCGCCGCCATGCGAACGATCAGGTCAGGCTCGCCGATGTCCCAGCCCGTCGGATACTGCGGCTGCGGCGGCAGCTTCTTCATGTCGCCGGGCTTCGCGCCCGTCTCGAGCCAGCGCAGGATCGTCTGCCGATCGGCGTCGGACAGGCGGCGATCGTTGCGGA
The DNA here is from genome assembly GCA_963724885.1 of uncultured Gemmatimonadaceae bacterium. GTDB lineage: Bacteria > Gemmatimonadota > Gemmatimonadetes > Gemmatimonadales > Gemmatimonadaceae > DASPMP01. Next base: position 812,193 of record CAVRWG010000005.1, on the reverse strand, counting down.
ACACGCCGCGCGGCCCGTCGGCTTGCCAGGGCGGCATCTGCCCGGTGGACACCATGTCGCGCATCTCGTCGAGGTATGCCGCCGCGCTGTCGTAGTCGAGCAGCGAGAAGGGAGCCAGCCCGCCGGAGCGATGGCAGCTCGTGCAGTTCTTGAAGACGATCGGCGCTATGTCCTCGGCGAACGTCGGGTCCGCGCCGCGAGCGTCGAGTTCCTTCGGCTGCCGCGCGACAACAGCAACGATCAGCGCCGCGCTCACGCCAACCACGGCCAGTATGCGCGCGAGCGCCAACGCCAGGGAATTGCGAGCCGGTTTGTGTAGGAGATTCATGAGGCGATTCAATCCGCTCGAGTTGATCGTGCAGGGGTGCGTTCGCGGGAAAGTACGACGGTCGTCCCCTGCGGCAAGGGCCGCAATTGATGCGAAGTCGCCGTTCGACGACCTTTTGGCATGACCGCAAGATCCTTGTGCGCCTGGCTGATTGCGGCTCTCGCCGCGGGAGCTTGCGCGCGCGGGACGTCGCTCGATCCCGCGCACCCGGATTTCGCCGCCACGGCGCCGGACTCGTTCGACGTCGAGATGGCGACTACCAAGGGCACCCTCCTCGTGCGCGTTCATCGCGCCTGGTCGCCGCATGGCGCCGACCGGTTCCATGCTCTCGTGCGCGCGGGGTACTTCACGGACGTCGCGTTCCATCGCACGATCCGCAACTTCGTGGCGCAATTCGGCATTCACGGCGACACGGCGGTTGCTCGCGCCTGGAGCGGTCGCGGCATCCCTGACGACACCGTGCGCGCGACCAACGCGCGCGGCACGCTGGCGTTCGCGCGCGGCGGACGCAACACGCGGTCCACCCAGCTGTTCTTCAACCTGGTGGACAACACGCCGCGGCTCGACACGCTGAACGGGTTCGGCTTTCCCCCCATCGGCCGGATCGTCGAGGGGCTGGCGGTGATGGACTCGCTCAACTGGGAGTACTCGGGCACGCGCGGCGGGCAGACGTTCCCGGGACCGGGCCAGGACTCCATCCGTCGCCAGGGGAACGAATACCTCCGGCGCAGGTTCCCCCGGCTCGACTACATCCTGCGCGCTCGGGTGACGCGCGTCTGGCGCTGAGCAGCCTGGGGAAGCCGCAACCGGCTCTCGGTCGCATGTCCGGTTTTCGCGGGAAGCGCGCAGACAGGAAGTAGGGCGAGCAGATCGAGTCTCGCTCGTCCGCCACACTTCCACCGTTTCAACGGAGAGTTCCCGCATGCGTGTCACACATCACACCGTCCGCAACCTGGCGATCGGCGCCTCGCTCGCCGTAGTAGCCACCTCGGCCGTCATCGGCGCACGGGCGCTGGACGCCCGGCCCGCGGCCGCGTCGGAGGAACCGAGCAGCCGCTGGCTCGAAGGGCTCAAGGGCAAGCGACGCCAGTTCTTCGACAGTCCGGCGCCTGCCGGCGGCATCCCGCTCGTGCACGTCCTGAACTACTACAACACGCTCAACAAGGCGTTCAGCGTGAAGGACGCCGACATCGACGCTGTGCTCACGTTCTACGGCTATACGACCTTCCATAGCCTGACCGACGTCGCGTGGGTGAAGTATCGGCTTGGCGAGTTCCTCGAGATCAACGACCCGGCCACGGGCCAGCCCGCGACGAGCAATCCGTGGCGCGCGGCACCCGTGATTCTCGGGATGACACTGCGCGACGCGAGCATCGAGTCGCTCAGCAAGCGCGGCGCGACGTTCATCGTGTGCAACAACGCCCTCACGATCTTCTCCGGCCTGCTGGCCGCGAAGCGCGGTCTCGATGCCAAGGTCGTGTACGAGGATCTCAAGGCGAACATTCTCCCGAGCGTCCAGCTGGTCCCGGGGATGGTCGTGGCCGTGGAGCAGGCGGCGCGCGCTGGACTGTCGTACCATCGCCAGTAACCTGACGTAATGAGCGTCGCCGCGTGTCCTCGCGCCGAGGACACGCGGCTTTCGCTCAGTCCCCTCCGTACAGCGTCCGATTGAGCGAGGCTCTCGCTTTCGTCCATTCCCGCCGCACCGTGCGATCCGTCACGCCGAGCACCGCCGCGATCTCGGCGTCGTCCATCCCGCCGAAAAAGCGGCATTCGACGATCTGGCGCTGACGTTCGTCGAGCCGTGCGATCGCGTCGTCCAGGGCGAGCAGGTCGTCGGCGCCGAGTCCCTGCGTCGAGATCATGTCGGTGAGCGTGACCGTCTTCCAGCCGTCGTCGCGCTTGGCGGCCGTCCGACGCCGCGCGCGGTCCACGAGCACCTGTCGCATCGCCTTGGCCGCGAGCGCGAGAAAGTGGGCCCGGTCCGTCGCCTTGACGCGTGCGCCGCGCGCGAGCTTGAGGAACGTCTCATGGACGAGTGCCGTCGGCTCCAGCGACCTGGTCACATACTCCTTGCCGAGCTGGCGCTGCGCGAGCGCGCGCAGGTCCTCGTACATCAGCTCCAGCACCTGTTCGAGCGCGGCGTCGTTCCCGCTGCGCACGGCGCGCAGGAGCTGCGTGACGTTCCCGGGTTGGGGGCTCTCGGTGTCTGGCATCGGTCGCAAAGCGGTGTGCCCTGCGCGCGCTCGCCGACAGTGGCCGCGCCGCCCTGACAACTTGCCTTGTCCTGGAGTCGGCGGCAACGCGAGCGGCCGCCGATTTCGGGACTGTCATCGGTTCAGACGTTCACGCGTCGGCGCGCACCTCGCTCACGTGGCCGCCGACTACGCGCCAGGGTCCGCCGTCCTCGCGCGCCCACACGCGGGTGTAGCGATAGGTGCCGCTGGCCAGCGTGCCGCCTACCTCCACCGCCAGCCGCGCGAGCAGGGCCGAGACTGCGACGTCGCTCCCGACGCGACGGATGCGCAACTCCTGGGGTTCGTGGGCTCGAAAGCGCACGACGCCGGATCTGTGCGCCGCGAGATCCTGCGCCTTGGTGCCGACACGGCCGTCGGGCCCCGTGAACAGCACTGCGTCGGCGATCAAGCGGTCCAGCGCGGCGACGTCACCACCGAGCTGCGCCGCCCGGATCTGCGCCTCGCACGCGACGATCTCGGGATCGGGCGCGCCGACGAGTGCCGCCGTCATGGACGCGACATCCGTCTTGGTGCTACCGCTCACTTGTGGGACCTGGGATCCAGCAGCGCTACAGTCACGCTGCGCCGCGCCTCGTCACACTCGGCGCACCCCTCATCGGGCTGATGCAGAAACAGTAGCGGATGGCGATCCAGCTGCTCGCGAACCACGGTGACGACATCGCGCGACCGGACGAGCCGCGCTGCTCCATGACCCACGGGACCTTCGCGCTGGAGACCGCGCTCCCGCAGCCAGCCGTCCGCCAGCGCGAAGCGCAGGCAGCAATGATCGTTCTCCCCGTAGTCGATTCGGGTCGGGCGGCCACCTTGCATGACGGTGCAGTGCTTCGGGACGCGATAGGGAACCGACGCCAACAACTCGGCGAGGTGGATGGTGGTGTCGGAGTCGTGTCCCACGCCCAGCAGGAGAACCTGTCCATCCAGCTCCCAGATGCGGCCGACCGGGCTCTCCAGGCGGTGCGGCGGGACGGGCAGGGGGTCTGCGACGATCGCCTCGGCCTTCGGTCCGAGCGCTGCGAAGGCAAAGTTGTGGGCGCTGCGGCGCACGCCGGAAACGCGCCTGAAGGTTTCGGCGACGACGCCGAGAGTCGGGGACACTGGAGTGCTTTGCGGATCGAACGACGTGTCGTCGTCGTCGCCCCAGCTTGGCATGACCACGGTGCCGTCCGCGCCTACGGCGGCGCGAAGCGCCTCGATCACACCGCCAGGCCCACGCTCGATCGGCCGGATGGCGCGAAACGAGGTATGCACGAGAAGCACGCCGCCGTGCCGGACGCCGAGAGCGCGAAGCTGTTCCGTAACACGCGCGACGCTCGTTTCCATCCACCTTCACTCAGCGTTCGAAGCGATACGCCCGGTCACCGACCGCGATGCCCGTCCCGTTCGAGAATAACCGGATGCGATTGATGTTCCTCCAATCGCCCGCGCGCCGCCATGACTGTCCACCGTCGATCGTGGAGAACACCATCTCATACGAAGCGACCCAGCCCGAATCGGGCGTGATGAAGCCGATCGCCGAGAACTCGAGCGGCTCGCCCACGGGAGGGAGCACCGACCACGTGCGTCCGCCGTCCGTGCTCTTGAGGACCGTGCCGATCAGGTTCGGTCCCTGCAGCGAGACGTAGCCCACGTCGGGCGTGGGAAAACTGATCTTCCATATCCACTGACCGAGCGCGTTGCCGTGATAGACGCGCTCCCAGGTGTCGCCGCCGTCTTCCGTGCGCAGCACGACGGCGCGAGACGCGGCTTGCTGCTGATGGCTGCTGCCGACGCCATCACCACCCACGGCGATGCCCACGTTCTCGTCGAAGAAGAATACGTCGATCAATCCGGTCGCGAGGCCGGCAAGACTCTTCGAGGTCCATGTCTGTCCGCCGTCGCGCGTGCGAACGAACACTGCGGGGCCGTTCCACCGTCCGACGCCGTAAATGTGCGTGGCGCTCGCCACCCAGATGCCGCAGATGCCGACCGGATCCGGTCCCACGACGCGGTCGGTGATGTTCGTCCAGGTGACACCACCGTCGATGGTCTCGAAGAGCGAGTTCCTCGGTGTCGGGTTGGAGTACCAGTTCAGGTTCCCGACCCATCCCTTCATCGGCGTGGCGAATCCGATTGCCCGGTAGAAGGTGCTCGGGCTGTCGTGGACCAGCGTCCACGAAAGCCCGCCATTGCCGGTGCGATAGATCTCGCCGCGCGTGTTCGCGATCCAGCCGTTCGCGGCGTCGGTGAAATAGACGTCGTCGTGTCGGCTGCCCTGCGGGCTCGTGGGCGACCCCGCGATGGGAATCCATCGGACGGAGTCCGTGGCCGTGGGGAGTCCGAGGGGGATGTGATCCGGGGGCGACGGATCGAAGAAGCCGATGCAGTGCACCGCACCCAGCAGCGCCGGAAGCAGGATCGTGCGCAAGGGTCGCGCGTTCACAGAGCCGCGGGTGTCAGCCATCGCAGAATTGACGCTGTGCGCGGCTTCCTGGTCACTCGCCGTGAGTGGGCGGTGAAGGATGCGTCGCCTACATCTCCCCGATCAGTTCTTCTTGAGCTCCACCACGATCACCTCGATGGGCTGCGCGGTGTCGTTCACGTCGGCGTGCGTCTCGCCCGCGGGATCGGGGCCGAGCCAGTACGCCTTGCCCCGCTCCCAGTTATAGGTGTTCACCACCTTGCCGTTGGGGTCCACGACCTTCAACTGGCCGTCAGTGAGCGCGATGAGCGCGCGTCCGAACTCGTGGCGGTGCTGTCGCAGCGGCTGCTTCGGCATGATGACGGTCTTCCACGCCTTCATGTGCTCGTTCTCGAACTGCGGCACCCGACCCGTCGCCTGTTGCTGCTGCGCCCACATCGCGCCGGCGCCCGCGAGAAAGGACAGGGTGACGATGGCCGTCGTGCGGAGCATTCTCATCTTTCTCTCCCGGAGGTGGCTCACCATAATGTCGGGCATGAAGATGCCACGATCGTTCGACTTCCGCACGGCAGCAGTCACGATACTCATGGCGGCGGCCGCACTGTCGTGCTCGCGACAGGCGTCGGTCGCACTGTCCGGCGCGTCGGGAGACTCGACGGTCTTCCCTGGTGTACAGTGGGACTCGATCGCCGACCCGCGCACTGCCGGATGGACGCGCTCGGGGCTCGATAGTGTGCGCGTCGAGCTGTCGAAGCTCGCGACCACCGGATTCATGGCCATCGCGGGCGGCCGCGTCCTCATGACGTACGGCGACGTGCAGACTCGTGAGCTATCTCGCCTCCGTCAGGAAGAGCGTGCTCTCGATGATGATGGGCAGTTACGTCCGCCGCGGCACGATCGACCTGACCAGGTCTCTCGCGAATCTCGGCATGGACGACATCGGCGGCCTGACTCCGCAGGAAAAGGAAGCCACCGTGAAGGATCTGCTCACCGCGCGGTCGGCGTGTCTACCACGAAGCGTCCAATGCAGGCGACGACCTCGCCAGCGCCCCGCCGCGCGGGTCGCAGAAGCACGGCACGTACATGCTGTACAGCAATTGGGACTTCAACGCGCTTGGCGGCGCCTTCGAGATCATGACGAAGCGCGACATTTACGATGCGCTCGAGAGCGACCTCGCGCGCCCGATCGGGATGCAGGACTTCGACCGCTCGATCCACCGCAAGACCGGAGACAGCGACGCGCTCGCGCTATCTGGCGTACCACATGAACTTCTCGACGCGCGACATGGCGCCGCATCGGCTACCTGATGCTGCGCCGCGGCAACTGGAACGGAAAGCAGCTGGTGCCTGCCGACTGGGTGGACGAGAGCACGCGTCGCGTTCACGCCCGTGAGCGAGATGAATCCGCCGCGGCGGCGCGAAGGCCCATTCGGGTACGGCTATCTCTGGTGGGTGTGGGACGGACCGCACGCGACCGGGCCGTATCGAGGGGGCCTACGGCGGTCACGGAGCCTCGGACAGCACATCATCGTCATCCCGAAGCTCGACCTCGTCGTGGCGCACAAGACGCGTCCGGGCCAGCGCGATGCCGAAGGCCGCTCCCTGCAGGTGACACATCCGCAGTTCCTGCGAGTCATCGATGTGCTGGTTCGCGCTCACTGCGGAACCCGCTGTTAGGAGATACCCCGTGTTTCCCACTCGCCAGACACCGACGCCGCTGCTCATCGCGTTCACAGACCTCACACGATTCGCGGTCACGGCACAGCGGTTCGACGATGCAGAGGTCGCCCGAGGCATCGACGAGTACTACAGGCTGGTGACCGATGCGATCGAGGGAGACGGGGGCACGGTAGTGAAGTTCATCGGCGACGCGGCCCTCGTCGTGTTTCCTGACGGCTTTGTGGATGCCGGCGTTCGCGCGCTCATAAAACTCAAGTCGTCAGTCGATCGGGCGATGGCCGACCGCCGGTGGGAATGCCGCCTCGAGGCAAAGGCGCACTTCGGCGTTGTCATCGCCGGTGAGTTTGGCCCCGATCACGACAAGCGCTTTGACGTCATCGGCAAAGCCGTGAACAGTGCGTCCATGCTTCGGGCGGAGGGCGTCACCCTGTCGGCGGAGGCGTTCCGCAATCTCTCGCCGGAATTGCGAACACAGTTTGAGCCGCGCACGCCGGGTGGCGTCTACACACTGCGCAGCGGTGCTGCGGTGCGATGATGGCCCCCACGACCGCCACGATCGACGAGCAGGTCAGCGACGCGGACGCGGCCGAAGTTCTCTTGGGGCTGCGTGCCTTCAACATGGCTCGTATCGGCCCCAGCAATGAACTTCCTGTCCGCTTGGTGGTCCGCGGCACCGGCGGACAGGTGTTGGGCGGCATTCTCGGTCACACCAAATGGCGCTGGCTTTACGTGGCCACCCTGTGGGTGGACGACTCACTGCGCGGACAGGGGTTCGGCACCCGGCTGTTGAACGCCGCCGAGGATCTGGCGCGGCAGCGCGGCTGCGTCGGGGCGGTTCTCGACACCTTCGAGTTCCAGGCGCGTCCTTTCTATGAGCGCCTTGGGTACGAGCTGTTCGGGACCCTGGAGGGATACCCCCCGGGCTACCGGCAGTACTACCTGAGTAAACCACTCTGAGTCCTCCGGCTTCCAACACAGTGATGCTTCGCGCATTGACCTTCCTCGCCGGCGTACTGGGATGCGTCGGCGCCGATGCTCGCGGCGACACGGTTGCCGTTCCGCCGCCGGCGCGGTTCGAGCTCGCCGACCGGATCGACTCCGTTCGCCTGGACCGCGCCTACGCCCGCGCGTCCGAGCTGGTGCGCATGCGGAGCCTGCTGGTGCACTGGCGCGGACAGCTCGTGCGCGAGACGTACTTTCATGGCGCCACGCCGCGCACACGCGCCAACATCAAGAGCGCGAGCAAGAGCGTCGTGTCCGCGCTCGTGGGGATCGCGATCGCGCAGGGGCACATCCGCGGCATCGACCAGACGATCGGCGAGTTGCTGCCCGCCGAGACGCGCGGGCTGGCTCCCGCCAAACGCGCCATCACCGTGCGGGATCTGCTCACCATGCGAGCGGGGCTCCAGTCCACGAGCTTCGACAGCTACGGCCGCTGGGTGACGAGCAGGAACTGGGTGCGCAGCGCCCTCAACCAGCCGATCGTGGCCGAGCGCGGCGACGCGGGCCCGATGATCTACAGCACCGGCAGCACGCACCTGCTCTCGGCGATCCTGACGCGCGCGACGAAACTGAGCACGTACGAGTTCGCGCGACGGAATCTCGGGCGGCCGCTGGGCATCGACCTCCGGCCGTGGCAGCGCGACCCGCAAGGGATCTACTTCGGCGGGAACGACATGTACCTCACGCCGCGCGAGATGCTGCAGATCGGCGTGCTGTACCTCAACCGGGGCGCGGCAAGCGGCAAACAGGTCATCCCGAGCGCGTGGATCGACAGCTCGTATGTCGAGCGCACCGTGTCGCCGTGGAACGGGAACCGGTACGGCTACGGCTGGTGGACGCGCAGCGCCCACGGCGTAGACATTCGCTTTGCCTGGGGCTACGGAGGACAGTTCATCTTCGTCGTTCCGGCGCTGCAGCTCGTCGTTGTCGCCACGTCGGACGCCGATGCCAGTCGGTACTGGGGCCACACGGGCGCGCTGCACTCGGTGCTCGAGGACGAGATCATTCCGGCCGTCATGACTCGCGTCGCGGGTGGCGGCTAGAACCGACTGCTGGCCCGAAGGGCCATCCAGGCTCGGCGCCGAGCAGGGAACATCGCACCGGAATTGCCGATATTCTCAGGCATGAAGAGCCCACGCATCACCTTCGCCTGTGTCGCGCTGCTCACGAGTCCGGTTGCGGCACAATCGCCTGTCCTGAACATCGTCCCGGCGGAGCCGCTGCCTGGCTCGATCGTGCGGCTGTCGCTGACGCCGGCCGCCGGCGATGACGCTCCTGTCGCGATCCGCGGCTCCATGGCCGGGGAACCGCTGCGCTTTCTCAACGCCGCGTCGGGAACGTATCACGCCATCGGTGGTGTCCCGGTGGACGCGGACAGCGTGCGCGCTACCGTGATCGTGGAGCGTCGGTCCGGCGCGTTCGATACGGTGACGGCGGTCGTCCATGTGCCCCCGGCGGAGCCAGCGAAGGAAGCTCCGCTCGCCGTGGACGAGCGCTTCACCCGACCGCTGGACGCCAAGACGCAGGCGCGCGTCGCACGCGAGAACGAGTTGGCCCGGACGGTCGCCAGGAGGGCGCACGACGAGCCGCCGCGCTGGGCCGCGCCGTTCGTGAAGCCGCGCGACACGCGCGTCACGAGCGAGTTCGGCACGGGCCGCATGTTCAACGGGACGGTCGCAAGCCGCCATCTTGGCGTCGACTTCTCCGGCAACGTCGGCACCGACGTCCGCGCCGCGAATCGCGGCGTGGTGGCGCTCGTCGATACGTTTTTCCTCGCGGGCAGGCTGGTGTACATCGATCACGGCGGCGGTGTCGTCACCGGATACTTTCATCTCAGCAAGCCGCTCGTCCGCGTCGGTGAGACGGTAGACCGCGGTCAGCGTATCGGCCTGGTGGGCGCGACGGGACGCGTGACGGGCCCGCACCTTCACTGGAGCGCCCGCTATGGCGCGCTGACAGTGAATCCGCTCGATTTGATCGACCTCCCGCTGGACGTCTACAGCGGCGCCGCGAGTCCCCGGAAACCTGAACCGTAGGCTGGGCGTTGTGCGGTTAGAAGCGGTTTGACGGTTCACGGTTTGACGGCTTGGAGCCAAACCGTCAATCCATCGATCCGTCAAACCGTCAAACCGTAATCCGTTCTTCACATGCGACGACTCGCCATCACGTTGCTTCTTGGTGCGCTCAGCGGCTGCAACGACGCGCCCGCCCAGGGTCCCGCCCAGCGCTCTCCCACGCCGCGCTCGATCGACGGCGCGCTCACCGTCGAAACCGTCGCGCGCGGCCTGAGCAATCCGTGGGGGCTGGCGCTCCTGCCCGACGGACGCTTCCTGGTGACCGAGCGGCCGGGATCGGTGCGCATCGTCGAGCGTGACGGTCGCGTCTCGGCGCCGCTCTCCGGCGCGCCCGCGGTCGCGGCCCGGGGCCAGGGCGGGATGCTCGACGTCACGCTCGATCCGAAGTTCTCCGAGAACCGGCTGATCTATCTGTCCTTCTCCGAGCCGGGCGAGGACGGAACCGCCGGCACGTCGGCGGCGCGCGCGCGACTCGGCGACGGCGCGCTCGAGGACGTCCGGGTCATCTATCGCCAGGAGCCCAAGCTGCGCGGCGGCGGACACTTCGGTTCGCGCATCGTGTTCGGCAACGACGGCACGATCTTCATCACGCAGGGAGACAGGCAGGCGTACAGCACCCGCGCACAGGACCTCACGCAGGGCATGGGGAAGATCGTCCGCGTCAACACGGACGGCTCCGTCCCGCGCGACAATCCGTTCGGGGGACGCAGCGACGCGCGCCCCGAGATCTGGTCCTATGGACACCGGAACCTGCAGGGCGCCGCGCTGCACCCCGAGACCGGACAGCTCTGGACCGTGGAGCACGGCGCCGCCGGCGGCGACGAGTTGAATCACCCGGAAGCCGGCAAGAACTACGGTTGGCCGGTGATCACGTACGGACGCGACTACGGCGGGGGCCGCATCGGCGAAGGCGCGGTGAAGGAAGGCATGGAGCAGCCGGTGTACTACTGGGATCCCGTGATCGCACCGTCGGGAATGGCCTTCTATACAGGCGACGCGTTCCCGGGCTGGAAGGGCAGCATCCTCATCGGCTCGATGCAGCCCGGTGGCCTGGTGCGTCTCACCATCGACTCGGCCGGCCGCGTGAGCGAGGAACGCTATCTGGGCGAGTTGCGCGAGCGCATTCGCGACGTGCAGGTTGGTTCGGACGGGTTCATCTACCTGATCACCGACAGCGGCGACGGCCGTATTCTCAGGGTGCGTCCAAAGTCTGGCCGCTGACGAGGGGGGCGCTTGAGTAGGGCAGGCGCCAACACGTCACAACAAACGGATCCGTTTGATCGTTTTTGTTCATTGTTACGACTCGACATAGGACACCGCCGCCGATGAACGATAGTCCCTTCGCTTCGAGACGAATGACGGGGGCCACGCTTGCGCTGATTCTCGCGCTCCCGATCATGGCCGAAGCGCAGAGCATCCAGGCCGTGCGCCTTCAGGGCTCGGCGCCGCGCGTGGACGGCCGCCTCGACGACGCCGCGTGGGCCGCGGCGCCGGCCATAGAACGCCTGACGCAAAAGGAGCCGGACGAGGGCGCGCCGGCGATCGAGAACACCGAGGTGCGGTTCGCGTACGACGATGAGGCGCTCTACGTCGGCGCCCGCATGTTCAGTCGAGATCCGTCCGCCATCCGCGCGCTCGTGACCCGCCGGGATCGCGAGGGCAGCTCTGAGATGATCGCGGTGTCGCTCGATACGTACCGCGACCGTCGCACCGCCTACACGTTCGCGGTCACCCCGGCCGGCGTGCGGATCGACCTCTATCACCCGTCGGACAACGACGACGGCGATTCCGGTTTCAATCCGGTGTGGGAGGCCCAGGTGCAGATCGACTCGGCGGGCTGGACGGCCGAGATGCGGATTCCGTTCGCGCAGTTGCGGTTCCTGCCGCTCGATCAGCAGGTGTGGGGGCTCAACGTCCTGCGCATCGTTCCGGTGCGAAACGAAGAGAGCTACTGGGCGCTCATTCGCCGACAGGAAACGGGATGGGCGTCGCGCATGGGCACGCTCACGGGGATTCGCGGCATTCGCCCCTCGCGCCGCATGGAGCTGCTCCCGTACGTGGCGGCCAACTCGCGGTATCAGCGTGTGGACGATCCCTCGGATCCCTTCCAGCGCAACAACTACAACGCGGCGCGCGCTGGCGGCGATCTCAAGCTCGGCCTCGGACCGAATCTCACGCTCGATGTGACGCTCAATCCGGACTTCGGACAGGTGGAAGCCGATCCGGCCGAAGTGAACCTCACCGCGTACGAGACATTCTTCGAGGAGCGCCGGCCGTTCTTCACCGAGGGGTCGAGCCTCTTCGACCGCCGCTCGCTGTTCTACTCGCGGCGCATCGGCGCGCCGCCGCCCGGCGACCCCGACGCGGACTTCGCCGAGGAGCGGGAAAGCTCGACGATCCTGGGCGCCGCCAAGCTCACGGGCCGCCTGGCGTCGGGACTGTCCGTGGCGGCCTTGTCGGCGGTCACGGATCGCGAGCGCGTGCGCACGTTCGACGCCGCGACCAACAACTTCGGCCACGCGATCGTCGCGCCACGCACCGGCTATGCCGTCGCCGCGGCGCAACAGGAGTTCGGACGCGACGCGTCCACCCTTGGCGGCGTGCTGACCTTCGTGCATCGGGACTTCCAACTGGGGTCGCCGCTCACGACGCTGCTGCCGCGCAGCGCGGTGTCGGGGCTCCTGGACGGCCGGTATCGCTGGGAGGGCGGAACGTACGACGTCAACTTCTGGTCAGGGTTCGCGCACGTGCGTGGCGACAGCCGGGCGATCCTGCAGCAGCAGGAGTCGTCGCGGCGCTACTGGCAGCGTCCCGACCGATTCCGCGTCGATTCGTCGCGCGAGGCGATGGGGGGGGCGCTGTTCGGTGTGGGCCACAGCAAGATGGCGGGAAGGCACTGGCTCTGGGACATCGACTACTACCACGAGACGCCGGGATTCGAGCCGAACGACATGGGCGCCTACGGGACCGCGGACAATCGCGCGGCGGCCGCGCAACTCACGTGGCGCGAGACCGAGCCGTCGCGCTGGTATCGCGGCTACGATCTCGAGGTCGCGACGGAACACGGTTGGAGCTATGACTGGCTCCGCCGCCAGCGGGAGACCAGCGTCGACGCCGGCGTCGAATTGAGCAACCTCTGGGAGGTGCGAGCGGACTATTGGCGCGCAGGACGCGGGTTGTCGGATCGCCTCACGCGCGGCGGGCCGGTGATGGGCACCCCGCGCCGGTGGGGGTCGAGCCTCGAGCTCAACAACCAGGAAGGCGCGCGCACGCAGTGGGGGCTCGAGGTCGGCGGAGATCGCGACGAAGACGGCGGCTGGGAGGGCGGCGTGGAGCTCAGCCTCTCAGTCCGGCCCGGCGACCGCTGGGAGCTGAGCTTCGATCCGCGATGGGGCCGCGAGCGGGATACACGCCAATACGTCGATACGGAGGACGATGGCAGGCCCGCGACCCTCGGGAGGCGCTACGTCTTCTCCGCGGTGGACCTCAGCGAGTTGTCGGCGCAGATCCGCGTGAACTACACCTTCACGCCCGACCTCACGCTCGAGACGTACGCCGAACCGTTCGCATCGAGCGGCCGATTCCATTCGTTCGGCGAACTGCTCGCGCCCGGGTCACGATCGCTGCTGCGGTACGGCACGGCGGGGACGTCCATCAGCCGCAACATCGACGGCTCGTACGCCGTGACCGATGGCGCGTCCAGCTTCGACATCGACAACGAAGACTTCAACGTGCGCTCGTTCCGCAGCAACATGGTGTTGCGGTGGGAGTGGCGTCCGGGCAGCACGATGTACCTGGTGTGGCAGCAGGATCGCGAAGCCGACCGCGTGTCCGGTGTTGCCCGCCCGCGCGACCTGCTGCAGTCGCTCGGCACGCCCGGAGAGAATTTTCTCGCCGTCAAATTGAGCTACTGGCTGAGCCCATAGCGCCAGTGGCGGCAGGTCTCAGTCTCGATCTGCTCTTGGCAGACGCAGGACGAACGTCGATCCCTCGCCGACCACGCTCTCGGCGAACAGGTCTCCCTTCATCGCCCGCGCGAGATCGCGGCTGATGGCGAGGCCCAGACCGGTGCCCTCGTGCCCCCTGGTCAGGGTGGTGTCGAGCTGCACGAACGGTTCGAACACGCGCTCCAGGTCCCTTGGAGGAATCCCGGGGCCTGTATCACGCACCCGGATCTCGACATCCGTGTCGGCCCCCGGCACGGTCTCGACGACGATGGACCCTCCCGGCTGCGTGAACTTGACCGCGTTCGAGAGGAGATTCAGCAGGATCTGACACGTGCGATCCGAATCCGCCAGCACCGCGAGACCGGGGCTGGGAGAGAGGACGTGGAGCGACAGCTGCCTGGCGTGCGCCTGTGGTGCGATCATCGGCTCCACGCTCGACAGGAGGTGCTCGACGGGCGTCGGCGCGACACTGACGGTGAGCTTGCCGGCTTCGAGTTTGGAGAAATCCAGCACGCGCCCGATCAGGTCCTGCAGGTGCCGCTGGCTCCGCTGAATCTTCTCGATGTACGCGTGGTAATCGGCGGGGAGATCGCCCGCGACCTCGGCCTTCATCAGATCTGCGTAGCCGCTGATCGCGTTCAGCGGCGTGCGCAGCTCATGGCTCATCGCCGCCAGGAATTCCGACTTGACCCGGTTGGCGCGCTCCGCTTCGAGTTGCGATTCGCGCGCGAGGTCGGCCACGGCATTCAGGTGCTCGTTGGCGCTCTCCAGCTCTTCGGTCTGCGCCGCGAGCCTGTCGTTCAGCAACGCGAGCGCTTGTCGCGCCCGTTTGCTCTCGGTAATGTCGCGCGCGATCTTGGCGGCGCCCACGACGCCGCCGTCCGCGTCGCGGATCGGCGATGTGCTCAGTGAGATGTCGATGCGGGAGCCGTTCTTGTGGACGCGTACGGTTTCGAAGTGCTCCACACGCTCCCCCCGCACGAGCCGCGCAATGATGACCTTTTCCTCGGCGAGGCGCTCCGGAGGGAAGAGCTTCAGCACGGACTGGCCGATCATCTCGCCTGCGGTATAGCCGAAAATTCGCTCGGCCCCCGCGTTCCAGCTTACGATCGTGCCGTCCAGACGCTTGCCGATGATCGCGTCATCGGACGAGTCCACGATGGCGGCCAACCACGTCTTGGCATCGCTGTCGTTCACGGCGATACCGAATCCCGAGTGTCCATGCTCGCTGACGTCGCACGCATGTCAGAATCCCGGCACTCTCTCGTCAGCGGTCGGACCATAGATCGAAGGAAGTGGGACATCGAGCAGGCGCAGGTAGACAGTAAGCTGCCCGCGGTGGTGCACCAGGTGACTGATGTTCTGGCGGACGACCGCGCCCTTCGGCATGGTGAACAGGACGCGCTCGCCCATCTTGAGCGACCACATCGCGTCGTAGTCGGAATCGGCCGCGGCGGCGATCGCGCTGCGCGCTTCCGTCACGTGCTTGTCGAACTGCTCGAGCAGCAATTCAGTCTTGTGAAAGCCGTAGCCCGGCCCGGCCGACAGGTCGATCGAGCCGTCCCTGATGCTCCGCGTGATCCACCCGGGCATCGTGGCGACCAGCTGCGCGAGATGCCCCAGGGCAAACGACTTCTGGTGCGGCTTCCAGTCCGCCTTCTCGGACGGCACGCGCTCGAGCAGCCGTCGCGTCGTGGCCATCTCCTGGTCGAATTCGGGCAGTAGTGTGTCGGCGAGGCTCATGACAGGATTGACGGTTTGACGGTTTGAGTCCGGACGTCCATTCAAGAGTCAAGCCGTCAATCTGTCAAACCGTCAAACTGTCAAACCGACTCATGATCGTCCATCTCCTCGACGGCACGTACGAGCTGTTCCGCCACTTCTATGGCCTGAGACGGTTCAAGAAGGAGGACCCGCCTTTCGGCGCGGTCACCGGTGTGCTCCACACCGTGCTCCAGATGCTGGAGACCGGCGCGACACACGTGGGCGTCGCCACCGACCACGTCATCGAGTCCTTCCGCAACGATCTCTGGCCCGACTACAAGACGTCGTACGGCATGGAGCGCGCGCTCCTGGCGCAGTTTCATCCGCTCGAGCACGCGCTGGCGGTGATGGGCGTCGTCGTGTGGCCCATGGTCGAGCTGGAGGCCGACGACGGACTGGCGTCCGCTGCGCACATCGCCGCCGCGGACCCGGCCGTGTCCAAAGTCTGCATCTGGACGCCGGACAAGGACCTGACGCAGTGCGTTCGCGGCGACCGCGTCGTCCAGGTGGATCGCAAAGGCCTCAAGATCCGTGATGCTCAGGGCGTGCGCGAGAAGTTCGGTGTCGATCCGGAGCTGATCCCGGACTACCTCGCGCTGGTCGGCGACACGGCTGATGGCTATCCGGGCATCCCGGGCATCGGTCCCGCCACGGCCGCGCGCCTCGTCACCCGCTATGGTGCCATCGAGGACTTTCCACCCGAAGTGCTGGGCGAGAAACGCGAGCTGGCACTCTTGTTCAAGAATCTCGCGACGCTTCGGACGGACGCCCCGCTGTTCAGCGGCGTGGAGGAGCTGCGCTGGCGCGGTCCCACCGCCGAATTCTCAGCGTTAACCGAAAAACTGGGCGACGCCAAGCTGCTCGAGCGCTGCCAGAAGCTGACCGCCGACTCAGGTTCGCGCTCCTAACGCGCCTTCACCCGCTGCAGCGTATCAGGAATCTCGATGCCCGCGGGGTCGCCCGGTCGGATGTACGTCGCCGAGCCCACGAGACGGTTGCACCCGGGCTTGACCGTCCGCCTGAACTTGGTGTCGCCTGCCGCCAGGTACGTAAACGAGATCGTGTCGCCCCGTGAGTAGTACGTCACGCGCTCGACCGGCCTCGTCACGCGGGAATTGCCTCCCACTTCCCGGATGGCGGCGGTCAGTCTTCCGTCGCTGTTCACGCCAAAGTGCACTTCCATCCCGCTCCATCCGCCGGGTACGGCCGGATCCGGCTTCAACTCACCGAAGACGAGCGGCGCGGCCCGCAGGTCGTCCTCGTCGAAGCAGGAGAGACCCGGGAGCGCGCGGGAGCTGTAGGCACAGGGTGTGACCGCGATCGCTATCATCGCGACGACGACGCGAAGCAGTGGTTTCATGGCTGAGCGGGGGAGACCGGCGTCGTGTGACCGACGCGCAAGCCGCCCGCTCAGTCACGGCAAATCATTCGCTCCGCAGCGCAACGTTGGGATCGACGCGCGACGCGCGCAGCGCGGGGAGGAAGCTCGCCAGCAACGCAGCGGACAGCAGCACCACCACCACCAAACCGAAGACCAGGGGATCCGTCGGCTTCACGCGGAAGAGCAGGGGCGCCACGTACCGTCCGGCCAGCAGCGCCGCCGCGCCACCGATGAGGATCCCGGCCGCGGTGAGCTTCAGCCCTTCGCTCATCACCAGCCGGATCACGTCCCTCATCTGCGCGCCGAACGCCACCCGCACGCCCAGCTCGTGTGTGCGCTGCGTCACGTTGTACGCGATGACGCTGTAGAGACCGATCGCGGCCAGCACCAGTGCCAAAGCCCCGAACGCGACGAACATCGTGGCTCCCAGGCGCCACGACCTGATGGTCGGACCGAAGATCTCCGACATCGGCCGCACCGTCACGTACGACGAACCGGGCATCAGCGTCTGGAGGGACCGACGCACCTGTTCGGCCGATCGGGCCGCGCGGCCGCTCGTGCGCACAAAGAGCCCTCCGCCATTCCACTGCGCCTGATCGATGGGCAGGTAGTAGTACAGCAGGTTGTCCGCGCTGAAGTCGTCGGACGAACGAATATTCTCTGCGATCCCCACCACCGTGGTGCATGGATTCGTGTCCGTCCCCACACGCACGCACTGTCCGATGGCGTCCTTGCCCGGCCAGAGGATGCGCGCCATCGCGTCGCTCACCACCATCACCTTCGCGCCGTTGCGCCTGTCGCTTCGCTCGATGTTTCGGCCCCGCAGCAGCCGCGTGCCCATCGTCGCGAGATACTCGGGCGACGCGCCCTGAATGTTGAAGGAACCAAGGTTGCTGAGGTACGCCGTGTCGTGGCCGGCGACATAGACGTTGTCGTTCCACGTCATCCAGAACGGCACGGTCACCGCGCGGGCCGCGTTCACGACGCCGGGCAGGGCGCGCGCGGCTTCGGCGAGCCGATCGCGCAGCGCGGCCTTCGCCGTGCTGTCGAGCTTCTCCGTGCGTTCCTCGACGCCGACCCAGAGCAGGGCGTCTACGTCGTACCCCAGCCGCAGGCCGCGCACGTTGTTCAGACTGCGAACGAAGAGGCCAGCCCCGACCAGCAGGACGACCGACAGCGCGCCCTGGAGCACCAGCAGGGCGACGCGAGTTCGCGAGCGGTGGTACGTGCCTTCGCGCGCTCCCGCCTTGAGCGAGGTCGTGAGATCGCCGCGCCCCGATTGCAGCGCCGGCGCGAGACCGGTGATGATGCCCACGAAGAGCACGGCGGCCGCCGCGAACAGCAGCGTTCTACCGTCGCTCACCACCGAGACGGTCTCTCCCGTCGGCAGGAACTGCCGGCGCAGCACGCTGCCGCCCCACTGCGCGATCACCAATCCGGCGCCGCCGCCGAGCAGGGCGAGCAGAATGCTCTCGGTGAGGAGCTGAGAGAGCAGGCGCATCCGAGTGACGCCCAGCGCCAGCCGCACCGCCACTTCGCGCCGCCGGCGCAGCGCTCGCGCCAGCAGCAGGTTGGCGACGTTCGCCGCGGCGATGAGCATGACGATGATCGCGACGCCGCTCACCCAGCGTGCGACCTTGGAGACTTCTGTCGCCTGTGGTCCGCGGGCGAGCAGCACGCTTCCCGCGATGGCCCGGGGCTTCGCGAGCTCCGCCAGCGTCGTCTGCGGGCTCATCTCGCGCTGCGCCGCGTAGCTGCGCTTGAACGCGGTGGTGAGGTCGGCGTCGGCCGCCGCCTGGGTCACGCCCGGTTTGCGACGCACGAACATTTGCACCCACGAGATGTTGTACTTCTGGAACCAGTTGTGCGGGTCCTTCGGATTCCAGTTGAACTCCGACGCCGCGTATGACGTGATCGGGATCCACGCGACCGGAGCGCGCTCCGTGTTCGCGCCCGTGAAGTCCGGCGGCAGCACGCCGATGATCGTGTAGTCGACCTTCGCGATCTTGAGACGCTGCCCCAGGGCGTCGGCGCGTCCCCCGTAGCGCGACTGCCAGAAGGCGTGGCCAAGCACCGCGACGGGCGCGCCGGCCGGAGTCGTATCTTCGGCCGCGGTGAAGAATCGGCCGATTTCGGGTCGCGCGTCGAAGAGCTTCCAGTAGCCGGCGCTCACCACGGCGACCCGCATCTCCCGCGCGTCCTCGCCGACGCCCACCGCGGTTTGGTTGTCACTGTACGCGGCAGAGACGTCGAACGAGCTGGTCCAGCGCTCCAGATCCTTGAACCGGGTGTACTGGAACCAGGCGCCGTAGTTCTCCTTGCCGTCGAACGTGCGCACGAGGTACACGCGGTGCACGCGGTCGGGATCTTTCATGAAGGCCGGCGCGCGGAAGAGCAGGCGATCGGTGACGCCGAACATCGCGGCGTTCGCGCCGATGCCAAGGGCCAGCGTCAGGACGACGGCGAGCGTGAACCCGGGCTTTTGCTTCAGCCCGCGAATGGCGTATCTGACGTCCTGCGCCAGTGCTTCGATGCGCATCACGGCCTCCGCGGGCGCGGGCAAGGGGAATGACGATCAGACACGTCGCGCGCGTAAAGCGTTGTCTGCGCGCGCGTCTCCAGGCCGCCAGCGACCGGCATCACAGACCGAGTCTGCAGGAGCACGAATGACACGAATGACACGGACCACGCGGATGCAAGCCGCAACCTGTAGCTCGCCAACCAGCAAACCAATCAAACAATTCTTTTGGTTGTTGCGGCAGCGATCTGTAACGCTTGCATCCGTGTCATCAGACTTGATCCGTGTCATCCGTGCGCAAGCAGTTCTTCGGTCTGGGATGACAGCCACGGTCCGAGTGGCTGGCTTGGGCCGCTTACTGCTTGGTGACCCCCAGCCCCTCGACGTGGACGTCGAGCAAATGGTTCACGCGCGCGCCCCAGATGCCGTCCGTGCGCGCCGTCATCCCGGACTTCGGCGTGGAGTGCACCACCGTGCCGTTGATGACGTAGTCGATCTTGTCGGCGCCGACGCGGACCTCGAGGTCGTTCTTCGACTTGCCGGCGCTGTCCGGCTTGACGACCGACTCGTGCACCGTCCGCGCTTGCACGGGATGCGTCGCCTCACCCGCGCGGTGCGTGATGATGTACGACCCGTTCTGCGCCACCAGGAAGTACAGGTAGTTCTGCGTCGCCTTGTCGAGGTCGTTGGCGCCGAACACCAGGCCGTAGTAGTTGTTGTGCCCACTCGGCTTCATCAGGTGGAACGTTCCCTTGACCGTGTACGTTCCCGTCGCCGTGTTCGCCGGGTTGTAGAGCACCGCGGCCGGCCCGGTGGTCACGTGAAATCCGGGGCCCATCTTGATGAACTTGACCGTCGGCACATCGTCCGGATCGTTGGCGTTGGTGCTCTTGTCCACGCGCATCTGCCAGCCTTCCGGGGCCGCCGGCTGGCCGGACGGCACCTGCGCAATAGCGGGCGACGCGACCAGCCCGAGGATGAAGAGTTTCCGAATCATGGCTCCCTCCCAGTTTGGGTTACTTGCGGTTTCGTGAGAAAGTCGATGGCCAGGCCGGACATCAGTCGTACTCCGACCGGAAGCGCGGCTTCATCCGCCTCGAACAACGGCGAATGGTTGGACGCAACCGTACGCGGGTCCTTCGACGCCGGCGTCACGCCGAGCGAGAACATCATCCCCGGCACGATCGACGCGTACCGTGAGAAGTCCTCGGCGGTGGTGGTGCGCGGCTGTTCGGCGACCTTGTCCGCTCCCGCCACGCGCCGCAGCGTCGCGAGCATCCGCGCCGTGAGCACGGGATCGTTCACGGTCACGGGATAGCCGTACTCGGTTTCGACGGTCACGCGCGCGCCTGCGCTCTGCGCGATTCCCTCGGCCGTCTTCCGGATGCGGTCGTGGATCTCCTTCCGCACCCCTTCGCTGAACGTGCGCACCGTCCCGATCATCACGGCGCTGTCAGGAATGATGTTCGTGCGGTTGCCGGCGTTGAACGCGCCTACGGTCACGATCGCGTTCGCCGACGACAGATCCACCTGGCGGCTCACGATCGTCTGCAGTCCGAGCACGATCTGTGAGCCGACGACGATCGGGTCCACCCCGGCCCACGGGATGGCGCCGTGGGTCTGCCGGCCGTGCACGATGATCTTGTAGTTGTCGCCCGACGCGTAGAGCGGGCCGGCGCGATACGTCACCGTTCCGGCGCTGCCGGGAAAGACGTGCAGCCCGAAGATCGCGTCCACCCTGGGATTCTCGAGGACGCCGGCCTCGATCATCGCTTTCGCGCCGCCGGGCGGGGTCTCCTCGGCGTGCTGGAAGATGAACTTCACCGTGCCCGGGATCCGCTCCTTCATGCGTGCCAGCACTTCCGCGGCGCCCATGAGAATCGCCACGTGGTTGTCGTGGCCGCACGCGTGCATCACGCCCACGTCCTGTCCGTTGTAGGTCGTGCGCACGGTGCTCCTGAAGGGCACACTCACCTGCTCGGTCACCGGCAGCGCGTCCATGTCGGCGCGCAGCGCCACCACAGGTCCGGGCCGTCCGCCCCGAAGCACACCCACAACACCGGTGCCGCCTATGCCCGTGCGGACCTCGAGGCCGAGCGACTCGAGATGGCGCGCGACGAGCGCTGCGGTGCGCGTCTCCTGGTACGACAGCTCGGGATGCTGGTGCACATCGCGGCGCCACGATACCACGCGCGCGTTGACGTCGGCCGCGAGACGATCGATCTCCGCGTGCAGCGGCGTCGCAGGATTCTGCGCGACGAGCGACGCCGGCAAGAGGACGAGGACGAGCGAGTGGCGCATGACGTCGTGGCTCCGGGCGTGAGTGGCGCGGAGTCGAATTCTAAGACGTGTACACCGCGGCGCGAGTGCCGGAAGTCGGCGCGACGCGCGGGCCGATGTCCGGCGTTTCGCGTCGAGCTCGCTACGGCCGTTCCTGGACCTCGACGAGCTTCTCGGGCGAAATGCCCTCCGCCTCGGCCTGGAAATTCGCGACGATGCGGTGCGCCAGGACCGGAAGCGCCATGGCGTTCACGTCCTCGAGGTCCGGCACGCCGCGTCCGTCCATCGCCGCGCGCGCCTTGGCGCCCAGCACGAGGTACTGCGACGCGCGCGGACCGGCGCCCCAGCTCACGTACTTCTTGATCCGCGCCGACGCCTCAGGCGCGTCGGGCCGCGTGGCACGCGCCAGCCTCACCGCGTAACTCACGACACTTGGCGGCGCCGGAAGCCGCCGCACGAGATGCTGCAGCTCGAGCATCTGCGCGCCGCCCAGCACCGGCGATACGGAAACGTCCCACTCGCCCGTCGTCGCGGTGACGATGCGCTCCTCATCCTCGCGCGACGGATACCCGATCTTGAGCATCAGCATGAAGCGGTCGAGCTGCGCTTCCGGCAGCGGATACGTTCCTTCCTGCTCGATGGGGTTCTGCGTGGCGAGCACGAAGAACGGCTCCGCCAGCTTGTGCGTCTGACCTGCGGCGGTGACCGCGTGCTCCTGCATCGCCTGCAGCAGCGCGGCCTGGGTCTTCGGCGGCGCGCGATTGATCTCGTCCGCGAGCACCATGTTCGCGAAGATCGGGCCCTTGGCGAACCTGAAGAAGCGCCGCCCCGTGGCGTGATCCTCCTCGAGCAGCTCCGTGCCGGTGATGTCGCTGGGCATCAGGTCGGGCGTGAACTGGACGCGATTGAACGTCAGGTCCAGCGCCTGCGCGACGGTCTGCACGAGCAGCGTCTTCGCGAGACCGGGCACGCCGACGAGCAGCGCGTGCCCGCCCGCGAGCAGCGCCGCGACGAGATTGTCCACGACCTCGTGCTGCCCGACGATGCGGCGGCCGATCTGATCCACCAGCGCCTTGCGCGCCGCCGCGAGCTGATCGAGCAGCTCGAGATCGCGATCGTCCTGCTTGCGAACCGAAGTGGCCATGCGCAAGAAGATAGCAGATAGGTGCTGGGTGGAAGGTGTTGGGTGATAGGTGTTGGGTCATACGTGTTGGATGGGCGGGAGAAGCCGGACGCTACCACCGCACCTAACACCTAACACCTAACACCTAACCCCTAACCCCTAGCACCCATCTCAATCGTTTCTCAGCGCCACCACTGGGTCCACCGCCGAAGCTCGCCACGCCGGAAGCCATGAAGCCAGCACAGCCGCGAGCAGCAGGACGGCGGCCGCCGCCGCGAACGTCACGGGATCGAGCGGCCTCACACCAAAGAGCATCCCGCTCATGTACCGCGTCAGCGCCATCGCGATCGCGATTCCCACTACGATGCCCGCGATCGCCAGCCCTCCGCCGAAGCGCAGCACCATCCAGCGGACATCGGCGCGCTGCGCGCCCACGGCCATGCGCACGCCAATTTCATGCGTCCGCTCCCGCGTGGCGCGATTCATCACGCCATAGATGCCGATCGCGGAGAGCAGCAGCGCGGTCACCGAAAACGCCGACAGCAGGCCAAGGTGGAAGCGCCGCTCGCGCAATGATTCGCCGAGCAGGGCGTCCATGGTCGTCATCTCGGAGAGCGGCATGGACCCGTTCATGGCCCGCAGCTCGTTGCGGATCGGACGCGAAAGTGACGCGGCGTCACCCGACGTGCTGGTCACCAGGTGAATCGCGCCGGTCGGAGCCTGCGCGTGCGGCACGAAGACGCCTGGCATCGGATCGGCGTCCAGCCCGCCGTGCCTCACGTCGCTCACCACCCCGACGATCTCGCGCGGGACTGGCGCGCTCATGAAGCCGAACGCGACGCGCTTGCCGATCGGATTGTCATTCGGGAAGTAGCGCCGCACGAAGGCCCGATTCACCACCGCGACCTGGGGCGAGCCCGCGAGGTCGGTCTCCGCAAGGGCGCGGCCGGTTTCCACACGGATTCCGAGCACGCCGAAGTAGTCGCCAGCGGTGGCGGCCACGCGAATGGTCGGACGTTCGTCGCCCGGGCCGACCGAGAACCCCTCGATGGTGACCGGCGCCCGCTCGAATCCGATCGGCCACGAGAGTGGCAACGACGAGGTCATCCCGACGCGCTCCACGCCGGGAATCGCGCGCAGTCGCTCCACGGCCTGCCGAACGAATTCGGCGCGCTGCACCGCCGTCGGGTAGTAGCTCCACGCCTGGAGCGTGGTGACCTGGACGCCCTCCGTAAGGAATCCGCTGTCCCTGCGCACGAGGAGGGAAAGGCTTCGCAGCAGCAGGCCAGCCCCCACGAGGAGCACCAGCGCGAGCGCAACTTCGGAGACGACCAGCAGCCGGTTGGCGCGCCGCCGCGTACGCCCGGCCGAAGTTCCGCGACCGCCCGCCGCGAGCGACTCCGAGAGACGGATGCGTCCGACGGCGAGCACGGGCATGACACTCACCGCTACCGACGCGATGGCCGCCAGCCCCAGGGCGAGGAGCAGCGCGGATGAGTCCAGTCGCAACTCATCGAGCTGCCACAGCCCCTCGGGCGCCGCGGCGCGAATCGTCCCGATGCCGAGATGTGCGAGCGCCAGTCCCAGGATCGAGCCGGCGAGCGACACCAGCGCGCTCTCGGTGAGCAACTGTCGCACGAGACGACCGCGGCCCGCGCCGATCGCGGTGCGGATGGCCATCTCGCGCAGGCGCCGGATGGACTCGGCCAGCTGCAGGTTCGCGACATTCACGCACGCGATCAACAGCACGAACGCGACGGCGCCGAACAGCACGAGCAACGCGGGTCGCGCGTTTCCCGCGATGGCGTCGCGCAAGGTGACGACGGCGATGCCGCGGTTCCGGTTGCTCTGCGGGTATTCGGCCGCGAGCCGGCCCGCGATCCCGTTCATCTCGACTTGCGCCTGTTCAACGGTTACGCCCGGCGCCAGACGGCCCGCGACATTCCAGTAGCCGCCCGTCCGGGTCGTCGCCTCGTGCGGCCGCGGGATCTTGGGCGCCCACATCGTCGCGCCGAAGGGCGCCATCGCGTCGTCGGGCATGACGCCGACGACCACCCGCGCCACGCTGTCCAGCACGATCGAACGGCCCACGAGTGAGCTGTCCGAGCCGAAGCGCGACTGCCAGAGCGCCTTCGTCAGCAGCACGACGTTGTCGCGGCCCGCGATGAACTCGTCGCGCGTGAAGGCCCGCCCCAGCACGGGACGCAACCCCTGGATCGGGAAAAAGTCCGCGGTCACGAGCGCCGTGCTGAAGCGCTCCGGCCCTTCGGGGCCGATCCAGTCGAAGCTGTACGGCTCGGCGGCTGCCATCAGGTCGAAGGATCTCGAGCGCGTCTTCCAGTCGAAGTAGTTGCCCGACGCAGGCAGTTGGCGGTTGGACGCCGCTCGCATGTCCGTCTCGAACATCGCGATGATGCGATCCGCCTCGGCGAACGGGTACGGCTGGAGCAGCACGCGATACACCGCCGCCCCGAGTGCGGTTGTCGCGCCGATTCCGATGGCCAGTGTGAGGATCGCGACGGCCGCGTACGTGCGCTGCTTGGTGAGCGTCCGCAGTCCCACGCGCAGGTCCTGGGCGAAGTCCTCGACCGGTCGCACGCCGCGTGCGTCGCGCGCCGCATCGCGGTGCCGTCCCACGCCGCCGAACTCGCGTCGCGCGGCGGCCCGGGCTTCGCGCTCGTCCATGCCGGCGCGCACCAGCTTCGCGGCCTCCATCTCGAGGTGGAAGCGCAGCTCCTCGTCGAGCTCGTCGTCCAGCCGGCGCGTGGTGATCAGCGCGCGCAACCGGCGCAGCAATCTTCCGGGAGTCAGCATGTCTGCCTCACGCGGTTTGCAGCACGCGCGTGACGGCGAGCACGAACTCCTCCCAGCTCGCCGTCTCCTGCGTCAGCTGTCGTTTGCCGGACGCGGTCAGCTCGTAGAAGCGCGCGCGGCGGTTGTTCTCGGACGTGCCCCACTCCGGTTCCACCCAACCCCGCTCCTCCAGGCGTCGCAACGCCGGGTAGAGGGAGCCCTGGTTCACCTGGAGCACGTCGCGCGAGATCTGCTGGATCTGCTGTGCGATTCCCCAGCCGTGCATGGGGCCCTGCCGCAGCAGCCGGAGGATCAGGAGGTCGAGTGTGCCCTGGAGCCGGTCGTTGGGTTGTCCGTCCATGATGTTCTCCTAGACAGTCGACAAGAGCATAGGGTTGCTCTTGTAGACGGTCAAGGGGAAGGCCCCCGACGAATCCATCACCAAGTGCAGTCAGTCAGTTCCTGCCGTTGAACACGCCCATCCGACGGATCCGTGCAGTTCCTCCGCGACCATCCGCGTACAAAAAAGAAAAGACCTCTCGGCGGTTGCCGAGAGGTCTCGAGCCGAATCGGACGTCGAGCTAGCGGGCCGCGATCGCTGTAGCCTGGATCGTGAACGCCGTCTCCTCCACGATCGGATAGTTCTCGCTCGTGAGGATCGCGCGCGCGAGATAGCGGCCGGGCGGCAGCGGCTGGTCCTTCATCGTTTCCTCGAGCTCAAGCGACTCACCAGCACCGAGTTGCTTGTTGCGCAGCGACTGCGTGAACATCCGCCCGCGGCCCCAGCGCCACAGTTCGCGACCGAGCGTGTCGAGGATGACGAAGTCGTGTGTCTGCCCCGTGGGGAATGTCAGCTCGACGCGCTTCGTGGTGGTGTTCACCAACTGCAATGACAGCTCGATGCTGGCTTCGTGCTTGCGGATGTAGAGGTTCGCGGCGACGGTCGGCTTGCGCTGTTTGGTCTGCGATCTTGCGGCGACCTTCTGCGTAGCGCTGTTGGCGCTGAGCGACTGCGCGACGAGCGCGCTGTCTTTCCTCGGAGTGGAAGCCTCGTTGTGCGCGCGTGGGCCGCAGGCGAATGCGACGGCACCAACACAAAGCACGGGAATGAGGAAGCGCGAATTCATCTCTTTTTCTGCGGTGCGGCGTCAGCGCGGCCGAACACGAAGCGAGCTGCGCTGCTCACAAACGTGTGCGAGCCGAACTTATCAACTCTGGCGTCCAGAGTCAACATCAAGTGTGAACTGCAAGTGACGAGCGCACCGTGACTTCAGTCACGTAACCCGTGTGGCGGACACAGCCTCCAAATGGGTCGCTTGAGAAAAATTTCACAAGCCCTAGCTTTGTCCTGGACTGGAGGCGGCGTCTGACGAGCAACAAACCCCCCGATCGGACTCCCCAAGCAGAGTACGATCGCCTCATGGCAAATCGTAAAGGCATGTCCGGCAGCGAGTTCGCCGGCGTTGGCATGCAGTTCTCGATCACGATCGTTCTCTTCGCCCTGGCGGGAATCTGGCTCGATCGCAAGCTCGGATCCTCACCATGGCTCGTGATCGTGATGGTCTTCGGCGGTGCAGCACTCGGATTCTGGTCCATGTACAGACGCATGATGAGGAAGCGGTGAAGGCGTTCGCGCTGTACGCGGCGGTCTGTGCTGTTATCGTCGCGGTGATCGGGGGCGTGACGCTGGCCTTCACCGGTCCAGCGGCGCGCGGCGCGGTAATCGCGAGCGCGGGGCTGGCCTTCGTCATCCAGATGTTCGCATTCGGGTTGGCGCGGCTGCTGCGGCCTCAGCACCTGATGCTGGGATGGGGCTTGGGGAGCCTGATGCGTCTCGTTGCACTGGTGCTGTATGCGGTGGTGGTGGCAAAGCTCTGGCGCGTTCCACTGACGCCCGCGCTGCTGAGCTTCGTGGCATTTCTGTTCGTGACTACGGTGGTCGAGCCAATCTTTCTCAAGCGATGAAGACGATTCTGGTCGGGTCCCTGATGCTGGTGATGAGCGCCGGCCTTCTGGCCCAGGAACATCAACCTGATGCGGCGGCCCAGGCCCCCGCCCACGGCGCTCCTCCGGCCGCGGAGCACCGGCCCGGCCCGTCGGACATCATCATGCCGCACATCACCGATTCGAAGATCCTCGAGTTTCCCTGGATCTCCGGATGGGGCAACTGGGCCGGCCACGTGACGCTCCCCACGTGGAACGTCCACATCGGCGGCGCGACGATCGATCTCGGTCCCACCAAGCACGTCGTCTACCTGTTCCTCTCTGCGCTCGTGTCCGGGCTGATCCTCCTGATCACTGCGCGCGCACACGTGCGGCACACCCATGCGGTCGGGCGCCCGAAAGGGTTCGCGGCGGGCATGGAAGCGGTGATCCTGTATCTCCGCAATGAGATCTACCTCCCCGTGCTCGGCGGACCCGGCGGCGAGAAGTACGTGCCCTTCTGCCTCTCGCTGTTCTTCTTCATCGCGGTGTGCAACCTCTTCGGCCTCGTACCGTACGGGTCCACCGCGACCGGAAACATCGCGGTCACGGCGACGCTCGCCATCATCACGTTCGTCATGGTCGAGATCGCGGGCATGCGGGCGCTCGGCAAGGGCTACATCAACACGATCGTGTACTGGCCGCACGACCAGCCCCTCGCGATGAAGCTGCCGCTGACGCTGGTGATGACGCCCGTCGAGATCATCGGGAAGTTCACCAAGCCGTTTGCGCTCACCATCCGGTTGTTCGCGAACATGATCGCGGGCCACGTCATCATTCTCGTGCTCATCGGCCTGATCTTCATGTTCGGGTGGCTGGTCGCGATCGCGGCCATTCCGATGGCGCTGTTCATCATGGTCCTCGAGCTGCTGGTCGTGTTCATCCAGGCATTCATCTTCTCGCTGCTCGCCGCTGTCTTCATCGGACAGATCCGGGCGGCCCATCATTAGCACGGTGTCATCCTGAGGCCGAAGGCCGAAGGATCTGCAGTCACATGCGGATCCCTCGCTTCTCTCGGGATGACAGCAGGACCCGCTGGAAGTCCGCTCAATCCGGCGGAGTTGTATCCGATCGAATGATCGGAGAATCCCGTTGAGACCCGGGTCTCGCCGACGGGAAGCGTCAGCAGGACGGCGCGGGCGAAAGGCAGTGAACGATTCACCTGGAGCAAGACAATGACATTCCTTCCGCTGTTGCAGGCTGCCGCAGAAGCCGCGGCTACCTACAACAACCAGTACATGGGCGCGTGGGCGATGATGGGCGCGGGCATCGGCGCGGGGTTGGCCGTCGTCGGCGCTGGCCTTGGTATCGGCCGCATCGGTGGATCCGCGACCGAAGGCATGGCGCGTCAGCCGGAAATCGCCGGCACCATCCAGACAGGCGCACTGATTCTGTCGGCGCTCGTCGAAGGCGCTGCGCTGTTCGCAATCGTGTTGGCACTTCTGATTTCGCTCAAGTTCGAGACCTAGGTGTGGCCTAGTGCTCCAAGCTCCCGGCGCCCGGACGCCTGAGGCTCGGAGCACCTGGCACTCGCTGGTAACCCATCTCAATGACAAATTTCGCTTTCGCACTCTCGCTGATTCAGGAGCACGCCCCCGCGCCCGCGGGCGGCGGCGGCCTCATGAGCCTCCAGGTGAACCTGATGTTCTGGACGCTCGTCATCTTCGGCATCCTCTACTTCATTCTGAACAAGTGGGCCTTCCCCGCGATCCTCGGCGCCGTCGAAAAGCGCGAAAAGGCGCTCGCGGATGCCATCGAAGGCGCCAAGCGCGATCGCGAGGAGGCGGCGAAGCTCCTGGCCGACCAGCGCGCCCAGATCGAGGCCGCGCGAGGCGATGCCCAGAAGTTCATCGCCGAGGCGCGCGCTGTCTCCGAGAAGTCCCGCGCCGACCTGCTCGAGAAGACCCGGCAGGAGCAGCACGAGCTGCTCGAGCGCGCACGCCGCGACATCGGCATCGAGCGTGACAAGGCGATCGCCGAGCTGCGTCGCGAGGCGGTGGACCTCGCCATCGCTGGCGCCAGCAAGGTCGTGGAGCAGAACCTCGACAGCGACAAGAACCGCAAGCTCGTCGAGAACTTCCTCGGGTCGCTGTCGGTCGAGCGCCGCTGATGCGCCAGTCCACGATAGCGCGCAACTACGCCGAAGCGCTGCTCGAACTTGCCAGGCGCGCCAAGGACCTGCGCGGCTGGGGCACGCTGATCCAGAGCGTCGGCGACGCGATGGACCGCGACCAGACGTTGCGCGCGTTCCTCGAGACGCCGCGCGTGGACGTCGCGACCAAGAACGCCGTGCTTCGCAAGGCGCTCGCCGACCGCGCGCCGAGCAAGTTCGTACGGTTCGTGGAATCGGTGGTGTCCCATCGGCGCCAGATGCTGATCCCCGCGATCGCGCGGGAGTACGCGGACCTCGTCGATCTGGCGGAGAACCGGGTGCACGCCCACGTCACCGTCGCGCGCGAGGCCGACGAGAAGACGCGCAAGCTCATCGCGGACCGGCTCGGCAAGATCTTCGACAAGACCGTCGTTCCACACATGGTCGTCGACGAACGGATTCTTGGCGGGCTCGTCGTCAGGGTCGGCGATACCGTGATGGATGGCTCAGTTCGCCGCAAACTTGGCGCGCTCAGGCAGAGGTTGTTGAGCCGATAGGCTTGCACGGCGTGCTGCAGGTCCCGATACTGCGGCGCACGGTGTCGTCAGCAAGACCAGGAGGAGCCACGGCCAGAAGGCGAGCTTGAGCAGGGGCGCTCACGAACTGGCGATCCCACGGGAGCAGGAGGCGCCGCTCGAGTACCGTCGCGTCGCGACTGTGCTGTCGGCGCTGGCCGAAGCGCCCGGACATGCCGCCGCGGCTTCGTTCCTCCTCAGCGAAGTCGGCGCCCTGGCTGGCGGCCTTCCGGCCGCGCTGTACCGATACGTCCCGGCGCAGGAGTCATTGGTGTTCGTGGATTCGGTGGGCGCACCGGACCCGGATGGGCGGGAGTTCCCCCGGGCGATCGAGGATCGCGAGCATCCGCTGATGGTGTGCGCCCTGACGCGGACGCCCGTGGCGCTCGAGGAGCGCGGCACTTCCGGCTGGCTCGGTCCCGCGTCCGACTCGTGCGCGCTACCGTTGCCCCAGCCTCACTACCCCGCCGCGCCGGCGCGCATGGGCGAATCGGAGGCGAAGCAGCTGCTCGGCCGGCATGGGGCGCGCCTGATTCCCGTCGAGGACCGCGTCTCCAATCCGGCGCTGGCCGGCGTGATCGTGTTGTGCGGCATCCCCGGTGACCGGGCCATCCGCGAGCTGGCTTACCTCGTTGCGCTCGCGGGACCGATCGTCGCCCGCGCCGCGTCGCTCGAGTGGTGGAAGGACCACAGCGACCGGCTCAAGCGCGAGCGCGACGCGCTGTCCAAGCAGATGGATGACGAACGACTCTACGACGAGCTGCGGGAGCTGAACCTCGACCTCGAGGGCCGCATTCGCGCGGCCACGTCACACCTCGAGGAGCAGAACGCGCAGCTCTTGTGGCAGGCGCACGAAGTCGAGAAGGCCACCAAGCTCAAGTCCGAGTTCCTGGCAAGCATGTCGCACGAATTGCGCACGCCGATCAACGCGATCGTCGGCTATTCGACGCTGCTGCTCGAGGGGATGTTCGGCACGCTCTCGGACGAGCAGCGTGACCCGCTCGATCGCACGCGCGCGGCCGCCGACCACCTGCGCGCACTCATCGACGACATCCTGGATCTCGCGCGAATCGAAGCGGGGAAGATGCAGTTCGTGCTCGAGCCGCTGCGTCTCGCCGAGGTGATCGCGGAAGCGGGCCAGCAGATGGAGTCCATGATACGCCGCAAGTCGCTGAGCTACACGGTCGACGTCTCCGCCGATACGCCGACGATCGTGAGCGACCGCACCAAGCTGAAGCAGGTGCTCCTCAACCTGCTGTCGAACGCGATGAAGTTCACCAACAAGGGCGGCGTGTCGATCGTGGCGCGGCCGCATGCCATGGGCGTGCGGCTCGACGTCAACGACACCGGCATCGGCATCAAACCGGAACATCTGACGATGATCTGGGAGGACTTTCGCCAGGTGGACCAGTCCCGCACGCGCGAGTTCGGCGGCACCGGGCTCGGCCTGAGCATCACCCGCAAGCTGGTGGATCGCCTCGGCGGGGCCATCTCCGTGGAGAGCGTGATCGGCGTGGGCACCAGCTTCACCGTCCTGCTGCCGCGCGAGGCGCCACCCGAACTGGCAGACGAACCAACGGCGGACTCGGACGCGACGTAAATTCCCCAGGGCAGGCAACCTTCCGGTCCGGGTGAGAGTCCAATCGCAGGACGCAAGACCATGAGCTTCGCTCACCCGCCTTTCGCTCTCACCCACATCATGAGTCGCTCGTTCGCCGCGCTCGTCGCGGCATTCCTGTTTTTCGTGTGCGCGCCGCGCGATGTGGCCGCGCAGGCCGACGTCATCCGCGGTCGCGTCACGGGACCCGACAGCCTCCCCATCGAGAACGTCGTCGTCACGGCCACGATGATCTCCGGCAACGTCAACCGCACCTCGCGCACCGACAAGAACGGACGCTTCACCATCACGTTCCCGGGCGGCGACGGAGACTACTGGGTGTCGTTCGGCGCCCTCGGCTACGCCGCGCGGCGCTTTCAGGTGAAGCGGATCGCCGACGAAGACATCCTCCTCGCCGACGCGCGGCTCCAGAAAGTCGGCGGCGTGCTCGACGCGGTCACGGTGCAGGCGGCGCGCGACCGGCCGCGCCGCAACGACGTGGCGCCCGACGCCAGCGGCACGGAACGCACCGTCGCGACCAGCGAGGTACCCGCGAATCTCCTGGGCGATCTCGCCGCGATGGCCGCGACGCTGCCCGGCGTGCAGGCCGCGCCGAACGAGGACGGGTCCACCGGCTACTCCGTACTTGGCCTCGGCTCGGACCAGAACAACGCCACGTTGAATGGCATGGCGTTCGGCGGATCGAACCTGCCGCGCGACGCGGCCGTGAGCACGTCGCTCGTCACGTCGCCGTACGACGTGTCACGCGGCGGCTTCAGTGGCGCGCAGATGAACATCCGGAGCCGCTCGGGCTCGAATTTCATCGCGCGGACCAACAGCCTGAACTTGGACTCGCCCGCCATGCAGTGGACCGACGCGGCCGCGCGGTCCCTCGGACAGGAATACAGCGAACGCGTCGCTCGGCGGACTGATGTCGGGACCGCTGGCGTACGACAAGGCGTTCTACAGCGTGTCGTACCAGCTCGGCCGGCGGCAGAACGACTTCCAGTCGCTCCTGACGACGGACGCGCATCGGACTGAAGGCGGCCGGCGTGTCCGAGGACTCGGTACACGACCGGTTCCTGCCGATCCTCACCACGCAGGGGATTCCCCGTCGCGGCGCGCTCGCTGCGCGACGATCGCGTGGGTGACAACGGACTCATTTTCGGCATCGATCGATCTCACATCGCCGATCGGCGACGAGCGGCCGGGCCGTGAACTTCACCTTCAACGGCGGCTGGGGGAAGCAAAGCCCGTCCGGTGGGAGCGCCACCGAGTTGCCGGCTTTCGGAGGCGACCGAACCAACTGGCGCTTCGGCGTTCAGGGCCGGCACAGCAGCTTCTTCGGCGTCGGCATCCTGACGGAGACGTCCGTCGGCGTCAACGCCTCGAAGAACTACGGCACCCCGTATCTCGACCTGCCCGCCGGCCGCGTGCGCGTCAACTCGTCGTTCCCCGACGGCACGAACGGCGTGCAGCTCCTGTACTTCGGCGGCAACCCGGCGCTCAACACCACGCAGCGGAGCATCGGGACAGCGATCCAGAACCAGCTCTCCTGGTTCAGCGCGAACAACAAGCATCGTCTCAAGCTCACGAGCGAGCTGCGGCACGAGGGCACCGATCAGCTCTTCGCCACCAACACGCTCGGCACGTTCACCTACAATTCGCTCGCCGATCTCGAGGCCAACGCGCCGGCGTCGTTCTCGCGGTCGTTGTCGCCGCGACAGCGCGACATCGGGCAGATCGTCGGCGCCGTGTCGCTCGGCGATTCCTACCGGCGTTCGGACAACCTGCAGATCACGTATGGTGTGCGGCTCGACGGCAGTCACTATCTCACGTCGCCGCTCCTGAACCCGGTGCTCGACACGCTCTATGGAATCACGAACGACCGGGTACCGAACCGGCTCTACGTGAGCCCGCGCATGGGGTTCTCGTGGGCGTACGGAACCGCGCCGCAGATCGCCTCGTTCCTCGGCGCCGTGCGCGGACCGCGCGCCGTGGTGCGCGGCGGCATCGGGCTCTTTCAGAACGTGCCCGGTGTCAACCAGGTCGGCAGCGCGCTCGACAACACCGGACTTCCCAGCGCGGTGCAGCAGGTGACGTGCGTCGGAACGGCGACGCCGGTTCCGGACTGGAACGCGTTCGCCGCGGATCCGTCCACCATTCCAGCGGCCTGCGTCGGCGGCCCCGGCGGCACGCCGTTCGCCAACGCGTCCCCGAACGTGACCGCGTTCGGCAAGGACTATCAGGCGTCCCGCAGCGTCCGATCGAACATCAACTGGTCCGGCCCGGCGCTCAACAACCGCTTCGCCACGTCGGTGGATCTCACCTACTCCCTCAATCTCAATCAGGGGAGCTTCATCGACCGCAATTTCAACGCGGCGTCGCAATTCACGCTCGCGGGCGAGGGTGACAGGCCGGTGTACGTCCAGCCGACCAGCATCGTGCCGGGGACAGGCGCCATTGCGTCGCAGGACGCGCGCGTCGCCCAGCGATTCTCGCGGGTGAGCGAGTTGGTGTCCGACCTCAAGTCGGAGAGCTACCAGGCCACCCTGCGCCTGTCGCCGACGCGCTTCAGCACGGCATTCAGCTGGAACACCTGGTACACGTATTCGCACGTGCGCGAGCAGTTCCGCGGCTTCGGCAACACCGCCGGCAATCCGCTCGAGGTCGCGTGGGGCAGCTCGCTGACCTCGCCGCACCAGATCGGCTACAGCCTGGGCTACAACTTCTTCGACTTCCTCCGCGTGAGCTGGTTCGGCCAGTTCCGGTCCGGAATGCGCTACACGCCAATGGTCGCCGGTGACATCAACGGCGACGGCTACTCGAACGATCGCGCGTTCGTTCATAGGCCGGGTGACGTGGC
The DNA here is from genome assembly GCA_963724885.1 of uncultured Gemmatimonadaceae bacterium. Classification (GTDB taxonomy): domain Bacteria; phylum Gemmatimonadota; class Gemmatimonadetes; order Gemmatimonadales; family Gemmatimonadaceae; genus DASPMP01. The sequence continues at coordinate 777,533 of CAVRWG010000005.1, read as the reverse complement.
CGCGTCGGATACGGGGCTCGCGAACGGAATCCAGGCGCTGCTCAGCAACGGTTCCAGCAGCGCGCGCAAATGTCTCTCGAAGCAGCTCGGCGCCGTGGCCTCGCGGTACGGCTGCGTCGGACCGTGGACGTCCACCGCGAGCATGTCGTTCAGCTTCAACCCCGTGAAGGTGCGCATGCCGCAGCGCGCATCGCTGTCGTTCCAGCTTTCCAATCCGCTGGGCGCCGCGGACCTGTTGCTGAACGGATCGAGCAATCTCCGCGGCTGGGGGCAGATGCCGATCCCGGACGCGAATCTCCTGTTCGTGCGCGGCTTCGAGCCGGCAACAGGCACGACACCGGCGCGCTTCAGCTACGTGGTCAACCGTCGTTTCGGCGCGACGAACCCGGCATTCAATCAGTTTCGCAGCCCGGTGATTCTCACCGCGCTCCTGCGCTTCGACGTTGCTCCCACGCGCGAGCGGCAGATGCTCACGCAGCAGCTCGACCGCGGCCGCCGCACGCAGGGCAACAAGGCGCCCGAGATGATGCTGCGCGCCATGTTCGGCAATGGTGGCATTCCCAACCCGATGGCGACGATCCTGCGCGACCAGGATACGCTGAAACTGAGCAGCGCCCAGGCCGACAGCATCGCTACGCTCAATCGCCAGTACATCATCAAGCTCGACGGCATCTGGTCGCCGATCGTGAAGGACTTCGCGACACTGCCGGACCGGTACGACCACGACGAGACGTACCATCGCTACATCGTCGCGCGCCGCCAGACGGTGGACCTGCTGAAGGAGCTGTCGCCGCGAATCAAGGACGTGCTCACCGCGGAACAGTTCAGGAAACTGCCGGCCTTCGTCGCATCGTATCTCGATACCCGCTATCTCGCCTCGATTCGTTCAGGCACCGCCGGTCTCGGCACCGGAGGCGGACCCTTCGGCGGCTTCATGCCGATGGGCGCCGAGGTGATCATGGCCGGCGCCGGCGGTGGTGGCGGCGGGCAGCAGGTCCAGATCCGCGTTCCGTAACCAACTTCCATCCAGGCCTCTGTACTCCAATGCATCACATGTTCTCACCCATCAGAATCAGCGCAGTCGCGCTGTGCGGCTTTTCCGCGATCGCGGGCGCGCAGCAGTTGCCGGCCATTCGCCCGATCGGCCCCGTTGCGGCGGTTTCGTCGGACTCGTTCGGCGAGGCCGTGTTCGTCCGGCACCTGAAAAACGGCGTCCTGGTCAACGATCTCCGCAACAGACGGCTCGTCATGTTCGACTCGATGCTCGCGACGGGCACGCTAGTGGCCGACAGCACGCCTGCGACGGCCAACGCCTACAGCGGCCGCAGCGCCGGGCTGATCCCGTATCGCGGCGACTCCTCGCTGTTCGTGGACGCCCAGTCCATGTCCATGCTGGTCATCGACCCGGACGGAAAGGTGGGACGCGTCATGTCCGTACCGCGCTCGCAGGATGCCATGGTACTCGGCTCGCCAATGCTCGGGACGCCGGCGCTCGACGCCGGCGGGCGGCTGGTCTACCGCGGCATGCCACGCATGGAGTTCCGCATGCAGGGAGGCCCGGGCGGGGGCCCGGGCGCGATGCTGCCGCCGCAGCAGCCTGACACCGCCGCGATCGTCCGTGTGGACCTGGCCACGCGAGTCGTGGACACGCTCGGCTTCACGAAGGTTCCGCGGCCCAAGGTGGACATCCAGCGCGACACGAACGGCCGGCCGAACATCTCGATGATCTGGAATCCGTTGCCCGTCGTGGACGATTGGGCGGTGCTTTCGGACGGATCACTCGCCATCGTGCGCGGCTTCGACTACCACATCGACTGGGTGCGTCCGGATGGCACCCGCGAGTCCTCGCCCAAGATGCCGTTCGAGTGGCAGCGGCTCACCGACGAAGACAAGATCGCCTTCATCGATTCGCTGAAGGCGGCGCGCGAGCGCCTGGCCGCGACCCAGCCGGCGCCGCCGACCACGACGTCCACCTCGGTGAACACGGGTCCGGGTGGCGGCGAGAGGCGAGAGATGGTCATGATCGGGGGTGGGCCCGGCCCTGGTGCGGGAGGCGCCGCTCCTGGTGGAATGCCGATGGGCCGGAACATGAACTTCGTGCCTCCGACCGAGCTTCCCGACTACAAGCCGCCGTTCTTTGCCGGAAGCGCGCGCGCGGACGCCGACGGCCGGCTGTGGATCCGAACGATCCCGACGAAGGGGATCGCGGGCGGGCCTGTGTACGACGTGATCAACGCCAAGGGCCAGCTGATCGAGCGCGTGCAGCTCCCGAAAGACCGCGTGATCGTGGGCTTCGGCGCGGGCGGCGCCGTGTACATGCTCGCCACGCAGGGATCCACCAGAAAGCTGGAGCGCGCGCGCTTCCAGTAATCCACATTAGAGCTTCGTAAGTCAAAGATGCGATGCGGTTTGCATGAGGTCGCATCACATCTTTTTGCTGTTGCTTTTTCCCCTTGCGCGACGTTTCGTGGTACTCATCGAACCCAACCCTCAGGAGGGTTTATGCGACGCCACCACGTGGCATTGGTCGTGGTTGCACTGATTCTGATCACTTCCCGCGATGCTGCGGCACAGCCTTCGGAGCAGGACGTCGCTGCGTACGCGGCCCTGAACCTGACACCGATCGGCGCGCTCTCGCCCATGCTCGTTTCGCCGGTCGCGAAGGGCGAGAAGTACCGCAGCTCTTTCGCCGGACGCCTCTCCCACTTTGCCCCGGGTCAAGGGGAGGACGGCAACAACAACTTTGGAGTGACATACCTGTTTCCCGCCGGTCCTGTCGCGCTCTCCGGAACGCTCGGCTATGTGAAAGAGAGCGGTGATGGTGGCGAAGGGTTGATCCTCGGTGGCGCGGATCTCCATGCCACTCTCTGGAACAATGCGGTCGCCGCGAGCACGAGCGCGACGAGCCTAAACTTTCAGGCAAGCCTCGGCTACGGGCGCCATAACGATTTTGACGCGCTATCCATGGCCGTCGGCTTCCCGCTCGCGCTCACGATGATGCAGGCCAGCAAATCCAAATTCGTCCTGTTCGTCACGCCCGGTTTCGGCTGGGGACGACTCAGCACCGACGTGCTCGGGCCGACCGTGAGCGAAAGCGGCACGCGTCCGTTCGCCGGCGCCGGTGGCTCATGGACGTCGGCCGCTGGGTGGGGTCTCCACGCCAGCTACAACAGAATCTTCATCGAGGACGGTGGAAACACCTTTGGGGCCGGCTTCACCTGGCGCATTGGCCAGTAAGCACCAACGTCCGTCGGACAGAACGCCTGCTCTCACGAGCAGGCGTTTTTCTTGGGGGACGCGGGGCGCATGCTCAAGTCGCGAGAAGCGTTGCATCGTGTGTGATCCACATCACACTGAGGCAAGGATGGAAGCGCCGGTCGAGGGTCCTAGACAATTGAAGCGCCGGTCGAGGCTTTTACTGTTGCGTTCGCCAGAGCGAATCGTTGTCTGGGGGACAACTCCCACCCCCAGGAGGCTTCAAATGCGACGCTGCCTTTCGGCAATGTTCGTAGCTGCACTGGTGCTGGTTCCTGCCCGCGATGCTGCGGCCCAGCCCGACTTGAAGGACGTTGTTGCGTACGGCGCCCTTGTCCTGACCCCCGTCGGCGCTCACTCGCCGATCCTGGTCTCGCAGACGAGCGCCAGCTCGTTCTCGGTGCGCTACTCGCACTTCTCGCAGGAAAACACGGATGGCTTCAACAACCTGGCCGCGACGTACATCACGCCGGCAGGTCCCGTCGCGCTCGGGTTTACCGGCGGCTACATCATGCCGAGCTGCACCGACTGCGATGGCATCTTCAACGCCGGCGCCGACGTGCACTCAACGCTGTGGAGCAACCCCAGCGGCGCGAGCATGAACCTGCAGGGAAGCTTGGGCTACGCGAAGGATGGTGACGTCACCGCGCTGTCCCTGGCGATCGGCGTCCCGCTCGCGTACTCGATGACCCAGGCCAGCAAGTCCAAGGTGAGCTTCTTCGTCACCCCGGGCTATGGCTGGGGACGTCTGGGCGATGACACCGGCAACGAGAGCGGCACGCGCCCCATGATCGGCGCTGGCGCCGCGTATGAAGCCCCGGGCGGTTGGGGCCTCCACGCCGCGTTCCAGAAGATCATCATCGAGAACGGCGGCAACAACCTCGGTGTGGGCTTCTCCTATCGCATGTAAAGCTGGTTCTCGATTCGACAAAACGCCTGCTCCCAAGAGCAGGCGTTTTGTTTTTCCCGGCCGCTAAACGGACGCTCAGTCTGATCGCAAAGCGACGACGGGATCCACGCGGCTGGCGCGACGCGCGGGCAGATAGCACGCCGCCAGCGCGATGACGCCGAGTGTCAGCGGCACCAGCGCAAAGGTCATGGGATCCGTGCGCGCGACGCCAAAGAGCTGTGTCTCGAGCAAGCGCGTCGCGAACCACGCCCCACCCAGCCCGATCACGATCGCGAGCCCCACCGTCTTCAGCCCCTGCGCGAGCACCAAACCCACGACCTGCGCGGCGCGCGCGCCGAGCGCCATGCGCACGCCCATCTCCTGAGTGCGTCGCGCGACCGCGTAGCTCATCACGCCGTACACGCCGATCGTCGCCAGCACGACGGCCAGCACCGCGAACGACGCCAGCAGCCGCATCATGAACTGCCGCGACCCGAGCTGGCGTTCGATGGATTGCGCCAGCGGCCGCACGCCCCACACCGGCTGATCGCGGTCCACGCGCCAGATGGCCTCCCGCACCGCGTTGGCGACGCTCGCCGGATCCCCCGACGCCGGGCGCACTACGACCTCCGTGAAGATCAGCGCCTTCTGCGGGAACGGCACATAGACCTGATCGAGCTGCGCCTCGTTCACCCGGAAATGCTTCGCGTTCGCGACCACGCCCACCACGGTGGCCCAGACGGGCTCGTCGCCGTCGAACAGCCGCACGCGTTGGCCGAGCGCTGAACCCTGCGGCGCGATCTTCCTGGCGAGCTGCTCGTTCACGATGGCCACCGACATGGCGTTCATCCCGTCGGCCGGCGTGAAGTCCCGGCCCACGAGGCGCGGGATGCGCATCGTCTCGAAGTAGTCGGGGCTCACGATGTTCCGGTGCGCCGTCGGCCGCTTGTCCGGCTCGACCACGCCGCCCGCCTCCACTTCGTAGCCCACGCTCTCGCCGTTGCCGTTGAGCGGCGTGGCGCGCACGAGGGCGGCCTGCTGCACGCCCGGGACCCCGCGCACCTCCGCGATGGCGCGCGTGAACATGTCGGCGATCTTCTGTTCGCTGTCGTATTTCGTCGGTGGCAGCCGGAACTGCAGCGTCAGGACGCCGGGATCGAAGCCCGGCTGCACGCGCGCCAGCGCGACGAGACTGCGCGTGAGAAGGCCGGCGCTCACCAGCAGGACGACGCACAGCGCGATCTGCCCCACCACGAGCGCGTGGTGCGCGGTGAGTCGAATGCCGCCGGAATCTCCTCGAATGGTTAGTGTCTCCTGAATGCGCGCCCGACTGGCTCGCAGGGCCGGCGCTATGCCGAAAACGATCCCCGTCGCCAGCGTGATGAGCGCGGCGAATCCGAGCACACCGCGGCTGAGGGCGATGTTGCCGAACAACGGCAGGAAGTTGGGACCGACGCGCGCGAACCACTGCACGCCCAGGAACGCGATGCCGAGTCCTGCCAGGCCCCCGACGACCGAGAGCATCAAACTCTCCGTGAGAAGCTGACGGACGAGTCGCTTGCGGTTGGCGCCGAGCGCGGCCCTCACCGAAAGCTCGCGGCGTCGCGCCGTGGCGCGGGCCAGTTGCAGGTTGGCTACGTTGGCGCACGCGATCAACAGCACGGTTGCCACCGCGCCAAGCACGATGAGCAAGGGTGAGCGCGAGGTCCCGACGAGTTGGTCCTTCAACGGCTGCACGTTCACGCCCAAACCGCCGTTCGTCGTCGGATACAGCGTTGCCAGTCGCGCCGCGATCGCGTCGAGGTCGGACTGGGCCATGGCGACCGAGATGCCCGGCTTCATCTTGCCGAATACGGCCACGCCGCCACGACCTCGTGTTTCCAGGTCGCCGCGGTTGGGATAGTAGCCGAGCGGCAGCATCACATCCGGCGTTCCGAATGGCGTGACGAAACCGGGGCGCATGATGCCTACCACGACGAATGGCTGGCCGTTCAGGACCAGCGTGCGACCCAGCATGTCCGGACGCGACCCGAACCGCGTTCGCCACGCCGCCTCGCTGATGACGGCCGACGGTTCCTTGGTGGCGACCTCCGTCTCCGCATCCGTGAACAGGCGGCCCTGAAGCGGCGACACACCCAGCAGGCGGAACGTGCTGGCGGTCACGAACGGTGCCGAAGAGACGGTCCGGCGTGTCGCCGCCGGTGAGATTGATGCTCTGACCGCGCATGATGCCGAGCTCCTGGAAGGAGCTGCTCTGGTCGCGCCAGTCACGATAGTCGAGGTAGACCACGCTGCCCTGCGTGTTCTGTCCGCGCGCTCCGTATACCGCGACCAGGCGCTCGCCGTCGGGCCAGGGGAGCGGTCGCAGAAGCACGGCGTCCACGACGCTGAAGATCGCCGTCGTGGCGCCGATGCCGAGCGCCAACGTGAGGGCCGCGACCACGGTGAAGGCGGGGCGGCGCGCGAGCGTGCGCGCGGCGTAGCGGAGATCCTGCAGCAGAGTATCCATCTGATGGGTGTCCTCGGGGTATTCGGGTCTGGCCCAGGGAAGCTCGCGCGCAGAGGATGCGCGCAGCGCGCGAACGTGCTGCGCCGGCGCGGTGAGCGCGACGTCGGCGACGAGATGGAGCCAGAGACGGAAGACACCGCGCGTTCCGCCGCGATGCCGCTGCTCCGCGCGCCGCGCGCGGAAGAACTCCAGCATCTCGTCGAGAAAGCGCTCGCGGAACGCGCGCGGGTAGAGTCGCAGCAGCGCGCGAAAGACGCGTTCGCCCCAGCCGGCGCGCGCGATGTGCGTCATGCGGGCAGCAGCTGCTTGCGCCGCGCAATCGCGACGACGGCCGCGAGACGCGTCACCTCGCGGCCGAGCACGCGGCGGCCGAGGGTCGTGATGCAGTAGTAGCGGCGTCGCTCGTCGTCCCCGCCGCGACTGTGGCGCTCCTCGATGATCGCCGCGTCCAGCATCCGCTGGATCGAGCCGTACAACGTGCCGGGTCCCATGCGAATCTGGCCGTCGGTCAGCTCTTCCACTTCGCGCGCCACCGCGTACCCGTGCTTGCCCTGCGGCTCGTCGGCGAGAGCCAGCAGGATGTGCAGCACGACAGGGGTGAGCGGCAGCAGTGAGTCGGGGTCGGTAGCCACGGTGCGCCTGTATATCCGTTACGGACATACTGCTGCTGAAAATTCAGCCCCGCAAGTGGGCGGCCGCGACGCGGCCGTCGCGCGGGACGACTGGGCTCAACAAACGGCTAACGGGCTCTTCATCATTTCGTCATGGCGTGATAAGGGGCGTGCAATACATGAGCGGTATCGTCGCGGGGAGACTCTCACGGAGGAGGCGACGATGCTGCACGTGTTGCTGGAAAGCAGTGGCCGCAGCAGGCGAAGCGGCGGAGGCGCATGGACGGCGGCGAGCGTGATCGTTCACGCGATGATCATCGCCGGCGCGGTTGGGCTGACCGCGCGCGAAGCGGTTCCGCGCGTGCCGTCCGTTCCTCAAGACACGATCGTGATCTACGTACCGCCTCCGGACGTGGCGCGCACACCCGACGATTACTTGCGGCCGGAGCCCGGCCCGATCGTTGACCGCCAGTGGTTTCCCGACCTGCCAGTGCTGCGGGCGCCGGACATCACGCCGATCGGCATCCAGCCGATGACGGGGCAGATCGCGGTCGAGCCATCGGAGTTCGGTCGGGGCGGACCGTTCGGCAACGTCGTCGAGCCCCACGGGCCGCTGCCAGGCGGCATTTACACACCAGCAACAGTGGATCGCACCGTCGTCCCACGCGCCGACAATCCGCGGCCGGAGTTCCCGGCGTCGCTCCGCGCGGCGGGAATCGAGGGCGACGTGCTCGTCCAGTTCGTCGTGGACACAGTGGGCCGCGTCGACGCGGCCTCGATCACGATCGTGCGAGCCAATCACGCGCTCTTCGGCGAAGCCGTGAAGCGCTGGCTCACGCGGACGCGGTACACTCCGGCCGAGGCGGGCGGACGCCGAGTCGCGCAGCTCGTTCAGCAGCAGGTTGGATTCGCGCTCCGGCCGTAACATCCGGCCGGGGCGGGTCGTAGTGACCGCCGATGCGACTGCGCTGGCGCCGGATCCTGCGAACGCTCGTCACGGGTGCTGTACTCGGCCTGCTGGTTCTCGGCGTCGGCGGCAGGCTCGCGATGGCGCTCGTGCAGCTGGACCTGGGGCAGCGCCCGTCGTTCTCGTTCGGCGGAACGTCGACCGTCGTCCTCCTGGGCGGCGTGAGCGGCCTTGCCGGCGCCGCGCTCGCGCTGGTCAGTGCCTGGGTGACGCGTCGTTTGGCGCTGCGATGGCGATGGCTCGAGTATCCGCTCTTCGGCGCGCTGCTGCTGCTGGTGACGACGCGCGGGCTGCGCGGCGCGCCGCCCGCGAGTTGGTGGTACTTCTACCTGCTCGTCGCGATCTACGGCGCCGCGCTGGCCCTGATCACGCGAAGGCACCGCCGCACAACTGCCACGCAATCCGAACAGACACCATCACGCGTTTAGCGCCGTTTCAAATCGGCGGAAATCGCCGGAATCGGCGTAGATCGAACAACCCTCGGACAGTGTGGCCTTTGACGCCGGGTCTCGATTGTTCAGAGGTTCGTTAGCTCAGTCCCAGCGGCCCTGACCTTTCGACACCGAGTATTGGCCGGCGCCCAGGAAGAAGATTGCGACGCCGCAGAGCAGGAACAGCGCTTCCAGCTCGATGCCCCAGCCGCCGCCCTGGTTCAGTTTGATGATATCCGCGCGCCGCACGAGCAGGATCGCCATCACCATCTGGAACGCGACGATCAGCCCCGCCAGCCGCGTGAATTTTCCGAAGATCAGAAGCAGCGGCGCGATGAGCTCGCCCACAAAGCTCCCATAGGCGACCCAGAACGGCAGCCCCACGCTGCCCAGAGGCCCGGCCATCCAGCCGACGCCGTTCTTGAGCTTCGCCAGTCCGTGCAGCAACAGCAGCACGCCGACGGTCAACCGGAGGACGAGCTTCCCGAGATCCTCCCACCCCGTGCGCGAACCTTCCACTGTGGCCATGTGCGGTTCTCCCACGTTGTCGCGTTGGGCGAATCCTAACCGGCCGGGCCACCGTGGCGAACCCCGCTGATCTGCCGCGTCAGAGGACTTCGAGCAGCAGCGGCGCGTGGTCCGACGCCTCGCGCACCAGGGGCTGGGGCGCGTGCACGATCTCGCAGACGGCGACGCGATCAGCGTCGCGCTTGGGCACGAAGACGTAATCGAGGCGCACGTGCGGGTCCCACGTGGGGAACGTGTACCCGTTGTCGCCGGGATGCAGCAGCCGCCAGGCGTCGGCGTACCCCTCGTCGATCATGAGCTGGATGGTGTCCCGCGCGATGTCGCGGCCGCTGAGCCACACCATCGCCCGGATCCAGCGCGGCATCTTGGCAACCGCCAGCAGTTCTCCCGGCGCAAGCGCGTTGAAGTCGCCGGCGATGAGGTGACATCCGTGCTGATGCTCCCGAATGCCGTTCAGCAGGGCGCGCAGCTCGCGCGCGCGCTTGCGCTCCGTCCACTTCGAAAACCAGGCGACGAGATGCAGGCCGAAGATGCGACACGAGACGCCCTCCAGCGCGAGCTCGAGAAACGCATGACGCGCGTTCACCGGATGGTGCCACGCGTAATGCTCGACGGGAATCCGGCTGAGAAAACCCGTCGAATGGGCGGCCCGCGATCCCCAGTGCGGCAGCTCCGTGGCGCGCGACAGCGACTCGATGACCCGTGGATCGATCGCTTCCTGCAGCAGCACCACATCGGGCGCGGCGCGTCGAATGACTTCGGCGAGCTCCCGCTCGCGGCCCCGGCCCCCGTAACGAATGTTGTAGCTCAGCAGGCGCAGGCTCATGCGGCGCGCGGCGCGGTCGTCGTTGGGGGCGGGGCAGGGGGGTCGCCCTCGTCTTTGGGAACGAGCACGAAGTACGGCTGGGTCATCACGACGTCGCGGAGGAACTGGACGAGATCCGCCGTCGCCTGAATGTTGACCGGGCGTCCCGCGATCCTGGTGAGCGCGTTGCGCAGCGGGATGAACGTCACGGACGCATCGGGATGCGCGTCGCTCAGGGGCACGGAGTGCATGCGCGGGATGTAGAACACGTCGAAGTGCTGGACCATTCCGCCCCCGACCAGCGTCAGATCGAGGTCGCTCGTTCCCGGGCCGTCGGCGTCGAAGGGCGCCTCGTCTTGCCAGCGCTGGCCGGTGACGGCGCTGCCGCGCAGAACGACCATGACGTCCGGCGGGATCGCTTCGCGCAGGGTCCGGATGAACTCCGCGTAGCGGGCCTCGTCGTTGGCGAAGGCCAGACGCACCACGCGCCGCCTCACCTCTTCGCCGGTGTGCGGACCGTCGGGAAGTGGGGGGGGAACCGGCGCGGCGGTTTTCGATGGAGTTCGGTCGGTCATGCGAGGTCGTGACGGAAACCCGTCAGACCTCTGGCAACTCCCGCACCGAAACGGCGTCCACGCCGGCGGCGCTGCCGGTCGCCGCGCGCCGGTGATAGTCGAGCTGGCCCAGGTGGTAGGCGAGATGCACGGCGAGGTGGACCGCAAAGTCGGCCGCGCTCACCCGGCGCTTCGCGATGGGCTCGGGGAACGGCTTCTCGAGGACGTCGGCGGGCGCGGCATCCAGCGCGTGCTCGACCGCCGCGATGGTCGCCTCGATGCCGGCAAGGAGCTCCGCGCGCGGCACGTCGCTCCGGGAGAACTCCGCGTCGCGATCGCGGCGGTATCCATCGCCGCCGATGATGGCGCCGACGAAATGCCGCAGGTTTCCGGCGACATGGAGGGCGAGCGTTCCACCCGTGTTCGGCAGCCCGGGTACCGGGCGCCAGACGCTTGCGTCGTCGGGATAGGCCTCCAGTTCGCGCCGCACGGCGCGCAGCTCGCGCGTGAGCAGCATCCGAAGCGTGGGCAGCATGGCGGCAACAGTATCCCGGGCAGATCTCAGGCGCCATCGACTCGACCGGCGCCGCGAGGGCGCCAGTATTCGCCGGTACGACAGCAAGGCGCATCGGTTGACGGCCGCCGCGCGTACGCCATAGATAGCAGCGTTGTGGTGGTGCCGTTCCCGCCAACCCTCACCAGAGAGATGGTCATGCAGCTCACTACCGCCCGTGCGCTGGCGCTCGTCGGCGCCGTTCTCGCTCCCGCGATGGCCGCGTCGCAAGATCGCGGCTCCAACGGCAATCCCGACCGGATCCTGGCAGAGGAGCGGTATGTGAAGCCGCCGGCCGAAGTCGAGCGGCTCGTGACCGCGCCAAGGCACCTCAACGTGACGCTGTCGAACCAGAGTCCGGCGCGGCGCCACTTCCTCAAGCTCCAGACGAACGGCATGCCGACCGTCAACGAGTTCGGCAAGCGCTGGTACAACCTCGCCGGGTTGCAGATCGATCCGAAGGCGAATCGCGCCCGCAACCTCACGACACGGGGCGGGACCGGGCTGGAAGTCATCGACGCTGTTGGCGGCCGGTCGGTGAGGGTCGACGTGCCCGCGGGCGCGACGGTCTCGGGGGCCCGCTGGTCGCCCGACGGCGCTCAGCTCGCCTTTTTCGCCAACTTCGACGACGCGTCCCACCTCTACGTCGCCGACGTCGCCACCGGCAAGTCGCGCCGAATCTCCAGCGCCCCCGTCCTCGCGACGTTCGTGACCGAGCCGCAGTGGACCGCGAACGGCACGCAGGTCGCCGTGGTCCTCGTCCCCGAGAACCGCGGTGCCGAGCCCAGGGCCCCCACGATCGCCACCGGCCCCAAAGTGCGGATGACCAAACCGGGGGCGCGGAATCGCACGCGCACCTACGCGGACCTGCTCGAGTGGCCCCACGAGCAGGACCTCGTCGAGTACTACACCACCGGCCAGCTCGCGACGATCGACGCGCGGACACGCGCGATCAGGAAGATCGGCGCGCCGGCCATGATCCAGAGCGTGGATCCCTCGCCGACGGGCAACTGGTTCCGCGTGAGCGTCATGCAGAAGCCGTTCTCGTACACGGTGCCTGTCAGCGCCTTCGGCTCGGTCACGCAGGTCTGGGACGTCACCGGGAAGCCCGTCGCCGAGCTCACCAGCCGGCTGCTGCGTGAGGGCGACGGTGGCGGCGACGACGACGACGCCCCGGCCGCGGCGCAGACCGATACGACGAAGCGGAACATCGAGTGGATGCCGAACGGCGACGTGCTGTACTACCTGCAGATGGATGCGGCGCAGCCGGCTGCCGCCGAGGAGGCCGCGGGTGGGGGCGCCAGTCAGCAACGCAGCCGCGCCCGCGACCGGCTGTATCAGTGGAGCGCGCCGTTCGACGCGCCGGGCAGGAAGGCCGTGCTCGAGAACAACAATCGAATCGCCCAGGTGGCATTCAGCGGCGACGCCAGGACGGTCTTTGTCGCCGAGAACGCGAGCGGCGTCGCGCACGTGTTCGCGGCGGACGTGGCCGATCCGACAAAGCGGTTCACGCTCACCCGGGTCCGGGGCCTCCAGGCTTCCCTCGGCGTCGGCGGCGGCGGGTTCGGCGGTGGCGGCGGCGGTCGCGGGGGCACCGGCGCGGACTCGGTCACCTTCTATCAGAACCCCGGCACAGTGGTGAGCGAGCGCGCGGGCAACGGGACGCCGACGATCCTCACCAGCGCGGATGGGCGGTTCGCCTACCTGAACGGCGTGCAGCACTACCGCACATACGCCGACAGCGCTCCGCAGCCGTTCCTCGACAAGATCGAGATCCGCTCGGGCCAGAAGACGCGCGTCTTCACGTCGGCGCGGGACCAGTTCGAGCAAGTGACGGCGTCGCTGGACGCCGACTTCGGTTCGGCGATCGTCACGCGCGAATCCCCGACCATGATTCCGGACTCGTACCGGCGTGACATGGGGTCGGGGGCTATCACCAAGCTGACGACCAATCGCGACTACTCTCCGGAGATCACGAACGCCCAGCGTCACATCATTCCCGTGACGCGCGCGGACGGCTACCGCCTTTGGGTCAACGTCACGCTCCCCGCCGACTGGAAGCCCGGCGGTTCACGCCTTCCGACGATGATCTGGTTCTACCCGTACGAGTACACCGACCAGGCGGGGTACGACCGGACGAAGCGAACCTACAACAAGAACCGGTTCCCGAACCTCGGACCGCGCTCGATCGTGTATCTCATCACGCAGGGGTACGCGGTCGTCGAGCCCGACGCCCCCATCTTCGGCGAGCGGGGACGGATGAACGACAACTACATCCCCGACCTCCGCAACAATCTGTCGGCCGTGATCGACGAGCTCGATCGGCGCGGCATCGCCGACCGTCAGCGCCTGGGTATCGGCGGGCACAGCTACGGCGCGTTCAGCACGGTGAACGCCATGGTCCACACGCCGTTCTTCAAGGCGGGCATCGCCGGCGACGGGAATTACAACCGCACGCTCACGCCCAACACCTTCCAGAGCGAGCGTCGCGACCTGTGGGAAGCGCGCGAGACGTATCTCTCGATGTCACCGCTGCTCTATGCGGACCGGCTGACCGGCGCGCTCCTGATGTACCACAATCTGGAAGACCAGAACGTCGGCACCGACCCGGTCAACTCGATCCGGCTGTTCCACGCGCTCCAGGGCATGGGCAAGCCGGCCGCGCTGTTCATGCACCCCTACGAGGATCACGGCCAGGCGACGCGCGAGACGAACCTCGATCTCTGGGCGCGCTGGGTCGCGTGGCTCGACAAGCACCTCAAGCCGACGAAGGACGGCAAGATCGCGAACGACTAGAGCGCGTCGGCGACGCGCGCGATTTCTTCCGCGTCGCGCCACGCTTCCTCGAGGAGAGCGAGCTCGCCTTCCAATGCGCGACGCTCGCTCTCTTCGTGCAGGGACATCTCCAGGGCCAGCCGTTCGGTACTGGAGAGACGCATCGCGCCCAGACCGCGCCAGACGTTGAGCAGCGAGAACATCCGGCTGCTGCGCGCGCCGCCGAGCGACGAGGCCGCGCGCAGGTACGTCGCGGCGTCGCCGAGCTCCTCGACGCGCTTGACCGCGTCCTGCACCTGCGCCTCGGCCGCGCCGAAGCGATTCGCGCCCGCGAGCAGCGCGCTGGCCGCCTGCATGGCTTCCAGCCCCTCGAAGTGAACCCACCCGTCGTCGTGAGGAACGTCGAGCGAAACGCCGGGCGGGTCGCCGGAACGGACCTGAAGCTCCGCGGCGTCGGCGTGTTTCGCGCGAATCGTCACGACCTGCGGGCGCCGCCCGCCGGCGTCATTCCGTCGCGACAGTCGGCCAACGACGCGGTCGTATGTGAGGTAGTCGCGCAGCGCGATCGCGCCGATCATGGGCGCCACGCCCGCGATGGTCGTGACCCCCGGCAGGATCACGACCGAGAGCGCGCCCATGGCGAGCGCGGGAACCACCACCGGCGCGAATGCGATGGCGCCGGCGGCGGCGGTCACCGCGCCGACCGCGACGGAGACCCTGGCGCGAGCGCGCCGGCGGAGGAACCGGTCGCCGTACCGCCACGCCGCGAACTCCGGACGCAGCGGAGCGCCGATGCGGATCAGGTCGCAGCCTTCAGGCAGGCGCGCGAGTCCGATCTGATCGGTCGTGACGCGCGTGCTGGTCGCTCTGAACCGCCGCTCGCACGACTCGATGGCATCCCACCGCTCGTCGAGCGGCGACAGGTTCCAGCGGCCACACGATGGACACACGACCCACAGGCGCCCCTGCCTCGCGTCGAACGCGAGGCGCCGCCCCACCGGGAATTCCTCGATCGCCTGGTTGGCGCCGAGACGCGAGTGACAGAACAGGCACGTAGCGTACATGGGACTCCTGTACGATACGGCCGCCCTGTCACCGCGCCACAGGCTTCATCAAAACTTCATCAGGTGGTTGGGGGGCGGGCTCAACCCTTGATCTCGAGAGGGACGCTGCCACCGGCGCTCTGGATCTTTCGCGCCAGGGCCGTCGCGTCGCCTTCCGTCATGCGGATGCAACCGTGCGACGCGGCCTCCCCTATCGATCCGGGGTCATTGGTGCCGTGGATGAAATAGTACGGCGGGTCGAAGTAGATCTTCACGCCCTGCATCGGGTTCCGCGGATCGCCGGGCGAGCGGGGCTCGAGGCCTCGCGCCCACTCGGAAGGCGGGGGCGTCCAGCCCGGGTTCCAGATGATGGAGCCGGTCTGAAAACTCCCGGTCGGCGTGGGATGACTGGGCCGTCCGATCGCGATGCCGTACGACGCTACGACTTCACCATTCTCGAGAACGCTCATCGTCCGGCTCCCGAGGTCCGCGACCAGCGACATCGGTGGATCGGGGCGCACGAGGTCGAGCAGGTACGAGCCGAACAGCGCGGGGATGATCGGGAGAAACCCCAGCGCAACATAGACCAAACGACGTTTCGGGAATGCCATTCTGCCTCCGGCGCGGACTTCGACACGCTGAAAAAGCAAGTCGTGTTCCCCTCTCCGATTCCGGCTGGGCCGTTCATCTTTGTGCGATGGTGAACTGGACCAGCGCCGCGCTCGCGCTCGCATTGCAGCAGGGCCAACCGTCTGGCGGGGGAGGGACGACGCCGCCGGGCGGCGACACCGTCGGCTACTGGCAGCAGCGCGTCGCCTACACGATCACGGCGACGCTCGACGAGCGCGCCGCGAAGGTGCGAGCCACGGGGGTGCTGCGCTACGTCAACAATTCGCCCGACACGCTGCGGGCGATGTACTTCCATCAATATCTGAACGCCTTTCGTCCGGGCTCGAAGTGGAGCGAAATGGACGAGCGCGAGGGCCGCGTCCGCTTTCAGAAGCTGCGCGAGCCCGAGTACGGGTACGAGCGCTTCACGGCGCCCGTGCGCGTGAACGGCGTCGCGGTCGACGTCGTGTATCCGGGCGCGCCGGACAGCACCGTGGCGCGCATCGCGTTGCCGCGGCCCCTGGCGCCGCGCGATTCGGTGGTGATCACGTTCGAGTGGGACGCGCGGCCGTCCACGGTGCCGCGCCGTCAGGGCCGGCGCGGCCGACACTGGGACCTGGCGCAGTGGTATCCGAAGGTCGCCGTGTACGATCGCGGTGGCTGGCAGTACAACGCGCTGCAGCCGGCGGGCGAGTTCTACGGGGAATTCGGCAGCTACGACGTCACGCTCATTCTCGCGCAGGACCAGGTGGTGGGCGCCACCGGCGTGCCGGTGTCGGGTGATCCCGCCTGGTCCGGCGCGCTGCCCCCGGGCGGAGGCGCGCCGCGGTCCGGGCAGGGCGCGTACGGCGACGTGCCGTCCGCCGTCCAGCCACAGACGGTTCCCGCGGGGGCGGACCACAAGACCGTCCGGTTCGTCGCGCGCGACGTCCATCACTTCGCGTGGTCCGCGTCGCCGGACTACCGCTACGAGGGCGGCGTGTACGCTCGTCCCGCGCCGACCACGCACTTCCGGACGTGGGACACCGTCTCGATCCACGTGCTGTATCGGCCGGGCGACGACTCCACATGGGGCGGCGGGCGTGTCGTGCAGCGCACGCAGAACGCGCTGCGCTGGCTCGAGGGCATGTATGGCACCTACGCCTATCCGCAGATGACGGTGCTGCACCGCGTCGACGGCGGCGGCACCGAATTCCCGATGATGCAGATGAACGGGTCGCCGTCGCAGGGGTTGATCCTGCACGAGGGCGGACACGTGTGGACGTACGGCATCCTGGCGGACAACGAGTGGCGCAGCGGCTGGATGGACGAGGGGCTCACGTCGTACCAGACCTCATGGGCGCAGTCGCTCACGCCCCAGGAGCGCTTGCGTCGCGGCGTCGCCGATCCGCCGCCGACGCCGGTTCGAGGATACCGCAAGTTGGGGCTCCGTCTCGCTGTACCCGTGGTGGAGCGGATGCCGCTCGCGCAGGCGCTCACCGACATCGAGGGCCAATCGGAGCCCATCGGCACCGCCGCGCACGAATTCCGCGATTTCAGCACCTACAACACCATGATCTACACGCGCGCGGAGCTGATGTACGGGCAGCTGCGCGACGCGCTGGGCGACACGGTGTTCGTCCGGTTCCTGCGCGACTACTACTCGCGCTGGGCGCTGAAGCACGTAGACGAGCGCGCGATGCGCGCCTCGGCGGAGCGCGTGAGCGGGCGGGACCTCGGCTGGTTCTTCGAGCAGTGGGTGCATCACACGGGGCTCGCCGATTATGCGCTGCGTGGCACGCGCTCGTCCCGAAGCGCCGATGGATCGTGGGTGACACTCGCCGAAGTGCAACGGCGCGGCGCCTACCGCCATCCCATCGCGGTGGGGGTTCGCACGACGGCCGGCTGGACATTGGGTCGCCTCGCGGCTCCGCCGTACGATGGGGAAACGGTTCGCATCGTGACGCAGCAGGAGCCGCTCGAGGTGCGTCTGGACCCGTACCATTTCTCGTGGGACTGGAACCGCCGCAATGACGTGAGACGCCCTTGGTTCGACGGCGGCCGGGCAAACGTCGACTGGCCGTTCCTGACCCAGGCCCAGCGGGAGCGCGACGTCCTGCTTTTTGCGCCGACGATCTGGTATTCGGATCCGGCCCGCGTCACCGCTGGACTGCGCATGCGCTCGAGCTATCTCGGCGTCGTTGATCGCAGCGAAGTCGGCGCCGCGTGGGACACAGACTCGAGGCCTTCGCTGGGCGCAGGTCAGAGACTCAATGCCTGGTTCCGACTCGAGAACCCGTATTGGCGCGGTCGTCCGCTGATGGGCTTCCGCATGCGGGGAGCGCGGCTCGACGAGATCGAGAAAGCCGACCTCGGATGGCGGCGCGAGATCGCCACCTTGCGCGGCGTGCGGGCGGCCGATGTCGTGCTGACCTACGCGAACCCCAGGAGTTCCGCCGCCCTCCCCGAATCATGGGATAGCGTGACCACCACGGATCTCGCGTTCCGTGGCCTGTGGCAGAGGGGGCGAGCGACCCGCAACAACTGGTTCATGGAGGCGCGCGCCGTGCTGGGCGGCGCCGACGACTTCTACGCCAAAGGAGAGCTGGCCATCGGCGCGGCCCGCGTGCCGTCCGAGCGTTCTCGCCTTGCGATCCGCGGCTATTTCGGAGCCGCGTCGACGGACATCCCCTTGCAGCGCGCCCTCCTCGTCAGTTCCGCCGACGCGATCTCGACCTTCGAGAACAGCTGGTGGCGCCCCCAGGGCGCGCTCCTCAAGCGCCCGGGGTTCTACTGGCTGCCGCCCGGCGGAGCAGCGCTGCGCGGGATTTCCCCCTTCGTCTCCACCGAGTGGATTGGCGCCGTCAATCTCGACGCATCACGGCAGCTCGGACGCGTGCCGCGCCTCACCGGGCTGTCGTTCTGGGTCCATGCGTTCGCGGACGCGGCGTCGGCCGACGCGCTGGACGACCTCGGGGACGCCGGCGTCGGCGTCAGTGTACGCGGCCGCCTGTACGACCGTGACGTCGTGCTCCGCGTCGATTCGCCGTTCTTCGTGAGCCAGCCCGGCCTTGCGATCGATCGCACGCGGACCGCCGAGCAGTTCGCGGCGCGCTGGGTGATCGCATTCGCCGACTACTGGTGAGCGATCTTCGGCCTGCGCCCTCGAGTATTATTCAGCCCGCCATGAGCAACGAACTTCCGCGCGGGAATCCGGCGACCGGGCGCGTCACGGTCACGCACGTCCCCAAGCCCTGGGGCTACGAGATCATCTGGGCGAAGACCGACGCGTACGTCGGCAAGATCCTCCACGTCAACGCCGGGGAAGCGCTGTCGCTGCAGTACCACCGCGAGAAGGACGAGACCGTTCACCTCCTGTCCGGCGAGATGATCTGCTGGGTCAAGCTGCCGGACAGCGACACCATCCAGGACATGAAGCTCAGGAAGGGCGAGTCGTTCCGTATCGCGCCGGGCACGGTGCATTACATCGAGGCCGTGACCGACTGCGACGTGCTGGAAGCGTCCACGCCGCACCTCGATGACGTCGTGCGTCTCAAGGACCGCTACGGTCGCGCAGGGACGAGCGCGCCATGAAGGTCATCATCCCGCTTGCCGGGAAGGGCACGCGGCTGCGACCCCACACGCACCTCACGCCCAAACCGATGCTCAAGATCGCGGGCAAGCCCGTGATCGACTACGTGATGGACGATCTCAAGAAGCTCGGCGGCGTGGACGAAGTCATCTACATCACCGGGCACCTGAAGGACACGGTCGAGGAGTACGTCCGCGCCGCGTACCCGTGGAAGTCAGTGTTCGTGGAGCAGAAGGAGCAACGCGGCACGGCCGACGCGATCCGGCTCGCGCGTCCGTACGTGGACCGGCCGGTGATGATCATCTTCGTGGACACGATCTTCGACGCCGACTTGGGCGTCATCAAGCATACGAAGGCGGACGGCATCATCTGGACGAAGGAAGTCGAGGACTTCAAGCGCTTCGGAGTCATCGTCACGGACGCGGACGGCAACATGACGCGCATCGTCGAGAAGCCCAGCGAGCCGATCTCGAAGCGCGCGAACATCGGGCTGCAGTACATCGAGAACTGGAAGCTGCTGTTCGAGGGCATCGACCACGTCATGAAGCAGCCCCCGAACAAGGGCGAGTACTATCTGACGGACGCGTTCCAGTACATGGTGGACAAGGGCGCGAAGCTGAAGGTCGAGGACGTGGAAGGCTGGTACGACGCCGGCAAGATCGACACGCTGCTCGAGACCAATCGCATCATGCTCGAGAAGCGCAACATGGCGCGGCGCCCGAAGACTCTTCCGCCGGACGTGACGATCGTGGAGCCGGTCTACATCGAGGACGGCGTGACACTCGCGCGCTCGACGATCGGGCCGAACGTCTCGGTCGAGGCGGGCACGACGATCTCGGACTCGTCCGTGCGCGACGCGATCATCGGCGGCAAATCCACGATCACGCGCTCGGAGCTGCACGACTCGCTCATCGGCGACGAGGTGGTGCTCGAGAACTTCAGGGGCGACGCTACCGTTGGGTCTCACTCCGAGATTCGAGTCAGATAATTCTCACAGCGGTCTCAACGGCGTTCTTTACAGCGATCTTTACTGCGATCTTTACTGCGATCTTTACGGCGATCTTACTGCGGTGCACTCGCCTTCAAGGACGCCTTCAAGAACGCCTTCAAGAACGTCGTTAAGAACGCGGTTAAGAACGCCGTTTAGCAGTTCAGTCTGCAGCAAGTCGGGACATGGTCGCCACGATCGTGAGCGCACGTTCCACACCTGCCGTGGCGGCGGTGTTGTCGAACCACTCGCGGCTGGAATGCGCGTCGCCGCCGCGCCCGCCGCCGCCGATCGCGATCGCCGGCGCGCCGATGG
This sequence comes from uncultured Gemmatimonadaceae bacterium, assembly GCA_963724885.1. Taxonomy (GTDB): domain Bacteria; phylum Gemmatimonadota; class Gemmatimonadetes; order Gemmatimonadales; family Gemmatimonadaceae; genus DASPMP01. The sequence continues at coordinate 757,130 of CAVRWG010000005.1, read as the reverse complement.
CGATGGCCGCGTTGGCGTCCGTGGACGCGACCGCGAGTTCCGGTGCGCGGCCCACGAGCCGCGTCGCCTCGAGCGCGGCGACCACCACGGGCGAGTCCTCCGGAGTCCGTCCGCTCGGGCGGTCGCCGATCTTCTCGACCGCGACGGTCATCGCGGCGCTACCGGGCGTGCGGCGGCGATTCTCCTCCACGGCCGCCGCGGATGCGATCCCGCGGACGTCGCCCTCGAGGCGCGCCAGCGTCGCCTCGCTCGTGCTCCGCGCGTCCACCTCGAACCACGCGTCCTCAGGGATCGCGTTGATCGAGGCGCCGCCGCCGATGCGGCTGACCGTGAGGGCCGACCGCCCGGCGCCGATCAGCCGCAGCGACGCCAGCGACGCGGCTGCACGCGCGGCAGCGTGCACGGGATTCGCCGCGCCGAAGGCCGCCCAGCTGTGCCCTCCCGGGCCGCGATACGAGACCCGGAACCGGCGCGAGCCGAGCGCCGTGTTCACGATGCGTTCGTCGCCCGCGCCGTCGAGCGCGACGACGGCGAACGGCGGCGGCGAGTTGGCAAAATGGAACTTGGCGCCCCGCAGATTTCCCGCGCCCTCCTCGCCCGTGGTCGCGACGAACTCGACGGGACGCGCGAGCTCGCCGCCGCGCGCCCTGAGGACTCGCGCGAGCACGAGCATGACCGCCAGCCCCCGGCTGTTGTCGCAGATGCCGGGGCCGAGGACGCGCCCTCCGACCTGGCGAATGTCGAGGGCAGTGTCGGCCGGGAAGACCGTGTCGAGGTGCGCACAGACCGCGACCGGGGCCGCGCCGTACGCGCCGGGGAGGCGCGCGACCACGTTGCCTTCGGCGTCGAGAACCGTGCGGAGACCGAAGCTCGACAGCCGTTCGGCGATCCAGCGCGCCCGCGGCGCGCTCGCCGCCGGTGGGCGCCGCGATTTGGGCGATGTGAATCTGTGACCGGAGGGTCTCACCCTCCATCCCGGCCAGCCAGCGCCGTTCGCGCGCGAGCTCACGAAAGGCGTCCCTCGTGGCGGCGGCCACGCGTGCGGTCATGGCTTGATTCTGATTTGAGCGGCGCGAATTGCAAGTGGTAGATTCTGCCGTGCGTCAGCCTACCCGTTCGAGCCTGGGACGCAACGTGATCGCGCTGGGCGTGGTGAGTTTCTTCACCGACGTCTCGAGCGAGATGATCTATCCCCTGCTGCCGGTCGTTCCTCACGGTGACGCTCGGCGCGTCGGCGGGAATGCTCGGCGCCATCGAAGGCGCCGCGGAGACGACGGCGTCGCTGCTCAAGCTTGCGAGCGGCTGGTGGTCGGACCGCGTGAAGCGCCGCAAGCCGCTCGTGGTCGCCGGCTACGCGCTGGCGTCGGTGGTGCGACCGCTGGTCGCGGCGGCGCAGTCGGCCGCGCAGGTGCTGGCCATTCGCCTGACGGATCGCGTGGGAAAGGGGATCCGCAGCGCGCCGCGCGACGCGTTGATCGCGGAATCGGTGGATCCGTCGAGCCGCGGGCGCGCGTTCGGCTTTCAGCGCGCCGCGGACCACGCCGGCGCGGTCGTGGGCCCGCTCGTCGCGTTCGCGCTGCTGCAGTGGTCGGGGCTCGAGGTGCGCACGGTGTTCTGGCTCGCCGCAATTCCCGCGGTGCTGGCCGTGATCACCGTGGTTGCGTTCGTGCGAGAAACTGCCACGGCAGGTATCCGCGGCGAAGCCGCGGCAGTTTTCCGGCGCGAAGCGCCGGCGGTCGTGGGCGGCGCAGCCGCCGCGGTTGTCGCCGGCGAAGCCGGCGCGGTTCTCCGGCGCGAAGCGCCGGCGATTGTCCGCGGCGAAGCCGCGGCTTTGCCAAAATCATTCTGGGCCTACCTGGGCGTCGTACTCGTCTTCACGCTCGGCAACTCTACCGACGCCTTCCTGCTTCTCCGGGCGCACCAGCTTGGCGTTCCCATCGCGCTCGCTCCAATTCTGTGGGCGACGCTGCACCTGGTGAAGAGCGTCACGAGCACCTATGGCGGCGCGCTTTCAGATCGTCTCGGCCGAGCGCCCACGGTGATCGCCGGCTGGACGGTCTATACGCTGGTGTACCTGGGGTTCGCGCTCGCATCAGCGCAGTGGCATGTCTGGGCGCTGTTCGTGGCGTATGGGTTGTTCTTCGCGCTCACCGAAGGTCCCGAGCGCGCGCTCGTGGCGGACTTCGCCCCGGCCGCACGACAGGGCACCGCGTTCGGATGGTTCCACCTGACGATCGGGCTGGGAATGCTCCCGGCCTCGCTGTTGTTCGGGCTCCTGTGGGATCGCTTTGGAGCTCCCGCGGCGTTCACGGTAGGTGCTGCGCTCGCCGGGACGGCCTCGATGGTCCTGGTGTTCCTGCCGCGGCCGAAGATGCCGGGTCGCTGACCCGGTCTCAGCAACAGCGCTGCCCGGGACGCGAGTACTTGTCCTCGAGCCGCGCGTGCTCGAACTCCTCGCGCGTCATCGGCGCCGTGCCCGCGTGACACTCGCGCACGTGCGCCAGGTACGTCTCATAGTCCGGCACGCCGACGATCCGCCGCACGACCGCTGCTGCGCGACGCAACGCAGCGCGCGCCTCTGCAAACGTCATTGGCGACCCGCTCCGCTCGACGTCCGCGTCTCCCGCGCCGAGCCGATGTGGCGCTCGAACAGCTTGTAGATGCGCGTGTACTCGTCGGTCCACGAGTCAGGCCGCACGAATCCGTGATCCTCCACCGGGTACACCGCCATCTCCCAGTTCTTCTTGCCCAGCTCGATCAATCGCTGCGCCAGACGCACCACGTCCTGGAAGTGCACGTTCACGTCCACCATGCCGTGCGCGATGAGCAGCGGGTCCTCGAGCCCCTCGGCGAAATAGATCGGCGACGAGCGCCGATACGCCAGCGTGTCGTCCTCCGGCGTGTTCAGGATGCGCGCGCGTGTACGGGTGGTTGTAGTGCGCCCAGTCGGTGACGCTGCGCAGCGCGGCGCCCGCGCCGAAGTGCTTGGGCTCGGTGAAGAGCGCCATGAGCGTGATGAATCCGCCGTAGCTGCCGCCGTAGATGCCGACGCGCTCGGGTGCGACGCCGAACTCGCGCGTGCAGGTAGCGTGATGCCGTCGACGTGGTCCTGCAGGTCGCGGCCGCCCATGTGCCGGTAGATCGCCGTGCGCCAGTCGCGGCCGTAGCCGGCCGAGCCGCGGTAGTCGATGTCGAGCACCACGTAGCCGCGCGACGCCAGCAGGTGGTGGAACATGTATTCGCGCGAATACGACGACCAATAGTTGTGCACGTTGTGCAGATAGCCCGCGCCGTGCACGAAGATGACGCCCGCGCCGTTCGGCTGGGCGCCCACGTCCTTCGGCCTGTAGATGCGTGCGGGCACGTGCACGCCGTCCGACGCCGTGATCCACACGATCTCCGGCGTGATCCACGGAAAGCTCAGCCACTCCGCGGTGGGTGACGTCGTGAGCTGGGCCATCTCCGCTCCGGCGGTGTTGCGCATGAGAAACAGCTCGGGCGGCCTGTTCGCGACCGAGTGGACGTTGGCGATCCACTGGCCGTCGGGCGAGAGGACCGTCGCGTGCGAGCCCGCGCGCGCCGTGATGCGCTCCCGCGCGCCACCGGCCGCGCTCATGCGATACAAGTGCGCGTCGAAGGGCGAGCTTTCGCGCGACGTGAGATAGAACGTGCGGCGGTCGGGCGACAGCGTCACGTCGGTCACCTCCCACTTGCCGCTCGTGATCTGGCGCTTGTCGCTGCCGTCGGCGTTGGCGGTGTACACGTGGGCGTAGCCGTCGGCTTCCGACACGAACCACACGCGCGACCCGTCGAGCCATCCCGCGTCACCCGCGAGCACCCACGCGCTGTCGCGCAGCGTCTCGATGGTGGTGAGGTTTCCGCGCGCGTCCACGCTGTGGAGGTGACGCGTCTTGAAGTCGCGCGAGACGGCTCCCACCAGCGCCGCCGTGCCGGCATCGTTCCACCCGGCGCTGAAGGTCTGCGACGGAGGTCTGCTCGTATCCGATGGAACTACCTTCAGCCAGCGGACGTCGCCACCGTCGCGCGTGAGCGCCAGGAAGGCCACGCGACTGCTGGCCTGCTCGTCGCCCACCTTGGTGCGAACGCGCAGCGGCTCGGTGTAACCGCTCGCCGTGACGAAGCTGGGCACTTCCGTGCCGCGCGCGGCCTGCGCAGGGACGGTGGTCTGGATCAACAGCGCCGATCCACCCGGCGACACGCTCAGCTGGCTGACGCGCTCGTTCTGCGCGAGGTACAGGGGTCTGGGCTGCAGCGCTTCGTGCTCGCGCTGGTTCTTCTTCTCGAGGCTGTCGAGGCGCGCGCGCTCGCGGACGGCGTCGAACAGCTCCTGCTGCTGCGAGCGAAGCGCCGCGCGCTGTCCGGTGAATGTGGAATCGCGCGGCGCCGGACCCGTCCGCACGTCCGTGATCTGTCTGGTGAGACCGCGCGCGAGGTCGAGCAGATAGATGTTGTTGTCGCGCACGAAATACACGCCGGATGCGTCGGCGGTCATCGTGGGGCTGCTTTCGGTGCCGACCGTCTGCGTCAATCGCCGGGCGGTGGCCGCGCGCGTGTCCACGAGGTAGAGATCGCCCTCGTGCGCGACGGCCTTGAAGCGGCGGTCGCGCGAGAACGAGCCGTCGGCAAAGAGCGGCCCGGCGGAATCCGCCTGTGCCTCGGTGAGCCGTTCCGGCCTGGAGCCGGCGGCCGCGCGCACCCGGTACGAATGGAGCGGCTCGCTCCACTTGGTCCCCGGCGCGTTCCAGGCGAAGTGGATCCAGCGGCCGTCGGCGCTCCAGCGGACGCGCTGTGGCTCGCGGCCGTATACCTCGGGCCCGCGCATGATGTTGGCGATAGAGAGGTCGAACGCGGGCCGCTCCTGGGCCGGCGCGCGTGTCGGCAGGGCCGTCGTGATCATGGCGCCGAGCAGGACGCCGGGGAACGCGAATCGGGGCATGGTGATACGTGTCGTCTGACGGAGATGGGCGCGGCACGCGGCCGGATCGCCGCGCGTCGCTCTGGCGCGTCATGGTACGTGTCGTATGTTGAGGCCTGCATCGCCAAAAGGCCACTGGTGGAACCCGTCTCGCCGTCGCCGTCGACACCGGACTCGCCCCGTCCCGCACCGTCGCGGGGCTCGAGCGAGTTTCCGCATTGCCCGGTGTGTCAGGCGCCCGTGAGCCTGCGCGCGGCCACGTGCGCGGTGTGCGACGCGCCTGCCCCGCCCCGGTCCCGGGAGATTCCCTCGGGCGAGATCCGCTCGGGCGAGTGGGTCCGCTTCCAGAAGCCGCCCGTGGAGATGAAGGACCTCTACGCAGACCTGGTCCGGGCACTGGCGCCCAACATTCGCGTCCTCGGCATGGTCGGTGAGGGCGGCATGTCCTACGTCTTTGTCGGTCGCGACGCGGTCCTCAAGCGCGAGGTGGCGGTGAAGCTGCTCTCGCCGGTGCTCGCCGACGATACCGTGGCGCGCAAGCGGTTCACCCGCGAAGCGGAGGCCATTGCGGCCGTATCGCACCCGAACATCGTGAACGTCTATCATGTCGGCGAAGTCCCGGGGGGAATCCCGTACTTCGTCATGCAGTTCGTGGACGGCCCCACGCTCGGTATGGGCGCGCTGCGCGGCCGCCAGCTGACGGAAGTGCGCGTACGCCGACTCATGGCGGACGTCGCCGCCGGGCTCGCCGCCGCGCATCGCCGCAAGGTGTATCACCGCGACATCAAGCCCAACAACATCGTCCTCGATGGCGAGACGGGCCGCGCCCTGGTGCTGGACTTCGGCATCTCCGCCGCCTACAGCTCGCGGCGCCAGAGCCTGGGACGCCGGCTCACCGACGAAGGGATGTATCTCGGGACGCCGACCTACATGAGCCCGGAGCAGGGCAACGGCGAGGAGGTCACGGGGAAGAGCGACGTGTACAGCCTCGGCATCCTTGCGTTCGAGCTGCTGGTGGGCCGCGCGCCGTTCGAAGGCACGCCCCTGCAGGTGATCGCGGCGCAGCTGAGGGACACCCCGCCGCGCGTGGACGAGCTGAGGTCGGACGTCAGCGACGAGCTGGCCACGCTGATCGCGCGCTGTCTCGACAAGAGTCCCGCCCGGCGGCCAAGCGCGCAGGAGATCGTTCACTTCCTGATGCCGGGCGAGAAACTGGTCGTGGAATGGCCGCCGCCGGGAATGTCGCCGATGCGCAGCGTCGGCGCGCGCCTGCTGTCGGCCACGGGCGCCACGGCTGTCGCCGCCGCGCTCTTCTTCGGTGTCCTCGCCCTCTGGCCGCGGCTCGCCGTCCTGCGCGGCGCAGCGTCCGGGCCGGGGCTCTGGCGATCGTTCGTGCTGGGAGCGTGCCTCGCGGTCCTCTTCGGACTGGCCACCATGTTCGTGTTCTATCTGTTGCTCACGCTGCAGCGCTGGCGCTGGGCCGCGGGCGCGGGTTACCCATGGTGGGTGGTCGCAGACGTGGTCTGTGACACGCGGCGGGACGCGGGAAGCCTGATCAACGGCACAGGCGACTTCGGAATCGTCGCCGGTCCCACGCGTCGGATGCTGCTTCGGCTGCGTCGCGTCCGTCTGGCGCTGCAGCTCCTCGCCGCGATCGTCGGGCTCGCCGGCGTCGGCCGCTGGCTGGCGGCGTGGTTGCTCGTCGGCGCGTCGCAACCAGCCGGGGACGTCGCGCGCTTCTGGGCGGCGCCGCTGGCCGCGAGCCTCGCGCTCTACGTCGTGGCCGGTGTTCCCGAGTGGCGCGTGCGCCGCCGCGAGCGCATCAGGAAATCGGGACCCCGTGCCGAGCGCATGCCGCCGCTCAAGGAAGAGCTCGTGCAGATGTGGATGGCGAGCGCGGACCGCGCGCGCAAGTCGCTGTCCGGCAAGAGCGGCGGTTAGTCTCCCGCCAAGGCCACCGGCCCCTCGAACGGCACTTCGGTGCTGAGCGCCGGCTTGCGTCCCCCCAGTACGGCGGACCACTCGCGCAAACTGTCGGCGAGAATCACGACCACCGAGAGCATGAAGAACGCCGCGACGGCGGTGTTGAGGTAGTCGTTGAAGACGACGCGCCGCGCGGCCTCGATGGACGCGATGCTCGCCGGCAGCGCCCCCTCCGCGATCGCGGCCGAGATCGCGCGCGCGTGCGACAGGAAGCCGAGCTTGGGATCGGCCGAGAAGATCTTTTGCGCGCCCGCGGTCATGGTGACGATCACGAGCCAGACCAGCGGGATCATGGTGAGAAAGGCGTAGCGCGCCTTGCCCATTTTGATGATGATCGTGGTGCCGACGCACAACGCCACGGTGGCCAGGAGCTGATTCGAGATGCCGAACAGCGGCCAGAGCGAGTTGATGCCGCCGAGCGGGTCCACGACGCCCTGGTACAGGAAGTAGCCCCAGGCGGCGACGATCACCGCGCTGGAGATGACGACGGCGGGATACCACGAGACGCGGCCGATCGGCGCCCACACGTGCTTGCCGAGGTCCTGCACCATGAACCGGCCCACGCGCGTGCCGGCGTCGATCGTGGTGAGGATGAAGATCGCCTCGAACATGATGGCGAAGTGGTACCACAGCGCCATCGCGCCGCCGCCGAACACGTTCGAGAAGATGTGCGCCATGCCGATCGCGAGGCTCGGCGCGCCGCCCGTGCGTGAAAGGACGGACGATTCACCGATGTTCGCCGCCAGCGCGGTCAGCTCCGCGGGCGTGACCACGAAGCCCCACGTCTGGACGGTCGCCGCAGCCGCCTCCACGGTGGTGCCGAGGATACCCGCGGGCGCGTTGATCGCGAAGTACACGCCCGGCGTGAGCACGCAGGCGGCCACGAGCGCCAGGATCGCGACCATGGACTCCATCAGCATGCTGCCGTAGCCCACCATGCGCGCGTCCTTCTCGTTTTCCAGCAGCTTGGGCGTCGTGCCGCTGGAGATCAGGGCGTGGAAGCCGCTGATGGCGCCGCAGGCGATGGTGATGAACGCGAACGGGAACACCTTGCCGGCAAACACGGGCCCGGTGCCGTCCACGAAGCGCGTGATCGCCGGCATCTGGAGCGGCGGCAGGAGCACGATGACGCCGACGGCGAGCGCGAGCACGACGCCGATCTTCACGAACGCCGACAGGTAGTCGCGCGGCGCGAGCAGCAGCCAGACCGGCAGCACCGACGCCGCGAACCCGTACGCGATGATCAGCCAGGCGAGCGTCGGTCCGGACAGCGTGAACATCGGGGCGAGCGTGGGGTTCCCCGCCACCCACTGGCCCGCGTACAGGGCCACGACGAGGAGCGCGATGCCGATGGCGCTGGCCTCGAGCACGCGGCCGGGCCGGATCCAGCGCAGGTACACGCCCATGAACATCGCGATCGGGATCGTGAGCGCGATCGTCACCGCGCCCCATGGGCTGGACCGCAGCGCGTTGACGACCACCAGCCCCAGCACCGCGATCAGCACCACCATGATGCCGAGGACCGCGACCAGCGCGGCGAACCCGGCGATCGGGCCGATCTCCTCCTTGGCCATCTGGCCGAGCGACTTCCCGTTGCGGCGCACCGACGCCGCGAGGATGACGAAATCCTGGACGGCGCCGCCGATGGCGACGCCGACCAGGATCCAGAGCATGCCGGGCAGGAACCCGAACTGGGCAGCGAGCGTCGGCCCGACCAGCGGCCCCGGCCCCGCGATCGCGGCAAAGTGGTGGCCGAAGACGATCCAGCGATTCGTCGGCACGTAGTCGCGGCCGTCGTTGAGCCGAGTCGCCGGCGTCGGGCGCCTGGCGTCGAGCGCGAAGACCTTCACCGCGATGATCCTGCTATAGAAGCGGTAGCCGATGAGGTAGGTGCACACGGCCGCGGTGACCAGCCACGCGGCGCTGATCGTCTCGCCGCGCGACACGGCGATGTATCCGATCGCGCCCGCGCCCGCGGCGGCGACGAGCATCCAGAGTGCGAGGGAGACCGATTTTGGCATCGGGCAAAACTGCCGTGGCGCACGGGCACGGTCAACAGCGATCTCATCGAAGCGCAGCGACGGACGCGCCGCCGGATTATTTTTCCCGCCGTGCAGCGATCCGCGAGGGTGTTCTCGATCTGCGTCATCGTCGTCGCCGCTGCGGCGTCCTGCGGCCGCCGCACGGAGGGCGGAACCCTGACGCCCTTCCCCCAGCCATCACAGGTGATCACGCCGCTCGCGGCGTTCGTCGCCCAGCGCGTCGCGCTCGCGCCCACCGGCCACGTCCGCGGCGACTCGCTCGGCTGGATCCAGCAGCTCGGCGGGGCGCGTGCCGTCTCGCGTCAGCTCGATTCCGCGGTCGCGGGCGTGTTCGCCGAACGCGCCGTGTCGGCGCAGTGGGTGATGCCGGCGGATCTCATCCGCAGCTACGAGCGCAACCGCACGTACGCGGCGGACCCGCGCGCGCTGGCGCTCGAGCAGGTGCGCGCTCCCGCGTTCGCGGCGGGCAGCAAATACGCCGAACCGCTCGCCACGCAGCTGCGCACGATGATCGCGCTGCACGAGAACGTGCGCTACGTCCTGCTCCCGATCGAGCTCCGGTTCGAGAAGCCGGTGGGAGGGAGTGCGGCGCGCGGCGTGTTGCGCGTCGCGCTGCTCGATCCGCGCTTCACCGAGGCGCGCTGGGTCGGCGACGTCCGGGGCGACACGGCTGCCACGCCCGCGCGCGCACTCGCCAGTGTCGCCGCGAAACTCGCCGACCTCTTCGTCGCGCCGTGACGCGCGACGCGCTCCGACCCCGACTCCGATCATGGATGTACCAGTCACGTTGATTCCCGGCGACGGCATCGGGCCGTCCATCACCGCGGCCACGGTTCGCATCCTGGAAGCCAGCGGCGCCGAGATACAGTGGGATTCGCAGGTCGCGGGGATGGCCGCGGTCGCGAAGTACGGCGACCCGATCCCCGACGCCACGCTGGACTCGATCAAGCGCACGCGCCTCGCGCTCAAGGGGCCCCTGGAGACACCGGTCGGCGAGGGGTTCCGCTCCATCAACGTCGCGTTGCGCAAGACCTTCGATCTGTATGCCAACGTCCGGCCGGCGTACTCCATCGTGCCCGGCGGCCGCTACCAGAACATCGACCTCGTGCTGATTCGGGAAAACACCGAGGGCCTGTACGTCGGCATCGAGCACTACATCAAGATCGGCGACGACCCCCGGGCCGCGGCGGAGTCGGTGGCGATCATCACGCGCGCGGGCTCCGAGCGCATCGTCCGCTACGCGTTCGAGTATGCGGTGAAGCACCGGCGCAAGAAGGTGACGCTGGTGCACAAGGCGAACATCCTCAAGTACTCGCAGGGGCTGTTCCTCGACACGGGCCGGCTCGTGGCGCGCGAGTACGCGGGCCGCGTCGAGTTCGACGAGCGCATCGTGGACGCGATGGCGATGAACCTCGTGCTCAACCCCGAGCGCTTCGACGTCATCGTCACGACGAACCTCTTCGGCGACATCCTGTCGGACCAGATTTCCGGGCTCGTCGGCGGGCTCGGGCTCGCGCCGGGCGGGAACATCGGCCTGCATGGCGCGATCTTCGAGGCGGTGCACGGCACGGCGCCCGACATCGCCGGCAAGGGCGTCGCGAATCCCGGCGCGCTCGTGCTGGCGGGCTGCATGCTGCTGGAGCACATCGGCCAGGGCGAGCGCGGGCTGCGCGTCCGCAAGGCCCTCGAGGGCGTGATCCGCGACGGCAAGACCGTGACCCGCGACCTGGGCGGATCCGCGAGCACCGACGACTTCACGGACGCGATCATCGCCCGACTGTGACGAGGATCCAGCTCTTCCATTGCTCGGACCTGCATTTCGGCCACGCCGCCGTGCCCGAGCAGTACGAGGCGATCGAAGCGTGGATCCAGGACCAGAAGTTCGACGTCGTCGCGATCTCGGGGGACCTGTCGCAGCGCGCCCGCGCCGGCGAGTTCCAGCGGGCTCGCGCGTTCATCAAGCACATCGAGCGCGTGAGCCGGGTGATCGTCGTTCCCGGCAACCACGACGTCGCGTGGTGGCTCTCGCCCTTCGGTCTCGGTGACGATCGCAAGCTGCTCCGCAAGTATCGGCAGTACATCGCCGAAGACATCGAGCCCGTGCTGCGCATGCCGGGCGCGACGTTCGTGGGCCTCAACACCTGTCACGGCATCATTCGCGACACGCTCACCTGGAACCTGCGCGACCTGTCGATCATCGGATACCTGCGCGACGATCAGCTGCGGCGCGCGGCGGACGAGTTCTCCCGCAGCCCGCAGGGCGACGCCCGCGTCATCGTGATGCACCACAACCCGGTGAAGGGCGAGCTGTCGCAGCGCCATGGCCTGCGCAACACCAGCCGCGTGCTCGGCGCGTTCGCGGAGATGGGCGTGGACCTCGTGTGCTGCGGGCACGACCACCAGGAAGCCGTGCACTACATCGAGCACACCCGGAAGGGCACGATCATCTCGACGGCCGGCACGATCTCGAACCGCGTCCGCGGCGGACGGCCGTCTTCGGTGAACAGCATTCGCATCGAGCGCGGCGAGGTCGAGGTCCACACCCTCATCTGGAACGCCGCGACGCGAACCTTCGGGCCCGGCCCGCAGAGATGTTTCGCCCGCTGAAACCGCCCCGCCGCGAGCCGCACGCGGCGCAGCTCGCGCTCGTCCTGGTCGATCAGCCGCGCACGGCGGCGGGATTGCTCGACCGGCTGCGCGCGCTGGGCCTGGCGCGGATCGCGCGGCTCCGTCTGACGCGCAATCGCAACGTGATGGTGAGCGTCGCGCGGGACGAGCTGCGCGTGCACGAGGGGTATCTCGATGCGCCGGACGACGTGCTGGCGGCGATCGTCCGGTTCGTCCAGGCGTCCACGCGCCGGGTACGCCTCGAGGCGCGCGCGCGACTGCTGGCCTTTCCGATCGAGACGGGGCCGCCGCGCCGCCGGGCAGGACGCACGCACCCGGACGATCAAGGCGTGGCCGAGAGGTTCACCGTGTCTCACGCGCGGTTCAACGCCCAGTTCTTCGCCGGGACCCTGCGGGCGCTCGACGTGCGGGTGTCGCGTCGCATGCGCGCCCGCCTCGGCCACTATACCGCGGCCACGCCGGCGGGCGACCCGCCGGAGATCGCCATCAGCCGGCGACACGTGCGCCGCGACGGCTGGGAGGAGGCGCTGCAGACGCTGCTGCACGAGATGGTGCACCAGTGGCAGGATGAGCGCGGCCTCCCGATCGATCACGGCCGGACCTTCCGGGCTAAGGCGCGCGAAGTGGGCATTCCGCCGTCGGCGAGGAGGACGGTGGCGGCCTAGACCGCCGCGGCTGCGCCGCGGACAACTGCCGGCTGACGCCGGAAAACAGCCGGCTATTGCCGGAGGAAACGCCCGGCTTCTAGTAGCTTTCAACATGCTCGATTTCTTTGCGATTGATGCCCAGCTCTCCGAGGAAGAGCGCGCCGTCCGCGACAGCGTCCGGCGTTTCGTCGACGAGCGCGTGCTCCCGATCATCGGCGACCGCTACGTCGAAGGAAAATTCCCGAAGGAGCTCGTGCCCGAAATGGCGTCGCTCGGCGTCTTCGGCGCCAATCTCCCGGAGGAGTACGGATGCGCCGGGCTCAACAACGTCGCGTACGGGCTCATCATGCAGGAGCTGGAGCGCGGCGACTCCGGCGTGCGCTCCTTCGCCTCGGTGCAGGGCGCGCTCGCGATGTATCCGATCTTCGCATTCGGCAGCGAAGAACAGCGCAAGCAGTATCTGCCCGAAAATGGCGGCCGGAGAGATCATCGGTTGTTTCGGTCTCACCGAAGCCGACTACGGATCGAATCCGTCCGGGATGATCACGATGGCGCGCCAGCAGAAGGACGGCACGTGGGTGCTGAATGGCGGCAAGATGTGGATCACGAACGGGTCCACGGCGCACATCGCGGTCGTCTGGGCGAAGACCAACGGGGACGCGGACGAGAAATCCATCCGCGGCTTCGTTGTTCCGCGCGGCACGAAGGGGTTCACGTCGAAGGACCAGAAGGGCAAGCTCTCGCTGCGCGCGAGCGACACGAGCGAGCTGGTTTTCTCAGACGTGCATCTGCCGGCCGACGCGCTGCTCCCGAAGTCGGGCGGGCTCAAGAGCCCGCTGATGTGTCTCACGCAGGCCCGTTACGGTATCTCCTGGGGCGTCATCGGGGCGGCCATGGCGTGTTTCGAGGAGGCCGTCTCGTATGCGAAGAACCGCGTCATGTTCGACCGCCCCATCGGCGGCTTTCAGATCCAGCAGGAGCGCCTGGCCGACATGCTCACCGAGATCGTGAAGGCGCAGCTCGTTTCGCTCCACCTGGGCCGCATGAAGGACGCGAACACCATGACGCCGCAGCAGGTCTCGCTGGCCAAGCGGAACAACGTGAGCATGGCGACCGACGTCGCCCGCGAATGCCGGCGGCTGCTGGGCGCCGTCGGTATCCTCGCCGAGTACTCCGCGATGCGCCACATGGCCAACCTCGAGAGCGTCTACACCTATGAGGGCACGCACGACATCCATTCGCTCGTGCTGGGCCAGGCAGTGACTGGACTAAGCGCCTTCAAGTAGAGCGCTGCGAAGTACGTGTGCCGCTGGCAGCGGGCAGTTTGCAGTTCGCCGACGCACGTCCGAGGGACAGGTTCTAGCGCCGACCTGTCCTTGGCAGTTTCACGACTCACTGCGCACCGTGCACTGCCAGCGGGACACGTCCTGCCGGCCCGCCAGCGGGACACGGCCTGCAGGCCCGCCCGCGGTACATGTACTTGAAGGGACGTTAGAAGCGCAGCGTGAGAATCCCGTGCCGCCCTGGCACTCCCGCCGCGCCAAGAGCCAGCGCGCGCGCGTCGAACTTCAGTTCCGCGTTTCCGATGCGTGTCGACGGGTGCCGGCCGAGTCCCACGCGAACCGTTCCGGCGCGCGCCGGGTTTGCGAACGAGTGCCCGCCCACGGTGCCCAGAATCGCGCCTGCCGTGATGAGCCCAAAAGCGACCGCCTCGTCCTGGGGCTCGGCCAGCACGACCGTTGCGCCGCCCATCAGGGCTCCTGCCGCCAGTCCGAGGCCCACCTGCGTCGCGTCCCACGACGTGTAGTCGTACCGACGCGCCATGACCCGATCGGCGAACAGGATGCCGGCAAGCATCCCGCCGGTGGCCGCGCCGAACACGGTCCTGTCGTCCGAGTCCTCGTCCACGAACGGCGTCACCGCGACGGCCGCCCCGAGGATCGCGCCGAGCGAGAGCGTGCCCACGTCGCCGCTGGTGACGCCGTACCTGGACCTCCGCGGGTACAGGGGTCCGAGCGCGTATCCCAGGATTCCAGCGCCGACGATGCCGCCGACCGCGCCGCGCTCGGAATCGTTGTCGAATGCGCCCGACGCCCCCGCCACACCGAGCGCCGTCATGGCGCCGAACGTCGAGAATGAGGAGGCGGCGCCGACTTCGCTGTCGGTGCGGCCGCGTCCGATCCTGAAGCCCGCGATCGCGCCGCCAAGAGCGCCAGCCAGCGCGACACCCGAGTATGTGTCGTCGTGCACGCTGTCGCCGGCCAGGGTGTAGAGGGCGCCGGCCGCAATGCCCGCGCCGCGCAGCGCGGCATCGGTCGAGGCGGTGTTCTGCGCGCGCGTGATGGTCGTGGACCGGCCGATCCCGCTGGTGATGAAGTAGCTTGCCCCGGCCGCCAGCAGATAGAGGGCGGTGCCGGTTTGCCCGTCCTCCGTCATCCCCGCCATCAACGGGCCATACAGGAACCCGGTGAGGAGCATCTGGTTGCGCACGAACTTCCCGCGCGCGGGTTGGGACACCACGTCCGCCTGCGCTTCGGTGACGAACCCGCCCGTGCGCATCATCGCCGCGTCGATCACCGCGCGGAGCGCGGCGGCGGCGCTGTCGGAGAGCGCGAAGCGCTCCATCGCGCCGGTGCCCCGCTCGACGACGAGCACGCGACCGCCGCCGCTGACGGCAAAGAGGCGCGCCTCGCGGAAGTCGCGCTGCACGGGCCACGCCGCCCCCCGGAGATTGAATCGCGCCACCAGCTGCGGCGTGAGTGTCTGGACCTTGCCCGCGCTGTCGAATGCAATCGGCGTCTCCGTCACCTGCGCGGAAGCCCGCTGCGCAAAAACAACCGAGAGAACGACCATGGCAAGGGTCCTGATCGCTGGGCGCATGAATCTCCTGTATGGGTCCGCAGACCGCGTTGACTATCTTTTCTCGCTATGAAAATAGCGGTGTGCATCAAGCGTACGCCGGACTCCGAGTCAAGGTTCCGGATTGCCGGAACCGGGTCGAACATCGACGAGACCGGGTTGAAGTTCGATATGGACGACTTCGCGGGGTATGCCGTGGAAGTCGCGCTGCAACTCAACGAGAAACAGGGCCCGGGAGAGACGGTCGTCCTTGCGGTAGGTCCCGACAACGTCCAGGAGACGCTGCGCAAGGCGATGAGCATGGGCGCCGATCGAGCAGTGCACCTGAAGGTCGACGGGCCGCTGTTCGACGGGCTCGCCGTCGCCAAGGCGCTCGCCGCGGAGCTCAAGGGCGGCGGGTTCGATCTGGTGCTCTTCGGAAAATACGCGTTCGACACGTCGGCGAGCATCGTCGGCACGGCGACGGGAGAGCTTCTGGGTCTTCCCACCGTGACGGCCGTGTCGAAGCTCGACATCGCCAACGGCCGCGGCACGGCGCGGCGCGAGATCGAAGGCGCGGGCGAGGTCGTGGAGTTCCAACTGCCCGCGGTCGTCACGATCGACGAAGGCATCGCGCGGCCGCGCTATCCCTCGCTCAAGGGCATCATGGCGGCGAAGAAGAAGCCGCTCGAGTCGAAGCCGGCGACTACCGGCCCGACGCGTGTCACGGTCAAGTCGATGGAGCTGCCCCCGGACAGGCCGCCGGGCCGTATCGTCGGACAGGGGACGGCCGCGGTGCCGGAGCTGGTGCGACTGCTGCAGGAGGAGGCGAAGGTCCTCTGATGCCAAACGTCCTCGTCTTCGCCGAGTCCCGCGGTAGCGACCTCCGCAAAGTCGCGCTCGAAATCGTCACCGCCGGACGCGCGCTCGCGGATACGCTGGGAGGCGGCGAGGTGCACGCGTTCCTTGCCGGCCCCTCCGGCATCGGCGCGAAAGCCGAGCAGCTCGGCAAGCACGGCGCCGACGTCGTACTGGTCAGCGAACACGCTGGTTGGTCGCGCTATGCCCGGGAGGCGCTGGCCGCCACGATCGCCGAGCGCGCAAAGTCCGGCGGATACCGCGCGGTGCTCGTTCCATTCTCCGCGACAGGTCGCGACCTGGCGCCGCGCCTCGCGGCGAAGCTCGACGCGCCCATCGCCTCGGACGTCATCGCGTTCACGGCGGCGGGAGACACGATCACCGTCAGGCATCCCGGCTTCGCGAACAAGGTCGTCGTCACGCTCGACGTCAAAGGCTCGCCGGCCGTGATCTCGGTGCGTCCGTCCGCGTTCACTCCGAAAGAGAATCCCAGGAGCGCGCGAACCGAATCGGTGGCGCCCGCCGCGGACCCCGGCGCCGAGCGCGTCGTGGTGAAAGAGGTGATCGAAGGGGCCAAGGGCAAACTCGACCTCGGCGAAGCGCCGGTGATCGTGTCCGGCGGACGCGGCCTCCGCGCTCCCGAGAACTTCAAGCTCGTCGAGGAGCTGGCCGCCGCGTTCGGCAATGCGGCCGTGGGCGCCACGCGCGCCGTGACCGACGAAGGCTGGCGCCCTCACGCCGACCAGATCGGACAGACCGGACGCCAGGTGAGCCCGCAGCTGTACGTCGCTGTCGGAATCTCGGGAGCGATCCAGCACCTTGCGGGCATGCGCACGGCACGCACGATCGTGGCCATCAACAAGGACGCTGAGGCGCCCATCTTTAGAATCGCCGACTATGGGATAGTCGGCGATGCCTTCGAGGTCGTTCCCGCTCTCACGCAGGCGGTCCGCGAAGCCAAGAAGGGGCATTGACGGCCGAAAACGTCGTCTTCCTGTTCGTCGTCGTGGTCGCCGCCGGATTCTTCGCGCTCAACGTCCAGCGGCTCGTGCGGTACATGCGGCTGGGCCGGAAGGAGAATCGGCTCGATCAGCCGTTCCGGCGCGCGTGGAATGTCCTCCGCGTCGGCATCGGGCAGACCAAGATCCTGCGCGAGCCGGTTGCCGGACTCATGCACGCCACGATCTTCTGGGGCTTCATGGTGCTGACGGCCGGCACCATCGAGCTGCTCATCGCCGGGGTGTTCCCCGGGTTCTCGTACGAGCGCCTGCTCCCACGATCGTTGTACGCGGGCTACGAGCTATCGCAGGACTCGTTTGCGGTCTTCGTCCTCGGCGCGGTCGCGTTCGCGTACTTCCGGCGGCTGGTGCTGCACCCGCGGCGCCTCGAAGGCGACAACATCGGGCACGGCGACGCCTACATCATCCTCGGGCTGATCGGCGCGCTGATGCTCACGTACCTCCTGGCCGGCGGGTTCCTGTCCGTCGCGCGGCCGGATGCGGTGTCCGCGAACCGCTTCGCCTCGCTTGGCGTCGGGCGCGGCATCTGCGCGGTGAGCCCCGACGCCGCGTGGGTGGCGTATCGCGCGAGCTGGTGGGCGCACGCGCTGCTGGTGCTGGCGTTCCTCAACTACCTGCCGTACTCCAAGCATCTGCACGTCGTCACGTCGCTCTTCAACGTCTTTTTCTCGAACACGAGCTGGAAGGGCGAGCGCGCCGTGATGCGGCCCATGGATCTCGAGGCCGACGTGGAGAAATTCGGCGCGTCGGACGTCGAGGACCTCACCTGGAAGAACCTGCTCGACGGCTACTCCTGCACCGAGTGCGGCCGCTGCACGGCCGTGTGCCCGGCCAACATCACCGGCAAGCCGCTCAGTCCGCGCAAGATCGTGGTGAACGCGCGGCAGCGGCTGATGGAGAAGGGGCCGCTCGTCACGGACGACCGGATGGAGTTTCTGCGACCCATGTTCGTGCAGGCGGACGGCGCGGGGACCGCGGCCCGGACGCCCGCCGAAACGCTCGAGCACAGGCTCCTCGACCAGTACATCACCGAAGAGGAGCTGTGGGCGTGCACGAGCTGCCGCGCGTGCGTGCAGGAATGCCCCGTCTCCATCGATCAGCTGGACGTCATCAACGAGATGCGCCGCTTCCTCGTGCTCAGCGAGTCGCGATTCCCGGCGGAGGTCCAGCCTGCGTTCGAATCGCTGGAGCGCAACGGATCACCATGGGCGTTCGCGCAGAGCGACCGCGCAAAGTGGGCCGAGGGGCTGAACATCCCGACGATGCTGCAACTCGCCGAGCGCGGCGAACGGCCCGACGTCCTGTTCTGGGTCGGATGCATGGGGTCCTTCGACGACCGCGCGAAGAAGATCACCGTCGCGTTCGCGCGCATCCTCCAGGCGTGCCGCATCCGCTTCGCGATCCTCGGCCAGGAAGAGCACTGCCATGGCGATCCGGCGCGCCGGATGGGGAACGAGTACCTGTACCAGATGCTCGCGAAGGACACGATCGGGACGCTGGACAAGTACGGCGTGACGACCGTCGTGACCAGCTGCCCGCATTGCTTCCACCAGATCGGGAACGAGTTCCCGCAGCTGGGCGGCAACTACGAGGTTATCCACCACTCGACGTACATCGAGCGCCTGCTGCAGGAGAACCGCGTTCCATTGCAGACCGACGAAGGGAAGCGCCTCACGGTCGCCTACCACGACTCCTGCTATCTCGGCCGCTACAACGACATCTACGACGCGCCACGCGAGACCCTGCGGCGCGCGCTACCCGTCGTGAACCTCGTGGAGCCGAAACGCACCAAGGATCGCGGCCTCTGCTGCGGTGCGGGCGGCGGGCGCATGTTCATGGAGGAACGCACCGGCAAGCGCATCAACGCCGAGCGCGTCGAGGAGCTGCTCGCGACGGGCGCCGACACGATCGCTGTGGCCTGTCCCTTCTGCATGACGATGATGCACGACGGCGCCAGGGCGAGAGACGCCAACGTCCAGGTGCTCGACATCGCAGAAGTGGTGGCACAACGCCTCGCGCCTTAGAGGGTTCTACACCTCCTCGAAGGGCTTTACCGCAGAGGACGCAGAGAAAACTGAGAGGACGCGGAGGAGGCCCTCAATAATCGTCGATGATCCTCTGCGCTCTCTGAGTCCTCTGCGGTAAAGCTGTTGACGTGTCTTCCGGCACTATGCTGGAGGTGCCGAGTCATGTCCGACGTCGTCGCGCAGCAGAATGGCGTCGACCGTCTCCCCTGCCTCGATTCGCGGACGCCCGGGCGGTACCACCAGGAGCGCGTTCGCGCGCGCCATCGACGACAGCAGTCCGGACCCCTGCGGCCCCGTGAGCGCCGCGAGCAACCCGTGGTCGTCCCAGCGCACCTCCGCTCTCAGGAAGTGCGTGAGCGGCGCATTGATCGACACTGCTTCGGCCACCCGCACTGGCACTGCGCGCCGATGAAGCAGCCTGTGCCCGTGCATCCGGCGGATGGCCGGCCGCGCGAACAGCTCGAACGTCACGAGCGTCGAGACGGGATTGCCCGGCAGGCCGAGCCACGGCGTGCCGCGCAGGAGCCCGAATCCCAGCGGCGCGCCCGGACGGATGCGAACGCGCCAGAATCGCATCGTCGCGCCCAGCTCGGCTAGCACGCTGCGAGTGTAGTCGAAGGCACCGACGGAGACCCCGCCGGTCGTGATCAGCAGGTCGCAGTCGGTCCCCGTCAAGCGTTCGCGTAGCGCTACGGGATCGTCACCCACCGTGCCGAGCGGCACCGGCTCGGCGCCGGCTTCGCGGACCGCGGCCTCGAGCGAATAGCTGTTGGACGTCACGATCTTCGCGCCCGCCAGCACCTCGTCGAAGCGATCCACGTCCACCAGCTCGTCGCCGGACGCGAGGATGGCAACGCGCGCGCGCCGCTGTACGCGCAGCTCGCCGCGGCCCACCGACGCAAGTAGTCCGATATGCCCGGGATAGAGCTGTGTTCCGGACGCGACGGCAATGGCGCCGGTCGCCAGGTCCTCGCCGCGCGGACGCACGTTGCGCATTGCGTCGCGATCGGCGCGCACGCGCACTTCCGTTTCTCCGGCGTCCGTGTCCTCGACGCGGATGACTGAATCGGCGCCTGCGGGAATTGGCGCGCCGGTCATGATGCGCATCGCTTCGCCCGCGGCGATGGCGCGCGTCGTGGAGCTTCCGGCGGCCACCGTTCCCAGCACGCGGAGCGTCACCGGGCTGGCAGGGCTCGCCCCGCGCACATCGTCCGCGCGTGCGGCATAGCCGTCCATCGAGGCGTTGTCCCACGGCGGCAAAGCCAGCGGTGAGTGCACGTCCTCGGCGAGCACCCGGCCCAGCGTGTCACCGAGCCGCGCCATCTCCGTGCCCAGCGGCGCGACGTCGCGGAGGATCACCGCGCACGCTTCGGCGACGCTCAGCGGTTCGGTCAGTTGCCGCTCCGTGCTTCGCGCAAACGCGCCAGCCGTGCGGCGATCACGTCCTGTATGCGCGTGATGTAGTCCGTGGGCACCAGGTAATTGTTCGCGATGATGCTGAAGATCAGTTGCCGGCCGTCCGCCGCCGTGACATAACCCGACAACGCCCGCACGTTGCCCAGCGTGCCGGTCTTTCCGCGCACGTTCGCGTCCGCCAACGTCCCGCGCATCCGTCCGCGAAGCGTGCCGTCCACTCCCGCCACGGGGAAGGCATCGAAGTAGACCGTCGCATGGGGCCCAAGGCGCATGGCGTCGAGCACGCGCACGACGGTCTCCGGTGAGACGAAGTTGCGGCGCGACAGACCGCTTCCGTCGTAGACGAGGAAACCGTCGCGCGGGACTCCCCAGGCCAGCAGCCGTTCGCCGACGATGCGCCGGCCCGCGCGCGCCGTGCCCGTGTCGGTGCGGACCAGCGCCACCGTCTTCAACAGCATCTCGCCGATCTGGTTCTGGGACGGCTTCATGAATGCGGCCAGGATGTCGCTGAGCGGCGGCGATTCCAGGACGACGAGTGTGTCGCGCGGCGCGGCTGGCGGAAGCAAGCTGTCGCCGACTGCTACCCCCGCATTCTTGAACGCCTCGCGCAATGCGGCACGAAATGCTTCGGACGGGTTGCTGTGCGTCACCACCAAGGTGACGGTGTCACCCATGGGGATCTTGCCCGAGATGACGACCTCTCCCCTCAGCGTGTCCTTGACGGCGTCGAGCTGTGCCACGGAATCGCGGCCCGTCCCGCGAGCCGTGGTAACGGCCGTCACTCGCAAGCGCGGATAGCCGGCTGCCGGACCAGTTCTCGCTCGCGGCGCCTCACCCGGCGATGAGCCGGCGACCACGAACACCTCCGAGATGCCTTCGTTGAACAGCAGCTCGTCCACGACAGCGCCGCTCGACGTCTCCAGGTCCTCCCATGCCCAGCCGAATCCCGCCGTGGCGTCAGGGAACGCGTCGCCGAACGCCAGCACACGGCCGGTTATGCGCGTGATCCCGCGCGCACGCAGCGAGTCGGCAAGTGCGCGGAGCGGCAGCATCGCGTCGCCGCTCAGCCGGTCGCTCACGCTCGGGTCGCCGCGCCCGGCGACAAACAGGTCGCCGTGCAGCGTTCCGTCGCGAACGGGACCGCCCGCGAGCAGCGGCGTGCGGTAGCGATAGTCGGGGCCGAGCGCGTCCAACGCGACCGCCGAGGTAAGGATCTTCATGTTCGACGCGGGGACCAGCAGCTTGCCGGCGTCGTGCGAGTACAGCGTATCACCGCGCGCGGGATCCACGATGAGAACCCCCCAGCGCGCGTGACGCGTTTCAGGAGCCGCGAGCAGCGAGTCGATCGCCCGGCGCAGCGACGCGCGGTCCTCGCGGGCGGGGACCGGGCCGAGTGCCGGTCGGGCGCACGCGGTCGCGACCAGGAGCAACAGGAGGCGCCACCTGGCGCTCCGCATGGCGATTCTCCGGACGAAAGTTCCGAGAATCTACCTGCCCGTGGCGGCCAGGGCGCGTGCGCGCTCGAGATCAGCCGCGGTGTTGACGCTGAAGAAGAGCAGATCGGGATCGCCGGACTGCCTTACCGTCGCGAGGGGGAGGCGATGCACTCGCGGGAGGCCCGAGATGAACTCGTGTGCGGCGCCTCCGCCCTGCTCCAGGAACGCCGTAAGGGGGTCGCCTACACGGGCGGAATAGAAGGCGCAGAACGGCTCGAAGCCGTGTGGCGATGGGCTGGCGGGAACCACCACATCCGCGTCGTGTTGCGCAGCGGCTTCCAGGATCGCGCGCAGGAGATCGGTGGTCACGAACGGCATGTCCCAGGCGACGACGATCGTGTCACGTCCGCCGGCAAGTACGGCTTCGACGCCGGAAAGACCGCCAAAACCAGCGTGAATATCAGACACTATTGCAACATCAGGCAGCCATTCAGGCGCCTCTTTAGCATTCGTTACCAGCAGCAGATCAGCTGTTAGGCCACGGAGCGTGGTTACAACGCGATCCAGGATACGCCGCCCGCCTACCAGCTCCAGGCCCTTCGCAACTCCCCCGAGCCGTCGGCCGGCGCCCCCGGCCAGCACCGCCCCGACCGGAGCCCGGCGACTCAGATTCGGAGCCCGCGACGCTCGGCGGCGGCGTCCAGATCCACCGTGAGGGTCCGCTCGATGATCGGGGACAGCATCCCGTCTCCACGCCGTTCCTTGATGTACCTCGCGCAGGCGTGACAGACCAGCAGTTCGTACCCCAGGTCGACGGCGTCCACACGCACGAATGTCGGCGCTCTGGTCGCCTCACACCCCAGGCAGCCGGACGTGGGCGCGGTCCACTGCGTATCGCATCGCGCGCAGATCAAGTGGCGCGCGGACTCGCGTCGCACGGCCAGATCCGGGGGGCCGCCGCAGCACGGACACGTGACCTTCTTCCAGGCGCTGAAGTCGGCGCCCTTGCTGGCCTGTGCGGCAGCGCTGCGCAGGATTGCGTTGCCGACCAGGCCGGCGGCGCGCAGCGCCAGCCGTTTTCCTTCGTCGTGGGAGCCACGTTCGCCGACGAGCCACGACTTGAGGAGTGGCTGCGCGATACCATAGCCCTTCCTGAACGACTCGAGCGCCCGCGGCGACGCCATACCGCACATCTCGAACGCCATCGCGACACGGCCAAGGCTGCCGTCGAGATCGCCCGCGGCGCGAAGCACCTCGTTCGGATCGAACGCAACGCGCCCTTCCGTCACGTTGGAGCGAGCGCGTTTGACCCGGGCAGGGGTCAGCCGGAAGCGCCCAAGGTCCGCATGAACGCGGACGAGGGGGCTGAGTTCGTCGGCATACCCGCTGGGCGCGCCTTCGCGCGCCATGGTCTTGGTAGTCGTCACTCGGCTCTTGGCTAGCGCACGAATCTGTTGGTGCCCGCGTTTTCCACACTGATGAAGAGCAACCCAGGGCGAAAGTCACGGGTGTCGCAATCGTGCGTTTACCACCCTGGCGCCGTTGCTAGTGATCTTCTCCCGGCGATCCGCCAGAGTCCGAGCCATCCAGACCCGGGCCTTCGAGGCCTTCCTGCGTTGGCGCTTCGGGCGGGATCCACGAGGTACCCTCGGAGATCGCCTTGCCGATGTCGCTCGTGCCATAGAGTCGCGCGTCGAGATCTTCCCGGAGGTGCTCCGACTCGGTGCTCAACGGCACGGCGCGGTCGCCGAGCAGCAGGCCCTCGTTGCGCTCGTCCTCCACCAGGTGTTCCTCGACGTCCGTCGGACTCTCGGCCCGGTGGATGGCCTGGACAACCAGGTCGTTGCTCACCTTCAGACCCAGGACGTCCGTCACCACGTGCTCGGCGACGCGGCGTTCGTAGTCCGTGCCGACGCGCCCCTCGAGGGTGACCGCGCCGTTCGCGACGATCACCGTGATGTAATCGGGATCCAGTCCGCTGTGCGCGCTGAGCTGGGACCGCACGACGTCGCGAAGCTCGCGATCGTCGAGGTCCTGGAGGTTCTGGATGTTCTCGAAGTCTCCCGCCATGCGCCCTTCTCCCACCCGCTCGCCGCGAAACGGGGGCGACCCGCGGCGAGCGGCGCGCGGGCTACCTGGAGAAGAGGTACGACACTCCGATCGTGATCGCGGGGTTGTTCAACCAGGCGCTTCGATTCTGCGCGTCCGTGAAGATCACCGTGCCGTCGTCGGCAGTCCGGTAGTACGAATCCGGATAGCGCACCGAGTAGAGGCGGTTCAGTACGTCCAGCCTCACTTGATAGCGACTCCGGACCGGCACCCAGCGAACGCCCGCACCCCAGTTGAATGCAAAGCGGGTGCCGAATGTGAAGTCGCCGATGTCGGGCTGGGTGTGGAAGTCGGAGATCAACCCGGCGCCGCCGCGCAGCTCGGGAACGAACCCGTAGAAGCTGCGCGCGCCGGTCAGCGCCAGCGCCAGACCGACGTCCGCCATGTACAGCGGCCAGCGGAACTGGCCCACCAGTTTGCAGTCCCGGCTCGCCGCCGGACACGTGTTGCTGATTTCGGGATCGAGCACCTTGCGCTCGGACTCCACGCGCGCCAGGTCGACGGTGATATTGGCCGGTCCGCTCGCGCGCCACTGATAGTTCACGCCCACCATCGGCCCGCTGCGTGGCGCGACCCGCGCCGGATCCAGCTTCGCGCGATAGTAGCCGCTGTACACCGTGACTGCCTGCGTTTCGATCAGGTCCCGGAATGGGCTTTGGCGCGGCGGATACCCCACCTGGGCGGCGGCGAGATTCGTGATGGCGCCCAAACCGAGCGTCGCCATCGCAAGGGAATACGTCACGAGAGAACGTGCATTCATGCAGGAACTCCGACTGATTCCGGTTGTCGCAAATCCATCCCCGTCATCTCCCCGGGGCGCTCGAGTTCGAGCAACCTCAATATCGTTGGTCCCACGTCACAGAGCGCGCCGCCGCCGCGCAGCGGCCGGTCACCGTCCGGGTCCAGCACGACGAACGGGACCGGGCTCGTCGTGTGGGCCGTGTGCGGACCGCCCGTTTCCGGATCGATCATCATCTCGCAGTTCCCGTGGTCCGCGGTGATCAGTAAGCGTGCCGCCGACTTCTCCGCCGCCTGAATCACGCGCGCCAGGCACGCGTCCACGGTTTCCACGGCCGCGATGGTGGCAGGCATCGAGCCGGTGTGACCCACCATGTCGCCGTTGGCGTAGTTGCACAGGATGAAGTCGTGCTCGCGCCGTTCGATTGCGCCGCACAGGACGTCGGTGACGCCGGGCGCGCTCATTTCAGGCGGCGAGGTCGTACGTAGCCACCTTCTGGCTCGGTACCAGCACGCGTTCTTCGCCGGGGAACGGCGTTTCGACGCCACCGTTGAAGAAGTAGGTGACGTGCGCGTACTTCTCGGTTTCGGCGGTTCGGAACATCGTCATGCCCGCATTCGACACCACCTCGCCGACGATGTTCGCCATGGACTGCGGCGGGAAGGCGACCGGGAGGTCGAAGGTCCGGTCGTAGGAAGTCATCGTCACGACCTTCACAGCGGGTCGCGGTCCGACGCGGAACGAGTCGAAGCTGTCCTGGGTCAGGGCGCGCACGATCTGCCGCATGCGGTCCGCGCGGTAGTTGAAGCAGATGAGCGTGTCGCCATCCTGCATCGGCGCGATCGGCTGTCCTTCTCGCACGATCACGTGCGGCTCGATGAACTCGTCAGTGACGCCGCGCTCGTACGCCTCCTCGATCACACCGAGCGGATCGGTCGCCTGAGGGCCCGACCCCTTTCACCGACGCCAGGTACCACTTCTCCATGCGGTCCCAACGCTTGTCGCGATCCATGCCGAAATACCGGCCGCCCAGACTCGCCACGCGGCGCGCGGTTGCGCGCGTATGCGATCAGCTCGCGCATGAAACCGAGGCCCGACCGCGGCATCGTGTCGCGCCCGTCGAGCAACGCATGGATGGCGACGTTCGGTACCCGGCGGCGCTCGGCGAGATCGAGGAGCGCGAACAGGTGCTTGTCGCTGCGCGTGCACGCCGCCGTTGCCGATCGAGGCCCATGAGGTGCAGCGTGCCGCCGCGGCGACTGACCGTCTCGCACGCCTGCGACCAGCGCCGGGTTCTCGAAAAACGCGCCGCTCGCGATCGCCTGGTCGATGCGCACCAGGTCCTGCATCACCACGCGTCCGGCGCCAAGGTTCAGGTGCCCCACTTCGCTGTTGCCCATCTGCCCTTCGGGCAGTCCGACGGCGAGACCGGACGCATCGAGCAGAGTGCGCGGAGCGCGCGACCAGAGCTTGTCCCAGGTGGGCGTGTTGGCCAGCGCGATCGCGTTTCCCTCACGCGCTTCGCGGTATCCCCAGCCGTCGAGCACGACGAGCACGACGGGGGGAAGTCTGCGGAGCGGCATGCGACGGGTTCTGGCGATGATGGGGAGCTGGCGCGGTCGCGCTTGCTCCGAGACAAGCCGGCAAGTCATCCTCCGGCGCGGAGTTGAAAATGTATCCGCGCCTTCCAATCCCACCAAGCGATGAGGGGACGCGCGGAATGACCGATACGCCGTCCGGCGCAGTTCCCCCAGCCGATGATCCGCCGCCCGTTGCCCGCCGCGACGGCAAGCCGGGGTTCATCCGCTCGCATCCACGGACCGTCGTGGCCGCGGCCATCACGATAGCGCTGCTCATCGCCGCCGACGCCTGGATCCTCTCGCAGCGGCGGCGCTACGAGGCCGAGATCGTTCGGCTGCGTTCGGCGATGAGCGACATCGAACGACAGCGGACGGACCAGCTCGTCTCCCGCGAGCGGAACAAGCTCAGGGTCGCGCTCGAATTGCTGAAGCGACAGGCACGCGTCGAACCGGCGCTGCACCTCTCGGTGACAATCGACAGCAGCGCGATGTACCTCGAACGCGACGGGCTGGTGCTGCGCGAGATGTCGGTCGATTTGGGTCCCGAGCGCCGGGTGGGAATGGCACCGGATACCGTGCACCTGGCCACTCCGCGAGGCGTTCGCAGCCTGGCGCGCATCCTGACCGAAGCCGACTCGTGGGAGATTCCGGACTGGGTGTACGCCGATCGCGGCATCCCGATTCCCGAGAGTCGCACCGTCCGGGGAGGACTGGGGCCCGCCGCCCTGTTTCTGGATGGTGGTACCATCATCTACAGCCTGCCGGCGTCCGGCCCACTGAGCGACTCAGCGTACGTCATGCCGGGCGCCATCCGTGTGCGCGCCGAAGACTTGCGGGCACTGCTTCCCAACCTGAGCGCCGGCGTGCGTGTCTACTTCTACTGACATGACTGCTCGAGACGCCCCGACCGGTCGCGGTTTGCTCTGGCTCGCGGGCGCGGTGACCCTGGTGGGTGTCGCTAGCCTGCTGCTGCTTGCCGAAACGCTCACCGTCCGGTTCGAGCGCGACGTAAACCGCATGGTGTTCAATGACAATGTCGAATTGCTCGTCGAGCTGCGTCGCCTGGCCGGTTTCGAGGGGGACAGCCTCGAGCAACTGCTGGCGTCGAGCCCTGAGCCGGTGGCCGGCGAGCCCTATGTCGTCGTCAGCATCGAGGAGCACCGATTGTGGTATCGGCAGGGCGATTCGGTCCTTTTCGTGGCCGATGTTGCGACGGGGAGTGGGCGGGTGCTGGAGGGGACCGGATCGGAGTCCCATTGGCGCTTCGAGACACCTCGTGGCCGACTGACCGTTGAGTCAAAGGAGCTGGATCCCGTGTGGGTGGCCCCTGACTGGCACTACGTGGAGCAGGCTCTGTCCCGGGGTCTCGGGATCGTTCGCCTTGTTCGGGGTAAACCAATACCGCTGCCGGACGGTGGCTCGATCACGGTGTCAGGCGCTGATGTGGTGAAGGCACACTCCGACGGTCGTCTGGCTCCGGTCACCGTCGAAGAGGTTGCCGATCTTGTCTCGGGCGGCAATCTGATTGTGCCGCCCTTCGGTACGAACCAGCGCAAGCACAAAGGTGTACTCGGAACGCACCGCATAAACATCGGCGACGGATACTCCTTGCACGGGACCAACGACCCGGAGTCTATTGGCCGATCGGTCAGCCATGGCTGCGTCCGGCTCAGGAACGAGGATATTGCGAGGCTTTACGAGATGGTGTCGCTCGGTACCCCGGTGTTCATCTACTGAGTACTGATCGTTCGATCAGAACGTGCGCGAATCTGTGTGTTGCCTCACTCCTACGCGCTCATGATCGAGCTTAAATTGATGCCGATTCAGGAGTTCCGCTTGTTGGAGGTGTTGGTAAATGGGAATCCAGTTGCTGATTGGCGTGCTGCTCGGCAGCAGCCCCGCGCTCGGGGTCGGTGGTTCGGTGATTGTCGCAAACAGGAGCGCGTTGGGCCAGCCCAGCCTTGGTAGCTGGACCGTATCCGTTGCGGCGGATTCTGTTCGGCCTTCTCGAAGCGGTGTGGGCCTGAGGCTGCCATTTGCCGACCTGACTTCGAAGCCTTTTGCGGCCAAGGTAAACGGACGAATCGGACGGTATCTCATCGGGTTCTGGCCAGGTGAGCGCGGACGTGTTACTTCACTCGCCTACCAGAATCCCAGGGGCTTCATCGAGGTAACCCGTGAGAATCAGGATACGCGTGTCTCGGATCATTTCCGGCTCCGGGACTTCCTCACCAAAGGACAAGGCAGCGTCTGGCCGAAGTACGTGGTGCTGCGAGAGCAGCTTGTGGACAAGCTCGAGCTCGTCATCGCGGATTTGAATAGCCGGGGCGTAGTCGTTCGTCATATGACAGTGATGAGTGGATTCCGCACGCCGCAGTACAACGGCACGGGTGGGGAGGGGCGATCCGGCGTGAGCCGGCACATGTACGGCGACGCGGCTGACGTCTTCGTGGACAACGATGGGAACGGGCGTATGGACGACCTGAATCGGGACGGCCGAGTGGACCATCGCGATGCGCGCGTGATTCTGGATGCCGTTGAGCGCGTCGAGCGGATGCACCCCGACCTCGTCGGTGGCGTCGGCGTGTATCGCGCCAACACCGCGCACGGACCGTTCGCGCACATCGACGTTCGCGGGAGACGCGCGCGTTGGGGGCTGGGGGGCTGATCGGGTGAAGAAGAAACCGCCGTTTCAAGCCGAAAATTCGTCGCCAGCGCGGGCTCGAGACGCACCTGGCGACTCTGGTCGTCGCGGTCTGCGCCGCGATTGGCGTCATCCAGTTCTATCGACCCGACTCGGCGCTGGGGCGCACGCCGTTCAGGCACTTCAGCGCCATGAGCTACGCGCTCGGCGCCGCGTCCGGCAACGCCTTCGGGCGCAGCGGAGAGGTGAAGCTGTTGTTCGCGATGCCCGGCGAGCGCGTGGAGTTTCCGCTCGCGGTCGGCGGAGATCCGGCCATCCTCAGCTACGAGTGGACGTCCCTGCGCGGCAGCGAGACCGGTTTCGTCTCGCAGCCGCTCGACGGCGCCGAGGTCGTCACTCCGATGCTGCCCGGCTTCTACTACCTGACGCTGATTCGCGGGGAGGATCGGCAGATCATCCGTGAACCGGCGGTCGCGATCATGCGTCCGTTCCAGGAGAAGCTCGGCACGATGCTGAACGGGTACCGGATCGGCACGTACCTCGCCGAACGGTTCGGCAGGCGTGCCGAGAAGGACCATCCGGACGGGTTCCTCGAGGTCTATCCGCAGCACCTCGATCTCGCGATCAGCAAGCACCTCCGGCTGCGGCATTTCCTGACGCACGACGATCAGAAGGACGTGTGGCCCAAGTACGTCGCGCTGAATCCCCGGCTGTTGGACAAGCTCGAGCTGATTCTTGCCGAACTCGAGACGCGCCGCGTCAACGTGGACTCACTCAACAGCGCGCTCGAGCTGGACGTGCACTCCGGCTTCCGCACACCGGCGCACAACCGCAATGTGCGGCTTGCGGCGCGCGACAGCCGCCACCAATACGGGGACGCTGCGGACGTCGTGGTGGACGCGAACGGCAACGGGCGCATCGATCGCAACGACCATCTGCACGTCGTAGCCGCCGTGGAGGCGGTCGAGCGGTCGCATCCCGACCTTGCCGGCGGACTCGGGGTTTACACGAGTCGCCGCTATTCGACGCCGTACGTCCATATCGACGCACGCGGCAAGAAGTCGCGCTGGAGAGGGTAGGACAACCGCCGGCGCTGCGCGCCGGAGAACTGCCGGCCTTCGGCCGGACAACTGCCGGCGCTGCGCGCCGGACAACTGCCGGCGCTTCGCGCCGGACACCAGCCGGGCTTCGCCCGGACGACCGCCGGCCTGCGGCCGGAGAATTGCCGAGCCTCGCTGGAGCGTTACTCTTTAGCAGTTGTCCGGCTCGTAGAGCCGGCAGTTCTCCGGTCCGTCAGGACCGGCAGTCATCCGCGCTTCGCGCGGCGGTTCCTCATCCGCGCTTCGCGCGGCGGTTCCTCATCCGCGCTTCGCGCGGCGGTTCCCATGAACGAACACCTGCGCGACAGAATCAATCGCAAACTCGACGCGCTCTCCGATGAGCGTGGTTATCAGATCCTGGACTACGTGGAGTTCCTCGAGTCCAAGTTCGCGGAGCGGCAGAGTTCTCAGGGAAACGCGTTCACCCGGTTCACGGAAGCGGTCGAGGATCGGCTCCGGGCGGGGAAGGTTTCGGCGACGGCCATCGCGGAGACGATGGGCCTGCTCAATCGCGCGGCGAATGTCCTCAATGGAGCCGTGGCGGCCGGGAAGTCGGTTGCCAGCGACTTCGTGAGCGTCGCGCAGGGAACGCCGTCCCGCGGGTCGAGTGGTACGGCGGGTCCCGGCGCAGGCGCGCAGGCATCGCCCACCACGAGCGCGCCTCCCGCGCCGCAGGAAGCGTCCAGTCCGGCTCGGGACATTCCGAAGCCGGGTTCCGGCGAGGAGAGATTGTAGATGGCGGTTCCAAAGAATGCTCGCGAGCCAGCGGCTCGGCGCGTACGGGGTGTGGAGGGATCGCCGCGAACCGGTGCCAAGCGCACCGTCATGGAGTATGTGGCCGAGCTGCCCCGATTCCTCAAGCTGCTCTGGGGTCTGGTCACGGATGCACGCGTCGCAACAGTCGACAAGCTCCTGGTCGCGGGCGCCATCGCGTACATCGTCATGCCGCTGGATCTGCTCCCGGACTTCATTCCTTTCCTCGGCGAGGTGGACGACATCTTCCTGCTGGTGCTGGCGATCCAGCGGCTGATGCGGAACGCCGGACGCACGGTGCTCTTGTCGCACTGGACCGGGGATCCCGCCAGTCTGCGCGACCTCAATCTGCGAAAGGCGCTGGTCGCCGCCGCGTTCTTCCTGCCGCGGCGGATGCGCAGGCGGCTCCGAGCGATGGGCAGGTGACGCATGCGTGGGCGAGCGGGCACGACTAGTGACTGATGTGATGCCGCTGTATCTTCCACCATGGCGATAGGAACTCGAGCAACGACTCGGCCCGCGCACCAGGAACGATCTGGCGGCGGGCCTTTGCGCAAGGAAGAGCCACGCGATGACGCCCCCGCTTCACGGGTGCGCACCGACGTGGCTCTGACGTTTGATGACGTCCTTTTGGTCCCGCGGCACTCCGTCACGCATCCCAAGGACGTGGTGACCCACTCGCGATTCTCGCGGGGGATCGGGCTCCAGGTGCCGTTCGCGTCCGCGGCGATGGACACGGTCACCGAATCCGAGATGGCAATCGCGATGGCGCGTGCCGGCGGGATCGGCGTGCTGCACAAGAACATGTCCATCGACCGCCAGGCGGCCGAGACGGACCGCGTCAAACGCAGCGAAAGCGGGATGATCCTCCAGCCCTACAAGCTGCGTCCGGACGACACGGTTCGCGCCGCGACCTCGTTGATGGCGCGCTTCCGGATTTCCGGTGTGCCGATCGTGGACGACGAGGATCGGCTCGTGGGCATCATCACGAATCGCGATCTCCAGTTCGAACGCGACCTCGACCGCCCGCTGCGCGACGCAATGACCAAGGATCGCCTCGTGACCGCGCCGGAGGGCACCACGCTCGACGAGGCGGAACAGATCCTCGCCCAGAACCGCATCGAGAAGCTCCCCGTGGTGGACCGCGATCGGAAGCTCCGGGGCTTGATCACGATCAAGGACATCCACAAACGGCGGCAGTACCCCGAGGCCAACAAGGACAAGCATGGCCGGCTGCGGGTAGCTGCGGCGATCGGCGCGGCGGGGGACTATCTCGCGCGGGCTCGCGCGCTGGTGGACGCGGGCGTGGACGCGCTGATCGTGGACACCGCGCACGGGCACAGCGATGGGGTGCTCCGCGCGACAGCTCAGCTGCGAGAGGCGTTCCCCGACGTGCAGCTCGTTGCCGGCAACATCGCGACGCGCGAAGGCGCCCTGGCGCTGGTGGAGCGCGGCGTGGATGCGGTGAAGTGCGGCGTGGGTCCGGGCTCGATCTGCACGACGCGCGTCGTGACCGGGGTCGGCGTGCCGCAACTGACGGCGGTCATGGACGCCGTCGCAGGAGCCGGCGACGTCCCGGTCATTGCGGACGGCGGCATCAAGTATTCGGGCGACATCGTCAAGGCGCTCGCGGCGGGCGCATCGTCCGTGATGATGGGGTCGATGCTCGCGGGCACCGAGGAAAGCCCCGGCGAGGCGTTCCTCCTCGAAGGGCGCCGCTACAAGGTGGTGCGCGGCATGGGCTCGCTGAGCGCCATGCAGGATGGGAGCGCCGACCGCTATTTCCAGGAGGGCGAGCTGTCGGCGAGGAAGCTCGTGCCCGAGGGGATCGAAGGCCGTGTTCCTTACAAAGGACCGGTCGCGGACGTGCTCTACCAGATGATCGGCGGTCTCCGGAGCGGGATGGGGTACGTGGGATCCGGGAGCATCGACGACCTGCGGACGCGGACGGAGTTCGTCCGGATCACGACGGCGGGGCTGCGCGAGTCGCACCCGCACGATGTGACAATCACCCGCGAGGCGCCGAACTACAGTGGCTAGTGCCCAGTGCTTAGTGCTTAGGCCCAGGTACCAGGGCTCAGCACTCAGCAGCAAGCACTAAGCACTAAGCACTAAGCACTAAGCACCAAGCACCAAGCACCAAGCACCAAGCACCAAGCACCAAGCACCAAGCACCAAGCACCAAGCACCAAGCACCAAGCACCAAGCACCAAGCACCAAGCACCAAGCACCAAGCACTGTTTCTTGACAGCCCGACTACCAGTCCCGAAGTTCCGCGTCTGTATACACTCGGGCGGCTCATCGGCGCCGCCCCTTTTCGTGTGCGCACCCACCGGAGACCCGCATGGGACTGTGGACCACTAAGAGCATTTCCCTGCTCCAGGAAGAAGCCTCGTCCGAAGGCGAACACTCACTGCGGCGAGCCCTGGGCGCATGGAACCTCACCCTGCTCGGAATCGGCGCGATCATCGGCGCGGGCATCTTCGTGTTGACGGGGACGGCGGCGGCGAATTACGCC
Source organism: uncultured Gemmatimonadaceae bacterium (assembly GCA_963724885.1). Classification (GTDB taxonomy): domain Bacteria; phylum Gemmatimonadota; class Gemmatimonadetes; order Gemmatimonadales; family Gemmatimonadaceae; genus DASPMP01. Next base: position 723,857 of record CAVRWG010000005.1, on the reverse strand, counting down.
GGCCCGGCCGTCGTGCTTTCGTTCGTGCTGGCTGGGCTCGGATGCTTGTTCGCCGGCCTGTGCTACGCCGAGTTCGCCGCGATGATCCCGATCGCCGGAAGCGCGTACACCTATGGCTACGCCACGCTGGGTGAGTTCATCGCGTGGATCATCGGGTGGGACCTGATCCTCGAGTACCTGTTCGGCGCGGCGACGGTGGCCGTCGGCTGGTCGGGGTACTTCACGGCATTCCTGAGCGAACTCGGGTTCGCGCTGCCGCCCGCGTATGCTTCCGCGCCGCTGGCGGTGGAGGGGACCCACACGCTGGCCCGCAACGTGTTGTGCGTGAATCCGGCGAACAACCACACCTTCAGCCTGGATTCACTGCGAACCGCGGCGGGAGGGACGGGCGCCCCCGCGGACCTCTGTTCCGCCGCGAGCGGGGTGCTGCAGGGCGGAGTCATCAACCTGCCGGCGATCGCCCTCATCGCGCTCATGACCACGCTCCTGGTCATCGGCATCAAGGAGTCCGCGCGATTCAACAACGTCATCGTGTTCCTGAAAGTCGCCATCGTCTTCCTGGTAATCGGCTTCGGCTTCATGTACGTGAAGGCATCGAACTGGGTGCCCTTCATCCCGCCCAACACCGGAGAGACCGGAGTCTATGGCTGGAGTGGAATCGTCCGGGCGGCCGCGGTGGTGTTCTTCGCCTACATCGGATTCGATGCGGTATCCACGGCAGCGCAGGAGGCCAAGAATCCCCAGCGAGACATGCCGATCGGCATTCTGGCTTCATTGGCCGTCTGCACGGTGCTCTACATCCTGATGGCGCTGGTCATGACGGGGATGGCCCACTACACGTTGCTGGCGGTACCGCACCCGGTATTCGTCGCGATCAACCAGGCCGGACCACAGCTCAGATGGCTCGGCTTCTTCGTGAACATCGGCGCCATCGCGGGCCTCGCGTCCGTCGTCCTGGTCATGCTCATGGGTCAGCCGCGCATCTTCTACTCGATGTCGCGCGACGGCCTGCTGCCGCCGGTGTTCGGCAAGGTCCACCCGCGGTTCCGCACGCCCTACATCACGACGATCGTGACGGGAACGGTCGCGGCGCTCGTCGCCGGTTTCTTCCCGATCGGGCTGCTGGGTGAGCTGGTGTCCATCGGCACGCTGCTGGCCTTCGTGATCGTCTGCGCCGGCATCATCGTGCTGCGCCGGACACGCCCGGACCTGGCGCGACCGTTCCGAACGCCGTTGGTTCCTGCAGTCCCGATTCTCGGGATCCTGATCTGCGGCTACATGATGTACGCGCTGCCGCGCGACACCTGGATCCGCCTGCTGGTGTGGATGGCGATCGGGTTGGTGATCTATTTCTTGTACGGGAAGAAACACGCGCGCACGAACGCCGAGGGACCAGTGCCACCCCGCTGAGCCGCGAAACTCGGCCCGGATTATCTTGCGGACGGCGCCCGTTTCGGGCGCCGTCTTCTTTTCGGGACCCATTGCTTCACCGCGACTTCTTTCAGATTTCCGCGCAGCGGCGCGAAGGCATCGAGCGTGTCTCGCGCGAGCTGGTGACGGGTCGCCGCGTCGCGCTGTCGACGCACATCAACGCCGACGGCGACGGCTGCGGCTCCGAGGCGGGCCTGGCGCGTCTCCTGGCGCAGCGCGGCATGCAGGCGCACATCGTGAATCCCACGCCGTGGCCGGCGCTGTTCGACTTCCTGCTGGCCGACGATGTCGAGGACCGGTCCGCGGATGGCCCGGACGCCCTGCGGGACATCGACCTGCTCATCGTGCTCGACATCAGCGACACGAAGCGCCTGGGCTCGCTGGCCGATACCGTGCGCGGGCTGCGCGTGCCGCGCGTCGTCATCGACCACCACATCGCCTCGGACGACCGCGCCGGCGACACGCTGCTCACGGACACCAGCGCCTGCGCGACGGGCGAGCTGATCTACGACCTCGCCTGCGAGCTCGGTTTCGCCATCACCCCCGCGATCGCCAAGGCGCTCTACAGCGCCATCCTGACGGACACGGGGGGCTTTCGCTTCAGCAACACGACACCGCGCTGTCACGCCGTGGCGGCGGACCTGCTCGCGACCGGCGTGGATCCCGAAGAGATGTATCAGCGGGTCTACGCGTCCGCGCCCGCCGGACGCATCCGCCTGCTCGGCGAAGTGCTCCAGACGCTGGGCGTTGACGAGTCGAAGGGGCTCACCTGGTTGTCCATGGACGCCGGTGCGCTCGAGCGCTTCGACGTGCGGCAGGAAGACCTCGACGGCATCGTCGAGCATGCCCGCTCGATCGCCGGCACGCGCATGGCGGTCTTCTTCAGGGATCTCGGCCACGGCAAGGTGAAGGCGTCGTTCCGCAGCACGGGCAGCATGGACGTGAACGCCTTCGCGCGAGGGTTCGGCGGCGGCGGACATGCGCGCGCGTCCGGCGCACTGATCGCCGGGACGCTGGACGACGTTCGCGAGCGCGTGCTCGCAGCGGCGCGAAAAGTCCTTTAGGTTGCGCCGGATGAGCGATCGGAGCGCGGGCGGAGGCGGAGGGGAGCGGGGGGGAGGCGAGGCGCCGAGTGCGAAGGAGGGCCGCGCGCGCTCGCTGCCCGTGATGGACACGCGGCCCGCGCAACGGCCCGTGCCGCCCCCGCAGCAGCCCGTGGTCTATCCGAACCTCGGGCAGGTCATCGCGATCTCGAGCGGCAAGGGAGGCGTGGGGAAATCCACGATCGCCACCAATATCGCGGTCGCGCTGGCGCGTGGCGGAGCGCGCGTGGGCCTCATGGACGGCGACATCTACGGGCCCAATGTGCCGCGCATGATGGGCGTCAATGCGCCGCCGGCCGTGCTCAACGAAAAGATCGTCCCGCTCGAGGCGCACGGGGTCAAACTCATCAGCCTTGGATTCCTGATCGAGCGCGACCAGCCGGCGATCTGGCGCGGCCCGATCGTGATGAAGATCGTGAACCAGTTTCTCCGTGACGTCGCCTGGGGGGACCTCGACTTCTTGATCGTGGACCTCCCGCCCGGCACGGGCGACGCACAGCTCTCCCTCGTGCAGGCGACGCACGTACGGGGCGCCGTCATCGTCACCACGCCGCAAGAGGTGGCCGTGGGAGACGCGCTGCGTGGCGCCAGGATGTTCCAGCGCGTGAACACCCCCGTGCTCGGCATCGTCGAGAACATGAGCTGGTTCGAGTGCCCGCACTGCGGCAAGCCGAGCGCGCTGTTCGGGACGGGCGGCGGTGAGCGACTCGCCGCGGAGTTGGGCCTGCCGCTGCTCGGCCAGGTTCCTCTGTATCCGAAAGTCCTCGAAGCGGCCGATCAGGGGCAGCCGATCGTGGTGGCCGATCCGCAGTCGTCGGCCAGCAAGGCGCTCGTCGCCATCGCGGAGCGCATTCGCGCGCTTGGCGGGACCGCATGAGCCCAGGCGGTGAGGATCAGACGCTGCTCACGCGGCCGCCCGAACCCCGGGCGGCCGCGTTGCCGTTGGAGCCTCACGAGGGCCTGGCGCCTGTCGGTGTGCCCGCCGATGCCCCGGCGGCAGCGAGGCTCGTCACCGACCCGTTGCCGCGCACGGTGGCAAGGATGGCCGGACCGGCAGTGGCGTCGACGCTCCTGATGACGGTCTTCGGGACGGTGGACGCCGTGTGGGTTGGCATGAAGGTCGGTCCGGCTGGCATCGCGGCGGTGGCGATTTCGCTTTTCTGGATCTGGCTGATCATCGCCATCGCCGAGATGGTCAGCATCGGTCTCACGGCCTTCGCCGCGCGGCGCTATGGCGAACAGCGCGACGCAGACGCCGCGTTTGCAGCGGGGTCCGCCCTGATCTTCACGGCCGTCCTGGGGGTCGCGGTCGCCGTGACGGGACTGGCGCTTCTTCCTCGCCTGTTTGCCATGATGCACGCGCCCGCGGACGTCACCGCGCTCGGCGTTCGGTACCTCGGCACGTACCTCCTGGGTGCGCCTCTCATCTTCGGCTTCTTCGCCGTGGACGCGGCATTCCGCGCAGCTGGTGACGCACGCACGCCATTCTTCCTGCTCGCGGTGTCCGTGGGTCTCACGCTGGTGCTCGATCCGATGCTCATCATGGGCTGGGGACCGGCGCCCGAGTTGGGGATCGCCGGTGCCGCCATCGCCACCGTCGCAACGAGGGGCGTGGCGTTCGCCCTGGGGCTCTGGCTCATTATGCGCCGTCGGCAGTTGCGATTCGGCGGCTTCCAATGGGGATCCCTCGCGTCCATCTGTCGTATCGGACTGCCGACCGCCGCGACTGGGGTCGCATTCAGTCTCATCTATGTGTTCGTGACACGCAGCGCGACGCAGTTCGGCACGCCGGCGCTGGCGGCGCTCGGGATCGGGCACCGTGTTGAGAGCTGGCTCTACATGATTGGCGTCGGATTCGGCGCGGCGACCGCGGCGATCGTCGGCCAGAATCTCGGGGCCGGCCGAGCCGATCGCGCCCAGCACGCCGGGTGGCTGGCGACCGGGTTCTGCACCTCGGTGGCTCTCGTCGTCTGCGTCCTCCAGCTGTGGATCCCCGAGCGCTTTGCGCAGCTCTTCACGAGCGACAACGCCGTCATCGTCGAAGCGGCGCGCTATCTCCGCATCGCCGCGATCTCCCAGCTCGCCATCTGCGCCGAAGTCGTCCTGGAGGGCGCCCTGGGCGGGGCCGGGCACACCATCGCCCCCATGGTGGCCTCCACCTCGCTCACGGTGTCACGTATTCCGCTGGCCGCGTGGGCCGCGTCGCGGTTCGGCAGCGTGGGGATCTGGTGGGTCATCTCGCTCACCGCGATGGCGCGAGGCATCGCGATGGTGCTGCTGTGGCGTGCCGGGGGATGGAAGCGCAGGACTGTCTGAGGCTGCCGCCCTCACGGTGCCGGCACGCAGCAGGGGCGAGCCGCGCCGACTACCGGTCGCGCTCGATCTCGATGGCGCCGAAGACGGTTTCGGCGCGCACGCGGATGCGCACGCGGGCGCTGTCCCAGTTCTCGCTGTAGTAGGCACTCCCACGCCTGGTCAGGCCGGGATGATCGAACGACGCGATGAGTTTCTTCACCTCCACGCGGACGCCGACATCCTTTGGCAGATGAAGCCCGAGCTTTCCGAGCGCGACGTTCGCGTCCACGTCCACGTCGTTCGTGAGGGCGCCGCCGAAGTCCAGATCAACGCTCCCCACTCCGCCGTCGACCCGGATGCGCGCCACGTTGGCATTGCCGAGGTTCGTGATCACGAATCCCGCTGCGCCGAGCTCGATGTCCAGGCGACGCATGCGCGTGCGGTTCGGCGCGGAAAAATCCAGGATCGCGTCCGCCGCTCCCGTCTTGACGCGCAGGCTATTGAGCGAGAGGCCGCCTGCGTCCACACGCGCTTGCGTGGCGCCCAGCTCGAGGTCGAGGTCGAAGGGCACCTCACGGGACAGGCCGAGATGCATCTCGCTGAGGTTCTTGTCGTCCCGGCCGATGCGCCAGCGGACGTTTCCCCCGTCCACCCCGAGCGTGGCGCTGCGCGCCAGGGGATCGTACTCGTGCAGGGGTTGCATCCGCTCTTCGTCGTACCTGAGCTGCATACTGAACAGCACGGGATCGTCTGTCGGGCGCATCGAGAATTTGCCCGCCGCGTACTGCACCCGAACCCGATGGCTGCCCGTGTCGCGCAACTGGCGCGAGACGTCCAGGGTGCGCCACGTTTGTGCCTGAATCGGCGCTGTCACGGCCAACAGACACAGCGTGGCGCGAAGCAGCATCAGTTCTCTTTGACGGCTGCAACCGGCCGCCGCGCCGCGACAACGCCGGTGACCGGTGTCGGGGTCTGCCACGACATGTCGTCGACGGGGCGCGCAGCCCGGGCGCGATCACCGTCACGTCGTGTTCCTGCCCGGGTCACGACGGTGGCACCGAGCCCGAATGTCATGGCCACCCAGGTCACGGCCAGCGCCACGGCGTGCAGCACCGACCCGGCGATCGGGTTCCAGACGAACGCCGCGGACACCAGCCAGAGCCCGAGATAGATCACGAGGCCCAGGAACAGCGACCGGAGGTTCACCCCGCGCGTCTGGACCGGAGCACGGAAAAACGCCCGGCCGGTGAATCGCGCCACGGCGATGAAGCCCAGCGTCAACAGGCCGGCCAGCGCCACGACGTAGGCCACGGCCGCGAAGGGGATGAGCAGGATCCCGATGATGGATACCGTGAGGGCCGCCACCACGAGTAGGAGCACCGGTATGGTCGCCACCTGAGTGAGCAGTCCCATCCAGAAGGAACGCGCGAAATCCTGCTCCAGAGCAGTCACGACGCCGTCCAGGTTGCGCTCGGCGAAGAGGAGCACGCCGATGCCGATCGCGAAGAGGATGGTGAACCATCCCAGCACGACCTTGAGCGAGGAAAAGGTACCGGCGGGCGACGCTTCTGGTCCCGACCGGGCGGCGCGTGCCAGGATGCTGCCGGTGACGCCCCGGATGGATCGGACATCCCCCTCGACGACCCCGCCAATCGTTCTCACCCGGCCGTCCACCGCGATGGCGTTCCCGGAAACCGTTCCGCCGGGATGCACCACGACGTCACCATGCAGGGCAATTGCGTCCCCCACGACGCGTCCGCGCACTTCGAGATTGCCGCGCGCGACCGCCATCGTTCCCTGTCGCGTGATGCCCGCTGCGACCTCCGTGTTGCCCAGCCGAAAGCTGTCCGCCACCGGCGCGTGAATGCTGCCGAAGATCCTGCGGATTAGGCCGATCTCGGTTCGCAGGCGGCCATCCATGACCGCGGGCGACCGGGGAGGGGTCACCGAATCCGATTGCTGCGCGAGCGCGAGCGGGGCCAGGGTCGCCGCCGCCAGCGCTCCCATGATGAGCGCGCGCATGGTTCAGCTCCGCGCGCGGCTCGAGGTCGCGATGAGGCGAAGTCCGAGGACGGTCGCGAGGGAGGCGACCAGGAACCCACCGGCCGCGAGCGCGATCCCGAGCGGCCCAACCTGCTGGACCGCTGCGATCACCTGCGGGCCGAACAGCGCAACGACCACGTCACCCGCGCCTTCGGTCAGGGCGCGCCGCGCCGATTCACCGACGAGGCCGGTGACCATCGCCAGGATGTCGCCGCGGGTCGCGATCCAGAGCGTCAACCCGGTGACCAGGGAGCCCACGGCAGCCACGAGGGAGGCGGCGAGGAGGCGGGCGGTCGGGCTGGTGGGGACCCACTGGCGGACGGCGTCGCGGGCGGACACGTGCCATGGGACAAAGACCGGGACGCGCGACAGGACCCGGTCGGCCATGCCGACCCGAGGGGCGAGGAGAGGGACTTCCGCCAGGGCGTCAGCCACCCGGCGGCCGGCCTGAAGCCGCGTTCGGCAGTCGCCGCAGTCGCGGACGTGGTCCCGGAGCTGCTGGACGCCGAATCCGGTCTCTTCGTCCAGAAGCAGGTCGATTTCGTTCGGAAGGAGATGCCTGTGATTCACAATGCCTCCGGGTCTATCTACGGGTTCTCTGTGGGGGGGGTTTCAGGTCGCGGCCGCGACGAGTCACGAGTCGTGTGCCGGGTCGCCAAGCGGTCGTGATGTGTCTCACGCGGTCTCCTCGACGGGCCCAATGCTCTCCCGGACATGCTCGAGGAGCCTGCGGAGCTCGTGGCGGGCGCGGTGGATGTAGGTCTTGACGGTCCCGAGGGGCAGGTCGAGGGTCGCCGCGATTTCCTCGTAGGACTTGTCCTCGACGTGCCGCAGCAGGATGCAGGCGCGGTATTCGGGTCTCAATTGCGCGATGGCGCGCTCGATCTCGGAGCCGAGTTCCCGCGCCTCGAGCTCCTGGAGCGGCGTTTCGCCCTGGGTCGCCAGCTCGAATGACGTCGCTTCCGCCAGGTCGCTGGTCGTGGCGTGGGGCGAGCCCTCCATGCTGACGGTGTCGAGCTGACGGCGGCGCAGGTGGTCGATGGCGACGTTGTTGGCGATCTTGAAGAGCCAGCTCGAGAACTTGAATTCGGCCCGGTACTTCTCGATGTGCGTCAGGACCTTCACGAAGGTGTCCTGCGTCAGGTCCTCCGAGAGCTCGCGGTCGCGCACCATGCGGTACACGAGCGAAAACACCGGTCGCTCGTAGCGCCGGATCAGCTCGCGGTAGGCCGGCTCGCGTCCTTGTTGCGCGAGCGCGACGACGTCGGCGTCCGGCAGGTTCGCGAGATCGAGAGCGGGAATCGGCGGCATTCGCGCGTAAAAGATGGTTGCCGCGGTGCGGTGGCGCTACGAAGTTCCAGCGATGTCGGTGACTGACGCACGGCGTGAGGCGGAGCGCGGCGCGCGCGAGGCGGCGCGAGGCGGCGCGGAGAAGCGCGCGTACGTGCGCGCGATGTTCTCGGATATCGCGCCGCGCTACGACCTGCTGAACCACGTCCTGTCCTTCAACGTGGACCGGCGCTGGCGGCGCAAGGCCATCCGCATGCTGGGCTGGGAGCGGCAGCCGCGCGGTCGCTATCTCGATCTCTGTGCGGGAACGCTCGACGTCGCCTCGGAATTGGTGCGGCAGCCCGGGTTCGCGGGAAGCGTGATCGGCGCGGACTTCGTCGAGTCGATGTTGCGAGCGGGCCGGTCCAAGGTGGCCGGCCGTTCCGTCCAGGTCGTGGCCGCCGACGCGCTGTCGCTGCCGGTCGGCGACGGTTCGTGCGCCGGCGCCATCGTCGCCTTCGGCGCCCGGAATCTCGCCGATCTCGACGCCGGGCTGCGCGAGGTCGCTCGTGTGCTGTCGCCCGGAGCCCGGTTCGTGATCCTGGAGTTCACGACGCCGGGATCAGCGCTCGTGCGCTCGGCGTACCACCTCTACTTCCGACACGTGCTGCCGCGTATCGGCGGCCTGATCAGCGGCAACCGCGGCGCGTACCGCTACCTGCCGGAGTCAGTCGCGCATTTTCCGGGAGCGCCGGCTCTGGCGGACCGCATGCGCGGGGCGGGATTCGGAGACGTTCGCTGGACGTCGCTGACGTTCGGAGTCGCCGCGATTCACGTCGGGACCAAGTCCTGAGACGCTCTGCAGAGGAGATCGAGGCGGCGTAAGGTCAACGCGGACCACGCGGACCACGCGGACCACGCGGACCACGCGGACCACGCGGACCACGCGGACCACGCGGACCACGGCCGCGGACCTGCAACAGCCGTTCTTTGGTGCCTGGCGCGAGAGTCCCTCTCGCCAGAGAACCAACAAAGGACGTTGGCAGGTCCGCGTGTTTTTCCGCGTGTTCCGCGTGGTCCGCGATAACCTTACGCCAACAGAAAATACCCCTCCTAGAGGGAAGCTCTGAGCAACCAGAAAAATTGAGCATGGAGGAGCGGTACTCTATGCGGCGCCCGGTGCGAGGCCGGACTCCGGCGGCAGTGTCAGGAAAGCACGCTCGACGCGGGAGATTTCGACGCGGGCGCCCCGGTGCGAGATCGCGGCGGACACGGCGCGCCACAGGAGCGTGAACACCGACTCGGGACCGTCCCAGGACGGTATGCCCGCCCGCCGCGCGCAGTGGCGAAAGTACCGCTCCGTGAACAGCAGCATGAGCACCGCCGACGCGCGCGCCACGCTCCAGCGCGGGAGCCGCATCGCCTCGATGATGCGGCCATACGCGGGCACGCGCGCGAGCGCCATGCGCAACAGCCGCTCCCGCACCGCGCGGCAGCGCTCCTCGAGGCCATCCGCGCGCGACTGACCGAGGTGCGGCCGGAGCGACGCGTCGTACGCGACGCCGCGCGCCAGGTCCTTCTCGATGTCGCGCGTGATGTTGGCGAGCTGCACCATCTCGCCGACACGCATCGCGTCCTCGCGCTCCCGCGACGAGAGCTCGGGCGGTTCCCCATGCGCCAGCCGCATGAGTCGCATGCCGAACACCACCGGGTTGCCCAGCACGTTGCGGCAGTAGCGCGCGAGCTGTTCCTCGTCGACGAGGACGCCGCCCTGCGCCTCGAAGTTCACCGACGACCAGCACATGCCCTCCGCCATCTCGCGAACGAGGTCGCGCACGACCGCGCGCGTGGGCGCGTCGAAGGACAGGAAGACGCGGTCCACCCGGTTGGCGCGACGCACCAGGAGCAGGTGGGCGCGGTCGCGGTCGTCGCGGTCCGAAGACGCGTCGATCGTGGGGGCGGGCGACAGGCCATGTGCGCCCGGGTCGGCATCACGCAGCCGGCTCGCGAACGCCCGTAAGGATGCTTCGCGCGCCGCGCGGTCAGGGACGAGATCCTCGTAGGTGTCGAGCATGCGGCAGTACAGATACGCAACGGCGGCGGGCAACGCCGATCGCGCCGGCAGCAGCGCGATGCACGTGGAGAAGGTGCGCGCGGCGTGGGGCAGGATGGCCCAGATGAACGCCTCGGGGTCCTCGATGCGCGCGAGCGCGTCCAGGTCGGGTCTCTCGCGGCGCGCCACGAGCGCGCGCGCGATCAGCAATGGCCTGCGAAGGGCGAAGGGCAGCACAGGTCGCAAAATATCGGGTCGCCGGTGTCCGGCCATGCCCTTTCTCTTACTTTTGCTCCGTGACCATCGATACTCTCGCGGGATTCGTCGAAGGCCTCGAGCGCGCCGGCGAACTGGCGCGCGTGCGCGAGCCCGTGTCCCTCAATCTCGAGCTGACCGAGATCGCCGATCGTGTGATGAAGCAGCCCGGCGGCGGCAAGGCCCTGCTGTTCGAGCAGCCGACCCTCATGAACGGCCAGCGCTCGGAGTTTCCGGTCGGCATCAACCTCTTCGGCTCGATGCGGCGGATGGCGATGGCGCTGGGCGTCGATCGTCTGGACGACGTGGGAGATCGCATCACCGCGCTGCTGCAGACGAAACCGCCGGAAGGGATCGTCGCCAAGCTCGCCATGCTGCCACGGCTGATGGAGATGGCAAAGTTTCCGCCGCGGCGGCACGGCGGCTCCGCGCCCTGTCAGGAGGTCGTGTGGCGCGGAGACGAGGTGGATCTCGACCGGTTGCCGCTCATGAAATGCTGGCCGGAGGACGGCGGCGCCTACATCACGCTCCCGATGGTGATCACGCGGGACCCCAAGCGTGGCATTCGCAACGTCGGCATGTATCGCATCATGCAGACCGGGAAAAACACGCTCGCGATGCACTGGCAGCGGCACAAGGTCGGTGCAGCGCACTGGCGTGAAATGGCCGAGCGCGGCGAGACGATGCCGGTGTGCATCGCCCTGGGCGCCGACCCTCCGTCGATGTACTCGGCGTCGGCGCCGCTGCCGCCGACCATCGACGAGTTCCTCTTTGCGGGCTTCATTCGCAAGTCGCCGGTGATGCTGACCAGGGCGATCACCTGCGACCTCGAGGTACCCGCCGAAGCGGACTTTGTCATCGAAGGGCACATCGACCCGCGCGACGCGCTGGTGACCGAGGGGCCGTTCGGCGACCACACGGGCTTCTATTCCCTGGCCGATCTCTACCCGCAGGTGCGGGTCACGGCGATCACGATGCGGAAGGACCCTATCTTCCCGGCCACCATCGTGGGCCGCCCGCCGATGGAGGATTTTTATCTCGGCCACGCGACCGAGCGGATCTTTCTCCCGCTCCTCAAGCTGACGATCCCCGAGATCGTGGACTATCACATGCCGCCCGAGGGGATCTTTCACAACCTGGTGTTCGTCGCGATCAGGAAGGAGTTTCCCGGACAGGCCTTCAAGGTGATGAACGCGCTGTGGGGGCAGGGGTTGATGTCGCTGGCAAAGGTGATCGTCGTCGTGGACGACTGGGTGAACGTGCGGGACAAGGAAGAGGCGTGGTGGGTCGCGCTGAACAACATCGACCCGGAGCGGGACACGCGTTTCTCGATGGGTCCGATGGACGTGCTGGACCACTCCAGCCGCGCATTCACGTATGGTTCCAAGATGGGAATCGACGGAACGCGGAAGCTCCCGGAAGAGGGGTTCACGCGCGACTGGCCGAAAGTCATCGCGATGGACGCCGAGACGCGGCGGCGCGTGGATGACAAGTGGCCGCGCCTGGGGCTGACATGAGCGCCCCGCAGGTGCGCGAAGGCCAGACGTTCGGCGGTGTCTCGCGGATGGTCGCGTACGCCAACCTGGTGAAGCTGCCGCACACGGTCTTCGCGCTTCCGTTCGCGCTCGTCGGCGTGGTGCTGGCCTCGTACCGGCGGCCGCTGCGACTGGCGGACGTGGGGTGGGTCGTGCTGGCGTTCACCGCGGCCCGATTCGCGGCGATGGCGTTCAATCGGATTGTCGATCGCGAGATCGACCGGCGCAATCCGCGCACCGCCATGCGGGAGCTGCCGCGTGGCGTCCTGGGGGTCGGCGAGACGTGGGCCGCGGTAGCCGTCGCGTCGGCGCTCTTCGTGTTCGCGTCGGCCCGGTTGAACACGCTCTGCCTGCTGCTGTCGCCCGTGGCGCTGGCGTGGATCTTCTTCTACAGCTACACGAAGCGGTTCACGCGCTGGTCGCATCTCGTGCTTGGCTGGTCGCTCGCCATCGCGCCGGTCGGGGGATACCTCGCCGTCGTCGGGGCGTGGGGTCGGCCCTGGTGGATGCTGCTCGCGCTGGCGGCAGGCGTCGCGACCTGGGTGGCCGGGTTCGACATTTATCTACGCCTTGCAGGACGTGGAGTTCGACCGGGACCAGCGGCTCAACTCGATTCCGGCGGCGGTCGGCGCGGAGCGCGCCATCCGGGTCGCGCGCCTGCTCCACGTCACGAGCGTCGCGGCGCTGATCGCGGTCGGGCTTGCGGTGTCGGGCGGCGGGTGGTACTGGGCCGGAGTCTCACTCGCGGCGGCCCTGCTGCTCTACGAGCACTCGCTCGTCACGGCCGGCGACCTGAGCAGGCTGGACGCGGCGTTCTTCACGATGAACGGCATGATCAGCATCGCGTTCTTCTTTTTCGTGCTGATGGACCGCCTTGCCCGCGGCGCCGCGTTCGGCGCGCGCCTCCTGCAGTAGCGCATGGCGCCGGACGCCGAGCTTCCGATCGTCGTGGCGATTACCGGTGCCTCTGGCGCGCCGTACGCCGTGCGGCTGCTGGAGCAGCTGGTCGCCGCTGATCGACGCGTCTGGTTGATCGTGTCGTCACATGGGTTGCGGCTCCTGCGCACCGAGATGGACATCGACTCGGTGGACGCGCTGCGCCAGCGCGTCGGGGTAGAGGCGTGGCGTCGCGTCGTGACGGTGTACGACGACGCCGACCGTGGGGCCGCGCCGGCGTCGGGATCGGCCCGCAACGCCGGGATGGTGATCTGTCCCTGCTCGATGGGGACGCTGTCGGCGATCAGCGTGGGCGCGTCGCGGTCGCTCGTAGAGCGTTCGGCCGACGTGATGTTGAAGGAACGGCGGACGCTCGTGCTGGTGCCGCGCGAGACGCCGCTCAGCGCGATCCACCTCCAGAACATGCTGCGCCTCGCGCGGGCGGGGGCCGTGATCCTTCCCGCCGCGCCGGGGTTCTACAACCGCCCGGAGTCGGTGCAGGAGCTCGTGGACTTCATCGTGGCGCGGGTCCTGGACCAGTTGGGCGTGGAGCACGCGCTCAGCCGCAGGTGGGGCTGAGCTGCGCGACAAGAGTGCTTCGGCACGCTCGCTCACCTCGCATTCGGCTCGGTTGATAGGCCTCATCTCGGACACCCACGGCCTGGTGCGGCCGTCCGTGTTCGAGAAGCTCGCGGGCGTGGAGCTGATCATTCACGCCGGCGACGTGGGCGAGGGAGTGCTGCCCGAGCTGCGCGCGATCGCGCCGGTGAAGGCCGTTCGCGGGAATACCGATCCGGTCGACGATCCGGAGCTGCCGGAGGCCCTCGAGCTGGAGTTCGCGGGCACGCGGGTGCACGTGAGTCATGGGCACGAAGTCGGATCGCCGGGGCCGAAGAAGCTGCTCGCGACGTACGACGCGGACGTCATCGTGTACGGGCACACGCACCGCCAGCTCGTGGTTCGGGCCGGCGAACGGTGGGTAGTGAATCCCGGTGCCGCCGGTCAGAGGCGATTCAACTTGCGGCCGTCCGTAGCGCGAATGCGGGTTCAGCGCGGGGTCGTGGAGATCGAGATCGTGGAGCTCGGGTAGCGCGTGGTCAGGCTTTTTTCCCGGCCATCCACGGTTGCCGTGAGACTACACTTCCGCGAAATGCGACACCGGGTACAGGTAGTCGTCGCCGGAGTCGTCCACGATCCGGAGAAACGACCCGCGTCCCTCGAGTCCCCGGCACTGGTAGATCTTGCCCAGCGTCAGATCGTGGCACCCGCCCGGCTCGTCATCGCCGGGGATCACGAGCCATGGCTTGGTGCTCACGCACCTGACGAGCGTGACGGGTTGCCAGCTGGTGGTCGCCATGAACAGCCGTGAACGCAACTGGCTTGCCAATTACCGTTTGGAGTTTGGAGTTTGGAGTTTGGAGTTGTGGAGTCTGGCGTTTGGCGTTTGACGGTTGGCGCCTACCAGTTAACGCTCGCTGCGTGCCGCCAAGCCGCAAGTCCAAACCCCAAACTCCAAGCCCCAAACAGCTCTACGAGACTTTCTCCACCGGCCGCGTCCTGTCGAGCTCGCGCGGAAACCGCCGGAACCAGGACGAAAGCAGCAGCAGTTCGTCGATCTCATGTGATGGCACCTGCAAGCCGTCCACCGCGTTGCCGAAGATCTCGCCAAGTACGCGATCCAACTCCGACTGCTCGAGAGCGGTGCAGGGCGGGTCGAGCTCCGCGCGAACCCGGCCGCGCCGGATCACGTAGATGCGGTCCCTGCCGTTGTTGCCCGGCACGGTGTACGTGAACGACAGCGACTCGACGGCGAACCGCAGCCTCCCGAAGCGCTCGCGCAGCTCCTCCAGCCGCCGCGTCTTGTCGCGGTACGCCGCGGCGCGCTCGTACTCGAGCCGGTCACTGCTCGCCGTCATTTCGGCGCGGAGCAGCTCGATGGGCCCGTCGCTGGTCCCGTCGAGAAAAGCCCGGGCGAGAGCGACGCGGCTCATGTACTCGCTGGACGAGCAGGCGGCGATGCACGGGCCCAGGCACTTCTTCAGCTCATAGCGCAGGCACCCCGGCGTTCGCGGCGGCAGATCGAACAACTCCGACTGATCCGAGAATCGCATCTTGCGATCGAGTGTACAGTCGCGCATGCCGAGCGCGTCCGACAGCTCGCGCAGCGATTCCTGGACGCTCGCGGCACCGAGGAATGGGCCGTAGTACAGTGCCATGTCGTCCGTGCCGGCGCCGCGGACCACCGTGAGCCGCGGCGCCACGCCGCCGGTGAGCTTGATGAAGCAGAGATTCCGCGCGTCGCGCATCATCGCGACGTTGCGCCGCGGCCGGTGCCGCTTGATCTGCCGCAACTCGGTGAGGAGCGCCGCGAACTCGCTGGGCACGTACTCCCAGTCGATCCAGTCGGCATCGCGCAGGACGCGCGCGCCCTTGTCCGCGGGGAACGTGCCGCGGAAGTAGCTCAGCAGTCGTGAGCGGAGCTGCTTCGATTTGCCGACGTACACCACCTCGCCGTCCGCCGCGATCATGCGGTACACCGCGGGCCGGTTCTCCGCGTGCGCGCGCACGTGCGCGTGCATCTCCTGGATCCGGGCGTCCGCGGTGGGCGGGCGCAGCAGGTCTAGCTTTGGCAGCTTGCGCACAGGACGGTGCTCCGGCCGTCGATGGCGTGCGTTCCAACGAGTCGGCGACCGCAGCGGCGGCAGGGTTGCCCCTCGCGACCGTAGGCGGCCAGGCGCGACTCAAAGTCGCCCGGCTCACCCGACGAGTCGCGATAGTCGCGGAAGGTCGTCCCGCGAGCCGCGAGCGCGTCGTTCAGGACCGCAATGATCTCGTGGTGCAGGCGGTCGCTCGCCTCGCGCGACACCGCGCGCGCCGCGCGCGAGGGATCGATGCGCGCGCGCCACAGCGCTTCGTTCGCGTAGATGTTGCCGATGCCGACCACTGCGCGCTGGTCCATGATCCTTTTCTTGACGGCCTGACGCGACCCCTGCAACAGGGCGAATAGATGCGCGCGTGTGAACTCCGGTTCAAGCGGCTCGACGCCGAGGGCGCCGACGTAGCGCTCGAACTGCCGCGGTGACATCAGCGAGACCGTGCCGAGGCGGCGGACTTCGTAGTAGTGCAGGGTGCGCCCGTCCTCGAGCTGCCAGCGCACCGTGGAATAGCGACGCTCGTCGTCGCTGAGCGTGCCGTCCTCCACCAGGAGGGCGCCCGTGAAGCGCAGGGACACCACCAGACGGTCCCCGGTCGAGAGATCGAGGATCACGAGCTTGGCGCGCCGCCAGGCGCGGTCGATCGTGGCGCCGGTCGTCTTGCGTGCCAGCACCTTGGGGCCGGCAATGCGCAGCACGTCGGCCTTGGACACCTCCACGCCCGTGATGCGGCTCCCCACGACCCGACGCTGCAGGTCGCGCGCGACGGTCTCGACTTCAGGAAGCTCGGGCAACGCGCGCCTGTTCCCGCCAGCCGATGTCCGTGCGGAAATGCATGCCCTCGAACGTGACGCTCCCTGCGGCCTCCAGGCTGCGCCGCCGCGCTTCGGCGAAGTCCTTGCCCACGCCAGTCACGCCGAGCACACGCCCGCCGGACGTGACCAGGTGGCCCGACGCGTCTCGCGAAGTGCCCGCGTGGAAGATCAGCGTGTCCCGACGGATCTCCCCCCCGTCACGGAAGCCGATGGGTGCGCCCGTTCTCGGGTGCTCCGGATAGCCGGGGGCCGCGACCACCGTGCAAACCGCCGATCCGTTCGCGGTGCACGTGGCGCCTGCGGGCAGACTCTCGCCGCGCGCCACCGCCGCGACGATCTCGGTGAACGATGGCCGGAAACTCGACACGGGCAACACGGCCTGTGTCTCCGGGTCCCCGAAGCGGCAGTTGAACTCGACGACCCTGGGACCGTCCGCCGTGATCATCAAGCCCGCGTACAACAGGCCCGTGAAGGGCCGCCCCTGTGCCGCGAGCGCGGCGAGGGTCGGCGCGAAGATTCTGTGGCTTACCGCCGACATCAACGCGTCGTCGGAAAGCGAGACCGGGGCATACGCACCCATTCCGCCGGTATTGGGCCCGCGGTCGCCGTCCAGCGCACGCTTGTGGTCCTGCGCCGGCACGAGCGGTAGGACATTGCGGCCGTCGGTGATCGCGAGAACCGACAGCTCCTCGCCGGCCATGAACTCCTCCACCAGCACCTCCAGGCCCGCGGTGCCGAAGGCGTGGTTCACCAGCATGCTGTCGATCGCGTGATCGGCATCCTCGAAGGACTCGGCCACGACCACGCCCTTGCCGGCGGCCAGGCCGGAGGCCTTGATCACGACCGGCAGCCCGAATTCGCGCGCGGCGCCTCTGGCGCGCGCCGGTTCCGTGGCCAGGATGGCCCGCGCCGTGGGGACTTTGGCGTCGCGCATCAGTACCTTGGCGAACGCCTTGGAGGTCTCGATCTCTGCTGCGGCGCGCGTGGGGCCGAATATGGCAAGCCCGGCGTCGCGAAAATGGTCCACGATGCCCGCTGCCAGCGGGGCTTCGGGACCCACCAGTGTGAAGTCCACACGCCGGTCGCGAGCGAGCTTCACGAGCGCGGGCAGATCGGTAGCGCCGATGGCGACGCACTCCGCCAGCTCGGCGATGCCTGGGTTCCCCGGGGCGGCGATGATCTCGACTTTCGGATCGTCCTGCGCGAGACGCCATGCGAGCGCGTGCTCGCGGCCTCCGCCGCCCACGAGGAGCACCTTCATTGCGTCGTGTTGCCGTTCCCGCCCCCCCCCGATTTCCCGCTCTGCCAGGCCTGGTTGAAGGCTTCGCGCGCGCGCGCGACCACGTCTCCCACGGTCGTCATCGCTTCCTTGGCGCGCTCACCGTAATAGTTGCCGGCGTCCTTGAGGTCTGTCGAAAGCGGCGGCGGCTCGTCGCCGCGCCTGGCGTATTCGCCCCGCAGGATCTTCTCGTAATCGCCTCCGTCGATCCAGCGCTGCAGCTCGCCCGCCCGCACCGTCGCCATGGGGTGCGTGCGGAACGCCGTGTTGATGAGCTGCCAGACTTTGTCCCAGGGACCGACCATCGTTTCGTACTCCTTCGCCTGCGCCAGGAAGGTGTCGAGGTCGATCGGGTCGTCGAGCGCCGGGCCGCCCGCCAGCTTGAGGTTGACGCCCTGCGCCTTGCGGACGTCCTGCGTTCCGAGGAGCGCCGCGCGATCGGCGGAGAACTCGGACTTGCGATACCACTCGAACAGCGCGAGCTCGAACGGGAGCAGCGCGATCCCCGCCAGCAGCGGAATGTTGGCGAAGCCGATCGCAAGCAGAATGATCGCCAGCGTGGTGTACGTTGGATGCCCGCTCATGATGTGACCGACTTCATGCGCCAGCACCGCGCGCCGCTCGTCCTCGTCGAGAATCTCCATCATGCCGGAGTGGAAGACGATGAACGGCCGCTGAAACCCGATGGCCATCGCGTTGGCGACCGGCGTTTGCGAGACGTACAGGTCCCAGCGTTCCGGCGCGTCGAGCGTCTCGAGGACCTCCGAATACAGCTTGTTCAGCTTGGGACGCTGGTTCTCGCCGACGCGCACGGCGTTGCCCAGAAAGAGCTGGCGCACGCCGCGCTCGCCGAGCGCGCCCATCACGCGACGCAGGACCTCGTCGAATCCCGGAAGGGCGCGAAGCGCGTTGAGGGCGGCGCGGTCAGCCGGGTGTTCCCACGCGCGTGAGGAGATGCCGGTGAGCTTCACGGTGTCGGCCATGGTCTGAGCGTTAGAAGTCGGGCAGTGGGCGCCGGGAACCCCCCGCGCGCGTCCGCCCGGTTGCTATGACTCTCCGTACGCCTCCGGGCCGGGAAAAGTGTCCTCACCGGCTCGCCGCGACCGCTTTCCGACGTCCCGTCTCGGCGTTCCCGGGCAGTCCGTCGAGCGCCTGGTCGAGGTCCTTCAGCAGGTCTTCCGTCTCCTCGACGCCGCAGGAGAGTCGCACCAGCCCGTCGGTGATCCCGAGCTTCAAACGGTGGTCCGCCGGCACCGAGGCGTGCGTCATCGTGGCGGGATGGCTGATGAGGGACTCCACGCCGCCAAGCGACTCCGCCAGCGCGAAGACTCGAACGCGGTTGAGGACGTGCGCCGCCCGGTCCCGGGTGCCCAGCTCGAGGGAGATCATGCCGCCGAAGCCGGACATCTGCCGCTTGGCCAGCTCGTGCTGCGGGTGGCTGGTGAGTCCCACGTACATCACCGACTCGGCGCCGAGCTGCTCCACGAGCCACCTGGCGATCGCTCGGCCGTTCACGTCGTGCTGCTTCATGCGGAGATGCAGCGTCTTGGTGCCGCGCAACGCCAGCCAGGAGTCGAAGGGGCCGGGGACGGCGCCCGCCGCATTGAGGATGAACTGAAGCCGTTCGGCCAGCCCGTCGTCCTTGAGGAGCGCGATCCCGCCCACCATGTCGCTGTGGCCGTTGAGATACTTGGTCGTCGAGTGGTACACGATGTCGGCACCGAACTCGAATGGACGCTGGAAAACCGGCGAGGCGAACGTGTTGTCCACGATGAGCAGCGCGCCGCCCCCGTGCGCGATGTCCGCCGCGGCGCGGATGTCGGTCACGCGCATGAGCGGGTTGGAGGGCGTCTCCACGAGCACCGCCCTGGTCTTGCCGGTGATGGCCTGCTCGATCCTGGCCGGGTCGCGGGTGTCCACGAACGTGAACTCCATCCCGAAGTTCCGAAGGATCTTGTCGAACAGCCGGAAGGTGCCGCCGTACACGTTCTCGCCGCACACCACATGATCGCCGGCCCGGAACAGCTTCATGATCGAATCGATGCACCCCATGCCGCTCGAGAAGGCGAATCCGTGGCGCGCGCTCTCCAGCGCCGCGACGTTTCGCTCGAGGGCCTCGCGCGTCGGATTCTTGCCGCGGGCGTACTCGTACCCCTTGTTCCGCCCGAGCTCCTCCTGGACGTACGTGGAGGTGAGGTACACCGGGGTCATGATCGCGCCGGCGAGGGGTTCCGGCCTTTGACCGGCGTGGACGGCCCGGGTGCCGAAACCGGCGGAAAGATCCTCATCAAAGACGCGCGTCATGCCGATACTCGGAGAGAGGTATCAGGCAAAGATAATCCCGCCCGAAGAGGGCAGCGAAGTTCATGAGACACAACGGCATGAACGGTGACCGCGCGGCTTCCGCCGCGGCGCCGATCGACTGTCTGGTGGTGGACGACGAGCCGCGGCTGCGTCAGGTGCTGGTGCACCTGATGCGCCACGACGGGTTTCGCTGCTTCGAGGCAAGCAACGGCGAGGAAGCCATCGAGCTGCTGGAGCGCCAGCCCGTGACGCTGGTGATGAGCGACATGCGTATGCCGCGCATGGACGGCATCGAGCTGTTGCGACAGCTGCGCGCCCGCTGGCCGGACACCGCGGTCGTGATGATCACGGCGGTGGCGGACGTGGAGGTTGCCGTCAGCTGTCTGGCGAACGGCGCGATGGACTATCTCACGAAGCCCTTCCATCTCGAGGAGGTCCGCGCCCGCGTGGGCAAGGTGCTCGAGAAACGCCGCCTGGTGCTCGAGAACCGCGACTATCAGGAGCGGCTCGAGGACCGCGTGGCGGCCCAGGCGCGCCGCCTCGAGGAAATGTTCCTCGCCGGCATCCAGGCGCTCGCCGAGGCGCTCGAAGTGAAGGACCCGTACACGCGGGGGCACTCCGTGCGCGTCAGCCAGTACTCGTCGGTAATCGCGCGAACACTGGGGGTCGATGGCGAGATGATCCGGCAGATCGAGCTCGGCGGACACGTGCACGACATCGGGAAGATCGGCGTGCGCGAGGCCGTGCTGAACAAGCCGGGCGCGCTCACCGGCGACGAGTACCGGCACATCATGACCCATCCCGCCGTCGGCTGGCGCATCCTGGCGCCGCTGCTTGGCGACGCTCCCATCGCGCTCAACGTCGTGCGTTCGCATCACGAGCGGGTGGATGGTCGGGGCGTCCCCGACGGCCTGACGGCCGACCGGATCCCCCTCGAAGCGCGCATCGTCGCCGTCGCGGACGCGCTCGACGCCATGACGAGCGGGCGTCCGTACCGGGGCGCCGAGATGTCGTTCGAGGAGGCCCTGGAGGAGCTGGACCGCAACTGCGACACGCAGTTCGATCGCCAGGTAGTCGAGGCGGCGCGGAAGGCGGCAGCGAGCGGCGCACTGTCGCTGATTCCGCAGGCGGCCGAGATGCGAGCCGCGCTGTCGGTCTGAGACGTGTAAAGCGCATACTGACACACGCTTGGCCCATCCCGTTCGGACCCTGTAGGTTTGAGCTACGCGGGAAGCGGCTTGTGGCGATCGCTCCGCTTCGCGTCGACTTTTCAGCTGAGGATCCATGGCCGAAGCGGGCTTGATGGTTAGTGTGTCCGGAATTCGTGGCAGGGTCGGGGAAGCGCTCACCCCCGAGATTGTCGCCGGCTACGCTGCAGCCTTTGGCGCATGGGCGCTGGGCAGGAAGGACCGGCCGGTGGTCATCGGCCGTGACAGCCGTGTGTCGGGGCCGATGTTTCACCGCGCTGCCATCTCGGCTCTCCAATCCGTGGGCGCGAACGTGGTGGACATCGGGCTGACTACGACGCCCACGTGCCAACTGGCCGTCGAGGACCACCACGCGGCCGGCGGCATCATGCTCTCGGCGAGCCACAATCCCATCGAGTGGAACGCCCTCAAGTTCATCGGGCCGAGCGGGCTCTTTCTCCAAGCGCACGAGGGAGCGGAGATGCGCGAACTCGTCCGGACCGGCATCCCGCGGGCGTCCTGGGACCGCCTGGGGATCGTCGAGCCCGACAGCAAGGCCGCCGACCGGCATATCGAACGCATCCTCGCGATTCCGTATCTCGACGTCGCCGCGATCAGGGCGCAAGGATTCCATGTCGCGCTCGACTGCGTGCGAGGCGCCGGCTCCGTCATCCTGCCCGCCCTCCTGGAGCGACTCGGCTGCCGGGTGAGCCCGATTCACATGCAGCCGGACGGCAAGTTTCCTCACCCGCCCGAGCCCGTCGCCGAAAACCTGCACGAGCTCGAGGATCTGGTGCGCCATGTCGGGGCCCACGTCGGCTTCGCGGTGGACCCCGACGTGGACCGGTTGGCGCTGGTGTCGGAGAAGGGCAAGGCCATCGGCGAGGACTACACGCTGGCACTCGCGGCCATGCTGGTGCTGCGGCATCGCAAGGGCCCCGTGGTCACGAACCTGTCGACCAGCCTGCTGGTCGAGGAGGCCGTCACGCGTGCGGGCTCGACGCTCACGAGGGCGCCCGTCGGCGAGATCCACGTCGCGGTTCGGATGCGCGAGCTGGGTGCCGTGGTCGGCGGCGAGGGGAACGGCGGTGTGATCCTTCCCGAGTTGCACCTGGGCCGCGACGCTCCGGTGGGCATCGCGCTCATCCTTCAGCTCCTGACGGAGACCGGTAAGCCTGTTTCGGAGATCGCTGCGGAGTTGCCGCGATACGCGATCGTCAAGGACAAGCTGGACCGGCCGAAGGCCAGCCTGGCGACCGTGTATGCCGCGCTCGAGCGCGAGTTTCCGGACGCCGCGGTGGACACCCAGGACGGGCTCCGTCTGGCGTGGAAGGACCGCTGGTTGCACGTTCGACCATCGGGAACGGAGCCGATCGTGCGGGTCATCGCAGAAGCGCCCACCGAGAAGGACGCGCGCGAGCTGGTCCAGCGCGCGCGCGAACCGCTGGAATCCCTGGATGCGCCGGCCCGAGCAGGCGCAGCCGCACGATAACGAGGACGCAAGCATGTGTGGAATTGTTGGATACATCGGTCCCAGGGTCGCGACGCCGATGCTGATCGAGGGGCTGAAGCGCCTGGAGTACCGCGGCTACGACTCCGCGGGCGTCGCGATCCTGAACGGCAAGGGCTGGAAACGCGCAAGGCGGCGGGCAAGATCGCGAGGCTCGAGTCGGCCGTGGCGGAGACGCCGATCACAGGCACGATCGGCATCGCGCACACGCGCTGGGCGACGCACGGTGCGCCGAACGACGTCAACGCGCATCCACACCACGACTGCAGCGGCTCGATCGCCGTCGTCCACAACGGCATCATCGAGAACGCGACCGCGTTGCGCCAGCGAGCTCGAAGCGCGCGGCCACAAGTTCACGTCGGAAACGGACACCGAGGTCCTGGCGCATCTGATCGAGGCAGCGTCGGAGCGAAGGCGAGCCGCTGGAGGACGCGGTGATCGATGCGCTGCGCCTCGTCGAGGGCACCTACGGCATCGCCGTGATCTCGCAGTCGCGACCCGGACAAGGTGGTCGGCGCGCGGAAGGGCAGCCCGCTGCTGCTGGGCTTGGCAGAGGGCGAGTACTTCGTCGCCAGCGACGTCGCGCGCGATCCTGGAGCACACGCGCCAGGTGGTGTACCTGGACGACGGCGAGATGGCGCGTGCTCACGCGCGACGGCTACGAGGTGCTGGACCTCGAACGCCAAGCGCGTCGACGGAAGGGCGTGAGCCGCATCGACTGGGACCTCGACCAGATCGAGAAGGGCGGCTTCGACCACTTCATGCTCAAGGAGATCTTCGAGCAGCCGCAGACCGTGCAGAACACGATGCGCGGGCGCCTCGTCGTGGAGGAAGGGCTCGCGAAGCTGGGCGGCCTCAACCTCACGCGCGACGAGCTGCGCGAACATCGACCGCATCATCATCACCGCGTGCGGCACGTCGCTGGCACTCCGGGCTGATCGGCGAGTATATGATCGAGGAGCACGCGCGCATCCCGGTCGAGGTCGAGTACGCCTCGGAGTTCCGCTACCGCAACCCGATCGTCGACGCCGGGACGCTGTGCGTGGTGATCTCGCAGTCGGGCGAGACGGCGGACACGCTGGCGGCGATGCGCGAGGCCAAGCGCCGCGGCGCGCAAGACGCTGGGCGTCGTGAACGTCGTGGGCTCGACGATCGCGCGCGAGGACGAACGGCGGCATCTACCTGCACGCCGGACCCGAGATCGGCGTGGCCTCCACCAAGGCGTTCACGAGCCAGGTGATCGGCGCTGGCGCTGCTCACGCTCAAGCTGGGGCGGCTGCGCGACGATGTCGCGTGGTGAAGGGCCGCGAGATCGCGCAAGCGCATGCTGGAGCTGCCGCGAGCAGATCCAGTCGATCCTCGACCGCGGCGCCGGAGATCGAGGCGATCGCGGAGCGGTTCCGCGACGCGACACAACTTCCTGTACCTCGGGCGCGGCTACAACTTCCCGGTGGCGCTCGAGGGCGCGCTCAAGCTCAAGGAGATCAGCTACATCCACGCCGAGGGCTATCCCGCGGCCGAGATGAAGCACGGCCCGATCGCGCTGATCGACGAGAACATGCCCGTCGTGTTCATCGCGCCCCACGACTCGGTGTTCGACAAGGTCGTGTCGAACGTGCAGGAGGTGAAGGCGCGCGGTGGCCGGGTGATCGCGCTCACGAGCCGCGACGAGCCGTCGCTGGCGGGGAAGCTCGACGTCGAGTTCCGGATCCCGGAGACGATCGACATGCTGTATCCGATCCTCGCCGCGATCCCGCTCCAGCTGCTGGCGTACTACATCGCGGCCAAGCGCGGGCTGGATGTGGATCAGCCGAGGAACCTGGCGAAGTCCGTCACGGTGGAGTAGGGAGGAGGGAGGAGGGAGGAGGGAGGAGGGAGGAGGGAGGAGGGAGGGAGGAGGAGGGAGGAGGGAGGGAGGAGGGAGGAGGAGGGAGGAGGGAGGGAGGAGGGAGGAGGAGGGAGGAGGAGGGAGGAGGGAGGAGGGAGGAGCTCCCTACTTCCGGCCTTCGCTTCCCGCCGTTCGCATCCCGCCGTTCGCATCCCGCCGTTCGCATCCCGTCGTCTAGGTTCTCCTCGCGTGCGAGTCCTCCTCCAGCGCGTCTCCCGCGCGGAAGTGCGTGTGGAAGGCAGGGTGACCGGGCGCATCGGCGCCGGGCTCCTGCTGCTCGTCGGCTTCACTCACTCCGACGGCGAAGAGCAGGTGGCGTGGATGGCCGAGAAGGTCGTCGGACTGCGCATCTTCGGCGACGCGGAGCAGAAAATGAACCTGGCCCTCGCGGACGTGGGCGGGCAGGCGCTGGTCGTGTCGCAGTTCACCCTCTACGGCGACGCGCAGAAGGGACGACGCCCCAGTTTCATCGACGCCGCTCGCCCGGAGCAGGCCGTCCCGCTCTACGAGCGGCTTGTCGCGCTGCTGAAGGAGCGCGGCGTCCACACGGAGACGGGCGAGTTCGGCGCGACGATGGACGTGGAGCTGGTGAACGACGGCCCCGTCACGCTCTGGCTCGAGCGATGACGCCAGGGACGCGTCCCAGCGTGATTCTCGCGTCCCAGTCGCCGCGTCGTCGCCAGCTCCTCGCGCTCGTGGGGATCGACCACGAGGTGCGCCCATCGGACATCGACGAGCGCTATCTGCCGGGCGAGTCGCCCGCGGCGCACGCGGAACGGCTGGCGCGCGAGAAGGCGGCCAGAGTCAGGGAGCCGGACGCGGTCGTCATCGCGGCCGACACGATCGTCGTCGCGGACGGAGACGTGCTCGGCAAGCCGATCGACGAGCGCGACGCCGCCCGCATGCTGCGCCGCCTGAGCGGCCGGTCCCACGTGGTGATGACGGCGGTCGCGGTCGCGTGGGCCGGCCGCCTGGTGTCCGGGGTCGAGGAGGTGGGCGTCACCATTCACGACCTCTCCGACGCCGAGATCGCGGCCTACATCGCAACGCGCGAGCCGATGGACAAGGCCGGCGCGTACGGCATCCAGGGCTACGGGGCGACGATTGTCGCGCGCGTGGACGGGGACTATTTCGCCGTGATGGGGCTGCCGCTCCAGCGCCTGGCGCGCCAGCTCCGGCAGTTGGGCCTCAGCTACACATTCGGCCCGCTGGAAGTCGCGTAGCGCTGTCGCCAGCGCTCCACGCGGTCGAGCACGTCGCGCACCTGGATGTGCGGCATCCGGCCGTGCCGGTTCACCATCGAGATCGGATAGTCCTCTCCCGGATCTCCGTACGCGTCCACGATGAGATCCCGATACTTCCGATACGGCCCCGTGCGTTTGGGGTTCGTGTACCCCATGAGACTGACGACCGGGCGATCCAGGGCCACCGCCATGTGCAGCGGTCCGGTGTCCGGCGCCAGCGCCAGCGCGCTGCCATCCAGAATGCACACCAGCTTGCGGAGTCCGCTGCCCAGGGCAGAGCGCGGCTTGTGGCGTGCCTGTTCCAGGATGACGCGCTCGGCGTGCAGCTCGCGGTCGCTGCGCCCGCCCACAATCACGGGCTCCAGCCCGAAGTCGTGCCACAGCGCGTCCGAGACCTGGGCCCAGCGCTCGGGGAGCCAGTCCTTCTCCGGCTTGCTCGTCGCGACGACCATCGCCGCCGCGGGCCTCTCGAAGGGTGAAAAAAACTCGCGCTGCCACGGCTTTTCGTCGCGCCACGGGCCCAGCCGCCATTCCACGGGCTCGGACGGGATCCCCAGCGCGCGCAGGAACTCGAAGTACTGATCCTGGACGTGCTGGTTGGAGTGCGGCGGGATCTTGCGGTTCGTGAACAGCCAGTTCATGTCGCGCGCGCGGGCGCGATCGAAGCCCAGCTTCACCGGCGCGTGCGCGAACGACGTCACGAGGCCGGCCTTGAAATAGACCTGGAGTGCGATGACGAGGTCGAAGCGTCGCGTCGCGAGACTGGCGCGGATGTCGGTGAACGCGCGCCACCCGCGGGAGCGGTCGAACAGCAGGATCTCGTCCACGGCGTCGTGCCCCTGCACCAGCGTCGCGGGCCCGGGTTGCAGCACCCACGTCACGTGGCACGTCGGACGGTGGCGCTTGAGCGCATTCACCACGGGGAGCGTGTGCACGGCGTCTCCTGCCGCGCTCATCATCACGATCGCGACCCGCTCCATCCCTACCTCAGGCACGGCGCTGCTGGCGGGCCTCCTCGCCGCCGCCCGATCCGCGCCTGCGACGCAACACCTGGTCGTAGATGCCGAGCAGCGTGCGCAGGTGATGCTCGTAGGCCAGCCTGGGTCGGAGCCCGAGACAGGCCTGCGACATGCGCCGCCGCAGCGCGGGATCGAGGAGCCGGCGCATCGCCTCGGCCAGCGCGGCGACGTCCCCGGGGTCGCCAAGCACGAATCCGTGCGTGCCGTCCACCATGATTTCGGTTGCGCCATTGAACCGCGTGCTGATCACGGGCACGCCCATCGCCAGTGCCTCCAGGACCACGAGGCTGCACGGGTCGTGTTTCGTGGGGAGCACCAGAAAATCGCACGCGCGGTACACGGCATACGGGTCCATGGTGGGTCCGGCGTTGAGCACCTGACGCTCGACGCCGAGGCGGCGGGCAAGCCACTGGTATCGCCGCGCGCGCTGTTTGCCCACGACGAGCAGCAGCATCCGGTCGGCCGCCGGGCTGGTGCCCCGCAACCGCGACAGCGCGGCTATCGCCTCGCCCAGACCCTTGCGCTCGAAATCCTGGCCGATGAACAGGGCGACGGACTGGTCGTCGCCGAACCGGTACGCGGCGCGGGCGGTGTCGCGGACCCCGCCGCGCACGGGAGACAGGGGATCGAACGTGCGCGTGTCCACGCCGTTGAACAGGATCGGCATGAGCGACTCGTCGAGCGTGTACCAGTGCCGCGCCGCGCTCCGGACGTAATCCGACAGACAGAGGACGACCGGCGGCTTTTCGGATTCGAGCAGCGCGCGCTCGACCGCGGCGACGCGGCCGCGCCTCCGGTTGAACAGGCGCGAGAACAGCGAATCCGTCGCGGTCGTCGCGCGCGCGATACCGGCATGCGGGTGGTACACGTCGCAGCGGCGCACCGGAAGCATCGCGTGCACGATGTCGTAGGACTCTGCCGCGAGATGCGCGTCGAGCGCGTCGAGGAACCGATCGTACCGCGCGACGCGTGTCAGGCCGCGCGCATCGAGGGTCACCCGCCGGAAACCGGGCGGGCTCCCGTCGAAGCTCGACGCGAGCATCGACACGTCGTGGCCCTCGCGCACGAGCGCCGCGGCGAGATCCACCGTGTAGCGTTCGGCGCCGCCACGGGCGGGATCGGTTCGCATCGTCACGAGCGCGATCTTCATCGCGGCGGAGCGCGGTGCATGCCGAATGATAGCGGGGTGCGCGTATATTTCGGCGCATGCCCGACACCCTGGGTGAGCTGATCGCGCGCCTGGCGCAGACGAACATCGAGCTGTGGCACGAGGAGGACAAGGCGCGCGTGGCGGACGACGTGCAGGTGGCCGCGGCCAAGCGGAACGTGGACACGCTCAATCAGAGGCGGAACGACCTGATCGAGCGGATCGACGAGGTCGTCCGCGAACAGGTCGCCGGTGAACGCTCGGCGAGCGCGGCGGCGCGCCATGGCTGAAACCGTGGGATCGCTGGTCGACAAGATCACGATCATCGAGCTGAAGATCTTCCACATGGCCGAGCAGCGGGATCGCGACGACGTCGGCGCCGAATTCCGCGCGCGCTGCGACCAGCGGCTCGAGGTCATGCGCGAGCAGCGCGACGATCTGGCCGCCGAGGTCACCCGGCTCGTGTCCGACATGGCCGGCGGACGCGTGGTCCCCAAGGTCTACCGCCAGTTCAAGATGTACAACGATCCGCAGTATCGCCGCGGCGGTTCGGGCGCGGCGGGCTAGCCCGGCGAGGATCTCGCGCGTGCCCTCCATCGAGTCCGCCACTCGCGCGGCGTTCTCGTGGACGCTGGTGCGGCTGTTCGGGGGCAAACGCCGCATGCCGCTTCCCGACTGGCGCGCGCGGCCGTACCGGATCCTGTTCATCCGCGACGACGGCATCGGCGACATGATCGTGTCCATCGAGGCGATGCGCGCCATCGTAGAGTCCTCGCCGACGCTCACGCTCGACCTCCTCTGCTCGCCGGCCAACGCGCCGATCGGGCGCAGCCTGCCGTTCGTGAATGAAGTCATCGTCCACAAACGGCAGTCGCTGCTGAAGGCGTGGCCCACGTGGCGCCGATTGCGTCGCAACCGCTACGACGTCGCAATCGACGGTCGCATCGCGATCCGCAACGTCAACAAGCAGACGACCTGTCTGCTGCTCTCCACCGGCGCGCCGTGGCGCATCGGGATCGCCGGCCGCGCGAACGACCGGGTGTACAGCGTGCCGATCTACCCGAAGCAGGTCGTGCACTGGGTGGACAACATCGTGGCCCTCGCGGGCCCGTTCGGCGTCGCGCCCGACAGCCGCGATTGGCGCGCCACGCTCGCGCTCACCGCGGAGCAGAAAGCGGACGCGGACCGCGCCTGGAACGGTGTGGGAGCGTCCCGGCCGCGCATCCTGGTGAACCTCTATTCCGCGCACGCCGACCGGCAGTGGCCGCTGGAACGCTTTGCGCCGGTGCTGGCGCGGCTGCGGGAACGCCTTCCGCGCGCGACGATCATGATCCCGACCATGCCGGGGCGCGACGTCGCCGCCGAGGGCCTCGCCACGCCGGTCGGAGGCCGGGCGGTGCCGCTCGATCTCGCGCAGGTCATGGCGGTGACGGCCGCGGCGGACCTCGTCGTGAGTCCCGACACCGGCGTCACGGTCATCGCGTCCGCCTTCCAGGTTCCCGTGCTCGCGCTCATGCGGGCGGACACGCACCAGTGGGTGCCGTATCGCACGCCCGGCTACGTGGCGTTCTCGGACGACCCGCGTTCGCTGCTGGGCCTTCCGCCGGACCGCGTGGTGGCGGCGGTGGACCACGTGGTGGACACGCTCGGGCGCGAACGCGGCTGGCTCTAGCCGCGCGTCAGTTCCAGCAGGGCGACGGCTTCCGCGCCCGCGACCCACGGCGGTGCCGTCTGCCGATCGCCGGTCGCGTGCGGCTCGTTGTAGCCCGCCATCGCGGCGTCGGACGAAGAGCATTCCCGCCAGCCGTCGCGCGTGGCCCGGAAATGACGCACCCGAACCGCGGCCCAGCCCGGGGCGCCGGCCAGACGTTGCACATCGGCGTCGTCCAGGACGCGGAACCAGCCGCGATTCGCGCGCCGGCCGAACGGCACGGACGCCAGCAGCGTGCCGCCGGGCGCCGTCACGCGCCGCAGCTCGGGCGATGGCCGCGAGCGCCTCGACGCCAGGGTCGCCGCTCCGCTCCGCGTGGGCGCCGTACATGGTGTTGTCCATCCCGACGTGCTCGAGGGTGGAGAGGCTCACGACGGCGGAGAACCATTCGTCGCGGTAGGGAAGGTTCCGCAGGTCGGCGAACTCGTATCGCACGTGCTGCGACACGTGTGCGTGTCCCTCGTGCGCGAGCGTGACGATCGAGACGGGCGGGTTACCCGCCGCGCGCCACCACTCGAGCACGCGCGGGTAGTTCAGCACCGAGCCCGCGTCGAGCACGCGGGCAGGGGCCGTGATGGAGCGCCGCAGGTCCGCCATGCGGTGAAAGACCCAGGGGTACTCGACGGCGCGCTCGTCGAAGCCCGCGCCGTCCCATCCGAAACGCTCGCCGCCGCCCCGGACGTCGCGCTGGATCGCCGCCCACCGCGCCGCGTTGTAGCCATAGCCGTGGGGCCGGCGACCGCGCCGCTCCCAGACCCGGGCCTTGAGTCGCCGAACGGCGTCGTTGAGGCGGCTCACGGCACCGGGTCAGCCGCGATCGAACGCGCGGCGACAGCTCGTTTCGAGATCGGCAATGTCGTGCTCCGAGATGCGGGCGCCGAACCGGTCGCGCCACTTCCGCAGCGAACGGCCCAGCCGTGCAAGGTTGGCGTCGAGGGCGCGGGACGGCGACTCGCCCAGCGACACGCGATCGACGTCGAGAACATAGGCGATGCCGGGCGTCACCAGGATGTTCTTGGCGTTGAGGTCGTGATGCCGCGCGCCGGCGCGCGCGAGCGCGCCCACCAGCCGGGCCGTGGTACCGAACGCCGCCGCGCGATCGGCTCCACCGTACATGATGATGTGCGCGAGGTCCAGGCTCGACGGGATCTCGCGCGAGCACACGTCGCTGCGCTGGAACAGCGCCCCCGGCGGATACACCGCGTACGCCACGATGTCCGGCGTGGGAACGCCGCGCTGGCCGAGGGCGAGCGAGGTCTCGAGCTCGCGCGGCGCGCGCGTTGGCGAGAGGAAGACGTCGCGCGTGACGCTGGCGAACGCGCCGCCGTGGCGGTTGTGACGCACCACGACGCGCAGCGCCGTGCCGGGGAGCAGGATCGCGTACGCCGCGTCGCGGCCCTGGAGCCGGCGCGCGCTCGTCTGGCGGCCGGCGAACTCGTGGAGCGTGCTGCGCTTGCCGTCGCCGCTGACGAGCGCGCGGCGGATGCTGGCGGCGATCTCGGTTCGGGCGATGGCGACGGCGTGACCCACCAGCAGCCGCTCGTACCCCGCCGGGATGATCAAATGACGACTTTGTAGACTTTGACCGGTTGCGTCTTGTTCTTCAGATCCATCGGCGGGCACTCGACCAGCTTGGGCTTTTTCTTCAGGGCGCGCTTCATGCTCTCGGAGATCAGGATTTCGCCGGCGCCCGCCGCCGAGCAGAGGCGGCTCGCGGTATTCACCGTGTCCCCGATGACCGTGTACTCCAGCCGGCGCTCGGAGCCGATGTTGCCGGCGAACGCCTCGCCGTGGTTCAGGCCGATGCCCACCTGCATCTGGGGACGGCCCTCTTCCTTCCACTTCTCGTTCAGCTTCTCGAGCTCGCGCATCATCTCGATGGCGGCCTGCATGGCCTTGTCCGGATCCTCTTTCCCGCCGATGGGCGCGCCCCACTGCGCCATGACGGCGTCGCCGATGAACTTGTCCAGCGTGCCGTCGTTGCGGAACACGCACTCCACCATCTCGGAGAAGTAGGCCGAGAGCAGCGTCGCCATGTCGTTCGGCGGCATGGACTCCGACAGCGCCGTGAACCCCCGGATGTCCGAGAAGAGCACGGTGACTTCGCGCTTCTCTCCGCCGAGGCGCGTCGCGCCCTCGCTGCTGGCGATCCGTTCCGCGATCTGCGGCGTGAAGTAGCGCTCGAAGTTCAACCGCTTCACTTCCTCGACGCGGGCGCGCTCACGGTTCTGGGTGTTCTCGATCGCGACCGCGGCGATGTTGGAGAACGCCACCAGGAACGCCAGATCGAATTCGTTGAAGCGGTGCGACGCCGACACGTTGTCCACGTACAACACGCCGAGCACGCGATCCTCCGCGCTCATCAGCGGGGCGCAAATCGCGGAACGGACCTGCTGCATGAGAATCGACTGGCCGCCGAACCGCTGATCCGCGCCCGCGTTCTCCGAGATGATGGCGACCTTGTCAGCCACCGCGGCGCGGGCAATGGACTGGGGAACCGCGCGCTGCTGCTCCTCGCCGCGCTTGTCGCGCGCGATCTTGGTGATGAGCGTGCCGCCGTCGTCCATGAGCTGAATGGCCACGCGGTCCACGTTCAGAATCTCGTAGGCCTTCTGGACGATCAGTTCCAGCAACGCGCTGGTATCGAGGGCCTTGCCGAGCGCCTTCGACACCTCGAGCAGGGTCTCGAGCATCTGGCGGATCTTGTCCTGCGCGAGGTCCACCGCGCTCTGTTCGCCGGACTTGATGGAGGCGAACGCGCTCCCGGGCGTGTTGCGCACCGGCACCTGCCGCACGATCGTGCCGCCGCCGGCGGACTTCTCCTGGGTGGGCGGCGAAACAGTCGTCGCGGAGATGGGGTGCAGCTTGAAGGCGACCTTCCCGAACGTGATCGTGTCGCCCAGGGAGACCACGCAGGTCTCGACGCGCGATCCGTTGAGGAACGTCCCGTTGCTCGAGCCGAGGTCGCGGACGTGCACGCCCTTGTCGTTCGGCACCAGCTCGGCATGCCGGCGCGAGATCGTGGGGTCGAAGACCGGGACGTCACTCGTGGGCGCCCGCCCCACCACCTGCGTGGCGCCCGGCCGGAGCTCGAACGTCTGGAGACTGTCCGCGCTGATGAGCTTGAACTTCATTGGTGCAGGAATATGAAATGCAGTGCGCGTTCTGCCTAGTCGCGGCGCAGCCCGCGCACGCGCCCGATCGCCTCGAGCAGGGCGCCCGCCTTGCTCTCGGTTTCCTCCCACTCGCGCGCGGGCACCGAGTCGTGCACGATGCCGGCGCCGGCCTGCACCGAGGCGACACCGTTCGCGATCATGCACGTGCGGATCGTGATGGCCAGGTCCATCCGCGCCCCGTCCGCGCCGATGTATCCGACGGCGCCGGCATACGGGCCGCGCCGGTCGGGCTCCAGCTCGTCGATGATCTCCATCGCGCGCACTTTCGGCGCGCCGGTCATGGTGCCGGCGGGGAACGTGGCGCGCAACGCGTCCATGGCGGTCACGTCGTCGCGCAGCCGGCCCTGCACCTCGCTCACGATGTGCAGCACGTGCGAGTAGCGCTCCACGACCATGAGCTCCGTTACGCGGACGGTGCCGTACCGCGCGACGCGTCCGACGTCGTTGCGCCCGAGGTCCACCAGCATGAGATGCTCGGCGCGCTCCTTCTCGTCCGCCAGCAGTTCCGCCGAGAGACGCGCGTCGGCCTCCGGCGAATCGCCGCGGCGCCGCGTACCCGCGATCGGGCGAACGCAGACCGTTCCGTCGCGCACGCGGACCAGCAGTTCCGGCGAACTGCCCACCAGCTCCATGCCGTCGAGCTGGAGGTGGAACATGTACGGCGATGGATTCAGCGTGCGCAGCGCGCGGTACAGGTCGGTGGAGTCGAAGTCGTGCGGCAGCGAGATGCGCCGGGCGAGCAGCACCTGGAACGCGTCGCCGGCCACGATGAGATCCTTGATGCGTTGCACGTCGCGCTCGAAGTCCGCCCGCGCGTACGACGAGGTTCCCGCCGCCGCGGCGCGGTGGTACACGGCGAGCGGTCGCAGCGTGGCCGGCCCGAGCAGGCGCCCTTCGATGTCGTCCAGGTCGCGCTCGGCGGCGTCGCGCAGCGCGCGGACTTCGTCCTCCGCGGCGCCCTCCGGCACGGGCACGGCCGCCACGAGGATCGCGCGCGCCTTGAGATTGTCGACGACCACCAGCACGCGCGTGAGGACGAAGAGCACGTCCGGCACGTCCAGGGCGCGCCGCGGCGGGTTCGGCAGATGCTCGATGCAGCGCACCACGTCGTAGCCGAAGTATCCCACGGCGCCGCCCCAGAAGTCGCCGCACGCCGCGCCGAGCACCGGGTCGGGAGTCGCCCGGTCGCGCGTCAGGTACGCCTCCAGGTCCGTCAGCGGGTCCGCGGGCCGGCGCTCGCCGTGCCAGCCGCGGTCCGGCAACCACTCTTCGACGCGGCCGTCCCTCAGCCGCCACGCGCCGCGCGGCTCCGTACCGAAGTACGTGAACCGCGACCAGGTCTCGCGTCCCGCCGGCGCGGACTCGAGGAGGAACGAGAACGGTTCACGCCGCACCTTGGCGAACGCCGCGACCGACGTGTCGAGGTCGAAGGGGACCTCGCGCCACACCGGGATCAGCATAGATAGGTTGACTGCATGCGATCAGCTCCCACGCGCATCGCCCGGAGCGCGGTCAGACGGGTCCCGGCCGCCGGCGGCCGGAATCCCGCGCGCATGCTCATGGGCGCGTGGGCACTGGCGATACTAACGGGTCACGGCCTCGCCGCGCAGCAGTGGAACCATCCGCGCGCCCTGCAACTGGCCGGATTGGCCACCGAACGACGCGCCCGGCAGCTGGCGGACAGCGGTCTGGTGGACTACCGCGCTTCGGCGCACGGATACCTGACGTTCCTCGCGCAGCTGGGCGAAGGATTCCGCGAGCCGCCACAGGTCGTCAAGGCCGACGAGCTGGCGCTGGAGGTGTACTGGCGCGCCCCGAACATGAGCAAGCAGCGCATCCTCGGGCGCCGCGACACGACGCTCCTGCCCACCGACATCCAGTATCACCGCGACCACCTCGGCATCGTCCAGAACAACTTTCCCGCGATCATCAGGCTCGGGGACGGGGACGAAGTGCAGGACGTTCCGCACCCGCTGTCTCCGTCCGGCCTTGGCGAATACGACTTCGCGCTCACCGATTCGCTGCGCATCACGATTCCGGGCCGGGTCATCAGCGTGTACGAAGTGAAGGTGCGGCCCAGGAACGACCGGCTACCGCGCGTCATCGGCGCGCTGTACCTGGATCGCGACAACGCGCAGGTGGTGCGCATGGCGCTCAGCTTCACGCGCGCGGCATTCCTCGACAAACAGCTCGAGGACCTCTTCATCGTGCTCGAGAACGGGCTGGTCGGAACGCAGTTCTGGCTTCCGCGCAGGCAGGAGATCGAGATCCGGCGCACGGCTACGTGGCTCGACTATCCCGTTCGCGGGATCATTCGCGGCCGCTGGGAGATCTCCGGCTATGAGCTGAACACCGGCTTCACGCCGTCGATCTTCGTGGGGCCCGAGATCGTCCAGGCGCCGATCGCCGAGCAACGGCGATATAAGTGGCCCACCGCCCGGATCCTCGACTCCCTTCCGCCAGACGTCCGCGCGGTCACCGATGAGGAGGTCCGGCGCGTCCAGGCGGAGGTCCGCACGCTCGTTCGGGAACAGGCCCTGCGGCGCGCGCGGGGTTCCGCGCTGGCCGCGCGCGGCGTGAGCGACTTCGCGCGCTTCGATCGCGTGGAAGGCGTGGCGCTGGGCGGCGGCCTGTCGTGGCGCTTCGGCGGCGGATTCGGCATGTCGGCCACCGGCCGCTACGGGTTCGAGGACGAAGCCGCCAAGGGCAGGGTGGAGGCGAGCTGGCGGAACGCGCACGGTTTCGCGGTGCTCGCGTTCTTCGAGAACGGGTTCCGCGAGACGGGAGTCGTGGAGGAGCGATCCAGGCTCGCCAACAGCATCGCGGCCCAGGAGTTCGGAAGCGACTACACCGATCCGTACGGCGTCGAAGCGCTCGGCCTCGGCGTCGACCTGTCATGGCGCGGCCTGCGCTGGTCGATCACGCAGTCGCGTGAGCGGCTCTTCTCACTGGAGGTGCACGCGTCGCCGGCGCACGGAGCGTTTCGCCAGCCGACCATCGTGGCGGGCGGCAGCGGCTGGCGTGGGACCGTCGGCGCCGAACTGCCGACCACGTTGACGGCGTTCGGCGTCGAAGCGCGAGGCCGCGTGGAGGGGATCTGGTTCGGGAAGGAAGACGTGACCTCCGCAACCTGCCCCCTTGGGTGCGAAGCCACGAGGTCGTATCGCGCGGCCGGCCTGCTCGAGCTCGAGCGGCCCATCGGCAGGACGCGGATCGCCACCCGCACCGTCGCGTCCTGGGTGTGGGCGTCAGAGGCGTTTCCGGCGCAGGAGTTG
This sequence comes from uncultured Gemmatimonadaceae bacterium, assembly GCA_963724885.1. Lineage (GTDB taxonomy): Bacteria > Gemmatimonadota > Gemmatimonadetes > Gemmatimonadales > Gemmatimonadaceae > DASPMP01. The sequence continues at coordinate 687,728 of CAVRWG010000005.1, read as the reverse complement.
AGCTACATGGGCGGGCCCGTGACGGCGCCGGGCTACGAGTTCGATGACCTGATCGGACAGGGGGCCCTCTCGCAGCGCGTCGAGATCCGCGCGCCGGTGCCCTTCGTGGGCGTGTCCCTCGGCAGGTTCGGACGCTCGCCGGCGCGGGCCCACGTGGCGCCCTTCGTGAACGGGGTGTTCCTCCATCAGGTGGACGACACGCGCCAGATCAGCGGCGTGCCGGCGCCATGGGACCCGGCGAATCCGTTGCGTCCGCTGCCGTCCGGATTCTATCCCTCCGCCGGGATCGGGCTCCTGGCCTTCTTCGACCTCCTGCGCTTCGACGTCGCGCGCGGCTTCCGTGACGGGAGATGGCTGTTCTACCTGGACGTGAACCGCGCATTCTGGAGCGTGCTGTAGGGTTTTCGGGCCGGGCTGCGATGGAAAGGCGATGTTCGCGGCGGCCGACCAGCGCATCCTGTCGCCATGGTCGATTCCGCATGGTCGAACGAGAGCTGGCTGCGCCCGTTGCTCACCGGAGTTCTCGGGCAGGAGCCCGTCGCCGCCCTCGCCACTGACGGCCGGTCCGCTGTGGGAGGCCGTGGTCGCGTGCGGGCCTCCTCACGGACGAAGGCGTCCTGAAGCTGGCGTCGCAGCGGCTGGGGCTGCGCGTCGCCGAACCTCCGCGAAAGCGCCGCGACCGCGCGTGCCCTGCTGCCGGAGCGCTGGGCGCGACGCTACCGGGTGCTGCCGCTGCTCGCCGCCGACGGCACGCTCGAGGTCGCGACCGCCGATCCGCTGAACCTCGACTGCGAACGGGCGATCTCGTTCGCCACCGGCCGCGCCGTTCGATTCGCGCTCGCCAGCCCCTCGTCGTTGGCGCGCGCGCTGGACGCCACGTATCGCGACGAGCCGCCGCAGGCCGCCAGGGTGGACGTACAGCACCTGTCCGCGGACGTCGAAGCGGCACCCCTGTCTCCGGACGACGGGGACGATACCGCATCGATCACGCGGCTCGTGGACGACCTGATCGGCGAGGGCATCGCGGGACGCGCCAGCGACATTCACGTCGAGCCCGAGGAGCGCGGCATCGTCGTGCGCCACCGCGTGGACGGCGTGTTGCGACAGGCGCGCACGCTGCCGCGGTCCGTGGCGCCCTCGCTCGTGTCGCGTCTCAAGATCCTCTGCGGCCTCGACATCGCCGATCGCCTCCGGCCGCAGGACGGCCGCGCCCGCGTCGCGGTGAACGGCGTCGCGGTGGACCTCCGCGTCTCCACCCTGCCGGCGTCGCACGGCGAGAAGGTCGCCATTCGCGTGCTGGACGGCCGCGGCACTGTGCCGTCGCTCGACGGTATGGGCTTCATGCCGGACGAGCTGGCGCGCATCGAGCGACTGCTCGACTCACGCGAGGGGCTGATCCTCGTCACGGGTCCCACCGGGTCCGGCAAGACGACCACGCTCTACGCGGCGCTGCGGCGCCTGCAGGAGCGCGGCGTCAACATCGTCACGGTCGAGGATCCCATCGAGTACCGCCTGCCCGGGCATCGTGCAGGTGCAGGTGAACGAGAAGGCCGGACTGACGTTCGCCGCGGCGCTGCGCTCCATCATGCGGCAGGACCCGGACGTCCTCCTGATCGGCGAGATCCGCGATCGCGAGACGGCGGAGATCGCGATCCAGGCGTCGCTCACGGGGCACCTCGTGTTCTCGACGCTGCACACCAACGACGCCGCGAGCGCGGTCACGCGACTCGTGGACATCGGCGTGGCGCCGTACAAGATCGCGACGGCGGTCAAGGGCGTGCTCGCGCAGCGGCTCGTCCGGCGGCTCTGCGGCTGTTCCAGCGCCTCCCGGCGCGATCACCGGCTTGTCGCGGAGCCGGGTCCCGCGCCGTGCGCGGAGTGCGGCGGCGAGGGGTATCGCGGCCGGCTGGCGATCGTCGAAGTGCTGATCGTCACGCCCGACTTCGAGCGGGCGGTCGCCGCGGGGCTCGGCGCCGAGCGCCTCGGAGCCGCCGCGCGCTCGGGGGGCATGTTGTCGCTCTGGGAATCCGGAATCGCGCACGTGCGCGAGGGCCGCACGTCGCAGACCGAGCTGCTTCGCGTCGCCGCGCCCCGAGTGGACGCCGCCGGCGAGGGGAGGTATCTACCGGCGGACACCTCCCCAGGAACCGACATGCCGGAGCCCGCGCGGGTCGAAGTCAGGGTGGCGACCGTGGACGTCTACGTCATCCGGCCGCTGCGCGACGGCTGGCGCGTGCTCGTCCTGCGTCGCGGTCCCGACACGCGATGCCCGGGCTCGTGGGAGACCGTCCATGGCCGCATCGAAGGAGGGGAACGGCCGGAGAAGGCGGCGGTTCGCGAGGTACTCGAGGAAACGGGGCTAGCGGTCTCCCGGCTCTACAACATCTCGGTCCAACCGTTTTACCTGCCGTCGCTCGGCATCGTGACCGCGGCGGTGGTGTTCGCGGCGTTCGTGGACGAGCCAGCCGCCGTGCGTCTGGGCAACGAGCACGAGTCGCACGTATGGCTGTCGCCGGACGACGCGCAGGCGCGCTTCAACTGGCCGCGTTCACGGCAGGTCCTGCCCGATATCGTCGCGCTGCTCGCCACCGGCGACGCGGGCCCGGTCGAGGACGTGCTGCGGGTGGTGTAGCGGTTTGGAGCTTGGAGCTTGGAGCTTGGAGGCTGGAGCTTGGAGGCTGGAGCTTGGAGCTGGAGCTGGAGCGCGGAGAGGGCGATCATGCCCCAAGCCCCAAGCTCCAAGCTCGCCTCTACTCTCGCCGCTCCCGCGCCGTGCTGAGAATGTGATCTCCCTGCTGGAGCTCCGGCGCGTTCGGCTTCACCCGCACGCTCTTGGCCGGGATGCCGACGTACACGTGGTACGGGCGCACGTCCTTGGTGGCCAGCGCCATGGCGCCCACCATCCCGTTTTCGCCCACGTGCACGCCCGCCAGCACCGTCGCGTGGTACGTGATGCGGACGTTGTCGTCGATCACCGTGCGCGCGTTGGTCACGTCCCGCTGCTCGACGATCGAGTGCGTGTGGCTGTAGATGTTGGCGTAGTCCGAGATCGAGACGTTGTTGCCGAGCGAGATGCCGCCGCGGTCGTCGAGCAGGACGTGGCGATGCACCACCACGTTGTCACCGACCTCGATGTTGTAGCCGAACGAGAACTCGGTGTGCTGAAAGCACTTGAAGTTCTCGCCGCAGCGCTTGAAGATGTGGCGCGCCAGCAGCCGGCGAAGCAGCACGCCGAGCCAGACATTCTGCGCCCCCGGCAACCGTGCGATCGAACGAGTACCACAGCCAGAGGAGCGGCTTCACCTTCTGGAAGCGCGCGTCGTCGCATTCGTGGTAGTACTCGGGCTCCAGCGTGACGTTGCGGGAGTCCGTGGCGGCCAGCGCGAGGCGCGTGGCAAACGGCAGCGCGGGATCGTTGACCGCCGTGTCCCAGTTCGCGGAGTACTGTGGAAACGTCAGCTCGGTGAGAACGCGACGGCACAGGAGCGGCCGGTCCGTGCCCGCGTCATCGAGCTGGCCAGTGAGCTGCTCGATCCAGTCCCGGGCGACTCCGCTGACGCGTGGCTCGGCGATTTTTCGAAGCGGTAGGAACGCCATACGACAGTGGGTAGTGGGTAGTGGGTAGTGGAGAGTGGCAAGTTACTTCGCTCTTCCCACTACCCACTACCCACTCCCACTACCCACTACCCACTACCCACTACCCACTACTCACCAGCCCCACGATCGCCTCCGACAGCTCATCACGGCCTTCGCCGGTCACCGCGCTGAACGGGATCAGCTCGTCCGTTTCCAGTCCCGCCTCACGCGCCAGGGCTTCGAGTCGGCCCGCGCGAGCTGCGGTCGTCAGCTTGTCGACCTTCGTGGCCACGATCAGCGCCGGCGTCCCGAGCGTCGCGAGAAAGTCGAGCATGCGCAGGTCGTCGTCGCTTGGCGCGTGGCGCACGTCCAGCAGCTGCACGATCCCGCGAAGCGTCGGGCTACCGCGCAGGTAGCCTTCGATCAGTGGGCGCCACGCCGCCTTCTTCTCCTTCGAGACTCGCGCGTAGCCGTACCCGGGAAGGTCAGCGATGCACGAACTGCCCGTTCACGTCGAAGAAGTTGATCTCGCGCGTGCGGCCGGGCGTATTGCTGACGCGCGCCGCCTTCTTGCGCTGCACCAGCCGGTTGATCAGCGAGGACTTGCCGACGTTGGACCGCCCGGCGAACGCGACCTCGGGCAGCGTGGGATCAGGCCGCCATCCGCCCGCTGCGGCCATGCCGCCGAGGAACTCCAGGCTGCGGATGACGAGAGGGGGCACTTCCCACTCTTACTGCGCCAGCGCCGCGGCGGTGGGCGCGTCGCCCGCGTAGGGACGCGCCGTCTGGACGCCGGCAAGCGCGAGCGTCAGCACCTCGTCCATCGTGCGCACGGCGTGGAACACGAGGCCGTCGCGGACCTCGACCGGCAACTCGGGGAGGTCGCGCGAATTCTGCCACGGAATGACCACGTGGCGAACGCCGGCCCGCAGCGCCGCCACGGCTTTTTCCTTCAAGCCGCCGATCGGCAGCACCCGCCCTCGCAGCGTGATCTCGCCCGTCATGGCCACGTCGCCGCGCAGTGGCACGCCGGTGAGCGCGCTCACGATCGCGGCCGCAATCGCGATTCCCGCCGACGGCCCGTCCTTGGGCGTCGCGCCCGTCGGGATGTGCACGTGCAGGTCGCGCGTCTTGTGGAAGTCGGTCTCGAGGCGCAGCGCCTCCGCCCGCGAACGCGCGTAGCTGAGCGCTGCGCTCGCCGATTCCTTCATGACGTCGCCAAGCGTGCCGGTGAGCTGCAGCCGTCCGCGGCCCGCGACAGTGCTCACCTCGATCTCCAGCACCTCGCCGCCCGCGCTCGTGTACGCCAGCCCGTTCGCGACGCCCACACGGTCTTCGAGGACGAGGTCGGACGGATCGAACGGCGCGGTGCCGAGCAGGTCCTTGAGATCGCTCGCCCGCACGGTGTCGGTGGCCGCCGCCACCGGGGCTTCCACCTTGCGTCGCGCCAGCTTGCGCGCGATGCGCGCCACGCGCCGCTCGAGATCGCGGACGCCCGCCTCGCGTGTGTACCCCTGGATGATGCCGGGCAGGACGTCGGGGTCCCAGGTAACCGATTCCGGCGCGATGCCGTGCGCCCGCAACTGCCGCGGGATCAGGAACTGCCGCGCGATGGCGAACTTTTCCTGGTCCAGGTACCCGGAGAGCCGGATGATCTCGAGCCGGTCGCGCAGCGGTTCCGGTATCATCGGCAGGTAGTTCGCCGTCGTTACGAACAGCACCTGCGAGAGGTCGTAGTCCACTTCGAGATAGTGATCGTTGAACGCGCGGTGCTGCTCCGGATCCAGGACCTCGAGCAGCGCGCTGGCCGGATCACCGCGATGGTCGTGGCCGAGCTTGTCGATCTCGTCGAGCAGCATCACCGGGTTCACGACTTCCGCCCGGCGCATCGCCTGGATCACCCGCCCCGGCATCGAGCCGATGTAGGTGCGGCGATGGCCCCGAATCTCCGCCTCGTCGCGCACCCCGCCCAGCGACATCCGGACGAACCGGCGTCCGAGCGCCCGCGCGATGGACCGGCCGAGCGACGTCTTGCCTACCCCCGGTGGGCCGACGAGGCACAGGATGGGACCCTCGAGCTTCCCGGCCAGCGCCAGCGCGCCGATGTGGTCGAGCAGGCGGTCCTTCACCTCCTCGAGGCCGTAGTGGTCCTCGTCCAGGACGCGGCGCGCGTGCGCCACGTCCAGCACGTCGTCGGTTCGCTCCGTCCAGGGCAGCGCCAGTACCCAGTCCACGAAGTTGCGCGAGACCGTGTGCTCGGGGTGCATCGGCGACGTCTTGCGCAGCTTCCGGATCTCGCGCGACACGCGCGTGCGCACCTGATCCGGGAACCCGCGCTTCTCCACCTGCGCCTCGAGCTCCGCCAGATCGTCGTCCTCGTTGCCGAGCTCGCGATGGATGGCCTTGAGCTGCTCCTGGAGGTAGAACTCGCGCTGGTTCTGGAAGAGCGACCCGCGTACATCCTCGTCGATCTTGCGCTCCAGGCGCAGCAGCTCGTTCTCGCTCGAGAGCACCTCGCCCAGCAGACGCAGCAGCGGTTCCAGCGGCACGGCCTCCAGCAGCCGCTGCCGCGTTTCCTGGCGAACGGCCAGGTGCGCCGCCATCCCGTACGCCTGACGCTCGATGCCCTCGGCGGCCTGGATCATCGCGACCACCTCGGCCGGGATGCGCCGCTGGAGCGCGACGTACTCCTCGAACGCCGCGAGCGCGCTGCGCGCCTGAGCGTGCAGCTCCGGCGCGGCAATGTCCGGCGCCGGGTCGTCGCGCACGACCACCGCGCCGAGGTGCGCGTTCTGGGCGACGTATCGCGTGACCCGGGCACGAGCCAGACCCTCGAGCAGCACCCGGCTGGTGCCGTTGCCCAGCGGTGTGAGCTGGGAGATGCGGGCCACCACGCCGACCCGAAAGAGCTGCGCCGCCGTGGGCTCCTGTACCTCGCTGTCCCGCTGCGCGACGAGGAGCAGCCGCCCGTCCCCGGCGGCCGCGGCGCTCACGGCCGAGAGCGACGCCGCGCGGCCAACCACCAGCGGCATCACGACATACGGAAAGAACACGACGTCCCGCAAAGGAAGAACCGGGAGGCGGTCCGCGCCGCCACCCGGTTCACGGTCGTCGCGCCTGGCGCGCGTCACGCCTCTTTCTTCTTGCGTTGCGGCGAGATCTCGAGGAGCGGGGGAGTGCCGGGGTTCATGACCGACGCCTCGGTCACCTTCACCTCGATCACGTCTTCGCGCGTCGGGAGGTCGAACATGACGTCGGTCAGGATCTCCTCGACGATCGCCCGCAGGCCGCGGGCGCCGGTGCCGCGCTTCAGCGCCTTCTGCGCGACTGCGCGCAGCGCGGCTTCGTCGAACGTGAGCTGGACTTCCTCCAGCTCGAACAGCTTGCGGTACTGCTTGGTGAGCGCGTTCTTGGGCTCCTTCAGGATCCGCACGAGGCTCGATTCGTCGAGCGCCTCGAGCGCCACGACCACCGGCAGGCGGCCGACGAGCTCCGGGATCAGCCCGTAGCGCAGCAAGTCGTCCGGCTCGACCTCGGCGAAGGGGTTCTTCTTTCGTTCGCCCTTCTTGTCCTCGGCCAGGTCGGCAAAGCCGATCTGGCGACGCCCCGTGCGCGCCTCGATGATTTTTTCCAGGCCATCAAAGGCACCCCCACAGATAAAGAGGATGTCCTTGGTGTTGATCTGGATGTATTCCTGTTGCGGGTGCTTGCGTCCGCCCTGCGGGGGGACCGAAGCGACGGTGCCCTCGAGGATCTTGAGGAGCGCCTGCTGCACGCCCTCGCCTGACACGTCGCGCGTGATGCTGGGGTTCTCCGACTTGCGCGCGATCTTGTCGATCTCGTCGATGTACACGATGCCGCGCTCGCACTCGGCGACGTTGAAGTCGCCCGCCTGCAGCAGCCGGACCAGGATGTTCTCGACGTCCTCGCCGACATAGCCGGCTTCGGTGAGCGTCGTCGCGTCCGCGATCGTGAAGGGGACGTCCAGGATGCGCGCCAACGTCTGCGCCAGCAGCGTCTTGCCCACGCCCGTCGGGCCGATGAGCATGATGTTCGACTTGTCCAGCTCGACGTCGTCCTGGACGCTCGCCGAGTTGATGCGCTTGTAGTGGTTGTAGACCGCGACCGACAGCGCCTTCTTGGCCTTTTCCTGGCCGATGACGTACTGGTCGAGCACCTCCTTGATCTCCGGAGGTGTCGGGACCTGCGTTATCGCCTCCGCTACCTCGCGCTCTTCATCCTCGGCGAGAATCTCGTTACAGAGTGCGATGCATTCGTTGCAGATGTAGACGGACGGGCCGGAGATGAACTTCCGGACCGAGTCCTTCGACTTTCCACAGAACGAACAGCGCAGGTGTTTGTCGTGGGACATGGCAGGGATCTGCAGAAGACGCCGCCAGAGGGCGGCTGACTGCCCACGGGCCGCGAGTGGCTCAATGGAATTAAGGCCGGGGCGCGCGGGCGGTCAAGCAACAAAAGCGATAGGTAAAGACGATTAAGGCCCCGGGGATGGCACCAGCTCTAGGGACTGGGGACTAGGGACCTGGGACTAGTCCTTTGTCCCCTGGTCCCCTGGTCCCTGGTCCCTGGTCCCCTGGTCCCCTGGTCCCCAGTCCCCAGTCCCCAGTCCCCAGTCCCCAGTCCCTGGTCCCTGGTCCTAGCGCTCGCCCCGGTTCTCCGCCTGCGCCTTGATCACCTGGTCGCTGACGATCTCTGCCTGGCTGCTGATCACGGTGTCGATGATGCCGTAGTCCTTGGCTTCCTCGGCCGACATGAACCGGTCGCGGTCCGTGTCCTTCTCGATGCGGTCGATCGGCTGGTTCGTGTGCCGAGCCATCAGCTCGTTGAGTTTGGAGCGCAGGTACAGGATTTCCCGCGCCTGGATCTCGATCTCCGAGGCGCTTCCGCCGCCCCCGCTCTGCGAGGGCTGGTGGATCATGATGCGGGAGTGGGGAAGCGCGAATCGCTTGCCCTTGCGGCCCGCGGACAGGAGGAACGCTCCCATGCTGGCCGCCAGCCCCATGCAGATGGTGTTCACCGGCGACTTGAGGTACTGCATCGTGTCGTAGATCGCGAGCCCGGCCGACACGCTGCCACCCGGCGAGTTGATGTAGAGGTAGATGTCCCGCTCGGGGTTGTCGGCTGTCAGGAACAGCAGCTGCGCGATGATGATGTTCGAGACGTCGTCGTTGACCGGCGTGCCGAGGAAGATGATCCGGTCCATGAGGAGCCGGGAGAAGATGTCGTAGCTGCGCTCGCCGCGGCTCGACCGCTCGATGACGTATGGGGGATAGATCGTTGCCATGAGTCAGTGCTTGGTGCTTGGTGCTTGGCGCTCAGTGCCCATCCAGGCACTCAGCACTAAGCACTATTCAACTGTATTACGCTCCAACAACCACTTGAACACCTTCTCCTCCGTGATCGCGCGCTCGATCTCCTGCAGCCGCCCGGCCTTCTGGAGCGACGCGTACACCTGGCCGGGATCGGCGTCCCGCTTGCGCGCGACCTCGGCGACGCGCTCGTCCACGTCGGCCTCGGAGGCCTTCAGCTTCTCGCGCTCCGCGATCGTGTCGATGATCAGGTCGCGGCGCACCTGTCGCTCCGCCACGGGGCGGAATTCCGCGGTGAAGCGTTCCCGCTCCTCATCCGGGATCTGATACGCCTTCATGTACCCGTCCACGAGCTGGCTGACCCAGCTCGGCGGCACGTCGAACGCGTTCGCCTGGACGATCTGGTCGATGATCTGCTGCCGCACGCCGGAGTCGGCTTCACGTTCCGCGTGCGACTCGAGATCCTTTCGCACCGCCGCGGTCAGCGCGTCGAGCGACTCGAAGTCCCCGACCTCGCGAGAGAACGCGTCGTCGAGATCCGGGAGCGACTTTCGCTTGACGTCCTGGAGCGTCACGCGCACCGGCTTGCTCTTGCCGCGCTCCGCCTCGTCCGGGAAGTCGTCGGGCCACCGCACCTGCTCCTGGATCGTTTCGCCGGGCGCGAGGCGCATGACCAGCTCCTCGATGCCGGCAATGGCCTGCCCGCCGCCCAGCACCACGCGGTACTCCTTGCCCTCGGGCAGCTCCCCGCCGTCCTCGGCGGTCGCGAGGAGGACCGTCACCATGTCGCCCGGCGCCGGCCGTTCCGTGAGTGGAGCCCAGTTGGCGCGCTGATCGCGAAGCTGATCGAGCTGCTCGCGCACATTCTCTTCGGTGATTGCCGCGGCGGCCCGGCTGACACGGAAGCCCTGGGTGCGCGCCAGCGTGATCTCGGGTCGCACTTCCACGTGAAGCTCGAACGTGAGCGGCTTGCCCTCGTCGAATTTCACATCGTGCAGGTGCGGCTGTGACGCGACCTTCAGCTTCTCGCGCTCGATGACCTCCTGGTACGCCTCCTGGAGCAGCGACTCGAGTGTCTGTTGCCGAATGGCGTCCTTGAATCGCTTCCGCACCAGCGCCGTCGGCGCCTTGCCGGGGCGGAATCCGGGCAGACGCACCGACGAGGCGTAGCGGAGCGCAGTGCGTTCCTCCGCTTCCGCAACGGCGGTGGCGGGAACGGACACCTCGAGGAGCCGCTCGACGCCGTCGCTTTTCTTGGTCCTGATATCGATGTCCATCGTTCCCGAAACCTAACGGCCCCGCCAAGCGCCTGATCAAACGTCGCGCGTCTCTGTGACATCAGGCGTCGTGTCACGTCGTATTGCCGACGAAGTCGATGTGTCCTGTTGCGTCCCCTTCATTGGAGGAAGTGCATGCGTACCATCGTGGGAATCGCTCTACTCGCTTCAGCGGTTGCTTCACCGGTGCTGGCACAATCGGGCGCGGCGTCGCCAGCGTCCCGCCAGGGATTCACGATCAGCCTGGGGCTTGGAGGGGGATCGGCAGGGGTTTCCTGCGATGGCTGTGACTCGGACCGTGAGAACGGTGCTTCCGGCTATCTTCGATTGGGCGGCGCCATTCGCCCGAACCTCGTCATCGGCGGCGAGACGCATGGGTACCGGAAGACCGAGTCCGAGGGCGGCGAAGAGGTGACTGCGCAACTCTCCTACCTCACTGCCTTTGCACAGTGGTATCCGCAACCCGCGACAGGCTTCTTCCTGAAGGGCGGGCTTGGCTTCGGGATGATCAATCTCGACGTCGGCGGGCAGACGCTCAAGTCGTCGGGTGTCGGGCTCACTCTGGGCGCGGGCTACGACTGGCGACTGGGCACGAACTTCTCTCTGACGCCTTACGCGAATTACCTGTTGCAGGGAAAAGGCGAGGCCAAGGTCGACGGCTCTTCGATCGGCGAGAAGTGGGGAACGAACGTGTTCCAGCTGGGTCTTGGGGTAACCTGGCACTAGGCTGCGTGACGCAAGAATGGCAAAGGGCGGAGCAAACGGCTCCGCCCTTTGTTTTTTCGTGCAGGCTCGCGGCTACTTGCCGCCGAGCGGAATCATGTAGCCGACGCCGAGTGTGAAGCCGCGGTTCTTCGTATCCGAGTCCGGAGCGATTTCCTTTAGGCCCAGCGAGTACCGCAGGTCCACGGACATGGTATTGGCGCCGACGGCGAAGCTCAGGCCACCGCCGGCAAGAGCGCCAAAGTCGGTGCTCGACACGTCGATGTCGAGCTGAGGGTCGTCGCACTCGATGGTCGCAGTCGTACCGCCCTGCGAGCCTTCCACCTCGCAACCGACGTTGAAGCCGAAATGGCCGCCACCCATCACGTACGGGTGAACCTTTCCCTGTGTCGGGAAGCGATACCCGAGGATCAGGGGCACCTCGACATAGTTCAGCTTGAACGTCATGTCGACGCCACCCTCGTCTGCCTTGGCGCCCCGCATCGCATAGTGGAGCCCCGTTCGGAAGAAGCCCGCGGCCGAGAAGGTGCGCTCCAGATCGACTCCGAACCCGAATGCCATCCGGTTTTTGGCGTTATCGACGTCGGATCCACCGAACGTCGTCATGTTGACCGCGGCGAACGGTCCCCATGTCGTTGCCGCGGACTTCGCCTGACCAATCGCGTCCTGGCTTGTCAGGGTGAGGGCAGACAGCACGAGTACGGCCGAGGCGATGCGCATCGAAGCTCCTGGTGAGGGTGTTGGTGACAACACACGCTGGGCGGAGACATCTCGCGCGAAACGTAGTTACATGGGCCACGACGCGCCCGGCCGGCGCGAATCACGAAGAATCATTGGAAGAGGCGGCCGAAGCCGACGTAGAACCGGTGGGACCCCTGCGCCGTGGCTGCCAGCGACGCCAGCAGGCACGCGGCGATGAGACGCGTGCGCTACGGATCGAACTTGAAGATTCGCTTCCAGTCGTCCTTCATGCTGATCACGATCCAGCCCTGTTTTTTGGCCTCATCGTAGAGCGGCTGGGTGAATGCGCCGACCTTGGTGTCCGGCAGACCGCGCGCCGGGCCGTAGGCGTATTCGCGCGTCGCATCGTCATGCAGGACGATCAGCGCGAGCCGCGCGCCGGGGCCACCCTCCGTGTATTCCAGCATCTGACGGTCACCCGTCGAGTTGCCGAATGCCACACGCGGGCGGCGGCCGATCATGAGGTGGATGCCCTCGGGCTTGCCCGCGTTGTTGTCATTCAGGAGAAGCTTGGGCTCCTTGATGAGCGTCGGCGTGCCACCGTTACCGTTATGGTGCTCGTAGACGTATTTCGTTCCGCCGGCGGTGCCGACCACCTGCTCCGGCGGGATGCCGTACACCTGTTGCGAATACACCCGCACGAAGTCCTGCCCGCCGCCCGTCACGATGTACGTCTTGTAGCCGCTGGCTCGCAGATACTGCAGCACCTCGAGCATGGGTTGATACGTCAGCTCGGTGTTCGGCCGCTTCCAGCGCGGGTGCTTCGCGCTGGCGATCCATTTCTTCACCTCGGCGTTGAACTGCTCCACCGTCATGCCGGTGAGCGTTGCCATCAGGATCTTCTCGAGCTCGGGCATGGTGAGCTTCGCGATCGCCGCGTGGTCGCCGGAGAGCACGGTCTTGAACGGCTCCTCGTTCGCGAGCTCGGGTTTCTTCGCGACCACCGCGGGCACGCGATCCATGCTGTACATCACCTGTGAGTACATCGGGTGTTCCACCCAGAGCGTGCCATCCTGGTCGAACGTGGCGACACGCTCCGCCGGCTCGACGAACTTCGGGCCGGGCGTGGTGGTCTCGTGCACGAACGCGACGATCGCCTTCTTTGCCGCACCGTCGTTCCACGAAGGAAGCGGATCGGTTTGCGCGGAGGCCTGCGCGCCCGCTGCCAGCACCGCCAACAGGCCGGCCAGCAGCGAACGTGCGCGTCGCGGAGCGACGCTGAACTGCATGGTTATTGGCCCTTGCTGTTCTCGTTGGCCTTCTTCACCTCTGCGATGATGCCGCTGAGGTTGTAGCTCTCCGGGGCCTGGAGCGGCGGGTACTTCTCGTACGACAGCAGGTGCTGCAGCCACAGCTGCTGGCCGATGGGCAGCATGTTCCAGTCGTACTGAAAGGACGTAAGGGGGCCGCCCAGCGAGCCGCCCATGCTCATCGCCGACTTCTGGTCGATGCCGACCGACTGCTCGAACGGATCACGCTTGATGTTCTGAACCAGCGTGAAGTGGAATGGCACGAGCGGCATGAGCCAGCCCGCCGGCCCCGGCTGCGACATGGTGTAATACATCTTCCAGTTCTTGTAGCGCACCGCCGACGGCGTCGAGCCGGAGAAGTAGAAGAAATGGTCGCGCGCCGACACGTCGGTCTTGCCCATCAGATAGTCGCGTCTGGTCGAAGCCGTCGAGCGTCGTCTTCTTGATGCCCGGGTATTGTCCCGTCTCGATCTTGTCTCTCAGCCCGTTGCCCTTGGGGCCACCGGCGATGTTCACAAGAGTCGGCACCCAATCGAGGGCCGCGAACAGCTGGTTGTGGACCGTGCCCGGCCTGATGACGCCAGGCCAGCGGACGACCATCGGTGCGCGGTAGCCGCCTTCCCAGGCCTCGCCTTTCTGCCCCTTGAACGGCGTGACGCCGCCGTCCGGGAAGCTGATCATCTCGGCGCCGTTGTCCGTGGTGAAGACGACGATGGTGTTGCTGGCCTGACCCATGTCATCGAGCTTCTTCAGCACGAGGCCGATGTTGTCGTCCATCTGCTTCATACCGGCTTCGTTGGTGCCCCAGTCCTTGCCGCCCCTGGTGCCCAGCATGGCCTCGTACTTCGGCGACAGCACGGTAACCACGTGCATGCGCGCCGGGTTGTACCAGACGAAGAAGGGCTTGTTGGTCTTCTTCGGATCGTTGCGGTCGAGGAAGTCGATGACCTTCGCGGAGATTTCCTCATCTACAGTTTTCGACCGCTCCAGCGTCAGCGGGCCTTCGTCCTTGCACGTCTGGTTCGCCTGCGTGCCGTCCGACGACTTGCAGTGGATGATCGGGCGCGGCGGCATCAGGCAGATCGTGGTTTTCTGGTCCACCGCGCCGGGGACCTCCGGCAGGCCTGGCACCGCCGTGTTGCGGCAGGGCGGAGCCACCACCTGCTTGGTCGGCGTGCTGTTGATGTCGGGGAAGCTCACGCCCTGCATCGCGTCGAGGTGGTAGAGGTAGCCCCAGTACTCCTGGAAGCCGTGCGCCGTCGGCAGTGACGCGGTGTGATCGCCCAGGTGGTTCTTGCCGAACTCGCCGGTGGTGTAGCCGAGATCGCGCAGGAAGACGGCGAGCGCCGGCGTGCCGGGTTGCAGAAACGACGGGCTGCCCGGCAGCTGCGGTGGAATCATCCCCGTGCGCAGCGGGTACATGCCCGTGAAGAAGGCGTTGCGCCCGGACGTGCAGCTCTGCATCGCGACGTAGTCCATGAACATCGCGCCCTCTTTGGCGATGCGGTCGATGTTGGGCGTTTCTCCAACCATCAAACCACGATGGTAGACGCTCGGCTGCATCCAGCCGATGTCGTCGCCCATGATGAAGAGGATGTTCGGTTTGTTCGCGGTTCCCTGCGCGGCCGCAGGCGACGCCGCCAGCGTGCACGCGGCAAGCGACACGTACAGCAAGCTTCGACAACGCATATCTCGACTCCTGTGTGCGACAGACACGCGGCTCGCGCTCGAAGTGATCGGGCGCGGTCCGACAGCCTCAATGGAGAACGGTGGAGAACTAGTGCGCGCCGGAGACGTCGAGCATTGGACCTTGGTTCAAACCGAGGTCACGAATTGCGGACGCGACGTTGGCGATTCCGCTACCGGCCGCCTGAAAGCGCGCGCAACCGTTGTGCGTAGCGCTCGGCCGCCGCGGCCTCCCCGCGCGTCCGGTGAAAGCTGATCAGCGCGGCGAGGATGTCGGCATTGGTGGAATCGATTGCCAGCGTCTGCTCGAGCCTGGCGATAGCTGCACTCGCGTTGCCGCTCGAGTGCAGCGCGACCGCGTAGACGTACGAGAAGCGGATGTCGGTCGGGTCGAGCGTCGCCGCGCGTCCCAGCTCCGCTACTGCTTCGGCCAGCCGGCGCATGCGCACCAGCGTCAGCCCCAGCGCGTGGTGCATTGCGGCGTTACGCGGCGCCAACGCGATACCCGTCGCGCAGGAGCTGCTCACCGTCCGCGTCGCGCTCCTGGGCGCGATACAAGTCGGCCAGGTTGACGTAGGCCGGCAGAAACATCGAGTCGATCTTCAGGGCAGATTTGAGCTGATCTTCCGCGCTCGTCCCTTCGCCGCGCTCGGCCAAAAAAGTGCCGAGGTTGACGCGCGCGTCGGCGCGGTCCGCGTTGTAGCGCTGGCTGGCGATGAACTCATCCGTTGCTCGCCGAAGCGCGGCGCGCTGTTCGAAGTCGAAGGCCTGCGAGTTCGCCCCGGCCAGGAGATTGGCGGCCTCGATGCGCAGCGTTCGCAGCGAATCGGACAGAAGCGGGGCCACCAGTCGCACGCGCACGTCCGCCGGCAAGCGCGAAGCACTCTGCAGTGCGGCCAGCCGAATCAACGCGCTCGCGTCAGTGAGGCTCCGGGCGAAAGTCTCGGCCGCCGAACGGTGAGATCGGAGGTCGAGGTCGGCCAGCGCAGTGGCACGCGTGATAGACGGCAGGGCGGGATCGGCGGCCAGCGCGCGCAGCTGTGCCTGCGCCCCCGGGACGCGATCGGCCGCGGCGCCGAACGCCGCGGCGACGTATGCACGCACATCCGGCGTCGGTCTCGCGCCGTACCACGCCGCGACGCGCGCGGCCGCCCAGCGCGCGTCGCGCTGCGTGTGACAGCTCGTGCACGCGTTGGGCGTGCCGTACTTCACCGAGAGATCGGGACGCGGCACGCGCAGGCTGTGATCGCGCCGCGGATCGATCACCATGTACGTCGCGCCCGGCATGTGGCAGGACACGCACGCGGCACCGGCGCTCCCCTGCTTGTGACGATGGTGCTGTCGGCGCGTCGTACTTGGCTGGGCAGGTGACACGTCGCGCACGTCGCATTGCCCTGGCGCCCGCAGCTTGCCGCTGTGCGGATTGTGGCAGTCGCTGCAGGTGACGCCGGCCGCGTACATCCTGCTCTGCAGCGAACGAGCCCCACGTGTAGACCTCGTCGCGCTGCTGGCCGTCGGCGTGGTACAGCCCGCGCGTGAGCAGCGCGGGGCGATAGTAGTCCAGGAACGGCTTGCCCGCCTCGTACCCCTCGGCGATCTGACGTCGCCGCGAGTGACACTGCGCGCAGGTCTCCATCTCGCGATCGCTGCTGCGCGGCCGCGACCGCACGGCATTGCCGGTCGCGCGCTCACCGTCCAGTGAACGCCGCGGCGCTCGTCGAGTCTGGCGTTCAGGCCCTTGCGCGGAGTCGCGCCGCGGACGCCGCGCTCCGAGGTGCCTTCGCCCAGGCCATATGCTGCGAGCCGGGACCGTGACACGCCTCGCAGCCCACGCTGATCTCCGACCAGCGCGACGCGAATCGATCGGCTGCCGGATCGTAGTTCTTGCGCAGCGCCGTGGAGTGGCAGTCCGCGCACATGAAGTTCCAGTTCTGCGAGGGCCGCGACCAGTGCAGCTCATCCTCGTGCGTCACGCGCTCGGTGCCGTACAGATGAAACCAGCGCTGACCGCCTTCCCGTTCGGGGCGGGCGTCCCACGCGATCGAGAGCGCCTGCAGCCGTCCGTCGGGGAACGCGATGAGATACTGCTGCAGCGGGTAGACGCCGAACGTGTAGGCGACCTCGAAGTCGGCGAGCCGGCCATCCCGCCCGTCCGTGCGCACGAAGAACTTGCCGGCGCGTCGGAAGAACTCCGACGTCGTGCCGGCGTACGTGAAGCGCGTCGAGTCGAAGTTGCCCAGGACGTTCTGCTCGTTCGCCTCGGCCATGGCGGCGCGGTGCTGCGATTGACGCCACTCGGCGGCCTGGTCGGCGTGGCAGGAGAGGCATGCGCCGCTGCCGACAAACGAAGCGCGTGCCTCGGGCTGTGTGGCGGACCTGTTTCCCGATCGGCGCGACGGCCATCTGTCGATCAGGACGAGCAGCGCGAGGCCAAGGGCGGTGACGCCCGCCAGGCCGATGCCAGCCCGCCGCCACCTGCGCGGGCGTGCGTCCGTCGTTGCGCGAACGTTCCCGCGAGGAGTACGCGACGAGTCGTGTTTCCTGCCACCCACGAGGTCTCCGGCTCCGGTGTTGATGTGTCCGCAGCAATGCTGCGGAGTTGCCGGCGCGGGGAGCTATGAGACTTTGGTTGGATCAGGCCGGTGATGGCGACGCCCATCGACGCACGTCGACGAGTTGCCTCGGCGATGCATCCCGTCGAATCGAAAAGGCCTTGGCTCGAAGCTTGAGCGTGCGATGCAGGATGTTCCGTTCACTCGCGGCGACGCTCGGCGTTCTGCTGGTCATGGCGCGGGCTGCTCCTGCCCAGCAGCAGCAGGCGCTCGGGCACAAGCTGCTTGGCGGCGTCGGCATCGACGCGGGCGTTCAGTCGGATCCCGGGCTGTACATCAGCTATCGCCTGATGCGGTATGGTGCCGGCCGGCTGAGCTGACAGGAACGGCAACGCCGTTCCGATTCAGGGCCTCGACATCGACGCGTACCAGAACATGCTGGGCCTCGGTTTCACCACGCAGCCACGCAGCGCGGGAACGCCCTATTTCAGCTTCGCCGCCGGCGTGCCGTTGGCAAGGATTTCGTTGAGTATCGACGACCCGCGCGCGAACATCGATCGTGCCGGCCTGGGTGACCTGTTCGTGCAACCCCTCAAGCTGGGCTGGCGGAAGAAGCGCTACGACGCCGTGGCCACGTACGCGTTCTATGCGCCGACCGGCAGGTTCGAGCCTCGATCTGGAGGTGGAGTAGGTCGCGGATACTGGACGCACCAGTTCGCCATCGGCGGCGCCGGGTATGGCGAGTCGGATCGGATGCGGCGTGCATCCGTCCTGGTGAGCTACGATCTGAATCTGAAAAAGCGCGGGATCGACATCCGACGCGGGAACACGCTCCAGATCCAGGGAGGCGCCGGCGTCGGTGTGTTCCGCGTGGTCACCGTCGGCATCGCGGGCTTCGCGATGTGGCAGGTCAGCGACGATGTGGGCGCGGACATCCCACCAGCACTCAGCGGCCTGAGCTCGCGCGCATTCGGGATTGGTCCCGAGATCGACGTGCTGATCCCTGCGCTTCGCGTAAAAGTCGAGCTGCGCGTCGAGCGCGAGTTCGGTGCGCGATCGCGACCCGAAGGCCGGGTGTCCCTCGGCGGCGTCAGTCACCAGCTCTGGCGGCCGCGCCAGAACTGACGGCTCGTTGCACATCTACGGGCAGCCCCAGGTGAAGAGGGCGAACTAGCCATCCAGCTGCTCGAAGCGCGATCTTTTGCGCGATCGATCACGCCGGCTGCCTACGCGGGCAACGAGAACAGGAGAGACGACATGAAGCGCATCGCTGTCGCCGTCGCATTCTTCATCGGTGTCGTGGTTGGCGGCGTGTCCACCCGGTTCGCGGAGGCCGGTTCGCCGCCTCGCGCACCCGTCGACCGCGTGTTCGAGCTGCGCACCTACACGGTCGCAGAGGGCCAGCTACCGGCGCTGAACGGTCGATTTCGCGATCACACGACGCGGTTGTTCGCCCGGCACGGCATGACCAACATCGGGTACTGGACGCCGCTGGACACGCCGCTGGTCGGGACGACGCTCACCTATGTGCTGGCCTACCCCAATCGCGAGGCGGCGACGCGGAGCTGGGAGGCATTCCGCGCGGACACAACCTGGCGGCGGGTGCGAGCCGAGACCGAAGCGGCTGGGCTTCGTGTCCTCCGCGTGGACTCGCGCTTTCTCACGCCCACCGATTACTCGCCGCTGCGATAGCGCTGCGTCCGCGCCACGCCGGCGGCCGGGTGGCACCGTGGGACGACGAGGTCGACAAGCCGCTGGGCGCGCGTACATTCGGTTGCGCAACGCTGGCCGGTCGAGACTCCTCCCTGGTGCCGCCAACTCCCATGCGCCCTTCCCGTCGCACGTTCCTCAAGCAGTCGGCCGTCTCCCTCGCGGGCGCGGCACTGGCCAACGCCGCCCCGTCGGCCGCATCAGCAGAGTCGAGACGGAAGCGCGTGGCACCGTCGGACCAGGTCAACATCGCCGTGATCGGCGCAAAGGGGATGGGTTGGTCCGACGTACGGTCGCACCTCAAGATCACCGGCGTGAGTTGTCTCGCGATCGCGGACGTGGACAACAGCGTGCTCACGACGCGAAGCGCGGATGTGGTTGCCCTGGGCGGCAAGGCTCCGCGTACGTACGGCGACTACCGGAAGCTGCTCGAGAGCAAGGACCTCGACGCGGTGGTAATCGCCACTCCGGACCACTGGCACTGCCTTGCGATGGTGGATGCCCTCAGCGCCGGCAAACATGTCTATGTCGAGAAGCCGATTGCGCGCACCATTCAGGAGTGCCGGGTGATGCAGGCGGCGGCGAAACGATACGGCAAGATCGTGCAGGTGGGGCAATGGCAGCGCAGCGGACCGCACTACGAGCAGGCCATCGCCTACGTGCGCTCCGGCAAGCTGGGTCCCATCCGCCTCGTGAAGGTCTGGGCGTACCAGGGGTGGATGACGCCGGTCCCGGTGCGACCCGACGGCCCCGCACCCGATGGGGTGAATTACGACATGTGGCTTGGGCCGGCACCCAAGCGCCCGTTCAACCCCAACCGATTCCACTTCAACTTCCGCTGGTTCTGGGACTACGCCGGCGGGCTGATGACCGACTGGGGCGTGCACGAGATCGACATCGCGCTCTACGCGATGGGTGCCACCGCGCCGAAATCGGTGATCGCGAGCGGGGGGAAGTTCGCCTATCCCGATGACGCGTCGGAGACCCCGGATACGCTGCAGGCCGTGTTCGAGTACGACGGCTTCAGCATGCTGTGGGAGCACGCGACCGGCATCGACGGTGGGCCATACGGCAAGTCGGAGGGTATCGCCTTCATCGGCAACAACGGCACGCTCGTGGTCAACCGCGGCGGCTGGGAAGTAATCCCCGAGACGTACGCCGACGGCGCACTGCGCAAATTCAAGCTCGACGCCATCCCGTACCAGGGGCGCAGGGAGGAGGCCCTCGACCTGCACACGCAGAATTTCGTCGAAGCCATCCGGAAGAACGACGCGACGGTCCTGAAGTGCGGCATCGACACCGGCAGCGTGGCCGCCGTCAATGCCAGCATGGGCAACATCGCGCTGAAGACGGGCCGCAAACTGTTCTGGGACGCGGCCGCCTTTCAGTTCAAAAACGATGCGTCGGCCAATGAGCTGATGCGCGCGAACTACCGCAGCGGGTACGAGTTGCCGTCCGTGAGAGTTTCGTAGGCGTCTTCCCGACAACGAGGACAGGAGAGTGGACATGAAGCGCGTGGTAGCCGCCGTCGCATTCTTCGTCGGTGTCGTCGTTGGAGGCGTGTCCACCAGGTTCGCGCAGGCGGGCTCGCCGCCTCGCGAAGTCGCCGATCGCGTGTTCGAGCTGCGCACGTACACGGTCCCCGACGGGCAGTTTCCGGCCCTGAACAGTCGATTTCGCGATCACACGACGAAACTGTTCGCCCGGCACGGCATGACCAACATCGGGTACTGGACGCCGCTGGACACGCCGCTGGTTGGAACGACGCTCACGTATGTGCTGGCCTATCCCAGTCGCGAGGCGGCGACGCGGAGCTGGGAGGCATTCCGCGCGGACACCACCTGGCGGCGCGTGCGAGCCGAAACCGAAGCGGCGGGGCTGCGCGTCCTTCGCGTGGAGTCGCGCTTTCTGACGCCCACCGATTACTCGACGCTGCGATAGCGCTGCGTCCGCGGGCTGGCCGACACCGTGAACGAACCCCGCAATTCAGCCCATCGTGGCGCGCAGCTCCACGAGTGCCCGATCGAACGCGTCCACGCGGACGAGGCCGAGACGCGGATACTCCAGGTCGATGATGACGTACAGGATGATCGATATGGTAGCGGCCATCCCCAGGATATAGATCCAGTTGCGGGTCGGTGCGCTCGACATGTGGTATCCGGCGAACGTCGCGGACGTCAACGCCGCAACCCCGAGCATCGCCCAGATGACTCCCGGCGGGTGCATGCGACGGGCAAGCCGCTCCTTTTCCACCGAATGGAACATCTCGTTGAGCGCCGGGAGAACCAGCATGCGTGACTTCTCCCCGCTCTCGGTGAGACAAGCTGCGAGGGCGAGCTGCCATGTTTCGTTTTGCGCGCGCACAATCGTGGCGTGCTGTTGCCCGGCTTCCGCGGAGCCGACCCGCTTGGTGTCGGTGTACGACGCGAGCACCGCGTCCAGATAGCGGCGGAAGGCCGTCCGAATACGGTGCTGTGCTTCAGGCGGCATGGCATCGATGCGCGTCCACGCCATGGCGATCGCGCCCACCTCACCGGCGATGAGCTCACGGCGACGATCGAAGCGCGTCGTGGCGCCGTGAAACGTGAAGCCAAGGAGGAGCGAGAACACGGCGAACACCACACCGTCGATGACGCCGATACCGGAGCGGGAGGACTCGCCGATCCTCGCCGCCTGACTGATGCCCAGTTGTCTGCCGATCTCGAGACAGACCACTATCGCGAGAAACAGGGCGATGGCCATGCAGATCGCGAAGAGCACGAAGCGCACGTGCGGCGATGTGGAGCTGCGTCGCTCGGCGACCTCCCCTCCGACGGCGAAACCGGGATGCGTTGTCATGACTGCAGCGACTACTTCTTCTTGTACTTGGACTTGTCCAGCCCGGTCAGCTTGACCGGATCCAGCAGATCCTTGATCTGCTGCTCCGTGAGCACGTTCTTCTCGCGGATGACCTCCATGATGCCCTTCCCGCTCTTGGCCGCCTCGGCGGCGAGCTCGGTGGCCTTGTCGTAGCCTAGGATCGGATTGAGCGCGGTGACGATGCCAATGGTCGTTTCCATGTAATGCGCGAGCACTTTCTCGTTCACCGTGATGCCATCGATGCACTTGGTGCGGAACAGCTTCGACGTATTGAAGAGGAGACTCTGCGATTCCATGATCGCCTGGCCCTCGACTGGTTCATAGGCGTTGAGCTGGAGCTGTCCACTGTGAGCGGCCAGCGTCACGACCAGGTCATTGCCCATCACACGGAAGGCGACGAGGTTCATCACCTCGGGCACGACGGGGTTCACCTTGCCCGGCATGATGGAGGAGCCCGGCTGTATCGCAGGCAGATTGATTTCGAACAGGCCCGCGCGTGGCCCGGACGTCAGCAGGATGAGATCGCCCGAGATCTTGGAGAGCTTGATCGCCAGGCTCTTCAGCGCCGAGGAATAGATCACGAATCCCTGCTGATCCCAGGTGGCGGCCAGCATGTCCTCCGCCGGCACGATCGGCCTTTCCCGTGAGCTTGGCCAGGTGCGGCGGCGACGCGCTCGGGGTAGCCCTTGGGCACGTTGATGCCGGTGCCGATCGCCGTTGCACCCATGTTGACGGTGTAGAGGGCCTTTTCCGCCTGCCGCAGGTTCTGAATCTCGCCTTCCAGTGACGACGCAAACGCGTGGAATTCCTGTCCGACGGTCATCGGGACGGCATCCTGCATCTCGGTGCGGCCCATCTTCACGACCTCGAGGTACGCGTCAGCCTTCTTGCGAAATGACGCCGACGAGCTGTTGCAGCTCCTCGATCAGTTTGTCGTTGCGCAGGAGCAACGCGACCTTGATCGCCGTCGGATAGGAGTCGTTCGTCGACTGCGACATGTTCAGGTCGTCGTGCGGCTCGAGGAACTGGTACTCGCCCTTCTTGTGACCGGTCAGTTCCAGCCCGATGTTGGCCAGGACCTCGTTGGCGTTCATGTTCGTCGACGTGCCGGCGCCGCCCTGGTACCAGTCGACCAGGAATTGATCGTGGTACTTGCCGGCGAGAACCGCCTGGGCCGCCTTCTCGATCGCAGCCAGCCGATCCGGCTTCATCGCGCCGACCTCGGTATTGGCTCTCGCCGCGGCGAGCTTGACGATGGCCCACGCTTCGACGAACCCCGGATAGTGATTGATCGCTATGCCGGAAAGCTTGAAGTTCTCCAGTGCGCGCAGGGTCTGGACGCCGTAGTACGCGTCGCCGGGGATCTGCTTTTTCGCCGAGCAGATCCTTTTCCACCCGCGGCTTCACGCGCTGACCATTTGCGGTGCTGGGCCCACGCCTGGGCGACCGCGAGCACCGCCACGAGCGTCAACCCAATGGCCGGCGTGTGCCACCAGCGTCGCGACGTTACGGGACCGCTCGGGAAGTGAGGCGCGAAACGTTGTGCCGTGGTCATTGAAGTTCTCCTGCGTGTCAGACGCCAGTGGTCGTCTGTGAATTACAGACTGGAATGAGTGGTCATAACGTCAGCTGCAACCGGGATTGGAAGAACTGCGTCGCGCCCGTCGTCCCGAAGCGACGTGAGCGAGCCATAGCCGTACTCGAACTCGAGCCGCACGTTGTCCGACAGGTACCAGTTCAACACCGGCGTAACCCGCCAGAACGTTCCGCCCTCCAGCGTACCGGCAGTCAGGTCGATGTTCGAGAACCGAAGCACCCACTCGACCGCGCCGGTGCCGCCGTCGAATGCCGGACTTCCTGGGGCTCACATCCGTGAACACGCTGCCGGGCGCGACGTAGGCACGCGTCTCGCCCGTCATCACCCATGTCACGAACACGTCGCCGCCATTGAAGACGGGGTTGTTCGTCTGCGGCGACGTTGCGCGCTCCAGGTAGTACTCGGTGCCGTACAGCCACGATCCTGTCCGACGGTAGACCTCGATCCCCACGAGCTGGGCGGCCGTCGCCGGGAACTTGCCGGTGTTGATGAACTGCGGCGCTTCGAACGCCTCCGGTTTCGACTTCAGCTGCAGCGAGCCGTCGGTCGGGATGCCGAACTGAAACGACATTGCCGCGTGGAGGAGATTGCCGGCGGTGTCGGACTGCCATCTTCACGTAGCCGACGCGGCCGGCCACCTGATTGGTGAAGTAGGAGAACGATCTCGCCCTTCGACAGCACAGTCGACGAAGCCGCCGAGATTCCAGATCAGGTTGAGCTTCGGCACGTAGCCCTGCCATCTGATGCCGTCCGCCAGCAGCGGGATGGCAGCGTCCGAGAACGTGAAGCGCTCCATCGTCCAGCCGTCGTAGCCGTTCATGACGCGATTCAGGCTCGGTCCCTCTTTGGTCCGGCCGATCCAGAAGTTGCTGTAGATCTCCGGAACGTCGATCAGGAATCCCGTCTGGCGAATGAACCATTTGTGCGTGAGCCAGTCGTACATGATCCCGGCAGACCAGTTGACGCGCCGCTTCGTCGCCAGACGTCCCGGACGAGGAACCGTGAATCGCGGATCCTGCCTACCGTTGGCAGACTCGCCTGAATCGCTGCTCGACGCGCCTGAGCGCTGCCATACCTGGCGACGGCTGCTCGCAATGACGGCGATCGCGAGTCCGCCGGATCGACGGGCGCGGGCTCCGGGGTGCCGCCCTGTATCTGAGCGACTTGCGCGCGGCTCGTCGGCGTTCTGGCTGAACGCCGCGATCTCCGGGAGGAACGCCGCCGCCGACGCGGAAGGTGGTCCACGGCGTCTGCAGCTCGTTGGCGTGGAGCATTTTCCAGCGCCGCGGCTTGGGATCGGCCTTACTCGCGGGGGTGCCCGTCGCGACGACGGAGTCGCGCTGCTGTGCGACCGCCGGATTCGGCAGGAACAGCACAGCAGCGAGCGCATGAGTCTCCATCGGACCACTACTCAGTACTCGTCGAAGTAGCGCTGGATCGTCGCCACATCGGTGGTCTTGAGCAGCGCAAGCCGCAGCAGGACCCGCGCCTTCTGCGGGTTCTTCGAGAGCGACGCCACGAAGCCGAGGCTGTCGTCCTGCACCTCGACGTTGCGGCCCACTTCGCCGGTGGTGACGCGCGTCGAACGGACGCACACGATCCCCTTCTTCGCCTGCGCGGCCAGCGCGTCGAGCGCCGCCTTGGTCATGTTGCCGTTGCCCACGCCGGCGATCACCAGCCCCTTCGCGCCGGCGGCGACGGCCGCGTTGATCAGGGCGCCGTCCATGTTCTCCGTGGCCATGATGATGTCCACGCGGGGCAGCACGGTGTTGGCGTCCACCGAGAACACCGACTGCGTCGTGTTCTTGCCCACCGGCCCGCGGAACCATTCCACCTCGCCATAGTTGACCGTGCCCATCAGTCCGGACTGCGGCGACAGGAACGTCTGCACGGCGGTGGTGCTGGTCTTCGTGAGCGACGACGCGCCATGGATCCAGTCATTCACCACGACCATCACGCCGTGGCCGGGCGCGTACCTGTTCGCGGCGACACGCGACGGCGTTGTAGAAGTTGAGCGGGCCGTCAGCGGACAGGGCCGTGGACGGACGCATCGACGCCGTCATCGCCACCGGCTTGGTCGACTTGACGACGAGGTTCAGAAAATAGGCCGTCTCCTCGATCGTATCGGTGCCGTGGGTGATCACGACCCCGGTCACGTCCGGTTGCGCGAGGAGCGTGTTCAGCCGCGTCGCGAGCTTGAGCCAGACCGCGTCGTTCATGTCCTGCGAGCCGATGTTGGAGATCTGCTCGCCGGTGAGCGTTGCCAGCTTCTTGGCTTCCGGCACCGCGGCGAGCAACTCCTCGACACCGACCTTTCCGCTTGTGTATCCGGCCTTCACGTTGCTCCCGGCAGCGCCGGCGATCGTTCCCCCGGTCGCGAGCACCACGACGCGTGCGTTGGGGACGAGGTCCTTGGGTGCGCCGTTGCCATTCTGCGCCGCGGAGAACGACGGCACGATCAGCATCAATGAAACCGCAATCCTTCTTGAACCTGCGTTTCGTGTCGACATGAAATGCTCCTGCTGTTGAAAGCCGTGTCCTAGCGTCCCTGACCCGTCAACGCTTCGGGACTCAGGGAGTGGCGCGATGTCTCGGCTGAGCGTGCCTGCCCAGTTTGCGGACGCTATCCGTCCCGACAGCCCCTCGCGCGTGGACAAAAGTCCCACGGCGATCAGGTGTGCGACGCCAGCAGCGAGCGACGCAGATGAGTGCGTCGTTTTCTCGACGTCCCGCTCGCCTCGTGCACCAACATCATTTCAGAATGCTGACGGCCCTGGCGATGATCATCAGCGCGACCACCAGCGAGACTGCGGACTGCACGAGCATGAGTGTCTTCGCCCGCCGCGTCAGGGGCATGGTGTCGGTAGGGCTGAACGCGGTGGCGTTGGTGAACGCCAGGTACAGGTAGTCGAGGTATTCGGGTTCCCAGTCGGCAGGCGCGAACGTTCCGCTCTGCATCGTGGCGAACACGAACGAAGGCGGCGATGCATGTCCCGACGCCCGGGCCGTCGGCCCGCCGCGATCGAGCATCCAGAACCACAGGCTGAAGGCGATGACATTCGTCAACCAGATCGCGGTTCCAGTGGCGAGGAGCACGGTCCCGTTGTCGCCCTTCGAGCCGTTCAGGATGTCGCGCACCAGCTCGACGACGCGCAAGCAGATTGTCGAGGGAGATCACGATCACGAGGCCAAGGATGATCCGGTGCCTCGCGGCAGACCAACGGTCAATTTGGGAGGTGCGGCCGCCGCTGAGCAGAGCGACGAGCAGCAGCGACTCCACGGCGGGAAAGAGGAACGTCGGGGACAGCACGTGACGATTGGGAAGCGAGAACTGCATCGCAATCGCCGTGGCCACGGCAAGCGCCATTGGCCAGCGCGACTCCGGCACCCGAGGCATAAGTGGTGGAAGAAAGACCATGCCATCGGCGCACGGTATTCCGCGAAGGTCCCAGGCGTGCTGAACCTGACCACCGGAGACGACGCCATCGTTGGCGCATCACGGAACTCGCAACCGCGCTGCGCTCTATCCGACCTCGCGATTCCGAAGTAGCGTAGGCCCATGATCAGTCTGCGCGCTGCCGCTTGCGGCCTGTTGCTCTCACTCCCCGCGATCGCGATCGCCCAATCCGGCGCGGTCAAGGCGTTCACGGGCGTGACGCTCATCGACGGCACCGATCGCCAGCCGGTCGCGAACGCGACGATCGTCGTGCGGAACGGAAGAATTACCGCCGCCGGACCGGCCAACAGCGTCGCTGTTCCGGCGGGCGCCGAGCGCGTGGCGCTCGATGGCAAGTTCGCCATCCCCGGATTGGTCAACGCGCACGGCCACGTGAACGAACCCAACGATCTCCGGACGTACGCCGCCTACGGCGTCACGACGGTCTTCAGTCTCGGCGGCGGGCCACCCGAAGTGTTCGCTGCGCGTCAACAACAAGCCACCACCGCTTCGCTCGACCGTGCGCGCGTCTTCATCTCGAGCGCCGCGCTGGCGCCGAGGAGCCCCGATTCCGCGCGTGCGCAAGTCGCCGAATGGGCCGCGCGCAAGGTGGATCTCATCAAGATCCGCGTGGACGACAACCTCGGCACTGCCCAGAAGATCTCGCCGGAGTCGTATCGCGCCGCGATCGAGGCCGCACACAAGGCCGGACTGCGCGTCGCGGCCCACATCTATTACCTGGCCGACGCCAGGGGTCTGATGTCCGCCGGCGTGGATTTCCTCGCGCATAGCGTGCGCGACGCCGCGGTGGACGCAGAGCTCATTTCAGCGTTGAAGTCTGCCAACGTGTGCTACTGTCCGACGCTCATGCGCGAAGTCTCGACCTTCGTCTATGAGACGACGCCGGACTTTTTCGCTGACCCGCTGTTCCAGGCCCACGCCAACAAGCAGTGGGTCTCGACGCTCAGTCAGCCCGACCGTCAGCAGGAGTTCCGCGTGAGCCAGGCCGGGCAGCGGTACAAGGCCCAGCTCCCGCTCGCGATCAGCAACGTGAAGCTGTTGTCCGACGCCGGCGTCACGCTCGCCATGGGCACCGACACCGGGCCCATGGGACGGTTCCAGGGCTACTTCGAACTGATGGAGCTCGACCTCATGGCGCGAGCGGGACTGACGGCAAAGCAGGTGCTCGCCTCGGCCACGCGCGATGCCGCGCGGTGCATGAAGGTCGATCGCGATCTCGGGACTCTCGAAGCGGGAAAGTGGGCCGACTTCGTCGTGCTCGACGCCGACCCACTGGCGACCATCAGCAACGTTCGGAGAATCTCGTCCGTGTGGATCGCAGGCAACAAAGTCCCACGCTGACCGACTGCCAGCGGCCTGCTGCGACTTGAGATGTCGCAGCAGTGGCGACGGCCGCCACTCCGTCTAGCGGCCGCCCCGCCCGAACAGGAACCCGAACGACAAGGCGAACTGTTCTCCCCCGCCCAGAGATACGCGGGCCTCGCTGAAGGCGTCCGCTGTGCCGAGGCTGAACTTCAGGCCCGCGAGCAGATTGATTCCCGTCTCGGTATCCGACGCTTGGCCGAACGTCGGGACATCCACGCTCGCGTGCGCGATATTGAGCCCTGCACCGACGTATGGACGCAGCGAGTTTGCCCGCAGCGGAATCGCGAAGGTGGGATTGAGCTCCCAGTACGAGCAATCCGCGCCGGCCGGGCAGTCGACGAAGTAATAGTCGAACTGTGCGATGATGAACGCGCGTGAGAACGGCTCGCTCTTGGAAAGCGCGTTCGTCAGGCTGAACTCCCCCCGCGCGCCGAGGCCCACGTCACTGTCACTCCCCCAACTGAGTTGGCCGCCGAAGCGCTGCGCCTGCGCGCTTGCCGCCGCCGTGGCGAGCAGGACCGGAACCGCAAGAACAGCGAGGAGACCACGTGGCGTTTTCATGAATCCTCCGAAGACTCTTGTGGTGGCGAATAGATGTATTCGGACGAAAACTAGCAGACCCTCCCACGTGAAAGGTGGGTGTTCCGATCGATCAGAAGGCCGTTCCTTTCGAGAAGGTGGGCTCAGCGAGCGCGCTTCCGGCCGCGTCCCGTCTGCCGCCACCGGCGCAGGTGGTCGATCAGTGCACGGAGCGCCCGCGATGCGTGCCGCCGCTGCGGGTAGTAGAGGTAGTAGCCCGGAAATGGTGCACAGAACTTCTCGAGCACCCGAACCAGCTCCCTGCGCTCGAGCGCGTCGCGCACGTGACGCTCGTAAGACAGCGTCACTCCCAGACCCGCGATGGCGAGACGCCGGTTGAGCTCCGCGTCAGTCGAGAGCACGCGCGCCGGGACCGCGACGGAAAAGTCGCGCCCATTGTCGGTGAACTCCCAGCGGTAGGGGGGCGCGTCGGGCGTCGGGTGCCAGTTGAGGCAGTCGTGCTCCACGAGGTCGCGCGGGTGCGACGGCACGCCGCGCCGCTTGAAGTAGGACGGCGCGCCCACCACGGCGAGCCGGAGGTCACCGGTCACGGGAACGGCGATCATGTCCTTGTCGATCACCTCGCCGAGCTGGATGCCCGCGTCGAAGCCTTCCGCCACGATGTCGACCGGTGCGTCGCTCACGACGAGGTCGAGCAGGACGTGCGGGTGCTCCGGTGAGGAAGCCCGTGAGGAGCGACTCCCCGATCAGCGTCTGCGCCGCGCTCGACGTATGGACGCGCAGCGTGCCGCGCGGCTGGTCCCCCAGTTCACCGACCGCGGCGACGGCGGCGCGCACCTCGTCGAGCGCCGGCCGCACCGACGCGTAGAGCTTCTCGCCGGCCTCCGTGAGGTGCACGCTCCGCGTCGTGCGTCGCACGAGCGGCACGCCGAGCCGCTCCTCGAGTCGTCGGAGCGTCTGGCTCACCGCCGAGTGGCTGACGCCGAGTCGCTCGCCGGCCGCGCGAAACCCCTTCGTCTCCGCCACGGCGACGAAGGTCGCCATCCCGTCGAGTTCGTCCGCCATTGGAAGGAATGGTGACCAGCGTGGTCGCTACTGGCAAGTAGATCGACCACAGGACGCACGGCAGATTTGGACCGTGTACCCGGAGGAAACGCCACTGTGAACACTCGCAGCCTGCCAGGAGCTGTGACATGAAGACGCGCACGCTGGGCCGCAGCGGCCTCGAAGTCTCGGCGCTTGGCTACGGTGCCATGGGGTTGAGCCACGGCTACGGCCCGGCGACCGATCGGCGCGACGCCGTCGCGCTCATTCGCGCGGCCGTCGAGCGCGGCGTGACACTGTTCGACACGGCTCAGGTCTACGGGCCGTTCACGAACGAGGAGGTCGTCGGCGAAGCCCTCGCACCCGTCCGCGACCGGGTCGTGATCGCGACGAAGTTCGGGTTCGAGTACCCCGACGGGAAGGCAGGTGGGCTGAACAGCCGTCCGGAGAACATCCGCCGCACCGTCGACGGCTCGCTCCAGCGCCTGCGAGTCCAGACTATCGACCTCCTCTACCAGCACCGCGTCGATCCCGACGTGTCCATCGAGGATGTGGCGGGCACGGTGAAGCAGCTGATCGCCGAGGGGAAGGTGCAGCACTTCGGTCTCTCGGAAGCCGGCACAAAGACCATCCGCCGCGCGCATGCGGTGCAGCCGGTGACAGCGCTCCAGAGCGAGTACTCGCTCTGGTGGCGCGAGCCGGAGCAGGAAATCCTGGCGCTGCTCGAGGAGCTGGGCATCGGCCTCGTGCCGTTCTCGCCGCTCGGCAGGGGCTTCCTCACGGGGAAGATGGACACGACGACGCCATTCGACGCGACCGACTTTCGCAGCACGGTCCCGCGACTGGCGCCAGAGAACCGCAAGTCAAACCAGGCGATCGTGGACCTCATCGCCGCCATCGCCGCGCGCAAGCGCGCCACGCCCGCGCAGCTGGCGCTGGCCTGGGTGCTGGCGCAGCGACCGTGGATCGTGCCGATCCCGGGCACCACGAAGCTGCACCGCCTCGATGAGAACCTCGGCGCGATCAGCGTCAAGCTCACACCCGATGACCTGCGCGAGATCGACGCGGCTGCGTCGAGGATCACGGTGCATGGCCACCGCTACTCCGAGAGCTCGCAGAAGATGGTCGATCGATGAGGACGAGACGACAGGTGCAATGGGCGATCGTCGCCGCCGTTGGCTGCGCCGCGCCCCTCGCGAGTCGCACCGACAGCACGCCCGAGCCGCTCGTCATCCAGAAGCAGGGAAGCTTCGCGGTAGGCGGAACGCTGCTGACGGCGGCCGGCACCTTCGACCCGATCGCGCAGGGCGCGTACACCCCGTCGCCCGACCCGAGAGGGCAGACGCTGCACGGCGACCACGCGTACGTCTTCTACCAGGTGCCGGTGAACGCGCGTCCGCTGCCGCTCGTCTTCTGGCACGGGCACGGGCAGTCCGGCAAGACGTGGGAGACGACGCCCGACGGGCGCGAGGGGTTCCAGAACATCTTCCTGCGGCAGCGCTGGGCGGTCTACCTGCTCGATCAACCGCGGCGTGGCCGGGCGGCGCGCAGCACGGCGCCCGTCAATATCCCCGCGACACCCGACGAGCAGATGTGGTTCGGAGTCTTCCGACTCGGCGTGTGGCCAACGCTCTATCCCGGCGTGCAGTTCTCGCGGGACTCCTCGGCGCTGAACCAGTTCTTCCGCCAGTCAGTGCCGAACACCGGGCCGTACGACGTGAACGTGAACACGAATGCCGTGGCGGCGCTCTTCGAGAAGATCGGCCCGGGCATCCTGGTCACGCACTCGCAAAGTGGAACGCTCGGATGGCGCACCGCGATGAAGAGCCGGAACGTCCGGGCGATCGTGTCCTATGAGCCGGGTGGAGACTTCGTCTTCCCGGAGGGGGAAGCGCCGTCAGTACCGTTCGGCGCACGCACGTTCACGCCGCCGACCGTCCCGATGTCGGACTTCATGCAGCTCACGAAGGTCCCGATCATCGTGTACTACGGCGACAACATCCCGGAGCAGCCGAGCACGAACCCGGGCCGGGACCAGTGGCGCGTCTTCCGCGCGGTGGCGAGGCAGTGGCGGGATGCGGTGAACCGCCACGGCGGCGACGTGACACTGGTGGAGCTGCCCGCCGTCGGGATCCGCGGCAACACGCACTTCCCGATGTCGGACCTGAACAACGTCGAGATTGCCAACCACCTGTCCGAGTTCCTTCAAACGAAACGGCTTGACTGAGGCACGGGACACACCGTCACCCCCACACCCCACATAACCCACATATATGAAGCGGATCGTCGTCATGCTCGTCGCGCTCTCCCTGGCCAATTCGGCGCCCGCAACGGCGCAGGTCAACGCCGCGACTCCGGGTAGCACGAAGGTGGAACAGGAAATACTGAATCTCTCGAAGGCGAAGTGGCGCTGGATGTCAGAGCGCAAAGTTGACACGCTGGCCGCTCTCTTTCATGACGAAGCTGTCTTCGTGCATATGGGCGGAGCGATGTCCAGGGACCGGGAGCTCGAGGTCATCAGAAGTGGAGGGATTCACTACAAGCACGCGGAGATACTCGAAGCGTCGGTACGGATCATCGGCCCGACTGCCATCGTGTTGAACAGGATTCGTCTGGATGCCGTTGTCGGCGGCAACGAGGTCACCAATCCCTTCGTAGTGACGGAAGTCTATGTACAGCAAAACGGCACCTGGAAGCTTGGCTCGCTCTCGTTCACCAGGCTCTTGCAATAACGACCGAGAGAGTGGTATGCCCTTGGTCACCCTCACCGACAGACAGCCACCATGAAGCAGATCGTCGTCACGCTCGTCGCGCTTTCCCTCGCCTTCCCGGTGAACGCGCGGGCCCAGGACGCGGCAGGCATTGCCATCACGCGCGCCGCTACGCGGCCCTCGCGTCCGGCGCCGGCCGCGAACTTCACGGGGACGGTGCGCGTGCAGCCCCTGTTCGACACGACGGCGACGACGCGCGCGTACAGCTCGTCGGTCGCCTTCGAGGCCGGCGCGCGCACTGCGTGGCACACGCACCCACGTGGTCAGGTGCTGATCGTCACGGCGGGCACCGGACGCGTTCAGCGATGGGGCGCCGCGGTCGACGAGATTCACATCGGAGACGTCGTGCGAATTCCGCCCGGTGTGAAGCACTGGCATGGAGCCGCGCCCACCACCGCGATGACACACATCGCCATCGTCGAGCATCTCGACGGCAAGGGCGTCGATTGGCTCGAGAAGGTGAGCGACCAGCAATACGGCGTTGCAACCGGCGCGCGGGACTCAGTCGTCGCGGCGCCGCAGCCCTCCCGAGCCCAGCAGCTCATGGGGGACATCGCGCCAAAGTTGGCCCAGCTCACGGACAGTGTGCTATTTGGAGATGTATGGGCTCGGGCGCAGCTCTCGCGCCGAGATCGCAGTCTCGTGACGGTCAGCGCGCTGATCGCGATGAATCGGCCCGACCAGCTCCGGTCGCACCTCGCCCTCGCTCGGACGAATGGCGTCACGCGCGAAGAGCTCGTCGAGGCGATCACGCACCTGGCGTTCTATGCCGGTTGGCCCAACGCGATTGCCGCGGTGACGGTCGCGCGCGAAGTGCTGGGCGATCCCCGGCGGTGAGGCCGCGCGTCATCTGCCACATGGCCATGTCGCTCGACGGCCGGATCGTCGTCGACGGCTGGCCCTCCGCGGCCGACGTGCGCAGGGAATATGAGCAGGTGCACGCGAGCTACGACGCCGATGGCTGGATGTGCGGCCGAATCACGATGGAGCCATTCGCCGGCGCAGTGCGATCGGATGCCGAGGTCGCGCGCGAGTACCGTGGAGCGTCGCCCCGCGAGGACTTCGTCGCGGAGGGCGATCATGAGTCATTCGCATTCGCGGTCGATCCGGGTGGCCGGCTGGCCTGGAGGTCGAACGACAGCGACGGTGATCACGTCGTCGCGATCCTGTCGGAACGAGTGTCCGACGAGTACCTCGCGATGCTTCGCGATCGCGGCGTCTCCTACCTGCTCGCAGGGAGACGAGACCTCGATGCGTCGGTCGCCCTCGAAAAGATCGGCGCGCGGTTCGGAGTCCGTACGCTGATGCTCGAGGGCGGAGGGAAGATCAACGGCGCGATGCTGCGCTCAGGCCTCATCGACGAGGTGAGTGTGATCGTGGCGCCAGTGGCGGATGGCCGGATCGGGACACCTGCGCTCTTCGATGTCGAAGGAGACAAGGCTCCTCCGTCGCGGCTCGTGCTGGAGAACGTGGAGTCACGTCCCGCCGACATAGTCTGGCTCCGCTATCGTGTCGAATCAGCAGGGGTCGGTTGACTCGCGAGCGGCTTGGTTGAGATCGGTGGCGATGCAGTTGAAGTCGCCTTGGCCAATGAGGTTGGTCGGATCGGCAAAGGAAAACGCCCAGCCTTTCGTTAGCTGGGTCTTGGCCTGGGATCAGACGCTCGCCGCGCCGGCGCGACGTAGTACCATGAGGCAGGTACGAGGACGCGCGCCCGGAGTACCGTTTGGCACGCTCCAGTCGTCCTGCGGGGGAGGCTCGGTTTCCGCCGCAAGGATGTTCGCAATGCTCCGTTCGCTGGTGCTCGTCGCCTGCGCTGCCGTGCTCACCGAGCTGTCGCCGCCGGGAGCGGCGAGCGCGGCACCTCCTGCAGGAACCCGTGTCCGCGCTGGCCGGGATGACATGCCGCGCGTCGAGCCTGCCCTGGTTGGCATGTCCGGCGAGCGGCTCGCCGTGATCGATCGCGTGGTCGGGAATGCGATCGCCGCCGGCGGGTTCCCCGGTGCCGCCGTGATCGTCGGCCGCCATGGCGCGGTCGTCTGGGAGCGTGGGTACGGGACGCTCGGCGTCCACTCGCACGCCCCCGTCGATCCCGAGCGAACGCTGTACGACCTCGCTTCACTCACCAAGGTGGTGGCGACGAGCGCCGCAGCGATGGTGCTCGTCGATCAGGGCCGACTGCGGCTCGATGATCGAGTAGGGCGCTACCTCCCGGAGTTTCGCGGAGGGTTGAAGTCGCAGGTAACCATTCGACAATTACTCACACACACGTCGGGGCTCCCGGTCGGGCGCCGGCTCTCCAGTCGATCGCCCTCTGCGTCGCGGCGTCTGGTTCTGCAAGCGCCGCTCGTGGCAGCTCCTGATGAGCGCAGCGCCTACTCCGATGTCGGACCCGACGTGCTGGGCTTTGTGATCGAACGCGTGACGGGAATGTCGCTCGAGCGCTTTGTGCGGCGCGCGATCTACGCGCCGCTCGGGATGCGCAACACGACATTCCGTCCGTCACCAGCGATGCTGCCGCGGATCGCTCGGACCGGGAGTGGAATCCCTGGTGGCGAAGTACACGATCGCAATGCGCACGCGCTCGGCGGCGTGGCCGGACACGCAGGGCTTTTCGCCACCGCGGCGGACCTTGCGATCTTCGCGCAATTCATGCTGGAGCGCGGCCGCTATCAAGGGACGCGACTGGTACACGACAGCACGGTGGCCCTGTTCACTCGCCGCGCCGTGGGTCGTCAGGCGCTAGGCTGGGAGACCTGTGCCGGCGGCGGAAGCTGTGGCCGGCTTCTCGGACCGACTGCATTCGGACACGTCGGCTTCACAGGCACTTCGATGTGGGTGGATCCTGAGCGCAATCTCTTCGTGATCGTGTTGACCAACTGGGTCGCCGGAAGCGCAGGTGGTGGCGTCGCACCAGTAGCTGTGTTGCACGACGTGCGCAGTGACATTGCTGATCTGGCCGCGCTGGCGGTGATGGATGGCGAGGCCAGGGAGATGCCTGGGCACCTGCGGAGCGACGCCAGGATCGGTTGGTGACACCCGGCCGGGAGCACTGCGTCACAACCGTATGCGGGAGCCGGGAGTCGAACCCGGAAGCCTTGCGGCACAAGATCCTAAGTCTTCCGACATAGTCCGCGCATCGACACCAACCGACGCCATGCAACCACAACGAGTTAGCTCGGAGTTCCGTCCGACTGACTGTGCGTTAGCGCGCCTGATGTCCGGTGTGCGGGGGGACAAGTCGGGGGAAACAAGGCGAGCGCACGTACACGAGTGAGTAGCCTCGGAAGAATCGCGCGTACTGGCGGAGCAGCACCCTGTGTGCTCTGATTGAGGAGCAAACCCCCGTTTATTCCTTCCTGGGTTTGGGAGCACCCCCCCCTCTTCTCCCCTTGGAGCACCAAATGCCAGTCTTCCGGATGGGTTGGACGCGGGCCACACGTACCGCCTTCGCGCTAGTGCTGAGCGGGACTACCCTGCTCGCCTGTTCGGAGCAGTCGCCTGTCGAGCCGCTCGAGGTCGCCCTCTCGGAGCAGTCTCTTCACTCGAACAACTCCGATGCTCCGCCGGCGTCGCTCGGCTGGAATGAGCTGGCCCGTTCCCTGATAGCGGCCAACGCCGTGGGGCCGCTCCCCCAGGCCCGCGGATTGGCGCTCCTCGCGAATGCTCAGTACGGCGCAGTCACGGATGACCATCGAAAGCATCACGCCAAGGGGCGCCGCCACGCGGAGTTCGAGCGCGGCGCAATTGCGGGCGCATCCTCTGTGGTGCTGACCTACCTCTTCCCCGCCTCGGCGGCCGCGATCGCCCAGCGCGTGACTGATGAACAGGCGGCCGCGAAGACCAGGCACTTCGCCCGCGGCGTCGAAGCGGGAACGGCGATGGGGAACCGGATGGTCGCGTGGGGGAATGCGGATCGGTCCACCGCCCCCTTTACGGGAACGATTCCGGTCGGCCCCGGGCTGTGGACGCGCAACCCGGCTCCGCCAGGAGGAACACTGCCGCCCATCGTTGCTCCCACCTTTGGCGGCGTCGCACCGTACTTCCTGCGATCAGGGGATCAGTTCCGTTCCGAAACGCCCCCCGTTTTCGACTCGCCGACATACAAGGCGGCCCTCGCCGAGATCCGGATGCTCTCTGACACGCGGACGGCCGAACAACTGGCGATCGCGCAATTCTGGAACCCAAAAGGTCCCGCATACTGGAACCAGCTCGCCAGCGAACTGATCACGCAGCGTGGCCTGGACGAGGAGAAGGCGACGCACGTGCTCGCGCTGATGCAGTCGTCGATCCTCGACGCTGCGATCGGCTGCTGGGAGGCGAAGTTCTACTACTGGTACATTCGGCCGTCGCAAGCGGATCCCGACATCACGCTGCCAATCGGGCTGCCGAACCATCCGTCGTACCCATCGGGACACTCCTGCCTGTCGGGCGCCGCGACGACCGTGCTCGCGCACTTCTTCCCGAGAGAGCGAAAGGACCTTCGGGGCAAGATGGAGGAAGCTGGGCTCTCGCGCATGTATGGCGGGCTTCACTACGACTTCGACATCGACGCCGGTCAGGAGCTCGGCAAGTCCGTCGCGAGATACGCGATCCGCTTCGACGAACGAAAGGGCGTGCTGTTCAGGATTCCGTAAGCAGGCGGGGGTTGGTCTCCGGCGCGCCGCGGTGCGCCGGAGGCCGCCCAGCCATGACGCGGCCCATTTGCGGATGACGTCCGCGATCGGCGCAGTCGGACTATCCAGGCGGCGACTGAACTTCATTGCCCTTGTGGCGGTTGCCAGAGTTCAACTTTGTTGCCCTCTGGATCCATGACCCATCCGAATTTCCCGTACTCCGAGTCGTCGGTCTTCTCGAGCACGTTGCAACCTTCCTCGCGCAGTGCTTTGAGAAGTGCTGCCAGATCTTCGACTCGATAGTTGACCATGAAGGTCGACTTGCTCGGAGCGAAGTGTTTGCCGTCCGCTGGACCGACCGACCAGATCGTCGTTCCCTTGGTCGGGTTGCCTTCGGAGTCAGTCCAGGTGAAGGCTGCTCCACCCCAGTCCTGAACGTCGATCCCGAGGTGCTTCTTGTACCAAGCGCATAGCGCCTTGGGATCCTTGGCGCTCATGAAGATGCCGCCGATGCCTGTGACTCTTCGCATTCGGACCTCCAATGTTGGCTGAAGAGCGTTTCCCGGCCCCCCGTCGTCTTACCTGAGTTCCACTTCGAGCCGCGCCGCACCGACGTCTGCGCCAGGCTGCCTGACGCCGGAGTGCGGAGGGTCATCGTTCGCCGCGGCGACCGCGTCGAGCGTTGGAAGCTCGACGTGGACCGTGAGGCCGCGCGTCGCATTGGCGACCGCCCAGATCCTCCCTCCGTGCGCTTCGACGATCGAGCGGCTTATCGTCAGTCCCATGCCCATGCCCTGGGGTTTGGTGCTCACGAAGTGCTCGAAGATCTTCTCCAGGTCCGACGAGTCCTTCACGCCGATCCCGCTGTCAGTCACGCTGAACCTGAGTCGCCCGCTCCGGGGCTGGTCAGCGTCGATCGTGATCACGCGCGGGGTGTCGTCGCTTGCCGACGCCACCGCTTCGCCGGCGTTCATGACCAGGTTCACCACGACCTGCTGGAGCTGGACCGGGTCGCCGAGGACGCGGGGCAAGGTTTCGTTTCGCGCGAATCGAACTGTGACGTTCTTCTCGCGAAGGTTCGCGCGGAGCAGGCCGACCCCGCTCTCGATCACGGTGTTGACGTCCAGGCCGACGCGCTCGGGGCTCGCCTTGCGGAACAACGCTCGGAGGCGTCCTATGACCTGGGCGCCCTGGTTCGCCTCCTCGTAAACGTCGACGAGGATTTCGCGGACCGCGTCCGGTGAGCCGCGGTCGGCGGTATCCAGCATCCGACGCCCGGCGACGGCGTTGGTCATGATGGCTGAGAGCGGCTGGCCGAGCTCGTGCGCGATGGATGCCGCGAGTTCCCCTAGCGTGGCAACGCGCTGCGCATGCGCGAGGTCATCCCGCTGTCGCCGCGATTCCTCCTCGGTCCGTCGCCGCTCCTCGACGAGCGCCGCCAGGAACATCATCGGAATGGAAATCGTGAGCAGGAACGCGTGCAGCGACAGCACAGTCTCGGTCGGCGACTGGGTTACGAAGGGCCAACGCCCCGTGTAGACGGTTGTCCACGACATGGCCGTCACGACGACGAGGCACACGCAAACCCCGCCGGGTCCAAGACGAACCGCCGCCCACAAGAGGAAGGGCAACGGTGCCAGTAACAATGCGGGCATGATGCCCGAGCCCAGGGCAGTCCTGCACCAGGACCAGCGAGCCCACAGCGAATAGCCCGAGGATAACGAGGGCAAGTTCCGCATAGCGTCGCCTCGCCTGCCGTGCGCCCGCCAGTTCTCCAGCGACCGCGAGGAGAATCGTCGGCGTGACGACAAGGACTGCGAGTCCGTTCGCGAAGAACCGTTGTCGCCACGCGAGCCAGAAATCGGTAGCCCACCCGGTCAGCAGGAAGAGGGTGACGGCCACCGCGCAAGCGAGTGCGGGCACGAGCACGACGGCGAGCAGGACGAACGACGCCATTCCTCCGAAGGCTGTCGACCCGCGGCGGTGCGCCAACCACGGTTCGAACGGCCGCCGCCCCGAGAACGGCTTGAACCATGTTTGCCGCGTACTGGGAGAACATGACCACAAGGGGCACCGGGCCCTGGAAGTTCGCGACGACGTGCAGGTGCGTGGGAAGAAGCGCGAGGAGGTACACCCACCATACGCGAGGCGGCGCCAGGAGCAGTGCCGCCAGTACGATGGCGTTGGGCGGCCAGATGGTCGCGATGCCGCCGTTGCCGGTCGGCGGGAGTCTGAAGGTGATCCCGAAGATCGCGCCGGCATAATACGCGGCACACACCAGCACCACGCTCGTTCCCAGACGGAACGTCACGCGCCACGCGCGCGAGTTTGCAGACGCGGTGCGATCGTCCGGTTGGTTCTGGAATACGCCGACGCTCATCAGCCCGGTGAGGAGGACACTCGATCCGCCGATGCCGCTCCACCCGAAGGTGATGCGGGTGCAGCAACTGCAGTCTCCGCCTCCTCTAACGGGCCGTCAAGGGCGGGGGGAGTGACCGCCACTGACCCGTGGCCTCTGCGACGCTTGTCGCGTCCTCGCTTGTTAACGCGATGCGGGAGCCGGGGGTCGAACCCGGAAGCCTTGCGGCACAGGATCCTAGGTCTTCTGACAAGGTCCGCGGTAGCGACACCAATCGACACCACGCGCGCAGCCACAAACGAGTTGGCTCGGCGTTCCACCAGACTGACTGCGTGTTAGCGCGTGTGGTTCCGGATGGGCGGGGGGACAGCAGGGGGACAGTGCGCACGCCTTAGTTTCAGCCTCATGCTGACCCGTCTCTCCGTCGTCGTGCTGTTCCTCGTCTTGTTCGTCCTCGTGCCGCTGGAGGCTCAACAGTCCGATTCCGGGACCGTCAACGTCACCGTGCGAGAGGCGATGGGGATGGTAGACGGTATACTCATTCGCTCCGAAAACCGCAGCGCCACGACCGATGCCAGCGGGCGCGCACGGCTCGTGCTGCCCGCAGGGCAGCGCACACTCGTCCTGACTCGAATCGGGTTCGTACCGAAGCGCGTCAGCGTCATGGTAATCGCGGACAGCACCGTCTCCGCGACCGTCGATGTTGCAATGGAAGACATGATGGCGGCGATGGACGAAGTGACCATCAGCGCCACGCGCACGGAACGCCTGGCGGGCAAGACGCCGCTCCGCGTCGAAGTCCTCGACGAGATGGAGGTCGACGAGAACACGCTCATGGCGCCGAGCGGCATAACGATGCTGCTCAACGAGACGCCTGGAGTGCGCGTTCATCACGCGTCACCGACGCTCGGCACAGGCAGCGTGCGGATTCTCGGATTGTCCGGACAATACACCGCCATGCTCGCGGATGGTCTCCCGCTGTACGGCGGAGCCGCCAGCGCACTTGGCCCGCTGGACATCTCCCCTGTCGATCTCAAACGCGTCGAGCTGATCAAGGGCGCCGCATCGGCGCTCTATGGCGGGCAGGCGCTCGGCGGCGTGATCAACCTGATCTCCAAGCCACCGACCGGGCAGAGCGAA
The DNA here is from genome assembly GCA_963724885.1 of uncultured Gemmatimonadaceae bacterium. GTDB lineage: Bacteria > Gemmatimonadota > Gemmatimonadetes > Gemmatimonadales > Gemmatimonadaceae > DASPMP01. Next base: position 647,135 of record CAVRWG010000005.1, on the reverse strand, counting down.
CTGCTCCTCAATCGGCGAACCATGGGTGTCACCGACGCCGCTACATGGCTGAGCCGACGCTTCTCCGAGCATTCAGGCGTGTCACTGCTCGCATCGGGCACGATACAGAGCGCCGCCGACCCCGACCACGACGGATGGGGCGATCAATCAGACGCGAGCCGCTGGGGCATCCGCCCCCGCTTCTCCTTTAGCGATGGGAATGGCCGGTCGCTCTTTGTGACTGCGGGTTATGGATACGACGACCGCCAGGGCGGCACGCTGGGGAGCGCCCTCGCGCCCGACGGCTCGCCGTTTCGCGAGGGATTGACGGGCCGGCGTGCCGATGCGGGGCTGACGCTGCGTCTGCCGCAGGCCGACTCCGGACATGTCGCCGTTCGGCTCGCGCTGTCGTCCAACAGGCGGGATCGAGTCTTCGGTTCCGGCCCCATCGAGCGGGATCGCATCTCTACCGGATTCGCCGAGATCACGCGCGTGGTGAAGTCGGAGCGCGGCGCTCTGGTGCTGGGTGCGGCCGTCCAAGCTGACTGTATATGACAACGGGCTGACATCCGCGTTCAATCATGACTGGGTGACTCCGGGGCTCTTCGTGACCGGGGATCGTGACATCGGGCCGATCACGGTCTCGGCAAGCATCCGTGGGGACCGTCATCCTGCATCGGGTTTCGAGCTGACCGAGCGGCTCGCGCTCCTGGTGCGTCCAGCGGAAGAGTGGTCCGTGCGGGTGAGTGGGGGTACCGGATTCGCCGCGCCTGCGTCGATGACCGAGGAGGTCGAAGCGATCGGACTTCGCGCCATTCAGCCCAGCACACTGAGCGCCGAACGCAGCGTCGGGGGGATGCTCGATCTCAACGGCCACATTCTCGGTGCCGAGCTGCTGATGACCGGCTATGCCTCAACGATTGACGGGAGCCATCCAGCTCGTCGATCTCGGTGATCCGTCGCTGTCGGGAGCGTTGCGCAATGCGGCTGGCAGTACGCAAGTCGGTGGCGCCGAAGCAGCTGCGATCTGGCGTTTTCGTGGGGACAACAAATTCCTGCTCACATACGGCTATGCGCGTGGCACGAGGACCGACGCCGAGACCGGCCAGAGAGAGGCGATGCCGCTACTCAATCGTCACCGAGTCGGCGGCGACCTGATGTTGGAGAAGCCGGGTGTCTACCGGATCGGTATCGAAGGCATCTACTACGGGCGGCAGGTGCTGGATGACAACCCGTATCGCGGGGAGTCGAAGCCATTCCTCTATGCGATGGCGATAGCGATGCGGCAATTCGGGCCAGTGGAGGTCGTCGCCAACTTCGAGAATCTTCTCGACGTGCGGCAGACGGAATACCAACCCCTGGTCCGGCCCACTCCCACCGTGGGCGGGCGCTGGACCACCGATGTGTGGGCGCCGCTCGAAGGCTTCATGGCGAACGTCGCGGTGCGCTTTCGATGGCCACGCGCAAATTGACGCCTAACGTCATGAATAGGGAGGATCGCGCCGCTCTCGTCAGGCGTGGTCTGTTGTTGAACTACGCGACAATCGCTTACAACACGATTGAAGCCGTCGTCGCGATCATTGCTGGCGTGCTCGCGGGCAGCATTGCGCTACTCGGTTTCGGCCTCGATAGCGTTGTCGAGGTCAGTTCGAGCGTAGCGGCGCAATGGCGTCTTCGCATGGATGTGGACGCCGCACGACGCGTACGCGTGGAACGTGTCGCTCACCGCATTATTGGTACGACGTTTCTTGCGCTCGCCGCATACGTCGCCTACGAAAGCACACAAACTTTGTGGGAGCGGCAGGTCCCTGAGCGGACCGTGCCGGGCGTTGCCATTCTGGCGCTGTCAGTCATCGTGATGCCGTGGCTCGCTCGGAAAAAACGTTCAGTAGCGCGTCTGCTCACGAGCCGAGCACTCGAGGCTGACGCGAAGCAAACCTCGCTCTGCGCCTACCTGTCCGTGATCGCTTTAGCTGGCGTCGGATTGAATGCCGCGCTGGGCTGGTGGTGGGCTGACCCCGTTGCGGCGCTGGCGATGGTCCCGATCATCGCGATAGAAGGCATCGAGGGCGTCCGCGTCTGATCGGGATGCTCGCTTGTTGCTCAGGCTACTGATGCGGGAGCCGGGACTCGAACCCGGAAGCCTTGCGGCACAGGATCCTAAGTCTTCGGCCACGGCCCGCAGTAGCGACACCAAACAGCACCAAGCGCGCAACCACAACGAGTTGGCTCGACGTTCCGTCCGATTGACTGCGCCATAAAGTGCATGGTACCGGATGGGCGGGGGGACAGTCGGGGGACACCACCTTTCAAGGCGCCGCGTTGCAGGAGGCAAAACAGGCAGCCGAACGCTCAAAGACCGCCCACCTGGCGGCCAGCGCCACTCTCGCGACCGACAAAGGGCATCGTCGTGCCGCCGTGCGTCGGGGAAACCCCGATCAGCGAAATGCTCATTGTGAATGGCGCGCGCCGGCGCAACTTGAAAGCACATATGGCTCGTTCGAGCCAAGGAGGCCTCATGATGGCCTACGTCGCGGGTATCGCGAGTGTCATCGATCCGAACCGCTCGAGAGCGGAGCAGATCGCTGAGTTGCGCGAGGCGGTGCGCGAGTGCTACTGCGGGCTGGGACCCGCGTGCCACCTCTGGCGGCAGATGACGCCGGAGCAACGCAGGGATTGTTCTGCGGACAAGCGCCTGGCCGCGCAGCGTCTTTGGAAAAACGGGATGTAGGGGACTTCTCAAAACCGATAGCTGAGCGCCCAGTACAGTTGATCGTTCGCTTCCCAGCCGCCGCGCTCGCGCGAGGCTGAGACCAGCACGTACCACGATCTCCCGACGGCGAGATCGAGGCTGATCTCTAGCCAGCGCACCGTGAGGCGATCGCTGATGGCGGCGCTCGCGGTCCCGGCGGCCGGGATATCGGTCCGCAGCCCGCCTCCGATATCGACCTGCAGCGCTTCGGTGGGGATGCCGGACAGATTCATCGCGTGGAGCCAGCCACGCGCGGCCGGCGATCGGTAGTAGGACGTCCGACCGCGCGCGACGAGCGCCGCGTACCACAGGTCGCGCGCCGATGCGCTGAAAGTGACGATGTCGGCGGAACCGGTGCCCGAGCTCGTGTTCGCCGAAGGCCCGCCGCTGGAGTGACGGAGATCGACGGAGGCGGTCGTACGCCGTGTGGGTTCCGCGAAGATTCCGCCCCACACACCGGTGCGATACGTGTCGTCGAAGGCGATGGCGGGGGACACGTAGTTGCGATACAGGCGCACGCTCCGCCGGCTGTCGTAGCCGGCGGAGAAAGCCAGAACGTCCAGCGCGCGCACGCGCAGCGATGCGTAGGTGCTCGTCGGCGTGATGGTCGGCTCGCCCGCGGCCCTTTTCCATCCGCGGTTGTAGTCCAGTTCCTGCATCGCGTGGAACGACACGATGCCGTCGGACCATGACGCGGCGGCAAACGCGAAGTCGCGATCGACCTGGCCGCCGTCGTATGAGCTGACCGCGCCCAGCGAGACAGTCGCGGACGCCGCCGTCCACGGAGTGACGCGCGCAGTGGCGTACGCACCGTACTCGCGTACGCGCGTCGAGTACCTCATGGTCTCGACGTCAGGCTGTGTCCCGCCGAACGCCGCGACGCTGAAGTGCGTCCTGTTCACAGCCAGCAGCGCACCGTCGAATAGTGATACCGACGCCAACTCCGACGAGTACTGTCGGCCCACGCGAAGCTGCGTGCGCGCCGGAGCATTCCACGCGATCCATGATTGGTAGACGAGCGTTGACGTGTGCGACGGCAGCAGGACGCCATCGATGGCGATCGTGCGCGTCTGACGCGCGCGCGCGTCGATCGAGACGTCCAGCGACGGCAGGCCGGGCAGGGTTCCATCGATTCGGATGTCCGACGCGGGCTGTGCCAGCCGAGCGCTGCCGCTGTCGCGTTGCCACGCCGCGAGGTACCGAACTCCCACGCGTCCGTGAAGCGTCTGCGGCCGCGCGATGGAAACGCCGGGGCGCGGCGCGGCGGTCGGCATGACCGGCGGCGTCGTGTCCATCGGCGGCGGTGCTCCTGCGCCCTGTCGCACGTAGCGAACGGTGTCTCCGACCATCAGCGCGCTGGCCGCCATCACGACGTCGCACTGCGAGCGGCCTGGGGAGAGAAATCGTACGCGCAGTTGCGCGATGCCGCTGCCGTTTCGCCTGACGTCCAGCGTCGCTCCTTCCGTGAGCCCGTTCCGCTGACCCGCGTCGATGTACACGGAGTTGCCGGAGACGTAGGTGACGCGCGCCAACAGCGTATCGGGGCGCTGTGCCTTCGTCGTGTGCGCGGCCACCGCCAGGAGAACGACGGCGCACGATGCCACGATTCCTGGCCGGCATCTCGTCATGGTTTGCGGCCGTCGCGGTGGCACGAGTAGCAGGTCCGGCTATCGTATGCGTATCCGCTCACTTCCTTATGGTGCTCATTGGTTGCGGTCGCGGTATGGCACGAAGTGCACGAGAACACCTTGAAGTCGGACGCGTTGGTGTGACATGTCGCGCACGACGACCAGGTGCCGCGATGCTTGCCCGAGTAGATCGGGAAGTACAGCGCGTCGTGGTTGAAGGTGGCGCCCTGCCAGCGGGCCGGCGTATGGCAGCTTGCGCAATCGGTGGGGAACTGCACCGTGGTGTGATTCGGATTGGTCGTGGCCTGGTAGTCCGACAGGTGACAGGAAACGCAGGTCGAGGGTATGCCCCGGTAGACGCCTGTGGTGTGGCACGAAGAGCACGTGGCGGTGCGGTGCGCGCCCGTGAGCGGGAAGCCGGACGCCGAATGGTCGTACGCCGCCCGATTCCAGTACGTGGGCGAGTGGCAACTGCCGCAAATCGTCGAGAAGCCCGCCGAAACGTGATCCGGGTTCTTCGCGGCGAGCAGCTGGCGCTGGTGGCAACTCGCGCACTCGGTCGATCGGCCGGCGAAGCGCCGTTGCCCCTGCGACGCCGGCACATGGCAGCTCTCGCAGTCGGCCATGCGATGCGCACCTGCGAGAGGGAACCTGGTGAGCTGGTGGGCTCGCAACATCGCCGACCGGTCGACGAACGACGCGGTATTGTGGCAGCGCGCGCAGTCGCTGCCAAGCTCGCCCAGGTGCGCATCGCGATGGCACGACGCGCAGCGAGCTTCGGTGCCCGTGAAATCGAGCTTCAGGTGGCACGAGCGACAGGTCGTCGCGGCATGCGCACCCACGAGCGGAAACCGCGTCGAGTGCTTATAGGAGGCGCTGACCTGAACGGGCGTCCACCGGTCGCTGCGATGACAGGAGGCACAGTCCTGAAACAGCTTGCCGTGGGGATTCGAAGTTGGAGTTTGGGCCACGGCTTGCGCGACCGGCACGCTGACCGCGAGCAGCCCGATCGCAACGACGCCGAGGAGTTGTCGGATCATGGCCTGCCTCCGGCGTGGCATTGCGCACAGCGCACCACCGTGCCCCGATACACCACCGGCGTCGACGGCCGCGCCGGCTTGACGTGACACGACGCGCACGCGACGCGGACGTGTGCCGGCGCGAGCGGGAAGCGTGTGTCGCGGTCGTGATCGAATCGCGCCGCGGGCTGGAACGCGTTCACGGTGTGACACGCATCGCAGGCACCGCCGTCCCGTCGCGAAGCGAACTGCGTCCCGTGCGGTGTCACGTGGCAGCCCGCGCAGGCGGTTGGCGCCCGCAGGCCAAGTGGGGTGGTGTCGCGCACCCGTGCCAGAATCAACGTGCTGGCGCCGCGGAGCGTCGTGGGCCCGCGCAGATCGCGATGACAATCGCCACACGGCACGGTGCGATGTGCACCCTCCAGGGCGAACGTGAAGCGCGCGTGTGCTGCCACGTCGATCGTCGACGGCCGGAACGACTTCACGGTATGACAGGCCGCGCACGACGCACCGTTCGCGCGTCCGGTCAAACTGGTCCCGTGCGGATTCCGGTGGCAGGCCTCGCAGGTGACTTCGGGCGGACGAATGGCGACGCGGGCCGGACCGAGCGGTGGGTTCAACTGGGCGCGGAGGCCGGGACGCGCCGGCCCGTGACACGCCGCGCACGCGATCTCGGCGTGGCGTCCCTCGAGCGGCAAACGCAGCGCGGCATGTGCCGCGAGCGTGAAGGTGCCGGGCCGCCATCCCGCGACATCGTGGCAAGTCTCGCACGCGCCGGCGTCGCGGCGTGCCGCCAGCTGAGTGCCATGCGGGTTGGCGTGGCAACTTGCGCACGTGGCAGCAACCGGCCGCATGTCGGCGACCAAGCGTGCACCGGCGACTTCGCGCGAACGGTGGCAGTCGCCGCAGCGTACCGTCGTGTGTCGACCGCGCAACGGAAAGGTCGTCGCGGCATGCTGCGCAACCGTGAACGTGGATGAAGCGAATCCCTGCACACGATGGCAGGCGGCGCAGTCGACGACGCGACCTGCGAGCGTGGCGCGTCCGCCATGGGGGTCTGTGTGACAGGTGGCGCAGGTGGCGAACGCCGGCCGGCTGATCGTCCGCGGATATCCGGTGTGGCACCTGCCGCAGGCGACGCTTGCGTGTCGCCCCGCCAGCGGAAAGCGGGTGCGATCGTGCGCGAAGGCACTTCGCTCGACGCTGCGGAAGCTCGTGGTGACATGGCAACTCGTGCAGCGTCCCGTGAGCCGACCCTGGTGCGGATCGGTGTGGCAGCTCGAGCAGTCGCCGGCGGGCACCGGCTTGAACACCGGGACGAGCTTTCCGCTCGAGTCCGTGCTCGGATGCAAGCGCGGCGCGAGATGGCACGAGGCACACTCGACCTGGGCATGCCGGCCCGTCAGCGGATATTTGGTCGCGGCGTGATCGAACTTCGCTGCGGGCTGCCAGCCGCTCATCTCGTGGCAGCGTGTGCAACGCTCGCCGAGAGAGGAGCGATGCGGGTCGGCGTGACAGCTGGCGCAGCGCTGCTGCAAACCAACCCAGCGCGGCGCGCCGTCGCGCGGCGACAGCGTGGCCGAGGCGTCCACCCGAAAGCTCGCCCTGTGACAGTCGGCGCACGCGGTCTCGGCGTGCTTGCCCTCGAGCGACCAACCCGCCGCGTAGTGATCGAAGGCCTTCTCCGAGCCCGTGGGCCACTTGATCAAGGCAAAATCGCGACCCGCATGATCGGGATGGCAGCTCGCGCAGTCGCCCTTGCCTTCGCGCGCGTGATAGCCGCGCTGCGCCTGCCGGACCGCCGCAATCTCGCGGTGACACGCGAGGCATCGACGCGTCGTCGGCTCGCGCCGGCCGCCGTGGCACTTCGCGCACCCCAGCGGCACGTCAAGCGACGCGTGCGGCCGCGCCAGCGGGCCGGGTGAGATCTGGGCAGTGGCTGACATCGGCGTCAGGACGGCCACCGCCAAAAGGGACGCGCCGAGCAGATGTCGCAGCGGAGGAACTGAACAGCGCGCCGGCTCATGCACCGAGTGCCTCCGCTGCCGGCATTGGCAGCTCCTTCTGGACCATGCGCACGCCGCTGCGGTCGAGCAGTGCCTGTGGCGGGTTTCCTCCGATACGCACGACGACGTCGTCCACCGGGAGGATGCGCGATTCGCCCGCGACATCCAGCACGACCACGTCGTCGCGAATCTCTCGGACGACGCTGCGGAGCACGATCGAAAGCCGCCCTGTCGCCTCGGCTGCCTTCAACTTCTCGAGGTTGCGCGGTTTCACCCGGTCGAAGCCCTCGGCTCGATAGCTCATCGTGACCGCGGTACCCTGCTGGTTCGCGAGACCGATCGCGGATTCGGCAGCGCTGTCGCCGCCCCCAACCACCAGCACGCGCCGGCCGGCGAAGTCGGCCATTTCCGCGATGTCGTACACCACGCGGGCAGTGTCCTCGCCGGGGACGTCGAGTCGGCGCGGCGTGCCCCGGCGGCCCATCGCCAGCACGACGCTGCGCGCCCGGAACTCGGTTCCGCCCGCGACGCGCACGACGAGTGCATCGCCGATGCGCTCCACCGCTTCCACTTTCTTTCCGGTCTCGACGCGCAGCCCGGAACGCGCCACCGCCGCCTCCCACACTTGCAGCAACGCTTCCTTCGATGCATCGGCGATCCAAAGATCGCCGTAGATGGGAATGCTCACCGGCTCCGCGAGCAGCAGCTTGTGCCGCGGGTATTTCCGGACGCTGTCGGCGACCGTGCCCTGCTCGAGCACGACGTACCGCACGCCGGTGCGGACCGCTTCCAGTCCGGCACTCAGTCCGGCCGGACCGGCGCCGACGATGACGACGTCGAGCGGGTCGTCAGGGGACGTCCGCGACGGACGCGTCGCGCGCACGTGCTCGATCGCGATCTTGCCCTCGTTGATCGCGTTCTTGATCAGGCCGCGCCCGCCAAGCTCGCCCACGATGTACAGTCCCGGCACGCTCGTCTGGAAGTGCTGGTCGAGCGCCGGGACGACGACGCGGTTGACGGCCGCGCCGCGCGCCATGGTGATGGCACTCACCGGACAAGCCTGGGCGCACTCGCCGTGCCCTTTGCACCGATTGCCGTCGACGACAGCCAACTTGGCGCGCAGCGTGATGGCACCCTCTTCCGGGCAGACCGAGATACATGCGCCGCAGCCGACGCAAACGTCGGATCGCACGTGCGCGCGGAGCGGGACGCTGGGGTCGGCCTCCGTTTCCGTTCTGGCCTGCGGGGCGCGGAGCAGCTCGAACGCCTGCTGCGGCACGCCGCAGTTCGGACACTGCGCGGCATCTACCGCGACCGGCGCTCCGCAACGGGGGCAGGGTCGGCGGACGGTGTCTGTGGGGCCCGCGAGCTTGCGGTCGCGGCGCACGTGCCGCCAGATGGACCACGCGCTGAATGCGACGAAAGCGAGGGTCACGGCGAGCATGCTCATGGCGCCGTCACCAGAACCACGTCGCGCCGACCGCGACCACGACGCCGATGTGAATGACGACCGCCACCAGCGCGGTCAACGCAATGGGCCGGTGCAGCAGGTGCCAGTAGCGGAAGATGCGATGCGTGCGCTGCAGCAGCCGCACCTGCTGGTCGAGCGCCATCTCCCGCGTGGCGAGATCGACGGCTTCCTTCAGCGTGCGATCATCGAGGCGTGGGCGGCCGGGTATCTGCCGCCACCGCCGTTTCAGCTCGCGCGACATGCGCCACCGCGCGAAGTCGCCTGCGACCATCGCGCCGAAGGCTTGCAGGAGTCCCGGCGGCTGGTCGGACGCTTCTCCGGCGTCCAGGGTTCGCTCGAGCGTCGCGGGATCGAGCCCCGTGCGCGCGGCGAGCTCCGTGACGAGCGAGCGGCGGTTTGCGGCAATCTCGTCCAGCGTCAGCTCGAGCCCCGACCGGCTGCGCGGAATGCGCGCATACAGGTATCGGCCGATGATGCCGCTGGCCCACACGATCATCAGGGCGTCGAATCCGAGGCCGATGATCCCGCCGAAGCGCCACGCGGCGTGTATCGCCAGCAGCAGGGGAAGCAGCAGGGCGAACGCGATGTGAACGTCGAGCCACTTGCTCACCGCCCCCATCCACGCGAGCGCGCGGAACTTCTTGCGCAGCGGGTACAGCCACAGAAACGCGAAGATCAGCGCCGCGAGAATGCCGGCGGACTGTCCGATGTAGCCCGCGGGTCGGAGCCACGCATGCTCGGGCGAGCGCACACGCTCCGCCATCGGGAGCGAGTAGTAACTCGCGCCGGCGAGATTCGCGGCAATCAGCAATCCCGCCGTGATCGCAACTGCGACGCCGTTTTTCGGCTGGCGTCCGCGTGATCCCGCCGGACGTAGTTGTGGCATCAGCGTGTGTTTCCGAGGTCGCGCTCACTAGGGACACGCACGGAGCGTCATACCCGTAACCGCGCTTAATGCCTGTCGGGGAACACCTTACGCGCGCCTGTGTCAGGTATCACAGCCAAAGCGATCTCATCGGCTCGTTGCGAGGTTCGCGAGGTTAACGAATGACCGGCGCGCTGGTGCACCTGCTGATGCGGGAGCCGGGAGTCGACGCGAAGCGGAGCGAGCGCGCAAAGCACTTTTGCGCGAGCTCAACCCGGAAGCCTTGCGGCACAGGATCCTAAGTCTTCCGACATGGTCCGCAGTAGCGACACCAATCGACACCATGCGCGTAACCGCAACGAGTTAGCGCGGTAATCGGTCCGGCTGAGTGCGCGTTGGCGCGCATGGTACCGGATGGGCGGGGGAACAGTCGGGGGACAGCGTCGTGCGCGCGCGCCTCGCCGCTCGTTCGGCTAGTGAGCGACGACTTTCACCCGTTTGACGCCGTGTACGAAGAGCGCTTCGCAGCCCCGTTGTGTTACCTGAGTTCCCCTTCGAGCCGCGCGTCTCCGGCAGGCTGCATTACGCCGGAGTGCGGAGGGTCATCGTTCGCGGCGGTGACCGCGTCGGCGGCAACTCGACGATCTCGAGCCAGTAGCGGCCGAGCACATTCATCGCCTCCACCAGCCCGGAGAACGTCACGGGTTTGGTGATGAACGAGTTCACGCCAAGCTGGTAGCTGCGCACAATGTCCTCGTCCAGGCGCGACGTCGACAGCACGACGACGGGAATGTCCCGCAGGTTGGAGTCGCCCTTGATCACCTTCAGCACCTCACGACCGTCCCTCTTGGGCATGTTGAGGTCCAGCAGGATCAAACCGGGGCGTGGGGCCAAGCCCAACTCGCCCGCGTAGCGGCCGCGCTGGTAGAGGTAGTCCAACAACTGCTCGCCGTCCTCGACGAACTGCACCGAGTTCGAGATGTGCGCATGCTCCAGCGCCTGTTTGGTCAGCATGCGATCATCTTCGTCATCGTCACAGATGAGAATCGTGATAGCGATCTTGTGCTCGCCCTGCATCATGAGGCACTTCCTGGCGCAACCTGCGTGACAGGCAGGGTCACCGTAAACGTCGCACCCTGGCCGCTGGTACTCGCCGCGGTCATGCGGCCGCCGTGACGCTCGACGATCTTCCGGCAGATCGCCAATCCGATGCCGGAGCCTTCGTATTCCATCCGGCCGTGCAGCCGTTCGAACAACTGAAAGATTTTGTCCGCGTATTCGACACTGAAGCCGATTCCGTTGTCAGCGACAGTGAGCGTACAGGTGTTCCCGCCGTTCGAGCTCCCAAGCCGCACCACCAGCGGCGTGTCTTCTCGGCGGAATTTGAGCGCGTTGCCGAGCAGGTTCTGGAACAACTGGCGCATTTGCAGTGCGTCCGCGTCGATCACCGGCAACGGGCTCACCTCAACACGGCCTCCAGCTTCGGCAATGGACGTCTCGAGGTCAGCGATGACCTCTCGGGCCACTTTGGCAAGATCCGTCGACGCAAACAGCTGAACCCGCGCCGTCACCTGCGAATACGACAAAAGGTCGTTGATCAACGTCCGCATCCGGGTCGCCGCACTCATCATCCGGTCCACGTAGCCCCGCGGCTCGACCCCGAGTGCCGACCCCGCCGTCGTGACCAAGCGGTCGCCAAACGCCAGAATCTTCCGCAACGGCTCCTGGAGGTCGTGCGACGCAACGGACGCGAATACTCCGAGTGCCTCGTTCGAGCGCTCCAGCTCCCGGCGCTGATCCGCGAGCCGCTTCTCGTTGGAGCGGCGCTCCGTGACGTCCTCGATCGCGAGCAGGATCATGCGGGGAACACCGGGCCCAGGTGAAACGAGCCGCGCGTTCAACAACATGATCTTGCGACCGATGCCCGGGAACTCGTGCTCCACGTCGCAGTCATACAGCTGCGCTTCGAGGGGAAGACGATCGTGCAGGAGTTGTCGCAGCGGGGCAATATTCCACTGTCCGTTGCCAAGCGTGAAGAGGATCTCGCCGATCGTCTCTTCCGGCGCCACGCGAAATGTCTGGAAGAACGCTCGATTCGCCTGGGTGACACGAAACTCGGGGTCAAGGACGAGAAGCGGCTCGCGAACCGTGTCGAGAATGTCGAGCAACAGCTGCTGAGCGAGCGGAATCTCTCCGGTCGCTACGTCGGCGGACGACACGTCAATTGTCTTGCTATGTGGCACGGTGCATCTCCTCGTACTAGCAACCCTATCGTATTGCCGAGGCATGGGATATCGCACGAATGTGCTAGGCACATGAGTCGTCCGTTTGGCTGGCAGCGGAAGTGCCGTTCAGCGGTAACTTCTGTCAGATGCCCGCCAGCCCGTCAATCAATGTCGCCATCATCGACGACAACCTTCTCGTGCGCGAAGGCCTCGCGGCGATGCTCAACAAGCTCCCGGACATGCGGGCAGTCACCTCGCCCACCGCGAACGCCGCGTTCATGGCCGAGGCCAAACCAACCGTCCTGTTGCTCGACGTGGGGCTGGGAGAGCAGGACAGCTTGCGTGTGGCTGCCGGGCTGACCAAGGACTCTCCGAATGCCAAGATCATCGTGATGGATCTCGTCCCGGTGAGCGAAGACATCGCCGAGTTCGTGAACGCCGGAGTGTCGGCCTTTGTCCTCAAGGACGCGACGTTCGATGAATTCGTCGCGACGATCAGGGCGGTGGCAGCAGGACAGAAAGTGCTGCCCCCTCGCATGACGGAGTCACTCTTCTCCCAAATCGCGAAGGACTCCGATGGGCGTGTCAGCCCTCAAGTGCTCGAAGCCGTCCGCATGACGCCGCGCGAGCGCGAAGTCGTGGACCTCATCGGCGAGGGACTCAGCAACAAGGAGATCGCCGCTCGTCTCAACATTGCGTCGCACACCGTCAAGAGCCACGTGCGCAACGTCATGGAAAAGCTGGCGCTGCACACGCGGTTGCAGATCGCCGCGTACTCCCACCGCGAAGGAAGCGCCTAGGGTCGCGACGCCTCCTGACCTCGTCTTTGACGGTTCTCGTGGTCAGTCACAACAGCGGATCGCTGAAAGCCGATTATGGAGCTTCGGGTTCACGCAGCCAGTCCGATAGCCGTCGGCGAGAACGCGAGGGGGACAATCACCGGTGAAAGCCGGGTGACCATACAGTTGCTGCCGCAACCTAACTCATTCTTGCAACGCAAGATGCGGGAGCCGGGACTCGAACCCGGAAGCCTTGCGGCACAGGATCCTAAGTCCTGCGCGTCTGCCAGTTCCGCCACTCCCGCCCTGAACTACAGAATACAAAAAGGAGAAGGCAGAAGGCAGGGTCGGAACGCTCCACTGCCTTCTGCCTTCGCTCTGCCTTCCGCTTTCCGCCTTCTGCTTTCTCAGTCTATCTGTACGTTCACCACCTTCGTGCTTCCACCGTTACCAACCCGGGTATCGAAGACGAGCAGCGAGAGCACGTCGCCACGCTTGAGAGAGCTTCACCACCTGCTCCAGGTCGCCCGCCGTCCGGATCTCGCGACGCATCGGGTGCAGCGTCCGGAGAATGATGTCGCGGTTCGGTTCCAGCTTCCGGTAGGCGGGGCCGCGCACGCTGACGTCCGTGACGAGCAGCCCGCGGCTGTACTCGTCCGCCACGCGGCGCGCGGTCACGAAATCGTTCGGCACCGGCGACACCGTGACGCCCAGCCGCTCGTTGCTCTTCTCGTCCGTGCGGGCCGGCTCCGCTCCTCCGCGCTGCGGATTCGCCGCGACCTGCTCGTTCGGCGTACGCAGCGGCTCCCCGAGACGCACCCGGAACGTCTTCTTCGTGCCGAAGCGCATCACGTCCAGCTCCACCGTCTCACCCGGCTTGAAGCCCCGGATCACGCGCTGCAGCTCCGACACGCGGTTCACGCGCTGGCCGGCTGCGGCGATGATGACGTCGCCGGCTTCCACGCCGGCCTTGCGCGCCGGGCTGTCCGGCCCCGGTGTAAATGCCTGTACTTTCGCGCCGCGAATCTCGGTGAGCCCGGCGGCGCGCGCGTCGGCCGGCTCCACTTCGACGATCTGCACGCCCAGCACCGCGCGCCGAACCCTGCCAACTTCCACGAGATCGTCCATCACCTGCTTCGCGAGCGTGATCGGAATCGCGAACCCGTATCCGGCGTTGTAGCCGGTGGGGCTGGCGATCGCGCTGTTGATGCCGATCACTTCACCGCGAATGTTCACCAGCGGCCCGCCGGAGTTGCCGGGGTTGATCGCCGCGTCCGTCTGGATGAAATCCTGGATCGCGTAGTCGGTCCGTCCCGGGAGGTTCAACTGTGAACGCCCCTTGGCGCTCACGATCCCGGCCGTCACCGTGAAATCGAGACCCAGCGGGTTGCCGATGGCGACCACCCATTGGCCGATGCGCGTCTTGCGGTCGTCGCCGAGCGTCACCACGGGCAGGTCCGTAGTGTCCACCTTGATGACGGCGACGTCCGTGTCCTGATCGCGACCGATGACCCTGGCGGTGAACTTCCGGTTGTCGAGCAGCGTGACCGTCACGCGGTCCGCGTTGGCCACGACGTGGTTGTTCGTGAGGATGTAGCCGTCCTTCGTGACGATGAAGCCGGATCCCGAACCGCCGCGCGGCTGCTGATCGGGCATCTCGAAGTTCCGGAAGAACTCCTCCATGCCGGGCGGAATGTTGCGGCGCTGCGGACGTGCGCCGCGCTTCCAGTTGCTCCGCTTCGATGGCGACGACGGCGGGCGTGACGTGCTCCGCGATCGCCTCGAACGCCTGGCCGACTTCCTCCAGTGGCTTGACTTCAGCGGGGGTCGGCTTCGCTGCGGGCGCGGTCTTCGTCTGCGCCCAACCGAACCGCGTGAGATCGAACCCGGACGCGAAAACGAGTCCGCTGGCGAACGCGATGAAAACGGCAGCATACAGCTGCACTCGAGCGAGCTTGGTCATGATTCCTCGAAACTCCGTTGGCTCCTGTAGAGATAGATAGTACTCCGGCGACCGCCTTGATGTTGCGGCCGCCGGAGCTACGACACCGTTATGGTCGAAGCCGGTTTACTTCTTGCCCTCGTCCACGATCTCGTAGTCGGCTTCGACGACGTCCTCCGGCTTGGTCTCGCCCGGCTTGGCGCCCGGCTCGCCGGACGTACCGGCGCCCCCCCCCGCTTCGGGGCCCGCGCCGCCGCCAGACTGCTGAGTCTGCGCATAAAACGACTGTCCGGCCTCGGCGAAGACACGCGAGAGCTCTTCCTGCGCCGCCTTGATCTCGTTGAGATCGTCTCCGCGCAGGGCCTTGCGCGCCCGCTCGACAGCGCCGTCCAGCTTGCCCTTCAGCTCGGCCGGCAGGCGATCGGACCATTCCTTGGCGTTCTTCTCGACCTCGTACGTCATCGAGTCCAGGCGATTGCGCGCGTCGATCTCCTCCCGCTTCCGCTTGTCCTCGGTGGAGTTCTTCTCCGCCTCCTTCACCATGCGGTCGATGTCGCCGTCCGAGAGCCCGCTCGACGCCTCGATGCGGATCTTCTGCTCCTTGCTGGTCGCCTTGTCTTTGGCCGAGACATGCAGGATGCCGTTGGCGTCGATGTCGAACGTGACTTCGATCTGCGGCATACCGCGCGGTGCCGGGGGTATGCCCGTGAGCTGGAATTTCCCGATGGTGCGATTGTCGCGCGCCATCGGCCGCTCGCCCTGCAACACGTGGATCTCCACCTGCGTCTGGCTGTCGTCCGCGGTCGAGAAGGTCTCCGTCTTCTTGGTCGGGATCGTGGTGTTCCGCGGGATCAGCACCGTCATGACACCGCCCAGCGTCTCGATGCCGAGCGACAGCGGCGTGACGTCGAGCAGCAGGACGTCCTTCTGCTCACCCGTGAGCACCGCACCCTGAACCGCCGCGCCGATGGCCACGACCTCATCGGGATTGACGCCCTTGTTCGGCTCCTTGCCGAAGAACTTCTTGACGATCTCCTGGATCTTGGGGATGCGCGTCGAGCCGCCGACGAGCAGCACTTCGTCCACGCTCTTCGGATCCAGCCCGGCGTCCTTGAGCGCCTGTTCCATCGGGGGAATCGTGCGCTGGATCAGGTCGTCCACCAGCTGCTCGAATTTCGAGCGCGACAGCGTGTACTGGAGATGCTTCGGACCGCTGGCGTCCGCCGTGATGAACGGCAGGTTGATGTCCGTCGACATGGTGGTCGACAGCTCCATTTTCGCCTTTTCCGCCGCCTCCTTGAGCCGCTGCAGCGCCATCGGGTCTTTCGAGAGGTCGATGCCCTGGTCGCGCTTGAACTCGCCGACGATCCAGTCGATCACCCGCTGGTCGAAGTCGTCGCCGCCCAGATGCGTGTCGCCGTTCGTGGACTTCACCTCGAACTGTCGTGAGCCCTCCACGTCGTACAGCTCCAGCACCGAGATGTCGTAGGTGCCACCGCCGAGGTCGAACACCGCGACCTTTTCGTCCTTCTTCTTGTCCAGGCCGTACGCCAGCGCGGCCGCGGTCGGCTCGTTGATGATCCGGAGGACGTCGAGGCCGGCGATCTTGCCGGCGTCCTTCGTCGCCTGGCGCTGGGCGTCGTTGAAGTACGCGGGAACGGTGACGACGGCCTTGCTGACCTTCTGGCCGAGGTAGTCCTCCGCCGTCTGGCGCATTTTCTGGAGGATCATCGCGGAGATCTCGGGCGGACTATACCGTTTGCCCTGGACTTCCACGGTGGTCATGTCATTGGCGCCCGCGACCACCTTGTACGGAACGCGTTTAATCTCATCCGGAACCTCCGAGAGCTTCCGGCCCATGAATCGCTTGATCGAAAAGACCGTGTTCTGCGGATTCGTGACCGCCTGTCGCTTGGCGACCTGGCCGACCAGCCGTTCGCCATCTTTGGTGAACCCAACCACGGAGGGGGTCGTTCGCCCGCCTTCGGCGTTGGGGATCACGACCGGGTCGCCGCCCTCCATCACCGAAACGACGGAGTTCGTGGTGCCCAGATCGATCCCGATGACTTTGTCGGCCATTGCGTCCCTCGATGGTATGGGTGTGAAAGCCGACCGATGAGGTGGGCAAGTCCGGGACCCGCCATTTACGCCACTTTGGCAGGCTAGGCCGCCGTGTTTCCGATCAGCGACGACATCCCGACGCTCCGCACCCCGTGGATGACGTACGTCCTCCTGGGCGTCATGCTCGCGTGCTGGGTCCTGGTCCAGGGGGCCGGACTGAACGATCGCGACCTGGCGGTCAGTGTCTGCAACCTGGGGCTCGTTCCAGCCGAGCTGCTTCACACCAGGCCGCTGGGGTTCGCAGTGCCGCTCGGGGAGGGAATGGCGTGCGTCGTCGATGCCGAGCCGATCAACTGGTTGACGCCCATCACCTCGATGTTCCTCCATGGAAGCTGGGGCCACATCCTGGGCAACGCGCTGTTCTTCTGGGTCTTCGGGAACAATATCGAAGACAGCATGGGCCCCTGGCGCTTCCTGTGCTTCTACCTGCTGTGCGGCCTGGTCGCCGCGGGGGTGCACATGGCCGTCGAGCCGACGTCACCGGTTCCGACGGTGGGAGCTTCCGGCGCCATCTCGGGGATCATGGGCGCCTACCTGTTGCTCTATCCCTGGGCTCGCGTGAACATCTTGTTCATCCTCATCATTTTCATCAGGATCGTTCCAGTACCTGCCTGGATGGCACTCCTGTGGTGGTTTGGCTGGCAGGTCATCACCGGCCTGCCGCGGTTCTCTCCCATGCGCGCCGAGATGACCGGCGGCGTGGCAGTCTGGGCCCACATTGGCGGGTTTGTGGCCGGCCTGATTCTGGTCAAGCTCTTCGAGGACCGCTCGCTTGTGGCCGAGCGCAAGGCGCTGCACGACCTCCGCTACGCACAGCTGCATGCCCCGTAGATGAGCCTTTGTGCTTTGTTACCGGGCTGGTGAGTTTTGTAACGATCTGGCGACGACCTAACCCCCCCAATCCCACCGCCGAATGCTCGGCCGCCTCATTCCCCGCGATCAGGAGTTCTTTGCGCTCTTCAACGAGTTGTCGGGACATCTGCTCACCGCGGCCCGACTGATCAAGGGCCTGTTCGACCAGTCGTCACGCGTGGAGGATCAGGTTCGGGCCATCAAGGAGGTGGAGCACCAGGCGGACCAGCTCACGCACGAGATCAACGCGAGAATCGACCGCAGCTTCGTGACGCCGTTCGACCGAGAGGACATTCACGCGCTGTCGACGCGTCTTGACGACGTCATCGACCTGCTCGACGGCACGGCGCGGCGCGTGGAGACCTTTCACATCGGAGAGGTCAAGCAGCCGGCGCGGGAGCTGGCCGGGCTGCTCCTCAAGGCCACCGAGCACCTGCAGCGCGGCGTGAGCGGGATCAAGCGTCCCAGGGAAGTGAGCGCCTGCGCCCTCGCCGTGAAGCACATCGAGGAGGAAGGCGATGCGCTGTACCACAACGCGGTGGGCGCGCTGTTCCAGGGACGGCCCGACCCGCTCGAGGTGATCAAGTGGAAGGAGATCTACGACCGGCTTGAGCAGGCCATCGACAGCTGCATGGCGGTCGTGCATTCGCTCCAGAGCATCTCGATGAAGAACGCCTGACGTGGTCACCTACGTCATCACGATCATCCTGATCGCGTTCGTCTTCGACTTCATCAACGGCTTCCACGACTCGGCGAATTCCATCGCCACCGTGGTGGCCACGCGGGTGCTCAGCCCGTTGCAGGCGGTAGCCTGGGCCGCATGCTTCAACTTCGTCGCGGCATTTACCGTCGGAACCGCGGTTGCCAGAACCATCGGCAGCGGCATGATCGACACCGCCGCCGTGGACGCGAACGTGATCCTGGGCGGGCTGCTGGGCGCGATCTTCTGGAATCTCATCACCTGGTTCTACGGTCTCCCTTCCAGCTCCTCGCACGCGCTCATCGGCGGCTACGCCGGCGCCGCGGTGGCGAAGGCCGGCCTGGGGGCGATCATCTGGGGAACCAAGTGGATGCTGACGCTGGCGTTCATCGCGCTGTCCCCGATCATCGGCATGGTGCTCGGGTCGGCGCTGATGGTCATCACACTGTGGACGTTCCGTCACACCAACCCGCACCGGGTGAACCGCTGGTTCCGCTACGCACAGCTGGCCAGCTCCGCGCTCTTTTCGCTCTCGCACGGGGCGAACGACGCCCAGAAGACGATGGGGATCATCGTCGGGCTGCTCGTGTCCAGCCAGGCGCTGTTCGCGTCGCAGGCCGGCCTGCTGCGCCATCTCTACGTGCCGAACGCGGACACCATCCCGTACTGGGTGGAGATCGGGGCCTACACGGCGATCTCGCTGGGCACGTTGTTCGGCGGGTGGCGCATCGTGCACACCATGGGCTCGCGCGTGACGCGGCTACGGCCCGTGGGCGGCTTCTGCGCCGAGACCGGAGGGGCGCTCAGCATCCTCCTCGCGACGCGGTTCGGGATTCCGGTGAGCACCACGCACACGATCACGGGATCCATCGTCGGCGTCGGCGCGACGCTGCGGGCGCGCGCGGTGCGGTGGCAGATCGCCGGCCGCATCGTCTGGGCCTGGCTCCTCACGATACCCGCGGCCGCGCTCATGGCGGCGCTCAGCTATTACGCGCTCGCGCTGTCGCTGCGTCCCTAGGTACGCGGTCCCGGATCTTCGCCACGATCATCTCGATGGCCACTTCGTTGTGCCCGCCGCGCGGGACGATCACGTCCGCGTAGCGCTTGCTGGGCTCGACGAACTCGAGGTGCATCGGCTGCACGGTCGTGAGGTACTGCTCGATGATCTCCTCGAGCGGCCGCCCGCGCTCCACGAGGTCGCGCCGGAGGCGGCGGATGAGCCGGATGTCCGCATCCGTGTCCACGAAGACCTTCACGTCGCAGAGGTCGCGAATGCGCGAGTCCGACAGGAGGAGAATGCCGTCGATGACCACCACGTCGGCGGCGCTCACCGGAACCGTCTCGCGCTTGCGCGTGTGCTCCACGAAATCGTACTCCGGTTTTTCGATGGCTTCGCCGCGCGCGAGCCGGCCGAGGTGCGCGAGCAGCAGGTCCCAGTCGAAGGAGTTCGGGTGGTCCCAGTTGATGCGGCGACGCTCCTCCATCGGCAAATGCGAGTAGTCGTGGTAGTACGCATCCATGTCGATGAACGCCACCGACAGGGAGCCCAGCGCGTCGGCTACCCTGTGGGCCACGGTGGACTTGCCGGAGCCCGTTCCGCCGGCGATGCCGATGATCAACGGTTTCATCGCGGCGAAAACTGGGCGAATGCCCCGGCACACGCTACGGAAGGGAAGTCCGGCCGGACCCGTTTCCCAAAATCTCGTCCACGGGCCTAGTTTTTCCCCATGCGTCGTTTGCTGCTCCTCGCGCTCTGCTCCGCAGCCTGCGCGACACCCTCCCGCCAATCCGATCCGGCGCCACGCCAGGCCGCCGCGTTGCCCGACTCCCTCGATCTCATCGTCGCGGGAACCACGGACGTGCATGGCTGGCTGCGCGGCTGGGACTACTTCGCGAACGCGCCCGATTCGGCGCGCGGGCTCACACGCATCGCGACGATCGTGGATTCGCTGCGCGCCGCGCACCAGGACCGCGTGGTGCTGGTGGACGCCGGCGACGACCTGCAAGGGACGCCGATCACCAGCATCGCGTTGCGCGATTCGACGCGTCCCAATCCGATCATCGCCGCGATGAACGTCCTGCGGTACGACGCGGGCGTGATCGGCAATCACGAGTTCAACTACGGCCTCCCGTACCTCAATCGCGCAATCGCCCAGGCCGCGTTCCCGATGCTCGCGGCGAACGTGTACGGCGCCGACGGCCGGAACGCGTACATCCCGTGGGTGATGCTGTCGCGGGCGGGCGGTGCGGTGCGCGTGGCCGTCGTGGGCGCGACGACACCGGGCACGATGGTCTGGGATCGCGACAAGGTGCGCGGCCGCGTCGAGGTGCGCGACATCGTCCCGGCCGTTCGGGTCGCGGTCGCGGACGCGCGCGCGAAGGGAGCCGACGTCGTCGTGGTCGTGCTGCACTCGGGGCTGTCGGGCGCGTCGTCGTACGACACGGTCGGCACCGGCGTGGCCGGCGAGAACGTCACGGCGCGCGTCGCCCGTCGAAGTGCCCGGCATCGACGCGATCGTCTTCGGCCACAGCCACCAGGAGCTCGCGGACACCACCATCGGCGGGGTGCTGCTCACCCAGCCGCGCAACGGGGCCGGCAGCCTGGCGGTGGCTCGCCTCACGCTGGCGCGCGCCGGAAGCGCGTATCGTGTCGTCGCTCGGGATGGGCGCGTGATCCGGGCGCGCGGACACGCGGAGCAGGCCGCGCTGCTGGCGGCCACCGAAGACGCGCACGCGCGCGCCGTCGAGTACGTGAACGCGTCGCTGGGCACGACGCCGGTCGCGTGGCGTGCCGATTCCGCGCGCGTCATCGACACGCCGATCGTGGACTTCGTGCTCGACGTGATGCGGCGTGCGGCCGGCAGCGACCTGGCGTCCACCGCCGCCTTCAGCCTGAACGCCGGGTTCGGGCCCGGCCCGATCACCATGGCGGACATGGCCGAGCTCTATCCGTACGAGAACAACGTGCTGCGCGCCGTGCGGATCAGCGGCAGGCAGTTGCGCGAATACCTCGAGTACAGCGCGCGCTACTTTCGCGAGGGCGGCCGCGGCGATTCGTTGATCGACCCGCGGGTGCCCGGGTTCAACTTCGATATCGTGGCCGGCGTGGACTACACGATCAACGTCGCCCGGCCCATCAACTCGCGCATCACGTCGCTCTCGCGCGACGGCCGGCCCGTCGCCGAGACGGACAGCTTCACGCTCGCGCTCAACGACTACCGGCAGGTCGGAGGCGGAGGCTACGCCATGCTGCAGGGCGCGCCGGTGGTCCACGATCGGCAGCAGGTGATTCGAGAGCTGCTCGTGGAGGAGGTGCGCCGCAGGGAGGCCCTGCGTCCGGAGGACTATTTCCGTCGCAACTGGCGCCTCGAGCCCGACACACTGGTCGGCGCCGCGTACCGGTCGATGCGGCGGCTGCCGTTCGACCGGGCCCGCGCCCCATCGGCCGGCACGACGCCCCGGTGACCAGCCTGCGCGTGTTCGTCAATGCGGCGCCGGTGGATGTCCCCGCCGGGTCCACCGCGCTCGACTGCGTGCGCCAGTGGCGTCCCGAAGAGGCCGAACAGATCGCCCTCGGCCGGCGCGTGATCACGGACAGCCGTGGGCTGCCGATCGCGGGCGACGCTCCGGCCCATGCGGGTTCCATCTACCGGACGATCTCCAACCGCGCGGCGGGCGGCGAATGATCGATCGCCCCGCCACGAGCCCTACAATCGATCGAGAGCTGCTGCGCCGGCTGCCAAAGGCCGAGCTGCACTGCCACCTGGATGGATCCGTGCGCCCGCAGACGCTACTCGATCTGGCGCGCGAGCAGGGGATCACCATGCCGCGAACGGACGCGGATTCGCTGCGCGAGTACATGCGCGTGCGCGACGCGCGCACGCTGGAGGACTACCTCGCGAAGTTCGAGGTGACACTGTCCGTCATGCAGCGCGCCGGCGCGCTCGAGCGTATCGCGTGCGAGCTCATCGCGGATGCGGCGTCGGACGGTGTGCGGTACATCGAGGTGCGCTTCTCGCCCGTGCTCAGCGTGCGCGAGGGCCTTCAGTCCCACGACGTGCTGGACGCCGTGGCGCGCGGCCTCGAGCGGGCGCGAGCGCGACCACGGCGTCATCGCGCGAATGATCGTCTGCGCGCTGCGCCACCTCGATCCGACGGTATCGCTCGAGCTCGCGCGGCTCGCGGTGGCATACCGGAACCGGGGTGTCGTGGGCTTCGACCTCGCCGGCGGCGAAATGGGCAATCCGGCGTCGCGCCACGCCGGGGCGTTCGCGTACGCGCGTTCGCACGACATGGCGTGCACCTGTCACGCCGGGGAAGGCGACGGCGGCGCGTCCGTGCGCGAAGCCGTGCACGCGTGCTGGGCGCACCGCATCGGACACGGCACGCGCCTGTTCGAGGACGCGTCGCTGCTCGACTTCGTCAACGACCGTCGCATCCCCGTCGAGGTGTGCCTCACGAGCAACGTGCAGACCCACGCGGCGACGTCGTACGAGACGCATCCCGCGCGGCGTTACATCGAGAGCGGCCTCGTGGTCGTCCTCAACACCGACAACCGGCTCATGAGCGGCACCACGCTCACGGACGAATACGCGCTCGCGGCAAACCACCTCGGCCTTGGATTCGACGAGCTGTCGACGATCGCCCTCGACGGGTTCGACAGCGCGTTCCTGCCCTTCGCCGATCGCGCGAAACTCGGCGCGAGCGCGCGCGGCGAAATCGACCAGTTGCGGCGGGAGCTCCGATGAGCACTCCGTTCGGCGCGGCGGCCGCGCGCGCCGCGGCGGACGCGATCCGCCCGCGCATCCGCGCCACCCGCGCGTCGGCATCATCCTGGGGTCGGGGCTCGGCGGCATCGCGGACGCCATCGACGCCACCGTCCGGCTGCCGTACGCCGAGATGCCGGGTTTCCCGGGCGCCACCGTCGCCGGCCACGCCGGTGAGCTGATCGCCGGGACGCTCGGCGGAACGCCGGTTGTCGCGCTGTCCGGCCGCTTCCATTTGTACGAGGGTCACGACGGCGGCGCTCGCCGGTTTCCCCGTGCGCGTGTTGCATGCGCTCGGCGCGACCACGCTCGATCGTGTCCAACGCCGCGGGCAGCGTTCGCGAGCTCGCTGGGGCCGGGCAGCGTGATGCTGCTCAGCGATCACGTCAACTTCATGTTCCGCAATCCGCTCGTCGGGCCGCACGAGCCCGGGGACACGCGATTCCCCGACATGTCGGAGCCATACGATGCCGAGCTGCGCGCGCTGGCGCGCCGCGTCGCAACCGAGCAGCGGATGGAGCTGGCGGAGGGCGTTTACTTCGGTTTACTGGGTCCCGCGTACGAGACGCGGGCGGAGGTACGGATGGTGGCGCGTCTCGGCGGCGACGTCGTGGGGATGTCCACCGTGCCGGAGGTGATCGTCGCGCGGGCGCTCGGGCATGCGCGTACTCGGGGTCAGCTGCGTCACCAATCTCGCATGCGGCCTCACCGCCGCCCCGATAACCCATGAAGAGGTTCTCGAGACGACGGCGAGGGTCGCCGCCAGGCTGCAGCACCTCGTCCGCGGAATCGTCGCGAAACTGTAGGCCTATCGATTCGACGCCCTCGAGGGAGCCGGCAGCGAGCGCACGCGCGCCTTGAAATCGTTATACCTGTTCGAATTGACGGTCAGCCCCGCGAGAATGGCGGGGTCGATCTCCGCGATCAGCGCCGTCGTTTCGCGGATGCGGTCCTCTTCGCCGGGATGTGTCGAGAACCAGGCCTCCACCGCGCCGGGATTCCGGTTCCGCTCGTTGAGCAGGATCTGGAACATCTCCGGGATGCCCCTGGGATGGATGCCCGAGCGCACGACGCTGCTCACGGCATCGCGGTCGGCCTCGCGCTCGTCGTCGCGACCGAACTTGGCGAACAACGCCGCGCCGCCGACGTTGATCGCGGCCGGACGCCGCCTGGCTGCCGCAGACGTTGATGAGCGTGCACCCGAGGATCAGGCCGATATTGGCGCCCTGCGCCTTCTCCATCTGCTTCACCGAGTGGCGCCGCACCACGTGGCCGATCTCGTGACCGAGCACTCCGGCGAGCTGGCTGAGGTTCTGTGGTCCGCTCGATCAGCCCGCGATTCACGTAGATGAATCCGCCGGGCACCGCGAACGCGTTCACCTCGGCGGCGTTCACGACGTAGAAGCGGTAGTCCAGGCCGCGGTTGTCGGCCAGGTTGGCGATCGATGTCGCCGAGCACGTTGATATACCGGTTGATCTCGGCGTCCTGTACGATTGGAAGCTGCTGGTTGATCTGCGCGGAGTATTCGGCCCCCATCTGGATTTCCTGCTGGGTCGATATTCCGCATGCGGCCGTTGACGCCGCCAGGATCACACCAAAGAGACGCATTCGCATAGTTGGTTTCCTGTTGGGTCCGCAAAGCGTGCCTCGAAGTGGCAAGTGCCATTCCCCCTACCGCGACAAGATATTGAAGCTCCTGACCCTGGCGCGCGACCTCAAGCGTCGCAAAGCGCGCGAGAAGCAGCGGCTCTTCGTGGCCGAAGGCGTTCGCGCCGTGCGAGGAGTTGTTGCGCTCGCCTCTGGAGATCCGCGGCGCGCTCGTGGCGCCGCAGCTGCTCGATGCCCCCCGAGGCGCCGCGTTGGCAGCCGCGCTGCGCTCGCGCGGGGTCCCGGTGCAGGACGTGCACCGCGCTCGAGTTCGGCTCGGCAGCCGAAACCGAGTCGCCGCAAGGGGTCATTGCAATCGCTGAAGTGCCGCATCGCTCGCTGGCCGACCTCCCGGCCGATTGGTCCGGCGTGCTGGTCGTGCTCGATGCCGTGCAGGATCCCGGCAACGTGGGAACAATCCTTCGCACCGCCGCCGCGCTGAATGCCGTGGCGACGATCGCCCTTCCCGGAACAGTTGACCTCTGGAACGCCAAAGTCGTCCGTAGTGGGATGGGAGCTCACTTCAGACACCCGGCTTTTTCTTGTACCTGGAGCGAGCTCGACGCGTTCCGCGCGCGCGCTGACATGGCGCTCTTTGCGGCGGACGCTGCTGGTGAGCCGGTATCGTCTGTGGCCGCGCCGTCGCGGTTGGCTCTCGTCGTCGGAAACGAAGGCGCGGGACTGTCGGCGGAAGCACGCTCCCGCGCTCAGCGCGTCGTCGCGCTGCCGCTCGCGGCCGGGGCCGAGTCGCTCAACGTGGCGGTCGCCACGGGAATCCTCCTTTACACGTTCAATCGGTGATTTTCGAGACGTTCGTCGCGCTCAGCGCGTTCCTGACGGGAGCCGTCATCGGTTCCTTCCTCAACGTGTGCATCGCGCGCTGGCCGCGCGACCTTTCGGTGCTGCGGCCACGCTCGCGGTGCCTGCATTGCGGCCACCAGCTCGCGTGGTTCGAGAACATTCCGCTGGTGAGCTGGCTGGCGCTCCGCGCGCGCTGTCGCTGCTGCGACGAGCCGATCTCGCTGCAGTACCCGCTGGTGGAGCTGGCCGTCGGCCTGGCCTGGATGACCAGCGTCGATGCAGTTCGGGCCCACGTTCACGGCGTTTCGCGTCGCCGTGTTCTTCACGATCCTGCTCGGCATCGCGATCACCGACATCAGGCACTATCTGATCCCCGACGGGTTCACGGTGTTCGGGCTCCTGTGGATGCTGACCACGTCCGTCGTCGGGCTCTATCTCGTGGAGCAGGGCCCGTTCGTGGGGCCGTACGACGCGCTCGTCGGCGCCTGCGCCGGAGCCGGGCTCATCGCGATCGTGGGATGGCTGGGCGAAGTGGCGCTGAAGCGCGAGGCCATGGGCATGGGCGACGTCACCCTCATGGCATTCGTCGGGGCGGCGCTGGGCCGATCGCGCGCGATCGTGACGGTGTTTGCCGGAGCGCTGCTGGGCGCGGTGGCCTTCGTCGCGATCGTGTATCCCGTCGCGCGCGCTCGTCAGGGCGGCTTCCGCGGCACCGCACAGACCGAGCTCGCGCTCGGCGGCGGTGGCTTCGAGGCGCCGCTCGTGCCCTTCGGTGTCTTTCTTGCGCCTGCCGCGCTGGTCACGTTGCTTTGGGGCGACATGATGCTCCAGTGGCTTCTGCAGGAGCTGAAGCCGCGACGCCCTGCGCCCCGTATGTCACTGTGATGACATACACAATCCAGGATTCATGATCGACGACCCTCGCGACGCCCGGCGCAAAGGCGGCGGTGAGCTGGCGCGGTTCACTCGCGACCTTACCGCCGAAGCGCGGGCGGGAAAGCTGGAACCGGTGCGCTGCCGCGGCGACGAGATCGCCCGCGTGATCGACATCCTGCTGCGGCACGGCAAGAACAATCCCGCCCTCGTCGGTTCGGCGGGCGTCGGCAAGACGGCGATCGTGGACGGATTCGCGCAGCGCATCGCGCTCGGCGAGGTTCCGCTCGTGCTGCGCGACGTCCGCGTGCTTTCCCTGGATCACGTCGCGCTGCTGGCCGGCACGACCTACCGCGGCCAGTACGAGGAACGCATTCGCGCATTGGTCGAGGAAACCACGGCGTCGCCGGACGTCATCCTGTTCATCGACGAGCTGCACAATCTCATCGGACAGGGCACCGCGATGGGCGCGGCCATGGACGCGGCCAACATGCTCAAGCCTTCGCTGGTGCGCGGCGACTTCCGCGTGATCGGCGCGACGACCGACGACGAATACGATCGCTGGGTGGGCGGCGACCCCGCATTGGAGCGCCGCTTTCAAAAGGTGGTCGTGCGCGAACTGGGCGTGCCGGAAACGATGGACATCATCCGCGCCCGGAAGGAACGACTCGAGCGCCATCACAACGTCGTCATCACCGACGAAGCGATTCTCGCCGCGGTCGAGCTCACCGATCGCTTCGTGAGCGATCGCCGCCGGCCCGACAAGGCGATCGACGCGCTGGACGAGGCGTGCGCGCACACGCAGGCGGTGGCGGTCTATCCGCCGCGCGCCGAAGCGTTGATTCGCGACCGGGTGCGCCGGTTGCGCGACGCAGCGCGCGCGCACGAGTCGGCTGACGGCGCGCGCGAGGGGCCGTCGCCCGACCTCGACGACCAGTGGCAGCAGATGGCGAAGGATGGCATGAGCGCGCTGGAGCGGTTTGGCGCCGAGCTGGAGTCCATGTTCGCGCGCGCGCCCGAGCCGGTCCCGTCGGCGCCTGCGCCGGGGCCCGCTCCGCGCCCCGCGCCGGTCGCGGTGTCGCCGCCGGTGTCGCTCGGCGCGCTCGAGACCGAACTGGCGCGCGTCCTCGCGGACGAGGGCATTGTCGTGCGCGGCCACGACGTGGCGCGCGTGGTGAGTCTCATGAGCGGCACGCAGGTGGCGTGGCCGTCCACGTGAGACCCGCGCTCCTCCTGCTCGCGCTCGCGGCCGCTGCCGCGGGATGCGATCGGCGTCGCAACATCGGCGAAGGTGCCCTGGCGAATCGGGTGCAGGCGGCGATTCCGCCGATCGAACGGGCGACCGGGCTCCGGTTCAAGACGCCGCCCAGATTCGAGACGCGCTCGCGAGCCCAGGTGCGCGAGTTTCTCGTCAGGAAGTTCGACGAGTCCACGCCGGCCGAGCAGCTGCGCGGCGAAGAGATGGCCTACAAGCTGTTCGGGCTGTTGCCCGACACGATGGATCTGCGGCGCTTTCTCCTCGAGCTGCTCACCGAACAGATCGTGGGGTACTACGATCCGGCCACCAAGATGCTGTACGTGGTGGAGGACGCGCCGGACGACGTCGCGGGCGTCACCGTGACGCACGAGCTGATCCACGCGCTGCAGGACCAGTACGTGAATCTCGACTCCATCCAGAAGGCGACGGGCAACAGCGACCGGCAGGCGGCAGCGCAGGCGGTGCTCGAGGGGCAGGCGACCTACGAGCAGATGGAGATCATGGTCGGCGGCGGCAACCTCGGCCACGCGCCTGCCCGGCGGGTGGGATCGCGTTCGCGACTACATCCGCGAGGCGCAGTCCGCCATGCCGATCTTCGCCGCCGCTCCGATGGCCATTCAGGAGTCGCTGCTGTTCCCGTACCTGAATGGCGCGGAGTTCATGCGGCGGTTCGAACAGCGGCGTCCCGGAGTTTCGCCGCTCGACTCGATGCCCGTGTCCACGGAGCAGGTCCTCAGCGAAGAGGCGTACTTCGGAACGCCCCGGGACGCCCCGGTCGTCGTCACGTTGCCGCCGGGCCGCGACGCGGAGCACGAGGAGTCCCTCGGCGAGTTCGGGACACGGCTGCTCGTCTATCAACATCTGGGGAACAGCACCGAGGCCATCACCGCGGCGCAGGGCTGGGACGGCGACCGGTATCGCGTCATCCGGTCGGGCACGGGGCGCGGCATCGTGTGGGTCACCGTGTGGGACTCGGCCATGGACGCCGCGCAGTTCGTCGACGCGCTCGGTCAGGGCATCGGACGGCGCTATCGCGCGGGGGCGCCGGCGATCTCGCCGACGGGCGTTCGCACGTACCAGGGATCGGGCCGGACCGTCGTCTTCACGCCGTTGGAGATCGGCGGACGCGTGGCGGTGATGTACGTGGATGTTCCCGCCGGCGCGCCCACGACGGTCCTGGACCCGCGGCGGATCGCGATTGGAGAGTAGCGGCGGCGTGCGCGACGTCGATCGCGCCGCCACGCCCGCGCAGCCGGCGCCGCCGCCGGACGAGGCCGACCGCCAGCGCCGACTGGACCAGATGAAGCGCCGGGCGACGGGGCTGCTGGTTCTGGCCGTCGTCGTGTACGTGGTGACCCGCACACTCGAGAAATCGTACCCGTGGCTCGGCTTCGTTCGCGCAATGGCGGAAGCCGCCATGATCGGCGGGCTCGCGGACTGGTTCGCGGTCACCGCGTTGTTCCGCCATCCGCTCGGCATCCCCATTCCGCACACGGCGATCATCCCGGCGCGCAAGGATCGCGTGGCCCGCACGCTTGGCGCGTTCGTGCAGTACAACTTCCTGACGCGCGAGGTGATCACGAATCGCCTCCGCACGCTGCGGATCGCCGAGCGGCTCGCGACGTGGATCGCGACGCCGGAGAACGCGCGCACGATCGCGCTCCAGGCGGCGAAGGCGCTGGCGGCCGGCGCGCAGGTCCTGCGCGACGAGGACGTCCAGGCGTTCATCGACCGCGTCCGTCGAGGAAGGGCTCCGCAAGGCGCGCATCGCGCCGATGGCCGGCCGGCTGCTCGTCGGTGGTCACGGAGGACAACCGCCACCAGGAGCTGCTCGACGAGGCGCTCGTGCTCGTCGCGCGCACCGTCGAGCAGAACCACGACCTCATCCGCGCCCGCGTCGAGCGCGAATCGCCCTGGTGGGTGCCGACCGCCGTGGACCGGAAGATCTTCATCAAGATCGTCTCGTCCATCGAGCGGGCGCTCGTCGAGATCCGCGGACGATCCGCGCCACCCGTTGCGCGAGCGCTTCGACGCCGCGCTCCGGACCTTCATCGACAACCTCCAGTACTCCGCGGAGACGGCGCAGCGCGCCGAGGAGCTCAAGAACGAGCTGCTCGACACGGACTCCGTGCGCCGTTTCTCGGCGTCGCTCTGGGTGGACGCCAAGGCGGCGCTGCTCCGCTACGCCGAAACCTCGGAGGCCGCGTCGAGTGAGGGCGGTGCCATGGAACGCGCGCTCGCCACGTTCGGCGAGGCGGTGCTCGCGGATCCGGCGCTCGATCCGCAAGCTGGACGAGTTCATCACCGACGTCGCGGCGTTCCTCGTCGATCGGTATCAGCAGGACATCGCGGGCCTGATCACGCACACCGTGCAGAACTGGGACGCCGACGTCACCACCCGGCGCATCGAGCTGGCCATCGGCCGCGACCTGCAATTCATCCGCATCAACGGCACGCTCGTGGGCGCGCTCGCCGGGCTGCTGATCTACACGATCTCACGACTGGTTCCCTGAAGGGTTTGACGGCTTGTCGGTTTGACGGCTTCGAACCGTCAAACCGTCAGGACCGCCAAACGGTCCGGTCGTTCAGCTCGCGGAGACGGTCGCCCGATGGATCTCGGGCTCGGGCTCGGGTTGCGAGTCGGACATCACGTCCACGATCTCGCGCGACGCCGGCGGGAGCAACGCGAGATGCAGCACCTCGTCCATGCGTTCGACGAATGTGAACGCCATGTGATCGCGCACTTCCTGCGGCACCTCGCGCAGGTCCTTCTCGTTCGACTTCGGCATGATGATCTGGCGAATGCCCGCGCGATACGCCGGCCAGCACCTTCTCCTTCACGCCGCCGATCTCGAGCACCTTGCCGCGGAGCGTGACCTCGCCCGTCATGGCGACGTCGCGGCGCACCGGGCGGCCGCTCAGCACGCTCGCGATCGCGAGCGTCAGCGTGATGCCGGCGCTGGGCCCGTCCTTCGGGATGGCGCCCGCGGGGAGATGGATGTGGAGGTCGATCTCCTTGAACTCGCTGTCCTCGATGCCGAGCTGCGAGGCGCGCGACCGCACGTAGGAGTACGCCGCGTCCACCGATTCGCGCATCACGTCGCCGAGCTGGCCGGTCACCGTCATGCGACCGGAGCCCGGCATGCGCAGCGCCTCGATCACCATCAGATCGCCGCCAGTGGACGGTCCACGCGAGGCCGGTGACCACGCCGACTTCCGGCTGGATCTCCGCCTCCTCCACGGCGTAGCGCGGAATGCCGAGGATCTCCTCCACCTTCTCGACGTCGATGATCCAGGCCCCTTCCTCGCCCTCCGCCTTCTTGCGCGCGCGCTTGCGCATGATCGCGGCGACGTTGCGCTCGAAGTTGCGCAGTCCCGCCTCGCGCGAGTAGCGGCTGGAGATGAACGACAGGGACTCGTCCGTGAACTGGATGTCCGGTCGGTGATCCCGTGGTCCTCGAGCAGCCGCGGCAGCAGGTAGCGCCACGCGATCTCGACTTTTTCCTCGACCGTGTAGCCCGCGATCTTGATGATCTCCATGCGATCGCGCAGCGGCGCCGGGATGTCGAAGAGATTGTTGGCCGTGCAGATGAACAGGCACGCCGAGAGATCGAACGGCAGATTGAGATAGTGGTCCACGAACTCGTCGTTCTGCGACGGGTCGAGCACCTCGAGCATGGCGGCGGTCGGATCGCCCGACGGGCCCCCGCCCGACATCTTGTCGATCTCGTCGATCATGAGGACCGGGTCCTTCACCTGGACGCGGCGCAGGGCCTGGATGAGCAGCCCCGGCATGGCGCCGACGTACGTGCGACGGTGTCCGCGGACCTCGGCTTCGTCGCGAACGCCGCCGACGGAAATGCGGTAGAACTCGCGCCCGATGGCCAGCCCGATCGCCTCGCCAAGCGACGTCTTGCCCGTGCCCGGAGGGCCGACGAAGCAGAGAATCGGCCCGTGCGGGTCACCGCCGCGCAGCTTCCGCACGGCGAGGAACTCGATGATGCGTTCCTTGGCTTCGTCCAGGCCGTAGTGGCGCGAGTCGAGCGCCTCCTGAACCTTCTTGAGGTCGATCTCCTCCGAGCCGGAGCGCTTGTTCCACGGCAGCGACAGAATCCAGTCGAGGTACGTGCGAACGACCTGATACTCGCTCGACGCGGGCGACAGCATGCGCATGCGTTCCGTCTCGCGCCGCGCCTCCTGACCGACTTTCTCCGGCAGCTTGGCTTCGTCGATCTTCTTGAGGATCTCGATCGCTTCCTTCTCGCCCGGGATCGGCCTCGCCCAGCTCCGCCTGGATCGCGCGCAGCTGCTGCCGCAGATAGAACTCGCGCTGGTGCTGCTCGATCTTGATCTCGGTCTGCCGCTTCACGTCCTCCATCACGCGGGCCCGCGCGACCTCGCGCTCCAGCCGGCTCAGGATGAAGCGCAGCCGCTGGCCGACGTCGAGGCGCTGCAGCACCTCGTCCTTGTCGGAGATGCGGAAGTTCATGTTGGTTGCCGCGAGGTCGGCGAACCGGCCCGGATCCGACACGTTCATCTTGAGGATCGCGGGCACTTCATCGGGGATGCGATCCACCATCTCCGCGAGCGTCTCGGCCGCCGACGCCACGCGCGTGATGAGGTCCGTCACCTCGTTCGCGTCGCCCGCCACGTCCTTCGCCGGATGCACCTGCGCGATGGGGAACGGGTCGTTCTGATCGATCTCGTCGATGACGATGCGCCGCAACCCCTGCAGCGTGATCTGCACCGTGTCGCCGGGGAGGTTGATGCGTTCGTGCACGCGTGCCGCGACGCCGACACGGCCGACGAATCGCTGGGTGTCGATCGGTTCGTCGTGATCTCCGCTCGCCACCACGAGAGCGACGATCAGACCCGGCCTCTTCGTGGGCGCGCAGGAGCGCGAGGTTTTCGGGGGCGCCCATCTGCACCGCGATCGTACCCAGTGGGTAGACGATCGTGGACCGCAAAGCCATCAGCGGAAGTGTGGGCGGGAGCTCGGACTTGAGAAGGTCTTCCTTGCGCTGGGCTCGGGCCATGGACCCTAAGTATAAACGCGACTGTCAGATAGCCAATACCCGCGCGTTGAATCAAGCCATTCCACCGGCTAGCTTTCCCGGTCTATGTTCGAGCAGCTCTCCGAACAACTGGAAGGGGTCTTCGCGCGGCTTCGCGGCCGCGGCGTGCTCAACGAGGCCGACATCAAGGACGGCCTCCGCGAGGTGCGCCGCGTGCTGCTCGAAGCCGACGTCAACTTCCAGCTCACGCGCGAGTTTCTCGAGCACGTGGAGCAGAAGGCGGTCGGCGTGGCACAGCTGCGCTCCGTGTCGCCGGCGCAGCAGCTCGTCAAGATCGTCTATGACGAGCTCACCGCGATGCTGGGCGAGCGCCGCGAGGGGCTGAAGCTCAGCTCCGTTCCGCCGACCGTGGTCATGCTCGTGGGCCTCCAGGGGTCGGGCAAGACGACGACGGCGGCGAAACTCGCGCTCAAGCTTCAGAAAGAATCACGTCCGACGCGTCTCATCGCCTGCGACGTCTATCGGCCGGCCGCCATCGACCAGCTCGAGACGCTCGGCGCCCAGCTCGGCATCCCCGTCCATGCCGAACGCGACACGACCGACGTCACGCGCATCGCCCGGCACGGGCTGGACCAGGCGCGGCGCGCCCGCGACCGCGTCGTGATCGTGGACACCGCCGGCCGTCTGCAGATCGACGACGAGATGATGGCCGAGCTCGAGCGCCTCAAGCAGGCGGTTCAGCCTGACGAGATCCTGCTCGTCGCCGACGGCATGACGGGGCAGGAGGCCGTGCGCATCGCGCAGGGCTTCGATGAACGGCTGCACCTCACCGGCGTGATCCTGACGAAGCTCGACGGCGACGCGCGCGGCGGCGCCGCGCTGTCGATCTACGGCGTCACCAAGAAACCGATCAAGTACATCGGCGTCGGAGAGAAGCTCGACGCGCTCGAGGATTTCTATCCCGAGCGCATGGCGGGACGCATCCTCCAGCAAGGCGACATCGTCTCGCTCGTCGAAAAGGCGCAGGGCGCCTTCGACGCCGAAGAGGCCAAGCGCCTCGAGAAGAAGGTCCGCAAGGAAGGCATGGATCTCGCCGACTTTCTCACGGCGATGAAGCAGATCGAGCGCCTTGGTCCGCTGGAAGGCGTGCTCAAGATGCTCCCCGGCGTGAACACCAAGGTGCTGAAGCAGGTGAAGTCCACGGACCCGCGCCGCCTCAAGCACCTCGAGGCGATCGTGCTGTCCATGACGCCCGCGGAGCGCAAGAACCCCGGGCTGCTCAACGGATCGCGCCGCGCGCG
The DNA here is from genome assembly GCA_963724885.1 of uncultured Gemmatimonadaceae bacterium. Lineage (GTDB taxonomy): Bacteria > Gemmatimonadota > Gemmatimonadetes > Gemmatimonadales > Gemmatimonadaceae > DASPMP01. Next base: position 613,134 of record CAVRWG010000005.1, on the reverse strand, counting down.
CGTGGCGAAGGGCAGCGGGCGGCCGATCAACGAAGTGAATCGCCTGCTGGACCAGTTCCGCGAGATGCAGAAGATGATGAAGAAGGTCGCCGGCGCGCAGGGCGGAAAGGTGCGGCCGGGGATGTTTGGAGGCATGATGTAGTAACGTTCAACGTCAAACGTCCCACGTTGGACGTTGAACGTGTAACGAAGTGCCAGGTGCGGCTGGGATTCTCCCAGCACGCGATGAGCCTGGGGCAGGACAACCACTCTGATGAGAGGAATGAGCACATGGTTCGCATTCGACTCCGCCGAACCGGGCGGAAAAGAACTCCCACGTATCGCATCGTCATCGCGGACTCGCAGAGCCCGCGCGACGGCCGGTTCATCGAGATCATCGGTCAGTATGCGCCCCGTCAGGGTGAGACCGCGCTGAATCTCAAGACCGACCGCGCCAACTACTGGCTCGACCAGGGCGCGCAGCCGTCGGACACCGTCCGGTCGCTGCTGCGCAAGGCCGGCGTGCTCAAGGCCGGCACGAAGCGCGGCTGGGTCGCACGCTCAAGACGGGCGCTGTGCCCGTGTCGGAGGACAAGGCCGAGGCTTGAGCGACGACTTCTTCGTCGTGGGCCGCGTTCGCCGCGCGCATGGCATCCGCGGCGAACTCGTAGTCGGAGTCACTGACCGACGCGCCGGACGCGATCTTCGCGGCCGGCCGTCGTGTTTTTGCCGGATCGCGGGAAGGGCACCTGTCCCGTGACGGCCGCGAGCTCCGCATACTACGATCGTCTCCGTTCAAGGGCGGGCTGATCGTGGCGTTCGAAGGCATCGCGGATCGCACGGCGGCGGAGTCGTGGCGCGAGCGCACGCTGCTCGTCCCCGCGAGCGAAATCGAGCCGCCGTCCGACGACGAGGTCTTCATCCACGATCTCGTCGGAATGCAGGTGATTCGTGTCTCCGGCGAGCCGGTTGGCGAGGTGGCCGAAGTGTACGAGATGCCGCAGGGACTGGTCATCGAAGTGCGGCGTGAGGCCGCGGCGCCCGTGCTGCTGCCGTTCGACGATCACACCGTGACCGAGGTGGACGCGGACCGGCGCGTGATCCATGTGGACCCCGTCGAGGGCCTGATCGACTGATGCTACGCCTCAACGTCGTCACGATCTTTCCGGAGTTCTTCGCCGGACCGCTGTCGCTCAGCATCCTGGGACGCGCGCGCGAGGCGGGGATCGTGGAGTACCGCGTCGTGGACCTGCGCGACTTCACCCACGACCGCCATCGAACGGTGGACGACGCTCCCTATGGCGGCGGCGCCGGCATGGTCATGAAGCCCGAGCCATTCTTCGAGGCGGTGGAGACCCTGGGCGCCACCGCCCCCATCGTCCTGTTGTCGGCGCGCGGGCGCCACTTTCGTCACTCGGACGCTGCCCGCTTCGCCGAGGGATCGGAGCTGACGCTGCTGTGTGGCCACTATAAGGACGTGGATCAGCGGGTGGCGGACCACCTCGCGACCGAAGAGCTGTCCATCGGCGACCTGATTCTGACGGGAGGGGAGCCCGCGGCGCTCGCGATGCTGGACGCCACCGTGCGGCTGCTGCCCGGCGCCATGAGCGACGTCGAAAGCGCACGGACCGACTCTTTCTTCGAGACCAGCGGGTTGAGCGCTCCGAGCTACACCCGCCCGCCCGAGTACCGCGGACACCGGGTGCCCGACGTGCTGCTTTCGGGCGATCACAAGCGCATCGCCGAATGGCGTCGGGAGGAGGGCGAGCGGCTCACACGCGAGCGAGGCCCGGGCCGCTGACAAACGGTTGTGTCTGCCGTGTTTTGCGAGCTTGCGCTCGGCAGCCTGCGCGGTAGGTTCTGCCCGCCGCAAAGTCCCCGGAAAGGGTGCGCGACGTGGCGTCGCCCGCAGTTCACGCTGTGAGCCAGGGCGACAGCGGCATCATGTGGAGGCACTCTCCATGCACCGCCGTTACGCAGTCGGCCTCGTCGCACTCGTGCTCGTCGCGTGCGCCGAACCCACCTCCATCCCGTCGCCGCTGTCACAACTCCAGCGCTTCGAGGATGCTCCGCTGTACCTCAAGCACGGCCCCGAAGCTGTACCGGGGCGGTACATCGTGGTCTTCAACGACGATGTCGACGAGCCGGAGACCAAGGCTCGGGACAAAGCGCAGCGGAAGAACGCGCGGGTGCACTACACCTACGGGGCGGCGATCAAGGGATTCGCGGCGGAGCTGAGTGATGACGCCGTGGCCGAGTTGCGCAAGGATGCCGACGTCGCCTGGATCGAGCAGGACGAAATCGTCTCCATCGAGGCCACGCAGACGGGCGCGACGTGGGGCATCGACCGCATCGACCAGCGCAACCTGCCCCTCTCCGGGACGTACACGTACAACGCCACCGGCGCGGGGGTTCGCGTCTACATCATCGACACGGGCATCCGGACAACGCATAACCAGTTCGGCGGCCGTGCGAGCACCGTGTACGGCAGCGCCGACTGCCACGGTCACGGCACGCACGTGGCCGGCACCGTGGGCGGCAGCACGTACGGCGTCGCAAAGGGAGTCTTCCTCCGCGGGGTGAGAGTCCTCGGCTGCACCGGCTCCGGCAGCACCAGCGGAATCATTGCCGGTATGGATTGGGTGCGCGTGAATCACATCAAGCCCGCGGTGGCCAACATGTCGCTTGGCGGCGGATTCTCGTCGAGCCTCAACGCGGCGGCCAACAACCTGTCGAACGCGGGAGTGTTCGTGGCGGTCGCGGCCGGCAACTCGAACGCCAACGCCTGCAACTTCTCCCCGGCCAGCGCGGCGAACGTCACCAGCGTGATGTCGTCCACGAGCAGCGACGCCAAGTCGTCGTTCTCGAACTTCGGCAGCTGCGCGCACGTCTACGCGCCGGGATCGTCGATCACGTCCGCGTGGGTCACCAGCAACACGGCCACGAACACGATCAGCGGAACGTCCATGGCGTCGCCGCACGTCGCGGGCGTCGCGGCCCTCTACAAGGCCACCTTCGGTGACGCGTCGTCTGCGACGATCCGCACCTGGATCATCAACAACGCCACGACGGGGGTCATCTCGGGCAACCCGTCCGGCACGGCCAACAGGCTGCTGTACAAGTCGACGCTGTAGGAGGAGGGAGGAGGGAGGAGGGAGGAGGGAGGAGGGAGGAGGGCCTGCACTCGACCTCCCTCCTCCCTCCTCCCTCCTCCCTCCTCCCTATCCCCTTGTGGTTCAACAGGCTAGCGTGACGTCCGCTCCGGGTTTAGTTTGCCTTTGCTCCACCACAAACAAGCCAATCACGGGCGACGGCCCGGAGCTCGACATGCACCCCTTCATCGAAACTCAAAAGACCTGGCTGCGCAGTGACCTGCCGCCATTTCGCTCCGGCGACACGCTGCGCGTGAACGTGCGCGTGAAAGAAGGCGACAAGGAGCGCATTCAGGCGTTCGAGGGCGTGTGCATCGCTCGCCGCGGCAGTGGCGTGAGCGAGACATTCACGGTCCGCAAGATCTCCAACGGCGTCGGCGTCGAGCGCATCTTCCCGGTGCACAGCCCGATGATCGGCGACATCCAGGTGGTGCGCCGTGGGCGCGTGCGTCGCGCCAAGCTGTACTATCTGCGCCAGCTCACCGGCAAGGCAACTCGCATCAAGGAGAAGAAGCAGCGAGTGCTGGTGCCGACGACGGGTACCGTCGAAGAGTAGCCGACGGCATCGCGTCGCATGCGCTGGAGCACGATCGAACGTGACCTCCGCACGCAGCATGGACCGCTGATAGCCGGTGTCGATGAAGTGGGACGGGGCCCCCTCGCGGGCCCCGTCGTCGCATGCGCCATCGTCATGCCGCCGGACAAGCGCGCCATGATCGGGATCAACGACTCGAAGAAGCTCTCCGCCAAACAGCGTGAGAAGCTCATCTCCAAGATCCTGGCGCGCGCGGTCGCCGTAGGGATTGGCGCGGCGTCGGTGCGCGAAATCGACCGCCTCAACATCCTGCAGGCCAGCGTGCTGGCGGTTCACCGCGCGCTGCGTCGGCTGCCCGTGACGCCGAATCATATCGTCGTGGATGGCCGCTCTGTCCGGACCTACGACTTTCCCCACACGGCCGTCATCCGCGGCGATTCTCGCTGCCACTCCATAGCGTGCGCGTCGATCGTGGCGAAAATCACGCGCGATCGCGTGATGCGTGCGTTGGCGTCGCGCTACCCGGTGTACCGCTGGGAGCACAACGTTGGCTACTCGACCGCGGACCATTTTCGTGGGATCGCATCGCACGGCATTACGCCGCACCACCGCCGCTCATTTCTGCCCGTGCGACAGCTCACGCTGGATTTCGACGCCGCTCCGCCCCTGGGCGCCGACATCCTGGACGCCGGTCAGCTCGCGCAACTGATCGAAGAGGCGGTTCAGGCGGAGATTTAGGCTGGCCGGGGCCGCGACTCGGCCATAACGTTGGACGGTAGTGGCGCCCGGAATTTGCCGTGCGGTTGCCCCGCCGTGGCCCGGCTCCGCCAATCCAGTGTGATGTGAATCAGCGAAGTTCACCGCGTCTGCAGCTCTTGAGAACATGATTCGTATCCTCCCCTCCGTCCGACGATGGGCGGTCGTTCCGGCGGCACTGGGCCTGTTGCCCTGTGCGGCGCTGGCTCAGCGTCGGCAGGCGCCGGAATTCACGCAGCAGTTCATGCTCGTGGGCAATTTCTGGGTGGTCGGCCCACGGGGAGAGACGCCGAGCCAGACGCGCGAGGACCTGCGCCTGGGTCGCGAAGTCGGGGACTGGCTCCGCGATCGGCTGGAGGGAAGTGTCGACAAGCGCGAAGGCAAGGTCATCAAGACGTACGACCTGCGCATGGCGCTGGAGCGGTCGGGATTTGCCCGCGACGCGTCCTACACGCTGAACGAGCTCCGCCATCAGGCCACGTTGTTCCGTACCGACGAGATCGTCGCCGGTACGGCGACGCGACTGCCCGGTGGCGGGTTGAAGCTCGAGGCGAAGCTGGTGCTGTATCGCGACCTTCGCATGCGCCAGCCCCTCCCAACGGTCACCGCGAACAGCTTTGACCGCGCCGTCGCCCTGCTGGCCACGCGCGTCAACGAGGCGCGGCTGCAGCTCAGGCATCAGCGGCGCTGCGAGAACGCGTTGCGCGACGGCAACGGGGCGCGCGCGATCCAGTCGGCGCGCGAGGGGATTGCATCCACTCCCCGCGCGGCGCTCGCGCGCACGTGCCTGGTCTGGGCGCTCCGGGCGACGGGCGCGCCCGCGGCGCAGGTGCTGGCGGAGGCGAAGGAGCTGCTCGAGATCGATTCCGGCGCTCCCCACGGATTGGAAGCCGCCGCCGTTTCGCTCGACACGCTGAAGCGTCGTGGCGAGGCCGCCGACATGTGGCTGCGGCTGTACGCCACCGACTCGACCAACATGGAACTGGTCGAGCGCGTCATCTGGTCCATGGCCGAGGGCGGCAACTCGCGTCGCGCCGAGCCGCTCATCGTGCGGCTGTCTGACGCGTACCCGGACAACATGCGTCTGCTGCGGCAGAAATGGCGCATCGCGAACGACAACCGCAACTGGCCGCTTGCCGTCGCCGCGGGCGAAAGGCTCCTCGCCGCCGATGCGGAGGCGCCCGGAGACTCGGTGTTCTTCCTTCGGCTCGCGACGGCGTATCGCAACAACGCGCAGCCCTTCAAGGCGATCGAGATCGTGTCGCGCGGCGTCGCGGCGTTCCCGCGCGACTCGCGTCTGTACTCGCTGTACACGCAGTTCGTCAAGGAAGAGTCCGACACGGTGATCCAGCGGGGACTCGAGCTCCATCCCGGCAGCGCCGAGCTGCAGGCGTTGAAGGCGAAGGACCTGCGCGCGCGCGGCCAGATCGCCGAGGCCCTGGACGCATCCCGTCGCGCCATCGAGCTCGACTCCACCATCGCGCAGGGACGGCTGCTCGTCGCCCAGGCCGAGGTCGAGCTCGGTCGTCCGGACAGCGCGCTGGCCTCGCTGCGCCGCGCCGTGGCGGCCGGGGAAGATCGCGAACGCGGTGGCGCAGTTCGCGCTGTCCAAGGGGAGTGCCTTGTTCCGCGCGGCGAACGGGACGGAAGGGCGGGCCGATTTCCAGCTGGCGATGCGCTTCCTCGGATTCGCCGACAGCCTCAAGTCCACGCAGCAGACCAAGTTCCTGCTCGGGGCGGCCGCGCTCAAGGTGGCACAGACCGCGCTGACCGATGCTCCGAAGATCACGGTGAAGGAGGAAAGCTGCGCCGTTTCAAAACTCGGCTCCGAGACGATCATCGTGGCCCGGACGAGCCTCGAGGCCGCGCCGGACGTGTCGCCGGACGCGACCCGCCAGTTCCTCGAGTACCTCGACCAGATGGTTCCTTTCGCCGACAAGCAGATCGCGGCGTTTTGTGTGACTGGCGGCACACCGGCCGAGAAGCGCGCGCCGTTGTAGCAGGCGCGGGTCGCGGTAACATGCGCGCGCCGCGCTCGTCCTTGGAATGACAGGAGCGCGCCGCCGCTCCGCCAATGGGGTATCCGTACAGGATGGCGTTTCTCGGGCCGATCTTCCTTCGGGCGCGACAGCCCGGAATCCAGCGCGCGGTGCTGGCGCTCTCGCTCGCGTGCGCGCTGGGCACCGCGGCCACGCTGGTGTCCGTGCTCCGGAAGAGCGCAACCGCCAACGAGCGCCTCGTTTCCGCCGCGCGCGAGCTCGACGCCCTCACCGACGGCTCCCCGGAAGACGACCGGACGCGCGCGGCGATCGCGTGGGGCTACGCCGAACGGCTCCGCCTCGGCATCGAGAGTCCCTTTCGCCTGATCGATGCCGCCGCGCGCGATCCGCGCCTCAGGCCCGACGAGCGTCGCACGGTGTCGTGGGCGTTGCTGGGGCATGTATTGCGCGGCGAAACGCACCACGTGGACCCGGCCGCGCTCGATCGGCTTGGCCCAACGCCGGACGGCGAATCCGCCGCGGGCGAGCAGCATCTCGAGCTGATCACCGACGCGATCGCGCGCGCCGACGATCCGCGCGCGGCGGAGCTGGCCGTTCGCCTGGCGTACACGCTGGCGGTCGCCGAGCGCATCGTGGAGGGTGCCGCGCCGCAGATCGCGGCCGAGGCCGCGGCCCTGCTGGCCGACCGCGAAGTGGCGCGTCGCGAAGCGGGCCACATCGTGCGCTCGGCGCGCGCCACCGATCCGATCGGCGAGATCCAGCGCCGGAGGGCGCGGCGCGCGTTCTACGTCGAGCGGCCGGTGCTGCTCGAGCCCGGCCCGGAGATCGAGCGCGAGGCGGTCGCCCTCGTTCGCCCGCTCCTCGATTCGCTCCGGACCATGAACCCGCGGGACGCAGTCACGACCGAGCCGTCGCCGCGCCCGGCGCAGAGCGCCGATTTCTCGGTGGCGTTGCTCGAGGCGGGCGGGCTCCTGCCGCCGGCTCCCCCGCTCGTCGTGACCATGCGCAGGCATGCACCGGCCGTACGCGGACGAGTCCCCGCGCTGCATCCCGGTCTGTCCCGCGTCCACAACGCGGAGATGCTCGCGGCGATCGTTCAGGCCGTGGACACCACCCGTGAACAGCGCCGTGCGCTGGGACGCCTGCTGCTCGCCACGGGCGTGGCCATGCGATCGCTCGCGCAGGAGACCATCTGGTTCGCGGGCGACTCCGTCGGCACGGTCGAACACACCGTCGCGGCGCTCGGACTCGGCGCGATCACGTTCGATCGCGATGTCCCGGCGAGCTGGCAGCCATACTATCTGAAACAGCTCGCCGACGGCGTGCGCGACCTGCGTCGCGTGCTTCCGGAGATGCGTCTCGACGCCGTGCTGGTCCGCTTCCGCGTGAGCGCCCCTGCCGACTCCGCGCTCGCCATGCACGATCCCCGTTCGCGTACCGTGCATCTGCCGCTCGCCACCGCGGGCGGCACGCTCACGCACGAGCTGGCGCACGACCTCGACCGGCGCAGTGCGGCGGACCTCGGGCTGCCCGGCTACCGGTCGGACAACGTCGCGCGTGGAGCGGTGGCGGCTTCGCGCCGCAGCGGCGGAGTGGACGGGCGCCTGGCCGCTTCGCTGCGCGCGCTCACCGACGAGGCGGCCGACAATCCGCGCGCGGCGCGCACCCAGGCGGACAGACCGGCCGAGATTTTCGCGACCCGGGTGGACTGGTTCGTCGCCAGGGCGCTGGCGCGCCGCGGGATCTCGAGCGGCTTCCTGAGCGCGGTGCAGGACGAGTGGTTGACCGGACACGTGGTGCATCCCGACCGTCTTCGGAACGCGACGCGCTCGCGGTCTCTGGTCACGGCGCTCACCGAGATGACGCCGGTCGCGGCGTTCGCGGCCGTGGAAAGCGAGCCGAGTCTCCAGACTCTGCTGCGCTGGTCGCTGGCCGGCCCGGTGGATCGTCGGGTCGCCGCCGAGATTGTGCGGGGGGACCGCCGGGCTTGGTCGATCGCGCCGCTCGTGGGCCACGGCGGCGAGCTCTGTGACGACGAAGGCGACCGCGTGGAGCTGATTCGCATGGCGGCCGAGTCGCGCGCGCGCGGATGGGTGCGTTTGCGCGCGCGGTGGATGGCCGACGGCGATCGGACACCCTGGGCGCGCTCGCTGATGGGGCAGGGCCCATGGTCGGAGGCGCTGGCCGAGGACCGCGTCGACGAGCTGCGGGACTACGTGCTGGTGCAGCTGGCGGCGGACGCGGAGTTGTCCTCAGGCATCGCGGCGTACGCGGCGCCGCTGGCCGCGCGCGCCCGCTGCAGCTGACCGCGCGCGAGACGCGCGCGTAATGACCCGGGTGGGACTCGAACCCACGACCTACGGATTAAAAGTCCGTTGCTCTACCACCTGAGCTACCGGGTCTATCCAAAAGAACCTAAGCGCGCCGCTCGAATTCCTGAATCTTTGCCACGCGACGCTTGTGGCGCTCGGCGCCGGAAAAGCGGGCGTGCAGAAATGTCACCACGATCTCTGCGGCGAGGGCCGGCCCGATGACGCGTGCGCCCAGACACAGCATGTTCATGTCGTCGTCCTCGACGCCCTGCCGCGCCGAAAACGTGTCGTGGCAGAGGGCCGCGCGGATACCAACAAACTTGTTCGCGGCGACGCAGGCGCCCACGCCACTGCCGCACAGGATCAGCCCGCGCGCCGCGCGGCCCTCGCCGATCGCCAGCGCGACGAGCCTGGCGTAGTCCGGGTAGTCGTCATCGGGGATCACGCGATCGGCGCCGAGGTCCAGCACGTCGTGGCCCGCGGCTCCTACCGCGTGACTCACGGCATCGCGCAGCGGGAAGCCCGCGTGATCGGTGGCGACGGCGACGATCATGCCGGGCCGGACCGGCCGGGTGTGACCTGTGACACGCCAGCCGAATCTAGGCCGGTTCCCCCGGGGAGGCACCCGGTGGCGCCAAGGGCAGTCCGTTGCCATAGGGTCACTTACGTCGTATTACACACGTGGGGCGACGGAGCTCCGCATGGCCGCCACCGAGGAACCTGCATGTCGAACGCAGTGGAGCAGCAGTCTCCGCAGCCAGCGGAAGCTCCCACAACCAGATCCGAGCGTCTGCGTTTTGGGTCGTTCACCTTCACCCGATCGCCAGCGGGCCGGTGCATCGTGCAGGTGGAGTTGGACTTCAATGGCAAGCGGTACGTCGGCCGCACCGAAGGACAGTCGAGTCCGATCGGCGATCTGCGCCTCGGCGCCGAGGCCGCCATGCAAGCAGTGGAATCGTTCGCCCAGGGTGCGCTCGGCCTCGAGCTCATGGGAGTGAAGCTGGTTCGCGCGTTCGACGCCAACGTCGTCATCGTCTCCTGCACACAGCGAAACGCCCGAGGGACGCGCCTCGTGGGGTGCTACATGGCCGATCGTGACGCCGTGCGCGGCTCGGCTCTTGCCGTCTTGAACGCGACCAATCGCGTTCTGGGGAACTACCTCGCTACTCGGTAGGTAGTCCTTACTCGTGCGGCGACAAGTCACGATGTATTCGTATGCGCGGCGCGTCGCCGTGCTGTCATTCGCGGTCGCGTCGGCGTGCTCGCGCACTCCTGCCAGCGGCGCACCCACGCCGAACGGCCGCAAGGCCCCGACCGTGACGCTCGCCGACCTCGACCGCCGGACAGCCGGCCTCTTTGGCGACGCGCTCAAGCTCGACCCCACGATCACGGTGCCCTCCGATTCTGCCGCCCTCGGCGGCAGGGACGAGCCGACATGGGACATCGAGGTGCGGTCCTACGAGACGTTCGACCGGGTCCAGCACTATGTCGCCGCGTTTTCCGGGTCCGCGAAGGAGCGGTTCGCGGAGCGGTTGTCCCGGGGTACGCGGTACGAGGCGATGATCCGCGCCAGGCTGCGCGCCGGCGACTTGCCCGAGGACATGTACTACCTCGCCCTCGTCGAAAGTGGTTTCAATCCCCACGCGTACTCGCGAGCGGCGGCGGTCGGGATGTGGCAGTTCATGACGACGACCGCGCGCGGAATGGGCTTGCGCGTCGATTGGTGGGTGGACGAACGGCGCGACCCCGTGCGGTCGACTGAGGCGGCGGTGCGATTCCTCCGAGGCCTCAATGAACAGTTCGGGTCGCTTTACCTTGCCGCGGCGGCGTACAACGGGGGTCCCGGCAGGATCGCGCGCGGCCTGAGCCGCTACGCGGACGACCTCGAAGGCAGCACGGGCGACGACATGTTCTTCGCTCTGGCCGAGAAGAAATACCTCCGCAACGAGACGCGCGAGTACGTGCCCCAGCTGATCGCCGCCGCGCTCGTCGCGAAAGAGCCGGATCGCTACCGCGTGGTGATCGAGCAGCGCGCTCCTTTTGCGTTCGACTCCGTGCGGGCCGGCCCGCGCGTCCCGCTGGCGGCGATCGCCCGCGCCAGCGGCGCCAGCATTTCGATGATCCAGGAGCTGAACTCGCACCTGCTGCGCGGAATGACGCCGCCTCGCGATTCGATGTTCGTGCGCATTCCGGCCGGGACACGAGCCGGGTTCGATTCCGCCTTCAGCCAGCTGCCGGAGAGCAGCACGGTTGGTGCGCGTTTCGTGAAGGCCGAATCGGGAGCCACCTGGTCGTCCCTGGCGAGGAAATCCGGTGTCTCGGCCGGGTCGGTCTCCTCGTACAACCCGAAGGTAAAGGCTGACAGGAAGACCGGACGGATCGCCACCGGCACTCTCGTGCTCATCCCGACCCCCAAAGTGGTTGCGGCGGCGCTATCGGTTCCGGACCCGGCGGTCGAGCGGTATGGCGGCGGGGCGCGCTCGCACGTGGTGCGGCGCGGCGAGAACCTCAGCGTCATCGCCAAGCGTTATCGCACGACCACCGGCGCCCTCATGCGTCTCAACCGGCTCAAGAAGCCCATGATCTTCCCGGGCCAGGAGCTGCTCGTCAGGGGGCGACCGGCGGCGGCGAAGCCGGAACCAAAGAAAAGGGCGACCACCGCGAAGCGATAGTCGCCCTCTTCCCGCTCGGTCCGATGCCCTAGTCGACCACGCCGGTTCCCTCGTACGCCTTGAGCAGGATCCTGTTGTAGCCTGCGAACGGATCCCGGCCCTCGCGACGGGCCTCGTCCACACGGGACTCGCCCAGGTTGTACGCGAGAAGACCCAACCGGACATCCCCGCCATACAGGCCGATGAGCCGGCGGAGGTAGCGGAACCCGATCCGCAGGTTCGTCTGCGGGTCGTAAAGGCTCTCCCGGGTCACGCTCCGCTCGAACTGGACAGCCGTCGAGGGCATGACCTGGGCAAGGCCGACCGCTCCAACCTTGCTGGTCGCGCGGGGGTTGAAGCCCGACTCCAGCTCTACGAGGCGGAACGCCAGGTCCGGGTCCAGCCGTTCGGCCAGGGCGGCGTCGAAGATCGTGGCCGCGAGATCGGCGTTGATCTCATAACGACTCGAAAACGCGATGACGCGGTTGGCCCGATCGATCTGGGCGCGCAAAAGGATCGCGTCACCCAGGGCGTTCTCGAGCTCCTGCCGGAGCCGGCGGTTCTCGCCGATGATTCCGAACGAGAACGCGCTCGATTCGCCGGAGACAGCCGCAGCCTCGGCCGTCGGAGTAGACGGTCGCCGGTTTGCAATCACGAGTAGTGCGGCCCCAGCGACACCGACGAAGGCAAGCAGGTTCCTTATCCTGTTGCGCCGTCGGATGGCGTCGCCGCGGTACAAGTACGCGCTACGCGGCTTAATCATAAGTTGTTGTGTAAGAACAGGTTGAGTACAGCGTACTTCTTCCTGCACTTAGGACTATAAGGGGCAGAGCCCGTGCCATCAACCGGCAACGTAATTCCCGCTTCTGCCACCGGCTTTCTCGACCAAAGATATATCGCCGATCACCATCCCTCGATCGGCGCTCTTTGTCATGTCATACACCGTAACGAGCGCAATGGTCACCGCGACAATGGCCTCCATCTCTACACCCGTACGTCCGGTTGTCCTGATTTGTGCCTCTGCCACGACGCCCGGCAGATCGGGGTCGGCCGACAGGTCCACCTGGACGTCGTCCAGGACCAGGGGGTGGCACAGTGGAATCAGCCCGGCCGTTCGCTTGGCGGCCATGATTCCAGCCACGCTGGCCACAGCCAGCACATCACCCTTCTTGACCTGATGCGACCGGATCGCCGAGCAGGCATCTGCCGTCATTCGAATGACGCCGCGGGCCCGGGCGGTTCGCTGGGTCTCCGGCTTGGATGAGACGTCCACCATGCGGGCCGATCCGTCCGGACCAACGTGGCTGAGATTGGAGGGGGCGCGTTTGCCCGTCATGTGAGTAGCTCCCGAAGCTCTCGCATCAGGTTGACCGCGATGAGTTGTGGACTTGCATTGGTTCCGACACGCTCCTTGGCGACTTCCACTAATTCAATGGCCTGACTGGCGCCCAGTGCCGCCTTGGTGGCGCCTCGACGAGCGGATGATTTGGCCCGGTCGTGGAGCTCGACGGTGAGCGCGTCCAGTGTGTCGGCAAAGCTGCCGCGGGCGCGACTCGCGGCCTGGGACCACGCCGCCTCGAAGCGCGCGGCCGGGCTCCCGGTGGCCGACTCGAGCAGCCGACGGGCGTTATCGACCGCCTGACTCCACATGGCGCCGGCAAGTAGCCTCCCGGGCGCTCCACCCGCGAACACGACGCGCTCCGCGGGACTCGCCGGCAGGTCGTCGTCCCCCTTCAGCCGCTCGGCTACCTGGTGGTTGGCGAGGAACGCGCGCACGTCGTCGCTGGCCACCGGAGCCACGCGAATCGAAGCGACGCGCGAGCGGATCGTGGGCAGTAACGCCCCCGGCTCGCTGGACGTGAGAACCAGCGTGGTGTCGTCGGGGGGCTCCTCCAGCAGCTTGAGGAACGCGTTGGCGGCGAACTCAGAGCCCTCCTGAGGCACCATGCGTTCGGCGTCACCGATGATGAAGACCTTCCGGCGTCCGAGGGCAGGCGAGACCACGGCCTCTCGCACAATCGCCCGGACGGTCGCCACGTAGATGCCGTCGCTCCCCTGCGATGGCGGGTACAGCCCGCCGTCGCGCGCCCTGTCGGCGATGGCCTCGCCATAATCCTCACGCACGTCCTCGAGATCGGCGTCGCTGTCCTTGAGGCGGGGGCGCGGGAAGTACCAGTGGAGGTCGGGGTGCTTGAGGTCCAGGGCGAACCGGCAGCCGCGGCACTCGCCGCAGGGCTTGTCGACAGACTCGCAAAGCAGGACCTGGGCGAGCCAGACCGCGAGACGCTGCTTGCCGACACCGCGCGGACCGTGGAAAAGCAGGCTCGCGGGCAGCGCGTTGCGGGTCAACGCGTCCAGCAGGCGGGCCTGCAGCTCCTGGTGACCGAAAAGCGGGACGATTGCCATCCATCAAGAATAGGCGACGCTCAGCGCGCGAGCGTGCGGCACAGCTCCGCGCGATGGATCGCGCCATCCACGCCGCCACCGCCGGGGAGCGTTTCATTCGCCGCATTGACGATGGCGTCCACCCGGAGCGTTGTTATGTCGGCCCTGACGACACTGATCACCCAGAGAAAAGTGGAGATCCGAATGAGCGGGCGGAAGAAATGCGGGTTGTGCGCGCCGACTGTTCTGGCGATGATGCTCGCCGTGGCTTCACCGCTGCAGGCCCAGGACGCGCGGCCCCGCGCGCGCGACCTTGGAGTAGCGCCGGGCATCTTCCCGCCCGGTGCGCGAAACGCGATCACCGACGTGGACGGGGTCGCGGTCGGCCAGGTGACCGTGATCGAGGGCGATTCGGTCCGGACCGGAGTCACGGCGATCCTCCCGCACGGCGGCAATCTCTATCGTGATCGCGTTCCCGCCGCGCTTCACGTCGGCAACGGATTCGGCAAGCTCCTGGGCGCGACGCAGCTGCGGGAGCTGGGCGAGCTGGAGACGCCGATCCTGCTCACGTGCACGCTGTGTGTCTGGAAAGCAGCCGACGCGATGGTGGAATGGCTGCTGGAACGTCCCGACATGGCGCAGGTGCGAAGCATCAATGCCGCGGTGGGCGAAACGAACGACGGCGGCCTCAACGCGATTCGCTCCCGTCCGATCCGCCGCGAGCATGTGCGTCGCGCGCTCGAGACCGCGACGATGGCCGTCGAGGAGGGAAGCGTCGGCGCCGGCACCGGAACATCGGCGTTCGGATGGAAAGGCGGCATCGGCACATCGTCGCGCGTCCTGCCGCAATCGCTCGGCGCCTGGCGCATCGGCGTTCTGGTGCAATCCAACTTCGGCGGCATACTCCAGGTCCTGGGCGCGCCGGTCGGGAAGGAACTGGGGCGCTACTCGTTCCAGCGGGACGTGACGGACCGTGGAGACGGCTCGATCATGATCGTCATCGCGACCGATGCGCCGCTCTCCGACCGGAACCTCGAGCGGCTGGCCGCGAGATCGATGATGGGGCTGGCGCGGACGGGATCGTTCGCCTCCAACGGGTCGGGCGACTACGCGATCGCGTTCTCGACGAACGCCGGGGTGCGGCGCGCCGTGGATGCCAGGCGGCTGGCGCTCCAGGAGCTAGCGAACGAGGAGACCAGCGCGTTGTTCGCCGCGGTCGTCGAAGCGACGGAAGAGGCGATCTACAACTCCCTGTTCAAGGCGACGTCCGTCACCGGGAATGGCCGGACCGTGGAAGCGATCCCGATCGAGCGGGTGAAGGAGATCCTGCTGCGCTACAACGTGTCGAATCGCTGACGCGGCAGGCACGGTTCCTGACACGCTCGTCGTCGGACCCTGAAGCGAGCGACACATGGGCGGCAAGCGGCCAGAACAGATTCGCAAGGACCTCATCGCGACGGATTTCAAGTCGCGTCCCAACGACGAGCACATCTACGAGGAAGACAAGCAGGCGCTCCACACCGAGCGCGGCAAGCTCGCGGATCAGAAGCGCGGCGAGAACCCCGCGCTCACCGACCTGAAGGAGAAGCGCGCGCAACGCGAGGGAGAGGAGGAGTAGGATGTTGCGCGGGTTGGAGGGCCGCCGCATCGCGCTGTTCGCGGGCGACGCGGGCGGGAGTGGGGCTGCGGCGGCGATCCTGTCCGAACTTGAGCGGCACGGTGCGCGCGTCGAGAACCTGGCGCGGAGTACCGGCGAGGACTGGCACGGTGGGAGATTCGCCGCGCTGGTCATCGCGGCGTCGCCCGATGCAGCGTCGAACCAGCTCGTGCAGCTCGTGCGCGAGTTCCTGCTGTCGGACAAGCCGATCGCCGCGTTCGGAGCGGGTGCAACCGTCCTGGAGCGGGCCGGGGGCGCCGACGCCGACGTCGTGTTGATCGAGACCGGGGAAGGCGCCGACGCGGGCGAGTTCGCACGCCGAGCCGCCGCCGCGCTGGCCCGCCACCTGGAAGAACGGGAGGTGGACGAGATGTCGGAACAGAGCTTCCCGGCGAGCGATCCGCCCTCCACGACGCCCTCATCGGTGGGCCGCGTCCGACGGGATCGGGAGCCCGACACGCCCCCGTAGCTTTACATCACAAAGTACTTGCCGAAGGCTCTGGCCGACGGTAGATTCGGAGCATGTCAGACGTGCTTCCCATTCGTCCGCGGCCGGCGAATCCGCCCGAAATGCAGGCGCGGGCGATGGACAACCTGCGCTTCATCCGGGAGACGATGGAGGCGGCGGGGACCTTCACCGCCGTGTCGGGCTGGGGCCAGATGGTCATCGGTCTCACCGCCATCGTCGCGGCCCTCGTCGCCGAACGGTTCGCCTCCTCGAGCGAGTGGGTGATCGTGTGGGGCGCCGAGGCGTTCCTGGCGCTGCTGATCTCCGTCTGGTTCATGTACAGCAAGGCGCGTTCTGCCAGCCTGCCGCTGCTCTCGGGATCCGTGCGCAAGTTGCTGTTCAGCTTCTCCCCGGTCTTCGTGGTCGGCATGGTCGTCACGTTCGCCTTCATGCAGCGCGAGACGTATGACCTGCTGCCCGGCGTCTGGATGTTGCTCTACGGAACGGCGGTTGTGGCGGCGGGCGCGTTCTCCGTGCGCATCGTCCCGGTGATGGGAGCCGCGTTCATCGTGGTCGGCGCCGTGGCGCTTTTCGCGCCCGTCGGCTGGAGCACGGCCCTCATGATCTCCGGGTTTGGTGTCCTGCACATCGTCTTTGGGCTCGTCATCGCCAGGAGGCACGGTGGCTAAACACGGCGCGGTTCCCAAGGACGGCCAGCGCCCGGACGCCAAGCCCGGACGCGCGCTGCGAACAGTCCGAGGCAAGGCCGCCGACGAGAGCCCGCTCGGGCTCGATCGTCTCATCCACGAGCGGCTGCGCCTCGGTATCGTGAGCGCGCTCGCCGTCAACGATTCGCTGAGCTTCAATGATCTCAAGCGGCTCATGCACACGACGGACGGCAATCTCAGCGTCCATGCGCGCAAGCTGGAAGAGGCGCACTACCTCACGTGCCACAAGAGCTTCGAGGGTCGCGTACCCAAGACGAGCTACGCCCTCACCGCGTCGGGCCGCCGCGCGCTGGAGCGCTATCTGGACCACATGGAGGCGCTGATCCGCGCCGCGCGGGACCGTTAATCGATCGATGACACCGAGTACCACAGCGCGGCGCGCGCCGCACCCGGAACGTGCGCAGATGCACGTTGCCATCATCATGGACGGCAACGGGCGCTGGGCGACGGCCCGGGCGTTGCCGCGAACGGCCGGGCACACCGCCGGAGTGAGAGCGGCCCGCAACATCGTGGAGTCCGCGGTGCGCGCGGGCATCGGCACGCTGACACTCTACGCGTTCTCGAGCGACAACTGGGGCCGGCCCCGCCCCGAGGTCATCGGGCTGATGCGCCTCTTTCGGCGCTCGCTCCTGGTGGAATCCAAGCGCTGCCTCGAGAACGGCGTGCGCCTCTCCATCGTCGGGCGTCGCGACCGGCTGCCGCCGTCGCTCCGGCAGACGATCATCCAGGCGGAAGCCATGACCGCCGGAGGCCGCAACCTGCACCTGCGCGTGGCGGTGGACTACTCCTCGCGCGACGCGATCCTGCGGGCCGCGGCCAGGGCCAAGGAGTCGGCTGCGTCGCTGACGCGCGAGCGCTTTTCACAGTTGCTGGCGGACGTGGACCACGATCCCGCGCCCGTCCGCGACGTGGATCTGCTGATCCGCACCGGCGGCGAGCAGCGGCTCAGCGACTTTCTGCTCTGGGAGTGCGCGTACGCCGAACTGGTGTTCTCGCCGACCATGTGGCCGGATTTCGGCGAGAGCGACCTGATCCAGGCGATCGGCGAGTTCGAGGCCCGCGATCGCCGGTTCGGACGGATTCCCTCGCAAGCAGCGAGCTAACCGGCTCGCCTGGTCTCTCCCGCGGAGCAACCTCCGACTAGGGAGAGGAGATTCAAGTTGAAGGTCGCCAGTCGAAAGTGCGCCAGTGTGCCAGTGGCGCACTGAAAGACTGGGTGAACTGAGCGACTACCCACTAACGACTTGAATTCACCGTCATCAGGCAGGACCCTAGTTCTTGAGTAGTCGTATCGCGCCCGAGCCCGACTCGAGGTGGAGGCGACCCTTGCCCTCGCCGATCCGTCCCATCACGTAGTTGCGGCTCACGCGCCGCGTCGTGATCTCGAAGTCCGTCTCGAACCCGCCGCTCCCGGTCTCCGCCTCGATCTCCGCGCTCAACGTCGACGGGGCGCGAATCGTGACACCGCCCGACCCCGTCTCCACCGTCACGCGTTCGGGGTCCGACATGAGGTCCAGTTGCACGCCGCCGCTTCCCGTTTCCGCGGTCACCTGCATCGCCTTGACGCGATAGAAGCGCAGGCCGCCGGAACCCACGTCCGCGCTCAACTCCCGCACGTCGATGTCGGAGCCCTGAACCCCGCCGGAGCCCGAATCGAGCCGGAGGACATCTCCCTTGATGCGTTCCAGCAGGAGTCCTCCCGATCCCACGTCGACGTTCACGTCGCCGGTGGCGTCGCGGACGGAGACGCGGCCGGAGCCGGTGTCGAGCGTGAGGATGCCCTTCGTTCCCGAGACGTCTACTTCTGCGGCGCCGACGTCCAGCAGCAAATCGCCCTCGACGTTCGCGACCTCCGCCCTGCCGACGGCGAGAAACAGCTCGATCTTCTGTCCTTTCGGGACCCGCACGACCAGGTCCGCGAACGCTTCCAGCCCGGGCCCGGAGCCGCGGATGTCCACGCGGTCGCGATCGCGGTTTCCGAAACCGCCCCAGTCGGCGTCGCTGAAGGTGCCGTCCGCGCGCACATTGATGCTGGTGCGGGACCGGGAGCCCGGATACACGACGCGATCGGCGGGATAGACAATGCGCAGCGTCTCGCGGCCGCCGATGGCGCCCGTCTGGATGGCCAGCTTCGACGCGTCGGCGCCGCCGCGGGTGATCTCCACGGTCACCGCGTCGCCGGTTCCCGCCACGGCGCGGAGGCGCCCCGCGAGATTGTAGATGGCGACTGTGGAGCCCTTGATGGACCGGGTTTCCGCCTGGGCGAGCGGGATGGACGGGACGGCGGCGAGGGCGACAGCAGCCGCCACCGCGCGAGCCAGCTTCACGGGCATTTGGGGATCACTCCGCAGGAGTCTGTGAACTAGACACCCCTACGGTCGAGGCGGTTTGAATGGTTTCGCCTCAGTCCACGTTCTCGATGGCCCAGGTCCAGTAGATCGCGTTTTCGGGCGACATGTTCCCTCGCGGTGACAGTCGCGCGTCGGCGAAGCCGTATTGCCCGATGTCGATCATGTACTGGCCGCGTGACACGAGCGTCCCCTGGCAGACCCGCTCCGCGCCGTTCGAGCCAGCGGCCAACTGCTGCTGCACGCGGCCAAGCAGCTCCTCGAAGAACGCGGACGGAATGCGGCGCCACTCGGAGGGATACACGAACGAGAACATCGTCATGTACGTGAGCAGCAGCGGCCAGTACTGCCCGAAGCGCCCCGACAGCCGGTCCCAGTCGATGACCTCGGCGCAGTGACGCATGAGGTGCATCACGTCGGCGCCGTCGAAGCGCTCGCGCTCCATGACGAACGCCTTCTGCCACAGGAATTCCTCGACCGGCGCGATCTTGACGGGCATGCCGAGCACTTCGGCCTCGATCGCGTGCGCGAACCAGTCGTCGTCCACGCGGCAGACGCCGTTCCCCGAACTGAAGACCAGGTCCACGTGGTCTCCCGCCTGGTAGGCCTTGGCCAGCCAGTGAGGAAAGGCGATCTCGGTTCGATAGCCCGAGTCGCGCAGCGAATCGAGCGCGCGATCGAGATCGTCGCGCCGGAGAAAAAGGTCGAAATCCTTGGTGTTCCGGACGATGCCCGTGTACTGCAGGTACGCGTGCGAGCCGCCGACGAGAAACGGGATGTGCGCGTCGCTCAGCACATGCAGTGTTCGCCGATAGAACGTGTTGGTGTCGCGGCCCGGATCATTGAGCGTGGATTGCGAAGCCATGCACGGACTCGACAATGCAAGAGCAGGGCTAGCCAACGGACCAGGTCGCCCGGTTGGCCCGGATTCTTCGGTAGGAGCGGCGATCGAGCTTCCTCGAGGCCAATGACCGTACCGGGCGTCGTCCGTATCGCCGCGCTCAGCGACATCCACTACACCAGAACCTCTGCGGGATCCCTGCAGCCGCTCTTCGCCGAGATCAGCACGAACGCCGACGTGGTGGTGTTCGCGGGCGACCTCACCGACTACGGTCTGGCCGAGGAAGCGAGGGTGCTCGCCAAGGACCTCACGGCCGCGCTGCGAATCCCCGCGGTCGCCGTGCTGGGGAATCACGACTACGAGGCGGGGGAAGAGAAGGAGGTCATGCGCATCCTCTCGGACGCCGGCGTGAAGGTGCTCGACGGGGATACCTGCGAGATCCACGGAGTGGGCTTCGCGGGGATACGCGGCTTTTGCGGCGGATTCGGGCGCGGCGCGCTGGGCGCGTGGGGCGAGTCGGTGATCAAGGCGTTCGTGCACGAGGCGATCGGCGAGGCGCTCAAGCTCGAGTCGGCGCTCGCGCGGCTCAGGAACGAGCATCGCATCGTCGTGATCCACTACGCGCCGATCCGCGACACCGTCGAAGGCGAGCCGCTGGAGATCTACCCGTTCCTCGGGTCGAGTCGGCTGGAGGAACCGTTGCTCCGCTACGACGTCACCGCCGTGTTTCACGGGCACGCGCATCGCGGCGCGCTCGAGGGTCGGACATCACGGGGCATCCCGGTGTTCAACGTCTCGCTGCCGCTGCTGAAAGCGCGCTGGGAAGGACGCGCGCCGTTCCGGGTGCTGGAGGTGCAGCAGGACGGGGGGATGCCGGACGACCGGATCTCCGAACGCCGGGAGGGGCACGGCCGGCGCGACGACGATCGCTTCGCCGCCGGTGGCGCCTGAGGGAGCGAGCGCTTTCCTAGCGCTCGCCGGACAGCGTCTCGACCGCCCGGCCCGCGTAGTCGCGCGCTTCCATCAGGTCGCGGAATCTGCGCAGATTCTCGCCGACGAACTGCTCGGGCGACATGCCCAGCGCCTTGGTGATAATGTGGCCCAATCGGCCACCGGGCGGCTCGTAGGCCACCACCACCTTCACCTCGGTTCCGCCCGGGACATCCCGGAAGTGCACGGAGCCGGCGTGCGCGACGTCGGAACCGGCGACCGATTTCCAAGCAATGAGAACGCCCGGAATGTCGTTGATGACCTCGCAGTCAAACTGAATGCGTCGGCCCCCGAGATTCATCCGCCAATGCGACCGGGTCGGACTGAGGATTTCGACAGGCTCGACGTACCGCGTGAAGCGCGGGTGGTTGCGGAAGTCGCGATAGTAGCGGTACACGTCGTCGCGCGCGCGCGCGACCAGGACGCTGCGCTCGATCTTGATGGCGTTGCGCGCATCGACCGTCGCCGACAGGCTCACGAGGTCGTGCTCGGCGCGATCCGTCGCGTACGCGTAGCCTTTTGTGGTCGCCGTCGAGACACCCAGCGCTTCGTATACCCGACAGCGGCCGGTGGCGCCGCGTCGCACGAGCTCGGCGCCGACCGCCGCCAACACCGCCCGGCTCGTGCCGCGGCGCCCGGTACAGGCGATGGCCAGCGCGGTTCCACCCAGGATCGACAACGCCCGCTCGACGTCCCCGACATTTCGAGGAGCGCTCACCGCGCCGTAAACGCGTCGCGAACCGCTGACCTCCATCACCACCGCGACTGCCTCCAAGGGAGCCCAGCGACCAATCGGGCAAGACGCGTGCTTCGAAAACGAACGGCGGGAAGCGAATTGCGCGAAGCGGCGGCGTCAGCGCCGGTTCAACGTGCGCGACGCGGAGGCGACCTCGGAGCGCAACCGCTGCGCGCTGGTCGAACGGAAGATCGCGCGGATTGCCTCCGCGAGCGTGGTGTGCAGAGGCAGGTACGTGAGCGTGATATCGACGCGGGTCTGTCCCGGCGAGACCGGCGCGAAGCGCATCAGCCCGGTGGACTCAACCGAGGAGCCGGGAACGCTTTCCCACGCGATCACCGCATTCGGCACGTACTTGGTGACGATCGCGTCCCATTCGATCGTTCGACCGGTCGGCGAACGAACGACCCAGTGCGAGCGACCGTCCTGGGAGTCCTCGACACTGAGGAGCTCGTCGGTGATCTCGGGGAAGTTCTCGAAATCGTGGCTGAACTCGAACACCTCGGTGATGGGTCGCTCGACCACCACGCTCATGCGCAGGTCCACGGCGCGCCGCGCCGCGCCGGCTCGCCGCACCATGCGCGCGACGGTGGGGCCAATCCAGCCAGCGATCACGGCCGTGATCGCGATCCGTTCCAGGCGCCTTCGTCCATCCCGCATGCAGCCGCGAGTCGCAAAGCCAGTGCCCGGTTGCGCCGGGGATCAGGTGAGCGCGGACTCCAGTGCCTCGAGCGCCTGCGGGAAGTCGCGCCGACCCAACCCGAGGCGGAAGTGCCGTGACCACGCCGCGCCAAACACGCTGCCGGGCATGAGCAGCACGCTCCCGCGCTCGGCGAGGCCGGCGGACACCTGATCCGCGTCCTGTCGCGTGAAGAGCGGAAACGCCACGCTGCCCGCGCGGGGCGGAACCCACCGGACGTGATCACCGCACCGGTCGAAGAACGCGCGCGCCTGCGCGATGTTCGGCGCCACCACGGCGCGCGAGCGCGCCAGCACACGCTCCCTGGCTCTCAGCGCCATGAGCGCCAGAACCTCCGACGGCGCGGAGGCGCAGATCGTGGTGTAGTCCTTCAGGCGCGCGACGCGATCGAGCAGGGCCGCGTTGCGGGTCGCGATCCAGCCGATGCGGAGGCCGGGGAGCGCGAACGACTTGGACATGACGCCCAGGCTGACGGCACTCACCGCGAGGTCCGCGGCGGGCGGCAGAACGTCGTCCGCCGAGTACTCCAGGCCGCGATAGACCTCGTCCGAGAAGAGCACGGCACCCGCGCTTTCCGCGATATCGACGAGCCGCCGCTGGACGTCGGGCGTGATGTGCGAGCCCGTGGGATTGTGGGGAAAGTTGATCGCGATGACGCGCGTGCGTCGCGAGACCGCGCGCCCAATCTCGTCGGGGTCGAGCCGCCAATCGTTGTCCGCGCGGAGTGGCACTTGTTTCACCACGGCGCCGATCGCCGCGGCGACCGAATGGAGCGACTGAAACGCGGGGGTGACGACGACGGCCTCGTCGCCCGGCTCGGGGAGCAGGGCGTGCATCGAGAGAAAGATCCCCTCCTCGGCGCCGGCGACCACCAGGACATGGCGCGGCTCGAGGCGCTCGAAGAGGCCGGCGATCTCGCTCCGAAGCGCGGGAAGCCCGGCGGATTCGGTGTAGCCGAGCGAGAGCGCGTCCCAGCGCCGCCGGGCGTCCACGTCCGCGAGCGCCAGCAGCTCGTTCAGCGTGTACGGCTCCACATCGGAGGCGCTCAGTTGATGGCGTACCGCGAATTCCCAGCGCGCAAAGTAGCGCTCGAGCGCGAAATCCTCGATCCGCGAAAAAGCGCGGGGAGCGTTCACGCACCCGCTCCGAACGCGCGCAGCGTCGCCGGCAGCGGCTCGGTCGTGGCGCCGATGCGCCCGGCGGCGCGCCGCGCAACCTCGAGGGCGTCGAGCGCCGACCCTCCGATCGCGGAGAGATGACCCATCTTGCGCGCCGCCCGAGTGCCGCGCTTGCCGTACAGATGCAGGCGGACGCCCGGCTCCGCGAGCGCCGCGGAGAAGTCAGGCGTGCGCCCGTCGAGCCAGAGGTCGCCGAACAGGTTCACGATCGCCGCGGGCCGAACGACGCCGGCATCGCCCAGCGGCAGGTTGCACACGGCGCGCGCCAGCTGCTCGAACTGGCTGATGACGCACGCGCGCTCGGTGGCGTGGAAAGAGTTGTGCGGTCGCGGCGCCAGCTCGTTCACGAGCAGCTCGCCGGAGCCCGTGAGAAACAGCTCGATCGCGAGCAGGCCCTCGAGCTCGATTTTTTCCGCGATGCCGCGGCCGAGGTCCTGCGCGCGCTGCAGCAGCGCGCGATCGAGCGGCGCGGGGATCGTGGACCACGACAACGCCTGCCGCTCGTGATGGTTGAGCGCCACCGGGAACACGACGACCTCACCGCCGGGGCGGCGCGCGACCATGACGGAGATCTCGCCCGCGAGATCCAGCGCCTGCTCGGCGACCGCGGGACGCTCGCCGAGCGCGCGCCACGCGTCCGCCGAGAGCGCGGCGTCCGTCACGCGGACCTGGCTGCGGCCGTCGTAACCGCCGCGGCACGCCTTCACGAAGGAGTCGCCGAATTCCCGCACGGTCATCGCGACGTCGTCGGCGCTCGCGATGGGGCGGTAGAGTCCCAGCGGAAAGCCATGCTTCGCCAGCCAGGCCTTTTGCGCGGCCCGGTCCTGGATGACGCCGATGACATCCGGGCCCGGGCGCGTCGGCGCATGGCCGCTGGCGGCGTCGAGCACGGCGACGGCGATCTGCTCGATCTCGAGCGTGACGACGTCGCAATGGCGCGCCAGCTCACGCGCGGCCTCCACGTCGTCGAACGGCGCGGCGACCACGCGATCGCACACCGGCGCCGCGCAGCACTCGGGGTCCGGGTCGAGCACGTGGATGCGATAGCCCATCGAGCGCGCGGCGAGCGCCGTCATGCGCCCGAGCTGCCCCCCGCCGAGCATGCCGATCGTCCCGCCGGGCGCGACGGAGGTCGCTGACCGCGCCGGCGTCACGAGTCGCGCAGGACTTCTTCGGTGCGGTTGAGGCGCCAGGCGCGCAGCCGTTCGCGGATCTCGGGCCTCCCGCGCGAGACGATCGACGCGGCGAGCAGCGCCGCGTTGGCCGCCCCGGCCTCGCCGATCGCGAGCGTGCCGACCGGGACCCCGCGCGGCATCTGCACGATGGAGAGCAGCGCATCGAGGCCATTGAGAGAGGTAGCGGGAACGGGGACGCCGAGCACGGGGAGCACCGTCTTGGCCGCGACCATCCCGGGCAGGTGCGCGGCGCCACCAGCGGCGGCGATGATCACTTCGAGCCCGCGCTGCTCGGCGCCGGCGGCGTACTCGAACATCCAGTCCGGGGTGCGGTGCGCCGACACGATCCGGACCTCATGCGGGACCCCCAGTTCCGTGAGCAGGTCGGCCGCGGCATTCATGTACTTCAAGTCCGACTTGCTGCCCATGATGACACCCACGAGCGGTGTGGATGCCGGTGGTCGGCCTGAGGAGGCGCTGGCGGGTCGTTTGGGCATGCGTCGCGATGGCGGTAAAAAGCACAGCGGCCCCAAGGGGCCGCTGCGAGACGCGGTGGACGCTGTGTGGGTCGAGCTCCCCAGGTAGGATTTGAACCTACGACCCTTCGATTAACAGTCGAATGCTCTGACCAGCTGAGCTACTGGGGAATGGAAAAACCAGCTTGTCAAAATTAGCGGGGAGCACGGTGCGAAGCCAGCGACCGGTGTGCGATCCCTCGCACTTCGCGACCTCTTCCGGCCGTCCTTGCGCGACGATTTCGCCGCCGCGCGCGCCGGCCTCCGGCCCAAGGTCGATGATCCAGTCCGCCAGCTTGATGACGTCGAGATTGTGCTCGATCAGGACCAGCGTGTGTCCGGCGTCCACGAGCCGATCGAACACCTGGGCGAGCCTCCGGATGTCCTCGAGATGCAGTCCGGTGGTGGGCTCGTCCATGAGGTACAGCTTCCGGCCGGCCTTCCTGCCCGCGGTCGCCAGCTCCCGGGCGATCTTCAGCCGCTGGGCTTCGCCGCCGGACAACGTCGTGGCGGGCTGGCCGAGGCGGAGGTAGCCGAGTCCCACCTGCTGCAGCTGCCACAGCGCCTGGCCGAGCTTCTCCTCGCGAGGAAACGCGCGGATGGCTTCGTCCACCGTGAGGGCGAGGACCTGGTGGATGTTCCTTCCGCCCACCGTCACCTCGAGCACGTCGGCGCGGAACCGTTTGCCGCCACACTCGTCGCATGGCACGTAGACGTCCGCCATGAAGACCATTTCGACCTCGAGAGAGCCGGCGCCTTCGCACATCCCGCAGCGTCCGCCCGCCACGTTGAAACTGAACGTGCCCGGCGTATAGCGCCGTTGACGCGCCAGGGGCGCGTCGGCGAAGAGGCGCCGGATCTCGTCGTACGCTTTCACATACGTCACGGGGTTCGAGCGCGGCGTCTTGCCGATGGGGCTCTGATCGATGCAGACGACGTCGTCGAGCGCGTCCTGGCCGGTGAGCGCGGTATAGGCGCCGACGCGCTCGCCGAGATGGCGCTTGGCGGAGTGTTCTCCGTGCAGCGTCGTCTCGAGCGCCCGCAGCAGCACATCGTAGACGAGCGTGCTCTTTCCCGATCCCGACACGCCGGTGATGGCAGTGACCGCCGCGAGCGGGATGCGGACGTCCACGTCCTTGAGGTTGTGCTCGCGCGCGCCCGTGAGGGTGAGCCAGCGCGGTCCGAGCTTGCGCCGTTCCACCGGGACCGCGATCGACCTGGCGCCGGTGAGGTATTGGCCGGTGAGCGGGCTCTCGCTCACGCGGTCCATGCGGCCGGCGAACACGACGCGGCCGCCGCGCTCGCCGCTGCCCGGTCCGAGCTCCACCATGTAATCGGCCGCGCGGATCGCCTCGAGATCGTGCTCCACCACCAGCACGGTGTTGCCCGCGTCGCGCAGGCGCGCGAGCAGGCGCAGCAGGCGCGCCATGTCACGCGCATGGAGGCCGATGGACGGCTCATCGAGGACGTACAGGGTGTCCACGAGCTGGGCACCGAGCGAGTTCGCCAGGCCGATGCGCTGCGCCTCGCCGCCGGACAGCGTCCGGGTCGCGCGATTCAACGAGAGGTAGTTGAGCCCGACGTCGCAGAGAAACCGGACGCGATCGCGCGCTTCCTTGAGCAGGTGGGCGGCGACGCCGCGCTCGAACTCGCTGAGCGGCAGTGCATCGAGCCACGGCAACAGCTGTTCGGTGGGCAGCTCGGCGACTTGCGCGATGTTCACGTCGCCGACGCGTACCTGGAGCGCGTCGGGCTGCAGCTTGGCGCCGCCACACGTGGGACACACGCGCGCGGACTGGTACTGGCGCAGAAAGACCCGGATGTACTGCTTGTACCGTTTCTCCTCGAGGTCCTCGAGGAAGGGAAGAATGCCTTTGTACCCGCGGACCCGGGCGCGCAGCAATCGGTCGCGCGCCGACTGCGGCAGCGCGTGCCACGGCCGATCCATCGGGATCTTCTCGAGGCGTGCGAACTCCGCGAGCGCGCGTCGCTTGTTGTCGTAGCGCGGCATCGTCCAGGGATGGATGGCTCCCTCCCGCAGCGTGCGGTCGGGGCGCGGAACGATGAGCGCCTCGTCGTACTCGAGCACCGCGCCGAAGCCGTTGCACTCGCCGCAGGCGCCGCGCGGGCTGTTGAACGAAAAGAGCTGCGGCGTCGGTGTGGGCGCTCGCGTGCCATCGTCGGGGCACTCGAAGCGCTCGGTGAAGCGCAGAACCCCGTTTGCCGCTTGCCGTTTGCCGTCAGCCGCCGGCAGGATGACGCAATCACCGTCGCCCTCGCGAAAGGCGGACGCGATCGCGTCGGCGATGCGTCCGCGCGCCGATTCGTCCGCGGTGAGGCGATCGACGATGACGAAGAGCGCCTTCGCGCGCGTGAGGTCGATCGCGCCGCCCTTCAGGTCCTCGAGATGCAGCGTACGGCCATCGGCCTCGACGCGCACGAACCCCTGGGCGCGAAGATTCTCCACGACCACGTCGTGCGTGACCGACGCCGACAGCCGCAGCGGGAACGCGATGGAGAAGCGCGCTCCCGGACCGAGGCCGAGCACGGCATCGGTGACGCTTTGCACTGTGTCCGGTCGCAGCAGCCGTCCGCAGACGCGGCAGTAGGTCTTTCCGATGCGGGCCCAGAGCAGGCGCAGGTAGTCGTAGATCTCCGTCGCCGTGCCGACAGTGGAGCGCGACGTCTTGGTCGGGTTCCTCTGTTCGATCGCGACGGCGGGAGAGAGCCCTTCGACGAGGTCGACATCGGGCTTTTCCATGCGCTCGAGGAATTGGCGCGCGTAGGCGGACAGCGATTCGACGTACCGGCGCTGTCCCTCGGCGTAGATGGTGTCGAACGCAAGCGACGACTTGCCGGAACCGGACGGGCCTGTAATGACGGTGAAGGCCCGGCGCGGGATTTCGAGATCGATGTTCTTGAGGTTGTGCTGGCGGGCGCCGCGGATGCGGATGAAGTCCTTCACCCGGTGAACTTACTGCCGTGGCCGGCGCCACGGAGAAACGCCGCGCCTGCCGCGCGGAAAACTGCCGCGGCTGCGCCGCGGAGAACCGCTGCGCCTTCTGCGCAGAAAGACGCCGCAGCTTCGCGGCGGACAACTGCCATTGAGCAGTTCTCCGCCGCGAAGCGGCGGCGGTTCTCCGGCATACACCGGCAGTTCTCCGCCGCGAAGCGGCGGCGGTTGTCCGGCCCGAGGCCGGCTGGCGTCGCGCTAACGCGCGGCTGCGCTACAGGGTCGTAGTCCCTCTCTTCTTCGTCGCGGCGCGATAGATCCAGAGCAGCAGGACGGCGCCCACCACGGCGAGC
The DNA here is from genome assembly GCA_963724885.1 of uncultured Gemmatimonadaceae bacterium. Classification (GTDB taxonomy): domain Bacteria; phylum Gemmatimonadota; class Gemmatimonadetes; order Gemmatimonadales; family Gemmatimonadaceae; genus DASPMP01. Next base: position 584,742 of record CAVRWG010000005.1, on the reverse strand, counting down.
AGCACGCTCCACATGGAGAAGCCGCTGAGGCCCGTGCCGGCGATCAGGTTGCCGAGGAAGCCGCCGAGAAACGCGCCGACGATTCCAAGAAGAATCGTGACGACGATGCCGCCCTTGTCATCGCCCGGCATAATCGCCTTCGCGATGGCGCCAGCGATGAGCCCCAGGACAACCCACGCAAGTATCGACATACGGAAGAACCTCCAGTCGGTGTCAGCAATCCGCCCTGCAAGTCGCAACGCGCATACCAGTTGGGTTCGCAAATCCTCGATTTCGCAGGCGGCAAGACGGCCGCTAGCATTCGTTGAATGACGGCGCCGACCAGGTTTCACGACGAAGAGGCGCTCGATCGCGCGTACGACGGCCGGCTGATGCGGAGGCTGCTGACGTACGCCAGGCCGCACGCGGGGCTGGTGGGCGGCGCCCTCGCGCTCCTGATGCTCGAGGGTCTGCTTCAGCTCGCCGGTCCGCTGCTCACGCAGTACGTCATCGACATCGCGATCCCGGCGCGCGATCCCGCGATGGCGTGGCGCGCCGCGGGGTACATGGTCGCGGCGCTCGCGCTCGCCTTCGTCTGCGGCTACTGGGAGACGATCCTGACCGCGCTCCTGGGCCAGCGGGTGATGCAGCAACTGCGCGTGGACATCTTCACGCACCTGCAGCGCCTGCCCGTGCGATTCTTCGACCGCAATCCGGTCGGTCGGCTCGTCACCCGGGTGACGTCCGACGTCGAGTCGCTGAACGACCTGTTCACGTCGGGGGTCGTGGCGGGGCTCGGCGACCTGTTCACGCTGGTGGCGATCGGCGCGCTGATGCTCGCGGTCGACTGGCGGCTGGCGCTCTGGTCGTTCGCGGTCATTCCGCTGATCGTCCTGACGTCACGCCAGTTCCAGCGTGCCGTGCGCGGCGCGTACCGCGAGATCCGGACGCGGCTCGCGCGCATCAACGCCTTCGTTCACGAACGTCTCACCGGCATGCGCGTAGTGCAGCTGTTCGGCATGGAGGCGGCCGAACGCGACAGCTTCGACGCGCTGAACCGCAGCTACCGCGACGTGCAACTGCGCTCGATCACGTACTACGCGCTGTATTTCCCGGCGATCGAGATTCTCTCGTCGGTCGCGCTGGCGACGCTCATCGTGGCGGGCGCGCGCCGCGTGGAGGCCGGCGCGCTCACCGTCGGCACGGTGGCGGCGTTCCTGCAGCTCATCCGGCGGTTCTACCAGCCGCTCCAGGACCTGTCGGACAAGTTCAACATCCTGCAGCAGGCGATGGCGGCCTCCGAGAGAGTATTCCGGCTTTTGGACGAAAAGGCGGAGATGGATCATGGGACATGGGATCCGGGCCCTCGCAAGACTCTCCCCGCGCCCATGCCCCATATCCCATATCCCATATCCGCAGTCGCAGTGAGATTCGAGGACGTCTGGTTCGCGTACGACCGGCCGCACGCCGCGGACGGATCGGCGTCGGACGAGCCGGAGTGGGTGCTGAAGGGCGTGAGCTTCGAGGCGCTGTCGGGCCGGACACTGGCGCTGGTGGGCCACACGGGAGCGGGCAAGACGACGATCGTCAGCCTTCTCCTGCGCTACTACGAGCCGCAGCGCGGCCGCATCACCGTGAACGGCGTGGACATCCGGGAATTGCCGGTCGGAGCGCTGCGATCGCTGATCGGATACGTGCAGCAGGACATCTTCCTGTTTGCCGGCGACATCCTCTCCAACATCCGGCTTTCCGCGCCGCTCAGCGATCGCGACGTGATGGCGGCCGCGGAGCGCGTGGGAGCCGATCGCCTGATCGAACGGCTCCCGGCCAGGTACGCACACGTGCTGGGGGAGCGCGGCGCGACGATCAGCGTGGGCGAGCGGCAGCTGCTTTCGTTCGCGCGCGCGATTGCCGCGGATCCGGCGGTGCTGGTGCTCGACGAGGCGACGAGCGCCGTGGACAGTGAGGTCGAAGCGGAGATTCAGCGGGCCATGCGCGTCCTGATGGCGGGGCGCACCACGATCGCGATCGCACACCGGCTCAGCACGATCGTGGCCGCGGACGAGATCCTCGTGCTGCACCACGGCCAGGTTCGCGAGCGCGGTACCCATCGCGAACTGCTCGCCCTGGGTGGATTCTACGAACGCCTCTACCGATTGCAGTCGGCTCGAGCGTCCGGCGAGGATGGAGGGAGGAGGCTGATCGCCGGAACGTCTGATTGACCTTGCAGTCGAGCGCGGTAAGTTTTCTGCCGGACCTTTGTCAACCTCCGGCGCGGGCGGTGCTCGCGCAGTTTGTCACTTCCCCCGACGGCGTCGAGCAAAAGGGCCATGCCGGTCATCCAGGTCAAGGACAAGCAGCACATACTCAAGCCGGGGCAGACGCGCCTCGGCGGAGGTGCCGGGGTCGACGTGAGCGTCTCCAGCGACGATGCGCTGGGTGTGCAGGCGGTGCTGGACCTCTCGGGCAGCAACCAGGTTGTCATCCGGCGCGCGCGTGATGGAGTCGTTGTCCGCGTGAACGGCGTCGCTCTCACGGATCCCACGCCGTTGATGCATGGCGACAAGGTCGAGGTGGCCGGCACCGAGATCCTCTTTTCCGAAGACAAGAAAATCGGCGCGACCCATTTCGTGTCGGCCCACGAGGTCGCGGCCGCGGCCTCCAAGCGCTCGGGCCCCGCGCGCGCGACTGCGGGCACCGGCGGCCGACTCGTCTCGCTCGTGGACGGCAAGGAATACCAGATCCCGGCGACGGGCATCACGTTCGGACGCGAAGCGGGAAGCGACGTCGTCGTCGCGCAGCCCGAGGTATCGCGCCGACACGCCACGATCGGTCCCACCGAGAACGGCTATGTGCTCCAGGACCTGAGCACCAACGGCGTCTGGGTCAACGGGACGCGCGTGCAGGGGCCACTGGTGCTGGCGCGCGCCGACGTGGTGCGCGTGGGCAGCGAAGAGTTCCGGTTCTACGCGGACGTCGCGTCGCCGGGGGCGGCGAAAGCCACCCCTGTCGTGTCAGCGACCGCGGTGCCGCTTCGGGCTGTCGAGGCCGGCGCGGAAGCAGAGCCGGGCCGCCCCGCCTCGCCGGCCCCGTCCGCCGGCGCCGTTGCCGCTCCGCCAGTCGCGAGCGCGGCCGCGAAGCCGGCGCCGCGTCCCGAGCCTCCAAGCGCTCCAAAGCCGGTGGCGCCGGTGAAGCCGGCTGGTGTGGCCGGGGTGGCTGGGGGGTCTGGGGCGGCCGCGCCGGCTGCGTCAGGCATCGAACCGCTGCCGACTCCCCCCACCAGCCGTCCGATGGCGCCTCGCCCCAAACGGGAGCCGATCCCGCCCCCCCGGCCGGAGCCGCAGAGCGGGTCTGTTCCGACGTGGGCATGGCTCATGATCATGATCATCATAGCCGCGGCGGCTTACTTCATCGGGCAGGGGAGAGGGTGAAGCTCACGCATTCCGCGAAGACCGACGTCGGGATGATTCGGTCAGGAAATGAAGACAACTTCGCCGAGGAGTCACCCGACAGCCGGGAGCGCGGGATCTTCATCGTCGCCGATGGTATGGGCGGGCACGCGGCCGGCGAGGTCGCGAGTGAGATGGCCGTCCAGATCGTGTTGCGCCAGATCAAGGATGTCACCGACCTGGGTGACGGTAACGCGACGAAGGTGCTGGGCGAGGCGTTGCGCACGGCCAACCGCGCCATTCACGACCGCACCATCACCGAGGTGGACAAGCAGGGGATGGGCACGACGGCGTCTGTACTGATGCTTGCGGACGCGCACTACCTCATCGGCCAGGTGGGCGACTCGCGCGTGTACCTGCTTCGCGACGGCGCGTTGAAGCAGGTCACGAAAGACCACTCCTACGTGCAGGAGCAGGTGGACCTCGGGAATCTCACGCCGGAACAGGCCCGGTACCACCCGTACAGCAACGTGATCACGCGGTGCGTCGGCGCGAGCCCCGAGGTGGAGCCGGACATCTACGCCGGCGACGCGCGCGCGGGCGACATCTTCCTCGTCGCGAGCGACGGACTCACGGGCATGGTGGACGACCGGCGGCTGGCGCAACTGCTGATGTCGCGCGCCGATCCGGACCGGAAGGTGCACGCGCTCATCGCCGAAGCCAACGGTCGCGGCGGGCTGGACAACATCACCGCGATCGTGGTGCACGTGGAGGAAGTGTCGGACACACCGCCGCGGATCACCGGCGAGATGAGGGCGATCGAGGACGACGAGTAGACGCTTGAGCGACAGGGGGGGGGCCGAGACGGTAGGCGCGCTGGCGGAGTTGTACCTCGGCAACATCCTGTATGCGCTGGAGATGACGGCGCTCGGGCTCGAGCAACAGGGCAAACCGGACGACGCCGAGTTCTATCGCGGGATCGCCCGCAAGCTGGCGGAGGCGCACGGCCGCAGCCGCGCTGCGCGCGGAGAACCGCCGCGCTAGGCGCGGACAACCGCCGCGCCTTCGGCGCGGAGGGCTGCTAAAGCAGGCGCAGGATGTCGTCGCGGGTCAGGCGCACGGGCCTTGCGGTGAACACGCGTAGCCAGCGGGCCGAGCGATACAGCTCCTCCGAGAGTCTTGGCAGGTTGAGCGTGCTGGCAGCGCTCTCTCGCGTGAGGTGCTCGATGCGGCCATCCCGCCGGCGCACCGGGAGATCGAGGCCGAGCATCTCGGTCTTGGCGGGATAGTCCAGCAGCACGTCGCCCGGCGCGAGGCCCAGCTCACTGGCGAGCCGCGCTTCGACCTCCATCGCGCGACGCCAGTCGGAGGCGATCCACTCGCCGACGTCCGCCGGCAAGTCCGCCGCCGGCACTTCGACGGCGCGCTTGTGCAATCGCCGCTCGCGCAGCGCGGTCAACAGGGGATGTCCGCCGCGCGCCTCGAGCCCGAGCAACAGGCCTTCGTCGGTGAAACCCGCGAGCGCGCTGGCGCTCAGGGAGCCGGTGTCCAGCGCGTCGCTCACGAGTCGCTTGTACATGGCCGTGGCGCTCCGCACGGCGTGGTGCCAGTACACGTTGCGGTACATCTGGTACTTGGCGAACAACAGGGACTCCACCGCCGACAGCCCCTTCTCCTGGATGCCGATGCCGTGCGCGCCGACGCGGCGATCTCCGGCCGGCAGAACGACCAGCGAGTGCAGCAGACGATCGGCGTCGATCTCGCCATAGGGAACGCCGCACATGTGCGCGTCGCGCCGCAGGTATTCGATCTTGTCGAGGTCGAGCGATCCGGAGATCAGTCCCTGGAGGGGACTGTCGCTCACGCCGCGGATCAGGGCGACGATGCGCGCCGGGGCAGCGTCGCCGAGCTCCGCCCGGAGAATGGCGCCGACGTCGCCGTCGCAGATGAGCGGCCGCGCAACTTCCTCGTGATTGAGCGCGCCGATCTCCTCCAGCGCGTGCGAGAAGGGATAGTGTCCGATGTCGTGCAGCAGCGCCGCCACGCGGACGTCGGCGCGGCTGGCTTCGTCGATGCCCGCGAGATCGCCGCGCTCCTCGAGCAGCAGCAGCGCGCGTCGCGCGAGATGATACGTGCCGAGCGCATGCTCGAAACGCGAATGGCTGGCGCCCGGATAGACCAGGAACGCCAGCCCGAGTTGTCTCACGTATCGCAACCGCTGGAACGCGGGCGTGTCGATCAGGCGGAGCGCGAGCGGGTCGACACGGATGTTGTTCCAGAGCGGGTCGCGGATGACTTTCATGACGTCATCCTGAGCGCAGCGAGGGATCTGCAGTCCACCTGCGGATTCCTCGCTGCGCTCGGAATGACGGCGTCATCTGGGACCAGCGTTCTTCACTGCCTCCGACGCACCGGCGAACTTCTCGAAATTCTGCTGGAACTGGTCCGCCAGCTTCCTGGCCTGATCGTCGTACGCCTTCTTGTCCGACCACGTGTCGCGCGGACGCAGCACATCCGCCGGCACGTCCCTGATCTCGCAGGGAATGGAGAGCCCGAAAACGGGATCCACGTCGCACTGCACGCTGTCGAGATCGCCGCGGAGGATGGCGTGCACCATGGCGCGCGTGTGCGCCAGCTTCATGCGCTTTCCCACGCCGAACGGACCACCGCTCCAGCCGGTGTTCAGCAACCACACCCTGGAGCCGTGTTCGTCGATCAACCGGCCCAGCATCTCCGCGTACTTGGTGGGGTGCCACACCAGAAACACGGCGCCGAAACATGCCGAGAACGTCGCCTGCGGCTCCTTCACGCCGCGCTCGGTCCCGGCCACTTTCGCCGTATATCCCGAGAGGAAGTAGTACATCGCCTGCTCGCGCGTGAGTCGCGCGACGGGCGGCAGCACGCCGTACGCGTCCGCGGTGAGGAACACGATGTTCTTCGGATGTCCGCCGCGACCATTCGGTACGTGGTTGCGGATGTAGGGCAGCGGGTACGAGGCGCGTGTGTTCTCCGTGATGGACTGATCGTCGAATTTCACACGGCGCGTCACGGGATCGAGGACCACATTCTCGAGCACCGTACCGAACATCTGCGTCGTGCGAAAGATGTCCGGCTCTGCCTCCGGGGAGAGATTGATCACCTTGGCGTAGCAGCCGCCCTCGAAGTTGAACGTGCCTTCGCCGGACCAGCCGTGCTCGTCGTCGCCGATGAGCTGGCGGTCCGGATCCGCCGACAACGTCGTCTTACCGGTTCCCGAGAGGCCGAAGAACAACGCCGTGTCGCCGGCCCTGCCCGTGTTGGCCGAGCAATGCATCGAGAGCACGCCCTGCCTGGGCATGTAGTAGTTCATCACGGTGAACATCGCCTTCTTCAGCTCGCCGGCGTACCGCGTGCCGCCGATGAGGATCATGCGCCTGGCGAGGTTGAGCACGATGAACGTGCCGGTGCGCGTGCCGTGCTTCGCCGGATCGGCCTCGAATTCGGGGGCGTGCAGCACCGTGAAGTTCGGGTCGAAGCTCGCGAGGTCGGCGATGTCCGGCCGGATGAACATGTTGCGCACGAACGCCATGTGCCACGCACTGGGCGACACGTAGCGCACGGACAGGCGGTACCTGGAATCCGCGCCGCAGTACAGGTCCTGGACGAACAAGTCGCCGCGCGCATCGAGATACGCGGCCACGTCTTTCAGCAGGAGGTCGAAGTTCGCGGGCGCGAGCGGCTGGTTCACCTTGCCCCAGTCCACATCCTTCTCGGTGGACGGCTCCTTCACCACGAACTTGTCGTTGGGAGACCGGCCCGTGTGCGGGGCGGTGACGGCGACGAACGGCCCCCCAAAGGCCAACTCGCCTTCTCCGCGGCGAATCGCGCTCTCGAACAGCACCGTCTCCCTCAGGTTCCAGTGCACCTGGCCGCGCGGCCTCAGTCCCTGCGCGTCCAGCGTTTGCCCGTCGACCGCGCCCGTGCTCGCCGGCGGTGTCCGAATTGCCATCCGCTATAACCTCGAATAGACCTGTGGGGTTTCTTCCAACGCCTGTGTCCGTGACGCGCGGCCCCGCTCGCGCTCCTGCACGTCCACGACCGCGACGGCGGACATATTGACGATGTCCTGGACGTCGGCTCCACGCTCCAGCACGTGCACGGGGCGGCGCATCCCGACCAGGATAGGCCCGATCGCGGTGGCGCCGCCGAGGTGGTTCAACAGCTTGTACGCGATGTTGCCCGCGCTCAAGTTCGGGAAAATTAGCACGTTCGCCCGCTCCTTGAGCGCGCTGAACGGGTAATCGCGCCTGAGGATCTGCGGTTCCACCGCGGTGTCGGCCTGCATTTCGCCGTCCACCACGAGCGATGGATCGCGCTCGCGCAGCAGGCGTACCGCCAGCGCCACCTTCTCGGTCTCCGGATGACGGACGGACCCGAAGTTGGAGAACGACAGCATGGCGATCCTCGGCTCGATGCCGAGCGTGCGGGTGATGCGCGCCGCGGCAACCGCGATCTGGGAAAGCTGCTCCGCCGTCGGGTCGATGTTGACGGTGGTGTCGCCGCAGACCACCACGTGCTGCTCGAACACCAGCATGTACAGGCCGCTCACGATGCCGGCCTTGGGATGCGCCCCGATCACCTCGAGCGCCGGGCGGATGGTCTCGGGATAGTGGAGATTGACACCCGACACCAGCGCGTCGGCGTCGCCGTTGGCCACCATGCACGAGCCGAAGTAGTTGCCGTTGTCGAGGCGCCGCCGCGCCTCGTCCAGACTCCATCCCTTGCGCTGGCGCTTCTCCCAGAGAAAACGCGCGTACGCCTCGCGCTTGACGGACGATGACGGGTCCTCGATCGCGATGCCGTCGAGGTCGACGTTGCCATCGTCCGCCACGCTCTCGATGCGCGCGCGGCTCCCCAGCAGCACGGGGTGCGCGATGCCCTCATCCACGAGGATGGCCGCCGCGCGCATGACCTTCGGGTCTTCGCCTTCGGGGAAGACGATGCGCTTGGGCTCGCGGGCCGCGCGGTTGATGAGGCCGCGGAGCATGCCGCGCGCGCGACCGAGCCGCAGCTCGAGGCGCTGGCGGTACTCGTCCATCTCGCAGAATTCGCGCGCCACGCCGCTGGCCACCGCGGCCCACGCGACCGCGGGCGCCACCCACAGCAGCGCGCGCGGATCGAACGGGAACGGGATCAGATAGTCGGGACCGAACCGGACGCCACGCAGGCCGTAGAGCGCGGCCACGGAATCGGGGACGTCCTCCTTGGCGAGGAGCGCCAGCGACCGGGTGGCCGCCATCTTCATGTCCTCGTTGATCTCCGTGGCGCGCACATCCAGCGCGCCGCGAAAGATGAACGGGAAGCCGAGCACGTTGTTGACCTGATTCGGGAAATCGCTGCGGCCGGTCGCAATGATGGCGTCGTCGCGAACGGTCCGTACTTCGTCGGGCAGGATTTCCGGAACGGGGTTCGCCAGCGCGAAGATGATCGGCCGCGGGGCCATCCGCCGGACCATGTCCGGCGTGACCGCGCCGGCGACCGAAAGGCCGACGAAGACGTCGGCGCCGTCCAGCGCTTGCGCGATGTCGCGAATGTCGCGCCGCGTCGCGAAGCGGGACTTGTAGGGGTCCATGTTCGCTTCGGCCCGGTCGGCCCGCACCACCCCCTGCCGATCGCAGAGAATGATGTTCTCGCGCAGGACGCCGAGCCGCACGTAGTGCTCCGCGGTGGCGATGGCGGCGGCGCCGGCCCCGGAAAACACCACGACGACCCGGGCGAGGTCCTTCTCGACGATCTCGACGGCGTTGAGAAGGGCCGCGCCAGAGATGATTGCCGTCCCGTGCTGGTCGTCGTGGAAGACGGGGATGGACAGCGTCTTCCGCAGCGTCTCCTCGATGACGAAGCAGTCGGGCGCGCGGATGTCCTCGAGATTGATGCCCCCCACGGTCGGCTCGAGAAGCTGGCAGAAGCGGATGACGTCCTGCGGGTCCTCGGACCCGACCTCGAGATCGAAGACGTCGAGATCGGCGAACTGCTTGAAGAGGTTGCCCTTGCCCTCCATGACGGGTTTCCCTGCGAGGGCGCCAATGTTGCCAAGACCCAGCACCGCCGTGCCGTTGGTGACGACGGCGACCAGGTTGCCCTTGGCGGTGTACGCGTAGGCCTCTTCCGGATCGCGCTTGATCTCGAGACAGGGCTCGGCGACGCCCGGCGTGTAGGCGAGCGCGAGATCCCGCTGGTTGGTGAGCGGCTTGGTGGGGACCACGGCTATCTTGCCGGGCCGTCCTTTCCGATGGTATTCGAGCGCGTCTTCCCGGCGCGTCATAGACGGTTAAGGTAGCGCGGAATCGGGGCTTGCGGGATGTTTCGGCTCGCCTGCCCTCGGGACCCTCGACGGAGGAAGACGACGATGAACCGCCGGCCGATCGCTGTGGTGTTGATCGGAATGATCGCGACCATCGCTGGATTCTGGACGGTCGCCTACCTCCGCCAGAAGACCTGTTCGGGCCAGGGCGGACGCTGGCATCCGGAGACGCGTCTGTGCGAGCTGTCGTCCGGAGAGATGGTCGGCACGCTCAGTGGGACGAACGTTCTGGCGGGGACTGGGGTCGCGCTGCTGCTCGGGTTCATGCTGCTTCGAATCTTTCTATACATGACCGGGCAGCGCGGCGGCCGTTAAACTGAAAGGTAGTACGTGCACGGCTGGCAGCGGGCGGCGGGCAGTTCGCCGTTGGGGATGCCGGGACAGACTGTCCCTGGCAGTTCGACTGCGAACGGCAAACGGCCGGCTGCCCGCTCTACACGTTCTTGAATTACGGTTGTATCCATCCGATCGGAGATCCCGTGAGAAAAGCCCTTTGCCTTGTCCTGCCGCTCGCCGCCGCACTGGCAAGCTGTGCCCGTGATGACTCCGGCAACCAGCGCGACACGATGACTGCGCGCCAGCGCGACAGCGTGCTCGGTCAGTCGGGACTACCCGGCGCGCACGGCGTGACGAAGGCGCTTGGCGCATCGGATTCCGCTCGAGCGCGAGCCGCGCGCCTCGATTCGGCGGCGCGTCCATGACCGTCCGGAGAGTCGGACGCTTCGGCCGGGCACTCGACGCCGCGAGTCTCGGGCTGATCCTGGTGGGCGGGCTGGTGTATCTCCGTTCGTACCTCGGGATGCGGCAGATCAGGGACCGGGTTCCCACGGAGTTCGTGCGCGGACAGACGGTCCTTTTTGGCGGAATCGCCGAGTATGCGCGACTCGAATGGTGGGCAAAAGTCGGGTTGACGCTCGCGGGCGCTGGAATCGTAGTCGGCTTGTCGGCCGCCGCGCACGCACACATCATTGCGCGACGCGGCGTCCGGCCGCTGCCGCCCAAGGCCACTTCAGAGGGATGATCGGAGACGTATCATGTGCAGGAACATCAAGACACTCGCCAATTTCGAGCCGCCCGCGACGGGTGACGAGATCCGCGCTTCGGCGCTGCAATTCGTCCGCAAGCTGAGCGGCACGACGAAGCCGTCGCGCGCGAACGAGGACGCATTCAATCGCGCCGTGGACGAAGTGACCCAGGCCGCGGAACGCCTGGTCCACTCACTCACGACGAGCGCGCCGCCGCGCAACCGCGAAGTGGAAGCCCGCAAGGCGCACGAACGGGCAGTGAAGCGGTTCGCCTCGTAGCTCCCTCGTTGCCACTGCGACGCCGCCAGGCGGCGTTGCGCGCCGAGTTCCAGGGCCCGTGAAACTATCGGTCTTCCCGGCCGTGGCGGCGGACGCCGCGGCGATCGCCGCGCTCCGGAACGCCGCCGCCGACCACCTGACGCGGAGGTACGGCAAGGGGCATTGGTCTCACCAGGTATCCGAAAGAGGCGTCCTGTCGGGCATCGCCAGCTCTCGCGTGCTGGTGGCGCGCGACGGACGCAGCCTCGTCGGGACGGTGCGGCTCGCGACCACAAAGCCGTGGGCAATCGACGTGACGTACTTCGTTGCGGTTGCGCGTCCCATCTATCTCCTCGACATGGCCGTGGCGCCCGATTCTCAGGGACGCGGAGTCGGAACGCGTTTGATCGACGAGGCGAGAGTCGTCGCGGAGCAGTGGCCGGGTCACGCGATTCGTCTCGACGCGTACGACGCGGATGCCGGGGCCGGCGGCTTTTACGCCCGGTGCGGATTCCGGGAGGTCGGCCGGCGCACCTACCGCCGGACGCCGCTCATCTACTACGAGCTCCTGCTCAGGACCGTCGCGCCCACCGAACCGCCCACGAGGCGAGCGCGATTACCCCGGAAACTGCGATGATCGTGGGGCCACTGGGCAGGTCGAAGGGCACCGACAGCGAGAAACCGACCAGCGCCGCGACAAGGGCAGCGAGGACGGCGATCGTGAAAATGCCGCGCATGGTGTGCGCGAGCAGCAACCCGGTGACTGCCGGAAGCACCAGGAAGTTGAAGACCAGCATCACGCCGGCGAACTGCATCGCGTAGGCGATGACGACGCCGAGCGTGAAGTACAGCAGCAGATTCCAGAAGCGAACGTTGTAGCCGAGCGTGCGCGCCGTCTCGCGGTCGAACGAAACGAACAGGAACTCCTTGTAGAACACGACGTGCAGCAGCAGCACCGGAAGGGCCACCGCCAGCAGCACCAGCGTGTCCGAGCGCGTGATGCCGAGGATGTTGCCCTGGAGGAAGATGTCGTGCGCTTCGCCCGTCTTCGCCTTGGCGATCAGCAGGATGCCGACCGCCGCGGCGACCGCGTACGTCACGCCGATCACGGCGTCCGGCGGAACTCCCGAGCGGCCACCACCGCCGATCCCGAAGAACATCGCGCCGGCGATCGTGACGATGAGCGCCATGGCGACGGGATGGTGGGTGAGCTCGCCGCCGATCCCCAGTCCGTACAGGAACATGCCAAGCGCGATGCCGGCCGAGGACAGCTGCGCGAGCGCGGCGCCGACGAACACGATGCGGCGCAACACGACGTAGACGCCGAGGACGGAGCATGACAGCGCGATGACGAGCGCGCCGTACAGCGCCTCGCGAAACAGCAGGACCGTGGCGAGGGCTTCAGGCACGTCCGCTGGTCCCGGCTCCCGGGAACTCGCCCGTCACCCGGGTGCGACGCGCCACGACGATGCGATGGCCGTGGACTTCGTCCACTTCCACGGGAATGCCGTACATCGCCGTGAGCGTGCGCTCGTTCACGATCTCGTCCACCGTGCCGATGCGGAACGACGCCCTCGAGCGTGAGCGCGATGCGGCTCGACATAGTTCGCCACTTCGTTGAGCGCATGGCTCACCATCAGCACCGTGAGCTTGTCGCGCTCGTGCAGCTCGCGCACGAGCGACAGGATCTGGGTGGTCGAGACGAGATCCATCCCGTTCGTCGGCTCATCGAGCACGAGGATGTCGGGCTCGCCGACGAGCGCGCGGGCGATGAGCGTGCGCTGCTTCTGGCCGCCGGAGAGCGCCGCGAGCGGATGCGTCGGCGAGGTTCGCGATGCCGACGTGCTCGAGCGCGCGGCGGGCGCGGGTCGCGATCGTCGTCCGACGGGCGGCGGCCGAGCCCGATGCGATCGTAGCGGCCCATCAGCACGACGTCGATGACCTTGAGCGGGAAGCCGTAGTCGACCGAGTCGCGCTGGGGCACGTAGCCGAAGCGCAGGCCCGGCCGCACCGTCACTGTGCCGCTCAGCGGAGCCAGCGTGCCGAGGATCGCGCGGAGCATCGTCGTCTTGCCCGCGCCGTTGGGACCGACGAGGCCGAGAAAATCGCCCTGCGGGATGTCGAAGCTGAGATGCGAGAGCACCACGTGCCGCCCGTAGCCGAGCGTCGCGCGGTCGAACTGCACGAGTGGCGTCATCTCAGCGCGTCGGCGACCAGGCCGATGTCGAACTTCATGAGACTGACATAGTCGTCGATTTTCGCGTTGCGGATCCCACCGACCGAGGGTGGCAGAACGACGACGCGCGCGCCGGTCTTGCTGGCGACGAAGTCCGCGTCCTTCCGGTCGTAGAACGGCTCCATGATGATGACCTTCGCGCCGGTGCGCTGCATCTGGAGGATGAGCCCCGCGAGGTGCGACGGCGACGGCGGCACGCCGGGCTTCGGCTCCATGAAGCCCGACGATGTTCATCCCCGTGTACTCGGCGAAGTACTTCCAGCTGGTGTGGTACGCCACGACCGGCTTGTCCTTGATCTCGCGAGCAGCGGCCGCCATTCTTGTTCCGCGGCGTTGAGCTTTGCTTCGAACGCCTTGGTGTTCGTCTCGTACGACGCGGCGTTCGCGGGGTCGAGCTCCGAGAACTTGTGCTGGAACAATCGCGCGATGCGCCGGCCGTTCTCGGGATCGAGCCAGTAGTGCGGGTTGCCCAGGGCATGAACATCGCCCATGCTGCGATCGACGTTGACCGCGCGCGGCGTCGAGGACCTCGATCGCCTTCGACACGTCGAGGTAGCCCGGCCCGCCCGGCGACACCTTCGGGTTCCGCGCGCCCTGGAGGAGCAGCGGCATCCAGCCGATCTCGAGGTCGAGCCCGACGAAGGCGAAGACGTCCGCCTTTCGCAGCTGGAGGACGAAGCTCGGCTTCGCCTCCATGAAGTGCGGGTCCTGATAGCCCTCGCTGATGTGGGTGACGGAAACCTGTTTCCCACCGACTTCACTTCGCGATGGCCCCGAGGTCGGTGGTGCTGGTCACGACTTTCAGTTGCGCGCCTGCGGGGCTGGCCAGGGCCAGCAGCGCGAGCGCCGAAGCGACAATACGAGTCATGAGCTCCTCTGCGGCGAGGATCAGAAGGGATGGGGTTTGTGCGGGCCGAGCGCGAACGACGCCTGCACGAGAAAGCGGTTCGTCGCGGACAGAGTGGGCAGGAGGGCTGCCGTGCCGGGCTTCAACCGCTCGTACCCGACCATCAGCTTGGAGAACTCGCTGGGGAACCACTCCAGATACCCCGACCCGGCGTGCAAGGTTGCCGTGTCGGCGAATGCATCCTCCACCCAGTCGTATCGGCCGATGATGTAGAGACGCCGGGTGAGCTGCCATCGCGCGAAGACGTAGGCCCCGCTCACGTCGCGATTCGGTCCGAGGAAAAATGGATCGGTCACTCGCTGGTTCAGCTGCCGGAGAATTCGGCCTGCACGATGAACGACTTGTACAGACCCTGCTGCAGGGGTCGCCAGCGATACGTGACATCCGCACCGTACATGGTCTGGCGCGTAAGAACGGCGTTGATGTCGGGATCCACCGGCGTGGGCCCGAAGTCGAACGGTTGCTCCCTCCTGCCCGTCATCACCGACGCGGACACCTCGAGGTTCGCCGCCTCGGAGAGGTCCCAGTAGTTGCGCAGACGGGCCGAGACTCCGAGGCCCTCGATGTCCCTGCTGGGCGGCTCGTCGGCAATCAGATCCTCAGCTTCCGCGAGGCGATCCACTGTGGTGACCAGCACCTCCTGATAGAACCCGAACGGTGCGAACACGTGGCTGACGTAGAGGCCGGTGGCTTTCAGACCTTCGGGGCCGAGGAAGCGCTGCACGACCCAGGGATATTCGACCATGTGCAGGTCGTGCCGGTGCGTCAGGTTGATCTTGCCGAACGGCATGAGGAACCGGCCCAGGCGCAGCTCGACCGCGGGGAGCGCCGTCGTGGTCATGAACGCCTGCTCGATGCTCACGCCCTCGACGTCATTCAAACCGATGAACACGTCGCCGCGAAAGTAGGGATCCACGGCTGCCTGCAGCGCGAGCTCGACCTCGCGCACACGGAACCTTGAGGCATCTTCCTGTGTGCTGCCATCGTCGGAGAAGTCCCCGACGAGGTCGCCCACGGCGCTGATATCGGGAAGCAGGCGCGGATTGATCGGAGCCTGCTGCGGTCCCATCGGTCGGCGCGTCGTGTCTCCCCGCGTCCGTTCCAGCTCGCGGACGAGGGCGATGCTGTCGCGCGCGATGCTGTCACGGCGCGCACGGGCGCGCGCGGTGTCTGGTTGTTGCGCCGCTGCATTCGCGACAACGCCCGACAAGAGCGTTGCCGCAACAACGAGTCTTCGCATTGTGGTGGTGGCTGAGCGTGGATGCCGCGCCGGATCCGAGGGGCGCGGCGAATCGGAGGCCGCTCGAGGCGGCCAACGTCACGTCAGGCTGTTGGCGGGGCTCGTCCCGGGGGAAGGGCGTGCGGTGCGGAGCGTGTGCCCCAGACCACCGCCTTTGGCGGCGACGCCTCGCATTCCCGGTCAGAGACAACCGCCGGGTCGGGGGGGCCAGCCGCCGGCGTGGTCAGATATCGGCAGACGGCGCAGTCGGGCGCGTGCACCACGGGGCAACTCGCCGTCGTGGTGGCCTCGACGTGCATGGCCGGCCCCGACGCGTTGTCGCTCGCGAGCTTGCCATGCGCGACCGCGCTGAACGCGGGCGACGCGAGTTGCAGCGCCGCGCAGAGCAGGGTGAGAATCCGGACGAACGCCGTTCGCCGCTTCATGCGACGAAGCATATGTGGTCCGCAGGGCTGTGCAAGCGCCGGGATCTCCGGCTCACTGCCGCCGGCGCAGCCATCTCGCGGGGTCGATCGCGGGGCCGCCCTGCCGGACCTCGAAGTGGAGATGTGGCGGCAACTCCGGGTCGGAGATGCCGACGCCGCCGAGGACCTGTCCCTTGATGACGGCGTCGCCCTGTCGCACGTCGGCGCGCGAGAGCGATCCGTAGATCGAGTAGTCGCCGCCGCCGTGCTCGACGATCACGGTGAGTCCGTACGTGCCGAACTGGCGGACGCTGACCACGCGGCCTGCCGCGACGCTGACGCACGGTCGTGCCGACCGGCGCGCGGATGCCGACGCCGTTCCAGCGGATCGTCGTGTTGTTGGGCTGCACGGCGCGGCCGAACGTGTAGACCAGCGGGCCGCTCACCGGCCAGTCGAGCTTGCCGTAGTCGCTCGTGCGCACGGAGCTGGTGGCGCGCGGGGCCAGCGTCGAGCGTCGCGTGCTCGCCATCGCGCGGCGCCGGTCGGCCTCGAGGGTCGCGATCGCGTCGTCGAGCTGCGTTTCCGTCGCCTTCATCCTCGCGATCCGGTTCTGCGTCCGGCGTGTGACCTCGCGCACCCGGGAGAGCTGACTGCGCTGCTGCTGTTCGAGCGCGCGGAGACGATCTTCCTCCACCTGCTTGTCCTGGCGGTTCTCCCCCAGGTTGCGCTGGAGCACCACGAGACGGTCGCGCTCGAGCGCCACCTGGCTGCGCAGCTGCTCGACGCGCCCCACCAGCGCGCGGTCGCGCAGCGCGAGCAGGTGCAGGTACTTGTAGCGCGCCACCAGCTCGCCGAACGATGCCGCGGACAGCAGCGCTTCGGCCGTGTACATCGGCCCGCGCTTGTAGATGTCGACTAGCCGGCGGCGCAGCACCACCCTCTTCTGCGACAGCTCCTCCTCGGCGCGGGCCATCGAATGCGACGCGCCCGTCACTTCCGCGGCGATCGCGAAGAGCTGCCGGTCGAGCGTCGACACGAGGCGCGCGGTGGCGTCGGCGCGCCGATCGAGGTTCGTCACCTCCTCGCTCAGGTCGTGCGCGGTACTCCGCAACTCCGACATCTGGCGCTCGAGATCGGCGCGCTCCTGTCGGATGCGTTCGAGCTCGGCGCGCTGCTGCCTGACTCTGTCTTGAGGGCGGAGGCTGGAGGCTGGAGCTGCGAGAAGAATGATGATCGCGGCCATCACGAAGCCGGGCCGCGCTTGCACCAGCCTCCGATCTCCCGGCTCCAGCCTCGCTGTCATACCCGCCGCAAATGCCTTCCCACCGCGAACGCGCTTCCCACGAGCCCGATCAGCGCGCCGCCGGCGAGGCCGAACAGGATGAGGCGGTTGTCGAAGAAGACAGCATCGAAGTGAGGTACTGCTCGACCGTCGCGGCGGCGGCCCAGGTGAAGCCGAGCGCCAGCAGCCCGCCGAGCACGCCCTTGACGAAGCCCTCGATCAGGAACGGGCGGCGGATGAAGCCGTCCGTCGCGCCGACGAGACGCATGATCGAGATCTCCTTGCTGCGCGCCAGCACCGTCATGCGGATCGTCGCGCCGATGATGATCACCGCGACGACCGCGAACGCGAGGCCGAGCGCCGAGCCCGTGACGCCGGCGATGTTGCGCAGCCGGTAGAGCTGCGTGATCCACTCCTCGCCGTAGCGGACGTCGTCGACGAACGCGATCATGCGGACGCGCGTGGCGACGGCGCCCACGGTCGCTGGGATCGCGGAACCCGGCTTGCAGCCGGACGTCGATCGACGCCGGCAGCACGCCCTCCTCGAAGACGTCGTTGAACTCGCCCAGCTCGCGGCGCGCCCGCTCGAGCGCCTGCTCCTGCGTCACGACCTGGGCGCTCAGGACCTCGCGGATACCCGCCGATCTCGCTCGGCCGCGGCGACGATCTCCTCGATGGCGGTGCCGTCCGCGACGAACGCGCGGATCTCGACGCGCTCCTCGACGCCTTCGAGCGCGTGCCGGATGTTGAGCGCGACGAGTCCGAACAGCGCCGAACGCGAACAGCGAAAACGCGATCGTCGTGACGCTCAGCGCGCTGAGCAGCGGCGAGCGGCGGAACGGCGACGAGCGCGTCGCGGAACGCGAGCCTCAGTCAGCTCGCTCGCCGCGCCGTGGGTTGCGGCGCGGTTCGGCCGAATCGAAGACGATCTGGCCGTGATTCAGCTCGATCGTGCGGTAGTCGGTGCGGCGGACCAGCTCGAGGTTGTGCGTCGCCATCAGCACCGCGGTGCCGGACGCGTTGATGTCGCGAAGCAGCTGGAAGATGCCGCGCGTCGCGCGCTCGTCGAGGTTTCCGGTCGGCTCGTCGGCGATGAGCACGAACGGGATCGTTGACCAGCGCGCGCGCGATCGCCACGCGCTGCTGCTCGCCGCCCGACAGCTCGCGCGGGTAGGGCGGTCGCCTTCGACGCGAGCCCGACCTGGGTCAGCGCGCGCTGCACCTTGCGGCGCGATCTGATCGGCCGCGGCGTGCCGATCACCTCGAGCGCGAACGCGACGTTCGCCTCGGCGGTGCGGTCGTCGAGCAGGCGGAAGTCCTGGAAGACGATGCCGAGCTTGCGTCGCAGCTTCGCGACGTCCGCGCGCGTCGACCTCGCGACGAGCTGACGCCGCTGACGCGCACCTCACCGCGCGTGGGGCGCTCCTCCATGTACGACAGCTTGAGGATCGTGCTCTTGCCGGCGCCGCTCGGCGCCGGTGAGGAAGACGAACTCGCCCTTGCGCGATGCGGAAGCGTCGCGTCGCGAAGGCGCGAGGCCGGTGCGCGGGTAGGTCCTTGGTGACGTTGTCGAAGCGGATCATGCCTGACGCTCGGACGCTCGGCCGGCGCGGGTCGGCTCTCCTCGTCGATCCGGAGCCGCCAGCGTCGGCGTGGCCGTCGATCGTGTCGAGGATCGCCTTGAGCAGACCGATCAGCATCGGGCCGAGCAGGATGCCGACGAGCCCGAACGTGTACACGCCCGTGACGAGCGCGACGAGCATCCAGTAGAAGTTCAGCACCCTCGACCGCTCGGCGGCGATCTTGGGGCGCAGGAACGTCGAGATGTAGACCGTGTTCACGAAGAAGCCGATCAGCGATCATCGCGACGGCCTGGGCCGGCGCGTCGCGGAAGACCAGCAGCCACGGCGCCGACCGGAACGTACACGCTCCACGACCCGACGATCGGGAAGAAGCCGATGATGAACGACAGGATCGCCAGCACGCCGGCGAGCGGCACGCCGAACGCGAGGTTCATCACGAGGATGATCACCGACTTGATCGCCTGCGTCAGCGAGCGTCGAGTAGATCGCGCCGTACAGCACGCCGCGCACGTTCGACTCGAGCGCGCGCGACAGCTCGGCGTAGCGCGGCGGAATCTTGGACGCGCAGGTAGGCGCCGATCCTCTCGGCGTCGACGAGCACGTAGTACGCCGGTGAACAGGAAGATCGTCGCCGCGATGGCGAAGCCCGCCAGCGCCGACCGCAGCGACGCCCGGGATGTCGCGTGCCGTAGTCCGACGCGGCGATGACGTACTGCCGGACGCGATTCGCCGAGATGCTCGCCTGCCCGCAGGAACGGGCAGCCGTCGCAGCGCCGCGTCGATCTTGGCGACGATCTCGTCCTGGTGTGGCTGCGACGTACGCGGCGACGTCGCGCGATCTCGATGTAGCTGTACACGAGCAGCGCCGAGCATCGGCACGATGAGCACCAGCAGCGTGATGCGTCGCGGCCGCGGTGCCGGTTGCCGAGCGCTGGACCGGAGCCAGAGGTAGCACCGGCCGCATGAACACCGCGACGATGACGCCGAGGATCGTGGCGATGATGACCGTGCGCACCATCCACAGGAACAGCACCAGCACGATCACGAACAGCATCGTCGTGACCAGCATGCGCCGGAGCTCGGGCAGCGTCAGATCGGCGAGCCGTCGGATTGACGCCGCCGCTCGAGCCGGCGTCGGTCCGACGGTCGCCGTGTCTGCGTTCGCCATTCAGTGCAGAGCCTGCTCGATATCCGCGATCAGGTCGTCGGCACTCTCGATGCCGATGCTCAGCCGTAGGAAGCCGTCGGGAATCCCGGCCTGCGCCCGCGCCTCCGCCGTCAGGTGCGCGTGCGACGTGAATCGCGGCTCGGAAACGAGCGAATCCACGCCGCCGAGGCTCGGCGCGTGCCGAAAGAGCTTCAGCTTGCGCAGGAACTTGCTCCGCCGCGCTTGCCGCCGCCGGCCAGCTCGATCGCCATCATGCCGCCGAAGCCGTCGAGCGTGCGTTCGGCGCGACCTCGTGGTCGGGGTGGATCGGCAGCCCGGGATAGTGCACCGTGCGGATCTCCTTCCGCGCCGTCGCACCACTCCGCGATGCGCATCGCGTTCTCGTTCTGCCGTCGCACGCGGACGTCGAGCGTCTTGAGCCCGCGCTCGAGCAGCCAGCAGCGAACGGATCGGGCGCCTGGCCCCACAGCATCATCTTCTGCCGCACTTCCTCGATGTACGACGCCGTCCCGCACACGACGCCGCCGAGCACGTCGTGGTGGCCGTTGAGGTACTTCGTCGCCGAGTGGATCACGACGTCGGCGCCGTGCTCGAGCGGGCGGAAGTTGATCGGGCTGGCGAACGTGGAGTCGACGACGAGCGCGATGCCGGTCTCCTTCGTGACGTAGCTGACGGCCGTGAGGTCGAGCACGCGGCACGTCGGATTCACCGGCGACTCGAGGAAGATCGCGCGCGTCTCCTTGCGCAGTCGCCTTGCGCCACACGCGCGTCTCGATCGGATCGACGAGCGTGACGTCGATGCCGAGCGCGACGAACTCCTGCGTCGAGCAGCGTGCGCGGTGCCGCCGTAGATCCACGAGCTGGCGAGGAGGTGGTCGCCGGGCGGAGCAGGGCGAGCAGCGCGCACGCCGTCGCGCCCATGCCGCTCGCCAGCAGCACGGCCGCCTCGGCGCCCTCGAGCGCGGCCATGCGGCGCTGCACCACCTCGGCGTTCGGCGAGTTGCCGTAGCGCGGGTAGCGCAGCCCCTCGGCGGTGCCGATCTCCTGGATGAAGTTGACCGACTGGTAGAGCGGCTGCGACGACCGGCGTGTCGCGTCGCGCGCGCTCTGCTGCGCACCGCCGTGGACTGGCGATGGGTGCCGATCAGTCGCCTGCTTTGCGTGGCGGTCACGGGCGATTCCTGGAGGCGTTCGCGTCAGGCGGAGCGCCGCGGCGCCGCGTCGGCGTGTCGAGATCGGGCTTGATCACGCGAACGATCTCCGACGGAGCGAGCGCCGAGCATGTCGCGCAGGACGACGTCGCCGCGCGTGAACGCTCGTCGTCGATGCGCACGGTCGCCAGCTCGTGGCGGCGCGGGCCGTACACCCACGCCAGCTCGCCGTCGGTGAGCAGACGGTCGCGCCGCGTCGTCCGGGATGCATGCGCGACCAGCGGCCCGCGCTCCGCGTCGCTCGCGTCGCGTGGCGATGAGCGCGGACGACGCGCAGCGGCCGGTTGCGCGTGTCCGTCATCCACGCGCGACTCGCCCACCGGCGACGTACGCGTCGTCGATGCGCATCACGAGCCGGCGCCGGCAGAGCGCGTCGAGCGCCGCGACGCAGCGTCGCGTTCGGGCTCAGCCGAGCGTCGCGCGGCCGTCGGCCAGCGTTCGGCGCGTCCGAGCCGCTAGACGCGCTCCCACGCGCGGCGCTCGCCGTCGGTCGAGCACGCCCACGACTCCGCACCCGCCGTCGGCGCTCGACGACGAGCGCGAGCCCGTGGCGCTCGAGCACCGTCTCGATCGCGTCCCAGTGGTCGTCGGTCACGCCGCGGAACACGAAGTACGCCTCCTGCGGCGCGTCGTCGGCGCGTAGCGCAGGAGCAGCTTGGCGACGACCTCGTCGGCGCACGAGAAGTCGATCATCGACACGTGCGAGAAGTCGATGACGGTGAGCGTCCGGTCGCGCGACGTCGGCGAGCAGCTGCTCGATCTGCGCCGCGGACGGCGGCGCCCGTGGGACGCGTGACGAGATTCGAGTACAGGTCGCACGCCAGCGTCTGCCGCAGCACGATGCTCAGGTCGATGTGGTTCATCATCGCTCCGAGCCTCCGGCATCCGCTCGGGAATGATGACCTGAACCTGCGCGCCGGGGAATGGCGGCAGTTCTCCTGCGAGCGGAACGTCGTCGTCCCAGTCGGGACGATCGCGATCCGCGCCGTACCGCTGCGCACGGACAGCTTGCCGTTCCAGCGGCCGACGTACTTGCGCACGCCGGCGAGTCCCTGGCCGCGTCCCGGATCGCGAAAGCGGCTCACGCCGCGGATCACCGCCTCCTCGAGCGCCGGCGGCGTCGTCCCAGCGATCGCTCGGGCACGTGGCCCGGCGTGCTCTCGAGCGACTGGCGAAAGCCGAGCCCGGCGTCGCACACCGCGATCACGACGACGCGCCGGCCGAGCCGCTTCGGCCAGTTGTAGCGTCTGCACGGCCACCCAGCCGCCGCGGCCCGGCGTGCTCGATGATGTTCTGGCACACCTCGGACAGCGTCATCGCGAAGCCGACGATCGCCTTGGGCGTCGATGCTTAGCTCCTTCGTGATGATCGCCTGCGCCTTCTCCTGGATGCGTCCGACGACCTCGTGGACGTCCTCGCTCTTCGAGATCGGCGTGATCTCGAGCAGCACGCTCGACTCGCCGGCTCGCGCGCGCTGCGGGTACGATGCCGTGGAGATCGAAGAGCTCCTCGGCGTGCTGGAAGAAGCGCGGCGCGCGCCCAGTACGACGCGGTCTCGTCGGCTTCGGGAACGGCGAACGCGGGCCGCTCGGCGCGCGTCTGCGCCGAGCGTGAGCAGCGCGGTGAGCCCGTACGGCGACGCCCAGCGCGTGTGCCGCGCGTCGACGAGCATCTTGGCGTCGGCGGGGAGCGGCGCCACCTGCTCCAGCACCTGTTCGAAGGACTGGTCGTCGAGCGAGGGCGGAACGGTGATGACGGTCGTCACGTGAGGCTGAGCGTTCCCCGGAGATGGTTGGCGAGGCCGGTCGCGCCGCGATGCTCGACGTTGCGCGCGGCGGCGCGATGCGCGGCGCGGATGGCGTCGGCCTAACTTATCACCGGCGAGCAGTCGGGAGAAATAGGTTGCGCCCCACACGTCGCCGCATCCGGTCGGATCGCCGGCGTCTGACGACGTGCTCCGCCGGCGACGAGCGCCGTCCGCATCGGCCCGGCCGCGCGCGCCGAGCGGGCGCGGCGACGCAGGTCGGCGAGGCGGTCGAAGTCCGGCGGCGGCGAAGTACACGACGCCGCGCTTGCCGAGCGTGACGGTGAGCAGCTGCGCACGCCGTCGTGCAGCGCCGTGGCGGCGAGCGCCATCGGATCGGGCGCCATCATCGCCATCTCGTCCTCGTTCACCTGGAGCAGGTCGAAGCAGCCGCACCACTCGGCGACGTTCGGCAGCGGACGCAGCGTCCGCAGTCCGTCCGGCTGCACCGCCATCAGCGAGCATGTGCAGGTCGCAGTAGATCGGGCCGCGAAAGTGCTGGCGGATGCAGCTGCGCGGTCTCGAGATCGAGCTCCCAGCCGCTGAGGAAGTTGATGTAGAGCGCGTCGAGCCGCGCCGCGTCGAGCACCGGCTTGAGTCCGAGCCAGTTCCACCCGGGCACGCCGCCGGTCATGCACCTCGCTGCGTCGCTCGTCGGCGTAGTAGCGCAGCTCGACGCGATTGTTGGGGTACGGCACCTCGATGAGCGCGGCGTCGGGCGCGATGCCGTCGCAGGCGTGCCGAGGAACTGCCGCGCGCGCGATCGGCGAGGTCGTCGCCGACCTTGATGAGCGGGACGATCTCCCAGTCGTCGGGCAGCGCGGCGTCGAGCCCGCTGAGCGCGTAGCGTGATCCCGCCCCATTCCTCGACCGGCGCGCTGTCGCGCGGCTCGCGGCCGTAGATCATGTCCCAGACGAACGAGCCGATGACGCCGAGGCGCCGTCTGCGCATCGCGTCACTCGAGCTCCGCGCCCAGTGCTGCATCTTGAACGTCGCGACCGCGCCGACGACGCCCGCCGTGCCCGGCAGCTCGCCCGGAACGATGCGCGTCGCGTCGACCGCCGGCGGAACGCGCGCCGGCGCACCTCGGCGCGGAGCGGAACGAAGAGCGCATCGCCGGCGCTGCGTCACGCCACCGGCGACGACGACGACGTCGGGTTGAAGATGTTGAGCAAATTGGCGATGCCCGCGCCGAGATAGCGCGCCGTGTCGCGCACGATCTCGCTGGCGACGCGCGTCGCCCTGCTTGCGCGGCGTCGTACACGGTCTCCGCCGTGATCGCGTCGAGCTGGCCGTCCACCATCGACGGCAGCAGCGACGCCGTCTCCTCGCGCACGAGCACCTCGCGCGCGCGCGTCGCGATCGCCGGCCCCGACGCGTACGCCTCGAGACAGCCGTAGTTGCCGCACTTGCAGTGGCGGCCGTTCGAGGTCGATGGTCGTGTGGCCGATCTCGCCGGCGACGTCGGACGCGCCGTGAAACAGCTGCGCCGTCGATGATCAGGCCGCCGCCGATGCCGGTGCCGATCGTCATGCCGATCACGTTGCGTGCCGCCGCGCGCCGCGCCCTGCCACCACTCGCCGACCGTCGCGCAGTTCGCGTCGTTGTCGAGCGTGGCGGGCAGGTTGAGCCGCGTCGTCGATGCGGTCGCGCAGCGGAAAGTCGCGCCAGCCGAGATTCGGCGCGACGACGACGATGCCCTTCTCGCGGTCGAGCGGCCGGGCGCGCCGATGCCGACGCCGATGAAGTCGCTTGCGGCGCGCCCCGGTCTCGCGCGATCGTGTCGAGGATCACGCCCTCGATCATGCCGACGATGCGGTCGACGACGCCCTCGGCGCCCGAGCTCGGAGCTGCGTCGGGATCGCTGCGCATCGGCGTAGTGCTGCGTGCCGTCCGCGGACATCGCGCCCGACGACGATGTTCGTTCCGCCGAGGTCGACGCCGATGATGTACTGCTGTCGCTTTTTCGCGGGCATGGTCAGGGATCGAGGTGAGGATGCGACAGAATGTCGCAGCATCGCGCGCCGCGACGTCACCCGCGGGTAAGCTCGCGCATGCAGCGCCAATGTCCGAGCGGGCAGCGCTGCGGGCCGTGGCGGTCGCACGGCCGGCAGGCGAGCGTCCGTGTCGCCGGCGACCGCGCGAGCGTCGCGCCAGTGGGCCGAAGCCGAACTCGGGCACGGTCGGTCCGAAGATCGCGACCGTCGGCGTGTTCATCGCCGACGCGAGATGCAGCGGCGCCGAGTCGTTGGTCACGAGCACCGCGGCAGCGGCGGATCAGCTCGGCCGACGCGAGCAGCGAGAGCCGCCCGGTCGCGTCGATCGCGCTCGCGCCGCCGGCCGCGCGCACTTCGGCGGCGAGCGCGCGCATCGTCCGTCGGCGCCGACGACGACGACGCGGCGCGTCGGCGCGAGCGCGCGCGCGAGCTCGGCGAAGTACGGCCAGCGCTTCGTCGCCCAGACGCTCCCGGGCGCGAGCGCGATGAGCGGCGTCGCCTCGTCGCGCGCGTCGTGCGCGCGAGCAGCCGGTCGACCGCGCCGCGCTCGGCGGCTGCCGGGATAGAGTCGTGGGCGAAGCGCGTCGGTCGGACGTCGCGCGCCGGGTCGCGCGTGCCGAGCGACAGCAGGCGCGCGGCGTGATGCATGTCCTCGCGGTACGCGACGCGCGTCGTGTAGAGCGGACGCCCGGCCGACGTCGCGAAGCCGACGCGCTCGCGCGATGCCGGCGGCCAGCGCGAGCGCGCCGCTGCGCACCGAGCCCTGCGCGAGGTAGCGCGGCGTCGTACGCGGCGCGCTCGCAGCGCGCCGGCCATGCCGGAGGAAGCCGCCGAGCCCGCGGTCCGCGCCGCGCTTG
Organism: uncultured Gemmatimonadaceae bacterium; assembly: GCA_963724885.1. GTDB lineage: Bacteria > Gemmatimonadota > Gemmatimonadetes > Gemmatimonadales > Gemmatimonadaceae > DASPMP01. The sequence continues at coordinate 559,057 of CAVRWG010000005.1, read as the reverse complement.
TCGTAGACGATACGACTGCGCGGACTGCCGGATGGTTCGCGAGCAGCGGCGCCGACGCCGGCGTCGCTGACGACGTCGACCGGGCCCGCGCTCGGCGAGCTCCGCGATGCAGCGGTGTCGTGAGCACCATGTCGCCGAGAAAGCGAGGTCTGGATGACGAGAGAGGTGTCACGAGGCATCGTCTCGCCGCTCGCTGCTGCCACGCGATCCGGCCGTCGCACGGTGCGACGCGGCGACCGCGGTCAGTCCACCTGGAGCACCGCCAGAAACGCTTCCTGCGGAATCTCGACCGAGCCCACCTGCTTCATGCGCTTCTTTCCCTCCTTCTGCTTCTCGAGGAGCTTGCGCTTGCGCGTGATGTCGCCGCCGTAGCACTTCGCGAGCACGTCCTTGCGCAGCGCCTTCACCGTCGAGCGCGCGATGACCTTGTTGCCGATCGCCGCCTGGATCGCGACCTCGAACAGCTGCCGCGGAATCAGCTCCTTCAGCTTGTCGGCGATCTTGCGGCCCCACTCGTACGCCTTGTCGCGGTGGATGATCACCGAGAACGCGTCGATCGGATCGCCGTTGATCAGCATGTCGAGCTTCACGAGATCGCTCTCGCGGTACTCGAGCATGTCGTAGTCGAGGCTCGCGTAGCCGCGGCTGATCGTCTTCAGCTTGTCGAAGAAGTCGAGGATGATCTCGGCGAGCGGGAACTCCCAGTCGAACTCGACGCGCTGCGTGTCGAGGTACGTCATGTTCTTGTAGACGCCGCGCCGCTCGGTGCCGAGCGTCATGATCGGCCCGATGTACTCGGCCGGCGCCATGATGCGCGCCTTCACGTACGGCTCCTCGATGCGGTCGATCGTGCCCGGGTCCGGCATCTTCGCCGGGCTCTCGAGCAGCTCCATCGTGCCGTCGGTCTGGTAGACGTGGTACTCGACGTTCGGCACGGTCGTGACGAGATCGAGATCGAACTCGCGCTCGAGCCGCTCCTGCACGATCTCCATGTGCAGCAGCCCGAGAAAGCCGCAGCGGAAGCCGAAGCCGAGCGCGGTCGACGTCTCGGGCTCGTAGTGCAGCGACGCGTCGTTGAGCTGCAGCTTCTCGAGCGCGTCGCGGAGCTTCTCGTACTGCTGCGTGTCCGTCGGGTACAGCCCCGCGAACACCATCGAGTGCACGTCCTTGTAGCCCGGCAGCGGCTGCGGCGGCGGGGTTGTCGACGTCGAAGATCGTGTCGCCGGCGCGCGTCTCCTTCACGCGTGCGCACGTTGGCGACGACGTAGCCGACCTCGCCCGGGCCGAGCTCGTCGGTCTCGACCTGGCGCAGCTGGTTGTAGCCGACCTCGTCGACCTCGTACGGCTCGCCCGACGCGCCGGCGAACATGATCTTCGTGCCCTTCCTGATCGGGCCGTCGACGACGCGCACGCTCGGAATCGCGCCGCGGTACTGGTCGTAGTACGAATCGAAGATCAGCGCGCGCAGCGGGCCGTCCGGGTCGCCCGTCGGCGGCGGCACGCGCTTGCACGATGGCCTCGAGCAGCTCCGGAATGCCGATGCCTTCCTTGGCGCTCACGAGCAGGATCTCGTCCGGGTCGGCGCCGATGAGATCGTGCACCTCCTGCTTGCGACGCTCCGGCTCGGCGCCCGGGAGATCGATCTTGTTGAGCACCGGAATGATCTCGAGACCGGCGTCGAGCGCGAGGAACAGATTCGACAGCGTCTGCGCCTGGATCCCCTGCGACGCGTCCACGACGAGGATCGCGCCCTCGCACGCGGCGAGCGAGCGCGACACCTCGTACGTGAAGTCGACGTGCCCCGGCGTGTCGATCAGGTTGAGCTCGTAACTCCCGCCGTCGCGGGCGGTGTAGGTCATGCGCACGGCGTTGAGCTTGATCGTGATGCCGCGCTCGCGCTCGAGATCGAGCGTGTCGAGCACCTGCTCCTTCATCTCCCGCTTCTGAAGCGTGCCCGTGGCTTCGATCAGGCGGTCGGCGAGCGTGGACTTGCCGTGGTCGATGTGCGCGACGATGCAGAAGTTGCGGATATGGTCGAGCTTCAAGGCAGTCTCGAAGTCGTGAAAGTGATTGCGGCAGCGAAATATAGCCCCAAAAAACGAGCGGCCGCGCGCTGCATGCGCGCGGCCGCTCTCTGGGTGAGACGGAAGTCTACGGGCTTGGCGGGTCTCTCCTCGGGCTCTCGCTCCGCGCCGGCTCCGATCTCGTAGCCGGTTCGGACCGCGGAGTCGTTTCGCGCGCGTGAGTCCCGCTCGGGGAACCCGGCGAGCTCGGCGAGCTGGTGCGCGTCTGCGGACTGCTCGCAGACCGCTCGGACGCCGCGCCCGACGGATGCGAGTCCCACGTTCTACTCGGCCGGGTCGACCCGTCGCGATCGCTGGAGGTCACGGTACCGCGGCCGCGCGTGCCCGCGTCGGGGAAGCCGCGCGACGCCGAACGCGTCGCCGGCGAAGCACCATTCCGCTGGGGACCGCGCGCGACGTCGGCGGAACGGCCCGATTCATCCTTCCGTCGGTCCCAGGGGCGGAGCGGCCTTGTGGTGGGTGGCCGCGGCGTCGGGACCTTCGGGTTGGTGGCTACCGGTGTGTGCGGCGTGATCGGACTACCGAAATACCAATTCGTGCGATGGTCGTAGTACGCGTACCGGCCCGCATGGCCGCAGCGGGATTCGAGCCCGTGTCTGCCCGCCAGTCCGTAGTCCCACAGGTTCCAGTACGAGCTGTATCCCAATCCGAGTCCCGCGAGGAGCGAGCAGTCCCAGGCGCGCACGCCATAGCTGGTCCGCGCACGGGTGGTGAAGTTGTTGGCGAACTTCAACGTGAACGGCTTCGGTAGCGCCGCGCAATACGAACAATTCATGCGCCAACCCACGATGCCCTGGGCGAAGCGGTAGATCGCCAGCCGCGGGTCGCTCGACTCCTGGTAGTCCTCGACTTCGATGACGTCGAATTCCAGACCGTAGCTTATCCGGCGGAAGTCGAACGGGGTATCGCTCGCGATGATGAAGACGTACCCGTGGCCGCGCCCGTCGTACGAGTCGGTCAGCGCCCCGATGCTGCGGAAGGGCGACACCGCGTACGAGAACAGGGAGGGTGCTCCATCGTAGGGCGCGTTGAACCGCAGCGACTGGGATTTCTTGCCCGACACCAGGGCCCGCTCCCGCGCGTCCGAGGGGTGGAGAATGCTGATGACCCCATCGCCACCGAGGTGGCCGACGACGACGTAAGCGTTGCGGTCGGTGCTGTAGAAGACGTCCACGGAGCGGTCGATGAGGCCGCCCGAGTAGCTCACCGAGATCGACGCCCTGGGCCCATCCTCTGGAGCGATCGGGATTGGCGCGAGCGTGGATTTGCCGGGGCCGCACGCAGGCAGGCCGAGCGAGAGCAGCGCCAATGCCACCAACCGACGACCGGACATTCTCCACCCGCCCAGGCTGAAGTTGTATACAAACTGGGACACAGGCCCGAGGGGCGCAAGAGCGACAGCGGATTGGAGTTTTGGGCTTGGCGTTTGGGGGCGAGCGCCAGCGCCAAACTCCAAGCGCCAAACTCCAAGCGGCCAACGGCCACCGGCAAGCCGTTAGTTTGCCCTCGATGGATACCTCCGCCCGCGCAGACCTCCACGATCCAGCGTCGCTCGCGGCGCTCGGTCACGTCGAGATCGTCGCGCGCTGGGTCGTCGATGGCTTCATGGCGGGACTCCACCGCTCGCCCCGCAAGGGCTTCTCGGTGGAGTTCGCGGACTATCGGCCGTACCAGCCGGGGGACGACCGGCGCTTCGTGGACTGGAAGATCGCCGCGCGGTCGGACCGCTGGGTCGTGCGGCAATACGAGGAAGAGACCAACCTCCGCGCGACCATCGTGCTCGACGTCAGCAAGTCGATGGCGTGGAGCGGCGCGCACATGGTGCCGCTCGGCAACACCGTCGCCCCGTCGAGCCTGAGCAAGCTCGGCTATGCCGAGATCCTCACGGCGTCGCTCGCGCTGCTCCTGCTGCGCCAGCGCGATGCCGTGGGTCTCGTACGCTTCGACGAGCGCGTGCGCAGCGCCGTGCCGCCGCGCGCTCGCACCGGGCACTGGCGCCGCGTCCTCGCGGCGCTCGAGGAGCCCGGCGCCGGACTGGCGTCCAGCGCCCCGGAAGCGCTCCAGCACGCCGCGCGCCTCATCAATCGGCGCGGCATGATCGTGCTCGTGTCGGACCTCCTCATGGAGAAGTCGGACGTCGAGCGGACGCTGCGCGGTCTGCGCGCCATGGGACACGACGTCACGGTGCTCCACGTGATGGATCCCGCGGAACGCTGGCTCGGTGGCACCGGGGAGGCGATGTTCTTCGATCCGGAGAGCGACCTGCAGGTTCCGGCCAGCGTCGCCGACGTCCGCGCGGCGTATCGCTCGACCGTGGAAGAAGTGATCGAGGAGTGGCGCGACATGCTCACGGCCGCCGGAGTGAGCTACGAGGTCGTGCTCACGGATCAATCGTTCGGCGTGCCCCTGCGGCGCGCGTTTGCCGCGCGCCAGCGGCTCTTCTGACCGGTGGGCTTTCTCGCTCCGTGGTTCCTGTTGCTGGGCGGCGCGGCGCTGGTGCCGTTGCTCATCCACCTCTTGCGGCGCAGGATCGGCCTCCAGGTGGAGTTTCCCGCCGCTCGCTACCTGGCCCGCGCCGAACGGGAGCACAGCCGCACGCTGCGGATGCGGAACCTGCTGCTCATGCTGTTGCGCGTGCTCACCGTGTTGCTCATCGCCATGGCGGCGGCGCGTCCGACCGCGCGCGTGGCGGGCGCAGGGCACGCGCCCACGGCGCTGGCCATCGTGCTGGACAACTCGTTGAGCGCATCGGTGGTCGAGGGCGGCACGCCCCTGGTCGAGAAGTTCAAGCGCATGGCGCGCGAAGCCATCGAGCGCGCCTCGCCCGAGGACCGGCTGTGGCTCATTACCGCGGACGCGGCGTTGCGCGGCGGCAGTGCCGCCAGCCTTCTGGAGGAGCTGGAGCGGGTGCGTCCGTACGCCGGCGCCGGACGGATGCAGGAGGCGGTCGTTCGCGCCGTCGCCGCCGTGGATGCGAGCGGCCTCAGGGCGCGCCAGGTGGCGATACTCACCGACGGCCAGCGCACCACGTGGAACGAGCCCACGCGACTCCGCTCGGAGGTCCCCATCCTTCTATGGGCGCCGGGCACACCTCCTCCCATCAACCGGGCGGTGACGCTGGCCGAGCCGCGCCCCTTGCGCTGGACGCCGCGCGGGGCGCTGGCCGCCCGCGCGATGGGGCCGGACTCCACTACATATAGAATGGCGCTCGGCCCGCGGACGCTGGCGCGTGGGACGGTCGTTCGCGACGAGGAGGCGCTCGTACGCGCGGCGCCGGCGGAGCGCGGCTGGACGGCCGGGTCGGTGGAGCTGGAGCCCGACGAGCTGCGTCTCGACAACGTCCGGCACTTCGCGCTCTGGATCGGGCCGGCGCCCGCCGTTCGTGTGCTGCCCGGCGCCGGCCCGTTCGCGCGTAATGCGGTGGACGTGTTGCGGTCGACCGAGCGCGTGGCGGAGGGCTCCGGCATCCTCGTCGCGGCGGCGGACGAGGCGTCCACCATCCCCGCCCTGATCGTTCCGCCGTCCGACCCCGTGCGGCTGGGCGCGGCCAATCGCGCGCTCGAGCGACTGGGGATTCCCTGGCGATTCTCCGCGCCGCAGCGCGAGGCTTCGATTGCCAGGGGCCCAAACATCCAGGGCGTGTCGGTGTCGTCGCGGTACCAACTCGTCCCGCGGGGCGTTCCCGACGCGGAGACGCTCGCCGTCGTCGGCCGCGAGCCGTGGATCGTGAGCGGACCGCGATACGTCCTGATGGGATCGCCGCTCCAGCCCGAGGCGACGGCGTTCCCGGTGTCGGCGTCGTTCCTCCCCTGGCTTGGCGACGTCCTGGCGTCGCGGCTGCACGCGGACCCGGGCGCCGTTCGATTCGCCGTGCCGGGGCAGCCCGTCTCGCAGCCCCCGGGCGTAGACGCGCTGGAAGGCAGCGACGGCGCGCGAACTCCGCTTGGCGGCGGCCAGTTCGACGCGCCCGCCACGGCCGGGACGTACTTCTTCATCCAGGGCACGCGCCGCGTCGGGGCCCTGGTCGTGAATCCCGAGGTGGACGAATCCCGCCTGGAACGCTGGTCGCGCAACGACCTGGATGAGCGAGTGGTCTCCACCGGAGCGCGCGTGGCGAGAAGCGAGAACGATTGGATCGGGCGGGCGTTCAGCGGCGCTTCGCAGCGCTCGCTGGTGGTGCCGCTCCTGGCGCTGACTCTCCTGGTGCTCGGCGTGGAGGCGGTCGTGGCGGCGGCCGGCGGCGGGGCGGGAGCGCGCGGGAAACCGTAGTCGTGTCACTTCCACTGCTGATCGAGTCCATCGAGCGACTGCCGGCGTTCACGCGACTCGTCAATACGCTGCCGGCGCCGGCCGAGCGACGCACGATCGTGGGGCTCGCGGGATCCGCGGACGCGCTCGCGGTCGCCGCGCTCGCGCAGCGCGCGCCGGGCCGGTTCTTCGTCGTCGTGGCGGAGACGCCGCCGGACGCCGAGCGCTGGCTGGCGGATCTGCGGACGCTGCTCGCGGAAGACATCGTGGCGTTGTACCCGCCGCGCGAGGGGTTCGGCGAGGCCGAGCCGCACGTGGAGGTGGCGGGCGAGCGCGTGGAGACGCTGGAGCGCACGATGCGCGGCGACGTGCGCCTGCTGGTCACCACGGCGCGCGCGCTGCTCGAGCGTACGCGCATGCCGCGCGCGCTCCGCGAGCTTCGCGTCGAATTGCGCAAGGGCGACCGCCGCCGGCTCTCCGACCTGATCGAGCGGCTCGAGACCATCGGGCTCGAGCGCGTCCCGATGGTGGAGGACGTCACGCAGTTCAGCGTACGCGGCGGGATCCTCGACGTGTACGGCTTCGGCATGGCGGATCCCGTGCGCGCGGAGTTCTGGGGCGACGAGATCGTGGACCTGCGGCAGTTCGACATGGCGTCGCAGCGTTCCACCCGCGAGGTGAGCCACGCGCTGGTGCTCCCCGTGGACGGACAGGTGCAGCTGGAGGCGCTCGAGACGGAGCGCCGCTCGATCCTCACGCTCTGGACGCCCGACACGCTGCTGATCATTCCCGAGGGCGTGCACGTCGAGGCCGAGCTGAATCGCACGTGGGGCGAGGCGGCGCACCACATCGACCTGGCGCGGCGTCGCGGAGAGGACGTGCCCGGCCGGGAGGAGCTCTTCGAGTCGCCGGGCGCCCTGCTGCGCGACTTCGCGGCGTTCGGGACGATCGAGGAGGTGGTTGCCGCCGACGAAGCCGAGATCCGCTTTCCCCTCCGGCCGCCGGAGCAGATCAATCGCGACATCCCGCAACTGCGCCGGCTCGTACGGGATGGAATCCGCACGATCATCCTCTGCGACAACGCCGGCCAGGCCGAGCGGCTCGACGAGCTGCTCGCGGACGGCGGCGTGCCGTCGCCGGCCGCGCTCACCGTGGGCGTGCTGCAGGGCGGGTTCGTCATCCCCGACGCGGGCGGTGGGGGGCGCGGCATTCGCGTCCTCACCGACCACGAGATCTTCCGCCGCGAACGACGCATCCGCCGGGCCCGGCGCTATACCAGCGGGATCACGGCCGAGACGCTGTCGCTGCGCGAAGGCGACTACGTGGTGCACCTCGAGCATGGCGTCGGCATCTATCGCGGCATCGAGACGATCACCGTCGGTGAGAGCACCGTGGAGGTCGCGGTGCTCGAGTACGAGGGCGGCGACCGTCTCAACGTGCCGCTGTACCGCATCGATCAGCTCGAGCGGTACCGGTCCGCGACGGACGTCTCGGAGGACAGCCCGCCGCCGCGACTGCACAGGCTCGGCGGCAAGCGCTGGAGCCAGCAGCGTGACAAGACGCGCGCGGCGATCCGCGAGATGACCGTTGAGCTCCTGGACCTATATGCCCGACGGAAGGTTGCATCGCGAAGTCCGCATGTGCCGGACACGCCCTGGCAGATCCAGCTCGAGTCGTCGTTCCTCTTCGAGGACACACCCGATCAGCGCAAGGCGACCGACGACGTCAAGAAGGACATGGAATCGGCGCGGCCCATGGATCGCCTGCTCGTCGGCGACGTGGGGTACGGCAAGACCGAGGTCGCGGTGCGGGCGGCATTCAAGGCCGTGCAGTCGGAGCGGCAGGTGGCCGTGCTGGTGCCCACCACGATCCTCGCCGACCAGCATGCGCGCACGTTCGGCGAGCGGCTGGCCGATTTCCCCATGAAGGTCGCGATGCTCAGCCGCTTCCAGAGCCCGAAGGAGCAGCAGGTGGTGCTGGACAACCTGGCGAAAGGCGACGTGGACATCGTCATCGGCACGCATCGGCTGCTCAGTCCCGACGTCACGTTCAAGAGGCTCGGCCTCATCGTCGTGGACGAGGAGCACCGCTTCGGCGTGAAGCACAAGGAGCGGCTCAAGCAGCTGCGTCTCGAGACCGACGTGCTCACGCTCACGGCCACGCCCATCCCGCGCACGCTGCACATGTCGCTCGCGGGGCTGCGCGACATGACGCTGATGCAGACGCCGCCGCGCGACCGCTCGCCGGTGCTCACGTACCTCGAGCCGAACGACGACGGGCTCATCGAGGAGGGCATCACGCGCGAGTTGGATCGCGGTGGGCAGGTGTTCTTCGTCCACAATCGTATCGAGACCATCGAGGCCATCGCCGACCACGTGAAGCGGATCGTGCCGCGCGCCAACGTGGCCGTCGCGCACGGACAGATGCGCGAGAAGGACCTCGAGGACATCATGCACCGCTTTGTGAGCGGCGGCGTCGAGGTGCTGGTCTCGACCATGATCGTCGAGTCGGGGCTCGACGTCCCGAACGCGAACACGATGTTCGTGAACCGGGCGGATTATTTCGGGCTGGCCCAGCTGTATCAGCTGCGCGGCCGCGTGGGCCGCTCGCACCGTCGCGCCTACTGCTACCTGCTCGTGCCCGACCAGATCGACGAGGAAGCCGAGCGCCGGCTTCGCGTGCTGGAGCATCACACGGAGCTCGGCGCCGGCTATCGCATCGCGCTCAAGGACATGGAAATGCGCGGGGCCGGGAACCTTCTGGGCCCGGAGCAGAGCGGCTTCGTTCAAGCCGTGGGCTTCGACCTGTACCTGCGGCTCCTGGACGAGACTGTCCGCAACATCACGCTGGGCGATGGCGGGCCGAAGCTGATTCCGTCCGAGGTGTCGGCGGACACGCCGAGCTACCTGCCGGACGACTACGTCCCGTCGCACGAGGCCAAGCTCGACGTGTACCGCCGCCTGTCACGCGTCACCAGCGCCGCGGAGATCGTGGCGCTGCGGCACGAGCTGCGGGACCGGTTCGGGCCGCTGCCCGCTCCGGCCGAGGCCATGCTCGCAGTGGCGCAGCTGCGGCTCCTGGGTGGCAGGCTGAGCGTGGACAGCGTTCTCGTGCGGGGAAATGAGGCCCGTGTTAATTTCCGCGACACCGCGGCGCCCCGGATGAAGGGGCTGTCCGCGGTGTTTCACGAGGTGCAATTCCAGGCGGAAGTCCGCCGGGCGCACCCCCTGTCGCTGAAGCTCACGCGGCTCGGCGGCGTTCCCATTCTCGATGGTCTAGTGCGTGCGCTAACCACGCTTGCTGCGGCCTGAACAACGGGTCGCCGTTCGTACCGGAGTCCAAGGAACGACAATGAAAATTCGCTTGCTTGCCGTGCTGCTCGGCTCGGTCGCGGTTCTTTCCGCCTGTGACGGGCTCCGCGAGGCGCTCACGGCCCACACGGACGTCGCGGCACGGGCCGAGGACAACGAGCTTTCCGTGAACCGGCTGTCCGACCTGATGGGGAACACGCAGCTGCAGATCTCGACCACGCGGGACGTGGCGATGATCCTCACCGATCTCTGGACCAACTATCACCTCCTCGGCGTTGCCGCCGCGCGCGGCGACTCGCTGTCCGATCCCAAGCTCGTGGAAGAGGCAACGAGCGGCGTCACCGCGAATGTCCGGCTGCAGCGGTACATGCAGAGCATCGCGGGCTCGATGAAGGCGGATTCCGCGTCCGAGGCGACGTACAACCAGGCCGCGGGCGAGGTGTTCGTGGCGCGACACATCCTCTTCCAGCTGCCGGGCGGCGCCTCGCAGCAGCAGAAGGACTCCGTGAAGCGCGTCGCCGAAGGTGTTCGCGCGCGCGTCACCGGCGCGAACTTCGGCGACATGGCCAAGCGATACAGCAGCGACGGCTCGGCCCAGCAGGGCGGCAACCTCGGCGCCTTCCGGCGCAACGAAATGGTGAAGCCCTTCAGCGACGCGGTGGCGGCGCTTCGTCCCGGCGACATTTCGCCGCCCATCGAGACGAATTTCGGGTACCACATCATCCAGCGGCCCACGTACGCCAGCGCCAAGGCGCAGTACGACGCGGCTTTCGCGCAGGCGTCGATGGCGCGCGCCGAAAGCTCGTACGTCGCCCGCCTGGACGAGGAGTCCAGGATCACCGTGCGTCCCAACGCCGCCGCCGCGGCAAAGGACGCCGCGCGCGACCTGGCCGGGAATCGCGACAAGAACGACGTGATGGCGAGCTACAAGGGCGGCGATCTCACCGTGGCGAAGTTCGTGCGCTGGGTGGAGTCGTACCCGCCGCAGGCGCGCCTGCCGCAGCAGATGGCGCAGGCGCCGGACTCGCTCGTGCGGAATTTCGTGAAGAGCATCGCGCGCAACGAAGTGATGCTGACGAAGGCGGACAGCGCGGGCATCAAGATGACGCCCGGCGAAATGGACACGCTCCGCATGGAGTTCAAGGGTGTCGTCGCATCGCTCTGGCAGCAGCTTGGCATCGAGCCGGCCGCGCTCGCGGACAGCGCACGCTCGGTGCCGGAGCGTGAGCGCCTCGCGGCGTCGCGCGTCGAGGCGTATCTCGACCGGATCATGGCGGGCCAGGCGCAGCCGCTGTCGGTTCCGCCTCCGGTGCAGGCCGTGCTGCGGTCGCGGTTCGAGCCCAAGGTGTATCCGGCGGGCGTGGACCGCGCCGTCGAGCGCGGGCGCAAACTGCGCGCCGCCGCCGACTCGGCCCGCGCGGCGCAGCAGCCGCGGACACAGGTCCCGATGCCGACGCCGCAGGACACCACGCGCCGTGACACCGCCGGGAGACGACCGTAGTGTCATCCCGAGCCCCTCACCAGTCATCCCGAGCGAAGCGAGGGATCTGCAGTTGTTCGGGGCAGGCTGCGCGAGGAATCTGCAGTACCGCGGAGCGCAAACTGCAGATTCTTCGTCGCTGCGCGACTCAGAATGACGTTTGGCGGACGGACGGGACCTCTCGAGATCGCAATGGGTAGGACTGGCATGAAGCAATTGCTCCTCATCGGCGCGTTTACCGCGTCGGCGGCGAACGCGCAGCAGCCGACGCCGGTCCCGCCGAGGGATGGCGTCCGGGACTCGACCGTCATCCAGCTCGATCGCATCGTGGCGGTGGTCGGCGATCAGCCCATCACGCAGTACGACCTCCAGGAGCGGATCCTCGCGCTCCAGCAGCAGAAGGCGATCAAGCCGCCGACGAACGAGGCGGAGATGAACAAGATCGCGGAGGAGGTCCTGAGCCAGCTGATCGACGAGGAAGTGCTGGTGCAGAAAGGCACCGAGCTCAAGGTCGAAGTGCTCGACGCGGATCTCAGCTCGTCCGTCGATCGGCAGATGCGGCAGATTCGCGGCCGCTTCAGCAGCGACGCCGAATTCCGCGCCGAGCTGGCCAAGGCGGGCCTCGGGTCGCCCGAGGAGTATCGCCGCTTTCTCACCGATCAGATGCGCCGCGGCGAGCTGCAGCGGCGCACCATCGACAAGCTTCGATCCGAGGGCAAGGTTCCGCCGGTGAACGTGACGGAGGCAGAAGTGGAGGAGGCCTTCAACCGCCAACGGCAGGCGCTGCCGCGGCGGCCCGCGACCGTCACGTTCCGCCAGGTGGTCGTTTCTCCCCGTCCCACCGAGGTCGCAAAGGCCGCGGCAAGAGCGCGGGCGGAAGTGCTGCTCGCGGAGATCAAGGCGGGCGCGGATTTCGAGCGGGTCGCCAAGCGCGAGTCCGCCGATTCGGCGTCGCGCGAGCAGGGCGGTGACCTGGGCTGGAACCGGCGCGGGCAGATGGTTCCGGAGTTCGAGCGGTGGATGTTCGGGCTGCGGCCGGGGGACATGAGCCCCGTGGTCGAGACGGCGCACGGGTATCACATCATCCGCGTGGACCGGGTGCAGCCCGGCGAGGTGAAGTCGCGCCACATTCTCGTGAAGCCGGCTCTGGATTCGGCGGACGACGCGCGCGCGCGCGTGGAGGCCGACAGCGTCGCCGCGGGATGGAAGGCCGGCGTCCCGTTCGACACGCTGGTGAAGCGGCACCACGACCCGCTCGAGGAGTCGAGCATCCTGACGCCCATCGCTCGCGACACAGCGCTTCCCCCGAGCTATCGGGAGGCGTTCGCGAACAAGAAGGCGGGCGACATCCTGGTCTTCCCGATCGCCGGCGTGGCCGGCCACCCGAAGTTCGTCGTCGCGCGCCTCGAGACCGTCGATGAGGGAGGCGAGTACACCCTCACTGACCTGCGCGAGCGCGTGCGCCAGCAGCTGGTGGAGGAAGGGTCGATCCGGCGGTTCCTCGACGGACTGCGGAAGCAGATGTACGTGTCCATCCGGTTGGAGACCGTGCCATCGCGCGCATCCGCGGCGCCTCAGCAGCGACCGTGACGTGAGCACCGCGCCGCGCCTCGCCGTCACGCTCGGCGACCCGCGCGGTATCGGCCCCGAAATCGTCGCCAAGATGTTGCGCGACGGCCGGGCGCCGCGTGACGCGACCCTCGTCGTCGTGGGGCCCACGGGCACCGAGGTGAGCGTGGCGGAGCCGGTGGGCGACTGGAGCGCGGACGGCGGCGATGCGCTCGCGGGCAAGCTGGCCGGCGCCGCGATCGAGCGCGCGGTGCAACTGGCAGCCGCGGGACAGGTGGACGGCATCGTGACCGCGCCGCTCGACAAATCCGTGCTGCCCGGCGGCGGCTACGACTATCCGGGCCACACGGAGATGCTCGCGGCGCTCACGCGATCGAAGGTCGCAATGATGCTCACGTCCGCGGATGGCGGCGGACGGCGGGCGGAGGGCGCCCTGCGCGTCGTCCTCGCGACGACACACATTCCGCTGCGCGACGTCGCGCGCACGCTGACACGGGAACGCATTCTCGAGACAGCCGCGACCACGCGGTCCGCACTGCGCGACTGGTTCGGGGTCGTGGAGCCGCGGCTGGCGCTCTGCGCGCTGAACCCGCACGCCGGAGACCACGGTCGCTTCGGCGGCGAGGACGACGAGGTCCTCGCGCCCGCGGCGCGCGAAGCCGGCCTCGCGGGCCCGCTGCCGGCGGACACGGTGTTCGTGCGCGCGATGCGCGGCGAGTTCGACGCCGTCATCGCGCCGTATCACGACGTGGGGATGACGGCGATCAAGGTGGCGGCGTTCGGGCACGCTGTGAACGTCACCCTCGGTCTGCCGTTTCCGCGCACGTCACCGGATCACGGGACCGCGCTGGACATCGCCGGCCGCGGAATAGCGAATCCCGAAAGTATGATACAAGCGGCACTCCTTTGTGCGCAGATAGTCCGACACACAAGAAACGGCTGAAACAGCGCGATTACAAAACAGCGCGACTACAAAGAAACGCGACTACAAAACCCCGCGACTAAAGGGAAGCGCAGGAGCGAGAGGCGCCACGGAAGCTGCGCCTGCAAGCGCCGCTCGCGTCTGCGCCGTTTTGTACTCGCGGGTTCTTGTAGTCGCGTTGTTCTGTAGTCGCGTTTCTTTGTAGGCGCGCCGTTCCGGCCACCTAGGCCGTAGGCTGCCTGCCATCAGCCCGGCGATCACCTGCACTGTGCAAATCAGCCGCGAGAGTCTCGATCCGGCGCCCTTCCATTTCGCGAACCGTGAATATTGCTCCTCCGGCGGTCACCCGGTCGCCCACGACCGGCAGCCGGCCCAGCACGCCGAACACGTACCCGCCGACCGTGGAATAATCCTCGTCGGGCACGCTCAGGCCGAAGCGCTCGTTGAGGTCCGCGATGTTGGTGGAGCCGGGAATCACGATGAGGTTCGGCGATTCGCGCGCCTCGGGTTCCGGCGGTTCGTCTTTTTCGTCGAGGATCTCGCCGACGATTTCCTCCAGCAGGTCTTCCATCGTGACGAGCCCCGCCGTGCCGCCGTATTCGTCCAGCACGATCGCGAGGTGCTCCTTGAGGCGCTTGAAGTCGGCCAGCACCGCCTCGACCTCGCGCGAACCCGGCACCACGTGAATGGGCCGCATGATGGCGCGGACGTCGAAGGGTGTGCCCGGCCTGCGCAGGATCGGGATGAGGTCCTTGGCCAGCACGAGTCCGATGACGTTGTCGATCGTCTCGTCGAACACCGGGTAGCGCGAGCGCCGCGTCGCCTCCACCAGCGCCAGCGTGTCGTCCAGCGTGGCGTCCAGCGCCAGCGCGTCGATCTCGGTGCGCGGCGTCATCACCTCGCGTGCGTTCTTCTCCGAGAACTCGAAGACGCCCTCCAACAGCCCGGCGGGCGCGGACTCGAGCACTCCGCCCTCCTCGCTTTGCTCCACCAGGATGCGAAGCTCTTCAGGCGAGTGCAGCGCCTCCTCCATGTTCATGGGCTTCTGCCCGAACACGCGCAGCACCAGCTCCGCGGAGCGATTCAGTCCCGCCGTGAACGGCCGCATGACGAACTCGAACAGGAACAGCGGCGGCGACAGCAGCCGCGCGACCTTCTCCGGGTGCGTGAGCGCGACGCTTCGCGGCGCCAGCTCACCGAACACCACGTGGAAGTACGTGACGAACGCGATGGCCAGCAGGGAGCCGGCGCCCACTCGCACCCCGACTTCCAGCGCGAAGGGCAGCAGGTGTAGCCACTCCGAGAAGACGTCGGCAATCGTCTCCTCGGTCAGCGCGCCCAGGCCGAGCGACGACAGCGTGATGCCGAGCTGGCTCGCGGACAGCATGCGTCCCAGGTTGGCGATCCCGCGGAGCGCGATCCGCGCCAGCCGGTCCCCCGCGCGCGCCATGGCTTCGAGACGCGTCCGTCGGGACCGGACCAGCGCAAATTCGACGGCCACAAAAAAGCCGTTCAGCAGCAGCAGAACGACGATGGCGACGATGCGGCCGATCACGAGCACTAACTTACATTCGACACCATCATGCCGCACATCCACGGCGCGCACCACGACCCCGGGCACGACCACCGGCACGACCACGGCCCCGCGGACCACACCGAGCGCTCCACGCGCGCGCTGCGAGGCGCGCTCGCGCTCACCGTCGTGGTGCTGGTGGCCGAACTGATCGGCGGCTGGATCTCCAACTCACTCGCCCTGCTCGCGGATGCCGGACACGTCCTCACGGACGCGGCCGCCCTCGCCCTCTCGCTGTTCGTCGTGTGGTTTTCGCGGCAGCCGGTCACGCCGGCCAAGACGTACGGCTATCTGCGGTGGGAGATCCTTGCGGCGCTCATCAACGGCGCCACGCTGCTCGGGCTCTCCGCCTGGATCGTGGTCGAGGCCGTGGTGCGCCTGCGCTCGCCCGAGCCCGTGGGGGGCGCGGTGATGCTCGGCGTCGCGGCGGCGGGCCTTGTGGCCAATGTGATCGCGGCGCTGATGCTGCACCCGGTGAACAGGACCAGCCTGAACGTGCGGGGCGCGTACCTCCACGTGCTCGGCGACCTGCTCGCGTCGGTGGGCACCATCATCGCCGCCGCGATCATCTGGCTCACCGGCTGGCTGCCCGCCGATCCCATCGCGTCGCTGCTCACCACGGCGCTCATCGTGCGGGGCGCATGGACACTCGTGCGCGAGTCCGTGGACGTGCTGCTCGAGGCCACCCCGTCGCACATCGCCCTCGGCGGCGTGCGCGCCTCCCTCGAGGGCATTCCCGGCGTCGAGTCCGTGCACGACCTCCACGTCTGGACCGTGACCTCCGGCGTCGTCGCCCTCAGCGCCCACGCGATCGTGCGGGAAGCGGATCGCCAGCAGGAGGTCCTCGAGCGAGCATGTGACCTCATGGGCCAGATGGGAATCCATCACATAACGATTCAGCTCGAACGACGCGAAATGTTCGAGCGCGAACGCCACCTGCATCCCTGATGGAGTGACCATCCTCTCCCCAACCGCGCCATGAGCGAGTTCCGAGTCGAGAAGCTCAGGCGCGAGTTGACCATCGTCCTCGAGAATGGCAGCCGGCTGACGGGCGACGTGTTCCTCCGGCCGGTCTCGCGCCACCGCTCCAGCCCCGAGGAGCCGGGCGACCTGCTCAACGATCCGGAGCCGTTCTTCGCGCTCATGGCCGACGGGGTCGCCACTTTGGTGGCTAAAGCCAGCGTCATGCGCGCCGAGACTTCTTACAGGGACGAAGGCGAGCTCGACGTCGCCTCGCTCGGTGTCCCCGTGACCGTTACGCTCACCGACGGCAGCACCTGTAGCGGCTCGATCTTCGTCGAATTGCGATCGGGGCATCCGCGGCTGATGGACTTTCTCAACTCCTTCACTTCCAGCTTCCTGCCCGTGGTCGACGCGCGGCAGGTCCATCTCATCAATACGCACAGGATTGCGCATGTGCGCGAGGTCTAAATGCCGCAATTTGATCGTTTGCTGGCCGCCATGGTCGGCAACAAGGCCGAATCGCTTGTCCTTGAAGACGGCGAGCTCGTGAAACTGCAGGTCGGCGGGCAGCTCCGGCCGCTGACCAAGGCGGCGCTCAACGGCCCGCAGATCCTCGCGCTGCTGCGTGAGATCGCCTCCGTCGAGGCGCAGCGAAATCTGGATGCGGGCAAGCCCGCGACACTCGGCCACGTCACGACGGACGGGGCGTTCGTGATCCGCGCGATGGTGCGCGATGGCAAGTGGCATGTGGTCGCGAAGATCGACGATGTTGCCGAACTCCAGCGTCACACCGCGCCACCTCAAGCGCCTCCGGTGCCTCCGGCTCCCCGCACGTCAGCGCCCGTCGTCGCCGCAGCGGCACCTGTGGCCCAGGCTCTCCCCGCGTCGCCCGCGTCGCCCGCGTCGCCCGCGTCGCCCGCGCCTCCTGCGCCGCAGGCCGCAGCGCCCGCAACTTCGCCCGAGCCACATCCGCCCGTGGCTACGGGCGGCAGCGGAGGGTCGAGCAAGTTCGATCTCGACGTCATTGCGCCGTTCGAGGGCATCGGGGAAGCGCGGGCGTTCCTGGACAAGCTCCTCATGAGCATGGTGGAACGGGGGGCGTCGGATCTGCACCTGCGGGTGACCGAGCCGCCGATCCTGCGCCAACACGGCGAGATGAAGCGCATGGAAGGTGTCCCGCCGCTCACGGATGAACAGCTCTCTGGCATGGTCCGTTCGATCATGCCCCAGCGCAACCGGCTGGAGTACGCCGAAAGCAACGACACGGACTATGCGTACGAGCTGCCAGGCGTGGCGCGATTTCGCGCGAACGCGGCCCGCGACCGCAACGGCCCCGCCGCGGTGTTCCGGCAGATCCCCGCGACTGTCGTCACGGTGGAGCAGATGAGAATCACCGAGGAGGTGCAGCGCCTCTGCTTTCTCACGAAGGGGCTGGTCCTCATCACCGGCCCGACCGGGTCCGGCAAGTCCACGACCCTGTGCTCGCTCATCGATCTCGTCAACCGGAGCCGCAACGACCACGTCATCACGATCGAGGATCCGATCGAGTTCGTGCACAAGAACAAGAACTGCATCATCACGCAGCGACAGGTGCACGTGCACACCCGATCCTTCAAGTCGGCGCTGCGGGCTGCGTTGCGCGAGGACCCCGACATCGTTCTCGTGGGCGAGCTTCGCGACCTCGAGACTGTGGCGATCGCGATCGAAACGGCCGAGACGGGGCACCTGGTGTTCGGCACACTGCACACCACCACGGCGGCCGGCACCATCGACCGCATCATCGACCAGTTCCCGGCCGATCGTCAGGAGCAGATCCGGGTGATGCTGGCCGAGTCGCTGAAGGGCGTGATCTCGCAGACGCTGTGCAAGAAGATTGGCGGCGGACGCGTGGCGGCGCGCGAGATTCTCCTGTCCGTCCCGGCGATCACGAACCTCATCCGCGAGGGCAAGACGTTCCAGATCCCGTCCGTCATGCAGACGTCGAAACGGCACGGTATGGTGACGCTCAACGACGCGCTCATCGCGTACGTGGACTCGCGCGAGGTCGAGCCAAAGGAGGCGTACATGAAGGCGGTGGACAAGCAGGGGCTCGTGCAGATGCTCAAGGCGCGCAACCTGGACGTGAGCTTCGCCGAGTCCGACCACGGGACCGGGGCCGGGTCGCCACCTCCGCCAAAGGCGCCGCCGGTGCCTGGAGCGCCTGCCATCCGTCCCGCGGCGCCCAGGCCGATGCCCGCCGCCGCGAAGCGATAAAAAAAGCGGCGCGGATTATCCGCGCCGCATGCTTTTGTCAGTGGGGGAGCGCACCAGCGCGACTCATTTGTCGCCGCCGTGCGCTATCCTCGTGCGTCCTCCGTATCCGTTGGGGCGGAGGCTTCCTGCTGCCCCTCGATTTCGCCGCGTGATTTCTCGTACTCTTCGCGCTCGGCGTACCCATACCCGCCGAGCACTTCGCCACCGCGCATGTAGTCGTGGCCGTAGCCTCGACCGTGGGGGTACTCCTCAAGCGCGGGGTCGTGGGAATGACTCATGTGCCCACACTCCTGTAAAGGGGACGTCACGACCTTGCCCGCATTGTGTGGGCCACCATTTGTATATGCAAGAGGGAGTTGCCCGAGGCGGACTCGCCAGCCGCTGAGCCGTCCTCGGCAGCCGGTCTGCGGCCCGGCTGGCGCGTTTCCCGTTCTCGGCACCTTTGTGATGAGCCAGCTCACCGGCGTCGCCGGGAACTGCCAGTCAGCCATTTGGCGGCCGACCCCGTTAACTTTGTAAGCTTATGGAAATCCGTAACATCGCCATCATCGCGCACGTCGATCACGGGAAGACGACCCTGGTGGACAAGATGCTCCGCCAGGCGGGCGCGTTCCGGGAAAACCAGGTCGTCGAAGAGCGCGTGATGGACTCCAACCCGCTCGAGCGCGAGCGCGGTATCACGATCCTCGCCAAGAACACTTCGGTCCGCTGGAAAGGCACGAAGATCAACATTGTGGACACGCCAGGACACTCCGATTTCGGCGGGGAGGTCGAGCGCATCCTTCGCATGGTGGACGGCGTGTTGCTGGTCGTGGACGCGTTCGACGGCCCGATGCCGCAGACGCGCTTCGTGCTGCGAAAGGCGCTGGCGCTCGGCCGCACGCCCATCGTCGTCATCAACAAGATCGACCGCCCCGGGGCGGACCCGATGCACGTGCACGATCAGGTGCTGGACCTGCTGATCGAACTCGAGGCGGGCGAGGAACAGCTCGACGCGCCGGTGATCTACGCGTCGGGACGCGAGGGCGTGGCGACGGAGGATCTTGCCGTCAAGCCGGTGGACCTCGCGCCCCTGTTCGATTCGATCGTGTCGAACGTGCCGCCGCCGCCGAACGACGCGAACGGGCCGTTCCAGATGCTGATCTCGACGATCGACTACTCACCGTACCTCGGGCGGTTGGGCATCGGCCGACTCGAGCGCGGTCGCGTTCGCGTCGGCGACACCGTCGCGCTCCTTCCGATCCTGTCAGTCGGTGAGATCGACCCTGACACGGGTGAGATCCGTGGCGTCGAGCGCGCTCGCGTCACCAAGCTGTATACCTTCGAGGGACTCGAGCGCGTCGAGGTACAGTCGGCGAACGCCGGGGAGATCGTGGCGTTGGCCGGGCTGGACAACGTGGAGATCGGGCTCACGATCACCGATCCCGAGCACCCGGACCGGCTCGAGGGCATCGCGGTCGAGGAGCCGACGATCTCGGTGGACTTCCTCGTCAATAACTCGCCCTTCGCGGGACAGGACGGCAAGTACGTCACGTCCCGCCAGGTGCGCGAGCGCCTGTTCAAGGAGCTGGAGCGCAACGTCGCGCTGCGCGTGGAGGACACGGACTCGACGGACACCTGGACCGTGTCGGGGCGCGGGGAACTGCACCTCTCCATCCTCATGGAGACGATGCGACGCGAGGGGTACGAGTTCCAGGTCTCGCGTCCGCGCGTCATCACGAAGGAAGGGTCCAACGGCGAGCGACTCGAGCCGTACGAGGAGCTGATGCTCGACGTCCCGGAAGAGTTCCTCGGCGTGGTGATCGAGAAGCTCGGACCGCGGCGCGGCGAGATGATGGACATGCGCAACCCGGGGCAGGGCATGGTTCGCATCATGTTCCGCATCCCGTCCCGCGGCCTGTTCGGATACCGGTCCGAGTTCCTCACGGACACCCGCGGGACCGGCATCATCCACCATCGCTTCCTGGAATACGGGCCCTGGGCCGGGCCGCTCAGCGGACGCACCCGCGGCACGCTGGTGTCCATGGAAAACGGCGTCATCGTGGCGTTCGCGCTCTTCACGCTCCAGGATCGCTCGACCCTGTTCGTCGAGCCGGGCGATGCCGTCTACGAGGGGATGATCATCGGCGAGAACGCGCGACCCGGGGACATGGACGTGAACCCCACGCGCGAGAAGAAGCTCACCAACATGCGGAGCAAGGGGAGCGACGAGAACATCCAGCTCGAGCCGCCGAGGGAGCTGACGCTGGAAGCGGCGCTGGAGTACATCGAGGACGACGAGCTGATTGAGGTGACGCCGAAATCCGTGCGGCTGCGCAAGCGCTTTCTCGCGACGTCGGACCGCAAGCGCCAGTCGCGCGAAGCCAAGCGGGAGCGGGAGCGCGCGTCCATGTAGCGGGAAGGCGGAAAGCAAAAGGCACAAGGTAGATACCGGGGCTCGGGCCTCCTTTTCCCTTGCGACCTTTTTCCCTACATTCTGCTTTCCCTCTGCCATCTGTCCTTCCCCCTTCTGCCTTCTTTTTTACAGCCAGGAGAATCGAGCAATGTGGCCGCTGTTCGAGTCGTCGGAGCTGTCGCTTTCCCCGCAGCGCGATGATGACGACCTGGACGTAGACGTCGATGGTAAGGACGACGACGATCTCGACGACGAGGACGACGAGGACCTCGACCCTGATGCTGAGGGCGAGGAGGACGACGAGGACGAAGACGACGAGGACGACGACCTCGACGAGGACGAGCTCGACGGCGAGGATGACGACGAGTTCGAGGACGAGCTGATCGACCTCGACGACGAGTACGACGGAATGGACGAAGACGACGACAAGCCGGCGCGGCCGGGCAGATACGACGAATAAGCCCGTAGAAACGGCGCGACTGCAAAAGGGCGCGACTGCAAAAGGGCGCGACTGAAAAAAGGCGCGACCGCAAAAGGCGCGAGGAAGCGCGAGGTTCTGGCGCTCGCCCTCAGTGCGGTGTGATGACGCCGGGCGCCTTTTCGGCCGGGGCCTTCGGAAACTGACTCGCCTCGCGCTCCGCCAGCAGCCTGGCGGTGAACCTTTGGCCCTCCGAGAGCCGTTCGATCTCGACGCTCATCACGTCGACCGCATACGACAGTCGGGTCAGCTGCTGATTGGCCAGCTCCTGCTGGTCCGCGCTCGGCAGGGCGTCGAGAACCTCATTGACGACGCGCCGGGTACCGAATCGGGCTCCCAGCCACGCACCGAGTATCCCGGCCGTGAGGGCGATGCCGCCGGCCACGCTGAACAGCAACAGGTAGTGCTCGCGCAGCGTTCCATTCCATACCTGGGGGAAGATCTCCATGGCCTCTCCTGGGTGCGCTCCCTGAGATTACCACTACGCGGCGGGCAGGGCGAGCGTTTCCAGCTCGATGCTCGTGGCCTACGGCCGACCATTCGCCAATGCGCGCTTTACTTCCGGTGTGCACCGCCCCATCATGGGCCCCCATGAAAATCCTGAAATGGCTTGGCATCGGCGTCGGCTCGCTGGTCGGTGTGGCGGCCGTTCTCGTATTTGCGCTTTTCCTTCGGGGACGGAGCAAGGCGTCATCCGCGCCACAAATCACCTTGCAGGCGATGGCGCCGGCCACCGATTCGGCCGCGGTCGCCCGCGGCAGACACATCGCCACGGCGATCACCGGGTGCGAGATGTGTCACGGCGGCCCGGGGCTGCGCGGAGCGCAATTCCCCACGCCCGCGATGCTCGTCAGCATGGCCGCGCCGAATCTCACGCGCGGTCGGGGCGGCGTTGGGGCCGACTACACGCTGAGCGACTGGGATCGCGCCATCCGCCACGGTATCGGCAAGGACGGCCGGAGTCTCATGATCATGCCGTCGGAGGCCTATACCAATCTGAGCGACGCTGACCTCGCGGCGCTCGTGGCCTACCTGCAATCGATTCCCGCCGCCGATACCGCGTACCCGCCGCGCCGCATCGGCGTGCTGGGCGGCGCGATCGTCGGAGCCGGGTTGTTCCCGCTTGCGCCCGAAATGATCCAGCGCGACTCGGTGGGCGCGAAAGCGCAAAGCGGCGAGCCGGGCGTCAACCCGAACTATGGCCGCTATCTCGCGTCCGTCGCGGGTTGCCGCACCTGTCATGGCCCAAACCTCGAGGGCACGAAGCCGTCTCCCGGCGGCGGCCCGCCGCCCGCGCCGAGTCTCGTCGCGTTTGCGGCGGACCGCACCGTGGATGTCTTTCGGACGACGCTCCGTTCGGGACGGACGCCGTCGGGTGGCGGCCGGGCACTCAATCCCGAGTTCATGCCGTGGCCGATCTACGCCCGCATGACCGACGACGAGTTGCACGCGATCTGGCTGTACATCCAGTCGCTGCCGGCTAGCTCGACCGCGAAGTAGTTCCTCACCTGCCGGCCCAAATGAAAACGGCGCCCCGGGAAACCGGAGCGCCGTTTTCTCTCAGCCGCAGCAGCCGCAAGGGCAACAATCGCCGTTACAGCCGGGGCAGTCGCAGTAGTCTGCCATGCATGCCCTCCTTGATGTAGCCACAATAAGGTAGCACGGACAACCGTGACGCAGAATGCCACGAGCGCGCGAACGCTGTCGCTCGTCGAGCAGACCCTGCAATCGATGTCAAGGTCGACGAGGAATCGCTGCGACGTGGCGCACCATTGGTGATACGACGTTGGTCCAATGGCCCGGGCATACGCTCGGCCTCACGCTCCGATTTACTCGACACCAACGTCCACCGCATCTCCATTGCTGACACCGCTTCCTGAAGCTCGCTCCAGCCCGGATATCGCGACGCTCGACGGCGTCATGATGTCCGGCTTGCCACCGCAGCGGCGCTTGTTGGCCGACGCTGACCGGCTTCCGCTGGAGTCGGTCGTGGTCCCGATGGCGGAATTGAGCCGTCGGCCCGCGCGAGCGCCCGACCACGAAGCCGAGAATCGCGCCATCATCGAGCTGATGGACACCATGGCGAACGCGGTCGGCATTGCAGGGGCGGACCGTGTGCTCCAACAGCTCGTCGAATCGGCGGCGCTCCTCTGCCGTTCGCACTCCGCCGGCGTCAGTCTCCTCGAGAAGGACGGCGAGCGGGAGATCTTCCGCTGGCGCGCGGCCACCGGGGAGTGGGCGAAGTTCCTTGGCCGCTGGATCCCGCGTCAGGGAAGTCCGTGCGGTACGGTCCTCGAGCGCAACATGACGATGCTGATGGCGTACCCGGAACGTCACTACGGCGGCCTCGTCGACGCGCCTCCGATTGCCGAGTTGCTGCTGATTCCGTTTCACCACGAAGGGAAGCCGGTGGGAACGGTCTGGGCCATCGCGCACGACGAGGCGCGAAGGTTCGACGGTGAGGATCATCGCGTGATCACGTCGCTGTCGCGATTTGCGGCCGCTGCCTATCAACTCCTGGTCGCGCGCGAATTGAAGAGCCGGCCCTCGACGCACTTTGCCCCGGGCCAGCACGTGTCGGCCGATGCCGACCTGCGCCAGCGGACCGAGGTCGCGGAACGCCGGACGCAGGAGTTGCTCGAGGCGGAGCTTGCCGATTCGCGGCTGCTCCAGCAGCTCAGCGCGGAGCTCATCAATCAGGACGACGACTCCACGCTGTACGAGAAAGTCGTCGATGCGATGACGTCGGTCATGCAGTCCGACTACGCCAGCATGCAGGTATTCGTCGACGCGGCGGATGGTCCACTTCTGCAACTGTTCGCCCATCGTGGCCTGAGCGCTGAGATGGCCGCCCGCTACGCAGTGGTGCGCGACGACATGCGAACCACCTGCGCCGAGTCGCTGCGCTGCAGAAAACGCGTGATCGTGCCCGACATGGAGCAATGCGATTTCATGGCCGGCTCGGAGGACCTGGAGTTGTTCCGTCGGGCAGGCGTCCGATCCGCGCAGACCACGCCCCTGTTGTCCCGATCGGGTGCGCTGGTGGGCATGGTGTCGACGGGCTGGCTTCACCCGAATCAGCCCACGGAGCGCGACCTGCGGCTGCTCGACATCCTCGCGCGGCAGGCCGCCGACCTGATCGAGCGGCGCAAGGCTGACGAAGCGTTGCGCCAGGCTGACCGGCGCAAGGACGAGTTCCTGGCGACGCTCGCCCACGAGCTGCGCAACCCGCTCGCGCCGATCCGGAACGCGATCCAGATCCTGAACACGAGCCGCGCGGACGGCGCCGACTCCGAGTGGGCGCTCGGCGTGATCGATCGACAGACGCAGCAGCTGACGCGCCTGGTGGACGACCTCCTCGATGTCAGCCGGATCACCTATGACAAGCTGGAGCTTCGCCTCGAGCGAATCGAGCTGGCGAAGGTCGTGCAGTCGGCGATCGAGGCGAGTCGTCCGGTCATCGCGGAACGCGGCCACGAATTGGTGGTGACGCTCCCGGACCGGGTGATCGTCGATGCCGACCCGACCAGACTGGCCCAGGTGTTCGCGAACCTGCTGAACAACGCGGCCAAGTACTCCGAGCTGCGTGGCCGCATCGAGTTGCGCGCCGAGCGCGTGGGCGGCGACGTCAGGGTTCGGGTTCGTGACAGCGGCATCGGGATCGAGGCGGGGAAGCTGTCCCACATCTTCGATCTCTTCAATCAGGTGCAGCCCTCGATGGAACGAATCCCCGGTGGCCTCGGGATCGGGCTGACGCTCGTGAAGCGGCTCGTGGAGATGCACGGAGGGCAGGTCCACGCGACGAGCGAAGGGATCGGCAAGGGGAGCGAGTTCGTCGTTCGGCTGCCGGTGGTCCGGTCTGATGCGAGACCTCGCGTCCCGCCGGACGACACTCCGAAAAGGGCGTCAGGGGCCTGTCGGGTTCTCGTCGTCGACGACTACCAGGACGTCGCGGTCAGCACCGGGAGGATGCTGGGCCTGCTCGGTTACGAGACGCGCGTAGCGAGCGATGCCGGGGCGGCGCTCGAAGCCGCTCGCGAATTCAGGCCCGACATCGCGCTGCTCGACATCGGCATGCCGCACGTGAATGGCTATGAGCTGGCTCGCCTCATGCGCGCCGAGCCGTGGGGAGCGGAGATCGTGTTGATCGCGGTGACCGGCTGGGGCCAGGAGACGGACAAGCAGCGCAGCTTCGAGGCGGGATTCAACCTTCACCTGGTAAAGCCCGTGGACCCCACGGAGCTGCACGCGAGTACTCGACTCCGCCAGTCCAGCGAAAAAGGTTCCTGCCACACCGTAGAGATCGCCGTTAAGACCGCCGTTAGCTGTTGAGGACGGACGTTGGCCCAAAGCGCCATACGTCGCGGCCACAGCCGCTCCTAACCTGATTCGCCACTGCCGCAGGCAGTCAAATCCGGAGCGCAAGATGGCCACGAAGAAGTTCAACGGCGTCATCAAGCTCGACGTTCGCGACTCCAAGCCCGACTGGACGCCCTACGAGCTGCCCAAGCGCGCCCAAGGGCGCGCCGAACGTCCTGATCGTGCTCTACGACGACACCGGGCTCGCCGCGTGGTCGCCGTTCGGCGGCCGCATCAACATGCCGACGCTGCAGAAGCTGGCCGACAACGGGCTGATGTACTCGCAGTGGCACACGACGGCGCTCTGCTCGCCGACGCGCTCGACGTTCCTGACCGGCCGCAACCACCACGTGAATCGCTGCGCGTCGATCACGGAAGGCGCCGACGGATTCCCCGGCGCGGCGGGCCGCCTGCCCGCCGAGTGCGCGACGATCGGCCAGGTGCTCCAGGACAACGGCTACAGCACGTTCTGGCTCGGCAAGAACCACAACGTGCCGACCGAAGACATCTCGCAGCCGGCGGCAGCAAGTCCGAGTGGCCGCTGCAGAAGGGCTTCGATCGCTTCTACGGATTCCTCGGCGGCGAGACCAACAACTGGTATCCCGACCTCGTCGAGGACAACCACTTCATCGAGCAGCCGGACACGCCCGAGGACGGCTACCACCTGTCGAAGGATCTCGCCGACCAGGCGCTCAAGATGCTGCGCGACCAGCGGTCGGCGAATCCGTCGAAGCCGTGGTTCATGTGGTTCTGCCCCGGCGCCAACCACGCGCCGCATCACAGCCCGAAGGAGTACGCCGACAAGTACAAGGGCAAGTTCGACGACGGCTACGAGGCGTACCGCGAGTGGGTGCTGCGCGCGCATGATCGAGAAGGGGCTGCTGCCGAAGGACACGCAGCTCACGCCGATCAATCCGCTGCCCGAGGACGTCGCGAAGACGAACCCGGGCGACGCGGTCCGGCCGTGGAACACGCTGAACGCCGACGAGAAGAAGCTGTTCTCGCGCATGGCCGAGGTGTACGCCGGCTTCTCGGAGTACACCGACGTGCAGGTCGGACGCATCATCGAGTACCTCGAGAAACCAAGCAGCTCGACAACACGATCATCTTCTACTGCGCCGACAACGGCGCGTCCGGCGAAGGCACGCCGAACGGCTCGGTGAACGAGAACAAGTTCTTCAACGGCTATCCGGACGATCTCGCGGAGAACCTGAAGTATCTCGACATGCTCGGCGGCCCGGACACGTACAACCACTATCCGACCGGATGGGCGGTCGCGTTCAGCACGCCGTTCCAGATGTTCAAGCGCTACTCGCAGTTCTCCGGCGGCACGTGCGATCCGCTCGTGATCCACTGGCCGAAGGGCATCAAGGCGAAGGGCGAGGTGCGGCACCAGTATCACCACTCCACCGACATCGTGCCGACGATCCTCGACGTCGTCGGGCTCGAGATGCCGAAGATCGTACCGCGGCGTCGAGCAGTATCCGCTCAACGGCGTCTCGATGCGCTACACCTTCGACGACGCGAAGGCGCCGACGACAGAAGAAGCGGCAGTACTACGCGATGCTCGGCACGCGCGGCATCTGGCAGGACGGCTGGAAGGCGGCGGCGCTGCACGCGCCGATCAGCGGCGTCGGCCACTTCGACCAGGACCGCTGGGAGCTGTACCACGTCGACGCCGACCGCTCCGAGTCGAAGGACCTCGCGAAGGAGAATCCGGAGAAGCTCAAGGAGCTGATCGACGCCTGGTTCGAGGAGGCCGAAGAAGAACTTCGTGCTGCCGCTCGACGATCGCACGCCGGTCGAGCTGCTCGGCATCGAGCATCCCACGTCCGAGCCGCCGCGCACGCGCTTCATCTACTTTCCGGACACGTCGCCGGTGCCCGAGAGCGTCGCCGTCAACATCCGCGGCCGATCGTACAAGATCATCGCCGACGTCAACCTCACGTCCGACGCGCACGGCGTGATCTTCGCGCACGGCTCGCGCTTCGGCGGCCACGCGCTCTTCATCAAGGACCGCCGGCTGCACTACGTCTACAACTTCCTCGGCATCAAGCCGGAGCAGAAGTTCGTCTCGAAGGAAGCTCGTCGCCCGGCAAGCACACGCGTGGGCATGGCGTTCGCGCGCGAGAAAGTCGGGCAAGTACGGCGAGTCGCATCGGCAAGACGCAGCTGTACGTCGACGACAAGGTCGTGGCCGAAGGGCCGATGAAGACGCAGCCGGGCCACTTCACGCTCTGCGGCGACGGCCTCTGCGTCGGCTACGACAGCGCCGACAAGGTCAGCGAGGAGTACAAGGCGCCGTATCGCGTTCACCGACGGCACGATCCTCGGCGTGGCGATCGACGTCAGCGAGGAGGTGTACCTCGACCTCGAGAAGGAAGCCGCCGCCGCGATGGCGCGCGACTGAGAAGTGTCCCAGGTCTCCGCCACGGCAAGGCTGTCGCCGGACGGTGACATCGCGCATCTTGAGGTATCAGGATCGGGCCCGGCTCTCTCAGCCGCACGGCCCGTTGTCCTCCCACCTCGAGCCACGCCACCGTTGTTCAGAGTCCGTTTCATCACACCGGCCGTCACAAACGCGGACGGCTGGCGCCACGCCGGCGGCGAGCTCGTGCTGGGCGAGACACGCCTCTGCTTCCTCGTCGACCTCAGCCACTGGCACCCGGCAGACTATCTCCGCCAGTGGAACGACGGTATTGCCCGGCTCGCGCAGGGGGAATCGGCGACTGCGTTGATGACCGCGTATCGTGGCCACGGCGATCACGCGCACGTCATGTGGGCGCTCTGGCGTGACCAAACCCACGTCTACATCCAGGAGCATGCGGTGCATCCGATGGATCTCGACGCGCCGTTCGATCCGTCGTCGCCCTACGGTCACGTTGGCGAGCGGGTTCCTGCCGCCGAGAATGGCCTGCCCATGTTGGAGTGGCACGTGCCTATCGCGCAGGTTCAGTCCGCGCTGCTGGGGCGCCTCGCGCGCTGACCAGCGACTCCCTGCCCGGAATCGGCTATCGCGGAACACGCGGAACCAAAGGTGAGCGAGCGCGCTATGGCAATGTTGCGCGGAGCTCAACACACGGACGAGAACGCGGACCTGCAACAGCCTTAGTTGGGTTGCCTCAGAAGAAAGACTTCTCGCGCCACGGCCCCAAGACGTTGTTGTTGCTGGTCCGCGTGTTGTTTCCGCGTCTTCCGTGTCTTCCGCGATAGCCTTACGCCACTCGGAAGCCACTACTAAGCCTTTGGGGCAATACAGCGTCGCTCCTCCTCGCGACATCATGCGCGATCAGGAGGCCACGATGGCGAAACGGGATCCCGCGAGCACCGAGCGCACGACCGCGACCAAACAAGGCAAGCCCAACATCCTCGTCATCTGGGGCGACGACATCGGCTGGTTCAATGTCAGCGCGTACAACCACGGCATCATGGGGTACCGCACCCCGAACATCGATCGCGTGGCGAAAGAAGGATGCATGTTCACCGACTGGTACGGCCAGCAGAGCTGTACCGCGGGCCGCGCGGCGTTCATCACCGGGCAATCGCCGATCCGCACGGGCCTGACGAAGGTCGGACTTCCCGGCGCCAAGCTCGGATTGCAGCCCGAGGATCCCACGATCGCCGACGTCCTGAAGCCGCTTGGCTACGTGACCGGGCAATTCGGCAAGAACCACCTTGGCGACCGCGACGAGTTCCTGCCGACGGTGCACGGGTTCGACGAATTCTTCGGCAACCTGTACCACCTGAACGCCGAAGAGGAGCCCGAGAACCCGGACTATCCGAAGGATCCGGAGTTCAAGAAAAAGTTCGGCCCCCGCGGCGTGCTGCACTGCTGGGCCAACGCCGACGGCACGCAGAAGATCGAGGACACCGGCCCCCTCACGAAAAAGCGCATGGAGACGGTGGACACGGAATTCCTCGACGCGACCTTCAAGTTCATGGACAAGGCCAACGCGGACGGCAAGCCGTTTTTCATCTGGTTCAACTCCACCCGCATGCACGTCTTTACGCACCTGAAGAAGGAATCGCAGGGCGTCACCGGCCTGGGTGTCTACCCGGACGGGATGGTGGAGCACGACGGCCACGTCGGCCAGCTGCTCGACAAGCTCGACGACCTCGGAATCGCCGACAACACCATCGTCATGTACTCGACGGACAACGGCGCCGAAGTCATGAGCTGGCCCGATGGCGGGAGCACGCCGTTCCGTGGCGAGAAGGACACGAACTACGAAGGCGGATGGCGGGTGCCGTGCGCGATCCGCTGGCCCGGCGTCATCGAGCCCGGAACGGTCTCGAACGAGATGTTCTCGCACACCGACATGCTGCCGACGCTGGCCGCGGCCGCGGGTGAGCCGGACGTCGTCGAGAAGCTCAAGAAGGGCTACAAGTCCGGCAACAAGACGTTCAAGGTCTACATCGATGGCTACAACCTGCTGCCGTTCGTGAAGGGCGAGGTCAAGGAAAACCCGCGCAGGGGATTCATCTACTGGAGTGACGACGGCGACCTGATGGCGCTGCGCGTTGCCCAGTGGAAAGCCACGTTCATGGAGCAGCGGGCGCATGGGGTCGGAGTCTGGCAGGAGCCACTGGTGGCATTGCGTGTGCCGAAGATTTACAACCTGAGGAGCGATCCGTTCGAACGTGGCGATGTGGACGGCAGCATGTTCTACGACAAGTGGATGGTAGATCGCGCGTTCCTGCTCGTCCCGGCGCAGGCGATCGTCGGCGAGTTCCTCAAGACGTTCGAGCAATTTCCACCGCGGCAAAAGCCGGCCAGCTTCAGCATCGACCAGGCGCTGGACAAGGCGCGCGAGAGCCAGGAAAAGCTCGCCAGCGCGGCGGCCGGAACAGGCACGAAGTAGTTCAGAGCAGGAGTGATCGTATGAGCGGGAATGACATCCGGGCGTTGGGTGTGTGCGCGGCGCTCGCGGTTTTCGGCTGTGGCGACGGAAGGACGCGCGAGACGGTGTCCGGCGATGGCCGAGGCACCGGCGTCGCCGGCGGCGAAGTGTCGCGCTCGCGCCCGGGCACCACGCGCGTCGTCGACATCATCGGCAATCAGGAGCGGTACACCGGCAGAACGGTGACCGTCGAAGGCGACGTGGACGCGGTGCTCAGCCCGTTCGCGTTCACCATCGATGATGGGCTGTACACCGGCGGCGTCGACACCGACTTGATCGTCACGTACCCGCGGAGTCTCAATCTCGAGACCTTCGACGCCGGCTGGCGCAGGAACAAGGTGCGCGTGCGGGGAACCGTGCGTCGGATGACCGTCGCCGACTTCGAGCGCTACTTGGGACGCGACCTCAGCTCCTTCCTCGAGGCCGAGTTCATGAGGCAGCCGGTGCTGATCGCGCGTTCGGTCGAGAGGCTGGATCGACCATAGCGGCACAGGGGCGCGGCTCGTGCATTACCTGCGGGAAACACGCAGGAGATCGCATGCGCAGGAACAGCGTCCGCGTCGGTATGTGTTTCACGGCCGCGCTCATCGCCCTCGGCTGCGGAGACCGGAGGTCTTCCGAGATGCCGTCAGCCGAATACCCGAAAACCGGAGTCGCCGGCGGAGATGTTGCCATGCCGGGCGCGACGGTCACTGACGTCGCCGCCATCGTTGCCAGTCCCGCCCAGTTCATCGGCAAGACGGTCACCGTCGAAGCCGACGTGGACGAAGTGCTCGGCCCACAGGCGTTCGAGCTCGACGAGGACTCGCCAATGAGGGGCGGCGTCGACAACGACCTGATCGTGGCGTATCCGATGAGCCTTCGTCTCGCGCCGCTCGACAACAAGTGGCTCAAGAACAAGGTGCGCGTGACCGGCACGGTCCGCGCTGGGAGCGTCGTGGAGCTGGAGCGCGAGCTGGGATGGGACATGAGCGAGGAGCTCGAGGCGGACATCAAGATCAAGCCCGTCCTGGTGGCGCACTCGGTGGAGCGACTCAATCGCCCGTGACATAGGGTGTGAGGCGGCCGAAAGGCGTGGAGCGCGGGCTCCGGGGTGCAACAACTTCGCGCAAGTCGCTATGTTGTACAGCCTTGGGGCTCGTAGCTCAGGTGGTTAGAGCGCACGCCTGATAAGCGTGAGGTCGGAGGTTCAACTCCTCCCGGGCCCACTCATGAACACCTGCGCGCATTGCTTAGCGTGCATGCGCGCTTCGTTTGCTCGGTGCCGTTTCCGCGTCTCGGTGTCCGTGATCGCGGACAGAAAATGGTTTCGCGCGGAACCATTCATCGCACAGCGAGCTTCGATCCAGCGCTCGCCGCTGCGCGGCCTGATCCGGCTGTTGGTACACCTGAACCACGGTACTGCTCGTTCTTCCAGCCGCCGCGCGTCCTGTCAAGTTCTCGCAACGGCACGTCGCGCAGCTGATTCGCGAACGCGCGCCGGAACGCGTGCCACCCGTACCGCTCGCCTTTCGGGATCTCCGCGCGCTTCGCCAGCGCAGCCCAGAGGTCGGTCGCGTCCTCGCGACTCATCGGCTTCGCATGCGTCGCATCGGACTCGGGAAGTACCGGCGTTGCACCTTCGCCGTGCGTGCGGAGATGCTCGCGCTCGACGATCGCGACGAGGTCCTGGTGCATCGGGGTTTCGTGCTCGTAACCGATCTTGTCATTTCCGCCGCGCCACCGGATGACTCGGGCGTCGAGGTCCAAGTCGTTCCAGCACAGACGCCGAATACCGCCGGCCCTGTGGCCCGTGCACCACGCCGTCCAGACGAACAACTCGGCCAGCGGCGAGACTTCCGCGGCGACGAGTGCAAGCGCCGAGAACTGCGCCAGTGAGATGCGTGGCCGCCGCGGGCTCTCTTCCTTCGGCGTTCGCAGGCCGCGGAGCGGGTTGCGCTCGAGCAGGAAACGGTCCTCACCGTCGCGCGACCGCTCAGCCCAATTGAGAATCGCGAGCAACAGTTTCAAATCCTGCTCGATGATTCGCGCCCGGACCGACGCCCCTTTCTTCTTCGTGCCGGGCACCAGCTCGCCGCGACGTCTCCGCGTGATGTAGCTATCCCAATCGCGCCGATTCAGCGTATCCGGCCGCCGATTGGCTCCGAATGCTTCCAGAAGCATCGGAATCGTCCGGCGATCGTGCCCCCGCGCGCTCTGCGATGGCTTGAGCGGCGTCACTTCCCTGAGATACAAGTCTGTCAAACAGCGCAGCGTCGCCGCTGCCGACCGCACCGTTCCGCGGCCGATCTCCACTGCCATTCCGTCCGCGTCCTGCTTGGCGCGATCGCGGTCCGAGTGTCCGAGCGGCCGGCGCTTCCGTCGTCCGTCCACCGGGTACTCGATCCAGAGCCCGAGAGCGCCACGCTCAAAGACACGCACCCGGTTCCGGCCCTTCTCGCCCGCGTGATAGCTCCACGCCTTGCACGTCGCAGACGTCGGAGGCCTCTGCGTCATTGTCGCTCCTCGTCAGAGGCCACGACCCGCCGACGCGCGGAATGGTGGGACTCGTCCGCCCTTTCGCGCAAGACGCCGGGTTTCTTCGGCACGTCCGCCCGGCGAATCCGCGGGCGATGCTTCGTGCCGGCGTTCGGGATTCGGCCCTCGCGCAACTGACGTGACAGATGATCCGGCGAATAGCCGGACGACGCCGACGCCTGCTCGAGCGTCAGCAGCTCGTCGCCGGCCTCGCGCAATGCGACGTCGAGTTCCTGGGCAGCGCGGCGGAACGCTTCCGCGGCGGCCGGGGCAAAGGGAGCCAGGTCGTCGGCGCGACCATACCAAGTGCGCGCCAAAGACGTGAGCGTCACGACGCCCTCGCCCCGAAGGGCCACGTCGCGAGACGCAGGCGCTCGTCCTCAGCGTCGCGAAGCCCGTCGACGCCGCCGACGATGGTGTCGCAGTCCAGGCAGCACACCTGACGCACGCCATCAGCACGGGTGACGGTGTGAGTCCGACGGTGCGGGCAGGGGCTAGGCGCCATCGGGTTGGGCGTCGCGAGTCGGGGTTTTGGCGTGGTAAAAATCAAAGTCCCATGCGGTTCCCAAAGCAGGGGTGGCCCGAAATCTTTTCGTGTTTCGGGGGACCGTACCCGCTTTATACGTGACGTATATGCAGGGGCCTTTAAAAACCGAAACGCGTGTTGAGAGATATTGCGGGTACGCCTCATGACTCTGCCTCGTGAAGCCAAAGGTCCGCCTGTCCCACGCCCTGCCCGTGCCTCGATACGAGCTGGTAGGCCGCCAGGTCCTCGAGGACGCGTCGGACGGTGTTGGTCGGGAGTCCGAGCGCTTCGGCCACCGTCTTCGTTTCCGCCGGCGTTGTGCGGTCACGGAGCCACTCGAATGCGCGACGTCGGAGAGGGGGAACCGAGTCGAGCGCTACACGTCTTACAACGTCCAGTGCCTTTCGACGCTCGCAGCCCAGGACGTCCAGCCCGGCCAGCAATCGCTCTAGGGTGAGCACCATGCGGGCAGGGCCTTCGGCGCCGTGCACGGACTCTATCTCGCGCGACTGCCTATCCCGTTCGACGGTCGAGCGCAGCCGTACGGCTAGCGACGCGAGGCTGACCAGTTCGGCGCGTTCCTCCGCAGCGAGGGGCTGGGGCTCGCCGCGTTTGCCACTGAACAGGGCGGCGACTATCTCGGCCATCTCGTCGCGCATGATGCGGGTCTGTTTTCCCGAGTGGTCGAGCGCACGTTCGGCCTGTTCGCGTCCGGCCGGCGCGAGTCGGCACAGGAGGAACCGTTCGCCCATGCTGCTCATCACCGAGTGATGGCTGTCCAGGGCCGGAGTGACGCCAAACAAGAATCCGAGCTTGCCCTGCCAGGTGAGCGACTGACCGCCATCGGTGCCGACGTGGCGTGTCCATGACCCGTCGTACAGCTCGCGAAGTGCGGCGAGTATCTCGGCTTTTGCGTCGGGTCGCATCGACAGAACGGAGCCAAAGTCCTTCGCGACGATGATACCGGACTCCCCGATCTGCCGGAGCAATCCGCCCTTCGCCCCAGCCACCTTGTCCCGCTTGGACGTGCCGCTCAGCAACGCCGCGGGCGTGATCGTTGCCGCGGGGTAGATGTTGGGAAGGCGACTGGTCGCGTTCAGCGTTTCGGTCTTGGACCCGGAGGGCGGCGCGACGAGGCCAAGCCAGACAGGATCGCCCGGCAGCTCATGGGCGGCGATGGTCGCGTACGTCGCGTAGATCGGCGTGTCGTCGGG
Source organism: uncultured Gemmatimonadaceae bacterium (assembly GCA_963724885.1). Classification (GTDB taxonomy): domain Bacteria; phylum Gemmatimonadota; class Gemmatimonadetes; order Gemmatimonadales; family Gemmatimonadaceae; genus DASPMP01. The sequence goes on along the minus strand of CAVRWG010000005.1, from coordinate 524,264 downwards.
TAGGTAGAGCCACCGCTTGAAGACGTCCACGACGTCATCGAAGGTTGCGACGGGGCCGCTGTACGGGAGCACCGTCCGGCCTTGGGCTGGGGCCGTCTCTGCAATTGCAGACAAATGGCCGACTGCCGCAGCCGCCTTTGCCTTGAGCGCTGCCGCAGCAACCGGCCTGCCGTCGCGTTCAGCTTCCGTCGCGCTCAGCAGGTACATCTCCGCGGCGGTAGCGGTCACGCGGCCGCCTGACGTTCCACGATGAGGGAATCGCTCAGCACGCGCGCCAGGTCGTGCCGCCAGTAGAAGTTCTTTCGCTCGAAGTCAGCGAGCGCATCAACCGCCGTCGCGCCGTAGCCCATCAGTGCGGCACTGGGATCCGGCAACCCGCACGCGATACAGTCGTCCCATTGCTCGAGAACCACCGTATGCGCCGGCACGATCAGCGGCGGGACGGTGACGCGCATCCAGCCGCTGGGCGGGTTCCGCGTCACGCGGCGGTGCCCCGGCGGTAAGGCTTGACTTCATCGAGGACCACGACGTTCACGGCGCGCGACCCTTTCGCGTCGGTTGTGATGTCGAACTCGACGCGCTCGCCGTCTTCCAACGTCTTGAAGCCTGGGTGTCGGATCTCGGAGAAGTGGACGAAGCAATCCTCTCCGGTGCTTTCTCTCACAATGAACCCGTAGCCTTTCTCATCGGAAAACCACTTCACCTTTCCTGTCGCGCGCATTGCCTGTGTCTCCTCTGTGTGTCTTCGCCTGTCGTTTACCGAGCCACCCGGTCCCGCTGATAGGCTTCGCGTCGCTCGCGCAGCGCGCGCTCCGCGGGCGTCTCGAGCCGTCGCTCCTCGGCCTGGGCGGCGTGGTAGGCAGCCCTCGCTTCCCAATCATTGGCAGCTCGCGTTTCCGAAACGGTTTCGCCAAGCTCCACAGACTCCCGCCGTGAGGATCGCACGCTCCACGGCCCAAATGCGGACGCTCCGCGTTTGGCGCGTCCGGCGTTCCGGTTTATCTTGCATAGGCAATTCGGGTGGGTGCGGTTTTGGGTTCACGTCTCAGTCGCGCCAGCAGGATATTCCCAATCGATCTTGCCACATACTCCTAAACCCCCCGGTATTTCCTGTCCCGAGTGTCGGCAGTTCGTGGAACGGGCCGGGCGGATTCTGGAGAAGGTGCGCGCCAAACTCGCGTCTGACCCGACCGATCCCGCACGGATTCGCCGGTCTCTTTTGGCCGCTTGGGGATGGCGCGATCTCCGCGGACGTGGCGGCCGGCGCGCGCAGGTTGATCACGTCGCCCAGCAATTGGCGATGGACCATGCAGCCCTGCTTGAGGGCGGGTATGCGTACAAGGCCGAGATGGTTCCGGTTGGAACTCCGTTCCCGATTCGGAATGGCCATCGTCCTGCGCCGCTCGACATGATGGGCGTGTACCTCCTCGAAGTTTTCACCCAGGACGTGCTAGAGCATTGGCACACGCTGAGCGGTTCGCGACGGCGTCACGTCGAGGCGCTGCCGGCGTGGGTGCGCGCGGCCTATCTCGAGGCCGCACGGGCGTTGGAAGCAAAGACCAAGAAGCGTTTTGACTTCCTCTTGCCGGCCGCAGTGCGGCGCGTCATCAGCCAGACGCTGGGCATCCCCGAAAAGACGCTGCGACTGCACCTGGCCCGGAAGGAAAAAGCTCGGTCGCTGGCGAGCTAGGCGCCGTCCGTGAGACGGCCTTCAGGGCGCAGTCACTAGCGTCGAGTCCCACACGACCGACACGCAATACTCGAAGCGTGGACGAACGACGGCTAGAACCTGAGGAACTCGTTGTGGACATCCCCACCAGAATGATCGACTGGCGTTCCGCCATGCTCCGCGTCCATGAGCAGTGGAAGCAAGGGAAGTTTCAGAAAATCATTGCGAGCGCCCTCGCAGCAGGCGAAGACCCACGGGTGATCCCAAACTTCAATCTGGGAATGCAGACCGCTGGCTTCGTCCGGGACGCCACGCTGGTGTGGGTCGCCGCCGACATGGTCGATCTCGCACAGCACGCCGCCCGCACACTGCCTGCCTACCCCTGGAGTCCATCGCTGCTGCCGTTTCCACACGCACTGTGCGTGACTGAGAAGCCGATCCAAGACACTCAGAATTCGAACAGGCCGCTCGCAGCGCTTCACTGGCGGTATGATGGACGTGTCTGCGGAGTCGTCTGCTGGACGAGGCAAGAGGGGAAGCCTCCCCTCCACTTTTTCACGGGCGGCCTTGAGGATGGTGTCCCGTGGATGACCGAAGCGGAGGAGGGTATCCCCGTCGCATTCATCTGCGCGATGTGGCTCCTGCTCCAGCAGCGCATCGCGGTCCGGCGGGTCGTGACGCCAAGTCGCGCTGTGCGGCGGCGGGCGGAAAAAGAACGCACGGTGATCCCGTCCGAGTTCGTGGTGATCGAACTCCGAAAACCCATTCACGCGGAGGAAGCAACGCCGAGGGAGGGCAGTCCGACGGAGTGGTCGCGTCGCTGGATCGTCGATGGCCACTGGCGCAACCAGTATCATCCCTCCGACGCCTCGCATGTCCCAACATGGATCGCACCGCACATCAAAGGGCCGGACGACAAGCCGCTCGTCGCGAAGGAGCGGCTCTACAAGTGGGTGCGCTGAAGGCAAATCGAAGGGTCTTGGGTTCAATCCTACCTGGGGAGCTGAACGAAATAACAAGCCCGCAGCGACGTCGAGGAGATGACGCACCGCTGGCTCGCTCAGAGCCTGCCTAGACTTTCCGTGGACGCCGACGATTCGTGGGAGACCCCCTTGCCTGAGCTGCTTGTCGAGGTGATGCCCGCAGCGGCCAGCAGGGCTGCGAATCCCTCGTTCAAGCCTGGACTAAGGGTTAGGGCGGGAAACGCGCGAGAGGCGCCTATAAGGTCAAAGGCCTCTCGGGTGAGCGCATCCGCCGCGATGGGGATGAGGATCAATGCTCGGCTCGTGAGCAACACGGTTGCGCTCTAAAACAGTGCCCGAAGACTAGCGGTGAATCAGATGTAGCTTCACCTTCGTGCATGCGATCGCTGCCGGTGGCCCCCGTGTTCAGACATGTCAGAATGTTTCTCGTGACTGCGACGCTTCCGGCTGCGCTGGCCGCGAGCAATTGCGCGAAGCCCACGGAGAACATTGAGATGGGAGAAGCGTGCAAGGATCTGGCTTGGAGCACACCAAGGCCTATCGGCGGAGGCCGAGTGGCTAGGTTCGCCAACATTGTCGGGAACCACGACGAAGCGTACGTCGTAGGAAGCAACATCCGCGGACCGACTCAGCCCACCATTGCCGGCGACCTTCTAACACTCCTCACGTTTGACGGTATTGCGCTCGAACCACCTCGTGGTCAATTCCTCTTCGCATTTCCGCGGGCTGCAGTAGACTCTGCGAGATTGCTTCACCTTTTGTGGGCCGAGCCACCGACACCGATTCCGAGCGGAGAGCCAGTTCCCCTCTTTGGTATGATTGGTGGAAGTGTTTGGGCCGCGACGTACTCCCTACTGAACGGTTGGAGCGAGGCCATGAAGATTCATGATGGTCCGGTCTTCTGGATGGCTGCCCTCAACGACGAGATCTCACGCGATGGCGCCGAGCTCGCCATCACGACTGCAACGCACGGTGCGTTTGTGTTGCTGCGTTTTGACGGAACCCAGTGGGTTAGCAGTCAATCGTCTTGGCAGGGCGTAGGGCTCAATGTGAGCACCGCCATGCATCGCGGCACCATCTACAACGCTCACCTCGGGATACAGAGCGAATCTGAAAGAGGCGTGTTCTTCCGGGTCTCGTCTGACAAAGGCACAACGTGGTCGTCGAAGGTTCTCCACCGATCTGTCGGCCCTGCGCCTCAGGACGTAAGAATACGAGCGGCATCAGACGGTGCGCTCCACGTGATATGGGTTGAGACGCTTAGCAGGCCGGTGGTCAGACACATTCGTTCGAGTGATGGCGGAGCTTCGTGGTCGGCCCCTCAAGACCTCGAGCTGCCAGAGACCTATGGCGCCCCTCAGGCAAGTTTGGATCGTTGTGGGCGCCTCCACGTCGTTTTCGATCATTACTCATCGGACCACGGCCACGTGGATGCAGCCACTTGGGACGATAATTGGACGAGCGTTCGCCATCTGTCGCAAGACGCCGTGACACTCGGTTCGTCTCTCGGAGTGCTTTCTGATGGGCGAGTGGTCCTTGCGACTCTGGCACGGCCCCTGGGAAGTAGCGTTAATAGCCCGTTGACCACGCAGGTCTCCGAGGCGAGGCCCTAGTAAGCCTCATCGTGCATCCCAGGCGGCGAAAGGAGGCCGGGTCAATCGGGACCCGGCCCCCATACGTTCTCTAACGCGTTTCAACTCAGTCTGTGCCGTTTGATCCCCGGCCGTATTTCTTCGCTGCAGGCTTCGGGATATAGATGTCAACAGCTCGCGCCTCCCCAAGGCCGTCGACTGTGCGGACACTGGCTGTTTTCAGCCGTTCAAGCGTTCGCTCGGCGCGCTTGAACTCCGCGGGCACTTTCTTCGCTCCCTTCGCGCTATCGGGGCTTTCTGCAATCGACCCTAGAGTTCCGCGCGTGCTGCGAACGCGAAGTCTAACGTCATAATCCCGCTCTGTAGCGATGCCATCATCCCGGTGAACCTGCAGCAGCAATTTGATGTTGCGGAGCAGTTGCTCAGGCGTGGCGTTGTGCGGCAGGATGATAATGTCACCCCGCGATCCGTCTTGTCGACGAATGATCGGCTCAGTCAGGGATGATAGCGGACCTGAAAGCGCTATTGCTAGTGTCACGCGAGTCCTGCCGGCCATTTCGGCCTGCACAGTAGTCTGTGCGTCGAGTGATGTAACAGCTAGAAGAGCGCCGATGCCGGCGTGGAATATGGTTTTCATGACTGGTTTCCGAGTGAGGGCCGGAAGGACGGGCCGTATGTTACTCTGCATAGCAAATGTGGACTTCGCCTGCCCAGACGAGCGTTATCGTACCATCCGTCCAGACGATGTAAATCTCCCAAAACTCGGTCCAGCACTCCTCCTCCGTAGGATCCCCATCCCCCTCCTCACCACCGCCGGGGGGGGCGGTACAGTCATACGCAACGCTCAAAGACTGAGCTGTCTCCGGATCGCTCGGATCCAGGATGAGGATGTCTGATCGGACGCTACGAGAGCCAACAACCATCATTGGATCCTCTCCGTCGTCGTCCCCATCCTCGTCACACGCACCGTCGTCACCGCCGCCACCCCCGCCACCGGTTAGTGGCCCATCGCACTTATTCGTTAGATCTAGGAGCACCGACTTGGGCAACTCTGCTACCCAGATGGTGTGGATTGACGCAGCACCCAGCACGGCAGTTTCGCATCAGCTCCTCCGTTGGTTGTGTTGCATGAGCGGGTCCTCGGGCCAGCACGGCGAAATTGAAGTTCTCCCTGAAAAGGTCGGCAATTCTACCTTCCCGCGTCATCACGGCGTCATCGCCGAGAGGGGTCCGCGTCATCGGACCTTAACAGCCTCATTGGCACATTAACAACCGTTAATCCGGGGCTGAGGCAGCCGGTCCTGAGATACTTTGATTGGTAGGGCGTGAAAGCGATGACGGGAGAGCCGCCAGTGATGGCTACTCTCCCGCCATGATTGTTTTGTCCTCCCGCCGCGCGCTTTGTCTGCGGGCCAGACTTCCTTCGGGCTTAGTTCCGGTGGCACGGCCGGTTCCCTCGCGCTTGATGCTGAGTTCGCGAGGGATTCATTCGTTCGTCGTAAGGGCGAATCAAATTCTGATGCGCGCCGTAGCGGCTGGCGAGCCTAGGGGGCCAAGGACGCGGTGACAACGTCATCGTCAGGCATCATCGTTATCGACAACAGCGCACTGAAGATCCTCGAACCGGCGGAACTTCAAGCGAAGGTTCGCGGGGATGCTCGCGCAGCAGATTGGGAGGTCGGCATTAGCGTGATCAATGCCGTTGAAGCGGCGAAGACTAGGCCAGCCGACGTTTACGAACGCGTGCGAACGACCCTTCGTGGCCTCGCGCAAGACGGCGCCGCTTTTTGGCCGTGGCCCATGGATCTACTCCGGGGCGTGGGCGAATCTGTCGTAGGTCGGAAGTCGAGAGCCCACTTCGACAGCACGGGATTGGAGTGGATGCTCAAGAACCCAGGGATGGCCGAGGAGCAGCGGGCGGAGGCTGAGCGCGTCGCGGTGGGAATGGAAGAGAATTTCAATGAGATGCACGAGGAGGCGCGCCGCCGGGTCCAGCAAGCCATGAGGGAGGGCGAAATCGCACGACCGTCGGACGCAGCGGAATTCCTGAATGCAGTGTGGAACAAGCAGGACATGCTCGAGCACTTTACGGAAGCCATGTGGCGCGCTCTCGGCATGGACGGGCAGGCGCCGGTTGCCGCTCTACTCCGCATTCCCATATGGCGAATATTCCTCGACACTGAGGGTTATGCGGTGTACGTCCGAGGCGTCGTCCGGGATAGGCCGCGCCGCGTCCATCGACTGGACCTGCTACAGCTGATTTATGCCGGCGTGCGTGATCGGCGTATCGTCGTGTCAGCGGACGAGCCGCTACTCGAAGCTGCGCACGCAATCCTGGTTGGTCGGTATCCGCAGTCGAGGGTCCTTCACGCGCGGGACTTCATAGTAACGTGAGCTGCATGTCCGCGTTGTGTCCGCGTTCGATGGCGAAAGAGTCCGACAACAGGCCGTGAATCGTCGGCGGGTCATGGCCGGTTCACTATGAAAGCCGTTAGGTTGCCGAAGTTCTTGGTCTAGTGGGATCGCCTGATAAGCGTGAGGTCGGAGGTTCAACTCCTCCCGGGCCCACTACGACCAAACGGTTAAGCAGCGGCACCCTACTGAGTTGGCCAGGGTGCCGCTTTGTATTGGCGGTCACCCTCATCCTCCGACGCAAACCGTTATCTCGATTGCACTTCGATAAGATGATGCGGCGGTGAGGCAGCGGTGAGGACGCCGGAATAGCATGGCGGCGTCTCTTTCACCCGGAGCCCGCCATGCGCGCCCTGTTTCGAGTTCTCTCCGCTACGCTCGTCGTCAGTTCGATCGCCGGCTGTACCGATGAGCAGGACCTTGTTTCCCCCTCCCATCGTCGCGTTGCGCCGGCGTCGCGGCCTGCCAGCAGGGCGGTGTATGCGTCATCGCCCGACCTCGCGCTGCTGATGGTCGACGTCCGCGGGGGCGACCTCCAGGCACCGCTTCGCTATGACATCGTCCTCAAGGACGGCGTGAGCGAGGCAGCTCTCCCCCTGCCCAAGGGAAAGGGTTACGAAGTCACCTTCCGTGGCTACGACCGTGCCGGTGTGCAGACGCATCAGGGCACCACCTACGCCGAATACGTCGGCGTGGGCGAAAACAAGCCGCTCGGACTATCGCTCGAACCCGTCGAGAACACGTCGCCCGGACCCTCGCTCGAACCCGACTCGAAGGGCACGTCGGTGGCGCTGGAAGTGGGGGTGCGCGGCGTGCCTCGACTCGAGAAGGGATCACAGCTCATCATCGAGTCGCCGCTTGAGGAGGTGAACGGCGGCGAGCCGATTCACTTCAGCGCGTATGTCATCGACCCGGGCGGAAAGCGCATGGACCTCGATCCGGGCGACTTCAACTGGTTCATCGACGATCCCCGCGTCGATCTCTTCGATCCGGCGCGGCCCAAGGGTCCGCAGGACGATCTCAACATCACGTCGCGCGCGGAGCTTCTGCGCGAGATCAAGGTCGGCGTTACCGTCTTCGACCAGCTGACGGTCGTCATCATTCATATCCTCTGGACCTACGACCCGGTCATCGATATCTCGGCAGGACGCAGCGTGACGTGCTCTCTGAGACTGTCGGGACGCATCGAGTGCTGGGGCGACGACGACGAGGAGATGCTCGGCGACGGGCTCCTCAACCAGAACATCTGGACGCAGTGCGCCGACTTCCCCAACTCGGTGAGCGACTACCGCTGCGTTCCCTGGCCAGTGTCGTCAGGCGGGCGTGTCTTCAGCACGTTGTCGGTCGGCGGTGGCCACGTCTGCGCGATCGAGAAGGTCACGCGTGCGGCCTTTTGCTGGGGGCGGAACACGGAGGGGCAACTCGGCCCCGGCATAAGTGGGTGGTACGTGGCAGCGCCGACGAGTCCTGTCACCGATAACAACGGAAAGACCCTCGCGTTCGAAGGTATCTCGGCGGGTGGGACACACACCTGCGGCCGCACGTCGAATCGCAACGTCTTCTGCTGGGGCGCCAACGGGAATCAACAGCAGGGCACGTGGACCACGCCGACCAGTGCACTTCGGTATGGCGCCGCGGCCGCCGGCGATCGGCATACGTGTGCGCTGGACGACATGGGGTGGGTTGCTTGCGCCGGCGATCAGATGCTCACGCCGCACGTGTACCTCCTCACGCTCGGTCGCGGGCCCAACGCCTTCCATGCGTGCGGCACCAAGGACAATCGGGACGTGATCTGCTGGGGGAAGAACTTCGAGGCGCAGCTCGGGCGTCCGATTGATCCGGATCCGGCCACGCGTTTCCTCCCGCAGCCCCATGGTGGGGTGCTCATGAACGGCGTGGCATTGAAGGCGGACCAGGTCGCCGCGGGTGCGCTCTCCACCTGTGCGCTCGACCAGGGAGCGGTGTTCTGCTGGGGCTCGAACCGGCACGGCGAGCGTGGCGACGGCACGATTGCGCCGCCCACGCCGGGCAACGGCAATCCGACGCCGAACCGCGTGGCGCCACCAGCGGGGCAGAGCTTCGAGAGGATCACAGCGGGCGACCGCCATGTTTGCGGAGTCGTGACCAGTGGATCGATCTACTGCTGGGGCGCGAACGAGCGCGGACAGCTCGGCATTGGCCAGACGCGCGTGCTGGTCGGAGGTGTTTTCATCAACGCCGTGCCCACTCCGATGAAGGTTGTGGGAACCTGAAGAGGGCCTGGGCCCGGAGATCTGCAAGAGCGACTGAAAGTGAAAGCGGCGCGTGCGAATCGCACGCGCCGCTTTCGGCCCGCTCACGAAAGAAGAAACCTCGCAACGGCTCAGGCTGTCGCGGGGTTTTCCGCGTTACCGTGGCTCGCCATTCTCGGGAGATCCGCCAGGAGGTTCTCCAGGATGGCCGGGTTCTCCCCCTTGATGAGGCAGGCGTCGAACCCGACTGCGCGACACCGCTCGCGGACGCCCTCGTCTCCGTGTCCGGTAAACGCAATAAGGAACAGGGGCGGGTCCTTGAACGCTTCGCGCAGCTGACCGGCAAGCTCGTACCCTGTGACGCCCGGCATGCTCAAGTCCAGGATCGCGCAGTCCGGCTTGAACGTTGCGGCGACCGTGCGGGCACCCGAGGCGTCCTGCGCGACCGCGACCTCATGTCCAAATGCGCCGAGCAGTCGGGCGAGGGACACCGTGATCTCCTTGCGATCGTCGACAACGAGGACCCTCCTGCGCAGAGACGGAGTGCGCGGAGACGTCGCTTTCGACCGGCTCACGGGGTGCGGAGCGTGTACTGCGTTTGCGGGTAACGCCGGCAACCACACGAGAAACTCGCTTCCCGCGCCGGGGCCCTTACTGCGCGCCTCGATGCGCCCGCCGTGCAGTTGTACTATGTGTCGCACGACGCTGAGCCCCAGTCCCAATCCGCCGCCATTCCGGGACGCGCCCCCGGCCTGCGCCAGAGGCTCGAAGATCCGTCCCAGCCGGTCTGACGGGATGCCGGCGCCGGTGTCCCGCACGCTCAGCAACGCCTCATCCCCTTTTCGTTCCAGCTTCAGCGTGATCTGACCACCGGGGTGCGTGAACTTGGCGGCATTCTCCAGGAGGTTGGTCACCACCTGATTCAACCGGCCCGGGTCGCCATCGATCACTATGGGTTGGTCGGCGAGGGCGATCGTCAGTGAATGGTTGTGTTCCTGGACGACCGGGCGCATTGCGGCGGCCGCCTGTCGCACGAGTTCGACCAGATCGAAACGCTCGCGTGCGATCTCGAGGAGCCCCCGATTCGAGCGCACGATGTCCAGGAGCTCGTTCACGAAGCGCACGAGCCGCCGAGTCTGCGTGTCGATCGTCTCGTACAACTCGACGGTCGCCGCGTCGGCAGCGGTGCCCCGCAACTGGTGAACCGCATGCGTGATCGGCGTGAGCGGGTGTCGCAGCTCATGAGCGAGCATCGCCAGGAACTCGTCCTTCCGAAGGCTGTTCGCGAGCAGGTCTGCCGCGATGGTTGCGCGGTCCGTGATATCGTCGAGCGCAAGCAGGACGAGGTTCTCCCGCTCCCGGTCGCCGGGAATCCTCCTCGCGGTGAGGCTCAGGATGCGTTGCCCCTTGCGGGGGAGATTCACCGTCACTTCCCAATCATCGACTGCCTCACCGTCGCGGACGACCGCGGTCAGTTTCCTGCGCATCGCGGGAACGTCCCACGTACCGCCTTCCTCGACGTCGATGAACAGGCGCTCGAAATTCTCCTGCGGGACCTCAAGGTCGGCGACGAACGCGCGATTCACGCGCTTGATCCGGAACTCCGCGTCGATGACCGCGAGCGGGGATCGCACCGTCTCGATGATCACGTCGGCGTATGACTGCGCGCGCTCCGCCGCCAGGCGGGCCTGCTGCAGCTCGATGTTCAAGACGCCGAGATCGCGGTTGCGGTTCCGCAGCTCCTCGATCGTCGTCGTGAGCTCCTCGTTGGTCGACTGCAGCTCCTCCTTGGACGTTTCCAGCTCTTCGTTCGTGCTCTGATACTCTTCGTTCGCCGACAGCATCTCCTCGTGCGCCGACTTGAGCTCTTCCTGGACCGCTCCGTGCTCCTCGATCGCGACACGCACGTAGTCGCGCAGCGCGTCGATCTCGTACTGGAGCTGGCCGAGGCGACGGTCCTTCTCGGACTCGGGCAGCCGCTCCGGAACAGCTCTCACGCCGCCGCTTCTCGGGGGGTGCGACCCGTCGTCGAGGAGGATCAGGAATCCCTGCCCGGCGTCCGGGCTCGAGAGCGGGACGACCTCGATGCTCACGTCGCTCTCGTCGTGCAGACGAACCGCGTCGCGGCGCACCATCAATCCCGATTCGCGCGCCTGACGGATCGCGGGCAGCAGCTCGACCAGCAGCTCCGGACGGATGACGCGCTGCAATTCCAGGCTCGGAGGGCCGGACGCGGGCTCGAGGTAAGGCCCCGTGCGCCCGCGAAACTGCCGGATGTTCAGTCCCTCGTCGACCAGGAGACTGGCCGGGGCGAAGCGGGCCAGCAGCCAGCGGTCGGCCTCGCGCGAGAGGGATTCCGCTTCGCTGCGATGCGGCTGCTCGCCTTCCGGCGCCGCGCGCGCGGCGGCGCGGGGCGCGGTGCCGAAGTGTCCGGCCGTTCCGGGTCCGGAGCCGGGGCGTCTTTTGTAAATCCGGAAGCGCTTGTCCACCTGTTCGAAGAGCCCCGACGACTGACCGAGGCTTTCGGCGGGACCGATGACGAGTACGCCGTTCGGTCGGAGCGCAAAGTGGAACGTCTGCATGATGCGGCGTTGCGCGACCTCGTCGAGATAGATCAACAGGTTGCGGCAACTCACGAGATCGAGGCGCGCAAACGGCGGGTCGTGCGTCACGTCCTGCCGCGCGAAAATGCACAGGTCGCGAATCTCCTTCCTGATGCGGTAGCCGCCATCGTGCTTCTCGAAAAAGCGCTGCAGGCGCTCGCTCGAGACGTCTCGCAGGGCGTTCGGCTGGTAGACTCCGGCCCGCGCCTTCTCGAGAGCCGCCTCACTGACGTCGGTGCCGAAGATCTGTGCCTGGGACGGCGCGACGCGGCCGCCGATGGATTCCGCGAGCTCGATCGCGAGCGAGTATACCTCTTCGCCGGTCGCGCAGCCGGCCACCCACATCCGGATCGGCTGCCTGCCATCCCGGCCCTCGCGCAACGCGGGGAAGACCTGCTGCCGCAGCACCTCGAAGGACTCCGGATCACGGAAGAACTCGGTGACACGAATCAGGAAGTCCTGGTACAGCGCGGCCAGCTCCCCCGGATCGCTGTCGATCACGTCGCTGTACTCCCGGAGACTCTCGATCCCGCACAGTGTCATACGTCGCTCGAGACGTCGCCGCAGCGTGCTTCGCTTGTAGTGCGTGAAGTCCAGGCTGTGCGCGGCACGGATGCGCTGGAAGATGTGCTTGAGCAAAGCCTCATCAGTTGTGGTCGCGGGCCCGGACGTCACCTCCGTGCTCGAGGAGTGTCGGCCGAGGCGCACGAGCTCGTGGGCGATCTCGCCAGGGCTCAGCACCCGATCGACGTTGCCCGTGTCGATGGCGTGTCTGGGCATCTCCTTGAATCGGGCGGAATCCGGGTCCTGCGCGAAGACGATGCCTCCCTCGTGCTTGATCGCCTGGATGCCGAGCGAGCCGTCCGCGTCACCGCCGGACAATACGACGCCGATCGCGTCCCCCGCGTAGGCGCGGGCGAGCGACGTGAACAACGCATCGATCGGCAGATGACGCTCGAACGGGGGCCGCTTGGTGAGATGAAAGCGCTTCTCGGCGACCGTGAGCGTCGTGTTGGGCGGGATGATATAGACGTGATCGGGCTGCACGACCTCACCGTCGGTCGCCGCCCGTACCGGGACGCTGGCCGTCCTCGCGAGGATCTCGGGCAGCAGGCTTTCGTGACGTGGGTCGAGGTGCTGCACCACGATGAAAGCAAGGTCGGTTTCGGCCGGAAGAGCGCCGAGCAGCTCGCTGACAGCCTCGAGACCACCGGCCGAGGCGCCGATACCTACCGCGCGGAATGTCACGGGTGACTTCCAGGGCTCGTACCGAACATCGAGGCTCTATGGGCCGCGGTCGAGGCGGAGAAATCCCATCGTCGGGGCCACTGAAGCTACGTACCCGGCAGGGATAGCGCAGGCCAGTATGGGCTCACAGGCACCTGAAAACGTTCGCCTGGCCGCCACGTCGGAGCGTAAAGGTCTGTGGCGGCTGTGAGCCGTCCACCAGCGTGAGCGTGAGCCGCAACGATTCACCGTCGGCCCGCCCGGTGTAGCGCGCGTCGTGGGCGTTGGCCGGATCGTCCACGCGAATGGGACCGCCGTGACCGGGGAAATGAACTCCGCTCCACTCGAAGTCGCCGTTGGGCGCGAGACGCAGCGGCCCGGCAATCCTTCCCTCGGCGCAATCGTACTCGATCGTGGCGCCCGTGTCTGTCGCCATCAGTCCGATGTGCGGGCCGCCCCAACTGCCCGAAGGCAGCCGGCCCGGCGATTCCGACGGGCAGGACGCCGCGGCTCCAACAACGGACGCGAGCGCCAGAGCCAGAATGGACGAAGTCCGCGACATGGTCCTTTTAGACTAACACAAGCGTGAGGTCCATGGGGCTCGCCGCGTTCAGCGGGCTGTGCTTTGCGACCAGGATGCGCGTCGCGGTGCACGCTCAGGACGAGGCCGCTGGGGCGGAGCGGACCGACCTGCCGCCGTAAGCGACGCATGGGCGACGGCAACGCTCCGGACAGAAGTGCCTCGTCGAACTTGTAGCGGAAGCGGACATACAGGATGTGCTGCGTCTCGCTGTCCGAGCGGAAATCAGGGTCGTAGAAGCCGAACAGGTTGTAGCCCACGATGCCCTGCAGGTTCTTCGATGCGCGCCTGCAACCGGTTGACCGCTTACTGGAGGAACGGAACGGAGTCCTGGCCTGGCGTTCATTGCCAACGATCGTGAGACCAAGGTCGCATTTTCGCCCGACTGCTCAACGCGCAAGCCTTCCTAGCTTTGTCGGCAGCGAGTGGCGAAATCCGAAGGTGCGTGCGGCCGCGAGAACGACCTCGTCTTCGTCACGACCTTTGAAGGCCGTGTGGGGTGACCTGTACACGGACATCAGTCAACACTATGCGCACGCGCGCGAAAGGAGACTCCAATGAAGAACTATGACCGCATCAACGCGTTGCCCCCGGAGGGCATCGAGCGCAAGCGGGCGCATATCGTCGGGGGCGGCATCGCCGGCCTCGCGACGGCCGCGTTCCTGGTTGATGAGGCCCACATGCCGGGCGAGAACATCACCATCTACGAGTCCGCCGCAGTGAATGGCGGCTGTCTGGACGCCGTCTGGGACCCGAAGGCGGCGGGGTACAAGAATCGCGGATCGCGCATGTTCGAGCGGCGCTACGAGTGCCTGTCCTACCTGATGGAAAAAATTCCGTCGACACAGACTCCGGGCCGTACGCTCCTCGACGAGACGTTCCAGGCGAACGTGGACAATCCCACCCGCTCGGGCTTACGCCTGATGGAACGGCAAGGCAAAAGGCGTTCGCCGACGGGCCCCTTGATGTCCCCCGCCGACGGCCAGAAGATGCTCGAGCTGATGCTGACCCCCGAGGAGAAGTTGGAGGGACTGACGGTCGGCGAGTGGTTCACCCCCGAGATGTTCACGTCCGACTTCTGGTACTACTGGGCCTACATATTCGCGTTGGCCCCCCAACATTCCCTGATCGAGTGCCGGCGCTACCTGGCCCGCTTCGCCATGTACGTCGGCAAGCCGCTGCTCGAGCTGGCGATGATCATCCACACCCAGTACAACGAGTACGACTCGATCGTCCAACCCGTGGAGACGTGGCTGAAAGAGAAGGGCGTGCGCTTCCAGATGGAGACGCGCGTGCGCGACATCGAGACTGAGAACCAGGGCAAAGAGACCCTCGCGACGGCGCTGGTCTACGACGATGCCTCCGGGCGCCAGCGCATTCCGTTGACGCGGGATGACCTGGTGTTCTTCACCAACGGTTCGATGGTCACGAACACCACATGGGGCGACAATGACACCGTCGCGACCTACAACCGCGACACGACTGACCTGGGCGTGTTCGACGTCTGGAAGAAGTTGGCGGCGCGGGATCCCAAGTTCGGCCGGCCCGAGCCGTTCATCTCCAACATCGACCAAAGCGGCTTTTCACACCTTCACGATCACGATCACCGGCGATCCGACGTTCGCCGACTTCATGTCGGACAAGACCGGCGTCACGCCCCCCCTCATCAAGAATGGCTGCATCACGATCGTCGACTCGAACTGGATGATCACCTTCTTCGTGTACGGCAAGAAGTACTACCGCAACCAGCCCGACGACGTGGACATCGTGCACGGCTACATCCTGTTCGCCCATGACAGACCGGGCAACTTCATCAAGAAGCCGGCGCGGGAGTGCACCGGAAACGAAATATTCTCCGAGTTGCTCTATCACTGCGGCCTCGAGAACAAGATCGACCAGATCCTCGAGCACTCATACGTGTCGATCGCGGCGATGCCCTACATCACGAGCGAGTTCATGCCCCGCCGGATCGCCGACCGGCCCAAGGTCATTCCTGACGGCTGTGTCAACCTCGCATTCATCGGCCAATACGTTGAGACGCCCGCGGACGTCTCCTTCACGGTCGAGAGCTCCGTGCGCACGGCGATGATGGCGGTGTGGGGCCTCACTGGTCTCAAGAAGCCGGAGATCCCCATGTACGAGCCGCTCTTCGACATCCGGGTCATCGCCAAATCGCTCAAGATGGCGACCGGGAGCGATACACTGAACCTCGAGATACTCGATAAAGTCAGGAGCTCCACGGGCGGGTCCATCGAACAACTTCTTGACGCAGCGGTGAGACACGTACCAGACCCCGACGTCCTGGATTCCCAGGTTCCCCCCGCCGGGTCTCCACTCAAGAGCGTTCCTCCTTCGATGGCGGAACGTGGGCGTCCGCGTCGGGAGCAAAGAGAACCGCAGAAGTAGCGCGGCGAGCACCGAGATGACGGCGACGTCCGAACGGGACTGGCGACCACCTCCCGTTTCGGCGTCCGCCGGTGGCCGCATTGTTCCACTACCTGCGCCCTCAGGTGCGCTTCGGTGGGAGCGCAGGCGCCGTTAGGGTCAAGAGCGCGATAGCAAGGATTCCGGCTGCTACGACGAACATCGCGCTGACAGCCCAGTATAACAGCGCTTCCGTGCGTGTCCAACGCTTCACCGACCTCGCTTGCCGCCGAATCGAATCGAAGGAAGAGATTCCAGCGGTCCGCGTTTGAGTGTCGGTCGGTTCGAGCGTCGGGACCGGCTTCCCCGCGATGGCGGCCAGTAGATCCTGCAATCGATTCGCCTTGCCGGCCTCCCGGTCCTTCCAGTGGCCAAAGAAGGTTCGGTACAGCTCGCGATACTTCTCGATCGGCGCGTTTTGCTCAATCCATCTGCTGAGATCCACGTCAAGGTGATCAGACAGCCGTCTGGCTAATTCTTCGCGCGGCCACAAATCCTGAAGCGGTTCCGGGTTGTCAGGCTGCTCGGCCACGCTCCAGAACTCGATTTGTACGCTGTGCGCGAGACTTTTCCCCTTCAGCGTCGCCACCTGGTGGATGAGTCGCTGCGCAACACCGAGAACCACCACGCCCACTAGAGTCAAGATCAGGACGACGCTGTGGGAACCCACTGGTTTCAGTACATCAGGCTTGAAGGCAACCAGCCCCAGGAAGCCCGTCGAGAGGCTGACCAGCCACACCACGGTTGCAACGGCTTCTCCCGTCGGCTCACTCACGGATCGCGCAGCATCCAGAACCAGCTGCTGAATCTGCAAGGCGAGTTTGTCATGGGCGGTTTGCTTTGTCATTGAGCGAGGCGTTGAGTGCTCACGGCGCATGCTACCATCGTTAGCCGGCAAACCTCGGAGCGCTCGAATCGCCACCGAAATCCTTCATCGTAGCGAGCACGGCGAACTGCCATAGTAGCCTCGCGGCTTCGTACGCATCGTCGCGGCGGAGTTGGGGAGCAATGGACGAAGGTCGAATGTCCCTGCGACGACGTCGCTCCTAGTCTCTGCGGCGATTGCTCGACGCATGGCGATCGCACTCCCGGTTCGTGCGAGTCGGCGACGAGCCCATGTGCAAAGGGAAGGCCACCCGTATGTCGCGGCTGTCGGTCCAGCGTCGGCTGTGTATTGACGTTGGGCCTCCGCGCGGGCGCGGGACACGGTGGATACAGATCGGCGATTACGATCGCGAAGCAACCCGTGACGTCGGCGACATATCCGGTCGGCTCGTTGCCGACACGACGCTGCACGAAGAGCTCATCATAGGGCCACCACCTCGTGCGTGCCCAGCGTCTCGCGCGTTGCGCCACGCTCGCCGTGCTGCTCCCATGCACGACGGAGGCGGGCGCACAGCAGCAGCCGAGCACGGGTAGCTTCGAGGATCCCTCGGCTCGGGTGTTCCAGCTCGTGCTGCCGAGCGAACACCTGCTCGGAACCTGGGGCGGTCTCCGTCCCCGGCTCGAAGCGTGGGGCATCACACCCAGGCTGGCGCTCGTCACCGACGTCGCGGGAAATGCGATCGGCGGCCGATCGCGCGGCCTGACCAGGCCAACGAGCGTCGAGTTCAGTCTCATCCTCGATCTCGACACGATCGCGCGTGTCAAGGGCGGCTCCATCTTCGTGTCCATGGTTGAACGCTGGGGGCGCAGCCTCTCGGCGACGCACATCGGCAACGTCTTCAGCACGCAGCAGATCTTTGGAATCCAGACGTTCCGCGTCATCGATATCTCGTATCAGCAGAAGCTGTTTGATGGTCGCGTCGAGCTGCGCCTCGGACGCTTCGCGACGGCCGATGATTTTCTCGTTTCCGCGTACAATTGCGGGTTCATGCAGAATGCGTTCTGCGGAATCCCGGTTGGAATCCTCATGGATACGCAGGGAATGACCGCGTACACCGGCACCTGGGGGGCGCTGGGGAAGCTGAGACCCACCGGGCGAAGCTACGTAATGGCCGCTGTCTACAACGGAGATACGGCGATCCACGCCAACAAATACCACGGGCTGAATTTCTCACTGCGTGGACCACCATTTGCCATTGGCGAGGTCGGTTATCAGGTCAACGGATTGCCGGGCGACGACCAACGGCTTGGCAATTATAGGGTCGGCGCCTGGTACGACTACGCCCGCTTCATCGCGTTCGAGTCCGGCGCGAGGACCGGCGGAAGCGGCGGCTTTTATGCGATCTTCGACCAGGTGCTCATCCCGTTTGACACTGCGGGCACCAACCGGGGATTCGGGGTCGTCGGATCGGCAACGGTCGCACCGGATTCGCGCGTCCAGCAACTACCCTGGTTCTTCACCGCGGGACTCCTGGTGCGTGGACCTTTCGCATCGCGTCCGAGGGATGGGGCTGGGATAGCTGTCGCATCAGGCTATTTCAGTGACGATCTGCAACGCGCCCAGCGCAATGGACGGCTGGTTGGTCCGGGCGGCGGGGTCCAGACGCATGAAGCTGTGGTCGAGCTGACGTATCGCTTCGACTATGGCAAAAGTGCGTTCATCTTCCAGCCTGACCTCCAGCACATCCATCGGCCGGGCGCCACCAGGCTACTCAAGAATGCGCTCGTGTTGGGTGTCCAGATCGGGTTCAACTTCTGAGCACTCCAAAACCGCCACAGGCCGTAAGCTGCTCTCTGGGAAAGGAGCTCGCTGACCTCGCGGCGGGCGGCACGCACACGGTGGCCACCGGCTATCATCGCGCTGTGTCGAGTTTGCCCTCGCGTCGTGTGGCAACGATCGATGTCACGGCGCCGGCTGCCGCATAGGCAACAAATAGCGTGAACGCGGCGCGGGTGCTCCAATAGCCGATGACCATGGCGAGCACCGCGAGAGTGATCACCGCCAGGTTTTCCGTGAACACATTTCGAATGACCTTGGGACTCACCTCGTCGGTGATGTGGCGTCGATTGGCCGTCGCGTACCACCACAGGAGCACCGTCGAGAGCGACGTCGCGATCAGCGAGGCCCCATAGAACAGCACCACGGGCGGACTGTCGGGGTATCGCGCGAAGACGGCGTTCGGGACCGGCAGGAACGCGACGCACAGCAGCACGAGCATGTTCAACCACACCAGCGAGTAATCGAAGCGCACGATGCGGCGAAACATCCGGTGGTGCCCCACCCAATGCCCCCCGACGACCGCGAATGTCAGAGCGTATACGCCGATCGACGGCAGGAGGTGCCGGAGCTCCGCCGTGAGCCGCCCGTGTTCCACGTTCGGGACGCGGATATCGATCGCCAGCAGGGTGATCGCGATCGCAAACACCGCGTCGCTGAAGAACTCGAGCCGATCGAGGTCGCTGAGCTGCTCGTCCACGCGTCTGTTACTGCGCTATGTCCGCAACGACCTGAAGCCGGCGTGCTGGTGTTCCACGAAGGCTTGCGGCCGTTCAGGGTTTCCCGGGATTGCCAGGGTCACGAGTTTGGCCTCCGGTGCGGCACACCCAGGGCATCACCGGCAGGCGATCCGCTTGAGCGCTGCAGAAGTTATAGAAGAATGACAGGCTGATCCGATTATTCCGGCCATTGTGGCCGTCGTTATAGCTGGCCTGGCGATAGTCCCAACCCACCCCCGTATACAGCGACGTGAGCGGATTGAACCAGACTGCCACGTTCACGTTCCGGCCTTGCCCGAGGCCAGGACTGCCGAAGGCCGGGCCGCTGAATGTTCCGGAGGTGATCCGAAACGGGATGCCAGCGTTGACCAGGTGGGGAAGGTCGTTCTTCTCGTACGAATAAAACGCGGTCAGCCAAATATTCTGGCTCACGAACGCGTTGCCACCGGCGATGAAACCGCGGCCGATGATCCCATCTACGCTGCCGGCTGCGGTTTCATAAATGCCCTGCCCATTTCCACCGAAGTAGGCATCGATATTCTCGCCGATCCAGCCTTGGGCCATTACTCCCACCGCCCCGGCACGCCGGTCGTCGCGAATCCCGACGATCGGGACGATTGCGTTGACGGCCCCACCGCCGGCAACCACCCTCGACGTATCGCCCGCAAGCCGCTCGGCCCTTTCAGCGCCGACGAAGCCGCTCACGGCGATCGTGAGCGGGCTCGGCACCGTGTTCTCGAAGCCGAAATAGCTGACCCCTCCCCAGCCGGTATAGGAGTATGCGAGCTTGCCGTGCACCGATGGCAGATCACTCCTCTCGGCCGAGCCCGTGTTCTCGCCGTACATCCCCGAGTTCGGCGCATTGACGCTGACACCGAAAGTCAGGGCTGAGCTATCGGACAGCGGCCGGATGTGCTGGTAGCGCACTTGAGGCTCGCGACTGGTCAGTGACCCGAGCATGAGGGCCAGGTTGTCGTAAGTCACGTTTGGCAGCAGGTCGGCGAACAGCGCGTAGGTCTGGCCGACCTGCAGCGCATCACGATCCTCGTTCCATCCCAGCCACCAGAAAGCCTGGCGCACGCGCGGCGCCCTCATGAAGATGCGGTCGGACCCCGGCGCCGCGGCGCTGAGAAAATCGATCTCCACGTAGACTCTGTTCCTCCATCCGTTTGACGGCGGCGCCTCCAAGCCAAACCCGAGTTGGGTCTGATTCGCGCTGAAGCGCAGGGTTCTCCGCAATGCGATGGGAGGGGGAAACAGGGGCTCACTGCCCCCCATGTCGTGCTGATCGTGGTCGAAGCGCGTGGCGATGAAGCCGCGCACGATGGCCTTGTATCGTTGAGTTGTATCCTCGACCTGCGTCACGGGCTTCTTGCCGTCGGTTTGCGGTGGCTGCTGCGGACGGACGGAGCACCACGCGACCAACACGAGGGAAATCCCGGACGCCAGGGCACGCACTGCGCTGGCAACTCGTGCGCTCGACGCGATCGGCAGACCAGGCATGGCGGTGTTCCCACTGCTGGCAGCGCCTCGTCTCATGGAGTCACGTGAGAGCTCGATGCCTCATTCGCCATGTTGCGATTTCCCGATGGAGCCCGGGCGGCGGACGCCGAACGGGAGGATCGCCAGTCCCGTTCGGACGTCGCCGTCATCTCGGTCTGATACTCCTCTCAGCTGCGTCAGCCACGTTCTAGAGGACCGTTTCAGTCACCCGCGGAGGGGTCTTGTGTATCGCGACCGTGAGCTCCCCCTCGGGGAGTTCGCCGATCCACCCGTAGTCCCGCAGCAGCTCGCCGAATTCGGTCTTCTCCAGATCTTGAACGCCGGTGACATGTCGCACGAACGCCTCGACCGGGGCGGGCCAGCTTTTTCACCTTCTCGCCATCCTTCATCACGGCCCCCGAGTTGAGCAACGCACGGAGGTCGTACTGCGAGCCCCACGGCTCCGGCACGCCCCGCTCGATGTCCAGCAGGGTGTACACCGCCTCCATCGCCGTCCGCACCGAGTATTCGATCGTGAAGATGACGTCGCGCGGGCTGCTCTCGGCGAACTGGCCCAGGAACCCGAAGTTGACCGCTCCCTCGGGCACCACCTTGGGACGGTCGCCGTCACGCCGCGGCATGAAGAAGGCCGTGATGTAGGGCATCATGCACGGATGCACGGTCGACCGACTCGGCCGCCATCTGGTCGATCTGATCGTCCGGCACCCCGAGGTGGTAGAGCCATTCCTTGGCGATCTCCTCGCCGGTGCAGTCCTTCAGCGCCTTCTTGACGTAGTTGCCAGGCCGGTCGAGGCTGTACGTGCCGTAGGCGTGGAGCATCAGCTTGTCCTTCGGCGCGTTCCTGAAGTGCGGGTTGCGCTGGACGTTCCACGACATCAGCCAGTTGGAATCGCGAATGGTGCACAGGCCGCCGGTGATGGGGCTCGAGTCGAACTTGAGCGGGTCCCGCTCGGCAGATCCGCTCGATGTAGGGCGGAATCTTGTCGTCCTTGGTGATGATGCAGGCCGACTCGTAGCTGGTCTGTTCGGTGTGTGCACAGAACTTGTCGGGATTACCGAAGGCGGGGTCCTGGGCGGCGATGTTGCGCCACAGCGCCCAGATGCTGCCCTCCTGGATGTCCCTGATCCACTTGGCCGGGGTGTGGTGGTCTCCCCACGAGGTGTTCTCGACCGGCGAGCCGTTGGTGATCAGGACGAAGTCGTTCTCGGTGACGTCGACGCCTCCGCGCTTTCCGTTCTGGAGCCACTCGATGCGGCGAGCGACCTTGCGCTTCGCGGTGATGTCGAACAGGACGTTGGTGACCTTCGTGTCGTACACGATCGTGACACCTTGCTGCTCGAGCCATTTGACGAGCGGGAGGACCAGAGAGTCGTACTGGTTGAGGCGAGTGAACTTGATGGTGCTGAGATCCTCGAACCCGCCGAAGTGCTGGACGAAGCGTTGCATGTAGAGCTTCATCTCCAGCGCGCCGTGCCAGGGCCCGATGGCGAACATCGACAGCCAATACACCCAGAAGTTGCTCTTGAAGAACTCCTCGCCCACGAAGTCCTCGAACTTCTTGTCGTACAGCTCTCTTCGGTGGGTGAAGAAGAGCTTCATCAGCTCGCCCTGCGCCTTGGGGGTCAGGAGCATCTTGCCGTCGGTCGGCCAGGGCTGCCCGCGCTTGTGGATGGTCCGGCGCTTGGAGAAGTTGGGGTGGTCCTTGTTGACCTGGTAGAAATCCTCGAGCACCGAAGCGCCCTCGACGTCGAGCGACGGGATCGAGCGCATCAGATCCCACAGGCACTCGTAGTGGTCCTCCATCTCGCGCTCGCCGCGGAAGAGGTAGCCCTCTTTTGGGTCCTTGATGGCGTCCAGGCATCCGCCGCAGATCTTGCTCGCCTCGTAGATGGTGATGCGCTTCCCGTCCATCTGCCCGTCGCGGATCAGGAAGCCCGCCGCCGAGAGCGAGGCGATGCCACCGCCGATGAGATAGGCAGACTTTTCGTCCACGCCCTTCGGCTTGCGGGGACGAATGAACGCTTCGTAGTTGCCGTTGCTGTAGAACATGGACGTTCTCCTCTTTCAATTGTCCTTGCGGAAGAATGACTGGGGCGTTTGCCCGGACGGTGAGCGCGAAGAGGCGACGTGTTGCGCGATCATCGCCGCCCATTCCCAGGCGCAGCTGAAGGCGCAGGTTCACCACCCAGGAGTGGCCGCGTGATCAGCGACGGGATGACCGGGATGATGTCCAGATCGACCTGCCACCTTTGCCCGAACACATCCTGATGAATGACCGAGTAGTACGCGGCGAGGCGGAGATTGACGACCATCTTGCCGAGCATCATCGTCTTTCCGATCTGGGGACCCACCGGAACGTTCCACCTGTTGCCCCAATTCACGGTGTGGTCATACGTGATCGTCGGGTTCGTTCCAATCGTCCATGCATCGGGCAGATAGTAACTGAACCAACCGAGGATGCTGCCGCTGCTGACGTCCGGCTTGCCCGGGTCCTGCCATCCAGCGAATCCCCAGTGGTATTGCGGGAAGATTCCACCGGTGAACTTCCTGCTCGCGTAACCCAGCACGACAGCTGGCCCGACTCCCCATTGCTGCCCACCGAATACTCGTCGAGTCGCCGTGGGTAGGAGCCAGGTCGGACCGACGGCGAACATGAACTTGCCCAGCGGGGGCTTGACGACTATCGGCCATTGCGTGTCTGCAAAGCCGCGAAGGTGAGCGAACTGATCGAAACCGCGGGGAACGGGTTGGCCCAGAAGTACGGGAATGATGGGGCGAGTGACGAGCATCCATTGATCCTCGCCAGTGCCGTAGAGGGGAATTGGCAGGATCGGCTCGAAGATCACGCGACCTCCCGCGCGCTGGCTGCCGGCGTTGATATCGCCGTCGAAGTAGAGCAGGTCGTTCTCGCTGAAGATCGCCCAGATCCCACCAAGCGGGTTGGCCAGCTTCGCCCCGATGTCGCTCGCTGTGGGACCGCCCCCCTGCGTCGTGTCCCGCGCGGGCTGACTGAGCGCGGTCGCCGGTCGTGACGTGAACAGCATGAACGTCAGGAGCATGCGCCGCCAATGGCGAGCGGTGCTGTATTTTGCCATTTGTGTGCGCAGCATCCTTCGCGTCCCGATGTGCTTTGCTCGATCGACGTGAAGGCTCGGCGAGCGGGTGTTCGGGCAGCTTGTTCGCGGCTGGCCGGCGAAAAGTACATTGCACCGAGCGCGACTCCATTACCCCTTGGACCTACGCTCCTCCGTAGACGCGGCACCGGCCAGCTCGATCACGGGCATGGATGCCGAGCCGTTTAGAACAGACGCCAGTCTTCGTCCAGGATTTTCCGGTAGACCTGACTGTCCATCATGATCCGGACGAGCTCGGAATCGAGACGACCGGCGTTGGCCTCGACCTGGAGGATCTCGAGCGCCTTCTCCGGCGGGACCGCCGGTTTGTACGGACGATCTGCCGCCGTGAGCGCGTCGAAGATGTCGGCAATGGTTATCATGCGCGACTGAAGCGGGATGTCCTCGCCCCTGAGCTTCCTCGGGTACCCGGTACCATCGAGATTCTCGTGATGCTCGTACGCGTAGGTCGCAAGGTTTTTCAAGTCATGGGTCCACGGAATCGTCGATCAGATACCGGTACGTCGCTTCGACGTGCGACTCGAGCTCGGCGCGCTCCCGTTCATCCAGCGTACCCTGCGGAATCTGGAGGTAATGGAGCTCATCCGGCGTGAGGTAAGGCATCACGCTGTGGTCGGGCCGCTCGAACCTGCGCTGCGCAATCTCGAGCAATGCGGGAACCGGTGATTCGGATAGGACGGTTGGCTCGTTCGCGGCGCGGACCACATCCTGAAAACGCTGGACCTCTTCGAGCTGAGCGACAAACTCCGCTTCGAGTCGAGTCGCCTCTTGCCGCGCCTCCGACGTCGAGGGCAGGAGTCTCGCGCGCGCTCTGAGATAGTCGACCTCCATGGTTCGACGGATCAGATCGAAGCGTGCATCGACGCGTTCCCACAGAACTGGCGGCAGCTTCTTCGCCTTGATGAGTACATCCTCACGTACCGTGAGCTTGCCGATGTCGTGCAGGAGCGCCGCGAAGCGCAGCTCGCGCATTTCCTCGCGTGTAAACCGGACGTTCCGATAGGAACCGCGGCCTGTCTCGCTGGACCGCCTCCGCGAGACCGGTGGTGAGCGCGGCCACGCGAACAGAGTGTCCCGCCATGGCCGGATCGCGCTGGTCGATCGCCGTGACGGCACCCTTGACGACGGTCGTGAGGGTGCGCTCGATCTGGGCGTAGAGCCTCGCATTCTCGATGGAGACGGCGGCCTGGCCCGCCAGGGAATGCGCGAGATGCAGCTCCCGGCCGGTGTAGGGGAGTACGTACCGATCGGCGTCCAGTATGCTCGTGATTCTCGCGGCGGGGTCCGATTTCCGGTTGACCAGCACGAGCATCCCAATCAGCCGGTCGAGATGGTCGATCATGGGGACGATCAGCATCGATCGCAGGCGATAGGCGAACTGGCGGTCGATGTCCGGGTCAAAGCCCGCATCGGGAGGCAGCTCGTGGGCATCATCGATGATGACAGGCTGTCCGATGGCGGCGGCACGGCCGATGATGCTGGTGTCGTCGACCGGAATAGTTGTCGCCGTCAGCGCGCGAACCTGAGGCGCAGAATCGGCCACGCACAAGGCCAGGCGCATCTGTCGAACGTCGCGCTCATCCGTTTCCAGGAGGAGCAGGCATCCGGCATCGCTCTCCGTGAAGCGCTTGCCCTGGTCGAGTATCTGACGCAGGAGCACGTCCTCATCACGCTCGAGCATCAGCGCCATGCCGATCCGGTTCAGTTCGTACAGTTCGCGTCGCGTGCGCACGAGCTGGCGGTGCTTGCGCGCGATCGTCAGTCGCGCGTCCGAGAGCCGACACGCGGCGCGCAGCACCTGCCTCCGGCCACTTGCCCCTGACACTCCAACCAGGGAAACGTGTGCGCGCGCGCCGAGCGCCGTTCTTGATGCCTCGTCGCCCGCTACGATGATGACGTGGTCAGGCAGGTCGCGCAGGTCGCCGATTCGTTCGAGCATTGTGGCGTCCACGATCAGCACGGTCGGCTCGTTGCCGGCACCACGCTGCGCCAAGAGCTCCACATAGGGTCGCCAAGTCGCCTGTGGAGTCAGAAATGCGTTCGGGTCGCAACCCGGGCCATGATAAACGGTGCAGTGCGTCACGTGGCGGCGCTCGTCACGTGCGTCGAGCATGACTGTCTGCCGCGCACGCCATGTGCCCGACCGTGGCCTCTGATCGGCGCGGCGAGGGCGACCCCGCCGATCCACCGCTGTGGCGAACGCCTGCCACGCGACCGAGCCGCCGCAGGATCAGCGGATGAGGCGTCCGAACCCGACATGGAAGCGGCGGGAGCCTGAGCTAAAGCTGAAACCAATGAGCGCCGGGCCTATCAGCGTTTCACTGAGCGCGCCAATACCGAGCTGGCTGTTGATGTGGGCGTCAGCATCGTCGTCGAACGCCGACCCGCCCTGGAGCCACGCTCCGGCGAGGGTGGGGCCTCCGATGAAGTCAGGCGGTGCCCTTGTCGGTCCACGGCAGGCCGTACTCGCGTTCGTAGAGCAGCCCAAGAGGATCAAGTCCTGTGGAAGGATTCCTCCACCGCAAATCCAGGTGGGTGCAGCGCGACGTTCGCCGATGCACGCTGCAAGCGGTAGACCGCCTTACTTGAGGAACGGAGCGGAGTCCCGGCCTGGTGTTTCACTCCCAACGATCGTTAGGCCAAGGTCGAATAGTCGCCGACGGCTCAACGCCCCACACGAGTTGAAGCACCGAGCTATGGTGTTCTGGGGAGCATTGCTGCTCGTCTTCGCAGCGGGAACGGCGTCGGCGCCCCTGGCAAGCGGCGGCGACGCTGCGCTGGGACTCGCGCCAACTCTTTGCTGCGCCGTTCAGCGCTCAGTCTCTTGAAACTCCGCCCCAGGCGGAGTTCTGAGTGAGGCAGGGGACACAGCGGTCCCATCGTGGTGGATCGCGATGATGCTATCCGCGCCACCGTGCTGTGACGCGCATAGTCTTGCGAGTGAATCGAGATCGCGGTCACGTCCGTGGATCATTGCGTGCGCATTCGGCCACCCCGGCGTTACATTCGCGACGCTTCTCCCACCTCCCATTGATCCGTCTGAGCGCCCTAGAGGCGCCGCCGAACTACGGACGGAGCCCCCACCCGCGCTCGCGCGGAGCAACTCTCTCCGAATCCGCCGTGCTGACGTCAAACATTGGCCCGATTGCGGTTCTTGATGAGCGTGGCGTCATCCTGCGCGTCAACCGCGTCTGGCGCGAGTTGCTGGAGCGCAATGGGATGCCCCCAGGAACCGACGCGTGGGTAGGCGCGAACTATCTCGAGACATGCAGCCGGAACGCCGAGCGTGGCGCGGGAGATCTCGGCGTCGTCCATGGAGGCCTCGCCCAAGTGCTCGGCGGCGACCGCGTCAGCTTCGAGCACCAGTTCCGCGGCTTCGACGATCGATGGTACGGAGTCCTTGCGGAACGACTCGATCCGCCCGAGGGAGGTGCCTTGATCGCATACAGCGACCTCGCGAACCGACGTGTGGCGGAGCAGCGGGCCGAGGAGGGAAGGCGCGAGATAGCACATCTTGGCCGCTCGGCGGCGCTTGGCGAGCTGGCCGCATCGCTTGCGCACGAGCTGCGCCAGCCACTGGCGGGAATCGCGATGAACACCGCCGCCTGCGAGCGACTACTCTCGGCGCCATCGATTCCGATAAACGAGTTGCGCACGATCCTGTCGCAGGTCGGCGCGGCAGCCACCCGCGCGTCCAACATAATCGGACACATGTCGACGCTGCTGCGGAAGGACAAACCCAAGCCCGATTTTCTGAATCTCAACGACCTTTGCGGCCGCATTCTCGAGCTCGTGCACGCGAGCGCGCTGGAGCGCCAGACTGAGGTACGTCTCGAGCTCGATGAGCGCCTGCCCGTGATTGAGGGTGACGCGGTGCAGCTGGAGCAGGTACTGCTCAATCTCGTGTTGAACGCGCTGGATGCGGCCGCCAGCAGTTCCGGCAAGCACACAGTGGAGATCCGGACGACCAGCCTCGCCGACGGCGTTGAACTCAGCGTGAGCGACTCCGGTCCCGGACTGTCGTCGAGTGTCGCAGGCCACCTCTTCCAGCCGTACTTCACTACCAAGGCAACGGGGCTGGGGATGGGTCTCAGGATCGTTCACTTGATAGTGAAACAGCACGGCGGCCAAGTGTCAGGCGAAAATGGGCCCCTCGGGGGCGCGGTTTTTCGCGTTGTCCTCCCTCTGACGCCGCAGCCGTAGTGCGATCCAGGGGTCTCCGATCGATTTGGTGCGAGCAGCCCCAACCGGAGTCCTGAGGCAAAGGGGGGATACTCGGTATTCGGAGCTATTCACGGCCGGACCGTGGGCAGGCGCCAGCTGTCGAGGTCGTACTCGTGGGCTGGTCTCCGGCGCCGGTCGCGGACGACACTCCGGTGCCGCTGGGCCGACAAGCGCTGCTGCGACGCGGCAGCGGGCGGGCGGTAGACCGGATCGATCCCGCAGTCCGCTTGATCCGCCTCGACCACGGCAAGACGATCGGACGTGGTGGGTAACGCGAGGACGGCGGCAACGTTGGTTGGCGACGCTTCGCGCGACAAGAGCCGCGTTTCCGGCGCGACGGATCCGGGCGTTCGACGTTCCGGTGAACGAGCGGGTCTACCGCGAGCTACTCGCGGCTGGTGTGGACCTTATCGGCACGATGGAAATAGCGGCTAGCGCCGGGCCGCTCACCTCCGCCGCGGGCCCGGTGAAAGACCATTAGCGGGGATGAGCCGGATCGGACTTTCGTCCCACAGAGCATGCATTCGCTCCCCGATACAATCAGGCATTCGCATGCTGTCGCACCGCCTTGCGCTGTGAGGAGCCATCATTGATCCGTCCATTGGCCGCAGCGGCGACCCTGCTCTTCGGTCAGCACAGCGACGTTCGTGACTGCCCTGACGCCGGGTCCGGCCATTGACGCCCAGCAGCCGAGGCAGCCGACACCGCCCGAGCGCCACCTCTGGCGTCGGGAGGAGCTGACCGGCAGGCACTCTATCAGCGGAGCGATCACGACGAAGGAATACACGCCGTTCGATGCGATCCGCACAGCCGTGCTGCACGCGACCCTGCCCGGCCCTCCCGTGATCCCGGTCGAGCCGAGGGCCGGATCGCGGTCGCGGATCGTTTTCTAGGATTCTTCGCGCAGTGCCGTGAAGAACCTCGCGTGCACCTTCGCCATCGGGCTCGTCGCGGCGTGCAAGCGCGACGCGCCGCCGCAGATGCCGCCGCCCGTCGTGGAAGTCGCCCGCGTGATTCAGCGGGACGTGCCCATCTACCGCGAGTGGGTCGCGACGCTCGATGGCTATGTGAACGCGAACATCCAGCCGCGCGTGAGCGGACACGTGCTGGCGCAGAAGTTCCGCGAGGGCTCGAACGTGCAGAAGGGCGAGGTGCTGTTCGAGATCGACCCGCGCCCGTTCAGCGCCGCGCTCGACGAGGC
Source organism: uncultured Gemmatimonadaceae bacterium (assembly GCA_963724885.1). Taxonomy (GTDB): domain Bacteria; phylum Gemmatimonadota; class Gemmatimonadetes; order Gemmatimonadales; family Gemmatimonadaceae; genus DASPMP01. The sequence continues at coordinate 495,099 of CAVRWG010000005.1, read as the reverse complement.
CAGCGCGGAGCTGGCGGAGCGGATGGCGGACGCGAGCCGGGCCGCCCGCGACGAGGAGCGTGACCGGCCGCTCGCCGAAGCGCGGGCGATTCCGCGCAGCCAGCTCGAGAACTCCGTCGAGATCCATCGCGCGGCGAAGGCCGCCGTCGAGGCGGCGCGCGCGCGCGTGCGTCAGGCGGAGCTGGACCTGGGCTTCACGCGGGTCCGTTCGCTCATCAACGGTATCGTCGGCATCACGCAGGTGCAGATCGGCAACCTTGTCTCTCCCAGCAGCGTGCTCACCACGGTGTCGCAGGTGCAGCCGATCAAGGCGTTCTTCGCGATCAGCGAGCAAGAGTACCTCAGCGCCGAGGAACATCTCGACGGCCCCTCGCTGGACAACGGCAACGGCGGCAACGGCGCCGACGACGACGTCGCCTTCCATCTCTTGCTCACCGACGGCTCCACGTATCCGCACACCGGCTCGTTCCTCTTCGCCGACCGCCAGGTGGATTCGCTCACGGGAACGATCCGCGTCGCGGCGTCGTTCCCCAACCCGCGCCGCCTGCTTCGCCCGGGCCAGTTCGGCCGCATCCGTGCCGCGACCCGGATCCAGCGCGGCGCGCTGGTCGTGCCCCAGCGCGCCGTCACGGAATTGCAGGGCAGCTACCAGGTTGCGGTGCTCCAGCGCGACAGCACCGTGCGCGTCCGTCCGGTTGTGGTCGGCGCGCGACTCGATTCGCTATGGGTCATCGAGCGCGGGCTCCGGCCCGGCGAAGTCGTGATCGTCGAAGGCACCCAGAAACTGCGCGACAGCGTGAAGGTTGTGCCAAGGCCGTGGGGCAGCGCGGCGGCGGGGACCGATCGTTCGCCGCGCCGGCCCGGCGGGCACTGAGCCGTGGCGAAGTTCTTCATCGAGCGCCCGATCGTCGCCATCGTGATCGCGCTGCTGATGGTGATCGCTGGCGCCGTGTCCGTCGTTCAGCTTCCGGTGGCGCAGTACCCGGAGATCGTGCCCCCGGAAGTGCTGGTGGAGGCCAACTACGTTGGCGCCGACGCGCTCACCGTCGAACAGTCGGTGGCGACGCCGCTCGAGCAGGAGATGAACGGCGTGGACAACATGGCCTACATGTATTCCACCAATGCCAACAACGGGCTGATGCAGTTGCACGTGATCTTTGACGTCGGCACCGATCCGAATACGGATCAGATCCTCACGCAGATGCGCACGCAGCAGGCGAACGCCAAGCTCCCGCCCGAAGTGCTGCAATTCGGCGTCACGGTGCAGAAGTCGTATACCTCGCCACTGTTCCTCATCAGCCTGTACTCGCCGAACGGGACGTACGACGCGGTCTTCCTCACGAACTACGCGTTCATCAACCTGCGGGATCCGTTGACGCGCGTGCCCGGCATCGGCCGCGTGCAGGTGTTTGGAGGTGAGTACGCGCTGCGCTGCTGGGTGAAACCGGACCAGCTCGGGCGCCTCGGCGTCACCGTCCCCGAGATCCTCGCCGCGATCGAAGCGCAGAACACGGTGAACCCGGCGGGCCAGATCGGGGGAGAGCCCGCGCCGCCGGGACAGGAGTTCACTTATTCGGTGCGCGCGCGGGGCCGGCTCGAGACACCCGAGGACTTCGGCGAGATCATCCTGCGCGCCAACCCGGACGGGTCGGTTTTGAAGCTGCGCGATGTCGCGCGCCTCGAGCTGGGCGCGCAGACGTACAGCATGGAAGCGCGGTACAATGGCAAGCCCGCCGCCGTGATTGCGCTCTACCAGTTGCCCGGCTCCAATGCCGTCGAGGCGGCGGACGGCGTGCGCCGCCTGATGGAGGAGCTGCGGCAGCGCTTTCCCGGCGACATGAAAGACGACCTCACGCTCGACACCACGCTCGCCGTGCGTGAGGGGTTGCGGGAGATCGTCACCACGTTGCTGCTCGCCATCGGTCTCGTGGCCATCGTAGTCTTCGTCTTCCTCCAGGACTGGCGCGCGACGCTCATTCCGCTCGCGGCGGTGCCGGTCTCGCTGATCGGCACGTTCGCGCTGTTCCCGCTGCTGGGCTTCTCCATCAACACGCTCTCGTTGTTCGGCCTCGTGCTCGCCATCGGCCTCGTGGTGGACGACGCCATCGTCGTCGTGGAGGCGGTGCAGCGCCACATTGACGAGGGCATGACGCCGCGCGACGCGGCGCTGCGGGCCATGGAAGAAGTTTCGGCGCCGGTGATCGCCATCGCTCTCATCCTGGCCGCGGTGTTCATACCGACCGGCTTCGTTCCCGGCATCACCGGGCGCCTGTATCAGCAGTTCGCGCTCACCATCGCGGTGTCAGTGCTGCTGTCGGCCATCAACGCGCTGACCCTGAGTCCGGCGCTGTCCGCGCTGCTCCTCCGTCCGCGACGCGAAGGCCGTGGTCCACTGCGTCGCCTGTTCAATGCATTCAACCGGGGCTTCGCGGCAACGACCGGCTGGTACATCAAGGTCTCCGGACTGCTGATTCGGCGATCGATGTTCGCGCTCCTGTTCCTCGCGCTCGCCGGCGGAGCCGCGTTTCTCATCGCGCGCAGGGTGCCCTCCGCGTTTCTGCCGGAGGAGGATCAGGGTTACGCGTTCATCGCGCTGCAACTGCCCAACGCCGCGTCCATGCAGCGTACCGACGCGGCGACGCGAAAAATCGAGGACATCCTGCGCCGCACGCCGGGCGTGCTCTCCTACATAAGCGTCGTCGGGTTCAGCCTGCTCACCCAGGTGCGGGCGACTTACAACGGGTTCTTCTTCGTCACCCTCGAGCCGTGGGACGAGCGAAAGAAGGCCGAGGAGCGCATCGACGCGATCCAGGCTCACCTGAATCGCGAGCTCTCCGGGCTCAGCCAGGGCATCGCCTTCTCGTTTCCGCCGCCGGCCATCCCGGGCATCGGCACGTCGGGTGGCGTGACGTTCGTGCTCCAGGACCGAGTGAGCCGCGACATGATGTTCCTGAGCGACAACACCGACCGGTTCCTCGCCGCGGTGCAGCGGCGCCCCGAGTTGACGGGTCTCACCAGCACGCTGCTCGCGTCCGTCCCGCAGGTCTACGTGGACGTGGATCGCGAACGCGTGATCGCGCAGGGCGTACCTCTGTCGGACGTCTATCGCACCATGCAGGCGTTCATGGGCGGCGCCTTCGTGAACTACTTCAACCGGTTCGGGCGCCAGTGGCAGGTGTACGTCCAGGCCGAGGGCGACTACCGGACGCGCGCCGAGAACATCGGCCAGTTCTACGTGGCGAACGCGCGGGGCGAGCCGGTGCCGCTTTCCGCCGTGACGCGCATCGAGCCCCGGACGGGCCCTGAGTTCACCACGCGATACAACGGATACCGTTCCGCGGTGATCGTCGGCGCGACGGCGCCCGGCTACAGCACGGCGCAGGCGATGAGCGCGCTGGAGCAGACGTTCGCCGAGACCATGCCTCCCGACATGGGCTTCGCGTACCTCGGCATGTCGTTCCAGGAGCAGCTCGCCGCGCAGGGCGTGTCGGTGGCGGTAGTGTTCGCGCTGTCGCTGCTCGTCGTCTTCCTCATTCTCGCCGCCCTGTACGAGAGCTGGTCGCTGCCCTTCAGCGTGCTGCTCACGCTGCCGGTGGCCGTGTTCGGCGCGTTCCTCGCGCTCTGGATCCGCGGCATGGAGAACGCCGTGTACGCGCAGATCGGACTAGTGATGCTCGTCGGGCTGTCCGCCAAGAATGCCATCCTGATCGTGGAGTTCGCGCAGAAGGGCTACGAGCGCGGGCGGCCACTGGATGAAGCCGCGCTCGGCGCGGCGCGCCTGCGCTTCAGGCCGATCCTCATGACATCGTTCGCGTTCATCATGGGCGCGGTGCCCCTCGCCCTCGCGTCGGGAGCGGCGAGCGCGGCGCGACGCCTCCTGGGCAGCGCGGTGATCGGCGGCATGCTGGCCGCCACGGTGATCGCGGTGTTCCTGATCCCGGCCACGTTCAGCATCGTGGAGCGCGTTGCGTGGCGTGCACGGAGGAACCATTCACCGCCTCCGGCGCCCGGTCCCGCGAACGACGATGCGACGTAGCAAAGCTCTGATGAATGTCATTCTGAGTCGCGCAGCGACGAAGAAGCTGCAGTTGAGACAGCGTGACTGCAGATCCCTCGCTTCGCTCGGGATGACACAACGCTTCCCCAGCGGCCGTTTGTGCTTAGCGCTCGTCGCGCTCCTGTCGGCATGCACCGTGGGCCCCCGCTACCGGCGGCCGGCCGTCGAGGTCCCGGCCACCTACCGTGGCGCGCCGGCGGACACCCTGCGCGCGACGTCGCTTGGCGACGAGAAGTGGTGGGCGGTGTTCGGCGACCCGGAGCTGCGCACGCTCATCCAGCAGGCTCTGAGCGAGAACAACGACGTGCGCATCGCCGCGACCCGCATCCTTCAGGCCCGCGCGCGTTTTGACAGCACGCGCTCTCACCAGTTTCCCGAAGTGACCGGCGGCGCGTCAGTGAGGCGCGAGCGGACGCCGACGCGCCGGCAGGGCGGCGTCGAGCTTCCCGCGTCCACCGACAACCTGTTGCGCCTCGACGCGCTGTTGTCCTGGGAGATCGACTTCTGGGGCAAGTACCGGCGCGCGACGGAAGCGGAGCGGGCCAACCTGCTCGGCGCCCGCTGGGCAGCGCGCGCCGTGTTGGTCAGCGTCGTCGACTTGGTCGCGAGCGGATACTTCACGCTGCGCGAGCTGGACCTCGAGCTGGCCATCGCCCGGCGCACGCTGGCGGCGCGTCAGCAATCACTCCAGCTGACGCGCGTGCAGGAGCAGGGCGGCGTCGCCTCGCTGCTGGACGTGAGCGAGGCCGAGGTGCTCGTGCGCACCGCGGCTGCGGTCATCACCGACACGGAGCGCCGTGCGGAGCAGCAGGAGAACGCGCTCAGCGTGTTGCTGGGGCAGAACCCCGGACCGATTCCGCGCGGGCTGGCGCTCGTGGATCAACCGGAGCCACCAGCGGTTCCCGCGGGCCTGCCCTCGCGGCTGCTCGAGCGCAGACCCGACATCCAGCAGGCAGAGCAGGCGCTCGTTGCCGCCAACGCCCGCATCGGTGTCGCGCGCGCCGCATACTACCCGGAGATCCTTCTGACGACGGACGGCGGCGTCCAGAGCCACGCGCTGTCGCAACTCATCTCCGGGCCCGCAACTCTCTGGAGCGTGGCCGGCGACATGGTGCAGCGGATCTTCGACGCGGGTCGCGTGAGGGCGAAGGTGCGGTTGACCGAGGCGCAGAAGCTCGAGCTGGTCTACGCCTATCGGCAGACCGTACTCCAGGCGTTGCGCGAGGTCTCGGACGCGTTGGTGGGATATCGCAAGGCGCGCGAGTTCCGCGAGCAGCTCGTCCAGCTGGTGGCGTCAACCGGGGAAGCCGCGCGTCTCTCGGACGTTCGCTTCCGCGGCGGCGTCGCGAGCTATCTCGAGGTGCTCACGAACCAGACCAATTTCTTCGACGCGGAGCTGCGGCTCGCGCAGGCCAGGCTGAACGAGCTGCTCGCATTGGTGCAGTTGTACTCCGCCCTGGGTGGCGGCTGGCAGCAGTAGGCTCAACGCTGCCCGTGGTACACCTTGTTCGCGATCTTCCAGTTGCCGTCCACCTTGAGCAGCACGAAGTAGTCGGTGAAAGTGGTGGCGCCGTGCTTCAGGGTGGCGCGGGCCATGGCCGCCGTGCCCCGCACGTCGACGACGTCGATCGTTCGCGTCCGCGTTGCCTCGTCCGATGCGGGTTGTCCGCCGAAGTTGCCGACGTACTGGTCCACGGTCCACGAGACGAACGCCCCGTTGCGCAGTCCCTCGATGTGGGCCGATGGAAGGAACGCGGGCCGCATGACGTCGCCGCGTCCCGTCGCATGCCCGCGAAAATAGACGCCGATGACTTCCCGGATCATGGCGTCGTCGTCCTGCGCTTGCGGCTGAGCCTGCGCGTCGGCTGGGCGTCCGGCCGCCGACGCGGCGAGCAGCGTCAGTCCGATGAGCAACAGCTTCCGTTTGCTTCCCATCTCGATCCTCCGGCGAGCGATGTCAGTCCTTCGCAGCTATGGGACACCTCACCGGAGACCAAGGCTTTACCGAAGCCAAAGTTTCACGGAGCAATGGGCTTGAGGCTTGATGCCGAGTAGCCGCCCTCGTCGTCCGCCGTCCGCTCGTCCGGTCACGTGCGAAGTGCACGACGCACGAACCGCTTCACAGTCGAAAGGTCATTGAGATTCACGCCGATCGCGCTGATTCCCGCCGATCTGCATCATGGCGACATCGCCGTCTTATCGGCGAAAATCGGCGAAATCGGCGAAAATCAAATGACCTTCGGACAGTGTGGCCTTTGACGCCAGTTCAAGTTCCCAATGTGCGAGCGCCGCCGGGCACTGATCGCCCGGCGGCGCAACGCTCACGTACACCTGCTTACCTTACCGCCAGATCAGGTCGAAGTCGTAGTGGCCGTACCCGCCCGGACGGTCGAGCACCCGCACGATCGCCGTGTAGTTGTTGTATGCGGACGGCTGCTGGATCACGGACACCGTGCCGCGTCCCTGGCGCTGCGCCACGGCGAGATACCCCTGGCGCCGCATCGACTGGCCCGCCGTGCTGGTCCGGACATTCTGCGGGCTCGCGCCCGAGACGACGTCGTAGAAGACCTGGCCGCCCCGCAGCTCGATGCGCAGGTCGCCGTCCACGCTTCCGGCCCAGTGCAGCGCTCGAGCGCCGTAGCCCGAGCCCACGTCGCCGCCGACGTCGTTCCAGACGCCGCCTCGATCCGTCGGATCGAAGTACACGGCGAAGCGATACCGGTCAGCGCCGCCCTGCGCGTCCTTCACGCGCACGATCGCGGTGTAGTTGTTCCGCGCGCTGGGCTGCTGGATCACGTGCACCCGGCCGCGGCCGTCCAGGAGCTGGACGCGCACCAACCCATCACGGCGCGGCAGCGCGTTGTCGCGGTCGACGTCCGTGCGCACGCGCGTCGACGAGCCGCTCACGATCTGCGACTGCACGGCTCCGCCGCGAATGTAGATCCGCGTGTCGTCGTCCACGCCGCCGCGCCAGGTGAACAGGTGGCGCGCACCGTCGCGGTCGCGAGAGCGCGGGTCCCGACGATCGTCGTTCTCCCATCGATCGTCACCTTCCCTACGGTCGCGATCCTCCCATCGGCCCTGCGCGCTCAGTGTCGGCGCGGCGAGCAGCGCGACCAGAGCCGCTCGGCCGAATAGCTGGGTACTCCTGTGCGTATTCTTCATGCATCTGAATACCCGCCGGATCCATTCACGTTATTGGCGCGAATCGGGGATTTACCGCGAAACAGCGGGTTTCGCTGTAGCACAACGCGGACATTCTGCCGTCCACGAGGGGGAACACTCGGTCCGATTGCCCAGACTCCAAACGCCAAACTTCAAACTCCAAACTCCAAACGCCTGATCGTTGACCCGTGCCGTGTGGTATACCACTTTGATCTTCCGTTCCACGCACTCACACCACGAGCCCGACGCGACGATGATCCGGTTCGCCCTGGCCCTATCCGCAGTCCTGGCGCTGCCACTCGCCTCCCAGAACCCGCCCTCGAGCGCACCGGCGAAACGCGACTACTCCGCTTCGTCGGGCGCGCCCTACACCGCGCAGGACGTCGTCGTGCCGACGCCGATGGGCCACACGCTGGCGGGCACGTTGACGCTCCCGAAAGGCGCCAGCGGCACGCGACCAGTCGCCGCGGTCATCACCATCAGCGGCACCGGGCCCCAGGATCGCGACGAATACTTGGGCATCGGCGACTACCGTCCCTTCCGCCAGTTCGCAGACTCGCTCTCGCGACGCGGCGTTGCGGTGCTTCGCATGGACGACCGCGGCGTCGGCGGGTCGGGCGGCACGTTCAAGCGCGCCACCGACGAGGACTTCGCGCGCGACATCAAGGCGGGGCTGACGTATCTCCGCACCCGGCCGGAGATCGACGCGAAGCGACTGGCGTTGCTGGGCCACAGCGAGGGGACCATCATCGCCTCGATGGTTGCCGCGGAAGACACGACGTTGCGCGCGCTGGCACTGCTCGCCGGAGTGGCCACGCCGGTGCACAATGCTCTCAGGGCGCAGCTGGCGAACCTGATCAGGCACAACGACAAACTCACCCAGACGCAGAAGGACTCCGCGCTCGCGGCGATTCCCAGGACCGTCGACTCGCTGGCGGCGAGCGATCCGTGGTGGGACTTCATCCTGAAGTTCGATCCGTCGGCCACCGCGCGACGCATCAGAGGCCCCGCGGTGCTCATCATTACCGGCGCCAATGACCAACAGGCGGACCCGAAGGAAGTGACGCAATGGGCGGGAGCGTTCTTTGAAGCCGGCAACCGGGATCTCACCGCCATCGTGGTGCCCGACGTCAACCACTTGTTCATCCACGACAAGGACGGATTCCCCGGCGGCTACGCCAAGCTGCCCCCTCCGCTCAAGGTGGAGCAGCACGTCGTCGGTTCCGTGGTCGAGTGGCTGGCGCAGCGCCTTCGCTGACCCCGCCCCGCGCTAATTGCCCGCGGGGCCACGCTCGGCCCGCGTCCTCTCGCGCTGGAGGTCGACGACCATCTTCTCGCGCAGGCTGTTGAGCACGCGGCCCTTGATGTTCAGCAGCCCGCCGCTCGGCAGGTTGTCGAACCGGTACCGCCGAAGCACGATGAGATAGCTGCCTGGGGCGCCGTTCCGATCGACGATGCTCATCAGGTCGAACGCCGCCTCGAAGTAGTGCTTCGCGTAGATCTGTTTGATCGCCACCACGGTCATGGCGGCGTCCGGTGGACTGTACACCACCACGTGGTTCACGTTGAGCGTGCGACGCAGACGCGGCAGCTGATCCTCCGACCAGAAGATCGCTTCGCTCACCCCGTCCAGCCTCTCGCGCGGATAGTGGGTCAGGTAGCTCGCGATCGCCGGCGCGTGTTGGAACATGTACGGCGACTCCGCCAGCAACGCGGCGAACGCCGCGCTCGCGCTCACGCCGCCGCGGTCGTCGTAGGTGCCGAGTGCCGAGTCTCCGCGCGCCCGGTAGTCGGTGACGAAGTGGACCAGGCGCCGTTGCGCGTACGCGCTCAACTGCGCCTGCATGTCCCTGGCCGACCAGTCCACTTCCTGCCTGATCCGCGCCATCTCCGCGCCGGCCAGCTTGAACGTGCAATCGCCGGGGCGGCACTTCTTCGCGTCCTCGGCGTCCTTTGCGTCGATCACCACCGCCTGCACGTCGGCCTGGACGGCCGGCTCGCTGAAGAGGCCGAACCGCACGCGCGTCGGCGTCGCCAGCGACGAGCGGAAGTCCTTCACGGCTCGCACGAACACATCGCGCGGCACGTTGGTCGCGATGATCCCGAACACGGCGACGTCGCGCGGGTTCGGCGCGTCCAGCGTGCGCACCACCGCTTCGCCGCGGTCCACCGCCGCGATCTGCGCCGCGTTCAGCCCGACGCCCTGGCGCAGGAACTCGGTGAGGCGGGCCGGCTGCTGGGCCGCGCCTGCGCTGATCGGAGCGAATGTGAGCGGAGCGGCGGCGACGCCGATCATGGTCGCGCGCAGCGCCCGTACGACGAAAGTGGCCTTGGTCATGAGGCTCCCGAGATGTTCGCAGGCGGAAGCGGACCGGAACTGGGCCCGCAATCTGCCCGACCTTCATCCTCAGGACGATTCTGATTGCGGATCGGTCAGAGGGTTGCCGTCACGCTCCTCCGACTGATCCGGGCCATCCGACCGATCCGCAGCCAACAACGGTTGGCTCCTCCTTGCGAAGCGCTACCGGCGAGGGGTGTCCTCCCGGCCGTACAGCCGTCGCAGTTCCACCTTGGCCTGCTCGAGCGTACGCTTGCGCGAGGCCGGCAGCGCGCGCCCCGCGCGATTGATATAGAACGTCAGCATCGACATCGCCGAGCGATATGGATCGCTCTTGCGGCGCCGGCTGTGGTCGGCGGACCGCTTGAGCGAGCGCGCGATGCTCTTCGCGTCCGGGAGCGAGAACACACCCGGATCAAGCGTGAGCGCGTTGCTGTGGCTGGTGACGTGTTGCGACCAGCGGCGCCCTACCTTTCGTGACGTCGCCATGGCTGTCCTGGCCTACAACTCCCGTACCTCGCACAGTCGGGCGGGACGCAGTAGGATGGTCGCAACGAGCGGAGGTGTCATGAGTCTCCGGGAAACGGGCCAACCGATCGCGTCCGCGTACACGCCGCCGGCGGCGCCGCTGACGACGTGTCTCAACTGCGACGCCGAGCTGATCGGGCCTTTCTGCGCGCGCTGCGGACAGAAGCGTCCGCTCAGCGATCCGCGGCTGCGCGAGTTCGTCCATGAGGCGACCCAGGAGCTGACGCATTGGGACGGCAAGGTCCCGGCTACGCTCCTGACACTCTTCAGGCGGCCCGGCCTGCTCAGCGTGGATTTTCTCGAGGGGCGCCGAGCGCGGTGGCTGCCGCCGCTGCGGGTCTACCTCATCTGCAGCCTGGCGTACTTCCTCAGCGGTCCGATCGTCGAATCAATCACGCACCGATCCGCCCGCGAGGTCGCCAAGGTCACCGTCACAAATGCCGATGGAAGCACCACGCTCACGCCCGAGGCTCTCGCCGAAATCGAAGGGACGCTGTTCGGACGCATCTTCGGGCGCGAGCGGATCGTGCGCGCCGTCTCGGAATCCGCCCGGCTCAATCGCGTGTTCGCGACAGCATTTCCCAAAGCGATGTTCGCCCTGCTCCCGCTCTTTGCGCTGCTCACGCGCCTGGCCTGGCGCCGCAAGCTGCCGCAGTACGCGCTCCATCTGTACCCGGCTCTGCACCTGCACTCGGCGTGGTTCGGGGCGCTCACCGTCGCGGCGATCGTCATTCCGTTCCTCGAAGCCGTACCGCTCCTCATCGCAATCCAGCTATTGACGTACGGCTACGTCGTCGGATATGCGCTTCTGGCGTTTCGCCGGGTGTTCGGCGACACCTGGGGACGGACGATCGCGAAAGCCGCGGCCATCGGCGTGGCGTACGGATTGTGCCTCGCGGGAGTCAGCCTGGTGCTGCTCGCCTACGCCGTCTGGACCATCTAGCTGATCAGGGCGTCGGGCGCTGGCGCGGCCTGAGGTCGATCGCCTTCAGGCGCTGCAGCTCGAGTCGCAGCGCGCGAAGCTCCTCGTCGCGATCGAGCACGTCGAACTGAAGCCTGGAGGCGTCAAGGCGCAGCGAATCATTGGCGGCGCGCACCGAGTCCAGCGCCGCCTGCAGCGTCGCAATGCTGCGCTCCAGCCGCTGACGATCGGCGACGTGCCGATCCACGCGTGTCGTGGCGCACGCGCCCACGACTGACGCCGCGACGAGAGCCAGGATCACGCGCATCCACGGTCCGCGGTCTGCCCGCAGCGGCACTGCCCCATTGCGCATCATGCCAGCGACTCCGCGAAGACCTCGGCTTCCTCGCTCGCCCCGGGTGTTGCGATCCGGCCGGGCAGGGTGACCCTGAATACAGTGCCGCGCGGCAAGTTCTCCTCGACGCCAATCGAGCCGCCGTGCACGGCGACGATGTGATGGCAGATCGCGAGTCCCGAGGCCTACGCCGTGCGCCCTCACGGCGCGGCCGTCGGGCGTCTGGTAGAATCGCTCGAAGATCCGCGCCCGCTCGAGTTCGGGGATGCCGGGGCCCTCGTCGGCGACCGATACCTCGGCCAGGCTCCCGAGCGCCGACACCGAGACGTGAACGGTCCCACCGTCGGGCGAGAACCTGATGGCGTTCTCCAGCAGGTTGTCCAGCACCCGCGCGACGCCGTCGGCGTCGGCGTGCACCTGAACGTTCTCCTCCGGCTCGTCGAGCACGACGAGGACGGTCCGGGTGAACATGCCCGCGCGCTCCACCGCGCCGCGCGCGACGCGCACGACGTCCACGGTCTCCATCCGCGGCGCCGGCGCCGCCCCGGACTCGAGACGCGCCAGCTCCAGGACCTTCGCGATCATCCCGGACAGGCGGCGGCCGCTCTCCTGGCTCAACAGAAGCAGCCGACGCTGCCTGTCGTTCACGGGACCCGGGAGCTGGTCGAGCAGCGCCTCGGTCGTCTCCTGCATGGACGTGAGCGGCGTCTTGAGGTCGTGCGACACGTTCGACACGAACTCCCGCTTCATGGCGTCGAGTTGCGCGAGCCGTTCGCCCATCGCGTCGAAGTCGGACGCGACGCGCGCCAGTTCGTCGTCGCCACGCGGCGACAGCCGATGCCAGAACCGCCCCGCGGCGATCGCACGCGCCCCCTCGGCCAGCCGTTCCAGCGGCCGCACGATCGCGCGCACCAGGATCGCCGAGAGCAACACCGCGAGCAGCAGCGCGCCGGCCGCGACGATCCACGCGACCCGCTCCGCTGCGCGTGCGCCGCCCTCGGCGCGGGCCAGCTCCAGCGTCATGGCCGCGCGCGTCGCGTCCGCCAGACGCAGCGTCTCGAGGCGGATCGCGTCCAGCTCCCGTTCTACCGCCGACGCCGCGGCGGGCGCGGTCTCCGGAGCCGCGCCGCCGGAGTCCGCCAGCGCGGTCCGCAGCGCCTCCTCGGCCGTGCGCAGGCGTATTGCGACGGCGCGCGCGCGCGCGCGTTCGTCCTCGGTGAGCCGCAGCGATCCAAAGGCGTGCAGCTCGTCGCCGAAGGCGCCAGCCGCGCTCTCCAGCTTGTCGCGATAGGCGGCGTCACGCGTCACGAGGAACTTGGCGGCGCTGCTGCCCATCTCGTCGAGGCGGGCGATCTGGATGTCGTTGTTGACGCGCAGGCGCGCAGCGATCGCGGACAGCTCGCGCCCGCTCGCGACGCCGCGGCGCATCGCGCGCATCTCGAACGCCAGCGCGGCCACCAGCAGCGCGACGTACACGCCGAACGCCACGCGCAGCTTCACGGCGATTCTCATTGGCCGTCTCCGCCCGCGTACGCGCGCAGCTTGTTGCGGATCGTCTTGACGTCGAGCCCCAGCTGACGCGCGGCCTCCGCCTTGTTCTCGCCCACGCGTTCCAGCGTCGTGAGGATCAGCCGCCGCTCCGCCTCGGCGAGTGTCGTGCCGGCAACCAGGGTTACCGTGGGCTCCACGCCGGGACGCAGCGCCTGGAGCGTGGGCGGCAGGTGCCGGCCCTCGATCCATCCGGCGCGCGCCAGGATCACGGCGCGCTCCATCACGTTGCGCAGCTCGCGCACGTTGCCGGGCCAGGCGTGGCTGTCCAGGAGGCGCCGCGCTTCGTCGCCCACGCCCTCCACCTGCATGCCATGCCGGCGCGAGAACTCCCGGACGAAGTGCTGCGCCAGGAGTGTGATGTCCTCGCGCCGCTCACGCAGTGGGGGAATCGCGAGCTCGAACACGTTCAGCCGGTAGAACAGGTCCTCGCGCAGCCTGCCGTCGCGGATCGCCTGCTGTGGTCGCGCGGTTGGTGGCCGCGAGCACGCGGACGTCGAACCGCACGTCGCGTCCGCCGCCAAGTCGCCGTGTGCGCCCGTCCTCGAGCACGCGCAGCAGCTTGGGCTGGAGCGCGATCGGCATCTCCGCGATCTCGTCGAGAAAGAGCGTGCCCCCGTCGGCCATCTCGAAACAGCCCGGGCGCGCGCGCACCGCGCCGGTGAAGGCGCCCTGCTCGTGCCCGAACACCTCGCTCTCGACGAGCCCCTCGGGGATCGCCGCGGCGTTCACCGCGACGAACGGCTTGCCGGCGCGCGTGCTGAGCGTGTGCACCGCTCGCGCGACCACCTCCTTGCCGGTGCCGCTCTCGCCGGTGATGATCGCGGAGGCGTCCGTCGCGGCCAGCGTGGCCACCGCGGCGCGCAGCTCGCGCGCGGCGCGCGACTGTCCCACGATGCCCGTCGGATCGGGGTGGTCGAGCCGGGCGTCGAGCGCGCGGCTCTCGCGCCGAGTGCGCACCGCGCTCGCGATGTTGTCCAGCAGCGCGCGCAGCAGCGCGTGATCGATCGGCTTGGTGAGGAAGTCGGTCGCTCCCGCCTTCATCGCTTCCACGGCGCTGTCGATGTTGCCGTGCGCCGTGATCATCACGACGGGCAGCCGGGTGTCGCGTTCGCGCACGCGGTGGAGCAGCGCGAGCCCCGAGCTTCTCGGGAGCACCACATCGCAGAGCACGACGTCGGGCATGCGGGCGTCGATCTCGCGCAGTCCCTCGACGACGTCGGCGGCCGCGCGGACCTCATGGCCCCAATCGGCGAGGCGGAGGCTGAGCACCTCGCGCAGCGCGGGCTCGTCGTCTATGACAAGGACCTTCAGATGCGTGACCATGTGTCATCTCGACTGATTACTGCGGACATGACTGCGGACACGAGAACGGACATGGAAACGGACATGACTGCGGACATTGGAGCGGCAACGGCGGCGCATCTCTGCTGCGCCGTCACGTCCGCCCTTTTGTTCGCCTTCATGTCCGCTCCTATGTCCGCCGTTATGTCCGTTGTTACTGCCTAGCTGCGAACGAGAATCAGATACTTCGACGAACTCCAGAAACGCTCCGGCTGCTCGATCTTGATCGCACCCGCGTACCGGCCGCCTTTCTCTGCCGGTGTCGCGTACGCGCCGCTCTGCCGCGACACGATTGTATACACCCCGTCGGGCAAAACGATCGTGCTGTCGGTGAGGCGGTCGAGCTTCGTGAACATCGTCGGATCGAGCTCGCGCGCCGGGGCGATCGGCCGCGGCCCGACCACGCCGAACCGCCTGCTGCCTTCCTTTACGAGAACGCCTTTCTTAACGAGTTCCTTCCTTGTGCCGGCGATCACATAGACCGTGTTCTGCTCGGCGGTCAGCTGACCGACAGTGCCGCTGAGCGTGTCCACCTGCCCGGAGAGCGCCGCGATCTTCGTCGTCTGACCGTCGATGATGGCCTGGAACTCGGCCCGCTGCTGTTCGGCGGCCGCATTCACGTCGGCAACCATCTTCTCGTACTCCGCCACCTTGAGCGCAAACGCCGAGTCCTTCTCGGTCATCTGCTTCCGGACGCCGTTCAGACGGCCGTTCACGCCGTGGAGCTGCTGGACGAGTTGAGTGATGCGCACCAGCACGGCCTTGCGCTCCTCGTTGGCGTCGGCGATCTCGGCGGTCGGAATCAGCTGCCGGGCCGACGGTCCGGTGAGCGAGCGCGCCTTCGCCAGCTCCTCGTTGATCAGGTTGACGAAGCGCGTGCCTTCCAGCACCTGCTCGAACATCTGGTTCCGCAGGTTGGCGATCGAGTCGGCCCGCATCGTGATGGCCGTCTCCAGCTCCTCCTTGGTTGGGCCGGAGCAGGCCGCGATCGCGGCGACGAGGACAAGCGGGACAACGAGACGAACGGTTTTCATGGGACACCACCTTATAGAAGGGGAAATGGTTGTTGACGCCCCCTTCCAAGGCACCCCCGATGCCTCTCAGCCCCACCCGTAACAGGCTGGAAATGCTTGACTTACGCTTTCAGCCGCACGGGCCTGAACGGGAATCGGGGAATTTTTCCCTTGCTAGTCCCGTGTGCCAAGCAACCCAAACGACAACAGCTTTCACCACAGAGGACACAGAGAACACAGAGATTGAATAGACAGGCCTTCCTCTGTGTCCTCTCAGTTCCTCTGCGCCCTCTGTGGTAAGCTGTTCCAGTGCCCTTCTGTGATAGTTGCCAGAGCCCTATTTCTTTCTGATCAGCAGCGTCCCACGGCACTTGGCCGAGCCGCAGTTGCAGGGGTATCGTCGCTTGGCCGAGGGCGTGTGCCGCTCCTCCAGCTCGAAGGCGTAGTCGTACGCCAGCTCCTCGCCGGACTCGATGTCGCGGGTGGCGACGATCCAGATGCGTCCATCCTCGACGACGGCGTCGCAGTTCGGGTCGCACGAGTGGTTGATGAATCGCGCCTCGTTGCCGTCCACGGCGGCGTCGATCACCACGTCGCCGTCGATGGCGAACAGGAACGTGTGGTACCGCGCGTCGGCGACGTCGGGGTAGCGGGCGTCGGCTTGCGCCTCGGTGAGCCGCTCGCCGGTGTATTCGATGAGACGCGTGCCCGAGGGGATGCGTCGGGTAGCGAAGGCGCCGAGGCCCTGCATGGGCGACGGGCGGACCTCGAAAGGATAAGAGGCGGAGTGCCCGCCGTCTGCCGGCACCGGTTTTAGTTTTCGACTCATGAGACTCGTGAAGCTCGTCCCGGTCCTGGTCCTCGCTGCCTGCAGCGTCTCCGACAGCGACGAGGCGCAGATGGGCAAGGACTACGCCGAACAGATCAACGCAAAGCTACCGCTGGTCACTGACCCGCGCGTGGTTGGCTACGTCCGGACGCTCGGCCTCGAGATCGCGCGCAAGACCACGCGCGCGAACCTCGACTGGCAGTTCTACGTTGTTGACAGCCGCGACGTGAACGCGTTCGCGCTGCCCGGCGGATACATCTACGTGAATCGCGGGCTGATCGAGCGCGCCGACCGCCTCGACCAGCTCGCCGGCGTGTTGGGCCACGAGATCGGGCACGTCGTCGAGCGGCACTCCGTGGAGCAGATGAAGAAGGCCGCCGGCGCCAACATCGGCGTCACGCTGCTGTGCACACTCACGAGCATCTGCGAGAGCGGCGTGTCGCAGGTGGTGATCAACGCCGCGGGCTCTGCGCTGATGGCGAAGTACAGCCGGTCCGACGAAGCCGAGGCGGATTCACAGGCCGTGGTGAACGTGATCAACGCGGGCATCGATCCGCGCGGGATTCCGGAGTTCTTCCAGGTCCTGCTGTCGGAGCGTCGCGCGAGCCCGACCATCGTGGACAACTTTTTTGCGTCGCACCCGCTGGAGGAGAGCAGGGTGAGCCACACCCGCGACCTCATCGCGGCCACCGACCGGGGCTCGCTGTCGAACCTGGCGTCTGACGACGCCGGATACAGGGCATTCAAGCGGATCGTCGCCTCGCTTCCAGCGCCTCCAGCGCCTCCAGCGCCTCCAGCGCCTCGGGCGCCTCAGCCGTAACCAGCCGTAACATTTAGCCTCGCCGGAAGATCACCGGCGAGGCATCGGATCATTCGGATGGTGCCGGATCTGCCGGATGGTGCCACAGCCGCAGTGCGGCGCAGTTTGAAGTGGCGCAGTTTGCGTTCGCGCAGTTATGTAATCGCGTGGTTCTGTAGTTGCGCCTTTCTGTAGTTGCGCAGTTTTTTGGTCGCGCCGTTTTTCTGCGCTTTTTTCCAAGGAGCCCATCGCAATGCTTCGTCCTCTTTCGGTGTTCGCCCTCCTGGCCATCGCCACTTCTCTGAGCGCTCAGGCCAAGCGCGCCTTCCAGCCTTCCGACTGGTACAAGCTGAACGTCCTCAGCGCCCCGGCCATGTCTCCCAACGGCAGCCAGGTGGCTTTCACGGTCCAGACCGTGAACGAGAAGGACAACAAGTACCATCGCGAAGTGTGGGTGGTGCCCACGGCCGGCGGATCGCCGCAGCGCTTCACGTCGCCCAGCACCGAAAGCTCCAACCCGCGCTGGTCGCCGGACGGCAAGTTGCTGCTCTTCACGTCGCAGCGGCCGGGCGGGCGGGGAAGCACGTGGATGCTGCGCATGGACCAGCCGGGCGGCGAGGCGTTCCAGGACGACAAGTATCCGCGCGCCGGGTCGATGCCGGCCGACAACGCCTTCTCCGTCTGGGCCGAGGGCGACTCGGTCGCGCCGGACAGCGCCGCACGCGCCAACGATCCGTACGCGAAGATGCAGGCCATGGCGCGCCCGCCGTTCGGCGCGATCACCAAGCCGCTCGACGCGGCGCGCTTCGACGGCCGGCACGTCTACGACATGCAGTACAAGAGCAACGACCAGGGCTTCGTGCCCGGCCGCCGCGAGGCGCGCCGCTGGAATCCGGCGCAGATCTGGACCCAGTCGTTCGACGGCACGGCGAAGAAGCGCATCACCAACACGCGCTACTCGCACCGCAGCGTCGCGGTGTCGCCCGACGGTCAGTGGATCGCATTCGTGGCCGACGCGCGGCTGCGTCCCGACTCGGTCGTGGACCTGGAGCGCGACTCGCTCGCGCGTCTGCCGTACGACAAGAGGCGCGACGATGTGGACCGCAACGAATGCCGACATCTACGTGATACCGATCGGCGGTGGGACTCCGAGGAAGGTCGCGACGTTCTTTGGCGACGAGGGCGATCTCGTCTGGTCCCCGGACAGCAAGCGTCTCGCGTTCATCGCGGCGCCAGGGCGGACGAAGAACGATCGCGTCTACGTCGTGAACGCCACTGGTGGCAACCCGAAAACCTCCTCGGCGCCTGGAAGTACGAGCCGCAGTCCATCGACTGGCTCGCGGACGGCAGCATCGCGCTGACCGCGGCGACCGGTGGCAGCACCGGCGTCTTCAAGCTCGATCCGGCGACGAAGAAGCTCACGCCGGTGCTCTCGGGGCGCCGCCGCATCAATGGCGTGAGCAGCGACGCAAAGGGAACGCAGGATCGCGTACGTCGCGACCGACGCCACGAAGCCCACCGAGCTGTTCGTCGCCAACGCCGACGGCACGGGCGAGCGCCGGCTCACGAGCTTCAACGACAAGCTGACGAGCGAAGTCGCGTTCAGCGACGCCGAGCGATTCACGTATCAAGTCGGTCGGCGGCCTGGAGATCGAGGGCTGGCTGATGAAGCCCTACGGCTACGAGGCCGGCAAGAAGTATCCGGTCGTGCTCTACATCCACGGCGGCCCGCACTCGGCGTACGGCGAGAACTGGTTCGACGAGTTCCAGAACCTCGCGGCCGCCGGGATGTTCGTGCTCTTCACCAACCCGCGCGGCTCGAGCGGCTACGGCGCGGACTTCACGTACAGCACGCGCGGCCGCTGGGGCTTCGAGGACTACGAGGATCTCATGAAGGCCGTGGACATCGTCGCGAAGCGTCCGGACGTGGACTCCACGCGCATGGGTGTCACGGGCGGTTCGTACGGCGGCTTCATGACCGCGTGGATCACCACGAAGACGAACCGGTTCAAGGCGGCGCAGGCCGACCGCATGATCAGCGACTGGATGTACTGGTACGGCGCGTCGGACGCGCAGGGGCTGACCGAGTTCGAGTTCTACGGCAAGCCGTGGGACAACTTCGCGATGTACGACTCGCTGTCACCGATCCGCCACGTGCGCAAGGTGAAGACGCCGACGCTGATCGTGCAATCGAAGAAGATCACCGCACGCCGATGGGGAACGCCGAGATCTGGTTCATGGCGCTCAAGAAGCAGGGAGTGCCGGTGGAGCTGGTGCGCTATCCGCGCTCGACACATGAGCTGTCGCGCAGCGGGGAGCCGTGGCTGCTGGTGGACCGGCTCGGCCGGCTGCGGCAGTGGTTCGCGTACTGGCTCAAGGAGTCTTCGACCCGGGCGAACTAGGCTCGCGTTTCGGCGTCATCCCGAGCGTAAGCGAGGGATCTGCAGTTCCCACGGGGCTCGGCGGAATCACCGCCGAGCCCTTGTCGTGGCGCCTAGCGCGTGCTGTTCCATAATCGTATGTTCACCGCGCCCACCCTCTAGGCCCTTATGGCGGTGCCACCGAGCAACTCGTCAGGGCTGTTCGCTGGACGCTACTCCATCGAGCGCGTCATCGGTCAAGGTGCGACGGCGATGGTGCATCTGGCGCGGGACACGCAGGTAGGCAAGGCGGTCGCGCTCAAGATCCTGCGTCCCGAGTTGGTGGAATCCGCCACGGCCGCCAAGCGCTTCCTCAGGGAGATCCGGCGGACATCGGAGCTCACGCACCCGAACATCCTGCCCGTGCTGGATTCGGGCGAGCACAAAGGCCAACTGTACTTCGCGCTTCCTTATATGGAAGGCGGCACGCTGCAACGCTGCTGAAGCGCGAAAAGAACCTTGCCGTTCGATCGCGTCATCGAGATCGCGCGTCAGATTGCCGAAGGCGCTGGACTACGCGAACGCGGAGTGGTCTCGTCCACCGCGACGTGAAGCCGGAGAACATCCTCTTCACGAACGGCCAGGCGGTGCTCGGCGACTTCGGCATCGCGCGCGCCCTCGATCTGAGTGGCAGCGACACGACGACGTCGAAGAGCACCATCCGCGGCACGCCGCCGTACATGAGCCCCGAGCAGGCGGCAGGCGGCACCGATCTCGACGGTCGCAGCGACCAGTATTCGCTCGCGTGCGTGCTGTACGAGATGATCACCGGCATGCAGGCGTTCATCGGCCCGACGCCGGAGGCGGTGATCGCGCAGCGATTCACGTTCGCGCCGCGGCCGGTGCGCGCCTATCGGCCCGGGCGCACCCGAAGCGATCGACGCCGTCATGACTAAGGCGTTCGCCATGACTCCCGCGGACCGGTATCGCACGGCGACGGAGCTGGTCGACGCGCTGGAGGCCGCCATCCTTGCCGAGCCGAAGCCGATGCGGTTGCCCCGGCACGCCGTCCGTTCTGGGCCGGGCGGACGCAGGCTCGCAGTCGCGGCGATAACGGTGACGATCGTGGTGGTCGGGCGTCGGTCCTGGGTTGGAGCCGCAGCGGAACCAGCGGCCGAGAACGATGGTGCCGTCTCGCTGGTGGGTCGCGACATCGCGCTGGATACGTCGAGGTTCGCGATACTGCCCGTCGAACTCGAAGGTGAAGCGAGCGCGATGGGGCAGACCGCATCTCTCGACATCGCCGAACTCGTGCGCGAAGGGTTCAGGCGCTGGCGGGGCATCACCGTGGCGGACGCATTTCACGTGAAAGACGTGCTAGCGCGGCGACCCGATTCGGTGGCGTTCGGGGACGTACGTGCAACGCGCATCGGTGACGCTCGGCGCGGGCCGCTACGTCCGGCTGCAGTTGTCGCCGAGCGGCGATTCGCTGCGAGTCACGGCCTCGCTGTTCGACACGCGCGGCAATGCGTCACTCGCGGAGAAATCGGTGAAGCTTGCGAAGAGCCTCGGTGGCGCGACCACCATCGTCGGCGCTCTGTCGACAGCCTCCTGTTTCCGGTGACCACGAGCGACCGCTGGCTTCATTCCGCACGGGAACGAGGTCGATGGCGGCGCGGCAATCGTACCTGCGTGGCCACGTCGGCGCTCGAGGAGTGGAATCTCGATCTCGCGGACGACCACTTTCGCGAGGCGACGGAGGTCGATTCGAGATTTGCCGAGGCATTCCTCTGGCTGGCGCAGGTGCGCAGCTGGAAGAAGGACCCGGTTGCCGAGTGGAGTTTTGCGGCGGAGAGAGCGGCCGCCGCGCGAAGTCAGTTGAGTGGTCGCGACAGCCTGATGTCAGTGGCTCTCGTGGCACTCGGCAAGCGGGAAGCGCGACGTGGCCTGCGCCGAGTGGTCCAGGCTCACCACTCGCGACCAATTCGACTTCGCGGGCTGGTACAGCCTGGGGAACTGCCTTGCGTACGACAGCCTGGTGGTTCGTGATCAACGCAGTCCCTCGCACTGGCGTTTCCGGAGCAGCTACAACGATGCGCTGGATGCCTTCGAGCGCGCTTTTCGCCTGCTGCCTTCGATGCACCGATCGTTCGGGGGACGGTCGTTCGAAGACGTTCGACGTACTCTTCTTTACGAAAAGGGACGCACTAAGGCCAGGCCGTTCGGCTTCGCCCGACACCACTCGCTTTGCGGCTTACCCATCCTGGGACGCCGACTCGCTCGCGTTCATTCCCTAGCCGATTGCGGACGTTCCACGCCGCGCAGGAATGGACGTTGTCTGCGGCTGTGAATGAAGCAATTCTTCAGCAGAGAAAGCGTTTCCACCAACTCGCCCTGATGTGGCGTGGCGCCTTCCCGAACAGCGTGGATGCGATGGAAGCGATTGCCGTGGCACTGGACCTACTCGGCGACGCATCGGCTGTCGACACGCTGCGCGTCGCGCGAAGTCGCGCCTCGGACCCGGACGATCGCATTCGCATGGGCGTCGCAGAGGTATGGATGCGTGTGAAGCGTGCGCTGCCGTCGCAGACGTCAGCAGCTGCGAATGGCACGCAGGCATCGCGGATTCGCTGTTGAAGGCAGAATCGGCCCTCCGGCGAGCGGGAGGCGGGTCTTCTCGCGAGCGTGGCTGCATTGACGGGAAAGGCGGCATTGGCGGCCCGGTACGCTCGAATGTCCGAGGCCAGGACGACCCCTCGCGTTATCGCTCAGTCGGGTCCTGCGCTCGTTGCATTTGCTGCTATGGGCGGACCCGTCGACAGCATACACGCCCTGGAGGTTCTCGTCGACCGCGGGGTCGCGACCATGATTGAGCGGTGCAGACCGCAATGTTGCACGATCGGGTTGGCTCATTCGAGCGGCCTCTCTCGCGGTGCCGATTCACCAATTCGAATCCATTCCGACTGCATGGTCGCTACGGGCAGTGTCCGCGCAAGCCTCCTCTCGGCATGGCACGCCGGAAATCACGCGGAGGCAGTGCGCATCCTCGCCGAGTTGCACGAACAGCGCCGGAAGACTTCCTATCGTGCGTTCGACGTTTCCCCGGATGGACTGTATGCCGAGGCCGCCATCCTGGCGGCCCTCGGAGATGCTCAAGCGGCGCAGCGCAGCGGCTCGATCCTACGCTCGACTCGCTGGCATTCGGTGCCTCACAGTCGTTCGCATACGTCGCGCGAGCTGGTGCACTTGGTTCGAGCAATGGCCCTCCGCGCGGACCTGGCGGCTCAAGTGAATGACTCGGCGACGGCCCGAAAATGGGCCGCGCCAGTCGCAACGCTTTGGTCGGACGCCGACGACTTCCTCAAGCCCACCGTCGCACGCATGCAGCAGCTGGCCAGGTAGTACGCTGCTGGTCGCAGGTGAAGGTCGCAGTAGCGGCAGCGGTTCGCATACGTCCACGCAGCACGCAGGTCCCACCATCCCGGAGGCTGCGATGTCCCGACGCGGTGTCTCACCCATTCTTGTTGGTATCCTGCTTGCTGTGCTTGTCGCAGGCTCTGTTATCACCTGGACGTACTGCAATGTGGAGACGGCACACCCGCGGAGAGTTCGCGGTGTCAGGTCGCCCCGAATGCCAACACGACTGGACGCATTCTCAGAGGTCACACTCTGATCTCGTAATCGCCAGTGGCCTGCCGCTGGCCGGGCCCATCACCGACGTACCGAGTATCACGATTGCCAGCGCCTCATCCTGAAGGACGGCACATTCGGCCCGCTGACCGCGATCTTCGCGAGGTTCAAACTCGACAGCGCCGCCAGGCTGTTGACACCATCGCGTCTGCCGGGATTGCCCGCGACACACGGTGCGTATCACAGCCGTCGCGGTAGGCGAGATCCTCAATCTGTCGAACTGCATCTATCCCCAGCTCGGAATCCGGCCCGGCTACAGCTGCCTCTTCCTCTACTACAGGGGCAACAAGTCTCGAGGCGCGAGTTGTCCCTGCCGACGGCGACCCGAGTCGAAGTGCCGTGAGACGCTGGACGCAACGATCAGCCGCAGGCTCAGATCTCGACGTGCAAGTATTTCGCGACGCCGGACTTCACAGATCCCAGGCATATCCGGCGGTGGCCCGATGGGACTGGGACTCGACCAAGCAACATGCAGTACATCGGCATCAAGTGCGGGGCTTGCAAATGGTGCGAAGCAGGGCCGTCGGGCTTCGCCAGTTCGGCGGCTGATCTCGCCGTAATCGGCCCTGCAACGGCAGAGAATCGTGTACGCCGCGTCAAGGGTTGGTACGATGAGCAGTATCTCGACGTGCCTGCGCCACCTGCTGGCGGGGTGCATCTGTCGACTACGGTCGTCCCGATCCGGATTCTTGGTTCCGTCTATTCCGGACTCTGGTCTGGCGAGATACGACTGGCCCTACTTTGCGGCGCACACCTGGGTCGTGACCGGCCACGTGGCGCTCGATGCGGCCATCCCCCACTACAAGACAAAGTTCAATTTCGATGCGGTGCCGATCGGCGCGCCTCGAACCCAGATGAACACCCTGGAGCTTTGTTACGGAACGCGCGGAAGGTGCGATATCCCGTCGGCCGCTGTACTCCCGGCGAATACGTGCGGCCCTTGGAACTGGTTCTGGTCCGGGTTCTTGCCCAGATGGTGGGTACGCATTCAGGCCGCCGGAGATCTCGGCACGACCAAGTATGCGTACAAATGCGTCATCCGTCGTGAGCACACAATTGCAGGCATGACTCTTGGAGTTCCCGGAACAGCCAGCGCTGGCGCTGGCTCCACAACGATCCCACCGATCTGGGAGGAATGCACCGGCGGATGCTGTGAAGTGGAGGCCGGGTTCCAGTGAACAAGGCTTGAGGGCCGGAGGGCGTCAGCCCTCCGGCCTTTTCTTCAACGCCGCTGGCGCGGCTTCTCCGTGTCCACCTAACTTCGGCGCGTTTCGCGTCTGCACCGCTGAACCGAGCCGTACGCTGTCTCACGCGCTCTCCGCGCCACCCGGAGGAGCACCATGAGCATGACGAAGAGATTGTCTGTCGCCGCGGCCGCGCTCTGCGTGATCGCCGTCCTCGTCGCCTGCCCGCCGCCGCAGGCAACGCAAAGCGAGCCCGCGACCACACGGTCGCTCTGCTACCATACCGACACCTCGGAGTGGGTCTGCCCGGACACCAACAGCCAGAGTCAGGTACGCGGCTTCCTGATTCCCCTGGCCGACTATCAGGGCGCCACGCTCACCGTAACGGAGCGCAACGGACGCACGCACACCATTCCGCTCGGTCCCAACGTGGACGCGATCTTCACGTCGAAGTCCGCGGTCGAGAACTTCCTCCTCCGCTACTACGACGACACCGACAAGGCCAAGGCGGCGGAGCTGCGGCGGCGGCTCGAGACGAACTGGCCCTAGCGTAGAGGGCTGCTGGCCGGCTGGTCGGGGCGTTGCCCGACCAGCGCGGCGAAGCGCGGGTCGCCGCTGAGCGACCGGAACCAGGGGTACGCCGCCACGAACGCGCGCATGTGCGGCGCCGCTTCCACGTATTCGGACAGTCGCCTCAGCGCCGCCTCGCGGTCGTCCAGCAGCAGCATGACGCTGGCCTCGTGGATCGCCGTCGAACGACGCGCCGGGTCCGGTGACGGCCTTGCCTGCACCAGCGCCAGCACCTTGCGCGCGCTGTCGCGCAGACCCGCGCGCGCCAGCACGGACGCCACCATCAATCGGCGATAACCCCACGCCTGCGCCAGCATCCCCACCGAGTCGCGTTGCTCGATCGCGGTGAGGGTATTCCACGCTGTCGCGGCGTCGGCGCGCGAGCTTCCCGTCCAACCCAGCAGCGTCAGCTCGCATTCGGTGAACCGTGGGTCGCCGGCGTAGTGCGTCAAACCATGCCGGCACCAGGCGCGGGCGTCGTCGAACTGCTCGGCGTAGAGCGCGGCGAACAGCGCGACCGACACGATCCGGCGCGTCTCGAAGAACGCGTCCGCCTCGAACGCGCTTTTTGCGGCGGCCGCGGCGTCCGCGAACCGGCCCTGCTGTCGAAACAGCGTCGCCAACGCCGACCACGCTGGCGCGAGATCCGGACGCAGCGCCACCGCGTCGCGCAGGTCGCGCTCGGCCAGCGCCGCGGCCGAGTCGTGCCCCGGGACGCCGGCGGTGACCAGCGCCACCCGCGCATCGCCGCGCAGCGCCAGCGCTCGCGGCGAACGCGGCTCCCGGCGCAGGGCCGCGTCGGCGTGCTCCAGCGCGCGCTCCACCCAGCGCGCCCCACGCAGGCTCGGGTTCAGCCGCGTGTACGCGGTGTCGCCCGCGTGCGGCGGCGGAGCGCTCTGTCCGGGAATGACCGAATGGGTCGCGAGCGCCAGCGCAATGAACCCGCGGCGAACGCTGGGCGTCGCCCACCCCTGATCCAGCGATTCTGCGCGTGCGTACAGCGAATCGGCCTGGAGCAACAGCAGCGGGGTCGTGGCATCGGCGCGGCGCAGGGCGTTCTCAGAGGCGCGCTGCAGCATCACGCTCGCCAGCTGCGCCGCCTCCCACGCCGCGAACGATCGCGTCTCGCCGCGATTCTCCCGCAGCGCAATCTCTTGTCCCAGCTGCCGCCGCAGCGAGAACGCCACCCGGTTCGCCAGCTCGCTCTGGAGCGCAAACAGTTCGGCCCACGGCAGCTCGAGCTGCTCGCTGGAGATCTGCCGGCCATCTCTCGCGTCGATCAGTCGATAGCTGACGCGCATCGTGTTGCCCGACCGCGCGACGCTGCCGCTCACGATCGTGCCCACCCTCAGCGCCCGGCCGATGCTGTCCACTGGAGCCACGGAGGTGCGGAACGGCCGGACGCCGTTCGGCGAGATGACGTACAACGCCCGTACACCCCCGAGCTGGTCGATGAGGTACTCGGAGATGCCGTCCACCAGGTGCCCCGGCAGCGTGGACGGGGTCAGGTTGTCCAGGTACAGCGCCGCGATGCGACGCTGGTCGTTCTCCGGAACCGGATTGCCGGGCGGGTTTGCGTCGGCTGTCATCTTCAGTACGGCCGCGATGGCCACGACCAGCGCCGCGGCGCCGAGCGCGCCGATGGCCGCGCGGCGTCGCCAGCCCAGCCGCGACCACCGCGTCGGACCGGGCGTCGAGGGCAGCGCCTGGGCGGCCCGCTCCAGCGCCTGGAGTAGATCGGTCGCGGTTTGATACCGGTCCACCGCCGCCACCGAGAACGCCCGCGCCAGCACTGACTCCACCGCCTTGGGCAGCGTCGGCCGGAACGTCCGGATCGGACGCGGCATGTGCACCAGCCGCTGCGCGATCACCGATTGCGGCGTGGGACCCACGAACGGCTGGATGCCCGAGAGCATCTCGTAGATCACGCACGCGAACGAATAGAGATCGCTGCGCCCGTCGATCTTGGTCGAGCCCGTCGCCTGCTCGGGGCTCATGTAGTGCGGCGTGCCGCGCACCACGCTCGTGGACGTCGTGGTCTCGCCAGCGGCCCGCTCCAGTGCCCGCGCGATGCCGAAGTCGCCGAGGCACGCCTGACCGCTCGTGAAGAGGATGTTCTCCGGCTTCACGTCGCGGTGGATCAGACCTTTGGCGTGTGCGTGCGCCAGCGCCCCGGAGACGGTGCGGGCGATCGCGACCACCGTCTCGAGCGGCAGCTGCTTCTCGCGATCGAGCCGGTCCCGCAGCGAGCCGCCTTCCATGTGCGGCAGCGAGAAGTACAGGCGACCGCCGCGATTCCCGGAGTCCAGCACGGGAAGGATGTGCGGATGGTGCAGCTGCTCGCTGAGCTTGATCTCCCTCAGGAAGCGCTCCGCGCCCAGCGATTCCACGAACTCCGGCCGCAGCACCTTGAGCGCGACCGCGTGGCCGCGCTGGATGTCGCGCGCGAGGTACACGATGGCGGAACCGCCGCGGCCGAGCTCACGCTCGATCGCATAGCGCTCTGCGAAGACGCCGGATAGAACGGTCAGCGGGCCGTTCATCACATTGTTCTGCAAGGGTTCGACTAGCCAACGATAGAGGCAGAAGGCAGAAGGCGGAAGGCAGAAGGCAGCCTGCCTTCTGCCTCTTGCCTTCATGCAGTCTTCTGCAAGCAGCGCAGCACCTCCGCCACGCTCCACGCCTGGGCCACGCATCCCCGCGCCGTGTACGGCGGCTCGGCGTCGAACACCTCGGCGATCGACCCGACGCCGAACTCCGGCAGGCGTTCGATCAGTCCATCCAGGAACCGTCGCGCGCCCGTTCGGTCCCCCGGGTGCACCTTGAGCCACGCGTCCACCCACGGCCCGATCAGCCACGCCCACACGGTGCCCTGGTGGTACGCGGCGTCGCGCGTGCGCAGATCACCAAAGTAGCACGATTTGTAGTCCGGGTGATCCGGAGACAGCGACCGCAGTCCTACGGGCGTCAGCAGCTTCTTCCCGACCACGTCCATCACGTCGGCCCAGCGCGCTTCGTCCAGCACCGCGTTCGGGAGCGAGATCGCGAGTACCTGGTTGGGGCGGCACGCCGGGTCGTCGCCGTCGGGACCGTCCACGACGTCGAACAGGTGCCCGGTGCTTTCATTCCAGAAGCGCCGGTTGAACGACTCGCGCACCCGGGCCGCCTCCTCGCGATGCCATCGCGAACGCTCCGCGTCTCCGAAATCGCGCTCCCAGCGGGACAACATGGCTCAGCGCGTTGTACCAGAGCGCGTTGATCTCCACCGCCTTGCCGCGCCTTGGCGTCACGACCCAACCGTCCACCTTCGCGTCCATCCACGTGAGCTGGTATCCCTCCGCGCCCTGGCTCAGCAGCCTGTCCTTCGGGTCCACGCCGATGCCGAAGGCGGTCCCGCGCATGTGCGCTTCGACGATCTCCCGCATGGCGGGCAGTGCCTGCTCCACCAGCGGCCAGTACCCGGTCACCTCGCCGTAGCGGTCCAGCGCGTGGAAGAACCACAGCGTCGCGTCGGCGGTGTGATACAACCCCTTGTCGCTGCCGTCCGGGAACAGGTTGGGGATCAGTCCCTCGCACACGTACTGCGCGAACGTCCGCAGGATGAACCCGGCCTCGCGGTGTCGCCCTGTCGTCAACGTCAGCCCCTCGAGGCTGATCATCGTGTCGCGTCCCCAGTCGGTGAACCAGTGGTAGCCCGCGATCACGGTGCGGACTTCGTCGCCCACCGCGGCCGCGCGGATCGTATCGCGCACGCGGCCCACGGGCCTGATCACGAACTGGTCCGCGGCGATGACGAGCTGGGTGCTCCCGCCTCCGTCTCGTCCGCCGTCGTCGCGCACGGCCGGCGGGGCGGCGGCAACCAGGCGCTGCTTGCGCTCGCGCTCCATCTGGTACGACTGGGCCGCCGTCATCGCCAGCATCACGTCTTCGTCTTCCACGGACGCGCACAGCGCGATGCTCGCGCCCGGCGCGAGGTCCGACAGGAACGATCCCGGAGACCACAGGTCGCCGCGCGCGGCATATCCGCGCAACTCCTCCATGGGGTACAGCACCTGCTGGCGCCGGGTCTCGTTCGCCTCGAAGGTGCACTCGCCATCGAGATGGAAGCGCAGTGGCGGCAGGCCGGCCGCCGTCAGGCGAAAAAGCCCGTGATCCGTCGCGAAGGTGTAGTCGTCGTGCAGGGGCGTCGACACGGGCGCCTCGTACGCGCGAAAGTGCACCGCCGGCGAGAGTCGCAGCCGCACGGGCGCGTCGCCGAGGGATCGATACCATACCAACACGGTGTTCTGGCGGTAGGGCATCATCACCCGCTTTTCCACGACGCACTTGCCTCGGCCATCGTTCCACGCGTAATGCCACGTCGGCACGCCGCCGTCCAGCCGGAACTCCACGAGCTGGTCGATGTCGAACGATTCCTCCAGCGCGTTGAACATCACCATGCGTCCCAGCGGATTCGGGAGCGCGGCGACGAGAAGGCCGTGGTACCGGCGCGTCACGACGCCGGCGACCGTTCCCGAGCTGTACCCGCCGATACCGTTCGTGACCAGCCACTCCTGGTCGGCCAGCGCGCGCAGGCGATCCTCCCCGGTCGTGCCGGTCGTCTGCACGCGACAGACCGGCAGCGTGACGCGCAACTCGCCGCTCAATTCGCGGCTCAATCGGTGCGTGCCCCGAGGAGCGTCGCCGATTCCGCGGGAATTCGCCACGAGCCGTTTTCCAGTTCGGGGTTCGCCGCCGCGCTGCCCTCGCCTCCATAACGCGCGTCGTCACTGTGCCACAACGGTTCCCACCCGCGGTCGCGATCGGGTGGGGCCAGCAGCGGCTCGGGGGCGACGCGCAGCTCGAGCGCGGCGCCGAGGTTCACGACGAGCAGGCGGTCATTCCCGTCGGCCGGGAAATAGCGCAGCGCGAACGCATGCTCACCCAAGACCGCGCCGTCCACGCGCGCGTCGCCCCGGCAGAGTACGGGGTCGCAGCGTCTCAAGGCGATCAGGTCCCGGTGCAGCGCGACCTGATCGGTGTTGCTGGCGCGTTCGTCGGCGCTGAGGCGCGACCGCTCGAATGTCTTCCGATCGGCGGGGTCGGCGAGCGCGCGCTGAACCGTGTCGGGCGCAAGGGAGGGGAACTGCGCGAGGAACTCGCGCCGTCCCTTCCGAACGACCGCGGCCAGTTCGGGCTTGTGGTCGGCGAAGTAGAGGAACGGCGCGGACGAACCGAATTCCTGACCCTGGAAGAGCATCGGCGTCTGCGGAGCAAGCAAAAGCATTGCCGTGAGGGCCCGATGGCGACCCGGGCTCGTCCTTTGATGCAGCCGGCGCCCGTCGCGCGAGTTGGCGACCTGGTCGTGATTCTCGAGGTAGAACACGAACCGGTGTGGGTCGACGTCCCACGCAGCGGCGCCGCGCCGCTGGTTCTGCCAGCGATAGTGCTGGCCCTGATACAGCGGACCGTACTTGAGCGCCGACACCATCTCCTGCGGCGAGCCGCGATAGTCCGTGTAGTACGCCTCGCGCGCGTCCGGCCCGCCGCCGAGCGCTGCGACGACGGCGGTGTGGTGGAAATCGTCGGACCAGAGCAGGTCGAGCCCCAGCCCTCCGGCCCGCTTGTCCCGCACCAAACGCGTATCCTGCGGTTCGTTCTCCGCGATCAGGATGACCGGGCGTTCGCCGGCAGCGTCGCGCGCCGCCTCACCGGCCTCGAGCAGGATGTGTGTCGGCGAGTCGTCCACAATCGCGTGCGTGGCGTCGAGCCGCAGCCCGTCGAGGTGATATTCGTCGATCCAGTGGCGCACGTTGCTCAGCACGAACTCGCGCACGGGCCCGGCATCGGGCCCGTCGAAGTTCGGGGCCGGCCCCCAGTCGGTTTCGTGGCGCGTGCTCTCGTACGCCTCAGCGTACTGTCTCAGGTGGTTGCCGTCGGGCCCCAGGTGGTTGTAGACCACGTCGAGCGCAACGCCCAGCCCCAGTTCGTGCGCGCGATTCACGAACGCGCGAAAGTCGTCCGGCGCGCCGTACTCGTGGTACGGGGCGAACAGGTCCACGCCGTCGTAGCCCCAGCCGAAACGGCCGGCGAACTCCGCGACCGGCAGCAGTTCCACCATCGTGATGCCGAGGTCCGCGAGAGACTCGAGCCGCGCCGCGGCCGCCGCGAACGTTCCTTCCGCTGTGAAAGTCCCCACGTGCATCTCGTAGAGCACCTGGCCGCGTGGTTGCAACCCGCTCGCCGCCCAGTCGCCGTCCCTCCATTCGAACGTGGTCGGGTCCACAACCTCGGACTCGCCGTGCGGTCCATCGGGTTGATACCGCGACGCCGGATCCGGATAAGCATCCCCGGCGTCGAGCCTGAACCGGTAGCGCGATCCCGCGCCTGCGGATGCGATGACCCCGGAGAAGTATCCACCGCCTTCGCGCTGTAACTCCGTTGCGTCCCGGCCGACCACCACCTCGACGCGCGCGCGGTCCGGCGCCCACACGCGAAAGTGCACGCCTCCCGCTGCCACAACCTCCGCGCCGACGGGGAGTCTGCGAGCCGGCGGCTTCAAGGCGTCAGAAAGATCTCGCGCTCGGCCCGGAGCGGCGGGCCGTCCGCGGGCTCGATGCGGAGCAGCACATGGTGCGCGCCCCGCGCCAGTTCGGGCAGCCGCACGTTGACGCTTCCCGAACTGCGCTTTCCTTCCAGCGCCATACGCCACCGCAGGCGCACCGGTGACATGGCCGGCCCGAGGTGAAGCCGCGTGGCGAGGCGACGAAGCCGGCCGACCTTCGATCGCGTGATCGTGAGGTCCACCCAAACTGGCTCCGCCATGCCTGTCGCGCGCTCAACCTCCCAGAAAATGCCCAGCGGGTCGCGGACCGAATGTCGCAGCTCGTCGATCGCGCGCTCGAGCGCGCGCTCGAACGTCGTGTCCGCGTTCTCCCTCGGGCGGAAGAGCAGCAGGTCGAACGTGCACATCGGCACGCACGACAGCGGATCGACCGTGTAGCGCGCGCGCGCGGCCCGCTTGCTCCTGGCGCCCTGTACCTCCACGCTCATCACCAGCGGCCGACGCGGGACCACGAGCGTCGCGGTGCGGCCGTTCGCCGAGACCGATCCGGCGATCACAGTATCGCCGATCAGCGCCAGAACTCGCGCCGACGTCGAATCCTTCGCCAGCGCGGTGTCCCTTGGGCTGAAGACGACGACCAGCCGCATCGAGTCCCCGAGCGAGAGTCGCGTCAGTTGATGGGGCAGGTCGGCGAGCCGGTTCAGGTGCCGCGGTGCGTATCGGGTTGGCGCCGCCGCGAGGCGAAGCTGCCAGGACTCGTCGGTCAGGCGCGGCGGCCCTCGCACGGAAGGCAGGTCGGGGAAAAAGAAGTAACTCGGCTCACGATCGTGTCCCGTCACGCGCGGCCTGCCGTCCGACGCCGAGTACGGCGACGTCTCCTGTCGCGTGTACCACTCGGCCCAGCCGTAACGCAGCAGCAGCTCGCGGCTGTCGCTGCTCCATGACAGTCCGTGCGCGTTTTCGGCGCGCTCCAGGATCTCCGCCATGGTGAGCCGGGCGAAATGCTCGGTGCGCAAATCATTGCCAGGGATAACCCACAGCGGCTGGGACAACAGCCACAACCGGTCCGCGCGCTCGGCGCGCTCCCGGCAGTCCGCCGCCCCGAGCTCCGAGTCGAGGCGGTTCGGGGCCAGCTTTCTCAGGTCGAGCCACGCGCACCGCTGCTGCTCGGGCATTTCGCGCAGCGCGCCGGCAAAGGCCGCGTCAGCGTCCGCATAGCGTTCCGCGGCATGCAGCGCCAGTCCGCTCAGGGCGAGACACCACCAGCGCTGCGCCCTGCAGGCCTCCGCGGATGCGATCGCCTCCGCGCCGCGGCCGGCTTCCATGAGGTAGCGCACGCGCTGACCCGAAATCCAGCCGTCCAAGGGGTTGATCGCGGCGCCCGCGGCGAGGACCCCCAGCAGCTTGTCGCGCGCGGCGGTGATTCGTGTCGGCTCAGGGACAGCGTTTTTCTGGGTCGAATCGTACCAGTAGCAGTACCGCCCGATCTGGGCGTCGCAGCGGGTCGCATACCCGCCGCCGTGCTCACGTGGCAGGTTGGCGCGTCGCTCCCGCTCGAAGCGGGCCTGGGCCGCGCTCGCGTCGCGACGCACGCGGGCGTCGGCGACCGGTGGAGTCGTGGCCGCTGCCGCCTGAAGTAGCAAAGTCAGTGTCGTCAGCAGCATAATACAATGCGCTTCCGATCCGTCATCGTGTTCCTGCCTCCCTCTATATATATGACCCGATTCTCCCCGGCATTCGCCCTTCTTGCCACTGCCCTTGCCGGGTCCGGCGCTTTCGCTCAGGCGCCGAGCGCGCCGCCGGACTCGGCCGCGCGGAAGCTCAGGCCCGTCGAGGTCACTGAGACCCGCGCAGCCACGGCCGTTGGAGGCGCCAGCGCCGTCGTCATCAAGACCGAGAACCTCAGATCATCTCCCGCGCCACTGTTGGAAGAAGCGCTCCGCGAGTCGCCGTTCGTGCACGTGCGGCAGAACTCCCGCGGAGAAATGGAGCTGTCTGTTCGCGGCTCGGACTCGCGCCAGGCCGCGGTACTGATCGAAGGCGTGCCGGTCACCCTCGGATGGGACCATCGCACCGACCCGTCGCTGATCCCGCTTACCGGCGCGCAGAACCTCGTCATCGTGCGTGGGCTCGCGAGCGTCCTGACGGGGCCCAACACGCTCGGCGGATCGATCGAGGTCAGCCACGACGACGCATACGGCCGCCCTGGTTCCGCTGGCGTTTGGGGCGGCCTTGGCGTGGACGAGAACGCAGCGTTCGTCACGTCCGTCGGCGGCCGGCGGAGCTTCGGCTCGGTCTCTGTCCGCGGCGGAGTCGCGCATCGCAAGAGGGACGGCTTCACGATGCCGAACGGAGCGCCCGATCCCACGTCTACCGATGGGTTGCGCACCAACAGCGACCTGCGCGAGACGGACGCGTTCGCTGCCGTCCGGCTGAGCGGTTCCAACGGCCGCGGTATCGGCCTGATGGTCAGCGGATTCGACGCCGAGCGCGGTGTGCCGCCGGAAGAGCACATTTCGGCGCCGCGCCTCTGGCGGTATCCGTTCCACAGCCGCGCCATCGCTGCGCTCTCGCTGAACGCGGGCAGCTTCAATACGCCGCTCGGATTCGGCACGCTCGAGTTCGGTGCGGGCCTCAACTCCGGCCGCCTGCGCATCAACACCTACACCGATCGCACCTATTCAACCGAAGCGTCCGCCGAGTTCGGGAACGAGAAGACCTTCACCAGCCGCGCGCTCCTTACCCACTCCCTTCCGCGCAACGCCACGTTCAGAACGGCGGTGACGTTCGCGGACATCAACTACGCCGAGACGCTTCCCGCGACCGCCGTCGCCGACTACCAGCAGCGGATGCTGAGCGGCGGCGCCGAGGTGGACATCCCGATCACGGAGCGCACGACGTTCGCGTCCGGTGTCGTGTACGACCGCACCACCACGCCGAAGACGGGTGGCCGCACGCCGGGCCAGGAGCCGTTCGACAACGTCGGATGGCGGGCGGGGATCACGCACGAGCTCGCGGGCGACCTCCGCTTGCACGCGGCCGCCAGCCGGCGTTCGCGCTTCCCGGCGCTGCGAGAGCTGTACTCCGGGGCGCTCAACCGCTTCGTGCCGAACCCGGACCTGAAGCCGGAATCGCTGCTGGGCTTCGAGACCGGCTTCACCATGGATCACTCGGTCGGGCCCATTCCGGATGTCACGCTGCAGGTGAACGCGTTCCACCACAACCTCGACGACGCCGTGGTGCGCATCACCCTGCCGGCGCCGGACCGTCGCTTCAGGCGCATAAACCGTGACCGCATCGAAAGCACGGGGCTCGAGATCCTGGCCGGGTTCGCCTTTGGCCCCGCGAGCCGCTCGGTGACGATCACGGGCGATGCGCTGGTCCAGAAAATCGCTCTCTACGACAACTCGACAGCCGGAACCCCGTCACGGCACGCCGAGAACAATCCCGAGCGCCGCGGCATGCTGGAGCTTGGCGTGCCGGTGCCCGTGGTCAGCGACCTGCGCGCTTTTGCGAACGTGCGCCACACCGGTACCCAGTTCTGTCTCAACGCGGACACCGGGCAGGAGATGACGCTCAACAACTCGACCGAGGCCAATTTCGCGCTCGAGAAGCGCTTCAGCGTGGCGCAGCGGGGGGGAGGGCTGGTGCGCGGGCTTCGCGCACTCCTCTCGCTCGACAACGCCGCCAACGTGACGATTTACGATCAGTGCGGCCTGCCCCAGCCGGGGCGCACGTTGCGCCTGATGTTCACCGTCCAGTAAGGCGAGACACTGAGGGCGGACGTAAAAGCGGACGTAAGTGAGAAACGTGACGGCGGGCGCGACAAGTTCGTCATCTTACAATCCGCCTTAACCTCCGCCTTTTACGTCCGCTTTAGCGTCCGTTTTTACGTCGGCCTTTAGTTGTCAGTTGTCCCTTCAGGTCACCCCTGGACTGTGACAAGGGACACGGCGACCGCGTGTCGGAATCGTTAAATCATTGGCGCTTGGGAATACCAGTGAAACGGGCCGTTACAGGTCCCGTCGCTGGAGCTGCGTCTCTCGCAAAATTGCTGTACCGGTCTTAACTTGCACGCCCCCTTATCACCCCACCGGATAAGGCGGTTTCTCTGAACGGACGGGGCAGTTCTGCGGCGGATTCCGACGACGGCGTCTGCGCATGGAGAGAAAACAATCATGCATTGGCTAGCAGCAGCGGCGACGCGCGCCGGCATCAAGGGCGCCGACGCATTGGTAATTCCCGGCGATACTTCGCTCATCGACTCCTGGGAGATCGCGTCCCGGACGCTGGGCATCCCGGCCGCCGAACTCGCCCGCGCCATCGCGGCGACGTTCGGGCTCGCCGAAGCGGACTTCACGAGGACCGAACCTCGTGCCCTCGGCCTCCTTCCCGAGAGAATCGCCCGCAAGTATCACGTTTTCCCGCTGCGCGAAGACGACCGCCACCTGGTCGTGGCGACCGCGGACCCCACCAACATCGAAGTCGAACACGCCATCGGCTTTGCCGCGGGCCGTCGCCCCATTTTCGAGCTGGCGGCTCCGGCCGCGATCGATGAGGCGCTTTTCGGCGCGTACAACGCGGATCGCGCGATGGACCAGCTGCTCAGCAGTGTGGACGAGCAGGTGGCCGACGCCGTCCGCATCGTCGAGGACCTCCAGCCGGAAGCCGTCGCCGCGGCAGAAGTCGAGTCCGCGCCCGTCGTCAAGCTCGCCAACCTGATCCTGCGCGACGCCGTGGTCCAGGGCGCGAGCGACATTCACATCGAGCCGGGTGCCAAGGGCGGCACCGTGCGATTCCGCGTCGACGGCGTGATGCGACAGTACATGCACCTGCCGATGGCCGCGCTCAACCGCGTCGTGTCGCGCATCAAGGTGCTCGGCAAGCTCGACATCGCCGACCGCATCCGGCCGCAGGACGGCCGCAGCCGCGTCGCGGTGGACGGCCGGTACGTGGACCTGCGCATCTCCACGGTCCCCACGCGCGACGCCGAAAAGGCCGTCATCCGTATCCTGCGCCCGGACACGACTCGCAAGCTCGAGGAAGCCGGCATCACTCCGCGCGAGCTGTCGCGCCTTCGCCAGCTGCTCAACTGCCGCGACGGCATCGTGATCGTCACGGGCCCCACGGGCTCCGGCAAGACGACCACCATGTACTCCGCCATTCGCGAGATCGCCAACGGCGAAGTCAACATCTCCACCGTCGAAGATCCGGTCGAGTACGAGCTCCCCGGCATCACGCAGATCCAGGTCGACACCAAGCGCGGCATCACGTTTGCCAATTCGCTCCGCGCGCTCCTGCGCCAGGACCCCGACGTCATCTTCGTCGGCGAAATCCGCGACTCCGAGACTGCGCAGATCGCCGCGCAGGCCGCGATGACCGGCCACCTGGTGCTCGCGACGCTGCACACCAACGACGCGATGAGCATCGTGCCCCGTCTCGTGGACCTTGGTCTCGACCGCCAGACCATCGCGTCGACGCTGCGCGGCACGCTGGCGCAGCGGCTCATCCGCCGCGTCTGTCCGGACTGTGCGCAGCCGCTCATCGGCGCGCTCACCGAAGAGGAAGAGGCGCTCGGCGCGCGCTACGGCGTGCTGCCGCTGTCGCGCGCCATGGGTTGCCGGCGCTGCGGCAACACCGGGTACCGCGGCCGCCTGCCCATCGTCGAAGTCGCCGTCATCACGCCGGCGCTCTCCGACATGATCGCCGGAGGCGCCACGGTGCAATCGCTCCAGCGCGCCGCGGTGACGCAGGGCATGGCGACGCTGCGCGACGTCGCCGTGGCGCGCGTGCGCCGCGGCGAAACCACGCTCCAGGAAATCGAGCGTGTCATCGGCGACCAGATTGCCGATGAACCGAGGATGGAGAGCGGTCCCCCGTCCATCCTGGTCGTCAACGCGGATCCCGCGTGGCGGCGGATGGCGCGCGCCCTGCTCGAAGGCGGCGGCTTCCGCGTGACCGAGGCGACCGACGCCGCCCAGGCCATGCAGGTCATGAGCGCCTCGGGCGAGTTCGCGCTGATGGTCACGGACCTCATGATGCCCGCGCTCATGTCGCCGTCCGTGACGGAATCCGTGCCGCGCGCCCGCGCGCTGCGGCCCACCACCGCCGTGCAGGCCATCCCGGCCATTCCGCTCCTGCCACCCGGCCAGCGTGTGTCGCAGCCAATGCCGATTCCTGCTCAGGCCATCGCTGCCGCGGACGCAGAAGCCAAGAATCTGGATTGGGCGCGGTTTGCCGCCACGGTCCAGTCGTCGATTCGCAGGACGGAGCACTAAGACCGGAACGGCGCGACCACAAAACAGCGCGACGACAAAGAACCGCAACTAAAAAGGACCGCGACTACAGAAACGCGCGACGGCTGGCGGCGCACGCCGTGGTTGCGCGATTTTGGCCGGTCGCCATCTTGTTGGCGCCGGTCGCAACGCCGTCAGTCGTAGCGCCCTCCTGTCGCTGTTGTCTACTGCGTCGTTATTGGCTGCGTTGTTTTGTAGTCGCGCTCCTCTGTAGTCGCGCCGTTTTGTAGTCGCGTCGTCTCCGCGTCCCATGGATCCTTTGATCGATTCCGATGCGCTGGCTCGACTCCGTGGCCTCGGCGGCGACGCGCTTCTTCACGGCATGATCGAGCTGTTCCTCAGGAACGCTCCCGGCAAGGCGGCCGAGGCGCGCGAGGCCCTCGATTGTGGCGATGCCGCGGCCCTGCGCTCGTCACTCCACGCCCTCAAGTCCAGCGCGGGCCAACTCGGCGCGGTCAGTATCCATCAGGCATGTGTCGCGGGCGAGGAATTGGCCAGTCGCGGTGATCTGGCGGACTGCGCGCCGCACGTGGCGCGCATCGAGGCCGACCTGCCACGTGCGTGCCGTCAGCTCGAGAGCGTCCGCTCGGGCTCCTGAGTACCGACCTCGGCGCGATCGTCGAGCGCACGCCAGGTCCGCTGCCGCAGTCGCGAATCCTCGCGAAACACCGGGCGACTTCGGTCGTCCAGCGAGCATGAAGTTCGACAAGAAGCTGTTCGTGCAGCGCGCGATTCTCGCCTTTACTACCGGGCTCTTCCTGGCGTGCTCGGCGCATATCGCCGCACAGCCGGGAGCTGGGTTTCTCCCCTGATCTCCTCCTTCTAAACCGCGAACTACGTGGTATCTGGTTTAGAGGGTTCAGAGAACAGGGGGTCCAGAACAGGCCTGAGATACGAGGAAAGAGGCCGTACCAAACTCAATCCTCAAACCTGATTCTCGACCCTATACCCTCAATCCTCTAGACCTGATACCACGTAGTTCGCAGTTGTCGGTGGGGTCAGGCTTCTCTCAGCGCGGCCATCGGCGTCTGCCTGAACACCTCCCGCCCCGTCGCCAGTCCGATGATGATCGCGAGCGAAGTCATCCCGGCGCCGACTGCCAGGACCGGCGCGATCGCGGGTGAGTAGCTGATCTCGAACACGAACTTCGTCAGCAGCCACGCCCCGCCGTACGGACAGGAGCATGCCCGCCAGGCTGCCGAGCGCGCCGAGCAGCGTGTACTCCACCAGCATGATCCGTCCGACCTGCCGCCGTGTCGCGCCCAGCGTCTTGAGCAGCACACCTTCGCGCAGGCGCTCGCGCCGTGTTGCCGCGACGGCGCTGAACAGCACCGGGATCCCGAATCCGAGGCAGACCACCGCCATGAACCGGATGGCGGACGTCACCTTGCCGAGCACGTCGTTCACCGTCTTCTGAATCAGCGACAGGTCGAGGCTCGAGACGTTGGGGTAGCGCTGCACGACGTCGCGCTGGAGCGTCGCGACCTGCAGTGCCGTGCGGCACGTTGGCGAGCATCGCGAACTGCTTCGGTGCGTCCCGCAGCGAGCTCGGGATTGAACACCACGAAGAAGTTCGGCTCGAAGCGCGCCCATGTCACCTCGCGCACGCTGCGTCACGATCGTGGGCACCTGCACCCCCTGCACGTTCCACGTGACCGTGTCGCCGAGGGCGAGCCTCAGGTCCTCGAACAGCTCGCGCTCCACGGAGATCCGCGGCGTCGTGTCGTCCGGCGCAAACCATTTGCCCTGCAACAGCTTCTCGGATGCAGTGACGTCGGCGCGGTACGTGGAACGGAACTCCCGCCGCAGCGCCCACGGCGACGCCGTCGTGCCGTCGCCGCGGTCGCGTCGGTGACCTGGAATGTTCCGGTGTCGCGCGCTTCGCGCCTGGCGCGCGCTTCGCGAATCGCCCGCATGATGCTGTCGCCTTCGGCGAGCATCGTGGCCACGGTCTTCCCGTTGATCGACGCAATGCGCATCGGCACGATCGGCGCGCTCTCGATCACGCGGTGCCCGGCTGCCCGAACGATCGAATCCACTCGCCGGCTGCTGGTCGCCTTGCACGTCGAAGAACACCACATTGGCCCGCGCCTGATCCAGACGGACGTCCAGCTGCCGCAGCAGGTTGTGCTGCACCTGGTACA
Source organism: uncultured Gemmatimonadaceae bacterium (assembly GCA_963724885.1). Taxonomy (GTDB): domain Bacteria; phylum Gemmatimonadota; class Gemmatimonadetes; order Gemmatimonadales; family Gemmatimonadaceae; genus DASPMP01. Next base: position 455,434 of record CAVRWG010000005.1, on the reverse strand, counting down.
GCGTGGACATCAGGAACATCGCCGAAGCCAAGTGCGAGAATGACGGCGCGTGTCTGGTTGCCCGGGCGATAGAGGTTGGCGACGCCCTGGCGCAGCACGAACGACCAGCGCGGACGCATCAGGCGCCGCGCGGCCCACGACAGCAGCAGCGCCGTGAGTCCCAGCGTGGCGATCGCGCCGCCGATGGCTCCGGCGTAACCCAGCGCCCGCTCGATGGAGCCCGCGCGGGACAGCGCGATGGCGAGCACGCTGGCGACGATCGCGAACGAGACCACCAGGCCGGCCGAATCGCGGCGCGCGCGCCGCATGACGTCCGCGTCCGACTCGCGTCGCAGCGTCTGCGAGCGGCGAGACACCGCGCAGCGACAGCAGCGGCCGCAGCGAGAAGATCAGCGCCACCCACACGCCGATGCCGAGGCCCAGCCCGATTGCGGCCGGCGCCAGTCGCACGGTCACGTCAACCGGCAGGAACTCCTGCAGTGCCCAGGGCAGCGCGAACTGCACCGCGACTCCCAGCGCGGCCCCGGCGAGCGCGCCGAGAAGTCCCATCGCCGCCGCCTGGAGCACGTAGATCACCAGCACCTGCCCGCTCGTGGCGCCCAGGCAGCGCAGGATCGCTACCGTGTCGATCTTGCGCATCACGAACGCGTGCACGCCGCTGGCCACGCCGATCCCGCCGAGCAGCAGCGCCACGAGCCCCACGATGCCGAGGAAGTTGCCGAGCTGCGTCGATGGACTGGGTGAGGTCGATCTCGTTTTCGGCGACCGTCTCGCAGGCGAACGCGCGGCGTGTCGCGTCGAGAACACCGGGTTGAAGCGCGCGGCGAAGCGCGCCGGCGACAGCGCCGGGGGCAGCTTGAGCAGCGTCTCGTATTCGGCGCGGCTGCCGAACACGAGGAGCCCCGTCTCGCTCAGGCGGGCTCGGGTATGAAGATGCGCGGCCCGATCGCGGCGCTCACGCCCAGGTCGCCCGGCACGCTCCGGATGGCGGCGAGGATGACGAAGCGCGCCGTCCCCAGCATCAGCGTGTCGCCGACGCGCGCGTCGAGGGATACGAGGACCGCCGGATCGACGATGACGTATGGCGCCGTCCTGCAGCCGACTCCACGACCCGGCCGGCTCCGTCGTGATCTCGCCGTAGAACGGATACCGCGGGCTCGACGGCCCGGACCTGCACGAGACGCGTGCCAGTCCCGATGCGCGGCACCAGGCCCATGGACGCGAACGTCCGTGATCCGGGCCACGCCGACGCCGGCGCGCTCCAGGAGTCGACCATCTGCGTCGCCTTCGTCGAGAATTTCTGGCGCGCCCGGAGCGAGACGTCGCCGCCCAGGAGCGCGCGCGACTGCTCGCGTCACCGACCGCGACACGTTCGTCGGTGAACGAATCGATCGCCACCAGCGCCGACACGCCCAGCGAGATGGACGACATGTAGAGCAGCAGTCGCCGCCGCGCCGTCCGGCTCTCGCGCCACGCGATCGCCCATGAGCCGCCGGAATCGTCCGGTCATCGCTCATCCCGGCGCTTCCACGTCGTCCCGAGGTTGCGGTCGATCCCGAGTGCAGTGAGGGATCATGCGTTTCGTCCGTTCAGCGATGTGGTACTTCGGCGATCGGTCCATCAGATACGACCGCGCCGTCACTCAGGCGGATGATGCGTCGGGCGCGCCGAGCCAGCGTGAGATCGTGCGTCACCAGCACCACCGTGGAGCCCGACGTCGCGATTCAGCGACTCGAGCAGCTCGACGATGCGGCCGCCGGTGTCGCTGTCCAGGTTCCCGGTGGGCTCGTCCGCAAAGAGGATCCTGGGCCGGTTCGCGAACGCCCGCGCGATAGCGACGCGCTGCTGCTCGCCGCCCGACAGCTGCGTCGGGAAGTGCTCCAGGCGGTCACCCAGCCCCACGCGCTGCAGCACGTCCGTGGCTCGCTCGGTCGCGTGGTTCTCGCCTCGCAGCTCGAGCGGCACCTGGACGTTCTCGATCGCGGTGAGCGTCGGGATGAGCTGGAAGCTCTGGAACACGAAGCCGACTTTTTCGCCGCGAAGCCGGGCGCGGGCGTCCTCGTCGAGCGCCGTGAGGTCGGTGCCGTCCAGGTGAACGGCTCCGCGCGACGGGGTGTCGAGACCGGCGAGCAACCCGAGAAGCGTCGTCTTCCCGCTGCCGGATGGGCCGACGATGGCGACGAAGTCTCCCTGCTCGATCGTGAACGTTACGTCGCGCAGCACTGTGAGACGGTGGTCGCCGCTCTGATATTCCTTGGTCAGGTTGGTGGCGGAGAGCATTCCTGAGGGGGAGGGTTCACTGTGAGGAAATACGCGCTGGCCTTGGCCCTGTTGGGGACTGGAACCGGTGGCTGTGCGGAAGCCGATAAGTCGCCCGCCGGCGCCGACAGTATTCAAGGTCAAGCTAGCGCACCGCGGACCGCCGGCGCCGTTTCGGGGGCGACATCGGACGCGCGCATTCCCGTCGCATACGACGTCACGCGCGCGCCGCCTGACGGCATGCAACCCGCAGCCTCGCGTCGAACGATCCTGTTCCTGGGCACCAGCCTCACCGCCGGCCTCGGGCTCGAGCCGGACAGCGCGTACCCGCAGCCGATCCAGCGAAAGGTCGACTCGGCCGGCCTCGGCGTACGAGGTCATCAATGCGGGTGTGCAGCGGCGAAACCTCGTCGGGGCTGCTGACGCGACTGGACTGGCTGCTGCGCCAGACGTTCGACGTCGTGGTGATCGAGACCGGCGCAAACGACGGGCTGCGCGGCATTCCCGATCGAGACGATGCAGGACAACATTCGGCAGATCATCAGCGGATTCGGGCCGCCCGGCCCGCGGCTCGCGTGATGCTCGTGCAGATGGAAGCGCCCCCGAACCTCGGTAGGTCCTATACGCAGCGCTTCAGCGGGCGTGTTTCCCGCGGTGGCGGCCGTCACAGGAGTGACTCTGCTACCGTTCCTGCTCGACGGCGTGGCGGGCGACAGGGAACTCAACCAGTCGGACGGCATCCATCCGAACGAGGAAGGCGAGCGCGTCGGGTAGCCGAGAATGTGTGGAAGGGCTTGAGGCCGTTCCTGTAACTGGCTAAATTCAATGACTGTTTGAACTTAGCCTGGAGTCTGTGGCTTGGGGCTTGGCGCCAAACCCCAGACTCCAAGCCCCAAGCGTAACGCAGAACCGAACTAGCAACCACAGTCTGTATTCATGGCAATCCCAGCAACCCAGATCCGTCGCGGAATGGTCATCGTCTTCGAGGGCGATCCCTGTCGCATCACCGAGTTCCGGCATCACACGCCGGGCAACCTGCGCGCGATGGTGCAGGCCAAGCTGAAGAACCTGCGCACGCGGTTCCAGCTTCGAGCATCGTTTTCGCGCTGCGGACTCCGTCGAGCCGGCGTCGATGGAGACGCACGACCTGGAGTACCTGTACGACGTCGGCGGGCACGTACCACTTCATGAACACCGAGAACTACGACCAGCTCGAGATGGATGAAGAGGCGCTCGGCGACAACGCGCAGTGGATGCAGCCGTGCATGAAGATCCAGGCGGAGTTCTACGACGGACGCCCGGTCGCGATTCGTCTGCCGAACTCGCTCACGCTCGAGGTGGTCGAGACGTCTCCCGTCATGAAGACGGCGACCAAGACCGCTTCGCAGAAGCCGGCGAAGCTCGAGAACGGCGCGACCGTGAACGTGCCGGAGTTCATCGGGACCGGTGACAAGGTCCGGGTGAACCCGAACACCGGCGAGTACCAGGAGCGAGCCAAGTAGGTTAGAATTCCAAGCTCTGCGCGAGCAGGGCCATGGTGGCTGTAGCTCAATTGGTTAGAGCACCGGACTGTGGCTCCGGGGGTTGCGGGTTCAATTCCCGTCAGTCACCCTGACAACTGATCTAGGTCGGTAGCTCAACTGGTAGAGCACTGGTCTCCAAAACCAGCGGTTGGGGGTTCAAGTCCCTCCCGGCCTGTTGGCTTTTTGACAACTGATCGTGCAGGAAGGCTCAGCCTTCGGTGACAGCGACGGGCGGGAGAGCGCATGCGTGCGAGAGTTGCACGCTGCTCCACTATGCCGCGGCTGTGGCGAAGGCGCGGCGAGGAAAAGCACGGCAATGGCGAGAGGATGTGGAGCGAGCGCGAAGCGCGAGCGACTTCATATCGAGTACCGCCGTTGCCGCTAGGCAAACGGCGGTATCGTCTAGAGGCCTAGGACACGGCCCTCTCAAGGCTGGAACACGGGTTCGAATCCCGTTACCGCTACTCAATTCTCTCGGCCCGTTCGTCTATCGGTTAGGACGGCACCCTTTCACGGTGCAGAGAGGGGTTCGATTCCCCTACGGGCTACTGCTGGGCACGAGTCACGAGTCGTGCATCAGCACTTGGCAAGGATGCACTGTCGTCAATTCAGATGACGCATGACGGTCACTCGTGACGGTACGCGCGGAAGCGGGTGGGCGCGTCGCGTGACTGGTGGAAGTAGTTAGGGGGCCGTAGCTCAGTTTGGTTAGAGCACTCGACTGTCACTCGAGAGGTCGCGGGTTCGAGCCCCGTCGGCCCCGTTGTAGAGCAGCAAGCAAGCGAACGGAAAACGGTTTGCAGCCCTGGTGGTGAAATTGGTAGACACGCCATCTTGAGGGGGTGGTGCCGCAAGGCGTCACGGTTCGAGTCCGTGCCAGGGCATGGAGCTTACACGATCACGAGTCGTGCATCGCACGATTCACGAGTGATGCGTCACTCGTGCTGGCCGCGGGACTCGTGAGGCGTGTCTTTCGTAGTAGGCCAGCGTAGCTCAGTGGTAGAGCACTCGATTCGTAATCGAGCGGTCGTCGGTTCAATCCCGACCGCTGGCTCTGAAATCACAAACGGACACGAACCCTCGAATTCACTCGACCTTGTCTCGCGTGACAACTTTACCCCGCTGCCTGCGGGGTTTTTTGTTTGTGTTGGTTCGTGCGGCGTTCGTTGCGGGCGATTGTCGCCCTCGGCCGGACCGGCCCGTGGCCACCGGGAATGGCGGCCAGTACATTCCCTACATCGCGGGCGTAATTCAGTTGGTAGAATGCCAGCTTCCCAAGCTGGACGTCGCCGGTTCGAGCCCGGTCGCCCGCTCTCAACGACACCATGAAGAAGTGAACGCCGTGGTCTCCGCGATCACGGCGTTTGCGTTTTGCTCAGCCGCAGCTCCGGCATTTGGCTCTGGAGCTGAACTGCAGAGCCGCGAATGGTCCAAAGTCCAATGCGCTGGACGCCCTGCTTTGCTGTATAGGCCGTGCTCGAGCAGTCGCAGGTCACAAGAACGGGGAATGCTTCTCGCTTCGTGAAAGGGTGTAGCTCGCTCATCTTTTTCACGGAGTCTTCCAAATGTTCTCACGAAGTACCGCGCGCATCGCACTGGCCCTCATGGCGCCTCTTGCGCTCCAGGCGTGCGCTACTAAGAAGTATGTGCGACAGGAAGTCGCCGTCGAGCGCGACCAGCGCATTGCCGCCGACAACCACCTGTCCCAGCGCATCACCGAGCTGCGCGCCGACCTCGACAGCCTGCGCAAGGAATTCAACGTGCGCATCGTCGCGCTCGAGGACGGCCTGCGGTTCGCCATGCCGGTGACATTCGGGTTCGACGACGCGAACGTGCGTCCCGAAGCCCAGCCGATGCTCAAGCGGTTTGCCCGCGTGGCGCAGAAGTACTATCCGGGCTCGACGATCACCGTCGAAGGGTTCACGGACCCGGCGGGCAGCGAGCAATACAACCTCATGCTGTCACGCCGGCGCGCGGAGAACGTTCGCGTGACGCTCGCCTCGATGGGCCTGAGGAACAACCCGCTGCGCTCGATCGGCTACGGCGAATCGCGTCTGGTGCATCCGGGCGCCGCGTTTGACGACCCCGGCGCGGAGCAGAACCGCCGCGTCGTGTTCGTGATCGAGAACGCGGGCCCGGAGGCCAAGATCGCGCTCCGGTCGAACTAGCCTGCGGGCGGGCGGGTTCGTCCATCCGACCCGTAGGACAGCGACGCCGCGATCGATCCGATCGCGGCGTCGTTGCTTTTGTCAGGCATGTTCGCGCGCCAGCGCCGGGCAGCAGCTTCTCCAGCGTGATTTCAGCCCCAAGCGGGCTCGAGCAGCCGTAGATCACAAATCTTCGCGGAGGAACGCTTTTCGCAGGCGAACACAAGGTCACCTCGTGTCTCACAATTTCATCACGGAGTTGCCTATGTCCCCTCGCCATGCCGCGCGTCTCGCCCTGGTGCTCGTCGCCCCGCTGACGTTCCAGGCTTGCGCCACCAAGGGCTTCGTTCGCAAGGAGGTCGCCGCCACGCGCGCGGCGTCCGATTCCGCCGTGCTCGCGGAGCAGAACGCCCGCATTGCCGGCGACAACGAGCTGTCGCAGCGCGTCGCCGGGCTCCGCACGGATCTCGACAGCATGCGCACGCAGTTCGGCGCGCGCATCGCGGCCATGGAAGACGGGCTGCGGTTCGCCATGCCGGTGACGTTCGCGTTCGATGATGCGACCATCAACAGCGAAGCCATGCCGATGCTCGAGCGCTTCGTCCGTGTCGCCAAGAAGTACTATCCCGCGTCCGTCATCACGATCGAAGGATTCGCGGATCCCGCGGGAAGCCAGTCGTACAACCTCGCGCTGTCCCGCCGTCGCGCGGACAACGTGAGGCAGGAGCTCACGAACCTCGGTCTCACCGGCAACCCGCTGCGGGTGGTGGGCTACGGTGAGGCTCGGCCGGTTCACCCCGAGGCCGAAAAGGACGCTCCGGGTGCGCAGTCCAATCGCCGGGTCGTGTTCGTCATCGAGAACGCGGGCGCCGAGGCTGGAATCGCGCTGCGCGGTGGGGGTGGCGGCAGGTAGCAGAGATCGGCGTTCACAATCGCGCCTGGAGAGCCTCGGCTCTCCAGGCGTTTTTTTTGGCAGCTTTCCATGCGAACTCAGCTGATAGCAAGCAGTTGCAGCGGACGACGCTGGCTCGTCCTTGGAGTGGCGCGATCGAGCACCGCCACCCCGCGCCATGGAGTAGCAGTTGTTCAGACGTCCAGCGTGCGCGGCCGCGGCCATCTTCCTGTCGCTCGCCGCCTCCACTCGGCCCCTCGCCGCACAGCACGGCTACGGGCGCACCGATCTCCCCACAGTGCTTGTCGGCAACGCCGTCATCGGCGGGCTCACGGCCGGCGTTCATGCCGCGATCCGCGGTGATCACATCGGGAAAGCGCTTCTCGTCGGCACACTCGGCGGCGCGGTTCATGGCGTGGGGAAGAGCTACGGAAGGGATTTCGGGCTCGCCGGCGTCCAGCTGGGCGCGGTGGGAACCTCCATCGTGGCGAACGCGGGCAGGGGTGAGAGCCCGCTCTCCTCGCTCATGCTGCCGCTGGGCCCGGCCCGGATTCGCGTCACGCCGTATGCGCCGCGCAAAGTTCATTTCGCGCTGAACGCATACGAGAGCGCGTACCTCGTGAAAGGCTTCCTGCAGCCGGGCTGGCGACTGGACTGGGACCAGTCACATCAGTCCGGGACCTTCGCGTTCCGTGCCTCGAGTGACCTGTACAGTGCACGAGGGAAGCGCGCGGTCGGCCTGACATCGGGGTCCATGATCACTGTCAGCGACATCGCGGCGCAGCCGGAAGAGACGTTCGCTCACGAGCGGGTTCATGTGCAGCAGAACTGGTTTGCTCATGAGGTCTGGGGTCGGCCCATCGAGACCGCGGTGCGAGAGCGGGTGTCGTTCCTGAAATGGATTCCGGGCTGGATCGAGATCGGCGCCGTGTCTCCGGCGATCCTTGTGCTCGAGGCCCAGGCATTCGGGCTGAACGGGCCGCTCAGATCCTGGCGCGAATCAGAGGCGGAGACGCTCGAGAACTGGCGGCGTTGATCGGCTGAGCGGTTGCGGAGCACGTCAAGCTAGACTTTTGGTCCCGTGTTGCACCGTGGTTCCGATGGAATGTGGCAGCGTTTTTTGCGTGAGCGCTTGCCGGATCTCCACGGAGGAGCAATGACGAGAACCAGTAAGCTGGTAGCAACGGTCATGTCTATTGCCGGGCTCGCGACGCTTGGCTGTGACGACTCGACCGACATCGACCAAATCTTCGCCGCGAACCTCGATGCAGCGTCGGAGATTCCGGTTCCGGTCGGCCCGGTGACCGCGACGGGACGCGCAGTTCTCACGCTTGACGACGATCTCGTGCTGCGTGTGCTGATCAGGGTCAACGGCAACCTGACCTCGCCAGTCACCATGGCGCACATTCACGGCCCGGCCACCCCCACGACCACGGCCCCCATCGTGCTCGATTTCGTGCCGTCGATGACAGCCGTCATCGCCGCGGGCGCGGTAACGGGAACGATGGTGCAAGCCTCGTTCGACCTCAACGCGCTTCCGGTGAGCCCAACCGGCGTCCTGCGCGTTACGCCCGGCGAGTTGATTGCGATGCTCAACAACGGTACCGCCTACGTGAACGTCCACACCGTGACGAACGGCGCGGGCGAGATTCGCGGCACGATAGTCCGGCAGTAGTTCCATTCCGAGCCCTTCACTCCGTCATTTTCGAGCGAAGCGAGGGATCTGCAGCTATATCGGGCTGGTTGCGCGAGGAATCTGTAGTTGCATGGCCAACTGCAGATTCCTCGGTCGCGGTGCTCCCGGAATGACTGGCCTGGAGCAGAAGGCGGCGTAGGCTGCCTTCTGTCTCTTTCTACATCAGAAACATCGTCGCGAGGCCCAGCAGCATCCCCATGCTCGCCACGTCCGTGGCGGTCGTCAGGAAGATGCTCGACGCGGTCGCGGGATCGGCTCCCAGGCGCCTGAGCGTCATCGGGATCAGCGCCCCCGAGATGCTGCTGATCATGCAGCTGCCGATCATGGCGAAGAACACGATCGCGGCGAGCCCGAGCGCGTTCTCGTTCTTCTGCATCGTGGCCACGACGTACATCCCGGCGGCGGCCGACAGCCCCACGAACCCGCCGTTCAGGATGCCGAGCAGCGCTTCCTTGGCGACGAGATCCTTCTCGGTGCCCGGCTTCAGCTCTCCCAGCGTCATGCCGCGCAGCGTCACCGCCAGTGCCTGACAGCCGGTGTTGCCCGACTGGCCCGCAAGCACCGGGAGGAACAGCGCGAGGATCACGAGCTGGTTGACCGTCTCCTGAAAGATCCCCACGACGGCCGCCGCCACGAACGCGGTCAGCAGGTTCAACTGCAGCCATGGATGACGGAACCTGAAGCTCTTCAGCCATGGCGTGACCAGCCGTTCTTCCTTCTTCAGGCCGACCATGGTGCCCGGCTGCGCGCTGACCTCGTACGCCTGCTCCTCGAACATCGCCTGCCCTCGAACCAGCCCGATCAGCAGTCCCGAGTCGTCGCACACCGGATAGACCGGGAAGTGGCGATTGAGCACCTGCCTCATCGCTTCCATCACTTGCGTCTGCGGCCGCAGCGCGAACGGGCTCTTGAGCATCACGTCTTCGAGACGCGCCGCCGGTTGGGATACGAGGAGATCGCGCATCGTCACAATGCCGACGAGCCTGCGCGCGTCGTCACACACGAAGCAGTACGTGACGAAGATCTTCTTCACGAGCTCGCGCACGTGGTCGGTCACATCCCCGACCGTGTCTCCGGGTTTGAAGATCGCGGTCGGTGGCTCCATGAGGCGTCCGATGGTCTCGGGCGGAAAGGTCTGGTTCAGCGCCCACTGCTGTGTCAGCGATGACGGTGCCGTGGAGAAGAGCTGTCGCTTCCGGATCTCGTCCAGGTGCGGCATGAGGTCCGCCGTCACCGCCGGATTGAGGCGCTGAAGCACGTCGATGGCCATGCCGTCGCTCAGGCCCTCGATGACGGTGGCGGCCTCGCGCGGGCCCATTCGCGCCACGTCGGCGGCGAGCTGGTCCGGACTGAGGGGGGCCAGCTGAAAGGGGTTATCGGGACGTTTAGTGGTGGCGTCCACGGGAGGATGCTCCTTGAGGGTCGAGTGGGAGGGGTGACTCGGCTCCTGGTCTAAAATGCTATGGCGTAAGTGGTTATGCTAGAGTCCGTTTACCGCTTACCGACTGGCGTTTGCCGCTCAAGGGCCCATCGGCAAACGTGCCCAACGGCGAGCGGCAAACGGTGGGCGGTAAACGCCAAACGGCAAAGCCAGGTCGCCAGCCTTACCGATAACCCCCGGTTCGGGTACATTTGTGATACTTACGGAGGCGGCATGACGACTGACGTGCTGGACCGGGAAGAATTTCTTGATTCGCACCGCGCGCTCGCTGTCTGCGCTCGTGAGTTCGATCGACTCGCCGAGGACATTTCACGGCGTGTGTCCGATCTCGAGGACGAAACGAAGGGTTGGAAAGCTGATGTGCGTCGTTCGCCGGGACGCTGCATCGTGCAGCTCGGCCCGGTCGCTCTGACGATTTCGTGGCTGCGCACCCGAGCCGAGACCGTTTCGCAGGGCCGGCTGCTCATCGTCGAGTGGAACGGGACGGTGGGAGCCAATGGCGCGCAGGAGTACGTGAACGGGGTGCCCACCGTGGCCGTGACTCAGACAGCCAAGGTCGTGCGCGAGTCGGTGTTCCTCCCGGACGCCGGCGACGAAAAGAGCTGGACGTGGCGTCGTGAGGGCAAGAACGGGCGGAAGGCGTACCGGTCGGCAGATCTGGCCAAGGCCTGCGTTTCGTCCATCAACGGGACCCTGCGGGAAAGCGCCGCCAGGCGGCCTCGAGTACGCAGCGCGAGTTGATTTCGCGGGAAATAGTGCTACCTTAAGCCAGCGAAAACGCGCTCGTTAGGGCGTTCGCAGCTCAGCATACGGGGCTTCGCAATCGCGGAGTCCCATTTTTTTTACACAGAAAGGGGTTAGCAAATGCGTACGGTTGGGACGGTCAAGTGGTTCAACGATCAGAAGGGCTTCGGTTTCATCACGCCTGAAGGCGGCCAGAAGGATTGCTTCGTGCATCATTCGGCCATCCAGGGCAGCGGCTTCAAGTCGCTGACCGAAGGCGAGAAGGTCGAGTTCGACGTGGTGCAGGGCCAGAAGGGCCCGGCCGCTGAGAACGTCACCAAGGTCGGTCGGTAACCGAAGATGGTCGAAGTACACCTCGGCGAAGGCGACCGCATAGAAGCGGCGCTGCGAGTCTTCAAGAAGAAGGTCCAGCGTGCTGGCGTTCTCCAGGATCTGCGTCGCAGGCGACACTATGTGAAGCCCAGCGAGGCGCGTCAGCTCAAGAGTGCCGCAGCCCAGCGGCGTCTCCGTTCCAAGAAAGAGCGCTAACTCCGGCAAGGTGGAAGTGAGAAAGGTGCAGGGTGGCTTCGGCCACTCTGCACCTTTCTCGTTCAAGGACCTCGTGCCTCGGTCGACCGCTTGGCTCCGTCCGCCGAGACTCTATCGCTGAATACGCAGACGAACGCGGAAGCCGCACGCTGAACAAAGAGTCACTTGGTTATCAGCGTGTCGTTTCAGCGTCCTCAGTGTCGCCAGCGACAACCTTCGGCGCATCAAATCCATTTGCCCGAATCACTCGCGCCACGCACATTTCGGGTCATGCGATTGCCAATTCTGCTTGCGGCGTGTTTTGCCTCGTCCCTTGCCGCGCAGCAGAACGTCGCTCCGTCGCCCTCCTCCGGCGTTCGCTATAATCGCCTGTTGATCCGGAACGCGATGGTGATCGACGGGGCCGGAAATCCCGCTCGCGGGCCCATGGACATCGTCGTCGCCGGTTCGATCATCGAGTCCATTCGTCCGGCCCGACCGATGAACGAGTTCGGGACCGCGCGTCCCCAGTCGGCCGTCACCGGTCGGCCGTCACCTGATCGCATCGACCGCGTCATCGACGCAACCGGCATGTACGTCACACCGGGCCTCGTGGACATGCACGGTCACATCCACTTCAGCCGCGACAACGTGGGGTGGACGAAGGACTACGTCTACAAGCTCTGGCTCGGTCACGGCATCACGACGGTTCGTGAGCCGGGCAGCGGGGAAGGCCTCGACACCACGGTCGCGCACGCGCGACTATCGGCGGAGAACCGTATTTCGGCGCCGACGATCATACCATATGTAGCGATCGAAGCGGACTCGCCCGATTCGGCGCGTGCGCAGGTGCGTCGAGTGAAGCTGCGCGGCGGGCAGGGGCTCAAGATCTTCATCAACCGGCCGGACGTCTGGGCCGCGATCGCCGACGAGGCAAAGAAGAACAGTCTCCCCATCGCCACCGATCTCAAGATCCAGGAAACGGACGCCCTCGACGCCGCGCGCTACGGCGTGCGCTCGCTGGAGCACTGGTACGGCATTCCCGACGCGGCGATTCCCGGACCGCAGCGCTTTCCCGACTACTACAGCTACGACAACGAGTCTGATCGGTTCCGCTGGGCTGCCGACCTCTGGCGCCAGGCCGACAGCGCTCGTCTTTCGCGCGTGATCGACACGCTCATCGCACGCAATGTGACGTGGGATCCCACGTTCGCGGTGTACGAGGCGAACCGCGACCTCACGAGGGCGCGCGCGCTGCCATGGTTCCGCGACTACGCCATGCCGCAACTGATGGCGTTCTACGAGCCCAACCCGGAGCGCCACGGCTCCTATCACTTCGACTGGACCACGACCGATGAAGTGATGTGGCGCGACAACATGCGCATCTGGATGCATTGGGTGCGCGAGTTCGCGGCGCGCGGCGGCAACGTCACCATTGGGTCGGACGCGGGCTACATCTATCACCTCTACGGCTTCGGCACGATACGCGAGATGGAGCTGCACCAGGAAGCGGGCTTCCACCCGCTCGAGGTGATCCAGCAGGCGACGTCCAACGGCGCCAAAGCGCTTGGCCTCGCGAACTCCGGCGTCGTGCGTCCGGGCTTCACCGCGGACCTGGCGATCGTGGACGGCAACCCCGTGCACAACCTCAAGCTCTTTTACGGCACGGGCGTCGAGCTCGAGCGCAACGGCAAGGTCGAGCGTCGCGGCGGTGTGAAGTACACCATCAAGCAGGGCATCGTGTTCGACGCGCAGCAATTGCTGTCCGACGTGCGCGAGATGGTCGCGCGCGCGAAGACCGCTTCGACAAAGGCAGCTCCTTGAACGCCGCGCGCGATGCGTGCGGAGAACCGCCGCGTGCTGCGCACGCGGGGAAACCGCCGCGGCTTTGGCCGCGGAGATACGCCGTGCGCTTCGCGCACGGACAACCGTAGACCCTAGCGCCAATGGAAAACCGCGAGGCGAACGATCCAGCAGTAGGCCGCGCCGCCCGCGCGGCAGTTGACCGCGGCGAAGCCGCGGCGGGTGTCCGGGCCGAAGGCCCGGCAGTTCTCCGGGCCGATGGCCCGGCAGTTCTCCGCGCCGCAGGCGCGGCTGGTGTCCGCGGCGAAGCCGCGGCGGTTGACCGCGACGATGTCGCGGCGCGCCATTCGTTGCTCGCCGAAGGCCTCATCGGCTCGCCGATCCTGAAGATCGCCGCCGAAGTGCGCGAGCTCGCTGCCAAGGGCGCGCAGATCTGCAATCTCACCGTTGGCGACTTTGCGCCGAAGGAGTTTCCCGTCCCTGAGCTGCTCTCGCGCGAGTTGGCCGCAGCGGTCCAGCGCGGAGAGACGAACTACCCGCCGTCCAACGGCATGCCGGCGCTTGCGCAAGGCGGTGGCCGACTTCGCCGAGCGCCGGCTCGGTCTGCGCGCCGAGAGGGACGGCGTGTTGATCGCCGCCGGGGCGCGTCCGCTGATCTACGGCGCGTACCGCGTTCTCGTGGACCCCGGCGATCGCGTGGTGTATCCGGTGCCGTCGTGGAACAACGTGCACTACTGCCAGATGTCGGGCGGCGTGTCCGTTCCGGTGGCGTGCGAGGCGAAGACCGCGTTCCTGCCCACGGCCGCGATGCTGCGCGGCAAGCTGCGCGACGCGCGCATGCTGGTGCTGAACTCGCCGGTGAATCCGACGGGAACCACGTTCACGGAGGAACAGCTCGCCGAAATCTGCGACGCGGTGGTCGAAGAGAACGATCGCCGCGCCGGGTCCGACCGCCCGCTGTATCTGCTGTACGACCAGGTGTACTGGATGCTGACGTTCGGCGTGCAGCACGTGCACCCGGTGGCGCTGCGGCCCGAGATCGCGCAATACACCATCTACGTTGACGGCATCTCGAAGTCGTTCGCCGCGACGGGGCTGCGTGTGGGTTGGGGAATCGGTCCCACCACGATCATGCAGCAGATGTCCGACCTGCTCACGCACGTGGGCGCGTGGGCACCGCGGCCCGAGCAGGTGGCGACCACCACGTTGCTCGGCGATGACGCCGCGATCGACGCGTTCCACGATCAGATGCGCGGCGAGGTGCTCCAGCGGCTCCAGACCCTGCACGACGGGATCGCGGCGCTCGGGCGCGAGGGCTTCCCGGTGGACGCCGCGATCCCGAGCGGCGCCATCTACCTGAGTGCCAAGTTCGCTCTGCACGGCAAGCGGTCGAAGGATGGCGTGCTGCGCAGCGATGACGACGTCCGGTCGTATCTGTTGCGGAGCGCTGGCCTCGCCGCCGTGCCTTTCAGCGCGTTCGGTCAACCGGAGGGGAGTGGGTGGTTCAGGCTCTCCGTCGGCGCTGTCTCGCTCAACGACCTGAAGGAACTGATGCCGCGGCTGAGGTCCTCACTCGACGCACTCCAATAGAAACTGCGAACTACGTGGTATCTGGTTTAGAGGGTTCAGAGATCAGGGATTGAGAATCAGCTGTGAGGTGCGTGGTGTGAGTGCGTATCACCACTCAATCCCCAGGCCTGATTCTCGACCCCGTACCCTGAACCCTCTACACCAGATACCACGTTGTTCGCAGTTCTTGGAGACGGGGTGTTAGAACGCGCGCGTGTACCTCACGCTCGCTCCGCTTTCTCCAATGCCCAGCTGCACGTTGCGGCTGCCCAGGAAGAACCGGTTCACCCGGTTGTCCGGATCCACATCGTGGTTGTACCGCACCACCTTGGCCCCGGCCAACGTCCCGATGAACGCGCCCGCGAGAATGTCGCTGGCCCAGTGCTGCCCCGTGTACATGCGTGACACCCCGGGACCGGCCGCGATCAGGTAAGCCACCGGCGCCACGATCCACACCGCGTCCGGCGCACGGCGCCTCGTCTCGAGCGTGTAGACCGTCGCCACCGCGAACGCGGACGCCGTGTGGATCGAGGGAAACGCGCGATACTCGAACTCGCTGAATCCCCGGAACGGACGGAAGTCGTACTGGTCCCGCAGCTCAGTCACGTGCGGACGCGAGCGGCCCAGCGGTCCGCGAATGACCTGCGCCGCGAGGCTCCCGATCACCACCGACTCGGCGGCGTGGAACGTGATGTCCGCCATCGAGCGCATCTTCGCGAGCCGCGCGATGCCCCAGAGAGCCAGGTTCCCGACGGTCAGCGTCCCTTCCTGGATCTTCGCGAAGTTCCGCGCAAGATTGTCGCGCGCCGGGGTGCGGTGCGTCGAGTCGTTCCACGCGCGGGCGATGCGTACGTCGGCGGTGCTCAGCGCGATGGATCCCGCCAGGAACGCGGCCGACCAGATCGCGTCGTTGCGCGTGAAGAGCGGTGTCCTGGGCGGTTCGGCGGCCTGCGCGCGCAGATTGGACGAAAGGCACACCAGCAAGGCCGCGCGCGCGAGGTGCATGATCATCTACGCGCGCGGATTGCAAGCGTGAGGCCGCCAGCACGGCATCGCTTCTGCCTGACCGATGGCAGAGAGGTCGCGCTGCATCGAGGCGGCCTCAGCGGATGATGGGCTGTGGCAGGAGGTTGTAGATGCCCTGTAGGATGTTCATGGATTCCGCTGGCACCGAATGGCACGTGTGGGACATCGTCCCGCGGCACACGGAGCGGCGGCGCAGCAAGCACAGGGATCGGCGGATGGAGAAGCGCGGCATTCAGTTTCCGGAGCGTCGCTCGGAGTCGAGGCGCCTGGGTGACACCAGACGCGCCGTGATTCGCGGCACGTACTCACAGGGTTGGCTCTGCTTCGAGAGCCACCTGGAGAAGCGTCGTGTGTGCCCGATCCCCCCGGGCTGGACCGCATGGGGCGACGAGTTGCTGGAGCAGTACCTGTGGCGCGGCGAGCCGGTCGCCGGCATCCAGCCACTGATGGCCGGGTTCTCGAACGACGACCGCATCGCTGAAGCTGGCTAAGGGCTGACTGCGGTCTTTACTGCGATCTTTACTGCGGTCTTTACTGCGATCTTTACTGCGGTCTTTACCACGATCTTAACAACGATCTTGGCGGCGATCTAAACGGCGACTCGCCGTAAAGAACGCCGTAAAGAACGCCGTAAAGAACGCCGTAAAGAACGCCGTAAAGAACGCCGTAAAGAACGCCTCTTGCCCTCAAGCTCGCTGATATGTAGTCTGTCTGCACGTCACCGGTAGACACGCTACATATGGCCAAGAGCGACATTCTTCCCGGCACCCTGGACATGCTGGTGCTCCAGACCCTGAGCCTCGGCTCGTTGCACGGGTACGCCATCGCGCAGCACATCGAGCGGTCGTCTCAGGACGTGCTCCGGGTCGAGCAGGGCTCGCTCTACCCCGCGCTCGAGCGTCTCCAGCGCGCCGGCCTGATCACGTCCAAATGGGGCGTGTCGCCCACGGGCCGCAAGGCGCGCTACTACACCATGACCGCGTCCGGCCGCCGGCACCTCGGTCAGGAGATCTCGGCGTTCGACAAGGTCTCGCTCGCCATCGCGCGCGTGCTGGGCCGCGAGGCCGAGGCCTGACCGTGTCATCCCGAGCGTAGCGAGGGATCTGCATGTCCTGGCTCGATGGGCTGTCGCACCGCATCCGCACGCTGCTGCGCGCCGGCGACTACGAGCGTGAGCTGCGCGAGGAGATGGGGTTTCACGAGTCGCTCGACGCCATGCAGCAGCGCGACCGCGACCGTGCGCGCCGCCGCTTCGGCAACCGCACCTGGTACCAGGAGGAGACGCGCCGCATGACCTGGCTCGGTTCCCTCGATGTGTTGCGGCAGGATGCGACCTACGCGTGGCGATCGATCGTCCGCCGTCCGGGATTCACCATCACGGTAGTCGTGACTTTGGCGCTCGGGATCGGCCTGAACGCCGCGATGTTCAGCTTCCTCGACCGCATTCTCTTCCGGACGCCACCGGGCGTCGAAGATCCGGCGACGCTGCGCAGAATCTGGATGTCGACTTCAGGGCGAGCTGACGGACCGTACGCGCGCGAGCACATGGCGTATCCGGTGTACTCGGCGATGCTCGAGGCGGCGGGAAGCTCCGCGGACATCGCGCTGTTCACGGCTGACAACGCCATGTCGCTTGGAAGGGACAGGTCCGGTCCGCCGGTCCACGGCGTGTTCGCCACTTCCAACTACTTCCGCGTGCTTGGTGTGCGTCCGGCGCTTGGGCGCTTCTACACGGCGGATGAGGACCTGCTCGGCGCCGGAAGCAACGTCGTGGTCCTAAGCTACTCCTTTTGGCGCTCGCGATTCCGCGCCGATTCCGCAATCCTGAATCAACTCATCACTCTTGGGCCGCAACGCTACACCGTGATCGGCGTCGCGCAGCCACAGTTCGTCGGACTGGATGTTCAAGCCGCGGATGTGTGGATTCCGCTTGGTGCCATCCCCACGACAGCTCGCGAGAGGCGCTGGTGGGAGACCTTCAACTCCTTTGGCGCTCGGACGGTGCTGCGGGCGAAACCCGCCTTCTCCGACGCCGCCTTCGGCGCGCGTGCCACCCCCCTTGCATTGGCCGCCGAAAGCCGGTTGCCGTATTGGGGCGAAGATTCGACGATGGTCATGTCTACCGGCTCCATCATCGAGGCGCGCGGACCGGGGAGACTCGACCAGGACATCGTGATCGCAACGCGGCTCGCCATCGTCGCGATCCTGGTGCTCCTCATCGCATGCGCCAACGTCGTCAACCTGCTGCTGGCGCGCGCGGTGCACCGCCGTCGCGAGATTGCCGTGCGCCTGGCGCTCGGCGTGTCGCGTTCACGGCTGGTACGTCTGCTCACCACCGAGACGCTGCTGTTGGCGCTTGCCGCCGGCGCGGCGGCGACGCTGACCGCGCAGTGGGGCGGGGAGCTTTTGCGAGCGCTGCTGCTGCCCAACATCGAGTGGATCGACTCGCCGCTCGATCTTCGCGTCGGCGTTTTCACGATCGCTGCTGCCGTGGCCACCGGGCTCGTCGCCGGGATCATTCCGGCTATCCAGGCCAGCAATCCCGGCTTGACTGCCGCCTTGAAGGCTGGAGCACGCGAGGCCGGCAAACCCGGTACACCGCTGCGCTCAGCGCTGGTCGTGGTGCAGGCGGCGTTTTCCGTCGTGCTGCTCGTTGGCGCGGCCCTCTTCGTGAGGAGCCTGCAGAACGTCCGCGGCCTGGACGTCGGCTTCGACACGGAGCAGGTCGTGGTGGCGACGCCCCAGTTCTACGAAGGTGAGGAGCAGCCGGACAGCGTAGTCGCCCGCGGGATTGCGCGAATAGCCCAGCGTCTCGAGGGGAGGTCCGGCGTGGAATCCGTGGCGCGCTCCAACAGTGGTCCCATGGACGGGTACAACGTCACCGACTACTTCACCGGATCGGACTCCGTCGGTTCGCGCGGGGAAAAAGGACCAGTCGTTCACGGAGTGTCATCGACGTACTTTCGCACGGTGGGGCTGCGGTTCCTGCGCGGCGCGACGTTCACGTCGGATGGAGCCGCGGCGCCGCGCGAAGTCGTGGTCAACCAGGAGATGGCGGATCTCTTCTGGCCGGGCGCCGAGGCCCTGGGCCGCTGCATCCGAATGGGAAAGCGTGACAACCCGTGCAACACGGTCGTGGGCGTTGTGGAAACCGCGCGTCGCATGCGTGTCATCGAGGACGTCGGAGCCGCTTTCTATCTACCACTGGGGCTGAAGAGCGGGTGGGAGGGCACGCATCTGGTGGCCCGCGCACAATCCGGCAGCGAGGCGGCTGTTGCGGCCGAGCTCCGCTCGGCGCTGCGGCGCGAATACCCCAACGCGCACCCATCCGTGACGGTCATGGCTGACCAGTTGGCCTGGCAATACCGGCCGTGGCGCATGAGCGCCGCGCTCTTCAGCGCGTTCGGTGTGCTGGCGCTGATCGTCGCAGTTGTTGGCATCTACAGCACTGTGGCCTACGGCGTGAACCAGCGGACGCACGAATTCGGCGTGCGCGTCGCGCTCGGTGCGCAGGTCCCTGACGTGCTGCGCCTGGTGTTGGGCCAGGGCCTTCGCGTCGTGGCGATCGGCGTGATCATCGGCGTCGTGTTGGCTCTGGCCGGAGGCAGGTTCGTCACGTCCATGCTGTATGGTGTGGAGCCAGGCGATCTGCGAGTGATCGTGTTCACCTCGGCAGCTCTGTTGGTCGCCGCGGCCATTGCGACCTTGATCCCGGCGTGGCGCGCGGCGCGCGTGGATCCGGTGACGGCGCTGCGCTCGGAGTAGCCGAGCGCGCCGCCCTAAAAGAGTCTGGTGCCGCGGAAAATGACCAGGTATCCGTGCGCGAGCATCGGTGTCGCTCCAACTAGAGCAGCGCCAACGATCGCGCTGCGAGTGAGTCGCCGCGCCTGAGCGACCAGGCGCATCAACCATGCATAGAAGGGCAGATACAAGACCACGGCCGTCACCACGCCCGGCATCGGGGCGCGGTCCATTGCGGTGGCCGTCAAGTGCAGCAATGCGTTCGCGCCGAACAGGAGGCTGAACCAGGCGACGACGGCGACATCGGAAAGCGCGGACCCGTCGAGCCACGCCAGTGCCACGACCGCGAGCGTGATGGCAAGGCCCGTGTAGTTCACGGTCCAGAACATCTGCTCGGTAACTCCGCGCGCGACGTGCGCGTTGAACCAGGCGACAAAGCCTGGCGCCTCCTCGAGAAAATGCGCCACGAAGATCAGCGGCGCGGCCAGAAGGAGGCCGCGTAGCGATACCTTCCTCGCTCGGATCTCGAGCGTGTCGAGTAGATTCTTCGCTTCGCTCAGAATGACACCGCGGACATGATTCCCGCTCCAAAGTATCGCCTCCCCGGCGAGACGCATCCAGGGCGCGTGAAGCTCCAGGTCTCGGACCTCGAGCGCTCGCTCGCGTACTACCTGACCGTCCTCGGCTTCCGCCTCATCCAGCGCTCGCCCATCCACGCAACACTTGGCGCCGAGGGGAGCGACCAGCCTCTCGTCGAGCTGCACGAACGCAAGGGCGCGCGGATGGTGCCGCGACGAGGGCTGCTGGGCCTCTACCACTTTGCCATCCTGCTGCCCGACCGCGCGTCGCTCGGACGCCTCCTCGGCCACCTCGCTCACCTTGGCGCGCGGCCGGGAATGTCCGACCACTTCGTGAGCGAAGCGATCTACCTCCAGGACCCCGACAACCTCGGCATCGAGGTCTACGCCGACCGGCCGCGCTCCAATTGGCGCATCGAAGACGGACAGCTCAGCATGTCCACAGTCCCGCTGGACCTGGAGAGTGTGCTCGCCGCGGGCGAGAGTCAGGTGTGGACGGGAATGCCGAAGGGCACGACTATCGGACACGTCCACCTGCACGTGGGCGACATCGATCAGGCGTCGGCGTTCTATCACGACGCGCTCGGATTCGACAAGACCGTGTGGAGCTATCCCGGCGCGCTGTTCCTGTCGGCGGGCGGTTACCACCATCACCTCGGCACCAACACGTGGGCGAGCGGCGCGCCGAGCGCGTCCGATGACGACGCCGGGCTGCTGGAATGGGATATCGTGGTGCCCAACGCCGCCGATGTGGACGCGGCCGCGGCGAGTCTTCGTGATGCGGGTCACACAATCGAGCGCGAAAACGCGGACGCGATCGCTCGCGATCCCTGGGGAACGCGGCTTCGCCTGAAGGCGCGTTGATCGACGTGATGCGGTACGAAGATTGCCCGATCAGGTCGCTGGGTGGATGGCCACAAACATCTACACGCGCAGAGGGGAGACTTGATGATGAAGACGACGACCGCAGTAGTAGCGCTCGCGGCACTGTGCACGCTCAGCGCCTGCAGAAAGGCCGACGACCAGAGCGCGGACACGACCACGGTGCCCGGCCTCGACACGACGGCCGCGCTGGCCGTGCCGCCGACCGACACGGTGGTGAGCACCAGGACGGATACGCTTCAGAGCGCGGCTCGGGATTCAGCGAGGCGCGATTCCATTCGGCGGGATTCCCTGAAGAAGCGGGATTCCACGAAGGCGTCGAAGGCGACGTAAGTCTCCGGGACGAGAGCCGGGACGACGCGGCGTCATTCGGCGCGCGCGTTCGCGGCAGTCCCGGCCCGATCGTCCTGGACGGCGGCCTGGCGACGGAGCTCGAGACGCGAGGGTACGACGTCTCGGGCCCGCTCTGGTCGGCGCGTCTTCTGCTCGATGCGCCCGAAGCCATCGAGCAGCTGCACGCGGACTACTTCGCAGCGGGCGCGTCGTGCGCCACGACGGCGAGCTATCAGGCGAGCTACCAGGGATTCTCGGCTGCTGGAGTCTCCGAGGACCAGACCACCGCGTTGCTCGGGCGCTCCGTGTCTCTGGCTCGCGCCGCCCGCGAGCTGATCGCGGGCGGTGCAGGGCGCGGCGCGCCACGGGTCTCCCGATACGTCGCGGCGTCCGTCGGACCCTTCGGCGCCTCGCGCCACGACGGATCCGAGTATCACGGCGACTACGGCCTCACGGTCACGGATCTCGTGGCGTTCCATGAGAGGAGATTCCACGTCCTGGCCGACAGCGGCGCCGACGTCCTCGCGTGCGAGACGATCCCGTCACTCGACGAAGTGCGAGCGCTCGCTCAGCTGCTGCGGGACCGTCCATCGGTGGAGGCGTGGGTCAGCTGTACATCACGCGACGGACTGAACACCGCGCACGGTGAGCCGCTGAGCGACGTTGCGCGTCTGCTCGACGACGTCCCGAACGTCGTCGCGGTCGGCGTCAATTGCGTGCACCCGGCCGTGGTGCTGAAGGCGATTCGCGAACTGCGGCGCCACACCGACAAAGCGATCATCGTCTATCCCAACGACGGCTCGCGCTGGAACGCCAAGCGCCGCGCCTGGGAGGGAGTTCCGGGCGACCGGATCGAGGAGCTGGCTCCGGCGTGGGTCGAGGCCGGAGCGCGTCTCGTGGGTGGCTGTTGCCGGATCGGCCCGTCGAGGATTGCGGC
Source organism: uncultured Gemmatimonadaceae bacterium (assembly GCA_963724885.1). Lineage (GTDB taxonomy): Bacteria > Gemmatimonadota > Gemmatimonadetes > Gemmatimonadales > Gemmatimonadaceae > DASPMP01. Next base: position 433,356 of record CAVRWG010000005.1, on the reverse strand, counting down.
GCTGGCGAGCGCGCTGCGCAGCTGACTACTCGATTCGGAGAGTCAGCGCGGGATCCACAAAAGCCGCCCTGCGCGCGGGCAGCCACGTCGCCGCGGTTGCCACCGCCAGCAGCATGAGCCCGACCGCGCCACCTACCAGCCATGCATTGATCGGCGGCGCTATCACAAAGGGCTGCATGAGCAGCACGCGCATCCCGATCGTGCTCACTGGAAGACCGAGAAGCAGCCCGACCACCGCGAGCCACACTCCGGAGGCCAGAAACATCCCGACGACCTGGGCTGGCTTCGCGCCGAGGGCAATGCGGATGCCGATCTCGCGCTTCCGCTGGCGGACCGCGAGTGACACTACGCCATACAAGCCCAGGCAGGCGAGCAGCAGCACGAGCACGCCGGCCGTGCCCGCGAGCCCCACGACCTGAATGCTTTCACGGCGTTCCGCGGCGGCCACGTGCGCGAGCGTCTCCATCCTGCCGACGGGAATGCCCGGTGCCGCGGCGCGAATCACGCGGCGCAGCTCCGGCAGGAACGGCTCGGCGGCTCCGCGCGTGCGCACGAGCACCACGTCGCGCCGCCACCGCTTGTCGCGCGCGGTGTACACGCGATCCACGGACTTCCCGCGCGTGGTCTGCCGCGTCGCGTCGTACACACCCACGACCGTCATGGCGATTGAGTCCTGCGCGCTGCCGCTCGCGGGCGACGCCAGCGTGCGGCCGATCGGGTTCTCGCCGCGCCAGAGCGTGCGTGCGAGGTCGCTCCCGATCACCACGGGCCAGTCGCGTTCGGCGGTGTCCGCGAACGCCACGTCGCGCCCCATCAGGATCGGGACATCGAGCAACGCGAACCACCCCGGCACCGCGCCTTCGACATGCACCGTGGTCGCAACCGAAGGTGAGCGAGCGCGCCATTGCACTCTTGCGCGCAGCTCAACCGTCTCCGCGCGCGCGGCGCTGGCGTCGTCATCGGGGACAAGAATGCTTCGCACGGCGAAAGCGGCTGCCTCGGGCACTGCGCCGGTGACTTCGGCATGCGCCGCGATGCGGGGGACGAGCGAATCCACCGCCTCCTGGCGCTGTGCGGGCGTTCCCGTTCGGGTCAGAGGGCGGAGCGATACCCTGACGACGCGCTGGCTCAGCGCCGACGGCAGCGGCTCGAAGTCGGCGAATATCATGGAGGACGTCACACCAAGCAGCAGGAGCAGCGGCTGCGATATCACGATCTGCGCGACCACGAAGACGCGCTGGAGACGCGACCGCCGCGTGGCACCCGTACCCGAGTCGCGGAGCGCGTTGGCCACGTGTCCGCGCGTGGCATGCAGGGCGGGGGAGAGGCCGAAAAGCATGCCCGTGCCGAGGGCGAGTGCCATCGTGAACCCGATCGTGCCGAGGTCCGGCATCACGTTCACGCCGTCGATCTCGCCGTCCCTGTTGAGCCAGGTGATGAGCCACCAGGACAGCAGCATGGCGGACGCGCCGGCAGCGAGCGCCAGCATCGTGGATTCGGTGAGCAGCTGCCGCAGGACTCGGACGCGCGTGGCGCCGAGAGAGAATCGCACGGCGATCTCGTGCCGGCGCCGCACGGCAGAGGCCACCATGAGAGAGCTGACGTTGGTGCAGACGAGCAGCAGGATGAGCAGTCCGATCACGCCGAACCAGACGGATACCAGGTACATCTGGGCCGTCTCGTCTCCCGGCGCCGGCCGGTGCATTCCGCGCACCGATGCCGTGCGCGCCGTGCCCAGGCGCGCCGCCGAGTCGGGCAGGGCGCGCGCGGCAACCTGTCGTGCGATGACGTCCGCCTGATCGGGCGACGCGTCGGGCGCGAGGCGCGCGAACAGGTCGAGAGCCGGACCGTCCGTGTGCCAGGTGTAGGGCACGCGGGCGATCTGGGCGCGAGCGCTCAGGGGGATCCACAGCGCGGGGCTGTCCCTGTTCCGCAGCGCGCCCTGAAACCCGGGTAGCGCGACACCCACGACGCGGACCGGGATCTGATTGACGAGAACACGCTTTCCGACGGCGGCCGGCGGCGTGCCGTACAGCTCCTCCGCCACCGCGAACGAGATCACGGCGGCCATGTCGGCGTCGCCCGTCTCGTCGCGGGCGCCTGCATTGCGCGAAGCGAACGTGAATCCCGGTCCCGCGGCGAGAGGGATGCCGAGGACGTGGAAGAAATTCGGGGTGACGAACTGGGCGCCGACGCCTCGGGCGCCGGTACTGTCTCCGGCGTCGAGGACCACGTCGTGCGCGATGTGGCCGGCGACGTCGCGGAAGGTCTCGGAGCGGGCGCGGAGCGCGACGAGCTCCGGGTGCGAGAACGCGCTCGCCTGCCAACGGCCACGGGCCTCGCGCTGCATCGCGTGGATCCGGACGTGAGCGTCGTCTTTCGGAACGGCGGGAGGCGGACGCATCATCTCGGCCTGGAACATCGAGAACATCAGGGTGTTGGCGCCGATGCCGAGGGCGAGGACCGCGACGATGATCGCGGTAGTCGCCTTGTTGCGGGCGAAGTACCGAAAGGCGAAGGAGAGGTCGGAGGCGAGCGCGTCGAGCCAACGGGCGCCACGGGCCTCGCGGGCTTCCTCCTGGAGGACGCCTACGTTGCCGAACTCACGGCGCGCTTCGAGGCGTGCGGCGGCGGGCGACATGCCCCTGGCGACGAGCCGCTCGGCGGCTCGCTCCAGGTGGTCGTGCATTTCAGCCTGCATGTCGCTCTCGAGCGCGCGCCGGCCAAAGACCGCGCGCAGGCGGAGCAGCAACCGTCGCAGCAGGTTCATCGGCGCCTCAGGTGGTCTTCAGGATTGCGGCCAGGGCGTCGGAGAACCGCGACCAGCTCTCGCGCTGCTCCGCCAGCTGCTTTCGCCCCTGAGCGGTCAGCGAATAGACCTTGGCCCGGCGTCCCTTCGGCGTGTTCTGCCACTCCGCACGGATCAGCCCTCGCTCCTCGAGCCTGTAAAGCGCCGGATACAGCGAGCCCGCGTTCACCTGCAGCACGTCACTGGAGATGGCCTGGATGCGGAGGCTGAGATCGTACCCGTTCGTCGGCTCAGCGCGCAGCAACTGGAGGACGATGAGGTCGAGGGTGCCCTGAAGGAGTGGTGCCGGAGCTTTCGCCATGTTCTCGCCTAGACGGTCTAGTGATGGCGGAAGTTTCAACCACTACCACTAGACTGTCAAGGGGAGCAACGATGCGCGGAAGGCTATCGCGGACCACGCGGAAGACGCGGACAAAAGCACGCGGAAAGGGCAACCCAGGATCTTGTTTGTAGCCGCGTGCAGTGTCCGCGTGCTCCGCGTCATCCGCGATACAAGTCGGCGCTGCGTTGCTTACGGGGAGCCTCTCTGGAGCCGGCTCACGGGAACCAAGGCGACCGCGCGCAGCGGCCCGCCAGAGCCGCCCTGGATCTTCATCGGAAGCGCGATGACCGTGGCCCCTCTGGCCGGGAGCAGATCCAGGTTTGTCAGGTTCTCCAGCGCGGGAATGTTGGCCGCCATCGCGATCCGATGCACGATGAAGTCGGTCGAGGGTCCATAGTCGATCGAGGCGGCGTCGATGCCGAGCACGGCAACCCTGCGCTGCTCCACGAGGAGCCGCGCGGCGTCCGCCCCGAAGCCGGGGAAGTGCAGGTGTGTCGTGCGGCCCGGCGTGTCGTCGCCGAAATACTGCTGGCGATGCGGCCACCGTTTCGACCAGCCAGTTCTCAGCAGGACGATCGTGCCCGGTTCGATCCGCCCGTGCCGCGTCTCGAACTGGAGAACGTCCTGCGCGGTGGCGCGGTAGTCCGGGTCGCGCGCGCTCTGCTGCGAGACGTCGATCACCACCGCGGGAGCGATCAACTGCTCGAGCGGAATGCGATCGGTGGACCGGGCGCCCTGGGCGAAGTGAATCGGCGCGTCGATGTGCGTGCCCCCGTGTTCAGGCGTGGCGAACGCAAATGCCGCATAGAAGTAGCCACCGGCCGACATGCCGAACGAGAGCGTGTCCAGCTTGAACGCGGACGGTGAGCTGGGCCAATACAAGGTTTGCGGGCCGAATGCGTGTGTCAGGTCCACCAGCCGATATCGCGCGAGGTCGAGCGCCTGCGACCGCGCGAAGGACGGCGTGGAAGCGACCGCGACAAGAACCAGGATCCTGCGCAGCTGCGCATTCATACCGCCTCCCGGTAGTTCGAGACGCTAGCCGCCGAAGCGCGCGGCAAGCCTGTCCATCCAGTCGGGCGCGTTGGGGTCCACGACCTTGACCTCGCAGTTGCCCAGGAACGCCGTGCCGCTGATGCTGATGATCGGGGCGTCCGGATCGTGCAGCGCCTGTCCCTTCGTGTTGACCTCGAAATTCCCCAGGAACCCGGTGCCGTCGCTCTCGACGCGCAGCCAGGGCGGTACGGTGATCTCCACGTTGCCGAAGACGCAGCGCACCTCGATGCGCGACGTGCCCGGGCCCACGCGGGCGCGCGTCAGGTCGATCTCGACGTTGCCCATGACGGCGACCACGCGAAGCTCGCGCGGCATGATCCAGTCCCCCCGACGCACCTGGCTGCTGAGGACGCCCACAGTGCCCGCGTGGTCCGGCACGAACTCGGAGGGGATCACGAGGGACCGCGCGGCTGCGCCAGCCCTCTCGATGGAATCGGAACTCATCGTCGTACCATAATACGGTCCGTGGGCAATTCCGGCTTCAGCGCGCGGCTGGTTGCGCTCCCCTGGTGCATGTAATACTCTAGGCTGAGTCATGTTCACGCATCACGCCTCCCTTCCTGTCAGCGCGGCCAGCCCCTTTGGCTACCGCGGCTATCCCTATTTTGGCTACCCCACGGGCGGTCGAGGATAACGCGTGACCTGAGCTGATTTCAGACGACACTCAACGCAAATCCTTCGGCCGCTCGACTCGAGCGGCCCTTTTCTTTTTCCCGCACCTCGCATCCCGCACTTCGCATCCCGCATGACAGACCCGGAACTCACCGCATCACACGCTCCACGTCGCGTCGCGTTCCACGGCGAATTCGGCGCATTCGGCGAAGCCGCCGTCACCGTGCTCTGGCCCGACGCCACGGCGGTCCCGACCCGCGCCATCGCCGACGTCCTGCGCTCGGTGAGTCGCGGCGAAGTGGACGCCGGCGTTCTCCCCGTGGAAAACACCGTTGCCGGTGGGGTCATGGCCGCGTTCGACGCGCTCGCCGGCGCGCCGGAGCTGCATGCGGTCGCCGAGGCGGTCCTCCGGGTGCGGCAATGCCTCCTCGCCGTCCCCGGCGCGACTCTCGACGGAATTCGCGTCGTCGAAAGCCACCCCGTCGCACTCTCGCAATGCTCGGCCTTCCTCGCGCGTCTCTCCGACATTCGCGAACAGGCGGCGTCCGACACCGCCGGCGCCGCGCGGGCCGTGGCCGAATCCGGCGACAGGACGCGAGCGGCCATCGCGAGCCGGCACGCCGCCGCGCGCTATGGGCTGACGATCCTCGCCGAGGACGTCGAGGACCGTCCCGACAACCAGACGCGCTTCCTCGCCGTCGCGCGGAGGCCCGCGATGATCCCGCCGCTGACGCCGGCGCGCACGACCCTGATCTTCACCACAGCAAACGAGCCGGGCGCGCTGATTCGTGCCCTCGACCCCATCGCCGACCATGGGCTGAATCTCAGCCGGCTCGAATCGCGACCCACCGGTGAGCCGTGGACCTACCGCTTCTTCGCCGACGTGGACCACGTCGCCGGCGAGAAACGCGTGACCGCGATGCTCGCCGCCGTCACCCGCACCACACAAACCTTCCGCATCCTCGGTACCTACGCTCGAGGGGAGACGCGCGCATGATCATCATCACGAAGCCAAAAATCAGCGAAGCCGAGCTCGATCACATTCGCGAACGCGTCGAGCAGCTGGGGCTCCGCACCCACGTGTCGCGCGGCGAGCACCGCACCATCATCGGATGCATCGGCGACGAAGGCCTGTTGCAGGAGGTGTCGCTCCTGTCGCTGCCGGGCGTCGAGTCCGTGACCCCGGTGCTCAAGCCGTACAAGCTCGCCGCCCGCGAATTTGTCGCGGCGCCCACGGTGGTGAACGTGGGCGACTCGCCGGAAACGCGCATCGGCGGGCGCGGCCTGGTTGTCATCGCCGGCCCGTGTTCGGTGGAAAGCATGAACATGCTGCGCGCCACCGCGACCTCGGTCCGCGACTCGGGCGCCCGGCTCCTTCGCGGCGGCGCGTTCAAGCCCCGCACTTCTCCCTACGCGTTTCAGGGCCTGGGCGCCGCCGCACTCAAGATGCTGGCGCAGGTGCGGCTCGAGACCGGGCTTCCGATCGTCACGGAAGTCATGGACCCGCGGCAGGTGGACGACGTGGCCGAGCATGCGGACGTGCTCCAGATCGGCGCGCGCAACATGCAGAACTTCCCGCTGCTCACCGAAGTGGGACGCGTGCAGCGTCCCGTGCTGCTCAAGCGCGGCCTGTCGGCGCGCATCGATGAGCTGCTCACGGCGGCGGAGTACATCATGACGCAGGGCAATCGCGACGTGATCCTCTGCGAGCGCGGCATTCGCACGTACGAGACGGCCACGCGCAACACCCTCGACATCGCCGCGATCCCGGTGCTCAAGGCCGAGACGCACCTGCCGGTGATCGTGGACCCCAGCCACGCCGGCGGGCGCGCGTCGCTCGTCGCGCCGCTGGCCTTCGCGGCGATCGCCGCGGGCGCCGACGGGTTGATCGTCGAAGTGCATCCGTGTCCCGAAGCGGCACTGTCCGACGGCGACCAGTCGCTGTCGCTGGACGCTTTCTCCGAGCTGATGCGGTCGCTGCGGCCGTTCGCGGAGGCGGCCGGGCGTACGCTCCCGCTGCACGCGATGGAGCGGCACGATGACAAAGCCGCGAAGGAACGCGTGCTGGCCGCGTCATGACGTCGCAACTGGCGCTGCTGCGCGACGACATCGAGCGCCTGGACCGCGAGCTGATCAAGCTCATCGCGCGTCGCGTGGAGCTGGCGAAGGAGGTCGGCGTCGCCAAGCGCGCCGCGGGGATGCCGACGCTGGACCATACGCGCGAGGCGGCCGTGATCCGGCGCGCCGTGTCGATCTCGCGCGAAGAAGGGCTGTCGAACGACGAGGAGATCCGGCAGATCTTCTGGCAGCTGATCGGCCTCTCGCGGCGCGCACAGGAAGGCGAGGCAGCCCATGACGCTTGACGGTCAGCGAGTCGCCGTCGTCGGCCTCGGCCTCATCGGCGGATCCATCGCGCACGATCTCGCCGCGCTTGGAGCTCGGGTGGCGGGCTACGATTGCGACGCCGCCACGCTGGACGCGGCGGTGGAGCAGGGAATCGTGCGCGACCGTCTCGACGCGTCGCTCGCCGGACTGGGCGACGCCAACATCGTGGTGCTCGCCGTCCCGCTCACGGCGCTGGAGCGTGTGATGACATCGGCGTCGAACCACGTGGGCCGGGCCGCGCTCGTCACGGACGTCGCGAGCACCAAACGCACGGCCGTCGCGGCGGCGACTCAGCTGGGCGTGGCGTGGCAGTTCGTCGGCTCACATCCCATGGCGGGCGACCATCGGTCCGGCTGGCCCAGTGCGCGCGCGGGCCTGTTCGCCGGCGCGCAGGTGTATCTCTGTCCCACTCTCGAGACCGAGCGCGACTCGGTCGAACTTGCACGGCACTTCTGGGCTGCGTTGGGCGCGCGAACGACCGTGACGGATGCCGAAGCACACGATCATCTCGTGGCCCTGACAAGCCACTTGCCTCACGTGGCGTCGGCCGCGATAGCTCTCGCGCTGTCGCAGTCGAAAGTCCCAGTCTCCGAACTCGGGACCGGAGGTCGCGACGTGCTCAGGATCGCCGCGAGCCCGCCGGACCTGTGGACGGGCATCACGATGGCCAACGCGGATGCGATTCTGGAAGCGCTCGGCTCGCTCCGGACGGAGCTGAATGCGTTCACGCAGGCACTCGAATCGCGCGACTCGCGCGCTTTGCGCGAGTTGTTCGAGGCGGCACATGAGTGGACATCGAGAGAAACGTGAGCTCTCTCGACGTTCCGGCGCGCCAATTCGGTAGCAGGCGAAGCGTTTTGGTGCCGTCCTTCAACTCCTGCCCAACAGATTGCCGTAAAGTGCGGGAGCGCCTTCGGTGGGCAGACACATCGAGCTACTGCATGCGGACGTTACGAGCCGCATCATCGCATCCTGTTTCGAAGTCAACAGACTGCGCGGGTACGGCTTCCTCGAAGTCGTGTATAAGCGCTGCGTTGCCATCGAGCTCGAGCTGCGAGGGTCGCAAGTGCGGCGAGAGGTGCCAGTCGCGGTCGACTACAAGGGCATCGATGTAGGAGCCTACCGGATCGACATGCTGGTCGACACCTGCGTCATCCTGGAGATCAAGACACAGCTTGGAATCTCTGACGCCAACATACATCAGCTGATGAACTATCAGCGCGCGAGCGGCATCGCTGTAGGTATGCTGTTCAACTTCGGCCCCACGCCCTCGTTCGTTCGACGCATCTATTCGGTATCGAAGCAAAGCTTCTTCGATCATCCGGATTAGGACTGCTGCGCGTCAAGAGTATCGCTGAAGACACGGAGAACGCTGGAACAACACGCCGTAAACCCTCGGTCTTTGTCGTGCAGCGTGTTGTCTCAGCGTTATCAGCGTCTTCCGCGATAGAAGTCGGCGCAACGTAAGGTCTGTGTGCCGGTTGCGATCCTCAGGATCAGTGGGACCGTAGCGCCCCAAGTGTATCGCTGAATACACGGAGAACGCTGGAACAACACGCCGTAAACCAATAGTCTTTGCCGTGCCGCGTGTTGTCTCAGCGATGTCAGCGTCTTCCGCGATACAAGTCGGCGCAGAGTAACGTTCGGCCAAATCTATCGCGGGAGACACGGAGAACGCTGGAACAACACGCCGTAAACCAACGGTCCTTTGCCGTGCGGCGTGTTGTCTCTGCGAAATTCGCGTCTTCCGCGATACAAGTCGGCGCAGAGTAACGTCCGGCCAAGTCTATCGCGGAAGACACGGAGAACGCTGGAACAACACGCCGTAAACCAATAGCCGTTGCCGTGCCGCGTGTTTTCTCAGCGTTGTCAGCGTCCTCCGCGATAGACGTAGGGCGCAACGAAACGACGGGCGCAACGTAATGTCGGGCGCGACGTGCGTCGCGCACCCGCTTTAGTCGCGCCTGAGCGCCTCCATGGGCTGGAGGGCCAGCGCATGGCGCACCGGCCGCAGCAGCCCTGCGGCGGCGGTGGTCAGCAGCGCGCCGGCGATCGCGACGTAGCTCAGGAACCCCGCGGGCTCCACGACCTCGGTGACCGCGGCCAGCACGTGTGAGAGTGTGAACGCGATGACGAGTCCCGCTCCGGTGCCCGCGCCGATCAGCGTGACGCCCTGCCGCAGCACCAGCCGCACGATCTCCAGCCGCGTCGCGCCGAGCGCGACACGCACGCCGATCTCCCGCGCGCGCCGCGTGACCGCGAACGACACGACGCCGTACACGCCCACCATCGTGAGGAACAGCGCGCCGAGGCCGAACACGAAGAACAGCGCGCCAAACGCCTCGAGCACCTTCTTGTCCGAGTAGATCGCGTCGTACAGTCTGGCCACCTCGATCAGGGGGACGTCGGGGTCCACCGCTTCGATCGCGTCGCGCACGCGCGGTGTGAGCTCAACGGGATCGCCCTCGGCCCGCGTCATCACGCGAATCACGTATGGGCGCACTTGCAACATGGAGGCGTACACGCCGGCGCCGTCGCGGTCCTCTGGGTCCTGCATCTGCAGGTCGGGCGCGACCCCGACGACGTGCAGCATGCGTTCGCCGAACCAGATGCGCCGCCCGATGGGATCGCGATCCGCCGAGTGTCGGCGCACCCAGCTTTCGTTGACGACGGCGACCGTCGGCGAGCCGGCTCCGTCCGTCCATGCGAGCGCGCGGCCGCGCACCATGCGCGCGCCGACGACGTCGAAGAAGCCGGGCGTGACGATCGCAAGGCCGGTGGTCGTTGTCGTCGCCGCGCCGCGCACCGCCGGCGCATCGACCGTGAACGTCCAGCTCCCCGCGCCACGTCCGGGCAACACGCTCACCAGCGCGCTCGCGCGCACACCGGGAATCGCCTCGAGTCGCGCGGTGAGGTCGCGCGCCAGGCGCTCGCGAGTTGTCGGCGAATCGAGTGTCTCCTGCGTGAGGCCGAGCTGGCCGCTCCAGATCTCCCGCGCCGCGAAGGGCAGGTCGATGGAACGCAGTGCCACGGCCGTCCTGGTGAACGTCATCGTCATGATCATGAATCCCGTCGCCAGCGCCACCTCCACCAGCACCAGCGCCCGCGCCAGCCGGCCGATGCGAAGGCCGGTCGTTCCGCCGGAGGAGTCCTTGAGGATCTCCGACACGTTGGCCGCGGACGCGCGCAGTCCGGGCAGCACACCGGCAGCCGCCGCCGCGACGGCTACCATCGCCGTCGCGAACAGCACCACCGCCCAGTCCACGCGGAAGTCGATCCAGAAGGCTTCGATGATGTCAGCCGTGGCGGCCGCGAAGAATCGCACGGCGATGTGCGCGATGCCGAGGCCGAGGGCCCCACCCACCGCCGCCAGCGCGAGCGATTCGGCGACATGGTGCGCGACAATCCGTCCGCGGGTCGCGCCGAGCGCCGTGCGCAGCGCCGTCTCACGACTCCGCATCGCCGCCCGCGCGAGCAGCAGGTTGGCCACGTTGGCGCAGGCGATGAGCAGCACGAACGAAACGATCCCGAGCATCAGGTAGAGGATGGCGGCGGTATTCGGCGCCATCTCCACCTCGACGAACGGCATCGCGCGCGCAGAGAGATTCGCGTGCGTCGCCGGCTGCTCGCGCGAGATCGCGGCGGCGATGGTCGCCATCTCAGCCTGCGCCTGGTCCAGCGACACGCCGTCCCTCAGGCGGCCGAAGACGCGAAGCCCGGTCCCCTGCGCGCCCGGCAGCGGCTCGCCCTCGATGGCCAGTGGAAACCAGAGCGAGCTGCGGACGGGGAAGCCGAACCCGGGCGGCATGACGCCCACGACCGTGCGCGGCTCGCCGTCGAGGCGGATGACGCGCCCCACGACGCCGGAGTCTCCGTCGAAGCGCGCGCGCCACAGATCGTGGCCCAGGAGCGCGACGGGCGCTGCGCCGGGCCGCGCGTCGTCGGCCAGCAGCGCGCGGCCAAGCATGGGCCGCACGCGCAGGAGGTCGAAGGTTCCGGGAGTGACGCTCGCCGCTGACCGGCGCTCCGGTCGCCGGCGGTCGCCGGACAGGTTCACGCTCTGCTCCTCGAACGCGGCAAGCGCGGTGAAGCTTCGCTGCGCGCGCGACCAGGCGACGTAGTCGTACAGGCCGGGGTCGAGATCGTGTCCGCGCTGCGGCACCGTGCGCGTGACCACGACGAACCGGTCGGCGTCGTCGAACGGCAACGTGCGGGTGCCGCCGCGCACGATACTGAACATCGTCGTCGTGAAGCCGATGCCCATCGCGAGGGCTGCCACGGCGCTGACGGCGAGGCCAGGGCTGCGGCGGAAGATCCGGAGGCTGGAACGCGCGTCGGCCAGATACGTCACGAACGTCGTCCTGGAGGAAGGTGACTCATCCTACGTCGCGATACGCGCCGTGGTGTCGGGGAGTCGATCGTCAGGGTGAGCGCGCGCTCGCCACGTACCGACCGTCGAAGACGGTGCTCCACGTCTGGCCCGCGTCGGTCGACGACTCCCAGAGCTGCCGCACCTCGCCACGCGGCAGCCGCGACCACGTGATGCGCTGTCTTGCCTCACGGCCGTCGGGCAGGCGCTGGCTGCCCTCGAGGATCATTGCCCCGTCTCGCATCGCACCATCGAGGTACAGGGGCCGACCGGCGTTGTCGATCCACGTTTGGTGCCACCTGGCGGCGCTCGCGTCGTAGAAGTTGATGGAGAATCCGCGGGTGTTCCCACTGCTCCACGCCTCCGTGATCGCGCAGCCGTCGAGCGTCGGCTGTATGACGTTGGTGCCGGCAACGTTCCCGCGCGTGTCGAGCACCCGCCACTCTCCGATCCAGAAATCGAACTGACGATGGGCGGCATCGCTGCACGGGCGCGCGGGGCTGGACTGTGCCAGGGAAGCCGTGGGGAGGGCTGCAATGAAGAGCCCGAACAGAGTGCACAGGCGAGGATTGGCGAGCATCAGTGTCCGTGGAGGAGGCCGGTAATTGGACAACACGGCCGCTCAATGGGTTCACCGGGGATGAATCCTCCCCATGACCATGCCGTAGTGGCCCCATGGCGCAGCGCTTCGCCGTCTTTCGCAACGTGTACGGCCCCGGTGAGCGGCACGAGTGGCACGCGCACGGGTACTCGAACGTCTCGGTCGTGCTTGCCGGCTCCCTGAGGGAGCGCGTGGGACGCGCCGAGAGCGTAGCGGGACCGCTCAGCGTCGTCGCCAAGCCGGCGGGGACGGAGCATGTGGACGTGTTCGGGCCGCGTGGTGCCGTGCTCCTGCAGCTCCCGCTGGCGCGGAGATGGATTGTCGAGCAGGAGGACGGTACGCGAGCCGTGGAGCAATGGCGATGGTCGACTTCGCCGGACGCCGCGCGCTGGCTGCTGCGCCTCGCGATGACCGGATCGACCGCGATTCCATGCTCGATAGACGATGGAATCGCCGAATGCCTCGGCGCCGTCTACGCCAGTGAGCCTCGCGAGCACGACAAGCCGGTGCCGGACTGGCTCGCGCGCATTCGCGAGCAAATTCGGGACGAACGCGGCCGCGGGGCCGGCGTCGGCCAACTGGCGCGCGAAGCGGGCGTGCATCCGGTGTACCTCACGCGCCGGTTTCGCCGCGCCTACGGCTGCTCCGTTACGGCTGCGCTCCAGGCAGAGCGCGTGCGCGCCGCTGCGGACATGATGGGCTCGAGGGACGAAACGCTCTCGGGCATCGCTTACGGGACCGGATTCGCGGACCAGCCGCACCTGACGAGAACGTTCAGGCGCGTCGCCGGCCTCACGCCGGCCGTCTATCGGCGCCTGGCACGTCTCGATGTCGAGGTTGAGAACGTTCAAGCGCGATCGCGCGACCGCCGGTAAGCTTGCGAAGCGGCGAGCGCCACCGGAGGGGACCGGAGTGCAGCAAGTGTATCGCTGAAGACACGGAGAACGCTGGAACAACACGCCGTAAACCAATGGTCTTTGCCGTGCAGCGTGCTGTCTCCGCGATATCAGCGTCCTCCGCGATAGAATTCGCCGCAACGTAACCGCCGCCCAACTTTACCTGGAGCACTGGATGCCAGCGCGTGCCACGATCATCAGCATGACGGTTCTTTCGTTGAGCGGTTCCAGCCTCGCGGCGCAGACGGCCATGCCAGCGGCAGCGCGCGCCGCGCTGGACTCCGTCATCGACTTCGCCGTCGCCCGCGAATACACGCCGGGCCTTGGCGTCGCGATCGTGCGCGACGGCCGCGTGATCTATCAACGCGGCGCCGGCTGGGCCGACAAGGAAACCGGCCGCCGTGTGGACGAGAACACGCTCTTCTACATCGCGTCGAGCACCAAGTCGTTCACCGCGCTCGCGACGGTGCTGCTGGACCGCGCCGGCGTGCTGGATCTCGACATGACGCTCGCGCAGATCCTGCCCGGCGTGCGCGTCGCCGAAGGGCTGGACGCATCGCGCATCACCGTGCGCCAGTTGCTCACCCATACCCACGGCATCAGCGGCGATGGCCCCGTGTCCCATCGGGCCGCGTACAGCGGAGAGATCGAGCGTTCCGCGATGATCCGCGCGGTCGCCGCGCACCGGCCGGCGCAGGGCGGCACGGCGTACGCCTACAGCAATGTCGGTTACAACATCCTTTCGCTCGCCATCGACTCGCTGGCGCGCAAGCCGTGGCAGGACGTGCTCGCCGAGCGCGTGTTCCGGCCGCTGGGGCTCAGGTCCACGTCGGCGCGCGTCTCGGAGCTGCAGACGAACCGGCTCGCGATGCCGTATCGCGCCGAGCCTCAGGGCATTGCGCGCCTGCCGTACGGCAAGCATGACGCCAACATGCAAGCCGCCGGCGGAATGATCTCCACCACGGGCGACCTGGCGCGCTTCGTCATCGCGATGATGGATGGCGGGATGATCGACGGACGGCGCGTCTTTCCGGCCGACGTCGTGGCGGAAACGCAGCGGGTCCAGGCCACCTTCTCCGCCTCGTATGGTGAGATCCAGCGGTTCGGGTACGGCCTGGGCTGGAACTTCGGCATGCTCGACGGCGACACCCTGGTGCACCACTTCGGTGGGTTCCCTGGGTTCTCTGCGTCTGTCTCGTTCATGCCCGCGCGTCGCATCGGCGTCATTGTCGCCGGCAACGGCGCGTTCAGCACTCCGGTCCAGGACCTGGTGATGCAGTTTGCCTACGCCCTGCTGACGGGGAAGGAGCCCGCCGTGGCGAAGTACCGCCAGCAGTTTGCCGCGATGCCGGCGCGCGCCGAGCAGCAGGGAGCGGCAATCGCGGCCGACCGGGCGCGGAGAGCAGCGCGGCCGCAGACGACGGCGCTCCCGTTGTCCGCGTACGTCGGGCGGTATGCAAACGACGCCTTTGGCACGCTGGAGATCACGCTGCGCGACGGCCGTATCCATGCGCGCAACGGTGTGCTGGAGAGTGTGGCCGAAGTGTACGACGGCGCGAAGAACCAGTTGCGCGTCGAGCTGATTCCCGCCTCCGGAGGCGTCCTGGAGTTCGTGGAGGCCGGCGGCACGGTGACGGCGGTGATGTACGGCGGGGTACGGCTCGAACGGGTTGCTCCGTCGAACCGATGAGCGGAGGATCAGCCGCTCTTGTGCCGTGTCGACGGGCGAGGTATCTCCGGCCCATGCGGATTGCGCGGCACTGCGTCGGCCTGGCGTTGTTCGGTGCGACGTTCGGATGCGCGAGGAACTTCTACAGGTCCGCTGCGGAGTGGAAGCACACGGACACGGCGCGCGCGACCGCGCAGGACGTCGACCGCGTTCGCCTGGACTCGCGACAGGGCCCCATCCGGTTCGAGGGCACCAGCGCTGTCGACGTCGCCGTCCGGCTCAGGGTAGGGCCCGCCCGCGGCAAGATGGGAGTGGCGCGCAAGTGCGACGTGGTGGCCGCGCCCATGCTCCGGCGCGACGGGCGCACGCTGCGCGTTGCGGCCGATCGGACGCTCCCCGAGGATTGCGTCGCCGAGTGGACCGTGACATTGCCTCGCGGCCTGGCGGTGGAAGCCAGGGTGGGGTCGGGTGACATTACCGTGGAGGGTGTGGCCGGAGGCGTGATTGCCAGGGCCGACGCCGGCGACCTGCGCGTTCGCGCGTCGGATGGCGAGGTGCACGCGAACACCGGCGTGGGCGACGTGGAGCTGGACTACATCGGCAACGAGCACGGCGGCCTTTCGGCCGAGACGAACGTGGGCAGCATCGAGCTGACCGTGAACGGGCGCAAGCTGTCGCACCGCGGCGCGCCGGGCTCCGGCGACGAGCTGCGGCTGGATGGCAGCGCCGCGAACGTCATCCGCGTGACGGTGAACGTGGGCGACATCGCGATCCGCGTCGGCACGGCGCCGTCAACCGCTCCTCCCAGCGACTGACGCCGCGCTGGATGCGCGCACGCGAGCGCTCAAGTGGCCGCTCGCGAATGCCGAGGAACGTCGGCTGCGATCGTGCGTCGTGAATACCGCACGTACCACTCGGCCCAGAGGACGTTCGGCACCCAGGCGAGCCAGGCGACGATGGCGTACGCGGGCGCGAACTCGCCCCGGTACACGACCATCAATAGTGGCAAGTGCACGCGCAGCGTGACGGCGCCGAAGACCAACGCAAAGCTGCGGATCATCCACTCGCGATGGGCGCGCACGTCAAGCGCCCTGATCTTCGTGCAGGCCATGAGCGACGTGAACGCTGTGAGCGCGCCGAGGATGCCGAACCCGAGATGCGTGTTCATCCCGCCGAAGGAGTAGATCGCCATATAGAGCCCGACGAACCCGGTCATCGTCGCCGAGATGACGTAAACGCGACCGAGATTCCGGTGCAGGGGTCGATGGCGAACAAGGATGCCTCGGCGGAACTGGAATGGGCCGAGGATGAGGGCGAGCGCGCCGAAGAGGACGTGGCTGTAGATGCCCCACGGCCGGGCGGTGAACGACTCGACCAGATCTGGTGGGAAGGCGGCGCTCCGGCGTACGTAGAAGCTCAGCGCGTATCCACCGATCGCGAACGACAGGAACGCGATGAGCCACCAGGTTCGCGGCGTCCGATGGGCGGCCGGCGGCGCCTCTGGCGTGAACAGCGGCGCTCGCGCGGGCGGAGCATTAGTGGCCATGTCTCTTCGCAAAGATCAGCCTGAGCGGGCGGGAGCCGCAAGCCTCGCGGTTTCCCATCGCCTGTTCACGGGATTCACTGCAGAATCTCGAAGCCGGCGTCTGCGAAGTGCCGATCGAAGGTGAGCGCGCGCGCGATCCGCTCGCGCCGCATCACCTCGAAGCTCACGGCGTCCGCGAGCGACAGCGGCTTGTCGGCAAACTTCCGGATCCAGCGCGAGAGCGCCGCCTGGATCAGGGCGTCGTCGAGCGTGGCGACGACGTGCGCGCCCGACTCGAACACCGTCTCGAGAAAGAACGTGCCCGCGCGCGGGCCGCGCCATCGCACGATGAGTGTGTGCGTCTCGGCGGCAACCAGAGGCGTGGTGACCAGCAGCAGGCCGCGACGCACGGCGTCGGCGTACGCGGTCCTGGCGACGTCATGCCCGCCCTCCCTGGGTGACAGCGCCGCGAACCAGCCCGCCGTGTCCAGAAAGAGCGATCCGGCCATTACTTGCGCTTGCGTTTTGGGGGCGGATACACGACCTCCGCGAGGTATTCATCATGCCGGCGGGCGACATCGGACGGCATGCTGGCAGGCCAGTCAGCCGCGTTCATCTCCTCGAGCAGCTGCATCGCCGGATTGCGGTCGGACAGGATCTCGCCCGCCATGCGCCGCAGGCCGCGGCGCAGGACCTCCGCGCCTGACACGCCGGCCGCCGTAGCCACCTCGCGCAACAGTTTGCGATCCGTGGCTGTGAGATAGACCTGCACTGGCTCGCGCACCTTCGCCTTCTTGCCTTCGCCAGCCATGAAGCCGTCCGGTTGATGTATGCCATACATTAATAGCATGTAGACTACACAACAAGTCGGGAACAGTCGCGCGCGGCACTCCGCCGTGCGGGGAGCGCCGGACGAGCGCGGTGATTGCTTCCCTTGTCCCTGTCGGTCCCGACCCTACCTTATAGCCTGCCTCCCCCTCCGCCTCCGAAATGACCCTCCGCGAGCAGCTCCAGACGACGTTGGGCACTGCCTACAGGCTGGAGCGCGAACTCGGCGGCGGCGGGATGTCGCGCGTCTTCGTCGCCGAAGAAGCTGCGCTCGGTCGCAAGGTCGTCGTGAAGGTGCTGCCGCCCGAGATCGCCGCCGGCGTCAACGTCGACCGCTTCAACCGCGAGATCCAGCTCGCCGCGCGGCTCCAGCACCCGCACATCGTGCCGGTGCTCTCGGCGGGCGAGATGAACGGCGTCCCGTACTACACGATGCCGTTCGTGGAGGGCGAGAGCGTGCGCGCGCGGCTGGCGCGCGGCGGCGCGATGCCGATCACGGAAGTGATCGGCGTGCTGCGCGACGTCGCCAAGGCGCTCGCGTACGCGCACGAGCGCGGCATCGTGCACCGCGACATCAAGCCGGACAACGTCCTGCTGAGCGGCGGGTCCGCCACGGTCACCGACTTCGGTATCGCCAAGGCCATCGCGGCCGCGCGGTCGACGAGCGACGGCGAGGCGGTGCCACGCTCACGCAGGTGGGATCGTCGCTCGGCACGCCGGCCTACATGGCGCCGGAGCAGGCCGCCGCCGATCCGGCGACGGACCATCGCGCGGACATCTACGCGTTCGGCTGCATGGCGTACGAGCTGCTCACGGGGCGCCCGCCGTTCATCGAGAAGACGCCGCAGCGCCTGCTGGCCGCGCAGATGGGCGAGACGCCGCAACCGGTCGCCGAGCTGCGTGCCGACACGCCGGCGGAGCTGTCCGACCTCGTCATGCGGTGCCTCGCGAAGGACGCCGATGCGCGGCCGCAGCGCGCCGCTGATGTCGTGCGCGTGCTCGAGACCGTGACGAGCGGCGGCGGACACCAGCCGCATGCCGGCCGTTCTGCTCGCGGGGACGGGTATGCTCGGCAAGGCGCTCGGCGCGTACGTCGCCGCGTTCGTGTTCGTCGCCGTGCTGGCCAAGGCCGCCATCGTCGCCATCGGGCTTCCCGACTGGGTCTTTCCCGGCGCGCTCATCGTGATGGCGCTCGGGCTGCCCGTGATCCTGTTCACGGCGTACGTCCACCGCGCCACGCGGCACGCCGTGACGGCGACGCCGACGTTCACGCCGGGCGGCACGCCGTCGGCGGCGCACGGCACCTTGGCCAACATCGCGATCAAGGCCAGCCCGCACGTGAGCTGGCGGCGCACGTCGATGGGCGGCGTGCTCGCGGTCGGCGGATTCGTGGTGCTGATCGCCGCGTACATGGTGCTGCGGTCGCTGGGCATCGGCCCGTTCGGTTCGCTGCTGGCGGCGGGCGCGCTTGCAGCAGAACGAGAAGCTGCTCGTCGCCGACTTCGAGAGCCTCTGCAACCGATTCGACGCTACGGACCCGTGGTCACCGAGGCGTTCCGTACCGCGCTGGATCAGTCCCGCGCCGTCGGCATCGTCCAGCCCAACGAGCTGCGCGACGTGCTGCGACGCATGCAGAAGCCGGCGCGACACGAAGGTGGACTTCGCCGTGGCGCGCGAGATGGCGACCCGCGAAGGATACAAGGCCGTCGTCGTCGGCACGATCTCGGAGCTCGGCGGCAACTACGTGCTCTCGGCGCGCCTGGTGTCGCCGCAGACCGGCGACGAGCTGGCCAGCTTGCAGGGCAACGGCCGACGGCGAGACGGGCCTTGCTGCCCGCCATCGACAAGCTGGCCAAGGACCTGCGCGCGAAGATCGGTGAATCGCTCAGGTCCGTGCAGGCGACGCCACGGCTGGAGCAGGTGACGACGCCGTCGCTCGAGGCGCTGAAGAAGTACGTCCAGGGCAGCCGGATCCTGGGGAACGAGGGCGACTTCGAGCGGGGCGCGCCGCTCCTGGAACAGGCCATCGCGCTCGACACCGCATTTGCGATGGCGTACCGCCGTCTGGCCGCGGAGTACTCCAACCGCGGCCAGCCCGACCGCGCGGACGCGCTGCTCCAGAAGGCCTTCGATCACCAGGACCGTCTCAGCGACGCCGAGCGCTATGTCGTGGTCGGCAGCTACTACAATCGGGGGCCGAAGCAGGACATCGTGAAATCGACGTCGGCGTACGAGTCGCTCATCGAGCTGCAGCCCGACAACTTCACGGCGCTCAACAACGTCGCCATCAACTACCGCGAGCGGCGCGACTGGGCCAAGGCCGAAGACGCCCTGCGCCGCGGCCTCGCGACCGGCAATGCGCCGGCCGTGACGCACAATCAGCTGATCTGGACGCTGTGGAGCCAGGGCCGTCGCGACGAGTCATGGCGGACGCTGGCGCACTTCGACTCCATTTCTCCCGCGCTGTCGAACCGCCAGGCGCGCCGCATCGAGCTCTTGTACGCCTCGGGCCAGTACGATTCCGCGGCCGCCGTTTCGGCGAGCGCGGTCCGGGCGCGCCCCAACGACGTGGGCACGGCGTTTTTCATGGCGAGCGCCGCCGGCATCGCTCGCACGCGTGGGCGTCTCAGGGAAGCAGCCCGGATCCAGTCGGAAGTGACGTCCCGGGACGTGCAACGTGGACTGGTGCAGGCGCCGGTCGTCGAAGCCATACACGCTGCCGCATCACGAGTCACCTACCTGAACGATCCTTCGGGGGCAGCCGCCATTCTCGACAAGGCCCTGGCCGCAACGCCGCTCGAGAAGGTGCCGGTGAGCCTGCGACCGTATTGGCAGCTCGGCCTCGCCTACGGGATGGCGGGGCGGAGCGATCGGGTGCGCGAGATCGCGGCGTCGTTCGAACGCTCGCGTCGCGAGGTCACGCGAATTACGGACGCGGAGGACCGCCACGTGTTGGCCGCCTCGGCATTGCTCGCCGAGCGACGTTACGGCGAAGCGGCCGCGGAGTTCCGGGCCGGCGATCAGGGGACCTGCACCACGTGCGCACTCCCCCACATCGCGCAGAGCTACGATCTCGCCGGCCAGGTGGACTCGGCCCTGGCGGTGTACGAGCGGTATTTCGCCGCGGACGATCCGTTCCGGTTCAACATCGACCAGTATTTCCTCGCCGCGGCGCGCAAGCGCGCGGGCGAGCTGTACGAAGCGCGCGGCGACCGGCAAAAGGCACTGACGCACTACCTCGCGTTCATCAGGCTGTTCGAGCGGGCCGACCCCGAGCTGCAGCCGCGCGTGGCCGAAGTCCGCGCGCGCGTGGCCCGACTGGGCGATATCGAACCGCGCCGGTAGCGTCGCCCGTGACTACGAGACGTGGTCGTTGAGTTGGGGTAACCCGCCCCTTCACTGGAGAATCTCGAAGCCCGCGTCCGCGTCGTTGGACTGTGCCCGAGAGCGGTTTACCAGCGCGGGTTGGCGGCCATGAGACTGGCCACGTCGTCCGCGGGCATGGGTCGCGCAAAAAAGTAGCCCTGCGCGAACTCGCAGCCGAGGTCCCGGACGAGCGCCAGGTGCTCGGCGGTCTCCACCCCCTCGGCGATCACCGGCACGCCGAGCTGGCGCGCCAGCTCGCGAATCGTCGCTGCGATCTGCGCATCGCGGCCGCCGTTGCCCATCCGGCCGATGAATCCGCGGTCGATCTTGATGGCGTCGAAAGGAAGATCGTGGAGGTACTGCAGGGACGAGTACCCGGTGCCGAAGTCGTCGAGATGGATGCCGATGCCGATTTGCCTCAGGGCGGCGAGGACGGCTGACGTCCTGGCGGGATCGTCGATCAGCAACCGCTCGGTGACCTCCAGGTTGATCCCGGTCGCCAGTCCGGCGTCGTGCAGGATGGCGCTTACCGTGTCGCCGACGTCGCGCTGTTTGAAGTGCGCGGCCGTGAGGTTGACGCTCATCGCGAGCGCGCCGTTGGTCGGAAGTCGCGCGCGCCACTGGACGAGCTGCCGGCAGGCCGTGTTCAACGAGAACCAGCCGATGGGCACGGCCAGGCCGGTCTCCTCGGCGAGGCCGATGAAATCGGCGGCTGCCACGATGCCGCGCTCCGGGTGCCGCCACCGCACGAGCGCTTCGGTCTGCACGATGCGCCCGCTGCTGAGGGAAACGATCGGCTGATAGTGCAGGTCGAACTGGTGGTCCTCCACGGCCCGGCGCAGCTGCATTTCCCGTTGCAATCGTGTTTTGGCATGCTCCTGCATGACGGGGTCGTAGATCTCGTAGGGCGACGCGTTCGCGTTCGCGCGCGTGCGCGCCAGCCCCGCGAGCTGCATGGCGCGGCCGGGGGAGTCTGCCCCCGAGGGGCCCAGGACGATGCCGATGTTGGCCGAGACCGTCAGCTCTCCCCATCGCGTGGCGATGCGGGAGCGCAGGGATTCGTGAACGCGGTTGGCGACGCGCGCCGGATCGCTCTCGTCGCGGACGGATTCGAGCAGGATGGCAAACTGGTCCCCGGCGACGTGGCCGATGCTGTCGTAGTTGCGCACGGCCGTCTTGAGTCGGCGCCCGAATTCCCTCAGGACGTCGCCGGCTACGTCGTACCCGAGGGTGGTCTCGATGCTGGCGAACTGTTCGATCGACAACGAGAGCAGCGCAAAGCGGCGATCGGGAAAGCGAGCGGCGCGCAGGAGCGCCATCTCGAGGTGGTCCAGAAAGAGCGCCCGTTTCGCGAGATCGGTTTGCTCATCGTAGAGCGAGTCTGTGTCGGCCATCTCGGGCTGATAGCGGTTCGGCCAATCCAGGGCCAGGGACCTGCGACCCACTTCCGAGTATCGGCCGGGATCCGCGTTCCTTAAGTGCCAGGGCTGGCTTCGAGTGACTTCAGGAAGGTGGCGGTTGCGGGCCGGGGGCGCGGGCGCACGCCGCGTGCCCGGGGGCGTCCGATACGGGCCGAGACGCGGCGGCGGTTGCGCCAGATCCGTTCGAGAGCACGATCCCTTGCGAAGTGTGGCATGAGGATCCCTTCGATCACCGTCACGGTGCCCATGGCTTTCTTGAATTCCGTCGCTATGCTGGCGGTGGCGCGCGCGCGGCGCTGCCGCGCCTGGTCGCTGGCCTTCGCGGCCAGTGCAAGGACGCGCGCCTCGTGACGGAACTCCCTCAGGAAGTCCTTCGTATAGCCCGCCGACACCAGGAGCTTCGTGTGAGGCTTGAGCGCGTCGGCGAGTTTGAGCGCGGCGTTTGCGACCGTGAGTGCGTCGGCGCGCGCGTGGGGTACGCGAAGCGCCGCCTCGGTGCCGGGAGCGAACTTGAGCAGCGGCTTGGCGATACGCACCAGGGGCATCATGCGCTCGCGCCGCATGCTGGTACGGAGCCAGGTGAGGTTGGTCACGCCGGAGCCGCGTCGCTCCGACTTGAGCTGCTGCACATGGAGGTCCTGAATGCGCTTCATGGATGTGTCGAGCGACGTGCGCATCGCGGTGAGCAGCGGAGGCGTCGGCTTCAGGCCATGCGTGTCGAGGAAGTCGAGCACTTTCGCAAGGCTGTCGAGCGTGCGCTGCTGGCGGTTGTCCATGTGCGGACTCTCTTCGCGCCCGGGGGCTGCCTTTGGCGCGCGTGCGGCGGGAATGGTGCTGTGTGGTCGCCTGCGTCGGCTGCCGTGGTCTCACGCTCATCGGCTGTGACGCTCCATTCTGCAGCCGTGTGGCTTGACCCGAAAGAGGGTGCGGCCAGCTGAACGGGCGTGCGCGTCGGCTGACAGGGTGTTGGGTTCGGCCGTATCGCGTGGAAGGTGCCGTTGCGGTGGAGCAGAAGTCTCGCGACAGTTGTCCTGAAAGAGCATCGCGGTAGGGCGCAAGTCGCGAACAAGCTTATTGAAAGCGGGATCCATGGCGGTCGAAGTCCCGGGATACCGCCTCCGAAGTCGCGCGAGACGTGAGGCAAAGAGCCGTCACGTTCCCCAGTTGTCGCGGGACACCACAGCCAAAGTCGTCGACGTGTCCCGTCGATGTTCGGTGGAGGGAAGGCCGAAGTCGCGCACTGGGCCGTCTTGACCAGCGCAAACAAGGGCTCAAGTCGTCTCGAACCAGAGTCGAAGTCCGTTCGAGCTCCAGACCTGATCCGGTTGCACTGCACGCGAAGTCGCCCGCCACCCCACCGAAATCGCCGCGGTCCGACAGCGAAACTGCGTCGGACCTCCTTCTAAGGAGCGCGGCGTCGCAGAAAATGTCCGATGCGAGTGCCCGCAAAGTCAGGTGCGGGGCGCTCTGCAATGGGGCGTTCAGCGCTGGTAAAATCGCCTCACATGAGGTCGAAAGTCCCGTCGCACCCGGCGCAAGGTGCGTCGGGCCGGGATGCATCCTCCGGTGCGCAGGAAGTGGAGCGGGATGGTACGACCCAGCCAGCGCAAGCGCGTGGGTACGGCAAAGCGCTTGTCTTCGAAAGCTGTTTCAGCCACCTTGCGCGCGCTAACTCGAGACCGTCGCTGCGAACGGGAGCATGACACCGTTGCCATTGTGATCGATATGACGATCTGGGCGTACGTCTTCATTACGTCAAGGCAGCCCAAGCGAGTGCTGCGGGCCGTGCGCAAGATCGACGGAGTCGTACACGCGGATGCGCTGTTCGGATCACCGGATGTCGTGGCGATCGTTGCAGGACCTGACATCGCCGCCATGGATGCCGTCATCGATCGGATCGCGGACGTGCCCGATGTTGCCGCAACGGACTCCAGGGTAGCGCGATGGCTGGACGGGATCGGTCCGCCGCGCCCTTCCGCCGAGGCGTCGTAACGTCCGGTTTGTTCGCGGGGTGCCTAGTCCCGGGATAAGGTGCCTTTCGCCGTTGAGTTGGTCCGGGGCGTCGGGTAGCTTTGGGACACTGCCGTCGAGCTTCGTCTCGCGACAGCGGGACGTAGCGCAGTCCGGTAGCGCACCTGAATGGGGTGGACGTCAGCGCGGCTCGCGCCGCGCTTCCGTCTCCTCGCCGGCGCTTCGCGCCGCCTCGGATCAGGGGGTCGCTCCGCGACCTCTTTCATCGTGTAGGTTTGTAGTTCTCGGGACGTAGCGCAGTCCGGTAGCGCACCTGAATGGGGTTCAGGGGGTCGCGGGTTCAAATCCCGCCGTCCCGATTTGCAAATCGTTGATAATCAAACCTTTGACAAGACGCCCGACGCTTGTGTGTCGGGCGTTCTTGCTTGGGGTGGCACTGCCCAGCCTCCAACGACTTTGAATGGCGTTTCGAGCAAAGTGTTCCCCGACTGAAAGACATGCTGTGACGCCGGGTGCGCCAAACGAAAATCAACGTCCTCCCAGGGGCATGCCTGCTCCGCAGAGTGCTCCGCTCACGTTGTCGGCGCTCGCCGAGAGATACGGGGACGAGGCCTTCGCTGCACGCACGGCCAACTACAAGAGGGATGCGATCAGTTCGCTCGGACGAATTCAGAAGGCCCTTGGCGACATCGTGGTGGCAGACATGACTCCCAACGCCGTGCAGAAGTACATGGAGCACAGGAAGAAGGAGGGACACGCACCAGCGGGACGTACTGACCTCGTGGCTCTGTCCATCGCTATCAACTGGGCCATCGGCGAAAGGATCCTCAAGGAGAATCCGCTGACGGATAAGAAGGCTCGGGCGAAGATGAAAGTACCGAGAACGCCAGATCGTCCAGTCGCGGACAAGGCGCGTTACCGCGCGTTGAAGGCGAAGGCGCGCGAGTTGCCGCCAGCATTCGGAGTGCTGCTCGATCTGGCGTGGGAGACCGGCCGTCGTATCGGCGCGATCCTCGGCCTGAAGTGGTGTGACGTGTCGTTCGATGAGACGGATGACGCTCCGTACGGCAGCATCAAGTGGTATAGAGGAGCCACGGAGGACAACAAGAAACGCGAGCGTGTCATGGTGATGAATCCTGCCGCGAGCAAAGCACTGTCCACGTGGAAGAAGAAATGTGGCGTCATCGGTGATAGCACGCGCTGGGTCTTCGAGGCGCCGCAGGATCCACGCGAGCCGCTACCGCGCCACGTCGCGAAGAAGTGGCTCCTCCGGGCCGAGAAGTTGGCGAAGCTCGCACACGAGAAGCATGGTGGGTTCCACATGTTTCGTCGCGGATGGGCGACTGCACGCAAGCATCTGCCGGACGTTGATGTCGCCGCAGTGGGAGACTGGAAGGACTTGGCGACCATGAAACGTTGCTACCAGCACGAGGATCCCGAGACGACGAGGAAGGTGGCGCTCAAAGTGGTGTAGTCTCGCTCGCTCCACGAACGACAACGCCCCCGAAGTTGGGGGCGTTTCTTGTGCCCAAAAGTGTGGATGGATCAATACCTCGCACGTCGTCTTGGCTCGGGAGTACCCTGAAGGCAGTTAAGGTTCTGCCTAGAAACGACCGCAAGCCCTAAGCGTGCACGCAACTCCGAGTATCGGTTTAGCCCTGCACTCGATGGCTGACCGGGGTGCTCACCCGCTGCCTGAGAAGCGGCAGCAGAATCATGCCGGCGGTTGCGAGCAGCGAGAGCACGCTGATGGTCTTCCCCCATGCGTACTCGGGTGAGTCAAAATGCAGGCGTACCTCGCGCGTTCCTGGCGGGAGGTCAACTCCAAGAAGTGTGTGGTCCAAGCGCCGGACCGTGCCTGGCTGACCATCTACCTCCGCGTGCCAGTCTTTGTACCAGTTCTCCGAGACGAGCAGGTGGCTGGGCGCGGGCTCGGTCCCCTGCAGCACAATGGTCATCGCCCCGGGCCGCCACTCTGTGACGGCGGCGGATGCCGCCGACGGCTGGAACGGCGGCTTTGCCTCGGGGGAGGTCGCGCTCGACGTGTCCGGCAGCAGCGCGACACCGTTCACCGGGTAGCGCGGATCCGCGAGCGTCGGCACCACCTGCGCCTCCGGCGCCTTCGCCGACGACGGCAGCACGCGCGCGTACGGCGCCGCCCTGTCGCGCTCGTAGAGCACGGCTGTCGTCCCGAAAGCGGTGGAGGTTGGCCCCACGACTCGATGATAGCCAGGAACGGCCTTCGAATCTGGGAGAACCAGGAAGCGGATCGCCAGCAGATCAAGGATGCTGGGCGAGAGCAGGTTGGCATATCTCTCGCTCGCACCAGTGAGCTCGTTGTAGCGTTGCAGTTGGAAGCCGTGGTAGCCCAGCGCCACGGGGATGCCGTACGCCATCATCGTGGACTGCGGATAGCTCTGCCCCAGGTCGAGCACGCGGTATGGGAGGCGCACCTGCCGCAGGTGCGTGGTGATGGCATCGTCGGCAAAGAGCGCGTTGGCACGTGGCGAGAAGACGTAGAACGCGCGGTTCACGCTCCACAGCTCGACGGCGGCGATGCCCACCACGGCGGCGACCGCCGCACGGCGCGATAGCCGCCCCGCCGCGGCCGCCCAAAGCGCGGCGCCGCCGAGCGCCACGAAAAACAGCAGCCGCAGCGCGCCGGTCCGCAGCTCTGGCGCGTTGGCCACCACCGCCGTCAGCCGCTCCGGGATGGCGAGCGACGTCGCGAGCTCCTGCAGCCCGCCCATAGCGCCAAGGAGCGCGAACAGCGCCGCCGCGCCGGCTACAGCGACGACCGTGCGCAGGGGCACGGCGCGCTCCAGCACGCGGTCGAGTCCGATCCCTGCCAGCACGCAGAGGGCGAAGGCGACAAGAAAGAACACCATGCCCATCGCGCGGATCTTTTTCAGCAGCGGCAGCAACTCGAAGAACGGGCGGTAGAACGGCGTGTGCCCACCGAAGGAGAGGAGGAGAAAGAGCAACCCGCCGAGCGCGAAGGCGAGTACCAGCCGCCGACGGGCGCGGTCGCCGAACGCGAGCACCGCGAGAGCGAGCGGCAGGAAGCCCACGTATTCAGTGTGGAACTTGATCGGGTTGGTGCCCCAGTAGCGCTCCAGCACGCCGTTGAACTCGGGGAGTAGGAGCGTGAACAGCTCTGTCGGCGGCAACGCGTAGGTGGTGGCGAACGCCCACCCCGTATCCGGCCCACCGGCAGCGCGCGGGGAGTACGGGATGTAAGCGAGGAACGGCAGCAACTGCAGCGCGCTGATCCCGAGCCCCACCAGCACGGCCACCGTGGCGAACCCCAGCGGCTTCCACCACGCCACGTCACGTGGTCGTTCGGGATCCCACAGCGCGAGGTACAGTGCCCACAGCCCCAGCGCGATGAAGAGGAAGTACGCCATGTGGTAGTGGCCGAGCACGATGAGCGCGACCACGACGGCGAAGGCGCCGAACGCCCAGGCGCGCTCGCGCCGGATGGCGTGCAGCAGCACCCAGAAGGCGAGCGGAGTGAGCGCGGAGACGAACAACTTGCCATCGTGCCCGGGGCTCATTTGTGAGGCGACGATTCCGGTGAGTTCGTACGCAACACCGGCGAACACTGCGCCCCCCCACCCGAGACCAAGCGCGCGGCAGAAGCGGTACATCAGCCAGCCGGCGAGCACAAAGTGAAGCACCATCCCCCACGTGATGGCGAGGTCGACCGGCAGGATCCAGCGGAGCCAGGCGGTGGGGTAGAAGATGTCGCCGTGCATAGCGCCGATGAACGGCAGCCCGCCGAACAAGTACGGATTCCACTGCGGGATGGCACCGGTCTCGAGGAACTGTTGCGCGCCGAAGAACCGGAACGAGTAGCCGGCGATATACATGTCCGAGCGTGCACCGCCGAAGAGAATCTGGCCGGTGAGGAGTGGCCAGAGGAGCAGCAGCGCTACCGACGTACAGATCGCGAACGCAAGTGCGTGAGCACCATGAGCCGGTAGGATTGGCTCAGGAGCGCGCAAAGCAGGGCGTGACATCCAGACAAGCTATGATCGTGCCCACAGTGCCGGAGGGGGGCACTTGGGCTTTAGCATCCACACAGAAAGTATTGAGCTCAATACTTTGGACCCGAAATGTCCGGAAATCCTTACTGGCGATCCCTTGAATTCGGCCTCGCAAATTTCCAGCAATTGCAGAGCGAAGAGTCCGAAGTTACGTCGGCTTGACGATTTCGGGGTCGAAGGTCAATGGGGTTCAGGGGGTCGCGGGTTCAAATCCCGCCGTCCCGACTTCAGCCCTCGCCTTCGGCGAGGGCTTTTGTCGTTCCGGGCCACTCCGACGTCGAGCAGCCGGCGGACGTGGCGCGCCGATACCGAGCCGGGGCTCGTCGCGCGTGCGGAACCTGCGCGATCAGGACGCAGGACCCGGCACGGATGGAGGGACCGGGCCGTATTCCTCGCGATAGAAGCGCAGCAGTTCGAACGTGTACACGATCGCCAGCGGGCCAAGCAGCAACCCGACGAGTCCAAGATACCGCATGCCCGCGATGGCTCCGACGAGCGTGATCATCGGGTGCATGGCCGACACCCGCCGCGACACCAGGGGTCGGATGATGTTGTCGATGTTGCTGGCGAAGACCGAACCGAAGACGACGAGTGTGAGGGCCGCGCCGTACCGTTCACCGGCGAGCAGCACCACCGCCCCCGGCAGCCACACGAGCGTGCTCCCGATCCCTGGCACGACGGCGGCCAAGACCGCGACGGTTCCCCAGACGAGCGGCTCCGACAGTCCCGTTACGGCGAAGCCGAGTCCGATGAACGCTCCCTGGGCGATCGCGGAGAGTCCGGTGCCGAGCACGGTCGCCCGCGTGGCGCCGACGAAGCGGTCGCGCAGGGCATCCGCGTTTCGCGCCGAGAAGGGAACGTACTGGCGCACGGACTCCCATGTTCCCCTCGATGCCCGCAGCAGGTAGTACAGGCCGAACAGCGAGATGACCAGATTGATCGTCACGGACGTGAGCGTGCCAAGTACGTGCGAGAGCTGCGATGAGACGGACGAGATGACGGTCTGGCTCATTCCCACGAGTTCGCTGCCGATGCGCACGTCGCCGACCTCCAGCTCCCCTACTCTCGCCAGCACCGGGCTGGTGATCGCCGCGGTCGCGGCGGCGGGGGCTCGCTCGATCAACGTCCCGGCGAGCCACATCAACGGAGCGACGATGAGCAGCAACGCGGCAAACACGGTGGTCGCGGCGGCTACGCCGGGGCCCGTGCGCTGCGCAATCCGCCGGTACGTTCCGTCTACAACGACGTACAGGGCGACGGCGCCGAGGAGGCCGGACGTGAACGGGCCGAGGGCGATGACGACACCGGCCACGAGCAACAGGGTCAGCAAGCCTGCCCAGGTTCGCGGTGTGGCCACGACGGTGACGTCGAGTGGGGAGGACACGGAAGTCATGGCTTCCCCGTGCTCGCAAGCAGACGCAGATCGCGAGCGACGGCCTCGCGCAGTCCGTCGAGGACACGGCCTCGTATGTCGAGCGGGCCCCCGGGCAGGCGATCGAAGCGATAGCGTCGCATCGACGCGACTACCGCGCCGCGCCCTGACCCCCTCGGACTCGCGATCGAATCGTCGACCACGACGATGACCTCGAGTCCAGCCTCGAAATAGTGGTTCGCGTAGAGCTGCTTTGCGGCGATGACGGTCGTGCCGGGCGCTTCCGACGGGGCGTATACGACTTCGTGCATGATGCGCATCGTCGGACGAACCCTGGGCATCACATCCACCGACCAGTAGAAAGCATTCTCGGCTCCCGGCAGCGAGTCTTTCGGATACCCGAGCAGAAATCGCTGGAGAGGCTGAGCCGCCGCGAACATGGAGGACGAGCCCCGCAGCATGGCCTCGAAGGCTTCGCTCGCCTGAACGCTCCCGAGATCGTCGTACGTGAGCATCGCCGCGTTGCCGCGCTCACGGTAGGCGGTCACATACTCCACCATCCGCCGGCGGACATACGACGTCACCTGCTCCGCGCGGTCCGCGCCGGTGCTCCCGGGCGCGGCGCGAAGCGCGGTCATTTCCATGACGGGCAGCTTGAAATTGCACGCGTTGGCCTGGCAACGCTGGAGCTCCTCGAGATCATCCTTGGTGAGCTCCAACCCGCTGACGTCGGCGAGTCGCGCCGGAGTGCCGAAGATGTGGATGTTCGGGCGCGTGGACCCACGTGTCGCCGGCCCTGACACGCGCAGTTCGGCCACGAGCGCATTGCGCGGTCGATCCACTCGCACCGCGCCCAGCACCACCACGTCGCGCACATCATCACTCGGCAGCGCGCGGACGACGACCTCGCCACGTTCAATGGCCGCGACATGCGCCGGCGTGAACCCGGCATTCGTCGTGAGAACGCCTCGCGGCGTCCCGGGCACCGGCTGCGCGCTTGCCGACAGCGCGCAGACAATGCCGAGGAACACGACGAGTGCGGCAGCTTTCCCATGCGAGGGCATAGAGCCTCCCGAACCCGAAGCGAAGCTCACGAGGTGGCCAGGACGCCATGCAGACGCCCCCAGTTGCGGAGGCGGAAGCCGAGCGCGAGGAGCAGCACACCCGACACGACGCCGTACGCGCCGATCAGCAGCGCCACCGCGATCCCACCGAGCACGGGCTGCATGACCAGCAGCATGCCGAACGCGATGGCCACCAGGCCGGACAGCACCATGACCCATTCACCGCTGATCATCTTGCGGAGGCGGATTGCGACAGCGATCTCGACGATCCCCATCAGGATCGCCCATGTAGCAATGATCGCCAGGAGCACCACCGCGGTCATGGCCGGCCACACGTACGTCGCCACGCCGGCAGTCACGCCGAGGATACCGCCGAACAGCAGCATGCCCCACTGCGGCTGCGTCTTCCGGTTTGCGACCGCCGACGCGATCATGAACGCTCCATCCACGACGGCGTAGGCGCCGAACAGGAACACCAGTGTCATCACCGTGACGCCCGGATAGAAGAGCGTCAGCCCACCGAACAGAATCGCCAGCACGCCCCGCATGGCGATGTAGCCCCAGTTGCGAACCAGTACGTTGATCATAGATCCTCCTTGATTGTGAAATCGGTTGAGTTGCTGTTGCTGCTCATGCGACGCGCGCGGCGGGCTGCCGGACCGCTTCGACCTCGATGTCGACTTCGACCGTGTCGCCGATCATCACCCGGTCGAGCGGAAAATTCCTGGCGACACCAAAGTCCCGGCGGCTCAACGTCGTCCGCGCGAGGAATCCCACGCGGTCGTTGCCCCACGGATCACGCGCGCGGCCATTGTCGTTCACGTCGAGCGTCACTCCGAGCGTGCGTCGCTTGATCGTGAGCGCGCCGGCCAGCTTCCGCCGCCCGGGGCCCGCGGTCGTCGCGAGCCTCGTCTGGAACGTGAAATCCGGGAAGCGCTGAACGTCGAAATAGTCTTCGGCGCGCAGGTGCTTGTCCCGCGCGGCGATCCCGGTGTCGATGCTGGACGCATCGATCACGACGAAGACCGTGGCCCGGGTCCAGTCGCCGTCCGGCACCTCGAGGAAGCCGGTCCAGCGGGTGAACCGTCCGCGCACCTTGTGGATGCCAAGATGTGGAACGGCGAAACGAATGCTCGAATGGCTGCTGTCGATCTCCCAGCGTTCAAAGCTCATGGTGTCTCCCTGCGTTGTATTGGTAGGCTTGCGCCAGCGTGCATTAGCAAGCGGCTTGCCATCACCTAACTCATTGTGCACCAGGCAGTTGCACTGCTGGGCCTGTCGTCGGAACTATCATTTTGATATACTCGGGTCTCATTCTGATGGAGCGTTTCGCGATGCGCGCTTCAGACCTGGATCTCAGGGAGCTGCTGCAGGTCGATCCCGCGGGAGGGATCCTTCGTTTCGGCGATGAGCGGGTGCTCCTGCTCGATGCCCTCGCCCTCGGCCTCCTTCGCCGCGAGCTGATCGAGACCCTCGGCGTCGCGGGCGCGCGCGCCATGCTGACACGGTTCGGCTACGCGCACGGTTGGCGAACGGCGGACAACATGCGCACCGCGTTTCCGTGGGCCGACGAGCACGAGTGGCGCATCGCGGGCGGGCGCCTGCACACGTTGCTCGGGTTCGTACGGCCGGTGCCGTGGGCCGCGCCGCCGGAGATCACCGCCGCGACGGTCGTCAACTGGGTGTGGGAGGATTCCTATGAAGCCGAGCAGCACCTGCTGCATCTCGGCCGCTCGGAGGAGGCCGTGTGCTGGACTCTGGCCGGTTTCACCAGCGGCTACACGTCGCGCGCCTACGGACGCGAGGTGTACATCGTGGAGCACCAGTGCCGGGGAAAAGGCGACACCGTCTGTCGCCTGGAGGGACGGCCGCTCGAAGCCTGGGGCGACGCCATCGATCCGCACCTGCCCTACTACCGCGATGCTTCATTGAACGACGTGCTCGCACACGTCACGCACGAGCTGAAGCGCACCGAGCGCCGCCTGCGCGCGCGCCGGAAGGAGCTAACTGCCTCAGCCCCGGCCGCGGACGACGGTCCACTCGTCGCGGAGAGCGAAGCGATGCGCGGCGTCGTCGATCTCGCCCGTCGCGTGGCGCAGGTCGATTCCACGGTGTTGCTGACGGGCGAAAGCGGCGTGGGCAAGGAGCGCGTGGCGCGCTTCATTCACGATCATTCGGCTCGCGCCGGAGGTCCCTTCGTCGCCATCAACTGCGGGGCGGTCCCGGAGAGCCTGCTCGAGTCGGAGCTGTTCGGCCACGTGCGCGGCTCGTTCACCGGGGCGACACAGGATCGCATCGGGCTCTTCGAGGCCGCGAATGGCGGCACGCTGCTGCTCGACGAGGTTGGCGAGATGCCGCCAGCACTCCAGGTCAAGCTCCTTCGTGCCCTGCAGGAGCGGGAGATTCGTCGCGTCGGCGAAAACCGCGTTCGCCCCGTGAACGCGCGCGTTCTTGCCGCCACGAATCGTGACCTGGCCGCGGAGATCCGCGCCGCGCGCTTTCGCGAGGACCTGTACTACCGCCTGCGGGTCGTGGAGCTTCGCGTGCCGTCGTTGCGGGAACGCCGCGAGGACGTGCTCGTCCTTGCGCGGACATTCCTGGAGAGCGCATCTGGACGCACCGGCAGGAAAGTGACTGGATTCACGCCGGCAGCCGCGCAACGGCTGCTCTCGTACTCATGGAAGGGCAACGTGCGGGAGCTGGAAAACGCCGTCGAACGCGCGGTGGTGTTGACGAGGCGCAGTCGCGTGGATATCGACGACCTCCCTCAGGAGATCGGGCTCGCAGTGCCGGAGCCGCTCGCGGCGACCGAGGTGCGGACCCTGGAGCAAGTGGAGCGGGACTACATCGCTGCGGTCCTTCGGACCGTTGGTGGCAACCGATCCCAGGCCGCGGCGAGGCTCGGCATCGGCACGGCGACTCTGTACCGGAAACTCCGTACTTTCGACATCGGGAGCTGAGACCGAGTTTCGGCGCCCGGGTGACTGCTCACTAAACACCTCCGTATCAAACACGGTGACGTGCAAACCGCCGGGTCAACTCCACAAATCCGTTCCGTTACAGTGTGATCTGTGCAGATCCGTGCGAGGCAGCCGCACGCTGGAAACCGTACGGGTGCGCACAACAGCTCGGCGGCAGGTCCGAACCCTACGGCCGGCGCGACCTGCCCGGCGGTGTGCGCCGTGAGCTGTCGGGCTTCGCCGTAGCAGTGGAATCCGGCTTTCCCTTGTCCTCGGACTTCGCCTTGTCGTCAGGATTGCCCTTGTCCTCCGGCTTGCCCTTGTCGTCAGGCTTGCCCTTGTCCCCCGGCTTGTCCTCCGTCTTGGCCTTGTCCTCGGGCTTCTGCTCCTGACCGGGCGGCTGCTTCGCTTCGGGCTTCGCCGGTTTCGCCGAGGTATCCGCGGGAGCGTCACTCTGGACCGGGTCCGGCGCGCGGCGCGTGGGAACCGGCATCGATCTCATGCCACCGGCGTTGCCACGGTCATTGTTGCCGACGCCCCTGTTGCTGCGCGCCGTGTCGGTCGCCGGAGTGGCGGGATTGCCCGCCTGCTCGGGACGCCCGGTCTCGGCGGGACTCCCGCCGCCCGGCTTCGTCGGGTCGGTGTGTCCCAGTTTGCGACCGTTGTCGCCGCGATCGCCGGGTCGGCCAACACCGTTGCCGGGACGCTCGTCCTCGTCGACGGGAAGCTGCGCCACGCGATCGATGCCGCGGCCGGGAGGCTGAGCCGGCCGGCGCTGCACGCGACGACCGTTGTCCTGCACCACCGAATCAGGCCACGAGGGACGGGTGGTCGGCTCCGCGCCGGCGACCGTCGGGCACCAGATGCGATCGGCGATCTCGGCGGGCACGCGGTACACGGTGCCGCGGCCGCAGTACACGCGCACCGTCGTCGACGGCCGCTCCTCGTATGACGCAGAGATCAGCACGGCGTCCTCGGCCCACGCTTCGTCGCGAACCCTTGGCACAAAGCCGCGCGCGATGGTGCGCATGGTCACCGCAGGGCTCGAGGCGTTGTACGCGCCCGCGCCGAGCAGCGCCTGCATGCCGTCGGGCTGGAATGCCTCGTCAGGAATGGAGAGCGGGCGATCCGACGCCAGCGCATAGACATAGCGCGCGCGTGGCGCGGCCGCTTGGTGCACGACGGGCGCGCCACGAACGCGGCTGGTCGGTCTGCCGGCTCGCTCCGTCGTCCACGTCGCCGGAACCCAGTGCATCCCCGAGTACGTGGCGCTGCGCCCGCGCACGTTCGCCGGCTCCATGAGCGCGACGCCGTGACCGGGAACGATCTCGAAGATGGCGACGTACGCCGGACGGTTCGTCTGCACCAGCAGCCTGCCGTTCACCGGCCGCGCGAGGGTGACCTCGAGTGGCACGACCGGCTCCGGCGCGCGCGTTGGCGCTTAGGCGGGGGCAGGCGACGTTGTACCAGTCTGCGCGGGTCGAACGACGACGGTGCACGCGGTGAGCGTCAGTGCCGCGGCGAAGGCGAGAGTGCGCATTGCGGATCTCGAAGGAGGGAAATTACCTGGGCGGCGCTCTGAATTAGCGCTGACCAGGCTTCCTTAAGACGAATCCCGGGGCATGGGGATACGTCTAGACCCGGCGTTTACCTGCGCTTTCGCCGCGTTGCGGCGCAAGTAATTTCGGACCATGCGCCTCTCCACGCCTGAATGCTCGCCCTGCTGCTGTTGCTCGCCGGATGCGCGAGCACGCGCCATGAGAGGGATGGTGGTGTTGCATCTTGTGAGCGGGCGCTGGGCGCGGTCCACTGTTCGCCGTACCCGGCTCCCCGTAGTCCTGTTGATCGCTGCAATGGGCGAGCTGCTGGTCGGCTGCCGGTCACCGAACGGGCCAAAGGGCGCGCTGACCGAGCTATGGTTCCATGCACAGCCCGGGTTTACGCGCACGCGACCGGTTGTTGTCGGTGATGTTGTGGTTTTCGGTTCGGGTTCCGGAGCGCTGGTTGCGCGCGATGTGGTGACCGGTACGCAGCGGTGGGCGACGCCGGTGGCCAGCGCCGGAGGAGTGCTGGGGGACAAGTTCGCAGTCGCAGGCGGCGCTGTCATCGCCGCCTGCGAGCGCGAAGTCGTCGCAGTGGAGCTTGGTACGGGACTGGTCCGGTGGCGCTATCAGCCGCCACTCGACACGACTTATGACGGCCTTCCGGGGGGCGTGGCGAGTTCGGACCTCGCCACCGACGGGACCGATGTCTACGTGCCGGCGTGGGGCGCATCCGTGAGCGCCGTCTCGGTCGCGACCGGCGTCACTCGCTGGGTATGGGCGCTGGGGCGTCTTCAGACTGACACGGCTGTCAACGTGTTTCGCTCGGGCGCGACCGGGGCTGCTGTAGGCGGCGACACGTTGTTCGTCACAGTGTGGCACCTTACCAACCTGCTTGGCGGCACAAGGGAGTCACTATTCGTGGCCCTCGACCGCGCAACGGGGGCGGAGTTGTGGAAGATTGTGCTACCCCAGCCGGGGAGCGGCGGGGCCGTGAATGCAGCACCCCTGCTTTTCGCAGACTTGGCGGCTGTGCTAACGATCGATGGAAGGCTCTATGCCGTGCGCCGATCCACGGGAGCAATCGCCTGGCAGTATCGCAGTCCAGCGTACGCCTCCGGGACTCTCGCGGCACCTGCGGTCGTGGGTAACACGATCTACGCAACGATGGGTGACGAGATGTTGACCGCGCTCCGCGCCGACGACGGTTCCGTGCTCTGGTCGGTCCCCCCAATGGATGCGGTGCGCGATCTCCTGGCCACGGATCGTCGCATTTATGTGCCGAGGGACGGACTGTTGAACATCCACGATCGTGGTACCGGCGCACTGGTCGCGACTGGTCGGGTGAATGGCCCGAACGGCGGTGCATTTACTACGGCGGCCGCGGCGCGTGGCGATCAGATCTTCATTACGACTTCGGAAGGAGCGTGGAGCTTTAGGGAGCCGGAATAGCGCGACCGTCGTTCCCGAAATGGAGTTCACCAGCTTTAGTAGGCACCTGAGTGAACTGGTTTTCAAAACGCTCCTCTTCTGACTGTGCCGGTGAGCGGAGGCCGAGTGCGAGTTCCTCCAAGGTCCGAACACGGTTCAGATGGTCGCGGGTTCAAATCCCGCCGTCCCGATCAACGCCCGCCGACTTGGCGGGCGTTTGTCATTTCCAGCGCTCGCTAACTTGCGACATGCGATTCGCCGACGATCCAGACCCGCTCGATGCCGACTTTCCGCTTGGCGACGGAGCCGCCGATCTCGAGGCAGCGGTGGCGTGCCCGTATTGCGGCGAGCAGGTGACCATGACGCTCGATCCGGGGAGCGGGACGGCGCAGGACTATGTCGAGGATTGTCCGGTGTGTTGCCAGCCGTGGCAGGTCACGGTGCGATACGCGCGAGACGGAACCGCGCGCGTGGGCGTGACCCAGAGCTAGGTCGATCACCGCTCCGCCGTCAGCGCCTCCGTCGGATCGATGTTCCCGCGTGACGTTAGTCGGCAGCCGCCAGCGTCTCGCCGCGTGGAGATTCATCTTCTATGCGCCCCTCCTCCCTCCTCATCGTCCGTGCTGTCGAGGCCCGCGGCGTCGAGAAACACATCCTCGCGAATCGAGTCGAGCGACGGCGGACGCTTGACGTTGAACGACCGGTTGGAGAGCACAACGACCCAGATGCCACGCACGGCGTCGACCCACAACGACGTGCCCGTCCACCCCGTGTGTCCATACGCAATCGGCTTCGCGCAGCGCTCCTGCGGTGTCGGATCCTCGTCCGGACAAAACGCCCTCCAGCCGAGTGTGCGGTGGCCGGCGTGTGGCTGCTGTGTGAACAGCTCGCGTACGAGATCGGAGCGAAGAATGCGCACGCCGCCCAGCTCGCCGCCGTTCGTCACCATCGCCGTGAAGCGCGCGAGGTCGTGGGCCGTGGAGAAGAGCCCCGCATTTCCTGCCGGGATGCCCAGCTTGTGGGCGATCGGATCCGACGGCTTTCCCCGGTACGGCTCGCCCGTCTTGAGCAGCTGCGTCGGCGCGCAGTTCTCGCAGGCAGGCCCCGGCCAGAACGACGTCGAGTGCATGCCGAGAGGCCGGAACAGACGCCGCTCGAGAAACGCGGGGAGCGGTTCACCCGCGACGCGCTCCGCTGCCTTCCACAGCACGATGAAGCTCACGTCCGAATACTGGACGTCGATTCCCGGCGGTTCGCCGAGGGGCGTTTCAATAATGTTTTCGAGCCGCTGACCGGGGGCTCGCCCGCGCACTTTCGTGCCCGGCGGCAGCCCCGACGTATGCGTCAGCAGGTGGCGCCACGTCACGCGCTCCTTCCAACGCCCCTCGAACTCCGGCAGCCACTTCTGCACCGGCTCGTCGAGCGTGATCCTGCCGTCCTGCACGAGCAGCAGCACCGCGGGGGTCGTGGCTACGGCCTTGGTGAGCGACGCGAGATCGTAGACGGTGGAATCCGGCGACACCGGATCGTCGGTGTCATTCCAACCGACACGCCCGAAGCCGGCTGTCTCGACGATACGCCCGCGCTCGCCGATCGCGAGCACTGCTCCAGGAATGACGCGCTCGCTGACCGCGCGCCGCAGGTCGCTCGTGGCGGAGTCGATGTTATCCGGCGCGACGAGATACCGGCCCGATACCCGGCGCGCCGCCGACCGCTCGTGGTGGTCCCGGAGGATGACGATCGCAACGACGAGGACTACGACGCCCCCCAGTCCGATCAGCCACTTCCACTTCCGCGGTGCCGGCTCAGTTGACCTCTGCGGCGGCGCTCGCTCCATCCACGACCCCATCTGACGTCCTGAAAAAGCAAGACGGGCGCCACCTCATTTCCGCCCTACCAGCTACCGGCCGGGAGTCACCAACCGAACCTGGCGTCGCTCCGCAGGTGCTCGGTCGGGCCACCTACGCCTACGACGCGAGAGTTGGAGCAGGCGTTACAGATGGAGGGCGAGCAGACGTACTCGCTGACTCGGGCCGCGAAGCTGTCCGGATTCACGGTGGACCATCTCTTCGTCGCTGGTCAAGAAAGGACGGATACCCAACGCCGGTCGTGCTGGCGCTCCAACCGTTCAACGCGTGCGGACGACGGAAAAGAGAAAGGTCTGCGAAGGATTCGGCGATGCGCCGCCGCGCGGCTGCATGCGCGCCCGATACAAGCCGCCTGCGATGGGTCGGCCCGCAGTCGTGCGCATGTCCCACGGCAGGATCAGTCCACTGCCCATCCGAAGCGATCGCAGAAGCGTGCCGTCCGGACTGAAGATCTGGACGAGCGCCCCGGCGGGCACGTTCAGGAATACCGCAGATCGACCGTCGACGGCACTCGTGATCCGGGTGGCTCGCGGGCCGCGGTCGCGAACCAGCACCGTCGGAAGAGGCGTGTCCAACACCCGCACGGTTTGAATGGTGCTGTCGCCGTGCACGTCGAGCAGCGCGGTGAGCGCCTGTGCGAGGGTGGGATCGAGGCGAACGGCCTCACCCAGCGATCGCTCGGCGGTGCCCTGTCGCGCCAGCGCGAGATTGAGCAATCCGCGGTCGAAGTGCGGTATCGCGCTCCCGGGCTGTTCGGCGATCGCCGCGCGATACTCATCGTCCGCGTCGCTCGTGCGGCCCTGTGCCCAGAGGACGTCGGCGTACTCGGCGCGGATCCACGCCAGGGCCGGCTGGATGGCGAGCGCTCGACGATAGAGCGCATCCACCCGCTTCGGGTCGGCGCCCGTGAGATGCATGGTGTGCGCGACGGCGCGCAACGCGTCCGGCCGCGTGGAGTCGATCCGGACCGCGCGCTCCAGGGCCGCAAGCGCGTCCACCGATTGCCCCGTCTGGTCTTCGGCAACGCCGAGGAGGAACCAGGCGTGTGCCCGGGTGCTGTCGTTACCCAGCGCCGCGCGCAGGTCCGCGGCGCCTTCACGGAGCGCCGCGGCGTTCGTGGCGAGTGTCCCATACACGATGGTTCCCATCCCGCGATAAATCGCGCCGTCATCACCCGTCCGGTCCCGCTCGAAGAACGGCTCGATCGGCGCTTCGCTCGCGGTACGCGTCATCACGGATGCGCGGTCACGGATGACCCTGATCCAGTGCTCCGTGAAGGTCCCGTGCGGAATGCCCTGCTCCTGCACCTTCGGCATGTGACACGTCACGCACAGGGCGTCCGGTGCGTGGACGTCTCGCGCCGCGGCGCTGTTGAAGCGCCGTTGCAGTGAATCGGGCACGTGGCAGCCCACGCAGGGACGGTTGAGCGTCGCCGCGTCCGGAGGCGCGGCGTGGGGATCGTGGCACGTCGCGCATTCCAGGGGTCGCGCGGTCGAGACTGTCCCTCGGAAGCACGCGCTCTGGCGCAACCGGTCCGCATGTGACACGATGTCGATGCTGCCGGAGACCTTGAAGAACGCCCACGTGTCGCGCAGCGGCTGGGAGGGGATGTAGCTGAACGCGTTGCGGCCCTCGCGCGGGACGCTCACCGCGGTGTGCACGTGGCACTGTTCGCAGGTGTCGAGCCGTCGCGCGATCGGCAGCCGAGCGGGATTCACGATGGTGCCGTCCATGGCACCAGCGCGCCCACGCGCGGTACTCCGCGATGCGACGTGCAGGGCGCCCGGGCCGTGACAGCGCTCGCAGCCGATTCCCTCGCGGAGTCGCGCATACTTCCCCTCCACGTTCGGTACGGGCTCGGGATAGCTGGAATGACACGCGATGCAGCGATCCGGCATCAGGCGGTCGAAGCGCGCGTTGCCCACCCGGTAGCCCGGGCTGAAGTCCCACCCGCGCCGGCTGTACCAGGTGAGGGGCAGCTGGAACAGGCGGCCATTCTCCTCGGTGAAGTACGTGCGAGCGACGTGACCACTGCCCATCACGTAATCGATGCGCTTGCGCAACTCGTGCAGGCGACGTCCCTGCTCACCACGGATGAATTCCACCTGATACAACCGGCCACCCTGCTCCACGACCTCATAGGCAAGACCGGTGCGGGGATCGAAGATCGCCGAGTCGAGACGGGCTTCCATGCGTGTCGCCGACGTCCATGCATGGAACGAGCGGGACATCGAGTGCTGGCGGTAAACTTCAGACTCCCGCACGTGGCATCTCACGCAGGGGGCGTCGCCCACGTACCGCACGGAGTCCGCGACGTTCCGAAAGGAGGGCGACGGCGCTTCGGGCACCGCCACGGCCGACGCGGCGCTTTCGTCCGGTGAAACGTCGCGACTGCACGCGGCAAGGACGACCATGAGCATGAGCCTGCGCCTGCCGACGATCGGAACGGGGAGCGTGGCGAAGGCGCGACGTTCGCCGCAAAACGGAAGGGACTCGCGATGGACTGCCACGGAGCGGAATGTGACGCTTCCCCGGACAATCGTGAAGTGGGCACGCACAGCCATCACCGTAAGCCAGGCGCGGCTACGGCCGCGGTCATCGCTTGACAGATACGCTGGGTGTAGACAACCTACATGCACCATGTAGGGAGTCTACATCCTGCCGGCACGCCGCGTTCTCTCTCGCGTCGAGCTGCTCCAGGGCACGCTCGACATGATCATCCTCCAAACCCTGCGCTGGGGCCCGCGCCACGGCTACGGCATCGCGCAGATGATCCGCGCGACCTCGCGCGAGGCGCTCAGGGTGGAGACGGGGTCGCTCTACCCCGCCCTTCAGCGCCTCGAGAAGCAAGGGTGGATCTCGGCGGACTGGGACGTCTCCGACAATGGACAGCGCGTCCGCGTGTACCGGCTGACCGCCGCCGGCCGCAAACAGCTCCAGTCCGAGCGCTCGCGCTGGGATCAGCTCTCGAGCGCCATCGCGCGGATAATGACCGAGCCGCGAGAGCGCGTCGCGACTCGAAGACGTACTCGATGCCTCGGCGTTGAAAGCGCTTGAGTCTCCGGCGTGGCTGGTAATGATGAGGACAGGTGTTTGAGCCGTCGCTATTGGCCGACTCGGCGCCAACTGGTGCCGTCCCATTCCCACGTGTCGTTCAGGTCGTTGGGCCAACCCTTTCGTCCGCCGAACAGCACGACACGATCGCGTTTCTTGTCATACGCGAGATAGCCCATCGCGCGTGGCTCAGGGCCGGTCGGGGATTGCGCGAGCCGTACCCATGCGTGGCCGTCCCAGGCCCAGGTGTCGGCGAGAAAGCCGCTCGCGTCCATGCCGCCGAAGATGATCACCAGTCCGCGCCTCGAGTCGAAGGCGACGCCGGCGCTGTGGCGCGGCGACGGGCCGGGCCCGGCGTCGATCTGCGTCCAGCGCTGACCGTCGAATTCCCACGTGTCGCCCAGCGCGGGTGGGGGATTGGGTGGCGTGGCGGCGCCCGTGCCGCCGAAGACCACGGTGCGTCCGCGCTTGTCGTCGAACGCCATCACGTGCCCTTGCCGTGCCGGTGGTCCGGCGGCCGCGATCTTGTTCCAACGGACGCCGTCGAATGTCCAGGTGTCTGCGTGTGCCTGGCCGCGTCCGGCCGATCCGCCGAACGCGACGAACGTGTGGCGACGCGAGCCGTACACGAATCCCGGTTCCGCGGCGGGCATGGCGTCGTGCTGGCCGAGCGCCTTCCACATGCCGTCGTCGAGGGCGCGGAGGTCGGACCGCGAGCGTCTGTTGCTGTAGCCGCCGAACGAGACGACGCGACCTGCGCTCGGGTCGAACGCAAGCCGCATCCCGGACATGGGATCGCCAGACGACTGAAGCGCGATCCAGCGCATGCCGTCGAAGGCCCAGAGGTCGTTGAAGAACGCGCAACAGTCGCCGTTCACGTGCGGTGAGCTTCCGCCGGTCAGCAGCACCCTGCCAGCCGCCTCGTCGTAGACCAACGCGTGGTGCGCGCGCTTGGGCGGGGCGGTCACAGGCGAAGGCGGCGCCGATGCGGTCATGGCGAGCGCCAAGGCGGCGAAGGCAGGGGCCAGGACGCGGGACGGCTTCATGTATGCTCCGTGTTGCGTGGCACGACTTGGACACCGTTGCTCACAACAGAGTTTGCGCGGTCACCGTCTCCGTCATCAGACGCAGGGATTGCAATAGCGCCGACGCTGGTCAGCGCAGCATCAGCCCGATCGCCGAGCTCACGGACCCCGCTTTTTCTGCGGTCGTGGCGGTTCCGCGATGTATGCCGCCGGGAGATCTCCGGTAAGCGTCGCGAGCCACCTGCGAATTGCCGCGATCTGCGCAGGCGTGAGCTCACGCCCGAGCTGGTGTCGTGCCATCAAGAGGATCGCCGAATCGAGCGAGGCGACCGAGCCGTCATGGAAGTACGGCCCCGTCTTCTCGACGTTGCGCAGCCCGGCGACCTTGAAGACGTACAGGTCCGACGGCCGCCTGGTCACGAGGATGCGGCCGCTGTCGCGCAGCGCGGGCCAGGGCTTCACCTCCCCGAGCTCCTCAAAGGACTGGCCGCCGACATAGGGACCGGCATGGCAGGTCACGCACCCGACGCGAGTGAAGGTCGTGAAGCCCTGGAGCTCGGCCCGCGTGACGGCACTCGAATCGCCGCTCAGGAAGCGATCCCACCGTGACGGCGTCACGAGCCCGCGCTCGAATGCCCCGATCGCGCGCCCCACGTTGTCGTAGGTGATCGGATCCTTCTCGCCCGGGAACGCCGCCCTGAACGCGGCCGCGTACGCCGGCGACGCACGCATGTGCTCGAGCACCGCTGCGGAGTCGGGCATCGCCATCTCGCCGGGATCGAGGATCGGACCCTTCGCCTGCGCCTCGACGGTCGGCGCGCGGCCGTCCCAGAACTGCGCGATGTGGCCGGCGGCGTTATAGACCGTCGGCGCATTCCGATCGCCCGCGTGTCCGAGCTCGCCGAAGCTGACCTTCCGGCCGTCGGCACCGTAACCGTTCAACGCATGACAGGTGTTGCACGACACGTCGTGCCCGTTCGAGAGCACGTTCTCGTAGAAGAGCTTGCGCCCGAGTGCGATCTGCGGCGGCGTTGGCGTCACGCCCGGAGCGGCCATGACCGCTGGCAGTGGCGCGAACATCGCGAGTTCGGATGCCGTCGGTGGTGCATCGGAGGCATCGGCGACTTCTCCAGCGGCGGTGCCTGGCTGTCCAGTGCCGGTTCCATCAGTCGCGCGCTCACCCTCCTTGCCACAGGACAGGCTCGCGGCGAGCAGGGCGAGCGCAAGCAGTACAGCACGATTGTCCATTATTGGCACTCATTGAACGGGCCCAGCGAAAGCTCAGTGGGCACGACAGTCGAGCCATTGGCCGAAAGGAGGACTCCCCGGACAGGCGACCGCGCCGCGATCGGCCACGACCAGGGGCTGATGGTGCACGCGCTCGCCGTCTAACCGCGCAGCAGCAGATCGAAGCATGACACTCAGCGTCGAGTGATCGAAGCCTTGCGCCAGCGTCCCCAAGCGACGAACAGTGCGAGCCCGGCGAGCAGTGCATGTATCCAGATGACACTGGCTTCGCCGCGAACGATATGAAACGGAATCGCCAGGATCATGATCGTTCCCAGGCCGAGAGCCGCCAGCGGCGTCAGCCACGGTGCAATCCGCGTCGCAGCCGGAACGATGAGCCCCAACCCGCCCGCCAGTTCGGCGTAGCCGATGAACAGACTGAGCGCGCGCGGCACGTGTTGCATCCAGGTGGCCTGCTGCGCCACCTGATCGAAGGGTGCGAGCGCGTGTGAGTAGCCCACCATCATGAAGAAGATGGCGAGTGCAACCTGAAGCCCCCAGAGCGTGATGCGCAGTCCGCGTCTCGACGACGCCACCGACGAGTTGGAGCTGGGCGAGAGCGCGGACGTCATCGGGATCCCCTCTCCGGCTCGGCTGACATCGTGTCCGGGAGACCGAATGCGTCGATGAGTCCCGGCAGCTCGAATGCGGTCACCTCGTCGGATGCGGCTGTTTTCCGCTCGTGGCCCAGTGTCTCTGCTCCATCCATGTTCCTCTCATATTGTGAACTGGATGTATGACGGTCGAGGGGGCCAGAACTAATCGCTGCCGATGCGATCGTCCGTCCCCAAGAGGGGGGACGCCACAGCCTGAGTAAACATCGGTCGCGACGGTCATTGTGCCGTGCTGGTGCAGGGCTGGACTCGGCGGGGGTGGGACGCGCTTGTCAGCGCGTCTCACTCGGCTCGCAGCGCCTCCATGGGATCGATACGGAGGGCGCGCCGTACCGGCACCGCGCACGCGGCGAGACCGACCACCAGCATGATCGCGTCGGCGGCAATCAGAAGCACGACCTGCTTCGTCGATCCGAACCCCGCGAGCGCCGCGAGGCTGCTGCCGACCACGATGCCTGCGCCGATCTGAAGGAATGCGCGAGAGAAAATGGCGGCCACGAGCCGGCGGTGGTTCGCGCCGAGCGCGGCGCGAATGCCGATCTCGCGCGTCCGGCGCGCGACGGTGAACGACATCAGCGCGTGGATGCCGGTCGCGGACAGCATCAGCACGATGAAACCCACGAGCCACGCCACGGCGGTCAGCGTCCAGCTGATCCGCGCCTCGTCGTCGCTGACCGCGCCGAGCTGTTGGACGCCAGTGAGCCGGATCATCGGGTCTATTTCGGCCGCGATCGTGCGGAGGCGCGACGCAAACGCATTGGGATCACGCACGCGCAGCGCGAGGCTCGACGCAGGGCCGTCGCCACCCAGTGTCGGGCGATACATCGCTATCTGATCCTCGGGCAGGGGCGGCTGCCACCCAAAGTTCCCGACGACGCCCACGATCTCGAGCCACTGC
Organism: uncultured Gemmatimonadaceae bacterium; assembly: GCA_963724885.1. GTDB lineage: Bacteria > Gemmatimonadota > Gemmatimonadetes > Gemmatimonadales > Gemmatimonadaceae > DASPMP01. The sequence continues at coordinate 388,363 of CAVRWG010000005.1, read as the reverse complement.
GCCGTGTCGACGCCGAACAAGGTCTCGTCGCTGTTATAGCTCACGAGCCGGACGCGCTGGCCAACCGGGTTGAGCTGCGCGACGAATGGTGCTTTGGCGCGCTCGCTCACCTCGCCTTCGGCTCGGTTGAGCTGCGCGACAAATGGTGCTTTGGCGCGCTCGCTCACCTCGCCTTCGGCTCGGTTGAGCTGCGCGACAAATGGTGCTTTGGCGCGCTCGCTCACCTCGCCTTCGGCTCGGTTGAGCTGCGCGACAAATGGTGCTTTGGCGCGCTCGCTCACCTCGCCTTCGGCTCGGTTGAGCTGCGCGACAAATGGTGCTTTGGCGCGCTCGCTCACCTCGCCTTCGGCTCGGTTGCTCCGGCCGAAGACATTGCGCGCGAACGCCTCGTTCACGATCAGTGCCCGTCCTCCCAGCCGTTCAAAATCGGAAGGCAAGAAGTCGCGACCCGCGATGATCGACGCGCCGAACGCGCCGAAGTAGCCGCGTGACACGTACGTCATCGGGCTCACGCGCAAACCCTCTCCGGGCGCACCGGCCGATGTGTCGACTGCGAATCCGTACTCGAGCTGATCCTTGACCGGAAGGCGATCTGCAAACGCAACGCGTTCGACACCCGGCTCAGCGCTCAGCCGGGCCTCCAGTGCGTCGAAGCTGTTGCGAACGCGCGCGACATACGTGGCCGAATCCACCGCGAGGTCGTCACGGTCGATCGCGACGTGCGCGGCCAGGAACCGCTCCGCGCCGATGGCGTCCGCACGCTCGTCGAACCGGTTGGCCTCGAAGACGCCACCGGCGGCGAGCGGGATGAAGGCGACCGTGATCGCGACCTGCACGATGATCACCGCGGTCCAGAATCCGCCGAACCTGAGGCCCCCCCCGGTGCGACCGGCGCTCTGGCTGCGCAGCATGTCCTGGATGTTCACGCGGGTCACGCGCAGGGCCGGCAGGATGCCGACGATACCGGCGCCGAAGATCGTCAGCCCGGCGGCGTAGCAGGACGGTTCTCCACGACAGACTCTCATCGAGCCAGAACGGCAGGTTGTCACCCGCGGCGAATTGCCCAAGCGCGAGGCGCAGCGCGACCCTCGACAACAGGAGGCCGACGATCGTCGCGACGGCGGTCAGCACCAGCGCCTCGCTGAACAGCTGGCCGATGATGCGCCCGCGGCTCGCGCCGAGCGCGCTGCGGACGGTGATCTCCCAGCTACGCGTCGCCGTCCGTGCGAAAACGAGCGTCGCGACGTTCGTGCACATGATGGCGAGCAGCAGCAGGAAGACGCCATTCACCAGCGCGAGCAGTCGCGTGAAAAACCGGCCTTCGCCGCCCTCGGCGAGTATCCGTTCGTAGCCGGTCACGAACGGGCGGAGATGCTCATGCGTCCGCGGACTGCTGGCGGACATGCGCGCGCCAATGACGCGCAGCTCTGTCTGCGCATCGTCCATCGACGCGCCGGGCGCCAGGCGGCCGAAGATCGTCACCCGCGGGCCGGTTCGTGGCTCGAGCGTGGCCCCGTCCACGCGGAGCGGCATCCAGAGGCGATGGGTGGAGGGGAAGGCGAAGGCATCCGGCATCACGCCAACGATCGTCGCCGTTGCGGTGCCGACCTTCACCGTCCTGCCCAATACTTCCGGATCACTGTCGAAGCGCGTCTTCCATACGCGTTCTCCGAGGACGACCACCAGCGGTTCACCCGGGCGCTCGTCACGATCCAGCAGCGTGCGACCGAACAGCGGCGGCGTGCCCATCAGCCGGAACGCGTTGGCCGTCAGCTCCGCTCCGCGAACCGGCTCCACTCGCCCGTCGTCGGTGCTCAGGTTGCGGACGAACGCGTTCGACGCTCCGACGTTCTCCACGGTCCTGAGCTGCGCGCGCCAGGCCGCGAAATCCTGCAGGGCGCGTGGTTCGACGTTCAACCGCTGCACGTCCCAATTGAGGAGCGAAACGACGCGGTCTCCGCCGGGAATGTGGAGCCGCGGGCGCAGGAACTTGTCGGTCGCCTCGAAGTACGCCGTGCCGAGTGCAACCGCGACGGCGATCGCGACCGTCCCCACCGTCGTGATGCCGGGATACCGCCGCAGCATGCGGAGCCCGAGCCTGAAATCCAGTGCGGAGAAGCCCGGCACGAATCGCATTGTTCTATCCCTTTTGCTGCCAGCCTTTCACGGCGAGCGCGCCCGCGCCAAGGATCATCACAGCGGCGATGACCACCCCGCCGGGTGCGTCATCGGCCTCGGCGTACCGGCCCAGCAAAACTGCGCCGTAGACGATGACGGCAGCCGCGAGAAGCATGGCGATTCTTTTCATGAAGTGTCCCTTCCGTCGTGGGGCGTCGGCCATAAGCAGGACGAAGGACTTTATAGCGTAAAGGCGGCACCAGATTGGCGCAAGTCCATTCGCCGACGCCGGTCGAGACGGCTTCCAGTCGCGATGTGTCGGTTGTGAGGCGCAGTTGATCGGGCCAGCGATGGGATGTGGAGCGGCGTGTCGCTCTTCATGCTGGGCGTCGGCGCGCTCGCGGCACTCGGTCCAGCGCGCCGGGGGCTGGCGATCCAGCGGAGCACTGTGCTGAAGGAGAACTGACGAGTTACTCGAGGATCTCCGAGGCCGGCGTAGCGCGCTCTGATACCCTTCGGCGCACTGAGCATTGAGGCGCACTGGAGTGATGTCAGCGGTACATCGCTTGCCCGACAGGGATGCAGGAGGGCAGGATGATGCGAATGGTGCTGATCGCTGGAGTAGCCGGGCTCTTCATGATGTCCGCGTGCGAGCGCAACCCAGAGGCGGCGGACACAGCGACGATGCCTCCGCTCGACCCGACGTCGAACGTGGTCGCAATCCCGATGACGGGGGTGGCGCCGCCACGCATCGTCGACTCGGCGCGCATCAGAGATTCGTTGCGTGCGAAGGCGAAGCGCGATTCGGCACGAGCCCGGGCCGTGCGTGATTCCGTGAAAGGTGTCCTGGACCGGGCGATAGCGAACCGGAGGCGGTACTAGTGGAATGGAACGTTCGGCCCCGACCCTGGCTGCGCAGCCGATTCGCCTGATCGGTCGTCTTACCGACAGGCGTGTGGTCCGGCGCACAGTGTCGCCGGGCCTGCTTACCTGATATTCACGGCTCTCGCCCCCCCCCCGCAGGCCCAGACGCGCGTGGACTCTCATGACGGTTCCCTGAGCGCCACTTCAGCGAGTACGGGATAGCGATAGCGAAACGAGCTTGTACGGCTCGTTGCGCTCGAAGCGGAACGCGAGCTGCACGACCTCCTCCTTCGCCACGGCTCGGCGCGTCTGCAGAACAAATTCCTCTCCGCGAAGCTCGGCACCGTCGAGGACCAGCGGACCGAGCTGCGCTCGGAGCTGCCGATACGCTTCGAGGCGTTGATCGATCGGGCGATTCGAATCCGCGACCGCCCGCTTCTCGAAGAAGTTTCGCATGGCGTCCTCGCCGCCGTTGTACGCCTCCATGTAGCGCATGGCATTGATATACCGGTCGTCGTGAATGAGGCGCAGGCTGGAGATACCGCCCTTCAGCAGTTGAAGCGCGCCGTGGGCCGCCGGGCGTGCATCCGCCGCAGCGGCGGGGCTTGGCGCGGGACCCGTGACTCGATTGGCCACGACCGTTCCATGCGTCGCCTTCTCCCAGTCGGCCAGCTTCACGATCGCGACGAGCTGGACGCCGGTCGCCGAGGGTCGGACGACGACCGCCTCTCCTTCGTTCACCATGCCGGGACGGATGCCGGGAACGTTGCGTTCGATCACGAAGTGGTGCGTCACGAGCACGCGGTTCGTGCCTTTCGCCGGCGTCGCAGCGATGATGGCTTTCTGCTCCGCAGTCTGGTCGAGCGTGCGCAAGGCGCTATCCACCCGCACGCGGCCGAACGCGTGCTCCGCGGTCTCGCGTGTGCGCCACATCTGACTGGCGACGACGTCGCCCATGGGGATCCCGGCGTGCTTGAACATCTGGCCGATCGCCTTTGCGTCGGTTACGCCGCGCGCCGTGAGGTTGCGCTGCAGCGCGCGATCGGGCGAGCCCGGCGCGTCCTGCGTGAGCCAGTCGGTTTCGGCGTGACGCCAGATCATGGTGTAGCCGCCGTGGCGCATGAGCTTGAACGCCGAGTCTGCCGGAACGAGCGAATCGTTCTGTGTAGAGGCCAACGAGAGAGCAAGCAGTGTGTGGAGCAGCATCAGGGATTCCTCCTGAGAGTGAGAACGCGAATCGGGTGCGCGATCAGCAGCGCCGCGAGGGCGATGGGCGCGGCGTAGCTGCCGCCGCGTTCGATGAATTCCCACACCGGCGCGCCGGCGATCGGGAAGAGCGCCTCGGTGGAGAGTTTCCAGGCAGCGATGCCAAGCAGCAGTGGAGCCGAGGGTGACGCGAGCAGCAGTAGCGCCGCGGACATCTCCGCGAATCCAACGAGCGGCAGCGCGGCCGGCGGCAATCCGGCGAGGCCCACGTGCGACGCGAGCAGCGGCTTGCCTTGTGCCGCGAGCCCCCCATGCCCGAAGAGGAGCAGCGCGGTCGTCACCAGGAGGACGCGCATTGCGAGCGTGAAGTCTTGACCCGAGGCCGGGTAGGACGAGGGGCGAAACCAGTCGCGCCACGCTCGCGGCATGCCGGTCAGGAGCAGCAGCGCCAGCGGGACGCCATAGTTGCCGGCGCGCTCGAGCGTCTCGAACGCCGACTCGCCGGTGAGCGGACGCAGCAACGCCGTCCAGAGAGCCCACGCGACCATGTACGCGAGCACCATGGGCCTGGGGGAGAGCAGCGCCGTAACGCCGACTGCGATGTCGACCGCCCCCACGACGGGCATGAGCCTGAACGCCCAGTCGGAGGGGATGCCGACGAATCCGAAGTACGGTACCCAGGCCTCCTTTGTCATGATGCCGAAGGCGCCGTGTCCGATGAAGCACACGGCGGCTCCAAGGCGAAGCGTCCAGTAGGCGCCGCGGGTCATGTCAACATCGCGCATGACCGTAAGAACGTCGCCGGCGTCGGAAGGATTGCGGCGCGTCGCCCAACGGGTCCCCGGTTACGTCGGGTGGTCCACGTTCGGTCACGTTCAGCCGGGAGCCGTCCGTGCACGGCATTAAACTGGTTCACATGAATCGACGGCTCGTTTGGGTTCAGCTGCTCATCGGCTGGCTTCCCCTGTGGGGGCTGTTCGCGGTCCTGATCGCGACCGCGCATCACGTCAGCCTGCCGGGCGCGTCGCACATCGCGTTTCGGATGATTGTCGCCGCCGCTGCGCTTGCGTTCCTGGTGCAGCGGTTCGCCGAGCGGTATCCGTGGCCTTCCCGGATCACCCTGAGCTTCGTCGGGACGCACGTGTTGGCGGCGGTCGTCTACTCGATCGCGTGGAACGTCGCGAACAGCCTGTTCGAGAGCCTCATTCGCGGGCAGCTCGTGTTGGTCGTTGGGCTCGGCGTCGCGTCGAGCTTCACCATGGGGATGTGGCTCTACGTGATGATCGCGGGCGTTTCGTATACCGCGCTCGCCACCGAGCGCGCCGCCAGGGCGGAGGCCAACGCCACCAAGGCGCAGCTCGCTGCGCTCCGCTCGCAGATCCATCCACACTTCCTCTTCAATGCCCTGCACACGGTGATGCACCTGATCCCGCGCGAGCCCCGGCTCGCGGCCGACGCGACGGAGAAGCTGGCCGGGCTGCTGCGCACGGCGGTGGAAGAGGATCGGGATCTCGTGACGGTGGAGGAGGAGTTTCTTTTCGTGATGCGCTACCTGGAGATCGAGCGCATCCGGTTCGGCGATCGTCTCGTCGGCGCGCAGCTTGTGGACCCGGCTTCACGCGAGAAGCTGGTGCCGGCCTTCGCGATTCAGACGCTGGTGGAGAACGCTGTCCGACACGCCGTCGCGCCGCGCGTCGAGCCCACGACTGTGGACATCGAGGCAGTGATCCGGGACGGAAACCTCGAAGTCGTGGTTCGGGACAGCGGCGGTGGCCAGGTACCGGCCAATACGAATGGCACGGGCCTCAACCGTCTGCGCGAACGACTGCAGGTCCTTTACGGCGGCAGGGCATCCCTCGACGTTCGCTCGGACGGACACGGCGTGATCGCGACGCTTGCCATTCCAAAAGGAACGGAGTGACCGGGACGGTTCAGCGGCCCGCAGCGATCGCGGTCGTCATCGCCGACGACGAGCCCGTGGCGCGCGCGGGCCTGCGCGAGATGCTGGCCGACATTGAATGGCTCGACGTGGTTGGGGAGGCGTCCAGCGGCCCGGCGGCCATCGAGACGATCGAGCGGCTGCGCCCCGATCTCGTGCTGCTCGACATCCAGATGCCGGGCCTCCTGGGCACCGACGTCGTGCGTCGCCTGACACACCGACCGTTCGTCGTCTTCACGACCGCGTATGGCGAACACGCTGCAACGGCGTTCGAGCTTGGCGCGCTGGATTATCTCCTCAAGCCTTTTGGTGCAGCGCGCCTCGGCAAGGCGCTCGAGCGCATTCGCGCTGCGATCGGGGAGCCGCTCTCCGGCCCGTCGGCCCTGGATCGTCTCACGGAGGCGATCGCCGCAGGGCCGATGACGCGCCTCTTCGTTCGTTCCGGTGGCGCGGTGATCCCGGTTCCCGTGGCGAGCGTCGGCTGGTTCGAGGCCGACGGCGACTACATCACGGCGCACACCGCCACGAGTCGTTACATGCTGCACCTCCCCCTCCGGCGGCTCGAAACGCGTCTCGATCCGGGAAAGTTCGTGCGCATCCATCGGACGCGAATCGTGAATCTCGACCACGTGGCGGCGTTCCGGCCACATGGCAAAGGCCAGCTGGTGGCCGCAATGAAGGATGGCACGAAGCTCGTCGTCAGCCGCGAGCGATCGCGCGAAATCCGCAGCCTGGGACTCTGAAAGGAGACGCTCACGGCACGAAGCTTCGATGGCTTCGCGAAACAACGTTTCAACCGCTGCGGTTGCGGCAGGCCCGAAATCGTTGCATATCCGGAGTTCCCGGCCCTCGAGCCGCCGTAGCTCCCGCCCGTCCTGACCTCTCGAGTCCCCCCCCCCAAGAAAAATGGCCAGGTTCCTGCCGCTTACGCTTGTCGCCTTGATCTTGACGCCGACCCTGGTGAGTGCGCAGACCCAGGACACGACCTTGGTGATGATTTTCACCGGTCGCGCCCCCGCCGATACGGTGTGGTTCAGTCCACCGCTCGGGCCTTCCGGACAGGCTGTTGCGATGTCCAGTGTCTGGAGACCGACTGCTTCGCTCCTTTGGCCGGACCCCCGAGCCAGCCATGGCATCGCCGTAACATCACTTCGCGCACAATCGAGAACCTGCAACACACGGAGGGCGATCCGAATCGGAATGGTCGTCGGTGTTATTGCGGGCGTCGGCGCCTTGTACTCGGTCCACAGCGCCGAGCCCATCGACTACGTGTACATCGCTACTGCGGGCGCTTTGGCGGGCGCGGTGATCGGTTACACCTTGAGATGCGGCTGGTCAATTGCGTGTAGGATGGCCTGCGGATGAAGCGTCGCGTCGCGCTGAGTGGCGACTCCTCGGCCAGGTAACGATACTCGCGGCGTCACAGCAGGCCGAGTTGCGACGCCTTGGCGGCCGCGGCTGCGCGCGAATCAACGCCGAGCTTGCGATACGCGGCCGCGAGGTGTGCCTTGACGGTACGCTCCGTGATCCCGAGTCGGACAGCGATCTCCTTGCTCCGGCTGCCTGACGCCGCGAGGCGAAGCACCTCCGTCTCGCGCGTCGTGAGTGCCTCGGATTGCGCGGCGTTTCCACGCACCGCGCTCGGGTGCTCCACGGCGACAGGGCCGGGGGCTGCCTTATCCCCTGCCGGAGTCAGTGCCCTCACGACCATGCTCACCGCGCCGAGCACAAGCGCGACCGTTGCGCCGCGATACACGCCGGACGACACCGTCGTGGCGGCGCCGAAGACGACAATGGCGGCCAGCGTTATGGTCGTCGTCGAATACAGCCCGCGCAGCTGACGGTTGGCAGTGGCGGTGAGCGCCGCGGTCAGTGCCAGCATGAGCAGCAGCTCGCCTGGCGCAAGGCCGATCGCGAAAACGACGGCTGCTTGAGCGGCGAAGTACCATCGCACTCCAATCCGGGTCCGGAACGACGCGCCTCCGAAGTACAGCAGCGCGTGCAGCGCGAGAAGCAGCGTGACAGTGACGATCGTGGTCGCACCCGGGCGCCATTCGCCTTCCGGCTTGAAGGACCACGAGAGCGGCCATAGCACCGCGATCATCGCGGCGACGGAGCCCAAGGCCCTGTCCAACCCTTCCGAAGACCGGAACAGCGCACTCAGTCTATCCACGCAACCTCGAGAACCGGGCGTTTGGGAAGGACATCGTACGAACGTACGATGGCGCTGCCACCCGCCACCGACATCCTGTGCCCTGTGGAGAGCCCATGCGAGGAGGAATCACGATGTCGATCCGCCGCCTGTACCTGTGTGCCGGAACGTGTGCAGTCCTGATCGCGACGAGCGCCGCTAAATGCTACGGTCAGGGAATTAGCGCAAGCCAGATTGTTTCGAAGTACGTCGATGCGTCGGGTGGCGAAAGCGCCATTCGCGCAATACGAACACGCGTGATGACCGGCTTCGTCGTAGCGCCCGGCGGACGCGCCCAGCTTGAAATCATCGAGGCGGCGCCCGACCACTTCCTGCGAATCATCGAGAGCCCCGTCTCGGGGCACTCGGAGAACGGGTATGACGGCACGGTTGCCTGGTCGAGGACCGCCGCCGGCATTCGGGAGAGGAGCGGTCCGCCCGTCGGCATGGTGGTGCGAGAGCAGCATCTGCATCGACCTCTGGCGCTTCAGGCGTTCTACGTAAGCATCGACTCGCCGCGCCTCGACTCCGTCGATGGCGCGGCGGTGTACGTGGTCGGAGCGAAAACCGCGGATGGCATGAGCGAGACCCTGTACTTCGATCGAACCACGGGGCTGCTGGCTGGTTGGGACGTAGCCATCGGCGGCACCGTGCTGCAGACGCGCCTGGAAGACTATCGCACGGTCGACGGCGTGAAGTTGCCGTTCCGTTTCATGAGGTCGCGGCCGGATTTCAAGTGGATGGAGGAGCTCACCGAGGTGAAACACAACGTCAGCGTCGACCCAGCCCGCTTCTCGAAACCGAGCTCCTAGTCCGAAGGGTCCGGGCTTGCCGATGAATCCTGCGCGCGAGCCTGGAGCGGATCAGCGGAGCACCCATTCCGGTTCTGCGTCCATTCGCCGGCCGAGATCATGGAGCCATTCGACGCGCAAGCCGCTTGACGCTGGTATTCGCGCGTCGTACTTTGCGGCATGAAGTACTTGGCAATTCTGCTGAGCCTCGGCGCCTCGACCCTTGCCGCGCAATCGGGCCGGGCAGACCGCAACAAGCTCGATTCTCTCGCCGGTGCACCCGTCGTGGAGAATCGCGTCGCCGGTCATCGTGGCCGCTGTCGTCAAGGGCAACGACACGCTGCTCCTCAAGGGCTACGGCAAGGCCGACGTCGAATGGGACGTCCCCATGCCGCCGACGCGATGTTCGAGGTCGGCTCGGTCGCCAAGCAGTTCACCGCCGTCGCCATTCTCCAGCTCCGCGACTGAGGGGAAGCTCAGCCTCGACGACGACATCACGAAGTGGCTGCCCGACTTCGACACCCGCGGCAACAAGGTGCACGCTGCGCCGGCTGCTCGACCACACCTCCGGCATCGTCGGCTTCACCGAGATGCCGGAGTTCGGCAACCTCGTGAACAATCCGCGCTTTCCCCGCGATTCCGCGTACGCGCTCATCAAGCGCTACCCCTTCCAGTTCCCGACCGGCGAGGCGCAGATCTACAACAACTCCGCCTTCTGGCTCCTCGGCCTCGTCGTCGAGAAGGCGAGCGGGATGACGCTACGAGGACTACGTCGAGAAGAAGATCTTCGAGCCGCTGGGGATGAAGCGGTCGATGTACTGCAACAGCTCCGTCGAACGTTCCGCGCCGCGCGCACGGATACCGGACTCGTGAACGGTGTGATCCGCCGCGCCCCGATGGTCAAGTGCACACCTGGCCCTTCGCCGCCGGATCGATCTGCTCGACCGCCGGCGACCTGGTCACGTGGCTCAAGGCGCTGCACGGCGGCAAGGTGCTGTCGCCGAAGTCGTACGCCGAGATGACCACGCCGTCGAAGCTCAACGATGGGACGACGCTCCAGTACGGAATGGGAATCAAGGTTGGCGAGGACTTTCGCGGCCTCAAGTACATCTGCCACGGCGGCACCGCCCCCGGCTTTCGCGCCGACGCTGCCTGGTATCCCGAGGGGCAGCTGGCGGTCGTCGTCCTGACGAACACCTCTCCGTCGAATCTCGTGCCAGCCGGCCTTACCGATCAGCTGGCGAGGGAAGTGCTGCCGTGGAAACGCCCCGAAATGAAGTACTACACGGGTGACGCGTCGCCATTCGTGGGCAGATACCAGTACGTCGTGGGTGGCAACCAGAGAGTGCTCTTCATCGACGTGACGCAAACGCCTACGGGACTCGCGTTCGCGCCCAACGGGCAACGCGCGGAAGTGCTGCCCTGGGCCGATGGGCTGACGTTCTACGCGAACGAGCTCGTGACGCTCACCTTCCGCCGCGCCAACGGGACTACCGGGCCCGTGACCGAGCTGCGCAGGGACGATTCGGGCAACCACTACATTCTCAAAAAGCAGTAGGGGGAGGTTTCCGTGAAGAAGTGGCTGCTCCGCATGGGTCGTGCGACCCTGATGGGCCTCATGTGGGGTGTGGCCTGGGCGCCGATTGGACCGATCGTGGGGTTCATCGTGGATCGGGATGGGTCCATGGATGAACCGTGGATAGTGGTGGGGGCGCTCCCGGGCTTCCTCAGCGGCGTGGCCTTTTCCATCGTGCTCATGATTGCAGAGCGCGGTCGCCGATTCGACGAGCTGTCGCTTCGCCGAGTTGCGGGCTGGGGCGGGGTGGCAGGTCTGCTGGTGGTGATGCTTCCGTATGTTGCGAGCTTTCCCGAGCCCGATGGCCGTTTCCCGATGATGCTGGGCATCGCATTGGCCGTCGCTCTGCTGAGTGCACTCTCGGCCGCCGGCTCGCTGGCGATAGCGGGAAGAGGGAACTTCAACGTCCTCGACGACCGGCCCACGCACGCGAGACACGGGTGATTGATCCGCGACCTCGCGCCCCGACTTCCCGGAATCGACCAGCCGGTCCAGCAGCCTGAGCAGTTGCCGCGGTGGCCGCTCAATGTGGCGATCTCTTGTATTGAGCGCCGCATTTTGGAAGTGTGATGAGGATTACAAGTCCGGGTGTAGTAGTTCTACTATACTGTCACCGCAACGATTCGACCCGGCTCGTCAGGGACTGCGCGCGCTGTCGCCGCTGGTGCTGACAGGACCGTCTCAGTGCAGGACGAGACGATGGATGCGAAACCAGAAATCACGCCGATCCTGCGGGCGATCAGCGCAGGCGATCGTGACGCCGTCGAGCGCCTCGTGCCCCTGGTGTACGACACGCTGAAGCGCATCGCGCATCAGCAGCTTCGCCGGAGCAGTGGACCGCTGTCCACCACCGAGTTGGTGCACGAAGCGTTTCTGAAGATGGTCCCGGCGCCGTCCGACTGGCGGAGTCGCGCGCACTTCTTCGGCGTCGCCGCCCGCGCGATGCGGCAGACGCTGATCGACCTCGCCCGTCGCGGGCGCACGGCGTCCAGCCAGCAACAGCTGCGTGCCGTGCTCGGCACCGCGGAAACAGAGATCGCCCTCGACGACCTCATCGCGCTCAGCGAGGCGCTCCAGCGACTCGGCACGCTGAACGCGCGACTTCGAATGGTGGTCGAGTACCGCTACTTCGCCGGACTGAGCGAAGAGGAGATCGCCGATGTTCTCCAGGTATCGATCCGCACCGTCGAGCGCGACTGGGTCAAGGCGCGCCTCTGGCTCCACCAAGAGCTGTATCCGGAGACCGAGCCCGCGGACGGGACGCCATGACGATCGAGACGACGCGTAGCGCCGATCGCGGACCGCCGACGTGGACGGAGGTGGAGGGCGTCCTCGACGCCCTCCTCGACCGGGACCCGAAGAGCTGGCCGATCCTGCTGAGCGACGCCTGTCACGGAGACCGCCTTCTGCGCCAGAGCGTGGAGTCGCTAATCCGGCGTCGCGAGCGGATCGCGACGTTCATGGAGCGACCGCTCCTCCCGGACGTCCCTCGCCTGCTCGAGATGGCCGCCGCCGACGTGCGCCCGCTCGCCGGCCGGCGCGTCGGACCGTACCGACTGGTCCGCGAGATCGGTCGCGGCGGCATGGGGTCCGTCTGGCTCGCCACGCGGCCGGCGGGACGAAGCGAGCAACGCGTCGCGGTGAAGATCCTCCACGACTGCCTCCGCGGCGGAGAGGTCGAGCAACGGTTCGCGCTCGAGCGGCGGGTGCTCGCGTCGCTCGCCCACCCCAACATCGCGCGGCTCGTGGACGGCGGAGTCACCGACGACGGGCGCCTCTGCCTCATCATGGAGTACATCGACGGGCGGCCGATCGACGTCTTCTGCGCCGAGCGAGGGCTGAGCCTGCGCGCCCGCGTGGCGCTCTTCCTCGTCGTCGTCCGCGCTCTCGACCATGCCCACGCCCATGGCGTCGTCCACAGCGACATCAAGCCGTCGAACATCCTCGTCACCGACGCCGGCGACGTGAAGCTGGTGGACTTCGGGATCGCCAGACTGTTGGGCGAGTCGGCTGACGCGATCGCGCCCAAAGCGCCCGTCGGCCACTCGCGCTGGATGACTCCATCGCATGCGGCGCCCGAACAGCTCCGCTTCGAAGAAGTCACTCCGCGCACGGACATCTACCAGCTCGGCGTGGTCCTCTCCGGGCTGCTCGCCGGCTTCCCCCGGGAGGCGCGCGTGAACGGAATCATCCTCACCGCGCTCCGACGGAAGCCCGCCGACTACGTGTCCGCCGCCGCGCTTGCGGACGACGTCGAGCGCTACCTCGCCGGGAGGACGCTCGCGCTCGCAACGAAACGCCGCCGGCCCCTTTCTTGGGCCGGCGGCGTCCTCGGTCGAATCGGCCGCGTGATCGGCCGGCTCGTCACCTCCCGCCCCTCGACGGGGAGTCCGCTCGGCACGCGGAAGGGGATCGACGACGTGAGGTCGCGCGCTCTCGGGTCGGTGAGCGCCTCGAGGAACTTGGTGATCAACTCCGCCTCGGTGTCCGTGAACAGCACATCGTCCAGCCGGCCGCTGCGCGTCGCGATGACGTCCTCGGTGTTCTCGACGAACTGTCCCCTGAGCAGCCGCTCGATCTGCGTCCGGTCGAAGTTCCGGAGCTGCAGGTCCGCGTTGCTGTAGTGCTTCACGAAGTCGAGCAGCGCGACGAACTGGCCGGCGTGTCCGAACGGGCCGGTCAGCTCCACATTGCGAAGCGGCGTCGTCCGGAAGCGATAGCGGTCGTCGGGATCGCCCGAGATGCCCTCACGGCCGAAATCATCGTTGCCGAGGGCCCCGTGCCCCTTCCCCGGCCCGAACTGGGCCAGCGCCGTGTTGTGAAAGTTCACGTCGGTGAACGCGCCGCCATCGTGACAGCTCGAGCAATTCGCCTGCGGCGACATGAAGGCGAGGGCACCGCGAAGCTCCGTCGTGGTGAGCGCACGGTTGTCCCCCGCGAGGAACCGATCCCATGGCGTGCCGGTGAAGTCGAAGCGGTCGACGAGGAAGCCGGCGATCGCGTTCGACGCATGCGCGAACGTCATGTCCCGGAAGTCCTGGCCGGGGTAGGCGTCCTCGAACATCTTGCGGTACTCGCGGATGTTGCCAAGGCGGGCCATGAGCGCCTTCCAGATCCCGGTGAAGTCCTCGTCGGCGATCCGCGCCAGCTCGTTGTCCGGGCCCCGGCGTGGACGGCCGTGCTTCGGGTCCCCCCGCATCTCCGATCTCGACGTGACCGGGAAGAGCGGGAGCGCGGAGATGGCGCCGAACTCGAACACCGCCGCCATGGCAGGCGTGACCTGTGGGCCCGCCGGGGTGACGAGGTTGCTGTCCTCGAACGACACCCGCCCGTCCCAGAAGAGATTCGCGAGGGCGTGCAGGTTGAAGAGCGGGGGCGCGTTGCGCGGGATGAACACGTTGTCGGGGTGGACGCGATCCCTCCCCAACCCACGCGCACCCTGTCCGATCGAGAGGTGCCGCGCGTCTCCGGTGGCGAGCGTCGGGTGGTGGCAGGTCATGCACGAGATGTCACGGTTCCCGCTCAGTTCCGGATCGAAGGCGAGCGCCTGCCCGAGTCGCACCAGGTCGCGCCGCACCCGCGGCGCCGGGGCGAGGGGGACCAGGTCTTCCTCGACGGCGAGCCGTCTCACCTCGGCGACGAGGCTGTCGCGGAGCGGAGAATCGGGATCACCACCAAGGGAACTGAGCGTTGCAAGAGGCTGGAGCTGGGGCCCGGTGGGTCGCTCGTCGGCGCAGGCCGCGAGGAACACGCTCAGCGCTACCGGCACGAGCGTGGCCAGGCGGCGCCAGCCCAGGAATCGTGGCATCGTATCTCTCCGAGTCGGGGGAGGATCGAGGTACGGAACCGGTTCCGTCTACGACCGATACTTTGTACGAGATACGAACGAGTCGGGAAAACCCGACATCGTCGTCGCCAGCCTCGCTGATGAGGACGCTCAGCGCGGGATGTTTGACGAACGGCTGTGAATCGCGGATCGTCGAGGGTCGACTGCTCGGATCAGTCGGATAGGCGTTCTCAAACTGCGGAACCGATTGACCTTGGTTTGTGGATTCGTCGGATCAACGGCACGGATGCGACGCGGATGGGCGGGACTGGAAACGAGACTCGTTTCATGTTCCGCAGATCGGTGACAATCCGCGCCGTTGATCCCACGAATCCAACAACCATTGGTTGCCGTTGCTGCTGCTGTTGATAGCGCTCATCCGACTGATCGGTGCCGTTCATCGGCGACCATCCGCGATCACCGGGTTCGGCCAGCCTTCGCGCGGCTGCCGACGAATGCCGCCAGGTGCTCGCCGGTCAGCGTCGACTCGCGCCGCCACCAGGTCGGCCGGCGTGCCTTCGAACACGATCCGCCCGCCGTCGTGCCCCGCGCCCGGCCCGAGGTCGATGATCCAGTCGGCGTGCGCCATCACCGCCTGGTGGTGCTCGATCACGATGACCGACTTCCCGGAGTCGACCAGCCGGTCCAGCAGCCTGAGCAGTTGCTCGAGGTCCGCCAGGTGCAGCCCGGTAGTCGGCTCGTCGAGCACATAGACGCCGCCCTCTTCACCCATGTGCGTCGCGAGCTTCAATCGCTGCCTCTCACCACCCGAGAGGGTGGTGAGCGGCTGGCCGAGCCGCAGGTAGCCGAGCCCGACGTCGGCCATTCGCAGCAGGATCGCGTGCGCGGCCGGAGTGCTCGCCTCGCCGGTGCTGAAAAAACGGGCCGCGTCTTCGACGGGGAGGTCGAGCACCTCGGCGATGTTGAGCTTGCCCAGGCGGTATTTCAACACCGACGCCTGAAAGCGCCGCCCCTCACACTCCTCGCAGATCGTGGTGACGCCGGCCATCATGCCGAGGTCGGTGTAGATCACGCCGGCGCCGTTGCACGCTGGACAGGCGCCCTCGGAGTTGGCGCTGAACAGGGCGGGCTTCACGCCGTTGGCCTTCGCGAACGCCTTGCGGATCGGCTCCAGCAGATCGGTATACGTCGCCGGGTTGCTCCGCCGCGAGCCACGGATCGCCGTCTGGTCGACCGACACCACGCCGTCGCGGCCACTCACCGAGCCGTGGATCAGTGAGCTCTTTCCGGACCCTGCGACGCCGGTCACCACCACCAGAAGCCCGAGCGGGATGTCGACGTCGACGTTTTTCAGGTTGTGCGTGCGCGCGCCGCGCACCTTCATCACGCCCGACGGCGTCCGCACCGGCGGCTTCAGGGAGGCCCGGTCGCTCAGGTGACGCCCGGTGAGCGTGTCGCTGGCCCGCAGCTCATCAACGGTGCCCTCGAAGACCACCTCGCCACCGGCGGTGCCGGCGCCGGGGCCGAGGTCGATGACGTGGTCGGCGATCGTGATCACCTCGGGCTTGTGCTCGACCACGAGGACGGTGTTGCCCTTGTCGCGCAGCCGCAGCAGCAGGTCGTTCATCCGCTGGATGTCGTGCGGGTGCAGCCCGATCGTCGGCTCGTCGAAGACGTAGGTCACGTCGGTGAGCGACGACCCGAGGTGGCGGATCATCCGGGTGCGCTGCGCCTCACCGCCCGACAGCGTGCCGGACGGCCGGTCCAGGCTGAGGTAGCCGAGCCCGATCTCGACGAACGAGTCGAGCGTCTCTCCCAGCGTCGCGGCCAACGGCGCGACGGACGGCTCCTTCACTGCGCGCACCCACTCGGCCAGGTCGTTGATCTGCATCGCGCAGACGTCAGCGATGTTCTTCCCCTTGATCTTCGAGGAACGGGCGGCCTCGTTGAGCCGGGTGCCGCGGCACTCGGGGCAAGTGGTGAAGGTGACCGCGCGCTCCACGAATGCCCGGATGTGCGGCTGCATCGCATCGACGTCCTTGGACAGGAGCGACTTCTGGATTCGGGGGACGAGGCCCTCGTACGTGAGGTTGATGTTCTGGAACTTCACCTTCCTCTGCTGGCCGTAGAGGAAGGTCTCGAGCTCCTTCTTCGTGTACTTCTTGATCGGCTTGTCCGGGTCGAGTCCTGCGGCCGCGAAGATGCGCACCTGCCAGCCCTCCGCCGTGTATCCGGGAATCGTGAGCGCACCCTCGCTGAGTGACTTGCTGTCGTCGTACAGCTGCGACAGGTCGATGTCGCTCACCGATCCCATGCCCTCGCACCGCGGGCACATGCCGCCGTGATAGACGATGTCGCGCACCACGATCCGTTCACCCTTGCCCTTGTCGGCCGTCATCGCCCCGCTCGCTTTCCGCGTCGGGATGTTGAACGAGTAGGCAGGCGGAGGCCCGATGTGCGGCTTGCCGAGTCGGCTGAACAGGACCCGCAACATCGCGTTGGAGTCGGTCACCGTGCCGACCGTCGAGCGGGCGTTGGCGCCCATGCGCTCCTGATCGACGATGATCGCGGTCGTGAGCCCTTGTAGAACGTCAACGTCGGGCCGGCCCAGCGTCGGCATGAATCCCTGCACCCACGCGCTGTAGGTCTCGTTGATCAGCCGCTGCGATTCCGCCGCGATGGTGCCGAACACCAGCGACGACTTGCCCGATCCCGAGACGCCGGTGAACACCGTCAGCCGCCGCTTGGGGATCTCGACGCTGACGTCCTTCAGGTTGTTCTCCCGGGCGCCCTGGACGCGGATCAGGTCGTGGCTGTCTGCGGGTTTCTGGTTGGAGGGGGCCATGTTCGCGATCAGTTCATCGAGTATCAGTCGGTGCGTCGCTCGCTGCGCCACTTGGTGACATACGGTAGCACGAACAGGTACAGACCGGCCAACATGAGCAAGGCGAGCCTGCCAGCTGCACTTAACTGAGGCGACTGTGCCGTGCGTCACACATCAGCCGCGCCAACTCAGAGGCTGCTTCCAGCACAGTTAACAATCACCGCGGCGCCTCGTCTCCATAGGTGAGGAGCACCATCAGAACACGAGGAGATGAAATGTCGAGCGTCAAGCAAGTTGCGCTTGGAATGGGACTGATCGTTGCGCTGTCGGCAGCGGCTGCCGCGCAGCAGGTCGACACGTCGAAGCGGGTCACGCCGGTGGAGCGACGCGAGATCCGCCGCGACCGGCACGAAGTCAAGCAGGGTCGTCGTGAGATTCGTTCGGACCGGCGCGAATTGCGTCGCGACGTCAAGCGGGGCGAGGGCCGCGCTGAGATCAAGAGGGACAAGCGCGAGCTGCGTGGGGACCGTCGCGAGATCCGTAAGGATAGGCGCGAGGTGCGGCGCGACGTCAAACAGGCAAGAAAGCCGTAGCTCCCGCAAACCAGTCCAGGGATCCGCCTAGTCCGTGAGGCGCGCCAGGCCGCTCCGGGCTCGCGCGCGCAGCGGCGCGGCGTCGGCGTCCGCCCGCTCCCAGAGCAATGAAGCGATCATGAAGTTGCGTTCCGCGTCCCGGCGCTGGCCGGCGCGCTCCTGCAGCTCCGCCAGTTCGAGCGCGCCGCGCGCCGTGTAGAATCCCAGCCAGTTCGCGGGCGGCACGAGTGAGCTGAACAAAGCGCGCGCGCTGTCTGCCTGCCCCGCGTCTCGCAGGAGGCTCGCGAACTGGAAGCGGATCGCCGGCTCGGGCAGCAGCTCCAGTGCCTGGTCCGCGCGGATGTCCCAGAACGCGTACGCCCGGCGCGCATGCGCCAATGCACTCGCCCGGTCGCCGCGCCGCGCCGCGAGCCGCGACTCGATGTCCGCCTGGATGGCGCGCGCCCACTCCTTCGGCGATCCGCCGGCGGGCAGCGTGCCCATCGCCGCGCGCCAGCGATCCGCCAGCGCCGTGTCGCCGTACATGGCGTGGAACGCACCCACGAGCCATCCATCCTGCCACACGTTCCGCTTCCGGAACAGGGCCAAGGCGGAGTCCGGGGGCAGTCCGACTGCCAGACGACCGACCGCCGGCGCGACATGCTCCGCGGACGCCGCGCCCGCGATGGCGGCGGCGACCGTCATGCGGTCCACGACGGTCTCGAATCCCACGCGGATCGCGAACGCGTTGGCGCTCCGCATGGAGTCCAGCATCCGCCATCGGCTCCCGCCGGCAAAAAGCTGCACGAGAGCGCCGATGGCGATCGGCCGGTTGGGGCTGGTGACTTCAGCGAGTGTCACGCGCGCGAAATGCTCGAGGCGATCGGGCCGGAAGATGCGCAGCAGCCGGACTATGCCGATGTACTCCGTGGCGGAAACGTTGCGATAATGCGAGACGCGGGCAGCATAATCGGCGTCGCTGGCGGACAGCAGCTCGATGCCGTGCAGCAGCGCCCGCACCACGGCGACGCTCGTGTCGGCGCGACGCAGATGCTCGAGCTGCCTGCGCACGTCAGCGGGATCGTTGAGGGCGGCCGACAGATAGACGCGGCGCGCGAGGCTCAACACGTTGGTGGTATCGAGCCGGTACAGTCGCTCCGCTGCATCCATGGCCTGGAGGGACGTGACGCCGTACTGCCACCCGTACGCCAGGTGCGAATAGCTCCGGAGGTTCCACGCCTCGAAGTCCGAATCGTCCATGGCAAGAATCGCGGCGGTCGCGCGCTCCACGCCAGGCCCATCGGTGCGGATCGACGCCAGCATCGCCTGCGCCCGCAAGCGCGATCGCGTCCCGGGCGAATCGGCAACGGCCAGGGCGCGCTCGGCCAGCGGCAGCAAGTTCGCGTATTGCTGGCCCCGCGAGAATTGCAACCACGACTTGATCCCCGCCGCATCGGTGAGCGAGAGGGCGAAGCTGGAGTCCTCCGCGAGCGAGCGCATGATCGCCACGTCGGCGCTGTCAATGTGGCCGCGGCGCAGGTACTCGCGCGCGATCAACCAGTTCTTGAGCGCGGCCGCCGTGCGGGGAACGGCGCGATCGCCCCGTGTCGTGGAGACTCCCGCGCCACGCGCGAGCCGCTGGATGAGCTCCATCGACACGCGCTGCACCAACCACGCGACGCTGTCCGGCGTGCTCCCCACCGTAAACGTGTGCACGGGCTCCTGGCTCGAGGGTCGATAGACGCGCACCGAGATGTCGAGCCGCCCGGGCACCTGGGAGACCGTTCCGAGCAGGAAGCAGCACGCCTTCGCCTTGCGCGCGATCTCCCGGGCTTCGTCATGTTCGGGAGTTCGCGCAACCTCGTCGCGCTGCCGCCGGAGGGGGCGCCACAGCGACCACGGGTCGGCGACACGGACGCCGGGTGTGCCATCGAGCTGCGTGGCCATGAGATCGGGGATCGCCTCGCGCCACTCGCCGGCGGCGGCGGTCGTCGCGCGGAACGGGAAGATCAACAGTCCGAGCCCCGCGGCGGAATCATCGCTGCCCCCTCCAGCGTTCGCGTACCACCCGCCCGCCGCGACCGCAACGAGAACCGCTGCTGCAATCGCGGTCCGCGCGACCTTCGCGCCACCGCCCGCGCGTGTGAGGATTCCGCCGCCTTCGTGCGCGCGCTCGAGCGCGTGGATGAACTCGTCGGCGGTGGCGTGTCGTTCGCTGGCGTCTCCGGACAGCGACTTGCCGAGCACCGCGCGAATGTCGCGGGGAAGCTGGACGACTCGTTTGGCGGGAGTGGGAACCTCGCCGGTGGGGGTATCGGTGAGCGCTTCGCGCGCGTCCGTGCCCGGCATGGGAGGCACTCCCGTCAGCATCTCGAAGACAACCGCCGCCATCGAATAGATGTCGGCTCTGGCGTCAACGGTGAGCCCGAGCGACTGCTCGGGGCTCATGTAGAGCGGGGTGCCCACCACGCTGCCCGTCATCGTCAACTTCCCGCGGGCTCCAGAGGCTCCAGCGGCCCCCGACAATACCTTCGCGATGCCGAAGTCGGCGACGAGCGCGTGGCCGCCGCTCTGCATGAGCAGCACGTTCTCCGGCTTGATGTCGCGGTGTACCACGTTGCGGCCGTGCGCGTACGACAACGCGTTCGCCATGTCGCGCGCAATGCGCAGCGCATCCGGAATCGGGATCGCGCCATCCCGCTTCAATCTGTCGCGCAGCGATTCCCCCTCGATCAGGGGCATCACGAAGTACAGGTCGTCGCCCACGCCGGAGTCGAAGACCGGCACGATGTTGGGGTGCACGAGCGACGCGGCGAGCTCGATCTCGGCCTGGAATCGCTCCAGGCCAACGCCGGACGCGAGCACGCGACTGAGAACCTTGATCGCGACGCTGCGCTGATGGCGATGATCGCGCGCCAGGTAGACGGTGGCGAAACCTCCGCGGCCTAGCTCACGCTCTATCGAGTAACGATCGGCCGGGATGGAAGGCAGGACGGGTGGGATGGGTGCCCCTGGCGGCGTTGCTGGACGTTGGGGGCTGCGCCTTGCCAGCGCAACAAGCGATTGGCCATGGCGCCGTTTCTTCGGGTCACCCTCGATCGTGTATGGTGTGACCACCACGACCAGACGATCTCTTGCCAATACCTCGCAATTCGGCTGGCGTAAGGCTGGTCGGTCGGTAGCCATGCCGCAGCTCCAGGAGTGCCGTCGCTGCGAGGCGCCGGTTCCCGACGGCGCCTCGTTCTGCCACATCTGCGGAGATGATCTCGGGCACGACGGCCCTCGAGACGCCCACTCGCGACTCCGCGACCGCCTGTCTCACGCGCTGGGCGAGCGGTACCGCGTACTCGACGTTCTCGGCGCGGGCGGCATGGGCGTCGTCTTCCTCGCCGAAGATCTGGAGCACGATCGCAAGGTGGCGATCAAGGTCCTCCTCCCCGAACTGGCCGCCGACGCGAATGTCGTGGCGCGCTTCGGACGCGAGGCCAGAACGGCCGCCTCGCTCGACCATCCCGGCATCGTCCGCATCCACGAGGCCGCGAGCGACCGGGGGCTGCACTACTTCGTCATGGAGTACGTCGAGGGCCGCACGCTGCAGGAACTGCTGCTTCAGCAGCCCCACGTGCCGATCGCCTTCGTCACACGCGTCCTGTGCGAGGCCGCCGGCGCACTGGCCCACGCCCATCGGCGCGGAATCGTCCATCGCGACGTGAAGCCCGAGAACATCATGATCGACGCAAAGGGCCGCGTGTTGCTCGCGGACTTCGGGATCTCGAAGGTCTCCCGCGCCGCGACGGGCGCCACCACTGTGCAGCGTCTCACGGAGACTGGCGGCGTGTTGGGCACCCCGCACTATATGGCCCCGGAGCACGCGCTCGGCCAGGCGGTGGACGGACGCACGGACCAGTACGCGCTGGCGATCGTCGGGTTCCAGATGCTCGCGGGACGAGTGCCCTTCGACGACGAGACAACGCCGGCGATCATCCACCTGCACATCAACACCGCGGCGCCGCGCCTCTCGACCCTCAGGCCGGAAGTGTCACCTCAACTCGCTTCAGCCATCGCCCGCGCGATGTCGAAGGCGCCGACGCACCGCTTCGCGACGATGGAAGAGTTTGCCGCCGCTGTCGCAGGCGCGACTGCCAAGAGCCCTGGCGCGGGATTTCGCGCGTCGTGGGCCCTGACGATGCTGCTGGCGGGCGGTCTCTTTGCCGCCGGCACCTGGTGGATGTGGCAGAGAAGCCCGGCCGACGCGCGCCAGCCGGTGGCGGCTCCCGCAAGCACGAAGCAACCGACCGTCAGGCTCAGCATCACGTCGTCGCCCACGGCTACCGTCTACATCGACGGCCGCCGCGTCGGTGTCACGCCAATCGCCGGGCATCCGTTGAGCGGTGCCGGAAGGCATCACATCCGTCTGGAGCGAAAGGGCTATCGCAGCACGCGCGACACGATCAACGTGACCAAGGCGCCAACGATTCGCCGCAACTACGTGCTGCGGCGCGAAGGGCGCTAGCCACTCCGAGCTACGGGTCGGCCGCGTCCGAGTGCCGCGTCGTTGGCCGAACGTCAGCTCGTCCCCGTTCGAGGCCCGGTGGCAATGGCTGCATTGACGGTACGGCCACAGTGGCTATAGTCGGCCGATGAAACCGACCCGCACGATCTACTGCTTCACGGTGCTCCTCGCACTCTTCCCCCCTGGAGCGCACGCGCAGACTGCAGCCGACAGCAGCGGCATCAAACAGGCCGCACTCGACTACATCGAAGGGTGGTACGAAGGGAATGGCGATCGCATGGAGCGCGCGCTCCATCCGGAGCTTGCGAAGCGCATCGTCAACACCGACCCGCGCAACGGCCGCAACAGCCTGGGACAGCAGAGCGCCATGACGCTCGTGCTCAACACGAAACGCGGCGGCGGCAAGGAGACCCCCGCGGCGCGGCAGCGCAAGGACGTTCGCATCCTCGACATCTTCGGCAATACAGCGAGCGTGCGGATCGATGCCTCCGACTGGGTGGACTACCTGCACGTCGCCAAATGGAACGGCCGGTGGGTAATCGTGAACGTCTTGTGGGAAGTCCGACCGCAGTAGGCTCAGGAGCCGGGCTTCTTCGGCGCAGGCGGCGCGTCGCTGGCAGTCACTACCAACTGTCGTGACATCCCTGCCTGCTTGTGCGACATGTCGGAAAGCGGGCAGAACACCTCGTATGTGCCTGGCCACAACGTCACCGCCAGCGACGCGGACTGGCGCGCGGAAATCTCTCGCGTACCCTGGTCCACGCCTTCCCCTCTGACGTAGAGCGCGTGACTCATCGAGCCGGTGTTGTTCACTCGCAGGATGACTGCGCCGGCCTTCACTGTGTCGCGCGGCAGCTCAACCTTCCACTCCGATAACGTCACTGCGACGGCCTGACGCGGTTGCGTCGCCTGTGGCGCCTGTGCGCTCGCCACGGACGAAGCGGCTGCAAGGGTAGCAGCGGCGATCAGCAAGCGGGTCATGTCCACCTCCTTCCTTATGAGAGAGCCGGATCGGGAATATCCGCGCCGCACCGACAGGGGCAAGGCTCGCGAGCGGACCGAGCCGCCCCATTGACTCGGCGCAGCCTTTTGGGGTACGCTCGGCAGCCGTCAACAATGCGCGCGTTCGATTCAACCCGCGACTGTTTCATGACGCTCCCTGCACAGGAGGCCCTATGATCGACGACATGGGAATCTTTCGAACCACGATCGAGCTGGCGCCCTTGCCCGATCACGCCACGCGGCGCGAGCTGCGCGACGTGATGGTCGACACGGGCAGCGAATACACATGGATTCCGCGCTCAGTGCTCGAGGAGCTTGGGGTGGAGCCGGTGCGGACGGAGCGATTCGAATCGGCCGACGGAAGAGTCCTCGTGCGCGAGATCGGATTCGCCATGCTGTTCACGGCTGGCCGATCCACGCCCACTATCGTGGTCTTCGCGGGCGAAGGAGACATGTTGCTGCTCGGTGCGATCGCACTCGAGGGGCTCAACATGCGCGTCGATCTCGGCCGCAAGGAGCTCGTGCCGGCGGGTCCGGTGCCGGTGGCGTTGCTGAGCGCCGCGTGAGCTACTGGTACTGGATGTACATCGGCCGCGGCAGGAGCCGCAGCACCTCCGGCGGCGTCAGCAGCGCGTCGCCTTTCCTCGTGTCGTTGTGAAAGAAGAGCTTGAACCCGGTGAATTGCACCGGTTCGGCTACCTCGTAGTCGCGATACGAATCGAACTTGAGCCAGGGCGGGCCCCAGCCATCCATGTTCATGACGATCTGGACGTTGGGGTCGAGCCGGATCTGCGACGCATTCGTCACCATCTTCCGCGTGAAGCGGTGCACCACGAAAACCTTGGGTGGAACGCGCTTCTCGGCCACGAGCCGTGACAGGGTCTGCGACGCGTAGTTGATGTCGGCCGCGTCCATCTGGCCGATCTTCTGGCCCGGCCTCAGCCCCTCGCGCTCGTAGTGCATCGAGAACTCCGGGTCGACGCCGAGATGCACGTTCGGCCGCGCAAGGAACGGCAGGAGTCGCGGCAGCTCCGCCTGCAGCGTGCTTCTGCCAACCTGGATGTCGAGAAAGAGGATCGCGTTCTTCCGCTGCGCCCATCCGTAGACCTGTTCGATGAGCGAACTGTCCATGCGGAGGCGATACATGCCGTCCTTGCCCGGCGCGCCCTGCGCCACCACGGTCACGAGGTGCAGCGCCGGCTGTATGGGCGTCGAGGGATCGGCCTTCTGCCATTCGGCAACCGCATGGTCGAGCTTCGTCAGCATCTCGTCCACGGGATACTCGCCGAGCACGCCCATTCTTTTCGAGAGGGGGTTGCCGTAGAAGGCGACGATACGCTTTCCCGGAAGGATCGAACCCGGGAGGGGTGCCGGTCCGGCAGGCCAGCGTCCGGCCGCCTTGGCACCGGTGCGAATGGTCACGTGGTACGAGATGCTGTCGTGCGTGGTGCGCCCTGGCAGGAGGTGAACATGAGGCGACGCCGTGTCGGACGGCGTGAACGTGGCCGCGCTCGCGGCGCTGGTTGCCTTCGTGGCGACCTCTCCGTTGGCGGATCGCGACGAATCACCAGCGGCGTCGGCATTGGCGTCGGGTCGCGCGTTGCACGCGGCGAGCACGACGATGCCAGGGATCGCAAGCACGAACGCACGGAGCGGCATGCCTTTCGGAAATGCGAAGTTCGAACCACTGAGCAGAAAGACACGGCTGGGCCGAGATCGGACAGTGCTGCAGTGCTCGCTCAAGCCGACGCTGGTGTACGGTTGGGTTGCGGCCGACTTCTATCGCGGAAGACGCCGGCCTGCGTCCGGAGGGCATCGTCACCCGCGTGAAACTTGCGCCTGGCGGCGCGGGGGCGTAGTTAGAGCATCGCTCCCCAAATCGCGAGGGTCCATTGTCCGCCCGCCATCACGGCGCTCTCCGTGCGCTTGCTGTTGTCCTTTGTCTCGGACTCTCCACTGAGCCCGCGCTCTCCCAGTCGCCGGCCGGGTCCACAGTCGCGCTTCCCGAAACTCCCGCGGGGCGGGTGGTCGCCGAGTGGCTCGAGGCATTCAACGCCGCGGATTCGCTGAAGCTCGGCGCCTACTACAAGAAGTATTCGCTCGATCGCCTGCTCTCCAATCAGCTGTACCGCGCGCGGCAGAGCGGCGGATTCGAAGTCGTGTCCATCGAACAGAGCAAGCCCCGCTTCATGGAGCTGGTAATGAAGGAACGCACGACGGGCAATCTGGCGTATGGCGTGATCAAGATGACAGATGAAGGCGTGACACCGCTGACGCTCACCCAATCATTCGTCGTGAACGTTCCGCCCGGCGGATCGATCGCCGACTTCAAGATCGACGCGGCCGCACGCACGCGCGTCATCGAGGGAGCGATCGCGAAGCTCGACAGCAACTATGTCTTCCCGAACGTCGCCGCGAAGATGGCGGCCAGAGTGCGCGAGCGGAACACGCAGGGCGCCTACAATGATGTCACGAACGGCCTCAGCTTCGCCGTGCTTCTCACCGACGAATTCCAGGGCGTCAGCAAGGACAAGCACCTGCGCGTGAACTTCTCCGCGCCGCGCGTCCCGGACCGGCCGGCCAACGCAGCGCCGGATTCGGCAATGCGCGAGCGCTTTCGTCAGGACATGCTGCAGATGAACTGCGGCTTCGAGAAAACCGAGACGCTGGCGAACAACGTCGGGTACCTCAAGTTCAACTTCTTCGCCGATCCCGAGGTGTGCGGGGAGGTCGCGTCGGCCGAGATGGCGAAGCTCGCGGACGTCAGCGCCTTGATCGTCGATCTGCGCACGAATGGCGGGGGCTCGCCCGACATGGTGGCGCACGTGACGTCATACCTGTTCTCGAAGCGCGTCCACCTGAACAACCTGTGGGAGCGCCGCGGCAACAAGACGACGGAATACTGGACGAAGCCGGAACTACCCGGCCGAAAGGTGCGTGACGACGTGCCCGTCTTCGTGTTGACGTCGAGTCGCACGTTCTCGGGCGCGGAGGAGTTCAGCTACAACCTGCAGAACCTCAAACGCGCGACGATCGTTGGGGAGACGACCGGCGGCGGCGCGCATCCGGTGAGCGGACACAAGATCGACGACCACTTCACGATAGGCGTCCCGTTCGCGCGGGCGATCAACCCGTACTCGAAGACGAACTGGGAAGGAACAGGTGTGGCGCCCGACGTGAAGGTGTCCGCGGCAGATGCCATGGCGACGGCGCTGCGGCTGATCCCGGAGAGGAAGGTCACACCGTGATGCTCACGCGCTTCCTGTTGACGTCGCTGGCGCTCTCGGTCGTCACTCCTGTATCGCGCACCGCGTCGCAGACGCCCGCCGGCACCACCAGCGCCCGCACCGCGGACGCACGCCTCCGCGCGCTCTACACCGCGGAGTGGACGTGGCGGCAGCGGGAGATGGCGCGACGCAGCGACGAGCCGGGTGAGGCGGGCGCCAGCGATCACTTCCCGCGCGTCGACGCCGCGACGCAAGACAGCCGCGACGGGCATACTGGCTGCGGGCCCTCGCGACGCTCGACAGCATCCCGTTCGGCGCAGCTCTCGCCCGAGGAGCAGGTGAACGCGCAGGTCTTCGGCACGTCCATCCGCGCGCTCGCGAACGACGTGAAGTTTCAGAACCTACGAAGCGCCGTTCAACAGCGACACGTTCTTCTGGACGGAGTTCACGCCGCGTCAGGGCTTCGCGACGGCCGACGTCTACCGCAACTACCTCGCGCGTCTGCGCGACGTGCCGCGCTACTTCGACGAGCAGATCGTCAACATGCGCGCCGGGCTGGCCCGCGGCTTCACCGTGCCGCGCGTGTCGGTCGTCGGTCGCGACAGGACGATCGAGCCGTACGTGAAGGCCGACACGACGAACCCGCTCTACACGCCGTTCGTGCAGATGCCGGCGACGATCCCGGCGGCGGAACAGGCGGCGATGCGCGCCGAGGCCGTCGACGATGATCCGCGACGTGGTCGCGCCCGCGTACGCGCGGCTGCTCACGATGATGCGCGACGAGTACCTGCCGAAGGCGCGCACCACGCTCGCCGCGTCGACGTCATGCCCGACGGCAACGCCTTCTACAAGGCGATGATCGAGAAGTTCACCACGCTCGACCTCACCGCGCAGCAGATCCACGACATCGGGCTCAAGGAAGTCGCGCGCATCCAGGCCGAAATGGAGGCCACGAAGCAGAAGGCCGGCTTCACCGGCACGATGGCGGAGTTCTTCACGTTCCTGCGCACCGATCCGCAGTTCTACGCGAAGACGCCGCGCGAGCTGCTCTCCTACTCGGCCTACGTCTCCAAGAAGGCCGACTGGAAGCTCGCCGAGACGATCGGGACGATCCCGCGGCGCCGGCACGGGATCCGTCCCGTGCCCGACGCGCTCGCGCCGATCTACACCGGCGGTCGCGGCGGCCTCGAGTCGTGCCTCATGAACACGTACAACCTGCCGGCGCGTCCGCTCTACACGCTGGCGTCGCTCACGCTGCACGAATGCACGCCGGGCCACAGCTTCCAGGCGGCGCTCGCCCTCGAGGGCCCGGAGCGTCCGCCGTTCCGCCGCGGCACGTCGTTCTCCGGCTACGGCGAAGGCTGGGGACTCTACACCGAGTGGCTCGGCACCGTGATGGGCATCTACGAAACGCCGTATGAGGACTTCGGCCGGCTGACGTACGAGATGTGGCGCGCGTGCCGGCTGGTGATCGACACGGGCATCCATCAGTTCGGCTGGAGTCGCGAGCAGGCGATGGACTACCTGCGACAGCACGCGGCGCTCTCCGAGCACGAGATCACCACCGAGGTCGAACGCTACATCGCCTGGCCCGGGCAGGCGCTCGCGTACAAGCTCGGCGAGCTCCAGATCCGCCGGCATCGCCGCGAGGCGGAGGAGAAGCTCGGCTCCGCGTTCGACCAGCGAAAATTCCACGACGCCATTCTGGCGCTCGGTTCCGTGCCGCTGCCGGTGCTGGAGCAGCGGATGGCCCGATTCATCGCCGACGGCGGCAACAATGCGCCCGTGGCTCCGCGCCCCTAGCGGTCAGCCGCCCGCGTTTTCAGGGGAGCGCGAACGCCAGGAGGTAGTCGCCGGCGCCAAAGCCGCCGCCGCCCCCGGCGGCGATCACGACGTACTGCCTGCCCCCAGCGCGATACGTCATCGGCGTCGCTCGCGCGCCGGCGGGGAGCGCCGCTTGCCAGAGTAGCGCACCGGTCTCCACGTCGTAGGCGCGGAACGACTTCTCCACCGTGGCGCCTATGAATACGAGATCGCCCGCCGTTGCCAACGGTCCGCCGAGGTTTGGGCTGCCCGTCGGTGGTCCATCGGCGCCGAGAGTTCCCAGCGGAACGTCCCACTTCCTGCGGCCGGTCGTGAGATCCACCGCGACCAGCGCGCCCCACGGCGGAGGCGAGCAGAACGCGCCGGAAGGAGCACGAAGCAACCGCCGGCGCATGATGTACCCCGTGCCTTCCATGCGCGTGTACTCGAATCCCTCGTTCAGGCGGTCCGACGCCGTTTCGGCGCTGTCGTCGTCGAATCCGTCGTCGGGGATCAGCTGTACCATGGACGCGATGGTGTTTACGGGGGCCACGACGATGCGGCGCGTCGGGTTCACGGCCACACCGCCCCAGTGCGCGCCGCCGATGTTCGACGGACGCGTGAGCGTGCCGCGCAAGCTGGGCGGCGTGAAGATCCCATCATTTCGCAGCGGCGCGATCAGCGCGCGACATGCGGCTCGGTCTGCGTCGTTCGCGCCCCAAACCTCGGCGGTCGCCAAGCCGTGCGGGCTCAGCATGATGGCACTGATCGGTTGCGTGGGCCACGCGCGCTCACCCGGTACGTCGCTCGGCGGGACGGGCCGCTCGGTGACCGGAAAGAGCGGCGCTCCGGTCTCGCGATTCAACACGAACAGCATCCCGGTTTTCGTCGCCTGCGCCACCGCCGGAACCATCCGGCCTGCTTGCCGAACGTTGAGCAGCGCGGGTGGAGACGCGTTGTCGTAGTCCCACAGGTCGTGGTGCACCGTCTGGAACTGCCATGCCACCGCGCCCGTCGCCGCTCGCAGCGCGACGATGGAGTTGGCGTACCGGTTGGCGCCCGGACGCCGCCCGCCGAAGTAGTCGGGAGCGGGGCTCGACGTCGGCGCGAAGATCAGTCCGCGCTCGGGGTCGGCGACCATCACGCTCCACACGTTCGCCCCGCCGGTGAGGACGGCGCTACTCCTCTCCCATGTGCTGTACGCCGGATCGCGCGTGTCCTGGGGCACCGGGTCCCAGCTCCAGCGGAGGCGCCCGGTGCGCGCATCAAACGCGCGCACCTCGCCACTTGCCGGGTTCATCCTGCTGTTGTCCGCGATCGCGGATCCCGTCACGACGAGGTCGCCGATGACCAGCGGTGGGGACGTCACCTGATACGCGGGGAACTCGAAGGGCGGCGCCCGCAGGCCGCGGCGCAGATCCACCATTCCGCCGTCACCGAATCCCGGACACACGCGTCCAGTGCGGCTATCGACTGCGAAGAGGCGGGCGTCGATTGTGGCGAGAAAGATCCGTCGGCGACACGCCGCGTCCGCGGCCGCAGACGCGTCCAGCCACGTGCTCACTCCGCGATTGGCGAAATCTCCGTAGTCCGCGTTGCGCCGCGACTTTGGATCGAAGCGCCACCGCTCCGTGCCGGTGGCCGGGTCGAGAGCGATCAGCTCGCCGAGCGGAGTCGCGAGGTAGAGCAGGCCATCGACGACGAGAGGGGTTGTCTCGAAGCGCGGCTCGTCGCTCGCCGTCTTGATCGCCGCGTGCCCCGTTCGAAACGTCCACGCCAGTGTGAGTCGCGCGACGTTCCCTCGATTGATGTCGGCGAGCTGTGAATAGCGGCTGCCGCCGGCGTCGCCGCCGTACACTGGCCATCCCACGTCGTTCTGGGCGGAAAGCGGGGCGGCGAACGCGACTAATCCGAGGACGATTGCCCGCGGCGCCAGTGCGATGGAGCGGCGTGTCATGTGGACAATACTACGGGGCCAGGCAGTATTGGGTGACGGGCGGTGGCGGGTTGCCGTGGCGTAGGTCAGGTCACCCCTTCATGTCACCCAGGAGCGACTGCGATGAAACGGAGAAAGTTCCTTGGTGCGCTTGCGGCGTCATCGGCCGCCGCGGCGCTCGCGGACGAAGCCCTGGCTCACGAGCCCGCGAAGGCGAAGCCGATGACGATCACGCTCCTGGGAACAGGCACGCCGGCGCCGTCGCTCGAGCGGCAGGGCTCGGGATACCTCATTCGAAGTCGCGGGCGACCTCATCGTGATGGATCACGGTCCCGGAGCGCATCACCGGCTCCTCGAAAGTGGCCATCGCGCGGTGGAGGTCAGTCACGCGTTCTTCACGCATCTGCACTACGACCACTGCATGGACTACGGGCGACTCGTGCTCCAGCGGTGGGACCAGGGCGCCGATCGCATCGCCGATCTCCAGGTGTATGGGCCACCGCCGATCGCGCGGATGACCGACCTGCTCTTCGGCGAGCGAGGGCGTCTACGGGCCGGACATTCGCGCCCGCATCGAGCACCGCAGCAGCATCGACCAGTTCGAGGCCCGCGGCGGCAAGGCGCCGCGCAAGCGTCCCGCGCCGCGTGTGCGGGAAATCGCGCCCGGCGACGTGATCCAGGGCAACGGATGGAAGGTCACCGTGGGCCGGGCGACACACGTCCAGCCGTACCTCGAGTGTCTCGCGTTCCGTCTCGACAGCGACGAAGGTTCCGTGTGCTATACCGGCGACAGCGGAGCCAGCGACGAGATCGTCGCGCTGGCCAAGGGGTGCGACATGCTCATTCACATGAACCACTATTTCAGCGGAACCGCGCCGAGCCCGGCCTACCGCGCGGCGTGCGGGAACCACCGCGACAACGCCGAAATCGCGAAGCGGGCCGGTGTGAAGACACTGGTGCTCACACATGTGCTCGCGCAGATCGATCAGCCGCGCATTCGCGAGCAGATCGTTCACGAGATTCAGCAGGTGTTCGACGGCAAGGTCGTCTGGGGCGAGGACCTGATGCAGCTCACCCTCGCCGGCCCCGTCGTCGGAAAGATCGAGGGCTACTGACACGTTGACGCCCTTTGCCACGTCGCCGGTGTAACCGGCGGCCGCAACTCACCGTAGGTTCGATCATGCCGCAAACAGCCCAATCCGGCGGGTTCAAGGCGCCACAGAGCCCCGAGGAGCTTCGCGCGCTCATTGCGCAGCGGGACGAGTTGCACGGCCAGCTGCGGGCCCTCGAAGACAGACGCTTCCAGCTGGCCGGCCAACACCATCAGCTGGAAGGGACGCTTGCGGTGGATGTGGAGCGTCGCGTCAAGACGATGGACGCCAGCATCGATCGGCTGGAGCGCCAGCTCGCGCAGGCCAACGAGCTGATCACTGGCGGCCATGCGCGTTTCGGCGGACAGAGCGGAGCTCCCGACCCCTGGTCACTCCTGCCGGGCCAGCCAGCTCCCCCTGCGCTTCCTGCGATCGTCGCTGTGCCGCCGGATATGACGCCGCGGCCCGACGCGCGCACCGAAATGGGTCGAGCGCTGCTGCTCGAGGGCGTCGGCTTCCTGCTCCTCGGCGCCATCGCCTGGGCCTGGGCCAGCAGGAGACTGGAGCGCAAGCTCGCCAGGCGCGCGGGCGGCGACCCCGCGCAAATGGCGCTCCTGCAGCAGTCGGTGGACGCCATCGCGCTCGAGGTCGAACGAATCTCGGAGAATCAGCGCTGGGTGACCAAGGTCATCAACGAGAAAGCCCTCGGCGCGGGAGAGGCACGCCCCGTCGACGTCGTGGCTGGCGAAAAGGTGCCCGCGGCGCGGAGATCGTAGCCTGACGTAGATTCTCCGCCATGAATCCGCGAGTTCTGACGCTCCTGCTCGCGCCGTGCGCGGTGCTCGGCGCGCAGGGCACCAGTGGCGTGAACACGCCAGCGCAGGTCGACAAGCCCTACGTCATCCTCATCTCGTTCGACGGGATGCGATCGGATTATCTCGACCGCATCCACCTGCCCAACTTCGAGCGGGTCATGCGCCGCGGCGTGCGGTCGGCCGGGATGATCCCCGTCTACCCGTCGAAGACCTTCCCCAACCACTACTCGATCGTGACGGGGATGTATTCCGAGACGCACGGGCTCGTGGGGAACCGTTTCTGGGACGCGCGGCGCGGCGCGATGTACAGCATGTCCGACACGAGCGCGGTCCGCGACGGCAGCTGGTACCGCGGCGAGCCCATCTGGGCGACCGCCGAAAAGCAGGGCATGGTGGCGGCGTCGTTCTTCTGGGTGGCGTCCGAGGCCCCCATAGGCGACGTGCGGCCTTCCTACTACAAGACGTACGACGGCCGAGTCCCCAACGTGAACCGCGTGGATAGCGTGCTCGCGTGGCTGTCGCTTCCGGAGCGGCAGCGGCCGCACATGGTCACGATGTACTTCAGCGACGTCGACGGGGCGGGGCACAGTCACGGACCGCTCGCACCGCAGGTGGACACCGCCGCCGCCAGGGTAGACTCGGCGCTGGGCCGGCTGCTCGACGGCATCGCGCATCTGCCGATCGCCAACCGCGTCCATGTGATCCTCGTGGCCGACCACGGCATGTCCGAGACCCGGCGACGCTGGTACGCCGCACTCGACACGCTCATCGACACGACCGGTGTGCGTCTCGCCGAGGGCGGCCCGCTGGCCAACCTGCACGTGGCGGGCGGCCGCCAGCGCGCCACGGTGCTGCGCGACTCCATCAATCGTCGCCTGAGGTTCGGTCGCGCGTACCTGCGCGGCGAACTGCCCGCGCACCTGCATTACGACAAAGACCCGCGCATCGGCGATCTCGTGGTCGTCATGAACGATCACTGGCAGATCGGCGCGGCGAACCGCGGTCCCCGCGACGACGACGGAGCGACGCACGGGTGGGATCCGACATTCCCCAGCATGCACGCGATCTTCGTCACCAGCGGCCCGGGCGTTCCGGCGGGGAAAGTGATTCCGTCCTTCGAAAACGTGGACGTCTATCCGTACATCGCCGAACTGCTGGGACTCACGCCGGCGCCGGGGATCGACGGCAGGCGGGGACGTCTCAAGGCGCTGATCGGCCGGTAGCGGCTTGTGCGTCACGCCATTCTGCTGCTGTCCGTTCTCGCGTGCGGTAGACCGAACGACGAGACCCGCGACCTTGCCTCCTCCGACATGGCAGCCGATACGGTGCTCACGTTGTTCGACAGCCTCTCGGCGATCCATCGCGACCACCCCGACATATGAAGGCCTGCTCACCCTTGTGGTGTCTCGACGCGGCGGCCGCTGGGTCATCCGGTCTTATCGCGGGACCTGAGAGGCTGTAGTTTCGCGTCACGTCCCAAACGGAGAGACTGTGATGCGTCGTGTGATCGGAGTCGCTGCACTCGTTGGTGCATCAACCATCGGATTCGTGGCCGGTCGCGTGCCCTTCGCGGCGGCCTCCGAT
Source organism: uncultured Gemmatimonadaceae bacterium (assembly GCA_963724885.1). Lineage (GTDB taxonomy): Bacteria > Gemmatimonadota > Gemmatimonadetes > Gemmatimonadales > Gemmatimonadaceae > DASPMP01. Next base: position 354,524 of record CAVRWG010000005.1, on the reverse strand, counting down.
GAACACCACGAACACGGACTGGAAGCTCCGCTGGTGCAGGCTGCGCAGGCGCAGCAGGGCGCAGCGATCCCCGCGTCCGCCGGCACGGCCGCGGAGCGCCTGGCCAAGTCGCCGCGCCACGCCGAGTGGGTCGCCATCAAGGTCGGCGCCACCGACAGCGTGCTGGCGTGGGTCGTCTACCCGGAGCGGCGCCAGAAGTCTCCCGTCGTCATCGCGATCCACGAGAACACGGGGATCAACACGTGGACGCGCTCGGTGGCCGACCAGCTGGCCGCGGACGGGTTCATCGGCATCGCGCCCGATCTCACGACCATGTTCCGCACGGGCGACCTGAAGGCCGAGCCGGATCGCGACGCGGGCCGCGCGGCGATCGGTCGCGTCACGCCTGAGATGGCGAATCAGATCATCGACGCCGTCGCGAAGTACGGAATGTCACTGCCGGCCGCGCTGCCCAAATACGGTATCGTGGGGTTCTGCTGGGGCGGCGCGCGCTCGTTCAATCACGCGACGCACGCGCCCGGGCTCGGCGCCTCCGTGGTCTACTACGGCTCGCCGCCGACCGTCGAGCAGATGGGCGCAATCAAGGCGCCGGTGCTCGGATTGTACGGCGGCAGCGACGCGCGCATCAACGCCACGATTCCCGCGACCGACTCTTCCATGAAGCAGCTCGGCAAGTCGTACGAATACCACATCTTCGACGGTGCGGGCCACGGATTCCTGCGGGGGCAGGACGGCAACGAACCGAATACCGCTGCATCGCAGCAGGCGTGGCCGAAAACCGTCGCGTTCCTGCGGGCGAAGCTGGGGAGCTGATCGCGGAGCGCGGAGGGCGGGCGCCGACTACTTGGAATACAGGCCGGTCGGCCCCGTCAGTAGCTCCGCCCGAAACCGAACGGATAGAGCGGATTCGCGAAGTCCTTCGCCAGGTCGGGGCGCGCGCGTTCGACGTCGCGCATCGCCGAGGGAAGCTGGAACGGCAGCCTCCCGGTCGCCTTGACGCGCCCGGTGAGCGCGTCGAGCAGGGCAGCGTCGCTCACGCCGAAGTTGGCGACCAGCGCGGCCACGCCATCCTTGACGTTCGTCAGGATCGCTGGCCGGTCGAGATACACGGTGAGGATCGTGGGCACCGCGGCGCCCACGCGCTTGATCGCCGCATAGGTGCTGTCGGACTCACTGAACGCCAGGCTGCCCTCGTTTTGCATGGCTCCGAACATGTACTGCGGGTGCAACCGCTCGAAGGGCGCGTCCACGCGCATGATCGCGACGTCGGCGCCCGAAGGGTCGTCGGCCACGGTAAACCCGTATTGGCTCGCGAGATCCTTCGACACGCGGTGCAGGTATACGCGTTTGCCGCGCAGATCGATCGGCAGGGTTGCATTCCTGTTCTCGAGGAGAACGAGGGACCTGCTCTGAGCGCTCACCGCCTCACGCTGCAGCGAATCGGCGCCGACGATCGCCGCGGCGCCCGCGGGGTCGACGTACGGATTCTCGAAGAGGCCCAGCTCGAACTTCTGAACGAGCACGCGCTCGGCGCTCTCGTTCACGCGTAGCTCTGGAATCGCGCCGCTCTTCACGAGCTGCGCCACGGCGCGCGTGTCCTCGCTGCCGCCGAACTGGTCCATCCCGGCCTCGATTGCCTTCTTGAAGCGCTCCTGAGAGGACGAGCGCTCCATGCCCCACGGCGTGCCGAATCCGCGGAAGCTCGGCCGCGTACCAGCCGGATGTCCATTGAGGCAGTTGGAATCGCAATCGTTCGTGATCCCCCAGTCACTGAGGATCATGCCGCCGAACTTGTGACGCGTGCGCAGCAGATCGCCGAGCAGCTGCTTGCTGAATCCGGCGCCTACCTCTTCGAGCGGCCGGCCCTCGAGCTTCGCGCCCTGCAGGATGGAGTACGTCGGCATCACGCCGGCCACTCCGGCCTCGAACGCGCCGAGGAAGGGCGTCACGTGATAGTCGAGGCTTCCGTCGGGGAAACTGGCGAAGCGTCCGTACGGCGAATGCGAGTCGAAGCCGTTTACCGCTGCGCCATAGCCGACCCAGTGCTTCACGACCGCGAGCACGTGGCCTGCCTTCGACGCGCCCGGACGGCCCTGGAAACCGGCGACGTACGCTCGGGTGAGGTCGCGCGCGAGATCGGCGTCCTCGCCGAAGGTGCCGTTGATCCGGCTCCAGCGTGGCTCGGTCGCCAGGTCCGCCTGCGGCGACAGCGTCATGTGGATCCCGACGGCGCGATACTCCCGCCGCGCGATGTCGCCGAAGCGGCGCACGAGCGCGGTGTCGCGCAGCGCGGCGAATCCCAGCGGCTCGGGCCACTGCGTGAAGCGGCCGCTCCGGACGCTGGCACCCGCCACGTACTGGAAGTGGTTTCGCGGATCGGTGCTGATTATGAGCGGAATGCCGAGGCGCGTCGCTTCAGCGATCGCCTGGAGCTTGTTGTGCTCGTCCGCGAGCATGGCCGGATCGCCGCCAAGCCGCGTGATGAAGCTGCTGACGTGCGCGTCGCGAATCAGCGCGGCGGTCGCGGCCGAGTCGTAGCGGGCGCCGATGCCGGCACCACCGATGGGACCGACCGCGCGCGCCGTGCCGTGCATCATGAGCCCGGCCTTTTCGTCGACCGTCATTCTCGAGACGAGGTCCTTCGCGCGCGCGGCGGGCGTGAGGCGCCAGTCCTCGTAGGGATCGAGCTGGGCGTTGCGATTCAGGTCCTTGAACGGGAGCCGTCCCTGCTGAATCACGGAAGCGGAGCGCGCGCCGATCGCGGGGGGAAGCTCCTGTGCCTGCGCGACGGCCCCGATGAACAGCGCGGCGAAGAGGGTGCGTGTCATCGGGAGAAAGTATTGCCGCGGCATGGATGCGGTTAGGACCCTCTTCTCCGCACGTTGCGAGGCGAGACGTATTCGTTGCCTCAATGGCGGCGTTCGTTGCGATGAACGCCCGTGGGTGAAGGAAGCGGGAGTTGATAGGGCAAACCGTGCCGACTCTCCCCCCCCTCGCCGCCGGCAGGTTTCAGAGTACGGAGTCCGAATGTGGCGAGTCTCGGCGGTGATGCCCCTCCATGATGGTGCCGCAATGAGTATGACCATACGAATGCGTCAACGGCCGCGCCCGGCACCAGGTGGCTTGGCCGAATCGGCATTTGCGGCAACCAGGATGAGCGAGCGCGACTACGGCAGAGCGCTGGCGGCGCGTGACCCGCGATTCGACGGCCTGTTCTTCGTTGGTATCACGACGACGGGCATCTATTGCCGGCCTGTCTGTCCGGCGCGCGTCACTCACGTGGAGAGGCGGCGTTTTTTCGAGAGCGCGGCGGCCGCCGAGCGCGCGGGATTCCGACCCTGTATGCGCTGTCGTCCGGAGCTCGCTCCGGGGCGCGCGGTCATCGACTCGGTTTCGCGGCTGGCGCGCAATGCCGCCGAGCGCATTGCCGCGGGCGCGCTGAATGGCCGCAGCGTCGCGGCCCTCGCCGACGACCTTGGTGTCGGCGAACGCCATCTGCGGCGCGCGCTGGAGCGCGAAATCGGCGTGTCGCCCGTCGAGCTGGCGCAGACACACCGCCTGCTCCTGGCGAAACGCCTGCTGACTGACACGAGCCTTTCCGTCACGCGGATTGCCTACGCCAGCGGCTTTCAGAGCTTGCGCCGCTTCAACGCGGCTTTTCGAGAGCGGTATCGGCTGGCGCCGAGCATCCTGCGCCGCGCGCCGCAAGATCGCCGGCAGCGGTCGGAAGAGTCCGAGCCTCGCCCTGACGACGCCATCAAGCTCACGCTCTCGTATCGTCCGCCGCTCGCGTGGAGCGCGCTGCTCGGCTACCTGCGCGCATCGGCGCTGCCGCGCGTGGAACGCGTCGCGGCCGGACGCTATACGCGCATCGCCTGCGTGGACGGACACGCTGGAATGCTCGCGGTCGAACAACCCGAGAGCATCGGCGTTCCCGGCGCGCAGGGGCATCATCTCGACGCGTGGGTGTCGCAATCACTCGTTCCCGTCATCATGCCGCTCCTGCCGCGTGTGCGCCGAATGTTCGATCTCGACGCCGAGCCCGCGGTCATCGACGCGCACCTGGCGCAAAGCGGCCTCGGGGAACTGGTTCGGCGTCACCCGGGGTTGAGAGTTCCGACTTCGCTGGAAGGATTCGACGTCGCGTTTCGCGTCCTGGTCAATGCACCGGACGCGGGGCGACGAACCTTCGAGCGCGCCACGCGAATCATCGAGGAGCTTGGCCAGGTGGTGGACAGCGGCGACCCACGGCTATGCCGCTGCGTCCCGAGTGCGTCACGCATAGCCTCCGCCGGCACGCCCGCTCTGGTCGAGCTTGGACTGCCCCGCCGACATGCCGAGGCGCTGGTGACGATCGCGGACGCGATCGTGCGTGGCACGCTGCGACTGGAGCGCGGCGGCGATCCCATCGCGGCGCGCGGCACCCTCGTGGCAATCGACGGAGTGGACGAGGTGATGGCCGAGAACATCGTGATGCGCGCGTTGTGCTGGCCGGATGCGTTCCCCGACGCCGATGTGTCGCTTCAAGTCGCGGCGCGTGCGGCGAGCCGGGAGGCCCTGCTCTCCACGGCCGAGCGCTGGCGGCCCTGGCGCGCATATGCCGCGCTTCATTTACGCGGCGTTCCACGACTCCCACTACCGATGCGCGAGCGGCGCGTTTCGTAGCCTCACGGAGGTGGTTCGTTGCATCCCTATTTCTGATCGCGCGTGCGCGCTGCAGCGTCTCACCCTCAACCACGATACCGCTCTTTTCACTCTTCCGGAGACAAGATGAAACTCGCAGTCACGCTCATCGTGATCGCCCTGCCGGCCGGCGTCGTTGCATGGCGATTCCCGGAGCGAGCCAGGCCCGCAAGCCAGGTACCCTACCCGGAAGGGTACCGTACCTGGGCGCACGTAAAGAGCGGCCTGATCGGTCCGACACACGCGCGATTCGCCACGGTCGGCGGTTTTCAGCACCTCTACGCCAATGCGGCCGCGCTGGAAGGCTACCGGACCCGGAGGTTCCCGGAAGGCTCCGTCGTGGTCTTCGATTGGTTGGAGCTGCGCGAAGGTAACGGCTCCTTCGAGGAAGGCGCCCGGCGTCAGGTGGATGTGATGGTGAAGGACTCGGCGCGTTTCGCGGATACAGGAGGGTGGGGCTTCCAGCGATTCGTGAAGGACAGCAGGACCGAGCGGGCGAACACCCCGACGCCGCAGCAGTGCTTCACCTGCCATGACAACTCGAATAAGGACGGACTGATTCTCAGTCGCTATCGACCCTGAGCAGCTGTCCGCCGCGCTCCGAGTCTCCGTGTTCTCGCTAGCGCGTTCGCTCCTTCTCCACGCGCCTCGAGCGCCACGTACTGAGGCTGAACAGGATGGTGCCCAGGTAGAACCACCACTCCCAGATCCCCATCACGGCGAAACGAAACCGGCCTACCGCGATCAGGTAGGCGCTCTGGATCAAACTGCCCGTTGACCGGAGTATCAGGAGTGCCGTTCCAATGCAGGCAAGCGAGTAGACGAGACGCCGCGGCAGCCGCTGACCCCATGACGTCACGGGAGCCAGCACCACCGGCACCGCAATGACGCACATGGCGGCCACCAGCACATCGAACGCCCACTTCCATGGGTTTGCGAATGCAATGCGCGTCTGCTCGGCATCCAACAGCGGGTACCAGCCGGCCGCCCAGACGATGTGGAACGCCGCGAATACCGACGCCCAGAGCGCTGCGGCGTAGGCAACGCGGGACGTCACGGCAACTCCTGGCGGCTTCGCTGGCGCATGATCGCGCGGAACCCCAGCCACCGCGGGCGGCTGGTCTTGATCTGCCGGCCGGTCGACAGCACCACAAAGTGCATCCCGCGATCGTCGTGCCGGATTTCGCGAACGTGATTGACGTTCACGATCGCCGAGCGATGCACGCGAATGAACCGCCGCGGGTCGAGGTTCGCCTCGAGGATGTGCATGCGCTCGCGCAGGAGGTACGATCGCGCGCCCACGTGCAGCCGCACGTAGTACGTGTCTGCTTCCAACCACTCGATGTCGTTCACGCGGACGACCACCTCGCGCGGGCCGACGCGCACGATGACTTCCGACCAGTACGCGCGCGCAGCCGGCGCCGCAGGGACGGGTTGCGCGTGCTCGCGCGCGGCAGCGTGAACGGCGCCGGCCCAGTCGACGAGCGCACGCAGTCGCAGCTGCTCGCGCGCGCGGCCGAGGGCATCGTCCAGCCTTTCCGATTGCACCGGCTTGAGGAGGTAGTCCAGCGCGCGCACCCGGAATGCGTCCACCGCGTACCGGTCGAACGCCGTCACGAACACCACGTACGGCATGCGTGCGGGATCGAGGCGCGCGACGACGTTGAATCCGTCGAGCCCGGGCATGCGAATGTCGAGCAGCAACACATCAGGCGTCAGCCGGCGCACGGCGGACACCGCCTCGGTGCCGGTGGCGCAAACGCCGACGACGGTCACGTCCGTCCGTCCGCGAAGCAACTGGGCGAGATCTTCACGCGCGAGATGTTCGTCGTCCACGACCAGGACGCGCAGCTGCTCGGTCGCGCTCTGCGGGCTCATGCGACGGTTGCCGCCGCGCCCGGCGGGAGGGACGCCACGCCCGACGTGTCGGGAATCACGACGATCGCCTCGGCGCCGCCCTGATCGCGGTTCCGCAGCAGCAGGGCGGCGCGATCCCCATACACGTGCGCGAGACGCGCGCGCGTGTTCGAGATGCCGATGCCTTCGCGAACGAGCGTGTCATCGTCCCGAAACGTGAAGCCGGCGCCCGTATCGCGGATGGCGATGCGAACGGAGGCCGACACGCGGTCGATTTGAATCGTCACGGCGCCGCGCCCCTCGCGCGGCTCGATGCCGTGTCGAATGGCGTTCTCCACCAGCTGCAGCAGCAGCATGCTCGGGATCAGGCAATCGCGCGCGTCGTCATCCACCGCCAAGTGAATGGTCAGGCGATCCTGGAATCGCAGGCGCTGGATGAACAGGTAGTCCTGGAGCAGCTCAAGCTCGCCCCCCACCGTGGAGAAGGGTTCCTGCCCGCCTTCCAGCGCGCGCCGAAGCAAGCCGCCGAGCCGGCCGATCACGTCGCGCGCCTCGCGCTTGCGATCCTGTCCCACGAGTCCCGAGATCGCGGTGAGCGTATTGAACAGGAAATGGGGATTCAACTCCATGCGCAGTGCATCCAACCGCGCTTTCGTCAACGAGGCTTCGAGCGCCGCCGCCTGCGTCGCGAGTCGGGCGCGCGATACCTCCTTGTCGCGAGCGGCACGCGCGAAGGCGATGGCCACCAGCACCCCGGCGGCGCCGGCGTAGGTGACCACGCTCTCGAGGAAGAAGCTTCCGAAGAAGCGCTGCACCTGGTTGGCCAGGGACGTGGCGACTCCAAGCGCATGCCCCGTGGTGAACCAGTAGATCGACCCCGTGACGATCAGGTTGACGCAGGAGACTGCGACGCTCGCGACGACATGTGCACCGAGCGGCCGCCAGAACTGGCCGCCGGCAAAGTGGTACCGGGAGGCCAGCATCGCGATGACCGGCGTGATTGCAAGCCAGGAGAGCCACCACGGCATCCCCGTAGTCAAGGCGCCAACCAGCGTCCATGGACGGCCCACTGCGTGCGCGAGAATGTACGACTGAACGCACTGCGCCAAGCCGAACGTGAGCCACACCGCAGCGCTGAGGCGCATCAGTGTCCGCCAGGGAATGGCTGGCCCCGTGAGTGGTGGGACGTGCGTCATGGGCCCTGGAAGTTACTACCCGAGTCGGCGACTGGCGCACCGCGAACGGGCATCCGTTGCAGAACCGGCTGGGTTGGTTGCATCCGCGCGCGCATTCGTCGGTTGGAGGCGTATCACTTGTCGCGTCGCACCCACGCGTGCGTCGGGTGAGCCGTTACTGAAACAAGGAGGAATGGTGGGCGTTCGAGCCGCACTGCTTGCCGCGGTGCTGACCGTATCGTGCAGCAAACCCGTGCCGATCGGCAATGCCGCGGGGCCGCCCGAGCCCGTGGCGTACGGGCGGGAAGTCCAGGATGCGTACCGCAAGGTACGAGCGGCGACCGCACTGTTTCACAGCACCGACGCCGCGGGCGCCGCGGGGTACCCCACCGAAGTGGCGCAGTGCCTCGAGAACGCGCCTCACGGCGGCATGGGATTTCATCACGTGAACCGCCAGTATCTCACCAAGACGCTCGAGGTGGAGCGACCGCAGATTCTGCTGTACGAGCGCGACGCGGATGGCAAGTATGTCCTGAACGGTGTCGAGTACATCGTCCCATACCGGCTCTGGCCACGTGATTCCGTGCCGCCCAGGATCATGGGGCGCAACCTGGTGCGCAGCGATCAGCTCCAACTCTGGTACATGCACATGTGGGTCTGGAAGCCGAATCCGTCGGGCCTTTTCGCCGACTGGAACCCAACGGTGCAGTGCCGCTCAGGCTGAGAGGCCATGATGGGCAAGGTCATTGCGTTCTCGAACCTGACGCTGGACGGCGTGATGCAGGCGCCCGGAGAGCCCGACGAAGACCGCCGCGGCGGATTCGTCCGCTGCGCCTCGTGAACAGCACGACGACGCCAAACGGAGTCGTGATTGCGACGTACCAACCCGCGTAGCCGCCGAATCGCCCGAGCGCTCGCGGCCGCGCTCCTGCTTCAAGTGGCGATCGCGAGCGCCGAGGCGCAGCGCACCGTCATTCGCGCCGGCCGCGTGCTCGACACACGCACCGGGCGCGCAACGGAACGGCAGCGGATCGTCGTTCAGGATGAGAGGATCGTGGCCGTCGAGCCGGATCCCGGCGGTGCGGAGGGCGCCGCGTCGATCGACCTGACCGGCTACACCGTGCTGGCCGGGCTCATTGATGCGCACGTGCACCTCACGATCGGCGGGGCGCCGCGGGACAACGCGCTTGCGGCGCTGCGCGCGGGATTCACGACGGTCGTTGACCTTGGCGCTCGCACCACGCGCCTCCTCCGACTGCGGGACTCCATCAACGCGGGGATGATCCCCGGCCCGCGAGTGCTCGCCGCCGGAATCTGGGTAGGCCGCAAGGACGGCGTCTGTGAGTTCAACGGGGTCGGCATCGCGAGCAGCGCCGACGCGTTCAGGAGCCGCGTGCGCGAGAACGTCGAGGCGGGCGCGGATCTGATCAAGCTGTGTATCACGGGCTGGCCTGCTGAGGCGTACGCCCGGCCTGACGAATACGAGATTCCCGACAGCATTATCGCCGTCGTGGTCGCGGAGGCCCGCTCCGCGAATCGTCTGGTCGTGGCCCATGACATCAGTCGCGGTGGACTGCACGCCGCGATTCGCGCGGGCGTGAACGGGCTGGCGCACGCCGCGTTCGCCGACTCCATCACGGCGCGCGGCCTCCGTGACAGAAACGTCTTCGTGATTCCGACGCTTGCCTCTCTCACCAGCGGAGACACGAGCGCCGTCGCGCGAGGGCTCGTGACGTCCACGCGCCAACTGTACGATGCCGGAGTGCCGATCGTCTTCGGCACGGACGCCGGGGTGATCCCACACGGGAAGAACGCGATGGAGTTCGCCGCGTTGAAATCAGCCGGTGTCTCACCGCTGGACGCCATTCGCGCCGCGACGATCGGCGCCGCCCGCGCGCTTCGCATCGCGGACACCGTCGGCGCGATCGCGCCAGGCTACTCCGCGGACCTGATCGCCGTGGAGGGGGACCCCTTGACGGATCTCAGCGCGCTCGAGCGCGTCCGGTTCGTGATGTCGCGCGGACGCGTCATCGTGCAGCCCCCCGCGCCACGCCACTGACCGATAGGAAGTGGTGGCTGGAAAGAAAATCGGCAGCGGCGCCACCACGGGCGGTTCGCGCAACGAAGGCCGGCGTTCGTGCAACGGACGAGGGCCGAATGGGGTTCGACGTCCGATTGCGGCAAGCGCACCTCGCGCCCGCTCCAGATCGTGTGAGTCGCTCGACCCATGCCGCGTCACATCGCGGCGCAGTTCTCACATCGATGGAGGAACACCATGATTCGCACCGCGAGCGTCATCAGCCTGATTGTCCTGTGCGGCTGTGGCGACGAGCTGAAGTTCGCACAGGCTCCGCTGTCTCCAGCGGCCGTCAGGGCCGGGGCACATACCACCTACGTCGTGGACACGCTCCCGTCGCTCGGTGGAACGAGCCGGGGAAGCAGCATCAACAACCGTGGCTGGGTCGCCGGCTTTTCCGCCACGGCGCAAAGCGCTCGCCACGCCGTGCTCTGGCAGAAAGGCACGCCGATCGACCTGGGCACCCTCGGCACCAACCCGTCGCTGCGCAGCGCGGTGTGGTTCCTCGGCCAAAACAACACCGGGATGGTCGTGGGCTTCGCGCAGACGGACGAGAACGAAGAGAGGGGAGAGCAGTGGAGCTGCGCGCCGTTCCTCGGCAACGCGGGCAAGATCTGCCTCGGCTTTGCGTGGGAGAACGGCGAGATGCACCCACTTCCGACACTCGGTGGTCCCAACGGATATGCAGCCTCCGTCAACAACAGGGGGCAGGTTGTCGGCTGGGCCGAGACGCTCGTGGAAGATCCTACGTGCAACGAGACCCAAGTCTATCAGTTCCGCGCCGTGTTGTGGGAGCCGAAAAAGGGAACCAAGCTCGAGCTACCGCCATTCCCCGGCGATTCCACATCCGCGGCGACCGCCATCAACCAGCGGGGGCAGGTGGTTGGGATCTCCGGCGATTGTGACATCGCGGTTGGCAACTTCAGCGCTCGCCACGCGGTGCTTTGGGACAAGAACGGTCTCACAGAGATTCCCCACCTCGGCGGCGAAATCTGGCACACGCCGGCCGCGATCAATGATTCCGGGCACGTCGTGGGCTTTTCAAACCCCACGGGCGTGAACGGCCGCACCTTCCTGCCACGCGCCTTTCTGTGGACGGGCGGCGCTACCAGCACGGATCTGGGCGTGCTGTCAGGCGACGACAACAGCCAGGCGATGGCGATCAACAACCGGGGGCAGGTCGTGGGCGTTTCATGCCTGGGGAGCGCGTGCCGCGGCTTCATCTACGTCGATGGCGTCATGCGGGACCTGAAGGAAGTCGTCGCCCCCGACTTCCCGGGCACCTTCCTCTCCGCGCGCTCCATCACCGACGACGGCCGCATAACGGGTAATGTGCGTCTGCTATCAGGCGCGACCCGGGCATTCCTGGCGTCGCCGGTGCGAGGCAGTAAAACAGCGCTCAGATAGCGCCGCCTAACGGAGAACGGTCTACAACTGCAGCTCCAGCAAGTCGTCCCGAAGCGCGACCTGATGGCCAAAGAGCCGACACTCGGCGTCCATGTTCCATCGGGCGCGGCGAGCCCCGCGTCATGTTTGTTCCAGCGTGCGTTTCATGACATCCAACGCGCGCTGGATCGTCTCCTCCATGGTACCGCGCAACTCGTGCGGCAGAAAGTCCGCTATCCACACCACCCGGCACTTGTCGGGGCCGCTGGCGAACACCTGCACGGAGGCGCTGTAATGCACGAATGGCTTGTTGTGAGTCGCCCAGGCATGCCGCCGGGTTTCGTCGTCCACATCGACGATGAGCTCGCGGATGACCATGCCGTTGTCGAAGGTCACGATCCGGGCGCCGTCGTCGAGGACGCAGTCCATGACAAAGCCTGGCACCAAACGTCGGTGGATGTTTCCGACGTCGCGGATCGCGTCCCAAACAAAATCCTGACTGCGCTGGATCTCGATGTCCCTCTGAACGGTCGCCATGGGGTTCTCCCGGGCACGTGCGCGTAACGGCGAGCCGGCTTATGTAGAGAAGGAGCGGCGGCGGTAGGCAAGCGGGCTGGCGCCGAATTCGTCGCGGAACGCCCGGTTGAAGTTCGACACGTCGCCGAAGCCGCTCTCGTACGCGATGTCGATGACCTTCGCCTTCTCGCCGGCCAGCCGCATGGCGGCCGAACGCAGGCGCACGCGGCGCACGTATTGATGCGGCGTCAGTCCGGTGAGCCGCCGGAACGTTCGGAGGAAGTGGTACGGGCTCAGGCCGGCCCAGTCCGCGAGGCGACTCAACCCGAGATCGCCGGCGGACGCGCCCTCGATGGCTCGCACGACGCGGGTGACCCGCGCGACGGCGCTCGACGTCGCGTCGGAGGGCGTGCGATGGCGGTCGCTCGCGAGGCGCGCGACGCACCCGGCGAGCCGCAGCGCGAGCTCCTCCCAGGAAACGTCGGCGTCGCCCACCAGTCCCGCGCCCGCCTGTGCGACGAGTCCGGCCGACGCCCGGAGCGGCGGCAGGCACGGCGCCGCAAAGCTCCTCGCGGCGTGCCACACGCCGGCGTCCGCGGCGATGCCCTCGAAGAACTCGGGCGAGAAGTTGAACGCGATGCAGCGGTCGCCGCTGCCGTGCTCGTGCCCGCATTCGAAGCAGTGGCCGGCGTTGCCCAGGAGGATCGAGCCCGGCGTCATGAGCGCCCGGCCCGTGGTCGAGCGGTACTGGAACGTTCCCGCGGCAACGATCGCGACAGACACCCTCGAGTGCCGCTCCTCGAACGCACGATCCGCCGGACCGGACGTGCAGATGACGTCGTGGACGGACCAGCCGTCGCCGTGCGCCAGCAGCCGGCCTGCGGCTCCGCCCCGCTCGCCGTACCGGTTGCGACGCACGAGGGCGCGCTCGAGATCGGCAGCAATTTTCGCCAAGACTCACCTCGCCGGACGTCCTAATGTCCCTGCCACAGCCACTCACGCAGAGGACACCATGAGCACCGCAGCAACAACTCATAAGGTAGCGACTGCCGACGCACTCGACGCGGGCGTGCTCGCCCGTATCGCGCAGGAAGGCTATGGCCCGGGCGCGTGGCACGGCGCCGACCTCAAGGCGGCGCTGGACGACGTGACGCCGGACCTGGCGTTCTGGCGGCCGGGTCCGGGGCGGCACAACATCGCAGAGATCGCCGTGCACCACGCGTATACCGCGCGCTCGGTGCGCGAGCGACTCACGGGAAAGACGGCCGAGTCATTCCCGCTCAAAGGAGAGGACTGGTTCGAGCTGGGCGACGAATCGGCGATGGGCTGGAAGAAGATTCTCGACCTCGTCGCGTCGCAGCAGCGCAAGCTGGAAGCGGCGATCGCCGACCTCGGCGCGCGGCGGGCCCGGCCGGCCGAGGACGTCAAGCCATTCGACATCGTTCTCGGGATCACGTGTCACGCGGTGTATCACGCTGGACAGGTGCAGCTGATCAAGCGATTGTCGAAGACATGATCGGTTGCCGTCGTGCGCGGACCGGGTCCGGGAGTCTCGGGAGGTTGGTCATCGCGGCGATCCTTGCCATGCCCGACCAATCATTGCCGGGTCAGGCCGCTCCGTCCGCGCACGGCTGGGTGGGACTGTACAACTCCGCGCGGCTCGAATGGCTGGAGAACGAGAATCGTCTGGACGAGCTTTGCGTCCGCTTCAAGGATGTGCCGGTCCAGCGCGAGCAATGCCGAGCGGAAAGGATGCAGCCGAAGCTCGCGACAATCACCGTACGTGACACACCGGCCGCTGCTGGACGGGTGAAGGGGACCATCCTCGTGACATACGCGCCCGGTCGCGGCCTGAGTGCGCAGACTTCGGCCGGTGGCAAGGCTTCTGCTTTTGTGCCTGACCTATTCGACGCCGACTGGGGGTACGGTCCGTACTTTCACCAGACCATTCTCGATCGCCAGGGGAGTTGGTACCGGATTCCGATCGATGCGCTTGGGGGAGCCGGCTGGGTCAATTCGGCGGAGTGGACCGACGACGCCGATGTGAAGCCGGTTGATGGCATCGTCTCCACACCACGTGGTGATCTGGTGGTACTGGGCTGGACCGACCGGGCGCTACGAGCTCGCCCGGAGCAGCCGGCTGACGCGTGGTGTCAATCCGGTGATCCGCCGGCGCTGAAACCCTGGCAGGAGATCCGAATTCCGCTGAGCGAATTGTTCAATCCTGGAGGCCACCTGCTCGTCACGGTCAAGTACAAGCGCGGCTGCTGAAGGGGGAGCTCAGGGCCAAGTCCATCGTCAGTTGCCGGACGATCGCGTAGCGGTCGGAGCTGGTCCCAGGGCTTTCTCCAGATCGGCGAGATACTGCTCGATCGTCCGGTGGTGCCCGAACACGAAGCGCGACATGAACCGGAAGAGGGGATTGTAAACCTCCCCATCCTCGGTAATGCGCAGCGAGGTGCCATTTGCGGTGGGCGTCAGCTCGTAGGTCCAGCCGCCGCCGAACGGCAGCGTCTTGTCGGCGATTCGCATCACAAGACGACGGTCGGGAACCGCCTCCTCGACGACGAACGCGATCTTTCCGTCGCCGCCGATCTCCCGGAATTGCTTCCGGCCGTCCTGGTCCGGGAGCAGCTCGACGCTGTCGATGCCGCGGCGCCAACGCGGGAAATCGGCCGGGCTCGTGATGACGGCGAACACCGCCGAGGGTGCCGCCGCGTAGCTCCGCTCGCGCGTCGCGGTGTGCTTCACCGGCAGCGAATAGCCGATGCCGACGACCGTGATCACGAGAACGACGAGCCCGAGGACCACGAAGCCAAAGACTCTCATGGCGCCAAGTTGGTGCGCTCAGCGGTGCTCGTCAAAGGATGGGCGGCTGGCGAACCCGCATTCCCCGGCTACCTTCGCTCGCGGCCAAGGGGTGACGTTCAACGCGGCCAGGGAGCGCAGGAGAATGAACGACTCGACCGTGCGGCGCCTGACCGGCATTGCAGCCCTCGCGATCTTTTGCGCGTCGGGTTTTTCCGTGCCGCTGTATTTCGCGTATCCCGGCCCGCCTCCCATCTGGGCGGTGCTCACTCGCGGCCTGCTTGGACTCGTCAGCGTCGTCCTGCTCCCAGTGTTCTTCGTCGGCCTCTCGCACCTCATTCGCCGGGCTGACAGCGAGTACGACTTCATTGCTTCGCTCGCCAGCGGCGTGGGACTGACGTTCGCCGCGGTGCTGCTCGTGGGACTGTCGATGGAGGTCGGGGGCGTGCTCGGTGCCCCGGACAGGACCGTCGATCCAACGATCCATGGACCGCTCGCCACGGGCAGCATGCTGATCCACGGCTCGATCGGCCGCGGCCTGACGGTGGTCTACCTGATCGCCGCGGGTTATGGCGCCTCCCACACGCGCGTACTTCCCGCCTGGTTCGGCCGGTTGGCGTATGTCATTGCCGCGATCAATCTGGCGTTCATCCCATCGCTGTTCTTCGGGACGGACGCGGCCCGCTTCTACAGCGCCATCGGGTGGGGGAACAGCGCGGTGGTCGCAGGCCTCATCGGCATCTGGATCGCGGCCGCTGGCATTGCGCTGCTGCGTCGGTCTGCAGAGGGGCCCACCTGAGCGTCGCTTTCTGAGGGCTGGAACTCGTCGGCGACGCCTCCCACAACACCGAGGGCATCGGGGTCGCGCATGCGCCTTGACGGCTCTAGCACGCGACTGGGCGCGCGGAGCCCCAGGCTTGAGGCCCGGGCGTTGCGGGACTCAGACGGTTGAACCATAGGGTGCGATCGCGCGTTTGGGCGAGGCGATGCCTCCATTCGCGAGGCGCTGACACGCCGGATCCGCCCCATCCACCTAGCTTCCGGCGTGACCAACGGCTCAATCGCGACGGCAAGCGCCGGACTTTCGGACGCCCCCAGTTCTGACGCTTCCTACGATCCGCTGTCCGGGCCGGTCCGCGGCGAGCTGCTGGGCGCCGACCAGCTCGCCGAACGTGCCCGCAGCGTCGCGAAAGAGGAACGCCTCCGGCGCGGCCGACGCCTCTGGCGTCCCGCGCCGCTGCTCGCCCGGCTCATCGAAACCAAGGGGATCCTCGACGACGCACACCAGCGCCTGACGGCCGCCGCCGAGCACACCGAGGTCGGACCCGCGGGCGAGTGGTTTCTCGACAACTATCACGTGGTGCAGGAGCACATCCGCGAGGTGCATGCCAGCCTGCCCGGCGGCTACTACCGCGAGCTGCCGGAGCTTGCCGCCGGTCCACTCGCTGGATACCCGCGCGCGTACGAGATCGCGATCACCCTCATCTCGCACACCGAGGGACGCATCGACCTCGGAAACACGGACCTCGTGGTCGGCGCGTTCCAGCAAGTGAGTCCGCTTCGCATCGGCGAGCTGTGGGCCATCCCCGCCATGCTCCGCCTCGGCCTCATCGAGAATGTGCGGCGCATGACGCTCCGGACGGTGCAGCGCCTTGACGAGGTCGAGCGCGCCGATCGCATGGCGACCGCGCTACTCTCCGCGGCCGAAAAGAGCTCCGCGGCGCTGGGCGAGGCGCTCGTCCACCTCACCGACAGCAACATCCCGCTCAACCCGACCTTCATCGCGCGCTTTCTCCAGCGGCTACGGCTGGCGCCCGCATCCTTCGCGCCCCTCGGCTGGCTGGAGCAGTGGATCGCCGACGAGGGAATGGCGGGCGAGGTCGCGGCGTCGCTCTCCACGCACCGGCTCGCGATCACGCAGATCATGATGGCCAACAGCATCACGAGCCTTCGCTTGATCGCCCGCATGGATTGGCGTGCCTTTGTCGAGAAACAGAGCGCTCTCGACGCGGAGCTGCGCCAGGACCCATCGGGCTTCTACTCTCGCATGACGTTCGCGACGCGCGACCAGTACCGCCACGTCGTCGAGCGGATCGCGATGAGGACCGAGCGCGACGAAGCGTCCGTCGCGCGCCTCGCCATCGATCTGGCCCGCGAGCACTCGGGAGCGGGCGCCGACGAAGCAATTCGCGCCCACGTTGGCTATTTCCTCATAGATGACGGACTGCCGGGCCTCGAACGGCGCACAGGCTACCGGCCGGGCGGTCGCGAGGCTCTGCACCGGGCGGTCCTCCGGCACCCGAACGCCGTCTTGTTCGGCGGCGTCATTCTCGGCACGCTGGTGGCGCTTGCCGCGCTCCTGCGTCTCGGCGGGCCGGACGCGTACGGCGCCTGGATGACCGTCGTGCTGTTCGGCCTGATCCCCGCGAGCGACATCGCGATCAGCGTCACCAACCGACTCATCGCGGCGTTCCTGCCGCCGCGCATTCTTCCCAAACTGGACGTCCGCGAGGGCATTCCACCCGAGCTCCGCACGGCCGTCGTCATCCCGACGCTCTTCGGAAGCGTGGACGCGGTCACCGAAGCGCTCGAGACAATCGAGGTCCAGTTCCTGGCCAACCGCGAGGTGCACCTGCATTTCGCTATTCTCAGCGACTTCACCGACGCGGACGTCGAGGTCAGGGAAGGCGACGCCGCCATCGTTTCGGCCGCAGTTGACGGCGTGCGCGCGCTGAATGCGCGCTACGCCCCCAAGACGGCCGACGCGTTCTATCTGTTCCACCGGCCGCGCCGCTGGAATGCGGCGCAAGGTGTCTGGATGGGATGGGAACGCAAGCGCGGGAAGCTCTCGCAGTTCAACCGCTTCGTGCGCGGCCGCGCCGAGGACGCGTTCTCGACGATCGTCGGCAACGTCGACGCATTGCGCGGCATCCGGTACGTGATCACGCTCGACTCGGACACGAAGCTCCCTCCCGACGCGGCCCCGCTGCTGGTGGGAACGCTGGCCCATCCATTGAATCGCGCCGTGTACGATCCCGCGCGGGGCCGCGTCGTGCGGGGCTACGGAATTCTCCAGCCGCGCGTCGGCATATCCCTGCCGAGTGCCAACCGTTCGTTCTTCGCGTCGCTCCAGTCCGGGCAGCCCGGCGTCGATCCGTACACGACGGCCGTGTCAGACGTCTATCAGGATCTCTACGGGGAGGGAAGCTTCACCGGCAAGGGGATCTACGACGTCGACGCCTTCGAGCGCGCGACCCGCGGGCGATTCCCCGAGAACCGGCTGCTGTCGCACGATCTGATCGAGGGAAACTACACGCGCGCGGGGCTCGTCACGGACATCACCGTCTACGACGACTATCCGGCGCAGTACCTCACGTACACGCGACGCAAGCATCGCTGGCTGCGCGGCGATTGGCAGCTGCTGCAGTGGCTCGGCCCACGCGTCCCCGGCGCCGACGGCCTCGAACCGAACCGACTCGGCCCCCTCTCTCGCTGGAAGATCTTCGACAATCTGCGGCGCAGCGTCGTGGAGATCTCGTTGGTGATCTTTCTCCTGGCCGGATGGTGGATTCTGCCCGGCGCGCCGATCCGGTGGACGGTGCTCGCGCTCCTCGCGCTCGCCTCCCCCTGGATCATCTCATTGCTCCTCGCCGTGCTGCGCCCGCCGTTCGACAAGTCCTGGCGCGCGTACTACGCGGCCGTCGCGCGCGACGCGGTGACGGGCATGAACCAGGTCGTGCTCACCGTCATCTTCCTGCCGCACCAGGCGTGGATCTCGATGGACGGCATCGCTCGCACGCTCTGGCGCCTGGCCGTCTCGAAACGGCGCCTGCTCGAGTGGCAGACGGCGTCGCAGGCGGAGCGGCGCATGTGGCGCGACGCGCGCGCGTGGCGCCGTCCATGGCGCACGATGTGGCCCGTGTCGGTGCTCGCGCTCCTGGCGCTCGTGGTCGTGCCGCTCACCACCGGTGCGTATGCGCTGATTCCGCTCTTCGTGCTGTGGGCAGTGTCTCCGGTGGTCGCGCACGTGCTCGGCGCGCCGGCCCAGCGGCGTGCCTGGCGGATGCCGGAATCGACGTCCGCGTCCGCGCTGCGGTACGCCCGACTGCACTGGACCTTCTACGAGCGGTTCGTCACCGAGCAGACGCACTGGCTCGCTCCCGACAACTTCCAGGAAGACCCCGCGCCGGTCGTCGCGATGCGAACGTCACCGACCAACATCGGACTCCAGCTGCTCTCGACGGTGTCGGCGTACGACCTCGGCTTCATCGCCGCCGAGGACATGGTGCACCGGCTGGAGCAGACGATCCGTACCCTGGAGCGCATGCGCCGATTTCGCGGCCATCTCTTCAACTGGTACGATCTGCATGACCTCAGGGTGCTCGAGCCGGCGTACGTCTCCACGGTGGACAGCGGCAATTTCGCGGGCCATCTGCTCGCGCTGCGGCAGGCGTGTCTCGAGATTCGCCGGCGGCTCGAAGAAGAGGCTGCCACAGCGGGCGCCGCATCAGTGGCCGCGGCGGGTTCGTCCGCGGCCGCGGCGTCCATGGTGTCGCGCCTCCAGGTCATCGCCGACCGCGCCGCCGACTTCGCGAACGAGATGGATTTCACGCTTTCTCTACGACGAGAGCCGCGAGCTGTTCGCGATCGGCTACCAGCAGGTCGAGCCACACGCTCGACGCGTCGTTCTACGATCTGCTCGCCTCCGAGGCGCGGCTCGCCAGCTTTCTGGCGATCGCGCGCAACGACGTGCCGGTGGACCACTGGTTTCATCTCGGCCGCACGCTCACGCGCGCCTCCGGCGACACCGCGCTCGTGTCGTGGAGCGGAAGCATGTTCGAGTATCTCATGCCGACGCTCGTCATGCAGGCGTTCCCGCTGACGCTGCTCGACCAGACGTATCGCAGCGCGGTGCGGCGGCAGATGGCCTATGGCGCGGACCACGGCGTGCCGTGGGGCACGAGCGAGAGCGCGTACAACCTGCGCGACCGGCATTACACGTATCAGTATCGCGCGTTCGGCGTTCCCGAGCTCGCGCTCGAGCGGCGCATCGGACAGGACCTCGTCGTCGCGCCGTACGCGACCGCCCTCGCGCTCGCCGTCGCGCCGGAGCGGGCGTTCGCCAACCTCGCCGCGCTCGAGAACAAGGGCGCGCTCGGCGACTTCGGTTTCTACGACGCGCTCGACTACACCCGTCCCGAGCCCGGCAAGCGCCTACGCGATCGTGCGCAACTACATGGCGCACCACGTCGGCATGTCGCTCGTCGCGCTCACGAACGCGCTCCACGGTGACATCTGGCCGCGGCGGTTTCACGCGGACCCGCTGGTGCGCTCCGCGGAGCTGCTGCTGCACGAGCGCATTCCACGCCGGCTCGTGTTTCACGGAGCCCGCGAGACGCGCCCCCGAGGATGCGCTTCCCGATCCGGCGCTGGAGCGCCCCGTCGTTCGCGAGATCGACGAAGCCGGACACGCCGCAGTCCGCACGTCGCGCTCCTGGGCCGCCTGCCGTACACGATCATGGTGAGCCACTGCGGCGGGGGCTACAGTCGGTTACGGCGATCTCGCCGTCACGCGTTGGTGCGCGGACGGCACCACGGATCAGACCGGCCAGTTCTGCTACGTGAAGGACGTGCATGCGGGACAGGTGTGGTCGGCGGCGCACCAGCCCGTGTGCGCGCCGGGCGAATGGTACCACGCGTTCCTCGCGACGGATCGCGTCACGTTTCACCGGCGCGACTACGGCATCGAGACGCGCACCGAGATCGCGGTCGTGCCCGACGATGCCGCCGAGGTCCGCCGAGTCACGCTGTTCAACGACGGCGACACCGCGCGGGAGATCGAGGTCACGAGCTACGGCGAGATGGTGCTCGCGCTCCCGGGAGCGGATCGCCAGCACCCCGCCTTCTCGAACCTCTTCGTGGAGACGGAGTGGCACGAATGGTGTACCGCGATCACCGCGACGCGGCGCCCCCGGTCCGCCACGGAAGCCCGGCTCTGGTGCGTGCACGTCGTGGACGGCGGCGGCAGCGAGCGCGTGGGCCGGCCCAGCTTCGAGACGGACCGCGCGCGATTCGTCGGCCGCGGCCGTTCGCCGCGCGACGCCGGACGCGCTCGAGCACGATGGCGCGCTGTCCGGGTCCATCGGCGCGGTGCTCGACCCCATCTGTCGCCATCCGCGTGCGCGTGCGTCTCGCTCCCGGCCAGTCGGCGTCGGTCGCGTTCACGACGCTCGTGGCGGACAGCGCCAAGCGCGTCGTTCGCGCTTGCCGATCGGTATCACGACTCCAACACCGCGCAGCGCGCCCTCGATCTCGCGTGGACCGCCACGCAGGTGGAGTTGCGCGAGCTGGGCGTGTCTCCGTCGGACGCCTCCGTGTTCCAGGAGCTGGCGGGGCATCTCTTCTATTCGCATCCGGAGCTGCGCGCGCCGGATGCCGAGGTGCGGCGCAAACACCGGCGCGCAGCCGCTGCTCTGGTCGCAGGGCATCTCCGGCGATTGGCCCATCCTGCTGGCGCGCATCCGCACCGCGGACGGCATTCCGACGATCGCGCAACTGTTCGCCGCGCACCACTACTGGCGACGGCACGGCATGATGGTGGACTCGTGATGCTGAACGAGCAGCCGTCGGGCTACCTCCAGGAACTGCACGAGCGGATCACCGCGGCGATGTTCGCGTCGAGCGACTCCGCGCGTCGAGCGGCCGGGCGGCGTCTTCATCCGCCGCCGCGATCAGATCAGCTGAGGCCGACCTGAGGATGCTCCGCGCGACCGCGCGCGTGATCATCGAGTGCGACGGACGCTCGCTCGCGCAAGTCGCGGATGCGTGGCGCGGCGAAGTCGAGTCCGAAGAAGTGCCGGCGCCTCCCGCTCGGTCGCGCGCCTCCGGACAGGCGGCTGGAAGTGACCGAAGAGGTGCACCGCGTGCGTTCGGACGTCGGCCGGCGCTCGTCGGGCATGCCGCGCATCACCATGTCGGTCGATGCGCACGATGGTCGGGACGGCGGATGGTCGAGGCGCCCGCGCCGATGCTTCTCCTGGACAACGGAATCGGCGGACTCACCGCCGCCAACGACTACGAGATGCGCGTTCGGGCGACGCGCTGCCGCCGGCGCCGTGGGCGAACGTCATCGCCAACGCGCGCGGCGGGCTTCATCGTCACCGAGCGCGGCGCCGGATGCACGTGGGCGGGAAATGCGCAGTTCTATCCGCCTCACGCCATGGCACAACGATCCGGTCGCGCGATCCGCCGAGCGACGTGCTCTATCTGCGCGACGAGGAGACGCGGGGAATTGTGGAGCCCCACGCCCGCGCCGATACCGAGCACGACCCCGTTCACCATCCGCCACTCGGCGGGCAGCTCGACGTTCGCCAGCTCCGCATTCCGACATCGCAGACGCGCCTGACACTCGGCATGGCGCCGGACGATCCGGTGCGGCTGTCGCTGCTTCGCGTCACCAACCGCGACGCGCGTCCGCGGCGCATCTCCGTGACGTCGTACGTGGAATGGACACTCGGCGTGCTGCGCGAGCACACCCAGCACCAGGTGGTCACGGCGTTCGACGAAGCGCTCGAGGCACTGTTCGCGTACAACACGTTCAATCCGACCTTCGCCGCGATGCGTGCGTTCGCGGCGATGAGCGAGCCGCTCACGAGCCACACGGGCGACCGCCGAGAGTTCCTCGGCCGGAACGGCTCGCTTGAATGATCCGGCGGCGCTCGCGCGAGCCGGCGCGCGCGCCGCTGTCCGGGACGACGTCCGCGGTGCTCGATCCGTGCGCGGCGCTGCAATGCGTGCTCGTCACTCGCGCCCGGAGAGACGCGCGAGGTCGTCGTGCGTGCTGGGAGCCGCCTCCGACGACGCCCAGGCGAGAGCGATGCGTCGCCAAGTATCGCGACCCGGCTGCGCGCCGCGCATGCACTGTACACCGTCGACAGAAGCGTGGAAGCGCCGCCTGTCGGTGATCACGGTGCGCACGCCCGAGCCCTCGTTCGACGCGATGATCAACCGGTGGTCTCTGTACCAGGCGCTCTCGTGCCGCGATGTGGGGACGCGCAGGGGTTTATCAGAGCAGCGGTGCGTTCGGCTTTCGGGATCAACTGCAGGATGTCATGGCCTTGCTGTACGCCGAGCCCGCGCTCGCGCGCGAGCACATCATCCGCGCCGCGGGACGCCAGTTCGTCGAGGGGGACGTGCAGCACTGGTGGCATCCGCCGGACGGGCGCGGCGTGCGCACGCGATTCTCCGACGATCTCGCCTGGTTGCCGTTTGTCGTCGAGCACTACGTGCGAGTCACCGGCGACGCGACCGTGCTGGACGAGCCAGCGGGGTTCATCACGATGCGCCCGCTGCGCGACGACGAGCACGAGTTGTACGATCTGCCGCAGCCGAGCGACGCGCCGCCGGCGAGTGTGTACGAGCACTGCGTGCTGGCGCTGCGCCGCGCGTGCACGTCAGGTCCGCATGGCCTGCCGCTGATCGGGATCGGCGACTGGAACGACGGCATGAATCGCGTCGGCGTCGGGGGACGCGGCGAGAGCGTTTGGCTGGCGTGGTTCCTGACCGCGACGTTGCGCGCTTTTGCATGTATTGCCGCTGCTCGCGGCGATGCGCGTGCGGCGGCGGAGCTTCGCGCGATCGGGCCGACGCGTATGCCGCCGCGGTCGAGCAACACGGGTGGGACGGCGAATGGTATCGACGCGCCTACTTCGACGACGGCACGCCGCTCGGCTCGAAGCGAAAACGACGAATGCCGAATCGACTCGATCGCGCAAAGCTGGAGTGTCATCGCGGGCGCTGGCGATCGCCGAGCGACAGCGAACCGCGATGCGATCCCTCGAGACGCACCTCGTGCGCGAGGACGAACGCATGATCCTGCTGCTGACGCCGCCCTTCGACAAGTCGCCGATGGATCCGGGATACATCAAGGGCTATCTGCCGGGGGTGCGCGAGAACGGTGCGCAATACACGCACGCCGCGCTCTGGGCGGTGCAGGCCACGGCGCTGATGGGGGGGGCGATGGTGATCGCGCCTTCGAGCTGTACCAAATGCTCAATCCGCTGACGCACGCGCGCGACGCCGCGTCGGTCGCGACGTACAAAGTTGAGCCCTATGTCGTCGCGGCGGACGTGTATACGGCCGACGGGCAGCAGGGACGCGGCGGCTGGACGTGGTACACCGGCTCGGCCAGCTGGATGTATCGCGTGGGCCTCGAGACGATCCTTGGCTTCACGAAGCGCGGCGACACGCTGCGCATCGAGCCACGTGCGCCGGCGGCGTGGACGGAGTACGTGATCGAGTACCGGTTCGGCGCGAGCGTGTACGCGATCTCAGTGCGGGCGCCCGAGCCGGGGGTGGG
Source organism: uncultured Gemmatimonadaceae bacterium (assembly GCA_963724885.1). Taxonomy (GTDB): domain Bacteria; phylum Gemmatimonadota; class Gemmatimonadetes; order Gemmatimonadales; family Gemmatimonadaceae; genus DASPMP01. The sequence goes on along the minus strand of CAVRWG010000005.1, from coordinate 330,664 downwards.
GGCGCGAGTGACGGTGGACGGGCAAGCCCTGGACGGCGTCGAGATCGCGCTCATCGACGATGGTCGTCGGCATGAGGTCGTTGTCATGCGTTCGCCGTCATAGGAGAGTCTCGCGATCCGCCCGCCGCGCCGTCTACGTCGGAAAGCGTAGGTTTGTCGGCGGTCGGGCCGGCCACTGTTGCCGCGCCAGCGCCTCGGCGCGTTGAGGCTACTTTTTGCCGTCCGGATGTGTCCAACCCGTTGTTAAGCGGTATCTTGAACCCGAACCCCCTTCCGGGCGCTCACCGTGACTGACAGACGAGACTTCATCAAGAAGGCGGGCACGTTCGCTGCCGCCACGCTGGCGGCAACCGCGATCCCCGGGTCCGCCCAGGCGCTGATCGAGAGGATGCCGGCGGCGGCGCCACCGCCATCCATGGATCCCGTGGTGCGCGAGCTGCTGCTCGAGGCGATCAACGCGGCCAAGCTCGCGGGCGCGTCGTACGCCGACGCACGCATCTCGCGCTTCCAGCAGAACTTCGTCTTCACACGCGAGTTGCAAATACAAAATGTGGTGGACACGGAGACGTTCGGGTGCGGCGTCCGCACGCTGGTAGACGGCACCTGGGGATTCGCCGCCACCCAGAAGATGACCAAGGAAGGCGTCGCCAAGGCGGCACGCAGCGCCGTCGCCATCGCCAAGGCCAATCGCGTCGCGCGTGATCAGGCTGTCCGGCTCGTGCCCACGCAGGCGCACCCGGACGCGAGCTGGAAGTCCGAGTTCACCATCGACCCGTGGACCATTTCGGTCGAGGACAAGGCGGGACTCCTGCTCAAGGCCAACGCCGAAGCCATGAAGGCGACGAACGTCAAGTTCGTGTTCAGCGCCCTGTTCTTCGTGCGCGACGAGCGTAACTTTGCATCCACGGACGGCTCGGTGATCAACCAGCTGGCCATCAAGAGCTGGCCGATACTTCAGGCGACGGCGGTATCCGCGGATCGCACGGATTTCCAGAACCGCAACGCCGACCTGACCCCGATGGGGCGTGGCTGGGAATACGTCATCGCCTCCGACGTCGTGGGCGCCGCGCGCCGCGCGGGTGAAGAGGCGAGCCAGAAGCTGAGCGCCAAGCCGGTCGAGGTAGGTCGCTACGACCTGGTGCTACACCCGTCGCAACCTGTGGCTCACGATTCACGAGTCCATCGGGCACGCCACCGAGCTGGATCGTGCGCTCGGCTACGAAGCCAACTACGCCGGCACCAGCTTCCTGGCGCCGCCGGAGAAGATGCTCGGCAGCTTCAAGTACGGTCCCGAGATCATGAACATCCAGGCCGACCGTTCGCAGCCCGGCGCGCTGTCCACCATCGGCTACGACGACGACGGCGTGCGGCCCGAGGATTTCATGCTGGTGAAGAACGGCATCCTGATGCGACTACCAGACCACCCGCGAGCAGGCCGGCGTGGCTCAAGTGGTGGTACGACAAGCAGGGAGTCGCCTACCAAGTCGCACGGCTGCTGCTACGCCCAGGGCTGGAACAACGTGCAGTTCCAGCGCATGCCGAACGTGTCGCTGATGCCGGGCGAGCGCGACCTCAAGTGGGAAGACCTCATCGCCGCGACCGACAACGGCATCGCGATCATCGGCGACGGCTCGTTCTCGATCGACCAGCAGCGCTACAACGGTCAGTTCGGCGGGCAGGTGTTCTACGAGATCAAGGGCGGCAAGATCACCGGCATGCTGAAGGACGTCGCCTACCAGATTCGCACGCCGGACTTCTGGAACGGCCTCGACATGCTCGGCGGCAAGTCGAGCTACCAGCTCGGCGGATCGTTCTTCGACGGCAAGGGCCAGCCGGGCCAGATCAACTCGGTGAGCCACGGTTCCGTGCCTGCCCGCTTCCGCAACGTCAACGTCATCAACACCGGGAGGAAAGCATGAGCGCGCCCATGACGAGAGACGACGCCCAGCGCCTCATCGAGCGCGCGATCAAGATGTCCAAGGCGGACGGCGTCGAGGTGACGGTCAACGCGAACGTCACCGGCAACACGCGCTTCGCGGCCAATCAGCTCACGACGTCCGGCGAGATCGAAGGCTCCGGCTTCACCGTCGAGAGCTTCTTCGGTAACAAGCACGCGGTGGTCAACACCGACGACTTGTCCGAGGCGTCGATCCAGCGCGCCGTGGCGCAGTCCGAGACGCTGGCCAAGCTGGCGCCGGACGATCCCGAAGTGATGCCGTCGCTCCCGCCGCAGACCTACACGCCCGTGTCAGGCGTACTACGAGGCGACGGCCGCGGCGACGCCCGCAGACCGCGCTCGCGCGGCGCTCTCGGCGCTGGAGCCGAGTCGCAAGGCCGGGAACATTCACGCGTCCGGATTCATCGTCACCGGGTCGAACGTCTCGGCGTTCGGCAACAAGCAGGGCCTGTTCGCCTATCTCCCCAGCACCACGTCCAACTACACCCTCACGGTCCGCACGCTCGGACGGCACCGGCTCGGGCTGGGCCGCCGCGGACGATCACGACTGGACGAAGCTGGACTATCGCGCCGTCAGCGCTCGCGCCATCGACAAGGCGCGCAGCGTCAGCGCAATGCCGTCGCGATCGAGCCGGGGCGCTACACGGTGATCCTGGAGCCGCAGGCGGTGGGCGACCTCGTGCAGCTGCTCGTGGGCTACATCGACGCGCGCGCGGCGGACGAAGGGCGCAGCCCGTTCGTGAAGGCCGAAGGCGGCAACAAGATCGGCGAGAAGATCGTAGACTCTCGCGTGACGCTGATCTCCGATCCGGCCGACCCGCAGCTCTGGCGGCCAGCCGTTCGACGGAGAAGGCTTTCCGCTGGCGCGTCAAATCTGGATCGAGAACGGCGTCCTCAAGCAGCTGTTCTACTCGCGCTTCTGGGCCAAGAAGCAGAACAAGACGGCCACCGGTTTCCCGACCACCGTGAAGATGCTCGGCGGTACCACGACCACGGACCAGATGATCGCATCCACGCCACGCGGCCTGCTGATCACGCGCCTGTGGTACCTGCGCGAGGTGGACCCGCGCACGGCGCTGTACACCGGCCTCACGCGCGACGGCGTCTTTCTCATCGAGAACGGCAAGATCAAGCAGGCCGTGCGCAACTTCCGGTTCAACGAATCGCCGCTCTTCATGCTCAACAACATCGAGGCGATCGGGCCGGCGCAGCGGCTGGCCGGAACGGAGGCCGGCGGCGACGTCGTGATGCCGACGGTGAAGGTGCGCGACTTCAACTTCACGAGCCTGTCGGAGGCCGTGTAGTGGAACATGCGCGTCGTGCCGACGGGGGTGCCGCCGTCGTCGGACGCGTGCTCTCCGACGATGAGGAAGTCCTGATCGCCGACCTGGCGCGGCTCGCGCCAGCAGGTCGGCGCGCGCATCGTCGGGCCAGCGCGACGCCATCGACGAGATCCTCATGGCGCTGCTCGCCGGCGGACACGCGCTGCTCGTCGGCGTGCCCGGGCTGGCGAAGACGCTGATGGTGCGGTCCGTCGCCGAGGCGATGCACCTCGAGTTCCGCCGCATCCAGTTCACGCCCGATCTCGTGCCGAGCGACATCACCGGCACCGAGATCCTGGACGAGGAGCCCGGCGACCGGCGGCGCGCAGCTTCCGGTTCGTGCGCGGCCCGATCTTCGCGAACATCGTGCTCGCCGACGAGATCAACCGCGCGCCGCCGCGCACGCAGGCGGCGCTGCTCGAGGCCATGCAGGAGCACTCGCGTCACGGCGAGCGGCGAGACGATGACGCTGCCCGAGCCCGTTCTTCGTGCTCGCGACGCAGAATCCGATCGAGCAGGAGGGCACGTATCCGCTGCCCGAAGCGCAGCTCGACCGTTTCCTGTTCGACATCCGCGTCGGCTATCCGAACGAGGACGAAGAGATCGCGATCCTGCGCGCGACCACCGGTCGTCGAGGCGACGCAGGTGTCGCGCGTGGTGGACGCGGACGAGCGTGCTGCGTCTGCAGCGGCTGACGCGCGACGTGCCGGCGGCCGAGCCGCGCGCTCCGGTACGCGGCGAGCCTCGTGCGCGCCACGCGTCCCGACGACGCCGAACGTGCCGCGAGCTCGTGAAGCAAGTTCGTGCGCTGGGGCGCGGGTCCGCGCGCCGGGCAGGCGCTGATCCTCGGCGCGAAGGCCGCACGCGCTGCTGGACGGCCGCTTCGCCGTGAGCCCCGAACGACATCAAGCGCGTCGCGCTATCCGGTGCTGCGGCATCGCGTGCTCCCCAACTTCGCCGCGCAGGCGGAGGGCGTGAACGTCGAGCGGGTGATCGCGGACCTGCTGGAGCACGTGCACGCTCCGCGGAGCGCGATCCCTGTCTAGATGCTCCGGACTGCCGCCGCATCGCTGGCCCCCTACGCCGAGCTTCTCGACGCGCTGACCGGACTGACCTGGCCGTCGCTGACGCGCGCGCGCGCCGGCGACCCTGGTGCGCATCGTTCCACGCGGCTGGGCCGGTCGCCGGAGTTCACCGAGTACCGCTCGTACCGGCCGGGCGACGACCTGCGACGCCTGGACTGGAAACTGTTCGGCCGCACCGATCGGCTCTTTCTGCGCATCGCGGACGACCACGCGGCGCTGCGAACCGCGATCGTCGTGGATGCGTCGGCGTCGATGCGGTTTCCCCTCGAGGGCCATGGCAAGTGGGAGCACGCGTGCGCGATCGCGCTGGGGCTGACCTCCGTGGCGATCGGGGACGGGGACGCAGTCGGTGTGAGCGTCGCGGCGCACGGCGGGGACCGTGCACTCGCGGCTCGGCGGCGGCGCGACGTATTGCACGACGTCGCGACACTGTTCCAGGGCATTCGGGTCGGGGGCGACGTTTCGGTCGCCGGCGCGCTGGCGCGCGCGTCCGCGGAGCCGCGGCTCGTCGTGATCACAGATTTCCTGGGCGATTCCGACCGTGTGCTGGGGGCGCTGCGCGTGGCCGCCGCGTCGGGCTCGGAGATCTTCGCCGTGCACGTGGCGGCGGAGGAGGAGCTGAACCCGCCGGCGCGGACGTTCATGGCCGCGGATCCCGAGAGGCCTGCGTTCCGGCGCGCGATGAGCGGCGACAACCGGCAGGAATATCTCTCGGCGTTCGCGTCCTGGCGGGAGCGCGTAGCCGAGGAGCTGCACGCCATCAACGCGAACTACGTGCTGACCTCGACCCGCGAGCCGGTGCGGGACGCCGTGCGTCGCGTCGTTGGCACCACGTCGCGCTAGTGGACGCTACGATGTCGGCGAACCACGTGGACGGCACGATGTCGGCCAAGTCTATAGCGAACCACGAGGACGCTTCGATGCCCGCGTGGTCCGCGATAAAAGTCGGCGCAGCGAATCCAAACGTCGGCGGAGCGAACCCTGCTCGGGTGGTGCCATGAGCTTCACGGCCCCGCTCTGGCTGGCCGCCGCAGGACTGGTTGCTGCGGGCGTGCTCGTGGCGCACCTGTTCAGGACCACGGTGCCGCCCCAGGACCTGCTTCCGACGGTGCAATTCGTTCCGGAAAGCGCTCCGCTCACCGTGCTGCGTTCGCGCCGGCTCTCCGATCTGTGGTTGCTTCTGCTTCGGCTCCTTGCCGTCGCGCTGCTGGGGCTCGCGCTGGCTGGCGCGCACATGCGGCGCGAGCCGCCGGCGAGGGTGGTGCTGATCGACGTTTCCCGCGCGGTCGGCGCGATGCCGGTGGCGCTCGACAGCGCCGACGCGCTGGCCGACGCCGCGGCGCTGATCGCCTTCGACTCCATTCCGCGGCGGATCCCTCGGGACTCCCTGCGCGGGCTCGTCGCCTCCGGCGCACGCGGCTCGCTGTCGGCGGCGATCGTGGCCGCACATCGCATCCTCGCAGCAGCCGGCGGGGATCGCGACGTCCCGGAGCTGGTGCTCGTGTCGCCGCTCGTGCGCGAGGAGGTGGATTCGGCGACCGCGCGGCTGCTGGACCTGTGGCAGGGAACCGTCCGCGTCGTTCGCGTACCGGCGGCCATGCCGACTGGCGCCGGCGGCTGGGAGGTTCGCGCCGACGGAGACGACCCGGTTGCCGCGGCAATTCCGGGAAACCCGTCGCAGAGTCCGGCGTCCGTCCGTGTCGTCCGCACGCGGCCGACGCGCGCGGACTCGGTCTGGGCCGAGGGCGGCGGCGCGCTCGTACTCTGGCCCACGAGCGATCAGCCCGATGCGCGGCGTGCGGTTGCAGATTCACAAGGTGGGGTCACGGATGCACGCCACGTCGCGATCGCGCCATTCGTACGCGAGCACGAGCCGCCATCGGGCCGGGTGATCGCACGCTGGACCGACGGCGCCGCGGCAGCCACGGAGCGACCGCTCGGCAAGGGCTGCGTTCGCCACGTGACGGTGCCCGTGGACGCCGTCGGAGACCTGGCGCTGCGAGAAAGCTTTCGCGGCATCGTGCGGTCATTTCTCGAGGCGTGCGGGGGAACGCGCGACCTGAGCCCGGCGGAGCTGTCCGCGCTGCTTCCATCCGGGCGTTCGGGGCCGAACGTCGCGCGACGCACGGCGAACGCGGCGATCGGCACGGACAGCTCCAGCTCGCTCCCGCTGTGGCTCGCATCCATTGCTCTCGCGGTGCTCATCGCCGAGCAGGTGCTGCGCGCGCGGGTGAAGCCGAGGGCCGCCGCATGACGATCTCGCAACGGCTCCAGGCGACCCGCGCGTACCTCTCCGTGTCCGCCCTCGCGGGAGCGACGGCGGTGTATTTCGCCCTCGCGAACCTGCATCCGGCATTCGGACGCATCGCGGCGGCGGGCGGCGCCATTGCGCTGCTCGTCTGGTGGCGCGAGCGTGTTCTCCAGGCGGCGCGTGACGCTGTGGCTCGAGGAGCGCGTGCCGGCGCTGCGCTATTCGCTCGCAGCGCTCGTGGACACTCCCGATACACGTTTCCGTCCGGTGCTCGAGCAGTGCGTGCGCGATACGCGATTCGGGCGCGCGCTCGCGATTGCGGGTCTCAAGCTGGTGGGGCTGCCGCTCGCGTTCCTCGCAATGACGCAGCTCGTCGTGCGCCCGCTCGTCGCGGGCACGTCGGCCCCGGTATCGGGACGGCCGGGAGCCGGAGCGCCGCGGGCTGCCCGCGACCGCGACCGCGACGCGAGCTTCGCCGCCATCGTCACGCCGCCGCGCTACACGCGCGTCGCAACCGACACGCTGAAGGATCCGGTGAGCGTCGTCGCGCTGGTGGGCAGCGACCTGCGTTTCGTGGGCCGCTGGACCGGACGCGCCACGATGCCGCGGCGACCGGCGGTTCTTCGGCTCGGGACTGGCGCCGATGAGCGCATGATCGCGCTGGAGCCGCGTGCCGACTCGGCGCCGCGCGTGGTGCTCGACCTTCCCGTACGCGATACGGTGCTGGTGACGGCCGGCGGAACCATGCCGCTCGCCGCGACGGCGCGCGACGACCTCGGCATCGTGTCGGGGTGGTTCGAGATCATCGTCAGCTCGGGGAGCGCGGAGAACTTCACCTTTCGCGCCGCTGCGCTGGGCCGGACGCCGGCGAACGGCGCGCGCGACCTGCGGCTCGGCGGGGCGCTGCGGCTCGACAGCCTCGACCTGAAACCGGGCGACGTCGTCCACGTTCGCGCCGTCGCGCGCGATGCCAACCCGGCCGCCGACGCCGAGTCGGGTAGCTCGGAGACGCGCACGCTGCGCGTCATGCGGCCGGGTGAGGCGGACTCCGTGAGCGTCGAGGGCGCCCCGCCGCCCGAGGTGGGCAAGTCCGAGCTGAGCCAGCGCATGCTGATCATGCTGACAGAGAAGCTCGTCGGGCAGATGCGCAGGCTTCCGCGTCCCGCCGTGTCGACCGAATCGCGGTCGATCGCGCAGGAGCAGGCGCGGCTGCGCAAGCGCGTCGGCCAGATCATCTTCACGCGCCTCACCGGTGAAGAGCCGGACGACGAAGACACCGAGATAACGGCCGGCGACACGTTGTCGCCCGGCGAGGCGCTGCTGCGCGCCGCGTCCGAAGCCACTGGCGCCGACACCGGCCACCTGCACGCGGAAGGCGAAGGCGGGCCGGTGATCGGCGTGAACGCCCCGTTGCTCGAGGCCTTCAACGCCATGTGGGAAGCCGAGCGTCGGCTGGGCGTCGTGGAGCCGCGGGAAGCGCTGCCGCACATGCGCGCGGCGCTCGCCGCCATTCAGAAGGCGCGGGCTGCGGAGCGGCTGTATCTCCGCGGGCGGCCGCCGAAGGTCGTGCTCGACATCAACAGAATTCGTCTCCAGGGCAAGCGCGAGGGCGTCGATCCCGTCGCGCGTGGACCGCGAGCCAGCGCGCTCGCCGCGACGCGCGCGCGGCAAGCGCGGTTCGATGCGGCGCTCGCGCTGTTGTCGCGGGGTGCGGACGGCGCGGCCGCAGCGGTGGACACGCTCACCATGCTGCGCGTCGACGTGCTGGTGGGAGAACCGGGGCTGGCGGCGGCGCTCGGCGCCGCGATCGAGGATCTGCGCGCGGGACGGGACGCGACCGCAACGTTGCGTGCCGCGCGCCGCGAACTCACGGGGCCGCCGGAGCGCGGGAGGGACGCGCGCTGGAGCGGGTCCTGGTGAGCGGTGCCATGAGCGAGTTCGTCTTCGCCACGGCGCAGTACGAGTCCGGCGACTGGGACAGCGCGCCGCTGGTCGGGCCCAACATCATCGACTCCGATCGCGCGCTACACGTCGGTGCGCGTCGCGCCCACGCGGGTCATCGTGCCGCTGGCGTCGGCCGACGTGCTGCGATTTCCGTTTCTCTATCTCACCGGACACCTGCCCGTGCGCTTCACGGAAGCGGAGCGCGCCAACGTGCGCGCCTTCGTGGATCGCGGCGGATTCCTCTTCGTGGACGACCACAACCACGACATCGACGGCGTCTTCCACAAGACGGCCACCGAGGAACTTACGGCGCACGGTCGGCCCGCTCACCGATCTGCCCAACATCACCACGACCTCTACTCGGCGTTCTTCCGGTTTCCCGACGGGCCGCCGACGACGAGCCACGAGCTGAACGGCTGGGGCGACAACCTGGTGCACAAGCACCTGCAGGCCGTGATGGTGAACGGCCGCATCGGCGTGCTGTACAGCAGCAAGGACTACAGCTCCGAGTGGAGCTATCACCCCGAGAGCAAGCGCTTCCTGGCGATCGACAACACGCGCTTCGGCGTCAACGTGGTCGTGTATGCGCTTACCCGCTGACCGCCAGCGTGTGGAGCGCGTGCTCCGCGTGGTGGCGCTGGCATCGCTCGCGCTCTGGATCCTGAACGCGGCCCGCCCGCGCATGGGGGGGAGTCGGCGCGACGTCGCGACCGATCGCTCCGTGATCGAGGCCCTGCCGCGCTGGACGCGCGCGGCGTCGCTGGACAGCGTGCACGTGCAGCTTGATACCGTCCTCGATGCGACGAGTCTCGCATGGCTCGCGGCGCTGCGCGGGGCGGGAGCACGGGTTTCGTGGGGGGGGCCGTGGGGGGGGGCGTCGATCTCCGATGTAGCGCTGGAGACGTATCCGGCGGCCGACCCGGCGGGTGGCGTGTTCGTGCTGACCAGCGCGTCGCCGCGGACGACTCGCTTCCTCGCCGACGACCTCGGTCCGTTCGACACGCTCGCCGGTCCGACCGCGCCGGTACGGCTCGCGTCCGTCGCCGGAGCGGTCACGCTCACCGCGGATCGACAGCCCGCACGGGCGGAGGTGGCGTCGCTGGCCGCGCCGAGGCGCGTGTTCGTGACGGGCGCGGCGGGGTGGGAGGCAAAGTTCGTCGTCGCGGCGCTGGAGGAATCGGGCTGGCGGGTGGACGCGCACCTCTTCGTGGCGCCGGACCACGACGTATTGCAGGGCGCGCGTGCGGCGCTGCACACCAGCCGATACGCCGCGGTCGTGTTGCTGGATTCCGCGGGCGCGGAGTCCGCGCGCGGCGTGGACGCGTTCGTCAGGGCGGGCGGAGGCGTCGTGCTCGCGGGTGACGCGAGTCGCGCGAGCCGCGTGGCCGGCCTGGTGGCATGGCGAGCCGGCATCCGGGAGGTCGCGCCCCTCGGCACCATGCCCGGCGACACAGCGTGGCGCGGAATGTCGCGCGTGCCACTCGACACCCTCGCGACCGGCGTCAGGGCAGGCAGGCGCTTCGTCGCGTTGGAGCGGCGCAGCGGCAGGCCGATCGTCGCGGCGCGGCGACACTACGCGGGCCGGGTCGTCGCGGTCGGCTACGACCAGACGTGGCGTTGGCGCATGGCCGGCGGCGACGCCGGACCCGACGCCCACCGGAGTTGGTGGTCGCGCGCGGTCGCAAGCGTCGCGATGCGCACTCCGGCCGTCACCACGGTTGGCGCAGCTCCAACGGGCGCGGCGCCGCGTGCGTTACTCTACGACGTCCTCGGCCCGCCGATGGACTCGGTTCGGGTGCCGGCGGCGCCGGTCTCCCGGGCCGCGATCGCAAATGTGTTGGGATTGCTGTTTCTCGCTTCGCTGCTCGCCGAGTGGCTGCTCCGACGGTCGCGCGGGGCGCGATAGCGCCGCCGCACGCCACGGCGCATCTTCACCGCCACCCGCCATCACACTCCTTCATCCCGGGATATGTCAGTCTCACGCCGCGATTTCGTGAAATCCGCGTCCGCCACCATCGCGCTGACGGCGATCGGCACGCGCGACGCGCTGGCCACGGCGCCGGAAATTCTCGTGCGCACCCAGGGCAGCGCGCCGGACTTCAAGGAGCTGGCGCATGCGTGCCGTCGACGCCGCGAAGGTCGGCCGGCGCGCAGTACGCCGACGTCCGCATCGCGCAGTACCGGTCGCAGTCCGTGCAGACGCGCGAGCGCCGCGTCCAGGGCCTCGAGCGACAACGAGACCGCCGGCATCGGCGTCCGCGCGCTGGTGAACGGCGCGTGGGGCTTTGCCGCCACCGCCGACCTGACGCCGGACGCCGTCGCCGCGCATCGCGCGGCAGCGCGGTGGCGCAGGCGCAAGGCGAATCGCGCGGCGCTGGCGCGTCCGATCGTGCTGGCGCCGTACGGCGCGGCGCAGACGGGCGCGTGGCGCGCGCCGATCAAGATCGATCCGTTCGACGATCCCGATCGCCGACAAGGTCGCGCTGCTGCTCGCGGCCAACGAAGCGGCGCTCAAGGTGCGCGGCGTCGCGCTTCGTGCAACTCGGGCGTGATCTTCCTGCGCGAAGAGAAGAGCGTTCGCCAACACCGAAGGCTCGTTCACCGAGCAGACGCTCTATCGCTGCATCGCCGAACATGAACGTCACCGCGGTCTCGGCGGACAACTCCGATTTCCAGACGCGCGTCGCGAACGAGATCGCGCCGCGCGGGCTCGGGCTACGAGCACGTCCTCGACTGCGAAGCTCGTCGAGAACGCGCCGAGGTGGGCCGAGGAAGCGGTGCAGAAGCTGTCGGCGAAGCCGGTCGAGGTCGGGCGCTACGACCTGGTGCTGCATCCGACGCACCTCTGGCTCACGATCCACGAATCGATCGCGCATCCCACGGAGCTCGATCGCGCGCTCGGCTTCGAGGCGAACTACGCGGGCACGAGCTTCGTCGCGCCGCCGGAGAAGGTGCTCGGCACGCTCAAGTACGGCTCGAACGCTCATGAACATCCAGGCCGACCGCAACCAGGTCGGCTCGCTGTCGGCGTGCGGCTGGGACGACGAAGGCGTGGTGCCCGGAGACGTACGACATCATCAAGAACGGCATCGTTCGTCGACTACCAGACGACGCGCGAACAGGCGCCGTACCTCGACTGGTACTACAAGAAGATCGGCAAGCCGACGCGCTCGCACGGCAGCTCGTACGCGCAGTCTGGTCCGACGTGCAGTTCCAGCGCATGCCGAACGTCTCGCTGCTGCCCGGCGAGCAAGGACCTCGTGCTGGGACGACCTCATCGCCGCGACGGACCGCGGCATCGCGATCATCGGCGACGGCTCGTTCTCGATCGACCAGCAGCGCTACAACGCGCAGTTCGGCGGCCAGGTGTTCTACGAGATCAGGGGCGGCAAGATCGTCGGCATGCTCAAGGACGTCGCCTACCAGATGCGCACGCCGGAGTTCTGGGCCAGCCTCGACATGATCGGCGGCAAGCGCAGCTACTTCCTGGGCGGCGCGAACGGCGACGGCAAGGGCCAGCCCGCGCAGAGCAACGCCGTATCGCACGGCTGCGTGCCGTCGCGCTTCCGGCAGATCAACGTCATCAACACCGGGAGGACCGCGTGAGCACGCACAACGAGACTGCGCGCGCGCCGCGCTCGCTGTTCGACGCCCGCGTCGCGGCCCCGGCGCTGCTGTCGCGCGACGAATGCGAGGCGCTCGCGAAGAAGGTGCTGTCCTTCGCGACGGCCGACGAGACGCGCGTCACGATCAACAGCGGCGACGCGCGGGCAACATGCGCTTCGCGGTGAACCAGGCATCGACGTCGCGGCGACAGCTTCGACACGACGATCACGGTGCGCAGCGCGTTCGGCAAGCGCTCGGCGAGCTCGACGACCAACTCGCGCGACGACGCGTCGCTCAAGGTCGGTCGTGGAGCGCGCGGAGGCGCTGGCGCAGCTCGCGCCGGAAGATCCGGAGGCGATGCCGGAGCTCGGGCCGCAGACGTACGCGACGTCACCGGCGTGGAGCGACGCGACGGCGGCGCTCGACGCGCGGCGCAGCGCGCGGCGGCGGTGAACGCGATCACGTCCGTGCGCGAAGGCGGCGAATCTGGTGTCGCACCGGCTTCCTCGAGATCGACGCACGGCGTCCGCCGTCGCGAACAACAAGGGACTGTTCGCCTATCACCGCCAGACGTCGACGCGTACTGACGACGACGGTTCGCACGCCGGACGGCACGGGCAGCGGCTGGGCCGGCGCGACGCACGAACGACTTCTCGCAAGATCGACGCGGCCGCGCTCGGGCCGCCGCGCGGTGGACAAGGCGCGGCGTTCCGCGAACGCCGTGGCGATCGAGCCGGGGCGCTACACCGTGGTGCTCGAGCCGACGGCCGTCGGCAATCTCGTGCAGCTCATCGCCGGCGCGCTCGAGCGCGCGCCAGGCCGACGAGGGGCGCAGCTTCTTCTCGAAGCCGGGCGGCGGCAACAAGATCGGCATGAAGGTCGTGGACGAGCGCGTGACGCTCGATCTCCGACCCGCTGGATCCCGAGACGCCGGGCGCGCCGTTCAGCGGCGACGGCCTGCCGCTCGAGCGCCGCGTCTGGATCGAGAAGGGCGTGCGTGAAGAACCTCGCCTACGATCGCTACTGGGCGCAGAGGCAGGGCGTGCAGCCCAACGCGGCGGAGGCGGTGGCGGTGGCGGCGGTGGCGGCGGTGGCGGCGGTGGCGGCGGACTCAAGATGCTCGGCGAGGACCACTCGCTCGAGGACCTGATCGCGAGCACCGAGCGCGGCATGCTGTGCACGCGCTTCTGGTACATCCGCGCCGTCGATCAGCGCACGATCCTGTACACCGGGCCTCACGCGCGACGGCACGTTCCTGATCGAGAACGGCAAGATCACGCGCCCGGTCAAGAACCTGCGCTGGAACGAGTCGCCGATCTTCATGCTCAACAACCTCGAGATGCTCGGGCGTCCGGAGCGCGTGAGCGCGAGCGAGAGCGGCAGCGCCGGCGGCGCGATCGTCGTGCCGCCGATCAAGGCGCGCGACTTCAACTTCACGAGCGCGAGCGACGCCGTGTAGCGCATGCGTCCAGCCCGCATCGTTCGCTGTCTCGCGCCATTCGCCCTCGCTCTGGCGACGGAAGCGATGGCCCAGCAGCCGGTGAATTTCTCCGGCGCCTGGGTTCGCGCCGCCGACTCCACAGCGGAACGCGGTCCAACGGTCGCGACGGTGGGTGACGCGTCGTTCCGCGCCGGCGACATGGGCTCGGGCTGGGGCATCGGCGCGGCCGGTGGCGCGCCGCTCACCATCTCCCAGCGTGACGACTCGCTCGTGGTCGAGTACGTGTTCTTTTCGGCGTACGACCTCCAGCCCCCGGTGCGGTTGGCCTACGCCCTCGACGGCCGCGAGTCGCGCAACCCGGTGATGATCGGCCACGCCACGGCGGTGCAGCGGGCGCGGCTCTCGTGGAGCGGCGGTACGCTCGTCATCGCGACCACGCACCAGGTGCCGCGCGAGGTTGCCGCGCGCGGCGGCGCCATCGAAGTCCGCCAGTCGCTCACGCTGCAATCGCCCACGACGCTCGTCGTAGAGACGACCCGCGGTGGGATCGGCAGCTTGCCGGCGACAACGACCAAAGCGATCTATATCAAGCGGTAAAGAACATCGCGATCAAACGCTTCGAATGGCCGCACTGTCCGAAGTGTGAAGAGAAATTCACGCCGATTCGGCGGATTTCTCGGATCCAACAAGGAACTTTCCTGCCATCCGCGTGATCGGCTCGATCGGCGTCAATCCGCGTTACCCTTCGGACAGTGTGGCCATTTTCCTCCTCTAAGGAACCAAGAACAACACTCCGAGTCCCGAAGCAAGAGTGGCTCGAGCAGCTGCAGATCTCGCTTCGCTCGGGATGACAGCCGTTACGGCCGAGCGGGTGTGTAGGGATCCCTCGCGTTCGCCGGGACATTGGGGTGGCGCTCGACGCTCGCGTTGAAGTCGGCGACGAGCTTGTCGAAGAGGCCGATGGCCCAGGGGTTCGTGTCCTTGATGTCCGACTCCTCGCGTGGATCGGAGCGCAGGTTGAAGAGCCGCATCAGCGGCGGCTCGGTCACGCGGGGCTCGGGCATGAACGCGTAGTGGAACTTCCAGTCCTTCCATTTGACCGCACGGATCTGGCGACCCGTGAAGTACAGGGCGCTCTCCCGGTTCGAGTGCGCCTGCTTTCCCTCCAGGAAGGGGAGCTGATTCACCCCATCGATGGGCCGGTCCTTCGGCACGATGTCGGCGCCGACCGCGGCCGCGATCGTGGGAAATAAGTCCAGCTCGTGCACGATTTCATTCGAGACGCGTCCCGCCGGGATCCGCCCGATCCAGCGGATGATGCACGGCGTGCGGATGCCGCCCTCCATCACCGAGTTGTAGAAGCCGCGCCATGGACCGGACGATCCGCGCCAGGGGCGTCGCCCCTCGGCGCCGTTATCGGTGCACCAGAAGACCAGAGTATTGCGCTCGACACCGAGTCGCTTCAGCGCCGCGACCACGAGTCCCACGTTGTAGTCCACGTCCGCCATGGCGTCGCCGATGTCACCAGCACCCGTCTTGCCCGCGAAATCGGGGTGCGACAGCGTGGGGAAGTGGACCTGCGTGAGCGGATAGAAGAGGAAGAACGGTTTGCGGGCCCTGACGTTCCGCTCGATGAAGTCCACGCCCCTGAGCGCCGCTTCGCGGTCCACGAGGCGGCGCGAGTCGAGGTCGAACACTTTCACTTTCGTCGCGGGCCCGCCCGCTTTCTGTTCCCAAATGTAGGGCGGTTCGGTGGTGGCGGGGTTGAATCCCGGCGCCGACGTGAACTGCGCCTCGTTGCTGGTGTTCGGGATGCCGTACCACTCGTCAAAGCCCTGATCGATCGGCGTGCGTCCCTGGACCCAGTTCGTGCCGCCCAGGTGCCACTTGCCGAAGAGCGCGGTCGCATAGCCGACGGACTTGAGCCCCTCGGCGATGGTGACTTCCCACTGCGTGATCCCGGCGGGCTGGGTCGCCGCCGAGCGAATGGCGTAGCGCGCCGTGAGCAATGCCGCGCGCGACACGGTGCACGAGAACTCGACGTTGAAGTTGTCGAGACGAATCCCGTCGCGCGCGAGGCCGTCGATGTTCGGCGTGGGAACGCCGCGCACGCTCCCGTACGCGCCCACCTCGCCCCACCCGAGGTTGTCGGGAAACATCAGCACGATGTTGGGGCGCTCGACGCGCTGTGCGTGGAGTGTTGACGGGCCAGGCGCGACGATGACGCTGAGCAGCGCCAGACCGAGAGTGTACCCGCGTCTCAAGCGTTTGTGCATGGGCCAGAATATCGCGCTTCGGCGCCGGCGCGCCATCCACGTTCCCGGAACGAAGGCACGGGCACAAACCCGACGGATCATCGCGAACCATTGGACGATGGCATAACGCCGCTCATCCGGTCGATGTGGGCCGGGCGTTGCAACGCTGATGAGCGGAAGTCGCCCAACGCGTCGGAATGCCCATCGTCGTTCAACTCATTCTCATCGTTGTGCCGTGCGTTGCGATCGTGCTCGGCGGACGCGGGCTGCTGCGCCGGCGGCTCTCGGCTGAAGAGGTCGATCATGCCGAGCACGCCGTGCCATTCCTGCTGGGCACGGTCGGAGGGTTGTTTGGCCTGCTCTCGGGATTCATGCTGTCGAACGCCTGGGGGGAGCTGGGTGCGTTGCGCAGCGCGATGAGCGCCGAGGTCAACTCGCTCGCGGACATGGCCCATATAGCGGCGCACATGCCGCAGCCACAGTCGGACGAAATGAACGCCGCCATCCGGACCTACTTCAGGACGCTGGTCGATGACGACCTGCCGTTGATGGCAAAGGACAGCGCCAGTCCGGCCACGACGCGTGCGCTCAGAGCCCTGTGGCTCCCCCTCGCTCACCATCGCCCACAGAACGAGTGGGAGAGCAGCTTGCGCGGGATGGCCACCAGCAAGGTGATGGAGGTCGGCGAACGGCGGCGACAGCGCATCGCCTACAACCGCGGCAAGTTCCCGTCAGGGCTCTGGTGGATTCTGCTGACCAGCGGAGCGGTGGTGGTGGCTGGCGCGACTATCGCGGGCCTGCGGTACAAGCGTCCGGCAAAAATATTCCTCGGTGCACTCGTGGCCGTCGTGACGGTCGTGCTCTTTGCAATTCATGTTGTCGAGCGCCCGTTTCAATACGGCCTTGCGGAAACAGCGGCCACCTATCTGGTGCAGTGGAGGGTGCTCGGCGGATCCCAGACGATTGAACCGTAGGAGTCGCGATCGCGGCACGTTCAGGCTTGACGCCATTTCCTTCGCGCCCCAAGTAGAGGGCTCTCGTTCCATGGCTGTGGCGTAACGAACCCTGCAGGCCTGCAAATGCGCGTTCTCTATATCGGCGGCAGCGGCGAGATCAGCTTCGACTGCATTCACGAGTCGGTGCGCCTCGGTCACCAGGTGACCGTGTTCAACCGCGGCCGCAACAACGCCGGATTGCCGGACACGTGCCGCTTCATCGCGGGCGACATGGATGACGACGCGGCGTACGGGCGGCTCGCGGCAGAGGACTTCGACGTGGTGTGCCAGTTTCGTCTCTTCGCGCCCACGGCGATGGAACGCGACATCGCGCTGTTCACGGGTCGTTGCAGCCAGTACGTCTTCGTCAGCTCCGCGTCGGCCTATCAAAAGCCGGTTCGCAAGCTGCCGATCACCGAGGAGACGCCGCTCGACAACCCGTATTGGGCGTACTCAAGCGCGAAGGCGGAGATGGAGCGGCTGCTCCAGGCGCAACATGAACTGACGTATACCATTGTGCGGCCGAGCCACACCTATCGAACCAAAATGCCGACCGCGCTCGGTGGCGAAGTGCCGCGCTTCCTGCGCGGAAAGCCGGTGGTCGTGCACGGGGATGGCGAGTCACTCTGGACCGTGACGCACGCGAGCGACTTCGCCCGCCCGTTTGCCAGGCTTCTGGGCGAGCGGCGGGCGTTCGGCGAGGCGTTCCACATCACCAACGATCGACAGTGGTCGTGGAACGAGATCTTTCTGGCGATCGCCTCGGCGCTGGGCGTCGCGACGCCGGTGCTGGTGCATGTGGCGTCGGACACCCTCATTCGGTACAACCCGGCGTGGGAAGGGCCGTTGCTCGGGGACAAGGCGCCCTCGGTAGTGTTCGACAACCGCAAGGTTAAGTCGATCGTCGGCGACTTCGACTGCGCCATCGATCCGTGGCAGGGTATGCGCCTCGTCGCCCGGCAGTTCCCACCGCGCAGCGACATCGATCCAGCCCGCGACGCCCTCTACGACCGCATTGTCTCCGATCAGCGCGCTCTTGGTAGTGCCTAGTGCTTAGTGCTTGGTGCTTAGTCTAAGCCACTAACCACTAACCACTAACGCCACTAAGCATATGCACTCACACCGCGTCCGACAGCGACGAGAAATTGAAGTCCCGCACCCTCAGCGCCGGCATCACCTGACCCGCGCGCCGTCGCGCTCGGCGCGGCCGATCTCCTCGATCTTGCTGAGCATGAACAGCGGGCTCTCGTTCCAGCGGAAGTTCTTGAGCGCCTGCGTGACCTTGCCCTTCTCGATCAGGAACGTGCCGTCGCGCGTGAGGCCCGTGAGCAGCACCGTGCGCTGATCGAGCGAGCGGATGTAGAAGAAGTGCGTGACGAGAATGCCGCGCTCGCGTGCCGGCGATCAGCTCGTCCGTGCGTCTTCGTGCCGCCGACGAACTTGAGGCCGCCGCCGCCGCCGCCGCCGCCACCGCCGCCACCACCGCCGCCACCGCCACCGCCACCGCCGCCGGTCGGCTGTCTTGCCCTGCTTCTGCGCCCAGAAGCGGTCGTACGAGAAGTTCTTGAGAATGCCGTTCTCGATGTAGACGATGCGGCTCGAGCGGCAGTGCCGTCGGCCGCGAACGGCTGCGCGAGCAGCTCGCGGATCGGTCGGATCGGAGTAGATCGTCACGCGCTCGTCGGCGATCTTCTCGCCGAGCTTCGTGCCGCCGCCCGGCTTGCTGAACGTGCCGCGGCCTTCGTCGTTGGCGCGCGCGTTGAACGCGCCGACGAGCTGCGGAATGAGGTCGGCCACCGCCTGCGGCTCGAGCACCACGGTGTACAGCCCGGGCTCGATCGCCTTCGGGATTGCGGCTCGCGACCGCCTTCTGCGCCGCGACGCGGCCGAGCGCCGCCGCGTCGATCGCGCTCCAGTCGCGCGCGCCGGCGCTCGCCCAGCCGGAGCCGGTGCCGTCGGGCGTGCGCGCGGTGGTCGACGAGATCCGCGTCGCTCGCTGCGATGATACGCGAACAGTCCGCGGCTCGTCGCGATCGCGCTGCGCGCCGGCGTTCGCCTGGAGGAACCCGGCGACGAACATGTTGCCGGCGGCCTTGCCCGCCTGCTTCGGCGGCGTCGATCGCGCGCTTCGCCGCGGCGGCGCGCGCTTCCGGGTTGAGGTTCGCCGTCGCGTCGAAGTAGCCGTTGACCGTCGCGTACTGTCTGCGGCCCGAGCTCCGGCATGATCTCCGGATCCTCGGGGCTCAGCTCGCGCGAGCGACTCGGCGAAGGCGACCGTGCGCTTGAGGCTCTCGTCGTCGAGCACGTTCGTCGTCGCCGACGCGCGGCGCTTGCCGATCGGTCGACGTGACCGTGACGATCGTGTCGGTCGTGCCGCCGCTCGTCGTGATCTCGTTGCCGGCGAAGCGCGTGTTGCCGGTCCAGCCGCTCGTGATGTTGACGCGCGTCTCGTCCGCCTTGGCGAACGACAGCACGCGATCGGCGAGCGCCTTGGCCTGCTCGCGCGAGAGGAACTCGGCGTCGGCGGCGAAGAGGGATTTCGGCATCAGCCCTCCCTCCCCGTGTTGACGATGTTGACGTTGCGGAAGCGCGCCGGCGGACAGCCGTGGCTCACCGAGTTCGACTGCGACGGCTCACCCTTGCCGTCGCCGAACGAGCCGCCGAGCCAGTACGACTTCGGCCCGCCGATCATGTCCATCGAGTTCCAGAACACCGGCGTGTTCGCCTGATACGCGACGTCCTTCAGCATGCCGGTGATCTTGCCGCCCTTGCACCTCGTAGAACGCCTGGCCGGAGAACTGGAAGTTGTACCGCTGGTGATCGATCGACCACGAGCCGCGGTTCTTGATGACGATGCCGCGATCGGTCGCCGCGACGATGTCGTCGAGGCCGATGTCCTTGTCGCCCGGCAGCAGCGAGACGTTCGGCATGCGCTGGAACTGCACGCTGTCCCACGAGTCGGCGAACGAGCAGCCGTGCGACTTGTTGACGCCGGTGAGCTTGCGAGATCCACGCCGCCTGCTCGCGCGTCGTTTGATAATCCTTGAACATGCCCTTCTCGATGATGAGCCACTTGTCGGCGGCGACGCCTTCGTCGTCCCACGCGCACGCGCGCGAGCGAGCCTTCCTGCGTGCGGTCGCCCTGGATGTTCATGAACGTCGGTGCCGTACTTGAGCTTGCCGATGTGTCTTCTCCGGCGGCGCGACGAAGCTCGTGCCGGCGTAGTTCGCCTCGTAGCCCATCGCGCGATCCAGCTCCGTGGGATGTCCGATGGACTCGTGGATCGTGAGCCAGAGATTCTGCGGATTGAGGATGAGGTCGTAGCGGCCCGGCTCGACCGACTTGCGCGCTCAGCTTCTCGACGGCGAGCTGCGCCCACTTCGCGGCGTTGCCCGGCATGTCGAGCGACGCGATGTACTCCCAGCCGGCGCCGCGCGGCGCGAGCTCCTCGGTGTACTGCTGGAAGCCGCCCTGCGCCGACGGCCGTCGCCGAGAACGACGGGCCGACGCGCACGAACGTCTGCGTCGTCTCGCGTGCCTTCGGTGTTCGCGTACGTCTTCATCTCGCGCAGCAGCTGCAGCCCCGAGTTCACGAAGCGAATGCCCTGCACCTTGAGCGCCGCTTCGTTCGTCGCGAACAGCAGCGCGACCTTCTCCTCGATCGGCACCTCGAGCGGATCGCGCGTGACCGGCGTCATCCACGTGCCTTTGACGACGGGCGTCGGCGCGAGCTCGACGGGCCGCTTCTGCACCGACTTCGCGGCGCGCGACGAGCCGCGCGGCCTCGCGCGCGGCCTTGACGACGCCGTCCTTCGTCATGTTGCTCGTCGCGGCGAATCCCCACGCGCCGTTCACGATGCGTGCGAACGCCGATGCCGTACGACTCGGAGTCGGACACGCCGGTGATCTGCCGCTCGCGCGTGTTGATCGACTGGCGGCGATAGCGGCCGATGCGCACGTCGGCGTAGCGTCGCGCCGGCGTCCTTCGCGGCGTTCAGCGCGTCCCGCATCAGGTCATCGGCGCTCGGCTCGGACCACCGTTCCGGATAGCGTGGCGCGCCGGGGAGCACCCGCGGCGCGGCGACGGTGAGGGCGACGACCGCAGTCGTCTTGAGGAAATCACGGCGATTGGATGGCATAGGCGTGAGGGTGTAAGGCTGCGTGCCACGATGAATACCGCGAGTTCGCGATCATCGTAAGTACGGCGCACGGAGTCCACCTGTTGATCGGCGCGTGTCGGCGCGCTGTCACCGCCGGCGTGACGCTACGTCACTCGTGCCGGATCGCCTCCAGCGGGTCGATCGTCGCCGCCCTGCGCGCCGGGAGCCAGCACGCCACGACCGCCACCGCGAGCAGCACCGCGGTCACCACCGCGAGCGTCGCCGGATCGGTCGCGCTCACGTCGTACAGCACGGTCGTGAGGGCGCGCGTGCCCACCAGGGAGGCGACTAGGCCGAGCGCCGATCCCACAATGGCGTGGGTGAGACCGTTGCGCACGATCATGCGCACAACCATCGACCGGCCGGCACCGAGGGCCATTCGAACGCCGATCTCGCGCCGGCGCGTGGTGACCATGTACGACAGCATCCCGAAGATGCCGATGGCCGCCAGACTGAGCGCCGCGGCCGCGAAGGCGCCCAGCAGCACTGCCCAATGGCGTGGCTGCGCCGTGGACCGGTACAACCTGTCTTCCATCGTCGCGGCATCGCTGAGCGGAACCGACGGATCCACCGACCTGAGCGCCTCGCGGATCGGCGCGATGAGCCGCGCGGGCGCCGACTCCGATCGCGCGAACAGGAAGCTCGTGCGCGGCCATTGCTCCGTCATCGGCGAATACATAGCGTCGAGCGGGCCGGCCAGCCCCGAGTATCGCACGTCGTCCACGATGCCGACGACGACCGACGCCGGACATTCCGCGCAGCCGCCGCGAACCATCGTCTTGCCCAGAGGCGACATGTCGGGGTAGTGCTTGCGGACCCACGAGCGGCTCACGAGCACCGCTGGCGGCCCCCCGGTGTCGTTCGGCGCGAACATGCGCCCCTCGAGAAGCCTGACACCGAGGGCCGCGAAGTAGCCGGGGTCGGCGCTCGGCCACGCCGCGCTTGGCTCGGGCGCTCCGGCGGCAACAGGCCGGTCGACGAGATTGAAGTTGTCGTTGCTCGAGCCGAAGTCGTCCGGCGGCAGCGAAGAGCCGATGCCCGCGTTGCGCACGCCCGGCACCTCGCGCACACGCGCCAGCGCCCGCGTCCAGTACTCGCCGATTGCGGTGTCGCCGCGGTACAGTCCGGCCGGCAAGGACACCCGTACCGTCACCATGTTGCGCGCGTCGAACCCCGCGTCCACACGCTGCAACCGGGCGAAGCTGATGAGCAGCAGGCCGGCAATCGCCAGCAGCGGCAGCGCGAGGGCGAACTGGGCCACGACGAATACGCTGCGCAGCGCGTGCGCCGCCCGCCCGTCGCCGATCGTGCGCGCGCCGCTGGCCAGCCCGGGCCTCGTGCTGCGCAGGAGCGCCAGCACGGGGTAGGCGCCCACCACGAGGCCGGCCGCGAGCGCGACGGCCACCGCGAACCCGGTGGCGCGGGCGTCCAGCGCCGCCGTCGTCAGCCCGGGCATTTGCGGTCCGATGGCGATGAGCGCGCGAACGCCCAGCGCGCCAACGGCGATGCCGGTGACGGCACCCGCCGCGGACACCAGCGCGCTCTCGGCCGCGAACAGGCGCACCAGCTGCGAGCGGCTCGCGCCGAGTACCGCGCGCAGCGATACCTCGCGCGCGCGCCCGATGGAGCGCACGAGCATGAGGCTTGCGACATTTGCGACGCCGATGAGGAGCACCAGCGCGACCGCGGCGCCAAAGACGCGCAGCATCTTCGACGAGCTGGCGAGGAAGGTGCCGCGAATCGGCCTCGCCTCGTATCGAACCGTGCGGTCCGAAAACCCCGGAGCCCAAAGCGGGAAGATCCGCTCGCTGATTGCGCTGACGTCACGCGTGGCCGACTCGTACGTCGCACCCGGCCGGAGGCGCGCAATGACCATCATGCCGAACGGCCCCCGTCGCTCCGGCTGCGCGAGCTGCAGCGCAGTCCACGCGTCGGCACGGCTCGCGAACATTTCATCGGTCGGCGGCAGGACGCCGATGACCGTGTGCGCCACGCCATCGAGCATGACGCTCTGGCCGACGGCCGACGCGGTACCGCCCAGCGCGCGCGCGGCAAAGCCATGGCTCAGGACCGCCACTGGCGCCGTCCCCACCGGTTCGTCGCTCGAGTGAATCAAGCGTCCCGCGGCGGCGCGGAGCCCGAGTGCGGTGAAGTAGCCCGCGGTGACTCGTGCGGTACGGATGCGCTCCGGCTCCGCGTTCAGGCTGCCTCGAAACGCGGCTTCTCCCCCACGAATGGCTCCGACCGCCGAGAAGCTGCGCTGCTGTTCCTCGATCGCGCGAAGATCCACCGTCGAGAGCGACGGATAGCCGCGAAAGAGGATGATCGCGAGGTTCTCGTGCGTTGGATCGCGCAGCACCGCGTTCACGGCGCTGAACACCGCCGTCGTCGAGCCGATGCCGAGCGCCAGCACCAGCACCGCCGAGACGGTGAAGCCCGGACTGCGCAACAACCCGCGGCCGGCGTGCCGCAGATCCCGCAGTGTGTGCTCCAGCCAGCGGACGCCGCGCGCGTCGCGGTGTTCCTCGGTATAGCGCGCGACGCCGCCGAACACGACGAGCGCGCGGCGGCGAGCCTCCTCCGCCGGGACGCCGGTGGCGCGCGCGATATCGTCGGCCTCCATCGCCAGGTGGTGGCGCAGTTCCTCGCCCAGCGCCGCGTCGATGTCGTCGCGTCGAAAGACGGCGCGCAGGCGCCGGCCGAGTCTGCGGCCCCAGGCGCCGATCATGTCGCGCTCAACACTTCGTCGACCGCGGCCGAGAAGCGCCGCCACTGCGACCGCTCGACCGTCAGCTGTCTGCGACCGTCGGCGGTGAGGGCGTAGAACTTTGCGCGGCGGCCCTCGTCGCTGGTGCGCCACTCGGCCGCGATCCAGCCGCGATCCTCCAACCGGTACAGGGCGGGGTAGAGGGAGCCCTGGCCCACCTCGAGCACGTCGCTCGACAGCTGGCGCAGGCGCTTCGAGATCCCCCACCCGTGCAGCGAGCCGAGGACCAGCGTCTTGAGGATGAGCAGGTCCAGGGTGCCCTGGAGAAGGTCTGTGCGCGCCATGTGGGTGGTGGGTGTCAGGTGCTGGGTGCGAGACGATACCTCGACATTCGACACTAGCACCGGGTATTGTCGAACGTCAAGGCATCGCGGACGGACCGGCACTTCTGGCACGCAGCACGGTTCGCCGAGGCGGTGGGCTGCCCCTCGCGCGCACGCTCGCGTCGCTTGCTCCGCTCGCTTCGCTTCGCCGACCACCCGCCTGCGGCGGGTACCCGGTCGGCTCAGAGATCGCGCTCGGAGCAGCCCGCCGCCTCGAGCGCGACTCCTTGGGGCGAGCGCGCGCGGAAGTGAGGTCCTCTAAGCGGAGCGTCTGAGCCGGGAGGCGCCGCAGGCGCCAACCGGCGAAGCCAACGAGCACCGCACGAGGGCTCGGACTGAGCGGTAGCGAAGGAGAGTCCGAGGAGGAGCGCAGTGTGCTCCGCGTGAGGACCTCACGACGGAGCGCGCTGGGCGCCAAACCGAGAAGCGCGAGGCGGTCACGCTCCGACGTGCACCGGGACGGCGCTGCCGGACGCGATCGCGACCTCCTCCGCGGTCATCTCGGCCGGGATGTCCGCGAACAACGGCGTGCTGAGGTACCGCTCGCCCGTATCGGGCAGCATGCAGAGAATCGTCGAGCCCTTGGGCGCGTCCGCGCACACTTGCAGCGCCGCGGCGAACGTAGCCGCCCGACGAAATGCCGACGAAGATGCCTTCCTTCTGCGCGAGCTGGCGGCTCCATTTCATTGCGTCCGGCGTTCGCGATCGTGATCACGCGGTCCACGTAGCCCGCGTCGACGGCGTCGCCCGCGAGTTTTGGAATGAAGTCCGGGCTCCATCCCTGGATCGGGTGCGGCTTCCACGACGGGTGCCGTGACGCCGGCGAACCGTCCGGCTGGCGCTCCTGCTTTGCACCGCTGCTGAGCATCGGCGCATCGGCCGGCTCGCAGACGACCACCTTTGTTTCGGGCCGTTCCTTGTCGAGCACGCGCGCGACGCCCTTGAGCGTGCCGCCGGTGCCGATTCCCGTCACCCAGTAGTCCAGCCGCGGACCCACGAAAGTCGTCGATGATCTCGCGCGCCGTGGTGCGCGAGTGGTACTCCGCGTTGGCTTCATTCTCGAATTGCCGCGTGAGAAACCAGCCGTTCTTCTGCGCCAGCTCCAGGGCCTTGCGCACCATGCCCGTTGCGCCCTCGGGCGCCGGCGTGAGGATGACCTTGGCGCCGAGGAACCGCATGAGCCGCCGCCGTTCGACGCTGAAGCTCTCGGCCATCGTGACGACGAGCGGATAGCCTTTCTGCGCGCAGACCATCGCGAGGCCGATCCCCGTGTTGCCACTCGTGGCCTCGACCACGGTCTGTCCGGGCGCGAGGTCGCCGCGACGTTCCGCGTCCTCGATGACGCCGAGCGCGAGCCGGTCCTTTACGGACCCGAGGGGATTGAACGCCTCGATCTTGACGTACAACTCCACGTGCGACGGGGCGAGCCGGTTGATCTTGACGACCGGCGTTCTGCCGATGGTCTCGAGGATGTTGGCGAATCGCGTCATACTCCGCTCCGGACCTGGTGGTGTATCCATCATGATAGCTGACACAGCCCTTGCATCCGAATGCCGATCCGGGGCGTATCACTGGAAAGAAATCCGATCCCGGGCGATATTTCGATCGTGCGGCGTACTCCGTGGTTCCGCTCGCTTGCAGGCATGCTGGCCGTCTGGCTCCCGCTCCTCGTCGGCGAGCCGGGCGTGCTGCACCTCTGCCGGTCGCACGACGCAGCGCCAGTGGCGCAGGCGTCCGCGCAACACGACGCGGCGTCGCATCACGCCTCGCACGGACCGTCCGCACCGGGCGACGAGCAGCAGGCGTGCACCTGCATCGGCGGCTGCGTCGGCAGCGCGTCGGCCGCGGCGCCGTCCGCCGCACCGATCACGGCGGTCGTCGTCGACATCTTCGACGCGCCCTACCCCCGCAGCAACGCGGAGTCGCTCCCGCGGCTCGCGCCCGAGTACTCGCGCCCGTATACCACGGGTCCCCCGCGCGTTTAGCGCGGCGCGCCTTCTCCACAGCCGCTCGTCGCCCGTGATCGGGTCCGGAGCCTGAACGCTCCGGTCCAATCGCGCCGATTCGATCAGGCTCCGCGCCGGAATGACGACCTCCCGACCGCCGTTCGGCGTTCGGTCATCGCACACTCATTCCGAGACATCACCATGTGGATCGTATTTCGTCGTTTGGCCCGGGCAAGTCGGACGCCCGCGTTCGGGCTGTTGGCCGCGGCGCTGCTGCTTGGCCGGTCACTGGCGGCACAGGGTCATGTAGAAGGCACCGTCCGCTCGGCGCGCGACGGCGCGCCGGTCGCAGATGCCACCGTCTTCATCGACGGCATTCGCCGGGGCGCGATCACGGACGCGGGCGGCCGGTTCCGCATCGCGTCCGTTCCGTCCGGCCAGCGCCGGCTCGTGTCGCAGCGCATCGGCTTCGCCAGCGACACGCTCACCGTCAGCGTCGCCGACAGCGCCACCGTGACCGCGGACTTTCAGCTGCGCGAAGCGGCGTCGGTCATCGCGCCCGTCGTGGTGAGCGCGACACGGGAGTTGCAGCGCCGCAGCGAAGGGTCCGTGACCATCGACGCGCTCGGCGGACAGGACGTGCGTGACACGCGCGCCGCGCATCCCGCGGAGATCATGAACCGCCTGGCCGGCGTGCACGTGTCGCAGCTGAGCGGCGAGGGGCACAGCATGGCCATCCGCCAGCCGATCACCACGAGTCCGGTCTACCTCTATCTCGAGGACGGCATCCCCACGCGCGCGACCGGGTTCTTCAACCACAACGCGCTGTACGAAGTGAACCTTCCGCAGTCGGCGGGGATCGAGGTCATCAAGGGCCCCGGCACCGCTCTATATGGTAGTGACGCGATCGGCGGCGTCGTGAACGTGCTCACGCGCCCCGCGCCGGCGTCGCCCAGCCTGGAGACGAGCGTCGAAGGCGGCGCGCACGGCTATCGCCGGCTGCTGCTGACCGGCGGAAACACGTGGGGAAAACATGGCATTCGCGCCGACCTGAACGTCACGCACAGCGACAACTTCAAGGACGACGCACCGTTCGACCGCCAGAGCGGCACGTTGCGGTGGGACCTTGGCCTCGGGAACTGGACGACGAAGACCGTGCTCACCGGATCGCGCATCGACCAGCAGGACGTGCCCGCGATCTCGAGCGGGAATTTCGATACGGCGACGACCGTGAACCTCGCGCCGATCGCGTTCCGCAAGGTGCGCGCGCTGCGGCTGTCGAGCGCAATCGAGAGACAGTCCGGCGCGTCCCTGTGGAGCTTCACGCCGTACGGACGCGTCAACGAGATGGGGCTGCTCCCGTCGTGGCAGCTGAGCTTCGATCCGCAGGTGTGGGACACCCGTAGCGCCTCGGCCGGGTTCCTGGCGCGCTGGCGCCGCGACGTCGCGCCGCTGAATGGCCAGATCATCCTCGGCACGGACGTGGACTGGAGCCCGGGCAGCTTCAAGGCGAATCGCGCCGTAGTGACGCGCACCGGCCCGTTCAACGCGTACACCAGCTACACGGACGGCGAAGCGCATTACGACTACGACGTCACGTACAAATCGGCGTCGCCGTATCTCCAGACGCTGTGGCGGCCGCTCGAGCGGCTGCACGTGGACCTGGGCGTGCGCGGCGACTTCGCCGGGTATGACTACACCACCAACCTGGCGCCGCTCGACACGGGCGCGCACCGGCGGCCCGCGAGCACGAGCGTGTCGTACGCGCACCTCAGCCCGAAGGTGGGCGTCACGTACGAGCTGGCGCGCGCGCTGGGCGTGTTCGGCTCGTGGCGGCACGGTTTCCGCGCGCCGTCGCAGGGTCAGCTCTTCCAGCAGAACTCCGCGGCCAACACCGTGGGCCTCGACCCGGTGAAGGTGGACAGCTACGAGGCGGGCGTGCGCGGCCAGGTGGGTGAGCGGTTCGTCTATCAGGTGTCCGCGTACGACATGCGCGTCACCGACGACATCCTCACGTTCGTCACGCCGCAGAACACGCGCGAAGCCACGAACGCCGGACGCACGAAACACCGCGGCATCGAAGGCAGCGCGGGAGTGGCACTCACGTCGTCGCTGCGGCTCGACCTGGCGCACTCCGCGGCCAGCCATCGTTACGTCGAATGGAATCCATCCACGACGTCCAGCTTCTCGGGCAAGCTCGTGGCGCAGGCGCCGCGCGACATGAGCAACGCGCTGGTCACGTGGTCCGCGCCAGCGCTCAACGGCGGCCGGCTGGCGCTGGAGTGGTCGCACACCGGACGGTACGCCGAAGATCCGTCGAACACGGTGTTCTACGGCGGATACGAGCTGTTCAACCTGCACGCAAACGTGCATGTCGCGCGTGGTGAGTTGTTCCTGCGTGTCATGAACCTGGCCAATCGCCGCTTCGCCGAGCTGGTGTCGTTCGATCAGTTCCAGCGTGACCAGTACACGCCCGGCGCGCCGCGTTCGCTCTTCGTGGGGGTGAGATATGGGCGCTGATCAGGTGTCGATCACTCCGTGTACGGCTGGCAGCAGGCAGTCAAGAGTTCGCCGTGGAACATCCGGGGGACAGACTGTCCCCCGGAAGTTCAACCGCGGACGGCCAACTGCACACAGCCAGCTCTACACGTATTTGTTGTTCTTTGCTCTCGGCGTCGGTACGCTTTCCGCTTGCGGCTCGCCGAGTGCCGAGCCCGCGCCGTTTGGTGAGCCAACCGTGGTCAGCGCGCACACGCGCGTCGGCACCACCCCGATGTTCGCCGTGGCGCCCGGCGGCACGCAGGCGGTGGCGTGGGTGTCGGCTCCCGGGGGCGGCACCGACGGCCGCCTCTACGTCTCCGTAGGTGGCGCGCCGCCGAGCGAAATCCGCGATTCACTCGGTCCCATCGAGGCGCACGGCGAGGCGCCGCCAAAAATCGCGTACGGGTCGGACTCGGGGCTGTACGCGCTCTACACGGTGGGTCGCGTCGTTCCCGGCGAGCGGTTCCCGCAATCGGCGCTCCGGCTGGTGCGTTCCGGGGACGCGGGCCGCTCCTGGAGCGCGCCTGTGACGGTCACGGAGGGCTCGCTCTTCGGATCGCACAGCTTCCACGCGCTGCACGTGGACCGGCAGGGGACGATCTACGTGTCGTGGCTCGGGCGGCCGCCGCGCGGCGCGCCACAGCGGGGGGGCGGACGCGAGGTGTCGGCCGCGTGGCTCGCGCGTTCGACTGACGGCGGCAAGACCTGGTCGTCGCGCGTACGCGCCGACAGCGGCGAGGCGTGTCCGTGCTGTCGCACGGCGCTCGCGACCGCCCCGGACGGCACGCTGTACATGGCCTGGCGCTCCGTGGCGGCGGGCAACATCCGCGACGTCGTCGTCGCGCGCTCGGCCGACAAGGGCGCCACCTGGAGCGAGCCCGTTCGCGCGCACGCCGACGACTGGCTTTTCGACGGCTGTCCGCACGCCGGCCCCGCGCTCGCCGTGGATTCCGCCGGGACGGTGCACGTCGCTTGGTGGACCGGCAAGGAAGGCAATGCGGGCGTGCTCTACGCGCAGTCGAACGACGGCGCGCGCACGTTCCGCCGCGCCGTTCCGCTGGCCATCGCTCCGTTCTCGCGGCCCGCGCACGTGCAGCTCGGGCTCGGCCGGGCCGGTAAGGTGGTCGTCGCGTGGGACGACGGCACGAAGCAGGTACCGCAGGTGCTGCTGCGCCTCTCGAGCGACGGCGGCGCAAGGTTCGCCGACGCCATCCCGCTGAGTGTCGCGGGACGGCATGCGAGCTTCCCGGTGCTGGGCGTCAGCGGCGATTCGGTGTCGGTGGCGTGGTCGGAGCAATCGCACGCAGCGGCGCACGCCGCGGAAGTGTCAACACCGAACATGAGGGACCCGAAAGCGGTCATGGGGCTCCATGCCGTGGGAGGCGCACAGGTGCTTGTGCGGCGCGGCGCGTTGTGAGGTCCCGTGCGGCGGCATACCTTGCGAAAGCTTGACGGAATGCCGCCGCTCCTCCCGCCGCTCCTCCTGTCGCAGAGGCCACGCTCATGATGTCACTTCGTCGCGTTCGACCCGTGGTACTCACTCTCGCAGTCGCTACGTCCGTGCCGGCATCGGCGCCGCGACAGGCCGAGGCACAAGCCCAGGCATCGGCTGACTCGACACCGGCCTACGAGAAGAGGGATGTGATGATCCCGATGCGCGACGGCATCCGGCTGAACACGATGATCCTGTCGCCGAAGGTGATCACCGAGGACCTCCCGATCATCATGCTGCGGACTCCATATGGCATCCGCGGCGGTGAGCGCAGCCTCAACGGCAACCTCCTCGCGCAGGAGCGATACATCTTCGTCTTGCAGGACATTCGTGGACGCTTTGGATCGGAGGGCACCTTCGAGATGCTCCGTCCGATGCGCGACAGGCGGAACCCGAAAGCGATCGACGAAAGCACCGACGCGTACGACACCATCGAGTGGCTGCTCGGGAACGTGCCGCGCAACAACGGTCGCGTGGGAATGAAAGGCGTGTCCTATCCCGGGTGGCTCACCGTCATGGCGATGGTGGATCCGCACCCCGCATTGAAGGCGGCGTCTCCGCAGGCGTCGCCCGCCGACATGTTCATCGGCGACGATTTCCATCACAACGGCGCTTTTCGACTGAGCTACGGGTTCGAGTATGCCACGCTGATGGAGACGAGCAAGGAGAGCACGCCGTTCACCTTCGACCAGCCGGATCTCTACGATTGGTACCTCAAGCTCGGCTCGCTCGCGAACGTCAACGACCGATACCTGAAGGGCACGATTCCGACATGGAACGACTTCGTGTCGCACCCGAACTGGGACGCATTTTGGCAGCGTCAGGCGGTGGCGCCCTCCCTCGATCGGCCCAGGGTTCCCGCGCTCCACGTCGCCGGGTGGTGGGACCAGGAGGATTTCTGGGGACCGATCAGGATCTACGAATTGCTCGAGAAGCGCGACTCGGCCAACCTGAACTATCTCGTCGTCGGTCCGTGGAATCACGGCGGCTGGGGCGGTCAGGGACAACGACTGGGTCCGATAGACTTCGGTGGTCCCACGGGGCGCGAGTTTCGGCAGACGATAGAGGCGCCGTGGTTTGCTTACTGGTTGAAGGGAAAGGGCAGGCTCGATCTCGCCGAAGCAACGACCTTCGAGGCAGGCAGCAACAAGTGGGAGAGGCGCGACACCTGGCCGCCGCGTACGAACGTGACGGCTCGTCGCCTGTATTTCCATTCGCAGGGCAAGCTGTCGTTCGATCCACCGGCCGTTGCCGTGGTCACCCCCGCAGACAGCGGGTTCGACGCGTACATCTCGGATCCGGCGAACCCGGTACCATATCGCGCGCGTCCCATTCGTCCGTCTTTCACCGGCGGCTCGACCTGGTCGCGATGGCTCGTCGACGATCAGCGTTTCCTGCGCGGGCGGCCGGACGTGGTCAACTGGGAAAGCGCGCCGCTCACCGAGGATCTCACAATAGCCGGCAACGTGGTCGCGCACCTTTTTGCGTCCACGTCCGGGGCGGACGCCGACTGGGTCGTCAAACTCATCGACGTCTACCCGGAGAGCGAACCGGACACGGTGATGCGCGGCTACGAGCTGATGGTGGCCAACGAGGTGCTGCGGGGCCGCTTCCGCAAGAGCTTCGAGAAGCCCGACTCGGTGGTGCCCAACAAGCTCGAGGAGTACAGCATCGGTCTCCACACGCAGAATTACCGCTTCAGGAGAGGACACAGGATCAAGGTGCAGGTGCAGAGCAGCTGGTTCCCGCTCATCGACCGGAACCCGCAGACCTGGGTGCCAAACATCTTCGCCGCGAAGGACTCGGATTTCAAAGCGGCGAGACATCGCGTCTTCCGGTCGCGCGACGCGGCGTCATACGTGCAGGTGGATGTGGCGGGACGCGACCCGATCCGCCCCTAGTCGCTCCGCGGACATTTTGGTGGTGGTGCGCCGAGGGCCGCTGCAACGGGTATCGTTAGTGGCGACTATCCGTGCAGTTTCTCCGCGACCATCCGCGCTGCAATTGGGTTATCCCGGAATTCCGCGAAGAACCTAGTTTTAGAGCCCTGTCACTACTTCGCCAAGGGGACTGAATCGATGAAAGTGCGCGCGACCGCGTTTGCCCTCGTCCTGGCTTCGGCCTGCTCCACAACCTCTCGGGCGCCCGAGTCGCCGGCGCCGTCTTCTTCCGGGGCCCAATCGCGGGTCGGCTTGAAAGCCGGACTACACGACGCCGCCGAGGCGAAGTGGAACCTGAACGTCCTGTCCCGGACGCGGGCGCAGGGAGCGTTCGAGCGCGGGATCAACTCGGATCTCGCCTTTAGCGGCAACTATGCCATCCAGGGGAACTTCCTCGGCTTCCAGGTCTGGGACATCTCCAATCCGCGGCAGCCGAAGCTTGCGACATCGTTCGTTTGCCCCGCGTCGCAGAGCGACGTGTCCGTCTACAAGAACCTGCTGTTCGTTTCCGGCGAAGGGCTGGAGGGTCGTCTCGACTGCGGCACGCAGGGCGTGCAGGACACGGTGAGCAGGGAGCGGCTTCGCGGCCTGCGCATCTTCGACATCTCCGACATCAGGAATCCCAGGAACGTCGGCAACGTGCAGACGTGTCGCGGATCGCATACGCACACGGTGCTCGAGCATCCCGGCGACCCGAACAACGTGTACGTCTACATCTCGGGCTCGTCTCCGGCGCGGTCGCCGAACGAGCTTCCCGGCTGCGTGGGCCTGCCGACGGACACGAGTACCGCGCTCTTTCACATCGAGGTCATCAAGGTTCCGCTGAGCAATCCGGCGGCTGCGGCCATCGTCAGCTCCCCGCGCATCTTCAAGGATCTCCCGGTGCCGCGGTCGCACGGTGAGGGGCAGGAAGAGATTGCGGCGGCGAAGAAGGCGGCCG
This sequence comes from uncultured Gemmatimonadaceae bacterium, assembly GCA_963724885.1. Lineage (GTDB taxonomy): Bacteria > Gemmatimonadota > Gemmatimonadetes > Gemmatimonadales > Gemmatimonadaceae > DASPMP01. The sequence continues at coordinate 297,698 of CAVRWG010000005.1, read as the reverse complement.
AGGAGGCCCGGGCGCGCGGGGCGTTCACCGTCGTCTACAACGGCACGGAGATACCTCTCCCGGACCAGTTCGTGGCGATGCAGCTCGACAGCGTCGTCCGGGCGCGCGGGGGATCCGGCGCGCCGACGCGCCAGGACAGCGTCGCCTTCCGCGGCGCGGCGCAGTCCATCGTCGACAAGATGTTCCCATCCGGTGGCCACGTGACGCAGTGCCACGACATCACGGTCTTCCCGGCGCTCGGCCTGGCTGGCGGCGCCTGCGAGGGATTCGGTCTGCTCCTCGACATCCGCGACCCGGTGAATCCGGTGCGCATCGCGGAGGTCGCCGATTCGAACTTTGCGTACTGGCACTCGGCGACGCTCAACAACGATGGTACGAGGATCCTCTTCACGGACGAGTGGGGCGGGGGAGGATCTCCCAAGTGCCGTGCCTCCGACAAGAAGGAGTGGGGCGCGAACGCCATCTTTTCGGTCGCCGGCGGCAAGATGCGCTTCGAGAGCTACTACAAGCTCCCTGCTCCGCAGACGGCGCAGGAGAACTGCGTCGCGCACAACGGGTCGCTCATCCCGATCCCGGACCGCGACATCATGGTGCAGTCCTGGTATCAGGGCGGCATCTCGATCTTCGAGTGGACAGATCCCGGGAAGCCGGTCGAGATCGCGTACTTCGATCGAGGCCCCGCGGACGCCACGCGACCCGGGCTGGGCGGTTCGTGGTCGGCGTACTGGTACAACGGAGCCATCTTCAGCTCGGAGATCTCCCGGGGGCTCGACGCATTCGAGCTGACGCCGAGCGAGTTCATCTCGCAGAACGAGATCGACGCCGCAAAAACGATCCGGATGGAGTACTTCAACGCGCAGGGCCAGCCCAGGTTCGTCTGGCCACCGAGCTTTGCTCTTGCTCGCGCATACACGGACCAGCTCGAGCGCCAGAAATGCGTTGGCGACGCCCGAATCCGCTCGATCCGGCAAACGCTGGCCGGCGCCGAGGCGGCGCAGGGGTCCGCGCGCCGCGACGCGCTCGTCGCTCTCGCGTCGCAAGTGGAGGGCGAGAGCGCCTCATCGTGCCGGGCGAAGCTGGGTAAGCTGGCCGCGACGGCCAGGCAGCTCGGGGGGATCCAGCCTTAGAGATCTTCCGAGCAAGAAGTTTATCGCGGACCACGCGGAGCACGCGGAAGCAACACGCGGAAACCCCAAGGGTTTGTTGTGTCCGCGTTCAGTTTCCGCGTCGTCCGCGTGTTCCGCGTTAGACTTGCGCCACTGAGAGCTCTCCGATGCGCTCCAGCCTCGCCCGCGGGACCAGCGGCATCACCTGCTCCGAGAACCGCTCCATCTCCTCCAGCTGCGGGCTGCACTGGAGCAACAGCAGGTCGACGCCGACGTCCTCGAACGCGCGCACCTGCTCGGCGACGCGCTCGGGCGTCCCGACAAGTCCGGCGCGCAGCCCGCGATTCGACACCGAGTAGTCCTCGAGCGAAAGCTGCTGCTCCAGCTGCGTATTCGAGATCCAGTCCTGATAGTTGCCGTAGCCCGGCGACCCCGGCGCGACGTTCGTGATGCGCGCCAGCTCGCGCTGTGCCTCCTCGTCGGTGTCGCGCACGATCGCGTACGCGGCGACGCCGAACTGCATCGGGGGCAGGCCCAGCGCGTCGCGGCGGCGGCGCATGTCCGCGATCCTGGGCGCGACGCGCTCCGGCGGGTCCCCGTGCATGACGTACGCGTCGCATTGCCGCGAGATGACTTCCTTCGCGCGCGGAGACTCGCCGCCCGCGTAGATCACAGGGCGCGGTCGCGTACGGCTGACGATCGGCTTGGGTTCGACGATCAGGTCCTCGACACGATAGTAGCTGCCGCCGAAGGACGTGAGCGGCCGGCTCCACGCCGCGTCGATGACGGCGAGCCACTCGGATGTGCGGGCGTAGCGGTCGTCGTGCTGATCGAACGTGACGCCATAGCGCCGCGCCTCATCCTTCCACCAGGACGACACGACGTTGAGCGACAGGCGTCCGTTGCTGATCTGGTCGATGTTCGCCGCCTGCTTGGCGAGCGCCGCCGGGTTGTGAAAGGTCGGACGCACGGCGACCATGAGCTCGAGTCGCGTCGTGACGGCGGCGAGCGCGGCGGCCGTTGACCATGCGTCCAGCGCCGGCGCGTCGATGCCCTTGATGTCGTTGAGGAACAGCTCGGCGATGAGCGTGAGATCGTAACCAATCTCCTCGCTGCGACGCGCCAGCCGCTGCACATAGGGCCAGGTGGCAGCCATCCCCTCGTCGGGAACGTTGCGAAGCCAGCCGCCGAACACGGGGAGCCAATATCCGTAGCGCATCACGCCACCCCCGCCACGCTGTGTGCCGCGGAGGGAGCGAAGCCCGCACGCCGCTCGAGATAGTCCACGAGGTTCACGAACGGATCGAACCCGACCACGTTGGACGCGTCGGCGACGAAGTTCGAGAGGGCGTTGATGTCGTAGAAGTAGTGTTTGCCGTCACGGTCGTCCACGAGGAACTCGATGCCCCCGACGTCGAGCCGCGTGGCGCGCGCGATGTGCTCGACCTGCGCGACGACGTGCCGGGGGGGCGTCGCCGCCTCGACGCGCATCCCGGATTTGGGCGCGTCAACCGCGCATGCCCCGCGCACCAGCTCGACACCGGTCGTCGTCTGGCATGCGTCGGCCGGGCAGAGATCGAAGGATCCGGCGGCCGGGTACACGTTGATCGCATACAAATACTCGCCGCCGAGGGTCTCGACGCGTGTGATGTGTCCGGCGCGCAGCGGCGCGCACTCCTGGACGAGCGCGACGCCATCGACGCCGAGACTCACCGTGCCGCTCGCCACCGCGTCGGCGAGGTGGCTTTCGGACTCGTAGCGCGTGATACCCGCGCCGCTGCCCCCCACGTTCGCCTTCACCAGGACGGGATACCGCAGCGAGCGCGCAGCGTCCACGGCCCGGCTTGCGCTGTTGACGACGCGCGCGCGCGGGAACGGAAGCCCGAGAGACCTGAGGAGATCGAGCTGGTTCGCCTTGGAAAGCTCCAGCGCATATACGTGGCTCCCGTTGACGATGGGGACGCCGAGACGCTCGAGGTGCCGCAGCCAGTGGAGCGTGTGGAAGGTCGTTTGGGCGTGCCCGCGCAGATACGCGGACGGGCTCGCGCGGTTCACGACGAGCGCCCAGGCCGTTTCGTCCTCGCCGGGGTCGAAGCTGTGCGAAGCCGCGTCTATAGCGTCGTAGGGCAGGCCGCGGCGGTCGAGTTCCGCAAAAAGCGGACGAAACCAGTCGGGATGCTCGTAGTAAACGCCGATCGACTGATTCTCGCGTGGCATGAGACGCTCCTCGTGGAAAAAGAAAAAGCCCGCTCGATGAGAGCGGGCTTGCGGGTTTGATCGCTGTCAGCGCGCGATCATGTGTCCCTGAGGTGCACGGATGGACGCCCGGCCAGCTCCCGTCGAGAGGATTGGCGACAACACGCGCAGACCTCGGCGTGCTTCGGCGTGCATCCGTGCATGATCATGCCGGGAACAAAGCATCGGCTGGCTGTCTCGTCAAGAGACGCGGTGCGATTTCGTGCCACGGCGCTTGCCATGGGACCAAAGTCCACCCCGCTCCACGCGGATGATCTCATTCGTTTCAAGCACGCAACTTCGTCGAGACATGCTTTGTACTGGAGGGCACTTTTCCTGCACCGCGCCATTGAAAACCACCCCCAGGTTTCCAACCAAGGCAGGCACCGCCATGAGCGCGGCGACAGCCGGAATCTTCGTCGTCATTTCGTTTGAAGGGCCCGACCTCTGGTCACAGGCAGGAGGGCTTGGAGTTCGAGTGTCGGGCCTTACGCAGATACTCGCCGAGCTCGGTCACGACGTTCATCTCTTCTTCATGGGAGACCCGGCGCTTCCCGGAGAGGAACGACGCGGCGAGCTGACGCTGCATCGCTGGGCTCAGTGGATCAGCCGCTATCACCGCGGCGGCGTATACGACGGGGAAGAGGGGAAGCGCAACGAGCTGAATCATTCGCTGCCGGCGTACGTCACCGAACAGGTCCTGCTGCCGGCGATCGGCGCCGGCCACACACCCATCGTACTACTCGAGGAGTGGCAGACGGCGGAGTGCGCATGCCTGATTGCCGATTGTCTGTCGAGGGCGGGTGTGCGCGATCGCGCCATCATCTCGTGGAACGCCAACAACTCGTATTCCTTCGATCGAGTTGACTGGCCGCGTCTGGCGGTGTCGAGCACGATCACGACGGTCAGCCGCCACATGCGCTCGATCATTCGGGCGCGGGGCGTGGATGCCCTCGTGCTGCCGAACGGAATCCCCAACCGGCTGATGCGGCCGGTCAGCCGCCCGGACGTGAGGCGCTGGCGCGCCGCCTTCGACGCGCGGCAGGTCTTCTTCAAGATGGCGCGCTGGGGTCACGACAAGGGCTGGATCCAGGCGCTGGATGCCATCCGCTTGCTGCGTGAGCGTGGAAGCAGCGCGATGCTGGTGGCGCGCAGCGGTGGACCGGGCGGCAACGGCAGCGCGCTCGACGCCGTCGCCGTCGAGCGGGGACTTCGGGTGAGGGCCGTGCACGACGGTGAGCAGCTCCATGACGCCGCGTCGGAAGCAAGCCAGGATGGCGTCGGCCTTCTCAGCCTGCATTTCGGAGTGAGCGAGGGCCTCGCGCGCGGGATGTACGCCGCCGCCGACGGCGTCCTGGCGAACTCCGTGTCCGAACCCTTCGGTCTCATCGGACTGGAGGCGATGGCGGCGGGCGGGCTGGTCTACACCGGCGGCACGGGCGAGGACTATGCGGTGTCGGGTCAGAACGCCGTGGTCCTCGAAACGCTCGAGCCGTCAGAGATCGCCGATCGCGCCGCCGAGTTGGAGTCCGCACCGGGCCGCGCGCAGCGAATGCGGCGGGCGGCGCGCCAGAGCGCGCGCAACTACTGCTGGCCTGCTGCGGCGAGGACTCTGTTTGACGCGCTGGAACTTCAGGCCCTGCGTCAGGGACTCGCGCTGCGATTGACGGACCAACAACAGGTGGCCGACAACGGATGACATGTCCAAGTCATTCGGAGGGAGCGCGGCGACTTAGGAATCTGAACGGCCCTTTCGACTGCAGACTCTCGTTTCACTCGGAATGACAACTAGCGCCTGATCAGATAGCTGGCCTTCACGAAGAAGGCGTCGTTGGTCCGCTCGAGCAGGGATGGGCTCAGGAACTCGCTGGCCCCGTGGGTAGCGCCATAGCCCGCGAAGAACACCGTGCCGGGACTCGGCTGATACGAGAACAGCACGTCCGACCGCAGGCCTGAGCTCTGGCGCGCGTCAGCCCGCCGGAACGAGCCGTCGGCGTTCCGGATCAGCACGGGAAAGCCGGTGCGGGTGTCGTCGCGCAGCGCGTCCACCTTGATGGCATCGTACTGCGTGACGAACCGGACGAACACGGGTCGCGCTACCTGGTACTCGAGCTTCATGCGGGGAATCATCCGCCGGCGCACGAGCGAGTTGTCGGACGTGCGATAGTAGCGCTGGTCCACATAGCGCGCATTGACCCGCACGCGCTCTGTCGGCCGCCAATCCGCGTTGAAGTTGGTGAAGAAGATCCAGGCCGACGACCACTCGTCGAAGTTCTCGTCGTGCCCGCCGATCACACTGACCGCGCTCGTGAAGGTCTGGAACTGAGGCGTATTGACGCTGAGCTCGAAGCCGTAGTTCGGCAGGCGATCCGTGCCCACGTACGGAACGGTATCGGTCACGGCGCCGGAGGCGTCGCGCCGCTCGATGTAGAAGTTGCGGTAGAGTGACGGCGGGTACTTGAACGATTCGACGAACGTGAAGAGCGAGCTGCGCCAGCCGCCGCGCCATGACGCCGACGTACGCGTCTGGAGCTTGATGTCGTTCGGCTCCGTCCCGCGCTCGAAGCGGTCCCAGTCCCAGGTGAGGTCCACGATGGGCGAGAACGAGATGGCCTCGAGGCGACTGTTCCCGGGGAAGAACGAGAACCTCGGCGTCACGTTGGCGCGCGCGATGCCGGGCCGCGAAACGAATCCACCGCCCGCGACGAACTCGGGGTGCACGCCTTCGATCACGGCACTGAAGCCGCGCGCGCGTCCCGCTTTCGTGACGCTGAACTCGAAGAGCGGCTTGCCGGCTGTGGACTGTCCCGTGCCGGCACTGGTGAAGCTGGAGGCCACCTGGCCCAGAACGAGGTACTCGCCGAGGAGCAGGCGCGCGTCCGCGCCGGCGACGCGGTTGTACGCGGTCCCTTCGACGCGGTCGGTGTACAACAGGCCCGCGGTGGACTGCGCCGCGAAGTCGCGCCGCACGCGCGCGATGTTGAAAACCGGCTTGTCGCGTCCCGACAGGGAGACAGCCGCGTCGTCCACCGCCGACAACAATCCGACGTTGAGGCCTCCCACCTTGCCGGCCACTTTCGCGGCCGCGACGGGGTCCGCGATGCTGCGGGTGTAGATGAGCGAATTGGGGACCTCGAAGTTCTCGCTCGCCTCGAGAAAGAACGGGCGCTTCTCGGGGAAGGAGATCGCGGAACGCGGGTCGTATACCACCTGGCCGACGTCGGCCTCGATCTGCGAGAAATCGGGATTCACGGTCCCGTTCACGGTGAGGCTCTGCGTGGCGCCCCAGCGCAGGTTCCCGCTGTACTCGGGGCTTTCGCGGCGGTAGGTCCACGACGGGTCCGTCGCCGATCGGGTTGCGCCGACGGCTTGCGCCGTCATCACCGGGTTCAGGTCGAGCACCAGTCCGCGGCGCAGATCGCGCAACCCGGCGAGCGTGCCCGCCTGGCCGAGGAAGGACGGATTCCCGCGCTCCGCCGGCGCCCACGACTGCTCGTGGCCGGAGTGCTGCACGACGCGCGTGACGCTGATGCCCCAGCTCTGCTCGCTGGTTTGCTGATAACGGATGCTCTTGAACGGGATGCGAATCTCGATCTCGTAGCCCGTTTCAGTCAGGCGTCCGCGGGACTCGTAGACGTAGTCGGGATTGAGATCCGTCGCGCCCCCGGAACTGTTGTCGGAGAAGGTGCCGTCCGTCTGCACGCCAAAGGGATTCACGGCAAAGAGGAATGCGCGACGCCGGTCGTTGAACGTGTCGAGCAGCAGGCGCACGTGGTCGTCGCCCTGAATGCGGTCGCGGTCGGCGCGCGTCGCGATGACCGCGCCGTGCGGCTCGAAGGCGCGAATGGCGAAGTAGATCGCATGGTCGGCGTAGATGACGCGCACCTCGGTGGAGTCGGCGGCGGGCACGCCGTCCACGGGTGCGTACTCGGAGAACCCGGTGAGGATCGCGGCGCCGGCCCAGGCGGCCTCCGAGATGTTGCCGTCGATCCGGATCTCGTCCGCAATTCGCGGAGGCAGCACCCGGAGCTGTCCGGTACGGCCGTGGTAGATCGTGGCCGCGGGCGGCGGCGGGCCGCCTCCCTGCGCGCTCGCGGAGGCGGCAAGGGCGGACAACAGCACGGCTGAGGCAATCGCGCGGGATACGACGGGCATCGATGGAGTGGACGAAGACTCAGTCAATCTAGTGCGCGTAGCGCCCATGCTCACGCTTTTCGTCCCGGGGTTTCGTCCCGCGATTCAGCCCGCTCATCCAAACTTCTTGCCAATCGGGTACCCCTCGACCACCATACACTTTCAAACTCATTCGCCGAGCTCCTTCGCATGTTCATCCATCAGCTCCGGCGCGTCGTGCTCGCGACGCTCCTGCCCGCGGCCGCTGTCGCCCAGGGCCTCAACGTCCCCGTCGAATACCACAAGCTGAGGAACGGCCTCAAGGTCGTGCTCTCGCGCGACACCACGTCGCCCGTCGCCGTGGTCGCGGTCTACTACAACATCGGCTTCCGCAACGAGCCGAAAGACCGCACCGGATTCGCGCACCTGTTCGAACACATGATGTTCCAGGGCTCGCGCAACCTTCCCAAGGGCGAGTTCGACAAGCTGATCCAGGGCAACGGCGGGCTGCTGAACGGCTCGACGCGCTTCGATTTCACCAACTACTTCCAGGTGGTGCCGTCCCACATCGTCGAAACGGTGCTCTGGGCCGAGGCCGACCGGATGCGCGGCCTCAACATCGACAGCGCCGCGCTCAAGAACCAGCAGGATGTGGTCAAGAGCGAAGTGCGCGTCAACGTCCTGAACCAGCCCTACGGCTCGTTCCCCTGGATCGACCTGCCGATGGCAGCGAACACCAACTGGTACAACGCGCACAACTTTTACGGCGATCTCGAGCACCTCGACGCGGCGACGCTTTCGGACGTCCACGGCTTCTTCAAGACGTACTACGCGCCCAACAACGCGGTGCTCGTCGTCACGGGCGACTATGATCCCGCGAAGACGCTCGGCTGGGTGCGGAAGCACTTCGAGAGCATTCCGTCAGCGCCGCAACCGGCCAGGCCGGATCTCACCGAGCCGCGCCAGACCGCGGAAAAACGCACCGGCCGCACCGACGCGCTGGCCAACCGACCGGCGCTCGGGATCGCGTACCATATGCCCGACCGCAATACGCCCGCATGGTACGCGATGGGCCTGCTCGACCAGATCCTCGCCCAGGGCGAGGACAGCTGGCTCTACGACGAGCTCGTTCGCAAGACGGGTCTCACGGGCGGCGTGTCGGCGGGGATCAACTGGGGACTCGGCAACATGTACGACTACTCGGGCCCGATGCTCTGGTTGATTAGTTACTTCCACGACAGCGACAAATCGTCCGACGCGCTGATGGCGGCCACGGACCGCGTGGTCGATCGCGCGCGCATCCAGCTCATCGACCAGGCGACAATCGATCGCGCGCTCGTGAAGATCCGCGCGGCGCTGTACAACGAGATGGAATCGTTCGGCGGCTTCGGAAAGGCCAATCTGCTCGCGTCGTTCGCGCTCTTCGATGACGATCCGACGCGCATCAACCGGCTCGAGGCCGGGTTCCGGGGCGTCACGCCTGAGCTGATGCAACGCACCGCGCGCGAATACCTGCGCCGTTCGAATCGCACCGTCTACACCATCAAGCCGGGCGCCGTCGGCGACGACCGCTGAGGAGATGACCATGAGAATGCAGATTCGCGGAACGAAGGCAGTCGCCCGACTGGCGCTCGCATTGCTCCTCCCTGTACCTGCCCTGGCGCAGCGGCAGGCGCCGCCCGCGCCGGGCACGCCCAAGGACGTGCGGCTTGCCGCCAAAAAGACGTTCGCACTCGACAACGGCATGCGCGTAACGCTCGTGCCGTTCGGACGCATCCCGATGGCCGCGCTGCAGCTCAACGTCAATAGCGGTGCCATCAACGAAGCTGCCAGCGACGTGTGGTTGTCGCGCGTGACGGCGGACATGATGAAGGAAGGCACGGCCACGCGCACCGCCGAGCAGGTGGCGCGCGACGCGGCGTCCATGGGCGGCCAGCTCCAGGTGTCGCCGGGTGACGACCAGACGACGCTGTCCGGCGAGGTGCTTTCCGAGCGCGCGCCCGACATGGCGCGCCTCATCGCCGAAGTCGCGATGAACGCGAAGTTGCCGGAGTCCGAGTTGCCGCGCGTGAAGGCGAACCTCCTGCGCCAGATGGCGATCGACAAGACGGTGCCGCAGTCCATCGCCGGCGCGAAGTTCCAGGAGACCATGTACGGCGAGCACCCCTACGGGCGTGCGTATCCCACGGAAACGCAGCTCAACGGATTCACGGTCGATCAGGTGAGCCGGTTCTACCGCGAGAACCTGGTGGCGTCGCGCTCGCATCTCATCGTGGTCGGCGTGTACGACGCCGCGGCGCTGGAGCAGGCGATCCGCGAGGCGTTCACGCCGTGGGTCAGAGGATCGCAGGCGCAGACGCCGCAAGTCGGCGCGGGCCCGTCCAGTCGCACGGTGACCCTGCTGGATCGCGCGGACGCGCCACAGTCCACGCTCAACCTTGGCATCCGTATCCCGGCGCCCCGGGAATCGGACTACATCCCGATTCGCGTCGCGGATCGGCTGCTGGGCGGCAGCTTCGGCTCGCGCATCACCAAGAACCTGCGCGAGGAGAAGGGCTACACCTATTCGCCCTACAGCTTCACGTCGGCCCGGCAGCAGTCCACGTACTGGCAGCAGGCCGCGGACGTCACGACCAAGGACACGGGCAACTCGCTGAAGGAGATCTTCGCCGAGATCGATCGCCTCCAGAAGGAAGCGCCGCCGCAGGACGAGGTGCGCCGGATCCAGAACGAGATGGTCGGGATCTTCGCGCTCCAGAACGCGTCGCGCAGCGGCATCGCCGGCCGCCTCACGTTCGCCGACCTGCACGGCGTGGGGGACGCGTACCTCACGAACTTCGTGAAGAACATCATGGCGGTGACGCCGGCGGACGTACAGCGCATGGCGACGACGTACCTGCGGCCGGACAGGATGACGCTGATCGTCGTGGGTGACAAGAAGACGGTGGAGCCGCAGCTGGCGCCCTGGGCGACCGTCGTGCCATAGGCGATGGGACGTCTGACCTCCCGCAGCGCGAGGAACGCTCCCTACGGGAATTGGTAGGCCGGGGCATCACGACAAGAGGGGCGGGGCGCTGGCGCGCTCCGCCCCGCTTGCATGTTCGCTACCTGATGACGGGCGACGGTGACCCGGTGACGCCGCGATGACGCCGGCGATTACGGTGAGGCAGACCCGAGTTCGCTGCGCATTCGCGCGCCGGGTCGGACTCTCACTCGACAGGAGCATCGATGCACAGATCAATAAAGAACCTCGGAACGGCGTTGGTGGCCGCGTTGTCCGTCAACGCCTGCAGCACCGATCGTGGGCCCACCGTGGCGAAGCCCGCGGGGACGCTCCCTCAAACCATCCTCCCGCTGGAGCCGCCATACTTCAATGGCGACGCATCGCTGCGACAGCGGCTGGCCGCCGCCGAGCTGCGCTACTCATGGGTGTCCCAGTTGCACTCGGAAGCGGTGCGCGAGGCGTCGGCGACACGGATGAACTGGCCGACGCGCCTGCGGACCGACCGCGCGCGCATTTGCGAACTGGCATTCACGCTGGGACTCAAGTACGCGGTGAAGGTCAACGACGCCGCCGGAAAGAGGAGGGGCACGGACGACGAGAACTGGGCTCTCCTGCGCCCGGGCGCCCAGGGCACGAGGTGCGCAGCACACACAGCCACGTTTCGGTCGCCGCGTGCGATGAGCATCTTCGCGCCCACCGCGCCGACGCCACCCGCAGCAGCACTGCCGACACAAGCGACGCCGGCGGTCCAGCCCTGGCTGGATCAGGTGCGCGTCGCGTACGAGGGTGCCGGCTCCTCCGGCCACGACATCCTGGTCGCGGTCAGCAACGTCGTCACCGGCGCCGCAGCGGCCCTTTCAGAGCTGGAACTCGCCGAAGTCGTTGCGGGAGCCGACCTCCTCCTCAGTTCCACCGCCGAATGGCAGATCATCAATGACTCGGGAGGGCTTCCCGGGGGCGGCGAGACTGGCGGGCAAGACCCGATGTCTGTTTTCAAGCCCCAGGTCTACCACTCCATCGGCTTCGTGATCTGGTTCTCCGGCCTGCAGATCTCGGAGAAGGTCCAAGCGATCGCAATGAGGGACTTCATGGGGTGCCTGACCGGGTACCGCAACGGAGGCGTATATGGCTGCGTCGCCTACGCCGCCATGAACTCGATCGCGGCCATGTGATCGCGAGCCGACCGGTCCTTGGTTCGATCGTGGCCTTCTTCGCCCTGGTTGTCGTAGCCGGCCTCGAAATGACATGGCCCTGGGTGGCGTTTGGAGTGGTCACCGTTGTCGTGGCGCGCATGGTCACATGGTTTGCGCGCTGAACCCTCGATTCAACCGGGGCACTTCGCAGTGACGCGCTCGCATCGGCGTCGCTGCGGAGGCCCGGGCGAACATTCTCACTGGAGGTATGCGATATGAGACGCGAGATGACCTCGGTCAGACATTTGCTGGTCGTCGCGGCCGCCGCGGCGATCATCTGGGCGGGGAACGCGGTGGTCCTTCCACTGCTCTCGGCCGCCGGCCTTGCCGACCGCGTCGCCGAATGGCGCGCCGTTGACCAACCGCTCGGTGGACTGGGCGCCATCGTGTGGGCGCTCGCTCTGGCCGCCGTGACGTCGATCACTCAAGAGTCGATGCGGGTTCAAACCCTTCGCGGCGCGGCGGCAATCGGTCTGACCGTCGGTGTCATCCTGTTCGCGGGACAGCTTCCGTGGGCTTCATCGAGGCTGATCGGTGTGGCGGCGGCAGTGAGTGGCGCGCGCGCGATAAGCATTGCCGCGGCGAGCATGCTTCTGTTTCAGTCGAAGCGCCCATGGAGTCGCGACGGCGCGAGTCCGATGTCGACTGCCCTCTGACCACGGCGGCCGCGCCACGGGGATCGTTCGCTCGCGCATTCCGTTTGGCGCGGCGCGCGATCGTGGTCGCGTGGCCGCTCGTTGTCGGTTGTTCGTGGTCTACACTCGCCGTCGTAGCCATCGCGGGCGCTCCGCTTCCGGAGATAGCTGCCCGCGGTGGCGTGGCGGTGCGCGCCATCGCGATGGTCGTCGTGATGCTCGTGCTGCTCGGATGCCCTGGAGCCGCACCGTTCTCCATGTCGCGTGCCTCGGCCCCGCGGCAGTACCTGGCCGCCGCGGCGCTGTTTGCGATCGGGGTGCTGCTGCTGGACGGCGTACCAGATGCGCGGCTGGGCTCCAGCATCTTGATCGCGGCCGGGTGCGAGGAGATGGCTTTCCGCCTGATCCTCCCGGCGTTTCTCCTGGCGCGTCTGCGAGCGCTGGGGGTTCGCGACAGGCACGCTGCCATCGTCGCGTGCTTCGCCGCTCAGGTCGTGTTCGCCGTGGCGCACGGCGTGGTGACGCCGCAATCGTACGCTCGGCACATCCAACTCATCGCCGCGGGACTATTGTTCTCAGAGTTGTTGACGGGGCTTGGCTTCTGGAGCGCCGCTGCGGTGCATGCGTCCATCAACTATCTCCTGATCCTTGGGGTCGGTGCCAGTCGGCCGAGTGCAATCATCATCACGGGCACATTGGTGATCGGTCTCCTCCTCCTGGTGACCCGGTGGGCAGTTCTGACCGTCGCCCGCGCCGAAGCGCCGGCGGGGCAGCTAGTTACGACCCATTCTGGCGGCCTGATTCCGGGCCACCACGATTGTGACATGACGGGCGATTGCCAAGGTTGTCGATTTGGGGCAGGCTGAATCGACATAATGAAGGAGCCTGACCGCTTACCGTTTGCAGTTGCCGACGGAAAGCCGGTAAGCGGTAAGCGGTAGGCGGTAGGCGGCAATCGGTAAGCGGCAATCGGTAAGTGGCAACACGCAAACGCCCAACTCCAGAACACCATGTTTCTGTCTAACCTCCGGTACGCGTTACGAAGCCTGAGTCGCGCGCGCGGCTTCGCGATCGCCGTCATCCTCACGCTGGGGCTCGGCATTGGCGCGAACACGGCGATCTTCAGTGTCGTGCGCGGCGTGCTTCTCAAGCCGCTGCCCCACAAGGACGGCGAGCGGCTGGTGTACCTGCGGCATTCGGTGAACGGGCCCGGCGGCGAAAGCATCAACTTCTCCGTCCCCGAGATCCTGGACTTTCGCAGCAGCGCGAAGAGCCTTGGCGGCATCGCCGAATACTCGCCGGTCACGTTCACGCTGCAGGGCGACAACGACGCGGTGCGGATCACCGTCGGTCTCGTGACGGGGAACTATTTCGACGTGATGGGGCTCTCGGTCACTCGCGGCCGAGCCACGAGGGCCAGCGACGACGGCACGGGCGTACCGCCCGTGATGGTGCTGACGCACGAATACTGGATGAAGCGCTTCAGCGGCGACCCCGCCATCGTCGGCAAGACGGTGAAGGTGGATGGCCGGCTGGTCGAGGTCATCGGCATCCTGCAGCCGGCGCCGTCGTTCCCCGGGCGCATCGACGCGCTGATGAACATGGTGATCAGCGAGCATCACACGAGCGCCCTGATGGTGCAGGGGCGCACGCACCGGATGACCGAGATGATCGCGCGTCTCGCTCCGGGCGCGACCGTCGAGCAGGCGCGCACGGAAGTCGCCGCGATCCGCTCCCGGGTCCAGGCCGAGTTCGCCGAGGCATACGACAAGAACTCCGGCTATCGGGTCAGCATCATCCCCTTCCAGGAAGTGCTGGGTGAACGCGCCCGGCTGACACTCTGGCTGCTGATGGGAGCCGCCGCGTTCGTGATGATCATCTCGGCGGCCAACGTCGCGAACCTCACGCTCATGCGCGGCGTGCGACGGGAACACGAGCTCGTGGTCCGCGCGGCGCTCGGGGCCGGAATCGCACGGCTGCGCCGGCTGCTGCTGGTGGAGAATCTCGTCCTCGCGTCCATGGGTGCGGTGCTCGGCGTCGTGATCGCGCTGGGCGGGGTCCGGCTGCTGGTCTCGCTGGCCGAGCGCTATTCGCCGCGCGCCAACGAGATCAGGCTCGACGGCATGGTGCTCGGATTCACGCTGCTGTTGGCTCTGGTCGTCGCATTGCTGCTGTCGTTCGTGGCGTCGCTGCCGAAAGAAGGCGCGCTGGGCCGATGGATTTCGGCCGGAGCCAACCGCATGAGCGCCGGCGGCAAGCGCCAGCAGCTCCAGCGTGGGCTGGTGGTCGCCCAGATCGCCGTGTCCGTCGTTCTGCTCGCGGGAGCCGGACTCCTGACCCGCACCATGCTGCAGCTCTCGGAAGTAAAGACGGGACTCCAGTCCGAGGCAGCGCTCACGATGGAGGTGCCGCTCCTGGTGCCGGGCCGCACGGACGCGGCCGTGAAGCAGATGTACGAGCGCATGCAGCGGGAGATCGCGGCGATCCCGGGCGTCAGCGACGTTGGCGTGGGATCGACCCCCCCGCTGCGGAGCGCGCTGTTCCAGCTCGAGGTGAAAGCGGAAGGGAGAACGCTAGGCGTCGGCGAGGCGATGCCGCGATCGGAGTTCCGTACGGCGAATCCGGACTACTTTCGCGCCGCCGGGATTCCGCTGCTGAAAGGGCGCGAGTTCTACACGACCGATCAGGAGGGCTCGGGGCGCGTCGTGATCATCAACAAGACGCTCGCGGACAAGTTCTTCTCCGATCGGGACCCGATCGGCCAGCGCATCGCCTGGACCGGCGACGTACTGCGGTTCATCGGCGTGAGCGGCGACTGGCGCACCGTCGTCGGCGTCGTCGGCGACACGAAGGACGGCGGCCTCGACGCTGAACCGCTCAACGTGGTCTTCATGCCGTTCGAGCAGGAGCAGGCGTGGGCGGGCACCCTGGTCATTCGCGCTGCGACAGACCCGGCGGGGCTGGTGCCGGCGACGACACGGCTCATCCGGAACATCACAGCCACTGATCCGATCGAGAACGTGCTGACGATCGGCCAGATCAAGGATCAGAGCATCGCGCCGCGGCGCCTGAATGCCACCCTCGTCTCGTCGTTCGGCGTGCTGGCGGTCATCATCGCGGCCGTCGGCATCGCGGGCGTTCTCGCGTTCTCGGTGAGCGCCCGGACCAACGAGATCGGCATCCGGATGAGCCTCGGTGCGGACAGCGGCCGGGTGCAGCGGATGGTGTTGATGGAGGGCGGAGTGCTGCTCGTGATCGGATTGGTGCTCGGGGTGTCGGGGGCTTTCTTCGCCGCGCGGCTGATTCGCGGTCTGCTCTTCGGCGTTGCCCCGCACGATCCCCTGACGCTGGCGGCCGTGGCGCTGCTGATGATGGCGGTCGGCGTGGCTGCCTGCTGGCTCCCTGCGCTCCGGGCATCGAAGATCGATCCGGCGATCACGATGAGGGGACAGTAGTAGGGACTAGGGACTAGGGACTAGGGGGCTCTTCTCCAGTCCCTAGTCCCTAGTTCCTAGTCCCTAGTTCCTAGTCCCTAGTCGGTCCCCGCAACCTCCGGGCGACCGACCCCGTAGGAAGGGCATGGCCCTCGAGCGCCCCGCCTTCCGACCAGACCTGGAGGGACTCCGCGGCGCCGCGATCCTGCTCGTCGTGCTGTTCCACGCCGGCGTCGCAGGTGCCGGGGGCGGGTTCGTGGGCGTGGACGTCTTCTTCGTGCTCTCGGGCTACTTCATCACGGGCCTGCTGGTCCGGGAGTTGGCCGGGGGGACGCTCAACGTCAGCGAGTTCTACGCCCGGCGCTCGGTGCGTCTGTTGCCGGCGCTCCTGGTCGTTCTGTTGGCGACGCTGGGCGCGGTCATGTGGCTCTATGCCCCCATCGATCGGGCCGCGATCGCGTCCGACGCGCGCGCGGTGGCGCTGTACTCGGGGAACATGGAGTTCGCTCGCAACTCCACCGACTACTTCAGCGCCGGTGAGAACCCGCTCCTGCACACCTGGTCGCTCGCGGTCGAGGAACAGTTCTATCTCGTGTGGCCGTTGCTGCTCCTGTTCGTGGCGTACGTCTACGGGCGCCGGTTGCGCGACGCGGACGACCCGGACGCCGCCGGCCGCAAGTGGCTCCTGATCGCGATCGGTGGCGCCGGGATCCTGTCGTTCATCGCGTCCTTGTGGATCACGCGCGTGTCCCAGCCCTGGGCGTTCTTCGGCATGCCGACACGAATCTGGGAGTTCGCGCTCGGCGGCACGCTGGCGCTCACCATCACCGAGAGCACGGATCGTGTGGACGGGCGCGCGACGGTGCTCCAGGTGGCGGGCCTGCTCTCGATCGCCATCGCGGTCGCGATGTACGACCGCGCCACGGCGTACCCGGGCGTCGCCGCGCTCCTGCCGGCGCTCGGCGCCGTGGCATTGATCGTCGGCGGACTGCGCTCGCCCGACAGCGTCGTCAGCCGCGCGCTCGGCACGCCGTGGCTCCGCTGGCTTGGCGGTCTGTCGTACGCGTGGTACCTGTGGCACTGGCCGCTCGTCGGCCTCGGTGCGGTGCTGGCGCCGGACATCGGCGTCTGGGGCCGCCTGACGTGGTCCGCCGCGGCGCTGGTGCTGGCGTGGCTCACGCATCGCTTCATCGAGCAGCCGGCGCGCAACGGCGCGATCGCGCGGATGTCGCACGCGGTCCTGGCGCCGGCGGCGCTCGGCGTCTCCGTGGCAGTCGCGATCGCAGCCCACAGCGCCATGCGCGTGTCGCAGCGGCGTGTCGCTTTCACCGATCAGAAGGTGTTCGCGGCGGCGCGTCAGGATCGCATGCGCCACGATTGCTGGGCCAACACGGTCGAAGACGCGAGGGTGCCGTGCGAGTTCGGCGACACGCGTTCCCGCACGACGATCGTGCTCCTCGGCGACTCGCACGCTGAGCACTGGCTGGGCGGGCTGGATCGCGCGGGCCGCGAACACGGGTGGAAGATCGACGCGATGGTGAAGGGCGGCTGCCCCGTGGCCGACATGCCGGAGCTGACGCACGCGAGGCTGAAGCGGTACTACCACGAGTGCACGCGTTACCGCGAGGCGATGATCCAGCGCATCATCGCGATGCGGCCGGCGGCCGTGATCCTCTCGAGCTGGGACCACTACATGCCGCCCGACGGCAAAGGTTCCGACTGGCAGGTGTCGCCGGAGTCGTGGCAGCGCGGGCTACGCCGGACCTATACTCGACTGACTGACGCCGGTCTGCGAGTGGTTGCCATTCGTGGCACGCCAAGGACGTGGTTCGACGTGCCGGCGTGCCTGTCGCGGCGCACCGCGCGGCTTCCGTTTGCCCGTGCGTGCGAGTACGACCGCACCCGCGCTCTCTCCCCGGTCGCGATCGCGGCGCAGGACGAGGCGGCGCGCGGCCTGCCCGTCGCATTCGTGGACATGAACGACGTGATCTGTCCGACCGCAATGTGTCCGGTGGCGCGGGGAGGCATGGTGATGTTCACCGACGACAACCACCTCACCGCGAGCTTCACCCGCTCGCTCGCCCCCGTGCTGGGTGCGCGCGTGGCGGCGGCCCTGCGCTGAGAGCGAAAGTCGGGACGCCAGCAGCGGGATGCATGAAGCGGGATGCATGAAGCGGGATGCGACAGTGCGGAAACATCCAGGCCCCGCTCTCCCCGCATCCCGCCGTTAGCATCCCGCCGTTTGCATCCCGCCGCTAGCGTCCCGAAGTCAGCCATTACCAGGGTGCGTTAAAAAGGCGCGATTCGTCGAAGTGCGCGCCGTCGTATCGCTGGCCGTTCGATCCGGAGATCGTGGGTAGATCGTACACGGCGAGCGTGGCGTCTTCGTCGGCGCGCATGATGGGCCGAGCGGCGAGCCGCGGGGCGCGCATCATCATGGACGTCGTGACATGGTCCAGCAGCACGGTCCGCGTGTCGTCCACGCGTCGAGCGACGCCGACCGGCACGAGCACCGTCCCGGGGTCGCGGGAGCGGGCTCGGCGCTCGAGTCCTGCGTCGAGGGCAACGGCCAGGTACCGCACGCGCCTCGTATGAAAGTCTACTAACAGACCGGTGACGACGCCCGCGTGCCTCCGGTCGGCCGCCAGAACGTTCCACCCGCGCACATCGGCGGCGGGATCCGCGAGCCGGAAGCCCAGCAGCTCGCGCGCCGCGCTGATGCCGCTCACGTGCCCGTCGGATGCGCGATCACCGCCGTCGTACCGCGTCGTCATCGCCGCGACGGCGTCAGAGTTCCGCCTCATGAGAAGCCCCTCGATTCGCGTTGAGCGCGCTCAGCATCGTGCCACCATATCGAGACACCGCGCATTCACGCAACCCCAACGCGTGATAGGGCGCGAATGTGCGCGCTGCCGGTGACCTTCGTCACAACCGCAGCGGTCGAGTCCGGTCCGGCAGTCGACGAACTATGCGCTCAGTTCTTCGCGTCCGACACCGCTGCGCACCGCGCCTTCATATACCACCGAGGCAGCCGCGAGGTCCTCCATCGCCAAACCGGTGCTGCCGAACACGACCATGTCGTCCGCCCCCTCACGGAGCGCGAGTCGCTACGCCGGCGGCGTTCCGAATGCGAGGCGGCGCGTGAACTCGCGGCGCAGGAGCCACATGCTCAACGCCAGCTGGACGAAGATTGCCGCGACGGAGAGATACCAGATCCAGCTGCAGCCGAAACCCGGGAAGCCCGACGACGGAATACACCGAGGTGACGACGAGCACGATGCGCGCGCCGGACGACAGCAGCGACGGCAGCGTGTTCCCCATCGCCTGGAACATGCTCGACGCGACGAAGATCAGGCCGGACGCCACGAAGTTCCACGAAATGATGCGGAGGTACTCCTCGCCGACGCGGATCGACCTCCGGGTCCTTCGTGAACAACCCGATCAGCGGCGCCGGGGCGACGTTGCACACGATCGCGAAGAGGACCATCATCGCGACCGCGAGCATGGCCGCGTCCTTGAACGTCGCCTTCACGCGCTGCGCCGACCGCGCGCCGAAGTTCTGTCCGGCCACGGGCGCGACGGAAAAGCCCAGCGCGACCACGGGCATGAACCCCGCCTGGATGATGCGCATGACCGATGCCGAAGCCCGCCTGTGCCGCTGCGCCGAACGGCCGGGTGATGGAGTACACGACGGCGAGATACACGGACATGATGCCGAACTCGAAGCCGGCCGGCAGTCCGATGGCGAGCATCCTGCGCCAGATGCTCGAAGCGCGGCTTCCACGTCGTCGAATCGGAAGTGCAGGTAGGCATCCTTCCGCACGAAGTACGTCGCGAGCCAGACGATGCCGACGACGATCGCCACGAGCGTCGAGATCGCGGCGCCGGCGACGCCAAAGGCGCGGCCGGTACCCCACCCGAAGATCAGGAACGGCGCGAGGATCATGTTGAGGATGACCGTCGCTGTGGACACGATCATGCCCGGCTTGAAATTGCCGACGGCGCGCAGCGCCGAGCCCATCGCCACGAGTGTGAACTGCAGCGCCATGGCCGGGATGAACCACAGCATGTACTGGCTGGCCAGCCGGGCGGTCGCGTCGTCGGCGCTCATCGCGACGGCGTAACGCCTGCGTGAACGCCAGGCCGACGACGAGGAAACCGAACGCCGTGACGATCGCCGAGCACCTGCGACTGATTGAACAGCAGCAGCGCCTGTGCGTGGTCCTTGCGGCCGGCGGCGTGAGACACGACGGCTGTCGTGCCGACGCCGAGCATCTGCGGTGAGCGCGAGCACGACGAAGGTCAGGTTGCCCGCGATCGCCACCGCCGGCGACGGCCTGCGTGCCGAGGCGCCCGACCCAGTACAGGTCGATGAGGAAGTAGAGCGTCTGGAAGACCATGGAGGACGAGCATGAAGCTCGTGGTCTTGAGCAGATGCCTGGTGATCGGGCCGGTGGTGAGGTCCTGCATGCGGGGAAAGTAAGCCCATTGGGAAGGCGAGGCGTGGTCGGGCTCGCGGTACGTGGTCCATGCATGCAGCTTCATCGCGCACATCCATCCGCGAGAATCCCCGCATGCGCCACAGCCGTCTCCTCCTCCCGCTGGCGTTCCTGATCCCGTCACATCTGACGGCGCAGCGCCCGACGTCCGGCCCGCGCTTCGAGATCACGTTTCCCGCGGCGCGCAGCGCCCAGCCGCTCGACGGTCGTCTGCTGCTGCTGATCTCGACCGACACGACGGACGAGCCGCGTTTCCAGATCAACGACACGCCGGGGACGCAGCAGGTGTTCGGCGTCGACGTCGAAGGCTGGAGACCGGGAGAGACACGGGTCGTGGACGCGAGCGCGTTCGGCTACCCGGTCCGCTCGCTCGCCGGACTTCCCGGCCGGACGCTACCGCGTGCAGGCGCTGATCAACCGCTACGAGACGTTTCGCCGCAGCGACGGCCACACGGTGAAGCTGCCGCCCGACAAGTGGGAAGGGCAGCAGTGGGCGCGCAAGCCGGGCAACCTGTATTCGACGCCGCAGCGCGATCGCGATCGATCCGCGCGGAGCGGCGTGATCCGCCTCGTCCTCGACCAGGAGATTCCGCCGGTCGACGACTTCGCGAAGCAGGAGACCAAGTACGTCAAGTACGTGCGCATCCGCAGCGAGCGCCTCTCGAAGTTCTGGGGACGCGACATGTACCTCGGCCGCGTGGGTGCTGCTGCCGTGGGGATTCGACGAGCATCCCGACGCGCGCTACCCGCTCGTGGTCAACCACGGCCACTTCCCGTCGCGTCTCGACGGCTGGCGGGAGACGCCGCCGGACACCGACCTCAAGCCCGACTACAGCGCAGCGGTTCCACCTGCGCCGGCTACAACCGCATCCAGCAGGAGCTGGCGTGGCAGTTCTACAAGGACTGGACCGGGCCAGGGTTCCCGCGCGTGCTGCTGATCGAGATCCAGCACGCCGACGCCGTTCTACGACGACTCGTACGCCGTGAACTCCGCCAACAACGGGCCCGTACGGCGACGCGATCATGTACGAGCTGATCCCCGAGATCGAACGTCGATTCCGCGGCATCGGGCAGGGCTGGGCGCGGTTCACCTACGGCGGCTCGACCGGCGGGTGGGAAGCGATGGCGGTGCAGATGTTCTATCCGGACGACTTCAACGGCGCCTGGGTCGCCTGTCCCGACCCGATCGATTTCCGCGCACTACACCGTGGTGAACATCTACGACGACACGAACGCGTACTACCGCGAAGGGCCGTTCAAGCGCGTGCCGCGGCCCGGGCTGCGCAACTATCTCGGCCACGTCACCACCACGCTCGAGCAGATGAACCACCGCGAGCTGGCGCTCGGCACCAAGACGCGTTCCGGCGATCAGTGGGACGTGTGGGAGTCGGTGTACTCGCCGCGTGGGCGCGGACGGATATCCCAAGCCGATCTGGAACAAGCTGACCGGCGCGATCGACAAGGAGGTCGCCGCGCTACTGGAAGGAGCACTACGACCTGTCCCACATCCTGCAGCGCGACTGGAAGACGCTCGGCCCCAAGCTGCGCGGCAAGCTGCGGATCTACGTCGGCGACATGGACAACTACTATCTCAACAACGCCGTGTATCTGGTGGAGGAGTTCCTGAAGCACGGCCGATCCGCCGGCCGACGCCGTCGTCGACTACGGCGACCGCGACGAGCACTGCTGGAACGGCGACCACACGCGCGCGAACGCGTACTCGCGACTGCGGTATCCGCAGATGGTGATGCCGTGGGCGGTGGAGCGGATGCTCACGACCGCGCCCGCCGGAGCGGATCTGCGCAGCTGGCGATATTGACAGATACGTTCCTCCTCCCCGCGTTCTTCGACTACGGCGCCACATTCCTGTGGGCCGTCAGCGGCGCGATGCTCGCCGCGCGCCGCGGCTTCGACGTCATCGGCATGCTGACGCTGGCGCTCGTGTCGTCCACCGGCGGCGGCCTGCTGCGCGACGGCATCTTTCTCCAGGACGGTCCGCCACAACTCGTTCGCTCGCCGTACTACCTGTTGCTCGTCGCGCTCGCCACGCTGTTCGTGCTGCTCCTCGGCCGTCGCGCGCGCCAGGTGCACCAGTTCGACTGGATCGTCAACCGCGTGGACGCGCTCGGCCTCGGCGCCTATGCAGTCGTGGGGATGAACCGTGCGTCGGCGCTCGGCCTGAGCCTGCTGGGCATCGCGCTGGTCGGGATGGTCAATGCCGTGGGCGGCGCGGTGTTGCGGGCCGTGCTGCTGGCCAGGGAGCCGCGACTCTTCCGGCCGGGCACGCTGGAGGCGGTGGCAGCCCTGATCGGTTGCGCGGTGTTCCTTATCCTCACCAGGATCGCGGGGCTCGACCAGACCAACAGCGCGTGGATCACCATCGCCGTCGTGTTCGCGGTTCGCGGTATTTCGGTGCGTTACCAGATCAGGACGAAGGCGATGGCGGCATTCGACGAGGACTGGAGGTCTCCGGCGCCGCCGTAGTCGAGGCCGCGTGCCTGGCACGCTCTTGGCCTTTTCCGCCTTGAGCGCAAGGAAGCGATGCCAGCCTCTGGGAACCGGAAGCGGCCTTTTGGTCTCTATGCGATCACGGGTCTTCTCCTCGTCAACGCGATCCTGATCGCACTGGACGAGTCGCGCTCGTACGTCGGCATCGGCGTCAGCCTCGGCGTGCCGATTCCTTCCGTGCCCGGAATCCATGACGCCGATATCGACCGCGTGGTGCGATACGTGGCCGCCGCCGCGTATCTCGCGGCGGCGATCGGGATCTGGGCGTTCCGTCGCTGGGCATGGGCGGCGCTGATGATCGTGGTCGGCATCTCGCTGGCAGACGGCATCGTCCGGTACACGCGCGAACAGCCCGAGTATCTCACCATGCTGCTCAACCTCCTCATCGTGTTCTATCTCAACCAGCGCGACGTGCAGCTTCTTTTTCAGGGCGGGCGCGGCGACGCGGCGCCGACGTCCGCGTGAACGACCTGGAGTTGCTGCGCCGGCACGAGCCCATCCTTCGCTTCACGGCCGGCGAATTGTTCTATCCCTCCGCTGTAGACGGATACGTGAGCGAATGCAGTCTGCTGATGCGGGACCCAGGGGGCCGGGACCGCGAGCTGATCGCGCAGGGCGCTCTCGACCTCGACAGGCTCGCCGATCAGGACGACGTGCCGCCCGGACATTCGCTCAGCCTGCGCTTCGTGGCGGAGCCGCTCGCGGCCAAAGAATACCAGCGGTGGCGGCGGCGACCCGGGCGCGTGCATTTTCGCGCCCCCGGTCGCTTGTCGCGTGTCCCGCCCTGGTCGCGCATCCTGGACGCCGGATTCGACCTGTCGCTGCTCGTTCGCGGCACGGTGCCCGGGGGCACGACGGCGGCCGCCGAGGTGAAGTGTCGCGCGCTTCGCGAGCAGGACGATCGGCGCGTGTACTACGGCCGTGTCTATCGCGGCGATGGCTGGACCGCGCTGCAGTACTGGTTCTTCTACGCGATGAACGACTGGCGCTCCACGTTCCACGGCGTGAACGATCACGAGGCCGACTGGGAGCAGATGCTCGTCTATCTCTACGAGACGGAGGACGGCGCGCTGGAGCCGCGCTGGGTCGCCTACTCCTCGCACGAGTACCACGGCGACGACATCCGCCGCCGCTGGGACGACTCGCTGCTCGACAAGGAGGGTTTGCATCCGGTGGTGTTCACGGCCGCCGGTTCGCACGCGAGCTATTTCGAGCGGGGCGAGTATGTCATGGGCGTCGAGCCGCGGTTTCTCACACCCGTCAAGCGCGGTGCCGCGTCTGTGCGCCGCTTCTGGGTCGAGACGCTGGGGCAGGGCATCCGTCCGAAAGTCGATCGGCAGATCTCGGCCCTCGTGAGCATTCCGTTCGTGGACTATGCGCGCGGAGATGGCCTCGTCGTGGGGCCGGGCGGAGACGTGGAATGGTCCCCGATCGTGATCTCGGACGACGTGTCGTGGGTGGACCGCTACCGCGGCCTGTGGGGCCTGGACACGCAGGATCCCTTCGGCGGCGAGCGGGCCCCGGCCGGGCCGAAGTACAATCGCGACGGATCCGTGCGGCTCTCGTGGTACGATCCCGTCGCCTTCGCCGGCTTGAGCAAGATCCTGCCGCCACCCAAGCTGGCTCCGACGCTGGAACAGCGGAAGCGCCAGCTGGCTACGGAGCTCGAGGAGATCGACGCCACGATCGCGAAACGGGTCTGTGCGCTCCGGACGCTGGAGCTCGATGAGGTCGCACTTCGCGTCAGCGATTACTCGGGGGCGGCGCACAAGCAGACGGCGCTCGAGCTTGGCGCGGCCGAAACAGCATTGCGTTCACTGGAGGCTCGCCGAAACCGGCTGATCGAGACGCGTGCGGCGGTCGCGAGCTACGCCGGGCGGGTCAAGGCCGGGATCCCGGACGATCCGCGCGCCCACCTGCACGACGCGCGTCATCCGGATCCGCCGGCCCATCCCGGGGGCGTCCTTCAGGTATGGGCGGCTCTCAGTGGAGGAGTTGCCCTGCTGGCGGTCGTGGTCCTTCTCGTCGTGTTCCCCTCGCACCTGTGGTTCTGGGGGCTGGCCATCGGTGTTGCATTCGCGGCGGTAGAGGCGGCCGCCGAAGGCCGGTTGCTGAGCTTTCTGCTTGGTGTCACCGTGGTGCTCGCGGTGATCACGGCGCTGATCCTGATCCGGGAGCACTGGCGTGTGTTGCTCGTGGGGACGCTGGGCATCGTGATCGCGGTCATGATGCGGGAGAACCTGCGGGAGCTGGCGAGCAACCGCGGGAAACGCTGACCGGTAACGAGAAGGCGTTTACGGCCGCGTAGTCTCGGCCGCGGTCCGCTGCCGCTTCTGGTCCTCGACCATGCGCGCCACGTCCGCCAGCAATTGCTTGGCGTCGTAGACGATCCCGTCCTTGATCGTCCATTTCACGCCGCCCACCTACTCCGGCTTCCCCGTCGCGTCGTTCAGCTTCAGCGCGCCCGTGCCGTACAGCACCTTGAGATTCTCGACCGGGTTGTGATCCACGATCATGAGGTCGGCGAGCAGCCCGGGTCGCACGGCGCCAAACGTCGATCTCCTCGCCCTTCGGTTTCGCCAGCGTCTCCGCCGCGTGGAACGTCGCGGCGCGAATCACCTCGAGCGGATGGAAGCCGGCTTCCTGGAGCAGCTCCATCTCCTGGATCGTCGAGAAGCCCGGCGTGTTGTAGATGAAGCCCGCGTCCGAGCTGGCCGTCACGCGTCCGCCCATGTTCTTGTAGTCGTTCAGGAACATCATCCACACGCGGTAGAAGTTGCGCCACGCCACCTCGTCCGCCGTCGTCCAGTAGTACCAGTACGACCCGTGGTTGCTGCGACTCGGCCTGTGTAGTAGTCCCACAGCATCGGCAGCGTGTACTTCTCGTGCCACGGCGCGTTCATGTGGTGCATCAGGTCGCGGCCGGTGAGATACGCGACCATCGTCGGATCGAGCGTGACGTCGCGCTCCTTGAGGTTGGCCAGGAACGTCTTCCACTTCTCGCCGCGCGGCGTGACGAGCGTCCACTGCCGCGCGACCTGGCCGAAGCGATGCTGCTCGTTGTTGTAGTTCATGTCCGCGGGCCACGGCTGCACCGAGTTGCTGTCGTACATGCTCTCGAAGAGCCCGTAGAAGTGCGTCACGGTCTCGAGGCCGAGCCGCGTCGCTTCGTCGGCGTTCATCTGGGCGACGCCGGTCTGCGCGAGGTGCGCGGTGCTTCCGAGGCCGAGCTTCTTCGCTTCGTCGAGCAGCGCGGCCATGATCGACGGCCGCTCCGCGTTGAGCTTCATGCCGTCCACGCCGTTGGCCGCGGCCCAGCGCACCCACGCGCGCGCCTGCTCGGGCGTGCGAATCCGGTCCCTGGACCCAGCCGCTGCCGGGCCGCTGGTACACGACGTACCGCGGCGCCGTGATCTCGTTCTTCGCGCTCCGCGCCTTCTCGCTCACCGAATAGTCGTAGCTGGCGAAGCCGCACGCCGCGCACCGTGGTGATGCCATGCCCGAGCCAGAGCTTGTTGTAGTACTCGGAGTCCGGCGCCTTCTGCCGCGTGCCCTGGTGCACGTGCAGGTCCACGAGCCCCGGCATGACGTACATCCCTTCGGCGTTGATCTCGCGGGCGGGGCCGCGCGGCCGCTGCGCGGAATCGATGGGCACGCCAGGATATCCGACGCCAGCCACTTGCGTGATCATGTTGTTCTCGATCACGATGTCTACCGGGCCACGCGGCGGTGCGCCGGTCCCGTCGATCAGGGTGGCGCCGCGTATGATCAGTTTCTGGAAGGGGCCCTCCCCTTCGCGACGCGTGGGGGCAAGCCGGGGATCGCTGCTGGCCTGTTCGATGGCCGGTGCGGCAGCTGGCGCCTGTGCGGGGCGGTTCGCCGGGCGTTGCTGGGAGGAAGCCGGCGCTGCGTAAGCGGCGCACAGGACGATCGCTATCCCTGCGACGGTCCAACGGCTCGCCTGGGGGAGAATGGGGAGGGGTGTCGGCATGCCAATACAGTGCGGAACACCACTGCCCGGCGGAAGTACTGAATGGTCTGGAGGTGAGAAGTGGGGATTGGCAACACGTCACGCTGGAAGAAAGTGCTCATCGCGATCCTGATACCCGTGCTGTCGATCGTGGCGTTCGGGGCGTTCCTGCTGCGCGACCCGATGCCGAGGTTTGCGGAGCGGCGGTCCGCCATCCGATCGGTTCACGAGGAGGGGATCACCACCGATAGCGTCTCGGAGTTCCGGTCCGTGCGCATCGTGGCGCAGAGCGGACTGGCCGTGGACGTCACGATCAGGCGACAGCTCGCCGACGGCACGCAGCGTCTGCCGCTGGTACTCATCCTGGGCGGACACCTGACAGGCGCGGACGCTGCACGACTGGTGGGCGAGACGCCGGGGCTCGCGGTGGCCGCGATGTCGTACCCGTTCCACGGCGACCCGAGGCCAAGCGCCGCCACGTTCCTGCTGGAGATCCCGAAGATCCGGTCGGCGTTCCTGGACACGCCTCCGGCGCTGATCCTCGCCCTGGACTACCTGCTGTCGCTGCCGGACGTGGACACGAACCACGTGGAAGCCGTGGGCGTGAGCCTGGGAGCGCCGTTCGTGACGATCGCGGGCGCGCTCGACAAGCGCATCCATCGCGTGTGGGCCGTGCACGGGTCGGGTGGGTCGTACGCGCCCCTCGAATCGAGCATGCGCCGCACGATCTCATCGGCGCCGCTGCGCGCGGTCAGCGCGTCGATCGCGAACGTCATCATCGCGGGCCCGCGATTGGCGCCGGAACAGTGGGTGTCACGCATCGCGCCCCGCTCGTTCATCATGGTGAACGCCAGCGACGACGAGCGGATGCCGCGCGCGTCGGTGGACCAGCTGTTCGCGGCGGCGTCGGAGCCCAAGGAGCAGGTCTGGATGTCCGGGGCGCACATCCACGGCGACGCGCCGACGATCAAACGGATCGTGGACATCGTGATGGCGCGTGTGCGGGAAGGTGTGGGCGCTCCCGGCGCGGCTTTGCGAGGCGGGCCCCAGCCCGGACCGGTCGGACCCTGATCGCTGGACACCGGGCGACCGCGGTGTGACCCTTTCCGGAGTCGGCAGAACGGGAGAGGTCATGGGTACAACCGCCGCCGCAAGACAGGCAGCTCCGTACGACGCCAGCGCAACCGCCGCACGCGAAGGGACCACCGGCAGAATCGACTCGCTGGATTTTGTCCGCGGCATCGTGATGATCCTGATGGCGATCGATCACGTGCGCGTGTACGCGGGCGTGCCGGCGGGGGGACCGGATCCCGGCGTGTTCTTCACACGCTGGGTCACCCACTTCGTCGCGCCGGGTTTCGTGTTCCTGGCGGGCACCTCGGCGTACCTGCACGGCCGCAATCTGGGCGACCGGGCTGCCCTCGCAAAGTTCCTGGTGACGCGCGGCGCGTGGCTCGTGCTTCTGGAGCTCACGGTGATTCGCGTCGCGTGGACGTTCAACCTCGATTTTGCGAACTACATGCTGGCCGGCGTGATCTGGATGCTGGGCTGGTGCATGATCCTGTTGGCCGTCGCGATCCACCTGCCGATGCGCGCCATCGCCATCACCGGCGTCGCGATCGTCGCGCTCCACAATGTGACCGACTTCTTCGCCGAATCGTTCGAGCGGGCATTCGGCGAAGCGGGGCCGCCCTGGATCCTCAAGTTCCTCTACGCCGGCGGCGGCGTGCAATTAGGCGGCGACGGGGGGCCGCCGCTGCTGATCCTCTACGTACTCGTGCCATGGATCGGCGTCATGATGGCGGGGTACGCGTTCGGCCGAGTGATGGAGTTGCCGCCCCAGACACGGCGGTCGCTTTGCCTGAAACTGGGGCTGGGCCTCACCGCGCTCTTCGTCGCGTTGCGGGTGACGCGCGTGTACGGCGATCCCAACCCGTGGAACGGCGGCGCGTCGCTGCAGTTCCTCGCGACAGCGAAGTATCCGGCATCCCTGCAGTTCCTGCTCATGACGCTCGGTCCGCTGGTCGTGCTCCTCGGTCTCGCGGAGGGGTGGCGCGGGAAAGTCGCACGTGTTGCGACGACATTCGGACGCGTCCCGTTCTTCTACTATCTGTTGCACATCCCGCTGATTCACGTTGCGGCCATGGTGGTATCGCTGGTGCGCGAAGGGAGCGTGAATCCCTGGCTCTTCGGGAATCACCCGATGAATCCGCCGCCGGTGCCCGACGGCTACCGGTGGAGTCTCGGACTGCTCTATCTCGTTTTCGCCATTTCGGTGGCGCTGCTGTATTTCCCGTGCCGATGGTGGGCAGGCGTGCGGGAGGGCAAGCGGTCGCGGTGGCTGAGTTATCTGTAACGTTTTCTCACGCGGGAGCATCGTATGACGCGAACAACACGTTCTCTCCTGTTGGCACTCGTCCTGGCGCTGCCGGCGAGTGTGTCGGCCCAGGTACAAGCCGGAGTACCAAGCGCGCTCGATGCGACAAAAGCGGGCTTCGATGAAGTGGCCGGATGGATCGTCAAGGCGGCCGACATGGTGCCGGAGTCGCAATTCGGCTACCGGCCCATCGGAACCGTGCGGACGGTCGGACAACTCGTGGGGCACATTGCGGACGGCAACAATTACTACTGCCGCCGAGCCAGCGGCACGCAGGTGCAATGGAGCGATTCCATCGCCCAGTCAGGCGCGCGCAAGGCCGAGCTGATCGCGAAGCTGAAGGACTCCATCGCGCTCTGCGCGGCGGCGCACACGCAGCAGAATGCGGGACGCATTCCGCCGCTGATCGCGAACGTGGGCCACGCGAGCCTGCACTACGGCAACCTCGTGACGTACATGCGCATGCTCGGACTGACGCCGCCCTCGAGCTAGCTGGAGCGGGCCTCGCCGGTCGCCTTAGCTTACGGGAGATAGTTCCCGGAAACGTGCACAGGCATGGCGACCGACGAGACCCCGACTCCCGCGGTGGGAGCTCCGCAGAAACGCGCACACTCTTCGCGGCAGCGATACCGCGGGTTCGTCGACGACTACAGGCAACGCCGCCTCGACGACCAGGCCGACACGGCGGACGACCCCAAGGCACTCGAGGCCCGGGAGAAGCGCAAAGGGAATCGACGCGAATACGTCCGCGAGTACGTCCGCTGGTTGTGGCCGTACCGCTGGGCGGTGGGCGGCGTCTTCCTGCTCGCGCTGCTGACGGCCGGCGTCCAGATGATCGAGCCGCTGTTCATGCGGTACATCATCGATCGCGTCCTGCTCAACACCCGGCTCGACGCGGCCGCGCGTATGCCGCGGCTGCACTTCGCCGGCGGGGTCTTTCTCGCGGTCGTGATCCTCAATGCGCTGATCGGGGTGCTGAAGGACTATCGCCAGCGCCAGCTCAACTTCCGCGTGATGCTGTCGCTGCGCCGCGCGCTGTTCGACCGCTTCCTGCATCTGCCGCTGTCGCGGCTCTGGGATATGAAGACGGGCGGCATCCTGTCGCGTCTCACGGGCGACGTGGACACGACGACGGGGCTCCTCCAGATGGCGATCATCTCGCCGTCGCTGTCGGTCATCCGCCTGATCGTCGCCGTCACCATCCTGATCACGCTCAACTGGCGGCTGGCGCTCACGGCGATGGCGATCATCCCCGGCGCGATGCTCATGAGCTTCGCGTTCTCGCGCCGCATTCGCCCGATCTATCGCACGGTGCGCAAGGACATCGAGCAGATCGACGGCCGCGTGGGCGAGACGTTCTCGGGGATCCGTGTGGTGCGCGCGTTCCGCAGGGAGGCGCACGAGCTGCTGGACTACATGCTCGGCCGGCACTCCGTGCTCCGGAAGGAGCTGTTCGCGCACCGCCGTGAGCTGGTGCTGTGGACGTCGTGGGGGCTGCTGATCGCGATGGTGAACGTCGTGATCATCTGGTACGGCGGCTACCTCAACCTCAGCGGCAGCGCGTCCATCGGCGATATCATGGCGTTCCAGTGGTACACGTTCCTGCTGCTGAACCCCGTGTGGAACATCGTCAACTCCTTCTCGGAGATGCAGCGGTCGCTGGCCGCGATGGAGCGCGTGTTCGAGGTGCTGGGACTGGAGGACGACAAGCCGGACCGTCCGGATGCCATCGACGCGCCAACGGTGGTGCGCGAGATCCGCTTCGAGGACGTGGACTTCGAGTATCGCGAGGGACAGCCGGTGGTCCGCGACTTCAGCGTTGCGGTTCCGGGCGGGTCGGTAGTGGCGCTCGTCGGGCGCAGCGGCGCCGGCAAGACGACGGTGACGGACCTGGTCGCGAGGTTCCACGATCCCACGCGCGGCCGGTTGCTCGTCAACGGCACCGACATCAGGGACTTCCGGCTGCGGACGTATCGCGCACTGCTCGCGATCGTGCAGCAGGAGGTGTTCCTGTTCGACGGTTCCGTGCGCGACAACATCGCGTACGGTCGCCACACCGCCACCGACGCGGAGGTGGAGGATGCGGCGCGACGCGCGAACGCGCACGAATTCATCGACAAGATGCCCGACCGCTACGACACGTTCATCGGCGAGCGCGGCGTGAAGCTGTCGGGCGGCCAGCGCCAGCGACTGGCCATCGCGCGCGCGATCCTGGCGCAGCCGCAAATCCTCATCCTCGACGAAGCCACGAGCAACCTCGACACGGAAAGCGAGCAGCTCATCCAGGCCGCCATGGCGGACCTGCTCGCGGGCCGCACGACGTTCGTGATCGCCCATCGTCTGTCCACCGTGCGCCGGGCCGATCTCATTCTCTTGATGGAGGACGGACGCGTCATCGAGCGCGGCACCCACGAGGAGCTCATGGAAGCGCACGGCACGTACTACGACATGGTCCTGCGGCAGATGGAGTCGTCCGGCCAGGACGCTGCGCTGTTCGGCGAGACGACGCAGGAAAGCGGCGCCGTGGGAGCGGGTCGCGACGGCCAGGATGACTAGCGCCAGTATGATCGTCCGTCGCCCTCTGTCAATCCGATCCATCCTCGCCGGCGCGTTTCTTCTGCTCGGCGCGCCGCACGGCGGCTCCGCGCAGCCGCCCTACAGGAATCGCGAGCTGCCCAACGCGCAGCGCGTGCGTGATCTCCTCGGTCGCATGACGATCGAGGAGAAGTTCTGGCAGCTCTACATGATCCCGGGTTCGATCGGCGCGGATTCGACGCACGACTACCGGCACGGTGTCTTCGGGCTGCAGTATCGCGGCGCCCGGGACGCGCGCGAGGACGCCGAAGCGCACAACGCGATGCAGCGATTCCTGAGGGACAGCACGCGCCTCGGCATCCCGATGATCCCATTCGAGGAAGCGGTTCACGGTCTCATGCGTCGGGGCGCGTGGGTGTTTCCGCAGGCCATCGGACTGGCCGCGACCTTCGACTCCACGCTCGTGGGGCAGACAGCCGCGGTGATCGCCTTCCAGGCCCGGGGCCGAGGCATTCGCCAGGTGCTGTCGCCCGTCGTGAACATTGCGTCGGACGTGCGCTGGGGTCGCGTCGAGGAGACGTACGGCGAGGACCCCTACCTGGCTTCCGTGATGGGGCGCGCGTTCGTCCGGGCGTTTGAACGGGCAGGCGTGATCGCGACGCCGAAGCATTTCGTCGCGAACGTGGGCGACGGTGGACGCGACAGCTACCCGATCGACATGAGCCGCCGGTTGCTCGAGGAACTGCACTTTCCGCCATTCCGATCCACGGTTCGCGATGCCGGCGCGCGGTCGGTGATGACGTCATACAATTCCGTGGACGGATCGCCGGCGACGCAGAGTCGCGCGCTGCTGGCGCAAACGCTCAAGCGCGACTGGGGGTTTCGCGGTTTCGTCATCTCGGACCAGAGCGCGGTGGGCGGCGCGACGGTACTGCATCACACCGAGGCGAACACCGCGTCGGCGGCGAAGCACGCGATCGAGAGTGGCCTCGACGTCATCTTTCAATCGTCGTACGAGCAGCACCGCCCGTACCTCGACGCGTTTCGGCGCGGGCTCATCTCCGCGCGCGCGATCGATAGCGCGGTCGCGCGGGTGCTGCGCGCAAAGTTCGAGCTGGGCTTGTTCGAGCAGCCGTACGCGGACCCCGGCGGTGCGGAGCTGGCGAGTCGCGATCGGGAAACGCTGGCCCTGCTGCGAACGACCGCGCGCTCGTCGCTCGTGCTGCTCAAGAACGAACGGGGCACGCTTCCACTCGCCTCCACCGTGGCGAGGGTCGCGGTCATCGGGACTGATGCCGACGAGGCCCGGCTCGGCGGCTACACGCTCGACGATGCGCACGGGGTCTCGATCCTGGCCGCGCTTCGCAACCGGCTCGGCGGGGCGAGAGTGGAGTTCGCGCCCGGCCCCGGGCGCGGCGTCCCGAGCCTGTCCGTCAATCCGGGCGCATCCTCCGTCATTCCGGGCGAAGCGCCTGCCCCGACGCGCAGCGAGGGGAGGAATCTGCAGTCAAGGGGTCTCCTGGTCGTCGTCCCCGCGCAGCAGTTCGATTCGCTGCGCGGCGAGTACTGGGACAACAACGCGCTCGGAGGCGCGCCGCGCGTCGTTCGGCGCGACGCGAACATCGACTTTCGCTGGACGCTCAACTCCCCCGCGCGCGGCATTCCGTTCGACTGGTATTCGGCGCGCTGGAGCGGTCGACTCCGGGCGCCAGCCGCGGGCGCGCGCCGCATCGGCGTCGAAGGGAACGACGGCTACCGGCTGTATCTCGACGGGCGCCTGTTGATCGACAACTGGCGCAAGCAGTCGCTCCGCACGACTACCGCCGACGTCGATCTCGATTCGGGGAGCGTTCACGAGCTGCGTCTCGAGTACTTCGAGAGCACCGGGAATGCCCGTTTGAAGCTGGTCTGGGACGCCGGTGCTCCCGACGACGGCGAAGCCCGAATCGACTCCGCGGTGGCGGCCGCGCGGCGCAGCGACGTCGCGATCGTGGTCGCGGGGATCGAGGAGGGCGAGTTCCGCGACCGCGCGTCCCTGGCGCTTCCGGGTCGCCAGGAAGAGTTGATCCGACGCGTCGCTGGTGCGGGGAAGCCGACCATTGTCGTGTTGATCGGTGGGAGCGCGGTGACGATGTCGCGCTGGATCGATCGAGTCGATGCCGTGTTGCACGCGTGGTATCCGGGTCAGGATGGCGGCGACGCGATCGCCGACGTCCTGTTCGGGGACTACAACCCGGCCGGCCGGCTACCGATCACGTTTCCGATCGCGGAAGGTCAGCTGCCGCTCGTGTACAATCACAAGCCAACGGGCCGCGGCGACGACTACATCGATCTCACCGGACAGCCGCTGTTTCCGTTCGGCTTCGGGCTGAGCTACACCACCTTCGAGTACTCGGCGCTGTCCATCGAACCTCGCAGCATCCCGGCCAACGGGCGAGCGACCGTCCGGTTCCGGGTAAGAAACACGGGGACGCGCGCGGGCGACGAAGTGCCGCAGCTCTACGTGCGCGACGTGCTGGCGTCGGTGGCCCGTCCGGTGATGCAGCTCGAGGGATTCACGCGCCTGAGTCTCGCGCCCGGGCAGGAGCGCGAGGTGCAGTTCGTGCTCGGGCCGGGGAATCTCCGGATGCTCGACGAGAACATGCGCTGGGTGGTGGAACCGGGGGCGTTCCGGATAATGGTCGGTGCGTCGAGCAAGGACATACGGCTGCGCGGAGAGCTGGTTGTTCGGCCCTGACACGACGCCCGCTCCAGCCACACAAAAAGCCTCACTGTCCGAAGGAAAATGCCGATCCACGCCGATTGAGCCGATCACGCCGATGAACTTGTCGACTCGTTCTTCATCGGCGGCATCAGCTCAATCGGCGGGAATCCGCTGTCCTCCCTTTGAACTGTGTGGTGTGTCAAGGCGTGGGCGCAAACAGTGAGATGCGCACCGCGCCGACCGGTTCGATCGCGTCGTCGATGGTCAGTCGCACGCGCCGCGTCGTGATCGCCGGGAAGCGATCGATCTTCGCATAGCCGATCGTCGTGCCGCGCGACAGCACGCTCCATCCGGCGTCGGTCAGCGCCGAGAGCGTGTACCGCGATACGGTCTGACCATTGGAGATGTCCTCCGCCAGGCGCGAGACGCCGACCGTCACCGGCCGCGCGACACTCAACTCGACGCTGCCGGAGCGCGCTCCGGACAGCGGCTCGATGCGTCCCGACGCGGCGAGGTTCTCGGCGAAGACCGCGCGCAGCTTGTCATGAAACCCGGAAAGGCGGGCAACATCGGTTGCGTGCAGCAGGCCGTCGCGCGTCGGCGGCACGTTGAGCAGCAGCTTCGAGTTCCGGCCGACCGATTGGGAGTACAGCTCGAGGAGATTGTCCACCGACTGCGGACCCGGTCGTCCTCGGCCGGATGATAGAACCAGCCCGGCCGGATCGACGACGTCGGCTTCGGCCGGACGCCACACCGTGCCGTTCGGATCGCCGTGCTGCAGCGCGTCGATGATGCCGGGGCCGTCGGCGCCGGGGTACGGCACCGCGCCGGATCCATCGTCGACCAGTTCGGATCGCCGGCCGATCCCGTTCTCGTTGCCGCACCAGCGGACGTCCGGCCCCGCGTCCGAGAACATGACGGCGTCGGGCTGCAGCCGGCGCACCAGCCCGAAGACGCGCGGCCAGTCGTAGACCTGGCGCTTGCCGTTGGGGCCCTCGCCGTTGGCGCCGTCGAACCACACTTCGTGCAGCGGGCCGTAGCGCGTCAGCAGCTCCGTGAGCTGCGCGGCGTAGACGTCGTTGTAGCGCGGCGAGTCGCCGTACGGCGGGTGGTTGCGGTCCCACGGCGACAGGTACAGACCCGCGCGCAGCCCTTCGGCGCGACACGCGTCGACGAACTCGCGCACGAGATCGCCGCGCCCGTCGCGCCACGGACTGCTCGCGACGGAGTGCGTCGTCGTCGCGTCGGCCAGAGGCAGAACCCGTCGTGATGCTTGGCGGTGAGGATCATGGCGCGGAAGCCGGCCGCCCGGGCGGTGCGCGCCCACTGTCGCGCGTCGAGTTGCGGCGGCGAGAAGATCGCGGGGTCCTCCGTGCCGTCGCCCCACTCGCGATCGGTGAACGTGTTGACGCCGAAGTGCAGGAAGATCGCGAGCTCGTCGCGCTGCCAATCGAGCTGCGACTGCGACGGACGTGGCCGCGCGAGCGATGCCGTGGTGTTGCGCGGGCACAACACGGGCACCGGCCAGCGCGGCGGTGGCCGCGACAATGAAGGAGCGCCGGTCGAGCATCAGCGGATTACGAAACGGTGTCGCATCATCACTTACATCCTCCTCAGCGCAAACGCCACCGCCAGGTCGGTCGTGCTCCAGAGTTGTACGTCCGATCCTGTCCCGTACCGCAACGGCACGACTCGGCCGTCGCGCACCTCGTAGCTCCACAACTCGCTCTGGAATCCGGACGCTTCGACGGCGCGCTGGACGCGCGCGATCGCGTCGCGCAGGGCGTTCGTGAACGACGAATCGCCGCCGGCAGCCGCGTGCGCGGCCGCGCCGAGCAGGAAGAGATTCACCTCGCGGCCCCATGCGACACGCGGCCCGTGGTAGCGGTCGCGCTCGAAGGCGCTCCACACGTCGGGCGTCGCGAACGCATCGTTGGCAACCACGGGCCCCACGCTGTCGATGAACAGCCCGACGGGATACCGTCGCACGAACAGGTTCACGTCCCGCAGGGCCTCGGCGGCCGCGGCGGCGCCGCGACTTCGCGCCGGATCATCCAGGAACAGACGCGTGGCGGGATCGCTGTTGGCCACGCCGATGGGCCGACCCTGCGAGTCCAGCGCGAGCGCGAGGAACGTCAGCGAGTCGCTATCGGCTCCGGTGCGATCGAGCACGGCGCGCCAGTGGCGACGCTCCGCTTCGGGCAGCGCGGCAAGTCGGGCATCCACGCGGGCGCGAACTTCGCCGGGGCCGAGTTGCACGAGGAAGTGGCGCGACGCGCCACGCCAGGTTTCCGTGGCGCGGGTGAGCGCGAGCGAGTCGCGCAGGTAACGAGCCAGCGCCGCACCGCCGTCTGCCGCCGAAAGTGCCCGCGCCATGGAATCGCGCGAGAACCCGAGAGACGGCAGCACGCGAAAGACGGTCGCGATGCCGTCGAGCGCGTGCGGCGCCCAGATGGCGTTCACGTCCATCGCGAACCGACCGCCCGCGTAGCCGGCGCCGCTGTCCCGCCAGCTCGCGGAGGCCCAGCGTCCGGAATCGCGCGGCGCGAACGAGATCAGATTGCCCGCGACAGGGTCAGCCGCGTAAGCGGCCGTCATCCTCGCCACCAGGGCGAACTCGCGCAGGAGCCGCGCGAGCCGCGTCCCGCGACCATCCGACGAATCGAGGAGGAAAGCGCGCTTGCGCGCCGCGGGGACGTCGGCGTCCGCCAACCAGCGCGCCGCGAGCACGGGGAACTGAAGCTCGTCGTCTACCATATGGTAGTTCTCGCGCACGCGGCGGTGGTCGCGGAGCACGGTGTACGCCCGGGCCAGGGCTCGGTCGGCGCCGGCGCGGTCGCCCGCGCTGGCGAGGCGAAGGTGCTCGTCGATCAACGTGGCATACTCCGACGCGGCCTCACGAACGGCCTGGCCGCCGAGCGCTTCCTCGTGACTCACCTCGCCGGTCGGCGACAGTTTTCTCAGCGCGGCCGCCACGGCGAACTCGGACATCTCGTCGCGCCAGATGGAGCGCATCATGAGGGTCGAGAGCAGCATGTCGCGGCCGAAGTACGTGGCGTACGCGGGCAGCCCGGCCATGAGCTTCTCGCGCGACACGAGCAGCTCCACGCCTCGCACCTGACGCTCGAGCCACCGCGCCGAGTCGCGCGCGCCGGCGAGGAACGCAAGGAACTCCGGGCTGAAGATCTGGTCGCGCGCGAGCGGAGTGAGCGCGTCGGCGCTCGAGGCGATGCGCACGCGGAAGGGGACGCTGCCTCCCGACCGGGCGCGTAGCGTGATCGAGTCCCCCGTGCGGGCGGCCGAGACCAGGCGCGGGTCCACGAGGATCGTGAGCGAGAGCGAGTCGCGGCCGTCGAGTGAAAGCTGGGTGGCTCGCGCCATCCATTGCGTTGCCGTCGCGCTCGTGGTGACGCGCGGCTGGAGCCGGCGGCGCAGGGTCTCGATGTCCGGTGCCCTCAGCAGCGCGAGATGTCGCACGCGGTCCCGCGGTGGCAGCCGTTCAAGGGCGCCCAACAGTCGGCCTGTCTCGTCCAGGACGAAGGCGGGCGCGCCGAATGGCTGGCGGTGCTTTTCCCAGTACTGGAAGTCGCGCTCGACCCGCATGGAGCCGAGGAGGAACCAGCCCAGGTGGATGGCCGGTGCGTCGGCGACGAGCTCGTAGGTCAAGCCCCCAGAGCGGGTTACACTGGCGTCCGGGCCGTCCCAGTCGAGCGTCAACGCCGTGCCGCGGGCGTCTCGGGCGGTGAAGCCGATGCTCTCGTTTTCGGCGTTCGCCAGCAGGTGGACGACGCGTCCCGCCCGCCCATCTATATAGATCTGCACCGTGTTGCGGGCGGCGTCGCGGTAGAATCGCGTCCGATACCCCTGATACGCTGAGGGGTCGTCCACCCCCGTTTCCGGGAATTCCAGCACGGGAGACTGGCGGGGAGCTTGCGGCGAGTTGCGCGAGCAGGAAAGCGGCAGGAGGTTCATGGCGGAAGAATATCCGGGGCAGGTGGTCGGTTCACAAATCTGCCGTCACGGCACGCCCTTGCGTGATCGTTGCACGACCGTTATTTCCGGTCATCCAGTTCGCCCGCCGCGATGCGCGACGACGCGTATCGCCAAGTCCAAGCCAGCCACGAAGTTCTCCGCCTCCCGGAGGATCGCAGAATGGCAGCGGTTCGCAGTATCGTCCCAGTTCTTGCCGGAGTCCTCTTTTTCGCGGCTCCGCTTGCCGCCCAGGGCACAGGCACCATCTCAGGCCGAGTGACCGATTCGGCCAGCGCCCAGCCCCTCGCGAGCGTGACCGTGAGCGTGGAAGGC
Organism: uncultured Gemmatimonadaceae bacterium; assembly: GCA_963724885.1. Lineage (GTDB taxonomy): Bacteria > Gemmatimonadota > Gemmatimonadetes > Gemmatimonadales > Gemmatimonadaceae > DASPMP01. Next base: position 259,080 of record CAVRWG010000005.1, on the reverse strand, counting down.
ACCGAGCGTCGAGCGATTACCCGCGTCGACGGCAGCTACTCGATCACACTGGTTCCCGCGGGCTCGCACCAGGTGCGGGCGCGCCGAATCGGCTACGCCACCCGCGTGCAGGCAGTCAGCGTCTCGGACGGCGGCTCCGTGACCGCGGACCTCTCGCTCGCAGCGCAGGCCGCGGCGCTCAGCGAGATCGTCGTCACCGGATACGGCACGCAGCGGCGCGAGGCGATCTCCGGCTCCGTATCGACGATCGACGCCGCAGCCGCGAACGTCGGCGTGATCGCGAACGCCAACCAGATGCTCCAGGGCCGCGTGCCCGGTGTTCACATGACGACGAACAACGGCGAACCCGGCGCCGGCGCGCAGATCCGCGTCCGCGGCGGCACGTCGCTGAGCGCGAGCAACGAGCCGCTGTACGTGGTGGACGGCGTGCCGCTGCAGAATGAGACCCATTGTCGCACGCGGGTTTTCCGGCGGCGGCATCGACGCCGCGCTGCCGCGCAGCCCGCTCAACTCGATCAACCCGAACGACATCGAGACGATCACGGTCCTGAAGGACGCGTCGGCCACGGCGATCTACGGCAGCCGCGGCGCCAACGGTGTGGTGCTGATCGAGACGAAGCGCGCGCAACATGGCTGGCGGCTCGATGGAGTACGACACCTACGTGTCGTCCGCTTCGGCGGCCCGCAGGCTGGAATTCACGAACGGCGGCCAGTACCGCGGATTCATCCAGTCCGTAATCGACACGGCCACCGGTGGTACGCTCGTGACGTGGCAGGGACGGCTGGCGGCGCTCGGCACGGCGAACACGGACTGGGAGGACGAGCTGCCGCACAACGGGTTCGCGACGAATCACAACCTGTCGTTCTCCGGCGGATCCCAGACGACGCAGTACCGCGCCTCGCTGAACTTCTTCAGCCAGGAAGGCGTGGTCATCGCGAACGGGCTGCGCCGCTATCAGGGTCGCCTCAACGCACAGCACCAGGCGCTCAACGGCAAGCTGCAGCTCGGCCTGAACCTGACCGCGTCGCGCGTGCACAACGACTACCTCGCCTTCGAGAACGGCGGCGGTTTCGAGGGCGGCGTCTTCACCAACATGGCGATCTTCAATCCGACGCAGCCGGTTCGGACGGCCACGGGCGCGTACTACGAGATCGGCGCCGGGCTCGCAGGGCGTACGCAACCCGGTGGCGCTGGCCGAGCAGATCAAGGACGAGGCGCCGGAAAACCGCGTGCTCGGCGACCTCACCGGCGAGTTTCAGCCTGCTGCCGAACCTCACGGCGCAGACGACCCTCGGCGTGGACTACACGGACGCGCTGCGGCGCACGTACTTCCCGCGCGACAAGCGCGCTCGGCGCGCAGTTCACCGGGCTCGCGCGTCAGGCGCAGCGCAGTCTCCAGAACCTGAACTTCCAGGAGCTGCTCACGTACGCGCCGCGCATCGGCCAGAACCACGAGATGCGAGGTCCTCGGCGGGTACGAGTACTCGCGCTTCGACAACAGCGGCTTCGAAGCGATCATGCAGGGCTTCATCACCGACGTCTTCCTCTGGAACAACCTCGCGGCCGGCACGCAGGCGAGCTCGCCGGCGCCCATTCTCCTACATCCAGGAAAGCCGGCTGGCGTCGTTCTTCTCGCGCGTGAACTACAGCTTCGCGGACCGGTACTTCCTCACCGGCGTCGTGCGGTACGACGGGTCGTCGCGGCTCGCCGAGGGGAACCAGTGGTCCACCTTCCCGGCGATCTCCGCGTCGTGGCGCATGAACGAAGAGGACTTCATGGCCGGCGAGCCGCTGTCGCTCTCCACGCTGGCGCTGCGCGCCGGCTGGGGGCTGCAGGGCAACCAGGCCGTGCGGCCGTACGGCACGCAGCTGCTGCTCCGCGCGAACAACGGCGCGCGCTATCCGTTCGGCAGCGGCATCACCACGGGTCTCGTCGGCGGCGCAGGTCGAGAACCCGAACCTCAAGTGGGAGACCGCCGAGCAGATCAACTTCGGCATCGACTACGGCTTCAAGAACGACCGGTTCACGGGCGTCATCGACATCTATCAGAAGACGACGCAAGGACCTGCTGCTCGACGTCGCCGGTGCCGCAGCCGGCCGTCGTCGCCACGCGGCTCGAGAACGTCGGCAGCATCCGGAACCGCGGCGTCGAAGCGACGTTCAACACGCCGCTCATCGAGCGCGGCAATCGCTACGCTGAACCTCGAGATCATCGGCGTCGGTCGAGCGCAACGAGGTCGATCAGCCTCGGCGACACGGCGCGCAAGTTCATCATCACCGGCGCCGTGAACGGCGCAGGGCCAGTCGGGCCGCTTCGCGCAGCGCATCATGGTCGGCGAGCCGGTCGGCACGTTCTGGGGACCCGTATTCCCGCGCGTGGAGACGGCTCCCGGTAACGCACGGTACGGGCAGCAGCTCTTCAAGTGCGCGCGCACCGCGGCGGACTGCATCAACGGCGAAACGACTGAGCCGACCGACGAACGACGAGACGGTCATCGGCAACGCCAACCCGCGACTTCAGCTTCGGAGTCAGCAACAACGGCCGCTGGGACAACATCGACTTCAGCTGGCTGTGGCGCGGCGAGTTGGGCCGCGACGTGTTCAACAACACGGCGCTCGTCTATCGCACCAAGAGCAACGTCGAACCAGGACCGCAACTTCCTCGCAGACGCGCTGGACGATCCGGACGCGCATCGGCGAGACGGCGAGTTACTCGTCGCGCTGGATCGAAGACGGCTCGTTCCTCCGGCTCCAGAACGTGACCGTCGGCTATCGTCTGCCGCCGCGGTTCGCGTTCGGCTCTGGCCGCGCGACGCGCGTGTATCTGTCGGGTGACAATCTGCTGCTGTTCACGGGTTACACCGGGCTATGATCCCGAGGTGTTCGTGGATCGCGGCCTGGCTTCCCGCGGCATCGACTACGTCACGTATCCGCGCGCCCGGACCTTCACGCTCGGCGCCAATGTCCAGTTCTGATCCTGCGGTCACCAACCCCATTCAGGGATCGAAGCGTATGACGAGATCGTTCACGAAGTCGATCGGCCGGGTGAGCCGCGTGGCACTGCTCGCGCTCGCTCCGGCGCTCGTGCCGCGCGTGCACCAGCCTGACCGAGGTGCCGGAGGACGCGCTCACGCCGCAGAACGCGTTCAAGACCGAGGAGGAGATCCTCGCCGGCGTCGCCTCCGTCTACGCGAGACTCCGCGGGCATGATGTGGGGCTACTACAACCTCAGCGAGATCACGCACCGACGAGCTCGTCGTGCCGACGCGCGGCAACGACTGGTTCGACAACGGCCGCTGGCTCGAGATCCACCGGCAGCAGTGGACCGCCGAACAGCGGCTCGGCGCTCGACGACATGAACGGGATGTGGAACGACCTGTTCAGCGGCGTCGCCAAGGCCAACCTGATGATCGACGTGATCGAGACAGGCCGACCTGGCCCAGGCGAAGAAGGACACGACGCTCGCCGAGCTCCGGACGCTGCGCGCCTGGTTCTACTACATGCTGCAGGACATGTTCGGTGGCGTGCCACTCGTGACGACCACCGAAGTGGGACGGCGCGAGCGCGTCACGCGCGACTCGCTGTTCCGGTTCATCGTGTCGGAGCTGACTGCGTCGCGCGCGAACCTGCCGGCTGCGCTGGCCGGCCGCACAGTACGGACGCGTGACGCGGGGCGCCGCCGACGCCATCCTCGCGAGCCTGTACATCAACGCCGGCGTGTTCAACGGAACACGGGCGTCAGCGCGACGGCGTACAACTCGTGCACCACCGTCGTGAGCGGCGCCACCACCGGATGCGCGGCCGCGATCGCGGCGGTGACCGCGTTCTCAACTCCGGCGAGTACTCGCTGGCGACCGACTGGACCTCGAACTTCTCCACGACCAACGAGGCGTCGCCCGAGAACATCTTCGTCGTGGCGCACACCGCCGAGCGCGAACCTCGGCATGAGCATCCAGATGCGCAGGCTGCACTACAACCAGCTCGTGCCGGCGCCCTGGAACGGCTTCGCGACGATCGCGGACACGTACAACGCGTTCAACGCCGCCGACGCAGCGGCGCAACATCTTCCTGATCGGGCCAGCAGTTCAGCTACAACACGGGCCAGCCAGTGAACGATCGCAACGGCAAGCCGCTGATCTTCACGGCGACCATCCAGGACGTCGAGCAGGCGACGGAAGCCGAGGGCGCGCGGCTGAAGAAGTACCCGCCGCTCGCCGGCGCGCCGGACGGCAACTCGCACCCGAACGACTTCGTGTTCTTCCGCCTCGCCGAGATGTACCTCATCAGGGCCGAAGCGCTGAACGAGACCGGCGATCAGACGCGGCGCGATCGCGGACCTCAACACCGTGCGCGCGCGGCACTTCAATCCCGACGCAGCCGCTCGCCGGTCGGCCTACCCAGGCGCAGGTTCGCGACGCGATCCTCAACGAGCGCCTGTTCGAGCTGGCGGGCGAAGCCAAGCGGCGTCAGGACCTGATCCGGTTCGGCCGCTTCACGGCGCCGCGTACAATCTGTCAGAGCGCGGCCTGGCGGGACTGCAAGAAGCCGCAGCGTGAGGACCACATGATCCTGATGCCGATCCCGCAGACGCAGATCCAGAACAACCCACGGCTCACGCAGAATCCCGGCTACTGAGCCGGGTCAGGAGTAGCCAGAAGTGTCGTACTGCTGTCGTTCGCCATAGCCTGCTCCCGTCCGGGGCAGGCTATGGTTCTTGAGGTGCCATGAAGAAGCTGAATCAGTCGCCAGGCTGTTGATCGAAGCTCCCCCGGCTGGACGCGCACTGGGCCCTTCGTCACGTGTCTGTGCTTAGCTGCCTGCACGAACGCGGGTACGAGAACGCGAGCGTCGTAGCCGCGCAGGCGAGCGCCGCCCCGATCCGGCGGGACAAGCTCTTCACGCTGCTGCCGTCGAGCGTGACGGGCGTGCGCTTCGAGAACCGCCTGCGCGATACTCGCGAGCTGAACGTCTTCACCTACCGCAACTTCTACAACGGCGGCGGCGTCGCCATCGGCGACCTCACCGGCGACGGGCTGCCGGAGATCGTGCTGACCGCCAATCAGGGCGGGCCCGCGGCTCTTCCTCAATCGCGGCGGCTTCCGCTTTCGGGACGTCACGCAACCCTCCGGGCTCAGCTCCGCCGCGGATTCCGTGGACGACAGGCGTCGCGCTCGCCGACGTCAACGGTGACGGGCGGCTGGACATCTACATCTGTCGCGCGGGTCCGGTGCCGCCGGATCGGCGCGGCAACGAGCTGTGGATCAACCAGGGGCTCGGCGCCGACAGCGTCCCGACCTTCCAGGAAATGGCGGTGGAGTACGGCGTGGCCGACCGGGGATACTCGACGCACGCGGCGTTTTTCGACTACGACCGCGACGGCGACCTGGACCTCTTCGTGATCAACAACTCGCCGCGCCCGGTGAGCAGCTTCGGCGATGCGCAACATGCGTCACGTGCGCGACCCGCTACGGCGGCGCGAAGCTGTATCGCAACGACGGCGGCAAGTTCGCCGACGTCAGCGCCGCGGCGGGAATCCACAGCCCCGAGGCCGCGTTCGGTCTCGGCCTCGGCGTCGGCGACGTGAACCGCGACGGCTGGCCCGACGTCTACGTCGCCAACGATTTCTTCGAGCGCGACTACCTGTACCTCAACAGAGGGGACGGCACCTTCGCCGAAGCGCTCGACCGGCAGATGCCGGTGCTCAGCTACTTCTCGATGGGCCTCGACGTCGCGGACCTCGACAACGACCAATGGCCCGACATCTACACCACGGACATGCTGCCGGAGGACGACTACCGGCTCAAGACGACGTCCACGTTCGAGGCCTGGGACCTGTACCAGGCGAAGGGTGCGGAGCGGCTTCCACCACCAGGTGATGCGGAACATGCTCCAGCGCAACAACCGGGACGGGACGTTCAGCGACGTGGGCGAGATGGCGGGCGTCGCGCGAACAGACTGGAGCTGGAGCGCGCTCATCGCCGACTTCGACCTCGACGGCTACAAGGACATCTTCGTGACCAACGGTCTCGCGCGGGACGTCACGTGACAGGACTACGTGGCGTTCCTGGGCAGCGAAGAAACGATGAAGTCCGTCATGAGCGCCGGGCCTGGCCGTGTGGACTTCGAGCGCCTCACGAAAGCGATGACGTCCACGCCGCTCCCGGACTACGCGTTCCGCAACGAGGGTGCAAGCGAGAAAGGCGGCCTGCGGTTCTCGAACGTCGCGGCCGAGTGGGGGCTCGACACCCCCAACTTCTCGAACGGCGCCGCCTACGGTGACCTGGACGGCGACGGGGCCCTGGATCTCGTGGTGAACAACGTCAATCAGGAGACGTTCGTCTACCGCAACAACGCGCGAACGCTGCGGCGCGAGAACCGGTCGCTCCGGGTCCGGCTGGAGGGCGAAGGAGCCAATCGGTATGGCATCGGCGCGCGCGTCACCGTGTTCGCAGGCGCGTCCGCGTTCATGCAGGAGCAGTCGCCATCGCGTGGGTTCCAGTCGAGCGTGGACTACATGCTCGTGTTCGGATTGGGTGCGCGCGACCGGCTCGATTCCGTGCGAGTCGAATGGCCGGACGGCCGGCTGAGCCTCGTGCGCGGGGTAACAGCCGACGAGCTTCATGTGCCCCAGGCCGAAGCGAGTGCCCCACCGCGAGCCGCGAGCGGCATGCGGAAAGCGGTAAGCGTTCTGGTCACCGACGTCACCGCGCGCGCGGCGATCGACTTCGTGCATCACGAGAACGATTTCGTGGATTTCGATCGCGAGCGCCTGATCCCGAAGAAGCTGTCCACAGAAGGCCCGCTCATGGCCGTTGGAGACGTGAACGGCGACGGGCTGGACGACATATTCATCGGCGGCGCCAAGGAGCAGGAGCGGCGACTGCACCTCCAGCAGCGCGACGGGAGCTTTCGCGCTCGCGTCGAGCGTGCGTTCCAGGACGACCTCGCCTCGGAGGACGTGGGCGCGGCGCTCTTCGACGCAGACCGGGACGGCGACAAGGACCTGTACGTCGTCAGTGGCGGCAACGAGTACTCCGATCAGGCGCCGGCGCTCCAGGATCGCCTCTACCTGAACGACGGGAAGGGCGGTTTCCGAAAGGCGGAGCGGCACCTCCCCGCCGAGCACGTGAGCGGGTCGCGCGTCGTGCCGGCCGACTACGACGGCGACGGCGACCTGGACCTGTTCGTTGGCGGGAGGGTCATTCCCTGGAAGTATGGGCTCGACCCGCGCAGCACCATCCTGGTCAATGACGGCCGCGGCCACTTCACCGACGTCACGGATCGGGTCGCGCCGGCCCTGGCCAAAGTGGGCATGGTCACCGACGCGCTCTGGCGCGATCTCGACGGCGACGGTCGGCTCGACCTCGTGGTGGTGGGCGAATGGATGCCGATCACGATCTTCAGGAACGCGGGTGGCGGAACGCTCGAGCGGATGGACGTGCGCGGCCTCGAGAAGAGTCACGGATGGTGGAACCGCATCGTGGCCGGCGACTTCACAGGCGACGGGCGCGTGGACTTCGTCGTGGGCAACCTCGGCCTCAACTCGCGCCTGCGCGCGAGCGAGCAGCGAGCCAACGACGATGCACGTGAAGGATTTCGACGGAAACGGGTACGTCGAGCAGATCATGTCCGGCTACAGCGGCGGCACGAGCTATCCGCTTCCGTTGCGCGACGAGCTGCTCAAGGCGCTGCCGCAGCTCAAGGCGCGCTTTCCCAACTACAAGGACTACGCGCGCAAGACCATCACGGACATCTTCCCGTCCGAGGAGCTGAACGGCGCCGTCGTCAAGCAGGCCTACACGTTCGCGAGTGCGCTCGTGCGCGCCAACGCGGACGGATCCTACGCGCTCGTGCCGCTGCCGCCGGAGGCGCAGGTCGCGCCCGTGTACGGGATCCTGGCCGAAGACCTGGACGGCGATCGCGACACCGATCTGCTGCTCGCGGGGAACTTCGACGGTTTCAAGCCGGACATCGGTCCGCTGAGCGCCAGCCGCGGCCTGGTGCTGCGCGGCGACGGCCGCGGCGGCTTTGCGCCGCTTCGGCCGGGTCGAGAGCGGGTTCGTGGTCCGCGGCGAGACGCGCGACATTCAGCGCGTGAGAACGGCGCGCGGCCCTGTCTGGGTCGTGGCGCGCAACAACGACCGGCCGCTGGTTTTCGGGCTGGCGCGCACGGTGGCGCCGCGCGCCAGTGGAGGGGGAGGCCGCGCGGCGGCGTCAGCTCATTGACGACTGCCGGGCTTCTTGGTCTTGATCAGGATCACCCCGTTGGCGCCGCGCATGCCGTAGATGGCGGTGTCGGCGGCGTCCTTCAGGACCTTGATGGACTCGATGTCGTACGGATTGATCCCGGTCAGGGCACCGTTCGGTCCCGGCTGCATCGCGATGCCGTCCACGACGTACAGCGGCTCGTTGTTGCCGTAGACGGACGACGCGCCGCGAATGCGCACCGCGATGCCGCCATCCGGAGTCTTGCTGACGACGACGCCCGCAAAGCGGCCGGCGAGCACCTTCTCGATGTCGCCGCTCGCGTTGCGCTCGATCTCTTCCCTGGTGAGGGTGGAGGCATCCGCCGACGCCGACTGCTCCGGCGGGCGCTCGGGCGATCCCTGCCCGGCGGCCTTGCCGCTCCGGCCCGCGCAGCCGGCCACCGCGAATGCGAGTATCGCGACCGTCGCTCGCAACATTCCTTTCCTCGCCATGAAGCCTCCCCTCCCGAAGATCATAGGACGTCAGCCAGACCCAACAGCATAATGGGTTCGGACGCCCGCGCCAGCAATGCCGGAAGTTCAATGCCAACGTCTCGCACACAGGTGAACAACAGATGAGGGAGAATCTCCTGACGGCTGCCGCCTGCGCCGTCCTTTGTTCGACGCCTGCGCTGTCGCAGGACACGCTGCGCGTCGCGTCGCCCGACGGACGAAACGTGGTGAGCGTGGCCGTTCACGAAGGCCGGTTGCACTACATGGTGGAGCGCGCCGGGCGGCCGATCCTGACACCGTCGCTGCTCGGCTTCGAGTTTCGCGGCGCGCCACCGTTGCGCGACAGCCTGCGCATCACCGGCTCCACGCGCCGCTCGGTCGATACCACCTGGACCCAGCCGTGGGGCGAGGTGGCGCGCGTCCGCGACCGGCACAACGAGCTGCGGGTCTCGGTGCGCGAGCGCAGCGCGCCCGGCAGGGAGTTCACCGTGGCGTTTCGCGTGTTCAACGACGGTGTCGGCTTCCGCTACGAAGTGCCCGCGCAGCCTGCGCTCGGCGCGTTCGAGATCATGGAGGAGCTGACCGAATTCGCGATGGCAGACGATTCGCGGGCGTGGTGGATTCCCTCGAACCGCTCGCGCCTGGATCGGTCGGAGATGCTGTACTCGTCGTCGCCTGTGAGCGTCATCGACAGCGTGCAGACGCCGCTGACGATGGAGCGGCGCGACGGCGGCTTCGTCGTCCTCCACGAGGCCAACCTGGTGGACTATCCCAGGATGTTCCTGGCCGGCCGGCGCATGGAGAATCGCACGCTGCGCGCGGCGCTCGCTCCGCACGCGGACGGGGTAAAGGTGCGCGGCCGCACGCCGTTCCAGACTCCGTGGCGCACGATCCAGCTGGCGGACCGCGCGACGGAGCTCTCGCCGTCGGTGATCGGCCTGAACCTGAATCCGCCGAACGTGCTGGCCTCCACGGACTGGATCAAGCCGATGAAGTACGTCGGCATCTGGTGGGGCATGCACATCAACACCATGACGTGGAGCAGCGGGCCGAAGCACGGCGCCACGACCGAGAACACCAGGCGGTACATCGATTTCGCCGCCGCCAACGGGATTGGCGGCGTGCTGGTGGAAGGCTGGAACACCGGCTGGGACGGGGACTGGATCGCGAACCGCAACGCCTTCTCGTTCACGCAGCCGTATCCCGACTACGACCTTCGGGGGCTCGCCGCGTACGCGAAGCAGAAGGGCGTCAAGCTGATCGCGCACAATGAGACATCCGGCGGGATCCACAACTACGAGCGCCAGCTGGACAGCGCCTACGCGCTCTACCGGTCCCTGGGCATCGACGCGATCAAGAGCGGGTACGTGACCGACACGGTCGACGGCGGCCATTCGCACTACTCGCAGTTCGCCGTCAACCACCATCGCAAGGTGATCGAGACGGCGGCGAAGTACGGGATCATGCTCGACGTGCACGAGCCGATCCACGACACGGGCGAGCGTCGCACCTATCCGAACATGATGACGCGCGAAGGCGCGCGCGGGCAGGAATACAACGCGTGGGGCGGGGAAGGGGGCAACCCGCCGGAGCACGAGACGATCCTCTTCTTCACGCGGCTCCTCGCGGGGCCGATGGACTTCACGCCGGGCGTGTTCGACATCCTCCTCGAGCGCGGGAGCGGCCGGCCGCGGCGTTCCGACGGAGTCGCGCATCCGCACGACGCTGGCGAAACAGCTCGCGCTGTACATCACGCTCTACTCGCCGCTGCACATGGCCGCCGACCTTCCGGAGAACTACGAGCGGCAGCCGGCGTTCCAGTTCATCCGGGACGTGGCCGTGGACTGGGACACCACGCGCGTGCTGGAGGGAAGGATCGGGGACTACGTCGTTGTCGCGCGGAAGACGCGCGGCAAGGACGAGTGGTTCGTCGGCGCGATGACGGACGAGGAGCGGCGGTCGTTCGACGTGCCGCTCTCGTTTCTGCCAGCCGGCCGGAGCTACGTGGCGGAGATCTACGCGGACGGACCGAACGCGCATTGGCTGGATAACCCGCTGCCGGTGACGATCTCGAGACAAACGGTCAGCTCGGTGTCGCGACTCACGCTCAGGCTCGCGCCCGGGGGAGGGCAGGCGATCCGCATCCGGCCTGCACGCTAGCTCTCGCCATCTCAACAACTATCTCGACACCCATTGCTGACCACAGAGAACCTGGCGGTCCTCGAGCCTGCGAACTCAGCACTGGTCGTTGAGAATTGACCATGTACAGGTACGGAAGCCTGCTCTTCCTGTCGGCAGCGATTGCTTGCAGCGGAGCGAGACGCGCGCGCGGACAAGCGCCTCTTCGAGCTCCTCGTCCCCGAAGCAACTGGCATCACCTTCCGGAACGACCTCGCCGACGACACGAGCTTCAACATCCTGAACTACCTCTACTACTACAACGGCGCCGGGGTCGCCGCGGGTGACGTGAACGGCGACGACCTCCCCGATCTCTTCTTCACCTCCAACCTCGGGCCCGACCGGCTCTACCTGAACCGCGGCGGTTTCCGCTTCGAGGATGTCACCGGGCGCGCCGGCGTCGCCGGGAGCGCGGACGCCTGGACGACCGGCGTCACCATGGCCGACGTGAACGGCGACGGCCACCTGGACATCTACGTCTCCGGCGTCACCTACCTCGGCAAGCGCGGACGGAACGTGCTCTACGTCAACAAGGGCGACGGCACGTTCACCGACCGGACGCGCGAGCTGGGCCTCGAACACGCGGGCTATTCCACGCAGGCTGCCTTCTTCGACTACGACGCGGACGGCGACCTGGACATGTACCTGCTGAACCACTCCACGCACACCGATCGTGGCGTGAGCGCGCGACCGCAGCGCGAGGGCCAGCATCCGCGCGCGGGCGATCGCCTGTTCCGCAACGACGGCGGCCGCTTCACCGACGTCAGCGCGCGCGCCGGCATCTACGGCGGCGTCGAAGGCTACGGCCTCGGCGTCGTCGCGAGCGACCTGAATCTCGACGGCTGCATCGACCTGTTCGTCGCGAACGACTTCCAGGAAAACGATTTCCTGTACTTCAACAACTGCGACGGCACGTTCCGCGAGTCGATCGGGACGGCGATGGGCCACACGAGCCGGTTCTCCATGGGCGTGGACGCGGCGGACTTCAACAACGATCTGCGTCCCGACCTCGTGGTGCTCGACATGCTCCCCGAGCGCGAGGAGATCCTCAAGACGTCGGCGATCACGGAGAGCTACGAGCTCTTCAGCGAGCGGCTGAAGGCCGGCTACCACCCGCAGTTCGCGCGCAACACGCTGCAGCTCAATCGCGGCGCCGAGCGGTTCAGCGAGATCGGTTTACTGGCCGGCGTATCCGCCACGGACTGGAGCTGGAGCGCGCTGTTCGCGGACCTGGACAACGATGGCTGGAAGGACCTGTTCGTCACGAACGGCATCTTCCGGCGCCCCATCGATCTCGACTACATCGACTACGTCGGCAATGCGACCGTGCAGGCGTCGCTGGCGGCGGGCGTCACGCGGCAGAACCTCAGCCTCGTCGAACGCATGCCGTCAACGCCGCTTGCGAACTATGCGTTCCGCAACAAGCGGGACCTGACGTTCGCCAACGCGGCCGCGGAGTGGGGGCTGTCGCAGCCGGGATTCTCCAACGGCGCCGCCTATGTGGACCTGGACAACGACGGGGCGCTCGATCTCGTGGTCAACAACGTCAATGCGCCCGCGTCGATCTACCGGAACCGCGGCCGCGACGTCACCGGCAACCATTTTCTGCGGCTGCGCCTGCGCGGCCCGGCGGGGAACACGAGCGGCATCGGCGCCCGCGTGCTCGTCTATCATGACGGCGAGCGCCAGCTCGTCGAGCAGATGCCGACGCGTGGATTTCAGTCGTCGGTCGACCATCGGTTGCACGTGGGACTGGGTCGCTCGGCCCGCGTCGATTCGCTCGAGGTCATGTGGCCCGGCGGCGCGCGACAGGTCCAGCGCGGCATCGAGGCGGACCGGGAGATCGTGCTCGATCAAACCGCGGCGAGCGCCCGCGAGGTCGTGCGTCCCCGACCCGTCCGGCCGCTCGTCCACGACGTCACTGCGCAGGCGGGCATCGACTTTCGCCATCGCGAGAACGACTTCATCGACGCGCAGCGCGAGCCCTTGATGCCGCACTTGCTCTCGACCGAAGGGCCCGCGCTCGCCATCGGTGACGTCAACGGCGACGGATTGGACGACATCTACATCGGCGGCGCGAAATGGCAGGCGGGCGCGTTGTTCGTACAGGCCGCGACGGGCGGTTCCGCGCGTCGCCGCAGGACGCGTTTCGCCGGGACAGCCTGCACGAGGACGTGGACGCCACCTTCTTCGACGCCGATGGCGACGAGGATCTGGATCTCTACGTCGTCAGCGGGGGGAACGAGTTCTGGGGGGACGACGAGGCGCTCCGCGACCGGCTCTACCGCAACGACGGCCGCGGCCGATTTCGCGCGCGATACCGTCGCGCTCCCGGCCTTCTACCACAACGGCTCGACCGTCGCCGCGGCGGACTTCGACCGCGACGGGGACATCGACCTTTTCGTCGGGAGCCGCGTCGTCTCGCGCGAGTACGGAAAGACGCCGCCGAGTTACCTGCTGGAGAACGACGGTCACGGCCGGTTCAGGGACGTGACGTCGGCCAGGGCGCCGGCCCTCGAGCAGGCGGGAATGGTGACGTCGGCGGCGTGGCTCGACCACGACGGCGACGGCTCGCTCGATCTCGTGGTGGCCGGCGAGTGGATGCCCGTGCGGATCCTGGCGCAGAGACAGGGCCGGTTCGTGGATCGTCACGGCCGCGGCTGGCCTCGCGGGGACGAATGGCTGGTGGAACAGTGTGACCGCGGCGGACCTGAACGGCGACGGGCGAGCCGACCTCGTGCTTGGCAATCTCGGTCTCAACTCGTATATCAAGGCGTCGCGGGAGAGAGAGCCCGCCCGGCTCTACGTGCACGACTTCGGGCAGAACGGGACGCTGGAGCAGATCCTCACCTTCTACAAGAACGGCGTGAGCTATCCGCTTGCTGGCAGGGACGAGATCGTCCGGACCAATCCGCAGCTGCGCGACAGATATCCCGTCCTATGCGTCGTTCGGCGCGAGCCGCGTCGAGGACATTTTCCCTGCGGCCGAGCTGAAGGCGGCGCGCGTGCTCGAGGCGCGGACCTTCGCGACGTCAGTGGCGCTCAACGACGGCAAGGGCCGCTTCACGCTGGCGACACTTCCGGCGGAGGCGCAGTTCGCGCCCGTGTACGCGTCCGTCGTTCACGACTTCGATGGCGACGGCCGGCAGGACATTCTGCTCGCCGGGAACTTCCACGGCGTGGCCCCGGTGCTCGGGCGGTACGACGCGAGCTACGGCACGCTGCTGCGGAACGTCGGCGGCGACCGATTCGAGGCCGTGGACATGGCCGCGAGCGGGCTCGCGCCTCGATGGCCAGGTGCGCGACATCGAGGTGGGTGCGGCGTCCCGGCGGCGTCCGCTCACTGGTGGTTGCGCAGGAACAACGAGCCGGTTGTGATGCTTCGTCCCTCTTCCCTCCCACACGCCACACCAACCGAGCGAGGACCGCGGTGACCAACCTCCTGTCTGGGCTGGACTGGGTCGTGATCGTGTTCTACTTCCTGCTCACCTTCGGCGTCGCGATCTGGGCCACGATTCGCGAGCGCAAGTCGGCGGGCACGACGCAGGACTACTTCCTGGCCGGACGGGACGCCGGCTGGTTCCTCGTCGGCGGCTCGCTGTTCGCGTCCAACATCGGGTCCGAGCATCTCGTCGGGCTCGCGGGCACCGGCGCGGCCAGCGGCGTCGCCGTCGCGCAGTTCGAGATTCTCGCGTCGCTCATCCTGCTCATCCTCGGCTGGGTGTTCGTGCCGTTCTATCTCGCCAGCGGCGTGTTCACCATGCCGGAGTTTCTCGAGCGACGCTACTCATCCGGCGCGCGCTGGTACCTGGCCGTCATCTCGATCATCGCGTACGTGCTCACGAAGATCTCGGTGACGATCGCGGCCGGCGGCATCGTGTTCGAGGCGTTGATGGGCATCGACTTCTGGACGGGAGCGCTGGTGGTCGTGGTCATCACCGGCATCTACACGATCTTCGGCGGCCTGCGCGCGGTGCTGTACACGGACCTGATGCAGATGTTCGTGCTCATCGGCGGCGCGATCGCGGTCACGCTGGTCGGTCTGAACGAGCTGGGTGGCTGGGGCGCCATGAAGACGCCGTCGGTCCCGGGTTTCATGGACATGTGGAAGCCGACGTCCGATCCGAACTTCCCCTGGACCGGCATCCTGCTCGGCGCGCCGATTCTCGGCGTGTGGTACTGGTGCACGGACCAGTTCATCGTGCAGCGCACGCTCGCGGCGCACAACGAGGACCATGCGCGGCGCGGAACGATCTTCGCCGGATACCTCAAGCTGCTCCCGCTGTTCATCTTCGTGATGCCCGGGCTCATCGCCGTACGCGCTGTACAAGTCGGGTCGCATCCAGCTCGCCGCGCCCGATCAGGCGCTCCCGACGCTCGTCGGGACGCTGCTCCCGACCGGGCTGCGCGGTCTCGTCGTCGCCGGGCTGATGGCGGCGCTCATGAGCTCCCTCTCGTCGGTCTTCAACTCGACGTCCACGCTGGTGACGATCGACGTCTACAAGAAGCTGCGGCCGGTGTCGACCGAGCGGCAGCTCGTGCTGGTCGGCCAGGTGGTCACCGCGATTCTCGTGGGACTCGGGCTGCTGTGGATTCCCGTGATGAAGCTGATCTCGGGGCAGCTCTATCAATACCTCCAGAGCGTCCAGGCGTACATCTCGCCGCCGATCGCCGCCGTGTTCCTGCTGGGCATCATGTTCAAGCGTCTGAACGCCAGGGGCGCGATGGCCGCGCTGCTCACCGGCTTCGTGCTCGGGATGGCGTCGCCTGGTGGCCGAGCTGAACCGGGCAGCCTCGCGCGGCATGCTGCACTCGTACGCGACGATGAACTTCCTGCACTTCGCGGTGTTCCTGTTCGTCGTCTGCTCCGTGATCCTGATCGTGGTGAGTCTGGCGACGCCGCCCCCGCCGCCGGAGAAGGTCGCGGGCCTGACGTTTGCGACGAAGACGACGGCGGTGACGTCCGAGCCGAAGTGGCGCATGAGGGACCGGACGCTGAGCGCCGTTCTGATGCTGTGCGTAGTCGCCGTCTGGATCTACTTCCGGGGGTAGTCGCAACGTGCGTGGTGCGTGGCTCGTCGGAATGCGTCGTGCGACAGCGGTCGCGCTGGTCGCGGTCGCTGCCGCGTGTCAGTCGCGACCGGCCGCGACAGCGGCTGCGCCCGCCGCGCTCTACGAGCCGTCGCGAGACCTCGGGCAGCTGTTCCACGACGTGCAGATGGCGCGCGTCTATCCCGACGGCAAGACGTTCGTGGACGCCCAGCCTCGCAGCGCGCCGGAGGCGATCGTGGCGCGCTACGCGGCAGGAGAAGGGAGCGGCCGGGTTCGACCTGCGCGCGTTCGTCGAGCGGCATTTCGAGCCGCCGCAGGTCCAGGGTGGGGACTATCACACCGACTCGACGCAAACGATGGAGGAGCACATCCGCGCGCTGTGGCCGGTGCTCACGCGCTCCCGGGATACGGCGAACCCGCGCTCGTCGCTGATTCCGCTGCCGAACGCCGTACGTCGTTCCGGGCGGCCGGTTCCGCGAGGTGTACTACTGGGACTCGTACTTCACGATGCTCGGGCTGGTTCAGAGCGGGCGACTGGATCTCGTGCGCAACATGCTGGACAACTTTGCGCACCTGATCCGGACGGTCGGCCACATCCCGAACGGCAACCGGACGTACTACCTGACCCGCAGCCAGCCGCCGTACTTCGCGGCGATGGTGGGGCTCTACGCGCGCGCGACCGACACGGCGCGCGCACTGCGCGTATCTCGACGCGCTCGAGAAAGAGCACGCGTTCTGGATGGACGGCGCCGACCGCATCGCGCCGGGCGAGTCGCACCGGCGCGTCGTGAGGCTCTCGAACGGCGCCGTGTTCAATCGCTACTGGGACGACCTGGCGGCACCGCGTCCGGAGTCCTATCGCGAGGACTACGAGCTGGCGCAGGCGCTGCCGCCCGCGCGCCGCGACTCGGTGTATCGCAACCTGAAGGCGACCGCGGAGAGCGGATGGGATTTCTCCAGCCGCTGGATGCGCGATACGTCGGATCTGCGCACGCTCGAGACGATCGACTCATCGCCCAGTGGATCTCAACAGCCTGCTCTACAACCTGGAGCGCACGATCGCCGCGTTGCGCGCCTTCCGGAAGCAGGCGGGCGACTCGGAGGCCGCGTCGCGCTTCACGAGCGCCGCGGAGACCCGGCGTCGCGCCCTGCTCGACGCGTCGTATGATCCGCGGGAGGGCTTCTTCTTCGACGTCCGCTGGCGGAGCGGCGAACGCGTCACCGACCGTCCGACGCTCGCGGCGGCGGCGCCGCTCTACTTCGGTCTCGCCACGCCCGAGCAGGGTCGCGCCGTGGCGGCGCGCCTGGAGCGCGACTTCCTCAAGCCGGGCGGCTTCGTCACCACGCTCGTCGCGTCAGGTCAGCAATGGGACGTGCCCAACGGCTGGGCGCCGCTCCAGTGGCTGGCGATGGAAGGATCGCGCCGCTACGGCCGCGCCGACGTCGCCGATCTCGCGCGCATCCGATGGCTCACGCTCAATCGCAGCACGTTCCGGTTCACCGGCAAGATGACCGAGAAGTACGACGTCGTGGATCTCACGCGACGCGCCGGCGGGGGCGAGTATCCCACGCAGGACGGCTTCGGATGGACCAACGGCGTGGCGCTGGCGCTCAGCGCGCAGGAACGAGCTCAAAGAGATAGCTTGCGCGCGCGCCAACCGAACGAAGGGGCACATAGCCTCGAAACCGCCCGCCTTTTGGAACCATCAACGGACGATGCCGGCGGCGCGCCGAGCAGTGGCGTCGCCGCGTAGCGACCCGGTACGAGCAGCGGCTGCGACAGAGAAATACTGACGTGTCGCCGCCTCGGCGCCCAGGTTCGCCAGCACGAGCACGACGCGGCCGCCGTCACGCCGCAGGAACGCAGCGACGGCATCGTTCGACGTCGTGAGTGGCACGAGCTCACCGCCGGCGAGCGCCGGATTCGCCGCGCGCAGGTGGATCAGGCTGCGGTAGTGGTTCAGGAGCGAGCCCGCGTCGGCCTCCATCGCCTCGACGTTCGCCGTCATCGAGTCCGGTTGGAGCGGCTCCCAGGGCACGCCGCGCGTGAACCCCGCGGCCGGCCCCCGGCTCCAGTGCATCGGCGTACGCAGGCGCGGGTCGGGTTTGTCGCCCGTCATGCCGATCTCCTCGCCGTAGTACACGAACGGCAGGCCGGGGAGCGTCAGGAGCAGGGAGGCGGCAAGCTTCGCCTGCGCGACATCGCCGCGCAGTTCCGTGAGCGTCCGTGTCTGGTCGTGGTTCCTGAGGAACGGCGACCAGCGCTCTGCCGGATACGCGCGCTGGAGTCGCAGATAGCCGTCGTAGAGCTGTTTTGCGCTCCCGGAGCGCACCGCGCGCAGGATCGCGTCGGACAGCTCGAAGGCGAAGTGCGAGTCGAGCTGATCGGGATAGTACGGAAGCATCGCGCCGACGCTGTCCCAAACCTCGCCGACGGTGTGCGACGCGGGCGCGATCGAGCGAACGTACGAACCGTAGTCGCGGAAGAACGCGTGCGTCCCGCCGGTGCCCGACAGCTTGTTGCCTTCCTCCACGAGATAGGGAATCGCGTCGAGTCGGAAGCCATCGACGCCCATCTCCTCGAGCCAGAAACGCGCGACCTTCTTCGCTTCCTCGCGCACCGGCAGGTGCGTGTAGTTCAGGTCCGGCATGCCGTGCCAGAAGATGCCGTAGTAGTACTCGTCGCGAACCGGCGACTTGTGCCACACGGCCTGCCCCCACGGTCCCTTGATGCCGGGGTCGGTCGGTGACCAGCGGAACCAGTTGCGGTACGGTGAGCCGGGGTTGAGCAGCGCGTCCTTGAAGTACGGGTGCTCGTTGGAGGCGTGGTTCAGCACCATGTCGATGAGGACGCGAATGCCGCGGCGGTGCGCTTCCGTGACGAATCGCTTGAAGTCGGCGTTGGTGCCGTACTGCGGGTTGATCCGGTAGTAGTCCGTGGCGTCGTAGCCGTGGTAGCTGGGCGACGGCATCACCGGCATCAACCAGACGCAGCGCGCGCCAAGGTCGCGCACCGTGGCGGGATCGCCGTCGTTGATGTAATCGAGCTTCTGCGTGAGCCCGTTGAAATCGCCGATCCCATCGCCGTCGCTGTCGTAGAAGGAGCGTACGAAGATCTCATAGCACACCGCCCCGCGCTTCCAGGCGGCATCGGAATCGGAGCCGGCCTGGCGCTGCGCGACGGAGGCCGTCGGCAGGGCCGCGACGGCGGCGACCACACCAGCGAACGCGCATCTCGACGTGAGCATTTTCGTGTACCTGATGCTAGTATTTGGCCGCCCGACCCAAGACTCCCCCCCCCGCTTCGAGGTCATGGAATGGCGCGGCCCCGTTTGAGCTTCCCGCAGATGTTCAACATGAGCTTTGGGTTCCTCGGCATCCAGTTCGGCTGGGGGCTGCAACTCGCCAACATGTCGGCGGTGTACGAGCGGCTCGGCGCCCGCCCGGACGAAGTGCCGCTCCTCTGGCTGGCGGCGCCGGTGACGGGGCTCCTGGTGCAGCCGATTGTCGGCGCACTGAGCGACCGCACGTGGGGACGGCTGGGGCGGCGGCGGCCGTACTTCCTCACGGGAGCGATCCTGGCCTCGATCGCGCTGTTCATCATGCCGACGTCGAGCGCACTGTGGATGGCCGCCTCGCTGCTCTGGATCCTCGACGCGTCGATCAACATCTCGATGGAGCCGTTCCGCGCGTTCGTGGCGGACAAGCTGGACGTGTCGCAGCGCACCGCGGGCTTCGTGATGCAGTCGTTCTTCATCGGCGTCGGCGCCAGCCTGGCGAACGCGCTGCCGCTCGCCTTCAGCTGGCTCGGCGTGGAAGGGAGCACGGCCAGCGGCATCCCGCTGTCGGTGAAGTACTCGTTCCAGGTCGGCGCGCTGGTGTTCCTCGCGTCCGTACTGTGGACCGTCGTGACCACGAGCGAGTTTCCGCCGGAAGACCCGGCCGCCTTCGAGCGGGCGAAGCGCGGCCGGCGCGGGCTCGGCAACCTGTGGGCCGAGATCTGGTCCTCCGTTCGCGAAATGCCAGCCACGATGCGGCAGCTCGCGGTCGTGCAGGTCTTCACCTGGTTCGGCCTGTTCTGCATGTGGCTGTTCTTCGTGCCGGCCACAGCGCGCCACGTGTTCGGCGCCACGGACCCACAGTCGGAGCTGTACACCCAGGGCATCGAGTGGGGCGGGTTTGCTTTCGCGTTCTACTCGATCACGTGCTTCGTCGTCGCGCTGGCGCTGCCGAAGCTGGCCGACGTCACGAGTCGCAAGACGGTTCACGCGGGTGCGCTCGTCTGCGGCGCCGCGGGGCTGCTGTCGGTGTACCTGATCCACGACCGCTACCTGCTGATCCTGAGCATGGTCGGGGTTGGGATCGCGTGGGCGTCGATCCTCTCGATGCCCTACGCCATATTGTCCACGGCGCTGCCGGCGACGCGGATGGGCGTGTACATGGGCGTGTTCAACTTTTTCATCGTCATCCCGGAAATCGTCGCCGCGGTCGGGTTCGGGCCGCTGATTCGCGCGGTGTTCGGCGCGGGGAATCCGAACGCCCCGCTGTACGTCGTGATGATGGGGGGCGTGTGCCTGTTGATCGCTGCGGGATGTGTGGCGTTTGTCCAGGATCGCGGGACAGAGGCCCGACCAGTAACGGCGCCAGCCTCACCTCTGCAAACCTCGCTCAGTCCTCAGGCCTCTTCACCAGAAACCGCGAAGACCCTGACGTCTCGGAGCTGATCACTCGAGTCAACGCGTAAGTCGAGGGATCACGAGGTTCCACATCCTCCCCTCGCTGAAGTGCATCGCAGTCACGCGGTCGCCGCGATCCCGCGAGAACCAGACGCCTCTGCCCCCGCCGCCGAACGCGTCGGCGTACAGGGGTCGGAGCGAGAAGCTTCGACCCGGGCGCACACTCAGCGTGAGTGAGTCGCCGACGACCTTGACCTGGTAGGTCGTCCCGATCTCGTCGCTGCGGTACGAGCCCTCGAACGCCTGGAGCTGCTGGCGTGTGGGCATCCACCACGAGTCTCCCACGCGGGTGTACGTGATACTGTCGCCGTCGGTGGTGATCTGGCTCAGCCGGCCGTCCGCGAAGCGCCAGCGAGTGCCATTCGGCTGCCAATACGAGCCGTCCGACAGGGCGCGCACCTGCGACGCAAATACGGCGTTGACATCGAGCGCGGCGAACATGCGATCGTTGCGGTAGATCCCGAAGCGCGGCGCGAGGGCGCTGGTTTCGACACGGGTCGTATCGGGTCGAGCGCTCGCCGGAAAATCGCCGATCAGTCGTTCCGCGAGCTGGCGCACGTACGCGCCCGGCGTACTGCTGGAGGTATTGCACAGCACCGCGATCGACAGGTTGCCGCGATCGGGGTACCGCGCCAGATACGTCGAATAGCCCGCGGTGGATCCGCTGTGCGAGACCTCGGTCACGCCGCGATACGTCGACACCGTCAGGCCGAGCGCGTACGTGATCTCGCGCCCGTTGGTGAGACGCATCCGTCGGGTGAGGGAGTCCGCGAGTCCCTGACGCAGCGTGCCCTTCGTGAGGGCCTCGTTCCAGGTGAGCCAGTCCCCGACGGTCGTCAGCATGCCGCCTGGTCCGACGACACTCTCGAAGGGCATGTCGAGATGCCAGCCGTCGTCTTCGCGGCTGTACGCCTGCGCGCGGCCCGGCACGAGGCGCGTGAAATCGTCGCGCCACTGCGTGTGCGTCATGCCGAGCGGGCGAAAAATGCGCTCCTGCGAAAACTGCTGGAACGTCTTGCCGCTCACGCGTTCCACGAGCGACATCGCGATGGCGTACCCCGAGTTGGTGTACGAGTAGTGATCGCCCACGGGATAGTTGAGCGCCTGCTGGCGAAACACCACGTCGAGCAGGTCCGCCTGCGAGTGCGCCCGGCTGCCACGGGGCCAGCCCGCGGCCGCAACGAGCGAGCTCCACTCGCGCAGCCCGCTGGTGTGTGTGAGGAGGTGGCGGATCGTGATCGGACGATCGTACGCGGGCATCTCGGGGATGTACTTCCGGACCGGGTCGTCCAGCTTGAGCTTCCCGTCCATCGCGAGGAGCACGATCGCCGAGGCGGTGAACTGCTTGGCGACGGAGCCGGACTCGAAGATCGTTTCGGCGGCGATTGGCGCGCCGTTCTCGAGGTCGGCCATGCCGTATCCGCGCTTCAGGAGCACGGTGCCGTCGCGCGCAACACCGACGGCGCATCCCGGAGTGTGCGTGGAGTTCCAGCGCGCAAAGACCGTATCAGCGACGGCGGACAGGTTGGGCTGCTGCGCCGCGAGTCCGGAGGCGGCGACGATCGCCAGCGGAGCGAGAAAGTGGGAGGTGGGCATGCGACGATTATCTCGGCGAAGCCCGGGCAACGCAACAGCGTGTGTCAGGGCTTACGCGCCGTCGCCTTGGTTGGCGTCGCCTTGGTCGCCGCCGCCTTGGTCGGCGGCGTCGCCTTGGTCGGCGGCGTCGCCTTGGTCGGCGTCGTCTTGGTTGCCGTCGCTTTCTCCACCTGCGTGAGCACGTACGCGCCCTTCACGTCGGTCGACCGCACGACACCGTTCAACGTCTGTTCGGCGGTGGTGACGCCGGGGGTCCAGCGCAGCGCCACGCGACCCTTCGCGTCAGTGACCGCGCGCGCGGGGGCAACCGTGCCGGACCTGGACGAGAAGCTGACCGAGGCTTCCGGAATCGGGTTGCCATATTCGTCGGTGACCACGGCAAAGAGACGCTTCGAGCGCGTTCGCGCCGTCTTGTCCGGCGGTGCGTCCTCGAACGACAGGTTCGCCGGCGCTCCGGGCGCGGCTTGAGCGGTCACCTTCAGCAGTCTCTTGATGCCGTCCACGTGCACGGCGAGGGTGTGCTCGCCCGCGGACCGTCCGAGCGTCCAACTGGCTCGCGCCACGCCGAGGGAGTCCGTTCGCGGCGCGCTGTCGGGCACGCTCCCGGCGGACAGCGACAGAACGAACACCGCGTCCGCGACCCCGTTGCCGTTGGCGTCCACCACCTTGAACGCAATCTCTTTCTTCAGCGTGGCCCCCGCGGATGCGCGCTGCCGGTCGCCGCTGACGACCGACACGTCGGCCGCCAGGCCCGCGCTCGCCGTCGCGGTGAGTGTCACGGGCGGAATGCCGCGGCCGGAGGCGGCGCTGCCAACCTGCGCGCGGGCGCGCTGCGAACCGGTCCTGGTGGCGAGCGTCCACCGCGCCCGTGAGAGGCCGAGCGAATCGGTGCGCGGCGCCAGGGCCTCGATGGTGCCACCGTCCATCGCGCTCCACTGCACGGGAACGTCCACGAGGGCGCGGCCTGTCGAGTCGGTGACGCGCACAGCCACCGAATCGGGGACGACGCCGCCGGCCGGCGCACGGAGCTGCTCGACCAGCGCCACGATGCGTGTGTTCGCGGCAACGGGATCCGACTCCGCCACCACTGCCGTCGCGCTGTCGAGGTTCTCGACGCTGACGAGCAGCGTCTGGCGCCCCGGATAGTCTCCCAGCGTCCATGTGGTGCGGGCGCGCCCGTCGGCGTCGGTCGTCGCGCTCGACGGCTCGACCATTCCGGCGCCGGCGGCGAGTCGGAACGTCACCGTCTTCGAGGGTGCCGGAGCGCCCTTGCGATTGGTGGCGCGCACCACGACTGGCTGGGGCAGTGCCTGACCCGCCGGTGCGCGCTGGCCTGCGCCGGCCACGACGTCGAGATTGGCCGCCTTCGTTACCACCGCGATGGGCAGGTAACCCGACGTGCCCTCGATCTTCGCGGTGACCACGCTGCGTCCAGCCGAGCGGGCGGTCAGCACGCCCTTCTCGTCGAGGGCGGCGACGGTGCTGTCGTCGATGTGCCAGATGGCTCCCGCCTGCATGATGCTATGGCCGCGCGCGTCCAGCGCGCGCGCCCGGAGCTGCACCTCGCCCCCCTCGAGCACGGTCGCCGATGTGTCTCCCGTGCCGCTGGAGATCACGACGCCGGCAACCCGCTGCTTGACCACCAGTCGCGCCTGCGCCACGAGAGATCCGACGACGACGCTGATCGTCGTGTTGCCGGGTCCGCGCACGATCACACCACCGTCGGGGCTCGTGATCGCCACGGACGAATCGCCCGACGTCCAGATGGGCCGCGCGCCGACGAGAATGCTGCCGTTCTTGTCCGCGATGGTGGCGGCGAAATAGAGCGTGTCGCCGATGGCGTGGGCGGTGTCCACCATCGGGCGAAGGCGCACCCACGCCGCGCCATAGTTGCCGATGGATATGTGCGACTCGGACTGTCCGACGACGCCATGCGTGGCGAGCGCGGTAACGATGCTGACCAGGGCCGCCCCTGTCGAGGCGAGCACCGCGACGCGTTTTCCAGCCGAGTGAAACCAGGCGGTCTTGGCCATTCTCGGAGGGATTTGCTTCATGCCTTATATGGACGGAATCCACACCGGATTGTCACGTCGCTTCGGGGCATGTGCGGGTGATTCCCGTCACCGCAGGCTTGTGCTGCACCCTCCGGACGACACCAGGAAGTAGGCTTTCGCGCGGATCAGCCCGATGACCATCTTCGTTGGTTTCGTGCCCGCCCATCCGACAGGTCCGGGCCGTCCATCCGATTCTATCTGAAGGAAATGAAACTCGAACGCGTCCTCGTTCCCATTTTCGTTGTCGCGATGAGCGCGCTGGCGGTAGCCTACGCACGGCGAGTCCCCCGGCCCGTACCCGCGTCCGCGTCACCCGGCGTGTTCTCGGCCGGGCGCGCGATGGCCCACGTGACCGAAATGGCCCGCGCCGCGCATCCGCCCGGGACCGCGGAACACGCGCGCGTACGCGGCTACGTGGTTTCGCAGCTGAGGGCGATAGGTCTGTCGCCGCAGGTGCAGGAAATCACGGCGGTCGGAACCAGGTATGCCGTCGCGGGACGAGTGTCGAACGTGCTGGTCCGCGTTCCGGGAACCCGGGCCGGCGGGATGGGCGTCCTTCTCGTGGCGCACTACGACGGCGTGCCTGCCGGTCCGGCAGCCGGCGACGACGCTTCGGGTGTGGCAGTCCTGCTGGAGACGATCCGCGCGGTGCGCGCCAATGAGCCGCTGGCGAACGACGTGATCGCCCTCTTCACCGACGGTGAGGAGGCCGGCCTGCTCGGCGCCGCGGGATTCGTGGCGGAACATGCCTGGGCGAAGGATGTCGGCGTGGTGTTGAACTTCGAGGCGCGCGGCACACACGGGCCCTCGCTGATGTTCGAGACGGGCAGGGGGAACCTCGACGTCGTGCGCGAGCTGCGCCGCGTCCCCGGCGTGCGGGCGACCTCACTCAGCACGGCCGTGTATCGCGAGCTGCCCAACGACACGGACCTGTCTGAGCTGGCTCTCCTCGAGCAGCCCGCCCTCAACTTTGCCTTCATCGGTGGCGTGGATCGGTACCACACCAGCGAGGACGATGTCGCGAATCTCGGCGCAGGCAGCGTGCAGCACCATGGCGATCAGGCATTGGCGCTGGCACGGGCCTTCGGCAACGGCCCCCTGCCTCGCCCGGTCACGGGCGACGCCGTTTTCTTCGACGTGCCGCTGCTTGGCTTGATCGTGTACCCGACGACCTTCGCGGCACCATTCGCCGTCGTGGCGATCGCGCTCGTGATCGTCGGGATCCTGCGACTGCGCAGAGACGAGGAGCGATGGCTCCGCGGCGTCATCCTGGGCGCAGCAGGTTCGATCCTGTCGCTTGCCCTCGTCGCCGGCATGGCGATCGGACTCGCGCACGGACTCCAGTGGCTGCACGGGACGTTGCCCACGGGAGGCGCGCCGGAATGGAGCGGCGTGTACGCCGTGGCGCTCGCGTTGATCGCCATTGCAGTGGTCGCTGCGATGGTGGCCGTCGCGCGCCGCTGGGCGAGTGGGGAAGCAATCTTTCCTGGAGCGCTGCTGGTTCTCGCGATGCTGTCCGTGTGGGTCGCCCTGGAGGCGCCGGGGATGAGCTACCTGCTCACCTGGCCGGTGTTCCTGGCGGCGCTGGCAGCGGTAGCGTCCAGCACCCTGGCTCGCGCCGGGATCGTGGCGCGCGTCCCGATTCTCGTCGTGGCGCTCGTGACCATCTCGCTGATCGTGCCGACGGTCTACTTGATGGTGTGCGTCGCCCTCGGGCTCGAAGCTGCGGGTGCGGCAATTCTGGCCGCGTTCACGGCGATCGCGGTGTGGTCGGTACTGCCGCTGCTCGACGGGATGCTGACAGGCGCGCCCTGGCGCGTGACATCGATGATCCTGGCGGCGGGCGGCCTCGTGCTCGTGGCGGGCGCGGCGACGACGCGCCAAACTCCGCGCCGCCCCGCCGCTTCGACGCTCACCTATGCCGTCGACGGAGACTCGTCCAGGGCCTGGCTCACGGGAGCCGCAACGTCACCGTTGGCCCGGAGGTGGCTCGAACGCTCCCTTCCGGATGCGGGAACTGCGCAGCCAAGCGCGATTCCGCCCGCTTGGCTCACAAGGAGCGCAAGCGCCCGAGCTTTCGCGAGTGTGCCGGCCGTCCCCATGGCCTCACCGAAAGCCGAGCGCCTGCGCGAGACCATGAACACCGGCGGCCTGCGCGTCGTGCTGCTCCGCGTCACTCCCGCGCCAGGCACGCGCTCCATCGTGATGTCGGCCGAGCCCGGGGTGGTCATCGACGCCGCCGTGGATGGTCGCCGGGTGGATCGGGCGCGGTATCGTCGGCCGACCCAAACGTGGACCCTGCAATACATTGCGCCCCCGGACAGCGGGTTCACACTGCAGCTCATGCTCGGTCCCGCCGCCAGGCCCGCGCTTTCCCTGCAATCGAGGCGCAGCGGAATCCCCGCGTTGCCAGGAGTGCGGCTCCCGGCGCGAACCGACGGTATTCTGGCGATCCAGGAGGGCGACATGACCGTGGTGCACTCGATGGTGAGCCTCCGCCCATGAACGTTTGTATACGTAAACAGACGTCGGCGTGTACGTAGAACACTTGTTTCAGTTAGGCATTACAACGCATGTTTGCAGTGCCTCCGAGGTGAGATCTTGGGCGCCAACAAGAAGCAATGCGGCTCACCTCTCTTCTTTCGGAGGCTCCAAATGTTTTCCCTCTCCACGGTCCGCGTCCTCGGCGCGGTACTCATCCTGGGCGTCGTCACGGCATGTTCGGACGAGCCCACCACGACCCCCACAGGGCCCGGCGTGCCCGTGGCCCCCGTTGACGCCGGGGTGGATTTCTTCCGCTCCGAGGGTCATCGGGCATTGACGTGGTATGCAGCGATCGGCACGAGCGTGAGCATGGGTTGGGCATCGGATGGCGTCATCGCGGCGTCGCAGGAGCAGTCGTGGCCCGCGCAGCTGGCTCGCCTGGCGCACATCGACATGACGGTGCCGTTGATCGACGGAACGGGTTGCCAGGCGCCGTTCCGTGCGCCGCTGGCGTCCGGCCTGCGCATCAGCGGCGAGGCGGCAGCCGCGCCAAGAGCCGGACTGGCGTGCGCCGCCAACGTGGCGGGAGTGACGCTTCCGGCGCAGAACGTTGCCGTCAACGGAGCCACCACGCAGGACGCTCTCTTCACGACGCACGAGAGCTCCACGGACGCCAACAACAAGCCGATCTACGCCCGCGTGCTCGCGCCGGGCCAGACACAGATCGGCGCCCTTCTCGCGCAGAAGCCGAAGTTTGCGTCGGTGGAACTGGGCGCGAACGAGGTCCTGGGTGTGCGCAGCGGAATCGCGATCCCGGGTGTGTCGATGTTTCCGGTTTCGGCGTGGTCACCGCTGTACACGAATCTCGTGAACCAGGTGGCCGATGTCGCCAGGGCCGGCGTGCTGGTGGGCCTCATCAGGGACGTCTCGACGTTCCCCGCGTTCCGCAAGGGCGCGGAGCTTTATGCGGATCGTGGCGCGTTCCTCGCGGCGTTCCATGTCGAGGTGGCCGCCGATTGCGAGAACAGCCCGAACCTGTTGTTCGTACCGGTGCGCGTTCCGGTGGCGGTTGGCACGGGTATCGCGCGCCGCAATGCCGGTGCGCCCCCGGCCACGCTGAGTTGCACCGGCGGCCCGCCAACGCTGCAGGATTTCGTCCTGACGCCGGATGAGATCGCGCTCGTCAACACGCAGCTGGCGCAGATGAACCTTCACATCCGGTCGGAGGCGAAGCGCGTTCGCTTCGCGCACTTCGAGCTGGAAGAGCTGTACGGGAAGCCGGACCTCAAGGCCCCCTTCAACGTCGTGGCGTTCATGACGTCGGCCGAGCCCTATGGTCCGTACTTCAGCCTGGACGGGATGCATCCCAGCGCCGCCGGCCAGGCTGTCATCGCCGACGCGGCGGCTCGCGCCATCCTGCGCCGCTACTTGTTCAATCTCAGGGCGGGCGCGATAGCGAACTAGGCTTGCTGCAGGTAGTCGCGCGCGAGTTGGTAGTGTCTGCGTCGCGAGCTTCGGAAGCACGATCGTCGTGAGCGCTGGGGAGGCGGGCTTTGCCGCCGCCCCAGCGTTTTTTCACGGTCTTGCCCGCCAGACGCTGAACGGAATCGGCCTGTAAGGGTCGGGATCCGTGCTCGCCACCGGCGCACGCGCGGCGCGGCGTTCGTTCTCGCGCCAGACGCGCAGCAGATTGCCGCCCCAGAGCTTGCGGATTTGCTTCTCGCCGTAGCCGCGGCGAATCAGCTCCGCGGTCACGTTCATCGTCTCGCTCGCGTCGCGCCAGCCGGTGATGCCGCCGCCGCCGTCGAAGTCCGAGCTGATGCCCACGTGGTCGATGCCCGCAACCTTGACCGCGTGGTCGATGTGATTCACGAAATCGGCGACGTTGGGGCCGGGCCAGCGCTGCTCCAGCTCGGCCACGCGACGTTGATACTCGGCGCGTTGCTCCGGCGTGAGCGCGGCCAGCGCCCCACGTCCGCCGGCGCGAATGCCCATCGCCTGACGTATGGTGTCCACGGCGGCGCGCTTCTCCGGCGGGTCCACTTTCACGTAGCCGCCCAGCGCCACCATCTGCGCCACCCCGCCGTTCTCACGGATCGCGAGCAGCTGCTCGTCGTCGAGGTTGCGCGGCACGTCAGCGAACGCGCGCGTGCTCGAGTGGGACGCGATGACCGGCGCGCGCGACAGCGCCGTCGCCTGCATCATGCAGTCCTTCGAGACGTGCGAGATATCCACCATCATGCCCACGCGATTCATTTCGGCCACTACCTCGCGCCCGAACGCGCTCAGGCCGCGATGCTCGGGGCCCTGCGGGTCGGTGGACGAATCGCAGATGTCGTTGTTCGCGCCATGCGCCAGAGTCATGTAGCGCGCGCCGAGGTCGAAATAGGGCCGGATGAGGGACAGGTCCTTCCCGATCACATAGCCGTTCTCGATGCCGATCGCGGCGACGAGCCTGCCGGACGCGCTGATGCGCTCGACGTCCGCGGGCGTGTACGCGAGGCCGATCCGATCGGGGTACATGGTAGTCGCCATGCGGCGGATGGCCTCGAACTTGGTCATCGCGTCGGCCCTGGCGCGCTCGTAGTTCTCGGGCGTGCGCGGCGTCTGTCCGACGAACACGATGAAGAAGCCGACGTCGAGCCCGCCTGCCTTCATCTTCGTGAGGTTCACCTGGCGATCCGCGGTGGCCGGGTCCACGGCCGGCGTCGCGAAATTCAGAGGGATATCGTCGTGCGTGTCGATGGTGATCACGCGCTCGTGCATCGCACGAGCGCGCGCGAGCAGTTCCGTGTGGGAGAGCTGCAGCGGCTGGAGTGCCGGCTGCGCGCACGCCGAGAGGATCAGCGCGCCGAGGAGTGAAAGGATGCGCATGCGCCAAATGTGCCTCTGGTCACGGCGCGCCGACAGAGCCGCGCGACTACAATTCAGCGCGCCGCCGCCGGTGACTGCGGGACGCCTGGAGCGCTTCAACCACAAGGATGGCCCATGATCGCAATCGCGCGGGACCTTTTGTCCCGATCCTGGCTTGTCGCACGGCTGCCGCTGGCGGCGTTGCTTCTCAGCGGATGCTTCGAGACCCTCGAGCCGCGGCAGGTGGGCGGGTGTGATCCAGACATTGAGTGCGTCCCGACGCCGACCGCGGTTGTCGGCGGGCATCAGTTCACGAGCCTGGCAGCCGGGCAGCATCACACCTGCGGCCTCAAGGCCAATGGTGAGGTGTGGTGCTGGGGGCTGAACACCGCGGGCCAGCTCGGCGCGGAGACCGCGGACCTGATCTCGGGCACGCCGGTGAGAGTGGGCGGGCAGGAGATCTTCACCTCGATCACGGCCGGCGACTTCCACACCTGCGGTCTCGCCTCCGACAGTGGCGTTTACTGCTGGGGCACCAACCTCACGTTGGTGCTGGGCGTCGAAACGGTGAGCGACCAATGCTCGGGGCGCCCATGCAGCTATTCGCCCGTTCGCGCGGGAGGATCGACGTTCACTGCCACGGCGGTCGACGCCGGCGCAACGCACAACTGCGCGCTGGACTCGGCGGGCGCGGCGTGGTGCTGGGGCTTCAACTACCTCGCCGAGATCGGAAACCTGACGCTCCAGGAGGGCTTCTTCACGCCACAACCGGTTCAGGGCGGGCCGTTCAGCAGTCTCACGTCGGGCTACCGTTTCAATTGCGGGCTCGATGCCGCGGGATCGGCGTTCTGTTGGGGAGCGGGAGAGGACGGACAGCTCGGCAACCTGGAGATCGAGCCCTGCGTGACCCCCGTCAATCCGCTTTGCAGCGCCGAGCCGCTGCCGGTGAACACAACGGTCGTCTTCGGCGCGGCGACGTCGGGTGTGGGGTTCGTGTGCGCCCGCGCCTCAGACGCGTCGCTGCATTGCTGGGGTCGGAACAGCGAGGGGCAGCTCGGCAACGGCGGAACAGTGCCGAGCGCCGTGCCCGTGCCCGTGCAGGCCGCCGGTGGCGCGGCCTGGAGCAGTGTGGTCGCGGGCTATTTCCACGCGTGCGCCGTGCGCCCAAACGGAGCCGCGTTCTGTTGGGGCGCGAACAACAACGCGCAGCTCGGTGACGGTACCACGGTGTTCGCCAGCTCGACACCGCAGCCCGTGCAGGGCGGCAGGACCTTCGAGCAGCTCGTCGCGGGAAGCGATCATACGTGCGGCCTGACCGCTGATGGCGCCGCGTGGTGCTGGGGCAACAACCAGCTCAAGCAGATCGGAACCGGCTGATTAGGGACTAGGGACTAGTGACCAGAACTGGTCAAGTCCCCAGTCCCCAGTCCCTAGTCGCTAGTCTCTGGTTCTGGGTCGTTGCGCGAAAGTGACAGGGGCGTCTCTGCATAAGCCGTCGTACGTACGCACCCCAACGCACCCCATCCCGGGACGTCCATGGAAATCCGGTCCGATGTGGCGCCGCCAATACCGACCCCTTCGATGCCTACCTTCAAACAGGAGGAGGATCCGGGGCCGTCGAAGTTCAGCAGGATGCTTCATGAAGTGGAAGCGCATCGTACCAGGGTCCAGTCCGCCCTGGCCGTAGCGCTGCTCGCACGCCTGCTCTTCGAGTTCCAGTTTGCGTCGCTTCTCAAGAACAGCTCGAACCTGCTCGTGCAAGTGCCCTACATCGGGCTGGCAGTGCTCTCCTACCTGCTCGTGCTGATGTGGTTGGCGCAGCGGACGCGCGACCGGTTCGGCTTCGGAATGGCGCTGGGTATCGGCGTGCTGCAGTCCACATATCTGCTGGTCGCGATCGCGATGAATCGTCCGTTCTCCGTCGGTGCCGCGTGGCCGCCGCTGGTGGTTGCATTGGCGCACGTGCCGATGGCGTACTTCGCCTTCCGGTCATCGACCGCGTACCCGCCGCTGGACAGCAAGCGCCCGTGGCTCGTTGGATTCGCGACGGCGCTCGTGTTCCTGTCGATTCCGTGGATCGCGCCCACGCTGCTGGACGCGGCGGGCTGACCTACAGCTTCATCCGCTCGACCAGCGCCTCGAAGCGCGGGTGGCCCCGCAGCGGGTCCATCAAGGGGTTCACCTTCAGGTACGCCAGCCACCCCCGGCGCTCGTCGTACGCCACTTCCGTCCAGTCGAGCGCCTTCTCGAAGTCGCCAAGCCCGAGATTGATGGTGGCCAGGGCGACCGGCGAGACGTAATCGCGCGCGCGCTGCTCCTCCAGTTTCGCCAGCATCTCCCTGCGCTTCGCTGGTCCGGCCCGCGAGTGACAGCACGTATCCCAGCGTCGCGTACGTGTAATTGCATTCGGGGGACAGGGTGGCTTCCCGCAGCACGCGCTCGGCTTCGGCGAGATCACCCTCGAGCGCCAGGGCGACGCCGAGCAAGCGATACGACTCCTCGGCGTTCGGGTTCATTGCGATCGCCCGATCGAGATGGAGCCGCGCCTGCTCGTAGCGCCGCGCGTAGATGTAGGTGAAACCCAGCGATCGCCGGACCGACACGGACCCGGGGTCGAGCTCCACGGCCGTGAGACCTTCCACGAGCGCCAGTTCGATGGCGCCCCGCGAGATGAGCTGGAACTGGTACCACTGGTGGGCCGATGCGTACTGCGGATCGCACGCGATCGCCCGGCGAAACTCGGCGTCCGCGCTGGGCCAATCCCAGTCGTAGATGAACAGGCACCAGGCCAACGACGCGTGGGCCTCGGCCAGCGAGTCGTCGAGCTCGATCGCCTTGCGCGCGTACTGTCTTGCCAGCTCGAATCCCTGCTGCACGCGCACGTTGCGATAGTCCACCTGGAGCGCGTACGAATCCGCCAGCCCCGTGTAGGCCAGCGCGTACGACGGGTCCTCCTCGATGGCCTGCTCGAAGAACTGGATCGCGTTGCGCACGCCCTCGTCCGTGCGATGGTTCCACTCGAACCGGCCCTTGAGATACAGGCTGTATGCGCGGACGTTCTTCGTGTGGCGCCCGCTGGCCGGCGGCAACTCCGCGAGCGTGCCGCTGCGCAGCGTGCTCACGATCGTCTGCGCGATCTCGTCCTGGATCGCGAACACGTCGTCGAGCCGGCGGTCGTAGCGCTGCGACCAGAGGAGCCGGCCGTCGTCCGTGGACGTGAGCTGCGCCGTGATGCGGAGTTGCTGCCCGGCGCGGCGCACCGTGCCCTCCAGGACGTACGCCGAGTCGAGCAAGGCACCGATGGCGCGGACGTCCTGGGGCTTTCCCTTGAGCGCGAACACCGATGTGCGTGACGCGACGCGAATCCCCTGGAGCTTGGCCAGCGCGTTGATCAGCTCGTCCGTGATGCCATCGCTCAGATACTCGTTTTCCTGTTCGGGGCTGGCGTTCACGAAGGGCAGCACCGCCACGCCGCGTAAAGCGCTCGCAACCGTGCGACGCGTCGCGCGTCCGGAGCGCAGTGCGGCCGTGAACTCGGTCACGGTCCGGAACCGCCGACCGGGATCCTTCTCGAGCGCGCGGTGGATGGTTTCCTCGATGCCCAGCGGTACCTCGGGCCGCCGCGTCCGGAGAGGACGCGGCTTCTCGATCACCTGCTTCGCAATCACCTGGCGCGCCGTGCGTCCAGTGAACGGCGGCTCTCCCGAGAGCATCTCGTAGATCACGCAGGCGAGGCTGTAGACATCGCTCCGCGCGTCCAGGTCCACCTCGCCCGCCGCTTGTTCGGGGCTCATGTACGCGGGCGTTCCGAGGGCGATGCCCGGCTGTGTGACGGAGCCGGCGCTCGAGAGCGCCGCGCCCCCGCGAATCGGGGGCTGCTCGCCGATCGCGCGCGCGATGCCGAAGTCCGCGAGAAGCGCATGACCGTCTGCAAACAGGATGTTCTCCGGCTTGACGTCGCGGTGCACGAAGCCGGCGCGATGGGCGAAGTCGAGGCCCGCGCCGACCTCCTCGGCGATCCGGATCGCGTCCTCGATCGGAAGCCTGCGCTCGGAGAGCAGCCGGTCCCGCAGCGAGCCGCCGGCGACGTACGCCGAAACGTAGTACAGGATGCCGTCCGCTTCGCCCGAATCGTAAAGGGGGACGAGGTGCGGGTGCGACAATCGGGCGGCGATCCCGATCTCGCGCAGGAAGCGCTCGGAGCCGAAGGCTGCGCTCACCTCGGGGTGAAGCACCTTGATCGCCACCTGGCGCTCGTGCTTCGTCTCGCGCGCGAGGTAGACGGTCGCCATGCCGCCGCGGCCAAGCTCGCGCTCCACCACGAAACGCGAAGCCAGAAGCTCGGCCGGAAGAGCGCCGGTCACTGAGGGATTCATCACGCTGACTGAACGCTCCAGGTACCAATGAGCGAATGCACCTTGAAAGTTAGCGGTTGGACGGTGGCGCCGTACGCCGCTCCCCGGAGTGGGGTGTTCTCGCGCTTGCCGCCCAAGGCCGTCTGTCAGAGGTTTCATTGGCGTTTCACCGACCCACCGTCCAACCACCGACTCGTCTCTTTGGATCCGCTTCCGCCCAGGGCAAGGCCAACTTCCAGGTCGAGCGTCGCGGAGGCGTACGACCGCTGGGCCGAGTCGTACGACGCCGACAAGAACGTCACGCGCGACCTGGACGCGCTCGTGATGCAAAGGACGGCGCTGGTACTGGAAGGACGGGAGGTGCTGGAACTCGGCTGCGGCACCGGCAAGAACACCAGCTATCTGGCGGAGCACGCCGCTCGCGTGGTCGCGATGGACTTCTCCGAGGGGATGATCTCGCGCGCGCACGAGCGGCTCGCGACATCCAACGTGAAGTTCATTCGCCACGACGTGCGCGATCCGTGGCCGGTCCCGCCCGCCTCGTTGGACCTGGTGGTCGGCCACCTGATCCTCGAGCACGTACACGATCTGGCGCCCGTGTTCTTCGAGGCTGCTCGCGTGCTGCGTCCACACGGCCAGCTCTTCATCTGTGAGCTGCACCCGTATCGGCAGCTCGTGGGCGCTCAGGCCAACTTCGTGGACTCGCGCACGGGCGAAAAGGTCCACGTGACCGCGCACGTTCATACGGTGAGCGAGTACGTCAACGGGGGCATCGAAGCGGGACTCACGTTGCGTGTCATGGGGGAATGGGTGGAAGAGGGAGCTGTCCCGGACTCCTCTCCCCGGCTGATCTCGCTGCTCTTCGACCTCCGATAGGCCGGCCGCTTGCATAGGCTGGTTTCGTGTACGCGTCCGCTCGGTCGGGCGCGGAGCGCGCTTCGAGCGCGCGCGAAATCCGGAGCTCGGAGAGCATCCTATGCGACGCCTGTTCCTGCTCATCTCTCTCGCACTCCTGGGCGGCTGCGACGACAGCATTCTGGGATCGCAGGTGGGATTCTCGGCTGACATTCCGTTCGCGAGCCGGCTCGCCTTCACGGTGCAGCCAAGCAATACCGGGCTGAACCTGCCAATCACTCCGGCAGTGCAGGTTGTAGTGCTGGACGGAAGCGGGGCGATTGTCACCACATCCAACGCGACCATCACCATCTCGATCGCTGCCGGGACGGGGACGCCTGGCGCGATTCTGCTCGGAGCGACACAAGTCTTTGCGGTCAACGGAGTTGCGACATTCGCAAATCTCAGGGTCGATCGCGTCGGTGGGGGATACACACTCATCGCGACCTCCCCGGACCTCACTACGACGGGGAGCGCGGCCTTCGATATCGTTCCTTAGGTTCCCCCTGGGGATCGACGCGACCATTGCGTCGTTACCCTGACAGGGGCTGGCGCGTTTAATCGTTGCGCTGAAAGGACATCCGGAGCCTTTCAGTCCCTCCAAGACGCCGGCCCCTTGATTACGAGCCCAGCCAGAGTCGGCGAACCTCGCTCTGAGGCAATGCCTTGACCGGCGATTCCGACAGCGAACTCGGAAGCGCCGGCGGACTTGGCGCTCCCGACGGACAACATGACGAGACCGACCATGTCGCGGCCTCGCGTCCTTTCCGCGGTTGGGCATCCGCGAGGGAGGGGTGGGGAGCTTCGCTCTGGACGCGACTGCGCGGGCGACTCGCCGGCATTTTCGCCCGCGCTCGCAGCGAGGGATCCGCTGGCGACGCGTCGGCGGAAGGGTCGCATGCTGAAAACCAGCCCGTGGCGCCGCCAGCCGAATTCAAGTTCCCCTGGACGCGTCCCGCGGACGCACCATTCAGGTCCGTTGACGCCGCGCTCCCGACAGGCAGGATGGAGGACCTTCGAAGCGCACTGGATCACGCGCTTCCGCTGATCGAAATGGCGCCTGCCGCGCCACCGGCCTCGCAGCGCGCCGGCACGTTCGACGAGCCCGCCGTCATCGAGAGGACTGACGAGTACCGGGCCATCGCAGCCGAGGAACGGCCGGAGGGCGAGGTCGATACGGTCCGGACGTCCCGTGAATCGCTGCTCGCGCGGCTGCTCCGCTTCGGAAAGCGTACAGCGCCTGTGCAAGCGGAAGCCGCCGCCACCGCGGTCGAGGGCAATCCGGCCTTTCTATTCTCGAAGTTCCGCGCGTTCTACAACGAGGTCATCCGCGCGCGGCACCAGCGGTCGGAATTCACCGCGGGCTTCTCGACTGCAATCCTCACCGACCATGCTTCAGACGCCTCGCCACCGGCCGCCGCCGCGACGCTGAGTAAGCGGCTGCTCGAGGTGCTCGAGCTGCAGGCCGCCGAGGCCAAGTGGATGGGCGGCGAAGCCGGGGCACGGTACGCTGACGCGCAGTATGCAATGGCGGCGCTCGCCGACGAGACATTCTCGGAGGCCGAATGGGATGGGCAGCCCGAGTGGCGGCAGCACCTGCTCGAGGTGCAGCTCTTCAAGACCCATGCGGCCGACGTGGAGTTGTTCAAGCGGATCGACAAGCTGTTGAAGGAGCAACCCGAGACACCCGTCGCGCGCGACCTTGGCCGCGTCTATCTGTTGGTGCTCGCAGCCGGATTCCGCGGCAAGTATCGTCAGTTCGGTCTCACCCGCCCCCTGGCCGAATACCGTCAGCGGCTCTACGAGTATGTGCATCGTGGCGACGCGCTCCTGCTCTACGCCGCTGATCGCAGGATCTTCCCGGACAGCGTCGCACACACGCTCGCGGGCCGCGCCGTGTCGCGTTTCACAGCGGTGCAGCGCTGGACCGCCGTCCTCGTGGTGGTGTTCGTCGCGTACGCCGTGGTCGCGCACCTGGCGTGGAATCGTGTATCGGAGGATCTCGAGGACGTGACGGGACGGATCCACTCGACCAGCTCGACCGGAGCGAGGTAGACCGTGCGTACGCTGGCCTTCCTCCTGATCAGCCTCGCTGTCCTCGGCATCGTCGGCCTGATCCTCTACTGGTTCTTCGGCGGCGATGACGAGGAGCCGGGCGCGGAAGATCGTGCCGCCTTCCCCACGGCGGACGCGCTCGGGATCACGGCGTCCGAGGGCTCTGCCGCCTTCAGGGAAACGCTGGCGACGACCGCGGAGGAGTACCGGGGGTCGGGGCTCAGAAGCCGCATGGTCGCGCTCAGGCAGTCGCTCGAGCGGACGCTGGAATCGCGGCAGGCGATGTCGGTCGGAGGGGAAGGGGCGCGCGACCGCATGTCCATGCCGTGGTTCATGCTGGTCGGCGCCGACGGTTCCGGAAAGCAGACGGTCCTGGCCAACACGGGCCTGCCTTTGCCCTGGGGACCTCCGCTCGAGGTGGACTCGAAGCGCAAGGATGCCGGAAAGTGGTGGCTCTTCGAGGACGCGGTGGTGCTCGAGGCGCCGCGAGCGGCTCCGGGCACCACTTCGGGGACGACGACGCTGGCGCCGGGCCAGACCGTCGCCGACGCGTCCGTGGGCTGGAGCACGCTGCTGCACATGCTGCGGCGAGAGCGCCCTGATTCTCCGCTCAACGGGATCATCGTCACCATCTCTTGCGCGGACCTCATCGGCGCGCGGACCGATTCCACCAGGATGGAAGACCAGGCCGAGCGGATTCGCAACTTCCTCGCGAAGACGAGTCGGTTCCTGGGCGTGCGCCTGCCGCTGCACGTGCTGATCACCAAGTGCGACACGCTTCCCGGATTCCGGAGCTTCGTCGAAGCCCTGCCCGAACCGCGCCGCCAGGACATCTTCGGCTGGGCGAATCACAGCGATCCGGAAGCGAAGTTCGAGCCGACGTGGGTCGACGTCGGTTTTGCGAGCATCAGGACCCGTCTTGCGCGTCTCCGCGACGAAGTGCTGGCGGCCCCCGACGAGGTGCGGGATCCGGTGGGTGTGTTCGTGTTCGACTCGGATTTCTCGGACCTTCAGGAGCCACTCAAGGCGTTCGTGGCGCGCCTGGTGACGATCGGCGAGCGGAAACCATCGCTGTTCCTCCGCGGCTTTTACTTCACCGGCGACCCGGACGCGATCGCGACGAACGGGAGCAAGGGCCACGAAAGGGCCCTGAACGCACCCGCGACCCGAGCGAGCGTTTCGTCGGAGAGCACGACCGGGAGGAACAGCCTTGCCTTCGTGCGGTCGGTATTCGCCGAGAAGATCTTCAAGGAGGCCGGGCTCGCGCGGCCCGCGGGCCGCTTGTTGCTCGCGCGCGATCGCCGCGTGTTGCTGGCTCAGGCTGCCGCGCTCATCATCGGGCTCGGTGGCGGCGTGGGGCTGTGGACCGCGGTGAACGGAGGCACCGGCGACCGGTTCCGGCGCGCGGGACTGAAGGCGGATGCGGAGGTGTTCACGCGCGTCCTGTCGGGTGTCGCCATCGACCTGGACGGGTTGAAGCGGAACATCCGGCCCGGTCCGGGATCTGCGGTGGACCAGCGCGCGAGCGACGCCGCCGTCATCGAGCTCGTACGACAGATGCGCGGCGTGCCTTCCATGCGGATGCGGTCCGCCTTCATTCCGACCTCCTGGTTCTCGTCGCTTCCGAGTGAGTTGCGGCGCTCGATGCAGACAGGAATTCAGGAAATCATTCTGCCGGTGACGCGACAGCGCCTGCAGGAACGCGCCGATCGCCTGCTTGCGGCCTCCGCCAGCGGGAACGGTGGCGACGCCGCCGCGGTCCCACTTCCGGAGGAGCTGGACCCGACCGATCCCCGCTCCATCATCGCATACCTGAGTGAAGTCCGGACGCTGAGCCGCAACATCGCCCGGTACAATTCGCTCGCCGATTCGACGTCCGGCTCCGTCGCCGAGCTTGTGGCGCTGCTGGACTACCTGTTCGGCGAGACGGTCCTCGCCGACTCCACGCTGGCCACGAAAGACTTCGAGGCAGCGCTGGGACGCGCCACGGGAGCCAGGATCGTGGTCTCGCCGACAATGATCGCGTCGGTCCTGCAGCGCGCGATCGCGGTGGTATCGCAGGTGTCCGGGTCTGCGTCGCGACAGCTCGCGCCGCGCACGACAGCCATTGCGGCCGCCCGGGTGCGGCCCGAGGCCGATCTCGAAGCCCTGAAGGGAATCGGCGCGCTCGTGAATCTCGTGGATGCCCGGTCCGGCATCGTCGCGGCCCTGTCCGACTCGGCCATCCTGGGGATTCGGCTTGCGCGCGCCGTGGAGGACTCGGTGCTGGCGCAGATCCGCATCGCCGCGGTCCGCATCGCGCCGGATACCGTCTCGCCCGACTCGTCGGCGCGGCGGCTGCGCGCGGTGGTCGCGCAGGTGTTCGCGTCGCGCCTGATGGATCGCATCGAGTACGCCGGCGTCGTGGACGAGATCGGGCCGAACCAGCGCCTGCGGTGGGACGTGGGGCGCCTGGAGCTGGCACTGTCGTTGCGCGCCGAGTTCCTCAACGCCGCGGTCGCGCTGGCCGACGCATTTCCGGGCCAGCCGCCCGAGCGGATGCAGCGGGCCCTCGAGGTGCAGTTGCGCGACCGCACGATCGACGTGGCCGCGAGCGCACAGCGGTTCACGCCCACGGGCCCCGAGCTGGACGCCTTCGCCGAAGTCCGGATGCAGGGCGCCAACCTGGAGCAGGCGGCTCCACGCCTGGCGCGCCTGGCCGTGACGCTCGATTCCCTGGACGCGCCCGACGAGTCGCGCAAGGTGATCGTGGCCGGTGTCCGGCAGGCGGAACGATCGCTGTCGCTGGCGCAGGCGCAGTTCGACCGGGTGGACTACCTGGCGCCGGACGGCGCGCGGATCGCGGCGTGGCAGGGCGTGATCCCCATCGGCTTCGCGGCGCTGGGCACCAGCGATTCGCTGGCGTTCACCGAGCGCCTGTTGCGCCACGAAACCGACCTGCGCTCGCTGGCCCACAACCTGACGCCGTCGCTGCGCTTCCTCCGCACGCGCGGCGTGGACGATTCGCTGCTCGCCGCGCCGCGGCTGCTCGCTCGCTGGGAGAACATCGCGGTCGCCGTGGCGAAGTACGAGCGTGGCGATCTCTCGAGCACCATGGGCGCGCTGCATCGGTACCTGCTGGGCGACCTCTCGGTCAGCGACCTGGAGCGGTGCCGTCAGACGGCGACGCGACCGGACACCCTGCGCGCGTCGTCGGACGTCTTCGTGACCCGCAACATCCAGTTCCGCGCGGCGCTCGTGAGCCGGTGCGCACGCGGGAGTGCAGCCGCGGTCGCGTCGTACCAGCGCCTGCGAACGGTCTTTCAGGAGCGCGTCGCGGGACGGTACCCGTTCATCGACACATCGTCGTCGGCGCCCATCGAGGCCGACCAGGCGGCGGTGCGCGAGTTCGCGCGCCTGTACGACGCGTTCGCGACGACCGGCGTCGTGTCGCTGCGCAGCGATCCCGCGTTGGCGCAGACGGGGCGGGCAGCGCTGCAATTCCTGGATCAGATGGCCAGGGTCCGGCCGCTGCTCGAGCCGTACGCCGGGGCCGGCGCGCGCCGCGGCGTGCCCGAGTACCTCGTCGGGCTCCGCCTGGACGTGCCGTCCGACAGCGCACCGATGGAGGAGATCGAGGTCCAGATCGGGTCGCGCCGCGTGGCGCTGGTCGAAAGCGCGCAGGAGCTCCCGTGGCGTTACGGGGATTCCGTGCGCGTGGTCTCGGCGCCGTTCGACAGCGCGCGAGCGACGGATCTGTTCGCCGCGGGCGGCGGCTGGTCGGTGCTACGCCTGGCGCAACGGCCACCGCCCAGCGTGACGGTAAAGCTGTATCACCCGGATTCGGGCCTCGAACTGCCGCCGCCGTACTTCCCGATCACGGCGCCCGACATCTTCGTGCCGAAACCCCGTTAGCGCGCACGCCTGACGCTCAACCTCAAACCTCTACACCAGATACCACGCAGTGGCAGGCGTTTGCATCAGCTGAGTGTCATCGCCCGGCCTGCAGTCCCAGCCGGAGCCGCAGCGCCGAGAACTGGTCCGTGCGCGCTTCCGCGTTGTTGTTCACTTTCGGGAAGCTGAACCGCTCGACGTAGTAGATCAGCGAGGCCGTCAGGCGCCCGCTGTGCACCTCGAGACCAGCTTCACCGGACAGGCTGAATGGATCGGGATTAATCGGCTGGCCCGACTGGTCGATGTGGCCCGAGTAGGTCGCGCCCGGCAGCAGCGAGAGGCCGGTGATGGTCGTGACGGAGCCGCCCACGAATGGGAGCCGGGCCACGGCCGACGCCCGCGGGAAGCTCCACCGCTGCGTGGCGAGGTCGGTGCTCGTCGTGCGGATCACGTAGCCGCCGCGCAGACCAAACCAGCTGGTCGGCTGCAGCGTCACGTCGGCCTCCACCTCCGTGATGCGCAGATCCTCGCCGGCCATCCCGGTTGGGGAGAGTTGTCCTGTCCGCAGCCCGCCGGAGAGCTTGATGCGGCGGTGCGGCGCCAACTCGGCTTCGCCGCCGAAGAGAATGCCCGAGCGCTGCTCCAGATAGTTCGTGTCGCGCGTCGCGTGGGCCGCGTGCACGGCCACCACCGCGAGGTTGATGAGCCGCCCCGTGGGGACGGCGACGACGCTCTGGCGCTGGATCGCCCGCGACGCGCTGTCCAGACGCGCGCGATTGAAGGCGGCCGCGGAGTCCTCGTTGTAGCGCGGACGGACGAACGGCGCCGACGGAGAGCCG
The DNA here is from genome assembly GCA_963724885.1 of uncultured Gemmatimonadaceae bacterium. GTDB lineage: Bacteria > Gemmatimonadota > Gemmatimonadetes > Gemmatimonadales > Gemmatimonadaceae > DASPMP01. Next base: position 217,410 of record CAVRWG010000005.1, on the reverse strand, counting down.
GTGCCGATGGATACCAGCGCGGCGCCCTTCTCGCGGACGCTCACGAGCGCCGAGTCGATGATCCCGGCGAGCTGCGCGATGATGTAGGTGTTGCCTGACCGCTTCGCGACCACGCGCTGGCCGCCGAGCGTCGTGACGAGCGACGAATCGCTCGACTCGATGCGGAAGTCGGGGTTCACGATGGGCGCGCCATTCGCGTCGCGCGGCGTCACGCGTGCCGTGTCGCCCACCGACAGGAACAGCGACTGCAGGTACAGCGACGGCGCCCGCGGCGCCTCGAGGATGCCTCCGGACGTCGTGTCGCCGATCGCGACCGGCAACATCCCCGTGCCGGGCAGCACCGTCACGCTCACCGTGTCGGTCGCGTCGCCGACTTGCGCCACGATCTTCACGTTGCTCCCGGCGTTCACCGCGCGTGCCATCCCCGTCAGCGGATCGATGCTCACGATCAGGGGGCTTTGCGAGGCCCACGTCGCCTGCACGTCGCGGATCTCATCCCCGGACGGGTCCGTGGCCGTGAGACGGATCCGGAAGGTGTCGCCGACGATCCGGGTGCCGTAGCTCAACTTGTCCTGGATCAGCGCTCGCGCGGCGCGCTGCCGTACTTCCACGCGCACGCTGTCGGCGACGCCGCGATCCGTGCACCGCACGTACGTGACGCCGTTCCCCCGGGCGGTGACCGAGCCCGCCGCGTCGAGCGACGCAATGGTCTCGCGCACGCTGCGGCACGCGGCGACCTTGCGGCTCTGGTCGGCGATCAGCTGGCCGCCCGCGTCTCGCAGCCGGATGCGCAGGGGCTGTCGCGCCCCCACGGCGTCCAGGCGCACCACGGCCGGGTAGAAATCGAAGCGCGCCGCCCATTGGTCCACAAGAATGATCGCCGAGGCCGAGTCGGTGCCCGACACAGCCCACAATCGGGTGACGCCGGCCCGCCTGGAGATCAGCATGCCCTCTCGGGTCACGCCGGCTACCGTCGTATCGGCCATGCGCCAGCGAATCGACGAGGCCGGGACGCGGTCACCCCCCGACCGGACGACCTGCGCCGCTACCGACAGCCGCTGACCCAGGCTGGTGAGGCGGTAGCCTGTGCGCTCGAAGCGCACCTGGGCCTCCGCCGCGGCCGGCGCGGCGAGCGCCGCCGCCAGGAACGCGATCCTCGCCGCGAGCCGCGCCGTCATCTGGGGCACCCCGCGGGAGGACAGATCATGAGGATGGTCCCGGCAAGTCGCGTCTCGTTACGGGCGCGGGCCCGCGCGTTGTATTCGTTGCGCTGCTGCCGGCGCCGCTCGTTTTCCGCGACGTTCTCCGGGATCTTCTGGTGGTTGCGGCGATACCAGAACGCGATGCCCGCGGTGGCGGCGCCGATCGTAGAGGCCGTGACGGCATGGGTCGTCCACTTCACGTCCCGGTTCAGCGCAACGAGTGGCAGCGCGACCGCCGCGGTGGTCAGCGTCGCTCCCTTGATGAGGTCCCACCAGGGCGACATGCGGTCGTATTCCTCGATGAGCAACTCGCTGGGCGCGAACGCGCGCAGGGTGTCCTCCAGCGGCTCGTACGCGTGCTCGATGCGGAACAGCTGCCGGTCCACCGTCAACGGGCCGGCGCCTCCGATGGTCAGACTGCGACCCTCGACCCGCACCTCGTAGGTGGCGGAATCGGCGCGCTGGCCGCTGCGCATCAGCCCGCGCCAGGGAATCGCGCGCGAGCCGTTGTTCTCGGCCTGGAACAGCACCTCCCGTCGGGTGGTGTCGCGCAGGTCGATGATCGCGACGGTGAGCGTCGCACGCTGCGTGGAGATCAGCTGGAACGTGTAGGCGCTGTCGATGATCCGCGGCGTGATGGGGCGCAGCGCCACTTTGAAGATGCGTTTCTTGGCCTCGCTGAAGGCGCCGAGCTCCGCCGCGCTGAACTCCCGCGGGTCGAGATCGGTGAAGGGGTCGAAGTCGAGCGCGGCGGCAAAGAACGTCACGGCCGAGTCGGGCTTGTCGAGAATCGCGTACGACGCGCCCAGATACTTGAGCGCGGTCACGCGCTCCTCCGGCTTCACCTGCAGCAGGTAGCTCGGCGAGATGATGTTCAGCAGGATGGGCCGCGCGCCCTCGATGTTGAAGGCATTGTACATCACCACGGCGCGCTGCAGCTGGTCGTGAGTGGATTGCGCCGTTCCGGTGCCCGGCGCGATCCAGAGCGCGGCTGCGGCGCAGGCGGGGAGTGCGAAGCGTGGCATCATCATCGGCACATCAGCGTGAGAGGCGGCAACAGCTTCACGGATTCACCCTTGACCACCATGAACTCCATCTCCTCCGGATCGCAGTTCGGAGCCGTGTACCGAACCCGGTGCGTCCCGACCGTCAGGACGCGCTCCATGAACCGGCCGTTGCCGATCCTCTGTCCGTCCACCGAGATCTCGGTGTGCGGCGGGAGGACGGCGAAGCGCACGCGCCCCGTGTCAGGGACCACCCGGACCGGCGTCGGCCGGGGCGATGGCTGCACGGTTCCCGCCTGCGCGACCGTCACGGGCCGCATCGCGAGGAAGAGCGTATCGAACCGGCCGGCCACGACGGAGACCGGGACACCGGCGAGCGACTCGAAGTTCGGGTGGCTCGCGCTCCCGCTGTACGTCCCGGGTTCCGCGGTGAACGTGTCCCCGTTGACGTAGACGCGGTCGTTGAGCGTGACGCCGACGCCGTCCGGCAGGCCCATGATCATACGACTGCCCTTCGACAGGCGTTCGGCCAGCGACGACGGAATCGACGCGCCGTCGTTCGGCGGAGCGCTGCGCCAGCTCGTCCTCGAGCCCCTGCGAGTACAGCAGGTACCCGCCACCGCTCCCGGCGGCGACGAGCACGGCGAGAGCCCCCGCGAGGCCGGCGACGCTCTTCCTCTTCTTTCTGCGCCTCGGCCCAACCGACCGGATCGAGGACGATGCCGGCCGCGGGCGCGGCACCGCGCTGGGACGCGGCTGCACCTTGGGTCCGGGGCCCGAGATGGTGAGCGCGAGCGGGGGAAGCGTGCCCGTACGGATCTTCGGGATCGCGAGGCCCGCCGACAGCTCGCGCAAGAACCGGTCGGCTTCGTCGCGGTCTTCGGGGCCGAGCGGCACGTTGTCCAGCGCGAGCGCCATGTCCTTCGTGAAGGCAAAGCGATCGTTGGGGTCCTTGTTGAGCGCGCAGTAGACGACGTCCAGCAACTCCTTCGGAACTTCGGGCCGGACCGAGAGAATGTCCGGCACCGGCGTCATGTAGTGATGCTGGATGACGCCCACCATCGAGTCGGCGAGGAACGGCACCTCTCCGGTGAGCATCTGGAAGCCCATGATGCCGAGCGAGTACTGGTCGCTCTGCGGGCTGACGCCCTGACCGCCGCACTGCTCCGGGCTCATGTAGTACGGCGTGCCGATCATCATGCCGCTGGCCGTCATCGACACTTCTTCGAGCGCGCGCGCGATGCCGAAGTCCGAGACCATCACGCGTCCATCCTTGTCGACCAGGATGTTCGCGGGCTTGATGTCGCGGTGCACGATCTTGCGTTCGTGCGCGAACGCGAGGCCCGCCGCCGACGCGCGCAGGATCGCCACGCAGACCGAAAGCGGGAGCGCGCCCTGCTGCTCGATGATGGCGTCCACGGCGCGGCCTTCGACGAACTTCATCGCCATGAAGTGCAGGGGTCCGGCGTGCCCGACGCGGTAGACGGGGATGATGTTCGGATGGTCGAGCGAGGCCGCCAGCTTGGCCTCGCGCTTGAATCGCTCCGCCGCCTGGCCCACGCTGGCGCTGTCCGGAGGCACCACCTTGATCGCGACCGGGCGGTCGAGCGCGACCTCGATGGCGCGGTACACCACGGCCATGCCGCCCCGGCCGATCTCGCGCTCGATGCGGTAGTCGCGTCCCAGCTCGGCCTTGGACATCGCGAGCAGCTTGTCCTCCGAACCCGGCACCGCCATCAGGCTGAGCGGCGTGTGCGGCCTCGACAAGTCGGCGACCGCCGTCGCGCCTGCGCTCACAACCGGTGGCGCCGCGGCCTCGGCCACGGCGCTCCCGCAGTGGGCGCAGAAGGCCGCGCCATCGGGAAGATTCGTTCCGCAATTGCGACAGAACATGATGGCCGTTTACGGAGTCACGTTGATCGCGCGCGTTGCCGGTGGTCGGCCGCCGTTCGTCACGCGAAGAGTGTGGCTCGGGAAGAGCAATGCGTTCGGATAGTTGATGTTACTCACGGTGATCTGCGTCGGGCTATTCACGGTAATCGTTCCGCCGACAGTGGCGTTGCCTTCCACGAAGTCCACGGTTGTCTCCCCGGCGACGAAACCACTGCCAGTGATGATGGTGGTCGGCACGGTCAGGCCGAGTGCGGCGCCGGTGACCGGGTTGGGACTCACGGTGCCGATGGCTGGTGCGGGATTGTTGACCGTGAACGACTGAGGAGTACTCGTCCCGCCTGCCGGAGAATTCGTGATATCCACGAGTCGGGCGCCCAAGCCCGCGGCCGCCCGGATCGTGATGTTCGCGGTGATCTGGGTGGGACTGTCGATGGTGATCGAATTGACCGTGATGTCAGAGCCGAAGTCCACCGTCGTCACACCGGTGGTGAAGCCGCTGCCTGTGAGGACCACGTCAAGCGTCTCGAGGCGATCGGCGAAGCCCGGCGCGAGTCCCGCGAAAGTGGGAATCGGTGGGCTGTTGATCGTGAAAGTTTGCGGCGCGCTCGGCCCGCCACCCGGCGGCGGATTGGACACCCTGACACTCCGGTTCCCAATCGCAGCTCCTGCGGCGACCGAGATCGAGATCGTGATCTGAGTCGGGCTGTTGACCGTGGTCGTGTTGACCGTGATGTCAGTACCGGGAGTGAAGGACACCGTCGCTCCGACTACGAACCCGGTGCCCGTGAGGACGACCTGTCTGGAGCTTTCACCCTGGACCGCGGATGCCGGGCTCAGGTTGGTCAGGGCCGCGACCGGATTGCTGACGGTGAACGACTGCGTGACGGTCGTTCCACCGCCGGGCGCCGCGTTCGTCACCGAGAAGGCGTGAACGCCCGTGGCCGCCGATGCGGTCACGGTGATGTTCGCCGTGATCTGGGTGGCGGTATTGACTGTCGTGCTGTTGACGGTGATTCCGGGCCCGACGTTCACGCTGCTCGCCCCCGCCATGAATCCGGTGCCGGTGAAGACGACGTTCAGGGTGGCGAAGCGATCGCCGGCCGCCGGCGCGATGCCGCTCAGCGTGGGCAGCGGATTTCCGAAGGTGACCTGCGCGGTCTGCGTGATCACGATCGGCCCAGGGTCATTCGCCGTGGCGGTATATGTCACCGTCTGCGCCGTCGTGCTCGTGACGCTGAAGGTGAACTGGCCGGCGGCGTTCGACGTGGCGCTCACGGGCGTGATCACCGACGTGCTGCCGGCGTCGTCGAGGGATACCACCCGGCCCGGGACCGGATTGCCGTACTGGTCGCGGAGCGTAACGGTGATCATCGACGAGGCGGTCCCGTCGGCCGGCACGTTGTCCGGGCCTGTGCGAACGACGGACGAGAGTCCGGCCGTGACCACGCCCGGTGTCCCGTTGGCGACGAAGGAAACGGGACTTCCCGCCAGGCCGGCTGCCGTGGCGCTGACCGCGTTGGCGCCCGCCGTTGTCCCGACAGTCCACGACGTGAGCGCCGCCACGCCCGCTGCGTTCGTGTTGATCGTTGATCCGCTGGCCGGTGAGGTGCTGCCGATGCCGCTCGTGATGGCGAAGACCACCGGGTGATTCGCGACCGGATTGTTGCTCGCGTCACGCACCTGAACCGCCGGCACGACCGCGACGCCGGTTCCGACCGTGGCACTCTGGCTCGTGCTCGACGCGGGCAGGAGCTGCGAAGCCGGGCCCGCGCTGAGTGTCACGGGCGCCGTGACGGGCGCGGCTCCCGACGTGCTGAATTGCAGCGTCTTCGCGCCCGTGCTCGCGAAGATCGCCAGATCAGTGAACGTCGCGAGGCCAGTGGCGTCGCTGAGAACGGTCGTCGCGCCGGTCAGCACGCCGCCGCCCGAGATCAACGTCACCGTAACGCTCAGGTTCGCCTGGTTGACCGGATTGCCGTTCACGTCGAGCAGGCGGATCGAGGGCTGGACGAGGAAGGGGACGCCGCTCTGCGCCGACGAAGACGGCGCCTGCACGATCGCCAGCTGCGCGACCACGCCCGACGACGTCGTGATCGTGGGGCTCGTTCCCACGACCGTGGCGGCGGAGATCGTGCTGGTCGCGGTCACGGTCGTCGAGGTCCCTGTGACCGTGTGCGTGTTGAGCGTGATCGTAGCGATACCGGCGCCGTTCGTGATCGACGTGCCGTTCGAGAACGATCCACTCGGATTGGACTTGGTCCAGGTGACCGTCACGTTCGGCAGCGCCACAAAATTGTTGTTCACGTCGCGCAGCTGCGCGCTGATGACCACACCGCTGCCCGCCGGCGGCGAAGTCGTCTGTGTCGTGACGAGGAAGTTCTCGGGTGCGTTATCGTTGGTCACCACCACCACGACCGCGTCCGACTGGAGGTCGGCCCGCGCCGTGATTGTCACGGTACCCGTGGCCTGCGCCGTGATCGTCGCGGTCGCGGCGCCGTCGACGGTGACCGTCGCGGGATCGGACGACGTCCACGTAATGCTCGACCCGGGCACCTGCGTTCCCAGCGCGTCGGGCGCCAGCACGCCGACGTTGAGGATCTGCCCTCCGACTGCCGCGATGCGCAGCGTGTCCGGGCTCTGGATCGAGATCGAGACGGCCACCTGGCGCACCGTCGCGAGCAGCGTGTCGCTGCGCGTGACGCCGCCGACGGTGCCGGTGATCCTCACGGGCGTCGTGGTGTTCCCTCGCGCGGTCATCACGCCGCTCACCGGGTCGATCTCGATCCTGCCCGGGTCGTCGCTCTGGAACACGGGCGGGGGCGGCGCTACGGAGCCGGCAACCAGGTCGTTCCCCAGCGAGTCCTTCGCCGTCGCCGTCACCGGCATTATCTCGTTGATCGAGCGCAGGTTCGCCGCGGCCGCGGTGGACAGGTCGTACTTGTCGAGTGTCTGCGTGACGGTGACGCGCGCATACGCGGAGTCCACGCCCTCGAAGATCGCGTACACGTCGGTGGTGCCGTTGCCGGTGGACGTGATCAGACCCGTGCCGGCATCCACGGACACGATCGCCGGGTTCACCGAACGCCACACGATGTTGGCGCCCTGGATGGGTTGTCCGCCTGAACCGATGGACGTTGCGGTGAGCTGGCGCGAGCGGCCGAGCGTTCCAAACGCGACGGTGGCCGGATTCACCGAGTTCGACGCCGCCGCGGCGATGAGCACGATGGTATCGGCCGTCTGCGTCGTCGCGCCGCCAATCACGTTGTTGCCGATCGTCGTGCCGACGAGCGTGACGACGAGGTTCGTGGAGCCGCGCGTGACCACTTCGACGCTGTCACCGCCGGCGAACGGGCGGGCGACGAACGTATTCGTCGTCGAGAACACGTAACGGGCGCGCGGCTGCTCCAACTGGCCGAGCATCACCACGATCGGCGGAGCAAGGCGGTCGCCCGCCGTCGCGAAAATGGTGTCAGGGCGCGGGAGCGGCGCGTTCCGGAACCGGATCGTGACCGAGTTGACCCCGGTCGGCGAGGTCAGGTCGGCGCAAACCGCCGTTGCCAATGCCAAGGCCGCGGCCGCGGCGATGCCTCCGCCGTACCGGCGCACTCGGACCAACTGATCGCGCATTGCGTGTCGGAAGGGCCGCACTGCCAGCGTCGGCGGGAGGTGGGAGTGTAAGTTCAAGGCAGATCAGCGCTTGCGCGCTTGGACATATGGACACGTACTACCTTAGACCGTCCACAATCCATCGAGCACATCAAGACGAGCGACGCAAGGGTGAAGCAACCCGTTGCCGTTCTGGCGTTTCCGGAGAAAGAAGGTTACTCCGCGCACCGCTCAAAGACACCCTAAGTTTCGGCCATGCGGCGGGTTTTGTTAGCGGTTGGCCTGGTAGCCATTGCCCTCTGGAGCGCTCGGGACGGGGTGCTGCTCGCATCCTCCCGGCGACCGGTCCGGGCCGACAGTCTCCCCAGTCCGGCACGCCAGGGAAGCGCCGAGCCCAATCTCGCTGCCGGCGAGGATGGGCGGGTCCACATGAGCTGGCTCGAGCCGGCGGACTCCGGGTTCGCGCTCAGGTTCGCAACCCTGGACGGTACGCGCTGGTCCGCTCCGCGAACGATCCGCTCGGGCCGCGACTTCTTCGTCAACTGGGCCGATTTCCCGTCGATCGTCGCGCTCGCGGACGGTCGCCTGGCTGCTCACTGGCTGCAGCGTACCGGCTCCGGGACGTACGCCTATGGCGTCCGTGTCGCGCTGTCGCGTGACGGAGGCGCCACGTGGAGCGCGGCATTCACTCCCCACACCGACACCTCCGCCACCGAGCACGGGTTCGTTGCGCTCTGGCCGGACGCCGTGGACCTCGGCGCCGTCTGGCTGGACGGCCGCAAGTTCACGAAGGGCGGCCACAGCGCGACGAACGAGATGATGGTCATGTCCACCGTGATCGGGCGTCCGGGCGGTCGCCGCGACGAGCGCGTGCTCGACGCGCGCGCGTGCGATTGCTGCCAGACGGCGGCCGCGCTGACGTCGGCCGGCCCGATCGTCGTCTATCGCGACCGCTCCTCCGACGAGATCCGCGACATCGCCATCGTCCGCCGCCTGGCCGGGAAGTGGACGACACCCGCCCGCGTGCACGACGACGGCTGGAAAATCGCGTCGTGTCCGGTGAACGGCCCCGCCGTGGACGCGTTCCGGAATCGCGTGGCGGTCGCGTGGTTCACCGCGGCCAACGACAGCCCGCGCGTCAAGCTCGCGTTCTCGACCGACGGCGGGGCCACGTTCGGCGCGCCGCTGCGTGTGGATCAGGGCAATCCCGCCGGGCGCGTGGACGTCGCGCTGCTGGACGACGGCGGAGCGCTCGTCAGCTGGATCGAGCGCGCGGGCGGCGACGACGCCGTGGTGCGGTTGCGCCGTGTGCGCGCGAACGGCGAATCGGCGCAGCCGACCACGATCGCGCAATCGTCCGCCGCGCGGGCGAGCGGGTTTCCGCGCATGGTGGTCTCGGGAAGCCACGTGGTGTTTGCGTGGACCACGCCGACGCGCCCCTCGGCGGTTCGCGTAGCGCGCCTGTCGCTCGCCGACATCCGGTGAAGCGCATCCTGCTCGCGGCGTTGCTCGCCGCCTGCGGCGGTTGCGAGGGCGGGCCGGCGCGGGTGGAAGTCGGCCTCCCGGCGCCTACGTATCACGCCACCTCGCTCGCCGGCGATTCGGTTGCGCTGGCGGATTATCGCGGCCGGGTCGTCCTGCTGAACGTGTGGGCCACGTGGTGCCACCCGTGCCGCGACGAGATCCCGGAGCTGCGGGCCCTGCACGCGAAGTACCAGCCGCGCGGGCTCGAGCTCGTGGGGGTGAGCGTGGACGCCGACGGGAACGACGACGCCATTCGCGCCTTCATGCGCGAGTTCGAGATGACGTATCCCGTGTGGCGCGACCCGGGCGAGACGGTCTCCTCCCGCTTTCTCATGGTCGGCGTTCCGGCGACGTTCCTGATCGACCGACAGGGCGTGCTGCGTTGGCGCAAGACCGGCCCGGTCCAGCCCGGCGACACCTCGCTCGCCAACGCGATCGAGCGCGTCCTCGCACAGTGACGTCCGTGTCGACACGCGGGCTGAAACACGCCCGACGCCCTCAGGAATGACGCAATCCGAACCCGCCACCCTAGGCCTCGCGATCAGCTTCAGCGCGGGGCTCCTGAGCTTTCTCTCGCCGTGCGTGCTCCCGCTGATTCCGAGTTACGTCACCTTCGTCACCGGCCTCACGCTCGAGGACGTGCAGCGCTCGCGCCGCATCGCGCTGGTGCACGCGCTGCTCTTCGTGCTGGGCTTCACTCTCGTTTTCCTCGCGCTGGGCGCGACGGCGACGACCATCGGCCGGCTCCTCGGCTACAACCGCGACTGGGTCGGCCGGGTCGGCGGTGTGCTGGTGATCGTGCTCGGGCTGTATCTGCTGGGCGTGTTCAACATCGGGTTCTTCGGGCGCGAGCGGCGGCTGCACATCGCGACGAAGCCGCTGGGCTACCTGGGCACGGTCGTCGTCGGCATGGCGTTCGCCGCGGGCTGGACGCCGTGCATCGGCCCGATCCTGGGGGCGGTGCTGACGTACACCGCGAGCTCGGCCGATCTCCAGCGCGGATTGGTGCTGCTGCTCGCGTACTCGCTGGGGCTGGCGCTTCCGTTTGTGCTCTCCGCGTTGATGATCGACCGCTTTCTCGTCGTCTTCCAGCGATATCGCGGAGCATTGGTCTGGGCCACGCGCGCATCGGGCGCGCTGCTGGTGTTCGTTGGCGTGCTGATGCTCACGGACGGGATGCGGTTGCTGACCGGGTGGCTGCAGGGTTTCACGCCGGACTTTCTCCGGAGCAGGCTGTAGCGGACTGAAGGAGTGTGGTGTTCGACGTGGCGTAAGTTTGATCGCGGACGACGCGGAACACGCGGGAAAAGGCGCACGGACCTGCAACTACTGTTGCTGTGGTATCCTTGCGATAGAGTTCAGCTGCGCGAGTCAACAAAACACCGGCCGTTGCAGATCCGCGGCAGCCGTCCGCGTGCTCCGCGTGGTCCGCGTTGACCTTACGCCAACATCAGCTCGAGGCCATGCCTGGAGCGCTAGCGCACCGACCAATCCGTCGCGACCTCGAATTTCCCCCACGAAATCGTGAGAACGCCGCGGGCGGGAGTACCGGGTGGCACCACGGCGGGAACCAGCGAGATGATCAGACTCTCCTCCGGAGTCGCGAGCTCGCGATGTCGCAGATCGACGCGCGCCACGTCGTTCGCGGGATTGTACGCGCCCGGATCCTGACCGGCGTCCTTCTGGAGGAAGAGCTTCCATCCCGCGCGCCCCGGCTGTGTCATGACGATGTACTTCCCCCTGGGCACGTTCTGGCCGCCGACCACGAGATCGACGTCGGTCGCGAGCGTCGTGTGGGAATTTGCGCCGGTGCGCCACGGCTTTTCGAACGGCACCAGGCTGTCGGTGTGAAGCACGCGACCGCGCAGGTGCGGCTGGCCGTAATCGACCGTGACGGTGCGCGTCGGCGCATCGGCGGGGCCCTGGCCCCGTGGATACGCGAGCGTGACGACACTGGTCGCGCGGGTGCTCGGAGCAGCCTGGAGAGCCGCTTGGGCCCCAAGTGTGGAGGCGCCGGCGAGCGCCAGCGGCAGAACGAGGAGGAGTCGCATGGGACAACGATAACGGCGAGCGCGGCGAAACCGTACTGCTCCCGAGCTCGTAGAATCGCCCGTCATCGATTGGAGCGTCGCGTGGAAAATCCCGGTGAGTGGATTCCGATTCTCGGAATAGCCTTGCTCGGCGGCACAACCCTGGTTGGCATCGCCGGCGCCTGGGCGGTGGGCCGCGCGCGCGGGCTGCAGGACGCGGCGCGACTGCAACGCGATGAAGAGGATACGCGCGCGCGCATCGAGCGCATGGAGCGCTCGCTCGACGCCATCGCTGAAGAGATCGAGCGGCTCGGGGAAGTGCAGCGCTTCGCCCTCAAGGTGATCGCCGACAAGGCGATCGACGTCGCGGAGCCCGCGCGGCTGTCGCAGGGCCGGGTCATCACCCCGCACTGAGCCCGCTGGCCCCGCCCGTCGGTCGAGTCGAACCTCGGGGTTGTGTCCGTGCCGAAAAATCAACACTTTCCTATTGACACTCTATAGGTCGAGGCGGTGGCGCGACGCTTCGCACCGGCACCGCGACGGGATGGGAACCATGGCCGAGACGCCGGCGAACCTCCTGCAAGGCACGCTCGATCTGCTGATCCTCAAGTCCCTGACGCTGGGCGAGCTGCATGGCCTCGGCGTGTCGCGGCGCATCGAGCAAATCACCCGGGGAACGTTTCAGGTGAAGCCGGGATCGCTGTTCCCCGCGCTGCATCGCATGGAGGAAGCGCGCTGGCTTGCGTCGGCGTGGGGCGCATCAGAGAACAACCGCCGCGCGAAATACTACAGGCTCACCGCGGCCGGCCGGCGGCAGCTGGAGCAGGAGGTCGGGGCCTGGCAGCGCATCGCCGTCGCAATCTCGCTCGCGCTGTCAGCGAGTTGACAGACATGCGCTTTACGGATGGAAGGGAGACGCGGAGTTCCGTCGTATGTCCCTGCTGAGAAACCTCTTTGCCAGGAGGGACGTCGAGCGCGAGCTCGATGAGGAACTCAACGCCTACGTGGACCTTCTCGCTGCCGAGAAGTTGAAGGCGGGCATGACCCCTGACGCCGCGCGCAGAGCCGCGCGACTGGAGGCCGGTGGCGTGGAACAGATCAAGGAGGAAGTGCGCGACGCGCGCAGCGGCGCGCTGCTCGAGACGACGATCCAGGACCTTCGCTACGGCGTTCGCCTGCTGAAGCGCTCGCCGGCGTTCGCCTTTCTGGCCATTCTCACCATCGGACTCGGCATCGGCGCGAACAGCGCGATCTTCAGCGTCATCAACGGGGTCGTGCGCAAGCCACTCGGGTATCCGAACTCGGACCGGCTCATGTTCATCACGAGCCAGTTTCCCACGTTGAACTACAGCAAGTTCTGGGTGTCACCGCCCGAGTATCTCGAGTATACCGAGCGCACAAAGGCGTTCTCCGGCGTCGGCGCCTACACGACCGGCGCGATGAACGTGAGCGACGGCACCCAGCCGGAGCGCGTGAACGCGGCCTTCGTCAGCGCCAACATGTTCGACGTGCTTGGAGTGCGCCCGCTGCGCGGCCGCGCGTTCACCCGCGAGGAGGACCTGCCGAATGCCGATCCCGTGGTGGTCATCTCCCACGAGCTCTGGCAACGGAGTTTCGGCGGCGCGGCGGACGTCATCGGCCGGCGCGCGGAGATTCAGGGGCGGCCGCGCACGATCGTCGGCATCATGCCGCCCGGGTTCGACCTGCACGACTCGCGGTCACAGATCTGGGCTCCGCTCGGCCTGGATCCGGCCAACCGGCAGAACCGTGGCTCGCACTTTCTCTATCTCGTTGGGCGGATCGCTCCGGGCGTCACGGCGGCGCAGGCGAGGTCGGAGCTTCAAGGAATGCTCAAGACCTGGCGGCAGGTGGTGGCCACCGGGCACGTGCCGAACGACTCGACGCACCGCATGCAGATGGAGCCGCTGCGCGACGAGGTGATCGGCAACGTGAAGCAGGCGCTCTGGGTGCTGCAGGGCGCCGTGCTGCTCGTGCTGCTCATCGCGTGCGCCAACGTCGCCAACCTGCTGCTGGCGCGCGCGGAGACGCGGCACAAGGAGTTTGCGGTGCGCACGGCCCTGGGCGCGGCGCGCGGCCGGATTCTGCGGCAGTTCATGGCCGAGGGCGTGGTGTTGTCGGTACTCGGCGGAGTGCTTGGACTGGCCCTGGCATTCTGGGGACTGAAAGCGCTGCTCGCCGCCAACCCGCAAAGCATTCCGAGAGCGGCGGAGGTCTCGCTCGACCCCTGGGTGCTCGCGTTCACCGTGGCCGTCGCGGTCGGAACGGGACTCGTGTTCGGGCTCGCCCCGCTCCTCCACGTGCGCGATGAATCGGTGACCCAGGCGATCAAGGAAGGGGGGGTGCGCACCACGCAGAACGCCGGGCGCAACCGCGTGCGGCGCGCGCTGGTCGTGGGCGAGATCGCGATTGCCGTGACGCTCGTGATCGGCGCCGGTCTGCTGATTCGCAGCTTCGACAATCTCACGAGCGTGGAGGCCGGCTTCGCGCCGGCAGATCGCGTCACCTTCGGGCTGGTGCTGCCGCAGGCGGCGTACCCGGACTCGCAGCGTCGCGTGCAGCTCCACGCGGACCTGAAGCGCAAGCTCGAGGCGATCCCCGGAGTGGAGCACGCGGCTGCGATGCAGGGGCTGCCGCCGTTCCGCCAGGTGAATGCCAACGACACGGACTTCGAGCACTACACGTTCGTGCCGGGCTCGAACCTCCCGATCGAGAACGTCGACTACTACCAGACCGTGACGGCGGATTACTTCGACGCCCTGGGAATCGGGATCAAGGATGGTCGCGTGTTCAACGACGGGGATGCGACCGGTGCGCCCGTGGTGGTTGTGAACGAGGCGCTGGTGAAACGGTTCTTCGCGAACATGAATCCGCTCGGCAAGCGGTTGAATCCCGGCTACAGGCCGGACAACAGCCCGGTGTGGTTCACCATCGTCGGCGTCGTCAAGGACGTGAAGCAAGGCGGACTCGAGAATCCGGCAGGCACGGAGGTGTACTTCCTGTACGACCAATTGCCGCGTCTCGTCGGCTTCGCGCCCGGCCAGATGAACGTCGTCGTGAAGTCCACGCGCCCACTCGACGCGCTGGCACCCGGCATCCGGCTGGCCGTCAAGGAGATCGATCCGGCGTTGCCGGTCGTGCAGCTGCGTACGATGGAGGACGTGATCGGCGCGTCGGTGACCCGCCAGCGGTTCCTGTCGCTGCTGCTCGGCATCTTCGCCGCGGTGGCGCTGACGCTCGCGGCGATCGGGACGTACGGCATCCTGTCGTACATGGTGACCGAGCGGCAGCGCGAGATCGGCATTCGCATGGCGCTCGGCGCGGGACACTCGCAGGTCGTCCGGCTGGTGCTTGGCCAGGGGGTCGGGATCGCGGCCGTCGGAATCGTGCTCGGCGTCGGCGGCGCGTTCGCCCTGTCGCGACTCGTGGCGTCGCTGCTCTATGGAGTTTCGCCGTCGGATCCCCTCACGTACGGCGCGGTCGCCGGCTTGATTGCGATCGTCGCGGTGGCGGCGTGTCTCGTACCCATCAGGCGGGCGACGCGCGTCGATCCGCTGGAGGCAATTCGCGCCGAGTAGGTGCCGAAATGCGCGCTGCCGGAACTAGGGCCGCTTCGTGACCGGCTTGATGGGGAACGGCGCGTTGCGAAGGACTTCGCCGACGCTCTTGCATCCGCCCGGACACGACTGGACCTGAGGAGTCGTGGCGGGCCGAGTCGCGGCCGGCTCCCGGGATTCCGCGGCGGTGGTCGCACGCGGCGACGCGAGCGGCGGCGATTTCGCGGGCGGCAGCGGCCGTTTCGACGGCGTGACCTTCGGCACGATCGGCTTGTTCGACTCGATCGCGGAGACGACACTCGAGCTCCCTCCGGCTGGCGCAAGCTCGATGGCGCCGGCGGAGGCTGCCTCGAGGTCGCGCCTCATCGTCTCGTCCATGGTGGACGAGCGACCGCAGGCGGCGAGGACGAAGACTATTGCGATCGGGAGGATGAGGCGCATGTCATTCATACCCGGTGCGCGGGAGGGAAGGTCCAACAATGAGACTCGCGAGCCGCCTCAAGAACAACAAGGCGGTCAGTAACTTCTTCCCGCGCCTCCACCGCCAGACGATCCGCCGCCGAAGCTGCTGCCACCTCCGCCCCCGCCACCGCCACCGGAACCGCCGCCCGAGCCTCCCGACGAGTGCACGACCTTCGGGATCGCCACCTTCTTCTTGTCCGTGAACGAGCAGTTCCTGCATGTGCGCGTGACGAGCTTCTCACCGGTGCTCGTCGTCGTCGCGCGACGGAGGATTTCGGTACCGGTCGCCAGCGTCCGCCGTTTGCACTCGGGGCAGTCGGTGTAGCTCGTGAACCACTTCCGGCGCTCCACGATGAGCTGCTCGGAGCAGGTCTCGCAGTGCCACACGTCGTAGTTCATGCTCCCCAGCTCTTCCTCGAGCACCGCCTCCCTGGCCAGCTCGGCGTCGTCTTCTTTCTCGTCGAGCTTGCGCATGCGCCCATGGCCCCTGGGACATCGCCTGGGGCGCCGTCGCACGAGCACCGCCGCGGCGAAGACGGCCGGCAGCGCGAGCGCGT
The DNA here is from genome assembly GCA_963724885.1 of uncultured Gemmatimonadaceae bacterium. GTDB lineage: Bacteria > Gemmatimonadota > Gemmatimonadetes > Gemmatimonadales > Gemmatimonadaceae > DASPMP01. The sequence continues at coordinate 201,557 of CAVRWG010000005.1, read as the reverse complement.
ATCCCGCGTATCCAACGTATCGCCCGACCTCGCGGACCGTGCGGCGCGCCGTGGCGCGCTCGAGACCCGCGTAGGTCTCCTCGCGTGCGGTGGCCGCCAGCGCGCGCACGCCGGCCAGCACGCCGCCGTCGAAGTCACCGCTGCGGAAGGCTGGGAGCATTGCCTGATCCTGGATGCGCCCGGCTTTGGCGTCGGGCAGCACACCTTCGAGCCCATACCCCACGCTCACGTAGATCTTGCGGAGCGCGGGCGACCAGAGGAGCACGATGCCGTTGTCGCGCGCAGCCTTGCCCACGCCCCAGCGCCGGTGCAGCAGCAGCGCGGCGTCGGCCGGCTCGAGTCCGTCGAGCGAGTCGAGAACGGCGACGGCGATCTCGGTCGACGTCTCACGCTCCAGCGTCGCGATCTCCGCATTCAGCACCGCAACGGTCTGCGGGCGAAGGTGATTCGCGGGGTCAGAGACCCAGCCACCATTGACGACGCGCGGGTTGGGCGCCCACCGGAGGCGAGTGGTGTCCTGCGCGAAGAGCGCCGAAGAGAGGAGCGCCAGGCACGCGACGAGCCGCAGTGTCCTCATCTCTTTCACACCTCGCTGAGTTCTACCATCTCTCCACCAGAAACTTCGATGGCTCTGATCCCGTTGTCCTGCTGAACCTGACGTCTCGGATCCTGGGACCTTACGGGTTTCCGGTGGAGAGGTTTTGCGGGATGAGCGGAGGTTGTCAGGTTGTGTGACGGGCACCAGTATGTGATGAACACCCTTCACACGATGACGAACACGTGGCGGGGCGGGCACTCGGCGTCATGTGACTCCGCGCTCCGCTGGTCGGTTCAACAACTACAAGGTATTGTAGTGCACCCCAGGTCGCGAACAACTGCAGATCGGCACTGGCGACGAAGCCTCCGACGTCGCGACCGGAAGCACGTAGCACCCACGGAGGATGCATGCGAGCACGGAGTGGGATGATCGCGGCCGCGCTGATGTTACTCGCGGCCACACCCCTGATGGCGCAGACGCGCGTTCTGCGCGGCAGTATCGTGGACTCTTCGGGCGGTTCACCGCTTGCCGGCGCGAACGTCGTCGTGCGCGGGACGAGCATCGGAACGTCGGCCGGCTCCGACGGCAGCTTCACGCTGGCGAACGTACCCGGGCGTGAGGTCACGGTTCTGGTGCGCAAGTTCGGCTATCGTTTCCGCACGGTCACCGTGCCGGCCACGCAGAACGAGATTCGCGTGGCGCTCGCGCGTGACCCGTTGCAGCTGGACGAGGTCGTCGTCACCGGCGTGGCGACCGCGGTGTCGAAGCGCAACCTGGCGAACGCCGTCGCCACCGTGAGCGCGGAGGAAGTGTCGAAGGTTTCCGCGCAGAGCGTGGAGCACGCGCTCCAGGGCAAGATCGCGGGCGCGGTGATTCAGACGAACGGCGGCGCGCCGGGCGGCGGCGTGCAGGTACGCATGCGCGGCGTGACGTCCATCAATGCGGCGTCCGAGCCGCTGTATGTCGTGGACGGGGTCATCATCAGCAACGTCGCCATTCCGTCGAACCAGAACGCGGTGACGAACGCCGCGGGCGGGTCCAACCCGGCGCTGACGCAGGACGCACAGGTGAATCGCGTCGCCGACCTCAATCCGGCCGACATCGAGACGGTCGAAGTGCTCAAGGGCGCCTCGGCGTCCGCCATCTACGGCTCGCGCGCGTCCAACGGCGTGGTGCTCATCACCACCAAACGCGGCGCGTCCGGTCCACCTGCGGTCACCATCACCCAGCGAGTGGGCGGCTATCAGCTCTCCAACAAACTGGGTTCGCGCAAGTTCAACACGCGCGCCGAGGCAGAGGCCGCATTCGGCCCCTCGGCCGGACCGATCTTCGATCTCGGACAGACGTTCGACCACGAAGAGGAACTCGCCGGCCACACGCCGCTTTCCAGCGAGACGCTGGTGGACTTCAGCGGCGGCAGCCCGGCGACCAGGTACTTCATCTCGGGCTCGTGGAAGGACGACGGCGGCATCATCAAGAACACGGGCTTCGGGCGGCAGTCGCTGCGTGTCAACGTGGACCAGACGCTGGGCAGCCGCTTCAACCTCAACGTCGGAACGAGCGTCATTCGCACGCTCGCAGCGCGCGGGCTGACCAACAACGACAACGCCAGCGTCAGCTTCTACATGGTGTTCCCGTTCACGCCGAGCTTCGTGAGCCTGAAGCCGCTGGCGAACGGCGCGTTCCCCTCGAACCCATTCGTCGCGAGCAACCCGGTCCAGACGGCGGCGCTCATGAAGAACGACGAGACCGTGTGGCGTCTGCTCGGCTCCGGCCAGCTCACGTACGACGCGTGGCGCACGCCGACGCAGGAGCTGCGGTTCACCGCGGCGGGCGGCGCGGATTTCTTCGCGCAGAAGAACGACCTCCTCTTTCCGCCGGAGCTCCAGTTCGAGGGCGACGACGGCCAGCCGGGAACGTCGCTGCTGAGCAACAGCGACAACCTCAACCTGAACGCCGGCCTGAACGGCGTGCACATCTGGACGCCGGGCCGCCTCATCGCGACGACCTCGTTCGGGACCACGTACGGGCAGCGCGATCTCAGCACCTCGCGATTCGTGGCGCGCAACCTCGTCGCCGGCCTCGAGATCATCAACGCCTCCACCAGCGTGCAGGTGCGTGAGGCGCGCCAGTTCGTGAAGGACATCAGCTACTTCGCGCAGGAAGAAGTCCTGATGCTGGACGAGAAGCTGCTCCTCACCGCGGGCGTCAACGCCGACCGCAGCAGCGTCAACTCCGACGACGAGAAGTTGTACATCTACCCGAAAGTCGCCGGCTCGTATCGCTTCGTTCAGCCGTTCGGCTTCCTGAACGAGGTCAAGGTGCGCGCGGCCTACGGCGAGTCGGGCAACCAGCCGCTGTACGGGCAGAAGTTCACCCCGCTCACCGCGACCAGCAACCTCAACGGGCTGCCGGTGCTCGTCGTGCAGGGGAATGTCGGCGCGCTCGACCTGGCGCCGGAGCGTCAGCGCGAAGTCGAAGGCGGCGTGGACGTCGCGTTCCTGAACAATCGCGGCACGATGGAGGTGACCGTATTCCAGAAGAACGTCAGCGACCTGCTGCTGCAGCGGACGCTGGCGCCGTCGAGCGGTTTTGCCACGCACATCTTCAACGGCGGCAAGCTGAGGACGAGCGGCGTCGAAATCGGCGTCCAGGCGCTGCCGATCGTGCGCAACAACCTCGAGTGGGTGGTGCGCTCCACGTTCTTCGCCAACCGCAGCGAGATCACGCAGCTCGATGTCCCCACGTTCAGGACCGGCGGCTTCGGGACCTCGCTGGGCGCGTTCGAGATCGCCGTCGGCCAGTCGTCCACCCAGATCGTGGGCAATGATTCCATGCCGGATGGCAGCACCGTCGTGCGCAAGATCGGCGACGCCAACCCCGACTTCGTCATGTCGTTCGGAAGCGACCTGAATTACAAGCGCTTCCGGATCTCCGGCCTGCTCGACTGGCAGAAGGGCAGCGACGTCATCAACCTGACGAAGTTCCTCTACGACCTGGGCTCGAACACGGATGACTACATGGACCCGGTGGCGGGCAGCACACTGACCGCCGGTCCGCGCCGGCTGGCCTTGTTCGGCAAGCAGACAAGGATGTATGTGGAGGACGCGTCCTTCGTGAAGCTGCGCGAGGTCACGCTCGCCTATGACGTGCCCGCCCAGCTGCTCACGCGCTTCTGGGGCGGCGCGCACACCGCGCGGGTGAGCCTCAGCGGTCGCAACCTGCTGACGTTCACCGACTACACCGGGCTGGATCCCGAGGTGAGCAACTTCGGCAACCAGAACATCGCCCGGAATATCGATGTCGCCCCCTTCCCGCCGAGCCGCAGCTTCTGGTTCGGCGTGACCCTTGGTTTCTAACCCGCGGCCAGTGAGGAGAATCCAAATGCACAGACCGCGTTCCATCCTGACGACGCTCGTTGCCGCCGGCTTCATGACTGTAGCCGCGTGTGGCGACCTGACGGTGCCCGACTTCAACAACGGGCAACTGGACGACCTGCAATCCAACCCGACGCCGACGGCGGTTCGGCAGGCGGTCCAGGGAATGGTGTTCGGCGCCCGCTCCTACATGGGCGCACAGAACGGCTACGTCTCGCTGCTCGGCATTCTCGGTCGCGAGTCGTACAACTTCGATCCCGCCGACACGCGCTTCATCACAGAGATGCTCGTCGGCCCGCTCGATCCGGGCAGTCCGGCGTTCGGCGCGAATTTGTGGAACCTGCGCTACGCCAACATCCGGCTCGGCAACACGGTCCTGGCCGCGCTGCCGTCTGTGTCGCTCCTGACGGATCCGCAGAAGGAGGGCGTGCGCGGCGTCGTGAAGACCCTCCAGGCGCACGACCTGCTGATGGTGCTCAACACGCGCGACGACCTCGGCGCGCCGCTCGACGTTCCGGACGACCCGGTCGCCGACCCGGCCGCCATCGCAACCAAGGCGCAAGTGCAGGCGCGCATCGTCGCGCTGCTCAACGAGGCGCTGGTCCACCTGAATTCGCCGACCGCCAGCTTCCCGTTCTCTCTCGGCGGCGGGTTTGCCGGATTCGACACGCCGGCCTCGTTTGCGCAGTTCAATCGCGCGCTCAAGGCCAGAATGGACGTGTACATGCAAGACTACCCCGCGGCGCTCGCGTCGCTGGCGGCGTCATTCATCAACCCGAACGCGTCGCTCGATCTCGGCGTGTACCACACGCACAGCACGCGGTCCGGCGACGTGGACAACCAGATCTTCGATCCCACCGGACGCGCGATTCTCGCGCATCCGTCCATCGTGACGGACGCCCAGAACCAGCCCGCTGGCGCTCCGGACGCCCGCGTCGGTCGCAAGATCACGACGCTGGCCTCGCCTCGCACGGTGCAGGGAGTCACGACCAACCTGCGATTCACGATCTACAACTCGCCGGACGCGCCGATTCCAATCGTCCGGAACGAGGAACTGATTCTCCTGCGCGCCGAGGCGAACATCGGCCTCAACACGGCGGCCGGCCGCGCCGCCGCGCTGACCGACATCAACCTTATTCGACAGCAGTCGGGTGGCCTCGCTGCCTCGGCGGCGTTCGCCACGCAGGCTGCGGCGCTGAACGAGCTGCTGTACAACAAGCGGTATTCGCTGCTGTTCGAGGGCGGCCACCGCTGGATCGACATGCGACGCTACGGCCTGCTCAATACGTTGCCGCTCGCGGTGACGGGCCCCGTTGGCACCGGACACACCCGGCCGCCCCGGTTCCCGTTCCCAGAGGCCGAGTGTCTGCCACGCAGCCCGCAGCCGGCGGGGTGCACACCGCAGGCGGGGACGTGAGTACGTAGACCATGGACTGCGGGATGCTGACTGCAGGATGCTGACTGCAGGATGCTGACTGCGGGAAGTTGAAGGGCGGGAAGTCGAATGGCGAAGGTTCGCTGTTCGCTTCCCGCTTTTCATTTCCCGCCGCTTGCATCCCGCCGTTTGCATCCCGCCGTTTGCATCCCGCCGTTTGCATCCCGCCGTTCGCATTCCGTGCGTCCAGCATCAGGATCCCGTCAGTATCCTGGCGGTGGTGATCAACTGTCCCACGTGAGTCGCGGTATGCTCCGCGGCATGGAAGAGGAGGCCGGTCACCGTCGAGGGAAGCTTTCCCCTGCCGACCTCCCGACGCTCCAGAAGCTCGTCAGCGGACGTGGCCCGCAGCTGCGCGAGCGCCCGCTCCACGCCACGCGCAAAGTTGGCAGCGAGCTCCGAAGCAGTGCCGGAACCGTCCAGCGTCTTCTCGGCCCCGAGCGCCGCGAGTTGCGCCTCGCTCAGCGCCTCACCGCGCGCGTACGTGAACAGGCGATCGAGACTCCCGACGCCGTGCGTCGCGTGGAACCCGATGGACGCGGCGCCGCCCGGGCGCGCCCAGACGACGGTCATTGGAAGCGGCGGCAGCACACCCTGCACATCGATGTTCGCCTGCACGAGGGCGTGCGCCACGGGCTGGAGCAGTGGGGGCACGCCCTCGATCGGGCCCTGCAGCCACGCGGGCGTCGCCACCCGTGACTAGGGCCGCGACCCCGTCATCTGCTCCGCCATTTTCACCGCGTTGTACACGTTCACCACGCCGCCGGTGGCGGACAACTCGCCGAACTTGATCGCCGCCCCGGCCTCACCCGGCCGCACCACCATCTTGTCGCCATACTTCGTACTCGACTCGAGGATGATGCGCTTCACGTCGCTCGCGGTGAGCGTCGGGTAATACGACATCAGCAGCGCCGCGACGCCGGCCACCACCGGGCTCGCCATGCTCGTGCCGCTCTGCTCCTTGTAGCCGCCGCCGGGAACCGTCGAGTTGATGTCGTCGCCCGGCGCCATCACGTCCACGATGCTCCGGGCCCAGTTGGAGAAGTTGGCCACGAGCGTATCGCCGCCTCGCCACGTTGTCGCCCCGACCTCGATCCAGTTGCGCGCGCGCCCGCCGTCGAGATACACGGGGGTCGGAAAGCTCGGCGACTTCGTGACGTCGGCCCCTTCGTTGCCGGCCGCGTGCACCATCAGCACGCCCTTCGCGTCCGCGTACTTCACGGCGTCGTCGACCACCTTCTTGAACGGCGAGTGGCCCTTGCCGAAGCTCATGTTGATCACGTTCGCGCCGTGGTCGGCCGCGTAGCGAATGGCGTTCGCCACATCCTTGTCGCGCTCATCGCCCTCCGGTACCGCGCGCAGCGTCATGATGCGCACCGACTGCGCGATCCCCACGCCCTCTCCGTTACCGTTGGTGTTCGCGCCCCCCGCGCGGATGCTGCCGACGATGCCCGACACGTGCGTGCCGTGCTCCGCACCCGCGCCGATGACGAGGGAATTGCCGTAGCGCCGGATCGTCGTGTCCGGATAGTTGTCGCCGATGATGGGGCGCGGATCGAAGTCCGTGTTGAACCCGTACTTCGCCTGCGACTCGTACGCCTTTTTCGCGCTCGCGACGTCGTCGGGCGTGATGCCCTGCGACGCGAGCTGGAGAAAGACGCCACGCGCCTGGCGGAGAGTGTCGTTCGCCGGGGCGATCGCGGTGACGTTCGCGACGGTGAGCGAATCCGTCCCGGCGGCGCGACGCAGCATCGGAAGGACCTGCGCGTACAGGGCGTCGATCTGACGGATGTTGGCGAGCGTCTGGTCGATGTCGCCGCGCTTCTTCGCGAACTGAGCCTCGAACTCGGCGCACCGGCTGCGGTAGTCGGCGGGCAGCGAGTCGCGCCCCGCCGGACGGCGGCACTGCGCCACGAGGCGCGTGAGCTCGTACGTGTCCTCCTTCAACAGGCGGCCATCGCGCGAGCCCAGCAGGTTCCAGCCGCGAAGGTCGTCCACGACGCCGTTGTTGTCGTCGTCGCGATCATTGCCGCCCACCTCACGCTCGTTCGTCCAGAGCCGGGGACGCAGGCCCGCGTGCGTGGTGTCGATGCCATTGTCGATGACCGCGACGATCACGGTGCGCGCGGGTCGCTTGTTCGTGAGCAGCTCGCGTTCGGCGCGCAGCAGGCTGATTCCGGGAACGCCGTCCGCGGTCGCGTCGAGCAGATGCCAGTTCTGTGGCGCCGTGCGCACGACGGCGGGAGGGGGCGCTGGCGCCGGCGTCGGCGCTGGCGCCGGCGCGGGGGCGGGTGCTGTAGCAGGCCACTGCTTGGGCCCGCACGCAGCGAGCGCGACGGTGGCCGACAAGAAGGCGGCTGGGATTTTCATGCGGGAAATCTAGAGCACCAACCGGACCCCTCGGCAGGAAGCCGCATCGTGGCGCGGCCGGTGGCGGCGGTCGTCTTCGACGAGCCGCCCGAACGGTGGTGCCTCGAACCGGAGCGCCGTTCGAGGCCACGTGCACTCGAAGGCTCGCGGAGCCCTGAGCTGCCTGAAGCGCGCATGCAGGAGGAAATGGTTCATCGTGGGCGAACGATAAACCGTGTACCGGCTGGACTACACGTTTTGCCGTTTAGTCCCTCTCATGCCTTGACCAGCTAGTTACAGGTTATATCGTGTAGTCGTCGCAATACACGAGAAAACGTGTAGGCACAGCTGGAGACCACTTCATATGGTAGCTCGTCGGCAGGTGATTGCCATCCTCGGTGACATCGTCAGGTCGCAGCGCCTGGAGCCGCGGGAACGCGCGGAGTTGCAGCGCGCCCTCGACGACCTCATGAACGGGATCAACGCCAACTATTCGTCGAGCGTGCTGAGCAAGTTCCTGATGACCCTGGGCGACGAGTTCCAGGGGCTGCTCCGGGCTCCCGCCGCTGTGCCGGACATCGTGCAGGACATTCGCGAGCGCCTCCCGCGCACCCGGTTTCGCATCGTCGTGAGCCTTGGCGAGCTGACGACGGACCTCAAACCCGTCGCGCTCGGGACCGACGGTCCGGCGTGGCATGCCGCTCGTGATCTGCTGGAGGGTTGGCGCGCCGCAAAGCGGGACGGCGTGGCGTTCACGGGATTCGGCGGCGACGACGTGGTGCTCAACGGAATCTCGGGACTCGTCGGGCACCACTGGACGCACCTGGAGACGTCGCAGCGGGAGATTGTCACGGCGCTGCGGCACCATGAAGGGCTGCGCAAGGAGGCGGCGAAGGACATGGGCATCAGCCAACAGGCGCTCAGCAACCGCGCTCAATCGGCGGGCTGGCGCGAGTACGAGGCCGGACTGCTGGCCTGGCGCACGGTGCTGGATCGGCACGCACTGGGTGAGGGGACGCATCCGGCATGAGACTCCAATGGCCCGTGAGCGCCGCCGCGCTCCTCGTGTGGTCCATGCTGCTGCTCGGATGGGTGGCGGCGATGTACTATCTCGGCCGGACCGAGTCCACCTGGGGCCGGGTGCACATCACGCCGACGAAGAGCTGGTGGAAGCCCGCGATCCCCCGGCTGTTGCTGCTGACCGCTGTGCCGTTTCTGGTCATCGGGCGCGCGCCGGGGATCGCGATCGCGCTGATGGTGCTCGGCTGCGCGCTGGCGCTGGTGCTCACCGTGGCGCGCGAACGAGGCAAGGACGGCTGGCGGATGCGAGGCGCGGAGTTCGAGCTCGGCGCCAGCATCGGCTACGCGCTGCTCTCGGCGCTCATCGTCGGCGACCGGGCACCGGGTCCGCTCGTCACGATCTTCTACCTGCCGATAGCCGACCATCGCCTCGCGGCGATCTGCTTCAGCGTCGCGCTCCTCGGTTTCCTGCATCGCGGCGGGACGCAGGTGGTGCGCGCGATTCTCACTCGGGCTGGGTCGCTTCCGACCGTCGCGTCGCAGGTGGACGAAGTGGAGTACAACCGCGGCCGGCTGATCGGCTCCATCGAGCGGTTACTGCTTGCGGGCGTCGTGGCCGCCGGGAGCTACGCGGCGCTCGGGTTCCTGATGGCCGCGAAGGGTCTGGTGCGGAGCAAGGATCTCGAGAAGCATGAGTTCGCGGAGTATTTCCTCATCGGCACGCTCGCGAGCACGGCACTGGCCATGATCGCGGGGGGATTGTTGCGTCTCGTGTTCACGGCGCTTTGGTGAGCATGCACTCGGCACCGATCTCCAGCGCTCCGAAGAGCACGCGGGGCGCGCGAGTCGTCATTGGGCTGTTCTTCGGCCTCTTTCTCACCGTCGGTTTGGCGTTTGGCGGTCTCATTCTGGGGCGCCCGGTATTGCGCATGATCGACGCGGTCGATTGGACCGCGGTGCCCTGCGAGATTCTCGCGAGCAGAGTCGAGCGACTCGACGGCGACGAGGGCTCGACATACCGAGTGGCCCTCACCTATCGGTATCACGTCGACGACCGCCCGCACGTGGGCAATCGCTACAAGTTCGTGTCGATGTCGTCGAGCGGATACCGTCGCAAGCGGGAAGTGGTCGACCGACTGCCTGCGGGCGCCCGGACGACGTGCTATGTCAATCCGGCCGACCCTTCCGATTCGGTAGTGAAGCGCGGGCCAACAAGCGACCTGCTTTGGGGAATCATTCCGCTGGTGTTCATAGTCGTCGGGGCAAGCGGTGTCGCGGGAGCAATCCTCGGCCGAGGTCCTATCACTTCGAGCCTGGTCCCGACTCGCGTTCCTCCGACTCACGTCGTGTACGAAGACGCGCCCGATCGCAGGCAGAGCACGCGGCTGCTACCGATTCATAGCCGCGGCGCCAAGCTCGCCGGCGCCATTCTCGTTGCGCTGTTCTGGAACGGGATAGTCTCGGTGTTTCTCACGGAGGCAATTGGCAACTGGCGCAACAATGTCTTCGAGCTCGTCATGAGTCTCTTCCTGACGCCGTTCGTCCTCGTGGGCGTGTTTCTCCTCGTGGTCGCCGTGCACATGTTGCTGTCCTACTACAATCCGGTCCCGCTGCTCACCGTGAACTCGCCGGTCTTGCCGCTGGGCGGCGAGTTGAAACTGCGCTGGGCCGTGGATGGCAGGGTCGAGAAGTTGCGCCGCTTGAGCATTACGCTCGAGGGGCGCGAGGAAGCCACATATCGGAGAGGTACCGACACGCGCACGGACAAGCACGTGTTCGCCAGTTTCACGCTCGTCGAGCAGGTGTCGCCAGTGGACATGCTTGGCGGCTCGACGAAGCTGCCCATCCCGGCGGACACCATGCACTCGTTTGACGCGCCGAACAACAAGGTCGTGTGGCTGCTGCGGGTCAGGGGCGACGTCGCCAACTGGCCGGACAGCGACGAGGAGTTCCGGATCACCATCGCCCCACGCGGCCGATGACGATAGCACTCGAGCCGCGGAGCGGCGACGCCGCGCGTCGTCCCCGCGACGTCCTGGAGCTGACCGGCACCTGGGCGCTGCCCGTCGCGCCCGGGTCGATCGAGGCGCGGCTGTTCTGGTACACGCAAGGGAAGGGAACGGAGGACGTAGGCGTCGTCGAGATGCAGCGTGTGGACATTCCCACTGCGAAGGGCGATCGCACGCTCAAGTTCGCGCTACCCGCTGCGCCGTACTCCTTTTCTGGAAAGCTGATCTCGGTGCGATGGGCGGTTGAGCTGGTGGCCGACCGTGAAGTGGCGCGGTGGGAGTTCACGATGAGCCCCAGCGGCGCCGAGGTCGGGAGCGCCGAGGAGCTGGTTCTTGCGCGCCGCTGACAATCCCTTTGCGACGCACCGCGTCCTGCGCCAACGCTATCGGTTGAGCGACGATGCGTGGGCGCGTCTCCTGGAGCGGCTCGAGCAGCTCCGCTGGCGCGGCGCGATCGTGGGCCTAAAGGGCAGCGGCAAGACGACGCTGCTCGAGGACCTGGAGGCCCGCCTGGGACCGCTCGGCTTCCGTACGCATCTGATGCGTTTCTTCACGGACTGGCGTCGCTTGCCCACTGACCTTCCCCGATGGGGCGGCAACGACGTGGTGCTCTGCGACGGCGCCGAGCAGTTGTCGCGGCTGGATTGGTGGCGGCTCCGATTCCGCGCGGCAAACGCGCGCGGCCTGGTGATCACGCTGCATCGCGCCGGCCGGCTGCCCACGCTGTATCGCTGTTCCACAGCGCCGGCGATCCTGCGCGATCTCTCGGCGTCCCTCGGCGTCCCGATCACGGTGCCGGACAGCGAGGCGATGCACGCGAGGCACGCCGGCAACGTCAGGGATGCGCTGCGCGAGCTGTATGACCGCGTGAGCGCGAGATAGCTGACCGCACCTGTCGGATAGGGGCTCGATTCAGGGATCGAGCCGTGCGCGAACCGTCCGCAGCCGATCGGAGTGCGCTGGCAGCGCGCGTTCGAGATCCGTCCACAGCGCCCGCCATGCGGCGGCGAAGGCATCCGCGGCGGCGTCGGGAATGCGGGCGGCGCGCGAGCGATGGTCCTCGACGATGCGTTGCACGATGCTGCGCTCGTCCTCGGACGCTTGCCATGCGGTGCCGATCTGGAGCTCGAAATACCGGGCACTGTCCGCGGCGAGATCCATCCCATTCAGCGTTGCGGCCGACGTCGGGCGTGCCGACAGACCGCGCCGCAGGAAGGGGAGGGTTGCGTTGTCCGTCACGAACAGCCCGGCGGGATTGGCCTGCCAGACCCACGCGTGCAGGATCGCAAGTCGCAACGCGTCGCCCTGCGACGCCACGCCCGTTGCGTGATGCAGCGGAAGGCTCTCTTCGGCTACCGATCCGTTGTGCTCATGCCACGCCGCAATAGGCGCGACACTCGCGGGCGGGGTCTCTCCCGGTTTCAGGACGGCGGTGTACGCCAGTCCCGCGAGGCGACGGCTCCCCGCCACATTCACGTAGATCAGCACCGAGGGACGATCCGGTGCGAACCGATTCTCGAGCACGCGCGCGAGATTGACCCAGTGCTCGCCCATCCTGGGGAACTCGACTCCGACGAGCCTGAATCCTTCAGCTCGCGCCGCGGTGACGTCCGCGAACCGTTGCGTCGCCGCGCGTGCTTCGGCGCGGAAGGCCTCCGGCGATTGCGCGGCCAGTCGCTGCGTCAACAGCGTCAGGGCCAGGAGGGACCGCTTCATCGGGTGGCTCGCGCCGTGTCCGGCGCCACCTGGCCTCCGGCGCGCAGCAGCGCCGACAACGCCTGCGGGGGGATGCCGAGGGGAAATCGGGCATAGCTCACGACGTCGTCGCGCACTGTCTGCGATGGCCAGCCATTGACGCCGGTGCGCGAACCGCCGGATCGCGGGATGTGAAACGATGCGCTGATAGCGTTGTGGTACATCGCCACAACCACGGTTTGCCCCACCAGCAGCGTGTAAGCGGAATCGCCGACCGCGAGCAGCTCTCCCTGGAGAGGCCGCCGATTGCTATATGCAACGTCGCACGTGATCCCGCGGGCGAGCGTGGCGCGCGGATCTGCCGTGGCTCGCGGCGAGGTGAAGCACGCTGGCAGGAGCGCGCAGGCGACAAGTGCGACGCGTCTCATGGTACCGGCACCCGGTCGCGGAAGAAGCGCCGTTCCAGCGTGTCCTTCTGCGCCAGCCAACTTTGCAGAACCTCTCGCTGTGTGGTCTGGGGAGAAAAGGGCAGGGAGTCCCGTGCCGAGCGGATCCAGCTCGGGCGAATCCACTCGATGTAGTAGCCATCCGCGGCGATCAGAAAGGTCCGCGCCCCGGCGGACTTGCCCGCGTCGAACTCCGCAAAAAAACGTGATCCCGGCTCGGTGACTAGGAATCGGTCGTCGGCCCTGCGCAACTGATCGCGCTCGGCGCCCCGCTGGGCGCCGTCGCTCGAACGCATGCGCGCCAGCGGGATGACGCGTGGTTCGACCTGCCGCACCTGCCACGAGTAACCCACGCGGTCGATGCGCCACTCGTCGGGAGCGAACGCCAGCCGGATGTGGAGACTGTCTCCTGCGCTCACGTTCGGAACGACCGCGGCGACATGGCGCCAGGCCACGGGCCCGAAGTCCATGAGGCGCACGACGGGACGCCACCGCTCTCCATCCCGCACCAGCACACGCAACCCGAAATTGTCGGTATACCAGCGCGCCACGCCGGCCACGGACGCGATGCTCGACATGTCTCGTCCGATCCAGTCGAGCGACCGGGCTCCGGGACGCGCGAGCATGTGTTCGTAGAAGATTGTCGTCGAGAGCAGGCTGCTCCGCAGCTTGAGCACGAGCGCCAGTTCACTCGCCTGCGAGTCACGCGGCACCACGATGTCGAGGTGGTCTTCCGGAGCCACGCGACCTTCGGCGGCGTCGCGCAGCAGCGCGTCGTCGCTCCCGAAAGCCGCCTCGTCCTCGCGGGCAAGGACGCGCGCGACGTCGCGGCCGCGCGCGTCGCGGATACGCTCGACCGGCTTGACGTTACGGACCGCGACCAACCCTCGGCGCGCGGCCGGGAGCAGCATTTCGTCCGGGTCGTGCCGCGCCTCGAGCAGCTCGAGCTGATCGATGTAGTGGGTCTCCAGCGCTTCGTTGCGCACCTCGAGCCGTACGACGCCGTTCGAGTCCGGCCGGACGTTGAGCCGGTCGACGTCGCGCTTCGCCAAAAGGGACGAGATGCTGTACGAGAACGACTCGGCCTGCAGGGTCGCGATGCCGGCACTGTCGGCGTAGATCGTCGGGCAGGACCCGAAGATCGCGACGGCGAGGGCCGCGGCCAGCACGGCGGACGCGGAAAGAGTCACCGTCGAGTAGAGGAGCGTGCGCCCCGGGTTGATCTGGCGTTCGATGACCTCGATGCCGATGACGCTGTCCATCGAGACCAGGCTCGCAGGCGCCTGCCGGGTGCGCGTGACGTCGTGCCGGATTCCGGCGCCCGACACCTGGTCCCTGGAGACGCGGGCGCCGTTCGTGAAAACGACGACCTCGCCACTGGCCATGTGTACGCGGAGCGGCGAGCGCACGTCGACCGGAGCTGCGCCGGGCGTGAGCGGCCGGATGCGTGTCGTGCTCGAGACGATCACGCAGGCCGCGGTCACCAGAGCGAAGCCCAGCACCACCGCGCGTCCGTGCGCGCGCAGATACATTCTCATGACAACGCTCCGGGCATGGACGGTCAATGTCGCCTGCAAACCTGCCAGCGGCGCCCCTGCGCTGCAAGACGCTGAAGGTCCTCCTGCTGGATGAGGGATTCATGAGCGGGGTGCACACGGCGTTCGGCTTGCGCGAAGCCGGCTGCGACGTGGACGTGCTTGCGGCCGCGGGAGGCTCGGGACCGACGCGGGGCGGCGACATCAGCTGGAGGCTGGCGCCACGTACAGGTGATCCCGATCTCGTAGACGCGATCGGGCGTTTGCTCGACCGCAAGGCGTTCGATGTGATCTATCCGCTCACCGAGCCACTTCAGCGGCTGACACGCGGGGGCCGCGGCGTCTTTCCGGCGTTCGCCCCCTGGCTCGTCCCGTTGCTCGACGACAAGCGGCGCATGAGCGGCTTTGTGGCGCGACAGGGCGTGCGGGTTCCAATGGAGCATCGCGCCGGGAGCGAAGAGGACCTGAGAGCAGGCGCGCGCGCGCTCGGTTTGCCCCTGGTCGTCAAGGGCAGCGTCGGTCGCGGCGGCGCCGCAACGGCGATCGTCACTTCCATCGCGTCGGCTCGTCGTGCCGTCTCGAGGATCCGACGACGGGGAGCGGACCCGTTTCTGCAGCAGTACATCCACGGGCCCACCTTCCTCGCGGGGGGCCTCTTCGACAGCGGCTCCGCGCTCCGCCTCTACACAGGGCAGAAGACCGTCCAGTTTCCGGCTCGCACGGGACCCGCTGCGACGCTGGTGTCAACCGACGATGCACGGCTCGTGACCCCGGCGACCACGACGTTCCTGGCCACGCGAATGACGGGACTCGCAAGCGCCGACTTCATCCGGGACAGCGCAGGCGTGTTCTACTTTCTCGAGCTGAATCCGCGTCCCTGGGGCTCGATCACCGCTGCGCGCGACGCGGGAGTCGACCTCTTCCACCCGCTCGTCGATCTCTGGTCCGGCCGTGCCGTAGAACCCTGCCTTGGCCACGCTGCAGGTGTCCGGTCTGCCGTCTACTCGCTGCCGCGCATCGTCCGATTCGTCACACGCAGTCCGGCCGCGTCACTCCACATCGCGCATCGGCTCTCGCGCGTAGCGATGAACTGGCGCCACTCCTAGGGCTGTGGTATGCGGGCTTCGCGCACCGCACGCCACGTCGTGCCCCGCCGCGCCACGTGGTATGCGCGCTCGAAGCGCAGTTTCTGCTCGCGTGGCCCGTCAGGGATCGCGTACTGCTGCACGACGAGGTGTACCTGCACCGAATCGGGTCCCAGCCGGTACGGATCCGAGAATCGAACGGCGTAGCCGGCACGTTCGGCTGAACAGACGAGAGGTTCACGCGTGTTCACCACCGGCACCTGGCAGGTTCCGCGAATCAGCCCACGCGCGCGGAGCGAGTCCATCAGCCCGCGTCCCGCTGCGATTCCTCCCGCGAGGCCGTGGCCGCGCGGGAGGAGCATGGTGTCGGCGAGCACGGACAGCGTCGGATCATCGAGCGTGAACGACGAGGCCAGCGCCGCGCGGTACACGGCGACACGGTCGGACAGCGGGAGCGATTCGACCTTGAGGCCCGGACCGCGATAGGCCGGCGGCTCCTCGCGACAGGCGAATGCCGACGCGACGATCAGGCACAGTGCCGCGTCCCTGACTCGACCCATTCCGCTAGGGTCGCCCGAGGTTACGCGCCGGAATCGGGTTGTCGGGCCGCTCGCTGTCCCAGAAGATCGTCACCACCCACCAGCGCTTGCCGTCGTTGAACAGCTGGATGCTGTTGATGCCGCGCGCGAATGGCACGCTGTCCGCCGCGGTGCGTTTGCTGTCGTACGCGCTGAAGAGATGCGTGATGTTCCCGAACTCCTCGGTGCGCCGGCCGATCTCGCGCTCGAAGAATCCGTTCCGCTCGAGTTGCGGTCCGGAGGTCGTGGCGTATTCGTCCGGCGTCATGTGACGGATCACGCGTGAACCATCGGGCCGGCGTCCGGTGGGGATCAATCGTGCCCCGGGCGCGAAGAGGTTCCGGAAGCGATCCCAGTCGCGCTTCTGTCCTGCCGGTCCCGAGATCACGTCGTACAGCGCGGCGATGATGGCGTCCACCGACTCGACGTCCTGCGGCCGCGCCGTGCTCGGTGTGGTCGGCGGCGCCGAGGACTGCGCTGACAGCGTGCGCGTGGTGTAGACGACGCCGTCGGGTGTATCGCCCGCGCTGAGGTAGCCGACGACAGAACGTGCGCGCACGTCCACGATCGCGACGCGGCCCTGCCGGCTGAGCGACTGGAACGCGTAGCGTCCATCCGGCGTGATCGCGATCCCCTGTGGCCCGCCGCCCTCGAAGGCAATGCGGCCCAGCGCGCGCCGGGACGCGCGGTCCACGAAGCGAAGGTCCTCGCGGCGCATGTCGGGCAGCAGGACGGTGCTCGCGTCGGGCGTGAACAGCACGCGGTACGGCCATCCGAACCCTTCCGCGGCGGTGCTCACGTCGTTGGTCGCGACGGTGATCACGCTCACCTTGCCGGTCGCGTTGCTGCCGACCCAGACCTCCTTGCCGTCGGGCGTGACGTTGATCGCCTCCGGCGTTGTCGGCACGTTCCAGCTTTGGCGCAGCAGGCCCGTGCGGAGGTCGAGGTCCGATACGGTGTTACTCTGCATGTTGCCGGTGTAGGCCCGCAACCCATCCGCGGTGACGCCCAGCATGTGCGATCCGAGGCCGCGCGTGAGCACGGCGGTTCTCACCGATCCGGAGTGCACGTTGACCACGGCGATGTGTCCGCTCGCTTCGCTGGTCACCGCGACCAGGCTGTCACCGGGCAGCATCACGATGCCGTGCGGCCGGGTGTACTCCCCGAGGTCGATCGTGCGCGCCACGCGGAGCGCCGGCACGTCCATGACGGTGAGCGTGCGCCCGGGCTGGCCGCTGTAGTCGGTGACGACCGCCGTGCGTCCGTCGCTCGAGATCGCGATTTCGTGTGGACCCGCCCCGGTGGGAAGCGTGGCGAGGGTCCGCCCGCTGGCGACGTCGATGATCGTGGCCGTTGACGGCGTCTTGTTTGTGACGACGAGCGTGCCGGTGAGCCCTGGCACCTGGGCGCCTGCAACCGGCGCGGCGATCGAAAGAGCCGCGAGCGTGATTCGAATGGCGTTCATGGGGCGAAAGTACGGCATCCTCCCACTATGGCAAGCGCGTTGCCGACGGCGCGCTCGCCGGTGGCGTCGGACGGCCGGTTCACCGTGCGCAGCGTCCCGCGCGCGTCGGCGAGCACCAAGGTCGTCGAGCCGCCTCCGTCGAGATTGATCGCGTCCCGCGCGCCGAGCGCGCGCATCAGCGTCGCCAGCTCGCGCAGCGGCATCCCGTCGCTGTACGGCTTCTGCCGTCCGTCCACGACGACGAGAAAGAGCCGCCGTCCCTCCCGCCCGATGCCGACGGCGGTGCGCGGATGCCGTCCCGTCGCGAACCCCGGTCCGCCTTCCGTGTCGACGCCCGCAGCAATCGCGCTGTCGCGAACCAGAATGGGACGCCCGCCCACGGCCTCGCGAACTCCGGACGGCTCGAGCGCCACGCTGACGCGGACCGCGTCGCCCACCCGGATCGTCGCGGCCCGTCCCGCGCTCACCACGACGACGCCTCCGTCCGGCGGAATCGCGACGCCGGCGGTCGCGCTGTCGATCCGGGTCACGCGCGGCGGCATGCCGCCGAAGACGACCTCGATCGCTGACGCGGTGTCCGTCGCTGCGCCCCAGCGCGTGTCGAAGAGAGCTGCGCCGGTCGCCGCGCGCCGGTTCCAGGCCGCGATGTCCATTCGCTCCGCGCCAATCGTCGCCGACCCGCGGGCTCGCAGGGTGGTGATCACGGGCGCGCCCAGCGAATCGAACGCCAGCACCGGTTGGCGCGACGGCCCGGTGACGACGCGCCCGTCCGAGACGAAGGCGCCGGTCGGTACGCCCGGCGGAGCGAAGAGAAAGAAGTCCGCGTTCACTCCGGCCACGACGTCGGCGACGCTGTCCAGGCGCGTGAGAATGGCAGACGTCGTAGCGCGCCCGACCGCGACGTCTCCGCCCTTGGCCGCGCGGGCGCTGTAGCACCGATCGCGATCGACGACGACCGCGTGCACTGCCCATGGTCCGGAACGCGCATAGATGAACCAGCGGGTCACACCGGGCCGGACGAGCTCCCCGCGAACGGTGTCGGTCGCGAAAGGAAGGGCCGGCACTGGCGCCGTACGGGGAGAGCTCGTGCATGCCGCCAGGCCGACCACGAGCACCGCGAGGAGCCGGTCTGGCAGCGGCCCGAGCGCGCGATATACTCGTGCGAGAGAACTGACTCGATCCGCCCCGCGCAACCGGACATGCTCGCCACTCGACATCTTCGGACTGTCCTCCTTGTCGGTCTCGCGTCGGCGCTCGTGAGCGCCTGCACCGTGGGGGGGCCTCGCCAATCTACCCGGCCCGACGAGGAGCGCAGCTACGTGCAGATCCAGAATCGCGGCACCTCCGACATGACCATCTACATCCTGGAGGGCAGTGCGCGGATCCGCCTCGGCACCGCGAACGGCAACTCGACGGCGAAACTGGCGATTCCCCATAGCATCGTTGGCGGCGGCCGCGAGCTGCAGTTCCTGGCGGACCCGATCGGCAGCCGGCGCACCACGGTGAGTGAGCGGATCTTCGTTCGTCCCGGCGACACCGTGGTTCTGACGATCATGCGGTGAGCTCTCCCGTCCAGCCGAACGATCTCACCGCGGCGCGCTAGAGCGCGTCGATGCTTCCGCCGGACGCGGATCCCGCCGGGAAGGAATTTCAGTCCAGCGCCGTGACCAGGGCCGGGAGCACTTCAGCCGCGCGCCCCGGCATGGGCAGGACGCGCTCGCCCCGGGGCTGCCCGGACAGGTCCGTGTTCACGATGAACACCCACGCGCCCGCGCTCAGCGCGACATCGGGCAGCTCGCGCGCCGGCCACACCAGGTTCGACGTCCCCACGGAGATCAGGACCTCGCAGCGGGCAGCCGCGTCTCGCGCGCGCCCGAGGTCTGTCTCGGAGAGCACCTCCTCGAACATCACGACGTCGGGCCGCAACATGCCCCCGCAGTCGGGACACTCCGGGCCGGCCGGCGCGTGGTGCCATGCGAATCGCCGTTCGCAGGGGTCGCAGCGCGCGTCGCGGAGATGTCCATGCAGCTCGATGACATCCTTTGAACCGGCGCGCAAGTGGAGGCTGTCCACGTTCTGCGTGATCACCGTGAGCCCCGGCACCAGCGACGCGAGTCGCGCGATGGCGCGATGCGCCGCGTTCGGCTGCGCTGCCGCGGCCGCGAGCGCGCGCTGCCGGTACCACTCGTAGGATGCCGGCAGGTTCGCGCGGTAGCCGCGCGGGTTGGCGTACCGCTCGAAGTTCGCGGCCGACCAGATCGCGTTGTCACCGGAGCGGTACGTCGCCAGGCCGCTCTCGGCGGACACGCCGGCGCCTGTGAAGACCACGACGGATTGCGCCTCGCGCAGCAGCGACGTGGCCTGTTCCGCCGACATGGCCGCAATGTGACCGGCTCGACGGTGCGCGAGCAAGTCGCCACTGGCGCGCGTCCCTGCCACCGCGCGAAATTTCCGCCCGAACCTGCAACCGTCCAGCGCCATGATCCATCGCTCGATTGTCACGGCAGTCATGTCCGTCGGCCTCGCTTTCACCTTGGCGGCGCAGGGGCAGCAACAACCCAGCCCCACGCAACAGGCGACGCGGCAGGCGCAGCGACTCGACTCGGAAGGCAAACACGCCGAGTCGCGCGCCATCTTCCAGCGCCTCATCGACTCGGCCGCCACGCCGGCGGCGCGGGCGGCGGCGCAGCGACGAATGGCCATGTCCTACGGTTTCGAGGGCAACTGCGCCAGGGCCATCGAGTACGAGGAGATGGTGATCGAGTACTGGAAGACGCGCGAGACGGCCGAGCCCCAGAACGCGTTCTACCAGCAGGGCGAGATGGCCAACGAAGCCGCCCGGGTCTGCATCGATGCCGGTGATCTCGACGCCGCCGAGCGGATGTACAAGCGGGGCAGCGATCTCGGGAACAGGGAGCCCCCGCCGCGGACGCACCCGAGGAGCTTGTGGGACTACCGGCTGGCGCACGCGCTCGCCCGGCTCTCGGCGCGCCGTGGCCAGAAGGACGAAGCCTGGCGCCAGGTCGCGACCGCGCGGACACTCCTCGATGCGGACACCGCGATGGCCCGGCAGCAGGAGCGGTTCTATCCGTACCTCACCGGATACGTCGCGCTCTACACGAACGATCTCGCGCGCGCCGAGACGGAGCTGACGAAGGCGGTGGCGATGCAGGGGAACGATGACGATCCTTTCATGCACGTGCTGCTCGCGATGACGTACGAGAAGCAGGGCCGCGCGGACGACGCCAAGGCGATGTACCGGAAGGCATACGACATGGCCACGGGCCACAATCCACCCGCCGTGTTCTCCCGGCCATTCGCGCGCAGGAAGTTGGGGGTCACGGGGCAATGAAATCCGTCCGCACCCTCCTGTTGGTTGCCGGTCTCTCGACGACGCTGGAGGCCCAGCGCCCTTTCAAAGTCCTGATTTCGGTGGACATGGAGGGAATCACCGGCGTCGTCACGGGTGAACAGCTCAGCCCGACGGGTTTCGAGTACGGACGCTTTCGCGAATTCATGACCGGCGAGGCGCTGGCCGCCGTGGAGGCCGCGAAGGAGAGCGGCGCGACCGAGATCCTCGTGGTGGACGCGCACGGCAACGGTCAGAACCTGCTGATCGACCGCTTCCCGGCGGACGTTCGCATCATCCGATCCTGGCCGCGGCAGCTGATGATGGTGGAGGGAATCGACTCCACATTCGCAGCCGTCGTCTTCATCGGGTATCACTCGGCGACGACGAACACGAGAGGCGTGCGGGCGCACACACTCTCGAGCGCCAATCTCGCAGGTGTGGAGCTGAACGGAGTGGCGGTCGGGGAGTCGGGGATCAACGGCGCCATCGCGGGGCACTTCGGCGTGCCCGTCGTCGCGATTTCGGGAGACGATGCGGCCGTCGCGGAGGCGCAGCAGCTGCTCGGTCCGATCGAAGGGGCTGTGGTGAAGCGGCCGCTGAGCTTCCATGCTGCGAACACGATGACGCCGCAGGCAGGAGTCGCGCTCGTCAAGGAACGCGTCAAGGCGGGGCTGGCGAAGCGCGCGGCGCTCAGGCCCTACGTGCTGCGCGGGCCGGTGCGGCTGGACATCACGTTCAAGAACTACACGCCGGCGGAGATCGTGTCGTATCTCCCCGGCGTGCAACGCCTCAACGCGCACGCGATCCGGTTCACGGGCAGGGACATGGTGGAGATCTCGCGGTTCCTCGAGTTCCTCAACACCTACCAGCCGGGGATGACCCCGTAATCTCTTCCGGCAAGGAACGGCGCGGCATATTGCGATTCCGCGCGCACGCGCCCCATCATGTACTCGACTCAACCGACTCGCCCATGACGAATCGCTTCGCTCTTGCCGTAGTGTTGTTCGCCGCGCCGCTCGCTCAGGTGGCCGCCCAGAAAGCCCCGCTGACGGGCTTCGATGCCTACGTCACCAAGGCCATGCAGGACTGGAAGGTCCCCGGCCTCGCGATCGCCATCGTCAAGAACGACTCCGTGGTGTTTGCCAAGGGGTACGGCACCCGCACGATGGGCACGCAGCAGCCGGTCGACGAGCACACTCTCTTCGCCATCGGCTCATCGAGCAAGGCCTTCACGGCGACGCTGATCGCCACGTTGGTGGATGAAGGCAAGATGCGCTGGGACGACGCCGCCACGCTGCACCTGCCGGCCCTCGAGCTGTACGATCCGTATGTCTCGCGCGAGCTCACGATTCGCGACCTGCTGTCGCACAAGAGCGGTCTCGCCCGCGGTGATCTCATGTGGTACGCCACGGACTACTCGCGCGACGAGATCCTGCGGCGCATCCGCTTCCTGCGACCGGCGTGGAGCATGCGCGCCCGGCTCGGCTACCAGAACATCATGTACCTCGCCGCGGGCGAAGCCGCGGCGAAAACCCTTGGCAAGCCCTGGGACGACGGCATCCGCGAACGGATCTTCACGCCGCTCGGCATGACCGAAAGCAATACGTCGACGCGTGCCCTGGCCGGACGCGACAACGTCGCGACGCCGCACACGGAGGTCGAGGACACCCTGCGCATCGTCCCCTGGAAGAACATCGACAACATCGCGCCCGCTGGCTCGATCAATTCGTCGGTGCACGACATGGCCAAGTGGGTGCGCCTCCAGCTCAACGAAGGCAAGGTCGCCGGGAAGTCAGTCGTAAGCGCTTCCGCGCTCAATGAGACGCAATCGCCCACGACCGTCTCGCCGATCAGCGCCGACAACAGGCAGATCAACCCGTTCACCCACGTCTCGTCGTACGGCATGGGCTGGTGGATCCAGGACTATCGCGGCCGCGAGCTGCGTCATCACGGCGGCAACATCGACGGGATGAGCGCGCTGGTCGCGTTCCTCCCCGAGGAGAAGCTCGGGTTGGTGGTGCTGACGAACGCGAACGGCTCACCCATGCCCACGATCGCGATCTACCGCGCGGTCGACGCCTTCCTGGCGCAGCCGCCGCGCGACTGGAGCGCGGAGTTCCTCAAGGTGCGCACCAAACAGCGCAGCATGGCAAAGGAGACCGAGGACAAGCGGCTGGCGCAGCGCGCCGCCGGCACCAAACCTTCGCTGGCGCTCGACAAGTACGCCGGCGTCTACGCCGACAGCATGTACGGCGATGCGAACGTGAAGCTCGAGAACGGAAAGCTGCGCCTTACCTACGGTATCTCGTTTGATGGGGAGCTGGAACACTGGCACTTCGACACCTTCCGCGCGACGTGGAAGAACCGCGCGATGGGACGTGCCATGGTGACCTTCGCGCTCGACGCCGACGGCAAGGTGAAGAACGTCGACGCCGAGGGACTCGCGACGTTCGCCCGCAAGCCGGAGGCGCCCGACACCACGCGCCGGGTGGTCCTCACGGCGAGCGACGCCGGCAAGCTGACCGGGTCGTTCGTGTCGCAGACGCCCGCGCTCACCATCGATGTGGCGTGGGTGGACGGGAACCTCAAGCTCACGGTTCCCGGCCAGCCGGTCTACACGCTGCTGGCCGACTCGCCAACGCGGTTCCGGCTCACTGGCCCGCCGGGCATGCCGGCCGGGTTCTTCGTGGAGTACGAGTTGACCGGGAGCGCGGTCAAGAGCGTGAAGTTGATCCAGCCCACGCCGCGTCCAACGCTGACGTTCGAGCCCAAGCGGTAGCCTTTGCATCGCTGACCAGGCGCAGGCCGGGACACCCATCGCGCACCACGCTGCGCTCCTCGCCTGCGCCCGACGCCGCTGACGCGTCGTCGGGCTCCGGCTGCGGTGCTCACTGGCTTCGCCGGTGCGCTGCTGCGCAGCGTCCCGGCTCAGGCGGTGCGCTTCATGGGAGTCCCGTCCCGCGCCTGGCCGCTTCCGTCGACCAGGCTGTGAACGTTGGGTCTCCTGAGCGGACCGTCTGGAGGCGGAGGCGGACGCCCGCCGACGCCGACAGCCAGCGAGCACCGCAGGGAAGCGGAGCGGCAGCGAGCGACCGAGGAGCGCAGCGTGGTCCGCGACGGAGACCCAACGTAATCAGCTGGTCGACGTCCCCGTTCGCGCGATTCAGTCTGACACTGGCGTGGCCTTGCGCGCGTACCGCGTGAACCACTCGCGCAGGTAGAGCTGCGTCCGGATGAAGTTCGACGGTTTGGAGCTCGTGCCGTGCCACTCCTCGTTGAACCGGATCATGGCGGTCGGCACCTTGAGCACCTTGAGCGCCTCGTAGAACTCCTCCGTCTGCGAGATCGGCGTGCGCAGGTCGTTCACGCCCGTCATCAGCATCGTCGGCGTCTTGACGTTCTCACGTACATGAGCGGCGAGCGGCGCAGGTGCTCGCTGGGATCGTCCCACGGATGCTTGTCGAAGTTGCGGTACCACGACGAGCCGTCCGTGGTCCCGACGAAGCTCAACCAGTTGATGACCGGGACAGTTCGACGACGCGGCCGCGAAGCGGTCGGTGTGGCCCACGATCCATGCGGTGAGCACGCCGCCGCCGCTGCAGCCGTACACGAACATGTTCTGCGTATCCACGTATCCCTTCGCGATTACGGCGTCCACGCCCGCCATGAGGTCGTCGTAGTCCTTGCCCGGATACGCGCGCTTGATCGCGTTCCCGAACGCGCTGCCGTAGCCGGTGCTGCCGCGTGGATTCGTGAAGAGCACCACGTACCCGTTCGCCGCGTGCTCCTGCCAGCCGAAGTTGAAGCCGACGCCGTACATCGCGTGCGGCCCGCCGTGGATCGTGAGCATGCAGCGGGTACTTCTTGCCCGGGTCGAATCCCGGCGGCTTGACGCACCCAGCCCTGGATCTTCCAGCCGTCGGCGCCGGTGTACCAGATCTCTTCGGTCTCGCCGAGCTTCTTGCCGGCGAGGACGTCGGCGTTCACGTCGGTGAGCTGCTTGAACTCCGTCGGACGCTTGACGTTGAACGTCACGATGTCGCCCGGCTTGATCGGGTCCGAGAGAATCGCCACGGCGTTCCCGCTCTGCGCGATCTCGGCGACGTTCAGCATGTGCGTGCCCTTCGTGACCGCGCGAATCTCGCTCCGCAGCGTCACGAAGTGCAGGTTCTGCGACCCCTGGTCCTGCACGCTGAAGTACACGCCGCTCCCGTCGGCCGCCCACGTGAGAGCTGGCCGGCGAGCGGTCGAGCGACCCGGTGAGCACGCGCGCGCCCGAGCCGTCGATGTTCATGACGTACATCCGCGAGTCGACCCACGTGTCGTCGGTCCAGTCGTAGCCCGTGTACGCCACCAGCTTGCCGTCGGGCGACACGGCGGGGTTTCCGTCGGGGCCCTTCCGCGTCGTGAGCTTGCGAATCGCGCCAGTCGCCAGGTCCGCAGCGTAAATATCCGATTCGCGCCACTGGTACTCGCCGTCCTCGGCGCGCGGGCCGGACGAGAACAGCACGGTCCTGCCGTCCGGCGTGAGATCGATGGACGCGACGCCGTAGTCGTCTTCGGTGATCTGTCGCGGCGTGCCGCCGTCGGCGGTCACGATGAACAGTTGCGAGACCGCGTCGCTCGTGAAGCCCGTGCCGTCGCGGCGGTAGTTCATCTTCTCGACGATCCGCGGTGCCGCGGTCCACGTGGCGTTGCGCGGACGCAGGGTGTTGAGCTGGTTCTCGACGCGCCAGTTGGTCCGGTTGCTCGCGGGCACGTTCATCCGGAAGAGGATCGACTTGCCGTCGGGCAGCCAGGTGATGTCGGACGGCGACTCCGTGAGCCGTGTGATCTGCGTGGCGGGTCCCTCGGCGTCCATCCACTTGCACGAAGATTTGCGAGCCGCGCGGCTCGCCCGTCGCGACGTAGGCGATGCGTGTCCCGTCCGGAGACCAGCGCGCGTTCGACCCGTTCAGCAGGACGCGCTGGCGCGAGCCGTCGGCGTTCATGATCCAGAGCGACGTCTCCCAGCGGTCGTTGAGCTTGTCGATCCAGCGCCGCGTGTAGACGATCTGCCGGCCGTCCGGCGACAACGACGGCGCCTGGACGCTCTCCCACTCGAGATAGTCGGCGAGCGTCAACTTGTCGCTGGGACGCTGCGATTGGGCGGGGGTGGCGGCGGTCGCGACGAGCGCGAGGAGGCCGAAGACGATGCCCGGGAGGCGGCGCAATGAACGCATGTGAGCCCCGATGAGTGTGCGGTTCGGCAAGAGTATGCACCGGCTGGTGAGCCCGTGCAATTCCGTCGAACGTTGAACGTTGGATGCCTGAGATGGATTGACTTTTGGCAGCGAGTTCGTAACTCCTAGTCCATGCCCGGATTGCGCCCAGCCGCAGCATTGGCGGCCATCGTGTTGTGCGCCTGGCATGCGCCGATCACCGCGCAGGAACCTCTCGCCCCCATCCGGCAGTCCGGCCAGACCGTGACACCCGTGTTCGAGGGCTGGTATCGCAACCCGGACGGCACCATCAGCATCTCCTTTGGCTACTTCAATAGAAACGCCGGCGAGGTGCTCGACGTCCCCGTGGGTCCGGCCAACTTCGTGGCGCCGGGCGACGCGAACCAGGGTCAGCCCACCAGCTTCCAGCCGCGGCGACATTGGGGTGTCTTCGCGATCACCGTGCCCGCGAACTTCGGCGACAAGGACAAGGTGACCTGGACGCTGATCGTCCGCGGCGACACGTTTGCCATCGCCGGCAGCCTGAGGCCGCAGTGGGAGATCGATGCCTTGCACGGGGAGGCCGGGTCCGGCAACACGCCGCCGGTCGTCAAGTTCGATCCATCGGGCTCCGAGGGGCGAGGCCCGCGCGGCATCGTGGGAGCGACGCTGCGAGCGACCGTCGGACAACCGTTGACGCTGAAGGTCTGGGCTTCGGACGACGGAGCCGCCGCTCGCAGCATCAGCAGCGAGGGCCGCGCGGGGACACCCGTGTCGCTGATGTGGTTCAAGCACCAGGGGCCGGGCGCGGTCGCGTTCAGCGAGGGAGAGCCGAAAGCGGACGGCGCGGGCCGGCCGGCATCAACGACCGCGACGTTCAGCGCGACGGGCGACTACGTGCTTCGGATTCGGGCCAATGACGCGTCCGGCGTGGAGAATGCCGGACACGCGCAGTGCTGCTGGACGAACGGATTCGTGAAGGTGATCGTCACTCGATGAGTGCAGGGAGGCCGTCATGAGGCTGGCGCGCTGTCATCTGACGTTGGGCTCGATCGGCATCGCGATAGCAGCGGTGTCGCCACTCGCCGGCCAGGCGCCGCCGGTGACCTTCACGATAGACGTCGCGCCGATCCTGCAGCAGAAATGCCAGGCGTGCCACCGGCCGGGGTCCATCGCGCCGATGTCACTGCTCACCTATGAGGACGTCGTGCGGCGCGCGTCGATGATCCGTTCCCGCGTGCACTCGCGGACGATGCCGCCGTGGCACATCGATCGGACGGTCGGCATCCAGGATTTCAAGAACGATCGCTCGCTGAGCGACGCCGAGATCGGCACGATCCTGCGGTGGATCGACGCCGGCACGCCGCGCGGCGATTCGCGAGACTTGCCGCCGTCGCAGAGCTGGCCGGACGCCGGCAAGTACCAGCTGGCGGAACGGTTCGGCGAGCCGGACCTCGTGGTGAAGTCGCTGCCGTTCAGCGTCGAGGCCAGGGGGCAGGACAAGTGGTGGCGGCCCGTCGTCGAAACGGGTCTCACCGAGCCGCGCTGGGTGCGCGCGATCGAGGTCAAGCCGTCGTACCCTGGGGGTCGAAGGAGCGTGCACCACGTGCTCGCCCTACTGGTCCAGCCGGAGGAGGGCATCACCGGACTCGCGAGCACCGCGGCGCACAGCGGGCATCGCATGTCCGCGGGACTGTTCATGGAGTGGGCGATCGGAAAGGTGGGCGAGATCTTTCCCGAGGACGCCGGCAAGCTGATGCTCCCGGGGTCGAAGATCCGCTGGGAGGTGCACTACTACTCCACCGGCGAGCCTGTGAAGGGCGATGTCGTCGAGCTGGGCGTCTGGTTCTACCCGAAGGGATTCGTCCCGAAGAACCGCACGATCCTCCGCATGTTCAACGCGGCGCGCGAGTCCGAGCTCGACATCCCGCCGGGAAGAGTCGCGATGACGCAGAACATGTATGTGCTGCCCGCGCCGGCGCGCCTCGAGAACTTCCAGCCGCACATGCACATGCGCGGCAAGGCGATGTCGATGGAGGCTCTCTATCCGGACGGGCGCAAGGAACTGCTGAGCATGGTGAGCAACTTTCAGTGGCGCTGGCATGTGAACTACATCTACGCCGACAGCGCGGCGCCGCTGCTGCCGAAGGGCACCACCCTGGTGTTCACGGCCTGGCACGACAACACCGCCGCGAACAAGCACAATCCCGATCCGGCGCAATGGGTGGGATGGGGCGATCGCACCGTCGACGAGATGGCGCACGTGTGGGTGGACGTCACCTATCTCGAGCAGGACGACTTCGACCGTCTCGTCGCGGCCCGGCGCGCGCGACAATCGGCCGCGCGCTAGCCCCTCGCGTCGATCCGGTGCGGTCGATTCACGCACCACGCGAGGTTCGGGTCAGCGGGGAAGCTCGGCCACGACGTCCTGGCCGAATCCGTCCGAAAGCAGGAACGCGACGACGTCGCGGCCGGTCGCGTCCACGTTCTTGAGCCGCCCCTCGCGTTTCATCGTGATGAAGCGCTCGCGGTCCGGGAACAGCTCGACCGCGGACTCGCGGACCTCCGCCTGCATGTCCGTGTCGATTACTCCGGGCGCCAGGCTGCAGATCCGAAGCCGCGGCGTCCGGTCCATGTCGACGGCGCGCGCGTGGTGGTCGAGCGCGGCCTTGGTCGCGCAGTACACGCTCCACCCCGCGTACGCTTTGCGTGCCGCGCCGCTCGAAATGTGCAGGATGCGACGATCCTCGGCGTCGGCGGTTGCCGCGACGAAGGCCGCCGACAGCGCGAGAGCGGCGCCGACGTTCACGGCGATGGTCTTCGAAACGGCCGTCGGGTCCTGCCTCTCCAGCGGCCCAACGGGCTGGAGTAGCCCGGCGTTGTTGACGAGCACTACGCTCGTGGCACTCGCGAGGAAATCGCGCAGCGCATGCGTCTCGAGCCACCGCGTCAGGGCCTGCGCATCGGACAGATCCACCTGCGCCTGCGTCAACGTGTCGCCGAAGCGCTTCGCCAATTCACCGTTCGCACCGCGCGAAATTCCGAGAACAGGTATGTCTCGCGCCAGGAGGCCGGCCGCGATCGCAGCGCCCAGGCCGCGTGAGTGTCCGGTGACGATCGCCGTCCGCAAAGCGCCCTCCTACCGGACGTCGACGAGGCCGCGCTCCCCGTTCGAGAACATCGCGGGGGCGTCGCTGGCCGGAAGCAGGAAACGACTGATGAACGACGGGAGGCTGATTCGCATGGCGCCCTTTCAGACGAGGCCAACGCTAACGCCGCCGAGCCCGGCATGGAACGCCAAGCGCGTTGAATCGTCCTTGAGGGCCGGGAGAAGATTCCGTAACCTCCGGACCGATCTCGGCTTCGCCGGTGCAGTAAACGTCCGTAGTACTCGAGCGCCACGACACAATTTCGAGTCAACAATGCGTCTGCCAACTTATCTCCAAAACGGACTCATCGGCGTCACCGCGACTCTATTCGTGGGCGCGCGACTCATTCCTGGTTCTGGCGAGCTCGGCCCGGTTGCGGCCTCAGCGGCCACGCTCGTCGCCGGCAGTCCCGGAGTTCCCACGGCTCACTTGGCGGACAACGCCGTCCTGGCCAGGACGCGCGAGGCGGTCGAGGCCTTCGCTTCCGTTGCTCGGCCGCTGAGTCATCCCAAGGCGCTCGAGACCGCGTTTCGCAGCTACTTCGCGTACCAGGCCCGTCACCCGAGCAAGGTGAAGAAGCCGTATCTCTACTTCGTGGACTACGGGCAGTCGAGCACCTCGCGGCGCGGCTACGTCTTCGACATGGAGGCGTTGCGTGTGGTGGAAGGCCCGTTCACCGTGGCGCACGGGCGCGGTTCCGCGGGGAGCAGCGGGATCCCGACCCGCTTCTCCAATCGGCCGGGCAGCGCCGCCACCTCGCTCGGACTCTATCTGGCGCAGGAGACGTACGCGTTCGGCGGCAAGTCGGTTGGTCGCTACTACCGCTCGATCGGGCTGCGTCTGAACGGGGTCTCTGGCGACTACAACGACAACGCGCGCGCACGGGGCGTCGTCGCGCACGGCGCGCCCTACGTGACGCCGACGAGAGCAGGTCGCAGCGAGGGATGTCCCGCGATGGAACAGGCGCGCGCGCACCGGCTCCTGCCCAGGCTCGCGAACGGCGGCATGGTGTTCCTGTTCGCGCCGGAGAAGGGTTGGATGGTGGACGACCCGTGGGTCGTCGCCAGCGCCGAGTAGTTCCTTAGGGCGGGACGCCGGCGAGTACTTCCTGACTGTCCGTGCGACTCATCATTCGCAGTGGAGGACAGTCGGGTGTTGATCGCGCCGCGCTCGACGCGGCCATCGCAGCGGGCCTGCCGTACACCGGCTGGTGCCCGCGCGGAGGTTGGGCCGAGGACTTCCCGACGCCGCCGGGCCTCCTCGCCCGCTACCCACGCCTGACCGAGA
Source organism: uncultured Gemmatimonadaceae bacterium (assembly GCA_963724885.1). Lineage (GTDB taxonomy): Bacteria > Gemmatimonadota > Gemmatimonadetes > Gemmatimonadales > Gemmatimonadaceae > DASPMP01. The sequence continues at coordinate 171,036 of CAVRWG010000005.1, read as the reverse complement.
CACCGGCAGCCGCTGTCGAGCAACGCACCGAGTGGAACGTCCGTGACGGCGATGCGACCCTCATCCTCAGTCGCGCAGCCAGTCTCGCGGCGTCGTCGGGAACGTGGTTGACGAAGGAATGCGCCGCGCAGCTGCGCAAGCCGTCGTTCGTCGCCAACCTCCTTCAGGCCGACCCGCACGCCGTTCTTGCCTGGTTGCGGCAATTGACGACCGGCCCGACCGACGCGCGCCTGTTCGACGTGAATGTCGCCGGTCCCCGCGAGTCCGCCGCGCCCGGCATCTACGCGGACGCACGCGTGTTTCTGGCCGCGGTGTTTCGCCTCGTGCCCTGACGGTTTTTGCGTCTATACAGCGGCGAGCGCTCACCATAGAATCAGCGCATTCGCTCAGACGGGGCTCATATGATTCGCTCGATCCGCTCGCCGCTGTGCGCGGCGCTTGTGTTGTTCACCGCGTTCACGCCTCTCGCTGCGCAGCAGCGCGACTCCACGGCGGCCGGCGCGCCGCGCACGCGTCCTCCCAGGAATCCGATGCAGGAGGGGCTGCCGCTCGCGCCAACGCGCACGACGACGTTCTCGACACGCGTCGGCAGCTGGATGTCGCTCGACGTCAGTCCCGACGGCCGCACCATCGTGTTCGACCTGCTCGGCGACCTCTACACGATGCCGATCGAAGGCGGGCGCGCGACGCCGTTCACGCGTGGCATGGCGATGGACGGGCAGCCGCGTTTCTCGCCCGACGGCAAGAAGATCGCGTTCGTGTCCGATCGCGATGGCGGCTGGAACCTCTGGACGATTTCAGTGGACAAGAAGGACACGGTCCAGGTCTCCCGCGGCAAACAGAACTCGTACGAGTCGCCGACGTGGACGCCCGACGGCAAATACGTCGTCGTCTCGCGCAACACCAAGCTGCACCTGTTCCATGCGGACGGCGGCAGCGGCCAGCGTCTGATCCCGGCGCCGACGCAGGCCGGCACGCCCGACGTCCTGCGTCAGATCGGAGCCGCCTTCGGGAAGGATCCGCGCTACCTGTGGTACGCACAGCGCCGCGGGTCCTGGATCTACAACACGGCGATGAGCGACTACCAGCTCTACGTGTTCGACCGCACCACCGGCGAGTCCAGCATCCGGAGCTTCCGCTACGGCTCGGCCTTCCGCCCCACGTTGTCGCCCGACGGTCGCTGGCTCGTGTACGGCACGCGCGACGTGGACAAGACGTCGCTGCGCATCCGCGATCTCGACACCGGCGACGAGCGCTGGCTGGTAGAGAACGTCCAGCGCGACGATCAGGAGTCGCGCGCCACGCTCGACGTCTATCCCGGCATGAGCTTCACACCGGATTCGCGATTCATAGTCGCGACGTGGAACGGCAAGCTGTGGAAGGCGCCCGTGGCTGGCGGCGCTCCGCAGGAGATTCAGTTCGAGGCCGAAGCCGTGCACGCGTTGGGACCGGCGGTGCACTTCAAGTATCCCATCAGCGATTCGACGACGTTCATCGCGAAACAGATCCGCGATGCGGTGCCCAGCCCCGACGGCAAGCAGATCGCGTTCGTGGCGCTCGATCGGCTCCACATCATGAACATCCCGGCTCCGCCTGCAGCCACCGTTGTGAGCAGCGGTGAGGTCGTTCCCACCGGTGCGACACGCGCCCCGGCCAACGACTCACGAGTCACGACCAACACTGTGGCTCGGCAGAGCCAGCAAGCCGCGCAGCCTCGCCGGCTCACGTCACTCGACATCGGCGAGTTCGAGCCGGCGTGGAGTCCCGACGGCCAATGGATCGCGTACACCACATGGTCGCAGGCCGAGGGCGGTCACATCTACCGCGTCCGCGCCGATGGACGTGGACGTCCCGAGAAGCTCACGCGTCGGGGCGCCTTCTTCCAGCAGCCGGCCTTCTCGCCGGACGGGCGCCGCATCGTGGCACTGCGCGGACCGGCGCGGGCCTATAGTGAAGCGCTCGGCGGCGGTGTGCCCGGTGGCACCGAGGACATCGTCTGGGTGCCCGTCACGGGCGGCGACGCGACCATGATCTCGCCATCGGGTGGGCTGAACGCGCCGCACTTCACGACCGACTCGAATCGTGTCTACCTGTACAGCGGCGGCCGTGGACTGGTCTCGATGCGCTGGGATGGTACGGACATCAAGACGCACCTCCGGGTGACGAGCGCTCCGCCTCCGGGTGCTGAACCGGGCGGTGGGCAGCAGGGAGGTCCCGCGGCGCAGCTGGTGCTCATGGCGCCTCGCGGCGATCAGGCGCTGGCGCAGGTGAACAGCGATCTGTTCCTCGTCACCGTGCCGGTCATCGGCGGACCCGAGCCGCGGATCCAGGTTGGCGGCGCCGCTGATGCCGCGGCCTTCCCCGTGCGGCGGCTCACCGAGATCGGTGGGCAGTTCCCCACGTGGAGCGCGGACGCGAAACGCGTCCACTGGAGCATCGGGAACGCCCACGTGGTTTACGACGTGGAACGCGGCCGGGTGTTCGACGACAGCGTGCGCAACGCGCGACGTGCCGCGGCTGGCACTCGTGACTCGGCGGGCGGCGCCGCGCCGGCTCCGGCACAGCAGCGGACGCCGGTGTTCCAGGCGTACGAATTCCGGATTCGCATCGCGGCGCAGCGCGACATCCCGCGCGGCACCGCGGTGATTCGCGGCGCCCGCATCGTCACCATGAAGGGCGACGAGATCATCGAGAACGGCGACATCGTCATCCGGGACAACCGCATCGTCGCGGTGGGCGCGCGCGGTCAGGTGCAGGTGCCGGCCGACGCGCGCGTCATCGACGCGACGGGCAAGACGATCGTGCCGGGCTTCGTCGACACGCACGCGCACCTGCGCGCGGCGTTCGGCGTGCACCGCGACCAGGTGTGGAGCTACGCGGCGAATCTGGCGTATGGCGTCACCACCTCGCGCGATCCGCAGACCGGCACGACGGACGTGCTCTCGTACGAGGACCAGGTGCTCGCCGGCCGCGTGCTCGGCCCGCGCATCTACTCCACGGGACCCGGCGTCTTCAGCTCCGAGAACATTCGCGATCTGGATCACGCGCGTCGCACGCTGAAGCGTTACAGCGACTACTACGACACCAAGACGCTCAAGCAATACGTCGCGGGCAACCGCGAACAACGGCAGTGGGTGATCCAGGCGGCCAACGAGCTGAAGCTGATGCCGACCACGGAAGGCTCGCTCGACATCAAGATGACGATCACCGAGATGACGGACGGCTACTCGGGGCACGAACACACGATCCCGACCTTCCCGAACTTCTCCGACTTCACGAAACTGCTGGCCGAGTCGAAGACGGTGTATACGCCGACGATCCTCGTGGCGTACGGCGGTCCGTGGGCCGAGAACTACTACTATGCAACCGAAGACGTGCTCGGCGACCAGAAGCTGCGTCGCTTCACGCCGTGGAGCGAGATCGAGGGCAAGGTGCTGCGCCGTGGCGGCTCAACAGGCCAGGTGACCACGGGCGCCGGAGCAGGCTGGTTCCATCCCTCGCAGCACATTTTCAAGAAGGTCGGCGAGCAACTGCGTGACATGGTCGCCGGTGGTGTGCGCATCGGCGTCGGCAGCCACGGCCAGCTCCAAGGTCTCGGCTATCACTGGGAGCTGTGGAACACGCAGTCCGGCGGCATGAGCACGCACGACGCGCTGCGCGCCGCAACGATCTGGGGAGCCGACGCGATCGGCCTTGGCGGCGACCTTGGATCGATCGAGGCGGGGAAGCTGGCGGACTTGGTGATCCTGGATCGCAATCCGCTCGAGAACATCCGCAACTCGAACACGTTGCGGATGGTAGTGAAGAACGGGCGCGTGTACGACGCGAACACGCTCGCGGAGATTTTCCCCAGAGCAACGCAAGCGCCGACGTTCTACTGGCAGGGGAACAACTAGGAAAGGGGCTTACTCGCCTTTCCTTGCTCGGCGCGGCCCGCGTGTTCATTCCAGAACACGCGGGCCGGTTCGATGTTAAAGCTGACCGTTTTTCCCCCCGCGACCGTCTTGCCTTGCGGCCATAGGTGAGGCGTCCAAGCGCCTCGCCCGACCGGCCGCGTGTTCAGCGCAGGGCCATGAACGAGAAGTCCTGACCGTTGGGACTCCGAGCGCCAAATTGTTGGTTGCACATCCGAATCGTTATCAGGTTCGATCCGGTACTCACAACGGTGTAGATCCAGTTCGGGCCGGATGCGCCCTTCAGGATCACGTTATCGGTTGCGGTCAGGCCAGCGACGGCTATCGGTATAAGGTCGCATTCGAATGCTCCGATGATCCCCGCGCCCGCCACTGTAAATGTGCCGACGAGCTTTGCGAGGATCAGGCTTGGTCCGGTTGCGCCTGTGGCGCCTGTGGCGCCTGTCGCACCTGTCGCACCCGTCGCACCGGTCGCACCGGTCGGCCCAGCAATGCCCTGGGCTCCAGTCGGTCCAGTCGGTCCGGTTGGTCCCGTCGGACCAGTTGCGCCCGTTGCTCCAGTCGGACCTGTAGGTCCCGTTGCACCTGTTGGCCCAGCAATTCCCTGGGCACCAGTCGGTCCAGTCGGTCCAGTCGGTCCAGTCAATCCAGTCGGTCCAGTTGGCCCAGTCGGTCCAGTTAGCCCAGTCGGTCCAGTCGGTCCAGTCGGTCCAGTCGCCCCAGTCGCTCCAGTCGCTCCAGTCGCTCCAGTCGCTCCGGTCGCTCCGGCGGCGCCAGTGGCTCCCGTCGCTCCTGTCGGCCCCGTTGGTCCTGTCGCGCCGTCAGCTCCGGTTGCTCCCGTTGCTCCGATAGGACCTGTAGCTCCTGTTGCGCCGTCGGTTCCCGTCGCTCCAGTTGCTCCGGTCGGACCAGTTGGTCCGGTCGCTCCGTCGGCGCCAGTAGCTCCTGTCGCTCCTGTCGCTCCTGTCGCTCCTGTCGCTCCTGTCGCTCCTGTCGCTCCTGTCGCTCCTGTCGCGCCTGTCGCGCCTGTCGCCCCCGTCGCGCCGTCTGCACCGGTTGCTCCGGTAGGACCTGTCGCTCCCGTTGCGCCATCGGCTCCCGTCGCGCCAGTTGCTCCCGTTGGACCAGTCGGTCCTGTTGGTCCAGTCGCTCCGTCGGCTCCATTGGCTCCGGTTGCACCTGTCGCACCCGTCGGCCCGGTCGCGCCGTCAGCTCCATTCGCTCCGGTTGCACCGGTCGCTCCTGCTGGTCCAGTCGGACCTGTCGGCCCGGTCGCGCCGTCGGCTCCATTCGCTCCGGTTGCACCAGTTGCTCCAGCTGCTCCCGGCACGCCTGGCGCTCCGCTTGGACCCGTCGGCCCCGTAGCGCCTGCAGGTCCGATAGGTCCCGTTGCACCCGATGCGCCGTCCGCGCCGGATGCCCCTGTTGCACCCGTCGGTCCGGCTGGACCGGTCGGCCCCTCTGCTCCGGCGGCACCGGTGGCTCCGGCCGCGCCAGTTGCACCGACAGCTCCATCGGCTCCGATAGGCCCGGTTGCGCCGGTCGGTCCCGTCGGCCCAGTCACGCCATTCGCGGTGCCGACCCAGAAAAACTCGATGTGTGTCGGCGCGGCGCAAGTCAGCGGTACTCCCGCCGCCTTAATTCGGTAAACGGTTCCCGTCGCCGGCACGTAGCAGGCGAAGATCGTGTCGGAGGGCGGCACCTGCGCAACGGCCGCCGAGCTGCTGAAGGTGGCTACCACAACGGCGAGGGTCGTCGCCATCCAGGGCGAGACCCGATTCATCATGCGCCCATCTTTCTGGTCCGTCGACGCCGAGTGTGCCGATTCTCGAGAGCGGGAAACCATGGCATGCATTCCCATGTTCAGGGATTGACCGGAAGCACGTAGTCGCCGCCGGCGACCAGAGTCACGGCGTTCAGGCACAACTGAATGGCGGACACTTCAGCGCCGTCCCGCGTCGTGCTGGGCCCGCTCGCGCGATAGGCCGCGAGAATGCTGCCGATCCCACGGACGTGGAACTGCACCAGGGTCCTGTCACGGGCCTGGAGCGACCTCGCGAGTGCGTGCAGTTGGGGCCCCACGACTTCGCGAACGTCCGGCGCGGTGATGCCGGGAGTGACTCGATCACGCGCATCCAGCACACACGGCATCACGAAGTCGACCTCTGCCCGAGTCAACCGATCCAGCTCGACGCGCGCGGCGGTGGCGTCGCTGCATGCGGCGAGCGCTAGCAGGAGGCAACTCACGGCTACGTGTCGCGCGCGCGGACTTTGGCGAGAGTCAGCTGTCTTTGCCATTCGACGTCACAACCTCATGCGCGTCGCCGCGCTGACGGTGTTAGCGAAAGCGCAATCTCAACGCGACGTGAAACTGGCCGCTATGCGTCGATGGGCTTACCAGTGTCGTCGCCGGGCACGGCTCAGCGCGCAAGCAGCGTGGCGGGCCGTTTCTTTACGGGTAACGTCCGGCGCCGGGAAGGATTCAGGCGCGCGTGCCGTGAAAAGGTGAGCGAGCGCGCCAGGCCCGTTGCGCGCAGCTCAACGGCTTGGGCGCTAGTCCGCCTGGACGTAGCGGTGCGACGGATCCGGCACCGCGGCAACGTTCACGTCGATCGGCAGCTCGTGGCCGTTCCACTCCTGCACGACGTCCAACAGCCCCTGCCACATCGCCGCGAACGAGTGTCCGACTTGGTGCGGCTCCTTGTCCGTCGAAAAATCGTCGCCCCCGGAGATCCAGAATGGCGGCTCTTCGACGCGTCCGGCGCGCGCGTACTCCGCCTTGACGTCACGATAGATCAGCGCGGCGTTGCGGTTGTGCGCATAGAACCCGGGCAGGTACCGTCCGTCGGCGAGCACCTGCGACGTCCACGCCCGGTAGTACTCGCGCATCTTGCTCGGTGTGGACCTCATGTACTCGATGTCGAGAAAGATCACGCTGCCGCGGGGAAACCCTTCGGCGGCAGTGCGGCCAATGGCGTCCACCGCCTCGATCCGGCCGCGCACGCCGCTCACGAGCTGCGCGTTGCAGTCGTCGATGGGGCGCCTGGCGGGATCGACGCGGACGCGAACGGGAACGCGCACCGTGCGCCTGACCGCCACTTTCCTGGTGACGTACCGCGCCACACGGCTGCCGTTCACTGTGCGATACACCTTCACGCGCTTCGAGACGTACTTCGTCCGCTTCACCGTGCGATAGTGCGTCTCGTAGCCGCGGGGCGTGCGGTCCCATGTCTGCTGGCCGACGTAGATCACCGCCATGCCCCAGCCCATGTTCGCGAGACGCGCGCGCTTGCCCATCCATGTCCGACCCTTGTGACACGGGGCGGGGAGGTAGTAGCCCACCCACTCGAACGGGACGTCGTCGTGGCGCCAGGCGCGCATGACGTCGTCACCCGGATAGGCGTATGTGTCGAAGCCGAGGTGGCGTCCCTCGCGCCCGTCCCGCGCATCGAGCGGGGCGCTGGCGACCGCGACCGGAAGTGTCGGCGCGTAGGCGGCGGCCGCAACGGCCGAGCCCGTCAGCATTGGCGCCCCGGTATAGACGGAGACCGCCGCCAGAGTGCCCACAACTATCGTACGGATGTAGCGACTGCGACTGCGCATTCCTTCCCCGTCTGGTGGCCGACGTTCGGTGCCGGGTAGTACCCGCCAGCCGGCAAAGGGTGCGCGTGGAAGAGGCCGCAGGCTCAGCGAACGCGAATAACTTGCTTCAGCGTCACGCCTTCAGAGAGACGCACCTCGAGCACTGCGTCCGCCACACGGTCGGGGACGAGCTCGAAGTCGTACGTTTCGCCCACGCCGATCTGGGCGAGACGCGCGGCGCCCAGCACGCGCAGGGACGGTGGCAGGTCGGCGCCGTCCTTGGCAATGGCGCGCCAGCGCAGTGGCACCGTGTCCGCCAGCAGCGCGATCGTAGCGAACTCCGCCACGTCGATGTTCACGAAGCGCAGCCGGTACTTCGTGCCTCTCGCCAGCGTCAGCGGTGCCTGGTCGCGACGACCGTTGAGCGTCGTCACCACCGAATCGTTGACGATCGCCCCGCCGATCATGAAGACCAGGTCGCGCGACGGGTCGAAGCGCGTCCCGGGCTCGAGCACCAGCATTGGCCCGTACATCCCGCTGCTCAACTGCGGGCCCTCGTCAATGTGCGTGTGGTAGATGTAGGTTCCCGCGCGCGGCGGGGTGAAGGACACCACGAACGAATCTCCCGGCGCGATGAGCGGCGCGACGCTCGAGCCGCTGCGGCTCCATCCCGCTACGCCATCGTACACACTCTGCAGCTCCATTCCGTGCCAGTGCACGGTGGTGGGTCGCGTGAGCCGATTCACCACCGTGATCTCCGTGGTCTCGCCTCGCGTCAGCAGGATGGGTGCGCCGGGTACCTCCACTGAATCCGACCGGGGCTCGGCGCCGCGCTGCAACACGAACGAGTGCGGCGCGGCCTTCTCGCCTTCGGCGGTCTTCTGCTGGGCCAAAAGGCGCAGCCGCTGCGGCGACGCCGCGAGCGTTACGGATGGCGAGCGCATGGCCTCGATGGTGGTGATGCCGAGGACCAATCCGGACATGGCGGAGAGCGGGTGCTGTGCGACGTTTTTCAGGTCGTGCATGTGCGTGCTCTCCGGCCGCTCCGGAAAGGGCGTGATATGCGGGATCATGTGACAGTGCGCCAACCAGCTCCCCGCGCGCGTCGGCGTCCACTCCATCGCGAACGATTCCCCGGGCCGGATGAACTCCGTGACCGCCATCGGCTGTGCAGCGCGCGGATAGAAACGGTAGCGGGCCTCTTCGCTCTTGCCGGTAACACGGAAATGAAAGCCGTGCAGATGAATCGGATGTGGGATGTAAGTGCCGTTGATCCAGCGCCAGCGCACCGGGCGTCCAACGGGGTACTCGAGTCGTTCCGTATGCGGCCAGGAACGGCCGTTGATCGTGATCTCCCAGACGTCTTCCTTCGTCTTGTTGCGCGCGGTGTCGTCGGGATAGATGTCGATCAGGGTGAGGACGAAGATGCGCTCGGCGGAATCGGGCGGTGCGCCGCGCGGGTCGATGACGATCGCGCCGGTGAGCGGCGCGTCACGCCAGGGTCGATCGTCGAGCGAGCTCCTGGTCGTGACGCCCCAGTACATGTAGGTGCCGGGCGCACCGGCCCGAAAGCGGACTTCGCGCACCGCGCCGGGCGCAAGGCGCACCGTATCGTTCTCCGTGGTTCCGGCGCGGAGACCGTGGACCACCAGCACCGAGTCCAATGAATTCCGCACGCTGACCACGATCTCGGTGCCTTCGGTGGCGCGCAGCAGCGGCCCCGGAATGCGCGGCGCACCGGATTCTTCAGCGAACGTCTGCACGGTGACCGACGTGTCGACGCCGAGGTCGGGGCGCCAGGCGCCGAGCCTTGCCTTGAGCCGAACGGTGAGCACTCCGCCCTGCGTCACACCCGCGGCGTGGCGATTGTCATTGGGCTCCACGGGCGCCGGCGTGGCCGCGGCGGACGTCGTTGCCGGAGAGCCTTCGAGGGCCCCCCGCGATATCGCAACGACGCCAGCCGCGGCGCAGAACACGCCGACTACGACGAGGTGGTTTCGCATCAGCGAAGCTACGCCTCGCAACCGTCTCGAGCGAGCCTCCGGTTGCGCTGCGCTACTCGGCTCAGACGCGCCTGAACCGGTCTCCGTTGATGACCAGCGTCATGCGGGCAGGCACGACGTTGATCTTCCGGGTCAGCTTACCGTCGTGGGTGCAGAGCAGCACCGTAAACCCCACGCCGCGGCCGGCGCCGGGCAGCACCACGCCCTCGGCCAGGACGTCCTCGCGCGGCACGACGTATGTCCCTTCGGCGAAATCGCCCGTCGCCGCGATGTTGGCCTTGAAGTACCTGCTCCCGTTCCTGTAGCGGAAGTCGTCGCGGAAGTCGAAGCGGTGCAGGGTGGACGTGAGGCCGATGTTCGGGAATCCGTTGGTCTCGAGCAGTTCCCATTTGCCAACCATGGCCTCTTTACGTGCCAGCAGTTGTTCGGGGGTGCTCTCCTGCAGCGCGTCCTTCAGGAAGTCGAGCGCGACGGGGAACTGGGTTGTGCTCAACTGGAGCGCCTTGAGCACGACTTCGAGGTAGCGGCTCACCGCTGGCTCGTGGTCCGGTGCGTTGGCCAGCGTCTCCAGGAACGATTCATCCGATGCGAAGGCTGTCATGGGCGCCGAAGCTACGGCCCGCCCGCCCCCTCATTGTTCCCTGACCGTTCCCTGACCGTTCCGCCGCGTGCATGCGCGCCGCCGAGAACCGCATGGGCCGGGAACGGAGCGGCCGCCGTGAGTCAACCTCACGGCGGCCGCCGACAACACTGCAACAACGGAAAGATCTAGAATCCGTAGCGCATCCCCACCTGCACCTGCCGCGGATCGCCCAGCCCGCTGCGAATCGTGCCGTCGAAGTTGAACAGCAGCGACGACGCCGAGGGATCGCGGAAGTTGTCGCGGTTCAGGACGTTGAAGATCTCCACGATGGCCTCCACCTGGCCCTGACGCACCGACGCGAACGCGCGTGAGAGCCGCAGATCCCAGCTCGCGAACACGTTGTCGCGACGCAGCGTGTTCCGCTCGAGAATGCTGCCGTTCGGACAGATGCGATCCGATGGAGCGCCGATCGGGCTCGTCGCGCACACCGCGGAGCGTGGCTGACGCAGACGTGTACGTGAACCGGTTGTTGGCGTAGATGCTCCAGGGCAGCTTGCGCAGCAGCCACGCGTTGAGGCGGTGCCGCTGGTCGCGCTCGCTGTACCCGAATTCCCGGTCGAGGCGGTCGGCGCGCGCGTAGAAGAACTTGAACGGATCGCGCTCGTTGTCGTCGTCGGACTTGTCCTGCGAGAGCGTGTAGTTCACCTGGTACTGGAAGTCCGGTCCCGACGCGTGCGTCAGCCCGAACGTGACACCGTTGTACTGGGATTTCCGCTTGGCCTCGACCGTGGTGAGCTGTGCCGACGCCGTTGGTCCCACCCGCCATGCTAGTCCTCCACGGTGAGCCGAACACCGCGTCGTTCCGGTCCACGAATCGCGTGAGGAAATCTGTCTTCGCGTACGTGTAGCTCACCGACGCGGCGAGTGCCGGCGGCGATCTCACGCTCGTAGCCCGCCGACGCGCTCATGCGTGCGCGGGTTCCGGAAGTCCTTGTCGATCACGAAGACGTCCGGATGGTTCGGTGTGCCGGTCGGAGCAGGAAGGAGTTGGTCGTAGGCCGGCGGGGCGCCGAGGAAGCCGGAGTCGCCTCGCTGTTGCGGAAGATCGTCTGACCGATCGATCCGTTCGTGCTGCGCGTGCTGGCCAGGTTGAGCCCCGGGATGCGGGCGTAGTACAGCCCCGCGCTCCCGCGCACCACCTGCCGGCCGTCGCCGTCCACGTCCCACGCGATGCCCAGGCGCGGCTGGAACATCTTCATGTCCGACGGAATCGTGCCGTCCGACGGAAAGGCGTACGTCCCGGTGCTGTTGGTCACCGTGGTGCCGATCAGCGGCGCGAAGAACACCTGAGACGCGGGCGTGATCACGTCGGGCTGCTTCTGTCCCTCCCAGCGAAGCCCGTAGTTCACCGTGAGGTTTGCGTTCGGCTTCCAGGTGTCCTGGATGAAGAGCGCGAGATCGTGCTGCGGGATGCTCTGCGTGCCCGCGTCCTCGACCGAGACGGCCGCCGACGCCGGCTTGCTGCAGGTAGAGTAGCACTGGACCCGTGATGGTCTGGCCCGCCGGGCAAGTGGCGTTGTTGCTCGTGCTGCCGCTCGCTGCACTCGCACGTAGTCGGGCCGTTCTGCACGTAGTCCTGGAAGCCCGCGACCGACGTGAAGATGAAGCGACCGTTCGCGAAGCCGATGAAGGTCTGCTTCTCCTCGGTGCGGTTCCACTCGAACGCCGGCCTTGAACAGATGGTTCCCCTTCACCACGAGACGTTGTCGAGGATCTGGATGCGCGTGTCGTATGCCTCGACCGGAAGGAAGAAGGGCTGGCCGAAGCGGAACCCGCTGCCGAAGTCCATCGCCGTGTCTGGGAACTTGCGGCCGCCGGGGAGCGATCGGCCCTTCGTAGTCGCGCGGACGATCCTCGCGCGCCAGCTGGAAACGGAACTCGTTGTCGAGTGTTCCCGAAGATTCGACATCAAGCTGCCATTGATCGCGTTCGAGAAGTCCTTCTCGATGCCGTTGGCGCTGCGCGCCCCAGGTGTCGACGTCGAAGGTGCCGTTCTCCTGCTGCGAGTTGGTGAAGTTGTACTTCAGCGAGGCGTTGTGACGCTCGTTGACGCGCCAGTCGAGCTTCACCATGGCGACGTGCGCGTCGTTGGTGCGCTCGGATCGGGCTGAAGTCGCTGGCGAGGGCGCCGCCGAACTGCGTTGCCGAGGAACGTCGTCAGCTGCGTCAGTTCGCGGCGCTGTTCGGCCGAGTCGTCTGCTTCGTCTCGTTGTAGGCCTGCTGATCGTACGCGATGAAGTAGAACAGCTTGTCCTGCTTGATCGGGCCGCCGAGCGTGAACCCGAACTGGTGCTGGCGAAAGTCCGGATTGAGGCGTGCGCAGTGCCCGTGCGTCGCCATCGGACGAGACGCCGCCGTCCTTGCCGAAGTAGTGCAGCGTGCCGTGCACGTCGTTCGTGCCGCTCTTCGTGATCACGTTCACGAATCCGCCGCCGGAGCGGCCGAACTCGGCGTTGGCGCCCTGCGACATCACGACCATCTCGCGCACCGCGTCGAGGTTGAACGTGAACGCGGGGCGCTGGCCGCCGCGCTGCTCGCCGAAGAACGGGTTGTTGAAGTCGGCGCCGTCCACCGAGACGTTGTTGTGAATGCCGCGCTGGCCGCCGACGCTCAGCACGTCGCCGTCGGGGCCCTGCGTGATCGCCACGTTCGGCGTGAGCGTCGTGAGGTTCGAGGAAGTTGCGGCCGTTGTTGGGCAGCCCGCCACCGCGGCTGCGTCGAGCGCCGTCGCTGCTTCGGCCCGTCGCGTGTCGACCGTGGGACGCGTTCGTCGTGACCGTCGACAGTGCCCATCTGGGTCACGGTGCGCGTTGAAGACGAGCGGCACCTCGAGCGTCTGGCCGACGTTGAGCGGCAGGTTCTGGCGCGTGAGTCGGCTCATAGCCCACGGCGCGCGCCGTGATCTTCGTACGTGCCGAGGGGCAGCAGCGTCGCGACGTAGATGCCGCGGTCGCTGGCCTGCACGCTGCGCCGGAAGTTCGTTTCGGTGTTGCGCAGGCTGACGACCGCGGCGACCGGCGTGCCGCTGGAGTCCATGCTCGTCCCGCGGATGATGCCCGTCGTCGCCTGCGCCTGCGCGCCGAGCGCGAGGGGAAGACCGACGATACCGAAGAGGATGCTGGCTGGCCGAAGCCATGCCGCGGCAAGACGTCGCCGAGTCAAGTGGTGCCTCCATGTGTTGGAAGAGTGAGGACCGTCGCGCGCAGCCACGCGGCGCGCAAACTCGCGGCAATGGTAACCGTTGGACCACGAGTTGGCGACTTGGCGGCGGCTTTGCCGCTGACACGCTCCCAACCGGCGCAGGGCTATCGCGCGATGATCGTACGCCACTACGAGCGTGCGCTAACCAGTCCTCGCGGTTCGCGCGTCCAAACCCTAACCGCAATTACTTCGGTCGCTCGCCGCGCTCCGCGTAAAGGTGGAAGTGCGGCGAACGCGCCTCAGTCCATCCTGGTCCCGGAGTGCGCAACAACTGCATCACGCGGGGGATTCCCGCTTGTCCGGCAGCCCGAGGCTGCACGGTGAGGCCCACCGGCGCCGCGACGGCGAAACACACGGCAAACGAAAGCCCTCCGGAGCGGCCTGAGGAAAGACCGCTGCCATGCCGAACGTGGGACCTCCGATAGTGTCGCCAGCCGTCGTCCGAGTCGGCGACTACCCGGCGGTTCCACGGCCGCGGTCGGTGACGATCTGGGCCTCCAGCAGCGCAAGACACTTTGCGGCGAGCGTCGCGGTATCGTATCGAGTGCCGTCGGCCGCCAGCCAGACCAGCTCGTCCGCCGGTGGCTCGATGGGGCGCAGGACCATCTCCTCGACGACGGTCGCGTTTTTCGGAGTTCGGGGGCCTCCCCGCCTCGTAACCTTGCCGCGCCACACGATGACGCGGAGCTCTCCGAGCGCGGCGTCTTTCGCGGCGTCGGGAAACCATGATACGCTTACTGCGCAGTCCGAGGCCTGGAGCACGCAGCCGGTCGGCGTGCGGTGCTGCTCGACCGTGCCCGTCAGCGCCTCGACACGTCGCAGGACGCGCTCCGGCGCCAGCTCGTCCAGCAGCGCGGTCACCGACCGTTGTACCGCGTTCTTCGCCTTGGCGCTCGGCGACGTGCTCCACTGGGGCGCGCTGCGATTCGGAGTGTCGTTCATGTCCTAGTCACTATAATCGCATCGCGCGAATTCGACGAATGACGGGTCGATCAGGCGCGATTCTTCTGCAACGGTCCGAGCTCAGAAGAGTAGGCTGAAGTCCGCAGTAAGGCGCAGACGACGCTCCTCGCTGGTGTCGAGCGGTCGAAACAGTCCCAGGCGAGGCCCGATGCCGAGGGCATGGACAGAGACTTCGACGCCGGCATAGTTCTCGTTTGCATTTCGCCAACGGCGCAGCGCCGTGCCACGCAGCGTCCAGAAGGTTCCGAGATTCCCCCAGGAGCGGGCGTAACCGATGGAGCCGCGACCGGCGGCGATCCCCGGCTCGACGAGCGCGAAAAGAAGGCTCCCACCATCGAAGTCGTTCGATCTCTCGAGGTAGCGACGCGGTCCAACGGCCAGAGAGACGAGGGCAGGAGAGCCCACGTGCAGGCCGCCAATGACGCCCCACGTCCTCTCGATTCCGCGTGCTTGTGCCGGAGACGAAGTCGACCACGCGACCAGGGCGGCTACTGGATACGTGAGGCGCATCAGCGCGCGCGCCTGTCTCCGGCGTAGGTCCCACATGGGCACAATGTGCCCGGCTCGCCGACTTGTGGCAACAAACCACCGGGTCAGGGCGGGCGACGCGATCGGCGTGTTCGAGCCGCACTGTCCGCGCGGCGCGAGGGATCCCGTCACCCGCCCCCGGCAATCAGACGAGCGTCGCGAGCAGCCGGTCGAGCGCGGCGTAGCTCTCGTTCATGCCGCCCTCCATGCCGGACTGCAGCATGCCGTCGCGCTCCTCGGTCGTGTGGAACAGCGACGTGTTCACGATCTTCGTGCGGCCGTCGCCGAGATCCTCGAGGACTCATGGTCTCGATGATGACGTGGCCGGGCATGCCGTCCCACTCGAAGGTCTGCACGACCCGCTCCGGCGGCGTCACCTCGCGGTAGCGGCCCTCGAAGCCGTGCACGCCCTGGTCGCTGTGCTCGACGAAGCGCCAGTGGCCGCCGCGCTCCACCTCCATCTTCTCGATCACCAGCTTGTTGCCGCGGCCCCACCACTGCGCGACCAGCTTGGGATCGGTCATCGCGCGCCACACGCGCTCGCGCGGCGCGTCGAAGATGCGCTCGATGCGGATCTCGCGATCCGTCGGCGTGGTGACGGTTGCGCGGGCGTGGCTTGGCTGGCTGTGGTGGTCATGGCGATTTCTCCTTCGTGCGCTCGAGGAATTCCCCGAGCCGGTCGAGGCGGTCGTCGAGCATCTGCCGGTACGTCTCGATCCAGGCCGACTCGTCGTCGAGCCGGCGCGGGCCGAGCCGGCAGTTGCCGCACGCGTCCGACCTTCTCGGTGCGTCACCAGCCCGGCGTCCTCGAGGATGCTGCACGTGCTTCTTCATGCCGGTGAGGGTCATCTCGAAACTCCGCGGCCAGGTCGCTGATCGAGGCGTCGCCCCGGCCCAGCCGCTCGAGGATGCCGCGGCGTGTCGGCATCCGAGAGCGCCGCGAACGTGGTGTCGAGTTGCGGTGAATACTGAACCATGTGGTTCAGTATAGGAAGGCCCGGGAACCGTGTCAAGCCCACGTCGAATACTTTCAACGCCAGCTCGAGGTGATGCTCAGCGCATGAGCAAGATTCTGAAGGTGTTCGGCACGCACGACGAGCAGACGCTTGGCGCAGCTGCAGGACGTCGCGCTGCGCGCGCGAGGCGGCGGCACTGATGGCGGACGGTCACGTCGGCTACGTGATGCCCATCGGCGGCGTGGCTGCGTACGACAACAAGGCGTCCGTCGTGGGCGTCGGGTTCGACATCGCGTGCGGCAACGCGGCGATTCGCACCAACCTGAAGCTCGCAGTCGTTCGACTCGCAGCACGCTCGAGCACGCTCGCCGACGAGATCCAGCGCGTCGATCTCGTTCGGCGTCGGTCGCAGCAACGAATCGCGCGGACGACGCGCCGACGGACGATCCGCTGTTCGACGTCGCCGGCGTGGGACGCGCTCCGCGAGGCGGCGGGAAGCACGAGCACGACGCGCTCAAGGCCAAGGCGCGCCAGCAGCTCGGCACCGTCGGCAGCGGCAACCACTACGTGGACGTCTTCGCCGACGAGACCGGGGCGCGTCTGGGTCGGCGTGCATTTCGGCTCGCGCGGGCTGGGGCACACGATCGCGTCCGGATTCCTGGCGCTGTCCCAGAACAAGCCGTGGGGCGAGCGCGCGAAAGAGGTGGAGACGCTTCTCGATCTCTCGGCGCCGCTGGGCGAGGCCTACTGGGATGCCATGCAGCTCGCGGGCGCGTACGCGTACGCCGGCCGCGAATGGGTGGCGCGCAGCGTCGTCGACCTCCTCGGCGGACGCGAGATGGAGCTCGTCCACAACCACCACAACTTTGCCTGGCGCGAGCTGCACGAAGGACGCGAGCTCGTGGTGGTGCGCAAGGGCGCGACGCCCGCATTCCCCGGCCAGCGCGGCTTCATCGGAGGGTCCATGGGCGACGACGCCGTGATCGTCGAGGGAGCGGTCCACGGCGACGCAGCGCTTCAGCGCGCGTCGCTGTACTCCACCGTGCACGGAGCGGGACGCGTGATGTCGCGCACCGAGGCGCGCGGCAAGGTGAAGGGGTGGGGTCCCAGGGCACGCATCGTGTCGCCCGGGAAGGTGTCGTGGGAGATGGTGAAGGAATGGCTCGGGCCGCGCGGCGTCATCCTGCGCGGCGGCGGTCTGGACGAGGCGCCGCAGGCGTATCGCCGCCTGCCGGATGTGCTGGCCGCGCAGGGCGACACGATCCGGGTGCTGCACACATTGCGGCCCATCATCGTGGTGATGGCCGGCGAGAACGAGTTCGATCCGTACAAGGACTGATCGCTCGGGTGCGAATCCCGCGCGCCCACGCTCCTCGCGTGGGGTCGCCCTCGCGGACCACGCTCGAGTCGCTGCGGCGTGAGGACGCCTCGCGGAACACCTGAAGCGAGCGATGGGCTGCGAGCGGCGAGGCGCCCGGACCAGCCCAGGCGCGGAGGAGTGAGGTCCCCCGGAGCGGACCGTCTGGAGGCGGAGGCGGACGCCCGCCGACGCCGACAGCCAGCGAGCACCGCAGGGAAGCGGAGCGGCAGCGAGCGACCGAGGAGCGCAGCGTGGTCCGCGGGGCGACCTCACTCCTCAGCGCCTCGCGCTACGGTCTGGATGATACACTCTGCCTGCACTCGAGCAGGTCGGCCCACAGGTCGCCCACGTCGGCGACGCGCGCGGACATGCCGCGCAGAGCGAATGTCGTCGGGCCGACCGTGCCCTGTTCGACTTCGCCCCAGGTGCATGGCGCCGACACCGGCGCGCCGGGCCTGGCGCGCACGGCGTAGGCCGCGGCGAACGTGGCGCCGTATTCGTTGCGGCCCGTGTCCACCAGGATGCGCCCGCCGCGGTCGGCCTTGTAGAACTCGCGCGTGAAGTTGTTTGGGTCGCGACGTACCACCTGTTCGCCCACGCCGTGCGCGAACCGCGCCACCTTGCCGTAGTCCGCCTTGCCGTCGAGCGGCACTACTATATGGAAGCCCTTCGACCCCGACGTCTTCACCCAGCTCGCCAGCCCCAGCTCAGCCAGGACGTCGCGCAGGAACAGCGTCGCGGTCCGGAGTCGCGGCGGATCGTCCTCGGAGGGATCGAGGTCGAAGACGCAGACGTCGGGCTTGAGGATCTTCGGCGCGCGCGACGTCCAGACGTGGGGCGTGATGCTGTTCTGGTTCGCGAGCCACACGAGCCCACGCGCATCGCGCACGACCGGATGGTGCACGCTGCCGTCCTTCTTGGCGACCTCGACGCGCTCGAGCCACGACGGGAAGCCCTTCACGACGTTCTTCTGGAAGAACCCTTCCTCGCCGATGCCGCGGTGATATCGCTCCATCGTCACGGGACGGCCGGCGATGTGAGGCAGCATGGCGGGCGCTATCGCCCGGTAATACTCGCACAACTCGCCCTTCGTGATACCGTCGTCGGGGAACAGCACTTTCTCGGGATGCGACACCACCACACCATCGGTCGAATTCCGAGGCACGCGCCTTGTTCTCGCAGTTGGTCTCGAAGTGGTTCGAGGGGGCGCACAGCGCGCGTGTATTATCAGTTCTGGTGATACACGGCGCGCGCAGCCCGGGATCGCTGTGTGCGCCGCGCACGAGTCGGAAAAACGATCGCACTGACAACGTCGCCCCGCAACCCATCATGGCGTCTCTCACGACCTGGCGCGCGGCGGTCATGGACGGCGCGTAGGGGGCCGCGTGGTGCGCTTGGGCGTGATCGGCTGCACGTCCGTCAATGTCGGATCGAGCTTCGGTGGAAGAGCCCACTCCGGAACCAGCCGCTTGAGCGTGGCGATGATCGTGTCGGCGTAGACCTCGGCGCCCTTGAGGTTCGGATGGCCGCCGGCGGCCATGGCGCAGTTCGGATTGAGCACACCGTACTGGGCGAGGCACTTTGGCTTGCGCACGCTCGCCGCCGGGTCGGGCTCGTTCAGGTAGAAGAGGTTCGTGTCTGGCGCGGCGTACGAGTTCTCGGGTCCGAACGGGATCGCCGCCAGCGCCGCGCGACTCGGCTGCGCGGCCATTCCGCCCAGCTCGCCGCGCATTCCGCCCGCCCGCACGACCTTCGAGCTCGCGGCGCTGGCGATGACCTCCAGGGGACGCGCTTCCGCGACTACGGTGCGCAATCCCTTGGTGATCTCGTCGTGGAAGGCGAACGACTGCGCGGCGAGCTTCATCATCATCCAGGGCGACAAGAACGTCAGCGCTGGCCCGATGATGTCCCAGAGGCGCAGCAGCTCCCACAGGTACACCGGATCGCTCTGGTCAGACACGATCTGGAAGTAGTTCGTCACCACGACTTTCGCATTCGGAAAGGTGGTGAGCACTCGCGGCAGGAGTGATCTCATCCGCTCGACGCATTGAACACGCGTTGCCCTGCGAACCCACTCGGCTCCCGATGTCGGATCCGTCGGATTCGAGAGGATTGTTGGATCCGGCGTGAGGATTTTCTTCGTGCCGAGATCGTTGATCCCGCCGTCCATCAGTACGAGCGCGACGCTCTCCCGCCCCGTTGGCGAATGCAACCGCGGCACGTACTGCCGCAGCACGGTACCAGCAAGCTCGCTGATCGATCGGCCGAGCTGCCAGTTGATCGACGGGAAGTAATTGGGGATCTCGCCATACGTCGAGGGCTTCGCGTCCTCGAGCTCGTTGGCGAGGATCTGCGCACCGGAGTGGGCGAAGTTGTGCAGGTGCACCTCGGTCCCCGGCATCTTCTGCTGGATGAATCGCTGCACCTTGAACGTGAACTTCTGGTCCTTCGCGGGATCATCGCTCATCCCCTGGCCCCACATGATCGAGTCGCCGATGACGACGATCTCGAATGCGCGGCTCGCGCTCTGCGGCGGCCATGTCGGCGACGGGGCGCCGGGCATGGGTGGCCACCGCTCGAACACGTTTGTGAAACCGCCCAGAGCGGCAGAGGCTCCTGCGCCTGCCGCGGCGGTGAGAAACGCACGGCGGTCGAGCGGCGCGTCAGGCCTGGTCATGGGGTGTTCCTCCTATGGCCGCTTGGGGGGAGCTTGCGTGGGACGACGATGGTGGGCAGGACGCCTTTGGGCTGCGTCGAGGCTGGTGTTGCTGTCGGCGTTGCGGTTTCCGCGACGACTCCGCCTCTGAGTGAGAGATTCTTCGGTACGCCGGCGTAGCTCACGCTGTAGCGCTCGTTGCCGATCTGGATCTGGCCGGCGCCATGCGGGAGCGCGCGCGAAGGGAAGCTGAAGTTCCCGTTGTCATCCGACCGGGTGACGTACGTCTCGCCGCCGATCCGCAGCCGCATGGATTGCCGCGCCGACCGGCTTCCATCGGGCCGGTGTGCGACTCCTGCCATCGCAACGAAGCCGGGCGCAGCGTCGATCGGCTCGCCGCGCAGCGCGAGAAAGGTCCTGAAGACCTTGTCGAGGTACACGTCGACCCAGAACTGGTCGGCAGATCCGCAATCGAGGGTGATCGACGTGGATTGCTCCTGCGACGTCCCCTGCTGCATCGCGGTCGAGTACGTCGTGCCCTGGAGGTTGTCGCCGCCCCCTCCAACCAACGCGCCCAGGCCGGTCATTTGCTCGACGACAGTCGTCGACTTCGTGTGCGTCGTCGCGGTGGACTGGAAATCCTCGCGACTCAATTCGATGCTGGGGTTCCCTGTGGCCTTGCAGCTCACGTGCTGGTACGCACCGAACGGGACGAACCGCGCCGAGAACGATCCTGACGAGATCGAGGCACGGTCGAGCACCTGGCTCAGGATCGTCTGTCCCTTGACGACGGCCTGACTCCGCGAGCTGGCGGCGTAGAGCATGGGAGCGCTCAGATGCGGATCGAGCGCGATGTACTGTTTGGCGACCGAGGGAAGCTTCTGCCGCAGCTCGGGTGCGGTGTAGTAGTCCACGCCGGAATACGCGATCGGCGCGAGGTACACCTTCCCGTCGTGCGCCAGGTAGGCGTAGAGCACGTCGTGCAGCACGACGAACAGATCTCCGGCGCCGGGATACCGGTGGATCTTGGTGGTATAGCTGGCGCTGACAGCGATGGAGATTCCCTGCGTCGTGGTCGTTCCCGTCGTTTGCGTCGTGGTCGTGGTAACGTCGGGTCCCTTCGTGAGATCGAGGATGACCTTGACAGCGGCAAGAATCGGTATCGCGCCGACCGCGGTCTGGGACGCCTGGCCCGCCACTTTCGCGCCCGCAGCACTTCCTTCAGCCGACGCCTCAAGGGCCTCGAGCATGGCCTTGTCGCCGGCCTGTCCCAGAATCACGCCAGCTCCCAACCCCATCGCCTGACCGAACATGTCGTACATCCCGCCGTTCGTCACGGTCTCCACGAGCCCCGACGTCCGAGCGAAGTCCCAGGTCATCACGGTGTTGGCGGTGGACGTCTGCTTGAACGTGCTGTTGCTCCCGCTCCCCGGCACGGACCCGAGACCTGGTGGCTCGTAGATGATCGTGATCAGCTGGTAGGGCACCACGAATGCACCCAGCTGGGGTCGCAGATTCGGGTGGACGCGAACGGTCGTGTCCCCGCCGGGGCGATGGATCGTGATGACCTGCGCGCGGAACGATTTCGGGTTGAAGGTCACGGACGCGCGGGTCCCGCCAGTCGTGATGACTGCTTCCTTCTTCACCATTCTGCCGTCGGCCTCTGGCACCTCCACAGTGATGCCGAATCCGGCGGGCTTGTCGATGATCTTGAACTCGTACTTCACGTTGTACGAGTTGATCATCGGGACGTACCGGGGCGGTACGTTGCCGCCGTTCTCCACCCGCTTGTACGCAGGAACGTTGGGCGGGTAGCTCGGCCCGAGTGCGAAGTGGAAGGTGTTCGTGCCGCCGTTGTAGGTCCCGATCTCGATCGTCTGCTGCGCAATCGCCTGGGGCGCGATCGCGTTCATCTGCTGGGCGGCGTTGTAGATGTGCACTTTCCCCGGGAAGTTTTGCGCGGACATCGCGCTTGCGGCGAGCAGGAGCGCGGAGGCGAATACGAGGGACCGGAGGGAGCACACGCGGGGGATCATTGGACGGAACCTCTCGTTGTCGTTAGGTGTCATTGACATCTCATTGCGCCGTGCTCAGGGCGGCTGCGGATGCACGTTGCCGGCGTAGCTGACGACCGCGGTCGCGTAGTGGGGCGCGTTCACCGTGACGCGCTCGCAGGTGGTGATCGTCGCGGCGCCCCGCCTCGTGCTGACGCAGCGAAACACGTAGGTGAAGGGCCGATTCGTGGCGAAGCGTGTCGTGTCGCGCGCGCCGACGATGGTGACCATCCCGTCCACCGGAGTGCGCCTTTCCCGATCCACGGCACGCACCGTCACCCGCGACGGCCGGCCCAACACCGGCGGCGGCTCCATCCAGACGGTGAGCTCTCTCGTCAGGGGGCGGCCCCCGTTCGTCGGAAGATGTCGATCGCGTAGCGCACCTTGATGCGGTACGTCGCCGGCGGTGTCGCCCTGGCGGACTTGACGCGGTTCACCACTGCTTGCGGGTTCACCGCTGCGCCCGCTGCTGCCCCGCGAATGTCACCTTCGCCTGCTTTCTTGAGCCGGTCCCTCCAGCTCGCGGTCTTCTTCGTCGCTTCGCCCGCCTTGCGCACGACTGTCACCGCGTCGACCTCCTGCTCCTGCTTGATGCCAAGCGCCGCGAGCGTGATGTCTGCATCGCGCGGCGGGTTGATCGCGGCATCGATCACGATCGCGACGCCGCTGGCGGTGGGCTCGAGGGAGACGCGGAGGCGCGAGCGGTTCGTCGTCTCGGGCGTGACCTCTTCCACCGCATACTCCACCTCGACCGGCACGGTCGCTTCGCACGGGTCGCACGTCGGTGGGACGTCGGCGGGTGTTCCTGGCGGGGTGGGCGTGCCCGTGTCGGTCGCTGGCTCGCTCCCCGCAGCGCGTGACGAGTCCACCGGCGCCGCGCCGGTGCGCTCGAGCGTGATGACGTGGCGCTCGCCGCGGTGCGCCAGCGTGACGTCGTACATGCCGGACGGCAGCCTGCGGCCGCCGGGGAGCCTGATCGTGGCGGGTATGGGGATCGATCCCTCCGCGATCTCGTCCACGTAGTCCGGATCGATGAACTGATAGATGGCGTTCACGCCGTATCCGCCCGCCACGAACCACCAGCCACCATCGACGGCCGCGATGTCGACGAGGTTAGAGGTGGTGGGAGGGCTGCTGTGCGGCCTCCACGTCTTGCCGCCGTCCCGGCTGATGGCGATGCCGGGCGTCGTGCCGGGGCTCACGATGGTGTTGTCGTCGATGAACGCGGCGGTGTAACGTGTGCCGCTCGCCATCACCCGCCTCCACGTGTCGCCGCCATCGTTCGTGTAGTAGGCCACGCCCACGCCCACGGCGACGCCGCGCCGCGCATCGCGGAAGGCGATGCCGAGGATGGGCTTGTCGCCTTGCACCACGGGCTCCCACGTCGCGCCGCCGTCGGTGGAGCGGTGGATCGCGCCCACGTTCCCGTGCGTGCCGCCGTGCGTTGCGTAGAAGGTGTTCGGCGCGACGAAGGCGAGGCCGGTGATGCCGTCCCTGGCGTCCACGGTACCGATCTGCGTCACGCTGGAGCCGTCGGCGGACGTGAGCCAGATCTGCCTCCCGGCTGCGATCATCACCACTTCGGGGCTCAGCGGGAGAAGGACGCTCGCGTCGAAGTTCGCGCCCGTGACCGGCTCCCAGCTTTCGCCGCCATCGGTCGTGCGGAGCAGGCCATTCGACCCCGCGATCCAACCGTGGTTCACGTCCCAGAAGCGAATCGCGTTGAAGATCGAACCGTGTGAGGCGCCGTCCATGATCGGGAAGCGTTCCCACGTCTTGCCGCCGTCAGCGGTCTTGAGGAGCATTGTCGCCGTCCCGCGCCCGACTGCCCATCCGACGTGACGTGTGAAGAAGTGCACGGAGTGCACGGCGCCGCCGTCGAACCTGGTTATCTCCTCGCGCGACAGTGACGTGCGCCAACCCGCCTTCGTTGCCGCTGCTTCACGCTGCCGTTCCGCCAGGCTCGGCGACTGCGATTGTAGCGCGCCTGCGACTAGCCCGATCGCCGCCGACAGCGCCAGCACGACTCGTCCTGCGTTCATGTCTCCTCCACGCGGGGAAGCGTGATCTCCGGTGAGCTCCACTGCTTGCCGGATGTCACGGTGACCGGTATGCTAGGCGGGGGGGATCATCCCCTTCTCCAGCTGGCGTCAAACGGTCCATCATGTTCAGGCTCCGGACGTTGGGTGTTGTCTCGCTCGAGCGGGACGGAGCCGCGGTGACCGGACGGAGCACCCAGCGCAAGCGCTTCGCGCTCCTCGCCCTCCTCGCCGCGGCCCGCAATCGGGCGGTTAGTCGCGACAAGGCACTCGCGTATCTCTGGCCCGAGCGCGACACCGAGCGCGCGCGCCACACGCTCTCGCAGACGTTGTATGCGCTGCGGCAGGAGCTCGGTGACGACGCGATCATCGCCGGCGTTGATGAGCTGCGATTGAACAGCGCCTGCGTCTCGAGCGACGTGGCCGAGTTCCAGAGCGCGCTCGAGGAAGGCGACGCCGAGCGTGCGCTTGCGCTGTACCGCGGCCCGTTCCTCGACGGCTTTTTCGTGGCCGACGTGCCGGAGTTCGAGCAATGGGCGGAGGGGGAGCGTCAGCGACTCGCGTTGCTATATGCGTCTGCGCTCGACCGGATGGCCGACACGGCGCACGAGCGCGGCGATCACGCTCAGGCCGTCGAACATCTGCGCCGCCGCGCCGGCCTGGACGCACTCAACTCGAAGGTGGCGCTCAAGCTGATGGACGCGCTGGCGGCCATGGGTGACCACGCGGGCGCCCTGCGTCACGCGAAGGTGCACGCGACGCTGCTGCGGGGAGAGCTCGACGTCCCACCGGATCCTGCGGTGACGGCGCTGGCGGAGCGTCTGCGTGGGGAGCTGACCAGGTTTACGCCGCCCGCTCGAGTGACATCGTTCGAGCCCGAGCCCGAGCCCGAGCCTGAGTCCGAGCCCGACCCCGAGCCCGAGTTTGAGTCCGAGCCCGTGGTGCGTCGTGAGGGCCGTCGCACCTCGGTGATCGCGAGAGCATCCATCGCGGCGGTGTTGCTGGCCTTGGCGATGTGGTCCCTGGTTCATCGAAACGGTACCGCCAGTACGGCAATTCCACGCGCGATCGTGCTCGGTGCCATTCAAGGTCCTGACGCGTCACTCGCCCTCGCAGTCGAGGAGGTCCTTCGCGCCGAGCTCGCCGCGGCGCCAGAGCTGCGTCTGCTCGGCGAGCTGCCCGTGCGTGAGACGCTGCGTCTCATGTCGCTCCCTGGCGCGACCACGCTCACCGAAACGGTCGTCAGGGAAATCGCCCAGCGTCGCGGTGTCTCGCTCGCCGTGGTTGGGGCAGTGGTGCCCGTGGGCGCCGGTACGACCATCCGAATCGTAATCGTCGACGCCGCGGCCGGCACCGAGGTCGCGACCCTCAAGGTGCAGGTGGGGGGCGCCGACGCGATCATCCCGGCGGTGGCGCGTCTCGCTCATGCTTTGCGCAAGCGCGTATCCCAATCGACGGTGGTCGCCGGGCCGGGACCGCTGCCGGCCGTGACGACGACGTCGCTGCCCGCCTTGCAGAACTATGCGCTGGCTCGCCAGGCCCTTTCGCGCGTCGACAGGCAGACCGCGATCGCACTCCTGGAAGGGGCGCTGGAGCACGACAGCCTGTTCGCGCTCGGGCATCTCCTCGTCGGCGATCTGCTCTGGTATGTGGACCAACAAAAGCACGCCGAGGCGCACCTCACGACCGCGCACACCCTCAGCGGCCTCCTACCGCCGCGCGAGCGGCTGATTGTCCGCGCGCGTTACGAACAACTCGTGCGCGACCGGCTCGACAGCGCTCTCACGTATTGGGAGCAGCTGCGCGCCAGTTACCCCGACGAGGTGCAGGCCTATCAGGGGCTCATCTGGACCTACGCCGCGCTCAGCGAACCGGGAAAGCTCGTTGAGGTGACGGACCAGCTGCTGCGGCTCGACTCCAGCTCACTCAACGCGCAATTGCATCTCCGGATGGCAGGGCTGTTGGCGACCGGCGACACCGCGGGCGCGTTCGTTTTCGCGCGGCTGGTTCGCGACCGGTGGCCGGCGTCGGAGTTCGATACGCGAAAATGGCTTGCCTCGGCACGCGGCGACTGGCTTGCGGTCAAGCGCATGCAGGACAGCGTCATCACGACGATCACGGACTCCGTAGCCCGTGCGAACGCTGCAGTCGGGCAGCATATCGCGCTCCTCGCGCTCGGTCGGCTGGATGAAGCGACCGACGAGATGACCCGTGTCGTTCGCGGAGGACAAAAACAGTTTCCGCCGCGCGCGCTGCTCCTCCAGGCGCAAACCGAGGCGTGGCACCAGGTGCGCACGGCGCAGGCACGTGCCCGCGGACGCGCGGCGCTTCAATGGGTCGCGGCAGCGGATCTCTCCGCGCCGACGGTGGCCCGCCTCGTCGAGCGCTCGGTGAGCGTGGCCGCGTACACCGGCGATCGGCAGGCGATCGAAGCGGCGCGCCGTCTCGTGCGCGAGCGCGATGCCGGGCGCGGTTTGCCGAGCTATCGCACCGCGCTGCTCACGATTGACGCCTCCGCTGCTTTCGCTCGCGGCGAGATGAAACTTGCCGCGCGTCTCGCGGAGCAATCCTTCCCCGTCATGTTCTTCGGCCGCTCGAACGGGACAGTCGCCTTACTGGCGGCGGACGCACGCGCGGCCGCCGGAGACCGAGCAGGAGCCGACTCACTGTACCGGCGGATGACCATCCCAGGCGGACTTCGGGACAACGACGGCGAGACGCTGTGGGTGTTGCGGACGATCGCGGCGCGGCGGTTGGCGAGTCCCTGAGCAGCACGAAGGGAGTGTCCAGTTCAAAGGGCCGACGAGTGGCGGCGCTTCGCCGATTTACCACGCTTGGTAACACGGTAGACGTCGAGCCCCGACCACTATGGCATCTCCCGAACTACCTTGCGCGCCGACTTGTCTGTCCTCACCTCCAGCAGACGCGAGTGCCGCAGCTTGCCGTGCGTGGTCCACTCGATGAACGACACCTGCACCACGATCTCGGGACGAATCCAGTGGGCGCGTAGGCGCGGTAGTCCGACTGCCTTGGTGAACGGAGGCTTCTCCATCTCCAGCGTATCGAAACGCTCGCGAAGCTCGCGCAGCAGCCTGGTGTCAAAGCCCGTCCCCACCTTGCCCGCGAAGACAAAATCATCGCCTTCGTAGTAGCCGACGAGCAGCGCGCCGAAACCGACGCGGCCACCCCGCGGATCGGTGAAACCGCCGACCACCAGCTCCTGGGACGCCTCGCACTTCATCTTGAGCCAATGCTTCGATCGCTTGTGCTCGTACGGCGAGTCGCGCCGTTTGGCGATCACGCCCTCCCACCCCTCGACGCACGCCAGCTCCCACGGACTCTCGCCGTCGAGGCGCGACACGCGCTGCACCGGTGCGCGGAATCGCAGCGTCTCCAGCAGCACGCGGCGTTCCTCGAGCGAGCGGCGCGTCAGGTCGTGTCCCGCGAGCCAGAGCACGTCGAACACATAGTACGCCAGCGTTTCCTCGCCACGCCACGTCAGCTCGCCGTCCAGGATCGCGTCATCCACGTCGAGCGACGCGATCGCCGCGCTCACCGCCGGGTTGTGCTGCGGCAGCCGATTGCGCGACAGCAGACACACCTCGCTGCCGCGCTTGAACGCCAGCGCGCGAATGCCGTCGTACTTGCGCTCGAAGATCCACTCCGGACCCGTGAACCGCTCCTGCGTCAGCGTCGCGGCCATCGGCTCCATCCACTCGGGGAACGCCACGGTTCACAAGCCCCTGCAGTTGACTCGACGACATTTCGGCACACCTTGCAGCCGAAAGATGCTCATCCACCGGAGGACCGTCACTATGATCGATGACATGGGAGTATTTCGCACGACCATCGCGGTCGCCTCTCTCGCGCGCCCCGATGTGCTGCGGCGCCTGGAGGAGGTGGTGGTCGACACCGGGAGCGAGTACAACTGGGTGCCCAGGCAGGTCCTCGCGGAGCTCGGCGTAGCGCCCGTTCGCCTGGACCGCTTCGAGACTGCCGACGGCCGCGTACTGGTACGGTCCGTCGGGTTCGCGTTCCTTCACGCCGGCGGACGCCTGACCGCCACCGTGGTGGTGTTCGCCGAGCCCGGCGACATGGTGCTCCTCGGCGCGCACGGTCTCGAAGGACTCAACCTGCGCGTCGATCTGGCACGCAAGCAACTCGTCCCGGCAGGCCCGGTGCCCGCAGCCGCCGCAGCCTAGGCTATCGGCTCAGGCGCGGCAGCAGCAACGGAATTGAGGGGCGTGATGCCCCATTCTTACGCCAGCCGCGGCGCGGCAAAAACCGGCGCTGCTACCAGTGCTGTCGCGCCGCGCAACCGCGGCATGCCGCCCACGAGCTCCGGCACGATCGGCGTCTGCGCGGCGGCCGCCGTGAGCGCCCGAAGCCGCACGGATTCCCGGATCACCGGCTCGACCTGGTCCCACGCCGCCGTGATCTCGCCGCCCACGTAAATCCGCGATGGGTTCAGCGAGTTGATGATCATGCCGAGCCCGAGCCCGAGGTAGCGGGCGCTTTCCGACAGGGCGTGACGCGCCTGTTCGTCGCCGCCGCGCGCGCGGTCGATGAGGTCGTTGATCGTCAGCGGCATGGCCTGGAGCTGCGCGCGCGGGCCTCCGGTGGCCAGCTCGCGCTTGAGGTAGCGCGACAGCGTCGCAATGTTCGACGAATACACCTCGAGGCAGCCCCGTGCGCCGCACAGGCATAGCGGCCCGTCGCTCGAGATCGGGACGTGCCCGAACTCCCCCGCCGTGTTGTCGTGCCCGCGAACGACTTCGCCATTCACGACGATGCCGGCGCCCACGCCGTCGGACACCGTCACGTACACGAAATCCCCCGCGCTCTCGCCGCGTTGACCCAGCCAGATCTGCGCGAGCGCGCACGCGATCGGCGCGTTTTCGATGTGCACTTCGAGCCCCGTGCCGGCCGCCAGTGGGCCGCGCACGTCCACGTCGCGCCACCCCAGCTGCGGCGCGTGCAGCACGCGTCCCGTCCGGCGGTCCACCATCCCGGGCACCACGATCCCGATCCCCTCGCAGCGTCCGGACGCGCCGTGCGAGTCGAGCAGCCGGTGTACGCGACGCACCAGCTCCGCCGACAACTGCGCCGGATCGAGAATCGTTTCGAAGCTCTCGAGGGCGATCTGCGTCCCCGCGAAATCATTCAGCATCACGTACGTGCGGCTCAGTCGGACGTCGATCGAGACCACCAGCCGGTCGCGCGTGCGGATGTACAGCATGCGCGGCTTGCGACCGCGCGGCGCCTCGATGGTGTCGCCTTCGTAGATGGAGCCATCCGCCAGGAGCTCGCCGATCAGGGACGTCATGACGCCCCGTCCGATCTTCATGCGGCGCGCCAGGTCCGCGCGCGAGATCGGCTCGTGCTCGCGCACGAGATTCAGCGCGATCTGACGATTGATCTCACGCGCCGTCGTGCGCGTCGCGCGGCGGAAACTCTGTGTGTTGATCTTTCTCAAAGTCGGGGCCGGAAGGTCAATACCATATAATGAGTTTGGAGTTTCGAGTTTGGTGCTTGGGGTTGAGCGTCGGGCGGGCGTTGAGTGCTCCAAACTCAAAACCCCAAACCGCCGTTGTTGCGCACCCCGATGGTTGGTCTTACATTCGCGACACATTTGTTCGGGATACGAGCAATATACGGCTCCGTTGGTCAGTTGTCATCCAAGTGTCTTTCCACCTTGACGTTACGCTTTCTCACCAACTTCCCGTAGCCCGATAGTGCGCGGACGGAACAGCACCGTTGAGACTCAGGGCGGGGCGCCTATCAGCCCATCGGCTACCGCCGAAAAGCTCGCGCTGCACGAGGACCGTTTCTTCGATCCCGATCCCGCGATCCGTCGCGTTGCGCGTTCGCTGTTCGACGAAACGCGCCGGCTTCCGCTCATCTGCCCCCACGGCCACGTCGAGCCCGCGATCCTGGCCGAAGACACGCCCTTTCCGGAGCCGACGTCGCTCCTCATCACTCCGGATCACTACATCTTCCGCATGCTGTACTCGCGCGGCGTGCCGCTCGAGGCGCTTGGTATCCGTGGACGCGACGGGGCAATCCCGGATGGTGACGGCGATCCGCGCGTCGTGTGGCAGCTGTTCGGCGAGCACTACTACCTCTTCAGCGGGACGCCCACGGGCGTGTGGCTCGACTACGAGCTGCACGAGTTGTTCGACGTTCGCCTGCGCCTCACCGGGGAAACGGCGCAACTCGTCTACGACGAGATTCTCGAGAAGCTCGGGTCTCCGGAGTTCCGGCCGCGCGCGCTGTTCAGGCGGTTCGGCATCGAGGTGCTGGCCACCACGGATCGCGCCACGGACCCGCTGCGGCACCATCGCGCGATCCGCGAGTCGGGATGGAACGGTACCGTCGTCCCCACGTTCCGCCCGGACGCGCTGTTCCGCATCGCCGCCGCCGAGTGGGGAACCGGGCTCGCCGCACTGGAAGCCGCGGTCGGCCGGCCGGTCACGACCTTTCCCGACTTCATTCGCGCGCTCGAAAACCGACGCGCTCACTTCCGCTCGCTCGGCGCGACCGCCACCGATCACGGCGTCGTGGAGCCGTACACCGGGCGGTTGCCGGACGACGAGGTGGAGCGGCTCTTCCAGCGTGCGCGCCAGCGCCAGGCGACGGACGCGGATCAGCGCCGCTTCGAAGCGCACATGCTCATGGAAATGGCGCGCATGTCCTGCGAGGACGGGCTCGTGATGCAGCTGCACGCGGGCGCGCTGCGCGACCACAATGACGTGATCGCGCGGAAGTACGGGCCCGACATGGGCGCGGACATCCCGATTGCCGGCGAATTCACCCGCAATCTTCGCGCGCTCCTGAACATGTACGGCAGCGACGATCGTTTCTCGCTGGTCCTCTTCACGCTCGACGAGTCCACGTATGCGCGCGAGCTTGCGCCGCTCGCCGGGCATTATCCTGCCGTGACGCTGGGACCGCCGTGGTGGTTCCACGACTCGATCGAGGGCATGATGCGTTTCCGCCAGGCCACCAGCGAGACGGCGGGCATCTACAACACGGCGGGTTTCAACGACGACACCCGCGCCTTCTGCTCCATCCCCGCCCGCCACGACCTGGCGCGGCGCGTGGACGCCAACTGGCTGGCGGGACTCGTGACACGCCACGTCATCGGCACGGACGACGCGCGCGGAATGGCCCGCGCACTGGCCTATGACCTCGCGAAGCGGACGTACCGCTTCGATTCGGCGCCGCGCGCCGATCCGCGTTGACCGATGGCGACCGAACCGCTCGTCCGCATCGACGTTCCCGATAGGCTCGGGGCTCCGGGCGCGAGCCCGCGTGTCGGCGGACCGCTCGCGATTCGCATTCACCCCTCGGACAACGTCGCGGTGGTCATGCGGCAGCTGGCTCCGGGCGAGGAGCTGGCCGCCGGCGACGCGCGCGTCACGGTCGCCGAACCCGTGCAACCGGGCCACAAGATCGCGCTCGCCGACATCGACGCCGGCGCGCCGGTGTTGAAGTACGGCCACACCATCGGGCTTGCGACCGCCGCGATTGCACGCGGCGCCTGGGTGCATACCCACAACTTGCGCACGCGTCTCTCCGGCATCGTCGACTACTCCTACGCTCCGCGCGCCGCCTCCGCGCGAGCGCTGCCAGCCGGCGCCACCTTCGAGGGCTATCGGAGAGCCGACGGTCGCGTGGGCACGCGGAACGAGATCTGGATCCTCAACACCGTCGGCTGCGTCAACCACGCCGCCGAGCGCATCGCCCGGCAGGCGTCGGAGCGTTTCGCCGGCGCGGTCGACGGCGTGTACACGTTCACGCATCCCTTCGGCTGCAGCCAGCTCGGCGACGATCTCGGGAACACACGCAAGGTACTCGCGGGGCTGCTGCGCAACGCCAACGCCGGGGGCGCGCTGCTCCTGGGCCTCGGCTGCGAGAACAACCAGATGGATGCCCTGCTGGCCGCGGCGGGAGCGGTGGACCATGACCGCGTGCGCGCCTTCAACTCGCAGGACGTCGGCGACGAGGTGGAGGAAGGGCTGCGCGCCGTCGCGGAGCTGGCCGCGCGCATGTCGAGCGATCGTCGCGAGACGGTCCCGGCGTCGCATCTCGTGATCGGACACAAGTGCGGCGGCTCCGACGGATTCAGCGGCATTTCCGCCAACGCCGTCGTGGGACGCATCGCCGACCGCGTGTCCGACCTCGGCGGCCGGGTCCTGCTCACCGAAGTTCCCGAGATGTTCGGCGCGGAACAGGTGTTGCTGGACCGCGCCGTGAACGAGCAGGTGTTCGGGGACATCGTCGCGATGATCGACGGTTTCAAGCGGTACTTCATCCGTCACAACCAGCCCATCTACGAGAATCCGTCGCCGGGCAACGTCGCGGGCGGCCTGACCACGCTGGAGGAGAAATCGCTCGGCGCGGTGCAGAAGGGGGGACGTGCCCCGGTGTCGGGTGTGCTCCGCTACGGCGAACCGGTGACGGCCGACGGGCTCTCGCTGCTCGAGTCTCCCGGCAACGATGGCGTATCGTCCACCGCGATGGTGGCGAGCGGCGCCACGGTGCTGCTGTTCACCACCGGCCGCGGGACGCCGCTGGGATTCCCCGTCCCGACCATCAAGATCTCGTCGAACAGCGCCATCGCCGGGAAGAAGCCGCACTGGATCGACTTCGACGCCGGCGCGCTCCTCGACGGCCAGGCGACGATGGACCAGCTCGAGGGCGACCTGTTTTCGCTCATCCTCGACGTGGCGTCCGGTCGCAAGCTCGCCAACAATGAGAAGCACGGCATCCGCGAGATCGCGATCTGGAAGGACGGAGTCACCCTGTGAGCCAGTTGCCGATGCTTGGCGCCGGAGTGGTGTCCGCACCCGATCTTCCCGAGCGGGCGATTCAGTTCGGCACGGGCGCGCTGCTGCGGGGCCTGGTGGACGCCATCCTTGACGATGCGAACCGGGCGGGGAAGTTCGGTGGTCGGGTGGTCGCCGTAGGCACGACGGGGAGCGGGCGCGACGAGGCGATCAACAAACAGAACGGGTTGTTCACCCTGCGGATCGAGGGGCTGCGGAACGGCGAGCCCGTACGCGAGTCGCGCGTGATCGCGTCGCTGAGCCGCGCGCTCTCCGCCGTCGACGAGTGGGATGCGGTGCTCGCGTGCGCCCGCAACCCGGCGCTCGAGGTCGTGTTCTCCAACACCACGGAAATCGGAATCGCGCTCCACCCGGATGACGAGCGTGCCGGCCTCCCGGTGCCGACCTCCTTCCCGGCGAAGTTGACGCGCTTCCTGGAGGCGCGGGCGCGCGCGTTCGACTATGCGCCCGACAAGGGCGTCGTCGTCATCCCGTGCGAGCTGATCGACCGCAACGGTGAGACCCTGCGGGCGTTCGCCCTCTCACTCGCCGCGCGCTGGAACCTCGGCGACCACGTCACGCGCTGGCTCGGCGAGTCCGTGCGGTTCTGCAATACGCTGGTGGATCGCATCGTGACGGGATCGCCTCCCCCCGGGGATCGCGCGCGGCTCGAGCAGGAGCTGGGCTATCGGGACGAGTTGCTCACGGTGTGCGAACCCTATCACCTCCTCGCCATCGAAGGGGATGACGCGCTGCGCGCCCGTGTGGCATTCGCCCAGCCCGAGTTCGGCGTCGTGGTTGCGGAAGACATCACGCCCTATCGCGAGCGCAAGGTCAGGCTGCTCAACGGCGCGCACACATCCATGGTCTCGCTCGCGCTCCTCGCCGGCTGCGAGACGGTGCGCGAGGCCGTCGAGCACGAGCAGGTGGGAAGGTGCCTGCGCCGCGTCCTGTCCAACGAGATCGTGCCGTCCGTGCGCGCCGCGGGCGCGATGGAATTCGCCGCCGAGGTCCTCGAGCGGTTCGCGAATCCCTGCCTCAGGCACCGGTTGCGCGACATCACCTTGCAGGGCGGGATGAAGATGCGCGTTCGCGTGGTGCCTTCGATTGTCGAACACACAGAACGGGTTGGCCGGCCACCAGAGTTGCTCGCGCTCGGTTTTGCGGCGTATCTGCTGTTCGTGCGCGGCGATTCCTCGGCGGCGCCGGACGGCACCAAACCGGATCAGGCCGCGGAACGGATCCGCGACGTGTGGCGGTCCCTGTCGGCCGCGGGCGACGCAACGCCCCACAGTTTCGTGCGCAGCATCTGCCGGGACGCGTCCATGTGGGGTATCGACCTCGACACGCTTCCGGGCTTCACCGACCTTGTCATGCGGCATCTCGCGATGCTGGAGCGGGATGGCGCCGTCGGGACGCTGAAGGCGATCGACGCGCAGTCGGCCACCAACCGGCGTGACGCCCGGGAGCGGGCACTCACATGATCGGCGAAGAGCTTACCGGGCGGCTGCGCCAACTGCTCGAGGTCGAAGAGCTTACCGGACGGCTGCGGCAACTGCGCGTGGTCCCGGTGATCGTCATCGAATCGCCGGCGAACGCGGTGCCGCTTGCGCGCGCGCTTGCGGACGGCGGACTGCCTGTGGCCGAGATCACCTTTCGCACGAAGGGCGCCGGCGATGCCATTCGACGCATCGCCTCCGAGTGTCCCGAGGTGCTCGTCGGCGCCGGGACGGTGTTGTCGGCCAAACAGGTGGACGAGGCGCGCGACGCCGGAGCGCGGTTCATCGTTGCGCCGGGTCTCAACAGCGCGGTGGTGACGCGGGCGCGCGAGCACCACCTGCCCGTCTATCCCGGCGTGTGCACTCCGACGGAAATCGAGGCGGCGCTCGAGCTGGGTCTGCGCACCGTGAAGTTCTTTCCCGCCGAAGCCATGGGCGGCCTCAAATTCCTGCGTGCCGTCGCGGCGCCGTATGGCGCGCTCGGCTTCATGCCGACCGGGGGAATCACCGCCGAGAATGTCTCGAGCTATCTCGCCTTCGACCGTGTGGTCGCGTGCGGTGGGTCGTGGATGGCTCCCGCGGATCGCATCGCGGCCGGCGACTTCACGTGGATTCGCGAGCAGACGGCACTGGCCGCGCGCGCGGCGGGAGCCGTCGTCGCCGCTCCGCGTGCCGGCCAGGGGGTCGCATGACCAACAGGGTGGTGACGCTCGGCGAAATCATGCTGCGCCTCAAGAGTCCCGGCGTGGAGCGTCTGTTCCAGTCGCCGTCGCTCGAGGCGACGTTCGGCGGCGCCGAAGCGAATGTCGCGGTGTCGCTGGCGCAGTTCGGGGTGGGCTCCGCCTTCGTGTCGGCGATTCCCGCAAACCAGATCGGCGATGCGTGCCTGGCGGAGTTGCGCGCGTTCGGCGTGGACACCGGCACCGTGAAGCGGCAGGGAAGCCGGCTCGGGATCTACTTTCTCGAGACGGGCGCGAACCAGCGGCCGTCGAAGGTCACGTACGACCGTGCGGGTTCGTCGATCGCGTCAGCCAAGCCGGCTGACTTCGAGTGGGATTCGGTCTTTGCTGGCGCGACGTGGTTCCATGTGACCGGCGTGACCGCCGCGATCAGCCAGTCGGCCGCCGACTTGTGCATCGAGGCCGCCAGCCAGGCGCGGCGTCGCGGGATCGTCGTCTCGTGCGACTACAACTACCGCAAGAACCTCTGGAAGTACGGCAGGACGGCGCCGGAGGTGATGCGCGAGCTGCTGAAGCACGTGCAGGTAGGGATCGCCAACGAAGAGGACTGTCAGGCCGCGCTGGGCATCGACATCGGCGGCGGATCTGCGGGAGCGATCGACGCGGACCGCTATCGCGCGATCGCCGAGCGCGTGCTCGAGCAATTCCCGTCGCTGGAGCGGCAGGTCATCACGCTCCGCGAGAGTCGCAGTGCCGACGTCAACGGCTGGTCGGCCTGCCTGCACAACCGCCGCGAGTTCCTGATGAGCCGCTGTTATGAGATCACGGACATCGTCGATCGCGTAGGTGCCGGCGACTCGTTCGCCGCGGGGCTCGTGTACGGCATTCTCACCTACGCAGACGATCGCAAGGCGCTGGAATTCGCGGCGGCGGCGTCCTGTCTCAAGCATTCGATTCCGGGCGACTTCAACCGCGTGACCGTGGGCGAGGTCGAAGCTCTGCTCAAAGGCGACGCAACCGGGCGCGTCCAGCGCTAGGAGACTCTCAGTGGCGACCACCGCACCCGTATCCGCTCCAACAGGGAGCCCCCTCACGAAGCCGTCTCCGCGAGAGCGCCTCCTTGGCTACCGCTGGACGATCTGCGCGCTGCTCTTCTTCGCGACGACCATCAATTACGTCGACCGCCAGGTACTGGGCCTGCTGGGCCCGACGTTGTCGCGCGAGCTCGGGTGGACACCGTCGCAGTTCGGAAACGTCGTCTCGTGGTTCAGCTTCGCCTATGCCCTGGGTTTCCTGGGAATGGGCCGGCTGCTGGACCGCATCGGCGTTCGCAAGGGGTTGTCGCTGGCGATCGTCGCCTGGAGCGTGGCGGCCATGGCGCATGCCTTCGCGCGCACCGCGGCCGGATTCTCCTGGGCGCGCGCCGCGCTCGGCCTCGGCGAGTCCGGCAACTTTCCGGCTGCCATCAAGGCGACGGCGGAGTGGTTCCCGCGCAAGGAGCGTGCATTCGCCACCGGGATCTTCAACGCCGGAAGCAACGTCGGCGCGATCGTCGCGCCGTTGATGGTGCCGTGGATCGCGCTGCGATGGGGCTGGCAGGAAGCGTTCATCGTGACGGGCGCGCTCGGGTTCATCTGGCTGGGCTTCTGGCTCTGGCTCTATCGTTCGCCCGAGGTGCATCCGAAGGTCACCGCGGCGGAACTGGCGTACATTCGCAGCGACCCGCCGGAGGCGACGCAATCCACTCCGTGGCTCAAGCTGCTCGGCCATCGCCAGACCTGGGCGTTCGTGATCGCCAAGTTCCTCACGGACCCCATCTGGTGGTTCTACCTGTACTGGCTTCCCAGCTTCCTCGACACGCGCTTCGGCGTCACGCTGGGCCGGGTCGCGCTGCCCCTCATCACGATCTATCTCGTCGCCGACGTGGGTTCCGTCGGCGGCGGTTGGCTGTCGGGCGCGCTGATCAAGCGCGGCTTCACCGTGAACTGGGGCCGCAAGATCGCGATGCTCGCTGCGGCGCTCCTGATCGTGCCGACCATGATGGCGCCGAGGGCCGGCTCGCTGTGGATCGCGGTGGGCATCGTGAGTCTTGCGGCGGCCGCGCACCAGTGGTGGTCAGCCAACCTGTTCACGACGGCCAGCGACATGTTCCCGCGCAGCGCCGTGGGGTCGGTGGTGGGTCTCGGTGGCTTCGCGGGCGCGATGGGTGGCGTGCTGTTCCAGCGCGCAACGGGGCAGGTGCTCGAGGCCACGAACAACAACTACGGCATCATCTTCGTCGTGTGCGGTCTGGCGTACGTCGTCGCGTGGACGATCGTTCATCTGCTGGCACCTAAACTCGAGCCAGCCCGTCTTCAATGAGAAAGACTGACGGCGTTCTTTACTGCGATCTTAACGGCGTTCCTAACGGCGTTCTTAACGGCGTTCTTAGAGGCGCCGTAAACGAACGCAGTAAAGAACGCCGTAAAGAACGCAGTTTTCAGTACGTCGGCGCTACTAGTTGCCAGTGCGTGCGCCGCGCAGTCGGGGGGGAGAAGGGTTCGTCGCTTGAGGCGCGCGTCGCCGCTGTGCCAGCTGGAGAGCGTGAGAAGTGGGTCG
The DNA here is from genome assembly GCA_963724885.1 of uncultured Gemmatimonadaceae bacterium. GTDB lineage: Bacteria > Gemmatimonadota > Gemmatimonadetes > Gemmatimonadales > Gemmatimonadaceae > DASPMP01. The sequence continues at coordinate 133,529 of CAVRWG010000005.1, read as the reverse complement.
TGTATCTCGAGCGGTCGGCGCGTCTCCAGCAGGGTGACCGCGACACAATCACCGCCGAGCTTCGCGCGCTCGGCCGCAAGAAGATGACGCCGGCGCCCAATGTGCGCGCGTCCTTCACCCTGAAGCCGTACATGCGGGACGAGTGGTTCAGGAGCGATTCTGCCCGACGACTGGCCGAGGCGATTCTGTCGTATCAGACGCCGTCGGGCGGATGGTCCAAGCACGTGGACTTCAGCGCCGGACCGCGACCGGCAGGCAACGAGCTTCTTCGCCGAGAATGACGGCTGGAACTTCATCGCGACCTTCGACAATAACTCCACCACGGAGCAGCTGCGTTTTCTGGGTCGTGCCGCTGCCGCCGTGCCGGACGAGCGCTACCTGGAAGCGATCCGCCGCGGTGTCGAATTCCTGCTGGTGGCGCAGTACCCCAGCGGTTGCTGGCCCCAGGTCTATCCGCTCATGGGTGGGTATCACGACGCGGCCACGTTCAACGACGACGCCACCGTGAATGTGCTGCAGGTTCTGCGCGACGTGGCCCGATACAGCCCGACCATACCGGGCCCCAGCCCCGCGCAGCGTGGTCGGGCCAATGCCGCCGTGACGCGAGGCGTCGAGTGCATCCTTGCGACGCAGGTCATCGTAGCCGGGAGACGCACGGTCTGGGGCCAGCAGCACGACCCGCTCACGCTCGTTCCGGTGAAGGCCCGCAGCTACGAGCACGCTTCTCTCGCGTCGCGTGAGAGCGCCGGAATCGTCGCATTCCTGATGGAGTTTCCGGATCCCGTTCCGCGAGTACGTGACGCGGTGAATGCCGCCGTCGAGTGGTTCAGGACGAATCAGCTTCAGGGGCTGGTCTACGACGTCGACGAAGGGTGTCGTCGAAAGCGCCGGGCGCCGGGCCCGGCTGGGCGCGGATGTCGGAGATCGGCACCAATCGGCCCATCTACAGCAATCGCGACGGCGCGATTCTCTACGACTACAAGCGGCTGACCGACAGAAAGACCGGCTACGGGTGGATCAGCACCGAGCCGGCGGAGGTTCTCGCGCGCTACGACAGGTGGGCCGCGAAGCAGAAGACCGGGAGGCAGGCGCCATGACGACGAGACGCGAGTTCGTTCGCACCATCGCGATCGGGGCGGGCGGAGCGGCTTTGCTCCCATCGATTGCCGCGTGTCGAGCGGCGGGCGGATCGCCAGCGCTCGTACCGCAGGGCGAAGGTCGCGGGTGGGACATGGTGCCGGAGATCCTGGCGCGCATCAAGCCGCCCGCGTTTCCCGATCGCGAATTCGACATCACGTCGTACGGTGCGCGCGGCGACGGCGTCGCGGACTGCACCGACGCGTTTCGCCGGGCCATCGCGGCGTGCAATGCGGCCGGCGGCGGCACGGTGAACGTCCCGCCGGGCAAGTTCCTCACGGGCCCCATCCATCTCAAGAGCAACGTCAACCTGCATCTGCGACGCGGCGCGCGCATCGCGTTCAGCCAGGACCCGAACGCGTATCTCCCGCCGGTGTTCACGCGCTGGGAGGGGATGGAGCTGATGGGCTACTCGCCCCTCATCTACGCCTTCGAGCAGGAGAACATCGCTGTTACGGGCGAGGGCACGCTCGACGGCCAGGCCGACGAGACCCACTGGTGGCCATGGAAGGGCGCCAACTCGCGCGAGCGCGCCTTGCCGAATCAGGTCGCGGCCCGCGCGCGGCTGTTCGAATCGGCGGAGCAGGGCGTTCCGGTGGCGCAGCGCATCTTTGGCGACGGGTCCTACCTGCGCCCGCAGTTTTTGCAGCCTTACGGCTGCAAAAACGTCCTTATAGAAGGCGTGCGCATCGTGAACTCCCCGATGTGGGAGATCCACCCGGTGCTCTGCACCAACGTCACGGTGCGCAACGTCACGGTCACGTCGCACGGCCCCAACAACGACGGCTGCAACCCGGAATCCTGCCGCGACGTGCTCATCGAAGGATGCGTCTTCGACACCGGCGACGACTGCATCGCCATCAAGTCGGGACGCAATGCCGACGGACGCCGTCTCGCGACGCCCACGGAGAACGTCGTCATCCGCGGCTGCCGCATGCGCGACGGACACGGCGGCGTCACCATCGGCAGCGAGATCTCCGGCGGCGTGCGCTGGGTGTTCGCGGAGCGGTGCCAGATGGACAGCCCGAATCTCGATCGCGCGCTGCGCTTCAAGAACAACGCGGCGCGGGGCGGCGTGATCGAGCACGTCTACATGCGTGACGTCAGCATCGGCCAGGTGGCCGATTCGGTGCTCTCGATCGACCTGCACTACGAAGAAGGCGCGCGCGGCAATTTCGTCCCCGTGGTGCGTGACATCGAGATGCGCAACGTCACCAGCCAGAAGAGCAACTACGGCGTGTACGTGCGCGCCATCGAACGTTCCACGATCGAGAACATTCGGCTCATCGACTGCCGCTTCGATGGCGTCGCGAAGGGCAATGTGGCGGAGAGGGTCGCGAACCTCACGGTGCGCGACGTGCGGATCAACGGGCGCGAGGTGGACGCAAGCGTCATCCTCGCCGGAACGGTACCCTCCAGATGAACACGCGCCGCCTACTGCTCGCGACCGCGCTCGGCGCCGCCAGTCCGTCGGCGCTGCTCGCGCAGGCGCAGCCGGCGGGGAACCCCGCCGACACGCTCCCGGCGTTGCAGCTCGGCGAGGGACGGTGGCAGCCGAACGGCAAGCCGCTGGCAATTCCCAACGCCTCGCCCGGTGTGGGGCTCGCGCGCGCGACCAGGACTTCCTGGTCCGTGCGCGTCGCGCGGTCGGTCATGCAGCGCAACCCGCAGACGCACCGTCGCTGGGACTACACCATGGGAGTCGTGCTCGGCGCCATCGATCGGGTGGCGGTCGTGCGCGCCGACCTCGCCATGTTGGCCTACGTGCAGCGCAACGTGGACCGCTGGGTGAAGCCGGACGGCACGATCGAGGGCTACGATCTCGCCGAGTACAACATCGATCACGTGTCGCCGGGCCGCGTGGTGCTCACGCTGTACGAGCGCACGAAGGACGCACGCTACAGGAAGGCGGCGGACCTGCTGCGCGGCCAGCTGCGCACCCACCCGCGCACCAGCGAAGGCGGATTCTGGCACAAGCAGATCTACCCGGAGCAGATGTGGCTCGACGGGCTCTTCATGGGCGCGCCCTTCTACGCGCAGTACGGGCGCGTCTTCGGCGAGCCGGCCGTGTTCGACGACGTCGCTCGTCAGTTCCTGCTCATGGCGCGCCACGCGCGCGATCCGCAGACGGGTCTCATGTACCACGCGTGGGACGCGGCGCGCACGCAGTTCTGGGCCGACAGCGCGACCGGCCTCTCGAGGAACTTCTGGGGCCGGGCGATGGGCTGGTACATGATGGGCGTCGTCGAGACGCTCGATCAGCTGCCCAGGGATCACGCCGACCGCGCCGCGATCATCCAGACGTTGCGCGACGCCGCGGAAGGGGTCGCGCGCGTGCAGGACCCCGTTACGGGGCTGTGGTGGAACGTGCTCGACCAGCCCAATCGCGCGGGGAATTACCTCGAGGCCTCGGCGTCCAGCATGTTCGTCTACGCGCTCGCCAAGGGCGCGCGTCTCGGATACCTCGACGCACGCTATCGCGACGTCGCGATGCGCGGTTTCGGCGGACTGCTGGCGAATCTCGTGCGCGAGAACGCCGACGGCTCCGTCTCGCTCGTGAACGTCGTCCAGGTCTCGGGGCTGGGCGGCAATCCGCGGCGCGACGGCTCGCTGCGCGACGGCACGTACGCCTACTACATCAGCGAACCCGTGGTGACGGACGACTACAAGGGCGTGGGTCCGTTCATCCTCGCCGCGCTGGAGCTGGGCCGGTGACGGCGTCCTTTTCGCTCGCGGGCAAACGCGCGCTCGTGACGGGCGCCAGTCGTGGCCTCGGGCGCGCCATGGCGATGGCGCTCGCCGCGGCCGGCGCCGACGTCGCCTGCGCCGCGTCGACCGAAGACGGCGCCGGCGCCACGGCCGGGGAGATTCGCGCGCTCGGGCGGACCGCGTGGCGGTTCGGGTACGATCTCTCCACGCGGGGAAACGTCGCGGCGCTCGCGGACGATGTGGACGCCAACGTCGGCGCGGTAGACATACTCGTGAACGCCGCCGGGACGATCCGGAGAACGCCGGCCGCCGAATACTCCCCGGAGGATTGGGATCTGGTGCTGCGCACCAATCTCGACGCCACCTGGATCCTCTCGCAGCGCGTTGGCCGCGGCATGGTACAGCGCCGGTCGGGCAAGATCATCAGCGTGGCGTCGCTGCTCTCGTTCAGCGGCGGTATCAACGTGCCGGCGTACACCGCCAGCAAGCACGCCGTGGCGGGGCTCACGAAAGCCCTCGCCAACGAGTGGGGGCCGCACGGCGTGCAGGTGAACGCCATCGCACCGGGCTACTTCCGCACCGACGTCACGCAGGCCCTGCAGGACGACCCGGTGCGGGCGAGGGAAATCACCGCGCGCATTCCCGCGGGGCGCTGGGGCGAGCCGGCCGACATTGGCGGCGCCGCGGTGTTCCTCGCGTCGAGCGCCAGCGACTATGTGAACGGGCACGTCCTCGTCGTGGACGGGGGATGGATGGCGCGATGACGATGCGCTACCTGCCAACTCTCGACGCGACACGACGCATGTCGACCGAGGACCTTCGCAAGGCCTTCCTCGTCGAAGATCTCTTCATGCGCGACCGTCTCACCCTCAGGCACATCGATCTCGATCGCGTGGTGCTGGGGGGCGCGGTGCCGGTGGGGAGTGCGTTGCGCCTCGAGGCGCCCGAGTGGCTGGGCGCGCAATACTTTCTCGAGCGCCGCGAGCTGGCAGTCCTGAACATCGGCGGCGCCGGACGCGTCACGGTGGGCCGGACGACGCACGATCTCGGGACGAAGGATGTGCTCTACGTCGGCCGCGGCGAGCGCGACGTGGTCTTCGAGAGCGCCAGCGCTACTACCCCCGCGCGATTCTACATCGTGAGCTACCCGGCGCACGCCGATCATCCCACCGCGATGATCCGGGAGGCCGACGCCCAGGGCAGCGAGATCGGGCAGAACGAGCGCGCCAGCCGCCGCTGCGTCGCGCGCTACATCCATCTCGACGGCGCTCGAAGCGCGCAGCTCGTGATGGGCGTGACGACGCTGGCGCAGGGAAGCGTCTGGAACACCATGCCCCCGCACACGCACCACCGCCGCAGCGAGGTCTATCTCTACTTCGACCTGCCGGCGGACGCGATGGTGGTGCACCTGCTGGGGGAACCAACGGACAGCCGACATCTCATCGTGCGCGACGGAGAGGCGGTCCTCGCGCCGGGATGGTCCATCCACTCGGGCGTGGGAACGGCGAGCTACTCGTTTTGCTGGGCGATGGGCGGGGAGAATCAGGACTACGCCGACATGCAGGCGGTCGACATGGGAGAAATCCGATGAACACACAGCGATTGATGGTGGTTGCGGTCGTGCTGCTCCTCGCGCCGGAGACCCGGGCGCAAACTCCGGCGGGCGCGCCTGCCCGCGTGTCGCGTCTGTTAGTGCGCGTCGAGAATCCGATCGCGATCGAACGACGCGACGAGACGATCGCGATCGCATGGGGCGCTGTGCGCGAGCACATGCCGGCTGTCGCGCCCGCCCGCGTGCGCGTCCGCGAGCTGGCGAGCGGCGCGGAGCTTGTGACGCAAGCGCTGGACTCGGACGCCAACGGCTCCGTCGACTCGTTGCTGTTCCAGGCCAGCTTCTTCCCCAACGAAGCAAAGACCTTCGCCGTCGAGGCGGAAGCGCCGGCGGCGGCCGCGAAGGCACGCGTCCACGTGAAGTTCATCCCCGAGCGCACCGACGTGGCGTGGGAGAACGATCGCATCGCCTTCCGCACGTACGGCCAGCTGCTGTGGCAACTGGAGAACCTGCACTCGAGCGGCGTGGACGTCTGGGTGAAGCGCACGCGCGAGCTGGTGCTCGACAAGTGGTACGCCGCCGGCCACGACGCCTACCACCTCGACAAGGGTGAAGGCGCCGACTTCTACAAGGTCGGTCCGACCCTTGGCGCCGGGGCCACGGCCATCTGGCGCGGCGGCAAGCTGCATCGGGCCGAGAACTTCAAGTCGCACCGCATCATCGCCGACGGACCGATCCGCGCCATCTTCGAGCTGGACTTCGAGCCGTGGGACGCGGGCGGCCTTCGCGTCACCGAGCGGAAACGCATCGCGATCGACGCGGGTCACAACCTGTACTGGCAGCAGAGTGTCTTTTCGACGACCGGAACGGACACCGTTGTCTACGCGGTGGGGTTCGTGAAGCGGCCGGGGCTCATCGGCTCCACCAGCCGCGCGCGCCCGTGGGCCTGGCTCACCGGGTGGGGCCCGGTGGACAACAAGCCGGGGGAGGGAGGACACGGCGATCTCGGGACGGCGGTCATGCTGGATCGCGTCCGGGTCGTAGACATGAAGGAGACCGACGACCACTTCGTCCTTACCGCGACGGCCCGCCCGGGTCAGCCCGTTGTCCACTACATCGGGGCAGGGTGGACGGGCAGCCGCGACTTTGACGCGGTGGCTGATTGGTGGAGTTATCTGGACGGATACGCCCGCCGCCTGGCGGCGCCGGTCCGCATCACCGTGGGCGTAAAGAGCCTTGCCGACTAGTCCCGGACACCTATATTCGCCCCGGTCCGCGATTTTGTTTGACATCGGAGCAAAAGCCCGTGTGGTAGGGGCGCCGCGATTCCAGTTGCAGCCCCGATAACCCGTAAGCGTATGAGGCCGTTAGGAATGTGGAATTTGTTTTGACCCGGAACAATATCGGGACAGGTCGGCGTCATCTGGGGGGCCGCTGACCGCTGGCCGCTTGCCAGTCCGTGCTCCCGGCTGCACCTATCCCGCTTCACTTGACCCGCGGTTCGCATCCCGTTTCTCGCATCCCGCTTCACGCATCCCGCTTCACGCTTCCAGCATCCCGCAGTTCGATCCCGCTCTCTGCGTCCGCAACCCCTATTTCCAAAATCAGGAGCCACGAGGATGAGGTTGAGGTCCGGTCTCGCACTCATCGCACTGCTCGTCCCGAGCAGCGCGGCCCTCGCACAGGGCACTGGCCGCGTCACCGGCGTCGTCACTGACGCTGAAGCAGGCGGCCCAATCCCCAACGCCACCATTACCGTCGTCGGCACCCGCCTGACGACCGTGACGCGCGCCGACGGCCGATACTCCATCGTCCGCGTGCCCGCGGGGTCGCATCGCCTTCGCGCCACGCGGCTCGGGTATTCGCCGAGGGAGGACACCGTCTCGGTCGGCGCGGATGCGGAGATCACGGCGGACTTCGCGCTGCGCGTTACCGCCGTGCCGCTGGAGGCGGCGGTCGTCGTCGGGTACGGCGCCGTTCGTCGGGCCGACCTCACGGGCTCCATCTCCTCGATCACGCCGAACGCGTCGCAGGTGCCGGCGCAGTCCATCGAACAGGTGCTCCAGGGCAAGGTGGCTGGCCTGCACGTGACGCAGGCGTCCAGCGAGCCCGGGGGCGGCATCTCGATCCGCATACGCGGCGGATCGTCGATCAACGGCAACAACGAGCCGCTGTACGTCGTGGACGGATTCCCGATCGAAAACGACATCGAGGCGTCGTCGCCCGGAAACGGCGGCCGTGACAAGACCGTTCCGTTCAACCCGCTCAACTCGCTCAACCCCGCCGATATCGAGGCGGTGGACGTCCTCAAGGACGCGTCGGCGACGGCGATCTACGGGGCGCGCGGCGCGAACGGTGTCATCATCATCACCACGAAGCGCGGCTCCGGCACGCGCCCGGTGTTCACCCTCGACTCGTACATCGGCACGCAGTCCGTCGCGCGGCGCTACGACATGCTCAACGGCGCCGACTTCGCCCGTTTCGTGAACGAGTGGGGCGCGGCGCAGGCGACGCCGGTGGTTCCGTACACGCAGGCGCAGATTGATTCCATCGGCGTGGGCACCGACTGGCAGGACCAGATTTTCCGCGGCAGCGCCCCCATTCGAAACCTCCAGCTGGGACTCAGCGGCGGCTCGGGCGGCAACAACCCCACCCGCTATGTGGTCTCCGGCGGCGTGTACGATCAGCAAGGGGTCGTGGACCGCTCGGCGATGCGACGCGTCTCGCTGCGCGGCGGCCTCGATCAGACCGTGGGCTCGCGGCTGCGCGCGGGCAGCAACTTGATCCTGAGCCGGGTGGCCACCACGGCCATTCCGACGAATGGCGGCACGAACCAGAGCGCCGGCGCGATCGGCGCGGCGCTCCAGTACTATCCAACGATCCCGGTGCGCAAGGCGGACGGGAGCTACACGCTCCTCGCGATCGACGGACCGGTGGCGCTGGCGCCGTCCAACGTCCCCAACCCGGTCTCCATGGTTCAGGACGTGATCGATCGGCTGGGTGACAATCGGGTATTGGCCAATCTCTTCGCGGAATACTCGCTCCCGCTGGGGCTCTCGCTGCGGGTGTCCGGCGGCGCCGATTACTCGGCGCGCACGCGCGACACGTACTATCCCCGCACAACGCTCCAGGGGCGCGACGTGTTCGGCGAAGCGCGCCGGGGACGCAACGAGTCACTCAACCTCCTCAGCGAGAACACCCTCTCCTATCAGTCCACGTTCGGCTCGTTCGGCGACATGAACGCCGTCGTCGGCTACTCGCGCCAGAAGCAGAACTCGAACAGCGCGAACATGCTGAACTCCAACTACGTCAGCGATCTCACGAACTTCGAGGACTTCGGCGCCGGCGCCCGGGCCAACGGCCCGTCCATTACCACCGGCCGTGCCGACTGGACGTTCGTGTCGTATTTCGGGCGTCTCAACTACACGCTGCGCGACCGGTATCTGTTCACCGTCACCGGCCGTCGTGACGGGTCGTCGCGCTTCGGCGCCGGCAAGAAGTGGGGCGTCTTCCCCTCGGTGGGCTTTGGCTGGCAGCTCTCCGAGGAGCCGTTCGCGCGGAACCTCCCGCTGGTGAGCAACGCCAAGCTGCGCGCCTCGTGGGGCATTGCGGGTAATCCGTCCATCAGGCCGTATCAGTCGCTCACGCGGCTCAGTGCCGATCGGTACGCGTTCAACGGCACGCCGCTCACCGGGTACTTCCCGTCGGTGCTTGGAAACGAGGATCTCACCTGGGAGACCAGCGAAGAGGTCAACTTCGGGCTCGACCTCGGCCTTCTGGACGGGCGCATCGAGCTGGTGGCCGACATCTACAACAAGACCACCCACGATCTCCTGCTCCAGCAACAGCTGCCGCTCGACGCGGGTTTCGGCACGGTGCTCGTCAATCGCGGCGGCGTCAGGAACCTCGGCGAGGAGCTGGGTCTCACGCTGAACGTTCTGCGCGGCGGGCAGGGGAATGGCTGGCGCGGCATCAACTGGTCCACGTCGCTCAACTACTCCTCCAACACCAACCGCGTCCTGAACCTGGGCGGCGAGACGCTGGTCTTCGCGGCGCGCGCGGCGGACGACCTCGCGATCAACGGCAGTGTCGTCCTGGTCGGCCAGCCACTGGGCGTCTTCTACGGCTACAAGGTCGGCGGTATTCTGCGCACGGCCGAGGAAGCGGCCGCGTACACCGCGGTGGTCGCGCCGCCCACAGGGACGGCGTGGTCCGCGGGCGACGCCTGGATCGAGAACACGTGGATCGATGCGGGGCCGCAAGTCATCAATGCCAATGACCGCACCATCATCGGCAGCCCGCTCCCGGACTATACGATCGGGTGGTCGAACTCCTTCTCCTGGTCGCGATTCGATCTCAACACGTCCTTCGAGGGGTCGTACGGCGCCGAGCTGTACAACCTCAACGTCAACCGTCTCGAGAGCGGTAGCCCGCGCACCAACATCACGAGCGATCGCTTCGTGAACCGCTGGACGCCGGAGAATCCCGGCGCGAAGTATCCGCGCATCGGCGGGTCGCTGCTCAACATCGGGGACACGATGACCAGCGACATGCTCCAGGACGGCAGCTACACCCGTCTGCGCAGCCTGACACTGGGCTACTTGCTGGACCCGCGCTGGACCCGCCGCGCGGGCTTCAACTCGGCGCGCCTGTTCGTGACCGGCACGAACCTCGTGACGTGGACCGACTACGAGGGCTTCAACCCCGACGTCAGCAGCATCAGCGTCGGCAATACGAACCGCGGCATCGATATCGGATCCTACCCGCTTGCCCGCACCTGGACGTTCGGGTTCAACCTCACCTACTGAGACGATCATGCGCACACGAATCGCATCACTCGGCCTTGTCGCCGCGGTGGCCTCGATGATCGCCTGCAACGACGACGCGTTCCTCACGGAGTCGCCACGCAACTTCGTCGAACCCGGCAACTTCTACCGCAACGCCGGGGACGCGCTGGCCGCGATCAACGCCGTCTACGCCGGGTTCATCAACAGCACGGGCGACGAATACTACGGGCGCAACTTCCCGATGCTCGTCGAGTTTCCCACCGAGATGGTCTCCTCGGGCCGCCTCGGCGGTACCAACGAGCGGTCGCTCCCCGACAACTTCTCGCACCGGCCGAATCACGCGTACATCGAGTCCGTGTATCGCTCGGCGTACAACGCCATCAACCGCGCCAACGCGGTGCTGGCCAACGTGCCCGGCGTTCCCATGGACGAGGCGCTCAAGGCGCGCATCCTGGGCGAGGCCAAGTTCCTCCGCGCGCTGCACTACTTCAATCTCGTCCGGCTCTTCGGCGGCGTGCCGATCCGTTTGACGGAGACCAAGAACCTCGACGAGCTGGACGTCGAGCGCGCCACCGCCGCCGAGGTGTACGCGGTGATCGTCAACGACCTCCGGGACGCGCTCGATGGCGTCCTGCCGGTGAAGACCGGCTACACGGGCACCAACGTCGGACGGGTCACCTATGGCGCCGCGCTCGCGCTTCTCGGAAAAGTCTACCTCCAGCGCGCGGGCACGGGGGTCGGACAAGCCGTGGATTTCGACAGCGCGGAAGTGATGCTGCGGGCAGTGGTCAACGAGGCGGCGCCGAACAACTACGGCCTCGTGCCCAACGTCATGACGCTGTGGGACTTCTACGGCGGCACGGTGAACGAAAACAACGTCGAGGTCATCTTCGACATCCAGAACACGCGCGCACCGGGCCTCGGCGGACGCATGTCGTCTCACATGGCGCCCAACCTCACGGCGCCGCTGCTGGGCGGTGCGACCAACGGCAGCGTGGCGGCGGAGCTGAACTTCTTCCAGTCGTACGCCGCCAACGACTTGCGACGCAATGCGACGTGGCTGCTGACCTGGAACGGCGCCACGGCCGTGAACACGTGGGCGCCACCGCCCGGGAACCCGACGTCGACCAACGGCGGCTACGCGTCCCACACACCCTTCCCGCGCAAGTACCTCGACCGGCTGATGCCCACTACCGGGGCCGAGGAGCCGAACTACATCCTGCTGCGCTACGCGGACGTGCTGCTCATGCTCGCCGAGGCCATCAACGAGCGCGCCGGCCCGACCGCCGAAGCCGTCGGCTTCGTGAACCAGGTTCGTACGCGCGCCGGCATTGCAGGCGTGCCCCAGACGGTGACGCAGGCGCAGTTCAAGGACTCGATCTTCATGGAACGGCGCTGGGAGCTGGCTGTCGAGGGACACGGCCACTTCGACTCGCAGCGGCACTGGAATTGGGCCAAGGCCCGCATCGAGGCCAACCTCGTCCTTGGCCGCATAGCCTTCAATGCGACCAGCAGCCCGAACACCGGAGGGAATCGCTACCCGCGCGCCAACAACGACGGTCCCTGCACCGGCACGGCCGCGGCATCGGTCTGCACCCTGACGGACAAATACAAGTTGTATCCGATCCCGCAGCGGGCGATCGATCTCAATCCGAGACTGACGCAGAACCCCGGCTGGTAGGTGAAAAGCAAACAGCGATCTTTACTGCGTTCTTAACAGCGTTCTTTACGGCGTTCTTTACTGCGTTCTTTACGGCGTTCTTTACGGCGGCATGACAGCGCCGTAAGGAACGCAGTTGCGTTGTCACTCCATGAGTGCGTTCAGCATCTTCACGATTATCACCAACCGATTGTGAAGTCTCCAATAGGTCGTCGGCACGATTCGGGAACTGTGGAAGTTTCCGCGAAGCTGCTCATCCGCTTCCTCTGCCGACCCTCGCGCGAACCTGAAGAACTGATTGCGTTCGGCGCCTTCCCGTCGCCCGCAGGCCTCTCGGATGTTCGCAGTAATCGATCCGGCAGAATCGCGAAGCTGCTTGTCGTATAACAAGCGCTTCCTCGAGGAATCGAGGAGCCGATTGATGTCGTCTACGACGACGCGTGCGGCATCGAGAACCTTCAACGGTTTGCCCATGCTGCATGCTGGCGAGGGCATACCCTTCCAGCGGCACCAAAAGTCAACGTGTAGGCGCAATCGGACTCGCGGGGTTCGCCGCTAAGAATGCCGCTAAGAATGCCGCTAAGAATGCCGCTAAGAACGCCGCTAAGAACGCCGCTAAGAACGCCGTAAAGAACGCCGTAAAGAACGCCGTAAAGAACGCCGTAAAGAACGCCGTAAAGAACGCCGTAAAGAACGCCGTAAAGAACGCCGTAAAGAACGCCGTAAAGAACGCCGTAAAGAACGCCGTAAAGAACGCCGTAAAGAACGCCGTAGAGCTGTTGACGTGACCCACGGAGGGTTTGTAAAGGTTGCAGAATACAGCAACGAGAGGTCTCGATGACAATCCGCCGCCAGCGAATCTTCGCTCTCAGCGTCTGCGCCGCAGCGGTCGCGGCGTTCACCGCAGCCGCTAGGCCGGCTCGCGACGCCGACAGTCCCGCCGAAGTGGCACGGTTGCGGGCGCACTTCGACAGCGTGCTGCAGGAGCTGCGTGGCGCGGATGTGTCATCGCTCACGGCCAGTCAGCGGTCGGCACGGGCCGAGCTGGTTGCGCGGCTCGAGGGCTACGCCGCCGAAGGGCGCTTCCCGCACAACCACGTGCGCCCCGGCGAGTTCGTTCCGGTTTTTCGGGACGAGCACGGGACCCTGTGCGCCATGGCGTACCTCATCGCGAGCACAGGCCGCACGGACATCGTGGACCGCGCGGCCGCGACGAACAACCTGGCCTATTTGCCCGAGTTGGCGCGCAGCGACGCGTTGCGCGCGTGGCTCGACAGCGTGGGCCTCAGCGTCTCGGAGGCCGCCCGTATTCAGCCGGCCTACTGTGACCGTGAGGGGTGGCCGCCCTGCATCCCTGAACCCCCGCCGGCCGAGGCGGGCCTGCGAGCAGCGCGACGCGAATACGGCGTGACATCCGCCGTCGCGACGCCGTTCACGGCCGCCTCGATGTTCCTGAATCTCGCGTCGCGCAACGCCAGCGCGTCGCGCGTGCGGGCGACCACGTGGCTCGGTGTGGCCGTGGGCACCGCACAGGTGGCCTATGGAGCCGTCGGCACCACCCACGCGGATTCCCGCCGGAGCATCGGCATCGCCAACGTGGCCGTGGGCGGCACGGCGGTCGCGAGCGCCATCTGGCGCATGCGACAGCCGACGCGGGCCGTGTCGCGCGTCTCGTCGCTCAGCGTGCTGCCGGTCGTCACGTCGCAGGATGGGGTTGGCCTGACGCTGGCGCTGCGGATGTAGCAAGGGCTTGCACGGTGTCGATCGTGTCCGCGGCTCCGGGCTCTTGTCGGGCCGGTAGCCCTTCACGCGCGCGAAACCGCAGCGCGACGCCGCCGGGATACTGCGAGCTGCGCTGCACGTCGTTGAACGCGATCTCCACCACGAGCTCGGGCCGCACGTAGACGATGTGACCGTCGCGGCGCACCTCGCGCGCCAGCAGCTCCGTGGTCTGCCACGCGAGCATCTCGTCCGTCATTCCCTTGAATGTCTTGCCGAGCATGACGAAGTCGCCCGTGCGCGGATCGCGCGCGCCAAGGTGGATGTTGCTCAGCCAACCCTTCCGGCGGCCGGAGCCCCACTCGACCGCCAGCACGACGAGATCGAGCGTGCGCGCCGTCTTCACCTTGAGCCACGCAGAGCCCGCGCCGTCCCGCCGCGTACGGCGCGGACAGCGACTTGACCATCACGCCCTCGTGTCCGCGCGCGAACGCGTCGGCCTGGAAGCGCGCCGCTTCGTCCGCGTCGGCCGTGACGATCCGCGGAACGCGCATCGGGGCGGGGACCACTGCGTCGAGACGCCGCAGGCGTTCCGACAGCGGGAGATCCAGCACCTCTCGCCGTCGTGAAGGAGCACGTCGAAGAAGAACGCGTTGAGCGGCAGCTCGGCGCGCAGCGGAAGCGACGTCGAGCCGCCGGCCGAAGCGGCGCATCGTGTCCTGGAACGAGTGCGGTCGCTCGTCGGGGCCGAGCGCGATGACCTCGCCGTCGAGGATCAGCTCGCGTGCCGGCAGCGTTCGCACGGCTTCGACGACCTCGGGAACGGCGTCGGTGACGTCGTTCAGATTGCGCGTGTACACGACGACGCGATCGTCCGCGCGGTGCACCTGGATTCGCGCGCCGTCGAGCTTCCACTCGATTACGACTGCCGTCGCCGCGGCCGCTCCGCCCGCGCCCAGTGCGTCAACGACGGTGGGCGCCGAGTCGGCGAGCATCGGCTGCACGGGTCGAAACAGCTCGAGCCGGTACTCGCGAGGGCGGCGAGAGCGGCCTCGCCGCCGCCGCAGACCGCGCGCGCGACCGCGCCGAGGTCGCCCGCCATCATCACCGCGCGACGCAGCCGGTCGGCGGGCACGCCGGCGGCCTTCGCGATCGCCTCGAGCATCACGCCTTCGAGCGCGCCCTGCCGCACTTCGCCGATCACGAGCGCCGCGAGGAACTGCTGCTCGTCGGACGTCGCGCGCGCGAACAGCTCGCCGCAGGAGACGCGCGCGCTCGGCGGCCTGATCCCTTGCCCTTCGCAGCCTGCAGTGCGTCGAACGCGCGATCGACGTCGAGCAGCTCGAGCGTGGCGGCCGGCGCCGGCGCGGTCTCGCGCGCGTCGGCTACCGTCGCCCAGCCCACGCCGATGCTTCCCTGTCGCGGCCAGCCCGTGAGGAATCCGATCGCGACCACGACCTCGTCTGGCGTCAATTGCTTCAGGAACCCGGCGAGCCTGGCGATCTTCTCCAGTCGGGCCGGCGTCGCCGCGACGGCGTTGGACGTGTGGACCAGCGCGTCGACCTTCACGAGGACTAGTCGCTCTTCTCCTCGAGCAAGCGCACGAGTGCTTCGCCGAACGCGGGCAGGTCCTTCGGCACGCGCGAGCTGACGATGTTGCCGTCCACGACGACCGGCTCGTCCACCCAGGACGCGCCCGCGTTCACGAGATCATCGCGGATGCCGACGGAGGACGTCATGCGGCGTCCGCGCACGATGCCGGCGCTGATCAGGATCCAGGGGCCGTGGCAGATCGTCGCGAGGACCTTGCCGGCCGAGTGCACTTCGCGAACGCGCTGGAGCGCGTCGGAGTCGCGGCGGATCTTGTCGGGCGCCCAGCCGCCCGGCGCGAGCAGCCCGACCACGCCGCTGGCGGGGACGTCGCGCACGTGCGCGTCCACGGGGCAGGGGTAGCCGTGCTTGCCGCGGTAGGAGGACTCACCGATGCCGGCGAGGACCGTCTCGTATCCCGCTTCCTCGAGGCGAAGCTTCGGGTACCAGACTTCGAGGTCCTCGTACTCCGGCCCGACGAGGATGAGGAAGCGGCCGCGCGTCATGCAGTAGCATAGCCGGTTCTGCGTCAGATAAACAAACGCGGCGACAGAATGGTAAATGAATCCTAAGAAAGGAAACAATTGTGCGAAACGTTCGTCTCGTCGCGCGACGCCATCTTCACCTGCTGAGAACGGTTTTCGGGCTTGCGGATCAGGACTGCCCGTGAAGAATTACGTCCCGCGTCGTGGGCCCCGACGACGGGCACGCATGCTTCAGTGAGATGGGAGCTGATGCCGGTGATTCGGGTGCTCGTGGTGTCAGACATCCGTTTGTATCGAGAGGGGCTGGCGCTGGTCCTCGATCGAAATGAGCGCATGCGCGTCACTGCTGCTTGCGCGAACGTGGCGGATGCGATGGCGCTCGAATCTGCAGCCCTCTCCGACGCCTTCCTCCTCGACATGGCCAGCGCCGACGCGTTCGCCGGGATTCGCCAGATCAGCGATCGCTTTCCGCGCGCCAGGATCGTTGCGCTGGGGGTGGGCCGACGCGACAGCGACGTGATCGCGTGCGCCGAAGCGGGAATCGCGGGCTATGTGTTTCGCGACGCATCCATAGAGGAGCTGGTTGCGACGGTCGAAAGTGCCGTACGCGGCGAGCTACGATGCACGCCGGACGTCGCGGCGACGCTGCTGCGGCGGGTTGCAGTGTTGGCCGAGGCCACGGACGCGTCGATCGGCACGCGTCTTACGCGACGCGAGTGGGACATCGTGAGGCTCATCGAGCACGGGATGAGCAACAAGGAGATCGCGGCTCGGTTGTGCATCGAGATCGCCACCGTCAAGAATCACATTCACAACCTTCTGGAAAAGCTCGGCGCGCGCACCCGAGCGGAAGCGGCCGCCAAGTTACGGCTAGGTTCGCGGGATGGCTCGCGCATGGGCGAGGACGCGCGCGTCGAATGATCCGTTGGGACTAGATCCTTCCGAGCGAACCGATCTAGATCCCTCCTGAATCGCAATTCGATCCGTCGGTCTATTTCGCTGGTGGGCACTGTGCTGCACCGTGTGCCCTCCCACCGATAAGGTGACAGGCCTCGTTGAGCCACCAGCGAGTTCTCATGATCGAACTGCCGCGCGTCATGCGGGACATCATTCGCGATCTCCTGACAGGGCAGCCGGATATCGAGCTCGTTGGGGAGACCTCCGCGGATGTCGATCTGTCGGAGCTGGTGCACGCCACCCGCGCCGACGTCGTGGTGATGGGGCTCGACCGCGCCGAGACGGGGACAGGGGAGCGGCTCGCAGAACTGTATCCCGGGCTTCGCTTTCTTGGAGTGGTGGGCGATGGGCGGGACGCCGTGATGTACGAGCTGCGACCCCACTGTCACTCACTTGGAGAGGTATCTCCCAATACGCTCCTGACGGCGATGCGGGGCGCGAAGGGACACTACTGGAGTCGCCCCGCCGGTCTCGGGCTGCGATGAGCGCTTCGCAGGCGGAGTTCGTCGCACGTGACAGCGTACCGGCATCGGCAATCGCCGGCATCGTGGCGCGGGTCGACGCGCTCCTGGGTCGCGCCATCGAGGCATCGGCCGCGTCCACGACGTCCGCGATGCCCGATCCGCTGCGCGGGCTGTTCGTCTCCGATGCGGACGCCGGCCGCCTGATTCGCCGAGGGTCCGAGCCGCTTGGACAGCAACTGTCGTTCGATCGGCCGATCGTCGATCTGTCAGCCGCCGGGCCGGCATGGACGCGTCTGGCGGACGCATTCGCCCTCTCGCCCGCCGAGGTGGACGTCATCGCGCTTTCGCTGGCGCCCGAGCTGGACCTGCGCTACGAGCGCGTCTACGGCTACTTGCACGACGACGTGACCAAGCGGCGGCTGACTCCCGATTTGGCGTGTCAACTGCTCGCGGACTCCTTCGATGAACGCTTGAGCGCGCGCCGTCTGTTTGCCGCAGACAGCGCGCTGGTGCGTCATGCGCTCGTGCAGCTGGTGCCCGACCCGGGCCAGTCACAGCCCTCGCTGATCAGTCACGCCGTGAAGCTCGACGACGGCTTGATCGAATTCCTTCTAGGCACCGACGACATCGATCGCAGGCTGGCGTCCGCGGTGCGGTGGGACCACGAGCCGGCCCGTCAACTGCCGCCGGAGGCGCGCGACAGCACGGAAGTGCTGCAACGACACTTTGGAGATGCCGCACAGGCTGCGCAGGCCCACTTCGTGTTGCTTGGGACAGACCTGCGGCTCAAGGTGGACATCGCCCGCCACACGGCGCGCGGCCTCGAGCAGCCATTGCTGCTGGTCGATCTGGAGCGTCTTGCGCACCTCGACGTGCCATTGCGCGACGCGATGCGCAGCGCTGCGCGTACGGCGCGTCTCCGTGGCGCGCTCACGCTGTGGACACGTGCCGACCGTCTGGGCGCGTCAAGCGAGGACGGAGCGGCCGCGCTCGATGGCTGGCTGGCCGCTGTGGACTCACTCAGTGGCCACGAGCATCTGCTGGCGATGTCCGGCACTTCGCCGCGCCGCGCACTGGAACAGGACGATCGCTTCGTCCTGCTTCATCTGGCGGCCCCGGATGCCCGTGCGCGGCAGCGCGCCTGGACGGAAGGGCTCGGCGCGTCCGGCGTCCCCATCGCCGCGGACGACCTCGAGCTGCTGGCGGAAGTGTTTCGCCTCGATCGCGGCGCGATCGAGCGGGCAATTGGCCGCGCCGTGGCGAGCGCACGCCGTCGGGATCCGCAGCGACCCGAAGTCGCCCCCGCGGATCTCTTCGCGGCAGCGCGCGCCCAGATTCTCGAAGCGCTGCCGCGCTATGCCACGCGCATCGAAGGCACGTATCGGTGGAGCGACATCGTGCTGCCACCCGATCCATTGGCGCAACTCCGTGAGCTCTGCGATCGCGTCCGCCATCGCCGTATCGTCCTCGAAGAATGGGGATTCGGTCGCCAGCTCGCCCTGGGCAAGGGAGTGGCGGCGCTTTTCGCGGGACCCTCCGGCACCGGCAAGACGATGGCGGCCCAGATCATCGCCGCCACCCTGGGGATGGAGCTGTACCGCGTGGAAATCCCCGCGGTCGTCTCGAAGTACATCGGCGAGACCGAGAAGGCGCTCGACCAGCTGTTCCGGGAAGCACAGGGGACGAGCGTCATCCTGTTCTTCGACGAGGCGGATGCGTTGTTCGGCAAGCGCTCCGAGGTCAAGGACGCGCACGACCGGTATGCCAACATCGAGATCAGCTACCTGCTGCAGGCCATCGAGCAGTACGACGGCCTCACGATTCTCGCGACGAACCTGAAGCACAACGTCGACGACGCCTTTGTGAGACGCCTGGCGTTTTCGGTCACGTTTCCGATTCCCGAGGAAGCCGAGCGGCGCCGGATCTGGGAGAAGTGCCTGCCCGAACGGGTTCCGCTCGCGGGCGACTTCGATGCCGGTTTCCTGGCGCGGCAGTTCAAGCTCACGGGCGGCAACATCCGAAACGTGGCCCTGTCGGCCGCGTTTGCGGCGGCGTCCGACGGGGGAGTGGTGCGCATGGCGCACCTCATTCGAGGCGTCAGGCGCGAGTTCCAGAAGATGGGCAAGACCTGCGTCGAGTCGGAGTTCGGCCCCTACTACACGCTGCTCGATGCCGGCCGATGATCAGGGACCTCGACGCAACGCTGGCGGCGATGCTGACCAACCAGGCGCTCCCCGGATCGGAACTCGCCGGCTCCGTCATCAAGTTCGACCTGCCCGACAGCGAGTGGCGTCAGCAGGTGAGCCAGCTGACGGTCAACTGCTATCTCTACGACGTCCGCGAGAACACGGACCTGCGGACCTCGGAGCCGATCCTGCGGCGATCGCTGGACGGGTTGCGCGCGTCGCGCATCCGTCCGCCCGTGCGCGTCGACTGCGCCTACAGCATCACCGCGTGGAGCGTGGCGACGACGGACCCGGTGCTCGAAGAGCATCGGCTGCTCAGCCAGGTGCTGCGCGTCCTGCTGACGCACCGGCAGATCCCGGCATCGGATCTCGTCGGAAGCATGGTCGATCAGCCGCCGCCCTATCCCTGGGTGATCGCGACGCCGGACACCAGCCGCAACATGCCGGATTTCTGGAAGGCGCTCGACCAGGAGCTGAAGCCGTCGCTGAACTATGTGATCACGTTGGCGATGTGGATCGACCCGATTCCCGCGGATGCTGCACTCCTGCCCGCGGTGCAGACAGTCGTGGTGGACGCAGCGAATCTGGACGAGCTGCCGTGACGGCGCACATGGCGGTCACGAGCCGATCCTGCATGAACTTCTTCTGAGGAGCAGGCACGCATGGGCATGACACTGGGCGTAAACATCATCGAGACCGACGGCAAGGCGGCGCCAAGCATCCAGGCGGCGGCGACATCCGTTGGGGCATTTGTGATTCGGAGCGAGCGTGGTGTTGCCGACGCCGTCCGGCGCGTCACCAGCCCGGGTCAGTTCCGCGACCTGTTCGGCGGCGTGATCGACGGAGCTCACGGCGCGTTCGCCGTGCAGGGGTTCTTCGACAACGGCGGTGTGACGGCGTACGTGACGCGCGTGATCGACGACGCCGCCGCGGATGCGGCGACGCTCGACCTCGGCGGCGACCTGACCGTGACGGCGGGCTATCGCGGCGCGCCCGATCCCGGCACCTGGGGGAACGCCCTCGAGGTGCAGACGCAGGCCAATGTCGTGATCGCCACCGCGTACGATCTGGTGGTGCGCTATCGCGGAGTGATCGTGGAGACGTGGGAGAAACTCTCCATCGACGCGACGGCCGGCGGCCCGATGCGACACCCCGAGACGGCGATCAACGACCCGATTACCGGCTCCCGATACATCACGGTAGAGATCCCCTCGGGCGTCACGGCCAATCCGGCCCCGGCGACGTTCGCCGCGTTGACGGGCGGCACCGACGACACGCTGACCGGGTCCGCGCTCGACACGGCCCTCGCGGCCGCCTTCGATCGCTTCGACCCCTTCAACGTGCAGCTGGTGAGTTGCGTCGAAAGCTCGGAGTCGGCCGTGGTTACCGCGGGTCTGGACTACTGCGAAGCCCGCGGCGACTGCATGTACATCGGCGCGACCGCGGGCGGAATCGACGTGGATGCCGCCACGACGTATGGACAGACCTTTCAGGGCAACAAGATCTACGGCGCGCTCTACTACCCGTGGATTCAGGTCCTGGACCCGCGTGGTGGAAGGATCTCGATTCCGCCAACGGGTCACGTGATGGGCGTCTATGCGCGCATCGATTTCCAGCGTGGCCCCTGGAAGGCGCCTGCCGGCAATGAGGCTCGCGTCATGGGCGCGCTCGGCGTGGATACCGCGATCAGCGACGTTGACCACACGTCGCTGGTGAAGAACGGCAGCGTGAACGCCATTCGCTTCATCCCCGGTGCGGGCATCGTCGTGGACAGCTCGCGGACGCTGAGCACCAACCCGCTGTGGCTCTACGTCAACGTCCGCGTGCTCTTCAACTTCGTGAAGACGTCCCTGCGGCTCGGGCTGCGCTATGTGGTGCAGGAGCCCAACACCGAGGAGCTGTGGAAAAAGGTGAAAGTCAACTCGGTGACGCCATTTCTCATGGGGCTCTGGCGCAAGGGCGCCTTCGGCCCCGGCGCCGCCGAGGACGTGTTCACGGTGAAGTGCGACGCCGACAACAACCCGCCGTCGAACATTCAGCTCGGAATCTTCACAATCGAAGTCTACTTCTACCCCAGTCGTCCTGCGGAAACCGTCGTGATCGTCGTCGGCCAACAGGAAGGCGCCAGCTCCGCTTCGGAAGCCTGAGGAGGAATTGACATGACCGCTCCAGTCTTTGTTGAAGCGTATCGAAGCCACGAATTCGTGGTCGAGATCGAGGGCATTGCCAGTCCGGGCATCACCAAGGTCAGCGGGCTGACCGATGGGGAGGTGGACGCGCACGAACAACCCGACGGCGGCGCCAACCACGTCCACAAGATCAGCTCCGCGCTCATCAAGTACGGCGACGTGACGCTGGAACGCCACATGGACGGCACGCAGACCGACGCAGACTTCCACAACTGGTTCAAGGAGATGTTCAAGCTCGACGGCACCGGCATCGGCTCGCACCTGCGCCGCAACGGCTCCGTCGTGAAGAAGCAGTTCGGGACCGAGGTGATTCGCTGGGCATTCGAGGGCGCCTGGATCAAGTCCTCGAAGTTCAGCGATCTCGACGCCAAGAGCGATGGTCTGCTGGTGCAGACGATCGTGCTCGCCGTCGAGCGGATGTATCGCGTCTGATCGCGCAACGCCACCATTGCACGGAGGACCGATGGCCGAAGCCAGGAGCCAGCACAACTACCAGGTGACGCTGCCGATCGGCTACGCCGACGCGGCTGGAGGATGGCATAGGAAGGGCGCGATCCGAAAGCTGCGCGGAACGGACGAAGCGCTCTTCTACGACTCCGGTCTCAACGGGTCGGAGATGGTGACCCAACTCATCCACCGGTCGCTGCTGCGGCTGGAGGGCGTGGACAGCATAGAGCCCGCGCTGATCGAGCATTTGTACTGCGCGGACCGCAACTATCTCCTGCTGGAGCTGCGCAGGGTGACGTTCGGCGACGTCCTGCGCGCGCACTATCTCTGCCCCGCGTGCCAGCAGGACGTGCAGCGGATCGAGAGCCTCGAGGCGCTGCCGGTGCGACGCCTGGCGGAGAACGAGAAGCTCGAGCCGGTCACCGTCCAGCTCGAGGACGGCTTCGAGGACCGCCGCGGCGTGGTGCATCGCGACGTGGTGGTGTCGCCGCCGCGCGGCACCGACGAGGCCTTCGTGGCGTCGCTCGCGGAGCGCGACCTGCTCCAGGCGCGCGACGCGCTGCTGCTGCGGTGCATCCGGCGATTCGGATCGCTGCCGCGGGCCGAGCTCGAGGCGTACGGGATCAAGGTGCTTCAGGAGCTCACGCTCGGCGATCGGCGGCGCTTGCACGACGCGCTGAACACCGCGCCTGGCGTGGATTTCCTCAGGGCGGTGACCTGTCCACAGTGCGGCGCGGCCTTCGAGGCCGTGATGGACGTATCGGATTTTTTCGTCGTGAACTAGCGGGTCCGGAGAGGCTCAGGGAAGAAGTGTTCTATCTCGCCTATCATCTGCACTGGTCGTCGGACGACATCCTGGCGCTCGATCTCGGCGAGCGTCGCGAGTATGTCAGGCTGCTTGCCCTGCGCATCGACGCGGAGAATCGCGCCCTCGATGCGGTCGGCCACAAGGCATCGGTCCGCTAGTGAGCAACACGCCCCCCCCGACGTTCGCGACGCCGATCGACGGCACCCTGGCGCTATCGATCACGGCTCGCCGCAAGCTGCTCCAGGCGCGGCGGCATCTGCTGCCCTCGGCGCCCCTCCTTGGCCGGCCCACGCGGCGGCTCGTCGTCCTCCGCGCGCGCGAGGGCAGCGCCGCGACGCTCAGGTGGCGGACGCAGCGCGGATGGCGAGAGATGCCGGCGACGGCGCACCCCGCTGTCTCTACCGCCGGCAGGCGAACCGGGTCAGGCGACTCCCGCTCCGCCGCGCCGAGCGAGTGGCGCGCGTCCGGCGCCCCGATCGCCTTCGTCCCCGGCACCGATTCCGTCGTGCTGGAAGGAACAACTGCGATCGATGAGAAGGTGCCGGCTCGAGCGAACACCGATCTGCGATCGGAGCGCCGCTCGACTGAGCGTGGATCGCCCGTGGACGCGCCACGTGAGTTCACTGTGGCGCCCACGCTCGTATGGTGGGAGCGCTGGCGCGAGGTGCGACTGGCGCGTACGGTGGAGGAGCGTCGTGCGTCTCCCGGCGTTGCACACGGGGCCGTGAGACCCGCCGCGACCGGCCTGCGACAACCCACTCAAGTCGAGCGCGCCGCAAGCAAGCGGCCGACACTCCCGGATGCGAGCGCCCCGCGGCCGCGCGTCGTCTCCGACTCGTGGGCGCTGCCAATGCGGGCGTCCCCGCGCGATTGGAGAACGCTCGCGGAAGTCGTGCGCCCAACGCGGGGCCGGGAACCCGTGGAGGCGCGCGCATCCGGGACGCTGACTCGCGCGGCAGTGTTTCCCGCCCAGGGAAGCGCCGGGGGCGACGGTCTCGTGAGCGACCCGATCGCGCTCGGCGGCCCGGTGACGCTCGTGCCGTCGCCAGGACCCGCCGCGAAAGCCGCGGCCCATGCGCTCGCCGCGGTGCGGAAAAGCCTGCCGCTGGACGTGGCGGCCCAGGTGCAAAAAGACGTTGCCCGCGCGATCGAGCGAGCCGAATCGGCGCGTCCATCGCCGGCGCCGAAGCCGCCTGCGGCGCCTCGCATCGACGATCGCACGGCGAATGCGCTGCTCGATCGGATCCGCGGATTGATGCGCGAAGAGCGGTTCCGTCACGGTGAACTGCGCTAACGAGAGGAGACCAAGGACTTATGGGTGATCGTCCCGCGATGCGTGGCTTTCTGGCCAACGTAACGCAGCTGCCGCCGCTCATTCTGCTCTTTCAGTTCAACCCGGATTCGCTCAGCGACAACAAGACGGCGAACTACGCCGACCGCGCCACGGAGCTGTGCGGCAACGCGCCGGGCAAGGTGTACACCGGCGGCGGCCATCGCACGATCTCCTTCGACATCAAGCTGCACGGCATGGAGAAGGGAACCAACCGCCTGATCCCGATCGGGCTCGACAACGGCATCTCGAACGAGCTCGCCATCCTCCGGTCGTTCATGTATCCGAGCAGCGACGCCTGGGCGGCGTTCGGCGGCGATGAAGATGGCGTTCGGCTCGCGCCGCCGCCCACATGCATCTTCGGCTTCGGGCTGCGCGTGCTCGAGTGCGTCGTGACCGACGTGACGGTCACCGAGACGCAATTCAACAGCTACCTCGCTCCGGTGCGAGCCGACGTGAAAGTCACGCTCGTAGTGATCGAGGAAGACGACAACCCGTTCTACGAGGTCGACAAGCAGCATCGCAACGTGCTCGCCACGCTCGGACTTCAGAGTGTGATTGCCAAGCTCCCCGACCCGCTCGGGACCGGGATACCCCTGCCACCGCTCTGAGACCCACGTGCCCGGGCACCCGTTTTCCCGTTACCGCAATCTCCCCGTCATCGAGGTGGGCGGCCGTCGCGCAGTGGCGCAGCGCCCCGAGCGTCTGCCCACCGACGCCGCCGCGGGTTCGGCGGACTACGTGGTCGTCGGAGGCGAGACGCTGGACATGCTCGCCGCCCGATTCTATGGCCGCGAGGAGCTCTGGTGGCGCATTGCGGACGCGAATCCCACGCAATTCCTCTTCGAGCTTCACGCCGGAGACCGGCTCGTGATTCCGCCGGTGCGCGTGGCGACAACGACCGATCGGAAGCGGTGATGTCATGAGCGACGCCCTATTCTGGAGAGTCAAGGTGTCGGCTGGCGGGGCCGAGTTCGACCTGTCGCCGGACCTGTCGTCGTTCACGGTCGAGGAGGAGGACCGGGCGCCGACGAAGCTCACGGTGGAGATGAGCGATCCCTGGACCGTGTTCAGCCATGCCTTTCGCGAGGGGCTGGATGTCGAGGTGGAGCTCGGAAGCGAGGACGACCACAGCGTGGTGTTTCGCGGCCGCATCTATCACGTGGACAGCGGGCTGCCGCTCGATGGAACCCCCACGCTCACGGTGCGTGCCTACGACTCCAGCATGGTCATGGGGCTGCGCGAGAGAAACCGCCGCTTCCGCGACCTGCCGTTGTCAGAAGTCGTGCGCCGGGTGACGGACCCGCACCTGGCCGGACGGCCGCTGCAGCTCGAATTGCTGGGCGATCCCGTCTTCGACGGGGAGGGCCTGCGGCAGCGCGATGAGACCGATCTCTGTTTTCTACGACGGCTGGCGGAAGAAGCGCACTGCGCGATGGGCGTCGTGGTCGGCGAGGAGAGCGACTCCTTCATCTTCCGGGCGCAGAACGCGATTCTGCGCACGACCCCGGAGGTCGTGCTGCACTATGGCCGCTGCGATGTCGAGAACCGGCTGCTGACGTTCACCGGACAGGTTGACGTCGGCGACATCGCGCTGCCGAGGACGATGGCCGCCATGGATCGGCGCACCGGCGAAGTGGTGCCGCCGCGCGCGAGCGTGCTCGAGGACGTCGGTCGCGCCGAGGATCGCCTGCGCGACGAGAATCTGGCCGCGTTCGAGGAGACACACGAGGATCGCGGAGCCGAGCTGCGCGCGCTCATCGACGCTGCCGAGTCGGTGGAGCCTCTGCTGCGGGCGGAGCTCGGCGAGGCGAGGCGCGAACCGGTCACCGCCTTCGCAACGGCGGATCAGGTGATCCAGCAGGGCGAGCAGCAGCCGAGCACCACGCTGCACGGGATGCAGGCGTCCGGCAGCACCGTGGGCAACAAGGACATCCACGTGCGTGCCGCGCTGGGCATCGAAGGAGGCGGTCGGTTCTCCGGGACCTGGTTCGTCTCGAAGGCGACCCATGCGTTCGACCGCCAGGGCTATAGAACCGAATTCACCTGCGAGCGATAGAACTGAGAATCCAATGCTGACGCTGACCTGTGACCGTGAAACGCGACAGTACTTTGGCAAGTACTCCGGCGTCGTGCTGCCGCACGACGAAGCGGAGCTGACCGCAGAGGATGCACTCCGCGGCGACATCCGGGTGCAGGTGCCCGGCATTCTCGAGGAGGACGCCGACGGCCAACCACAGCCGCTGGAAGTCGTGGCCAAGCCGAGCTTTCTCCCCGGCTTCTTCTTCATCCCCGAGCCCGACGACACGGTTTGGGTGGAGTTCGTCGCGGGGAACATCGACTTCCCGATTTGGACCGGCGTCTGGTACCCCGACGATCTGTCGCCGGGAACCCGCGATGACGAGCGCCCAACGCGCTTCCAGAAAATCATCCGCACGGCATCGGGACACGTCATCCAGATCGACGACACCGAGGACGACGAGTCCATCAACATCGTGCACGCCGGCGGCGCGGAGATCACGATCGACAAGGACGGCAGCATGTTGCTCGCCAACCAGAACAACGCGTTTCTCTGGCTGAACGCCAAGGACGGGCAGACCACCCTCACCGACGAGCACGGGTCGTATGTCACGCTGAAAGCCGAGGGTGTTGTGGTCTCCAACAAGGAGGGCAACTCCTTCGTCGAGCTGAAAGCGGGCAAGGCGAAAGTCGTGTCCGACAGCTCGCTCACCCTCATCGCCAAAGAGGTGGTGGTCGAAAGCGGCAGCATTGCGCTGGGTAAGGGCGCGATGCAGCCCGCGCTCCTGGGCACGACGTTCCTCTCGCTCTTCGACGCACACTCCCACAGTTCGGGGATGGGTCCGACAGGGCCCCCGATCATCCCCCTCAGCGCACTGCCGGCGCCGGCGAGTCCAAATAGCACGGTAGTCAAGGTGAAATGACGATGAGCGGCTGCCGCTTTCCGAATCTCGCCATCCCCCTCGTCGTGCCGATCGCGCTGCCGGGACCACCGCCCGTGCCCGATTTGCAACTTCCGACGCTGCCGGCGGTGCCGCTTCCATCTGTAACGCTCACTCCTCCCGCTATACCGCTCGTGATCCCCATCGCGATACCCGGTCCGCCACCGCTACCCGATCTGGCACCGCCCGCGCTGCCCGCGGTTCCAATCCCGTCGGTGACGCTCACGGTGCCGGCTATTCCCCTCGTCCTTCCTATCGCGCTGCCCGGGCCGCCACCGCTGCCGGATCTCGCAATCCCCGCGATGCCGGCGTGTCCGTTCGCCGACTGAGGTTGTGCACCCATGGCGCTCGTCAAGCAAACACTGCAGAACCAGATCAAGGCCGCGCTCCAATCGGCCAGAGACCAGAAATGGTCGCTGGACCAGGTGGCGGCCGCGTGGGCCGGCGCAATCCACGACTACGTCACCGCGGGCGTCGTGCAGGGAGTGTCGTCCAGTGTCTCGGTCGACGTCCCGATCACAGGCGCATCCACCGAGCACGGCACCGGTACGGCGACGCAGTCCGGCAGCGTTCACCTCACCTGAGCGACGACCATGCCTGAGCCGATTCGCGGTTTCGCTTTTCCGTTTCGTCTCACCCCGACCGGCGGTGTGCAGTTGGTGGAGGGGCCGGACAAGTTGCGCCAGAACGTCGTGCAACTGCTGCTCACCGACATCGGCGAGCGGGTCATGCGTCGTGATTACGGCGGCGGGTTGCGGGCGCTGGTGCACGATCCCAATAACGACGCCCTGCGCGCGATCGTGCAGCACCAGGTGGGCAAGGCGTTCGTGAAGTGGGAGTCTCGAGCCCAGCTCCAGCAGATCGCCATCGATCCGCACGCCGAGATGGGCACCTTCTGGGCCGACGTGGCGTTCGTCGCGCGTCCCAACCTGGTGCCGACGAGCGTGCGCGTGCCGATCGGAGCCGGGCTGTGAAGGCCGCCCATCGCGCCGGAGAGCGCAGCCCATGAACGGCAACGGCAACGGCAACAGTCGGCCGCGCGTCGACTATACCGGGAAGGACTTCAACGGCCTCCTCGAGGGAATGCTGGCGCTCGCGCGCGAACGGCTGCCCGAGTGGACGGACCAGTCGCCGAACGATCCCGGCGCCGTGATCCTCGAGTGCGCGGCCAGCGCCGTAGACACGCAGCTGTACTACGTCGACCGACTGGCCAACGAGAGCTATCTCGAAACCGCCGTCGAGGATCGCAGCCTGGTCAACCTGCTGCGTCTCATCGGCTACGAGCTGCGTCCGCCGCGCCCCGCGACCGCCGAGCTGACGCTGTACTTCGATGGGGTGGCGACCGGCACGGTGACGATTCCGAGCAACGCCCGCTTCGAGACCGTGGCCAGGATCACTGGCAAGCCTGTTCCGTTCCAGTACGTGCGTCCGCCGCTCGCGATCGACCTGGACGCGCTGCCGACGGCGATGTACGAGTCGGTCGAGTACAAGGCGTACGCCGGGCTCCCGATCGTGCAGGTGGACGCCGCCATATCTAATGAAGTACTGGGGTCGTCCGACGGGACCCCCGGCCAGCGATTCCGCCTGGCTCGCACTCCGTTGATCGACGGCTCACTCTCCGTCTTCGTGGACGAAGGCGCGGGCCCGCGCGGCTACGACGTTCGACCCAGCCTGCTGGACAGCGGACCGTCCGATCGCCACGTCGCGGTACGTCGCGACGAGAGAGACTTCGCCTGGGCCGAGTGCGGCAACAACAAGTACGCCGTGATTCCGCCGCGGTTGCGCAACAACGTCACCGCCTCATATCGCGTGGGTGGCGGCGTGAAAGGGAACGTTCCGGCCGGCAGCGTCCTCACCGCCGTCACGACGATCCTCAATCTGAAAAAGGTCTCGAACCCGCTGGCCGCCAGCGGTGGAAGCGATCGCGAAGCCATCGCGGAGGCGGTGCAGCGCGCGCCGCGCCAGTTCCGGTCGATGGGGCGGGCGGTAACGGCCGCGGACTTCGAGAGCCATGCGTTGCAGTTCGGAGTCGGAAAGGCGAGAGCGAGAGCCGCGAGCTGGAACAACGTCGAGCTGTACGTCGCGCCGGTTGGCGGCGGGTATCCCACCGACACGCTCAAGGAGGACCTGGCGGCATACTTCGAGAGCCGCCGCATCCTCAGCTCGATCCTCGACATCCGCGATCCGACGTACGCCAAGATCGAGGTGCGCGGAGTCCTGATCGTCGAGCCGTATTTCTTCACGGAGCAGGTGAAGGCGCGCGTCCAGGACGCGATCAAGGCGCTGCTCGCGTTCGACGCGGTCGACTTCGCCGACACGCTCTTCCTCAGCAAGATCTACGAGAGCATCGAGGCAGTGGAAGGCGTGCGCGCCGTGACCGTTACGCGCTTCAATCGCGAGGGACTAACTCCGGACATTCCAATCGAAGGCAAGCTGGAGCTGGGCTGGGACGAGATTCCCGTGGCTGCGTACTCGACCGGCGTTCAGCTGGACTCGGTGACCGGGGGCGCGTCATGAGCCTCAGGCTGGCCGCAAGCGCGCATCCTACCGGAAGGCGAGTGGACCTCCGGGCCACGCTGGACCGCTCCATGTCGCCGGGTCCCGTGCCGGATCGTCCCGAGCTCCGGCTCGTGCGGCGGCGACTCGCGTTCCCGACGGACGCGGACGACGGCGTAGTCGTAGTCGATCTCAGGGACTTGTTCGAGACGCCGACGGAACCCTGGGAACGGCTTGAGCGGTTCCTGTTCAGGACCGTCAACACACCAAGCGCCGACGGAACCGTCGAAGCAGACGTCGTTTTCTTCTTCGGTACGCCCCTGCCGAGCGAACCGGTGGTCGTCCGGCTCCGCTTCTTCGATCCCACGACGCAGAGCACCGTCGAGGAGCTGATCGACGAGTGCTCGCGGGTCGACCGCGTTGTGGGCGCGGCGCCGGGGTGGCAGAGCGTCGAGACGCTCGAAGTGTTTCACACGCCGGGCGGAGGCCCGGAGGAATCCGCCGGCGTGCTCGAGATCTTCACAACCAACGACGACCCGACCATCGCCAACCGGACCGTCTGGACGCCGGCCGCGGGTCCCACGCGCACGATCGAGTTCGACGCGCAGGCGCACTGGAAGATCGACCGCACCGAAGCGTCCGTGCTGACTTTCGAGACGCGAATCCTCGACGTCGATCCGGGCGTGTCGTGGTTGAGCCTCGCGGTCGTGCAGAACGAGGATACCGGAACGGAATCGTGGACGCTCGACGTGCGAGATCGCGGTCTCGATCCGTACCAGCACTACTACTACGCCGTGTTCGATCTCGGCGCCGTCGAGCCGACATCGGCGACGACCACGGCGCTGGCGACCGAGGATCTCGACTCGCCCCGGCGGCTCTTTCTCCGCCTGCCGGGCGCGTATCAGCGGGCGGACGAGCCGGATCCGACGCACCCCACGGGCGCCCCGGGCATCCTGCGTCGCTTCCTCGCACCTGTAGGGCACACGCTCGACCTGGCGCGCAGCATCGCGCGTGGGACCGAAGAGCGCCACGACGTGTACGTCGCCAGAACCGACCTGCTGCCGCATCTGGCGCGGATGATCGGCTGGGCGCCGGACCTCGCCGCCCCGACGGAAACGCAGCGGCGGGATATCCACACCGCGCCCGAGCTCTTCGGCACTGTCGGGACCATTCCGAACGTGAAGGCGCTGGTGAATCGCGTGACCAGCTGGCCGTCCCGCGTGAAGGAGTTCGTGCACAACATCTTTCTCACGAACGTGCCGGAGATCATCCGACTCTGGGAGCTGTGGGAGGTGCGCAACGATGGCACCTCCTGGACGCCGCCGGCGCAGCGAACGATCACGCCGAAGATCGACGCGCGGCCCGCGCTTGCCCTGGACGGGGCCGGAGACCTCTGGCTCTTCTGGCATTCGGATCGCGGCGGACGGCGCGAGCTCTGGCGCCAGCGTCTCGGTGGTGTGGACCCCGCGCCTGTCCTGGCGCGCGCGGGCGCATCCGACGACACGCCGGAGTTCTTCGCCGTGGACCAGGATCCTTCCGCTGTCTGGGACGGCTCGCAGATGTGGGTGTTCTGGAGCTCGAATCGAGAAGGGCAGTGGGATATCTGGGCGCGGACTTATACAGGCGCGCCGGCGGCGAACGATCCGATTCGACTCACCGAGCACCCCGCCGAAGACCGGTCACCCGCCGCGGTGCTCGTGCCGGGCACGCCGGACAGACTGTGGCTCTTCTGGAGCTCGCGTCGCCGCGGGCCCGCCGACATCTGGTCGCGCGTCCTCGACTTGTCCACCGGCGTCTGGAGTGACGCGGAGCGCATCACCGATTCGCCGCTGCGCGACGACCGGCCCGCCGCGACTGTGGACGGGGCCGGCCGGCTCTGGTTGTTCTGGACACGCGACGAAGGCGGCCGGCAGGTGCTGTATCATCGGACGCACGACGGCACGTCGTGGGTCGATCCGACAACGCCCGCGCTCGATGTAGGTCACGCGCGCGATGAAGCGCCGACCGCCGTCGCGTGGAACGCCGGCGTGTTTCTCCTGTGGCACTCGAACCATGGCGGTCCCTGGCAGATCTGGGGTCGTCAGCATGATGGCGTCGACTGGCAACCAGCCGCGCGGCTGAGTCGCAGCGTGCAGGGAAACAAGGAGCCCGCGGCCGTCATCGACACCGCGGGCGACATGCGAGTCGTCTGGCGCTCGCAGCGCCGCGGGCGGCGCTTCCGCTCGCGCACGCTCGACTTCAACGACCTCTCGATGCTGGGCCCGATGGGGACGTTCGACGACTTCGTCCATTACACCTACGACACTGCGATCACCGACGACGATTGGTACGAACGGGGCGCCGTCGGGCTGTATCTCACGCCGGATACCGTGGTCACGAGCGAGATCGAGGCGCAGATCGCTCGCCTCCGTACGTTCGTCGAGCCGTTGCGTGCGATCCCTGTCCGCTATGTGTGGCAGACGGACGATGCCGGTTTCGACGAAGAGTTCCTGGCCGAAAGCGAGACGGCCGACGAGTGGTCGGACGAGCTGGTGTAAATCCGTGACTGTTTCACGACTGAGGTGCCGCGATGGGTAACTATTCCCGTGATCCGCTCACTAGAGCGATAGAGGCCGAAGGCAAGCGCTACATGGCGGTCCGGATGCAGCAGGGTGTACCGGTGCTGGACGCAGACTGGAACATCCTGGACGACATCCGGCGCCGCGAGCACGAAGCGGTCGGCAAGTGGGTGCTCGGGAACGGCGTTCCCACGGGGAGCGACGCGTTCCACATCGTCGCGCTGGAGAATGGAGGCGTCGGGACGATCACGCTGCGCTCCCTGCAGCTCACCGGCACGTCGGCCGTAACGGTCGATCTCGTGGCCTCCACCGCGGCGGCGGCGCTCGGCTTCACGGCGCGCAATGCGCGCGCCGAGCGCACGGGCGACTCGCCGGCGCTCCTGACGGGCTTCCGCTCGGAGCCGTTCCTGCTCGCCAACGGCAGCACGCTCGTCGTCAGCGCCGAGACGCAGCCCCCGGAGACGGTGACGTTTTCTTCCGGCGACTTTGCCAACATCGCGGCCGCGACCACGGCGGAGGTGGTTGCGGTTCTGGCGGCGCAGCTCACGCGCGTCACGGCCGCGGCGGGCACGGGCAACGACTTCATCATTCGCGGCCGGAATCCGGCGACCGGGCTGGCGGGCCGGATCTTCGTCGATGGGCAACTCGTGCTCAACGATGGCGACATCACCTACACGGCGCAGCCGCTCTTCGCGAACACGGTGCTGGCCGCGCTGTGGGGCGTGGCGCCCGTCACCGCCGTGCCGGCGTCCGTGGCGCAGATCGTCGTGTTCATGGACGTCTGGCCCAGGGAAGTGAACAGCGTCGAAGATCCGGACATGATCGATTCACGGATCGGGATGGAGACCGCGATCCGGCTCAAGCGCGAGTGGGCGGTGCGGACGGCGTCGGTCCTCGACTACGATCCCGCGGCGGCTCCGCCGGGGCACAGCTTCTATGTGCTCGCCATGGTGACGCGCGGGTTGTCCGACGTCGAGGTGAGCGCCGACATGCTGTCGGATGTGCGCGAGACGGATCTCGGTCTGCGCCGCGACATCGCGTTCTACGGCTCGGACGGAACGCTGCTCGTGCCGTCCTCGATGGTGCGCGACGTCCTGGCCCTGACCCGCAACAACGTCCGGGATTTCATCGGCTTCCTCACCGAGGTGTTCATTCCGCCGGAGACAACGTATTTCGCCGGCGAGGTGGGGGGTATCAGCGCCCTGCATTCGGTCGCGGGGCTCGCCGAGCAGGGCCTGACGGTCCTCGACTCGCGCGCCATGGACACGCGCGGGGCGTTCGCGCTCTTGGAGCAATTGCGCGTATCGGAGCAGCGCGTCGTCGATCTGTGGCGCACCGCCGTGTTGCCGCTCGAACGCGTGCCCGGCGTGCGCGCGTACGAGAACGCCTTCCTCACGATGATCGACGCGATCGAAGGGTTCCTCACCGGCCCCGCGCCGGTGGGGTACACGCCGCTGCAGACAGCGCTCACCACGGGAGACTTGCTCCAGGCGGTGCGCGCGCAGGAGCAGATCGCTCGCGAGTTCGGCGATCCGGCGAACCAGCCGACCGGCTCGCTGCTGCTCACGTATCTCGGATCACCGGCGGCGATCATCCAGCAGAACGTGCCGTTCGATCTCGAGTTCGAGCTTTCGGGCACGTGCACACCGGACGACGACATCGACGTCCAGGTGTTCATCGACGGCGCATGGCAGACCACGCTGCGCAACGACAACGGCACGACCCCACTCGAGCTCCACTTCGGTCCCGGCGCGGACACGGAGGAGTTCATCGTCACGGTGCGGCCGCCGAATGTCGCGGTGGCTGACACCACCTTCAGCCTCCTGGTGAGCGCGCACAACAACCCTGGCGGCCTGTCGCACTTGAGCGGCCAGATGACGCTGCGCATCGGCGACCCGCCGCCGGGCTCCGCGGAGGACTTCGCCATCACGCTCCTGTTGACGAACGTGCCGCAAGTGGGCGGCGAATATCAGGTGCCGGTGAGCTTCGCCTCCGCCGATCTGACATTCTCGGTGCACAACCATACGGGCACGGCCACCAACGTCGATTTGGAGTTCGAACCGGCATCGGCGCCTGGTTGGATCATCGTGCCGCCGCTGGGTTGGCCGGGCAACGGTACCAATGTCCCGATTCCGGCGACGTCGTCGATCAATCGCATGTTCCAGTTCGATCCTCCCGCAACAATAGGCGCATCGCTCGAGTTCACCTTGCGCGCCCGGGAAGCGGGCGGCGTGGATGTGCTGGCTGAGACGCAGATAACCTTGACCACCGTCGCCTGAGAAACCGCGACGCCAGTAAGAGGAGGGTGTAATGCAGAGCCACTCGGCGCAGGGATGCTGGATCAGGAGGATTGGACGCGCGGCTCGCTCGGTCGCCGGCGCGCTATGCGTGCTCGCGATGGGCGTCGCGCCACTGGGCGCGCAGAATGTCTGCGTCAAGACGATCGGGTCGGCATCGCCGACGCTGGATGGCGTCGTGGCGTCGGGCTCCGCGACGGTGGGATGCGCCGTGGACGCCGTATGGAATGGAGTCAGCGCGGTGGAATTCTGGGCCGGCGGCATGCCGTCGGGCGGTCAGTCGCCGGGCGGCTACATGTATCTCGCGCTGCGGCAGCCGCCGGGGCCGAACAACGATCGCCTCTGGGTGGGCATCGACATCGCGGGCGACGACAACCTCACCAACTTCGACCTGATCTTTCTGGTCTTCGACGCGGACAACAGCGGCGGCTGGAATGCCGGCGACTTCTTCATCAAGGTGCCGGCGTCGAGCTCGAACGCGCTGATCAACACCGGCGTCCAGTGCAACCAGTCCTGCGGGACGAAGGAATACTGGCAGCATGACGGCGCATCGTGGCAGCAAGTCGCGAACGTGGACACGTCCATCAAGGCAAGGGTGGCGTACGACTTCGAGGCCGCCGTGGATCCCGAACAGAAGATCTGGAATGTCGAGATCGACATGCCGGTGGCGACGATGTTCGACGGGGTCACGCGCTTCAACCTGGTCACGGCCGCACCGCCGTTCTTCAGGGTCGGTGCCTATGTCTTCGTCGACAAGGACCACCTCGAGCAGCCCACGCCGCAGCAGGGAACCGTTCTCCGTTGGCCGAGCACGATGGTGGAGCGCACCATCTCGCAGACGAACCTGTTCGGCATTCCGTCCTCGCAGGCCGCGGAGCTCGCGCCGGCGAGCCTCACGAACGTCTGCTTCGACGTCAATTTCTCCGTCTCCGATCCGTGGCGCATCAATGGGTTCGTCGCGAACGCGAACGACAACCGCATCCTACGCAACGCCGTCAACAACTTCCGCGTCAAATACCGCTTCCAGGGGCCCGATGGCGCCGTGGGCGTGCTGGCGAATCCGGGGAAGGTGCGCCTTTCGCTGACACCATTCAACGCCAGCTTCTGGGTTCCGGGAAACGAATTCACCAAGACGAAGACGCTGGACGTCACTCCCCAGAACTACGATGGCGAGCACACCGCGGACTTCAGCTGGAACTTCGGCGCGGCAGCCGAGAGCTGGTCCGCGTTCGAGGCCGCGCACGGCCAGGTGCAGTTCCTCTGCGCCCGGCTGCAGCTCCTCGATTTCCAACGCGACGACAACTCCTCGAACAACCTGATGTATGTGAACCACAATGAATTCACGACGTCGGAGTACACGCATCAGGTCGCCTTCATGGGGGAAGCGATCCCGGGGCTGGCGGCCGGCCAGAGCGCCACGCTTCGCGTGCGGCTTCAGGCGTGGAACGATCCGACGGACAAGATCGATCGGGGCGGCGTGGGGTTCGGTCCACCGCTGGGTGGAGTGCCGGGCGGTGTCATCGTCGTCGCCGCGCTCCTGGCCGCAATGGCGGGGCTCGCGGCGCTCGCCCCTGGAAACCGCCGCCGCGTTGGCGCGTTAGGGACCGGCTACGCGCTCCTGGCTGGCGCTGTCGCTCTCGGCGGATGTCAGGCTGTTCGCAGGATCGTTACTGGTACGCCCGGGCGCGTGGAGCTGGTGAATGCGGCGGAAATCGGCTTGCGGCCCGTGCCGGGCGATCCGGGCTGGTACGAAACTCGGATAGGCTATCGCGAGGTGAAACGACTGAGCCTGAAGTTCACCGGCAGGCCGCTCCCGTATCGCACCGTGGAGCGCCGGCTGCCCGCGCGTGATTCCGCCGGCGGTCTGAACATCACCCGCTTTCCGGTGCGCCCAGGACAGGTCGCCACCGTGGTCGCGTTCGGCGAAGTGGATCTCGATGGCCCCAACGGTCCGCTGCCACGCACCACGCCGACCGGATTCAGTCTCGCCGCGGTGGAACAGGGCGCCGCGGCTGCGGGCGTCGCCGCGGTGTCACGGGGACTCCTGCTGCGGCCAGGGTACTACACGCCCGCCGATTATGCCGGCGCCCTCATCGGGTCGTTCGACAACTTCGAGCACAGCTTCGTAGTCGGCCGGTCGGCCTCAGTTCTGGTTCCGCCCAACGCCAACCAGTTGTCGCTCGCGGTGAATGCGCCGCGGCAGGGTCTGCCGCAGTTGTCGGGTGCGTTCGATCTGTTCGTCGTCACGACGCAGGCACCGGGAGTGCCGACGCATACGCGGACGCCGGGCGACGCGACGTTCCAGATCCCGCCGACCTTCGACGCGTGGAGGATTCTCACGTCCATGAACGTCTACACCTATCAGTTCGTGGATGACCGCAATCCGGCAGGTCAGGTTGTCGGGAACACGCTGCGTCCGCTGGGCGCGGCGCACTACAGCATCTATGCAGTGCACGACGCACGATAGTGTGAGCGCGGCATGATCACTGGACGCTACCGCGACGTCGTGTCCGACGTCGCGGGGCACATCGCCATGGACACCGGGTGGCGCTCGAACGTCATCGCGGCCAGGGCGTGGCCGGTGGTCGCCGCGCTGCTGCGCAACGACGGCGAAATGCGCGGCCTGCTCTTCTGCGCCGTGGGAGAAGGGGAGGCCGCCTGGGACGCCGCGCGCCCGTCGGCGTCGGCGACGACGCAACGCCTGCGCGCGGAGGGCGAGCGTCGCGCGTTGGCTGCGGCAGACTTCGCATACCTGGATTCACGTGGCCGTCGCGCCAGCCACCCAACGGACCGGCTGGAGGTCACGACGCGATTCTCGGGGCCCGGTCGGCGCGTGCTGCGCGAGTTCGGTCTCTTCGGAGGGAACGCAACCACGGCGCGCGACAGCGGATATCTCGTCAACTATGTCATCCACGCGCGCGTGGACCTTCAGGGCGGCCAGACACTCACGCGCCGCATCCGGTTTACCCTGCGTCCGGGCGGTGGCACCGGAACGGTGGACTGGCTGTCGCTCCCGCGACACTGGCTCGAGAACGAGTCGCCGAAGATCCTCGACGGTGTCGGCGAGTCGTCCTTGCGTACCCTGGCATCAGCCGGGATCGACAACATCGGTGAGCTGGCGCAGAGCACGCCAACGGAGCTCGCCCAACGCCTTCCAATCACCAAGGCCATCGAACTGCGCGCCAAGGCTCGGCTCGCGCTGCGCACCGCCGCACGGCTGACTGTCCTGCCGGCGCTTGCTCCGATGCAAGCGCAGACGGTGATGGAGGCCGAGGCGTCCGCGCTGGCGACGGAGATACACTTGCAGATCGACGAGGTCGAGAGCGTCCAGGAGCAGCTGGCCCTCCTGCAACTCGCGCTCGACGCGAGAGCGCTGAGACGCAGGACGCTGTCGGAGTTGCGCGGCACGTGACCTCCATGTACCGAGTGCTGGCGTCACGGGATGCGCCCGCGCATCGCTCTCTGCCGGGAGGGGGGGCTGCGGCATGGCGATCGCGCATGCATCCCCTTCTTGGTTGGTCGCGGACGATCGGTAATCGCGCCGTGACAAGGCTCGTCGGCGGCGCGCGTCTTCAGGCAAAACTCGTCGTCAACCAGCCAGGCGACGTTTTCGAGAGAGAGGCGGATCACGTGGCCGACAGGCTGATGCGCACTTCGGAGCCGGTAGTGCAACGCGAGTGCGAGTGCGGTGGGACGTGCGACCATTGTCGCCACGAGGACGAGGAGGGCACGCTGCAGCGAGCGTCGAAAGACGCGTTGCCGGGCGCCGTGCCACCCGTGGTGCATCAGGTGCTGCAGTCACGAGGCGAGCCGCTCGATCCACGAACGCGCGCGTTCATGGAGCCACGGTTGGGAGCGGAGCTTGGCGGCGTGCGTGTGCATCGTGACACGCATGCGGCTGACTCGGCGCGGGCCGTGCAGGCGCGCGCCTACACCGTGGGCAATCACGTCGTGTTTGGATCGGGGCAATACGCGCCGCACAGCGACGCCGGCCGGAGGCTGATCGGCCACGAGCTGGTGCACGTGCTGCAGCAGGGCGCGGCGCCGGGCAGTGCTGTCGCACCGCGCGCAGCCGCGCAGGGTGGCGCGATGCTTCAGCGCGATGATGGGCCAGTCGGGGTGCACGCCAGTCCCCGATCGCCTTCCGTTCCATATGAGAAGTACGGGGAAGACGTCGAATCGGCGTATCGCCGCGCAGGTCTGACCACCGAGGCGGACGCCGTTCGAAACTGCCGATTGTGGGGCAACTGCTCGATGCTCCTCACGGAGTCGGAGGCGTACAACGCGTATCGCACGGGGCGTGTAAGCGCACACCTGAGCGACCCGGGGCCGGCCGCTGTCGCGGGCGCGGTCGTGGCACCGAGATTGATACCCGGAAGCACAGGGGGGACGGCCGCGCGCACCGCCCTTGGGCGCGCCGCGGCACGCTGGGGCGCGGCAGAAGTGATCACCGGCGGAGCGGCCGCGGAAGCGGCTGGCGTGACCGCGGTCGGCGTTGCAACCGTCGCAGTCCCAGTCGCGCTCGGCGTATACATCACGATGGCGATTGCCGACCTCGCGTCGTATGCGGACTTCCAGCGCGAGCTGCATCATCTCGGCTACGTCATCCTGCCAGCACCGCTCGGCGTATGCATCGGTTTGTGCCACCGGCCATCGGCTCCCACCGCCCCGACGTTCCGGCCGTTTCCTCGCCTGGAGGACCTCGGACCCCGTCCACGGACCACTGAAGATTTCATCAGGGAGTGGTCGAGGCCCGTGCCGGTGCCCGCGCCCAGGCGTCGGGAAGACGAGGAGCGGGCCCGAGACTGCCGTCTGGTGCGACGGACATCGCCGCGTGGCGACGATCCTCTGTCGGAGCTGTATTGCAACGTCGTCAGCGTTGGGGCGCCATCCTACGACATCTACTCGCTGGTCGGCGTCGCGGAGATCGACGCGCTCAGAGGTCGCACCTGGTACGAGTGCAAGTGCGGACAGCGACCCGTTGTCCGGGCTTACAGGGCTGGCGAGCGTTGGGCGCGGTTGAGATTCGAGGGCTATCCCGGGTTGGATGAACAGATCCGACGCCAGCATCGGATCGCGGAATACTGCGGGTACCTCTACCGGCTGGTCGTCGCAAGCGGAGAGGTCGCGGACTTCTTCCGGGCGCGGTATCCGGACATCGATGTCGTGGAGTTCCCGTGGGAACCGTGCGAGTGAAGGCACGTGCCTACGTCTGACACAATGGGAGGTACCATGGCAGCTTCGTTCGAGGTCTATCAGGATGGCCAGCAGAATTGGCGCTGGCGGTTGCGCCACCAGAACGGGCGATTGATCGCGGAGTCGGGTGAAGGCTACGTGGCCAAGGCCGACGCGATGAACGGCATTCGCGCGGTCAAGGACGACGCACGCGACGCTCCGGTTGCGGAGAAGAAGTGACGCAGATCAGGATGGACAGACGCACCAGCGCCATCGTACGTCGCCTCGAGTGGGGACTCCTGATCGACTACGCGCCCCCCAAGGTGGGACGTCGGTACCTCTACCGGTGAAGGCCTGAGGGCTGAATGCGCAATTCTCTCGCTGCCGAGTCCATCGGTTCGCCGTGAGACGCGTCCCGCTCGTGCCCAGGATCGCAAACGTCGGCGCGCCGCCGACGCGGTCTTCGCATCTCATGTCCGCCGATCATTCTTCCTCGGGGCCGTTGCCGGGCCTGCGTCAGCATCTGGGCAATCGCGCGATCAGGCAGCTCCTCGAGCAACGTTCCGTTCCGTCAGTTGTGCACGACGTGTTGCGATCGCCCGGCCTGCCGCTGGACGCCGGGACGCGCGAGCTGATGGAGTCGCGTTTCCATCACGACTTCAGCAGGGTGCGCGTACATAGCGGAGCGCAGGCGGACAGGTCGGCGAGAGCACTGAACGCGCACGCATACACGGTGGGGCAGGACATTACGTTCGCCGGCGGACAATTCCAGCCGACGACGCCGGCCGGATTGAAGCTTCTCTCGCACGAGCTGATGCACACCGTGCAGAATGCGCGCGCAGGGGCGCCGCAGAACCTCCTTCAACGCGACGAGGCGCCCGACTCGGCGATCACGGCCCGGTCGATCTTGCCGTACGACGTGGGCGAGCGGGTCACGGTGAATCACCTCGTCAATGACGTCATGCTCGGCATGATTCAACGGATGAACCCCGACGTGGGCACCATGCTTGGAGCGATGGTGGAGCGTCGAGCCGTCGTGACGATCGCAACCGATGAAGTATTCGAGGCGCAGATTCAGGCCGAGGCGGCAACGTCGGACCGCCCGGCCCGCGGAGCCATGGTGCTGCGTCTGCAAAAACGCGGCGCCGAGTTCGACCTGGAGTTCTTCCAGGTCGACGCCGACGGGAATCGCACTCCACTCCAGCCGCTCGCCGGCCTGGCCGCGAGACGCGCGGGCGGTGCCATCACGCTGTCTGGTGAGGTTGAAGGGATAAAACTCGAGTTCGCGGTCCGGCCGGGCGCCCAGAAGCGCCAGGTGACGCTCGGGGTCTCGCAGCCGCTCGAGCTCCAGTTGCTCGACATTCGGTCGCTCGGGACGGCGCGGGCCGGATCGACCGAGGAGCGCCGCGTCGTGGAGACGGCCGCGAAAGAGACCGGCGGAGCGCGTCACTTCCGTCGCCAGCGCCTGAGCCTGGACCTTCCGGGTGGCTTCTGGTTGGGCTCCGATCCCGTTGCGCCCCTGTTCGGAGTGGCATGGCAGATGAACTTCCTCCCCTCGGCACGCGCCGGCCCATTGGCACAGATCCCGGTGGAGGTCCAACTCCAGTACGTGCCAAGCGCGGATTTTCTCGCCAGAATTTCCTCCGGCTTTGAGGCCTCCGGCTCACCTCTCGTGCCGATAAACGTGCGGCTCATCGCCGGCGTTGGTGCCGGGACGGTGCACGCCGATCCCGAGGCCACCGATCCGTCGCGGCGCCTTCTCCTGGGTCCCACGTTCGGTGGATCACTGGGCTATGAGCGCGGCTGGTTCCGCATGGACGTGCGCTACGAGTATCTGCTCAACTTGCTCGAGGAGTCACCCAGCGCGCACACCTTCGGCGCCCGGCTAGGCGGGGCATTCTGAATGGCGACGACGTTCACGGCAAAGGTGGCGGCGCCTGCGTCGAAGGAACCCAGGGCGATCGCGGCCCAGCGCGAGCGCGCCCCAACCGCGTTGAGCGAGGTGCAACGCCTCCATCGTGACATCGGGAACCGCGCGGCCGGCACGCTGCTCCAGACCAAGCTGCGCATCGGCGCGCCCGACGACGCGTACGAGGTCGAGGCGGACCGCGTCGCCGAATACGATCATGAGGACCGCCGGCCCGGTCGATGAGCACGCGCGCATTGAGCCAGCCAGCGTATCGTCGCTCCAGCGCTGCGCGTGCGGCGGGAGCTGCGCCAGTTGCTCACAGGGACGACGAGGAGCACCTCCTGCAACGCTGCTCC
Organism: uncultured Gemmatimonadaceae bacterium; assembly: GCA_963724885.1. Taxonomy (GTDB): domain Bacteria; phylum Gemmatimonadota; class Gemmatimonadetes; order Gemmatimonadales; family Gemmatimonadaceae; genus DASPMP01. The sequence goes on along the minus strand of CAVRWG010000005.1, from coordinate 91,758 downwards.
TGCGCGGGCACGTGCGCCACCTGTGTGGGAACCGAGAGCGGGCGACATGACGAGCGCGAGGAGGAGGCACCGGACATCCAGCGCATGACCAGTGCCCGGGACGCTGCTTCCGTGGCATCCGACGACATTGTCACCAGCCTCGGCGCGGGCACGCCGATCGATCGCGCGACGCGCGCTTTCTTCGAGCCGCGGTTCGGGCGCGACTTCAGTACGGTGGCGATCCATACAGGTCCGTCGGCCGCACGCAGCGCCGCGGCTGTACGCGCGCGCGCGTTCACCGCGGGCCGCGACATCGTGTTCGCCGACGGCGAGTACTCGCCTGGCACGCCTCCAGGGCGGCGACTCCTCGCGCACGAACTCACGCACGTGGTGCAGCAGTCCGGCGCCTCTGGAGGCGGGGCCACGTCCCAGGTGATTTCGCGCACGCCGGACGAGACAGCGACCGAGCTAGCCGTTCCCGCCTCGACCCCGCACGTTCGGTCAACTGTGGGACGAGTTCCACCGCCTTCGTCAGGGCTTCGAGGAAGCCCAGGCGATGACGCTGGTGCCAGCGCTCATCGCGCAGATGTCGAGTGACGATGCTATCGATCACGCGGGCGACCTTGCGCGTTGGCTCATTCAACAAGGGGCGCGCGACCGCGCGTCCCGTGCGCTGGACGAGTTGGAATCGGCCTGGTGGGGCCGCTACATCGCCGCGAGTGGGGGCCGCGTACCGACGCAGATCACCGGCGGCCTCGGGACTCCCATCGGGCCGCAGGAGCTGGTCGACGTCGGAGAGCGCGAAGCGTCAGGGGGACATCACGAGACCGCCCGCAAGGTGCTGGGCGTTGCCCACCTGATGATCCAGATGATGCTGTCCGATGTCTACGAGCAGCAGGCGCGGGCAGAGGAGTCGGCCGCGGCGCTGGGCGATCCGGGAAGACTTGCGTTGGCGCTCGGGCAAGCGGCGCGCGAGGCGGATTACGAGCGGCTCCTCGCGCTTCGGGCGCGCATCCTCAACGTGTATCCGCGGCTCGCGGCGGAGCTCGCCCGATCCGGGGAACTGGTCAGAGCCAGTGGCATCTCGGCCGAAGGTCGTGCGCTCACCCAGGACATCGCGGCGCGTTACACCCTCGCGGACCTGCCCGACATCACCAGCGTAGCCGTGCCCGTCGGGGCGGCCGGCACGACCACGCGGCGCGCGGTCGGTACAACACGAGCAGCGCGAACCACGACGGCTGCGGCGCCCGGGCAGCGCGGCGAAAGACAGGCTACGCCGCCACCGCCAGCACCGGCTCCCGATCGCATCGTCGAGGGCCGGCCTCCATTCGAGGGAGGCCTGGCGCTGCAACTCCGAGCGAATCACTACGTCCACGTGCGGTCGGAGCGCTACGCCGTCTCCGAGCTGCTGACACGCGCCCAGGCCTGGGCTCAGAATCTGTTCGGAGCCGTGAGCAGCATCATCGTCTTGCATGGCGATGAGGATGGGGTCGTTCGCTATTACGCCGCGGCGCTGGATGAGGACCTGCGCGAGACCTTCCCCACCGCCAACCCGCTCGGCCTGGTGCCCGCCGAAGTATCGGTTCCCATCGACTCACTGCCGCACGAGTACCACATCATGGCCATCCACGTTGGCGGCGGCGTCGCTTTCTGGCCGAGCCTGGGCCGGAAGAGGGCCTACGACACCGCCGTCGCGCGCGAGAATCGGTTGGCCCGGCAACTTGGCACCGACGTGACCATTCTCGCGCCCGAGCTGGTGCGCACCAATGTGTTCTCGCGCATCAACACGCTGCTCGAGAACGAAGACCAGAATCTCGAGGAAGCGGCGCGGCTGCTGTCGCAGCTCGACGCCACGGCGTTCGCGACCCTTTCGAGCGACGAACGCTTCGTGTATTTCCGTGTGCTGTTGCGGGCATGGACGCTCCAGCCGCAGGAACGCGCCGTCGTCCAGCTCATGCGCAGCGTCGAGAGCCGCACGGAGCTCGACGCCCTCATTCAGCGGCTGCGCGACGCAAACCACTGGGAAGCCCTGATCGACGACCTCGATCACGAACTCTGGTCTCTCCTGTCGACCGTGGGAGAAAAGTTCGGCACGATACAGCTGACGCTCGGCGAGATCTACCAGATCATGGCCGACAACAAGCTCCTCCAGATCGGCACTCCTCTCCCCGGCCTCAGCATCGGGCCAAATGGGCTCGAGTTCAGCCTCGATGTGATGGGAGAGATCGAAGAGGCGGCCAACAGCTTCCTCCGTTTCGTCGAGGGATTCTGGGATGCCATCGTCATGCTTGTCACGCGTCCCGACAAGATCATCGAGGGGCTCGCGCAGCTGGCGAAAATGATCCTCGTATTCAAGGCCGCCGAGATGGGCTATCCGAAAGCGATGGAGATGCGCGACGGGATCGTTCGTCAGTTCGGCCGGCAACTGGCGAACGGCTTCAAGGGCATTGACATTCTTGGCGTTGGTCCCGAGGTGATTCGCCGGATCAAGTGGGCGATCATCTGGGAGGTTGCCTCGTTCTTCGTCGGAATCGGCGAGATCCGCGCAGCGTTGACGGCGATGGGCGTCAGCGCTCGAGTCGGTGCGGTCGCCCGTTTCCTCAGGCTGTTGGGAATCGTTGGCCGCGTGGCCGAGACGGAGGACGTAGCGAGAAACCTGAGTCGCCTCGCGAGTATCCTGGGGCGGTCGGGACGCGTGGCCCGCACCGAAGAAGAGGTCCTTGTGGCGCTCTCGCACCTTCCGGATGACGAGGCCGGGCGGCTGGCGCGTGCACTCGAGGGCGTCGAGATCGGTGAAAGCACGACGATGGCGGCATTGCGTGGCTCACACCCGGAGCTCGCTGGTCTGGCCGAGCGGTCGCTCCGACGCGCGGAAATCGTGGAACAGCTCGCCGCCAAGGCGGGAGGGTTTTCGGACGACGTGGCGCGCGCCTTCCTGCGCATGTCGCAGCACAGTACCGAGGACGTCGCGCGCATCGTGTCGCACATTCCTCGCGGCGAAGGCGAGCGTTTCGTGCGAATGCTCGGCATGATCACCGACGACGCCGCTCTGGCTGGTCCTCGAGGCGCCGCGACGCTGGAAGTGCTGGCGCAGAGCACGAGCAGGATGCATGCCGTCGAGCGTTTCGGCTTCGGGCCCGTGAATCGCCTGATGCAGCATACGGGGCGCGATGGTGCGACGTTGGATCGCTACCTCGAGGCGCTAGCCGCCATCGAGCGCGATCTGCCCGAAGCGACGAGAGCCTCCTCGATGCAGCGGCTGGCGGAGCAGATCGGTCGCGGCGATGCGGATTCCCTGGCGCGCCTCGACGCCAAGGTTGCGGAGCGGGGAGGTCGTACGGCCGCGCGCGCCCCGGAGCGGGCCATCCCGCACTGGCAGGAGGAGTACATACAGGACGTACTCCAGGAGGCCGAGGCGCGCGGGATGCTGCATGGCGACCGGTCGGCGAGAGAGGCGGCGATGCGCGCGCAGATCAGGGGGCGCAGCGAAGACGAGGTGATGCAAACTTTCCGTGATTGGGATCGGCAGCTGGAGCTCGGCGGGGACATCGCCGAGCACGCGCTGCCGCCACCTGGGGCAGGGCACGTCGACGTCCCCACCCAGGATCTTCCTGGGAGAGGCCGGGGTGGCACCGGCGCTGCGGAGGCGGCGGGAACGGTCGACCGCTCAGCCAGGCGCGTCGAGGTTGGCGCCGCGGACCTGCAGGCTTTCCGCGCGCGTCATCCTCAACTTGCGCAGCAACGTCATACCGTGGGAGTCGCGCGATCGGATGTCCGTGGCTTCGACGGTGTGACGCTCGAAGGCGCATCGCCGCGCCCTCGCACGGAAGCCGGCTTGCCGCCCCAGGCGTTGGGACCCGTGGAATCGCCGTCCGGACTGCCATGGGAGCGTTTCCACGCCGAGCAGGACCTGGCGAACCAGTTCGTCGCCCGGGCCGAACGGCTTGGCATCACGCAGGCCGAAGTCGAAGGTCGTACGCTCGCCATGCACATCTCGAATCCGCGGGGCGTCTGTTGGGTGTGCCGCGCGAGCGTGGAAGATCCGCGCGGAATGTCGGGGGTCCTCGAGCAGCTCAGCAGGCGATATCCGGGACTGACGATTCGGGTAACTGTGGAGGGTCCACCGGGCGCCGAGGTCGGATACCGGGCACTGATCTTCAATTCCGGCAGATTGCTCTTTCAGCTCTAGATGACGATGCGCACCATCGCCGCCTCGACAGATGGCCGGCACGTTCGCCGCTAAGACGGCTGCGCCTCCGTCGAAGGGCGGCAAGGCGCGTCGAGCGTCGCTCGACCGTTCGCCCGCGCACGCGAGCGAAATGCTCCGCCTGCACTTGCGCGCTGGGAACCGCGCCACGGGACTGCTGCTGCAGGCCAAGCTGCGCATCGGTGCGCCGAACGATCGCTACGAAGTTGAGGCCGACCGAATAGCCGACACCGTGATGGCGACTCCGGACCCCGGCGCCGAGCGCGTTGGCGTTACGAGTGCCGGTGCCTCGATCCAGCCCTGCTCCTGCGGTGGCAGTTGCGCTTCGTGCGCCGGTAAGGAGGAGGAGCCGATGGTGCAGCGCTGTTCGTGTGGCGGCAGCTGCGCGTCCTGTGCGGCTCATGGGGATGACCTGCTTGTGCAACGACGCTCATGTGGCGCGCAACTCGCCGAACGACCGGAAACGATGGTTCGGCCATTCGCCATCTCGCGCCTATCCGCCGCGGCGATTCAACGCGAGTCGGCCGACAGTTGCACGCCGAAGGAGGACATAGAAGAAGGCGAAAAGGCCGAGGAGGCTGAAGAGGCGCTCGAGACGGGCGAGGCTGAGGAGCCCGATGTGCCGGCCGACAGCCCGGGGCAAACGACCGTCCAACCAAAGGGACGCACGGCTGAGGCGCCCGTGCCAGAGGACGTGGAGAACCGCTTGAATGCTTCCCGGGGCCGCGGATCCCCGCTCCCTCGTGACACGCGCCACTTCATGGAGTCGCGCTTCGGCAACGACTTCGCTGGCGTGCGAGTCCATACCGATTCACCCGCGCATGAGCTCAATCGCGACGTCAACAGCCTGGCGTTCACGACCGGCAAGGACATCTACTTCGCGCCAGGGCAATTTCAACCCAACACCGCAGCCGGCCGGCGTCTTCTCGCCCACGAGCTGACCCACGTCGTGCAGCAGATCGGCTCCAGCGGTCCGGCAATGGTGCGCGAGAAATCGGAGCCCAGCACCATCGCGCGAACAAAGGACCCGACGGTGGAAGAAAAGGAGTACTACACCTACTACGACAAATACCAATCACACCGCTTTCGCGGCAAGGATGTCCACGGACTTCTCGAGAACATCCTCATCAAGGCGAATCCCGAGGCGCTGGTCACCGAGGCGGCAATTCCTGGAGCCCACCGGGACAACGCGGCCCTGAACCTGATTGGCCGCGCGGACCTTTACGAATCGACCCCGGCGCACACGGTTTCTGGCATACGAGGGTACAAGGAAATCCCATCCAAAGAGAAGGTCGTCGCGATGCATGCTCCCGAAAAAATCGGGACGAAACCACTGAAACAAATCAAAAAATCGCCAACGCGACCGACCGGCCCGACCGGTGATTTTGCGGGCGACTTCCCTTCAAGCATCCGCCTCGGCGAGATCAAGCCGTTGGCCGTTGGGAAGGTTAGGGAAGGCAGATTCCAGCTCCAGATGTACGAGACAGGCTACAACGAATTCGTGAAGAGGATCCGCGAGCTGTCCGGTTACACGAGAGACCGAATCACATTCAGCCGACTGACCGGTCTCAATATCCCGCGGTTCGTCAACTTCACCGATTGGGCGACTGAACATCCCAAGGAGTCCAAGTCCACCGAGTTTCCCAAGGAGGGCCAGCGGAAGGACAGACGACGCCTCTGGCTAGCGGAGATCAACGACGGCCTCTACGTCTACTTCGACCTCAGTACGGACAAGGACGCGGCGGTTCCGCCGGAAATCACGAGAGACCTCGAGAAAGCGCACGCATTGAGGAATGAGACGGTCAGGGACAAGGCCAACAAGCCGATCCCGCCCGACCCAATGACGCCTATCAGTGGAAAGTTTCTCCCGGGAGGTCCCAATCCTCGCCTAACGCGATTGGCGTCGTCCCCAAGCGGCGAGCGCACGATTCAGCGCCACACCAAGGACCGTGACAAGGACTACTGGCCGAAGCGCGGGCGCGAGTGGGAGAGCAAACGAGCCGCATGGGGCAAGGACTTTCGCACGAGGCTGAAGACCAAGAACAAGTCGTACAAGGAGCTGGCGCGGATCGAGAAGAAGTTGGGAAAAAAGGGCCGCAAGCTGCCGCGCGAGACGACCCATGTAAAGCAATACAACCAGTTGATGTTCTGGAGCGGATTCGGCGGAAAGTTCTTCGGCAAGGTTCGCTTCTTCCTTGGTGCAACGTGGGACAAAATAGTCGGCCTCTTCGAGCGCATGAAGGAAAAGATGCACGGCGTGCGCAGCCGGGTGCACGGGGTCACGGAGGGCGGCGTGCTCTCCAAGCTGCCCAGGATTCCCGGCAGCGGATGGATGCGGACGCTCACCAAGGTTCTTCTCGCGGCCGCGAAAAAGTTCGTGGTGGTGTTCGTCACCGAGAGCTTCAACTTCTTCGCGCGCTGCTTCCACGCCGCGATGGACAAGGTGATGGAGAAGTTGCAGACGGAGATCACCGAGGCGCTGGCCGTCAAGCTGTGCGAGTACCGCAAGTTGTACGAAGACAGCAAGGCAAAACTCGAGACCGAGTGGGGCGGAGCGATCACGGCGTTCGAGGGCATCGTCGAGACGATTCAGTCCGCCAAGCACTGGATCGACGTCGGAAACGCGGCGATCTCCACGATAAGGCTCGTGGTCCAGCTGATATCCTGCCTCACGCCGCCGGGCCTCGGATGCCTGTGGGGACTCGTGGCGCAGTTCGCGATTGGTGAAGCGCTCGATTTCATCATCGACTCACCGGAGTTCAACGAGAAGATCGTCACGCCGGCGGTCCGCGACCTCGTCGCCAAGTACGCGACGCCGAAGTATCAAGCGCTCATCAACGATGCGCTCGGCGAGGGCCTCAAGGAATTCCACTGCCAGCTCCCGGCGGGAAAGCCGTTCCCGCAACTGGACCAGGCAGTCCCAACAGGGGGCCTGAGCAAGGCAGAGTTGGTGGCGCGGCGCGACAAATGGGAGGCCGCGCATCAGGACGAGATGCTCAAGGACCTGGGCAGGGTCTTCGAGAAGCCGAACGGAAAGAAACCGACGAAGGAAGAGTTGTTGGAACTCGCCGAACAGCTCAAGCAACGTCAGCAAACTCCCGAGGAGCTGCAGAAGTTGATCGAGCAGGCACGGAATCCGGCGACGGGCAAGCTCAAGTTCGATGTCGTGGAGGCGAATATCGTTGCGGGCGAGGCCCCAGAAGTCGCGCCGAAGAAGCGGAAGATCGACTACCCGTGGGCCGCCAAGCGCAATGTCAGCCTCCAGAGAGAGATTGGTTGGGATCCGCTCACCTTCCTCAAGAAGCCGGGTGTGGACGTGAGCTCCGAGGAGTTCGCGGACGCCGTCTACGACATGCAAAAGGCGATACGCATCGAAGCGGATGGCATCCTCGGTGCCGACACGCTCAAGGCCTTCTACGACCGGAACAAGCTCAAAAAGGACAAGGCGTATGAAGCGGCCCTGCGCATGCAGGCCGCGCGCCAGGCGGAGAAGGAAAAACGAGCCAAAGAGGCCGAGGAACGGAGCCAGCAGGACGTCGACAGAGTGATGCTGGGTCCGAAGGCGAGCGCGTCCGACACCATGGCGATACCGATTCCGAAGCCAGGTCCGGGGGTGCCGGTGTACGGCCGGAAGGGACTCTCGCCCGGGCCCGGCTCGCACGAGTTCAGCCTCCCGTTGGGAGTCTTGACGGGCGATCTGAGGGGCCGTGCGTCGTACGACGTCGGCGAATTGGTGAGCTTCAGCGTGCGGCTTTGGATCGACCGAAAGTGGGTGTGGTTCAATGGCATTCCCGGCGAGTTCCGCTCGATGAGCAGGTATCTCGACTCCACTGCCGTTCTCGTAAAAGTCGAAGAGGACCTCTATTTCAAGCTGAGCTCCGAGGCCACAGCGGCGTATGTGTATTCACCTGCCTTGACAAAGGACGCGTACAAGGCCTTCGTGCTCGAATAGACCGAGGTACCGCGATGTTCGCTTCGCGACACTCGCTGCTGTCCTCGCGTGCCGTACGGCCCATGGTCCCGTCGCGCGCGTGCTTGCCGCAATCACCACTTCACCGGTTGCAGCTCGGCGGCAATCGGGCGGTGACGCAGTTCTTCGCGAGCGGGGCTCTCCAGCCAAAGCTTCGCATCGGCGCGCCCGGCGACGTGTACGAGCGCGAGGCGGACCACGTCGCCGACAGCGTCCTGCGAATGCCGGCGCCTGCGGTGCAGCGCACCTGCTCCGCGTGCGCCAGCGGCGCACCCTGCGCCGAATGCGCCGAGCATGAGGACGAAGGCACCATCCAGCGAGTGCCAGCGCCGGGTGGGGGCGCGTCGAGCGCTGCGCATGCCGCCGTCGGTGCACTCGGTTCTGGGCGGCGCCTCGATGCCGGCACGCGGGCGTACTTCGAGCCGCGCTTCGGCGCCAGCTTCGACGACGTGCGCGTTCATACGGACGCCAACGCAGACCGCGCCGCCAGCGCCGTGAGTGCTCGCGCGTTCACACTGGGAAACAGCATCGCGTTCTCGGCGGGCGAGTTCGCACCGCACACGAACGACGGGCGCCGCCTCCTGGCGCACGAGCTGACGCACGTCCTTCAGCAGCGCTCGGCCCGCGAGCCCCTCATCCAGCGCGAGCTGGTGTGGTCGAGCGGCTACCCCAGGCGATTTCGGGAGCGATCGCGACGAAGTGGCCTGCGAGGAGAGTCCACGCTGTGACTGGGCGCCCGCGTCGATCGACTTCGAGGCGACCGCCACCAAGTCCGGCGGCGGCACCGGACGGGCAACCTTCACGGCGCTTCTGGATCACATCGAGGCGTCCGCGGTCGGTTCCATTCACGAGCTTGGCCTCATCGGCCACGCAAACACCGACATCTTCGGTCTCAGCGGACGAATCACGGCTACCGATGTCTTTTTCACGGCGCCGGGGATCATCAGCACCGAAACGCTGACGCGCGAAGCCGCGAGAATCGCGGCTCTGCGCGATCGGTTTGCCCCAGGCGCGGAGATCGTCCTGTATGGATGCAACGCCGGTGCGGGCCAGGCGCTGCTCGACGCCATCAGCAATGCATTTCACGTCTGCGTCAAAGGCTTCACGAACGAGATCGTGACTTGCATTCGTTGGCAACTGAACCGAACGCGCGACATCTTCGACCGCGGCAACACCTGGATCGACGACCCGGCGGCATTGCAGTCGTACCGCGACATCGGCTGCGAGAACCTTCACACGAACGTCCGGGACAACATTCCGGATCGCGAGTCGTGCGTCGGCGTTCCGAAGCCGAAGGCGGCGCCCGCGCCGAGTCCTGCCCCGAGTCCCCGCAGGTTCGGTCTGGAGCCACGGCTGGGAGCCGCGCTCTCCGACGACGGCTGGCGCGCCGCGATCGGCATCGGCGCCCGTTACTCGCTGCGATCCGACCGCGCGATAGTCTGGAATCCGATCTTCGGCGCGCATCTGATCTACCTGCCCACGAGCGGCGATCGCGTGTCGCACATCGCCGCCGCAGTCGCCGAGTTCGGAATCCGCATCCAGCAGCCGCTCGAAGGGTTCTACTTCGACGTCCGCACGGGCGGCTATGTCGGAATCGAAGTGCCTGGTGCCGGATCTACGGAGTCGACGGGGGCCGTCGGCGGCTTCACGCCGGCGCTCGGACTGGGATACCACTCGGAGCGTTTCTCGATCGGAGCCGAGAGTCGCGGCTTCGTCGGCGGCGGTCCCAATCAGCTCGTCATCCTCGGTGCCGGAGCCTGGCACTGGTGAGCCACTGACGCGCCCAGCGTCATGAAAAACCCCGGAGGCATCATGCGTTCGACCGCAGCACTACGCACAGCGTGGAGCGACTGGGAGTGCAAGGAAGCGAAGATGACCGTGGTGGACTTCGGGCCCGATCGCATTCGTGTGGTGCCGTCCACAAAAGATGCGTGGACAGCGCTGGCGCAGGTCATGGCGCAGCATGACTACACGATCCGCACGGGCGACACGGACAGCTACAACTGCCGGCGCATCACGGGCGGCACCGGCTTGAGCCTTCACAGCTACGGCATCGCGCTCGACGTCAACTGGAACACCAACCCGTACCTCAAGACGCCCGAGGGGCGCAAGGTGAAGTACTCCACACGGCGCACCCAGGACGCCCGCGGCGCCGATGTGAGAACCGGCGCCGCGGACACCGACATGACGCCGGCGATGATCGAGGACGTTCGCGGTATCGAGACGGTGGACGGAAAACCCGTGTTCGCCTGGGGCGGCGACTTCAAGACGTCCAAGGACGCGATGCACTTCCAGATCGACCTCACGCCGGCTGAGCTGGGCCGCGGCATCGACTTCAGCACGCAGCCGGCCGCCATCGTGGCCGACCTGCCGGCGGCCTTCGTCAAGCGCGGAGACGTCAGCCCCGAGGTCGAGTACTACCAGCGCAAGCTCGAGCGGCTCAGTCCAAAGTCGCCTGGGGGTTTCGACGGGAAGTACGGCAAGGGAACCGCGGACAGCGTGCTCGCGTTTCAGCGCAGCCGCACGCCACAGGTGCGCGAGGGCGCGAAGGGCGAAGTGATCGGGCCGTGGACCCGCGACCAGCTCGACGTCGCTGAGGTTGAGCGGCTGCTCGCCTGATCGCGGGCGCCGCGCCGTCACAAGCCCTGGCCGAGGCTAGCCGTACTCCTCCATCTCGAACATCTCCGACGTCCCCTCCCAGCCCGGCCAGTGCTTGCGATGCAGCTCCATGAACTCCTTCCCGACATCGAGCGCCTCGTCCCGGGAATTCACCTTGAGAATCGCCCATCCGCCGATGACTTCCTTGGCCTCGGTGAACGGACCGTCAGTGACGGTGAGCTTGCCCTTCTCCACGCGAAAGCGCGTCGCGGCGGAACTGGGCTTCAATCCTCCCGTGTCCTGCACCTGACCGGACTGGAGGCCCTGCTGCACGAATGTGTCCATGGCCTTCATGAGTGCCTCCGGCGGAGCGGCATCGCGGTACTTCTCGCTCATCTTGATGAACGTCAGGAACTTCACTGTGGTGCCTCGGAAAGGGTTTCGGCCTGTGTTGCTGCTTTCATCAACACGTCGAACGAACCATCCGGGAATCGACACGAGTCGCTGTGGAGTGAGGTCCCCCTCGCGGACCACGCTGCGCTCCTCGGTCGCTCGCTGCCGCTCCGCTTCCCTGCGGTGCTCGCTGGCTGTCGGCGTCGGCGGGTGTCCGCCTCCGCCTCCAGACGGTCCGCTTTGGGGGACCTCACTCCTTCGCTCCCGCTCTGACCCAAGCGCGACTGTCCGTCCCGACCCGGCCGGAGGGCCGGGGGTGACCGTGGGATCTGTCAGGGAAAGCCCAGCCAGAGCCCAAACAGGTGAGGAGTTCAGCCGACCTGTTTCGCTCCCAGCGACCGGACGACGCGGCCGTGTCGCGCGTCGTACTCCGCCCGCGCGGCATCCACCGCGGCGAGATGCGCGCCCGACCACTCCACCAGGCCGCGCACCAGCTCGCGCAGCGTCTTGCCCAGCGGCGTGAGCGAGTACTCCACGCGCGGGGAACTTCCGGGTACACCCGGCGTGTCACCAGCCCGTCGCGCTCCATCCCGCGCAGCGTCACGGTCAGCATGCGCTGGCTGATGCCGTCCACCTGACCGCGCAGCTCGTTGAACCGCAGCGTACCTGCGTCGCCCAGCACGTGGATGACGTAGACGGACCACTTGTCGCCGATGCGCGCGAGCATCTCCTTCGCGTGGCAGTTCGTCGGCGTGTACTCCAGCTCGGCGGGCCGTTTCGCCGTTAAAGACTTCCGGTCGAGCTTCAGGCGTCGTTTCGCCATTGGTTACTCCGAGGTTCCCGGGGCACGTTCGGATGCCTTCTTTTCGGCTGCAAAAGCCCCCGATACGTTGGTCATAGTTACGAACAGTAACTATACACCATAATGTCGAGGAAAGCACCATGAACACCGACGCACTGGATCTTCAAACGGTAGGCATTGGCCTGCTCATCGCGCGAGTGACTATCGGCCTCGTCATGGCCGCGCACGGCACGCAGAAGTTGTTCGGATGGTTCGGAGGCTATGGACTGAACGCAACGGGAGAGTTCTTTGTTCAGCTCGGCTTTCGACCGGGGCGCGCCTTCGCGGCCGCGGCTTCTGTCGGCGAGATCGTCAGCGGACTGCTTCTCGCGCTGGGCCTCCTGGGACCCATCGGACCCGCGCTCATGATCTCCGTCATGATCGTCGCGACGTTCACCGTGCACTGGGAGAACGGGTTGTTCGCCAGCACCAACGGCATCGAGGTGCCGCTGCTCTACTCGACGGCGGCGCTCGGCCTGGCCCTGATCGGCTTCGGACCGTACTCGCTCGACGCATGGCTCGGCATCGCCGACGTGTGGACGCCGACGGCCACGCTCGTCACGCTTGGCGTCGGAGTCCTCGGTGGCGTGGGCAACCTCGCGATCCGTCGTCGCAACACGGCCACCGCGCGCGTCTGAGCATGTCCTACCGCGACATCGCGCGCGTCGTGACGACCCTTCCCCCGGCGCCCGGATTCATCGGGGAGGGGCACACCGCCGTCACGGTGGTGGACCCGAACGACTTTGCGCGCAACGATCCTTTCATCGCGCTGATGGACGATCGCATCGACCTCCCGCCCGGACGCGAAGCCGGCGGTGCCCATCCGCACGGCGGGTTCGAGACCGTGACTTTCGTGGTCGAGGGCGCGCTGCGCGACCGCGACGAAGGGACGCTCGAGACGGGCGATCTCCTGTGGATGACCGCGGGCAGCGGCGTGATTCACAACGAGCAGGTGGTGCCGCTGGGCCGGACCCGCGTGCTGCAGTTGTGGCTCACGCTGCCGCAGCGCGACCGCTGGGCCGCGCCGCGCTTCGAGCACGTCCCGCGCGACTCGGCCCCGCTGCGCCGCGAGGATGGAGCCGAGGCGCGCGTGTACAGTGGCAGCTCGGGATCGGCGAAAGCGACGACGCACAACTATGTGCCCGTCACCCTCGTGGACGTCCGCCTCGCGGCCGGCGCCAACTTCGAGCAGGACCTGCCCGCGAGCTACAACGGATTTGTCTACGTGCTCGATGGCGACGTCACCGCGGGCGCGAGCAACACCCGCCTCACCACCGCTCAGGTAGGATGGCTCGACCACGCCGGCCCACGCGCGTCGGGCCCGACGGCACTGCGCGTTCACGCCGGCGACCGCGGAGCGCGGATCGTGCTCTACGCCGGGGAACGACAGCGCGTGCCGATCGTGATGCACGGGCCGTTCGTGGGCGAGACCCGCTCGGATCTGATGCGGCTATCCAAGGACTATGTGGAAGGGAGAATGCCGCGGATCAGCGAACTCGCCGCCGAGAGCCCGCTGACGTAGTCAGCGCGGGAGCGGAGGAGCGTGGTCCGCGTGGGGGACCTCACTCCGCAGCGACCCGATCAGCCCGCCTGAGCAGTGGAGCGCAAACAGAATGATCGGGGTGGGCTGGGGCGTCGCGTGTCTATGTCGAACGCCGGATTGCCATTTACTCCAACTGGTTGCGCCATGAAACCTTGCATCACCGGAGCGCTCCTCGTCGTCGTCGTCGGCTGCGGCGGCGGCGGAGCCGCAACGGGCACCGCCTCCGACCCCGCGACGAATCCGCCGACGGGCGGCGAGCCAACGCTCGTTCTGACCACCGTGGCCATCGATCCGCCGACGATCACCGTCGCAGTCAACGCCTCAGTGCAACTCACCGCGACGCCGCGCGACCAGCGTGGCACCGCGATGCCTGGCCTCCCGGCCGCGACGTGGGAGTCGAGCAATGAGAGCGTCGCGCAGGTGAGCGGCACCGGACTCGTGACCGGGCGTGCCGTGGGATCGGCCACGATTACCGCGAGCGTCACGAACGGCAGCGTCACCAGGACCAATTCGTCCCAGGTGACGGTGACGGCGGTCGCTCCTCCGGTACCCTCCAGCGCGACAGTGACGACATCCGGCAGCTCCTTTTCGCCCACCTCGGTGACGATTGCCGCTGGCGGGACCGTGACGTGGCAGATCAGCGGCGCCACGCACAACGTCACGTTCGGCGCCAACAAGCCGGCCGGCGGCGACATCGGTGACACGAGCGGAGGCAGCGTCTCCCGCACGTTCACCGCGACGGGCACGTACAGCTATCAGTGCACGCGACACTCCGGGATGACTGGTCAGGTCACGGTGCAGGCCTCCGGTCCCGCAGGAACGTTCACGTCGTTGTCCCTCACTCCGCCGTCGACGTTCATCACGCCCGGCAGCACCGCGCAACTTGTCGCGACGGCGCTCGACGGCGCGGGTGTTACGCTCCCGGGTCTCGGACCGCCGACGTACACATCGACGAACACCGCGGTCGCAACGGTGAGCGCCTCGGGGCTCGTGACCGCGGTCGCGAACGGAAACGTGAGCATCATCGCGTCCCTGGCAGCCAGCGGCGTGACGCACGCCGACACGGCTGCGATCACGGTCGGGGCGCCAGCGGCCATCGTTGGCACGTCGGGTGACCAATTCGGGCCTGACGAAGTTGAAATTGCGCCGGGCAGGACCGTCGTTTGGCAGTTTGCCGGAACGTACAACGTCACATTCGAGGACGAGGCACCCCCGGAGGGCAGCATCCCCAACAGCGTCGCGGGAACGTCGGCCGCACGCACGTTTCCGCGAGCCGGGGACTACGATTATTACTGCACGCTTCACGATGGGATGAAGGGAAGGATCCGGGTGCGCTGACGCGCATCGAAGTTCGTACACGCCACCGCCCCAGACGCAGATGCGCTTGCTCCGCCACAGCCTCGCGACTGCCCTCATGTGTGCGCCCGCCCTCGCCGGAGCGCAGTCGCTGCTCGATCGCCCCCCCAACATGTCGGGCGACTGGACGGGCCCACCCGGCACCTTGCACTTCAACTTCCTGCATCGCTTCACGAACAGCGGCGAGCCGGAGCGCAAGGTCTCCAACGTGCCCACGTTCCTCGTCGGCGCGGGACTGCCCAAGCGCCTCTTCGCGGGACTGAACTATTCCACCAACTCGACGCTCGCGCCGAGTTTTCCCAATGAGTGGGAGCTGTTCGGGCGCTGGATGCCGCTGTCCCAGGACGTCGGCCACTTCGCGGACGTCGGCGCGCAGGTGGGCTACAACAATGCTGCCGATGGCGCGGACGCCGAGGTCTCGGTGGCGCGTCGGATTGGCGTGACGCGGCTGTTGGTCGCCGGGCGCGCGCTGTCCAATCCGTTCGAGCGCGGCGAGGCGCAGTTCGCCGCGGCCGGCGGCGTGGCCATCAAGCTCGGCTCGTACGTCGCGCTCACGGGTGACGTCGCGTCCCTCACAGACCGGGGGCCGAACGAAAAGGTCGCGTGGGGCGCCGGGATCAATCTCGCGATTCCGCTCACGCCGCACACGCTCTCGCTGCAGGCGACGAACACGCTTGTGTCCACGCTCCAGGGAGAGTCGCGCGGCACGGACGACGTGCGCTTCGGCTTCGAGTTCACGATTCCGCTCACCCTGCGACGCTACTTCGGCAAGCGCGCCGAGCCGGCGACGATCGCCGAGGTGCCGCCGGCCGTTGATACAGTCGTGCGCGTCGATACCGTGGTGCTCTCGGCGCCTCCCCCGGTGACGCGCGCCGATCCCGCGCCGGCAGCGGCGCGCGACACCGTGCGAGCCGCGCCTCCGCGCACCGAGCCGGCGCCTCCGGCCGTGACACGGCCCGCACCCGTGCGCACGGCACCTGCGCCCGCGCGTACGACCGCACCCGCGCCGACGCGCATCGTGCGCGCCGTCATCAGGAACGTGGCGTACACGCAGACGCGCATCGAGATCACCGCGGGAGAGGCGATCGAGTGGACCAACCGCGACCCCTTCCCGCACACCGTGACCGCGATCGACAGGAGCTTCGACTCCGGGCTGATCCAGCCCAACAAGACGTACCGTCGCACATTCACCAAGCCGGGGACGTACGACTTCTTCTGCACGCCGCACCCGTTCATGAAAGGCGTGGTCGTCGTGAAGGCGGCGCCATGAGCAGCGCTCGCATTCGCACGGCGACCATCGCCGCTCTGATGGGCGCGTCCATCGTGCTCGCGTCGTGTCTGTCGGACCGTTCCGGCAGCGGACCCGTGAACGTCACCGGCTGCAACGCGCAGCTGCCGCCGGAGGCGTTCGGCTCGACCATCGTGATCATCCGTGACTTCGCGTTCACACCCGCGCAGGTGACGGTGAGTGCCGGCTCGAGGGTCACGTGGGTGAACTGCGGACCGACGAATAGCGACTCGCACACCAGCACGTCGGATGCGGCCGGCGTGGTCGGGTGGGACTCGCCGCTCCTCGCGCCCGGCGCGACGTTCACGCACCAGTTCAGCACTCCGGGCGCGTTCGCGTATCACTGCGAGCCGCACCCGAGCATGGTCGGGAGCGTGATTGTGAACTGAGCTCGTCGCGTGGGGGCGCGCCGCGGACCACGCTCGCGTCGCGGCGGAGCGACTTTGTACCGAGCCGCGCCGGCAACCATTCGCGTCCACGAGCGACCTAAGAACACATGCGCACCCTCGCCCTCGCCGTCCGCTCGCTCAGGCGCGAGCCCGTCCTCGCCGCCGCGGTCGTGCTCACCTTCGCGCTGGCCATCGGCGCCAACACCGTGATGTTCGGGCTCGTCTCGCGCCTCATGCTCGCCGCGCCTCCGGGCGTATCCGAACCCGATCGCGTCGCGCGGCTGAGTCTCACGACGTCGTACCCGCAATACCGCGAGCTCTCGGCGCTGGGCAGCGCATTTACGGCGGTGGCGGCTGTGCGACCGATGAAAGTGATCCAGGGCGCCAGCGGCGATGCCGTCGAGATCGACGCGATCGCCGCGACCGGCAGTTACTTCGCGACGCTCGGGGCGCGTCCGGCGCTGGGACGCTGGTTCGGCCCGGCGGACGACGCGTTGCCCGCGGGCAGCCCGGTCGCCGTGCTGAGTCACTCCTTCCATGGAAGACGTTTCGCGGGCGACCCTCGCGTGCTCGGCACCGCCATGCAGATCGATGGCACCAGCTATACAATCGTTGGCGTCGCTCAGGCGGGGTTCAGCGGTGACGCGCTTGCGGCGGTGGATGTCTTCCTGCCGCTCAGCGCGGCACTGCGCGGCAGCGCGTCGCAGTGGTGGGCCGACGAACGCATCAACCTTGTTTCGGTCATCGTGCGGCTTCGTGACGGGGTCACGCCAGAAGCCGCCGGCGGTCTCGCCCGTCTGGGCAACAACCCGCTCGAGCCGTTGCTTCCCGGGAGCGTTCGCAACTCCCAACAGGCGCGCATCGCCAGGTGGCTGCTCGGCGTCACGCTCGTGGTTCTCCTCATCGCGACGGCCAATGTGGCGACGCTCCTGCTGCTGCGGGCGCTGCGTGCCCGTCGCGAGATCGCGGTTCGCCTGGCGCTCGGCGCCAGCAAAGCGCGACTCGCGATCGACCTCGCGATGCGCAGCGTGCTGCTCGCGCTGGCGGGGGCGGCCTCCGGCCTGCTTGCGTCGGCCTGGGCTTCACAGGCCGTGCGCGTCACCCTGCTGCCCCATCTCGCGCCGGACGATCGCGTCGCCGACCCTGGCCTGCTCCTGACGACGCTGACACTGGCGATCGTTGCGGGTCTCGCCGCCGGCCTCGCGCCCATGGCGCTGGTTTCGCAGCGGGGAATCGCGGCCGACCTCGTGGGTGCGGGGACGCTCGGCTCGCTCACGCACTCACGCTCGCAGCGAGCCCTCGTGGGCGTCCAGGTCGCGCTCTGCACCGTGTTGCTCGTGGGCGCTGGTCTCTTCGTTCGCAGCCTGCAGCGGATTCGCGGGCAGGAGCTAGGATTCTCCACGGCCCGGCTGCTGCTGGTGCAACTGGACTTCCGTCAGCCACTCGGCGGCACTCGCGAAGACGAGGTGCATCGCGATCTGGCCGCTCGCGTCGCCACGCTCCGCGGCGTTACCGGTGCGACGGTGGTACAAGCAACCCCCTTTGGTAACCACACCACGCCTCCCGTCAGCGTGCCGGGACGCGACGAGCCGCCCAGTGCAGGCCGCCAGATCGCAACGATGTACGCCGCCACACCCGAGTTCCTTCGTCTCATGGACGTGCGGCTTGCTGCAAGGCCGTCTCTTCGACGCCAGCGACCGCGCTGGCTCGCCGATGGTAGTGCTGGTGAACGAGACCTTCGCCCGCGAGGTGTGGCCCAACGAAAGCGCCCTCGGCAAGTGTGTCCGCGCGGGCCACGATCCTGATGTCGAGCCCACGGCGGCATGGCGTCAGCGTCGCTGCCCTGCCGTACCGTAGTCGGTGTCGTGCGCGACTCGCGCGTGCGCTCGCTGCGTCCCGTGAACAGGGAAGCCAGCCTGCTGCAGTACTACGTCCCGTTCGGCCAGCAGCCCGCGTTTCCGTTCGCGAACGACATGGCGAAGGTGAGCGGCATCCTCGTGCGAGTCGCGAGCGATCCCTCGGCGATGACGCAGTCGGTGCAGCGGTTTCTTCAGGCGAACAGCACCACCCCCGTGTATGCCCGGGTGCGTCCGTACCAGGAGCTGCTGGATCCGCAGATGCGTCCGTGGCGATTGGGCGCGACACTCTTCGTTGCGTTTGGTGCGCTGGCGCTCGCCATTGCCTCGGTCGGCCTCTTCGGCGTGGTGAGTTACGTCGTCTCGCAGCGCACGCGCGAGATCGGCCTGCGACTCGCGCTCGGCGGTACCACCCGCATCGTGGGCGGCTGGGTGGTCGTGGGTGCGCTGCGAATGGTCGCAATCGGGGTGGTCGCGGGATTGGCGATCGCGCTGTCGGCCGGATCACGAGTGCAGGACCTGCTGTTCCAGACGGCGCCCTACGATCCAGGGGTGCTGCTGACCGCCAGCGGTGTGCTCGTGATCGTGACGATCGCGACGGCGGTGGTGCCGGCCTGGCGGGCGTCTCGCGTCAGTCCGATGGCCGCTCTGAGAGTGGAATAGTCTCGTTCGCTCAGTCGCTGGCGCTCCTGTCGCTCACTCGTCCGGTGCTCGCTGGCTTCCGCAGTTGGCGGCTGCGAGTGCGCCTCCCGCGTCAGGCGGTCCGCGAGGGCCACCGCGAGCGATAGGTAGCCCCTACCGCGGGAGCGGAAGACTGACGGTCCCCCCCCGCGATGAGCCGCGAGCATCGGGATCGCCCTTACCAGGGCGGGAGCGGAGGAGTGAGGTCCCCCTGAGCGGACCGTCTGGAGGCGGAGGCGGACGCCCGCCGACGCCGACAGCCAGCGAGCACCGCAGGGAAGCAGAGCGGCAGCGAGCGACCGAGGAGCGCAGCGTGGTCCGCGAGGGGGACCTCACTCCAGAGCGACTCGAGCGTGGTCCGCGAGGGGGACCTCACTCCAGAGCGACTCGAGCGTGGTCCGCGAGGGGGACCTCACTCCAGAGCGACTCGAGCGTGGTCCGCGACGGGGGACCTCGGTTCGCAGCGACTCGAGCGAAGTTCGCGGGATCCAACGCGAGAAGCGTCGTTCGCGACGGTGACCTCGCTCCGCAGCGACACGAGCGTGGCGCGAAGGGGACCTGACTCTAGAGCGACGCGGGCGTGCGCGCCACACCTCTCGGCCTCCTGCTAAAGCTGAGTCGCACGCAAGTGGGCTACTGGAGCGAACGCGACAGCGTTTGAAGCGAACGCGGCAGCGCTGAAGCGAACGCGAGCAGGCAAAGAACACAAAGCGCGCGTGACCGGCCGTACGGAAAACTTTTGTGCACGTCGTGAGTATCGCGGCCTGTCGCAGAGCCGCAACACTTCGATGCAACGACGTCCTCGTGTCGGCGGCTTTGAATCACCAGTTGAACCCTAGACTCAGAGGACGCCACGTGATGGTCGCCACCCGATCACGTCTCGCGCTGCGCGCAATTGCCGCAGCTTTCGCGCTGTCAAGCGCAATCACCTGTACGGAAGCCGTCTCAGCGGACGGGACAACTCTCGATCCGGAGGGCGAGACGAGTCTCGCGACGACCACCGCCGTCACCGTCGCGATCGGTCGACCGACCATAGGCGTCGGTGACAGCACCAGCGCGCGCGCCGTGATCAACGATGCACGTCTCCGGCGGTTGATGCGTTGGGGATATCGCGTCTCGTGGAGCTCGAGCAATCCCCAGGTTGCGACGGTGAGCAGGAACACGGGCCTGGTGGCGGGTGTCGGCGCCGGCACGGCGGACATCGCCGCCCGCGTGGCCGGCTACAAGGGATCGGCAACCATCACTGTCACCGCCGATGTCCCCCAGCGCGCCCCGGTTGAAGGCGTCTCCGTCACGCTCGCTTCCGCAACGATCAACGCGGGTGCATCGACGACGGCTGCGGCCGTGCTGCGTGACGCGGCAGGAAACGTGTTGACGGATCGTGGGATCACCTGGAGCTCGAGCGACCCGACAGTTGCATACGTCGATTCTGCGGGAGAGGTGCGAGGTATCGCGGCGGGCAGCGCGAACATTCGGGCCACGAGTGAAGGCGTGACCGGTGAGGCGGGGATTGCCGTCGCGGCTCCTCCGCCAGCAGCCGTCGCGTCGGTCACGGTGAGTCTGGCGTCGACGTCGATCCAGAACGGCCAGGCAACGAGCGCGGCGGCCGTGCTCCGCGACGCGCAGGGCAACGTCTTGACGGGACGAGTCATCGCGTGGAGCTCGAGCAACACCGCCGTAGCGACGGTCGATTCCGCGGGGCAGGTCAGGGGGACGGCGCCGGGGACAGCGAACATCCGGGCCACGAGTGAAGGAGTTACCGGTCAGGCGGCAGTTGCCGTCACCGCGCCTCCTCCGGCCGCGGTTGCGTCGGTCGTGGTGAGTCTGGCGTCGACGTCGATCCAGAACGGCCAGGCAACGAGCGCGTCGGCCGTGCTCCGCGACGCGCAGGGCAACGTGTTGACGGGACGAGTCATCGCGTGGAGCTCGAGCAACACCGCGGTCGCGACTGTGGACGCGAGCAGTGGCGCCGTGAGGGCCGTCGCCCCGGGCAGCGCCGCAATTCGCGCCACGAGTGAGGGAGTGAGGGGCGAGGCCACGATCACTGTCTCGGCGCCTCCAGGCGTCCCGGTTGCGAGCGTGACGGTCACTCTTGCGTCCGCCTCGATCGCGGTCGGTGCGGCGACAACCGCAAGCGCGGTGCTGCGTGACGGGAACAACAATGTGCTCACCGGTCGCGTGGTGGCCTGGAGCTCGAGCAACAGCGCTGTAGCGACCATCGATTCTGCTGGCCGGGTGCGCGCAGTAGCTCCGGGCACCGCGAACATTCGGGCCACGAGCGAGGGCATCACTGGTCAGGCAGCGATCACCGTGTCGGCGCCGGCGCCTGCACCGGTCTCGTCGATCGTCGTGACGTTGAGCGCAACGTCCATTCAGGTGGGCCAGACGAGCAACGCGTCGGCGGTCCTGCGTGACGCGCTGGGCAACGTACTGACGGGACGGAGCATCGCGTGGAGCTCGAGCAACACGGCCATCGCGACGGTCAGCGCCTCCGGCATCGTCACCGGTGGGGCGGCGGGCAGTGCCAGTATCAGGGCGACGAGCGAAGGCGTGACGGGATCGGTGAACGTGACCATCACGGCCGCGCCGCCGCCACCGCCGCCGGGGAGCCTCGCGTTCGCCAGCGACTGGAGCACGGCAACCGGCAACACCGCGACCGCCCTCGGTGACGGCGGACAGTGGAACGATTATCACACCGGCACCACGCGCGTGAGCATCATCCCCGCGGCCGGCCTCGGGTTCCCGTCCGACATGAGTAACGTTGTCCAGGGACGGTACCGTGAGTCCGAGACGCCGTACTGGATCATCCAGAAGTTCGACGGCTGGTCGCTCCCGAACGTGGGCGGCTCCCTTTATAGACGCCTCTACTTCCGGCATGATCTCGCGGGCACCTCGACCTCGTTCCATCCCGTCGAGCCTCAACCCGGATCGTGCGCATTCGAGAACAACTGGACCATGACCGGGCTGAATCCTTACACGTTCCAGATTCGGTCGAGCGACCATCGCTGGGAAGTGCGGCTGAATCGCGGCGTCACGTATCGCGTCGAGGAGCAGTACGAACGGACCGGCACGAATACCTGGATCATGCATGCCCGCGTCTACGACGCCGCCGGCAACCTGGTGAAGAGCGACGCGGACTTCCAATGCATGTCTGGCCATGGGAACCACACGATGGCCGACAGGCCGACCAGCACCATGGCCGCGAGCTGTATGGTGCACCAGAGCATCGGGTGGCAGGGTGGCGGCGGCAATCGCGGCTCGGACGACGAGAACAACAACCGCATCTACTACGGAGGATTCGCCGTGAGCCAGGCGGGATGGGTTGGACCGTACGTCCGCGGCGAGCGTAGGTAAGGAGGGCAGCCGGACCGAAGGAGTCCCGCGCGTCGAGCGCAGTAGCTTTGTCGCGTGAGACGCACCAGCGCGGGAATTGCGTTGTATCGGCGGGCGCCGGGGAGCATCGAGATCTTTCTCGTGCACCCCGGTGGCCCGTTCTGGAAGAACAAGGACGCGGGCGCCTGGACCTTTCCCAAGGGCGAATACAAGGAGGGCGAGGAGAACCCGCTCGCCGCGGCGCTGCGCGAGTTCCACGAGGAAACCGGCCGAGCGATCGACGGCGAGTTCATCGACCTGGGCGCGGTGGAGCAGAAGGGAGGCAAGATCGTCCGTCTGTGGGCGGTGCAGGGCGACTTCGACGCCAGCGCGCTCCGAAGCAACACGTTCGAGATGGAGTGGCCGCCGAAGTCAGGGCTCCGGCAGGAGTTCCCCGAAGCGGATCGCGGCGGCTGGTTTTCGCCTGAAGAGGCCAGGCACAAGCTGCTCGTCGCCCAGGCGCCGTTCGTCGATCGTCTTTGCGAACGAGTCGCTGCGGAGTGAGGCCCCCCCTCGCGGACCTCACTCCTCCACTCCCGCGCTGGTGCCACGCCGAACAGCGTCATGCGCTATTCGCGCCAGGCTGCCGGCCGTGCTCGGGTGGAACATCGAGCACGACCGGCCACCATCCGACCTACTCCCCCGCCTCTCGACGCGCGCATTCAGGTCCGACCCCCCTGCCTACCTACCTGCGCTGGCCCAGAACGTACGGTCCGATCCATCCCGCGTGACTGACCGCGAACCCTCCGTAGTAGATGCGGTTGTTGTTCTCGTCGTCCGACCCGCGATTTCCACCGCCACCCTGCCACCCGATGCTCTGGTGCACCAAGCAGCTGGCGGCCATGGTGCTGGTCGGCCGGTCGGCCATCGTGTGGTTCCCGTGGCCGGACATGCATTGGAAGTCCGCATCGCTCTTCACGAGGTTGTTGGCCTCGTCGTAGACGCGGGCATGCATGATCCAGGTATTCGTGCCTGTCCGCTCGAACTGCTCCTCGACACGATAGGTGACGCCGCGATTCAGCCGCACCTCCCAGCGATGCTCGCTCGACCGAAGCTGGAACGTGTATGGATTCAGTCCGGTCATGGTCCAGTTGTTCTCGAACGCACATGATCCCGGTTGCGGCTCGACCGGATGGAACGAGGTCGATGTCCCCGCGAGATCGTGCCGGAAATAGAGGCGTCTGTAGAGGGAGCCGCCCACGTTCGGGAGCGCCCAGCCATCGAACTTCTGGATGATCCAGTAGGGCGTCTCGGACTCACGGTACCGTCCCTGGACAACGTTGGTCATGTCGGACGGGAACCCGAGGCCGGCCGCGGGGATGATGCTCAGGCGCGTGGTGCCGGTGTGAGAATCGTTCCACTGTCCGCCGTCATTGAGGGCATTGGCGCTGTTGCCGGTTGCCGTGCTCCAGTCGCTGGCGAACACGAGGCTCCCTGGCGGCGGTGGCGGCGGCGGTGCAGTTATGGAGACGTTCGCCGATCCGGTTACGCCTTCGCTCGTTGCCCGGATACTGGCGCTACCCGCCGCCCCACCGGTTACGACACCGGAGGCGCTGACCGTCGCGATGGTCGTGTTGCTCGAGCTCCACGCGATGCTCCGTCCCGTCAGCACGTTGCCCAGCGCGTCACGCAGGACAGCCGACGCGTTGCTCGTCTGGCCCACCTGAATGGACGTCGCGCTCAACGTCACGACGATGGACGAGACCGGTGCAGGCGCCGGCGCCGACACGGTGATCGCTGCCTGACCAGTGATGCCTTCGCTCGTGGCCCGAATGTTCGCCGTGCCCGGAGCCACACCCGTCACGGCTCCGGTCGAGGTATTCACGGTCGCGACCGCCGTGTTGCTCGAGTTCCAGGTCACCGTGCGACCCGTGAGGACGTTGTTGTTCGCGTCTCGCAGGACCGCTGTCGCTGTCGCGGCGCCTCCGGTGTTGATCGTCGCGGTATTCAACGTCACGGTCACGGATGCGACCGGCACCGGCGGCGGCGCCGAAACGGTAATCGTCGCCTGACCCGTGACACCCTCACTCGTGGCCCGAATGTTCGCCGTACCCGGAGCCACACCCGTCACGGCTCCGGTCGAAGCATTCACGGTCGCGACCGCCGTGTTGCTCGAGTTCCAGGTCACCGTGCGACCCGTGAGGACGTTGTTGTTTGCGTCCCGCAGGACCGCTGTCGCTGTCGCGGCGCCCCCGGTGTTGATCGTCGCGGTATTCAACGTCACCGTCACCGATGCGACCGGCACCGGCGGCGGCGCCGAAACGGTAATCGTCGCCTGACCCGTGACACCTTCACTCGTGGCCTGAATGTTCGCGGTACCCGGAGCCACACCCGTCACGGCTCCGGTCGAGGCATTCACGGTCGCGACCGCCGTGTTGCTCGAGTTCCAGGTCACTGTGCGACCCGTGAGGACGTTGTTGTTCGCGTCTCGCAGGACCGCTGTCGCCGTCGCGGCGCCCCCGGTGTTGATCGTCGCGGTATTCAACGTCACGGTCACGGATGCGACCGGCACCGGCGGCGGCGCCGAAACGGTAATCGTCGCCTGACCCGTGACACCCTCACTCGTGGCCCGAATGTTCGCGGTACCCGGAGCTACACCCGTCACGGCTCCGGTCGAGGCGTTCACGGTCGCGACCGCGGTGTTGCTCGAGTTCCAGGTCACCGTGCGACCCGTGAGGACGTTGTTGTTCGCGTCTCGCAGGACTGCGGACGCCGTGGTCGTTAGACCAACCTGTATGGAAGGTGAGGCGAGGGTCACCGTGACTGATGCCACGGGGACGTTCGACACCGTGAGCGCGGCCTGGCCCGTCACGCCTTCACTCGTCCCCCGGATGTTCGCGCTGCCGACTGAAACGGCGGTCACAAGGCCAGCAGCATTCACCGTGGCGACTGCAGTGTTGCTCGAGCTCCATGTGACGGGGCGGCCCGTCAGCACATTGTTCGACGCGTCACGCGCAACCGCAGCAGCCGCGGTGCTGGCGCCGACTGTGAGTGTGGATGCATTGAGCGTCACCGTCACCGACGCCACCGGCGCCTGCGTGACCGTGAGCGCGGCCTGGCCACTCACTCCTTCACTCGTCGCCGTGATGTTCGCGCTGCCGACGGAGACGGCGGTCACCGCTCCCGACGCGTTCACCGTCGCAACGGCGGTATTGCTCGAGCTCCACGTGATGACGCGGCCCGTCAGTACGTTGTTCGACGCATCCCGCGTGACTGCGCTCGCCGTAGTGGTAGCGCCGACAGTGAGCGAAGATGCATTCAGCGTCACCGACACCGATGCCACCGGAGTGCTTGTGACGGTGAGAGCGGCCTGTCCGACCCTGCCTTCGCAGGTCGCGGCGATAGTCGCTGTGCCCTGGCCGACGGCGGTCACTGCTCCCGTCGTCGAATGCACGGCGGCAACTCCAGGATTGCTGGAGGTCCAGCTCACGGGGCGTTGCAGCGGTTGGCCGTCCACATCGCGCGGAGTGGCTACAGCCATGGTCGACCCGCTTACATAGAGTACCGGGTTCGCGAGCGAAGCGGACACCGACGCGACGGTGATGTGCACGGTCACCACCGCTCGTCCGTACACGCCCTCGCTTGTCGCGACGATGTCCGCCGCTCCTTCAGCGAGTCCGGTGACGTCACCAGTGCTTGCGTCTACGCGCGCGACCGTCCCGTTGCTCGATGCCCAGGACACGGCACGGCCGGTCAGGAGGTTCTGGCCCGCGTCGCGCAACTGCGCCGTGGCTCTCGTCGTTACGCCCTTGTCGAGAGTGGTCGCCGCGATGCTCACGGTGATCTGGGCGACCGGAGGGCGATCGACGCCGCCATCAGCGATCGTCGCCGCTTCGCTTGCGCAACCGTTCGATAGGGCCAGCGCCGTGGCAACAGCAAGAACACGAGGCGCGCTAAAGGAAGCAGCCATCGGTTCACGTCCCGGAGTCGGTTTTGCCTCGACCCACTCATGGCGCGATGCACACGAAGTTCATCGTGCCACATCGGCCTGCTTCGGACGATGGCCCGACAATGGCCCTGTCCGTCCGCGGACACCGTGCTGGACGTCACGCCGGCATTGTGCTTTTCGCCGCCGCCGTTGTTGCGTCTTCTTCGCCCGAGCGTCTCACCCGTCACGCTGGCGTTGGAGACGAGGACGGAAGGCCACGCTCCTCGCGTGGGGTCGCCCTCGCCGACCACGCTCCTCGCGTGGGGTTCGCCCCTCGCGGACCACGGTCCTCGCGTGGGGTTCGGCCTCGCCGACCACGCTCCTCGCGTGGGGTCGCCCTCGCGGACCACGCTGTGCTCCTCCTCGTTCGCTCAGTCGCTCGCGCTCCTGTCGCTCACTCGTCCGGTGCTCACTGGCTTCGGTCGTTGGCGGCTGCGCCGCCTCCGACCTCAGGCGGTCCGCGGAGGGCGACCCCACCGCTCGCAGCTGATCGCGTCAAGCGAACGCCGCGACCCCGGCAATGCCGCTCAGTCGCGGCGCCAGTGCGGGAGCGCAGCGTGGTCCGCGACGGGGGACCTCACTCCGCAGCGACAGGAGCGGTGTCCCCCGTGGGCTCCGCGGCGAAGGTCAACCCGCGCGCTCGACGATGTACTGATCGATCCGTCCATCCGGCAACGTCATGGTCGTCAGCGACATCACCATGCCGCCCGCCCGGATGCGGTACGAGCGAATGGTCATGCCCCCGCGCAGCGACTCGCCCGTCGACGCGAACTCCGTCGGTGCTCCCAGCGGCCCGAGGCTCGACGCGTAGTCGGCCAGCACCTGGTCGCTGAAGTACGCGTTCGCGTCCGCGGTGAATAGCGCGCGTTCGACAGTCCCCTTCGTCAAACCATCATAGATGCGCCGTGCCTGTGCGCGCGCGCCTGCGCCTGCGGTATCCGCCTGCGCGAAGAGCACTCCCGCGATGCGGCTCGCGATCTGGCCCGGCGCGCCCGCGGCGCCGGGATAGATGTTCGTGAACACCGTGATCGCCGCGCGGTCCTCCGGAAATACCTGGTTCGTCGTCGTGTAACCCGACACCGCGCCGCCGTGCGCCACGCGTCGCCGGCCGCCCGGCGCACCGATGTTGACGCCGAGGCCGTAGCCGGTGGCGAGGCCGTTCGCCAGCAGCATGTCCGTCTGCTGCTGCTTGTACGACGCGGCCTTGAGCAACGAGCGATCCATGACCGAGACGTTCCACAGCGCCAGGTCGTGCGCCGTCATGGCGAGCTGCCCGGCGGCGAACAGCCATCCCGTGCCCTCCTTCGGCGCGGGACGCAGTGGCCCGATCGCATTCCGTAGGAATGGCGCTGCGTCGGCGGCTCCAAGCGGCCCCGCGTCGAAGTCGGCGACGGTCGTCAGACGCAGCGGCGTGAAGATTCGGGCCCGCATGAAGTCCATCAGCGGAACGCCGGCAACCATCTCGGCGATGACGCCCGCGATCACGTAGTTCGTGTTGCTGTACTGCCACTTCGTGCCCGGATCGAAGTCCAGCGGCTTGCCGCCGCCCGCCCAGCGCCGCATGATCGCGCCCGCGGTCGTGGGCCGCTGCATGTCCGTGAAGACGTAGTCCTGCGGCCAGTAGTCCTGGTAGCCCGCGGTCATCGACAGCAGCTGTCGGACAGTGACCTCGTTCGCGCGCGTCAGGTTGGGCAGCCACTTTGCCACCTTGTCGTCCAGCGACAGCTTGCCCTCTTCGGCCAGTAGCAGGATCGCCGTCGCCGTGAACTGCTTGCTGACGGATCCGATGCTGTAGCGCATCGCCGACGTCGCTGGAACCTTAGGCTCGACGCGCGCGTCGCCGTACGCCTTCTCGTACACGATCGCGCCGCCGCGCACGATCGCGATCGAGGCGCCGGGAGCGCCGGTGCCGGCGAGAACGGCCGCGACACCGCTGTCGATCCTGGCACGTTCGACAGGCGTGAGCTGTTGGGTGAGCGAGGCGGAGAAGGGGAGCGCCAGCGCGAGGGCGGATAGTGTGGGTCGCATGGGACGAAGCTTACGACTCGCACCGCAGTCGAGTCCAGCAGTCGGCTCGCTGGGCGCCATGTCGCGCTCGATGTCGGCTTTGCCTTGACCCGACGTAACTCTACGGTATCGGGCGCTCGGGATCTGCGTGGGTCAGCAGCAGCGTCACGGGCCTCGGCAACTTGACGCGCGCGACGTTCACCTAGTCCCCTTAGCGCTCGAGCAGCAGCGTATTGCGGATCCGGACCGGTCCCGGGCCGGGCGCCTTGCCGCTGAGACAGACCAGCACGACGTCCGCCACGCGCCGCTCGCCGCACCAGGCCAGCGGCAGCGCGACACCGCCTCCGAGGCCCGCCGCCCACGCTCACTCGCACCCTGCGCAGCACGTACGCCTGCGGCGACACCCCCGCCGCGCATTTGGCGCGGTCCGCCTCATGCATTCCGCCGTGGAGCCCTTACTCCTCCGCTCCCGCGCTGATCAGCGCGACCTCATCGCTCGCTTGCTGATCGCGTTCGGAATCGACTCCTCCGCTCCCGCGCTGGTTACGCGAGACAGCTCAGGCGGACCAATCGTCCGCCGCGGCGCTAGCGAGCGTACAAACCGATGATCGCCGCGAGCAGCACTGACCAGGAGAGGAAGAAGAAGCGTGTCTGGTCGCGAAGGCCCTTCTCGAACATCGCGACCAGCTTGGCCTCGCGGGTTTCCAATCGCGCGAAACCAAGCTGCATCTCGTGCCGCAACTCGGCGATATCACCCCGGTGTGCGTCCATGCCCTCGATCAGTGTCACGAAGTCGCCCGCGGCCTCGGCCCCAAGTGCCTCCTGGAGCTTTCGCAGCAGATGTTGTGAGATCAGCATGAACGGACCTGTCAGTGGTCCGTCAGCTTAACGTAAGCGCCTCGCGGAACGGCATCAATCCAGTGCACGCCGTACCGACGTGCACTCACTACTCGCACCTTCTTTTCGACCAGACCAAAGCGAGAGCCGGGGCGGGCGCGGTCCGCGCATCGCGGCGCTGCGCGAGAGCAAGTGCCGAGTGCGGCGGAGAATCACAGCAGCGCGGGCGGCTGTTGAGAAGGTACGCGGGGCGCACCCCCGTTGGGGTTGCCGTGAGAAGCGCGGGAGCGGAGGAGTGAGGTTCCCCTGAGCGGACCGTCTGGAGGCGGAGGCGGACACCCGCCGACGCCGACAGCCAGCGAGCACCGCAGGGAAGCGGAGCGGAAGCGAGCGACCGAGGAGCGCAGCGTGGTCCGCGAGGGGGACCTCACTCCGCAGCTCCTCCGCAGGAAGGGTGCGTCCGTATGAGCCTGGAAACAGGAGCGCGTACCCGCGCGTACATTACGACGTGCGTCTCGCTACAATCGCCATGCTCGCGCTCGCCATGCTCGCGCTCGCCATGCCGGCGATCGCGCAGGAAGCGCCCAAGGACCGGCCCGTGCGCCGCCAGACCGTCACGCCCGAGCTCGAACGCTCGGCGTTTCGCGACCCGCAGGCACGCACCCTTCTCGAGCGAGCCCGCACCGCGCGCCTCAAACAGGACTCCGCGCTCGGCGCCTACGACGCCAACACGTACATGCGCATGTCCGTCGGCGTCGGCGTCCGCCGCCTCGGCCTCGAAAAGCTCTTCTTCCGCACCGAGCAATCCGCCCGCGTCCAGTGGTCGCGCGCCAGGGGACTCTGGGTCCAGCCCACGGGGCGCCGCACCGCGTTCCCCATGGGCGACGCGCAGGTCGACATGGCCGAGGCGACGCCCATCCCGTTCTTCCCGGGACGGGAGTCGCTCTGGTCGCCGGGCAGCGGCATCACCGAAGTCGAAGTCAACGAAGAAGAGCTGCTGCACCCGCTCGCCGACGGTGCCGAAGCCTATTACCACTTCGCCACCGGCGACTCAGCCACCATCCGCCTTCCCGACAGTAGCGTCGTCAGGCTGCAGGAGCTGCGCATCACCGCGCGTCGGCCCGACTGGCGCGCCTTCGTCGGCTCGTTCTGGTTCGACGTCGCCCGCGGCAGCCTGGTGCGCGCGGCGTACCGCATGTCCGTCGAGATGGACGTGTGGCAGGTGGCGAAGGAGGAGAACCGCCGCCAGATCGAGGACCTCGAGGCGGCGCTGCGCGCCGACACAAGCGCGAAACTCGACAGCCTTCGCGACGAGCTGCGCGGCGCGCGCGAGGATACGAGAGGGCAGCGCATCGCCGGCGGCATCCTGACGCCGATGAAAGCCAACATCTCGGCCATCACCGTCGAGTACGGGTTGCACCAGGGCCGCTTCTGGCTCCCGCGCCTCAACGTGGCGGAAGGCGAGATCACCGCCACCGTGATGCGCATCCCGATGAAAGTCGAGGAGCGCTTCACGTACCGCAGCGTGGTCGCCGACACGAACCCCGGCCAGATCGCCCTGGCGGCCGACGACAGAGACACGACCTCGGCGGCGTATCTCGCGCGGACCGACAGCGGCTACTCGACCAGCGGAAACATGACGCTCAACGCCGGCTCGTCGCCCGGCACCCGGGCGAGGAATCGACCGACAGACGACTCGCTGTATCGACGCCACACGTTCAGGGCGGACAGCTTGCGCAAGATCGCCGACTCGCTGCGCGCCGCGGGCGGCGACACCGCACGTGTCCGCTCACTCGAGCGCCGCGCCGGGTACGCCGACAGTCGCGCCCGCACCATCAAACGGCGCGTCGACGCGTGCGCGCGCGGCGACAGCACCTACTACGCCGGGAGCACGTCGCGTTACGACGGCATGCTGCGCATCGCCATTCGTATGCCGTGCGACACATCCGGCTTCGCGGCGTCGCCGGACCTGCCCGCGTCCATCTACGAGGACGGCGAGCGGGTGTTCGGCGAGAGCGAGCGCGGCGCGCTCATGAAGTCGCTCGGCTGGCTCCAGCCCGGATGGGGCCCGCAGCGGCCGAGCGTGCGCACGGGCCTGGACCTGCTGCGCTTCAACAAGATCGAAGGCCTGTCGCCCGGCGCCGAAGTCACGTGGGCGCTGGGTCGCGGATACTCCACGCGCCTCGAGGGACGCCTGGGCACGTCGGACGTGGTGCCCAACGGCGAGCTGTCACTCATGCGTTCCAACGGGCGCAACGACCTGCGTCTCGCGGCGTATCATCGGCTCAGCGTGGCGAACGACGACTACGGGTCGCCGCTCTCCTTCGGCGCATCGTTCGGGAATCTCATCGACGCCGGCGATGAGGGCTTCTACTACAGAGCGTGGGGGCTGGAGCTGGGAGGCGTCCGCCGAGCGCCGCTCTTCGGCACGCCTGTGACGTGGCGACTCTTCGCCGAGCGGCAGCGCAGCGCCGGCGTGGAGCCCAACACGCGGTGGAGCCTGGGCGACGTGTGGGGCGATCCGCGCTTCGAGCGGAACATCGACGCCAATCCGCTTACCGCTGCGGGCTTGCGGCTTGAAGTGGCGCGTGGGTTCGGCAAGAACCCGGCGGCGCCGCGGCTCGACACGCGCCTCAGGCTCGAGGGCGCCGCCACCGATCGGCCCGACTTCGATCGCGTCACGGGCTACGGACGCTACGTCGCCGACGGAACCCTGTCGCTGCCCCTCTGGCGCTTTGCCACGTCGCTCTCCGCGTCCGCGGGAACGTCGAGCGGCGACCTGCCCATTCAGCGCGCGTTCTTCGTGGGTGGACTGCACACCGTGCGCGGCGAGTTCGCGCGACTCGACAGCGTTCCTGGCCGAGTGGGGGACGCCTTCTGGCTCGGGCGCTCCGAGCTGGGCCTCACGCGCTCGCCCGCGTTGCGCCCGACGCTGTTCCTCGATGTGGGCTGGGCCGGCTCGCGCCGCGACGTGAACAACATCGTGCGCCCGCTGTCCGGGGCGGGAATCGGCCTGTCGTTCCTGGACGGCCTGCTGCGCATCGACGTGTCTCGCGGCATCTGGCCCGAAAGGCGGTGGCGCACGGACTTCTACCTCGGCTCCGTGTTCTGACCCTCGCTGGGTCGCTCTGAGCAGCGCGGGAGCGAAGGAGTGTTGGCCTCACCGCAGAACGCCGGTCACGATCAGCTCGAGCGGTTGACCGCCCGGATAAGCGCGGGAGCGGAGGAGTGAGGTCCCCCGGAGCGGACCGTCTGGAGGCGGAGGCGGACACCCGCCGACGCCGACAGCCAGCGAGCACCGCAGGGAAGCGGAGCGGCAGCGAGCGACCGAGGAGCGCAGCGTGGTCCGCGAGGGGGACCTCGCTCCGCAGCGACACGAGCGTATTCCGCGCGGGGCCCTCACTCCGCAGCTCCCCCGGTGAGCAGGGCGACCCACGCGAGGCGTGGTCGCGTGGGGCCTCACCCCGCAGCGAGTCGAGCCTCGGCTTTGGCTAGCAACTCCTCGATCGTCTTGAGGAGCCTGTCGGCGTCCACCGGCTTGACCAAATGCGCGGCGAAGCCGGCCTCCTGGCTCCGGATCCGGTCGCGGTCCTGACTGTAGCCCGTGAGCGCGATGAGAATCGGAGGATTGCTCAGTCGTGCGCGAATCGCGCGCGCCAGCGTGTAGCCGTCCATCACCGGCAGCCCGATGTCGAGAATCGCAGCCTGCGGCGGAACGTCGCCGACCAGCGCCAGCGCCTCGACGGGATCGTAGGCAGTGCGTGCCTCGTAGCCGGCGATCGAGAGGAGTCGCGCGATCATGTCCGCGACGTCGTGGTTGTCGTCCACGACGAGGACGCGCCGCCTGGTTCCGGCCGCTTCGCGCTGCACCGGTGGAGCCGGCGCCTGTGTCGGACGCAGCGACGGGAGCGGCGCGGCGCGGCAGTCGCACCGTGAACTCGCTGCCGCGACCCGACCCGTCGCTGTGGGCGCTCACGGTCCCGCCGTGCAGCGCGGTGAGTGTTCGCACCAGCGACAGACCGAGGCCGAGTCCTCCCTCGGCCCGATCCGCGCCGTGCACGCCCTGCACGAACATCTCGAACACGTCGGGCAGCAGCGCGGGGTCGATGCCGACGCCGTTGTCGCGAACGCGCAGCACGACGTCGCGTCCCTCGCGGCCGCCCGTGACCTCGATGCGTCCGCCCGGTGGCGTGTAGCGCGCGGCGTTCGTGAGCAGGTTGCTCACCACCTGCGTGAGGCGCACCTCGTCGGCTTCGACCGGGAGGCCGTCGTGCGGCACCGAGAGCGTGAGCAGGTGCCGTCGTTGCTCGAGCAGCGGTCCCGTCGCTTCGACCGCCTTCGCCACGACGGTGGCCAGCTCGAGCGGCTTCTTCGTCGAGCGCGACCTTGCCGCGCGCCACGCGCGAGACGTCCAGCAGGTCGTCGACCAGCCGCACGAGGTGCTGCGCCTGGCGCAGGATCACCTCCAGCTCGCCGAACGAGCCCACCACCGCCGCGCAGCTGCATGAGCTGCGCGGCGGTGAGGATCGGCGCGAGCGGATTGCGCAGCTCGTGCGACAGCAGCGCCAGGAACTCGTCCTTGCGGCGATCGGCCTCGCGCAGCGCGGCTTCGGCCTGCTTGAGTCGCGTCACGTCGACGAAGGCGCCGATCGACCCGCGCGGCGCGCCGTCGGGTCGCGCAGCGGGACGGCGCTGCCGTACAGGTGCATCACCTGCCCGTCGTCGAACCGGATCTCCTCCTCCTAGTTCCTTACTTCGGTGCCGCGCGCCGCGCGCTGCAGCGGCAGCTCGTCGGGGGGAACCTCCGCGCCGTCCACGAACACCTTGAAGTGAACCGTGTTCCGCCGGATCGGCGGCCGTCTTCGACAGGTTCTGGCCTGCGCTCATGCGCAGCAGCTCGTGACCGGCGCGGTTGCCGCGCATCTCGCGGCAGTCCGGGTCACGAGCGATCCACACCGCGGCCGGCACCGCGTCCATCAGCGCCGCCAGCTCGTCGGCGCGCGCGCGCGCGAGCGCCTCGCTCTGCCGCAGCTCGGCCTCGCGGGCCTGAAGATCGTATTCCGCGAGCCGGTGATCGTGAATGTCGAACGCCGCGGCAACCCACCGGGCGACGCCGCCGTTCTCGGCCCGCACCGGGACCACGCGCGCGAGCTGCCAGCGATAGTCGCCCTCGGTGTTGCGAATGCGGTACTCAGCCTCGAACGGCGTGGACGCCGCGAGGGCCGCGACCCAGCGTCTGGTGAGCTCGTCGCGATCGTCCGGATGTACGGCGTCGAGTGCGCCCTTGTTGTGGAGTGTCTGCTCTTCGGTGAGGCCCGTGACCTCCATCCACCGGTCGTTCACCCAGTCGAGGCGGCCCTGCGCGTCGCACGTCCAGAGGATCAGGGGCAGCGCGTTGGCCAACTTGCGATACTCCGCCTCGCTGCGCGCCACGGTGGGCGTCAGTCCACCCGCGTGCGAGGCGTTGCTCAATGTGTCCGGCATCGGCACCCACCGAATTGCACACATGGATTCTACTGTAGGCAGGGGTCTCTCGCCAGCGACATGAATGGCACCGCCGTGTCGCGATCGTCACCGGCGGCATCTCGGCTGACGTGCCCCGGCTCGAAGTGTCCGGTAGCTTTCGCTCCATGAATACGATGCGATTACGGAACTTGCTGCTTACGGGCCTGCTGGCCATGCCCGCCGTGGCGTTCGCTTCTGCTACGGATGAGCCGGGCTCTGAAAAAGCCCTAAGCGCACTGAGGCACACGGTGCGGAACTCGAGTCATCCCAGGGCGCTCGAGACCGCCTTCGACGCCTATTTCGCGTTCAAGGCAAGACAGCAAGGCCGGGTCGCCAAGCCCTATCTCTACTACGTCGACTACGGCCTGCCGAGCACGGAACCGCGCGGCTACGTCTTCGACATGGAGAAGTTGACCGTCGTGGACGGCCCGTTCACGGTCGCGCATGGGCGCGGGTCCGCGGAGCGGAGCGGCGTGCCGGTGCGATTCTCCAATGCGCACAAGAGCTACGCGACGTCGCTCGGCCTCTACACCGCGCGGGGGACGTACACCTTTGGCGGCAAGGCCTCGGGCCGGCCGTACACCTCCCTCGGCCTGAAGCTCGAGGGCGAGTCCGGCAGCTTCAACGACAACGCGATGTCGCGCGGCGTCGTGGCGCACGGGGCGCCGTATGTGACCGCGACCAGGTCGGGCCGCAGTCAGGGCTGTCCCGCGATGGAGCAGGCGCGCGCCAAGCGGCTGCTGCCCATGCTCGCGAACGGCGGCGTGGTGTTCCTGTTCGCGCCCGACGCGGACTGGATGTCGCGCGATCCCTGGATCACTGCGGCCGCGGAGTAAGTCCGGAACCGCCTGCCGCTGTCGATTCGCTCCGGTGCGGCGCGAGCCGCGACTCCCAATCGCGCACCACGCTCGAGTCGCTGCCGCGTGAGGGCCCCATGCGGAACGCGCTCCTCGCGTGGGGTCGCCCTGCGCGGACCACGCTGTGCTCCTCCTCGTTCACTCAGTCGCTGGCGCTCGTGTCGTTCACTCGTCCGGTGCTCGCTGGCTTCGGTCGTTGGCGGCTGCGCCGCCTCCGACCTCAGGCGATCCGCGCAGGGCGACCCCACTGCTCGCAGCTGACCGCGATAAGGACCTCACGCCTCCGCAACCGCGCTGATCCGGCATCGGATCGTGCGCCCCGATGTCCCGTCCCGCGCCTCGCGGGGGTGCGGCTTCGGTCCGACTCGTTCGCGGCCAACGTGACCACTCGCGAGTCAGGACGGTGGGGGAAGCAGGAATGGAGGGCGCGCCGCGATCAGCTGCGAGTCGTGGGGTCGCCCCGGACCAGCGCGGGAGCGGAGGAGTGAGGTCCCCCAAAGCGGACCGCCTGGAGGCGGAGGCGGACACCCGCCGACGCCGACAGCCAGTGAGCACCGCAGGGAAGCGGAGCGGAGGAGCGTAGCGACGGAGCGAGCGACCGAGGAGCGCAGCGTGGTCCGCGCGGGGGACCTCAGTCCGCAGCGACTCGAGCGTGGTCCGCGGGGGGCCTGCACTCCGCAGCTCCCGCGCTTATGCGGCGAACCCGAGCGAGGCGCGCTTAGCGCGCCAGCTGCGGAATCGGCGCGCCGGCCGCGAGCGCCTCGGCGGCCTGGCGCAGGTGGAGCAGCGCGCGCTCCTTGAGCGGCGGATGCCCGAGAGCGCGAATCCCAGCCGCGATTCGCTCAGGGCCGTCCACGCGCAGCGTCTCACGGACGAGCGCCGCGACGTCGTCGCCGAGCGAAAGATCCAGCTTGGAGCTGTACTGCAGTGCGCGCCCCGCCTGGTAGACCGGAAAGCGAACTTCGCCGAGTCCCATGCCGATCACGCCGCGCGCCAGCGCGTCGTACGCGCCGCAGTCGAGAACAGTGGGCTCCTGCCACCATTGCATCGGCTTGAACACCACCGCCTCGATGTCGAACACCGTGGTGAGCGGCAGCAGGTCCACGTCGAACTCCATCCCGCGAACCAGCATCGTGTGCGTGTCCTGCACGCACCAGATGTCCACTCTCACGTCGTCGAGGTGCACCACGTAGCCGCCGAACGCGTTGATGCGCGTGCCCGTCGGCAGGAGCGCATGGAGATCGCCGCGTGAGACGCCCGTCACGACGAAATCGACGTCGGCCGGTTCGACGTCGCGCTTGAGCAGCCAACCCGCGATGTGATCGCGCACCCATCCCCCGAACACCACGCCCTTCGCTCCGGCGGACGAGATGTTCCCGATCAGCATGCGCACGCGCGCGCTCGAGTCGAGCAGCTGATCGAATCTCAGCTGCAGCGCGCTGGCGTCGTACGCGGTGCCGACTCGCACCGGGCGCCCTGGCGGGTCCGATCTACGCATCATGTACCATATGTTTCACGACCGGCCTGGCGTTGTCAACGTGTTTTTCGGCTGACATTTACGGACGGCGTTGCCCGGAGCTGAGCTCGCTACTTCGCTGGCGCTGCGCCAGCGATGCCTGCTGGTGCAGCCTGCCACCCCGCATCACATGGGTGAGCGAGCGAAAGGCCCGTACGTCGGCGCGGGGGTCCTGGGCGAGCACCAGCAGGTCGGCCAGCTTTCCCGCCTCGAGCGTACCGAAGTCCTTCTCACGGCCCATGGCGCGTGCGCCGTTCCGCGTGGACATGATGACGACGTCCGGCGCCGCCAGCCCGGCCGCCTGCATCGCCTCCATTTCCGCATATATGGAAGGGCCGTGCAGCGTGAGCGGGTTCCCGGCGTCCGTGGCGGTCGCGATCGTGCCGCCGGCCGCGTGCACCCGCCGCACGTTCTCCGCCATCACCGCCCCGCGCGCGCCCACGGCTTCGAGCCGGCGATAGGCCACATCGGGCGCGCGGCGATCTTCCGGGATCAGGGCCCGCAGCGGCTCCACGTTGGCGACTTTGGCGACCGTGTTCGAGTCGACGCACATGCCGGGATCGTCGATGTTGAAACGCTGCCCCAGCCCGATCGACACGCTCGCGCGCGTGGCGTTCCGGCCCACCACGAGCGTGGGCGCGTAGATCGCACGGTTGCGCTTGAGCAGCTCGAGGAATTCGTCGTCGACCGGAACGTCTTCCACGCTGTGCACCAGCAGCACCGCGCCCGCGCGCAGCGCCACCTTGGCCTCGCGCAGACCCGTGGCGTGCACGATGAGGTCGAGGCCCGCCGCCTTCGCCGCGGTCCCCACTTCCATCATGCGCGCGTCCAGCTCCTCGCGGCGCGCGGCCTGCGGCGCCAGGTACCACACCTTCACGGCCGACGAACTCATCGCCTTGAGCCTGGCGACGCTGCTCTGCACCTCGGCGGTCGTGGCCATCGGGAGGAAGGTGTAGATCGTGTCGTCCACGTTGAGCGCCGAACGACCGGCATGCGTGATCAGCGGACCTGCCGCGCGCACGTGCGGCGCGAGCGGATCGCTTTTGGCGCGGACGGGCAGGGCAGTGGTCCACGGGTGTCCGCCCACGTCGTAGACGGCCGTGATGCCGCTGCACAGGTACGAGCGATACCAGCGCGCCGGATTCGCGCGCAGCGCGCGCGCCGTCTCGGCATATGGGTAGATCGCCGGCGCGCTCAGGCCGTCGGGCCGGCCGTCCACCCATCCCGTCTGGCTGAAGTGGACGTGCGCGTCCACGAGCCCGGGCGTGACGAAGCGACCGGACACGTCCACGCGCTGGGCGCCCGCGGGCACCGGGCATTGCGACGCGGTGCCGACGCAGGCAATCCGGTCGCCGGTGACGACCACGACGCCATTGGGAACAGCAGGCGCACCGGTGCCGTCGACGATGATGCCGCCGACCAGAGCGATGCTCTGTGCGCGCGCGCTGCCGGCGGCGACTACGAGCGCGAGGAAGGGTCCCGCGATGCGCATTGTCATGTCAGGCGCACGCTGCCAGCGGCATCGGCCCGGCGTCGATCAGTTGCTTCGAGACGGGGTCGACTCTGAGGTTCAGGCCCTCCAGTGATCTCGAGCCGAGGAGCACAAGATCGCTCGGCTCACCGAAGATGACGTCGTCGGTGGCAGATGCATTTGCCGCGTAGACCAGCGCCGATCCGGTCCAGCGTTCGAAGACCGAGCCGTCGGCCTGCCGAAAGCGCAGCAGGCGGCGCCGCCCGATCCCGAGCGCGACGAGAACGGGTGCGGGCATGCACGACAGCTCGGCGCCGGTGTCGACCAGCACATTGCGAACCTCGCGGCGAATGCCGGGGCGCGCGGGGTTCTCGATCTCGACGTCGATGCTGAAGCTGCCCATGTCGTCAGTCATTGTAGCTCCGATTCGGTGCCGAGTAGTACCATTTCGCCGCGCTTCGGACAATAGTCACACGGTAGGGCGGAGAAATCACCGCAGGAGCGCCTTGAATCGCGGGTGCCCGCGGATCGGATCCCTCGTGCTTCCGGACTGGAGGCGGATACTTGGGGACTGATACCTTAAGATGCGCAGGCCCGCTTGGAAAGCAGCACGCGACGCTGGACGAGCGCGAGCGCCTGGGCCACCTGATGGACTGCAGAGAGACTTCGCATGCCCAATCGTACCGCACGATTTGTCGTTGTTCTCGTTCTCACGACACCGCTCGCGCTACTGGGTCAGTCCGATTCGGCGCGTCTTCAAACCGACTGGGCGTGGCTCGCGCGCTTTCGCGCCGAGAATGCGGCGCTGCCGCCCGCCGGCGACGCGCGCGTCGTCTTCATGGGGAACTCCATCACCGAAGCCTGGGCGCGCCTCTTTCCAGCGCACTTCCCGGGCAAGGACTACATCGGCCGCGGCATCAGCGGACAGACAACGCCGCAGATGCTGGTGCGCTTCCGCCAGGACGTCGTCGCGCTCAAACCAAAGGTGGTCGTGATCCTCGCCGGCACCAACGACATCGCCGGGAATACCGGTCCGTCTACCGTCGAGATGATCCAGGACAACATCGCGTCCATGGCGGAGCTCGCGCGGGCGAACGGTATCCGCGTCGTCCTCGCGTCGATCCTGCCCGTAGACGACTACCCGTGGAAACGCGGGCTGGACCCCGCGCCAAAAATCATGGCGATCAACGCGTGGATGTGGCAGTACGCCGCGGAGCACGGCGCGGTGTACCTCGACCTTCACTCACCCATGCAAAATGAGCGACACGGCATGCAGGCCGAGTTGGCGTACGACGGAGTCCATCCCACGGAGGCCGGATTCCGACTGATGTCGTCGCTGACGCAACAAGCGATCGCCGCCGCGCTCAAGTAGAGCCGAC
The DNA here is from genome assembly GCA_963724885.1 of uncultured Gemmatimonadaceae bacterium. Classification (GTDB taxonomy): domain Bacteria; phylum Gemmatimonadota; class Gemmatimonadetes; order Gemmatimonadales; family Gemmatimonadaceae; genus DASPMP01. The sequence goes on along the minus strand of CAVRWG010000005.1, from coordinate 51,785 downwards.
GGGCCCGCGAGCGCCGCAGGGAAGCGGAGCGGCAGCGAGCGACCGAGGAGCGCAGCGTGGTCCGCTGGGACCTCACTACGCAGCGACTGGAGCGTGATCCGCGTCACCAAAACTGAACACGTTCAAATGTTCCCCTTGACCAAGGCAGGAAATGGGCGAATAATTGAACATGTTCAAAACGGCGAGCTTCAAGGGCGAGGAGACCCGCGACCGCATCTATCAGGCGGCGCTGGCGCTCTTTCGCGAACGGGGCTTCGAGTCCGCCACCATGCGCGACATCGCCGCCGCCGCCGGCATGTCCCTCGGCGCTGCCTACCACTACTTCCCGAGCAAGGACGCCATCGTCCTCGCGTACTACGAGCACATCTCGGCTGAGCACGAGCGCCGGGTTCGGACGGCGCTGACGAATGTCGAGCGGCCTTGCATGACCGCCTCCGCATCCCGTTCCACACCAAGCTGGACATCGTGCAGGCCGACCGCCCCCTCATGGGCGCGCTACTGCGCTTCACCGGACAGCCGGGCCATCCTCTCTCGTTCCTCGGGCCGGCCACGCGGCCCATGCGCCTCCGCAACATCGCGATCTTTGCCGAGGCGTTGAGCGGTGCCACGATACCGGACGACTCGCGCGTGCTGGCGCCCGTGTCGCTCTGGTCGATGGAGATGGGCGTGCTGCTCTACTTCCTGTACGACGACAGCCCGCGCCAGCAGAAAACGCGCCGCCTCGTGGACGGCGCCGTCGCGCTGTACGTCGCCACCCTCAAACTCGCCCGGCTCGCCGTCTTTGGCGGCGTGCGGCGCAAAGTGGTCGCGCTGCTGGGCGACGCCGGTGTCCTGCCGGACGCCAGCGAGCTCGCCTTCACACAACCCGGGTCCGCAACGGAGGACCAATGACCGAAGATCGGAAGCCCGATGACCGTACGCCCGACCGGATTCCCGAAGAAGGCGCGGACACGTCCGCGCGCCGCGCCCTGGTCGTCGGCATCCTGGCGATCACGGCCGCGAGCGTCGCGTTTCGACTGCTGAAGTTCACGGGGACCAACCACACCTCGCTGCTGTTCGTCGGCATCCCCGCGCTGCTGGCGCTGGTGCTCGTGGCGGTCGAGCCCAAGACGAGCACGGGAACCGTGAACAAGGTGATCGCACTGGCGCTGTGTGTGTCGGGCATCGTCCTGGGCGAGGGCTTCATCTGCATCGTGATGGCTGCGCCGATCTTCTTTCTCATCGGCACGCTGATCTCGTTCGTCATGCGCTGGCAGCGCAACCGGACGCTCGGCCTGATGGTAATCCTGCCGCTGGGCCTCGAGGGCGTGTCTCCTGTGTTCCAGTTCTCGCGCGAGGAAAGCGTGACCGTCGAGCGCGTCGTCGAAGCCGACGCCGCCGCCATCCGCGCCAGCCTCGCCGCCCCCATGCAATTCGACGCCCGGCTGCCCGCGTTCTTCAGGATCGGATTCCCGACACCGGGCGCGACGACCGGATCTGGCCTCGCCGTCGGAGACCGGCGCTCCATCGAGTTCCACCACGGCGGGCACCACCCCGGCACGCTCGTGTGGCAGGTGACGGGCAGCGCTCCGGACGCGGTGACGTTCTCCGCCATTTCCGACGACAGCTACATCACGCACTGGCTCCTGTGGCGGCGCGCCGAGGTGCGGTTGCGCGCAGCAGGGCCGGGCCGGACGCTCGTCACGTGGACGCTGCAGTACCGCCGCGGACTGGATCCGGTGTGGTACTTCAAGCCCCTGGAACGCTACGGCGTCGGCCTGGCCGCAGAGTATTTGCTCGAGACCCTCACCACTCCTCGCGCCAATGCAACGCCGTAAAGAACGCGGTCAAGAACGCAGTAAAGCTCGCCGTAAAGAACGCCGTAAAGACCGCGGTTACGAATGACGGACCGCTCTCTCGCGATCAGGGCGCTTGCCCTCTACGGCCCCGCAATGCTGGTGGCGCTGCCGTGGGCGCTGAAGAGTCCCCGCCCGCGCCGGGCCGCCGCGGCATTGCTGGCGTCGGCGTGGAACGTCCCGGCGCTGCTGCTCGTGAACGTGCTGGCGCCGCAACTCGGATGGTGGACCTTCGCGCCGTCGCCCGCGGCGATCGCGACTGTGCCGGTGGATCTCCTCCTCGGATGGATCCTGCTCTGGGGCGCCGCTCCCGCGCTGCTGTTGCCGCGACTGCATCTCGCCGCGGTTATCGCGCTTCTCGTCGCGCTGGACCTCGCGCTGATGCCGCTCTGCGCGCCAGTCGTGTTGCTCGGCGACCGCTGGCTCATCGGCGAGGCGGTCGCGCTGCTCATCGCGCTAGTCCCGGCGCAGCTCCTGGCGCGCTGGACCGCCGACGATCGCAACGTCGAATGGCGCGCGGCGCTTCAGGCCGTCGCGTTCGCAGGGATCATGCTCTGGCTCCTGCCGGCGGTGATCGTCGAGCAGGGGCTCGCGAGCTGGACATCATTGGGACGGGAGTGGAATCGCCTTGGCGGAGTGCCCCTGCAGCTCGCGCTCGTGCCAGTTCTGATGGGGTTGAGCGCGGTGCAGGAGTTCGCGACGCGGGGCAGGGGCACTCCCATTCCGTTCGACGCGCCCCGGCGTCTGGTGACCAGCGGCCCGTACGCGTACGTCGCCAACCCGATGCAGCTCTCGCTCGCGCTGGTGCTGGTGGCGTGGGGCGCCCTGCTGCACAGCGGCTGGATCGCGTTCGCGGGCGTGATGGCCGTCGTCTATGGCGTGGGTCTCGCGGAGCCCGACGAGCGAACGGACCTCGACAAGCGTTTCGGCGAGCCGTGGCGCGCGTATCGCCGCGGCGTGCGTGCGTGGCGGGTGCGGTGGCGCCCGTACCACGCGTCGCTGGACTCCGGGGGTGACGCCGCGCCGGCGCGCCTGTATGTGGCCGAGACCTGCGGTAGGTGTTCCGAGGTGGCGCGCTGGTTCGCGGCGCGGCGGCCGCGCGGGCTGGAGATCGTGGCCGCGGAGTCGCACCCATCGGGGAATCTCACGCGCATCACGTACGATCCCGGCGACGGCGGGCGCGAAGAGCGTGGCGTCGCGGCCGTGGCCCGCGCGCTGGAGCACATCCATATAGGATGGGCGCTCGCGGGCTGGCTGATGCGTCTGCCCGGGCTACGCTGGGTGCTTCAAGCTGCTCACCGACGCGAGCGGCGGCGAGCCGCGTGCTCTCCCTCCGGCCGCGGCTTGCGCAGTCCCTGGCAGACTTACTTCGCCGCGAGTACGGCCTTGAGGCGCTCGTACCGCCGCCGCTCGGCGGCCATGAGCGCCTCGTACTCCCGGTTGCCCGCGAGCCGCTTCACGATCGGATCGTTGAGCAGCAGCTCGTAGGCAGGCATCCCGCCGTTTGCCATGTGCGTCAGCCACCGCACCGCCTCGCCGGGCCGGCCGAGCAACACGTTCGCCACGCCGAGGCTGAACGCGGCATGATGGAAGTGCGCCTGGCCGACGTTCCCGGAGGACACGAAACGGATCTCTCGCTCGGCATCGGCGCGTCGTCCCAGTTGGGCGTACAACACCGCACGCGCGGCAGCAATGTCGCCGGCAATCTCGTTCGCGTCGGGCCTCCTCGTCGACAGGAACGCCAGGCCGTCCGCCGGCCTGCCGAGGTACGCAAACAGCATTCCGTGCTCGGCGACGATGTCGGGTCCCGTCTCGAACGCAGCCAGCGCGCTGTCGAACTTCTGCGACTGCCACAGCGACCGGCCGATCCGCATCGTCGCGAACGCCTGGAACGGATCCAGCGCCACGCTGGCGCGCAGCTCCCGAAGCGCCGGCTCGTACATCCCGAGATGCATGAGCACCGTACCGAACTTCCCGTGCGCGGTCGATAAACTCGGCTTGAGGTCCAGAGCGCGTTGGAAGTCGCGCACCGCCTCCTCGAGCCGCCACCCGCCCTCGGGCGTGTACTCCAGGTCTCCGCGTGCCTGATAGGCTTCCGCGAGTGTCGAGTCCAGCGCCAGGGCGCGATCGATCGCCCGCTCGGCCAGCAACCGGTAGCGCGGTCCAGGTGCAAAGCGAAACAACTTGGCGACGTACGTGTCCGCCAGCTCCGCGTAGGCCGCGGCAAAGTTGCTGTCGATCGCGATGGCGCGCGTCAGAAACGCGATGCTCGAGTCGACCTGCGCTTCGGTAGGGTTTGTCCGTGAGACGGCGCGGCCGCGGAGATACAGCTCGAGCGCATCGGGGTTCGTCGTCGTGAATCCGGCCAGCACAGCCGCCTCACGCGCGCCGAACCGCACCCTGAGCGCCTGCGCAACGTGGCGCGCCACGTCGCGCTGAATGTCGAACAGGTCGGACACTTCGCGGTCGTACTGCTGCGACCAGCGCTGCTCCTGGGTGTTCGCGTCGATGAGGCGAACGCCGATGCGCAAACGCCGCCCGTCCTTTCGTATGGTACTCTCGATGATGCTCCCGACGCCCAGCTCGCGCCCGATCTCGGCCGGCGACTTCGTGGTCCCGGCGTATTGCATCACCGCGCTGCGCGCGATGACGCGCATGCCGCCGATGTCCGAGAGCGTCGAGATCATCTCGTCCGTCATCCCGGCGGCGAAGTAATTGTCGCTCGAGTCCGGGCTGAGGTTCTGCATCGGCAGCACCGCGACGCGCGCGCTGTCCTGCATCGCGTCTCCCGCCTGCGACACTCCCGGCATACCGAGGCGCCAGGTCAGCACGAACAGAATCGTGGCCGCCGCGGCGGCAGCGGCGACGACGACCACGGCTGCCCGTGTCCACGCCCTCGATCGGCCCGCGGGATGCAGCGCCGCCGACAGCGCGTCGCGCAGCTCACCCGCTGAGGCGAAGCGGTCCGCCGGCATGATGGCCATGGCGCGATGCACCACGCGCTCGAGCTCGAGGGACACGGCCGGACGCCGCGCACGAATGCCCGGCCGCTCGTCGACCATGTGCTGGGCCATGAGCGCGCGCGCGCTGGGCCCGGAGAAGGGAGGCGCGCCGGTCAGCATCTCGAACAGCACGCAGCCCAGCGCATACAAATCCGCCCGGCTGTCCACCTCGCGCCCGGCCGTGATCTGCTCCGGCGCCATGTACATGGGCGTGCCGATCAGGACGCCGGTGGCCGTGAGCTGCCCTTCGTCCTCGTGCAGGCGCGCGATGCCGAAGTCGGACACCACCGGGCGCCCCTGCTGCAGCAGGATGTTCTCCGGCTTGATGTCGCGATGGACGATGCCGCTGCGATGCGCGTAGTCCAGCGCGTCGGCGACGTCGATCGCGATGCGTACCGCGTCGACGACGCCCAAGCTCGCCACCCTTCGCGATGCGGTCGCGCAGCGAGCCGCCATCCACGAGCGGCATGACGTAGAACGCGCGGTCGCCCACCTGTCCCGAATCCAGCAGCGGGAGGATGTTCGGGTGCGACAGGCGCGCCGTGAGCGCGATCTCGCGCGTGAACCTCATGGCGCCCGGCGTCGCGCCCTCGTCGCTCATGACCTTCAGGGCGACGTCGCGGTTGTGCCGCAGATCGCGCGCGAGGAACACCGTGGCCATGCCGCCGCGTCCAAGTTCCCGCCTTATTTCATAGCGGTCCTCGAGCTCGGCGAACTGTTGCGGATTGGCGGCACGCGGGGGCTCCGTCACCGGACAATCTTGGGTGGCGGACCGACCGTCGGCAACGGCGGAACGGACCTGCGTCGTCGCTCAGCATGCCCTCCACCAGGACTCGTCGTCGCCGCCGCACAGCCGCCGCCGGCGGTGCCGCCCGCACTGCTCACCGACGCGAGCGGCGGGGAGCCGAGGGTCGTCGTGAGTCGTTCTCCCAGGGCCCCGGCTTCCTGCGAGCGGCCATGACACAAGGCCCGAGAACGTGCTGCCACGAAGCGCGCGTGGTAAGGAAACGTTAATGCGATCGGCCGCTCGACGCCGTCGTGCAAACACTTGCATCATTGGCGCGTCGACGCTTCATGGTATAGTATCGGATCGATCAGGCGCTCGCATAGCAGTTCCTTCCCTGCGACACAACGATTGAGCCGAGGAGCGCGACATGCCCGCCAACGACGTTGCCGCAACGCCGGCCACAAAAGAAGGACCGGGCGGAAGGTTCGTGGGAACCGCTGGCATTGTTACAGGCCTTGGCCTGATGCTGTCGTTTTCCGTGCTGCTGCTCTACTCGATGCTCAAGCTGTGGCCTCACAACAGCGAACAGCCCAGGCCGGCGGCCATCCAGGGCGCGACGGTGCAACAGGCTGGTGCCACCACCGCGCCAACCGTTCCGACAGGGGGCGCGGCAAAGACGGCCGGTGACGCCGCGGGCGCCTCCGCCCGCCCACCAGTCGCCGCGACGGATCAGCCGCGCGTCGACGGCGCAGCCGTCCCGGCACCGCGCGGAATGGCGGTCCTCGACCGCAACGGCTATCTCGTGTGCGCACCGTTCGATTCGACGTACCGGAAGATCCCCATCGCGACGGCGGATACGGCACGCGGCGCTGATTGCATCGTGTGGTTGGGCATGCAAGTGCCGGTGTGGATCGAGCAGCGGTTGTTCGTGATCGTGCTGCTCGCGGGAGCGCTCGGAGCGACGCTGCATGCGGTCCGGTCGCTGACCTGGTACATCGGCAATCGGCAACTCGTATGGAGCTGGCTCGCGTTTTATCTCGCCCTTCCTCTCGTCGGCAGCCTTCTCGGCGGTTCGTTCTACATGATCGTCCGTGGAGGATTCTTCAGCAGTGGCAGCATTCAGGCCACCAACACTTTCGGGTTCGCGGCGCTCGGCGTGTTGATCGGAATGTTCACGACGCCCGCCGTATTGAAGCTCAAGGAGGTTGCCGAGACCGTCCTGGCAAAACCCCAGCCCGGCGCCGATACCGCACCGACACAGGCCGAGGGCGGGGCCCGCGGTGCCGCGGCAGCCGGTCCACCGACGATTGCGAGCGTCGAACGGCAGCGCAGGTCAGCGGGCGCGCCGCGCGATGCGCTCCTCATCAAGGGAACAGCCTTCGCTTCCGCGGCGACGGTCCAGATCAACGGCCAGGCGCGTCCAGCGGAGGTCCAGTCGGCACAGGCGATCCTCGTTTCCCTCACTGACGACGACACCAAGCGAATCGATGCCGGAGGCGATTTCGACATCATTGTTGCGAATCCTGGTGGAGCGGCTTCCAAGCCGTTCGACTTCGCATAGGAGAGAACCATGACATTCGCGCGAAGAGATGCCTTGATTCCCTTCGAGCCCGGTCAGGCGGTCGGCCGCGGATGGACGAGCGCCACCGAGTTTCGGCCGACGGGAGTCACCTGGCATTGGACGGCTACGGCGGATCTCGCGCTCTGTCGCGCAGTGCTTGGCGGCACGAATGCCGAGCGGCGCGGAGAAGCCTCGGCTCACTTCGGCATCGGCCGCACCCTGACCGAAGGCGTGGATCGCTACGTCTCCATCGAGGACAGGTCGTGGCATGCGGGGATCAATCAGACCCTTCAGTGGGACGGCAAGCCGCTGCGCGACAATCGCTTCAAGGCGTCGCGCACGACCATCGGCATCGAAACGGTGGGTGTCGGCTTTGCCCGCAACGGCTTCCCGGCGAGCAAGGATTGGATCGTGGCGGCCGAGCCCAATGGCAAACACGTGATGCAGGTGCAGCCGTGGACCGACGAGCAACTGGAGATGATGATCGCTGTCGGCAAGGAGATTTGCGCGCGCTGGCCGCACATTACGCCCCGGGACCATCACGGCCATCACGACATTTGCCCGGGCTACAAGCAGGACGTCGGCGGCTTCCCGTTCGCGGCTGTGTTGCGAGGTATCTACGACAATTCCGGCATCCCCGACGTGTGGACGCCATTGTGGACCCCAGTGCAGCGTCAGGAAGCGCTGATAAAGTTGAAATATGACCTTGGCCACACCGGGGCCGACGGCGACTGGGGACGAATCAGCGACGCTGCGTTGCGCAAGTTTCAGCGCGACAACGGGATGCTCGAGGATGGCATGTGGACGACGTTCGTGAACTGGAAGGTCCACGACGTCATGGCGACCCGAGGCCTGGTTTCCTTCTTCCCGTAGCTCGTCACTCCGCAACGACTCGATCAGGTCCACGCTGCTGGCGCGCGTGGACCACACGCGCGGCGGAACGGAATCTGCGACGACGCGAAGGCATGCCCACCACCAAGACCCGTCGCCGCCCCCGCTCCGCGCGCGGCGCCAGCGCTGCTCGCTCTGCCCGCGTCCGCAAGCCTGTGCGCGCGACTCCCGCAACCGTTCCAGCGACGATGCGCGCCGCGGCGATCGACAGGTTCGGCGGCCCGGACGTCCTTTCGATGCACACGCTGCCGGTGCCGCAGCCGGCCGCCCAGGAGGTGCTCGTTCAAGTCGATGCTGCCGGCGTGGGCAGTTGGGACCCGGCGATCCGTAGCGGCGAATGGGCGCAGGACGACGCCAAGTTCCCTCTGGTCATCGGCAGCGACGGGTCGGGCACCGTGGTCGCGGTCGGCGCGCGCGTCACGCGCTTCGCCCGTGGCGATCGCGTCTATGGCTACACGTTCGGCAACCCCAAGGGCGGCTGGTACGCGGAGTACGTCGCCGCGCCCGCCGGCAGCTTCGCGCGCGTTCCGAACGTCCTCGACATGACCGCGGCCGGCGCCGTCGCCGCCGTCGGACTCACCGCGCTCCAGGGCGTGGACGGCGCGCTCGAGCTGGCGCCCGGCGAGAGCGTGATCGTGCACGGCGCGAGCGGTAACGTGGGCATGCTGGCGATCCAGTTCGCGCGGCTGCGCGGCGCGCGCGTATTGGCCGTCGCATCCGGACACGACGGCGTCCAGTTCGTGTTGAACCTGGGCGCGCACCAGGCGGTAGATGGGAAATCGGACGACATCGAGGCCGCGGCGAAAAGCTTCGCGCCCGACGGCGTGGCCGCCGTGCTCGCGTTCGCCGGCGGGCCGCAGCTCACGCGCTGTCTCGATGCGCTGCGTAAGGGCGGGCGCATGGCGTACCCCACCGGTGTCGAGCCGGCGCCGCGGAAGCGGCACGGCTTGAAGACGACGACCTGGGACGCCGAGGCCGGGGTGCGCCAGTTCGAGCGGCTGAACGCCGCGATCGAGGAGTCGCGACTTCAGGTCCCGATTGCCGCGGTCTTTCCCCTGGAGCAGGCGGCGCGCGCCCACGAGCGCATCGAGAGCGGGCACGTGCTGGGCAAGGTGGTGCTCGGACGTGGGGTGAGTCGGCCGCGCGGATGACGCGGCCGCGTGGCCGCGACGAGCGGGGCGCGGGCCGGATTTGCCGCGATTGTGTCGGAAGACAGGATGGTATGCCGTTCTACTATAGTCCGATCCGTTGACTGCCCGGATCGGGCCTTCAGCGCCTCATCTATAGTGGTTTCGCACACCACGGGGGTGGCTCGCCGAACTCGCCACCTCGGCCGCTCTCGCCGTCTCGCCTACCCCACGCCCGGCGGGCGGCTGGACGATCCGTGGCCCGATGACGAATTTCCATTCGCCCCAGCCCCGGCAATGGAGAGACAATGAGACGGACATCGACGTTCGCGATCGCACTCACCCTGGCGTCTGCCACCACACTGTTCGCGCAGCAGCCGGCCGGCCAACAGCGCGCCGTGTCGGTGGCGCGGATCGAGATCCGCCCCGAATCGCTTTCGCTCAAAGCGGGCGACACCACGTCCATCAAGGTGACCGCCTACGACTCGGCCGGAAATGTCATGGCCGATCCCGGCATTCGCGTCACGGGCGCGCGCCGCGCGCTCGCGGTCACTCGGGGCGGGCAGGTGCGCGCCATCCTGCCGGGGCGCCATCAGATCGTTGCCTCGTTCATGTTCCAACCCGGCCCGGCCGTCACGGCGGAGATTCCGGTCACGGTCACCTGGCCGAACCTGAGCCGGCTCGAAGTCCAACCGGCCCCCGGCGGCCTCTACGTCGGCGTCACCCTCGCGCACCAGGCGCGTGGCTTCAACCCCGACAGCAGCGAGCGGAAAGGACTCGCCACGTCCTGGCGCAGCTCCGACGCGGCCGTCGCCAGCGTCGACCAGTTCGGGTTCGTCACCGCGCACAGGCCCGGGCGCGTCACCATCGCGGCGACCGCCGAAGGAATCACGGGACGCCGGACGTACAACGTGACCGTGAATCCCGTCGCGAAGATCGAGATCGGGATCAAGGAGACGCACGTCCGCACCGGAGACGTGGTGCACCTCACGGCCACGGCACAGCGCGCGAACGGCGTGCCTGTGCGCGACGCCTCGTTCACCTGGACGTACACCTACACGCCGGACGACACGACCGCCGCGCCCGGCGGCCCCGGCATCATCGACAACGGACTGTTCGCCGCCAACGCGCCGGGCGTGTTCGAGCTCATCGCGCAGTCGGGGACGGCCAGCGCGCGCAAGAGCATCAAAGTCGCCCCGCGTGACGTAAAGCGTCGCATCAACATCGTGGGCCGCGGCGCGATCACCAACCAGCACACCAGCGACCTGTGGCCGTGGACCGCGAAGAACGGACGCGACTACGTCATCGTCGGCACGTGGGGCGCGGACGGCTACGCGATCATCTTCGACATCACCGACCTCAACAACCCGGTCAAGACCGACTCCATCAAGGTCGACGCCCGCACCATCAACGACGTGACCATCTCGCCCGACGGACGCTACGGCGCCATGTCGCGCGAGGGCGCGTCGAACCGCGTCAACGGCGTGGTCATTCTCGACCTCGCGGATCCCGCGCATCCCAAGGTCGCGTCGACGTTCAGCGAGCAGCTCACCGGCGGCGTCCACAACATGTTCGCGACGAACGACCACCTCTTCGCCGTGAGTGGTGGCGCCAAGTACGTGATCATCGACGTCAAGGACATCTACAGTCCGAAGTACGTGAGCGAGTACGCGCATCCCTTCGCGCGGCTGCACGACCTGTGGGTCCGCGACGGCATCGCCTACTCGGCGCAGGGCGGCGTCGGCGCCATCGTGGTGGACGTCGGCAACGGCAAGTACGGCGGGACGATCGAGAAGCCGAAGCTCATCAACTACTTCCCGATCAACAGCGGCCACGAGATCCATCCCTACGATCAGAAGGGGACGGGCAAGCGTTACCTGTTCCTCGGCGACGAGGAGATGAATCGTCGCGGGCGCGTCTGGGAGGGAACGCAGTACCGGCTGAGCGGCCCCGATGGCAAGCCGCCGAGGGCGCGATCGCGCAGACGTCGGGCGGCTACACGCACATCGTGGACGCCACCGACTTCAACAACATGCGCAAAGTTGGGCGGTACCACCTGGAGGACTACGGCTCGCACGACATCGTCGTCGAGGACGACATCCTGTACCAGGCGTACTACGACGGCGGCGTGCGCCTCGTGGACGTGTCCGGCGAGCTGTTGGGCAACCTGGCCGAGCAGCGGCGCGAGATCGCGGTGTTCAAGCCGTTCGATCCCGACGGCTACACGGCGAACGCGTCGTTCGTGATGAACGCGATGCCCTGGAAGGGGCACGTGCTCTTCACCGACTTCAACTCGGGGCTGTGGGTGGGCAAGCTCGAGCCGCGCGCCGCGCCCGTGCCGTAGCCGACGCTCGCCTCGGCGCACGCGAGAACTGGCGCGGACCGGGACTCCCAATCGCGCACCACGCTGCGCGCCTCGCCTGCGCACGACGCCGCGACATCGCGGCGTCGGGCCTCCGGCTGCGGTGCTCGCTGGCTTCGCCGGTGCGCTGCTGCGCAGCGTCCCGGCTCAGGCGGTGCGCTCATGGGAGTCCCGTCCCGCGCCAGACGGCTCCGGCTTCGCGTGTGTAGCGGCTGCGGGACCGACGCGAATCGCGCGGGCCCGCCCTGAGCGGCAGCGGAGGAGTGAGGTCCCCTAAGCGGACCGCCTGGAGGCGGAGGCGGACACCCGCCGACGCCGACAGCCAGCGAGCACCGCAGGGAAGCGGAGCGGCAGCGAGCGACCGAGGAGCGCAGCGTGGTCCGCGAGGGGGACCTCACTCCGCAGCTACTCGCCTAATCGCTGCGGAGCGACTCGATCGGATCCACGCTGCTCGCGCGCCGCGCGGGCATGTAGCTCGCGAGCATGCCGATCGCGATCATCATGGCCGACATCGCCGCGAACACGATCGGGTCCACCGCCTTGACGTTGAAGAGCAGGGTGCCCAGCAGTCGCGTGGACGCGAGCGCGGCCCCGACGCCGATCACCACGCCGACCAGCACGACCCTGGCGCCCTGCGACACCACCATGCCGCCGCACGCCGCGCGCCGTCGCGCCCAGCGCCATGCGCACGCCGATCTCGCGCGTCCGCTCGGCCACGACGTACGACAGCACGCCGTACAGCCCCACCGCGCCGAGGATCAGCGCGAGCGCCGAGACGACGCCCAGCGTCAGCATCGTGAACGACAGCTGCACCATCGACCGCTGCGCCAGGAACTCCATCGTGTACTCGCGGTACACCGGTGCCTCGGGCGCGACCTGCCGCACCAGCTCGCGCACCTCGCGCTGCAGCGTCGCCGCGCGCGGCGACTTCACGACGTACGCCGGCGATCCCATGGCCCACAGGGTGGCTGTCGGGCCGGTGAGGGGAGAGTACACGATCGCTTCGCCGGCGTCGCGCCAGTCGTCCTGCTTCACGTCGTCCACGACGCCGACGACGGTGAACGGCGATCGTGCTGTCGCCGACGACGCGCCGGACGCGTCTGCCCCAGCGCGCTTCTGGTCGGGCCAGAGCTTCGTGGCCGCCGAGCGGCTGACGATGACGCTGCTGTTCGGCGTCACCGCTTCGTCGTTCGTGAACGCGCGTCCCTGCAGCAGCTCGATCCCCATCACCTTGAAGTAGTCGCCGCCGGTGAAGTTCTGTTCGAGCAGCGCGGCGTTTTCGCCCATCGCGATCGGTGAGGAAGCGCGCCGTGCCGGTGCCCTCGTCCAGCGGAATGTTGTTGACGACGCCCACGCCGGTCACGCCGGGCAGCGCGCGCAGCCGGTCCATGAAGTCGAGATGCAGCCGGCCCCACGCCGGCCCGTCGGTGAGCCGCTCCTGCTCGGGCGCGAACTGGAACGTGTAGATGTCCTTCGTGTCGTAGCCGGGGTCCACGTTGCGCAGCCTGTTGAAGCTCTGCACCAGCAGCGCCGAGCCGATGAGCAGCACGAGCGCGAGCGCCGTCTGGCCGACGACGAGCACGTCGCGTCCCCAGTGGCGGCGGCCCGTCGCGCCGCGGCCGCCTTCGCGCAGCCGCATGCAGGTCGGGCGACGACGCGCGCAGCGCGGGCACCGCGCCGCACGCCAGCGCGGCGAGCAGCACGAGACCGAACGCGGCCGCCACCGTCGGGAAGTCGAGACCGACGAGGCCGAGCCGGGGAATTCCCTCCGGCGCGGCGCGCACGAAGAGCGGCAGCGTCACCGTCGCGAGCATCACGGCGAGCACTCCGGCCGGCAGCGCGACCAGCGAACGCCTCGGCCATCTGGAGCCGGACGAGCTGCGCGCGCGATCGCGCCGATGGCGCGGCGCACGGCCATGTCGCGCCGTCGTCCTTCGGCGCGCACCAGGAACAAGTTGGCGACGTTGGCGCACGCGATGAGCAGCACGATGGAGACCGCGCCGAGCAGCACCCAGCAGCGACGTGCGGGCCGTGGGACCGACCATGCGGTCGAGCACCGGGTCCACGAGCGCGCTGTGCTGCTCGATGACGCGCGCGTACGCGGGCGGTCCGCCGAAGCGCGCGGGCAGCTCCTTGGACAGCTTCGTCAGCTCGGCCGCCGAGCTGCTCGCGTGTCACCCCGTCCTTCATGCGCGCGACGATCGGGGAGGCCGAATTGCCCGGGTCGCACCTGGTCGAGCCGGATCTCGCCCGCCACCCAGAGCATCGTGTCGTCGCTGGGGAAGCGGAACTCGGGCGGCATGACGCCGATGACCTGTCGCATCCCGCCGGAGATGAAATACGACTTGCCGATCACCGCCGGATCGCGGCCGAACCAGCTGCTCCAGAGCTGGTCGCTGATCAGCACGACGCCGTCGGCGTCCTCGGCCACGCGGCAGACGCCCGAGCTGCGGGCGCACGCCGAGCGTGGCGTACATGTCGTTCGTCGGCAACGCCATCGGGATGCGCTCGACGCGATTCTCGGTGCGCAGCGTCGACGTGCCGCCGCCGAAGACGAAGATGCCGTCGAGCAGCTTCGAGTGTTCCTTGTAGTGGATGTAGAACTCCATGCCGAGGCCGAAGCGCTCGGGCAGGTCCGAGCCCGGTGCGCGTGCCGGCGATGACGACGAGCCGGTCGGAGTCGGGGAACGGGAGCGGCTTCAGGATGACCGTGTTGACGACGCTGAACATGCCGGCCACGGCGCCGATGGCGAGCGCGAGCGTGCCGACCGAGGTGACGAGGAAGCCGGGCGTGCGGAGCAGCGCCCGCCACGCATGACGGAGATCCGTCGTCCATTGCACGATCACGTTCGCGACCCCACGAGGGTTTGGGGGTTGGACAATCCGAGCGAGCCGGAGGTTCGGATGCCCCTACGACGGCCGCCGAGACCCGGTTTCGCGCTCGCGAACCACGCTCGTGTCGCTGCCGAGCGACGGCCCCCCTCGCCGGACCACGCTCGAGTCGCTGCGGAGTGATCGCCCTCGCGGACCACGCTGCGCTCCTCGGTCGCTCGCTGCCGCTCCGCTCTCCCTCGCGCCGTGCTCGCTGGCTGTCGGCGTCGGCGGGCGTCCGCCTCCGCCTCCCAGGCGGTCCGCTTAGGCCGACCTCGCTCCTCCGCTCCCGCGCTGGTCCGCGCGACTCCACCGGTGTTTCGCATACCGCATCCCATGGATGCATCGGGACGCAGACCTGCGATCAGGTCACGCGTTTTAGCGGTTGCCGAAGAGCAGAATCCCCACGTCAGTATACATGTTGCGACAGCGGTAAAGCGAAAAGCGAATTCCCAGAACGCCAGGCGGGCGTCTACCCGTTTCTCCTCCGCATCCCAGGCCATTTTCGCCTTCCACTCAACCTCGCGGAGTTTTACCTCGAGATCCCCGATGCGACGCTCGAGTCCGACCTGGCGATCGACGCTGGAGAACGACATCTCACAAGCTCCTTTGGTGGTGGGCCATGATACCCTCGGCGAGGGTGCCGAGTCCAGTGTGTTTTTACCTTCGGGCGCAGGGATGAATTGGCGCGCAGTCGCGCTCGAATGATGACGCGTCAAAGCGAATCTGCGTGTACCGATGGTAATGCCCACCATCAGTCGGTTCTTCGGCATTATTATCTCGATGTACCACAACGATCATGGCCCGCCACATTTTCATGCGACGTACTCCGGCACTGAGGCCCTGATCGCGATCGAGTCGCTGGATGTACTGGAGGGCCGGCTGCCATCACGCGTGCTCGCGTTGGTGCTGGAGTGGGCCACTGAGCACAAGGATGAGCTTCGCGAGAACTGGAGGCTGGCTCGTCAACAGGTGCCGCTACGGAGCATCGAACCGCTGAAGTAGGAGGTGGGACCGTGATTCGCATCAAGTCCGTCGAACCGTTGGCCGGCTTTCGCGTCCGTCTCGGGTTCACTGACGGGAGCCAGGGCGACGTTGACCTGACCAGGTACCTATGGGGTCCTGTGTTCGAGACCCTTGCTGCGCGATCGCCGGATGTTCGAGTCCGTGCGCGTGGATCCGGAGCTTGGAACGATCGTCTGGGATAACGGCGCGGACATGGATCCGGACGTCCTGTACGACCTGGCGCATCGGACGGCTGTGCGCGAGTAGCCGGATTCCGGCCGCTCACTGCAGCCGGGACAGGTGCGTCAGGACGCAGCGCCACTGGCCCTCGCGCTTCACGAAAACGTTCGACGACCGTTCCACCTCCCGGAACGCCGCGCCGTCGAAGTGCCCGCCGGATACGCCTCGCACGACGACGACTGCGACATCGCCGTAGACGCGGATGCGGTAGTCGGTGGACTCCATGACGTCATGCGTCAACCGACCGGTCTCGATGTGGGCCAGGAACGCCGGCTTGTCGGTGACACTCCCGTCCGACCCGACGATCACCCAGTCATCCGCCATGAACCGGCCGATCGCCGCGGCATCGTTCCCGACCATCGCGCGGTCCCAGTCGGAGGCGACCGCCTCGAGTTCCTGCTCGACGGACATGGCAGAATGCTACGTCTTTCCGGCCTCGCCGCTACGTACGATCTGCGCGCCTGCGTCGCATTGCGACGCCTACCATGGCTCGCGTGGGGGATCGGTTACACCCACTTCACTCGAGCCATGGAGCCGGACATGCGCGCCGTTGTCATTTTCGCACTCTGCGCAGCAGGCCAGGTCGTTCCCGATTCCGCCAGCGCTCAACGACTGGACGACGCCCGCGTTGCAGCGCGGTACGCCTCGGCCGACGCAATCGACACCACCGTGCCGCAGCAGAACCCGGCGTCCAGGACGCGGGTATTCTGGGTCCGTGCGCTCACCGCTACGGTCGGGTCGGGGGTGGGGGCGTACGCTGGCTTCGCCATGGGACACGTCTTCACGGGCCGCCGCGTGGACGACTGGGGCATCATCACGGGGCAGGAGCTTGCGGGGATGGCGATCGGCTTTCTCACCGGAGCGGCGCTTGGCGCCGCCATGCACTCGTACGACAGCAAATGCGCCGCGGCCACACGCTTTCTCAAAGGGCTCGGCGGCGCGGCGTTGGGTTTTCTTCCCGGGGCGCTCATCGGTCCCTTCGGTCCGGGGCTTGGCGCGGCGGCGTTGCAGGGTCGCTGCTGACTACCCGGACGATTGCCGTCGTCCGGAGCGCTTCCTGCGATGCTCGGCGACGCCGAGGTACGGGCCGTCGCCGCGAATGCGCGCCGGCACCGTGCGTTCCACGATGGCCTTGCCGCGCTTGGTCAGCGTCCAGTTCCTACGCGATCCCACGTACTGGTCCTTCACCCAGCCCGGATGCATGGTCTGCGCGCCGCGCTGCAATCCGGAACCGGACACGCCAAATATTTCGCGATAGGCCAGCGCCGCGTCGATGAAGTCCGCCGTGGACGACGCGCGGCCGCTCGGCCGGTCGTACAGGCCGTTGAGGAGTGCGATGTGATTGTGGCTGAGCAGCACTTCGCCGGCGGCGGAGCGCGGCTCCTTGAAATCGCGCAGCTTGAATTTCGGCATTGTCTCCTTACGCGGCAGCGGCCGGTCTGAACGCGGCCAGGTGTACAAGGCGATCGTCCAGCAGCAGGGCGGCGCCGACTATTCCCGGGTGCTCGATGCGCAGGTCCTCGCCCAGCCCGATCGCGGGGAAGCGCTTGCCATCGGCGCGACGCAGCTCGTCGAGCAGCAGGCCGGCGTCCTCGGGTGACGTCTGCGGGTGGGTGTCGACGAGCAGGGCGTCGAGCGCGTAGCTCCGGACGATCTTCGGAAAATACGCCGCGAACAGCTCGGGGCTCTCGAACAGCTCGGCGCCGGCCACGCGACCGTTCACGGCGAAGACCGCGCCGACCTGTCCGCCTTCGGGCTCCAGGCCGTCGAGGTATTGGTCGACGGACGCGCGCTTCTTGTCGTAGACGTCGTTCATGGACTCGGTGGGGGAGGGTGCACCGAGCATCCGGGAATAGCCGGCTACCGCCTCCCACACATCGTGCTGATCAGCATCTCTCGCGCCGCTCGCTCGCAGCGACTCGTTGACCGCGGACATCTTGCGGGCTCTGCCGGCGGCGAACATGGCGTTGGGGGACTGCCGGAACTCGCGCGTCCTGTACGACCAACGTCCACGTTCCACGCACGACACGGGGATCGGGAGCACGGACTTGGGCGGGACGAGGATGGACAGGTTGACGATGCGGTTCTGGCGCGCGCCAATCAGCTCTTCGCCGTCGAGGATGAACACGGCGGCGTCGCCGGCATTGTGGACGGCGAGCGTAGGCACGCTGCCGCCCTCGGAGATCTCGGTGATGACGGCCGTTCCGTTCTCGATGGCCTGGCCGAGCGGGACGTAGTCGGGGGCGCCGAAGCTGGGCGACAGGTCGAAGTGGATGGGGAAGGTCGTGAGGTTGCGGCGCTGCTGAGGCGTGCCGAGGCGCGTGCGTTCCAGCGTGGTGGCGATGGCTGACATGGGACCCCCGGGTTCGAGTCCCGTTCAATTTGGCGAGGTGGTGTGACAGCCGTGTCGCTGCGGATTGCGGTCCCCACGCGGACCACGCTCGGGTCGCTGCGGAGTGCGGCCCACGCGGACCGCGCTCGAGTCGCTGCGGAGCGCGGTCCCCACGCGGACCACGCTGCGCTCCTCGTCGCTCTCGCCTCGTCGCTGCGCTCCTACGCTCCGCTCCTGCGGTGCTCGCTGGCTTCCGGCGTCGGCGGGTATCCGCCTCCGCCTCCAGACGGTCCGCTTAGGGGACCGCCCTCCTCCGCTCCCGCACGTGGTCTGCGGGGACGCACCCTACACTCCCGACCAGAGTAGGCGTCCCCGCGTGCCTCAGGCGCAGACCGCGAGCGGCATGGGCCCGGCGTCGACCAGCCGCTTTGCGACGGGATCGATGCGGAGGTTCAGACCCTCGAGCGTGCGGGCACCCAGGAGAACGAGGTCGCCGGGTTCGCCGAAGACCACATCGTCCGTCGCGAGTGTGCCGGCCGCGTAAATGATGGCCGGCCCTGTCCAGCGCGACAGGACGCTGCCGTCGGCCTGACGGAAGTCGAGCTTCTTGAGCCGGTCGATCTTCAACGCGTCGAGCGCCGCGGCCGGAAAGACCGAGAGTTCCGCGCCCGTGTCGACCAGCACGGCCGGGAAGGCGGTGCGCTGGCTTCGCCGGGTCGGATGCGCAACTTCGAGATCGATGCGAAAAGTACCCATGTCGTCGGTCATGGTAGCTCCTTGTGCATGGCCGAGTGGTACCATCCCAACGCCAGTGGAGTCAATACGCTGCTGAATCATCAGGGCCCGTTCCCCCGTAGTGAGGTCAGTCCGCGACTACGCGGTGCGTTGGAGGAGAGGGATGAAAACGCTCTGGACGTTGGGGAAGATCGTGCTCGTGCTCGCGCTCGTTATCCCCGTCTCGATCATCGTCATGGCGACGGCGCTCGGTCTCTTCGGCGCACTCATGGGGCTCGCCTTCATGTTGCTGAGGTTCGCCATCGTTGGCCTGCTCGCGTACGGAGCCTTCAGGCTGGTCGCCAGGCTCCTGCGGGGACCGACGCGTCCCCAGACGAGCGAGGTCAAGGCGCTGCCCGCGGTGGATCCGTACTACGCGTCTGCGATGCGGGAGCTGGATCGAGAGCTGGGGCCCTCAGCGAGATAGCACGTCGCTGCGGAGTGCGGTCCCCCGCGCGGACCACGCTGCGCTCCTCGTCGCTCTCGCTTCGTCGCTGCGCTCCTACGCTCCGCTCCTGCGGTGCTCGCTGGCTTCCGGCGTCGGCGGGTGTCCGCCTCCGCCTCCAGACGGTCCGCTTAGGGGACCGCCCTCCACACCGACTCGGTCAGAACGAGTCGAAGATGCCGCTGATGATCTCGAGCACGGACTCGAAGACGCTGGCCGCGGCGCCTCCTATGGCCTCGGCGGCTCCGCCGACGACCTCCGGCGCGTGCATCAAGGCCCCCGCTCCCGTCTCGAGCACCATTCCCGCGGCGTGGGCGCCGACGAAGAGAACGTCCGGCGCGAAAAACAGCGTGTTCACGAGGACCTCGCCGCCCACTCCCGCGGCGACGGCTCCCCTGGAGGACTTCGTGGCGCGCGCCACGTTGGCGTTGAGCGCCGACTTCCAGATCGCATCCAGCTCGATGTGGTCGAACCAGACACCCTTGCAGTTGTTGCAGACGTCGAGTCGCAGCCCCTCGTGGACCTGCGGCGCGAGCTTGCGGCCGCAGGTGGGACAGTCGATGCGATTGCTCCAGCCGCAAGCGGGGCACTTGTCCGCGTTCCGGTCGATCATGGCCTGACACGAATGACAGGGCATGCGGAACTGGTCCGCGCGGGGCGCTACGCTGGACCAGAACGAGTCTTGCGCGTGCGTGCGCAATGACTGCACCTCGCCCAGCTCGAACCACACGCCGCCACAGCGCGGGCAGTAGTCGAGCAGGAGCGACCGCCCCGAGCGCTTGAGCCGTACCTTCTTCATGGTGGCGCCGAGGCAGACGGGGCAGGGGTACCGCGGCTCGATCGCCAGCATGTTCCTCTTCATTCGAGCACCCCTTTCGCGCGCGACTTCTCGGCGAGCCGCTCCACGTCGTGGAACGTGTAGACGAGCACGCCCGAGTCGCTGATCGCGATGTCGGCCACCTCGCGGTGGACGAGCGAGTCCAGCGCCTGCTGCGCGGCCTCCGTCGACACCGCCATCTCCGTGATGATCTCGACGAGCGTGAGCCGCCCTCCCCGTTCGCCGGCCAGTCGCAGCACCTCCGACTCGATGGTCTGGCGACGCAACACGTCGCGTCGCGATTCGACCAGCCGCCCGCGTCGGAAGTGGCGGGCGAGGAGCGCGACGCCGCCGGCGGCGGGAGCCACGACCGTGATGAGCAGCGCCATCACGGCCCCGAACGACGACAGCTGTGCGCTCGAGCGCATGAAGCCGTAGAGCATGAAGAGCGCGAGGAGCAGCAGTGCCGCGGCGCCGATGAGCGATCTCACCGTAGCAAGATGAGTCGTGGCGGCACCGGGTTCAACGTCGCTCGCGAAGGGATAAGGGCCAGGCCCGACGCGGCCGCCGCGAAGCGGGCGGCAGGACCCCACGACGATTTCGTTGCGTTTGGGCCGCGAGCGCCATATCGTCGGACCGTGGATAGACCGGCGCGATCCTGGCTCGGCGGAACCGTCACCGCAGCTGTATCCGGTGTTTTCCTGCTGGCCGCATCCGCGGTTGCCCTGGCCCAGCGGAACCCGGACCCATTCGGCAGCCAGCCGCGGCTCGAGCCCGCGGCCACCGGCGTCGCCCTCTACATCGAGAACGATCTGTTCGGCTTCGGGACAGACCAGAACTACACCGGTGGATTTGCCGTCTCGCTCGGCGGACGGTGGGTGTTTGAATCGGGGCTGGCCGGACCGTTGTCGCTTTTCGACGCAATCTCACGGATCCGCAAGGCGCACGAGGCGCGGGAGGTCCACGTTCACAGCTTTGCGATCGTGGGCTCCGCATTCACGCCGCTGCGCGAGCGGCTGAGCGACGTGACACCGGTGTTCGACGACCGGCCATACGCGTCGATCTTCGGCGTGCTGACGCGACGGGTCAGTGTACGGCGCAAGGACGACCGGATGCAGCGCGAGGATCGGGCGGTGTCCAGCGAGCTCTCGATCGCGGGTCTGGGGCTCAACGTCGCCAAGGCCCTGCAAACCGACCTCCACCGGATGAACCGGCGCCGCTCGGGCAAGACGACTCCGGTGGATCCGCTCGGATGGCACAACCAGATCTCGAACGGCGGCGAACCGACACTTCTCTATAAGGTTGGTCTGGAACAGCTGATCGCCGGCGAGGCACCGAAGGGAGGCTTCCAGGGGCAGCTCACCTGGCTGAACCAGGCGAGCATCGGCTACTACACCAACGTCGCCACCGGGTTGGCGGGGCGACTCGGCTGGATGAAGTCGAACTTCTGGGAGTTCAGCACCAATCCGCTCAACTCGTTGCAGCAGAAGTCCGTGCGCGACAGCGCCGACGCCAAGCCGTATGAGGCGTACGGATTCTTCGGCCTGCGTGGCCGGGGCGTCGTCTACAACGCGCTCCTCCAGGGACAATTCCGCGAAAGCATACATACGTTCGACGCGGGCTCCATCAACCGTGGAATCGCGGAAGGCGAAACAGGCCTCGCCTTCACCGCGGCACCAGGCTGGCTGGGCGGCGCCGTCACCCTCACGTGGATCGCGCTCTCCACGCGGACTCCTGAGTTCAAGGGTCCCAGCGCGCGCGCGCATGTGTGGGGCGCGGTGCATCTCATGTATTCGCCGCGGGCCTCGTTCTTCAACCCATGAAGCGCCAGTCAGCCGAGGAGCGGGATCTGCGCGAGCTGTTGCGGCGCGCGCGGGTGCCGGCTGGTGCGATCGATTCCTACCTCCGCGCGCGCGAGCGGTTCCGTGCGTTGCCCGGCGTCACCGGCGTGGATCTGGGCGTGAAGCTCAGGAACGGCCAGACCGCCTCACGGGCCGGACTGACCATTCGGGTTCACATCGCGCGGAAGAAAACGAAAGCGAAGATCCCGCGTGCCCAGCGCATCCCGGGGCGGTTCGAGGGGATTCGCACGGACGTCGTGGAGGCGCGCTACCTGGCGGAACACACCGCCGGACACGCGGCGCGTCGCGCGAGACTCGACCCGCTGTGTCCCGGCGCCTGTGTCAGCCGGACCAATGGCGCCGCGGGGACACTCGGGATGTTCGTGCAGGGGCGCGGCGCCGACTCCGCGTCGAAGTATCTGCTGAGCGCCGACCATGTGCTCGCCGACAGCGGCAACCCGAACGTGGGTGATCCCATCGTGCAGCCGGCCGCGGAAGACGGAGGCACCGAAGTCGTGGCCGGCCTCGCTGCGCGATCGAAGATGCATGACGCCGCCATCGCGCTCGTCGCGCAGCAGGCCCGCCCGTGCTGCAACGACGTTCCCGACTGCGCGGACACGATCAAAGGCGCGGACTTTCCGTTCCTCGGAATGATCGTGCACAAGTTCGGCATCGGAACCGGGACCACCGCCGCTGAGGTCGTGGGCTTCGGTGACTTCGATGGCGTGGGCGCCGCGATGCACCTCAAGCCGCTGGCGTCGGACATCGATGACATTCCGATTTCCGACGCGGGCGACTCGGGGGCGGTGTGGTACGATCCGACCACCGGATGCGCCATCGGGCTTCACGTGCGGGGCAGTGGTTCGGCGGCGCCCAAGAAGGAATTCGCGATCGCGACTTCCATAGTGAAGATCTGCGACGCACTGCGCGTGCGCGCGTGAGGGGTTGATCGGGGCGATCACATCGCGCGGAGCGCTGCGGCAAGCCGTGATCAGTGGGACGGCCAAGGCCCCTGGGTTGCCGCGCGCTGGCTCGAATTGACTACCGAAGGACTCCCGCCAGCGCGGCGATTGCTCCGACGGCGCCGACCCAGAACACGAACGACCATTTCATCAGGTCCGCGGCCCGCTTCTCGACGAGCGCCTCGAGAGCCGTAGCCCTGTGATCGATGCGCGACTCCATTTTGGCGAATCCGAGTTGCATCTCGTGCCGGAGCTCGACGATACCCGAAATCCGCATACGCCGAGCATAAGCTCGGCCTACCCGCCGAGTCCAGCCCTTGGCAGGTCGGAAGCCCTGCGTCCGCGCAATTGGGTTCAACGGTTGTGGGCCGCGAGCGCGCGCGGAACCGCAGGAGCGGATGGTATGCTGTTCTACGATAGTGGTGCCCGGCGCAGCCCGATCAGTGCGAGAGCGGAGGAGGGGCGATCCGCCAGGTGGACCGTCTGGAGGCGGACGCCCAGCGCTGATCAGCGCGAAAGCGGAGGAGGGCGGCCCCCTAAGCGGACCGTCTGGAGGCGGAGGCGGATACCCGCCGACGCCGGAAGCCAGCGAGCACCGCAGGAGCGGAGCGCAGGAGCGGAGCGACGGAGCGAGAGCGACGAGGAGCGCAGCGTGGTCCGCGTGGGGACCGCCCTCCGCAGCGACTCGAGCGTGGTCCGCGTGGGGCGGCCCTCCGGAGCAACTCGATTACTTCTTCGACCTGAGGTGCTTGTCCACGAACGTCGGCACGTCGGCCATGTCGACCTTGGCCTTTCCGCCAAACACCGGCCGCAGCGCATCGTCGGCGTTGACCATTCGCCGGTTCTGCTTGTCCTGGAGACCTTTGCGCTTGATGTACGCCCAGAGCTTCTTGGTGATCTGGTGGCGTGCCATTCCCCCGCTGCCGACGACTTTCGAGAGCGCGCTGTCCGGGTAGAGCAGGGGAGCCGCCTTTGCCGCCGGCGCCTTCACCGTCTTGCGCCGTGTGAGGCGCGTCCTGGTCGCCTCGGTCGGCTCGGCCGGCACTATCGCCAGCGTCGGCCGCGAATAGCGCAGAAGGATCTTCCCGGAAGGAAAACTCTTCTCCTCCTCGAGCACGAGCTTCGGGCTCGACGCGATGCCGTTGAGCAGCGTGCGTCCCTTGCCCAGGAGGATCGGGCTCACGACGAACTGGTACTCGTCGATCAGCCCATGTTCGGTGAGCAGTGAGGCGATCGAGCCGCTGCCGAAGATCATCATGTCCCCGCCGGGCTCCGCCTTCATCTTTGCGATCTCGCGCGGGTCGAGCTCGCGAACGATGCGCGAGTTCGCCCAGGTCGCCTCTTTCAGATTTTTCGAGAAGACGATCTTGGGCGTCTCGTTGAGCATCTCCGCCATCGCGCGCATCTCGCGTGACGCTCGGCCGGGCGTGTGCGGATCGGGGGCGGTGTCGGGATCGTCGAGGACATGCGGCCAGAAGGACGCGAACATCTGGTAGGTCTTGCGGCCGAACAGAAAGGCGCCCGCGCCGCCGCCGCCCCGTTCACCGGCTCGCGTGACGTACTTGTCCAGTTCCGGGTCGGGGACGACCCAGTTGAGGTTCCCGTCCGGCGCCGCGAAGTATCCGTCGGCCGAGACGTTGTTGAATGCGACGATGCGGCGGCTCACTTGGCGGCGGTGGTCGGTTCGGCCAGCGCCTGGGCGATCGTGCCGAGCAGCGCGCCCAGGTCGAACGGCTTCTTGAAGAACGCCATCGCCCCGAGCCTGCTCGCCTCGACTTGCAGCTCGATGTCTTCGTCCCCGCTCGCGAGAATGACCGGCCAGGGCGTCTCGCGCCCGCCGATCCTGGCCTGCAGTTCGATGCCGGTCATCCGGCCCAGGTGCACGTCGACCAGGAGACAGCCGCGTCCCAGACGATGTTCCTCATTGAGAAACTCTTCGGCCGACGCAAAGGTGCGCACCGCATAGCCGACGGTGCGAAGCAGCCGCTCCAGCGAGTTCCGCACCGAAAGATCGTCGTCGATGACGAAGACCGTGGCGCCCCCGCCCATGCCCCCGTCTCCGCCCGTTGCGGCGTGCGGCTGGGTCATGCGTCGAGCTCGAACCAGCAGGTGAGGCCGCGATCGGGGTTGCGGCGCACCATGATCCGGCCGCCATGGTCGTCGAGGATCGAGCGGCAGATGGAGAGTCCCGAGCCCCATGCCGTCGCGCTTGGTGGTGAAGAACGGCTCGAACAGGCGATTGAAGTGCTCCGCAGACGCGCCGACGCCGCGGTCGGCGACCGAGACGCTGACCGTGCCGCCGCGCACCGCCGTCGTCAGGGAGACGCGGCGCTCGTCACCGTTCCCGGCCGCGGTCACTGCCTCGGCCGCGTTCATCAGGATGTTGAGCACCACCTGCTGCAGTTGCACGCGATCCGCGAGCACCGTGGGAATCTGCGAGCCGAGCGCGACGTCGAGCGCGATGCGTCGTCCGATGAAGTCGCTGCGCACCAGGCGCAGCACGTCGCCGACGATCGTGTTGACGTCGACCGGTGCGCGCTCGCGCCGCTCCTTCCTCAGCATGCCGCGCATGCGACGGATCACGTCGTCGATGCGGCCGTTGTCGCTCATCACGTCGCGGAGCGCGTCGCGGATGGCGCCGACGTCCGGCGATTCTCCGCCGCGGTCCAGGAGGCCGAGCGCCGCATACGTGTTGGTGGAGATGGCCGTGAGCGGCTGCTTGATCTCGTGCGCCAGCGAGCCGGTGAGAGTGCCGAGCGTCATCACGCGTCCGGCGTGCGCCAGCTCCTCCTGCAGCTCGCGCGCGCGGCGCTCGGCGCGTTTCTGCTCGGTGACGTCGCGCGCCATGCCCCGGACGATCGGCGTCGTCACGCCATCGGAGCGCAGCGTATTGCGAAACTGCCAGAGACGGTATTCACCCGTGCGGGTGACGACCTTCAGGAGCCCCTCCGCCACGCCGTCGCGCTCCAACGTTTGCACGTATCGTAAGAAGTCGCCCCGGACGTCCGGCGCCACGAAATCGGTCACCCTCTTTGCGAGCACCTCCTCGACGGTGTAGCCGAGGATGCGCGCGGGCGCCGGATTCACCGAGAGCAGGCGCCCGTCGAGGGTGTGGGTGCAGAGCAGGTCCTCGCTGTGCTCCACGAGATCGCGATAGCGGTCCTCGCTGGCGCGCAGCTTCTCCTCGGCCTCCTGCCGGCTGCGGATCTCCATCTGGAGCGCGGTGTTCTGCTCTTCCACTTCGCGGCCGCGGCTCATGCTCTCGAGCAGCGCGCGCTCCGACCGCTGATGCTCTTCCACGAGGAGCAGCACCATCCCCAGGCAGATGCCGCACGTCAGCACCACGTCGGCGAACAACAGCCTCGCGCTCCACAGCATCGCGAGACGGTCGTGTCCCGGTGGGGCGCCCGTCGCCGCGCCGAGGACATGCGCGACTTGCACGGCGGCGTACACGCCCTGGGTGATGCCATAGCCAAGGCACGACACGCCGGTCACCAGCGCGGCACGCGACCTCGTAGTGCGAAAGTGACGCAGGAAGACCCACGCGCAGAAGAACAACGCCGACGCCAGCGCCAGCATCCGCGTTCCGTGCCGCACGGAAAAGCCGGTGAGCCCCGACGACGCCAGGCGCGAGGCCGCAAAGGCGATGGCGCCGACCAGCACCGCGGCCGCCAGCCCGCCGAACGCCACCCGGCGGCTCACGGCGCCGGGTGACCTGAAGGTCACGGCCCCGAAGACCAGCGCCGGGACGACCAGGAATCCCAGGAGCGTGGTCGCGAGGAAGACTACATTTTTTGCGGGCGTCCACTCGGCGGGGAAGCCCAGCGCGCGATGTGCCAGTCCGAGGAAGAGCGCCGTCAACGTCCAGGCGATCACCCACCAGCGATTGTATTCCTGCCTGCGCAGGCGGGTGTGTAGCGACCAGAGCAGCACGGCCAGGAAGGCCGTGACGAGGAATTGCGCGGACAGCAGCGTCCGCACGAGGTCGATGGTGCTCTGCATGGCCGGCGCGATCGGGGCTTCATGATGCGCGACCGGCCCGCGCAAGTCAAATCAGCGGCATTGGCGCCGATTTTCGGGAAACCTGTTCATCGCGGATGGTCGCGGAACCAGGCTGATTAGTCGGATGAGCGTAACAGCAACAGCAGTAACTGATTGATATTGGTTTGCGATGAGGGGGATCGACGGCCCGGGTCGTCGCTGATGGGCGGGACGATGAACCGGCTCTCTCGAGTGTCCGTTTCCCGTTTCGCATATCGGCGGCGATCCGTGCGGTTGATCCGCGACCATCCAACAAACAAAGGCAGTTGTGCTTTTGCAGTTGAGCACGCCCATCCGACTGATCCGTGCTCTTGATCCGCGACCATCCGCGTTCAAGGCAGTTGACGCTCAACAGCGCAGTCCCTGCCCGCCCAGCGCCGTATACCGGTAGTTCGACGGCCTGAACTCCGCGCCGGCCGCCGCGAAGTAATCCTGCCAGAAGCGAAACGCGCGCGCGCCGTTCTCCGTGCTGCGATCGCCCCCGACGACCACGACACAGGTGCGAGCGAGATCCGGCATCACGCCCTGGCGCTTGCGCTCCTGCAGGAACGACTCGGCTGCGCCGAAGTCGCCGTTCTCCATGTTCAGCTCGCGCGTCGACTGCATCATGTCGGAGAGCACGATGATGCGAGGATCGGACGGAGCCGATCCGCCCCCGCCCCCGCGGATAACGTCGGCCGCGTCGAAGAGCGTCGCGATCAGGTCGGTGCGGTTGGGTCGGATGCTGTCGAACAACTCGGTCGCCGCGAGCGCGGCGGCGGAGCGCGTCCGGTTCAGCGACTGGCGGTCCACGGGAGTGGGAACGGCGGGATTCTCCGGCTTCGGCATCTCGCTCATCCAGCGCCGCGCGCCGTCCGACCGGCCGGCATGATGCACCTGCAGCACGACGATGCGCTCGCCGAACCCGAGCTCCGTGATGATCTCCTTGAGCAGCTGCCGGTCGCCGGCGATCTCGCTGGGCGTGCGGCTCCCCGACCGGTCGATGAGCACCGTCGTGAGCGACGGCACCACGACACTGGCGCCGCGCGGCGCGTCGGCGTCCGCGTCGCTGCAGCCGGCCGGCGCCACAAGGATCACGGCGATCAGCGCGCGGGGCGCAAAGCGGGCGATCATGCAATCGTCTCCGTCGCGGCCTCGCGCTCCCGCTCGAGCTTGAGGAACTCCGCCTGGAGGTCCGCGTAGCGTGTCAGGGATGCTGCATAGACGTCGGGCAGCGGGCAAGCCGAATCGTCGACCGCGGGAAGGACGTCGGGCACCGGAGTGTGGAATGCCAGGATGCTTCTCGTGTCCAGGCCGCGCGCCCGCGCGTTCTCGGCGCGGAACATCGGAACCACACGGCGCAGCCGGTCCGCCTTTCCGTCTGCCCTCAGCAGGGGACGCGTTTCGCTCAGGTGCGTGAGACGTTTGATGCGCGTAGCCATGTGAGTGGAAAGGACGCAGATCTCGCCGCGCTCGTCCTCGGCGGCCGTCCTGAGCACGCCGTAGCGCTCCCGCGCCGACGGCGCCTGGGCGGAGTGCGACGCGTCGAGCTCGAGATTCTCGGACTGATGCTGATACGCGAGGAGCGCGGCGCAGAGCGCGAGGACGAGGTTCAGCGCCGCGATCGGCCAGTTGATGGCCGCGATCGAGACCGCGTACTCGTGGCGGGCGCGCAGCACCGGTACCAGCCCTTCGAGCGTCTGACGTTCGACTTCGAATTGCTGCACCTGGGTCGCGTCGTTGCGCTGCTGCGCCTCGGCCAGCTGCTGCTGCTTCGCCGTGACGGAAGCTTCCATGCGAGTGAGCCGCTCGCGCGACGCGGACTCGATGCCGGCGCGCGCGAGAAACAGCACGGTCACGATCGTGAGAATCCCCGCGAAGCTCAGCCAGGCGACGACGGTGGGTTGATGCCGGTGCTTGAGGAGCAGCTCGTCGTCCACGACCGGCCGCGCGCGATGCAGGGCGACGATCGTGCGCAGCGACGCGCCGAAGAAATGTCCGAGCACGACGAGAAAGAGCACGACGCTGAACGCGAGAATGCTCGCGTCGAGATGCATGCCGAGTTTCGCCCAGAACGTCGTCCAGCCGTAGGTCCCCGGGTTCGCCGCCGCGTTCGTCTCGATGTTCTGCAGTGCCTGCGCCGCCGCGGGCGAGGAGGGCAGCAGCTCGTTGAAGACGGGGACGTTCGCGACGAAGTCCGCCAGCACTAGGATGGTGCAGAAGACCCAGAAGGGGATCGCTCCCAGCCGCGCGGCGTACGCCACGCGGCGCCTGGGCGCCGCGGCGGCCTGGGCGGCGTGCTGCTCGTCCCGGGACTGCGCGCCGACGACGGCGTCGCGGCCGGACCGCAGTTCGTCGAGCCGGTAGCGGTACCGCAGCAGTCGCTGCTCGAGCGTGATGAGCTGCGCGCCGAGCTGCTCGCGTCTCCGACTGAATCGCCCCCTCGACGCGCTCGCGCACGCGGCGCGCCCAGTCGGAGAAGACGTGTGCGGCGCGATGCGCGAGCGTTCCTTCCACTTCGAGCTGGCCGTTCGCCTCGAGGTCGTGTCGCGGCAGGCCCTTCTCGGCCCATGAGCGCGCGGTCTCCAGCGCTTCGCGTTCGACCTGCGCTGCCTCGTTGCCGAAGGAGACTTCGAGCCCCTTGAGCAGGTCGTGCACCGCGTGTCCGGTGTCCGCGGGCGTCTCGGGCGTGGGCGTGTCGAGCGCAGTGGGGGTCGCGGCGTGCTCGATTGTAGCGGATTGGTCAGGATGCGTTCCGTTTCGGCGAACGCCCGGTTCAGTCGCGACGGCGATCGCGCGCGATGCGTCCGTTGCCGTTCCAGCCGAGTCTGGCGCGTTCGCCTTGCGCCGGTCGTACGACGACCACCTGAAGAGCCCCGTCGGCCAATCCATGAGATGCTCCCTCTTTGAAACACGAACGGCGGTCGCGGGCATTTTGTGTCACGCGCCCGCGCCGTTGCATCCAGCTGATCCGTTGAGGGCAAGAACGGCACCCTTGCGGCGCGTGATTAGCCGGCAGCTGGGAGGGATGGATGAGATTGCTGCCTCGCGTGGGTCGCCCACGCGAATCACGTCGCTCGCGTGGGGTCTCGCACTTGGACCACGCTGTGCTCCTCGGTCGCTCGCTGCCGCTCCGCTCCCTTGCGGTGCTCGCTGGCTGTCGGCGTCGGCGGGTGTCCGCCTCCGCCTCCAGACGGTCCGCGTGCGAGACCCCACCGCTCTCTCCTGGTCGCGAGAGCGCTCCCACCGCTCTCAGCTGGCCGCCTCACTTCTCCGCCTTCGCCCTGAGCGCTTCGGGCGCTAGTGCTCCGGCAGGTCCTCGGCGAAGACGCGCGCGAAGAACCGGGACAGATCGAGCGTGAGCGACTCGGCCGCGCCTGATGGAGTCCAGACCAGATGTTCGGTGAGAACTTCGGGACGCTCGTCTCCCGGCCGCCAGCGCTCGATGAGCCGCGACTCGAGGTCGACGATCCAGTACTCGGACACGTGAAGCTGGTAGCCGGGCCGCTTGCGCACGCGATCGATGCGGCCGCTCGAGGGCGACAGCACCTCGATCGCCAGCAGCAGCTCGCGGACGGGGAAGTCCTCGCGCACGATGCGGCGCCACTCTTCCGGCGGAACGACGAAGAGGTCGGGCTGGCGCACGTCTTCCGGCTCGAGCTCGACATCACTGGGCGACGCGACTGGATGTCCGGCCGGCTCGCGTTCGAGATACGCCGAGAGCGCGATCAGGAGCAGGCGCACGGCCTCCTGGTGAGCACGCGGCGGCGAGGGCGTCACGAGCAGCTCGCCGTCCACGAGCTCGTACCGCGGCGTCGCGAGCGGCGCGTCCGCGATGAGGCGGCGCACTTCGCGCGCGGTCCAGCGGCGCGACGTTGGTGCTGGCATGGCCATAATGTGCTCGGCTCGGCGAATCGTGGGCAAGGTGGCACGGCGCAGTATCGTGCCGGTGCCGATCGCCGGTGTCATCAATCCGGCTCGCGTCGCATCCAACGGACTCGATCCTTGCTATCGCCCGCCGCGCGTGAAGCGCGGCGCGGGCAGCGACGCGTAGACGCCGATGCCACGCTGCATCGGTGCGACGCCGATGCGGAGCGGGAGATTCACGATCTCCCAGCGCGGCGGCGCCAGTGAGTAGCCTACTGCGTACCCGATCGCGGCGAAGCCGAGGGTCACCAGGGCGCCCATGGAAAAGGGATCATCCTCCTCTTCGTCGTCGGAGTCGTCGTCGTCCGGGTCGTCGTCCGACTCGAGATATTGGCACAGCGTCATGTTCCGCAGACACCAGTTGAGGTACAGCGCGGCTCCTCCCGCGGCGCCGATGGTGCCGAACACCATCCCGGTCGTCTCGGCGCCTTTCCCGCGGCGATAGACCTCGAGCGCGTTGATGTCGTTCACCGCGAGCCTGAGCCGCTCGCCGCCGCCGCGGTCGACGACCATCGTGTCCGCGTCGATCGACGCCACTGTGCCGATGGCGAGGCGGGGCTCCGGCTGCGCCGTCGAGACGCGGACGCGTGCGCCGGTCCTGACGCGCGCGAACATTTGAGCGGAAGTGGACGTAGACGGGACGACCAGCAGAAGCAGCAGGATGGACGCGCGCACGATGCTCTCCCAGGTTCGCCGGCGCGCTCTCTTGAGCGACAGACGCGCCAGCGTTCGCGCGTTCGTTCATGTGTCGGCGCGCCTTGGACTTCGGGCCAGCGTGCGGCGAAGACGCGCGGCGCCGGTGTCTCCTGCGGGTGACGAGTTGCGTGTCCGTCCGCGACGCGGAGACGGACCGCTAGAGGCGGAGGCAGACGCGCCCCGGAGCGAACGGGGGATGTCCCCTGCGCCGACCGTCGGACGCGGAGGCGGATACTCACCGCAATGAATAGCGCGGGAGCGGAGGAGGGCGGTCCCCTGAGCGGACCGTCGGGAGGCGGAGGCGGATACCCGCCGACGCCGGACGCCAGCGAGCACCGCAGGAGCGAAGCGCAGGAGCGTAGCGACGAAGCGAGAGCGACGAGGAGCGCAGCGTGGTCCGCGTGGGGACCGCCCTCCGCAGCGATACGGCTACTCCTTGCTCTTGAGCTCCGCGTCGTGTTCGCGCAGGAACGTCCGGATCTCGTCGGACAACCCCAGCAGCTTGGTCCACTGCTCCTTGTAGAGGGTGACCGGAAAGCGACCCAGGCCGTAGACCGACAGGCCGCCTTTCTCGCTCACCTTCAATGAGACGCCGCGACTGGCGCCTTTCTTGAGAGACTCATTCTCCTTCCTCAGCCGTTCCAGCTCGGCGCGCATTTCGTCGGACATCTGCGTCTCTGTTGAGGTGATGCTGAATCCTAGTGGAATACGAGGCGTCGACGCCGGGCGCGCGAAGCCCCGGGACTCCTGGCCGGCCTCGACCGGGTCGCCCGATGGCACTGTCGGACTCAGCGTCAGATGCTAGGGCGTCACCACGTACACCTTGGTGGTCCAGGGCGGCGTGCCGGTGGCGAGCGAGCCCTCGGTCACGACCCATGCGGCGCGGCTCCCGTCCGGCGACAGCACGAGGCCCTCGACCCATGAGTCAATGTCGCTGTTGACGGTGGCTATCACTGCCTCGGCAAGCGTCTCCGTGTCGATGGCGTGAAGCTGGTCCCACTCGCTGGACCATATCGATACGACGGCGCGCTTGCCGTCCGCGGATATCGCCGCGAAGTCGCCATGGCTCGCGCCGTCGCTCGAGACCGACCCGATCTCGCGATTCGTCCCCGTGCGGATGTCGAACACGAACGCCTTCACGAGCTTGAAATCGGATGTGGTGGTGACGCGCAGGAACCTGGGATCGTTCCCATTCCAGTGATGCGCTCCGACGGCGAACTCTGTCCGGCCCGGTATGTCGCTCGCTGATCCCAGGGGTTGCGATGCCGCACCGTTTGTCGGGATGAGGATGAACGACGTCGGGCCGCCACCTGCCTGTGCCAGCTCGTAGAGCAGCAGGCTTCCATCTGGCGAGAAGCTCCAGGGCAGGCCCCTCGGCAACGCCACCTTCGTCGCCGACACGAGGTCGAACAAGGAATCGCCGAACGCCACGAAACGCTCGTCCGCCGAGATTGCGAACAGCCAGCTCCCCGGCCCGCCGTCGTAGGTCAGCACCGTCTCGACGTTGGAATTGCTCGGATCGATCCGCAGTATCCGAAATCGGGTCGGGGTGCCGGGCATGGCGGTGGACACGTACAGCTTGTTGCCCGCCGTGCGCAGGGTTCCGAGGGAGATGCTCGACTCGTACAGCGTGCGCTGGTTGAGGGCGGTGGCCTTCGCGGCCCTGATGCGGGCGTACCCTTCCAGGAAGTACAGCTCGGATCCATCGGTGGACCAGGTCAGGTTGAGGACGGCCGGCCAGCGGGAGACCTCGACACCACGATCGTCGGGCGGGCCGCCATTGCCCTGGGGTTCGGTCGACGCGGAGCAGCCGAGCAGTTGGCTCAGCGCCAGGGTGGCCAGCGGGGCTGTGAAGAGGCTACTGCGCATCGTCGTCTCCCAAGGTGAGTCCTGCGAGAGCGGGCGACGACGAGTATAGGCCCGGCTGCACGCGCTCGTGTGGCGAGAACTACGTAGGCAGACCCACTGGTACGTAGCGCGAGACGTTCCGGCGTGGCTTAACTACACTTGGCAGCGCCGCGACTAACGCAACGGCGAACAGCAGAGCTAACTCGATCCGACCCCGAGTCTTGCCGCGATCGTGGCAAGGGGCGCGTCCAGCGTCCAGAGCGTTACCGCGGTCGAGAGGAACGACGAGGCCAGTATGTGAACGTCTATGTAGCCGAGGCCGCGCCCCATGAGTCGCCGATTGGCGATGAGTGCCAGTGCTTCATTGTCTGTCGCCACGGTTGCTCGGGGAAGTCGATGGAGGAGCGCCAGAACGGCGTCTCGATCGCGAAGATCGCCACAGGCCAGCTCTCCGATCACGAACGGATGAGTAATGACCTCCTGCGCCTCGAGTGCCGCGACGAGCTGACGATTGCCGCGGCGAAAGTGGTCGATCCAGACTGACGTGTCGGCCAGGAGCATCAGGAAGCCGAACGGCGACGGGGTACGGATCTCAACTTCGGCTGCGTGCCGCCGAGCCGTGCCAGGCGGCGAGCACTTTCACGAGCGATCAAGGCCCGAAGTCCTTCGTGGATGAGTGCCGTGCGTTCCTCGAGGCCGCTCACCTTGCGGGCCTCCTCGAGAAGGTCATTGTCGAGGTTCACCGTCGTGCGCATGGCGTGTATTTCCATATGGATGGAATGTGCATCAACTGATGCACCTTGCAGCATCAGACTATTGCGGGTGGTGCCAAAAGGGAAGGGCTCCAGGGCGCGAAAGCGTCACCGATAGCAAGAAAACGGTTGTGGCCGAGCTACTTTGATGCCACAGGATGGCTGCGACGTAGCGCTCTCGATGCATGCCGGCCAATGGCGGGTCGAGCACGGTGCCGTTAGTAATACCTTTGGAGGTAATACTCGGAGCCGCGATGAAGATTACTACCAAGGGTCAGGTTACCATCCCGATCGAGGTGCGTGAGCGGCTTGGCCTGTTGCCGGACACCGAAGTCCGGTTCCGCGTGCGCGGCAACGTCGCGATTCTCGAGAAGGTCAGCGGGCGGCGCACTCGGCGGGGCAAGGACGTGGTGGAGCGCATGCGCGGCCGCGGGACGGTGAAGCTGACGACCGACCAGATTCTCGCGCTCACGCGCGGCTGATCCGGGCGAGCCATGGCGACGGTCCTCGTCGACAGCAATGTGCTGCTCGATGTGCTGACGGAGGACCCCGAGTGGTACGACTGGTCAGCCGATGCGCTGCGTCGAGAAGCGGATCAGTCGGTGCTGGTGATCAACCCGATCATCTACGCCGAGGCGTCGATTCGGTTTGCGCGGATCGAGGAGCTGGACGAAGCGCTACCGGAGGACGTTTTCCGTCGCGACGCATTGCCGTGGGAAGGAGCGTTTCTGGCGGGGAAGGCGTTCATCGGCTATCGGCGCCGCCGGGGAGCCAGGCGATCTCCGCTTCCGGACTTCTACATTGGAGCGCATGCTGCGATAGCTGGTCTGGCGCTCCTTACGCGCGATCCTGCGCGCTATCGAACGTACTTTCCGTCGCTCCAGCTGATCGCGCCCGGCTGAGCCCGAGACACTACCGAAGGACGCCCGCCAGCGCGGCGATTGCTCCGACGGCGCCGACCCAGAACACGAACGACCACTTCATCAGGTCCGCGGTCCGCTTCTCGACGAGCGCCTCCATCTTCGCGAATCCCAATTGCACCTCATGCCGGAGCTCGGCGATATCGCCTCGTTGCCCCTCGATGCCCTCGAGTCTCGTCACGAGATCGTCCGCCGCCTCCAAGCCGAGGGTCTCATGGAGCTTTCGCGACAGATGTGGTGAGACAGGCATGTACAGGGCTCGCTCCGGGGGCCCCGCAGAGTAAGTCCGACGCGTTCGGCAAGCAGCATCATTTGACGTCCACTCATACCAGAAATGCGCATACGCCGAGCATAAGCTCGGCCTACCCGCCGAGTCCAGCCCCGGTTGTGCGTCTCGCCTTCATCGCCGTGCCTTCAGACCTCACCTTACCGCGGCCGTGTAAGGTCATCGTACCGGCGATACCCGCGCAGCGACTCGAAATCGGGGTCGGAGTGCCAGACCGTTCCTCGCTGCGACGGAAAGTTGGGATGGTATTTCACGCCCTCGCCGAACGCCCGCGCGAGCAAGTCGACGGCCGTTTCGCGATCGCCAAGTCGCGCGGCGATCTTGGCGCGCCACAGCGTCGGCACACCCTGGAGGTACGGCTCCCGGACCGCAGCCAGCTCCTGGCTGATGCGGAGCGCTTCCGCACGTCTTCCCTGTCTCGCGTAGGCCGTGCCAAGCATCCCGCGCTGGTCCAGCGCGAGCGGGTCGAGCTGTACGGACCGCTCGAGCATCGCAGTCGCTTCGTCGAGCCGGTCAAGTGCCAGCAGTGCCATGGCGATCCAGATGCGATCGGGGAACGGGATGTCACCCTTCGGGATCGAGTCCACGACGGTGGCAAGCCATGCCCTGGATTGTTGCGGGTGTCCGTGCACTTGCATTTCCAGCGCAAGCCGCAAGACGGCGATTGGCTGGAGATCCTGAGGCGACAGGTCGTCGACGTCTCCGAGTCCGATCCTGGCCCGGACCTCGGCGTTGAGCAGGGTCAACGCGCGGGGGAACCGCGCGCGCCCTCGTTGCGCGGCGCGCAGCTCGTCGGCGTATCGACCAGCCTGGTGCAACGCCGCAGCCACCTGAGTCCAGTACGCCGTCGATTCGCGCGTCCATCCTGCGTCCGGGTCGAGGCGTTCGAGTCCGGCGGTCGCCACGCCGGGACGATTGGCCAACACCCCGAAAAACCCTACGTGATAGTTCGCGGCGGGCACTCGTTCGGCGAGTCGAACCATGGCTTCCAGCGCGCCATTGATATCGCCGGCGCCATAGCGCTCCAGGAAATCGATCATGGACCGGTCGGCTGCGGTCGGAGTGGCAATCGCTCGCCGCATTTCATGGGCGAGTGAATCGAAGGCCTCGAAGCGTCCCACGATGCCGCCGCGCGCTTGCGACCGCCCCGCCTGATTCTGGAACGTTCCCGTGAGAAGGTAGTACGCCTCGGTGTACGTCGGGTCGAGGGCGATTGCGCGCCGGAATGCTGTCTCGCTGGGATCCCAATCCGACCGCTGGCGCGCGGCCAGTCCCTCCGCGAACGCGAGATACGCGGCGTACGTCGGCGGGCGACGCTCGGCGGGGGGCGCGGAATCCACGCCGAACGCGCTCGTGTAGTACGCCAGCGCGCCCAGGACGGCTTCGCGGACTACGTCCAGCGATTCCAGAGGTCGAGCGGCAGGGACGCGCACCGGCCTCGGCGAAGGGAGCGGCCGATCGCGCGCGTTGTCCACGATCTCGATGGTGATCTCGAGCGAATCGCCGACCGGCCCATATGAGCCGCCTACGGTGTACCGTCGGCGCGCGTCCGATTGCCCGATGGGGACGACTTGCACCGTCGGCAGGGCGGCGAGCGCCACGGCCAGCGAGTCGCTGATCGTTACGCCGAGCGCTTCGGCCAGCGCGGGGTCCTGCGTCACGCTGAAGAATGGGCGGACCGCCACGCCTGGTCTCGGATCGGCTGCTGGCGCACTGGCAGCGACGTACGCGGCGGTCGCGACGATCCCGGCGACGACCACGACCACGGCTGCGAGCCGCCCTGGCACAAGCCGGCCGCCTTGCCACGGCATCCAGTTCTCGATGCTGAACCCCCCACCCGTGCGCCGGTCGGCGGCCAGCGACGCATCGAGCGTCCGGGCCACGTCCGCCGCACCTGGGGGCCGTCGCGCCGGATCGCGATCGAGGCAGTCCGAAACGAGCCGGGCGACCGCGCGCGGCACGTCCGGCCGTCGGCGCCGGATTTCCCGCCAGGAATCGCCCGCGCCCGGCAGTGCTCCCGTCAGCATCTCGTGCAGCACGCAGCCCAGCGAGTACAGGTCGGAGCGCGCGCCCGACGAAATGTCGCCCGCGGCGTGCTCGGGACTCATATATGGAGGCGATCCGGCGACTGCGACGCCGGATCGATCGGCGTTCCGGGCATGCGCCGCGACGACGCCCGCATCGGCAACACCGAAATCCGCGACGAGCGCGTGCCCGTCGGCCAGCAGCACGTTCTCCGGCTTGATGTCGCGGTGGACGATGCCGCGTCGATGCGCGTAGTCCAGCGCGTTCGCGATCTCCCGTGCAAGGCGCACCGCCTCGCCGATCTCGAGCCTGGATTCCCGGCGCAGCCGTCCCCGAAGCGATTCGCCCGGGATGTAGGGCGTGACGAGGTACAACGCTCCGTTCGCCGAGCCGGAGTCGATGAGCGGCAGTATGTGCGGATGCGCCAGGCTGGCCGTGATGCGGATCTCGCGCAGGAAACGGTCGATGCCGTCGGCGCCGAGCATTTCGGGACGCATCGTTTTGACGGCAACCGGCCGGTCGTTTCGAGCGTCGCGCGCCAGGTACACCGTGGACATACGGCTGCGCGCGAGCTCGCCTTCGATCCGCCATCGTTCGAATTCCGGCGGCGCCTCGGCTGTCGTCCCCGGTGCACCGGCGGCGGCGCCTCCCGGTTTGGCTCGCTGGTCGCGCGCCGGCGATCCGGCCCGGATGCGCTCGATGACCGCGACTGTTTCCGGCGATGGCGTCGTATCCAGCTCGCGCACCAATCGCTGAACGAACTCACCGTACGCGTGCAGCGCGCCGGCCCGGTCGCCCAGGCGATCGAGCAACTCGAGCAACTCCCGCATCGCGCGCTCGTCCAGGTGCGACAGCTCGAACGCTCGGCGTGCGTTGGCGACCGCCGTCGTGTAGTGCTCGTCCGCTTCGCGCTCCTCCGCCAGCGCGCGCGCGGCGCGGGCGGCGCCGTCGCGCAGCCGTTCGCGTTCGCGCATGACCCAGTCGTCGAACGCTGGCCCGGCGCTGACGAAGAACCCCTCGAGCAGATCGCCGCGATAGAACTCCAGCGCTTCACCGTACTGGCGTTCACGCAGCGACGCCGAGAATGCGACCGCATCGCACCAGATGGCCGACGAGTCGACGCCCAGGTCTTCATTGCCACGACTGACGATGAATTGTTCCGAGCCGAGCTCACGGCGCAGGAACCGGACGGCCTGGCTCAGCGCGCCGCGCGCGTGGGCCGTGTCCAGCTCCGGCCAGAACATCGCGAGCAACTGGTCGCGGCGTCGAAAGCCTCCGGCAATCGTGAGATGGACCAGTAGCGCGAGTCGCTTTGGCTGCGCGACCAGTGCGCGGAGGCTGCGTCCGGACGCGTCCGCAGCGTGAAGCGGACCAAGTACCTGGAGGCGGATCACCGTGGCCGTCGGCGGGGAGGAAGGCAGCCCGATTGTGCATTCCCCCAGGGTGAAAGTCCAGCCTGCCGATGTCAGGTCAGAGGCAGGTCAGAGGCCCGAATCATCTTCGCGCGACACGCTCAATGGGGGATGACTCGATGCAACTCCGTGGTAGATCGCCTGCGATTGCGCTGACGCTCGCACTGGCTGGATGCGTGGATCACATCCCGACGCAACCCGGGCTCACGCGGCATGGCTCCGCCAGCCGGGCGCTGCAAAGCCAGACGCACCTGGTCGTGTTCGACGTGGAGGAGGTGCCGAACGACCTGGCCACACGCGTGGCCGCTCTCGGTGGAACGGTCGATGCCGTTCACGATGCCATCGGCGTGGCGACCGTCAGCGGGCTGTCGGAAACCGCGGCGCTGGAGTTGGCGGCGCAGCCCGGCGTCGAGGCCGTGGAGCCCAGCGAGGTCGTAACGCTGTCGTCGGGATTCGGCGGCGACGTCGATCCAGCAGATGCGCTCCAGGCGGCCGCGAACGCGGCCAGTGCTTCGCCCTCTCCGACAGCGGCTCAGTTCTACCTCCGGCAGTGGAACATGCCGGCGATCCACGCGCCCGAGGCGTGGGCCGCGGGACACCTGGGGTCGAAGGACGTGGTCGTGGGTCTCATAGACTCGGGTCTCGACTACCTGCACCCCGATTTCGCCGGCCTCGTGGACCTCGATCGATCGGTGTCCTTTGTGCCGGAGGACGATCCGATCATCGCCGCGCGCTTTCCTGGCCGGCTGCCGATCTCCGACCTCGGCTATCATGGCACCGCCGTGGCGTCCATCATCGCCACCAACGGCGTCCTTCTGGCCGGCGTGAACCAGAGGGTCACCTTCGTCGTTGCGAAGGTTTTCAATCAGAATCTCAGCGGCACCCTCGATCGCGCGCTCGCCGGCATCATGTACGCGGCCGATCAGGGTGTCGACGTCATCAACCTCAGCGCCAGCTTCACCTTCGACAGGAAGGGAAACAGGGGTACGATCGCGGCGATGAGACGGGCGGCCAACTACGTACACCGCAAGGGAGCGCTGCTGATCGCCCCTGCCGGGAACGATGCGGTGGACCTCAAGGACAAGCGGGTGCGATTTCCCTGCGAGGCCGCGCATGCGATCTGCGTCTCGGCTACCGGGCCGACCGGAGCCTCGGGTCTGACCGGTCCATGGGTGGACGTCGACGCGCCAGCGC
Organism: uncultured Gemmatimonadaceae bacterium; assembly: GCA_963724885.1. Classification (GTDB taxonomy): domain Bacteria; phylum Gemmatimonadota; class Gemmatimonadetes; order Gemmatimonadales; family Gemmatimonadaceae; genus DASPMP01. Next base: position 11,913 of record CAVRWG010000005.1, on the reverse strand, counting down.
CGTACAGCGCGTTCGGGAAGTCCGTGATCGCGGTCGCCGCGCCCGGTGGTTCCGGCCTGGTCGGTTCAGGTCGCCGGATGTGGGTAATCTGCTCGCAGACCACGACGGGTTCGACGGCGCCCGCCTGTCTTGCCCGCCAGGCGATCGCGCAGCCCGCCGCCACGAGCTTTGCCGCACCTCACGTCACCGGTCTGGCGGCACTTCTCGTCGCCCAACTCGGCAAGGGGAATCCTGCGCTGATTCGCGCGCGGATTCTGCAATCAGCGGACGATCTCGGTGATCCGGGCACCGATGCCTTCTATGGGCGCGGGCGAATCAACGTCGCGCGCGCGCTTCGCCTCATTCCGTAGCGACGCTCAGGGAGGATCTGTTGCCGGTTTGTTGCGCATGGGTGCCAATTCAGGGCGGCAGCACCCAGTGCCCGTGCGCCTTGATCTCGGCGGAGGGATTCGTCTTGGCGTCTGTCTTTTCGCGCACAGATCCCAGTCCTCCATGAGCTCTTCGCGATGTAGTGATGCCCATTCCAAAGTTAACGCCAGGGCCCGGCGTGGCAGGTGCGCCGACGATGCGCATTCCCGGAGCGCGAACCATCATCGAACGATTGCGCGTCGTCACTGGATGACGCTCAAGCTCCGTGAGGCGCTTGGGTCGCAAATCGGGATGGTATGTCGTTCTACTATACTCCGATCGCTTGACTGCTCGCACAGCGCTTCAAGCGTCGCGTCTATCGTAGTTTCGCATACCGCGATGCGATGTCGGGTAGCATTACTCAAAAGCCATAAGCTCGATGCGCCGAACCACGCGCCAACCCGTGCCCGACAGCTCTACTACGTAGTCACATACGGTGATCGTACTGCCACCCCAGGTAAACTCTGTTTCGAGCACGCGGACCCAGCGATGACTGTCGGGAACAGGGCGACCTCTGCTCGACATCTTCAGTGCATCAGCCGAGTCCCTACGAGGCGTACCGATCACGAGTAGCACGTGCTTGTTCTTCGGGCACCCCGAGTGCTTGGACTCAAACGAGTCGTCAAGCACCAGACCACCGGCGCAGTGCTCCCGTTCCTGAGCCGGAGCCGCGCGAACCGCCGTCGTCGTTAGCGCGCGGATTAGGGCGTATGGCGAGTCGCTATCGAGTGTCGCTCGAGTCGGCAGCGCACCGGGACCATCGAGGGAATCCGGCAGGGGCTGCGGATCAACGTCAACCCGCCCCCGTGTGCTTTCCCGGACACGATCGACGATGGCGTCGACGAAGCTCCGATTTGCTGAAGGAGGAGTCGTTGCGGCGTGCCGGCCGCCTGCGCAGCCGACCAGGAGGCCTACCGCAAAGGCCATCGCGCAGACATCGCCAATCCGCAACATGCGTCGCTCCGGCACGTTTGGAGTCAAGACGTCGCCTTACCGCGGCCGTGTAAGATCATCGTACCGGTGCCAGCAGGATGAGCTCCGAGATTGCGGGGCCCATCCTGTCAGGGAATATTCCGGCCGCTACTTGCCTCCTCGCGGTCTCCGCACCTGTGGTCTTGCGTCTCTCGCCCGTTGTGTGCGCTCCGGCGACGCTGCCGCGGGAACCCGATAGAAGGGGTTCTCCCCGTCACCCGGGACAGTCACGACGAAACCCGGCGAGTCTCGCGTCAAACCGTCCGACCGCGTGACGGACGCGCGAAGGGTGTGAGTCGCGGGCCCGCCGCCGAAGGAGAAGCTGAATGTGCAGCCGCCCTGGCTGACGAACATGCCGTTGACGTACCAGGCGCAGGAGCTCAACGAGTGGCCCGCCCAGTTGACGTACCAGTATCCGTACTGATACGCCGGAACGGAGCTGGATCCCCCGATCGACGGATCGAACATGGCCGGATCCGGTGGATTCGGTCCGGGACCGGGATCGCTCTCGTACTTCTCGAAGTAGTCACTCCACAGCCAGTTGTGGTACCCTCCGGCACACGGGGAAGTTGTGTGATGCCAGCCACAGAACGTCATCGCGGCCGGCATGGGGTAGCCGGCATCGAATTCGCGCGTCCAGAAGCATTCCTGTCGTCCCGTTCCGGCGAGGACGCCATAGCTGGAAATACAGTTCACGAGCTGGACGTGCCGGCTCCCGAGGTTGCGGCTCGGGTCGATTGGAAAACGGAAATACGGCGCATGCGCCTCGCACGAGTCGATCGATCCATCGTCGCACGAAGAGTCGCTGCCATAATTCGCGTGCTTGCGTCTGGCGACGTGCACCATGGGGTGCGTGGCGTAACGTCGTCCGTTGTACTCCACCTGGTTGGCATTGAGCAGAGCCGACCGGTCGTACGAAAAGACGCCTTGGAATGTCCCGTGGTAGTGGGCCGAGAAAAACACCCGGTACAGAACCCAGTGCTGGCTCGCGTGGTCGAAGCGAACTTCGACCAGGATGATCTCGGAGTCTCCACGGTGATCGCCGATGCTCAAGCCGCCGCAGTCGTCGTAGTACGCGGGGAGAAACACGAGCCGCACGGTCTGGTTCGAGTAGAAATACTTCACGGCCCAGACGGGCTCGGCGCCCGGGCATCCCTCGTTGTAGGCCATCCCCCACGTCGGCGCAAAGCCACGCGCCAGCTCCAGCTCACAGTGGTCCGCCAGCCAATCCTTGTCAGTGTCTGCGATCGACGGATTGCGGTCGGCGAAACATGCGGCCGGAGTGACATTGGTGCCCAGCCAAAGTCCGGGAAGTCCGGGGTTCGGGTCGCCGGGCGCCTGATACAACGCGTCGCCCAGTGTTCCGAACGGAGGCCACGGGACGTTGTTCCCCGGGGGCGGCTCGCACTCCGGACATGGCTCGATGACATGCGCGTTGTCCTGCTCAGTGACATCGGCGCTTGGCTCGGGGTTCGTCGCTACTTCCGCGCACGACTGACCCACCAGCACAACGGCTACCCCCAACAGCTTCCGCAATCGGAACATCGCCCACCTCCCATTAGGCGTGTCGGTTCCCTTGAACCAGCACGCTACGTCGGTACCGGCGACGCCTGCCTCGGCGCTTCGGCCAAACTTGGCGTACGCCGAGGCATTCCGCACCGCCGGCCGTGAAGAGTTCCTTGGTCGTTCAACCGTCGCCCAAAGCAATGGCGGCGTGCGCCGGTCGCGTGATGTCGCGCACCGCGGCGCGCGGCAAGGTGAAGGGTTGGGGCAAGAAGGCGCGCGTCGTGGAACCGGGCCGCCTGTCGTGGGAGATGGTGCGCGCCCCTCGGCGTGATCCTGCGCGGCGGCGGCCTGCGAGGCGCCGCAGGCCTACCGTCGCCTGCCGGACGTGCTGAATGCGCAGGGTGAGACGATTCGCGTGCTGCACACCTTGCGCGCGAAGTCTTCAGCGAAACCAGAGCGCGATGTTGGATGCCACCAGTACGGACCAGGCAAGGAAGAAAAAACGGGTCTGATCGCGCAGGCCGTGTTCCAACCCGGTCCTGAGGTCGGCCACCGATGTCGCGATCCTCTTTTCCAGGTCGGAACGTGCCGAGTCGATCTTCGTCTCGAGTCGGGCCTCGACGACGCGCAAATCGGCGCGCAGCTCTGCGGTTCGCTGCTCGAGCCTGGCGTCGAATCGGCCGAAGTTCAGCTCATTGAGTTCCCTGAGCTCGGTCTTGGACTCGGCATTTATGTGGTTCAGCAAATCGACGAGCTCCTTGACGATCGTCTCGCCAAATCGATCGTAGAACGCCTTGGACAGCTTCGCCGTAAATGGCACGTCGGCACTCCGCTGGTGGGGAGGGCCAGGATACAACTTACGCTCGGCAACTCCGGTACCGAAAGCACGCGTGCCGTGACGTAAGGTAGTTTCGCATGCCGCAAACGCCCGCTTTCATCGCGTGCCTTACTTGGCGGACGACGCACCAGCTCCTTATTCCGGCACCGCGCCGCAATGAATCCGTCTGGCCTCCAGAAACGTTTGGCCGACCCGCACCGGCCGAATGTTAAGGTTGGCTGATAACTGGGTGTCGGTGCTATAGTCGATGACGCTGTTCCCTCCCGGCGATGACGCCGTGATGACGCAAGCCTGTAAGAGTAGTCATCATAGTCCCGGCGTAGGTCGTAGAATGAATCGCATCGTCGCGCGATCAACACAGACGTCGAGCCCAGGTCGTATGCGCCCCATACGATCTCTGGCTTCATGCCTAGTGGGTGTGGCGATTGGTTGTTCACCTGGCTTGCGCGAATCGAGCGCGCAGCCGCTTTCGGCTTGCGGCGGTTCTTGGACGAAGCCGGAGCCGGTCCAGATCGAGTCGAACGGCCGAGCGGTTGCTAGATGGCCGAGCATATCCGAGATGAGCGGCGAGATAGTGCTCGCGGGGAACAACGTACAGAGGATGCAAGATCCGCTGACGCCGAGTAGCGCCATCGTTTGGAGCTCATCACGGGGCATTTTGGGGCTTCCCCGTCGGTCATCCAGCAAGGTTCTCCCGCGCGTTGTGCTCGATAGTGGTGGTAGTGTTCACCTCTTCTGGGGCGAGGCTCCGCCGGAACGATCGATGGAGGTGTCACGATCGTTACAGTTCCAAACAAGCCTTTGGTGGTCGCCACGGTCCTCTTCGGACCGCGAGTGGGGGCCGACACGAGAGATCCTTAGCGGTAGTCGGGTAGACTGGCGTCTGGCACGTACGCATCGCGGCCGCGATGGCCGTTCGGTGTTCGTCGTAGCTATGGCAGCGAAACGGGGAGCGCATCGACCGGAAATCGTCTTCCTGAAATTCGATGGCACTGCGTGGACTTCGCGGCCGATACCAGAAACCATTGGCGCGGTCTACACCGCCATCGTTGAGGACTCCACGGGAAGGCTGTACGTGCCGTTTATCGCGGCGGTACGTGACACTGTCTTTGACGCCAACAGCGTTTTTGTCACGACATCAGACGATGGCGGTATGTCTTGGTCAGCCCCATTGATCCTGAGCCGGTCCGGTATTCGGCAGGCGTTCGACATTGCAGCCGTTGCCACCGAGCCAAACGTCATTCGCTTGGTTTGGGCCCAGAATCGAAGCGGCGGTCTGGTGTCGGAAGTGGTTCGCACGATGTCCACGAACGACGGCGGCATCACCTGGTCCCGCCCGCAAGACCTGGAGGTCACTCCAGGGTTTTCCTCCCTCATAGCAACAGCCGACGCATGCGGTGCGCTGCACGTCATTTTCTCAGACAACCCACAGGGCGGGGACGCTGGCCATCTGGATCATGCCGTTTTTGACACAACGTGGCACAATCCCGTGCACCTTTTTCCGGAAACGGTAGCGCTTGATGCGGAGTTCCTGGCAGCACCAGGCGGCACGCTAGAACTCTTCTTTGTCGAGCTCGATCGCGATTCAGTGCGCTCGATGCGCGCCCAGTTCCTCAAGTGATAGTTCCTTCGGAGGTGTCATGAAAAGGCCGCCAATGATGTGGCACGGGTTCCTGTTTCTCGGGATTCAACTCACGGCGTCAGGGTGTGGGACCGAGCGCGTCGTAACCCCTGTGGAGGTGTCGGTCCTCCACGATCTACAAGCCACAAAAGAACCACCTGATGGTGGGACTCCGGAACCAACTCCGTCGCAGGCGGCCGCAAGCCTAAGCGTGGCCACAACGACGAATGTCAAAACAGGCCTGGTCCGCCCACGAACTTGGATTACCGGAAACGTCAAGACGCCAAGAAAAATTGGCGCGAGTGGCAATTGGGGGTGTGGGACTTTCAGGATGTCAAGTCGGACGGCTCGATCGATCTTCAAGTGCAGTCGACCGGCAACTGGTGGGGTTGGGTGAACAACCAGTGCGAGCGTCAGGACATGAGAGACTTCACGTGTTCGGTGCCCATTCCTGGCAACTCATGTACGGAAGTAGGGGACAAGGAAGGGATAAATGGAAGCGTTGAGCACTACGCTTTCTGGAACTTCGCCGAAACCCAGAAGTCTTCGGCGATAAACGGCATTTGCACCGGCCCTGCGCCGACAGCCAGTGCGCCAACAACAATGCAGTGGGGAGCGTCAGGTCAAGCCACCAGTAACTGTGTCAGTCCATCGAACCGCTTCTGGCGCACCAGCAACTCGTCGGTCGTTTCAATCAGCGAGGGCACGGGAGCCATGGTGGCGCGCTCGATCGGCTCAGCAGCAGTGCACGTCGAGTGTTTTGGCGAGTCGAGTGCTGCCAGAACCGTGACAGTTGCTGCACCACCCGGCCCACCGGAGCCGCCCGAGCAAACTTGCGATGATGAGCTAACCGAAGCCACAGAGGATTGCACGACCAATCCGCCTACCAATCTTGAGCACATCGAGGTCGGGAGTTCTGACGAAACGACTGGGCTAGACGATCTCTACCAAACCTGGCGCTGCTGGTACAAGGACCGCTGGTGGGGAACGGCTTACCTCGGTCGCGAATGGTTGAACTGTCAACGCATTGGCTAGAGCGCCCACCCCGATGTCCACAAGGAAGGTTCCATGAGCACCCGTCGATACGCCTTGACGCTCGCTGCGCTCGGCTTCTGCAATGCGGCCCCCGCGGTCGCCCAGCCGACAGAGACTCAGCGGCCAGCGGTAACTCTGATTCTCAAGGAGAAGTTTGGTTCCGAAGGAGTAGACGCTGTAATGCGTCGGGTAAAGGGCGAAAACGTCATCGCGTTCAGGCGATCTGCGTTCACGCCAGAGCTACTGGCACTCACGCTAATTACTCTCAACGCCTCCATCCTGGAGAATCCTGCGCCTCAAGGCAGAGTGGAAAGTCTATTCCGCGCAGGCGCTCCGCTGCCTCGACTCGAGGAGAAATGGCGAACTCGCGTGACAGCGATCGCCACAGACCTTGCACGAGCTCCGGTTTCCGAAACGGCCAGCATGGGAAGGGCCGCGGTGACGCAAGTAAGATTGCCGGCGTCGCTGCCGTGCATCTCCTGTGGATCCGTCAGTGGCACCAGCGTGCCCTAGGTATTCCGTCCCTTCAAACGAGCACCGAGTCTCAACAGGCGCGTCCGGGACGCGGGGAAGTCTTCAGCGAAACCAGAGCGCGATGTTGGATGCCACCAGTACGGACCAGGCAAGGAAGAAAAAACGGGTCTGATCGCGCAGGCCGTGTTCCAACCCGGCCCTGAGGTCGGCCACCGATGTCGCGATCGTCTTTTCCAGGTCGGAACGTGCCGAGTCGATTTTCGTCTCGAGTCGGGCCTCGACGACGCGCAAATCGGCGCGCAGCTCTGCGGTTCGCTGCTCGAGCCTGGCGTCGAATCGGCCGAAGTTCAGCTCATTGAGTTCCCTGAGCTCGGTCTTGGACTCGGCATTTATGTGGTTCAGCAAATCGACGAGCTCCTTGACGATCGTCTCGCCAAATCGATCGTAGAACGCCTTGGACAGCTTCGCCGTAAATGGCACGTCGGCACTCCGCTGGTGGGGAGGGCCAGGATACAACTTACGCTCGGCAACTCCGGTACCGAAAGCACGTGTGCCGCGACGTAACGTAGTTTTCGCTGCCGCAAACGCCCGCTTTTCATCGCGTGCCTTACTTGGCGGCCGACGCACCAGCTCCTTATTCCTGCACTGCGCCGCAACGGTGTTGACGTTCCGGATCGATTGCCCTATACTGCGCGCCCTTGCCGGGCTCCCCGGCATTCCAACGGCACGAGATCCCCATGAGACGCACCCTACATCAGCCAGCGCGAAGCCCACGAGCGCCTGAATCATTCAGGAGTCTCGGGTATTTCCGCGCGGCCATGATTGCGGGTGGAGGCCTCATATCGAGTTAGCCGGCTGCAGATAGCCGTCCCGATGCGACGCCCCGTCCGCTCAACAGCACGGACGGGGCGTTCTGTTTTTGCGGTCCGTCAATCAGACAATCACAAGCCGCCGAGCGGCGCAGCGCCACGGAACCGCAGGTGAGCGAGCGCGCCATGGCACCTTTGCGCGCAGCTCAACTCGGCCCCGCTCGGCGGCGTGCAAAGGAGCAATAAAATCACCCTCGCATAGTTTACCCGCGTGCTCTTCACCATCCGCACGACGCACCAGCCGGCCACGGATCTCGGTTTCCTGCTCCACAAGAACCCGGCGCGCGTCCAGACCTTCAGCCAATCCTTCGGGAACGCTCACGTGTTCTATCCCGAAGCGTCGGCGCACGCCTGCACGTGCGCGCTGCTGCTGGACGTCGACCCGGTTGGCCTGGTGCGCAACCGTCGCGGGCCGGCCGGCGAGGGCGGATCGCTGGACCAGTACGTCAACGACCGCCCGTACGTCGCCAGCTCCTTCATGAGCGTGGCGATCTCGGACGTCTTCGGCAGCGCGATGGCGGGTCGCAGCAAGGAGCGCCCCGAGCTGGCGACGGCCGCGATCCCGCTCGAGTGCCGCATCGCCGTCGTGCGCTCCAAGGGCGGTGAAGCGCTGCTGCGCGCGCTCTTCGAACCCCTCGGCTACACCGTCGGCGTCACGACGCACCACACCCGCTACTTCACGCTCGAGCTCGCCGCCACGAAACAACTCGCCGAGCTGCTGGCGCACGTCTACGTCCTGCTCCCGGTGCTCGACGACCAGAAGCACTACTGGATCGGTCGCGACGAAGTGGAAAAGCTCCTGCGCATCGGCGAAGGCTGGCTCGCCACGCACCCGCAGCGCGACGAGATCACCCGCCGCTACCTCGGCCACCGGCGCTCGCTGGTGGACGACGCCATCGAGCGCCTCACGAGCGAGGACGACCCGGAGGCCGAGCCGGAGGTCGCGACCCGGCGCGACGCCGCCGAGGAGACGCTGGAGCAGGCCGCTGAGCCTCAACGAGCAGCGCCTCAGCACCGTGCTCGCCGTGCTCAAGGCCAGCGGCGCGGCGCGCGTCCTCGACCTCGGCTGCGGCGAGGGGCGCCTGCTCAAGCTGCTGCTCGAAGAGCGACAGTTCTCGCAGGTCCTGGGGATGGACGTGTCGTACCGCGCCCTCGAGATCGCGCAGGATCGACTCAAGCTCGAGCGTATGCCCGAGAAGCAGCGCGAGCGCATCGCGCTCGTCCACGGCTCGCTCATGTACCGCGACAGCCGGCTCGCCGGCTTCGATGCGGCCGCCGTGCGTGGAGGTGATCGAGCACCTCGATCCCCCGCGCCTGGCGGCGTTCGAGCGCGTGGTGTTCGAGTTCGCGCGCCCGGGCACCGTCGTCGTCACGACGCCCAACGCGGAGTACAACGTGAAGTGGGCCGCGCTCCCGGCGGGCAAGTTCCGCCATGGCGACCACCGCTTCGAGTGGACGCGGGCGCAGTTCCATGAGTGGGCCGAGCGCGTTGCGGCGACGCACGGCTACGCCGTGCGCTTCCTGCCGATCGGCGACGTCGACGCGACGGTGGGATCGCCGACCCAGGCCGCCGTGTTCACGGACATCACGCTGAACGCCGCGCGGGAGAGCGTCGCGTGACGCCGCGGACGATCACCATTCCGGAGCTGGCGCTCGTCGTGCTCGTCGGCCCGTCCGGCTGCGGCAAGAGCACGTTCGCGCGCACGCATTTCGGGCCCTTCGAGACGCTCTCGTCGGACTACTGCCGAGGGCTGGTCTCCAACGACGAAAACGATCAGTCGGTGACCACTGCCGCGTTCGAGCTGCTGCACGTCATCGCCGGCAAGCGGCTGGAGCGCGGGCTGCTCACCGTGGTCGACGCCACCAACGTGCAGCCGGAGGCGCGCAAGCCGCTGGTGGAGCTGGCCCGCAAGTATCACGTGCTTCCCGTGGCCATCGTGTTCGACGTGCCGGAGCGCGTGTGTCGCGAGCGCAACGCCGACGCGTCCCGACCGCCAGTTCGGCGAGCACGTGGTGCGCAACCAGATCTCGCAGATGCGCCGCGGGCTGCGCAACCTGGAGCGCGAGGGCTTCCGCCACGTCCACGTCCTGCGGTCGCCGACGACGTCGCCGACGTCAGCATCGAGCGGCAGCCGTCTCTGGAACAACCTGCGCGACGACCACGGCCCGTTCGACATCATCGGCGACGTCCACGGCTGCGCCGACGAGCTGGAGGAGCTGCTCGCGACAGCTCGGCTACGAGCGCGACGCCGACGTCGGCACGTGGCGTCATCCCGAGGGCGCAAGGCTGTCTTCCTTGGCGACCTGGTCGATCGCGGCCCGCGCGTGCCCGACGTGCTGCGGATCGTCATGGAAATGGTGAAGGCCGGCAGCGCGCTCGTCGTCCCCGGCAACCACGACATCAAGCTGCTGCGCAAGCTGCGCGGCCGGAACGTGCAGGTGACGCACGGGCTGGCGCGAGACGCTGGAGCAGCTGGAGCGCGAGACGCCGGAGTTCCGCGAGCAGGTGGCGGCGTTCATCGACGACCTCGTGAGCCACTACGTGCTGGACGACGGCCGGCTCGTCGTGGCGCACGCCGGCATGAAGGAGGCGATGCAGGGGCGCGGCTCCGGCCGCGTGCGCGACTTCGCGCTCTACGGCGAGACGACGGGCGAGACGCGACGAGTTCGGGCTGCCGGTCCGCTACAACTGGGCGGCGGAGTATCGCGGCCCGGCGATGGTGGTGTACGGCCACACGCCGGTGCCGGAGCCCGAGTGGCTCAACCGCACCATCAACATCGACACCGGCTGCGTCTTCGGCGGGCGGCTCACGGCGCTGCGCTATCCCGAGAAGGAGCTGGTGTCGGTGCCGGCGCAGGCGCACGTACGCCGAGCCGGTGCGCCAGTTCCTGCCGGAGGGAGCGGCGGCGCGCGGCGGGCTGTCGGCGCAGCAGCGGCTGGACGACGTGCTGGATCTCGACGACGTGTCGGGCAAGCGCATCGTCGCCACGCGGCTGCATCGCAGCGTCACGATTCGCGAGGAGAACGCGCATCGCGGCGCTGGAGGTGATGAGCCGCTTCGCGGCGAACCCCAAGTGGCTGATCTACCTGCCGCCGACGATGTCGCCGTCGGAGACGACGAAGCGAGCCGGGACTGCTGGAGCATCCGCGCGAGGCGTTCGCGTACTTCCGCAACGCAGGGCGTGCCGAGCGTCGTGTGCGAGGAGAAGCACATGGGCTCGCGGGCCGTGGTCGTCGATCTGCCGCGACGAGGACGCGGCGCGCCGGCGCTTCGGCGTCGCCGAGGGCGAGGCGCGGCATCGTGCTACACGCGCACGGGCGCCGCTTCTTCGATGACGTCGCGGTGGAGAGCGCAGCTGCTCGAGCGTGCTGCGCGGCGCGATGGACGCCAGCGGGTTCTGGGACGAGCTCGAGACCGACTGGGTCGTGCCTCGACTGCGAGCTGATGCCGTGGTCGGCCAAGGCGCAGGAGCTCATCGAGCGGCAGTACGCGGCCGTGGGCGCGGCGGCGACGGCGGCGCTGCCCGAGGCGATCGGCGCGCTGGACGCAGCGCGGCTGCGCGGGCGTGGACGTGCCGGAGCTGCTCGGAGCGGTACGCGCGAGCGGATGCGTCTGGCGACCGCGTACGTCGACGCGTACCGGCGGTATTCCTGGCCGGTGGACTCGGTGGAGGATCTGCGGCTGGCGCCGTTCCACGTGCTGGCGACCGAGGGGGAGGTGCACGTCGACCAGGACCACGTGTGGCACATGGAGACGCTCGCGCGGCGTCTGCGCGCCGGCGAGCCGGAGCGTGCTGTTCGCCACGCCATATCGGGTCGTGGACGTGACGACGCCGGAGAGCGAGGCGGAGGCGACGCGCGTGGTGGGAGGAGCTGACCGAGCGCGGCGGCGAGGGGATGGTGGTGAAGCCGCTGCCGTTCATCGCGCGCGGGCAGGCGCGGTCTGGTGCAGCCCGCGGTGAAGTGTCGCGGGCGCGAGTATCTGCGGATCATCTACGGGCCGGAGTACACCGCTGCCGGAGAACCTGGAGCGGCTGCGGCAGCGCGGGCTGTCGGCGCAAGCGGTCGCTGGCGCTGCGGGAGTTCGCGCTCGGGCGTGGAGGCGCTGGAGCGGTTCGTGCGCGCGCGAGCCGCTGCGGCGGGTGCACGAGTGCGTGTTCGGCGTGCTGGCGCTGGAGAGCGAGCCGGT
>CAVRWG010000004.1:0-764250 GCA_963724885.1 uncultured Gemmatimonadaceae bacterium | reverse complement strand
ATGCTTTTTGCGAGGCCCCCGGCTGTTGGGCCGCGCGCCGGCGGAGGGCATCAAGGTGAAGTTCACCGATCGACATGGTGATTTCCGTTCGATTGGACGCACCGAAGTGTGCGGGATCGGAACCGCTCTGCAAGCCAACGACGTGCATCAGATTGGAGGCGCGCTTTCGCAACACCGGCAGAGGTCTCCCGCCGCCTTGTCGGCGATGGTGGTTGCCTGTTCGGCAAGGGCCGACGCACCTTCGCGGCGCGCCGCCTCGATCCGCTCCTTGGCGTTCGGTGCCATCGAGTGAACGGCACCGCTGAGGAATGATCTCGAGACAGACTCCCCGAGTTCGGCTGCGAGATCCGTAGCCAGAGCCGAGAGGAAGCCGCCGCTCGCCACGTGAGCGACTACATAGTCCAAGGCTGTAGCATCGCTTCCCAGGTCGCGCTCCGCGCGATGCTGAAGCTCGACGAGCAGGCGCGCGAGTTTCGGACGGCCGGCCACTATTGCGTCCCTCCGCAGGCTCGCGTGGCGCGCAGTTCTTCGATGGCGCGATCGGTCGCGCCAAATAGAATTGGGTGCGACCGACAGTCAGTGCGGGGCCTAGACGGCCTCGGGCCGCGAGGGTGTAAGCCGTGTAGTAAGACATGCCGAGTGCAGCGGCAACATCGCGGATCGTGACGAAGTCACGCAACGGATCCGCAGGCGCGGGAGTCTCCACGGGGCGGGGGTCTCTAGTCCTGCCAGTCGGGGAGAGCATAGTTGCTCTCCCTCGCGGACGGTTCAACACATCCGTGGCCAGCTTGCGCCGTGCGCAGTGGCCCTTCGATCATAAATTTAATCGCAGACTGCACATAAATCAATTGCTCGATGATGTTTGGGAGAATCTTTTTTGTCCTTGCGATTTTTTTTCTTGCGCGATGTCCAGCAGTGAAGACTGGGGGGGCTGCTCCACATGCCCCCGTCGTTGCATTCGTGGGGGGGCTGCTTGGGTCGGCGACCGCGGGCCAGGACGGATTTACGGAAGCACCGTTATGCGAACGTGAGACGCGTCTCGCGCGCGCGTTGCGTACGCTACTCCCTACAGCGCCTTGGGCGCCTTGCGTACGCTACTCCCTACAGCGCCCTGCCGCAGCGAAGAGGGGGCGTATCGCGGCGTCCAAGGTGCGAAGCGAGCGGGCTCACTCCAGCATGCAGCGGCCCTTTGGGCCCCATGGTTCGCGACATCGAAGCGAGCGGGGTCGTCGGCCCAACGCGCATCGCGCGGGAGCTAAACGCCCGCGAGGTGCCGGCGCCACGAGGGGCAACCAGCGACGTGCAGGTTCGCCGTCTGCTAGATCGCCTAGGCGCGGCGTGAGGGAGGGCTGTACGAAACGCCTGCGTCTCACGGGCGCGCGTTACGTTCGCGGTGCGGCCTAATTTCTCTAGGGCGCCGACACGTAAACCCGCATTTGAACCCGAGACCGCACCGGGGAGCCGTTGAGCGAGGCAGCGATAAAGGCGCAGTAGCTTAGGTAATCCTGAACTGCCGAACGGGCACTCAAAGTCGAGACCCACAGGCCCAGCAGATCAGGGATGCCAGCGGTTGAGACTTCGAACATTGCGATGACCGAGCCTTGGGCCATGAGCGACCGGCTAGTTGCCCGCCGCGTACACCTAACAAGAGTGGCTGGCCCCGTGACCTCCCAAGCGTCGTACACGCGGTTCAAGTCTACGGACGTTGCTTTGCGCTTTTCTTCCTCCTCCCGCTTCACTCGAGCGGGCGCACTCGAAATCCGGCCTCGCGTACGTGAAGTGCACAGACAGAGGCCTGTTCGGTAAGCTGCCGGACAGGAACACGACCCCCTTGGCCATCATCCCCCACATGGCATACGGAGCGAGTCGGCGCCGGCTAGCACTGTCGAGAGAGTCTGAGTGATGCGGCGCGCCGTGGAGGTGCGTGAGTGAGTCGAGCGCGGTCCTGAACGTGCTCACATAGTTCGCGCTGTCTACCTGAAACTGAACGTCCACTTCACGCAGTTCGCCGCGCCACGTGTACGCCGGTATCACGATGGCCAGGAGGCCGAACACGATGCCGCGATGATGATCGACCGTGTCTCGCGCCCGTGCTTCTTTCTGCAAAGGCGAATCCGCTCGCTTCGAGCGTATCGCGAACGGCTTCCCGGTCGATGTTCCAGACCAGGCGGTTGAAGGGTGGGCCGGCCGCTCGCTGAACTGGGCCACCGCGGCTTCTGAGACAGTGAGTACGGCGACCAGCGCGGCGCTCACGCGGGACCAGGTGCGCGTGTAGCTCTGAGACGAATGCATGGGCCGCAAGCTACCGCAGGGACCAGCAGCGGGATGGGTTGCGACACGCTCTGACGCCAGCGGTCGAGGGGTCAGCGCGCCTCGCGAGCGCGTCGCGTCACGGGCACGGGGTGTCGGCCGTCGCGACGTTACATTGCCTCCCGCTGGCGTCGAAGGCGGGGAGCGTGGGGAACGCGGGGAGCGTACAGAACTCTCCAGCGCAACGCCGCATTAAGGTCAGAAGTTCTTGGTGATGATCCCCAGGCTCCCTGCCTCCTTGGAGCGGTCACCAATGCACTCCCGCGGCGCAACGCCGCGACGGTAGCCACGACCCACTGCAATTCGTGTGTGTGTGTCGCTATATTGTCATGGTCAAACGCGATCACCTTCGAGCACCCATCCCGCTCGGTGACCTTTGACGCCAACGGCAGGACCCCCGAGAGGGATTGTGCAAGACGCTATTAGTCTGACTGAGGCTGGCATCATCACCGGTCTCGACTCCCACGCCGCGCGTCGCCACATGATGAAAGGCGACTTCGGCACGCCGCAACGCGGCACCACTCCCGACAGCGCACGTGTGCAATGGCTCGTCTCCCGCTCTGCGGTCGAGGCGTTCGCCGCGTCGCGCGCCAGCTCGCGCCCGACGAGCGGATCTTCCAACGGCAGGACCAGAGGCGAGATGCGTGTCTTCAACCCCGAGCGCGAATGACGCGATTGCGCGGCGCAACTGCCCCCATTGCCTTCACAGTATTTCGGAACGAGCACGGTTTCCTAACCAAGCGAGCACTCTTCGACGCATCGGGCCGTCTGTGCTTCGAGCCCGCCGCGCAGCGAGTCTCGTTGTTCGAGACGCGGCACGCGGCCGGCGTCCGGGAGCTAGCTGACGCGATCACGTCGCTCGACAAGAGCCAAGCGGTTGGTTGGGGTGTCGAGAAGACTGGCCGCCAGCAAGGCCGGGTGGTCACGAAGGCGAGAATAGCAGTTAGCGAGCCCGACACCGTCGCGCGCTCGCTGGACTACTTCGCCTGGCCCGCAGGGCCCGCCGTCCTGATGATCGACTGCGGACCCCAGGACGCAACACGGGCACCTGCCCGACTTGCCCGATGTGAGGAGCATCGCGCAAGTCCGCAAGGTGTTGATCGAAGCGGTGCCGCGCCTGGGCGAAGTTCCCATGCTTGGGTGGCCGAGTGCGTCCGCGTTCCTCCACCGAACTGCCGGCGGCGAAGAACTCCCATGGCCTAACTGGCGTGCGCTTCTACGTGCCCGTTGTGGCAGGCGACGAGGTACCAATCCTCGGCCAACGCATCTTCGACGCGCTCGTCCTGCACGGTTACTCCTTCGCGCGCGTGTCAGCCGGCGGCGTCGTGCTTATGCGGTCGATTGTTGATGCGTCTGTCTGGTCCCCGGAACGACTCGACTTCATCGCCGGAGCGGCTTGTGACCCCGGCATCGAGCAGCGACGCGGTGATCCTGAACTCTGGAACGAAGCTGCCGACTACTTGTCGCTCGCAACCTGGCCGGCACCGACTCCCGCGGACCAGGATGAGGTTGGGCGTATCATCGCCGGAATGCGGAGTCGCGGCGCTTCCGCTTTCTCGCCGTCGCTATCAACGGTGGCTGGACACACAGCAAGCCTCCGGCCGCAGCGTCTCGGCCACGTTTACCGAGAGCGGTGTTGTGCAGTGGCTGAACGGCGACCACCAAGTGCTGCTCGCTGACGGCAGTTACGTCACCGTCGACGCGATTCTTGCGGACGCGGGCCGCTACCACGAAGCAGGCTGTCGAGACCCGCTGGAGCCTGACTATGACGGCGGGCGAGTCGTCGGCCGCATCTACACTCTGGAGCGTTCCGGTTACCCTACCATTAACTCGTTCGCGCACGGCGGCATCGTGTACAAGTTGCGGGCATCCGCAGCGGCAGACTTTGGACCGGATGCTCCGAGTCCCGAGAGTGATGAGACCGAAGCTGTCGCGGTGGATCCGCACGACGATCACCGAACGGACATGGGGAACTCCGGGAGATTCGCGCGAGAGTATCGTTGATGGCTGATTCACGTTGAGGGCACGTGGATGTCATGGGACGGCAGACGTTGGGCTGCGATTGATAAGCCGAGCCTACAGGAGATGGCCAAGCGAGTCGTGCGAAAGCTGTTCGAGGAGGCGGAAGCGAAGACGGATCCGCGGAGCGCGCGAAGTGGGTCGGCTGGGCGCTCAAGTCGGAAGGAAATGCGCACATCGCGCGATGATCGATCTGGCCAGCGGGCGCTCGCGGTGAACGCGAGGCGTCGGATGCCGACGCCGTCCCCCTCCCTAACCTCCAGAACGGGACCCTCGACCTGCGAAGCGGGGACCTGCGACCGCATTCGCAGACGGAACGACATCACGAAGCTCGCGCCGTACAAGTACGACCCGAACGTCACCTGCCCCGCCTTCCTCCGGTTCCTGAACACTGTGTTTGGAAGCGACGAGGAGGTCATCAGGTTCGTGCAGCGGGCGCTTGGTTCACGCTCACTGGGAGAAGCAAAAGAGCAGGTGATGTTCTTCGCCCGACGGTACTGGCGCGCAACGGGAAGTCGACGCTCTTGAAACAGTCCGCGACCTGCTGGGGGAACACGCCATGCAAGCGAGCTTCTCGACCCTCCCGACCACGAGGAGAGGGGCCGCGCGAGCGACATCGCGCGCTTGCGGGCCGCGCGCTTCGTGAGTGCGGCCGAGGGTGATCCGGAAGCGCCTTGACGTCGCCGTCGTCAAATCGCTCAGCGGCGGCGACACGGTGACCGCCCGGCACCTGTACCAGGGCAGCTTCGAGTTCAGACCTGCGTTCAAGCTATGGCTGGCGTCAACCACAAGCCCCAAGCGCCTGCCGACGACCCGGCGCTCTGGCGGCGACTTCGGCCGCATCCCGTTCGCCGTCACGATTCCGCCCGAGGAGCGCGACCCGGACCTGCGCGAAACGCCTGCGCAGTGAGTCGCCCGGCATCCTCACCCGGACGCCACGAGGGTCGCCTGGCCTGGCAGCGCCAAGGCTTGGGCGAGCCGCGCGCGGTGGCCGATGCCACTGCGGACTACCGGGCCGAGATCGGGGAACGTGGCGGCGTTCAAAGCTCGAACGGGTGCGGAACTGTCACCCGGCGCACGCATCCGTAAGTCGGACCTGCACGAGGCGTATCGAGCATGGTGCAGCGAACATCAGCACCAGGATCAGTTCGTTGACATGAGGGCTTCGGCAAACAAATCGCGAGCCATGGAACCGGGTCGTATCACGGAAGTGAAGTCGACGGCGAATGCAACTTGGGCTGGCCTTCGGCTCAAGCCGCCAGCCGTTCGGCTTCGGCCCGACCAGCCAAGAACCTCTTAAGAGGAGCACTTACTACTCACGGCAGGACCAGAGGGATCATGAAGAATCATGACAACCAAGAAGGCAGGCACACGCACCACCTGGCTCACCGAGTACATTGCCGACGTACGGGCAAGGGCAATAACAACTCGGACGGCTGGACGCACAGGTTAACGCCTCCAAGCTGCTCACTCGTATTGCTCAGGAGATCGAGGCGGGGCATGCCGCTGACGTAAGCGAGTCGCTCGCTCCTCGCGAGGCCGCTGCATTTAGCGGCTATAGCTCCGACCAACTACGGCGCCTCACGCGCCAGGGCGAGCTGACGAACTACGGTACTGCAGGAAGGGCACGGTACCGCGCGTGCGAACTGCCGCGGAAGGCAAGGAGCGACTTGCGGCAAAGCACGCAAATGCCCACTGTGCTGCGACGCGAGCAGATCGCGCGGGCTGTCGTCAACCGCTATGTAGGAGGCGAGTGATGACACGTCCGAAGAGACCGAAGCGAAAGGGGTCGTTTTTCGCGGGCGAGAAGCGCGGTGGGAATCGCGTTCGCTTGTACCCGCACCCTCGCGACGGCGTGCTGTTTCTGGAGTACCGGGACGAGAATGGGAAGCGACACAACAGGTCGCTCCGCGACTCGGACTGGAAGCGGGGCAAGGTGGCGGCCGAAGAACTGGCAACCGCGTTGCGAAAGAACGAGGAGCCTCGCGCAAGCGAGCTGACTCTGCGGGAGCTGTTTGATAACTACGAGCGCGAAGTCACTCCGAGGAAGTCGGAGCAGAAGCAGCAGCACGACCGCGCGGCCCGCGCGCTGTTCGAGGCGTGCTGGGGTCCGATGGCGCTAGTGAAGGAGCTTGACCGGCGCGACTGGGACAGGTTCATCGAAGAGCGAAGCGGACGGCTGCGGCCGGCCGGGCGCGATTCTGTAGGAGGCGTGCGAAACCGCATGATCGCCTATGATCTCAAGTTCCTGATGGCCGCGTGCAACTGGGCAGAGGTTGTGCGGGTGAAGGGCCGGCCGATGCTCGAACGGAATCCGTTTCGGAAGTTCCCCGTTCCAGCAGAAGCGAGCCCGCGCAGGCCCTCTATCAGCGAAAGCGAGTATCAGGCGCTTTGTGTAGCCGCTAGAGGGTGCGGCCCCGAGGTCGAATTGTTCCTGTATCTCGTCCACGAGTCGGGCCACCGATCCGACTCCGTCGCCAATCTCCGATGGAGCGACATCGACCTGGTTGGGCGCACAGTGTTCTGGCGGAAGGACAAGATGAAGCACCAGCACACCACGCCGCTTCTGCCCGAGCACGTGGAGGTAATCGGCCGGGTCAAGCGACAGACTGGCCGCATTGGCGATGGTTGGGTCTTTCAGTCGGAGCGCGAGCCGGAGCAACCGGTCGGCCGCAACACCGTCCGCCACTGGTGGGATCG
The DNA here is from genome assembly GCA_963724885.1 of uncultured Gemmatimonadaceae bacterium. Classification (GTDB taxonomy): domain Bacteria; phylum Gemmatimonadota; class Gemmatimonadetes; order Gemmatimonadales; family Gemmatimonadaceae; genus DASPMP01. The sequence goes on along the minus strand of CAVRWG010000004.1, from coordinate 757,221 downwards.
CTTGGAGGCGTTGGCGAACCTGCCGCAGGTGAAGGGCAGGGGCTGGCACTCACTCCGCAGGAAGTTCGCGGACGAGAACGACGAGCTGCCACTGTCGCAGTTGATGGCGCTAGGAGGCTGGAAGTCATCGAAGACGGTGGTGGAGATCTACCAGAGCCCATCCGAGGAGAAGCTGCGCGTGGCGATGAATCGGCGTGCAGAGATGAGAAAAGCGGCGAGGCTGCCGATCTGACAACCGCAAATGACGACCAATCCAACGCGACGTAGGTTCCGAATACACTCCCGCAAGTCGCTGCGCTGTTAACTTGCGTGACCTCAGGATGGGTGGCCGAGTGGCTTAAGGCGCACGCCTGGAAAGCGTGTGCACCCGAAAGGGTGTCGCGAGTTCGAATCTCGCCCCATCCGTTATCCCGCAATGACTCGTGAGTCGTTCGGGATTTCGTCTTTCAGCCGCGCCGACACCTGAGTGGGTCTGCCCATCCAATCAAGAGCTCCGTTTCGCGAACCCGATCGCAAGCGGGCATGCCCTGAACGAGTTCGCGGGGCTCCACCCGCAGGAAACCGCGCGTTAGTGGAATCGCGCCAAAAGACCGCGAAGACGCAGATCGATGTTCGTGCGGCCCCATCGTTCCCACGCGTGAAGAAGCGCCTTCGATCCGGTCAGCTCGCGATAGTTCGTATCCCTGAGGTGCGGCTCGCGCTGCTCGAGACGTAGGAACTCACGACGCTCGGACTCTTCGCGTTCTACAAGCGCGTCGTCCGACAGTTCGTCGTTGGCGTTGCCATCTCGATGCGTCCGCAAGGTTACTCTCCCTTCGATCCCGATCATGAAAAAGGGACCGGCCATTTCGCCAGTCCCGGATACCGCTCGCTGGATTGTCGGCGCTTTGCCGGCGCGCCTCTGTATTGCAATGTAGCACAGCGAGTCCGGACCCAGCACGCCGGGCACCCAAAGGTCCCGCCCGGTGCACACTTCGGTCCCAAACGTTCTTCCGTAGTCCCAAACGTTCTTCCGTAAATGAACGGGGTCGAGCCGGGCGTCGTCCTACCTCGGCGACTTCGTGAGGCTCACGTACGACGTGAGCGCGAAGTAGACGGGATCCGTCGTCGTCACCGCCGCGGCCATGCCGTTCAGCGCGCCGCCGCTCTGGAGCCGCAGGCTGAGCACCACGTCGTGCGCCCAGCGCCGGGCGTCGCTCGTGGGGATCGTCCCGGCGTACCGTCCGACGAGCATGCTGTCACGCCACTGCACGTTGTTCAGGAGACTCGTCAGCCCGTTCTCGACCTTCACCTGCATGTCGCCGTCCGACTGCACGGTGAGCGTCATCGGGTACGACTTGTCCCACGTGCGCAGCGTCCCCTTCCACTCGCCGAGCAGCTCGGCGGGCGCGCCCGGCCTCGCGCGGGCCTGCTGCGTCGCCACGGAATCCGCGGCCTGCTGCGCGCGGCGCCGTGATTCCGCGTACCGTGGCAACGCGACGCGCTCCACCTCGCGATACACCCGGCCGATGTTCGCCACCATATTGCAGAGCACCACGATGGCGACGTCCTCCTGCGGGTAGAGAGCGAGGACGGTTTGCACCCCCGGCATCCCTCCGGTGTGCGCCACGATGCGCTGTCCGTCACGCTCCGTGATGATCCATCCCAGCCCGTAGTTCGCCGGCGCCACCGCGCGGTGCATCACGTCGATCGTCGAGTCCTTGAGGATGGCGCGCTGGTCGGAGAGGTGGTTCTTCAGGTGGAACATCCCGAAGCGCACGAGATCGTGCCCGCTGGCATACACCGCCGATCCGCCCCGGTGATCGAAGTCATAGAAGGGAATCGGGCGCTGGTTCCGGTCGTACCGTTCCGCGGCCTGCGACTCGAGCGCGGCCGGCAGGCCCACCGTCATGCGCGTCAACCCGAGCGGCAGGAAGACGTTGGTCCGCATGAAGTCGGAGTACTCGGTGCCCGAAACGCGCGCGATGATGTGATCGACGATCCCATAGCCGAGGTTCGAGTACTCGTACACCTGGCCCGGGGGATACACGAGGATGCCGTACCGCGCGATCGCCTCGTCGTTCGACATCGCCGGATACGACTGATTCGCGTAGTAGAACTGGTAGTGCAGCGGCAGCCCGGCGGTGTGACTCATGACGCGACGCACCGTTGCGCCACTCGCGTCCCCGGCGAGCCCGGTGAGCTTGCCCGTGCCGAGGTATTCGTTGGCCGGCCGGTCGAGATTCACGCTGCCGCGCTCCACCAGCAGCATGAGCCCGGTCGCGGTGATCGGCTTGGAGATCGAGGCCAGCGAGTACATGGTCTGTGGAGTGGCGCGAACCATCTTCTCGCGATTGGCCCACCCGAACGCCTCCTCCCAGACGATCCGTCCACGCCGCGCGACGGCGATCGAAACGGAAGGCACGTTCGCCTGCGACATGAATGCATTCACCGTGTCCCGGATCGACGACCACGGGTCGGCCGGCGCGGATTGACTCGCGCCCGTTGCCGGGAGTGCGAGCAGGAGCGCGACGAGGCGCGCCGTCAGCCTATTGCCCGCGCTCGAGGACGTAGTATCCGTTCGCTGTGCCATTGGACCGTTGATACCCCTGAATGACGTAGCCGCGCGCGAGCGCGTCCTGGATCTGCGCTTTCGTTCTGGCGCGCCATTGGCGGGCGGCCGCCATGTCGGCCTGCTGCAGGGCGCCGATGTCGCTCGGGATCTCGACGCGCAGCTGCGCAACGGTATCGGCGCTCCGCGACGCTACGATCTCGCGGCGACGCGCCGCGAGTGCCGCGTCGTCCACGGGCCACGACACCACGAACCGGTCGGTGCCGATGCCGCGGTGGAGCGGGCTGGTGCTCTCGCCGTACATGTCCGGCACGTACGACGCCACCCGAACGCCGAGCACGTTGACGTTGAAGTGCGCGTTCCGCGCGACCAGCGGATCGAAGGTCCAGTAAAGCGCCCGCGCACCGATCTCCGTGGCGTACGCGCGCTGGTACTCCTTGAGCGCGTGCCCCACGCCGCGATTCTGCGCGTCAGGCGCGACGGCCAGCATGTGCGACCAGTGGACGATGGAGCCGTCCTCGACGCCCGTGATGCCGAAAACGAATCCGATCAGCCGGTTCTGGTCGAACGCGCCGGCGACCAGCCCGCCGACGTGCGCGACGACCTTGAGGATCGAGGACGGCACGACCGCCGCGTACTCCTCGCCCCACGTGCGGCGCTGCATCTCCACGCAGGCCTCCAGGTCCTCCTGCGACGTGAGGAGGCGGATGCTGCCCGTGGAGGCGCTCTGCAGCGCCCCACGGTTCATCATGGTCGTCACTTGACCGGCGTGAGCGTCACTGACGGACGAGGGGCCGGCTGCTCCAGCGTGACGCTCCTGACCGCCTTGCCCTCCATCGCGTAGTCGAGGAAGAACCCGTCGGGAATTCCGGGCCCGGTGAGCCTGAAGCGTGTGCGGCTCACGGCGACCAGCGTGTAGGCGGGCTGCCCGGGCACGTTGAGTTGCAGCGCCTCGCCGAGGCGCTCGACCGCGATGACGATCGGCGGTGCCTTGGATTCGAAGCGCCCGAGATACGTCGCGAAGTCGCCGGAGGCGAGCGTGACGGCCGCCGTGGTGTCGGCCATCGCCGGGCGTCGCTTGAACGTCACCGTCGCGCCGGCCAGGTCGAGTTGAAGCTCGTCCACCTTGCCGCTCGTGCCGAGCCGGAAGCCGATGAGCGACTTCCCGAGCGCGCGGTCGCGCCAGCTGGCCCGGAAGGTGTCGAAGTGCCAGTGCTCGAGCGTGCCCTGGAACGCCGGGCCGCGGGAGATCTGCAGCGCGCCACCGTTCTCGCGCACGACGGTCTCGCCGTAGAGGCTGTCAGCGAACGTGCCGGCGTACGACGCGAGGGGAAGCGAAGGCTTCGTCCCGCTCACCCGCTGCGATTCCATCCGCTTTTGCGCGTCGCGTCCCGCGGTGAGCAGCGCGTCGAAGTTCTTGCGCATGTCGCCGCTCCAGTCGCGCGGCGCGGCCTTGAGATGCGCGTCGAAGGTGCGGTTGAGGAGGGCGTACGGCAGCCCGGAGCCGTTCATGTTCGTCAGGATGACCACGCCGAAGTTCTTTCCCGGAATCATCCCGACGAGCGCGGTCATCCCGTCGATGTTGCCGCCGTGCTGCACGACCTTCTCGCCACGGTAGTCCTGCAGAAACCAGCCGAGGCCGTACGTGAGGAAGTTGGAGATGGGGTTCAACAGCTTCCACGCGCCGTCGAGCGGCACGATGGTGTGCGGCTTGTGCATCTCCTCGATCTGCGCCGAGGTGATCACCTGCTTGCCGCCGAACTTGCCCTGGCCGAGCTGGAGCCGCACCCAGTTCGACATCTCGACGACGTTCGAGTTGATGGAGCCCGCCGGGGCGATGTTGTCGATGTTGCGCCACGGTACCACGCGGACGGTGTCGTCGATCTCCGTGTGCGGGGACGCCACGTTCGAAGCGCCGGCGAGCTTGCGGATGGTCGTGCTGCTGGCCGTCATGCCGAGGGGCGCAAAGATGCGTTCCGCGATGACGTCGTCCCACGACTTGCCCGCGACGCGTGCCGAGACCTCTCCCGCGGCGAGGTACATCAGGTTCTGATAGCCGAACTGCGACCGGAAGCTCCAGGACGGCTCGAGGAACCGGACGCGGTGCAGGATCTGGCCGCGACCGAGATCCGATCCGTACCACAGCAAGTCGCCGCGCTCGAGACCGCTCCGGTGGCTCAGCAGGTCCCGCACGGTCAGCTCGCGCGACGCGTAGGGATCGAAGAGCTGCAGGCCGGGGAGGAACTTCGCGGCCGGATCGTCCCACCGGAGCTTGCGCTCGTCCACCTCGATCGCGATCGCCGCCGCGGTGAACGCCTTGGACGAGGAGCCGATCGCGAAGATCGTCCGCTCATCCACGCGATCCGGCTTGCCGATCTCGCGCTGCCCGTAGCCTTTCGCGTAGATGAGTGAATCGTTGCGCACGATCGCGATGGCGACGCCGGGCACTTTCCACGCCGCGAGCGCCTGGTTGACGTACGCGTCGTAGCCCGGGTACGGCTCGCGCTGCTGCGCGCCCGCCGTGCCGGTGGGGGCGGCGCTCACCAGCGCCGCCACCCACAGGGCGTGCATGCGAGGTCTCATCGCCTCAGATGTTGGGGTTGTTGTTCCGTTCGACGTCCGGCAGCGGGAAGCACGCCTCGCTTCCCACGGCGCTGCCGTACACGCCACCGTTCTTGAACGGCGCGCCCGCCGCGGGCGACAGCGTGATGTTGAGGCGGATGATGTCGCCGAGCCGCTGCCCCTCGAGGAACAGCTCGCGGCGACGCTCCTCGCGCACCAGGGTCTGCACTTCCGGTTGCGTCGTGCCGCCGGTGTACGCGGGGAGACTGGCCCGCGCACGCAGGGCGTCGACGATCGTGATCGCGTTCGCGGCTGTGCCCGCGGCCGCCGCGTCCACTTCGGCGACGATCAGCTGCGCCTCGTCGTAGCTCGCGATGGCGATCGCGGTGTTGGCCGTCGGGTACTTCGTCGTCCGCCACACCCGGGTCACGCCGTCGTGGCCGTTCACTCCGGCGTCGACCACCGTCACGCGCGTATCGGGCACGCCCTCGACCGTGAGCCCGCGGAAGCTCGGGTCAACGGACGAGAAGAACCCGATGTACTGCTGGGTGTGCACGATGTTCTGCCGGCGTGCGGAGGCCGGGGGATTGGAATAGCTCGCGCGCCGGATGAACGTGGACGGGACGAGACTGGCGTCCGCGCGGGCGTCCGCGAGCTCGCCGAGATTCAGACGCGCGCGCGCGCGACCCACGCGCGCCATGTTGAGGATGGAGTCGTTTGCAACCGCGGTTGCCGCGGCGATGGCCCGGTCGAAGCGCTCTTCGGCTTCGGCGAAGACCTGCGCGCGCGTCAGTTCCGGGCCCACGTCGATCGACGCGCTGCACATGGCTTCGCCGAGCAGGACCAGGCTGTATCCCGCGTGTGCGGCCGCGATCGAGATCAGGCTGCCGCGGTTGGGGACCTCGGCGTCCGTCCATCCTTCGAGGGCGCCGAGGATCTTGTCGGCCTGGAAGCGCGCCACGTTGAGGGGCGTGTACGGCCCCATGAACTGCGTGTTGCCGCACCCCGCCGTGGCGTACGTGGTCAACGAAGGCACGATCGTGCGCCGGTCGTGGTCCCATCCCGACTGGCCGAGCTGCGAGTCGATCAGCTCGTCGCCAACGAGCCCGCCGGCGACGATGTAGTTCGCCAGCGCGCACTCGAAGTCGCTGACGGCGCTGATGACGAGCAGGTTCGCGTTGGCGGGCTTGTACAGGTCCGCCGCCCGCACGCGGCTCGGGGCTTCCTGGTCCAGGCTCGTGAGCTCGCTGCAGGAGGGCGCGGCGAGCATCGCGACGCTGAGCAACAAGAGGATTCTGGGTCGCATGTCTCGGGTGCCTCAGAAGGTGAAGTTGAGGGTCGCGACGAACTGGGCGAGCGATGGCATGATGGCCTGGTCGAACTGGACGATGGTCGAGATCTGCGACCGGCTGTCCGGATCGAGCCCGTTGAACTTCGTCCACGTGTGCAGGTTGCGTCCCGCCAGCGTGATGGACGCGCGCTCGAAGCGCCCGTAGCGCGCGAAGCGCGCGGGCAGCGTGTAGGTCGTCGAGATCTCGCGCAGCTTGGTGTACGAGGCGTCCTCCACGAACCGATCGGCGATCACCAGCGAGCCGCCGAGGCGCGCGTTCGCCACGTACTGCGGCGCGAACTGTTCGGGGCGGACGTTCACTTCGCAGAGGGCGAAAGCGGCGCAGCGGTTGTACTCGTTGGCCGCCAGCATCTTGTGCCCCCGCTTGAAGTCGACCATCGCATAGAAGCGGAGGTTCTCGCCGAGCGTCAACGTGCCCGTGAAGGCGCCGTTGAGCTTCGGTGTCGGCGTGCCGAGGAACACCACCGGCGCCGTGGCGCAGGGCAATTCACCGCCCGCTCCATCGTCGCACATGGGGTTGGTCAGGACCGCGGTCGGGCCGGTGCCGGTGAGCGTCGCGTTTGTCACGCGCTTCGTCCAGAAGCCACCGATGGGATGCCCTTGGACGTGCCGCTGCGTCGGAAGCCCGGTCGAGATGAACGCGATGCCGCCGAGATCGGTGATCTCGTCGCGCGCGGTGCCGAGATTGACTCCGAGCTCGAGGCCCAGCCGTTCGCGCGCGATGGCCTGCACGCGCCCCTGGACCTCGATGCCCTTGTTGCTCACCTCACCGATGTTCACGAACTGCGATCCGCTGAACCCGCTCGACGGCGGGTTCGGGCGCGACAGGATGGCGTCCCTGGTGCGCCGCGAGAAGTATGTGACGTCCAGGCTCACGCGCTCGAAGAGGCCCGCCTCGAAGCCGACTTCGAGCTCGGTGCCCCGCTCCGGCTTCAGGGTGGGGTTGCCGATTTCGAGCGGCGTGACCGCCGGCTGGTCCTGCGAGCCGGTGATCGGCGCGTAGGTCTGCAGCGCGGTGAAGGTCTCGGGCTGCTGCCCCGACTGCCCGAACGCCGAGCGCAGCTTGAGCGTGCCGACGTAGGGCCGCGCGGCCGCCCAGAAGGACTCCTCGCTGATCACCCAGCTGGCGCTGACCTTCGGGTACGTGACGAAATCGAAGTCCTCGCCGAACGCGCTGTTGTTGTCGATGCGGACCGCTCCGGTGAGAAAGAGCCGGTCGTTCCAGCCGACCTGCTGCTGCAGGTAGAGGCCGATGGTGGTGTTCGCGCGGAAGTCCGAGCTTCCTTCGCGGATGGCCGCCGCCTGTACAGTGCTGAGGCCCGGGGCGGGGAATTCGCGTCCCGTGGCCTGCGTGGTGCCGAGGCGCCGCTCGTAGAACTGTCCGCCGACCGACGTCGCCGACGACAGCGTCGGCGTGACGTCGAACGTCGCCGTACCGCCGTAATCGGCCGTGTAGTAGGTGACGTTGCGGACGTCCTGGAAGATCAGGCCGCGCGCGGCGACGGGCGTCATCATTGGCCGGTACTGCTCGGGCGCGAACCGCTGCAGCCCCTGGTTGTCTTCGGTCGTCTGGTCCACACCGACCGTCAGGCGCTGGGTCAGCCACCCGAGCGGCCGATGGTGCAACTGCACGCTCCCCGTGAACCGGCTGACGTCCTGGGTGTTGTCGAAGAGGTCCCAGACCATCTCCGGAGTGAAGAGCAGGAAGCCGCGGAAGGGCGAGCCCACGGTCATCGCGCTTCCATACTGCGCGCCGAAGAACGTGGACGCGCCGAACTCGGTGCCGAGGTGGGACAGTCCGCGCACGAGGTTCACGCTGGTGTTGACGTCGAGCTTCTCGCTGGCCGCGATCGAGACGTTCGCGTGGCCGGTGAAGAGCTTGGCGAAGTTGTTCCGCTCGATGCCCTCGTCGTCATCGAAGGTGCCCGAGAGGTAGTACCGGACCGCCTGCTGGCCGCCGCTGAGCGACGCGCCCCAGGTCTGCATCCGCCCGTTCTTCCAGATGGGCGTGCCGCGCTGGTCCTCCTGTTCGACGGCGTTCCAGCCGACGATCGTGCCGGCCGTCTGATTGTGGCAGGCCGTCGCGGCGCTCGTCGGCAAAACCGCCGCCGCGCTGCACACCGAGTAGTTGGTGGCGATGCGTCCGGCGGGGTCGGAGAACCACTGGGTCCCCTGTCGCACGAGGGCGGTCGCCTGGGGAGCGCCGCCGGAGCGGCCTTTCTTGGTGATGATCTGGATCACGCCATTGGCCGCTTCGGTGCCGTAGATCGTGGCGGCCGCCGGCCCCTTGATGATCTCGATGGACTCGATGTCCTCGGGGCTGACGTCGTTGAGCCGCGAGGCGGGAGAGCCGCCCTGCGAGCGCGTGCCGGTCGCGATGTCGTTGGCGACCCGGATGCCGTCGATGTAGAGGAGCGGCTGCTGGCTGAGCGAGATGGTGTTGCGGCCGCGGATGTTGATGCTCGGACCGGCGCCCGTGCGTCCGGACCCCGACGTGACGATGACGCCGGGGGCGCGGGCGTTCAGCAGCGCGCCGACCTCACCGACCCCCGACTTCCCGACCTCGCTCACCGCGTCGAGGCTCGAGACGGAGTTGCCCAGCGACCGGGACTGGGTACCCACCGCGGTGCCCGTGACGACGACTTCGTCGAGCTTCACCGCGCTCTCGCCGAGCAGGACGCGGATCTCCGCGGCGCCGACGGCGACGCGCTGCGACGCGGCAGCGTAGCTGAGCCGCCGCACCGTGATGGTCACGCTGTCGCCCGAGACGCCGGCGACGCGGAAGCGGCCGGCGGCGTCGGTGGTGGCGATGAGATTCGTTCCCGCGACCTGCACGCTCGCGCCTTCGATGGGCACCAGCGTGCCGGCGCGTCGCACGGTACCGGCGACAGCCCGGTCCTGTGCCGACAACTCTGGCGCGGCGACGAGGGCGAACGCGGCCGCCAGCGTGAGTGCGACGCGCTGGAACGGCGGAGGAGGGAAGTACGATGGCATCGATTCCTCTCGACTGAGAAGTGAAGAACCCGATCGGGGGTGGACCGGACCGACCGCGCCCGAGGGCGCGGATGGCCAACCTAGCACGCGGTCTTCCGCGGCGATAGACCACTTCGGTATACCACTGCAACCACGCGGACCGGCGCGCCGTCACCTCGGCCGGACGCGCTCCCCCCCCCCGTGGCGGCGGCTTGCCAACCGGTGTCCCCGTCCTACCTTCACACCGTGTCGTCACGCGCCTCCGCTCGCGCCACATCGAGGGCACGCCCGTCTGCCGCGGCCTCGCGCGGCAACGGCCGCGTGGACAGCGTCGCGCGCATCTATCGGGAGCTGCGCACGCTGATCGTCCTGGGCCAGCTGCCGCCCGGCGTCCGGATCTCGGAGCGGGCGGTGGTGGCCCGCACCGGGGCGAGCCGCACGCCGGTGCGGAGCGCCCTCCACCGGCTGCATCAGGAGGGATTCGTCGCGTCGGCCAGCCGCGTCGGCGATCAGCGGTTGATCGTCACCCCGCTGACCCAGCGGGACGGACGCGAGCTGTTCCTCATCGTCGGTCATCTCGAGGGGCTCGGCGCGTACGAGGCCGCCGCGCTCCCGCCGTCACGACGGCGGCAGATCGTCCGCCATCTGCGCCGGATCAACCGCGCGCTGGGCGTGGCGGCGCGGCGCAGACGCTCGCCGACGCAGGTGTTCGACCTCGACGAGCAGTTCCACCGCGCTTTCGTAGATGGCATCGCGGGCCCGCGCCTGAGCACGCTGCATCAGTCGTTCAAGTCGCAGATCGAGCGCTACGTGCGACTCTACGTCAACGTGCTGATGGACACGCTCCCGACGTCGATCACGGAGCACGACGCCATCATCGCCGCGATCGAGCGTGGCGACCCGCGCCGCGCCCAGCGTGCCGTGGAGACGAACTGGCGCAATGCCGCCCGGCGGCTCACGAGCGCCATCTCCGAGCACGGCGAGCGCGGGAGCTGGCATCTGCTGCTGCCGGGCGAATCCTGACGGCGGTGCGCGCGGCGGCGAGAACCCGGTAAAAGGGACGCAGACCGCCATTACTCGCCAAGACATCCGTGACGGGCCATCTTGGAGTGCCATGACCACGCTCCCAGCCACTACACGGCCCTCGACGACAGCGCGTCTCATCCATGCCGCACTGGCGCTCGGCGTCGTCCTCTTCGCGCTCGTTGTTTTCTTCGTCGTCAGGCCCGCCAATGTCGAAGCCGCCGAAATGCCGCCTGTCGTGGCTGGCGTGCTCCTCGCCCTCTCCCTTGCCGCGTGCGCATTGGCGCTGGTAATGCGTCGTCGCGTGCCGCGGCGATCGACCGATGAATCGGCGGATCTCTTCTGGACCAGGGCTGCGGCGCCCGCGCTCCTCGCCTGGGCGCCTCTCGAGGGAGGTGCCTTGCTTGGTGTCGTGGCGTACATGCTCACCGGCACGTCGGCGGCGCTGGGAGTCGCGGGCATCGCGCTGGCCGGGCTCATCGCGTTCAATCCCGCGCGACTCGAGCGACCGTAAGATCTCAACCTGATCGCGGCCCCCCTCAGCCGGAAAAAGAACGGCGCTCCAAACCGGAGCGCCGTTCCTCGTTTCTTCCTTCGTGCGTTCTACTGCGTCACCGACACCGACTGCTGGATGTTGTGACCGCAGGCGCTTCCGCTCACGCTGCCTGTGAACGAATCCCCGTTACCACTCGTCGTGAACGTGAGGTTGATCTGGCAGCTCCCGCTCCCCAGGTCCGACGCAAACTTGATCCCGCCGACCTGACTGGCCGTCATGCTGAACTCACCGGTAGTCTCGTTGTGGCTGGCCGAGACGTTCGTGACGATGTTCGGGTCGCCGTCGAACGTCCAGACGCGGCCGTGCGCGGACGTGGCCTTGCAGGCGCTGAAGCCCTGCGTGATCTGCACGGTCGCCGTGCCGGCCGTCTCGTCCGTGTTTACCGTGCCGTCCACGCTCGCACTGCCGCCGTTGGGACAATCGACGGTCTGCGAGAGAGTCACAACCGCCATGGCGGTTCCGGGGGTGGGCCCGAAGGCGGCCACGGCGGACATGGCGGTGAGCATGTCGCCCACCTGCTCCTGCGACAGGTTCGCGGAAGGTCCGGTGGAGTCGTTGCACGCCAGCGTGAAGGCCGCAAGCGCCACGGAGGCGCGTCGAATGAGTCTTGCGCTCGTCATGGTTTCACTCGTTTGGAAGGTCCGATGGCTCGAGCGTATGAGCTCAGCCGCCAAGAAAATACTCAGGCAACCCGCATCGAGCGCGCTGTGCGCCGGATCACCTAAGCCGAACCGAGCTGAACGTTCTGCCTCTACGGCTTCGCCTTCCCGGACTGCGTGGCCTTCTCGAGCTGCGTCAGCTTGCCCTGGCTTTCGGGCGTGACGGGATGCTTCGTGCGCGTGCCAATGTCCACGGCGCGCCGGAACTCCGCGATGGCCGCGACCGTGTCGCCTTTGGCGAGAAGTCCGTCGCCGAGGCTGTCGTAGACGTTCGCGGACTCCGGGTACATCGCGACATTCCGGCGAAAGACCCAGACCGCCAGTTGCGGCATCTTGAGCGAGTTCAGTACTCCGTAGCCAAGGCTGTTCAGCGCGTCTTCGGGAAGCGTCTCGGGTGCGCCGAACAGACGGGCGCCCGCCGCGTAAGCGGTTTCGCTTTCGAGAACTGCCCTGACGACCGACGCGGAATCGCTCGACGAACCCAGTCGGGCGATCGGCAGCCTGTTGCTGGACAGCGGCTCGAAGACGAAGCGCAGCCCGTCCACGAGACTCGGCGCCGGTGTGAGGCCGTGCGTGTCGTCCGCGTAGTGGCGGTAGGCGAACGCCACCGTCTTCGACGGTGCTGAATCGAGTCGCGCGGCGAAGCGCTTCGTCGTGACGTCAATGTCCTTCTCGAGGCCGCCGCTCGTCGCGAAGATGCGCTGCCTGCTGCGCGATTTCGCGATGGCGTCGGCGTACTGTATCACCGCTGTGGAGTCGTTCCACCAGAGCGAAGGGCTCATGGCGACGATGCCTGTATAGGAACCGGGCCGCGTTGCGGCGATGTGCAGGGCGGTCAGCCCGCCGAAGGAGTGGCCGGCAAAGATGGTCGTCGTGCGCGCGCGATACCTGGCGCGCACCATCGGCAGGACTTCATCCGCGACGAAATCCGCGAAGGCGTCTGCGCCGCCCGCCGTCGGAAAATCCCGGGCGGTCTTGCCCGTCGGCGTGGGAGTGAGATCGCGCGTCCGGTCCCTGCCGTTCGGGATCCCGACGACGATCAATCCCGGGATGGCGCCGCGGCTCGCCAGGAACTTCACGTTCGCGATTGCGGCCATGAATTGCGGCCGGTCGTTGGCGTCGAGGAGGACGAGGACGGGATATGTCCGCTGTCCCGCTGCATAGTCGTCCGGCAGTGCGACGGAGATGTGTCGTGTTTCCTTGAGCTTCGCGGACTGGATGGTGTGTCGGGTCCACGAGGAGTCCTGCGCGCTCGCCGGGAGGGCGACGAGGAGCAGCGTCAGGGTGAGCCGCAGCGATTTCAGGAAAGAGTGTCTCATCTCGAGTGAGGTGCGTGACATGTCAGGCAGGCTGCAGGTCGACAGGCGGCGATCGAACGACGGCGTCGAACGTACCCGGAACAAATGTCGGGCGACAGCATCACTGAACCCGTCGGGCATTTCCCAAACGAGTGGCGGATGGCTGAAGAATTGCAACAGATGCGCCTTGACTTATTGGGTTGAGCGCCGGATCAGTCGGCGACGCGAGTCCTTCAGAGGCGTGGGCGGAGGAGCACATGTTCAGCCACGATCTTCATTCGAGGCAGTACGGTACGAGAGCAATCTGGTTTCGCAGATCCTTCGGCGTGGGCCTGCTACTTGGCGCCGGCACACTCATCGCCTTCGCGCCAAGGCGGGCAAATCCGGGAGCCACGCCTCAGGAGGGATTCGAAGCATCGAGTGACATGTCTGCCCGGGCCCTGGCTCCGGGACAGGAGATCTTCCGGTTCGAAACCTTTGGCAACGAGAAGTTCTGGACCGACACGGCTCGAATGCACGAGGTCGTTCAGAAGTCGGTGAGTCCAACGACGGCGCTCTCCGTCGGGCTCAAGGTGGATGCCGAAGCCATCCCCGCCGACGTCGCGCAGGCCATCAGAAATGGTCAGGTGGATCTCAACAGTCCCGCCACCACCGTGACTCTTCTCAAGTTGAACGCCGTCGTCGGACTCAAGGGCACGGTCAACACCGTTGGCGGGAAAGACACGCTGGTGCGACTCGGCATCACGTGCGCCCTGTGTCATTCCACTGTCGACAACTCGTTCCAGAAAGGGATCGGACGCCGGATGGATGGGTCTCCCAACGTGGATCTGAACGTCGGTGGGATCATCGCACTCTCCCCAGCCATCACGCCCGAACAAAAGGCGGTCTATGAGTCCTGGGGTCCCGGTAAGTACGATCCGCGCTACAACATCGACGGCAAGAGCACGCCGCTCGTGCTGCCGCCGGCGTACGGACTCGCCCGGGTGAAGAACGAGACTTACACGGCCGAAGGGCCAATCACGTACTGGAACACCTACGTCGCGGTCACCCAGATGCACGGGCAGGGCAGCTTCTCGGATCCGCGACTCGGCATCGAGGTGAGGCAGGTTCCCGATCTCGTGGCGCCCAAGCTTGCCGCGCTGCGCACATATCAGCACAGTCTCGCCGTTCCGACGCCACCCGCGGACAGCTATGACGCGCGGGCCGCGGAACGGGGCCGCGCGGTCTTCGCGCGCAATTGTATCAGCTGCCACGTGGGGACGAACAACACCGACAACAACGCGGGTGTGTTGCACGACCCCGCCGAGACGGGTATGGACGGCGCGTACGCAGCGCGGACCGCGACGAAACGATACCGCACCACGCCGCTGCGCGGACTGTGGCAACATCCGCCCTATTTCCACGACGGAAGCGCCGCGACACTCGAGGCCGTCGTGGATCATTACAACCGCGTTCGACAGCTTGATCTCACCGCGCGGCAAAGAGCGGATCTGGTTCAGTTTCTCAAGACGCTGTAGGCAGGGCCTCGAGCGAAGAAGGGTATCGCTGACGACACTGAGTGCGCTGAAACCGCACGCGGATAACAGCCCAGAGTCGTTGCAGTGCGGCGTGCCGTTTCAGTGGTTCGCAGCGTTGTCCGCGATAGCATTCGGTGCCCACCATACTCGAGTCGGGGACCTCCGGGCGGGGTTCCTGCATGAGAGCAGGGACCGGCCAACGCTCCTGGAGAGGGGGAGGAGGGACGCGATGATTCCGTGCTCGACTGTATTCCGTTCGGCTCGAGGCATGATCATGTGCGGCCTGCTCGCGGCGTGCGGGCCGAAAAACGTTCCGCTGCCCGCGCTCTCGCCGAGCACCGTCGGAGACACGGCGGGCCTCGTGGAGCGCGGCGAATACATCGTGCGTAACGTCGCGGTGTGCGGCGGTTGTCACACTCCGGACCACAAGTCCGACGGGCCGCTCATCGGCGGCGCCGAGTTCCGTGACTGGCGACTCGGTCGCATTCGGTCCGCGAACCTCACCGGCGATTCGGCCACGGGGCTCGGCGCATGGTCGGAGGCGGAGATCGTGCGCGCGCTGCGCAACGGCGAGCGCAAGGATGGTCGGCTGCTCGCGCCGGTGATGCCATATGAATGGCTCAACCAGATGTCGGACCGCGACGCCTTCGCCGTCGCGCGCTACCTGAAATCGCTCCCGCCGGTGTCGAACGCCGTGCGGCAGCAGCCCAACCTGCTGTTCAAGTTCGCGCGCAACACGTTCCTCGGCCCCATGCGCGGTGCGTCTGCGACGGCGCCCCGGCGCAACGCGAGCGCGGAATACGGCGCGTATCTCTCCCAGCACGTTGGGCTGTGCGCAGACTGTCACACGCCACGATCCGGGCTGCAATCGAAGCCCGACAGAGGTCGGCTCTTCGCGGGCCAGTCGGATCCGCCCGGAGGCTTTCCCGTGAACCCCTCGAACCTGACGCCTGACTCCGCGACGGGAATCGGGACGTGGAGCGAAGGCGACTTCCTCCGGACGCTGCGGACGGGCGCGAACCCCCGCGGTGACACACTGCACGGGTTCATGCCCTGGCGTCAGGTGCGCCGTATGACCGACGACGACCTGCGGGCCATCTATCGCTACCTCAGGACACTGCCGCCCGTCCGCAACCGAATTCTCTAGCGCGACTTGCGACGATAGTAGCGGCGCGCCTTCACCGCGGAGCCGCACGTGCTCATGCTGCACCAGCGCCGCGAGTGGTTCTTGCTCGCATCGAGGAAAAACCAGCCGCACCTGGGACAG
Organism: uncultured Gemmatimonadaceae bacterium; assembly: GCA_963724885.1. GTDB lineage: Bacteria > Gemmatimonadota > Gemmatimonadetes > Gemmatimonadales > Gemmatimonadaceae > DASPMP01. The sequence continues at coordinate 741,464 of CAVRWG010000004.1, read as the reverse complement.
GATTTGACCTCCGAGAGTTGCTCGGACGTGAGTAACGCGACCGCCGCGTCCACGATCCGCCAGCGCACCACCTCGGCGCCGGCGTCGTCGAGCTCGATGGACCGCGCGAGCGTGCCACGCCCAGGGCGGAAACTCGTCGTCGCCGCCGCCCGCGCCGCGTCGGCGGCGAGGCGATCCAGGTCTGCGGCGTCGGGCGCGGACGACGAGATGATCGCCTGAAACACGCGTGCCAGGCGCTCACGCAGCTCGCGCAGATGACGCAGCTCGGCCGCGCCGCCGGCCTCCTCCAGCCGGCGCGCTTCGGCGGGCCGTAGCACGGAAGCGGCCGCCGCGAATGCGGTGACGTCGGAGAAATCGGCGAGCCGGTCGAGCCGCTCCTCGGCCTTCCAGTCGTGGATCGTGTTCAGGAAGTCGAGCGCGGGATGGCCGCCGACGAGCTCGTGGGGGTAGTCGCGCACACGGGCAATCTAGCGCCCAGTGAACACTCACACCAGTAAACACACCTTGACTGGTGAGACAGGATGTATCACCATCAAGCAAGCCTTTACTGGTAACAACACTCCGGAGAGCCACCATGCGTTCCATCGCGGTCGTCGGCGCCGCCTCCAGCATCGGGATCAGGCCCTATGACGACGGCGGCATCCGTCACCTGCATCGCGCCCCGCAGGTCCTGCGCGAGCATGGCCTCATCGACCGCCTCGGCGCCAGGGATCACGGCGACGTGCTGCCTCCGCCGTACCTGGACGTCTCGCGCCCTGCCGGCCGGCCGCGCAACGAGAGCGGTGTCGTCAGGTATTCACTGACGCTCGCGCGGGCGGTCGCCGACGCCGGGGCCGACGGATCATTCGTTCTGGTGCTCGGCGGCGACTGCAGCGTCCTGCTGGGGTCACTGCTCGGCGCGCGGACGCTCGACGAACCTCGTGTCGGCCTGGTCTACATCGACGCGCACAGTGATTTCGCCACACCCCAGGAATCGGCGACGGGCTCGGTCGCCGCCATGGCGCCGGCATTCGCGGTGGGCCGAGGCGATTCGCCGCTCGCCCGTCTCGCAGGCGACACCCCGCTCGTACGCGCGAGCGATTTCGTGATGATCGGCCGGCGCGACCAGGACGAGGGCGACATCTATGGGCAAGCCGCGCTTCGCGCTTCCGGCATCCTCGACATCCCGAACGCCGCGCTGAAGGAACGGGGCGTTGCCGACGCGGCGGAGGCGGCCCTGCACCGTATGGGGCAGTCGGGCGTGGGACGCTTCTGGATCCACGTGGATGCCGACGTTCTGGATGAGTCGGTGCTGCCGGCGGTGGACTCACCGACGCCGGATGGGATGTCCGCGGCTGAGCTGATCCAGCTACTCCGCCCGTTGGTGGCGGACCCGCGTGCGGTCGGCATGGAGCTTACCATCTACGATCCGAAGCTGGATCCCGACTGCTCTGGCGCCAGGACGCTGGCGGCACTGCTGGAAGAAACGCTGACACACGGGAGGAGCTCATGATCGCGCGCACCTGGCATGGCCGCGTCCCCGCCGCCAAGGCGGATGAATACCACGCATTTCTCGTCCGCACGGGACTCGCGGACTACGCCACGACGGCGGGAAATCGCGGTGTGCTGGCGCTGCGCCGGACGGAGGGTGACGAGACGCACTTCGTGTTGACGACGCTGTGGGAGTCGGTGGAAGCCATCAAGCGATTCGCCGGCGAGGACTACGAGCGGGCGCGATACTACCCGGAGGATGCGCAATACCTGCTCGAGCAGGAACCGTTCGTCCTGCACTACGAGGTGCTGCCGACGTCCACAAGCAACTTTCGCGAAGACATCGAGGTTGCCTGACGTCGAGCCGGATCAATGACGCGCCAGGCCGACCACGGGCCGCGCAACTAGGGCTCGCGCGCCCACCTTGCGACGATGCGCTTTGCTTCGTCGCCCGGCACCCAGATGACGACGACCCTGGCGCCTGCGGGTCCGGTCTTGTGGCGGACCGTGTCCGGCGGCCGCACGTAGCCCGCCATCCCCGGCTTCAAGAGAGTGGACTTGCCGTTCACGACGTGCTCCAGCTCACCGGACAGCACGTAGAACATCTCGATGGAGCCGTGCTTGTGGTCTTGTGAGTCGGCGTTCGGCAGGAAGGTCAGTTCGCCGACCGTTGCCTCGGGACCCACGTTGGCGCTGTCCAGCAAGATTCGGAGTGTCGTCCCGCCGGGCGAGCGATACGTGACGCCTTGTTTGTCTCCCTGCGCAGCGGCGTTCGCGGCGAGACACAGCGCCAGGGTGAGCGTACAGAGCGTTCGGGTCGGCATGAGGAAATGAGGTGAGTGAAATCGCTGAGTCACGAGGCTACGGCGATCGCGACGCAGCGTACGCGGCAACCGCGAGCATGTCGTCCGCGGACATCGGCGCCACCGCGGCCTTCATCAGCTCGGCCCACACGCCCTTCCGCGCGCCCGACTGGATGTCGTACAGCTGGCGCACCATGTAGCTCGGCGAGCGTCCGGCGATTCCCGGCACCGGTCCCAGACCCTGCAAGGCAGTGCCGTGGCAGAGAGCGCACTGGCCGCGCGAGGCCACCGCTTCGCCGCGCGCCAGGCTGCCTTTCGGCACGTACGCCACGAATCCGGAGCGTGGGTTGCGCAGCGCTTCGGTCTGGTGCGCGTTCTCCGGCACCTCGATGACGCGCTGGCCGATCGGCTCCGTTCCGGCTTCGGCGCCTTCGACGGCAATGAACATCCCGCCGGCGATCCGCGTCTTCGGCACCATGTCCGCTTCGACGACCCGGATCCACGGCGTAAACTTGATCGCCGCGAAGTAGCGCGCGGCCGCCTCGATCTCCTCGTTGGTCATCGCCTTGGCGATCGCGATCATCCGGTTCGTGTTGCCCTTGCGCCGGTCCGCACTGCGACGGGAATCGGACCTGAAGTCCATCAACGTTTGCACGAAGTACTGCACCGGAAGTCCGGACACGCCGGCGTTCTCGGGACGGCCCTTGCCGTTCGGGTAGTGGCACAAGCTGCACGCGAGGATGTTCGCCTCGCGGCGTCCGTTAGCGACGATGGGCGGCATCTCCGGATGATCGCCCGGGAACCAGTCGGCGGGTCCGTATTGATTGCGGATCTGCGCCGGCGTGAACGAGAGTGCGCTTCCCGCCGCGGTGTGCATCGTCGTGTCCTGTGCGCCCACCACCGCCACCACCGCCACCTCCGCCCCCGCCGCCACCACCCGGACGTGGAGCTCCAGCCGGCGCAGCACCGCCCGGATTTGCGGCCGGAGCCGCCGGGGCGGCGAATCCGTACGCCCACGGAGGCGGTGTGGTTGATTCGGCAGTCGGCTGCTGCTGAACAGATTGGCGCGTGCCGCTGCACGCGACACACAGGGCGACGAGGAGGAATGACTTGCGCATGGTTCCCGCCGGACCGGGGTGGGGTGTCGTTGGCAAAACGTACGACTGGGAGATCCCGCGCACCAGCCGCACACGCGCCATTCTCGATTAGCTTCGAGCGCGATGCGCGTCACTCCTCTCGACTGGACCATCGTCGTCCTCTCGGTCGTCGTCTCGTTTGTGCCGGCCATCCTGCTCGCCAAGCGGGCAGGGCCGAGCACCGCCGAGTTCTTCACGTCGGGACGGTCCGCGCCCTGGTGGCTGGTCGGCGTGTCGATGGTCGCCACGACGTTCAGCACCGACACGCCGAACCTGGTCACCAACCTGGTGCGCGAGACGGGCGTCGCGAACAACTGGCTGTGGTGGGCGTTCCTGCTCACCGGCATGGCGACGGTGTTCTTCTACGCGCGGCTCTGGCGCCGCTCGCGCGTGCTCACCGATCTCGAGTTCTACGAGATCCGCTACTCGGGCAGGCCCGCGACCTTCGTGCGCGGTTTCCGCGCGGTCTATCTCGGCCTGTTCTTCAACTGCGTCATCATGGCGGCGGTGAACCTCGCCGCCGTCAAGATCGCCAACGTCATGCTCGGCTGGCCCATGTGGCAGACGCTCCTGGTCTGCGCGTCCTCAACGTCGCCTTCGCCGCGACGTCGGGGCTCTGGGGCGTGCATGGTCACCGACTTCATCCAGTTCGGCATTGCCATGGCCGGCGCGGTTGCGGCCGCGTACTTCGCCGTGAAGCAGCCGCAGGTCGGCGGCCTCACCGAGCTTGTTCGCGTCGTGTCGATCCGGCGACGCTCAGCCTCGCTACCGGACTTCGGCGACTGGAGCATGGCGCTCACGGTGTTGATCATCCCGCTCACCATCCAGTGGTGGTCGGTGTGGTATCCGGGCGCGGAGCCGGGCGGCGGGAGCTACATCGCGCAGCGCATGCTGGCGTCGAAGAGCGAGAACGACGCGCTCAAGGGCACCCTGTTCTTCAACTTCGCGCACTACGCTCTGCGGCCCTGGCCGTGGATCATCGTCGCGCTCGCGTCGATGCTCGTCTTCCCGCAGCTCGGCGACATCGCGCGCGCGTTCCCGTACGTCGATCCGCGGCTCATCGGGCACGACATGGCGTATCCGGCGATGCTGACGTTCCTGCCGCCGGGCTTCATGGGCCTCATGATCGCCGGCCTGCTCGCCGCGTACGTCTCGACGCTCTCGACGCACCTCAACTGGGGGACGTCGTACCTGGTGCACGACTTCTATCGCCGCTTCATGAACCCGGGCGCCACCGAGAGGCACTACGTGATGGTTGGTCGCCTGGTGACGGCGCTCCTGATGCTCGCTGGCGGCGCTGCTTCACGTACGTGCTCGAATCGGCCCGCACGAGCTTCGAGCTTCTGATGTCGATCGGCGCGGGGACCGGCCTGCTGTACCTGCTGCGCTGGTTCTGGTGGCGCATCAACGCGTGGAGCGAGATCGCGGCGATGGTCAGCTCGTTCGTCATTGCGATGGCGTTCTTCCTGGCGGGTCGGGCATGGGGGCGCCACTGTCCCGGCGCACGTGTCGCTGCTCGTGACGGTCGGGGCGACGACGGTGGTCTGGGTCGCCGTCACTTTGCTCACACGGCCCACCGACCGAAAGACATTGGTGAGCTTCTACGCGCTCGTCCGGCCCGCGGGACCTGGCTGGAACTCCGTGCGCGCCGAAAGCGGCGTCGGGCCCTCGCCCGACTCCTTCTCGCAGTCGCTGCTGGGCTGGGTGCTGGGCTGCACGTTCGTGTATGCGGCGCTGTTCGGCGCGGGCAGCTTCTTATATGGAAGGACGCCTCAGGGCCTCGTGTGGCTCGCGCTGTTCGTGGCCAGCGGCGTCGGCCTTGCGCGCCTGATGCGGACCTGGCGCGGCAGCGAGGTCAGCTGACGCCCGCGCCGACCACGAAGGCCGTCGTGCTCGCCCGGGGGCGCGGCACGCGCATGCGGCGCGCCGACGCCGCCACGACGCTGGACCCGGCGCAGCAAGCGGCCGCCGAGTCCGGAACGAAGGGCATGATCCCCACCGGACGCCCCTTCCTCGAGTACGTGATCAGCGCGCTGGCCGACGCCGGAGTCCGCGACGTCTGTCTCGTGATCGGGCCGGAGCATCAGGAGATCCGGTCGCACTTCGAGCTCGAGGTGGCGCCCACGAGGGTGCGAATCCGGTTCGCCGTACAGCGCGAGCCGCGTGGAACCGCCGATGCGGTCGCCGCCGTCGAGCGCTTCGCCGTTGGCGAACATGTGCTGGTGGTGAATGCCGACAACTACTACCCCGTCCACACGCTGCGAGCGCTGCGCGACCTGGGCAGCGCCGGCGTCGCGGCTTTCGAGCGCTCGGCCCTGGTCAGGCTCGGGAACATCGCCGCCGATCGGGTGGCGTCGTTTGCGGTGATCGACGTCGACGAGCAGGGAATGCTGCGTCGCATCGTCGAGAAGCCGGATGCCGCAACCATCGACGCGATAGGGGGCGAGGTCTTCCTCGGCATGAACAGCTGGTCGCTGCCGCCGGAGATCTACGAGGCATGTCGCGCCATCTCGCCGTCGGCCCGGGGAGAGCTGGAGCTGCCCGACGCGGTGCAGTACGCGCGCGACCGGCTCGGCGTGTCGTTTCGCGTCCTGACGTTCCACGACGCCGTGCTCGACCTCTCGAGCCGCGGCGACATCGCGGCGGTCACCGCGCGCCTCCGCGGCACGACACCGTGGCTGTGAACGCCGACGCACGCCTGGAACGGTTTGGCATGTCGAAGCCGGCCTTCTTCGTGCCCGGTCGAATCGAGGTGCTCGGCAAGCACACGGACTATGCCGGCGGGAGAAGCCTGTTGTGCGCGGTGGACCGCGGCGTGTATGCGAGCGTCGCGCCAAGGCGCGACGCGCTCGTGCGAGTGACCGATCGCGTGCGCAACGAGACGCGCGAGGTCCCCATCGCCGAGGAGATCGACACGCCGGCCGGAGACTGGTCGAACTACATCGCGACCGTGGTGCGGCGCATGGCCCGCAACTTTCCCGGCGCGCGCCGCGGGGCCGACATCGGCATTGCCAGCACGCTGCCGGCGGCGAGTGGCATGAGCAGCTCGAGCGCGCTGACGATCGCGGTCTTTCTCGCGCTCGACGAGGTGAACGAGCTTGCGAAGGACGAGCGCTATCAGGCAGCGATCCCGTCGCGCGAAGCGCTGGCGGCGTACCTGGCGTCCGTGGAGATGGGCGAGAGCTTCGGCACACTTCGCGGTGACCGGGGCGTCGGCACGTTTGGCGGCAGCGAGGACCACACCGCCATCCTCTGCTGTGAGGCGGCGTCGCTCAGTCGATACTCGTTCATCCCCACGCGCCATGAGGCCGACATTCCGTTCCCGACGGATCGTACGTTCGTTGTTGCGTACAGCGGCGTTGCCGCCGAGAAGACCGGCCGTGCCATGGCGCTCTACAACGAGCTGTCGCTCTCGACGCGGACGATACTCGCGCTCTGGAACTCGGCCTTCGGCCGCAACGACAGGTCACTCGGCGCAGCCGTCGCCAGCGACCCGGAGGCAGCGACACGAATTCGCGGCATGATCGCGGAAGCGGCCGGTGACGTGGACGCGCGGCGCCTCCGCGACCGCTTCGACCAGTTTGTGCTCGAATCGGGCGAGATCATTCCGCGTGCGTGTGAGACGCTCGCGCGCGGCGACCTGGCGCTCTTCGGCGACCTGGTGCACAGCTCGCAGCTGGCCGCCGAGTCGTTGTTGGGGAATCAGATTCCGGAGACGCGCGCGCTGGTGCGGATGGCGCGGCGTGTCGGCGCTGACGCCGCGTCCGCGTTCGGCGCGGGGTTCGGCGGCAGCGTGTGGGCGATGGTCAAGTCGTCGGACGCTGATGCCTTTATTGGGGAATGCCGCGCCGAGTATGCGCGCGAGTTTCCGGACCAGGCGCGCCGCGCCGAGTTCTTCGCCACGCGTCCAGGTCCAGCCGCCTCCGCTCTCTGACGGTCACAACGCAGCCTGTCGGCTGACAAGCGACTCAGCCTGAAGGTCGTTGAGATCTTCGCCGATTTCGCTGATTTACGCCGATTGGCCGCTTCGATGACACGTTCGAGCTTCCCAAGGCGGCCAAACGGCAGCTTCGGAGCTACCTGCAGGCAACGAGACTGGAAGTGGGGCTCCTGCTGCATTTTGGACCGGAAGCCCAGTTCTTTCGCATTGTTTGCTCCAACAAGTAGATCGGCGGCAATCGGCGCAATCGGCGCGAATCTCAGTTCCCTTCGGACTGTGGAGCCGTTCGGGCGTCAGCTCTGGAACAAAGGGCTTGCTGGTCGGGAGGCGGAGGGCCGCGCTGAGAGGTACTTTCACGAAGTCGCATCCAACCTCGGGCCACTTCGATGATGTCCATCACGCGTTTTCTTGCCGTGCCAGCGGCGCTGCTCGTCGTCCTCCCCAACCGCGCCGAGGACGAACCGCTGCGCGGCTACTCGCCCGCGTCCGCGAAGGTGCAGCGCGAGTGGGAGCAGAAGTTCCGCGCGATCCCCGATCCGGTGCGCCTGCGCGAGTCGATGCGGCGACTCAGCCTTCGTCCGCATCATCTGGGCTCTCCCTACGGCAAGGAGAACGCAGAGTGGATGCGCGCGCAGTTCATTTCGTACGGCTGGGATGCGAGCATCGAGCGCTTCGACGTCCTCTTTCCCACGCCCATCGAGCGCGTGCTCGAGATGGTGGCGCCGACGCGGTTCGTCGCCAGGCTCGAGGAGCCGACCGTAAAGGAAGACCCGTCCACCAGCCAGAAGAGCGAGCAGCTGCCCACCTACAACGCGTATTCGGCCGACGGCGACGTGACCGCGCCACTGGTCTACGTGAACTACGGTGTGCCGGACGACTACGAGACGCTCGAACGGCAGGGCATCTCCGTGAAGGGCGCGATCGTCATCGCGCGCTACGGCGGCTCCTGGCGCGGCATCAAGCCCAAGGTCGCGTACGAGCATGGCGCGGTGGGATGTCTCATCTACTCGGACCCCAGGGACGACGGCTTCGCTGCGGGCGAGACCTTCCCCGGCGGCCCGTTCCGTCCGAAGGACGGCGTGCAGCGCGGCAGCGTGATGGACATGCCCCTGTATGCGGGCGATCCGCTCACGCCAGGAGCCGGCGCTGTGGAGGGCACCGTGCGTCTCGCGCGCGAGCGCGCGACGACGCTCATGAAAATCCCGGTGCTGCCAATCTCCTACGCGGACGCGCAGCCGCTGCTCGCGGCGCTGGACGGTCCCGTGGCTCCTCCGGCTTGGCGTGGCGGACTGCCGATCACCTACCGGCTGGGGCCGGGGCGCGCGCGGGTGCACCTCAAGCTGCGCTTCGACTGGACGCTAAAACCGTTGTACAACGTCATCGCCAGGATCCCGGGTTCCACATGGCCGAACGAATGGGTGGTGCGTGGCAATCACCACGACGGTTGGGTCAACGGCGCCGAGGATCCCATCTCGGGAATGATCGCCGAGCTGGAAGAGGCGCGCGCGATGGGCGAGTTGCTGAAGCAGGGATGGCGGCCGAAGCGCACCATCGTCTACGCCGCGTGGGACGGTGAAGAGCAGGGGCTGATCGGGTCCACAGAGTGGGTGGAGCAGCACCAGGCCGAGTTGCGTCAGAAGGCGGTCTTTTATCTCAACACCGACGGCAACGGGCGCGGAATGCTGGGCGCGGGCGGGTCGCACGCGCTGGAGCGTTTCGTCAACGAGGTCACGCGCGACATCCAGGACCCCGAAGCAAAGGTGCCCGTGTCGCAGCGCCTCCGTGCGTCGCGCATCGTGGAAGGAGTCAGCGACGCCCGCACGCGCAGCGACCTCCGCATCAGCGCGCTCGGCTCGGGATCGGACTTTACACCCTTCCTCCAGCACGCCGGCATCCCGACGCTCAACATCGGGTTCGGCGGCGAGGACGACGGCGGCATCTATCACTCGATCTACGACACGTTCTACTGGTTCACGCACTTCAGCGACACATCCTTTATGTACGGCCGAGCGCTGGCGCAGGTGGCCGGCACGATGGTGATGCGCATCGCCAACGCCGAGCTGCTGCCGCACGAGTTTGAAAACTTCAACGAGACCACGCGCGGGTATGTCGGCGAGCTCAAGACGCTGCGCGACAACGTCGCGAAGCGTATCGAAGAGACCAACAAGCAGATTGCCGAGGGCACGTTCGCGATTGTGGACGATCCGCGCCGCCCCCTGCGGCCGCCCAAAGCCGAAGCCCCCGCGCCGTTCCTCAACTTTGCGCCCCTCGAGAATGCGACGGACGCCATCGCCCGCGCGGCCACTCGGTTCGAGAAAGCATACGGCGCCGCGGCGTCCGCAGGCGCGCCCGCGGCGTCGCTGGAGCAGGTGAACGCCTTGCTGCGGCGCAGCGACCAGGAGCTGCTGCTTCCGGAGGGGCTGCCCAAGCGCCCGTGGTACCGCCATTCGCTGTACGCACCCGGCTACTACACCGGCTACGGCGTGAAGACCGTTCCGGGAGTGCGCGAGGCGATCGAGCAGAAAGACTGGGCGCTCGCGGAAGTCGAGATCGGGCGTGCCTCGGCCGCGCTCATGCGGGAGCACGAGCTCATTCAGCAGGCGTCTGCGCTGCTCGAGCGAGTTGGCACCACGAGGCCAGTGCCGTGACAACTCAATTTCGTCCATGGTCGCGCGAAGCCGCATCACTGCGGACACCGGCTCTTAACGATCTGAAGAGAGTCGGATTATTCGGATTGATTCGGATCAGTCGGAAAAACAACACGGTGTGGTGTTGCCTTTAACGAAAAATCCGAACAAATCCGGCTAATCCGTTGTTCATCTTGTTACGACCCGCCTCACAGAGATGCGGCGCGCGAAAGCCCCTTGGGATGGACGAAGCATCGACACGCGCTTCATTCCTGACGAACAACTAGACATCACCGATGACTGATCACACCGATCGACGGGAATTCCTCAAGACGGCCGCGCTGGCCGGACTTGGCCTGGCCGCCTGCCGGCCCGGCGCCACGTCCGCCGCCGCGACGCCGGCGCTCACCTCCAACCCCGGAGCTACGCTGTTCACGACCGCGCCCCTCGAGCGGGTGCGTGTGGGGTTCGTCGGCGTCGGACACCAGGGCTCGAGCCACGTCGAGAACTTTCTCAAGATCGACGGCGTGGACATCGTCGCGATCTGCGACATCCATCCCGCCGAACCTCAACCGCTCGCTGGACGCCGTCGTGAAGGCGGGACGGGCGCGGCCGGCGAGCTACGGCGAACGCGGGTCGCGCGACTTCGAGCGCATGATCGGCGAAGAGAATCTCGATCTCGTCTTCACCGCGACACCGTGGGAGTGGCACGCGCCGATCATGCTGGCGGCCATGCGGGCCGGCAAGCACGTGGCCACCGAAGTCCCGATGGCCGTGAGCCTCGACGAGTGCTGGGAGCTGGTGGAGACGGCGGAGAAAACGAAGCGGCACTGCGTCATGATGGAGAACTGCAACTACGATCGTCCCGAGATGATGATCCTCCGAATGGCGCGGCAGGGGCTGTTCGGCGAGCTGCTGCACGCCGAGTGCGGCTACCTGCACGACCTCCGTCGGCTGAAGCTCTCCGACTACTACGTCGGTCGCTGGCGCGTGGGTCACTCCGTCCGCCGCAACGGCGATCTCTATCCCACGCACGGCATCGGGCCGGTGGCCCAATGGATGGACATCAACCGCGGCAATCAGTTCGACTTCATGGTCTCGATGGCGAGCAAGTCGCGCGGCCTCAATCTCTGGGGGGCGGAACACATCGGGCCTGATAGCGCCGAGGCAAGGCAACGCTACGCGCTGGGCGACGTGGTCACGACGCTGCTTCGTACAAGAAACGGCCAGACGATCGTCATCACGCACGATACCGATTCGCCGCGGCCCTACAGCCGCAACATCCTGCTGCAGGGCACCAGGGGTGTCGTGCGGAAGTACCCGGAGCAGAAGATCTACGTGGAGGGCCGCAGCCCGAACGATCGCTGGGAGAACCTGCAGGACTATCGGGCGGAGTTCGACCACCCGCTCTGGAAGGGCATCGAGGAGCGCGCGGCCGGCGCCGGGCACGGGGGAATGGACTACATTGAGGACTATCGCCTCGTCCAGTGCCTGCGACAGGGGGCGCCGATGGACTCCGACGTCTATGACGGCGCCGCATGCACCGCGGTGATCATGCTGAGCGAACAGTCCATCGCGCAGCGGAGCCGCTCGATCGACTTCCCGGACTTCACGCGCGGATCGTGGCGCGGTCGCCCGGCGCTGGGCATTGTGGACGTAAACGGGCGCTCGTCGGGGTCCACCTGACAACTCGGCAGTGCGTAGGGGCTTACGTAGGAGTACGTAGACCCGATTTACGGACTTGACCGCTTGTGGTACAGGCCGCAAAGTACCGCCACCTCAACAGGATACTCCATGCGAGTTCGAGTCAATTCCCGCTTTTTGCTTTCCGCGGCGCTCCTAGTCACCCTCGCCGCTGGCGCCGAGGCCCAATCGGGATCGGTCACCGGACGCGTGTCCGCCGCGGACTCCCGCGCGCCGATGTCCGGGGCCAGGGTCCAACTGCTCTCGGGCGCGCGAGTGGCCGGTTCCGCGGTCTCCGACGCCAGCGGCAGCTACGCGATTCGCGGCGTCGCCGACGGTACCTATGAGGTCCTGGCGACCCGCATCGGCTACGCGCCGCAGCGATCCGCCAACGTGGTGGTGGGGCAGGGCGGGACGGTGACGCTGGACGTCGCCCTCCGCGTGGCCGCCACGCAGCTCGATGCCGTGGTCGGCACCGCGTCGCGACGCCTGGAGAAAGCGCTCGACGCCCCGGCGCAGATCGCGGTCATCGATGCGGAACAGCTCGAGGCGCGTCCCACCGTTACCGTGGCCGGACAGCTTCAGGCCATGGTCGGCGTGGACGTCAGCCAGGGCGGCGTAGCGCAGTCGAACATCGTGGCCCGCGGGTTCAACAACGCGTTCTCGGGCTCGATGCTCATGATGCAGGACTACCGCTTCGCCGGCGTGCCGTCGCTGCGCGTGAACATTCCCTTCCTGTTCACCGGCACGAACGAGGACGTCGAGCGCGTCGAGGTGCTACTCGGCCCCGCGTCGGCGCTCTTCGGTCCGAACTCGGCGAACGGCGTGCTGCACGTCATCACCAAGTCGCCGTTCGGATCGGAAGGCACCACGATCACTCTGGACGGCGGCGAGCGCTCGCTCTTTCGCGGCGCGATGCGAACCGCCCACACCTTCGGCTCTCGCGTGGGTCTCAAGCTGTCCGGCGAATACATGACGGCGAAGGACTTCGAGTATCGGGATCCGGCGGAGCCCGACAACATCATCCGCGGCGGCGCGACCGTCCCCAACCAGCGTGACTTCGACGTCAACCGGACGAGCGGCGAGGCGCGCCTCGACCTCCGCCTGCGCCCGGGCCTGGAGATGATCACCACCGCCGGCATGACGCAGATCGGCAGTGGCCTCGAGCTCACCGGCGCCAACGGCGCGGCGCAGGTCAAGAACTGGCGCTACATGAACCTGCAGCAGCGCGTCTCGTGGAACCGCCTGTTCGTGCAGGGCTTCGTGAACTCCAGCAACTCCGGGAACAAGGACTCCAGCGACACCAAAGGCACCTTTCTGCTGCGCACGGGTCAGCCGATCGTGGACCAGTCGCAGGTGTTCTCGCTCCAGGCCCAGCACGGGTTCGACGCGGGCTCGCGCCTGAGCTTCACCTACGGCGCCGACTACATCTTCACCAATCCCACGACCGGCAACACGATCAACGGGCGCAACGAGGACATCGACGATATCGTCGAGTACGGCGCCTACGCGCAGGGATCAGCGAAGCTCGACGACCGGTTCGACCTTCAGGCCGCAATGCGCGTGGACAAGCACGACCAGATCGACGGCACGTTCCTGTCGCCGCGCGTCGCGCTGCTGTTCAAGCCGTCCGAGAACCAGAACATGCGCGTTTCGTACAACCGCGCGTTCAACACGCCGCAGAACTTCTCGTTCTTCCTCGACCTCATCGCCCAGCGCATCCCAGGGGCTCCCTTCGTCGTTCGGGCGATGGGCAACCCGCCGAAGGAGGGCTGGCAGTTCAATCGTTCGTGCGCCACCGGGCTGGGAGGCTTCTGCATGCGGTCGCCGTTCGTGCCCACGAGCATGAACGGCGGTGCGATGATTGCGGCGCAGGCGGGGTACGGCTTGCCCGGGCTGATAACGTCGCAGCAGACACCCCTGATCGCGGGGCTGTCCGCGCAGCTTCAGGCGGGCGGTGTGCCGGCCGCGAACGCGAATGCGATTGCCACGGCAATCGTGAATGACCTGAGGACGTTCAGGCCCGAGGTTCTGGGCATCACGACGGTGCTGAGAAACCTCCCGGACGCGGCCAATCAGGCGGCGGTCGTGAATCCCGGAAGCGTGGTGGATCTCGAACCCCTCAAGGCGAGCTTCAACAACACTTACGAGATCGGGTACAAGGGTCTCGCCGCGCAGCGGCTGCGCTTCGACCTCGCCGGGTGGCATCAGCGCCGCGGCGACGTGGCAGCCCCTGCCGCGATCGCGACGCCCAATGCGTTCATGGTGCCGACGTCGGCGGCGGCGTACATGCAGCCGCGCATCCAGGCGATCCTTCAGGGTGCGGGCTTCGGGGCGGCTTCCGGCCCGACCGCGACCGCGATGGCGAACGGGTTGTCCAACAACTTCGCCGGCGTGCCCATGGGACTCGTCACATTCGACAACGCCAGGCTGGCGCCGGGCGCCGACGTGATCGCGACCTATCGTCGCGTCGACGAAGAGATCCAGCTGTGGGGCGCGGATATGGCCCTGGATTTTCTGGTGACCGACGCGATCACGCTCGTCGGGACATTCGGTTACGCGAGCAAGGTGGTATTCGAGGGCGTGCTCAGCCCGCCGCTCACGCTGAACGCCCCGGGAACGAAGGGGTCGCTCACGGCCCGCTACGCGAGCCAGGTGCGACGGTGGGGTGGCGAGATTCGCGGCCGCTACACGGATGGCTTCCCGGTGAACTCCGGCGTGTACTCGTCGTACGGGGACTTCACGAACCCGAACGGGCCCACACTCCCGCGGTATAGCTACAGCTCGGTGCCAGTCAACATGTTGATGGACGCTGGCGTGAACTACCGATTCACCCTTGGCGGCAGGAACGCGCTGTGGGCGCTGAACGTCACGAACGTTCTGAACAACGAGCGTGCGACGTTCGCCGGTGTGCCGGAGATCGGACGGATGGCGATCACGCGCGTGCAGTACTCGTTCTGATCTGGCTGTTGCGGGTCAGGCCGGGGCGGCGCGTCGCGCCGCCCCGGCTTTTCTTTGCGGGAAGACCGAATGGCGTCGTCCCGTTGCCGGAGCTATCGTCAGAGAAACCTCGCCCCACACTCCATGCGTCTCAGATCGCTTTGCGTCGCCACTTCCGTCGCCGCCCTGGCACTCCCCGCTTCGCTCGCCACGGCGCAGCAGCAAGCGGGAGCCGCCCCTCCTCCGAACCCACAGCTCACGCTGCCGTATGCCGCCAAGGACGCGGCACCGGTCTCGCGCTGGACGCCGGCGGCATCGGCCGGACGGCAGCTGTCGCTCAACGACCTGCTCGCGTGGAAGCAGATTCGCACGCCGCAGATCTCCAACGACGGGAACTGGCTCGTCTACAACGTCGGTCCCAACGAAGGCGACGCTGAAGTCGTGATGCGCAACACCGCCGTGAACGGCAAGGAGTGGCGGTTCCCGGTCGGTGACGCCGCGGCGGCAAATCGCGCTGCGCCCGGCGGCGGGGGAGGGGGGCCGGGCGGTGGCGGGGCGGCAACCACGCTCGCCGTCAGCGGCAACAACCGCTGGGTCGCGTTCCTTATATACCCCAGCTCCGCGACGGCCCAGCGCGGCCGTGGCCGACCGGCGGGTAGCGCCGGTGCGGGCGCGGCAGGCGCGAACGCGCCGGTCCCGGTCAAGTTGGGCATCGTGAGTCTCGCCGACGGCGCCAGGCGCGAGTTCGAGAACGTGCGCAGCTTCCGCTTTGCCGGCGACAAGTCCGACTGGCTCGCGGTCCATCACGCTCCTCCTGCGTCGTCAGGCGCGTCGGGCGGAGGGGCTGGAGGCGGGGGTGGCAGTGGCGCCAGCGGGGGAAGCACGACAGGTACGACGCTCGAGCTGGTGAATCTGGCCGCGGGCGCATCCGCTCCGACGACTCCGATCGCCAACGTCTCCGAGTTCGCGTTCGATGACGGCGCCGACTGGATCGCCTACGCCATCGCCATCCAGGACCAGCTGGGCAACAGCATCCAGCTGCGCCAGCTCTCCACCGGCGTCACGCGCTCGCTCGATGCGCACAAGGCGGCGTACCGGCGCATCACGTGGGGTGATTCCAGCGACGCGCTTGCGGCAATTCGCGTCGTGTCCGACACCGCCGGTCCGGTGGACGAAACCGTGACGGCCCTCGTCTGGCCGCATGCCGGAGCGAGCGCTCCGGCGTTCACGATAGACGCCAACACCGCCGGCGTGCCCAAGGGCCTCGTGCTCAGCGGCGACTACAGCATCGCCTTCGGCCGCAACGCGAACGTGCTGTACGTGGGGCTGCGCGAGCCGCGTCCGCCGCGTCCGCGGAATGCCAACTTCAACGGGACCACCCCCCAGGGTGTGGCCCCGGGAGGTGGCGGTAACACCGGACGTGTCGCGGCGGCGGCGCAGACCGACGCCGACGTACCATCGCTCGTCCTCTGGCACTGGAAGGATCCGCGCACGCAAGCGACGCAGCAGGTGCAGGAGAACGCCGACCGCGCCGCTGCCTTCGTCGCTGCCTACGTCATCGGTCCGGCGAAGGTCGTTCGTCTCACGGACGAAAACCTTCGCAACCTGCAGCGCGGGCCGCGCGACACGTGGGCCGTCGCGACCGACGTCTCGGAGTACGAGCGCGCCGCCGGCATCAAGGGCTTCCAGTATCGCGATCTCTACGCGGTGAACGTCGCGACCGGCGAGCGCAAGCTGATCCAGAAGAAGGTGCCAGGCGGCGCGGGCGGCGGCGGCGGCTTCGGCGGCGGCGGGGCGGTTTCGCCGTTCTCGCCCGACAACGGCAAGTACGCCTACTACGACACCGGCGACTGGAAGGCCTACGACTTCACGACCGGCGCGACGAAGACGATCACCGCGGGCGTGAACGGCAAGTTCTGGGACGTGGAAGACGACCACAACCAGGTGAAGCCAGCGATTCCCGGCGGGCTCCTCGGCTGGACGCGCGACGGCGCCAGCGTGATCGTCCGCGACAACTGGGACCTGTGGCGCCTGCCCGTGAGCAGCGGCGCCGCCGTCAACATCACGGCAAACGGTCAGCGTGATCAGACTCCGCTATCAGCAGCGGCTCATCTTCGATTCACGAGATCGCCGGGGAATCGATCCGGCGGCACCGCTGTTCGTCGAGACCTTCGGCGAGCGCACCAAGAAGGAAGGCCTCGTCCAGGTCGACGTCGCCAAGGGCGGCGTGAAAGTCATCGCGCTCGACAGCGCCAAGGTGGACTACCGCCGGGCGCGCGACGCCAACACGTGGGCGTTCACGCGCCAGACGATCACGCGCTTCCCGGACTGGTACGCCACGGACGACCTGAAGAACGAGCGCCGTCTCACCGACGCCAACCCGCAGCAGAAGGACATCGCGTGGACACCGGGCGCGCGCCTCATCGAGTACGACGTGCGAGAACGGCGGCGGCGTGAAGCGTCAGGCCATGCTCTGGCTGCCCGCGGGCTACGAGCAGGGGAAGAGCTACCCGATGCTGACGTACATCTACGAACTGCTTTCGCAGGGCTTCCACGCGTACGCGCAGCCGAACGCGACGCGCTACGCCAACCCCAGCGTCTTCACGTCGCGCGGCTACGCGTTCCTGATGCCGGACATCGTGTATCACGTGAACGACCCCGGACGCAGCGCGCTGTGGTGCGTGGTGCCCGCCGTGAAGGCGGCCATCGCCACCGGCATCGTGGACACCGCCCGCGTCGGGCTCCAGGGACACAGCTGGGGCGGTTATCAGACGAGCTTCATCACCACGCAGACGAAGATCTTCAAGACCGCCGTGGCTGGCGCGCCGCTCACCGACATGACCTCGATGTTCGGCTCCGTGTACTGGAACACCGGCAACACGGACGGCTCGATCTTCATCGCGAGCCAGGGCCGCTTCACCGGTGGACCGAACGAGGTGCCGGAGGCGTACGATCGCAACTCGCCGCAGACGTTCGCGCAGAACCTCTCGATGCCCTTCATGATCCTGCACAACGACCGCGACGGCGCCGTGGACTTCAACCAGGGCATCACGTACTACAACCACCTGCGGCAGCTCGGCAAGGAAGTGGTGCTGCTCGAGTACGTGGGCGAGAACCACGGGCTGGCTCGTCCCGCGAACCAGAAGGACTACGCGCTCCGCATGACGGAATGGTTCGACACCTTCCTGCGCGATCAGCCGGCGCCGCAGTGGTTGCAGGATGGCGTGCCCCGTTTGAAGATGGAAGCGCATCTCAAGGAGCGTCGCGCACTCGTGGACGCCAAGGCGGAGCCCGAGCGGCCGCGCATCATTCCCTGACATTCCAATGTTCGCATCGACGATGCGAACGCAGTATGAGAACGGGCGCCGGGATGGATTCCCGGCGCCCGTTTCATTCGCAAGGCCCAGGCTTCCGAACTGGGAATCAGGGCGCGCACCGGCATATGCGCCCCACAGTGGGATCTGGTGGGACCGGCCGACGCCTGCGCCCGCGCGCTCGAGTCACGGTTCTTGCCCAGTCCGGATTCAGATGCGAGACGCATCCAAGCGGGAGACGGCTGCGGCGAGGCAGAAGAAGCACCGGCGCATCAAGCGATCGCTGCCGCTGATCGGGCTGCTGCTGTACTACGGCGGGTTGGTGCTCCTGGCGAGCGTGCTGATCGCCTACGTGCCGGGCTTCCGGGAAGCGCTTGTGGCGCCCATCGCGGAGCCACCGCGCGGACAGGTTGACGAGCTGCTCACCGGCGGCCATCCGGTGGTGGCCGGACCTCCCGAGCCATGGGCCGGCCCTGCCGGCCGAGGCGCGCTCGCCCTGACGGCCATGCTCTGGGCGCTCGCGGTCGTCCTTCCCGTTGCCTGGGTGCTCATGCGAACCCGGCGGCTGCGCTACGACCCGTCGCTCGTGTACACGCTGATCGTGCTGCCGCTGGTCGTCGCGGGCGTCGTGCTCGTGGTGAAGAACAGCCTCGCGCTGGCCTTTGCGCTGGCCGGCATCGTCGCCGGCGTCCGCTTCCGGCAGAGCCTGGAGGAGCCCGAAGAGGCCGTGTACGTGCTCCTCGCGCTCGGCATCGGCCTCGCTGCTGGCGTCCATGCGGTCGACGTCGCGCTGGTGATGTCGATGGCGTTCTCGCTCGTGGTCATGACGTTCTGGGCGTACGACATCGGCTCGATCTACGAAAAAGGTCGCGGCGCTCAACTCGCCATCGGAGACGCGCGTTTACTCGCCCAGTTCGGGAACCACACGGCGAAAGAGGTCGAGGAGAGGGCATCGGGCCAAGCCGAGGGCATGAAGCCCGATGGAATGCTCGTGGTCAAGGCGCATGACGAGGACGCCGCGCACCGCGCGATCGAGACCGTCGCGGGCCGTCTGGCGAGCGAGTGGCGCATCGCGGAGCCCGTCAGGGACAACGGGCTCGTACACTTCGAGACGTTGCTGCGCCTAAGGAAGGATGTCGATCCCGCCGAGCTGGTGGCCGAGCTGGAGAAGCGCTGGTCGGACGAGATCGCCGCCGCGCAGTACGTGCCCTTCAGCGGCGCGGTCAGCGACGATTAGAAACAGTGACTAGGGACTAGGGACTAGGGACTAGAGAACGAGGCTTTCTTGTCCTGCGCTTCTTGGCAGTTGCGCGGTTTAGTAGTCGCGCCATTACGGCCCTGCGGGCGGCATTTGCGCTAGTACGAAAGGCCGCTTTTCAGGTACACCTTGTGTGTGTCTCCATACGCATACGTCACACTCACTGCCCTGCCAAGCGCCGCCAGCCAGAATCCCGCGCCGACGCCCGTATGCCACCCTCCGTCACTGTCTCCATCGAACCAGACCCGACCTGCGTCGGCCAGTGCAAAGAGTCCGAGTTGCGAACGAATCAGGAAGTTCACTGTGCCTACCGGCGCGCGAAGTTCGGCGCCACCGCTGACGGCAGCGTCGCCGACGAAGCGGCGCCAGGGATAGCCGCGTACCGTGCTCCTGCCGCCGATCGAGGGCGCGAACTGCACGGGGGATTCGTCCGACGCGACCGCGCCTCGAGCACGGAGGGCCATGTTCAACCCATCGCGTACGATCGGCACGTACACCGCGCCGCCGGCGGTGGCCGTCCCGAATCCAGCGTCGACGCCCGACACAGGAGCGAACCCCGCGAGATCGGCCTCGACGGTCCACCCCCGCGTCGGAACCGGACCGCTGTCCGTGCGATCCAGTTCGACGCCGAACCGGGCGCCCACAAGGCCAAAGTCTTCCGCGCCCACCACCCCGGAACGGCGCAAGGGGGAGAACGTGTCGGGGTCCGGATCGATCCAGCGAAGGACTGGCCCCACGCGAAGCTCGCCGAAGAGCGGGCGCAGCCCGGTGTGCGTGTCCTCGTCGCCGAGCAGCGGGTTCCCGCTTCCTTCGCGCGTGCGCCAGCCAACCTGCCTCACCAGCGACAGTTCCAGCGCGAGGACGGTCTGTTCTACCAGTGCCCCGTCGCTGCCGATGTCGGGAGAATCGTTGCCGTACCCGTAGAACCGCGTGGGCTCGAGCTGTGTGGCGCGGCTCGCCACCTCGAACATCAGCGGCGAGTTCTCGGCGCGATAGTCCGCATCCGCCGTCAAGCCAAGGCGCCCGTTCTCGGTGCCGACAAGCAGGTTGGCGCCGGCGCGCCAGTGATACGGCAGGCGTCGAAAGCCGTACGATTTGAGCCGTGGACCGGCTCCAAGGATGATTCCCGCGCCCGGCTCGTGATCGATGACCGCTCCCCATCCCGAGCTACCACCCCAATCCGGTCGCCACGCGCCGCCCAACCTGAATCCGTTCGGGGGCTTCGGCGCTTTCCAGGGGCGAGCGCTCGTGTGAGTGCCGCGCGAGGTCACCAGACGGTTCCTGCCTTCCGCATCATAGAGAAACGTTCCGCGGCCGCCCGCGGAATCGGCGAGGATGTCGTCGCCCTTTCCGCCGATGACGCGCACCTTGATCGCGTCGGAGGGTGCCCCGCGCACGACGGCGACGTCGTCGCCGCCGCCGGCATAGAGACGGACCTCGTCGGTCTCGCCCGGAACGAACGTGCGCGAGTAGTAGGGACCTCGCACGTCGTCGCTCGCCACCGATCCGTCGGACGTCGTCACCAACCTGCCGTCCTCGCGGCGGACGACGGTCGCAGGTCCTTGCTCCGGATCCGTCACGATGACGGTCACGCGCCCGTCGACATGTCTCACGACTTCGAAGCGGTCGGGCTCGTCGGTGCCCCGGATGTCCACGTCACTCGCCAGATCGCGGTAGAATGCCATCGCGGCCTCCGGCAGCTGGTCGCGTCGCGCGCGGAGCACGGTCCTGATCCGTTCATCCGCCGCCGTCCGAACGCGCCACGGCTCCGGTATTGCTGCGACCACCTGCGCGATCACGCTGTCCTGGACAGCCATCCGTACCATGGCGGCCACCGCGCGAAAGTCCTCCGCAGTGAGTCGCTGGAGGAGTCGCCGGTCCAGCGCGTGCGAAACGTAGACCAGTCCCTTGAGCGGGATTGCAGGCGTGAATTCGACCACCTTCGGAAAGAGCGGGCGGATCACGAGCGCGTTCACCAGTCCGCGTGCGTCCACGAAGGCCTGATCGCGGTCGCGCGGAATCGGGCGCCATGTATAGGCACCCTTCTCGCCGAAACGGGCCCAATCAAAGTTGTCGGGAGTGCGGTCGGGATCGTTGATCAGAAAATCCACGAGCCGAACGGCCAGGAATTCCCGCTCGTCCAGGCGATGCGCGCGACCCGATGCCAGGTCCTCGAAGAAACCCTCCGTGTCCTTGATCGCGCGCGATCCCGCGAACCCCGGCTTGTCGTCGGGGGCCTCCTCGGCTTTCAGCTCCATGGTGCCGAGCATGCCGGCGACGGTGTCGCGCACATGTTCGAGGCGCGGGCTGTCTCCCATCACGTAGAGCTCGGGCCTGACGTGCAGCGCTCCGATGGACTCGAGCAGCGGAGGGACCAGCAGCGGCGCAGCGGGAAACATGATGCTGACCTGGTCCTCGAAAACCCGCCCGACCGCGGTGCCCTTGATGGCCGCGGGCATGCCCTGCATCGGGAACTTGTCGACCGAGCGAAAACGGTATTCGCGCCAGCCATTCTCTTCTTCGAGGTGCAGCACGAGACTGTGGAATCCGCCGCCGCGTTCTTTCAGCTTCAGCCCGCCCGCATAGGTCGCCAGATCGAGTACAGGCGCGCGGACGGCTGTCGTCCAGACGTCGCGCCAGCCGCTGCCGAGAATCACGCGCGTGTACGAGCCTGCCTGGTACCGCGGGCCCGGCGTGACGACGAGGCCGGCTGCGCGGTTCGCGGGCGCGGTCTGACGCGTCTGCCCGTCGCCGGCGCGCGGTAGCGCGAGGAGTACGAATCCGGCGACGCATGCGGTGGCTGTGGTCGCTGGTCGCATCTCGCCCGTGGAACGGGCACGATACGAGCCAGCCCGGACATCACGTGAGGGCCATTCGGCTCCTGTCGGGGAATGCGAAGACGAGTGCGCCAGCCGCGAGATAGAACGCGCTCGTCAGCATCAGCGCCGCCGCGATGCCCACGCTCGGGAGCGTGGCGAGCACGCCGATGACGTAGGGCGCCAGCGCGCCGAAGAGGCGTCCGGCGTTGTAGCCCAACCCCTGGCCGCTGGCGCGCACCGCCGTGGGGAACAGCTCCGAGAGGAATGGCCCCATCATGCTCCAGTACGCGTGGCCCACCAACCCGAGGAGCGGACTGAGTACCAGCAGCGTGAGCGGGCTGTGAATCATGCGTCCGTAGACGGGCACCATCAGAGCCGCCAGGATGACGAACGTGGCGAACACGCGCCGTCGCCCGAAGCGATCGGAGAGCGGGCCGAACGCGATGTACCCGACGAACGCGCCGACCTGCATCGGGATGAGCCATCCTGTGGACTTCACCACCGACATCCCCGCGCCGCCTTGCGCGACGGGCGACGCGAGAAGATTCGGCAGCCAGAAGAACAATCCCCAATACGCGAACTGGAGCAGCGACGCGAGCGCGATCGCGAGGATGGTGCGCCTTCGCAGGTCGCGACCGAACAGCACAGTGTACGGATTCTGCCGCTCCTGCGCGGCGGCGCGATTCTCACGCCAGATCCCGGGCTCCGGAACGCCGCGACGCACCCAGAGTACCAGCAGCGCGGGAGCGCCTCCGATGGCGAACAGCCAGCGCCACGCATTGTCGCCGAGCGGTAGCACGTCGAGCACGAGACCGGCGAGCACCGCGGCCAGGATGGCGCCGATCGCCCACATGGACTGCATCAGGCTCGTCGCCTTGTTGCGCAGATGGGCCGGCACGGTCTCGGCCACCAGCACGCTGCCGGATGCCCACTCGCCGCCCATGCCGATGCCGAGCAGCGTGCGCCAGATCGCGAGCTGAACGACGCTCTGGGACGTCGCGGCGCCGAGCGAGCAGAAGGAATAGATGGCGATGGTGATATTGAGGGCCCGCACGCGGCCGATGCGGTCCGCGATCACACCGAACGCCAGTCCGCCGGCTGCCGCGCTCACGAGCGTCATCGTTCCGAGCAGGCCGGCGGTGGCGTCGCCGAAGCCGAAGTGCGCTTTCAGTCGGCCGATGGCCAGGACGTAGATGAGGAAGTCCATGGCGTCGAACATCCAGCCCAGCATCGCGGCCAGCAGGGCGCGCCGCTGGACGCTGGTGAGCTCTGAGGGCCAGAAGCGCCCGCTGGTGGTTGTTGGCAGGACAGTGGACAAGTCGGGCTCCTGACGTTGTTCGGAAGTGCGGGGGAGGGGTCAGGTTCGGTTGGGGCGCGTAGTTCGTCAAGACCCGAGCGTCGAAAGAAGTACGTGTAGAGCTGGCAGCAGGCAGTTCGCCGTGTGCGGTTGAACGGCCGGGGGACAGACTGTCCCTCGGACGTTTCACGGCAAACTGGTCACTGCCGGCTGCCCGCGGTACACGTACTTGCAGGTCGCCTCATGCAAGTCGGTGCTTCGGTGAGCAACCGAACGATGCCGCTCAGAGCATTCCTGCTGCGCATCGTCCGGCATGCGAGCCAGCCTGGAAGAAGCCCGCGACGTGTTGCGTCGGCATTTCGGGTACGAAGACTTCCGGCCCGGCCAGGGCGACATCGTCGCGTCGGTACTCGACGGCCGCGACACGCTCGCGGTCCTGCCGACAGGTGGCGGGAAATCCTTGTGCTATCAGGTGCCCGCCCTGACCCTCTCCGGGCTGACGGTTGTCATCTCGCCGCTCATCTCGCTCATGAAGGACCAGGTCGATCGCCTGGTGGGCCGCGGCATCGCGGCCGCGTTCCTCAACAGCACGCTGGATGCCTCGGAAACGTCCGGCATTCTCCGCCGCGTGGCGCACGATGACATCAAGCTGCTGTACCTGTCGCCCGAACGATTCGCGTCCGCCGACCTGCGCCAGCCACTGCAACGGCGCGGGATTGGGCTGATCGCCGTGGACGAAGCCCACTGCATCAGCGAATGGGGACACGACTTTCGGCCCGCCTTCCGCCGCATTGCCGACGTCACCGCGACCTACGGTGCCCCTCAGGTGGTGGCGCTCACCGCCACCGCGACGCCGGCGGTGCGGCGGGACATCGCGCGCCAGCTGCGTCTGCGTGAGCCGCGCGTGATCGTCGGCGGATTCGACCGCGCCAACCTGCACTACGCCGTTCGCCAGTGTCGCGACGACGCAGACAAGACGCGGCAGCTGATTCGCGATCATGCGGTCACACGCCCACCCCGCTGTGGTCTACGCGGCCACGCGCGCCAGCGTGGTGAGCGTGGCGAGACGACTCGACGGTGGGGGTTGCCGTGCGGCCCCCTATCACGCGGGCCTGGACGAGACCGTGCGCCACGGAACGCAGGAGGCGTTCATGCGCGGCCGTCTCGACGTGATCGTTGCGACGAACGCGTTCGGCATGGGGGTGGACAAGCCGGACGTGCGGCTCGTGGTGCACTTTGCCATGCCGCGCACGCTCGAGTCGTACTATCAGGAGGCGGGACGCGCCGGTCGCGACGGCGCGTTCGCCCACTGCGTCCTGCTGCACGCGGACGCCGATCGCCTGATCCACGAGGGCTTCATCGGCGCGACGTTCCCCGAGCGATCGAAGGTCGAGGACCTCTACGCCAGGCTCCGCGCCACGCGCGCGGGCGGTCGTGTCGCGGGCAGGGCACCCGACGCCGCGATGGCATTTCTGGTGCGACACGGTGCGGTCACGGAGCACCGTTCGGTGGGCAGAATGGTACGGGTACACGTCACGGCCACGCCCGAGCAGCTTGCCCGCGCACTGAGTGCGCCGTCGGACGCCGATGACCTGGCGGTGCTGCGCGCGCTGTGGCGCCTCGGTCCGTCGGCACGGCAATGGGAGACGCCAGTCGACCTGAGTGCGCTCGCGCCGGCCACTCCGTGGCAACGCACCCGTGCTTCGCTCGAGCGACTGCAGCAGCGGCGGCTGCTCAACTTCATCGCGGTCGACGGCGGGTTCGAGCTCGCCCAGCCGGGAGCGCCGCTCGACGACAGCGGCGTCGATTGGGACGCCATCGCGCGCCGGCGGGCATCGGAACTGGAGAAGCTGGCCCTGATGCAGGGATACGCGCGCTCCAACCGGTGCCGTCGCGCGTTCGTGCTCGAGTACTTCGGGGAACAGCGTCTCCCGGCGAAGTGCGCGGCATGCGACAACTGCGAGCGACCGTGGCTACGACGCGCCCTCCGCAGACTGATGTAGGGCAGGGAACCGACGTTACGTGTAGAGCTGGCAGCAGGCAGTCTGCCGTTCGCCGCTGAACGGCCGGGGGACAGTCTGTCCCTCGGCCGTTTCACAGCAAATTGTTCACGGCCCGCTGCCCGCTGCACACGTACTTGCAGTGCAACGCTTGATGGTCGTGATGCCTACTGGTTGAACCCCACCCGAACCCCGATCGTGCGCGGCGGGTTCGTCAGGTAGCCCACACGCGCGAGCGAACCGCGCTCGCGATCGAGCGCGAGCTGCGCTTCCTGGTTCGTGAGGTTGTTGATGAACAAGGCGTACTCCCAGATGCCGCGAGTCACGCCGAAGCGCAAGTTCGCCAGGTTGTACGCCGGCAGCTCCGGGTTGAACGCGAAGGTGTTTTGCGTCAACGGCCCGCCGATCGTGTTCGGGAGCGCATTGAGGTCGACGGTCCCGAACCCGGCGCCGAGGTCGTCGATGAGGGTGTAGCGCGAGCCCACGTGACGGATGGACGCGCTCACGAAGGGTCGTGAGTTGCGCCAGACACCCAACCGGTACGTCGCGGCGGCCGAGGCCTGCACTTGCGGCACGCTCGGCAGGCGATTGCCCGACGTGATGCCCGAGACGGTGTCGACGTTGCTGCTGGCGTCGGTCGAAGTCAGGGTCGAGCGCAGCTGCCCGTTGTTCAGGCTCGCGCTCAGCGAGAAGTCGAAGTGCTCGTTTGGAGTCGCGCCGAAGTCCAGTTCGAGTCCGGAGCTGCGCGCCTTGGGGACGTTGAACACGAGGCGCGACGTGCACGTGCCGGCGGTCACGGTCAGCTGGAGATCATTGATGTCCATGTAGTATGCCGACACGTTCAGCGATGCGCGTCCGCCCATCAACGTGGATTTCGCTCCGACCTCGTAGTTCCAGGCCGTCTCGTCCTTCCACGAGTCGCGGTTCCTGAACGTTTCGAGGTCCTCCGGCGTGCAGACGGGCTCATTGAGCGGGTCGTTGATGCCGCCGAGACGAAACCCTTTCGACGCCTGCGCGTTGAGCCGTACCTGCTCCGACGCCCTGAAGCTGGCCATGAAGCGCGGAGCGAGCCCGGTCGCCTTCGTCGAGCCCGGGTTCGAGACGAGCGAGTTGCCGTTGTCGGGGTTGCCCATGATGCCGTCGAAGATCTGCGCGCGGTCCTCGTCGAAATCGTAGTAGCGGAGGCCGGCCGTGAGGTTGAGCCGCGCGCCGATGGGTACGGTACCCTCGCCGAAGAACGCGAACTGTTTCAGCTCGTAGCCCAGATCGGAGTAGAACAGCTGGTCCCTCGCCGCGCGCAGGCCGGGCGTGGGGATTCCGGTGGCGTCCTGGAAGTCGGGGACCATGACGCTCTGGCCGTAGTCGCGCTGGCCCTTGTTGAAGAAACCACCCACGAGCCACTTGCCATTCGCGCCGGAAAGACGCAGCTCCTGCGTGAGCACGCCCGTCTTCGTGATGTCGGTGAGCTGGGCGTTCATCGTGTAGACAGGCTCGGGCAGCCCCATGCTGCCGCCGACGATGCTGGCGTACAGCGCGCCGCCGTCGCGTACCACCGTCACGTCGCGCGTGCTGTACGACGTCACCGACGTCAGGCTGACGCGATCGAAACCATATGTCGCGTTCAGGCCACCGAGGCTGAAGCGATCGGTGTACGGCTCGGGGATCTGCGTGAAGAGCTGCCGCGGACCGAGTGTCACCGGAGGCCGTGAGGCCGGGTCCGTGTAGGGATTCGCCAGGATGTTGTACATGTCATGGCGATTCCATCCGTCGGCGTTCACGGCCTGGTAAACGACGCGCGGCGTGATACTGAAGCGCGCGTTCGGCGACAGGCGCAACGCCGCGCGCACGCCGGAACGATCGCCGGTGTTGAGATTCTCCTTGACGGCCAGTCCCGGCTGCACGGCGTCCATGTAGCCGCCCATCCGGTTGTAGTACCCCGCGACGCGGGCGGCCGCCTTGTCGCCGAACGGCATGTTCATCCCGAGCTTGACGTTGCCGCCGGGCGACCCGCCGCTCATCGCGCTGATGCCGGTCTCGCCAAACACGCTCCGAACGCCGAGCTCCGGCTGGTTGCTGATGTAGCGCACCGTGCCGGCGAGGGAGCCGGCGCCGAACAGGGTGCCCTGCGGGCCGCGCAGCACCTCGACGCGGGACACGTCGAACAGGTCCATGTCGGGCGTGAAGAGCGACAGCGAGATCGGCACGTCGTCCAGGTACACGCCGACTTCCTCCTTCACGCCGGGCTGATCCCGCGCCGTCTGGCCGGACGAGGTGCCGCGCATCGCCACCTGGCTTTGGCCCGGTCCCAGATTCTGGACGCTGAACCCTGCTTGGGTGATGGCGATGTCCTCGATGCCCTCGACGCCCTTGGCCCGCAGCTCGGCGGCCGTCGGCGCGGCGACGGAGAATGGAACGTCGCGCAGCTCCTGCTCGCGGAGCGTCGCGGTGACGGTGATCGCGTTGAGCGGCGTGGGCTCGAGTACCAGATCGACCGTTGTCGCGCCCGCGACGCCGATACCGGTGCTCACGGTCCGGCGGTATCCCACGACTGCCGCCGACACCGTGTAAACGCCGGGTGTCAGGTTCGCGATCGCGTACCGTCCGTTGGCGTCCGTCGTCCCTGAGCGCACGGATCCCGCGCTGCTCGCAATCGTTACCCTGGCTCCGGCCAGTACGGTGCCACCTGAGGTGCGCACCACGCCCGTGATGACAGTGCCGGAGACGGAGGCTTGAGCGCCGGCGACAGCGCCATGCAGCAAGGCAGCGAGTGCGGCGAACAGCGAGAGCCGGTGTGCAGCGCGAAGCATCGGGGAACTCCTCCTGGGGTGACGCGTGCCGTCCTACGCACGAGTCGCGAGTATAGGTCGCGTCACTTGGCGTGCGCAAGACCAAAGGCGCTCATTCCCTTGTCGCTTCGACAGGAATAAAATCGCTGCCCGTGGCGTGCCCGACCGCGACGATGTACACTGGGCACCGGCTGTGCCGACCGAGCCGGGGAGGCGTGGTGGCAAGCCCCCCCGCTTCCCGAATTAGACACCGAGGACCAGCGAATGACAATGGCGACGCTCGAGAACCAGGAACGGATACTCGCCGGCGAGCGGCGGATCATCCGGAATCAGGAGCGGCTTCTCCGGATCCTCACCAATCAGGACAGGATCATGCGAAATCAGAAGGCGATCCTCCAGAACCAGAAGAAGATCCTCGCGAACCAGGCCAGGATCCTGAGGAAGTAGCGCCGCACTGGTCGCGGTCGTTGACCGCGGGTGCTGCCGCTGCCGTACTAGCGCGCGTCGATCACGCGTGTCACGGCGCCAGTGTACGAGCGCCAGGCCTCGATCTCGTCGCCGAGGGCGCGCCGTCCCGCCGGCGTGAGCTCGTAGTACCGCGCGACGCGGTTGTTCTCGGTGGTCCGCCAGTGCGACGTCACCCAGTCGCGGTTCTCGAAGCGGTGCAGGGCGGGGTACAGCGACCCCTGCCCGATCCGGAACGTGTCGTGCGACATCCGCCGGATGCAGTCGCTGATGCCCCAGCCATGACTGGGCGCGTGCGCGAGGGCCTTCAGTATCAGCAGGTCCAGGGTGCCCTGCAGGACATCGATGGTCCGTAGCAACTTGCGAAGCTCCTGTCGAAGCGAACGGGAAGCATCAGTATGGCGCGGCGTCCGCCAGTTGCGCCAGAGGGCTGCGTCCGGGAGTGCGTCGGCGGGGCGATGCCGCCTGCAGAAATCAGCGTGCTCTGCGAGCGTCCAGGTGAGCGTGGGCGTTGGACATCACGGGCGCCTCGACGCGCTCGAGCACGTCGCGAATCATCCCGCGCGCCAGCTCGTGCTCGCCCATGAAGCCCCGATCCACCTCTTCACGGCGCAACAGCTCGGCCTCCTCGTCGCTGTGCGTCCTGACCACGGTCTGGATGCGCGGGTTCAGCCGCCGGGCGACATCCAGCATGGCGCGGGCGGCCACGAGTGACCCCGGCGTCGCGATGATGAGGACGCGGGCACGCGCAACGTGCGCCTGGATCAGGACCCCCGCATCGGACGCGTCCCCCGACACGGCCAGGACCCCGCGCGCGCGCAGTCGCTCCACCAGCTCCCGATTCCACTCGGCGACGACGAAGGGCATGCCGTGCTGCTGGAGTGCGTCGCCGATGCGGGTGCCCACGCGGCCGTAACCAACCAGGACGACGTGGTCCGACAGCGTCTCCGGCCGGACGCCCTGGGGCAGCTCGGCCAGCGGATCGGCGCTACGCTCGAGAAGCCGCGCGCGGTTGGATCGCCGGCGAACCCAGACCTGCACCGGTTCGATGGCGTGGAACACCAGCGGATTGAGCGCGATGGAAATCAGCGCGCCAGCCACGATCAGCGCCTGTCCCTCCGGAGGCAGCAGTCCCAGCGTGGCGCCAAGCGCGGCGAGTATGAATGAGAACTCACCGATCTGCGCGAGGCTTGCCGACACGGTGAGCGCCGTGTTGAGCGGATAGCGGAAGGCCAGCACGATGCCCAGCGCCGCCAACGACTTGCCGACGATGATGATGCCGACGACGGTGACCACCCGCAGCGGTTCCCGCAATAAGACGGCCGGGTCGAACAGCATGCCGACGGAGACGAAGAAGAGGACCGAGAATGCGTCGCGGAACGGCAGCGAGTCCTCGGCCGCGCGGTGGCTGAGCGCCGATTCCCGCATCACCATGCCGGCGAAGAACGCTCCCAGCGCGAATGAAAGGCCAAAGAAATGCGACGCGCCGTAGGCGATACCAAGTCCGACGGCGATGACGGCGAGCGTGAAGAGCTCGCGTGACGCAGTGCCGGCGATCTGCCAGAGGAACCATGGAAGCAGGCGCTTGCCCACCAGCAGCATCAGCGCGATGAACAGCGCGACTCGGCCGAAGCTCAACGCCACCGCGACCGGCAGGCTGCGCGCCGACTCCGCGGCCTGAGCCGTTCCGCCGAGCATCCCGGCGAGCGCCGGCAACAGCACCAGCACCAGCACCATCGCGAGGTCCTCGACCACGAGCCAACCGACCGCGATGCTGCCATTGCGCGACTCGAGCAGCTCGCGGTCTTCCAGCGCTCGCAGCAGCACGACCGTGCTCGCCACGGAGAGCGACAGGCCGAAGACGATCCCGGCTCCCGTCGTCCATCCCCACAGTCGCGCGACGCCGATGCCCATTAGCGTGGCGACTACGATCTGAGTGACGGCGCCCGAAATAGCGATCCGCTTCACCGCCAGCAGGTCGGCGAGAGAGAAGTGCAGCCCGACACCGAACATCAGCAGGATCACGCCGATCTCGGCCAACTGCTGCGAGAGGGCGACGTCTGCGACGAATCCCGGCGTTCCCGGACCGACCAGCACTCCAGCGACCAGGTAACCGACCAGTGGCGGCAGCTTGAGCCGAACGGCGACGAACCCCATGACCAGCGCGAGCCCAAGGCCGGCCACCAGGGTCGTGATGAGTGGAGCGCTGTGCGCCATGGGCGCAATGTACGACTGCTTGTTTGCCCCGCGAAGCGTCAGCCGCCGCCGTTCACAGGTCCTAGGGCTGGGTCAGCACACCGCACGCGATCCGGGCGCCGGACTTCCCGGCGGGATCGGTCCTCTGATCGTCCTCGTTCGCGTGAATGATGATCGAGGAACCGTCCTTATCCCACAGTCCCGCGGAATCGGACGATGACGTCAGCAGCGCGCGGGGCAGCCCGACGTCCACGGTCGCCCTGCCTGAACTGCTGAAACGGAGATTCGGCGCGTCACCCGCGTGCGGGCCGTCAGGGTTCAGCAGGCCGTGATCGCGATCCCTGGGATTGAAGTGGTCGCCAGCAGCGTCGAAGTCCGTTCCGTCGCACCGACCGATCGAGTGCACGTGGAAGCCGTGACGCCCCTTCGGGATGCCCTTCAGTTTGCCGTGGATGCGCGCGCCGCCATGCGAACTGGGAACCACGTGCAGAGTGCCGAGCTCCTCGCCGGATGCCGATCGCATCACGGCGACCCCGGGCAGATCGTTCGCCACGGAGGGCTCCGATCGCGGACGGCAGGCGGCGGTGATCAGCAGCAGGGCGCCGGCGGCCAGAATACGGGTCATGGAGACTCCATCTGTCGACGCGCCGATGCGTGGCATGTTCTGCACCCGATGACGCGACGCCTGTGTCCTTTCGAGAGCAAAGCTCCGTCCCACTTTCGACACACCCGACTGCGCGCGCCGCGGCGCCATTGTCGCGAATGTCGCGTGGGGCAACGACTTACAAACGGCCTCCGCACTGGCAGCCCGCGTGCATGCGTGCAGCACAAACCACAATCGGAGGCTCAGTGTTGCGCTCACACCGAGTACCGCAGCTTCTCGCGGCGGTTTCGTTCTCGATCGCGCCGATGGCGGTTGCCGTCGGCCAGTCGTCCGTCACCATCAGCCCGTACCTCTCGCACGTTCCCAGTGCGTCACGGAACCCGTTTGTAGGCCTCGCGCTCACATTCGGCAGCGGCCTGGCGCTGCGCGGCAGCGCCGACATGTCCGTCCAGAACCTGGACAGCATTTCCACCGGCGGCGACCGGCCATGGAGCGCCGACGCCGACGCCGTGCTTTTCCTCGGCGGCGGCACTGGATATCGCCGCACGATCGCGCCTTACCTGTTCGCCGGACTCGGCATCACGGGCGGTGGTGACAACCGCGGTGACGTCGTGCGCAACGGCTGGAGCTACGGCGCCGGCGCGGCCATCCCGATCGCCAGCGTTCTCGACCTGTTCGGCGAAGGGCGCTGGCGCATGTCCGAATACGTGCTGCCCACCGCGGAGCTGGCGCCGCAGCCCAGGAGCGAGTTCCGCTTCGGTCTGTCGTTCCACGTCGGCGGAACGTGACAGCGAGGCAGCGTGAGTCGGCGCGACGGCGCAGCATTAGGTAATACTAAGCATCAGGCAGCAACGGCGCGTGCCTCCTGGCGGATGAATGTCAGCAAATCGTCATTGAAGCGTTGCTGATGCGTTGTCATGAGACCGTGCGGGGCACCTTCGTAAATCTTTAGGGCCGATCCCTTGATCAGCTTGGACGTTCGCAGGCCGCCGACGGCGATCGGTACGATCTGGTCGTCGTCGCCGTGGATGACCAGCGTCGGCACGTCGATCTTCGCGAGATCCGGCCTGAAGTCGGTTTCGGAAAAGGCCTTGATGCAGTCGTGCGCCGCCGCCACGCCCGCCTGCATGCTCAGCCGCCAGAAGGCGTCGCGCACGCCCTGGGAGATTTTCGCTCCGGGACGGTTCGCGCCGTAGAACGGAAGGCTGAAGTCCTCGTAGAACTGCGAGCGGTCCGTGAGGATCCCCGCGCGAATCTGGTCGAAGGTTTCCTTCGGAAGCCCCTCGGGGTTGTCCGCCGTCTTCAGCATCAGGGGCGGCACAGCGTCGACGAGCACGGCCTTGGCCACGCGCTTGGTGCCATGCCGGGCGAGGTAGCGAACGACTTCGCCGCCGCCGGTCGAATGGCCCACGTGCACCGCCTTGGTCAGGTCGAGGGCCTGAACCAGCGCCGCAAGGTCGTCGGCATACGTGTCCATGTCGTTGCCAGTGAACGTCTGGCTCGAACGGCCGTGTCCGCGGCGGTCGTGGGCGATGGCGCGATAGCCCTGCGACGCGAAGAAGAACAATTGCTCGTCCCAGGCGTCGGCATTCAGCGGCCAGCCGTGGCTGAACACGACGGGCTGTCCCGAGCCCCAATCCTTGTAGAAGATCTGCGCGCCGTCCCTGGCAGTGATCGTGGGCATGAGGCCTCCTGCTAGCGTGGGTCCGGGCCGAAGGTGATGGCGGAACCGCGCGGCCGGCAATACTCCGATGGCCCAATGTCGCACGCGTGAATCGGGAGTGAC
Organism: uncultured Gemmatimonadaceae bacterium; assembly: GCA_963724885.1. Lineage (GTDB taxonomy): Bacteria > Gemmatimonadota > Gemmatimonadetes > Gemmatimonadales > Gemmatimonadaceae > DASPMP01. The sequence goes on along the minus strand of CAVRWG010000004.1, from coordinate 708,340 downwards.
ACGCGGAGTGGTCGACTGACACATGGAAGAGTGGACACTTGCCTCGTCGAACCCCGCGAACCTGCGACTTTCCGTCGGCACGTGACCTGCCTCCCAGCGCGCGCGGCTTACAACCGCCCACCGGAGGAAACGATGCCGATGCGATCGATTGCTGTGCTGCTGCTGATTGCGACTGTCTCGTGCGAGGAGGTGACTGCGGCCGACGACCCGTCGTCGCTGGTGACGCTCCTCCCGAAGTCGGGGAATGCCGCGTGCGTATTCGCGGATCCCGAGCCGGCGTCCGTGAGAGCGGACCGGGGCATCAGTTTCGTGAACGAAACGTCGGTATGGCTCACGATCGTCCTCGTCCACGACAATCTGCCGCTGGTATCCGTCGCACCGGGGGACACGTCGACCGCGGTGAAGTTCTCCGAGCCCGGTATCCACCAGTACTACAGCCAGGGCTGCGGCTCGAGCCTGGGCGAGCGCCACACGCTGTCCGTCACCGTGAACTGAGTCCGCTTACTCTCAACCGAAGGCGATCGCGGAGTACGCGGAGGACGCGGAAAGGGCACGCGGCAGAAGCCAAACGCTGTGTGCCCTTCCGCGAGTGGTTTCGGCGTATTCAGCGTAATCCGCGATAGAATTCGGCGCAGGGAGGCAGTTCATCGGACTGCGGCTGCCGCGCTGCGCCCAGCGACGCGGCCGCTGAAGAGGCAGCCCCCGAGGAACGTTCCCTCGAGCGCGCGGTAGCCGTGCACACCGCCGCCGCCGAATCCCGCCACTTCTCCCGCGGCGTAGAGGCCCGGAAGCGGCTGGCCGTCCGGACGCAGCACGCGACCATGCAAATCGGTCGCGAGACCGCCGAGGGATTTGCGGGTGAGGATGTTCAGCTTGACGGCAATCAGGGGACCGTCAGCCGGCTCGAGAATCGGCGCCGGTGGCGCTACCCGGACGACACGCTCGCTGAGGATGGCGCGCGCGTTCCGGACGATGGCGAGCTGCGGGTCCTTGCCGGCCACGTTGCGCGTTTGCAGGTCGCGGTCCAGCACCTCGCGCTCGACCGTCTCGAAGCTCGCGAGACTGTCACCGGTCAACGTGTTCATTCCCGCGACGAGGTCGCGCAGGTTGTCCCGCACCACGAAATCCGCGCCCTTGTCCATGAATGCCTGGACGGGCGCCTGCAGCTTCTTCCCGATGCGTTTCAGCGTGAGCAACAGGTCCTTGCCGGTCAGGTCGGGGTTCTGCTCGCTGCCCGACAGCGCGAACTCCTTCTTTATGATCGCGCGATTGAGCAGGAACCATGTGTACGGGTAGCCGTTCCCGGTAATGTGCTGGAGAGTGCCGAGCGTGTCGGCGCCGGGAATGTTGGGGAAGGGAAGCCGACGTCCCGTGGGGTCGAGCCAGAGGCTGCTCGGCCCGGGCAGGATGCGGATGCCGTGGCTGGGCCAGACGGGGTTCCAGTTGCGCAGCCCCTCCGTGTAATGCCACATCCGGTCGGCGTTGATCAGGTGCGCCCCGGCCTTCACCACTTCCTGCTGGAGTAGCCCGTCCACGTGCATGGGTACGCCCGAGAGCATGAACGCGGGCGCCGCGCCGAGCCGCTCCGTGGGCCAGAAGCGACGCACCAGCCCGTGGTTCCCGCCGATCCCGCCGGAGGTCACGATGACGATCTGCGCGTTCAGGCTGAAATCGCCGACGACCACGCGTGAGCTGGTCTCGCCTCGCACCACGGTGGTTGGCTCCAGGACGTCGCCACGGACGCCATTCACCGCTCCGTTGGTGACGACCAGCCCGCGCACGCAATGACGGAATCGCAGACGGATGCGACCCGCGCTGGCGTGCTCGCGGACGCGTCGCACGAACGGCGCGAGCACGCCCGGCCCGGTGCCCCAGGTGACGTGGAATCGCGGGACGCTGTTGCCCGGGCCGCTGGCGCCGGTCGCGCCGCGCTCGGCCCAGCCCACCGCCGGGAACCAGCGCATGCCAAGCCCGTGAAGCCAGGCGCGCTTCTCGGTCGCGGCGAAGTCCACGTATGCATTGGCCCACTGTCGCGGCCAGTGATCCTCCGGGCGGTCGAACCCTGCGGTCGTCGTCCAGTCGCGCATCGCGAGGTCGCGCGAGTCGCGAATGCCCAGGCGTCGCTGCTCGGGTGAGTTTACGAAGAACAGGCCGCCGAGCGACCAGAACGCCTGTCCGCCCAGGCTTTGCTCGCCTTCCTGGTCGAGCAGGAGCACCGAACGTCCGGCGTCGGCCGACTCGGCGGCGGCGACGAGTCCGGCCAGGCCCGCGCCGACGATGATGATGTCCGCGTCGGTCGCGGGCATGTCACTCCACTGAGGTTGTGCCTCTCCGGCTCAGTTGATCGCGAAACAGTAGAAGAGACCGGCGCCACCCGTCGCGACGAGGTCGGACTGGCTGCAGCTGCGGCTCGAATGCGCGGCATTCCACGACGAGTTGCCGCCGCCCGCGCGATCGTGATGGCCGACGATGGCGTTGCCGGCCGCATTGCTCGTCCAGTTATTGCACGTGGTCGTCGCGGCGCTGCCCAGCAGCACGCGTCCGTGCGAATCGGAGCCAGTGAGGATGTCGTGCTGGTTTGGAGTGTCGCCGCGGCCGTTGACCGGCAGGCCTTTCTCGTTCAGCGCGAACTCCTTGTTGATGCTGTTGCGGTCGCGGTGCATGTCGCCATGGAGGTCAGCGACGTTCCATGCGATGAGCGCGCCCTTGGCGTTGTACCACGGCCCGGTCCCGATGCGGTCGCGCGCGTTGACGGGCGGCTGACCGGCGGCGCCGGCCGCGCTGAGATACGCGCGCCACGTGCGACTGGCGAGGCCCGCCGCCTGCGCCAGCTGCAGACAGTGCGCGTCCGCGCCCGCGAGACCGCCGAGGTTGCCGCCGTCGCCCTTGCCGACGCTCGTGATGAAGAATCCCATCGGTTGCTGCGGCTGTGCCGGCGCGCCTCCGGCCTGCGCTCGTGCGTCTGTCGCGCACACAATGAATCCGACCACCACACCAACGACGACTCTCATCGATGACTCTCCTGTCGGGTTGTTGATTTCGCCCACGGCGTCCAGGGCAGCGCGCCTACGGCTTTTTGGGCAGCGCGAGCGATGGATTCCGATCGAAAAAGTCGAACGGCCGCAGCTCGAAGCTGTTCCAGTGCACCGGCATCACCGGCCAGTCCTCGGCCCGCGCCACGTGATGCATCCCCATCGTGTACCAGAGCACGATGTCGGTCTGCTCGATGGCGCGGTTTGCCGATGTCCACTTCGGCAGCCCCTCTCCAGGCTTGCTCAGCGTCGGATACATGCCGGCCGCGTACTGCTCGGCGGCATTGTACGGCGTCACCCAGAGGTGATGATCGATGAAGCCGGCGCGCCGCCGCGGATAGTCGTCCGCCGAGAGCAGCGTCTGGATGCTCATCCCCGGCACGAGCTGGTAGCTCGTCGGATAGCCGTTCCGGTTGGAGCTACGCGCGCTCAGCGCGCGCCACAGCGACGGACGGTGCATGTCGGCGCTCAGCTTTGCGTCGCTCTCGAGGCGCAGCACCGTGCCTTTCACCGCCCACAGGCTGCGCCGCGGATGGCTGGCGGGCAGCGTCACCGTTTCGAGCCGGTCCACGCTGAAGCTGTTCGTGGACCCGTCTACGTCGACATCGATGCGAAAGTTGAAATAGTGATCGTGGTTCACGGCCACAACGTTGCGATCGACGAAACGCCCGAACGCGTCGGGTCTCGCCGCGGCGCCGCCGTTGCCGTTGGACTGCTGAGCGACGGTGACGTCCGCGTCCTTCACGATCTTCACTTCGTTGATGCCGGTCGAGCCGACGGCGACGCGGATCGCCCCATCCTGTTGGAACACCCAGTCGAAGATGTAGTCGTAGTTGCCGAGCACCGCCGTGAAGCGCACGACGAGGTCACGTTTCGGGCGACCTTCCACGCCCAGCCGGTCGCGGTGGCGCCACACGACGTCGCCCGAGGCCCGCTCGAACATGCAGATCACCCGCGGCACCGCGGCGGGCCGTCCGTCGTCCTGCGCCAGAGTGGTGTTGAAGTACACCGCGTGGTCCGGACAATCGATGCCGGCCTCCATCGGTTTGGCGAGCCCGCCGGCGACGTATTCGCCCGCGTCCAGGAAATTGCGGGCATACCAGTAGCGCGACGAGTCCATGTAGGGCACGAAGATCTCGGAAAGCGACGCCGCGTACAGGACCGGGCGCTGCCGCTCGCCGTCGCGATACCGCACGGTTGAGATCACCATCCCGACGCGCTGGTCGGGCCGCACGTGGAACGACCAGCGGTCCCAGCTGACCTGATTGCCATCGACGACGAAGCTCGGCCCCAGCGGCTGCGTGACGTGGATCGGCGGCGACGCGGGACGCAGCGGTCCGACCGAGCGCTCGTCGAGGTCCGCGCGGGTTTGCGGCACCGGCACCACGCCTTCATCGATCACCCGCAGCACCTTCTTCTCATTCACGTCGTACACGACGGTGACGCCGGCGATCTGCCGCGGCCACGTGTTCCGCACGCGTCGCGAATCCACGCACGTCACGTGTGACAATCGCCGTCCGGCCTCCTCCGGAGTGCCGAAGTAGCCCGGCGGGCCGCCGCCGCACTCGAGGAACGTGAAGTCGGTAATGCCGCGCTTGCGCATCGCCGCGATGAAATCCGGGTGCTTCATGACGACGGCGTCGGCGGCTCCGCCGAGTTCCTCGCGGAGGAAGTTGGGCTGGTGGCCGATCAGTTCGTTCCACGACACCAGGCGGCTGGAGCCGACATCCACGAACGCCTCGAACGATCGAGACTGTTGTCTTACCACGGCGCGCGCGACGCGGGCGATCGGAGCGCCCCCCGGTCGCCATGCCCAGATGGCGTCCTTTGCCGGCTCCTCGAGACGCACCAGCGCGATGCGCGTGCTGTCGTTGAAGCGCCCGGCATCGCGCAACGTCTCGAGGATGATCCAGTGCTCGTCCCAATCAAGGGGATCGAGCGGGTGCCGCGTCTGTGCCTGGCCGTGAGCGGCGGATGCTGCGATGGCGGCTGAAGCGACCGCAATGCGAAGATGCCGAAACATGGCGACTCTCGATGGGCGGGGAGTGGCGCGAATGTATCGCCGCCTGGGCCGCGGCGGAATGACGCTTCCTGTTCCTCCCGGCAACGCGTCCAGAGATCCGATTCAGACCTGGCGTCGTACTCCCTGTGAACCACCTCCAGGGGACCGCCGAGATGGGACTCATAGCGCTCGCCATACTGTTGGCGCTGGCCGGTACCGCTCCCGCGCTCGAGAGCGACCCAACCGTGTCGATACGGGGCTTCAAGTTCCGCCCCGACACCGTCGTCGTGTCCGCCGGCGACACCGTGGCATGGCGCAATGAGGACGACATCGAGCACACCGTGACCGGCGATGCGCCGTCGTCATCGGGCGCCCGGCTCGACGGCACCCTGGCCGGCAAGGGCACCACATTCCGCGCCGCGCTCGTCAAGCCCGGCATCCAAAGCTACCACTGCGAGCGACATCAGTTCACGAAAGCGACCGTTCGCGTCACTTCACCCGGAGAAGACCAGTGATCAGGAATCCGCGCTCCACTCGCCGCTCCATCGTCGCCGCGCTCGGCGTTCTGGCCATCGGCGCCACACTCGTCGCGGCCACGCCGACGTCCAGCACCACCTCATCGCCCGCGTCGGACCTGCGCACCGCGCTCAACTCGCTGCTGCAGGAGCACGTCTACCTCGCGGCAGCGGCCACCGGCTCGGCGCTCGGCGGACGGCAGAGCGAGTTCCAGGCGGCCGCGGGCGCGCTGGACGCCAACTCAGTCGCCTTGTCGAAGGCGATCGGCTCGGTGTACGGCTCCGACGCGGAGACGGCGTTTCTCGCCCTCTGGCGCAAGCACATCGGATTCGTCGTCGACTACACCACCGGCGTTGCCACGAAGGACAGGAACAAGCAGAACCAGGCCGTCAACGCGCTCGTGGGCTATACGAAGGACTTCGGCGCGTTCCTCTCGTCGGCGAACCCGAACCTGACGACCGACGCGGTCGCCGGTCTGGTGAAGGATCATGTGCTGACGCTCAAGGACGTCATCGACGCGCAGGCGGCGGTGAATCCCGCCAAGGCCTACGCGGCGGCCCGCACCGCGGCGGCGCACATGGCGATGATCGCGGACCCGCTCGCCGACGCGATCGTGAAACAGTTCCCCTCGCGCTTCAGCGCCCGGTGAACCGCCGGACGGGACCGTGTCAGTCGCGCGACGGACGAAGGATTCATACTTTCGCCACGTGACTGGCGCGGCCGGGGGAACGCTGGACGACAACGCGCTCGTCGACGCCATTCGTGGCGGCGACGAGCGCGCGTTGGCGACGCTGTACGATCGCTATGCGCCTGTCGTCATGGGCCTGGCGGTGCGCATCGCGCGCGACTCCACCATCGCGGAATCCGTGCTTCTCGAGACCTTCGCGCAGGCGTGGACCGACGCGCGGCGGTACGACGCCAGGCGCGGAGCGGTCGCGAGCTGGCTGGTCACGATCGCGCGGAGCCGCGCGCTGGACGCCGTCCGCGCGTCGCAGTGCCAGGCGCGGCTCGGATCGGTCTCGGTGGACGACGCGCCTCCCGCGCAGCTGGCTGCCGAAGACTTCGCGTCCAACCCCCTGCGCGCGCTGGAGTCCAGCGAGCGACGTGTCGCGGTCGCCGAAGCCCTTGGCGCCCTACCGGAGCCGCAGCGTCAGGCGGTGGAGCTGGCGTTCTTCGAGGGACTTTCCCAGAGCGAGATCGCCGAACGGCTCGCTGAGCCGCTGGGAACCATCAAGACGCGCATCCGGCTCGCCATGACGAAACTGCGCCAGTTGCTCGGCCCCCACGGAACAGAGGCTCTCGTATGAAATCGTACACGCAGGACGAGCTGCGAGAGCTTCTCCCCGCCTACGCGCTGGGCGCGCTGAGCGCAGACGAGGCGGCGGCGGTGGAGTCGGCGCTCGTCGGCTCGGCGGGCAACTCGCTGCGAAGGGAGCTCAACTCGTACCAGGAGCTCGTGGTCCAGATGGCAACCGCCAAGCCTGTGGTTCCCCCGGCCGGGGTGAAAGAACGTTTGCTGGCGCGCGTGGCGCGCGAGAAGCAGGTCGCGCTGCCGCCGCCGGCGCCGCGGAGAATGCCCGCGACGGTGATGGCCGCGCTTGCGGCCGCGCTGGTCCTCGCGGTCGGCCTTGGCGCGTACAGTCTTGTTCTGCGCGACTCGCTCGGGCGAAGCGAATCGACGCTCGCAGCGCTGCGCGAGAGGGAAGTGCTGCTGCGCGACTCGTTGGCGCAGCGCGAGACCACCCTCAACGCGATTCTCGAGGCGCAGGCACAACTCCGTGTGGCGCACCTGGTGGCCGTGGACAACGTGCCCGGTCCGGGGATCCAGTTCTTCTGGAACGAGCGCCAGAAGCGGGGCGTCCTGCACGCGTTCGGCCTGCCGCCGGCGCGCGCCGGCCGCGCGTATCAGCTGTGGCTCATCCAGGATGGCAAACCGGTCTCGGTGTCGGTGTTCAACTCGGACGCCGACGGGCATGCGCTGGTGGAGAATCTCTCGCTACCGGAGACGTCGCGCGGCACCACGCTGGTCGCCGTGACCGATGAACCGGCCGGCGGCTCGCCCGGGCCGACGACCGCTCCGTTCCTCGCTGGCCCGTTGTCGGCCCCGCGATAGCGGCGCCCTGTCAGTTGCGCACGACCGGGCCGGCCTCGAGGCCGACGCGAAGCCGCACGGTTGAGAACTGATCGCGGCGCGAAGCGCCGTTCGCCTCGGGGAACGTGAAGCGCTCGCCCTGGTATGAAATCGCCGCGCTCAGGGCGCTCCACCTGAACTCGAGAGAGGACAGAATCGCAAAACTCGTCCGGTTCGGGGCCACCTGCTTGCCCGTGGCCTCGCGGTGGCCGGAGAAACCGCCCCACGGAAGCAGGGAAAACGCGCTCACCGATCTCAACGCCCCACCGAAAAGATCCATCTGGGTAACCGCCGTCGCATTGGCGAACTGCCAGCGGTGAAGCACGAGATCGGTGGCTTCGCTGCGACGCGTATAGCCCACGCGCAGCGCGAGCCAATCCCGCGTCCAGTACGTCAGTTGACCGCGAACCTCGGCCACACTGAGATCCTCCGCGCCGTCGGCGCCGGTCAGCGTCCCTCCGCCCAGGTCCGCTGCGATGTCGAGCGATCGCGTGACCGCCACGGACGCGGATCCGCCGGTGATCAGGCCGGCGCGATCCTCGGTCCGCCCCTGCGCGAGCTGGGACGAATGCGACATTCGCGAGGCCGACGCCGTGAGCGACACGAGCCTGCCGGCAATCCGCGACCGAAGTTCCGCGGTGCTTGCGCTGTCGCGCGTTTGCCGCGCTGGAGGGGGAACGGACCCTGCCATTATCGCGGAGGCTCGCTCGCGCGGCGCAACGAGGATCGAATCCGTGGCCGTGCCGATCGTGGCGACGACCCAGGCGCTGCCGGAATCAGCAGCAATGACGCGCGCGCCAACAACCTGGACCACACTCGGGCGTGTCGACCGCAGTGTGATCGCGCGATCGGGGACGGCGACAATCGCACCGGATGCATCACGCGCGGTCGCGACGATCGCAACGGTGTCCGATACGAACGGGAACACCGGGGCGAGTCGCAGTGACGCAATCCGCGGCGGCGATACGGTGACGTAGACCGTGTCTGCGATTCGGCCGAATTGCGCGACTACTCCCGCTGCACCGGGACCGAGGGCGCGCGCGACGCCGGTCGCGGAGTCGATGCGCACAACTCCCGTGTTGGTCGATGCCCAGGCGAGCACCACACCGGCCAAAGGCTGTCCCGCGGAGTTGTCGGTGCGGGCGCTGAACTGCACTGTGTCGCCCGGAACAAGTCGACCTCCATCGCCGGCGATCGAGATGGCCGCGACCCGCTGTCCCACTTCGATGCGGACGCTGTCGGTCACGCCGCGGCCAGTACACCTGACATAAGTCACCCCCGTGCTGACAGCAGCGACTTGTCCTCCGACGCGCAGCGTGGCGACACCGTTGTTGAGGCTGAAGCAGGCGCCTGGCGTCCTTGTCAAATCCGCGAGCAGTTCTCCAGTGCCAGCCACCAGTCGAATCCGGATCGGGACACTCGTGCCATCGGGATCCAGGCGCATGGGGCTCGGAGTGAACTCGATCGTGTAGGCATCCACCCTGACGAGGATGATCGCGGCCGCCGAGTCGCGCCCGGAGATCGCCCAGAGGCGCGTATAGCCGATGCGCCGTGCGGTGACCACGCCTCGTGTGTTCACCGTCGCGATCGTTGGGTGCTCGATACGCCAAGCCAGGACGGCGTTCGGCTCGGGTCGCAGGAGCGAATCGAGTACCCCGGCGGACACTGCGACGCTTTCCCCGACGCTGTTGAGCCGATAGCCGAAGCGGTTGAAGACCACGCGACGGCCTTGCGCCCCCAGCGGGACGGCCATCGCCGCCAACGCCAGGAGCGCGACCACGACGATGCCAGTGCGCCGGGCATCAATCATGGCGTCACCGTGAACGCGAGAGGCTGGGTTTGTGAACCACCGGCCGGGGTGTTGGTGACCGCGATGCCGCGTGGCCCGAGCGCCGCGGCGGCTCCGATCGTGATGTTCACGCTCACCTGTGTCGGACTGACGATGGTCAGGGAGTTGACGGTGATATCGTCGCCGAAGCTCAGCGAGGTCACGCCGCTGTAGAAGTTGGTGCCGGCGACGGCGACGATGACGGTTTCCCCCTGGCTTCCGGTCGCCGGAGTCAGCGGCAGGTTGATCGTCGGCGCGCCGGGCGCGTTGATTGTGAATCCCTGTGTGAGGGTGGCGCTTCCGCCGCCAGGGGCGCCATTGGTAACGGTGACGTCCCGTGCGCCTTGCGTTGCTCCGGCGGCAATCGCGAGCGTTGCAGTGAGTGCTGTCGAACTCGTGACGGCCACATTGCCCGCCGTGACGCCCGCGCCGAAGTCGACGCTGGTGACGCCGGCGAGGAAGTTGGTACCCGCGACGGTAACGCTCAAGCCGGTCTGTCCTTGCACCGCGGTGGCGGGGCTGACGTTGCTGATGGTCGGCGTGGCATTGCCGACGGTGAAGATCTGAGCGGCGCTGGTGCCGCCGCCAGGCGCCGCGTTCGTGACGCTGAACGGTCGGGCGCCGGTGGTGGCCTCCGCCGTGATGGTGAGGTTTGCGGTGAGCTGCGTCGGGCTGTTCACCGTTATCGTGTTCACGGTGACGTCAGCCCCGACGTTCACTGTGCTGGCGCCCGCGATGAAGCCTGTGCCGGTGAACACGACGTCCAGCGTCTGCAGCCGGTTCGCGGCGACGGGGGCGAGCGTCGTCAGCGTGGGCGCCGGGTTACCGATGGTAATGGTCTGATTCGCACTCGTGCCGCCGCCTGGCGCCGCGTTGGTGACGCTGAAGATGCCGGCGCCGGTGGCCGCCGCCGCTGTGATCGTGATGTTCGCCGTGATCTGCGTGGGGCTGTTCACCGTCGACGTGTTCACGGTGATGCCCGCGACGACGTTCACCGCGCTGGCACCGGCGATAAACCCTGTGCCGGTGAACACGACGTCCAGCGTCTGAAGGCGGTTGCCAAGGGCAGGGGCGATCGCTGTGAGCGTCGGAGCGGGGTTCTCGACCGTGAACGTCTGGGTGGCGCTCGACCCACCGCCCGGCGACGCATTGCTGACGGTAAAGGTCCGGGCGCCCGTTGCCGCTGCTGCGGTGATCGTGATGTTGGCCGTGATCTGGATCGCGCTGTTCACCGTGGTGGTATTCACTGTGATCCCGGTGCCGACGTTCACTGAGCTGACCCCAGTGATGAAGCCTGTGCCGGTGAACACGACGTCGAGCGTCTGCAGTCGATCGCCGGTCGCGGTGCCGAGCGCGGTAAGCGTCGGGGCCGGGTTGTTGATCGTGAACGTCTGCGTCGCGCTCGTGCCGCCTCCCGGAGCGGCGTTGGTGACCGAGAAACTCCGGGTGCCGAGGGTGGCTCCTGCGGCGATCGTGATGTTGGCGGTGATCTGGGTCGCACCGTTGACGGTCGTGGTGTTGACGGTGATCCCGGCGCCGACGTTGACCGTACTGACGCTTTGGATGAAGCCGGATCCCGTAAGCACCACGTTCATGGTCTGCAGCCGGTCGCCGGCTGCCGGAGCGACCGCCGTGAGCGTCGGAGCCGGGTTGTTGACGACGGTGAAGGTCTCCGCGCCGCTCGTGCCGCCGCCCGGGGCCGCGTTGGTGACCGTGAAATTGCGATCGCCAAAGGCCGCCGTACCGCTGATCGTGATGTTCGCGGTGAGCTGAGTCGGGCTGTCGACAGTCGTGCTGTTGACGGTGATGCCGCTACCCGCGTTCACGGTGCTCACTCCCTGGATGAAGCCGGTGCCGGTGAACACGACGTTGAGCGTCTGGAGGCGATCGCCGGTCGTGGGCGCGATCGACGTCAACGTGGGAGCCGGGTTGTTCGCGACGATGAACGTCTGCGTTGCACTCGTGCCGCCTCCCGGCGCCGGGTTCGTCACCGTGAAGGTCCGGCCGCCGAGCGCGGCCGCGCCGGTGATGGTGATGTTGGCCGTGAGCTGGGTAGAGGTGATCACGTCGACCGTGTTCAGCGTGATCCCCGCGCCGACATTGACCGTCGTCAGGCCGTCGATGAATCCGGTGCCGGTGAACACGACGTTCAGGTTCTGGAGTCGATCGCCGCTCGTCGGGGCGATGCCGGTGAGGGTAGGAGCCGGATTGTTGACCGTGAAGGTCTGTGGAGCGCTGGTACCGCCCGGCGTGTTGGTGACCGTGAAGTTTCGCTGACCGGTGGCCGCGATGTCGGTGATGGTCAGGTTCGCGGTGATCTGCGTCGCACTGTTGACGGTGGTCGTATTCAGCGTGATCCCCGCGCCGACGTTCACCGTGCTCGTGCCCGTGATGAAGTTGGTCCCGGTGAACACCACGTCGACCGTTTGAAGCCGGTTGCCGGTCGTGGTGCCGAGGGACGTGAGCGTCGGCGCCGGATTGTTGACTGTGAACGTCTGCGTCGCGCTCGCGCCTCCGCCGGGGCCGGCATTCGTGACGCTGAAGGTTCGGTCGCCCAGCGCGGCAGCCGCGGTAATCGTCAGGCCGGCGGTGATCTGCGTCGGGCTGCTGACGCTCGTGGAGTTGACGGTGATGCCCGGCCCGACGTTCACCGTGCTGACGCCGGCGATGAAGCCCGAGCCGGTGAAGACGACGTTCAGCGCCTGGAGACGATTGCCGCTGATCGGCGCGATCGTAGTCAGCGTCGGGAGAGGGTTCTCGACGGTGAATGCCTGGACCGCGCTCGTGCCGCCGCCCGGGACCGCATTGGTGATTGTGAAGTTGTGTGCGCCGAGCGTTGCCGCCGAGCCGATAGTGATGTTCGCGGTGATCTGTGTCGGAACGTCGATCGTCGTCGTGTTCACCGTGATGCCCGCGCCTGCGTTCACCGTGCTGACGCCGGTGATGAAGCCGGAGCCGGTGAAGACCACGTTCAACGTCTGAAGCCTATCGCCCGTCGCGGGTGCGATCGCGGTGAGCGTTGGCGCCGGATTGCTCACGGTGAACGCTTGGGCCGTGCTCGTTCCGCTCCCCGCGTTCGTCACCGTGAAGTTGCGAGCGCCGGTGGTCGCCGCCGCCGTGATCGTCAGGTTCGCGGTGATCTGCGTCGGACTATCGACCGTGGTGGAGTTGACGGCGATTCCCGCGCCGACGTCGACCGCGCTCACGCCAGCGATGAAGTTGGTGCCGGTGAAGATGACGCTCAGCGCCTGGAGACGGTTGCCTGCCGCCGGCGCGATCGTGGCGAGTGTCGGAGCCGGGTTGTTGACCGTGAATGTCTGAGTCGCCGAAGTGCCTCCACCCGGCACGGCATTGATCACCGTGAACGTGCGGGCTCCCAGCGCCGCGGCCGCCGTGATCGTGATGCTCGTGGTGATCTGCGTCGGGCTGTCGACGGTCGTGGTGTTCACCGTGATGCCGGCACCTACGTCCACGCTGCTGGCGCCCGCGACGAAGCCGGTGCCTGTGAAGATCACGTTGAGCGTCTGAAGCCGGTTGCCGCTCACGGGTGCGATGGCCGTGAGCGTCGGCGCCGGGTTGTTGACGACCGTGAACGTCTGTGCCGCGGTCGCCCCGCCGCCTGGAGCCGCGTGCGTGACCGTGAAGCCTCGTGAGCCCGAACGCCGCCGCACCCGTGATCGTGATGTTCGCGGTGAGCTGCGTCGGGCTATCGACCGTCGTCGTGTTGACCGTGATGCCGGCGCCGACGTTCACCGTGCTGACGCCCGCGATGAAATTGGTTCCGGTGAACACGACGTTGAGCGTTTGCAGCCGGTCGCCGGTGGCCGGCGCGACGGAAGTGAGTGTTGGCGCCGGGTTATTGACCGTAAAGGTCTGGGTCGCGGTCGTCCCGCCGCCAGGCGTTGCGTTCGTCACCGAGAAAGTGCGCGGCCCGGTCGCGGCGGCTGCCGTGATCGTCAGGTTCGCGGTGATCTGCGTCGGGCCGTTCACGGTCGTGGTGTTCAGCGTGATCCCGGCGCCGACGTTCACCGTGCTCGCGCCCGTGATGAAGTTGGTCCCGGTGAACACCACGTCGAGCGTCTGGAGTCGATTGCCGCTCGTGGTGCCGAGCGACGTCAGGGTCGGTAGCGGATTTTCGACCGTGAAGGTCTGGGGCGCGCTGGTAACGCCTGGTGTGTTCGTGACTGTGAAGTTGCGCCCGCCCGTTGTAGCCGCCCCCGTGATGGTAATGCTGGCCGTGATCTGCGTTGCGCTGCTGACGGTCGTCGTATTGACCGTGATGCCAGGTCCGACGTCGACCGAGCTTGCCCCGTTCACGAAGCCGGTGCCGGTGAAGATGACGTTGAGCGTCTGGAGCCGGTCGCCGGTCGCGGGCACGATGGCGGTGAGTGTCGGCGCCGGGTTGTTGACCGTGAAGTTCTGAGTGGCGCTCGTGCCGCCGCCCGGCGCGGCATTGATCACGGAGAAGGTCCGTGCGCCGATCGTGGCCCCCGCACCGATCGTGATGTTCGCGGTGAGTTGCGTCGCGCTGTTCACCGTGGTCGAGTTGACCGCGATGTCCGCACCGACGCTCACGGTGCTGACTCCGGCGATGAAGCCGGTCCCGGCGAAGACGACGTCCAGCGTCTGCAGCCGGTTGCCAGCCGCCGGTGCAACAGTCGTGAGCGTCGGCGCCGGATTGTTGACGGTGAATGTCTGCGTGGCACTCGTGCCGCCGCCCGGAACGGCGTTCGTCACGGAGAACGCCCGCGGTCCGGTCGCCGCCGCCACGGTGATCGTCAGGTTGGCAGTGATCTGCGTCGGGCTGTTGACTGTCGTGGAATTGACGGTGATTCCGGCGCCCGGGTTCACCGCGCTCACACCGGTGATGAAGTTCGTCCCGGTGAACACCACATCCAGCGTCTGAAGCCGGTTGCCAGCGGTCGTCCCCAGCGCCGTCAGCGTCGGGGCGGGGTTGTTGACTGTGAACGTCTGCGGCGCGCTCGTCCCGCTCCCGGCATTCGTCACGGTGAAGGTGCGCGGGCCGGTCGCGGCGGCGGCAGTGATCGTGATGTTGGCGGTGATCTGTGTGGCGCTGTTCACGGTGGTGGTGTTCACCGTGATCCCCAGGCCCACATCCACCGAGCTCGCCCCGTTGACGAAGCCGGTACCGGTGAAGACGACGTCGAGCGTCTGGAGGCGGTTGCCGCAACCGGCGCGATTGTGGTGAGCGTCGGAGCCGGGTTGTTGACGGTGAAGGTCTGCGTCAGTGACGTGCCGCCGCCCGGCGCCGCATTGGTCACGGAGAACGCCCGTGCGCCCAGAGCGGCTGACGCGCCGATCGTGATGTTGGCGGTGAGCTGAGTGGTTGTCGCGACCGTGACGTTGTTGAGCGTGATGTCAGCGCCGACGTTCACCGAGCTGACGCCGGCGATGAACCCCGTGCCGGTGAACACGACGTCGAGGGTCTGGAGCCGGTTGCCGCTCACGGGTGCGATGGCCGTGAGCGTCGGCGCCGGATTGTTCGCGACCGTGAAGGTTTGTGCGGCGGTCGCTCCGCCCGCGGGCGCCGCGTTCACGACGGTGAAGGGCCGAGCGCCGAGCGCCGCCGCACCCGCGATGGTGATGTTGGCTGTCAGCTGCGTCGGGCTGTCGACGGTCGTGTTGTTGACCGTGATGCCGGCGCCGGCGTTCACCGTGCTGACGCCCGCGATGAAGTTGGTCCCGGTGAACACGACGTTGAGCGTTTGCAGGCGATCGCCGGCGGCCGGCGCGATGGCGGTGAGTGCGGGCGCTGGGTTGTTGACCGTGAACGTCTGCGCCGGCGATGTGCCGCCGCCGGCGTTCGTCACGGTGAACGCTCGGTTGCCCGTCGCCGCGGCCGCGGAGATCGTGAGACTCGCGGTGATCTGGGTCGGGCTGTCGACGGTCGTGGAGTTCACCGTGATCCCGGCGCCGACGTCCACCGAGCTCACGCCGGCGATGAAGTTGGTGCCGGTGAAGACGACGTTGAGCGTCTGGAGCCGGTTGCCAGCCGCGGGCGCGATCGCGGTGAGCGTCGGAGCCGGGTTGGTGACGGTGAAGGTCTGCGTCAGGGAAGTGCCGCCACCCGGTAGCGCGTTGCTCACAGAGAACGGGCGTGCGCCCGTCGCGGCGGCGGCGGTGATGGTCAGGTTCGCCGTCAGCTGCGTCGCGCTGTTCACGGTCGTGGTGTTGACCGTGATCCCGGCACCGACATTCACCGTGCTGGCGCCCGCGATGAAGTTCGTTCCTGTGAAGACGACGCTCAGCGTCTGGAGCCGGTTGCCGCTCGCGGGCGCGATCGTCGTGAGCGTCGGCGCCGGGTTGCTGACCGTGAACGTCTGAGCGGCGGTCGTCCCGCCTCCCGGAAGGGCGTTGGTCACCGTGAAGCTCTGCGCGCCGGTGGCCGCCGCGGCCGTGATCGTGATGTTGGCCGTGAGCTGGGTGGGACTGTTCACCGTCGTCGTGTTGACGGTGATCCCGGCGGCGACGTTCACGGTGCTGACGCCCGCGATGAAGTTCGTCCCGGTGAACACGACGTCGAGCGTCTGGAGCCGGTTGCCGCTCGTGGTGCCGAGCGACGTCAGGGTCGGGGCGGGATTGTTGACGGTGAAGGTCTGGTTCGCCGTCGTCCCGCCACCGGGCAAAGCGTTCGTGACCGAAAAGGTGCGCGGGCCGGTCGCGGCCGCGGTCGTGATGGTCAGGTTCGCGGTGAGCTGCGTCGGGCTGTTCACGGTCGTGGCGTTGACCGTGATCCCGGCTCCGACGTTCACGGTGCTCGCGCCCGCGATGAAGTTCGTCCCCGTGAACACGACGTCGAGCGTCTGGAGCCGGTTACCGCTGGTCGTGCCGATCGACGTCAGCGTGGGCACCGGGTTCTCGACCGTGAAGATCTGCGGCGCCGCTCGTGCCTCCCGGTGTGTTCGTGACGGTGAAGTTGCGCGCGCCCGCGGCGGCGGCCGCCGTGATCGTGATGTTCGCCGTGATCTGTGTCGCGCTGTTGACGGTCGTGGTGTTGACTGTGATTCCGGGGCCGACATCCACGGTGCTCGCGACGGGCACGAATCCGGTGCCGGTGAAGACGACATTGAGTGTCTGCAGACGGTCGCCGGTCGTGGGCGCAATCGCGGTCAGCGTCTGCGCGGGATTGTTGACGGTGAAGGACTGGGTGGCGCTCGTGCCTCCACCGGGCAGGGCATTGGTGACCGAGAACGTTCGCGCGCCGAGCGCCGCGCTCGGTGCGATCGTGATGTTCGCGGTGAGCTGCGTTGCGCTGTTCACCGTGGTCGTGTTGACCGTGATGTCCGGACCGACGTTCACGGTGCTCACACCGGCAATGAAGTTTGTTCCCGTAAACACGACGTCGAGCTGCTGGAGCCGGTTCGCGGTCGTTGGAGCGATGATGCTCAGCGTCGGCGCGGGATTGTTGACCGTGAAGGCCTGCGTGCCGCTGGTGCCGCCGCCTGGCGCCGCGTTCGTCACCGAAAACGTCCGCGGTCCGGTGGCTGCCACCGCCGTGATGGTGAGGTTCGCCGTGATCTGGGTAGCGCTGTTCACGGTGGTCGTGTTCACGGTGATGCCGGCGCCGACAATCACGGTGCTGGCGCCACTGATGAAGCCCGTGCCCGTGAACACCACGTTGAGCGTCTGCAGACGGTTGCCGCTCGTCGTTCCCAGTGCCGTCAGCGTCGGGGCCGGGTTGCTGACCGTGAACGACTGCGTGGCGCTGGCGCCGCCGCCCGGTGCCGCGTTCGTGACCGAGAAGTTCCGGGCGCCGGTGGCCGCGCCCGCGCCGATCGTGATGTTGGCCGTGAGCTGCGTGGTGCTGTTCACGGTCGTGCCGGTCACTGTAATTCCCGCACCGACGTTGACCGTAGTCTGGCCCTGGATGAATCCGGTGCCGTTGAACACGACGCTCAGCGCCTGAAGCCGGTTTCCGCTCGTCGTGCCGAGAGAGGTCAGGGTCGGGACGGGGTTCCCGGTGACGGTGAAGATCTCGGGCCCGCTCGTGCCGCCGCCCGGCGACGCGTTCGTCACGGTGAAGCCGCGATCGCCGATCGTCGCCGTGGCGGAGATCGTCACGTTCGCCGTGATCTGGGTGGGGCCGTTGACCGTCGTCGTGTTGACCGTGATACCGCTTCCCGGAGTCACCGTGCTCACGCCGGCGATGAAGCCGGAGCCGGTCAGCACCAGATCGAGCGTCTGAAGGCGGGTGCCGCCGGCGGGCGCGATTCCGGTGAGTGTCGGCGCGGGGTTGTTGAGGACCGTGAAGCCCTGTGTCGCGCTCGTGCCGCCCCCTGGAGCACCATTGGTGACCGAGAACGCGCGCACCCCGAACGTCGCTGCGCCGATGATCGTGATGCTCGCCGTGAGCTGGTTCGGGCTGTCGACCGTTGTCGTGTTGAGCGTGATCCCGGCGCCGACGTTCACCGTGCTGACCCCGGCAATGAAATTCGCGCCGGTGAACACGACGTTCAGGGTCTGCAGCCGATTGCCCGTCGTCGGCGTGATCGACGCGAGCGCCGGCGTCGGGTTGTTGACCGTGAAGGTCTGTGGCGCGCTCGTGCCGCCCGGCGTGTTGGTGACCCTGAAAGGCCTGGGGCCAGTCGCGGCAGTCTCGGTGATCGTGATGTTCGCCGTGATCTGTGTCGCGCTGTTCACGGTCGTGCTGTTGACCGTGATTCCGGCCCCCACATCCACCGAGCTCGCTCCATCAACGAAGCCGGTGCCGGTGAAGACGACATTGAGCGTCTGGAGCCGGTTGCCGCTCGCGGGCGCGATGCCCGTGAGCGTCTGTGTCGGGTTGTTGACGGTGAACGGCAGCGTCGCGGTCGTCCCGCCGCCCGGCGCCGGCGTGGTTACCGAGAACGTGCGCGGCCCGGTCGCCGCCGCTCCCGTGATCGTGAGATTTGCCGTGATCTGTGTCGGGCTGTCGACGGTGGTGCTGTTCACGGTAATCCCCGCACCCACGTTCACGGCGCTGACGCCGACAACGAAGTTCGTCCCGGTGAATACGACGTTGAGCTGCTGCAGCCGGTTGCCGCTCGCCGGCGCAATGCTCGCGAGCGATGGGGCAGGGTTGTTGACCGTGAAGGCCTGCGTCGCCGTCATCCCGCCGCCAGGCGCGGCGTTCGTGACCGTAAAGTTGCGCGCGCCGGTGGCCGCTGCGGCGGTGATCGTGAGATTCGCTGTGAGCTGCGTGGCGCTGTTGATCGTGGTCGTGTTCACCGTGATCCCGGTGCCCACGTTCACGGTGCTCACGCCCGCGATGAAGTTCGTCCCCGTGAACACCACGTCGAGCGTCTGGAGCCGGTTGCCGCTGGTAGTGCCGAGCGCCGTCAGGGTCGGGGGCGGGTTGTTGACGGTGAACGACTGCGTGGCGCTGGTCCCGCCTCCGGGGGCGGCGTTGGTGACGGTGGAGTTTCGTGCGCCCGTCGCCGCGGCCGCGGTGATCGTGATGCTGGCGGTGATCTGAGTCGCGCTATTGACCGTCGTCGAGTTCAGCGTGATGTCGGCGCCGACGGTCACGCTGCTCACGCCCGCGATGAACCCGGTGCCGGTGAAGACGACGTTCAGTGTCTGGAGCCGATTGCCGCTTGTCGTGCCGAGCGCGGTCAGCGTGGGCGCCGGGTTGTTGACGGTGAATGTCTGGGCGGCTGTCGTCCCGCCGCCCGGCGCGGCGTTCGTAACCGTGAAGTTGCGGCCGCCGAGCGCCGCGGCCGCGCCGATGGTGATGTTCGCCGTGAGTTGCGTCGGGCTGTTCACGGTCGGCGTTCCGTTGACCGTGATTCCCGCGCCGACGTTCACCGTGCTCACATCCTGAATGAAGCCCGTGCCGGTGAACACGACGTCGAGCGTCTGGAGCCGATTGCCGCTCGTGGTGCCGAGTGCCGTGAGGGTCGGCGCGGGGTTGTTGACGACCGTGAAGGTCTGCCCGCCGCTCGTCCCGGCGGGACCGTTCGTCACGGTGAAGGTCCGTGCCCCGAGCGCCGCTGCCCCCGTAACGGTGATGTTGGCCGTGATCTGGGAAGGGCCGTTCACGGTCGTCGCGTTCACCGTGATGCCGGGGCCGACGTTCACGGTGCTGACGCCGTCGATGAACCCGCTGCCGGTAAAGACGATGTCCAGCGTCTGGAGGCGGCTCGCGCTCGCCGGCGCGATAGAGGTGAGCGTTGGTACGGGCGTTCCGACGGTGAACGATTGAGCGTCGCTCCCGCCGCCCGGAGCGGGATTGGCGACGGTGAAATCGCGCGCGCCAGCCGCGGCGGCAGCGGTCACCGTGATGTTCGCGGTGAGCTGGGTCGGGCTGTTCACGGTCGGCGTTCCGTTCACCGTGATCCCCGGGCCGACGTTCACCGTGGTTACGTCCTGGATGAAGCCTGTTCCCGTGAACACGACGTTCAGCGTCGCGAGCCTCTCCGCGTTCGCCGGCGCGACGGCGGTGAACGTCGGCGCCGGGTTGTTCACTGCGAGGGTGACGTTGCCGCTGGTGCCGCCGCCGGGCGCCGCGTTCGTCACCGAGATGTTCTTGTTTCCCGTGGTCGCTGTCGCTGCGATGGTGATCCTCACCACGATCTGCGTCTGGCTGGTCACCGTCGTGGAGTTCACCGTCAACCCGGCGCTCACGTTCACCGCGCTCACGCCGGCGATGAACCCCGCGCCGGTGAGCGTCACGTCGAGCGTTTGCAGACGGGTGCCGCTCGTCGGAGTCCGGGCGGTCAGCGTCGGCGGAGGATTGGTGACGGAGAAGGCGCCGGCGAGCGTCGCGCTTCCGCCACCGGGTGCAGGGTTCGTGACCATCACTGAGCGGGGACCGGTCGCCGCGGTCGATGCGATCGCTACGTCAACCGTCAGGCTCGTGGCGCTCGTGACGTTGACGTTGCTGACGGCAATACCGGCGCCGAAGTCGATCGAAGTGCCCGGGACGAAGTTCGTTCCCGTGAGCGTGACGCTGATGGTGGCGAGACGATTGCCGGCCGCCGGACTGACGTTCGTCAGCGTGGGCAGGAGATTGCTGATCGTGATGTCGCCGCTGACGCCCGTGAGCGCGGTATTGTCCTGCGCCCGAACGGTGTGCGTGCCGGCAACGGTCGCCGCGTAGGCGATCTGTGCCTGCCCATTCGCGTCGGTCAGCGAGGTGGGCGTCGCGAAGGTTCCGCCCGGTCCCGTCGCGGTCCACGCAACGGTGCGTCCCTGAATGGCGACGGGATTGCCGCTCGTGTCCTGAAGTTGCGCGGTGATGAGAACCGGCGAGCCGAGGTTCGCGGTCGTCACGTTCGACGTCACGAAGTACTTCGCCGGATCGCTGGCGGTGAACGTCACGAGCGCGCTCGTCGAAACGGGCGTGCCGTCGACCGTGGCCGTGACCGTCGCGGTCCCGCTCGTCGTCCCCGTCGTGAGCGTCGCGGTGTACCGACCGCCATCCCGGTCGGTGACGCCGCCAATCGCCCCGAGCGTGGACGCAATGACGACCGATGCGCCTCCGGACACGAGGTTGTTGCCGTTGGCGTCCTTGAGTTGGACGGTGATCGTCGTGCTGGTGGCGCCGTTGGCAACGAGGCTCGTCGCGTCCGGGGCGATCGTGGACTGTGCCGGAGCGAACGTCTGCGTGACGGTGACCGGGACAGTCACGGTGTCCACGCCGTCGAATACCGCGATGATCGTGGTGCTGCCGTTGGCGACCGCGGTAACGGTGCTCGTGCTGTCGGTGAGTTTCGTGACGGCGGCAACCGCCGGGTTGGCCGAGGTCCAGGCGAGGCTCGAGGAATTCAGTGCAATCGAGGAGCCGTCCGACTTGAGAGACGATCCCTTGAGTTCCTTGGTAGCCGTGAGCGCGCCGAACGTCAGCGATGCGGAATCCACCCGGTTCGACGCCGGTGTGGCAATGACGTTGATGGACGCACGGTGCGCCGTGTCCGCCCCAACCGCCGCAACCAGCAACGTCGCGACCAGCGTCGCGCTGCCCCGACCGATGACTTCCACGCTGTCGCCGCCGCCACCGAAGATCTTGAGGACGGTCGCGTCCTGCGGGTCTGCAAGCGAAAACCTGTAACGCACCCGCGACTGCGGAATACCGCTGAGCGTGACCTGGAACGCCGGCGACAATCGTTGTCCGATGATCACGCGAATCGTCCCGGCCGCGGCGATCGGCGGACCCGCGTAGGACATGGCGACCGTGCCCCGCAGCCCGGCCGGCGCGGTCAGGTCGGCACACGTGACGGCAGTGACCGTGAGTGCTGCGGCCGCGAGGAGGCTGAGGAGGGCGTGCCATCCACGGCGTCCCGCCGGAAAGCTGGACATGAACCGCTGGTGCGTGGTACGGGGAGGGGGGAGTTCATAGTGGCCGCCAGGCCGCGTAAGTCAAGTCACACAACAAACGTGACACGAACACCATTGACTCGGGACGCCGGGTGCCGCATGATCGTCCCACTAGTGCCGGGGTAGCAGATCCGTTCCGACATCCACCGGATGCCTGGGCGCCTGGCTCTACGCCACCTGGCAGACAGTCGTTCATCGTACGGCTGCCGGCCATGGGAGTTCGTCGTAAGGCTTCGCCACCATCAACTCAGGAGGGATTCGGCGATGCGAACCTTCTTCAAGCCGGTCTTGTTCCTCGGCGCCGTGCTGGTCGTTGTCGCCTGTGATCATCAGCCGACAGCTCCAGCGCCGACGAGCGCCATGAAGGTCCAGAAGCACGTGCTATGCTCCGGCTGGAGCGTCCGTTCGGGCGCGTTCGGTCCCGAGAGCACCTGCACGGCCTGGGAACTGCGCGCGGACGACGACCAGTAGCACGCGCGCCAAGCAGCGGAAGGAGCCCGGGAGCGCCTAGCGCGCTTTCGAGCGGAGTTTCGCTCACGCCCGCGAGTCGGGCGCCGGGTTAGCAGCCTGCGGGGCAGGTGACCAGCGGCTCGTTCAGGCTCACTCTAGCCACTGAACGAGATCGCTTGCATTGTTGTCGGCCGTTCCCCCCCACGCTGCCCCGGAGATTGCCGACGATGCGCATGACAGCGACGTTCGCGCTGGCCTTCCTTTGTGCTTCCACTGCACAAGCCCAGTCCCTGCGCGACAGGATCGCGGACCTGTTCATTTTCGGAAGCGGCAGCAATGTGCTGCAACTCGGTGGCACGGCCTCGCCGAACAATCCAGACGCCGTTCGGGCGCACGGTGACCATTTCGTGCCGTCCGCGGTGTCCCAGAACGGGTCGATCATCAACTTCCTCACCGTCGCTGTCGGACGCAGTGTCTCCAGCGTGCCGATCGGTGCCACGAGCAGCGGTGAGACGTTCCGCTTCGAGGGCGGCGTGCCGGTGAAGACCTCCACGTCCGCGGGGCCGATTCTCGCCGAGCGGTCGCAAACGCTGGGTCGCGGCCGTGCGATCGTCGGGGTCGGGCGCACCGTGGTGCCGTTCACCTCGCTCCGCGGCCAGGACTTGAGCAATCTCGAGATCGTTTTCACGCACGCGAACTCCGATTTCGAGGGCTGCGACGCGACCGCCGGCGGCGACTGCACCCAGATGGGCCTCCCGCTGCTCGAGAACGAGATCATCCAGGTGCGGCTCAACATGCACATGGACGTCGCGATCACCTCGTTCTACGCGACGTACGGTGTCTTCGATTTTCTCGACATCAGCTTCGTGGTGCCGCTGGTCTCCACACGCTTCAGCGGCACCAGCATCGCCAACATCATCCCCTTCGGCGGCACCTCCGCGACGCATTTCTTCGACGGCACGCCCACCGATCCGGTCCTTTCGGCGACGCGCTCGATCAACGGGTCGGCGTTCGGGGTCGGCGACGTGGCGGTGCGCGCCAAGATGCTGGTGCGCCAGACCCAGCGCGCCAGCCTGGCGTTCTTCGGCGACGCGCGCTTCGCCACGGGCGACGACAGCGACCTGCTCGGCGCGGGATACTTCTCGGCGCGCGGCGCGACTGCCGTCACCGCGGTGTACGGCCGGTTCTCACCTCACATCAACGCGGGCTACCTGTATCGCAACACCCCTGAGGCGAGCGATGCCGTCCTGGGCACGGTGGGATTCGATCACCTCATGGGCGGCAACGTCACCCTGGCAATGGACGTCCTGAGCAGCCTGCAGGTGGGCGAGTCCAGGCTCCCGTTGCCGCAGGAAGTAAAAATCGACTTCCCCTTCAGGCGCGTCATCCAGCCCACCTCCATTCGCGAGATGCGGGACGACATCGTCGACGGTTCCGTGGGCTTCAAGTACTCCCACCCAACCGGGACGACGGCGATCGTGAACATGCTGATGCCGCTGAACGAGGGTGGTCTGCGCAGCCGGACGATCTTTACGTTCGGGCTGGAGTACGCGTTCTAGCGAACGGACTGCAGACGCCAGCGCTCGCTGCCGCTCTCCCGCTGGAGTGTGGCCTCGACGGAAACCGGCTGCCGGGTCGTGCGGCCGGCACGTGAGACGTACTCGTATAAACCCGTGAGGCGCACCATCGCGGTCGCCCCGTTCACGTCGAGCGAGGCAATCTCGAACGTCGCGACCATCGATCGCACCGAGCCAAAGAACGAATTCCACGCCGACTCCTGCTGCGGAGTCATGGCGGAGTAGACGCGGCGCACCTCCGAGATCTCGCGCGTGCCGATCGCCCGCGCATAGGCGGCGATCACCGCGGAGATGGCGGGACGCGGGTTCTCCGGCGGCTCGACCGGTTTCAGCTGTGGAACGGGGGCGGGCGGCGGCGCCGAAGGCACGGTCGCGGCCGTCGTGGCTCCGCCCGACGGCACGGACACCGATCCGGGCGGTGACGCCGGCGGAGACGAACTCACGGACGCCTGCGACGACGCCGGCGCTGCCCCGGAGCCGACGCGCGTCGAGTCACCCGAGGGAGCGCGACGCGTCCCGGTGTCCGACAAGGCACGTCCCGGCGGGGAAGGGCGGTCCCGGTCCCGCGGCGGCACGGTAGTGCCGCTCCGCCGAGGCGCCTCGCGCTGGGGGCTCGGCGACGCCAGGGGTGGGGAGGCCGCTGGTTTCTGGTCCGCCGCCCTGCTCGCGGCGGCAGCGCTGTCCTGGGCCGAGGGGGAGGCGGTCGGAGGAGCCGGTGACGCATTCCGGGATGCCGAACTGTCCGCGGGCGTACGGGTAGCGACGATGGTAGCGGCGGGGTCGCCCGTCGCGCCTGTCGGTTTGCCGTTGAGGACGAACAGGCCGATGATCGCGACGCCCAGCAGGGCAGCGGCCGTGGCACCGACGGCGCGCCACCGCCGTGCGTCCGCCAGCGCGTTGTCGTGCACCGCCTGCCGATCGCGCAGCGCCTTGTCCACCGCGCTGCGATGCGACACCCGGTCGGCGAGCGTCTTGGACACCCGAGCCGGCCCCAGAGTGGCGCGAATTGCGCTGAGCGCGCTGCCCATTTCCGACGCGCTCTGGAAGCGCTCGGCCGGTGACTTCGCCAGCGCGCGCTGGACGATGCCGCTCAGCGCAATGGGCAAGTCGGGCTTGATGTCGCGAACGTCAGGCACGGGATCCGTGACGATCTTGAACAGCACTCCGTGCATCGTGTCCGCCTGGAACGGCTTGACGTTCGTCAGCAGCTCGAAGAGCAGCGCACCCGTCGAGAACAGGTCCGCCGACACGGTCACGTTCTCGCCGGTGATCTGTTCAGGCGCCATGTAGTTCGGCGTGCCCATCATGACGCCCGTCTTCGTGAGGTTCGATGTCGGCAGCCGCGCGACGCCGAAGTCCATGATCCGCGCGTGCCCTTCCTCGTTGACGCGAATGTTCGCCGGCTTGATGTCCCGGTGCACGATTCCGCGCCGATGCGCGTACGACAGCCCATTCAG
Organism: uncultured Gemmatimonadaceae bacterium; assembly: GCA_963724885.1. Lineage (GTDB taxonomy): Bacteria > Gemmatimonadota > Gemmatimonadetes > Gemmatimonadales > Gemmatimonadaceae > DASPMP01. Next base: position 683,029 of record CAVRWG010000004.1, on the reverse strand, counting down.
GACGTCGATGATGATGTCCAGCTTGGCCGCCAGCGAGATTGGGGCGCTGTGCTCGAGCAGATGCTCGAGATCGGCGCCCTCTACGAATTCCATGGCGATGAACAGGTGCCCGTCGGTCTCGCCGAAATCGTAGATGGTGACGACGTTCGGGTGCTGCAGGGAGCCGGCAGCCTGCGCCTCGTGCAGGAACCTCGTACGAAGGGACTCGTCGTGCGCCAACCCCTCGTTCATCACCTTTATGGCCACGGTACGGTTGAGAACAGGGTCGGTCGCGCGGTAGACGACCCCCATTGCGCCCTCGCCGATCTGCTCGACGATGTGGTACTTACCGATCCTTGTTAGCGGTGCCGCCAAATTCACACGTCCGTGACAGGTGCTCCAATATCAGTGCCGGACGGTGCGATGCAACGGCTTTTGCGTTTCCGGGCCGAGGCCACCATAATCGGCGCACCAGACACCGAGGGCTCCCCGTGACCGTTTCACGACGCGAATTCGTAGCCCGGCTCGGCGCCGGAGCCGCTGCGGCGGGCGCCGCCGGCGGCGGGATTCTCGCGCTCCCGCTGATCACCGGTCGTGGCCGCGAGGCGCTGCACGCGCGGCAAGGCGTCGCCGACCGCAAGGCCGATCGCCGCATGGCGGCCCAGCCCGGGATGGTGCGCATCGACAGCAACGAGAACCCTGTTGGGCCCGGCAGGCGTGCGTACGAGGCCATTCGTCGCCACCTGGAAGAGTCCAACCGGTATCCGGTTCTCGCCGAGGATGACCTCGTGGCGGCCATCGCCCGAAAGCACGGCATCGCGCCGGAGAACGTGATCCTTGGCTGCGGGTCGGGCGAGCTGCTGCGCGCCGCGGACCATGCCTTCACGCGGCAGGACGCGGGCTATGTGAGCGCGGCTCCGACATTCGAGGCCCCGGGCGAGTTCGCGAAATTCCTCGGCGCGCCCGTGAAACTGGTGCCGGTGGACGCGACCATGGGCCTCGACCTGGACGCGATGTTGTCCGCGTCGCGCGACGCGGGTCTCGTCTTCCTGTGCAACCCCAACAATCCCACGGCGACGGTCCACTCCAGGAGCGACGTGGTGGCGTTCATCGAGGCGCTCAACCGCGCGTCGCCGCAGACAACCGTGCTCGTGGACGAGGCGTATTTCGAGTACGTGGAACGCGCGGACTACGGCACCGTGATTCCCCTCGCCGTGGCGAACCCGCGCGTGGTCGTGGTTCGCACGTTCTCGAAAGTCTTCGGGCTTGCGGGGCTCCGCGCGGGCTACGCCGTCGGGCGGCCAGAAGTGCTGGCGAGAATGCGGTCGTGGACCCTCGGCTCGAACGTCACACAGCTCTCGCTCGTCGCGGCGCAGGCGGCGCTCGAGGACAACGCGAACCTGGCCGCCGAGATCCGTCGCAACCGGGAGGTGAAGGCCTATTCGCGCAAGTTCTTCGCGGAGGCCGGGTTCGCCATGACCGCCGGCGACGCGAACTTCATGATGGTCGACGTGCGGCGCAACGCGGCCGAGTTCAAGGCGCAGTGCGTGCGAAAGGGCGTCGCGGTGGGGCGCGGATTTCCGTCGCTCCCCAACCATTCGCGCATCACCTTCGGGACGATGGCGGAGATGCGGAAGGCGGTCGCGGTCTTCAGGGAGCTGCTGCCGCGCGTGACATAGTCGGCGAACTGGGGCGTTTCGGTGGCACTGCCCCGGACCGAGTTATATTCCCCCGCCGATGGCGCCTCCGCCGCCTCCCACCTCCGGCTCCGCTTCAAAGGCGGCTACCAGCACCGTTCTCGACGCCCGCGCGCTCGCACGGACGCTCCGGCGCATGGCGGACGAGATCGTCGAGCTGAATGACGGCACGGACGGCCTCGTCATCGCGGGCATCCAGCGACGCGGCGTGCAGCTGGCCGAGCGGATCGTGGCGCACATCGCCGACCGCGAAAAGGTGGCAGTGCCGCAGGGCGCGCTCGACATCACGCTCTACCGTGACGACCTCCAGACCGTTGGCCCGCGTCCCGTCGTCGGACCCACGAATATCCCGGTCAACATCGACGGGCAGCACGTGGTGATCGTGGATGACGTGCTCTATACGGGCCGGACGGTGCGTGCCGCCCTCGACGAACTGGCGGACTTCGGGCGGCCGCGACGCATCGCGCTCGCCGTCCTCATCGACCGTGGCGGGCGCGAGCTTCCCATCGCGCCTGACGTGGTGGGCAAGAAGATCGATGTGCGGGCCGGCCACCGCGTGGACGTCCTGGTCGAGGAACTCGACGGGAAGGACGCCGTCGTCCTGGCGCCGAACGCATGACCCTGGCCGCGCCGCTGGGGAAAGACCTTCTCGGGCTCGAGCCGCTGTCGCCGGAACAGATCAAGCTGGTGCTCGACACCGCCGAGCCGTTCAAGGAAATCAGTGAACGCGCCATCAAGAAGGTTCCCACGCTGCGCGGCGCTACGATCGTGAATCTCTTCTTCGAGGCCTCCACCCGCACGCGCATCTCGTTCGAGTTCGCCGAGAAGCGACTCTCCGCCGACACGGTCAACGTCGGTTCGACCGGCTCGAGCGTGCAAAAGGGCGAAACGCTCGTGGACACCGCGCGCAACCTCGAGGCGATGCGCATCGACATGGTGGTGATCCGACACGGCGCGTCCGGAGCGGCCCAGTTCCTCGCTGAACGCATCGAGTCGAACGTCATCAACGCCGGCGACGGCACCCACGAGCACCCCACGCAGGGGCTGCTCGACATGCTCACGCTGCGCGACCACTTCAAGAAGCTCGAAGGTCTCAAGGTGTGCATCGTCGGCGACGTGCTGCACTCCCGCGTGGCCCGATCCAACATCTGGGGGCTGCGCAAGATGGGTGCGGAAGTCGCGGTGTGCGGCCCGCGATCGCTCCTTCCCAACGCGATCGACGACTTCGGCGTCACGGTGTTCGACCGGGTCGAGGCCGCCATCGAGTGGGCCGATGCCCTCAACGTGCTGCGATTGCAGCTCGAGCGCATGCAGGCCGGCTACATCCCGTCGGTGCGCGAATACAACCGGGTGTTCGGCATCACGCGTGAGCGCCTCGATCGGGCGGGCCGCGATGTCCTGATCCTGCACCCGGGCCCGGTCAACCGCGGCGTCGAGATCGACTCGGATGTCGCCGACGGCCCGTTCAGCGTGATTCTCGACCAGGTGACCAACGGCGTGGCGGTTCGCATGGCAGTGCTGTACCTGCTGTCCGGCGGCAAGCCTGAACTGGCCGAGCGAGCCAAGACAGGGTCCGCGTGAGCACGATCATCCTGAAAGGCGGACGGGTGATCGATCCGTCGCAGAACCTCGACGAGATCGCCGACGTGGCCATCGTTGGTAATACGGTTGATTCGATAGGACGGGGTTTGTCGGACGCCGGACGTCCGACGTCCGACGTCGGGAGTCTCTCCCCCGCAGACGTCGAGATCATCGACTGCACGGGGCTGGTCGTGTCGCCGGGCTTCATCGACGTCCACTGCCACCTTCGCGAACCGGGCCGTGAGGACGTCGAGACCATCGCGACCGGCGCTGCCGCGGCAGCCGCGGGCGGATTCACCGCCGTCTGCGCAATGCCCAACACCGAACCGGTCACCGACAACCAGGCTGCCGTCGGCTTCGTGGTGCGCCAGTCGCAGCGCGCAGGGATGGCGAAGGTCTACCCGATCGGCGCGATATCGGTCGGACAGAAGGGCGAGTCTCTCGCCGAATTCGGAGAGATGATCGCGGCCGGTGCCGTCGCCGTCAGCGACGACGGGAAGCCTGTCGCGAGCGCCCACCTGATGCGCACGGCGCTGGAGTACGCGCGCACCTTCGACGTGCCCGTCGCCGACCACTGCGAGGAGCCCACGCTCGCACACGGCGGGGTCATGAACGAGGGCAAGGTGAGCATGCGGCTCGGTCTCAAGGGCATCCCCGCCGAGGCCGAAGAGATCATGGCGATACGCGACATCCTGCTCGCGCGGCGTACGGGCGGCCACGTTCATCTCTGTCACATGAGCACCCGCGGCTCCGTGCAGCTCATCGAGTGGGGCAAGGAGCGGGGCATCAAGGTCACGGCGGAGGTCTGCCCGCACCACCTCTCGCTCACCGAAGACGCAGTGGAGGGCTACAACACCAACGCCAAGATGAACCCGCCGCTCCGTACCGCGGACGACGTGGCGGCGCTTCGTGAGGCCGTGCGAGATGGCATCATCGACGTGATTGCCACGGACCACGCGCCGCACCACTACGACGAGAAGGAACGCGAATTCTCCGACGCGCCGAACGGAATCATCGGCCTCGAGACGGCCCTCGCCGTCAACATCACGTGGCTGGTGCGTCCGGGAATCGTCGGGCTCCCCCTCCTCATCGAGCGGATGTCCTGCGCGCCGGCGCGCCTGTTCCGGCTGCCCGGCGGGTCGCTGCGGCGCGGAACCCCCGCGGACGTGACGGTGTTCGACCCGTCCGCCGACTGGGAGGTGAATGCCGCCCGCTTTCGCACGAAGGGCCGCAACACCCCCTATCAAGGGATGACCCTCAGCGGTCGCGTGTACTACACGATCGTCCACGGCCGCATCGTTCACCGCGGGATGATCTAGGCATTATCTTGGCCTTGAAAGGCCACCGATAACGGAGCGAGTCCTACGGGTACCCGACGTTCACGCCATCCTGCACCGCCCACGGCTCTGGAAGCCGCGGGCACGCTGCTCAACGAGCGGCGCAAGTACGAACAGTGGCTCGACGAACTCGAGGCGAAGAAGCACGCGACCCCCACCAAGGTCTTCGACCGCGTGCGCCAGGACTACATGGCCCGGCTTCAGGCGGTCATGGAGCAGCTGAAGGAGTACACCAAGACGCTGGCGGACCATGCACGCGTCCTCATGACCAAGCTGCGGGAGCTCGAGGCGGCCGAGCAGGCGTACAATGAGGAGCGTGCGGAGGCAGAGTTGCGGGCGAACGTCGGCGAAATCACGGAAGCCGAGTGGGAGAGCAGCTCGAGAAAGGCTCAACGTGAACTGACCAAGATCAAGGAAAATCAAGAGGTTATCGCAGAGGAGCTAAACCAGATTCGAGAGGTGCTCGGCGTCGAGGAGGAAGACGGGGACTCGCCGCGAAGGGCGGCCGAGTTCAACGAGATGGAGTTCCTCAAGTCCGTCGTGGGACCTGCGGCGGCCGCGGCCAAGCCCGTGCCGGAACCGCGCCTCGCGACGCCGGGTGGATCGCCAGTAGCCAGGCCACCCACCCCAGCCACGCCGGCGCCCGCGGTGAGCCCCGTGGTGCCGTCGCCGCCGCCGCCGCAACCCACGCTCAGGGCGCGCGACACTCCGCTGCGCATCGTCTCCCAGTCGCCCAGCGACAACGCGCTCGGCGTAACCGAAGAGGAAGCAACCGAGCAGCCGCGCAACCTGAAGTGCGCGGAATGCGGGATGATGAACTACGCCAGTGAGTGGTACTGCGAGCGCTGCGGCGCTGAGCTGGCGGCGATCTAACAACAGTGCTTTGTGCTTAGTCGCTAGTGCTTAGCTGACTAAGCACTAACCACTAGGCACTGATTTTCCGAGCGATTCTGCTCTTGTGCCGGGCCGCCGTGTTGCGGTGAATGAGCCCCTTGCGGGCCGCGCGGTCCAGCAGCTTCGTCGCGACGAGGCGCACGTCCGCGGCCGCGTCCGCTCCCTTCGCCTTCTTGAGCGCGGTGCGCAGCTCGGCTCGCTGGGCGCGATTGCGGATCTGCGCCGCGCGTGACTTGCGAAGATTTTTCTTGGCGGAAGCGATATTGGGCACGAACTGTCTCCAAATTGTGTCTGAAACGCGCCGTGGCGCGAGCGGCGGAACCTAGAATTGAAAAGAGCGGATGTCAAGGCAGGACTTTGACTTCGCTCATGTTCGCCGCTACTATTTCGCGCACGTGAACACCCTGCAGAACGTCCTGTTTGTCGCACCCGTCCTTCTCTTCTCGGTCATCGCGCACGAATACGCACACGGTTACGCAGCGCTGAAACAGGGGGATCCGACGGCAAAAGAGCTTGGCCGTCTCACGTGGAACCCGATCAAGCACATTGATCCGTTTCTCACGATCATCATGCCGATCGTGATGTACTACGCCTCCGGCATCGCCCTTGGCGGCGCCAAGCCGGTGCCGGTCAACCCACGCAACTATCGCCATTTCGTGCGCGGGGACATCATCGTGTCACTTGCGGGCGTCACCGTGAACTTCGTGCTCGCCTTCCTGTGCGCCGGCGTGATCGCCGTCGTGGGGCTGCTGGCTCGAGTCGCTCCGGTGGTGGAACCCAGCGTTGGCGTCATCCAGGTCATGATGGTACTGGGCATCCAGATCAACCTGTTGCTGCTCATGTTCAACTTGATCCCGATCCCGCCACTGGACGGCTCGCACGTCGTGAAGCATCTGCTGCCGCCGGCGTGGGCGGTGCAGTACCAGCGGCTCGGATTCCTTGGATTGATTCTCCTCATCGTGCTCATGAAGATGGCCCCGGGCTTTTTGAATTGGTGGTTCGGCCCCGCCATGTTCGTGGCCGGATCCCTCCAGACCGCGGTGCGCGGGTTGCTCACCCCCGCCTTCTACTCCTGGGCCTCATGACCACGATCCCCCCGGAAGTATCGATTGCCTTGCCGGAGTATCTCCCACCCGCGCCGACCGGAGAACGGGTATCCGACAGCGGTCCGTTCGTCGTCGAGCTCACCGCGTTCTCGGGGCCGCTCGACCTGCTGCTCTCGCTGATCCGCGACGAGAAGGTGGACATCTATGACATTCCCATCGCGCGCATCGCCGAGCAGTTCCTGTTGCGCATCCGGTCGCTCGAGTTGAACGAGGCCGCCGACTATCTCGAGATGGCCGCACGGCTCCTTCGCATCAAGGCGCAGTTGCTGCTCCCGCGCGGCGAGAACGAAGAATGGGAAGACCCGCGCGCCGAGTTGGTGCGCCGGCTGCTGGAGTACCAGCAGATGCGCGAGATCGTGGACGTGCTGGAGCATCGCGCCGACGCGCGGCGGCAGCAGTTCTCCCGCGCGTATCTGCCGGAAGAGCCGACGCCCGCCCGGGCTCCCCTCGCGCTGTCGCTCACCGAGCTGCTGGCCGCGGTCGATCGGGTGCTGCATGCGGTGCGCGAGCCCAACATGCACGACGTCGTGGCCCGGCCGCTGGACGTGCCCGGCGCGATCGGTGTCATCCGGTCGCTGCTGGCGCTGCGCGCCCGGTTGTTCTGGACGGACGTCGTCCGGGCGGATGCGCCGCCGTGGAAGGTGCTGTCGGCGCTGCTCGGCCTTCTCGAGCTGGCGCGACTGGGCGAGTTGCGCGTCGCCCAACCGCGCCCTTTCGCCAACGTGGAGATTTCCCGTGACCCCTCTAGCGAAGCTGCTTGAAGCCGCGCTCTTCGCGAGCGCGCGTCCGGTTCCGTTAGACGAACTGTCGGCGCTGGCGCCGGACGCGTCTCCGGCCGAGCTGGGCGCCGCGGTCGACGAGTTGCGCCACCACTATGACGAGGACGGCCACGGCGTCGAGCTGACGGAGATCGCCGGCGGCTGGCAGATCCTCACGCGCTCCGAGTACACCGAGGCCATCGAGCGGGCGCAGCTCGCTGCCCGCCCGCAGCGGCTCTCCGCGGCGGCGCTCGAGACGCTGGCGCTCATCGCCTACCGGCAGCCCATCGGGCGCGCCGAGATCGAGGAGATTCGCGGCGTCAACGTTGGCGGGGTGCTCAAGTCGCTGCACGAGCGTGGGCTCATCGACGTCGTCGGACGGGCGGAAGGACTGGGTCGCCCCCTTCTTTATGGTACGACGCCGCTGTTCCTGGAGCACTTTGCGCTTCGCCATCTCGAGGAGCTGCCGCGCGCCGACGAGCTGGCGGTCGCGCTGCGCCAGCCGCACGAGGTGGACCTGGGCGACCTGAAGCCGACGGCGGAGGCCTGACGCACGCCGCGCGACGTCCGCGGACGAAGGACCCGAAACGCACGCTGACGACCGCCGCATGACGCCCGGAGTTGTCATGCGCCTCCAGCGCGCACTGGCGCGGGCCGGCGTGGCGTCGCGGCGGCATTCGGAGGAGTTGATCGCCGCCGGCCGGGTGACCGTGAATGGCCGCGTCGCGGGGATCGGACAGACGGTCGCCGTGGACCGCGACGAGATTCGTGTGGACGGGAAGCTCGTTCCCGCCGTCGGTGGCGGTCCCCGGGGATTTGCGTGGATCGCGCTGCACAAACCCGCCGGTGTGATGACCACGCGTTCCGATCCCCAGGGTCGACGGACGGTGTTCGACCTCGTGAATGACGTACCGGGGCTCACGTATGTCGGGCGGCTCGACTACATGACCGAGGGCTTGCTGCTGCTCACCACCGACGGCGCCGCCGCGCATGCATTGACGCACCCGAGCTTCGAGGTCGAGCGCGCGTACGTCGCCCACGTGCGCGGCAACGCAGCGGCCGCGGCGCAGCACGCCCGCCGCGGCGTCCTGCTCGACGACGGGCAGGTCAACCCGATGGGAGTCACGTCACGGCCGCTCGGTAACGGACTTCACGAATTCGGGGTGACGATCACCGAGGGCAGAAAGCGCGAGGTTCGCCGACTATGCGGGGCTCTCGGTCTCACCGTCGAGCGGCTCATCCGGGTGCGCTACGGTCCCGTGTCGCTGGGCGGTCTCGGTGTCGGAAAGTCGCGTCCGCTCACCGAAAACGAGAAACGCGAGATCGCCCGGCTCGTCCAGCCCAAGGCAGAAGGCTGAAGGGCAGGCGGTAGCGGGCGCCGGCGGTACGGAACACACGGGCGCGCCGCGCGGTCCTATGTTTGGAGGGTCCATTCGACCTTTCGCTCCGGCAAAATCCTCAACTCGTGGAGTCTCCGTGGCCACCAAGACACCCCCCGCGCCGCCCACTCAGCCCGCTGAATCGCGGCTCGTGCAGGATGTCAGTCGGCAGGTCGCGCGCCGTGTGGTCGGCCAGGAGTACATGGTCGAGCGCCTGCTCATCAGCATCCTCACCGGCGGGCACGTGCTGCTGGAGGGCGTGCCCGGTCTGGCCAAGACGCTGACGGTCCGGACGCTCGCCGAAACGATTCACACCACGTTTCAGCGCATCCAGTTCACGCCGGACCTGCTGCCGGCCGACGTCGTCGGCACCCAGGTGTACGACCAGGCCACGGGCAACTTCCTGATCAAGAAGGGGCCGATCTTCGCCAACATCATTCTGGCCGACGAGATCAATCGCGCGCCGGCGAAGGTACAGGCGGCGCTGCTCGAGGCGATGCAGGAGAAGCAGGTCACGATCGGCGGAACGACGTACGTGCTGGAGGAGCCGTTCCTGGTGCTCGCCACGCAGAACCCCATCGAGCAGGAGGGCACGTATCCGCTGCCCGAGGCGCAGATCGACCGCTTCATGCTCAAGCTCCGGGTGGGGTATCCCACGCGCGACGAGGAAAAGGAGATCATGCGGCGCATGGCGGGTGGCGTTCCCATCGCCGTGGAGGCGGTGGCGTCGCCCGTCGCGATCATGGAAGCGCGCAAGCGCATCGCCGAGCTCTACATGGACGACCGCATCGTGGACTACATCGTGGACATCGTGCACGCGACGCGTCACCCGAAAGAGTTCGGGTTGCAGGACCTGGTGCCGCTCATGGAGTTCGGCGCCAGCCCGCGCGCGACCATCGCGCTGGCGCAGGCGTCGCGCGCGCACGCGTTCCTGCGCGGCCGCTCGTTCGTGACGCCCGACGACGTGAAGGCCATCGGCCCGGACGTGCTGCGGCACCGGGTGCTCACGACCTACGAGGCCGAAGCGGAGGAGGTGACGAGCGACGCGATCGTCGCGCGGATCCTCGCGCACATCGAGAGTCCGTGATAGACGAGGGAGATCGTCACACGTCGAACGTACGACGTCAAACGTTCAACGTGGGACGTTCGACGCTGGGAGCGCGCTGATGACTGGGCACCGGCGCTCGAGCGTGATGCGCACGGCGTCGTGGCGGGGGCACGCCGCCAGTCCGCTCGACGCCAAGCGGCCGATCTCGCACGTGGGCGTCCCGCCGGACATCATGCGGCAGGTGAAGCTCCTCGAGCTGCGCACGCGCGGGCTCGTGAACTCGCTCTTCGCCGGCGAATACCGCTCGGTCTTCAAGGGCCAGGGCATGGAGTTCTCGGAGGTGCGCGAGTACCAGCCGGGCGACGAAGTGCGCCATATCGACTGGAACGTCACCGCGCGCATGCGCCGCCCGTTCGTCAAGCGCTACATCGAGGAGCGTGAGCTCCAGGTGATGCTGGCCGTGGACTTCTCCGGCTCCGAGCGCTTCGGCACGCGCCGGCGGTTCAAGAGCGAACTGGCCTCCGAGCTCGCGGCCGTGCTTGCGATGTCCGCGATCCGCAACAACGACCGCGTCGGCACGCTGCTCTTCACGGACGACGTCGAGCACCTCGTGCCGCCGCGCAAGGGACGCAAGCACGCGCTGCGGCTGATGCGGGACCTGCTGGCCTTCCAGCCGAAGGGGCGCGGCACGAACATCGCGCTCGCGACGGAGTACCTCAACAAGATGCTCGCGCGCAAGACGATCATTTTCTTCGTTTCGGACTTCATGGCGTCCGACATCGAGCGGCCGCTCAAGCTCCTGGCGCAGCGCCACGACGTCGTGGCGGTGACGGTGGAGGACCCCAGCGAGGTCGAGCTGCCGGACATCGGGCTGGCGCGGCTCATGGATCCGGAGACGGGCGACACGATCGACGTGGACACGAGCGATCCCAAGGTTCGCGAAGCCTTCGACTGGAACGTGAACCAGGAGCGCGAGGTGCGCACGCATCTCCTCCGTCGCCTGGCGATCGACGAGGTGCCGGTGCGCACCGACGGCACCATCGTGGAGCCGCTCTTCCGCTTCTTCCGCAAGCGCGAGACGCGCACGAGGCCGCGGTAGGTGCGCACCGGACGCCTCGCACTCGTGGCCGCGGTCCTCGTCGCCTCGCGCGACGCGCGCGCGCAGGCGCCCGTCCCCCCTTCGCAGGACGATCAGGCCGTGCGCTACGGTGTCACGAAGTCGCGGGACAGCGTGACCATCGGCGAGCCGTTCGAGATTCGCGTGCGCATCCGCGCGCCGGCCGACGCGCACGATCCGTTTTCCCAGAGAATCCGGACACTTCCGGAACGGTGCAGGGCCGCGATCCGCGCGTCGTCGAGACGTCGGACAGCGTGAGCGTGCTCGATCAGACCGCCGTCTATCGCGTGGCCGCGTGGGACATCGGTGTGCAGCCGGTGCGGTTCGAGGACGCGACAGTTACCTGGCCGGGCGGACAGCGCAGCGTGTCGCTCGAGGGCGTCTCGGTGTTCGTGCGCAGCATTCTGCCCGCGGACAGCACGCTCCACGTGCCCAAGCCGGCGCGTGCCCTCTGGGAAACGCGCCCGTTCCCCTGGTGGCTGGTCGCCGCGGTCCTGGCCGCGATCGCGCTCGGTGTGCTCTTCTGGTGGTGGCTGCGCCGCCGGCGCCGACGGCCGCCGGCGGCGGTCGTCGTGGATCCGTATGCGCGGGCGCAGCGCGAATTCAATCGCCTGGAGTCCATGGGGCTGGTCGACGCCGGCGAGCGCACGCGCTTCGTGGCGCTCGCCATCGAGGTCCTGCGGGACTACGTCGCGGCGCGGTATCCGGACGCGTCGCTCGCGCTCACCAGTCGTGAGCTCGTCGCCGCGATGCGGCGCCACCCGGCCATGCCGCTGGAACGGCTGTCCAAGACCTTGCACGAGGCGGACCTCGCCAAGTTCGCCGGCTGGTCGCCTGACGGTCGAACGGGCGCGGACCCTCGCCCGCGAAGCGCGGGCGCTCGTCGACTACGAGCATCGCGCCAGCCGTCCGAAACCCGCTTCGCAGGCGGCCGCATGATCGGGCTCGGCGCGATCCAGTTCGTCTCGCCGTGGGCGCTGCCGCTGCTCCTGGCGCTTCCGGTCTGGTGGCTGTGGCGGCGGCGTCGCAGGAAGCCGGCGCTCATGTTCTCGCGCGTCGCGGCGCTGGCCAAGGGCCCGCGCGCCGGCCGCGGCGTGGCGCGCATGCTGTTCGTCCTGCGGAACCTCGCCCTGCTGGGCGGCGTGCTCGCCCTGGCGCGCCCGCGCTCCGGCGCCCGCGCGGAGGACGTCACGTCCGAAGGCATCAACATCGTCATCGCGTTCGACATCTCCAGCTCGATGCTCGCGCAGGATTTCCAGCCGCAGAACCGGCTCGAGGTCGCCCGCGACAAGGTGCGCCAGTTCGTTGCCATGCGTCGCAGCGACCGCATCGGCGTCGTCGCGTTCTCGGGCGAGGCGCTCACGCAGGTGCCGCTCACCACCGACTATCCCGTCGTCACGGCGGCGATCAACCAGCTGCAGCCCGGCCAGCTCGAGGACGGCACCGCCATCGGAACCGCCATCGCCACCGCGGCCAACCGGCTCAAGGACGCGCCCGGCCAGTCGCGCGTGATGATCCTGCTCACCGACGGCGTCAACAACCGCGGCTCGATCGACCCTCGCACGGCCGCGCGGGCGGCCGCCGCGGTTGGCATTCGCATCTACTCGATCGGCGTCGGTACGGAGGGCATGGCGCCGGTACCGGTTGGCCGCGGGCTCTTCGGCCTGCGCTACGAGATGCGCCCCGTGGAGATCGACGACGCGCTGCTGGGCGAGGTGGCGCGGCTCACCGGCGGACGCTACTTCCGCGCGCGCGACGCGGCCGCCCTCGACCGCATCACCAGGGAAATCGACCGGCTCGAGCGGGTCCCCGTCCAGACGCGAACGTACGTGCGCTTCACCGAGCTGTATCGCTGGCCGCTCATCCTCGCCCTCGTGGCGCTCACAGGAGAGTTGATGCTTGCTGCGCGGCGCGGACCGCTCCCCGCATGAAGGACATCATCACCTTCGACTACCTCTGGCTGCTGCCGATCGCGGTCGTCCTTCCCGTGCTCACGATCTGGTTGCTGCGGCGCGCCGATCGGCAGCGTCGCGAGCGGCTCGCGCGCATGGGCGACCTCGAGGTCGTGGGCCGCCTGCTCCCGCCGAACGCGCTGCGCTCGATCGGCTGGCGCGCGGCGCGACTGGGGCTCGCGGGCGCGCTGGTGGGCGTGGCCGCCGCCGGGCCGCGCTGGGGCACCGAGCAGACCGTCATGCGCGCGCGCGGCATCGACCTGGTGTTCGCGCTCGACGCGTCGCTTTCCATGCTCGGCACCGACGACCGTCCCAACCGGCTCACGCGGATGAAGCAGGAGGTGCGCCGCCTGCGGGCGATGTCGGCCGGCGATCGTGTTGGCCTCATCGCGTTCGCGGGACGCAGCTACGTGCTGTCGCCGCTCACCATGGACGCCGGCGCGCTGGACCTGTTTCTCGACAACCTCGACCCCTCGGTCGTGGGACAGGCGGGCAGCTCGCTGGCCAAGGCCATGCGGCAGGGCACCGACCTGTTGCTGCTCACGAAGAGCGGCGCCGACCGCGCGCTCATCGTCATGAGCGACGGAGAGGCGTTCGAGGAGCTCGAGGATGTGGCAGCCGAGGGGCGGCGAGCCGCTCAGCAGGGCATCTACGTCGTGACAGTGGGCTTCGGCACCACCGATGGCTCGCAGATCCCGATCCGTGAGGGTGGCTCGACCACGTACAAGCGGGATGACAACGGGCAGATCGTCATCACGCGATACCACCCCGAGTATCTCAGGACCGCCGCGGAGGCGGCGGGCGGTTCGTTCATCGACGCCTCGCAGACGGACAAGGCGACGCGCGTGCGCGCCGCGCTCGCGTCGCTGCGCCGCCAGCAGCGCGCCGCGTCGGCCGGGGAGACGCGCACCCCGCGCTACCAGTGGTTCCTGTTCCCGGCGGTCCTCCTGCTCCTCCTGGATACCCTGCTCGGCGGAGCGCCGCGGCAAGCGCACGCGTGTTCGTGGCGGTGCGTCCGAGGCCGCAGCGGTTGCTGCCGTGCTGCTGATCTTCCTCGGCGCCTGCGTGCAACAGTCGGGCACGGCCGCGGCCGCGCGGGCCTACCACGCCAGGCAGTTCGGGGAGGCGGCGGCGATGTACCGCCGCCTGATCAACGACGGCGATCGGGGCGGCGCGACACTCTACAACTACGGCACGTCCCTGCTCGCGGCCGATTCGGTCACCGCTGCGGCCGAGGCGCTCGAGCGGGCGGCGGAAACGAGCAACATCCCGGCAGAGCTGCGCTACCGCGCCTTGTTCAACCTCGGCCTTGCCCATCTCGAGAAAGGGCTGGCCCTGCCGCAACAGCAGGCAGAAGAGCCGCTCGACGCCGCGCTCGCCGCGTACAAGAAGGTGCTACTCTTGCGCTCCTCGGATTTGGACGCAAAGTGGAACTACGAATTGGCGCTGAGAAAAAGGCGCCAGGGCGGGGGCGGGGGTGGGGGAGGCGAGTCCAATCCCAGCCCGGCTGCGGAGTCCCAGCGACCGCGGCCGGCCGGCGGGCTCGGCGAACGGCAAGCGGAACAGTTGCTCGGAAGCGCGGCCAGGGAGGAGCGTGACGTGCAGGCAAAACGGCAAAGACAGAATCGCGTGGAGCCACCTCCCGGCGGCAAGGACTGGTAGTGGTCGGGCTCGCTTGGCATCGCGGCGCAGCTTGCCATCGTCGCGCACGCGCCCGACACCGTCAACGCGTGCGACGCCGTGGAAGTCACGGTCGCCGTCAGCGCCGGCGGCGCGAGGGTTCCGGTCCTGCGCGCGCCGTCGTTCGCGCCCTTCGACGTCCTGCGGGGAAGCGCGACGCCGCGCGTGGAGTACTCGCGCGCACGGTCCACGCTGCGGGCGGAGTATCGCTACACCGTCACCACGGATCGCGTCGGGAACTTCACCATCCCGGCGTTCGAGGCGCGCCTGGCCGGCGACGAGCGCCCGCTCGCGTCCGCTGCACGTCGCGGTGCGGCCCGGGCGCCTGCGAGCGCTACCCACCGTCGTCGCGCGCGCCCGCGTCGATACCAGCGGTGAGGTAAACCTGCGCGGCGGCGTCGTGACCTCGCCGGACACGGTGTTCGTCGGGCAGCAGGCGACGTACGAAGTTGCTGTGTTTCTCAATCAGGCGGTGCGCGACCGGTTGCGGCGCCAGCCCACGTTCTACCCGCCGGAAATGCAGGCGATGCTCGCGTACGACCTGCCACCCGTGAGCGCGGCACAGCGGCGGGCGGGCTCGCAATGTTTCGACGCCCTCGTCTACCGCCGTGCGCTCTTTCCGCTGGTGCCGGGCCGCCTGGTGATTCCTCCCGCGCAACTCGTGTACAGCACCGGGCTCTCGTCGGCCAGCATGTTCAGCCGCGAGGAGAGCCACGAGCTTCAGACGGACAGCGTGTCCATCGTTGCGGTCGAGCCGCCGCTCGTGGACCGGCCCGGCGAGTACACCGGCGCGGTCGGCGACGTTCGGCTGGAGGTCCGTCTCGACGCCGCGCGCTCGCGAGTGGGCGACCCTTCGCTTCTCACGGTTCGCGTCTCCGGGACTGGCAACGTGAAACTGTTCCCGCGACCGGACGTGCGAATCGCGTGGGCCGGACTGGTTCCCGCCGACGAACGTGTCCGCGTGGATTCCGGCACCTCTCGCATCGCGGGCGAAAAGGAATTCGACTGGGTACTCACGCCGCGAGTCGCGGGCGAGTTCGACATCCCGTCGGTGCGCTATGGCTACTTCGACCCCGCGCGGCGGCGATACCAGTTGGCGGTTGCGGACGCGCGGCGCATGCTCGTGGGCCCCGGGACGCTGGCCAGCGCCGACACGAGTCAGAGCGAGGCCATGATGGGCATCCGGACGCGCTATGTCGGGCCCGCGGGTCCGCCGCTGCAATCGCGCCCGGAGTTCTGGATCGCAATGGCCTTGATGCCGCTGCCGGCGATTGTCGGCGGCGTTCGTCGCCGCGCGGGGCGCGCCGCGGCGTGGGGCGATGCCAAACGCGAATCCGACGCGCGCGCTCGTGAGCGTATCCGGCGATCCGGTGGCGCTGCGCCGGCAGTTCGTACGCGTCGCTCGGCCTGCGCCTGGGCTGCAATCCGGAGGACTTCACGCATCCCGGCGCGCTCGAGCGCGCGCTGCGGCGCGCGGGCGTGTCGGAGAAGACCGCGACCAGCGCCGAGGAGCTGCTGCGCGGGCTCGACGCCGCGGCGTACGCCGGCACCGGAGCGATCGCCGCGAACGCGGGGAGGGACGCCGCGGCGCTCGCGCGTGCCGTGGACCAGGAAGCTCTCGGGCGCTCGGAGCTGCCGTTCTGGGTGCCCGCGCTGCTGCTGGCCGTCGGCCTCACGGTCACGACGGCCGCGCTGGCGGCGGACACCGCGGCGTCGCTCTTCGCGCGTGGCGTGTCTGCGTATGTGCGACATGACGTTCCCGCCGCGCGCACGGCGTTCGCCGATGCGGTGACGCTGGCGCCGACGTCGCCGGACGCCTGGGCCAACTACGGCACTGCCTCCTGGATCGCGGCCGACACCGCGGCGGCAGTCCTCGGATGGCGGCAGGCGCTCGCCCTCGAACCGGACGCCGCAGACCTGCGCGATCGTCTCGACCTGGCGCGGCCCGTGGGCCCGGCCTCGCCGGGTTGGGTTCCGCCGGTGCCTCGCAACGCCGCGGTCTGGTTGTTCGCGATTCTGTGGGCCGGGGCCTGGTTCTGCGCCTGGCTCGCGCGTCGTTCGCAGCCGTGGGTCGGACGCCTCCCGCTCCCGCTCGCGTCGTGCGCGCTGCTCGTCGGGCTGCTGGCAATCGAGCTGGAGGAACGCGTTTCCGGCGCGAGGCTCGCCGTCGTGCGACACGCCGGCGCGCTGGTCTCCGACCCCGCCATCGGAATGGATCGGGGGCCGGCGGTCGCGACCGGCGAAATCGTTCGCGTGGCTGGACGTCGCGGTGCGTGGACTCGAGTGGAGGCCAGCGACGACCGCGATGGCTGGCTGCCCTCGTCGCGCCTGCTGCCGCTCGCAGACCGCCGGCCGCCCGAATGACGGCGTCCACGCAACCACCCGTGGCTGGCCAACCACCGGCGCGGATCGCGATCCTGCCGCCGGCCGTGGCCGACCAGATCGCGGCCGGCGAGGTCGTGGAACGACCCGCATCGGTGGTGAAGGAATTGATCGAGAACGCGCTGGACGCCGGCGCCGCAAACGTGGACGTCCTCGTGGAGGACGGCGGGCGCCTGCGCATGCGCGTGAGCGACGACGGGGCAGGGATGACCCGAGACGATGCGCTTCTCGCGCTCGAGCGGCACGCCACGTCCAAGATCCGCTCCGCCGAGGATCTCGTCGGCGTTCCGACGTACGGGTTTCGCGGCGAGGCGATCCCGGCCATCTGTTCCGTCTCGCACTTCGAGCTCGAAACGGCGTCCGCTGATGGCGCTGGAACGCGCATCGTGGGCGCGGGGGGCAGTGTGCACGCCGTGGAAGAAGCGGCGCGGCGGCGGGGCACGACGGTGACCGTGAGCCGGCTGTTCTACAACGCGCCGGCGCGCCAGAAGTTCCTGCGCAGCGCGCGCAGCGAGTGGCGCAGCCTGCTCGACGTGGTGAGCACCCTGGCGCTCGTGCGTCCCGATGTGCGGTTCACGCTCACGCACGACGCGCGTGAGGTATTGGCGCTCGTCCCGGCCGACTCACTGCGCGAACGGGTGGCCGCGCTCTGGAGCGCCGACTACGCCGCGCGCTTCGTCGCCGTGGACGACGTCAGCGGTGCGATCTACGTCCGCGGCCTGGCGGAGCGCCCGGCCGACGTCGGGATGGCCTCGCGCCGGAGCCAGGTCACCGTGAACGGGCGGGCGATCCGCGACGCGGGAATCGTCCGTGCCGCCGAAGCGGCGTACCAGTCCACGCTCCCCCACGGCCTGCGACCATCGCTGTTTCTCGAGCTGGTGGTCCCCGCGGATTCCGTGGACATCAACGTCCATCCCGCGAAAGCGGAAGTGCGCTTCCGCGATCGGTGGGTGGTGGAGCGGGCGGTGGAGAGCGCGGTGCGTCGCGCGCTGGGCACGATGGACAGCGCGGCCTCCATCGGAGCGCGAAGCGCGCCCGTCTGGCTGCAGCGTCCGTCCGACACGGCGTATGCGCCGTTCGCGTTCACCATTCGCGCCGCCGATACCGGCGAGTTCTCGCCCCTGGCAACACCGGCAATCGCGGGCGCGGCGGTGCCGGCCGCCCCTCCAGGCGCCGCCGACGTGCCTCCGCTGGTGCAGCTGCGGAGCACGTACCTGATGTTCGAGACCGACACCGGTGTCGTGCTCATCGACCAGCATTCGGCGCACGAACGCGTGCTGTACGAGCAGTTCATCGCGGCGCTCGAGGCAGGGCACAGTCCCTCGCAGCGGCTCCTGTTTCCGCTCACGCTCTCGCTCACGCCGGCGGAATCCGAGGCGCTCGATCAGCACCGGGACCTCCTGCAGGCACTTGGCTACGAGCTCGGCGAGTTCGGCGGCCAGACGGTGATCGTTCACGCGGTGCCCGCGCCGCACCCGCGGTTCGACGCGGAGCGCTGTTTGCGCGACACGCTCAGCGCCCTCACCGGCGACCGGGCGGCGGCCGCGTCGGCGCGCCACCAGCATCTGGCCGCCACCGTGGCGTGCAAGGCCGCGATCAAGGCTGGCGACGCGCTTGCGCCCCAGGAGATGCGCGCGCTGTACCTCGCGTTGCGCGACTGCCGGCTGCCGGCGCATGACGTGCACGGCAGGTCGGTGATCGTTCAGCTGTCCTGGGATGAGCTCGAGCGCCGTTTCGGAAGGCGCTGACGCGCCGGGGGGCGGGCAGGGCAGCGGCGCGGCGCTCGCGACGATTCCGGTCATCTGCGGACCCACCGCATCCGGCAAGTCCGCGATCGCGATGTGGCTGGCGCAGCGGCGGGACGTGCTCGTCATCAGCGCCGACTCGCGCCAGGTATACCGCCGCTTCGATGTCGGCACCGCCAAACCCAGCCGCGACGACCTGCGCCGCGTGGTGCATCGCGGCGTCGATGTCGTCGAGCCGACGGAGCGGTTCTCGGCCGCACACTGGGTGACGCTCGCCGAAGACGCGATCCGGGACGCCGCCGACGCGGGAAAACTCCCACTCGTCGTCGGCGGCACCGGCTTCTATATCAGCGCGCTGTTCCGGCCGTTGTGGGCCGAGCCTCCGCTCGACGTCCGCCGTCGGGAAGCGCTTCAGGAGAGACTCGACCCGCTGGCCACCGAAGAGCTGCGGCGCTGGTGCGCGTCGCTCGATCCCGTCCGGGCGCAGCTGGGGCGCGCGCAACTGTTGCGCGCGATCGAAGTAGCGCTCCTCACGGGCGAACGACTGAGCGACCTCCATGTCGCGCAGGCGCGTCCCGGCGCCTACCGCGCCAGTTATCTTTTGGTCGATCCGGGCACGGAGCTGCCGGCGCGCGTCGCTGCGCGCGCGGCGGCGATGTTCGACGCCGGATGGCCCGATGAGGTGCGGCAACTGCTCGAGGACGTGCCGGCGGACGCGCCGGGGTGGAATGCGACCGGCTACGAAGTGGTTCGGCAGTACGTGCGCGGCGAGCTCGATCAGGCCGGCGCGATGGATCGGGTGGTCATCGAGACGCGCCAGTACGCCAAGCGGCAGCGCACCTGGTTTCGCCACCAGCTCGGGGCAGACCGCGTGCATCGGCTTGCGCCGAACGCGACGGGCTGGCAGGAGACGGTGGACCGCTGGATCACGGACGTCGAGGCACAGAGGGCAGCGGAAGGCCAGGAGGACGGA
This sequence comes from uncultured Gemmatimonadaceae bacterium, assembly GCA_963724885.1. Classification (GTDB taxonomy): domain Bacteria; phylum Gemmatimonadota; class Gemmatimonadetes; order Gemmatimonadales; family Gemmatimonadaceae; genus DASPMP01. The sequence goes on along the minus strand of CAVRWG010000004.1, from coordinate 663,401 downwards.
GGGGCGGAGCGCGCGCGTTGAAGATCGGAATCACCTGCTATCCCACGTATGGCGGCTCGGGTGCCGTCGCCACGGAGCTCGGCATCGCGCTGGCGCAGCGCGGGCACGAGGTCCACTTCGTCACGTACCGGCAGCCCTTTCGCCTGCCCACGTTCCTGCCGCGCGTGTTCTTTCACGAGGTGGACGTCGGACGCTATCCGCTCTTTGAGTTCCCGCCGTACGACCTGGCGCTCGCGGTGCGCATGCACGCGGTCGTGCGCGAGCACGGGCTCGACCTGCTGCACTGCCACTACGCCATTCCACACGCCACCAGCGCCTGGATCACCAAGCAGATGCTGGCCGAGGAAAAGCGCGACATTCGCGTGGTGACCACGCTGCACGGCACGGACATCACCATCGTGGGCCAGGACCCCTCGTTCCACAGCATCACCAAGTTCTCGATCGAGAAGTCGGACGCGCTGACCGCCGTATCGCACTATCTCCAGAAGGAGACGCTCGACGCTTTCGGCTGCACGGCGTGCCGCATCGACGTCATCCCCAACTTCATCGACCCGCGTGTCTACGACCGCTCGCGCTACAGCGGTCAGGTGCGCGCGCAGTTCGACGGCGGCCGCAAGGTGTTGATGCACATCTCCAACTTTCGGCCCGTCAAGCGCGTCCGGGACGTGGTGAAGGTGTTCGCGCAGGTGAATCGCGCCGTTCCCGGCGCCCTCGTGATGGTAGGCGACGGGCCCGACCGCCCCGACGCCGAGCAGGAGGCGCGCGATCTCGGCGTGGATGAGCACGTGCACTTCCTCGGCAAGATCGAGTCGGTTGCGCCACTGCTCGCCGCGGCCGACCTGTTCCTCCTGCCGACCAACTCCGAGTCGTTCGGGCTCAGCGCCCTGGAAGCGCTCGCGTCCGGCACCCCGGTCATCGGCGCCAACGCCGGCGGATTGCCCGAGGTCGTGCGCGACGGCGAGACCGGGGTACTCTGCGGCGTGGGAGACGTGGACGCGATGGCGCGGGCCGCGACCGAGCTGCTCCAAGACGGCGCGCGCTGGACGGCGATGAGCGGTGCCGCGGCCGCGGACGCGCGCGAGCGCTTCGCGATGGACGACATCGTGGAGCGCTACGAGCAGGTCTACCTCCAGGGTGCCTGAACCAATGACCATCTTCCAGGCCATCGTGCTCGGCGTCGTCCAGGGGTTGTCCGAATTCCTTCCCATCAGCAGCTCGGCCCACCTGGCGCTCACCCCGTGGCTCTTCGGCTGGGACCCGCCGGGCCTTTCGTTCGACGTGGCGCTGCACCTGGGGACGCTCATCGCGCTCGTCTGGTTCTTCTGGCAGGAATGGATCACGCTGACGCGCGCGTTCTTCACGGTCGTCCGCCGGCGCCGCGTCGAGACGGAGAGCGAGCGGCGTGTCATGTGGGTCATCATTGCGACGATCCCCGGTGGCATCGCCGGCTATCTCCTGCAGGACTACGCGAAGACGATGTTTCGCAATCCGGCGCTCATCGGCTTCAACCTCATTCTCATGGGGATCGTCCTGTGGGCCGTGGATCGAGGTGCGCGCCAGGACCGTGGCCTCGACAAGATGCGGCTGAGAGATGCCGTGGTCATCGGCGTGGCCCAGATGTTCGCGATCGTGCCCGGCGTGTCGCGGTCCGGCAGCACCATCACGGCGGGTCGCGCACTCGGGTTTTCGCGCGAATCGGCCGCCGTGTTCAGCTTCCTGCTCAGCCTCCCGATCATCGTGGCGGCCGTCGTCTTCGAGGGACGTCACGCGCTGGACCACGGCATCACCGCGCCGCTCGTGGCGGGAGTGATCTCCGCGGCCGTCAGCGGCTGGCTCGCCATCTCCGTCCTGCTCAAGTTCGTCGCGCGGAACAGCTATGGCGTGTTCGCCGCGTATCGTCTGCTCGTCGGCGCCGGCGTATTGGCCCTCGCGGCATTTCGAGGCTGAGTGACCACTGCGTCAGGGCAGAACCATTTTCACCACAGAGGACACAGCGGTCACGCAGGAACACCACATTCAATCCTCTGTGCTTTCTGTGTCCTCTGTGGTTCAAGGCTTGTTGTTCACTGCTGTCACCGCGATGGCTGACAACACGCAGGGGGACGCAAGGCTGCTGACCGCGCAGTGGGACGGCCACACCGCCGAGGTGCTTGCCCAGCGCTGCAACGTTCCGCAACTCGTTCTGTTGACCGAGGTCGGTTCCACGCAGGATCGTCGCGCACCAGCTCGCGGAAGTCGGCGCGCCAGCGGGAACGGTGGTCCTGGCAGACGCGCAGCTCGCCGGACGCGGTCGACACGGCCGGTCGTGGAGCTCACCGCCTGGCGCGGGCGTGTGGTGCACGGCCATCGAGCGGCCGTCCGACCCGTCCGCGCTCGACGTGCTTTCCATTCGCGTCGGGATTCGCGCGGCCGAAGCGCTGGACGAATTCGCCGGCGCGCGCGTGGCGCTGAAGTGGCCAAACGATCTCGTGCTGCCGGCCGGAAAGCTTGGCGGCGTGCTCACGGAGGCGCGCTGGTCAGGGGGAGGCGGCGCGCCCGCGTGGGTCGCGATCGGTCTCGGCGTGAACGTGCGCCCCCCCGATGAGGTGCCGACTGCCGCCGGGCTGCGAGCCGGGACTCACCGCGTGGACGTCCTCTCGGCGGTCGTCCGGGCCGTTCGCGCGGCCGCCGCGTGCGCGGGCCACCTGTCGGCGGACGAGCTGGGGCGCTATCGATCCCGCGACGTCCTCGTGACGCGACGCATCGTCGCGCCGGCGCAAGGAACAGTCGGCGGCATCGCAGCCGATGGCTCGCTTCTCGTGGACACTGTTGCCGGACGCCGCCGCGTTCCGGACCGGCACCATTCAACTCGCGGAGGACTCGTGATTCTCGTTTGCGACGTCGGAAACACCGAGACGACGCTCGGCGTCTACGAGGGCGAGACGCTGCGCGCCCACTGGCGGGTGATGACCGAAGTACCGCGAACGGCGGACGAGTTCGGACTGCTGCTGCGCCACCTGCTGATCGACGAAGGGATCAAGCCGACGAATGTGGCCGGCGTGTCGATTGCGTCGGTCGTGCCGCGCATCACGTCGCCGCTGGTGCGAGGCTTGCCGGAGCTGGCTGGGCGACAAGCCAGTCGTGCTCGTGGACGGACGCTCGCAGCTGCCGATCACGCTGGACGTCGAGGAGCCGCTTACCGTCGGCGCCGACCGCATCGTCAACACGCTGGCCGCCAGCCAGCTGTTCGGAAACGCGACGCGATCGTCGTCGATCTCGGCACCGCGACCACGTTCGACTGCATCACCGCCGATGGCGTCTTCCTTGGCGGAGTCATCGCGCCGGGTGTGCTGGTGATGGCGGAGACGCTCGTACGGCGCACGTCCAAGCTGCCGGCCACGGAGCTGGTGCTGCCCAAGCAGGTCATCGGCCGCCGCACCGAGGAGTGCATCCGCGCGGGCGTCATGTACGGAGCGGCCGACGTCGATCGATGGACTCGTGCGGCGGATCAAGAGCGAGTGGCCCCGACCGACGGCGCCGATGGTGATCGCGACCGGAGGGCTGAGCGAGACGTTCAAGCCGCTCTGCAAGGAGATCCAGCACGTTGATCCGTATCTCACGCTGCGCGGATTGCAGTTGGCTTACGATATCCTTGCCTAGCTCGCTCCGTTGCGCGTGATCATGCGAAAGGAAGTTCCCGCCATGATCGGTAAGCGCGTTCGCTGAATCGACTTAGCTTATCTGCTTGACCGACAATGAGATACGGCGACGCTCGCCGAACTTGAATCTCGATCCGGTCGCGACTAGTATGCTCCTGTTAGCACTCCAACGACAGGAGTGCCAACAAGATTCGATCCACTTTTCCTCACCGCTTTCACCAAGGGAGGGGCGCACTCTATGGCAACAAAGAGCGCTTCAAACGTCAGCACGAAGGTCAATCCACTCGCCGATCGCGTGGTCATCCGCGCGCTCGAGGAGACCGAGCAGATGCGCGGCGGTCTCTACATCCCCGACACCGCGAAGGAGAAGCCGCAGCAGGGCGAGATCGTCGCGGTCGGCCCCGGACGCTTCGAGAAGGAGCAGCGCGTTCCGATGGAAGTGAAGGTCGGCGACAAGGTGCTGTACGGGAAGTACAGCGGCACCGAAGTCACCATCGATAACGAGCAGTACCTCATCCTCCGCGAGTCGGACGTCCTCGCGGTCATCGGCTAACTAGCAAATCATCCTCGAAGAGGAACCATATGGCTGCGAAAGAACTGCATTTCAATGTTGAGGCTCGCGCGGCGCTGAAGCGCGGCGTGGACCAGCTGGCGGAGGCCGTCAAGGTCACGCTCGGCCCCAAGGGCCGCAATGTCGTCATCGACAAGAAGTTCGGCGCTCCCACCGTCACCAAGGACGGCGTGACCGTCGCGAAGGAGATCGAGCTCAGCGATCCGTTCGAGAACATGGGCGCGCAGATGGTGAAGGAAGTCGCGACCAAGACCTCCGACATCGCGGGCGACGGCACCACGACGGCGACGGTGCTGGCGCAGGCGATCTTCCGTGAAGGGCTCAAGAACGTCACCGCGGGCGCCAACCCGATGGCGATCAAGCGCGGCATCGATAAAGCCGTGACCGCCGTCGTCGAAGAGCTGAAGAAGATGAGCGTGCCGACGAGCGGCAAGAAGGAGATCGCCCAGGTGGGCAGCATCTCCGCCAACAACGACAAGGAAATCGGCGATCTGATCGCCGACGCGATGGAGAAGGTCGGCAAGGATGGCGTGATCACGGTCGAAGAAGCCAAGGGCCTCGAGACGAACCTCGAGACCGTGGACGGCATGCAGTTCGACCGCGGCTACATCTCGCCCTACTTCGTCACTGATCCGGAGAAGATGGAGGCGGCGCTCGAGGACGGGTTCATCCTCATCCACGACAAGAAGATCTCGTCGATGAAGGACCTGCTCCCCGCGCTCGAAAAGATCGCGCAGCAGGGCCGTCCGCTCCTCATCATCGCCGAGGACATCGAGGGCGAGGCGCTGGCGACACTGGTCGTCAACAAGCTGCGTGGCACGCTCAAGGTCTGCGCCGTCAAGGCGCCGGGCTTCGGCGATCGCCGCAAGGCAATGCTCGAAGACATCGCGAAGCTGACGGGCGGCCAGGTGATCTCCGAGGAGCTGGGTCTCAAGCTCGAGAATGCGGTGATCAACGACATGGGCCGTGCCAAGCGCATCGTGGTGGACAAGGACAACACGACGCTCATCGACGGCGCCGGCGACGAGAAGGCGATCGAAGGTCGCATCGCCGAGATCCGCACGGCCATCGACAAGGCCACGTCGGACTACGACAAGGAGAAGCTCCAGGAGCGTCTCGCGAAGCTCGCCGGCGGTGTGGCGGTGATCAACGTGGGCGCCGCGACCGAAGCCGAGATGAAGGAGAAGAAGGCTCGCGTCGAGGACGCGCTGCACGCCACGCGCGCGGCGGTCGAAGAGGGCATCGTCCCCGGCGGCGGCGTCGCGCTCCTGCGCGCCCAGCGCGCGCTCAAGGGCCTCAAGTTCGAGGACGCCGAGGAGCAGGTGGGCGTCGAGATCGTGCGGCGCGCGCTCGAGGAGCCGATTCGCATGATCGTCCAGAACGCCGGCGCCGAAGGCTCGCTGGTGGTGGAGAAGGTGCGCAGCTCGAAGGATGATGCCTTCGGCTACAACGCGCTGACCGACACCTACGAGAACCTGGTGCACGTTGGCGTCATCGACCCGACCAAGGTGACGCGCACGGCGCTGCAGAACGCCGCGTCCATCGCCGGCCTTCTGCTCACGACCGAAGCGCTGGTCGTCGAGAAGAAGGAAGAGAAGGCGGCCCAGGCGGCGCCGGGCGGCGGCATGGGCGGTATGTACTAACCGTTCGGCCGGCAGGAGAAAGGCAACGGGCGAGCAGAGATGCTCGCCCGTTGTCTTTGTTCCGCGTGCTTGCGATCAATCGAGCGCGCCGAACGAAAGCTCCCGCGTCGGCAAGCTGAGCATCGAGGCGGGTTCGACGTAGATCCGCTCGGGCACGACGTCACGCCGGATCAGGTCGCGGACATCGCCGCCAGCCACGTCTAGATCCCCAGGCTGAGCTGCACCTCGGACTTCCGCGCGGTCACGCTGAATGGCCCCACCACCGAGTCCTGCAGCGCCGGAAGCAGCGCTCCCCGGAACGTCGTCTTCTTCAGCGCCGATTTCATGGTGTCGTATGCGATGCGGGGGCTGTTGTTCTCCTCGCTCAGATGCGCCAGCACCACCTGCCGCAGCCGCGTCGACACGGAGTCGCGCACGAGGTCGGCGCACTCGCCGTTCGACAGGTGTCCCACGCGCGACGCGATGCGCCGCTGCACCGAGATCGGATACGACCCGTTCCACAACATCTGCTCGTCGTGGTTCGACTCGATGACGAGCAGGTCCACGTCGCGCACCATCTGCCGCACCGTCTTGCTGGCGCAGCCGACGTCCGTCAGGATCGCGGCGCGCGCGCCGGTGGACCGCTCCGTGACGACGACACCGATCGGCTCGACAGCATCGTGCGGTGTGCGGAACGTGGTCACGTCCAGGTCCGTGAACGCGATCGTCGTTCCCGTCCGCACTTTCGCCGCCGGCGTGCCGAGCTGAGCGAGCCGCGAGTTCGCGTAGGTGCCTTCGGTCGTGAACAACGGCCACTGCCAGCGCCACGCCGCCCGGGCGGCGCCCCGGATGTGGTCCGAGTGCTCGTGCGTGATCACGCACGCCTCGATGGACTCCGGCTCCAGCCGCGCCGCCTGCAGGCGGCGCTGGAGGATGCGTGGCCCGAAGCCGACGTCGACGAGAATGCGGCTTTGGCCGCTCTCGACCACGACGGCGTTCCCGCGGCTGCCGCTTCCCAGCACCCAGAGCCTCATGGCAGTGGGTCAGCGGTCCAGCGCCGCTCGTGCGCGGCGGCCAACAGTTTCTTCTGCCGTTCGGATAGCTCGACGTGGCGGCGTGACATCATGCGGCCCGCGGCCTCGAGGAACTTGTCGAGGCGATACGTCGAATACGGCGCACGTTCGCCCCACGAGAATGGCGACACGACCTTGGGCGGCATGACGGCGCCGAACACGTTGGCGCCCGCACCCACCATGCTCCCGGTAGTGAACGGCGTTCCGATCCCGGTCTTGGCGTGATCGCCGAACAGCGTGCCCAGGAACTGGAGTCCGGTGTCGATTTCCCCTTTCGCGGTCCACGCGTTCACCGATCCGTACGTGTTCTTGAGATTGCTGGTGATCGTGCCCGCGCCGAGGTTCACCCAGCGTCCCAGATACGAGTGGCCGAGAAAGCCGTCGTGCGACTTGTTGCAGTGCCCGAGCAGGATCGTGGACACGACTTCGCCGTGCACGCGGCACTCATCCCCGATCGCGGAAGCGGCGATCCTGTCCGTCGTCAGGATCGAGTCCCGTCCCACGAATGTCGGTCCCACGATTCTCGTGAACGCCTGGACTTTCGAGCCCCTGCTGATGTAGACGGGACCGTCGGTCGTGTCGAACACCACGTGCGGCTCCACCTGGCCGCCGGTTTCCACGAACACCGGGTGCTCGCCCGACGTCGCTTCGATGATTCGGCCTCCCCCCCGCCGTCGTCGCGCGCCGCCGCGATCAGCGCCGGGATGTCCGCGCCGAGCAGGTCGTTGAGTCGGCCGATGCAATCCCACACGTGCTCGATCCAGTAGCCGCTGACCGGCACAGCCCGGGCCGCTCTCTCTTTGGCGAACACGTCCAGGGTCATGCGACCGGCCGACATCACCCCCAGGTCGGTGTCGGCCGCGAGGCGCACGGCGGCGACCGTGCCGTTCGCGCTCCACACGTCGCCAGCCGGCAGTCTCGCGAGGTCCACCGCGAAGCGCGAGTTGGCGATCAGGGAACCGGCCGGAATCGACCCGCTGGCCGCGTGCGCTCCCCACGGTTCGTCGAAATCGACGAGGTGCGGCGACGTGATGACGCCCGCCGTCTTCAGTCCCGACGCCCGTTCCCACCGTTCGCGCAGCAGCAGCGCCCCCGCGCGCAGCTCCGACGTCGGCCGCGTGAGCGAGAAGGGCTCGAACGTGCGCGCCGCAAGGTCGTCGTAGAGATAGAGATCGGTCATGCGCGCTCTTTCAGGGCGGGGGGCAGCGACTCCACCAGGCGCTTCAGGTCCGCCGACGCTTCGACCGTCGTCACGAGCGTCACACCGCCGCGCGCGACAACCACCAGATCGTGAACGCCGTACAGCACCACCTGATGGCCCTCCGCGTGCGCCACGTTGCCGGTCGCGTCGAGCGCGTGCACGCTGCCGCTCACGGCGTTCCCCTGTTCGTCACGCTCCCGCACGCGTTGCAACGCACCCCACGTGCCCACGTCGTCCCAGCCAAAGTCGCCGGGCACGACCAGCACGCGCTTGCTGCGCTCGAGCACGGCGGTATCCACGGGGGCCGGCGTCCCGATCGCCGCGAAGAAATCCTCCTTCGATCCGCCGTGGCGATCCAGCGCGTCGGCGATCGCGGGAGCGTGCGCGCGCACCTCGTCGAGAAAGTCGCCCACCTGCCAGACGAAGATGCCGGAGTTCCAGAGATACCCCTGCTCGCGCATCGCGGCCGCGCGTTCACGGTTGGGCTTCTCCACGAAGCGGGCGACGCGGCGCACGCCGGCGCCCTCGACCGACACGAGGTCGCCGGGCTCGATGTACCCGAAGCCGGGATCGACGCGCGTCGGCACGATGCCGACCGTCACGAGCGAACGGTGCTCCTCCGCGGCCCTCGCCGCGATCTCGATCGCGCGGCGAAACCCGTCGGTGTCCGCGATCGCCCAATCCGCGTGCACCGAGATCATCGTGGCGTCCTTGCCGTCGCGCTGCTGGATGACGTGCGCTGCCCACGCCAGCGCGGCCGCCGTGCCGGCGGGCTTCGGTTCGGCGACGATGTTCTCGCGCGGGATGTCGGGCGCGAGAGCGGACACGGGCCCGACGAGCGAAGCGTTGGTGAGGACCAGTGTCCGTGAGGCGGGAGCTATCGGTTTCACGCGCTCCAGCTGCTCCACGAGCAGTGGCCGCGACGACACGAGCGGGAGAAGCTGCTTCGGACGTTCCAGCGTGCTCAGCGGCCAGAACCGGCTCCCGACACCGCCCGCGAGAACCACCGCCCAGCGGCTCACCGCGTGTCGGCCTCCGCGCCGGGATCCTTCGTGGCCAGGCCGGTGAGCTCGGCGGCCCGCTGGTACAGCTTCTTGGGGCTGAACGGCTTGGTGAGGAACTCGCTGGCACCCAGCTCCAGCGCGCGCTGGTGCTGCTGATCCTGACCGGCCGCTGTGAGAATGATCGTCGGCACCCGCTTCCACCGGTCGTCGTCGCGCATCGCGGCCAGCACGTCGAGCCCGGTGAGGTGCGGCATCATCAGGTCGAGCAGGACCAGGCCGATGTCCCCCTCGCGCTCGAGCACCTCGAGCGCCTCCTTGCCGTCGTAGGCCAGCGTCACGCGGAAGGGCCCCTGCTCCAGCTTCATCTTGATGATGCGGCCGATGTGGGGCTCATCGTCGGCGACGAGCACGTGACACGTCGGAGTAGTCAGAACACTATACCAGTGCGGCGATGTGCTCGCGGTTGCGACGCAGCTCGTACAACAGCTGTCCGATGTTGGCGCTGGGCTGCACGAGCACCAGGAGGATTGCCTCGGGGGACAGCACCGATACGACGGCAATGCCCAGCAGGTGCTCCTGGATGAGCGTCACGACCTCGCCGCGCGCGGCCGCAGTTCCCAGCTCATCCGCGGGGCCGATGATCGCCGGGATGAGGGCGGCCAGGTTCTCCGGATTCAGTCCCGGCACGGCCTGGCTGTCGATCAGCAGGCCATCGCGTCCCAGCACGATGACCGCGTCCACCCCGTCGCGCTGGCGCAACGCCGCTACCAGATCGCGAATGCTCGCCATTCGTGCTCCGCCGGGTGAAGTGCGACGCGAAGCTACGGGCGCACATTGGCGAAGTCAAGCGAGCAGAATCGCTTGAACCCACTCTGCGCGTCCGATATTCTTCGTGGAGAGGAACATCACCCACACCTGATCCAGTCGTTCTGCGCATGCATCTGAGATTTCCGGCGCTGCTCCTGGCCGTCGGCGCCGTAGCGGTCGCGAGTTGCCAGGATTCCACGGGCCTCGGGCCCCGGTTACCGAACTCCGAGAGCCATCTTGCGGTGTTCGCCATCAATGGCACCTCGCCTGCCGCGCCCACCGGCCTGCGCGTTCGGCCGCAGGTTTCCATCCCGATCGACGCCTCGTTCTCCTTCGAGGTCGCGTTCGATTTGAACGCGACGGGCGATTCCGTCGTTGTCTACACCGTACGCGAAATCGCCAACCAGCTCGTGGGTGTGACCCGCGTCGGACTTCAGGCCACATCCGCGACCTTCGAGCAGATCACGGAGGCGCCGACCGGCGGCTTCGTGTACGACAGCACGCTCCGCGTCGCGGTGGGTGGCTCGATCCTGGTCGACGTCATCGACCCCAGCTGCCAGCTCGAGTCCTTCAGCGGATTCAACATCCGGGCGAAAATGGTGGTGGACAGCATCGACGCCGTGAATCGCAAGCTGTTCCTCCACATGCTTACCAACCGCAACTGCGGACTGCGGAATCTCGAGCCGGGCGAGCCAAGGAACTGATGCTCGACATCCGCGTGTTGCGCGAGCAGATGGATGTGCTCCGCGACGCGCTTCAACGCCGCGGCGCCCTGGACGGCCTCGCGCCCGTGCTCGACCGCGCCGAACGCCTCGAGCGTGAGCGGCGCGCGATGATCCAGGCAGTCGAGGAGCGCAAGGCCGCCCGCAACGCCGCGTCGCAGGAAGTCGCCCGCAAGAAGCGCAGCAAGGAAGACGCCGACGATCTCATCGCCCGCGCCCGCGACCTCGGCGACGAAATCGGCCGGCTCGAGGGCGAGCTTGGCGCCACCGAGGAAGCGCTGCATCGCATCCTGCTCGAACTGCCGAACATGACGCTCGCCGCCGTGCCGGCGGGCGGGGAAGACGCCAACACCGTCACGAAGGAATGGGGAACGCCCCGCCGCGAGCCCGGGTTGAAGCCGCACTGGGAGATCGGCGAAGCGCTGGGGATCATCGACCTCGGCCGCGCCGCGAAAGTGAGCGGGTCCGGCTTCGTGGCCTATCGCGGGCTTGGCGCGCGGCTCGCGCGCTCGCTGCTCCAGTTCTTCATGGACTCGCACGCGCGGGACCACGGGTACGAGGAAGTGTGGCCCCCGGACCTCGTGAACCGCGCCAGCATGACCGGCACCGGCCAGCTACCGAAGTTCGAGGACGATGCGTACGCCGTGAAGGACGGGGACCTCTTTCTCATTCCGACGGCGGAGGTGCCCGTCACCAACCTCTATCGCGACGAGATCCTCGACGCGTCCGCGCTGCCGATGGCGTTCGTCGCCTACTCCAAGTGCTTTCGCCGCGAAGCCGGATCGGCCGGCAAGGACACGCGCGGCGTGCTCCGCACGCATGAATTCGACAAGGTGGAACTGGTGCGCTACTCCGCGCCCGAGAATTCGCCCGAAGAGCTGGAGCGCCTCACCGCGCACGCCGAGGCCATGCTGGAGCGTCTCGGCCTGCCGTACCGACGCACGCTGCTCGCGGCCGGGGACACCGGTTTCTCCTCGGCGATGACGTACGATCTCGAGGCGTGGGCGCCGGGCGTCGGCGCGTGGCTCGAAGTGTCGTCGTGCAGCAACTTCACCGACTTCCAGGCCCGTCGCGCCAATATCCGGTTCCGCGAAGGCAAGGGCGACAAGCCGCGATTCGTGCACACGCTCAACGGCTCGGGTCTCGCGTTTCCCCGCACGATCGCGTGCCTCCTGGAGCACTACCAGCGTCCCGACGGCACCGTCGAGGTGCCGGACGTCCTGCGCCCCTATCTCGGAACGGATCGTATCGCGTGACCGACGCGCTGTTGGCCGGATTGAATCCCGCACAGCGCGAGGCGGTCATGCACGACGAGGGGCCGCTGCTCGTGCTCGCCGGCGCCGGGTCGGGCAAGACCCGCGTCCTCACGACCCGCATCACGCGCCTGATCGCCGAGCGGGGGATCGCGCCGGAGCGCATCCTCGCGGTCACGTTCACCAACAAGGCTGCGGGCGAGATGCGCGAGCGCATCGGCCGCCAGCTCGGATCGGATCCGAAGGGCATGTGGATGGGGACGTTCCACGCCATCGGCGCGCGGATCGTGCGCCGTGCGGCGCACCAGCTCCATCGCACGCCGTCGTTCACTATCTACGACGAGGACGAGCAGCTCGCCGTGATCAAGCGGTTGATGGAACGGCACCGCATCCCGCCCAAGCAGTACGCGCCGCGCGCCATTCGCGCGGCCATCAGCGACGCCAAGAACGCGCTCGTGTCGTCCGGGGAGTACACCAGCCTTGCGCGAGACCCGTTCGCGCAGGCCGCCGCGCTCGTGTACGCGGATCTCGAGGCCGCGCTGCGCATCGCGAACGCCGTGGACTTCGACGATTTGCTCGTGCTGCCGGTGCGCCTCCTCGAGTCGCATCCGAGCGTGCTGGAGAAATGGCAGCGGCGCTTCGACCATGTACTCGTGGACGAATACCAGGACACCAACCGCGCGCAGTATCGTTTCATCAAGCTCCTGGCGGATGGGCACCGCAACGTGTGCGTGGTCGGCGACGACGATCAGTCCATCTACGGCTGGCGCGGCGCCGACATCCGCAACATTCTCGACTTCACCAAGGACTTCCCCAACGCGGGCGTCGTGCGGCTCGAGGAGAACTACCGTTCCACGCCGCCGATCCTGGAGCTGGCGAACGCGGTGATTCGCGAGAACACGTCGCGCATGGGCAAGACGCTCCGGCCCACCCGTTCGGGCGGGGAGCGCGTCGCCGTCATCCGCGCGCTCGACGAACGCGACGAAGCGGAGTGGGTGATGCAGGACGTGTTGTCGCGCCGCGCGCAGCGCGGCGCGATGCTCCGGGACGTGGCCGTGCTGTATCGCACCAACGCACAGAGCCGCACGCTCGAGGAGGCGTGCCGCCGGCACACGATCCCGTACCGCCTCGTGGGGTCGGTGCGGTTCTACGACCGCCGCGAGATTCGCGACCTGATGGCCTACCTGCGGCTGCTCGCCAATCCGTCGGACGACGAGGCGTTCCGCCGCGCGATCGGCGCGCCGCGGCGCGGGGTCGGCGACACGACGATCGAATGGCTCACGGAGCGGGCGCGCGCCGAGGGAATCCCGCTGTTCACCGCTGCGTCCAGCGCCTCGATCGTCGCCGAGTTGCGTCCCGCGGCGCGCCAGGCGCTGGCGGGCTTCGTCGCGCTCATCGAGCGCTTTCGCGCCGGTGTCAACGAGTACGCGGTGGACGAGCTCCTCAAGGAGCTGGTCATCGAGACCAACTACGCGGCGCACCTGCGCTCGGAAGGGGAGGAGGCCGCGCGCGAGCGCCTCGAGAACGTCCGCGAGCTGATCAACGGAGCCGCCGATGTCGTGGCCGACGAGGGGGGCGAGATCAGCGTCAGCGCGCTCGACGCGTTTCTCCAGAAGGCGGCGCTCGTCGCCGACGTGGACGCGCTTCGCGCCGCGGATGCGGACTCCGTGACGCTGATGACGATGCACAACGCCAAGGGGCTCGAGTTCCCGATCGTGTACGTGACAGGTCTGGAAGACGGGCTGTTTCCGCTGGCGCGCGCGTACGACGACCCGCCCCTGCTCGAGGAAGAGCGGCGCCTGTTCTACGTGGGCATCACGCGCGCGCAGCAGACGCTCGCGATCACCTATGCCGAGGAGCGGCGGCGCAACGGTGAATTGACGCGTTCGCGGCCCTCGAGCTTCCTCGACGCGATCCCCAAAGGCATGGTGGACGAGCGCTCGACGGTGAAGGTCCGCAGCACGGGCCGCGCCGTTCTGTCGTCGCTGATGGGGGGGGGAGCGGGCGGGGGCGGCGGCTACGGGGCTGGCCGGGTGCGGCGTGGCGTGTACGAGTCGCCCGCCGGCTTTGACGACGATACCTTCTCCCACGTGCCGGCCGCTCGCCGGCGCCCGGGGATGCCGGTCGCGCAAGCGGGTCAGCATCCCGAGGACGAGTCGCAGGACGCTGCATCGTTCGCGATCGGCGCGCGCGTGCGGCATCGCAAGTTCGGGGCGGGCACCATCGCCGAGCTGACCGGCCTTGGGCGCGAGGCGAAGGTGAAGATCGACTTCGACGACGAAACCATCGGCCGCAAGACGCTCGTCGTTGCGCAGGCAAACCTGGAGGCCAGCGCGGACTAATGGCGGACACCGTCACCGTCGACGACGTGCGGCACGTGGCGATGCTGGCCCGGCTCGGGCTCTCCGACGAGCGCGCGCGCGAGCTCACGCGCGATCTCAACACCATCCTGGAGCACATGGCAGTGCTGAGCCGGGTGGACACGAAGGGCGTGCGCGAGGCGTCGCATCTGCTCGAGGGCGGCATGCGTCTCCGCGCCGATCACGGCCCGCCGCTCGTGCTCCAGGCGCCACCCGAGTCGTTCGCCGCGGAGATGCGCGACGGATTCTTCATCGTTCCGCGACTGTCCACTCACGAAGACGCCGGCGATCCGGACGACTTGAAGGCGCCATGACCGCGGGACTGGAGTCCGTCGCGTCGATCGTAGGAGGTGTCCGCGCCGGGCGGCGATCACCGGTGGATGTCGTGAAGGCGGCGCTCGCCCGCGCCCGCGAAGTGGACGAGACCGAACGACTGAACGTGTTCCTCGCGCGCACGGAGAAGCAGGCCAGGGAGCAGGCGGCGCACCTCGAGTCCGACCGTGGCGGTCGCGAAGCGGCGCCTCTTTTTCCGTGCCGTTCGCGGCCAAGGACAACATCGCGGTGGCCGGCGTTCAGGTCACCTGCGGCTCGCGCATCCTCGAGGGCTATGTGAGCCCGTACTCCGCCACGGTCGTCGAGCGGTTGCGCGCGGCCGGCGCGGTCCTCGTGGGCAAGACGAATCTCGACGAGTTCGCCATGGGATCGTCCACGGAGAACAGCGCGTTCGGCCCGACGAAGAACCCGCTCGCGCCGGAACGCGTGCCCGGGGGGTCGTCCGGTGGGTCCGCCGCGGCGGTGGCAGCCGGCGTCGTTCCGTTCGCGCTGGGCTCCGAGACCGGCGGCTCGGTGCGTCAGCCCGCGGCCTTCTGCGGCATCGTGGGCGTGAAGCCAACGTACGGCCGCGTCAGCCGCCACGGTCTCGTCGCGTTCGGGTCGTCGCTCGACCAGATCGGTGTGTTCGGCACGACCGTCGCCGACGCTGCCACGGTGTTGGAGGTCATCGCCGGCCGCGACGACCTCGATGCCACCAGCGCCGACGTTCCCGTGCCGGCGTACACCGCGGCCGCGATGGACTCGCTGGCGGGTGTAGTGATCGGTCGCCCCCGCGAATACTTCCCGCCGGAGCTCGACGCTGCCATCGCCGCGCTCTGCGACCGCGCGTTCGATGTGCTGCGGGAGCTGGGCGCCGAAGTGCGGGACGTCTCGCTGCCGCACACGTCGCTCGCCATCCCGGTGTACTACGTCGTCGCTCCCGCGGAGGCGTCGTCCAACCTCGCGCGCTTCGATGGCGTGCGATACGGCGCGCGCGTGACCGGCGACGGCGGGGGGCTGCGAGGGATGTACGAGGCCACGCGCTCGCGCGGGTTCGGCCCCGAGGTCACGCGTCGCATCATGCTCGGCACCTACGTTCTCTCGGCCGGCTACTACGACGCATACTATAGAAAGGCGATGCAGGTGCGTACGCTGATAGCGGACGACTTCAGGAAGGTCTTCGCCGGCGGCGTGCACGCGCTCTTCACGCCCACGACGCCGACGCCCGCGTTCCCGTTCGGCTCCAGGAGCGATCCGTACGAGATGTACCTCAGCGACATCTTCACATGCACGGCGAACCTGGCCGGCGTTCCGGCGCTCTCGCTGCCGATCGGTCGCGTCGGCAACTTGCCTGCAGGCGGCCAGTTCATGGCGCCTCACTTCGAGGAGGGACGCATGTTCGGCGTCGCCTCGGCCCTCGAGCGCGCGCTTGGCGCCGGCGCGCATGTTTGACCAACACGTCATCCGTGACTCGTTGCCGACACAGGACACGTGACGCACGGCGATGACTTCACCAGCCCCTACGAGATGGTCGTGGGGCTCGAGGTGCACGTCCAGCTCAAGACCGACACCAAGGTCTTCTGCTCCTGTTCGACCTCGTTCGGCGATCCGCCGAATACCAACGTGTGTCCCGTCTGTCTCGCGCTGCCGGGCGCGCTGCCCGTGCTCAACGACACCGCGGTCGAGCTGGCGATCCGCGCGGCGCTCGGCCTGGGCTGCGAGGTGCACGAGACATCGATCTTCGCTCGCAAGAACTACTTCTACCCGGACCTTCCCAAGGGCTATCAAATCTCGCAGTTCGACCGGCCGCTGGCGACGCGTGGGAAACTGGAGGTGGTGACGGACGGGGAACGTCGCACGACGGTGCGGATCACGCGCGTTCACATGGAAGAGGACGCGGGCAAGTCGCTGCACGATCGTTTTCCCGGCGTGACGGCCATCGACCTCAATCGCGCCGGCGTGCCGCTCATCGAGATCGTGAGCGAGCCCGACTTGCGCTCCGCCGCGGAAGCCGGGGCGTACCTCAGGACGCTCAAGCAGATCCTGGAGTACCTGGACGTCAGCGACGTGAGCATGGAGGAGGGCAGCCTGCGCGTGGACGCCAACGTCAGCGCCCGCAGGATCGGCGAGACGAAGCTCGGCCAGAAGACCGAGGTCAAGAACATGAACTCGTTCTCCGGCGTCGAGCGCGCGCTGGAAGTCGAATTCGCCCGCCAGTGCGCCACGCTTTCCGCCGGTGGTGTCGTCGAGCAGCAGACCATGCTGTGGGACGCGAGCGCCGGTCAGGTGCGGCCCGCGCGCGCCAAGGAAGCCAGCCATGACTATCGGTACTTCCCCGAGCCGGACTTGCCGCCGCTCGTGGTCGACCAGCATCGCGTGGGCCTGGTCAGGCAGCGGCTGCCGGAACTCCCGGCGCAACGCCGCGCGCGTTTCGACAAGGACTACCGACTCGGTGCCTACGACATCGAGGTCCTCACGTCGTCACCCGCGCTCGCGGAGTACTTCGAGGGCGTGGCACGTCAGCACGGCGACGCAAAGACCGCCGCGAACTGGGTCATGGGCGAGGTGCTCGCCGCGCTCAAGGCCACGGGCCAGGAGATCGCGCACTTCAGCGTTCGGCCGGCCGACCTCGCCGCGCTGTTGAACATGGTGCGCGACGGCGTCGTGACGCACACCGCGGGCAAGCTGATCTTCGGCGCGATGGTCACGAGCGGTGATCCGCCATCGGACATCGCGAAGCGCGACGGGCTGCTCAAGGTCTCCGACGACGACGCGCTCCGCCGGTGGCTCGACGAGGTGGTGGTCGAGCATCCGAAGGAAGCCGGGCGATATGCGGCGGGAGAGAAGAAGCTCGAGGGCGTCCTGATCGGCGCCGTGATGAAGAAGTCGAAGGGAAGCGCCGATCCGCGCAGGGTCGCTCAGTTGCTGGGCGAGCGGTTCGGCAGGTAGATCGGCTCGGCCAGCGACAGGGCAAACTCCAGCTTCGTCTCGGGCATGCTGAAGTACTGGTCGGCGCTTTCGCGCACCTCGTCCGGCCCGCCGGTACGCATCGCGTGGCGACGCACGCGTTTCGCGAGACGCAGCGACCTCTGGCCGGCCGGGTCCAGGTGGTACGGCTCCGCCGAGTCGAATCGTCGTAAAAGATCGACGATGTAGTCGAACGAGCGCACGAGATAGACGCTCACTTCGTCGTCCGAGAGGTCCCACCGGCTGTTCTCGAGCATCACCTGGAAGACGCGCTGCCATGAGTCGGCGTCCGCCGCGTGAACGATGCCGCGGAAGATCCGTCGGTTGGTCGGGGTGCTGAAGATGGTCGGACTGAGGATGCGGTCGAGCAGCGCGTCGGCGTTCGCGTGGTCGAGCAGGATCAGGTCCCGGGCGCGGCGGCTCGACCGTTCGCCAAGGTGCGTCTCGAACCGGCTTTCCCAGTAGCTGTGGCCCAGCGACGCCGTGGACGACGTGAGCGCGAGCTGCCGCGGCACGAAGTAGTTGTGCGCCACGGTGTCGGCCGCCAGATGGGCCAGGTAGCCCAGGGCGAACGCGCGCAGCGGCTCATCCCTGGCCGCGTCGTGGATCTCGAAGCCCACGGCCCACGAATGACAATGGCGGCCGGCGGGCGCGTACTTCTTGGCGATGCTGGTGTCGGCCGCGATGGACCCGTAGAGAAACTGCTGCGGAAACGCGCGCAGCAGATCTGCCATCGCGCTCGGAAGGAGCGCGAGAGAACGCAGCAGGGCCTCGCCGAGGAAGACGTGTGTCCCCGGCGTCCACGCCCAGGCGGTATCAGGGACCATGACAAGGAGCGCGAAGGCGATCCCCAGCCCTCGCACCCATGTCCCCCACCCGCTTCGCGGGTGCCCGCCCGCGTCCCATGTCCACCGTTTCTGTCTTCTCCCCTCAGACTCCCAGCCGGCTTCGCTGACGCCGGATCGCCTTGCGGAGGTCGCCGAGCTCGTTCTCGACGAAGTCGTCGATGCTGTCCCGAGCGGTGTCCACGTAGTCCCGAACCCGCGACTCGATCTCGTCGCGCGGGATCCGATCCCACGCCTCCTTGCCGCGCTCCCAGGCCAGACGAGCGCCGCGGCGAGCGAATCGCGCGCCGGCGCGTGCCGCCTGCCAGGCGGGAATGATCGGTCGGTCGCCGGACGGCCCGCGGCGCAGCAGCAACGTCGTGCCGGCGCCGATCGCCACGCCGAGCAGCGCGGCGGCGAGCAGGTCGTACTGCGCCTCGCGCGACTCATTCGCGCCGGCGCGAGCGGAGCCGCGGACGCGCGGCCGCGCGGCGCGCCCCGCCACCTTCCGCGTCGCCTTCCGCCACCCGTTCCCTCGCACCGTCGTCGGATTCACTGTCGTCTCCATGCTTCACCTCCTCCACGTCATCGTCACCGGCGTCCTCGAGGCCGCCGAACGTCGCTGCTCCAGTACGCACGCCTCGCACCGCCGCGGCTGTGGAGACGAAAGCTCCCTCCGCTTCCTCCTGGACCACATGGAGGAGCGCGTTGAACTCGTTCAAGCGGTCTTCCGTGACCGCCACCGCCTGCTTCAGCCGCCGATTGGCCGACGCGATCGTCGCGTTGACCTGCTCCACGTCGCCCCTGATGGACGTCGTGATGTAGTTCAGGTTGTCGGCGATGCTGGTGGCGTGCCGCATCAGCGGATCCAGGTCCGCGTAGGCCTTGTGCAGCAGTTGGCGCGCGCTCCGCAACTCCCGCACGAGCAGCCAGGTGAGCGGCACGAGCGCGATCACAAGGCCGAGTACCGTTACTGTCAGGATACCACTCGCGATCTCCGTCACCGAATCGAACCAGCCGCGCTCCGGCGCCACCGTCTTCATGACGACCGTGTCGGGGAGTGTGGCGGCTTGTTGCATCAACCACGCGCCCGAGCGCGTGACGAGTTCGGTCATCGTTCCCACCGGAGTGCAAGGGAAAGGCCAGCGACCCCGGCCATGGTACCCGAGCCGGGTTTGACGGTCAAGCAGACCTCAAACGGCGGAGACTTGCTTCTCCTTTGCGGCCCCGTCAACCTTCGCGCCCATGGGTGCTCTGCAGTTTTCCGTCGAGGGCGGACGCCGCCTCTCCGGTACGATCAGGCCTTCCGGGAACAAGAATGCGGCACTGCCGATCATCGCGGCGGCGCTGCTCACCGAACATCCCGTCACCCTCGAGAACGTTCCGCGTATTCGCGACGTCGAGGTACTGGTCGAGCTGGTCCAATCGGTAGGCGCGCAGGTCGATTGGGCCGAGCGTAACAAGCTCCGCATCCATGCCAAGACCGTACGGGCGGAAAAGCTCGATCCGGAGCTCTGTCGCCGGATCCGGGCTTCCATTCTCCTCGCGGCGCCGCTGCTCGCGCGCTCCGGTAGCCTCGAGCTGCCGCCGCCGGGCGGCGACGTCATCGGACGCAGGCGTCTCGACACGCACTTTCTCGCGCTCGAGCGGCTCGGCGTTTCGTTCGAGCTCGCCGAGTCGTTTCGACTTTCGACACCCGGGCTTCGGGGCGCCGACGTGTTTCTCGACGAACCGAGCGTCACCGCCACCGAGCAGGCCCTCACCGCGGCCGCCGCCGCGCGCGGCACCACGATTCTCCGCAATGCTGCGTGCGAGCCGCACGTGCAGGACCTCTGTCACTTTCTCGTCGCGCTCGGCGTTCCCATCGAGGGCATCGGCACCAACAAGGTCGTCATTGACGGCGGCCGCACCTTCGGCGGCGCCAGCCATCGCATCGGGCCCGACCACATCGAGGTCGCGTCCTTCATCGGGCTCGCGGCGGTCACCAGCTCGGAACTGCGCATCGCGGATGCGGGTGTCGAGCACCTGCGCTCCACGCTCATGGGTTTTGCCCGCCTCGGCGTCTCATGCAAGATCGACGGCGCCGACCTCGTCGTGCCGGCCGAGCAGGAAAAAGTCATTCAGTCGGACCTCGGCGGCCACGTGCCCAAGCTGGAAGACCAGCCCTGGCCCGCGTTCCCGGCGGATTCCATGTCCGTCGCGCTCGTGACCGCGACGCAGTGCACGGGGCTCATTCTGATCCACGAGAAGATGTTCGAGTCGCGCCTGTTCTTCGTGGACAAGCTCGTCGGCATGGGCGCGCGCATCGTTCTGTGCGATCCGCACCGCGCGCTCGTGGCGGGCCCGTCCAAGCTCCGCGCGTCCACGCTCGAGTCTCCCGACATCCGCGCCGGAATGGCGATGCTGGTCGCGGCGCTGGGGGCCGATGGCGAGAGCACCATCAACAACGTGGCACAGATCGAGCGCGGGTACGAACGCATCGACGAACGGTTGAACGCGTTGGGAGCGAACATCCAACGCGTGGAGGATCGCAGGACGAAATGATTCCGCGGGACCAGGTGGAAGTCGTGGACGAGTTCACGGCGTTTGGCGTTCACGCGTTCACTACCGGCAGGCAGACGGGCAGCTTCAGCATGGGCTCGGACGAGCCCGCGAGAGCCGTGATGGCGCGCTGGGACGCGCTGCGAGCGACAGTCACCGGCCGCGGCGCCCGCCGTTTCGCCACCGCCGCCCAGGTGCACGGCGCGCGTGTCGTAGTTCACGTGCCGGGCTGGGAAGGCTGGCTCCGCGGCACCGATGCCGACGGCCACGTCGCGCCCGAACGCGGCACCGCGCTGGCCGTCACCGTCGCGGATTGTGTCCCGGTATTTCTCGCCCATCCGTCGGGAGCTGTCGCCGTTCTCCATTCCGGATGGCGCGGCACCGCGGCGCGCATCGTCGAACGGGGAATCGCTGCGTTCGCCGACCTTGGCTTTGAGCCCGCCGAGATTCTCGTGCACCTGGGTCCGGCGATCTGCGGCGACTGCTATGAGGTGAGCGCGGACGTGGCCCGCCAGCTCACCGGCGTGGCCGCCTCCGGCCCGGCGCCCGTGGATCTGCGAGCCATCATCGCCGATCACGTCCGGCAGAGGGGTGTCCGTCACATCTCCGCGTCGCCGAGCTGCACGCGTTGCGACAACGATCGGTTCTTTTCGCACCGCGCCGGAGACGCGGGCCGGCAGGTCGCGGTCATACACGCCCTGCCCGACTGAGGCGTGTGAGGCGCCCTCACGCACTCGAAGCCCTCAGCTTGACCCTGACTTAGGCGACCGATACCTTGTAATTGCTGCGCGGGGCGGCTGATCCGCGAGCGGAATGTGGGGGAAGCTCCCCACATTTTTTTGTTCTTGTGGGATACCTCGACACGACGTGAGCGATTCGCTGGAAGCTGTTGTAGCCGCTGAGCTTGATGCCGCTGGGTTCGACCTGGTCGAGCTTCGGATGGGCGGCACCAAGGCACGGCCGCTGGTCGAGGTTCGCATCGACCGGCGCGATGGGCAAAGCGTCAGTGTCGACGACTGCGCGCGGGTGTCGCGGGCGCTGGAAGCCCGGCTCGACCCGAGCGGGCTGGTGTCGGAGCACTACGTGCTGCAGGTGTCGTCGCCGGGGGATCGTCCCCTCCGCTCGTCGGCTGAGTGGAGACGATTCGTCGGCCGCTGGGTGTCGGTGCTTGCGCCTGAACACGGCGGCCGGTTCGAGGCGAAGCTGCTGGATGTGGGGCTGGGCGAGAGTGGGGAACTCGCCACGCTCGAAGTGGATGGGAAGCAAAGGCACGTCCCGCTGGCCGCGGTGAAGGAAGCACGGCTCGCGTTCCGAATCTGAAACGAGGATGGGTGTGATGGTCAGCTCTGCAGACATTCTGGCTGCATTCCGCGAGGTCACGAACGTCAAGCAAATCGAACGTTCGGAGCTCTACGGCCTGCTGCAGGACGGCATCATGGCAGCCCTCGCGAAAAAATACGGTCCCAACGTGCAAGCCGAGGTCGAGATCGACGATGCCCGCGGCGGCATCAAGATCGTGCTGCTCAAAACCGTCGTAGACACGGTCGAGGACGCCAGCAAGGAAATCTCACTGGATGATGCGCGTCAGTTCGACGAAGGCTTCGAGGTGGGCGACGTGCTCGAGGAGCCGGTGGACTTCGCGGTATTCGGTCGAGCGGCCGTCCAGGCGGCAAAGCAGCGCATCATTCAGCGCGTGCGCGAGGGCGAGCGCTCCAAGATCCGCGACGAATTCTCCACGAAGCTCGGCGAGCTGCTGTCCGGTGAAGTCCAGCAGATCGAGCGCGGCAAGCTGGTGGTGATGCTCAACAAGTTCCGCGAGGCGGAGGCGATCATTCCGTATCGCGAGCAGAACCACCGCGAGCACTTCCATCAGGGAGAGCCCATCCGGGCGGTGCTGAAGCGAGTCGAGGAGACGCCCAAGGGACCGCGCCTGATACTGAGTCGCGCGGATCCGCTGTTCGTCAAGGCGTTGTTCAAGCTGGAAGTGCCTGAAATCCAGCAGGGCATCGTCGACATTCGCGCCAGCGCGCGCGAGGTGGGAAGCCGGACCAAGATCGCCGTGTTCTCCCGCGACGACTCCATCGATCCCGTCGGCGCCTGCGTCGGACTCAAGGGATCGCGCGTCCAGGCGGTCGTCAACGAACTCGGCGGCGAGCGTATCGACATCGTGCCGTGGTCGCCCGATCCGGAGCGCTTCGCCAAGCTGGCGCTGGCGCCGGCGCGCGTGGCGCGTGTGTTCAGCGATCCGAATACCAAGACGATTCAGGCCGTGGTGGACGAGGACCAGCTCTCGCTGGCCATCGGGCGCAACGGACAGAACGTGCGCCTGGCGTCCGAGCTCACCGGCTGGAAGATCGATCTCTACTCGAGTCGTGAGTGGATGGAGCGCGGCGCCGAGGGTGGCATCTTCGCACCGCTCCCGGGCGACGAAGCGGCTGACGTGCGGCTGTCGGAGATCGAGGGCATGGCAGCGTCGACGGTCGCCATTCTGGAGGAGGGGGGCTACCGCACCCTCAACGACATCATCGATCTGGAACGGGACGACTTCATCAAGCTTCCGGGGATTACGCTCGACGACGCCGATCGCCTCATGACGATCATCGACGAGCTGACGGAAGAGGGCAGCGAAGAATCGGCGGCGGCTGAGCCAAGCGCTGCCACGCCGGCGGAGGGATCGTCGAAACCGGGAGACTAGTGAATCCGGAGGTCGCGCGACGCGTGCTTCGGCTCGTCGGCCTCGGTGTCCGCTCGGGCGGCGCCGTTGTCGGTGTGGAGCGGGTGCGTGAGGCAGCCAGGAGGGACAAGTTGGCGCTGGCGGTGATTGCGACGGACGCGTCGCCGCACAGCGTTTCGAAAGTGGTACCGTTGCTCGAGGCGCGCAGGATTTCCCTGGTGCACGTGCCGTCGGCCTCCGAACTCGGAGAGGCCGTGGGACGCGAGCAGACGGCGGCGGTTGGTATCGTGGATCGGCAGCTCGCGCGGGGCATTCGCGAATTGACGGACTCGGCTCCCGATGGGAGCTAGAAGGAGGAAGGTTTGAGCAAGCGCGTAACGGACATGGCTGGTGAATTCGGGATCTCCGCTGACGAAGTGATGGGACTGCTTCGGCAGATGGACGTGCCCGTTCGTGGCGCGGCGAGCTTGCTCACCGACGATCAGGTCTCGCGCATTCGCGCGCGATGGGAGCGTGAGAAACGGCAGCGCGCGGAGAAGCAGAACGTCGCTGCCGCGCCGGCGCGCCGTCGTCGGCCCCCGGCGGAAGTCGCGGCCGCGACATCGGCTGCGGCTCCGTCCAGGCCCGCCAAGGCTGCGAAAGCGGTAAAGTCGACCAAGGCCGCGGCGGCGCCTGCGGTCGTGGAGTCGGCCGCGCCCACGGTGCGCCGTCGTCGCAAGGCGGATGTTGCCGCGGCGGCCGAGGAAGCGCTCGCGGCCGAGGCGCTCGCCGCCGAGGAGCGCGCGGCGGAGGAGCGTGAGAAGCAGGAGCGCGCGGCTCTCGAGCGTGCCGCTCTCGAGGCGGAGCTCGCGGCCGAGGCGGAGTTCGAGCTCGCGCACGCCGAACCGTCGGTCGAAGTGGCGGACGAAGAAGGATCCGTCGAAACGCCGGGGGCGTTGCCGTCGCGCGACGTCTCGCGTGAAATCTCGCGTGAAATCTCGCGTGAAGTCTCGCGCGACATCGCGCGTGAAGCGCCGCACGCACCGCACGGCGCCGCTTCGGCGGCACCCGCCGCGCCCGGCCGTCCGCGTCCGCGCCCCATCACGCCGGGCGCTCCGCGTCCGCGCCCGGTCGCGAGCAGCGGCTTCATGCCGCCGCGCCCCGTCGCGTCGGCCACGCCGGGCGGCGCCGGGGCAACGACGCGTCGCGACGAGCGCAAGCCGGGAGCCCCGGGCGCCCCGGGCGCCGGCGCGGCAACCGCGCCACCCGATCGGGGCCGGCGCCGCAAGGGCAAGCGCGGGGCGGTGGATCAGGAAGCCATCGACGCCAACGTGTCCAAGACGCTCGCCGCCATGCGCGGCGGGCCGCAGCGTCGCACGGCCAGCGAAATGCGGCGTGAAGTGCGCGAGGGACGCGAGGCGGGGATCGCCGAAGCGGCTGAGCGCGAGAAGAAGATCATTCGCGTCAACGAGTTCATCACCGTTTCGGAGCTGGCGCAGATCCTCAAGCTGCCGGCCACCGAGATCGTCGGGTTCGCGTTCAAGAACATGGGATTGATGGTCACCATCAATCAGCGGCTCGACTTCGATCAGATCGAGCTCATCGCGGGCGAGTTCGACTTCCAGGCCGTGCGCGAGAACGAATACCTGGCCGAAGACGCGCTCACCGTGGTGGCCGACACGGCCGAGGAGCTTGTCTCACGTCCGCCCGTCGTCACGATCATGGGCCATGTGGACCACGGCAAGACCTCGCTCCTCGACTTCATCAGAAAGGCGAACGTGGTCGCGGGCGAAGCCGGCGGCATCACGCAGCACATCGGCGCGTACCACGTGACTGTGGGCGGCGGGAAGACGATCACGTTCCTCGACACGCCTGGTCACCAGGCCTTCACGGCGATGCGCGCGCGCGGCGCGCAGGTGACGGACATCGTCGTGCTCGTCGTCGCGGCCGACGATTCGGTGATGCCGCAGACGATCGAAGCCATCTCGCACGCGCGGAACGCCAACGTGCCGATCATCGTGGCCGTGAACAAGATCGACCTGCCGCAGGCGAACCCGGGTAAGGTGAAGCAGGAGCTGCTCGCGCACTCCATCGTGCTCGAGGAGTTCGGTGGGCAGACGCTATCGGCCGAGATCTCGGCCAAGAAAGGCACCAACGTGGACAAGCTGCTCGAGGCGATTCTCCTGCAGTCGGAGATCCTCGACAAGAAGGCCAATCCCGCCCGCCGCGCCACGGGTACCGTCATCGAGGCGCAGCTCGATCCCGGCAAGGGTCCCGTCGCGACCGTGCTCGTCCAGAGCGGCACGCTCAGGGTCGGTGACGACTTCATCGCGGGCATGTTCTCCGGTCGCGTTCGCGCCCTCATGGACGAGCGGGGCAAGGGCGTGAAGGAGGCCGGGCCTGGCATCCCCGTGCAGGTGCTCGGCGCGGAAGGCGTGCCCATGGCGGGCGACCAGTTGCTCGTCGTGGAGGAAGCCGCGTCGTCGCGCGACATCGCGCAGCGGCGCCAGCGTCTCGACCGCGAAGCCAAGAGCCGTCGCACGGGCCACGGCGTTTCACTCGAGACCTTCATGGCGCAGACCGCGCCGGGGCAGAGCCGCAACCTGCGCATCGTCATCAAGGCGGACCAGGGCGGCCCGTCTGAAGCGCTCGCGGACGCGCTGCAGCAGCTGTCCACGGACGAAGTGAAGGTCGAGATCATCCATCGCGGCGTCGGCGCCATCAACGAGAGCGACATCGGGCTCGCGAAGGCGTCGGGTGCGATCATCATCGGCTTCCACGTCCGCCCCGACAACAACGCGCGCACCAGCGCCGAGCGCGAAGGCGTGGACATCAAGCTGTATCGCATCATCTACGAGGCCGTGAACGACGTGCGCGCGGCGCTCGAGGGCATGCTGCGCCCCGAGAAGCGCGAGGTCGTCTTCGGCGAGGCGCAGGTGCGCGAGGTCTTCAAGATCTCCCGCATCGGTACCATCGCCGGCTGCATCGTCCGCAGCGGCGTCATCAACCGCCAGGGCCGCGTGCGCCTGGTGCGCGACGGCATCGAGGTCTACGACGGCACCATAGCGTCGCTGCGTCGCTTCAAGGACGACGTCCGCGAGGTGCGCGAAGGGTTCGAGTGCGGTATCGGCATCGAGAACTTCAATGACGTCAAGGTGGGCGACGTCATCGAGTCCTATCGCACCGAAGAAGTCGCGCGCACGCTCGCCGGCGCCGCTTCGTCTTCGTAGGGCGTAATGCCGGACAACCGCCGGTCCGACCGTGTCGCGGAAGCGATTCGGGAGGAAGTGGCGACCTTCCTGCGCGAAGGCGCCAAGGACCCACGGTTGGTGGGCTTGGTCACCGTCACCGCAGTCGATGTGCCGCGCGACCTGCGGCACGCGAAGATATTCGTGAGCATCCTGGGCAGCGACACGGAACGCGCGGCGACGATCGATGCCCTCGAGAGCATGAAGGGCCACGTGAGAACGCGGCTCGCGAAAGTGCTCCGGCTCCGCGTCGCGCCCGAGATCGCGTTCCGGCTCGACGAGAGCGTGGCGCGGGCCGCGCGCATCGAGTCGCTGCTGGCGCAGGTGCGCGACGAGAAGAAACCCGGTGATGAAGGATCGCAGGACTGACGGACTGGTGCTCGTGGACAAGCCCGCGGGCATCACATCTCACGCGGTCGTCGCGCGCGCGCGCAAGGCGCTCGACGAGCATCGTGTCGGACACGCGGGCACGCTCGATCCCTTCGCGACGGGCCTGCTGATCCTGCTGGTGAGTCGCGCCACGCGGCTGCTGCCCTTTCTCGACGCGGAGCCCAAGGTCTACCGCGCCCGCATCCGCTTCGGGGTGCGGACCACGACGGACGACCTCGAGGGCGATGCGGTCTTCCGTGCTCAAGCTCCCGAACAGGCCGTCGTCGAGCGGGCCATCGGCGCGCTGACGGGACACCTGCTGCAGCGCCCACCGGCCTTCTCCGCCAAGAGCGTTGGTGGTGTGCGGGCGTACAAGGCGGCGCGGCGCGGCGAGCCAATGGACCTCGAGCCGGTTCCCGTCGTCGTGCACGAGTGGCGCGTCCTCGCGCGCGACGGCGATGATCTCGACGTCGAGATCCGGTGCAGCGGGGGCACGTACATCCGCGCGCTCGCGCGCGACCTGGGTGAGGCGACCGGGAGCGCGGCGCACCTGGCCGAGCTGCGCCGCCTGCGCAGCGGCCGGTTCGACGTGTCGCAGGCCTGCTCCCTCGAGGCGCTGGATGGCGGCGGTATCGAGGTGATCCCGCCGGCCGCCGCGGTCGCCCAGTTGCCGCGCCAGGCGCTGGACGACCTCGATGCCAGGCGCGTGACGCATGGTCAGACGGTGGCCGCCCAGATGGAGGGGCGCTTGGCCGCGCTCAGCCATCACGATCAGCTGCTCGCCGTCGCCGTACGGGATGGCGAAACCTGGCGGCCCAAGGTGGTCCTGCGCGATGCGTGATCATGCGCTGCCGCGTGCGTCGAACGGCGTCGTGATCACCTGCGGAACGTTCGACGGGGTCCATCGCGGCCACACGCTCGTGCTCGAGCGCACGGCCGAGCGCGCCCGCGCGAGCGGGCTCGCGAGCGTCGCGCTGACATTCGATCCGCATCCGCTCGATGTCGTGAACCCGTCGGCGGCGCCTCCGCTGCTGACGCTGTGGGACGAAAAACTCGAGGCGCTGGCGCAAACCACTCTGGACTACGTTGCCGTCGTGCCGTTCACGCCGGAGCTCGCGGCGTTGAGCGCCGAAGAGTTCGTGGAGCGCGTCCTCATCACGACGTTCGGAATGCGCGAGCTGCTCATCGGTCACGACCACGGCTTCGGTCGCGGACGGGCCGGCGACGTCGAGTCGCTCCGGATGATCGGGCGCCGCCGCGGCTTTCCGGTGGAAGTCGTCCCCGCGGTGCTGAGCACCGATGGCGCCCCGATTTCATCGACGGCGATCAGGCGGGCGGTCGCGCACGGCGACCTCGCCCGTGCTTCGGACGGGCTGGGCCGGAGATACGCGTTTGCCGGGCGCGTGGCATCTGGCGAAGGTCGCGGCCGGTTGCTCGGATTCCCCACGCTCAACCTCGAGCTCGCCTCGCGGCGCAAACTCCTGCCTCCCCACGGTGTCTACGCCGTTCGGGTCGAAGGCATGCAGGGAGCATTCGGCGGGATGATGAACCTCGGGCCCAGGCCAACCTTCGGGGAGGAGAGTGTCACGCTCGAGGTTCACATGTTCGAGGCGGATGGCGACTGGTACGGACGCTCCGTCCGTGTCGAGTTCGTTTCACGTCTTCGGGACACGATCAGGTTCTCGGGTCCGGACGAGCTGATGGGACAGCTACGGCGCGACGCAGAGAATGCGCGGACCGCGTTGACTGCTCTCGTGCGTCCGGCTAACGTAAAAGGTTCTGGGACAAACACTTCCTTCCTTTTGTAGCACATGTCCAAATTGAAGTGGCGGTTGGCGCTCATCGCGGCGATGCTCGTCGCGTCGGTGGGGTTCTTGTTCCCCCGGGACGTCACCGTCAAACGGCGCGGAGCGGACGGTCTCTTGCACGAAACCGTCGAGCGGCGGATTCCGCTGAAACGCGGCCTGGACCTCCAGGGCGGCATGCACCTGGCCCTCGAAGTCGACGAGTCCAAGCAGGCAATTGCCGACAAGCCCGAGGCGATCAATCGCGCGCTCAAGACCGTCAGGAACCGCGTCGAGGGTTTCGGCGTCTCGGAGCCGGTGGTGCAAACGTCCGGAGACCGCATCATCGTGGAGCTCCCCGGCATCACTGATCCGGAGCGCGCCGTTGCCGTCGTACGCGAGCAGGCGTTCCTCGAGTTCAAGATCACCGACGAGACCAAGGCGCTCGAGCGTTCGCTGCCCCGTCTCGACGCCATCGTGAAGGAGCGCCGCCTCGCGAGCGCTGCCGCGACCACCGCGGTTCAGGCGCCGCCGACGGGAGCGCCACGCGGGCTTCAGGGGCTGCTCACCGACACGACGAAGCGCGACACCACGCAGCGTGACACCACCAGGGCGGACACGGCGATCGTGGGCGGCGGCGCGTTCTCGAACCTGATTCAACAGGGCGACATGCCCGGCGAGTACCTCGTCAAGGGCGCCGACGTCGTGGCGCTCGAGCGGTTCCTCGCCGATTCCGCCGTGCGGTCCGCGTTGCCACCCGCCAAGGCGATTCACTGGGGCAGCGACTCCAGCGCGATTGCCGGCCAGTGGTACCGTGCGCTGTATGTCACCGATCAGCGTCCGCTCATCACGGGCGCGGACCTCACCGACGCACGTCCCAATACGTCTCCCCTCGAGGGCACCATCGTTCAGTTCACGCTGAACAACGTCGGCGGCCGGCGCTTCCGCAGCGAAACCGGCAAGCACATCGGCGATTACATGGCGATCGTCCTCGACGGTCGCGTCATGGGCCGCCCGCCGGTCATTCAGGGCGCCATCGGCACCAATGGGCAGATCACCATGGGCGGCAAGGACCTCGCCGCGGCGCAGGACCTGGCGCTCGTGCTCCGTGCCGGCGCGCTGCCGGTGCCACTCAGGGTCGCCGAGGTCCGCAGCATCGGCCCGAGCCTCGGACAGGACAGCATCCAGAAAGGCATGCGGGCAGGACTGCTCGGCATTTCGCTCGTCATCGTGATCATGCTCGGGTACTACCGCTTCTCGGGCTTTCTGTCCGTGCTGGGGCTGATCTTCTACGCCATCACGACGCTGGCTTTCCTGGCCGCGTTCAACGCGACGCTCACGCTCCCCGGCATCGCCGGCTTCATCCTGTCCATCGGCATGGCGGTGGACGCGAACTTCCTCCAGTTCGAGCGCATCCGTGAAGAGCTGGACCGCGGCAAGACCGTGCGCACGGCCGTCGAGGAAGGATTCAAGAACTCCTGGTCGGCCATCGTCGATACCCACGTGACCACCGCGCTGACGGGCGCCGTCCTCTATCAGTACGGCACCGGAGCCGTGCGGGGCTTCGCGGTCACGCTCGTCGCGGGTGTCGCTTCTTCCATGATCAGCTCTGTCTTTGTCGTGCGGACGCTCTTCCTGTGGTGGTTGTCCCGGTCCCGCGGCACCAAACCCCTGAGCATCTGATGCTGCGCATTCTTCCGACTACCCATATCGATTTCATCAAGCGGTGGCGCCTCGTCACCGTGCTGATCGCCGCGTTTCTCCTGCCGGCGCTGATCTGGATCGCGGTTTCGGGATTCAATTTCGGCATCGAGTTCACGGGCGGGAGCGTCGTGCAGGTCGAGTTCACCCAGGCGCCGAACATCGGCGACGTGCGGTCGGCGGTGACGAGCGCCGTTCCGGGCGCGGAAGTGCAGACGTTCGGCGGGCCCAACGAGATCGTTCTTCGCGCGCAGGAGCGGGAGCACGTGGAGGTGGCCTCCGGCGCCGAGTCGGTCGCCCAGTCGATGCGGACCGCGTTGGCCCGCCGCTTCGGCGAGAATGCGTTCCGCGTCGTGCGCACCGAGGCGATCGGTCCGCGCGTGGGCGCCGAGCTGCGCCGCAACGCGATCATCGCGATGCTGATCTCATTCGGCGTCACGCTGTTGTACCTCGCGTGGCGCTTCGACGTCAGGCTCGCCGCCGCCTCGGTTCTCGCAAACCTGCACGACATCATCGCGACTTTTGCGTTCATCAGGTACGCGCAAATCGAGATCACCCTGTTCGTGGTCGGCGGCATCCTCACCGTGATCGGCTATTCGCTGGCGGACAAGGTCGTCGTGTTCGATCGTGTCCGTGAGCTGCTGCGCAAGGGCGCGCGCCGTCCGCTCCGCGAGACGCTCAACCTGGCGATCAACGAGACGTTGCCGCGCACCGTGATGACCGGCTCGACCGTCATCGCCTGTTTAATCGCGCTCATTGCGCTCGGCGGCGAGGTATTGCGGCCGTTCGCGATGGTACTCCTGTTCGGCATCGTGGTCGGTACGTTCAGCTCGATCTTCGTTGCGGCGCCGATCCTGCTCCTCATCGAGCGCAGGTGGCCCAGGAAAGAAGGTGAGACGAAGGGGATGAGCCGGGCGTTGGCCGAGGAGCGCCGCCGCGACCGATCGGATTCAGTGGCCGCCCGATAGAGCCTCATGGCCACGTTCGTCGACAGCCATGTCCACCTCGCGGACGCGGCTTTCGACGACGACCGGGCGGAAGTGATCGAGCGCGCGCGCCTCACCGGTGCGCGCGCTTTGATTTGCATCGGGGAGTCGATCGCCGCCGCGCGCCGCGCGGAGGCCATCGCGAAGCAGTACCCCGGATTCGTGCACTTTACGGCGGGGGTTCACCCGCACGATGCCCATGCCTTCGACGCCGAGCGTGACGTGGCCGGTGTCCGCGCGGCCGTCGCCGCCGGCGCCGTGGCGATCGGCGAGTGCGGGCTCGATGGCCACTACGATCACTCTCCGCGCTCCAGCCAGCTCGCGACGTTCGAGCGACAACTGGCGCTCGCCAAGGAGCTTGGCCGGCCCGTCGTCGTGCACACGCGCGAAGCCGTGGACGACACGTCCGCGCTTGTTGCCGGGGCGGGGAAGGCGGGCGTGCGGGGAGTCCTGCACTGTTTCACCGGACCGCGCGAGCTTGCCACAGCGGCGCTCGACGCGGGATGGTATCTCTCCTTCAGCGGCGTCATCACATTCAAGAAGTGGACGGACGACGCCCTCCTCCGATTGCCGCCGGCAGATCGCGTCCTCGTCGAGTCGGACGCACCGTATCTCGCTCCCGTTCCGCATCGCGGCAAGCGCAACGAACCCGCCTGGGTGAGCCTGACCCTCGCACGGTTGGCCGGCGTGCGCGGCGTTCCGGCAGAATCACTCGGCGAAATCACCAGCGGGAACGCGATGCGATTCTTCGGCCTGGCCGCATGACGTGACGCATCACGCACGACCTGCGTTAGTTTTTGCCGCATCCCTCACCGGAGACGTAGTGCCTCTCAAGACCGTCAAGACCGACAGCGCTCCGTCCGCCATCGGTCCGTACTCGCAGGGCATCGTCGCCAACGGGTTCCTGTTCACCGCCGGCCAGATCGCGATCGATCCCGCCACCGGCCAGGTGATTCAGGGTGACATCAAGGCCCAGACGGAGCGCGTACTCCAGAACCTGTCCGCCGTGCTTTCTTCGGCCGGAGCATCGTGGCGCGACGTCGTGAAGACCACCGTGTTCCTCCACGACATGAACGACTTTCCAGCGGTCAACGAGATCTATGGCCGCGTCATCGGTGATGCCCGTCCTGCCCGGTCCACGGTGCAGGTGTCGGGTTTGCCGCGCGGCGTTCTCGTCGAAATCGACGCGATCGCGGCGCTTCCGTAGTCAACCTCAGGGGGAAGTCGTATGTCCACCAACGCGACCCGCCAGGAGACTCTTCCGGCTCACGTCGTTCGCGCGCTGCGCCGGTTGAGCCGCCAAGTTGGGTCCGGGTGACCTGTCGCGGGCACTCGAGGGTTTGCCGCGCCGCTCCGATCCGCGCCTGCTCGTCGGGCACGAGACCATGGATGACGCGGGGGTCTTCGTGCTGTCTCCCGACCTGGCGCTCGTGCAGACCGTGGACTTCTTCGCGCCCATCGTGGATGATCCGTACCTGTTCGGTCAGGTGGCGGCGGCCAATGCGCTGTCGGACGTCTACGCGATGGGAGGCGAGCCGCTCACGGCCCTCAACATCGTCGGATTCCCCTCGGGCAAACTTCCGCTCGAAGTGCTACGCGAGATCCTGCGTGGCGGCCAGGAGAAGGTGCACGAAGCGGGCGCGCTCGTGGTCGGCGGCCACACGATCATCGACGAGGAGCTCAAGTTCGGGCTCGCCGTCACCGGGCGCGCGCACCCGGAGCGCCTGCTGACGAACGCCGCAGCGCGAGTCGGAGATCGACTGGTTCTCACCAAGCCGATCGGCACAGCCCTTCTGGCGACGGTGGCCAAGCGCGGCGAGCTGCCGGACGCCGAGTTGCGCGCGTTGGGCGACAGCATGCGGTCGTTGAACGCGCGTGCCAGCCGCGCCGCCCTGGAGGTGGGCGCGCGCTGCGCTACCGACATCACGGGCTTCGGGCTGCTGGGACACGCCTCGCACATCGCGCGCGCCAGCGGCGTCACGCTGCGCATCTTCGTGGAGCGCGTCCCGCTCCTTCCCGGCGCACGCGCGGCCGCCGAGAGCGGCGTGCGCACCGGAGGAGCCGACCGCAATCTGGCGTATCTCGAGTCGCGGGTATCCTGGGGCTCCGCCTCGGAGGTCGACCGGGTCCTGATGATCGATCCCCAGACGTCGGGCGGACTTCTCGTCGCGCTGAGCCCTGATCGCGTCACCAGGTATGTTTCGCTCGTCCCCGAGGCGGTCGAGATTGGCGAAGTGATCCAGGCCGGTGACACGGGTCTCGTGCTTGCGTAAAGGGGAGTGGATGGAGCCTGGTGGCTTCCCTGGTCTTCAAAACCAGTGTGACCTGACCACGTCGGGTTGGGTGGGTTCGATTCCCATGCACTCCCGCCAGCGAGCGGTGTATCAGCGCGCCTCCCGTTCTTCGGCATGGACCGACGCAACCTCGACCGATCGCATTCGGTGACTGCCCTGGCGAACCGGCTTTTCCCTGGCCGCGCGCGCGTTGCTTTCGCGCTCTTGCTGGTCATGGCCCCGCCGGCGGCGGCCCAGCAGCCGCGCGATACCGCGCGCGCGGCTGTGGACACCGTGGGGCCGCGACCGGAACTCCGGCCGCCGCTGTCGCCGCGACGTGCCTTCCTGTACTCGCTGCTGCTCCCCGGCTACGGACAATCGGTACTCGGTCGAAACCGCGCCGGGGCGCTTCAAGTCGCCTTCGAGGCGGCCGCGCTTGTGATGATCCGGAACTCCGCGTCGGACATTCGCGAAGCGCGCCGCAACCTGGCCGACAGCGTTCCGGTCTCGTTCGTGGACCCCGAGGGTAACCCGGCGATCATCTTCGAGCGCACGCCGTTCTCCGCCGCGCTCCTCCGTTCCCGGCAGTCGCACCTCGAGGACTGGATCGCCGTGTTGATCGCGAACCATATCTTCTCCGGCGCGGACGCATTCGTGGCGTCGCTCCTCTGGGATCTGCCCGCCGAAGTCTCGTTGCGCGCGACCCCCGCGACTCCCGCGACTCCCGGCTCGGCGAGCCTGACCTTCAACGTGCGCTGGTAGGTACCGGATGCCCCTCGCGCGTCCTGTTGGCGTGTTCGATTCCGGTATCGGCGGGCTCACGGTCGCGCACGAGATCATCCGACAGCTTCCGAACGAAGGCATCGTGTACTTCGGGGATACGGCGCGGGTCCCGTACGGGCCAAAAAGCCCTGAAACCGTCTGTCGCTACAGCCGCGAAATCGGCGCCTTCCTTCGGGACCAGGACGTCAAGGCGATCGTGATCGCCTGCAACACCGCGACGGCTCACGCGCTCCCGGTCCTGCGTGACGAGCTGCCGATTCCTGTCATCGGTGTCGTCGAGCCGGGCGCGCGCGCTGCGGTTCGGCTGCGCGGTGGCGGACACATCGGCGTGATCGGTACGACCGGCACCATCCGCTCTGGCGCATACGAGCGTGCCATCCGCGCGCTCGCGCCGGACGCGCGTATCAGCGCGCGCGCATGCCCGCTCTTCGTGCCGCTGGTCGAGGAGGGCTGGACCGACCACCCCGTGACGCATCAGATCGCGGACGAGTACCTCGCGCCTCTGGTGCGCGAAGGCATCGACACGCTCGTGCTGGGCTGCACACATTACCCGCTGCTCAAGTCGCTGATCTGTCGGGTGCTGGGGCCGGGTGTCAGTCTCATCGACAGCGCGGAGGAAACCGCAGCGGAGCTGGGTCGGGTCCTGCGCGAGCACGGGATCGAAGCCCCTGCTTCATCCACGGCCGTGGCCGAGCATCGCTTCATCGCGTCGGACGACCCGCTGCAGTTCCTGCAGCTAGGTCAGCGCTTTCTCGGCGACACGATCGAGAGTGTTGAGGTTCACACCTTCGCCTGAACCGTCCCAGCGTCGCAGCTCGATGCGCTCCGGGGTCACGCGCAGGAACGTTGGCGCGTCCAGCCACGACCCGGCGTTGGCGTAGACGGAGCCGCCGACACGGGATACTTCGGCGACATGCGAGTGGCCGAAAATCAGCAGCTCCAGATCGTGCCGCTCGCCGAGGCGTTCCGCAGCCGCGAGGCGCAGGCCGGCGCCGCCGTCGCGCGCCTGGTACGTACGGCTCGTGTGCGACGAGCGCGATGCCAGGGCGCTGCCCAGATCGGGGTGCAGCAACCGAAACAGCCTGATGGCCAGCCGATTGCGCAACACGCGCCGCAGCGCGCGGTAGCCGCGATCCTCGCGCCCGCGCAGGCCGTCCCCATGCTCGACGCGCGCGCGCCAGCCGGCGAGCGAGCCTTCCCACGGATCGAGGCGGAAGTCGATTCCCACGTCGTCCCGAAGGATCTCGCCGCCCCAGCAGTCGTGGTTGCCGGCGACCATCAGGATGGGAACGCCGCTCTCTTTGAGGTCCGCGAGCGCCGCGAGCACTCGGAATGCTCCGCGCGGCATCACCCTCCGCCACTCGAACCAGAACTCGAAGAGATCGCCGTCGATGACCAGCGAGCCCGCGCGCCCCGGAAGCTGGCGCAGAAAGCGGACGAGCGACCGCTCGATATCGTCCGTGGCGAATCCGAGATGCGCGTCAGAGATCACATAGGCGGGCGCGGGCAGCACGGGCTGATAGTAGCGGCGCCCTGCGCCCAATACAAAGGCCGACTACGTTTTCAGGAGTGAAAGCCGAGCACGAACTCGAGCTGCGGGTGCGCTACTCGGAGACCGATCAGATGGGCGTGGTCTACCATGCGAACTACCTCGTGTGGTGCGAGGTCGGTCGTACCGAGCTCATTCGGTCGGTCACTGGCGTCAGCTACGCCAGGATCGAGGAGCAGGGCGTCGCGCTCGCCGTCGCCGAACTGTCGATCCGATATCATGGCGCCGCGCGCTATGATGACCGCATTCGCGTGCGCACGTCGTTGGCCGATGCCCGATCGCGTTCGGTGACGTTCGACTACCTGATCACCAACGCGGAATCGGGCGAGCGCCTGGCCAGCGCGCGGACGGTGCTCGTGTCCCTGGATCGGCGCGGCCGTCTGATGGTGATGCCAGAGCCGCTGAGGCGCGCACTGGCGGAGAAGCTCTGATGCGCCGGCCCGGCACGCGCGGGGCTCTCCTCTTCGCCGCGGCGCTGGCCGCTGCCGCGTGCGCGCCACGCTTGCGACCACTCGTCGGCGCGCCGGCGCCGGCCACGCTCCCGCGAGCCGACCTGCCGCCCGGGCATCATCACGTGGTCTTCCAATGGACGCTCGAGGACGCCGATCTCTCGGCGCGGGGGGAGGGCGCGGCCCGCATCGCCTCGCCCGACAGCGCCCGCCTCGATTTCTTCCTTGCCGGCGGCGCGGGCAGCGGCGCCGCGGTGATGATCGACGACGACCTGCGGCTGCCCAGCCGGGGCGACGACATGGCTCGCCGGCTGCTGCCCCCAGCGCCACTCCTCTGGGGCGCGCTGGGACGCGTGGCGCTTCCGGCGCTGCCCGACACGGTCGCCCGCGTTGACTCGGATACCTTGCGTGCCGACATTGGTTCGCCAGTGGCTTGGCGGGTGACGTTCGTCCGCGGCACGCTTCGGAGAATCGAACGGGTCGACGGCGGTCGTGTAGTAGAATGGGTCGAGCGGTTCGCCGGCGATGGCGAAGTGGGCGCGGGGGGCGCGGGCGCTCGGGTTCGATATCGCCACGAAGTGGCTCGACGTCGGCTCGATCTCACCATCACCCGAACCGCAGCGACGACTGCATTCGATGCCGCGATTTGGACGATTCGATAGCAGCGCGCTGCTCCTGGCCTTCGCGGGAGCGGCCGTGGCCGGGTGCGGTGTGCGCTACGGATTTTCGCAGGGCGCCTTTCCATCCCACGTCCGCACCATGGCGATCCTCCCGTTCGAGAACCAGACCTCGACGGCGGAGCTTCAGAACGAACTGTTCGAGAGCATGCGCAGTGAACTGCAGCGGCGTCTCGGCGTTCGCGACGCGCCGCAGGACCGCGCGCATGCGCTGGTCCGCGGGTCCATCGTGTCGTACGACGTGGACATCCCGGTCGCCTTCAGCGCGGATCCGCGTCAAACGGTGAGCGCCCGCCGCCGTCTGCAGCTCACCATCGACGTGGAGATCATCGACCAGACCAACGGACGGACGCTCTGGCAGCGGAAGGGCCTGCGGGCGGAAGGCGAGTACGCCGAACGCGCGGAGTTCGACGGGCGCCGGCTGGCCATCGCGAAGATCGTCAACGACATCGTCCAGGGAGCGCAATCACAGTGGTGAAGCGGCGCCGAGGTGCCTCACGGCTCGGCTGCCTGTTGTCCGTCGTTCTATTCGGTGTCCTGCTGTACCTCGGCCTGCGCGTTGGCAAGGTGTACTTCAGGTACTACGAGTACAGGGACGCGATGAAGCAGGAGGTCCGCTTCCGAACGTCCCAGACCGACGTCCAGATCACGACGCGCCTCCAGGCCATTGCGGATTCTCTCGGACTGCCGGAGGAGGCGGGCGACGTCACGGTGACACGGAGCGGTGGGCAGATCACCGTGGAAGCGCAGTATGTCGAGGTGGTCGATCTGAGAGTGACCAGGCGGGTGATCCGCTTCGAGCCACGCGCGACGGGTACCTATTGAGTTCATCGCTGACGGCGAAGATCATGACCTGGGACCGCGCGTGCGCGTGGCGCCGCGCACTGGGCACGCGCGCGCTGGTGTTCACCAACGGGGTGTTCGACCTGCTGCACCCCGGACACATCGATGTGCTCTGGGCGGCGAGGCGTGAGGGCGACGCGCTGATCGTCGGCCTGAACAGCGATGCCTCCGTTCGCCGGCTCAAGGGCCCCGAGAGACCCGTGCAAACCGAGGCTGAGCGTGCCTACGTGATGGCGGCGCTCGAGATGGTGGACGCCGTGGTGATATTCGATCAGGATACGCCGCTCGACCTCATCGTCGCGCTCGAGCCCGACGTCGTCGTCAAGGGAGGCGACTACACGGAGCACGTGGTCGTGGGCGCGCGCGAAGTGCGCGCGCGAGGCGGCCGGGTCGTGATCGTTCCGCTGACGCCAGGGCAGTCAACCACCGCCATCGTGGAGAAACTTCGTGGAAGCCGCTGAGACACCCATCCGCACGGGCCGCCCGGCCGACGCGCTCCGGCCGCTCCTGCTGGAGCGGGATGTCGCTCCGTACGCCGAGGGATCGTGCCTCGTCGGTTTCGGTGATACGCGCGTGCTGTGCGCGGCGTCCGTCGACGACGGCGTGCCCGGATGGCGGAAGGGATCCGGACTCGGATGGATCACGGCCGAGTACGCGATGCTGCCACGCGCGACCCGAACCCGAACGGCGCGGGAACGGGCGCAGCTGGGTGGACGGACGCAGGAGATCCAGCGACTGATCGGGCGCAGCATCCGCGCGATGCTCGACGACTACAAGTTCGGAGAGTTTACGGTGCGTCTCGATTGCGACGTGCTTCAGGCCGACGGAGGCACGCGGACCGCCGCGATCACCGGCGCCTGCGTGGCGACGGTCCAGGCCTTTCAGTGGATGGTGTCCACGGGGCGGCTGAAGGCGTCGCCGGTGAAGCGGCGCGTTGCCGCGGTGAGCGTGGGTATCGTCGGTGGAATGCCGCGGCTGGATCTCGACTACCCAGAGGACGTGGCGGCGGACGTGGACATGAACGTGGTGATGAGCAGCGAGGGCAGGTTCGTCGAGGTCCAGGGCACGGGAGAACACGGCACGTTCGCTCGCGATGATCTCGATGCACTCCTGGAGATGGCGACGCGCGGCATGCGCGAAATCGACGCGGCCCAGCGGCGAACACTCGGAGCGTGACGCGATCCGTCCTCGTCGCCACGCGAAGCATCGGCAAGTTGCGCGAGCTGCGCGCGATGTTCGAGGCAGCGGGACTCTCGGCAGTGGATCTGGTCACCGCCGGCATTCCCGAGACGGACGAGGAGCACGACCTGGAGAATGCGCCGTCGTTCGAGGAGAATGCGTTGGCGAAGGCGCGCTACTTCCATCGCGTGTCGGCCCTGCCGGTCGTCGCGGACGATTCAGGGCTGGAGGTGGCTGCCCTCGGCGGCGCGCCCGGTGTTCGGAGTAAGCGTTGGAGCGCGCGTGCCGACCTGCAAGGCCAGGCGCTCGACGATGCCAACAACGCGCTGCTGATCGGCAGATTGGATCAGCAGTCGGATCGCAGGGCGCGCTATGTGTGCGCTGCCGCGTACAGCGACGCCCACGAGTCATTCGTGGAGCGGGGCGAGTCGGACGGGGTGATCCTGCGTCGGCCGCGGGGCGGCGCGGGCTTCGGCTATGATCCGTACTTCGAGTCGTCCGAGCTTGGCCGCACGTTTGCCGAGGTGTCGATGGGGGAAAAGGCGCGCGTGAGTCATCGGGCGCGCGCGTTCGCCAAGTTGTTGTGGCGCATGACGTCGCGGAGCCTGCGCTGAGCGGAGCGGAGCGTTGAGCGCGCGCTCATCTTCGGTTGACCGGTGTTTCGTGCCGGACTACATTCCGAGGCTCAAAAACGGGGCGTAGCGTAGCCTGGTATCGCGCCTGCTTTGGGAGCAGGAGGTCCCCGGTTCAAATCCGGGCGCCCCGACTCCACGATGAAGCGCCAGTAGCTCAGGTGGATAGAGCAACAGCCTTCTAAGCTGTGGGTCGGGGGTTCGAGTCCCTCCTGGCGCACTGTGCATCAGCCCGTTGGCGAGGGCCATTAGCTCAATTGGTTAGAGCAACTGACTCTTAATCAGTAGGTTCTAGGTTCGATTCCTAGATGGCCCATCAGGTAACACGAAGAATAGCAAGTGATTAGCAAGACAGAGGGCCACCGACGAGGTGGCCCTTTCTGCTGCATGTCACCACCTTGTCACCTAGGGCGTCATTCGTGCCACTGGTGCCCCATTCGTGCCATTCGCGCCAATGTATTTGTATGGCATGAGCGTGGCGTGAACGGGCGTCCATTTCCGCCAATTGCGCCATCCCGCCATCCCGCCACCGTGGCGGAAGTGTGGCGGGAATGCCAACACCACGTTGCTGCACCGCAGAGTTCCTCCCAGCAGGCTGAGAACAGATGCGAAGGTGGGCTTGCCCTCAGACTCGGCTGCGGACGCTCTGGCGAGGCTCTAGAGCCCCCAGGGCCGCGGCTCGGATTCAGCTTCGCCCAGCAGGGCCTTGTCCTATTCTTCCTGGCGTGCGCGACGACATCGAGCTGGTCCACAACGGCGTGAAAGCGCGGGTCTACAAGCGCGTCGTCCACAGGTGGAGGACGGACGTCATGATCGACTGGAACGGACGGGCGGCCTGTCTCTGCCGTCTCGAGGGCGGTGAGACGCGCCGCGAGATCAGGGAACTGGCGCTGCGGTGGCTCACTCGGAACGCGCAGGCGGCACTGCGCCCCGACCATGACTCGTGAGAGACCTTCGCCTGACTCAGACCCTCAGGCGCGAACACTGTGACCGAAGCTGTCACAGCCACACGCTAGTATGAGCGAGTTCCCGTATCGCGACGTATAAAGACTGCTTCGTG
Source organism: uncultured Gemmatimonadaceae bacterium (assembly GCA_963724885.1). Classification (GTDB taxonomy): domain Bacteria; phylum Gemmatimonadota; class Gemmatimonadetes; order Gemmatimonadales; family Gemmatimonadaceae; genus DASPMP01. Next base: position 622,320 of record CAVRWG010000004.1, on the reverse strand, counting down.
AGGCGGGCTACAAGCCATGTCCAACATGAAATTTGCTCTCGCAAATGGACAACGCCAAGAAGCTCAGCCCAATGTTTCAGGCGAGTGTCTTGGCTGCGGAAGACCCATGGTTGCAAAGTGCGGAGAAGTCCGGGTTTGGCACTGGGCTCACAAGGGGCGTCTCTTTTGCGATCCGTGGTGGGAGAATGAAACGAAATGGCACCGCGATTGGAAAGACCAGTTTCCCGCTGATTGGCAAGAGATCGTCCACCCTGCCGGAGACGGTCAACGACACATCGCAGACGTGAAGACCGGTGATGGTTGGGTGATTGAGTTCCAGCACTCTTACATCAAACCTGAAGAGCGTCGATCTCGCGAAGCCTTTTATCCGAAGTTGATTTGGGTGGTGAATGGAACGAGACGGAAGAAAGACCGAGCGCAGCTTATCAGCGCTTGGAAAGAAGGTGTACCGGTTCCCGGGAGTTCGCTGGTGCGGAGAGCCTTCTTGGTTGACTGCGGACCACTACTGCGAGAATGGGCAGGTAGTAATGCGCCTATTTTCTTTGATCTCGGCGAAACGAACCTTTGGTGGCTCTTTGCGAAGAGCGCCAATGGGTCGGCGTATGTCGCACAGTTCCCGCGTGCTCTGTTCATCGAATCTCATCGTAGTACGGCAACGGAGAGAGCTCGCCAGTTCGACAAGTTCGTGAACGACATCAAACTGATCGCGAACCTCGAGTCACTTCCTCGGCCACAGCCGTTGAGATGGGACCCCCTTCAACCTCGAGGATTTCGGAGACGTTTTCGGTTCTAGGATACCTCTTTGTCTCGTGGTCCGGCCGCCTAACAAGGCTTGCAGCTGACAGTCCGCCAGCGCGGCGCCGATGACACGCGAGGCGGCACGGCCACTGCCAGAGCAAGGCTCCCTCTCAATGAAAACTTCCCGCGAGAAGGAAGAGTTCAAGTACGACGTCGCGATCTCGTTCCTGTGGAAGGATGCCGGGCTTGCGATCGACCTGCGTGACAGGCTTGCGCCCGGATTGCGCGTGTTCGTAGCCAGCCGAGAAACCGCAGAGGCCATACTCGGGCGAGACGGACAGGTTGCGTTCGGGGACGTTTTTCGTCGCGAGGCGCGGCTATCGGTTGTGCTCTATCGCGAAGGTTGGGGCGACACCGAATTCACAGCGATTGAGGAATCGGGAGTAAAAGATCGAGCGTTCAAGACACACCATATGTCGTTCATGATGGTGCGACTGGATGACGCCCCGATCCGCGATTGGATGCCGCAGCAACACCTGTACGTCAGCTTCGATGATTTCACGACCAATGAAATCGCGGCCGTTGTCAAAGCGCGAGCCGGCGAAGTCGGCGCTGAGGTGAAGCGCGAGTCGGCAGCGCAGGCGGCGATTCGGCAGGGCCGAGAGGCGAAGGCCCGCCAGGAGCGCGAAATACGTTACAAATCGGCTGCCGCCGTAACCGAGGTACGAGCAGAGCTCCGAGCGCTGTACGAGCGAATATGGTTTCAGGTGAAAGAGGTTGTGGAGGAAAGCTCAGAGAAGCTGGGAGTCACCTGCGAATACGGCGACTGGGGATGCCTCATCTCCTCGCCAACCACCTCGTCCACGCTGGTGTATCGTCAACGAGCTTCCAATCACGTCGAAGGGGCCTTTCTTCGCGTAGCTCAATATGACGGGCCAGCGATTAGGGTTCCTGGCGACATTGTGGGCGGCGGTCGTTTCGTTTCAGGGGAGAGCTTTTCGCCCCATGTCTCCGATGAGGATCGGTGGATCTGGCGAGCGACCCGGGACCTCGAAGACGGCCCGATAATCCTCATAAGCATTACTACCGATGAGTATTCACGCGCGGAATTCGCAGACCTCATTGTAGGCAGGTTCTTTAGTCGCCTTTTTGAACGTGACTAGGACGGCACGCGGACAGCGTCGAGGGCTCGCCGGAAACGCGTGTGTGCACGGTGTGAACGACAAAGGCAGTGCGCGTGACGCTCTCAGATGCTGTACGTGAGCATCCGGGCTTGGTGACGGCCGTGGTTCACGACAGCCCACGCCGCCATCGCCGCCGTGTCGGCCCGGTCGGGACTCCGCCGCAACCGTTTCTTGATCTCGGCCTTCTTCTCGACGATGAACCGGCCCTGCGCGTTCGTGGTGAACTGGATGGTCAACAACTCCTCCTCCAGCTTCTTGTCCGGCGGTAGTGCCAGCCGGCCGTCCCTCAAGGCGTCGCGCACCGCGAAGAAGGCTTCAGCCCGTGAATTGGCGAACTTCTTCTCGCCCGTCCTCGGGTCCGTCACCGTGGACTCCCACGCGGAGTTGAACGGGATCACCGTCGCCTTAAGCTGCCTTGCACGATCTGTTGCGCCTCCGCCTACACCACTGTCGTCGATCACCACCGGCACCTGAGCCCGGATCACATCCTCGGGCGTGGGGTGCACGCGCCCGATGCGAACGAAGCCCAGCTCACGCGATTGGTTCACGAGCGTTTGGGCCGTGATCATCAGGTCTTCCTCCGAGTCGGTTTTCAACTCGTCGAGCACCGCGTGCTTCTGGTTGCCACGGATCACGCCGATGCAGTTCAGGTCCGCGCCTTTCCGCGCGATGTCCGCGACGACGTAGGGCGTCAACTGCGACACCCGCGTGAGAAACGTCCCGTCGCGCCAGAGTTTGTTGGCGTTTTCGATCCAGGGGCGTTTGATCAGGGTCTCGATGCCGACGGTGGGGAAGTCGCCCAGCACCCTGCTGCGGTACCAGTCGCTGTCCGCCCCGTACTCGTCCGCCATTTCCTTCACCCAGGCCAGCGTCGGAGCGCCCGCGATCTCAACGCCACCTTCGGACGTCAGGTTGGGATGGTCGTGCGCGCTGATCTGGATGGCGTTCCAGTTCGGTGAACAATTGATGTCGGCGAAGCGGCCCTCGGGGCTCAACGGGTTGCCCACGACAACCGCCTTCGACAGGTCGTCGATCGTGTTCGCGTCCAGCGCGTCATACGCCGCGGCCTCCACCTGCTCAGCCTGCGACTCCGAGACGAGCACACAGACGCCGTGCTTGTCGTGCCAGCCCGTCAAGTTCGAGGAGTTGGCGGACGTCATCGCAATGATGCGCTTCTCGCCCTTGATGCGGAAATCCGCCGCGTACAAGTCGCCCGGCAAGCGACTGCCTCGGAATCGGTCGGACAGTTCCCGCCACGTTTGCCCGAGGAGCTGGCGTTCCGTCGCGGAGATCACGAGCACCAGCATGCCTTTCACCAGTGCCGCGTACAACGCGATCACACCCAGCACCGCGTCCTTGCCGGCGCCGTGGCAACCTCTGACGCAGGTTTTCTTGCGCTGCTCGAAGCTCAGCAACACCTCGATTTGTTTCGGGTACGGCTTCCAGTGTAGTTCCTGCTCGACGAAGTCGAGGATGCGCCCGTCGTACTTCTTGAGATCCGCCGCGCGTCCGTCACCGTGCTTCGCGATGATCTGGCTGGCGAGCGCCTCGAGTCCTTGGATATCTCGCTGCATCAGTCGCGACTCGCGACGAGGAGCGGGGCAGCCTTCGGCCCGCACGTCGGACACCCCAGCACCGCTTGCAGGACCGTCTTGTACTTCTTGACCTGACGCTCGAGTTCGGCCTTCTCGCTCGCCCCACGAAACTCTTTCAGCGCGATCGCCACCACCTTGCCCGTCTCGCGGTCGATCTTCCCCGACACGATGGCGTTGGTGAGCCAGGACGCGTAGGCGGCCGCGTCCTCGATCGTCTTCGGCTTCGGCGGGGCAGACTCCGGTAGTGTCGCCCGAAGCTGGCGCATCGCCGCTTCCTTCTCAGCGCGCTTCTCACGTCTCACCGCACTAGCATTGCGTCCGCCGTTCGTCCGCGCGGCCCGGACCGCTGCCTGACGTGCCGGGTCATGGATGAAGCAGAACCCTTCCGGAGAGATCGAGATCGTCGTGCGACAGCGTTGCCCGTCGCCCTTAATGCACGCGCACCGTCTCGCTTCTTCAATGACAGCAGTGACTGTCTTGCTCATGCAACCTTCCCGCGAAAGACCACTGGCGCCCACGCCTTTCGCTGCGCGATAACACGCCGCAACTGTTCGCCAGCCTCGGGCGACACGAGCCCGAGGCGAAGGACCGACGCGACGCGCGACTCGGCTTGCTCCTGCGAAATGCGCGGGAGCCACAGCCACCCTTCCAACTCTTGCAGTTCTTTCTGGCTGTATCGGAGCACGAAAAAGCGCGAGGCGTCCACGCTCATGACGCCCTCAGAAGTGAAGGCGTGTCGGTCGCCACGACGCGCTTGATCTCGGCATCCGCGTCGAGCTGCGCCGCTTCGTCGTCGGGGTCGAAGTCTTCGGGCAGGACCGCACGCCGGCCCAGCATCTTCCACATCGTCTGCGGCGTGAGCTGGCCGTTCGAGACGAGCTGCGAGATCGCCGCGATCTCCTGCGCGTCGAGCCCCTGGGCGCCGAAGTCCCGGTTGATCGTGATCGAGCCGCCGTCCTCGAGCCGCAGGTAGTTCGCGTGGAACCCGAGTGCGCGTTCGACTGCGTCCTGGAGTCCGCGCGCAGCGACAGCGAGCGCAGAATCCGAGGCCGCCTTGTCGATGCGCTTCGCCTCTGCTGTCTCGGCCGCGCGCTTATCTGGCGAGAGCATCGATAAGCCAAGCGTGGCCATCTGCGAGACGATGTCGTTCAGCGTGGCCCGGCAGGCTTCAAGCGCTGCTCCATCGTGGCTCACGTACTTCAGATCGCCGTCCTTTGGAAGATCCTGCATCGAGTTTGGACCGACGACGACATGCGTCTGCGTCTCGTCCGTCATCGCCCCGATGCGAGTCAGGATTGGAACCGACGTTTTGTATTCCGCGATGTTGTGGTCGGAGAGTTTCTGAAAATGGCTCAGGTTCAGGAACGCCAAATCCAGTAGCGGTGGATCGCTCTCGAACAATCCCCTGCGGCCCGGGCCGTACACTTCCGCGACCGGAATCTCCGTCTGGTTCTTGTACACGCCCTCGTCGATGAGTAGAACGCTGCGATTGTCCTTCGCCACCTCGAGCAGTTGGAACCCGACGATGCCGTTCTCCCGAAAGAGCACGCGGAAACGCTCGACCGCCTTCGCGCCGAAGTTGCCGTCCGGCAGCGTGGTGCACTCTCGGAGCACGATCTGCGTGAGGACCGTGACGCCGTTCTCGACCACGGTGCGCCAGCTCAGAATGTTCTCTTTGGCAATCGCGACCCAGTAAGGCCGCGGACCGCCCGGCGCCGACTCCTCGGCCGTCGTCTGCGTCCCGCCCGTGTTCGGGAAGTCCACCAGAATCGCTGCATGACCAGCCACCAGCGCGTCATGGAAGATTTCGCGGGCGAAGACGTCCCCATGCATTCCCGCGTTGTCGATGTTCTCCCAGTGCCCGACGATGGGCTGCGGTACGTCCTCGCCAAGCACCGGGTCCTTGCGGAACACCATGCCGGTCAGCCCCGCAACCGTTGCGCGCGTTGCGTTGAAGAACACGCTCCGACGCAACCGGATGGCGTAGTCTTCGGGACGTTCAGCCGCCGCCTGTGGCAGGTACGTCGTCCCGCACGCGCGCAGCCGTTGCGTTCCGCCCATCACGTCGCGCATGATCTGCACCGCCGGCATCTGCCGTTTGGCCGACTCGCTAGGCGTGGAGGGCAGATCGGCGTCGCTGTTCACCTTGAGATCGCGCGACACGCCGTTAGGACGCAACGGACCTTCGCCGGGCGGGTTGCCCCAGTTGAGGTAGTCGTTGAGGATCGTCGTGAGTGAAGGCATCGCGGGATCTATTTGCTGGAGGTTCTGAACGACGGGAGCGGGATGTCAGCGATCGGTCTTCCAACGCGTTTCTCGAAGTCCATCACGGCCCGCTTCGCGTTCCACTTGATCGTTGACAGCGCCGAGCGTTTCTCCTGGAGCACTTCGAAGTCTTCGGGCCAGCGCGCAGCCGCGAACGCCTCGGCCGCTTCCGCGATCATCGCGTCGTCCACGAGCCGGAAGGCCTTCGGCGCGTTCTCGACGGCGCGAATGAATTGCACGTCGCCCGTTGTGACGGCGTTGCGATACATGGTCGCCCGCTCGATCGGGTCCAGTTTCTCGAGCTTCGCCCTGATCTCCGACTCGACGCTCCGCCAGTCCGCTGCGTCCACCCCCGCGGGCATCCGCGTCCGCAACTGCGGGTCAAGCAGCGTCTTCTCCCGGCGCGCGACGTCAGCCTCCAGCGGCGCCATTGCGTTGGTCGCGATGGACTGGAGTCGCTTGGCGCCCTCCTGTGCCGCCTGGAACGCCTTCTCACCCTTGCCGGCATCGGAAAGCATGCGGTCGCTCTCGATCGCCCGCTGCACGTCGCGGAACGCCATGCCCTCAGCCTCGAACGCGTCCGCCGCGATTGCCACGCGCTCGACGTCCGCGGGATCGGTGACCCCCTGGGCAACACGCGAATAAACGTGCACGCGCGTGAACACGTCGGAGAACTTCGGCGGCTCGAGGCCGCTAATCGGGTCCGTCTGAATCGGTGCAGTCATTTTGTCGTTGCTCTGAGTGTGAGGTTCTAGTTCGACTTGTCGTGACGATTGCGGCGGTGCCGGCGCACGCGGTCCACCCTCTCGGCGAGCACCGCCTCCCAACTGGGGACTGGCCCGCCTACATCCTTGCCGGCGGACTTGCAGGCTTCGACCTTCACCGCGACGAGCACGCCGTAGATGCGCTTCGCGCTGTCATAGGCCCAGCGTGTCTCGCTCGGCGTCAACTCCTGGTCTGTCAGCGGTTCGCCGTCTGGCGTGGTGAGACGGATTTGCGGGGGACGTGGCGTCATTGCCTTTCGTGTTGGGGGTGGGTGATTGCCCAGTCGTGCGCGGGCGTTTCGTAACGCGCTCATGCAGCGTCCTTGCCAAACGGGAACACGCCCGTCGCGACTCGCTCACGCGCTGTCTCGCGCTCCTTCTGCGCCAGGCCTTCGACGCTCCCCAGCACCGTCAGGCAGCGTTCGCAGACTTGCAGCCGTGTTCCGTCCGCGCGGACCTGGATCCGTTGGCGAGAGTGAGGGCAGGGGACCGCCTCCGGTGCCGTCATGCGGCCCTCCGTGCTGCGAGGCGACGTCGGGCATCCGCGTCCTGCTGCTGGACATGCTGAAGGAGAGCACCACGATCGAGGTGGCGAAGCCGGGGTCGGATACCGTCGAGCACCGCCCGCGGCGCCGTGATCACCATCCGCCCATCCCGCATGAACACGTCCCCGCCGGCCATGTTCAGCAACTCGAGGAACCGTTGAGGCGTCATAGCTCCACCTCGACCATGTCATCCGCGCCATTGGTGCCATCCATTCGTGACGTATAAGAAGACGGCGCGAATGGGCTTTCTTGGCGCGAATGGAGGGGGAGGGACCACTCTGACCCTTCGCCGAACCCTTTCCGTTTCTTACTGATTCCGAGGACATCACCCGCGCGTTGCAGGGTGCGTCGGGCGATGCCATCGGACTCGGCGGCCCTCAACAGTTCCTTCGCCGAGCGGGGGCCGGACGCCAGGGCGTCCCGCAGCCACTCCTTCGCTTCAGTCTCACGGGCGCCCGCCTCGCCATCCATCGATCGGGCAGCGAGCGAGTCGGCAGTCCATGTGGACTCCCCGTCCCAGACGATGCGAGACGTGGTGATCTCGGGGGTGATCCTGACTTCCTCGAGCCGATAGCCCAGAGTCGCGGGCTTCTTCGACACGCTCGACTTGACGCTGGACAGCAGGAATCGTTCAGGCGTCTCAGGGTCTTCATCGACACGAAGGACGGAGCGACAGGAACTCCCGATGCCGATGCTCCCACCACCCGCGTCCTCCTTCGCGCCTCCAGCCTTCCTGAAGTGCCGAATGAAGCTCATGGCAGCACCAGTGCCCTCGGCGACCTGCTTCATCGGAGCGAGGATCTGGGCGCGCATCTCCTGCTCGTCCTTATAGGAGATCTTGTTCCCGAGCACCGCGACGAGCGGGTCGATCCCCAGATAGACCACCCGCAGGTCCATCATTGCCTCGCGCAACCGCCCCATATCCAGCACGAGGTTCAACACCCCGTCCCGAACCTCGCCGCCGAAGTCGTAGCCGCTGAACAAATGACAGCGACTAAGGTCCGCACCCGCCGCAGTGAGGCGGGGCACCAGGGTGTCGGCCGCGTCGTCCTCGAGGGAAATCATCATGGCGGCCCCGCCGGGCACTTCGCCCGAATGGCCGGGCAGTGTCCCCGTCTTCGTCACGGCCGCCATGATCGCGGTGATCAACGTCGTCTTGCCCGTCCCCATCCGGCCCTCGATGCCCGTCACCTTCCCACGGGGGACCCGGCCGTCCCACATAAACGAAACGGGCACCATGCGAATCTCTGAGGCGCGCGTGAACGCCAAGCGCTTGGTGGGTTCGGTCCCGTTCGCGGCCACCATCTCGGACATCGTCGGTGCCTTCGGCTTCACCGGGATGATGTCGCGGCCGATCGTCTTGTTAGAGCGCTGGTTCAGTGCTTCTCGAACGTGAACGTTCACGCGACGGCCCTCCGCTTCTCAGCGACTGCATCGAGGAGCGTCCGGTCCGCGGCGGCGAACCAGAGCCTCGCGTTGTGCGGCATGCCGGCCTTCAGCGCCTCCAATCCATACAGTTCCTGACACGTGGCCCTCTCAAGTGCACTGGAACGCGCCTGGACGCCTGCTGTGGCCTCCTGACGTGAGAGACGAAGTGCACCACTGGGCTCTGGCTCTGGCAGGTCGCTGGGGGGCGTGCTGTCCTCGGGACAGATCGCGTCGAGCAACTCGTCGTCGTCGTCGAACACACGGAAGATCCAGTCGTCGAGATCCCCGAGTTCCTGCTGTGGTTCGTTAGATTCAGTCATCGCTGTGATGGCAGCGACGCGACAAGGCGGTGTCCGTGTCCCCACGACGCGGCCCGCCATTCGCGTCTAGATGGGGGAGGGGACGGACGTCAACGCGGAACCGCCCTGCTGTTGGGCGATCCAGGCGTACAGCTGGCCATTGGGTACGCGATGATCTTCGCGCCGAGCTTCGTCCACGGCGGCCCCTTGCCGGCCCTGCGCCAGTGCCGAAGGGTGACCGGGTGACAGTCGAGCATTCTTGCTAGCTCGGACTCACGCACGTACGCGGGCAGCGATGCGGCGCGTGCACGCTCTACGTCTGCTGCGGCTGTAGCCATACGCTCAAGGCTCCTGGGTGATGGGAGCCGAGCTGGCTAAAAGACGAACGGCCCCCGTGTGGACGAGGGCCGCTAAGAGAAAGGGCCACTACCTACTGTCTACCTAAGTATTGCTTGCTCGCATTCGCGAGTCAAGCGTTAGGAAGCGTCATTGTGCGTCGCCTGTCGTTGCTAGGGTAACGGGGTAACGGCTGCGTCCAGGTGACAGGGTGGTGACATGCGCGAGCCAGGGGGTTTTGATACTCGATGGCTGCCGTGGAAGTACCTGTCATGGATGCAGTTACCGACCGCTTCGCCTTCGCTACGCGACTGATAGCTACTCAGTGGCAATGGGGCAACGGCTGGCGCGTGGGGACGCTCCGGAGCCGCTCAATAAATTGACGGAGCGCGTCGCTCGAACCGGGTTGCGACGGGGATACGGGTGGGACCAGCCCCCAAATACGATGATCGATATTCGAGAACATGAAGCAGTCGTGAAGCGACAGATGCACGACGAGCTTGTCGGCTATCTGGGTCTTCTCGCACGTCTTTGGAATGCTGGCACGGCTGCGCTGGACGCCTCAACCGAGACGCCTGAACCGCTTGCTCTCTCGGGCCAAATTCAGGTGCTGCAGATCGCCCGCCTTGTTGGTGATCTCCGAGTACTCAGCTGGATGGTCGAGCATGGCTACGCCATGGCTGCAGCATCGCACACTGCCACGATCTTCGAGATGGGGTTTCGAACGCTGTACCTTCGCAATTCTCCCGAGCGCGCGAAGGAATGGGTGCGTCACGAAGAAGCGAAGCGATCGTATCCCGAAAACGTCAAGTTGGCCATTAAAGACTTCTTCACTTACGCTGGTGTTACGAAGCTTGATCCGAGCGTCGTCGAGAAGGCGTACAAAGTGTACACGGAAGCCTGCTGGGCCAAGCATGGGAATCCGATTCTGCAGAAACAGTTCGGCATCCTTCGTGAAGGCGATAAGAACCTTATTCAACTGGTTCCGTACTATGGCCATCAGCCCGTCGCCATGTCGCGGCTTGCTGCAATCCACAGCATCCGAATCGTGCGTTGGCTAGTAATGTGGTTCTATCAGTGGCACCTGCCGAAGGAAGCATGGGGCGCCGCTGAGCCTGAGCTGGATGCGATCAATAGAGAACTCGAGGCTGTGGCCAAATTGCACGGCCTGATGCTCTGAGCGCAGGTTTGGCCTCAACCTGCTTCGTCTGGAGCTATTGGAGGATGCACCCGCTCCGCAACCCATGCGACGAGTTCATCGAAGTCATGCGGAAGCGTACCGTCGGCCAATAGCTCCATCCTTTCGACCATCTCGTCCACAGGAGTGAGTAACGAGTGGCCGTTCAAGTGGAGGACAAGGTCGAGGCCCGAGGCCGCAGTTTTCTTATTGGCGTCTGAAAAGACGTGGCCTCTGGCGATTGCCTCGGCGACCTTACTCGCCTTTTGCGGCAGCGTGGGGAATTGGTCTTCCCCAAAAATCGGCCCTTGAATTAGATGCAGGGCGTTGTGGAGCGGCCCAGGGTTGAGAACGTTGTGGGCCACTCCACCGTACCTAGCAATCAGCGTCCCATTGAGCAGGACTATGTGTTCGAACGTTGGACAAACGAACCCGTCCACTAGCGCGACGCTATTTCAGTTTCCTGAAAATCGGGTCCATCCTCACGAGCTGTGAGTCGAGGATCTTCTGGACGTGTTCGCTCGTTGCAAGCGAGAACCGAGTCGTATATCCCACCGTGATCCAGTAGTCGGCCTGCGAAGTGGCCGACACGACCCAGTCCTGCCGCACCGGCAACGTCTGATCACGCTGAACCCGGATGTGCGTTCCAGTGCGAATGGTGGTGTATGTCATTGTCCCTTCTCTCTGTCCAGAACTCTCTCTAGAAGGTTCCTAATCTTTTCCAGCGAAGTTTTCGAAACAACAAATCTGCCGACCGGCCGAATCTCCACGACCTGACCCTCTTTAGGCTCCACTACAGGAACAAGGATCTGCCCGAACGTCAGATAGAATCGGTTGTTCACCGACTGTATCTGCAACTCATCCGCTAGCACCTGTTCGAGTTCGTTAGCATCGCCCCAGCGCAAGCCGAGCTGAACTTCGCCTTTCGGTGCACGCGTAGGGTCTGCCATTAAGCCTCGGTTTCAACTGCGGAGTGACGGCTAACGTTCTCTAGTATGACGAGGCTGTCAAGCCGTCCGTGACACTTCACGCACCCTCTATACCGTCAAACAGACTGGATTGTTGCGGACACGTCCCCATAACACCCTCGTAACACCATCCCAACGCAGTGAGCCTCCGAACTAGCGGTTTCACAGTGAAACACCTGGATCGGCAATGAGTACTACAACGGTCCACGCACTTATCCAAATTTGGATCGCTGTTAGTCAGGCGCTCACTCGCAGCGGTGTGACACTGACATCGCACTCGAAGTGCAGATTGAGCCGAAGTGCGACCTCAGCTGACACCTTGTTCGCAGCGTCCTGGAGCGCCGGATCAGTGCGGTTCATGTAGACGCGGCCTGGTGACGCTGTTGGAGCGACTGTGCGAGAGCAGGCCGCCCATGATGTACTCGGAGACTCCGAGGTCAGCTCCGACAGTCGCGAATGAGCGACGCAGATCGTGGGGCGTGAGATCCTCAATCTCAGCGCGAGAGAGCAGGGAATCCCACGTCGAGCGGACGTCCCCAATAGAGGTATTCGCGATGCGGCCGGGGAACAGGTAAGGCGACGGGGCCGCGTCGTGCGTGCGGCCCTCGTCGCAACTGCGCAGGAACGCGATCGTGGCGTCTCCCAGATAGAGGCGCGTCGTCCCCTTGCTTGGGGGAAGAACGTGGAGGAGGCGGGCGTTGTAGTCCACCTGCTCCCACTTTCGCTGCAGCACTGCCTGGACGCGCGCACCTGTCATGGCGATGAGGAGGATCGCGTCGAGCTGACGGAGGCGAACGACGTCGCGCTTTTCAGTGCTGGCCAATAATGCGGCCCGTTCTGCGGCTATCGCCTTCGCGAGCCGCGGCCACTCGTCCGCCTTGAGGTCGCGATCGCGGGGAATCTCGGGGTACTGCTCTACGGACTCGCAGGGATTCCCGGCGCGGATCGTCGGATCATCCGTCATTGCGCGGGTGATGATCGCGGAGAGAACAGCACGGACGCGGTTCGCCATGTACGGCGTCTTGTGCATGCGTTCATGCAGAGCGCGCACGTCATCCACCGTGACGTCGGCGATCTTCGTTGAGCCCAGACGCTTCTTGAGGTGCGCGTCATAGAGCTTCTTGGCGTCCGTCGCCCAGCGCTCCGACTTCTTGATCTTGAGCGTCTCGAGGTACGTGGTAGCAACGTCATCCACGGTCTTGGCCTGACGCTGGGCACGAGCTGCGGCGACTCCTTCGACGCGCGTCTCTCTGCGTTCAATCAGGGGATCGCGGCCCTTCGCTACGTCGCCGAGCAGTCCCTGCGCGATAGTATGGGCCTCAGCAGGCCGGAGCATGTCGGAGTCTTTTAGGTACATGCGACGCTTCACGCCCTTGGCGTTGCGATACTGAATGAAGTACGCCCTCGCTCCGTTCGGCGCGACGCGGATTCCAAAGCCGGACATCTTCGCGTCGTACACCCGGTATTCCTTCGCTTTCGGCTTCAGCGAGTTGACCACCTTCTCAAGGGAGAGGTTCCTGCGCTCAACCGCCGTCGCCTTGCTCATACCGGCCTCTGGTGTGTGGTGACACAAACCTGCTTGTCACCAATATGTCACCACCAACCGGCTACGACAATACCGCACATTACCGCGTATGGCCTAAGTGCCAGTCCTCATAGGGGAAGCAAGCTCCTGACTGCCACTACTTACCGTAGCATGTTGTAGCGTGCTGTAGCCCATTCCCATGACTCTTAATCAGTAGGTTCTAGGTTCGATTCCTAGATGGCCCATGAGAAAACAGAGGCGCCCGCTCGGCGGGCGCTCTTTTTTTGCAGGATGTCAGCGTGATGATTGTATTCGCACGAGCGGAGGCAGTTGAAATCTTGCCACCAGGCGTTTACGATGCATGGCTCGCCACCAATGCGTACTCGGTGGCGATTTGGATGGGCTCGCTGCTCACTGTGGCGTGCTCAGCCGAGAGGAAAAGAAGCGGTCGGCAGTTGCGATCGTAGTTCATGCGGTGTATAGTTCTAGGCTGTCGCGTGATGCGGCAGTTTGTGTAGGCGCTGATTGAAAATCGATTGTGGGAAAATGGATGTGCGAGGCGACTCTTCGACTCGGTGCCCGTGATGAGGGTGCCGACGAGAGTTCAACTCAATCAATCATAGTGATTCGGACACGCTGTCACACGCGACAGCGTGCGACAGCTGTTCGGTCGAGCTAATCAACTCTATTGGAGAGTTTGATCCTGGCTCAGGACGAACGCTGGCGGCGTGCTTAACACATGCAAGTCGTGGGGGGGTAGCAATACCTCACCGGCGAACGGGTGCGTAACACGTGAGCAATCTACCGATTTCTGGGGGATAGCCGGCCCAACGGCCGGGTAATACCGCATACGCTCTTTGAGAGGAGTCTCTTGAAGAGGAAACCTCCGGGGGAAATCGAGGAGCTCGCGGCCTATCAGCTAGTTGGCGAGGTAACGGCTCACCAAGGCTTTGACGGGTAGCTGGTCTGAGAGGATGGCCAGCCACATTGGGACTGAGAAACGGCCCAGACTCCTACGGGAGGCAGCAGTGGGGAATCTTGCGCAATGGTCGAAAGACTGACGCAGCGACGCCGCGTGCGGGAGGAAGCTCTTCGGGGTGTAAACCGCTGTTGCCCGGAACGAAACTCCAGATTCGTCTGGATTGACGGTACCGGGTGAGGAAGCGCCGGCTAACTCTGTGCCAGCAGCCGCGGTAATACAGAGGGCGCGAGCGTTGTCCGGAATCACTGGGCGTAAAGGGCGCGTAGGTGGCCACCATAAGGCCGCGGTGAAAGTCTGGAGCTCAACTCCAGATCGGCCGCGGCGACTGTGGGGCTTGGGCACGGTAGAGGCAGATGGAATTCCGGGTGTAGCGGTGGAATGCGTAGAGATCCGGAAGAACACCGGTGGCGAAGGCGGTCTGCTGGGCCGTGAGCCCGCAAGGGCTCAATAGCCGACACTGAGGCGCGACAGCGTGGGGAGCAAACAGGATTAGATACCCTGGTAGTCCACGCCGTAAACGATGGGCACTAGGTGCTCTGGGGAGCGACCCCTGGGGTACCGGCGCTAACGCATGAAGTGCCCCGCCTGGGGAGTACGGCCGCAAGGCTGAAACTCAAAGGAATTGACGGGGGCCCGCACAAGCGGTGGAGCATGTGGTTTAATTCGACGCAACGCGCAGAACCTTACCTAGGCTTGACATGCTGGGGAAACTCTCTGGAAACAGAGGGCCCTCTTCGGAGCTCCAGCACAGGTGCTGCATGGCTGTCGTCAGCTCGTGTCGTGAGATGTTGGGTTAAGTCCCGCAACGAGCGCAACCCCCGCCCCGTGTTGCTAACAGGCCGCAAGGCGCTGAGGACTCTCGGGGGACTGCCGGTGCCAAACCGGAGGAAGGTGGGGACGACGTCAAGTCATCATGGTCCTTACGTCTAGGGCTACACACGTGCTACAATGGCCAGTACAGAGGGGTGCAAGCCAGTAATGGCGAGCCAATCCTGGAAAGCTGGTCTCAGTGCGGATTGGGGGCTGCAACCCGCCCCCATGAAGCTGGAATCGCTAGTAATCGTGGATCAGCTACGCCACGGTGAATACGTTCCCGGGCCTTGTACACACCGCCCGTCACGCCATGGGAGCTGTGAGCGCCCGAAGTCCGTGTCGCAACCGAAAGGGGCAAGCGGCCGAAGGCGAGCGCAGTGACTGGGGCGAAGTCGTAACAAGGTAGCCGTAGGGGAACCTGCGGCTGGATCACCTCCTTAACGGATCGCGAGTAGGCGTGGTGAACTTTGGTTCGCGCGCTGAAAACATCTCGTAAGTCGCACGTCTCACACATCCATTCCCTCAATCGATTCTCTATAAAACACAAACGCGACGGGTTCGCCCGTCGCGTTTGAAGTCTCTCCGAGCCTCGTGCCCGGAAGAGCATCGCTGTTTGACAATGGATGTTGTGGTAGATCGTGGGATTTAACGAATCCGATTCGAGATTTGACGTTTCGTTTGGGTATTTGAAGTACAGAACGTCACTCGTAAGAAAGATCAATGCGCGTGCTTTGCTTGAACTACCTGATCATGTAGTCAAGCGAACGAGAGCGTGCGGGGGATGCCTGGGTATACGGAGGCGATGAAGGCCGCGGTAAGCTGCGAAAAGCCGGGGGGAGGCGCACACAGCCAGTGAGCCCCGGGTTGCCGAATGGGGAAACCCGGTCCGTTGCAAGACGGATCATCCATGCGCAAGCATGGAAGCGAACCGAGGGAACTGAAACATCTAAGTACCTCGAGGAAGAGAAATCAACCGAGATGCCGAGAGTAGCGGCGAGCGAAATCGGCGGAGCCCAAACCACTCTCCTTGTGGGAGTGGGGTTGTAGGACCCACAGACGGTCATTGTGAAGCCAGTCGAAATGTGCCTGGAAAGGCCTGCCAAAGACGGTGACAGCCCGGTAGACGGCGGCGATGAACAATGGCTAGTGGAGTTCCTGAGTAACGCCCGGCTCGAGGAACCGGGCGTGAATCTGGGGGGACCACCCTCCAAGGCTAAAGACTCCCGTATGACCGATAGTGGACGAGTACCGTGAGGGACAGGTGAAAAGCACCCCTGTGCGGGGAGTGAAAGAGATCCTGAAACCGCACGCTCACAAGCGGTAGGAGGTTGGCCCGTGGGTTCGCCTGCGGGAGCGACTGACTGCGTGCCTTTTGCATTATGATCCGGCGAGTTACTCCTCTAGAGCGAGGCTAAGCTGGTCACCAGCGGAGCCACAGCGAAAGCGAGTCCTGAAACGAGGGCGAGTGAGTTCTAGGGGGTAGACCCGAAGCCAGGGCGATCTACCCATGAGCAGGGTGAAGCTCGGGTAACACCGAGTGGAGGCCCGAACCGGTGTGGGTTGAAAACCGCTCGGATGACTTGTGGGTAGGGGTGAAAGGCCAATCAAGCCTGGAGATAGCTGGTTCTCTCCGAAATCTATTGAGGTAGAGCCTCGAGGCGTGTCGTAAGACCGTATGTCGGCAGGAGGTAGAGCGACTGGATGGGCGCGGGGGAGCGTAGCTCCTACCAACCCCAACCAAACTCCGAATACCTGACCGATGGACCTCGGGAGGCAGTCGTTGAGCGATAATGTCCAACGGCGAGAGGGAAAGAACCCAGAGCCGCAGCTAAGGCCCCAAAGTGGCCGCTGAGTATAGCGAAGGATGTGTTTCTGCCGTGACAGCGAGGAGGTTGGCTTAGAAGCAGCCATTCCTTTAAAGAGTGCGTAATAGCTCACTCGTCCAGCGGAAACGCGCCGAGAATGGTCGGGATTAAGCGGCCCGCCGAAGCTCGGCCTGCACACCTAGTGTGCGGGGTAGGAGAGCGTTCTTATCGCATCGAAGCCATCGTGGAAACGTGTGGTGGAGCGGTAAGAAGTGAGGATGCCGGATTGAGTACGCGCAAATCCAAGTGAAAACCTTGGACACCGTAAGCCTAAGGGTTCCCGCGCCATGGCAATCAGCGCGGGGTGAGGCGGAACCTAAGTCGAGGCCGCAGAGGCGTAGACGATGGACAGCCGGTTGAAATTCCGGCCCCGCCCTATAGACGTTGAACTTCCGGGGGACCCCGGAACGAAGCTGCGACGGTTT
Source organism: uncultured Gemmatimonadaceae bacterium (assembly GCA_963724885.1). GTDB lineage: Bacteria > Gemmatimonadota > Gemmatimonadetes > Gemmatimonadales > Gemmatimonadaceae > DASPMP01. The sequence continues at coordinate 605,411 of CAVRWG010000004.1, read as the reverse complement.
TGTGGATTGACCGTGAAAGGGTGTAGGCGAAAGCCGAGACCTGACGACGAGAGTGCGGGGCAACCCAAACTCAAGCGCAGTGGAGTCGGCGGGCGAGAAAAGCCCGGGAGGGAGTCTATAGAGCGTCCGTACCGTAAACCGACACAGGTAGGCGAGGCGAGCAGCCTCAGGTGAACGAGTGAAACGTGGTCAAGGAACTCGGCATACTGACCCCGTAACTTCGGAAGAAGGGGTGCCCGAGCTGGTGGCGGACTTCGCGTCTGTTGCTGACTCGGGTCGCAGTGAATCGGCCCAAGCGACTGTTTAGCAAAAACACAGGTGCGTGCAAAGTCGCGCAAGACGACGTATACGCACTGACGCCTGCCCGGTGCCGGAAGGTTAAGGGGAGTGGTCAGCCGCAAGGCGAAGCCATGAGCCGAAGCCCCGGTAAACGGCGGCCGTAACTATAACGGTCCTAAGGTAGCGAAATTCCTTGTCGGGTAAGTTCCGACCTGCACGAATGGCGTAACGACTTGGGCACTGTCTCGACCACGTGCTCGGCGAAATAGCAGTCTCGGTGAGGATTCCGAGTCCCCGCAGTAGGACAAAAAGACCCCATGCACCTTTACTACAGCTTGTCATTGCCCGCTGCACGATACTGTGTAGCATAGGTGGGACCTGATGATCCCTGGGCGCTAGCTCAGGGGGAAGGGCCAGTGAAATACCACCCTGGATCGTGCGGCGCGCTCACTGCTGTGAGCAAACCTCATACAGGACCGTGGCAGGCGGGTAGTTTGACTGGGGCGGTCGCCTCCGAAAGAGTAACGGAGGCGCGCGAAGGTTGGCTCAGCGCGGTCGGTACTCGCGCTTCTAGAGTGTAACGGCAGAAGCCAGCCTGACGGCGAGAGGGACACCTCGAGCCGCTACGAAAGTAGGCCGTAGTGATCCGGTAGCCTCGCGTGGGCGAGCTATCGCGCAACGGATAAAAGGTACGCTGGGGATAACAGGCTTATCGCATCCGAGAGTTCACATCGACGATGCGGTTTGGCACCTCGATGTCGGCTTATCACATCCTGGGGCTGGAGAAGGTCCCAAGGGTCCGGCTGTTCGCCGGTTAAAGTGGTACATGAGCTGGGTTCAGAACGTCGTGAGACAGTTCGGTCTGTATCCACTGTGGGCGTTGGAGAGTTGAGGGGAGCGGACTCTAGTACGAGAGGACCGAGTCGGACGATCCGCTCGTGTCCCGGCTGTGGCGCCAGCTGCAACGCCGGGTAGCGATGATCGGCTGTGATAACCGCTGAATGCATCTAAGTGGGAAGCACGCCCCAAGATGAACTCTCCCGAGGCCTTGAGCCTCCTGAAGGGCCGTGAGAGACCATCACGTCGATAGGTCGCCCGTGGACGTGCCGCAAGGCACTTCAAGCGTAGCGATCCTAATCGCCCGTGCGGCTTGACTACTCCCTAGTTCCAACTAGGAAATAATCCAAGCAGAGCACGCTATTCATTGATTTGAAAGGATTCGCGAATCACACGATCACCACACTTCCACTGTCAGCTTTTTCAAAACCGACTTACGCTGGTGACTAGAGCGCAGGGGCCACACCCGTTCCCATCCCGAACACGGCCGTTAAGCCCTGCAGCGCCGATGGTACTCCGCCCGAGAGGGCGCGGGAGAGTAGGCCGTCGCCGGCATCTCATCGAGAGCCCCATCGCTTCCAAAGAGCGGTGGGGTTTCTCATTTGCAGGCAGCAGGCAGTCGCCCAGTTCTCCTTTTCGTCTCCTCGAGAGTCAGGAATGACACGCGCTGGCATCGTGACCGTCGCCGGGAAGCCGAACGCGGGGAAGTCCACGTTGCTGAACCGCATCATGGGCCAGAAGCTCGCGATCGTGAGCCCAAAGCCGCAGTCGACGCGCGACCGTGTCGTCGGGATCCTGACCGAAAATGACCGCCAAATGATCATTTTCGACACACCGGGGCTGCTCCATCCCAAGTACGCGCTCCAGCGCGCCATGCGGGCCACCGCCCTGGAGGCCCTGCGCGACGCCGATGTCATCGTCTACGTCGTCGATGCCACGGAGGGAGAGCCCGAACCGCTGCACGTCGCGGCCGGCATCGCGACGGCGCCGAGCGCTCCGGTCGTCATGGTCCTGAACAAGGCCGATCGCCTTTCCACGAAGCAGCGCACCGCGCTCGCGGCGCGCCATCCCGAAGCCGAGTTCATTTCCGCGACCACCGGCGAAGGCCTCCCGCGTCTCCTGGCCCTCGCGGGGGAGCACTTGCCCGAGAGCCCGTACCTCTACCCCGAGGACACGGCCAGCACGCAGAATCTCCGATTCTTCGTCGCAGAGCTGATCCGCGAGACCGCGCTCGAGCAGCTCAGCGACGAGATCCCGTATAGCATCGCCTGCGAGATCGAGGAGTTTCGTGAAGACCGCTCACCCGTGTACATTCGGGCCGTGCTCCACGTGGAGCGTGAGAGTCAGAAGCGAATTCTCATTGGCGCAAAGGGGCAGCGCATCCGCAGTATCGGGACGGCGGCGCGCGCCAAGGTGGAAGCGCTGGTGGAGCAGAGCGTCTACCTCGATTTGTGGGCGAAGGTGCTGCCGAATTGGCGGAAAAGCGCGAGCGCCCTGGCGCGATTCGGATACCGACTGGACGAGGAGAAATAAAAATGACTGTACCGCGGCAGCTGCTGGAAATCCTGGTGTGTCCAAAGTGTCGTGGGGAGCTGGATTATCGCGAGCAGGAGTCGTCGCTTGTCTGCCGGGCGTGCAAGCTCCGGTATCCCGTCCGCGACGGGATCCCGATCATGCTGATCGACGAGGCGACGCCGATCGCCTGAGCGGCGCAAGTTGCAGCGTCACCATGGTTTGACGCAGGTCTGGTCGACCCGTATCTTGCCCGTTCACCCGCCCCCGCTATGCCTGTGAGCGTGGCAAAGCCCTCATCAGTTGTCTTCTCACCACGCAATCACCCGTTACCGGACGCGGTGAGCAACTGGGTCAACCATCTCGACTATCCAGTGTTGCACGTCGCGGAGGCCGATCAGCTCATGTCAATCGCCCTCCGCGGCAGGCCGAGGCTGGTGGCGTTCGATGCCAGGGACGCCGCCGGAGCCAAGAAGGTATGGACGGCCGTGCAACGCATGAAAGCGGACTCGTACACGAGCGTTGTTCCGTGTCTCGTGATCGTCGGCGAGTCGCGCCGGGATTTCAAGGCGGCGTTCGAAGCGGGCGCCGACGAAGTCCTGCGGGAGGGGGATTCGGACGAAGTGACGGCCACGCGTCTCGACGCGTTGCTGCGACGCTCCGACCGCGATCTGACGGTGCATCCGTCGACCCGCCTGCCGGGAGCGGTCGAGATCGAAGCCGATGTGCAGCGACGGCTCGGCGCGGGCGAGTTGTTCGCCATGTGCTACGCTGACCTCGATCACTTCAAGGAGTTCAACGACCGCTACTCATACTACGACGGCGATCGCGTCATTCGCATCGTCGCCAAGATCCTCCATGACGTGGTGAAGGGAATCTCGAGCGAGTCGGGATTCGTGGGCCACATCGGCGGCGACGATTTCATTTTCGTGATCCCGGTCTCGGACGTGAACGAAGTGTGCAATGAGATCGTATCGATCTTCGACATCCTGATTCCATTCCAGTATTCGGAGCAGGACCGGAGGGCCGGCTACTTTTTCGGCAAGGACCGTCGCGGCCAGTTGCATCGCGTGCCGCTGATGACGCTCTCCATCGGAGTCGTGACCAACGAACGAAGACATTTCACCCACGCCGCGCAGGTGAGCGAACTCGCGACTGAAATGAAGAGCTACGCCAAGTCATTGCCCGGATCGGTGTTCTCGATCGATCGTCGCACGGACGCCTCGAGCGCCGAAACCGATCATCTCATTGCCAGCGCGGGCGCCGCCAAGTCGGAGGCGCCGTGAACGTCGTCTGTCCGGAGTGCCGCTCGGTCTTCAGGGTCGATCCCTCGAAGGTCTCGGGCGCGATGGTTCGGGCACGCTGCGCGGTGTGCGGTGGCGTGATCACGGTTTCGCGCGACGGCGCCAATCCCCGCGATGAATTTTCGCCCAGGGCATCAGGCGGAGCACCGGTCACGTTCGGCACGCAACCGACCCCGTCGCTCCCGCAGCCCGCGATGAGCACCGCGACGCCGCGATCGGCGCCCGCCGCGCCTCAAGGCGCGGCGCGCCCGGTCCAGCCGGAGCCCGGGGCGGCGCCTATCCCTCAGGGATGGTCCGCTCCCGCCCACGCGCCGCGGGCATCGTCGCCCGGAGTCCCGCGACCGATGTTCGCGCCACCTGGCGGTGGTCCAGGGCCTGCTCCGTCGGTTGGCGGATCACCGGCGCCAGCGCCATTCGCGCCGCCTGCGCCGATGCCGCCACGTCCCGCGGTACCTCCGACGATTGCGCGACCACCGGTGGCGCCGCCATCGGCTGCGTCGTTCGCGCCCCCCGCGCCCCCCGCGCGCCCCGCGACGCCGGCGCCCGGTGCGCCGCCCGTTTTTCCTATCGCTGTCGCGCGACCCGCCTCCGCGGCGCCGTCACACGAACCCCCAGCGCCTGCCGGACATCCGACGCCCGCGGCCGCACCAGTCCCGCCCATCGCTCCTCCGCCGACCCGGCCGACGTCGGGGCCCGGTTTGTCGATCAGCGGCGCCCGGCCGATCAACCCGTTCCTGGCCAACGATCCCAACGCGAAGGCGCGACGGCTTGCTCGAGCGCTGGTCTCGGACCTGATCTCGTACTTCCCGCAGAAACGGGACGAAGGACTCCGCAACGGGACGCTGAAGGAGCTGCTCGGCGAAGAGATCAGGAAGAGCCATCAGGAGTTCGTGGATCAGGTCGGACGCGAGTTCGCGGAAACGACGACGCATTTCACGGACGCGCTCAACGACATCCTGGCCGGCGGCCAGAAGATCTTTTCCGGGAACAGGAGCGGGGTAGAGTAGGGCGCTCGTCGCCTGCTATCTTTCAGCTCGTATCTCGAGCACCGAGCCGTCCGCTCACCTGCGAGGCGGCTCGTCTCGTAACCGGAGTCGTACATGGCGGAAAGCGAGCGCACGCGGGCGCTGCGTCAGCACGAGGAACAGCTCGCGGAGCTGGGGAGGTACCTTTGACATCCCCGGCAAGCGCGAAACGCTGACCCGACTGGAGACGGAGATGGCCGGCGCGGGCTTCTGGAGCAACCAGGAGCAGTCGAGGGCCGTCGTGCAGCAGGTCAAGTCGCTGAAGGGCTGGGTCGATTCGTTCGGGGCGATCGAGCAGCGCCTTCGAAGCGCAACAGAGCTGGCGGAGATGCTCGACGCCGAGCCGGATGACGACATGTCGGCGGAGCTGGACCGGGACGTCGCCACGCTGGCGACGGATGTCGAATCGTTCCGCCTGCGCTCGCTGCTGAGCGGGCCGGACGACGCTCGCGACGTGCAGCTCGAGATCGCGTCCGGAGCCGGCGGCACCGAGGCGCAGGATTGGGCCTCGATGCTCATGCGCATGTACACGCGATGGGCCGAGCGCAAAGGATTCGGGGTCGAGATCCTCGACCAGAGCGAGGGTGAGGAGGCCGGCATCAAGGGCGCGGTCCTCGAGATCAAGGGGCCCTACGCGTACGGCTTTCTCAAGGCGGAAGCCGGGATCCACCGCCTGGTTCGGATTTCACCCTTCGATTCGCAAGGGCGACGTCACACGAGCTTTGCCTCCGTCTTTGCGTATCCCGTCGTCGATCAGGAGATCAACATCGAGGTGCGCGACGAGGATCTGAGAATGGACGTCTTTCGCGCGTCCGGGGCAGGCGGTCAGCACGTGAACAAGACCAGCTCTGCGGTGCGACTCACGCACATCCCGACGGGGCTGGTTGTGGCATCACAGCAGGAGCGATCGCAGCACAAGAACAAGCAGACGGCGCTCAAGATTCTCAAGAACAAGCTCTACCAGCTGGAGGCCGAGAAGCAGGCGAAGAAGAAAGCGGAAATGGATTCCGCCAAGCAGGACGTCAGCTTCGGCAGCCAGGTGCGCAGCTACGTCTTTCAGCCGTACACGATGGTGAACGACCACCGGACGGAGCTCAAGATCCCGGACGTGCAGCGCGTGATGGACGGGGACATCGATCCGTTCATCGAGGCCTTTCTGAAACAGCAGACCAACGGGGCGGCGTGAGCGACGAACGCGACGAGAAGGCCTCCGTCAAGACCGAAGTAAGCGCCGAGGATCTGAACTTCGTCCAGAAGGCGCGCCGCGAGAAACTGGACCAGTTGATCGCGCGCGGTGTGGCGCCTTTCGGCTACGCGTACCGGCCGACGCACACGGCCGAAGAAGCGCTGTCGACCCTGCGCGAAGGAGCCGAGGAAGGACCGAGCGTGCGCGTCGCCGGCCGCCTGATCGCCTGGCGGGGACACGGCAAGACTGCGTTCGCGCATCTCGCTGACGACTCGGGGCGCATCCAGCTCTACTTCCGGCGGGACGAACTGGGGGACGACGCGTTCAGTCGTGCTCGAGCTGCTCGACATCGGCGACGTCGTCGGCGTCGAGGGTCCCACGTTCCGGACCAGGACCGGCGAGGTCACCGTACGCGTCGCGCGGTTCGAGTTGCTCGCCAAGTCGCTGCGACCGCTGCCCTTCGGGAAGGAGGAGGTCGTGGACGGCGAGACGGTGCGCCACTCCGGCTTCGCGGATCCGGAACAGCGGTACCGGCAGCGGTACGCCGACCTGGCCGTACATCCGGAAGTACGCGCGCTCTTCCGCGGCCGGTCGCGCATGATCTCGGCCCTGCGCGCCTTTCTCGACGACCGCGGCTTTCTGGAGGTGGAGACGCCGATTCTCCAGCCGCAGTACGGCGGCGCGGCGGCGCGGCCGTTCGTGACGCACCATCGCGCGCTGGACATGCAGCTCTACCTGCGCATCGCCGACGAGCTGTATCTCAAACGCCTCATCGTCGGCGGCCTCGATCGCGTGTACGAGATCGGCCACGACTTCCGGAACGAGGGCATCGACCGGACGCACAATCCCGAGTTCACGATGCTGGAGTTCTACCAGGCGTACGCCGACTACGAGGAGATGATGTCGGTGGTGGAGGCGCTGGTCGTGGAAGCCGCGCGCGCCGTGGCCGAGGACGGCGCACTGACGCCAAGGGTCCCGGCGCTCACGCCGCCGTTCGAGCGCGTGTCGTGGGTTGCGGCGATCAACGCCGCGCTCAAGGCGGATGTCCTGGCGCAAAGCGACGCGTGGCTGCGCGAGCAGGCAATGGCCCACGAGCGTGGCGAATGCCGAGGGGCTCGAGTCGGCCGAGGCTGCTTGACGAGCTGTTTCAGGCCGTCGTCGAGCGCCAGCTGCAACGTGCCGACGTTCGTGGTGGACTACCCCGTGGAGCTTTCGCCACTGGCGAAGCCGAAGCGCGGGAATCCGGCGCTCACCGAGCGCTTCGAGCTATTCGCCAACGGGAAGGAACTGGCGAACGCGTTCAGCGAGCTCAACGATCCGATCGATCAGCGCCGCCGGCTCGAGGCGCAGGCCAGCCTGCGCGCCGCCGGCGACGAGGAGGCCGCCGGCGTGGACGAGGACTATCTGCGCGCGATGGAGTACGGGATGCCTCCGATGGGCGGTGTGGGGATGGGAATCGACCGACTGTACATGTATCTCACGCAGACACGGCGAATATCCGGGACGTGATCTCTGTTCCCGACGTCTGAGGCCGGAATGACGCGGCTCGAGCTGCACATCGCGTGGCGGTACCTGCGCAGCCGGCGCGGCGTCGCGTCTGTTGTCCCTGATCAGCATGATCGCGATCGGCGGCGTGATCGTCGGCGTGGGCGCGTTGATCCTGATCATCGGCGTGATGAACGGGCTGCAGAAGGACCTGCGCGAGAAGATCCTCATCGGCAGCCCGGACGTGCGCGTGCTCACCTACGGCGAGGATCTCGTCGATGACCGGCTGGGATACGGTCATGACGAGTGGTCGCAAAGGATGCCCGGTGTCGTCGCCGCCGCGCCATTCGTGCACACCCAGGCGCTCGATCAACGCGGGCATCGAGCTATCACGAGGGCGTGTTCGTGATGGGGATCGTGCCGGCGGACTCCGCGGGCTGCAGCCGAGTGACGTCCATCCGAGGCACGGCGACGGGAGGCGACTTCTCATTTCGGGACGCGAGCGGCGGCACGGAACGGCGTGGCGCTCGGTTCGCGAGCTCGCGTCGCGGCTCAACGTCGTCGTGGCCGACTCCGTAACGCTGATCTCGCCCGGGTCGGCGAAAATCAGTCCGGTGACGGGCACGCTCACCCCGACCATCCGGCAAGTACGAGGTGACGGGCATCTTCGAGACCGGGATGTACGAGTACGACAACGCGTACGTGATCATGGCGTTGCCGCCGCGCAGGAGCTGGCGCAGCTCGGTCAGTGCCGTGACCGGCGTCGAGGTGAAGACGGTCGATCGGTGGCAGGCGCCTGCGTGTCGCGCGCATGCTGTCCGACACGCTCGGATTTCCCTATCGCACCGAGGACTGGCAGCAGCAGAACTCGTCGCTGTTCCAGGCGCTGCAAGTCTCGAGAAGTTGGGGATGACCGTCATTCTGCTGCTGATCGTTCTCGTGGCCGCGTTCAACATCGTGAGCACGCTGACCATGGTTGTGACGGACAAGACGCGGGAGATCGGGATCCTCAAGGCGATGGGCATGCCGGCGCGCTCGATCAAGCGGATCTTCTTCGCGCAGGGGCTCGTGATCGGGCTGGTGGGGACGGTGAGTGGTCTCGTGGCTGGGCCTCACGGCCGCGATCGCGGTGGACCGCTTTCGTCTGATCCGGCTCGACCCGTCGGTATATTTCATCGACCACCTGCCGATCGAGTCGCGTCCGCTGGATGTTGCGCTTGATCGTGGTCGCGAGTCTCGCAATAGCGGCGCTCGCGACGCTGTATCCGGCGCGGCAGGCGGCCCGCTTGTATCCCGGTCGAGGCGATTCGACACGAATGACGGTGCTGGAAACGGTCGATCTCGCGAAGACATTCGTCGGCGGCGACGGTGGTCTGCTGACGGTGCTGGATGGTGTTTCCCTGCGAAGTTCAGCGCGGCGAGATGGTCGCGATCGTGGGCGCCAGCGGCGCGGGGAAGAGCACCCTGCTGCATCTGCTGGGCGCGCTCGATCGGCCCACGCGCGGCCGGGTGATCATCGCGGGGAACGCGGTCGACGGCCTCGACGACGACGCACTGGCGGCGCTGCGCAATCGCACCGTCGGGTTCGTGTTCCAGTTCCACCATCTCCTGCGCGAGTTCAGCGCGCTCGAGAACGTGATGATCCCGCTGCGCATCGCGGGATGGAGCGTTCCCGACGCGACGCGACGCGCCACGGAGCTGCTGGAACGTGTGGGTCTCGGCGGGCGCATGAGCCACCGGCCCTCGGAGCTGTCGGGCGGCGAGCAGCAGCGCAGCGCGGTCGCGCGGGCGCTCGCGCTGGACCCGGCGATCCTGCTGGCCGACGAGCCCTCGGGGAACCTCGATCACGCGAACGCCGAGCGACTGCACGAGCTGTTCGACGAACTGTCGCGCGATCTCGAGATCGCGATGGTGATCGCGACGCACAATCGCGTCGCTGGCGTCGCGCGCCGACCGCTCGCTCGTGCTCGAAGACGGCAGGCTGGCCGACACCAACGTCGGCGAGGTGGTGCCCTGATGTTGTGCGACAACTGCGGCGAACGCGACGCGGCCGTGCACCTCACGACCATCGTGAACAACGAGGTGAAGCAGCAGCACCTGTGCGAGCGCTGCGCGGCGGAGCGGGGCGTCGAGACGACGGTGTCGCGTGCCGAAGCACCCGCTCGGGTCGCTTCCTGCAAGCGGTGCAGGAGCAGCTGGCGACGCCGTCGATGGAGCACGGCCGCTGCACGTTCTGCGGCGCCACGATGAACGATTTCCGGTCGACGGGCCGTTGGGGATGCGCGCGCTGCTACACGACGTTCGAGGTGAGCATGCGCGAGCTGCTGCGCCGCGTGCACGGCAATTCGCGCCATGGCGGCGCACGCGTACCAGCCGCCGCAACCCGAGCTGGACGAGCAGGCCACGATCCTGGGCGAGTTGAAGGACCGCCTGCGTCGCGCGATCGAAACGCGAGCAGTTCGAGCTTGCGGCTGATCTGCGGGACAGATCAGGGTGATGGAATGAGAGCCGTTAGCAATAGTGGCCGTCCATCAGGATGCGCTCCAGACGCCGGACGTCCGACGTCCGACGTGAGGAGGCTCTCTTCCTGTCGCTCTACCGGATGGCGGCGTTCGCTGGCTCGACGCTTCGGGTCCGCACGGAGACATCGTGCTGTCCACGCGGGTGCGACTGGCGCGGAACATCGAGGGGTTTGCGTTCACGGGGCGTGCGCGCGACGGCGAGCGGTTGCGCGTGCTCGCACAGGTTCGCGAGGCGCTCCACGGCATCGAAGGGATGCAGGAACACGCGCTGTTCCGCGTGGACGAGCTGCCGCCGGTGGATCGGGCGCTCCTGCACGAGCGGCACCTGGTGAGCAAGGAGCTGGCGGGGCTCGACGCGCAGCATCCGCTGCGCACCGGTGCCGCGGTGTTCGCTGGGGGACAGGCTGGGCGTCATGGTGAACGAGGAGGATCACCTGCGCCTCCAAGGCGCTCCAATCGGGGTTTGCGCTCTTGCAGGCCTACTCCGCCTTGGAGAAACTGGACCGCACGCTGGGCAATCGCGTCCCGTATTCCTTCCATCCGGAATTCGGGTTCCTCACGGCGTGCCCGACGAACGTGGGGACGGGCCTGCGCGCGTCTGTCCTGATCCACCTCCCGGGCCTCGTGCTCACGAAGGAGATCGGCAAGGTGCTCGCGGGGCTCCAGCAGATGGGCCTCACGTATCGCGGGTTGTACGGCGAAGGGAGCGAAGTCGTTGGAAACTTCTTCCAGATCTCCAACCAGACCACGCTTGGCAGCGCGGAGGAGGAGTTGCTGGACAAGTTGCTGCGCGTCGTCGCGCACGTGATCGAGCGCGAGGAAGAGGCAAGAAAAGTGTTGCTCCGCGACGCCGGCTATATTATTGAAGACAAGTTGTGGCGAGCATTCGGAACGCTTCGTTATGCTCGCAGCCTCACGTTCGACGAGGCGATGAACTACCTGAGCGGCGTGCGTCTGGCTGTCGGGCTGAAACTGATCGACGGCCTGAGTGTATATACCCTCAACAAGCTCCTGATCTTCTCGCAAGCTGCGCACCTGGCTTACGCCGAAGGACGCACGCTTTCAGAGAGCGACACCAACCTGGCGCGCGCACGGTATGTGCGTACCACCCTGGAAAAGGAGTCGGGCGTCGGTCGGGTAACTCCCCTCACGATCCCGAACTTTAGGGCATCATGAACGGCTACAACTTCACGGAGCGAGTCCGGAAAGTCCTCGCCATGGCGCGGGAGGAAGCAGCCCGGCTCCATCACGAGTACGTCGGGACGGAGCACATCCTGCTTGGCCTCATCCGCGAGGGTGAAGGCGTGGCCGCGACCGTTCTGCAAAACCTCAACGTCGAACTCGACGAGATTCAGCAGAAGATCGAGGAGACGGTCAAGAAGGGGAAAGCTGCCCAGGCCACGGGCCCCGATCTGCCCTATACATCGCGCGCCAAGAAGGTGCTCGAGCTGGCGATGAGCGAAGCGCGCGAGTTGGGACACAGCTACGTCGGCACGGAGCACCTGCTCCTGGGCCTGCTTCGCGAGGAGAAGGGCATCGCCGCGCAGGTGCTGACCGACGCCGGCGTGAACCTCGAGGCCGCGCGCACGGAGACGTTGCGCATCCTTGGCACCGACGTTCAGGCTCAGGCGGGCGGCACTCAGCAGCCATCCGGTACGCCGCCGGCGGCGCCGCAGAAAGGCGAGAAGAAGTCCAAGACGCCGGCGTTGGATCACTTCTGCCGCGACCTCACGCAGCTGGCGGGCGAAGGGCAGCTCGATCCGACCATCGGCCGAGCCAAGGAAATCGAGCGCGTGATGGAAGTGCTCACACGCCGCAAGAAGAACAACCCGGTGCTCATCGGCGAACCCGGCGTCGGCAAGACGGCCATCGTCGAAGGCCTCGCGCAACTGATCGCCAACGGCGAATGCCCCGAGTCCTTGCGGGACCACCGGGTGCTGTCGCTTGACATGGCCGCGGTGATCGCAGGGACCAAATATCGCGGTCAGTTCGAGGAGCGCCTCAAGGCGGTCATGAACGAGATCGCGCAAAACAAGAACATCATCCTGTTCATAGACGAACTGCACACGCTGGTAGGGGCTGGGGCGGCCGAGGGCGCCATCGATGCCTCGAACATGCTCAAGCCCGCGCTGGCGCGCGGCGAGTTGCAGTGCGTCGGCGCGTCCACGCTGAACGAGTACCGCAAGTACATCGAGAAGGACGGCGCGCTCGAGCGTCGGTTCCAGACCGTGATCGTGGAACCACCGTCCATCGACGAGACGGTCGAGATCCTCAAGGGCCTCCGCAAGAAATACGAGGACCACCACAAGGTTTCGATCCCGGACCTCACGCTGACGTCGGCCGCCAAGCTGTCCGAGCGCTACATCACGGACCGCTTCCTGCCCGACAAGGCCATCGACGTGATCGACGAAGCAGGCGCGCGCGCGCGGCTGGCGGCCCAGGCGCCTCCGCCGGAAGTGGCCGCGCTCAAGAGCGACCTCGAGAAGGTGAACAACGAGAAGGAGGCCGCGGTCCGCGACCAGAACTTCGAGCGGGCGGCGTCGCTGCGTGACAACGAGCGCGAGCTCCAGAGCGAGATTCGCAAGAAGCAGGAAGAATGGGAAAAGCGGCGCCAGTCGCACCGGCCGGAGCTGGGCGAGGAGGAGATCGCGTTCATCGTCAGCCGCTGGACGGGGATTCCCGTGACGCGGCTTCAGGAAGCGGAGACCTCGCGCCTCCTGCGCATGGAGGACGAGATCCACCAGACGGTGATCGGCCAACAAGAAGCCATCGCGGCCATCGCGCGGTCGATTCGTCGCAGCCGGGCCGGTCTCAAGGACCCGCGGCGGCCGATCGGCTCGTTCATCTTCAGCGGCCCGACGGGCGTCGGGAAAGACGGAGCTGGCGCGCGCGCTGGCCAAGTTCCTCTTTGCGGACGAATCGGCGCTGATCCGCGTCGACATGAGCGAATACATGGAGAAGTTCTCGGTGTCGCGCCTCATCGGCGCGCCCCCGGGCTATGTGGGCTACGAGGACTCGGGGACTCTCACCAAGGCCGTGCGCCGCAAGCCGTACAGCGTCATCCTGCTCGACGAGATCGAGAAGGCGCACCCGGACGTGTTCAACATCCTGCTCCAGGTGCTGGACGAGGGTCACCTGACCGACAACTACGGCCGCGTGATCGACTTCAAGAACACCGTCGTCATCATGACGTCGAACGTCGGCGCCCGGGACATCACGAAGAACAAGCAGCTGGGGTTCACGTCCGGCGACACCCGGATGACTTTCGAGCGGATGTCGGAGAAGGTGAAGGAGGAGTTGAAGATCGTCTTCAACCCCGAGTTCCTGAACCGCGTGGACGACGCGATTGTCTTCCACCCGCTCGACCGCGGGCACATCGCGTCCATCGTGCAGATCCTGCTGAAGGACGTCCGCAAGCGCCTGGCGGAGGAAGAGCTCACGCTCACCCTCACCGACGCGGGTGTCGACTTCCTGGTGAGGCACGGCTACGACGAGGCCTATGGCGCGCGGCCGCTGCGCCGGGCGATCCAGCGGTTCATCGAGGATCCGCTGTCGGAAAAGATCCTTCTGGGCGAGTTCTCCCGCGGCGACGAGATCGAGGTCGATGTGTCGCAGGACGGGACGAAGCTCGATTTCCGGGTCCTCACGAGCACCGCTCACAACGCCTGAAGCCGGGGCCCAAACGGCCGGCGGGCATGAATCCCGCCGGCCGTTGGCGTGTATATTTGTCCCAATGCGAAGCGCAGTAAGCGGTTCCATCGCCTCCGCCGCTCTGGTCGTGCTGACGACCTCGGCGTTTGCCCAGGACGCGCCGGTGTCGGGAGCGTGCGCGAAGCCCGACAGCGTCGCGTTCCGCGGCTACTCGCGCGTGGCCGAGTCGGCGCTGCGCGGCGACGTCGGCATCGCGCCGGGTAGCGAAGTGAATTACCGGTTGCTCCAGCGCGCGATCAAGAGCACTCTACGCCACCGCGCAATTCGAGGACATCCGCGTCACCTGCGAAGTCGGGAATGGCGGGGACCACGCTGTCATCGCCTTCGATCTCAAGGAACGGCAACTGCTTGGCGAGGTGGACGTTCGCGGTCCGGACAAGGTCTCCGGCGGAACGATCCGGGATCAGGTCGATATCCTCGTGGGCCGTCCGATCGATCCGTCCCAGGTGGCGCGCGTCATCGCGCGCATCGACTCGGTGTATGCGTCGAAGGGCTACTACCTCGCGCTGACGCGCGCCGAGACGACCACGGTGGCCGCCGGCACGAAGATCACGTTCGTCGTCGAGGAAGGGAACCGGTTGTCGGTTTCCGGCGTGCAGATCCAGGGCAACCGGAAGATCGGCGACAAGGAAGTCGTGCGGGCCATGGAGACGAGGCCCGAGGGCTTCTTCTGGTGGAGGAAGGGTGAGTTCGACGACGACAAGTACGCCGGCGACCTCACCGAGCGAATTCCGCAGACGTACGGCCGGCATGGCTTCATCGACATGCAGGTGTCACGCGACACGCTCGTGATCGATCGGGAGCGCGGAAAGGCGCTCGTGGACGTCACCATAGACGAGGGACCGCAGTACGTGGTCGGCGAGTTCGAGGTGAACGGAGCGCGGCGCTTCTCCAGCGACGAGTTGCGGCGTTTCTATCCATTCACCGAGCGGGGACGCACGATGCGCCAGACGGTGCGCGGCGTCGTGGGCGCCATCGTCCCGGGCGGCAGCGACGTGCGAGACCCCGAGAACGTGTTTGATCAGACGCGGTGGGACGAAGCCACCCGGATGGTGCAGGAGGCGTACTCGAACGAAGGGTACATCTACGCCAACGTTCGGCCGGTGGTGGAGCGTGTTCGCGTCGGGAAGGACTCGACACCAACCGTGAACCTGCGCTGGGAGATCGAGGAGCGGACTCCGGCGATCGTGAACCGCGTGGACATTCTCGGGAACGACATCACCATCGAGTCGTGCATCCGCGACCAGATCCTGATGCTTCCCGGCGACGTCTTCAGCCGCGACCTGCTGCTGCGCAGCTACCAGAGCATTTCGCAGATGCAGTTCTTCGAGACCCCGGTGCCGAACCCGGATACACGCACCGCCAACGAGCAGGGCGACATCGACATTGTCTTCCGGGTGAAGGAGAAGAAGACGGGGAACGTCAATTTCGGCGCGTCGGTCGGTCAGGGCACGGGAGTCGGCGGGTTCATCGGATTCGATCAGCCCAACCTGTTCGGCCTGTGCAAGCGCGGCTCGCTGCAGTGGCAGTTCGGGCGCTACATCAACGATTTCAACCTCTCGTACACGGACCCGCGTATTCGCGAGACGCGAGTGTCCGGCACGGTGACCGCGTACCACACGCGGTCCCGCTTCATCGTCGGCGACCTGGGGCGTCAGACCCGCGCCGGCGGACAGATCCGGTTCGGGTTCCCGCTCCCACGGTCGCGCTGGACACGCCTGTTCCTCGAGTACGGCGGTGAGTCGGTCCGGTACGGCGACGAAGGTCTCACGTCCACGATCAACTGCGGCTCCGGCGAGAGCTGCTTCCGCTCGAGCCTGGGCCTGACCGTGGACCGGGATACGCGCATCGACATGCCGTTCCCCAGCAACGGCGCGCACCAGTCCTTCAACGCGTCGTTCAACGGCGGACCGTTGGGCGGCACGGCGGCGTATCAGCGCTATACGTCGGAGCTGCGCGGCTACTCCACTCTCGCGACGGTCGGCGGCGGTTCGCCGGGCTCGCAGCCCCTCAAGCTGGTCGCGGGGCTCACTATCAAGTCGGGCTCCCTCTTCGGCAGCCCGGGACCGTTCTTCATCTATCAGCAGTTCGCGCTCGGCGGCGTTCAGTACGGCGAGCAGCTGCGCGGGTACCCCGAGTTTTCCATCGGGCCAGACGGGTATCTCGGTGGAACCGACCAGTTCAGCGCGCAACAGGAGTCGTTCGGAAGCGCGTTTCTGACGACGTCTGCCGAGGTCGGCTTGCGGGTGAGTCCGCAACTTTACATTTCGGCGTTCTTCGACGCGGGCAACGTCTGGGAGCGCCCGCGCGACTTCAATCCCACCAGGCTCTTCCGCGGCGCCGGCTTTGGGGCATCGCTGGTGACGCCGCTGGGACCGCTCGGTCTCGACTGGGGCTACGGCTTCGACCGGACCGACGCCCTGGGACGCCGCGCGCCGGCAGGGCAACTGCATTTCAAATTCGGTCAGTTCTTCTAATTCGGAGTTTCCATGCGTTCCACCATTCGTTCTGCTGCCACCGTCGGTTCGCTGCTCCTTGTCTTCGGCGTCTCCGCGGCGGCGCAGCAGGCGCCGGCAAGGTTTGCGTACGTCGATCCCCAGGCGCTCTTTCAAAACGCTCCCGGCCGTGCCGAGGCGGAAGCCACCTTCAAGCGGGAGGCGGAGAGCTACCGTACGGAGCTCACGCGCATGGGTGAGGCGCTGAATCAGCTCGTGTCCGCCTACCAAAAGGAGGAGGCGAAGCTCGCGCCGGCCGACAAAGAACGCCGGCAGCGGGCGATAGCGGCCAAGGAGGACACGCTGCGGGCGCGGCAGCAGCAGCTCGAGGCGCAGGCGTCGCAGCGGCAGAACGAGTTGATGGCGCCCATCATGGAGTCGGTACGCAAGGTCCTCGAGGACATCCGGGCCGAAGACGGCTACGCGATGATCTTCAGCAGCGAGCCCGGCGCGTCGCCGATTCTCGCCGCCGACAAGAACCTCGACATCACCGAGCGCGTGGTGGCGCGCCTGCGCACCGTGGCGGCAAAGCCGCCTGCCGCGACACCCCAGAGACCGGCGGGCGGCGCGCCTGCCAGCGCACCGTCGGGCGTCACGCGTCCGAAGCCGCCGACGGAGTGAGCCCGGGCGCGGCAGAGCAGAACGAACGCGGCAATGCGGAGGTGGGCGGCGGCGTTCTCACCGCCGCCGCCATCGCACAATTGACCGGCGGCCAGGTTCATGGTGACGCGTCGGCGAGCATCAGCAGCGTAGCGTCGCTCGATCGCGCCAAGTCGGGCCAGCTGAGTTTCTGCGCCTCCAGCCGGTACGCGACGCTTCTGGCGGGGACGGCGGCGTCGGTGGTGTTGCTGTCGCCCGAGGTGGCGGACGCGGCCACGAGAGCGGCCGCACGGGTGGTTGTTTCCAACCCGCACGACTCCATGATTGCGCTGCTGCCGCGCCTGTATCGCATGCCGGAGCGCCATTCGGGCATTCATTCTGGCGCCGTCATCGGCCGAGGCGTGAAGCTCGGGAGTGACGTCGCCATCGGCGCGTATGTCCACGTGGGCGACGGCGCGACGCTGGGGAATCGCGTGACGCTGGACACGGGCTGCTCGGTCGGAGAGGGGGTGCAGGTCGGTGACGACACGCATCTCTTTCCGGGCGTGCGTGTCTACCCGGGTTCCCGCCTCGGCGCGCGCGTGGCGATTCAGGCGAACGCCGTCATCGGGTCCGACGGGTTCGGCTACGTCTTCAAGGCGGGTCGACACGAGAAGATCCCCCACGTCGGGCGCTGCATCATCGAAGACGATGTCGAGGTGGGCGCGGGGACGACGATCGATCGCGGCAGCATCGACGACACGATTGTCGGCGCGGGGACCAAGATCGACAACCTGGTCATGATCGCGCACAACGTCCGTATCGGGCGCCTGTGCCTCATCGCGGCGCAGGCCGGGATCTCCGGATCGGTGCGCATCGAGGACGGTGTCGTGATCGGCGGACAGGCGGGCCTGCAGGGCCATCACACCATCGGAGCCCGCGCGCGCATCGGCGCGCAGTCCGGCATTCTCGGCGACGTACCCGCGGGCGAGGCATGGTCCGGGTACCCCGGCCGCCCACACCGGGAGTCGCTCCGCGCCCAGGCGGCGTTGTTCCGTCTCAGCGCCATGATGAAGCGGATCGAGAGACTCCTCGGCCGGTCGGACAGCGCCGCGGGGGGGAGGCCGATCGCGACTCGTGAGCCGCAACACGATCGCTGGTCCCGCGTCGGTCGAGGGCGTCGGGCTGCACCTGGGCGTGTCGTGCCGGCTCACCTTTCTGCCCGCCAAAAGCGGGACGGGGATCGTTTTCCGGCGCACGGATCTGGCGGGCGCGCCGACGATCGCGGCGCACGTAGACATGGCAGTGCTGACGGATCGGCGCACGCAGCTCGGAAACGACCCGGTCTCGGTTCACACGGTGGAGCACGTGCTCGCGGCCGCGGGAGCGCTGGAGCTGGACGACCTCGTGATCGAGCTGACCGGACCGGAGCCGCCGATCGCAGACGGGAGCGCGAAGCCGTTTGTGGAGGCGTTGCAGAGAGCCGGATTCGCCTCGCACGCCGGTTCGGTGCAGTATTTGGAGCTGCGCGAGCCCGTTCGTTTCGCGGACGGCGAGGCCGAGTACGAAGCGTTCCCCGCGGACGCGCTGGAACTGGACGTGACGATCGAGTTTCCACACCGCCAGATCGGGCGGCAGCAGGGGACGTATCGCATCTCGCCCGAGGCGTTTGTCGCCGAGCTGGCGCCGGCGCGGACATTCGGGTTCGTGCACGAAGTGGAGGCGTTGCGGGCCCGCGGCCTGATCAAGGGCGCGTCCACGAGGAACGCCGTCGTGCTGGACGATGACGGTGTCGTGGACACGGCGTTGCGATGGCCGGACGAGTTCGTGCGGCACAAGGCGCTGGATTGCGTGGGTGACCTGACGCTGGCCGGAGCGCGGGTGCGCGCGCGGATCGTGGCGCGCAGGCCCAGTCATCGGGGGACCGTTCAACTGGTGCGCGCGATGCGCGCGTCGCTGACGAGAGGACCGACCGTGTCAGAGATCGGAATCGAGGAGATCATGAAGGTGCTGCCCCACCGCTATCCGTTCCTGCTCGTGGACCGGATCCTGGAGCAGACCCGCAAGCGGGTGGTGGGGATCAAGAACGTGACCATCAACGAGCCATTCTTCGCGGGACACTTTCCGGGCCATCCCATCATGCCCGGCGTGCTCATCATCGAGGCCATGGCCCAGGTGGGCGGCATGCTGCTGATGGGTGCGATCCCGGACCCGCAGAGCAAGGTGGTGTACTTCACGTCGCTCAACAACGTGAAGTGGCGGCGGCCGGTGAAGCCGGGCGACCAGCTGCGGTTCGAGCTCGACCTGATACATGTGCGCGGGACGATGGCCCGGATGCAGGGCGTGGCCAAGGTGGACGGCGAGGTGGTGGCGGAGGCCGAAATGGGCGCGATGGTACGGGAGCGATGAGCTCGGACATCCACCCGACCGCGATCGTCTCGCGCGGCGCGGAGCTCGCCGAGGGGGTCAAGGTCGGCGCGTTCGCGATCGTGGGCGACGGATGCGTCGTCGCGGACGGCTGCGTCATCGCGCCGCACGCGGTGCTGGAGCGCAACGTTCACCTCGCCCGGAATGTGAAGGTGGGCGTCGGCTCCGTGCTGGGCGGCGAGCCGCAGGACCTCAAGTTCAAGGGTGAGGAGACGACCGTCGAGATCGGCGAAGGGCAGCGTGGTGCGCGAGTACTCGACCATCAACCGCGGAACGGCTGAGTCGATGAAGACCACCGTGGGCCGCGGCTGCTTCATCATGTCGTACGTACATCTGGCGCATGACTGTCACGTCGGCGATGGCGTGATCATCTCGAACGCCACGCAGCTCGCGGGGCACGTGACCGTCGAGGACAAGGCGATCGTGTCCGGCGTGTCCGCCGTGCACCAGTTCGTGCTCATCGGGAAGTACAGCTTCATCGGCGGGTGCTCGCGGGTGGCGAAGGACGTGCCTCCGTACGTGAAGGCCGTGGGCAATCCGGTCAAGCTGTATGGGCTGAACACCGTGGGGCTCCAGCGGAACGGGTTCGCGGAGGACGTGATTCGCGAGCTGAAGCGCGCGTACCGGCTGTTCTTCAAGTCCGAGCTGAACGTGTCGCAGGCGCGCGAACGCGCGGCGGCCGAGTTGCGCACGATACCGGAGGTGGACGAGTTCCTGCGCTTTTTCGAGCGCAGCGACCGTGGGGTGGTCATCTGACCGTTCGCATCGGCGTCGTCGGCGCGGGAGCGCTTGGCTATCATCATGTCCGCCTGCTGCGCCAGCAGCCGGGCGCCACGCTCGCCGGCTTCCACGACGCCAACCGCGAGCAGGCAGCGCGCGTGGCGGCCGAGTTGGGCGCACGGCCGTTCGACACGCTCGAGGCGCTGCTCGCCGCCGTGGACGCGGCCGTGATCGTGGTCCCGACGCGCGCCCACTACGAGGTCGCCAAGGCGGCGCTGTCCCGCGGCGTGCACTTGCTGATCGAGAAGCCGATAGCGGCGACGCTGGAGCAGGCGGACGAGCTCGTGGAGCTGGCGCGCGCGAAGGGCGTGACGCTGCAGATCGGGCACGTCGAGCGGTTCAACCGCGCTGTCCGCGCGGCGATGCCGCACCTCAGGAAGCCGCGCTTCATCGAGAGCGAGCGGCTGGCGTCCTTCAACCCGCGCGGGGCGGACGTCGCCGTGGTCCTGGACCTGATGATCCACGACATCGACCTGGTGCACGCGCTGGTGCGCGACCGGATCACCGACGTGCGCGCGGTCGGCGTCGGCGTACTGACGCCCGTGGACATGACCAACGCGTGGCTGCAGTTCGCGGGCGGCGCCGTCGCCAACATCAAGGCGAGTCGCGTATCGCGCGACCGCCTGCGCAAGCTCCGGATATTCCAGGAGAACGGGTATTTCTCGCTCGACCTCGCCGCCGGCACCGGGGAGTACTACGTGCTGCGGGACGATGTCGATTTCGCGGAGCTGGCCAAGAGCTCGCAATCGATCGACAAGTTCGTGGATCGCGTGAAGCTGAAGGCGCCGGAGGGGGAGCCGCTGCGCCTCGAGCACGAGAGCTTCGTCGCGGCCATCCAGGGGAAGTCCCCCGTAGTCGTCACCGGCGAGGATGGGCGCGACGCGCTCGCCGTGGCGCTGCGGATCGTGGACGAAATCCACGAGAGGCTCCCCGCGTTGCGCGGCATGACGGGGGGGGCTGCGAGTCCTCGGCAGACGCTCGGGAGTGCGTGAAATCCTCTTCATCGCCGGGGAGCCGTCCGGCGACCTGCACGCGTCGAGCGTAGCGCGCGAGCTCGCGGACCGCGGAGCGCAGTTCCGCCTGCGCGGCGTGGGGGGCGACCTGATGCAGGCGGCGGGCGTGCAGCTGGACGAGCACATTCGCGGGCTCGCCGTGCTCGGCTTCGTCGAAGTGCTGAAGCACCTTCCCAAACACTGGCGGATGCTGCGCGACGTGCGCGCGCGCCTGCGGTCCGGCCGCGTGGCGCTCGTGGTGCTGATCGACTATCCCGGCTTCAACATGCGCGTCGCCGAGGCGGCCGCCGAGGCCGGCGTTCCGGTGCTCTATTACATCGTGCCGCAGGTGTGGGCGTGGGGCGCCGACCGGCTGGAGAAGCTCGCCCGCTGGGTGCGGAAGGCCGCGGTCATCCTGCCGTTCGAGGAGCCGTTGCTGCGGGCGCACGGCGTGGATGCGACGTTCGTGGGACACCCGCTGCTCGATCGGGCAGCGACGATGCCGAGTCGCGATGCGGCGCGGGCGCAGCTGGGCCTGTCGCGCGAGGACCGCGTGCTCGCGCTGTTCCCCGGCAGCCGCGCGCAGGAAATCGAGCGGCACCTCGACGCGTTCGTCGCGGCGGCCAATCTGCTGCGCAACCGGCATCCGAAGCTCAAGGTCGTGGTGAGCGCGGCGCCGCACGTGCGCATCGATCCGTCGCGGTGTCCGTTTCCGCTCGTTCCATCGGCATCCCTGGCGGTGCTGCGCGCCGCGGACGCGGCGGTCTGCAAGAGCGGGACGACGACGCTCGAAGCGTCCGTCGCCGGCTGTCCGCACGTGGTGGCGTATCGCACGCACCCGCTGACGTACTTCATCGCGCGGCGGCTCGTGAAGGTGCCGCACATCGGATTGGTGAACATCGTCGCAGGCCGGCAGGTGGCGCCGGAGTTCGTGCAGGAGACGCTGCAACCGGCGGCGGTCGCGCGCGCGCTCGAGCCGCTTCTGGACGGCGCGAGCCCGCAGCGGCTGCGCATGCTGGCGGAGCTCGCAGACGTGCGGCGGATGCTCGGCCAGCCTGGCGCCGCGGGACGCGTCGCCGCCATGGCGCTGTCCCTCGCGGAAGGGGCGGCACGGCCGGCATGACCGGGCCCGAGGTCAGCCAGCCGCCGCGCAAGGTCGTGTGGCTGTCGCGCGCGGGCGTGGTGCTGCTGCGCGCGCTTTCGTTTACCTGGCGGGTGCGCTTCGTGAATCCGGAGGTGACCGGCGCGTTGACGGACGCGCGTCGCGCGTTCATCTACGTGTTGTGGCATGGCAATCTCCTGCCGTTGCTCTGGTCGCATCGCGACCGGCAGGTCGCCATTATCATCTCCGAGCACGCCGATGGTGAGATCGTCGCTCGCATCGCGATGGCGCTCGGATTCCGGACCGTGAGGGGCTCGACGTCCCGCGGCGCGGCGCGCGCCCTGTTGGGGGCATGCCGCGAGATCGAAGCCGGCCACTCGCTCGCCATCACACCGGACGGTCCGCGCGGGCCGGCGCATTCGGTGGCGCCGGGCGCGGCGGTGATCGCGCAGCGCACCGGAGCCCCGATGGTTCCCGTTGCCGCGTCCGCGAGCGGGTCCTGGCGTCTCGGATCGTGGGACCGGTTCCTGATTCCAAAGCCGTTCGCGCGCATCACAGTCGCGTACGGCCAGCCGATCGAAGTGAGCGCCGCCGGCCCGCGCGAAGCGGCAGCCACCGACGATGCCGTGCGACTGGGGATCGCACACGCGTCGGCGCTCGCCGAGGCAGGGTAGCGTGCCGGTCATCGAGGATCTCTGGTTCGGACGCGGCGCCGGGCCGCGCGTCGCGCGGGCGGCGCTCTGGCCGGTGGCTCGCGCGTACGGGCTCGCGATCGCCGCGCGCTCCCGGCTGTACGACGCCGGACTCCTTCCCGCGCGCGAGTCCGAGCTGCCGGCGATCAGCGTCGGGAACCTCACCGTTGGTGGCACCGGCAAGACGCCAGTCTCGGCGTGGCTCGCCGCCGCGCTTGCCCGAAGCGCCAGGCCGGCCATCGTGCTCCGCGGTTATGGCGCGGACGAAGTCGAAGTGCACCGGCGACTCAATCCCGGCATCCCGGTCGTTGCGAACGCCAACCGCGCCGAAGCGGTGCGCGAGGCAAGACGGCAGGGGGCCGATGTCGCGGTGCTCGATGACGGGTTCCAGCATCGCCGCCTCGAGCGAACGGTCGACGTGGTTCTGCTGAGCATCGAGCAGCTGCTGCGCGCGCAACGGCTGCTCCCGGCAGGCCCGTGGCGCGAGCCACTGACTGCGGCGCGTCGTGCGGACCTCCTTGTCCTCACCGGCAAGACGGCCAGCGTCGTGGACACGGAACGCGCGTTGGGCCTCGTGCATGACGCGGCGCCCGGTGTTGCGATCGCCGCGGTTCGACTTGTTCCGGCGATGCTGCGAAGCGCGACCGACGACCTTTCACTGCCGCTGGACCGGCTCCGCGGCAGCGCCGTAGTCGCTGTCGCCGCCATCGGTGAGCCGTCGCTGTTCAAGGCCCAGCTCGATGAGCTGGGAGCGCGCGTCACGCTGGCGGCATTCCGCGACCACCACGCCTACACGGATTCCGAGGTTCGCGAGCTGGCGCTGCGTGTGCCGTCCGACGGCCTCGCCGTGTGCACGCTCAAGGACGCGGTCAAGTTGGGCCTCCGGTGGCCGGGCCCCAGCCGCCTGTGGTATGTTTCCCAGCAACTTGTCGTAGACCAGGGCGAAGACTCCCTGGATCGTTTCGTGAAGCGCGCGCTCGAGGCGCGCGCAACCTCCGTGAATACCGCCGGTTAGGCCGGCGCTCGTCTTCCCCATGGCAACCGATCTCAGACTTCCTACCGAAAGAATCGTTCGGCCGGACAAGGATCGTTTTCTAAATGAAGAGAACCCGTTCGAGGCGATGATGTCGCGCTTCGATCGGGCGGCCGAGCTTCTCGATCTGGAACCGGGACTTTACAAGGTCCTGCGACACGCGGAAAAGCAGATCACCGTCTCGTGTCCGGTGATGATGGACAGCGGTGAGGTCGAGGTATTTACCGGCCATCGCGTCCTCTACAACACGTCGCGCGGACCAGCCAAGGGCGGCATCCGCTTCGACATGGCCGTCACGCTCGAGGAAGTGAAGGCGCTGGCGGCGTGGATGACCTGGAAGTGCGCCGTCGTCAACCTGCCGTTCGGCGGCGCCAAGGGAGGGGTGCTGTGCGACCCCTCGAAGTTGAGCGTCGGGGAGCTCGAGCGCCTCACGCGGCGCTACACGGCGGCCATCGTGAACACGTTGGGCCCCGACTCCGACGTGCCCGCGCCCGACGTCAATACCAACGAGCGCGTGATGGCATGGGTGATGGACACGTACTCGATGCGCATGGGCCACACGGTGACGGCCGTCGTGACCGGCAAGCCGGTGGAGATGGGCGGCTCGCTGGGACGGCGCGAGGCCACGGGACGCGGCTGCATGATCGTCATCAAGGAAACGTTGAAGCACCTCGGCATGCCGATGAAGGGAGCCACCATCGCGGTGCAGGGGTTCGGCAACGTGGGATCGGTCGCCGCCGAGCTGCTGGCGCGGGAAGGCTGCAAGATCGTCGCGATCAGTGACAAGACGGGGGGTTGCCACAACCCCAGCGGCATCGACGTCGCCGCCGCGTTGGCTCACGTGCGCAAGACCAAACACCTCGAAGGGTTCGCCGGCGCGACGGCGATCACGAACGACGAACTGCTGACGCTCGACGTAGACGTGCTGCTGCCGGCCGCGCTCGAGAACGTGATCACCAGCAAGAACGCCGCGAAGATTCGCGCCAAGATCATTTGCGAAGGCGCCAATGGTCCAACGACCGCCGGCGCGGACAACATCCTGGACGAGAAGGGCGTGTTCGTCATTCCCGACATCCTCGCCAATGCGGGAGGGGTCACCGTTTCGTACTTCGAGTGGGTGCAGGATCGCGGCGGTTATTTCTGGACCGAGGACGTGGTGAACCAGCGCCTCACCGACATCATGACTCGCAGCTTCGCCGACGTGTTGCAGCTTTCGCAGCAACACAAGGTCAACATGCGGACGGCGTCCTACATGCTGTCCATCAGCCGGGTCGCGACGGTCCACCGGCTCCGCGGGATCTACGCGTAGGATGGATCGTCCGCTCGCCCGATGAAGCTCATCGTCGCCGCGGTTGGCAAACCGCGCAACGCGGCGCTTGCGGCGGCGATCGAGCATTACGAGGGGCGAGCGGCGAAGTACTGGCCGCTGGACGTCCGCGAGGTGCGTGAGGAAAGCGCGCGGGGCGCGTCCGAGGCGGTGGTGCGGGAGAAGGAGGCCGATCGGCTCGCGACGCGCGTGGCGGGTGCGCAGGTCATTGCGTGCGACGAGGGCGGGACCGCCATGACCTCGGCCCGGTTCGCGGCGTTCCTGCAGGACGCGCGCGAGCGGGCGCGGGACATCGCGTTCGTGATCGGGGGAGCCTATGGACTGGCTCCCTCGTTGCGCGACGCCGCGCAGTCGCGCCTGTCGCTCGCGCCGTGGACGCTCCCCCACGAGCTGGCGCGTCTGGTATTGGCCGAACAACTGTATCGTGCGGGCACGATCGCGCGTGGGGAGCCGTACCACAAATGACCGCTGCAGGCCGGTCCCGCGTCATCACCGAGGCGCTGGGTGGTTCGCCGCTCTCGCTCGCGGTACAGACGCGCCGGCTGCCCGCGGAAATCCGGCCCTCGTGGCCGGCGACCACCGACGAATGGCGCTCGCACGCCGACCGCGTGCGGCGCTCGGCATCGTCGCGGTGGCTCGAGGCAATCCGGCCGGCGCTCGACCCGAGCGGCCCGGCCGCGCAGCGGCTGCATCGCGCGGCCGCGGAGCGGGGCGTTGTCGTCACGACCGGACAACAGGCGGCCCTTTTTGGCGGACCGCTCTACACGATCGCCAAAGCACTGACCGCGCTCGCGCTCGCCGATGAGCTCGAGCGTCAGCTTGGCGTTCCAGCGGCGCCGGTGTTCTGGGCGGCGACGGACGACGCGGATTTTCTCGAGGCGGCGACCGCGAGCGTGGCGGACGCCGGCGGGCTCCACGAGCTGCGACTGGGGAACCCGCCGCCCGCTGGCACGCCGATGGCTCTCGCTCCGCTGGGGAACATGCGGCCCCTGCTCGAGCAGTTGCGGCGGGCGTCGGGGTCGGCGGCATACGCCGAATACTTCGAGCTGACACGCGAAGCCTTCACGAAGGAACGCACATTGGGCGCTGCGTACGTCCGCATGCTGCGCGGCCTGCTCGAGCCGCTGGGGATCGCGGTGCTGGATTCGTCGCACGAGTCGTATCGCGACGCGGCGCGTCCGATCCTCACCGACGCCATGGAACGAGCGCAGGATGTCGCCCGCGCGCTGGCGGATCGCGCCGCGACCATCCGGAGCGCCGGCTTCGAGCCGCAGGTGCAGGACGATCGCGGGCTGTCGCTGGTGTTCGTGGTCGAGCGCGGAACGAAGCGACGTCTGTCGATCGACGAGGCGCCGGCCAGCGCTCATACGAGCGCGCGGGCAGAGCTTGCGCCCAACGTGCTGCTGCGACCCGTCGTGGAACGTGACATCCTTCCAACGGTCGCGTACGCGGCCGGTCCGGGTGAGCTCGCGTACTTCGTCCAGTCCAACGCGGTGGCCGCGGCGCTCGACCGCGCGCCCGTGGTGGCGGTGCCGCGCTGGTCCACCACGATCATCGAGCCGTTCGTCGATCGCGCGTTGCGGCGGCTGGGCGTAGAGCACTGGGAGGTGAAGGACCTCCACGCGCTCGAGCGGCGGCTCGCGACAGCCGCGCTGCCGCAACGCGTGGCCGCCGCGTGGAAGCGCCTCCAGGACCAGGTGCATGAAGGCGTGCGCCAGCTCGGCGCGGCGGTCGAGACGGAGCGCCTGATGCCACCGGCCGTGATCGAAGGGCTGGAGCATTCGCTGGCGCACAAGCTCGGCCGCGCCGAGCGGCGGCTGCTGGCGGCGGCTAAGCGACGCGACGACGCGGTGCGTCGCGATCTCAAGGTCGTGAGCGACGCCCTCTATCCCGGCGGGAGCCGACAGGAGCGGGTGGTCAATTACGTCCCGATGCTGGCGCGCGGCGGAGAGGATCTGCTGGACGAGATGCGACGCGCCGCGTCCGCCCACTCCCGGTCGCTGGTCGCGAGCGAGCGCCCCGAACCGGTCGTCGCGCGCTGATGCACGCCGCCTTCGCTGCGGCAGGCATCCTTCTCTCGCGCGTTCTTGGGATCGTTCGTGAATCGCTGAAGGCGCGGTACCTCGGCGCCACGGGCGACTTCGCGGCCGACGCGTTCAACGCGGCGTTCAGGATCCCGAACCTGCTCCAGAACCTGTTCGGCGAAGGCGCGCTCTCCGCCGCGTTCATTCCGGTGTACGCCAACGCGCTGGCTCGCGGAGATCGCCGGGAGGCCGACCGTTTGGCGGGTGCCATCTTCGCGCTCCTCGGACTGCTGACCGCGATCCTCGTGCTCGTCGGCGTCACGTTCGCGCCGGCGCTGGTGTTCGCGATCGCGCCGGGTTTCGCGGGCGCCAAGCGCGAGCTGACCGTGGTGCTCACGCGGATCCTTTTCCCCGGCGCGGCGCTGCTGGTGATGTCGGCGTGGTGCCTCGGCATTCTCAACAGTCATCGGCGGTTCTTCCTCTCGTACGCCGCGCCGATGGCGTGGAACGCCGCCATGATCGGGGCGCTGCTGTGGTTCGGGCGCATGGCGCCTACGGACCTTGCGGTGCGGATCGCGTGGGCCTCGGTGATCGGTTCGGCCCTGCAGTTTCTGGTGCAGTTGCCCGTGGTGCTTCGCGTGGCTCCGGCGCTGAAGCCGTCCCTGGGCCGTGGCAGCGAAGCGGTTCGCCGTGTGGTGCGCAACTTCGTGCCGGCATTCTTCGGACGCGGTGTCGTCCAGATCAACGCGTACATCGACCAGATCATCGCCAGCTTTCTTCCAACCGGGTCGGTGTCGCTGCTGGCGTACTCGCAGACGCTGACGATGCTGCCCATCAGCCTGTTCGGCCTCGCCATCTCCGCGGTCGAGCTGCCGGCGATGGCCAGCGCGGTGGGCAACCGCGAGGAGACCGCCGCCCACATTCGCGGCAGGCTGGGTTCCGGACTGCGCCATATCGCGTTTTTTGTGGTCCCATCGGCGGTAGCGTTTCTCGTGCTGGGAGACGTCATCGCGACGGCGCTGTTTCAGTACGGCCGCTTCACGGCCCGGGACACCATGTACATCTGGGGCATTCTGGCGGCGGCAAGCGTCGGCCTCCTCGCGTCGGCGCTCGGCCGGCTGTACTCGTCGGCGTTCTTCGCCCTGCACGACACGCGCACGCCGCTGCGCATCTCGATTGTTCGGGTCCTGCTCGCGTCCGTGCTCGGCTATACGTTCGCCAGATACCTCCCGGGCTGGCTGGGCCTCGCGCCGCGGTGGGGCGTGGCCGGGCTGGCGTTGTCGTCCAGCCTCGCCGGCTGGGTGGAGTTCGTGCTGCTCCGGTCGCGTCTGGGGCGCGTGGTGGGGCAGACCGGAGTGCCCGTGACATACGTCCTCACCCTGCTGGTCGCCGCGTTTGCCAGCGCGGCGGCCGGATACGGCGTCAAACTCGCAACGCGGGGAATGCACCAGATCGTCATCGCCGCATTCGTGGTGGCGGCCTTCGGCCTGGTGTACTTCGGCGCGACGCGTGTGCTCGGTATTCCGGAAGCGCGGGCGATCCTGGATCGTCTGCGGCGACTCGGGCGGAGGTAAGCGCGAGCGCCAGGGAAGCCCTGAGGGTCTTCGTGGCATTCAGGGGATAAACCATTGCAGCGCGGATGGTCGCGGAGAACGACACGGATCCGTCGGATGGGCGTGTGCAGCGGGGTTCTGGCGATCCCGGATTTCCGTGAAGAACCTGAAAAGGGGTCGTATGTGTCATCGCCAGCGACGCGAGTCTCTAAGTTTCAGAAGATGTCCACGCTGCCCGCCGCCGTCCTCGACAGGATCCCGACTCTTCCGGAATCCCCCGGCGTCTACCTCTGGAAGGACGCCGACGGGACCGTGCTGTACGTCGGCAAGGCCAAGCGGCTGCGCTCGCGCGTGAGGAGCTACGCCAATCTCGAGCGGATCGAGAGCGTGAAGACCTACGCGCTCATGAAAGCGGTGGCGTCGGTGGACGCGATCGTGGTTCCGTCCGAGGCGCACGCGCTGATCCTCGAGGCGAACCTCATCAAGGAGTACAAGCCGCGGTTCAACATCTCCCTCCGCGACGACAAGAGCTACCCGCACATCAAGGTCACGGTCGAGGAGCCGTTTCCGCGCGTGTACGTCACGCGCCGCCTTGTGAACGACGGGTCGCGATACTTCGGCCCGTACACCGACGTGGCCCAGATGCGCCGCGCGTTGAACGTCGTGAAGCGCATCTTCACCGTGCGGAGCTGCAACTACGATCTGCCCACGGTGGCGCCCGAACGTCCGTGCCTCGACTATCACATCGGCCGGTGCAAGGCGCCGTGTGTCCTGCTGCAGTCGCAGGGCGAATATCGGGCGATGATCGACGAGGTCCTGCTGTTCCTCGAGGGGCGCACGGCCGAGGTCCGGCGCCGGGTCAGGGAACGCATGGAGCTGGCGTCAACGTCCCTGGACTTCGAGCGCGCGGCCGAGTTGCGCGACGCGCTGCGGCACCTGGAGCGCATGGAGGAGCCGACGGTCGTGCAGGTGGTGGAGGGCGGCGACCGCGACGTAGTCGGGTACGCTCGCGACGGCGACGATGCGTGCGTCGCGCTCATGCGGATCAGGTCCGGACGTCTGCTGTCGCGCGAGCACCAGTTGCTTGGCAACCTGTCCGAAGAGCAGGACCGGACGGTGCTCGCGGCGTACCTCGCCGGCAGCTACCTCCAGCTCGACGACCGCGCCCGGGAGCTCTACGTGCCCTTCGACTTCGACGACCGCGAGCTGATCGAGGAATCGCTGCGCGGCACCGGTATCGTCCTTCCGCAGCGCGGCCCCAAGCGCGAGCTGCTCGACCTCGCCGAACAGAACGCGCGCCATCTGCTCGAGGAGGCGCTGCTCGAGGGCGACGAGACCGAGGAGCGCGCCGCCGACCCGGTATACGACCTCCAGCGGCAGCTCGGCCTGCAGCGCGTGCCGCGGGCGCTCGTGTGCTTCGACATCTCGCACGCCCAGGGGACCGACACGGTCGCGTCGTGCGTATGGTTCCAGAACGGGAGGCCGTTCCGGAGCGAGTATCGCAAGTTCAAGGTCAAGACCGTCGAAGGCGTGGACGACTTTGCGTCGATGCGCGAGATCGTCGAACGCTACTTCCGACGGCGCATCGACGAGGCCAAGCGCATGCCCGACCTGGTGGTGATCGACGGCGGCAAGGGACAACTGAGCGCCGCGCTGGAGGCGCTCGCCAAACTTCAACTCGAGGAACTGCCCATCATCGCTCTCGCCAAGCGCGACGAGGAGATCTTCGTGCCCGGCCGCGCCGAGTCGCTCCGCCTGCCCCGTCGCGGCACCGCGCTGCGCATGCTCCAGCAGGCGCGCGACGAAGCGCATCGGTTTGCGATCACGTATCAGCGCCTGCGCAGGGCAAAGCGGACCGTGACGTCGGAGCTGCTCCAGATTCCCGGCATCGGCGCGGCCAGACGGCGGCAACTGCTTCAGGCGTTCGGCAGCCTCGAGGGCGTGCGGTCGGCGTCTCCCGAGGCGATCGCCGCGCTCCCCGGGTTCTCGGCCGCGTCAGCCCAGCGCGTCCTGAGCGCGCTGCGGCAGTCCGCGCCGACCGCCTCGCCCGTCGAAAATGGTTCGGCCACTTCGGAGTCGCACCATTGAGGACCTGGCGACTCGTGTGCTCCGCCTGCGGCGCGGAGCAGCCGGGC
Source organism: uncultured Gemmatimonadaceae bacterium (assembly GCA_963724885.1). Lineage (GTDB taxonomy): Bacteria > Gemmatimonadota > Gemmatimonadetes > Gemmatimonadales > Gemmatimonadaceae > DASPMP01. Next base: position 574,411 of record CAVRWG010000004.1, on the reverse strand, counting down.
GACGCGATCGCGTCCACCTGCGCCAGGTGCGGACAACCCTTTCTCGTCGAGTACGACGGACCGGGTCCGGCCAAGGGAGACCTTTGGCCGCGATGGGACATGTGGCGCTACGCGCCGCTGATGCCGCTCCTGCCCGACGAGAGCCCGGTGTCCCTGGGCGAAGGCGCGACGCCTCTCCTGGACGCGCCGCAGGTTGCGCGCGAGCTGGGCGTGCGCCGCGTGTGGATCAAGGAAGAAGGGCTGAATCCAACGGGATCGTTCAAGGCGCGAGGAATGAGCGCCGCGGTGACCCGCGCCCGCGCGCTGGGGCTCAATCGCCTCGTCGTTCCCACCGCGGGCAACGCCGGAGCGGCCCTAGCAGCCTACGCCGCGGCGGCCGGCATGCGCGCGCGCGTCTATGCGCCGCGCGAAACCCCCGGCGCGATCCTTCGAACCATCGCGGCGTTCGGCGCCGAGCTGGAGTTGGTGGACGGCCACATCGGCGACGCGGGCCGACTCGCGCGCGCCCACGCCGCCGAGTGCGGCGCGTTCGACGTCTCGACCCTGCGCGAGCCGTATCGCATCGAAGGGAAGAAGACGATGGGGCTGGAGCTTGCCGAACAACTCGAGTGGAAGACGCTGCCCACGCACATCATCTATCCCACCGGCGGCGGCACGGGATTGATCGGCATGTGGAAGGTGTTCCGGGAGCTGGTGACCCTCGGCTGGGTGCCCAGGGAACTGACCCTGCCGCGCATGATCGTGGCGCAGGCGACGGGATGCGCGCCGATCGTTCGCGCGTTCGCCGAGGGCGCCGACAAGGCCACGCCCTGGGAGAACCCGCGCACGTACGCCGCCGGGCTGCGCGTGCCCGGGCCGCTGGGCGATCGACTGATCCTGCGCGCCGTGCGCGAGAGCGGGGGGGATGCCGCGGCGGCCTCGGAGGAGGAGATTTCGTCCGCGACCGAATGGCTGGCGCGCGTCACCGGCGTCGATGCGGCGCCGGAGGGCGGATGCGCGCTGGCTGTCCTGCGTCAGATGACCCGCGACGGACGCATCGACAGGAGCGCCGAGGTGGTGCTCTTCAACACCGGAAGCGGCTCCTCGTATCGCGCCTGACATGCCGATCGCAATCCTGCATCCATTCAGCGGAATCTCCGGCGACATGACGCTCGGAGCGCTGGTGGCCGTGGGCCTCGACGCCAACTGGCTGCGGGCGCTTCCACAACGGCTTGGCCTGGACGACGTCGGCGTCGAGATCGCCGACGTGAAGCGCGCGGGCATCGCGTGCATCAAGGTGGATTTTCGCATCCCGCCGCAGCCGCACGGACGTCACCTCAAGCACATCCGCGAAATCCTCGCGCGCGCTGACGTGCCCGACGCCGTGAAGCAGCGCGCCGACGCGGCCTTCACCCTCATCACGGAACAGGAGGCCGCGATTCACGGCACTAGCGTCGAGCGCGTGCACCTGCACGAGGTCGGCGCCGTGGACGCGATCCTCGACATCGTCGGCTCGATCTGGGGGCTCGACGTGCTGGGCGTCGACAGCGTGTACTGCGGGGCGATCACGACCGGCGATGGCGTGGTAACGGCAGCGCATGGCACGATGCCGGTGCCGGCCCCCGCGACCATGAAGCTCTTGGAGGGTCACGTGATCCGGACGGGTCCGCCTGGCGCCGGCGAGCTGGTGACCCCGACGGGCGCCGCGCTCGTGAAGGTGCTGTCGAGCGGTCCGGAGCCGGAGATGTATGTCCCGCGCAGAAGCGGGTTCGGGGCGGGGACAAAGGAGTTCTCGGACCGCGCGAACGCGCTCCGCATCGTCCTGGCGGATGCCGTCAGCGACGGGATGACGGACGAGGAGGTGCACGTCCTCTCGTGCGAAGTGGACGACATGTCCGCGGAGTATCTCGCCGGCGCCGCCGAACGTCTCCGGGGCGCTGGCGCCCTGGACGTGGCGCTCCTCCAGGTCGTGATGAAGAAGGGCAGGACGGGCACGAGGATCGAAGTGCTGACGGCACGCGAGCGGGCCGACGAACTCGAGGCCCTGATGCTCCGGGAAACGTCCACCATCGGCGTCCGCAGGGTCGTGGCGCGGCGCCGGACGCTCGCGCGCGCGCGGAGCACGGTCATGGTTCTCGGCCATGAGGTGGCCGTCAAGGTGGTCCAGCTCCCCGGGGGCGGGACGCGCGCCAAACCCGAATTCGACGATGTTCAGCGCGTGGCTTCCGCGACAGGCCGCGCGCAGAGCGATATATTCTGGTTGGCCTCGCTGGAGGCGGAACGCCGATGATCCCGCACGGGTAATCCGAGGGGGTGCTCGGCCGACCTGGACGCAAGCCGATTGGAACAAATTCAGGAGAATAGAATGTCCGCTTTCATTCGCCCGGTGATCCGCGCGCTGGGAATCACGATCGCAAGCGCCTCTGTCGCCACGGCCCAGGCTGCGGGGGGGGCAGGGACTGCCAAGGCCTGTGAAGTGAACGAGGGTCGTCCGACGCAGGTGGGACGTGCTACGCTCAGCGTGCAGATGGCCAGCAACTCGCAGGACCCCAAGGTTGTCGCGAAGCAGCTGACCGCAGCGATCAAGGGACTGACTGACAACGCCGAGCGCATGGACAACCAGCCCGGGCGCAACATGGTGCTCGGCAAGGCGCTGGTTCTCTGGAGCATCCAGCCCGACGTCCCACTGGTAACCAAGCGCGGACCGCTCGGATACGCCACGAACCCCGAGGGCACCATCGACCTCGCCCTGGCGATCGATACCGCCTTCAAGGTTGTCGAGACGGCGCATCCCGAGTGCATTGCGGAGACCTCGCGCTGGCGCGGACAGAAGGCATGGGTGGGGCTCGTCAACAAGGCAATCGAGAAACTCAACGCCGAGGACGCGGATTCGGCCGAGTCGGTGGCGCGACAGGCCATTTCGCTCAACCCATATGGGCCCTACGGGTACGTCGTTCTCGCGAGCGTGATGCAGAAAAAGAACAAGCCGTCGGAGTCCTTCGACCTGTACCGCAAGAGCATCGAGATGGCCGGGCGCGACACCACATACGACGACATCCGCCGCCAGAGCCTGGTGTACCTCGGGAATCTCGCCGCCGACTCCGCGGAAGCAGCCGCCGACTCGAACGCGCGCCGTCCGTACGTGCAGACGGCGAAGACCGCGTTCGATCAGGTTCTTGCCGACAAGGGCGCCGCGGAATTCCGGGAGAATGCGCGCGCCGGTCTTTGCAGGGTCTCGATCGTCGCCGGCGACACCGCGTCGCTCCGGAACACCTACAAGGATCAGCTCGCGAGCCCGGCCGGGTTCGAGTACTCGGCGCTCATGAACGCCGGCGTCTGCATGGCGCGAGCAGAGATGGTGCCTGAAGCGACGGCGCTGTTCGCCGCCGCGTACGAGAAGAACCCATACCATCGGGACGCGCTGTCCAACCTGGCGATCATGCTGCTCCGTGAGGACAAGCACGACCAGTCGCTGCCCCTGGCGTCGCGCCTGGTGTCGGTTGAACCGAACAACCCGGAGAGCATCCAGCTGCTGGTGCTTTCGTACGCGGGCATCGCCAAGCGTTCACGGGACGCGCGCATGGCCGGCAACAGGGCCGCCGCGCCCGCGACGAAGACCGCGACCAAGACCAAGACGGGCGCAACGGCCACGAAGGCCGCCGCGCCGGCGGGACCGCGATTGAGCGCCGCGGCGTCCGACTCCCTCTTCAAGGTCGAGAAAGCCTTCACGGACTCGGCCGTGGCCATGAATGAGAGGCGGGAGAAGCTCTCGCTCAGAGTGAGCCTTTCGGACTTCAACACATCGGAGGAGAAGGCCACCGTGGCGGGGTCGATTGTCAACCAGACCTCGGAAGCAAAGGCGACGGTGACGCTCAAGGTCGATTTCCTGGACCGCGGCGGGAAAGTGGTCTCGTCCAAGGAAACCACCGTCACGAACATTGCCGCCAACGGTAGTTCGCGCTTCAGCGTGGTGGCGACTCCGGGCAAGGAAATCGCGGCGTTCCGCTACACGATTCGGTAACTCGGCCGACGCACATCGAAGTCAGCCGGCGCACAATCGCGCAAGACGGCCCGCCACTAAGGCGGGCCGTTTTTTCTGAGTGGAACAAGGTGAGCCGAGAACGCCGAAGTGGCTCATTTATCTTGATTTCCGACGCATCATCTCCTAGGTTGCATGAGCATCGCGCCCTCACCGGGCGCGAATTTTTTGGAGCCCATGGTTCGCGTCAGTCGAGTACATCCGAACGGCATCGCCGCCGAGTTGGGGATCGGGCCCGGGACGGAGCTTCGGTCGGTCAACGGACGTGAAGTGGCCGATTTTCTCGACTGGGAGTTCCTCACTGCCGACGAGGATCTGGTCATCGAAGCGCTCCTCCCCGATGGTGAGGAGGTCGTCTTCGAGGTCGAACGGCCGGAGGGCGAAGCGATGGGCCTCGACCTCGAGCCGCCCACGGTCCGGCGCTGCGCGAACCGCTGTGAGTTCTGCTTCATCGAGGGGCTGCCCAAGGGTCTCCGCAAGCCGCTGTACATCCGGGACGACGACTATCGCCTGTCCTTCGCGTACGGGAACTTTGCGACGCTCTCGAACCTGAAGGACCGGGACTTCGAGCGAATCCTCGAGTATCGCCTCTCGCCTCTGTACATCTCCGTGCACGCTACGCCCTGGGATGCGCGCAAGAAGCTGCTGAACAATCCGCGCGTTCCGGACATCATGGCGCAACTGAAGCGGCTCACCGCGGGCGGCATCCAGTTCCACGGCCAGATGGTCATCGTGCCAGGCCTCAACGACGGCGAAGTCCTGGAGCAGTCGCTCAGCGACCTCTGGTCCTTCGGCGAGGCGTGTCTCTCCGTGGCGATGGTCCCGGTCGGCCTCACCCAGTTCTCGCACCTGTACACCGGCAGGTCAATGGACCCGGACGCGGCACGGGGCCTTCTGTCGGTCGCGGACCGTTGGGCCGCGCCCGCCGAGGCCGCGCGCGGGCACGCGTGGGTGTACGGCTCGGACGAACTGTATCTGCTCGCTGGCCGGGACCTGCCGCCGATCGGCCACTACGGAGACCTCGCGCAAGTCGAAAACGGGGTCGGCGCGGTGACGGCGCTTCGTGAGCGCGTTCGCGTCCATGCCCCGGAGCTGCCATGGCTCGGGCCCGTGCGGATCGGCGTGGTCACCGGTACTTCCATGGCGCCGCTCATGCCGGACCTGGTCGGGCAACTCATGGCCGCGACCGGCGCCGAGCTGATCGTGATTCCCGTGGAGAACTCGCTCTTCGGGGCCACGACCACGACCGCCGGTCTTCTCGTGGGAGAGGACATCCGCCGCGCCCTGGGCGGCCGTGACGACCTCGATCTGGCGCTCATCCCCGCGGAGTGCATCAACGACAGCGGGATCTTTCTCGACGAGGAGCATCTCGACGCAGTGCGCGCGGAGATCGCGTTCCCGGTGCATCCCTCGTACGACTTCATCGACGTGCTCGCCGAACCGGAACAGTTCCACAGCCGCGAAGCGGCGATCGTCGCCGCGCGATGAGCGGTCTCGATGTCCCCGTTGTCGCGTTGGTGGGGCGGCCAAACGTCGGCAAGTCGGCGCTGTTCAACCGGATCGTCGGACGGAACGCCGCCATTGTCTCCGAAGAGGCCGGGACGACGCGCGACCGGCATTTTGCGCGCGCGGATTGGGCAGGGACGGATTTCTGGCTCGTCGACACAGGCGGCATCGTCCCGGACCCGCACCTTCCGATGGACATCGAGATTCGCCGCCAGGTACAACTGGCGATCGCAGAGGCCGACGCGCTGCTGTTCGTGCTGGACGCGATTGGCGGTCTCAACCCGACCGACGCGCGCATCGCCGAGATGTTGCGCACCAGCGGAAAGCCCTGGCTGCTCGTCGCCAACAAGGTGGACAAGCCGCAGTCCACGGACTACTACGAGTTTTTCAACCTTGGAGCCGGCGACCCGCTCCCCGTCTCGGCGATGAACGGCCATGGTTCGGGTGATATGCTCGACGCGCTCATCGCGCGCCTTCCGGAAGGCAAGGCGACCGAGGAAGAGCAGATGGCGGTCGCTGTGATCGGCCGCCCAAACGTCGGAAAATCCTCGCTGGTGAACAGACTGCTGGGAGAAGAGCGCCTCGTCGTTTCCGAGCTTCCGGGCACCACACGCGACGCGATCGACACGCCGCTGCGCTATCACGGTCGCACCTTCATCTTCATCGACACGGCGGGGCTGCGCCGGCAGAGCCGCGTGGAAGACGGAATCGAATTCTATTCGGCGCTGCGGACGCGGCGCGCCATCGAGCGCGCGGACATCGCGGTCCTCGTGGTGGACGCGACCGAAGGCCAGCTGCATGCGCAGGATCTCAAGGTCGCGCACCTGGCCTGGGAGGCCGGGCGCGGCTTGATCGTCGTGGTCAACAAGTGGGATCTCGCGCAGAAGGACGACAAGGCGTCGGCCAAGTTCGAGAAAGAAGCCGGCGAAAAGGCTCCCTTTCTCAAGTTCGTTCCATTCGTGTTCACCTCGGCGATCACCGGCCAGCGGGTCACGAAGATTCTGGAACTGATGCTCCAGGTGGAGCAGGAACGGCTGAAGCGCGTCCCGACGGCGAAGGTCAACGAGCGGTTGCAGGAGCTGCTCGCGCGACGGCAGCCGCCCCAGGCGGCCGGACGGGAAGTGAAGCTCAACTACGCCACGCAGGTAGAGGTGGCCCCGCCGACGTTCGCCGTGTTCGGCAACAACCCCGACCTCGTGCAGGAGCACTACGTGCGCTACCTGCACAACGGGTTCCGCGAATCGTGGGGCTTTACCGGTAACCCGCTCCGCATTCTCATGCGACGCAAAACGGGCTAGCGCATGCACCCCGCCTTCGCGCTGGTCCTGTCGTATGTATCGGGATCGATCCCCTCGGCGTATCTCGCCGGAAAGTGGGGTGGCGTGGACCTGCGCACCCAGGGGTCGGGCAACCTCGGCGCGACCAACGTGCTGCGCGTCCTCGGCGCCCGAATCGGGCTGTTGGTGTTCGCGGTGGACATCGCCAAGGGCGCGCTGCCGGTGTGGCTGCTGCCGCCGCTCACGCGCACCACGGGAGACACGCAGACATGGATCGCGGTCGCGTGCGGTGTGGCGGCCATCATGGGGCACATCCGTCCGCTGTTCCTCGGGTTCGGCAAGGGCGGAAAGGGCGTCGCCACGGCATGCGGCGTCTTTCTGGCGCTCGCGCCGCTCCAGACGCTCCTGACGCTGTTGATATTCGTCGCGGTGGTGTTCTCGAGCGGATACGTCTCGCTCGGTTCGCTCACCGGCGCCCTGGCCCTTCCGGTACTGCTCGCGGCCAGCGTCGGCTTCCGGTCGCCGCTGTTCGTGGTCAGCATCCTCACCTTTGTGTTCGTTGTCTGGACACACCGCGCCAACATCCGCCGGCTGCGCGACGGCACCGAGTACCGCTTTGGCCGCGCCGCGAACTTCGGCCGCAGGCCGTCGCTTGCGCTTGGCCTCGCGCTGCTGGTCCTCGCCGCGGCATTCCTGGCCTCGAGTGTGGGGGGGGGCGGGGGGGGCGGTCGGCCGTGAAATGCGCGGTGGTGGGCGGGGGCGCGTGGGGTACGGCCCTCGCGGACATGCTCGCCACCAGCGGACACACCGTCCACATGTGGGTGCTGGAGCCGGACGTGGCCGCCGCGATCAACACGCGGCGCGAGAACCCGATCTTTCTCGCCGGGTTCAGGCTGTCCCCCGCGCTCGTGGCGACGACGGATCACCGCGAAGCCCTGGAGGGCGCAGAGCTCATTGTCTACGCCACGCCCTCGCAGCACCTGCGCGGCGTGGTGCGCTCCGGGGTCGCGCACGTCGGCGGCGATACCGTCCTCACGGTGGCGTCCAAGGGCATCGAGCAGGGGACGCTGGCGCTCATGTCGGACGTCGTCGAGGAAGAAGCGACCGGCCGCCCCGTGGTCGCCATCTCGGGGCCCAGCTTCGCAGCGGAAGTCGCGTCGCGCCAGCCGACGGCGATCGTCGCCGCGTCCGCAAATGCCGACGCCGCGCGCGTCGCGCAGGACGCGTTGAGCAACCAGACATTCCGCGTCTACACGCACGACGACATCACCGGCGTGGAGCTTGGCGGCGCGCTCAAGAACGTGATGGCGGTGGCCACGGGCATCGTCGAGGGCGTGGGGCTGGGCCACAACTCCCGCGCCGCGCTCATCACGCGAGGGCTCGCCGAAATGACGCGGCTGGGTGTCGCGCTTGGCGCGCGGGGATCCACGTTCGCCGGGCTCGCGGGCATCGGCGACCTGGTGCTCACGTGCACGGGCGCGCTGAGCCGCAATCGCGCCGTCGGCGTGGAGATAGGGAAGGGGAGGTCGCTGGAAGAAGCGCTGGCGGGGAAGCCCACGGTCGCCGAGGGCGTCACGACCACGAAGAGCGCGCTGGCGCTCGCACAGCGGGAGGGCGTCGAAATGCCGATCGTCACCATGGTGCACCGAATTCTCTTCGACGGCCACCCGGCCTCGCGCGCAGTGCCGGAGCTGATGGCGCGCGGCCTTCGCGCGGAGCAGGACGAATGAGCGCGGCCGAGCCGGTTCAGGAGTTCTTCTCGATCGGTGAGGTGTGCGAAATCACCGATCTCAAGCCGCACGTGCTGCGGTACTGGGAGAGCCAGTTCAAGTTCCTCAACCCGGCCAAGAATCGCTCCGGCAACCGGGTGTACCAGCGCAGGGAGATCGAGCTGATCCTGATGGTGAAACACCTGCTCTACACGGAGAAGTACACCATCGAGGGGGCGCGGCAGAAAGTGGACGAGCACCGCAAGGCGGGCGACCTCAAGGCCATCGCGCGCGCCACGCTCAGCCTGGAGACCGTGGAATCGCTGGAGCGGGAATTGAAGGAGCTGATGCGTCTCCTGCGAGGCAAGGCGTGACGCTGCGACTGCTGCTGTCGAACGACGACGGCATCCTTGCGCACGGTCTCGAGTGCCTGGTCGCCGCGGCCGAGCCGCTGGGCGAAGTGTGGGTCGTGGCGCCGGACCGTGAGCAGAGCGCGATGAGCCACTCGCTCACGCTGCATCATCCCGTGCGCCCGGTGAAGCGCGGCGACCGGCGGTGGCAGATCGACGGTACGCCGACGGACTGTGTGATGATCGGCGTGGAAGCGCTGCTGACCGAACGGCCCGACTTCGTCATCAGCGGGATCAATCACGGCCAGAACATGGGCGAGGACGTGCTGTACTCCGGTACCGTGGCCGCCGCGATGGAAGGACTGGCGCTCGGCATTCCGTCCATCGCCGTGTCGTTCGCCGGGGGCGACCTCCGCGCGGACCTCTCGCAGCTGCGCCAGCAGGTGAGCGTGCTCACGCCGCTGCTGCGGCACCTGATGTCGCTCACGCCGTTTCCACCGTACACACTGTTCAACGTGAACCTCCCGCCGCGGTCGAGCGATGAGATCCGCGGCGTGCGCCTCACGAGGCTGGGACGCCGTGTGTACTCGGGATCGCTGCAACCCATGGAGGACCCGTGGGGCAGGAAGGTATTCTGGATCGGAGGCGGCGAGATCAGCTGGAGCGGCGAAGCCGACTCGGACTTCCGCGCCATCGAGGAGGGTTACATCTCGGTCACGCCGCTGCACCTGGACCTCACGAACTACGGTATCCTCAAGACGGCGGCCGAATGGTGGCGCGACCCGTAGACGGGGGGGCGGCGGCGAGTTCCGCGGCGCGCGGCACCGGCTCGTGGAGGCGATCCGGTCCCGGGGCATCAAGGATCTCGCGGTCCTGCGCGCGTTCGAGATGACGCCGCGGCATCTATTCGTGCCGACGGGAATACGGCATCGGGCCTACGAGGACGCGCCGCTTCCCATCGGCAGCGGCCAGACCATCTCGCAGCCCTCTATCCACGCCAAGTACCTGGAGTTGCTTCGGCTGAAGGGCGACGAGAAGGTGCTCGAGATCGGGACAGGCTCGGGATATCAGACCGTGCTGCTCGCGCACCTGGCGGCGCAGGTCTTTTCCATTGAGCGGATCGGGCCCGTATTGGAGCTCGGGCGCGCCAACATCCAGCGCGCCGGCGTGCGCAACGTGTCGCTGCTGTTGGGTGACGGAACCGTGGGCTGGCGGGCGCACGCGCCGTACGACGCCATTCTCGTGAGCGCCGCGTCGCCAAAAGTGCCCCAGCCACTCGTCGAGCAACTGGCGGACGGCGGCCGACTCGTGATTCCGCTGGGCGGTCTGGACGAACAGGAGCTGGTGGTCTTCACGCGTCAGGGCGCCGAACTGGTTCGCGAAACCGTGATCCCGGTTCGATTCGTCCCGCTCCTCGGCACCCACGGCTGGCGCGAGTCGGAATGAGCCGGCTGCACGTCCGCGTGACTGGTGTGGTACAGGGCGTGGGGTTCCGGTGGTTCGTGCGCGAACGCGCCAGGCGACTGGGGCTCGCGGGCTGGGTGCGCAACCTTCCGGACGGGACCGTTGAAGTGGCGGCGTGCGGCGACGAGGGCCAGCTCGAGCTGCTGAAGGGGGAGCTGCGGCGCGGCCCGCGTGGGGCCGTGGTGGACGCGCTGGAACCTGTCATCGCGCCGCTCGCGGAGCCGCTGCGCGCGCCGTTCGAGATTGCCCGATGACCACGATCACCACAACGAAGGAGCGGCTGCGCGCGCTGATCCGTGACGTGCCCGATTTCCCGAAGCCGGGCATCCTGTTCAAGGACATCACGCCGCTGCTCGCGGACGCCGCCGGCCTGCACGAGGCGACGCGGTTGATGGCTGAACCGTTCCGTCACGAGAAGATCGATGCCGTGGTCGGGATCGAGAGCCGCGGTTTCATTCTGGGCGCGATCGTGGCCCGCGAGATGGGCGTGGGCTTCATCCCGGTGCGAAAGCCGGGCAAGCTTCCCGCGAACGTGACCAGCGTGGAATACGCGCTCGAGTATGGGACCGACAAGCTCGAGGTTCACGCCGATGCGCTGGGACATGCGGCGCGCGTGCTCGTCGTGGACGACGTGCTGGCGACCGGCGGGACGGCGCGGGCGACGTGCGAGCTGATGGTGAGGATCGGGGCTCAGGTTGCAGGTCTGAGCTTTCTGATCGTCCTCGATTTCCTGAAGGGAAGGGAGCGTCTCCCGAACCTTCGCGTCGAGACGGTCCTGTCGTACTGAGGCCGAATCGCCGGACCTACGCATCGGCCTACGTAAATCCGCGGCTCGGCTACGCGACAAGCACGATGTTCCGAGCATCCAAGAAGAGCGACTGTGCGCACCGTCGTCCTACTTCCTTCAAGGAGGTCCAAATGTCGGCTCGCAACTGTATCAGATGGGCGTGCGCCACCATCCTCATTTTTGCCACCGCGGCGTGCTCGGACGCCGTGGGGCCGACGACCGTCGGCCCGAACGCAACGGAGGTGAAGGCGGTGGGTCCCACCGGTCCGATCACCGCCAAGGGCATTGGAACGAGCCCGACGGGCCCCACAAGACCAGGCCCGAACACCACCCTGGGCGTTGGAACGAGTCCGCGGCCGCAGCCGTAGCGCGTGTCAGCGTTCGCATCGGTGATCGGTGGGCGCCATCCACCGATCACCAGTTCGGAATCGCACTGCGCGGATTTACATTACTTCTGGAAGCCCCTGTAGCTCAGGTGGATAGAGCAGCGGTTTCCTAAACCGTTGGCCGGGTGTTCGAGTCACCCCAGGGGTATTCGCCGCTGAAACGACCCGTGCAGGACTGACCTCATCCAGTACGTGAAGCATGACCGCACCTCAGATTGAGACCGAAGGCTGGACCTTCTTCGACTGGCTTCAGGCCAATACCCGGGCCATCACTATCGGAGCCGTCATCGTTGTCGCGGCGGGCGTCGGGCTCTGGTTCTTCAAGCGCAGCGGCGAGATCAAACGCCTGAACGCCGAACGTGGACTGAACCAGGCCAAGCAGTCGTTGGCGGCGGGGAACGCCGCGCTGGCCCAGACCGACCTCCAGCGGGTCGCCGGCCGATACAAGGGCACACCTGCCGGCGCACAGGCCGCGATGCTCTTGGCCCAGGCCGAGTTTGACCAGGGCAAGTTCGCGGAGGGTCTCAAGCAGCTGGAGCCATACCAGGCCGGCCGCGCGGCAGGACCGGCCCTGGCAGCGGTCTGGTCGCTGACGGCTGAGGGTCAGTTCGGCGCCGGCAAGCCGGACACCGCCGCAGCGTCCTTCAGGAAGGCTGCGAATGCGACCTCGCTGCCCGGCGAGCGCGCGCTCTATGAGGCCAAGGCCGCCCGCGCGCTGATGGCGGCCGGCAAGAACGCCGAAGCCCGCGAGATCTGGGAGCGGTTGGCCTCCGACCCGAACACGCCAGTTCGGATCGAAGCGAATGTCAGGCTCGGCGAGCTGAGCGCGCAGCCGGCTGGAAAGAGCTAGGGGCGGTAACCCCTCGAACAGCGCGACTGATCCAGCGCATCCGACTCGGTACGTATAATAAGCGTTATGTAAACTACTATAGTGGGAATTGTGTGGGAAACCGCCCGCGGTTCTCCCCACGACCCTACTCGTGGGTTTCGCTCTACGAAGGCTGCGCCTTGCTCGACTTCGGCGTCGTGGGCTTTGGTGTCACCGGCAGCTCACCGAACTGGCCGCGATAGACGATGCGCGCCTCGCCGGTCAGCGACGGCGTCAGTTCGCGCGGGTCGCCGGACAGCCGGACTCCAAGTTCCTTCCCCGACCGGGTGCGGACGCGGATGGGGCTCCGTGCCAGCCCCCAGCGGGCGTGCAGTGCCGCGATCGCGACTGCTCCGGTCCCGCAGGCCAGGGTCTCAGCCTCCACGCCTCGCTCATAGGTTCGGTACGCCAGGCTGCCGTCACTCTGGGGCTGGGCAAAGTTGACGTTGGCGCCGGCCTCGAGTGATGGGTGGTGTCTCAGGGGCCGGCCCCTCCCAACGACATCGACCGCCTCGAGGTCCTTGACCAGGATCACCAAGTGCGGCACGCCCACCAGAGCGAATCCGATGCGCTCCTCGCCCGGCAGCAGCGGGATGCCGGCGTCGGGGCGCATCGCCGCCACGGGCCGGAGATCGATCTCAGGGTTCGAGCCCGGGAACCTGGCCCGAATGACCCCGGAATCGGTCTCGATCGTGATCTCGCCATCGTTCACCATGCCCAGCTCTCGGGCAAGCCTCGCCGTACAGAGGGTGGCGTTGCCGCACAAATCCGCCCGCGAGCCGTCCGAGTTGAGGTAGATGAGCCGGATGGTGGCCTTGTCGGAGTCCTCGACAAAGCATACGCCGTCGGCGCCTATCCCGGTGCCTCTGCTGCAGATAGCACCGACAACCTCAGGCGACCTGAGAGATCCGGGTGGAGTGACCCGGGTGTCGAAGAAGACGAAGTCGTTCCCCGACCCCGTCATCTTGAAGAAATCCCTGCCGAACGGGATCATTGGCTACAAGCGTCCGCGGATCGCCCAGAAACGCAGGCGCCACACCATCCACACGGCCTCGAGCACGATGGACTTGGACATCTTGCTCGTCCCTTCCGTCCGGTCCACGAACACGATGGGGATCTCCACGATCCGGAAGTTCTTGCGCCACGCCCGGAAGCTCATCTCGATCTGAAAGGCGTAGCCATTGGAGCGGACGTCGTCCAGATCGATCGCTTCCAGCACCGCCCGCCGGTACACCTTGTAGCCGCCGGTCGAGTCCCAGAGTGGCAACCCGGTGACGATACGTGCGTACACGTTGGCGAAGTAACTGAGCAGCAGCCGACTGATGGGCCAGTTGACCACGGTCACTTTGCCGTGCCGGTAGCGCGAGCCCAGCACAAGATCCGCGGTCTCGATGGCCCGGAGGAATTCGGGCAGGTGACCCGGGTCGTGCGAGAAGTCCGCGTCCATCTCGAACGTGTAATCGTACCCGCGCTCGAGCGACCACTTGAAGCCGGCCAGGTACGCTGTGCCGAGACCCATTTTTTTCGGCCGCCGCAGCAGGTGTACTCGCGTGTTGCCAGCGCCAATCTCCTCGACGATGTCGCCCGTACCGTCGGGCGACCCGTCATCCACAATGAGCATCTCGAGGCGAGGATCCTTCTCGAGCACGGCCTCGACGAGCCGGGAGATGTTCTCACGCTCGTTGTAGGTCGGGACGATGACCAGCGCGCGCTCGGCCACGTCGGCGTCAGGAGGCGGGCGCGACGCGCCGGCGATCCAGCGCGAACGCGACGCCGATGGCCGCGATCGCGAACGCCAGCGCGACGAGGGTCAAGGCTTTCCCCGTTCGGTATGCGGGATCGGCGAACCTCAGCTGCACCTCGCGAGCTCCATCCGGTAGCGGAACGCCGATCAGGTTGAAGTTCGCGCGGACCACGCCTGCGTCACGGCCATCGACCGTCGCGCGCCAGCCCGGATAGAAGTTCTCCGAGACCACGAGCGCCGTCCCGGAGGGTACCGGCTTGTCGAGGCTCACGTTGATTTCCCCGGGCTCGTAGCGCGTCACGCGAGCCTTGACCCCCACCGGCGCCGGAACGGCCGCGACGTCGGCAACCGGGACCGATGCGCTGGTATCGACGATTGCCGCGCGGGCCGGATCGAACCGCGGATCGAGCACCGTGGCCATCGCCTGCTCGTCGGATCCCTTGACCATCGCGGACGCAACCCACGCCGCCGGGTTCTCGCCGGGCACGCGATAGAGATAGACCGGCGCGCCCGTCGCATTCGTGACGGGACCGAGGACCTTCTGAAACTGCCCCTGATAACCGAGCTGCTGCGCCATTTGCGGCATCAGTGAATCGGGCACCGTCGTGTAGAGGTAGTGCACGTTGGCGTGACGCCAGAAGTCCTGCTTCAGACCGTCGTCCGCGCGGATGCGCGAGCCGGCCATGAGAACCTGCTGGTATCGACCGAGCTCGTTGCCATGGTAGCCTTGCACCGACCGAACACGGTGGACCATTGCCGCTGCGCCCTGGAACATCGGATCGCGCGCGTCGGCAGCGCCAAAATCGGCCGTCACGACGCGGCCCGGCTCTGGCGCCTTGCGGATCGCGTCGATGGCGGGGTCGCTCGCGTAGAGCTCGCGGGCCGGACGCGAGAAGATCCAGTACTTCCGCTCGATGCTCCAGAGGTCCGCGACGAGCAGCAGGCCGATGACCCACGGCGCCGCGCGCGCCGGAAGGCGCCGGGTCGCCGTCGCCCAGATGGCCGCGAGTGCCAGCAGCGCGAACACGGTCGATCGGACCACGCCGAGTATCACGTTCGACTGATTGTCCCGCGCCTGGTTGGCGACGTAGGCGACGTCCCGCTCCGGATAGCCCGCCGCGGACATCGCATTGGCGATTCCGTCCGCGACCGTGATCGCGAGCCCGCCCGCGAGGATGAGTCCAAGGGCGACGAGCGCGACCGACCATCCAATGAAGAATCGCTTCGTCAACGAACCGGCAGCCGCGATCACGCGCTCGGAGCCGAACGCCGCAAAGACCGCCAGCGAAAACATCGTCACGTACATCATCGTGCTCGGCGCCCTGAAATAGTTGGTGCCAGGGACGATGGCGTAGACGATTCTATAGAAGGGCGTGCTGCCGCCGAGCGCCCACAGGAGCGACACGATGAACACGCCGAGCCAGAACCAGCGGAAGCTGCGTCGCACCGATGGGGCGAACATCCCCGCACCGGCGAGAATCAGGGTGACAATACCGGGATACTCGCTGTGCAGGTGGATGCGGTTGCTCCCCCAGTAGTTGTCCAGCATGCCGCTGAACTGGGGCACGAATGCGTTGAGCAGCTCGATCGTCGGCAGCGAATACGACACCGCGTGCGCCCACCCCTTCCCTCCCGCGCGCGGCGACCATTCCACGTACTCCATCACGGGCAGGTACTGGATCGCGCCGATGACCCCGCCGAGCACGACGGCTCCGAGCGCGAGCCCGAGCCGGGTGAACGCCACGCTGCGCGCGAGCTTTCCCGTCTCGTGCGTGCCGAAGGCGAGATACAGCGCCCACGCGCCTCCGCACAACAGCAGGTACTGGAGCAGCTGGGGGTGGGGAGTGAGCACGGCGAGCCCGATGGTGATGGCGAGCGCGCCCCAGGCCCACCCGCGTCCGTCGCGGACCAAGCGGAGCAGCAGGAAGAGTGTCAGCGGCAGCAGCGTGCTGACGAAGAGCTTGCCGTCGTGCCCCGGCGACGCGTACG
The DNA here is from genome assembly GCA_963724885.1 of uncultured Gemmatimonadaceae bacterium. Classification (GTDB taxonomy): domain Bacteria; phylum Gemmatimonadota; class Gemmatimonadetes; order Gemmatimonadales; family Gemmatimonadaceae; genus DASPMP01. Next base: position 558,313 of record CAVRWG010000004.1, on the reverse strand, counting down.
CCGCGATGGGGCCGCTGAGCATGTACGCCAACCCGCCGATCACCGAGCCGTAGAAACCCACACCCCAGGCGCGGAGGAACAGGTAGGTGAACAGCCCCGCCAGGAAGAGGTGGATGATGAAGCCCCACGTCATCGCGACATCCGTGGGCAGCACCATTCGCAACAGGAAGGTCGGGTAGAAGATGTCGCCGTGCATGCCGGCGATGTACGGCATGCCGCCGAAGAGGTACGGGCTCCACTGGGGGAATCCGTCCCCGGCGCGCAGCGACTGGGCGGCGAACTCGCGAAACGCATATCCCGCGATGTACTGGTCGCTGCGCGGATTCACGAGGAAGCCGCCGCCGAGCGCCGGGTACGCGAGCGTCAGGGTCGCGAGCGCGAATACGAGTGACGCCCAGCCGGCGGCGAATCGCGGCGCCGATGTCGGAGCCGGCGCCGCCGTCGCGGGAGTCTCAGCGCGTTGTGCTGGTGGGCGGACTGTGCGTTGCATCCTGTTGGAGCGTGCTGTTGGGTCGACCGGGACCGCGAAGCGCCATGAACACGAAACCGGGTGCGATCTCCAGAATGGTGAGCCACACGCGCGACGCAGCCGCGACGAGCAGCGCCTCCTTTGGCGTGGCCAGCGCAAGCGACGTGAGCAGGCTCACCATGACCGCTTCACGCGGGCCGATCCCGCCCGGCACAACGAAAAATAGATAGCCCACCACGTATGAAGCGCAGTAAACTGCGACGTATCCCCACAGTGGGCCAGGCGCGTCGCCAAGGATGCCACGCACGAGCCACATGAAGGCGACGCCGTAGAGCACCCAGGCGATCACGTTGGCGGCAATGGCCGCGAGGATCACCCGGGGCGGCGGCGCGGCCACTTCCACGACGCGGTTCGTGAGCCGCGAGACGATCGCGCCCAGCCGGGGCAGGATGAACGGCAGCGCCGCCAGACCGAGGACGGCCAGGGTGATGAGGACGGACGCCATTACGCGCGCATCGGCGCGCAGGAGGTTGAGCCACTCCCAGCCGAGCCCGAGGACCAGGGCGATCCCGCAGGCGATGTTGATGATCGTGCTCAGCACCGCCGAGCCCGTCGACACGACGGGCGAGACGCCGGCCCGATGCGCCATCCCGGCCATGGCCGTCACCTGCCAGATCTTTCCCGGGACGTACTTCCCCAGGTTCGACACGCACCAGATGCGCGTCGCGGTCCAGAACGGCAGCGACGCGTTCCAGGCGCGCAGGAGTATGCGCCACGTCTGCACCAGCAGCGCATGCGTGAACAGGACGAGCGCGCCGGACGCCGCGATGTACGCCCAGCGCGGCCGGAGCGCGAGCGGCTGATCGCGAAAGGCCGCCCACTGGGACGCGAGGGAGCGCCCGACGAAGTACACCAGCAGCGCGGCGGCGACCAGCTGCGCCGCAAGAATGACCTTACGAGGGGGGGCCTTCAATCGCAGCCCGATAGATGTCGATATAGCGCCGCGCCACGGACTCGGGCGCGAAGGTCGAGAGCGCGTGTATCCGACCCGCGCCGCCCAGCGCCTGTCCGCGATCGTCGCGGGCCAGCATCTGCGAGATGGCCTTCGCGAGCGCCTCCGCCGATCGCTCGTGCACCAGCAGGCCGGTGCGGTCGTGCTGTACCACGTCGGGCAGACCGCCTGACTCGAACGCGACCACCGGCGTCTCGCACAGCATGGCTTCGACCGCCACGAGACCGAGGCCCTCGTCCGCGGACGGCACCACAAGCGCGGTGGCCGAGCGGTAATAGCCTGCGAGCGCTTCCTGCGGCTGCATGCCGTGCCAGCGAACGCGCGCGGTCAGGCCCAGCTCGCGCGAGAGATTCTCCAATGGCTTGCGCTCGTCGCCGTCGCCGACGACGTCGAGCGAGAGCGTCTCGGGCAGACCGGCCAGGCTGCGCAGGAGGAGATCGACGCCCTTCTGCTTCGTCAGGCGTCCCACGAACAGCAACGCGTCGCTCCTGCGGCTGCCGCCGGGCGAGAACAGCTCCGTGGCCACGGGCATCGGCGCGACGGCCGGCGTGGGCGCCGACACGAGGGATTGTGCCTCGTGCGCCAGCCAACGGGACACGGCGGTCGTCGCGGCCGACGTCTGGAGCACGTGCCGGAACGCGGGCCGGCTCATGGAGATCGAGCGCGCGATGCGGACGTCGGAGCCGTGCAGCGTGGTCACGAGCGGCGTGCTCGAGAGCTTGCTCAGCCACGTGCCGACGAGACCGGACGGAAACCACCAGTGCGCGTGCACCACGTCGGGCTGGGTGGCGCGGCGGGCGCGCACCGCGCTGCGGAACTCGGCGCCCAGGAATCCCAGCATCGTGAAGCGCGCGCTCCAGGAATCGCGCACCTGTTCTGCCATGTTGCCGCCGTACGCGAGCGTCTCGTACCGCCGCGGTGCGTAGTGGAACCGGTCCACGCCCGTGCCGTTCAGCTTCGCGCTGTCCGCGGCGCCGGGTGCCGCCGGAGCGACGACGTTCACGTCCACGCCCTGGTTCGCGAGCGCCGAAGCGAGGCGCGCGATGAAATTGCCCGGCACGTCACCCTCGAAGCGCGGGAAGTTGTGCGTGAGGAAGAGGACTTTCATTCCGGTGGCGTGCCCGATTCCCTTTCCGCAGTGAGTTCGTCGATGCGACGCCGCGCCTCGCGCAGCTCCGCCCTTTGACCCGCGATCTGTTCGCCGAGCAACCCGGTGGCGAAAAAGACGCTTCCCAGCACGAGGCACGTCTGGATGAGCGTCCATGCCCAGCGCTGTCCGACTCCCGTGGCAAACAGCACGCTGACCGCCACGAGCCCCGCCAGCGCGCCGACGGCGAACAGCAGCGCGCCGAGCGTGCCGAACAGCAGCAACGGCTTTTTGCCGAAGCGAAGCTCGAACCAGACCGAGAGCATGTCGAGCACACCGATGGGGATGCGCCGCCAGCTGGCGAACTTGGACTTCCCGGCGTGTCGCGGATACAGCGGGACGGGGATCTCGGAGACCGTGAATCCCTCCGCGGCGGCGATCACCACCATGTAGCGATGCCAATCCGGGCGCACCGGCAGCCCGTCCATGATCTCGCGGCGGTATGCCTTCACCGAGTTGAGATCCTTCACGCGCACATTGAACAGCGTGCGGCTCAGGCGGTTGTAAATGCCCGAGACGAACTGCTTGTCGTACGCGCCCTGCTTGAATCCCGTCACCAGGTCTGCCTCGTTGGCGAGGATCGGGGCCACGAGCCGCGGGATGTCCTCCGGCTTGAACTGGAGGTCGGCGGGATAAAAGACGAGCACGCGGCCACGGGAGTGCAGGTAGCCCGTTCGCAACGCGTCCGCGATGCCGCGCTGGCTGCGGTGCGTCGCCACGCGCAGGAAGGCGTAGCGCTGCTCGAGGTCGGCCAGCACGCGGGCCGTGGCGTCCACGGAACCGTCGTCCACGACCACGACTTCGTATCGGGTGCCCGGGTCGGCGAGGAACGCGGCTGCCGCCTGCTCCATGAACAGCGGGAGGTTCTCGGCTTCGTCCTTGGCGGGAACGAGGACGGAGACGTCGGCGATGGGTGTTGGGTGTTGGGTGATTGGTGGTACCGGCGTACCTGTGGTCACGAATTCATCGGCGAGCCCGTTAACCTGCGAGGCGGTATCGGTCATGGCAACTCTCACCTGTCACCAAACACCCGGCACGCAGCACCAATCACCTATACCCGCTTGCGCATGCGCGCGGAGAGCACCCCCAGCTGATCGCGGTACTTCGCGACGGTGCGTCGCGCGATCTGGACGCCGTTCTGCTTCAGGATGTTGACGATCGCCTGGTCGGTGAGCGGATGCTTGGCGTCCTCGTCGGACACGAGCTTCTGGATCTGCGCCTTGATGCCGCGCGCCGAGACGTCCTCGCCCGCCGTGGTGGACAGCCCGGACGAGAAGAAGAACTTGAGCGGCAGCACGCCGCGCGGCGTCTGCACGAACTTCTCGTTGGTCACGCGGCTCACCGTGGACTCGTGCATGTTGATGACCTCGGCCACCTCGCGCAGCGTGAGCGGCTTGAGGTACTGCACGCCCTTCTCGAAGAAGTCGCGCTGCCGGTCCACGATGTAGTTCATGACCTTGAGCATCGTCTGGCGGCGCTGCTCGATGGCCTGGATCATCCAGTTCGGCCGAATTCAGCTTGTTGGAGATGAACTCCTTGTTCTCGCCCTTCGAACTTCTTCTTGTCGCGGGCGATCTCCTGGTACGTCTTGCTGAGCTTGAGCCGCGGCAGGTTGGTGTCGTTCAGGAAGACGTGGTACTTCGCCGTCGATCTTGTCGACGATGAGGTCGGGGATGATGTAGTTGTCGCTGAGATCGCTGTACTTGATCCCCGGCTTGGGGTCGAGTTTCTGGATCTCGTCGGCGGCCTTCTGCACGTCCGACGGGCTGATGCCGAATCGCTTGGAGATCTCGCTCCAGCGGTGGTTGATCAACTCGTCGAAGCAGTCGCGCACGAGCCGGTACGGCACGGAGTGCTCGAGGCCTGCTTCCTTGCAGCTGGAGCATGAGGCATTCGCGCAGGTCGCGCGCGCCGACGCCGGGCGGATCGAGGTTCTGGATCGTCGCCAGCATCTCTTCCGCTTCATCCATGGTATAGACGGGAAGCTCGTCCAGGTCCTCGCGCTCCGCGCTTTCCGCGGCCTGCCTCACCATGTCGTTGACGCCGGTGACGATCTCCTCGAGCGACGCACTTGAGGTAGCCGTCCTCGTCGATGTTGCCGATGAATTCCTCGGCCAGCACCACCTGGCGCGGCGAGAGATCGAGCAGCGTGATCTGGTCGCGCAGGTGGTCCGACAGATCGCGCGAATCGACCGTGACCGGCTCGTAGTACTCGCGCTCCTCGTGCTCCTCGCGGCGGCCGCCCGCGTCGAAGCCGTCGAGGAGGATCTCCTCCCAGTCGATCTCGTCGCTTTCCGGCTTCTCGGTCTGTTCCGCGGACCGCTTCGGCTTCGGTCTCCTCGCCGGCCTCCTCCTCGTCCTCTTCCGGCTCCACCATCTCGAGGAACGGGTTGTTGAGCAGCTCCTGCTTGAGGTGCTGCTGGAGGTCGAGCAGCGGCATGTAGAGCAAATCCATCGCCTGGTACAGGCGCGGATTGATCTTCAGCTCCTGCTTGAGCTGGGTGCGTCTGGTGACAGCCCGGTCTTCATGCCGTCGGCTCCACGGGACCGGCGCGTTCGAGGCGAACCGCGCGCGCAGACGCGCGGTGAGCGTGGGACCCAGATAGATGTCGGCCACGGTGTCGTCGAACACGAGGTCACGCACGGTGCCGGCGACCTTCACCTCCCCGTCGAACATGATGTAGGCGCGATCGACGATGTCCAGCGTCTGCTCCACGTTGTGATCGCTGATCAGTACTCCAATCTTGCGCGTGCGCAGGTTCGGCGACGATCTGCTGAATGTCATGCACGGCGATCGGATCGACCCCGCAAACGGCTCGTCCAGCATCATGAAGTTCGGTCGACGTCACCAGCGCGCGGGTGATCTCGAGTCGGCGGCGCTCACCTCCCGACAGCGAGAACGCCTTGCTCTTGCGTAGATGCTTGATGCTCAGCTCGTCCAGCAACTGCTCCAGGCGTTGCCTCCGCTCAGCGGCCGAGATCGGCAACGTCTCGAGGATCGCCAAGATGTTGTCTTCGACGCGTCAGCTTGCGGAAGACCGACGGTTCCTGCGACAGATAGCCGATGCCGAGCCGGGCTCGGCGATACATCGGCATCGAGGTGATGTCCTGCCCGTCGAGAAGAATCGTTCCGGACAACGGCGGAATGAGCCCGACGATCATGTAGAAGGTCGTCGTTTTCCCGGCGCCATTCGGGCCCAACAGTCCGACAATCTCCCCCTGTTGCAATCGCAGGGCCACGTCGTTCACGACGCGTCGCCGACGGTACATCTTCACGAGGCCGGACGCTTCGAGCACGTGGCCGGCCGCCGGGACCGACGGAACCGGCGTCTCCCGGATCCTGGGATGCTCGCCGGTCTCGCGCAGCGCCTCCGCGACCCGGTGCCGGCTCCCCTGCACCTTGATCCAGAAGTCGCCCTGAAGCCGGATCGAGGCATCAGGCGCCTGGAGTCCCTCTGCGGGCAGGGCGATGAGTCCGAGGCCGGCGAGACGCGGGAACACGCTGCGCGCGAGATGCTCGCGCACCTGATCCATGCTGAGCTGCCCGCGCTCGCGCTCGGCGTCCTTCCCGGCGGCGTGCATGGCCGCGAGATGGTCCTCGCGGTAGACGGTGGCGGCCTCGTTGAAGTTGGCCACGCCGTTCTCGTCCGCCACCGACAGCAACGCGTGGAGCGCGAGCGCCGGTGAGCGATCCGCGCGGCCAAGCTTGTCGAGGATCTCCTGGATCTGCGCCGGATTCATCGGGGCGGCCGCCGCGTCGGGGGGGAGTCCCGGCGGCGCGTGTCGTGTCGTTCTTTGCCCCTTCGGGCTTCGGCTCCAGATACACTCCGGCCGCCTGATCGAGCACCGTCACCTTGGCGACTCGCTGGTTCTCGAACGCGATGATGATCTCACGTCCCGTAACGTAGTTGATCCCGGGCCTCCGCACCGTGCTGTCCGCGGGGGGCAAATGGTAGTAGGACCTTGCGCTTCCCTGGGCGATGAGTTCGCGCAGACGGGGCGACCGGGTGGTGTCGGAGTTCGCCACGGCGGCCGTGTCGAAGCGCGCCACAATCGTATCGCCATGCAACCAATCGAGCGTATCGGCCCGGAACCGCGTGGTGTCCGGCGTGCCGTGGGCGACGGCCTTCCTCACCGCGTGCATCTCACGCACGCGTTGGTTCGGCATCAGCACGTCGATCGAGTCGGAGAGAATCCGCTGCGAGGCCGACGACGCGTCGGCGCGCGACGGCCCCCACGCGATGGCGCGCTGGAGCAGGTCGTTCGCGACGCGCAGGTCTATGGTGTCGCTCACCAGCGTCATGTCTTCGCTGACGGCCTTGCCGCTTCCCTTTGCGATCACGCGGCGCAGCCGACGCTGGCTCCCGGTCATTTCGATGCGGGTGCCGCTCAGCGTGAACGGACGGTCGTTGCGGCGGCCACGGATGGACGGACTGCGCATCATCACCGTGATCTCGCGTTCGCTGTCGAGATCCATGGAGTCACCGCGCGCGACGACGTCTTCGCGCGTGACATTGACCTGGCCGCCGGCGTACACGAGGCTGTCGCCGACCATCAGCACGTGGTTGGCCACGACGACAGTGGGTGGCGGCTTGACCCCGGCCGAGTCCTTCTGCACGAGCGTGATCGTGGGGCGCCCGTTGGCGGTGAGGCGGGTAGCCGGACGCGTGACGGGGATCACCCGAAAGTACTCCGCCAACGGGCCGCGCAGCGTGGACCCGTCCGGGAGCTTCGCGTCCACGTTCCCCTGCGCGACAACGCGCTCGTCGCGCTGGAAATACGTGAGGAAATCCGACGTCAGCGCGAGCCGAGGCTCGTTGTAGCGCACGTTGCCCAGCAGGAAGAGGCGCCCTTCGTCGCCGTACGATTCCAGGCTGTCGGAGCGAAGGGTGAGATCCTTGCCGGGGCAGCGAACATCCACGCCGCCGCCGATGAAGGTGTTGCCCTGTCCGCCGGGAGTCGCGACCCGGGTCAATCGGGTCTCGGGTCTCGGCAGCAGCTCGCAGCGCTCGCGGTCCTGGGCGGTCGCGATGAGCGGAGTCGCGAGCCACACCGCGACGACCGCTGCACGAACGCTCACGGGGTCTTGAGGCCGCCGAGGGGAACCAGCGCTGCGCCACCGCAGGCCCGCTTGCACTTGAACACGTTGAGGTTCGGGTCGGACGTGAACCCGATGCCGCGCTGCGTCTCGGTGCCGCGCACCAGGACGTACGAGCTGTCGCTGGAGATCTCGTCGCGCGTCTGCACGTAGCGCAGGTGGTTCGACGTGAGTTTCTCTCCCTTCGTGGACGTCACGACGACGTTGCCGTAGCCCTCGAGCGTCTGGTTCCTGATGTCGTACGTGCCGCGGTCGCCGCGCATCGTGCCGTTGGGCGCGCCCGTCTCGGTATTGAAGGACGCGCGCACGTTGCGCAGCGCGAAGCGCGTCTGGTCGTTGAACACGAAGATCGTGTCCGCGAACATCTCGCCCTGCTTGACGCCGCGGTCGGTGAGGAGCGACCGGCCGTCGAAGATGACCTGCTCGGCGCTGTCGGGGATGGCCGCTTCGGTCACCGCGGGCGGCTTGGATCGCCGTTGGCACGCGGCGATCGCGGTCATCGCAACCGCGGCCAGCACCACGGCAACGCTCCTCATGCGAGCCGCGCCCGCATCAGGTCGTGCAGGTGCACGACGCCGACGAGGCGGTCCCCGTCTCCCAGCACCGGCATGGACATGATACCATGTTGTTCCATCCGGTATACTACCGCGCTGGCCAGCTCATTGTGCCTTGCGAGCTTGGGAGTACGGTTCAGCACCCGCTCCAGCGGAACCGCCAGTACGTCGGCTTCGCGCTCCATGGTCCGTGTGAGGTCGCCGGCGGTCATGACGCCGGCCACGCGCTCGCCGCCGTCGAGCATGATCGCGATGCCGCGGCGCTCGGCGAGGAGCACGATGGCCTGCTTCATCGTATCGCCGGGGTGCAGCACCGGGAGGCGGTCGCGCTCCATGACCTCGTCGCACCTGCGTCAGCAGGCGCCGGCCGATGGCCCCGCCGGGATGCAGGCGCGCGAAGTCCTCGCGCGTGAAGCCCTTCTCCTCGAGCAGCGCGACCGCGAGCGCGTCGCCGAGGGCGAGCGCTACCGTGGTGCTCGTGGTGGGCGCGAGATCGTGCGGGCAGGCCTCTTCCGACACGGACGCGTCGAGCGCGACGTCCACGTGACGCGCCAGCGCGGACCCGGGTTCGCCGGTGAGCGCGATGAGCTGCACGCCCAGGCGCTTGAGGTGGTCCACGAGCGCGAGCAGCTCGTCCGACTCCCCGCTCTTCGAGATGAGGATCGCCACGTCGTCCGCGCCGACGATGCCGAGGTCGCCGTGCACGCTGTCCGCCGGATGCAGGAACGTGGCTGGCGTACCCGTGGACGTGAGCGTCGCCGCGATCTTGCGGCCGATGAGCCCGGACTTCCCGACGCCGGACACGATGACGCGCCCGGTGGCGTTGCGCATCAGCTGGACGGCGCGCGCGAAACTGTCGTCCGAGGCGCTCGCGTGCGCCGGCGAGCGCGTCGCGCTCCATTCGCAGCACGCGCCGGCCGCGCTCGACGATGCGGTTCGACGAGGAATCGCTCATGCGCGCGCGCTTCCCTTTTCCGGCACGCCCGGCCGCGATCGTTCGGCTACGTAGTCGTCGGTCACGGCCTTCCACTCGCCGCGGGCCTTGAGCAGCAGCTCCGCGAACTCGCGCACCGCGCCGCGCACCGCCGGGGCGCGTGAGACGCAGCGCGCAGACGGCGCGGACTTCGGGCACCGCATTGCCGACGGCGACGGGAAGCCCCACCGCCTTCAGCACGGGCATGTCCGGAAAGTCGTCGCCCACGAAGGCCGTCTCAGCGGGCTTGATCCGGTATCGGGCGAGCATGTCGCGCAGCGCGGGAAGCTTCCGCGCGCCGGCGTCCTGCGCGACGTCCTCGATCTCGAGCTCGCGGGCGCGCAGCCGGACGCTCTCCGACACCCGGCCCGTGACGAGCGCCACGCGCACCCCGGCGCGGCGGAGAAAGTGGATGCCGAGCCCGTCCTGGATGTCGTAGCGCTTGAACTCGTGCGGCTCGTCGCCGACGCTGCCCAGGTAGATGCCACCGTCGGTCAGGACGCCGTCGACGTCGAGACCGACGAGCTTGATGCGGCGCGCGAGCTCCGGCGCGATTACCTGCGCGTCGCGTTCCACAGGGCGAGCGCCCGGTCCACGCAGCGCGGGAAGCGCCGCGAGCGGCAGCATGTTCGGTCCGTCGCTCGGCGCCTCGTCCGGTTCGGGGTGCGTCTCGAGAAAGAGGCCGTTGGCGCCGGCGGCGATCGCCGCGAACGCGAGCGGCGGTATGAACTCGCGCGCGCCGCCGCTCGAGCCGCCCGCGCCCTGCCCCGGACGCTGCACGCTGTGCGTGGCGTCGAAGATCACGGGGACGCCGCACGCCTCGCGCATCCGCACGAAGTCGCGCATGTCCACGACGAGGTCGCCGTAACCGAAGAAGGTACCGCGCTCGGTCACGGCGATTTCTGATGTCGTCCGACCGGCCTTCGCGTCCCGCCTTGCGCTTCCCGCTTTGCGCATCCCGCCGTTCGCTTCCCGCACTTTGTCGACAGCTCCGCGCATGCCCTCGGGATGCATCCACTGCCCTTTCTTGATGTTCACCGCCTTGCCGGTCGCGCCCGCGGCCTCGAGCAGGTCGGTCTGGCGACAGAGGAACGCAGGAATCTGCAGGACGTCGGCGACCTGCGGCGACCGCCGCGCACTGCTCCGGGAGATGCACGTCGGTGAGCACGGGCAGCCCCGACGACTGCTTCACGCGGTCGAGCGTCGCGAAGTCCCTCGTCGATGCCTGGCCCGCGGTGCGCGCCCGCGTTGGAGCGATTGGCCTTGTCGAAGCTGGCCTTGTACACGATCGCCGCCCGGGATCCTGTCGGCCAGCCTCGCGAGATGCTCGGCGACCTTCAGGTTGAGCGCGTCATCCTCGAGAACGCAGGGGCCGGCGATGAGGAAGAGCGCGTCATCCCGAAAGAGGCCGCACGTCAGTCGCCCGCCTCCACGAACGATGGCGTACGCCTCGCGCCGCTGACGCTTGGCGCGCACCGCGGCCGCGATGAAGCCCGCGAACAGCGGATGCGCCCGCGTGGGGCGCGACTTGAGCTCGGGGTGGAACTGGCAGCCGAGGAACCAGGGATGCTGCGGGTACTCGATGATCTCGACGAGCTGACCGTCGGGACTCAGCCCGCTCAGCCGCAAGCCCGTGTTCGACGAACAGGTCGCGATACTTGTTCGAGACTTCGTAGCGATGGCGGTGCCGCTCGCTGATCTCGGCGACTCCGTACACCTCGGCCGTCTCGCGATCCGCGCGCGCAGGCGCGCCGGGTACGCGCCCAACCGCATGGTGCCGCCCATGTCCGTGACGTGCTGCTGCGACTCCATGAGCGAGATGACCGGCGTTGTCGCACTCGGGCGCGAACTCCGACGAGTGGCTGTCGTCGAGGCCGCAGACGTTGCGCGCGAACTCGATGATCGCCATCTGCATGCCGAGGCAGATGCCGAAGAACGGCAGGCCCGAGCTCGCGCGCGTGCCGGATGGCCTCGACCATGCCGTCCACGCCGCGCACGCCGAACCCGCCGGGCACCAGCAGGCCGTGATATGTCGCGAGGATCTCGGCGGCGCGGTCGGGCGCGGTGAAGTCGTCGCTCGACAGCCACTGGATGTCCACGCCGACGTCGTTGGCGATGCCGCCGTGGATCAGCGCTTCCTGCACGCTCTTGTAGCTGTCGACGAAATCCGTGTACTTGCCGACGACGGCGATGCGCACGCGCTCGTGCGGCTCGAGCACGCGGGTCACCATCTCGCGCCAGGCGGCGAGATCGGGCGTCGGCGCGTCGATGCTCGCAGCCGCTCGCAGCACTTGCTCGTCGAAGCCCTGCTCGTGGAACGCGCAGCGGGATCTCGTAGATCGTGCGCACGTCGCGGCTCTCGATGACGCACCCGAATTCCACGTTGCAGAAGAGCGCGATCTTGCGCTTGATGTCGTCCGAGATCGGGCGCTCGGTGCGGCACGATGAGGAGGTCGGGCTGGATTCCGATCTCCATCAGCTCGCGCACCGAGTGCTGCGTCGGCTTGGTCTTCAGCTCGCCCGCGGCGGCGATGAACGGCACGAGCGTGAGGTGCACGAAGATCGCGTTCTCGCCGCCCGACGTCGTGGCGGAACTGGCGGATGGCCTCGAGGAACGGCAGCGACTCGATGTCGCCGACGGTGCCGCCGATCTCGACGATCACGACGTCGTTCTCCGGCGCGATGCGCCGGATGGCGCGCTTGATCTCGTCGGTGATGTGCGGGATCACCTGGACCGTGGAGCCGAGGTATTCGCCGCGCCGCTCCTTCGTGATGACGTTGAGGTAGATGCGGCCCGTCGTCACGTTGTTGGCCTGCGACAGCGAGCGGTCGATGAAGCGCTCGTAGTGTCCGAGGTCGAGGTCGGTCTCCGCGCCGTCGTCGGTGACGTACACCTCGCCGTGCTGGAACGGCGACATCGTGCCGGGATCCACGTTGATGTACGGATCGAACTTCATCATCGTGACGCGCAGCCCGCGCTCGACGAGCAGCCGTCCGAGCGACGCGGCCGCGATTCCCTTGCCCAGCGACGAGACGACGCCGCCGGTGACGAAGATGAACTTGGTGGGCTGCTGGCGCGTGTTCGCTGGCATCAGGCGGGCTCTCCGCTGAAGATCGTCCACTCGGAATTGGCTCGCGCCAGGTCTGTCTTCCGTATCGATGCCCTGACGCAGCGGGCCGGCAACGAGGCCGACGCCGATGGCCCATCCCGCCGCGAGCGGCCGCAGCTGCTCCAGGCGCTCGATGCGCTCGAGCGGGTGTGGCGGCAGCGCCACCCAGCGGGCGAGCGCGTCGCGCGTGTAAGCATACACGCCGATGTGCTGCCACACGCGCCCGTGCAGCAGCGCGGCGTCTTCGGTGTTCTTCGATTCGCGCAGGAACGGGATGGGCGCCCTCGAGAAATACAGCGCCCGTCCGTCGTCCGCGGTCACGACCTTCACGACCGCGGTTCCGACAGGATCGCCTCGGTTGCCTGCACGGCGGCCGTGCCGATGCTGAAGTCGTGCGCAGCATGTCGAGCGCGCCGCGAACCGCGTCCGCGGAGATGAACGGCTCGTCGCCCTGCACGTTCACCACCGCGTCGAAGCCGGCGAACTCCCGCTTCGCGCTGACTTCCGCCACGCGATCCGTTCCCGAGGGGTGGCTGGCCGAGGTCAGCACGGCCTCCGCGCCGTTGCTACGAGCGGCCATCGCGACCTCCTCGCTGTCTGTTGCGATGACACAGTGGTCCGCAACCTCCATCGCGGCAACGCGTTCCCATACACGCACCACGAGCGGTCGTCCGGCGAGGAGGCGTAAAGGCTTGCGGGGGAGACGTGTCGCGCCCAGTCGAGCTGGGATGACGGCGAGGGTCTTCATACCCCGCGCCGGACAGAGCTAGCAAACCCGACCGACACGGAAAGGCAATGTAGGGCGCGTCCCAGATGATTCCTAGTCCCTGAACCCGATCCCGAATCCGAACTCCGTGGATCGAGAGGCGGGATCCATCCGGAACTCTCCCCGGATCTCGCCGCGCCAGAGCTGCAGCGCCAATCCTGCGCCGATTACCTGCTCGAACTCAGGCAACGCGCCGAGTCCCGCGCTGCCCATCCGATGCTGTAACTGGATTGCCGGCGAGCCGAGAAACCCGAGTCGGATGTTGCTGAGCGGCACCGAGTAGCGCTGCTCGATGTAGACCAGCTCGTCGCCACCCTGCTCCAGCAGATCGAGGAACGACAGGGTTCCGGCGCCACCGAGCCAGTGGAACCGCTGCGCCGGCGGCGGCTCCCCCTCGTCCGGTGTCGTGACCCAATGGACGTCGAGCGCGTACACCTGTGATCCGAACGTCGTGAACTCCACGTCGAGGTCGGAGACGACCTGCACGAAATCGTCGGCTGGCGACGTCAGGGACAGCTCACCGCGAGTGCTCACGACCAGCCTCATCCCCGGAGGGCGCCAGGAAAGCGCGCCGCCCGCGAGCAGCGACGTCACCGTGCCGTCCGTGATCGGCGGGTTGGGGCGCCGCATGCCGAGGCTGTCCGTTCTCCCGAAGAAGCTCCAGGGACCGCGATCCTCGCCGACGATCTGGCCCACGGACCAGGCGCGCTCCGTACGTGCTCCGACAAACGGCTCGAACCTGGTATTCGGGCGCTCCGACCGGTGGGACAGGAGCACGTCCATGCGATCCGCGCGATAGTAGTTCCGCGTGTCGCGTCCGGTGCCCAGAACCGAGAATGAATTCACCAGCGTCGGCCAGATCCATCCCTCGTTGGTGAACGTGCCACGCTCTGCCCCAAAGCGCGCACGCACGCGGCGGCCAAGCTGGAGAGTCCCGTACAGGGACGGATCGAGCAGGCCCAGGTCCGAGCGATAGGTGCCGACCGTGTGCACCTCGCCGCTGCCCTTCATGAAGGCGAACGCGGGGCCGAACCCCACGGACGCGCCGTTCACCCGGTCGTACTCGGGACCTCGCACGCCGAACAAACCCGGGAACCGCACGGACGTTGATGCCCGCTCTCTCAGGGCCCGGTAGTCGAGGCGATAGCCGTCGGTCGTCCGGAAGATGTCGTAGGTATGGTCGTAGAAGCTCGATGTGCCCCGCTCCACGAAGCCAAGCGCCGAGCGATAGACGCGTCCGCCGATCGCCACGGCCCGGCCGGAAATGCGCGCGCCGGGCCGGATGAACAGGTCGCCGCCCACGACGATGACGTCGCCATCCACGGATGCGGCGATCGCGGCGTCTCGGCCCAGGACGACGAGGCCGGCCGGCTCCCGGACGCCCCGCTGCAGGGCGTACATGCCGGTGTCCGGCGCGACGATCCGGTGCGGACGCGCCAGCGCCTCCTGGAGCGCGCGGCCGCCTTCGCCCGAGCCGAGATCGGTGATCGTGATCCGCTCCTGGGCATGGAGGCTCCCCACCCCGGCGGCCAGGGCGACGCCGGCGATGGCTGACCGCAGCCTCAAGACGCGAGCTGAAGGAAGTTGCGCAGCAGCGTCTTGCCGTCCGGGGTCATGATGGACTCCGGGTGAAACTGCACGCCCCACACCCGGTGCGTGCGGTGCCGCAGGGCGTGGATCTCGTCCGTGTCGGCGTCGGCGCGCGCGAGCACCACGAGGTCGTCCGGCATCGACCCTGGGTCCACGACGAGCGAGTGATAGCGCATCACCTGCATCGGGCTCGGAATGCCGGCGAACAGCTCCTTCCCATCGTGCCGCACGCGCGACGTCTTGCCGTGCATCACGCTGCGGGCGCGAACCACCCTGGCGCCGTACGCCTCGCCAATGGACTGGTGGCCGAGGCACACGCCGAGCGTGGGGATCGTCGCACCCCAGCGCCGCACCACCGGGACGGAGATTCCCGCCTGGGCCGGCGCGCACGGCCCCGGCGAGATGACGATCGCCGACGGCCGCAGCCCGCCCACGTCCTCCACGCCGATCTCGTCGTTGCGGCGCACGACGGGCTCGGCGCCCAGCTCACCCAGATACTGGACGAGGTTGTACGTGAACGAGTCGTAGTTGTCGATGACGAGGATCATGCGCGCGGATGGTACCGCCGGTGAACCTGTCGAAGGTACTCACGATCCACGTGCGTGTAGATCTGCGTCGTGGAGATGTCCGCGTGCCCGAGCATGTCCTGCACGGCGCGGAGGTCGGCGCCGCCCTCCAGGAGGTGCGTCGCGAAGGAGTGACGCAGCGTGTGAGGGAACACACGCTTGGTGATGCCCGCGCGCTTCACGTACTTGCGGAGGATCTTCCAGGCGCCCATGCGGGACAGCGGCGTGCCGCGCGCATTGAGGAACAGTTTCCCCCCGCCCTTGCTCCCGCCGCGCTCCAGCTTCGGGCGCTGCTCGCGCACATAGATCGCAAGCGCCGCTATGGCGCCGCGCCCGATGGGGACGAGACGCTCCTTACTGCCCTTGCCGAAGACGCGGACGAGTCCCTCGTCCAGCAGGGCGTCCTTCACGCCGATGCCGATCCATTCCGAGACGCGCAGGCCGGCGCCGTACGCCACCTCGAGCATGGCGCGGTCCCGGAAATACAGCGGGTCGTCCATCGTGGGAGCCGCGAGGAGCTTCTGGACCTCGGCGACCGAGAGGACGTCCGGCAGCGTGCGCCACCGCTTCGGCGTCTCGAGGCGCTCGCTCGGATCGCGGACCACGTGTCCGTCGCCGATGAGAAACCTGAAATAGCTGCGCACCGCGGAGACGTTACGACGGATGGACGCGGGGGCGAGCCCGAGGTCCTTGAGGCGGTACACGAACTCACGCAGCACGCGCGGCGAGACGTCCGGCGGCGTCGCGGCTCCGCGGGCGACGGCAAAGTCCACGAAACGCCCCACGTCCCGGGCGTAGGCCTCGCGCGTGCGCGCGGCCGAACCCCGTTCGACGTCGAGGTAGTCGGCGAACCGCTCGACGAGGAACGCGCGCTGCCGCGCGTCGGTCAGTCCGTGTTGTTCCGGGCCCGAAGGAGCCACCATGTCGCGAATCCCAGAACGAGAATGATGGCAGCGACGATCGCCGCCGCCGTACTGTACTGCCCGATGGTGCCGCGCAGGCGCTCCCAGTCGGAGCCCACCCGGAAGGCGATCATGGTGATGATCCCGTACCAGATCGCCGATGCGCTGGCCACCATCACAGTCGTCCATGTCACGGACAGACGCAATGCGCCCGCGACCACCGGGACGATCGCCCGCACACCGGGAACGAATCGGCTGAGGAAGATGGCCGGCATGCCGTACCGCTTGAGCAATCGGCGGATCTTCGCGTCGCGGCTTTTCGCGTGCTTGCCGGCCAGGCGGCGTTCCAGGCGCGCCGCGCCGTAGCGGCGCCCGAGCGCGTAGACCAGCATGGCGCCGCCGACGTTCCCCAGCCATGTGGAGAGGAAGACGCCGAGCATGGTCCCCTCGTCGCCCTGGGCGACGACGAAGCTGCCGAACGCCACGACCACGTCGGAGGGAAACGGCGGGACGAGGTTCTCGAAGGCGGCGACCGCCGCGATGACGGCGTAGAGCGTCCCCGCCGGGAGGGTGGCGAGCCAATCGAGCAGCGCCTGCACGCGACGGCTACCCGCTAGTCAGCGTGGCGATGGCGACGCAGGCGACGCCTTCGCCACGGCCGATCCACCCGAGTCCCTCGTTGGACTTGGCCTTCACGCTCACGTCGGCCGCCGGCACGCCGAGCGCGGCGGACAGCCTGCGCTTCATTGCGTCCTTGTGGTCCGCGAGCCGTGGTGATTCGGTGACGATGGTGACGTCCGCCTGCGCGACGCGGAACCCGCGTTTGCGCACTCGTTCGACGACCTCGATCAGCATCTCCACCGAGTCACGGCCCAGGTTGGCCGGGTCGCGATCGGAGAAGATCTGGCCCATGTCGTCGTCGCCGGCCGCGCCGAGGATGGCGTCGGTGAGCGCATGACACACCGCATCGCCGTCGGAATGGCCGTGCAGGTGATTGTCGAAGGGGATCCGCACGCCGCCCAGGATCAGCGGGCCCGGCGGCTGGAACCGGTGCGAGTCGTATCCGAGGCCGACCCGGATCACGCCGCGTGCGCCGGACTATCCAGCGGAATGATGCTGTAGTCCTGCCGCCGCCGCGCCGCGACGAAGCCCGCGTCGCGGATGAGGCGCTCCATCTCTTCCGTTGTGGTGCGGTGCGTCGTATTCGCCGCCGACACCACGTTCTCCTCGATCATCAGCGAGCCGAAATCGTTGCAGCCGAAGCGCAGCGCGATCTGTCCCACCTTCATGCCCATCGTGACCCAGCTCGCCTGGAGGTTCGGGACGTTGTCGAGGGCGATGCGGGCAATCGCGACGGTGCGCAGGTAGTCCACGGCGTCGGTCTTCTGCATGTGCGACATCGTCGGCGTGTTCTCCGGCTGCAGCGGCCAGCAGATGAACGCGGTGAACCCGCCGGTGCGCGCCTGGAGGTCGCGGACACGCTGCGAGATGCTCGAGACGCTCCGCGAGCGTCTCGCCGATGCCATACATCATCGTGACCGAGGTCTTCATCCCTTCCTGGTGCGCGATCTCCATGATCTCGAGCCAACGGTCGGCGCCGGCCTTTTTCTTCGCGACCAGGTCACGCACGCGCTGGACCAGGATTTCGCCGCCCCCGCCGGGAATCGAGTTCAGGCCCGCCTTGATGAGCTCGCGCACCACATCACGCGCGTCCATGCGGAAGGTCTTGGCGAAGAAGTCCACTTCGCTGGGAGAAAACCCATGAATGTGAATCGGGTGATGGGTTTTGATGTAACGCAAGAGGTCGAGGTACCACTCAAACGGTATGTACGGGTTGTGTCCCCCCTGCATGAGGATCTGGACGGCGCCCAGTTCCCTGGCCTCGTCGATCTTCTTCCCGATCTCCTCGAAGGAGAGCGTCCAGCCCTCGGCGTGCTTCGGGCGGCGATAGAACGCGCAGAACCCGCAGTCGGCGACGCAGACGTTCGTGTAGTTGATGTTGCGGTCGACGATGTACGTGACGGTGTTGTACGGATGCTTCTGGATCCGCACGCGATCGGCTTCGGCGCCCAGCTCCAGAAGCGGGGCGTTGGTATAGAAGTCCAGGAGATCTCTGTTCATCAGGAACTCCGAGGGGATTGAACCACAGAGCACACAGAGGGCACAGAGAAAAACAACATCAACGTTGTCCTCCGTGTCCTCTGTGTCCTCTGTGTCCTCTGTGTCCTCTGTGTCCTCTGTGGTGAATTCCTGTTCTTCATGCGGCCAGAAAAGAAAGGGATCCGTTCGGTACTCTCCCCGCGGCCACCAATCGCCGATAAAACTCGGTCAGCCCGGCGAGATGCCCGTACGACAATCCGTAATCCAGCCCCGACAGATACGTGAGGCACGCGCTTCGGGCCACGCCGGTGGCCAGCGCGGCCTGCGCCGCCAGCGGCTCGAGATGCTCCAGCCCCCAGTTGCGTGACGCGATCAGGCTCGCGTGCACATCGAGCGCGGCGCGCGTGTCCGCGGCGCGCTGGGCCACCCACACCGCAAACACGAACGGGAGGTCGGTCCAGCTCTTCCACTCCGCGCCCAGGTCGTAGGCGTACCGGTAGCCCAGCCGGTCGAGCAGCTCATCCCGATCGCGGTGATCCTGGAGATGCGCGCCGAGCCGCAGCGCGGCGTCGCCGATCACCAGGCGGGCGTCGTGGTCGTCGGGCGTGAAGCGCGCGATGTCCGTGATCTCCGCGTCCGCGGGGACGAATGTCGGTCGCGCGTCCCAGACGTGGTCGAACAGCAGCTCCAGCAGTGCGACGCTCGTCATCGAGCTGCGGCTCACCAGCACGCGGCGGCCACGCAGCTCCGACGCCGGCCGCTTGGCGAAGAGCACGACGCTGCGCACGGGACCGTCGCACGAGATCGCGAGGTCGGGGAGCAGCAGGTACCGCGTGGAATCGCGCGCGTACTCCACGGCCGAGATCACGCTCACGTCGAGCGCGCCGGCCGCCATCGCAGCGTTGAGCGCGCTGGGCACGCCGTCCACGACGGTGGCATCCAAGGGGATGACGCCGCGGTCGATGGCCCCGTACACCGGGTAGCAGTTCACGTACGGGATGCGCCCGACGCGCATCATGCTGCCGCCTGGGCGCTTGCCGGCCCGCCATCGAACGTGCGGACGACGTTGTAGAACGAGTCGCGTTCAGCGGGGATCTTGCCTGCCCCGCGAATCAGCTTGAGAATCTCGTCGAGCGACATGGCCTGCGCGGTGTGCGCGCCCGCCTCGTGGTAGATCTTCTCGCGCACCACCGTACCCTCGAGATCGTTGACGCCAAAGGAGAGGGCCGTCTGCGACAAGAATGGGGTTACCATCACCCAGTGCGTCTTGATATGCGGAATATTGTCACAGAGAAGGCGCGCTACCGCCAAATTGCGCAGGTCGTCGAAGCCGCTCGTCGCCATGCCGTGCCGGTGCAGCGTCTCGCCCAGCTCGTTGTTGTCCGGGTGGTACGCCAGCGGGATGTACGCCAGGAATCCGCCGGTGCGGTCCTGGAGCTCGCGCAGCATCGCCAGGTGCTCGATGCGGTCCTCCACCGATTCCACGTGGCCGTAGAGCATCGTGCAGTTGGTGCGGATGCCAAGGCCGTGCGCGGTTTCGTGTACGGCGAGCCACTCTTCAGCCGCCAGCTTGCGGTCGGCGATCGTCGCGCGCACGCCCTTGCTGAAGACCTCCGCGCCGCCGCCCGGCATGGTGTCGAGGCCGGCCTCGCGCAGCGCGACGAGCACGTCGCGCACGGACATCTTCTCGATGCGCGCGATGTGCGCGATCTCCACGGCCGTGAGCGCCTTGATGTGCACGCGCGGGTGGTGCTCCTTGAGCGCGCGGAACATCGTCGCGTAGTACTCCAGACCCGCCTGCATGTCGAGCCCGCCCACGATGTGAAACTCGCGCGTCAGGCCGTTCTTCGCGTGCTCGGCCTCGGCAAGCGTTTGCTCCAGCGTATAGCGATACGCGCCGTCTTCTTTCGGTAGCCTGGCGTACGAACAGAAGACGCAGGTCTTCCGCAGGATGCAGACGTTCGTCGGGTTGATGTGCTGGTTCGCCGCGAACGTCACCCGGTCGCCGTAGCGCGCGCGGTTCGACGCGTCCGCCATGCTCCCGACGCCCAGCAGGTCCGGCGACCGGAAGAGCAGCGCGCCGTCGTCGTTGGTCAGTCGTTCGCCGCGCTCGACCTTGTCCGCGACGGGCAGCAGCGCGGGATCGCGCAGCAACTCCCGGTTCAGCGTGACCCTCGGGAGTGCAGGCACGGTCACTCCTCGAAGCGCCGTACCGCGAGCGACACGTTGTGCCCGCCGAATCCGAAGCTGTTCGAGAGCGCCGCGCGCACGTCGCGCGTCTCCTGCACGTTGGGCGTGAAGTTGAGGTCCAGCTCGGGGTCGGGCGTCTCGTAGTTGATGGTCGGCGGGATGCGGCACTCGCGCACGACGTGCACGCAGATGATGAACTCGACCGCGCCGGCGGCGCCGAGCATGTGCCCCGTCGCCGATTTCGTCGAGCTGACGTTGATGCCGCTCGCGCTGTCGCCGAATACCGCCTTGATGGCCTTGGTCTCGTTGAGATCGTTGGCCGGCGTGGACGTCCCATGCGCGTTGATGTACTGGATCTCCGCCACGCCGAGCGTCGCGTCCTTGAGCGCCCGGCGCATGGCGCGCTGGGCCCCTTCCCCGTCGGGCGCCGGCGCCGTGAGGTGGTACGCGTCGCCCGTGGCGCCGTACCCGACGATCTCGGCGTAGATCCGCGCGCCGCGCTTGCGGGCGTGCTCCAGCTCCTCGAGGATCACCACGCCAGCGCCCTCGCCCATCACGAAGCCGTCGCGCGTCGCGTCGAAGGGACGCGAAGCGGTCGCCGGGGACTCGTTGCGCTCGGAGAGCGCCTTCATGTTCGCGAATCCGCCGATCGCCATCGGCGTCACCGTGGCTTCCGAGCCGCCGGTGATGACCACGTCCGCGTCGCCGTACTGGATGGTGCGAAACGCGTCGCCGATGGCGTGCGCGCTGGTGGCGCAGGCGCTCACGGTCGCGTAGTTCGGCCCCTTGGCGTTGAACCGCATCGACACGATTCCCGCCGCGATGTCGGCGATGAACATCGGGATGAAGAACGGGCTGATCTTGCTCTGGCCGCGCTCGCGATACACGTCGTGCTGCTCCTCGAAGCTCTTGAGGCCGCCGATCCCGCTGCCGAGGATCACGCCCACGCGATCGGGATCGACGTTGGCGCCGTTGTCGAGGGCCGCGTCCTTCATCGCCTGCACCGAGGCCGCCAGCGCATACTGGGCGTACCAGTCCGCCCGCTTGGCCTCCTTGCGATCCATGTACTGCAACGGATCGAAGTTCTTCACCTCACAGGCGAACCGGACCGGCCACGTAGACGCATCGAACTTCGTGATGTTGGCCGCCCCGGACTTGCCGGCGAGCAGCGCGTCCCAAGCCGAAGCAACGTCGTTGCCGACGGGCGTCAGCGCGCCCATGCCCGTGACGACGACCCGACGCTTCATCAGGCGTTGGTCCCCACCTTCTGGTTCAGATAGCCGATGGCGTCGCCGACGGTGCGAAGCTTCTCGGCGTCCTCGTCCGGGATGTCGATGTTGAATTCCTTCTCGAACTCCATGACCAGCTCGACAATGTCCAGACTGTCGGCGCCGAGATCCTCGATGAAGCTGGCGTCGTCAGTGAGCTTTTCGCGCTCGACGCCAAGCTCCTTTTCGATGATGTCACGAACTCGTTGTGCGTTTTCGGCCATGGATCGTTTCCTCAGTCGGGTGGTAGTGCTGGAAATGTAGTAAAACCAAGTGGCAACTGCAGATTGAGCTGCGCGCTACCGTGCCATGGCGCGCTCGCTCGCCTCCGTTCCTCCCCTCGACTTCACCTCGGGGCAGGCTCGCTGCGCTTCTCGGAACACGCTCACATGACCATTCCGCCGTCCACCACGAATACCTGGCCCGTGATGTACGCGGCATGCTCGGACGACAAGAAGGCCACGGTGGCGGCGATGTCGGCGGGTTTGCCGAGGCGCTCCAGCGGGATCTGCTTGATGAGTACGTCACGAGCGTCGGCGGTCATGGCGGCGGTCATGTCGGTCTCGATGAATCCGGGGGCGACCACGTTGGCCAGGATGTTCCGCGACGCCAGCTCCTTGGCGACCGACTTGGTGAAGCCGATCAGCCCCGCCTTGCTAGCGGCGTAGTTCGCCTGGCCCTTGTTGCCGATGAGCCCCACGATGCTGGCGATGTTGACCACCCGGCCCCAGCGGCGCTTGAGCATCCCGCGCGACGCGGCGCGCGTGGCGACGAACGCCGCCTTCAGGTTCGCGCTCAGGACCGCGTCCCAGTCCTCGTCCTTGAGACGCATCAGCAGGTTGTCGCGCGTGATGCCGGCGTTGTTCACCAGGATGTCGAGTGCGCCGAACGACTTCTCGACGTTCTCCACGAGCGCAACCACGGCCGCGGCATCACTCACGTCGCAGCCGAACCCCTTCGCGTTCTTCAGGGACGCGGCCGCTTCCACGGCTTTCGCCTGGTCCCGCCCGACCACGGCAACGTTGGCGCCGCATTCGGAGAGCGACTCCGCGATCGCGCGGCCGATGCCGCGCGTGCTTCCGGTGACGAGCGCCGTCCGCCCCGCGAGATCGATGCGCATCAGGCCGCGAGCTCCAGCATTTGGGTGACCTCGGCTGCCGTCCCGCAGGTCCTGGTCTTCACCTCGGGCGCGATCTTCCTGACGAGCCCCGCCAGCACGGATCCTGGGCCCATTTCCACATACAGCGCGTTCGGCCAGCGGGACGCCATCGCCGAGACCTCGTCCGTCCAGCGGACAGGATGCGTGAGCTGCTGAAGGAGCAGCTCTCGGCCGCGGTCGGCCAGCGTGACCGCCTGGGCGTTGACGTTGGCGTACACGGGGAACTTTGGGTTGGTAAACGTCACTTCGACAACGGCTTCGGTCAGGCCATCTAAAGCTGTTTCCATCAGCGCCGAATGGAAGGCACCGCCGACGTTCAGTCTGATGGCGCGCTTGGCGCCGGCTTCCCTGGCGAGCGCCATCGCCCGCTCGACGCCGGCCACCTCGCCGCTGATCACGATCTGGCCGGGGCTGTTGTAGTTGGCGGGCGACACGAGCCCGGCTTCCGCCGTTGCCAGGGCGCAGATGGACTCCACCGACTGCGTGAGCTCGCCGAGCAGCGCGGCCATCGCGCCCGGCCGCTGGACTCCGCTCTCGTACATCAGCTCACCGCGCCGCCGCACCAGCCGGAGCGCGTCGCCAAGGGCAAGCGACCCGGCCGCGTGGTACGCGGTGAACTCGCCGAGCGAATGGCCGGCCGCCGCGCGAACGTGGGGCCCGACGCGGTCCTTCACCGAGGCCCACACCGCGGCTCCGTGCGCCAGCAGCGCCGGCTGGGCGTTGTGCGTCAGGGTCAGCTCTTCCGCCGGGCCGTCGAAGCACAGCGCGGACAGACGCGCACCCAACTCCCGGTCGGCGTCGTCGAACACCGACCGTGCCGCGGGGAACGCGTCGTACAAGTCCTTCCCCATTCCGGGCTTCTGCGAGCCTTGTCCGGGAAACAGCAGGACGATGTCCATGCGAAAGCAGCTTGGCGTTTACCGTTTGGCGTTTGGGCGTCTGATCGATCCGCTTGGTCAGAAACGGACGACCATTGCGCCCCACGTGAAGCCCGCGCCGAAGGCGACCAGCAGCACGGTGGATCCGTCGCGGATGCGGCCCGTTTCGATGGCTTCATCGAGCGCGATCGGGATCGACGCGGCGGACGTGTTGCCGTAGCGGTCCACGTTCACGTAGACCTTTTCGAGCGGGATGTTCGCGTGCTTCGCGGTGGCCTCGATGATCCGGACGTTGGCCTGGTGCGGGATCATGAGGTCGATGTCGGTGCCCGTGAGCTTGGCGTCGTCGAGCGCGTGCGAAGCCGCGTCCGACATGGACCGCACCGCGTGCTTGAACACCTCGCGGCCGTTCATTCTGATGTACTGCGACCGGTCGGCGAGGACTTCGGCGTCGAACGGGCGCTGCGCGCCGCCAGAAGGCCTGCACAGCAGGTCGCCCAGCGTGCCGTCGCTGCGCACGTACGTGGAGAGGATCCCCTTGTGGTGCTTGGAGCGCTTCAGGATGGCCGCGCCGGCGCCGTCGCCGAAGAGCACGCAGGTGGACCGGTCCTGCCAGTCCGTGATGGCGCTCAGCTTCTCGACGCCGACCACCAGGGCCGTTTCGTAGGCGCCGGTGGCCATCATCGCCTCAGCGACGGTGGCGCTGTAGATGAATCCGGAGCAGGCCGCGCCCACGTCGAACGCGGCGGCCCTGCCGGCGCCGAGGGCGGCCTGGAGGTCCACTGCCGCGGACGGCAGCAGCCGGTCGGGCGACGCGGTGCCGAGCACAATGAGATCGACCTCGCCGGCATGCACCTTCGCTTTGTCCATTGCTTTGCAGGAAGCGGCGGCGGCCAGGTCGGTGGTCGACTCCGTTTTGGCGATGTGGCGCTGCTTGATGCCGGTGCGCTCGACGATCCACTGGTCCGTGGTCTCGATGCCGATCTTCGCGAAGTCGGCGTTGGTGACCACGGTGGCCGGAATCCCGCGGCCGGTAGCCGCGATGTATGCGAGTGGTCGCTTCACGCTGCGTCGTCGGCGGCGGCGGTCGCTTGAAGGCGGCGCCCGATATGCTCGTTCATGCGGCTGTCCACTGCTTGCACGGCGGCCTTGATCGCGTTCTTGATCGCGGCGGGAGACGACCGGCCGTGGCAGATGATGCTCACGCCCCTGCAGCCGAGCAGCGGCGCGCCGCCGTGCTCCGCGTAATCGATCTGTCGCAATCCCTTGCGGATGGTTTGCTCGGACAGTCCTTCTTTGACGAGCAGGCGGACCATGAGCGGCGGGACGGCCTCGTAGAACTTGAGGACCACGTTGCCGACGAACCCGTCGCAGACGACGACGTCGAGGTCGCCGTGGGCGCAGGTTCCCGCGGGCAGGTCGCGTCCCTCGCAGTTGCCGAGGAAGTTGAGCCCGGACTCCTCGAGGAGCGCGTGCGCTTCCTTGGTGACGGTGTTCCCCTTCTCCGGCTCTTCGCCGATGCTGAGGAGCCCGATCGCCGGGTTGCTGCGACCGAGGATGTCCTCGGCGTAGACCGCTCCCAGCCGCGCGAAGTGCATCAGCTCTTCAGCGGAGCAGTCCACGTTGGCGCCGGAGTCCAGCACGACCACGGGACGCTTGGCCGTCGGAAACACGGTGGCGATCGCGGGCCGTTTGAGCCCCGGGTGCAGGCGCAGCAGCAACATGGACGCGGCCATCTGCGCGCCGGTGTTGCCGGCGGAGACGAACGCGTCGGACTTGCCGTCTGCCTGGAGCTTGAGGCCCACCATCATCGAGCTGTCCGGCTTGCCCCGCACCGCCGTGGGCTTGTCGGCCATGTCGATGACGTCATCCGCGTCGACGATCTCGAGGCGCTTGCGGTGGGCCTGCACCGCGGCGCCAAGCTGCTGCTCGATGACCGCGCGCTGGCCCACGAGCTGAATCGTGTGGGCCGGTTCGAGCTCGGCCAACGCCTCGAGCGCACCTGCGACTGGCGCCTGGGGCGCGTGATCGCCCCCCATCGCGTCCAACGCGATTCGCGCCAAGGCTTACGCTTCCTTTGCCTCTACTGCCTGTCGTCCAGCGTAATAGCCGCACTCCGGACACACGCGGTGCGGCCGCTTCATCGCCCCACACTTGGGGCACTTCTGGAGAACGATCGCGGGCGCCTTCTTGTGCGTGTTGCGCGCGCGCTTCTTCCGCTTGGAAGTCCGTCTTTTAGGTACAGCCATCGGTCTCGGCCTCGATTATCCGTCGTTCGTTTTCACTTTGCGCAGCGCATCCCATCGCGAGTCGCGCGATGCTGGACAGGCACACGGTCCGTCGTTCAGGTCCTTTCCACACTTCGGGCAGATGCCCTTGCAATCTTCGCGGCACAACGCGTAGCTGGGCACGTTCAACAGCCACTGCTCTCTCACCGTCGGGCGGAGATCGATCTGGTTGGATCGCTCGTCCAGCACCTGCACGTCGGGGTCGTCGGTCTCGTCGCTGCCCGCCTCGGCGAAAATTACGTGGGATTCGTCCCGCACGTGTGACGTGGCGTCAGCGAGGCACCGGCTGCACGGCAGGACGATGTCGCCCTCGACCTCACCGTGCCAGTAGAATCGCCCCGATCCCGCCGCCGACAGCCGACCCTTAACGCGCAGCGGACCTGAGGGCCTTGCGTCCGCTTCACGCCAGATCGGATCGTCAGCCGACATTTCGGTATCGACGACCGCAGCCCTGGTCTCGACCGACCGGATGTCGAACGACAACATAGCCACCAAAACTACTTGTGGCGCTTGGGGTTATCAACTGAGGGAGAAGGGAGGAGGGAAGAGCTTCCCCTTCCCTCCTCGCCCCTCCCTCCTCTCTATAGCACGTCCGACTCGGCGAAAAAGAAGCTCGCCTCGCGCGTCGCATTCTCGTCGCTGTCGGAGGCATGAATGGCGTTCCGCTCCTTGGATTCCGCGAACAGCTTGCGCACGGTACCGGCCTCGGCCTCCGCCGGATCCGTGGCGCCGATCGCCTTGCGGAGCGCCGCCACCGCGCCCGCCTTCTCGAGCACCATCGGCATGCAGGTGCCCGATGTCATGAAGGTGACGAGCGACTTGTAGAAGGGCCGCTCGCTGTGCACCGCGTAGAACTCCTTCGCCTGCGCCTCGGTGAGGCGCATGACGCGCGCCGCGCGAACCTTGAAGCCTCCCTGCTCCAGATGCGCGATGATCTTGCCTGCTTTGCCCGCGCCGAAGGCGTCGGGCTTGATGATCGTGAGGGTGTAGTTGCCGTTGGTCATTTCTGCATCATCTCTTTGAGGTCTTCTTTCGCGCCGCCGACTTCTTCGACGTCGCTTTCCTGGTGACTCGGCCCTTTGCCGCTGGTTTGCCGCTCGCCTGCTTTCTCCGCGAGCCGAGCCGCGCTTGCAGCAGCTCCACGAAATCCTTGGGCCGCTTGGCGACACCAATGCCCGACGCCTCGAACGCAGCGATTTTCTCCGCTGCGGTCCCCGACGATCCCGAGATGATCGCGCCCGCGTGCCCCATGCGACGTCCGGGCGGCGCGGTCTGTCCCGCGATGAACCCGACGACCGGCTTGGACATGTGCTGCTTCACGAACGCCGCGGCTTCCTGCTCGTCGGTGCCGCCGATCTCGCCCATCATCGCCACGGCGTCGGTGTCGGGATCCTCCTCGAACGCGCGCAGGCAGTCGATGAAGTTGGTCCCGTTGATCGGGTCGCCGCCGATGCCCACGCACGTTGACTGACCCAGCCCCGCGCGCGTGAGCTGATACACCACCTCATACGTCAGTGTCCCGGAGCGGCTCACCACACCGACGCGACCCGGCGCGCAGATGCGCCCCGGAATGATGCCGATCTTGGTCTTGCCGGGCGTGATGAGCCCGGGACAGTTCGGCCCGATGAGCCGCGCGCCCTTCTCGCGCACGAACGGGTAAACGCGCGTCATGTCCAGCACCGGCACGCCTTCCGTGATGGCCACGATCAACTTGATGCCGGCGTCCGCCGCTTCCATGATGGCGTCGGCAGCGAACATCGGAGGCACGTAGATCACGCTCGCGTTGGCGCCCGTCTTGGCCACCGCGTCGTGCATCGTGTTGAAGATCGGCACCTTGTTCTCGAACTTCTGGCCGCCCTTGCCCGGAGTGACGCCCGCGACGACGCGCGTGCCGTACTCCATCATCTGCTTGGTGTGGAACGACCCGTCGCGCCCGGTGATGCCCTGGACGATGAGCGTCGTGCTCTTGTCGGCGAAAATGCTCATGACTGCAAACCCCTCGCGCGCCTGCCCCGAACAACTGCAGATCCCTCACTTCGTTTGGGATGACCAGATGAGGGGCTCGGGGTGACAGCCAACTGCACCGCCTTCTGCACCGCTTCGTCCATGTCGGTCATCGCCGAGAATCCGTTCTCCTTGAGGATCTTCAGCGCGATTTCTTCATTGGTTCCGGTCAGCCGGATCACGATCGGTACCTTGAGCGGGTTCTGCTTCGTGGCGGTCACGATCCCATTGGCGACGTCATCCGTGCGCGTGATGCCGCCGAAGATGTTGAACAGGATGGCGCGTACGTTGGGGTCGGCCGTGATGATCTTGAGCGCCGCGACCACCTTCTCGGGGTTCGACGAGCCGCCGATGTCGAGAAAGTTCGCCGGCGAGCCGCCGTAGAACTTCACGAGATCCATCGTCGCCATCGCGAGGCCGGCGCCGTTCACGCAGCAGCCCACGTTCCCCTCGAGCTTGATGAACGTGAGGCTCGCCGCCCGTGCCTGCACCTCGCTGGGCTCCTCGGCCGTCATGTCGCGCAGCTTGGACAAGTCCGGCTGGCGATCCAGCTCGTTGTCGTCGATGGACATCTTGGCGTCCAGCGCGATCACGTCGCCCCGGGGATTCACCACCAGCGGGTTGATCTCGGCCAGAGAGCAGCCCGCCTTCATGAACCCGGAGTAGAGCTGCTGCATGATCTTCGCGGCCGCGCGCACCTTCTTCACGTCGTCGAACAGGAAGAAACCCAGCTGCGACGCCTGATATCCGGTGAGCCCGTACCGCGTGTCCACCGGCAGCTTCATGATCTTCTCGGGCGTCTTTGCGGCGACCTCCTCGATGTCGATGCCGCCGGCAGGACTCACCATGAACACCGGCCGCTTTGCCGCGCGGTCCACGATGATGCCGACGTACGCCTCGCTGGCGATGTCCTCGGCCGCGGTCACCAGCACCTTGTACACGGTGAGGCCCTTGATCTTCATGCCGAGGATCTTCGACGCGACCTCGCGCGCTTCCGTCGGCGTCTTGGCCAGCTTGACGCCTCCGGCCTTGCCGCGGCCGCCGGCGTGCACCTGTGCCTTCACCACGACGGTGCTCCCGATCTTCCGCGCAATCGCCTCGGCTTCCGCAGGCGTGGTTGCAACCTCGCCCGCGGGAATCGGAATTCCCTCCGCGCGCAGCAGCTCCTTGGCCTGATACTCGTGAATGTTCACTCGTTCTCCGCAAACGCTGTAATGGTGGTTCCTGCCCTGCCGCGAACGGCGTCGCGTCCCTTCTGTAGCTCGGTGATCACGGCGCGCCCGCCCGTGCGGCGCACGAAGTCTACCGCAGCCCTGATCTTCGGCGCCATGCTTCCCTCCCCGAATTGCCCTTCCCGGTCGTACTGCTCGGCTTCGTCCGCGGTCATGCGCGTGATGGGCCGCTTCGTCGGCTTGCCCCAGTCGAGGTATACGGCGTCCACGTCCGTGAGGATCAACAGCAGCTCGGCGCCGAGGTCACGCGCCAGCACCGCGGCGGCGAGGTCCTTGTCCACCACCGCGTCGACGCCTTCCCACCCGAGCGCGGGATCGTCGTAGATCGGCGCTCCGCCGCCGCCGACCGCGATCACCATGACGCCGGCCTCCACGAGCGATTTGATGATCGGCAGCTCGTGGATGGCGATGGGCTGCGGGCTGCCGACGACACGGCGCAGGCGGCCGCGCGCGTCCTTCTTGATGGCGTGTCCCTCCTGCATCAGCTCCGCCGCGCGCTTCTCACTCACGGCGCGCCCGATGAACTTGGTCGGTTCCTTGAGCGCGGGATCGTTCGGGTCCACCTGGACCTGCGTCACGATGGTCGCCACGCGCCGCGGCGACTGAAGGCGGCGCAGGGCGTTCTCGAGCGACTGCTGGATCATGTATCCGATCCAGCCCGCGGTCGCGGCCACGAGCACGCCGAGCGGCAGCGGCGGCGCGTTGTAGCGGGCCAGCTCGTTGCGCACCAGCTCGTCCCCCACCTGCGGGCCGTTGCCGTGCACGAGGCAGACGTTCCAGCCGTCGAGCGCGAGGTCGACGATGGGCCCCAGGCTGGCGCGAGTATGCCGGAACTGGTCGTGGATGTTGGACCGTTCGCCCGGCGCAAGCGCGTTGCCGCCGAGGCCGATCACCGCGGTCGGCGTCCGGCTCTTGCGCCGGCGCGGAATCGGGTCGCTGCTCGCCACGCTACGGTCGCCGCTCGGTAGTCGGCGCGCTGAGAAGCGCGCCCAGGGCGTCGAACGCGCGTCCGTACGCGGCCCAGTCGCCACGGAGGCTGGCGCGACGCATCTCCTCGTAAAGGCGACGTGCCCTGACGCGAAGGTCGCCGACCTCCATTCGCGCGGTGTCCGGGAACCGCCCGA
Source organism: uncultured Gemmatimonadaceae bacterium (assembly GCA_963724885.1). Taxonomy (GTDB): domain Bacteria; phylum Gemmatimonadota; class Gemmatimonadetes; order Gemmatimonadales; family Gemmatimonadaceae; genus DASPMP01. The sequence continues at coordinate 527,883 of CAVRWG010000004.1, read as the reverse complement.
CGAGCTGGAGCAGTGTTCGCGCCGACCGCACGCTGTCGCCCTCGAGCGTCGGCACGTACATCAGCCTCGGCGCGCCACCGCCGCGCCAGTCGTAGCGCGGCTGCGCGAGCGCAACTCCGTGCGCGAGGGGGATGGGCCTGACGTATCCCCTCACGAGCTGCGAGGCGCTCAGTGTGTCGGCGGCGCGCAACCGGTCGAGCGCTTCGCTCCAGATTGGTGCGTTTTCGCCGGCCGGCAGCCACAACGTGCGATGCGCCGGACCGCCCAGCGCGATGAGAAGCCCGCGCAGCCGCTCCGTGCGGTCGAGCAGCGGCAGGACGTATCCGGTGGTGCCGAGCCGCGGGAACGCGAGCACCGGAGCCGGCGTCGCCGCGAGCGCGCTGTCGGGACCTTCGTCGCCCGGGAGGAACCGCTGGACCACCGTGTCGCCGCGCAATCCGTAGCGGCCGAACGCGGTCGCCTGGGCGCGCGCGCTCTCGCGGGCCGGCTGCATCTGCCGGCGCACGGTCACCGGCAGCGAGGCGGAGCGGACGAACAGCCCTGGGAACCGCTTCATCCACGTGTCGGCGATGGGATCGGGCACGGAGTCCGCCACGAGCTTCAGGCGGCCCGTCGTCGCATTCAGCAGAGCGGTGGCGGCGTGCTGGAAATACGATCGCTCCTCGCCGGCGACGAGGATGCGTCGGCTGAGCGGGTACGTCGCCGACGCCGAATAGAGCTCCAGCGCCCACACGAGCGAATCGGCGTGCCAGATGGGCGAGATCGTTGTGCCCTGCGCGAAGAACGGCGCCAGCGCGCGCACGCGATCGCGCACGGAGGCTCGCGCCACGATCCGGGGCGCCGGCGACGGCAGCGCGCCGAACCACAGGCGAAAGTCCTGCATGCTGAGCGCGTGGGCGAAACGCGCGATGCCGGACGTGAGGGGCGCGCCGGCGATCATCCCCAGGCTGTCGGCCACGACCAGCGGTCGCGCGTTCGAGTCCGCCGCGATGTTCACGGCCGGCATCTCGACGGACGCCTCCAGCCGGAGCGCGCGCGCGGGTGTACCGTTGTCCTCGGTGGCGCTGGCGATATACGTCGCGACGGATCCGCCGGCCACCTGCGTCGGCACGATGGCGATCACGCCGCTGTCCGACGCGGACCAGCCCACGCTGGCGCCGCCCAGCGCGCGGTCGCTCGCTCGGCGCAGCGCGCCGTCGTCCCACACGGGCACGTTGGCGGCCGCGTCCTCGAGCGACGCGAAGACGACACCGGAATCGGCGGCCGCGATGCGATCCACGGCGAACGCACGCCGTGTGTAGCCGGCGCGGACTCCTTCGTAGGGCCGCTCGCGCACCGCCGGGTCGCGATTGGCCGTCGCGCGCTTCACGACGAACGGCGCAAGCTGGCGCCCCGCGAGCACGGCGATGATCACGCCGGTGAGCGCGGCGAACGCGAGGCGCACCTGTCCCGTCCAGCCGGCCCAGAGCACCGTGAGGCCCGCGCCGAGCGTCACCAGCGACAGCAGGAGGCTTGCGGGGATCGAGACGCGGTGGTCGATGAACGAGAAGGCGCCGTCGGTCCCGCTTCCGTGACCGAGCACGCGATACATCTCGAGGCGGTAGTGCCACGCCAGGACGATCAGCAGCACGCCCGCCAGCATCGTGAGGTGACGGCGGACGTAGCCCGACACGTACAGCCCGCCCGATTCCCAGCGCAGGCTCGGCGTCAGCGCGTACAGCGCCACCACGAGCGCGACGACGAGGAGCACCATCGTCATCGTCCAGTTGAAGAGAGAGATCTCGAACGGCAGGCGGTACACGAAGAAGCTCAAGTCCGTCGCGAAGTACGGGTCCGCCTCGCCGAACCGCCGGCCGACGCGCAGGGCGAGAAAGCGGCTCCAGTCGCCGTGAGACCACGCGAGCACGAGCCCGATGAGCAGTGCGAGCCCCGCGGCCGTGTACGTGAGCTGGCGGCGCGGCACCTCCTCGCCGATGTCGATGTTCCCGATCCGGCGCGGCAGGACGAGCGACACCACCGACTGCCGCACGGCGTACAGGTTCGCGAACACGAACAGGGTGGCCGCGATGGCGCAGGCCGACCGCAGCAGGACCAGCGACGAATAGCGGGCGCGCCAGACGTCCGCGGCGCCCATCGAGGAATACCAGAGATAGTCGGTGTAGATCTGCGCGATCGCGCGCCCGACCAGCAGGGTGACAGCCGCGCCGGCGACCAGGAGGATGAGCCAGCGGCGACCGGGCACTCTACACCTTGACGCCCTGGCTGCGCAGCCACCCCTCCATCTCGCCGCTGAATCTCCGAGAGGCGTTCCGGGCGTGCGCGCTTCGTACCGCGCGACGAGCACCGGCTGCGTGTTCGAGGCGCGGATCAGCCCCCAGCCGTCGCCGAACAGCACGCGCACGCCGTCGACGTCGATCACGTCGTGCATGCGCGCGAAAGTGCGCGACCGCGCGCTGCACGATGTCGAACTTCTCCTCCTCGGGCACGTCGATGCGGATCTCCGGCGTCGAGACGAAGTTCGGGCACGTCGGCGAGCAGCTCGGCGCACCGTGCGGCCGCTGTCGGCGATGATGCGCAGGAGCCGGGCGGCGCCGTACAGCGCGTCGTCGTGCCCGTAGAACCCTTCGCGTGAAGAACATGTGGCCCGACATCTCGCCGGCGATCGGCGCCTTCAGCTCCTTCATCTTGTCCTTGATGAGCGAGTGGCCGGTCTTCCACATGACCGGCTCGCCCGCCGGCCTTCGGATCGCGTCCGGCAGCGCCTGCGAGCACTTCACGTCGAAGATGATCGGACTGGCCCTTGCCCGTGCGCGCGAGGACGTCCCGCGCGTAGAGGATGAGGATGTGATCGCCCCAGACGATGTTGCCGGCGTCGTCCACGACGCCGATGCGGTCCGCGTCGCCGTCGAACGCGATGCCGATCTCCGCCTTTTCGCTTCTTCACCGCCGCGATGAGGTCCTCGCAGGTTCTCGAGGACCGTCGGGTCGGGATGGTGGTTCGGGAAACGTGCCGTCGCTCTCGCAGAACAGGCACGTCCCATCGACGCCGAGCTGCGTCGAAGAGCTGCTGACGCGACGAGCGAGCCGGCGCCGTTGCCGCAGTCGAACACCACCTTCATCGGGCGCGCGAGCTTGCCGGTCCGCTGCACGATGTCGTCGACATAGCGATCGATGCACCTCGCTCGCTGCGCACCGTGCCCCGACGCCCGTCGCGACGCTGGTGCCGCTCGATCAGCTTGTACAGCTCCTGGATTCCGTCGCCGTGCAGCGACTCCTGTCCGACGAGAGCTTGAAGCCGTTGTATTCGGGCGGATTGTGCGAGCCGGTGATCTGGATGCCGCCGATCACCGGTTCGTGGTGCAGGCTCCAGTAGAGCAGCGGCGTCGGGACCACGCCGATGTCGACGACGTCGACGCCGGCACGTCGTGAGTCCGTCGACCAGCGCGTCGCGCAGACTCGGTCCGCTCGGCCGATTGTCCCGGCCGACCGCGACGGCGCCGCGAACCCGCGCTCGCGTGGCGTAGACGGCGTACGCCCGCCCGATGGCGCGTCGCCGCCTCCGGCGTGAGGTCGCGGCCGACGATGCCGCGGATGTCGTACTGTCGGAAGATTCCGGCGGGAATGCCCGCCGCGCCACGGGCTAGCGCCGCCTCGGCTGCTGAATCGCGAAGGCCCGACTGACGCCCGACGGGTCGACGCGGCGTGCTCGACGCGCGGCGAGCCCGCAGCTTCGGCCACGCGATGCAACCAGTTGGGGAACACGCCCGAGCACCAGGATAGCGCCCGACCGTGACCGCGAGGACGGCGCGCGTCAGCAGCGGGCGACTGCGGCAGCGGCTCGGCCTCCGCGCTCGGCGCGCGCATGAACATCACCATGATGACGTACAGGTAGTACCCGGCCGACACGACCGTCGTCGAGCACCAGCACCACGGCGAGCACCGTCTGCGGATCGTCGGCCTGCATCGCCGCCTGCAGCACGTACCACTTGGCGAAGAAGCCCACGCCGCCGAAGATCGGGAAAGCCGAGCAGCGCGAGCATGAACACCGTCATCGCAGCGGCGAGCCATGGACGCACGGCCCAGAGGCCCGACAGCTCGTCGACGCATCACCGTGCCGCGGCCCGGACGCGTGAGCGCGACGATCACCGCGAACGCGCCGAACGTCGCGAGCGTGTAGACGAAGAGATAGAACAGCATCGCCGACGCGCCCTGCGAGCGTCGCCGGCGGCCACGGCGACGAGCAGATAGCCGGCGTGGCCGATGCTCGAGTACGCGAGCAGGCGCTTCAGGTTGCGCTGCGCGAGCGCGATCGCGTTGCCGACGATCATCGTGGCGAGCGGCGAGCCACCAGAGCGCGGTCGTGCCAGGCGTCGTAGAGCGCCGGGAAACGCCTCGAGCCATACGCGCAGGAACGCGGCGAACGCGGCCGCCTTCACCGTCGCGGCCATGTACCCCGTGATCGGCGTCGGCGCGCCGTCGTAGACGTCGGGCGCCCACATGTGGAACGGCACCGCCGCCACCTTGAACCCGAAGCCGACCAGCAGCAGCGCGATGCCCGACCAGCAGCATCGGGCTCGTCGCCAGCGTCGACCGCGAGCGATCCGGCGCTCCGCGATCGTCGTCAGGTTCGTCGATCCCGGTGGCGCCGTACACGAGCGCGATGCCGTACAGCAGGAACGCGCGTCGAGAACGCGCCGAGCAGGAAGTACTTGAGAGCGCCCTCCGCGGCCCGCGCGCTGCGCCGGTTCATTCCGGCCAGCACGTACACCGCGATCGACATCAGCTCGACGCCGAGGAACACGATCATCAGGTCGCGCGCGGCGGCCAGGAGCATCATGCCCGACGGACGCGAACAGCACGAGCACGTGCGACTCGGCCGCGCCGATGCCCTGCGCGGTCGTTGTCGTCGCATCGACGAGCGCGATGCGCGAAGACCGTCGCCGAGGAGGATCACGAGGTCCGCCATCCAGCGGAAGCCGTCGACCGCGATCGGCCGGCGACCGCCGTGAAGTCCGCGAAGCAGGTACCACCACACGGCCGCGCCCGTCGACGAGGGTGAGCACGATGCGATCGCGGTGCCCACCGCGCGCTGGTGCGCCGCGACTCTCGGGCCGCCACGCCGCCCAGAGCAGCAGGAGCATGGCGCCGCCCATGAGCAGGAGGTCGGGCGCGAGCGCGATCGTGAGGTGGAGCGGGATGCGAGAGATCGAGCGCGTTCCATCAGCGCTGACCCCCGCCGCCGGCCGTACCGGGGCCGAGCTGCGCGCGACTCCACCTGCTGCACGAAGCGCGACGCCGAGGCCTCCATGCGCTCGAGCACCGGCGTGGGATAGACGCCGAGCCAGATGATGCCGGCGATCAGCGGCGCCAGCAGCGCCAGCTCACGCCTGTTGAGGTCGGGAATGTGCGCGTTCTCCGGCTTGTCGAGCGGGTTGAAGAGGATCCGCTGGATGCGCCCACAGCAGGTACGCGGCGGCGAAGATCACGCCGGTCGCCGAGATGACCGTGAGCACCGGCTGCGTCTTGAACGCGCCGACGCAGCACGAGGAACTCGCCGACGAACCCGTTGGTGCCGGGGAGCCGATGCTGCTGAGCGACACGATGGTGAGCATCGTGGCGAACAGCGGCACGACGCGCGCGATCCCGCCGTAGGCCTCGATCATGCGCGTGTGCCGTGCGCTCGTAGATGCATGCCGACGAGCAGGAACAGCGCGCCCGTGGAGATGCCGTGGTTGATCATCACCATCAGCGCGCCCTGCACGCTCTCCACGGTGAGCGCGAAGATGCCGAGCATCACGAAGCCGAGGTGGCTCACCGACGAGTACGCGACCAGCTTCTTGAAGTCCGGCTGCACGAGCGCGACGAGCGCGCCGTAGATGATGCCGATCACGGCCAGGCCGAGGATCGACCGTGCGCACCTACGGCTCGCATCGCCGCGTCCGGGAAGAGCGGCAGGGCGAGGCGCAGGAAGCCGAACGTGCCCAGCTTCAGCAGGATCGCCGCCAGGACCACCGAGCCGGCGGTCGGCGCCTCGACGTGCGCGTCAGGGAGCCACGTGTGGAACGGGAACATCGGCACCTTGACGGCGAACGCGAGGAAGAACGCGCCGAACAGCCAGAGCGCCGGCCGTGGGCGTGACGCGGACGGTCGCCAGGATCGTAGTCGTAGTCGAACGTCGGGATCGCCCGTCACGGATTCGCCGGCCGCGATGCCGAGGTACAGGATCGCCACCAGCATCAGCAGCGAGCCGACCATCGTGTAGATGAAGAACTTCACGCTCGCGTAGATGCGCCGCTCCCCGCCCCAGATGCCGATGATGAAGTACATCGGCACCAGCATCACTTCCCACATCACGTAGAACAGGAAGAGGTCGAGCGCCACGAACACGCCCGAGCATGCCGCGTCGTGAGGATGAGCATCAGCGCGTAGTAGCCGTGCATTCTTCGTGCGGATGCTGGTCCAGCCGCCCAGCACCGCGAGCGGCATGAGGAACGTCGTCAGCAGGACCATCATCACGGCGATGCCGTCGATGCCGAGCGTGAAGCGCGACGCCCCACGCCGGGATCCACGGCATGTCGACACGCGCCTGCCACGTCGGCGGATCCCGGGGTCGAGCGACCACCAGAGCCCGAGCGACACGACGAACTCGACCAGCAGGACCAGGAACGCGATCATGCGCGGCGCCCTTCGCCAGGCCGGTCGCGATCTGGTCGCGCCGGCGACGAGCGCCGCGCCGGCGCGGCGTCGGCGTGAGCCAGACGAGTCCCGCGCCGGCGAGCGGGATGGCCAGCAGCGCCGGGAGCACCCAGCGCGTGTATCCGATGGACTCGAGGAAGGCGGCCATGGATCAGCGGAGGGTGAAAGCGCCGACGACCGCCAGCACGCCGAGGACCAGCACCCACGCGTACGTGCCGACCTGGCCCGACTGCAGCGCGGACCCCATCCAGCCGAACCCGCGCGTGAGCCATGCGCTGCCGTTCACCAGCAGGCCGTCGATGAGGCCCGAGTCGATGCCGCGCCAGAGCAGGTTGCGCGACGTCTCGACGACCGGCTGGACGATCGACTCGGTCGTACATCTCGTCCACGTAGTACTTGTTCTCGAGCACGCGCTCGAAGCCCTGCTTCGGGTTTTGCCTCCGGCTTCGGCACCAGCGCCTGCGGCTTGAGCCGGCGCCACGCGATCCAGATGCCGACGAGGGCGATCCCGACCGCGATGCCGATCAGCGTGTACTCGGTCCGGTGAGCGCAGGTGCGGCGCCTCTCGCCCTGCGTGATGCTGTCAGCGACGACTCGCCGACCACCGGATCGAGCCAGTGATCGAGCACCTGCTGCGGTCCGAGATCGCAGGAACGCCGGCAGGTTGAGCCACCCGCCGACCGCGCTCAGCACGCCGAGCACCACCAGCGGACCGGTCATCACCCACGGCGCCTCGCGCAGGTGCTGCCGCTCCGCCTCGCCCGTGCGGTTCGGTCCGTGGAAGGTGTAGAGCATCATCCGCGTCATGTAGATCGCGGTCAGGAGCGCCGCGGCCAGGCCCAGCGCGTAGATCAGGCGTAGCAGGACGATGCTGCCCGGGATGCCGAGCCAGTGCGCCTCGGCGAGCGTGGAGTCGCGCGTCGCGCGCGAACACCGACGGCGAGGATCTCGTCCTTGGAGAAGAAGCCGGAGAATGGCGGGATGCCCGCGATCGCCAGCGTCGCGATCCACATCAGTGCCGAACGTCCACGGCATGTACTGCCTTGAGGCCGCCCATGTTGCGCATGTCCTGCGCGTCCTCGTGGCGGTGCGCCGTGTGGTGAACGCGCGGTGCATCGCGAAGATCACCGAGCCGGACCCGAGGAACAGCAGCGCCTTGAAGAAGGCGTGCGTCACGAGGTGGAAGACGCCGGCCGACGTACGCGCCGACGCCGACGCCGACGAACATGTAGCCGAGCTGCGAGACCGTCGAATACGCCAGCACCTTCTTGATGTCCCACTGCTTGAGGCCGATCGTCGCGGCGAACAGCGCGGTCAGCGCGCCGATGACCGCCACGGTGAGCTACGCCACCGGCGCCAGCGCGAACAGGAAGCGCGCTGCGCGCCACGAGGTACACGCCGGCCGTCACCATCGTCGCCGCGTGGATCAGCGCGGACACGGGCGTCGGGCCGGCCATCGCGTCGGGCAGCCAGATGTACAGCGGGATCTGCGCGCTCTTGCCGGCGCACCCGAGGAACAGGAACAGGCAGATCGCCGTGACGAGCGCCCCGCCGCGCCGCGAGCGTCGGCGCGCGCGCTCCGGTTACGCCGACGAAGTCGAGCGTGCCGAGGTTCGCGAACAGCAGGAACATCGCGACCAGGAACCCGAAGTCGCCGATGCGGTTCACGATGAACGCCTTCTTGCCGGCGTCGGCGTTCGCCTTGTCGCTGAACCAGAAGCCGATCAGCAGGTAGGAGCAGAGCCCGACGCCTTCCCACCCCACGAACATCACCGGGTAGTTCGCGCCCAGCACCAGCACGAGCATGAAGAACACGAACAGATTCAGGTACGCGAAGTAGCGCGGATACCCGGGGTCGTCGCTGCATGTAGCCGACGCTGAACACGTGGATCAGCGAGCCCGACGCCGGTGACGACCAGCAGTCATCACCATCGAGAGCTGGTCGACCTGCAGCGCGGCGTCGATCTGCAGGTCGCCCGTCGGCATCCAGGAGAAGTAGCGTCTGCACGAACGGTCGCTTCGGCGCGCGCGCCGCGGCAGCGCCAGGAAGATCCCGACCGTCAGGGCAGGAACGCGATGACCAGCACCGCCGGCCCGACGAAGCTCGCGATGCCCGCGAAGCGGTGGCGCACCACGTGGTGATGGGCGTCGCCGTGATCCCGTGCGCCGAGTCGACTCGCCGGCGGCGCGTCGCGTGATCCCGTGCTCCGCGTGCCCGGCCGACGGGTCCGCCGGCCCATGTGCGTCGCCGCGCCGAGCAGCGACAGGAGCGCCGTTGATGATGAAGCCGAGCAGCGGCAGCACCGGCACGAGCCAGAGCCACTCGGCCGCGGTGCCCGCGAGCGGGTGCGCGGCGTCCGGCCGCTTCCTGGAGCAGCATCAGCCCTTTGAGCAGGTTGATGTTCTTGAGATTCACCGTCTGGCTGTGCCGGAAGATGCGCGATGATGATCGCCAGCCCGACCGCGGCTTCGGCGGCGGCCACCGTCATCACGAAGAACACGAAGACCTGGCCGGCGACGCCGTAGAGCCTGCGCGAACGCGACGAACGTCAGGTTCACCGCGTTGAGCATCAGCTCCACGCACATGAAGATGATGATCGCGTTGCGGCGCGTGAGCACGCCGATCACGCCGATCGTGAACAGCACGGCGGAGAAGAGCGAGCGACTCAGCCAACATCGCTGCCTCCGTCGTGCCAGGACGACCGCGCCGACGATGGCCGCCAGCAGCAGGATGCTCGTGAGCTCGAACGCGAGCAGGTACTCCGTGAACAGCGGGCTGCGCGATCGGTGCCGATGGCGCCCTCGGTCGCGCGACGTCCTGCCGCACACCGTGCCCGGCGGCAGCGCCAGCCGCTCGGGCACGACGCGTGCGCGCCAGCGCCATCGACCTGGGCCAGCAGCGCGAGGCCCACGAACCCCGCCGCCAGCTTCCAGCCACGTGCCGCGCGCGTCCGCCAGCTCCGACGGATGTCCGAGGTTCAGCAGCATGATCGACGAACAGGAACACCACCATGATCGCGCCGGCGTACACCAGCACCTGGATGGCGCCGATGAAGTGCGCGTCCAGCATCACGTACAGCGCGGCGAGGCTGAACATCGTGTTCACCAGCCAGAGCGCGGCGGCCACGGGACTCTTGCGCGTGACGAACAGCAGCGCCGACGCGATCGCGATCAGGCCGAAGAGGTAGAAGTGGAACGTGTAGAACAGCGGGAAGTCGCCGCGCGGCATCACTCGCCCTTGGGGTCGGCGGGATCCCACATCTCGCACACCGGATGCGTCTGCGCCATCAGCCGCTCGAGGTCGTAGACGAATCCGTCGCGGCTGTACTCCGAGTTCTCGTAGTGCCGGCCGACGTGGATCGCCTCCTCCGGGCACACTTCCTGGCAGTAGCCGCAGAAGATGCAGCGGAACTCGTCGATCTCGAACACGAGCGGGTAGCGATTCCCCTGCTCGTCCTCGCCCGGCACCAGCTTGATGCAGTTCGCCGGGCAGACGGTGGGGCACAGCCCGCACGCCACGCACTTGGCCTTGCCGTCCTCCGTGGTGAGCATGCGGTGCGTGCCGCGCCAGCGCGGCGAGAGCGGCTCACTTCTCCTCGGGATACTGGTGCGTCACCTTGTGCGGATGAACAGGTGCTTGAGGGTCAGTGCTCATGCCCTTGAGCGTCGCCCGCAGGTAGCTCGTCTCCTCGATCGGGCGGTCGAGCACCTTCACGCCGATCGCCATCAGCGTCCGCCCCGTCTGGTCCGAGACGGGATCTCCGCACCGCGCCGCGGTGAGCTGGCGCGAGGCGCGCGAGCGTGCCGCGCGTCGCAGGCGCGAGTACGCCGGGCTCACGATCCGGCCGCGATCGAGCACGAAGAACAGCAGCAGCACCAGCAGCGACGTTCACGCCGAACAGCGCGGCCGTTGAAACGCCACGACGCCGCGCTCGATGCCGGCCATCTCGAGCGCCAGCACGATCGCGCTGCCGATGATGACGATGTACGCGAGCGCGAGCGGCAGCAGGATCTTCCAGCCGAGCGACATGAGCTGGTCGTAGCGGAAGCGCGGCAGCGTCCAGCGGATCCAGATGAAGAAGAACACGAAGAACGCGATCTTGACCGAAGAACACCAGCGACAGTGAGCACCGTCTTGAGGACCGTGATGCGGCGCCGACGTTGTCCCACGTGCGTGAACGGAATGTCCCAGCCGCCGAAGAACAGCGTCGCCATCAGCGCGCTCGCCGTCACCATGTTGGCGTACTCGGCGATGAAGAACATCGAGAACTTCATCGCGCTGTATTCGGTGTGGTAGCCGGTGATCAGCTCCGACTCGGCCTCGGGCAGGTCGAACGGCAGCCGGTTCGTCTCGGCGAACGCGGCGATGATGAAGATGAAGCACGCGATCGTGGCCAGTGAGCGCGCGTTCCAGACAGCGGGCCACGCGTCGCCTGCTGCTGCACGACCTCGGTCAGCGTCACGTTGCCGGCGAGCAGCAGCACCGGGATCAGTCGACATGCCCATCGCGATCTCGTACGACACCATCTGCGCGCTGGAGCGCAGCCCGCCGAGCAGCGCGTACTTGTTGTTCGACGACCAGCCGGCGAGCACGATGCCGTACACGCCGAGCGACGTGATGCGCGAGGATGAACAGGAAGCCGATCGGCAGCGGCGCGACGACCATGTCGATGCGCCCCCACGGCGAGTCCCACGGCGCGCCGAACGGAATCACCGCCCAGGTGATCAGCGCCGGGATGAACGACATCATCGGCGCGAGGATGAAGAGCGGCGTGTTGGCGGCGTCCGGGTACGTCTCTTCCTTCATGATGTTCTTGAGGCCGTCGGCGGCCGGCTGCAGCAGCCCGTCCGGCCCGACGCGATTGGGGCCGTGCCGATCCTGCATCCACGCCGAGATCTTGCGCTCGGCGAGCGTCAGCATCGCGACGCCGACCATGTAGATCGTGAAGAGATCGAGCATCTTCACGACGGTCGCGATGAGGAACACGACGCAGTCGACTGCGGCGGCGCCGCCTGGAGCAGCGCGACGACGGGCAGCGGTCATCGCGCGCGCTCCAGCGGCCGCGATCGCGCGCCCCTGAAGCCGAGCGTCTCGTACTGACATCCGGCGAACGCCGGCGACGTCCGTCGCGAGCGCCGCGAACACCTCGCTCGCGCAGGAAGTAGTTCGTCGGCTCGCCTAGCGCCGTCGAGCAGGTCGGCGAGCACGTACCAGCGTGGGCCGCGCCAAGCCCGGCGCGCGCCTTGGCCTGCAGGAACCGCTGCACGCGGCCGCGGAGGTTCGTGAAGCGTGCCTTCTTCCTCGGATGTTGGCGATCGGCAGGACGACGTCGGCCTTGCGGCGCGCCCGCGCCGGCAACGTCGTCCCGAGCACGATGACGGCCGAAGCCGCGCGCGACGTTGCGGGCTGTCGATGCCGGCGCAGGTCGTCGTCGGCGATGATGAGCGCGTCGCCCGCCTGCACTCCGGACAGCGGAGTGTCGCTGCGCGCGAAGCCGAGCAGCTCCGCGCCGCTGACGTTGGCGGCGCGGTCGCGCGCGGAGCGCGAGGTCCTCGACGCCCGCCAGCGGCGCCTCGTCGCCCTGCGCCACGCGGAACGCGCCGGCGCCGCCCGTCGTCTTCGACGATGCGCGACAGGAGGTACAGCGCTTCGTTGGAGAGGGTCGGCGACGCCAGCACGAACGCCCGCTTGCCCGTGAGCGCCTTCGCCGCGCCGCGACAGCGCGCCGTCCCAGTCCGTGGGCGCCAGTGCCGTTGCCGTTGCGCACGTGCGGGCACGTCGAGGCGATCCGCCGATTCATCCAGCGGTAGTTCAGCCGACCGTGGTCGCACATGAAGAACTTGTTGACGTCGGCGTTGGGCCGCGGACGCAGCGCGGACCACGACGTTGTCGCGCGTCTCGACGATCATGTTGCAGCCCTGCGAGCAGTTGGGGCACACCGACGCCGTGCGGTCCAGCTCCCAGGCGCGCGCCTTGTTCAGGAAGTCCTTGGACAGCAGCGCGCCCACCGGGCAGAGGTCGACGACGTTGCCCGGCCCACGGATGCGTCAGGTCCTTGCCCTCGAACTTGCCGATGAGCGCGCGGTCGCCGCGCTCGCTCACGTTGAGCACCGCGTCGTGCGCGACGTCCTCCATGAAGCGCACGCACCGCGTGCAGAGGATGCAGCGGTTCGGCGACGTACACCACGTCGCCGCCGAAATCCTCGACCGGGTTGAACCGCTTGGCCTCGCGATAGCGGCTGTCGGCGCGGCCTTCCTGGAACGTGTAGTCCTGCAGCTCGCACTCGCCCGCCTGGTCGCAGATCGGGACAGTCGAGCGGGTGATTGATGAGCAGCATCTCGAGCACGCCCTTGCGCGCCTCGCGCGCCTTCTCCGAGTGCACGTGCACCACCTGGCCCTCGGCCACGGCCGTCGCGCACGCCGGCGCGAGCTTCGGCGCCTTCTCCACCTCGACGAGGCACATGCGGCACACGCCGGCGACGGGCAGTCCCGGGTGGTAGCAGTAGTGCGGAATCAGGACGCCGACGGCTTTCGCGGCTTCGAGGATCGACGTGCCCGCGGGCACGGTGACCTGCCGTCCCTCGATCGTGATGCGCTCATAGTCGTCGAGCGCAGCGAGTCGCAGTACTGCGATCGGTCGCTCGCTCGCTCAGGATGCACGTGATCATGCGACCGCCGGCACCGGGTGGATCGTCCGCTTCTTGATCAGCGCCTCGAACTCCGCGCGGAACTTCTGAGGCCCGAAACGACCGGTGTCGCGCAGGAATCGCTCAGCACGCAGATCGTCTTGCCGGTCATGTTGTCGGCGATGCTGAGCAGCGTGTCGAGATCCTCGCTGCTGCCGTCGCCCGCCGCGATCCGCTCGAGGATCTTCGTCGTCCACGCCGTGCCCTCGCGGCACTGCGTGCACTGCGCGCAGCTCTCGTGCGCGTAGAACCGCGCGGCGCGCGCGATGACTTCACCAGGTTCTGCGCGTCGTCCATGACGATGACGCCGCCGGAGCCGAGCATCGTGCCCTGCGCGACGATGCCCTCGTAGTCCATGAGCGAGGCCTCGGCTTCCGCCATGTCTGGATCGGGACCGAGATGCCGCCGGGGATGACCGCCTTGAACTTCGGCGTCCGGGATGCGGTCCGCCGCACAGCTCGTACAGGAAGTCCTTGAACGGAAATCCCATCGCCACTTCGTAGTTGCCCGGCCGCTGCACGTTGCCGCACACCGAGCAGAGCTTGGTGCCGGTGCTCTTCGGGTTGTCCGCGCGCGCGAACTTCTTGTACCAGGCCGCACCCTGGTTGATGATGGGCGGCACGGCGGCCAGCGTCTCGACGTTGTTGATCGTCGTCGGCATGCCGAAGACGCCGGAGACTGCCGGGAACGGCGGCTTGATGCGCGGGTTGCCGCGCTTCCCCTCGAGCGAATTCATCATCGCGGTCTCTTCGCCGCAGATGTACGCGCCGGCGCCCTTGTGCACCCAGATGTCGATCGTCTTGCCGGAGCCCATCGCGTTCCTGCCGATGATCCCGGCCTGGCGCGCTTCCTCGCAGCGCCGCCTCCATGCGCTCGAGCGGCTCGGTGAACTCGCCGCGGATGTAGATGTAGCACGTCTCGGCGCCGATGGCGTACGAGCCGATCGCGCATCCTTCGATCAGCGCGTGCGGCGTCCACCGCATGATCTCGCGATCCTTGAACGTGCCGGGCTCCGACTCGTCGGCGTTGCAGCAGAGGTAGTGCGGCTTGCCGTCGCCCAGCTTCATGAAGGACCACTTCATGCCGGTCGGGAAGCCGGCGCCGCCGCGGCCGCGCAGTCCGGAGTCCTTCACGATCGTCGACGATCGCGGCCGGAGCCATGCCGAGCGCCTGCTCCAGCGCCTGGTAGCCGCCGCGCTTCTTCCAGCCGTCGAGCGTGATCGCGTCGCGGCTCGCCGAAGTGCTTCGAGAGCACGGTCGTTTCGCGACGGTGTGGCTTGTGGGGGTAGCCCATTATTTCAGACTGCGCGAGAAGCTCCGGCACCTTCTCCGGCGTGACCGACTCGATGAACTGTTCGTTGATCATGACCGGCGTCGCGAAACCGCAGGCGCCGAGGCACTCGACTTCGATCACCGTGTACTTGCCGTCGTCGGACGTGACGCCGAGCTCCTCGCAGCCCGTCTGCGCGCAGGAACGCGTCGCGCACATCCTCGGCGCCGCAGACGTGGCACGGCGACGTCGTGCACACCTGGATGAAGTGTTGGCCCGACCGGGTGCTGGTGGTACATCGTGTAGAACGTCACCACGCCCTTCACGTAGGCCGGCGTCAGGTCGAGCACCTCCGCCGACTTCGGCCATCGCCGCTTCGCTCACCCAGCCGCGCGCTTCCTGCACCATCCAGAGCGCCGGCAGCAGCGCCGCCATCTTCGTCGGGATAGCGCGTCGAGCGATGTCGTCGAGCTCGCTTGCGGCGTCGCCGGCGAACACGGGATCGTACGGCTCGCGCGATGCGCGTGTCGGCGATCACCGCCAGCCGCTGCGGATCATGGCGTGTCGCGCTCGCCCATTCCGCTGCGCTCATCGGTCGATCTCCCCCATGACGATGTCGATGCTCGCGTTGATCGCGATGACGTCGGAGAGCAGGTGTCCTTCGACCATCTTCGGGATCGCGGACAGGTTCACGAACGACGGCGGCCGGATGCGCCAGCGCACCGGCTTCGACGTGCCGTCGGACACCATGTAGTAGCCCTTCTCGCCCTTCGGGCTCTCGACCGCGACGTACGTCTCGCCGATCGGCGGCCGCGGGCCTTCCATCACCTGCTTGAAGTGATGGATCATCGACTCCATGTCGCTCGTCGCCTTGCTCTTCGGCGGCAGGATCACGCGAGGGTCGTCGATGTTCACCGGACCGTCGGGCAGCCGGCGCAGCGGCCTGCTCGAGGATGCGCACCGACTGGCGCAGCTCCTCCATGCGCACCAGGTAGCGGTCGTAGACGTCGCCGTTCGTGCCGACCGGCACGTCGAAGTCGTACGTCTCGTAGTCGAGGTACGGGAAGTCCTTGCGCACGTCGTACGCGACGCCGGACGCGCGCAGCATCGGGCCCGATGAGTCCGTAGTTCACCGCGTCGTCCGGCGCTCATGACGCCGAGTGCCGATCGTGCGGCCGACCCAGATCCCGTTCCGCGTGACGCATGCGGTCGACTTCGGCGATCGTCTTCGGGAACGTGCGGACGAAGTCGCGCAGCCCGTCCATCCAGCCGTCGGGGATGTCGGCCGCCATGCCGCCGACGCGCGTCAGCGTCGTCGTGAGGCGCGCGCCGATCCAGTCCTCCAGCAGCTTGTAGATGCGCTCGCGCTCCTGGAACGACCACAGGAACGGCGTGAACGCGCCGATGTCGATGCAGGTCGTGCCGAGCCAGACCAGGTGCGACATGATCCGCGACAGCTCCATCGCGATCACGCGCAGCACCGTGCAGCGCTCGCGTGATCTCGATGCCGAACAGCCGCTCGGCGCCGAGCGCGAACGCGACGTTGTTGCCCGGCGAGTTGAGGTAGTCCTCGCGGTCCGTCCACGGGATGATCTGGTTGTACTGCCGGTACTCGCCGATCTTCTCGAAGCCGCAGTGCAGGTAGCCGATGTGCGGGATGCAGCGCACGACGGTTTCGCCGTCGAGCTCGAGCACCAGCCGCAGCACGCCGTGCGTCGCCGGGTGCTGCGGCCCGAGGTTGATGAGCATGTGCTCGCCCTCGAGCTCCGGCTCGATCGCCGGCGGCGCCTCCAGGGTCGTGACGCTGCCCGACTCGTCGGCGACGAGCGGCGTGCGCTGCGGACGGCCCTGCGGCGTCGAGCCCGGACGTCGAGAGCGCGACTTCGACCGTGCGCTTCTTCGGCCACGCCTATTCTCCCGTCTTCTCGCCGCCGGCGAGGCGCTGCCGCATCTCGTCCGGCAGATCCTCGAATGCATCGGCGATCGTCAGCTCCTCCATCGAGTACCGCGCTCTCGGGGTTCGCGGCGAGCGCCTGGCGCAGCTGCTCGGAGCGGCTGAACCGGCCGCGCAGCGGGAAGTCCTTCCGCAGCGGATACCCTTCGCGGTACTGCTCCCACATCAGGATGCGACGCAGGTCCGGGTGTCCGTCGAACTTGATGCCGAACATGTCGAAGCACTCGCGCTCGAGCCAATCGGCGCCCTTGTAGATCGACCAGACGCTCGGCACGCGCGAGCGGCGCGTCCTTCGAGCAGCGCCTTGAGGCGGAGGAAGCGACGATACGGCAGCGAGCGCAGGTGCCACACCACCTCGAACGGCAGCTCGAGCGTCGCGGAACTCGACCGCCGTGACGTCGGAGAGATAGTCGTAGCGCTGCGCCGGATCGTCGTGCAGCCAGCGCACGATGTCGAGCAGCGCTGCCGGGTCGACGAAGACGGTCGTCTCGCCCCAGACGACGTCGGCGCGCTGCGATGGCGGCGCCGAACTCGCTGCGCGCAGCGCGTCCGCCGACGGGTTCGTCGGCGCCGCCGCGATGCGGGACGTTCTGCGGCGTCGCGGGCGCGGCGTCGCCGGACGCCGCTCCCGCGACCACCGGCGTGAACGGAGTGGGCGCGGTCACAGGCCGGAGCGCGTCTGGTGAACCGAGTTGCCGAACGGCTCCGACAGCTCGTCGATGGCCGGCGGCGGGATGTACAGCTGGCTCGTCGGATCGGGCTCCATCTCCTGCCGGAGCGTCGCTGTCCGTCATGCGTTCGCGCTTCACCTTCTTCTGCAGCATCATGATGCCGTAGATCAGCCCTTCCGGACGCGGCGGGCAGCCGGGGACGTAGACGTCGACCGGGATGATCGTGTCGATGCCCTGCACCACCGCGTAGTTGTCGAACATGCCGCCGGTCGAGGCGCAGGCGCCCATCGAGATGCACCACTTGGGCTGCGGCATCTGCTGCCAGATGCGCCGGAGCACCGGCGCGAGCTTGAACGGCACGCGACCCGCGCAGATGAGCACGTCGGCCTGACGCGGCGAGAAGCACATGCGCTCCATGCCGAAGCGCGCGAGGTCGTACTTGCTGGCCGCCGTGGCCATGAACTCGATGGCGCAGCACGCCGTGCCGAACGGCATCGGCCAGAGCGAATTGGCGCGCGACCCAGTTGACGAGGAAGTCGAGCCGCGTCGTGACCCACGGCTCGCCGCGAGCTCGGGATCACCTGGCGCGCGTCCGGACGCGGGCTCAATCCCATTGCAGCGCTCCCTTCTTCCAGACGTAGATGAACCCGACGAGCAGAATGACGATGAACACGAGCATCTCCATCGAGCCCGAAGAAGGACGTCTGGCCCGCGGGGCACAGCGCCGCTCGACGAGTGGCGCCGTGCACGACAGCTCGCGGAAGTACGCGCCCCACGGGATCATGAACACGGTCTCGATGTCGAAGATGATGAACAGCATCGCGACCATGTAGAACTTCACCGAGAACCGCTCGCGGGCGTCGCCGAGCGGCGGGATGCCGGACTCGTACGGCGTCTGCTTCACGGCGGTCGTGTGCGGACCGCATGGTGAGGTGGGAGAGCAGCAGCATCATCACCGCGTTCGCGACGACGAAGCCGAGCAGCAAGCAGTACCGGTAAGTACGTGCGGGCCATGGCCCTCCCGACTTCGTGAAAAATTTCACTAAGTCCGGCGGGAGAAACTATCCTGCGAGCCGAAGTGAGTGCAACGGAGCGGAGCGCAGTGAATCGCAACGCGCAAGCGTTTCGTTGGTCGCGGTGCTGAGCCGATACATTGCGCGCGCCGGAGCCGTCCAGCGCTCCCCGACTCCCTCTCCCATCGTCGATGTCATATGTCCGACCGCTGGATCACTCGACATGGCCGAACAAGCACGGCATGATCGAGCCATTCGAGGGCCGGCAGGTCCGAGCCGGCGTCATCTCGTACGGCGTCAGCTCCTACGGCTACGACATGCGAGTCGCGCGCGAGTTCCGGATCTTCACCAACGTCCTGAACTCGATCGTCGATCCGAAGGAGTTCGACCCGAAGTCGTTCGTGGAGTTCGAGGGCGACGTCTGCATCGTGCCGCCGAACTCGTTCGCGCTGGCGCGGTCGGTCGAGTACTTCCGGATTCCGCGCAACGTCGCTGACGGTCACCGTCGGCAAGTCCACGTACGCCCGGTGCGGGATCATCACGAACGTCACGCCGTTCGAGCCGGAGTGGGAAGGGTTCGTGACGCTCGAGATCTCGAATACGACGCCGCTGCCCGCCAAGATCTACGCGAACGAAGGGATCGCGCAGGTGCTGTTCTTCCGAGGCGAGGAGGAGCCGGAGGTGTCGTACAAGGACAAGGGGGGGAAATACCAGGCGCAGCGGGGAGTCACGCTGCCGAAGTTGTAAACGCCGCGCCGGAGGCGCCGGCGGCTGAACGCCAGCCCGTCAGCGCTGCGCCGTCGCAGGTAGTCCCGATGCATCCGCGCGATGATATCGATGCTGATGTCCTTCGGACACGCCGCCTGACACTCGCCGAACAGCGTGCAGCCGCCGAACGACTCGAGGTCCATCTGCACCACCATTCTCAGCGCCCGGCGATGGCGCTCCGGCTGGCCCTGCGGCAGCAAGCCGAGGTGTGAGACCTTGGCGGCAGTGAACAGCGACGCCGATCCGTTCGGGCACGCCGCCACGCATGCGCCGCACCCGATGCACGCCGCGGCGTCCATTGCGGCGTCCGCGCTCTGCTTCGGCACCGGGATCGCGTTCGCGTCCGGCGCGCCACCCGTGCGGACGCCGATGAACCCGCCGGCGGCGATGATGCGGTCGAACGCGCCGCGATCGACGACGAGGTCCCGGACCACCGGGAACGCGCGCGACCGCCACGGCTCGATCCAGATCTCGTCGCCGTCCGTGAAAAGGCGCATGTGCAGCTGGCACGTCGCCGTGCCGCGCGATGGGCCCGTGCGCGACGCCGTTGATCATGACGCCGCACATGCCGCAGATCCCTTCGCGGCAGTCGTGGTCGAACGCGATGGGCGGCTCGTCCCGCGCCGCAAGCTCCTCGTTCACGCACGTCGAGCATCTCGAGGAACGACATGTCCGGACTGACGTCTGCGCGCCTCGTAGCGCACGAACCGACCTTTGGCGCTGTGCGATGGCTGCCGCCACACGTGCAAGGCGTCGAGATCGTCACTTGTAGCTCCGCTGGCGTCAGCGCCACGTTCTCGAACTGCAGCGGCTCCTTGTGCAGCGACCGGCGCCTTCCCGTCGCCGGCGTACTCCCACGCGGCCACGTACGCGAACTCGTCGTCGTTGCGCAGCGCCTCGCCGTCCGGCGTCTGGTGCTCCACGCGGAAGTGGCCGCCGCACGACTCCTCGCGATGCAGCGCGTCCGTGCACATCAGCTCAGCGAGCTCGAGGAAGTCGGCGACGCGGCCCGCGTGCTCGAGCGACTGGTTCAGCTCGGCGCCAGTGCCCGGCACGTGCAGGTCGCGCCAGAACTCGTTCGCGCAGCTCGCGGAATCGTCGCGCAGCGCGCTCGCGAGGCCTTCGGCGCTTCGCGCCATGCCGCAGTACTCCCACATCAGCCGTGCCCAGCTCGCGATGGAACGACTGGCTCGTGCGTTTGTCCGCCGATGGACAGCAGGCGCTCGGTGCGCTGCTCCACCTCGCGCACGGCCGCTCGCACCTGCTGGATGGTCGGCGCGACATCGGCTCGAGCGTTGCGCTGGCGAGGTAGTCGCCGATCGTGAGCGGGACGATGAAGTAGCCGTCGGCCAGTCCCTGCATCAGCGCGCTCGCGCCGAGGCGGTTCGCGCCATGATCCGAGAAGTTCGCTTCGCCGATCACGTGAAGGCCGGGGATAGTGCTCATCAGGTTGTAGTCCACCCAGAGCCCGCCCATCGTGTAGTGCACCGCGGGATAGATGCGCATCGGGACCTCGTACGGGTTCTCGTCCGTGATGCGCTGGTACATCTCGAACAGGTTGCCGTAGCGTTCGTGGATCCGCTCGCGGCCGAGCCGTCTGATCGAGTCGCGGAAGTCGAGGTACACGCCGAAGCCGCCGGGCCCGACGCCGCGTCCCTCGTCGCAGACCTCCTTGGCAGCCCGGGACGCGATGTCGCGCGGCGACAGGTTGCCGAAGCTCGGGTACTTGCGCTCGAGGAAGTAGTCGCGATCGCTGTCGGGGATCTCGTGCGGCGGACGTGTCTCGCCGGCGCCCCGCGGCACCCAGACGCGGCCGTCGTTGCGCAGCGACTCCGACATCAGCGTGAGCTTCGACTGATAGTCGCCGCTCACGGGGATGCAGGTTGGGTGGATCTGCGTGAAGCAGGGATTGGCGAAAGCAGCGCCGCGCTTGTAGGCGCGCCAGATCGCTGTAACGTTCGACGCCCTTCGCGTTCGTCGAGAGGTAGAAGACGTTGCCGTAGCCGCCCGTCGCGAGGATCACGGCATCCGCCAGCTGGGCGTCGATCGCGCCCGTCACCATGTCGCGCGTCACGATGCCGCGCGCCCGTCCGTCCACCACGACGAGATCGAGCATCTCGCAGCGCGGGTACATCGTGACGCCGCCGCGGGCGATCTCCTTCTCGAGCGCCTGGTAGCAGCCGAGCAGCAGCTGCTGGCCGGTCTGTCCGCGCGCGTAGAACGTGCGCGACAACCTGCGCGCCACCGAACGAACGGTTGTCCAGCAGGCCGCCGTACTCGCGCGCGAACGGCACTCCCTGCGCCACGCACTGGTCGATGATGTTCACGCTCACCTGCGCCAGGCGATACACGTTGGCTTCGCGCGCGCGAAAATCGCCGCCCTTGATGGTGTCGTAGAACAGGCGCCAGACGCTGTCGCCGTCGTTCTGGTAGTTCTTCGCGGCATTGATGCCACCCTGCGCCGCGATGCTGTGGGCCCGGCGCGGCGAGTCCTGGAAGCAGAACGCCTTCACGTGGTAGCCCAGCTCGCTGAGCGTCGCCGCCGCCGCGCCGCCCGCGAGACCCGTTCCAACGACGATGACGGAGTAGCGCCGCTTGTTGGCCGGATTCACCAGCTTGATCTCGAACCGGTGTCGGTCCCACTTCCTCTCGATCGGCCCGGCGGGGACTCGCGAACGCAGCTCCATGACTACCTGATCACTCCTGCCAGCACGGCGATCGGGACGAGTGAGAATCCGAGCCACAGCGCGATCGCGACGATCGGCGCGACCCGCCGGCGCAGCGGATGCGTGGACGGTTTGGCAACGCCCAGCGACCGGCCGAAACTCCACACGCCGTGCCAGAGGTGCGCGCCGAGTGCGATCATCGCGATGAGATAGATGGCGCTCACCCACCAGATGCGGAAGCTCGCCACGATGTTGCCGTAGATGTCGTAGCGGCCCGCGGCGTCTGTGCGCGTTGCCCAGCGCGCCGGGTCCACCTGCCGCGTCGTGAAGTGCAGCAGGTGAAAGACGATGAACGCGAGCAGCAGGAAGCCGCCCCAGCGCATCGTCCGCGACGCGAGCGTGGACACCTGGGGCTCGCGCGTGTGGTACGCCACCGGGCGCGCAGCCCGCGCCATCCGCGTGAGTTGCACCGCCATCGCCACGTGCAGCGCCACGGCCGCGATGAGGACGACACGGACGAGCCAGAGCAGCTCGACCGCCGGACCATGCAGCAGCGCGCTGTAGGTGTTGAGCTTTTCGCGGCCGGCGAACGCCTGGAGGTTCCCCGCAACGTGCAGAATCACGTAGCCGATCCCGATCAGCCCCGTGACGGCCATGATGGCCTTTTTGCCGACAGTCGAGCGGTAGATGCGCAGCAGCATGCGTGGGAAAGTGGGAGGTGGGTAGTGGGCCCACTCCCCACTACCCACTTCCCACGGTCTTCAGAGCTTGACCACTTTCATCGGCTCCAGCACGGCCTCGGCGCTCTTTTTCAGCGCCGTTTTCTCATCCGGCGTGAGCTCGACCTCGACGATCTGTTCGAGCCCCTTGCGTCCGAGCTTGCACGGCACGCCGAGGAAAAGTCCCTTCATCCCGTACTCGCCCTCGAGCCACGCGGAGCACGGCAGGATGCGCTTCTGGTCGCGCACGATCGCCTCGGCCATCTGGACCGCGCCTGCGGACGGCGCGTAGTACGCGGACCCGGTCTTGAGGTGCTTGACGATCTCGGCGCCGCCGTTGCGCGTGCGGTCGACGATCGCGTCCAGTTTCGCCATGTCCATGAACTGCGTCACCGGTATTCCGCTGACCGTCGTGTACGAGATGAGCGGCACCATCGTGTCGCCGTGGCCGCCGAGCACCATCGCCTGGATGTCCCGCACCGACACGTCGAGCGCTTCCGCGAGGAAGGCGCGGTAACGCGCCGTGTCGAGCACGCCGGCCATGCCGATCACGCGCTCGCGCGGGAAGCCGGTCACCTGCTTGGCGACGTAGCACATGACGTCGAGCGGGTTCGACACGACGATGACGATCGCCTTCGGCGACGTCTTCTTGCGACCTGCTCCGAGACCTGCTTGACGATCCCGGCGTTCGTGTTCAGCAGGTCGTCGCGTGACATGCCCGGCTTGCGCGCGATGCCGGCCGTGATGATGACGATGTCGGAGCCGGCCGTCTCGTCGTACCCGTTCGTGCCGATCACGCGGGAATCGAAGCCTTCGATCGGCGCGGACTGCCACTGGTCGAGTCCTTTGCCCTGCGGCACGCCTTCGACGACGTCGACCATCACGACGGTGCGGGCGAGCTCCTTCTCCGCCACGCGCTGCGCGGCCGTCGCGCCGACGTTCCCGGCGCCGACGACCGTGATTTTGTTGACCATGTTTGTTGTAAGGGAGAGATGAACCGCGACGGAGGAGAATTTAACCGCGCAGGCCGGGAGCGCCCTAGCCGCCGACCTGCGAAAGCGCGCGAAGGCCCCCGACCTTCAGCTGCAGGAGCGCGTGCTCGCGCGGCTTCTCGGCGAGCGCGCGAGTGAAGTACGGGCCGAGCGGCTCTCCGCCGCGCAGCGGATCGCGCAGGTCCACCTCGTGATCGCCGAAGAGGCACGTGCGCAGCCGCCCGTCCGCGGTGAGGCGCACGCGGTTGCACGACGCGCAATACGTGTGCGTCATCGGCGTGATCACGCCGACCGTCCCCGCGGCGCCCGCGATCCGATAGTACGCGGCCGGCCCGTTGCCGCGCGTCGGTCCGCTGGCCGGCGCCAGTGCGTCCGAGCCGCCGCGACGCGCTCCAGCACCTCGTCGCTCGGGACCACGTGCTCGAACGTCAGTTCACGCAGGCCGCCGACCGGCATCAGCTCGATGAATCGGACGTGCCAGGCGTTGTCGAGCGTAAGACGGGCGAAGTCCTCGATCTCGTCGTCGTTGATGCCCCGCATCACGACGACGTTGATCTTGATCGGGTCGAGCCCGGCACGCTGGCCGACGCGCTCGCCGCGGCTATGGGATCGAACCCCAGGTTGCGGCGCGCGATCGCGGCGATGCGCTCCGGGCGCAGGCTGTCGGCCGAGATGTTCACGCGATCCAGCCCGGCCTCGCGGTAGAGCTCCGCGACCTGCGGCAATCGCACTCCGTTCGTCGACAGCGCGATGTCCTCGACCGCGGGCACCGCATGCAACATCCGGATCAGCTCATCCAGGTTCGGGCGGATCGTCGGCTCGCCGCCCGTGATCCGCAGGCGGCGCAACCCCATGGGCGCGAGCTGCGAGACGACGTCGACGATCTCCTCGTACGAGAGGATGTCCGCCTTGGGCAGCCACTGCAGGCCCTCCTCCGGCATGCAATACAGGCACCGGAAGTTGCACCGGTCTGTCACCGAAATCCGGAGGTACTCGATGGTCCGGCCGTACTGGTCAACGGCGGTGGGTACCCGCGGAGCCGGTGGAGGAGGTGGGAGATCGGATATGGGCGCGGTCATGCCTTGGGCGTCTCCATATCCGATATCCGATATCCCATGTCCGCAGCTGCTACCCACTCCGGTTCCCTATCCGAATAGTGCTCCCGCTTCCAGATCGGGAGCCGCTTCTTCAGCTCCTCGATGACGTACCGCGACGCCTCGTACGCCTGCGCCTCGATGCGCGTGCGCAACGGCTATCGCGACACTGACATCGCCCAGGCCCAACTCGCCGAGGCGATGCTCTACCGCGATGTTGGCGGTCTGCCACCGGTCGGCGGCTTCGCACGCGATCGCGTCCAGTTCACGCGCGGCCATGCTCTCGTACGCGGTGTAATCGAGTCCCGTTACGCGCGATCCGTCATTCTGCTCTCGAACTGTTCCGACGAAAAGGACAGTGGCGCCATTGTGATTGCCGGCCACCTCGCGTAGCAGCGCGCAAGGGTCGATGGCGCGGTCGACGATGGCGGTCCGCATGTCAGCCGCCCGCAACCGGTGGGATGATGGCAACTTCGTCGGCAGGGCCGACGGGCTGGTCGTCGCGGGCGTATCGCTGGTTCACCGCGACCAACGGCTTGTCTGGCACACGTTTGCCCGACGCCCTCGCCTTCACCTCGGTGAGCACGTCCCGAACCTTCGAGCCGGCCGGCAGTTCGAGCGCCAGCTCTGCAGCGCCAAGCGCGTCGGCATACGAAGCGAACAACAGGACGCGAATCAGTCATGGGTGAAACTAAAGCTGGCCTCGACACATGCGCTGTGTCGAGGCCAGCGTCGGCTCGGCGTGAAGGCTAAGCGCTGGAAAGCTCTCTTGCGTCCTCGTCCTCGTCTTCCAATCCGCTCACATCGACGCCGGCAACCATCGCGCGCAACTCCTTGGACGGCTTGAAGACAGGAACCGGGCGCGCTGACACTTCAACAGGAGAACCCGTGCGCGGATTTCGCGCCATGCGCGTCTTGCGGTGGCGGATCTTGAACGTGCCGAATCCGCGAACCTCGATGTTCTTCTGCTCCTGAAGGGCTTGCTTGATCGCGTCCAGGAACGCGTCAACCACCCGAGCGCAGTCCTTTTTGGAGATCATCGGACCGGCAGTGCGGGCGATTTGAGCCGTGACGCGCTCAACCAGGTCGGCTTTCGTCATGGGGTCAGCCTCGGTGGCGTCCGAACCCAGTGAGCACATGCGCATGGCAGCCTGCACGCGCCCAACGTGTCGAACGTGCCCGAACTTAGCGCCGTTAAACGTTGTGTGTCAAGAGTTTGGGCCACTCCCGGCCCCGCCCTTCCTGACCGTTTCAGGAACTGCCTCGAACAGCGGACGGGCGTCGTGAGGCCCCGGGGCCGCCTCCGGATGGTACTGAACCGCGAAAATCGGAAGTTCGTTTGTGCCGAAGGCCTTCCACCGTGTGGTCGTTGAGATTGACGTGCGTCACCTCGAGGTCCGGTGCGCCCGGGATCCCCGATTCGCCGCCAGCCACCGCAAACCCATGATTCTGCGAGGTTATCAGCACCCGGCCGGTCTCGACTTCCTTTACGGGATGGTTTCCGCCTCGGTGGCCGTAGGGCATCTTCACCGTCTCAGCGCCGAACGTGAGACCCAGAATCTGGTGACCGAGGCAGATGCCGAAGATCGGCACCCCCTTCCGGCAATTTCCTTCACGGCCCTCGGAGCATAGTCCACGGCGGCCGGATCGCCGGGACCGTTCGAGAGGAAGACTCCGTCCGGTTTCAGCTCCAGCACCTCGGCCGCGCTGGTCTTGGCAGGCACCACTGTCACCCGACAATCGTTCTCCGCGAACAACCGCAGGATGTTGCGCTTGATGCCGTAGTCGTAAGCGGCGATGTGGTACTTCGCGCCGGGGTCGCCCCAGGAGTAGCGCTCTGTGGTCGAGACGCGTGTCGCGAGATCCAGCCCTTCCATCGAGGGACAGGCATCGAGAGCAGCAAGCGCTTCCTTCGAAGGCTCGGTGCCGAGCGCAATGACCCCGCGCATGACGCCGACTGTTCTCAAGTGTTTCGTGAGCCGCCGGGTGTCAACCTCTTCCAGAATCGGCACTTTCGCTGCACGCGAGCCATGAGTACAGGTCGCCCTCCGCGCGCCAGTTCGAGTACGCATTCGAGAGCTCCCGCACGACGACGCCGGCCACCTGCGGCCGCGCCGATTCGGGATCCTCGGTGTTGATGCCATAGTTGCCGATCATCGGCGCCGTCATCACGACGATCTGGCCGCGATACGACGGATCGGTAAATGTCTCCTGGTAGCCGCGTCATGTTCGTCGTGAACACGACTTCGGCGACGGTCGGATCGGAGGCACTCGCGAACAGCTGCCCACGAAAAAGGGTTCCATCCTCGAGGAGGAGGAACCCTGGCGACAATTCGGGAGGGCCACTCGGCGTTAGGGCGTCTTGGTCGGCTGAGTTGGACGTCGTTGCCACTTCCCGGCGCCGGCGCGGGCTGAATCGGCAGCACGTTCGTGTTCGGCTGTGCAGGTCGCGGGCGCCACCGGGGCCGGCGGCGTCGGTGAAAGTCTGGTCGAGAATCGACGGCGGGGCGGCTGCGCGCGACGACGAGCAACGACAACAGGAACGCGAGCCCGAGGAAGAGCCCACCGCACCACCAGCTGATCTTCGTCAGCAGGTTGCCGGCCTGACGTGTGCCGAGGATGGCGTCCGCCGAGCTGGTGACGCCGCCGAAGCTCGCGGCGAGTCCGCCGCCCTTTCCGGCCTGCAGCAGGATGGCGGCGACGAGAATCACGCTGTCGATCATGAGCAGCGTGAGAAGGATTCTGGAGATCATCTAGAATGGGAAGTGTGCAAGCTTGCTAAGCACCTAATATCGCTAGACTTACGCCGGCCGGTCAAGAGGAGGCGATGGCGGCCCAGCTCGCGGCGTCCAGGCTCGCCCCGCCGACGAGAAGCCCGTCGACGTCTGCCGCGCTCAAGAGGCTGGTCGCGTTGTCGCGAGTCACGCTTCCGCCATAGAGGATTGGGCATCTCGGCAGCCTCAACCTCGCTGCCGCACAGCGTGGCGAGTTCCTCGCGAATCACGCGCATGCACGGCGCGACGCGTCCGCGGGCGTGGCCGTCCTTCCCGTGCCGATCGCCCATACCGGTTCGTACGCGATGAGCACATGCGCAACGTCTGTTCTCGGCTCGATTGCCGAGAAACCCGCGCGCAGTTGTCGCAGGACGACGGCGTCGGTCTCGTCCGCCTTCGCGCTCTTCGATCTTCTCGCCGACGCACAGCATCGGGATGAGCGCGTGCTGAAACGCGAGAGCGCACTTTCTCGCCGTTGCCTCGTCCGTCTCGCCAAAGACGTGGCGACGCTCCGAGTGGCCGACCAGCACAATGTGCGCGCCGGCGTCCCGAGCCATCGACGCGGAGTTCTCGCCGGTGAATGCGCCCTTGGCTTCCCGTGTGGATATTCTGGACGCCCAGGAGGATGTCGGTGCGGGCGCCGAGCGCGTCACGAACGGCCGATAAGCGACAGCGCCGACGGAAAGAGAGCCACGGTGCGGTCGGTCCTGCGGCGAGTACGCTGCGAGGAACGCAGCGACGAACGCGCGCGCCTCCGTCGGCCCATGGTTCATCTTCCAGTTGGCGGCCAGGACCGGGCGCGATGATCATGCGTCGTCGAGCGCGGCGACGCCCGGCAGCGTCTTGCCCTCGAGGAACTCGAGCGACGCGCCACCGCCAGTGGACACGTGCGACATCCTGGCCTCGAGCCCCAGGTCGGCCACGGCCGCGGCGGAGTCACCGCCGCCGACGATCGTGGTCGCGCCCCGTTGCGTTGCCTGCGCCAGCGCGTTCGCGACGGCGCGCGTGCCCCGGTCGAACGGCGGCGTCTCGAACACGCCCATCGGTCCGTTCCACAGGACCGTGCTTCGCGCTTGCGATCGCACGTCCGCGAACTGACGTCTCGCTTCCGGGGCCGATGTCGAGCATGGCCTCGGCACGGCGGAATCGCCTCGCGATGCACGTCATGCGCGGCGTTGCGGCTTGCTCGAGCGCATCGGGCGACCACGCGCGTCATCCGGCAGCAGCAGCTTGTCCCGCGCGCGCTGCGAGCAGCTCCTTCGCCATCCCGACGCGATCAGTGTTCGACGAGTGACTTCCCCGTCTCGAGGCCCATCGCCTTGGAGAAGGTACACGCCATCGCGCCGCCGATCAGCATGCGATCGACCTTCGGCAGCAACGCTTCGATGACGTCGATCTTTCCCGAGATTTTTGCGCCGCCAAGGATCGCGACGAACGGCCGCTTCGGGTCGTGCCAGCGCGCTTGCCGAGGTACTCGAGTTCCTTCTCCATCAGCAGGCCGGCCACCGCCGGCCGCAGGTAGTCGCGCCACGCCTTCCGTTGACGCGTGCGCGCGATGCGCGGACCCGAACGCGTCGTTGACGTAGAAGTCGCCGAGCTGCGCCAAGCGAGCGCGCACAACCGGAGGTCGTTGGTTTCTTCGCCGCCGAGGAATCGCGTGTTCTCGAGGAGGACCACGTCGCACGATGGATCCCGCGTGGCCTTCGCGATGCCTCGTCGGTGTCGGTGCTCTCGACGAACCCGATGCGTCGCTGCGGCAGCAGGTCCTGCAGGCGACGCGCGACCGCGTCGAGGGAATACTTGCCGTCGGGTTTTCCCTTGGGCCGGCCGAGGTGGGACAAGAGGATGACGCGGGCGCCGCGATCCAGCAGGAACTCGATCGTCGGCAGCGAGGCGCGAATTCGCGTGTCGTCCGTGACCTGCCGCTGCTCGTCCTGGGGCACATTGAAGTCCACGCGCACGAGCGCGCGCTTGCCGCGCACCTGGTCAGGGCTGAGGTCGCGAACGGTCTTCTTGCGATTCATCCGGCGTTACTCGGCTCCATTCTGGAGAAAGCTATGCAACGCGGATGGTCGCGGAGAACTGACCGGATCCGTCGGATGGGCGTATTCAACAGCAAGAACTGACCGGAGTTGGTTGCTGGATTCGTTCGATCAACCGAAGGTGAGCGAGCGCGCCGTCGCACTCTTGCGCGCAGCTCAACGGCACGGATCGTCGCTGATCGGCGCGACCTGGCCGGGATAATCGCGGAATCTCAATCGCCGAGCCGGGCACCGACGTAGCGCAGGAGATCCACGCATCGCGACGAGTAGCCCCACTCGTTGTCGTACCAGCCGCGAGACCTTGATCAGGTGCCCATCGACCACGTTGGTGCTCTTGCGCGTCGAGGATGCAGGAGTGCGGATCGCCGATGAAGTCGGACGAAACGAGCTCCTCCGTCGGTGTACGGCTAGGATGCCCTTCGAGCGGGCCGCTCGACGCGGCCTTCCTGAACGCGTCGTTCACCTGCTCCACGGTCACCGGCTTGTCCACCACGACCGCGAGGTCCGTCAGCGAGACGTCGGGTGTCGGAACCCGGATGGCGATGCCGTCGATCTTGCCCTTGAGCTCGGGAATCACCAGCGAGGTCGCCTTCGCCGCGCCGGTCGTCGTCGGGATGATCGAGAGCGCCGCCGCCCGCGCGCGCCGCAGGTCCTTGTGCGGCAGGTCGAGCACGTTCTGGTCGTTGGTGTAGCTGTGGATCGTCACCATGGAGCCGCGCACGAACCCGAAGTTGTCGCGGATCACCTTCACCATGGGCACCAGGCAGTTCGTGGTGCACGACGCGTTGGAGATGATGTGGTGCTTGGCGGGATCGTACTTCTCGTCGTTGACGCCCAGGCACGATCGTGATGTCCTCGTCCTTGGCGGGCGCCGAGATGATGACTTTCTTCGCGCCGGCGTCGATGTGCTTCTGCGCCTGCGCTGCCTTCGGTGAAGCGCCCGGTGGATTCGAGCACGATGTCCACGCCGAGTTCCTTCCACGGCAGCTTCGCGGGCTCCTTCTCGGCGAGCACCTTGATCTCGTCGCCGTCGATCGTGATCACGCCGTCGCCGGCGCGTCACGTCGCCCTTGTACGTCCGGTGCACCGAGTCGTACTTGAACAGGTGCGCGAGCGTCTTGGTATCGGTGAGGTCGTTCACCGCCACGAAGTCCAGGTCGGCGACCTTCTGCTGCTTCGCGGCGCGCACCACCTGGCGTCCGATGCGACCGAATCCATTGATCCCCACCCGTATCGCCATCTCGATCTCCGTGTCGGCGTCACGAGACCGCATGACGCACGACGCAAGTTGTTATCGGTCGCCGACCGCCGGCGCCCGCCCGAATGTCACGTAGCTGAGGGTGCGCGCTCCACCCGCCTGCAGCGCCGCGGCGCATGCGTTGAGGGTCGCGGCCGTCGTGACGACGTCATCCACGATCACGACGTGGGCGTTCCGGAGCGTCAGTCGTGCGGATTCGCGAACGCGGAACGCGCCGGAAACGTTCGCCAGCCTTTGGTCCGGTGTCAACCGCGTCTGCGTCGCGGTCGCCCGCGCGCGCTCGAGAACGTCGGGCCATAAAGGCAACCGCCATCGCGCCGCCAGCGCGCGCGCGAGCAATTCGCTCTGGTTGAACCCGCGCTCGCGGAGCCGCGACGGCGCCAGCGGCACCGCGACGAGCGCCGCACGAGCGCCGATCGTTTCATGCGGCCAGGCTAGGCGTGCCATGCGCTCGGCCATCTCCACCGCCACCGCGTGCCAGCCGCCGTACTTGAGCGCGTGCACGATCGACGAGCCGGCGCCCTTGTGCGTCCAGCAGACCGACCGCGCGGTGGCCACGCACGGCGGCAGCAGCTCGCACCACGAACAGCGCGGCTTCGCGCCGGGATGACCGCACCGCGGGCACTGCGGCGACGACAGCGGCGCCAGTCTCGCCCAGCAGCGGCCACACACGAGCCCGCGTTCGCCGCGATGGAGCAACCGCTCGCAGGCGCAGCACGTCGCCGGAAGCAGGAAGTCCAGCGCCATGCGTCCGGCGCCAGCGAGCGCCGCGCTCAGCGATTGGACTTGATCGCTTCCCACATGGCGTCGCGGTTCGGCGCGACGCCGAACCAGCGCTCGAACGCTAGCGCGCCCTGCTCCACCAGCATGAACAGGCCGTCCATGGCGCGATGCCCGCGCTCCCGCGCGTCGCGCACGAAAGCCGTTTCGTTCGGCCGATACGCCAGGTCCAGGACCGCGCTCCCGAACGGCAGCGCGTCGACGGGCAGCGGAACGGTATCGTCGCGCAGCCCGACTGGGGTGGCGTTGATCACCAGCGTCGCGTGTTCCACCGCCGCCTCCGCGCTGCGCGCGATAGTGGCGGGCACTTTGAACCGTTGCACGAGCTCCTCGGCGCGCCGTTGGGTTCTAGAGTACACGGTCACGCGCGCGTTGGGCCATCCTTCCATTGTGTGCAGTACCGCCGCGGCTGCGCCGCCAGCGCCGATGAGCGCCACCGTCTGGCCGTCGGTCGTGCTGGGCCCATCAGCGCCTCCACGCGCGGCTCCCGCGCCGCTCAACAGTTCGCGCACCGCCGACTGAAAGCCGCCCACGTCGGTGTTGTCGCCGACGAGCGCTCCGTCCACCGCCGTCCAGAAGGTGTTGACCGCGCCAACCGCCGTGGCGGTTTCGGTGAGTCGGTCGCACGCTGCGCGCACGGCGTCCTTGTGCGGGAGGGTCACGTTGCCGGCCGCGCGCTTGCGGCGCAGCGCGGCCAGCGTCTCGTTCAGGACGCTCCGGGGCACGTCGAGCGGTTCGTAGACCAGGGTCATGCCGGCGGCGCGCAACGCCGCGTTCTGGATCAGCGGCGACAGTGAGTGCCCGAGCGGGTGCCCGAGCAGCACCAGGCGGTCGGGCCCGGTGTCAGCGCTCACGGCGTGCCGGACGAGCGCTCGGCCGTGATGCGGTCGAAGACCCGCCGCACCTCCTGCTCGAGCTCGTCCGCCGTTGCACGATACACGTCCAGCTCACCGCCGATCGGGTCGTTCACCGGTCGGGCCGACGCGCCGTGGGAGGCGAAATCCGTAATCAGGTACGATCGCCCCGCGCCCCCCAGCGCCTCGATGCGCTCGAGGTGGTGCGGGCCCATCGCGAGAACGAGGTCCGCGTCGCGGATCAGCTCCCGCGACAGCGTCTGCGCGCGATGCAGGTTGAGGTCGATCCCGCGCTCGATGCCCACGAGCAACGCACCGTCGGACGCCGGCGCTCCATCCCACGCGCTTGTCCCCGCGCTCAGCACGTCCACGTCGGACAGCCCGCGCTCGATGATCACCTTGCGCGCGAGCGCTTCGGCGATGGCACTGCGACACGTGTTCCCGGTGCAGACGAACAGAATGCGCATGCGTTCACGCGTCTCCGATGAGTTGCGGCACGCTCTCGCGCAGCACCCTGGCCGGAATGGCGCCCGGCCGGACGACGCGCGGGTAGCGGCCCATGCAATCTACGACGGTCGAAGGGTCGGAGGGCGTGAGCCGGCCCCCATCGAGCACGCGCAGCTCGCCGCGCGCGATCGCGTCCGGCCACTGCGTCACGATCTCCGCGGACGTCATGGCCGGCGGCACGCCCGGCCGGTTGGCGCTGGTGGACGTGATGGGTTCGCCGTGTGCGCGAATGAGCCGTTGCATCGCCGGGTGACTGGTCCAGCGTATGGCGATGCCGCCTTCCGGTCCGCGCAACTGCGGTGGCACCCTTCCCTGCCCGCCCGGAAGCACGAGCGTGAGCGGTCCCGGCCAATGGCGCGCCGCGAGCGTGGCGGCATAGGTCGGCAACTGCAGGTCCAGACGCCCGATCATGTCGCTGCCCGCGATGAGCAGCAGGAACGGCTTCCCGACGGGACGCCGCTTCAGCCGGATGAGGTTTGCCACCGAGTCACGATCGATGGCGCCGCCGAATCCGTACACGGTCTCGGTGGGATACGCGAGCACCTGGCGCGCCTCGATCTGCGCCAGCGCGTGGGCCATCGCTGCTTCGATCTCCTCGGCGGACCAGAACGGATGGGTCAGCGTCTCGCGCTTCATCGCGCGGCGAACAGCGCTTCGATGCGCACGAAGTCGGTTTCGTCCGTCACCTTCAACGCGCGCTCGCTGCCCGGCACGATCTCCACCGGGACGCCGAGACGCTCGCACAGCGCGGCGTCGTCCGTGGCGTGCACCCTGGCGGCGCGCCCTTCCCGGTGCGCCCGCTCGATGATCGCGCGCGGGAACCCCTGCGGCGTCTGCGCCCGCCAGAGGCGCGAGCGATCCACGGTTCGTGCAACGCGGCCTTCCGTGTCGGATTCCTTGATCGTGTCCACCACGGGCAGCGCGGGAACGGCGCACGCGCCGTTGCGCACCCGGGCGACCACGCGATCGATCATTTCATCGTCCACCAGCGGTCGCGCGGCATCGTGGATGAGTGCTATGGAGGCTTCGTCCGGAAGGTCCTCGAGGCCGTTGCCCACCGATTCCATGCGCGTGCTTCCCCCGATGGAGAGGAGCAGGCGATCCACGTCGCACTGAAAGATCCACGGCGGCGGATCGCCGACATGCTCGCGCGGGATGACACACACCACGGACACGACGTCCTCGCGCGCCATGAACGTCTGCAGGCTGTGAAGCAGCATCGGCTTGCCGGCGACCCAGCGGAACTGCTTGAGCTCGGAGCCGGCCGTGCGGGTGCTCTCGCCCGCGGCGACGATCACGACACCGACGTCCCGTTTCACGTCATTCCTCAGGATGACCGCTCATGCAAAAAGCCGCTTGAAGACGTCGCTGATGGTTCGCACGGGAACGATGCCATTCGAGGCGCGTTTCGGAGCGCTGCGCTCGGACACGAACACCCGCGACATTCCCATGTTCTTCGCCTCGGCGATGCGCCGCTCCACCTGCGACACGGGCCTGATCTCCCCGCCCAGGCCCAGCTCACCGATGAAGACGGCGTCCCTCGGCGTGGCGCGATCATACACGCTGGAGGCCAGCGCCGCGGCCACGGCGAGGTCGCCAGCGGGCTCCTGGAGCCGGACGCCACCGACGACGTTCAGGAAGACGTCGAGCTGGCCGAATCCCAGGCCCGCGCGCTTCTCCAGCACGGCGAGGAGCAGCGCCAGCCGCCGCGAATCGAATCCGGTGGAGACGCGCTGCGGCGTGCCGAATCCCGCCTTGGCGGCGAGCGCCTGCACTTCGACGAGCACCGGCCGCGTTCCTTCCAGGAGCGCCGTGACGGCGCTGCCCGAGGCGCTCGAGTCGCGGTCGCCGAGGAACAGCTCGGATGGGTTGGCGACGGGCTCGAGTCCGCGCTCCGTCATGCGAAAGACGCCGATCTCGTCCACGCTGCCGAAGCGGTTCTTGGTGGCGCGCAACACGCGATGATCGAGACTGCTCTCGCCCTCGAAGTACAGGACGGTATCCACAATGTGCTCGAGCGTCTTGGG
The DNA here is from genome assembly GCA_963724885.1 of uncultured Gemmatimonadaceae bacterium. Classification (GTDB taxonomy): domain Bacteria; phylum Gemmatimonadota; class Gemmatimonadetes; order Gemmatimonadales; family Gemmatimonadaceae; genus DASPMP01. The sequence continues at coordinate 493,110 of CAVRWG010000004.1, read as the reverse complement.
GCCGGCGATGCCGCCGCCCTTGGTGACGTGCCCGACAACGAACACCGTGGTGCCGCTGGCCTTGGCGAATCGCATGAGGCGCGCGGCGCACTCGCGCACCTGTCCCACGTTGCCCGGCGCGCCCTCCAGATCCGAGGTGAACAGCGTCTGGATCGAATCCACGACCAGCACGTCCGGGCGCCGCGCTTCCGCCGTCGCGAGGACGATCTCGAGGTTCGTCTCGCTGAGCAGCTCCACGTCGCCGGCGCTTTCGTCGAGCCGATCCGCCCGCATCCGGACCTGGAGCGGTGACTCCTCGCCCGAGGCGTAGAGCGCGCTTCGCCCGGTGTGCTGCAATCGCGCGGCGATCTGAAGCAGCAGCGTGGACTTTCCGATCCCGGGCTCACCTCCCACCAGCACCATGCTTCCCGGTACTACTCCGCCGCCGAGGGCAAAGTCGAACTCCGCCAGGCCCGTTTTCCATCTCGGGGATTCGGAGCCGGCGACGTCGCGGAGTTTCGCCGTCGCGGCCGTGGGGACTCCGGGACGTCGAACGTCGGACGTCCGACGTCGAACGTTCGACGTTGCCTTCGCCGCGAATTCCTCGGCCAGCGTGTTCCACTCTCCGCACGCGTCACAGCGTCCCGCCCACTTGGCGTGCTCCGCGCCGCACTCCGTGCAGCGATACACGGTCTTTGCCCCGGGGCTCACGGGGCCGTCGGTCGCGGGCTCCAGCTGGCGAAGCGCGTGTACTGCTTGTGGAAATGGAGGTTTACGGTGCCCGTGGGGCCGTTGCGCTGTTTGCCCACGATCAGCTCCGCCTTGCCCTCGAGCGAGTTGCCGTCGCCGTCCACCGGCCCATCGTACATCTCCTGTCGAAACAGGAACATGATAAGATCCGCGTCCTGTTCGATGGCACCGGATTCACGCAGGTCGGACAATTGCGGCTTCTTGTGGTCGCCGGTGCGCTGTTCCGGAGCGCGCGAGAGCTGCGAGAGCGCGATCACCGGAACCTTCAGCTCCTTGGCCAGCGCCTTGAGCCCGCGCGAGATCTGACTCACTTCCTGCTGGCGGTTCTCGGCGTTGCTCGGCCCCTGCATGAGCTGGAGGTAGTCCACGATCAGCATGCCCACGCCGGAGTCGGCCTTGAGACGCCGCGCCTTGGAGCGCATCTCGAGCAGCGTGATGCCGGGCGTGTCGTCGATCCAGATCGGCGCCGAGCTGAGAATGCCCGCGGCGCGCGCGAGCATCGGGAACTCGTCGTCGCGCAGCAGCCCGCGCCGCAGGCGCTGCGAGTCCACGCGCGCCTCGCTGGTGAGCATGCGCTGCACCAGCGACTCCTTGCTCATCTCGAGCGAGAAAAAGGCGATGGGCACGTGGTCCTCGATCGCGGCGTGCTGCGCGATGTTGAGGCAGAGCGCGGTCTTTCCCATCGACGGGCGCGCCGCGACGATGACGAGGTCCGCGGGCTGGAAGCCGGACGTCAGGTCATCGAGGTCGTTGAAGCCGCTGGCGACGCCGGTGATCGTCTTGCCGCCGCGCTGGAGCGCTTCGATGCGCTCCATCGTGGGCCACAGCAGCTCCTTGATGCGCGTAAAGCCGTCGGGCTTCCGCTGCTGCGAGACGTGGAAGATCCTGGACTCGGCCTGATCCAGCAGTTCCGCGGCGGTGCTCTGGCCGGAGAACGCGTCGTGCACGATCTGCGTCGAGACCTGGATCAGCTGCCGCAGCACCGACTTCTCGCGCACGATCGCGGCGTGGTACTCCACGTTGGCCGCGGTCGGCACCGCGTCCACCAGATAGCCGATGTAGTCCTTGCCGCCCGCCGCGTCGAGCTCGCCCTTCCGCGACAGCTCCTCCGAGAGCGTCAGCGGGTCGACGACGCTCCCGCGCTCGGTGATCGCGACCATCGAACGAAAGATTCGCCGATGACGCTCGGCGTAGAACATCGAGTCGTCCACGATCTCCGCGGCCCGGACGATGGCGTCCTGGTCCATGAGCATCGCGGAGAGTACGGCTTGCTCGGCGTCTTCTGAGTAGGGAGGCTGCCGATCCCGGAACGGATCACGGCCGAGCGACGGGGGGAGCGCTATCGAGTATTCGACGGACGAGCTGGACATCTTCCCAGGTGGGTCTCTTCCAGGACGGATTCCGCAGCAGGGCCGCGGGATGGTAGGTGACGATCAGCGGCACGCCATGAAAGCGATGCACCTGACTTCGAAGCTTTCCGATGGACAGCTTCGTCTGCAACAGAGTCTGGGCTGCGAACGTGCCAAGAGCAAGGATTGCTTTTGGCCGAACCAGTTCAAACTGTCGCAACAAGTACGGACTGCAGGCGGTTACTTCGTCCGGCATCGGATTGCGATTGCCCGGTGGACGATGCTTCAGGACGTTGCAGATGAAAACGTCGTCGCGCTGCAGATTCACCGCCGCAAGAATCTTTGTGAGCAATTGGCCGGCGGCGCCGACAAACGCGAGTCCCTGCTCGTCCTCGGTCGCGCCCGGCGCTTCGCCGACGATCAGGAGATCGGCGTTCGGGTTCCCCTGGCCGGGAACCGGGTTCTTGGCGGTGGCGTAGAGCGGGCAGCGCTTGCAGGACGCGACCGCCTGCGCGACCGCCTCGAGTGATTCCAGGTCGGCCATCGCGCCGAAAAGCTCGCGACCGCCCTCGACTACAAGGCCGATGGGAGGTTCGGCGCTCGCCGGAACGTGTGCCTCCGTCCCGCTCGTCGCATCCCGCTTTTCAACTTCCCGCCTTTCTGCATCCCGCTGTTCAGCGGTTCCCGGCGCAACCCCGCTCGAGCGCAGCACGGCGCGCCAGTCGCCGGATTCGCCGCCTTCGGGCGCGCGGGCACTCGGCGCGTCGCGCATTGGCTCGCGCGTTCCGGACGCCGCGTCAGCGCCGAGCAGCCGCATGACTTCCCCGACGTCGAGCCCGTCGAGCACGAGCTCGCGCTCGCCCGCTTCGCGCCGCTGCTCCAGGTAGCGGCGCAGCTGCTCCCTACCGTCCATTGAGCTCGCGCGAAGGTGCTGTGGTGCGCTCGCTCACCTTGCGGTTCGCGAGCCGCTCCACGCGATCGAGGATTGCGTCGGCGACGGCGCTCTTCGGCAGCAACGGCAGGGCTTCCTCGCCGCCCTCGCGGTCGAGGAGCGTCACGCGGTTCGTGTCGACACCAAAGCCCGCTCCGGCCTCGGTCGCGTCGTTGACGACGATCAAGTCCAGCGACTTGTCGCGCAGTTTCTTCCTCCCGTTTTCGATCGCGGCGTCCGTCTCGAGTGCGAAGCCGACCACAATCGCGCCCTGGCGACGTCCGGCGCGCGTCGCGCGCAGGATGTCGGGCGTCTCCTCGAACTCCACCACCGGTGCCCCGCGGCCCTTCTTGATCTTCGACCTCGCGACGCTGGCCGGTCGGAAATCGGACGGTGCGGCCGCCATGATGAGCACATCGGCCCGCGGCAGGAGTTCGCGAACCGCAGTGGCCATTTCTTCGGTGCTCTCGACGCGAAGGATCTCGGGCCCCTCGGGAAGCGCGATGGACATGGGCCCGGCGATGAGCGAGACCTCGGCGCCGCGTCGCCAGGCGGACGATGCCAGCGCGACGCCCATCTTGCCCGAGCTGTGGTTCGAGACGAACCGTACTGGGTCGATGGCCTCGCGCGTGGGGCCCGCGGTGACGATCACGCGGCGCCCGCGGAGCGCGCTGTCTCCGGCGGCTTCCATCAGGCGCCCCGCATGCGCGAAGATGGTCTCGGGCTCCGGCATCCGGCCAGGGCCTTCCCCCTCGCCGGCGGCGAGCATTCCCTCCTCCGGATCGAGGATGCCGTATCCCAGCTCGCGACAGTGGTCGACATTGCGCCGCGTCTGCGGGTGCGACCACATGTTGTCGTTCATCGCGGGCACGAGGAGCACCTTAGCCTTCGTCGCCAGAAGAATGGCGGTGAGCAGGTCGTCGGCCTGGCCCGTGGCGACGCGCGCGAGGAAGTCCGCCGTGGCCGGGGCGACGACGATCGCGTCAGCCGCCTTCGCGAGCGTGATGTGCTCCAGCGCCCGGCCGGTGTCGAACAGGCCCGCATGCGCCGAGCGGCCCGTGAGCGCTTCGAAGGTGAGCGCGCTCACGAACTCCGTCGCCGAGCGCGTCAAAACGGTCTCGACGCGCGCGCCGGCCTTCGTGAGCAGGCGCGCAAGCCACGCGGACTTGTAACTGGCTATTCCGCCGGTGACACCCAGGAGGACCGTGCGGCCGTCGAAGGGGCGCACCGGCCGGGGACTCAGTCGCCGCCGCGGCGACGCGGAACCACGCGATAGCTGATCCCGCCCTTCGCGAGCTCCTCGAGCGCGCGCGTGGTCAGCTTTTTCTCGCCCATCGCCGAGCGATCGCGCGGAAACTCGTTGAGCACACGCGAATACTTCGCCGCGATGAGAACGCCCAGGTACTTGTTCGCCGCATGCCGGGCGATCTCCACCGGTGTAAAGACTCTCATTTCACAGATCCCTGTTTTCGTGATTCAATTTCGCGCTCGAGCTGATCGATCAACAGCGCGACCTGCGTCCGCAGCCCGACCACGCGTTCCCTGCTCGAAACCTCGGCGTCCACGATCGAGCCGATGCGCCTGATCGCAGTGTCGAGGTCGTCGTTCACCACCACGTACTCGTATTCGTCCACCGACTGCAACTCCTGCAGCGCCGACTGCAGGCGGCTGGCAAGCTGCTGCGCCGATTCCGTTTGTCGCAACCGCAGACGCTCGAGCAGCACCTCCGCCGAGGGCGGCAGGATGAAGATCGTCACCGCCTGCGGAAACACCTTCGTGAACTGCGACGCGCCCTGGACGTCGACGTCCATGAGCACGTGCTTTCCCGTCTCGAGGACCCGCAACACCTCGCTGCGAAGCGTGCCGTACAGGTTGCCGTGGACTTCCGCCGATTCGGCGAACTCGCCCCGCTCGCGCTTGGAGAGGAAATCAGTCCTGGATATAAAGTAATAGTCCGTGTCCGGAATCTCGCCCTCTCGCGGCCGCCGGGTAGTACACGACACGGAATAGCCGAGGTCCTTGCGGCGTGCCAGCAACGCCTTGGCGATGGTGGTCTTGCCGCCGCCGGACGGGGCGGACAGGATGATCGGAAAGGCCGTCACTCCAGGTTCTCCACCTGCTCGCGAATCCGCTCGAGCTCCTCCTTGATGGCCAGGACGTCTTTCACCATGGCCGCGTCGTTGGCCTTGGACCCGGTGGTATTGGCCTCGCGCAACAGCTCCTGAAGCAGGAACCCCAGCCGCTTTCCGACCCCGCCCGGCGCTCCGTTGCCGTCGATCGCCTCACGGAACGCGACGAAATGCGAGCGGAACCGGTCCAGCTCCTCGCCTACGTCGAGACGATCGGCGAGAATGGCGATTTCCTGAGCGAGGCGCTGCTCGTCCATCTTCACGCCAGCGGCAAGCTCCGCGACGGTGGTCACAAGGCGATCGCGCTGCTCGACGAGTCGAACCGGTGCCCTCTCGGACAGCCGTGATACCGCGGCCTCGATCACCTTGAGCCGCTCCACCAGGAACGTCGCGAGACGGCTGCCTTCCGATTCCCGGCTCGCGGACAAGGCCTCCAGCGCCTGGTTCACGATCGCCACAAGCTCCCGCGCGCTTCCCTCGTCCTCGGCCACATCGCCGGAAACAACGTCCGGCAGGCGCAGCACCGTAGCCACATCGATCGGGCCATCCAGCGCATATCGCTCCTTCAACTCGCGCAGCCTCGCGACGTACGCGCCGAACCGGGCCTCGTTGATCGCCGAGTCGGAGGCCTGCGAGCGGTCCATGCGTGCCGTGACCGTCACGTGTCCCCGGCTGATCGACCGGCGCAGCGCCTCACGAACTTCCGACTCCCAGCGCGAAAGGGACTGCGGCAGTTTGATGGCGGGGCTGAAGAAGCGGTGGTTGACGGAGCGGATTTCGACCGACACGCGAAGCGCGCCGACGGCGCCTTCGGCTGTCCCGAACCCCGTCATGCTTCGAATCATGTGAGGTGGGCTAAGTTATGGCGTGACAACAAGATTTGTCAACATAAGCCGCGAGCCTGCGAGCGGCGTTGTCGAATTCTGACCGACGCCTGCGTCGGCATGAGTTCAATCAGTTCCAGAACTTCCATCTCACGCCGTAGGTGTTCGTGAGGCGCGGCATGCGGTAACCGGGGATCTGCGTGTAAATCTCGCCCCTGATATTCCGGACGCTCCAGAATATCTCGGCGTCGATGATCCGGAACTGGAGCAGCGTTGAAATGCTCCGAAAGCCGGGTTGGCGGATGGGACCGGTCGAGTCAGGCCAGAACGAGCTCGAACGGTACTCGTGAACGGCGGAGAAAAGCAGGTGAAAATTCTCGTTCGGGAAGCGCTTCGGAAGCGACGTGCTCACGTACAGCTCGCTCCGCGTCTGGTGCTTCGGCCGGTAGAACCCGCCCGGGTCGCTCCATTGCATGCCCTGCGCATCGGCGTACAGCGCCTTCCAGATCCGGCCCCGTACGGTGGCGAAGACTCCCTCGAGGTCCGGCGCGCTCACGTTCACCGTACCGCTGAAAAAGACCGGGGCGCCGTCGAGCACCACCGGGTCGCGACGGAGTACTCCGCCGCTGAGCCATAAATCGCGAATGCGCAATCCGGCCTCCGCGCGCATGAAGCGCGGCTCCGTGGGAAAGCCGGGAATTGCGAGCGAGTCGGGCAGAGGCTGCGGTTGCTCCAGCCCTGCAGCCCCCGCGAGATAGAAAAAGCTCACCGGGCGCACGACCGCCGCCACTTCAAAGCGACGCGTGGAGTCGGCGCCCCGACCTTCGGCCAGGGCGGACACCGTGAGAAGTCTGGTCTCCATCCCAAGGCGGCCGATCGGCGTCGCGATACGACGCTGGAGCCCTGCACGGTACCGCTGCGCGAAACTGGCTCGCCAGCGTCCGCTGGAGTATCCGCCCGCCAGCAGATACTGCGATTCGAAGCGCGAGGTGTCGGCATTGATCGCCGTCGTCGGGAAAGTCTCGTCGCCGCCGTATGTGTACCGCGACGCGTTCGCGATCCCCTGGATCCATGGGCCCTCCCCCGAGTCAGGGCTTCCCCACCCGAATCGCACGTAGGCCTCCGTTCTGGTGGACTCGGTCGAGGGAATCGTGTCGATTGGGTTCTGGTTCAGGGTCAGCGCGCGATTGCGGTCCAGCCGCAGAAGAAATGCGTCCGCGCTCCAACGCTTCTGCGCTACCCCGATCCGGCCCATGGCGCCCAGTTGATCACTGCCTGCGGTGTTCCGGCCCGGGTCGGTGCCAAACTGCTGACCGGCGAGCTGCGTGACTTCGCCGTGCCGATAGCGCCTGCCGAAGAGGCCGCGGTAGAGATTCGTCGACTGGTCGCCCGTATAGACGTCCGTGCGCGTGAACGGAGTCGTCCGGTCCACGCGCCAGCTGCGCATGAAGATGCGGAGCTCGGACGCACCGCGCTCGATGCGAATGTCGTCGAGCGCCCAGAGCGGGATTTGCGAGAGGTCCCAGACGCCGTTCATTCGCGGATCGAGTTCGAGCAGCTCGAGTCCGTCGAGGAAGACGCGCACGCGGCCGGGATCGCCGAGGAACGGCGCGATCATCGGCTGTGCGATCCAGCCGGATCGCAGTCCCGTAACGCCGGGAATCCGATCCAGGAGTTCCAGCACCGTGAGGGCGCCCGTCGAGAACATGTCATTGCGGTCCCAGACGAAGCTTCCGTTGGGGTCCGCGATGGTTGGCGCTTCGGCGGTCGCGATCGGCGCCTTCAAAGTGTCCCGCGACGGCGACGCGGCGCGCAGGGAGTCGCGTCTCAGCAGGCTGTCGCTCCGGAGCAGCGAGTCCTCGCGGGCCGGCACGGGTACGCGCACGTCGCGCGTCGTGTCGCGCCTGGCCGCCGTGGAGTCGCGCCGGGGAATCGTGTCGCGCGGGCTGCGGATCGTGTCGCGCTTGGTGCGCGACGTGTCGCGCGCCTGCGCCTCCGCTGTTCCGTGCAAAACGGCCCCGACCAACAGGCCGAGGCCAAGACGTCGCGCGAACGCCGCTACCGTGGCGATCAGCGCCCTGCCCCGGCCCGACCGCGCACGAATTCGACGAACGTGCCGACCGGGACACCGGTTGGCCCGGCCGGGATCGTGGCGAGATCGCTCTCGCTGTACGCGGTGCCCGCGATGTCGAGGTGAACCCATGGATACCCTTCGGCAAACTCCTTCAGGAAGAGCGCTGCCGTAATTGTACCCGCGGGCCGGCCCCCGGAGTTCTTAACGTCCGCGATATCGGACTTAATCAATGGCTTGAAGTCGTCCCAGAGGGGCAGCGGCCAGCCGGGCTCCGAGGCGCGCTTCCCCGCCGCGAGCACCTCCTGGATGACGCCCTCCTCCGAGCCCATCACTCCGGTGGCGGTGTGGCCAAGCGCTATCACACAGGCGCCTGTGAGCGTCGCCGCGTCGATCACGACCGCGGGCGCGAACCGCTTGGCGAACGCCAGCACGTCGGCGAGCACCAGGCGCCCCTCGGCGTCGGTGTTGATGATCTCGATGGATTTCCCATTACTCGCCTTCACGACATCGCCGGGCTTCACCGCCGTTCCCGACGGCATGTTCGTCGTGGCTCCCACGAGCCCGACGACGTTCACCGGGAGGCCCAGGCTGCCAATGGCTTCCATGGCGCCGATCACGCCCGCCGCGCCGCACATGTCGAACTTCATCCACTCCATGCCCTGCGCGGGCTTGATGGAGATGCCGCCGGAATCGAAGCAGAGACCCTTTCCGACGAGAACGATCGGTGCCTGGTCGCCGCCGCGGCGATACTCCAGCGCGATGAGCTTGGGGTCCTGTTCCGGGGCTCCCTGCGCGACGCTCAGGAACGAGCCCATGCCCTCGCGCTCCATCTCGGCGCGTCCGAGTACGGTGAGCTGCATTCCGTGGCGTACGGCGATCTCCTTCGCCGTCTGCACGAGGTAGTCGGGCGTGCACACGTTCCCCGGCAGCATGCCGAGACGCCTGGCCGCGGTGTGTCCGGCCCCGATGGCACGCGCGGCGGCCAGGCCGCGTTCGGCGGCGGACGCGTCGGCGGCCAGGACGACAACCTCCTCGAGCGGGTCCCGACGCTCGTCGTCCGGGAGCGGAGACCTGTAGTCCTTGAGTTCCCAGGATCCGGCGATGGCTCCGAGGCCGACGGCTTCCGCTTCGTCTGCGCCGGCCACATTCGCGTGAATCGAGAGCGTGCCGAAACCCGCCTGGTGCGCGCGACGCGCCGCAATCGCAGCGGCCCGGCGCAGCGAAGCGAGGCGGTCGGTCACCTTCCCCATCCCGACGAGAAGCACCCGCTGGACACCGGTTTCGTTCCCGAGCAAGTGCAGCGTTTCGTCGCGCGCCGAACGGAAGTCGCGACTGGCGATCACGCGCCTGATGCCGTCGGCAACGCCGGAGTCGAGCGCGCCCGGATCCGGAACCGTCCCGCCGGCGGTTTGCTCGAGCAGCAGGGCGAGCGCCGGCGTGCGCAGCGACCCGAGGTCCGCCGAACCCCTAGAGATTGTGAGCATTGATTTGGCTGTCTACGACGACATGCCCTTGATGATCTGATCGGCAAATGCCGAGGTGGACACTTCGGTGGCGCCGGGCATCTGGCGCGCCAGGTCGTACGTGACCCGCTTGGACTTTATGGCGTTCTCCAGCCCGCGCACGATGAGGCGGCCGACGTCGTCCCAGCCGATGTACTCGAACATCATGACGCCGGAAAGGATCACGCTTCCGGGGTTCACCTTGTCCTGACCGGCGTACTTGGGCGCGGTGCCGTGGGTTGCCTCGAAGACCGCCAAGCCGTCGCCGACGTTGCCGCCGGGCGCAATGCCGAGTCCTCCCACCTGCGCGGCAGCCGCATCCGAGATGTAGTCGCCGTTCAGGTTCGGTGCTGCGATCACGGAATACTCGTCGGGACGCAGCAGCAGCTGCTGGAACATCGCGTCCGCGATGCGATCCTTGATCACCACCGCGTCGGCGCGCGCCGCGGAGCCGCCCTTGCCGAGGTCGGCCTCGGTGCAGGTACTCTCGCCGAACTTGTCGCGCGCGACCTCGTAGCCCCAGTCGCGGAACGCACCCTCGGTGAACTTCATGATGTTCCCTTTGTGCACCAGCGTCACCGATGGAAGGTCGTTCTTGAGCGCGTAGCGAATGGCCATCTCCACGAGGCGCTTCGAGCCGAACTCCGACATCGGCTTCACGCCCAAGGCGCTGTGCTCCCTGATGTCCTTGCCGAGTTCCTTTCGGATGAACTCCCGGAGTCGTTCGGCCTCGGGAGAGCCGGCCTTCCACTCGATGCCGGCGTACACGTCCTCCACGTTTTCGCGGAAGATGACGACGTTGAGCTTCTCCGGCTCCTTCATCGGGTTGCCGACACCCTCGAAATACCGCACCGGACGGATGCAGGCGTAGAGATCGAGCACCTGGCGGAGCGTCACGTTCAACGAACGGATGCCGCCGCCGACGGGCGTGGACAGCGGCCCCTTGATGGAGACGCGAAAGTCCTGCATCGCGTTCACGGTCTCCTGCGGGAGCCAGTCGCCGTAGTCCTTGAAGGACTTTTCGCCCGCGAACACCTCCATCCAGCGAACGCGGCGCTCCCCGCCATAGCATTTCTGCACTGCCGCATCGAAGACTTTCACCGACGCGCGCCAGATGTCGGGGCCCGTGCCGTCGCCCTCGACGAAGGGAATGATCGGATTGCTCGGCACGCGCAGCGCGCCGTTCACATAGGCGATGCGCTCACCGTCGTGGGGGACCTTCGCGAACTTGTAGGTCGGCATTGTGGAGGTGGCGTCCACGTCTCTTGGGATGCCCGGGGCGAGAATCGAACTCGCACGCTGTTGCCAGCGGAGGATTTTGAGTCCTCTGCGTCTACCGTTCCGCCACCCGGGCTCGTGAGCGAGACAAATCTAGCTGCCCGGGCGCCGCTCCGTAGCGGATCAGAACGGCGGCGGCCGCCGGGCGGAGGTGTCGAGCGGCGTGTCGCCTTCAGGGATGGGATTGCGCCGCTGCCGCAGTTCCTCGAAGCGCCGTCGGAACTGCTCCTGCACGGCGAGGTACTTCACGACCTGCATCGGCGTCATGATCGTGCCCAGCTCGCGCTGCTCGTTTTCGGCGAGCGCGAGGCGCCGCCGCTGAACGTCCAGCAGGCGCTGGCGCAGCTGATCCACCCGGGCGGGGTCGGCGGTCCGCTCATCGCGCATGAGCGCGCGCAGGGCCATGCGAGTGTCGCCCTCCTCCTTCTGGAGGATGCGGCGCTGGCGCTCGTGTCGCTGAGTGATCGGGACGAGGCCACGCATTTGCGTGTCGGACAAGCCCACCTGCCTGCGTGCCACGCGCGCGAAGCTCCGCCGGATAGCGGTTTCGAGCTGCGCGCGATTCGCGCCTTCGCCCGAGTCCTGCAGCCGGCGTTGCGCCTGGGCCTGCGCCTGCGCGCGCGCTCCGGGCCGCTGCGGCCGCTGTGCGTCCGCTGTTTCCGCGACGGCCACGGTGGCCAACAGTGTGGCGCCGGCGAGTAAAACGCGTCCGCCCGTCATCCTGCACCCCGCCCCAGTGAGGGCGGAATGGCCTCGGGCTCGGCGGGCATCAGGGCCTCGAACCTCTCCAGTTCGTCGAGCAGCTCCCGCAGGTCCGCGTCAGACAGGTCCTGCAACGTCTCGCCGACCGCCAGCTCCGTCGGCCGGTACGCCAGCGCGTCGCGCCCCAGTGATGGCTCGGGCGTTTCGCGTACGCTAGTCGCCCCGCGCGTCGGTACCTGCACGGAAGCACTGGCGACAGGATCGGGCACTAACGGCGGTCCGCCCACGACTCGCCCCGCGATCAGCGTCGCGGTGCCCGCGAGCAGCACGAGGGCCGCCGCGATGCCTGCCTGGCGCGACCGTCCGGCCGCGCGCCACCATGACGCCGGACGATACGCGGGCAGGGCCGCCACGATCCGGGTGGTGTCCACGCGCGGCGTCACCGCGCTCGCAAGGACCCGCTCGAGCAACTCGAGTTCGGCCCGGCAATCCACGCAGGCCGCAACGTGTGCGCGAACGTCAGCCTGCTCGCCCGCCGGCAGGCGGCCGCTCAGGAGGTCCGGAAGCCGGTCCCTCATCGTCGCATTCGGACAATCACGCATCGAGTTGCTCCTTGATCGCGCGCATGGCGTGGTGATAATGCACGCGCGCCGCTCCTTCCGTAGTGCTCACCGTCTCGGCGATTTCCTTGTATGACAACCCTTCCCTCACCCTCAGAACGAACACCTCACGCTGCGTCGGCGTCAGCCCATCGATGGCGCGCAGCACCCGCGCGTTCGCCTCGTTGGCCACCAGATCGTCGAGCGCATCGTATTCGGTCGCCGCGTCCTCCTCGCCGATTTCCTTACCCACCGGCCGGCGACGCTCCGCGCGCCGACGGTCCATCAACAGCCTTCGTTCTATCGTGAAGAGCCACGTCCGGAACGAACTGTCCCCGCGAAAGCCGCCGAGCGAACCGAAGGCACGCACGAAGGTGTCCTGCACCAGCTCATCTATATCATCTCGCGCCCCACAGCTGACCGCAAAGCGCGCCAGGGCATGTGCGTGACGTTCCACGAGCTCGGTCGCCGCCCGCTGATCTCCGGCCTTCCACCGCGCGATGAGGTCCGCGTCTCCCGGGTCACCGCTCTGGCCGGAATCAGTCATTCGCCCGAAAAGGTAGACGCCGTCAGTGGGTGGTTTGTTAAGCGCTTGCCGGGGGTAGGGTTGCGGAATAATAAACCTCGTGCCCAATACACCTCCCCGACCGGCCACGGCCCTCCCGGAGCGGGTTGCCCACCGCGGAGCGCCCACCGAGCGCATCGAGAACACCATCGAGGCCTTCGCCCTGGCCCTGGAGCATGGCGCCGACGCCGTGGAACTGGATGTACACGCCACCCGGGACGGTGTCGTGGTGGTTCACCACGACGAGACGGTACTCGGCCTCGCCATCGCTCGCACGGACTGGCCGGACATCGCTCGCCTCGACCTGGGTGGCGGTGTGGCTGTCCCGCGTCTGGAGGATGTCTTCCGCATCGTCGGCGAGCGGGCGACCGTGTACGTCGAGCTCAAGGGCGTCGCGATCGAGGACGCGGTGCTCGACGTCTGCGACAGACATGGCAAGCGCTTCGCGATCCACTCGTTCGACCACGACGCCATCGAGCGCGTCGCGGAGCGATCGCCGGCCACCCCCCGGGGAGCGCTCCTCGACCGCAACACGGACCACCCGGTCGAGGCGCTCGTCAGCGCCGCGCGGCGGCTGGGGTTGCGCGACGTCTGGCCGCACTACAGCCTCGTGGACGAAGCGTTCGTGGCCGCCGCGAAGGAGGAAGCTGTTCGAGTCGTCGCGTGGACCGTGAACTCGCTCGAGGCGGCCCGATGGCTTCAGACGCTCGGCGTGGACGCCATCTGCACCGACGACGTCCGGATGCTCGCCGGCCTCTAGCCGCGGGCCGGCCGGCGCGTTGCCACACGAGCCGGTGGCGAATAGCGTTCCCACCCTTCATCCGCTCATCCCGTGGAGGCGATCCCTTCGATGCAGAAGCTCACGTTGCTGGCGCTGGCCGGGTTCTCGAGCTGGAGCTGCACGCGTCCAGCGCAATCGGCGCCCGCGCCCGCACCTGCCCCCGCACCTGCCCCAGCTCCGGCGCGTCAGGAGCCTGCGGCCTCGAGATCCGGGCCCGGTGCGGGCGCCATCTCGGTGCCGAACGCCGACCCGTTCCCCAGCACGTACCGCGCATTTCCATCACGGACGACACTGATCCGCAATGCCACGGTGATGACGGCGGCCGGACCGACCCTCCAGGGTGCGTCGGTTCTTCTGCGCGACGGCAAGATCGCGGCGGTGGGCGCAAACGTCACGGCGCCATCCGACGCCGTCGTGGTGGACGGCACGGGCAAGTATGTCACCCCGGGCCTCATCGATACACACTCGCACCTCGGCGTCTATCCCGCGCCGGGCACGAGCGGAAACAACGACGGCAACGAGGCCACCAATCCCGTCACGGCGCACGTGTGGTCGGAGCACTCGGTGTGGCCGCAGGATCCGCAGTTCCCGAGGAACCTCGCCGGCGGCGTCACGACGCTCCAGGTGCTTCCCGGCTCCGCGAACCTGATCGGCGGACGCAGCGCGGTGCTCAAGGTCGTGCCGTCGCGCACCGTGCAGGGCATGAAGTTCCCGGGCGCGAAATACGGACTGAAAATGGCCTGCGGCGAGAACCCCAAGCGCGTCTATGCCAGCCGTGGCCCGTCCACGCGCATGGGCAACGTCGCCGGATATCGCACGGCCTGGATCGGCGCCGAGTCGTATCGTCGGCGTTGGGACAAGTGGAACGCCGACAAGCAGGGGGATCCGCCGTCCCGCGACCTCGGCAACGAAACCCTCGCCGAAGTGCTGCGCGGCAACATCTACGTCCACAATCACTGCTATCGGGCGGACGAAATGGCGCAGATGATGGACATCGCGAAGGAGTTCGGATACTCGATCCGCTCGTTCCATCACGGCGTCGAGGCGTACAAGGTGGCCGACCGTCTCGCGCAGGACAGCATATCGGCCTCGATCTGGGCCGATTGGGGCGCGTTCAAGATGGAGGCGCTGGACGCCGTAAAGGCGAACGCCGCGATCGTGGACCGCGCCGGCGCGCGCGCCATCATCCACTCGGACGACGCGTCAGGGTCGCAGCGGCTGAATCAGGAAGCGGCGAAGGCCATGTACGCCGGCCGTGACATCGGGGTCGAGATCGCTGCCGACCAGGCGATCAAGTGGATCACGATCCATCCGGCGTGGGCGCTGGGCCTGCACGATCGCATCGGCTCGATCGAGGTCGGCAAGAACGCGGACGTCGTGCTGTGGTCGGGGAGTCCGTTCAGCGTGTACTCGCGCGCGGAGAAAGTGTGGGTGGATGGCGCGATGCTCTTCGACCGAAACGACGCCGCGCAGGCATGGCGCACGGACTTCGAGCTGGGCTTTGTGCCGCAGTTGCGCCTGCCTGGAGGAAGCCGCTGATGCGCACACCCGACCGCTCCTTCATTCTGGGCTTCGCGGCGCTTCTGGGCGCAGGCACGATCGCGCCGGCGCAGACGATCGCCATCATCGGTGGGCGGGTCTACCCCGTCGCGGGAGCGCCCATCGAAGCCGGCACGGTGCTGATTCGGGACGGGCGCATCGTTCAGGTGGGCGCCAACGTGCCGATCCCCGCCGACGCGCGCCGCATCGATGCGGCGGGCAAATGGGTGACGCCGGGCTTCATCAACTCCGCCACGCAGCTCGGGCTCGTCGAGGTCGCGCAGGAGAGCGCCACGCGCGACGTGTCGGCGCGCGGCCGTGACGCGGTCGCGGCCGCGTTCACGGTGTGGGACGGATTCAATCCCGCCTCCGTCCTGCTGGCGCCGGCGCGCAGCGAAGGGATCACCACCGTCGTGCTGGCGCCCTCGGGCGGGCTGGTGGCCGGTCAGGCCGCCGTCGTCGATCTGGTCGAGGGCTCGCTGACGGACATGATGATCCGGGCGCCGGTGGCGATGGTCGCGCAGATCGGAGGCGCTGGAGCGGCCGGCGTGGGCGCGCGCGGAGAGCTGCTGATCAAGCTGCGCGAGCTGCTGGAAGACACGCGCACCTACGCGCGCCGGCGCGCCGAGTTCGAGCGGGCCGCGACGCGCGACTTCGTCGCCGGCCGTCTCGACCTCGAAGCGATGATACCGGTGGTCGAAGGGCGCCTCCCGTTGATCGTCGTCGCCACCAAGGCGAGCGACATCGAGGCCGCGCTCAGGCTGGCGAGCGATTTCGGGGTCCGGCTCGTGATCGCTGGCGCGTCGGAAGCGTGGCTCGTCGCCGACAAGCTGGCCGCGGCGCGGGTGCCGGTGCTGACCGGGGCAATGAACAACATCCCCGGCAGCTTTTCGTCGCTGGGATCGGTGCAGGAGTCGGCGGCCATCCTGCGACGCGCCGGTGTGGATGTAATTCTCATCGGTGACAACGGCACGAGCGACGCCGAGACGTTCAATGTGCGCAACCTGAAGCAGGAAGCGGGCAACGCCGTCGCGTACGGCATGAGCTGGGACGACGCGTTGCGCGCGGTGACGCTGGCTCCGGCGCGCGTGTTCGGAGTCGCCGACCGCTATGGCTCGCTGGAACCCGGCAAGGTGGCCAACGTCGTTGTCTGGAGCGGCGATCCGTTCGAGTTCAGCACGCGCGCAGAGCGCGTGCTGGTGCGGGGGCGAGAGATCACGACGCCGAGCCGCCAGGATCTACTCGAGCGGAGGTACAGAACGCTGCCGCCGGACTACCGCCGACCCTGAGTGCGTCGAACGCCCAACGTCACACGACAAACGTCAAACGTCAAACGTCAGTCGTTGGACGCATGATGTACGACGTTGGACGTTCGACGTTCATTCCGGCGGCGACGCGGGTGGTGCGTCTGCCTCTCCGGTGCTTTTCCGCCGATCGGCGGCTTCCCGCAGCAGAGTTTCGTAGCGCTCCACTTCCGCTTCCGCGTTCGCGACCTCGGCGGACACGCGCGCGTACTCGTCGGTCGGGATATCTCCGCCGAGCTTGCGAGCGCGGTACACGGCGTAGCCAAGCTTCTCGGCCGCGCGGTCCATCGCCTGGCGGCTGCGGTGGAGGTCGAGGCGCAGCTTGCCCTCGTCGAGCGCTTCTTGGGCGGCGCGTCCGGCGCGATTGAGCTCGTCCTTCAGCTTGTTCCAAAGAGCCATGGATTCATTCCCTCCCCTTGCGCTTCACTACGAAGTCGGGTGGCGTCGGGTTCCGGCAAGCAAAGCGGCGTCCAGCCAGAGCCGGACGCCGCGAATATACGCCTGACCGCGACTTACGCAGCCGTGGTTGCCTTGGTCCTGGGTTCGACGCTGACCCTGTACCGGCGCTTGTTGTGGTGCTCGAACTTCACGGTCCCGTCGATGAGGGCGAAGATCGTGTAGTCGGATCCCATGCCGACATTGCGTCCGGGATGCCACTTGGTGCCATCCTGACGGACGATGATGTTGCCGGCGATCACCTTTTCACCGCCGAACTTCTTCACGCCCTGATACTTCGGATTCGAATCACGGCCGTTTCTTGACGAGCCGACACCCTTCTTATGAGCCATACGGTCCCCGACTAGCCGAGAGAAATGTCGTTGATCTTCACTTCGGTGAAGCCCTGCCGGTGTCCCTGCTTTTTCGCGTAGTTCTTCCGGCGCTTCATCTTGAAGACGACGATCTTGTCGCCCTTGCCCTGCCGCACGATTTCGCCGACGACCTTGGACTTGGCGAGCTTCTTGTCTACTCCCTTGACGCTCGTGCCGTCATTACCGAGGAGAACGTCGGTGAACTCGATCTTGCCGCCCGGCTCACCGGCGAGCGTTGGAAGGCGGTATTTCTTGCCCGGCTCCACCTTGAATTGGCGGCCGCCGGTGCGGATGATTGCGTAGGACATCGGACTGGTCTGCGTTTTCTTTGGCATTGAGCCTCGAAAATTAGGTAATAGCTAAGTCCTTGTCAAAGGGCACTCTAGGCGTCGGACGTCTGAGATCTCACTGGGCTCGCTTGGAGCGTCTGATCTCGTAAAGGAGGCGGCCGGTCTCATCGGACTGCCTCTGAAGCTCGGCGATCATGGCTCTCTTGACCAAGCCCAGCAGGTCCGTCAGCTGGAGGAGCGTTTCCACTTCCCTCAGCGAGCCCATCGCGACGTCAAGGAAGTCCGCGAATTCTCCTGGAGCTTCCCTGCCGTTGCCCTCGGCAGTGTTCGACGGAATCGAAACCGAGGCTCGCATCAGCTGGCTGGCGAGATCCGTGTGCCCCAATGAACGCCGTGGGCCGTTAAGCGAACAAGTGGCAACCGTCAGGTCCATGGCGCGCTGCCAGGCGATGATGTCGCGGTGACGGGGCATTGTCAGGCTCCGAGAATGGGTCCCGAAGTCTGACTCCTCCTTCCGCCGTCACCGTCACCCTTTCATCGCGGGTAAGGCCAGAGTCCGACGTCCGACTCCGACGTCCGACGTCAACCCAGCCAGCTAGTGAAGCGATCGCTATTACTCGCGCTTCTACGCGACCGCGTATTGCTGCGTCACATCCCTCCCCGCACTCTTCACGACAAGCTTGAACTCGTCGGGCCGCAACAGCGGGTCGTCGCGAAGCTCCAGCCCGAAGCCCGCCGACTTTTCCAGACGCTTGATGAAGTCGCGCTCCTGCTCCAACAGATACATCGCGACGTCGGGATGCAACTTCACCACCAGCGGATCGCGCTTTCCTTCCACGACGATGCGGCGCACCGCCCGCTCCACGCGCCGGACGACGGTCTCCGCCGTGAAGACGCGCCCGGTTCCGTGGCACACGGCGCAGGCTTCGGTCATCGCCTGCAAGTGGCTCTGCCGCACGCGCTGGCGTGTCATTTCGATGAGACCGAGGTCGCTCACGGTGAACGCCTTGGTCCGCGCCCGGTCGCGACCGAGGTGCGTCCGTAGTTCCTGGAGCACCTTCTCGCGGTTCGCCTTCACCTCCATGTCGATGAAGTCCGCCACCACGATGCCGCCGACGTCGCGCAGCCGGAGCTGGCGCGCCACTTCGCGTGCGGCCTCGAGATTGGTGCGAAGAATCGTCTTTTCCGGATCTTTCTTGCCGGTGTAGCGACCGGAGTTCACGTCGATCGACACCAGCGCTTCCGTCGGCTCGACGATGAGGTAACCGCCCGACGGCAGGTCGCAGCGGCGCTTGAAAAGGTCGCGGATCTCGTGCTCGATGTTCGCCTTGTCGAACAGCGGTACCTGCGCGTCGTACAGTTTCACGCGATCCACGAGCTCGGGCGCGACGCCCTTCAGGTACTCGAGGATCTCGTTGTAGACCTGCTTCGAATCCACCGTGACCTGCTCGACCTTCTCGCTGAACAGGTCGCGGATCAGCCCGCGCGTGAGGTTGGTTTCGCGGTGCACGAGCGCGGGCGCCCGGACGAAGTGCGTCTTCTTCTTGATGCGCTTCCAGGTGTTGATGAGCGTCTGGAGCTCGCGCCCGAAGGTCTCCTTGGTGGCGTCCTCGCTCACGGTGCGGACGATCACACCGCCGGAATCGGCTGGCAGGATCTCCTCCACCATCTTGCGGAGGCGCTGGCGCTCCGACCGCTCACCGATCTTGCGGCTGACGCCGACACGCGAGGCGAACGGCATGTACACCAGGAAGCGGCCGGCGAGCGAGACGTCCGCCGTCACGCGCGGGCCCTTCGTCGAGATCGGTTCCTTGGAGACCTGCACCAGCAGGTCCTGGCCGCGCTTTACGGCATCCTGGATCGGGAGCGGTTCCCGGCGACGACGGCGGGGCTTGTCCTCGCTCTCGTCGGCGTCCGCCTCGTCGTCGGCCGATTCGTCGTCGTCGCCGTTTCCGTCTCCGTCCTTGTCGTCCGGATAGATGACGTCGGACGCATGGAGAAACGCGCTCTTCTCCGTCCCGATGTCGACGAATGCCGCCTGAATTCCCGGAAGAACCGCTTCGATCCGTCCGAGGTAGATGTCGCCCACCATGCGGCGGGCATCGGGCCGATCAACCAGTAGTTCGACTAGCTGATCGTCCTCGAGGATCGCGACCCGCGTTTCCCGCGAGGTCGCGTTGATGAGTATCTCTCGTTTCATCGTGTGCCGTCCGCGAGTGACCAGGCGGCGACTCCGCGCTGCCCCCGGGACGGAAGGGTGTGTTGGTGAGTTGGAGAAGCGCGGGGCCAGGCCCGATGCCACTCCTCGAATGGCTTGAGTTCGTTGCGAGTCCACGCGTGATCGACCACCCCGGGCCCGGCCGTCGCGCCGCGAGCGCCGGCAGTCTTCGGAGCGGGGTGCGATCGGCCCAGGCATGGCGGGCGGGGCCTTGCGTCGCAGATGCAACGAGCGCGTTCAACACCCTCGACATCCTCACGAGAGCATGTTCGCGCAATTCGCCAAGGCGCAGCCGCGAGTCGCGCGGCGCTGCCCCGGCAGCAAATGACTGCGTAAAAGACACTGCATGAGTACTAAGACGCCGCGTCGCTTTCCGCAAGAGAGGCAATGACTTACGACGATGACGGGATGTCGGGGCACGGGATGCCGGAAGGCGTTGCGGGCAGGCTTCCGTCATCCCATCCCCGTTTTCAGTCCGTCAGCTCCTTCAGCAGATGCCGCGCGATCACGATCCGCTGGATCTCCGAGGTCCCCTCGCCGATCTCGCAGATCTTTGCGTCGCGCATCATCCGCTCCACGGGATAGTCTTTCGTGTATCCGTATCCGCCGTGCACCTGGATCGCCTTGATGGTTGCCCGCATCGCCAGCTCGGAGCAGAACAGCTTGGCCATCGCGGCTTCCTTCGCGAACGGCTGCCCGCGCTGCGCCAGCCACGCCGCGTGGAACATCAGATGCTTCCCTGCTTCGATCTCCATGGCGATGTCGGAGAGCTGGAACTGGATGCCCTGAAAGCTCGCGATGGTCTGTCCGAACTGCTTGCGCGTGTTGGCGTACTTGAGCGCTTGCTCGAACGCTCCCTCCGCGATGCCCAGCGACAGCGCGGCAATGCCGACACGGCCGGCGTCCAGCGTCCTCATGAAGTTCTTGAAACCCTCGCCTTCCTTGCCCAGCAGGTTTTCCGCCGGAACTTCCACGTCCTCCATGATCAACTCGGACGTGTCCGACGCGCGCCAGCCGAGCTTGTCCTCCTTCTTGCCAGCGCGAAACCCGGCCATCACGGGGATGGAAGGGTCATGCCCCACTCCAGCCGCGGCCGCGCCCTCGGGATCGTTGGTGTGCTTGGTAAGGATGAACGAACTGATGCCCTCGGTGCCGCGCCCCGGCGTTGTGACGGCCGTGACCACGAAGATTTCGCCAACCCCGCCGTGCGTGATGAAGCGCTTGACGCCGTTCAACACGTAGCGGTCACCCTTGCGCACCGCCGTGGACTTCGTGCCCGCCGCGTCGCTGCCCGCGTCGGGTTCCGTGAGCCCGAAGCCCCCCATCACGCGGCCCGAAGCGAGAGGTGGCACGTACCGCTTTTTCTGCGCGTCGGTGCCGAAGCGAAAAATGGGAGACGTGCCGAGCGTGGTGTGGGCCGACACGGTGAGCCCGTGCGACGCGTCCACCTTGGCCAGCTCCTGGATCACGATCATGTAGCTCATCAGGTCCAGTCCGGCGCCCCCCAACTCCTCGGGCCACGGGATTCCGAGGAGCCCGAGCTCACTCATCTTGCGGATGCTCTCCCAGGGGAACTTCGCGTCCGCGTCGTACTTTGCGGCGATGGGCGCGACTTCGTCCCGCGCGAACCGCCGGACCATTTCACGAACCTGGAGGTGCTGCTCGCCGAAATAGAGTGCGTCGTCCATCAGTTCGTCGGGTCGCCTGTCTTTCCCTTACGGTCCGGCACGAATCGGAGCACCAGCGAAATCGCCAGTAGCACAATACCCGCCAAGCGCACCTTTGGTTGCTCCACCGCATAGCCGTAGCCAAAGACCACGAGGCCGAGGATCGCGATCGCCAGTCTGATCTGGAGAAGTCTGGTCACCGGGACTCCGCTCCCGGCAGCCCCAGCGTGCCGGCCTCCTTGTCGGACACCTCGATCTTCATGCGAAGCAGCGCCGTCGAGAAGACCTTCCCCTGCGCGTCGGTCTTGAGCGACAAGCGTGCCGCCGCCGTCCAGCGCGCCGTGCAGCAGGAAGTTCAGCGCATGGAGGTTGGGCAGCTCGAAGCGCTCCACGTCGCCGGTGATCATCGCCCCGAAAGTGGTCGCGAACGCGATCGCGCGTCACGCTCGCGAGCCAGCAGCGGGTACCACTCGGGCTTGCAGCGCGATCACGCCGACGTTGGCGGTGTCGCCCTTGTCGCCGGAGCGCGCGTGCGCGATGTCGACGAGCTGCACCTGCATCACGCGATCTCCACTGTCGGCTGTGATCACGCGCCTTGTCGATGAGCGCCGGCCAGTAGGCCACGATCTCCTCGACCTTCGGCCGACCGCCGGCGAAGCCCGTGACGCTCGGGCGGCCCATTGAGCACGAGCGGCGCGATCTCGCGCGTGAAGCGCTCGACCCGCCTGCGGTCGCTCGACCGCGCACGCCGACGCGCAGCTGCACCTCGGGCAGGTCGTCCGATCGGGCGGGCCGGCGCGAGCGGGCCGTGCGTCGCGTTCACGCCGACGAACTCGGTCAGGATCCTGTCGAACTCGAGGCCCAGCCGATCGAGCCGCTCGCGCAGCACGCGATCGGCGGCTGCGCCTTCTCGAGCGCGTCCGGCCACGAGTACACCAGCGTCCCCACCGCCTTGAAGCCGCTCGCGT
The DNA here is from genome assembly GCA_963724885.1 of uncultured Gemmatimonadaceae bacterium. Classification (GTDB taxonomy): domain Bacteria; phylum Gemmatimonadota; class Gemmatimonadetes; order Gemmatimonadales; family Gemmatimonadaceae; genus DASPMP01. The sequence continues at coordinate 470,852 of CAVRWG010000004.1, read as the reverse complement.
ACGCGATGGACACCTTGAGCTTGTCGGTCGCGGGCCGCCCCTGGATGCCGAACACACGTACGCGGTTCGGGCCCGTCCTGGGCGAGCCGGATGGTCGTGAAATCGGCGACGACGTCGGGCGTGATGTACGAGCGCGGGTCGCCCATCTCGTACACGAGCTGCTCGGTGACCGTCTGCACCGAGACACGTCCGCCGGTGCCGGGATGCTTGGTGACCACGAAGGTGCCGTCGGCGTGGCCTTCGACGATCGGATAGCCGACGTCGGCGAGATCCGGGATCGTCCGCCAGTCGAGCAGGCAATTCCCGCCCGAGCACTGCGCGCCGCACTCGATGATGTGCCCGGCGATGATGCCCGCGGCGAGCCGGTCCCAGTCGTCATCGCGCCCAGCCGAACTCGTGGCGCAGCGGCGCCATGGTGAGCGCCGTGTCGGTGGAGCGGCCGGTGATCACGACGCTGCGCGCCCTGCGTCAGCGCCTCCACGATCGGCGCCGAGCCGAGGTACGCGTTGGCGGACAGCGACGCGGTCGCGCACCGTGGCCAGCGGCTCGCCGGTCTCCATGTTGCGCGAGCTCGTGGCCGGCGGCGAGCAGCTCGTCGAGCCGCGGCAGCAGATCGTCGCCGCGTGACGACGCCGATGCGCAGGCTGGTCGGCGCCGCGCCGCGGCGAGTACGCCGCGGACTGCCTGCGCGCAGGCGCCGGGTTCACGCCGCCGGCGTTGGCGACGACGCGCACGCCGCGCTCGACCACGGCCGGTGAGCACGCTCTCGACCGCGCCGACGAAGTCGCGCGCATAGCCCATCGCGGGGTCGCGCTCCTTCTGCTTCTGCAGGATCGACATCGTGACTTCGGCGAGGTAGTCGAGCATCAGGTAGTCGACCGGTCCGCCGCTCGACCTGCCGCCGCGGCGCCTCGAGCGAATCGCCCCAGAAGCCCTGTGCCGACGGCGATCCGCACCACGCTCCGGCGCCGGCGTCACGCGCCGTCCGTGGAGCGCGAAGGGACCCAGGTGCGGGCCGCGGTTCTGCGAGCGCCGAACGCAGCGCCATGCGCCAGCACGTCGCGCGTCTCCTCGGGGTACACGATCGCGTCGATGAAGCCGCGCGCGCCGGCATAGCGCGCGTCGAGCTGGTGCTCGTAGTCGGCGCGCATCTCCTCGATGCTGTCCTTCACGTCCGTCGGACAGCTGCTGTCCCTGCTTCTTGGCGCGCTCGATGTCGGGCCCGTGCACGGCCTGGATCGCCGACTCGCCCTCCATCACGCCCATGCGTCCGGTGGGCCAGCGAGAAGATGAAATCGGGATCGAAGCCCTGTCCCGCCATCGCGTAGTAGCCGGCGCCCGACGCGTGGTTCACGGTGAGCACGAGCTTGGGCACGCGCGCGGTCGCCATCGCTTCCACGAATCGTGCGCCGGCGCGAATGATGCCCTCGTGCTCGGCCTCCGGTCCGACCATGAAGCCGGAGACGTCCTGCACGAAGAGCAGCGGGATGCCCTGGCGGTCGCATCGTTCGATGAAGAACGCCACCTTCTCCGCGCTCTCCGTGTAGATGATGCCGCCGAAGCGGGGCGGTTCGCCGGGACGCGTCTTGATCAGGCCGCGCTGGTTGGCGATCACGCCGACGCCGATGCCGTCGATCGTCGCGTCGCCGCAGATCATCTCGGCCGCGAGGTTCGCCTGGAACTCGTCGACCGTTCCGCCGTCGACGATCGCGCGCAGCACCGCGTGCATGTCGTACGACATGCGGTGGTCGGCCGGGAGCAGGTCGTAGAGCGCGTCGCGTGATCGCCGCGGGCGTGCCCGCGTGCGGCGTCGCCCGGACGGTCGCGTGACGGCAGGCGGAAGTCGGCGACGAGCTCGCGCAGCTTCGCGAGACAGGCTTCGTCGTTGTCCACGGCGTAGTGCGCGACGGCGCTGATCTCGGTGTGCGTCGACCGCGCCGCCGAGCGTTTCGGCGTCGATCGTCTGGCCGGTCGCGCCCTTCACCAGGTTCGGTCCGCCGAGTCCCATGAACGACGTGCCCTTCACCATCACGATGACGTCGGAGAGCGCGGGCAGATACGCGCCGCCGGCGATGCACGGGCCCATCACCGCGGCGAGCTGCGGGACTCGCAGGTACCGCCGCATGATCGAGTTGTAGTAGAAGATGCGCGCCGCGCCGTACTGGCCCGGGAACACGCCGCCCTGGTACGGCAGGTTCACGCCGGCCGAGTCGACGAGATAGACGATCGGAATGCGGCAGCGCATCGCGATCTCCTGCGCGCGCAGGATCTTCTTGATCGTCTCGGGCCACCAGGAGCCGGCCTTCACCGTCGCGTCGTTGGCGACGACGACCACCTCGCGGCCGTGCACGATGGCCGACGCCGGTCACGACGCCGGCGCCCGGCGCCTGCCCGTCGTACTGATCGTGCGCGACGAGCAGCCCGATCTCGAGAAAGCGCGTATTCGGATCGCAGAGCCGCTCGATCGCGCTCGCGCGCGGTGAGCTTCCCCTGCTTGTGCTGCCGCGCGATGCGTTCCGCGCCGCCGCCCTCCCGCAAGCGGGCCTCGAGCGCGCGCAGCTCGCCGCTCAGGTCGCGCAGCCGCGAATGCGCCTGACCGGCGGTGTTACCCGCCGGGGCCTTGCCGGCCGGCGCCGGCGTTACGCTTCCTGCTTCTGGCGCTCGGCGAACCACGTCTTGATGTAGTCTGCGAGCTCCGACGTCGGCGTGCCCGGGCCGAACAGCTGGCCGATCCCGAGGCGTCGCAGCTCGTCCATGTCTTCCTTCGGGATGATGCCGCCGCCGGTGATCAGCACGTCGTCGCGGCCCGCCTCGTCGCAGCAGGTCGAGCACGCGCGGGAAGAGCGTCATGTGCGCGCCGCTCAGGATCGAGAGCCCGACCACGTCCACGTCTTCCTGGACGGCGGCGCTCGCGATCATCTCCGGCGTCTGGTGCAGGCCGGTGTAGATGACCTCCATGCCGGCGTCGCGCAGCGCGGCGGCGACGACCTTGGCGCCGCGGTCGTGACCGTCGAGGCCGGGCTTGGCGACGAGTACGCGGATTGGGCGCATTCCACCTTGCGATCATGCGTCGTTCGTCAGCGTGCGTGGTGCGACAACGTGCGTCGTCGCTTGAAGCTAGCCGTCGCCGTCGCGCGACCAACAACATTTCCCGACGAGGAGCGGCGCAGCGGACGATCGGTCCAGCCGTCGTACGCCGCTTCGACGATCAACCCCGCGTCGCTGGCACAACTCGGCGAGCCGTGTCGCCGTGTAGAGCCGGATCCGGTGCGTCGCGCGTCGCCGTACGCGGAGCGGCCGCGCCGCTCGGACTCGACCGTCAGAACGCCCGACAGTGGATCGAACGACCGCTCGTGCGCGACCAGCGTTCCATCCGACGTGCGCCACCAGTCGCGGCGCAGGAACTGCGCGCGACACGCCGTCGCGGCTGGCGCCGTGCCAGACGAGCAGTGCCGCCCGGTTTCAGCACGCGCGCCGAATTCCCGGATCACGCGCGCGTCGTCGCGCGGGTTCGCCGAAGAAGCCGAACGACGTGAACAGATTCACCACGGCGTCGAAGCGCCGCGTCCAGCGCGCGGGCAGCGTCCGCATGTCGCCGCGGGTGTAGCGGAGGCGTCCGGCCGGTGCCGCGCTTTCGCGCGTGGGCGAGGAGCGGCCGGGAGTAGTCGACGCCATCCACGTCGAAGCCCGCCTCGGCGAGCAGGTGCGCATGCCGGCCCTGCCCGCACGGGCAGTCGAGCACGCGCGCGCCCGACCGGCAGCTCGAGCACCTCGATGAGCCGCGCGACCTCGCTGCCGGTCGCGCTCGAGGTCGAACAAGCGGCTCGTACTCGCGCAGGTACCGCGCGTCGAAGTAGGAGGTCCACCATTCTGAGGGAGGGGGGAGGAGGGAGGAGGGAGGAGGTGCAGTCCTCCTCTTCCCGCTCCCCTTCCTCCCCTTCCTCCCCTTCCTCCTCCCCTCCTCCCTCCCCCCTCCTCCCCCCTCCCTCAGAAGAACACCGGCTCCCGGTACGCGCCGAAGACGTCCTCGAGAGCGGCGCGGATCTCGTACAGCGTGCAGTACGCGCGCGCGCATCGAGAATGTGCGGCATGGTGTTCTCCTTGCCGCGCGCCGCCTGCCGCAGCTCCTCCAGCGCCTTCGCGCAGCGGTCGTTGTCGCGCGTCGCGCGCACCTTCGCGAGACGTTCCCGCTGCTCGCGCTCGGTGTCCTGCCCCGACCTTGAGCAGTGGAATCGACAGCTCGGGCTCTTCGGTGACGAACTCGTTGACGCCGACGATCACACGCCGGTGCTGCTCGATCTCCCACTGCTGGCGCGCCGCGGACTCCGCGATCTTGCGCTGGAGCCAGCCGGTCTCGAGGCCCTTCACCACGCCGCCGATGCCGTCGATCTCCTGGAACAACGCCTCGGCGTCCCGCTCGAGCTTGTCGGTCAGCGCCTCGACGTAGTACGAGCCGCCGAGCGGGTCCATGACGTTGGGCACGCCGCTCTCGTACGCCAGGATCTGCTGCGTACGGAGCGCCACCTGCACCGCCTGCTCGGTGGGCAGCGCCAGCGTCTCGTCCATCGAGTTGGTGTGCAGCGACTGCGTGCCGCCGAGCACCGCTGCCAGCGCCTGGTAGGCGACGCGAACGACGTTGTTCGTCGGCTGCTGCGCGGTGAGCGTCACCCCCGCGGTCTGCGAGTGGAAACGCATCATCCACGACCGCGGATTCTTGGCGCCGTAGCGCTCCTTCATGTGGCGCGCCCAGATGCGGCGCGCGGCGCGAAGCTTCGCGATCTCCTCGAAGAAGTCGTTGTGGATGTCCCAGAAGAACGACAGTCGCGGCGCGAACTCGTCCACGTCGAGCCCGCGCGCCATGCCGCGCTCGACGTAGGTAAAGCCGTCCGCGAGCGTGAACGCCAGCTCCTGCGACTGCCGTCGACCCCGCTTCGCGGATGTGGTAGCCGGAGATCGAGATCGTATTCCACAGCGGCGCGTGCTCCGCGCCCCACTCGAAGCAGTCCACGATGAGGCGCAGCGCCGGCTCGATCGGAAAGCACCACGCGTGCTGCGCCATGTACTCCTTGAGGATGTCGTTCTGGATCGTCCCGCGAAGCTTGTCGGACGACACCCCCTGCTTCTCGGCCGCGGCGATGTAGAACGCCCAGATGATGATCGCCGGGCCGTTGATCGTCATCGACGTCGAGACCTGATCGAGCGGAATTCCGTCGAACAGGACCTCCATGTCCGCGAGACTCGAGATCGCGACGCCCGTCTTCCCGACCTCGCCCTCGGAGCGCGGGTGGTCGGAGTCGTAGCCCATCAGCGTCGGGAAGTCGAACGCGGTCGAGAGTCCGGTCTGGCCGTGCTCGAGCAGGAACTTGAAGCGCGCGTTGGTGTCCGCTGGCGCTCCCGAAGCCGGCGAACTGCCGCTTGTCCACAGCTTGCCGCGATATCCCGTCGGATGGATGCCGCGCGTGAACGGATAGATCCCGGGAACGCCGAGCTCCTCCGCGCTGTCCGGGGACACGTCCAGCGCCGTATAGAGCGGCTCGACCTCGCCGACGGAGTTCACGAAGCCAGCGCCCCGCTTTTCGCTCTTGGCGAAGCGCTTGCGCCACTCCGCCACTTCGGCGCGCAGGCGCTCGAGCTCCGCCTGCTCCTCGGTTCGATCCGCTGAAATCGCGCGTCGAGGTCATGTCGTCGTCCGTGTCAAGAGTTCGGCGCTGCGCGCCAGCAGTGCGTCCGCCACCTCGAAGGGATTGCGGGAGCCCGCTTCCAGGCGCCGGCAGCTGCTCGTCGAGCCAGGCGACGAGCGGCGCGTCGGTCCAGAGCCGGCGCCGCACCCTCGACTCCACGACTTCCACCACGCGGCGTCGTAACCGCGCGCGCCGCCGGGTGTGCAACTCACCGCTGCGCTCAAGATACTGGAAATGCCGGTCGATCGCTCCCACGAGGTCCGTGACCCCTTCACGCTGGGTGGCGACCGAGCGCAACACCGCGGGCGTCCAGCGGTCGGTCTGCTCCCTGGCGGCCGCTTCCTGGCAGCGCGGGCCGGGTTGGCCGCCGATGACATCGGCAGCCGACCTTCGGTTGCCTCGCTATCGCGAGACTCCCTCCGGTTCCTGGCCAGCCGCTCCTGCTTCGTCATGGGCCTCCCGAGCTGCACGCCGTGGTGCGCGGGCACGTTCCTGAGCGTCTCGCCGCTCCGCAGCCCGAGCATCAGCTCCAGCTCGTTGCGCAGGCGGTCGGCGCCGGGGCGATCGGCCTTGTTCACGACAAAGATGTCGGCGATCTCCATCAGCCCCGCTTTGAGCGTCTGGATCGAATCGCCCGACTCCGGCACCAGTACCACGACGGTGCTGTCGGCGTTGCGCGAGACGTCCAGCTCACTCTGGCCGACGCCAACGGTCTCGATGATGATCCGGTCGGTACCGAACGCGTCGAGCACGTCGGCCACTTCGCCCGTCGCCTCGGCCAGGCCGCCGAGCGATCCGCGCGTGGCCATCGATCGGATGAACACACCGGGGTCGAGCGCGACGGATTCCATCCGGATGCGGTCGCCGAGCAGCGCGCCGCCGGTGAACGGCGACGTGGGATCAACGGCGATGACGCCCACCGTGAGGCCCGCATCGCGATAGGCCGCAACCAGCCCCGCGGTGAGCGTACTCTTTCCCGCACCCGGGGGCCCGGTGACGCCGATGCGCCGACCGCGGCCGATGCGCGCGTGCAGCGTGGCGAGCAGCGCGTCGAATCCTTCGCGGTGGTTCTCGACGATGCTCACCGCGCGCGCGAGCGCCGGCTTCTTGCCGGCGGTGAAATCCTCGAGCAGCCGACGTTCGATGGCGCTCACACCACCGCGCTGTGCCGGCCGGTCACCGCAGGATCATCGTGCTCGTCCCGGATGTCCCCCACGAGCTCCTCGAGCAGATTCTCCAGCGTCGCGATGCCCAACGTGTGGCCGCGATCGTCGTGCACGATGGCCAGATGTATGCGGGCCCGCAGCATCCGGAAGAGTAGCTCGCTGCATGGCGTGTCGGCCGAGGCATACGCGACGGGTCGCAGCGGCGGAAGTCGGTCGGAGCGCGCCTTGAGGACGTCGAACGCGTGGTACATCCCGATCACGTGGTCCAGCGACTCGCGATACACCGGCACGCGGCTGAACGCCGACTCGGCGATCTGATTGGCTACCGCCCTGGCCTCTGCCGCACCTCCCTCGGGGACGGCGAACACCTCGTGGCGCGGCGTCATCACGTCGCGCACTGCTTTCTCGCCGAATTCCATGACGCCGCTGATGATGGCGATCTCGTCGCGGCGGCCGACGCCTTCCAGCTCACCCTCGCGCAGCAGCTCGTGCATCGCCTCGTGCGGGGCTGCCGGCATTTCGCGCGCGAGGCGGTCGGCTCCCGAGACCGTGCGTCCGATTGCCAGCACCGGCCAGGTCAGCACTTCGGCGAGTCGCAGCATCGGCATGCCGATCGGTATGACGGCCGACGGAAAGCGGCGCGCGATGGCGCGAGGCAGGAGGTGCCCGAAGAAGACGACGATGGTCGTGTAGAGGCCGAGCGTGAGCATGGCGACGTTCTCGCGGGCGGCGCTTCGCCACCCGATCCAGACGCCCACCAGGCCAAGCGTGAGAGCGATCGCGGCGTTGGCCGCGGTGAGAAGGCTGATGGGACGCTCGAGGTACACGAGAACGGTCGCGGCGCCGCGCAGCCGGCGCTCCGCCCAGTGGCGCAGCCAGATGCGGCTCGCGGAGCGCACGGCCATCGCGCCCGCGGTGAACCAGGCCACGAGCAGGAGACACGCGGCGAAAACGAGGTACGGCCTCACGCGGGCTCCGGCGGCGCGACGCGCTCGAAGTAGACGCGCTCGATACGGCGGCGGCGCACGCGTTCCACGACGATGCGGAACGGGCCCACCTCAGCGGATTCACCCGCGCGCGGCACGCGGCCGAAGGTGTCGTACACCAGGCCGCCGACCGTCGTGATGTCTTCGCGTTGCAGTTCGACGCCGAGCAGCTCCGAGAGATCGGCGAGCGTCACATTGCCCGACACCCAGAAGTGGGCGGAGCCCTCCTGCTCGATCGGCGGTTCCTCCACGTCGTACTCGTCGTGGATCTCGCCGACGATCTCCTCGAGCACGTCTTCGATGGTGACGAGGCCGGCGGTGCCGCCGTACTCGTCGATCACCACCGCGATGTGGGTGCGCTGCGCCTTGAAATCGCGCAGCTGCTGGTCGATGGTCTTCGTCGCGGGGATGAAGGAGGCCGGGCGGATCCGGGTGGACCAGTCATCGGGCTCCGCGTCCGCCACGACCGTGGGCAACAGGTCCTTCGCGTAGAGGATCCCGGTCACGTTGTCGAGCGTGCCGTCGTACACGGGAAACCGCGCGTGTTCCGAGCTGCGCACGCGGTCGAGCATCTCCGACCACGAGGTCGAGCGGTCGATGGCGACGACGTCCACGCGCGGCACCATGATCTCGCGCACCTCGGTGTCACCGAGCGAGAAGACGCCGTGCAGCAGCTTTTCCTCGGCTTCGGAAACGCTGGCTTCGGCGGCGACCACCTCGTGGAACCGCGAGGCGCCTTCGTCCCTTCCGCGCTGCGCGGCGGCCGGTCCTTCGGGCTCGGTTTCCAGCACCCGCCCGACCGCACGCTCGGCGGCGCCGCCCAGCCAGGTGACCGGCAGCAGCAGCAGGTCCGCAATCGCGACCACGGGCGCGAGGTCCTTTACGGCGGTCATCCCCCTGACATAGCCGGCGGTGCGCGCGATTCCCTCGACGAGGGTGACGTTCAGCACGATGAGCAACACCGCCGTGCTGATGGCCGGCCAGGCGCCCCAGTCCCTCCGGGCCAGCGCGAGTGCAATCGCTGTGCCCGTCAGCAGATGCCCCAGCACACGGCCGAGCGCCAGCGCGCGGTGAGCGCGCTCGGGGTCGGAGATGATCTGCCGTGGCGTGGCGTGGCCGGTGGCCAGCAGCGCGCCGTCCGCGGCGGCGAGCAGCGCGCTCAGGGCGATCGAGATCGCCGCGATCACCGTCCAGGCCGCGGTCATGGCGCCGGTGCGCTGAGCCGTGCGACGAGCCGCTCCTGTCTCCGCCACATCGCGGAGCGGGTGCGCGCGCCGCCATCGGGGTGATCGTATCCGAGCACGTGCAGTGTGCCGTGGACCACGAGGCGGGTGAGCTCCTGGCGGACCGGGACGCCATGGGCCCTCGCGGACTCGCGCGCGACCTCCGCCGCGACGTAGACGTCTCCCACGGTCGGCGCGTTCCTGGCGGCGCGGCGGAAACCGAACGCGATCACGTCTGTGGCGCCGGCGCGGCGCAAGTGCCTGCGGTTGAGCGCCCGAATGCGGCGCTTCGTGACGAACGTGATGGACAGCATCGCGTCGCGCACCTGTTCCGAGGCCAGCACCGCTCGCGCGATGGCCGCAACGCGCGCGCGGGACAGCGGGATGCGCACGCCATCGGTGGCGACGGCGACCGCGGCGCTCATGTTGAGGCGAACTCGGACGTGATGCCGCCGCTCCGGCGCGGATAGTCGATGCGACGGTGATACATGCCCGTCAGCACCCGCGCGAACTCTTCCTTGACGACCTCGAGCTGCTGCAGCGTGAGGGGCGCTTCGCGGAGCTGACCCTGCTCGAGTCGTTGACGGACGATGTGCTCGACCACCTCGCGCACGCGCTGCGGAGTGGGCTCGCTGAGTACGCGCGTGGCCGCCTCCACCCCGTCGGCCAGCATGACGACCGCGGTCTCGGCGCTGCGGGGCACCGGTCCCGGATACTCGTACTGGGCCTCGTTGACGGCCGCCACGCTCTCGTCGCTCTCGCGGCGCTCGCGGGCTTTGTCGAGAAAGTAGGAGATCTGCCCAGTGCCGTGGTGCTCCGTGATGAACGCCCGCAGCACGCGCGGGAGCCGGTGCTTCTCCGCCAGCCGCAGCCCCTCCGGCACGTGCGCCCGGATGATCCCGGCGCTCTCGTCCGGCGTGATCGTGTCGTGCGGGTTGCGGTCCCGCGCCTGGTTCTCGACGAAATACTGCGGGCTGGCAAGCTTGCCGATGTCGTGGTAGTACGCGCCGACCCGGGCCAGGAGTGCGTTGGCGCCGATGGCGCGGCAGGCGGCGTCCGCGAGGTTGGCGATCACCATCGTGTGCGCGAACGTGCCCGGCGCCTCGAGGCTCAGCCGCTGCATCAGCGGCCGGTTGAGATCGGACCACTCGAGCAGCGTCAGGTCCGTCTCCACGCCGGTGTACCACTCCGCCAGCGGCAGGATCAGCAGCGCGAGGAGGATGCTGACGAGTGCGTTGAGCGCGCCAAAACCCGCCGACGCGGCGATGACGGCGGCGCCCTGGTCGAGCATCAGCCCGATCGCGAAGGCCGCGACCAGGTAGGCCGCGCCAGCGGCGAGGAGCCACACGTAGGACTGATACCGCCGGGTGACCGTTCGTACGCTCAGCGCGGCCACGGCGCCACCCAGCAGGTTGACGAACAGCGCGTTCGTCCCGCGGAACGGCGCCTGCGCGCCGATGAGCATGGTGAGGATCATCGTGATCACCATGCTGATACGCTGGTCGAACAACGCACTGATGACGACGGCGGCGAAAGTCACGGGAATGAGCTCGGGGCGCATCGGCCGCATGTGCGACACGAGCGCCGACGCAACGATAACGACGGCCACGAGCCCGGCCAGCACCACAACCGCGCGCCACTGACCATAAACCCGCGGCCGGAACAGGCGCAGCGTCATCCCGAGCAGCGCGATGATGATGAAGTCGAAGATGACGGACCCGATCGCCCGCCTGATGCGCGGCTGCGCGCCGCGCCGCTCGGCGATGGCCTGCTGCAATGCCCGAAGCTTCTGGTGCTCCGGACGTCCGACGACCTCGTGCGCGCCGACGATCTTCTCGCCGGCAAGCACCGCGTACTTGTTGGGCGACACCGATCGGCGCAGCTCGTCGCGCCGACGCTCCGTCTCGGTGCGATCCAGCACGATTGTGGGCCGGAAGAAGCTCGTGATGAGCTTGAGATACAGCGAGGTCGGCCGCGTCGGAGCGCGGATCGGGGTTCAGGAGGCGCGCGCGTGAGATCAGCTGGCTGAATGACAGCAAGCTGTCCACCGGAAGCCGCCGCTCCGTGCCATCCCGGCGCAGGAGCACGTCGCCACGCAGCGCGTCCATCGCGCCGCTCGAGGCGACCCCGGCGGCCACCCATCGGTCGTAAACACGGCGGACTGCCGCAAGGAGTGGCTCCCGGCGCGACGGTGAAACGAGATACGCCGCTTCGGCGGGCTCCAAAGTGACACCGAACGGCCGGGCGGCCCGCGAGACCGCGCCTGGATTCAGCGGTTGCGCCTGGGCGGCGGACGCGACAGCCGTGGCGAACCCGTCGAGGAGCGCGTTCGACGAGTCCAGCGCCGACGGCACCAGCCGGAACACGGGCTGGGTCGCCCGGGCAACATCCTCGCGCTCGGCCCGCAGCTCGGCGTCAGTCTTCGGGACCGTGTAGGCGAATGGCGCGATGACGTTGTCGCTCGCGACGGCCCCCACCTCGTAGATCGGGATCTGGGTGGCCGGCGTTTCGGGGAAGAGCCCGAAGGTCAGGAGCGCCAGCGCCGCGCCAAGGACGAGACGCGGCCCGTGCGGGCTCCACTTCAGATGACGCAGCGCTTCGAGTCCGCGTCGTTCGGTCATGCTGCCGCCCGCGGGCTCCGGCTCCACGCGTTACTTCCCGGCCTCTTGCGACTCGTAGGCCCTGATGATGTCGCGCACGAGGCGGTGACGCACGACGTCGGTCTCGTTGAAGTACTGGAACGCGATGCCGTCGATGCCCGGCAGCAGACGCTCCACCTGGATGAGGCCGGACTCGGTGTTGCGCGGCAGATCCACCTGGGTCTTGTCGCCGGTTATCACCATGCGCGAGTTCACGCCCAGTCGCGTCAGCAGCATTTTCATCTGCATCGCGGTCGCGTTCTGCGCTTCATCCACGATCACGAACGCATCCCCGAGTGTGCGTCCGCGCATGAACGCGAGGGGCGCGATCTCGATGGTTCGCGTCTCGAGCGCGCGCTGGATGCGCTCGAACGGCATCATCTCGTCCAGCGCGTCGTAGAGGGGGCGGAGGTAGGGATCCACTTTCGCCTGCATGTCCCCCGGCAGGAATCCCAGGTTCTCACCGGCTTCAACGGCCGGGCGCGCCAGCACGATGCGTCGCACCTTCTTCTTCACGAGCGCGTCCACGGCCGCGGCAACGGCCAGGTACGTCTTGCCGGTGCCCGCGGGACCGATCCCGACCACAATGTCGTTTTCGGCGATTTTCTGGAGGTATTCCGCCTGACCACCCGTCTTGGCCTGGATGACGCGTCGCATGCCGGGCAGCGCGATGCGCGTGACACCATCGCCTCCCACTCCACCTCCCCCTCCCGCGCCGCCTTCCGTGTCGCGGTCCTGGTCGTCACCCAGTCGCAGGATGTCCTCGGTGGTCAACTCGGCGCGCTGGCGCGCCACCTCGACCATCCTTCGTCCGACGGACGCCGCCCGGTGCACGAATTCGTTCGCGCCGGAGATCACCATTGCGTCGCCCCGCAGGGATACCTTCACGCCAAACAGCCGCGACAGCTCCACGAGATTCGCGTCGTTGACACCGGCGAGCGTGAGCAGATCCGCCCCCTCGGTGGACACCCGCTGTGTGGTACTCTCCTCGCCCGCCACGCCCGCCCTGCCGTCAGTCAAGATCCCTCCTGGCCCCTCTCCAGAACGCTTTTGATGTGCAACTCGCGAAGATCCTCCTCCGCCACCTGCGTTGGCGCCCCTTCGAAGAGCGCGCGGGCCGCGGTGGTTTTCGGAAACGCGATGACGTCGCGCAACGACGTGGCTCCGGCCAGCACCATGGCAATCCTGTCGAAGCCGAAAGCGATGCCCCCATGTGGCGGCGCGCCGGAGCGCAGCCCCTCGAGGAGAAAGCCGAAGCGCGTCTGAGCGGCGTGCTCGTCAATGCCGAGCAGCGCGAAGACCCTGGATTGAAGTGCCGGATCGCTGATACGGATGCTCCCTCCGCCAAGCTCGAGCCCATCCATCACCACGTCGTATGCCAGAGCGCGCACTTTGTCAGGCGAACTGTTCAATAACCCGACGTCGTCGGGGTGCGGCGATGTGAACGGGTGGTGCACGGAGCCCAACGCCCCGGTATCGGTATCCCGGTGAAAAAGCGGGAAGTCCACCACGAGCAGGAAGTCGTGGCGGTTCTCCGGAATGAGGTGCAGCCGGCTGGCGATGTCCTGACGCACGCGATCGAGCGCCGGGTTGGAATGAGCGTCCGGCCCCGCAACGTACAGCGCGAGGGCGCCCTCGGGCACGCCCAGCGCGTCGGCAGCGCCTCCGCCCAGGAACTTGGCGGCCGGTCCCTCGAGCGTCGCGCCGGATCGTTTCAGCCGAATGAGGCCGCCGGCGCCGGCCGACTTTGCCTCCGCTTCGATCTCGTCCACCTGCTTGCGCGACAGCACGGCGCCGTTGGGCACCACCAACCCCCGGACCCTTCCGCCGCCAGCGATGGCCTGCTTGGCGATGCCGAACTCCGACGCGGCAAACACGCGCGTCACGTCCTGTATCTCGAGGCCGTAGCGCGTGTCGGGGCGGTCGCTCCCGAAGCGCTCCATGGCCTCGGCATAGCCCAGGACCGGGAACGGCACGGACACACGACGACCGGCGACCCTCCACAGGGCACCGATGAGCCCCTCGGCAAGCCGAACGATGTCGGCGCGCTCCACGAACGACGCTTCGATGTCGATCTGCGTGAATTCCGGCTGCCGGTCCGCCCGCAGGTCCTCGTCGCGGAAACAACGCGCGATCTGGAAGTAGCGGTCGTATCCGGACACCATGAAGAGCTGCTTGTAGATCTGTGGCGACTGCGGCAGCGCGTAGAACTCTCCGGGATGCACGCGGCTCGGCACGAGATAGTCGCGCGCGCCTTCGGGGGTCGGTTTCGTGAGGATCGGCGTCTCGAGCTCCAGATACCCCTGCTCCGACAGGAAGCCGCGCGCGGCCTGGAGCAGCCGGTGGCGCAGGACCAGGTTCTCCTGAAGTTCGGAGCGCCGCAGGTCGAGGTATCTGTGCCGCAACCGAAGCTCCTCGGCCGGCAGCTTCTCGCCTTTCCCGCGCGCGACCGGAATGGCGGGCGTTTCGGCCGGTCCCACCACCTTGACGGCCGAAGCAATGACCTCGACGTCGCCGGTTCCCATCTCCGGATTGCGCATCTGCTCGGGGCGCGCCACGACCTCGCCTTCGACCAGCACGACGGTCTCATTGGCGAGCGACGCCGCCGCAGCGCAGGCCTCGGCCGGCGAGCGATTCGGGTCGAACGACACCTGGACGATTCCCGTGCGATCGCGCAGGTCCACGAAGATCAGGCCGCCGAGATTCCGCGTGCGGTGCACCCAGCCGCCGAGACGTACCCGTTTCGCCGCATCGCTCGGGCGCAGCGCGCCGCACATGTGCGTCCGCAGCGTGGTGGCTTGTACGCTCATCGGTCTGCGACGACTCGCCGCGCTCCCCGGTGCAGCAGCACGAAGGCCAGCGCTCCCAGCACGGCTCCAGCCGCGTCGGCCACCCAGTCGGCCAACTCCGTGCTGCGGCCGGGGATGAATCGCTGGTGCCACTCGTCCACCGCGCCGAACGCGACAGCGATCAACGTCGCCGCGACGGCGGCGCGCCAGCGGGTCGTGTCTTGCGGAGATCTGCCGGGAGAGCAAGTAGGCGAAGACGGTATAAATGGTGAAATGAAGAACCTTGTCGATCGACGAGGTTTGGAGCGGCACCGCGGCCTGCGGCAACGACGTGCCGAAAAGGATGACCCCCGCCCAGACGAGCGGGGGCAGCCATCGTCGAACCTTCAACCGATCTCCGGCATGCGACGAACTAGTTTAATGTTGCCGTGCGGCAACTGGTAGGCGTTCGCCGGGCCGAGACATGAGCGTTGCGATTGGCTCAAGTGCAACGTTGTCTTGTACTTTGGTTGCGTCAGTGAAAGTGAGTTCCGAAGCATAATGATCCTTTCGACAGCGCCCCCGGACCCACGGGAGAATCTCCTCGACCTCAGCCCCTCCGCGGCCGAGGCCCGGCTGCGCGAGTTCTTCGAGAGCCAGGGACAACCGGGATATCGCGCGCGCCAGGTTGCCCGCCATCTGTGGACCGCGCCCGACGCCTCGTTCGACGAGATGACGGACCTGCCCAAGCCGCTGCGTGAGCAACTCGACGAGCACTTCCAGGTGCCCCGGCTGACCATCGAGGCGCGACAGAAATCCAGCGACGGCACCGAGAAGTTCCTTTTCAAGTTGCGCGATGGCGAAGCGATCGAGACGGTGGCGATACCCGAAGGAAAGCGCCTGACGCTTTGCATTTCGTCGCAGGCCGGCTGCGCGCTGCAGTGCGCGTTCTGCGCCACGGGCGCCATGGGCTTCTCGCGCAACCTCGACGTTCACGAGATCGCCGGCCAGGTGAGGGAGATGCGCCTGCTCGACCCTCCCATCACCGTCACCAACGTCGTGTTCATGGGGATGGGCGAGCCCCTCATGAACTGGAAGGCCGTAGACACGACGCTCACGATCCTCAACGACCCGAACGGGCTGGGCATCGGCGCCCGTCATATCACGGTATCGACCGTTGGCGTGCTCCCGGGGATCATCGCGCTGGGCGAGCGTCGCGAGCAGTTCCGGCTCGCGGTCTCGATCCATGCGCCCACGGACGAGCTGCGACGCGAGCTGATGCCGATCAACATCAAGTACCCGCTCGCGGACGTCATCGAAGCGGCGCGCACGTTCGAGCGCCGCGTGACGTTCGAGTACGTGATGCTCGGCGGCGTGAACGATCACGAGGTCCACGCGCTGCAGCTCGCGAAACTCGCCCGGGACTGCGGCGCGTTCGTGAACCTCATCCCGCTGCATCCGGGCGGAGCGCGCGGTTTCGCTCCGACGCCGGCGAATCAGATCGCGCGGTTCGCGCGCGAACTGCGCGCCCAGGGCGTGGAAGTGGCGGTTCGCAAGAGCCGCGGGGTGGACATCGCCGCCGCGTGCGGACAGCTACGGGTAGAACGGCTCGGCCGGCGGGCGCCACGAGCGACCGAGCAGCACGGTGACATCCAGGTAGCGTGACGAATCCGGGCGCGCCTCGACGCGCGCCCCACCGAGGGCCTCGGCCACGCGTCGAGCCCAGTCCGGATGGCCCGAGCGATCGAGTACCAGTGTGCTGTCGCGCTGCTCTGGCGCGGTGCCCATCTCCAGGACGTCGAAGCCGCGGTCGCGCAGGTGCCGCGCGGCGCGCCGGGCCAGGCCGCGCGCCTGCGTGGCGTTCAGCACCTGAACGCGGACGCGGCTACCCTCGGGCGCGGACGCGTCGGGTGCCGGCTCGCGCGTCGACCCGCCGCCGGTCATTGCGGCCCCGATGAGGATCACCGCCACGACCACGGCCGCTCCGAGCCCGGCGACGGCGAGACGCCTCAGCGCACGGCGTTCCACAGCGCGACGGTTTGAGGAAACAACTCCCCTCCCTGACTCAGCGACCACTCGATGCGAAGGCGAACACCCTGGCGGAAGGCGCCGTCGAAGTCGCTGGGTACCTGGCTCGCCAGGGACGCCCGCTCCGATACGAGAAAGCGGCGGCCGGGCTCGAGAAAGTCGGCGAGGTAGAGCGCCTTCCCGGCGCGATCCCAGGCCGGCGATCCCACCGTGTGGAAGCGCACCGCGTCCAGTACGGCATGCCTGTGTTCGCCGTCCTGTTCGGCGAGGACCGCCGCCGCCGGACCGTGCAGAAGAACCGCCGGCGTGGTGTCGTCGCCGGTCACGGTGCGCAGCATGGCCTCCGGTGCGTCCCGCAGGGCATCGTGCAGCAGGCCGGCCGCGGTCCAGCGCGACCGCTCGTCGTGCGGCAGGTTCATCTCGTCGGCCCAGCGATCCAGCAGCGCGACAACGCGCCCGATGTGGGCGCGGCGCTTGTCCGACGCCTGGGCCCAGCTTGGAAGCGCGATTCGCGCGCGATGCGCCGTGTCGTTGATCATGCGTCGATCCCCTCGCGCAGCGCGCGCACCAGCGCGGCGGCTCTGCTCACGCTTTCGTCCGCCGCCTTCACGATGGCGCTGCCTACGACGACGCCGTCCGCGAGGCGGGCCACGGCCCCTGCCTGCTGCGGTGTGGAGACGCCGAAGCCCACACAGATCGGCAGCGACGTCGCCTCCCGCAGGCGCGCAACCGTTTCCGGCAATTCCGCAGACACGTCGTCGCGCGCGCCCGTCACGCCAAGTCGGCTGATCAGGTACACGAATCCGGTGCCGTGCCGGCCGATGTGCGCCATGCGCTCGGATGGGGTGGTAGGCGCGACGAGGCGCACGAATGCGAGCGGTCCTGCCGCAAATCGCTCCTCGAGCGCCGGGTCCGCCCCGACTGGCAGGTCGGTGATCAGCACGCCATGCGCACCGGCGAGGGCGGCGCGCTCCAGAGCGTCCGGTCCGGCGGCCAGCACCGGGTTGAGATAGCTGAACAGCACGACCGGCACCGAGAGGTCGGCGCTCGCGATCACCTCGAGCACTTTGTCGAAGGTCATCCCGTGCGACAGCGCGCGCTGCGAACTGGCCTGGATCACCGGCCCGTCGGCCATCGGATCCGAGAACGGGACGCCGATCTCGATCACATCCGCGCCGGACTCTTCAATCGCCCGCACGAGCTCCAGCGAGCCGGCCGGATCGGGGTGTCCGGCCGTCACATACGCAACCAGCGCTTTGCGACCCTTCTGTCGCAGGGTCGCGAACCGCGCTGCGAGGGGCGAGAGGTCAGACGAAGTAGTCGCTGACACGAATGCCGTAGCGTTCGGGGTTGTCAGTCTTGACGATGGTGCGCACGAAGGTGCCGTCTTCCTTTCGCTCCGCGAGATCCACGACGATACCGGGCGAGAGGTTGCCCATCGAGTCACTCACGATCCGCACCATCGGTCGCGCCAGCATTTCGGGCAACGTGTTGACGGCGTGCACGACCCCCAGCTCGAAGGTATCCAGCACCACCACCGTGCCGATCGGGTAGATGCCGGTGAGGTTGATGAACGCCTTCACGACCACGTTGTCCATCCCGCGCCGCGGGTTGTCGCGCAGCTCGCGCATCACTTCCGCGGGGTTCAGCGGCACCGTCTTGTAGGCGCGGCGGCTCGTGGCCGCGTCGAACGCGTCTGCGACCGCGACGATCTTGCTGAACATGCTCATCTGTCTGTCGCGAATCGGCTTGGGATACCCGGTGAGGTCGGTCTTCATGTGGTGCTCGATGGCGACCACCATGCTGCGGTACGGATACTCCTGCGACCCGCGCAGTTGAAAGAGCGACAGGACGCCGAGCCACGGATGCGACGCAATGAGCTTCCAGTCCTCGTTCGTCAGCGTGCCGGTCTTGTTGAGAATGTCCACGGGCACCCGGGACTTGCCGATGTCGTGCATCAGCGCCGACAGCCCGAGGTCGTACAGCTGGAGCTTGGTGAGCCCGAGTCGCTTCCCCAGCGCGACCGAGAAGATGCAGACGTTCACGCTGTGGGTGAACGTGTACTCGTCGTAGTCGCGAAGGGTGGTGAGCCCGAGGATCGAGGTCTCCTCGCCGAGGATCTGGTCCACGATTCCCTGCACCACGCGCTTGATCTTCTTGATGTTCGGGCTCTTGCCCATCCGCACGGACGTCATCAGGTCCTTCGTGACGACCACCGATTGGGCGTACATGCGCTTGGCCCTTTCCCTGGAGCGCTCCCGGTCCTCGCCGCTGTCCTCCGTCGGCGCCGAGAGCGTGAACGCGGTGACGCCCGCCGCCTCGAGCTTCTCGCTCACGCGAAGGACGCGGTCCTGTGCCGCGAGGTCGCCGGCGCTCTGGGCGACCGCGAGGAACACCTGCCAGTCCCTCGCAGTCACCGCGTCCCCGACCTGGAGCAGCCCGATGGCGGACACCCGGAAGATCGAGAGGACGTGGCTGAACGCCGCGTAATTGTCCAGGTCGAGGCGAAGGCGCGTGCCGTTGACGAAGATGAACTCGCCCGATACGCGCAGCTCGAGCTCGTTTTCCCTGGAGGCGATCTCGCGCGTGACGTTCGCGAGGTCGTCCATCGTCCGCTGCACCGTCGCATGGCCCGTCGGGTACAGCTTGACGGCGCGCAACGCCGACGTACAAGGCGATGATGAATGCCCGCCCGGTCTGTCGCAGATACGAATCGTCGCTCCCGTCCCCGACCGGTGCGGTGATCGTCATCGTCACGCGCGGCGGTTTCGGGGACGTCATGTCGGCTCCGGCGCGCATGGCGCGACTCACCGCGTTCCGAACCACGACATCCTTCTCGCCCGCGGCGCGCTGCAGCGACTCGCGCGCTTTCGCCGTGCCGATGCGCCCGAACGCGATGGCGGCGCACGCCCGAAGCTCGGGATCCTCGCGCTTGCCGAAGAAGCCCTTGCTGTTGAGGATGTTGTCGAGGAACGCGACGCCGCCGTCGCCGCACATCGCGCCGTAGGCCTCGAAGAACGCCATCTTCTCCGTGAGATCGGCGCCACGGATCGCTTTGGCCTTCACGGCCGCGTCGATGCGGCCGAAAACGCCCTTGTAGGCCCTGGCTCCGAGCGTGCGGACCGCCGCGACGCGGACGTCGCGGTCGGGATCCTCGATGGAGCGCTCGAGCGCCTGGAGCGCGCCCGCTGAGCCGATATCGGTCAGCGCCTGCACAGTCGACTGGCGCAGTTCGGCATCGTCGTTGTCCGCGAGGAGCTTTGCCATGGGTGCTACCGCCGCCTGGGTCTTCATCGCCCCCGCGCGGCGCACCGCTTCGGCGGCCACCCTGCGATCCTTGGACAGCACCAGCTTCACGAGCTCGTTCGTGTTCGCGCTCGCCAGTCGCTCGGCTGCCTGCTGCAGCAGCGGACGGACCTTGTCGTTCTCCAGCCGCGGAAGCCAGGCGAAGACCGTGCCCAGCGCCAGGGGCTTCAATTGCTCGAAGAGCGCCGTCAGCTCGCCCTGCGACGGCAGGTCGGCGGACTCGTCGAGCCCCTGAAGGAGCTGGCTGAGCGGCTCCGGGGCGCTCAGGCGCTCGGACAGAGTCCCCAGCCGTGAGGCCTCCTGCAATGACACCGCGGCTGCGCGCGTCGCGGCGACCTGCGTCTCCGCCAGCAGGTACGCCACGCTCCGGAACTGACCGGCCGCCAGCATCAGCAGCAGCATGGTATCGAGAATGCCGCTGATCTCCTCGCGAACCGCGGGCTGCCTCCTGCGTCTCGTAGATGTCGAGCAGGATCGACACGACGTTCCGCCGCAGGTCGCTGTGATACTCGCGGTCGATCTCGCGCCGCAGGTAGTCCAGTTCCTTCTCGCCCAGGAAGTAGAGCGTCGCGTCGAAATCGCGCATGTTGACGATGCCGTCGTCCGCCGTGCCGGCCGAACCTCCCAGGCGTGTGGCCGCCGAGACCTCGCCCGGCGATGCGGTCGGCGCGCGAGACGTGCTGTCCGCGAGAGGCGCCGTCGGCTCCGCACCAATGTCCACGTACCGGTAGCGCAAGGCCGAGAAATCCGCCTCCCAGAGCATCGTGAGCAGGTCGTCCTCTTCCGGCGCTGCCTTGCGGACACGCTGCAGGATGTCGAAGAGCGTCACGAGCTCCTCGTGCTCGAATCCGGGTGAGAGCTGGATCTCGCGCATGCCGTCCTTGAAGAACGTCCAGGGCAGGCTGTCGGCGGACTTGTTGTTCTCGACGTGCACCGACCGGCCGAACCACTTGATGTCCGTCTCGGTGAAGTTCAGCGTCAGCTCGTTGGTCTGCTTCCAGATGGGCCCGAACGCCATGCGCACTGCGTCGACGGCGCCTTTGTAGACCGGATTGTTGGGGAGGTACAACTGGTGGGCACGCACCGCTCTCACGAACAGGCGC
Organism: uncultured Gemmatimonadaceae bacterium; assembly: GCA_963724885.1. Lineage (GTDB taxonomy): Bacteria > Gemmatimonadota > Gemmatimonadetes > Gemmatimonadales > Gemmatimonadaceae > DASPMP01. The sequence goes on along the minus strand of CAVRWG010000004.1, from coordinate 449,952 downwards.
AACACCTCCTCGACGGGCGCGGGCGGAAAGGGTGGCGCCTGCTTTCCCCCCCAGCGTCCGGCGGGGCTCCGGCTGCGGTGGTCGCGCCCGGGAGAGTCACAACTCCAAGTTACCGGATTGCATTACCTGAGCTACGTCCTTGTCACCTCGTCCGGAGACGCAGACGACTACGGCCGCGTCACCCTTCCAGCGTCCGCGGTTCTGCGTCACCCAGGCGATCGCGTGCGCCGATTCCAGCGCAGGAATGATCCCCTCGAGGCGTGCGAGGGTCGCGAACCCGCGCAGCGCCTCCGAGTCGGTCACCGCGACATAGGTCGCCCGGCCTGTCCGCTTGAGGTGTGAGTGCTCGGGCCCTACTCCGGGGTAGTCGAGACCCGCGGAGATCGAGTGCGCGGGATGCACCTGCCCGGCGGCATCCTGGAGCAGGTAGCTGAAGGATCCGTGGAGGACGCCCGGCGAGCCTTTCGCGAGCGATGCCGAGTGCCGGTCCGAATCGAGTCCCTCACCCGCCGCTTCCACGCCCACCAGCTCGACGGACTTGTGCTCCAGGAACGCGAAGAAGATACCCATCGCGTTGGACCCGCCCCCGACGCACGCCACGATCGTGTCGGGCAGCCGACCCACGCGCTCGCCCGCCTGCTCGCGAAGCTCGCGTCCGATGATTGCCTGGAAGTCGCGAACCATGCGGGGGTATGGCGCTGGACCGACGACGGACCCGATCACGTAGTGGCTCGAGTCCACGGTCGTGACCCAGTCCCGAATGGCCTCGGTGGTGGCGTCCTTGAGCGTGCGCGTCCCGGACGTCACTGGAACGACCCGGGCGCCCATGAGCTGCATGCGATAGACGTTGAGTTCCTGGCGTCGCATGTCCTCTTCGCCCATGTAGACGACGCATTCCAGGCCATACCGTGCGCAGACCGTCGCGGTGGCGACGCCGTGCTGCCCCGCGCCTGTTTCCGCGATGATGCGCTTCTTGCCCATCCGAAGGGCGAGCAGCACCTGCCCGATGGTGTTGTTGATCTTGTGCGCGCCGGTGTGGTTGAGGTCCTCGCGCTTGAGCAGAACGCGCGCGCCCACCACCTCGGACAATCGCGGCGCTTCGCTCAGCGGCGACGGGCGGCCCACATACGTGCGGAGCAGCCCCGAGACCTCCTCCTGAAAGCCCTCGTCCTCCCTCGCCTCGTCGTAGGCTTGCTCGAGCTGGTCGAGCGCGGGGACCAGCGTCTCGGGGACATAGCGCCCGCCGAACTCACCGAACCGGTCGCGAGCGACTTGTGTGCTCATGTGGCGGTCACCTCGCCACGCACGGCGTCGCGGAAGGCGCGCATGCGCGAGGGGTCCTTGATGCCAGGACCGGCCTCGACACCCGAGGAGACATCCACGACGTCCGGGTGCAGCGCTTCGACCGCCCTGCCGACGTTGTCGGCCGTGAGGCCGCCCGCCAGCACCAGCCGGGCGCGTCGAACGCGCAGCGGCTCGACGCGCGCGCGCAGGTCGGTCCACTGCAGCGCGACACCGGTGCCGCCGAGCTGGCCGCTGACGCGAGCGTCGAGGACCACGGCGTCGGCGACGTCGAAGAGGTCCGCTGCGGTCGCGGGAAGCTCGGTGGCGGCGACGCGCTGCACCGCCCACACCTGGCCGCTCCACCGCCGTCGGATGTCGGCGATGGTCTCCGCGTCGGGGTCCGAATGGAGCTGCACGACGTCGAGCGCGAGTCGCCTCGCGCGGTCGGCGATCTCGTCGGCGGCCGCGGGACCGAAGACGCCGACCCGGGCGACGCTGCCGGGCAGAGCCGCGAACATCGCCTGCGCCTGCTCGTCGGTGACCCGTCGCGGGCTCTCGGCGAAAATGGCGCCGACATAGCGGGCGCCAAGAGTGGCGGCGAGCCGCGAGTCCGCCGCGCGCACCATGCCGCAGAACTTGATCTCAACCATTGCGATTTCGGCGCTCCACGCCACTCATCTCGCGCACGAACGCAGCCGGGTCGGCCGATCGTGACAGCGCCGAGCCGACCAGCACGGCGTCCGCACCGCTCGCCGCCGCCCGGCGCACCTGCTCCACATTTTCGATGCCGCTCTCCCAGATCGCGATCAGGTGTCGGCGGAACCAGCGGGATGAGTCGCTCGGGCACGGTCTCGTCCACCTCCAGGGATTCGAGGTCGCGGCTGTTGACGCCGATGATCTCCGCGCCGGCTTCCATGGCGCGCCGCAACTCGTCTTCGGTCCGAACTTCGACGACCGCCTCGAGTCCCAGTTGTCCGGCGGCCGCCAACATTCTGGGCAGCTCGTCCGGTGGCAGAGCCCGCGCGATCAGCAGGACCGCGGACGCATGCGCCGCGCGCGCCTCGACGAGCTGTGACTCGTCGATGTGAAAGTCCTTCCGGAGCAGTGGCAGCCTGACCGTCAGGCTCACCGCCACGAGGTCGTCGAGCGAGCCTCCGAAGAAGTCCGGCTCGGTGAGGACCGAGATCGCCGCCGCCCCACCGCGCTCGAAGAGCAGGCTCTGGTTCGCATCGAGGTCGCTGTTCAGGGTTCCCTGCGACGGTGAGCGCCGCTTGAGCTCGGCGATGATCGCAACCGTGTCTTTGCGGAGGGCCCTTCCCAGCGCCTTGGAGGAGCGGGCTTCCTCGACTCCGCCTCTGGGGCGGGAATCGCGGCTGCCGGCGGCCGCTAGCCTGCCCCGCGTCTTCTCGAGGATGCGGCCGAGGGTTCCGGACGGTGGTTGCCACGTGCGCGAGGCTTGCACTTCGGTCCTTCTTCGGATAATGTGCTTTTCGGCAGTTCTTCGGTTTTCCGGAGAAAGGCTCGGAATCCGCCTGAATGAGTGTTCGAGGGGGGCCACCAAATGCCACTAACCAAGCGCCAGCGCGAAATCCTTACGTACCTCGATGGCTACGCCAGTCAAAACGGCTATGCACCGAGCTTCGAGGAGATTGCGGAGCACTTCAACTATAACTCGCTGGCTACGGTGCACGAGCACCTGAGCAATCTCGAGCGCAAGGGATACATCAAGCGCTCATATAATGAAAGCCGGGCAATCGAGATCCTGCCGACCGAAGCGACTCCGCGCGCCGTGGAGTTGCCACTGCTCGGTGCCGTGGCCGCCGGCATGCCGATCGAGGCGATCGCGCACGAGGAGACACTCACCGTGCCCGAGAGCCTCGTCCAGCGCGGCGGGAACCACTATGTGCTGCGGGTGAAGGGAAACTCGATGATCGACGAGCACATTCGGGACGGCGACTTCGTCGTCGTGAACGAGCGTCGGACCGCGGACAACGGCGAGATGGTGATTGCGATGTTACACGGGACGTCGGCGACGGTAAAGAAGATGTATCGCGAGCGCGACGGGCGGATCAGGCTCCAGCCGGCGAACGAGACGATGTCGCCGATGTACGTGCACGAGAACGACATAACCATTCAGGGAGTCGTGGTAGGAGTGTTGCGGCGGTACTGACTAGAAACGGCGCGACTACCAAGCGGCGCGACTACCAAGCGGCGCGACTACCAAGCGGCGCGACTACCAAGCGGCGCGACTGCCAGGCGGCGCCAGCGCGACGACCAAACAGCATTTGGACTGTGCCCAGGTTCTGGCTTGGGTTTGAGCACGCTCATCCGACGGATCCGCTCAAATCCGACGGATCCGCGATGAGCAGGTGTTGGCCTCTACCCTGAGTACGCGGCCCGTAGCCGCTCGAGCGCCGTCAGCCCTACCCCGCTCCGGATCGCGTCCTCGGCGATCTCCACACCCTCGTCGTACCGTTTTGCCCGTCCGCCGACGTACAGAGCGGCGCCCGCGTTGAGTACCACCGCGCCACGCGCGGCCTTGTTGGATTTCCCGGCAAGCGTATCGAGAACGGTGCGCGCGTTCGACTCGGGCGGCCCACCGGCCACGTCGGCCACGTCGAACCCCGAGTAGCCGAAACGCGCGGGATCCACGGTCCATTCGGCGACCTTGCCGTCGCGGATCTCGATGACGCGTGTCGGCGCGAGCGGAGAGATCTCGTCCATTCCCGTTCCATGGACCACCAATGCGTGTCTGGTGCCAAGCTCCTGGAGCGCGCCGGCGAGCAGCGGCACCCGACGTTCGTCCGCGACGCCCACGACCTGTCGCCCCGCCATCGCGGGATTCGCGAGCGGACCGACGATGTTCATCACCGTGGGAACGGCGAGCTCGCGGCGCACGGGGCCCACATGGCGCATCGCAGGGTGCATCAGCGGCGCGAACATGAACACGATGCCAGCGTCGCGCAGCGCGCGTTCCATCGTCGTCACCGGGACGTCGATCTTCACGCCCAGCGCTTCAAGCACGTCGGCGCTGCCGCACTGGGACGTGAACGAGCGATTGCCGTGCTTCGCGATGCGCAGGCCCGCGCCGGCGGCGAGCAGCGCGGCGGCCGTGGACACGTTGAACGTCTGCACGCTTCCGCCACCCGTGCCGCAGGTATCCACCAGGTCCTCCGGACGATCGGCCGGCAGACGCACCATCGCGGCGCGCAGTGCCTGGACGACGCCCGCCACCTCCGGAGGGCTCTCGCCTTTCACCCGAAGGCCGATGAGGAGCGCGGAGACCTGCACGGGCGACGCTTCCCCGTTCATCACGAGTTCGAACGCGGCGCGCGCTTCGTCGGTCGAGAGCGATTCGCCGGCCGCCAGCTTGCGGATGGCGACCTGGAGCGCGGTACCCCCGCTAGCCGACACTCAGCGTCTCGACGAGTCGTTGCGGCAACCGCGCGCGCGCCGCCACGAGCGCGATCACGAGACTCAGCAGCCGGACGCGCTCCACGTCCTCGTCGACGAAGACGCCCTGCTGCACGCGGTTGGTGAGATTCACGACGCCCACCAGCTCGTCGAGATAGACGAGCGGGAAGCTGATGAACGAGCCGCTCGTGAAGTACTCGTCCTTGAGCAGGGGATGTCCCTTCGCCTCGACCACGTCCTGGACCAGGATCGGCTCGCGGTTCGCGGCCACCTTGCCGGCGACCCCATGCCCGATCCTGACGCGCGCGCCTTCCGTGATGTTGGGCGCGATGCCGCGCGCGGCCGCGATGTACAGCATGCCTTCTTCGGGCGCGCGGAGCAGCAGCGAGCAGCGATGCGATTGCATGTCGTCGCCCACGAGCGCCAGAAGGCCGTCGGCGAGCTGGCGCGGATCGTCGGTGCTGTTGTCGAGGGTGAGCACCCGGTCGATGAGGTACAGCGTCCGCGTCCGTGCCCGCAGCTGCTCCGCGCGCCGGTGCAGCTCGATGTGCGCCTTCTCCAGCTGCTCGACGGCGGTGCTCACCGTCGCCTCCACCGCGTCCGCGCGCCGCTTCGTGCGGCGCGCGTCCTCGAGCGCGTTCGCCAGGTCGCGCTCGAGCTGCACCACGCGTGCGGAGTCGACGCCGAGCGCGGCGTGCTCGCCGGTGACGCGGAGCAGCTTTTCCTCCAGCACGGTGAGCTTGCGCTCGTATTCACCGTGCAGGCGCTGCGTGAAGTCCTCCAGCGCGGCCACGGCCTCACCCCGCGCCTCGCGCTCGAGAAAGCGCGCGTGCGCGATGTCGAAGAGCGCGGCGGCCGGCGCGAAGCGCTCGGCCGTGCGCGTGCCGAAGATTTTCTTGGGCTCGTACAGCACGAGCAACGCGGCGAGCGCGCCGTCGAAGTGCAGGCCGCGCACCGCGAGGATGCCACCATCGTCCGTCGGCTGCAGCGCGAAGAGCCGCGCGTATTCGTCCGACGCGTTGCCGAAGTCCACGAACTGTCCGCCGGCCGCGATGGCGACCCGCTCGCGCTGCGGCAGGTGGTCGATCGTCGTGTCGAGCGTGGCGTGGTCGGTACCGGCCGTGGACATTCGCACGCGGACGCTCATCAACTGGCGGCGCGCGTCGAACTGCACCCACGCGAGCTGCGCGAAGCGGTCCAGCTCCGCGAGCGATTCGACAAAGCGACAGGAGCGCGCCTTCCACATCCGTGGCGACGCTGAGCGACTGGGCGAGCGAGGCGAGCGTGCGCGGGGGCATGGAGGGGCCGAAAGGCGCCGCGATGAGGGGTGAAAGGGCGACACAATGTGATTGCGTACGTTCAGCAATGTCAATCGGTTGAGCGCGCGGTTTTCTTGACTTCACTTCGGGCTCCGGTAGTTTTCACGCAATGGCGGAGCGTACCGTGCAGCTCGTTCTGCACTATGACGGCTCGGGATTCAGCGGATGGCAGAGACAACCCGAGCAACGCACCGTCCAAGGCGTTGTTGAGCAGGCGCTCGAGCGGCTGTGTGGGCAGGCCACAACGGCCCTCGGGTCGGGTCGCACGGACGCCGGCGTGCATGCGCGCGGGCAGGCCGTTGGGGTTCGCGTTCCCGAGAAGTGGACCCCGGACGCGCTTCGGCGCGCGCTCAACGCGATTCTTCCGGAGGACGTCTGGGTCGCCGCCGCCTTCGACATGCGACCCGAGTTCCACGCGCGCTACAGCGCCGTTTCGCGACGCTACCGTTACTACGTCGGCACCGACGACGCCGCGCATTCGCCATTCCGTCGCCGCACCGAATACGTGTTCGGATTCCCGATCGACCGGGACACGTTGCGCGGCACGGCCTCCGCGCTCGTCGGCGACCATTCCTTCCGCGCATTCGCGGTCAAGGGCACCGCGCCAGAGACGGACGAGCATCGCTGCGAGGTTCGGGTGGCACGCTGGGAGGATCGGCCGGGCGGCGGCGGGCTCGTCTTCGAGATCGAGGCCAATCGGTTTCTGCATCACATGGTCCGCTTTCTCGTGGGCACCATGCTGGACGTTGCTTCCGGCCGCCGGCCGCCGAGCGACGTGGAGCAACTCCTGAGCGCCGGTGACAACACGGACGTCTCGCCGCCGGCGCCCGCGAACGCCCTGTTCCTCGACGCGGTCACCTACCCGGCCGACCTGTACGTGACGACATGAAAGCCCTCACCCGGAACGGGCTCCTCTCCCTCGCGGCGATTTCCATCGCCACGTGCAACCGTGACGCCACGCGCGAGTCCGTGGCCGCGCCAATCGCCCAGAACACGTCGCCGACCGTCAGCGAAAGCCGGCGCACGGCCATTACCACCGCCGTCGAGCGCGTGGCTCCCTCGGTCGTCACCGTCCAGACGGAGCAGGTGGAGCGTGTCCAGGACCCGTTCGCCGAGTGGTTCTCCGGTCGGCCACAGACCTCGCGCGTCGTGCCCGGTCTTGGTTCGGGCTTCATCGTCGCCGCGAACGGCGTCGTGGTCACCAACGCGCACGTGGTCGCAAACGCCCAGCGGGTGAGCGTCATGCGCCGCGATGGGACGGTGCACCCCGCGCAGGTCCTCGGCACCGACGAGATCAGCGACATCGCGGTCCTCAAGATCGACGCCACGGGCCTTCCGGTGGCGACGCTCGGCAACTCCAGCAACGCGCTCATCGGCGAATGGGCAATCGCGATCGGCAACCCGTACGGCTTCGTGTTCGGAAACTCGGAGCCCACGGTCACCGCCGGCGTGATCAGCGGCGTGGGGCGCAACCTCCTCGCCCGCGGCGAAGGGCCGTCGGCGTACTTCGACATGATCCAGACGGACGCGTCCATCAATCCCGGCAACTCCGGCGGTCCGCTGGTGAACGCCGACGGTGAAGTCATCGGCGTCAACAGCTCGATCTATTCGCCCAGCGGCGGATCGGTCGGCCTCGGCTTCGCCATCCCGATCAATCGCGCCCGGCGCGTCGTCGAGGATCTGGTTGCGACGGGCAGCGTGCGGCGCCCCTGGATCGGCGTGCGTCTCCGGTATCCCCAGACCGCGAACGTTCGCGAGGCCATCGCCGCCGGCGCCGTGATCGCGGACGTCACCACCACTTCACCGGCGGCCCAGGCGGGTCTGCGCAGCGGCGATGTCATCCTCCAGGCGGGGTCTCGGCCGATCCGCAACGCGTTCGATTGGGAGGCGGCGCTTCTCGACTTCCGCGTGAACGAAACGGTCACGCTCCGCGTGCGCCGCGCTTCGCGCGACTTCGACGCCAGCGTGCGCATCCTCGATCTGCCGGAAGTCAGCGCGCCGAAGGTGCAGGTGCTGCGGGACCTCGAGCTGGTCACGCTGACGGCGGCCATCCGCGCCGAGCGCCGCATCCGAAGCACCGCTGGCGCGCTCATCGTCAGGGCCGGACAGAGTACGGCCAATGAGCTCGGGATCCAGCCTGGCGACGTGATCGTATACGTCAACCGGACACCCATCGCCTCGGCGCAGGACGCGGAGCGTGCCCTCCAGTCCTACGGAGGCCGTGGTGTCATCCGCATGATCCTCGAGCGCGGTGGCGGATATTACCCGGTGGATTTCGTGATGCGATGACCGCGCGCGATCGCTACTCCTCGCCGCTGGCCGAGCGGTACGCCTCGCGGCCCATGCTCGAGCTGTGGTCGGCGTCCACGCGGTACGGGCTGTGGCGCCGGCTCTGGCTCGCGCTCGCCGAAGCGCAGCGCGACCTGGGTCTCGGCATCCCGGCGGCGGCCATCGAGCAGATGCGCGCGCATACGGACGACATCGACTTCGACGCGGTTGCGGCGCACGAGCGTCGCCTGCGACACGACGTCATGGCCCACATTCATGCGTTCGGCGACGTAGCGCCGGCGGCAAAGCCGTTCATCCATCTCGGCGCCACGAGCGCCTACGTCACGGACAACGCGGATCTGATCCTGATGCGCCGCGGCCTCGAATTGCTGCGCGGAAAGGCGGTGCGCGTGCTGCGCGCGCTGGCGGCGTTCGCCAGGCGCTGGCGCGACGAGCCGACGCTGGGCTCCACGCACCTGCAGCCCGCGCAGCCGACCACCGTGGGCAAGCGCGCCACCCTGTGGATGCAGGACCTCGTGCTCGACGTCCGGGACATCGACCACCGCGTCGCCGGGCTTCCCTGTCGCGGCGTGAAGGGTACCACCGGGACCCAGGCCAGCTTCCTCGAGCTCTTCGACGGCGACCACGACAAGGTGCGCGAGCTGGAGCGCAGGGTCGCCGTCGCGATCGGATTCGCGAGCGCCATACCGGTGTCCGGCCAGACCTACACGCGCAAGCTCGACGCGCAGGTGCTCGACGTCGTGGCGGGGCTGGCGGCGAGCGCCGCGAAGTTCAGCGGCGACATCCGGATGCTCCAGGCCTTCGGCGAGATCGAGGAGCCGTTCGAGGAGTCGCAGGTGGGCTCGTCGGCCATGGCGTACAAGCGCAACCCGATGCGCTGCGAGCGCATCGCGTCGCTGGCGCGGTTCGTCCTGAACCTCGAGGGCAACGCGAACCAGACGCACGCGGCGCAGTTCCTCGAGCGCACGCTCGATGACAGCGCCAACCGCCGGCTGACGATCCCCGAGGCGTTCCTCGCGACGGACGCCATCCTCGTGCTCATGGAGAACGTCGTGTCCGGGCTCGAAGTGCATCCGGCGCGGATCCGCCGTCGTCTCGAGGACGAGCTCCCCTTCATGGCCACCGAGCAGCTGCTGATGCAAGCCGTTCGCGCCGGAGGCGACCGTCAGGAGGCGCACGAGGTGATCCGACGCCACAGCATCGAGGCGGCTCGCGCCATGAAGGAGGGCGCGCCCCGCAACGATCTGCTCGACCGACTCTCGAAGGACGGGGCGTGGCAGCTGTCGCTGCGCGACATGCGCAACGCCCTCGATCCGGCGGCGTTTGTCGGCCGCGCGCCGCAGCAGGTGGACGAATTCCTCCTCGAGGTCGTAGCGCCCCTGCTCGAGGGCGTCGAGGCCACTGCCGCCGAGGAGGTGCGTGTATGACAGCGGCAGCGGTCGCCACGCTCCCTGCCCTGCCCTTGCGGCATCTCCGTCGCGGCAAGGTGCGCGAGGTGTACGAGGTGGACGACGCGCGCCTGCTCATCGTCGCCACCGACCGCGTCAGCGCGTTCGACGTGGTGATGCGGGAGCCCGTGCCGCACAAGGGAGCGGTCCTGACGCAAATGACCGCCTGGTGGCTGCGGCGCTTCGAACGCGACGTGCGCCACCACATGCTCTCGGCGAACGTCGCCGAGATCGTCGCGGAGCTACCGTCGCTCGCGCCGTGGCGCGACGACCTCCACGGGCGCGCGATGCTCTGCCGGCGCACCGAAGTGTTCCCCGTCGAATGCGTCGTGCGCGGCTACATCTCCGGCTCCGCGTGGAAGGAGTACCGCGAACACGGCACGCTCGCCGGCGAGCGGCTTCCCGCAGGGCCTGGAGGAAAGCGGCGCGTTCGACGCGCCCCTGTTCAGCCCGGCCACGAAGGCGGAGACCGGCCACGATGAGAACATCACGCACGGGCGGATGGCCGCCATCCTCGGCGACGCCGCCGCCCGCGAGCTCGAGCGCCTCAGCCTGCACGTCTACGCGCTGGGCCGCGACGTCGCGCGGCCGCGAGGGATCATCATCGCGGATACCAAGTTCGAGTTCGGGCGCGACGCCGAAGGGCGTACCACGCTGATCGACGAAGTGCTGACGCCGGACAGCTCGCGCTTCTGGCCGGCCGACCGCTACCAGGCCGGACGCACTCAGCCGAGCTTCGACAAACAGCCCCTGCGCGACTACCTCGATGCGGAGCGCCGCGCCGGCCGGTGGAACGGCGAGTACCCGCCACCAACGCTTCCCGCCGACGTCGTCGACGCCACGCAGTCTGCGTTACCGCGACGCGTTCCGTCGCATCACCGGCCAGGATCTCTCGGAGATCGTGAAATCGTGAACTTCGCCCGCGAAGGACTCGTCTTCATCGTCATCGCGGCGCTCATCGCCGCCGGCGGCTACGCGCTCGCGCTCAACCGGCGCTCCTGGCCGCTCTGGCTGCTGGCGTTCGTCCTGACGCTGCTCGCGCTGTGGGTCGCCTACTTCTTCCGCGATCCCGAGCGGACGGGCCGGCGCGGCGAGCGCCTCGTCATTTCGCCTGCCGACGGGAAGGTCGATCCAGATCGCCGAAGTGGACGAACCGGCCTTCGTGCAGAGCAGGGCCGTTCGGGTATCGATCTTCATGAACGTGTTCAATGTGCACGTGAACCGGTATCCGGTGGACGGCATCGTGCGCTATGTCCACTACAATCCCGGCAAGTTCCTCAACGCGGCGGCCGACAAGGCCAGCCTCGAGAACGAGCAGTCGTCCGTCGGCATCGAAGCGGGCCGCAACCGCATCCTCGTGCGCCAGATTGCGGGGCTCATCGCGCGACGGATCGTGACCTACTCGCGGCAGGGGCAGACGGTCACGCAGGGCGACCGGATGGGGATCATTCGATTCGGCTCCCGCGTGGACGTGTTCGTCCCCGTCGGGTCCACCATTCTCGTGAAGGAAGGGCAGACTCACCACGGCGGGCGTCACGGTCGTCGCGGAGATCCCCGCACCGTGAGGCCCGCGATCCCGAGACCGGATATTCGCCGCGTCGTGGTGCTGTTTCCCAGCGGGCTCACGCTGGCGAACTTGTTCTTCGGCGTGTTCGCGATCGTCGCCGCGTCGCGGCAGCAGTTCACGCAGGCGGGCTGGTACGTCGTCCTCGGCGGCATCGCCGACGCCTTCGACGGGCGCGTCGCGCGGGCCACCAACTCGGAAGGGCGCTTCGGCGAGGAGTTGGACTCGCTGGTGGATGCGATCACGTTCGGCCTCGCGCCGGCGATGATCATGTACTTTGCCGTCCTGAACCGGGAAGGCTGGGACTGGTTCTGGTGCTTCCTGTTCACTGCGTGCGCGGTGCTGCGGTTGGCGCGGTTCAACGTCGAGCAGGCGGGCACGAGCAAGACGTACTTCCAGGGACTTCCCAGCCCCGCCGCCGGGCTCACTCTCGCGACGTACTACTGGTTCAGCCAGTCACCGCTCTACGCGGCGACGGCCATCGAGGACTGGCCCTGGCATCAGATGCTGCGAATCGTCATGGCGACGCTGGGGTTCCTCATGATCAGCAACGTTCCGTATCCGGTGATGCCACCGGTCGGGTTCCGATCGGCCAAGGGACTTTCCGGGCTCGGAATCCTGGTCATCGGCGTCTCGATGCTCATTTTCGGGCGGCTGGAGTACTTCTTCCCGCTGTTCGTCGCGTACGTGGCGTATGGCTTGTTCCGTGCCTTCCTCATCGGCATCACCGAGCGGAGGCGACAGGGCCCCGGGGTCGGGTGGTTCCCCGGCGGCAACCGTGAGAGCGAGCAGGCCGCGCGAGATACCAGCGAACGCACCGGTGATTTGGAACCCGGCGAAGTCGGCGGATTTCGAAGACGACGGCGCCGCCGTCGCAGCGGCCGCTCGACCGTCCGGACCGTGACCCGAACCCTCCTCCCAATCCCGATCAGCCGCAATGACCTCCTTTCGTGTCGCTCTTCACATCGTCCCGAGGCGCGGGTTGCTGGACCCTCAAGGCAAGGCCGTCGCTGACGCGCTGCACACCCTTGGATTCAAGTCGGTCGAGGACGTCCACGTCGGCCGCCACATCGTCGTGGAACTCGCCGCGAAGAACGCGTCGGAGGCGGAGACGCAAGCCCGCTCGATGTGCGAGCGCCTGCTGGCCAATCCGGTCACGGAGGACTTCGAGGTCGCCAGCGTGAAAGCGGGCGCGGGAGCGACGCGATGAAGTTCGGTATCGTCACGTTCCCGGGCTCCAACTGCGACCACGACACGTTCCACGCGGTCGTGGACGGCCTTGGCGAGGAAGCGGTGTACCTCTGGCACAAGGACCACGACCTCGCCGGCGCCGACGTGGTCATCCTGCCCGGCGGGTTCAGCTACGGCGACTATCTCAGGCCGGGAGCGATCGCGCGCTTCAGTCCCATCATGACCGAGGTTGCCGCGCACGCCCGACGCGGTGCCCCGGTGCTCTGCATCTGCAACGGGTTCCAGATCGCGTGCGAGGCGGGGCTGCTTCCGGGAGCGCTGCTGCGGAACGACAGCCTGCGCTTCGTGAGCGAGCCCGCTCGACTGCGCGTCGAGAACACCGAGACCCTGTTCACCAATCGCTATACCGTCGGGCAGGTGCTGACGATGCCGATCGCGCACGGCGATGGTCGCTACACCGCCGACGAAGCAACGCTGGACCGGCTCGAGGGCGACGGCCGCGTCGTGTTCCGGTACGTGTCCGGCCAGGGAGACGCCGATGAATACTGGAGCCCCAACGGCGCCATGCGGTCCATCGCCGGCATCGTCAGCGCGGAGGGCAACGTGATGGGGATGATGCCGCATCCTGAGCGCGCGGTTGACGCGCTGCTCGGTTCGAATGACGGGCTTGGAGTCTTCGAGTCGATGCTGGCGAGGGTTGCTGCATGATCACAGAGCGAACAAGGCGTCACAGACCGAACAAGGCATCACAGACCGACAAGGCATCACAGACCGAACAAGGCATCACAGACCGATGACTGCCAGAGCACGGATGACGCGGATCAAATCTGATGACACAGATGCAAGCGTTTCAGGCGGTCGCATCAACAAACAACAAGAATGTTGCTTGAACCCTTAGATGTCTCCAGCGTTGCGCGCCGATGGATGCAGCTTGCATTCGTGTCATTCGTGGTATCCGTGTCATCCGTGCTCAGGCAGTATTCGGTCTGAGTGGCGAGCCACGGTCTGAGTGACCAGCCACGGTCTGAGTGGCCAGCCAGGGGCTGAAGTGGCCAGCCACGGGCTGAAGTGGCCAGTCACGCTCTGAGTGGCCAGCGAACTTCTGAAGGACTAGAGCACTGACTTCAACAGGACCTGTCAATGACCAATAGACACACGCAGGACACGCCGAGCCGGAACGAGGACGAGTACTTTGCCAAGCGTGACGCGGAGCTCATCAAGGAGATGCGCTCGAAGCTCGACAAGGAGCGCGACGACGCCGAGCGCAAGGCGCACTACATGAAATGCCCGAAATGCGGCGCACGACCTCAAGGAAGAGGAGCACGGCCGGGTGAAGGTGGACGTCTGTCCGAACTGCAAGGGAATGTGGCTCGACGCCGGCGAGATGGATCTGCTGCGCAAGGTGCAGCAGAGTACGGCGGAAAGAACCTCGTTCCAGGGCATCCTCGACTTCTTCCCGAGCCGCGGAGCGTCGCGCAAGTGACCGCTGTCCCGCGACCCGGCGATCCAAAGGTCACCCCCGCGCTCGTCGCCGAGCACGGGCTGACCGAGGACGAGTATGCGCCGTGTCGTCGCGATGCTCGGGCGCGAGCCGACGTTCACCGAGCTGGGGATCGTCAGCGCGCTCTGGAACGAGCACTGCGCCTACAAGCACTCGCGGCCCCTGCTCAAGACGCTGCCCACCAAGGCGCCGTGGGTGCTTCAGGGACCCGGCGAGAATGCGGGCGTCATCTCGATCGGCGACGGCATCGCCGTCGCGTTCAAGATCGAGTCGCACAACCATCCATCCGCGGTCGAGCCGTACCAGGGCGCCGCGACCGGCGTGGGCGGAATCCTGCGCGACGTCTTCACCATGGGCGCACGTCCCATCGCGCTGCTCGATTCGCTGCGCTTCGGGTCGCTCGACTCGCCGCGCGCGCGCTACCTCTTCGCGGGTGTCGTGAAAGGCATCGGCGACTACGGCAATTGCGTCGGTGTCCCGACCGTCGGCGGCGAAGTCGTTTTCGACGAGGCCTACGAGGGCAATCCGCTCGTCAACGCGATGTGCATCGGCGACGATGCGCGAGAACGAGCTGATGCGCGCCGTGGCCCAGGGCGTCGGCAACCCCATCATTGCCGTCGGCGCGCGCACCGGTCGCGACGGCATTCATGGCGCGTCGTTCGCGTCGGCTGATCTCTCCGAGGAGAGCGAGGCCAAGCGCCCGCAGGTCCAGGTGGGCGATCCCTTCACCGAGAAGCTCTTGCTCGAAGCGAGCCTCGAGCTGATCCGCAGCGGCGCGATCGTCGCAATCCAGGACATGGGCGCGGCCGGCCTGGTGTCGTCGTCGGCCGAGATGGCGGCGCGCGGCGACGTCGGTGTCACCATTGACACCGCACGGATGCCCACGCGCGAGCCCGGGATGACGCCCTACGAGATCCTGCTCAGCGAGTCGCAGGAGCGCATGCTGGTCGTCGCGAAGCGCGGCCGCGAGCATGAGGTCCACGAGATCCTTGCCAAGTGGGACCTCACCACCGCCGTGGTCGGAGAGGTGATCGCGGAGCCTGTCTATCGCGTCACCGAAGGCGACCGCGTCGTCGCGGAGTTCCCGGGCACGCGATTGGTCACGGACTGCCCGACGTATACGCCACCGGCGAAAGAGTCGGCGGAAATCGCCGCGCTTCGCGCGCGCGACGTGTCGCAGGTACCGGAACGCGCCGAGGAGAAGGACCCGACGTGGACGCTGCTCCAGCTGTTGGCGTCGCCGACCATCGCGAGCAAGACCTGGGTCTATCGCCAGTACGACTCGACGGTCCGCACGAACACGGTCCTCGGCCCGGGCGGCGACGCGGCGGTGCTCCGCATCCGCGGAACCGCCAAGGCGCTGGCCGCGAGCGTGGACTGCAATGGCCGCTATTGCTACCTCGATCCGCGGATGGGTGCCCGCATCGCCGTCGCCGAGGCGGCGCGCAATGTCGCCTGTACCGGCGCCCGGCCCCGCGCGGTCACCAACAACCTGAATTTCGGCAACCCCAAGCGACCCGAGGTCTACCATCAGTTGAAGGAGGCCGTCGCCGGGATGGGGGAAGCGTGCACCGCGCTGGGAACGCCGGTCACCGGCGGAAACGTCTCGCTCTACAACGAACACCCGGGCGGCGCCGTCTATCCCACGCCGGTCATCGGCATGGTGGGGGTCATCGAGTCGCTCGAGCACGTGACCCGCGCGGCGTTCGAACGCGACGGCGACGACATCGTGCTCCTGGGCGAGCCCACCTCCGAACTGGGCGGGAGCGAATACCTGCATGTCATCCACGATCTGGTGGCCGGTGCTCCTCCCGCGTGCGACCTCGGGCGGGAACGCGCGCTCATCGAAGCGCTGCTCGAGAGCATCACGGCCGGCGCGGTGCGATCCGCGCACGATTGCAGTGACGGCGGACTTGCGGTGGCGCTCGCCGAGTGCGCCGTCATGAACCGCGAGCGGCTCGTGGGCGCGGACGTGGACCTGAGCGCCTGGTCGGACGTTCCCCTTCGCGCGCTGCTGTTCGGCGAGGCGCAGGGTCGCATCATCGTGTCGACCCCGGAAGCCGCGACCCTGCTGGCCATCGCCGGGCGTCACGGCGTGCCCGCGCGAAAGATCGGAACCGTGCGGGGGGCCGAGCGACTCACGATGCGCGTCAACGGATCCGTGATGTCCGCCCGGCTGGAAGCGCTGGCCGACGCGTATCACGAGGCGATTCCGCGACGCATGGCCCGGAGCGCGGCGCCGGTCGAGGTCGCGATCACCGCAGCGACCCCCGCCTGAGATGTGCGGCATCTTCGGGGTTCGGGGACACGCCGACGCGGTCCATCTGGCGCAGCTGGGACTGTATTCGCTGCAGCACCGCGGGCAGGAGTCCGCGGGCGTCGCCGTGTTCGACGACGAGGGAGGCGCGCGGGTCGTGCGAACCATGGGGACGATGTCGCCCGGAATGGCGTCGCAGCTCGACACGCTCGCCGGACGCACCGCGGTCGGCCACACGCGGTACAGCACGGCCGGTTCGTCCACCATCGAAAACGCGCAGCCGGTGTTCGTGCGCTCGCGGGGCGGATTCATCGCGCTGGCGCACAACGGCAACATCATCAACGCGGGCGAGTTGCGGCTGGCGCTCGAGCAGGAGGGGTCGATCTTCTCCTCCACGATGGATTCGGAGGTGCTCGTCCATCGGCTCGCCAAGTCATCCGCGGCGACGCCCGAAGGGCGCGTTTCCGACGCATTGAAGGGCGTCGAGGGTGCTTACAGCCTGATCATCGGGTTTGGCGACACGCTGGTGGCGGCGCGCGATCCGCGCGGGTGGCGCCCGCTCGTGATGGGACTTCTCAACGGGTCGGTGGTCTTCGCGTCGGAGACATGCGCGCTCGACATTGTCGGCGCGAAGTACGAGCGCGAGGTGGCGCCCGGCGAAGTGGTTTCCGTGGACGACAAGGGCGTCCATTCGGCGTTCCCGCTCGGAAGGCAGGAGCTCAAGCGCTGTGTTTTCGAGTATGTGTACTTCGCGCGGCCGGACAGCAGAGTGTTCGCCGGCGGCTCGGTGGACCGCGCGCGTCGCGCGCTGGGGCGCCAGCTCGCCCGGGAGCACCCGGCGCCCAGGGCGGACCTGGTCTTTTCCGTGCCTGATTCGTCGAACTCCGCGGCGCTGGGCTTCGCGGAGGTGAGCGGCCTGCCGTACGAGCTGGCGCTGATCCGCAACCACTACGTGGGCCGCACGTTCATCCAGCCGACACAGAAGGACCGCGACGCCAAGGTGAAGGTGAAGTACAACCCGGTGCGTGAAGTGGTCGACGGAAAAAGCGTCGTGATGGTGGACGACTCCATCGTGCGCGGCACCACGACCCGCGGACTCGTGTCGCTCGTGCGATCGGCCGGCGCCCGCGAGGTGCACATGCGTGTCAGCTCGCCGCCGATCACCGGGCCGTGCTACTATGGCATCGATACGCCGACGCGCGAGGAGCTGATCGCGGCCAACCTCGACCTCGAGCAGATCCGCGAGCATCTTGGAGTGGACTCCCTGGGTTACCTGTCGCTGGACGGGATGCTGCGCTCGGTCCCTGACGGCCCGCACGGCTTCTGCCACGCATGCTTCTCCGGTGACTATCCCACCCCGCCACCCACAGACCCCAACAAGCTCCGCTTCGGCTGCGGGTGCTGATCCGCGCCTGAGCGACGCAGGCGCCGCCAAGCGGGTCTACTTCTTCGGAGACGGCGCCGCGGAGGGCACCCGTGACATGCGGCAGGTGCTCGGTGGCAAGGGGGCCAACCTCGCCGAGATGACCAACCTCGGCGTGCCCGTTCCGCCGGGATTCACGATCGCCTGTGACGTCGGCATCCGGTATCTGCGGGACGGCAGCTACACCGACGCGCTGGAGCGCGAGGTTGAAGCGCATCTCGAACGGCTCGAGGGCGTCACGGGCCGCAGGTTCGGCGACGACAAGGCACCGCTGCTCGTGTCGGTGCGCTCGGGCGCGCCCGTCTCCATGCCCGGGATGATGGAGACCATCCTGAATCTCGGGCTGAACGACGCGACGGTGCTCGGACTGGCGCGGCAGAGTGGCAACCCGCGCTTTGCCTACGATTCGTACCGTCGCTTCATCCAGATGTACAGCGACGTGGTGCTCGGCGCGTCGCTCGCGAACTTCGAACACCTGTTGGCGGCCAAACGTCTCATGCAGGGCGTCGAGACGGACGCAGAGCTGAGCGAGGAGACGCTCCGGACGCTCGTCGAGGAGTACAAGGCGCTCATCCGCGTGAAGACCGGGCGCGAATTCCCCATGACACCGCGCGAGCAGCTGTGGGGCGCAATTCAGGCCGTCTGGCGGTCGTGGACGCTCAAGAAAGCGGCGGACTACCGCAGGGTGAACCGCATTCCGGACGACCTGGGCACAGCAGTGAGCGTGGTCGCGATGGTGTTCGGCAACATGGGCGAGGACTCCGGTACCGGCGTCGCGTTCACGCGCAATCCGTCCACCGGCGAGCCCAGGTTCTACGGCGAGTTCCTCGTGAATGCGCAGGGCGAGGACGTCGTCGCCGGCATCCGCACGCCGCTCGACATCGAGGACATGGCGCGCAAGCTCCCAGTCGCGTACGCGGAACTGCTCGAAACCCAGGATCGCCTCGAAAAGCATTTTCGCGACATGCAGGACATCGAGTTCACGGTTGAGCGCGGCAAGCTCTTCCTGCTGCAAACGCGCACCGGCAAGCGCACCGCGGCAGCGGCGGTGCGCATCGCCACCGACATGGTGAACGAAAAGCTGATCGACGCGCCGACGGCGGTGATGCGCGTGCAGGCGGAACAGCTCAACCAGCTCCTGCACCCCGTCATCGATGCCGCGGCTCGCGCGACTCCGCTCACCATCGGGCTGCCCGCGAGCCCCGGAGCGGCCAGCGGCATGGCCGTGTTCGAACCGGACGTGGCCGAACAGCGGAGCGCCCGGGGTCAGAACGTGATCCTGGTACGCGACGAGACGACGCCCGAAGACTTTCACGGGATTGTCGCGGCGCGCGCGGTGGTCACGGCGCGGGGCGGAATGACCAGCCACGCCGCCGTCGTTGCGCGAGGCATGGGCAAGTGCGCCGTGGTCGGCTGCCACCAAATCCGTGTGGATCTCGAGGGGCGTCAGTTCAGCGTCGGCGAGACCACGGTGAAGGAAGGCGAATGGATCACGGTCGACGGAGCCACCGGGCGGGTGTTCCTCGGCGACCTTCCCACGATCCCGAGCGAGGTGGTTCAGGTCATCCGCGGCATGCGCCAGCCGCACGACGCCCCCGCCTACCAGGCGTTCGCGCGGTTGCTGGGTTGGGCCGACGAGGCCCGGACCCTGAACGTGCGCGCGAACGCCGACACGCCGGCCGACGCGCGTATCGCCCGCGGCTTCGGCGCCGAAGGGATCGGCCTCTGCCGTACCGAGCACATGTTCTTCGAGGGCGACCGCATCCACGCCATGCGGGAGATGATCGTCGCCGGGGACGAGGGCGGCCGGCGTCGGGCGCTGCATAACCTGCTGCCCCTCCAGCGTGACGACTTCGACGGGATCTTCCAGGCGATGTCCGGCTTTCCGGTCACGATTCGCCTGCTGGATCCCCCGCTGCACGAGTTCCTGCCGCACGGTGGCGAGGAGAGCAAGCTCCTGGCGCGCCAGCTCGGGCTCACGCGCCCCGCGCTCGCGCACATCGTGGAGTCCCTGCGTGAATCGAACCCCATGCTCGGACACCGCGGGTGCCGGCTGGGAATCACCTACCCGGAGATCACCGAGATGCAGGCGCGCGCGATCTTCGAGGCGGCGGTGCGCGCCAAGCGTCGCGGCGTTGACGTGCAGCCGGAGATCATGGTCCCGCTGGTCAGCGCCCGGAAGGAATTCGAGCATCAGCACGCCATCATCGAGGAGGTCGGACGCCAGGTGCTTGGCGCGATGGGCGAGAGTGTTCCCTACACCATCGGGACGATGATCGAGTTGCCGCGGGCAGCGCTTACAGCGGACCGGATAGCGGAAGTCGCGGAGTTCTTCTCCTTCGGTACGAACGACCTCACCCAGACGACGTTCGGGCTCAGCCGTGACGACGCCGGCCGGTTTCTACCGGGTTACATCGAGCGCGGAATCCTGCCTGACGACCCGTTCCAGGTGCTGGACGAGGAAGGCGTTGGAAAGCTGATCGAGTTCGCGGTCACGACGGGCCGGAAAGTGCGCGAGTCACTCAAGGTGGGCATTTGCGGCGAGCACGGTGGCGAGCCGCGATCGATCCGGTTCTGTCATCGCATTGGCATGAACTACGTGTCGTGCTCGCCCTACCGCGTGCCGATCGCCAGACTTGCTGCCGCGCACGCCGCGTTGGCCCAGGCTTGAGCGGCGCTACGCTGACACCACGCGGTCAGGTGCGCACGATTCTCCAGACCCCTGCGCCTGCGACCATGTACAGCTCGCCCTCACCGTCGCGCCCGAAGGACACAACCCCCGGCATGAAAACGAGCCGCCACAGACGAAAGTCCGCCGCGCCGCCGGCGCCATGACGAAAGCTCCGCAGCCATCCCTGGCAGTAGTCGGAGTAGAAGTAATGTCCCGCGAGCTCAGGGATCGCGCTGCCGCGGTAGACGTAGCCGCCGATGACCGAGCACCCGTCCGCGCGCAGGTAGTCCACGACAGGAAGCGTGAGGGACATCGTGGGATTGCAGTTCGTGGTCGGCCGATAGCAGGCCGTGCCTTCCATGAGCGGCCATCCGTAGTTCAGCCCGGCGGCGCTCAGCGGGACGACATTGATCTCTTCGTGCGCGTCCTGACCCACGTCTCCGAGATAGAGCATCCCTCCCGTGACGTCGAAGGAGTAGCGCCACGGGCTTCGAAGCCCCAGCGCCCAGATCTCGGCGCGCGCTCCAGGGACACCCACGAACGGGTTTCCCGGCGGGATCGCGTAAGGCGCTGATCCCACGTCGAGTCGCAGGATCTTGCCGAGTAGCGAGCTCATGTCCTGACCGTTGTCGAACGGGTCGCCGCAGCACGCGCCGTCGCCGGTCGCGAGGTACAGCATGCCGTCCGGCCCGAACTCGAGCAGGCCGCCATGATGCTCGGAGCGGCCGTGCGGGATTCCAAGGACAATTCCCTCGCTGGACCCGGCGACGTTGCTCCCGGGCGCGGAGCCGAAACGCTCGATGGCGACGTCGCCCTGCAGGTCCACGTAATAGACGTAGAAGCGGCCGTTCGAGGCGTACTGCGGATCGAACGCCATGCTCAGCATGCCGCGTTCGCCCTGGAAATTCACGCGCGAGCGGAGGTCCAGGAACGGCTCGGCGAGCAACGCGCCGTTCTGGACGATGCGAATGCGGCCGTTGCGTTCCACGACGAAGAGGCGTGAATCGCCTTCGGGTGCGGTGGCGAAGACCGGCGCGGTGAGCCCGCCGACCACGAGTTCGAGGCCCAGCTCGAGCGGATCAGGTGGAGCCGGGGGGGGGCCTCCCTCACAGGCGGCGAGCGCCAAGGCGAGCAGGCAGCCGATGGCATGGCGAAGCTGGCGCGTCATGTCTTGCGCTCGCTGTCCGGCGCCGAGTAGCGGTGATGGAACTCCACATCGTTCATGAAGAGCAACCGGACGAACTCGCCCCACCCCAGGAGAAGCGGGATGAACGTCCAGCAGAACAAAAGGTAGAGCAGCCCGCTCAGCGGCCGGCCCAGGTAGAAGCGATGGATGCCAAGCCCGCCGAGGAGCAGTGCCAGCAGCGTCGCAGTCGGCTTCTCCTTGCCGCTGTACTCCACGCGGGTGGGGAGCCCGCGCTCGAACGCGTAGACGGCGGGCAGGGAGATCGGGCGGGCGCACTCCGGGCATTCGTATGCGGCGTCGGAGACCAGTTGGCCGCAGTCCTGGCATCGTTGCAAAGCCATTGAGAGCGTCGCTCCGTTTCGTCTCCCGGGATCGGAAAATTCGCGAGCGGAAACGTAAGCTGCGCGGCCTAACTTCGCATATCCCACGGCAGTGCGCGAGTCGGCGGCGGTCGCACGGAAGAGGTGCATCATGTCCGGGACGCGTGCATATTGGCCAGCGAATGAAACGGCGCGCGCGAGGGAGCGGCGAGATTCTCAAGGTCGGCGACGTCTGGAAGATTCGCTACACGCTGCATGGCAAGCGCGTGAAGGAAGCAGCCGGACCACGACGCAACGACGCCGTCGAATTGCTGGCGCGGCGCCTTGGACCGGTTGCAGGGGGCCCCACCGTCGGTGTCGCGGGCCTCATGTGGTCGGACCTCGAGCACATCATTCTCGACGAACACCGGCGGCTGCGCAGCTATGGGAAGGTGGAGCGGCATCTGCGCAAGCACCTTCGACGCTACTTCGCGGGAATGCGGGCACAGGCCATCACGCACGAGAAGCTAGTCAGGTACAAGCGCGGCCGGCTCTCGGAGGGCGCAGCGCCCAACACGGTGAAGTACGAGCTGTCACTGGCGAATACCGGGCTCAAGGTGGCGCACAGGGCTGGCCGGTTGAGGGCGCTTCCGCCGCTGCCAGCCGTCCAGGTGCAGAACGTCCGGAAGCCGATCTTCAGTCGAGACGAATACCAGGCGCTGCTCCAGTACCTTCCACCGGCCGCGGCGGCGGTGGCGACTTTCATGTATTGGACCGGCTGGCGTCTCGGCGAGACCCTCACGCGCGAGTGGCGTCACGTGGACTTCCCGCGCAAGACCATTGGCCTCGAGGCGGGAGGCGGCGGGCGCCTGTTCCCCTTCGGCGCAGTGCCCGAACTAACGGCGCTGCTCGAGCGGCAGCGCGAGTACACGGACGCATGTGAGCGGCGCAACGGCCGGACGATCTCCTGGGTCTTTCACCGCAGTGGCAGACGCGTGATCAGCATCCGCGCGGCGTGGCGGTCGGCGTGCAGGAAAGCCAAGGTGGCCGGAAAACTCCCGCGCGATTTCAGGCGCTCTGCGGCGCTGCGTCTCGAGCGCGACGGCGTTCCCCGCCCCGTCGCCAGGCAGCTGGTTGGCCTTCGCAGCGACGCGGTATTCGGCCGCCATGGCATAAGGCCCGAAGCGCCGTAAGGTGATGTTCTATCTCACGGCGCTTCAACGTCTTTACGAAGAGAAGCCGCGGGGATTGGAGCCCTACGGCCTTCGGAGGATGCACTCGGTCTATCGCCAATTGCGAAGCTGGCGTTGGGCCTCCAGCAGCGGTCCGTTGCTGAGCCTGGCGAACCCCTCGACGGGCTGATTCAGATCGGCGATCAGGAAAGTCACGAGCGCGACGGAAACCGCGACCGGTATGAGCGCTCGCGATCGCATCGAGCCACGCCAACCAGCCCGGAAGCCGACGAGTCCCATCGTAGACACAAGGACGCCAATCAATCCGGCGACGATGCTGCGAGGAATGGTACTCGTTAGCGCCCGGACGGAACGCCTGAAGTGCGCATTCAGCACCTGCTCTGTCGCATCGAGAAACGCCGCACCGATCTCCGGCGTCGCGCTCGTCCGCGCGGCGCTCGTCGCGATCCTCCACAGTTCCCGGTGCGCCTTCTCTCGGATCTGGAGCGATGCGGCAAGTTCGACTCCGGCCAGGCTGACCGTGATGTAATCCATGAGGATCGCCTGAAGACGTGAGCGTTCCTGTGCCGGTAGCAGATCGCCGAGCCGATACAGCTCGGTGATCGCCTGCGCCTCCTCGAGTCTCCCCGCCCGGAGGGCGTCGTGGCGCGAGGCGGTCCAGCCAAAGGTGAACGCGAGCATCAATCCGAGAAGGGCGATCGCGGATCCGGTGAGATCGGAGAGCGATTCGTCCCTGTCACTCTGCTGATGCGTACGGACTCTGCGTCCCACGCGATAACCGATCTCGTGTGACGCAAGGATGATCCCGACGCAGAAAGGAAACGTGAGCCACAACCAGTGCTTATCGAAATTGCTCGCGAGCATCGTCGTTCACGAGTGTGGGAGGACGCGCCCTCGGGGTCCAAAAGAGACTATCGGGAACATTGTCCCCGTCACTACGGGAGTGTAAGCGGGCTCAGCTCATGCAGACCCACAGGCGGGAGTTGCTGTGTACTGTCCACTGCGAAACAGCAAATCCGGCCCCCAGACCGATTCAAGTCCTGTTCCCCACCTGCCAGGGACTCGGGCGCGGCGCAGTACAGTGCAGTGGGCCGGCGAGACGCAGGCAAAACGGACGCGTACTGGAGCCCGATCGGACTCTAATTCCCTCTGCAAAATGACAACGGCGCCCATGTTCTGGACGCCGCTGAACATTCCTGAACTTCGACCCTGACCTTCGACCAAGTGGAGGCGCGGGGATTCGAACCCCGGTCCGAGAATAGATCCACTACAGCGTCTACGTGCGTAGTCCATCAGTTCGATTTTTCCGTCAGCTGGCCGATGGACCGCCGACTGCCGGATGAGCCCACTGGATCTCGACCGCTGGCGGCGGGCGCGCCAGACAGCCTATCCCGGATTTGCGATACCTGCGGAGCCGCCCCGGGAGGGCTTCCCCACAGGCACTCGGCGTAACTAGAAGTTACGCAGCGAGAGCCAAGTTAGAGTTGGCAGTTGAAAAGTTCCCGAGTGTTTTACCAGGGACCCGAGGACCTGGGCACGCAGCTACGGCTTCACTTATCCCGTCGAAACCAGTCGCCCCCTTGAGAAGCGGTTTGACGGTTTGACTGCTTGCCGACAAAACCGTCAAACCCTGAACCGTCAAGCCACGACGGAAGATAGCGACTCGATGCACGGCGATCAACCCTCGTCTGCTCTGCTCGCTCAGTCTATCTCACTATTCCAGTTGGTTTTGGAATGGCTGATCTCACGCAGTTTCTCCCAGCGCTCTTGGCCTCGTACAGCGCACGATCCGCCGCGGCGAACAAGGCCTCTTTGGTCAGCACGCCGTCCGGATAACACGCCACTCCGCACGAGATTGTCACGGGAATCTCGTTGCCGCCCACGAAGACCGGCGACGCTCCCACCGCCGTTCGCAGCCTGTCGGCCAGCTCGACTGCACCCTGCACGCTCGTTTGCGGTAGCAGGACAGCGATCTCCTCCCCGCCGAAGCGGGCGCAGGCGTCCACGGCGCGGACGTGCTCGGTGAACGTCCGCGCAATCGACTTGAGCACCACGTCGCCCGACTCGTGTCCCCAGGTGTCGTTCACCAGCTTGAAGTGGTCCACGTCGGCCATGATGAGCGACACCGAATGCCCGAAGCGGTCCGCATGGGCCAGCATCTGCTCCAGCAGCTCGTCAAAGGCCCTCCTGTTGGCGAGCCCGGTGAGCGCGTCGGTGCGGGCGCGTTTGCTCACCTCCTCCATCTCCCACACCATCTCGAGCGATGTAGCCGAGAGAGCGCCCAGCAGCGCGACATGGTGGGCTTCCTCGCGCGGTATCGACTGCGGGGTCTCCGAGGCTACGACGAGGGCTCCGATCACCCGTTCCCCGAGCTTGAGCGGAACCACTCCCACGGTCCCGCGTGGCCAGCCCCCGTCGTCCGTGAAGAACAGCGACTCGTGAAGCTCGGTCTTGCTCACGTCCTCGAGCAGCAGCAGCGTTCCCTCCTCGCACGCCTTCGCCGTGATGGAGTCGGCCGTCACCGGGAACGGAGCCTTATGCTTGAACCCGGCGGTCGTATACTGCACCCAGCCGCGTCCCACGTCTGACCGCCAGCGGATCAGCGCCGCATCGGTCGCCGAGGAGACCTCGACCGCCGTATCGCATATGGACTGACTCAGCGCCTCGTGCGATTTGTGGCCCTGGATCCGCTGCGTGGCGGCGAGCAAGGCATGACTCTGCCTCATGTGGCGGCCGTACTCGCGGCGCACCTCGAACAGCGCCACCAGGCGACCGACCTGGGCCGCATGCCGTGGAAGCCACGTCTTGAGGTGCTCGCGTCCACGGTCCAGTCCGACGGACCGCGCCACGCTCAGGACGCCGATCAGCCTCCCGTCGTGCTCGATTGGTGCCGCGGCCAGACGGGTCACGGCGACGCGAGCGTCTGCGTCGAAGTGCATGACGCGACCTTCGGCTGCCCATTTCACGAGGCCGGCCCAGTTGTGGATGTCGAAGAACTGCGGACGCGGCCCTTGAGACGACCATGCAGCCGGCGTCAGCATGTCGCGGTGCTCGCTCCACCGCCAGAAGACGGCCTCGTCCGCGCCGAGGGCGTCACGCACGTCCTGGAGGAAGGCGTCGAGCGTCGCGAGGTCCGTCTTGAGGTCGGCCTCCTCGAGCCTGGCCTGCGCCTCCCTGCGGAGATCCGTGGCGCCCGGCTGGGGCCCGATGATGCGATTGCTTCCCGTCATGCGGAACTGCCGCACGCGCGGGTCCTGCAGACTGTCCTCGTCGGGCTCCACGACCGGCTCGCGCCGCATGAAGTACCGAACGGCCCCAGCCAGGGCCGCGATCAGAACGATGGCCGACGCCGGAATGATCCAGCTCATGCCATGGCTACCAATGATTGATGCGTGACGCCGCCACCGCCGCGCCAAAGCCGTTGTCGATGTTCACTACAGTGACACCAGAGGCGCAGCTATTGAGCATCGCCAGCAGGGGCGCAATTCCGCCGAACGCGGCTCCGTAGCCAACGCTCGTCGGGACCGCGATGACGGGAACGCGGACCAGTCCGCCGATCACGGAGGGAAGCGCGCCATCCATCCCCGCAATGACGATGATGACCGAGGCCGAGTAGAGCTCATCGGTGCGCGAAAGCAGGCGGTGGATCCCGGCGACACCCACATCTGTGAGCCGCGCGAGCTGGTTGCCCAGCGCCGCGGTCGTCACCGCCGCCTCCTCCGCGACCGGCAGGTCGCTGGTACCCGCGGTGACGATGAGGACCGTTCCCCTGCCCACCGTCGGCGGCTCGGCCCCCGGAAGGTGGGCGGTGCGGCCAAGCGCGTTGATCTCGACGCGGTCGAAGCGGCTCGTGAGTGCGGCCATGGCTTCGTCCGTGAGACGCGTGGCGAGGAACGTCCCGTTCCGCTCGGCGAGGCGCTCCGCGATGGCGACGACCTGGCCCGTGGACTTGCCGGCGCCGTAAATGACTTCGGGATACCCCTGCCGCAGCGCGCGATGATGATCGATCGTCGCGAAGTCGAGCGTCTCGATGGGGTCCCGGGCCAGGGCGTCCAGCGCGTATTCGGCCGACACGGTGCCGTCCGCCACCTGCGCGAGCAGGTCGCGGACGCGCTCACGCGGCGGGGTCATACCGTGAGCGCCTCGAGCTCCGCGGCGTCGCGGTGCTGGTCCCCGAATCGATCGCGGCTCTGGAGGTACTCTGCGAAGATGCCTTCGACTTCGTCCAGCGAGTTCACCGCGTGCAACTTGCGGCGCAAGTCCGCGGAGCCGGGCAGTCCCTTGACGTACCAGCCCAGATGCTTGCGGAACTCGATTGCCGCGCCGCGCGGGTCCGCTTCGTACGCGGCCGCCATGTGGGCGTGCTCCACCGCGACCGCGAAACGGGTCTCCACGAGGGGGTCGGGGCGCTTGGCCCGACCCTCGAGAAGGTCCCTGGTCTGATCGAAGATCCAGGGCTGCCCGAATGATCCGCGCGCGATCATGATGGCGTCGCAGCCGGTTTCGCGATGCATGCGCACCGCGTCCTCCGGCGTCCTGATGTCGCCGTTGCCGATGACCGGAATGCTGAGTGCGTTCTTGACCGCGGCGATCTCGTTCCAGTGCGCCACGCCGGTGTACATCTGCGTTCGCGTGCGCGGATGCAGCGCCAGCGCCCGTGCGCCCGCGTCCTGGCAGCGAAGCGCAATGGACACGGGATCGCGCATCTCCTCGTTCCAGCCGCTTCGGATCTTGACCGTGACGGGCAACCGCGTGCCGTCGCTCACCGACCGGATGATCGACTGAACGAGGCCGAGGTCCTTGAGGCAGCCCGAGCCCCCGTTGCGCTTGACGACCTTCTTTACCGGGCAGCCGAAATTGATGTCGATGAACTCCGGCTGGAATACGTCGGTGACCAGCGCCGCCGCATCGCCCATGGCGGCCGGATCGGAGCCGAAGATCTGCACGCCGATGGGGTGTTCGTCAGCGCCGAAGCGGAGCTTCGCGAGCGTCGCTTCGTTCTCGCGCCGGATCCCTTCGGCCGACAGGAATTCCGTGACGACGACGTCCGCTCCAAAGCGCCGGCACAGCCGGCGAAAGGGCGATTCCGAAACCCCGGCCATGGGAGCCAGATACAAAGGCACAGCGGCCTCGACGGGGTACGGAAAGCGCATCACACTCTCAAACTATTGCGAGACGTAAACGTAAGCAACGACGAGGTTTGACAGCCGTTGCAAGTTGTATAACTTCGGTCCTCTCTCAGAGCCGCTTCCCTACTCCGGTCGCCATCGATGGAACTTCGGGAATTCTTCAGCGAGGACGCAATCAAGCTGGATGTAGCCGGCACGTCGAAGGACGACGTGCTCAAGGAGCTCATCGCGCTCCTGAAGCTCGACGACAAGAGCCAGGGAATGCTGTTCAAAATGCTGAAGCGGCGCGAGAACCTGGGATCCACCGGTATCGGCCGCGGGATCGCCATCCCGCACTGCCGCTCGCTGGTCGTGAGCAAGCTGCGTGTGGCGTTCGGCCGGAAGAAGGACGGCGTGGACTTCAAGGCGATCGACGACAAGCCGGTCAACTTTTTCTTCCTGATCGTGGCACCGCCGCTCGAGGTTTCCAACCAGTACCTGCCCGTCCTCGGGAAGATCGCGCAGTTCTCGAAGGAGACGGACGTGCCGCAGCGCTTGCTGCAGATCACGCAGCCGCGCGAGTTCCTGGCGCTGCTCGAGGAAAAGGGGGTCTAGAATCAGTGCTTAGTGCTTAGTTGCTAGTGCTTAGCCACTAACCGCTAACCACTAAGCACTAAGCACTAGAAGGTCACTCCCACTCAATCGTGGCTGGTGGCTTGGAGCTGACGTCGTACACCACGCGATTGACCCCCTTCACCTGGTTGATGATCCGGCTCGAGATCCGCCCCAGCACCTCGTGCGGGAACGGATACCAGTCGGCCGTCATCCCGTCCACGCTCGTCACCGCTCGCAGCGCGACCACGTTCTCGTAGGTCCTGAAGTCTCCCATGACGCCGACGCTGCGCACAGGCAGGAGCACGGCGAAGGCCTGCCAGATCTCGTCGTACAGTCCCGCCTCCCGGATCTCCTCGAGATAGATCGCGTCTGCCTTCCGGAGCACGTCGAGCTTGTCAGCCGACACGGGCCCCAGCACGCGAATGCCGAGCCCCGGCCCAGGGAACGGGTGCCGTCCGATCATCTCCTCGGCGAGCCCGAGTTCGCGTCCCACGTTGCGCACTTCGTCTTTGAACAGCTCGCGCAGAGGCTCCACCAGCTTGAACTTCATGTCCGGCTTGAGCCCCCCGACATTGTGGTGGGTCTTGATCGTCACGGACGGTCCGCCGCGGGGTGACAGCGATTCGATCACGTCCGGATACAGGGTCCCCTGCACCAGGAACTCCGCGCCCTTTCCGGCGTCGCGCGCGGCGTCCTCGAAGACGTCGATGAACGTGTGGCCGATCACGGTGCGTTTCTTCTCGGGGTCGTCAATGCCCTCGAGCGCCTTCAGGAATCGCTCCGACGCGTCCACGGTCACGAGCTTGACGCCGAGGTTGGCCCGGAATGTCCGCTCCACCTGCTCGCGCTCGTGCAACCGCAGCAGGCCCGTGTCCACGAAAACGCATGTGAGCTGGTCCCCAATGGCGCGATGCACCAGCGCCGCGGCGACCGAAGAATCCACCCCGCCGGAAAGCCCGCAGACCACGTGCGCGCCTCCGACCTGCTCCCTGATCTTTGCCAACTCGGACCCGATGAACGCGCCCGGCGTCCAGTCGGGTACGGCCTTGCATGCCGAAAAGAGGAAGTTGGAGATCAGTTCTCCGCCTCGCGGGGTGTGCGCCACTTCCGGATGAAACTGGACACCGAAAATGGGCTTGTCCGTGTGGCGCATTGCGGCGATCGGCACCGTCTCGCTGCACGCCGTCACGACGTAGCCACTGGGCGGGCTGTCCACGTGGTCTCCGTGGCTCATCCACGCCGTAAGACGCTCGTTCCGCTGGAATCCGTCGAACAGGCCGCCGGGATCGGTGACCTGCACCTCGGCGCGCCCGTACTCGCGCTTGCCGGCGCCGACCACCGCGCCGCCCTGGAGGTGCGCGATGAGTTGCATGCCGTAGCAGATGCCGAGGACAGGAGCGATTTCGAGCAGCCGGGGATCGGCGGTGGGCACGTTTTCGTCGTACACGGACGCGGGGCCGCCGGAAAGGATGATCCCGGCCGGCCGCCACTCACGGATCCACTCGATGCTCCGGGTGGGCGGATGGATCTCGGAGTACACGCGCGCCTCGCGGACGCGCCGCGCGATCAGCTGCGTGAACTGCGACCCGAAGTCGAGAATCAGGATGCGAGACGTCATCGGGCGACAATGAACGTCAGTACTTCCACTGCGGCCCCTCGAGGTTGAGGAACTCCACCTTTTTGGTATCGAGGTCCAGCATAGCGGCGCCAGGCGTTCCGTACAGCCAGCCGCAGGACTCGCCGGGATTGACCAGGAGCGCATCCCCTTGCGATTTCAGGCTTTGCTGGTGCGTGAAGCCGTGCACCACCACGCTGTGCTGCTTGAGCGAGCGCTTCTGGACCTCCGCCAACTCGTGGGTGAGCATGATCTGGTGCCCGCCGACCTCGAAGCTGTGGGGCGACTCGAACAGCTCCAGCCCGAGGCCGACGCTGGCGCGCTGCTGGAGCCCTTGTTGATCACCGTCGTTCTTGCCGAAGACGCCGGCCAGGGTCATGTGTAGATCCTCGAACGGCTTGAGGATGAGCGGCGAGACGAAATCGCCGGCGTGAAGGACCATCGTGGCGCCGGCCTCGCGCATCTGCCTGAGAAGCTCGGCTACCGCGGGGACCCGGTCGTGACTGTCCGCCATCAAGCCGATCTTCATCCGTTCCTCCAGGTGGGCTCGTCCATCTCGAGCCGCATGAGGTCGTCGTAGGTCTCCCGCCGCGTCGTCACGGCGTAGCGATCCCCGTCCACCAGCACCTCCACCGCGCGACGCCGCGCGTTGTAGTTGGAGGCCATGACGTACCCGTATGCTCCGACGTCGAACACCAGCACGTGGTCGCCGGGCCGCACGTCCGCCAGCTCGCGATCGAGCGCGAGAAAGTCGCCGCTCTCGCACACGGGGCCGACGACGTCGGCGGTGACGCGCTCGGGGCGATCGCGCACGGCTTCGATCCGGTGGAACGCGCCGTAGTGGGACGGGCGCAGCAGCTCGGTCATGCCCGCATCCGTAATCACGTACTCCTTGCCGCCGCTGTGCTTGCGATAGAGCACCGTGGCGATGAGCGCGCCGGCGTTGCCCACGAGAAACCGGCCCGGCTCCATGATGAGTGTCAGCCT
This sequence comes from uncultured Gemmatimonadaceae bacterium, assembly GCA_963724885.1. Taxonomy (GTDB): domain Bacteria; phylum Gemmatimonadota; class Gemmatimonadetes; order Gemmatimonadales; family Gemmatimonadaceae; genus DASPMP01. Next base: position 418,588 of record CAVRWG010000004.1, on the reverse strand, counting down.
CGTGGCTTCGATCGGCGGCAGCACCAGCCGCGAGAAGCGTTGGAGGTCCGGCGGCTCCTCGGAGTCGTACCGAACGCCGAGCCCTCCGCCGATGTCGAGGTACTCGATGGAGTCGATGCCGGCGTTCCGGATCTCGTTGTGCAGCGACAGCAAGCGCTCGGTTCCAGCGCGGTACGGCTCGATGCGCGACAGTTGCGATCCCAGGTGCATGTCGAGGCCCAGGAGTCTCACGTTCGGCAGCGTGGCGGCGACTCGCGCCACGTTCAGGGCATCGTCGTACGGGATGCCGAACTTGTGTCCCTTCTCGCCGGTCTTGATGTAGTCGTGCGCGGCACGCAGGGTCAGCTCCGGGTTCACCCGCAGCCCGACGGCGGCCCTCACGCCCGCCTCGCGGCCCAGCACGTCGATGCGCCGGACCTCCGCCTCGGACTCGGCGTTCACCAGCAGGACGCCGGACGCGATCGCCTCGCGCAACTCCTCGTCCGTCTTGCCGACGCCGCCGAAGATGATGTCCTCGCTCGAGAATCCGGCGCGCAGCGCGCGTTCCAGCTCTCCGCCCGAGACGACGTCCGCACCCGCCCCCAGCTCGCGCAGCAGCCGCAGAATGGAGCGATTGGAGTTGGCCTTCAGCGTGTAGTGGATCCGGTGCGGGACCGGCGCGAGCGCTTCGGCCAATCGCGCGTACCTGTCCCGGATCGTGTCGGCGCTGTAGACGTACGCCGGCGTCCCCACGTCGCGCGCAATCCGCTCGATGGGAACGCCCTCGCACATCAAGGCGCCGGTGTCTTCGGCGCGCTTGAATCCCGCGGTCAGTACGCCTTGGCCCATAGTGCTTCGGCGGTCGCGGGACCGCCGCACTTGAGACAGCGCTCCGGCGACTCCGCCGACCGGAACTCCTCGTCCGGGAGCACGCGGATGGTGGCCTTGGTCTCCTCCTTCACTGCGGCCTCGCACTTTGCGTCACCGCACCAACCCGCGTAGACGAACTTGCCGTCGCCGTCCATGATCTGGCGGAACGTGTCGTAACTGACGGGCTCGCGCACGCTGTTCGCCTCGCGCCGTTCGCGCGCGGTGATGAGCATGTCCTCCTGCACGCGCAGCAGCAGCTCGGCCACGTCCTCACCGACCGTGTCGAGTGAGACCGGTCGCTTCTCGCGGGTGTCGCGCCGCACGAGGATTCCCTGGTTCTTCGCGAGGTCGCGAGGGCCCAGCTCCAGCCGGAGCGGGATGCCCTGCAGCTCCCACTCGTAATACTTCGCGCCCGGCTTCACCCCGTCGCGATCGTCCAGGTGTACGCGCAGGACGCCCGGCCGGCGGCGCTCCCAGTCCTTGATACGGCCGGTGATGCGCTTGGCTGCCTCCAGCACCTGGGAGCGTTCCTCGTCGGTCTTGTAGATCGGCACGATGACCATCTCGATCGGCGCCAGCAGCGGCGGGATGCGGACCCCGTTGTCGTCGCCGTGCGTCATCACCAGCGCGCCAATCAGGCGCGTGGACACGCCCCAGCTCGTATTCCACGCAAACTCGAGGGAGCCGCCCTCGCTCTGGAACTTGAGGTCGAACACCTTGGAGAAGTTCTGTCCCAGGTTGTGCGACGTGCCCGCCTGCAGCGCCTTGTTGTCCTGCATCATCGCTTCGATGGCGTACGTGCGCAGGGCGCCGGCGAACCGCTCGGCGTCCGTCTTCACGCCCGTGACGACGGGCATCGCCATCCACGCCTCGGCGAAATCGCGATAGATGCCGATGATCCGGCGCGCCTCTTCCTCGGCCTCGTCGTGGGTGGCGTGCGCCGTATGCCCTTCCTGCCAGAGGAACTCGAGCGTGCGCAGGAACAGGCGCGTGCGCATCTCCCAGCGCACGACGTTCGCCCACTGGTTGATGAGCAGCGGCAGGTCGCGATGGCTCTGCACCCACTTGGCGAACATCGCGTAGATGATCGTCTCGGACGTGGGCCGCACGATGAGCGGCTCCTCGAGCTTCTTGCCGCCGCCGTGCGTGACGACTGCCGTTTCCGGCGCGAAGCCCTCGACGTGCGCCTGCTCCTTCTTCAGGAAGCTTTCCGGGATGAAGAGCGGGAAGTAGGCGTTCCTGTGGCCCGTCGCCTTGAACATGTCGTCGAGGGCGCGCTGCATCCGCTCCCAGATGCCATAGCCGTTCGGGCGGATCACCATGCATCCGCGTACCGGCGAATAGTCGGCGAGCTCCGCGCGCAAAACCACCTCATTGTACCAGGCGCTGAAGTCCGCGGCGCGCGTCGTCAGCTTCTTTTCGTCAGCCATGCGGAAATGTAAATGGTTCCTCCGAGCCGGTCGCGAGATCCTTGCGCACGCGCGCGCCGTCGGCTCGCAGGATCACTGCCGCGAGCGCGCCTGCCCTCGTGGCGGTCTGCAACTGCTTCCCGAGCTGCACGGGCCGGAGCGAGTACTCCACCGACGCGCCGCTGTGCCGCAACGCGGTCGCCACCCGCATCGCCTCGTCGAGCTGTTCCGGCTGCTCGAACGCCACCCAGTAGTCGAGGCCGGGCGACGTGCTGGGAAGCCGCCCGCGAGCGCGCAGCAGTTCTCCCAGCACCACGTCGCCCATGCCGAAGCCCAGCGCCGGAAGGTCCACTCCGCTCAGCGCGGCGAGCAGATTGTCGTAACGGCCGCCACCGCAAATCGCGCGGAACTCGCCCGTCGCGTCGAACAACTCGAAGACGATGCCCGTGTAGTAGGCCAGCCCGCGCACGATCGTCAGATCGAGATCCACCCAGTCGCGAACGCCCAGCGCCTCCAGCCGCTGGAAGTACCTCGCCAGCTCACCCTCCAGTTCGGTCACCGCGGCATCGCTCGCAAATGCGGCGAGGATCTTCTCGGGCGTGTCCAACTCGTGCAGTTCGAGAATGCGCGACGATGCCGAGCCGCTGATACCGAGGTCGCGGAGCTTTTCCGCCGATACGTCCCGGGGTTGTCGGTCGAGCTTGTCGATGACTCCGAAAACCGCAGGGGCCTGCGCGTCGGGGACCTGGAGCGCCTCGAGAATCGCGGTGAGCAGGCGCCGGTCGGACACCTTCGCCCGGACGTCGCCGGGACCGAGCCCCATGGCGCGCATGCACTCGAGCGCGACCGCCAGCAGCTCCGCGTCGGCCGTCACGTCGGTTTCGCCGACGATGTCCACGTTGAGCTGAAAGTGCTCGCGCAGCCGTCCCTTCTGCTGGCGTTCGTAGCGGAACAGCTGCGGAATCGAGAACCAGCGGATCGGCTTGCGCAGCGCGTTGGCCCGGGCACCCACCATGCGCGCGAACGTGGGCGTCATCTCCGGGCGCAAGGCGACCTCGCGGTCGCCCTTGTCGCGAAAGTTGTACAGCTGGCCGACGATTTCGTCGCCGCTCTTTTTCGTGTACAGGTCCAGCGGCTCGAGGGGCGGCCCGTCGTACTCCACGAAGCCGAACCGGCGCGCGACGTCCCGCCAGGTTTCCTGGATGTAAGCGCGGGCGGCGAATTCGTCTGGGTAGAAGTCCCGGAAGCCCGGAAGCCCTCCCGCACTTTTTGCCATTGAAGAAAGCTAGGCCGCCAGCGGAGACACCTGCAAGCGCGCCATCGCGTCACCCACCGTGTGGAACGAACCCGTCACGACCGCGGTCGCGGCGTGCCGCACGCGGTGGAGGGCTTCGTCGAAGCTGGCCACGACGTCTCCCGGCGTCCCGGTGCGTCTCAGAAAGTCCCGCGCGTCCTCCAGGCTCCAGCGGCGGCTCGACGGTGCGGTCGGCGCGTCCGTCAGCACGAAGGAATCGGCGACCGGGCGCAGCGCGGTGATCATGTCCTGCCACTCCTTGTCACGCAGCGCGCAGAAGAGAATGCGAATCGGCCGGGGCGGTGCGATGGCGCGCAGCGTCTCCGCGAGCACGCGCGCTCCGTCCGCGTTGTGGGCGACGTCGAAGATGTACTGGCCCGCGCGCTGGAACCGGCCTGGGAGCGCGATGCTCCCCAGATGCGGAGCGGCATCCCGGAGCGAAAGCGCGTACGGAGGGCCGGCGGCCTGCAGCAGAGCGAGCGTGAACGCGAGGTTGTGCGCCTGGTGAATTCCGGTCAGCGGCGTATGCAGGCGCTCGCGCATGCCCAACATCGCGAACGTCGCGGACGTGCCCCGGGCGGACACTTCGATGTCGTCGACCGCGATGTGGTCCGCCACGACGAACGGAATGGCGCCGATCTCGAGGGCGCGGTCCCGCAGCAGGTCGCGAATGGGCGGGTCGAGCTCGCCGATGACGGCCTGACCTCCGGGCTTGAAGACACCCGCCTTCTCCATGGCGATCGCCTCGAGCGTGTGGCCCAGGTACTCCATGTGGTCCCACCCGATGGACGTCACGCCGGCACTGACCGGATCGACGACATTGGTAGAATCGAGTCGTCCGCCGAGCCCCGTCTCGATGAGCGCGACGTCCACGGCCGCGCGCGCGAAATGGTCGAACGCCATGGCGGTCGTCGCCTCGAAAAACGTGGCACCCAGCTCCTCGACCAGGGGCGTCCAGCGCTCGACGAACTCCACGACCGGCTCGGCCTCGATCGCCGATCCATCCACCAGGATGCGCTCGCGAAAGTCCACGAGGTGCGGCGACGTGTACTTGCCGACACGCATCCCGCGCCCGCGCAGCAGGGCTTCGGCGGTCGCCAGGGAGCTGCCTTTGCCGTTGGTGCCCGCGACATGGATCACCGGATAGCGGCGGTGTGGATCGCCAAGCGCCTGGAGCAATTGTTTCGTGCGATCCAGCCCGAACCTGACACCCCCGGTCGTGCGCGCAAAGAGGAAGCTGAGCGCTTCCTCCAGCGCGGCTACGCGGACGCCCACCCTGCGGCCGCCGGGCGGCCCGACATGTGTCGAAGGAGCTGACCCACGGTGGACTTCAACTGCTTGCGGGGGACGACGAGGTCCAGCATGCCGTGGTCGAGCAGGAATTCGCTCGTCTGGAAGCCCTCGGGCAGGTCCTGCCCCAGTGTCTGCTTGATCACGCGCGGGCCGGCGAACCCGATGACCGCGCCCGGTTCCGCGATGACCGCGTCGCCCAGCATCGCGTAGCTCGCGCTCACGCCCCCCGTGGTGGGGTTGGTGAGAATCGAGATGTACGGAATGCGCCGCTCTGCCAGTTGGGCCAGGACCGCCGCGACCTTGGCCATCTGCATCAGGGAGAGTACGCCCTCCTGCATCCGCGCGCCGCCGGAGGCCGAGATGACGATGAGCGGGTATTTGCGCTCGAGAGACCGTACACCGAGCCGCGCGATCTTCTCGCCGACGACCGAGCCCATGGAGCCACCCATGAAGGCAAAGTCCATGATGCCCAGATTGACCGGCAGGCCGTCCAGCATGCCTCCGCAGGCAAAGAGGGCGTCCGAGTCACCGGCGTTCATGAGGGCCTTTTTCAGGCGCTGGGGATAGTCGGGAAACCCCAGGGGATCGGTCGAGCGCAATTCGACCTCGAGCTCCTCCTGGGTGCCGTCATCGATGAGGATATTGGCGTAATCACTGGCCCGGACGCGGCGATGGAACTCGCAGTTCGGGCACACGTTGAAATTGCGCCAGAACTTTTCCCGAATGTCGGTGTGGCCGCACGCCTCGCATTTCTCCCAGACGTCGGCCGGGATCTCGAGCTTCTCGCGGCGGGGTTGTCGGGGCTTCTTTTCCTTCCGGAACCAAGCCATTGGGGAAATGTGACTTACCCCCCGACCGGTCACAACTGCTGCGCAGAGCGGCCGCCTTGGGCGGAGAACTGCCGCCTGCGGCGGAGAACTGCCATGGCATTTGTCCGGCGCGCCAGCGCCGGCGGTTACCCGGGGCGCAGCGCGGCGGTTCTCCCGCGCGAAGCGCGGCAGTTATCCGACGCGAAGCGTCGGCTATATGGCAAACGGCCCGTGCTTCCCGCCTCGACCCTCGTGCGCTATGCGCACCAGCACACCGATTGCCAGCCAACTGGCCAACATGAACGTCCCGCCGTAACTGAAGAACGGCAGCGGGATCCCCGTGATGGGCATGAGGTTCAGCGTCATCCCCACGTTGATCAGGACGTGGACGAACCAGCCCGCGAGGAGCCCGAACGCCACGAGGCTGCTGAAGCTGTCGTTGGCCCGCTCGGCGATCCGGATGATGCGGTAGAACAGGATGAGGAAGAGGGCGAGGGCCAGCGTCACGCCGGCGAAGCCGAGTTCCTCGCCCAGCACCGCAAAAATGAAGTCCGTGTGCTGCTCGGGAAGGAATGCCAGGCGCTTCTGGCTCCCTTCGGTGAAGCCCTGCCCGAACCAGCCGCCCGAACCGATGGCGATCTTCGATTGGATGACGTGATACCCCGAGCGCCTCGGATCGATGGACGGATCGAGGAACACACGGAAGCGGTTCTGCTGATACGGCTTGAGGCTCTCCCACAGCAGCGGAGCCAGCACACCCATCGCCACGTTCGCCGCCACGACGGACACGCCCTCCCAGAGGTACGGCTTGTACCAGATCACGAGCGCGAGGAGCAACAGGAACCAGGCACCCCAGATCTGCGTGCTGAACGTAAGGATCAGCGAGACGATCGGGCTTGCGAGCAGCAGCAACAGGCGCCAGGAGATCCCGGACCAGAACAGCATCGCAAAGAAGATCCCGACGAACACCAGGCTCGTACCCAGGTCCTTGGCACCCACGATCAGCACCCACGGCAAGCCGACGATGAAGGCCGGCTTCAGCAGGTCCACGAGAGTCTTGGGTGGAGCCTTCATGCCCGCGAGCATCTTTCCGAGCATGAGCACCACGGTGAGCTTCGCCAGCTCGGACGGCTGGATGCGCAGCCCGCCGAACGCGAGCCAGCTCCGCGTGCCCTCCGCCGTTCCTGCACCCGTTCCGATGAACAGCAGGGAGAACAATAGGAGGATGGTCAACCCGTAGAGCGGGATAGCCATCCACTCGAGCATGCGCACTGAGGCCCGGCTGATCGCAAAGGCGCCGATGAGCCCGATGATGAACCAGGCGAGTTGCCGCTTCCATGCTGCCGCGACGAACGTCCGCACGTCCGTCTGGCCAGCCGAATACACGATGGCCAGGCCGTAGAGCGACAGGAGCAGCGCCGCCATGACCAGCGGCCAGTCAATATTCACTTTGGCGCGCAGCGACATTAGTCGCCTTGCGTCTGCATCAGGAAGTTCGGCGTTACCCCGAGGAATTTGCCGACTATTGCAGACGCGATCCGTGCCGCCGAGTACCCGTGCTCGCCGCACTCCAGTATCACCGCGACCACGATCTTGGGCTTTTCAGCGGGAGCAAAGCCGGCGAACCATGCGTGATCGCAATCGCTTTTACCCAGCGCAGCGGTCTGAGCCGTGCCCGTCTTGCCCGCGAGCGTCACGCCGGTAATGGCGGCGCTCGCCGCCGTACCGCCGGCCGACGTTACGCCGATCATGGCGTTGCGGAGGATCGCCATCTGTTCCGGTGGCAGGTTGAAGATCTTGGTGCGCTCGGGCTTCCGCGTCACGATCTCGGGTTTGGCCGCTGAACCGTCCGTGGCGAGCGCGCTGTAGAAGCGCGCCATGTTGAGCGCTGTTTGAGCGTTGTCACCCTGCCCGATGGAGATGTTGAGCGCCATGGCGCCGCCCGTCCATCCACCGCGACCGTATTTGTCTTCGAAGTACTTCATGGTGTCCGGGTATCTCGACTTGAACTCCTCACCGATGTCGATCCCGGTCCTGCTCCCGAACCCGAAGGTCGCGCCGCCGGCGACCAGTCTCGAGATTCCGATCTTGAGGCCCAACTGATAGAAGTACACGTCGCACGATTGCGCGATCGCGCCTGTCAGGTCGAGGCTGCCGTGGCCCTCCTTCTTCCAGCAGCGCCACGGCCGGTCGCCCCAGAAGTAGTAGCCGTCACACTGCTGCGGCATGCGCGTCGTGGGCGTGATGGCGTGCTCCTGCAGCCCGATCACGGCGGTCGCCAGCTTCCACGTGGACCCGGGCGGATAGGCCCCCTGATACGCCTTGTTGTACAGCGGCTTGTTCTTGTGATTGCGCAGCGTGTCGAAATACGAGGTGGGGATGCCGCCGATGAAGCGGTTCGGGTCGAAGCTCGGCGCGCTGTACATGGCGAGCACGCCCCCCGTTTCCGGATCCATCGCGACGGCGCCGCCGACAAGGGAGTCCGCGAATAACGACGCGACGTAGACCTGGAGATCCAGGTCGATGTTCGTCTGGAGCGACCCGCCCAACTCGGCCCGACGCTCCTGCGCCCCCTGCTCGCGCACGATGCGTCCTCTCGCATCGACCTCGACGTACCGGCTTCCTTCCTGGCCGTGCAGCACCGATTCGTATTGCTTCTCGAGGCCCTGCTTGCCGACCTGCTGGCCGGCCTTGTAGGCCTCGTACTGGGGAAGCAGCAGTTCCTGTTCGTTGATCTCGCCCGTGTAGCCGGTGATCGCGACGACCGCAGGGCCCTCCGGATAGAAGCGCTTCGGCGACGAGAGGATGATCAGGCTGGGAAAATCGACCCGGTGCTCCTCGAGCACCGACACCACGTCGAACGGGGCGTCGTTCAGGATGACCGTGGGCCTGGTCGGGGCCTTGCGGTACCGCTTCACGGCCGCTTCCGTCTGCTGCGGCGTAAGCGGAATCGTCCCGGCCAGGCGCCTGAGCGTGCCGCGCAGCGAGTCCTCGGACTGCGTGAGCACCGAAACCGTGTACCCGATGACGTTTTCCGCGATGATCTTCCCCTTGCGGTCGAAGATCGTCCCGCGCGGCGCGGCAATGGGGATCTCGCGAAGCCGGTTCTCCTCGGCCTGGAGAACCCACTCTGTGTGGCCCAGGACCTGTGTGCGAAAGAACGCCGCCGTGAGGAAGCCTAGCACGATGGTGCAGACCCAGCCGGCGGCGCGCGCGCGCCGCGCCACGTCATTCGGGTGGAAGCTCACGTGGTGCGAACCTCCAGGATGGGACGCAACAAGGCGATGCAAACCACGCCGGCGAGCGCCGTCACGGCGCCGGACAGCGGCGACCAGACGATGATCCTCATCAGCAACTCAGTTCCGTGCATGCGCTGTTCCATCAGTACATACACCAGATCGAACACCCACTTGCCGACGAACAGAAAAAACCCGTTGAGCGCCAGGTTGTCCGCGAAAAAGACCGCTTTCAACCAGGACGATCCGAAAGCCACGATGGTTCCGGCCAGGGCGCCGGCCCCGAACGCCCCCGGGGAGAGCGAGTCCGTGGCAAGGCCCAGAAGAAACCCGTAGACGGCCGCACCGGCGGCGCGCATGCGGACGGCGCCGAACACCAGCGCGATGAGCAGGAAATCGATCGACGCACGCCACCCTAGCAGCGGCTGGAGGGTGTAGTGCAGTACGATCAGAATCAGGCAGACAATGGCTGTGCGAACCGCGGTTGCCCAGTTCACGGGGCTCTCGGCCGGAGCGTGTCCGGGCGGATGGTGTCCCGCCTCACAGTGTCCCGGTTCAATGTGTCCCGGCGCAGGATTTCACGGCGGATCGAGTCCTGGCGGACTGAATCGCGCCGGATCGAATCACGAATGGCCGCGGTGTCCCGAGGCATGGCATCCCGCCGCGGGGTCAGGGCGCGCGGCCTGGGCTGCATCCGCAGGGAGTCCGCGCTGATATCCACCCGCTGGCGCAGGGAATCGCCCACCCCGCCCCGCCGGATGGAGTCCAGGGCTGCGCGGCGCGCAGCGGCTTCCGCCAGGGCGGCTTCGCGCGCCAGCGAATCACCCGCGGCGCCGATCCTGGTGGTCGCCGTCTGCATCTGGACGGCGTCCGCCCAGATGTTGCCCACGCCTTGTGACCCGCGCTCCGGCTTGAGGATCATCACCGAAGTGATATGGGCTGGGTTCACCGCCGGCCGGACGATGTAGGTCTTGGACCAGCTCTCAGCCTCCTTCACTTCCTCGATGACCGTGCCGATAAGGATGCCCCGCGGCCACGCGCCGCCGAGTCCGCAACTGAAGATCGCCGTGCTCGGCGGCAGCGTGTTCCGGAACGGAACGTTGCGCAGCTCGAGCAGATAGCGTTCGGTGAGCGATCCCGTGCCCTCATTCAGATGCGGGTAGACGATGCCGAACGCCGAGCCGTCGGCCGACATCGCGCAGACGCGAAAGTCGGGGTGCGAGTACAGGATCGCGATGCTCATCCGCGGATCGACGGTTTGTACCAGCCCGACGATCCCCTCGGGCGCGACCACCGGGCTGTATTGCGTGACGCCCGACTTGCTTCCGGCGGTCAGCGTCAGCGTGGTGATGACGTCTTCCGTCCTGCCCGAGGTATGCAGGGCCTCGGCGGGGATGAAGCCCCAGGTGAGGCGGCTGCCAAGCCCGATGATCCTGCGCAACCGGTCGTTCTCGACACGGAGCGCCTGGGCCTCGGAGAACTGGAGAGCGAGCGAGTCCTTCTCCAGCGTCTTACGCTCGACTTCCAGCCACGCGGCGCGCCACCGCTCGGCGTTTTGCTGGAGACCGACGAGCGGCGCCACGACCGAGCGGCGCAGGGAGCTGGCCACCGGGTCGCGCATGCGCGTCGGCATGGCGCTGGCCACCAGCGCCAGGAGGATGCAGCCCACGAAAACGACCGTGTCGAGACGGCCGCTGAATCTTGGAGCCCGTGCCATCGGTCGTACTCAGGTGCTGAGGACTGACCAGTATTTCGCCTCGTCGTCCAGGATCCGCCCCGTGCCGCGCACGACGCAGGTCAACGGGTCTTCGTCCACGTGTATTGGCAGCCCGGTTTCCTGGCTGAGAAGCAAGTCGAGGCCGCGGATCAGTGCCCCGCCTCCCGTCATCACGATTCCACGATCTACGATGTCGCTCGCCAACTCCGGCGGCGTGATCTCCAGCGCGCGCCGCACGGCGTCCACGACCTGCTGAATCGGCTCCTGGATCGCCTCACGGATCTCGCTCGAGTGGACACGCACGGTTTTCGGGATGCCCGAAACGAGGTCGCGTCCCTTGACCTCCATCTCGCGCTCTTCGCCGACCGGCGCAGCCGAGCCGATCTGGATCTTCACCTGCTCGGCCGTGGGCTCGCCGATCAACAGGTTGTAGTTCTTTCGCAAGAACTGCACGATGGCGACGTCGAGCTCGTCACCGCCCGTACGGATGGACGTGTCGGACACGATGCCACTGAGGGCGATGACGGCGATTTCCGTAGTGCCGCCACCGATGTCGATCACCATGTTCCCGGTCGGCGTTTCCACCGGCAGTCCGACGCCAATCGCGGCGGCCATCGGCTCGGCAACCATGAAGACTTCCTTGGCGCCGGCGCCGAGCGCCGAGTCGCGCACCGCTCGCTTTTCCACTTCCGTGATGCCCGACGGGACGCAGACGATGACCCGCGGCTTCACCTTGAAGACGTGATTGTCGATGATGAGCTTCAGGAAGTAGCGCAGCATCTTCTCGGTCACGTCGAAGTCGGCGATGACACCGTCCTTCATGGGGCGAACCGCGATGATGCCCTCGGGCGTCCGGCCCAGCATGCGCTTGGCCTCGAGGCCCACGCCCTTGATCGCCCGTGTTTCCCGGTCGATCGCCACCACCGACGGCTCGTTGAGCACGATGCCCTCACCCTTGACGTAGACGAGGGTATTGGCCGTCCCGAGATCCACTCCGATCGCGTTGGCTGGGAACAGCGCGCCCTTCTTGAAGAAGGGAAACTTCTGCTGCAGCCAGCTCGTCGGCGGTGGATTTGTCACGAGAGGAATGCCGCCGGATCGTGAAGCTCGAGACCGAACGCTTCGGCGACGCCCGGATACGTCACCTTGCCGTCGAGCATGTTCAGCCCCTTGCGCAGCGCGAGGTTGTCCCTGAGCGCCTGCTTCCAGCCCTTCTTGGCGAGCTGCGTCGCATACGGCAGCGTCGCGTTGGTGAGCGCGAGCGTCGACGTGCGCGGCACACCGCCCGGCATGTTCGCCACTCCGTAATGGACGACGCCATCCACGACGTACGTCGGGTTCTCGTGGGTCGTCGCCTTGATGGTCTCGACGCAGCCGCCCTGGTCGATCGCGACGTCCACGATGACCGACCCCTGCTGCATCAGCTTGAGATCCTCGCGGCGCAACAGCCGAGGCGCCTTGGCGCCGGGGATGAGCACCCCGCCGACGACGAGATCCGCGGTCGTGATCTGTTCCAGGATGTTGTGCCGGTTCGAGTAGATGAGCTGCACGTTCGCGGGCATGACATCAGATAAGTAGCGGAGTCGCTCCAGCGAAATGTCGAGGATCACAACCTTCGCGCCCATCCCCGCCGCCATCTTGGCCGCGTTGATGCCGACGATGCCGCCGCCGAGGATCACGACCTTGGCCGGTGCCACGCCGGGGACGCCCCCCAGTAAGACGCCGCGACCGCCATACAGTTTCTCGAGATACTTGGCTCCCTCCTGCACCGCCATGCGCCCCGCCACCTCGGACATGGGCGTGAGCAGCGGCAACTCCCTGCTGGACAGCTCCACCGTCTCGTACGCAATGCAGGTGGCGCCGCTCTTGAGGTGGGCCCGCGTCAGCTTCTCGTCTGCGGCGAAATGGAAGTAGGTGAAGATCACCTGGCCCTGGCGCATGCACGGCCACTCGCGCTCGATGGGCTCCTTCACCTTCATGATCATCTCGGAGTCGCGCCACACCGCGGCCGCGTCCGGCGCGATCCTCGCGCCAACCGACGTATACGCTTCGTCCGAAAAGCCGCTCCCGAGGCCCCCACCCGTTTCAACGAGCACCTGATGCCCCGCGCCGATCAGCGCTTCCGCTCCGGCTGGGACGAGCGCGATGCGGTTTTCGTTGGTCTTTATCTCCCTTGGTACGCCAATCTTCATCGTAGGTCGTTGCTGGATCAGGAGGTTCGACTGCAAGCCCATAACATATCTCGCGACACGGGCGTTTTCATCCGAGCCGTCGTGATCGGTGTTTCACCGCAGGCACTTTGCCTGCCGCCGGGCCGAGGACGACAACGGTCTGCCGCGCCGGGACCAGGTACTCACGGGCCAATTCGTGGATCGTGGCCGGCTCGATGGCGTCCACCAGCGCCAGCATCTCGTCCAGCGACCGATACGGCTCGCCGTACAAGTCCACTGCCGCGGCGCGGTACATGCGCGCGGTCGGGCTTTCGAGCGACAGCGTGATCTGCCCTTTGAGCTGTCCCTTGCCTTGCGCGATCTCCTCCTCTGGCAGGCCCCGCTCCACGACGGCGGCGAGCTCATGTTCGATCGCCGCCAACGCTGCGTCGGCAGTCTTGGGCGCGGTTCCGACGTACACCCCCTGCACGCCGCAATCCCCGTAGAACGTCTGGAACGTGTAAACCGAGTACGCGAGTCCCAGTTCCTCGCGGACACGCTGGAACAGCCGCGAGCTCATCCCGCCGCCCAGCACCACGCTCAGGAGCACCATGGCGTGCCGCCGCTTGTCCTGATAGCCGAGCGTCGGGGATCCGATCACGACATGCGTCTGGCTGCCCACGCGCTTCACCCGACTCCGGCTTGGCGGCGCCGGCCTGCCGGGCGGAGCGGTCAAGGCCTTCGGCTTCCCGGTCGCTCGTCCGGTCCAACCGGTCTTCTCGAGGATCGCGACCAGGTGGTCGTGATCCACGCTACCGGCGGCGGCGACAATGAGCCGGGATGGGCGATACGCTTTCGAGTGGAGGTGCTTGAGGTCGTCCACCTTCAGGCCGCTGACGCTTTCGCGCGTCCCGAGGATGGAGTAGCCCAGCGGATGATTTCCCCACATCGCCGCGTTGTGCAGCTCGAAGACGAGGTCGTCGGGCGTGTCCTCCATCATCGCGATCTCCTCGAGCACCACGTTCCGCTCCAGCGCCAGGTCGGCGTCGCGGATCACCGGCTCGAACACGAGATCTCCGATGACGTCCGCCGCGATCTCGAGGTGGTCGTCGAGCACTCGTGCCTGGAATACGGTGTGCTCCCGGGACGTGTAGGCGTCCAGGGAGCCGCCGAGCGACTCCAGGGAGAGGGCGATCTCCCTGGCGCTGCGCCGTCGCGTGCCCTTGAACACCATGTGCTCGAGGAGATGCGAGACGCCCATGTGATCGCGCGACTCGTGTAGCGACGCCGCCCGCACCCACGCCCCGATGGCAACAGACCGCACTCCCGGCATGAATTCCGAGAGCACGGTCAGCCCATTATCGAGAACGGAACGGCGAACGCCTGCCTCGCCTTTCGTCCGGCGGCTCACCTCTCGCGCGAGCGCTCCCGGCCGCGACTGCGTCCTCCTCCCCGGCGACCTTCGCGGCTCCCGCCTTCGCCGCCACCCTCGTCCCCGCCGTTGCCATCTCCGCCGCCGACACCCGCCGGCTCAGGCTCGGGCATGCCCTCCGGCTTCGGCAACAGCGCCTTGCGGGAGAGGCGCAACCGCCCCCGCTCGTCGCGCTCGATCAGCTTGACCTTGACCCGGTCGCCCTTCTTCACCACGTCCTCGGTCCGTTCGGTGCGGCCGTGCTGCATCTCCGAGATGTGCAGCAGGCCCTCGGTGCCGGGCATGATCTCGATGAAGGCGCCGAAGGCGGTCGTGGACTTGACCGGTCCCTCGTAGGTCTCGCCGACGACCGGCTCCGCTGTGATGGCCTGGACCATCTGCCGGGCGCGTTCCATCGCTTCGCCGCCGACGGCCGCGATGGTGACGACACCGTTGTCGTCCACGGTGATCTCGGACCCCGTTTCTTCCTGGATTCCGCGGATCGTCTTGCCCTTGGGACCGATGAGGTCGCCGATCTTTTCCGGGCTGATCTGCACCGTGACAATGCGCGGCGCGTACTTGGACAACTCCTTGCTGGGCTCGGCTTTGGCCTTATCCATCTCACCCAGGATGTGAAGGCGTCCTTCCTTCGCCTGCGCCAGAGCCTCCTTTATGATCTTGAGATCCAGGCCCTGAATCTTGATGTCCATCTGTATCGAGGTAATGCCATTGGCTGTACCTGCGACCTTGAAGTCCATGTCACCGAGATGGTCTTCGGTGCCAAGGATGTCGGTGAGGATCGCGTACTTCTTCCCTTCCTTGATGAGTCCCATGGCGACCCCGGCGACTGCCGCCCGCATCGGGACACCGGCGTCGAACAGGGCGAGCGAGCCACCGCAGATGGACGCCATCGAAGACGAGCCGTTGGACTCGAGCACGTCCGACACGATGCGGATCGTGTACGGGAACTCCTCGAAAGCCGGAAGCATTGCCTGCACGGCGCGTTCGGCCAGGTTGCCGTGGCCGATCTCGCGCCGCGACGTGCCGCGCATCGGCCGGACTTCGCCCGTCGAGAACGGCGGGAAATTGTAGTGCAGCATGAACGACTTGGTCTGCTCCCTCGCCTCGTCGATGCTGTCCAGCCGCTGGACGTCATTGGCGGTGCCGAGCGTCGCAACGACGAGTGCCTGCGTCTGACCGCGGGTGAACAGCGCCGAGCCATGGGCGCGGGGCAGCAGACCGGTATCCACCGAGATGGCGCGGACCTCGGTCGATTTTCTGCCGTCCACGCGATAGCCGCTGTCCAGCACCTGCGAGCGCAGCGTGTGGTACTCGACGTCTCCCAACAGGTTCTTGATGTCCGCGGAGTTGTCGGGGAAGTCGGAGAGGAGTTTCTCGGCGAGTTCCGTCTTCGCGCGCTCGACCGACTCGATGCGCGTGTGCTTGTCCTTCTGGTTGATGGCTTCGGTGATCTTGCCTTCGGCCAGTTTCTTGACGCTTTCTTCGAGCCCGGCCGGGATCTCCGACTTCTTCCATTCCATCTTTCGGGGGCGGTCGATCTTCTTGATCAGGTCTTCCTGAGCCTTGATGAGCTCGACCAACCCTTTTTGAGCCATCGTGAACGCCTCGATCACGTCCTCCTCGGTGACTTCGAGGGCGCCGCCCTCGACCATCACGATGGAGTCAGCCGAGCCGCACACCACGAGGTCCATGTCGCTGAACTCGAGCTGCTGAAACGTGGGGTTCAGCACCCAGTTGCCCTGGAGCCGGCCGACGCGCACGCCGGCGATGGGCCCCATGAAGGGAATCTTCGAGACGTTCAGCGCGGCGGATGCGGCGACGACGGCCAGCGTGTCGGCGTCGTTCTCCTGGTCCGCGGAAATGACGTAGATGTACACCTGGACTTCGTTCTTGAAGCCCTCGGGAAAGAGCGGCCGGATCGTGCGGTCCACGATGCGGGCGGAGAGGATTTCGCCGTCGCTCGGGCGTCCCTCGCGCTTGATGAACCCGCCGGGAATCTTGCCCGCGGCGTATGTCTTCTCGCGGTACTCGACGAGGAGAGGGAAAAACGGAAGCGGACTCTGTGTGTCGCTCACCGTCACGGCGGCGAGCACCATCGTGTCGCCGAACTGCACCAGGGCGGATCCCGCCGCCTGCTTGGCCATGCGGCCCGTCTCGATCACGAGCTTGCGGCCGTAGAACGTCGTCTCAACGCGTTGCATTTGCTTTTTTACCTGTGGAATGCAAAACGCGCGGGCCGCAATCATTGCGCCCGCGCGTGGGTGTCATCGCCGTCTTAGTAACGGAGCCCCAGTTCCTGAACGATCGTGCGGTACGTATCGACGTCCGTCCGCCGCAGATAGTTCAGCAGGCGCTTGCGTTTGCCTACCATCTTCAGGAGGCCGCGGCGACTGTGGTGATCCTTGCGGTGTTCACGGAAATGATCCGTGAGATAGTTGATGCGTCCGGTCAGGACCGCTACCTGAACCTTGGCGGACCCGGTGTCGGTTTCGTGGGCCCGGTGCTTCTGAATCGTAGGCGCTTTGTCGAATGCCATTGCATGAACCGCTGTTCTCGTTACTTAGGCGATTTGTCTGTAGCACAAAAACTTAAGCGATCGCCGAGTCGCATGGTAGGTGGGGCCATAGGTCGATATTACCTGAACAACGCTCGCGTATCGTTGAACATCACCAACACGAACAGCAGCAGAATGAACAGCAGGCCTCCCCGCAGGATGTACTCGCGCGTCCTGAGGCTGAATGCCCTGCCCCGCGCCGACTCGAGCACGTTGATGAGCACCTGGCCTCCGTCGAGGATCGGGATGGGCAGCAGGTTCAGAATCGCCACGTTGATGCTCAACAGGGCGATGAGGTAGAACAGCGTTTCCAGGCCGGTCCGCGCCGCAGCAACGGACGCACGCGTGATCGCGATGGGGCCGCCCAGTTGGTCGAGCGCGACCTTCCGAGTGACCAGGTCCTTCACCGTCGTGATGATGCTCGTGCCCATCACCCAGGCCGTCCGCGTCCCAAGGGTCACGCCTTCAACAATCGAAACGGGCTCCCGCACCGAAACATCCTTCGCGTAAGCGCCGATCCGTCCCACCGTAGTGCGCTGGCCCGTGACAGGGTGCGTCCCGGTGGCGCCTTTCGGAGTCACGGTCAACGTGAGACGCTCCTGGTTTCGCGCGACCTCCATGCTCAGTGGCCGTCCGGCCGAGTTCGCCACTCGAACCACCATTTCGTTCCACGTCCGCACCGGTTCCCCACCAGCCGCGACGATGCTGTCGCCGGGCTGGAATCCGGCCCGCTCCGCGGGCTCGCCCGGCTGGAGGTCTCCGATGACAGGGGGAAGCTGATAGTCGAGCGCCAGCGCCACATCCCTTGCCGCGGGAGCGCCGACGCCGTTGACCGGAATCGTCGCGCGCCCGCGCGTCGTTTCGATCGTGACGGTGTCCTTGCTCGCCGCGATTTCGCTCGCGGCATCGTTCCAGGTGGCCACCTCGCGCCCGTTGACCCGCAGAATCGTGTCACCGCGCTGCGCGACGGCTGAGAGCAATGGCTGGCCACCGACCGGACGCACGGCGCCGATGGTGCGAACCGGGATGACCGCTTTGCCGAAATGCAGCGCCAGGCCGATGGCAACGAGCAGGCCAAGCAGGAAATTCATGGTGACGCCCGCCAAGCAGGATGTAGAGTCTGGCGGGGAGTGGCTTGGACTCGAACCAGCGGTGCTCAGGCACCGGTTTGGGGCCGAACGGGATCATCGCCTTCGGGTC
The DNA here is from genome assembly GCA_963724885.1 of uncultured Gemmatimonadaceae bacterium. Lineage (GTDB taxonomy): Bacteria > Gemmatimonadota > Gemmatimonadetes > Gemmatimonadales > Gemmatimonadaceae > DASPMP01. The sequence goes on along the minus strand of CAVRWG010000004.1, from coordinate 400,645 downwards.
CCATTCGCCTCGTTCCGCTGCCTTTGCGGCGGCGGTCTCCTCGCTGCCGCCCTCGAGAAACGCGGTCGGCTCGTCGTGGCGTGAGGCCATGCGAACGTACCCGCCGAGGGGGAACGCGGCGAGGATGTACTCCGTTTCGCCCTTGCGCCGGCGCCACAGAGCCGGACCGAATCCGATCGAGAAGCGCGGCGTGTAGACGCCCACGGACTTGGCCGCAAGAAAATGTCCCAGCTCGTGCACGAAGATCACGAGCCCGAACACGAAGATCGGTGCGAGAATCGCTAGCATCCAAACCGCTCCTTCACCAACAGACGCGCCGCGGCGTCCGCGTGTTCCAGCGCCTCTCTGCTCTCGGCTGGCGCGTCGTCCAGTTGTTCGATGGCCGCCGCGATCGCGGCGGGGATCTCAGCGAAGGTCATCCCGCCCTGCAGGAATATCGCCACCGCCTGCTCATTGGCCGCGTTGAAGATCGCGGGTGCCGCGCCGCCGGCGCGGCCGGCCTCGATGCCCAGTCGCAGTGCCGGAAAGTCGTCATGACGCACCTTCTCGAAGGTCAGCGGCGAGAGCGCCACCGGGTCGAACGGAACGGACGAGTCGTCCTGGACGCGCGCGGGATGCGTGAGCGCGTACAGGACCGGCAGCTCCATGCTTGGCGCGCCCAGCTGCGCGAGCACGCTGCCGTCCACGAACTCGACGAAGCTGTGCACGACACTCTGCGGGTGCACCACCACGTCGATCTGGTCGAACGACAACCCGAACAGGAAGTGGGCCTCGATCACCTCGAGGGCCTTGTTCGCGAGCGTCGCGCTGTCGATGGTGATCTTCCGTCCCATGCGCCACGTGGGATGACGCAATGCCTCTTCCGCGGTGGCGCGGTCCAGCTGCTCGCGCGGCCACGAGCGGAATGGCCCGCCGGAGGCGGTGAGCACCACGCGACGCACCTCGTCGCGGCGGCGACCGGCCATGCACTGCAGAATCGCGCTGTGTTCGCTGTCCACCGGAACGATCTCGCCGCCGCCCCGCGCGATCGCGCGCTCGACGAGATGCCCCGCCATGACGAGCGTCTCCTTGTTGGCCAGCGCTACGCGCTTGCCCGCCTCCAGCGCGGCGAGCGTGGCGTCGAGCCCCGCGGCGCCGACGACGGCATTGAGAACGATGTCGACGTCCGACCGTGTCGCGGCCGCGATGAGGCACTCGCGGCCTCCGTTCTCAGCGTGGGCCGTCTCCCATGTCCCGTTTCCGCCATTCTGGACGAGACCGACGAAGTCGGGCGCGAACTCAAGCGCCTGCTGGCGCAGAAGGTCCGCGTTCGAGAACGCCGTGAGCGCGGCCACGCGAAAGCGATCGGCATGCCGCGCCAGGACGCGAAGCGCGGTCGTTCCCACGCTGCCCGTCGAGCCAAGAACGGCGACACCCGTGCGGCCGCTCATCGCGGCGCCGGCACGAGCAGCCATCCCAGCAGGAGATGCGCGGTGGGCAGCACGAACAGCAGACTATCGATGCGGTCCAGCACCCCACCGTGTCCCGGAAGCAGACTGCCGCTGTCCTTCACGCCTGCCTCCCGCTTGAACAAGGATTCCACGAGATCACCGATCTGCGCGGCGATGCTGATCACCACGCCAGCGACGACTATGCCGACGGGTGTCAGCGCAAGTTGCGCCGCGGGCCTGAGCGCGAGCGCGACGTACAGCCACGCCACGATCACGCTCATCACTATTCCGCCGATCGCGCCCGAAACCGTCTTCCCCGGACTGACGGCGGGGATGAGCTTGCGCCCGCCGAGCGTGCGTCCCACGAAGAACGCGCCGATGTCCGTGGCCCAGGTCAACAGCAGTGGCAGGCCGAGTAGTACACCGCCGGCGTCGATTGGTATCGGTCCGGCCTGGCTTCCGCCAATGGCGTAATCATGGTTGCGAAGGGCATAGCCGAAACTCAGAAGGCCGCCCGTATAGAGGATGCCGAGCAGCGTGGTGGCGACGGCGCCGATCGGCTTTCCGGCGGCGCCGCGAGCCCAGATGGAGATGGAGAGCAGGACCAGGAGCACGACGGCCAGATACGAGAACCGCGGCTCGATGAGCTCGAGGAAATAGGCATGCGCGGCCAGTGGCAGCAGCCCGGCGATTGCGCAGCCGATGTCGCTGAGCGGCTCGTGGCCGGCGGCGCGGGCCATGCGGAAGAATTCCCACGCCGCGATCGCCGACGCGATCGCCAGCAGCCCCGCGAGTGGCGCGCCTCCAAGGAGCACGATGGCGATCGCGAGGGGCGCCGCCACCACGCCGAAGAGGACGCGCCGGGTCAGTTCACTCACACTTCCATGATCTCGGCTTCTTTTGCCTTGATCAGGTCGTCGATCTTGTGAATGAAGTCGTCGTGGATCTTCTGCAGGTCCTTTTCCGCGTGCTTCACGTCGTCTTCCGAGACGCCGCTCAGCTTCTTGAGCACTTCGCGGCCGTGGGTTCGCGCGTGTCGCACGGCGATCTTGCCTTCCTCCGCGAATTTGTGCACGACTTTCGCGAGCTCCTTTCGGCGCTCGGTGTTCATGGACGGCAGCGGTACGCGAATCACGCCGCCCTGTTGCGCGGGATCGAGCCCCAGGTTGGCGTCGCGGATCGCCTTCTCGATCGTCTTGGCCTGGCTCTTGTCGAACGGCGTCACGACCAGGAGGCGCGGCTCGGGCGCGGCGACGGTCGCGACCTGGTTCATCGACATCTGCGTGCCGTACATCTCGACGCGAACGGTGTCGAGCATCGACGGGGAGGCCTTGCCGGCGTGAATCGTCCCGAACTCACGCTTGGTGCTGTCGAGGGCCTTCTCCATGGACGTCCGCGTGTCCTTCATGATGTTCTGGATATTGGTCATCGCACGAGTGTGCCGACGCGATCGCCGCGCACTGCGGCGGCGATCGCGCCGGGTCGGTGGATGTTGAGGACGATCATCGGCAGGTGGTTCTCCTTGCAGAGCGTGATCGCCGTCTGGTCCATCACCTTCAACTCCGCCATCATCACGTCGCGATAGCTGATCTCGTCGTAGAGCTTCGCGTCCTTCTCCTTCTTCGGATCGGCCGAGTACACGCCGTCCACGCTCGTCGCCTTGATGATCAGGTTGGCCTTGATCTGAATCGCGCGCAGCACGGCCGCCGTGTCCGTGGAAAAGTACGGATTCCCCGTACCAGCGGCAAAAATGACGGTTTCGTTTTTCTCGAGATGACGGATGGCGCGCCGCCGGATGTACGGCTCCGCCAGCTCTTCCATCCGGATCGCCGTCATCACGCGCGTCTGCACGCCCTTGCGCTCGAGCACGTCCTGGAGCGCCAGAGCATTGATGACGGTGCCCAGCATGCCCATGTAGTCGGCGCCGACGCGATCCATCCCCATCTTCGCGAGCTGGGTCCCGCGGACGATATTGCCGCCACCGATGACGAGGCCGACCCCCGCGCCCATGCGGGTCACGGCGACGACCTCGTCGCACAGGCGGCTCATCGTGTCGAAATCGAACCCAAATCCCTTGTCGCCGGCGAGCGCTTCGCCGGACAGCTTGATCAGGACACGCGGGTAGGCGAGGGTCATCGAGTCTCGTGACGGTCTCTTCTACGCCTCTCCCATCTGGAACCGCGAAAAGCGGCGAACCTGAATGTTCTCGCCGGTCTTGGCCGACGTCTCCTTCACCAGGTCGCCGATCGCTTTCTTGTCGTCGCGGACCCAGAGCTGGCTGAGCAGGCAGACGTCCTTGTAGAACGCCTCGATCTTTCCGTCCACGATCTTGTCGACGAGGTTGTCGGGCTTTCCGCTGGCACGCACCTGCTCTTCGAAGATGCGGCGCTCCTGCGCGATCTTCTCGGCCGGAATCTGGTCCTTGTCCACGGCGATCGGCGCAGCGGCGGCGATATGCTCGGCGAGCGACTTCACGAGGTTCTTGAAATCGTCGGTGCGCGCGACGAAATCCGTCTCGCAGTTCACCTCGACGAGAACGCCGATCTTGCCATTGTGGTGGATGTAGCTCCCGATCTGGCCTTCGCTGGCGACACGTCCGGCGCGCTTGTCGGCCTTCGCCACCCCCTTCTTGCGGAGCAGCTCGACGGCCGCGTCCATGTTGCCGTTCGTCTCTTCGAGGGCGGCCTTGCAGTCCATCATTCCGGCGCCCGTGCGCTGACGCAGCTCGGATACTTGCTTGGCGCTGATTCCCATCTGCTTGGTAGTCATCTCACAATCCCTTCAGTCGTGGAAACGCCGCCAGCGTGTTGACCGGCGGCGCATAAATGTACCAACTCGGACGTCCGACGTCCGTCGTCAGGCGTCTGAAAACGGCTACTCTGCCGGAACCACTTCGGGCTCGCCGCCGCCTTCCGCCGGGGCACCCTCCGCGGCACCCTCCGGGGCTCCCTCCGGCGCTCCCTTGATCCTGGCCGCGATGGCGTCCGGCTTGGCGCGGCGGCGACGTGGACGGCGGCGACGCTTGCGGTCCGGCTCATCGGCCGGTTCGGCGCCGCGGTCGGAGCTGTACGTATAACTCTCCGCGTCCTCGACCTCCTCGCGCACCGGCGCCTCGCGACGCGCCTCGCCGATCGCGTCGGCGATGGCCTTGGTGATCAACTCCACCGAGCGGATGGCGTCGTCGTTGCCGGCGATCGGAACGGTGATCTGATCGGGATCGGCGTTCGTATCGACGATCGCGACGATCGGGATGCCGAGCTTCTTCCCCTCGCTCACCGCGATGCGCTCCTTCTTGGAGTCCACCACGAACATGAGGCCCGGGAGGCGCGTCATGTTCTTGATGCCGCTCAGGTACTTGCTGAGCTTCTCGCGCTCGCGCGAGAGCATGAGCTGCTCTTTCTTGGTGTAGTTCTCGAAGCCGCCGCCTTCCTCGGTGCCGGCCTCCAGCTCCTTCATCCGCCGCAGCTGCTTCTTGACGGTCTGGAAGTTGGTAAGCAGGCCGCCGAGCCAGCGCTCGGTGATGTACATCGCGCCGGAACGCTCGGCCTCGGCACGGACGATCCCCGACAACTGCGCCTTGGTGCAGACGAAGAGGACGTTGTCGCCGCGCAGCACGACTTCGCGCGCGAGCTTTTGCGCGAGCTCCAGCTGACGCAGCGTCTTCTGGAGGTCGATGATGTGGATCCCGTTGCGCTCCGCGAAAATGAAACGGCGCATCTTGGGATTCCAACGGCGCGTCTGGTGTCCGAAGTGGACACCGGCCGCGAGCAACTCTTCGAGCGTCGGCTGATTGTCAGCCATGTACTGAATCCTCTGTGGTTTGAGCCTCTGCGCCCGTCAACATCCTTCTCGACCGAAGCATCTCGGCACCTGGAAGGACTCAGAGCGCATGCGTGGTTTTACTGCAGTGCTTAGTGCTTAGTGCTTAGTGCTTAGTGCAGTGCTAGGCTAGTGCTTAGTGCTATGCTAGTGGTTGAGCTAAGCACTAAGCTCCAGGCACCAACAACTATCTCTTCGAGAACTGGAACCGCTTTCTCGCTCCGGGACGGCCCGGCTTCTTGCGCTCGACCGCGCGTGCGTCGCGCGTGAGGAGCCCGAGGTCGCGCAGCTTGCGACGATACGCCTCGTCCACCTTCACGAGCGCCCGCGCCACCGCCAGCCGGAGCGCGCCGGCCTGACCCGTCTGCCCGCCGCCTTCCAGGTTCGCCTGCACATCGTACCGACCCAGCGTGTCGGTGGCCGTGAATGGCTGCTGGATCGCCGAGACGAGCGCCGGACGCGGGAAGTAGTCTCCCAGCGTCCTGCCGTTGACGTTCCACTTTCCGGAACCGGGACGAATGTAGACGCGGCATACCGCTTCCTTGCGGCGGCCGATCGCGTGGATGTTCTGATCAGCCATGATCACTTCTCGTCCTTGCCGAAGGTGAGCGGGGTGGGCTGCTGGGCGATGTGGGGGTGCTCCGCGCCGGGATAGACCCGGAGCTTGCGGCGCAGGATCTGACGTCCCAGGGCCGTCTTAGGCAGCATCCCATAAACCGCTTTCTCAATCACCCGCTCGGGGTGCTTCTCGATCATGGTCGAGAACGGCGTATACCGCTCGTGCCCCATGTATCCGGTGTGACGGAAGTACAGCTTCTGCTCGGCCTTCCGCCCTGTGACGCGGACCTTGGACGCGTTGACGACAATGACTCCATCGCCCGTGTCCATGTGCGGCGTGAAGATCGGCTTGTGCTTGCCGCGAAGAATCTTCGCAATCTCTGACGCCAGGCGACCAAGCACCTGGTCCTGGGCATCGACGACGTACCAGCGCTTGGTGATGTCGCGCGGCGTCGCTGAAAACGTTTTCATCGGATCAGCTGAAACGGAATTGGTCCTGCGCCTCACCGGTGCGGGTTGCAACCCGGGTCTCGGCAGCCCGAAGGCATTTTGAACAGACTCGCAAGTTACTGGAGGACTTGCGGATACTCAAGGCCGCCGGTCCGGCTCGTCGGCGACGAGGGCGAGTCTCGACCCGTCCGGTGACAGCGCGAGTCGCGAGATCCGGCGGATTCCCTTGCTGCCCAGGTCCTCGACCACCTCCCACTTCTTGTCGGGCAAGCGCATCCGCAGCAATTGGCTTCCCGCTGCGGTGTAGATCTCCGACTCCGAGCGCCAGACCACGTAGTCCGCACTGTCGGGGAGCGCGGCAATCGTATCGATGTCGAAGCTGCCGTTCGTGCGCGGCACCGGATCCACCGTCTCGAGCACCCATCGGGCTCCTTCCCGGCGCACGTACGAAGCGCGGCGGCTTCTCGGAACGCGCTGGAGCGACCTGCCGATGTTCGTCGTGACGACCCGCGCTGTTCCGGTACGTGTGTCTCCGATCTGCAGCGAGTTCGGGCTCCCCAGCACGAAGAGCGCAATGCGCGTCGAATCGAGCCAGGCGAAATAGCCTACCGGCTTGATGTCCGGCAGAATGACGGATGGTTCGCCGCGGCCTTTGGGAAAGCGCCACAAACGCTGCGTGGAATCGCGCTCCACGCGAACCACTGCGATCCCGGTCCCGTCGGGGGTCAGCGCAGCCGAATACTCGCTTTCGGGGGTCGCAGTGACCTGCCCGATCGTGTTGGTCTGGAAGTCGATCGCGAAGATGTCCGTCTGCCCGGCGCTTTGCGACGTGTAGTAGATCCGGCTGTTGCCGTCCCATGACGGCTGGTTGTCGTAGCCCCTGCGATTTGTGATGTTGAAAACACGGCTTCCGAGACCAAGTCGGCTGAACCGATAGAGATAGACGTCTGTGGAGACGGCGTCGGATGGCGCGGGCGGCGCCGGCGATCGGATGAATGGAATCCGGCCACAGGCACCGAGCACGACGAAACCGATGACGAGCTGGACGATCGATCTGCTCATGTGGCCGGCTCCATTTCGAGGAGCATTGCGCCCTTCTCCACCGCGCTGCCGGGCGACACCAACACCCGTTTCACCCTGCCGGCGGCAACGGCGCGCAGCTCGTTCTCCATCTTCATGGCCTCCATCACCACGAGGCCCTGTCCCGCGCGAACCTGATCGCCATCGCCGACGCTGACACGCACGACGAGCCCCGGCATCGGAGCGACCAGATGCGCGGGGCCAGCCGGCCGGGCCGATGCCTTCGATAGTTCGCGAATCGCGAGGGCCCGTTCGTCCAGGGCCTCGACTTCGAGGCGAAATCCGTCCACCGACACGACGTAGCGGCCCTTGCCGTCCCCGCGGCGGATCGCGAGGCGGTGGACTTCGTTGCCGATCGTGAGCAGCTGCAACGGCGTTCCAGGCAACTCCTCGATCCGGGCGCGCACGGTGTCTCCCCCGATGACGACCGTCTCGCCATCGACGCTCACTTCGTGAACGTCGTCGCCGATCTGGACGAAGAACTTCATGCCGCCGGCACCAGCTCGCACACCGTTTCCACGTGCGCGGTTTGCGGGAACATGTCGAAGGCGCGCAGCGACTTGATGCGGTAGCCGTACAGGCGCCGGACGTCGCGTGCCAGCGTCGCGGGGTTGCAGCTGACGTAAACGACAGCCGGTTTTCGATCCTGCGACACGAGCACCTCGGGCACCCGTTCGTCGAGGCCCGCCCGGGGCGGGTTGAGCACCACGAGATCCGCGGGGAGCGCGTCCGGGAGCGCGATCTCGACTGGGGCGGCGATCGCCCGGGACGCCGGCGACAGCCGCGTGGCGCAGACGCGCGCAGCGTCGCGGTCAAACTCGATCGCCGCGACCCGCACGCCCTGCTTCTCGAGCCCCACGGCGATGTCGCCCGTCCCGGCGTACGCGTCCACAGCGCTGGCGGGGCCGAGCTCGGACGCAAGGCGCAGCACCCATCCCTGGAGCTGCGCGGCCACACCCGGATTCACTTGCGTGAACGACGCGCCCGCCTGGCGTTCGCCGGCGCGCGTTTGCATCAGTCGGCGGCGTTTTCCTTCGGGCGCCCACCACAGCTCGGTCAGAGCCGGCAGCGCCGCGAAGAACGCCGGGTGGGAGGGCCACGTGTCGCTCCCCTCGAGTGTGAACGCGAAGCCCGACTCGAGGAGGCGCACGGCGCCTCGCAGCCGCGCGGCGCCAGGCAGAAGGGCGCACTGGCCGAGCACTGCCGACCATGCGGCCATGACTCGGGCGTCGGTGATCGGGCAGTCGATCAGTTCGAACACCTCATCGGGTGCGTGCAGCCGGTGCAGCCCCGCGATCCAGCGATCGCCGTGCCGCCGCAGCGCGAGCGTCAGCTTGGTGCGATAGCGCCATTCCGCGCCGCTCGGTTCGACGACGGGCGGTTCCACCGCAACGCCTCCGATGCGCGTGAGCGAGTCGCGGACGATGCCTGCCTTGGCGCGAATCTGCGCCTCGTAGGCGAGGTGCTGCACCTGGCAGCCGCCGCAGCGGTCCTTCTCGTAGTGCCGGCACGGCGGCTCGACACGATCCGTGGAATGGTGGAGCAACTCGATCACGCTGCCGCGCATCAGGCGGCCGTCACGTCGCGCGCGGACCCGAGCGACGTCGCCCGGCGCCGTACGCGGAACGAATACGACCATGCCGTCGTGGCGGCCAACGCCGTCTCCGCCGGCGGCGATGGAGTCGATTCGGAGATCGAAGCTCTCGCTCGCGTCGGTCACCGCAGTCCTTCGAGTCGTGCCACGCGGGTCCACGCGTCATCCGCGTCACCGTTCCTCGCGGCCCCCGCCGCCCGGAGCGGCGCCACGCGATCCCGCGCCGCGACGAGCGCCGCCGCTATCGCCGCGATGCGCGTGGTCTCCGCCGGCGGCCGGGTCGCAACGAGAGATGGAAGCGTCCGCTCGAGCCACTGGATGTCGATCGCTCCGCGCCGGAAATCGGCGTTCTCCATCACACGGAGATGGAAATCGCGCGACGTTTCGATACCGGTGATCGTGAATTCGAGGAGGGCCCGCCGCATGCGCTCGATCGCCATCTCGCGCGTCGGTGCCCACACAATGAGCTTGCCCACCATCGGGTCGTAGAACACGCTCACTTCGCTGCCCGTTTCGATGCCCCCGTCCCAACGAATGCCCGGCCCTGTCGGCAGGTGCATCCATGTCACGGTCCCCGTGGAGGGCAGGAACCCGTTCGCCGGGTCCTCGCTGGTAATGCGACATTCGATCGCCCAGCCGTGCGGCCGGAGATCCTCCTGCTTGAACGGCAGCCGCTCGCCTCGTGCGACGCGGAGCTGCCACTGCACCAGATCCACTCCGGTGACCAGCTCGGTCACCGGATGCTCCACCTGGATCCGCGTGTTCATCTCGAGGAAGTAGAACTCGCCTGAGTCCGCGAGCAGGAACTCGCAGGTGCCGGCGTTCACGTACCCGGCGGCCTTCGCCGCCGCGACCGCGGCCGCGCCCATGCGATCCCGCAGCCCGGCGTCCACGACGACGCTGGGTGCCTCCTCGATCATCTTCTGATGGCGTCGCTGGACCGAACACTCGCGCTCTCCAAGATGGAGCATCGTTCCGTGCGCGTCGCCGAGCACCTGGATCTCGACGTGGCGCGGCCGCTCGATGTACTTCTCGACGTATACCGCGTCGTCTCCGAACGCCGCCTTGGCCTCACGCCGCGCGGACTCGAGACTGGCGGCCAGCCCGCTGCGCTCGCGCACGACGCGCATTCCCTTCCCGCCGCCTCCCGCGACCGCCTTGAGGAGGATCGGATAGCCGAACTGGTCCGCTGCGTCAGCGGCGTCGTTCACGCTCTTCAGCGGCGTCGTCGTGCCGGGAACCACCGGTGTGCCGACCGACATCGCCAATTGTCGCGCCGAGGTCTTGCTTCCCATCGCGGCGATCGCCTCGGCGGGCGGCCCGACGAAAACGAGACCGGCGTCGCGCACCGCGCGCGCGAACCACTCGCGCTCCGACAGGAATCCGTACCCGGGATGAATCGCTCCGGCGCCGACGCGACTTGCGGCGTCGATGATACGTTCCCCTACTAGATAGCTTTCAGCCGACGGCGCCGCGCCGATGTGGACCGCCTCGTCCGCTTCGCGCACATACACGGCACGTGCGTCGGCGTCGCTGTACACGGCCACGGAACGCAAACCCAATTCGCGACATGCCCGAATGACGCGCACGGCGATTTCGCCCCGGTTCGCAACGAGGACTTTGTCGAAACCGTCAACGGGCCGGCGGGCGGGCGCTGGTGATTGCGGCACGGCGGAAAAGTACTCGCGATTTCCATGGTAGCGAAACACACGCGCCTGCTCGTCGTGGACGACGATCCCGCGATCACGCAGATCTACGACGAGGTGCTTCGCGGCGAAGGCTACGACGTTCTCACCGCCGGCAGCGTTGCGCAGGCCACCGCGCGCATGGACGAGGCGAACGGCGACGTGAACGTCCTCATCGTCGATCTCGGGCTGCCGGACGGCGACGGTGCCGACTTCGTGCGTGACGCAAAGATCAAGTATGGCGAGCGTCCCACGATGTTCGTGAGCGGCTGGAGCGACGAATTCTGGCAACTGCAGGACGCGCCCGGCCGCTGGGTCATCATGCGAAAGCCGCTGGCCGTGAGGAAGCTGCTCGCCGCGGTGCGCTGGCTCGCCGAGGGGGGCACGAGGCCGCCGGAGCTGGACGAGTGACCACCGCGGTCACGGGGATCCATCACGTCACTGCCATCGCGGGCGATCCCCAGCGGAATCTGGACTTCTACTCCGGTGTACTGGGGCTTCGCTTCGTGAAGCGGACGGTCAACTTCGACGACCCGCACACGTATCATTTCTACTTCGGCGACGACGCCGGCAGCCCGGGAAGCATCATGACGTTCTTCCCCTGGCCGCGCGCGCGGCGCGGGCGCCAGGGATCGGGCCAGGTCGCGGTGACCTCGTTCGCGGTGCGGCCCGCCGCGCTCGGCTTCTGGCTCGAGCGCCTCCTCAGGCATGGCGTCAGCTACAAAGGCCCGGAGAAGCGCGCCGACGGCGAGCAGGTACTGTCGTTCACGGATCACGACCACCTGATGCTGGAACTGGTGGCGCACCAGGGCGCCGAAGCCCGGCAGGCATGGGGGGACTCGCCCGGCATCACGCGCGAGAACGCGATCCATGGTTTTCACAGCGTGACCCTGTGGGAAGAGGCCGGTCAAACAACCGCGCGGGTCCTGCTCGACTCGCTCGGAATGCGTGAGGTGCGAGAGGATGGCGTGACGCGGCGGTATGCCGCCGGCGACGGCGGCCCGGGTACCATCGTGGACGTGCGCACCGTCGGCGGATACGTGCGGGGCCAGACCGGCACCGGCACGGTGCACCACGTGGCGTGGAGGGTGGATGACGATCGGGCGCAGCAGGCCGTGCGCGGCCAGGTCACGCAGGGTGGCTACGACCCGACGCCGGTGATCGATCGCACGTACTTTCGTTCGGTGTACTTCCGCGAGCCCGGCGGCGTGCTGTTCGAGGTCGCAACTGATGGCCCAGGCTTCGCCATCGACGAGGATCGCGACCGTCTGGGCGAGAACTTGATGCTGCCGCCGCAGTTCGAGCCGATGCGATCGGAGATCGAGGGCGTCCTGCCGCCCATTCACTTACCAGTGGCGGAGGACGCCTTGAGGGTGTTCTCCGGAACGGAGGGACCGGAAGACGTGAGCGGCGACGCACTGGGCTTCGTTCATCGATACATGCCGCCGGCAGCGACAGCCGAGCGCGCCGGAGCTACCACGCTGCTGTTGTTACACGGGACGGGCGGCGACGAGGACAACCTCATCGGCCTCGGACGGACGCTGCTTCCGGGCGCGGCGCTCCTCAGCCCGCGCGGCAAAGTCAACGAAGGGGGCGCGCTGCGCTTCTTCCGCCGCATTCGTGAGGGCGTGTTCGACCTGGAGGACCTCGCGCGGCGCACCGACGAGCTGGCGTCGTTCATCGATGGGGCCGTGGCCAGCTACAGCCTGAATCGCGACGGGATCGTTGCCGTCGGCTTTTCGAATGGCGCCAACATCGCGGCGAGCCTGCTGCTGCGCCGTCCCGGCGCCGTCGCGCGCGCGATCCTTCTCAATCCGATGGTACCGTTCGAACCCGAGACGCTGCCCGACCTGTCTGGCACGTCCGTCTTCATCGGGGCCGGCCGGACGGATAGCATGGTGCCCGCGGCGCTCACCGAGCGCCTCGCCGAACTGCTCAGGCAGTCGGGCGCCGCGGTGGCGGTGCATTGGGACCCTGGCGGCCACACGATCGCGCCGGCGACGTTCAAGGCCGCCCAGCAGTGGATAGCGAATTCGGGCCCATCGTAGTATTTCGTAAGCCATGTGGGGCCGGGTGGCGGCATTGGCGGTGGGTTTCGTGGCGGCGAGTGCGCTTCCGGGCGTCCTGGCGGCGCAGGCCGTTCGAGGCACCGTGGTGGATCGCTCCACCGCGCCCGTGCCCGGCGTCGTGGTCCTTCTCCTCGACGCGGCCAACAACGTGGCGGCGCGGGATCTGAGCGACGAGACTGGGGCGTTCCGCGTTGCCGCGCCACACCCGGGCGCCTATCGCCTTCGCACCCTCCGGATCGGTTTTCGTCCCACGACGTCTGATGTTCTACAGCTGGAGTCCGGCCAGGAGCTGACGCGCCGGATCGACGTCGCGGACGTTGCCTTCTCGCTCGATACCGTACGCGTGGTGGGCCGCAGTCAGTGCCGCGTGCATTCCGACTCCGCGGCGGCGACGTTCGCCATGCTGGAACAGGTGCGGACGGCGCTCACGGCCGCATCGGTGACATTGCGTTCGCGCGCGATGAACGCGACCGTGGTGACCTACGAACGCGTCATGGACGCGGACCGGCGCCGGGTCCGCCAGCAATCGACCGCCGTGCAGTCAGGACTGCCATCGCGCGCATGGCGGGCCCGCGAGGCTGACAGTCTTCGGCAGCACGGTTACGTCGTCACCGGCGCGGACGGGTGGCAGATCTACTTTGCTCCCGACCTGGACGTCCTGTTGTCCGACGTGTTCCTCGACGACCACTGTTTTCGCCTGGCAGCTGCGCGCGATACGACGCTTGTGGGGGTCGCGTTCGAGCCCACCCGCGACCGGTCACGCATCGCGGAGATCCAGGGAACGCTCTGGTTCGACAGGAAGAGCAGCGAGCTGCGCCGGCTGGAGTTTCGCTACGCGAACCTCAAGCACCCACAAGCGGAGGAAGTCGCCGGAGGCGAGCTCGGATTCGCGCGGCTGCCAAACGGCTCCTGGGTGATCTCGCGGTGGAACATCCGGATGCCGCTGCTTGCGGCGCGCGAGGTAGCTCCGGTGCCGGGCACGTCCGGAGCTTCCGTGGTGTACGTGACCGGAGTGCGCATTGCCGGCGGCGAGCTGGCCTTCGTGACGCGCGGCCGCGACACGCTTTGGTCGCACCCGCCGCTGGCGGTAACGGGAACGGCAACGGATTCCGTATCCGGGGCGCCGCTCTCCGGCGCCCGGGTCCAGATCGCCGGAACTCAGAGCCCGGCAACCACCGATGTGCGCGGACGCTTCACGATTCCCGCCGTGCTGCCGGGAGAATACACGATAGAAGTCAGAACGTCGCCGCTGGATTCACTCGGCTTGGTGCACGGCGGCCAGGTAGCGGTTGCCGACGCATCCGTGGACGTGCGGCTTCGCGTGCCCACAGCGGCGCAACTCATCGCCGCGCTTTGCGGACCGGGGGTGGGCCGAGAACACGGCGTGGTAGCCGGCACGGTGCGGGTCCCCGGGGACTCGACGCCCCGTCGCGGTGTGAACGTCGTGATCGAGTGGGCCGACCTCGCAGTCAAACGAACCGGCTCATCGCTCGTGGAGCGCGTCGCGCGGCACGTCCGCGGCCGAACCGACTCGCGAGGGACGTTCCGGCTTTGCGGCGTACCGGTCAACACCGCCGCACACATTCGCGCGGTGATCGACGACAACGACGACGCGCCGGCGATGCCCGTGCGGATCCCGCTCGGCGAAAAGTTCGCGAACGTGGAGATCGTCGTCGCGCCGCGGGCGCCGCGGCCGGACTAGGGCCCGCGCCGGCCGCCCAGTTTCTGTCTCAGTTCCTGGTCGGCTTCGGCCCGTTCTTTCTTCACGAGCGCCGAGCCCGACTGCTGCTGGACTGAATCGAGGAGCGGTAGGGCGGACTTCAGCGTGGAGTCATATACGGCTTGGATCTCGGCGATGACCCGCAAGGCCTCCTGTCGCGCAAGCGAAGTCCTTGCGCGTTCGACGTCGGCATCGACTCCCTTTCGCACGCGCACGGCCATGCGCAGCGAATCGAGGGTGGTGTACAGACCTTTCGTGCCGTCCTCGCACTGCTTGTCGAATTCCCTGAGCTTCGCAACCTGATCATCGGACAGCTTGAGGTCCTTTCGCTTGTCCAGCAGCACCTTCGTGCCACTGAAGCGCTCTACGTCCCGCTTGGCGAATCGTGGACCGGTCGACGTCTCCTTCTCGATGGCGTCCCAGTCGGGCGGCTTTTCTCCCATGGTGCGGCGCTGGGCGTCAGCCGGCGCGGGAAGGGCGAGAAGGGCGAGTGCGGCGAACCTGATGCTGATCATGGAGGATGTGCCGTTCGCGGCGGTTAGGGGCAAATGCAATTGCCGGATCAGAAAGAGGAAGACCCCCATCCATCATACGGCGGAATGTCCATCGGCCGTTGAGGCCCGCCTTGATACTGGCCATCCGGCGCCCGCGTCGCTACAAGGGCATGTTGCCGTGCTTCTTCGGCGGGTTCTTGTCGCGCTTGGTCTTGAGGGAATCCAGCGCGTCGATGAGCCGCGGCCGGGTCTCGCGCGGATCGATGATGTCGTCCAGATAGCCGCGTCCCGCGGCTATATAAGGATGCGCGAACTTCTCGCGATACTCCTCGATCCTGGCGTCGGTCGCCTGCGCCGGATCCTTGCTCGCCTCGAGCTCCCTGCGGAACAGTATCTCCACGGCGCCCTTTGGGCCCATGACGGCGATCTCCGCCGTCGGCCAGGCGACGTTGTAGTCGCCGCGAATGTGCTTGGACGACATAACATCGTACGCGCCGCCGTACGCCTTGCGCGTAATCACCGTGAGCTTGGGAACGGTCGCCTCGCAGAACGCGTAGAGCAATTTCGCGCCGTGGCGGATGATGCCGCCGTGCTCCTGGGCTACGCCCGGCAGGAAGCCGGGCACGTCCTCGAAGGTCACGATCGGGATGTTGAAGGCGTCGCAGAAACGCACGAATCGCGCTCCCTTCACCGACGCGTTGATGTCCAGCACGCCGGCGAGGACGGCCGGCTGGTTGGCGACGATGCCGACGCTGGCACTGCCCAGGTGCGCAAAGCCGCAGAGGATGTTCCCCGCATAGTCCTTGTGCACCTCGTAAAACTCTCCGTCGTCCACGATGCGCCGGATGACGTCGTGCATGTCATACGGCTTGTTGGGGTTGTCGGGAACGACGTCGAGCAGCGCTTCATCCCGTCGGTCGCGCGGGTCCTTGCCCGCTCCGGGCGGCGGCGTCTCGACGTTGTTGGACGGGATGAAACGGAACAAATCGCGGATCGCCTGGAGGCACGCCGGCTCGGAATCCATCGCGAAGTGCGCGACACCGGACACGGAGGCATGGGTGTCGGCGCCGCCGAGCTGCTCCATGGTGACGTCCTCGTGCGTCACCGTCTTCACGACGTTGGGGCCCGTCACGAACATGTACGACGTATGCCGCACCATGTACGTGAAGTCGGTGATCGCGGGCGAGTACACCGCCCCTCCCGCGCAGGGCCCGAGGATGGCCGAGATCTGCGGCACCACGCCGGACGCCAGCGTGTTACGCAGGAAAATCTCGGCGTAGCCGCCGAGGGAGACGACGCCCTCCTGGATGCGCGCGCCGCCCGAGTCGTTCAGGCCGATGACCGGCGCGCCGTTCCGCACCGCGAGGTCCATGACCTTGACGATCTTCTCCGCGAACGCCTCCGAGAGCGACCCGCCGAACACGGTGAAGTCCTGGGAGAACACGTACACCAGGCGGCCATCGATGCGCCCGTGGCCCGTGACGACTCCATCACCGTAGATCTTCTGCTCGTCGAGTCCGAAATCGGTCGACCGGTGGATCACGAAGCGGTCGAGCTCCACGAAGGAACCTTCGTCGAGCAGCAAGTCGAGCCGCTCGCGCGCCGAGAGCTTTCCTTTCGCGTGTTGCGCCTTGAGCCGCTTTGCCCCGCCTCCCAGCTCCGCTTCCGCCCTTCGTTTCTCGAGGAGCTCGAGCTTTTCGCGCATGGTCATGGGCGGACAAGGTAGCCGCCCACGACGCTGCGCGCAGCCTTACAGCATGCCCACGCTTCTCACGCGAAAGTCCACGTTATCCTGCATCCACTTCCAGAGCGCGGCCTGCCCGTCCTGCGGGAGCGCAGGATCATAGTGCTTGCGCCAGGTGACCATGACTTCGTCGTCCACGGTCCACATGCGGACGCGGTGGCGCGGGACACGTTTCTCCCAGCGAACGGCGGTCGTGGGGCGCGGATACAGCAGGCGGATCGTGACGCTCTTGGACAAGTACTCCAGGTCGTCCAGCTTGACCTTGGTGTACTTGGTGATGCTGTCGCCGGAGACGTCCGGCAGCCCGTCGGTGAACATCACGACTTCGACCGGCGAGAGCACCAGATTCTGCCGCTTGATGAGCGTGGCGACACGCGTGAAGAACGGATTGAAATCCGTGAGGCCGTCCCGGGCCGGATACTCCCTGCGGAGGTACTCGGCGATTTCCGCGACGCTCATGTTCTGAAACGTGTGGATCGGCTGAAACGACTTGGTTTCCAGCGGACGCTCGCCGCCGATCGCGCCAACGAACATCGCGGTCGGCTGCTTCAGGCCACCGAGGCCGCGCAGGTGCGCGTAGATGTAGTTGGCCGCGAAGTCGATCGAGCTCTGGTGATTGGCCCTGAACGAGCCGCTCACGTCGATGCCGACGACGAGTGTCGATTTCGCGACGCGCTGTTCGCGTTCGGGGCCCGGCGCGCAACCGGCCAACGCGAGGGCAGCCGCCGCTCCGACGAGGATCAACGCCGCGAGGCCCAGCCTCGCCCTGCCGCGGAGGCGCGATCACGACGCCGCCCGCGCGTCACGCGTGCTGACGACGTTCACGCGGACCGGACGGGCGATGCCCGCCCGAACGCGCCGTGGTCGCGAACGGCGTGTTCATCAGCATGTCTTCCAGCGTCTTGAACGGCAGCGTGAAAACGGGACGTGACTGCACGACTACCGTCGCGAAATTGATCGCCGCGGCCAGCATCTGAAGCACGGGCAGCGTCAACAGCTCGAACATGCGCTTCCCTTCCTGCTGGAACCACGCGACTTCCTTCTTGAGGGCCTCCACCGGTGCGCGCCACAGGTCCGGCATCACCGGCGCCTTCTCCGGCATGCCCTCGTCCTGGGTCAGCGTCTGGCGTGAGAGAATCGCCAGGAGCGCCGGAGTCCCGAAGCGGCCGAACAGGAACCACGACATGCCGCGCACGCCCACCCACCCGAACGAGGCGAGCAGCAACGTCGAGACGAGGCCGAGGCGCACCTCGCCGCCCGACTGCTGCGCGATCCAGGGCGTGATGGCGTCGATCAGCTCGCGGTACAGGAAAATCACCTCGAAGAACATCACGGCGCTCTCGACAAGGACCATCTGGATGATGGCGGCCACTTTGCGGGTCGCGACCGCCTCCGAGAGCACCTGCACGCAGGCGAAGCTGCCGCCGATCAACATGAACAGGAACAGCCAGAGCAGCGGCGCCATGACGCGCGGGTTGGGCTCGTAGCCCGTGAGCCCGCCGAAGACCTCATTGAGCGTCGGCTGGAGCGTGAACGTGAACACCGTGGCTTCCACGGCGCACCAGACCAGCAGGATCATGAACGCGACCCATGGAACACCGGGCTTGAAGTAGCGTCGCGACGTCCAGTCCAGCAGGGCCATGGGTGACTGCACCAGGCCAACGATGGTGTTCCGTATCGTCAGCAGGATGAACTTGAGGGATCCGAGGATCCACCCGAAGAGCGCGATGCCCAGGCGCGCGATGCCGGTCCAGTAGAACCAGATCGAGCGACCGGCGTCCCACCACGCCATCAGCATCTGCGTGACGAAGCCGCCGCGTCCGGAGCGGAATGGCAGCGTATACAGGGAAAGCATCGTGGTCCACATCCCGGCGACGAGCAGCGCCGCGGGGAGGGCGAGGAGCGCAGCGACGAGCACCAGGACGCCGGCGTTCTGCGCGGCCATGGAGCTCACCATCACATTCTGCCACTCGGGAATCCAACGCAGGGGGGCAGACAGCGCCGTGAGGGCGCCGCGCCACTCCGCCGGGAAGAGATCGATCAACGACTGGAACATTGTGGGCCCTCGCGATGGGACTCGCTGCGCGTGGGGACGCCGGCGTCGGCGTGACCTGTGAGCGTGCTGTATTGCGGACTCGGTCGATGTACCGGGAGTCACGGGATTTTCGCGTGTGAGACCCAGGTCACAAAATCGGAATTGGCGGGTAACTTGAGTGTCCGATTGGTGATAGGTGATCGGTGGTGAGTTGCAGGTGAAATCACTGCCCGTCTTCGTGCCTCACCGCCAATCACCTACGACCCAACTACCCATCTTCGCATGCGCGCTCTCGCAGCCGTTCTGGCCCTCGCAGTCGCCGCTCCGTCACCCGCGCAGCAGCGCTCGGCAGCCGACTCCTTCGCGCTCACGGCGCGCCTGCCGGTGGACGGCAAGGTGAAGGTCGGCACCCTTCCGAACGGCATCCGCTATTACATCCGGAAAAACGTCAAGCCGGAGAAGCGCGCCGAGCTGCGTCTGGTGGTGAACGCCGGCTCGGTGCAGGAAGGGGCTGATCAGCGCGGCTACGCGCACTTCGTGGAGCACACGGCGTTCAACGGCACGCGGAACTTCGCGAAGAACGATCTCGTGAAATACCTCCAGTCCATCGGTGTCCGTTTCGGCGCCGACCTGAACGCCTACACGTCGTTCGACGAGACGGTCTACATCCTTCCCGTGCCCACCGACACGCCGCGCATCGTGACGCAGGCGTTCACGATCCTCGAGGACTGGGCCCGCGGCCAGATTTTCGATGCGGCCGAGGTGATCGCCGAGCGCGGCGTCGTGCGCGAGGAGTGGCGCGGCGGCAAGGGAGCGGGCGAGCGCATGCTCCAGCAATTCCTGCCCATCGCGCTGAAGAACTCTCTGTACGCGCAGCGGCTGCCCATCGGCACGGAGGAGAGCATCATGTCCGCCACCGCGCCGAAGCTGCGCGCGTTCTACGACGCGTGGTATCGCCCGGACCTGATGGCGGTGGTCGCGGTGGGCGATTTCGACGTCGCGGACATCGAAGCGAAGATCCGGAAGCACTTCACCGGCATTCCACGCAGGCCGAATGCACCACCGCGCACGGTGACGCCGATCCCGGGGAACCAGGCGCCCCTCATCGCGGTCGCGAGCGACAACGAGGCGGTGAGCACCGAGGTCAGCGTGTACTACAAGCTGCCTGCGCTCCCGCACACGAACGGTCGGCGACTACCGCCGCGACCTCGTCGGACAGCTCTACCTGCAGATGCTCAACAGCCGGCTGGGCGAGATCACGCAGCGGCCGGATGCGCCATTCATCGGCGCGGGCGCGTCCAAGGGCGGGTTCGTGGGTCGGGAGATTGCTCCCTTCTCGCTCGGCGCGGCGGTGGCGGACGGCGGCGTGGAGCGCGGGCTCGAGGCGCTGCTGATCGAGGCGCGCCGCGTGGACCAGTTCGGGTTCCTGCAGTCCGAGCTGGACCGCGCGAAGACCAACATGCTGCGGTCCTACGAGCGGGCGCACGCGGAGCGGGACAAGTCCAACTCCGACGCCTACGCCGACGAGTACATCAGGAGCTATCTCGAAGGCGAGGCGATCCCGGGAATCGAGTTCGAGTACACCGCCGCCCAGAGATTGCTGCCGACGA
Source organism: uncultured Gemmatimonadaceae bacterium (assembly GCA_963724885.1). GTDB lineage: Bacteria > Gemmatimonadota > Gemmatimonadetes > Gemmatimonadales > Gemmatimonadaceae > DASPMP01. The sequence continues at coordinate 380,357 of CAVRWG010000004.1, read as the reverse complement.
TCGCACTCGCCGACGTCAACCGACTGGCGTCGGGCTGGATCACCGACGAGAACCGGGTCATCATCGTCCAGGCGCCGATCAAGGCGGGTGTCACGCTTCCCACCGAGGCCGGCCTTCTCGGCGTGTTCGATCGCGCCGCCAAGGCCCAGGTCGTCGCGTACACCGAGAACGTGTCGGGCGACGCGCTGATCGACGCCATCCGGCCCGCCGGCCGAATCGTGCAAACGCGAGCGAAGCCGGCCGGCGTCACCGAATGGACGCTTTCGAACGGCGCGCGCGTGCTCGTGAAGCCGACGGACTTCAAGGCCGACGAGATCCTGTTCGGCGCCTACAGCCCGGGCGGCACCGCGCTGGTGTCCGACGCCGACTTCATGTCGGCCGTCCTGTCCTCGCAGGTCGTGGGGCTGAGCGGGCTCGGAACGCTCAACCTCATCGACCTGCGCAAGAAGCTCGCGGGCAAGGCCGCCCGTGTCAGTCCGACGATGGGCGAGATGACCGAAGGCCTGAGTGGCTCGGCGTCTCCCAAGGACCTCGAGACGCTGTTCGAGCTGGCGTATCTCCACTTCACGGGCGCGCGGCTCGACACGACGGCGTTCGCCGCGTTCCGGAACAACGTCGCGCCGTTCCTCGCGAACCGCGGGGCGGACCCGGGCCAGGCGTACTCGGACACGATCCAGGTGACGCTGGCGCAGCACACCTTCCGCGCGCGGCCGCTCTCGCCAGCCACGTTCGCGGAGGTCAGCGGCGACAAGGCGATCGCCTTTTTCCGGGACCGGTATGGCGATGCCGGCGACTTCACGTTCGTCATCGTCGGCACGGTGGACACCACGGCGCTCAAGCCGCTCGTGGAGCGCTATCTGGCGTCGCTGCCAGCCACGGAGCGCGTGGACCAGCCCGTCTCGAAGGAGCCGGGCCCGCCCAAGGGCGTGATCCAGAAGACGGTCCGCCGCGGCGTGGAGCCAAAGGCGAGCACGCTGATGGTCTTCACGGGGCCGTGCGTCTCGACGCCCGAGAACCGGTTCGCGATCCGCGCGCTGGTAGACGCGTTCGAGCTGCGGCTGGTGGAAACACTGCGCGAGAAACTCGGGGGAACGTACAGCCCGGACGTCTCCGGCAGCTGCAGCCGCGTTCCGCGCCAGGAGTACAGCATTCAAGTGAACTTCGAGTCGTCACCCGAGAACGTCGAGGCGCTGTCGCAGGCCGTATTCGCGCTGGTCGACTCGCTCCAGCGCCAGGGGCCGACGGCGGCGGACGTCGAGAAGGTGCGTGAGCAGATCCTGCGGAGCCGCGAGGTGGAGGTGAAGCAGAACGGGTACTGGCTCAACAACATCATGGCGCGCGAGCAGGCCGGCGAGGACATCGGCGGCCTGCTGGAAGCCTACGACGCCATGGTGCGGCGACTGACTCCCGAGCAGGTACAGTCGGCGGCGAAGCAGTATCTCAATGTGAGCAATTACGCTCGCTTCGTGCTGTTGCCGGAACGAGGAGGCCCGCCGACTCCGTAGTGTGCGCCTTTGACGCGGACTCCACCTATGAGACGTGGCTCGCTGGCCGAGGACGGTCCGGCCTCGACCCACGCTCGAGCCGGAGCACGTCGTTGAGGACGCCTGCCGCCGTGACGCCTGGGCCGGCGCCGGGGCCCGTGATCACGAGCGGCTGTTCGAGATAGCGCGGCGTCGTGAACGTGAACTGATTGTCCGTTCCGCTGCAGGACGCCGAGCGGCTCGGTGAGCCGCACGGCGCGCAAGACCCACCGTGATCGCCGTGGGCGTGACGCGAGCGCGATAGCGAAGCACCCTGCCCTTCCGGCGCGCCTCGTTGGCCCGTTGTGCCCACGGGCCGTCGAGCTCCGTAGCGCGCGCGAGGAAATCTGCGCGCGTGCCATCCACCAGATGATCCGGGACCAAGCGACTCGACCAGGACATCGGACAGCTCGCCGCGGAAGCCGATCGCGCGCGCGAGAATCAGCGCCTTCCGCGCGACATCCAGCCCGGAGAGATCCATGCGCGGGTCAGGCTCCGTATAGCCCAGCGCCACGGCGCGGCGCAGCGCCTCGGAGAACAATTCGCCGCGTCCAAGTTCGCCGAACAGGTAGCCCAGCGTGCCGGACGGACAGCCCTCGATGGAGAGTACGTCGTCGCCGGCTTCGACCAGCTTTCGCAGCGTGTCGATCACGGGCAGTCCGGCACCCACTGTCGCCTCGTGCAGTATCGTGCGCCCCGCGTCGTGGGCCGTGCGATGCAGCAGATCGACGATGCGGCTGTTCGGCGGCGAGCGGCACCTTGTTGGCGAGGACGACGTCGAAGCCGCGCGACAGCGCAACGCGCAGGACCTCCGACGTGTCGGCTGGCGTGGCATCGACGAGGATCGGACGGGAGAGGCGCCGGCCCGCGATGTGGTCGAGCGCCTCGAGCGCCGATCCGGCCGTACCGCCGTCCGCGTCGCTTGAGCGCGCGCCCGGCAGTCTTATGCGCATTCAAGCCGGCAAGGATCTCTAGCGACAGACCCCCTTCGCGGAACACGTACCCCGACCGATCGATGAGGCCCGAGATCCTCAGGGGCGCGCGGCCGGGTGTGGCGCTCGCTGACACCTGCGTCATGAGCTCACGCCCGATCGAACCGGCGCCGAGCAGGACGACGTTCGGGCGCTTCCCGGTCTCGTGTCACGCCGACAGCAATTCTCGGCGACGGCGACGCCAGGTTCAGCGCGCGCGAGACTTCGTCGAGCGCCTCGCGTACGTCGCGCACAAGATCCTTCGGCGCCTCGATGCCGACCGACAGGCGCACCAGCGAGTCGCGGATGCCCGCCGCGGCGCGCGCCTCGGCGTCCATCGACGCATGCGTCATCGTCGCCGGATGCGCGATCAGGCTCTCCACGCCGCCGAGCGACTCGGCGAGCGTGAAACACTCGCAGCCGTTCCGCGAGAAGCTCGACGGACCGCGTGCCGCCCGCCACCTCGAAGCTCACCATCGCGCCGAAGCCCGACTGCTGCGCGCGCGCGATCGCGTGGCCCGGATGATCGGCGAGACCGGGATAGTAGACGCGCTCCACCGCCGGAGTGGCTGCAGAGCGCATCGACGACCGCCTCGGCGTTGGCCAGGTGGTCGCGCACGCGGCTGTGCAGCGTGCGAACGCCGCGCAGCGTGAGGTAGCTGTCGAACGGAGCGCCGGTGATGCCGAGACAGTTCGCCCACCACGCCAGCTCGTCGGCAAGCGGCTTGTCCGCGGCGATGACCGCGCCGCCGACCACGTCGCTGTGTCCGTTCAGGTACTTCGTGGTCGAGTGCACCACGAGGTCGGCGCCGAGCGCGATCGGCTGCTGCAGCGCCGGCGAAAGGAACGTGTTGTCGACGACGACGAGCGCGCCGGCGGCGTGCGCGGCCTTCGCGACGCGCGCGATGTCGGTGATGCGCAGCAGCGGATTGCTCGGCGTCTCGATCCAGACCATGCGCGGCCGGCGTTCGGCCGCGATCGCGCGAGCGCTTCCGGCTGCGTGAGGTCGGCGAAGACCACCTCGAAGTGGCCGCGCTTGGCGAGCGCCGCGCAGCAGGCGCTGCGTGCCGCCGTAACAGTCGTGCGCGGCGACGATCACGTCGCCGGGATCGAGCAGCTGCACCGCCAGCGTGACGGCGGACATGCCGGTGCTCGTCACGACGGCACCGGCGCCGCCCTCGAGCTCGGCGAGCGCGTCGGCGAGCTGCGAGCGCGTCGGGTTGCCGCTGCGCGTGTAGTCGAACTTGCGCGGCTTGCTGAACGCCTCGAACGCGAAGGTCGACGAGAGATGAATCGGCGGCACGACGGCGCCGTGCTCGCGGTCGGTGGCGATGCGGGCGCGCACGGCGCGTGTGGTCGGAGAGAGTCTACGTGTCGGTCATGAGAGGTCACGGCAAGGGCGTCGGAAAGGATCGGGCCAAGGGTTGCGGGCTCGGTGAGAAACGCGTCGTGTCCGTTGCGACTCGGCAGATCCGACGATCCGGCCGGGACCGCCGAGCAGGCGCGCCAGTTCCTCGACCTGCTCGCGCGGCACGATGGCGTCGTCTTCGGCGGCGACGAGCGTCGTGTGGGCGCGAATCAGCGACGGATCGACGCGAGTGAAGGTCGGCCGAAAGCGAGAGCGCGAGAAATCGCTCCGGGCGCCATTGAGACGCGAAGCGCTCGCCGTGATGCCGGAGATAGCTCTCGACGGGGAACACGCGCGTCGTTCTCCGTACGCTCGACGGGCGCGCCGTCGAAGCGATCGGCGAACTCCCGCCTGCTGCGGATACGTCGTCATCGCGAGCGAGCGCGCGAGCACGAGCGCGTCGTACCCCCGGCCCGTCTCGAGGCCGAGCTCCACGATGCCGCGCTGGATGGTGCGCAAGGCCGTCATCATTGGGTGCGCGCGGTGCGCGGCACCGATCACGATCAGTCGCTCGACACGATCCGGATAGCGCTCGGCGAACGCCAGCGCCACCATGCCGCCGTACGAGGCGCCCACGAGGCCTGCACACGCACCACGCCGGCGGCGTCGAGCACGGCCGCCAGGGCGTCGGCCTGATCGTGAGTCGTCACGATGCGCGCCGGGCGGCCGTCGGTGTCGCGACCGCCGTCGAGGAAGTCGAAGCCGGCTATTCTGAAACGGGTCGTGTCGAGCGCGCGACCCGGGCCGGCCAGTGATTCCCACCACCCCGGATCCGGATTGTCGGTGCCGGCACAGACGTGCCGGTCAGCCGAGATGCCGCCCAGGACAACGATTACTGGCGCACCGGGCCGTCCCGTGATCTCGAAGGGCGGAAGCTCGAGCATTGCTGCCGACGCGAAGAACATCGACCGACGACCTCTGTTGAGGGAGCGCCGCCGGATGTCTCATCGCGAAACGGATGTGCGATCGGGGCGCCGAGGTCGTTCGCGTCGTTGCGAGCGTCTCCGGTCCGAAAACGAAAGCGCCCGAGCGGGAGCCGCCGGGCGCGTCGCGTTTTAGCACATTGTTTAACGTGGCGGCAATAGGCGGCAAATCACCACGAGTACTTCGATTGTGGCCGTACTTTATTCCTGCTAGCCGGATCTGTCAATACTGACCGCCGTTCGGGATCCGAACGCATGAGGAACAGGCATGGCCAATACCGTTTTGCTTGGCGTTCCCTACGACGCCAGCTCGTCGTTCAAGCGCGGAGCCGCGGAGGCGCCGGCCGTCATTCGAGCGGCGTTGAAATCGCCGTCGTCCAATACCTGGAGCGAGGCGCTCATCGACGTCGGCCGCGCCGATGTGCTCGACGACGCCGGCGATCTCGAGCTGTCCGACGAACGGCTGGCGCGTTCACACATCGAGTCCGCGATCCGGCGCCTGCTCGTCGCCGGGAAAAGGCCGATCTCATTGGGCGGCGATCACTCGATCACGTATCCGATCCTGCGCGGATTCCGGGACGCCGGGAACATCACGATCCTGCAGATCGACGCGCACGGCGACCTGTACCCCGAGTTCGAGGGCGATCGCTATTCGCATGCGTGTCCCTTCGCCCGGATCATGGAAGAGGGGCTCGCCGAACGGCTGGTGCAGGTGGGCGTTCGCACGATGAATCCGGTTCAGATCGAGAACGCGGGGCGCTTCGGCGTGGACACCATCGATATGCGCCGGTGGGTGCGCGGCGACCGGCCGCACATCTCGGGTCCCGTGTATGTCTCGATCGATCTCGACGGTCTCGATCCGGCGTTCGCGCCGGGTGTCTCTCACCGCGAGCCAGGAGGACTGACGGTGCGGGAGGTCGTGACGCTCATCCAGCAGTTCGACGGCCCCATCGTCGGAGCGGACGTCGTGGAGCTCAATCCGGGCGAGGACGCTTACGGTCTCACCGCGCCGGTCGCCGCGAAGCTCGTGAAAGAGCTGGCGAGCCGAATGACGCAGCTCGACGACTCCTAGCCCTAGCGCCCGATCCAGTACGTCCCCTTCACCACGAACACGTTCTCCGGGCGCGCCGCCCACAGGTTGTCGAAGTCGCGCCCGAACTCGAATTCACCGGACGGAATCGATCCGAACCGGCTCTGCTGCCACACGACGAACAACGCCGAGCCGGGGCGATACTCCCAGCGGAGCACGGCGTTGCCGCGCAGGAAGCGGCTGTTGAAGTCCGGGTTGTCGATGGTGAAGTTGCGCGTTCCCGTGCCGTCCGGGTCCACCGTGTAGACGCCGGCGGTGCTGCTGTCGATGGTGCCGATGTCGCGGCCATACATCTCGAAATTGAACTCGCGCGGGCGCGCAAATTCCTTGAACTCCTTGAAGTCCCCGGAGGCGAGCAGCGGCTGGACGAAAACCTGGAGCGACAACGTCGGCGAGAACGTCCAGTCCACGCGCGTGGTCAGGTTGAGCTCGTGCTGGTCCAGTGTCGCAAAGACATACCGGGTCCCGTAGGTATCGGCGACGGGCGGGTCGTCGACATCGCGGACGTACTGCGCCAGCGCGTGGGTGCGACTGTAGTCCGGCTGGAGGCTGATACGCAGCGCGGTGGTGGGCCGAAGCGTCAGGCGCGGCGAAATGGACTTGCCCCAGCCCCCGGCGCGGTTGAAGGAATAGTTCCCATACGCGCCGTACTGGTACTTCTTGCGGCGGTCCGAAAACACCTCCGCCTGCACTCCCCCGCTCGTGACGGCGCCCGCGACCGGCCCGCCACGCGTCAGTCCGGGATTGAACGCGGGCGGCCGCCAATCGACTCGCAGGAACGTGGTCCAGTAGTTCGCCAGCTCGGCGAAATTGATGGCGCCGACGCCGTTGAAGGTCAGATCGCCGTCGTAGTTCCAGGTCGGGTTCCAGAAGAGGAACTGCGTCCAGTTTCGCAGGTGCTTCCCCGGCCGGTTCTCCTCGTAGTAGATGAGCGGCGCAATGCCGCGCATGTCGGTACTGCCGAGGAATCCGGATTCGTTGATCTCGAAGCCCGGGTTGTAGTCCTGGTAGGTGACGGAGCCTTTCCAGTGCGTGCCGGAGAGCTTCGCGAACGTGAGCTCGGCGACGTACCCCGTGAGAGACTCCTTCGTATCATCGAGGCGGTAGCGCTTCCTGTCCGGACGCTGGTAGTACCGCGCCGGGGAGGTTTGCAGTGCCTCGATCGCCGCGGTGCTCCCGACGTTGTGCGTGCCGACAATGTTGCCGTCGAACGCCCAGCGGCGGTTGGACCAGGCGTGCTGCCAATCCAGCCCCGCCACGTAGGAGGCGCTGCGGAACATCGGCTCCAGCGATGCATCATCGAGGTCGCGATGCATGGTTGTCATTCCGAGGCCCACAGTCGTGGCGCCGGCGCGAAGGTCGCGCTTCAGTCGACCCACGAAGTAGTTGGCAAACGGCTCGACCGTGGCCGACGAGTCCCGCCCACCAGCCGTGCGGAACCGCGCTTCCTCCCTGAGTGTCACGGCGTCGAGCACGCCCACCGACCATCCGCCGGCCGTGCGCCCCGACAGCTTCGTCGCGCCCGCGATCGTGGTTTCCAGTGGCGCATCGACGAACTCGGCGTTCGGGCCGCCCATGAAACGCTGCGGCTGTCGGCCGATACGACGGGTGTGCAGGAAGGTGTACCCGTTGGACTGGTTGTGCGAGCGCATCGACCCGAAGTTGAAGATACTCGCGCCTTCGATGAAGAACGGCCGCCGTTCGGGAAAGAAGGTCTCGAAGGCGGAGAGGTTGACGACGGCGGGATCCACCTCCACCTGCCCGAAATCCGGATTGAATGTGGCGTCGAGCGTCAGGTTGCTGGTGATGCCGTACTTGACGTCCATGCCGAATCCCGGGACCACCTCGTTCTGTTTCCGAAAGGGGTCGTTGGGCGCGACCGTCGGATTGGCGTTCTTGCTCAGGACGTACGGCACCAGCTCGACATGCCTCGGCGCGGCCAGTTTCCCGAGGCCACCGATGTGGCCATAGCGATTGATGCCCTGCTGCTCGCTCTTCGGCGTGAAGGCAAACACCGCGCGCTCCGCCTTGCGCGCGATGGAGCGGCTGAGCTGGATCCCCCAGGTGTGATCGGCGATGTTGGGGTTGTACCGCAGCTGCGAGAACGGAATCCGGAACTCAGCGGTCCAACCCTCTGCGTCCACTGACGCGGCCCCGTCCCAGACAGCATCCCAGGAGTTGTCCTGGCCGCCGTTCGCGCTGACGGTGGCGTCGCGGCGGGCGCCAAGTGGAGAAAGGCGAAAGACGTACGCGTTGAGGTGGTCGTGGTAGCTGTCGATCGTGACTTCAACCTGGTCGCCCTCGACCGACTCGTCGCGACGCGCCAGCTGCGACTGGATCTTGTGCGGCTCGCGGTCGAACAGGCGCATGCCGATGTAAATGGCGCTGCCGTCGATCATGATCCGTGCTTCGGTGCGCTCGGAGGCCGGTTGACCCTCCTGCGGATCGTACTGGATGAAGTTGGAGACGACGGGCGCCGCCTGCCACGCCGTTTCGTCCATGCGACCATCGATGCGAACGTCGCCGTCGCGGCGTGCGGCGCGCAGCGCTGGAGCGGCCGCGTGGGAAACCGCCGCTGACGCGTTCGTAGCACGTCCCTGGAGCGAGCCGCTCTGCGCGCTGAGGCAGGCCGGAAGGACGAGCGCGATCAGTAGTCCCGAGGAGCGCATGGAATCCGGAGCAATAGTGGAAGCGTCGAACCTGTTGCGTGAGACACCCCGGCCACGTGAAACGTTGCGGCCCCGGTGGCCCCTTTGCGCCAGCGCTTATTGCCTGGGCGGCGACTGCCACAGCACGTGGCTGATCATCCACTTGCCGTCGTACTTGGCGAGAAGCAGGTAGTCCACGCCCCAGAATGCGGTGAGCTTTGCACTCGCGGTCTGGTCGAGCACGTCGAAAACGACGATGTCCTTCGGCGCCGAGGGCGGGGCGAATCGCCGGTTGGCCTTCACGCGATTGGCGTACGCGTGGAAGTCGGACCAGTTCATCTGCTCGCCCTGGTAGCGGGCGGAGTCGCGCGGGATGAAGAAGCCGAATTTATAGACTTCCGGGCGTACACTCCGAACCAGCCTGGTGCTGTCGCCTTCATAGAAGCCTTCGACGTAGTCCAGTACCGCGCGACGTACTGCGTCGCGTTCGTCGGCCCTTGCCTGTGCGGTTGCCTGCGCCATGACCTGCGCTGGAAGTACTGCGAGACTCAGGAGCGCGACGATACGAGCGGCACGACGACGCATGAGCAACTCCGGCCATGTGTGACGGATACTACGTTTGCAGGGGGGCGATGTTCCAGCAGTTCGCTCAACTCCCGATCTGTCATTCCAGGAGTCCCGTGTCGACAACAAGCCTTCTGACCCTCGCATTCCTCGCCGTCGTCCCGACGGTAGAGGCGCAGCCATCCCTCGTCATCCTCGTGCGCCACGCCGAGCGGGCGGCGGCGCCGACAAACGATCCCGGACTCACTGAGGCGGGGGCCCAGAGGGCAGCGGACCTTCTGGCAACGCTCAAGGACGCGGGCGTCACGGCGATCGTCACGACACACTTGCAGCGGACGCAGCTCACGGCAGGCCCCATCGCGACGGCGCGGGCGCTGACGCCGATCGTGGTCCGCGCGGGCGGGCCCACGCAGGCTCATGTGGATTCGGTCGCCGCCGTGGTGAAGCGCCGTCCCGCCGGTGACGTGGTGCTCGTGGTCGGACACAGCAACACCATTCCCGCCATCGTCGGCTCGCTGGGCGGGCCGAGGCTGCCCGATCTGTGCGACTCGGAGTACTCCACGTTGTTCATCCTCGAGTATCCGGCGGCGGGTCCGCCGCGGCTCGTTCGCGCAAAATACGGCGCGCCAGATCCGCCGAACGCCGATGGGTGCAGGAAGGCAATGGGGACGGGGAATAGGGAATAGGGCAACTTCAAAAAACGGGAATGGGAAAGGGATCGGGAAAGGGAAATGGACCCTTTCCCCTTCCCTTTCCCTTTTCCCGCTTTTGTGGTTGCCCTATTCCCTGTTCCCCACTCCCTATTCCCTGTCAGTTAGCGAGCGCGGCCTGAAGGGCCTTCACCTCGTAGACGCGACCGGCCCGCACCACGCGCTCCACCTTGCGGAGGTCCGCGATGCGTTCGGCCGGCCTGCCATCAACGATGATGATGTTCGCCACCTTCCCGACCGCGATGCTGCCGTAGTCCTTGTCCTCCTTCATCACCTTCGCAGCGCCGATCGTGGCGATCCGCAGCACCTCGGCCGGCGGAATGCCGGCGCGCTCGTACAGCTCCAGCTCGGCGTTGTAGCTGCTGCCGTCCGTACCCGCGACGATGGGCAGGCCCGCGTCGTACAGTCGCTTGAGCATTCGCAGGTAGTTGGCGTCGGACTTCTGCGCCAGCGACTGGTCGCTCGTTGGAGGGATGCCGGCGGCCGCCGAGGCCGGACCGCGCGATGCCATCCAGAGGTTCCAGGTGCCGTCGATGATCGTGCCACGGTCCTTGAACAGGTCGATCATTGCGGTGACTTCAGGCCCGTCCACGTTCACGTTCGGCGCCACCACCTGCGCCACGGTCGAGTAGGCTCGCATCTGCGGCAGGTACAGCGAGTCCTGGAAGAACGTCGAGAAGAAGAAGGCGGCGTGGTTGATCTCGTTGAAGCCGAGGCGCACCGCGGTCTGCGTCGTGAGTCCGCGCGGCACGTGGCCGCTGAGGATCATGCCCCGCTTGCGGGCCTCGTCGGCGATCGCGGGCACCAGGTCCTGTTGCACGAGGTTGTACAGCTTGATCTGCTTGTAGCCGAGCGTGTCATAGCGGGCGACCCAGCTGCGGGCCTCGGCTTCGGTGCGCACGATGACCTCGCTGGGGCCGGCCCAACGCCCGGGGCCTTCGATGAAGCCCGCGAGCACGACGTGTGGCGCGAGGATCTCGCCGGTCGCCGACCGGTCGCGCAGCTGTGTGGCGACGTCGATATCCGCCGCCAGATCGCGGATCGTCGTCACGCCGATACTGAGATGCGCCAGGCCGGCGCCGCTCTGGCTCAGCAGAAAGGCGTGCGTGTGCATGTCCCACATGCCCGGCATGACGGTCTTGCCGGCCGCGTCGATCACCGTGGCTCCGGCAGGAACAGCGACCGAATCGCCCGGGCCCACGGCCACGATGCGCTCGCCGCGAATGATCACCGTTCGGCGCGGAAGCACGACACCGCGTTCGGAATCGAAGACGTCGCCATTGATGATCGCCACGGCGCTCGCGGCTGGAGGCGCGAGCCGGCGCGCAAGCGCCGCGCCCCTGGCGTTGCGATACGTGAACTCCATCGCGCGCAGGGCCGGCAGCATCTCCTCGCTTCCGGGCCGAACCGTCACGAACCAGCCGGACGTCTCGCCGGCGATCAGCTCATTCCTGTCGTCGATCCACGCCCCGGTTGGGTTGCCGCGCTCGCCCTGAATCATCGCGAGACGCACGCGTTGTCGTCCCGTTCGCGTCCGCAGCACCGTGTCGGAGACAACCTCGAGCTTTGCGGTTCCGCTGGGCAGCAGCTTCGCGCTCCGGTCGGGCCGGCCGAGCAGGAACCGGATCAGCAGGACCTGGTCGAATGGCGTGAAGCTTCGAAGCCGATAGTACGTGTCGGGACCAACGGGCGCGGTGCGAAGCGAGTCACGCACGCGCCAGACGACCGAGTCGCGCACCAGCTCGAAGCGATCGGCGGGCTGCGGCCGCGGATTGGGCTCCGGGCCGTAGAGCGGCAGGGGCCAGGTCTCGCCAGCCTGGATGATGCCGTTCCGGATGCGATACCGGGTTTCGCTGCGCGGCCCGCGCTGCCGGTCGATGTGATGGTATTTCACCACCACCGTGTCGCCCGCCGCGACGACGAGCATCTCGCCCGCGGGCCGACCATGGTTCAGGACAATGAAAGAGGTGGAATCGGCCACGGCCGCGAACGTGAGCGCAAGAAAGGCAATCATCGGCGGGAGTCTCGGGAGAACCTGTGCAAACGGCGACCGCTCAGGATAAGCAAAAAAAGGCGCCCCGCGAGTGCGGGGCGCCGGGGTCGACGACCAGGCAGGGTTACTCGACCCTGAACCTGGCCGACGAGACCACCTTGCCATCCGCGGCGACGACGTCGCAGCGCCACTCGCCGGCGCCGTCGGTGCCGATGTTCTTCGAACTGTGGGTACGCCACGGGGATCCACCGACGCGCAACTTCACGCGCGCCATCTCGGTTTCACCCTTGTACCACACGTGCTCGATGTCGGTGTTCTCGAGGTTGGTGAGCTTGCTGTAGCAGAAGAGCTTTTCGGTCGTGGCGGCCGGGAATGTCTCCGCTGCGCCTGACAACGTCCTGTCAACCACCGCAGTGCCGATGGAGACCTCGGCGCTGGCTGCAGTGGGCGCACCCTGCTGCGTGGGCTCCTGAGCGGTTGCCAGTGAGGAGATGGTGAGCGACGCTGCAATCACTGCCGGCCAGTATTTGCGCATGACACACCTGGGGGGAAGGGGACGGATTCAATTATGGGACGAGCCTGGCGCCGCGCAATAACGTCGCAATAACGTGACGAGGGTCACCGTACCGCCCAAAGAAAAACGCCCGGCCGGGGGTCCCCGGCCGGGCGCTTGATCGAGCGTGCCTGCTACTCGCTGTCGTCGATGTCGTAGTTCACGGGCGGCGGCGGCGGATTCTCGAGCGCGTCCATGCTCTCCACCTTGCTCGGCTCCGCCGGGCGCGGCGGCTGCTCCGCGGGAATGCCGGTGACGCCGAGCACGATGCGGCGATGGATGGGATCCACTTCCATCACCCGCATCTCCAGGTTCATCGTCTCGTACACGAGGTCCGTCGGGCTCGCAACCGGCTTGCCTTCCGGGTGCAGCTGCGAGATCGGGACGAAGCCCTCGATATTGTTGCCGATGTCCACCACGATGCCCTTGTCCATCAGGCGTACGACCTTGCCGTTCACGTCCATCCCGACCGGGTAGCTCTCGCCGATCTTGAGCCACGGATCCTCCTCGGCCTGCTTGAGACCGAGCGAGATCCGCTTGTTCTCGGCGTCGATGTTGAGGATGACGACATCCACGGCATCGCCCTTCTTGACGACCTCCGACGGATGCTGGACGCGCTTGGTCCAGCTCATGTCGGAGATGTGAATCAGGCCGTCGATGCCCGGCTCGATCTCGACGAAGGCGCCGAAGCTCGTGAGGTTGCGCACCTTCCCGTTGATCCGCGTGGCGACCGGATACTTCAGCGGCAGCACGACCCACGGATCCTGCTCCGTCTGCTTCATGCCGAGCGAGATCTTCTCCTCGTTCGGGTCGACCTTGAGGACCACGGCTTCGATGGTCTCGCCGATCGAGACGAGCTTCGACGGGTGCCGCACGTTGCGGGTCCAGCTCATCTCGGAGATGTGAACCAACCCTTCAATACCGGGTTCCAGTTCGATAAAGGCGCCGTAGTTCGTAATGGATACGACTTTCCCCTGGACCCGAGTACCAACCGGATACTTCTCGGCCACATCCTTCCACGGGTACGGGTGCAGCTGCTTGAGGCCGAGCGAGATGCGCTCGCGCTGCCAGTCGATGTCGAGAACCTTGACCTCCACCTCGCTGCCGATCTGCACCATTTCGCTGGGATGCTGAATCCGCCCCCAGCTCATGTCGGTGATATGGAGCAGGCCGTCCACGCCACCAAGATCGATGAATGCGCCGAAGTCGGTGATGTTCTTGACGATGCCTTTGCGCACCTGATCCTTCTCGAGCTCCTTCATGAGCTTCTCGCGCTTCCCGGCTCGTTCGTTCTCGAGAATCACGCGGCGCGAGACGACGATGTTGCGGCGGCGCTTGTTGAGCTTGATGATCTTGAACTCGAACTTCTGGCCGAGCAGCTCGTCGATGTTGGGGACGCGACGCAACGCGATCTGCGAACCCGGCAGGAACGCGTCCACGCCCATGAGATCCACGACGACGCCGCCCTTGATCTTCTTCTGAAGCACGCCTTCGACCGGCTGGTCGCTCTCGTAGGCGACGCGGATGCGCTCCCACACGCGCATGAAATCCGCCTTCTTCTTCGAGAGTACGACGGAGCCCTCCTGGTCTTCGAGGTGCTCCAGCAGGACTTCCACGACATCGCCCGGCTTGATGTCGGGCATGTCCTTGAACTCTTCCAGAGGGACCGTGCCCTCGGACTTGAAGCCGATGTCGAGCACCACGACGTTGTCGCGGACGCTCTGGACCTTCGCCTTCACGATCTCGCCTTCGTCGATGGACGCGAGCGAGCCCTGATACAGGTCCATCATCCGCTCGTAATCGCCCGACGTGTACTCGTCCTCGTCGTACAGTTCGGGGCGGCGGTTGATCAACGGACGCAACGTCGCGCGCTCCTGGTCGCGCTTCTCTTTGCTGCTTGCGCCGGCCTTCGGTTCGACTTCAGCCATAACAGCCAATGTGTTCTCCAGAACGCGGATTTCTTGGCTCGCCGCGTGCGAGGTTGAGGTGTGTACTTCAGTGCCTAGTGCCTAGTGCTTGGTGCTTAGTGCTTGGTGCTTAGAGCTTGGTCAGTGCCCAGCTAAGCACCTGGAACGAGGCAACAGGCACTAGACAAGAGCCTTGCAAAGTAGTTCCTCGGGTCAGCCTTCGGAAGTCCCGCCGCCACGCTGAGTTACGGCGTTGGCCAGCGCGACTATTCTGTCCACTTGCTCCTCCTGCGTCAGATACGTCGTATCCAGCAAGACCGCGTCCGGTGCCTGGCCGCTCTGCCGGGCGTCCCGGGCGTCGCGGCGAACCAACCGGTCGGTTTCCTCGGCGATCTCCTCGTCCGACGGCGCCCGCTGAAGCTGCTGAACCAGACGCCTCCTGGCGCGCTCCCATGGGTCGGCCACCAGAAAGATCTTCACGTCAGCTTCGGGGAAGACCACCGAACCCATGTCTCTTCCATCCACAACAACCGAGTGAGCCCGTGCTGCGTCACGCACCAGTTCGTTTACCCACTCCCTTACCCGCTGCATGCGGGCCACCGCGGACACGTGCTGGGTAACGTGCGCGCCGCGAATCTCCTCCTCGGCGGGGGAATCGCTCAGGTGGGGCACGAAGCCCCGCGTCGAGGGGCGCAACTGCACCAGCTTGCGAGCCGCAGCGAGCACGCCGGCCTCGCTCCATTCGGACGCGTCGCCGGTCCTCCCGCCGCTCTCACGCAGGAAAGCCGCGGTGGCAGCCCGATACAGAGACCCCGAATCCACGTGTCTGAGGCCCAGCCGTTCCGCCACCCACTGGGCCGTCGAGGATTTTCCGGATGCGGCCGGACCGTCGATGGCGATGACGATGCGTCCCTCCCCCGAACGGGTCATCGTGTCACCCGTTCGAGGTCGTCCCAGAACCCGGGATAGGAGACGGCAACGCAATCGGGATCGTCCACCTCGATCCGGTTCTCGCCAACCGTGCCGAGGATTGCAAAGGCCATGGCGATGCGGTGGTCGCCGCGGGTTTCGACACGACCGCGCAGCGGCGCTGCGGAGCCGGTGATCCGGAAGCCATCGGGCAGTTCCGACGCCGTGGCGCCGAGTCGCCGGAGATTGGCGACGATGGTCGCGATGCGATCGCTCTCCTTCACGCGCAGCTCCGCCGCGCCGCGAACGACGGTGTCGCCCCTGGCCCGGGTCGCGACGCACGCGAGGAGCGGAAGCTCGTCGATCATGCTGGGCACGTCGTCGGGAGCTACCTCGATGCCGCGCAACGAGGACGCGCGCGGGACGATGGAGCCGACGATCTCGCCGCCCTCTTCGGTGAGGCCCTCGAGCCCGATCTCGGCACCCATGCGACGCAACGCGTCGAGGAATCCCGTTCGCGTCGGGTTGAGACATATGTCGGCGAGGCGAAGGTCGGCGCGATCCGCCATGCAACCCAGGGCAGCGAAGAAGGCGGCGGACGACGGGTCGCCGGGCACGATCGTGTCGAGCGGCTGCAGGACCTGACCCGCCGGCAAAACGACCGTGGTGCCATCCCGCTCCAGTCGGACGCCGCGTCCGGCGAGCATCCGTTCGGTGTGATCGCGCGACAGGTGGGGCTCTGTCACGCGCGCGCGCACGTCGCCGAGCAGCGCCGCCAGCAGGATGGCGCTCTTCACCTGCGCGCTTGCGACGGCGCTGTCCCACACGATGTCGCGCAGCGGTCCCCCCACCCCCGACACGGACATGGGAAGGCCGCCATGGGGCGCGAGCTCGACGCGGGCCCCCATCGCGCACAGCGGCTCGGCGACGCGACGCATCGGGCGGCGGCTCAGCGATGCGTCGCCCACGAAGGTGGCGCGAAGGCCGGCGCCCGCCACGACGCCCGCGAGCAGGCGCGTGGTCGTTCCGCTGTTGCCGCAGTCGAGACTCGCGGTGCTTTCGCGCAGCTCGCGCGCCGGCTTGCCGGCGACGACGAAGTCGTCGGAAAGCGACGGCACCTCGGCGCCGAGCGCGCGCAACACGGATGCGGTGTGCCGGACGTCGTCGGAGTCCAGGATGCGCGAGATGCGCGACTCACCCCGTGCGAGCGCGGCGAGGATCAGAGCGCGATGCGAGATGGATTTGTCGCCTGGAACCCGGATGGCGCCGCGCGTGGTCGTCTTTCTCAGCGGAGCCATGCCTCGAGCGTCGTGGCCAGGTCGGTCTTCTCGTCGCGGTACTTCACGATAACGGGGGTTTGCAGCGACAGCCCGTGCTGGCCGGCCCAGTCGGAGCTTACCGCGCGCGCGCCGGGGACGACGACGGCCCCTTCCGGGATCTCGAGGGCCTTGCCGGGTTCCGCCTTGATCACGCGTTCCTGTACCAGGTCGTACACGGGTGTGCCCCGCGTCAGCACCACCCCGGCCGCGAGCACGGCGCCGCAGCGCACGACGGTGCCCTCGTACACCCCGCAGTTGCCGCCCACGAGCGCGTCATCCTCGATGACCACGGGGCTGGCGTTCACCGGCTCGAGCACGCCGCCGATCTGCGCCGCCGCGCTCAGGTGGACGCGCTCTCCGACCTGCGCGCACGACCCGACGAGCGCGTGTGAGTCGATCATCGTGCCCGTTCCGACATACGCCCCGACGTTCACGTACATCGGGGGCATGCAGACGACGCCACGCGCGAGGAAGGCACCACGACGGACCATCGATCCGCCGGGTACGATGCGAATGCCGTCGTTCTCGTCGAACTCCCGGGGCGGGAAGGTGTCCTTGTCGACGAAGCTGAAGTGATACTGTGACGTGAGATGGTCCGGAACGGACATGACCTGCAGCTGGCCGACCCGAAATCCGAGGAGTATTCCGCGTTTCACCCAGGGCACCGCGCTCCACTGGCCGTGTTGGTCGCGCGCGGCGGCGCGAACACTTCCCTCCTCGAGTCCGTCCAGCAGATCTTCGACCGCGCGCCTGGCGCTTCGCCCGAGCTTGTCGGCGTCGGCCTCGGCGCTGAAACGATCGATGCGGTCCGCGAGGTCCGCGAGCTGCTGCTCGTTCAAGTGAGCGCCCCGGCGGTCCTGAGAGCCGCACGCACCGTTTCGGCGTGTTTCTCGTCGAGCGGTACGAGCGGCAGCCGCAGACTGTTCTCCATGCGGCCCAGCATCGCCATCGCCGCCTTCACCGGCAACGGGTTGGACTCGACGAACGCGGCCCGCATCCAGGGAAGCAGCTCGAAATGGATGGACTTCGCCGCCTCGAAATCGCCGGTGCACGCGGCATTGCAGAGCGCCACCATCCGGCGCGGTGTCGCGTTCGAGACCACGGAAATCACGCCGTCGCCCCCGGCGCCCATGACGGCCAGCGTCATTTCGTCGTCTCCCGACAAGACCGAGAGATGCTCCGGGCGCGCCTTCAGGACGTCCGTGATCTGCGCGAGGTTCCCGGACGCCTCTTTCACCGCGACGACGTGTGGCAGTCGTGCGAGCGCGAGCGTCGTCTTCGCTTCGATGTTGCTGCCGGTACGTCCGGGCACGTTGTAGACGATGATGGGCAGGTCGGTCGCATCCGCGACGCGCTCGAAGTGCGCGATGATCCCGCGCTGCGGCGGCTTGTTGTACATGGGCGAGACGTGCAACAGATGCGTGGCGCCCGCGCTCTTCATCTCCTTCGACATCGCCACTGCTTTGGCGGTGTCGTTGGATCCTGCACCAGCGACGACGGGTACGCGCCCCTTCACCTGGTCCACGGTGATTTCCACCACCCGACGGTGCTCGGCCGGCGACATCGTCGCGGCCTCGCCAGTGGAGCCGCAGGGCACGAGGAAATGAATCCCCTCGGAGATCTGCCAGTCCACCAGTTGGCGCAGCGCGGGCTCGTCGAGCGATCCGTCCTTCTTGAACGGAGTCACGAGCGCCGTGCCGCAGCCCCGAAGTCTCTCAGCCATTCTCAGTCTCCCAGCTTGGGCCACTCAGACCGAAGAACTGCCCATCGCGGATGACGCGGATGCAGCGGATTTCGCGGATACTGCAACTGAATTGTGTGGTTCGTTGGCGGGCGAGCCTCTCGCGCCAGTCAAACAAAGTCTCTTGCCGTATTCGCGTCATCCGTGTGATCCGTGTCATCCGCGATCCGGCAGTATTTGAACTCCGAACTCTCCGGGTGTGCACTTCAACCGGCCAGCACATCGCTCATCGAGAAAACACCGCGCTTGCCGATGATCCACTTCGCGGCCAGCAGCGCTCCGTCGGCGAAAACCCGCCGGTCGCGCGCGACGTGCTCGAGTCGAATCTGCTCGAACGGCCCATCGAACACGAACTCGTGCGTGCCCGGCACCGATCCCACGCGGACGCTCGTGATCGGGACCTCCCTGCCCCACTCGGCGGCCGCGAGCTTCTCGAGGTTCGCGGCCGTTCCCGACGGAGCGTCCTTCTTGGCGCTGTGGTGTGTCTCCACGACGTGCGCTTCGAATCCGGGCGCCGACCGGAGGGCGCGCGCTGCCGCCCTGACGATTTCGGCGAAGGCCGCCACCCCAATCGAGAAGTTGGGCGCGACCAGGAGCGCGCCACCCCGGTCGCCGACGAGTTTGTCCACTTCGGCGCGGCGCGCGTACCAGCCGGTCGTGCCCACGACCACCGGACACCCCGCCTCGATCGCGGCCTTGATGTTCCCCGGCGCGGTGTCCGGTGTCGAGAACTCCACCGCCACCTCGGCATCCGCCAGCGCGTCGCGCGTGACTTGCTTCGCGTCACCCGTGAGCGGGTCGATCCGGGCCACCACGGTGAAGCCGCGCTCGGGCGCGAGCTGCTCGATGGTATGCCCCATCTTGCCGAAGCCGATGATCGCCAGGCGTGGCATCAGGACTCGCCTCCCCCCCCCCGTTCGAAGAACTCCGCGTGCAGGCGCTGCATGAGCGGATTCACCTCATCCCCGTCCACGACCATCGTAAGATTGATGCCCGTGGCGCTGAGTGAGAGCATATGCAGCCGTGTTTCGCCGATGGCGCCCAGGGCGCGCGACATCGCGTCCGCGCTCTCGCTCAGTGAAGCCCCGACGAGCGCGACGATCCCGCGATTCTGCTCGATGGCCACGTCGCCCAACTGCCTCAGGTCGCCGACCAGCTCCTCGAGACGGGAGGCGTCATCCACCGTGACCGACACGGACACTTCTGACGTCGCGACCACGTCCACCGAGGTCTTGTGCCGCTCGAAGATGCCGAACAGTTCGCGCAGGAACCCTTCCGTCAGCAGCATGCGCGGCGATCGCACCTTGACCAGCGTCACCGATGACTTGCCGGCCACGGCGGTCACCGGCCGCTTGGGCGCCTCGAACGTGATCAGCGTGCCTCGACCGCCCGGATTCCTCGAGTTGAGCACGCAAACCGGGATCCCCACGCGCACGGCGGGAGCGATCGTGTAGGGGTGCAGTACCTTGGCGCCGAACGAAGCCAGCTCCGCCGCCTCCTCGAACCCGACCTGCTCGATGGTATGCGACCGCTTCACGACGCGCGGGTCCGCGCTGAGCATGCCGTCCACGTCGGTCCAGATCTCGATCGCGTCAGCCTTGAGCGCCGATCCGATGAGCGACGCGCTGTAGTCCGAGCCGCCGCGGCCCAGGGTGGTGGTGATGCCGCCCTTCTGCGTCGCGCCGATGTAGCCGCCGAGCACCGGTACCTTCCCGCTCTTGACCAGCGGCAGCAGGTGCGTCCGCGCCGCCTCGGCGATGGCGTCCGGCTGGGGCTCCGCGCGCGTGAACTGGTTGTCGGTGATCATGACCTTGCGCGCGTCCACGTGTACGGCCGCCAGCCCGGCTCTCCGGAACGCGGCGCTCACGAGGACCGAGGAGAGCTGCTCGCCGAACGACGCGACGGCGTCGAGGCTCCTGGGCGTGAGGTCGCCCAGCACGGACAGCGCCTCGGCGAGACTGGCCAGCTCGTCGAACAGCGTGCCCAGCTCGCTCGTGACGTCGTCCGCCTCGTCGCTGCCGCCGAGCAGCGCATCCGTCTCCCTCAGGTGACGTTCGCGGAGGTTCTGCACGGCGCGCAGGGCGCCAATCAGCTGGCCCCGAGCGGCCTGTTCAGCGAGGGCGAGGAGGATGTTCGTCGCGCCGCCGAGCGCGGACACGACCACCACCGGCTGCCGGTCGAGCCGCGACGCGACGATGGCCGCCGAGCGCCTGATCGACTCGGCGTCGCCCACGGACGTACCGCCGAACTTGCAGACGATCACGTGCGGGTGATGCGTCCGGTGGCCGCCATCAGCTCGGCGTTCAGCACCGATGCGCCGGCGGCTCCGCGAATGATGTTGTGGCTCAGTGCCACGAGCCGGACGTCGAACAACGGATCCGACCGGACGCGCCCGACCGTCACAGTCATCCCGTGCCCGGCGTCCACGTCGCGTCGCGGCTGCGGCCGGTCCGGCTGGTCCGACACGACGAGCGCGCGCTCGGGCGAGGACGGCAGCCCACAGGCCTCCGATGCGCCCTTCCAGGATTCGAGCGTCGCGCGCACGTCGTCGAGCTGCGCCTTGCGATCGAGCTCCACGGACATCACCACGGTATGTCCGTGCTCCACGGGCACACGGTTCGTGTGCGCGCTCACGACAATGGGAGCGTCGTCGATTCGGGAGTCGTTGCGACGGCCGAGGAACTTGCGCACCTCGGCCTCGAGCTTGGGCTCCTCGTCCTTGATGTACGGAATCACGTTGCCGAGGATGTCGAGCGACGCGACGCCGGGATACCCGGCCCCCGACACCGCCTGCATCGTGGCGACGAAGACGCGCTTCACGCCGTACGACTCGTGCAGCGGCGCGAGCGGCAGGACGGCCGCGATCGCGGCGCAATTGCCATTGGTGACGATCCCGCCGCCACGGGACCAGCCGCGGTTCCTGCGCTGCGCGTCCAGGACGTCGAGGTGATCCGGGTTCACCTCGGCGATCACCAGCGGGACATCCGGCTCCATGCGGTAGTTGCGCGCATTGCTCAGCACTACCCGGCCGGCGCGCGCGAACGCCGCTTCGGCCTCGCCGGCGGCTGCGGCATCCAGCGCCGAAAACACCACGGGCGCCGTGACGCGCGCGGGATCACACGGGAGCACGGTGAGGCCGGCCACATCCTTCGGGATCGGATCGTCCGCGATCCAGCGAGTCGCCACGGCGTAGGGGCGACCCGCGGAGCGCTCGGACGCCGCCACCTCGATCAGCTGGAACCAGGGATGGCGCGCCAGCAGCCGCACGAACGCCTGTCCCACGGCTCCGGTGGCGCCGAGAACGGCGACCGGCAGCCGGGAAGAGCCGAACGGCGACGCGCGCGTCATGCGGCCAGGAGCGAGCGCACGATGCGCTCGTAGGAGTCCACCGCCGCGCGAAGCTCATCCACGGCAATGAACTCGTCCGGGGTATGCGCCACGTGAATCGATCCGGGGCCGAAGAGCAGCGGCTTACCCCATTTGGTGAGGAGCGGGATGTCGGAGGTGTAGGCCACCGGCGCGACCTCGAACCCGGGGATCGTCTCGAACTTCTGGGCCGGGATGAACGAGCCGTATTCGATGTCGGCGTGATCACCGACCCACCTCTCGATCGATTTCCTGAGTGGCTTGACGTCCCCGACCAGTCGGAACATCAGCTCGACCTCCGCGAGCTCCGGCACGATGTTCCCCGCCGTCCCGGCGTGGATCGTCCCGATGTTGACCGTGGTGGCGCCGAGGTCCTTGTCGATCGGCAGATCGAGCTTGCCGATCGTGGGCAACAGCTCGAGCATTGGCGCGATGGCGGACTTGCCGAGCTCCGGATACGCCGAGTGGGCCGCCTTGCCCCGAAAGCGCAGGATCACGCGCTGTGAACCCTTCGCTCCGCTGGCGAGCTTGCTCTCTGTGGGCTCGCCGTTGACGAGGAACTTGCTCGTGGGTGAGAGGCGGTTCGCCGCGCGGGCGCCGTCCGAGCCGGCCTCTTCGCCGACGAGAAAGAGCAGATCCACGCGCTGTTCGCCGGCCTTTGCCAGCCGTTCCGCCGCGGCGAGCATCGCGGCGGCGATGCCCTTGGCGTCGCAGGCGCCGCGCCCGTAGAGGCGCCCGTTCTCTTCGCGGGGGGCGATGTACGGCAGCACGGTGTCGAGGTGTGTGGACATGGTAACGCCCCTGCCCTTGCGCGTCGCCCAGATGTTGGCGCGACCTCTGGACACCTCCTGGAGCTCGACGCTCCATCCCCGCGCGATGAGCCAGCGCGAGACGAACTCCACGGCCTCGCTCTCGGAGCCCGTCGATGATTGAATCGCCAACAGTTCCGCGGCGAGCGCGACGACATCCGTCATGCGTGGAAGCTACATAGAGGCGGACGTTACGGCGGACTTGAACGCGGACATAGAAGCGGACACAAAGTCGGACATGAGGGCGGACGCGAGTTCGCCGCAATGTCCGCGACTCTGTCCGCCACCGTGTCCGTCGTTACGTCCGCCCTTGTGTCCGCAGTCGATGTCAACAAATGCGCCGCCCACCACGGTCGCGGCCCCCGCCGGGCCGGATGAATCGCCAGAACCCGGCCTGCAGGCGCTCAAAAGCAGGAATCATGCGGGCGTCGATGCGCGCGGGATGGATCTCAACGGGTCTGTCGTCCAGGTCCGTCACGCGCGTCACGACGACGCACAGCCGGTCGCGCGCGCCGACGCCGCTGACACGGAACCAGTACTTCATCGCGCCGTCCACGAGCACGCTCGGCCGGTCCGCGTGCGGGAAGAAACGCCCCGTCACGAGGATCTGCGGCTCCGACGCCGGCGGCCGCAACAGCGAACGCCCATCCGAGAAGCGCGCGGCGTCGAGCGACGGCTGGGCGCCGAGGTACTCGAAGAGCGTGGGCCAGACGTCGGCGTGCGACGTGAGCAGAGGCCGGCGGATCTCCCGATCCAGCGACGTGCCCGGAAGTCCCATGAGGAACGGGACGACGATCTTTTCGTTCCAGAAGGTCGCTGAGGCGTGTCCGAAGACACCGTGGTCGCGGATTTCCTCGCCATGGTCGGAGGTTGCGACCATGACCGTCCGGCCGCTCTCGTAGTCGTCGCGAACGAGGTCGAACGTCTGCCTGAAGTAGTCGTCCGCCTGGATCACGTCATTCATGTAGTTGGGCCTGGCCTTTGGCCCGACCAACGGATACCTGCGCAGATGCGGCTTGGCGGACGTGAACGGGTAGTGCGGCGTGTAGAAGAAACCCAGGACGAAGTACGGTCGTCCGTCCGCCCGGCGCGCGGCGACGTACCGCCTGAGCACCTCCACCGCCTGGTCGTCGTTCGCGGGATACGCTACCTCGTCGAACACGCGCACGAGCTGGTCCGTCGGATAGGGGCTGAGGCGCGAGCTGGCGAGCAGGAAGGTGTGATACCCGTTGCGCCTCAGGACCTCGAGCGGGAATGCCGGCACGCGGCGCCCGACGAACGCATGGAACGCCTGGCCATTGAGCCCGTAGGTGAGGCCGAAGATCCCGGACTCTGAAACGTGGCCCGTGCTGAAGTGATTCCGCGGCGCTATGACGTCGGAGCGCTCGCCGAATCGCCAGAGCGTCGGCGTGAGCTCGCTCCCGAACATGTCGCCCCTCAGGCCATCGGCAACGAAGAAGAGGATATTCGACCGGCGCGCGAGCGTTGGCGCCGAGGCGGAATCGACGATGGAATACCCGCCATGGCCGAGCCGCGGCTCGACGTCGATGAACGGTCGCGACGTCGACCGGAACAGCAACTGCCGGCCGAGCGGAAGGGCGGCCTCGAACTCGGCGCGGTCGGAGAGGATTTCCCGCTCGCTCGAGCGGAACAGCGCGAGGCCACCTGGAACGGCAATCAGCATGGAAACGACGCATGCGCGGACGGCGGCACCGTCCCTCCAGCGCGCCAGCCGGGCTGCGACGGCCAGGAGGAGGAATTGTGCGCCGAGGAGCGCGACCGCGGCACTCGTCACGCGGGCGACTTCCACGGGCTGGATGCCGAGATCGCGGCGCAGAGCCGCGTCGGCGAGGATGCCGAAGACGTCGAACTCGTACAGGTGGATGCCGTAATCCTTGAAGAGCAGCACTTCGATGAACGCGAGGACGACGAGCGCCGTCAGTCCGCCTACCAAGCCAATCGAAGGGAGCAGACGCCTCCACCACGCGACCGGCTCGGGAGGCGGCGCCACAGCAACGCGCGCAATCAGGCGGCCGAGCAGCAGGGCGCCGATGGCGAGGATCGCAACGAGACAGACGGCGTAAATGGTGAACCCGACGAACGCGCGCTCCATGCCCAGGCGGTCGGGATGCAGGGGGTCCACGACCGCGGACAGGATCTCGTCTGCGCGACCCTGGAAGAAGACGATGAGGCCGATAGCGTTGGCGAAGACGAGCAGATACGCCGCGCGCTGGCGCGAAGATACCGGGACCGGGACTCGAACCCGGACGGGGTTGCCCCCAAGGGATTTTAAGTCCCTTGCGTCTACCACTTTCGCCATCCCGGCTGCGTCATATCGACGAACGCTAGTACGACAGGAGCCGCGCGTCAGGCGTCACGAAAGCGAAACGGCGGAGGAACGGATCTGCCCGCTCCCCCGCCGTCGGATTGTCGCTCTCAGAGCGGGAAACGGGACTCGAACCCGCGACCCCAACCTTGGCAAGGTTGTGCTCTACCAACTGAGCTATTCCCGCAGACCCCGCAATATAGAAACGGCGCGACGACAAAACAACGCGACTACAAAACTCCGCAACTACAAGACTACGCGACCACAGAACTGCGCGACTACGGACTGCGCGGCGTTTGGCCCCGCCAGGCCATCAACTGGTGATGGCCCATGCCGCGTCGCCCCCAGTATGAAGCATGCATCCAGCGCGTGGAATCAAAGCCTGGGACGCAGCGGACCTGCTCGCGGACGAGGTGCGTGCAGCCGTCGCCCGATTCCCCCGCGGGCGGCACGCCAGGCTGCCCGCTCAACTCTGTGACTCGGCAGACTCGATTGCTGCCAATATCGCCGAGGGTTCGGGTAGAAAGACGGTCCCCGACCAAGTGCATTTCTTCCACACCAGCCTCGCTTCGGCGAAGGAAACGCTCACCCATCTCGAGCGTGCGCGTGGAGCAAGGCTGATGGACGATCGGACCTATTATCGCCTCGCCAATCGAGCGACCGTGACCCATTCCCTCCTCGCGGCCCCTGATCCGCAAGCTTGGTGGCTGAAGTGATGCGAGCCAATCGTCGTTTACCGTGGCGTCGTTTTGCGCCCGCGCCGTTTTGTAGTCGCGTTGTTCTGTAGTCGCGCTTTCTGTAGTTGGGCTCCTTTGCAGTTGCGCAGTTTCAGCTTGTCGCAGGCTAGGGTCTCTCCCCCAATGCATGGACTGCGTACCAAGCCGTCCACGCCAACAACCCCGACAATGCCGCATCCCCGCCGTTGAACTTCGCCTGCCCGTCGTCCGTGACTATTTCCGCCGCGACTCCGCCGTCGAGCGGCGCCCGGCGAAACCACTGCAGCACGTTCGACGACTCGGGGCCGAGCAGCCGGGCGCATTCGCGCAGGAGCTTCCCCGGCGGCGATGCCAGCTTCTTGACCGAACGCCGATACGTGGACTCGTGCCGCTCGACGGCCTCGTACAACGGCAGCCACAGCACCGAGGACGCGGGGTCGTCGTCGTGGCTGAAGTGGCCGGCGAGGTCGGTGGACGCGGCAAAGGCCTGCTTGCCGTCCTGCTCCACGATGAAATGCCGCTTCAGCGCCGCGCGGACAGCCTCGGGGTCCTCGACCCCGCGCGCGGTTTCCTCGTCGAGGGTGCGGCGCAGCACGTCGAGCGCCATCGCGACGACGCTGTTCGAGTGCAGCGTGAACGGGAACGGCGCCGGTTCACCGCCCGGCAGCACCTCGGTGGTATACAGCGGCACGTTCCGGTCGCGGCGCGCCGTGAGATCCTCGGACGAGAGATACAAGGTGTCGGCCACGATCGGCTCGTCCACGATGTGTTCGTCGTTCGTCTCGCGGATATACCGGTCCACGGCCACCGCGTACCCGGCGGCTCCCTCGAGGCAGAATCCCGGAGCGAACATCGTTCCGTCGAAATAGTGGACGCCGCGGCCGGGCGCGTACCCGTGCAGCTCGCAGGTACGCAGCAACAGCTCGCGGGCCAGGGCGGGGTCCGAGAGCTGCACGGCAGGCAGCGTCCAGGTCAGTGCCTCCCAGTCGCGCACCGTGACGCCATGCCCGTTCCACGGCGCCCGACTGCGCACGAGGTAGTAGTGCGCGTCGTCGAGCGCGCGTCCCACGCCGTAGAAGTATGCGAACAGCAGATTCCGGTTGATCAGTCCGTCCAGCGACTCGTGGCCCGTCGTCTGCTCGAGGGCCTGGAGCGCGTCGCGCGTCTCGCGCAGCAGGTCCTTCCAGCCGCGCCGCCGCAGGACCGCCATGGACGCCCGCGCGCCGTCCGGCTCCGGCCCGGCCGCGAGATAGAACGCGATTTGCGTCCGTTCCCCGGCCGGCGCCTTGACCGACCGCTCGATCGTGTACGACGGTGTGTCTCCCGGCTTCACGTGCGCAACGGACGACTCGTCGGCGCCGATCGCGATGGCGACCATCCCCGCGGCCGCCCGGCCGCCGAGGATCACGTCGCCGTCGATCTCCTGTACGAGATGCCCGTCTTCGAACGGGCGCTCGGTGCGCACGCGCAGCTGACGGTGCCCCAGCGTGCCCTCGACCACGAACGTGGCGTCAACGTCCTTGCGGCCGCGATTCTCCAGCGAGAGCGCATACACCGCGCCGGCGACGTCCGAGTCGCGCCCGAACGGCGCGAAGACGGTGCCGCGCACCACCACGTCCCCGATGGTCCACGAGAATGTCGGCAGCCAGTTCAGCGCGCGTTCCCACGCCATCGGCGCGTCGGCGAAGCCGTGCTCGCGGTCGCCGATGCGCAGGCGCGGACGCAGCAGTGGCGGGCCCTCGCCTTCCACAAAGCCGGGCGCGCCGGCGAACTCGATCGCCGACCGGGTGCCGCGATGCAGAAAACCAACGGCGAACACCGCGCCGTCAGCGGGGTGAATACAGGGGAGCGACAGCCAATGGTTCCCCGTGACCTGCCACGGCACGCGCGGCGGCGGACGCAAATTCAAGGATGAGCGCGGTTATGTTAGAGGCGTGGCGCGAACAATGACCAAGCCAGCGATGCCCGTCAACGATGCGTGATCGCCCGCCGCGCCTGCTCGCGGCGACGTTGTTTGCGTCCCTCATGTTCGCGTCCACGCTCCCTTGGCCCCTGCGGGCTCAGGCTGCGGGCGAAATGAGTCGTCTCGAGGATGCATCGACGCCGCCGCGGGGCTTTCTCCGCTTTCACCCCATCGTCATCTGGACGCGATACGACAGCCGCTTCACCGCCAATGGGGTCGAGCCCCTCGGCGCCCGGTTCACCGCGGACTCGTTCGGCGTGGCCCAGTTGCCCACGCTCATCACGATCCAGGCGGGCGTAGAGGCGGCAACGGCGTCGCCCTTCACGCTGTCGCTCGGGCGCTCGCGTGTCGGGGCCATGGCGCGCGAGGAGGTGATCCCACTCGGTCTCGAGTACGGCATTACCGACTGGCTGGCGGTCGGTGTGACGGTGCCCATCGTGCGCAAACGCATTTCGGTGCAATTCCGCCTGGATACCGCCGGCGGGTTCGTCGCGAATGTCGGACCGAACCTTCAGCGCACCAGCTCGGCCGCGCGGCAGACGAACATCGACGTCCAGACCGAGTTCGCGGCCGCCGCCACGGCGCTGGCGGGCCGCATCGCCGCGTGCAGCGCCGATCCATCGGGCAGCGGCTGCGCTACCGTGCTCGCGCAGGGGCCACCGCTGCTCCAGGAATCGCAGGGCTTCGCGGCGATCCTCGGGGACCTCTACGGAAGCGCCACCAGCGACGGCATGGCCTTCGTCCCGATCGCCGTCAGCACGGCCCAGATGGCGATCGGGCAGCGCGTCGCGGATTTCAACGCGCGCTACCGAACAGTCCTCGGCGCGTCGACCGACCTGCTGGTCACGGTGCCGCAGGGTGCGGGCGGGCCGGCCGGCATCGCCAACGTTCAGGAGTACCTGGTTTCGGATCTCGGACTGGACGCGCTCACCCGGCAGGAGTGGGTGGGCATCGGCGACGTGGAGCTGGGTTTCAAATGGCGAGTCGTGGACATCCCGCGCACGGAACGGAGGCGTACCGGCGTGCGTCTCGCGCTCGCGGGCAGGTTTCGTTTTCCCACCGGCTCGGTTCAATCGTTCAGTGACGTCGCGGACATGCGGATCGGCGCGGGCAGCGGCGTCGCGGAAGTACGGACGGCGCTCGACGTGCGCAACGGACGCTTCGGCCTGCTCGCGACCGGAGCCTTCGCGACCAGCGTCTACGACAAGGACACGACGGATCTCGCGGACCGCACCTCGCGATGGAGCGAGCTGTACGTCGCGCCGAGATGGCACTTGTCGGACCCGTTCGCGCTCCACGCCGCGTATTCGTTTCGGACGACGGACCAGCTGGGCGGCGACCAGCTCGTGGGCGGCGGCGTGAGCTTTTCCTGGTTCATGGACCGCCGTCGTCTGGAGCGCGCACTGCCCATGGAAGCACGCTACACGCATCTCCAGGCCATCACCGGCGACGCGGGACTCCCGAAGTTCTATCGCGACCAGCTGGAAATGCGCGTCTACTTCCGGCTGCCGGGCCGCTGATCACCGGCGCCCGGCGCCGCGGCCGGGGGGGGATCGCGATGGTCAGCATCTCCCGCGCGTGCGCCCGGCTGGTCGCGCTCTCTGCGTCTCCCCCGAGCATGCGCGCGATCTCGGGCACGCGCTCCACGTCGGACAGCGCGGTGACGTCGGCCGCGGTGACGCCGCCCTTCGCTCCCTTGCTCACCAGGATGTGCTTGTGCGCGCGGGCCGCGATCTGCGGCAAGTGCGTGATCGCGAAGACCTGATGTGAGCCCGCCACCCGGCGCAGCATCTCGCCCACCTGCTGACCCACCTTGCCGCCGATACCCGCGTCCACCTCATCGAAGACGAGCGTGGGCACATGGTCGAGCCGCGCCAGGATGGTCTTGAGCGCCAGCATCACACGTGACAGCTCACCCCCGGACGCGACCCGGGCCAACGGGCGCATGTCGTGGCCGACGTTCAACGTCACCCGGAACTCCACGTTCTCGGCGCCGTGGGCGCCGACGTTGTCGAGGGCTTCGAGGCGGGCGACGAACTTCCCGTCCGTCATGCCGAGTTCCGGGAGGATCTCGTCCACGGCCCTGGCGAGACGCCGGGCGGCGTCCCGCCGCCTGTCGCTGAGCTTCTGCGCTCGCAGGGTCAGGTCCGCCAGCGCCCCGGCCTCGCGCGTCTGGAGCCCACGGAGGTCGAGGCCGGCCGTGTCCAGCAGCTCGAGCTCGCGCGTTGCGTCGCGGCCAGCGGCGATGACGTCGGCGATCGTCGGGCCGTGCTTCGCGTGCGAGCCTGTGCAGCAGTTCCCTGCGCCGTCGCACCTGCTCCAGCCGGGACGGATCGAGGTCCAGGCTGCCGGAATACTCCGCCAGCTCGCGCGCCATCGACTCGATGGAGTAGAAGCCCGCGTCGAACGTCTCCTGCATCCTGGCCAGCGTGGGGTCGAAGCGCTGGAGCTGTTGCAGCATGCGGGACGCCTGCGACAGGCGCGAAAGCACTCCCGCCTCGTCGTCCTCGAGCAAGGCGTTCAACGACGCGGCGGACTCGCGGATTTCCGCGGCGTTCTCCAGGCGACGGGCCTCTTCCTCGAGCCGACGTCCTCGCCGTCCACGAGCTTCGCGTCCTCGATCTCGCGCGCGACATGCCGCAGGTAGTCGGCGCGCTTCTCCGCGTCCGCGCGCCGCGCGGCGAGGTCGGCGATCTCGCGGCGAACGGTTGCGAGACGTTCGTGCGCATCGCGCACGCCGGCGGCGTCCTCGCGCGCGCCGGCAAAGGCGTCCAGCACGGCCCGCTGCGACTCGACGTCCAGCAGCGACTGCGCCTCGTGCTGGCCGTGCAGGTCGATCAGCGACCGCCCGACTTCGGCGAGCGCCGCCGCCGTCACGGTGGTTCCGTTGATCCACGCGCGCGTGCGTCCCGACGCGGTCACCTCGCGCTTCAGCACCACGAGCGTTTCCTCGGCGTCGATGCCGCGATCGTCCAGCAGCGCGCGCAGCCCGGGACGGTCTGCCGTGTCGAACACCCCCTCGACCGTCGCGCGGTCGGTACCGGTGCGAACCACGTCGGCCACGCCGCGCTCACCCAGCAGCAGGCCCAGCGCGCCCACGATGATGGACTTGCCGGCGCCCGTCTCGCCCGTGAGGACGTTGAACCCGGGCGCCAGCGGCAGCGTCAGCGATTCGATGATCGCAAAGTTCTTAATGCGAAGCTCGGTCAGCATGCCCGGATTGATCCCGCTCGGGAATCCCGCCCCATCCCAGCTTCTGGCGCAGTGTCGTGAAGAAGCTCGATCCCGGGAATCGCACGATCTTGATGGCGTGGTCGGCCTTCCGGACCGCGAGCGTCTCCCCGCCCAGGAATGTGGTGCCGACCTGGCCGTCGACCGTGACCATAAGCTCCTCCGGCGCACCATCCGCATGCACGGTGACGCGCGAGGTGGCGGGCAAGTACCACGGTCCGGATGGCGAGCGTATGCGGCGAGATCGGCGTGACGATGATCGTCTCGAGGGTCGGAACCACGACCGGGCCGCCCGCGGACAGGCTGTACGCGGTCGAGCCGGTGGGCGTCGAGATCACCACGCCGTCGGCCGAATACGAGGCGATCAGCTCGTCGTCCGCCGCGACGCGGAGGGCGACCACGCGCGCGAACCCGCCCTTGTGGATCGCCACGTCGTTCAGCGCCAGCCAGCTCGCGCGCTCGCGACGGTCGCCGCCGAGCACCGCGGCGCGCAGCGCCATGCGCGACTCCACGGCGTAGTCGCCGCGCGCGAACCGCATGAGCGACGTCTCGAGCTGGTCCGCCGGGCAGCAGGTGAGGAATCCCAGGCGCCCCATGTTGACGCCGAGGATCGGCACCTCGTTCCCTTGCAGCATGCGCGCGCCGCGCAGCAGCGTGCCATCGCCGCCGAGCGTCAGCAGCGCGTCGAGATCGGCGGGCGACTCGAAACGATGATCGCCGGCGCTGGCGGGCAGCTCGGGCTCGAGACGCAGGTCGAGCTTGAGACCCGGCGCGAGCTTGTGCAGCGTCTGCAGCGCCGTTGTGAGACCGGAATACCCGGGGTGACCGACGACACCCAGCCGGATGGGCCGGCCCGCTTCCCTCACCCGGCGATCGCCTCGGACTCCAGCATGGCCCGCACCCGATCGGCGATTCCCTCCGGCGTCAGCCCGCACAGCTGGAGCTGACGCGTGCGCGGCGCCGCGACCATGATGCGGTCGGGCACGCCGTGCGTGCGCACGCGCACGGAGTCGTCGTGCTTCTCGATCACGGCCGACATGTACGCGCCGAACCCGTTCACCTGCGTGCCTTCCTCCACGATGAGGATACGGTCGTGACCGGCGAGCACCGCCGCCAGGGTCACCTCGTCGTACGGCTTGAGGAAGCGGCAGTTCACGACCGTGACAGTGAGCCCGTCGCGTGCGAGAAGGTCGGCCGCGGCGACGGAGGGCCGCACCATGGTGCCCACGGCGAGGATCGCGACGCCCTTGCCCTTGCGCACCACGTCCCATGTCCCGTACGGAACGCGCTCGATGTCACGCATGGGCGGCGGCTCGTCCGGCGACGCGTCACGTGGATATCGGATGCGACCACGGGCCGCTCTGGTGCTCCACGGCGGCGCGCAACAGGCCCAGCATCTCGGTTCCGTCCTTCGGAGCCGTGACGGTGAAGTTCGGGACCGCCAGCAGGTACGCGATGTCGTACAGGCCCATGTGCGTCTCGCCATCTTCGCCGACGAGCCCCGCGCGGTCGAGACACAGGATCACGGGCAGCGACTGGATCGCCACGTCGTGCACGATGTTGTCGTAGGCGCGCTGGAGGAACGTGGAGTAGATCGCGACCACGGGACGCAGCCCACGGGTGGCGATGCCGGCGGCGAACGTGACCGCGTGACCCTCTGCGATGCCGACGTCGAAGAAGCGCGCCGGGTGCGCGCGCGCGACCGCATCCGTGCCCGTGCCGCTGGGCATGGCCGCGGTGATCGTGACGACGCGCTCATCCTCGGCGGCAAGCTCCGCCAGCCCCTTGCCGAACACCTTCGTGTAGGCCGGATTGGTGCTGCTCGCCTTCACGGGCTTGCCCGTGGACGGCTCGTAGCCCGGCGGCAGCGCGTGCCACTTCTCGCCGGCTGCCTGCTCGCCCGCCGGGAATCCCTTTCCCTTCTGCGTGACGACGTGCACGATGCGCGGGCCCTTCATCTCGCGTACAGCCGCGAAGATGTCGATCATCGAGCCGATGTCGTGGCCGTCGATCGGCCCGAAGTAGCGGAGGCCCAGCTCCTCGAACAGCACGCCCGGCGTGAGGAACGCCTTGACGCTCTCCTCCCATTTCCTGACGATCTGCCCCATCGACGCCAGCGGGCCGGGCGCGTGATCGGCGATCTCGCCGATCTTGCTGCGCAGGCGGTTGTACAGCGGGTTCCGCTGGATGGACATCAGGTACTTCGACATCGCCCCCACGTTCGGCGCGATGGACATCTCGTTGTCGTTGAGCACGACGATCATGTCGCGCTCCGAGTGGCCGGCGTTGTTGAGGCCTTCATACGACAGGCCGGACGTCAGCGCGCCATCGCCCAGCACCGCGACCACCTTGTAATCGTCACCGCGGATGTCCCGTGCCGACCGCGATGCCGAGCGCGGCGGAAATGGCGGTGGCCGCATGGCCCGCGCCGAACGTGTCGTATTCGCTTTCGCTGCGCTTCAGGAAGCCGGAGAGGCCGCCTTCCTGACGCAGCGTTTCCATCCGCGCGTTGCGACCGGTGAGCAGTTTGTGCGGATAGCCCTGATGACCCACGTCCCACACGAGCTGGTCCCGCGGCGTGTCGAACGCGTAGTGCAGCGCGATGGTGAGCTCCACGACGCCGAGGCCGGCGCCGATGTGGCCACCGGTGCGCGAGCAGACGTCCACGAGACGCTCGCGCACCTCATCGGCGAGCGCCGGCAATTCGCTCGCGCGGCAGCGTGCGCAAGTCCGCCGGGGTGTCGATTCGATCGAGTAGTGTAGCCATGTGCTCCTATAAAACTACGAACGGCGCGCGGCGACGAAATGTGCCAGCCGATCGAGGAGCTGGAGTTCTCAGGCCGCCGGCCTCCAGCCTGGCCATCGCGTCGGCCACCAGGGACTCGCCGCGGGCCGCGCGCGGCCGCCACGCCCAGCGCCGAAGCATAGGTGCTCTTCGACCAGCGCTGCGTCGAGCCCGGCCGTCTTTCCGAGCGCCTCGGAGGACTCCGTGGCGTCGAGTACGTCGTCCGCGATCTGGAATGCCAGCCCCAGGCGTCGCCGGCGGACGTGAGCGCAGCCACGTCGGGTGTCGTCGCCACCGGCCGCGATCCCGCCCATGGTGAACGCGGCGGCGATCAGTGCGCCCGTCTTGGCGCGGTGAATCGCCTCGAGTTCCGGCGACCGAGAGGGCGCGGCCCTCGCCCTCGAGGTCCAGGAACTGGCCGCCGACCATTCCGGAGGCGCCCGACGCCTGCATCAGGATCGCGACAAGGCGGCGGGACGTCGCGTCGTCCAGCCCGAGCGCGCGCGCGCCCAGCAGCGTCTGCCGAACGGCCAGCGGCACCATCGCGACGCCGGCGACCGTGGCCGTGGCGACGTCGAACGCGCGATGCGTCGTGGGCCGGCCGCGGCGCATGCTGTCGTTGTCCATGCACGGCAGGTCGTCGTGCACGAGCGAGTACGCGTGCACCACCTCGACCGCGGCGGCAAGGCGGCCCGCGTCGCCGCGGCCATGCAGCGCGTCGTACGACGCCATGAGGAGCAGCCCGCGGAACCGCTTCCCGTCGCCCGTCAGGCTGTAGCGGATAGCGGCCTCGCAGATCGGTCGCGCCGGGATCGTCGCGACGGCCGCGACTGCGCCCGAGCTCCGCGTCGATATTCCCTCGCCAGGCGGCCAGCGTGGTGTCGACGCCGTCACTCACGCAGGTCGGTCGACCTCGAACGTGCCGTCGGCGCGTTCCACCAGCCGTTGCACGCGGGCCTCCACTTTCGCCAGCTCCTCCGTCGCCGCGCGCAGGCACGCGACGCCCTCCTCGAAGAGGGCGAGCGCGCGATCGAGATCGAGCTGGTCGGACTCCAGCGCGCCGACGATCTCCTCGAGCCGTCGGAGCCGCTGCTCGAAGCTCATGCCTGCCCCCCGTCCTCGAGGCTGGTCACCCGGGCGCCGACGCGTCCGTCCCGCAGCACCAGGTCGAACGGCATGTCGTCGGTCGAACGCACGACCGACGTGAGGGCGTGTCCGTCCGCGGCCGCGGGCGACGGCGTATCCGCGATCGAGCGTCGCGAGCGGGCTGAGCGCGTGCAGGCGGCCGCCCAGTTGCGCGACCCGCGCGTGCTTGCGCTCCGCGGCGCGGACCAGGCGGCTCCGCAGCGCAGACGCGTGCCACTGGAGATCCGCCTTCGCCGCGTCCAGCCGGCGGCCGACGAGCGCGGCCGAGACGCGCGCCGATGCCGCGCAACTCGGCAAGCAGCTCGGCGTCGTCGCGCACCACGGTTTCGGCGGCCGCCGACGGCGTCGCGGCGCGAACGTCGGCGACGAGATCGCAGATCGTGATGTCCATCTCGTGTCCCACCGCCGACACCACTGGCAGCGCGCACGCCGCGATGGCGCGCGCGACGCGTTCGTCGTTGAACGCCCAGAGATCCTCGCGCGACCCGCCGCCGCGTCCCACGATCACGACGTCGGCGTCGCCCCAGCGGCCCACGCGTTCGATCGCCCGGCACAGGTCCATGACCGCCGTGTCGCCCTGCACCGCCGCGGGCACGACGACGATCTCGACGGCCGGCGAGCGGCGCTTCATCACGGCGACGATGTCGCGCAGCGCGGCGCCGTCGGGGCTCGTCACGACCGCCACGCGCCTCGGATATCGTGGCAGCGGACGCTTGCGATCCGGCCGCAGCAGGCCCTCGGCCTCGAGCTTGGCGCGCGTCTGCTCCAGGCGCTTGCGCCACAGCCCGTCGCCCTCGGCTTCCATCCGCCGGACGACGAACTGCATCTCGCCCTTCGGCGGATAGACGCTCAGATTGCCGAACGCGGCGATCTGCATGCCTTCGTCCGGCGGCGCCGGAATGGCGCGCGTGTCCTTGGACCAGACGACGCTGCGGATCTGCGCCATGCGGTCCCGCAGCGTGAAGTACCAGTGGCCGTTGCGGTGCGCCTTGAAGTTGGTGACCTCGCCGCGAACCCAGATGGGCCGGAAGGCGCCCTCGAGGATGTCGCGCGCGATCGTCGTCAGCGCGGAGACGGCGATGGCCGACGACGGGTCGCGGCCGGGCACCGCGGATTCAGGGGCCGCGAAGTCGAAGCCGCGCTGCGGGGTCGCCGGCGTCACGCGGCCGATGCGTCGGCGGCGTGCTTTGCCGCCTTGAGCGTGTTCTCCAGCAGCATTGCGATCGTCATCGGGCCGACGCCGCCGGGCACGGGCGTCATGAGCGACGCCACGTCGCGCACCGACGTCGAAGTCCACGTCGCCGACCAGGCGATAGCCCCTGGGGTGCGAAGCGTCGTCCACGCGAGTTGATGCCCACGTCGACGACGACCGCGCCCGGCTTGATCATGTCGCCCGTGATGAGCCCCGGCCTGCCGGCGGCCGCGATGACGATGTC
Source organism: uncultured Gemmatimonadaceae bacterium (assembly GCA_963724885.1). Taxonomy (GTDB): domain Bacteria; phylum Gemmatimonadota; class Gemmatimonadetes; order Gemmatimonadales; family Gemmatimonadaceae; genus DASPMP01. The sequence goes on along the minus strand of CAVRWG010000004.1, from coordinate 344,320 downwards.
GGCGTGTCGCGTGTGGTCCGCCATGTTGCGTGTGCGGCTGTGACAGACGGTGACGGTGGCGTCCAGCGCCGGGCTGCACCAGCAGCGCCATCATCGGCTTGCCCACGATGTTGCTGCGGCCGACCACGACGCAGCGAGCGCCGGACGTCTGCACCTTGTATTCCCGCAGCAGCGCCATCACGCCCGCGGGCGTGCACGGCACGAACCCGTCGCGGTCGCCGATCAGCATCTTGCCGACGTTCACCGGATGGAAACCATCCACGTCCTTGGCCGGGTCGATCGCGCTCGAAGCACGACGTCCGGGCTGATCTGGCGGGGCAGCGGCATCTGCACCAGGATGCCATGGACCTGCTTGCTGCCATTCAACCGGTCGATCACGGCGAGCAGCTCCGCTTCGGTGGTATTGGCGCGCATGCGGATCGTCTCGCCGCGCATGCCCGCTTCCTCGCACGCCTTGGCCTTGTTGGCGACGTAGACCGCGCTCGCCGGATCGTCGCCGACGAGCACCACCGACAGCCCGGGGACCACGCCACGCTCCTTCAGCGCGCGGACGTCGTCCGCGATCCGCTCGCGGATGCGCAGCGGCCACGGCTTTGCCGTCCATCAACGCGCCACGCCCCGAGGCGCGCCGACGACTTCAGCGGGCAAAGTCCACCGCGCGCGTCTCGCGAATCGCCACCACCTTGATCTGCCCGGGGTACTGCAGCTCGACCTCGATGCGGCGCGCGATCTCCTCGGTGAGCGTGCCCATGCGGACGTCGTCGATGTCGTCCGGCGTCACGATCACGCGCACTTCGCGCCCGGCCTGGATGGCGAAGACCTTCTCCACGCCCTTGTAGCTCGACGCGATCTTCTCGAGGCCCTCGAGCCGCTTGACGTACGTCTCGAACGCCTCGCGCCGGGCGCCCGGGCGCGAGCCCGAGATCGCGTCGGCCGCCTGCACGAGCACGGACACTTCGCTCTCGTGCGGCACGTCGTCGTGATGCGCGGCGATGCAGTTCACGACCATCGGGTTCTCGCCGTACTTGGTCGCGACCTCGACGCCGAGCTGCACGTGCGTGCCCTCGTGCTCGTGCGTGAGCACCTTGCCGACGTCGTGCAGGAGCGCGCCGCGCTTCGCCATCACGAAATCGAGCCCCAGCTCGGTCGCCATGATGCCGGCCAGCCAGGCGACTTCCTTGGAATGCTGCAGGATGTTCTGGCCATAGCTCGTTCGCCAATGCATGCGGCCGACGAGCTTGATGATCTCGGGATGCAGTCCGTGCACGCCGACCTCGTACGCCGACTGCTCGCCCAGCTCCACGATCTGCTGGTCGATCTTCCTTGCGCGACTTGTTGACCACTTCCTCGATGCGGCCGGGATGGATGCGTCCGTCGGACACGAGCTTCTCGAGGGCGAGCCGCGCCACCTCGCGCCGGATCGGGTCGAAGCACGAGACGACGACGGTGTCGGGCGTGTCGTCGATGATGACGTCCACGCCGGTCGCCAGCTCGAACGCGCGGATGTTGCGCCCTTCGCGTCCGATGATCCGGCCCTTCATCTCGTCGCTCGGGAGCGACACCGCCGAGACCGTGGACTCGGCGGTGTGCTCGGCGGCGATGCGCTGGATCGCGAGCGCCACGATCTTCTTGGCTTCGCGCTCGGCGTCGCGCTTGGCGCGCTCGCGAATCTCGCGCAGCCTGTTGGCGGCGTCGGCCTGTGCTTCCTCCTCGAGCCGGCGAATCAGCTCGGCCTTGGCGTCCTGCGCTGACATGCCCGCCAGCCTGTTCGAGCCGCTCGCGCTCCTCGGTGACGAGCTTTTGCAGCTCCTCCTCGCGATCGCCGACGGTCTTCTCGCTTGCGACCGAACTCGCTGGCGCGCCGGCTCAGGTCCTTGTCGCGCTGGTCGAGGACGTCGAACTTGCGGTCGAGTGTGCCCTCGCGCTCGACGAGGCGCTTTTCCTCCTTCTCCACCTCGGAACGGCGGCCGCGGACCTCGCTCTCGAAGGTCTCGCGCAGCTTGATGAGCTCTTCCTTTCCGGTCGACCACGGCGCTCTTGCGCAGCGTCTCCGACTCGCGCTCCGCTTCAGCAACGATGCGTTTCGACGTCTCCTCGGCGGTGGCCTTGGCGGCCTTCTGGCGCCCGAGCTCCGCGGCGGTTCCGGTACGACGGCCCAAAAAGAACAAAGCCGGCAGGGCGAGAATCGCAACGCCAAGCGCGGCTAGCAGCAAGGTCGAATTCATATGGATCTATGCTCCACCACGACCGTGGTCGCGGAGACGGGTAGGAACTGCTCGAAATCCGTACCGATCGCGCGGCTCTTCACTTCCGGGCCTGAGCCGTCGTAGGGCTCAGGACGGGAAGGTGCCGACAGCGCGATCCGGATACGGACCCGCCTGGCTTGTCGTCACGAAGGTAGGGTGCGTCAGAACAAAAGGCAACGCGGTCAGACGGCTTCTCCCCGCTTCCCCGGCGGCAGCATGCGTCGGACGTCCGCGCTCAGCGATCGCAGTCGCTGGGCGATGTCGCTGCCCGCGGTGCCGGCGCGCGCCTCGAAGAGCTCTCCGGTGATCTGAAGCGCCGCAAGGATGGTGGCGCGGTTCGTCTCGACCACGCTGCCGCTCTCGAGGACGCGCTTGATCGCCTGGTCGAGGTAGTCCGCCACCCGGCGCGTATGCTCCGGGGACTCGTCGCTGCGGATGGCGTACTCCTCGTTGAGGATCGTCACGCGCACGAGGTTCTTCTTCGCGCTCACGAACGACCTCCGCCACCGGCGCCCGCTGGCGACTGCGCCTGGGACTGGAGCTGCTGCCGAAGGAACCGCACGCGATCGAACATCTGGCGCACACGATCCTCGAGGCTCTCGAGGCGCTGGCGCAGGATTGCGTTCTCGGCTTCCAGCTCCGCCACTCGCTGCGACGGCGCGTGGCTGTCCTTCGACGACTTTGCGTGGGCCGCGTCCTTGAGCTGCGTTTCCGCGCTGAGCGCGCGCTTGCGAAACGTCGCCAGCTCCTCGCCAAGGTGTCGCACGAGCGTCTCGAGCTCGCGGAACGCGCGCACCTCTGACCTATCGCTGTCGGACATGAAGCTCCTGTTGCAAAGCGCTCAGGATCTTCGTGCGCCGTCCTTCGATCTCCTTGTCGCGTAGTGTGCGGTCGGGATGCCGGAACGTCAATCGCCACGCGAGGCTGCGCTGCCCTGCGTCCACGCCGACGCCGGTGTACTCGTCGAACAGGTCCAGGCGCTCGAGCAGTTCGCCGGACGCGTCGCGAATGACACGCTCCACCGCTGCCGCTGTCGTGCCCGACGGGAGCAACAGCGCCAGGTCGAATTCGGCGGCGGGCATCGACGGGCAGCGCCCGGTATTTCGACACGCCCGGCCTCTCCGGCGCGACTTCCATATATGAGTGCTCGCCGCGCGGCGCGGCGGCGTCGGTCGCCACCTCGCCCAGGACGAGCTCGAGACCAAAGGCCGGCGAAGCCCAGACGGGCGCGTCCAGCTCGACGCGTACCACCTCACCCATCGTGCGTCCGCCGACGCGCACGTGCCAGAGAATGTTGCGCTCGCCGTCGCCGGGTATCAGGTCGACCACCTGCCAGGCAAACGCGGCGGCTGCCGCGATCTCGGCGACCGCTTTCGCGTCCCACTCATCGACCGCCGGAGGCTGCGGCTCGGTGAAGTGCGGCGGGCGTCGTCGCCCCATCACGAGCACTCCGAGGCGGAACTGCTCGCGCGGCATCGCGGTCTTGCCGGGCGCAAACGCGGAACCCGATCTCGAAGATGCGGACGTCGCCCGAGCGATGCGACAGGTTGAACTCCGCGCGGCGGGCGAGCGTCTCGAGCAACGAGCCGCGCAGGAACGCCTCGTTCTCCGACATCGGGTTGGCGACGCGCACGTGCGTCTCCTCGGCGCCATGGACGAACGGCATTGGCCGCGTCTCGAGCAGCCCGAGGCCGACGAGCGCCGTGCGCACCCGCTGCGCCACGGTCCACAACGGATCGTCGAGCGTCGTCGTCGGGCGGAACGGCCGAATGTCCACCGGCAGGCTGTCATAGCCGTGGAAGCGGGCCACTTCCTCCACGAGGTCGATCTCGCCGGACACATCGCTGCGCCAGGACGGCGCGCGCACTGTCGTCTCACGCTCCGACTGCGACACGATCTCGAACCCGGCGCCGTGCAGATACCGACGAATCTTCTCGGCCGGGACGGCTGCGCCGAGTACTTGCGCAACGCGGCGGGTGCGGACGGTGATGACCTGCGGCTTCTCGGTCGTGCCCACGACGTCGACCCCCGCTTCCAGCAATGCGCCTCCAGCCAGCGCGATGATGAGCCGCACGACGCGATCGAGGGCGACGGGACCGAGCTGCGGATCCACGCCTCGCTCGAACCGGTAGCTGGCGTCGGTGGACATGCCCAGGGCCCTGCGGGCCGCGCGTGTGCGTTTCGGGTCGAACGACGCGACCTCGATGAAGAGGTCGCGCGTCGCGTCGGTCACCTCGCTGTCGCGGCCGCCCATGACGCCGGCGATCGCGTGCGCCCGCTGCGCGTCAGCGATCACCGTCGCATCGGGCGGCAGCGCGCGGGACGTGCCATCCAGGGTGACGAGCGTTTCGCCTGCACGCGCCGTTCTGACGACAACCTCGTTGCCCGAGAGCTTGCCCAGGTCGAACGCGTGCACGGGCTGTCCCAGTTCGTGCAACACGTAGTTGGTGGCGTCCACGACGTTGTTGATCGCGCGGACGCCAACGGCGTCGAGGCGCTGCACCAGCCACTCCGGGCTCGCCTCGATCCTGACACCCTTCACGACCGCGCCCATGTAGCGGCGCGTTTTCGTGTCCGGCTCGACGCGCACCTCGATGCCCGTCGTCACTCCGCGCGGGTCGGATCTCCGCGCCTTGGGAATGCCGATCGTCAGCTTGGGGATCTCGGGGAGGCTCCACTTGATGCCGGTGACGGCGGACAGCTCGCGCGCCAGTCCGAGATGCGAGAGCAGGTCCGGCCGGTTGGCGCCGACGTCGATGACCAGTCGCGTGTCGCCCACCGGCATGATCGAGAGGAACGGCGTGCCGGGTGCCGCGTCCGTCTTCAGCTCGAGGATGCCTTGATGGTCGTCACCGAGGCCAAGCTCGCGCGCCGAGCAGAGCATGCCGTTCGAGGTCACGCCGCGAATCTTGCGGCGCTCGATCGTCATGCCGTTCGGCAGCGTGGCTCCGACAGGCGCGAACGGATAGAGCGCTCCGGCTAGCACGTTGGCCGCCCCGCAGATCACCTCGAGGACTTCTCCGCCGCCCGCGTTGACCTTCGTGACCCACAGGTGGTCGGAGTCGGGATGACGCCCGGCCTCCTCCACGCGCGCGACCACGATCGACGAAAGATCGGGGCGGAGCGGCACCAGCTCTTCGACCGTGGCGGTGTGCGCGGTAATCAGGTCGCGCAACTCCGTCGGAGACGCCTTGACCGGCACGAACGCGCGCAGCCACTCGTACGAAGCGTTCATCCTTCGGCACCCTTTCCCGCGGGCGGACGCGCGTCGGCGTCCGCGGCGGATGCGATCTGTTCCAGAAAGCGCACGTCGGAGTCGTACAGGATCCGGATGTCGGGGATGTCGTAACGCTGGAGCGCGATGCGGCCCGGCCCCATCCCGAATGCCCAACCCGTGTACTTCTCGGCGTCCACGCCCGCGGACTCGAGCACGGCCGGGTGCACCATGCCGGAGCCGAGGATCTCGGTCCACCCCGTGCCTTTGCACACGGGGCAGCCGCTTCCCTTGCAGAGCTGGCACTCGACATCCATCTCGGCGGATGGTTCCGTGAACGGGAAATAGCTCGGGCGAAAGCGGGTGCGCGCCGCGCCGAAGAAGCGCTTCGCGAAGTTGTTCAGCATCGCCTTGAGGTCCACGAAACTGATGCCCTCGTCCACGCAGAGGCCCTCGATCTGCGCGAACACGGGCGCGTGCGACGCGTCGAACGGGTCCCGGCGGGCCACGTCACCTGGCGCGAGGATGCGGATCGGCGGCGGAAACCGCTGCAGCGTGCGGATCTGCACGGGCGACGTGTGCGTGCGAAGCAGGACGTCGTCGCGCACGTAGAGCGTGTCGTGCGCGTCCATCGCGGGATGGTCGGGCGGAAAGTTCAGCGATCCGAAGTTGTACCACTCGGTCTCGACGATCGGCCCGAGCGCGACCGTGAATCCGAGCTCGCGGAAGATGTCCACGATCTCGTCGATGACGAGCGTGACGGGATGCTTGGCGCCAAGCCACGCCCGGCGCGCAGGCATGGTGAGGTCGCCCTGCGCCGCGCCAGCAGATCGCTGTGCTCGTATTGCCTTCTGCCGCTCGTCGAAGACATCGGTGATCGCCGTCTTCGCGTCGTTGAACAGGCGGCCGGCCGTCGGCTTGTCTTCCTTGGGCAGCGCGCCGAGCGCCTGCTGCAGCGCGCGTAGCCGCCCGCTGCGGTCGCCGAGGAACTGGATGCGCGCGGCTTCCAGATCCTCCGCGGTCGTCGCGGCTTCGAACGCGGCCACGGCCTCACGAATGAGCGCGGCGGCGTTGTCGGCGAAATCCTGGATCATTGGCTGTGGTGCAAGCAAGGATCTATCACTTTCGATTTCGGATCGGTCGGATTCAATCGGATCTGTCGGATGAGCGAAACCACTGGGAATTCTTTTGTCGTTTTTCGGGTTACAGGTCTGGTCCCCGCTCGAACGCATCCGTTTCATCCGGGTTCAATCCGACTTCTCAGAACCGTTCCAGTTAGGCCTAAGCAATCGCGACAGACCTTCACGCGCAAAATGAAGCGGCGGCAGTGCTTGAGTCTCGCACTGCCGCCGCGTGGATTCAACGAGAGACTACTTACGCAGCGGTCAGCGCGGACCGCGCCTTCTCCGCGAGGGCCGTAAACGCCGACGGGTCGTGGATCGCGAGATCCGACAGGATCTTGCGATCGATCTCGATGCCGGCCTTGTGCAGCCCGTTCATGAAGTTGCTGTAGCTCATGTCATTCTGCCGGGCGCCCGCGTTGATGCGGGTGATCCACAGCCGGCGGAAATCGCGTTTCTTGTTCTTGCGATCACGATAGGCGTACCGCCATCCGCGTTCGACGGTCTCCTTGGCCGCCTTCCACAACTTGCTGCGGCCGCCGTAGGCGCCGCGGGCGGCCTTCATGATCTGCTTCTTCCGCTTCAGGCGCGGAACGTTCGATCTGGCGCGAGGCATGGTTCGATTCCTCCTTTAAGCCTGAAGCAGGCGCTTGATGCGCTTGGCTTCTCCGCGCACGGTGATTATCGCGCCGCGGCGCAGGCGCCGCTTCCGCTTCGCCGATTTCTTGGTGAGGATGTGGCTTTTGAAGGCGCGTCTCCGCTTCACCTTGCCGGTGCCCGTGAGCTTGAAGCGCTTCCGCGCGCCTTTGTGCGATTTCATCTTCGGCATGTTCCAATCCTGGTAGCGCGCCTACTTCGGCGCGATGATCATCGTCATGAGTTTCCCTTCCAGCCTTCCGGAGCTCTCGACCTTGCCCACGTCGGCGAGCGCCGCGGAAACGCGATCCAGCACGGCTTGTCCCAGCTCCGGATGCGCGACCTGTCGACCACGGAACATCATGGTCACCTTCACCTTGTTTTTCTCTTCCAGGAACCGCCGGGCGTGGCCGGTCTTGGTTTCGAAGTCGTGCTCGCCGATGCCGGGGCGGAACTTCACCTCCTTCAACTCGATCACGTGCTGCTTCTTCTTGGCTTGGCGTGCCTGCTTGGCCATCTCGAACTTGTACTTGCCGTAGTCCATGATGCGGACCACTGGCGGCCGGGCAGTGGGAGCGACTTCAACCAGATCGAGACCCGATTCCTCCGCCTGGCGGAGTGCCGTGTCCACGTCCATGATGCCGAGCTGTGAGCCGTCGGCGCCGATGACGCGAACCGGGGAGATGCGGATCTGGCGGTTGACCCGCACGCGCTTGGTAGTGTCCTGGATGCTGTATTCCTCTCGATGAAGACAAAAAAAGCGGACCCGATGATGGAGTCCGCAGCGGCGCCGCGCACGAAGTGCGCGCGGCGCTCACAACGATCACTCCAGCAGCACGCCTCGCGACATCGCGAGGGCCGAAGGGTGGAACCGGCAGAGCCAGTTCACTTGACGAATTGTGGCTTAAACGTAGGTGGGATGGGCGCTTAGGTCAAGGACGAACGACCGTGTAGGTCTTACCGTCGTGCGTGATGCGGGTCCAGGGCACAACGGCGTCATGCTCGAACACCACCAGCCAGCTCTCGTCGACCGCCCGCGCCAGGATGCGGCGCTTGGTCTCCAGCGTCACGAGAGGCTCCACGTCGTACCCCATGATCCACGGCAGCGGCAGATGCGCTGCCGTGGGCGCGAGGTCGGCGATGTAAAACGCGATCTCCCCATCACCCTCGAGCTTGATGCCCTGGTGATGGGGCACGTGACCCGGCGTCGGCAGCACCGAGATTCCCGCGACGATCTCGCGCTCGCCGGTCACGAAATCGAACTGCCCGCAGTCGTGGATGGGAACGAAGTTGTGCGGGAAGTAGCTGGCGGCGGTGCGCTCGTTGGTGTGCGTGGCGTAGTCGTACTCCCCTGCCTGCACGACGTAGCGTGCGTTCGGGAACGTCGGGACGATCGCGCCGCTGGCGTCCTTCGCGGTGTTCCCGCCCGCGTGATCGAAGTGCAGGTGCGAGTTGATCACGATCGCGACGTCGTTCGGGCTCACGCCCAGCTGGCGCAGCCCCGCCTCGAGTTGCGTCGCCCCGTCACCGCCCGCGTTCTCGACGCCGTAGATGTCGTGGAACTTCTCGTTCTCCTTGTTCCCCGCTCCCGTGTCGATCAGTACGAGGCCCGACTCGTGCTCCACCAGCAGGCAGCGCATGCCCAGCTGAATGCGATTGCGCGCATCGGGGCGAATGCGCCGCTCCCACAGGGGCTTGGGAACCACCCCGAACATCGCGCCGCCATCGAGTTTCTGGCCGCCGGCCTGGATCGCGTGCGCACTCCACCGTCCGATCTTCCGGCTCTCGACCAGCGGGCTCCCCTCCGGCGCGGTCACGCGATGGCCTCGACCGAAACCGGCTGCGGCAGGTACGACCGGAACGCGGGCGGCTTGGGGCGCTGGAGCAGGTCCATGAGCTGGCCCCAGGTGTCCACGTCCTGGCGCCGCGCATCGGCGAGCATCCGGACGAGGATCTGCGCCGTGGCCCGCGCGTCACCGCCGGCCCGGTGCCGACCGATGATCGGCACGTCGTAGTGCCACGCGAGCGCGTCGAGGTTCCGGCGCCGGAGGTGACTCAACAGCTTCCGCGCGATCTTCACGGTACACACCTTCGGCCCGCGGAGGCTTCGGCCCGTCGCACGCTGCAGCTCCGACGACAGGAAGCGCCAGTCGAACTTCACGTTCTGCGCGACGAACACCCGGCCAGCCAGGGCCTCGTGAACGCGCTCGGCGACGTCCCCGAAGGTCGGCGCCTCGTGCAGCATTTCCCACCGGATGCCGGTGAGCCGCGAGACGAAGGGTGAAACCGGCCGCTGTGGGTTCACGAGAACGTCCATCGCCGTCGTCACCAGGCCGTCGTGAACGTGCACCACCGCGATCTCCATGATCCGGTCGCCGCCATGGAGTCGCGAGCCCGTCGCCTCCACGTCCACGACGGCGAAGCGAACATCGCGCAGGTCTGTCAGGTCCACGGATCGTCGCGCTGGACCGGACACGTCATGCAGCGCGGGCCGCCCCGCCGCGCACCAGCTCCGATCCCTCGAAGGTGATCACGGCGCGCTCGTCCTGCTTGAACCGCGCTTCGCCGGTCAGGAACGCCACCGCCGGCACCACGTGGTAGCCGGCGCGCTCCATCTCCCTGAGCGTGGCCTCGTTTCGCGCGTACGACAACACCACTCCGGGCCGCATCGCGGCGAAGTTGCACCCCGATGCCCACTGCTCGCGATCCTGGAGGGTGCGCTTGTTGCCGCCGCAGAGGACGGGCTCCAGCGGAAGGGCCAGCCCCTTGAGGGCGTCGAAAAACGACGCCGGCTCCCGCAGGCACTGCTCGCCCTTGTGCCAGTGCAACACCCGCAGGCGTTCCGGTCCCAGGAAGTGTGGCGGGTAAACGACGCACAGCTCGCGATCCAGTTGCGTGAAGATCATGTCGAGATGGATGGCGGTCTTGTGCTCGGGCATCACGACGATGATGACGTCGGTGACCGAGGTCTTCTCGAACAGCAAAGACGCCAGACCATCGATCGCTGCGGGTGTCGAGCGCTCCGAGAACCCGATCACGACGAGGTCGTCGCGCAACGGGTGTATGTCCCCGCCCTCGATCGTGTATTGGTGCCGACGCTCCACCGAACCGTCGTACAACAGTCCGCGACTCTCGAGATCCGGATGATGCATGAAGATCGCCTTCATGATCAGCTCTTCCGGCCAGCGGATGCCGTAGCGCATCGAGCCGATCAGGACGTGATCGCCGACCGGGATGCAGCTGTCGCGCGTGAAGAAGAGGTTGGGCAGCGGCGGCAGCTCGTAGCCCGACTCATTGAGCGCCTTGGCGAGCAGCCCGGCACGCTCCTCCTTGCCCTCGATCAGCATGCTCGCGAGTTGCGCCGGCTCCATCTCCGCGATCTCGCGCCCCAGCGGCTCGGAGGGCACGATGTCCATGGTCTCTCGCACGAACAGATCGCGGACCTCGGGCTGCGTCAACACGTCTTCCAGGAGGTCGCGCACCTGGAAAACCTTCGTGAAGCGCTCCAGGATCGCGATGAAGCGCTGATGCTCCCGCCGGGCGGTTTCCCCCTCGATGATATCGTCGTAGAGAAAGTCCTCGCGGGTCTTCGGCGTTACGGCGGAGATCTCGGGACCCGGCGTGTGAACCAGCACGCTATTCAACCGGCCGATCTCGGAATTGACCCGGACTTTCATGCCCGAAGATAACCAGAAGCGGTTTCCGGACGCAGGCGGCTGGTCACCGCCAAAGTGTGGTTTTAACTTGTGAATCAATTCACAAAGCGTCATCCGGACGTGAAACGCATTGCCGATTCGACAGTTCGCCGCTTGTCGGCGTACCTGAGGTTTCTCGAGGATTTCGAGGGTCGCGGCCTCTCGACGATCTCTAGCGACGAGCTGGCCCGGCGCGGCGGGACCACGTCCGCCCAGGTCCGGAAGGACCTGTCGTTCTTCGGTTCCTTCGGGAAACGAGGGCTTGGCTACTCGGTTCCGGAGCTCGCCGGCCGCTTGCGCGAGATCCTCGGACTGGGGCGCCAGTGGAACGTCATCATCATCGGCGCCGGCAAGATCGGAGCGGCGCTCGTGGCGTACCGCGGATTCCGCCAGCGCGGATTCCATATCCTCGCAGCGTACGACTCCAGCCCGGACAAGGTCGGCAAATCGCTGGAGGGCATTCCTGTTCGGGACATCGGGCAGTTGGAGCGAGACGTTCAAAAGGAAACGCCCGACATCGCCGTCGTCACGGTGCCGAGCGAAAATGCGCAGGCGGTGGTGGATCGCGTCGTGCGCGCCGGTATCAAGGCCGTGCTCAACTTTGCGCCGACCCAGCTTCAGGTGCCGCCGGACGTGACCGTAAAAACGGTGAACATGGCGATGGAGCTGGAAGGGCTGTCGTTCGCGCTGACGAACCGCGACTAGACGCGGCCGTTAGCAGGGAGGGTCGAGTGGAGCTGCGCCATTGCCAAAACTGGCAAAATTCAGGCAGCGTCACTACTCGAGGGAGACGAGACCATTGCCAGTTTTGGCAATAAGCGCCGCTCCACTCGATCCCTTTCCTGCTAATGGGCCGCAGCTAGTCTCCGCAGCGCCACGAACTGCTCCGGCGTCAGCCTCTCCGGGCGCGCCTCCGGATCGATGCCGGCGCCAGCGAGAAGCGTGTCTGCCTCCTCGATCGTCATCGGCTTCAGCTCCCGGACGACACGGCGCATTTGCTTGCGTCGCATTCCGAACGCGGCCTGCACGAATTCCTTGAACGGCTGCTCTTCTTCGACACTCACGAGTGCCGTCGCGAGCGGTGTTACGCGAACCACGGAGCTCTCCACCTTGGGTGGCGGGTTGAAAGCGCCGGGTGCGATGCGAAACACGAGTTCCACCCGCGCGACGGCCTGCAGGTTCACCGACAGCGCGCCGTAGGCCTTTTCCCCTGCCGACGCGGCCATCCGCTCGGCGACTTCGCGCTGGACCAGGTAGACGGCGCGGGCCGCGCGTGGCCGGTTGAGCGCGTGAAAAAGGATCGGCGTCGTGATGTAGTACGGGACGTTCCCGACGAGCAGGTATGGGCCGCCCGCGAGCGCCGCGAGGTCCGTCTGCAGCACGTTGGCCTCGACGACCCGGACACCCGGATCATCGCGATATTTCTCGCGCAGCAGCGCGGCAAGGGCGCGGTCGTACTCGATGGCGATGAGGCGGCCGGATCGCGGGCGCAACACATCCGTGAGCGCGCCACGCCCGGCGCCGATCTCCACGACGGTGTCTCCGCTGCCCGGGTCGAGCGCATCCACGATGCGGCCAAGGATGCGACGGTCGGTCAGGAAATGCTGTCCGAGGCTCTTGCGAATCGGCGCTGCGCCGGCGCCTCCCCGGTTGCGGTCCCGCGCCAGGGTCAGCTCCGGAGCGCCACGATGGTCAGGTCGTCGCGGCGTATCGTGTCACCCGTATGCGCGTCGAGCAGCGCGAAGATCCGGTCCAGGACTTTCGCGGGATCCTCGTCGCGATGGCGGCGGGCCAGCTCCACCACCACGTCTTCACCGAGACGCTCGCCGTCGTGGTTCCGCGCGTCGCTCACGCCGTCGGTGAACAGCAGCAGCATGTCGCCGGTGGTCCATGGGCGAACGGAGCCGCCCGGCGGTGCGGTGCCCATTCCGAGCGGCGGATCAAGCGCCGGCAGCCTTTCGACCTTGCCGCTCTTCGGGATCACGAAGGCGTGTGGATGTCCCGCGTTCGCGTATCGCAGTCGTCCGGCGTTCCGGTCCACGACGCCGTAGAACAACGAGAGGTACATCTCCGTGGTGGCCAGCTCGTCGCGCATCGAGGACAGGAGCGCCGCCAGCGTCTCGCCCGGGTCGGTGGTGGTCTGCGCGTGAATGGCGGAGGCGCTCATCACCAACGCCATGATGAGGGCAGCCTGATATCCGTGACCGGTGACGTCGCCGATCATCACGCCGGTCTTGCCGGGGCCGAGACGGAACAGGTTGTAGAGATCACCGCCGACGCTTTCGGCGGGCACCACGCGCGCAGCGACCCTGGCGTTCGGCGCGACCGTATCGACATTCGGCAGCAGGCGCATCTGCAGGTCGTGCGCGTGCTCCATTTCCTGACGCAGGCGCTGCTGGCTGAGCGACTCGCGCACCAGTCGCGCGTTTTCGATCGCCGTACCGATCTGGGTCGCGATCGCCGAGATCAGCTTCTGGTCGCCCGCCGTGAAGGGTTGACCGCTGCGCCGATCGGAAAGATTCACGACGCCCAGAGGCTCCGCCCCGCCGCCCGGCGAGGTCCACATGATCGGTACGGACAGCATGGCGCCCTTTCGGAACGCCCCTTCGCCGTCCCATGGCATCTGGTCGGGCTCGACGATGAGCGGATGACAGGTGCGGAACACCTGCGCCGACACGCTCTCCTGGTCGCCTACCGGGATCGCCGAAATGCTGTCGGCGGAAACGCCGAGCGTGGCGACCGGGCGAAGTTCCTGGGCGACGCGGTCGTGCACCAGCACGACCGCCTTGCGGGCCCCGACCGTTTCGGAGATTTCGCCGAGGATGCTCTTCGTCGCTTCCTCGAGTGAGACGGTGCGTCCGAGAATCTCGCTGATCGTGTACAGGAGATTGATCTCCTCGTACCGTTCGGCCAGTTCGTTCGCGGCATGCTCGACCTCCAGCGCCGACTGGAGGAACTGCGCGACGACTGGAAGCAGGAACCGCAGCTGAACGTCGAGGTTCGGCGCGGCGTTGTCGGAGGGGCCGAGGACGAGCCAGGCGCGCCTGGGACCCTGGATCGCCGCGATCAGCGCGGGCCCGCCCGGCGTCTCCACCCGCACGGGCCCATCGGCGACGGACGGCAGCCGCGCGGGAGGCGGAGCGCGGTTGGTGGCCGCGTCCCACGCAAGGGCGCCGTCGGCGCCTTGCGACCAGACGGCCGCGTCACAGCCGGTGGCGGCCTTGAAGGCCGCCAGTACCGACACGAGGTCGGTCATCACGACGCCCGGCGCAGCGTGAGGCGCACGACGTTCCCGCGCCCTCCGGCAACGCGTTCGACGCTGTCCATGAGTTTCTGCATCAGGAACAGTCCGCGGCCGCGTTCGCTGTTCAGGCTTTCGGGCGTGGTCGGGTCAATGAGACATTCATCGAAGTCGAAACCCGCGCCGTCGTCGGCGACCTCGATGACGAGCGTGACTGAATCCACGCGGGCGCGGACGCGGACGGTCTTGGCGGGGTCGTCACCGTTGCCGCGCAGGATTGCGTTGGACAGCGCTTCGGTGAGCGCCACGGGAACATTGAGGGTCACCTGCGGCGAGACGAACTGCATTGCCTCGCACGCGTTCCTCACGAGGTTGACGACGCGTTCGATCTCGCGGACGTCGTTGGGGATCTCGAGCTCGATGACGCGGACGTCCGCCGCGCCGTCGGATTCGGCGGCGTCGTCCGGTCGTCTGGGTTGCCGTGGCGTCAGAAGCTCTGGAGCGCGCGCTCGCGCGTGTCTGCGATTTGGAACAACGTGTCGAGCTTGGTGAGCTCGAACAGCGTCTTGAGGTCGTCGTTGAGGTTGGCCAGGCGCAACTCCCCGCCCTGCTCGCGGATCTTCTTCGAGAGCGACACCAGGACGCCGAGGCCCGAGCTGTCGATATAGCCGGTCCGCGAGAAGTCGATGAGGAACTTGCGCCCGCCGCGCTCCAGCTCGTCGAGCACTTTCTGCTTCAGCTCCTGCCGGTTCCCGACGATGAGTTGTCCTTCGACATCCACGACGACCACGTCATCCTGTTTCTTGATCGAGAAGCTCATGAAGTGCTCTCCGCAGCGGTCGAAGGTTGTGTCGGCGCGTCGGCGACCTGGAGCGCAGTGATCGCCGCGACGTTGATAATGTCATCGGTCGTGGCACCGCGCGATAGGTCGCTGCAGGGGCGGCGGAGCCCCTGCACGATCGGGCCAACGGCCGTGGCGCCACCAAGTCGCTCGACGAGTTTGTACGCGATGTTTGCGGCATCGAGCGAGGGATAGACGAGCACATTCGCCCTGCCGGCCACGGGACTTCCCGGAGCCTTGCGAGCAGCCACAGCCGGAATCAGTGCCGCGTCCCCTTGCAATTCTCCGTCCACGGCGAGCCCTGGTCTGCGGCGCCTCACCTCGGCCATGGCCTCCCGCACGCGCGTCACGGACGCGCCCTCGGCACTTCCGTACGTGGAGTACGACAGGAACGCGAGCACCGGCGTGTCGCCCACGATCCGGACGCGGTCGTCCGCGGCGGCGATGGCGATGTCGGCAAGCTGCGAGGCGTCCGGATCCTGAAGCACCGCGCAATCGGTGAACGTCAGCACTTCGTCGCGCGCCCGCTCGCGGAACGGAGCCACAACCATATAGAACGCGCTGGACACGGTACGCACGCCGTCCGCCGGTCCCACGAGCCACAGCGCCGCCCGCAGCACCTCGGCCGTTGTATACACGGCGCCGGCAACGCAGGCGTCCGCCTGGCCCGTGCGCACCAACCAGTCGGCGAAGAAGAGCGGGTCTCGCGACAGTCGCCGTGCCTCCGGTGCGGTCATTCCCTTGCGCTCCCGCAGCGCCAGGAGCGCCTCCGCGACCTCGTCGGTCCTCGAGTCCGCCGCGGGATCCACCACGATGGGCTCGACGATGCGCCGCGCCGCGAGCGCGGCGATGGCGTCGCGTATCCGCGGGTCGTTCGCCTCCGGAAATACGATCCGGCGTGGACGCGCCGCCGCGCGAGCACGAACCTCCTCGAGAAAGCCCATCAGCGACAGGCAGTCATTCCGAGCCCCTCACCAGTCATCCCGAGCGCAGCGAGGGATCCGCAGCTGTTCGGGGCAGGCTACGCGAGGAATCTGCAGGTAACCGGGGCAACTCCAGATCCATCGCTACGCTCTGGACGACACGCTGAACCTGGCTCGCAGCGCCTTCGCCACCGCGGGATGCACCAAATCCGAGATGTCGCCGCCGAAGCGCGCGACCTCGCGAACCAGGCTCGCGCTGATGTATGTCGTATCGAGCGACGGCACCATGAACACGGTCTCGAGCCCCGGCGACAGGTGCCGGTTCATGAGCGCCATCTGGTACTCGTACTCGAAGTCGCTCACGGCGCGCAGCCCGCGGATCAACAGGTTTGCGTCGACCGACCGCGCGAGGTCCACGAGGAGCCCGTCGAACGCCCTCACCTCGACGCGCTCGTCGTCGGGAACAGCCGCCTTGATGAGTGCCACCCGCTCGTCCGCCGTAAACACCGGGGTCTTGCTCGCGTTGCGCGCGACCGCGACCACCAGGCGGTCCACGAACGCCAGGCTGCGCGTCATCAAGTCCTCGTGGCCCTTCGTGATCGGATCGAAAGATCCGGCGTAGATCGCGATGCGCACAGAGTGTGGGTGGTGGTGTGGGTCGTGGTGGGTGGTGAGTGCTAGAAGGTGGTCCGCGGGAAGCTACGATGCGCGGTAGAAGGTCACCACACTGTCGCCGTACACCCGGCGATCCGTCGACCCGGGCAAATCGATCGACTTTTCGTGTTCGATTCCAAGGATCCGCGCGAAGGGTGTGGCGACCCAGCGTTCCGCGAGCTGCCCGGCGAGGCCGAGGCGATAGGGCGGGTCCGCGAAGGCGACGTCAAAATCGTGCGCGCCGAGAGTCGCGGCGAAGCGAAGCGCGTCGCCGCGGTGCACGATGGTCTCCGCTTCGGCGCCGACGAGGCGGATGTTATCGCGCAGCGCCGCGAGGCTGCGGGCGCCGATCTCCACGAACGTGGCTTCCCTGGCGCCGCGCGAGAGCGCTTCGAGGCCCAGCGCGCCGGATCCGGCGAACAGGTCGAGCACACGCGCGTCGGGCAAATCGGGAACGACGATGCTCATCCACGCCTCCCGAACGCGGTCGGCGGTGGGGCGCACACGTTGGTCGGAGGGCGGCTTGAGCCGGCGTCCTTTCCACCTACCGGCTACGATGCGCAGCCGCCACGCTCCAGCGTCTTCAGGCGCGGAAATCCGCGAGCCGCGCCTGCAGCCGCGACTCGCCGTTCCAGTCGTCGCGCTCGAGCCGGAACGCCACGTCGACGAGCGCGCCGACCGACAGTTCCGGCGCTCGCGCCGCCATGCCCCACCCCAGTGCGATGAGCTGGGTGCCGTTCTGGTGCAGCATGAGCCGCAGCCCGTCCGATCCCACGGTGCGGGGCGGCGCGGCGACGCGCACGCCGCGTGCGATCAACACGGGCGACGGATTGCCGATCCCGCACGGCTCGACGTGGCGCAGCAGGGCCTCGAGGTTGTCCGTCACCTCGTGCAATTCGACCTCGAGATCGGCGCGCAGCTCGGGGACGAGATCGGCTGGCGTCAGTACGGACCTGGCCGACATCGTTGAAGCGCCGCGCGAACTCGGCGACACGGTCGCGCGCGATGGTCACGCCGGCTGCCGCCCGGTGTCCGCCGAAGCGCAGCAGCAGGTCCTTGCACCGGCCGATCCCGGCGTGGAGGTCGAATGGCGCGATCGATCGCCCGGAGCCCTTGCCCTCGTCGCCGTCGAGCGAGATGAGGATCGCCGGTCGCCCGAACTCCTCCACGATGCGCGACGCCACGATCCCGACGACACCGGGATGCCAGCCTTCGGCGGCGAGGACGATGCCGTACGTCTGCTCGAGGTCCAGCGCGCGTACCATGTCGCGCGCCTGTTCCAGCGCTTCGCGGTCGAGCTGCTGCCGGTGTCCATTCAGCTCCTCGAGCTCGCGCGCGATGGGGTTCGCCGCCGACTCATCGTTCGCCAGCAGCAGCTCCACGCCGCGCATCGCACTGCCCACGCGGCCCGAGGCGTTCAGGCGCGGCGCCAGGATGAATCCCACCCTTCCCGACGTGATCGGCTTGCGATCGAGCCCGGCTGCGCGAATCATCGCGCGCAATCCGACGTTCTTCGTTTCGTTGAGCAGCCGGAGGCCGTAGATCGAGAGCACGCGATTCTCGCCGCGCAGGGGAGCCACGTCGGCGATCGTCGCGAGCGCGACCAGGTCGAGCATGTTGAGGACGGGATTCGGGCTGGCGCCCATCGCCTTCGTGACCGCCATCGCCAGCTTGAACGCGACGCCCGCGGCGCACAAGTCCTTGTCGGGCGACGGGCAGCCCGGCTTCCGTGGATTGAGTACGGCGTACGCCTGGGGCAGTGGCCCGCCCGGCAGGTGGTGGTCCGACACGATCGTGTCGATCCCGGACTGGCGCAGTTCCTGCAACCGGGCCGAGGGCGCTCGTGCCGCAGTCGCACGTGATCACGAGCGTTGCGCCGGCAGCGCGAGCCGCGGCCACTCCGGCCGCGGTGAGGTCGTAACCGTCGCGGCGATGCGGAATGAACGGCGTCACCGACCCGCCCAGCCACCGGAGGGTACGTGTGAGCAGCGTCGTGGAGCAGATCCCGTCCACGTCATAGTCGCCGTGCACGAGAATCCTTTCGTTCGCGCGAATCGCGCGGACCACCCGCTCGACGGCGCGGTCCATGTCCCCGAGGCTCGCGGGATCGTGCAGGTGCTCCAGTCGCGGACGGAGATAGCGCTTCGCGTTCTCCGGATCGCCGTGGCCCCGCGACACCAGCAGGCGGCACACGAGCGGCGGCAGGTTCAGCTCGCGGCAGAGCGCCGCGACCGCCGTGGAATCGGGGGCCTGCGGAAGAATCCAGCGCGATTGCGGGCGGACGGCCGTGGCGGTCACGCTCTGCAAGCTACGAGCGGTACCGCCGAACGCCAAACTTTATTCCGCGGCGTAGAGCAAAACGCCGCATCCCTCGCACATCTCGGTCGCGCCGGTGGCCGCCATGGTGCTGCGCCGCTGTACCGGGATGGCGGTGTCGCAATGGGCGCAGGATTGTCCGCGCAGCGGGAACAGCGCCGTCGACCGGCGCCTGGACCGGATGCGGTCGTACCGCTGCAGGAGCGAGCGTGGCACCGCTTGCGCCTTGCGATCGCGATCGGCGTGCACCTCGCCGAGCTCCCGCTCCAGGGTTACGCGGTCCGCGTCGAGCGACGCGCGCGTCTCCTGCTGGACCGTCTCGATCTCCACCACTGTCTTCTCGCGCTCGGTCACGGTCTTTCGCAACTCGACGAGTCGCTGCTGAATCGTTTCGAGCTCCCGCTCCTCATCGGCGATGAAACGCTTGGCCTGTTCAATCTGCGCCATGGCGGCCGCCGCCTCGCGCGGCGACGTCACCTGCCCGAGCAGGTTCTCGCTCTTGTCCCGCATCTCGCGGTGCTGGCGCAGGCGATCCTGTACCTCGCGCTGGCGCTGCTCCTCGGCGGCAACGTGCTGCCGCGTCTGCGCCAGGGCGTCTTCGGCCCGACTCCGGTCCTTTTCGAGCGCGGCGAGACGCGGCGCGAGCGCCCTCAACCGGTCCTCGATCGCATACGTGCGAATGTCGTCGGCCTGGACCTCCAGCAATGCGGCTACATCGGGGTGCAAGGTTCCGGCCTCCGTCATGACGGCTTTGAGATGCGAAATTTCTTCCAGCGATGCCCGCCGAGGGCAAGCATGTCCTCGGCAAGCTTTTTCTGGCGAGCGAGAAGCTCGTTCTTCTCGACATCCTGCGCCAGCGGCAGCGCGCGCTCGATGTCGTCGAGCTTTTCGCCGATGTCGCGGCGTTTCAGCTTGCTCACGCAATCGTGCAGCACCCGCTGCGCGTCCATCTCGTGCCGCTCGGACAGCAGCTGCTGGAACAGTTCGAGCGCGTGATCCGGGAGCTCGCCAGCGATTGAGTCTACATCACCGGCGGCGCCGGCGCTCAGCAACCGGCTGAAGATCGCGCCCAGGCGGGCGTCGCGGAATTCCCTGGCGTCGATGTGCTCGGCCGCCTGGTCCGCCAACAGGCGGTGATGCAGCAGGACACGCACCAGCTCGCGCTCCGCGCTGGCTCCGGGATCGTGCGACGTCAGCGACGGCGGCGCCATTCTCGACGCGGCTGCCTTTTCGTGGGTGGGGGCAGCCGGCCGCCGCGGGGCGCTGTCGGGGGTGCGCAACTCGCGCTGCAACACATCCTCCCGGATGCCGGCGACGTCGGCGGCGCGCGCGAGATAGAGTCCGTAGGTAATCGGGTCCGCGGCCGCCCGGATCGTGGGCAGCAGGCGGTCGAGCGCCACGCGCTTGCGTCGCAGGTCGCTGAACCATCCGCCCCGCTGGAGGATCTGGAGCTTGCGCTCGAAGACGTCGAGGGCGTGGTTCAGCTGCGTCTCGAGCGCCTCGCGCCCCTGCGCACGAACGAAGGTGTCGGGGTCCTCGCCGTCGGGCAGTGTGACGACGTGGACTTTGCAGCTCTGCCGCAGCAGGACATCGCCCGCCCGGAAGGTCGCCTTCAGGCCGGCCTGGTC
Organism: uncultured Gemmatimonadaceae bacterium; assembly: GCA_963724885.1. GTDB lineage: Bacteria > Gemmatimonadota > Gemmatimonadetes > Gemmatimonadales > Gemmatimonadaceae > DASPMP01. The sequence goes on along the minus strand of CAVRWG010000004.1, from coordinate 323,805 downwards.
GCTGTCATACAACAGGAACACGCTGGTGGCGTAGCGACGGATCAGCTCTGCCTGCGCCTCGGTCATCGCCGTGCCGAGCGGAGCGACCACGCTCTCGATGCCGGCCGCGATCAGACGCACGCAATCGAAGTATCCTTCCACGACCAGCGCCCGCCCGTCCCGACGCATCGCCTGCTTCGACCAGTTGAGCCCGTACAGCGTGCTCCCCTTCACGAACACCGGCGACTCGGCCGAATTGAGGTACTTGGGCTCTCCGGAGCCGATCACGCGCCCGCCGAACGCGATCACTCGTCCGCCCGCGTCGTAGATCGGGAACATCAGCCGATTCCGGAAGCGCGGCCTCGGCTCGCCGCCTTCCTCCTTGAGCAACAGCAGGCCGGCCTCGATCTGGCGCGCGTCGTCGAATCCCAGCGTGTTCAGGTGCGCGCGCAGGGATCCGCTGTCGCGCGGCGCGAAGCCGAGCCCGAAGCGATCGGCCGTGGCGCGGTCCATCTCCCGCGTCGCCAGGTAGTCGCGAGCCGGCGCGCCGATGGCATCGTTCCAGAGCGCCCGGGAGAAGTACTCGGCCGCCGCGGCGTTGATCTCCCAGTAGCGCTCGCGCGGGTCGGGGCCGGTGCGCTCGCGCGACACGTCCTTCACCTCGACGCCCGACTTGGCCCCCACGTACTTCACTGCCTCCACGAAGTCGAGACCGAGCCGCTTCTGCACGAAAGTGAACACGTCCCCTTTTTCGTGACACACGAAGCAGACGTAACCGCCGCGCGGCGACACGGCGAAGTTGGGATCCTTGCCCTGGTGGAAGGGGCACGGGCCGCGAAAGCTGTTGCCGACGCGCTTGAGCTTTACCGACTCGCCGACGATCGCAACGATATCGGCGTGATCGCGCACGCGCTCGACGATGTCGTCGGGGATCACGCCAGCTCCGCGACCGTCACGCCGGCGCCGCCTTCGTTCCACGCGCCCAGACGAAACTGCCGGACGCGCGTGTCCTTCCGGAGCATTTCGGCGACGCGCTCGCGCAGCGCGCCCGTGCCCTTGCCATGGATGATCCTGAGTGACGGAAGGTCGGCGCGAATTGCGTCGTCGAGCGCCTGCAGTACGATGGCGTCCATTTCGTCGGCACGCATCCCCCGGACGTCCACCTCCGTTCGCACGACGGGCTCGGGCAGGTCACCGTGCCACGACACCGCCTTCTGGACCTCGCCTGCGTCCATTCGGCTGAGCGTGGTGAGCGGCACGGTCAGCTTCATCGAGCCCACGGCCACGAGGCCGTCCCCATCGCGCACCTCGAGCAACCGCCCGGTTCTCCCGCCCAGCGTCTCGACGCGAACGAAGTCGCCCGCCGTGGGCCGTTCCGCGTCCGGGCGGCGCTCTCCGGCCGCCTGCTTCTTCGCTTTCTCCTCCTCGGCATCGATCTGCTCGAGCACGTCCGCCTGCCGCGCCGCCAGCGATTCCGCCTGCTTGCGAGCCGCCCTGGCCTTCTCCTCGAGCTCGTCGGCGCCAGCCTTCTTGAGGTCGCGCAGCGTGCGATCGATTTCGGCGCGCGCGTTCAGCAAGTACTTGCGAGCCTCCTGACGCGATTGGCGTTCCACCTCGCGCTCCCGCTCGCGCACGTTGCGCTCGCGTTTCACCACGTCCTGGATGCGCTTTTTCGCGTCCTCCAGCAGGACGTGCAGGTGCTCGTCGCGCTCTCGCAGCTCGGACTGCTGCTGCTCGAGACGCTCGAGCAGCGCCGCGATGTCCCGCTCGGTGGTGGGCACACGCTCCTCGGCGCGCGCGACGACGGACTCGGGCAGCTGCAGCTTTCGCGCGATGCTGATGCCGTACGAGCGGCCCGGCACGCCCTTCACGAACCGGTATGTGGGCGCGAGGCGTTCGGCGTCGAACTGCAGCGACGCATTCACCACGGCAGGAACTTGCGTGGCCAGCTCCTTGAGCGCGCCGAGATGCGAGGTGGCCAGCGTCGTCGTGCCGCGCACGGTGAGCGCCTCGAGGATCGCCCAGCCGAGCGACGCGCCTTCGAGCGGGTCCGTTCCCGAGCCCAGCTCGTCCACCAGCACGAGGGATGCAGCCGTGGCCGACGCGAGGATCTCGGCGAGATTGCGCAGATGGGCGCTGAAGGTGGAGAGGCTCGCCTCGATGGACTGCTCGTCGCCGATGTCCGCGAAATAGTCGTCGAAGATCGCGAGCCTGCTGCCCCTGCCGAGGGTTGGCGGGAGACCTGCCTGGCCCATGGCCGAGAGCAGGCCGACCGCCTTGAGGAGCACCGTCTTGCCGCCGGTGTTGGGCCCCGACACCACGATCGTCCGCTCGGCGGCTCCGAGCTCGAGCTCGAACGGCACCACCTCGACGCCGCGCGCCAGGAGCAGCGGGTGCCGTCCGTCCCGAATGGACCAGCCGTCCACGGGCGCTCCGAACGACGGAGCGGCGCACTCGAGCGCCTCGGCGTACGCAGCCCGCGCGTGCAGTGAGTCCAGCTCCGCCAGCGCTTCGAGCGAGGACGCGAGGCCCCCGGCCAGTGGCCGCACCAGGTCCGTCAGCTCCGCGAGGACTCGGTCCACCTCTTCGCGTTCTTCCGCTTCCAGTTCGCGGATGCGGTTCCCGAACTCGACCGCCGCCGGCGGCTCGATGAAGAGCGTGGCGCCAGTCGCGGACGCGTCGTGAACGATGCCGCTCACGCTCCCACGGCCTTCGCGCCGCACCGGGATCACGTAGCGCCCGTTCCGCACGGTGATCGACATGTCCGGCACGCGAATGCTCTCGTCCAGACGCGCCAGATGCTTCTCGAGCAGCTTGATCAGCTCCCCTTCGGACGCGCGCAGTTCGCGACGCAGCCGTCGCAACGCCGGTGACGCCTCGTCCTTCACGGTTGCGTCGTCCGCGATCGCGCGGTCGATCGCCGCCTCCACCGCCTTGTCCGTGACGAGCCGGTCGGCGAACGCGGCGAGCATTGCGCGAGCGGCCGCCGGACGCTTCTCGTCCGACAGCGCCTCCCGCGTACGCCGCGCGCTCCGCAGCAACTGCCTGGCGCCAAGGAGGTCCGCAGCGTGCCACGACGCGCCGGTGATGCGCAGGCGATCCAGCGGTCCGCGCAGGTCCGGAACCGGCTCGGGGCGCCACGGTGGCTCGGCCTCGCGCATCGAGCGAATCGCCGCAATCCGCGCGTGTTCGCGCTCGATCCAGACCAGGTCCGTCACCGGCAACAGCGCCCGCACGTGCGCGGCGCCGAGCTCGGAGGACGCACGGGCCGCCACCTCGTCGAGCACGCGCGGAAACTCCAGTACCGCAAGCGCGTGCCGGTTCACTGTCCCGCGAGTTCCTCGCGCACGATGGCGGTGATCGTGCTGCCGTCCGCCTTTCCCTTGAACAGCGGCATCACTTTGCCCATCACCGCACCCACGTTGGCGGCGCCCGACGCGATCGCCGCCCGCACCGCGGCCCGGATCTCGTCCGGGTTCGCGCCAGCGGGCAGGTAGCGTTCGAGCATCGTCACCTCGGCGCGCTCCTTGTCGGCGAGCTCCATACGTCCAGCCTTCTCGTACAGGTCGATGGATTCGCGGCGCTTCTTGATCCCCCGCCGAACTACCTCTACGACGTCCTCGTCGGTGAGATCGCGCTTCAGTTCGATCGCGCGATTCTTCACCTCGGACAGGGTAGTGCCGATGAGGAGGGTCGTGGCCTTGTCCTGCGACTTTCGGGCGGCGTTCAGCTCGGTCTGGAGCCGCGACTGCAATGCAGACATTCCGCCGCCGTGAGGTGTCAGGTAAGTGCGAGTAGGAGCGAAAACTTAGAAGTTTTTCGCCGACAGTGTCAACTTAACCTGGCGGCCAGGTCATCCGCCGTCCTCCAAGCAAGTGCAGGTGGATGTGAAAGACGGTCTGCCCCGCGTCGGCGTTCGTGTTGATCACGGTTCGATAGCCGCGCTCCGACAGGTTCTCCGCCTTTGCTATCCTGGCGGCCATCAGGTGGAGGCGCCCGATCAGGTCTGCATCGGCGGCTTCGTTGAGCGACGCGACGTGCGCACGCGGTATTACCAGCACGTGCACCGGCGCCTGCGGGTTGACGTCCCGGAACGCCACCGCATACGGGTCCTCCGCGACAATCTTCGCGGGGATCTCCTTCCTCACGATGCGACAGAAAAGGCAGTCGTCGGCCACTAGGATTGCCCGGGTTGAAGTTGCATCGCCCGAATGACCGCCGCGCCGGCGACGATCGCGGTTTCGAATCGCAGTGTTGCCGCGGCAAGCGATGCCGGAGACCAGCCGCGTCTCTCGAGCAGTTCGAGCTCGCGCGGCTCGAAACCCCCTTCCGGTCCTACGGCGTACCCGGTCGCCGCGTTGCGCACGCAAGACGGAAGCGGGACGCCACCGGCGTCCAGGACGATGCGGCTCCAATCGTCCGGAATGGCGGCCAGGGCCGACTCCACGTCGTCGTCCTCGTGGATGTCGGGCAGCCACGCTCCTCCACTCTGCTCCAGCGCTGCACGCATCCGGGCGCGCACTCGCTCGGCAAACCGCGGGCCTTCACCGCGCGATGCCACGCTGCGTGATCGCGCAAACCGAACCGGACGCCAGGACGTGACCTGAAGCTCGACGGACTTCTCGGCGGCGAAGAGCATCCGGTCCTTGTCGGCGACCGGCACCAGCACGGCCAGCTCGAGTGGCTTCGGCGTTTCAGTCACCCGCCCTATCGTGACGACCAACTGCCGTTTGCCGACTTCCGCGATGGCGCCGTCGGCGACGCGCCCGCGCCCGTCGGCCAGCCGCACGCCATCGCCACTCTCGAGCCGGCGCGCGCGCGCGTGCTCGAGCGGATCGCCCTCCAGGACGACTTCGCCTGTGCGGAGCTCTCCTTCGTGAAAGAGCGTCGCTATCGACGCGCTATGACGACGCTCCACCAGTTACCCTCCTCGTCGGTCGAGCGCACGCGCCAGCCCGTGCGCCGAAGGACCTCCTCCATGGCGGCCCGCTCCTCCAGCAGGATGCCGCTCAGGATCGCGGCGCCGTCGCCCGCCAAAGATTGCGCGATCACGGGCAGCAGCTCCACGAGCACGGAGGAAATGATATTCGCGAGCACCAGGTCCACGGGTGCGATCAGGGGAAGCAGCGCCGCTGCGTCGCCCTCGATCACGGTGACGATCGCCGCGACGCCGTTGCGCGAGACGTTCTCGTTCGCGTTGCCGATCGCATCCGGATCATTCTCGATCGCGACCACGCGTTTGGCGCCAAGTCGGGCCGCGACTACCGAGAGCACGGCGCTGCCGGCGCCGAGGTCGGCGACCGTGCAGTCGGGGCGGATCACGCCCGGCAGTAGCCGGATCACACCACGTGTGGTCTCGTGCTCGCCCGTGCCGAACGCCATGCCCGGCTCGATGACGATCCGCTCCGAGTCCGTGAAGGAATCCGCCAGCCACGGTGGCGTGACCACCAGGTGACCAAGACGGTGCGCGCCGATGCTCGAGCGCCACTCCTTCGACCAGTCCGTTTCCGGCGTTGGGGCGAACTCGATCGTCGCATGCGGAACGACGTTGCGGATGATGCTGGTGAGCGAGTCCGGATCGACGTGCCGGAAATGCGTGACGACTTCGCCCGGAAGCTCCTGCACTCCCTCGGCCCCCGCCTCGAACAAGGCTGCGATGACGGCGGCGGGGTCGCTGGACAGCCGAACTCGAACCGCCGTCCAGGAACCTCGCGTCAAGCGCCCAGCGCGTCTCGCATCCGCGTCCAGAAACTCTTGCCGCGATCGACAGGAACGCTCTTCTGGACGGCGCCCAACTCCCGGATGATCTGCTGCTCCTTCTCGGTCAGGCGATCCGGGGTCCAGAGCTGGACGCGGACATGAAGGTCGCCCGTGCCGCTGGTGTTGACTCTCGGCAGTCCGCGGCCGCGCAGGTGGAATATCTGGCCGCTCTGGGTGCCGGCCGGGATGCTGAGGATCATGCTGCCGGAGACCGTCGGCACATTGGTGTCGCTTCCGAAGACGAGCTGGGGATACGTGACGAGCACCTCGGTGTAGAGGTCGTCGCCGTCGCGTTCAAAGCGGGGATCGTCGCCAACCTCGAACACGACGTGGATGTCGCCGCGCTCGGCTCCACGCGGTCCGGCATTGCCGACGCCGCGGAGCGTCATGTACTGCCCCGTGGCCACACCAGCGGGCACCTGGACCCTGATTTCCCGATCTGCGCGAAGCCTGCCGTCGCCCCGGCACTTCTTGCAGGGGGACGCGATGACATTGCCCTCGCCCTTGCAGGTCGGACAGGGCGCGACGGTGATGAACTGGCCGAAGAACGATCGCTGCGCGCGCCGGACTTCGCCCGCGCCACCGCACGTCTGGCACGATTGGGAGCGCGATCCGGGTTCGGCGCCGAGTCCGTCGCACCGGTCACAGGGTTCCAGCAGCTTGAGGGCGACGGTCTTGTCGACACCCGTGGCAACTTCGCGCAGCGTCAGCTCCACCGTGATCTTCACGTCCGCACCGGTTCTGGCGGCCTGGCGCGCGGCGCCGAAATCCACCCCGCCCAAACCGAAGTCGCGCATGAAGACGTTGAGCGCCTCGGACAGGTCGAAGTGGTGGAAACCTCCGGGCATTCCACCACCACGCAGCCCAGCTTCTCCAAACCGTTCGTAGGCGGCGCGCTTCTGCGGATCGCGCAGGACGTCGTACGCCTCCGTCAGCGACTTGAACTTCTCCTCGGCTTCCTTCGATCCATTGTTCCGGTCGGGGTGCCACCGCATCGCCAGCCGACGGTAGGCGGCCTTGACCTCCTCGTCGGACGCGGTGCGCGAAACCTCGAGCACATCGAAGTAATCGGCCATTCAGTCGAGCAGTTCGGAAAGCAGTTGGGATGTGTGACTGACGAGCGAGATCACTTTTTCGTACGGCATGCGCGTGGGTCCGATGACGCCGATGACGCCCGCCAGCGACCCTGTGTGGTACTCCGCTGTCACGACCGTGAAGTCGCGCAGTCGCTCGTCCTCGTGTTCGGCGCCGATGGTGATGGAGATGCCGGACGTCTCGCCGCGCTTGCGCAGAGCGTCGGCGAGTGCCTGCGGACGCTCGGTGAGCTCGATCAACCGGCGCATCCTGTCCGCGGCCGCGAACTCCGGCTGCTCGGCCAGCACTGACGCCTGCCCCAGCAGGACCTGCTCGTCGCTGCGTGAGATCTGTTCGTCGAACAGGGCTTCGGCCTCCTGGACGAAGATGTTGAGCAGCTCACGCGCGTCCGGCACCGAAACGCTATCGCGCAGCCGACGCCCCAGCGACGTGCGAATCTCCTCGAGGGTCAGACCCGCCAGACGCTCGTTGAGCACCTTGGTGACTTCGGTGAGCGCCGATTCCGCGATGGAGCCGGTGACCTCCACGAAGACAGTGCGGACAGCACCGCCCTCGAGCGCCAGCACCATGAGCAGGCGATCGTTGCTGAGGTGCACGAGATCGAGGCTGCGGAGCACGGAACCGGCCAGGCGCGGTCCCATTGCGACCCCGAGCTCCTGCGTGAGAATGCCCAGGCTCTGTGCGGCCCGCCGCAGGATGGACTCAATCGGGGAGTCGTTCGCGGTCAGCGCTTCCGCCAGCCGCTCGCGGTCCACGTTCGCCGCGACAGGGTTCGTATTGAGCAGGGCGTCCACATAAACCCGGTACGCCTTGTTGGTCGGGATACGCCCGGCGGACGTGTGCGGGTGGAAGAGAAATCCCTTCTCCTCCAAATCGCTCATGGTGTTCCTGATCGTCGCCGGCGATACGCCAAGGCCAAAGAGCCGCGAGACCGTTCGCGAGCCGGCAGGCTCAGCGGTCTCAATGTATGTCTGGATGACTGCCTCGAGAACGCGGCGTTCGCGCGCTGAAAGCTGCTCTACGCGGCTCATAAGTTCAAACCTAGTAACGACTTCGGAACAGAGTCAAGTCATTCGCCAGCGCGTCGAGACGCAGCCAGCCGCTGGCGGTCAGCCGCAGCCTTCCGTCGACGTCGACAGCAGCCCAACCGGCGTCGACCCACGGGCGCACATGATCCAGTTCCGGCGGCGCCAAAGGCACCCCTTCGCAGGTTCGTAGCCCCAGATACAGTTCTTCGGCCACCGCCTGGAGCGCGTGGAGCGTCTCGGATCCGGCGATCGGGTCGCTCTCGCGGGCGAGTGCGGCGACCCAGCCGGCGTAGGGCGATGTATTCCAGCGTCGGGTCTCGCCCATCGAACTCGTGCGCCGCAGGTCCAAGGCCCGCGTACGGACGTCTGCGCCAGTATGCCCAGTTGTGGAGCGAGTGGAACCCAGGCCGGCCATAGTTGGACACCTCGTAGTGGTCGAACCCGGCCGCGGTCAGCCCGCTGTGTGCGTCGAGGAACTCGCGCTCGAAATCATCTTCGGGCGCTTCCGATACCGTGCGGCGCGCAACCCAGCGGCCGAGCGGAGTGTGTTCCTCGATGGTCATGCCATAGACCGAGAGATGCGGCGGCTCCAGTTCCAGCGCGGACTCGAGGTCGCGAGCCCAGGAGCGTTGCGCGACGGCCGGCGTGGCGAAGATCAAGTCCAGCGAGAAGTTGGACACGCCGTAGTCACGTAGAACGTTAACTGCGTTCCGGGCCGTTTCGGCGTCGTGGGTGCGATGCATCCACACGAGCACCGCTTCATCGAACGACTGCACACCAAGCGAGACGCGCGTCACTCCCGCCGCCACCCATGCTCGCACAGATTGCGGCGAGACGTCTTCGGGGTTGGCCTCGAGCGTGATCTCGGCGCCCTCCCGGACCGTTGTGCGAGCGCGGAGGATGTCCAGCAGCCGCGCGACGCCGTCACCGCCGAGCTTCGAAGGCGTGCCGCCGCCGAGGTACACCGTCTCCAGCGCGAGATCCGATTCGCCGTGCCGCAGCGCCCATTCTCGCTCGAGCGCCGTGAGATACTCCGTGACGGGAACGGGTGACCTGACCGCGATCGAAAAGTCGCAGTAGACGCAGCGGCGTGCGCAGAAAGGAACGTGGATGTACAGATGCGAAGCCCGCACGTCTCAAACTACCCGGCTCACCGGCGCCGTATCTCGCCCGTCAGCGCGCATTCGATCGAGCCCGCGATCTCGAGCTTCGTCACCGCCGCGAGGCACTGCGCGGCCGGTAGCCCGCTCCGGTGACACAGCGAATCCATGTCGAGGCTCCCGTCGGCGAGCGCCGTCCAGACGCGGCCTTCGTCACCCAGAGGGTCGCCACGCGGCACCCGTGTTGGGGGAGCCAGGTTCACGAGGGAAAGCGCCTCCTCCACGGAACCGATCACCTGCGCCATCTGTCCCAGCAGCCAGTTGGCGCCGGCGCTTTGCGGCAGGTCGATCGGGCCGGGGACCGCGGCGAACTGGCGGCCAAGCTTCTCGGCGTATCCGGCCGTGCCGAGCGCGCCGCTCTGGATCCCTGCCTGGACGACGATCGTGAGCGAGGAGAGGGCGGCGATGATCCGGTTGCGACGTGGGAACGTGAACTTCATGCCGTGATCCTGGGCATCGAGTTCGGTGAGCAGCAGTCCGCGTTCGGCAATGTCGCGCTGCAGCGCGCGGTGCGACCTCGGATACACCTGGCCCAGTCCTGTGCCCAGCACGGCGATGGTCGCTCCGTCGGCCTCGAGCGCGGCGCGATGCGCGATCCCGTCGATACCGCTGGCCAATCCGCTGACGACGCAGGCGCCGGCGCGCGCAAATGCGGTCGCGAGCTCGCGGGCCACGCGCTCCCCGTAGGGTGTGGTGCGCCGCGTGCCCACGATCGCGACGCGCGGCCGGACCGCGAGCACGTCGAGTGAGCCGCGCGCCCACAGCGCTGCCGGCGCTTCGGGGCCGAGATCGCAAAGCTCCGCCGGGTACAGCGGGCCGTGGCGTTCCAGCCGGACGTCGCCGGACTCTCCCGAGCTAGGGAAGCTCGATTCGGGCAGCAGCGGCGGCTCGATCATCCGACTTCTTCATCTCGAGAAGGCGCTGCCACCAGGCGGCGCGCAGCGCGTCGAGACCGCGGCGCGCCGCGGAGCTGATCGCGAACAGACCGAACGAGTCGGGCGCCTCGATCGGAGGCGGCTCGTCGTCGCCCAGCAGGTCCATCTTCGTGAACACCACGCAGTGTGGCTTGCGCGCCAGTTCGGCGGAGTACGACGAGACCTCCCTGCGCAACTGCTCGTATTCAGCCTGCCAGTCGGCCGAATCGATGGGGATCAGGAACGCGAGAACCCGCGTGCGCTCGATGTGCCTGAGGAACTGGAGACCGAGTCCCTTCCCCTCGTGCGCGCCCTCGATGATCCCGGGAAGGTCCGCAACGACGAAAGTGCGCCCGTCGCTGAGCTGCACGACGCCGAGGTTCGGCGAGAGGGTCGTGAAGGGGTAGTCGGCGATCTTGGGACGGGCGGCGGTAATCACCGAGAGCAGCGTGGACTTGCCCGCGTTGGGCTGTCCCACGAGCCCGACGTCCGCGATCAGTTTCAGCTCGAGCTCGAGTGTCCGCGCCTGGCCATCCTCGCCGGGCTGATATTCGCGCGGCGACTGGTGTGTGGACGTGGCAAAGAACGCGTTGCCCTTCCCACCGCGCCCCCCTTGGGCGACGACGACGGTTTCACCGTCGGCAAGTACTTCGGCGACATGCTCTCCGGTGGCCACGTCGCGCACGACCGTGCCGGGCGGCACCGGAAGCACGACGTCGTCGCCCGAAGCGCCGGACTTGTTGGCGCCGGAGCCGTGATCGCCGCTGCTCGGCCTGCCACGAATCGCGATAGCTGTAGTCGAGCAGCGTGGACAGGTTGGCGTCGCCGCGAACGATGACGTCGCCGCCCCGGCCACCGTCGCCGCCGTCCGGGCCGCCCATCGGCACGAACTTCTCGCGCCGGAACGACGCGATGCCCGACCCCCCATCGCCCGCTTTCACGCGGATGCGGACGCGGTCAATGAACGTCATCGCTCACCTTCTGCCATAACCGCTCGGCGCGCGCGAGCAGCGCATCCGGGATCACGTCACGCAGCGAACCCAGTGCCGCCGTGATCGCCCCCGCCGCCACGCCCACGTTTCGAGCTCCGTGCAAGTGCGACTGCAGCTGCCGATCCTGGCCACTGGCGGCACACGCCGCGACGATGCACAGCTCCCTGCGCTGGAGGTCCAGCCCCGGCCGGCTCAACACCTTTCCGTATCCCTCCAGGATCATCCAGTCGTCGAGCAGCGGGTGAAGCGCGCGGATGTTCACGCGCAGGCGCTCGTACATCGCGCCATACACGCGGGCGCACGTGCGCTCGCCGCGCGCCCGCACCTGTCCCGTGGTGTCGGTATCGTCATCGGGCGCGACTGTGGCGCCCGGACCAACGAGGCGCCGCCACTCTCGCATGCCGTTGAGCGCGCGCGGAAAACCGGCGAAAAGATACGTCTGCAGGAGCAGTTCCTCGATCCAGGGATGTGGCGTGACCGCGCGAGCCCGCTGCAGCTCCGCGCGTACACCGTCCTCCGATCCTCCGGCCAGAACCGCCGCGACCCGAATCAGCGCCCGAGTCGCGTCGTCCAGGCCGGACAACATTACATCGGAAGCGACGGTTGCCGGCATCGCCCGATCGTGCGCCGGATCGAACGATTGCTAGGAAACCGGACGGATCTCGCCGACCGTTTCGCCGCGCGTGTTGCGAATCTGGCGCTTGAGGAACTCGTCGAGGCGCGGCGGCAGCGATTCCGGAAGCGCGTCGAGGAGCTGGAGGATGCGGACGAGCGCCGGAAACTGCGCGCGCTGGGCGCCATCCTCGACCTTGATCGCGACGCCGATCCCCTGCTCGAGCACGGCCGCCGAGTGGACGCCTTCGGCGCCGATCTTGGCCACGATCCGGCCGTCCGTTTCCTCGATGAGGATGGAATCGAACCGGTCGCTGCCACCGATGAGGAACGGCCGCGTCTGCATGGCGCCCACGACACGCTTGGGCATCCCGGCGGATTCGGTGGCGGCGCGCGCCAGGCGGGAATACGCCCGCGCCATCTGCTCGAGGGGCATCGCGAACTCCACGACGCCGCAGCCGTCCACCGCGATGCCGATGTCATCGGCGTCCATGCCCGTCCAATGCGCCACGCTGTCGAGGCAGCACTTCTGCACGTCGTGATCGTGGCGCTCGTACCCGTACATCGGCCAACCGGCCGTGTGCGCGCAGGCGAGCATCGCTGCGTGCTTGCCCGAGCAGTTGTTGTGGAGGCGGGTCGGCCGTTCCCCGGCTTCCCGCAGCAGTTTCGCGCCGCGGTTGGAGAGCGGCTCGTGCGGCCCGCAGGCCAGGTCGCCTTCCTCGAGGCCCATCGCGGACAGCATGCGCTCGGCGATGGCGACGTGTTCCGGCTCGCCGCCGTGCGACCCGCAGGCCAGTGCCAGCTCGTCGTCGCCCCAGTGGATGTCGTCGAAGCCGCCGGACTGGAGCAGCGGCATGACCTGGAACGGCTTGGCGCACGATCGCCAGTGCGTGAAGCGTCTGGGGTCTCCGGCGCCGCCGGTCAGACAGTCCCTCGCATCGACAACGGCCGCATGGATGCGATGCCGGGACTCAACGACCCCTCCTCGCGTCGCGACGACGTCGAGTTCAAACGACTTCATGGTGGGCTCGTCTCCTGGGACCCGCTCGGGCTTGGTGCACTTCGAAACATAATCGAGCGCACGGGCTGTCCAGCCTCACATTCCGGCTTCGAGCGACGCGGGAACCCTGACGACGCGCAGCTCCGTCGGATCGAACTGCGGCGGCTGTGCCTACCGCGCTGCCACGATGATGGCCGCGAGGCTCGCGATCAGCGGCGAGATGGTCGCGAGGGTCTGGAGCCAGTTGGTCTTGAAGGCCGGATCCAGCGCCGGGACCTCCACGAGGCTGCCCGGCATCGGCTTGGGCGCGATGCCGAATCGCTTGGTTTCGCGCTTCCCGGTGGGCTGTGTGACGAACGCGCGCTTGTGGTCGGCGTTGCGCGCGGGACCGCCGGCCTGGCTGATGTAATACTCGAGATCCTTACCCGAAACGAACGCGACGACAGTCGGCGCATTCACCGCGCCCCGAACCGTCACGACGTTCGAGCGCATCGGGATCGTGATGTTGTCTCCGTGCAGCAACAGGAGATTGTCTGGCGAGTTCGGACGCTGGAGCGCCCGGGGAACGTCAATGGCGACGCGTCCCACATTCCCTTCGTTCCGCACGAACACCGAGCCTTCGGGATACGCCTCTGACGTGAGGCCGCCCGCGCGCGCGATGAGATCGGACAGGCGCTCGTCCCGGGACTTGAGCGCGTAGGGGCCCGGGAAGTTCACCTCGCCGCTGATCCTCACGGTGCGCTGCAGCTCCCACGATGGCTGCTGCATGATCAACACGTTGTCGTACGGCTCGAGCGCCACTTCCGGCGCGCCGTTGGCCGACGCCTGCAGGCCGGGCGCTCCGAGATAGGCCTCGCCCGCTTTGCGTTCGAAGAGATATGTGGAGTCCAGCGGCACGCGCAGCGTGATGGCCGTGGCCGAACCAGCCCGATCGTTCGGGAGGCGCGCGATCTCCGCTTCCTTCAGGTACGCACTCTCTTCGAGACCTCCGGCAAGCAGGACGAGGTCGCGCACGGTGATGCCCCGGCGGTACGGAAAGCGTCCCGGCTTGCGCACCGCGCCGCCGATCTGAACGAAGCGCTGGGGCCGAAACGCTTCGAGCGAGAAGAGCTGTACCGTGTCGTCCTCTACCAGCGGGAAATCCCCGATCACGGCTCCGAGGCTGTCGCGGAGCGACGCCCGCAGCTGGACGCGCGACCCATCCTGCCGCTGGCGGCTGACGAGAACCTGGCCGAGGTACACATCCGGCTTGGGCCCGCCCGCGCGCTTGATCGCCTCGGCGAGCGTCATCCCGGCAGTGAGACCCACCGCTCCAGGCGACCACACGTTGCCGCGGACGTTCACGGTGTTGCGGACCCGATTCGCGACGGGAAAAACGTGGATCACGTCGCCCGCGGCCACTGGTGTGGGCAGCATGGTGCCGTTCGACAACGCATCCGACTCGATGTCGATGGTCACGCGATCGTGCCCGTCCGCGGCGCGCTGCCCCGGCGGCAGAATACGCTTGATTTGCACGCGTCTGCGTGAGGCTTCCGCGCGGAATCCTCCGGCGGCGCGGATCACTTCGTCGAGCATCTCGCCGGACTTGAGCTCGTACGTTCCTGGCCGGATGACCTCACCGACGACCCGAACGCGCAGTCCGCGCGGCGGAACGAAGACGATGTCTCCAGTCTCCAGACGCGCGTCCCTGGACGCGTCCCCGGCAAGCAGATAGGGGTACAGGTCCAGGTTGCTCACCACCTGGTCGCGGCGCTTGATCTCGATGCTGCGCAGCGAGCCGTTGGTCGTGGGGCCACCAGCGGCGTAGAGCGCCGTGATCGCCGTCCCGGCGCTCGAGATCGTGTAGCTGCCCGGGCGTTGCACCTCGCCGAGCACGAAGACCTGATTGGCGCGAAGGCGGGCGACGCTCACCGAAAATCGGGTCGTCGCTCCGGCGCCACGCCGCACGCCAGAGTACACGCGACCGAGGCGGCCGTACAGGAGGTTCTCCAGATCGCCCAGCGTGAGGTTGGCTACCGGGAGCTGGCCCACCTGCGGGATGACGATGAATCCTTCGCGCGTGACGTTGAGAATGTGCTCTGCCTCGACGTCCCCGGTGAGGATGAGGACGAGCCGGTCGCCCGGCCCCAGCTTGTAGCTGGCGTCCACGGGACCGCTGAGGTTCGGCTCGAAGCGCGAGGTCGACAAGCGAAAGACCTCGAGGCCGAAGATGTTGTATCCACTGTCGGCGCGGGCGATCGAGTCAGCCACGTCCTCACGCATCAAGCGCCGGCGTCGGGCCGATCGGATCTGCTCCAGCGAGTCCCTCATCAGCGGGGACAACCCGAGGGAATCAGACAGCTCGGTCCGCGTCGAATCGTCCTGGAGGGAGCGCAGCATCGCCGCGTCGGCGCTATCGACGATCCCGAGCTCCTCGATGGCCCTGAGCAGTTCGGAGCTCGGCCGCGTCGCGTCTGTGCCGGTGGCGCCGGGGAGGTACGCGTCGAGCAGGTCCTCCGGATAGCCTTCGGCGCGCAAGCGGTCGCGAATCTGATCGCGCGTGAGGCCGCTGGTGGCCAGACGCTGCCGGAGTTGCTGTATGATCTCGGGACGCTGAAGGAGCGCGCGCGCTTGTTCCGGCGTGGGCCTTGGCTGTTGCGCGAGGATGTTCGGGCCGGCACAGCAGAACGCGACAGCCGCGACGAGCGACCGTGAATGGAAATGCCTCATTATCCTCGACACCGTGTCTTCCCGAAAAAGCCGCCGGGTCCCCGTCCGGGACGCGCAGAGGCCAAGTGGTCACGCACGGACTCGAACCGTGGACCTCTGCTGTGTGAAAGCAGCGCTCTAACCAGCTGAGCTACGCGACCGACGACACGCCTTTTGCGCTGGGCGCTAATGCGTGCAAGGCCAATAACATAGCGGGCGCTGGTACGCTGGTCCAGTGAACGGCGCTCCGACGCGCCCTCACGCCGGGACGCCGCAAGTTGGGCGCCGCCGGAGTACGCTCGAACGCCAAGCAACCTCGGCCCGGCTACCTGCACCGCAGGACGCAGATCATCCCCTTCGTGTAGCGGCGCGGGTCGCGCTGGACGTCCGAGATCATCGCGCTGAGATCGGTGGTCAGCTTGTTCAGTTGATCGTAGAGCGTTTGGTCGGTCAGCAGCTTGCCCATGAGTCCGTCCTCATTGTTGAGCATGCTCATCAGCGAGTCCGCCCCCTGCGCAATCCCCACGATGCTCGCGTACAGGGTCGTGTCGCGCAGCAGCCTGCCGATGGTGCCCTGATTCGAGTTGATCGCGACCAGCGTCGAGTCGAGCGACGCGACCGCCGCGGTGAGGCGGACATAGAGCGTGGGGTCGTTGAGCATGCGGCCGATCGTGCCGTTCGGATTCTGGAGCGCGACGAACAACGAGTTCGCCCGCCCCAGCGCTGACGTCATCTGGTCGTACAGCGCGCGGTTGGTCAGGAGCTGTCCCGACGGTTCCCTTCCCCTTCGCCAGCCCGCCGGTGACGGTACGGAGGTCACGCGTGAGCGCGACCATGTCGTCGACGGCGCCGGCCGCCTTGCGCGAGCACCGCTTCGTAGTCGAGCGACGGCGCCACGCGAATCGTGTCGCCTGGCTCAAGCACGGCGAACCGCGGCGTTCCGGGCGTGATGTCGAGCACCTTGTCGCCGAGCAGTCCCATGCGTGCGCACGCTGCGCCTCGGAGTCGCGTCCGGATCTGCTCGCGCAGGCTCGCGATCGACGCGCATGCGACACCTTCAGGTTTCGCGTCGTGTCGTTGTCGACCGGCAGGAACTCGATCGCCTTGACCGTCCCGACGAGCTGGCCGGCGACGATCACCGGGCCGCCCTGCCGCAGCCCGTTCGCCGTCGGGCAGGTACGCGACCAGCTCGTACCGCTTGGAGAACAGGTTGGCGGCTTGCCCGAGCTTGTACGATCGGCGACGCCCGAGCACGGCCAGGGCCGCGAGGATGATTCCCGCCGACGCTGAGCTGGTCCCACGTGATGCATCGCCGAGCGTTTCATGATTAAGCCCACCCAGGAAGTCGCGGATGTAGGCGTCCTCGGCTCGCCGCCATCTCCTCCGGCGTGCCGAAGAACCGATGCGGCGGTCGTGCAAGAGCGCGACCCTGCGTCGCCATGCGGAACACCGACCGGAATGTCGTGCGACACGACGATGCTCGTGACGCTGCAGCTCGCGCTGGAGCTTCATGATGAGGCGCGTGATCGTGCCCGTCGTCAGCGGATCGAGGCCGGACGTCGGCTCGTCGTAGAGCATGATCTCGGGGTTGTTGGCCATGCCGCGCGCGATGCCGACGCGCTTGCGCATGCCGCCGGACAGCTCCGACGGGCAACTTGCTCCATCACGTCGTCGGGGTCGAGGTCGACGAACTGCAGCTTCTCGCGCACGCGCTCCTCGATCTCGTCGTCGTCCAGCTCGCGTGTGCTCGCGCAGCGGATACGCGACGTTCTCGAACACGGTCATCGAGTCGAAGAGCGCCGCGCCCTGGAACACCATTCCCATCTTCTGCCGCACGCGCAGCGCCTCCTCGAACGAGAGGTGCGTGATGTCCTCGCCGTCGATGAGCACGCGGCCCGTCTCGGGCACGAGCAGGCGGAGGATGAGCTTGAGCGTCGTGGACTTGCCGGTGCCCGACTCGCCGACGATGCACGATCGTCTCGCCCTGGCCGCGCGTCGAACGAGATGTCCTCGAGGATCGGCTGATCGAACGCGAGGCGTCACGTGCGTCGAGCTCGATCGACCGCGCGGTCGGGTCGCGCTCGCCGTCGCGGGCGTGCGTTCGCGGCCCGGCTCGCCGCGTCGCGTCGGCCGCCAGCTCCGATGCGAATCGCCTTGGCGCACGTCCGTCGGCGCGATCGCTCGCTCGACGTCCGCTGCGCGCGATTCACGGCATCACGCAGCACCGACGAGCAGGATCTGCGTGAGGAAGTAGTCGACTACGAGGATCAGGATGCTCGAGGTGACGACCGTCTTGCGTGGTGGCTCTGGCCGACGCCTTCCGTGCCGCCGGTCGTGCCGCAGCCCGAAGTAGCACGCCGTGATCGAGATGATCGCGCCGAAGACGAGCGGCTTCGACGAGTCCCTGGATGAAGTCGTTCGGGATGTAGCGCGAACGTGAATCCGTCCGGCGACGATCTGCTCCCACACCGTGCGCCAGTACTGCGACGTCGGCAGCCCGACGATGAGCGACGCGATGATGTTGCCGCCGATGATCCCGACGAAGTCGTTGATGATCGTGAGCACGGGCAGCATGATCGAGCGCCGCGAGCACGCGCGGCGTGACGAGCTTCTTGATCGGATCGGTGCCGAGCGTGTTCAGCGCGTCGATCTGCTCGGTGACGCGCATCGAGCCGAGTTGCGCGGCGATGCCGGAGCCGACGCGGCCGGCCACCATGAGCCCGGCCAGCACCGGCCCGAGCTCGCGAATCATCGACGCCGGAGACGAGGCGGCCGATGTACATCGTCGCGCCGAACGTCTTGCAGCTGCACGACGACTGCAGCGCGAGCACCATGCCGGTGAACAGGCCGGTGAGCAGCACGATGCCGAGCGACTTCACGCCGATCTCGTCCATCTGCTGGACGACGTCCTGCGCGTAGAACGGCCGCGCGAAGATGAAGCGCAGCGAGTTCCAGGCGAGGATGAAGTACTCCTGGAGCGTCGAGGACTTTCGACTTCGCCGCGTCGTTGAGCCGTGAGGAGGAGTGCGGGCAATCGAGTGCGGTCGGAGGTCGTGCGCGGGCGCCGCGTCGAGTGCCGCGACAGGGCAAGCGCCTGTGCCGAAGCAGCCGTTCGGTTGACCCCGGATCGTGCGCGGCCGCTAGCTTGACCGCCATGCCCGCTCCCTCGCGCGCGACCGCCTGGTCGCGCTGCTCGACGCCGCCGCGCGGACGCGCGTCGCCGTCGTCGGCGACGCGATGCTCGACGTCTATCTCCGCGGTGACGTCGATCGCATCTCGCCCGAAGCGCCGGTGCCGGTGGTGCGCGTCCGCGAGCGACGCTACGCGCTCGGCGGCGCTGCCAACGTCGCGCAGAACGTCGTGCGCGATCGGCGCCGAGTGCGACCTGGTCGCGGCGTCGGCGACGACGCCGGCGGGACGACAGCTGTCGCGCGATGCTGGGCGAGATCGGCGTCCGAGCCGCGATCCTGCGTCACCGTCGACGCGGCCGACGACGACGAAGACGCGCATCGTCGCCCGCGTCGCAGCAGCTCGTCCGCGTCGACGAAGAGGAGGACGCGGACCTCGACGGCGCAGGACGTCGCGCGCATCGCTCGCGGCGATCGAGGGCGCGATCGCGCGACGCCGACGCGCTGGTCCTCGAGGACTACAACAAGGGCGTGCTCGTCCCGCGCGTGATCGACGCGCGCGATCGAGGCTGCGCGCGCGCGCAGGCATCCCGATCGTCGTCGATCCCGAAGTACCGCAACTTCTTCGCGTATCGCGGCGCGACGATCTTCAAGCCCAACCGGCGCGAGCTCGAGTCGGCGCTCGGCGCCGAGGTGGACCTCGAGCACCCCGAGGCGCTTCCCGCGACGTTCGAGCGGCTTGGCGGTCGACCACCTGCTGCTCACGCTGGGCGAGCGCGGCATGGTGCTGGTGTCGCGCGACGGCGCGGTGAAGCGCGGTGCCGACCGTGGCGCGCGAGGTGTACGACGTCGTTGGCGCCGGTGACACCGTGACGGCGTATCTCGCGACGATCCTCGGCGCCGGCGGTACCGCGGCGGAGGCGGCGGTGATCGCGAACTACGCCGCGGGCGTCGAAGTCGGGAAGCTGGGCGCGGCGACTGTGAGCCCGACGGAAGTGCTCGAAGCGTACGACCATTTTGCGACGCAGCGCGATCTCCCGTCGTCCGAACTGCGGGCGGCGGACGCACTGAAGGGCTAAGTTTGTGGCACGGTCTCGTAGCTCAGCCGGTTAGAGCAGGCGACTCATAATCGTCGGGTCGTGGGTTCGAGTCCCACCGAGACCACTTTCAGGCTCACCCTGGAAAGCCCGCGATCGGCGGCACCCAAGCTCGCGGCTGGGCGGAATTCAGAACGCAGCCAGCCGGCGGCTCGAGAGTGACACAAGGCCGAGCCATTCTCCACGGCCGGCCGCACCCGTGCGCCACGCCCGATTGTAGCCGACGCCGACCCGCACGGAGCCCTCGCGCAGGTCGTGCTCACCGGCGAGCACCGCGCGGCGGCGCCTGAAATCGGGATCGTCAGTCTGCCGGATGAACTGGAATCCGCGATCGCGCGGTCCGCTCGTGATCACGATGTACTGGGCCGGGTCACGACGCTCGTCGGCGAGCGCCAGCTCCACGGATCGGATCGGGGACCAGCGCCACTGCGCGCTCAGGTAGCCCGCGGCGGCGTGCGGGCCGAGCGGGCTTCCGATGAGGCGTTCGCGGTGCGTGACGCCCGACCGGAACTGCGCGTGCTCATAGAGACGCAGCGAGGTGCGATGCCACTCGGCGCGCAGCGCGAGCAGGCCTCCACGCAACGGCACCGGCAGCCCGAGGCCGAGGAGGTGCGCCGCGTCGTCCACCATGGAGCTGCGCAGCCGCCGCCCGTCGAAGTCGTCGACCTGGAGCTCGTAGTAGACGTCGAGGCCCGACAGCTCCGGGAACCGCAGTCTGAGATTCCCACCCGCCAGCTTGTTCGAGATCTGGAGGTCGGCGTGTTGTGGGGCGAGCGCGTCGATCACCGGCAACAGATCGACGACGCGCTGCAGGAACGTCGCCTCCGGTCCGCCGTCGCCGCCCGTCTGCGCCAGCACGGCCACGCCCAGCTCGAATCGCGACCACGGCTGCACGCTTACCTGCCACCCGGCAAGCCTCGCATAGGACGGAACCTGATCGCCGCCGAGCGTGGCGAGGAAAATCGTCGCGCGCGTTCGTCCCGCGTGGCGGAACCACCAGGGCAGAATGACGGACGTGTCCGTCCCCAGCGAGATCGCCGGCAGCGGCAGCGCGGTGCCCGAGATGAACAGCGATCCGAACGGCGACTGTCCCCATCGCTGCTCCTCCGCGCCGACGCTCAGCGCGGCGTTGTACAGCACGGCGCGCGCGTACGCGCGATGGAGGAATCGCTCCGATTCCCAGCCGCCTTCCCGCACGGACGAAAGCGAGGCGGTCGGTTGCGCCACGATGGCGAGGAATGCCGGCGTGGCGGCCAGGAGCGTCGGAGCGAGCGTGGAGACGGTGCCTTCCACCATTGGAACGCCGTGACGTCCGGGCGTGAATGGGTGCGACACCGCGTCGATGAAGCCGAGCCCGTTGGAGTCGATACGGACAAACCGGGCGTCCGACCGCAGCCCGTCTGCGCGCCACGACACGGCCGCCACACCCCATTCGTCGCGGACGACGTCACGGCGGTCGTTCAGCGCGGCCCGCACCGCGTCGAGTTCGGCTCGCGCCCAGGCGCGCCCCCGCGCGCGCCGCGGCGCGCTGTCGACGGACTGCGAGAGGCTCTCGACGACTCGCTCGATCTCGCGGCGGGATTGCGGCCGGTCGCCAAGGAAGACTCCTCCCCTCTTCGGTGGGAACAGCGCGCTCACCGATTCGAGCCGTTCGTAGATGCCGCTGGACGCGGGCACGGTTGCCGCTTCCTGCGCCGCGAGTGACGCTCCCGACAGCAGTGCCGGGAGCGCCGCACGAACCAAGCGCCTAAGTTGGTTCAGGTCCGTTCCCTCGAGTGGTCGCGCGCGAGCATGCTCCAGGTTTCGCTAGGCATTGATGTCGAACCCGATTGTCCGCCGTACCTCGCGACACAATATCGCGGGATAGTCGAGGGATTGCCGAGGGCTCTCGACGCGCTCGACGCCGCGGGCGTGGCCGTCACCTGCTTCTGCACCGGCGAGGTGGCCGAGCGCTACCCCGAACGCGTTCGCGATCTCCTGCGCCGCGGTCACGAGCTGGGGTCGCACGGCCACACGCATCGCCCGTTCGACACGCTGGATGCGGCGGACGCCGAGGCGGAATTCGCCCGGTCCACCACCGTGTTGCGGGGCTTCGGCGCACCAGTGACATCCTTTCGCGCGCCGAACCTGCGGTTCCCGGATCGGTATCTGCCGCTGCTCGAGGGCCACGGGTTTCTGGTGGATTCGTCGCAGGCAAAGTACAAGCTTCCCTACTACTCGTCGCGCGCGCGCACGACGCTGACGCGCGTGCCCGCGTCCATGACGTCGTCGGTGCTGCGGCTGCCTCGCTGGATTCGCGATCCCTGGCTGCTGTCGCTCGCCTCGCCCGTGGTGCTGTTCGTGCACCCGTGGGAGTTCGTGGACCTCACGCGCGAACGACTTCGGTACGACTGCCGGTTCCGCACCGGCGCGCCGGCGCTGCGCTCGGTGCGGGACGTGATCGCGTTGTACCGCGCCCGGGGCGCCGCGTTCGTGCGGATGCGCGACCTGGGCGGGGGCGTAGCGCGCCGGGGCGCCGCGTGAGCCAGCGCGCCAGAAGGTGGCTTCAGGTCCTTTTGTGGCTGGCGCTCACCGTCGCAATCGTACTGGCGGCCCCGCGCCTGCCGTGGCAGCGCGCTGTCGAGCACGCGCGGACCGTTCGCGGTCCCTGGGTGTTCGCGGCCGTCGCGGCCAACCTGGCGATCCTCCCCTTGTGGGCCCTGGAATGGCGCCTGCTGGTGCCGGGCGCGGCTCGCGTCGCGTACGCGCGTATGCTCGAGGTGGTCTGTGTGACGGCGGCGGTGCTCAACTCGGTGCCGTGGTTCGCGGGCGAGGCCGCCGCCGTCGGGCTCCTGATCGGTCGCGCCGGGCTGTCTCGCGGCGCGGCGCTGTCCGTGCTGGCCATGGACCAGCTGCTCGTCGGACTGGCGAAGCTCTCCGTGATCGCCGCGGCCGCGGTGTTCACGCCGCTGCCCTCCTGGCTGCGCGCCGGCATCCTCTCGCTCGCCGCCGGCTTCGGCGTGCTGCTGGTGCTGTTGCTACCGCTCGCCAGCAGATGGACGGCCATCCGCGACCGCCTGCTGGCAAGTCCGTCGCGGCTTCGCGTCGCCGCCGCGACTCTCGCCGGTTGGGGCGCGCACCTCGACGTCCTGCGCGACGCCGGCCGCTTCGGGCGCGTCGCGATCCTTGCGCTCGCGAAGAAGGGCGCCGAGCTGCTGGCGATCCTCGCCATTCAGGCCGCATTCGGGATGTCGCCGTCGGTGACCGCCGGGGCCGTCGTACTCGCCGCGCTTGCGGTGACGACGCTGCTGCCCGTGGCCCCAGCCAACCTGGGCGTCTACGAAGCAACGGTGTACGGCACGTACCGGTATATGGGCGTGCCGGCGGAGGCGGCGCTGGGCCTGGCCGTCGTGCAGCATCTGTGCTTCCTCCTGCCGTCCATCGCGGCGGGCTACGTGGTGCTCACCCGACGGCAGATGCGGCTGCGCGGTTTGCGCGCGTCATAGCCAGGCGGTACGCCGCCTCGTGCTCGTCCAGCACCGTGCTCCAGTCGTAGCGATCGGCCGGTGTGCCGTCTGCCGTCATGCCTGCCCTCAGGACGTCGTCGGTCATGAAGCGGGCCAACTGTCTCGCGAGATCGGCGTCGTCGCGACAGAGCAGCGCGCCGCGTTCGTGGCGGAGGAACTCGCTGCTGCCGGCGCGCGTCATCGCGATCACCGGAAGTCCGGCGGCGCTCGCCTCGAGCGCGGCGATGCCGAACGACTCGCGAATCGCGGCGCTGGCGAATGCGTCGGCCTTTGCGTACACGGCGCGGAGGTCGTCCGGCGACAGCCACTCGCGCACGACGACCCGCGCCGCGGTGCCGTCGCGAAGACCCAGGAGCGTGATGTCGCGCTCGATCGACGCGCGTTCGGGGCCGTCGCCCACGAGGACCAGCGTCGCAGCGGGGCGGCAGAGCGCGGAGGCGCGCGCGAATGCGTGGACCAGTTCGCGCGGGCGCTTCTTGCGGTGCAGTCGGCCCGCGTACACGACGGTGATGCCCGGCTCCCCGCCGGCGGTCGGCGCGGGCGTTCCCTCCCGCGCGGCGCGCCAGAACCGTACGTCGATGCCGTTGGGCAGCACACCGACGCTCGCGCGGCTGCCGAGCGCGCGCCGCAGCTGCGACGCGACCAGTGCGCTGACGCCGGTCCAGTGCGTCGCGCTGCCGGCGAGGTCCGCGACCGCGTTCACGGCGCGCAACACGTGCGTCTTTGCGCGCAGCACCGAATGGAAGGTGGCGACCGTCGGGAGTCCGAGGGCGCGAGCCTGGAGCGCGGCCGTGTACCCCACCGGTGAGACAACGCTGACGTGCGCGTGGACGACGTCGTACCCGCGGCCGAGTTCGTGGCGCAGCAGCCGGGGCAGTGCTGGCGACAGCGCGAGCGGCGACCCGGGCAGCAGCTGCGCCTGGAGCTGCCGCAGCCGGAAATGCCCCCCGCCATGCGCGCCGGGCATAGCCGTCAACACGTCGACCTCGTGCCCGCGAGCGGTCAGGCCTTCGACGAGACACGTCAGCTGCGACTCGACGCCGCCACGCCGCGGCGCGAACCAGTCGGTGGCGATCGCGATCCTCACCGACCGGCCGGCAGCGAGCGCTCGAAGATCCTCCATCGGCGGTACACCCGGCCGCCGAACGACTCCAGCGGCCGCCGCATAGACTGATTCTCTTCGAGGATCCACGACGCCTCGGCACCCGGCGACCCATACGCGAGTCCACGACGCGTGGCTTCGTACATGAAAAGCGGCAGAATGCGCCCCGAGCGGAACCGCTCCTTGATCCCGAGGGCCATGATGCGCAGGGTGCGAATCTGCGTGCGGCCGCGGAGCACCCGGAGCGCGCCGAACGGAAAGAGCCGCCCGTTCGTGTTGCGTTTGAGCGCGACGTTGTAGTCCGGCGTGGCAAGCATGAACCCCGCCGGCTCGCCCCCGATCTCCGCGACGAAGGCGAACCGCGACACGAGCAGGGGCTTGAGCGACCCGGCCATGTGCAGGAACTCGGCGCGTGTCATTGGCACGAATCCCCAGTTGTGCTCCCACGCCTCGTTGTACACCTCCCAGCAGATGTCCACCTCCTTCCAGAAGCGACCCGGATCGAGGTCCCGAAAAGCGAGGCCGTTCTTTTCTGTCGCTCGTCGCGCCAGGGCCTCGAGCCGTGGCTGCGTGGCGTAGCCGGCGGTGTTCGGCAGCCAGTAGCCCAGCAGGTCGTGGGCTGCCGTGAAACCCGAGCTCCGCACCAGCTCTTCGTAGTACGGAGGGTTCCACGTCGTCAGGAACTGCGGCGACTCATCGAACCCGGCAACGAGGAGGCCGCAGTCGTGATTCGTGGAGGGGTTCATCGGCCCGCGGACGCTCGTCAGCCCGCGCGCGGCGAGCCACCGGTCCGCGGCGTCGAAGAGCGCCTGGGCGACCTCGCGGTCGTCGACGCAGTCGAAAAAGCCGAAAAAACCGACGCGATCGCCGTGAAAGGCGTTGTGCGCCCGATTCTCGATCGCGGCGATCCGTCCGACGAGCGCGCCATTCCGTCGCGCCACGAACAGCCCACGCGCGGCCGCGCGATAGAACGGGTTGCCCTTGGTGTCGAGCACGTCGCGCACCATCATTCGCAGCGGTGGCACCCAGCGTGGATCTCGCGCAACTCCCGGAATCCGCCACGGCACATCTATGAACGCGGAGAGCTCGCGACTGCGCTCCACCGGACAAATCTCGAGCGACATCATCGCAATATGGCCGGGCGCACTCCTCGTCGTCTATCTCGCCGCGACCGGACTGCTGCTCGTCGTCGGGCGCGCGCCCATCGCCGCCGGCGTCGGCACGGCGCATGTCGCGGCGCTCCTGGGAGTCGCGGCCGTCACCTGGATGCCGGGCTTCCCGCGGTGGCTGCGGCTGTGGACGCCACTGCTCCTGCTGCTCTTTCTCTACTCGGAGATGCCGCTCCTCATCCAGGCCGCGGGGCACCACCATCCCAACGACGTGCCCGTGATTCAGCTGGAGAAGGCGCTGTTCGGCGGACAGCCCGCGCTCGAGTGGGCGCAGCGCTGGCCGTCGCGCCTGGGGAGCGAGCTGCTTCACGCGGCGTACCTGAGTTACTACCCCATCATCTTCGCGGTGCCGGCAGGGCTGGCGATCGGCAGGCGCGACGCGGAGTTGTCCGAAGCCGTGTTCGTGCTGATGCTCACGTTCATCGCGTGTTTCACGTTCTACCTGTTCTACCCGGTGGCCGGACCCAGGTATCTCTTCAAGTCTTCGGCGGACGCGGTCGCGGGGCCGGCCCGCAACGCCGCGGTGGCGCTGCTCCAGGCCCGGTCATCCATGGGCACGGCCTTCCCTTCGTCCCACGTCGCCGTGGCGCTGACGCAGTCAGTCCTCGCGGTGTACTACTTCGGCCGCAGAGGCCTGGTGGTCGGAGCACTCACGATCGGCCTTGCGCTTGGCGCCGTGTACGGCGGCTTTCACTATCTCGTGGACGTGGTCGCCGGCGCGCTGCTCGGCGCCTTCACCACGGCCAGTGGTCTTGCAGTCGTCCGCTGGCGACGGCGTCTCGCCAAGCGTCAGGCAAACGCCACAGCGCCGACGTAGCCGTGGCCGTGGCGATCGCCGGCGATGGGGTCCAGCAGATCGTCGAGCGGCCGGACGTCCACGCCCTCGAGCGGAGCGCGCGCCGCGCCGGAGATGCCGACGCCGAGCGCCTTGAGCCGCGCTTCCTTGAGGCTCCAGATCCGGAGGAACGCCTCCGACTCGGTCGCGCCGCGATCCAACAAGCGCGCAACCTCGACGCGCTCTGCCGTGGAGAGCCAGCGCTCCGTGAGCGCCTGCACGCGCGGCACTTCGCGACGGCGTTCCACGTCCACGCCCACGGCACGCTCCTCACAAAGCGCGAGCAGGATCAGGTCACCGGAGTGACTCACGTTGAAATGAACGCCCTCGGCGACGATGGGCTTGCCCGTGTCCGTGCGGCTCACGCGAATGGCGCGCGGCGCGAGGCCCATGTGGTCGGCGAGTACCGCGCGCACGAGCGACCGGGTCACGACGTATCGTTCGGCGGCCTCGCCGCTGCGGTAGAGCACGAGGTGGGCGCGCTCGTCGTCGGAGAGACAGTCGCGGCCGAGGCGCTCCACGTCGTGGGCGTGCTCACCGACTCGTGCCATCCAGATGTCCGCGCGCGCCGCGGCCGCAGCCACCGTGCCGAGTCGCCGCCCGACCTCACCGGCGCGGATGCGTCCTCCGTCGCTCAGCCGACGTAGACGTAGGTCAGCCCCGCTTCCTGCGCGCGGTTCGCGGCGACGATCGCGGCGGGCACCGTGGTGACTCCCGGCAGCAGGTGAGCGATGATCTCCTGACGCAGGTCCTCCACGGCGCCGGGGTCGGGTGCCAGTTCGCGGCTGAGGCGCCGAATGCTCTGCATGCACACGAGGAAGCGCACGCCCCGCTCCTGCAGCCTGGCTACGGATGTGTTCGACCCGCGCGCGAACGGATTCCGCACCGCCGGCTCGCGCGTCGCCGGATCGTTCTGCGAATAGCGTCTGCCGAGTTCGTACTTCGCCCAGAACGCGTCGTTCATGACGAGGGGCGTGGCCGAACCATGGGCGGCAAAGACGGCGTTGAGATCGGAATCCTTCAAGCCGTACGCCTCGGCGTAGGCATCGAAGAAGTTCGCAACGCGGCCGAGGACGCGACCGTCGCCCCCCGTTGCCGCGTCGAAGAACTGCTTGTGCTTTCCGCTGAGCCCCTGCAACCAGGTCTCGTCGGCGGCGGGCGGCGAAGTGGCGGCGCGGGCGACCGAGGGAACGGCGGCGACGCCCAATAGCGCGGCGGCCCGGGCGAGAAACCCCCTGCGGGGAGTCGAATCGATCATGCAGGAACCTCGAGGAGTGATCCGACAGACTCGACGGCATGTCGAATCTGTTCGGTGGTGTGAGTGCTGGAAATGAAGAATCGCAACCGCGCGCCGGATTCGCTCACCGCCGGAGCGACCATGGGCTGCACGTTGATGCCCCGCTCGAGCAGTTGCTGCGACACGCGCACGGCCTGGATCGAATCGCCCAGAATGACGGGAACGATCGGGGTGCCGCGGCTCGAGCCCGTGTTCAGGCCGCGTTCGTCTGGCCAGGTCGAGGAAGAGGCGCGCGTTCTCCTGGAGGCGCGCGCACGCGCTCGGGTTCGCGCCGCAGGACGCGCAACGCCTCGAGCGCCGCGGCGGCGTTTGCCGGGGCCATGCCGACGCTGAAGACGAAGCCGGGCGCGGTGTACTTCAGGTATTCCACGATCTCGCGGCGCGCGCCGATGTATCCGCCAACGCTCGCCAGGGACTTCGAGAGCGTCCCCATCCAGAGGTCCACCGCGCGCGGCGACACGCCGGCGTGCTCCGCGAGCCCCCGGCCGGTCGCGCCGAGCACGCCGATGGAGTGCGCCTCGTCCACCATGAGCCACGCCTCGTGACGCTTCTTGATCGTCGACGAACTGCGCGAGATCCGGGATGTCGCCGTCCGCGCTGTACACGCCCTCGATGACGATCAGCGCGCGGCGATGCCGCGAGCGCACTTCGGCGAGCAGCCGATCGGCCGCCGCGAAGTCGTTGTGCGGGAAGGTGAGCCGGTGGGCGCCGGAGAACAGCGCGCCCTGCATCGCGCTGTTGTGGAGCAGCTCGTCGCACAGCACCACGTCGCCGGCGCCGACGAGGTGCGCGATGGTCGAGACGTTCGTCGTGACGCCGCCGATGAAGAGGATGCAGTCTTCGACCCCGATGAAGCTCGCGATCTCCTGCTCGAGCTCCTGGTGCATCGGACGCTCGCCGGACACCACGCCGGCTGGCCGACACCGACGTTCCGTAGCGGCGCACCGCCTCGACGGCGGCCGCGTTGACGCGCGCGTCGCCCGAAAGGCCGAGGTAGTTGTAGTTGGAGAAGTTGAGCACCTCGCGGCCCGCGATCTCCGCGGTGCTGCCGCTCGCGCCCTGGTGCACGCGGAAATACGGGTTCTCGAGTCCGTGGCGCTCGAGATCCTCCAGACGCGACTGCAGCAACCGGTGCTCGGGAAACTCCGATGCCGGCAGCGGCGAAACGAACCGTTCCTTGCGCCGCGTGGCCAGGCCGTTCTCCAGCACGCGCGCCGCAATCCCCTGCCCGCCAGCCTCCAGCGCTTTCGAGAGCGACCGGATGGACGATTCGCGCCAGACGAGGGCCACGTCCACGCGATGGCCCAGCACCTGTTCCAGCTCGGTGACGAGACGCACCGCGGCGACCGAATCGAGCCCGTACTCCCGCACCGACGCGGTGGCGTCCACCGACCTGACGTCGATCTGGAGCTCGTCCGCCACCCAGCGGCGCAGCCAGGCCTCCACCGGGGCGCTTTCGTCCGGCAGCTCGCCGAGCGTCAGCGAGACGATCGTCGATCCGCTGCGTCGGTCGCGCGATGACGTCCAGCTTGCCGTCCATGAGCAACGAACGCGTCGCCGGCGCTGGACCTTGCCGCTCGACGTGCGGGGAATGCCATTCTGCCGGACAAGGAGCACGATGTCCGGCAGGATGCCCTCGCGCTCCGCGAGCGCGCGGCGCACCGCCGAGAAGACGGCCTCGTTGTCGCTTTCGCGATGATGGCGCGTCACCTCGAGCGCGATGGCGAGACGCTCGCGGTCGTCCGGCGCCACGCGAAGGCGGCGGCGTGTCCGGGACGCAGGCTCGGGTGGCTGCGCTCCGCGGCGAGCTCGAGGTCCTGCGGGTAGTAGTTGCGACCGTCGAGGA
Source organism: uncultured Gemmatimonadaceae bacterium (assembly GCA_963724885.1). Lineage (GTDB taxonomy): Bacteria > Gemmatimonadota > Gemmatimonadetes > Gemmatimonadales > Gemmatimonadaceae > DASPMP01. The sequence goes on along the minus strand of CAVRWG010000004.1, from coordinate 294,597 downwards.
TGATCAGGTCTTTCAGGCGGCCGGTGACGAAGAGCTGGCCGTCGTCGACGAAACCGAGATCGCCGGTCCGCAGATAGGTCGCGCGACGTCCTCGTCGCCGGCGACCGCGGCGCCGAAGGTGCTCCGCGATTCCTCGGGCCTGTTCCAGTAGCCGCGGACGCGACGCTGTCGCCGCTCACCCAGATCTCGCCGACGCGGCGCTCCTCGCACGGGACGCCCGTATCCGGATCGACGATGCGCACCGCTCTGCCCGTCGTCGGAGCGCCGGACGAAACGAGCCGGAGCCGATCGCCCGCCGTCGCGGGCGCGACGCGCTTCTGCTCCAGCGCGGCGCGCGACACGTCGAGCGTGTACGGTCCATGACCCCACGGTCCGCCCGACACGAACAGCGTGCCTTCCGCCAGGCCGTAGCACGGGAAGAACGCCTCGCGGCGGAATCCGCGGTCGGCGAACGCCCGCGCAAAGCGGTCGATCGTGTCCGCGCGAATCGGCTCGGCGCCGTCGAACACCGTGTGCCAGGACGACAGATCGAGCCCGCGCCGTCTCCTCGGGCGTGATGCGGTCGACGCAGAGGTCGAACGCGAAGTTGGGCGCCGCGCTCGTCGTCGCCCGGTACTTCGACATCGCCTCCAGCCAGGCGAGCGGGCGCTGGAGGAACGTCGCCGACGACATCAGCACCGACGCCCCGGCCGACGTAGCACGGCTGGAGGATGCCGCCGATGAGCCCCATGTCGTGGAACGGCGGCAGCCAGAACACGCCGACGTCGTCCGGCGCCGTGCGTCGACGTTGAACGCCGACCGTATGAGCGAAAGGTTGTGCAGCAGGTTGCGATGCGTGAGCACCACACCCTTCGGCGCGGCCGTGGAGCCGGACGTGTACTGCAGCATCGCGACGTCCGCGCCTTGGATGTCGGGATCGCGCCATGCGGCCGCGGAGTCGCCGGCGCCGTCGGCCGTGATCCAGTGGATGGCCTGCAGGCGCTGGTCGTCCGCCTCGCCACTGGTCCAACCGCGCCAGCAGCGTGCCCGTCGTGAGCGCCACCGCCGGCTGACAATCATCCACGATGCCGGAGATGCGCGGATCGGGCCGCCGTGGATTCGGCGGGTATGCCGGCACCGCGATCACGCCCGCATACAGGCACGCGAAGTAGGCCGCGACGTAGTCCAGGCCGGGGGGAACCAGCAGGAGCGCGCGCTCGCCGCGACCTGCGCGCTCCCGGATGCGTGCCGCCAACGCTTTGGCCCGCCGATCGAGCTCCGCATAGGTGACGCGCTGCTCCGGCTTCGTGACGCCGGGCAGGAAGCGATAGACGACCCGGTCGGGACTCGACTCGGCGCGGGTCCGCAGCAGATTCGACGAGCGTCGTCGCGCCGACGGCGCGCGCGTCGTCGGCGGAAAGTGTTGAAGACGACGTCGTGGCGACCCGTGCGACGGACATGGAGTACGGTCAGGCGACGGGGCGCGCCGCTCCTCGTGAGCCGGCGAGCCAGCCGCTGTTGCGATACCAATAGTAAGTGTCGCGTACTGCCTCAGGGAGTGAACGCGACTCGCGGAACCCGAGCTCGTCGCGAGCGCGAGACGCGGAGCAGATCCAGTATCGCTGCCGCGACAGCAGCGCCTTGCTCCAGTTGGCGATCGTCGCGCCCTTCAAGAGGCGCCCGATCAGCTCGCCCGCCAGCGACACGGTGGCCACGATCGGCGCCGGAACGTCGACGTGCCGCACGCGCCGGTTCACGGCGTTCGCGATGAAATCGCCGAGTGCGCGCCACTGCACCGGGGACTCGCCCGCCAGGAAATACTTGCGCGAGATCGCCTGGTCGCGCGTCGCCGCGGCGATGAGACCGTCCACGAGGTCGTCCACGTGCAGGACCGAAAGCCAGTGGTCCGCCACGCCCGGATACACCAGGATGCCCCGGCGCGCCAGGCGGAACAGCGTGAAGAAGTCGCGGTCGAAAGGCCCGAAGGCCGCGCACGGCCGCACGATGGTGACGGGCACGCGATCGGCGAAGCTCTCGACGATGCGCTCGGCTTCCAGCTTGCTCTTTCCGTAGGCCTCGACCGGCCGTGGAATGTCGTCCTCGTCAATGGCGCGGTGCCGCGCCGGCGCCGGGCCGGCCGCCGCCTGCGACGACACGAAGACGAAGCGGGGGCGCAGCCGCTGCGCGACGAGCGCCCCGAGGATGGTGCGCGTCGGCGTCACGTTGGCGGCCATGAAGTCGCTCGCACGTACGGCCTTCGTCGCGCCGGCCAGATGGAACACGACGTCCGCCTCGCGAAACGCGGCGCAGGCCAACAGCGACGCCGGGTCATCCAGCCGGACCTCGTAACGCTTCGCCTTCGGCGGCGGCGCGCCGCCGGCGGGCCGCACCAGGCATCGCACCTCGTGGCCGTCACGGGCGAGGCGGCGCACCAGGTTCTGGCCGACGAAACCGCTGCCGCCCGTGACGACGGCGATCACGAACCGTTGGCGCCTTCCCGCTCCACGATGGCACCCGCGCGACGCAGGCGGCCTGCGAGCCTGTCGCTGACCCGCGCGCGCAACACCAGCCGTTCGCCGACCGTGCGCTGCTCGATGCACCTCACCGTACTCGTGAATCTCCGACAGCAGCTTGCCGTCCGAGGGCGAGAGGTGGATCTCGGCCAGCGGCCTGCGGGTGCGCACGTGACCCAGCAGGGCGCGCTTCAACGGATCGGTGCCGTGCTCCTGCACGGTCGAGACGAAAACCGCTTCGACGCCCTCCGACGCGATGCGCTCCTGGAGCGCGAGCAGCGCCGTTCTCGTCGAGGAGGTCCAGCTTGTTGAACACCAGCAGCTGCGGCTGCTCCTGGAGCTCCAGCTCGCGAAGCACGCCGTCGACGACGGCGCGCTGCTCGTCCCACGACCCGTGGCTGGCGTCGATCACGTGGAGCAGCAGGTCCGCTTCGCGCGCCTCCTCGAGTGTCGCGCGGAACGACGCGACGAGGTGGTGCGGCAGCTTGCGGATGAACCCGACCGTATCCGTCAGCAGCGCGCGCGCGTTTTCGCCGAGGTCGACCTCGCGCGTCAGCGGGTCGAGCGTCGCGAACAGGCGGTCCTCGACGAACACCTCGTCGGCGCCCGCCAGCTCGCGGAGGATCGAGGACTTTCCCGCGTTCGTGTAGCCGACGAGCGAGGCCTTGAACTCGCTCCGCCGCGCGTTGCGCTGCACTGTCGCGGCCCTTCTGGAACTCGCGCAGCCGCTCGCGCAGCAGCTTGATGCGGTGGCTGATCAGCCGGCGGTCCGTCTCGAGCTGCGTCTCGCCGGGGCCCCGTACGCCGATGCCGCCGCGGAACTTCTCGAGGTGCGTCCACATCCGGGTGAGGCGCGGCAGCATGTACTCGAGCTGCGCCAGCTCCACCTGCATCTTGGCCTCGGCGGTACGCGCCCGCGTGGCGAAGATGTCGAGAATCAGCTCCGCGCGGTCGACGACGCGTTGCCCGATGGCGTCCTCGATGTTCTTGGCCTGCGACGGAGACAGCTCGTCGTCGAAGATCACCAGCGACGCCTGCGTGTCGACGACCTTCTGGCGCAGCTCGTCGATCTTGCCCGCGCCGAGGTACGTCGCCGGGTTGGGACGATCGAGCTGCTGCGTGACCTCACCGACGATGACCGCGCCCGCCGTGTCCGCGAGCCGCTCCAGTTCGTCGAGGTGCTCCCGCAGGTTGGCGCGGGAGCGCGCGCGCTTGAGCGGCGCTCCCACCAGGATCGCGCGCTCGACTGGCTGCCGGATTTGTATGGGTGCTTTCGGGATCGTCGTGCTCCGCTCAGCGGGCCATCGTGTTGAACTGTCCGGAGGTCGCTGTACGGCACCGTAAAATTGCCGACCGGCGAGCCCACCGTCACGTCCCCAGCGACGCGATACGTCACGGAACCGGTGCGGAGGAGCTGCATGCCGGCCGCGCCGAGCCCGGCGTAGGTGAACGACACCGGAATCTTGACGATCGTGGAGTCACCGGCCTGCACGGTGGTGTGCGTGTCGAACGTCCCGTTCGCGAGCCCGACCGTGTCGCCGACGAACGCGCGATAGGTCAGGCGCGTCGCGTCGAGACGGTAGTTGTTGGGATTGTAGACCCCGAGATGCACCTCGAGCTGGCCACCGCTGGTGCCAAGCCCCAGCACGCGGACGTCGCGAAGGGTCACCTCGGGATTCCGGAACGCCGCGCGTCCCAGGGCCGAACAGGCCGCAACCGCGAGGGCGGCTGCGAGCACGACGACTTTCTTCATGGTTTCTTGTCTCCTTCGTTCTCGGTCTTACGACGCTTCAGCTCTTCCCACCACGCGAGCCGCTTCGCGATCTCCTTCTCGAATCCGAATGGGCCGGGCTGATAGAAAATGCGCCCTCGCAGCGTGTCGGGCAGGTACTCCTGCGGGATGTATGCCTCGGGGGCGTCATGCGCGTACTGATACCCCGCGTGATACCCCAGTTCCTTCATGAGACGGGTGGGCGCGTTCCTGATGTGCAGCGGAACCCCTTCCGCGGGGGTCTCGCGCGGCCGCCTCCATCGCGGCTCCGAGGGCAACCTTGGCGCTGTTCGACTTCGGCGCGGTCGCGAGATAGACCACCATTTCCGCGAGCGGCAGGTAGCCCTCGGGCGGCCCGAGCATGTGGTAGGCGTCGCGCGCGGCGACGGCGAGCTTGAGCGCCTCCGGGTCCGCCAGCCCGATGTCCTCCGCGGCCATCGCGAGCGCGCGGCGGAAGAGAACCATCGGGTCGCCGCCCCCCTCGACGAATCGCGCCATCCAGTAGAGGGCGCCCTGCGGGTCGCTGCCGCGCAGGCTCTTGTGAAACGCGCTCAGAATGTTGTACGTCTCCTCCCCACCCTTGTCGAAGCGCGCGAAGCGCAGTTGCAGCGCCTCGCGAGCCACGGCTTCGTCGATGCGACCCGCCAGCGCCCACATGCTCGGCCGCGGCCTCGAGAACCGTGAGCGACCGCCGCGCGTCGCCGTCCGCTTCCCTCGCGACGAGGTCCAGCGCGGCGTCGTCCACGCGAAGCTGGCGGTCGCCCAGCCCACGCCTGGCGTCTGCCAGTGCCCGTTCGAGCAGACCCGTCACATGGGCCGGCGTGAGCGGCCGGAGGACGAACACGCGCACGCGCGACAGCAGCGCTCCGTTGATCTCGAACGACGGGTTCTCCGTCGTCGCGCCCACGAGCGTGATCGTTCCCGACTCCACGTGCGGGAGAAACGCGTCCTGTTGCGCCTTGTTGAGACGATGGATCTCGTCCGCGAACAGGATCGTTCCGCGTCCGACGGCCAGCCGCTGCTGCGCGTCCGCGACGATCTCGCGGATGCGCGGCACGCCTTCCGTGACGGACGAGAATGGCACGAACTCGCGCTCGGTGTAGACGGCGATGAGTCGCCCGAGCGTGGTCTTGCCCGACCCCGGAGGCCCCCAGAGGATGACGGAGCCGATCGTGCCGCGCTCGATGGCGTCGCGCAGCGGCTTGCCCGGCGCGAGGAGATGTTCCTGGCCGGCGAACTCGTCGAGCGTGGCCGGTCGCATGCGCGACGCCAGCGGCTGCGCGCGTTCTGCCGATTCCTGAAAGAGCGTCGGGTGTCCCTGGGGCCTGCGCGGCATCCTAGTAATCACGAGTCACGAGTCGCGCATCACAAGGATGCGGCGTCTCACAAGGCGAGCCGGGTCGCGAAATACGCCCCGCATCCGAGCACGAAACTGAGGGGCGTGCCCCAGCCGCCGCGTGCCTGCAGCTCGGGCACGAGGTTCGACGCACCGACGTAGATCGTGACGCCGGCCGAGATGGCGAGGCCATGGCTCTGCAGCGACTCGAAGGCATTGGTGAGGGCCACGCCGAGCACCGTCGCCGCGCCAAGCGCCGCCGCGGCTCCGATGGCGGCGCCGCGCGACGCTCCGGCGGCGAGGAAGAGGCTGGAGATCGCCAGCCCCTCGGGAAACTTGTGCAGGAGAACGCCGATGAAGACCAGCGCACCGACGGCCGGGTTGACGAGCAGCCCGCTCGCGACCGCGACGCCGTCCACGAAGGTGTGCAGCAGCAGCCCGACCAGCGCGCTTCGGCTCACCGATCGGGGTCACGGCGTGCGTCTCTTCGCCGAAGTGGAAGTGCCGTCCGAGCGTGTGCTGGGAGAGATGCACCAGCAGGTACGCGATCAGCGCCGTGACCGCCGCGGTGTGGCCGCCGCGCCTGATCGACTCGGGAATCAGGTCGATGAACGCAACGGAAAGCAGGAATCCGGCCGCGAACGCCAGCAGCCGGTCCAGCGCGCGCACGCTCCACCGGCGCCTCGACGTGACCGCGAGCGCTCCGACGATGTTCGCCGCGGCCGCCGAGAGGCCGTACGCCAACTGGGTGCCGTTCACGCGCGCTCGAGACCCAGCCGCTCCACCGTCGTTTGAACCGCGTTCACCAGCTCGGCCGCGGCGGGAAAGTGCCCGCGCCGTTGCTTCCAGCTCTTCGTGTGGACGGCGCCCTGCTCCTCGAGACCACGGCCCTCGAGCAGGTAATACCAGCGATCGGTGCGCGCGTAGATGAAAAGCTCGAGATAGGGATTGAGCGTCAGCTGGTCGTTGGACGTGTACACCGACAACTCCACCCCGCCGTAGCGGCCGAGGAGCACCTTGAGTCGCGCCAGCTGCTCGCGGACGTCGTCGATCGGCAGCGACTCGCCCTTCCAGCTTCTGCCGGACCTGAAGTCGACGAGCGAGACGTCCACCGCGGGCGGCATGTGCTCCGCCAGCGAGTGCAACAGGTCCACGACGCGCTCGGCGTTGGCCACCACGTGCGCGGAGTAGAGCCCGTCCTCGGACGAGAACGTGAAGCCGTCCGACCCGACCTTGAAGCGATGCCAGATCGACGCTTCGGCCTGCTTGTCCCGAAACAGCATCAATGTCACGCTCCCGTCGGCGCGTCGCTCATTCAGGCTCCATCCTCAGGCGCCTCGCTTCCGCGAGCAGCCACTCGCGATTGTTCCGCGATGGATCCTCGAGTACGGCATGTAACAGTGCCCTGAGAATCTTACCCAACGCCGGACCGGGGGCGATGCCTTCGCCGCTCAAGTCCTCGCCGTCCACCGCCAGATCGCGCAAGTCCACCGGCTCCTTCAACGAAGCCCGAAGGCTTTGGCGGTAGAGCGAATGCACGGCTCGCGCCGCTGGCGCGGCCGACGTCGCCGGCGCCGTCCTCCGCGCCGACCATCGGGCGCTGGCCAACCTGAAGAACGCTGCCAGGTTGGGTCGCCCGATAATGGCAATCCAGCGCCGAACCTGCGCCGGGTCAAGCTCGCGTCCGATATGCTCCGACATGGGCTGCTCGAGGGCCTGCCAGCGCTCCACCATGCCCGCGATCCAGTGCGCGTCGCTGTTCGAGAAGCGCAGGCGCTTGAGCGCCGTCAACGACCTGGCGACCTGCACATCGCTGAAGAGAAGCGCGAGTCGGGTCAGGCGTCGTCCGGGCCTGGACGCGAGGCCGGGCTGCGCCGCGCAATCGAGCGCGGCCAGTGCTTCGGCGCTGGCCGCGTCGAGCTCGGGAAGGAGCACCCCGGCGGCCCCGCTCTCTCGCCAAAGCCGGAGCGCGCCCGAGGGCGCCGCAACCTGGTCCATCGTCTTTTCCAGCTCTTCCCTCACCCGCTCGGCCGACAAACGCGTCAGGTGCGGCGCGCTGCCGCGAATCGCGTTCCAGGTCTCATCCTCGATTCGGAACCCGAATCGGCCGGCGAACCGGATCGCGCGCAGCGCCCGAAGGCGGTCCTCACGCATGCGCTCCGCGGCATCGCCCACGGCGCGCACGACCTTGCCGGCCAGGTCCCGCTGGCCCGAGAACGGATCGCGCAGCTCGCGCCGCGTCGGCGACCAGGCCATGGCGTTGATCGTGAAGTCCCGCCGCGCCAGGTCCTCGTCCAGCGTGGCGCCGAACTCGACTTCGGCGTGTCTCCCGTCGGTGCGCACGTCGCGACGGAAGGTCGTGATCTCATGCAGCACGCCGGACGCGTCCAACACGCCGACCGTGCCGAACTCGATTCCCTTCGGGATGGTGCGTTTTCGGCCAAAGATGGCGCGCACCTGCTCTGGCCTGGCGTCGGTGGCCATGTCCCAGTCGAGATGCGCGTGCCCGAGGAGCGCATCACGCACCGCGCCGCCGACGCACCAGGCCTCGTAGCCGGCCTTCTCCAGATCGCGCGTAATCTCGAGAATCGCCGGCGGCGGACGGAACCTTTCGTGCGCCGCTGAGGCTGTCATCCGCAGAGTACGCTGCCGCCGTTCACGTTCACGACCTCGCCCGTCATGTGGCGCGCGAGGTCCGAGCACAGGAAGACGATGGGCCCGGCGATGTCGCGCGGCTCGGCGACGCGACCGAGCGGGATTCCCGCGGCGATACGCTCCCGTCCACCCTTGGCGTACGGCTTCACCGTCATCTCGGTATCCACCCATCCCGGCGCGACGCAGTTCACGGTGATGTCACGCTTCGCCAGCTCGATGCACAGCGACTTTACGAACGAGATCATCGCCCCCTTGGACGCGGCGTAGTCGGAATGGAACGCCTCGCCGCGCTGCCCCGCGGTGCTGGCGACCAGCACGATCCGCCCGTGCTCCCTGAGGATGCGGGCGGCGGCCCGTGTCGTGAAGAAGACGGAATCGACGTTCTCGCGCATCGTGCGCTGCCACTGCTCGTCCGTCATGTCGGTCAGCGCCGCCTCGTCGGGAATCCAGATGCCGGAGTTCCCCACGAAGTAGTCGAGCCCACCGAGGGCCCGCGCGGCCTGCTCCACCAGCCGCTCCGCGCCGGCCCGGCTCGAGATGTCCGACGCGATCGCGCTGGCGGTGACGCCGAGCTCGCGCGCCCGCGCCGCGACGCGTTCCGCGTCGTCCTTCCGGTCCCGGTAGCCGATGGCAACGTTGGTCCCGGACTCCGCGAACAGGAGCGCGGTCGCCGCGCCGATTCCCCGCGACCCGCCGGTGACCAGCGCCGCACGTCCCGACAACGACTTCACAGCTCCTGCTCCACCGCGTCGCAGATGATGTGCTGGATGCAGAGCTGGAGCTCCTGCGCGCGATCCGTCCGCTCGGTGGGAACGATCACCGAGTGCGTGGCCAGCCCCCTGAGTTTCCCGCCGTCGCGTGCGCTGAGCGCCAGCACCGCTACGCCCTTGCCGCGCGCAGCCTGCGCGGCGCGCAGCAGGTTGGGCGAATTGCCGCTGGTCGTGTGGATGACGAGAAGATCCTCCGGTCCGGCCAGCGCCTCGACCTGGCGGGCGAAGATCTCGTCGAACCCCAGGTCGTTGCCCGCGGCGGTCAGCAGCGACGTGTCGGTCGTGAGTGCGACCGCGGGGTACGCCCTGCGATTCCTCGTGTAGCGCACCACATATTCGGTCGCGAGATGCTGCGCGTCCGCGGCACTGCCGCCGTTCCCGCAGAAGTAGAGCGTTCCGCCACGCCGAACCGTCTCCTGTACCATGCGCAGCGCCGTTTCGAGGGCCGGCCCGAGCTGCTCGGCCACGCGGCGCGCGGTGGCTGCGAGCTCGTTGAGCGGTCCGGCAAAGACGTCAGACACGTTGTGTCACGAGTTGCTCCATCAGAGTGGTTCCACTCCGCACGAGTGCCGCGAGGTCGGCGTCGCTCGTCGTGCTGGCGTACTCGTACGCGTAGGTGGTGAGGGCGTCCGCGGCCAGCAGGTCCAGCGCGCCCTCACGGCCGAAGCGCTGGTCCACCAGCATCTGCTCGAGCAGGCGCGCGGCCGCGGCGAGGCACACGTCCGGGATTTGCCGATCGGCGGCGTCCGCGTCCGGTCCGAGCGCCGCCATCACGGCCCTGGTGAGCGCTGGCGGCGCCGCAGGCGTACGACGTTCGACCCAGTCGCGAACCGTCACGACGCCGCGAGCAAAGGGCGGATGATCGCGGGCGCGCCGCGAATGGCCGCGTCCAGCTTGTCCGCGTCGGGAATTCCCGCCTGCGCCATGTGGGGCTTGCCGCCTCCCTTGCCTCCGGCCGACGCCGCGATCTCGCGCACCAGCGCGTCCGCGCGCACGCCGCGGTCCTTCAGGTCGTCCGTGACCACCACCAGCAGCGTGCTCTTGCCGTCGGGAAAAGTGGACCCGAGCACACCGACACCGGAACGGAGCTGCTCGCGCAAGGCGTCGCCGAGGGCCTGGAGCTCCTTGACGTCGCCGGCCGCAACCCGCCGGCCGACGAAGCGGCTGCCGTTTTCACCCAGCTTCTCCGCCTCCGCGATCCATTGCTTCAACTGATCGCCGCCGCCCCGCATGGCTTCGTCGACCCGGCGCTCCAGCGCGCGACGTTCCTCGACGAGCGCAAGCACGCGGCGCTCGAGGGCGTCCTCGGGCGACTTGAGCGCCTCGCCGAGTCGCGCCAGCACGCGCTCGCGCTCGCGCATGAGCTGGAACGCGCCCGGGCCGGTCGCGGCCTCGATGCGCCGGACGCCGGACGCGACGCCGGTCTCGTGCAGGATGCGAAACAGGCCGATCTCCGCCGTGTTCCCGACGTGCGTGCCCCCGCACAGCTCCATCGAGACGTCGGGCACGGTGACCACGCGCACCACGTCGCCGTACTTCTCGTCGAACAGCGCCATCGCCCCGGCGGCGCGCGCGTCCGCGAACGACATCTCCCGGAGCGTGACCGGCTTCGCACGCCAGATGTGATGATTGACGATCCGCTCGATCTCCTCGAGCCGATCGGCCTTCACGGGACCGTGATGGGTGAAGTCGAAGCGCAGACGGTCGGGCGCCACGAGCGAGCCGGCCTGGTGCACCGTTTCGCCGAGCACCTGGCGCAGCGCCGCGTGCAGCAGGTGCGTCGCCGTGTGATTGCGCTCGGTGTCCTTCCGCTGGTGCGTGGGGACGCGCGCCGTCACGCGGCCGAACGAGAACGAGCCCGTGAGCGTGCCGACCGCCGCGGGCCGGCCCTCGACCTTGCGCACGTCGTCCACGTCGAGACGCCAGCCTTTGCCCACGATCTCGCCGCGATCCGAGACCTGCCCGCCGGATTCCGCGTAGAACGGCGTCTCGCGCAGCAGCATGGCGAGGCGCCCTTCCGCGAGCCGCTTGACCGCAGTCACCTGCGTCTCGATCTCGATGGCGTCGTAGCCGACGAAGCGGACGTCGGCCGCCGAAGTTCCTCGCGCGGCCTCCCACTGCGCGAGGTCGCCCAGCGCGTCCGCCTCGACCCCGACTCGGCGTGCCTTGCGATCCTCCTGCGAGCGGCGTCGCTGGACTTCGAGCGCGGTCTCGAACCCCGCGATGTCCACGATGTAGCTGCGCTCGCGCGCCATCAGCTCGGTGAGATCGATCGGAAAGCCGAACGTGTCGTACAGGCGGAATGCGTCCTCGCCGCTGATCGTGCCGCGCAGCTCGCTGCTCCCCTGCGACGTATGCGCGGGCGCCAGCTGATCGAAGCGCGCCAGGCCGCCTTCAATGGTCGCGAGAAAACTCTCCTCCTCGACCTGGGTTGTCTTGAGCACGTGTGCCTTGCGCTCGCGCAGTTCCGGGTAGACGTCGCCCATCGTCTCGACCACTGTCTCGACGATCGCCGTCAGCGTCGGCGTCTTGCGCCCCAGGAGCCAGGCGTGACGCACCGCGCGCCGGAGGATGCGGCGCAGCACGTAGCCGCGGCCCTCGTTGGACGGGAACACGCCGTCCGCGAGGAGAAAGGCGACGGCCCGCGCGTGATCGGCCAGCACGCGGTACGAGGCGTTCTGCCGATCACGGCTTTCCGACGACGCGCTCGGCCGCCTCGATCAGCGGCTCGAAGAGATCCGTGTGGTAGTTGCTGGTGACGCCCTGCAACGTGGCCGCGATGCGTTCGAGGCCGGCGCCAGTGTCGACGGACGGCTTGGGGAGCGGGACGAGTGTGCCGTCGGCCTGCCGATCGTACTGCATGAACACCAGGTTCCAGATCTCGAGGAAGCGGCCCGCCTCCGCGCCCTCCACGAACGCGTCGAGCGAGAACTCCTTGCGCTTTTTCTCGGTCCATTCCCCCGTCGCGTCAGCGGGGAACATCCAGTCCTTCGCGAAGTGCGCGAGGTCGACGTAGATCTCCGAGCACGGACCGCAGGGGCCCGTGTCCGCCATCTGCCAGAAGTTGTCCTTGTCACCCAGGCCGTAGATGCGTTCGTCGGACAGGCCGGCGACTTCGCGCCAGAGCGTCCGGGCTTCGTCGTCCGTGTGGTGCACGGTCACGCGAACGTGCTTCGGATCGAGCCCGAGCTCTCCGGTGACGAACTCCCAGCCGAAGCGGATGGCGTCGCGCTTGAAGTAGTCGCCGAACGAGAAGTTGCCGAGCATCTCGAAGAACGTGTGGTGCCGGAACGTGTGGCCCACCTGCTCGAGATCGTTGTGCTTGCCGCCGGCCCGCACGCACTTCTGCGCCGTCGTGGCGCGGCGCGTACCGCCCGGCGGCTCCTCGAGGCCCAGGAAGACCCGCTTGAACTGCACCATCCCGGCATTCGTGAAGAGCAGCGTAGGATCGTCCGCCGGCACGAGCGACGCGCTCGGGCGAACGGCGTGGCCGTTGCGCTCGAAATACTTCAGAAAACGGGTTCGGATCTCGGCGGCGCGCATATGCGCGGAATATATGAACGCGTCGAGAAAACGGCTGGACTGGAAACGGTTCGACGGTTCACGGTTTGACGGGGTCAACCCGACAAACCGTCAACCCGTCAAACCGTCATTGCTCTCCAGCGCCTTCAGCGCGCTCCTGATCTCGTCCGGATCAAAGCCGCGTCGCGCAAGGAAGGCGTACAGCCGTCGCCGGCGCGTGAACTCATCCAGCTTGATCAGCGACTTCCACTTCTTCCCCGCCACGCGATGGACTGTCGCGTCCGGGTCGATGCCTTCCCGTTCCTGGAGCCCATCCACGGCTTCGCCCGCGATCGCGCCCGCGACGCCCTTGCGCCTCAGCTCCTGGACGACCCGCCGTCGCGAAGCTCCGGCGCCCACGGTCCGGTTGCGAGCGAACTGTCGGGCGAACTCGGCGTCGTCGAGCAGTTTCTGGTCGCGCAGCCTCGTGATCGCTTCGTCGATCTCGGCGGCGACCACTCCCTTCTGGAGCAGCTTGCTCCGGAGCTCCGCCTCGGAGCGGGCGCGGAACTCGAGGAATCGCAGGGCGAGGTCGTACGCGGATACGGCCTTGGTCATCGCTCGTTCTCGGCAGCGGAAGCGCGACCCAACGTGTCAGCTCGTGATCGCTGCGGCTCTGTCCCTGTAAGAAAAGCCGGGGAGAAAACGATCTGTCTTTCCGGGAGTTTCCGGGTCCCGTTCTGAACAGAGCGTCTCTCCCCGGCCATGGGTCGAGCGTCCTCGATGGCTATTCGTCCTCGACCAACTCCTCTGGAGTCACCTTCGTCGGCGTCATCCCGAGGAGCACCTTCACCTTCTCCTCGATCTCGGAGAGAAGCACCGGGTTGTCCTTGAGATACAGCTTCGCGTTCTCGCGACCCTGCCCGATCTTCTGCCCGTTGTAGCTGTACCAGGCGCCCGATCTCTCGATGATGTTGGCTTCGGCGCCGATGTCCACGAGGAGCGATGTGTGGCTGATGCCCTCCGCGTACATGATGTCGAACTCGGCCTGCCGGAAGGGAGCGGCCACCTTGTTCTTGACCACCTTCACGCGGACGTGCGATCCGACCACCTCTTCCTTTTCCTTCACCGGGCCGATGCGCCTGATGTCCAGCCGCAACGAGGCGTAGAACTTGAGGGCCTTGCCGCCGGTGGTGGTCTCGGGATTCCCGAACATGACGCCGATCTTTTCGCGCAGCTGATTGATGAAGACCACCGAGGTGCGCGACCGGGCGATGGCTCCGGTGAGCTTGCGCAGCGCCTGGCTCATCAGGCGGGCCTGCAAGCCCATGTGGCTTTCGCCCATGTCCCCTTCGATCTCCGCCTTGGGCACGAGCGCGGCGACGGAGTCGATAACCACGATGTCCACGGCGCCAGAACGCACCAGGATCTCGCAGATCTCCAGCGCCTGCTCGCCCGTGTCCGGTTGCGAGATGAGGAGGCTGTCCACGTCCACGCCCAACTTTCGTGCGTACTCCACATCCAGCGCGTGCTCGGCGTCGATGAAGGCCGCCACTCCGCCCTGTCGCTGCGCGTTGGCTACCACGTGCAGCGTGAGCGTCGTCTTGCCGCTGGACTCGGGGCCGTAGATCTCGGTGATGCGTCCCCGCGGAATCCCTCCCACGCCAATGGCCGCGTCGAGATTGATCGCGCCCGTGGGGATGGCCTCGACGCGGACCTTGTTGTCCGCGCCCAGCCGCATGATCGATCCCTTGCCGCAGGTCTTCTCGATCTGTGCGATCGCCAGGTTCAGCGCCTTCTTCTTGTCGTCGGCAATCGTTGAAACAGCCATGTCGTCACCCATTGGGGTTGAAAGGTCCGCACTTTTGGCCTGGCTGGCTAGGATTCCGAACCGCTTGCCTGCTGCCACGAGCTCGGTGCCCCGAACAAAATACGAATCGCGGTCTGATAATCAAGCGGACGTGGCGAGCGAGAAGGCGTTTTCGACGTGGCATATTCGAACTTCGGCGCCATCCAGCAGCACGCCGACCACGTCGAACCGGTATGACTCCGCCTCCTGCCCGTGGCGGTCGATCCAGACCATCGCCGAGCGCTTTAACTCTTTCTGCTTGCGATAGTTGACTGCCTGGACCGGCCCGCCGAACTCCGCGCCTTTGCGAGCCTTGACCTCGACAAAAGCCACGGTCCCATCCCGCTCGACTACCAGATCGATGTCGCGGTGCCCGCTCCGGAACCGGCGCTGCACGACGCGCCACCCCCGCCGGCGGAGCCACCGCTCCGCGATCCGCTCTCCGAGTTCGCCGAACGCCTGCCTGGCCGCTGACATGGGGCCCAGTCTATGGCGGCTCGCAGCGGGAGCGTCACCAATTCATTGCGCCCTGGCTCGAAGGAGCGCGGCGGGGTCGTCGGTGACGATGCCGGCGACGCCACCGACCCACATGGCACGCGCCTCGGTCGGGTCGTTCACGGTCCACACGTGGGTTGCGATGCCGATTCGACGCACCGCCGACGCCATGCGAAGAACGGGCAGGGGAAAGCCGCGGTAGCGCGGCGGAATCGAGAGCAGGTCGTACCGCGGCGAGAGCGGTTTGAATCCGAGCAATGCCTGCGGCAACAGCAGGAGTGAGTCGCGACTCGACGCGCAGCTGCTCAGGCCCGACCGGTAGAATCGCTCCATGACCGAGGTCTCCGACGAACCCACCACCACGCGATTCTTCGCGCCGAACCTCCGGATCATTTGCTCGGTGGCATCCGCCGCCGCCATCTCCTTCACTTCGATCACGAAGGGAGTCTCACGCAGCCGGTCGAACACTTCCTCCAGCGTGGGGATGCGGAGCCTCGCCCCGTCGCCCGCGGATGCGCGTCCTGCACCCACCCCGAACGCGCGAAGTTCGTCGAGCGCGTACGACCGCACGAGCCCTCGCCCATTCGTCGTGCGGTCGATGGTCGGGTCGTGCATCAGGACCGGCAGGCCGTCGCGCGTCATCCGGACGTCGAACTCCACGGCGTCCGCTCCCAGCTCCGCCGCCTGCACGAGCGACTCGAGCGTGTTCTCCGCCACGGCGACTCGATTGCCCCGATGCGCAATGACCAGGCGTGCTGCCGGATCGAGCAGCGGGTTGGAGATCATGGCGGTGATGGAAGCGCTGTCGCGGAGTCCCGGGGGGTCGCGCCACGCAGCCTGAATTCGAGCAGGCGGCCAACATGCGGCGGGAGTGGCTGCTGGACGCGGAGCACCGCCGGGATGTCCTTGTCCACCCAGAAGAGGGCGCTGTGCGCACCGGCGCGGAGTGCCACGACCCATGTCGGCCGGCTCAGCGTGGAGTCGACCACCAGCTCCTCTTCCGCAACGACGGCCAGCTCGACGGGGAGAATGGTCGTGGACGCCAGGTCTACAGCCATCACACCGGCGGAATCGGTCCACTGCCGTGACAGCGGGAGCAGCGGCAGCAGCATCGAGATCATCGGCGTGGAGAGCAGCAGGTCGGGTCGACCCGCCAGGACGATGTTCTGCTTGCCGCGCGGCCCCGTCACGGCGCCATAGATCGAGTCGCCCACGAACGCCGTGCCCAGTCGGGCGGCGCCAAGCGAGGATGACCAGTGCAGCGGCCGCATGTCCGGGGCGACGTAGAGCGATTCGGCAGAGGGCACCACGCCGGTCCGCGTCTCCACGAGCAGCCAGGACGGCGCGCCCGCGTATGTCGCGGGATTCAGGGTCACCTCACGACTCCCGATGACGATCGCCGAATCCGCGCCGTGTACGACCATGTCGTAAAAGCGGCGAAACGGCTGGAGCCGCGCGGTATCGAACGGGAGGACGTGACGCGCCGTCGCGATCGAATCCTGCGCGGCTGCCGGGGACCCGAGCGACCCAACCAGCGCCACCGCGGCCAGCGTCAGCGCCACCGCGGCGTTCACGCGCGCGGCCCGCAGATGCGGTCGAGATCATCCAGGCCGACCAGCACCTCGCGGGGTCTGGATCCATCGGGGGGACCGAGGACCCCGGCGGAATGGAGCTGGTCGATGATGCGCGCCGCGCGGCCGTACCCGACCTTCAGGCGCCTCTGGAGCAGCGACGTCGAGCCTTGCTGATGCTGAATCACGACCTCGGCGGCCTCACGGAACAACTTGTCGCGGTCTCCGATGTCGGCGGCGTCGCCACCGTCCGCTTCTGCAGCCTCCATCGCCTCGCGCTCGCGCACTCTGGCGATGATGTCCTCCTCCGCGTCGGCGGCTTCCTCGAGCAAGAGACCCTGCGCGGCGAACGCCGCCCGCTTCGCTTCGCGCCGGTCGTCGTACCACTTCATCAGGCGCTCGGTGTCCTCGCTCGAGATATAGGCGCCCTGCATGCGCGCGGGCTCCGACTTGGCGGGCGGGATGAACAGCATGTCGCCGTTCCCGAGCAGCGCCTCGGCGCCCGCGCCGTCGATGATGGTGCGGCTGTCCACTTGCGACGCGACGCGAAAGGCGATGCGGCTGGGGAAATTCGCCTTGATGAGGCCGGTGATGACGTTCACGCTCGGTCGTTGCGTGGCGAGAATGAGGTGGATGCCGATCGCGCGCGCCTTCTGCGCGAGCATCGCGATCGGCGTCTCCACTTCTCCCTGCACCGTCATCATCAGGTCGGCCATCTCATCGATTACCACGACAATGTACGGAAGGATCCCGCCCCTGTAGTTGAGCTGCTCGAGCGCGATGTCCGGCCGCTTCGGCTCCTTCATCTCGGCGCCGTCCTGCACGCGCCGGTTGAAGTCCTGGATGTTGCGGCACGTGTTGGCCGCCAGCAGCTCGTAGCGGTCCTGCATCTCCAGCACGGCCCACTTGAGCACCGCCGCGGCGTCGCGGTTGTCCGTCACGACCTTGTGACGGAGATGCGGCAGGGTGTTGTACACCGACAGCTCGACCATCTTCGGATCGACCATCAGCAGCCGAAGCGTGCGCGGCGTGTGGCGGTAGACGAGGCTCGTGACGATGGTATTGACGCAGACGGACTTGCCGGACCCGGTCGCGCCGGCGATGAGCAGGTGCGGCATCTTCGCGAGGTCGGCGATCACCGGCTTCCCCTCCAGATCCTTGCCGATTGCGATCGGAAGGGCGGCACGGGCGCTCTGGAAATCCTTTGCCTCGATCAGCTCGCGGAACGAGACGATCTCGGGGTTCGGATTGGGCACCTCGACGCCAACCGCCCCGCGTCCCGGGATCGGCGCGACGATGCGGATACTGGCGGCGCGCATCGCGAGCGCGAGGTCGTTCGACAGGGTGGCGATCTGGCGGACCTTCACGCCGGGCGCCGGCTCGATCTCGAACTGCGTCACGACGGGACCGGTCGTTCTCCCGACGAGTTGGCCGTCGATCCGGAACGTTCGCAGGGCTTCCATGAGCTTGAGGCCCATCGCATCGAGGGCCTGCTTCCCGGTGTCGCCGTACCGTGGCGGCACCTCAGTGAGCAGCTCCGGCGATGGCAGCTCGTCGCCGACCTCGGGCGCCGCGGCGAACATGGGCTGTAGTTCGGGCTGGTCCGCGCCGGTACCCGACTTGGACCTGCGCTTGCGCGAGCGCCGCGCCGCCGAGCCCACCGCTCCGCCGTCCGCGAGCGCCGGATCGAGCGCCGGCATGTCTTCCGGTGCCGGCTCGAGGTCCAGCGCGGACATCGGTGACGGCGCGTTGGCGCCTCGCTTCCCGGTTGACTCGCGCTCGTGCCCGAAGGCGGACGGCGCCCTACGGCCAACCAGTGCGCGAATCGGATTCCAGGCCAGCGTCGCGACCGTCAGGCCGGACGCGGCCAGCGTCCACGCCAGCCACGCGCCGAACCCGCCGAACCAGTTCCGGAGGTAGTAGGCGACGAAGGAGCCCCACAGCCCGGCCGTTTCGCTGACCTCTCCGGGCAGCGGCTGCGTCGCCAGGGCAAGCGCGATCGGCAGCAGCACGACTGCGCCGCTCAAGAACACCATCCACTTCCTGTCCGTTGCCGACGCCAGCCGGCCAAAGACGCGGAGTGCGTGAACGCCCGGTGCCAGCGGCGCGAGCGCCGCGGCCGGCCAGCCGACGAGGAAGACCAGCGGGTACGCCAGATAGTATCCGACCGGGCCTACACTCTCGCGGATGTCCACTCCCGTGCGCAGCCGTGCGGCGCCCACGACCGCCAGCGCGCCGCCGAGGAACACGGCGAACAGCAGCAGCGCGATTCCGGAGAGCTCGCGCCGCAGGTGCGGAGAGGGGCCGGTCACTCTGCCCTCCGGTTCTCAGCGCGCGCGGTCTGGACCGAGCTTCGTGATCTGACGGTCCTGATACACCGGGATGACCGGCACCGAGTCCAGCTTGGCGCAGGCAACGAGGTCGTTGGCGAACCCCGCATCCGAGAGCGCGGCTCCGTGCGTGGCGGTCGTGAAGAGCTTCTTGAGGCTCCTGCCGAACTTCTTGTCAATGGCCATGGCCGCGTGCGCGGCGTCGTTGATGTCTGCGGTCTTCTGTTTTTCCGTGAGGTGGCGGACGAAGAGGCCTGCACACGCCGTATCCTCGAGCGCGAAGCGCCGGTCCTGTCCGGCGCAGACGATGGCGACATCCGTGCCGCCGCGAAGCGCGGCGCTCAGCATGCTCAGGATCGCCGAGAAGTTGACGTACGACGCGATGACCACGTCACGCGCTGCCTGAACCGAAAGTATAGCCGCCGTGCCGTTGGTGCTGCTCATGAGGATCGTCTTCCCTTCCACGGCCTCGCGGGTGAACTCCAGCGGCGAGTTCCCGAAGTCGAATCCCGGGATCGCGAGCATGCGGCGCTCGCCCGCGAGCTTGGCTGCGCCAGCGCCGAGCGATTTCGAGCGGCTCACCACCTCCTCGGAACTCGCGAACGGAATGACCGCCCGCGCGCCATGCTCCAGGGCGGTCGCGATGGTGGTCGAGGCCCGGAGCACGTCCACGACTGCCACGACGCGGCCAGCGACATCGCCCGCCGCAACTTCCTGGGGTGTGAGGCACACGTCCACGCGCATCAGGTGCTCTCCCGAAGGTCGCGAAACAGTTCCGGCTCCCGCTCGAGGAACTTGGTGTCCACGTCCCCCCGCGCAAAGCGGTCATTCTGCATTACGCGCGCGAGGAAGGGAATCGTTGTCGTGACGCCTTCGACCACGAATGCTTCGAGCGCGACGCGCATGCGCGAGACCGCTTCCGCGCGATCGCGCCCCTGCACGATGAGCTTTGCGAGCAACGAATCATAGTACGGTGGCACGGTATACCCGGCGTAGACGTGCGAGTCCACCCGCACGCCGGGGCCGCCCGGCGGATGGAACGTGGTGATCTTACCCGGCGACGGCTGAAAGTTGCGGGCCGGGTCTTCCGCGTTCACGCGGCATTCGATCACGTGGCCCCGCAGCGGCGGCAGCGACGTGACGCTCAGCTTCTCGCCCGCGGCGACGCGGATCTGTTCCTTCACGAGGTCCACGCCAGTGAGCATCTCGGTCACCGGATGCTCGACCTGGATGCGCGTGTTCATCTCCATGAAGTAGTACTTCCCGTCCGAGTCGAGGAGCATCTCGATCGTGCCGGCGCCGACATAGCCGATCGCCTTCGCGCCGGCGACCGCGTCCCTGCCCATTGCCTCGCGCAGCTTGGGCGTCATCGCGGGGCTCGGCGCCTCCTCGATCAGCTTCTGGTGGCGGCGCTGGACCGAGCAGTCGCGCTCCCCAAGGTGTAGCAGGTTGCCGTACCGGTCGCCGAGGATCTGGAACTCGATGTGCCGCGGCCGCTCCAGGTATTTCTCGACGTACACGTCGCCGTTCCCGAACGCGGAGAGCGCCTCCGAACGGGCCAGCTGGAACGAGCGGGCGAAATCGTCCGCGTCGCGCGCGACACGCATTCCCTTGCCGCCGCCGCCCGCGGCGGCCTTGATGATCACGGGAAACCCGATGGACTTCGCGAACTCGAGCGCCTGCTCCGAGTCTTCCACGGGGCCCGGCGAGCCGGGGACGATGGGGACACCCACCTCCGCCATCGTGCGGCGCGCCGTCGCCTTGTCCCCCATCGTCCGGATCTGCTCCGCGGTCGGACCGATGAAGGTTACGTTGGACGCCGCGCACGTCTCCGCGAACTCGGCGTTTTCCGCGAGGAAGCCGTACCCGGGGTGGATGGCGTCCGCGCCGGTGATCTCCGCCGCCGCGATGATGCGCGGAATTCGCAGGTACGAGTCGCGCGACGGCGCCGGACCGATGCATACGTCGTCGTCCGCGAAGCGGACGTGGAGCGACTCACGATCCGCCTCGGAGTACACGGCGACCGTATGGATGCCGAGCTCGCGGCAGGCGCGGATGACCCGCAGCGCGATTTCACCGCGATTGGCGATGAGCACTTTCTTGAACATGGCGTCCGAGCTACGGCCCGATCACTTCTTCTCGAACGGCTTCCAGCTCTGGTCGCTCGTGGCCGCGACGCCCTGCACGCGGAGCGCGAACTCGGCCGGGCTCGTCGCGAAGAACACCGCGCTCTCGTACGAAATCACGCCCTGGGTGTACCACTGCATGATGGACTGGTCGAAGCTCTGCATTCCGTACTGCACCGTGCCTTCCCTGATGAGGTCCGGAATGTTGAGCGACTTCTCCATGTCGCGAACCTGATCCCGTACGGCGGCGGTGTTGATGAGCACCTCGCACGCGGGCACGCGTCCCGGCTTGTCGGCGCGCGGCACGAGGCGCAGCGAGACCACGGCCTGCAGTGCGTTGGCCAGGGAGAACCGCACCTCGGCCTGCTGGTGCGGCGGGTAGAAGGACATCACGCGCTGGATGGTCTGCGTGGCGTCCATCGTGTGCAGCGTCGAGAACACCAGGTGACCCGTGTCGGCCGCCTTGAGCGCGGCGTCCAGCGTGTCGAGGTCGCGAATCTCGCCGATGAGGATGACGTCCGGGTCCTGACGCAGCACGCGACGCAACGCCTGCGCGAACGTGGCCGTGTCCGTGCCCACTTCGCGCTGGTTGATGTGACAGTTGATGTCGCGATGCAGGAACTCGATCGGGTCCTCGATCGTGATAATGTTCGCCTTGTGATTCTCGTTGATGTGCTGGATCATCGCGGCCAGCGCCGTGGACTTGCCGGATCCGGTGATGCCCGTGACGAGCACCAGCCCGCGCGGCTTGAGCGCGATCTCCTCGAGGACCTTGGGAAGCGACAGCTCCTCGAGCGTACGCGCCTGATAGGGGATCGCGCGCATGGCGTAGCACAACGATCCGCGCTGCTGGTACAAGTTCACGCGGAACCGCCCGATGCCGGGGACGCCGATCGCGAAATCGCACTCCTTGTCTTCCGTGAACTGCTTCACCTGCCGCGGATTCATCAGCTGCTCGCCGAGGGTCTTGAGGTCCTCGGGCTTGAGCGCCGGGACATTCAACGGGTGCAGGTCTCCGTTGAGGCGCACGGTCGGCGGCCGGCCCACCTTGAGGTGGAGGTCGGAGGCGTTCAGCTGCACCAGCTGCTGCAGCACCTGCTTGAAGTCGAAGCTGCCCGACGCCGCGCCAGGGATGGCCGTACTGTGGGGTGCCGTCGTGTTAGCCATTGGGATCGATCCGGAAGAGCACCTGCCCGTATTCGACGGGCTGCGCGTCCTGGGCGAGGCTCTCCTTGACCACGCCCGCGAACTCAGACTCGATCTCGTTCATGATCTTCATCGCTTCGATGATGCAGAGCGTCTGCCCCTTCTGCACGCGGTCGCCCACGGCGACGTACGGCTTGGAGCCGGGCTCCGGGGCGGAGTAGAACGTCCCCACCATGGGCGACTTCACTTCGAGCGTCGCGGATACCGCCGCGGGCGCCGCGGCCGCCTCCGGCGTCGCCGCCTGGATCCCGGCGGCGGGCGTGTTGCGCGAATCGAGCAGCGCCGGCAGCACCGCGGGGACCTGTACCGGTGTCGCGACCTGGACGGTGCCGCGCTGCGTTGGAGTCTTGGAGATGCGGATCTTGACGCCTTTTTCGGACGCGATCTCGATGGAGTCCACCGAAGACTCGTTGATCATCTCGATCAACTTCTTCACGTAGCGTAGGTCGATCATAGGCCCCGTTGCGTGTTCCCGCGGCGCGTCACGCACTAGCCGATCTCGATCAGCTCTCGCGTGAACCGCGTGAGCACCTGAGCCCCACCCGCGCCCAGATGCACGTCATCCTCGATCCGCACTCCGCCCCACCCCGGCCGGTAGATGCCGGGTTCCACCGTTACGACGGCGCCTTCCACAAGCGGACCCTCCGCTGTCTTCGCGAGCCGCGGCGCTTCGTGCACCTCGAGCCCGATTCCGTGACCGAGGCTGTGTCCGAACAACTCCCCGAACCCGCGGTCCTCAATGTAGCCCCGCGCTACGCCGTCGGCATCCCGCCCGGACATGCCCGGACGCACGGCGCGCACGGCGCGCTCGTTCGCCGACCGCACGACCTCGTGGACCTCGCGCTGCTCGGCGGTCGCCTTGCCGACGACGAAGGTGCGTGTGATGTCGGAGCAGTACCCGCCGACGCGCGCGCCGAAGTCGATGAGCAGAAGCTCGCCGCGCGCGAGCGCGCGGCGCGAGGGACGCGCGTGTGGCAGCGCTGCGTTGGGGCCCGAAGCCACGATGGACGGGAACGGAAACCCGTCGCTCCCGGACTGCCGCAGCGCCGCTTCGAGCTCGCCCGCGACTTCGAGTTCCGTCATGCCCTCGCGCACACGCGGGAGGGTCAGCTCGAGCGCGTGCTCGGCGGCGCTCACCGCCGCGCGAATCTGCGCGACCTCGGTCTCGTCCTTCCGCTCGCGCAGCGCCTCGACCAGGTCCAGCGTGGGGCGCCACTGATAGCGCGATCCGGCCTCGAGCAGACGCTGAAAGTCGCGATGCACCAGGTGTGCAGACTCGAAACCGGCGACCTCCACGTACGACAGCGGCGCGAGATTCTGCCACAAGCCGGTCCAGAGGCTCTGCGGCTCGATGATGACGCGCGCGAGGTCGCCGACTTCGTCAGCGGCCTGCGTCTGGTACCGGAAGTCCGTGATCAGCAGCGTCTCGCGCGGCGTCACGAACAGCAGGGCGCTCGACCCCGAGAAGCCGCTCAGGTAGCGCACGTTCGCGGCGCCACTGACGAGCAGGCCGTCGAGATGCGCCGCGGTGATGCTGTCCGCCAGCGCCGCCAAACGCCGCAGCCGCGGGTCAGTCATGCGCGGACAGATGGGCCACGAGCCCGCGCAGCGCCAGCTCGTACCCGAGCGCGCCCAGTCCACAGACGACGCCCACCGCCGCACTGGCCAGCATCGAGCGGCGCCGCTCGCGCTCGCGCGCGAAGATATTGCTGAGGTGCACTTCCACGAACGGCAACGCGACGCCCACCAGCGCGTCGCGCAGCGCCAGGCTCGAATGCGTGTACGCGCCCGCGTTGACCAGGACGCCGTCGATGCTCCCGCGCATCGCGTGCACCCGCTCGATCAGCTCCCCTTCCCCGTTGTGCTGCGAGAACTCCAGCTCGACGCGCAGGTCCTTCGCGACGCGGCGCAACCGCTCCTCGATGTCGGCAAGCGTCGCGTGGCCGTAGATCTCGGGCTCGCGAGTCCCGAGCAGGTTGAGATTCGGCCCGTTCAGGACGGCGATCTTCACCGTCGCTTGAGTCCCTCGAGCCATCGCGTGAACTCCGCAATGTCGTCGCTTGCCGAAGCTCCGCCGTCCGGGCTGCCGCCGGAGGCCGGCGCGCCCCCGGCCGGCTCGCGCCCGGCAGACTGCATTTCGGCGGTCGAGCGTTCGGAGAAGAATTGATCGAACGAAAAATTCGCCGCCGCGGCGGGTTGAGCTTCCGCGCCGAACACCGTGTCGAGTGAGAGGTCCTTCTCCGCGGGGCGCGCCGGCGCGCCGGAGATCGGGGTGACACCCGCAGGGGGTTCGTGCTCTCCATTGACGCCGCTGAACGCCGACGCCAACGCCACCGCCGCGCGCTCGTCCTCGGCAGTAACCGCGGCGCGTGCGAACAATGCCGCCAGTCGGTCATCCGGACCGGCAGGAACGACCTCGTTCGCCGCCGGCGCGCTCGAGGCCGCAGGCTCCGGCGCGGCCGCGGCCGGCAGCGCCTGCTCGATGGCGGACCGGGCTGCGTCAGGCTCCGGCGGATGGGTCGTCGTCGCGGCGTGAGCGCCGTTCTGCTGCGGCAGTTCGGGTCGAAATCCGGGCCGCCGGGCCGCGATGATCGTCAGAACCTCGCGCATGGTCGGTCCCGATCGCGACGGAGAGAGGCTCTCGATCTTGGCCCGTAGGGACGCGTCGTCCGGACGCTGGTCCAGCAACGCGCGATACACGCGAAGCGCCTCGTCGCGGTGGCCCTGTCGCAGATACAGCTCCGCCATCGTCTCGGTCACGAACGGGCCGGATTCGGGCGCCGCCGGCGCCGCTTCGGATGGGGCGCCTTCGACGCGCCCCTCCATCCCGATGTAGGCCAGCGGTGACTCCGCTTCGGGAACCGGAGCCGAACCTGCCAGCGGAGTGGGCTCACCGAGGTCCAGCAGCGGAAGCTCCGCGGTGGGGCCCGACGCCACTTCGGTTTCCGGAGCAGTGGGAAGCGGCGCGGTTGAGGCTCCAGCTTCGGCACGTACGGCTGCGGCTGGCGGCGGGCCGGACTGCTGGGCTCCGGACGGCGGTACCAACTCCGCGCGCTCCAGCCCCTCGATCTTGTAGGGGTCGATGGGAGCGCTTGCGGGCGCCGGGGCTTCGATTCGAGGTGCATCGATCCGCTGCGTCAGGGCGGTGTCTGCGGCGGCAGGTTCCGCAGGCGGGACCTCCGGCACATGCGCTGGCGGCGTCTGTGGAGGGGCGACCGGCGTCGTTCGGCCGGAGGCCGGCAGGTCGAGCCATGCCTCCGTGGACTTTTCGATTTCAGGCAGCGACACCGGCGTCGTCGGAGCAGCGTCCACGTGCACTTCCACCATCGGGGCGTCCGACGCGACGGGCGCCGAGTGCGGAGTCCGGACCGACGGCGTCTCGATGGTCGGCGTCGATCGCGAATCGGCCGGCGGTACGATCGCCGTCGAAGACGGTGTCGGCGCCGATGCAGCGACCTGAGCCGCGGCAATGGTCTGGTCGAGCGTCGGCCAGCTGCGCCTGGATCTCCTCGTTGCGCGGGTCGGCCTCGAGCACGCGCCGGTACCAGGCACGCGCGCTGTCGGTATCACCGATGATGAGCGCGATGTCGCCGAGGTGCCGCAGCGCTATGAGATTCTCCGGGTCGAGTGAGAGAGCGGTCTCGAAGACCGTTCGGGCTTCCTCGAATTGGCGCGCCTCGTACAGCGCCTGACCGTAGACGATGTGGCCGCTCATGTGGCCGGGCTGTTGCGGCAGGTACTCGCGACAGATGTCGATCGCCCGGTCGATGTCGCCGGCCTTGCGGTATTCGTTCGCCAGTGGCGCGAAGTATCGCCGAGGGTTCTCCTCGAACTTTTTGCGGAGTTCGTCGATGCGAGGGGAGCTCGCCATGGTCCTTTGCGTGGAGTTGCCCGAGCAGCGGCGACGGGTGCGGCAAGATACACTTCGCGGACTGAGGCAGTCAATCAGAAGTCACACTCCGACTTGATTTTAGCCTCGCTCGCCGGGTAGCTTCCACAGCTTGTCGATCGCCCCCTTGCACCGATACATCCAGGAGTAACGCGCCGTGTTGCAACAGATGCGGAGCGCGGCCAAATACATTTGGCTGTTCATCGTCGTCGCGTTCGTCGGCGGCTTTTTGCTTGCCGAGACCTCCGGCCTCATAGGCCGCACTCCGCTGACCCCCACGACGCCCGTGGCCGAAGTGAACGGCCGCGAGATCCTCTACATGGATTGGCAGGCGCGCGTCCAGCAGGCCATGCAGGGTCAACAGCAGTCAGGTCGCGCCCTGACCCAGGATGAGGTCCGTCAGATCGAGAACGATGTTCTCGACGAGATGATCATGCAGGCGCTCCTCGACCAGGAGTACCGCCGCCGCGGGATCACGGTGAGCAACGAGGAGCTGCGCGAATTCGCGCGTTACGCGCCTCCGCCGTTCCTGTACAACAGCCCCGAGCTGCAGACGGAGGGGCGGTTTGACGTCCAGAAATACCAGCGTCTCCTGGCCAGCCCGCAGGCCCGCCAGCAAGGCATCCTGCTGGCGCTTGAGAATTACTACCGCAGCGAGATTCCGAAGCAGAAGCTGTTCGAGCAAATAACGGACGGCGTCTACCTCTCCGACGCGGAGATGTGGCGGAGCTGGCAGGACGAGCGCGACTCCGCGCAGGTGAGCTACGTGGCCTGGCGACCGGTCGTAGACTCGGCGCTCGTGGCCGGGGTGACCGCGGCCGAAGCGCGCAGCTACTTCGACCGGCACAAGGCGGAGTTCGAGCGGCCGGGCCGCGCCTGGCTCTCCGTGGTCCAGATTCCGCGGGTCGTGAGCGCGGCGGATTCGGCGTCGACGCGCCAGCGGCTGCTCACACTGCGCGGCGAGATCACCGGCGGCGCCAAGTTCGAGGACGTCGCGCGACGCGAATCGGCGGACAGCGTGTCCGGCGCGAACGGCGGCGACCTCGGTCGTGGCGCGCGCGGCCGCTTCGTGCCGGCGTTCGACGATGCCGCGTTCAAGCTGCGGCCGGGTGAGCTGTCGGAACCGGTCCTCACGCAGTTCGGGTATCACCTGATCCGCGTCGACGAGCGCAAGGGCGATACCCTGGCGCTGCGTCACATCCTGCTGCGAATCCAGCAGAGCGATTCCGCGGCGACGGCGACGGACCGGCAAGCCGACGACCTGGCGCGAATCGCGGCGGGCTCGGAGGATCGCGTCAAGCTCGACACGGCGGCGCGGCAGCTCGGCCTGCAAATCCGCCGCGTTCAGGCGCTCGAGGGGCGTCCGGCCGAACTGGGTGGCACGGTAGTGCCCAGCGTCAGCGCGTGGGCTTTCGGTGGCGCGCGCGCCGGTGAGATCAGCGATCTGTTCGACGACGAGAATGGCTACTGGCTGGCCCGTCTCGACTCGGTCTCGCCCGGCGGCCAGCCGGTGTTCGAGCGTGTGGAAGGCGAGGTTCGCGAGCGCATAGCGCGCGAGAAGGCGCTCGACCGGTTGATGCCCGCTGCCGACCAGTTCGCCCGGGCAGCCGCGTCCGGCGGATTCGAGGCGACGGCGAAGACCGCGAACCTCACGGTGACCAGGACGCCGACGTTCACGCGCCTGTCGTTCGTGCCCGGGCTGGGACAGTACAGCCGGCCGATCAGCGCGGCGTTCGGTCTCCCCACCGGAGCGGTGAGCGCTCCAGTGAAGGATGACGTGGGCGTGTTCGTCATCAAGGTGGAGCGCCGCGTCAACGCCGATCGCGCCGAGTTCGAGAAGCAGCGGGTGGCTCTGCGCGCTCAGCGGGCGCAACAGCACCAGCAGCAGCGCCTGCAGCTCTTCCTTCAGGATCTGAGAAAGTCCGCGACGATCGAGGATCACCGCAAGGAGATCAACGCGACGCAAAGGCGCCTGGAAACCTGAGGCGCGGCCGTGCCGTGAACGCAAAAGGCCCTCGCGACGCGAGGGCCTTTTCGTTTTCTAGCTGATGAGCCGCTTGGGCTCGGACGTCGTGTCTTCTTCGCGGCGCGCCAACGGGTCTCCCGCGTTGAGCCGCTCGGAGTGTGCTTCGCGCTCCGGTTCCTTTATCTGACGATCGACGTCGCTGATGTTGCGCTTGAACTCCCGAATGCCCCGGCCGATCGATGCGCCGATCTCGGGGACGCGCTTCGCCCCGAAGATCACGAGCACGATCACCAGGATCATCAGCAGTTCCATCATTCCGATATTGCCGAAGTTCATACCGACTCCTAGAAGAGCGAACGGGCGATGAGGTACGCCACGAGGACACCAACCAGGCTGAGCAGCGAGACGTCGAGCGCCACGGGACCCAGCGCGAACTTGAGAATGAGCAGATCCACGGTGACCGGCCCGAACGATGGCGTCATGCCTGTCGTCAGAAACTCCTTCACCGCGCCCGCTGGTAGGAACTTACGCGCAACCTGGGTCAGCACGCCACCGACGATGAATCCGATGGCGAGCACAACGACGTGAAAGATCGGGCGGTGTTTGGCTGAACCAGTGGGGGGCATCAGGACCGTCGCTCCATCACGTAGACGATCGCATCGGCCAGAGCGGCACGGACCGGGCTGTCCGGGAGGGTCGCCAGGGCGTCATTGGCTTCCTCCGCGAAGCGTGAACCGCGAGCCCGGGCGTACTCGAGCCCCCCGGCGCCCGCCACGATCCCGACGACCTCGGCGACCAGGGCGTCCGACGGGGCGTCGTCGGCAAAGAGCGCGTCCACCCGCGCTCGCGCCGCCCGACTCAGCTTCGGGAGCGCGCCGATGAGCGGCAGCGTCACCTTGTGCTCCTTGAGGTCGAGGCCCGAGGGCTTGCCCGTGGTCCTCTCGTCCTCGGTGTAGTCCAGAAGGTCGTCCGCGATCTGGAAGGCGAGACCGAGGCGCTCGCCGTAGCGGGCGAGCGCTGCCCGATGGCGCGAGGGCGCCATAGAAGGCACCCGTCTCACAGGCGGCGGACAGGAGCGTCGCGGTCTTGGAGCGGATGAGCTTGACGTACTCCGCCTCGTCGAACTCGAGGACGTTGATGGCCGCCAGCTGCCGCATCTCCCCGACCGCCAACTCGTTCGAGACGTCGGTCAGGATCCGCAGCACCTCGAGGTTCTCGAGCCGCACGAGCGCCCGCAGCGCGCGCGAGTAGAGAAAGTCGCCCATGATCACCGAGATCTGGTGGCTGAACAGGGCGTTGACGGTCGGCAACCCGCGCCGGAGCGAGGAGTGATCCACCGAATCGTCGTGCACCAGCGTGGCGAGGTGCATCAGCTCGATCGCGCCGGACAGCTTGACCGCGTCGGCCTCGCCGCGACCTTCGACCTCGCTCGCGAGCAGCGCGAGGGTGGGTCGGAACAGCTTGCCGCGCTTGCTCAGGAGGTGCGCGCTCACCTGCTCGATCATCGGCAGGTCGTGCGACACCACGTAGTGCATCTCGGGCATGACGCGATCGAGCTTGGCGCGGATCGGCGCCTGTATGGACGCCAGCGATACGCCCTCGCCCTGCCGCCCGTGGGGCGCTCGGACCGGCGCGACGGCGCCGCTCATCGGGTCGCGTTCTCCAGCGCGTTCAGCCGTTCGGCCACGTCCTGGAACTGGATGTCCACGACGAACACGCGCTGGTAGTACTGCATCGCCTCGTCGCCCTTGCCCAGCGCCTCGCAAGCCCGGCCCAGCAGGTAGAGCACTCCGATCAGCTGCTCGTCCGAGGCGCCCCTCTCATCCAGCGCCCGGGCCAGGACCTTGGCGGCCATCTGGTTCTGCCCCTTCTCGACGAAGCACTGTCCGATGGCCTCGTACACGCGGACGCGATTCTCCGGCCCGCGCAGCGCCTTCTGGAACTCGGCGATGGCCTCGTCGACGAGACCCATCTCCTTGTATGCCACGCCGAGATCGTAGTGGCTCTGGTAGTCCTCTTCCTCGACGTTCTCGGCTACTCCCTGCTTGAACTTGCGGAGCATGTCCGCGAAGTCCGCTTCCTCGTTCCCGGTCGGCTCCTGCTCCGCCACCACCATCCGCGTGTCCTTCGGCGCGGCCTGCTCGCGCATCAAGTCCCCGAGGTTGATGAACGCGTCGGTCGCGATCGGCGTCGGCTTCACCATCTCGAGCCTGACGGGCGATTTCAGGGCGGCTGAGCGTC
Source organism: uncultured Gemmatimonadaceae bacterium (assembly GCA_963724885.1). Classification (GTDB taxonomy): domain Bacteria; phylum Gemmatimonadota; class Gemmatimonadetes; order Gemmatimonadales; family Gemmatimonadaceae; genus DASPMP01. Next base: position 264,399 of record CAVRWG010000004.1, on the reverse strand, counting down.
TTGGCGTGGCAGCGCTGCTGCGTTCCGGTTCCGGCTCGGTCTTCTCCACCGGCATCGCGCTCAACGCCGCCTGCGCGCGGGCGTCGTCGGGCGACAACTCGAGCACGCGCTGGTAGATGCTGCGGGACTTGTCCACCTGACCGCTGCGGAACAGCGCGTCTGCGAGCGAAAGGTACGATTCCACGAGTTGCGGGCGATCGCTGCTCCGGTACGCGTATTCGACCCGTTTCTGATGGTGCTTCACCGACGATGGATCGATGCGCACGATCTCGTCCGCGACGGACATCGCGTTCGTGAGATCGCCGCTTCGCTCGAAGCCCAACATGGCGACTTCCAGCTCCCGGATGCCGGCCTCGCGATCCCCCGCCTCCAGCAACGCCTCCGCAAGCTCGCGGTGTGACGTCCAGTCCTCGGGGTCCCCATCCACCACGGCCTGGAGCATCTCGAGTGACCGCTCGGGCACCGTGCTGGATGCCCTCAGGTCCGCCGGCGTCGGCTCCGGAATCGTCAGGTCGAGCTCCTCCGTCGGCTGCCGGCTCGGCCGGCACGCTCAACTGCGGCTCGAAAACCATGTCCGGCGCCAGCGGCGACGAAAGCGCCAGCGAGTCCTCCACGAGCGGCATGTGCGTACTGAGGCGCGGCATTTCCACGGGCATGTCGGCGCCGTCCGGGACGATGAAGTCCTCGTCCTCCAGCACTTCGGACGCCGGCCGGTTGTCGGTGTCGCCAGCCATGGATGTCGGCTGGAACTCGAGCGGAACGACGTCCGCCGTCGAGCCGCCACCGATGGACGTGGACTCGAATCCGAGGAGGCTTCCGGCGCCGGTCGGGTCGAGCGACGAGGTGACGGGCGGCTCCTCGACCGGACGGTGCGCAGGCGGCGTCCTGATGCCCGACGGTGGAGTCGGCACCGCCCGAGACGGTTCCGGAGGCGTCGGCTCCGGCGGCGGTGCAGCGGCGATCGGCTCGGACCTCCGTGGCGTGGGCGGGGGCGGAGCGACCGGTTCGGCTTTCGGCGTCGGACGATGCGCGACCGGCTCGGGTTTCGGAGGCGTGCGCGGTTTCGCCTTCGGGTCGTCGACGGCCTTGAAGCCCGCGGTCGTGCGCTTCAGGTGCGCCATCCGGCGCGCCTCCCTGGCCTTGGGCGTGTCGTCGAGATCGAGGAAGATCAGGTCGCCCGACTTTCCGGAGGGCTTGCTTCCGCCGCCGCTTCGCGGCTCGACGGTCGGGTCGATGGCGCGCATGCGATTGGCTGCTGCCTGCGCTTCGCCCGTGGCTCCGTCGTCGATCAACTGCTCGTGGAGGATCTGGAGCTGTTCGACAGCTTCGGCCGTTTTTCCCGCCTTCGCCAGCTGCTCGGCCAGCATGAGCCGGATGTCCGTCTGGTCGGGACACAGGTCGGCAAACTCCGCGAGAGCCCGGAAGGCCTCGTCCACGCGTCCGGCTTTTTGCATCCGGTCGGCGTATTCGAGAAAATTCTGCTTCGCGTCCGCCCTGAAGCCCTTGTGCGCGCTGATCTTGCCGAGCTTGTAGTAGACCGTCGAGCGTCCGGGCGAGCTACGGAGAATCTTGTTGCAGAGCGCGATGGCGTTGTTGAAGAACCCGCCCTCGACATAGTGGTCCACGGCGCGCTCGTAGTAGTCCACCGCCTGACTCACGTTGTTCTGCTTCACCAGCAGGTCGCCCAGCCTGTTGAACAGTGCGACGTCGATCTCCTCCGGGCTCCGCTCCATTTCGGCGATCAGTTCGGCATAGACGGCCACCGCCTTTTCGGGCGATTTCTTCTCGAGGTCAGCTGCTTTCTTCTTGAGAGTGGCGATCTTGGACATCAGCGTCCGTATCGGCGGGAAGCGGGTCGGCGCGGGACGTCCGCGGCAGGAGAAAACGAGGGCTTAAGTTACGTCTAAGTCGTGGACGTCACAAGCTTTGCCTCGTGTCCAGAGACCCCTGCAAACGCGCGCTCCAAGCCAATACGGCAGCTCGCGGTAGTCGGAAATGCCAAACAGGGCGAGATCAGCCGAGTAGCCGGGCGCGAGCTGGCCCACCTGGTCGGCGAGACCCAGGGCTGCGGCTCCGTTGACCGTCGCGGCGATCAGTGCCTCGGCGGCGCTGAGCCGGAGTTGACTCACGCCCAGAGTCAGAACGAGCGGCAGGCTGACCGTCGGCGAAGTGCCGGGGTTGAAGTCCGTCGCGAGCGCGAGCGCAAGTCCGGAGTCCAGCATCCGCCGCGCCGGCGCCTGAGACGACTTGCCGAGGAAGAGCATGGTGGCGGGGAGAATCGTGGCCACTGTTTCGGCTGCGGCGAGCGCCGTGATTCCGGCGTCCGAGATCGCGGCCAGATGGTCCGCGGAAGTGGCACCCATCTCCGCCGCCAGTTCCGATCCTCCGCTGGATGTGAGCTCGTCCGCGTGCAGCTTGAGCTTCAGGCCGACGGCTCGCGCCGCTGCGAGGATTTCGCGGCTCTCCGGGACGGTGTACACGCCGGTCTCGCAAAAAACGTCGGCGAAGATGGCCAGCCCCTCCCGAGCCACGAGCGGCAGCATTTCCCGAATAACGACGTCGATGTACTCGCGTCGTCTCTTTGCCGACTCGCGATACTCGGCAGGCACTTCGTGCGCGCCGAGGAATGTGGGCACCAGTCGCGCTGGCACCTCGGACGAGAGCTTCCGGATGACACGGAGCAACTTGAGCTCGTCCGCGAGTGTGAGGCCGTATCCGGACTTGATCTCGATCGTGCCGACGCCGAAGGACGCCAGCCGCCGCACTCGCGACCGCGCGAGCTGCAGCAGCTCCTTCTCGGAGCGCCCCCGCACATCCCGCACGGAGGAGTGGATCCCCCCGCCCCGCCGCGCGATCTCCATGTAGTCCACGCCCGCGGCGCGCAGCTCGTGCTCGTCCGACCGCGGCGCGCCAAACACGGCGTGCGTATGCGAGTCCACGAGCGCGGGAGTGAGCACGCCGCCGCCGCAGTCCACCTTGCTGGCCGACGGGAAGCGCCGGCGCAGCTCGCGCTGCGGTCCGACGGCCAAGATCCCTTCGCCTTGGATCGCGACGGCGGCGTTCGTGAGCACCTCGAGGCGGCGCATCTCGGCGCCCCTCCGGGGCCGCGGCGGGCCCGCGCACGTGACCACCTGGCTGGCGTTGAGAAACAGCCGCTCCGAACCGGTCCGGCCTCGCGGCGCCGGCTTGGCGCGTTTACGCAAAGACGTCGGCCACGCGCGACAGACGCAGGGGCGCCTGCGCCTCCCCGCGGCACGCGTAATAGCACGCGTTGCACGCAATCGGCTGGTAGCGCTTGAAGTCCCGCCAGTGGAAGTCGGTCGGAAAGTCGGGGCAGCGCTTCACGTGGCCGCCGGGATTGAGATGGACCGTCCGGATTCCCGAATGGCAGGGCTCCGTCATTTCGCCGCGAACGTAGCGCGGCAACTGCTCGAGGTAGTGGTCCGAGTTCGTGATGACGCCCCGCCGGGCGCGTTTGAACGCGAGCAGCTCGGCGACGAGGTCGTCGAGGCGCTGCCGGGAACCCTCGAGCAGGAGATGGTCGCGATTACCGTTTTTCGCGTCGGTGTATACGCTGAAGTTCACGCCGCAGCCCAGTTCCACGGCACGGCGCACGATCGGCATGATGTCGTCGAGGTTGTCGCGCTTCACCACGGTGTTGAAGCGGATGCCGTCGAGGCCGGCGGCACGCATGCCCTCGACCGTGGAGAAGATGCGCCGTGTGAGCCCCGGAATCCCGCGCGCGCGATCGTGGCGTTCGTCGAGGTAGTCGAGCGAGATATTGAACTGGTCCACGCCCGCCGCGCTCAACGAGCGCGCGCGGTCGACGGTGAGCATCCCGCCATGCGTCAGGACGATGATGTACTTGAGGCGCACGGCGTCCGCGACCGAACGCACCAGGTCCTCGAGGTCGCGGCGCAGCAGGGGCTCGCCACCCGTGAAGGTGAAGAGCATGGGATTGAAGAACCGCGCGGCGTCCGTGTAGTTGTCGAGCTCCAGTGCGCGGGCGGCCGGGTCCGTCTTCCAGTAGTCGCAGAAGCCACAGCGCGCATTGCACCGCAGCGTTACCTCGAAGTGGACGAGCACCGGCATTCGTCGCGCGGTAAGCCAGGCGTATTTCGCGAGGAAGAGCGGAATGTGGTACGGCTTGAACTTCGAAGACAGCATGTCGAGGCGGATGGTTCGTTGAACGTCGAACGTTCAGCGTTTGACGTACAACGTAGCGTCCCTACCCGTCCAGCATGGGGAGCTTGATCCCTTCGCGTCGCGCCGTCGCGCGCGCCTCTTCGTAGCCCGCGTCCGCGTGACGCGCCACGCCGATTCCGGGGTCGTTCGTGAGCACGCGCTCGAGGCGCACTCGCATCTCCGGTGTTCCGTCGGCGACGATCACCTGACCGGCGTGAAGCGAGTTGCCGATGCCGACGCCGCCGCCGTGATGGAACGAGACCCACGATGCGCCGCTTGCGACGTTGAGCAGCGCGTTGAGGATCGGCCAGTCGGCCACCGCGTCGCTGCCGTCGCGCATCTTCTCGGTCTCGCGGAACGGGGACGCGACGCTTCCGGTGTCGAGGTGGTCGCGTCCGATGACGATCGGCGCGGACAGCTCGCCGCTCGCCACGAGATCGTTCAACGCGACGCCGAACCGCGCGCGCTCCCCCTGTCCCAGCCAGCAGATGCGCGCCGGCAGCCCCTGAAAGTGGACGCGCTCGCGCGCGAGGGTGATCCAGCGGCGCAGCTGCGCGTCGTTCGGGAACAGCTCGAGCACGAGCTCGTCGGTGCGAGCGAGATCCTTCGGATCGCCCGAGAGCGCGACCCAGCGGAACGGCCCCTTGCCCTCGCAGAACAGCGGCCGGATGTACTCGGGGATGAATCCCGGGATCCGGAACGCGTCCACGACGCCCGCGTCGAGCGCCACCGTCCGGATGTTGTTGCCGTAGTCGAACGCGACGGCGCCGCGCTCCTGCATCTGCAGCATCGCGCGAACGTGCTCGGCGATCGACCCCGTACTGCGCGTCACGTACTCGCGCGGATCGCGGCGTCGCAGCTCGGCGGCGGCCGCCAGCCCCAGACCGGCGGGCACGTACCCGTTCAGCGTGTCGTGCGCGCTCGTCTGGTCCGTCAGCACGTCGGGAGTGAACCCGCGCCGCACCAGTTCCGGCAGCACGTCGGCCGCGTTTCCGACGAGCCCGATCGAGAGGCCGAGGCGGCCGGCCCTGGCCTCTTCCAGCCACCGCAGTGCTTCGTCGAGATCGCGGGTCTTGCGGTCGCAGTAGCCGGACGCCAGACGCTTGTCGATGCGCGCCTCGTCCACCTCGACGCCCAGGAACGCCGCGTCGTGCATCGTCGCCGAGAGCGGTTGCGCGCCGCCCATCCCGCCGAGTCCCGCCGTGAGCACCGTGCGTCCGGCGAGCGTTCCGCCGAAGTGACGCCGGGCGACCGCCCCGAACGTCTCGAAGGTGCCCTGGAGGATGCCCTGCGTTCCGATGTAGATCCACGAGCCCGCGGTCATCTGGCCGTACATCATGAGGCCGGCGCGCTCCAGCTCGCGGAAATGGTCCCAGGTCGCCCAGCGACCCACGAGATTGCTGTTGGCGATGAGCACGCGCGGCGCGGACGCATGCGTGCGGAACACCCCCACGGGCTTGCCGCTCTGTACCAGCAGCGTCTCGTCGTGCTCCAGCGTCCGCAGCGCGCCGACGATGGCGTCGAACGCATCCCAGCTCCGCGCCGCCCGCCCGGTGCCGCCGTAGACCACGAGATCGTCCGGACGCTCGGCGACGTCGGGATCCAGATTGTTCATCAACATCCGGAGCGCCGCCTCCTGCTGCCAGCCGCGGCACGAGAGCGCCGTGCCGCGCGGCGCGCGCACCGTGCGCGGCCCGACCGGGGTGTCCGTCCTCGGGATCGTCGCAGTCATCTATCGGACCGTGAATCGTCCATTCGCGATCGCGTCCGAAAGCGTCGCGATGTCGCCCGAGAGCACGCGATCCTGCCGCAGCGGTTTCACGAGCGAGCGCACCGTCGCGTGGGCGTGCACCACGCCCCTGCCCGGCCTGAGCGGAGCGCGGAAATCGATGCCTTGCGCCGCGCACATCAGCTCGATGGCCAGCACGTTCCGCACGTTCCCGACGACGCGACGCAGCTTCCACGCGGCGCCCATGGCCATGGGGACGACATCCTCCTTGTTCCCGTCGGTGGGAATCGTGTCCACGCTCGCGGGATGCGAGAGCAGCTTGCATTCGCTCGCCAGCGCCGCCGCCGTCACCTGCGCCATCATGAATCCGGAGTTGACGCCCGCGTCCTCCGCGAGGAACGCGGGCAGTCCTTCGTTGAAGTCCGGGTGCACCAGGCGGTCGATGCGCCGCTCGGAGATCGTCGCCAGGTTCGTCAACGCGATCGCCAGCACGTCCAGCGCGAGGGCCACCGCCTGCCCGTGAAAGTTCCCGCCGCTCAGCATCTCGCCGTCCTCGAAGACGAGCGGGTTGTCCGTCGCGGCGTTCAGTTCGCGGGACACGATCCCCGTCGCGAAGTCGATGGCGTCGAGCGCCGGTCCGTGCACCTGCGGCATGCAGCGCAGGGAATATGGGTCTTGCACGCGTGGGTCGCCGTGCCGGTGCGACTCCCGGATCTCGCTGTCGGCCAGCAGCGCGCGCAGCACCGCGGCCGATGCCGCCTGGCCGAGCTGGCCGCGCACCGCCTGGATGCGCTCGTCGAACGCCACCGGCGTGCCTTTCAGCGCCTCGAGCGACATGGCGCCCGCGACGTGCGCGGCCTGCCATAGTCGCCCCGCGTCCACGATAGCCAGCGCGGCCGTCGCCGTGTGCGCCTGCGTGCCGTTGATCAGGACGATGCCTTCCTTTGGCCCCAGTACCACCGGATCGAGGCGGTGCTCGCGCAGCAGCTCGGTCGCCGGCGCGCAGCGCCCGCGGTGCCGCAGGTCGCCCTCTCCGATGAGCGACAGCGCCAGATGCGCCAGCGGCGCCAGGTCTCCGCTCGCGCCGACGCTTCCCTGCTCCGGAATCGGCGGATGCAGACCCGCGTTCAGCATGGAAATGAGCAGCTCCGCCAGCACGGGCCTGGCGCCGGTAAGCCCCGTGGCGATGACGTTGGCGCGCAGCAGCATCATCGCGCGCACCTCGCGCTCCGGCAGCGGGTCGCCCACGCCGGCCGCGTGACTGCGGATCAGGTTGACCTGGAGCTCGGCCAGGCGGTCGACCGGGATCGAGACCTCCGAGAGCTTGCCGAAGCCCGTCGTGATCCCGTAGGCCACCGCGTTGCGCTCCACCAGCGCGTCCACGTGCCGGCGGCTCTCGAGCGCGCGCGCGCGGGCGGTCGGGGCCAGCGACACCGGCGCGGACCCGACGGCCACCGCGAAAACGTCGTCGATGGTCAACGCGTTTCCGTCGAGCACCACGGGCGTCGTCATGCGGCGGAATGTCTCCGGCGCCAGACGACAATTCAAGGCCGACGCAGGACGACCGACGCCGCTAGCGGCTGCGAATGGTGGCCCGGCTGTAGTCGAGCTTCAGCTCGGGCTGCGGCTTCAGGTGGATGAAGAACGTGAACGCAAAGTTGCCGTTCGGCGAATGCGTGAAGCCGAAGATCGCGCGCCAGTCATGGAGGTCGCGCTGCAAAGACACGATGTGAGACGCGAACTGGCTTTGCTCGAAATCGTAGCTCGTGTTCCAGGTCGCGGACCAATGCTGAGTGAGCGGGAAGCGCAGGTCACTTTGCATTGTCGCCTGGCTCGGCGTATGAAACGCCCATGCGCCTCCCGTGGTCGGCTGGCGCGGCAGTTCCAGGCTGGGCGAGCGCAGGCAGTCGTCGTACGTGAAAGGGGCGACGAGCCGGAACTGCTCGCAACGTTCATCCGGGTCGAATACGATGACCCGGTCCCCGATCGGCCGGCGCATCCGCGTCAGGCTGAAGTTGAATGACGCTTCCCAACCCTGGACGGTGGGAACCTGGAACTGGGTGCCCCGCGCGGCCTGGCCCGCCACCGGTTGCGACGCGAGCCGGCGCTCGGCGGAGCGCTCCTGCTCGGTTGGCGACGTGCTGACCGCGGCCGGGTTCCGCTCCGGAACGGCGCGGCCGAACAGCCGCGTGAGCACCGCGAACGGATTCGAGCCCTGGCTCAGCCTGATCTGAGAAGACACGCCGGTGAGGAACGGCTCGAACCTGGCCGTGTCGCTGAGGGTGCTTCCCTGGAAGAGGGAGTAGTTCATCGAGAGATCGAATCCCGGCAGGAGATCCGACTTGAGCGACGTCGAGAAATTCTCGCTCGTGAGACCGGCGAGCCTGCGTCCCGTCGCGCGGGCCCGCTCGAAATCGTACCCCAGCGACGAGAAGGTCATGCCGACCAGCGTGAGCTTCTCTCCGCCTTCCCCGGTCTGTGAGGTGTCGCTCCGGGATTTCACCTTCGCCTCGATATTCTGCGACAACGACATGGACACCACGCTCTGGGGAAGCGATCCGAGATAGCCCTGTGTGAAGCGCCCGCTGGCCGCGAGATACTCCGTCGGGACCTTGGCGCGCGGCGCGAAGGAGTATGAGAAACCCGTGCTCACCGTGTGGCGCAAGCGGCTGAACGGGCCGAAGCCGGGAAACAGTCCGAAGATCGTCGGTTGGGCGGAAATGCCGTACGACAGACGCTTCGACTGGCTCACCCACTTGCCGCCGCTCAGGTCGTTGCGGACCCAGAAGGCGCCCGGGTCAACGTTCGAGAGGGTGATGCTGGGCGCGAGCTTGAAGCGGTTGTTGAAGATCGGTGGGATCGAAAGGGTGGGATTCCAGTCCACCTCGGTGCTGAACGTCTGCCGGAACACGCGCAGTTGTTTGAGCGCGGAATCGGCGCCTGGATACACGATCTTCTCTTCCGGATAGTCGAGCAGCCGGTCTCGGATACTGATGGACTGCGAAAGGAAGTCGAGGCCGAAGATCCGAAGCCCGGGGCCGAACCGGATGCTGCGATTGTACTCGCTTTTGCGGAGCGTATCAGCGCGAATCAGCTCGCCGTTGGGCCCGCCGATGTAGCGGTTGGTGAAGGTGCCCGGTTGGTCGATGCGGAGGCTCGTGGTCTCGTCGAAGTTGAAGGTGGGCGTCCACACGAGCCACGTGCCCAGGGACATGGGCGTCGATGTCACCGACAGCGTGGGCGCCGTGCGGTCCACCTGCGCCCGGCCCGGGTACTGGCGTTGCGTACCGCCGGCCGACAGCGAGAACGGCCCGATCTTGTCCTGGAGTGCAACCGTCGAAAAGATGGTCGCGATCGCCGCGTAGGGGTTGTAGGTGTTGCGCCGCTGCAGGTTGGTGCTCGAGGCGTAGTTGATCGATGCGTTGATCCTGCGGTCCGTGGAGAATCGCTGCGCGTGGTTCCACGTGAACCGAAAGTTGGAGTCGCCGTCGCGCTCCTGCATCTGTGAGGCCGCGAAGTTGCCGCTCACGAATCGCGACAGCCAGGCGTAGTTCCACTGGGCATTCAGGTCGTACCAGCCCGGGTCGATGGAGTCCGCGCCCGCGGAGCTGCGCCAGTTGGCCCACATCGCCATGTCGGCGTAGTCGCTGAAGGCCCAGTAGTAGCCGATGTTTTCGATGTGGCGGCGGTAGTTGGGGTTGTTGCGGACGATGTCCCCCATTCCGAAGCGTGGCGACAGGATCCCGCTGCGGCGGCCCGGCCGGATGTCCTGGAACATGAACGGCAGCCACATCACGGGGATGTCCCTCAGGTACAGCACTGCTGGGCGGGCCACGAGCGTCCTCTCCGTGCGCTTCACCTCCCGCATCGCGAAGTGGTAGTCCGGGATCGAGTCCTCGCAGCTCGTCAGCGTTCCGCCAAGACCGTAGAAGCGCGGCGGGATGCCACGCGTGCTGTCACCGAGCGCGGTCTTGCCGATCTCCGACTGGATGAACCATCGCTGGCCCGACTCCTCGACCGTGATGGTGGCGTTCGTCACCCGCCCGGAGCGTTCGGCCAGGTTGTAGGTCGCGGTGCCGGTGCCGCTGATGGGCGCCTGGCCGCCGCCGGGGATGATCTCGAAGCGGCGACCACGCACATTCACGCTGCGCGTCTTGTCGTTGTAGAGGATCACCGAATCGGTGACAACGCGCTGGCCTTCGCGCTCGACGATCGCCATCCGCGTCTTGGCCGCGAGGATCGCCATCGCCTTGGTGAGGGCGTCGAAGGTCACGACCTCGCCCTCGTATCGCGTGACCGTGTAGCCGGGCCTGGCGATCAGGGCTGCCGCCGATGGAGTCCGGCGGAGACAGGCGCACCGAGTCGCGCTTGACGCTGTCCGCCGGTACCGAATCCCGCCGTACTTGTGCGATCGCGAGCGCCGGCAGGAACAACCACAGCAGAGCCGTGAGCCAGCGCGCCGGGATCATGCGAGGCCGTCGGCGGTCGTCTGCTCGGAGGCGAGGCGTGCCGCGTCGCGCTTCCGGAACAGGATGGTCGTCAGCAGCACGCTCAGCTCGTACAACAGGTACAGCGGCGCCGTCATCAGCAGCGTCACGCCGAGGAAGTCGCCCGGCGACAGGAATGCGCTCACGATGAGCGCGATCACGAACGCGTAGCGGCGAAAGCGCGCCAGGAAATCCGGCGTCACCAGCCCCAGCGCCGCCAGCGCCAGGATGAGGACGGGGAGCTCGAACACCGCGCCGAACGTGAGTGCCAGCGTGATCACAAACCCGAAATACCCCGAAGCGGTGATCATTGGTTCCAACGACTCGATCTGGAACGTCATCAGGAACCGGAGCGTCAGCGGGACCACGACGAAGTAGGCCATGGCGACGCCCGCGACGAACAGGATCACCGCCCCGATGATCACTGGGATGACGACTTTCTTCTCGTGTCGGTGCAGCGCCGGGGAAAGAAACGACCAGAGCTGATAGATGATGACCGGCGACGCGATGATGAGCCCGACGATGAGGGCCGTGCTCATCGTGATAGAAAATGGATCGCCCGGATGCGTGAAGACGAGCTTCCGCGTGGCCAGGAAGGGCACTATCGGCTGCTGGAGCAGGCGGATCAGGTCGAACTTGAGGACGATGACGAATCCGAGACCCACCCCAACCGCGAGGGCGGCGAGCGACCATACGAGACGCCAGCGTAGTTCCTCGAGGTGATCGAGGAACGGCATTTCCCCCGTCGTGTTCTTGGCCATCGGTGGCGCCCTACGCGCGAATTATCTGATCTGGCGGAGTCGGTCGCGCGCCAGCTCCGCTTCGGTGCTCGACGGGAACTCGCGCACCACCCGCTGGAGCGCGGTCCGCGCGGCGGCGGTCTTTCCCTGGCCAAGCTGCGAGAGACCGTACTTGTACAGCGCCGTGGGCGCGTCCTTGGATCTCGGATACTTCGTCCACACGGCGGTGTATGCGGAGTCCGCCTCGGCGGTGCGGCGCTCCTCGGCGTACGACTGCGCGATGTAGAGTTGCGCCGCCGACGCTTCCTCGAATTCCGGATACCGGCGCAGCAGTTCCTCGAAGCCGGCGCGCGCCGTCCCATAGCTGCCGCGGCGCAGTTGATCGAACGACAGCTGAAAGAGCTGGGCGGGGCCGGGCGCGCCTGGTGGCGCCGCTGCTCCCCCACCCTCGGTCGCGCCGGACGGCGTCGTTATTGCCGACGCGCGCTCTTCCATCGTGGACCGGAGCTCCATGATGCGCTTGGAGCTCATGCCTGCCAACTCCTGGATGGTGATGAGTTGCTTGCCCATCTCGAACAGCTCACCGCCCACGGTCGCCTGGAACGCGCCGAACTGCTGTTTGAGCACGCGCAGCGAGTCGTTGGTGCGCGCCATGAACCGGAGCGCCGTGTCGAGCTGTGCCCGGCGGATCGTGTCGGCGCGCGCCTGGGTCGCCCGCATCGAACGGATCTCGTCCTGCAAGAGCATGATGTCGCTCTTGCTGGCGAGGCACCCGGTGGCGGCGAGCGCCGCCACCGGACCCAGAACCCGCCACCGCCTCATCAGTTGCGAGGCCTCGCGAGCGTCGGGCCGCCCGAGGTAATCTCGAAGTCGTCACGCCGGTTCTGCGACCAGCATGCCTCGTTCGAGTCGGTGCACGCGGGCCGCTCTTCGCCGAAGCTCGTCGTCTCGATGCGTCCTTCGGCGATGCCGCGCTCGACGAGGTAGCGCTTCGCCGCCGCCGCGCGGCGCTGGCCGAGGGCCAGGTTGTACTCGGAGGACCCACGCTCGTCCGCGTGTCCGGACACCCGGATCGTGACGTTCGCGTTGGCGACCAGGATCGGGACTTTCGCGTCGAGGTTTGCGCGCGCGTCGTCGCGCAGGTCAGAACGGTCGAAATCGAACGTGATCGCCTGCGCTACGGTCCCGCGCAGCATTTCGGAGTCGCGACGAGCCGCTTCTTCGGCAGCGCGCGCCCGGTCGATGCTGTCCTGCGCCGCGCGACGCCGGCGTTCAGCTTCCTCGGCGGCCCGCTCGTTCGCGCGCCGGGCCGAGTCTTCCGCGGCCTGTCGGATCGCGGCCGTGTCGACCGTCGGTTCCGGCGGCGGCGGGGCGGCACGCCGGCAGGCCTCAAGCGTTCCAATGGACAGTATCGCGAGGAGCACGGGGAGTGCACGGGTATTGAAAGTCATCGGTCGGAGGGGTGATGGGTTCGTGGCTGCAACGCACCTTAGGAAGACGTCACCGATCGTTCGACGTCACTGCTACTTCGCGATCAATCTCGGAGACCACGCCGGCAATCGCGACCCTCCCAGCCGCGTCAGCTGGCGAAGCCGGCCTGACTCGGTGTCCAGAATCCACAGTTGCCGTGTACCACTGCGCGACGACGAGAATACGATGTGCCGGCCATCCGGTGCCCACGAGGGATCCTCGTTCTCCCCCTCGCTGGTCAGCTGTCTGGGCTGCCGGTCGCGAAGGCTCATCGCGAAAACCTGAAACCGCCCGTCGATGCGCGATTGAAACGTTACCTGTCGTCCATCCGGGGACCAGTCCGGACTCGTTCGGTAGTTCTGATCGCCAAAATCGAACGCCGTGAAAAGATCGGCGTTTGTGCCGTCGGCATCCATAATATACACCTGGGGACTGCCAGTGCGGTCGGAAACGAACGCGATCCGATTGCCATCGGGGCTCGGCGAAGGCTGCACGTTCTCGGACCCGCGCCCCACCGTGATCTTGCGAGGAGTCGCGTCGCCCTCCAGCGAGACGAAATACAGGTCGGCGCCGTTCTCGGTACTCAACGAGTACACGAGGGACTTGCCGTCGGGCGTGAACACCGGAGTGAGGTTCGTGGTGTTGCGCCGCGCACCGAGGTCGCGCGCGCGTCCCGTGCGCAGGTCGTGCAGCACGATCCGCGACTCGGGGCCGTAGGTGTTGTAGGCGATGAGGGCTCCGCCCGGGTGCCAGGCGGGAGACATGGCAGCGCCCGTCACCGGAATCGTGTGATCCTGTTCACCGTCGCTGTCCACGAAGTGCACGGAACTGCCACGAACGAACGCGATGCGCGATGCCGCCATTCCCCGGCGGCTGGTGATCCACTCCTCGACAGCGTCGGCCATGCCGTGCACCGCCAGACGCCAATCGCGGCCAAGCGGAGCGCCCTGGAGCCTGAACTCCTGCGCCGTGGCGGCCTTCGCGGCTCCGACGTCGTGCAGCGTGACGTGGATGCCGTCGCGCGTCGGCGTCGCCTGCAGCACCGCGACCGCGCCGAGCTTGGCGAAGAGCGGATAGTTCAGCGGCACGGGGCTGCCGGCGGGAGTTCTCCCCGTGATAAGAAACCCTTCGGTGGTCGAGAGCGTGACGACGGCGAGCCGGTCGGAGAAGTCGAAGTCCCGCTCCAGCATCGTCCGGATCGAATCGCCGTTCGCGCCGGAAATGGGCAGCACGACGATGCCGGGCTTGGTCCCCGGATCGTATCGCAGGCCGATGCGCACTCCCCGCGCGGTGGTGTCCTGCGCCAATAGCGGGCTCGGCGATACGAGAGCCAGCAGCGGGGCCAGCGCCAACAGGGCGAAGAACGACGACGATTTGCGTGACATCAGAAGAACGACGACGATTTGCGTGACATCAACGGATGAGACGGGGGTCGAAACTGAACATCACGGGCAGCACGTCGTCCTGGAAGCCGGTCGGCAACGGCCCGAAAGCGCTGGCAGCGGACTCGACCGCCCCCTGCGCTTCGAGGTCGAATGTGAACGATCCTGAACGCTGCACGAAGCGGAAGCCGCTGACACTCCCGTCGCGCCGAATGAGAAACATGACCTCCGCTTTGAGCGACGATCCGCGGGGCGGCCGGAATCGCAAGGCGATCTGCCGCACGATGTTCTCCAGGTACCCCGGGTACGGGAAGTCGATCCCCTCCGTGCGAATGTTCGCGACGTCCGTGCCGCGACCACCCGTCTCTCCACCGCCGGCGACCGGCGCCGGCGCGTTGCGATCGACGCGGGTCGGCGAGGTGCTGGGCGTCGCCAGCCTCGGAGTCCGGCGCGGCGGCGTCTTCGTCTTCACCGCCACGATCTCCTCGGACTTCGGCCGGGGCGGCGTCTTGGTCTCCGGAGGCGGCTCGACGGCCGGCGCGGGAGTGACGACGCCGGCGGCCGGGGCGCCCGGCGCCGCCGCGATGATGTTCACGCGGTAGATCGGTGGCGTCGCCGCCGGACGGGCCGGACGCAGCGTGACGAACCCGGCCACGAGGACGAGATGCATGGCGAAGGAAGCGGCCACCGAGAACGCGAAGCCCCCGGAGTCGCGCGCGGGCGCCGTCTCCAGGATCGCGCTCATCGCGGAATCTCCTCCGGCTCGGTCACCAACCCCACATCGCCAACTCCTGCCGCACGCATGATCGCGAGGACGCGGACAACGGTTCCGTAGTCCACCGCGCGGTCGGCGCGAAGGTACAGCCCCTGGCGTCCCCGCTGTGCGGCCATCGCGCGGAAGGCGCCGCGAAACTCGCCGAACGACATCGGTGTCTCGTCCACCAGGATGCCGCCGCTCCGGGTGATCGTGACGGTGAGGCCGCTCTTCGATTCCAGCGGACGTGCCTCGGCGCGCGGCAACGAAATATCCACGCCTCCGGTCATCATCGGCGCCGTGATCATGAACACCACCAGCAGCAGCAGCATCACGTCGATGAGGTTCACGACGTTGATGTCGGGGTTGAGAGCGAGGCGTTCGCGCCGTCGCCTCGGCACCTAGATCTGGCCCTCGCGCACCAACCGCGCAATGACCGCGGCGTTGAAGCGTTCCATGCTGCTGTCGAAGCGGTTCAGGCGGTTGGCCAGAAGGTTGTATCCGAACGTCGCCGGAATCGCGACGGCCAGCGACGCCGCGGTCGCGATGAGCGCTTCCGCCACGCCCGGGGCGACCGCCGACAAGTTGCCCGATCCCTTGGTGGCGATGCCGATGAATGCCTGAATCACTCCGATCACCGTCCCCAGCAGACCCAGCAGTGGGCTCGCCGAACCGATCGTCGCCAGCCACGGAATGTGGCGGCCCAGACGATCACGCTCCTCGTCTGCCTCCGCGTCGAGGACGAGGTGCAACGCCTCCAGCTGCGAGCCGGTGAGCGTCACGTTCGGAAGGGTACCCGTGTCCTCCGCGACTGTTTCCTTGGCCCGCAGGCTCGCGCCCCGGATCTCGAGCACGAAGTGTGACGCGCGCAGGTAGAGCTTGGCGAACGCATTGCTCGGCGAACGCCGCGACAGGCTGGTCGCCTCGTCGAGCCGGCGTGTGCGGTCGAACTCGGCCGCGAATTTGTCGGCGCGGCGCCGCGCACCGGACGTTGAGGCCCACGTCCAGAAGATGACGCCCCAGCTGATCAGCGAGAGGATCGCCAGCACCACCAGCACCGCCCGTGTGATGGGCGTGGACTGCAGGACCAGATCCAACGGCGTCATCGGGATCGCGCCCTGCAGCAGTGCCACGAGTCCCGCGTTCACGCGCGCGCCACCTCGCGCTGGCGCGACGCGAACCACTGGAAGCTCTTCGCCAGCCCGTCCGCCAGCGAGATGCGCGGCCGCCAGCCAAGCGTCTTCGCCGCCTTGTCGACGTTCAGGAATGAAGTGAGCTGTTCGCCCGGCCGCGCCGGGGCGTGTTCGATGGGAACACGTTTGCCGGAAGCGGCGAGCAACGTGGTGGCGAGTTCCACGACGGAGGTAGGGACACCGGTGCCGATGTTGAAGCCGCGCGCGTCGACCCGCCCCACGTCCGGCAGTGCCAACGTCGCCGCGGCGAGCGTGGCCTCGGCGACATCGCGAACGTAGACGTAGTCGCGCGTTTGTGTGCCGTCGCCGAATATCGTGAGCGGCCGACCGTCGAGGATGCGCCCGCAGAAGATCGCGACGACGCCGGCTTCACCGTGCGGGTCCTGCCGCGGGCCGTACACATTCCCGAAGCGAAGCGCTACGCAATCCAGGCGGTGCAGCCGTCCGTAATAGGCCAGGTAGTTCTCGGCGCTGAGCTTGGAGATCGCATACGGCGATTCCGGGTCTTTCGCGAACGTCTCGACGTTCGGAGGCGTCACGAAGTCGCCGTACAGGGCGCCGCCGGTCGAGGAGAAAACGACGCGGCATCGCTTCCCCGCCCCCGAGGCGCGCACGGCTTCGAGCAGGTTCAGCGAACCGACGATGTTGATGCTGGCGTCGTTGACGGGATCGGCAACGCTCTTCCGGACGTCGATCTGCGCCGCCAGGTGGACCAGCAGATCGAACCCACCCTCGCGCACCAGGCGCGCCGCATCCGCCGATCGAATGTCGATGGCGTGGAGCCGGGCGGCCGCTGGCACGTTGTCGCGCTTCCCCGTCGAGAGATCGTCGACGATCTCGACCGACCATCCTTGCTCGAGCAACAGTTCGCTGACGTGCGAACCGATGAATCCTGCGCCGCCGGTGACGAGAGCTCGCTTGGCCAATACAACCCCGGTTGAGATGGTTTGGGGGCCAAATCTAAACGCCGACTCGCGCGAGGTGCATCGCAAGTCGGCGTTCGATTGACACGTTGTGGCGGCGCTACGGCATTCGCGCGGACCAGCGCGCCGACATGCCTTCCTTGATCGACGGCTGCTCCTGGCCGATGATCACGGCGGTCACGCCGTACGGCGTCGATCGCACCACCTGCACCTTGGCGATCACGATCTCGGGATCGCGTGGCGCGCCTCCCGCGTTCTTGGCGGTTGGCTTGTACACCATGAACTCGTCGCCCAGTCGCACGCCATTCTTCGACGAGACGCCGAGCACGATGAAGTTCTGCACGCTGGGAAGCACGGGTTGGCCCGCGATCCACACGATCTTCGTGTCCGGGCCATTCTCCAGTCGCTGCGGGCGGACCGTGGAGCCGACTCCGGCCGTGTCGATCGGAATGAGACGGTCGCGGAGAGTCATTTCGCCGAACGACCGCACGACCTTCGCGACCGCGGCGACATCCGACCGTGCCGAGCGCGTGATTTCGACGATACCCGTGGGAATGATGACCTGCCCCTGATTGTCGATCATGGGGCCGAGCTTGAATACGAGATATCGCTCACCCTCGGCGGCGATATGGCCCACCGGAGGCACGACGAAGACCCGATCGAACGCCTGGAAGCTCACGCGCTCGTTTGCCTCGCCCACACCGGAAAGGTCGCCCGACTTCAGGATGCGTCCGAACCCGCGCGGGCCGCCTTCACGGTCCACGTACGGAGCGGAGATGACCTGTCCGGCTCGCACCGTTGGCCTGGGCGCCGAGCTAGGCGCAGCACCCACATCGGGTCCGACGAATTTCGGTTCGCCCGGAGCCGTGGGTGCGGCACCGCGGTCTCTGCGCGAGAACACCGTCGCTGACGCAGGGTCGACCGGCGTCGGCTGCGCCTCAGGCTGCTCCTTCACCAGCGGAACCGTCGGCGTGTCCGGCGTCGGGATTCCCGGTCGGCCTGGCAGCTGGCTGACATCGGGCACGACGCCCTCACCGCCGGGGAGGCGAAGCACTTCGCCGGGATAGATCCAGTGCGGATCCTCGACGACGTCCCGATTCAACCGGTAGATCTCGGGCCAGAGGAACGGGTTCCCGAGATAGGTCTGTGAGAGATCCCACAGGTTGTCGCCGCGCACGACTGTGTGTGTTCGCGGCTGCGCGGGCGTGGGTTCCTGGGCGCTCGCCACGTGCGCTGCCGTAACACCAGCAGCCAGCGACAGCAGGGTACAGCGGGTAAGGAGGCGCATTGCAACCATTTGGACGACCGTAGCCCGGGAATGGAAACGAGATGGGTGCCAGGTGTTGGGTGTCCGGTGGTGGGACAGCTGACGCTGCCCCCGCCACCTACCCGCCTCGACGACTAACCCCTGGCACCCGGCACACGCTCAGAACGGCAGATCGTCGTCCTCGTCCTGGAGGGCACCCGGGAACTCCTCGAAATCGTCGGCACCCCCAGCCCCCGCGGCTGCCCCGGCCTTGGCCTTGGCCCCGGCCGGGACGCGCTTGGCGTCGCCCGCCGCCCCGGCCATGTCACCACCCCGTGGAGAGCCCAGCATGATCAACTCGCGCACGTTGATCTCGGTGGTGTACTTCGTCTGGCCGTCCTTGTCCTGCCACTGCCGGTATTCGATGCGACCCTCGACGAAAAGCTTGTCGCCCTTCTTTACATAGCGCTCGACGACGTCGGCGAGTCCTTGACGCCTTGCTGTTCCACGCGACGCAGCGGTGCCATTCGGTCTTCTCCTGCTTGGTGCCGCTGGCGTCGTTCCACGTCCGGCTTGTCGCGAGCGAGAAAGTCGCCACGCGGTTGCCGCCCGTCGTCGATCGCACCTCGGGATCGCTGCCGAGATTCCCGATCAACGTCACCTTGTTCAAACTCCGGCTCACTTTGCCTCCTGGCGAGAAGTCGTTGACTCGCGAACAGTCTATGGAAACGGGTTGAGATCAGCGCAACCAAACGATTGCAATACAACCACTTCTGTTGCACACACCACGCATCACGCGAGCTATCCGCCGAGCGTGAGCCTCAGTATCAGCGCGTCTTCCTCAGGAGTACGATAATAGCGCCTGCGACGACCGACCTCCTGGAATCCGCGAGAGGCGTACAAGTGCCGGGCGGCCAGGTTGGACTCGCGAACCTCCAGATACACTTCGGACACGCCACGCCCGGTAGCGTCATTGAGCATCGCGTCGAGCAAGGTGCGCGCGATTCCCTTCCGACGCTGGTCCGGCGCTACGGCCAGGTTGGCCAGTTCCCCTTCATGTACCACGAACCACGCGACCACGTAGCCGGCAACGCGACCCGCCTCGTCTCGCGCCACGGCAAAGTACACCCTCGAGTTGTCGGGAAGCGACGCAAACGCGCTGTCCGGCCATGGATCGCCGTAACAGACCTTCTCAAGCGCCGTAACCTCCGGGAGGTCGGCCCGCGTCGCCCGGCTGAGGGGCGGCTGGCTCAGTCGCGGAGCGCGCGTCCGTGCGTCGTTTCCCATTTCACTTGGGCTTCGGCCATACGGCCGTACAGCGGCTCCCAGGATGCGAGGTCTACGGGCCCGGACTCCGCGATCACACGCGCCAGCAGCGAAACGCCGCGGGCGTGCGGTTGCCAGGCGTCCGCCTGCTCGGGTCCGACAAGGCGGGCCCCGGCAGCGGCGGCCGCGTCGGCGACGTGGTCGGCGGGGGTGCGGCGCATCGCGCCGTCCGCTACGGGCCTGACCTCACCGGCTTCGTGCTCGAACTCCTCGACGTAGAACTCGCCCCGAAGTGCGTCCAGCGCGGCGAGGTACCTGCGCGCTGGACGCGGGCCGTCGCTCACGTTTCCCGCTACGATGAGCGCCAGAGACGACACCGCATGGAGCGGCACGCCACGCCCGACCGCGATTCCCTTCGCCAGCGACGCGGCGATCCTCAGGCTGGTGAAGCTTCCGGGCCCCGCGCCGCATACGATCCGCTCCACGGCCCGGAGGCTGCGTCCGGCGTCGTGGAGCGCGCGCTCGATGGCCGGCATCAGGAGCTCGTTCTGCCTGCCGCGCATCGCCGAGCTTCCCTCCACGAGCACGCGATCATCGTCGAGGACGGCCACGGTTCCGCGATAGGTGGACGCGTCGAGCGCCAGGGTGATCAATGGTCGCCCACCTGGTGGCCGTGGTGGCCGCCCGCGTACAGCACGCGCCGCTCGGGGTCGTTTTCCACGTAGCGCAGCTGAATCGGCAGGTGGTCTGCCGGGAGCAGCTCGCCGGCACGGTCCGGCCACTCGACCAGCAAGAGCGCGTCCGCCTGCACGAGATCATCCCAGCCGATGTTCTGCAGCTCGCGGGGACCGTCCAGGCGGTACAGGTCGACGTGGTAGACGGGCGCTCGCGGCGCCTCGTACGCATGCACGATCGCGAAGGTGGGGCTCGTAACATCCTCGCGCACGCCGAATCCCCTGCAGATGGCGCGCGCCAGCGTCGTCTTGCCAGCGCCGAGGTCTCCGTCGAGCGTGATCAGCAACGGGGGCGTGATCTGGCGGCCAAGGCGAACGCCCCACTCCACGAGCTCCGGTTCGGTCAGCGCGGCGCGCCCTTCGGCGGCAAGCGCGGGCAGCAGGTCGTGCCGCGTCATTTGGACACTTTGATCTCGAACAACTGGTCGCGCAGCGTTGCCGCGAGCTCGAAGTCCATGTTCGCCGCGGCCTCCTTCATCTGCTCCTCGAGCATCCGTACCAGGGCGTCGTGGTCCATGACGGCGTAGCCGCGGGCGGGCTCCGCAACCTTGGCCGTCTTCTCGGTGCGCGCATCCGCGACGCGCGTGATGAACCGCACCTGGTCCACGCTCTTGCTCACCGACCGGGGCACGATGCCGTGCTCGCGGTTGTGCGCGAGCTGGATCTCGCGGCGCCGGCGCGTCTCGTCGATGCAGCGCTGCATCGACCCGGTGATCCGGTCGGCGTAGAAGATCGCCGTCCCTTCGACGTGCCGCGCCGCGCGGCCCACGGTCTGGATCAGCGAGCGGTCGCTGCGCAGGAAGCCCTCCTGGTCGGCGTCGAGGATCGCCACGAGCGACACCTCGGGCAGGTCGAGCCCCTCGCGCAGCAGGTTGATGCCGACCAGCACGTCGAACTCGCCGAGCCGCAGGCCGCGGACGATCTCCATGCGCTCGATGGCGTCGATGTCCGAGTGCATGTAGCGCACGCGCACGCCCGACCTGCTGCAGGTAGTCGGTGAGATCCTCGGCCATGCGCTTGGTGAGCGTCGTGACGAGCACGCGCTCGCCCCGCCGCTCGCGCTGCGCGGATCTCGTTCAGCAGATCGTCCACCTGGCCGCGCACCGGCCGCACCTCGATCTCGGGATCCACGAGCCCGGTGGGCCGGATGATCTGCTCGACCACGACGCCCTCGGACAGCTGCAGCTCCAGGTCGCCCGGCGTGGCGGAGACGAACAGCGCGCGCGGCGTGAGCGCGAGGAACTCGTCGAACATGAGCGGCCGGTTGTCGAGCGCGCTCGGCAGGCGGAAGCCGTACTCGACGAGCGTGAGCTTGCGCGAGCGGTCGCCGTTGAACATCCCGCCGACCTGCGGCAGCGATGACGTGCGACTCGTCCACGACGACGAGGAAGTCCTCCGGGAAGTAGTCGAAGAGGCAGGCCGGCCGCTCGCCTTCGCCGCGCCCGGACAGATGCCGCGAATAGTTCTCGATGCCCGCGCACGTCCCGATCTCGAGCATCATCTCGACGTCGAAGTTCGTGCGGCTCTCGAGGCGCTGCGCCTCGAGCAGCTTGCCGGCGTTGCGCAGCACCGCCAGACGCTCGGCCAGCTCCGCGCGGATCAGCTTCACTGCGCGCTCGAGCGTCGGGCGCTGGGTGACGAAGTGCTTGGCCGGGTAGATCGCCGCGCGCTCGAGCGACGCGATCGTCTCGCCGGTGAGCGGGTTGATCTTCGAGATGCGCTCGACCTCGTCGCCCCACAGCTCGACGCGCACCCCCTGCTCCTCGTACGCCGGGAAGATCTCGACCGTGTCGCCGCGCACGCGGAACGTCCCGCGCTCGAACGAGACGTCGTTGCGCTGGTACTGGATCGCCACGAGCGAGCGCAGGATGTCGTCGCGCGGTACCTTCTGGCCCTTGTCGATCGTGACCATCTGCTCGCGGTACTGCTGCGGGTCGCCCAGGCCGTAGATCGCGGAGACGGTGGCGACGATGATGACATCGTCGCGCTCCATGAGCGACGACGTCGCGCGCAGCCGCAGGCGGTCGATGTCCTCGTTGATCGAGGCGTCCTTCTCGATGTACGTGTCGGTCGACGGGACGTACGCTTCCGGCTGGTAGTAGTCGTAGTACGAAATGAAGTACTCGACCGCGTTGTGCGGGAAGAAGCTCTTCAGCTCCCCGTAGAGCTGCGCCGCGAGCGTCTTGTTGTGCGACAGCACCAGCGTCGGCCGGCCGAAGTGCTTGATGACGTTGGCCATCGTCATCGTCTTGCCCGACCCGGTGACGCCGAGGAGCGTCTGGAAGCGATCGCCGCGCTCGAGACCCGCGGTCAGCTCGCTGATGGCCCTGGGCTGGTCGCCGGCCGGCTGGAAGGGAGCCTGAAGGTCGAACGTCGCGCGCGGCATGACGGCAAATCTAAGCGAAGGCTTCGGGGTTTGCTCGGTTCCTGCCGTCTTCCGAACCCTGCGTCACGCGATGACGGCCCTACTGCTCGGTCGTGATCCGCTCCCGCCGCGCGACCTCGGTCATGCCTTTCACGCGTCGCGCCGCCTTCATGATCTTCTCGAGGTGCGCGAGGTTCTCGACCTCGACCAGGACCGCGCCGTTCACCTTGCCGTCCATGGTCCGCAGGTCCATGCTCCGGATGTCGGTCCCCGTACCGGTGACCGCTGCGGCGACGTCGGCGTAGAGCCCGCGACGGTCGGACGCCTCGAGCGCCAGCCGCACGATGAACCGCTCGCCCTCCGCCTCCTGCCAGTCGATCTCGAGCCGTCGCTCGGGCTCGTGCGCCAGCAACAGCAGGTTCGGGACAGTCGGCGCGATGGATGCTCACCCCACGCCCGCGCGTCACGTAGCCGACCACGGGATCGCCGGGCACGGGCTGGCAGCACTGCGCGTAGCGGACCATGACGCCGTCCACGCCCTGGATGCGGACGCCCTTGCGTGCCGCGCACGCGATCGACGAGCCGCTCGACGATCGTGCGGTGGCTTGGGCGGCTCCGGCGTCTCCAGGTCGGGATGCAGCTGCCGTGAGCACCTGCCGCGACGCTGCACGTCGCCCTGCCCGATCGATGCCATGAGGTGCGTGGCGTCGGTGAGGCCCAGCGCCTTCGCCGCGCGTTGAGCAGGTCCTCGTCGCCGGCCTTGGCCAGGCGCCGGCGCCGCAGCTCGCGGTCGAGGATCTCCTGCCCGATCTTCTGTGCCGACGTGCGTGCTCCTCGTGCCGGAGCCACTGGCGGATCTTGTGGCGCGCGCGTCCCGTGCGCACGTGCGCCAGCCAGTCGCGCGTCGGACGTGGCCGTCGGCGGACCGTGATGATCTCGACCGTCTCCGAGTTCCTCAGCGCGCGCGAGAGCGGCGCGATGCGCCCGTTGATCTTGGCGCCGGCGCAGTGCAGGCCGACCTCGGTGTGCACCGCGAACGCGAAGTCGATCGGCGTCGCGCCCTTGGGCAGCTGGATGCACGTCGCCCGTCGGCGTGAAGACGAAGATCTCGTCCTGGTACAGGTCGAGCTTCAGGAACTCGAGGAACTCGTCCGGCGTCTTCGCGTCGAGCTGCAACTCGAGCACCTGCCGGAACCACGTGAGATGCGCGATCCAGCTCGTCGGCGCTCTTCGCGTCCTCCTTGTAGCAGCCAGTGCGCGGCGATTCCGAAGTCCGCGGTCCGGTGCATCTCGCGCGTGCGGATCTGGATCTCGTACAGCTGTCCGCCGGGGCCGAACACCGTGGTGTGCAGCGACTGGTAGCCGTTCGACTTGGGCTGCGCGATGTAGTCCTTGATGCGCTCCTGCACCGGCGTCCACCGGTCGTGGATGATGCCGAGCGCGTGGTAGCAGTCGGGCACGGTGTTCACGAGCACGCGGATCGCGAGGAGGTCGTAGATCTCCTCGTACGGCTTCTGCGCGCTGCTTCATCTTCTTGTAGATCGACCAGAGGTGCTTCGGCCGGCCGGTGACCTCGACCTCCCTGATGCCGGCGTCGCGCAGCGCCTTGTCGAGCGGGTCGCGGAACTGCGCGATCAGCTGCTCGCGCTCGACGCGCTTCTGCGCCACCTTCTTCGCCAGCGACTTGTACTCGTCGGCCTCGAGATGCTTGAAGGAGAGATCCTCGAGCTCCCAGCGCATCTTCGCCATGCCGAAGCGGTGCGCGAGCGGCGCGTACAGGTCGCGCGTCTCCGCGCGATGCGCCGCTGCTTGTCCTCGGGGAGCGGGTCCAGCGTGCGCATGTTGTGCAGCCGGTCCGCCAGCTTCATGATGATGACGCGCGCGTCCTTGGCGATCGACAGCAGCAGCTTGCGGTAGTTCTCGACCTGCCGCTCTTCCGTCGTGCCGCCCGTGGGGAGCTTCGCGATCTTCGTGAGCCCGTCGACGATCCCCGCGACTTCCTTGCCGAACTCGCGCTCGACGTCGGCGACCGTGATCCGGGTGTCCTCGACGACGTCGTGGATCAGCCCGCACGCCACCGTCACCGAGTCGAGCTGCAGCTCCGCCAGGATCTTCGCGACCTCGACGCAGTGCGTCACGAACGGCTCGCCCGACAGACGGGTCTGGCCGCGGTGCGCCTCGGCGCTGAACCGGTAGGCGCGCGCGAGCAGGTCGCGGTCGAGACGCTCGATCTCGAACGCGTTTTCCCAGCCGGGAATCCGCTCGTTGAGCGCCGTTGCCGTCACAGCAGGCCTGCCTCCGCGAAGCTCGTGTACCGTCCCCGTCCGATGATTACGTGATCGTGCACCGGAATGTCCAGCAGCCGCCCGGCCGCGACCAGCTGGTCGGTCACGTTCCGGTCGTCGGCCGAGGGTGTCGGATCGCCGCTCGGGTGGTTGTGCACGAGGATGATCGCCGCCGCCCGTTCGGCGATCGCCTCCCGGAACACCTCGCGCGGATGCACCAGCGACGAATTCAAGAATACCACGCGTGACCGTGACGTCGCGCTCCAGCCGGTGCTGCGCGTCGAGGATCGCGACGTGGAACTCCTCCACCGGCAGGTCCTCCAGCCGCGAGGCGAACGCGGCCACGATGTCCCGCGGGCGACCGGATGGGGATCGCTTCCTCGCGGGTCTCGCACGCCATGCGTCGGCCCAGCTCGAGCGACGGCATGGATCACGGCGGCGCGCGCGCGCCCGACTCCGGCGAGCGCTGTGAGCTCGCGCACGGGCCTGCGTGGCCAGGCGGCGGAGCGACCCGTGCGCCGCCGGCCAGGATCTCCTGCGCCGATGCGGAGCGCGGAGCGCCCACGACCGCCCGACCCCAGGACGATCGCGAGCAGCTCGGCCGTCGAGAGCGCATTGACGCCGAGGTCGACCAGCCGTTCCCTGGGCCGGTCGCTGCGGGGAAGTTCCCGAATTGTGAGTGCGTTCA
The DNA here is from genome assembly GCA_963724885.1 of uncultured Gemmatimonadaceae bacterium. Taxonomy (GTDB): domain Bacteria; phylum Gemmatimonadota; class Gemmatimonadetes; order Gemmatimonadales; family Gemmatimonadaceae; genus DASPMP01. The sequence goes on along the minus strand of CAVRWG010000004.1, from coordinate 238,952 downwards.
TCGTGTCATCCCGAGCCACCGTCGCGACTTCGCTTGGCTCAGGATGACACGGAAAGACTCCTGACGAGGGACAAAACGGTTGCCACCCGGCTCACATGCTCGCACCGTGACACTTCTTGAACTTCTTGCCGGAACCGCACGGGCACGGGTCGTTGCGTCCGACGCTGGACCAGTCCGCGTCCGACGGCGCGGTCTGACCGAGGGTCTTCGGCCGGCCGGCGCCGACGACGACGGGGTCCTTGCGGGCCGCGACGCTGGTCTTCGGCGGCTCGTCGGGCGCGATGTCGAGCGCCTCGCCTTCACCCTCGGGAACGTCTTCGACGACGTCCTCGAGAATGCCGAGCGCATTGAATTTCTTGGCCGGCTTCCGGGATCCGCCTCGTCGCCTCTCGGCTTGCCGCCGTTGCCCGAATCGGCGAAGTCGTCGCGGCCCGGAGGAGGCCCGAACTGCAACTGCACCTTCAGGAAGCGATCCGAGAACGTGTTGTAGATGTCGTTCATCAGGTCGACGAACATCGTGTACGCTTCCTGCTTGTACTCGACCAGCGGGTCCTTCTGCCCCCACGACCGGTAGTGAATCGCGTTCCGCAGCTGGTCGAGGTCGTACAGGTGGTCCTTCCACTTCTCGTCCAGGACGTTGAGCATCACGAGCGAAAGCAGGCGGTCGCCGTACCCCTGCCCCGCCTCGTCCCGGATCGCGTCGAGATTCTCGAGCTTGGCGCGGAACGCCTGGCGCGCCGCTTCCACCGAAACGGACTGCGCGTCCGGGATCGTGGTCGGCCGCAGATCGACGGTGTCGAGCTCGCGGCACCTGCAGCAGGTAGTGCATGAGCAGGTCCTGCCGAAGCAGGTCGTAAGTCCCACTCGGTGTCCGCCTCGAACTCGCCGAGGATGGCTCCCGACGCGCGCCGACACGGCTTTCTCGATCATCCGCACGCGCCTCGCCCTTGAGCTCCTCGCCGCCCTCGAGCGCGAAGGAACGCAGCGAGTAGATCACTTCGCGCTGCTGGTTCATCACGTCGTCGTACTCGAGCAGCCGCTTGCGCGCCTGGAAGTTCTGCAGCTCGACGCGCTTCTGCGCCTGCTCGATCGACCGCGTGATGAGCGGATGCGTGAGCACTTCGCCCTCCTTGGCGCCGAGGCGGTCCATCAGCTTGGCGATGCGATCCGACCCGAAGAGCCGCATCAGGTCGTCTTCGAGCGACAGGAAGAACTGCGACGAGCCCGGATCGCCCTGGCGGCCGGCCCGGCCGCGCAACTGGCGGTCGATGCGGCGCGCCTCGTGGCGCTCGGAGCCGACGATGTGCAGCCCGCCGACCTCGGTGACATCGACCGGATTGCCGTCCATGTCCTTGACGACCGACGGCTTCGCCTCCTTCACGCCCGGGCCGAGTTTGATGTCGGTCCCGCGGCCGGCCATGTTGGTCGCGATCGTGATCGCCGGCGCCCTGTCCCGCGCTCCGCGACGATCTCGGCCTCGCGCTCGTGGTACTTGGCGTTCAGCACGTTGTGCTTGAGTCCCGCGCGCTGGAACATCTTCGAGAGCGTCTCGGACGACGTCCACGCTCGCCGTGCCGACGAGCACCGGGATAGCCGAGCTCGTGCAGGCGCTTGGTCTCCTCGACGATCGCGTTGTACTTCTCGCGGCGCGTCTTGTAGACGAGGTCCTGCCGGTCGTCGCGGACCATCGGCCGGTTCGTCGGCACCACCGCGACGTCGAGCTTGTAGATCTGGTGGAACTCGGACTCCTCGGTCTCCGCCGTGCCGGTCATGCCGGCCAGCTTGTCGTACATGCGGAAGTAGTTCTGGATCGTGATCGTCGCCAGCGTCTGCGTCTCGCCCTTGACCCTCACCCCTTCCTTGGCCTCGACGGCCTGGTGCAGCCCCTCCGACCAGCGGCGTCCGATCATCGTGCGGCCGGTGAACTCGTCGACGATCAGCACTTCACCGTTCTGGCACGACGTAGTTCACGTCGCGCTCGTACAGCGCGTGCGCGCGCAGCAGCTGATGCACGATGTGCAGCTTCTCGGACTTGCTCGCGTATTCGATCTCCAGCGCGCGCCGCGCGGCCAGCTTCTCCTCCGGCGAGAGCGAATGATCGTGATCGACGCGGTGCGTATCGATGGAGATGTCCGGCAGCACGAACGCGTCGTGCGAGTTCGGTGAGAGATACTCCACGCCCTGATCCGTCAGGTGGACCGAGTGCCCCTTCTCGTCCAGCACGAAGAGCAGGTCGTTGCTCGATGTCCCGGAACTGCTGCTTGGCGCCGGGCAGCTTGCGGTCCGCGATGTGCTCGAGCTCCGTCTTCTGCACGAGCATCTTGTTGCCCTGCTCCTGCAGCACCTTCATCAACCGCCGGTTCTTTGGGCTGCCGAGCTGCGCCTTGTAGAGCTTGAGGCGGGCCTCGTCGGTGTCGTCCTTCTCGAGCGCGCGCTCCGCGTCCGCGACGCAGCGAGTTGACGATCTCGGTCTGGCGCCGGAACAACCGCCCGACCGCCGCGTTGTGCTCGAAGAACGTCTCGTCATTCTCGTTCCCGACCGGCCCCGAGATGATGAGCGGCGTTCGCGCTTCGTCGATGAGCACGGAGTCGACTTCGTCGACGATCGCGAACGGGTGGCCGCGCTGGACCCGCTGCTCGAGCGAGACCACCATGTTGTCGCGCAGGTAGTCGAAGCCGAACTCGTTGTTCGTGCCGTACGTGATGTCGCAGAGGTAGGCGTTGCGCCGGTCCGGCGACCCGGGCTCGGTGTCGTCGAGGCAGCCGACGGTGAGGCCGAGGTACTTGTACACGTGTCCCATCCACTGCGAATCGCGACGCGCCAGGTACGAGTTCACCGTCACGAGATGCGCGCCCTTGCCGGGCAGCGCGTTCAGGTACAGCGGCAGCGTCGCCACGAGCGTCTTGCCTTCGCCGGTCGCCATCTCGGCGATGCGGCCGAAGTGCAGCTCGATGCCGCCCATGAGCTGCACGTCGTACGGCACCATGTCCCACGGCGAGCTCGTGCCCCGTCACCAGCACGGTGGTGCCGACCAGGCGTCGCGCGGCCACTCGAACCGTGGCGAACGCCTCCGGGAGGATCTCGTCGAGCGTTTCCGCGATGGTCTCGCGCAGCTCGGCCCTCGACGCCTCCGCGGCCGTCCGCGCCTCCCAGCTCCATGTCGAGACGTTCGCGCTCCGCAGCGTCCGTGGCGGTCCGCTTCTCGCTCCTTGAGCGCCGCGACGCGCGCCTCGAGCTCCTGCGTGCGCTCGGCGAGGGTGCCGCGGAACTTCTGCGTCTGGGCGCGCAACTCGCTTTCGGGAACACCCTGAAGCCGCTCGTCCCATTCGTTGATCTGGTCGACGATGGGTTGAATGCGCCGTCGCTCCCGTTCGTGGCGGGAACCAACTACCGCATTGATCAAGCGTTTCAGCATCAGTCCTCTAGCGATATAAGCCATCGCGCGCGATGAACGCCGCGACGCTGTCCGTCACGAAACCCCGAAGCGACCTGCCCTGGCCGGACCCGCTCGCGGATCTCGGTGGACGAAACGTCCACCCGCCTGGTTCGAAGCCGCAGCACCGCCGGTTCGCCCGCCAGTTCGTCCGGAAGACGCTGGGGCTCCCCGTTGGCCTGGCGCTCCAGCAGCGCCAGCCGCGCAAGCTGCCGGATACGCGCCGGCTCCTTCCACTTCGCGAAGGTGCCGAGCACATCCGCTCCAAGGAGAAGAAACCGCTCGGCCGATGGGTGAACCGTGGCAAAGTGCGCAAGCGTGTCCACGGTGAAAGATAAACCCGCTCGCTCCACTTCGACGGCGGACACCTCGAATCGCGGATCGCGGTCCGCCAGCAGTCTCACCATTTCGAGCCGCTGCGCGGCGGACGCCTGCGCGCTCCCTGCCTTCAGCGGCTGGGTCGCCGCCGGAACGAAGATCAGGCGATCGAGCGACAGCTGTTCATGCGCGTCGCCCGCGACGAGCAGATGGCCGACGTGCGGAGGGTCGAAGCTGCCGCCGAAAATGGCGATGCGCACCGCTCCGTCACCTGGACGGGACAGTCCGGCGCGTCTGCGTGGTGTCGACGACCCGCGCTTCGCGGCAGAGCAGCTGGACCTCGCTGTCCGAGGGATACGCCGCGCGGAGGCGGGTACAGGTTTCGTCGAAGTCCTCGCGATAGCGAATCGCCCGGAATGACTCGGCGAGCCCGCAGCAGGGCGTCACGCGCGCGCGGCACGTGTGGCCAGCGCTCGAGTACGATGCGGAAGTAGATGATGGCCGAGTCGTAGGCCTGGCGGCGCATGTAGAATCGGCCGGTTTCGTAGTTCTTGCGTCGCGAACCACTGCTCGAGCCCCGCGATCTCGCGCTCCGCCTCCGCCTTGTGCGGCGTGTCCGGAAAGAGGCCGAGCAGCGAGTCGTACGCCGCAAGGGCGGTTTCACCGTAGGTGGCATCCAGCGTCGGCTTGCGCCACAGCCGCTTGTAGGCACGGGCCGCCTCGAGCGCGGCGTCGTCGGCCAGCGAGTCCTCCGGGAACGATTCGAAGAGACGCGAGAAGCTCTGCGCGGCGAGCAGGTTCTCCTTCTGCCGGGCGTGCGCGTTCGCGAGGTACCAGTGCGCGCGAGGCAACAGCGTGTCTCGGGCGGGAAGGTCGTTCGTCAGCTTCTCGAACGCGGTCACCGCGTTGCCCCAGTGCTCCCGCTGATACTCGCGCACGCCGGCGGCGTACAGCGCTGCATGGGTGGGATACTGGTTGAGACGGAAGCCCCCGCGGCACGCCGACAGCGCGGCGGCCGCCGCGATGGCGACGTAAGTCAAGGAACGTGAGTTCATAGGGGTCGAAGTACCCGACGAACCGCGTCGGGTTCAGCTCCGCTCGCCCGACATTCGGGCGAGCATCGAGCGATACGTCTCCAGGCGCGGTTCGTTCGGATAGCGCTCGGCGGCGCGGCCCCAGATCGACTTTGCCTGCTCCAGATCATTTGCAAGATAAGCGGCTAGGCCGCGAAGCAGCATCGCGTCCAGCCACTCGGGTCGGGTGCGCAGGATTTCGTCGAGCTCGCGCGCGGCATCGCGCGGGTCACCCGATTGAAGCAGCGTTCGCGCCAGGTCGAGTCGCAGGTCGGCGAAGGCCGGACGCAGCGCCAGGCCGGTGCGGAACTGGCTCACCGCGGCGCCGAACGCTCCTGCCTCGGAATACGCGCGGCCGAGTTCGGCATGCATGTTCGCCAGCCGGTTCGCGACCATCGTCGGGAATCCGGTGGAGTCGGGCCGGCCGAGGTCCTGCGCCAGCGCCAGCGACTGCTCGGCTTCGGCCGAGCGCCCGAGGTCGCTGAGCACAATCGCGCGATTGAGGTGCGCCTCGACATAGTGCGGGTTGAGCCGAAGCGCGTTGTCGAACGACTTAAGCGCATCCTCGCGAGCCTCGTTCATGGCGTGACAGAGGCCCAGCAAGTGGTGCGCGTCGGCGTACCCCTGGCCGGAATCGATCGCCGAGGCGAGCAGCAGCGCCGCGCCCCGATAGTCGCGAGCGGCAAAGCGCTCGCGGGCGACGGTCAGCAGGTCAGACCCGGCTGCCAATCCGCGCGGCGGTTAGGCGGGCGGGCACGCTGTCCGTTCCGCGACCAATCGAGTGGTACTCGAATCCGAGCTGCTGCATCTTCGCCGGCTGGTACAGATTGCGCCCGTCCACGAGCAGCGCGCGACGCATCAGGGAGCGCATCCGCTCAAAGTCCGGATGCCGATACTCGTTCCAGTCGGTCATGATGGCGAGGGCGTCCGAGTCGTTGAGCGCGGCATAGCTCGATTCTGCGAACTCGATCTTCGCGCCGATCCGGCGTCTGGCCTCTTCCATCGCTGCCGGATCGTGCGCCACGACGTTCGCACCGGCGGCGAGGAGGTCGTCGATGAGGGTCAACGACGGCGACTTCCCGCATGTCGTCGGTGTTGGCCTTGAACGCGAGCCCCCAGATGGCGACGCGTGAGCCGCGGGCGGCGGCCCCGAGGGCGGCCAGGAGCTTCTCGGAAACCCGATGCTTCTGGCGGGCGTTCACGCTCTCGACCGCCTCGAGGATCGCGAGGGATGTGCCCTGCGAGCGCGCCGTCCGCGCGAGCGCCTGGACGTCCTTTGGAAAGCACGAGCCGCCGTAGCCGGGTCCCGGAAAGAGGAACGATGGGCCGATGCGCTCGTCGCTTCCGATCCCGCGGCGCACCAGGTCCACGTTCGCGCCGATCCGTTCGCAGAGGTTCGCGATCTCGTTCATGAACGAGATCCGAGTGGCCAGCATCGCGTTGGCCGCGTACTTGGTCATCTCCGCGGAGGGGATGTCCATGAAGATGATCGGCCGTCCCGTGCGGACGAACGGGGCGTACAGCTCCGCCATCACGCTGCGGGCGTGGTCCGTCTCCGCGCCGAGGACCACGCGGTCTGGCTTCATGAAGTCGTCGACCGCCGCGCCCTCCTTGAGGAACTCGGGGTTGCTGACCATGTGGAACGGCTGCTGCGAGGTACGGCCGATCACCTCGGCCACGCGGGCTGCCGTTCCAACCGGCACCGTGGACTTGGTGACCACCACGGTCTCACGCCGCATCGACGCCCCGATGGTGGCGGCGACGTCGAGCACGTGGCGCAGGTCGGCGGATCCGTCCTCGTCCGGCGGCGTGCCGACGGCGATGAACACGACGTCCGCTTCACCGATGGCCCAGGCCACGTCGGTCGTGAACGACAGGCGGCCGGAGCGCTGGTTGCGCTCCACGTACGCGTCGAGACCGGGCTCGTAGATCGGGAGCACGTTGCGCTTGAGGCCCTCGATCTTGGCGTCATCGACGTCGGCACAGATGACGTCGTTTCCCGTCTCGGCCAGGCACGCTCCGACGACGAGACCGACGTAGCCGCTGCCGACCACGGAGATGTTCACGCCACCACCTTCCCGGCCACCGGCGCGGCTTCGACGGCGGCGGTGGTGTGCGCCGAGCTGAGGGAGACGACGCGTGCGCGTCCGGGCGTCGTGCGGACCGTGGCGTTTCGGGTGTCCACGACGAGGGTGGCGCGGTTGACGAGGCGCTGCCAGTCGATGCTCGAGTGGTCGGTCACGATGACGACCGCGTCACTCCTCTTCAGCTCCTCATCGGTGAGCGCGACGCTCTCGTGTCGGACACCGTCCTCATGGAACGAGGGGACGTACGGGTCGTGATAGGCGACGTCGGCGCCCAGCCCTTCAAGGAGCCGGATGACGTCCAGCGCGGGGCTCTCGCGCACATCGTCGATGTCGCGCTTGTACGCCACGCCGATCACCAGGACCCGGCTTCCATTCACCGCCTTGCGCTCGTCATTCAGCGCGTCCGCGACTTTGTCGACGACGTAGTGCGGCATCTCGCTATTGATTTCGCTCGCGAGATCGATGAAGCGCGTCTTGTAGTTCAGCGTTCGCATCTTCCACGCGAGATAGTGGGGATCGAGTGGGATGCAGTGCCCGCCGATGCCCGGACCCGGCGTGAAGCGCATGAAGCCGAAGGGCTTGGTGGCCGCGGCGTCGATGACCTCCCAGACGTCCACGCCCAGCTTGTCGCACACGATCGCCATCTCGTTGACCATGGCGATGTTCACCGACCGGAACGTGTTCTCCAACAGCTTGGTGAGCTCGGCCGCCTCCGGAGACGACACCGCCACGACCCGGTCGATGCAGGAGCTGTAGAGCGCCGCGGCGACCTCGGTGCACGCCGGCGTGATGCCACCGACGACCTTGGGCGTGTTCTTCGTGTTCCACTTCTCGTTGCCGGGATCGACGCGCTCGGGGCTGAACGCCAGGAACACGTCGCGTCCCACGACGAGGCCGCGCGCTTCGACCGCCGGCTGCAGCAGCTCGCGCGTCGTGCCCGGATACGTCGTGCTCTCGAGCACGATCAGCTGGCCCGGGCGTGCGCTGCGGGCCACCGTGTCCGTCGCTGACACGACGTAGGACATGTCCGGGTCGCGCGTCTTGGCCAGCGGCGTCGGCACGGCAATCGAAATGGCGTCCAGCTCGCCCAGGCGCGTGGGATCCGTGGTCGCCTCGAGTCGGCCTTCCTTCACCAGGGCCGCGACCGCGCTCGCCGGGACGTCCTGGATGTGGGAGCGGCCCTCGGTGACCAGCTGCACAACGCGCTCGCTCACATCGTAGCCGACGACGTGGAACCCGGCGCGCGCGAATTCGACCGACAGCGGCAAGCCCACGTACCCGAGGCCGATCACTCCGACGTGAGCCGACCGGTCCTCGATCTTCCGAAGCAACTCTGTCTTGGTCATCAGCGCTTATCGCGAATAGAAATCCCGGATCGCGCCCACGACTTCGTCCTGCTGTGCGCGCGTCAGTTCGGGGAAAATGGGGATCGAAATCACTTCCTTCGCCGCGCGCTCCGATTCCGGGAAGGCCCCTTCGCGGTATCCGAGATGGGCGAAGCACGGCTGCAGGTGCAGCGGCAGCGGGTAGTAGATCGCGCTGCCGACCTTCCGCGCGGTCAGGTGCTCCTGGAGCTCGTCGCGGCGCTCGACCCGAAGCGTGTACTGGTTGAAGATCGACACATTGTTCGGGTCGATGAACGGCGTCACGACCTGCGGCAGGTCCGCCAGCGCATCGTTGTAGTACGTCGCGTTGGTGCGCCGCTTCTCGCTCCACGACTCGAGGTGCGGCAGCTTGGCCCGCAGCACCGCGGCCTGGAGCGCGTCCAGCCGGCTGTTGTAGCCGACTTCGTCGTGGTAGTACGTCTTGAGCCCGCCGTGGACGCGCAGCCTGCGGAGGCGCTCCGCCAGCCCGTCATCCTGCGTGACGACCATGCCGCCGTCGCCGTAGCCGCCGAGGTTCTTCGACGGGAAGAAGCTGAACGTGCCGATCGTGGCCACCTCGCCCGCCATCCGCTCCTTGCCGCCGATCCTCCGCTTCGCGCCGATGGTCTGCGCGGCGTCCTCGATCACGGGGACGGACGGCAGGAACTCCTGCACGCACTCGAGGGCCGCCATCTGCCCGAACAGGTCCACCGGCACCACGGCGCGCGTGCGCGAGGTGACCGCCGCTTTCGCGGCCGCCGGATCGATGTTGAAGGTGCGCGGCTCGATGTCCACGAACACGGGCGTGGCGCCGACGTTGTGGATCGTGCCCGCTGTCGCGAAAAACGTGAACGGCGTGGTGATGACCTCGTCGCCGCGCCCGATGTCGAGCGCGCGATATGCCAGGAGCAGCGCGTCCGTCCCGCTGGCGCAGCCGATGGCGTGCCTCGTGCGCGAGAGTCTGGCCACGTCCTCCTCGAGCGTCGCCACCGGCTCGCCCAGGATGAACAGCTGCGCGTCGACGACGCCCATCATCGCCGCCACGACCTCGTCGCGAATGGTGGCGTGCTGGGCCTTCAGGTCGAGAAGCGGTACGGGCATGCTCAATTATAGTGTGGCGCGCAGAGGGAGCGGCACGTCGCGCCCCGTCTTGGCCGACTCGTAAATCCCGAGAATGAGCTCGAGCGACTTGCGGCCCGCGCGGCCGTCCGTCTCCGGCTGGGCCTCCCCGCGCAGCACCGCGAGGACGTTCCGGTAGTAGCCCTCGTGGCCGAACCCGTACACGCTCGGCGGACTCGTCGCCGCGGTCTCGATCAACTTGTCGTCGTCGTCATACTCGGCGAAGGCCCAATGCTCCACCTTGTTCACCGCCGTGCCGCCGATCTTGGCGGTTCCCTTCTCGCCGATGATCGTGACGGACCCTTCCCAGTTGCGCGGGTGGGTGAGGACGTTGACCTCGATCACGCCGAGCGCCCCATTGCGAAACTTCAACACCGCGACGCCGGAGTCTTCGGCCTCGATGCGACGCGCCTGCGTCGCCGTCTTGGCGATCACGCTTTCCACCGGGCCGATGAGCCACTGGATGAGATCCACGTAGTGCGACGCCTGGTTCATGAACGCGCCGCCGTCGAACTCCCAGGTTCCGCGCCAGTTCGCCGCGTCGTAGTACTCCTGCGGCCGGTTCCAGCGCACCGTCGTGTTGGCCAGGTAGATCCGGCCGAAGCGGCCCTTGTCCACGGCACGCTTGAGGAGCTGGATCGAGGGATTGAGCCGGTTCTGCTTCACCACGAACAGCCTCACGCCCGCCGTGTCGCACGCCTCGACGAGCGCGTCCGCCTGCTCCAGCGTGATGGCCATCGGCTTTTCGGTAATGACGTGCTTGCCGGCTCGGGCCGCCATGACGCCCTGCGCCGAATGCAGGCCGGACGGTGTCGCGATCGTCACCACGTCGCAGTCATGCTTGAGCATTTCCGCGAAGTTGGTGAACCAGCGGACGCCGAGCTCCTCACCGGCGGCACGGGCGCGATCGGGATCCGCATCGCCGACGGCAACGAGCCGCAATCCCTCGACATTCCGAATCGCGTCGAAGTGGTTCCGGCTGATTCGCCCGCAACCGACCAGCGCGATCCCGAACTCGTCCTTGCCCCCACCCTTGCGCAGATGGCTCATTGGGCGCGCGAGCCGGTTCTGCGAATGCCGTCGCCGGCGCGCTCGTAGGACGATCCGCACGCCGCGCACGTTCCCGCGCCGCTGTCCGGCAGGCGCTCGCCGCACTGGCACATCCAGCCAATGCGCCTCGCGGGAACGCCGACCATCAACGCGTACGCCGGAACCTCGCCCCGTACCACCGCGCCGGCCCCGATGAAGCTGTACTCGCCCAGCGTCGCGCCGCAGACCACGGTGGCGTTCGCGCCGATCGAGCTGCCGCGACGCACGAGCGTCGGCTGGTATGCGTTCTTGCGCGAGACGTGCGACCGCGGATTCGACACGTTCGTGAAGACCATCGACGGCCCGCAGAACACGTCGTCCTCGAGGGTCACACCCTCGTAGATCGAGACGTTGTTCTGGACCTTCACGTTGTTGCCGAGCCGGGCGCCGTTCATCACCACGACATTCTGTCCGAGATTGCACCGCTCCCCGATGACGGCGCCGGACATCACGTGGCAGAAGTGCCAGATCCTGGTGCCGTCGCCGACCTGCGCGCCGTCGTCCACGTAACTCGATTCGTGGATGAACACGCTCACGCCCGGACTCCGAGCTCGCGCTGCCACTCCTGCAGCGGCTTGACGCTCGGCTTGCGCGACCGGAGCGCGAGGATCGCGTCGGACGCGGCGCTCGCAGCGGACATCGTCGTGGTGTACGCGACCTTGTGGCGCAGCGCCGCCTCGCGCAGGAGGTAGTCGTCCACCTGCGCATGCTTGCCCAGCGGCGTGTTGATGAGCAGCTGGACGTCGCCGTTCACGATGTAGTCGAGGCAGTTGGGCCGCCCTTCGTGCACCTTGAAGACCGACGTGACCGGGATGCCGCGCGCCTTGAGGTATCGCGCGGTACCCGTGGTGGCGAGGACGCGGAATCCGAGCTCGTGGAACCGGCGCGCGATGGGCGTCACCGTCGGCTTGTCGGGGTCGTTCACCGTGATGAGGATCGTCCCTTCCAGGGGCAGCCCGTTGGAGGCGGCCAGCTGCGCCTTGGCGAAGCTCCAGCCGAAGGAGTCGGAGATCCCCATCACCTCGCCCGTCGAACGCATCTCGGGTCCCAGCACGGGATCGGTGCCGGGGAACTTGTTGAACGGGAACACCGCCTCTTTCACCGAGACATATGTCGGAACGATCTCCTCGGTGAGCCCGACGTCCGCCAGCGATTCCCCGAGCATCACGCGCGCGGCGAGTGACGCCAGCGGCGCACCGATCGCCTTCGACACGAAGGGGATGGTGCGGCTCGCGCGCGGGTTGACCTCGAGGACGTAAACGACGCCGCCCTTGATCGCGTACTGCACATTGATGAGGCCCACAACGCCGAGCGCCTTGGCGAGCGCGATGGTCTGCGTTCGCATGGTCTCCATGGCCTGCTCGCCGATGAGGTACGGCGGCAGCACGCATGCCGAGTCGCCCGAGTGGATGCCGGCGTCCTCGATGTGCTGCATGATGCCGCCGATCACGACATCAGTCCCGTCGCTGATCGCATCGACGTCGGCCTCGAACGCGTCTTCCAGGAACCGGTCGATCAGCACGGGCCGGTCCTCGGAGACCCGGGCGGCCGTCGCGAAATACGCTCGCAGCGATTCCGCGTCGTACACGATCTGCATCGCGCGGCCCCCGAGCACGTATGACGGCCGCACCAGCACCGGGTACCCGATCCGCTCCGCGGCCTCGACCGCCTCGTCCACGCTCGTCGCAGTCCCGTTCGGCGGCTGCATGATGTTCAGCTCGCGCACGATCTTGTCGAACCGGCGGCGATCCTCGGCGATGTCGATCGCGTCGGGCGGCGTCCCCAGGATCGTGACCCCGGCCAGTTCCAGCCCTCGCGTGAGCTTCAGGGGCGTCTGGCCACCCAGCTGCACGATGACGCCCACCGGCTGCTCGCGGTGCACGATCTCCAGCACGTCCTCGAGCGTGAGCGGCTCGAAGAACAGCTTGTCCGAGGTGTCGTAGTCGGTGGAGACGGTTTCGGGATTCGAGTTCACCATGATGGTCTCGTACCCCGCCTCGCGCAGCGCCATCACGGCGCGCACACAGCAGTAGTCGAACTCGACGCCCTGCCCGATGCGATTCGGCCCACTCCCCAGAATCACGACAGACTTGCGGCCCGACCGCGGCGCTTCGCTTTCCTCGTCGTAGCAACTGTAGAGGTAGGGTGTCTCGGACGGGAACTCGCCGGCGCAGGTATCGACCATCTTGTACGCGGGCCGCACGCCGAGCTTCCAGCGGCGCTCACGCACGTCCTGCTCGGCCTCTCCCCGGATCGCGCCAAGCTGTGCATCCGAGAACCCGAAGCGCTTCATGCGGCGGATCTCGTCGGCGCCGACTTTGTCCAGCGCGCTGTACCAGCGCTCGGCATCGACCAGTTCGCGCAGCTGCTCGAGAAACCAGGGATCGATCGCCGTGAGCTCGTACAACTCGCGGACGCTGATGTCCCGCTCCAGCGCCCGCTTCACCTGGAAGATGCGTTCGGGGGTGGGCTGACGCAGCGCGCCGCGCAGGGCCTCCGGGCTGTCGTCTGTCAGCCGGTCGTCCAGCGGGCGCACGCCGGTGCTCCAGCCGGGCCGCCCGATCTCGAGCGCCCGGATGCCCTTCTGGAACGCTTCCTTGAAAGTGCGCCCGATGGCCATGGCTTCGCCGACAGACTTCATCTGCGTCGTGAGGTACGGGCTCGCGTTGGGGAACTTCTCGAACGCGAAGCGGGGCACCTTGACGACCACGTAGTCGAGCACCGGTTCGAACGACGCCGGCGTCGTCCGGGTGATGTCGTTCCGGATTTCGTCGAGGCGGTAGCCGACGGCGAGCTTCGCCCCGATCCGGGCGATCGGGAAGCCCGTCGCCTTCGACGCCAGTGCCGAGGAGCGCGACACGCGCGGGTTCATCTCGATGACGAGCATCTCCCCGTCGCGCGGATTCACCGCGAACTGGATGTTGCAGCCTCCGGCCGCAACGCCCACCTCGCGGATCACCGCGCAGGCGGCGTCGCGCATCACCTGATACTCGCGGTCGGTGAGGGTCATCGCCGGGGCCACCGTGATGGAATCCCCCGTGTGCACGCCCATCGGGTCGATATTCTCGATCGAGCACACGATCACCACGTTGTCGTCGTGGTCGCGCATCACCTCGAGCTCGAACTCCTTCCAGCCCAGCACGCTGCGCTCCACGAGCACCTGCGTCGTCGGCGACTCGTCCAGGCCGCGCTGCACGATGTCCTCGAACTCCTCGCGATTGTACGCGATGCCGCCTCCGCTGCCGCCCAGCGTGAACGACGGCCGGATGATGGCGGGAAAGCCGGTGCGCTCGACGATGGCCTCGGCCTCGGCGAACGTGGTGGCGATGCCGCCGTCTGCGACGGCGAGCCCGATGCGCTTCATCGCTTCGCCGAACAGCTTCCGGTCTTCCGCGATCGCGATCGCCTTGGCGCTGGCCCCGATGAGTTCCACCTGATGCCGCGCGAGCGCGCCCGATTCGGCGAGCGCCATCGAGACGTTGAGTGCCGTCTGGCCACCCACTGTGGGCAGCAGCGCGTCCGGCTTCTCCTTCTCGATGATCAGCTCCACGAATTCGGGCGTGACCGGCTCGATGTACGTGCGGTCGGCGACCTCGGGGTCGGTCATGATGGTCGCCGGATTCGAGTTCACGAGGATGACCTCGTAGCCCTCCTCGCGCAGCGCGCGCGCGGCCTGCGTGCCGGAGTAGTCGAACTCCGCGGCCTGACCGATGACGATCGGTCCGGATCCGATGATCAGGATGCGATGCAGATCAGCGCGGCGTGGCATGAATGAGGTCGTCTATGATGTCGTCGATCGAGCGCGTCGGCGCCCAACCGGTCGCATTTCGGAGCTTGGTGTTGTCGCCCACGAGGATCGGAACGTCGATGGGTCGGAGGAGGGTGGAGTCCGTCGAAATGTCGGCGATGACACCAGCGCGTTTCAAGACTCGCCCGGCCAGTTCGTTCACGCTGGTTCCCCGGCCGCTCGAGACGTTGTACACCTCGCCGGACTGCCCCCGCTCGAGCAAGAGAATGTAGGCGTTCACGACGTCCGCGACGTGAAGATAGTCGCGAACCACCGCGCCGTTTCCGATGCGGAGCGCGCCTTGCCCCCCCCGCCGGGCGAGCTCGCCGACCCGTCGCACCAGCGTGGGCAGCAAGTAGTTGTCGCCGTGCCCGACGCCGGAGTGGTTGAAACTCCGGGTACAGACCACCGGCATGCCGTGCGCGCGAAACGCCTGCAGCGCGATCAGCTCCTGAGCGGCCTTCGCCACCGCGTACGGCGTCAGCGGCCGTAGCGTCGCGTTCTCGTCGATCGGGTACGCCGAGGCGTCTTGGGCGCCATACTCTTCCGCGCTCCCGACCACGAGCGTCCGGGCCATGGCGCGGGCGCGCCCGAGCGCGTTGAGGACACGCAGGGCGCCCAGCGCATTGATCTCGAACGCACGTTCCGGCGCCGCGTTGGCCTCGGGCGCGAACGCGATGCCGGCGAGATGGACCACCTGGTCTGGTGCGCTCGCCTCCAGCGCCTGACGAATGCTCTCGTCGCTCAGGACATTCAGCGGCGTCCAGCAGATCGCCCGGGTCTCGGTCTCCGACAATACGGAATGATTTGGCGGCCCGCGTCTCGTGCCGGCGAAGACGCTGCGGCCCTGCTCAAGGAGCGCTCGCGCCAGCCACTGACCGACAAACCCGGCGCCGCCCGTGATCAGGACCCGTTGAGCCACGGAGCCGCGCGCCTAGCCGGAGGTCCGGTGCCGCTTGAGATCCGCGTCCACCATCATCCGAACGAGCTCGTGAAACGTGACCTTCGGAGTCCAGCCGAGCTTTTCACGCGCCTTGCCGGGGTCCGCGACGAGCAGATCCACCTCCGCGGGCCGGAGGAACCTCGGATCAACCACGACGTATTTCCGCCAGTCGAGGCCAACGTGATCGAAGGCGACCTCGCACAGCTCGCGCACCGACCGGCTGTCGCCGGTGCCGATCACGAAATCCTCGGGCGCGGGCTGCTGGAGCATCATCCACATGGCTTCGACGTAGTCGCCGGCAAACCCCCAGTCACGCTTGGCGTCCAGGTTGCCGAGCCGGACTTCTTTCTGCTGCCCGAGCTTGATGCGCGCGACGGCGTCCGAGACCTTCCGTGTCACGAACTCGAGCCCGCGCCTGGGGCTCTCGTGATTGAACAGGATGCCCGAGACGGCGTACAGCCCGAAGCTCTCGCGGTAGTTCACGGTGATCCAGTGCGCGTACACCTTGGCCACGCCGTAGGGGCTGCGTGGATAGAACGGGGTGGACTCGCGCTGCGGTGACTCGTGCACCTTGCCGAACATCTCGCTGGAGCTGGCCTGATAGAATCGCGCGCGGGGCGCCGCCTTCTTCATGGCCTCGAGCACGCGCGTCACGCCGAGCGCCGTGAACTCGCCCGTGAGCACCGGCTGGGTCCACGACGCCTGCACGAAGCTCTGGGCAGCGAGGTTGTAGATCTCGTCCGGCTGAGACTCGTGCACCGCGTCCGTGAGCGACGTCTGATCCAGCAGGTCCGCCGAGACCAGCTCGACGCGATCCACGAGGTGACCGATGCGTTCGTACGGCATGGTGGAGCTGCGCCGCACGACCCCGATGACCCGGTAGCCCTTCGCCAGCAGGAACTCGGCCAGATACGAGCCGTCCTGGCCCGTGATTCCCGTGATCAGCGCGGTCGGCATGATCGTATGAAAAAGGGGAGCCCAAAGCTCCCCTCGTCATGGTGCGCCGTCCCCGCGCGGATCACGCGACGGCTGCCCCTCGAGGCGCACGCTTGATCTTGCCCGCGTTCAGGCACCCGGTGCACACCTTCACCTTAATCGTCTTGCCGTCCGGACCGACGATCCGGGCGACCTGGAGGTTGGGCTTCCACGTCCGGCGCGTCTTGTTGTTCGCGTGCGAGACGTTGTTCCCGAAGGCGACTCCCTTGCCGCACACGTAACAGCGACTGCGATCGATGGCCATGGCTATTCCTCCACCAGCTCGATGCGCGCCATGTCGGCGCCATCGCCCTTGCGGTGACCCGTCTTCAGGATGCGCGTGTACCCGCCGGCGCGCTTGGCGAACCGCGGCCCGATTTCCTGAAACAGCTTGTCGGCGGCGGCGCGCTTGTGAATGTGGCGTCCCGCCAGCCGCCGCGAGTGCAGCGTGCCGGTGCGGGCCTTGGTGATGAGCTTTTCGACGAACGGGCGCAACTCCTTCGCCTTGGCTTCCGTGGTCACGATCGCGCCACTCTCGATGAGCGACGTGGCGAGATTCCGAAGGAGCGCGAGCCGCTGCTCGCTGGTGCGGCGAAGCTGTCGCCCCGCGTGACGATGCCGGGCCATTCCCTATTCCTCCATGTCGTCCGGTGCGGCCGCGGCGGCCTGACTCGGCGGCGTGCCCCAATCCATGACACGCAACCCGCCGTCCGCTTCCTCGAACCGCATTCCGAAATTCAACCGTTCGCGCTCGAGGAGATCGGCGATCTCCTGCAGCGATTTCTTGCCGAAGTTCTTGACCTGAAGAATCTGACTCTCGGTCTGGCGTACCAGATCGCCGAGCGTCCGGATATTGGAGTTCTTGAGCGAGTTCACCGACCGCACGGAAAGCTCGAGGTCGTCGATCGGCGTGCGAAGCTTCTGCGCCATCTTGCCGGCGTCGCCATCGCCCGATTCCATCGCCAGCCCGAGCGGGGCTGACGCATGCGTTCCGAATTCGACGAAGTACTGGAAGTGCGTCTGCGCCAGCGCCGCCGCGTAGCTCACCGCTTCCTCTGGAGAGATGGTGCCGTTGGTCTCGACGACCAGCGTGAGGCGATCATAGTCGGTGCGCTGTCCGACGCGCGTCTCCGCCACCGAAAAGTTGGCGCGCCGAACAGGATTGTAGATGGAATCCACCCGAACGAGGTCCACGGGCAGGCCGCGGTCGAGCGGATGCTGGTCGGCCTCGACGTAGCCGCGTCCCTTGTTGACGTACAGCTCCACCGTGATGTCCTTGTCGTCCTGGAGCGTGAACAGGTGCTGCGTCGGGTTGACCACCTTCGCGCCCGCAACGCTCTGCTGGATGTCGGCGGCAGTCACGGGGCCGGCCTCGCTCTTGGTAACGCGGAGTATCGCGTCCTCGACGCCCTCATCCAGCGTGAGCGTGAGGACCTTGAGGTTCCCGATGATCTGGTGAACGTCCTCCACGACGCCCGGGATGGTCTGATGCTCGTGCACGACGCCGTCGATGCGGAACGCCCAGACCGAGGACCCGCGCAGCGACGACAGCAGCATGCGCCGCATGGCGTTGCCGAGGGTGTGTCCGAATCCGCGCTCGAGCGGCTGAAGGCGGAACTCCGCGACGTTGGGGTTGTCGTCGCGCTTGGTGGACTCGACGAGTTGCGGCCGTACGAGGCCGCGAAGATCTATGGTTGGCATGTTGAGAATGGGGTCTTGCCGGCTGCCCGGCATCGCCCTGCCCCGCCCTTCACGCGCGGCAGGCTCGAATGGGAGTGAAGGTCCCGACCTGAACTACAGTGCTTAGTGGCTAGTGCTTAGTGCTTAGTGCTGGTGCCTGGCACTAAGCGCCAAGCACTAGCCACAAGCACTGTTCCTAGACTCTCCGCCGCTTGGGCGGCCTACAGCCGTTGTGCGGGATCGGCGTCACGTCCTTGATGGACTTGACCTGAAGTCCCGCCGAAGCCAGCGCCTGGATGGCGGACTCTCGCCCGCTGCCGGGCCCCTGCACACGCACATGCACGCGCTTCACGCCGGCCGTAAGCGCCTCGCGCGCGGCCTGCTCGGCCGCGACGGTCGCCGCGAAGGGTGTGCTCTTCTTGGAGCCCTTGAAGCCGGCCTTGCCGGACGAGCCCCACGAGATCGTGTTGCCGTGCATGTCCGTGATGGTCACGGTCGTGTTGTTGAACGTCGCGGCGATATGCGCAACCCCTTCAGGGTCCACCACCCGCTTCGCCTTCTTGCCAGTCGCCATGTTCCTGTTGGATACGTAATCCTTCGCCTGCGGCTCCGGACTACTTGGTCACCTTCTTCTTGCCCGCGATTGCGCGGCGCGGACCCTTCTTGGTGCGCGCGTTCGTATGCGTGCGTTGGCCCCGGACCGGCAGGCCGCGGCGATGACGGATGCCGCGATACGAGCCGATGTCCATCAGGCGCTTGATATTCATCGCCACTTCGGTGCGGAGCGCGCCCTCGACCTTGTAATCACGCTCGATCACCTGGCGCAGACGATTGATGTCCGCGTCGGCGAGATCGCGCACGCGAAGCGCGAGATCGATCCCCGCCTTCTGCATGATGTCGGTTGCGTTGTGCCGGCCGATGCCGAAGATGTACGTCAGGCCGACTTCGACTTTCTTGTCGCGCGGAAGATCCACGCCGGAGATGCGTGCCATGGAGGCTCAGCCCTGCCGCTGCTTGTGCTTGGGGTTGCGCTTGCAAATGACTCGCGTCACGCCGTTGCGCTTCACCACTTTGCAGTGCTCGCAGATCGGCTTCACGCTGGTGCGAACTTTCACAAAAACCTCGTCAGTCCGTGCTGGTCGAGAAGTCCCATTTCCTGGACAGACTCTAACAGTAGCCGGGGCTTTCACTTAAGGCAAGACCGACAGCACCTCCGTCATTGCATCGCGTGGCGACTTCGCTGCCGTCACCGCACGGCCCACCACGATGTACTTCGCGCCGGCCCGCGCCGCCTCCTCCGGCGTGACCACCCGCGACTGGTCCTGCGTCGCGCCACCGGCCAGGCGAACACCGGGCACCAGCGTGGCGAGCGCGTCCCCAAACGCGGCCCGCACCGCGGCGGCTTCCTTCCCGCTGCATACCACTCCGTGAATGCCCGAGTCACGCGCCAGGCTGGCCAACCGCATGACCTCGGCCTCCACGCTGGCGACGGGTTTGCCCCAGCTCGCCGCCAAAGCGGATTCGTCCAGTGACGTGAGGACCGTGACCGCCAGGAGCTGGCAGTCGGACGCCGCGTCATTGGCGCCGGACGCCGCCGCCTCGAGCATCGCCCTGCCGCCCGACGCATGCACCGTGAGCAGCCGCACCCCGAGCGAGGCCGCGCTTCGTACCGCGCCGCGCACCGTGTTCGGGATGTCGTGGAACTTGAGGTCGAGAAACACCGAAGCGCCCCGCGCTTGCACCGCCCGGACGACATCGGGGCCCTCAGCCGTATACAGCTCGCCCCCGATCTTGTAGAAAGAGCAGAGGTCGCCGAGGTCCTCCACCACCTGGAGCGCGGCCGCGGCGCCCGGCACATCGAGCGCGACGATGGGAGTGACGCGCCGTTCGCCGCTCATGCGGGGAGAGGCCAACTCAGGCTGCCGCGCACCTCGGCGAGTGACGCGACCCCCTGCTCGTGACACCAGCGCTCCAGGTCCTGGACGATCCGTTGCGGCGCGCGCGGGTCACGCAACGCTGCCGTGCCGACTCCGACGAGGCTGGCGCCCGCAATGATGTATTGAAGGACGTCGGTGGCCGTCGCGACGCCGCCCAGCCCGATGACCGGAACCTTCACCGCGCGCGACACGCGCCAGGTGGCCAGCACTCCCACGGGCAGAATCGCGCGTCCACTGATCCCGCCGCTGCCGAAGCCCACCGCCGGCTTGCGACTCGCCACGTCGATCACGAGACCGGGGATGGTATTCACCACCGTGATGCCGTCCGCGCCTGAGTCCACCGCGATCGCCGCGGCGGAGCCGATGTCCGAAAGCGTGGGCGAGAGCTTCACGAACAGGGCGCGACGGGTCATCGCGCGAGCGCCGGAGACCACGGCCCGGAGTGACGCCGCGTCCGCTCCGAACTCCGTACCGCCTTGCCTGACGTTGGGACAGCTCACGTTCAGCTCGTAGCCGTCGATCGCGCCCGAGTGCGTCCCGGCCGCTTGCTCGAGCCCGCGAACCACCGAGGCGAATTCGTCGACGGCGAACCCGACGACATTGAAGAGCTTGCGCGTGGCCGGGTGGTGCGTGGAGAGCCACGGCACGTGCACGCGCGCCACCTCGGCCAGGCCGGGGTTCGCCAGTCCGACCGCGTTGATCATCCCGCCCTCGAACTCCGCCACGCGCGGCTCGGGGGCGCCGAGCCGCGGCTCGAGACTCACCGCCTTCGTCACGAGGCCGCCGACCGCGTCCAGGTCGGTCACACCTTCGAGCTCGACCCCATAGCCCGCCGTTCCGGCGGCGAGGAGGACGGGATTTCGAAACGGGAGCGAGACGACGTTGACGGCGAGTGGGTTGGGCGCGCGACCGGACCGGCCGTCAGTCATGCGCGCCCCTGCCTGGCGCCTGGCCCGCGGCTCCGCCGATGCGACGGTCGTGCCGCTGGAGGTACTCGAGCGTGCCATGCGCGATGGCGCTTGCCAGCGCGAGCTGCTTCATCGGGGTCGCGATGAAGCGCGCCTCCTCGACGTTGGTGCCGAAGCCGATTTCGACGAGAATTGCCGGCATGAACGCGGAGACCAGCACCGTGAAGCCGGCCTGCTTGACGCCGCGGTCCGGTCCGGGGTGCACACCGCGCAAGTGACGCTGAACGATTTCGGCGAGGTCCGACGATTCGCGGAGATGCTCGTTCTGCATCATGTCGTTCAGGATGAATCCGAGCCGATCGCCCGACGAATCCGCGGCGGATTCGAACTGGACGGACTGCTCTTCCATCTCTTCCACGCGCTGGGCGTCCTCCGTCTTCGCCACACCGAGGAAATACGTCTCGAAGCCACGCGCCGCTCCGGGATCGCGCCACCTCGGGTTGGCCGCGTTGACGTGGATCGAGATGAACACGTCGCCGTCGGCCTGGTTTGCGATGCGGCCGCGGTCGGCGCGGCCGATGAGGGTGTCCGACGTCCGCGTGTACACCACGTCGATGCCGATGTCTCGCAATACGGAGCCGACCTTGAGCGCTACCTGTAGCGCGATGTCCTTCTCGTTGAGTCGCCCACTTTGGATCTGAGCGCCGGGGTCCACGCCGCCGTGTCCGGCGTCGATGACCACACGATGCGTGCCGCGTGCTCTGACTCCGCGCGCTTCGACGGTCCCGCGCGACACCCCGGTCACGGACTGCGCGACCGGCCGGGCGCCATCGCGAACGACCGCCTGGACCGGGAGCGTTCCGGCCTGCAAGGCGGCAGTCATGATCACTGGCAGCAACATCATCATCGCGTGCGTCCCACTCGCGCCATTTCGCGCTCGGCGTCCCGTTGTCTCTGCGTATCCCGCTTGTCGTGGAGCTTCTTTCCCTTGGCGAGCGCGAGCGCGACCTTCGCTACTCCCTTCTTGAAATAGAGCTCCAGGGGAATGAGCGTGAGGCCTTGCCGCTCGACCGCGCCGATGAGACGACGGATTTCCCTCCTGTGAAGCAACAGCTTGCGACTCCGCGACGGCTCATGGTTGGCGTAGCCTCGCGACTCGTACGGCTGGATGTGAGCATTGAGAAGGAACACCTCGCCATCCTTCACGATGCCGTACGCATCAGCGATGCTAGCCTTGCCGTCGCGCAGCGACTTCACCTCGGTACCGCCGAGGACGATACCGGCTTCGAAGGTCTCGAGCAGGTGATAGTCGAAGCGCGCCCGCTTGTTGCGTGCGATCGAAACCACCTCGCTCTTTGCTTCGTCCTGTGGCGTCAAAGTGTCTATCCGCGTTGACTTTACGTTTTGTCAAAACTACGTTGTTCTCGGCGCCGGAGTGGTGGAATTGGTAGACGCGCTGCGTTCAGGGCGCAGTGGGCGAAAGCCCGTGTCGGTTCGAGTCCGACCTTCGGCACTCCCCTTCTGCTTGCCGTCATCCGCTTGACGCTCGCGCGAGCCATTCGTTAGCCGCCGAGCGGAAAACGGTCAGCGGAAGCGGGTTCAGCCTCCCGCCAGTGCAGAAGGCGGCACGTTCTCCGGAAGCGCCGCGGTGCCGAAGACGGTGCGGAGCGCTTCGTTGGCCTCCTTTACATAGGCCCAGAGAACTTCACCGGCCCGGCGAACGTTGCCGTCGACGTCACGGAACGAGCCCCCGGAGAACGCGAGCAGCGTCTGTCCGAGACGCACCCCCGAATCCGGAACGCGCGCGCTCAGCGCGTCGCGGTAAGCGCTCAGCCGCGCGTTGAACTGGCGCTCGGCGAGGTCGCGCCGAGCCCGATCGATGCGTTCGTCGCGCTCGAACGCCTCCGTCGCCACGCGCGCGACCAGCGACCCCGTGCGATCGTCCAGTGCGTCGCGCTGCGCGACAAGCAACCCGATCGCGCGGCGCGCGTACCGCAGCTCCCAGCGGGCGTGGTCCTCATCGCCGCGGGTGGCGAGCGCGGCCAGCCACGCGACGTCGTCCGCGGCGGGTTCCTTCACGAGCTCCGCCACGTACTGGTTTGCCTTGCGCTGCAGTTGCCGCTCGGCGCGCCAACGCTCGAATAGCGCCATCGGCGCGTCCTCGTGTCAGTGCGACTGGAGAACCGGCAGGCCGCGCGGTCCGGCAGCGACCGGCGCCGCGACCGGCGCCGCGACCAGTCCGACGCGCTCGCGCACCTCGCTTTCCCCATGCAACAGGTCCGCGAGGTGCACGCTGTCCAGCACCGCGTCGATTCGCTGCTGCAACAGCATCCACACGGGCCGGATGCTGCAGGCGTGCGACGCGGAGCACCGCTCCTCCTCGACCGGGTGCGTGACGCAATGCAGGTCGAAGGTCTGAAGCTCGGACGCAGCGATGACGTCGCGAACAGAGATCTCGGCGGGAGGCAGCGCGAGCGCGTATCCGCCGTGCGCTCCGCGCGTGCTGCGGACGAGCCCCGCCCTCCGCAGCCGGAGCAGGATCTGCTCGACGTAGTCCGCCGGGAGCCGTTCGCGCTCGGCGATGTCCCGCCCCGTCACCGGGCCTTCACCAACCCGCTTCGCGAGGTGGAGCGCGCAGATGACGCCGTATTCGGCGAGGGTCGTGATTCGCACGTAGGGACGATACTGCTCGTGGGTGTTGGGTGGTAGGTGGCAGGAGGTGTTGGTGCCGGGTGTTGGGTGCTACACCCAGGCACCCAGCTCCTGACACCTATCCCGCGGCCACAGCCCCGTGCGAGCCTCCGGGTACGCCGATTTCCGTCATCTTCTTCAGGTCGAGCACTTCGTCGATCTGGTCTTCGGGGAGGATGCCTTCCCGGCGAACCAGGTCGCGGATCAACGTGCCCTCCTTCACCGAGCGCTTGCTGATCTCCGCCGCGCGGGCGTAGCCGATCTGCGGCGCGAGCGCGGTCGCGAGCGCGGCGGACCGCTCGACCCAGTACTCGTTCATCTCGCGGTTTGCTTCGATGCCGCGAACGCACTTCTCGGCGAAGACCTTCGCGGCGTTCGTCATGATCTGCATCGAGAGCAGCACGTTGAAGGCGATCACCGGCATCATCACGTTCAGCTCGAGCTGGCCGTGCTCGGCCGAGATCGCGACCGTGGTGTCGCAGCCCATGACCTGGAAGCAGACCTGGTTCACCATTTCCGGGATCGACGGGTTCACCTTGCCCGGCATGATCGAGGAGCCGGGCTGCACTGCGGGCAACCGGATCTCGTCGATGCCGGTGCGCGGACCCATCGCCATGAGGCGCAGGTCGCTGGCGATCTTGCTGAGATCCAGGGCCAGCACGCGCAGGGCCGCGCTGAATCCGGCCACGTCACCCATGCTCTGCATCAGCTGTATGCGGTCCTGGCCGACGCGCAGGTCGAGGCCGGTAATCGCGCGGAGATGCTTGACCGCGAGCTCGGGGTATTCCTTCTCGACGGTGACACCGGTGCCTACCGCGCTCCCGCCGATCCCGAGGTCACGGAGATAGTCCGCGGCTTCGATGACCCGGCGCATGCCGCGCTCGATCGAGCCGGCGTAGGCGGTGAACTCCTGGCCGAGCCGGATTGGCATGGCGTCCTGCAGGTGCGTCCGGCCGGCCTTGACGATGTCGTCGAACTCGCGGCCCTTTTCTGCGAGGGCGTCGCGCAGCGCGTTGAACGCATCCACCAGCGGCTTCAGTTGGTAGAGACACGCGAGCCGGATGTTGGTCGGGATCGTGTCGTTGGTGCTCTGCGCCATGTTGACGTGATCGTTGGGATGCACGGGCTTGTACTCGCCGCGCTTGCCGCCGAGCAACTCGTTGGCGCGATTTGCCAGTACTTCGTTGGCGTTCATGTTGTGCGACGTGCCGGCGCCGGCCTGATAGGGATCGACCACGAAGTGTTCGCGGTGCTGGCCGGCGAGGACCTCGTCCGCGGCGGCCACGACGGCATCGGCGAGGCGAGGGTCGAGGCGGCCCGTTTCCTTGTGCGTGAGCGCCGCGGCTTTCTTGATCCACACCTGGGCGAGCACGAAGGGCTCGAGCGGCATGAGCCTGCTGATGGGAAAGTTCTCGCGCGCGCGAATCGTCTGGACGCCGTAGAGTGCACTCTCGGGAACGTCCTTGTCGCCGAGCGGGTCCTTCTCGCTGCGAAACGACCGCTGTCATGGGTAGCTCCTCACTCCGGCCAGGAATGGATTCGTGGCCAACTCGGTTCCAATGGTCGTCGGGGGGCCGTGGCCGGGATAGACGACGAGATCCGGATCGAACGTCGCCACCAGCGCAAGCGACGCTTCCATCGCGTCGGGGCTCGAGTACGGCAGGTCGGTGCGCCCGATCGAACCGGCGAACAGCAGGTCACCGCCGATCATGACGCCGTCGGTTACGAACACCACGTGGCCCGGCGCGTGACCGGGCGTGTGGTGCACCGCGACTCGCGAGTCACCGAGCGAAAGAACATCGCCGTGCGCGAGCGGGCCGTCGGGGTCCACGGGCTGCTCGAAGGGCAGGCCGTAGATCGCGGCTTGTCGCGAGCCCTGGCGATAGAGCAGCAGGTCGTCGGCGTGCAGCAGTACCGGCACGTTCCACTCGCGCTTGACCGCGGCGACGGCGCCGATGTGGTCGATGTGCGCGTGGGTCAGCCAGATCGCCTCGATGTTCGCTCCGGCCTCGCGCGCCATCCGGAGGATGCGTTCGGGCTCGTCGCCCGGGTCCACGAGCACGGCGCTGCCAGTCGCGGGATCACTGAGCAGGTAGGTGTTCTCCTGAAACGGTCCGACGGTGACCCAGTCGACCTTCACGAGGTATAGCCCCCGCTCCCTTGAATCACCGGCTCCCGGTCGCCGTCGCGGAGCGCCTTGAGATACTTCTCCACCGCGATCGTGGCGGTGGTCGCGTCGCCAACCGCTGTCGTGACCTGCCGCGTCAGCTGCGCCCTCACGTCGCCGGCGGCGAACAGGCCGGGAATCGACGTCTGCATGTAGTCGTTGGTGCGAAGGTATCCCATCTCGTCGTGATCGACGTGCCCCTCGATGATGCCCGTGTTCGGCCGGAAGCCGATGAACACGAACATACCGGTGACGGGAAGGTCGCTTGTGACTCCCGTGTTCAGGTTGCGAAGTCCGAGGTTGCTGACCAACCCCTGGCTGTCCCCGTCCACGCGCTCGACCACGGTGTCCCAGATCAGTTCGATCTTCGGGTTGTCGAACGCGCGCCGCTGCAGGATTTTCGAGGCGCGCAGTTCGTCGCGGCGGTGGATCAAGTACACCTTGGCGGCGTAGCGAGTCAGGAAGTCAGCTTCTTCGGTGGCGGCGTCGCCGCCTCCGACGACAGCGATCGTCTGTTCACGGAAGAAGTGGCCGTCGCAAATCGCGCAATACGACACCCCCTTCCCGGCGTACTCCAACTCGCCCGGGACGCCCAGCTTCACCGGGGTGCCGCCGGCTGTAATGATCGCCGTGGGCGAAACGTAGACGTCGCCGGTGTCGGCCACCGTCTCGAACATCCCGTCGTCCCGCTTCCGCAGTGTTTGAACCGTGACGCCGGTCCTGATCTGCGCTCCGAATTTCACGGCGTGGCTCTCGAACTTCTCAGCCAGCTCCTTGCCCAGCACGCTCTCGAAGCCCGGATAGTCCTCGACCAGCTCCGTGTTGAGCAGCTCGCCACCCGGAAACCCGCGCTCGAGAACGACGGCGTTCAGCATCGCGCGGCCCGCGTACAGCGCGGCGCACATGCCTGCCGGACCGGCTCCGATGATGACGACGTCGTGCTCGAAGGATTTGGTCATGACATTCTAAATCTAGGGACTAGGGACTGCGGACTGGGGACTGGGCGGGAGGACCCTAGTCCCAGTCCCAAGTCCCAAGTCCCAAGTCCCTAGTCCCTGGTCGCTCTCACTTCCTCACATGCCTCCCCCCATCCACGATGATCGTGTCGCCGGTGACGTAGTCCGCGTCGAGCAGGAAGAGCATCGCGCCGGCAACGTCCTCGGGTGAGCCCTCGCGCTTGAGGGGCGTGGATTCCGTGAGATGCGCCGCGTCGCGCTCGCTCCAGTCGTCGGGGAGCAGCACGGTGCCCGGTGCGATGCCGTTCACGCGGACGTCCGGGGCAAGAATGCGCGCCAGCGCGTCGGGTGAGCGACACGACACCGGCTTTGGTGAGCCCGTGCGGGATGTACGCCGGCCAGGTCTCGAAGGCCGCCAGGTCGGCGATGTTGACGATCGCGCCCCTGGCCTTGCGCAGGTGCGGGGCCGCCGCCTGCGACAGGAAAAACGGCGCGCGGAGATTGAGCGCGAAGATCGTGTCCCAGGTCGTCGGCGTTCACGTCGCCGAACGGCGTCCGCTGCATGACGGCGGCCGAGTTGACGAGCACGTCGAGCGATCCGCAGTGCGTCGACGACCTGCCGACCAGGTCGCGCCGGCGCGTCGGGCCGGCCGAGGTCCGCGTGAAACGCCCGCGCGCTGCCGCCGCGTCCGGTGATCTCGCCTACGACGTCGCGCGCACCGGTGTCGCTCTGCGTTGTAGTGCACGGCGACGCGTCGCGCCGCGGCCGCCGAGCGCGAGGGCCAGCGCGCGCCCGACACGATGTCCCGCGCCCGTGACCAGCGCGACCCTGCCGCGCAGTTCCATGGGCATCTCACGCGACGCGACGCGACCCGCGCGCCGCGACGCGGGCTTCCTGCTGCGCGAGCCACTCCGAGGGCACGCGCATCATCCCGAGCGAGCGCGGCTCCGTCCGGCGCGCCGTGCCAGTCGGACCCGCCGCTGCGTACGAGCTCGAACTCGCTCGCGAGCGCGTCGAGACGCTGCGCGTCGTCCCAGCTGTGGCTCGGGTGCCGCACCTCGAGCGCCGTCGAGGCCCGCCATCGACCAGCGGCGCAACGCGGTCGCGCGTGCCGAGTGATCCGGGGTGCGCCAGCACCGCGAGCCCGCCGGCGCGATGGATCAGCGCGATCGCATCGCGCGATCGACGAGCTTGTCCTTGGCGACGTATGCCGGCCTGCCGTTGCCGAGGATACCGGTCGAATGCGTCGCGAAAGTCGACGGCCCAGCCATCGGCGATCAGCGCGCGCGCGACGTGCGGCCGGCCGATGGCGCCGCCGGCCGCCTGCTCGAGCACGGCCTCGAGCGTCGACGCGCCACTCCCAGCTCGTTGAGCCGCTCCACGATGCGCGCGGCGCGGGCGTGTCGCATCTCCCGCAGCGCCGATGAGGCGGTGCTCGAGTTCGCCGACGTCGCTCAGGTGCAGCCCGAGAATGTGCGTTTCGAGCGTCGCCTTCGACCGCGCTCAACTCGACGCCGGCCACGACCTGGACGCCGAGCTCGTCGCCGGCGGCGCGCGCCTCGGGAAGTCCGGCCATGGTGTCGTGGTCCGTCAGCGCAATTGCCGTCAACCCCGCCGCGCCTGGCCGCGCGAACGACGTCGCCTGGCTGTCGCGAGCCATCGGACGCCGTCGAATGCGTGTGCAGATCGACGAAGTCATGCTGCGGCGCGCCCGACAACGGTGTCGCTCACGACGTGTAGTCGGCCTCGGGCGACGTGTCGCTCGGCTGCGACGTACTCGAAGAGCCGCGCAAGCTCGGCGTCGCTCAGCTCGGCGAGCGAACGCTCGCGCGAGCGGATGCCGACCGGCGAATAGCGCGTCACGCGCACTTCGCGCTTCGCGTTCCGCTGCCGCGACGAACAGGAGCGCGAACTCGTCGCGATCGTACTGCGTGACGCGGCCGGAGGGGAACACGCGCCACGGTCGTCCCGTCGATGGTCAGCGTGCGTGTCGGCATCTCAGCTCAGCTCCACTTCGACGTAGACGCGCGTCGGGATCGAGCACGGCTCGGGCGCCGCGGCGTGCGCCCGCGCCAGTGTGTCGGCGATCCGGTCGCCTCGAAGAACTCGAGGAACGCGCCCGGCAGCGCCGCCTCCTCGAACACCCAGTAGCGGCAGTTGGCCTTGCGCGTAGTGCGCCTGCTTGCGACTCGAGCGCGCTCGCGGAACTCGCTCGCGGTCCGGCGGCGTGACGAGCGTGTCGCTGAATCGTCAGCGCGCGCGGCATGGTCAGAGTCACCGTCTCGGGGAAGGTCTCGATGCCCTTCTTCACGAACGCCAGGAACTTGTCGGCGTCGGCGCCGTCGACGATGCGGTGGTCGAACGACAGCGAGAAGATACGCGCAGGTGCGAATGGCGATCGTGTCCTCGCCGTCGGCGCCCGTGATGACCTTGGGGCGCTTCTCGATCGCGCCGAGTGCAGAGGATCGCCGACCTGCGGCTGGTTGATGATCGGCGTGCCGATGAGCGAACCGAAGACGCCGGGGTTCGTGATCGTGAACGTGCCGTCCTGCACTTCGCTCGGGCTTGAGCCGCTTGCGCGCGCGCGCGATTCGCGAGATCGTTGAGCGATCGCGTCAGACCGGTGAGCGACAGGTCGTCGGCGTGCTTGATGACCGGAACGATCAGGCCCCAGTCGAGCGCGACGGCGATGCCGATGTTGTACTGCTTGCGGTAGATGATGCTCGTTGCCGCGCACCGCGGCGTTGAGCACCGGATGCTGCTTGAGCCCGTCGACGACGCGCTGTGATGATGAACGGCAGGTAGGTGAGCTTCTGCGCCGGTCTGCGTTCTCGAACTCGGCGCGCTTCTTGTGCGCGGATGCGCGCGACGCGCGTGAAGTCGACCTCGAAGAACGAGGTGACGTGCGCCGACGTGACGTCGCGACACGACCATGTGGTCGCTGATGAGCGCGCGCATCTTCGACATCGGCTCGACGACGTCGCCGGGCCACGGCTCCGGCACCGGAGCGTGCGTAGTCCGACGCCGGCCGGTGCGTGCATGGACGGCCGCGCCGCCGGGCCGCGAGGCACGCCCGATTCGAGGAACTGCACGAGGTCGCGCTTGGTCACGCGGCCGGCGATGCCGCTGCCCTGCAGGCGCGGTGATCTCGACGCCGTGCTCGGCGGCGATCTTGCGCACGAGCGGCGACGACTTCGTGCGGAGACGTTCCTCGAGCGACGCGCCGTTGCCGCCCGCGTGCCGCGCGTGCCGCCGGTCGCCGTCGGCTGCGGACTGCGGCGCTGCTGGGAGCCGGTGGAGGCGCTGCCGCAGCCTTTGCGGCGGGCGCGCTCGACGCGGCCGCCGCTGGCCGGCTGCCGGCTTCGCCGGTGCCGGCCGCTGGAGCCGCGCAACCGCCGCGCCGACCTCCGTCTCGAGGCGCGCGACGACCGTCTGCACCGGGACCGTCTGCCCTTCGGTGACGAGGATCTCGGCGAGCACGCCGCTCGACGGCGCCGGAATCTCGGCGTCGACCTTGTCCGTCGAGATCTCGAAGATCGGCTCGTCGCGCTTCACCGCGTCGCCGACCTTCTTCAGCCACTTCGACAGCGTCCCCTCGGCGATCGACTCGCCCATCTGGGGCATGACGACGTCTACACGTGCCACCGCATCACCCTCGCTCGGAGTTCTGCGCGCGCTGCCGCGCCGCGCCGCAAGCAGCCAGATCGCCATCGTCGGAAGCACGACCGCGCCGATCAGCGCGCCCGCAGACCGCAGTACGTGAACCAGTTGCACGGCGGGCCCGTCTCGGCGTCCGGCGCGCACCGCGTCGCCGCCCCGACGATCTTCGCGATCAGCACCGCGATCATGCCGCCGCCGGAGAACCCGGCGACCGCGGTGAAGCAGCCGACCCCAAGATACGGCCACACCCGGGTCGTCCGTCTGCCCCCGCTCGCCTCCGGCGGCTCGCCTCGCGCCGCGTCGTCCATCGTCAGTACGCCGCGAGCGTGCGCGCCGCGCGCACGATGTCCGCCGTCTGCGGCAGCACGAAGTCCTCGAGCGACGGCGCGTACGGCAGCGGCACGTCGTGCGCCGTCACGCGCAGCACCGGCGCGTCGAGCCAGGCGAAACGAGCGTCTCGTTGATCCGCGCCGTGATCTCGCCGGCGATCCCGCCCGTGCGCGTGTCCTCGTGGACGATGAGCGACGCGGTTCGTCTTGTCGCACGGTCGCGATGATCGCCTCGTCGTCGAGCGGCGCGAGCGACCGCAGATCGATGACCTCGACCGACAGCCCGTCCTCCTTCTCCAGCTGCTCGGCCGCCTCGAGCGCCTTCCAGACCGTCGCGGCGTACGTGATGATCGAGAGATCCTTGCCCTCGCGCGCCGACGCGCGCCTTGCCGATCGGCACGACGTGATCGCCGGCCGGCATCTCGTCCTTGATGCGCCGATACAGATACTTGTGCTCGAAGAAGAGCACGCAGTCGTCGTCGCGAATCGCCGCCTTCATCAGTCCCTTCGCGTCGGTCGCCGTCGCCGGGTAGACGACCTTGAGGCCCGGGCGTGTGGACGAATCCCGCCTCGGGATTCTGCGAGTGGAACGGGCCGCCGCGCACGTAGCCGCCGCTCGGACCGCGCACGACCATCGGACACGGCAGGAACGCGCGGTACCGCGCCGTCGCGACGTAGTTCGTGAGCATGTCGTACGCGTTCGCGATGAAGTCGATGAACTGCATC
Organism: uncultured Gemmatimonadaceae bacterium; assembly: GCA_963724885.1. Classification (GTDB taxonomy): domain Bacteria; phylum Gemmatimonadota; class Gemmatimonadetes; order Gemmatimonadales; family Gemmatimonadaceae; genus DASPMP01. Next base: position 207,708 of record CAVRWG010000004.1, on the reverse strand, counting down.
TCGACGACCGGACGCATCCCCATGTGCGCCGCGCCGGCCGCCGCGCCGACGATGCGCGATCTCGGAGATCGGCGTGTCGATCACGCGCTCCTCGCCGAACTTCGCCGAGCAAGCCCTTCGGTGACCTTGAACGCGCCGCCGTACGCGCCGATGTCCTCGCCGAGGCAGAAGACGTTCGGGTCGCGCTCCATCTCCTCGAAGCAGCGCTTCGCGAATCGCCTCGAGATAGGTGATCTCGGCCATCAGTGCTCCTTCTCGCGGGCTGTGCTCGAAGACGCCCCAGCCGTCGGCGCGCTCGTGCGCGTCGACGGCGCGCGCGCACGCCCTCGCGGAACCAGAGCGGCTGCTCGGCGCGGCGGATCGGCGTAGACGCCGACGAGCGCGTCGAGCGGCTCGGGCAGTCGGCGACTGCTCGGCGTCCTCCGTCGCCTCGTCGACCTCGCGGCGCACGCGCTCGTCGATCGCCTCGAGGTCCGCCGCGCGTGAACCCGAACTCGCTCGACGCAGCCGCGCGACGTAGCGGTCGAGCGGATCGTTCTCGCGCTCCCAGCGCTCGATCTCGCCCGTCGGGCACGTACGACTGATTGTCGTGCTCCGCGTGTCCCTTGCGGCGATAGGTCATCAGCTCGATGAGCGTCACGCCGCTCGCCGCGCGCGCGCGCGATCGACGGCGCGCTTCGTCACGTCGTAGACCGCGAGCACGTCGTTGCCGTCGGCCTGCTCGCCGGGAACGCCGTAGCCGATCGCCTTGTCGACGAACTGCTTCGCCGCGGTCTGCTTCGACGTCGGCGTCGAGTAGGCGTAGCCGTTGTTCTCGACGATCACGACCAGCGGACAGCGCTGCACCGCGGCGAAGTTGATCCCTTCGTGGAACGCGCCGGTCGACGTCGCGCCGTCGCCGACGTACACGAGACCGACGCGATCCTCGCCGCGCATCTTGAAGCGTCAGCGTGACGCCGGCCATCACCGGCACCATGTCGCCGAGCGGCGAGATCTGTCCGATGAAGCCGCGCTCGGTGTCGCCGAAGTGGATGTTGAGCTCGCGGCCGCGCGTCGGCGAATCGCCCTTCGCCATGTACTGCTTGAGGATCTCGACCGGCGTCGCGCCCTTCACGAGCATCGCGCCCAGGTTGCGGATCAGCGGCGACATGATGTCGCGTCGCTCGAGCGCGTAGCGCGCTGCCGACGGCGTCCGCCTCCTGGCCGAGCGAGCGAAACAGCCCGCCGACGACCTTCGTCTGCCGGTACAGCGCGACGAGCCGCTCCTCGAGCGTGCGCGTGAGCCGCATCCAGTAGTACAGCTCGAGCAGCTGCTCGCGCGACAGCAGGGACGAGGGACGGAGAGCGAAGGCGAGGAACGCGACTTCGGCCGCGCGCCGTTCTTCTCGGCGAGCGCAGGTCTTCTCCCGCCTCGCTCCTCCCTCCTCCCTCGCGTCATCAGTACGCGGCTTCCAGCGTGTGCGCGGATCTTCGGTCCGGTGCAGCGTCACGAAGAACCGCTTCACGTTGCGGTCGAGGCGGCTCTCGCCCATCTGGTCCGTCTCGACCTCGACGAACGTGTAGTGTCCGCCCTCCGGCCTGCGCGCGTCAGCTTCAGGGCGCCGAGCGGGCCGGAGAAGGTGCGCGCCGCGCGGCGCGGTCGACGACTGGCGCGAGCCCGAGCGTCGGGGAAGAACGCGTCCGCGCGCGTCGAGCACGTCGTGCGGCGGGAGTTGGGATGCGATAGAAGTGTCGCATCAGGGAACGGCGGCCTGGCGTTCGTTGAGGACGTCCTGCAGCCAGTCGACCCGCTCGAGCGGGTGAAGTGAATCGCGGCGGAACCGGATGCGCGATCGCCCACGGTCCTGCGATCGACGAAGTTCAGCTTCGCCGTAGTACGTGCCGAGCTCGGCCCCCTTGGTGAAGCCGTCCCACGTTCCCGCGCCGGTCGCGTGTCGTTCGCGAAGATGCTGCCCCTCGCCCGTCTCGATCGGCTGCGCGGCTCTCGCGATCGCGCACCACGACCTTGTAGTGGATGGCTTCGCGCGCGTGCGGCGGCGCCTGGCTCGGCGTGATCGTGAACGAGTAGCTCGTCGCTGATCAGCCGGAGCTGCCGTCGGCCTCGCGTCCCGCGGCCGCAGGCCACGCGAGCGCCAGCGACGACACCGCCGTCACGCCGACGCGTCGCGCGTCACGACGCGTCAGCGTCCGCATGATGCGCCTCCGGCTCACTGACTGGTAGTACTCCAGCCCGAGGTGCGTGATCTGCTCCTCGCCCATCAGATGCCGGAGCGTGTTCTTGAGCTTCGTCTGCTGGATGAAAAGATCGTGTTCCGGCTGGAGTCCGGCAGCGGCCATCGGCGACTTGTAATAGAAGCTTAACCATTCCTGAATCCCCTTCATGCCCGGCGCGCTGCGCGAAGTCGCGAGAACAGCGCGAGGTCGAGCACGATCGGCGCGGCGAGGATCGAATCGCGGCAGAGGAAGTTCACCTTGATCTGCATCGGGTAGCCCATCCACCCGAAGATGTCGATGTTGTCCCAGCCTTCCTTGTTGTCGCCGCGCGGCGGGTAGTAGTTGATCCGCACGACGTGCGAGAAGTCCTTGTACAGGTCGGGATAGTTCTCGGGCTGCAGGATCGTGTGCAGCACGCTGAGCTTCGACTCCTCCTTCGTCTTGAACGACGCCGGATCGTCGAGCACCTCGCCGTCGCGATTGCCGAGGATGTTGGTGGAGTACCAGCCGGCGAGGCCGAGCATGCGCGCCTTGAGCCCCGGCGCGATGACCGTCTTCATCCACGTCTGGCCGGTCTTGAAGTCCTTGCCGGAGATCGGGACGCCGCGGTCGTTGGCGAGCTGCATGCAGCGCCGGCGTGTCCACGGCGAGGTTCGGCGCGCCGTTGCAGTACGGGCACGCCCTCCATGATCGCACGCCCACGCGTAGAGCATCGACGGCGCGATCGCGTCGTCGTTGTGCTCCATCGCCTTCTCGAACTGCTCGATCGTCGCGTGCTGCGGCCCCGGCTTGATGAAGATCTCGGTGGACGCGCACCAGACCGACGACGACGCGGTCGCAGCTTGTGCTTCGCCTTGAAGTCGCGGATGTCCTGGCGCAGCTGCTCGGCGAGATCGCGCTTGCGTCTTCCCCTTCTTGACGTTCGTCGCCGTGGATGCGCGTGACGTACTTGTTGTCGAACACCGCCGGCATCGGCTTGATCGCCGCGAGGAAGTCGGCGATCGGCTCGAGGTCGCGTTCCTCGAGCACGCCCGCCTTGCGCGCCGCGGTGAGCGCGTCGTCCGGGATCGGATCCCAGGCGCCGAACACGAGGTCGTCGAGGCCGGCGAGCGGCACGAAGTCCTTGATCAGCGGCGACCGGTTCTCGGTGCGCTTGCCGAGCCGGATCGTCGCCATCTGCGTGAGCGAGCCGATCGGCTTCGGCTTGCCGCGGCGCATGCTCTCGACGCCGGCGATGAACGTGGTGGCGACGGCGCCGAGGCCGGGCGTGAGAATGCCGAGCCGGCCGGTCGCGGGCTTGATGGCGGACGCACGACGGGCCGGAGCTGTCTTACCCTGCAAGGCTATTCTCCCTTGAGCGCCGGGCGAGCGGCGTCGCCACGCTGGGCGACGTCGCGCCCGGAATCGGTTGTCGGTTGGCTCGGCCGCTGTCGCGTCCTGCTCGGGCCGCGCGCGGTCGGGTGTTGTCGTACACGTACTGACGCGCTGCACCACGGTGATCCATGCGGTGACCGTGAGCATGATGATGATGAGTCGCGAGGACCCACCCGTTGAGCGCCAGCCCGAAGAACGCCTGCGGAGCGGAGAGCAACACCACGCGCTCGGGGCGCTGCAGCATCCCCACCTTGGCGTCGAGCCCGAGCGCTTCGGCGCGGGCCCGCGTGTACGACGTGAGGAACGTGCCGATGATGCCGGCGAGGCAGACCACGACCATCGGCACGCTGTGGTGCACCGGGTTGAGCGCGTAGAACACCGCAAGTCCGCCCAGGACCGCGCCGTCAGCGACGCGATCGAGCGTCGAGTCGAGGAACGCGCCGAAAGTCGAGGACTTGTTCGCTCGGCGCGCGACCATGCCATCGAGCACGTCGAACAGCGCCGTGAGCCCGAGGAACCAGCCGCCGATCGAGATGTGGCCGGTGCCGTAGATCACGCCGCCGGCGACCGTGCAGCAGCGTGCCGCCAGACGGTGATCGTATTCGGATGAACGCGCCGCCGGACCAGCCAGTCCGCGATCGGGTCGATGAGGCGCAGGTATCCGTTTTTCAGCCAGTCCGGCAAGATCTTCATGCTGCTCCGGGACCCTGTCGTGGCGCCCAAAAACACAAAGGCCGGAGCGTCGCCCCGGACCGGCTCCGGCTCGTAAAAGTACCGGCGTCACAGACTTGTAGCAACCACAGGTGAGTGAGCGCGCAGCTCAACCACATCACGAGCTACGGGATTCGCCAACTCACCATCTCCGTCATCGTCACGCCCGGCCGCTCGTATCCGCTCGTGCCGTCTGTCGGCTTGGCTTTCAGCGTCACGCGCTGGCCCGACGTGATGCCCGGCACCGGCAGATGCTCGGTGGTGTTGGCTCCGACCTGTCGAACAAAGAGGTCGCTCTGGCCGGCATTCACGTAGACGTTGACGGCTTTCGCGGTGTTGTTCGTGAAATGGATCGCGACCTCAGCGGACTGCGCCGGAGCAGTGCGGACCTCGACCTGCCTCGGACCGCAGGCGACTCCCAGCAGTAGAACAGCAACGGCAACGGCTCGCATGCGCCCTCCTGGCGGCTTTGCGTGATATAATGACCCAGCGCGATCACACGCATCCGCAGCAACGAATGAGAAACGTGGCGGTCTCGACAACGCAAGTAGCGTGGGTGGTAACGTTTCTGTACTTCGGCGGCGCAGCGGCGCACTCGCAATCCGCCGCACAGCCCATGTCGGGTCGCGAGCGCGCGGCGCTCACCCGCCAGCTGCGGGACTCGGTTGCCCCCCTGCTGAAGCGGGCAGTCGCGGATCGCGCGTTCCCCGGTGCGTATCGTGGTGTCGGCGACTCCCGGGGTGTGCTCTTCGAGCTGGGCGAGGGCACGCTCGACTGGGCGCCCTCGGCGAAGCCGACGCGCGAGACGCTGTGGGATCTGGCGTCGCTCACGAAGGTGATCGCGACGACCACCGCCCTCGCGCAACTGGTCGAGCGCGGCGGCGTCGAGCTGGACGCGCCCGTGCAGCGGTATCTTCCCGAGTGGACGGGCGAGGGCAAGGACGCCGTGACGATGCGGCACCTGCTGACGCACAGCAGCGGTCTGCCGGCATTCCGCAATTACGACCAGCAGACGCACGACCCCGATTCGCTCGCCACCTTGATCTTCACGACCCCGCTCGAGCGCGCGCCCGGCGAGCGGATGGTGTACTCCGACATCGGGGCCTTCGTGGCCGGCAGGGTCATCGAGCGCGTCTCCGGACTTCCGCTCGACCGGTACGTGGCCGAGCGCATCGTGGCGCCACTCCAGCTTCGCGAGACGATGTTCCGACCGCCGGAGTCCTTGCGGACGCGCATCGCGCCCACGGAGTACGACTCGCTGCGCGGCGGACTGGTGCGCGGCTTCGTGCACGACGAACGCGCGTACTACCTCGGCGGCGTCGCCGCCCATGCCGGATTGTTCAGCAGCGCACGCGACCTCCAGCGCTTCGCGACCATGATGCTGCGCGGCGGGACGCTGGATGGCCGCCGGATTCTGAAGCCGGAGACCATCGCGCGGTTCACCGCGCACGCTGTGCCGGGGTTCTCGAACCGGGGACTGGGCTGGCAGAAGCCGGAACGGGCCGGCGATCAGTACACGAGCGGTGCGGCATGGGCCGGGCAGCTCTCGGGCCGGGCATACGGCCACACCGGATTCACGGGCACGTCCATCGCGATCGCGCCCGATCTCGACCTGTATCTCATCCTGCTGTCCAATCGTGTAAATCCCACGCGGAACAACCCTACGCATCACCGAAGTGCGCAGGCGTCTTGCCGATGTCGTCGTCGCCGTGATCCGTGAACGCCGTGGTCAGACCATCAACGCCGGGCCTCCATGACACTCACCTTCATCGACTGGGCGATCGTCGCCGCCTACTTCATCTTTCTGCGCGGCCATCGGGTTCGCGTTCACGAAGAAGGGCGGCGAGAGTCTGAGCGAGTACTTCCTGTCGGGACGCCAGGTCCCGTGGTGGCTCGCCGGCGCGTCCATGGTCGCGACGACGTTCGCCGCCGACACGCCGCTGGTCGTGACCGGGCTCGTCGCCACGACGTGGCGTGGCCGGCAACTGGCTGTGGTGGTGCCTGGCGATGAGCGGGATGCTCACGGTGTTCTTCTTCGCGCGCCTGTGGCGCCGCGCAAACGTGATGACGGACATCGAGTTCGCCGAGATCCGGTACGCGGGCAAGCCGGCGTCGTTTCTGCGCGGATTCCGCGCGATCTATCTCGGTGATTTCGTCAACCTGATCATCCTCGGCTGGGTGACGCGCGCGATGATCAAGATCCTCACCATCTCGCTGGGCGTGAACCCGTACGTCGCGGTCGGCATCTGCTTCGTCATCACCGTCGCGTACTCCGTCGCCGCCGGAATGTGGGCCGTGCTGTGGACCGACCTCGTGCAGTTCGTCATCAAGATGACCGCCGTGATCGTGCTCGCCGTGTACGCGGTGCGCGCGGTCGGCGGAATGGACGCGCTCAAGACCAAGGTCTCGGCGCACTTCGGCAGCGAGGCCGCGGCGCTGTCGGTGCTGCCGGTCGCCAGCGGCCCGGACGGCCTCATGGGCTACGCGTGGATGCCACTGCTCTCCGCTCGGCGGTCTTCCTGTTCGTGCAGTGGTGGGCGGCGTGGTATCCCGGCGCTGAACCGGGCGGCGGCGGATACGTGGCGCAGCGCATCTTCTCGGCGAAGACGGAGCGCGACGGCGTGCTTGCGACGCTGTCCTTCCAGGTCGCGCACTACGCGCTGCGGCCCGTGGCCGTGGATCATCACGGGACTCGCCACGATCGTGCTCTATCCCAACGGCATCGGGCCCGATGGAGATCGCGAAGGCGCGTACGTCCAGGCCTACGTGGATCTCCTGCCGACGCCGTGGAAGGGATTCATGATGGCGGGATTTGCCGCGGCGTACATGTCCACCGTCGGCGACCCAGCTCAACTGGGGCGCGTCGTATCTGGTGAACGACTTCTACAAGCGGTTCCTGCGGAAGGACGCGATCGGAGAAGCACTATGTCGCGGTTTCGCGCTGGGCGACGATCGTGCTCTTCCTGCTGTCGATCATCGTCACGTCGCAGCTGAATTCCGTGGAGAAGGCGTGGCGCGTGCTCATCGGCCTCGGGGCCGGCACGGGACTCGTCTACATGCTGCGCTGGTACTGGTGGCGCATCAACGCCTGGAGCGAAGTGGGCGCGATGATCGCGTCCGGCGTGACGTACTCCTGGTTGAGCGGAGCGCTCGGCGCGGCACTCGCAGGGATCGGGGTGCTCGGCGCCCCGGACGCGTTGACGCCCGGATTCGTGAAATCCGCCGGCCCGAACACGGACGCGGTCATCCTGCTGGCGACGGTAGCGGTGACGACGGTCACATGGATCGCGGCGACGTTCGCGACCGCGCCGGAGCCGCCCGCCGTGCTGGAGGCGTTCTATCGCCGGGTCCGGCCGGGCGGTCCGGGCTGGGCACGAATCTCGACGAAAGCTGGGCTATGGACGTGAACCGATCCCCGGCGGAGCGAAGGCCTGGACCAACTGGATCGCCGGCGTTGTGGCCGTCTACGCCTCGTTGTTCGGGATCGGCAAGATCATCTTTGGGGAGTGGACGCTCGGACTGATACTGCTTCGTCATCGCGACGCTGGCGTTTTGGTGGATTGCGCGCTCGCTCAGGGACCGGAGGACCGTGAGCGTGGTGCCGTTCTTGAAGCACCCGGCATTTAGGCCTATATTCCGTCATCGGTCGTGGCAGCCAACTGGTTGTCGCGCAACGAATTGAGGAGGACAGCATGAGCACGATTCAGCAGCCGGACGTGATGGTCACCGTCACCCCCGGCGCCAGCGTTGAGGTCAAGAAGTTCATGGACGCCGAGAATGTCGATCCGGCGCGGGGCGGCTTGCGCGTCAGCGTTCAGCCGGGCGGCTGCAGCGGCTTCAAGTACGGCCTTCTCATCGAGGACGAACCCGCCGAAGACGACGTCGTCGTCGATCAGGGCGGCTGGAAGGTGTTCGTGGACCCCTTCTCCGCGCAGTACATCAACGGAGTCATCATCGACTACGTCTCGTCCATGCAGGGCTCGGGATTCACGTTCAAGAACCCGAACTCGACCGGTGGTTGCGGCTGCGGCAGCTCCTTTAGCGCGTAACGGCGACCATGGACGAGTCGGTCTCTGGCGCCACACGCGCCGGCGCCGAGCAGAAGGCCCGCGAACGGTCCACCCGTCGCGGGCTTTTTCGACGACGGCAACGGCTCTGTCGGCTTGGAAAAGATTCGCACGGTCGTGGTGGACGACCACGAAGAGATCGCGCTCCTGGTCGCGGACCGTATCGCAACGCTCATCAAGGAGCGCAACGCGACCGGCTCGACACGCAGTGCTGGGCCTCGCGACGGGCTCCACGCCGATCGGCGTCTACCGCGAGCTCGTCCGGAAGCACAAAGAGGAGGGGTTGAGCTTCAAGCACGTCGTCACGTTCAACCTCGACGAGTACTACCCGATGGCCCCGGACAGCATCCACTCCTACCATCGATTCATGTGGGAGAACCTGTTCTCCCACGTGGACGTCGACCCGGCCAACGTCCACATCCCGGACGGGACGGTGCCCCGGGAGCGCGTGGACGAGTATTGCGAGCAATACGAGCAGGCGATCGAGGATGCGGGCGGTATCGACCTCCAGATCCTGGGCATCGGCAAGACGGGCCACATCGGCTTCAATGAGCCGGGCTCCGGCTTCGAGAGCCGGACGCGCCTCGTGACGCTCGACACGGTCACGCGACGCGACGCGGCCGCCGACTTCTTCGGCGAGGAGTACGTGCCGCGCGAGGCGATCACCATGGGCGTCGCCACCATCATGGATGCGCGCGAGATCGCGATCCTGGCCACTGGCGAGCACAAGTCGAGCATCGTCAGCCGCGCGGTCGAAGGCGAGATCGACGTCGAGGTGGCCGCGACGTTCCTGCAGCGGCACAGCAACACGACGTTCTACGTGGACCTTCGCGGCGGCTGCCGACCTGACGCGCGTGGCCACCCCCTGGCTCATCGACGAAGTGAAGTGGACGCAGGAACTGATGGTGCGCGCCGTCATGTGGCTCTCGACGCAGACCAACACGGCGATCCTCAAGCTGACGCAGCGCGACTACGCGGACCACAAACTCTCGTCGCTCGTCGCCAAGTACGGCTCGCCGGGCGAAGTGAACGGCAAGGTCTTCAACATCCTCGGCGCCAAGATCCGGGGGAAGTCGAAGCTCCCCACGCACCAGCGCATCATCTGCTTCTCGCCGCACCCGGACGACGACGTCATCTCGATGGGCGGCATCCTGCACAAGCTCGTCGAGAACGAGAACGAGATCGTCGTCGCATACATGACCAGCGGCAACATCGCCGTGTTCGACCACGACGTGCGCCGCTACGTGGATTTCCTCGAGCGCCTGGCGGCCGAAGGCACGCTGGAACGGGAGCGCGCGCAGGCGCTGGCCGAAACGGGTCCACGAGTTCCTGGAGCGCAAGCGTCCGGGCGAGGTGGACATCAAGGAAGTGCAGGACATCAAGCGGATCATTCGCGAGTCGGAGGCGGTGAGCGGGCTCGAGACCGTCGGCCTGACGCGGGCATCCGCGCGCTTCCTGAACCTGCCGTTCTATCAGACGGGCAAGGTGCGCAAGGATCCCGATCGGACCCGCCGACGTGAAGATCGTGCGCGACGCTGCTCGAGGAGATGCAGCCGGCGCTGGTCTTCGTCGCCGGCGACCTGTCCGATCCGCACGGCACGCACCGCATGTGCAAGGAAGCCATCGACACCGCGCTGCGGGACATGCCGGCTCGCAGCCGGAGATCTGGCTCTATCGCGGAGCATGGCAGGAGTGGCCCATCCACGAGGCCACCTGGCTGGTGCCGCTCTCGCAGGAAGAGCTGCGCCTCAAGATCCAGGCGATCTTCAAGCACCAGTCGCAGAAGGACAGCGCGCCCTTCCCGGGCGGCTATGACGAGCGCGAGTTCTGGCAGCGGGTCGAGGCGCGCAACAAGGGCACCGCGGCGGAGCTCGATCGTCTCGGGCCTGGCCGAGTACTACGCGATGGAGGCGTACGTGGTCGTGGAGTCATGAATCGCACGCATCACGGCGCTCGACATCGCGGTCATCGTCGTCTACCTGATTGGCACGACACTGCTCGGTATCTGGGTCGGGCGGCGACAGAAAGACGCGAAGGACTACTTCGTCGCCGACCGCTCGATCCCCTGGTGGGCGGTGATGTTCTCGGTCGTCGCGAGCGAGACCAGCGCGCTGACGTTCATCAGTATCCCGGGTCTCGCGTACCTCACGAATCTCGGCTTCCTCCAGATCGCGGCGGGCTACATCCTGGGCCGCATCGTGGTCGCGTACACGCTGCTGCCGCGGTACTACGAGGGCAATCTCGTCACCGCCTACGCGCTGCTGGAGAAGCGATTCGGCCTCGCGACGCGGCGCTTCACGTCGATCGTGTTCATGGTCACGCGCGGCATGGCGGACGCGGTACGCGTCTTTGCGACCGCGATTCCGATCGCGTTGATCCTCAATGGCGTCGTGCCGCGCCAGTACGTGATGCCGACTGCCGTGCTGATCCTGGGCACGCTGACGGTGATCTACACATACAAGGGCGGCATGCGCGCCGTGGTCTGGACCGAGATCCTCCAGGCGACGGTGTACATCATCGGCGGCATCTCGGCCGCGGTGCTGCTCGGCCAATCCGTGGCCGGCGGCTGGGGCGCCATCGTCGATCAGGCTGCCGCCGCCAACAAGTTGAACGTGATCGACTTCTATGCGGGATTCGACCGACCGCACACCGTGTTCGCGGGGCTGATCGGCGGCGCGTTCCTCGCCATGGCGTCGCACGGTGCCGACCAGCTCATCGTCCAGCGCCTGCTGTCGTCGCGCAGCCTCGCGCGACGCCCGCAGAGCGCTCATCGGCAGCGGAATCGTGGTATTCGTTCAGTTCACGTTGTTCCTCATGGTCGGGATCGGGCTGTGGGCCTTCTACGGCAATCCAGCCGCGGCGGCCGGGCGTTCCCGACCCCGGATGCGGTTTTCCCGACGTTCATCATCGAGCAGATGCCGCATGGCCTCGTGGGGCTGCTGCTCGCGGCCATTCTGGCGGCGACGATGAGCACGCACTCGGGCGCGATCAACGCGCTCGCCGCATCGTCCACGCACGACATCTATCTGCCGCTCACCGGCCGAAGCGCCGACGATCCGCGCACGCTGAAGGTCGGCAAGACGTTCGCGCTGATCTGGGGCGTGGTGCTCACCGGCGGCGCGCTGCTCTTCCCCGAGAACCAGCAGACGCCGGTCGTGGTGATCGCGCTTTCCATCGCGTCGTTCACGTATGGCGCGCTGCTCGGCGGCTTCTTCCTCGGCATCTTCTGGAAGCGCGCGCGGCAGCGCGACGCCATCCTGGGCATGTCCGTCGGCATCACGGTGATGGCCTTCATCGTCTTCGCGCGGCGGCTGTCGAGCGTGATGCCGTGGCTCGAGCCGCTGGCGCAGGATCGCATGGCCCTGGTACGTGCTCATCGGCACCACCATCACGCTCGCGGTCGGCATCACGTCGTCGTTCATCGGATCGCCGCGCGCGCCGACCGCCGCGGACGAGGCGATGCGCCGGGCCGCTTAGGTTTCAGGCATGCAATCCCTGATCGTGGGCGTGGATGGCGGCGGGACCAAGACGCGCGCGCTGCTGTGCGACGAGCGCGGCGAGGTGATCGCCGAGGCCGTGGGCGCCGGCAGCGCCGTGCGGCCGCACGAGGCCGAGCGCAGCGCTGGCGTGATCGCGGGTGTGGTGAACGACGCGCTCGAGACCGCCGAGAGGCCCGGGCAGCGGCCAAGGATCCTGTGCGTCGGCGTCGCCGGCGTGGGACGCGAGCCGGAACGTCAGGCGTTGCTCGACGCGCTCGCGGCGCACGAGTTGGCCGATGACGTCATCGTGCAGACGGACTTCTCGATCGCGATCGAGGATGCGTTCGGCGATGGTCCGGGCGTGCTGCTGATCGCCGGGACGGGGTCGTCCGCGTTCGGGCGCGGACCGACGGGCGCGACGGCGCGCTGCGGGGGCTGGGGACCCGTGATCGGCGACGAGGGGGGCGGAGCGTGGATCGGCCGGCGCGCGCTGTCGGTGGTGTCCGCCGCGGCCGACGGGCGCGAGCCGGAGACCGCGCTGACTGGCGCCGTCCTGACGGCGGCGGAGGTGTCGGAGACGTCCGAGCTGATTCGCTGGGCCGCCAAGGCAACGCCGGCCACGCTGGCGACGCTCGCTCCGGTGGTACTGAGTGTCGCCGACAGCGGCGACCTGCGCGCAAACTCGATCGTGAGCATGGCCGTCGAGGAGCTGTCGCTGCACGTGCGCGCACTGGCGCGGCAGCTGTTCACCGACGAGCGAGCCACGGTTCCCGTGGCGCTCACCGGCGGGCTGCTGACCAAGGGCACGTCGCTCCGGAAGCGGCTGGAGCATCGGCTCAAGAGCGCGGTGCCCGGAGCACAGATTCACGGTGAGCCGATCGACGCCGCTCGTGGCGCCGTGCGCGCGGCGCTCAGGCAGCTCGTGGAGTTGGCCAGCTAGGTCGACGCCCTGAAAGCGCCGCGGTCACGGCGGTCGGCGTGAGGTCGAGAGCGCGGCGTCCATGCCAAAACTGGCAATGGTGAAGAAGTGGCAGTGTAGTGCGCGATGCCGAATTGCCGGTTTTGGCAATAAGCGCCGCGCTCTCGACCTCACCGCCAACCGCCAAGACGCGACGCTCTCGACGGCGTCGCCGTGTTCAGGCCGCGGCCAGCTCCGCGGCCGGCTGGGCGTTGTCGTCGAACTCGCCTTCCCATCGCGCCATCACCACGGTCGCCAGGCAGTTGCCGACCAGGTTCACCGTCGTGCGCGCCATGTCCATCAGCTCGTCGACGCCGAGGATCACCGCCACCGCCTCGAGCGGCAGCCCGAACGACGCGAGCGTGCCCGACAGGATCACCAGCGACGCACGCGGCACCGCGGCGACGCCTTTGCTGGTGAGCATCAGCGTCAGCATCATGACCAGCTGCTGACCGAGCGTCATGTGGATCCCCGCCGCCTGCGCCGCGAACACCGACGCGACGGCCAGGTACAGCGTCGTCCCGTCGAGGTTGAACGAGTAGCCCGTCGGCATCACGAAGGCGACGATGCGCTGCGGCACGCCGATGCGTCTCCATCGCCTTCATCGCCTGCGGCAAGCGCCGCCTCGCGACGACGTCGTCGAGAACGCGATCAGCGCCGGCTCCTTCACCGCCTTGAGGAACTTCTTCATCGGCACCCGGGCAAAGCAGCGCGACCGGCAGCAGCACGAACAGCGACGAACACGACGAGCGCGCCGTACAGCGTCAGAATCAGCTTCCCGAGGTTCACCAGCACGCCGAGCCCGCTGTGCCCAACGGTGACCGCGATGGCCGCGCCGATGCCGATGGGCGCGTACTTCATCACGATGCCGGTGAACTTGAACATCACCTCCGCGAGGCTCTCCAGCGCCGAGATCATGAACTCCTTCGGCCTGCCGCGCACCTGCGTCAGCGCGACCGCGAAGAGGATCGACCAGAAGACGATCTGCAGCACCTCGTTCTTTGCGGCCGCGTCGAAGAAGCTCGTGGGGACGATGTGCTCGAGCATGCCCGTCGAACGTCTGCTTGGTTGCCGGCGAGCTGCTGTCCCGTTGTCTGCCGGCGCGGCGAGGTTCACGCCGACGCCGGGCTTGGTGAGGTTGACCGCGGCGAGTCCGATGAACAGCGCGAGCGTCGTGACGATCTCGAAATAGATGATCGACTTGAGCGCCAGTCGGCCGACCCGCTTCATGTCGTCGCCGTGGCCGGCGATGCCCGACGACCAGCGTCGCGAAGATCAGCGGCGCGATCAGCGACTTGATCATCCGCAGGAAGACATTCGACAGTACCCGCAGATCCTGCGAGTCGAACTGGTCCGGGATGTTCGCCCCTGTACCGGCCGCGCCGGGCAGGAAATACCCGATGATGGTCCCGATCACCATCGAGATCACGATCCACTGCGTCAGCGAGATCTTTTTCAGGCGACTCAGCATCGGTCGGGAGATCAGGCGTTGGGTCGCGGCGGCGCGTTCGATCCGGCGCGCAGGTGCGAGCGACGGTATCCGTACACGAAGTACAAGAGCAGTCCCACGGCGAGCCAGATGCCGAAGCGCTCCCACGCTCGCACCGGCAGGCCCTTCATGACATAGAGGCACGACAGCGCACCGGCGATGGACACCAGCCAGACGGCGGGCACCCTGAACGGCCGGGGCCGTTCGCGATCCAGGTACCGCAGCACGAGGACGCCGATGCACACGATCGCGAACGCGGAAAGCGTCCCGATGTTGGTCAGATCGTAGATCTCGTTCTCATCCAGCACGAGGCTCCCCACGGCGACGACCACCCCTGTGATCACCGTGGTGATATACGGTGTCCGGTACTTTGGATGGATCTTGGCCGCCCAGGCCGGCAACAATCCGTCGCGTGCCATGGCCATGAAGATCCGCGGCTGCCCGTATTGGAACACCAGCAGCACGGCACTCAGCGACACGACGGCGCCGAATGCGACGAACCAGCTCGCGATCGGGAGGCCGGCAAGGTCGAGCGCCCGCGCCAGCGGGTCAGCGCCCTTGAGCTGCGTATACGGCACGACGCCCGTCGCCACGATACCGACGATGACATAGATGAGCGTGCATATCCCCAGCCCATACAGAATTCCGCGCGGCATGTTCCGCTGCGGGTTCTTCGTTTCCTCGGCCGCCGTGCTGATCGCATCGAAGCCGATGTACGCAAAGAATACGATGGCCGCGCCCTGATGGATTCCTCGCCATCCGTTCGGCGCAAACGGCTTGTAGTTGGCGGGGTCGATATTCATCGCGCCGAGCACGACGAAGACCGCCAGCACCACGAGCTTGACGACCACCATGATCTTGTTCGCGCGGGCGCTCTCCCGGACGCCGAGGTACAGCAGCCAGGTTATCGCCATCACGATCAGGAAGGCGGGGATGTTCAGGAGGATCGGAATTCCCGCGACCTGCGGCGCGGACTGCAGCAGCCCGTGAACCGCGGGGTCGCTGCTGAGCAGCGCCGTCCGGTAGCCATGGGTCAACCAGCCCGGGAGGTCGATCCCGAACCCGGTGAGTAGCGAATTGAAGTAACCGCTCCACGCGATCGCGACCGCGATGTTGCCGACGGCGTATTCGAGAATGAGATCCCATCCGATGATCCACGCCACCAGCTCACCGAGCGTCGCGTACGAATAGGCGTATGCGCTTCCCGCCTGCGGGATCATCGACGAGAGCTCGGCGTAGCACAGCGCCGCCAGCCCGCAGACGAGGCCGAGGAGTATGAACGAGAGCGTCAGCGCCGGACCGGCGCCGTACCGCACGATCTCGCCCGTCGGCAGGGTCTCGCCGGCGGCGGCCGTGCCGATGGACGAAAAAATGCCGGCGCCGATCACCGCTCCGATGGACAGGAGGACGAGGTCACTGACGCCGAGCTCGCGCTTCAGCCCGGAGCCGTCGTCTCCGGGCAGAAGCGCCGCGATTGGCTTGCGCGCGAAGAGCTGGCTCACGCGGCCGCTTTCATTCCTGCCGCGGGAGCCTTGACGCCGGTTTCGATGCGCATGGCGTAGAACGACCGCCAGACGAATACCAGCATGGCAACGAAGAAGGCGGCCGACAGCACAAGGCTGAAGCCCGATCCCCGCTGCGCCGTGAGCGACACCGCCAGCTCGACGGCCAGGAGGCCGAACAGCGTGGTGAACTTGATGATCGGGTTCATCGCGACGGACGACGTGTCCTTGAACGGATCACCCACCGTGTCGCCGACGACGGTCGCCGCGTGCAGGTCCGTGCCTTTCTGCTTCAACTCCACTTCCACGATCTTCTTCGCGTTGTCCCACGCGCCGCCGGCGTTGGCCATGAAGATGGCCTGGAAGAGGCCGAACAGCGCGATGGAAATGAGGTAGCCGATGAAGAAGAACGGCTCGAGGAATGCGAACGCCAGCGTCGCGAAAAAGACCGTGAGGAAGATGTTGAACATCCCCTTCTGCGCGTACTTGGTGCAGATCTCGACCACTTTCTTGGAGTCTTCGACGGAAGCCCTCGTCGTGCCTTCGAGCTTGATGTTCGCTTTGATGAACTCAACCGCACGATAGGCGCCGGTCGTCACCGCCTGGGTGGACGCGCCGGTGAACCAGTAGATCACGGCGCCGCCCGCGATCAGGCCGAGCAGGAACGGCGGATGCAGGATCGAGAGGTTGGTCACGAGCTCCGGCTGGAGGCCGTTCGTGAGCGCCACGATGATCGCGAAGATCATCGTCGTCGCGCCGACCACCGCCGTGCCGATGAGCACCGGCTTGGCCGTCGCCTTGAAGGTGTTGCCCGCGCCGTCGTTCTCCTCGAGGAGATGCTTGGCGCGGTCGAAATTGACGTCGAAACCGAAGTCGCGCTTGATGTCGGCGCGGGCGCTCGGGATCTGTTCGATCGTGGACAGCTCGTACACCGACTGGGCGTTGTCCGTGACGGGGCCGTACGAGTCGACGGCGATCGTGACCGGGCCCATGCCGAGGAAGCCGAAGGCCACGAGGCCGAAGGCAAATACCGCCGGAGCGATCATGAGCGCGCCCACGCCACCGAGGCTCACGAGGTACGCGATTCCCATGAGCACCAGCATCGCGAAGCCCAGCCAGAAGGCGCTGAAGTTCCCGGCGACGAGACCCGAGAGGATGTTCAGCGACGCTCCGCCTTCGCGCGACGACGTGACGACCTCGGCCACGTGCGACGACTTCACCGAGGTGAAGATCTTCACCAGCTCCGGAATGATGGCACCCGCGAGCGTGCCGCAGGTGATGATGGTCGAGAGCTTCCACCACAGGGTGCCGTCGCCGAGATCCGGAATGAGGAAATACGAGACGACATACGTGAGGCCCACGGACACCAGCGACGTCAGCCAGACGAGCTGCGTGAGCGGGTGCTCGTAGTTCATGTGGTCCGCGTTCCCGTAACGCGCCTTGGCGATCATCTCGTTGAGCAGGTACGACGCGCCGCTCGCGATGATCATCACGACGCGCATCACGAAGATCCAGACGAGCAGCTGCACCTGCACCTGCTCGAAGTTCGGGCCGGCCGCCGCCGGCGTGACCGCCAGCAGGATGAACGTGATGAGCGCGACACCCGTGACGCCGTACGTCTCGAACCCGTCGGCGCTCGGTCCCACCGAGTCGCCCGCGTTGTCGCCCGTGCAGTCCGCGATCACGCCGGGGTTGCGCGCGTCGTCTTCCTTGATCTTGAAGACGATCTTCATCAGGTCCGCGCCGATGTCCGCGATCTTGGTGAAGATGCCGCCCGCGACGCGCAGCGCCGCGGCACCGAGCGATTCACCGATCGCGAAACCAATGAAGCACGGGCCGGCATAGTCGCGCGGAACGAAGAGCAGAATGAACAGCATCAGGATCAGCTCGACGGCGATCAGGAGCATGCCGATGCTCATTCCAGCCTGGAGTGGGATCGCATAACAGGGAAACGGCTTCCCCTTCAGGCTCGCGAAGGCCGTCCGCGAGTTGGCAAAGGTGTTCACACGAATACCGAACCATGCCACCGCGTAGCTGCCGGCGATTCCGATGAGGCTGAACAGCAGGATGACGGCAACCTTGATGGGCGGAAATCCGTGAACAACGGCGCCCGTCGCGTCCGTGGTGGTGGCGAGCTTGCCGAAGTAGATCGCCACGATCACGCCGATGAAGACCCACAACAGCAGGATGAACTTCCCCTGGGTCGTGAGATACGTCTTGCACGTCTCGTAGATCAGCTCCGAGATCTCGCGCATCGACGAGTGCACGGGGAGCCGCTTGAGCCGGCCGTAGATCGTCAGCGCGAAGAAGAGGCCCGCGGCGCACACGATCAACCCGTACATGAGCAGCGTCCTGCCGCCCATGCCGAGGAATTGCACGCTGTTGAGATCGGGGATGACGAGGTTCGCTTCCCCGCCAGGTTGGTGCTGCTGCATCGATATTGGGGCTAGGTGGTGGGTGGTCGGTGAGTGGGTGTTACGTGCTGCTCCGCACCGGCGGCGGTGGCGGGCGATTGCCCTCGACTTTCCGCCAGAGATAGTAGACCGGGATGCCGACGAGCACGAGCATGAGGCCGGAAATCGCCTGCATGCGTGAGCTGGCCGACAGGAGGATCAGGATCATCACGCCCCCGGCGAGCGCGATGTACAACGCGGGAAGCGCCGGATACCCGATCGCCTTGTAGGGCCGCGGAATATCGGGACGCCTGGCGCGCAGAATGAAGAGTCCGATCGTCGTGAAGACGTAGAACAACAGGGCCGCGAAGATCACGTAGTCCAGCAGTTGGCCATACGTGCCCGTGAGGCACAGCAGCGCCGTCCACACCGACTGGAGGATCAGCGCGGTCGCGGGAACCCGGCGCTCGTTCAGCACTCCGGCCTTGCGAAAGAACAGCCCATCGCGCGCCATGGCGTAGTACACGCGCGCACCCGCGAGAATCAGCCCGTTGTTGCAGCCGAAGGTCGAGATCAGGATGGCGATCGCCATGATCGTCGCGCCGGAGGGTCCGAACATGACTTCCATCGCGGCCGTGCCGACACGATCCTGCGTCGCGTTCGCGATACCGCGGCCGAGCGCGTCCGCGGCGTTCGGATCGCCCTGAATGGGAAGCGCGTTCAGGTAGCCGACGTTCGCGAGGACGTACAGCAATGACACGAGGCCGGTCCCCATCACCAGCGCGAGGGGCAGGTTGCGCTGCGGGTTCTGAACCTCGGCCGCGGCGAACGTCACGTTGTTCCACGCGTCGCTCGAAAACAGCGACCCCACGAGGGCGGCAGCCGAACACGACCACGAACGCGCCGGTGACGTCCACGCCCCCGAAGAAATTGCCGCCGCTGAAGTTGGCGCCGATCGCCGCGGCGTTGCGTCCGATGGTGACGGCCAGCAGGATCAGGATCACCAGGGCTCCGGTCTTCACCACCGTCAGCGTGGTTTGCACGAGCTTTCCTTCGCGGACGCCGCGCAGGTTGATCCACGTGAGGATCGCTATGCTGATGAGCGCGACGAGGCGCTGCGGGCTCAGTCCGAGGTTGATGGCCTGGGTGGCAGGATCGCTGCAGCCGAGGGCTCCGACGCATACCCTGCCGCTGGGGAACCAGCCATAGAGATCCGGCGAGATCGCCGGCCACAGGACCCCGCTGAACCGGCCGAACGCCACGGCGACCGCCGCGATCGTTCCCGTCTGGATGACCACGAACAAGGTCCACCCATACAAGAAGCCCATGAGCGGACCCATGGACTCCCTGAGGAAGACGTACTGGCCGCCCGCCCTCGGGAACATCGCCGCAAGCTCGCCGTACGCCAGCGCGCCAAGCAGCGTGATGACCCCGGTGAGAATCCACGCGAAAAGCAGAAACGCGGGCGACTCGACCTTGCGGGCGATGTCCGCGGAGACGATGAAGATCCCCGAGCCGATCATCGAGCCCGCGACGAGCATCGTCGCGTCGGTCAGGGTCATGGCTTTGACGAACTCGGACTGCGGCTGCGTCGGTGCGGTGTCCGACGGTGCGGTCACAGTCGCCATCACGCTCCGGGTTCGTGGTGCTGGGCTAGGCCATCGCGGCAGGGCACGAGAACGCCGGCTCCTCGGCCGGCGTCAGCCGACAAACATACTGGAGTGTAGGCTGGCGGGTGCTAGTGGAGATGGGTCGTGGGTGGCGGGAGGTAGGTGACAGTCGCTCATGCACCTAGGATGCGTCCCATCACCTAACACCTACCGCCCGGCGCCTGTCACTAGAGGTCCAACCCACTTGGGCTTTCATCCGGATGGGCGTCCCGTCGGGACTCGTGCCCGGCCGGAAGCGGAACGCACCGGAGCACGTCGGTGAGTCGCCGGTTGTATCCCCGGTCCCGCGTCTCGTTGAACATCGACGTCGAGCACCTTGCCGTTCGCGTCTACGTCGAATTCGGCCACGCAGCCGATGGCCCTTCACGTCGTCGGGCACCGGCATGGGCGGAAGGAAGATCTCGACGGGCGTCGGCGGATAGATTCGCCTGGTTGCCGCCCCCAGTTCCCGGACCAATCGCCGAGCCGCGACCCGTTCCGATGCCGCTCCCGACACCGCCCCCGCTGCCGGGTCCCGACCCGCCGGCCGAGTCGAGACCGGTACCGCCACCGACGCCCGCGATCATGCTGGGCTCCGGCACCTTGAGCTGCGGAAGCGGTGCCTGCACCGGCGTCGGCACGGGCTTGGGAGGAGGAACGGGCATGACTTCGGCTTTCACGGGAACCGGAGCGGGCGGCGGCGGCAACGCCCGCACGAACTGGAGCCGTTCGGCCTGTTGACCGCCTGTTCCACGATTTCCGCCCCCTCCTCCGCCGGCCGGTCCGGGCCCGCCGGCTCCCTGCGCGATTTCGCTCAGCTCTGTCACACTGGCGAAGGACAGGATGAGGGCCAAAAGCCCGAGATGCACTGCCGCGGACACGGCCGAGCCCGTCCGCCAGCCCTCGCGGGCGGGAGGAAGGCCCGACGGCGACCGGTAGGGTCGGCGCGGGTTGCGCGTCTGGGCAACTTCAGGGTGCGGGGTCACGCGATCGAAGGCGAATGAAGCCACTCCTACACTACACGCACGATCCGGCCCGCGTTTCGTTTTATGCAAAAAGAAGCGGGCGAGCCATCGGGCCCGCCCGCCGCTTACCAGCCTGATCACTGGCTACCTGCCCTACCCGCCACCAGTCGCGGCCGGAGCGGCCTTGCCAATGTCTTTTGGCGGGATGCCGATGACCTTCGCCCCCGAACCGCGGGCGATGTCCATCGCATCGATCACGTCCTGATATTTCACGGTCGGATCGCCCTTGACGAAGATGATCTTCTCCGGGCGCGGATCGAAGATTTCCTTGAGGCGCGGGCCAAGCCGCGCCTTGTCCACCTTCTCGGTATTGATCGAGAACACACCGCCAGGCAGAACCTCGAGCACGATCTGATTCGGCTGATTGGTTGGCGGCGTAGCCGGCGGATTCGGGTCCGGCAGCTGGATGTCGATCGCTTTTCTCATGGACGGCAGGGCCGCCATGAAGATGATCAGGAGCACCAGGAGCACGTCGATCATCGGGGTGACGTTGATCTCGTTCTCCAGACCCTTGCTGGAACTGGCGGACATCGACATTAGGGCGTTCCTCCCTTGGCGGCGCCGGGCACCAGACTCGAGGCGGCCGCCTTGGTGTCGCCGGCCACGGTCGAGATCGTCCCGGATTTCTGGTCGCTGATCATTCCAACGACGCGCACGCCGTTCTTGCTGGCGATGTCGACGGCGTCGATCACCTTGGCATAGTCGATCGTCTTGTCCGCCTTGAGGTACAGGATCTTGTCCTCGGTGCGGGCCTCGAAGATGGTCTTCAGCTTCGAGGGGAGGTCTTCATTCTTGATCTGCCGCTTGTTCAGGTAGTACTGACCGTCACGATCGATGCCGAGCACCTGGTCCGTGTTCTCGTCCTCGGGGTGATCCTTCAGGTTGACGCCTTCCGGCGGAGTGGCGTTGAAGCCCGCCATCAGCGCCGGCGCGACGACCATGAAGATGATCAGCAGCACGAGCATGACGTCGATCATGGGCGTCACGTTCGGCGTGGACTGAACGCCGTTCCCGCCTCCGGTTGAAAAAGCCATGCGCGCTCCTCCTGACCGGGGGTTACTGCGAGATGGGACTGGTGGAACCGGCAGCCGTGTTGAACTCGCGCGTGAAGCGCGACCGGCCGAACTCACCGCTGACACCCTTGATGAGGTAGTCGATCATTTCCTTCGATACGTACGTCATCTCGGCGGTCAGGTTGTCGATCTTGGTCGTGAAGTAGTTGAACGCCCACACCGCGGGAATGGCGACGAGGAGTCCGAACGCCGTCGTGATCAGCGCTTCCGCGATACCACCACCGATGGCCGCGAGACCGCCGGAACCGGAGGCCGCCATGCCCGTGAACGCGTTGACGATACCCATCGTGGTTCCGAGCAGTCCGACGAACGGCGCCGTGGAACCGACCGTCGCGAGCACCGCGAGGCCGCGCTTCAGGTTGGTGATCTCGAGGAGCATGTTCCGCTCGATCGCGCGCTCGGACGAGTTGATGTCGGCGACCGTGACCGATCCGTCCTGGATGAGCGGCTTGACCTCCTGGAGCGCGCCGCCAAGGACGATGGCGACGTGCGACTTTTTGTAGCTCTCCGCAAGGCGGATGGCCTCGGTGAGGTTGTCCTCCTCGAGGAACTGGGAGAACTCGGGCGCGAACTTGATGGTTTCCTTCTGCGCCTTGCGCAGGCCCCACCACTTCTGCACCACGATGGTCAGCGAAAAGATGGACATGATCGCCAGGACGATGACGATACCCCAGGCGAACGACTTCATGTCTTTCGCGAGATCGAGCAGCGAGATTTCCATGGTTGCCTTTAGACTCCGAAGGAAGGGTGCTGGAAGAAGGTGGTGGTCAACGAGTGAGCGTGAAATTGAACGGCTGCTGGACGAGCTGCTTCACCTTGCGGCCGCCGATTTCGGCGGGATAGTAGCGCGCCGCACCGAGCGCCTGCCGTACGGCGTTGGTGAAGAGGTCGTGGCTGGACTTGAGGATCTTGAGGCCGGCGATTTCGACCTTGCCGGTCGTGTCCACGACGAACTGCGCCAGCACTTCGCCCTCGACGTTCGCGGAGCGGAGCATGTCGGGATAGCGCAGCTGCGGGCCCTTGCCGGGGATCGACTGGACCTGCTTCTCGACCTGGAACTCGAAGTACGGCTGATCGCTGACCGGCCCGGTTCCCCCGACAACGCCCTTGGCGATGCCGCCCTGGACGCCCTTGCCGCTGAAATCGGCTTCGTCGGTGACCTTCTTGGACAGGTCGATCTCGGGCAGCACGTCCGGGATCTTGATCGGCGCGGTGAGCACCTGGAATCCCTTCGGCGGCGGCGGGGCCGCGATCACTTCCGGCGGCGGTGCCTCTTCCTTGGGCGGCGGCGGCTCGTCCTTCTTCATCTCCACGAACTCGACCTTCTCGGCCTTGGGCTTCTCGATCGCTTCCTTGGCCTGAAGCGTCCCGTAGACCGCAGCACTGATGGCGAGAGCGTGCAGAAAGACGCTCAACACCATCGTCTTGAAGGTCTTCGGCTTCTTCGGCTTTGTCTCGATGAGGTTCTCGAACATTGCTCGGCGTTTGACCTCGTTGGCTGCCGGGAAGGAATGACTACCGGGAGCAAAACCTATTTGTATAACCTTTCATCGGAATGGATCGGACATTAAGAAACGATGAAAACTGGCTGGGATGCGTCCACGGGGGCTATCGGGAGCATCACCGTGAACACGCTCCCGCGACCAAGCCGTGACTGCGCGCTGAGGGAGCCGCCGTGGGCCTGAACGATCCACTGGGCGATCGAGAGGCCCAGCCCGAAACCGCCGCCGTGCACCGGGCCGTCTGTCGCCGAGCGACGTGAACGGGCGCGGTCGGCGCGCCAGAAGCGATCGAATATGTGCGGCAGGTCCGCCGCCGCAATCCCGACGCCCGTGTCGCTGACCTTGAAGCCGATCTCGTTGTTGTTGCGGATGCTGAGGGTCATTTCGACGTGCCCGCCCCGCGGCGTGTATTTGATCGCGTTGGTGACGAGGTTGAGCAGCAGCTGGCGCAGCCGCGTCTCGTCCCCGAGAACCACGGCGTCCTCGACCAGCGGCAGCGACACCGTAACGCCGGCGTCCTCGCCGAGAATGACGGCGGTCTCGAACACGTCCCGCACGAGCGGCTCCATGTGCAGCGACTCGCGGTGGAGATCGAAGCGTCCTTCATCGGCCCGGGCGAGCGTCAGCAGGCTGTTCACCAGGTCCGACATGCGCGCGATCTCCTGCATCGCCTCCTCCAGCGCCACCATCCGCTCCTGCCCCGTGGCCGACGGATGCATGGCGCGCTCGACGTCGGCGCGCACGACCGTGAGCGGCGTCTTGAGCTCGTGGCTGGCGTCCGCGGTGAATCGCCGCAGCGCGCCGAAGGACGTCTGGAGACGCCCGATCATCCGGTTCAGCGTTTCCGCGAGCCGGGCCAGCTCCTCGTCGGCTTCATCGGTCGGGACGCGGCGATGGAGACTGCGACCATCCGTGATGGCTTCGACTTCGTTGATCAGCTGGTCGACCGGCTTGAACGTGCGCCCCGCCAGCATGTACGCGACACCGACGGAGACGAGAAAGAACAGTGGGGCCAGCAGGAGCATCGTTCCCAGCAACAGCTGCGCGGGGACCTCCGCGTCCGCGGTGGGAAGCCCCGCGACGACGCGCGAGATGTTCGGCCTGAGCGCCGGGTCCTCGCGCGCCACCAGCAGCATGCGGTCGCCCTGCGACGTCTGCACCACCGCGGCTTCGCCCCCGGGCACCAGCTTCACCGCGACTTCATTGAGGTCGTCCTGATCCGCCGACGGCAGCGCGCGGGCTGACACCGAGGAGTACAGCAGTCGGCTGCTGTCGTCGAGCACGAGGAAGTAGCCGGGCACGCGGGTGCTGTCGGCGAGCGCGCGGAAGTAGCCGGGCAGCGACTCGAACGTCCTGCGCATCTCCGGCTGCGCGATCACTTTGCCGTTCGCGTCCCGGGCGGTGAGGGCGCGACCCGACCGCTCGGCGGCGACGATCCCCTGCATCACATGCCCGGACGCGAGCACCGCGCGCGCGCCGAGCTCCTGATACGCCGACGCGCGGCGCGCGGCGTAGATCGCCGCGCAGAAGGCCGCGAGCGTGGCGAAAAGCAGGCCCGCGTAGGCGGCTGCGAGTCGGGCGCGCGTGGACCACATGCGCCCCCCTACTCCCGGATGCTGTAGCCGACGCCGCGCACGGTCTGAATCAGCTTCCGCTCGTGCCTGGAGTCGATCTTCTTGCGCAGATGGTTGATCACGACGTCAACGATGTTCGTCCCCGGATCGAAGTGATACCCCCACGCGTACTCCGTGATCAACGTGCGGCTCATGACACGCCCGTGGTGCCGCGTGAGGTACTCCAGGACCGTGTACTCCTTGGGCGTGAGCTCGATCAGCTCGCCAGCGCGGCGCACCTCCCTGGTGTCGCGCTTGATCTCGAGATCCCGCACCTTGAGCACCGGCGACGCGAGCGCTCTCGGCCGTCGGGCGAGCGCCTCGACGCGCGCCAGGAGCTCCTCGAACGCGAAAGGCTTGGTGACGTAGTCGTCGGCGCCCGCGCGCAGCGTCGTCGACCTTGGCATCCACGGCGTCCTGCGCCGTGAGCACCAGCACGGGACGCTCGAATCCCTTGCGCGCGAAGCGCGTGCAGCACTTCGAGCCCCGATTTCCCCGGAAGGCGCATATCGAGAATCACGACATCGTATGCCTCCGAGCTGGCCCGCCGCTCCCCTTCCTCGCCGTCGGCGACGAGATCGACGGCCCAGCGGTGCTCCTCGAGGCCACGCTTGACGTATTGGCCGACTGTCGGATCATCCTCGATGACCAGGATTCGCATGGAGCTGGTAATGGCGGCTGGCCCGCGATGATTGCCTCTCGACGTCGGACGTCAGGGTCCGACGTCCGACGTCTGTAGTATGTGAGCCCGCAGAGATCGGTATTACCTGCGGCCCCGAAACAAGAAGGCGACCAGAGTGCCTGATCGCCAGATGATCGGTACGGTGAGATGGAGCGTAAGGGGCTCGAACCCTTGACCCCCGCCTTGCAAAGGCGGTGCTCTCCCAGCTGAGCTAACGCCCCGAAACTGCTACGGTTCAATATAGCAGACTGCGGCACACTCGAGGCAGCGAGACATGGAAACCACCGTCGAAACGAAGAAGCTGACGCTGCGCTGTCAGTTCTGCGAGCACGTGGAACCGCATCGACGCGGCGCGCGCGGCCGACCGGCCGAAATGCGGCAAGTGCGGTAAGCCGATGCTGCTCGACCGGCCCCTGAAACTCGACGACGACACCTTCGAGCGCACCATCAAGCGAGGCGGAGATCCCGGTGGTGGTGGACTTCTACGCCGACTGGTGCGCGCCGTGCAAAATGATGGCGCCGTTCGTCGACGAGCTGGCCGCGCGAATACGTCGGCCGCGCCCTCGTCGCGAAGCTCGACACCGATCAGGCGCGGAATGCGGCGCAACCGTTCGGGATCCGCGGATTGCCGACCACGATCGTCTTCAAGGACGGCAAGGCAGTGGCGCAGAAG
The DNA here is from genome assembly GCA_963724885.1 of uncultured Gemmatimonadaceae bacterium. GTDB lineage: Bacteria > Gemmatimonadota > Gemmatimonadetes > Gemmatimonadales > Gemmatimonadaceae > DASPMP01. The sequence continues at coordinate 181,304 of CAVRWG010000004.1, read as the reverse complement.
GCGGGCGCGATGCAGTTGGCGGGACTCGAGGAACTGCTGAAGCAGGCGCTATAGCAGAGAGAGACAGGCAAGAGGCAGAAGGCTGAGTCGGACTCTGCCTTCTGCCTTCTGCCTTCCGCATTCTGCCTTCTATTCGTGTGCCGGCAGCGGCTCCATCGTCTCCGGGTCCACGGGCACCTGGACTTCGTCGCGATACGGCGACGTCAACAGCGTCGCCCGCATGCGTGGGAAGGCGTCCATGAACTTCAGCGTACACCCAGCCCCAGACGCCGACATAGAGCGCCAGCACGCCGATCTCCCAGATCCCGAACGGCGCCCGCGCGACTACCCCGTACGTCGAGGGATACACTTCGATGTACCGCATCAACCAGAGGCCGACGAGGCCCGAGAGCGCGAAGAACGCGAGCCAGGGCAGTCTCACCTTAGTGGCGCGCGAGAGCAGGCCGAAGAACGGCAGCACGAACACCATCACGGCCGACGCGACCGTGATCCACTTCCACGGCGAGATGAGCCTCAGCCGCATGAAGTGGGTCTCCTCGGGCATGTTGCCGTACCAGATGACCAGGTACTGCCCGAACGTGAGGTAGCCCCAGAACGCGGTGAACGCGAAGACGAGCTTCCCGATGTCGTGGAAGTGGACTTCCTTGATCAGCTCCTGCGCGCCGAGGTACCGGCGCCACGCCATCGTGAGCAGCGCGAACAGGGCAAGGGCGTTCACCCATCCGCCCATGAAGAACCACCAGCCATAGAGCGCGCTCTGGAAATGCAGCGAGAGCCCCATGGACAGGTCCCACGCCAGCACGGAGAACCCGAAACCGAAGAGCAGGCAGAGCCAGACCGCGAGCTTGCCCTGCAGCGAGTGGGTCGAGTGAATCTCGCGCCGCTCGTCGCGAAATCCGTTGCGCATGCGCGCCCGGAGATTGTCAGCCCATCCGGCTCCCTTGAATTCCGGGTTCGTGCCCACGTCGAGGCGAAGCGTCGTGTACATGTACCACAGACTCAGGAGGGTGAAGATCCCGAAGATCGCAATCACGCGCACCGTGAAGAACACGGGGGCGAAGTAGATCGCTTTCTCCGGAACGGGAGGCGCCTCGTGCGTCCAGGGGAACACGTGGTCCCTGCCGACCAGCACCGTGAGCAGCAGGAACACGAACGCGACCGGAAGGAAGGCAACGTACCCTTCCATGAGCCGGATCACCTCGCGCGACCAGCGGGCAGTCGTGATGCGTTGCACCGCGACGAACACGCACCCGGCCGACGACAGCGTCGCGAAGAACAGCCAGTTGGCATGGAAGGCCCGCCACACCCGGTCCGGCGCCGCGAACATCCCGGCCACGAAGACCACCGCGCCGATCGCGAGCAACGCCAGCATTGTCGAATAGAGCCGCGCCGAAACGGGACGGCTCGTGATCGCCAGCGCTTCCTGACGCGTGAAGACGGGAACGTGGTGTTGAGTCATGGCGTATGCGGAACCGGCGCTGGCGCGGGAGCCGGAGCGGCCGCCGGTGTCGTCGAAGGCTTGAAGAACGGCACGGGACGCGTCGGAGCGGTGAGCGACGCGCCGGGAACGAGCGGGCCCGTCTCGCCGGGACGCCCCACCTGCACGTTCGCCACGTTCGCCGCGCCCGACTGGACGGCGCGGAGATAGTTGATCACGTCCCAGCGATCCCGCTCTTCGAGCCGGTTGTACGGCGGCATCAGCCCGCGACCGTTGCGGATGATCCCGAAGAGGTAGCCGTCGCTCAGACGCGTGGCGGCGTTGGAGCCCGCGCCGATCGGCATGGATGGGATCCCGAATCGCGCCACCGGGCCATCACCCGCGCCAAGTGCTCCGTGGCACACCGAGCAGTTGATGCGGAACTGCTGGCCACCGTTGCGCAGCGAGCGCTCGTCCGCCGCGACAGGGTTCACCAGCGACGACATGGAATCGATCGTCGCGATCCCCGGAGTGCGCCCGTACGCGAACCCGGGCGCCACGGTACCGGTTATCGGCACCGAGTTCTGCGGATTTCCGCGCATCGCGATCGTGTCAGCCGGCGTCTCCCAGGGATCGAGCTTGGGCTGCTGCTTGAAGTCGGTGAACCAGGAGCACGATGACAGAAGGCAGAAGGCGGAAGGCAGAAGGCAGAGGCGCAGTGGGTTCCACTGCCTTCGGCCTTCCCTCTTCTGCCTTCTGGCGCAATTACGCCTCATGCCGCACCTCCACCGCGCCGTTCTTGCGGAGGATATCGGCGACTTCCTTCGCCTGGTCGGGCAACGTCGCGACCCAGATGCCGTAGTGCCCCTGGCTGAAGCGCTCGTCGTAACCGACGGTCATCGTCAGGCGCGGCACGCGCGCAAGGGCGAAGAGCGCGAACACCGTCGAGAGCGATCCGACGAGCACCATGACCTCGAACCCGAAGATCGTGTACGGCACCCACGACGCGATCGGCTTGCCTCCCACGATGAGCGGCCAGTACACGGACGTCCACACCGCAATCCAGTAGCCGAAGGTCGCTCCGGTCAGCCCACCGATGAGCGTGAAGATTCGCACACGACTCGGCGGCGGCTCGAGCGCATGCTCGAACTCGTGGCGCGGTGTCGGCGTGTACGCGGTGATCTCGCGGTACTTCCGGCGACGCAGCTCCTCGATGGCCTCGACCGCCGAGTCGATTTCGGTGAACGCGCCAACGATGCCCGGCATCAGTGCTTCCCTCCCCCCGGTGGCAGTTCGTGCTCACCTGTGATGTGCGGGTGCGCGATGCCCTCGTCGCGACTGTGCTCGTACTCCTCCGGATGCGGGTGCTTCCGTTTTGGCGGCACCACTTCCTTGAGCTCGGCGATCGCCATGACCGGCAGCTGCTTGATGAAGAGCAGGAACCACATGAAGAACCAGCCGAAGCTGCCGATCAGAATCGAATAGTCCACGAACGTCGGAGCATACGACGACCACTGCCACGGCTCGAACTCGTGCGACAGCGAGGGCACGACGATCACGAAGCGCTCGAACCACATCCCCAGGTTGATGAACAGCGAGAGGATGAACAGCCACGTGGGGTTGCGGCGCAGCTTCTGCGAGAAAAGCGACAACGGAAGGACCATGTTGCAGATGATCATGATCCACGCCGCCCAGGCCCACTGGCCGAAGACGCGGTTCCAGAAGTACTCCTGCTCGAACTTGTTGCCGCTCATCCAGGCGATCTGGAACTCGGTGAGGTACGCGAGCCCCACGATCATCGACGTGAAGAGCGTCATCTTCGCCGCGGCGTCGAGATCGTTCAGCGTGACGTAGTGCTTGAGCCCGAAGAACCTGCGGATCGGGATGATGATCGTGAACACCATCCCCATGCCGGAGAAGATGGCGCCGGCGACGAAGTACGGCGGGAAGATCGTCGCGTGCCACCCGGGCGTGAGCGCCATCGCGAAGTCGAACGACACAACCGAGTGCACCGAGAGCACGAGCGGCGTGCTGAACGCCGCGAGGAACAGGTACGCCCGCGTGAAGTGCCGCCACTCGCGATCGGAGTTGCGCCAGCCCAGCGAGAGCATCGAGTAGATGCGCTTCCGGATCGGGTTCGTCTCCCGGTCGCGCATGGTCGCGATGTCCGGGATGAGCCCGATGTACAGGAACGTGCTGGAGACGGTGAAGTACGTGAGGATCGCGAAGACGTCCCAGACGAGCGGGCTCTTGAACTGCGGCCAGATGAGGCGCCAGTTCGGATACGGGATCAGCCAGAAGAACTTCCACGGGCGCCCGAGGTGCAGGATCGGGAAGAGCGCCGCCGTCATGACGGCGAATACCGTCATCGCCTCCGCGCAGCGATAGATGCTCGTCCGGAACCCGGCGCGGTAGAGATACAGGATCGCGGAGATCAGCGTGCCCGCGTGTCCGATGCCGATCCAGAACACGAAGGTGATGATGTAGACGCCCCACATCACCGGCGGGTTGTATCCCGCGACGCCCAGTCCGCTGTAGATCTGGTACATCCACGCGGAGATCCCGATCAGCAGGCACAGGATGGCCGTGCCCAGCGCGGCGAACCAGCCAAGCGTCGGTCGCAGCGTCCCGATGATCTCGCGATCGACCTGCTCGTAGTCCACGACGGCGGGCAGCCGCACCGCCGCCGAGGGAATGTTGGGGCGGGGCTCGCTGCCCTGCGGATATGGCGATGCGACGGTGGCCATCAGCGCTGCACCCCGGCGCTGGCGGCCGGCGCCGGCGTCGCAGCCGCGCCGCCCGGATGATTCACTTTCTTGAGGTAGACCACGCCGGTGAACGTGTTGAGCTCCTCGAAGACGTGGTACGCGCGCTCGTCGTGGATGTGTCTGTTCACGGCCCAGTTGTCGTCAGCCGCGTCGCCGAAGGTGATGGCGCGCGACGGGCACGCGCCCGCGCACGCAGTGGTGAACTCGTCGGCCACCAGCGCGCGACCTTCGGACGCCGCCCGATGCTCCACCTCGCGGATGCGCTGCACGCAGAACGTGCACTTCTCCATGACGCCCTTGCCCCGCACCGTGACGTCCGGGTTGAGCTGCCAGTTGAGCGGCTCGGGGAACGCGTACTGCGATCCGGTCCGGCTCGCCGTACCCGAACCAGTTGAAGTAGCGCACCTTGTACGGGCAGTTGTTGGAGCAGTACCGCGTGCCGACGCAGCGGTTGTAGACCTGAACGTTCAAGCCGTCCGGCGCCTGGTAGGTGGCGTAGACCGGGCACACGGGCTCGCACGGCGCGTTGCCGCAATGCTGGCACAGCATCGGGACGAAGCGCGCCTCGAAGTCCTCGGTGAATTGCGCCTCGTTGGCGCCCTCGAAATAGCGCTCCAGGCGAACCCAGTTCATCTCGCGGCCACGCGTGATGTTGAAGCCGGGCTTCTTCACCGCGTAGACGACGCCGTTCTGCCATGGCGCGCCGACCGTTGGAATGTTGTTCTCCGCGTAGCAGGCGGTGACGCACGCCGAACACCCCGTGCAGCGCGCGAGATCGACGGTCATCGCCCAGCGCCGCTTCTGCATTCCCAAAGGATTGTCGGGCGTGTACATCCCCCGGAGCTTGCCGCGATCCGGAGCGGTGGGAGAGCCAAGCTCGCCTTGCGCGTCCGCGGCGACCGGCGACCGCAGGCCGGGGAGGAACTCCTGACTCGGCGCCCCGGGGATCTCGCCGTGGGTGGCATGCTCCGCCGGCTGACCGATTTCGTTGACCGCGATCGCGCGCGCGATCCCTCGCCCGTGCTGGCGCGCGGACCCCTCGGTGGACACCAGCGTTTCGTGATCGCCAGTCTTCTGAATGGAGCAACGTCCCGTACCGATGAACGAGCCACCGCTGTTCACTCGCGGCGCGAGCAGGTCGAGCGCGTTGGCGCCGACGCTACGCGCGTAGCGGCCGTAGCCCCACTGGACCGCGGTATCCTTGCCGTCGTACCAAGTGGTTTGTGACGGCGACGAGTGTCCCTGGCCCAGCGCCAGCGCCACCGTGTCAGGCCGAACACCCAGATACACGAACGCGGGAACGCGCACGGAGCCGATCGCCGTGCGAACCTCGACGATGTCGCCGCGCGCGATCCCGAGCCGCGTTGCCGTCTCGGGATGGATTTCGACCCAGGAGCTCCAGAGCACCTTGGTGACGGGATCCGGCAGTTCCTGGAGCCAGGGCTTGTTGGCTCCGCGTCCGTCGCCGAGCGTCGGCGATGGGTACGTCACCAGGAAGAAGTCGCCTGTGGATTGCGCCGGCGTCGTACGGGCAATCGTGGCCGCCGACGGAGCGGTCTGGCGCGGAGCGAGCGAGCCGGCCGTGAAGCCGCGAGCAAGCTCGGCCGCCAGCGTCTGCGGGTTGCCCGCACCGGGAAGCCTGGACCGCAGCCAGGCGCCGTAGTCGGCTTGCGGATATCTGGCCGCGATTGCCGGGTCGCGCCTGGCCACCGCGATGAGCACGTCGGCCGCTGAGCGCGTTCCGGCGAACACGGGATCCATCGCCGGCTGCTGCAGCCCGATGGTCCCGCGCACCGGCTCCGCGTCGCCCCAGCTCTCGAGCGAATGCAGGTCCGGAAGCACGAGATCGCACATCTCGGTGGTCTCGTCCGGGAACGGCGAGAAGCTCACCTTGAACGGGACCCTGCCGAACGCCTCCGCGAAGTTGGCGGACTTCGGCAGGGCGTACGCGGGGTTCGGACCGCGCACGAACGCGACGCCCACCTGCCCCGCGCGCATCCGTTCGACGGCGGCGAGAACTTCACCCTGGCGCGCGATGCCGTCGAACGCCGTGATCGGTTCGCCCGTTCGCACCTGGTTGAGCCCCGCCGCCGCGACCGCCAGCTCGAGCCCGTTCTCGACGCGTCCGCCCGCCATCACGAGCGCCGGCCGCGCCGACGCGTACTCCTGCCGCAACCGCTCGAGCGTCGCGGGCTGGACGCCGCTCGCCTGCGCCGCGGCATTCACGTCGCCGCGGCCAGCCAGGTAGTTCGCGATGGCCAGCTCACCGCCCGGCTGCGACGCGATCCATTGATCCGCGTTGAGCCCCGTGAGCGACCGGCGCGGGCCGATGTAGATGAAGCGCGGCGCCCCGGTGATCTTCGCGCGCGCGTCGGCGAAGTCGAGCTGGTGCGGGACCGTCGCGCCCCAGCCGTCGAGGAAGTCGGCTCCAAACGAGATTATCAGTTTCGCGTCAGCGAAACCGAACCTCGGCCACGTCACGCCGTAGGCACGCCGATGGGCCTCCATCGCGGCCTGATCGGCTTCGAAATCGACGCTGAGGTGCCGCGGCATCCCGAACGCGCCGAGCCAGCTGTCGAGGAACGCTGGAAAACTTCCGCTCTCGTGCTGATTCAGGAACACGGCGCTCGCCGCGCGCGCGCGACCCTCGCCGAGCCGCTGGGCCAACAACCCGATGGCTTCGTCCCACGTCGCCGCGCGCCACGTTCCACCGGCCTTGATCATCGGCGTCCGGAAGCGGTCCGGATTGTAGAGCCCCTGCACCGCCGACTGCCCGCGGGCGCAGAGCGCGCCGCGATTCAACGGATACTCGGGATTCCCCTCGAGCTTGATGACGCGGCCGTCACGCGTCTCGGCGATCACGCCGCACGCGGCGGAGCACTCGCGACAGATCGTCGCGTAGTACGTCGAAACGCCGGGGACCGTCTGATCCGGTGACACGAGATAGGGGATCAGCTTGCCGGTGGGCTCGGAACACGCCGCCGCTCCCGCCGCCGTGCCGACGCCAAGAACTTTCAGGAACTCGCGACGCTTTACTCCTGCCTCTGTGGTCGGCTTGCTCATCTCAATAGTGGCAGGAGGAGCAGTCGTAGCGAGCGCGCTTGCGCTCGGCGGCCGGTGTCACACTCGGTGCCGCTGTCGGTCGCGTAGCCGGCAGCGCGAAGCCCTTCCTGGGGGTCGTATCCGTTGACGTGACACTTCACGCACCAGCCCATGTTGAGCGACGAGTACTGATAGACGCGATCCATGGTCTGCACCGGGCCGTGACAGGTCTGGCAGGTGACGCCCGCGTTCACGTGACGCATGTGCGGAAAGCGCACGTACTCGGGGACCTTATGGATGCGAACCCACGGAATCGGCTTGCCTGCCGCCTGCCCGCCGGCGTAGTAGCGCGCGAGCTTCTGGATCTCGGGCCGGTCGGCGCGGACCACGAGGTGGCAGCCCATGCACGTGGACACCGCGGGCATCCCGGGATCGGGAGACTTGTTGGCGGTGTTGTGACAGTACAGGCAGTTCATGTTCAAATTCCCGGCCGCGTGCAGCGGGTGCGGGAAGTTGATCGGCTGAACCGGCTGGTTGTTCTGAGACGACGAGGCGCCGCTATAGGCGGAGAGAACGGCGGCCCCGATGGCGAGGGCGAGCAACCCGGGAATCGCGGTCCACTTCCGTCGCTGAGTCATGCGAAGGGTGCGTGTGGTCCCACAAAAAACGACTTTGTGAACGTTTTCACAAAGTCAGCCAGAAAATTTGTCCGAGGGTCCCACTGCACGCAAGCCGGGGCTTTTCCGCCCTCACTCGCGCGCCCGACAAGCTAATCAGACCCTTGGTCTGGAGAAGTCTGCGCGGAAACGGACGGATGGACGCGGAGCTTTCTCCTCGCTGATGCCGCGGAAAAAGTGCATCCGCGTCTATCCAAAGAGCCGCTCGGGATCCGCCAGCGCTGCTCCTGCCAGATCATCCGGGAGCAAGTCCAGGTTTGCGCGCGGATTCTGCGTCAGCCGCAGTGGCCACTGCGAGCCGAACAGGAATCGCTCGCTCCCGATGCTGCGAAAGAGTTTGGCGAGGTGATCCTCCGGCGGCCCCCACACCCAGGAGAAATCCCAGTAGACGCGCCGTTGCTCTTCCGGCGTGAGCCCCCAGTGAACCTCTTCGATGAACTCGCGGCCCGCCGCAGCCACGATCAGTCGAACATCACGCCCCGCGCGCGCGAGATGGCGTACGGCCGCCGCCTGGAGGTCGCCGGCGGTGTCCATTGGATGGCGCTGCCGCAGGTCCTCGAAGCGCACCGTGAGCACGAGCGCGAGTCGTGCTTCGCCGCACGCCACGGCGAGCTCGGACATGCGCGGATCCGATGGACCGAGCTGCCAGTGTGCCGGGTACGCGCGCACCGCCGGCGCGCCAGCGGCTTGTGCGACCTGGAGTTCGCGCTCCCATGCCGGCCAGTCGGGCCGGATCGCAGGGACGGGCCGGAGCTTCGCGTGCGACGCGAGCGCCGTGAGCAGCTGCGCATTTCCCGCGGCGGGATCGCGGTAGAACGCGGAGGGAAGATGGCCGACCCAGGCCCCGCCCAACCCTTCGCGGTCCAGCACGCGCTCGAGCACGTCCGGATCGGGATGCGGGACGAATCGAAACGGGTACGGCCCGATCAGCGTGTTGACGTCGATCATGAACGGACAGCCGACAGTGGCGGCCGACGGGCTGCGGGGACATCGAGACGAAAGACGTGCGCCGCATTCCTCCACCGGATGTCCCGGATGTCCTCGGCGGACGAGAGACCGGTGTTCTCCAGGGCGCGGAGCTTCGCGAGCCCGGTTTCCATCGTCAGGTCGCATCCCCACAGGAGTCGCCGCGATCCCAGCGCGCCGACAGCCTCGTCCAGCATGCCGCGATCCACGCCGCTTCCCGACGTGTCCGCGACGATGTTCGGCACGTCGCGAACGGCGGCGTAGGAGTGGTTGTAGTCGCCGCCGCCGCCGATGTGAGCGAGGATGAACGTCACCTTTGGGTGGCGCCTGGCGAGCCGCGCCAGGTCCGCGCCGTCGGAGATCTCCTGGCCGGGCCATTCGCGGCGGCGATGTTGCCAGATGTGGTGCAGGATCGGAAGCCCGTGCTTCGCCGCGCGCTCGCAGACGGGGTCGAGGAGCGGATCGTCCGCACGCCGGCTCGCCAGCAGTTTGACGCCCACGGCGCCGCGCGCGACGCCGCGCTCGATTTCGTCCAGGGCATGACTCGTGTAGTTCGGGTTCACCGTCACGAGCATGCGCACCAGGTCGCCGCGGGACTCGCGCAGCGCGAGCATGGCGTCATTGCCGAGCGTGACATCGCGCGGCGACGGGAAGTAGGTCGGCGACTCGAAGCCCCAGGTGCCGAGCACGGAGGCAACGTGACACGTGATCCCGATCTTCGCCCCGGCGCGAAAGCGCGCCGCGTTCACATCCGCCCAGTCCGCGCGTCCGCATCCGGCATGCAGGAAGTGCGCGTGCGCGTCGATCAGCGGCTCGCTCACCGCCCGAGGCGCTCGCGCAGCTCGACGAACGCCGCGCTGGCCGCGGACTCGATCTCGCGCATGGCATCCTCGTCGTGCGCGATCGCCGGCAAAGTTGTAGGCGCCGCGCTTGAAGAGGACGCCCTGGCGCGTTGCGGTCTGCAGGAAGTCTGTCTCGCACCGCGGCGTCGTCGAACTGCAGGAGCCACATCGGGTCGATGCCTTCGACGGAGACGCCGGGCACCTCGCTCGCGGCGATCGCCGCCCCGACGACCTGCCGCATCTCCTGCCCCGTGCGCCAGAGCGACTCGCAGATCTCGGCGCGCTCGTGCCAGGCGAGCACGGCGCCGGTGGCGGCCAGAGCGCAGGCTTCGCTCGCGAGCGTGGACGAGATCCATGTGCGCTCGGCCGCCTCCATCAGCGCGGCGTTCCCGCACACCGCGGCAATCGGGAATCCGTTCGCCATCGCCTTCCCGAAGGCGGCCAGATCGGGAACCACGTCAGCGTACTGCTGATAGCCGCCGGTCGCGAGCCGGAACCCGGTCTTGATCTCGTCGAAAATGAGCACCGCGCCCGTCTCGTCGCACAGCGCGCGCGCCCGCGCGATCCACGCCTCCGACGGCAGGCGCTCGATCACGGGCTCGATCGCGATCGCGGCAAGACCCGTCCCGGCTTCAGCCACGGCGCGCTCCAGGGCAGGGACGTCGTCGAAGGGCACTTTGCGAAAGTGCTGCTTCGTGCTCGCCGGAACGCCGGCGCTGTCGGACGTCCAGTCGTGCCAGCCGAAGTAGCCGCACCCGACGACGATGTCGCGGCCGGTGTACGTGCGCGCGATCCGGACGGCGGCGCTCATGGCCTCCGCGCCGGTCTTGAGAAACTGCACGCGCTCCGCGCACGGGACGGCCGCGCAGAATCGCTCGGCGACCTCGACCTCGAGCGCTGGCGACAGCCCGGCGACCGATCCGTTCGCGATCGTCTCGATCACGGCGCGCGTGAGTTGCGGCTCGGCGTAGCCGAGCGCGACGCTGCCGAGTGCCATGGTGCAGTCCACGAGCGACTCGCCGTCCGGCGTCACCACGCGGCAGCCCGACGCGCGCACGAAGTGCGCGGGCGCGTCCACGTCCGCGCCGTAGATGGCTGCGACCCGCTTGCTCCCGGTGGACGCGCCGCCCACCAGGACGCGACGCGCACGCGAGGCATAGCTGTCGTCCGCCGCATCGCCGGCGTCGTCAAGCGCCTCCGGGTTTTCCGACGGCTCCTGGTCTTCGGCCGTCTCATCCGGCGGCTGGGCCGGCCTCGGCCGCGATTTTCCGAACAGTCGTGAGAGCACCATGATCAGAAAGAGAACGTGACAGGACCACGATTCAAGGGCGCCGGCGCTCCATGTACCGGACGACTTCGATGGCCATGGCCCGAATGAGCGAAAGCTCCCGCGCGTCGGGTCCGGCTCGCGCGGTGAGCGAGCGCACCGTGCGCATGATGTGCTCCATCTGGCGCGTCTTGAAGAACTCGATCGCCTCGAGCGAGCGCTGCACGTCGCCGTAGTACTGCTCGAGCTGCGCCTGCGTCGCCGGCGGGGCGTCCTTGCGGGGCGGCGGCGATGACGCGCGTGGCGTCGCCCGCGGCCAGATGGAGTTCGTACAGCCCGACGAGCACCGCTTGGGCGAGGTTCATCGACGAGTGCCCGGTCGTGGGGATCACCACCGTGGCATGGACGCGATCGAGAATCTCGTTGGGCAACCCGCTGTCCTCGCGACCGAACAGCATCGCCACCGGCCCTTCACCCGCGGCCGCAAGCAGCTCGGCGGCTGCCGTCCTGGGCTCCACGACGCGCCACTTGGCCGCGCGGCGCCGCGCCGTGAATCCCACCAGTCGTACGCAGTCTCCGATGGCCTCGTCGATCGTCTCGTAACGCTCGATCGCGTCGATGACGTCGCGCGTGTTGTGCGCGATTCCCTCGAGGCGCTCCGCCTCGTAGGCCACGGGCTTCACGAGCCGCAGCGTCGAGACGCCCATGTTCTTCATGGCGCGCACCGTGGCCGCGATGTTCACGGGATCCTGCGGCTCGTACAGGACGACCGCGATCCGGGAGAGGAGGGACTCGCTCACGGCACCACGACCAGCGGAACCATCCGCGTGACGTCGTGGCGATCGCCGCGGAGGTACACGAACTCTCCTTCGGCGCCGCTCATCACGAGCTGGCCGCGCCGGCGAGCGCGCTGCTGCGTCGTCTCGTTCACGATGAGATCCACGTCGAGCGGTAGTTCGCCGCCGCCCGATCGTGTGAGCGGCAGCTCGATCCGCATCTCGTACCCATCGTCATCCTCCCGCCAGCGCGCCTCGGGCGGCGCGAACCTGCCCCAGCCGGGAATCGGACGGACACGGACCGCGCCACCGGCCGCTTCGGGCACGAGCATCCACGCGCCGCTCGCGTCCGGCGCCCGCGCGTAGAGCTGCACGCCCGCCGCCATCGTGTCGGCGGCTTCGTTGTCGAACACGTTCTCGGCGTTCGCGGGCAGGAAGTGCCGCTCGCCGGCCCGGACGCTGACCATGATCACCAGCGTACTCTCGTCGGCGCCGATCGCGATCGTGGCGCGCGGCGAACCGGCCGCCTCCCAGGAATCCTCCGAGCGCCGGTAGTGCGCCTGGCCGAGCTCCAGCGTGAGCAGCCCGGCGCGCTGCTCCGGCGGCAGTGTGGAGAGCCAGCCCTCGATGCGCGGCCGACGGCGGAGCACGACGGGGGCGCGCAGTGTCGGCAGCGGATGCTGGCGCTCGTCCGCGGCCGGCCGGAACCCGGCGAGATCGATGCTGCTCCTCGCTCCCGCCGCGAACAGCTCCACGTGCCACCCGGCCGCGTCGCGCCGGTGGGTGTGTCGCTCGCCGTTCGCAAACTCCACCTCGATGGCGTCGGGCCCGGACGAGAAACGCGCCGTGCGAACGTGCGGGTTCCACGCGACCACCGCCCGCATCAGGCCCTGCCGGCCGCTCGCCCGCAGGACGTGAAAGCGCCGTCGCTCCGCTGCAGGCTGCCCGGGCCCGGTTGCCGTGAACACGGTGGCGTCGCGATCCGGGCAGACCGTGACGCGCAATACCCGACCGTCGCGCTCCCCGACGAGCGTCATGGGCTCGTTCGCGGTCAGCCTCGCCGCCTCGGCGTCGCTGACGAACCCGGCTCCGTCCGATCCCTCGTCGCCGTCGAGCGACGCAGGACCGAACCCGCCGTGCTGCGCGGGCGCGTCCACGTGCCACGGCAGATCCACGCGCACCTCGTCGGGCGCAGTCCAGCGGAGCTCGTCCACCACGTAATCCGGCGTGACGACGACCGCGCGCTCGAATCGCGCGCCGGTGTCGGGCAGGGCCAGCTCGGCGACGATCCATCCGAGCGCGTCGCGCTCGTCGTAGGCGCGCAGCGTGCCGTCGCGCGCGGGTTGCGAGCGACCGTTCACCAGCGGCGCGTTGTGCGCCAGCGTGCTGCGGTACCAGTGCAGCGACGGATCCACGTACGAGCCCGTGCCCAGGTCGTCGAGCCAGCGGGTTTCGCCGTGGGAGAGCAGCACGTTCAGCCGATCGGGATGGCCGTGCCCTCCGCCCGACTGACCATAGTCCACGCCGACATAGACCTCACCGTCGCGGCGGAAGACGGCCAGCCCCTGGTGCTCGAGGAGCGTCGATCGCGGCGGACAGGGCGCAAGACGCGGCAGCTCCGGCAGCGCGTGGAGCAGCGCGCGCCAGCCGAGGTCGGCGCGGGTGAGCGCGCCGGACGCACTGTTGCGCTCGACGTCCGCCGTCGAGCGCGCGCGGCCCGTGTCGCCGGGGGCGTGACCCGGTTCGTAACATCGGGCCAGGGCCCCGGCGAGCAACGGCGTCTGGCGCCGCGCGAACCCCAGCTCGGCCAGCTCCGCGAGACGCCACTGGCGCAGCGACACCGCGTACTGCGAGTCCTTGCGGGACGGCATCGTGAAATCCGGGAGCGCGCTGAGGAACGGCGCCGCGAACGCGCTCTGCATGCGGTCGCGCGACGCGGCGTCGAGCGCGCACCCGCGCGCCTCGCACTGCGCAACGCCGTACCACAGCCCGCGCAGCGCGAACTGATGGTAGTTCTCGCCCTCGTACCATGTCCCGTCGGGCAGCAGCGCCGCAGCAAGGTGCGCGCGCAGGCCCGACGCACCGTTGACCAGCCGGTCGAATGCCGCGTCGTCCGACCGCAGCGTCGCCGCCGCCAGCAGCGCGGCATTGTTCCAGACCTGACGGTTCGACATCCCCTCGTCGTACTCGGCGATGAGCAGCGCGCTCGGCTCCACGATGCGATCGCGCACCAGGTCGGCCGTCCCCTTGTCGCCGCCGTATTCCATCAGGTCGGCCGCGAAACAGATCTGCAGCAGCCAGATGGACTCGAGGTACGTGCTGAAGAAGAGGCGCGTGGGCCCGAGCACGTTGTCGCGATTCGGATACTGGAGGTACCGCTCGGCGTAGGCGCGCAGGATGTCGCGCGCCAGGGACGCATGATGGGGCACATCACCGCGCAGCACGTGGAACAGCGCCGCGTGCACGGCCCGCTCCGCGAGCCACAGCTGATACGACGTGACCCAGGCCCGATCGTGCAGCTCTCCCGTGTGCACCGTGCCGCAGCGCGGGCAGCGGTGCGCGTGCGGCGCGAACGGATCGAAGTCCAGCACCGCCCCGTCGAACTCGCAGCGGCCACCCGCCCTCGAGAGCAGCGCCTTGACGGACGGAATCACCGGCTCATTGCCGACCAGCGGCTCGAGCTCCGCCGCCAGCGATTCGTACAGCGGCGCCAGCGGCCCTCCGGTCCGGGTTGCAGCCCGCCGCTCCGGAAGGCGGGCGTCGTCGAGCAGCAGCATCTCAGCGCCTCGCGACAGAGCCGGCTCGCCCCGCCACCGAATCAGCGGTCCACCGGGACACGCTCACGAGCTCGCCGCGGAGATCCATGGTGACGTTGCGCATGCGGGCGGACACGCCCTGCACGCCGCGGGAGTGGTACAGCCATGCGACGGGCACGTCGCGCGCGAGCCGCCGCTGCACCGCCGCCCACGCCCGGACGAGCTCCGTCTGGTCGCGGGCGCCGCGTGCGGCCGTGAACGCCGAATCGAGGGCTGCCTGGTGAAAGCCGGCGTAGTCGAGCGACCCGCCGCGCTGACCGGACTCGAACATCGCGCGCAGGTGCGCGAGCGAGAGATCGCCGGGGATTCCCGTGATCAGCACGTCGAAGTCCTTGCGGTCCGCGCGGGCGCGCGCTAGGAACGCCGCCAGCTCCAGCTGGCGGATCTGCGACGCGGATGCCGCGCGCGCCGAGGTCCGCCTGGATGAGCTGCTCCACGGCGTTGTCGCCGCTGCCGACGGTGAGCAACTCGAACGCGAGTGGACGGCGTCCGTCCGCGTCGCGCGGAAAGCCTGCGGCGTCCAGGAGCGAGTCTGCACGTGCGGGGTCGTGCCCGATTGATGCGGGCAACGCCAGCGGACTCTCGCGCGGCACCGGGCCCGACGCCGGCGTCCCGAACCCGGCGAGCGCGGCGTCGACGAGACGCCGACGGTCGATCGAGAGGTTCACCGCCATGCGTACGCGCGCGTCGCTGAACGGAGCGCGCTGCGTGTTGAACACGAGCGCGTTCGTGAAGAGCACGGGATAGTCGAGCACGTCGATCATGGGATCGCGGCGCGCGAGCGGCGCCATCGTCGGCGCGATGCCGGCGAAGTCCAGGTCCCCGCTCGCGAGCCCGGCAAACTTGGTGGTGGGCTCGTCCACGACGGCGATGACGAGCTCGCGAATGCGCGGTGGCCCCCCCATGGCGGCCGGGAACGCCTCGTTCCGCGCGAACGTCCAGCGCTGTCCGGGTACCCGGCTCACGAACCGGAACGGGCCGTTGCCGACGGGCTCCGTGTTGAACGCGGCGCGGCGCATCCCGGCGCGCGGCGTGGCGGCCAGCCGATGCGCCGGCAGCACCGGCAGCTCGGCCAGGATCGCGGGCACGTCGCGTTGCGGCGTCGCGAACCGGATCACGACCGACGTGTCGGTCGGTGCCAGCACCGTGTCGACGGACGCGAGATCGCCGGCGCGCGCGAAGCCGGTGCGGTGATCACGCGCCGCCGCGAGCGTGAAGACGACGTCCTCGGACGTCGTCGCGCGGCCGTCGTGCCAGCGAAGCTCGGGAACCAGCGAGAGCGTCAGCGTCCGGCGGTCGGCACTCCAGTGCCAGGCACGCGCATAATATGGTTGCGCGGTCAGCGCGGAGTCGTAGCGCATGAGCGTCACGAAGAGCACGTGGCGCTGCACCTGGCGTGACAGCGGGTGGATCGTGACGAGCGGGTTGGCCGACTCGAGATCGGTGCCCGACGCGTAAACCACGACGTCGCTCGGCCGGAGCGACGGACCGCACCCTGCGAGCGCGACGGAGATCGCGGCGATCGAGCTGCGCACAAAGGTGCTGTGGCGCGCTCGCTCACCTGCGGTTGAGCTGCGCGCAAGAGTGCTGTAGCGCGCTCGCTCACCTGCGGTTGAGCTGCGCGCAAGGGTGCCATGGCGCGCTCGCTCACCTTCGGTTGACGCGCTGGCCCGCCCCGTCATTATCCAGCGGTGCAAACGAAGATGCTCGCGAAGCGTCTCGCCGCCGCCGCCGTGCTGTTCTGGCTCGTCGTGACACTGACCTTCGTTCTGGTTCATCTCGCGCCCGGCGATCCCGCGGCCTTCCTTGTCGCGCCTGGCGCGTCGGCAGACGACGCGGCTCGCCTCCGCGCCGAGTTGGGACTCGATTCTTCCATGCTCGTGCAATATGCACGCTGGCTGGGGGCGATGCTGCGGGGCGACATGGGGACCAGCTTCTCGTCCGGTCAACCCGTCGCGGTGCTGCTCGCTGAGGCGGCTCCCGATCTCGCTCTGGCTCGGCGGCGTGTCGCTGGCGCTGACGTTCCTGGTCGGCGTTCCCGTCGGGATGTTACAGGCCGCGCGACGCGGCCGAGCCACGGATCGCGTGCTCACGGTGCTGACCACGGCTGTGTACGCGGCGCCGTCGTTCTGGCTGGCGCTGGCGCTTGTCGCGGTCTTCACGTACGGTGCCGCGGCCATCGGGCTGCCAGCCGGCTGGAGACTTCCTGCGTTCGGCATCCGCACGCCGGGCATCACGCTCGAGGGTTGGCGCGGCTGGATGGACGTCGCGCGCCACTCGATCCTGCCGGTCTCCATCCTCGCGGCCGTGGGCGCGGCGGGCATCGCCAGGTACGCGCGCACCAGCGTGGCCGACATTCTCCGACTCGAGTTCGTGCGCACGGCCCGCGCCAAGGGTCTGGCGACGCGGGGGGTGTTCCTGCGCCACGTGCTGGCCAACGTCCTGCCGCCGCTCGTTGTTCTGTTCGCGCTGTCGCTCCCCGGTCTCCTTGCCGGATCGATCTTCGTCGAGTCGGTGTTCGCGTGGCCGGGCCTCGGCCGCGCGACGCTGACCGCCATCGTCGCGCGCGACTATCCCGTCGTCATGGGCGCGACGGTGTTTTACGCGGCGGCGGTCATCACGGCGAACCTGGCGGCCGAGCTTGCGCTGCCCTTGCTCGATCCCCGGCGGGAGACCGCGTGATTCCACAACGGGCGCCCGTTCGCGACCGGACACTCGTGGCGGCGCTGACGCTGCTCGCGGTCCTGGCGGCGGCCTGCGTGCTCGTGCCGCTGTTCGCGGCCGCCGATCCACTGGCCATCGGCGACGTGCTCGCCACGCGGCTGGTTCCGCCGTTCTCGCGCGATGCCGAAGGGCACTGGCATCTGCTCGGCACGGACCGCTTCGGCCGCGACCTGTTCGTGCGCATGATGCTGGCCGGCCGGGTGTCGCTGGCGGTGGGCGATCGCGGGCTCGGTGATCGCGGCGGCGCTGGGCACGCTCGCCGGCGCGGTCGCCGCGTGGCGCGGCGGCTGGGGCGATCGCGTCGTGATGGGCGTGGCCGACGCGCTGCTCTCGATTCCGCGACTGGTGTTGCTGCTGGTCTGCGCCGCGCTTTGGCAGCCCGGGTTGGCGACGGTCGTCGTAGTGCTGGTGGCCACCGGCTGGATGGGGGTGGCTCGCCTGATCCGGGCCGAGATCATCGGAGTCAATTCGCAGCCGTACGTGCAGTCGGCCGTGGCGCTTGGCGTCCGTCCGTGGCGCGTGTTGTGGCGCCACGCGCTCCCCAACGCGCTCGGGCCGGCGATCGTCGCGACCACGCTCGGCGTGGGCAACGCGATCCTGCTCGAGAGCGGCCTCTCGTTTCTCGGCCTCGGGATTCAGCCGCCGCAGCCGAGCTGGGGCAACATGATCGCCGGCGGGCGCGACCTCATCGTCACCGCGCCGTGGGTGGCGATCGCTCCGGGGCTGGCGCTGATCGCCACGGTGCTCGCGGCGACGCTGGTCGGCGACTCGCTGCGTGACCGGTTGGCGGGTGAGCGGATCGCGTTGCGCCGCGACTTGTCCGAGCGCGTCTAGGAAGTTCCGAACCGCTTTCCGCGTGTGGTGATCGCCAACGCAATCATCGGCGCGATCGGTGCAATGCGGCGTGAATCTCAATGACCTTCCGGCTGTGAAGCCGTTCGCTCCGCCCCGACACGCAACCTCAGAATCTGCGCTGACTCAGCGCACAAGAATGGTGACGATTCCGCGCGCCGGAGCGCGGAACGGGACCGTGTCCGCTTGCACGCGGGTGCGCGAGATCGGGGTCTCGTCGAGCCGGGCGATGTGCGCTTCCTGAATCGCGCGCGAAACGGTCCACAGGCCGTCCCGCGGTTCGTCCACCAGGTTGACGCAGCGCAACACCAGCCACTCGCCGTCCTCGCTCTCCTTGGCCGCCGAAAATGCGAGGCCGCGCCCCTCGAGCGACACACCGTGCACGACGGGGGCGATTCCGAGCGCGGATCGCAGCGTCTCTCCGGCAAGCGGAAAAAGCACGTCGTCGGCGCAGCGCTCGATCTCGTCCACGGTCTCGGGAGTCCGCGGACCGTGGAGCAGCACGCCGAACTCCGCCTCGAACGGACCGATGCACTGCGCCTCCGGCGTCGGAGCGGGCCAACCCGCATGGCCAGGGCGCTCGCGCAGGTCGGCGCGAGAGAGCTCGCCCACCGACCGGATGAGTGTGATCGCGATCCCCCGCGCAACCTGCTCGTACTCGGTCAACCCGTCCGAGAACGCCGTGACGCCGCGCCTCGCATCGAACAGCGACACGTACCGGTGGAGCGGCGCCGTTGGAACAGGCTTCTCCATTCGGGTGTCCGCCGGCGCCACGTCGAGCCGCGCGCGCTCGACCGTCCCGAAGGCTGCGTCGGCGAATACCGCCGGCCGGGCGACGTCGCCGTTGATCACGATCCGCAGACGATGATTGGCGGCCTTGTTGTCGCCAATGACACCGATGCGCAGGAAGCCGGCCCCCGCGTCCAGGGCGAATCGCACGCGAAGATCGACGCTCTCTCCCGCCCGCGCGAAGCGCCAGCGCTGCTCCACGACGCCTACGAGCGGTCCGCGGTGGATCACTTTCGTGCCGAGGTGTCGGGGTGTGAGCTTCTTCTCCCGGGGCGCCGGGGTGTACAGGTCGCCGTCGTCGCGCCGGCTCTCCCACGCGACCAGTCCCCGGACGGCTCGCCGCTGCGCCAGGTCCTCCAGCGTCACCGCGCCACGGCCGTCCCAGCGCAACGCAACCCTGCCATTGGCGACGGAGCGGCCCTTCACGACGACGCGCTGCTCGAGCGGGAGAGCATTCCCGTCACGGTCCTCGACGGGTATGCACGCAACGCCGTACGCCGGCACGTCCGTACCCACACGGCGCACCACATCCGGGCCACCGCGTCGTTGTCGGGATAGGCTCGCGGCGCCTCGATGAGCTCGTACGACTCGGTGATGTCGAGCAGCTGCGTCGGTTCGACCGGCCATGCGGGTGGTGACAGGCGCGCGCGTCGCGCGGGCGACCTGGCGTGCGGCCGAGCCCGGACCGACCGGAACGTCAGCCAGCTTGGCGCTCACTCGTATGACGGCCACGCCCGAGCGCTGGCGTGCCGCGCGGTTGCGAACGATCGCGACCGGCTTCCACTTCGCCGGATTCAGCCGAGCGTCGTCGCGGTCGTGGCCGATCAGATCGTAGAGCGCGTCCTCGCGGAGCCCCTCGGCCTGCGTCACGGCACTCTCGAGCCGCGCGTCCATGGCGCGCGCGACCGCGTCGATGCTGCAGCCGCACAGCGTATCGTGCGGCTGACAGAGGAGCAGCGGACGCCAGGCCGCGCGCGCGAGTGACCTGCGTGAGCGGCCGCCCGCGAACTTCGCCAGCGCGACCCACGGTTCCACGTCCCGCAGCAGCTCGCGCTCGGCGAGCGCGTAGCGCCGCTTCTGCGGCGTGCGGCTCGCCAGCGTGCCCTGGAGCGTCCAGGTGTAGCCGTAGGAGTCCCGCAGCTCGCCGCTGATCTCAGGCAGCTTCCCGGACGCGGCGCGCTCGACGAGATCACGCACGAACTCGCCGAGCGTGCCCTGGCGGACGTCGTCCGGTCTTGCGGCGGCCGTCAGCGCGGCGATTGCCTCCGGCAGCTCGCGCTGCCTGGCGTGATGGTCCGCCCCATTCAGCAGCAGCGCGAGACCGGTCACGGCGCGGTCGCCGATCTCCGCGCGAATGCGGCGCCACCTCGCGCGCGCCGCGTCCGCGTCCGACGGCAGGCTCGCGCCCAGCTCGTAGCCCGAGCGAGCCAGGTGATGCACGAGGGAGCGGACGCCGCTCGGCGCGGTCCACCACATGGTGTCCACCGCCGGCGCACGCGCTCCACCGAGCCCACGCCAGAGAATGATGACGGGCAGGTCGAAACCGCGCGCCAGGTCCGGGAGCGCCGCCGGATGACCGAACGAGTCGGGACAGTAGAGGACTGGCGGTGAGTCCGCCCCGACTCGCAGGGCTCGCAGCGTGTTTCGCCCGGCGAGCAGATTCCGGATCAGCGCTTCACCACCGGGGATCAGCGCGTCCGGCGAGTACGAACCAGGGGCCCGCCTCCAGGCGCCGCTCGCGCAGCGCGCCCGCGACCTCGCCAGCGCGCTCGGGCCGGACCTCGAGGTAGTCCTCGAGCACGACGGTCTGGCCGTCGAGGAGAAAACTCGGCTGCGCGAGCGGCCCGTCGAACAGCTCGTCGACGAGCGCAACCAGCCGCTGCCGGAAGCGCTCGGCCGGATGGTACCACTCGCGATCCCAATGGGTGTGCGAGACGACGTACGTGGTGAGCACAGGAGCGGGTCCTGAGCGTTCAGGACCATCGAGATTTCTGGTGAAGAGACGAGCGGCGTGAGCGAGGTATCTGACAACCTATGCGGGGCGCGCCCCGCTACCTAAGCCCGCGCGGAGTCTCCGTCCTCGAAGCAACAGCTTACCACAGAGGGACCAGAGGGGAAAAGAGAGGACACAGAGGACTGCTTGCTGTTTTTCTCTGTGTCCTCTGTGTCCTCTGTGGTGAATCAGTTTTCTGACGCTACAGAACATCCCACCGGGACAACGTGAAACGGCGGCGAGCGCAGTGAGTGCGGCCCTTTTGCCAGTTCCTGCGCTGCGTCAGGCGCTTCTCGAGGTGATCGGCGTGGTCTCCCTGGACCGATCGCGATCCAATCCGTTCATCGCATTGCGCGATTGAAAGAGCACGTAGCGCGCGAATGTCATGGCCGATGTCCACCATGAGCACCGCGAGATCGCCGACGCCCCAGAGCACGCCCGCCAGCACGATGAGGCGGCTGGCTTCGCCCAGGAGCGTCGGGAATCGACGCGCTGCCCTGCGTCGTGACGCCGGTGATGATCTCGGCGATCAGCAGGAGCAGCAGGACGACGGCGATGAGTCGGAACAACTTCGACACGTATCGCAGACCGCTGTACGGCTCGAGGTCCGACGAGCGCACGCCCGGAATCTCGGGCGTCTGGATGTCCTTCTTGTCCTTGTCCTTGTCCTTGTCGCGCGGGGCCGTGGTTCCGCCCTTGACTCGCACATCGCCGACGAGGTCGGTTGTACGCCTCTGCTCCGCCATCATCCCCCTCCGGATCCGGTCCACCGCGCGCGATAGCCGCGCGTGTCGATGTGAATGAAAGGTCCGTGCCCGCGACACGCGACGTACACGCCTGCCCCGCCGATCAGCTCGGGATGCTCGCGCTCGACGCGATCGACGCTCTGCAGGATGAACCGCGAATCGCCGATGTCCACGCGGCCGTCGCGGTTGAGGTCGTCCATCTTTCCATCGCCGTCGCTGTCGATGAAGATGTCGGATGCGTCGCCGTACATGTGCCGGCTGAGACCGGCGCGGCCGCCGGTCTGGCCGCCGCCCACGTTGTAACTGCGGTGTGCGGAAGCCGCTCATCACCTTGACGCCGCGAGACGTCCACCCCTCGCGCCGAAAGGTCGCTGAGCACCAACTCGAGCTTGTCGACGAGCCGGGGCTCCAGCACGAGGTACTTGGGCCAGACGTTCGGCTGGTCCTTGCGTGAGGAAGTCGCCGCAGCCGGAAATGCTCGGACACGTGCGTGTCGTGATTCTCGCGCGTGACCTCGATGAAGCCGCGCGGGTTGGCGTAGCGACCCGGGGGCGCCTTGGTCGGCCCGCGCGCGCCGCGCTTCGCCGGGCCAGTTGCCGATGATGTACGTGCCGATCGCTGCCGCCCCGCTTGGCGCTGAACGGCGTGAGCGGTGATCTGCACGAAGCTGTTCGACCGTCGTGAAGCGGCCTTGTCCACTTCCGCCGGCGAGCGCCGTGCGGAAGCGCAGCTTGCCGCTCGAGCCCCGGCGCGCGCGTCGGCGACCGCTTCGACAGCGGCGTCGGTGACGTACGCGGCGGTCGGCGCCGCAGGCCTGAGCGCCGCCGTGACGCGTCGCGCGGGCCCCGCGGTCGGCTTGCCGGCGCGCGCCTCCGCGCCCGCGAACGCCAGCGTCCACGTCCAGGCGAGCGCAAAGAGCGCGAGTACGATGCCGCCCGCGATCGTGAGCAACCGCTCGCTGCGCGCGCTCATTCCCGGTCGCTTGCCGCCGGGTGCCGGGCCGGCTCCGTTGAGCTGCGCGCCAGCGTGCGCGCTCGACCTCGGTTGACCGCCCAGGCGCTGTGCGCGCGGTCACCTCGGTTGACCCGGCCTGGCTCGTCCTGATTCTTCCTGCGTTCATCGCATCCGCCATTCTCACCCACGCATGGATCCAACTCCTCGAATTCTTCTCACGTCTCCGCGACGTCCGGGCGCTCGTCGCCTGGGGCGGCTACGTCGGCCTGACGACCATCATCTTCGCGGAGACCGGGCTGCTCGTCGGTTTCTTTCTCCCCGGCGATTCGCTGCTCGTCACCGCCGGCCTGCTGGCGTCCGCAGCCGCGCTTCGGCCTCAACGTCTGGATGCTCGGCGCGCTGCTCACCGTCGCCTCGATCCTCGGCAACGCGGTCGGGTACGCGATCGGCCGAGCCAGCTGGTCCGCGGCTGTTCACGCGCGAGGAATCGCTGCTGTTCAAGCACAGAAGCATCTCAAGCAGGCACACGAGTTCTACGAGCGCCACGGCGGCAAGACCATCATCCTTGCGCGATTCATGCCGATCGTGCGCACGTTCGTGCCGGTGGTGGCGGGCGCGGCGGGGATGGACTACCGGCAAATACACGATCTACAACGTCATTGGCGGCGTCGCTGTGGATCTGGAGCATGCTGCTCATCGGGTATTTCCTGGGTCGCTACATTCCGGGCATCGATCGAGCACATCGAGACGGTGATCATCGTGGTGATCGTGCTGTCGCTGCTGCCCGGCCGTGATTCACTGGGCCAAAGCGCGACGTCAGGCCGCGGCACCGACGACAGAATCCCTGACCGTCCCGGAGATCGTTATGGCGTTCACGCTACCCGCCGCTGCCGTACTCCAGCGAACGCGCTCGAGCCGCACATCGACGCGAAGACGATGGAGATCCACCACGGCAAGCACCATCAGGCCTACGTCACCAACCTCAACACGGCGCTCGAGAAGGCGCCCGAGCTTCCAGAGCAAGTCGCTCGAGGATCTGCTGCGCGGCAGCTCAACAGCGTGCCCGAGGCGGTGCGCACCGCGGTGCGCAACAACGGCGGCGGGCACTGGAACCACTCGATGTTCTGGGAGCTCGATGGGCCCGAAGCGCCGGCGGCGAGCCTGGCGGCAAGCTGGCCGACGCGATCAAGACCGCCTTCGGCGACTTCGAGAAGTTCAAGGAGCAGTTCGCCGCCGCGGGCGTCGGGCGCTTCGGATCCGGCTGGGTCTGGCTGCTCAACGACGGCGGCAAGCTCTCGATCACCAGCACGCCGAACCAGGACAACCCGCTCATGGACGGCAAGCCCGCAGCGTCGATCGTCTCGGCCTCGACGTGTGGGAGCACGCCTACTACCTCAAGTACCAGAACCGCCGCCCGGACTACATCAAGGCGTGGTGGAACGTGGTGAACTGGAAGGCGGTCGAAAAGCGGTTCGGCTAGCGCGGGACTGTCGCTGGCGCGCGTCGACCGCACGCAGTCCGGTGCGCGACGGACGCGTCCCGGCAACGAGGTCGTCGATGCCGCCTTCGCCCGGTGCCTCGCCGGGCTTCTTCGTGGCCACGCGCGCGGTGCGACCAGTCCCAGCGCGGGCGGCGTCACGAACGTCGTCGCGAGCACCATGAGCATCAGCGCGCCGAACTGCTCGCGCGTCGATGCGCCCCGGCGGCGAGTCCCATCTGCGCGAAGATCAGCCCGACTTCGCCGCGCGGCACCATCGCGACGCCGACGAGGAGCTTGTCGCCCTTGAACCACCACGGCGCGAAGCCCGCGGCGATCTTGCCGACGCATGCCGCATGCGATGAGCACAGCCCCCGAGCGCCAGCGCGCGGACGTCGGCGAGCGCGCGTAGATCGACGGCCGCGCCGACGGCCGCGAAGAACATCGGCACGAAGAAATGACCGATCGTCGTCGTCGCCTTCTCGATCTCGTGCCGCTGCGGCGACGTCGTGCAGCACGAGCCCCGCGGCGAACGCGCCGACGATCATCGCCGACCCGCTCGAGGTCGGCGAGCCACGCGAGCAGGAACGCGAACGCGAGCGCGATCATGCCGAGGGTGCCCGACGCCTTGACCCGCTCGACGCCGCGAAAGACCGGCGGCGCGAGAAGGAATCCGGCCAGAACGGCGACCACGACGAACCCGATCGGCGACGCCGGCGATGCCGGCGATCGACCCGACCGCTGACCGACGCGCCGGCGACGATCGCGGCGACCATCGACCAGGATGATCAGGCCGATGATGTCGTCGATGACGGCCGCGCCGAGCACCACGCGCCCCTCGTGCTGTCTCGAGCCACCCGAGGTCGGACAACACGCGCGCCGAGATCCCGACCGACGTGGCACACAGCGCCGCGCCGCACACGAGCGACGGCATCGTCGCAGCGCCCAGCATCTTCGCCGCGCCATAGCCCAGCGCCGAACGGAATGACGACGCCGGCGATCGCGACCATGGCCGCTGTACTGCCCACCCGGACCAGCGACGCGAGCTCGGTCTCCAGGCCGATCGCGAACAGCAGCACGATCGACGCCGATCTCGGCGAGCGTGTGGATGACGGGATCGGCCGGATCGACGAGGCCGAGCACCGAGCCGCCGAGCAGCACGCCGGCGATCGAGCTCGCCGAGCACCGACGGCTGCCCGAACCGCTGCGCGAGCTCGCCGAGCAGCTTGGTGGCGAGGAAGATGGCAACGAGCGCGAGCAGCAGCACCGGCGACGTCGAATTCACCGTGGACGGACGCCGCGGCGAGGAACGCCGGCAGCAGCGATCACTGCGCCGCCTCGCCCTCGAGATAGGTGTAGCCCTCGAGGCCCGCGACGTAGTCGGCGATGAACGTGTTCGCCTCCTGCCGCGAGAGGTGCTTGCGCGTTGCCGACCTTGCGCCGGAACGATCTGCAGCAGGTCCGACGGCGCGGAACTGGACGTAGTTCAGCACCTCGGTCACCGTGTCACCGTGCACCAGATCGGTGACGGAGTAGCCGGCGTTCGCGTTGAGCCGGATGTGCACGGCGTTGGTGTCGCCGAACAGGTTGTGCAGGTCGCCGAGGATCTCCTGATACGCGCCCGTGAGGAAGACGCCGAGCATGTACGGCTCGCCGTCGCGCGGCTCGTGCACCTCGAGGCTGGGCGCCCGTCCTTGTCGCCGACGAACCGGTCGATCTTGCCGTCGGAGTCGCAGGTCACGTCCTGGATCGTCGCGCGCCGCGTCGGCTGCTCGTCGAGCCGATGGATCGGCATGATCGGGAAGAGCTGGTCGATCGCCCAGCTGTCCGGCAGCGACTGGAAGACCGAGAAGTTGCAGAAGTAGCGGTCGACCAGCGACGCCTCGAGGTCCTTGATGATGTCCTCGAAGTCGTCGCGGTGCCGCACCGACGTGCCGCGCGATGACGTTGAGCGTCGCGAAGTAGATCTGCTCGGCGATCGCGCGCTCGCGCAGCGAGAGCACGCCGCTGTTGAACAGCTCGTGCGCGCGTTCCTTGTCGAACGTGAGGTCGTGGTAGATCTCGCGCATCCGCCGCCGGGAGACGTTCTTGCGCGGCGCGTCCTTGTGGTCGGCGACCATCTCGTGCAGCAGCGCGTGGTCGTCCTCCGTCAGCGTCGGGACGTCCCGGACCTCGCTGGGACTCGACGTCGATCACCTTGAGGAGCAGCAGCGCGTGGTGCGCCGTGAGCGCGCGCCCCGACTCGCTGATGAGTGCGGCATCGGCAGCTCGTGCTCGCGGCATGCCTCGGCGACGGTGTAGACGATGTCGTTGGCGTACTCCTGCAGCGAGTAGTTCACGCTCGAGTCGCGACGTCGGAGTTCGTGCCGTCGTAGTCCACGCCGAGCCCGCCGCCGACGTCGAGGTGCGTGATGTCGAGGCCCATCTGCGCGCAGCTCGACGTAGAACCGCGTGATCTCCTGGCAGTCCGTTCTTGATGAACCGGATGTCGGTGATCTGCGAGCCGAGATGAAAGTGGATCAGCTTGATCCAGTCGAGCTTGTCCCGCCGCCCGGAGCTTGTCGATCGCGCGTCATGAGGTCGGCCGAGTTGAGACCGAACTTCGACTTCTCGCCCCCGCTCTCCTTCCAGCGGCCGAACCCGCGCGACGCGAGCTTGATGCGAATGCCGGCCGTCGGGCGTCACGTCCAGCTCCTCGCGCGACCTGGAGCAGCACGTCGATCTCGCTCAGCTGCTCGAGCACGACGAACACCTGGTGGCCCGAGCTTCTGGCCCATGAGGGCGAGCCGCATGAACTCCTCGTCCTTGTAGCCGTTGCAGATGATCAGGTGGTCCGTGTGCTCCGCGAGGCCGAGCACCGCCTGGAGCTCCGGCTTGCTGCCGCACTCGAGCCCGACGCCGTGGCGCGATCCGAACTCGACGATCTCCTCGACCACGTGCCGCTGCTGGTTGACCTTGATCGGGTACACCGTGGTGTAGCCGCCGGTGTAGCCGAACTCCTCGCGCGCGTTGATGAAGCGCGGTCGTGAGCGCGTCGAGCCGCGACCGCAGGATGTCCGAGAACCGCAGCAGCACCGGGAGCTGCGACGCCCTGCTCCTCGAGATCGTTCGCGAGCTCGAAGAGATCGAGCTCCCGGTCGGGATGTTCGTGATCGGGACGCACCACCACATGGCCCCTGCTCGTTCACGTCGAAGAACCCGGCGCCCCAGCCGTCGATGTTGTACAGCGCCTTGGCGGACTCGATCGTCCAGCCCGTCGGCGTTTCCGCGGCTATGGGTTCGGTGTGAGTGGCCATCTGCGTGCAAAGTTAGCGAACTGCGGGAGGCGCACTGAGGGAAGCCGCGGCTACGGATAGAGAAGCTGAATCCGCCATCCCTCGCCGTCGCGCACGAACAACTGACGCTCGTGAAGCCGACTCGGTTTCCCCTTCCAGAACTCCATCACAGCGGGCTCGAGGCGAAAGCCGGACCAGAATGGCGGGCGCGGCACGTCCCGGCCGGCGAACTTGCGTTCGAACTCGGCGACGCGCGCATCGAGATCGGCGGCGCTTTCGAGGGGCCGGCTCTGGCGTGACGCCCACGCGCCGATCTGGCTGCCGCGCGGTCGGCTGGCGAAGTACGCGTCGGCCTCGCCGTCGGACACGCGGCTCACGCGACCCTCGACGCGCACCTGCCGATCCAGCGGCGACCAATGAAAGTTCATCGCCGCGCGCCGGTTGGTCTCGAGCTCGCGGGCCTTCCGGCTCTCGAGATTCGTGTAGAAGACGAAGCCGCGTTCGTCCACGTCCTTGAGCAGCAGCATCCGGATGGAGGGCTGGCCGTCCGGCGCCGCCGTCGCGAGCGCGAACGCCGTCGGCTCGGGCAGCTGCTCGCGGGGAACCGCGTGCGCCTCCGCGAGCAGCTGCTTGAAGAACTGGATGGGGTCGTGCAGCGGCCTAACGATCGCCATCCAGGAGGCCGCCGAGCCCGCCGAGCACGCTGCCTTCGCCGCGACGGGCGCCGCCCATTCGCGGCGACGCGGCGATGATGCGGTCGGCCAGGCGCGAGAACGGCAGCGTCTGGAGCACGACACGACCGGGACCGGTGAGCTTCACGAAGAACAGCCCCTCGCCGCCGAACAGCGCCGTCTTGATGCCGGGCACCATCTGGATGTCGTAGTCCACGCTCTCTTCCATCGCCACGAGGCAGCCCGTGTCGACGCGCAGGATCTCGCCGGGGGCGAGCTTCATCTCGGTCAGCGTGCCGGACGCGTGGAGGAACGCGAGTCCGTCGCCCTCGAGCTTCTGGAGGATGAAGCCCTCGCCGCCGAAGAAGCCCGCGCCGATCTTGCGGTTGAACGCGATGCTCACCTCGACGCCGAACGCCGCGCACAGGAAGGAGTCCTTCTGCGCGATGATGCGGCCGTTCCACTGCCGCAGGTCCACGGCAAGGATCTTCCCGGGATACGGCGCCGCGAACGCCACATCGCGGCGCTTGCCGACCCTCGTTGGTGAAGATCGTGACGAAGAACGATTCGCCCGTGAGCGCGCGCTTGGCGCCGCCCAGCAGCCGTCCCATCAGCCCGCCGCTCTTCCCGGTCGGGTCGAGCGTCGTGTTCATCTCGATGTCGTCCTGCATGTACATCATCGCGCCGCCTTCGGCGACGACCGTCTCGCCCGGATCGAGCGTCACGATCACCGCCTGCATGTCGTCGCCGATCAGTCGATAGTCGATTTCGTGAGCCATGGAACGACAGGGATTGGGGAATCGGGGAATCGGGAGCAGGGGCGGAGTATCTTATTTGGTGATGCTGTTCGAACGCTACTACGACGACTCGCTCGCACAAGCGAGCTACCTGATAGGCTGCGAGCGGACGCGCCAGGCGATCGTGATCGATCCCACGCGCGACGTCGAACGGTACGTACGCGCGGCGGCGGGTCAGCGTTTCCGCATCGCGTTCGTCACCGAAACGCACATCCATGCCGATTTCCTCTCGGGCAGCCGCGACCTCGCGGCGGCGACGCGCGCGATGCTGGCGCTCTCGGACCACGGCGGCGCGGACTGGAGCTACCGGTTCGCCGCCGACGCGGGCGCGCGATTGCTGCGCGACGGCAACGCTCTCACCGTCGGGAGCGTCCGGCTCGACGTGATGCACACGCCGGGACACACGCCGGAGCACATCTCCTTTCTCGTCACGGACACGGCGACCGGCGACGGGCCGATGGGGCTGGTGAGCGGTGACTTCGTGTTCGTGGGCGACGTCGGCCGACCGGATCTCCTCGAGCGCGCGGCGAACGTCGCCGGCTCGATGGAAGCAGCGGCGCGGCAGCTGTACGCCTCGCTGCGGCGCCTGGAGAAGCTGCCCGACTATCTCCAGCTGTGGCCGGGCCACGGCGCCGGCTCGGCTTGCGGCAAGTCGCTCGGCGCCGTGCCGCAGTCCACGCTCGGGTACGAGCGGCTGTACAATCCGGCGTTTCAGCACGACAGCGAGGAGAGCTTCGCGCGCTGGGTGCTCGACGACCAGCCGGAACCGCCACCGTACTTCGCGGTGATGAAGCGTCTCAATCGTGACGGGCCGCCCGCCCGCCCGGCCGGCGCGATGGCCGATCCGCCGCAAATGCGCGCCGGCGCCGTCGAAGCGGAGCTCGAGCAGGGCCGGTGGGTGGTGGACGTTCGCGGCTCGGCCGACTTCGCGCGCGCGCACCTGCCCGGCGCGATCAACATCCCGTTGGGCAGGACGTTCGCGACGTACGCCGGGACGGTGCTGACGTACGACCGGCCGATCGCGCTGATCGCGAACACTCTCGAGCAGGCTCGCGCCGCCGCGCGACAGCTGGCCCTCATCGGGCTCGACGACGTCACGGGATGGGCGTCGCACGAGGACATCGCCGGCGGGAGCGCGCCGACGAGGCGCGCGGGCACCGTGCGCGTCATCGAGCCCGCCGCGCTGGCCCAGCAGCTGGCGCACAACGGTCCGCGCGTCATCGACGTGCGCGGCCGGACTGAGTGGAACGAGGGGCATCTCGCCGGTGCGACGCATATCTACCTTGGCGATCTCGAGGCCCGCATCCCGGAGCTGCGACGCGACCAGCCGATCGTGGTCCACTGCGCCACGGGCACGCGCTCGTCCATCGCGGCCAGCCTGCTCCAGGCGCGCGGGTTCCGCGACGTGTCCAACCTCACTGGCGGAATCCACGCCTGGCGAAAGGCTGGGCTGCCGGTGGAGGAGTCAGGAAGGACGGAGGAAGAAGGAGAGCGTTAACTCCTAGCGTCGCGTCCAAATCAGCAGGACGCCGCATGCCGAGCCCGTACGATTGTACTTCGCCGGGATCGAGCCCCCGCCCGAGTAGTACTCGACGCCCTCGATCTCGAGTGCCGAGAGCGTCGCGAGGTCGAAAGGCGGCTGAGGGCTGCCGCTGAAGACCGCGACGTCGTCGACATACACATGCACGTAGCACGTGGGATTGGATCCACGCATCGTTATTACGCCACGGGAGCTGACCGCGAAGGCCTCGCCGCGATTGCGGGGATTGGTGACGATTCGCATCCCCGGCACCCGCCGCAGGACATCGGACAGTTTACGTACAGGATGCTTGTCCAGCTCCTCGCGCGTGATGAACTGGCCGCCACCGCGAGAGCGGCGCTCGTCGAACTCGGGAATCCGCGATCTCGGCGCCGCAACCACCACGCTGTCCAGCGCCACGACGCGCGTGAGGATGATCCGCCGGTACAGCGTATCGTTTGGAGCGAGCGTTGCCTGGAAAGTCTGAGGCGCGTATCCGACCTGCTGTACAACGACCTCGTGCGCACCGGCACTTACACCTGGCAACCGGAAAGCACCACGGGCATCGGCTCGGACGACGAGCTCACCGAGCGTAATACGCGCACCCTCAAGAAACGCCCCCGTCGAGTCGACTACTACGCCAGCAATGACTGCAGTACCCTGGGCGCTTTGCGCGGACAGGTCACGAGACGGCGGCGACCCGATCACAAGCGCGGCAAGCAGGCACAGAATGCCCGAATGCGGAGCCGGTACGCGTCGCCGCCGGTGCCATTGCATAGACGCACCTCCCTGTTCACTGCTTTTCGATATACGCACGTCACCGTGTTGCGCAAGCTACGGCGAGTCGGCCGCTTGATTGCTGCGGATCAAGCCTCTGGTTTTCGCACAAATCCGTACACCACGAGCCCGAGAGCCGACGCCACCAGCGCGCCGATGACGGCCGGGAAGCCGTACTCCCCGTCGTAGAACGAAACGCCGACCACGAAGAGCAGAATGGCCATCGGCAGCGCCGCCAGGGCGATCACGCCCCCGCGGCCCAGCGGGATCCTGAACGCCCCACGCAGCTCCGGTTCGCGCTTGCGCAGCACGATCAACGCTCCGAACTCCAGCATCAGCGCCAGCGAGTAAAGCAACACGTCGGCGATCAGCAGGTGTCCGAACGGAAGCAGCACGAACGCCGAGTAGGCCACCGCGGCGGCGAGGATCGCGTTCCGCGGCGTCCCGCGCGAGTCCGTCCGCACCAGCGGCGCGGGCAGCAGTCCGTCCGTCGCCATGACGAACGGGATGCGCGAGTACGCCATGAGCAGCGCGTTGAACAGCGCGAGCGCGCTCACCATGCCCCCGATCGCGAGCATCACGGCGAGCATGGGACCAAGCGGTCCCGCCGACGCGAGCGCGATCTGGGGCCACCCGCCGTCGGTCCACGTGTGCCAGTCGCTCGCGGCCAGCGTGGCGAGGAGCGGGAGAATGCAGCCGAGCGTCGCCAGGGGCAGCGCGATGGAGAGCGCGCGCGGATACGTGCGCGAGGCGTCCCGCACCTCGCCCTGCACCGTCGAGGCGTTGTCCCATCCGATGAAGTTCCAGAGCGCGATCGACAGGCCCAGCGCCAGGCCGCTCATCGGGTTCTCGCCCGGCGCGGTGAACGGCGTGAGCGGCGAATGCGCCGCGTTGGGCAGGCTCGCGACGGCGAGCAGCAGGAACGTTCCGACCACGAAGACGCCCGCGACGATGGACGTGACGCCCACGCGGCCCGCGCCGCGCAGGTTGATACCCGTGGCGCCCCAGATCACGGCGAGGGCCACGATCCATTGCGTCGAGTCCGAGAGGCCGGGCAGGAAGTACCGCAGGTACTGGATGAACAGCAGCGGATACAACGCCATGTCCACGAGCGAATACATCCAGGTGATCCACCCGTTCAGGAACGCCAGGCGATTGCCGAACGCGCGCTGGACCCAGCGGTAGTAGCCGCCTTCCACCGGCATCATGCTCGCCAGCTCGGCGACGATGAGCGTCTCCGGAACGGCCCACAACAATGGAATCGCGAGCAGCAGCAGCAGCGACAGGCCGGGGCCCACCTCGCTCACCAGCGCCTCGGTGGTGAACGGACCACCGGACGTGTTGAAGTACATGACGAAGACCAGCGCGACCGTGCCGAGCGTGCGCTGGACCTTCATCGGGCGAGATAGGCGTCCAGCAGCGGCTGGTGGATGTCCGCCTCGCGCTCGCCCATGGCCACCGTGTCGTCGAGCAGATCCGGCTGCGTGTAGTCCCAGCGGCCGATCGGCGTCGGCCGCGTGGGCGCGAGGTACAGCCGCTTCCCCTGGATGCCCAGCACCGACGGGTGATACGGGCGCGAGAGCATCACGACGCTGTGGCGCGCCTGCGGGTGCCGCTGCTCGGCGACGAACGCGGGCGCGTTGTCGATCATCCCTCCGTCGAGCAGCCGCATCCCTCGAAAGGCGCCGATGGGTGTGAACGGTGGCGTCGCGGACGACGCGAGAATGAGGTGCGCGAGCTCTTCCGGCGACTCGCAGCTCCGCGCGTCCACGACGACGGGCGTGAAGCCGAGCAACCGTGGCGAGCGCGGATGCGGCGCTCGACGCACCGATCGCTCGAGCGAGTAAAGGCCGATGCCCAGCGCGACCGACACGTAGCGCGGCATGAGCCCCGGGAATGCGGCAGCGAGGACATAAATCGGGAACGGCTGCCGCCGGACGCGTTCGAAGCCGCCGTCCGCGAACGTGACGAGCAGCGTGTCGCGGTAGATCTCGCCCTGCGGCGCGGGACGCTCTCCGCGCAGCAGCTTGCCCCAGTCGAAGTTGCGCGTGATGCCGCGGGCCCGGTGGAGCCAGTATCGGCGCGCCTCGTCGCGGCGGCCGGACAGGAACGTGGCGACGACGCACGCGCCCGCGCTGCACGCGGCGATCGCGGCGACACGCGGGAGCAGGGCCTCGTGCCAGCGGTGCAGCAGTCCGAGCCCGTAGAACGACCGGTTGCCGCCGCCGGCGAACGTCAGCGCGAGGTCACGCGTAATTGTCGTCACAGGGACCTAAGTCTATCATCAGGACGGACCCGTTTGCCGTTTGCCGTTTGCCGCTTTCCGTTCGGCGCCCACCCCTTCCCCGTTTCTCCGATGCGCTTCACGACTCGTATTCTGTTGACCGCCGGCGTCGCGCTCCTCGCGGCCGGTCCAGCCGCACTGGCGGCGCAACAGGGCGGGGGCCGCGGCCCCGGTCAGGCCGGCGCCCCGCGTCCCGATCTCGACTTCAAGGTCGACCTGCCACCGGACGACGCGCGGCTCAAGGACCTCAAGGGCCGCGCGGTACGCATGGTGGACAGCATGAGCACGTTGACGCAGCAGATGGTGGACATGCTGTTCAGCTTCGGCGAGCTGGGCTTCCAGGAAGAGGAAACCCAGAAGTACCTCACCGGAATCCTGGAGAAGAACGGGTTCACGATCGTACGGGGCGTGTCCGGAATCCCCACCGCGTGGACCGCCACCTGGCGCTCGCCCGCCGGTGCCAAGCCCGTCATCTCGCTCGGCTCCGATGTGGACGGCATCCCGCAGGCGAGCAACAAGCCCGGCGTGGGATACAAGGACCCGCTCGTCACCGGCGCGCCGGGACACGGCGAAGGCCACAACTCCGGCCAGGCGGTGAACATCACCGCCGCGATCGCGGTGAAGCGTCTGATGGAACGCGAGCGCATCCCCGGCACGATCCACCTGTGGCCGGGCGTCGCCGAAGAGCAGATCGGCACCAAGGCCTACTACGTACGCGACGGCATGTTCAAGGACGTGGACGCGGTGCTCTTCTCGCACGTGAGCAGCGACCTCAATGTGTCGTGGGGGCAGTCGGGTCAGATGGCGCTCATCAGCGCCGAGTTCTCCTTCCGCGGCACCAGCTCGCACGCGGCCGGTGCGCCGTGGCGCGGTCGGAGCGCACTCGATGCGGTGGAACTGATGAACGCCGGCTGGAACTATCGGCGCGAGCACATCCGCCCGCAGCATCGCAGCCACTACGTCATCACGGACGGCGGCGACCAGCCGAACGTCGTCCCGCCGTCGGCGTCGGTGTGGTACTACTTCCGCGAGCTGGACGAGCAGGGCGTGCGCGGGCTGTTCGCGCTCGCGGACACGATCGCGCGCGCCGCGGCGCAGATGGCCAGCGTGCAGCTCGACACGGTGCGCATCCTGGGCAGCGCGTGGCCGGGCTACTTCAGCAAGCCGATCGCCATGGCGATGCACGACAACATCAAGCAGGTCGGCCTGCCCATGTGGGATGAAAAGGATCATACGCTGGCGCGCGGCATCCAGCGCGAGCTTGGCTCGCCGGCGCGCGGCATGGACACGACGGTCTCGCGCGAGCCCGGCGGGCCGGTGGTGAACCCGCAGGGCGGCGGCAGCGACGATATCGGCGACATCTCCTGGAACGTTCCGACCGTCACGCTGCGCTTCCCCTCGAACATCCCCGGGCTGCCGGGACACAACTGGTCCAGCTCGATCGCCATGGCCACGCCGATCTCGCACAAGGGCGCGACGGCGGGAGCGAAGGTCCAGGCGATGACGATGCTCGACCTCTACCTGAAGCCGACCATCGTCACGCAATCATGGGATTTCTTCAGGTCCGTGCAGACGGCGCAGACCAAGTACACGCCGTTCATCAGACCCACCGATCGGCCGGCGATCTGGCTCAACCGCGACATCATGGCGCGCTACAAGCCCGAGCTGCGCAAGTACTACTACGATCCGACGAAGTACAAGACGTACCTCGAGCAGCTGGGGATCGCGTACCCGACGGTCAAAGCCGAAGCGACAGTTCCATAACGACGGTACTGCGTGGAATCTGGTGTAGAGGGTTGGGAAACGAGGAATGAGAATCAGGCATCAGTACTGAGGCCTCAGTCCTGTTCTCGCCTCCTCGCTCCTCAACCCTCTACACCAGATTCCCCGTTGTGCTGTTTGTTTGTTTTTCGCTTCACCAGCGTCAGGATCGTGTACGTCGCCACCAGTTCGTCGTCCTGGTTGGTCACCTCGACGTCCCACGCGACGACGCCCTGCGGGATGCCGGCGCCAAGCCCTGGCGGCGTTTCCTTCGCGGTCTTCTGCTTGCACGTGAGCTTCGCCTGGATCGTGTCGCCCGGGTACACCGGCTTCGCGAAGCGCAGGTTCTCGAGGCCGTAGTTCGCCAGCACCGGCCCGGGCGCCGGATCCACGAACAGCCCCGCCGCCGCCGACAGCACGAAGTAGCCGTGCGCCACGCGCCGCTCGAAGATCGACTCGCTGCGCCGCGATCTCGTCCATGTGCGCGTAGAAGTGGTCGCCGCTGATGGTCCGCGAAGTTCACGATGTCGGCGTCGGTGACCGTGCGCCGTTGCGTGATGAGCGTCTCGCCGATCTCGAGTTCCTCGAAGTGCTTCCGGAACGGATGCACGCTCGTCGGCTTGCGGTCGGCGCCGGTCATCCACTGATCGATGACGCGCGCGAGCGTCGTGGGCGATCCCTGGACCGCGGTGCGCTGCATGTAGTGCAGCACGCCGCGCACGCCGCCCATCTCCTCGCCGCCGCCGGCGCGTCCCGGACCGCCGTGCACCAGGTGCGGCAGCGGCGATCCGTGTCCGGTCGACTCCTTCGCGCTGTGGCGGTTGACGAGCAGCACCCGGCCGTGATACGGCCGCCGTGCCGAGGACGACTCTCGCGCGCGGTGTCGTCGTTGGCGGTGAAGAGCGAGCCGACGAGCGAGCCGCGCCCACGCTTGGCCAGCTCGATCGCGTCGTCGACCGAGCGCGTACGGCATCACCGTGTTCACCGGGCCGAACGCCTCGACGTCGTGCGGCGCGGTGTTGTCGAACGGCTTGCCCGGAGTAGAACAGCAGCGACGGGGAAGAACGCGCCGCGCTTCGGCGTCGGCGCCGACGACGTCCACGTCGATCCGGCTCGCCGAAGACGAGCTCCGCGTCGCGCCGCGATGCGATCGACGCTGTGCCGCACTTCCTTCACCTGGGCGCGTCCCGCGAGCGGTCCCATGCGTCACGCCCTCGACCGCGGGATCGCCGACCTGGTCGTCTCGAGGCGCTTCGCGAGCGCCCGCATCACGTCGTCCACCATGCTCTCGGGCACGATCGTGCGGCGGATCGCCGTGCACTTCTGGCCCGCCTTCGACGTCATCTCGCGCGCGACTTCCTTCACGAAGAGATCGAACTCCTCCGTGCCGGGCGCGGCGTCGGGCGCCGAGCATCGAGAAGTTGAGCGAGTCCGCTTCCTGGTTGAAGCGCACGCTGTTCTCGATGATCGACGCGATTCGCCTTGAGCTTGCGGCCCGTGTCGCGCCGAGCCGGTGAACGCGACCGCGTCCTGGCAGTCGAGGTGATCGAGCAGGTCGCCAGCGCTGCCGCAGATCAGCTGGATCGCGCCCGCGGGCAGGATCCGCGACTCGATCATCGCGCGGAACACCGCTTCCGTCGAGGTACGACGTCACCGTCGCCGGCTTCACGATCGCCGGGCACGCCGGCGAGCAGCGTCGGCGCCAGCTTCTCCATCATGCCCCAGACGGGGAAGTTGAACGCGTTGATGTGGACGGCGACGCCTTCGATCGGCACGCAGATGTGCCGGCCGACGAACGTGCCGCCCTTCGACAGCGCTTCGATCGGCGCCGTCGACGTAGAACGTCTCGTCGGGAAACTCGCGCCGTCCCTTGCGCGCGTACACGAAGAACGTGCCGATGCCGCCGTCGATGTCGACCCACGAGTCGCCTTGGTGGCGCCCGTCGCGGCGGAGACGGCGTAGAACTCGTCCTTGCGCGCCATGAGATAGTGCGCCATCGCCTTGAGCATCCGGGCGCGCTCGTGGAACGTCATGCGCCGGAGCGCTGGCCCGCCGACCGTGCGCGCGTACTCCACCATCGCCTTGAAGTCGAGCCCCTCGCTCGAGGCCTCGCCGATCTTCTCGCCGGTCACGGCGTGGAAGAGATCGGTGGCTTTCCCCGTGCCGCGCACCCACTCACCGGCTGCGTAGCTCTCGAGCCGTGGGCGCGACAGAAGCGTTGTCTTTTCGGTTAGAACTGCACTCATCGGGATCTGATCGCCAGAAGGTTATCGCGGACTACGCGGAACATGCGGAAACCACACGCGGACGCTGCAAGAGGTTTGACGGTTTGACGGTTTCGACGGCTTTCGCCGTTTGCAGCTGCGCTATTTGGTAGTCGCGTTGTTTGGTAGCGCGCTGTTTGGTAGTCGCGCCGTTTGGCAGTCGCGCCGTTTCTCCCCCCTCCCTACACCTTTTCGATCACTACCGCCATTCCTTGTCCCACGCCGATGCACATCGTGCACAGCGCGTAGTGCTTGTTCGTTCGCTGAAGCTCGTGCGCCGCCGTGAGCACCAGCCGGGCGCCCGACATGCCCAGCGGGTGCCCGAGCGCGATGGCACCGCCGTTGGGGTTCACGCGGGCATCGTCGTCGGCGATCCCGAGCTCGCGAAGACACGCCAGCACCTGCGCCGCGAAGGCCTCGTTCAGCTCGATCACGTCGATGTCGCCGAGGTCCAGGCCCGCGCGTTTCAGCGCCAGCCGCGACGCGGGCACCGGGCCCATCCCCATGAGGCGCGGTTCCACGCCGGCTACGGCCGACGACACGAAGCGCGCGATGGGCTTCAGTCCGAATTCCTTCACGCCGCTCTCCGAGGCGACGAGCAGCGCCGCCGCCCCGTCGTTCAATCCGGACGCGTTGCCCGCGGTGACGCTCCCCTTCCCGTCCAGGCGGAACGCGGGCTTGAGTCTCGCGAGCGCCTCCAGCGTCGACTCGGGCCGCAGAAACTCGTCCTGGTCGAACCGCTTCGGATCGCCCTTCCTTTGCGGCACGTCCACCGGCGCGATCTCCTCGGCGAAACGGCCCTCGCCTCGTGCGCGGGCCGCCTTCTGCTGCGACCGCAGCGCGAAACAGTCCTGGTCGTGCCGCGAGATCTCGTACTTCTCGGCGACGTTCTCGGCGGTCTGACCCATCGAGTCGGTCCCGTACTTCTCCTTCATGCGCGGATTCACGAAGCGCCAGCCCAGGCTCGTGTCGAACAGCTCGAGGTCGCGCGCCCAGGCCTTGCCCGCCTTGGAGAGCGCATATGGCGCTCGTGTCATGCTCTCCACACCGCCGGCCACGAAGAGGTCGCCGTCGCCCTGCCGCGCCGCGCGCGCCGCGGACGCCACGGCGCTCATCCCCGACGCGCAAAGCCGGTTCACGGTCTCGCCGGGCACCGTGTGTGGCAGGCCGGCGAGCAGCAGCGCCATGCGCGCGACATTACGATTGTCCTCGCCCGCCTGATTCGCGCATCCCAGTACCACGTCGGCGATCGCGGCGGGATCGGCGGAGGGGAATCGCCGCAGCAATTCGGAAATGGTATGCGCCGCGAGGTCGTCCGGCCGCGCGTCGCTCAGCCCGCCGGCCATGTTCCCGACCGGCGTGCGAACGCCGCCCACGATGAATGCGTCAGTCATGCGTGCTCACGATGCGTCTTGAAGACGGTCCCCCGGAAGGTCGAGACGACCTCGTTCCGCTGGTTGCGGACG
This sequence comes from uncultured Gemmatimonadaceae bacterium, assembly GCA_963724885.1. GTDB lineage: Bacteria > Gemmatimonadota > Gemmatimonadetes > Gemmatimonadales > Gemmatimonadaceae > DASPMP01. The sequence continues at coordinate 142,384 of CAVRWG010000004.1, read as the reverse complement.
ACCACACGATAAAAGCCCAGGCTCCTGGTCTCGCTCTCCTCTTCCGCCACCGCGGTCAGCCGGTCACCGACCGCCGCGCCCTGCGGATACGAGATCGAGTTCTCGATCGCGACCGTGACGCGGCCGTGCGTGTTGCACGCGAACGCCAGCGCGCTGTCGGCCAGCGAGTACACGATGCCGCCGTGTGAGACGCCGAACCCGTTCACCATCTCCGGACGCACCTGCATCTGCACGGTCGAGCGGCGCGGCGCGATCTCCAGGACCTCGAGGCCCAGCCATTCGCTGAAGGCGTCCTTCGCCAGCATGCCGGTGACGACTCGCTCGGCGAGGTGCTGTTCGTCCGTCATGCGTGGAACGTCCGCCCTTCGCGAGCCATGCGCTTGAGCAGCGGGCTCGGACGATACCGGTCCTCGCCGTACTCCTCCTGGAGCGCGACGAGGCGGGCGTAGACGGTCGCGAGGCCGATGTCATCGGCCCACGCGAGGAGGCCCCGGGGATAGTTCACGCCCTTGGTCATCGCGAGGTCGATGTCCGCGGGCGACGCGACCCGGAGGTGCACGGCGTCGGCCGCCTCGTTGATCAGCATGGCGAGCACGCGGTCGAGGAGTTGCGTCCCGAGCGCGCGATCGGCCGTCGGCTGCGGTTTCTCGGCGCCGTTGCGGTAGTCGTAGTAACCGAGCCCGCTCTTGCGTCCGAGTCGCCCGGCTTCGACCATGCGCCGCTGCGTGAGCGACGGCCGATAGCGCGGATCGTAGTAGAACGCCTCGAAGACACTGCGAGTGACGGCGTAGTTGACGTCGTTGCCGATGAGGTCCATGAGCTCGAAGGGGCCCATCCTGAATCCGCCCAGCTCCTTCATCGCCCAGTCGATCGTGGCGACGTCGGCGATGCCCTCCTCCAGGATCCGCAGCGCCTCCCCGTAGAAGGGCCGCGCCACGCGGTTGACGATGAACCCGGGCGTGTCCGCGGCTCGCACGGTCACTTTGCCCCAGCGATCCACGAGCGCCCGGGCGCGCTGCAGCACGTCCATGTCGCTGGACAGCGCGCCAATGACCTCGACGAGCGGCAGCACCGGCGCGGGATTGAAGAAGTGCAGGCCGATGACGCGTCCGACGCTTCCGACAGGCCGCCGCGAGCGCCCCGACCGAGAGCGAAGACGTGTTCGTGGCGAGCACGCAGTCTTCGCCCACGGCCGTCTCGATGGCGCGGAACGCGCGCTGCTTGGCCTCGAGCTCCTCGACGATGGCCTCGATCACGAGGCCGCATTCGCGGAACGCGCCCGCGTCCTCGCCCTCCATGGTGGCGAAGGACAAACGGCCCTCGACTCCGGCCGCCGCGGCCGCCGTGAGCCGCCCCTTCTCGACTTCGCGCGCGAGCGCCCTGGGCAATGCCCTGTCGCGCCTTGTCCAGCGCCGGCGCATACGCGTCCGCGACGATCACGCGGTGGCCGGCCGACGCGGCCACCTGGGCGATGCCGCTTCCCATCGCCCCCGCGCCGAGCACGCCGATGACCGCGTCGTCGAGCGATGCCATCAGCGTCCCGAGTACGTTGGCTTCCGCTTGTCGAGAAACGCCCGCACGCCTTCGGCATAGTCGTGCGAGCGACCCGCCTGCCGCTGGAGGTCCTCCTCGAGCGCGACCTGAGCCCGGAGATCGTTCGTCCACGACGCGTTGAGCGCCTTCTTGGTGAGCGCGAACGCGCGCGTCGGCATCGCGGCGAGCTGGCGCGCGAGCGCAAGGGCGGTGTCGAGCAGTACAGTGCCCGGGACGACATCGTGGATCATGCCCCACTCGAGCGCGCGTTTCGCGTGCACCTTGTCGCCGAGGAACATCAGCGCGGTCGCGCGCGCGTGGCCCACGAGGCGCGGCAGGAAGAACGTGCCGCTGGTGTCCGGAACGAGGCCGATCTTGCTGAAGCTCTGGATGAACGACGCCTCCTCGGCGGCGATCACGATGTCGCACGCGAGCGCCAGATTCGCGCCCGCGCCCGCCGCGACGCCGTTCACCGCGCACACCACGGGCTTCTCCATCTCGCGGATCGCGAGTACCATGGGCGTGTAGTGGGTTCTCACGATGTCGCCGAGGTCGATCGATCCCGGCTCCCCCGCCGTGGCCTCGCCGAGATCCTGGCCGGCGCAGAAAGCCCGGCCGTTCCCGGTGAGCAGCAGCGCGCGCACCGACGCGTCGTCCCGCGCCCGTGCCAGTGCCTGCTGGGCTTCCTGCGCCATGCGGCGGTTGAAGCTGTTCAGCACGTCCGGCCGGCTCAGCGTGATCGTCGCGACGCCCTGATCGGCGACGTATCGGATGAAGTCGTAGTCCATGGTGCATCTAAGTTACGTGACCGTTGCGCCTTAGGTGAGCGCGGTCGATACTTCGGGCGCAATGGCATCCCCCTCCATCACGAAGCCGGCTGGGCGACGGGCACGGCCCGAGCCCGACTTCGACTGGCGCCGCATCGCGTACCACACGCTGGTGTCGCGCGCGCTCGACGACGCTCGAGGAGGAGACCAACCGCAACAAGGCCAGACGGTGCCGAAGGAGCACCTGGTCCTCTACCAGTTCTCGGCGCGCGGCCACGACGTGGCGCAGACGATCCTGGCGATCGTTGCTCGACGCACCCGCACGACGGCGTGAGCGCGTACTACCGCTCGCGACCGCTGCTGCTGTCCCTCGGGCTCTCGATCGACGACGCGCTCGGCAGCCCGCTGGGTCGCGCGGGCGGTTTCAGCGACGGTCGCGACATCGGCGTCGTCTGCAACCTGCCGAACGACGACGGGCCGATCGTGCTCCCGATGTCGGGCGACGTCGGCTCGCAGTACACGCCGGCGGCGGGCTGGGCGCAGTCCATTGCTTATCATCGCGACGTGCTCGGGGACGCGTCCTGGCGACGGAGCGATCGCCGTGGTGCTGGGCGGCGAAGCGTCGGTGGCGACGAACGGCTTCTGGTCCGCGCTTGACGATCGCCACGACGCTCAAGCTCCCGCTGCTGTTCTACATCGAGGACAACGGCCTCGGCATCTCCGTGCGTGGCGAGATGCAGACGCCCGGCGCCAACATCGCCGCGAACCTCGCGTCATTCGGGAACCTGCTCGTGCGCGACGGCGACGGCACCGAGCCGGGCGACAGCGCCGCGACTGCTGCGCGAAGTGCGTGGATCACGTTCGCGACGGCAACGGACCGGCGCTCGTCCGGCTCACCGTGCCGCGCCTGTCGCAGCCACTCGGGTCCGGACAACCAGAAGGGCTATCGCACCGACGCGGAGATCGCCGAGGACGCGAAGCGCGATCCGCTGCCGCGGCTCAAGCGCTATCTCGTGCCTTCGCGTCTCTCGCGAGACGGAATGGAGCGACGCTGCGAACGCCGAGGTGAAGCGCGACGTCGAGGCCGGGCTTGGCGGCGCGCGAGCGCAAGACCCGCCCCGGACCCCGCTGGCGTGAAGCGGTTCGTCTACGCCGAGCCCCGCTCGAAGGGTGACCCCGGGACGGTCGGCGGGCTGACGCGACCGAGAGAGCGCCAGGCTCGGGCGGAAGCGAGACTGCGTCAGCGAGCGGCGAACCGCTGCGACTCGCCGAAGCCATTCGGCGGACGCTGCGGCACGAGCTCGCGGTGAATCCCAAGGTGCTGGTCTTCGGCGAGGACGTCGGCCGGAAGGGCGGCGTGCACCTCGTCACCGAGGGGCTGCAGCGGGAGTTCGGCGACGCGCGCGTGTTCGACACGAGCCTCTCCGAGGAGGGCATCATCGGCCGGGCGGTCGGCATGGCGATCGCTGGGCTGATGCCGGTCGCGGAGATCCAGTTCCGCAAGTACGCCGACCCGGCGCAGGAGCAGCTCAACAACTGCGGCACGCTGCGCTGGCGGACCGCAAACCGGTTCGCCGCGCCGATCGTCGTGCGGATGCCCGGCGGGTTCGGCAAGGACGTCGGCGATCCCTGGCACTCGCTGAGCGCCGAGGTCCAGTGGGCGCATGCGTCGGGGTGGCAGGTGGCGCATTCCCGTCCAACTCGGCGGACGCGGTGGGGTCTGCTGCGCGCGGCGATGCGCGGGCAGAACCCGACGATCTTCTTCGAGCACCGATCGCTGCTGATGACGAGCGACGGGAGCGCACGCTATCCCGGCGACGATTACGTGATACCGTTCGGACGCGGAGTGACCGTCGCGGCGGGCTCCGATCTCACGGTCGTCACCTGGGGCGCGATGGTGCATCGTGTTCTGCCGGCGGCGCGGCGGTTCGGGGACCGCGTCGAGGTGATCGATCTCCGGACCATCGCCCCGTGGGACCGCGAACGCGTGCTCGAATCCGTGCGCAAGGACCGGGCGCTGCCTGATCGTGCACGAGGACACCATCACGGCCGGGTTCGGCGCCGAGATCGCGGCGACGGTCGCGAAGGAAGTGTTCTGGCAGCTGGACGCCCCGGTGGACCGGCTGGCCGTCGAGGATGTTCCGATGCCGTACCATCCCGTGCTCCTGGATGCAGTGCTGCCCGACGAGGAGCGAATAGCGGCACGCATCGACGAGCTGCTTCGCGCGTAGCCCCGGCGGATGAACTCCCGGATTGACACGGAGTTTTTTCATCGCGGATGCGGCGGAAACGGCGCGGACGCGACGCTGATCACGATCGTGATTGGTTCTTTTTGACGGTGCAGATCACACGGTGGAACGTGGGCGACGGCCCGAAATGAAGCAGCAGTCCGATATTAAGTTCGGTCGCCCGGAGGTTGTTGAGTAATTGGCGCTTGTCGGCGTTAACCAATTGGTGCGTGGCCTTTACCTCGATGACCAATCTCCGCTCGACCAGCATGTCGATTCTGAAGAGGGCAATAGGCTGCCCCGCATAGAAGACCTGTTTGGGAACCTCCCGTTCCACGAGTAGGCCTCGCTTCCCAAGCTCCAATGCCAGGCCATTGCAATACACTTTCTCGTTGAATCCGAAGCCCAGTTCATTGTAGATGGCGTAGAAGCCCCCGATTACCAATCCCGTGAGCTCCCTGTCGATGAGTTTCTCGTTGTGTTCCATCCGTGCCTTTTCCGTTGGATCTGCGGTAATCCGCGATGAAAAGGCTCTGCGTGCATCATCCTTTTTCCGCGGTCTGGTGCTTTTGATCGCGACTGCCGCCGGAATCGAAGCGCAAGCGCCGGCGCAGCAAGCGGGCAATGGTCGCTTTGGAGCCGTCCGCACCGCGACCGCGAGCATAGTCTCGCAGCGTCCGGTCATGGATGGACGGCTCGATGACGAGGCCTGGAGGTCTGCCCCGCCCCTGACCGGATTCGTCCAGCGCGAGCTACGCGAGGGCGATCCGATCACGGAGCGGACCGAGGTCCGCATCGTGTCGGACGGCGAGGCGCTGTACGTCGGCCGCGTGGCTCTTCGACCGCGAGCCGCAATCGATCGTGCCGGGCGAGAAGATCCGCGACGTGACGCTCGACAACAGCGACTGCGTTCGCGATCATCCTCGACACGTACCTCGACCGCCAGAACGGGTTCCTGTTCGCCACGACGCCCGCCGGCATCGAGTACGACGGCCAGGTCGTGAAGGAAGGCGAGGGCGGCGGCATCACGGTCACCGGACAGACCCGCGCGATGGCCGGCTCGATGGGCGGCTTCAACCTCAACTGGGACGGCAGCTGGACGGTCTCGACCTCCAGGGACTCGCTCGGCTGGTACGCGGAGTTCCGGATCCCCTTCTCGACGCTGCGGTACGCGCGGAGGGGACACGCAGACGTGGGGAGTAAACTTCGGCCGGCGCATCCGTCGCAAGAACGAAGATGCGTACTGGTCGTTCGTCCCGCGCCAGTTCAGCATCTATCGGCTCTCGCGCGCGGGCACGCTGCAGCTGGCGCGCGTGCCGGTGCCGCGCCTGGCCACCGTGACACCGTACGTGCTGAGCAGCGCGCAGCACGATTTCGGAGTGGGCACCCGCGCACGCGAGCACACCGACTGGGGAGTGGACGCCAAGTACGGCGTGACGCCGAGCCTCACCCTGGATCTCACGTACAACACCGACTTCGCGCAGGTGGAGGTGGACGAGCAGCGCACCAACCTCACACGCTTCCCGCTGTTCTTCCCCGAGAAGCGGCCCTTCTTCCTCGAGAATGCCGGCGTCTTCTCGGCGGGGACGCCGCAGGCGGTGGACCTGTTCTTCACGCGCCGTATCGGCATCGACACCCTCGGCCGCCCCGTACCGATTCTCGGCGGCGGGCGCCTGTCGGGACGCGTGGGCGACTTCACCGTCGGCGCGCTCGAGATCGTCACGGACGAAGCCACCGGCATCCAGCCCGCGAACTCGTTCTCCGTCGCGCGGGTCACGCGTGAGCTCGGCACGCGCTCGCGCGTCGGTGTGCTGGGCGTGCACCGCACTGCCCTCGACGAGAGCTCGGGGGGGATCGCAACACCACCTACGGCGCCGACGCGCGGGTCGGCCTCGGCGAGGCGTGGACGTTCGACGCCTGGGCGGCCCGTACCGCGACGCCCACGCGCCGAGGCGACGACTTCGGGTTCAGCGGCCGCGCGAATTACTCCACCGCTTCCTGGAGCAATACGGCGCGGATCGTGCGGGTCGGATCTGATTTCAATCCGGAAGTCGGGTTCCTCAACCGGACCGGCGGTTACGGGTTCTACGAGCTGGCGTTCATGCGAATCGTGCGGAACCCGAGCCTGAAGTGGATGAAGCAGTGGAACCCGCACACGAGTTATCGCGGCTACTACCGCCCGGACGGATTCTGGCAGAGCGGACAAGTGCATATCGATTTCACCGAAGTCGAATTCGCCGACGGCGGGCGCTTCGGCCCGGAGCTGAACGTGTTTCACGAGGGGCTGCAGCAGCCCTTCGCCATCTCCGAGAACGTCACGCTGCCGGCGGGGACGTACGACTTCACCACGCTGGGGCTCGACTGGGGCACGAATCCGAGCGCGCCGCTCTCCCTGCTCGTGCGCGGCGACTTCGGGCCGTTCTACAACGGCACGCGCCGGGGGGGACGGCGACGCTCACCGCGCGACGCGGCGCGTCGCTGTCGTCGGCGCTGCTGGTGGAATACAACGACGTGCGCCTGGATCAGGGCACGTTCGAGCGGCAGCTGATCGGCACGCGCGTGGCGTATTTCTTCACGCCTCGCATCTTCATCCAGTCGCTGATGCAGTACAGCAACCAGGCGCGCATCTGGACCGCGAACGCGCGCTTTGCGTGGCTCAGCACCGCGGGGACGGGACTGTTCATCGTCGTCAACGACGGCGAGGAAGCGGACGGCTTCTTCAGCTGGGGGCGACCGCAGTCCCGTTCACTGGTGATCAAGTTCGCGCGCCAGTTCGGCACCGGTAGCTGACTCGATGAACACCACGCGCGCGCTGCTGGCGGCGTCGCTCGCGCTCGTCACCGGATGCGACGACGCAAGCGGCCCGGGATTACTGAACGGCACCCTGTCGTTCTCGCACGCGGGCGTGGTGTCGGGCGCGTTCAACGCGTCCGGATCGGCGCTCGTCGCCGACCCGGAGAACTCCGAATGGGCGGTGGCGGCTCGCGACGAAAGCATCGGCGACATCCTGATCAGCGCGCGGATCCCCCGCGGCGGCGGCACGAGCGACGAGATCTTCATGGTGTTCCCGCAACTGGACGCCGGTACGGTCACCATCGCGCTGGGATCCGTCATCGTCGTCTCCTTCGGCGAGGGCACGTCGGCGACCTGGACGTGCAACTTGACCGTCGGCAGGATCGTCGTGACGTCCGTCGCCAACGACCGCGCGCGGGGCACGTTCTCGGGCAGCGGCGGGTGTACCGAAACCGGTGGAGCGACCGGCGACCTCACCGTGACCGGCGGAGAGTTCGACGTCCCGTTGCTGAATTTCAGCGACCTCCCGTAAAGCTGGTCCGGGACTCGCGCTCAGCCGTCGCTAGATGGCCTTGAACTCCTCGAACGGCTGGCGGCAGCTTTCGCACATGTGAATCGCCTTGCACGCCGTGGAGCCGAACTCGCTGCGCAACTGCGTGTTGGTGGAGCCGCAATACGGGCAACGAATGCTGGCGCGGCGGCGCCCGATGGCGACCGGAGCATCGTGGTCGGCCATGCCCGGCGGCGCGATGCCGTACGCGCGGAGCTTCTCCCGAGCTTCGGCGGGTATCCAGTCCGTCGTCCACGCCGGCGAGTAGCGGGTCTTCACGTCGACGTGCCGGGCACCGAGCGCGCGCAGCGCCGCCTCGATGTCCTGCTCGATCGTCCGCATCGCGGGGCATCCGGAATAGGTCGGCGTCACGGTCACCGTGACCGTGTCGCCTTCCGACGTCGACGTCGCGCACGATGCCGAGCTCCACGACGCTGAGCACCGGCACCTCCGGGTCCATCACCCCGTTCAAGGCCGCGAGCAGTTCCTCGCGCGAGAACGATGCCGCGCATCACCATGACGCGCCCGGATGCTGTCGCTGCAGCACCTGCATTTCGGCCAGCATGGGGCCGAGGTGCTCCGTGTGCCGCCCCGCGCGCCCGCCGCGCTGCATCCACTTCGCCTCGGGAGCCCGGATGCCGGCGCGCGCGAACACGTCGTCCACGTGCTCGCGCCATCGCGGCTCCAGTGTCGCCGGATCGACGCCGACATTCGCGGCGGCCGCCTGGCGCTCCACGTCGTCCGCCATGAACAGCTCGCCCGTGTAGCGCCAGAGCTCGTTCACCGCGTCCTGGAGCCGGCGGTGGCTCTCGTCGGTCCCGTCGCCGAGCTTGAGCATCCAGTCGCCGCTGTGGCGCACGTGATAGCGCGACTCCTTGAACATCCTGGCCGCGATGCCGGCGAGGTCCGTGTCCGCGGCGCGTTGCAACGCTTCCGCCTGCAGGAGCGCGTAGACGCTGAACAGGTACTGCCGCGCGATCGTGAAGGCGAAATCCCCCTTCGGGAGCTCGACGAGGAGGACGTTGCGGTACTCCATGCTGTCGCGGAGGTACGCCAGAGCGTCGGCGTCGCGCCCCGCGCCGTCGACCGCCGCGGCGCGCTCGAGCAGCAGCGTCGCCTGCCCCACGAGGTCGAGCGCGATGTTCGCCAGCGCGATGTCCTCTTCGAGAATCGGCGCGTGCCCGCACCACTCCGAGAGCCGATGGCCGAGCACGAGACGATCGTCCGCCAGCCGGAGCAGGTACTCGACCCGGTCGTTCGCCATCACATCTTCACGCCGCGCGGCACCTTGTAGAACTGCGGGTGCCGGTACGGCTTGTCGTTGCCGGGATCGAAGAACGGCCCCATGTCGTCGGGAGTCGAGGCCGTGATCGCCTGCGACGGCACCACCCAGATGTTGATGCCCTCGCCGCGCCGGGCGTACACGTCGCGCGCGTTCTGGAGCGCCTGCTCGGCATCGACCGCGTGCAGGCTGCCGCAATGCTCGTGCGGGGCGCCGCCGCCGGGCTGGATGAAGACCTCCCAGAGCGGCCACTGACTATCGGACGCCTGGTTGTTCGGCGAACGTGCAACGTTTGACGTCGAACGTTCAACGTTGGACGTTGGACGATCTGCGGGTGTCATGCTGCTTGTGTCTTCTGCGCGTGCTTCACGGCGTGCGCCGCGGCCGCGACGCGCACCCACTCGCCTTCCGCATGCGCCTTGTTGCGCGCAGCCAGCCGCTCGCGGTTGCAGGGCCCGTCGCCCTTGACCACGCGCCAGAACTCGTCCCAGTCGATCGGCCCGATGTCCCAGTTCTGCGTCTCCTCGTTGAAGCGCAGCTGCGGATCGGGGATCTCGAGGTCGATGGCCTTGGCCTGCGCGACGGTGAGGTTGATGAAGCGCTGCCGCAGCTCGTCGTTGCTCTTTCGCTTCACGCCCCAGCGCGACATCTCCTCGGTGTTCGGCGAGTCCTTGTCGTGCGGCCCGAACATCATGAGCGACGGCCACCACCAGCGATTGAGCGCATCCTGGGCCATGGCGCGCTGCTCCGGCGTGCCGGTCGCCAGCGTCGTCGTGATCTCGAAGCCCTGCTTCTTGTGGAAGTTCTCTTCCTTGCAGATGCGAACCATGGCGCGCGCATACGGGCCGTACGACGCCTTCGCCAGCATCGTCTGGTTGACGATCGCGGCGCCGTCCACCAGCCAGCCGATGGCGCCGATGTCCGCCCACGTGAGCGTGGGATAGTTGAAGATGCTGGAGTACTTGGCGGTGCCGTTCAGCAACTGGAGCACCAGCTCGTGCCGGTCCACGCCGAGCGTTTCCGTCCCGCAGTAGATGTACAGGCCGTGCCCCGCCTCGTCCTGCACTTTGGCGAGCAGCCCCATCTTGCGGCGCAGCGTGGGCGCGCGCGTGATCCAGTTGCCCTCCGGCAACATGCCGACGATCTCCGAGTGCGCGTGCTGCGACATCATGCGAATGAGCTGTTTCCGGTATTTCTCCGGCATCCAGTCCTTCGGCTCGATGGTGTCGCCGCGCGCGATGCGGGCCTCGAACTCGGCGTTGCGCTCGGGATCTTCGGGGGTGGTCGCCCTGGCGTCCATAGAACGCAATTTAGGCCAATGCTATCTTCTGCGCATGAGCGCCACGGACCCGAGACAGGACGGAAAGGTCGCCGTCGAGTTTCGCGATGCGATCGCCACGGTCTACTTCTCCCACCCGAAGAGCAACTCGCTGCCGAGCGCGCTCCTGCAGAAGCTGGCTGACGAGATCGCGAAAGTGGGCGACAACTCCGGCGTGAAGGTCATCGTGCTCTGCAGCGAGGGCACGGGCGCGTTCTGCGCCGGCGCGTCGTTCGACGAGATGCGGGCAGTGGAGGACGCGCCCGGCGGCCGTGCATTCTTCAGTGGGTTCGCCCGAGTCATCCTCGCGATGATCCGCGCACCGCAGTTCGTCGTCACGCGTGTGCAGGGCAAGGTGACTGGCGGCGGGGTCGGGCTCGTGGCGGCCTCCGACTACTGTCTCGCGGTACAGGGGGCGTCGCTGAAGCTGAGCGAGCTTGCGGTCGGACTCGGGCCGTTCGTGATCGGCCCGGTCGTCGAGCGTAAGGTCGGGCGCGGTCCGTTCCAGGCCATGTCCATCGACGCCGATTGGCGCGACGCGGCGTGGGCCGAGCGGCACGGGCTCTACGCGCGCGTCTTCGATGAGGTGGCGGAGATGGACGAGGCCATCGGCCGGCTCGTCCAGTTCCTGTCCGCCGCAAACCCGGAGGCGATCCGGCAGCTGAAAACCGCGTTCTGGGCAGACACGCAGGACTGGCCGGAGCTGCTCGATCGGCGCGCCGCGATCAGCGGGGCGCTGGCGCTGAGCGCGCACACGCGCGCCGCCATCGAAAAGTTCGCCCAGCGATAACTCGGGATGACAGGATGACGGGACGTCCGTCATCCCGTTATCCGTCATCCCGTCATCCGCAGTTCAAGAGGTCGGGGGCACGAATCCGCCGCTCGCCGCGTCGATCCAGCTGCGGTGGTACCGGGGATCTTCGAAATCCAGGGCCTGCTTGGCCACGCGCAGCGGGCGGAACGAGTCCATCATCACGGCCAGCTCGTTGGTCGATTTCGCGCCGATGGATGCTTCGGCGCGGCCCGGGTGCGGCCCGTGCGGGATCCCGTCCGGATGGTGGGTGATGCTGCCGAACTCGATGCCCTTCCGGCTCATGAACTCGCTCGAGGCATAGTACAACACCTCGTCCGAGTCGACGTTGCTGTGGTTGTAGGGCGCCGGAACCGCCTCGGGGTCGAAATCATAGGGACGCGGGCAGAACGAACAAACGACGAAACCGTCGCCCTCGAACGTCTGGTGCACCGGCGGCGGCTGGTGCACGCGTCCCACGATCGGCTCGAAGTCGTTGATGTTGAACGCCCACGGGTAGAAGTAGCCGTCCCACCCGACGACATCGATCGGGTGGTGGTCCAGGACGATCTCGTTCAACCCGTCGTATTGCTTCACGATGAGCGGGAAGTCGCCTTTCCTGTCGATCGTCTCGAGCGCGGCGGGACGGCGAATGTCGCGCTCGGAGTACGGCGCCCCTTCCTTGAGCTGGCCGAACTCGTTGCGGTACCGTTTGGGCGAGCGGACGTGCCCGCGGCTCTCGAAGACCAGCAGCTTGTGATCGACCTTCGGATCCATGCGGAACCGGTGCAGGATCCCGCGGTGAATGATCAGATAGTCGCCCTCGCGGTACGGCAGGTCGCCGTACGACGACTCCAGGACGCCGCTCCCCTTGCTGACGTACACGAGCTCGTCGCCCTGCGCGTTGCGATAGTAGTGCTCGTCCTGCTTCGTTGGCTCGACGTACAACATCGCGATGTCGGCGTTGAACAGGATCGGAATGCGGTCCAGCGTCGCGCTGCCGCCGCGCTTCGCCTTCGAGGTGAGAAAGTGCCGGTGCTTCAGCGTCTTGTCTGGGTCGGGCTCGTAGCAGGTCTCCTTGAGCCGCGTCACGGACTTGACCATCGTCGGCGGATGCACGTGATACAGCAGTGACGACGTGCCGGTGAAGCCCTCGTGACCGACGAGTTCCTCGTGATAGATGCCACCGTCGGGTTTGCGAAAAGCGATGTGCCGCTTTCTGGGGATCTTTCCGAGCGTGTGATAGATGGGCATTAGAGGCAGTGCTTAGTGCTTAGTGCTTAGTGCTTGGTGAAGGGTTCAGAGGTTTCCTCTTGCTGCCTGCTCGCGTTCGATGGCCTCGAACAACGCCTTGAAGTTGCCCTTTCCGAACGACCGCGCGCCTTTGCGCTGAATGATCTCGTAGAACAGCGTCGGCCGATCCTGCACGGGCTTCGAGAAGATCTGGAGGAGATAGCCGTCGGGGTCCCGGTCCACCAGGATTCCCAGCTCCGCGAGCACGTCAACGGGTTCGTCGATTTTTCCGACGCGCCCCTGCAGCTCGTCGTAGTACGCCGTCGGCACGCTGAGGAACTCGAGTCCGCGGTCGCGCAACGCCGTCACGGTCCGCACGATGTCGCCGGTCGCGAGCGCCAGGTGCTGCACGCCGGGTCCGCGATAGAAATCCAGATACTCGTCGATCTGGGACTTCTTCTTTCCCCGCGCCGGCTCGTTGATCGGGAACTTGATCTTCTCGTTGCCGTTGGACATCACCTTCGACATCAGCGAGCTGTATTCCGTGCTGATGTCCTCGTCGTCGAACGAGATGAGGTTCTTGAAGCCCATCACGCGCTCGTAGAACCCGACCCACACGTTCATCTGGCCGAGTTCCACGTTCCCGACGCAGTGGTCCACGTACAACAGTCCGGTTTCGGGCGCCTGGAAGTGGGGCTGGCGCGGCAAGAAGCCGGGCATGAAGAGGCCCTTGTACGCGCGCCGCTCGACGATCGAGTGGATCGTATCGCCGTAGATGCCGATCGCCGCCAGCACGATCTCGCCGTGATCATCTTTCAGGACCGCGGGCGCCTGCACGCTCCGGGCGCCCCGTTCCACGGCCTTCGTGTACGCCTCGCGCGCATCGTCCACCCAGAGCGCGATGTCGCGCACGCCGTCGCCATGCTGGCGCACGTGGTCCGCGATCGGTCCGTCCGGCCCGAGCGGCGACGTGAAGACGAGCCGGATCTTGTTCTGCGTCAGCAGATACGAAGCGCGGTCCCGGACACCCGTCTCGGGACCGCGATACCCGGCAAGCTGAAACCCGAACCCGGCCTGATAGAAGTGGGCGGCCTGCTTGGCGTTGCCGACGTAGAACTCGACGTAGTCGGTGCCGTTGATCGGGAAGACGTCGTGAGTCTCTGTCGCGCCTGGAAGGGTTGCCGTCGCCATAGTGTCAATGTCGCGTGGAAGACTCTCTTATTGTACTCGGCCGGCCGCGTGATTGTTAAGTAACGCGGCCGGGTGCGTTCTCGGCGCGCCTGCGGCGCGGTAGCTGTTGTTCAGCGCGCGGATGAGCTGCGACCGGCGTGAAGGGCCGCCGAGAACGTACCGGCGCGCGTGTCTTATCGGGCACGCGCTGCCGAGAACGGTTCACGCGAGCTCCGGTAAGTCCCGAAAGAGCTCCAGCGCCGCGGGATTCGCCAGCGCGTCGACGTTCTTCACCGGCCGACCGTGGATCATGTCGCGGACCGCCAGTTCGGTGATCTTTCCGCTGATCGTGCGCGGAATGTCCGCGACCTGCACGATCTTCTTGGGCACGTGGTGGGGGCTGGTATTCTCCCGGATGCGGGAGCGAATGCGCTCGCGCAAGGCCTCGTCGAGGACGCCGCCTTCGCGCAGCCGCACGAACAACACGATCCGCACGTCGGACCCGAACTCCGTCGTGATGTCCTGTCCCACGACGACGCTCTCGACGACCTCCTCGAGGTGCTCCACCTCGCGGTAGATCTCCGCCGTCCCGATGCGCACGCCGCTGGGATTCAACGTCGCGTCGCTCCGGCCATGGATGATCATGCCGTCGTGCTCGGTGAGTTCCGACCAGTCCCCGTGCCGCCACACGTTCGGGTAGGTCTCGAAATACGCCGCCCGGTACTTCGAGCCGTCCGGATCGTTCCAGAACTCGACCGGCATGCTCGGGAACGGCGCGGTGCACACCAGCTCCCCCGGACGGCCCCGAACCGGCGCGCCGTTCTCGTCGAACACGTCCACCGTCATGCCGAGGCCGCGCGTCTGTAGCTCGCCGCGCCATACCGGCGCGATGGGATTCCCCAGCGCGAAGCAGGAAAGGATGTCGGTGCCGCCGCTGATGCTCGACAGCCGGACGTCGGGTTTGACGGCCGTGTAGACGTAGTCGTAGCTCTGCGGCGAAAGCGGGCTTCCGGTCGACAGGATTGCCTTCAGCGCGCCGAGGTCGTGCGTCCTGCCGGGCACCAGCCCCTCCTTCTCCGACAATGCCAGGTACTTGGCGCTGGTGCCGAACGTCGTGATCCGCTCGGCCTGCGCCATTTCCCAGAGAATCGGTCGTCGCCGCAGCAGCGGAGCGCCATCGTACAGCACGATCGTGCAACCGACCGCCAACGCCGACACGAGCCAGTTCCACATCATCCAGCCGCACGTCGTGAAGTAAAACAGCCGGTCGTCGCGCCCCAGGTCACAATGCAGCAGGTGCTCCTTGAGGTGTTGCAACAGCGTGCCGCCAGCCCCATGGACCATGCACTTGGGAAGCCCGGTCGTTCCGGACGAGTACATGATGTACACGGGATGGTCGAAGGGCAGCCGCTGGAACTGCAACGTCCCCGCCGGCGTGACCGCGAACTGGTTCCACCGCACGGCCCCGCGAATCCGGGAGAGCTCGCGGACGTCGGCGAGGTACGGCACGACGACCACGCGCGCGATCTCGGGGATGCGCTCCACGATGGACCGCACGCGCTCGAGACAGTCGATCTCCTTGCCGGCATACAGGTAGCTGTTCGCGCAGAAGAGCACCTTGGGACGAATCTGTCCGAACCGGTCGAGCACACCGTTCACGCCGAAATCGGGAGAGCAGGAGGACCAGGTGGCGCCAAGGCTCGTCGCGGCAAGCATCGCGACAACCGCCTCCGGAATGTTCGGCATGAAGCCCGCGACGCGATCGCCCGGACGCACCCCTTCGGCGCGCAATGCCGCCGCGATGCGAGACACGAGCCCGGCCAGCTCCGAGAACGTGAGCGCGCTACGCCGCCCGAGTTCGTTCCAGGAGACGATCGCGGGACGGTCGTCGCGGAATCGCAACAGGTTTTCGGCGAAGTTCAGTTTCGCGCCGACGAACCAGCGTGGGCCCAGTTCCGGATCCGGAGGCGCGACGCGGTTGGCGCCCACCAGCACCTTGTCCCACGGCACGCGGCCGGGCCGTTCCTCGGCGATCATGCCACCGAACCGCCACACGGCCTTCCAGAACGATTCCGGGTACTCGATGGACCAGCGGTACAACTCGGCGTAGTCGGACACCGGGAGCCCGGCCATGAACCGGGTGAGGTTCGCCCGCTCGATCTGCGAAGCCGACGGTTCCCAGAGAGGTCTCATACGCCTGAATTGACAGCATTACCGCAGAGGACGCAGAGAAGAACAGAGAGGGCACAGAGGACTGTTCGCTGGTCTTCCTCTGCGTCCTCTCAGTTTTGCCTCTGCGTCCTCTGCGGTTTGAATGTCTTGACGTCTTTCCTTTTGGAGCGCCTGGTCACCGCTGCCAGTCGGCGATCTTCCGCGCCGGAACCTGGCACTCCGGCCACGAGCCGGGGCGACCCGACGGATTGAACAGGTTCGCGCGCGTGCGCGGCACCGTCGCCGGATCCTCCGACGCGAGATACGCGAGCATCGCCGTGAGCACGATGTTGTTCCTGAGGTCGTCGAAGACGATTTTGTCGAACGTGTCGCGGTTGGTGTGCCAGGTGTACGTGCCGTAGTCCCAGCTCAGGGAGCCCAGGCCGAACCCGGGCGCTCCGTGGCACGCGAACGACGCATTGTCGCTGCCGCCTCCCGGCGGCGACCCCACGAACCCAAAATTGACGTAGCGCGTGATCTCGCGCGGCACGCGCGCGAGCCAGGACGCAAGCTGCGGCGTCGCGTCCACCAGACCCGAAGCGGACACGTTCACCACGCGGCCCGTGCCGTTGTCCTGGTTGAACAGCGCCTGGAGCCCGCGCACGATCTCCGGACGATCGGCGGCGAACGAGCGCGACCCGATGAGGCCCTGCTCTTCACCGCTCCAGTGCCCGACGACGATGGTGCGTTTGGGGTTCGGGTAGACCTGCCGCAGGATGCGCATCGCCTCGAGCATGACGATGGTACCCGTGCCATTGTCGGTGGCACCGCTCGATCCGTCCCACGAATCGAAGTGCGCCGAGAGCACCACGTACTCGTTGGGCTTCTCCGAGCCGCGAACCTCCGCGATCACGTTGGCGACCGGCGCCTCGCCGAGGTCCTGCGCGTCCGCCTGCACGCGCAGCACCGGATTCTGGCGGTTCTCGGCGAGGCGGTAGACGAGACCATAGTCCTCGCAACTCAAGTCGATCGTCGGCACCTGGTTCGAGCGGGCGTTGAAGATCTTGTTCACGCCCCAGCCGGACGACCACAGGCTCGAGATGATGGCACGTGCACCGGCCGCCTCGAGCTTCGGGGCCAGCGTGCGGACGGCGAATCCGGTGGTCGAATCGCCAGAGGCGCGCATGAGGCGCTGGTTCCACGCGCGGGTCGCCTCCGTCCGCTGCGCCCGCATCCTCGCGAAGGACGCAGAGTCGGCGAACTCCCGCCAGTTGTCGTCGGGACGACAGGTCGGCTGCGGCATCGAGATGAGCACGATCCTGCCGCGGACCTGCGGCAACCAGCTCTCGAACGCCGCGGGATTCTGAACGTCAGGGAAGATGCTCACGCCCGCTTCCACCGGCGCGCCGCGCGGCGTACCGGGGCTCCAGGCCAGCATCGTCCCCTCGAGCGAGCGCACGCGGGGCTGAACGAGGTCCACGTGCGTGATGCCGCGACGCCAGCCGCGCCACGTGCCGTACGGCTCGGCCTTGGCAGGGATGCCCCACGCGCGGTACTTCGACAACAGCCAGTCGTTGCCCGCTTTCTGCCCCGGCGTCCCCGTCAGCCGCGGCCCAACCGAGTCCAGGAGCGCCTGCGCGAGCGGGTACGCCTGCGAACTGTCCATCCCGATCGCCCAGATGCGTCGCAGCACGGGATCGCTGGTGGCGAAGGACTGCGCGTCGGCGCTGCGGCCGAGCACAAAAGGCGCCGCGGCGAGCAGGAGGATGCGTCGCATGGTTCCCCGGATTGTGGAAGTGCCCTACTGCGGGTCGGGCGCTGGTGTGTGCAACCTGAGCAGATCTATGTCGAAGATCAGCGTGGACTGGCGCGGGATCAGAATCTTGCCATCGGGGCCCTCGCGCGAGATCCGGCCGTACCCCAGCTCGGACGGGATCACGACCTTTCGGCGCCCACCGACCTTCATGCCCTGAAGGCCTATCTGCAAACCGCGGATGATGGTTGCCGTCTGGAACTTCACGTTGATCCCGGAGTCGAAGAGCGTGGCGTCCTTGAGAAAGCCGGCGTACGTGGCCCACACGGTGTCGGTGGCCGCCACGACTTCGTCCCCGGTGCCGATGATGGCATCCGAGATGTAGACGCCGCCGGGCAGTTTGGTCATCTCGCTGATGTTCACGCCCAGCGAAAGGGCGAAGGTCTCCGTCGCCGGATCGCTCGGCGGACCCAGGCCGGTGATGTCGTCGTTACACCCGGCCGCCAACAGGGCGCCGAGGAGGAATACGTATCGCTTCATCTGATGAAATCTGGAAACGGGAAAACGGTGGTTCGGACAACCGAAATTTACCAGATGCGCAGCGCTACGTCGCCTGGGCCGACGCCACCCGCGCGCATTCTGCCAGCACAGCCGCCCCCACGAAAATGCTCTCCTCGGCGGGGTAGAACCGCGGCGAGTGCGCGGGGATCGCCTCTCCACCTTTCTCGCGTGCCCCGACCCGCAGGAAGCAGCCCGGGATCCGCTCGAGATAGTAGGCAAAGTCCTCGCCGGCGAGGTTGAGGAACCCGAGCGGGACGAGCGCCTGGGGCCCCAGCACGCGCGCGACCGCCTCCCTCCCCCATGCGGCGGCGCGCTCGGGGTTCACGAGCGGCGGTGTGCCTTCGGGAATCTCGACCGACGCCCTCACGCCGTGCGCGGCCGCGATGGACTCCGCGAGCGTACGGAGCTCCTGCAGCATCATTCGCCGCGACGCGGGCTCGACGGCGCGCACCGTTCCCCGCAAGAGCGCCCGATCGGGAATGACGTTCGGCGCGTTGCCCGCCGAGATGTGGCCGACGGTCACCACTCCCGGCGTCGCCGGATTGAGCTTCCGCGCCACGATCGTCTGGATCGCGGTCACGAGCGCGGCCGCGGCGACGATGGGGTCGCGCGCCTCGTGCGGTCGGGCGGCGTGCGCGCCCTGGCCGATGATCTCGATGGCGAATGTGTCGGCCGAGGCCGCGAGCGGACCCGCGTCGGCGACCACCTGGCCAACGTCGAAGCGCCGGTCCACGTGGGCGCCGAAAATGGCCGATACGCCGTCGAGGGCGCCGGCGGCCAGCATCGCCGCGGCACCTTCGCCCACCTCTTCCGCCGGCTGCAGCACGATGATCGCGTCTCCCGGCGCCGGATCGCGCGCCAGCAGGGCCGCGGCCCCCACCGCCCACGTCGCGTGGACGTCGTGGCCGCACGCGTGCATGACTCCCGGAGTCTGCGACGCGAACGGCAGCCCCGTCTCTTCGCCGATGGGGAGCGCGTCGATGTCGCCGCGAATCGCCACGGCGGGCGCGCCGCGCTTCGTGCCGGGGACGCGGGCGACGATACCGGTCTTCGCCACCCGCCTGATGTCCGCGACTCCGGCGGACGCGAGCGCCCGCTCCAGCTTCTCGGCGGTGCGAACCTCCTGGAACGCCAGCTCCGGCTCCCGATGGATGGAGCGGCGCAGCTCGACGAGCTGCCGGCCGAGGGCATCGGGAACGAGTGGGCCGGTCATGCCTGCGGCGATGCGCGCAGCTCTTCGGTGCGCGTCGTGAGATCATCCACGCGGCCGCGGTCCACAGCGACGCCGATGCCCGCGTGGTCGCGCGGCACGCGCACCAGTCCCGCGTCATCCATGGTCCATTCGGGCGTCACGATGTCGCGTTCCCAGTAGCGCGCGCTCGGCGACAGGTCGCCGGGAAGCGTGAAGTTGGGCAGCGACGCGAGCGCGACGTTGTAGGCGCGCCCCACACCGCTCTCGAACATGCCGCCGCACCACACCGGGATGCCATGACGCGCGCAGACGTCGTGGATGCGGCGCGCGACCGTGTAGCCGCCCACGCGCCCCGGCTTGATGTTGACGATGCGGCCGCTCCCGAGCGTCACCATGTCCTCGCAGCGCGCGACGTCGGTGATGGACTCGTCCAGGCAGATCCGCGTGCGCAGTCGACGCTGCAGCGCGGCGTGCCGCACGAGGTCGTCCCGATGGAGCGGCTGCTCGATCATGATGAGGCCGAACTCGTCGAGGGCGGCGAGATGGTCCGCGTCGTCGAGGGTGTACGCGGCGTTGGCGTCGGCCATGAGGTCGGTGTCCGGCGGCAGCGCCAGGCGCACCGCGCGCACGTATTCGAAGTCCGAACCCGGCTGGATCTTCACCTTGATTTTCCGATATCCATCCGCGACCGCCCGCGATGCGCGCTCCACAAGGGCAGCCGTGTCGCCCTGAATCCCGATGGAGATCCCCGTGGCCACGCGGTCGCGCTGTCCGCCGATCAGGGAAGAAAGTGACACGCCCTGCTTGCGCGCGGCAATGCCGTAACAACCCATCTCGAGCGCGGCCTTCGCCATGTTGTGGCCACTCACGTTGCGCTCGAGGAGGTCGTGCACGGCCTCGGGGCCTCCGATGACCTTGCCCAGCAGCCGCGGCGCCAGCCACTCGCGGATCGCGAACCACGCGGTGTCGATTGTCTCGGGGCTGTAGTTGGGCCATTCGCCCGCCACGCACTCCGCCCACTCGGACGCGCCGTCAGCGTCGTGCAGCTCGAGCAGCAGGATGCGCCGCTCCTGCACCACTCCCGACGAGATGCGGAAGGGCTCCTTGAGGCGCAGGCGAATCTCGCGCAGTGTGATTCGATCGAGCTGCATTGCCGAAGTCATTCGTGGAGGTTGGCAGGGTTGACGGTCACACCTGGTTGCGTCGCAGAAGGTAGTAGCCGCGCCGGCGCGCGGTATCCAGCTCGAATGCGTCGATCGTGAAGCCCGACCCGAGCGCCGCCTCGAAGGCAGCGCGCGTGGCGTCGCGCCACTGCATCGCCGACTCGATCCGGCTCGTCTGAAGGGTGGCGATGTCCGCTGGCACCGCGATGCGAATATGCCTGATGCCTTCCGGCCACCGGCTCGCGGACTCATCAGGGTCGCCGAAAGCCGGCGCAGTCCGCAATCGCGCTCCGTCGTGCGCCGCCGCGATTTCCCGCTTGCGCTGCGCCAGCTCGTCGTCGTTCACCGGCCAGGCGACAATGAGCCGATCGGTGCCGATGCCCCGGTGCAGGTCGCTTCCCGTGGCGTCGCCATACATGTTCCGCGTGTACTCCACCGCGCGCACGCCGAACACGTTGAAGTTGAGATGCGCGTTGCGCGCAACGAGCGGGTCGAAGGTCCAGTAGATCACGCGCGCGCCCAGGCGCGCCACTGCCTGGCGCTGAAACTCCTTGAGGCGGCGGCCGATGCCGATGTTCTGCGCTTCCGGCCGCACCGCGAGCATGTCCGACCAGTGCACGATCGCGCCGTTCTCGACGCCCGTCATCCCGAACACGAAGCCCACGAGTCGGCCCCCGCCGTCGAACGCGCCCGCGGCAACGCCACCGAGCCGCTGGGAGACGTGCATGATGCTGGCGGGCACGGCGTCCTTGAAGTTGCGACCCCATGTCTCATGCTGCAGCGCCACGCAAGCGTCGTAGTCCGCCTGCGCCGTCAACTCGCGAATCGAGATGGCGTCGCTCAAATCCCGGGGACGAGCTGGCCGCTCTCGAGCGCGCGTTCCGCGATCGCCTTGAGTCGCGCGTCCTGATTGCGCCCCAGGGCGCGTACGGCACGGCGCGCACGCCGCATGGCCATCGGAACGAAGATGCGCGCGCAGTCGATGTCCGATTGCGCCTTGCTTTCGTCGCCGCCCGCGCGTTCCACGGCGGCGGTGGCCCGGCTCAGGGTCGCGAGCGCGTGATACACGTCGATGGCCGTGTTCGCGATGCGCTCCTGGAGGAACTGCTTGTCGATGATGGCCTTGCCGTGGCGAATAACGAGGTTCTCGACGGCCAGCCCGAGGTCGTGCGCGACATCCACGATCATGTCGGCCTCCTTCTCGAACACCTCGTGCACGCTCTCGAGCTGCGGACGCGTGACCTGGCGCTTCGCGCGGCCAGCCAGGTACGAGCCGATCACGCCCATGGACTGCAGCGGGTTCCGGAACGCGGTGCCCAACGCCTTGAGGCGCTCCCCCGCTTCCTGCAGCCCCATCAGCGCCACGAGCGCGCGGAGAATCTCGTTCGTGCCCTCGAATATCGGGTTGATGCGCGCGTCGCGCACGACTTGCTCGTACGGATACTCCCGGGAGTATCCGATGCCGCCGGCGATCTGCAGCGCCTCGTTGGAGGCGCGGACGACCAGCTCGCTGCCGAACACCTTGCAGCACGCGGTCTCGAGCGAGAAGTCCACGCCGCCGCGATCCACCATGTCGGCCGCGATGAACCACGCGGCGTCCGCCGCGTAGCACTCCGCGGCAAACCGCGCGAACTTGCCCTGGATCATCTCGAAAGAGCCGATCGCGCGCCCGAACTGGTGTCGCTGCTTCGCGTACGCCAGCGCCTCGCCCATGATGGCCCGCGTGCCGTTGGCGGCTCCCGAGGAAAGTCCGAGACGTCCCGAGTTCAGGATCTCGAGCGCGATCCTGAATCCCTGGCCGACGTCGCCGAGACGGTCGCGGACGGGCACGCGCACGCTGTCGAAGAACACGGCGCGCGTGTCGCTGGCCTTGATGCCCATCTTGTCCTCGAGTTTCCCCAGCCGGACGCCGGGCGCCTTGGCGTCGACAATGAACGCCGTGACCTTCTGCTTCTTCTTGCCGCCTTCCTCGACGGGCACCTGCGCGAAGACGGTGAAGAGACCCGCGAAGCCCGCGTTCGAGATCCAGATCTTCTCGCCGTTGAGGACGTACGCGCTGCCGTCCGCGCTCGGCACGGCCGTCGCCTTCATTGCCTGGGCATCGGACCCCGAGCCGGGCTCGGTGAGGCAGAACGCGGCGATCGTCGCGCCGCTCGCGCATCCGGGAAGCCATCGCCGCTTCTGGTCCTCCGTGCCGAACAGCACGATGCCCTTGCAGCCGATGGACTGGTGCGCTCCGAAGTACACCGCCAGCGCTCCGTCGGTGGCCGCGATCTCGCCGAAGACCCTGGTAAACACTTTCGCGTTCGCGCCGAAGCCGCCGTACGCCTCGGGAATGTTCAGGCCCATGAGGCCGAGCTCCGCCATGCCCTCGCGCACGCCCTCGGCAAACCTGCCCTCGCGGTCGTGCCTGGCCCGGTCCACGTTGTTGGCGGCCCACGAGCGGAACGAGTCGAGAATCATCCGCTGCGATTCCTCGTCCTCGGGCGTGAGCCGCGGGAACGGGAACAGCAGGTCGTCACGCAGCTCGCCGAGAAAAAGGCTCTTGGTGAACGACGGGTTGACGTCCGGCTGTGCCAGATGGGGTTGGGCTGCCATGGCCATCAAGCTATCTCGGCAGCAAAAGCATTGCGCGGCCACCGGGTCGACCTACTATTGACGCGCTGATCGAGCTCTCCCAACACCACCCTTTGATGGAGAGATCATGAACACGTCGAAGATCGTCGTGGGCGGACTGGCGGCAGGGGTCGTTATGAGTGTCCTGGGTTTCCTGCTCATCGGGCTGCTGCTCGGGCCGCAGATGAACACTCAGATGGACGCGGCGGTTCCGGGACTTTCCGCGAAGATGGCGGGGACGGCCGGAGCGGTTCTCGGCATTGCCTCGAATTTCGTGATCGGCATCCTGCTGGTGTGGCTGTACGCGGCGATGCGCCCGCGCTTCGGCCCCGGATTCAGGACCGCGGCGTACGCGGCCCTGCCCATCTGGGTCTGCGGCTGGGTGTTCTACCAGGGCTGGTACATCGGCGGCTTGATGGCCGGCATGACGTACATCCTGGCGGGGCTCGCCAACCTCGTCGTGCTGCTGGCGAGCGCGTACGTCGGCGCGTGGCTGTACAAGGAAGAGGGCGCGGGGGCGCCTTCGATGGCGTCAGCTCGAACGTAGCGTCACCGACACGTCGTCGACCGCGACCGCGATCGTTCCGTAGATCGGTCACCGCCGCTTGAAGCCCTCCACGAGCTGAGCGGCGGTGGCCCCGTCGGCGCCTGTCAGCGCAAACTCGAGTCGCACCGCGTTGAATACGGTGACGTCGGCGCGCGGCTGGTTGCCGCGATCCACCCTGCCGTAGACGTCGAGCGTCACGCCACCGAGCTTCGCGCCCTGGTCGCGCGCGATCACGTGGACCAGCTCCACACCGCAGGCGGCGACGGCGGAGAGGAATAGCTCAGGAGGCGTGAGCTCCTCGCCGGGGCAGCCATTCTGCACCGGCCCGTCCACGATGAAGTGATGGTCTCTTGCGCTGCACAGCACGCGGCCGAAGACATCGGTGGAGCGGGCGGCTACCTGGTACTCGCGAATTTGCGATGGGGTGCTCATGAGAACGGGAAATGGGGATGAGCGCCGGAATCGAGCACGCGGCGCGCTCGATCCGGCGCCCATCCAACACTATTCCCACACTTCAGCGAACGCGAGGCAGCGTCCCCTCCATATTCGCGACCACGTTTGCCACTACCGCGAAAATGGCCGTGTTCTTCGCCAGGTCCACAGGATCCAGCTTGTCGATCGTGTCGCCCTCGGAGTGGTGATACCAGAAGTATCTCGAGGGATCGACATCGATGGTCGCAACAGGGACGCCGAGCGCGTAGAGCGGTGAGATGTCGGCTTGTGGCCCGCCGACCCGGGCGCTGTCCACCCCGACGGCGCGCAGCAGCGACGCGATGCGCTGGCCCATGGCGAGACCGCCCTCTCCGGCGCCCACCTGGAGCGCCCGAGGCCGGAACACGCCGTTGTCCGATTCCATCGCGAGCACGTGCCTGTCGACTTCGGCCCGATGCGCGTCGCGATAGGCGGTCGCGCCCACCAGCCCGATCTCCTCTGCGGTCCACAGCACGACGCGGATGGTACGTTTTGGCCGGACGCCGAGCCGCTTGATGAGACGCAACGCTTCCCACGCGGCGACGCAGCCTCCGGCGTCGTCCATGGCGCCCTGACCCACGTCCCAGGAGTCGATGTGCCCACCCATGACGATGACCTCGTCGGGCCGCTCCGAACCGCGGATCTCCGCCACGACATTGTGCGACCGCACCGGTGGCAGCATGCGCGCGCCCATCGTGAGGCGCACCTCGATGCGTTCGCCTCGGTCCTGCATCCGCTGCAGCATTTCCGCGTCCTCGACGGTGATCGCCGCGGCCGGGATTCTCGCCACCCGGGAGGTCGAATCGAACGCATTCATGCCGCCGGTGTGGGCCGAACGCAGCGAGTACGGCGTGACTGACCGGACGAGCGCAGCCACCGCTCCCAACGCCGCCGCCGAATCCGCGCCGACGGAGCGATAGACCACGGTACGGCCGTACCCCGTGCCCGGATGCACCGTGGTGTCGAAAGGAACGTTGTAGAGCACGATCCTGCCGCGCGCCTCGGCCGCTCGCGCCCGCAGGTCGGCGAAGCTGCGCACCACGAGCACCGGAGCGCGAATGCCCTCCGGCGACGTGCCGACGCTGCGGCCCAGGCCCAGCATCGGCAGCTGCATCCGTCGCGGCACCAGCAGCTCGGCCGATTCCGCGCCCCTCACCCAGTGCGGAACCATCACGGGTTCCTTGCGCACGTTCTCGAGGCCATCGCGTTGCATCTCGGCAACGATCCAGTCCAGCGATCGCTCGAGTGACTCCGAGCCCGTGAACCGATGCCCGAAGCGATCCACCAGCACCGCAAGCCGCTTGTATGCCGCGCTGTCGCGCAGCGCCATCTGGATGAGCTGGTTCGAGGACGCCCGGAATGGCTCTACGTCGAGCTGCGCTTGCGCGCGCGCAGCGACCGTGCAGAGCGCCAGCGCTCCGAGCGCGCGCCTCACCTGGCGCGGCGGAAAGCGCGACCGGCCAGCGGCACGCGCCGTTCCGTGCGCGCGCCACGGGCGCGGCTCATCTGAACGGTCGAGACCACCGACGTGCGCCCCGCGAATTGCAGGGAGAATCCGTCGGGCGGCCCTCCCGCGAACAGATCCTCGAAAAAGCCGCTGTACGCCTCGGCGAACCAGACGGTGGGCTGGCCCGCTTGCAGTGCGGCGGACGCCGGAAAGCCGCCGGCAGGAGTGAGGTCCGGAATCTCGAGGTCCCATGACGCCGGAGTTCCATCGCGGAATCCGGCGGTCTCGGTGACGAAGAAGCCTCGCGTGCTCGTGGTGCCCTGGCCAAAGAAGGCGCTCGCAAAATCGCCGTATTCCGCTTGCGATACGAGTGTCGCGCGGAGCCGCTGATATGGCGACGTCCCGGCGGATGCAATGACGGGATCATTCAGCAACCCGCCGAGCGTGAACGTCTTGTCGCCCGGGTTGCGGTAGGCATGCTGGACCGACCGGTAGTGCGAGCCGTCCGCGGCATCGGCGTTCAGCACGATGAGATGCGCGTCACCTGCTTGTGTAAGACTCGCCGGGACGCCGAACAGCGTCTGGGAAGACGAAACGAATGGGGGCGCACGATCGAGCGTGTGGGTGGTGCCGGAGGCCGTGTTGAAGAAGATGTCGAAGTAGTTGTCCTCGGCCGGGTCCAGGCCGATGAAGGTTCCCGTATGCGTCGCGACTGCGTTCGCGTTGTTGAAGTCGAGTGTCGGTGTGATCGTCGCGCCGTGGATGAGGTTCAGAGCGCGCCGCACGATGATGGCGTTCGGGACGCCGCCGGACACGCGGTGCGCCACCAGGTCCTGCGGGCCATCGGGAATCTGGAGCAGCGCGAACGTGTTCGACGGCGGCTGGCCCGCCAGCTCGTAGCCGCTCATGGAAATCACCACCTCGTCGTTGGCGCCCAGGCCGGCAAGCGTCCCTTCGAGGGTCTTGCTGCCCACGACTTCCGTGCACGCGACTCCCGAGAACGGCTCGATCTCGGCGCGCGTGACGTAGTTCACGTCCGTGACGACGTCGGTGCCGGACGCGAACGTCATTGCGATTCCAACCTTCTCGCCAGCCGGGAACGCGAACGTGTTGCCGGCACCGGGGGACACGCGCCTCCAGCTGTCGCCTTCATTGAGGACCGCGAAGAAGATCGGCGCTTCACCGGCGCAGAAGTCGAGCGCCAGATCCACCAGGTCATCACCCGGCCCGATCGACTCGGTACACGCCAGGAGCGAAAGCGCTAGCAGCGGCAGGGTCACCGTGGTCGGGCGAATGGGCATTTGGCGGGTGGTGGGCGTTGAGTGCCACGTCGGGTTGCAGGTGGTCGCTAGGTGGACGTGATGGTTTGGCACAGGTAACGCGCGCCGCTGCTTCTATCTACCAACCAGCGCCCATCACCTGACAGCCAACACCACCACCCATCCTCCACTACCCATCTCGCCACCGATGGTTTCGAGTCCGTCAACCAGTCATCCCCCCAGCCATGGCGCCAACCTTTCCCTCAGAATTCGGAGTGCCTTTCCCATCTGCGCCTCGACGGTCTTGGGCGAGATCCCGAGCGCTTCGGCGATCTCCGAGTACTTCAACCCGTCCACGCGACTGAGCTCGAAGATCTCGCGACAGCGCGGCGGCAAGTCCGCGACGGCGACCCGCGCCGCAGTCGCCAACTCCTCCGCCGCGATCGGCTGATCGGCAGGCAGTGGCGCGTCGTACAGCGCCTCGACATCCCCCTGGGTGGCGCGTCGCACCCGCATGTGGCGCAGGTGATTGAGCGCGCGGTTGCGTATCGATCGCAACAGGTAGCCGCGAAGCGAAACGCCGGCGTCCAGCACGTGCCGCCGGCGCCACAGCTCGAGCATCACATCCTGCGCCACCTCTTCCGCCGCATCCGGCTCCCGGAGCAGCGCGGTGGCTACGCGCACGAGCACGGGATACCAGGCTCGGAAGATCGCGTCGTAAGCTCCTTCGTCCCCCGCCTGAACTCTGGTGAGGAGCTCGCGGTCGTCCATGGCAGGCGAAGCTAAACCCGCTTCGCCGCGGGCGGATAGGGGTTTGTCGATCGCTGGGTGTTCATACCATATATGAGTGGCGCGATGACCGGACACTCCCTCCCCGACTGGAACCTGCTCGCCCGTTACCTCGCTGGCGAAGCCACGCCCGACGAAGTCGCGGCGGTGCATCGGTGGCTTGAGGAGCATCCGCAGGACGCGCGGGCGCTCGCCGCGCTGGACGCCGCGACGAAGCAGGCGACGGCGGTGCCCGTCGATGTCGAGCGCGCGCTCCGTCGTGTACACACACGCGCGCATGCGCGATCCCCGTGGCGCTGGAGCCGGGCGTACACGCGTCTCGCCGCCGCGGCGGCCGTTCTTCTGATCGCGGGTTGGGGGGTTGCCATGCTTCGATCGGCCCGGAACACGCCCTCGTCGGACAGCCACACGTACTCGACCGGCATCGGCGAGCGCGATTCGGTCGTTCTCGCGGACGGCAGTCGCATCCTCCTCGGACCCGCGAGTCGCGCGGTGGTGCGCGGGCGCGACGTGGCCCTCACGGGCGAGGCGTTTTTCAGCATCGTGCACGACAGCGCCCGTCCGTTTACCGTCGTCGCCGGCGACGCGGTCATCCGGGACCTCGGCACCGAGTTCTCGGTCTACCACGATCCCGCCGAGGCGCTGCGCGTGGTGGTGCGCGAGGGGCTGGTGGAGATCACGCTGGGGTCCCGCACCGAGCGGCTACACCCGGGGGACATCGGAACCGCGGACATGACGGGGACGGGCGAGGGCCGCCTGGAAGCCAGTCGTGGCGCGGCGACCGCGGATGACCTCGCCTGGACCCAGGGGCGCCTGGTCTTTCGCAACGCGCCGATCGGCGAGCTCGCGGCGGACCTCCGACGGTGGTATGGCGTAGAATTGAAGGTGACCGACACTACCCTGCTGCGGCGCCACTTCACGGGCTCCTTCGCCGGCGAGCCTGCCAGTCGCGTCCTGGACGTAATCGGCCTCGCGCTCGGGGCTCGGGTCGAGCGTCGCGGAGATACCGCCTTCATCGGGGCAGCGCCTGACCGATGAAGCGGGCGGCGCTCGCAGTAGCGCTGTTCTGCTGCGCCGCGACAACCGCCGCGGCGCAGTCGCCGCTGGACCGTCGCGTCACCGTGCGTCTTCGGGACGTGACACTGCGCGACGCGCTCGACCGCGTGGCGCTGCTCGCCGAGGTCCGCCTTTCCTATAGCGGAGACAACCTGCCGCTCGACCAGCGCGTGTCACTGGCGCGGGATTCGTCGGCGCTCGCCGAAGTGCTGGCCGACCTCCTGCGTCCCTACCTGGTCGAGGCGGCGGTGGTGGCGATCGATCATGTCGTGCTGACACCCCGGGTGGCCGTTGCGTCCGACGCGGCGCCGACGGTTCCTGTGCTCGACCGGGTCGTGGTGACCGGAAGCGTGATCGGTGGGCCGGAACGCGCTCTCCCCATCGCGCTCGATGTCATCAAGGGCCGCGACATCGAACGCCGCGACGAGGCCACGCTCTCCAAGATCTTCAGCGGTGCGGTTCCCGGGATGTGGCTCTGGGAGCAAACACCCTCGTCCATGCTCGCGCGCTACGGGAGCATCCGGGGCGCTTCGTCGTTCGGCCTCTCGTTCCCCAAGGTCTACATCGATGGAATCGAGGTCGCGAACCCGCTGCTGCTCACGCAGATCGCGCCCGAGTTCGTCGAGCGCATCGAGGTCATCCGCGGCCCCCAGGGCGCGGCGTTGTACGGCAGTGACGCAATCAGCGGCGTCGTCAACGTGGTCTCACGCTACGAAGGCGTCGGCCCCGACGGCACAAATGCGCACATTCGCAGCTCGCTCGGGTACGGCGCCAGCGCGTACATGCCGACCTCCGTCGGGACGCAGGAGCATTCGCTGTCGTTCCGGCGTGGCTCCAACCTCGGCACCGCGGGCTTCACGATCGGCGGCTCGACAACCGGCCAATACATCCCGCACGCCTACAGCCGCGAATTCCGTGCGCTCGCGGACGCCAGGAAGATCGGCTCGCGCTCCACCCTCACCGCCAGCGGGCGATTCTACGTGAAGAACGCCGGCGTTCCGGTGAGCCCGCTGCTGCCGCTGGACGTCGAGATCGAGTCCGACCGGGAGCCGCAGCAGCTTCGCATGTACTCCCTCGGAGCGACGTACACGGCGGGCGCGTCGGAAGCCTGGACGTACTCGGTGACCACGGGCGTGGACGGATACAGCCTGGCCAACGTGTCGATCGACCAATCGGCCATTCCGTCAGCAGCCGACAGCGCGCTCCGGAACGCGGGCGGCGCGGCCGTGCGCGGAACGCTGCGCGCCAGTGCCGTGACCACGCGAGGCTCTCCGGATCGCCTCGGCGCCACGTTCATGATGGCGGCCGAGCAGTCGCTGCTGCACGATCGCACCCTGGGCCGCACTTCGGGCTCGTCGCATTCCGGCAGCGGGTCGAGTGGTGGGGGCGGATACGACGATTCGGATCGGTCGAGCCCACTGGCAGACTG
Source organism: uncultured Gemmatimonadaceae bacterium (assembly GCA_963724885.1). Taxonomy (GTDB): domain Bacteria; phylum Gemmatimonadota; class Gemmatimonadetes; order Gemmatimonadales; family Gemmatimonadaceae; genus DASPMP01. Next base: position 112,286 of record CAVRWG010000004.1, on the reverse strand, counting down.
GAGCAACAACAGCGGCGTCAGTGCGCAGGCCAACGTTGCAGTACGCAATCTCGTGCACCTGACCGCCGGCCTCCGCGGTGAGGTGCTTGGCCAGACGCGCGCCCCGTCGCAGTTCGCGACGCTTCCGATGCTCGGGGCGTCGCTGGTGCGCGATCACCGGTATGTCACGTGGAAACTGCGCACCGCCTACGGCAAGGGAGTGCGCGCCGCGCAGACGAACACGAACCTGGCCGCCCGCGAGCCCCGGCGAACGTTGCCCAACCCGAGCCTCCAGCCCGAGAAACAATCGGGGATCGAAGCCGGCGCCGACATCCTGTTCGGCAGGACGCTTGCGGTCCACGTGACCAGGTTCGACCAGCTCGCGTCCGGGCTTATCCAGACCGTGACGGTGAGTGACCCGGACGAGGACAACAGCGGTCCGGGAAGCTCTCACGCGTGGTACCAGCTCCAGAACGTCGGCGAAATCAGCAACCGTGGCTGGGAGACGCAGGCCACGCTCGCCTTTGGCCCGGTTGCGCTGGCCGGCGCTGCCTCATTCGTGGACAGCCGCGTTCAACGGCTCGCGAGCGAGTACACGGGTGACCTTCGCCCGGGTGATCGCGTGCTGGCCGTGCCAGCACGCACGCTGAGCGGGACCGTATCGATCGCGCGGAACGGCTTCCACGCGTCGACCACCGTTTCGCGCGCCTCCGACTGGATCAACTACGACCGGCTGGCGATCGCCGACTCCCTCATCGCTTCCGACGACGCGTCGCACTTCACCGGCGAGAACCTGCGCCAGTTCTGGATGAGCTACCCCGGAACGACGCGGCTGCGCGCGGCGGCGAGCACCCCGCCCTGGCGCGGGATCGCGCTGACGATCACCGGGGAGAACCTGCTGAACCATCAGCGCGGCGAGCCGGACACGATCACGATCGTGCCGGGACGGACGATCTCGGTGGGAGTTAGAGCCAGGTGGTAGGAGCGGGAGGAGGGAGGCTGGAGCGCGTCCGACACCAGCCTCCAGCCTCCAGCCTCCCTGCTCCTACAGCGGCCTGCGCGGGGGCGCCCCATCGGGACGGTTGCGCTGGCGCACCTCGCCACGCATCCGGCGCTCCTCCATGGGCCGCGATCCACGCCCACGCATCCCGGGCAAGCCATGCATTCCGCCGCGCATGGCTCGTCCGCGATTTGATACCATTCGCCAGGCCCTGGCCTGTTGGTCGGCATTCAACACGGAAATGGCGTCACGCTGTTCCGACCTGATTTGCACGAGTTCCCGATCGCGATCCAGACGCATGCGATCGCGCAACTGACGGCGCGCGGCGGAATCGCCCGGCTGGGCAAAGCGCGTGCGCGCGGAATCCATGGTAGCCCGAAGGGCGACACGACGAGCCTGAGATCGCCGCGCGATGGCTGCCAGCCTCACGACCTGTGCGTCAGTCAGTTCCAGCTCGCCAACGTTGGCAAGCATCAACTCGGCGCCCGCCGGCGCGCGGCTCGATCCGCGACCGGACGGCTGTGCAGCAGCCGCGGATGCCAAAATCAGACTCAAAGCGACGGCCAGGCGAACATTCGTTTGCATTTGGCTAACTTGCTCCACTGGTGGATGATAGGTAGACGTCTGGCAGGGGTGATTCGTTAATTAAGGCAAGTCTCGCGTAGGTGCGCGCGAGTGCGTACGTTCGGCGCACAATGGCCATGGATACTCGCCGCGTCACCTGGGTGGCGCTCATCGCGCTGGTCGTCGGGCTCCTGGCAGGCGCCGCGCTCGCCTCCTCACAGAGCGGCCTGATCGAGCCGACGGTCCGGCTGGTCGAGCCGATTGGCACGATCTGGATCAACGCGGTGCGCATGACGATCATGCCGCTGGTCATCTCCATGCTCGTCGCGGCGGTGGCATCGAGCGACAGTCTGCGCTCCATGGGCCGCCTTGGCGGCTCTGCCCTGCTCTTCTTCGTCACGCTGGTCGGACTTACCGGCGTCTACGTGGCGCTCCTGGGGCCGCCGCTCTTCGCGGGCCTCACCATCGACGCGTCGGCGGCGGCCGCGCTGCGCGAGACGGCGTCGTCCGGCTCGCAGCAGGTCGCAGCGACGGTGCAAGGAATGGGCGGGTTTGCGCAACGACTCATCGAGCTGGTGCCGCCGAATCCATTCAAGGCCGCTGCGGACGGCGCCATGCTGCCGCTCATCGTATTCGCGCTCGTGCTGGGCGCCGCGCTCTCGCGCGTGTCCCCGGAGCTGCGGGAGACGCCCGTGCGCTTCTTCCGCGCGATCAGCGAGGCGATGCTCGTCATCATTCGCTGGGTATTCCTTGCTGCGCCGGTCGGTGTCCTCGCGCTCGCGATCGTCGTTGGCGCGCGCCTCGGCTACGCGGCGGTCGGCGCGGTGGCGTACTACGTCGGCGTCTTCGCGCTGCTGATGATCGGCATCATGGCACTGGTGTACCTGACGGCGGTCGTGTTCGGACAGGTCCCGCTGCGGCGGTTCGCCGCGGCCGTCGCGCCGGCCCAGGTGATCGCGCTCGGTTCCCGCTCGTCCTCCGCGGCGCTCCCGTCCATGATCGACGCGGCCCGCGACGTGCTGCGCCTGCCGCCGCAGATCGTGAGCTTCGTGCTTCCGATGGCAGTGGCGATCTTCCGCATCTCGGTGCCGGTCTCGTTCGTGCTCGGCGCGCTCTTTCTCGGAAAGCTGTACGGCGTCCAGCTCGACGGCGGCCAGGTCGCGGTGCTCGTCGTGCTCTCGATCCTCTTCAGCTTCAGCGTTCCGCCAGTGCCCAGCGGCTCGCTGTTCGTGATGGCGCCGGTGTTCGCCGAGCTTCGGCATCCCGGTGGAAGGGATCGCGATCCTCATCGCGATCGACGTCATCCCTGACCTGCTCAAGACCTCCACCATCGTTACGGCGCACATGGCCAGCGCCGTGGTGGTCGCGCGGGTCGCGGCATCCGAGCGCGTGGAGCAGCCCGAGGTCGTTGCCGCGTGACGCACTACCCCGAGACACACGTCTTTTTCCGCAAGCTGCGCTGGGAGTACCCGCGCATCACGCACGGCGCCGGGGCGTGGTTGTACGACGACGCCGGTAACAAGTACCTCGATGCCTGTGGCGGCGCCTTTGTGAGCAATCTCGGCCACGGCGTCGCGGAGATCGCCGACGCCATGGCGGCGCAGGCCAGAAAGCTGGCGTACGTGAGCGGGATGACGTTGACGCACCCGGCCGTCGAGGAGTTCGCGGCGGAGCTGGCTGCGCTGGCCCCGGGTGACCTCGACAAGGTGTACCCGCTCTCGAGCGGCTCGGACGCCGTGGAGGCGGCTCTCAAGCTCGCCCGCCAGTACTGGGCGGAGCGCGGCCGGCCGGACAAGCAGCGTATCGTCGCCCTCGCGCCGGGCTATCACGGCAACACGCTGCTGGCGCTGTCCGCGTCGGCGCGGGAGCACTACAAGACGCTCTACAGCGGCTGGCTCGTGGACGTGATTCGCGTGCCCGCATACGACATCGCGGCGCTCGAGCACGCTCTCTTATCCAACGCCACAAACGTCGCGGCATTTATCCTCGAGCCGGTGGGCGGTTCGTCCACCGGCGCGCTGCTGCCGCCGCCCGGCTATCTGCGTCGGGCGCGCGAGCTGTGTTCCCGCCACGACGTGCTGTTCGTGTCGGACGAAGTGCTGGTGGGCGCGGGCCGTACCGGCACATGGTCCGCGCTCGAGCCGGACGGCGTGGTGCCCGACCTGCAGATCCTCGGCAAGGGCATCGCCGCCGGATTTGCCCCGCTGGCGGCAGTCCTCGCGCCGGCGCGCATCACCGATGTCTTCGCCGACGGCTCCGGCGGGCTGAATCACGCGCAAACATTCTCGCACCACGCCGTCTCCTGCGCGGCGGGGACCGCGACCGTCCGCTACATCCGCAGACACGGGCTGGTCGAGCGCTGCGCGCGCATGGGGCAGGTGCTCCACGAGAAGCTCGCGGCGCTGTCGCGCCTGCCCCATGTCGGCGCCATCCGGGGACGCGGACTGCTCGCCGGCGTCGAGCTGGTGGAGGACGTGGCAACCGGCGCGCCGTTCCCGCGTGTCGCGCATGTCGCGGAATCATTGACGCGCGCTGCCCTCGACGCCTATCTCGTCGTGTGGCCGAACATCGGCCACGCCAACGGGACCGAGGGCGATCTGGTGATGCTGGCGCCGCCGTTCACGATCACCGAAAGCGAGATCGACCAGATCGTCGAACGGCTCGGCGACGCAATTTCGACCACGGTCAAACATCTTTCGGTGAGAGCATGAACGCGCGGATTGTGGGGCTGGGAATCGCAATGTGGGCTGGCACGCTGAACGCACAGGATACCGCGATGGTGCGCGACACGAACGTCGCCGTACCGATGCGGGACGGCGTCATCCTGCGCGCGGACGTCTGGCGCCCGGTGGCCCGGGGACGATACCCGACGCTCGTGTACCGCACTCCCTATGGCAAGCACGACGCGGCGGCTGCGTTCGCGACGGCTCGCAAGGCCGTGGCGCGCGGATACGCCGTGGTGCTCCAGGACGTGCGCGGGCGCCATGCGTCCGACGGCGAGTACCTCCCGTACCAGCAGGAGGGACGCGACGGCTACGACACCATCGAATGGGCCGCGGCGCAGCCGTGGTCCAACGGGTCCGTCGGCACCTTCGGGCTCTCGTACCCGGGCGCCGTCCAGTGGCTCGCGGCCATCGAGAACCCGCCGCACCTCAAGGCAATGGTGCCGGCGATGACCTTCGCCTCTCCTTCGCAGTTCTGGTACTCGGGCGGCGTCTGGGACAACTCATGGGTGACCTGGATCTACACGAACATCGCCCCGGATCGCTGGAGAAAACTCGGCCTTCCGGCTGGTGCCCCGTGGGACAGCGTGTCGGAGCGGCTTCGCTCGACGCGTCCGCTGACGGCGATGCGCGATCTCGAGCGGGTGGCGCCCTGGTACTACGCGTGGCTCTCGCACCCGCCGTACGATCCCTGGTGGAACTGGGCCGAGTTGCGGGGCAAGTACGAGCGGACGGCCGCGGCGGTGCTGAGCTTCTCGGGCTGGCACGACGAGGCCTACGGCCCGCACGGAGCCACGACGAACTTTGCGGGGCTCGCCGCCGCGCGCGCGGGAGGGCCGCTGCGCGCGGGCCTGATCATGGGTCCGTGGACCCACGGCGTCCCGCGCATGAACCGCACGACGACCGGCGAGCGGTATTACGGCAGGGCCGGCGTCGTGGACTACGACGACATCGTTTTGCGATGGCTGGACCACTACGTCCGCGACGTCGACAACGGCGTGGACCGCGAGAAACCGGTGCGCATCTTCGTGATGGGCAGCAATCAATGGATCGAGTCCGACCGTTGGCCGGTGCGCGGCGTTCAGCCGGACACGATCGCGCTCACGCGACCCGGCGAAGCATCGACGATCACCTCCGACCCGGCCGCGCCCGTCGTCGACGCCTATGCCGATCGCTACGGCGCGCACGACTACGCCGCGATCGCAAAACGGGGCGATGTCGTGGTGTTCGAGACTCCGCCGTTCGACAGCGCGCGCACCATCGTCGGCGCAACGACGGCCGAGTTGCATGTCTCGTCGGACGCGCCCGATACGGACCTGTGGGTCAAGCTCTATGACGTCGCGCCCGACGGGACGGCGTTCAATCTCATGAGCTCGGGCCTGGACGTGGTGCGCGCGAGCTATCGCAACGCCACCGCGAAGCGAGAGTTGCTCGAGCCGGGCAAGGTCTACCAGGTGCGCCTGCCCGATCTGTTTACCGCCAACACGTTCAAGCCTGGCCACCGGCTTCGCGTGGTCGTCATGACGTCGTTCTATCCGCACTTTTCCCAGAACCTGCACACGGGCGAGCTGGAAACGACGTCGGCGCGCAGCCGGCCGGCGCGCGTTACCATCCACCACAGCCGCCAGTACCCGGCGCGGCTGATTTTGCCAGTGCTTCGCGACCCGAGCATGTTATCCGCCGACAGATGAGCAAGAACTATCCGCACATCGTGGTTCCACCACCCGGGCCGAAGGCCAGGGCCATCGTCGAGCGCGACCGCGCCGCGACAGCGACGTGCTACCTGAAGGAGTATCCGCTCGTCGTGCAACGCGGCCAGGGCGCGATGGTCGAGGACGTGGACGGCAACCGGTACCTCGATTTCATGGCGGGGATCGCGGTGGCTGCGACGGGGCACTCGCATCCAAAAGTCGTCGCCGCGATCCAGGACGCCGCGGCGAAGTTCCTCCACATCTGCGGCGGCGACTTCTACTACGAGTCCTTCGCCGCCCTCCCCGAGCGACTCGCCAAACTCGCTCCCGGACGCGAGCCGAAGAAGGTCTTTCTCACGAACTCCGGCACCGAGGCCGTGGAAGGCGCCATCAAGCTCGCACGTCACTCCACGCGCCGCACGGCCATCATCGCGTTCGAGGGATCGTTTCACGGACGCACGTATGGCTCGCTCAGCCTCACCGCCAGCAAGAGCGTGCAGCGCGGCGGCTTCGGGCCCTTCCTGCCCGAGGTGTACCACGCTCCGTACGGCGACGCCGACTACATCGCGAACCGGCTCTTCGCCAAGCGCCTCGACCCGCGCGACGTGGCCGCCATCTTCGTGGAGCCGATCCAGGGCGAGGGCGGCTACATCGTTCCACCCGCGGGCTTTCTCGCGGCCCTGCGCGCGCTGTGCGACAAGCACGGGATCCTGCTCGTCATGGACGAGGTCCAGAGCGGCATCGGACGCACGGGGAAGATGTTCGCGTGCGAGCACGAGAACATCGTCCCGGACATCCTGCTCGCCGCCAAGGGGCTCGCGAGCGGCATGCCCCTCGGAGCAATCGTTGCCCGCGCGGACCTGATGAAGTGGCAGCCGGGCGCGCACGGCTCGACGTTCGGCGGCAATCCGGTCTGCTGCGCCGCGGCGCTCGCCACGCTCGACGTGGTCGAGGGCGGCCTGATGGAGAATGCCCGCAAGGTCGGCGATTACCTCATGCAGGAGACCCGGACGCTCGCGGAACGCCACAAGACCATCACCGAAGTCCGCGGCCGGGGTCTGATGATGGGGATCGAGCTGAACGATCCCGCCCTGGTCAAACGCGTCGTGCTCGGCGCATTCCAGAAGGGCCTGCTGCTGTTGGGCGCCGGGAAGAGCGCGATCCGCTTCGCGCCCCCGCTCACGATCGACGAGGAGGACGCCCGCATCGCGCTCGCCACGATCGGAGAGCTATTGAGTGATTGAGCGCAAGCTCGTCACGATGCGCGACGCCGTCGCCGCGCTCGTCCGCGACGGCGATACGGTGGCGATCGAAGGGTTCACGCACCTCATCTGCTTCGCGGCCGCGCACGAGATCATCCGGCAGCGCCGGCGCAACCTCACCCTCTGCCGCTTGACGCCGGACCTCGTTGCCGATCAGATGATCGCCGCGGGCTGCGTGCGGAAGCTGGTGTTCTCCTGGGCCGGCAATCCGGGCGCGGGCTCGCTGCACGCGTTCCGTCGGGCCGTCCCCGGCGGGGGGCTGGAGCTCGACGAATACTCGCATTTCGGAATGGTGGCGCGATTCAACGCCGGAGCTGCCGGGCTGCCCTTCTGGCCGCTGCGCGCGTACGCGGGCACCGACCTGCCGCGCGTGAACGCGAACATTCGCCAGGTGGAGTGTCCGTTCACCGGAGAGCGGCTCGCGGCAGTGCCGGCGCTCACCCCGGACGTCACCATCGTCCACGCGCAACGCTCGGACGCCGACGGGAACGCGCAGATGTGGGGCATCCTCGGCGTCCAGAAAGAAGCCGCGTTCGCCGCGGACCGCGTCATCGTGGTCGCCGAGGAGATCGTGGACGAAGCCGTGATCCGGTCGGACCCGAATCGCACGATCATCCCCGGATTCATCGTGGACGCCGTCGTGCACGAGCCGTGGGGCGCGCATCCGTCCTACGTGCAGGGCTACTACGATCGCGACAACGACTTCTACGTTCGCTGGGAGGACATCTCGCGCGATCCGTCGCGGCTCCAACGATATCTGGACGAGCAGGTGCACGGCGTGCACGACCGCGCGGAGTACGTCGCCAGGATGCCGCGCCGGCCACACGCCGCCGACCGCCCGAGCGCCGGCGTGAACTATGGGTACTGACCGGATGATCTGCGTCGCGGCGTCCGAGCTGCGCGACGGCGAGCGGGTCTTCGTGGGCATCGGGCTCCCGAGCCTCGCGTGCAACCTCGCGCTCCGGACGCACGCCCCGCGCCTGCAGCTGATCTACGAGTCCGGAACGATCGGCACCCGGCCCGACCGCATCCCGCTCTCCATCGGAGACCCGGCGCTGGTGACCGGCGCCGTCATGGTGGCGCCCATGACCGACGTCTTTCAGCTCCTTCTCCAGCGCGGTTTCATCGACGTCGGCTTCCTTGGCGCGGCGCAGATCGACCGGCACGGAAACATCAATACCACCGTGATCGGATCGTACGACCGGCCCACCGTGCGGCTGCCGGGCGGCGGCGGCGCAACGGAGATCGCGACGCACGCGAAGCGCGTGCTCGTGGTCGTTACGCTCGACCGGCGCGCGTTTCCGGAGCGCGTGGATTTCGTGACGAGCCCCGGTACGCGCGTGACGCGCGTCATCACGGACAAGTGCATCTTCGATCGCGACGACGGAGAGCTGGTACTGTCGACGCTCTACCCAGGCGTGGCTGTCGACGAGGTTCGGGCCAGCGTCGGATGGGATCTGCGCGTCTCGTCGACGCTGAGCACCGTTCCCCTACCCGACGCTGAGATGCTGGCGGTTCTAAGACAACTTCAGATGTGAGGTACCCCATGCCATTGGAGAGTCCTGCTCCAGGGAAGCACCAACTGCTGACTCGCGGATGGTCGCGGAAACTGGCCGATCAGTCGGATGGGCGTGCTCAACACCAAACTGCAACTGCTTGTTGGTTTTTCGATTCGTCGGATCGACGGCACGGATCGTCGCCGATGTGCACGACAGGACATGTCAGCGGCCCGGAGTCAGTTTCTCGTCTCGCCCATCCGCGACGATCCGTGCCGTCGATCCGACCGATCGTCAACCAAAGGCAATCAGTTCCGCAGTTGATAACGCTCATCCGACTGATCAGTCAGTTTCCGCGACCATCCGCGATCAACCTGCTGTTAGGCCTGGCCCTCGCACTGAGCTCACCAGCGAGCAGCCAGTCCAAACTGCGTGCGCGCGAACTGGGCATTCCGATCGATGGCACTCCTGGCACGCACGACGCCATCACCGACGTGCGCGGTGTCGAAGTGGGCCACACGACGCTCATCAGCGGCAGCGGGCCGCTCGTGGTCGGCAAGGGGCCCGTGCGCACCGGGGTCACCGTGGTTCATCCGCGCGGCAGGAACAATCCCGACCCCGTATTCGGCGCGTGGTTCACGCTCAATGGCAACGGCGAGATGACCGGCACGACGTGGCTCCAGGAGTCCGGGATCCTCGAGGGGCCGATCGGCATCACGAACACACACAGCATCGGCATCGTGCACGACGCCATCCTGCGCTGGCAGTCGTCGCGGCCGGGCCTGCAGCCGTGGGGCTTGCCCATCGTCGCCGAGACGTATGACGGTGGCCTCAATGACATCAACGGGTTTCACGTCAGGACCGAGCACGCGCTCGCCGCGCTGAACGGGGCCGCGGCGGGACCTGTGGCGGAGGGCAATGTCGGCGGCGGCACGGGCATGGTCTGCCACGGTTTCAAGGGTGGCATCGGGACCGCGTCGCGCGTGGTCGGCCCGTACACCGTCGGCGTGCTCGTACAGTGCAACTACGGCGCGCGCGCAGAGCTGAGGATCGCCGGCGTGCCCGTCGGCAAGGAGATTCCCGACTTGCTCCCCTCGCGCGGCGGTGCCGACGACGCGGGCTCCATCATCGTCGTCGTCGCGACGGACGCGCCGCTGCTGCCGCACCAGCTCAAGCGCATCGCGACGCGCGTGTCGCTCGGCATTGGACGCATGGGCGGAATGGGGGGCAATAGCTCCGGCGACATCTTCATCGCCTTCTCGACCGCGAACCAGCGCATCGCCATCGATAGCGGCACCACGAGCGTGACGATGCTCGCCAACGCCCGGATCAACGCGCTGTTCACGGCGACGGTACAAGCCACCGAGACGGCCATCGTCAACGCGTTGCTCGCGGCCGAGACGATGACGGGCGCCAACAACTACCGCGTGCACGCCATGCCGCTGGATCGCGTGCGCACCATCATGGCCAAGTACGGCCGGCCGTTGAAATGACAACTTCAACTGCTACTGCAACTGATTCACCGCAGAGAACGCAGAGGACACAGAGGACCGCGACACCATTGTTGGTGTTTTCCTCTGCGCTCTCTGCTTTCTCTGCGTCCTCTGCGGTAAAGCTGTTGCTGTTGTTGCTGTCTGTTCCGTCGCTCAGCCCAGCGCAGCGGCGTGACCCGCCCCTGGAGCAGGTCAAGGTCCCGCACAGCTACTACTGGCGCGAAATGTACGTCCCGCAGGTCACCAGCGGGCCAAGCGCGCTCACCTGGTCGCCGAACGGGCGCGAGGTGATCTACTCGATGCAGGGATCGCTCTGGCGCCAGCTCGTCGGCTCGGACGAGGCCGATCAGCTCACCGCGGGCGACACGTACGACTTCCAGCCCGACTGGTCTCCCGACGGGCGCTCGGTCGTGTACACCGTGTACAACGGACGATCGCTCGCGCTGATGCTGCTCGACCTGCCCACGGGCGAGCACCGTGTGCTGCTGGACAACGGTGCGGTGAACGTCGAGCCGCGATGGTCGCCGGACGGGTCACGCATCGCCTTCGTCTCGACCGCGGACCACGGCCGCTGGCACGTCTTCGTCGCGCGCTTCGCGAATGCCAGGCTCGACTCCGCCGTCCGCGTCACCGAGGACCGCGACGGCGGCCAGCCGCGCTACTACTACAGCCGCTACGATCACTACCTCTCGCCCAGCTGGTCGCCCGACGGCAAGGAGTTGATCTTCGTCTCGAATCGCGGCCGGATCTACGGCACCGGTGGTTTGTGGCGCATGGACGCCGCGCCCGGCTCGACGCCGCGCGAGATCCACTTCGAGGAGACGACGTGGAAAGCGCGGCCCGACTGGAACCGCGACGGCCGGCGCGTGGTCTACAGCAGCTACCACGGGCGCCAGTGGAACCAGCTCTGGTTGGCGCCGAGCGAACGCGGCGACCCGATTCAGCTGACATACGGCGAGTACGACGCCACCGCGCCGCGCTGGTCTCCGGACGGCTCGCGCATCGGATACATCTCCAACGAAGGCGGCAATACCTCGCTGTGGACGGTGACCATTCCGGGCGGCAAGCGCGAGCGCGTCAACCCGCGCACGCGCCGCTATCTGAAGCCGATGGGGCGCTTGATCGTCGGCCGCGCTCGACTCGGCGACGCGCCGGCGGATCGCGGCGCGCATCTCGGTGCGTCACTCGGACGGAAGGTTTTTCACTCCCGACAACGTCTGGCGGCACTCGGACGAAACCATCGTTCGCGACGCGCAGACGTTCGAGTACGGCTACTGGCACTCGGGCGGCAGGGACACCCTGATGCTGCCGGCCGGCAACTATACGGTGCAGGTGTGGCGCGGCCCCGAGTGGCGAACGCTGTCGCGCGCCGTGACGGTGCGCGCGGACGCCAGCACGACGAACCTTCTGCCGCTGGCGCGCATTGCCAATCTCCCCGCTCTCGGCTGGTGGGGCGGTGACGTCCACGTCCACATGAACTACGGCGGCGCCTATCGCAACACGCCGGAGCACCTGGCGCTTCAGGCGCGGGCCGAGGGGCTGCACGTCGTGGAGAACCTCGTCGTCAACAAGGAACAGCGCATCCCCGACATCGGATACTGGCGACCGGGGCTGCTGCATTCCACGCCCGATCTCGTGATCGCGAACGGGCAGGAGTTCCACACCGGCATCTGGGGACACACCTCGCTGCTGGGACTGCGCGAGCACTACGTACTCCCCGACTACGCGGCGTACCCGGGCACGGCGCTCGCGAGCCTCTATCCCACGAACGCGGCGGTGTTCGACATCGCCCGGGCGCAGGGCGGCATCACCGGATACGTGCACCCGTTCGACTTCCGCCCCACGCTCGAGGAGATGCAGGGTGGCATCCCCTACGAGCTGCCGGTGGATGTCGCAACGGGGCGCGTGGACTTCCTCGAGGTGATGGGGTACAGCGATCACCTGGTCACGTCGGAGATCTGGTATCGGCTCCTCAACTGCGGGTTTCGCGTGCCGGCCGCGGCCGGCACGGACGCCTTTCCCAACTTTTCGAACCTCCGCGGGCCGCCCGGCCTCGTGCGCACCTACGCTCGATCCGGCAGGCGGCTCGAGCACCGGTCGTGGCTCGACGCGATCAGGGCGGGGCGAACGTTCGTGACGAACGCGCCGCTGCTGACGTTCGCGGTGAACGGCCAGGAGTCCGGCGCCGAGCTCCGGTTTCCGTACTCCGCCAGCCGCCGCGTGCGCGCGCGCGTGACGCTACGCTCCACTGTGCCGGTGGACCACGTGGAGATCGTCAGCGGCGGCAAGGTGGTCGCCAGATTCCCCGGCCGCGTGTCCGACACGACGGTGCAGCTCCCGGTCACTTCCAGCACCTGGTTCCTCGCGCGCGCGTACTCCGACCGGCCGCGGCTCCCGGTGCTGGACCTGTACCCCTTCGCCAGTACCAGCCCCGTGTACGTCCAGGTGGGCACCGCGCCACCGAGCTGTCGCGACGACGCCGAGTTTTTCCTGCGATGGATCAACCTCCTGGGGCAGCGGGTTCGGTCCGATACGAGCTGGAACACTCCGCTGGAGCGCGAACGCACGCTGAACCTGCTCTCCCGCGCGCACGAGGAGTTCATTCGGCGACGCTGAGCCGCTAGCGTTCAGGGAATGCTGCACCGGCTCGTCGCAGTCGTCACCTGGATGCTCCTGTTGCAAGTCGGCCTCCTGCCGGCGCGACGCGAGTGCCCGCATCACGCGGGCGCTCCAGCGCAACCCGCTGATGCACACGGTGAGCATCGGCACGGCGGTCAGCACGAAGCGCCTGACGACGGCACGACGTGCGACGCGCTCGTCGTGTGCGCCATCACGCTGGCGCCCCCGGGCGGGCACGAGACGCCGGCCGCGCCACGCCGCGCCGTCCGCGTCGCGGTCGTCACGATCGCGGCGCCCGCGTCTGCCCCGCGCAAGGTCGAACCGCCGCCGCCACGGGTCTAGGTCCGAACCGTCGTTCGAGTTCTTCGCAGTCGGACCTCAACCTTCACAACATGACTCTTGTCAGGCACGGCGCCGCTCTCGGCGCGCTGTTGTTCCTGTCCGTGCCCATCACTGCGGTTGCGCAGCATGAGGGACACGGCCAGCAGCCCCAGGCGATGATGACTGGCCCCCTCGGGATCTCCATGCAGCGCATGGGGTCCGGAACCACGTGGATTCCGGACGCCGTGCGCGTCCCATCGTGGCATGCGATGGCCGGCCGCTGGGAGCTGATGCTCCACGGCTTTGCTTTCCCGGAGTACATCAGGACCAGCGGCCTTCGTGGTGCAGACCAGTTCAGTCTCCCGAACTGGGGTATGGTGATGGCGAGTCGCACCGTACGCGGCGGGCTCTTCCAGTTTCGCACGATGCTGAGCGCGGATCCCGCCACGATCCCCAACGGCGGCTACCCGCTGCTCCTTCAGGTGGGTGAGACATTCAACGGCGTCCCGCTTCGGGACCGGCAGCATCCGCACGACTTCTGGAAAGAGCTCGCCCTGCTGTACGAGGCGGAAGTCACGCGCGGACTCGCCCTTTCGCTCTACGCCGCGCCGTCCGGCGAGCCCGCGCTGGGCCCGGTGGCGTTCATGCACCGGCCCTCGGCGATGGATGACCCCGTGGCGCCTCTGGGACACCACTGGCAGGACGCCACTCACATCAGCTACGGCGTGCTCACCGCCGGGGTGTACACGCGAGTCTGGAAGCTGGAAGGATCGACCTTCAACGGCCGCGAACCGGACGAGCGCCGCTGGGCGATGGACGCCATCCGCCTCGACTCGTACTCCGGACGGTTGACCGTCAATCCGAGCGCCAACATGAGCCTCACGGTCGGATACGGTTATCTCGCGTCGCACCAACGCCTGCACCCCGGGGAGTCAGTTCGGCGTGTGGCTGCGTCGTTGATGACCGGCCGTAAGCTCCGTGATGGGGGCCAGTGGGCGACAACCTTCGTGTGGGGCAGCAACGGGCATGGTCACGGATGGAGCCATGCGTCGCTCGTGGAGAGCGAGGCGATTCTCGACGACCGGAACACGGTTTTTGGCCGGGCCGAGATCGCCGAGCGGTCCGGCACCGAGCTGGGCATCTCGACGCCCGGCGCCGACAGCTACGTCGTGAGCACGATATCGCTCGGGTACATCCGCGATCTTGTGCGGTCACGAGGGATCTCGACGGGACTGGGGGTGCGCGGCACGGCAAACTCCATCCCCAACGACTTGATGGCCGCGTACGGGTCGCGGACGCCGAACGCGTTTGCGGTCTTCTTGAGGGTGCGACCGCAACGAAACCGCGCTGGAGCGATGTGATGCCCGACACAGCTGCCGGCTGACGGTGGTCAGAGAACCATGGTCGGCGCGCGGAGTATTATTCTTCACAGTCACCTTCCCTCCCCCCCGGATGCTTAGCACAATGGCGCGCCGCGTCGCGCTCCTGTCTCTTCTCGCCGCGGTCTCGTGCAAGGAATCCCCCGCGGCGCCGCCGCCGGACACCGAATACGACATCGTCATTCGGTTCTTCGGCACGCCCATGACGGCGCAGCAGCAGGCGCTGTTCACGAACGCGGCCGCGCGCATCTCACAAATCGTCACGGGCGACCTCATCGCCGCGCTCGCCGACTCGGTGGACCTCGAGGACGTCTGCGACGTGACTGGAGTGCCCGCCCTGAGCGAAACGATCGACGACATCGTCATCTATTCTTCCATACAGTCAATCGATGGCGCGGGCAACGTCGTGGCCCAGGCCGGACCCTGTATGATCCGGAACACGGCTACCGGCGCCATGACAGCCATCGGCGTCATGCAGTTCGACTCGGCGGACCTCCCGGGCCTCTCGGCAGGCGGCCGCCTTCAGGACGTCGTGACACACGAGATGCTGCACGTCCTCGGTGTCGGAACACTGTGGGAGGATCGCAGTACAGTCCGCAACCCATGCGGACCGACCCAGCCATGCACCACGGACCCCCGCTACACCGGCAGCTTCGGGCGTCAGGGTTGCGTCACCGTCGGAGGAACAGTGACATGTTCAACCGACGTCCCCGTCGAGGATGTCGGCGGCGAAGGGAGCGCGGACGCCCACTGGCGCGAATCCGTGTTCAACACGGAACTGATGACCAGCACCCTCGACGCCACCATGCCGCTCAGCGTCATGACGGTCGGCGCGCTTCGCGACCTCGGGTTCCAGGTCAACGAATCCGCCGCCGACAGCTACACGGTTCCCCCTACAGGTCCCAGCCAGTTGCGAGTCGGCGACGACGCGGGCGTGGTCGCCTCTCACCAGGTTTGGGAACGGGTCCGCAGGCCGGTGGCGATGCTGGAGCCCGCGGGACGAACTCGATTCCTGAGGATGCCATGAGACTCGCCCTGATCGCGATCATCGGACTGACGGCATGCGCGTCGTCGAAGGAGCAGACCGATAGCACGACGCCGCTCACCATCGACACGATGAAGCCGGACACCGCGGCTGCTGCGGCGGCCGTGCGGGACTCGGTGGCGGCGACGCTCAGCCCCACGAACACACCGGCCGCGCCTCCCGCAACGCGACCCGAGACCTCGACCAAGGCTCCGCCCGTCGCGACGGACACCAGCCTCCGCGACCGCGCCATCAAGATCAACACGCGCGATCCGCGCCGGCAGCTGCCGACCGTGGACACCACGAAGAAGAAACCGCCGAGGTAGCTCAGGCCGACAGACTGGGGCGCTCCAGGATCGTGATCTTCTGCCAGATCTTGCCGGAGAGCCCCGTCGTCAGCGTCTCGATCTCGTTGACGGCGCCGAGCACCACGCTGTCGTTGAAGTGCTGCACGAGGAGCGCGGATACCTTCGCGATCAACGAGAGCATGTCGCTGCAGAAATCGAGATAGCGTCCCAGCTCGGCCGTCGTCATGCGCCGGCCCGCGCCAGCTCCGTCGGGGCTCGTTGACGTGAGCAGCTCCGGGTCCTTCGTGAGCTGGTGCATGTCCACGATGTGCGTCAGGCTGCGCAGTTCGTGGAGCATCTCCAGCGCGTGCCGGCGTTTGACGCGCGTTTCGATGGACATCAGGAAATACACCGCAATTCCAAAGAAGACGACGTCGTTGACGGCCGCCTCCGTCGTCTGGACGAGATCCGCAAGCGTCAGCTGACCGGGCGTCACGCGCGCGAACACGGCGACGACCAGCGCGCTGAGGACGAGGATCGCCGCGCCCGCCAGGACTCGAAGAACCCAGTTGGGCCGGCGGAGGTACGCCTCGCACCGGGCGACCTCGCTGCCGACCTGGAGGAGCTGGTCGCACACCGCCCGCAGGTTGGAGTGCGGGAAGGACGCGGCGATGCGGTCGCGGAGGGCCTCGATGGTAGCCAGGATCTGCGCCTGGTCGAGTTGCTTGTAGTTGATGGCGTCCGCCCCGGGGGCCGTTTGCTGTGGCATCGGTGAGAGGACGCCCGTCGCGCGAGTTCGGCACTTGCATTGGAATGGCACGCCACGCCGAAGCCACCCGACCGCTGTCCCGGCTCCTCGTCGGAACCTGGTCCGCCCCGTCGCACCAACCACCCACCTAACACACGAAGTGACGGTTAGTTGCGCCGGGAACAGCCAGGGAACGCAGAAGGAACGATGGGCGCCTACCGACGCCCTAGCTTGGCGTGACATGAGTAGTCCAGAGCCCGCGGTCGCAACACCAGTGGAGCCTACGCCACAGCGCTGGCGGGATGAGCAAAACATTCGTATCGTTGCAAGCTCTCCCCCTTCCCCCCAAGTGGTTCAGTTGACGTCTGTTGCGGGCGCGTTTCCGTCGTTCGGTGACCGCTATCGCGTCGAGCGCGAGCTCGGCCGCGGGGGCATGGCGACGGTCTATCTGTGCACCGACACGAAGATCGACCGCCCCGTTGCGATCAAGCTGCTGCACCCGGAGCTGGCCGCCGCCGTGGGAGCGGAGCGCTTCCACCGCGAGATCAGGATCGCGACTGGATTAACACATCCTAATATTCTGCCGGCGCACGACTCCGGCGAGATCGGCGGCGCGCTGTTCTACGTAATGCCGTACGTCGAAGGCGAGTCGCTGCGCGACCGCCTCACCCGCGAGAAACAGCTCGCCGTGCAGGACGCGATCCGCATCACGAGCGAGATCGCGGGCGCGCTGCACTACGCCCACTCCAAGGGCATCGTCCATCGCGACATCAAGCCCGAGAACATCCTGCTCGAGTCGGAGCACGCCGTGCTGGCGGATTTCGGGATTGCGCGCGCCAAGACGGCCGCGGGCGACGTCGAGCAGCTGACGCAGACCGGGATGTCGCTCGGCACGCCGTCGTACATGAGCCCCGAGCAGGCGCTGGGCGAGAAGAACATCGACGGCCGCAGCGACCAGTACAGCCTGGCCTGCGTGCTGTACGAGATGCTCACCGGGCAGCCGCCGTTCCTGGCAAATACGCTCCAGGCGATGGTCGCCAAGCACCTCGGCGAGCCCGTGCCGCTGATCACCACGACTCGTCCGTCGGTGCCCGACGAGCTGGAGGACGTGATTCTCCGCGCGCTCGAGAAGGTGCCAGCGGACCGCTTCGGCACGTGCGGCGAGTTCGGGGAAGCGATGGCCCTTGTGATCAACCAGACGGGGACGTGGACGCGCCGCTCGCCGACGCGTGGCACGGCGCAGCACATGCGCTCGACCCGCTCCAATCGCGCGGTGCCGCAGCAGAGGCCAATGCCGCGCGCCAGGAAGATCATGATCGCGGCGGGCCTCGCTGCCGCGGTGGCCGGCAGCGCCACCGGCGCCTGGGCATGGAAGGATCGCATCCGCGCCGGTGTCACGCCGACCGCGGATCTCAAGCGCGTCGCGGTGACGTACTTCAGGGACCTGAGCCCCGGACGGAGCCTGGCGTATGTGGCAGACGGGCTCACCGAGAGCCTCATAGACCGGCTCAGCGATACGCGCACGCTCTCCGTGGTATCACGCAACGGCGTGGCGCCGTTCCGCAACACGGAGGTGCGCCCCGACAGCGTTGGCCGCTTGTTGCGGGTGGGCACTATCGTGACGGGCGAAGTCGAGCAGGCAGGAACGCAAGTGCGCGTGAGCCTCCAGTTGCGTGATGGGCCAAGCGGGGACGTCATCAACCGCGCGAGCTTCGAGCTGCCGCTCACCGCGCTCCTGGGCGTGCGCGACAGCGTGGCCGAGGAGGCGTCCCGGATGCTGCGACGCTTCGTCGGCGAAGAGGTTCAGCTGCGCGACGTCCGGGAGGCGGCCGGCAACATCGAGGCATGGTCACTGCTCCAGCGGGGCGAGCATGTTCGCAAGGACGCCGAGCGCGTCGTCGCGTCGGATCGCGCCACCGGCGTCCGCCAGCTCGACGAGGCGGACTCCCTGTTCGCGCTTGCGGCTGAGCGCGACGCAAAGTGGAGCGAGCCGCACGTCCGGCGCGGGTTCGTCGCGCTCCGGCGCGCGGTGCTCGAGCCCAGGCTCCCCGACAAAGCGACGTGGATCGATGCCGGTCTGGCTTACGCGGACAAAGCACTGGCGATCGCGCCTCGCAGCGCCGACGCGCTCGAGCTGCGCGGGACGCTGCGGTACCATCGGTACGCCCGCGATCTCGTCGCCGACCCCGACGAGAAGGCAGCACTCCTGCAAGCGGCGGAGGCGGATCTGGTCAAGGCGACCGAAATAAATCCATCCCAGGCGAACGCGTTCAACGTGCTGAGCCTGCTCATCTATCGCAGCAAGTTCGACCCGATCGAAGCGAAGATCAACGCCGACAAGGCGCTGCAGGCGGACGGGTTTCTGACGGCAGCCAACGAGGTGTATTATCGGCTCTTGGCGACCTCGTACGATCTCGGCCAGCATGCGGAGGCCGTGAAGTGGTGCACCGAGGGACATCGCCGCTTCCCGAAGGAACCCAACTTCACGATGTGCCGTCTGTACATCGGCCTCATGGATGCGCAGACGCCCGACATCGCCCGAGCCTGGCGCGATGTCGACGCCTGGGTGGCCGCCTCGCCCGAAGCGCGCCGTGCGCTGCACCAGCGGGTCGGGCAGGTGCTCGCGGCCGCGCAGATCGCGCGCAGCGGTCCGGCGTTCGCGGACAGCGCGCGTCGCGTGCTCGTCGCCGCGCGAACGATGGATCGCACCATCGACCCCGACGGAAGGCTCGTCTACTTTGAAGCGCTGGTGCGTCTGCGATTGGGCGAGCGCAGGGAAGCGCTGCAGGGCCTCAAGCTGTACCTCACCGAATTTCCACTGCACCGGGCCGGCTTGACCCTCAACACCTGGTGGTGGAAAGACCTGCAGGCGGAGCCTGAATTCAGGGCGCTTGTAGGGACCAACCGATAGGAGGTTCACCGTGACACGCAACGACGCCGTTCGTGCTGCATCGCTTTTGGCCCTGCTCGCCGCCACAGCCTGCGGCGACGCATCCGCGCCGCCGACACCCGCGCAAGCGGACGTCGCCGAAGTGCCGGTCGAGCTCAGACACCTGACCTCGACCAGTTGTCAACTCGGCAGGATCTTCCAGCTGGCAACGCAGTTGTCGCCCTTGCGTCGCGAGTCGTTCGACGTGAAGGCCAGTATCACCGTCGCGTTGCTGTTCAAGGACCACCAGCTCGCCGTCGCGCAAAGACTCGTGTTCGGCGTGGCGACGCTGCTGAACAATCCGGTCGTGCTGGACAAGCTTCGCGACCCGAACGGCGCCGCGCCGCCCACCAGGCCGGAGGCAATCTCCGAGCTGGTGAACCTGTTGTTCGAGTGCGTGGCGCTCCCGCAGCCCGGCGACATCTCCGGCGCGTACGGCCCCGGCGGCGGCGTGACGATCATCCCGCCCGAGGGCGGAACCGCCGTCTCGAACGACCGGGCCGTCGGCGTCCAGATCCCGGATGCAGCGGTCGACGAGACGCGACTGATCGTATTTGCCAAGCTTACTGGCGCCGACGCGGAGTGCCTGCCTGGCAGTGGGCTGCACCAGGTAGTGGACTGCTACAAGCTATCCTCCACCCCGAACCTGCCATTCGCCACGGCCGTCCGGCTGGTGATGTGCAGCTTCGACGAGCACGACGGATCGGAGCACGACCACGCTCGCCACGACCGCCTGCGCATCGCCAAAACCGAGGACGACGAGGAGAGCACCTGGAAGGTGTACGACAGGCTCTCGGACCCCATCGGACTCGAGTGCGAAGGGAAAGAACAACACGCAGCGCTCGGTAACGGGGTGCTCGGCACGCTGCAGCGGTTCGCGAGCGCGGTGACTCGTCCCTTCCGTCCTTCCATCGCTTATGCCGCCGACGGCATGGGCGCGGACATCTTCGACTTCTCGCGGGCGACGGTTGTCGATCCAGTCGCCTTCGGGACCGGTTTCGAGGTTGGCGACCCGGAGTTCACCACGACCGAAGGCGCGTTCTGGCATCGCTCGACCCTCACAGGAATCGTGAATGGCCTGGCGGTGGGCGAAGGCTCGCTCGTGGATCTCGCCGAGGGTGACCAGTCCGGCGGCGCGCTGCCCGGCCCTCTCGGTGGCTCGTATTCGCTCTGGTACGGCGAGGCGGGCACGGGCAATTACCGCGGTGCCCCATACGCAGGGGCAGGCTCGATACAAGGGGGCCGGAGCGCCGCGCCCAATTCCGGCTCGGCCTCATCACCCTTCTTCGCGGTGCCGAACACCATGAACACAACGAGCCTGTCGTTCAAGACATGGTTCGAGATCGAGAGCGTCAACGCCGGTCCGACTTCGGGCGAAGGGGTCATCTTCGATCCGTTCGACATCATGGACGTTACCGTCGACGTGCAGGAAGGAGCCTCCGGCATCCAGCTCGACCGCCTGAATCCGGACGTGAACCCCACGGCGCACCGCGAACCCCCTTCACGAGCGGTGGCTTCAATGTGCCGCCTGCGATCGTCAACCACACCTTCGACTTGTCCGCGTACCGCGGTCAGACGATCCGGCTGACCTTCAACTTCAACACGGTGGACGGCCTGTACAACGGCTTCCGCGGCTGGATCGTGGACGACGTCGCGGTTGTCATCGGAAGTGAAGCGACCGCCGCACCACCGATTCCGTTCGTCGCACGGATGGCGGCGCCGCAATTGCCGCGCGCCACAATGCAGCGCGTGATGCCGTAGTCGCAGTTCGGTTGGTTTCTGTTCTCGACGGCCCGCGTGACTTTCGAGTTACGCGGGCCGGTCCGTTCTCGGCGGCGGCTATGCCGCCGCTGGCAGTTGTCGTGCGTGTGGATGAACTGCCGCCGCGCCGAAGGCGCGCCGAGAACAGCCTGCGGTGAGAACGAACGTTACTTGCGCGCGCGTGCCGCCGACGTCCCGACGCAACCGGCGACCGGCAGCCCCACGGCGTGGCGCAGCGTCAGCAGCGCGTCCAGCGCCTCGAGCGTGCCGTTGCAGTTGGCGTCGCCCCGCGGCAGGGCGACGAACGGCACGCCCTGCTGATCAGCGCCGAGCGGGCGGCCGACGAGCGCGCGCTGGATCAGTAGCGCGTCATTGGCGTCGACGTCTCCGTCCCGGTCCACGTCGCCACGCAGCACCGCTGACGCCGCAATCGTCCGCAGCAGGAACATGCCGCGGCCGTGGGTGGCCGCCACCACGATGTTCGTCGGCGCGTTGTACACGAGGTCGCGCACCGGGAGCATCGGGATCCCGGCGGGCCCCGGCACCCAGGTGACACCGCCGTCGCCCGACTGATACACGCCGAGCTGCGTCCCGACGATCAGGACGGTCTCGCTGGGCACGTACACGATGGCGAATACCGGGATGTCGGGCAGGTTGCCGGAGACCGATGTCCAGGTTCCGCCTCCGTCGCTGGTCTTGCGGACGTGCGGAGTACCGAACGTCGAAGTCACGGCCCAGGCGACCAGGTGGTTCTGCGGATCGACGGCGACGTCCGTGACGAACGCGGGCGTGAACCCGGCGCCGGTCGCGCCGAACGAGGCTCCGCCGTCGTGGGTCACGCGCAGGGCCCCGTCACTTGTGCCCACGTACACCGTCTGCGGCTGCGATCGCGAGGGCGCAATGGTCGTGATCGATCCGGACTGCGCGGCGAGATCCCCGCTCACGGCGCTCCACGTGACGCCGTCGTCGGTGGTGCGATAGAGCCGATGCGTTCCGAAGTAGAGTGTCGTTGCGGTCGTGGGATCCATCACCAGCGGCGGGATGAACTGCGCCCGGTCGCCCGACGCAATGCCGCTCCCGCGCCCCTGCCACGTGCCACCCGGAGCCTTGCGGAAAATGCAGGCGCCCGGCAGCCACTGGCATGTGGTCCACAGGATCGCCGGGTTCTGGTGATTGATCGCGGCGTAGCCTCCATCGCCGCCGGTGATGCCCTCCCACACGGGCGTGCCGAAATACTGGTGTGATCCGTTGTCCTGCGACCCGCCGAGAACACTGGTCGCGTCCGTCGGATGCAGGGCGATGCCGGGATAATACTGCGTGATCGCCAGGCCGTAGTTGCGCGACGTCCACGTGTCGCCGCCGTCGAGCGACAGGAACACACCCCCGTCGTTGCCGCCAATCATTCGCCTCGGGTTCACCGGGTCGAACGCCAGCGCGTGCCAGTCCACGTGGATCTCCATCGCGATGCGCGTCCACGAACTACCGCCGTCGGTCGAACGAAAGAGGCGCACGCCGCCGATGAAGATCCGGTTCGCGTCGCTCGGATCGACAGCGGCCACGAAGTCGTACCAGGCCTGGCTGCCGAAATCACCGCGGCTGACGCCCGGCAGGTACGCGCCGCTGACGTTCAGCGTGGACCACTGGCCTGTATCGTCGTTCCAGACCCAGCCGCCGGCCAGCCGGTACGCCCCGCTCTGCTGGCCCGCGGCAAAGACCCAGAGCTTCTCCGGCGCCGCCGCGCTCGTCGCGAGGGCAAAGCGATAGACCGCGGCGAGATTGATGCCGGGAGGCGGTGGAAGGGCGTTCCACGAAACGCCCTTGTCGCCGGAACGGTAGACGCCGTTCAGCGGTGACCCGAGGCCCGTGAACAGCACGTCGGGGTTCCCCGGCCGTTGGACGATATTGTCCGCGCGAGCGGCGGGGCCGCCGCTTGCCGGCAGTACGCGTGTCCATGTCGCGCCGCTGTTCGTCGAGCGGGCCACGCCCAGAATGGTGCCCATCAGGACGACCGTCGATGTCGGCGTGCCCGCGGTCGCGGGATCCACGTGAATCCAGCCGACAGGGGCATGAATGCCGAGGGAATTGGTCAACTCCGGCGCCCTGAATGTCGTCCAGTTCCCGCCCGCGTTCACGGAGCGCAGCACCCCGCAACCGAAACTCGAGGTGTTCAGCTCTCCGGTCCCGGCGTAGACGATGCTCGGGTCCGTCGGGTCGAGCGCGATCGCGCCCGTGTTCAACACGCACTCCGCCTCGGTGAGAGGCACCCAGGATGCGCCGGCGTTCGTGGTCTTCCAGACTCCGCCGCCCGCGGTGGATATGTACCAGGTATCGCGGCTCGTCGGGTGGATGGCAATCTTGCTCACGCGCCCCGCGTCGAGCTGCTGCCCCGACGTCCAGAAGCCGTCCTGAGCGAGCAGGCCGGAGGGCCCAAGCGGCACGAACGATCCGCCGAAGATCGCCGAGGCGAATCCGCCGCCCGACCGCGCTCGCGCCAGGCCCAACTCCATCATGCGCTGCATCGCGGCGCCGGGGATCCCGCCATTCAGGTCGCTGATCTGGCGCCGGAAGTACTCCTCCCTGGCCCACGGGTCTTCCGGCTCGCGCGCCTGAGCGGGTAGCTCGCCAACTCCGATCGCAATTGCGACCATGGCCATCAAACACCTGCCTCCCACCACCCACCAGCCACGAACGCGCGCGATCATTCGACGACCCTCACTTTCACCGCGTTGCTCACACCTGCTCGCGTTCGCACCGTGACGTTGTAGTCTCCCGGCGCCATCCGGATCGGCGGCGCCTCGCCGCCGGACGGGTACTCGGAGGGAACGATCACGCGGATCTCGGTTCCCGCGCGGTTGGCCGGCACACGGCGCAGCGTCACCGGGCCGATCTGCACGAGGTTGCCGGGATCGTCGCCAGTCTCGAACGCTTCACCATGGATTGCCAGCACGGCGAGCGGTCCGCGCAGGACCGGTACGGAGTCCGGCGCGAGCGACGCGATCTTCGGCGCCGTGGTGGGCGGCTCGCTGCGGCGCGCGGTGCGGCAGCCGCCCGTCCCGACGAGCGTGGCCGCCATCACACCGGCGCAGATCACCCTGATCACGGAACGCGGCTCATCTGGTCGAAGGTCAGCCTCAGCGACTGCAGCCCGCCCCCTTGCCGCACCACGAATCGGGCGGCGAAGAGCGACCCCGTGGAGAAGCCGTCCACTGCGGCGCCCGCGACGCGGACCTCTCCGGGAAGCCCATTGAACGCTCGCAGCGCGCCGTCGCTCGAGGCATGCTCGCCGGCGTACGCCAGCGCCGTGGAATCGAATCGCACGCGCCCCGTGAAGCTCGCGACGCCGCTCAGCATCGCCGTGACGACTACGGTGTCGCCGATCGCGGGCGCCATGTCCGAGAGCACCAGCTGCACGACGGCCGTGTCCGGCGAAACCGGGGGAACGACGCGCGGCGCCTGCCTCGCGTCGCGGCAGGCCGCCGCCACGAGCATCACGCCGCCGATGATGAGAAGACGGGTCGTCATGGGACCACCGTGAGCGGGTAGCGCAGCGGTGTCACGCTGCTCGTCAGGGGGCTGAAGTCGATTCCCACGACGTCCTGCGGAAGGAGAATCAGCCAGCCCGTGCGCCCCAGCGGGTTGGGAAACGTGCGCACGCGCAGTCGCACGCGCATCACCTCGAGCACCCCGGTCGCTCCGGCCGACGACACGAACGACGCGCGCACCTGTCCGTTCACCGGCGTTTCGGTCACGGTGCCCAGGCCGCCGGTGGTGACGTCCACGTCGAGCAGCTCGAGGAATCCGATGAATGGATCGTGCGGCCAGGTGAGCGACAGCGTGGCCGCTCCGACCGTCGCCCCACGAGTATCGAGCACGACTCGCACAAGGATCTCGTCCCCGATCCCGTGCGCGATCCGCGTCACGTCCGTCCTGAGCACCGGGCCCGTGGCGGGCGGCACTTGCACGTACACGGAGTCGGCGAATCCCACCGACGTGCCCGCGGCGACGAATCCCGCTCCTCCCCCACCGCCAGCGAGCGCGGTGATCCTGCCGTCGGCGGCCACGGACGCGACGGACCCGGCCCGCGACTCGAATATCGCCGACACGCCGGGCGCCGGGGTGCCGAAGACGTCAGTCGCCGAGAACGCGGGAGTCGCCTCGCCGCCCGGATCGAGGCGAATCACTTTCGCGTCGGTCGCGCCGTACGAGACTATCGGACGCGACGTGACCGCGAGCGAGTCCGACGCAAGCCCGGCGTACTTCGCGACGACTTTTCGCGGTACCGAGCCGCTGCGCCGTCACGACTCCGCTGCCCGACACCACGAGAATCTGTTCGTCTCCGGACGCCCACGTCACCGGTCCGAGGGCCAGCGGGATGCCGTCCCGGTTCACGACGGCAGCCGTGAGCGGGAGCGACTGGCCCGATGTGAGTTGTTGCGGCGTCGAAGGTGACAGCGCGACAGCCGTGGGCTCCGGATCGACGCCGACGCCGAAGAAGACGGACATCGTCGGAAGCATCGCGGTTGCCGTAAACGCCAGGCGTCGCGACCCGGGCTGACCCCGGATCACGAGGTCGGTGAACGTCGCGACGCCGTTCACCCCGGGCCTGATAACCTCGCCTTCGAGCGTTCCTCCGCCGCTTTCGATGGAAGCGGTGACGGACACGTTCGAGGAGGTGACGACGTTCCCGGCGGCGTCCCGGATCTCCACGATCGGCTGTGGAGTGAGCGGTTCGCCCGACAGCGCATCGCCGGGCTCCTGCACCAACGAGAGCCGGACCGGCGGACCGTGCGTAACAGTCACCGCCAGCGATGGGGACACGACGTCGCCGACACGCGCCGTGATGTTGGCGGTGCCGATCCTGATGCCCGTGACGACGCCGGTGGCGCCGCCCGCGACCGACGCCACGCCGGGATCCGAGCTGGTCCACGTCAGCTGCTGAACGTCCAGCGCCTGCCCGCGGCTGTTGGTCACGGCCGCGACGACGCTCAAGGTCGTGCCGGATACGAGGCTGGCCGGGGACGACGGCGCAAGCGCAATGCCCGTCGGTGTGCGGTCCGGCGCTGACGCCGAGCATCCGAACAGCAGCGCCAGTGCCAGGACTCGGGGGAAGGACACCGGAGGAACTTCGTCGTCCGGGCCGGACGCGGCAATGGGAACATCGGGCCCCTTGACGCCGTAGTGACAGGCGTGATTCTCCTCGCACTCCTGTTCCAGGTGGCGGCGGCCGACTCGGTGTACGCGACGCCCGCGCTGCGCGACTTCATCACGCGCGCGGCCGTGGGGAACCGCGCTCCGCCGCCAGACCTGGCCGGCTACACCGCGGCCGTCGAAACGGAGCTGGCGCTGATCCTGCGGGATTCCCTGGGTCGCGAGAGCGTGGGCCAGCTGGAGCAGCTCGCCGCGCGCGCGGAGTGGGAGCGCTCGGGACGCTATCTGCTCCACGTCGTCGGGTTCCGGTCCCAGTCGCTCGGCACGCCCTACTCGGCGCTGACCTTCACGCGCATGTACAGCGTTCCCATGCTGTACGGCAACCGGCTCGTCGTCGGCATCAACGACGGTATACCGCCTTCGCGAAAGGACAGCCTCCGGTTCCGCAAGCGCCAGGCGCGCGATACGGCCCAGGGCCGCGAGCCGCTCCGCGCGGTGCATCCGCTGGCTGATGATCGCGACACGTACTACCGGTTTCGCGGCGGTGACACCGTCGCGACGCTTCACTCGCTGGGCCGCACGATCCACGTGGTGCGCGTGACGGTCGAAACGGTCAGGCGCCCCACCTCCAATTTCGTGGCGTTCATCGGCGAGCTGGACTTCGACGCCGACCGGCATCAACTCGTACGCATGCGGGGCAGGCTCGCCAGCGTCACGAGTCAGAAGACTCCGCTGTTCGCGCGTACCACGGGCTCCATTGCCATCGCCTACATGGAATTCGAGAACGCCGAGGTGAACGGCCGGTACTGGCTGCCCACCTACCAGCGCTCGGAATTCCAGGCGCAGATGGGACTCCTCGGTGATGTGCGGCCCGTGTTCCGCATCGTGTCGCGTTTCCGGGAGTTCAGCATCAACGGCGACACGATCGTGACGCTCGCGGCGATGGACTCCATGACGCGGGTGCGGTCGCGCCTCAGCTTCGCGTCGAAGGACAGCGTGAGCCGCTACGGCGAGTGGCGTGAGAATCTCGGCGCGGCCAGCAGCCGCGTCGGAAGCGACGACTTCGACGACATCGCGCCTGACGTCTGGAAGCCCACGGGCAGGCCGCGCGTGGACTACTGGCCGCGCCGCCTCGAGGACGTGGCGCGCTACAACCGCGTCGAGGGCATGTTCACCGGCCTCGCGGGCTCGATTCGCTTTCGCGACCGCGCACCCGGCCTTTCCGCGCGTGCCTCGCTGGGCTGGGCGTGGGAGGAGCGGACGGCGCGCGGCACGGCGTCGGCGTCCCTCGCGCGTAGCCACTGGATCAACACCGCGCGCATCGAGCGCGGGCTGACGTCCACAAACGACTTCCTCCTGTTCATGGAGAGCGGCTTGTCGATCGGCCCGCTGTTCATGGGCATTGATGACAACGACTACCTGGACCGCTGGCTCGGCGCGTACAACCTGACGCGCATCATCGGCAACGTGGATCGCGCGATGCTGACGAACGAGATCGCGTACGTCGCCGACAGGCCGGAGACGGCGCGGCTCCAGATCGGCGTCTTGGGCACTCAACCGTTCCGCGCCAACCGTCCTGCCGCGCGAGGGAACTATGCGCGCGCCAGCTCCCAGCTCGAGTGGCATCCCCGCGTCACTGGCGAAGGACTCTCCGCCGGCGTCGGCGCGAAGCTCTACTACGAAATCGCCAGCGGCGATCTCGATTGGCAGCGCGCGGAAGTGCGTCTGGCCGCGCGGCGCTACTGGCACGGGGTCGCGTTCGCGTCACGCGTGGACGCGGGCGCCATTCGGGGCGCGCCGCTGCCACCGCAGGTGATGTACGAACTTGGCGGCGTGCGGGACCTGCCCTCTTACACGTACAAGGAGTTCGGCGGCGACCGCGCCGCGATCGGGCGCGGCCTCGCTTCGTACCAATTCCCTGTCCTGCGGACGCCGTTCCGCTTCGGGCCGATCGTGATTCCGGGCCTGAGCCCGGGCATCGCCGCGGGCGCGCAGGCCGGATGGGCCGAAGCATCGACAGACGCCGCGCGCGCCGCGTTGCTCGCCCTCGGCTCCACACCGACCGGACGTGTGCGCGCCACCGCCGACGTGCGCTTCACGCTGCTGTCGGGCGCGCTGGGTGTGGGACTGGCCCGACCAGTAGACCGCGCCGGGCCCTGGAAACCCTTTTTCGTGTGGGGTGGAGGGCTCTAGGCCCCTTCGTACTTGAAGGAGACGCTCAGCTTGGCGCGGTACGCCTCGACCTTGCCGTCCGTGATCACCATGTCGAGCTGCTTCACTTCGGCGACGCGGAGATCGCGCAGCGTCTTTGAGGCACGCTTGATCGCCGCTGCCGCGGCCTTCTCCCACGAATCAGCGCTCGTGCCAACGAGCTCGATCACCTTGTAAACGCTTTCCGCCATGGTGCTCTCCGGATCGGTGTGAGCGCCAAAGGTGGAGGGCCCGGGTCAACGCCGATAGAGCGGCTCACACCGACCGAGTTGCGCGCGGACCTGCTGAGCGTGGTGCCTTCAGCGGGTCTCTCGCTTTCATGTGGAGCCCGAGCCGCGCCGCTATGGGCGCGCCGTGAGAGAGGAGGCTTCTTTGCTGCGCGAGCTGCCGGCCGCCAGCGCTTTGGAAAATGATGTGGCCTGCTGCAGCCGCGTCAGGGCACCCTCGGTGATCACGAAACGGCAGGCGTCATGCGCCAGTGCAACGACTCCCAGGAAGCCCGCAATCAGTGTAGGAGCGGCGGCACCAACCGCAAGGGCCAACCCGCCGACGGCGGTCGCCGCCACCGCTGATGTCACGAGCAAGCCTCCGCTACGGCCAAATGGTCCGAACTGCGGCGTGAAGCGGTAGCGCTCCCCGTCGAAGCGAATGCGCACGCTCGCAAAGAGCGGAAGCCGCACACACAGATGGTCCCCGTGTGGTACGACTTTGTACCCGAGCCGGTCGAGTTCCTGCGACAGTTCCACGAGCACGGGATCCAGATGCGACATGCGCTGAAGTCTAGTGGGGAGTGGGAGTGGGAAGTGACCTCCCCACTCCCCACTTCCCACTCCCCACTGTTTCTTATGGCATGACAAGACGCCGTGACTTTCTCAAGCAGGGCGCTGCGGCCGCGGGGATCATCGTGGCCGGCCGATACCTGTCCCCCACCGAGGCATTCGCCCGACGGATCGTCGAGCTGGCGCCATCCGACATCGAGAAGCTCCTGCTCCAGGCGGTGGACGCGATGCGTTCCGCGGGCGCGACCTTCGCCGACGCCCGCATCGGGCGATATCGCCGCCAGAACATCGCCACGCGCGAGCGGCAGATCGTCAACGTCGTGGACACGGACACGCAGGGGATAGGCGTCCGCTGTCTGGTGATGGGAACCTGGGGATTTGCCGGTACGCGGGACCTCACGCCGAACGGCGTCAGCTCCGCCGTACGCGAGGCCATCGCCATCGCGCGCGCCAACCGCCTGCCCGGGGCCGAGCCCATCGTGCTCGCTCCCGGTGAAAAGCACGGCCGGCAGACATGGAAGAGCGCCTACGTCACCGACCCCTGGGATATAGCGCTCGAGGAGAAAGCAGAGCTGCTGCTCAAGGCCAACGCCGAAGCGCTCAAGGTCGCGAACGTGCGCTTCGTGCAGACCGGCATGTCGTTCGTGAAGGAGGAGAAGCACTACGCCAACACCGACGGCTCCCTGCTCTCGCAGACGATCATTCGAACGGACGTCCCCTTCAACGCGACCGCGGTCGCGTCCGACAACTCGGACTTCCAGTCGCGCAGCAACTCGGTCCAGCCCATCGGGCGCGGCTACGAGTACGTGCTGGAGCAGGACCTGTTGGTGAACGCGCGAGTGTGGGCGGAGCAGGCCGCGGAGAAGCTCAAGGCGAAGACGGTGGAGCCCGGTGTCTACGACCTGATTCTCCACCCGTCGAACCTGTTCCTCGTCATCCATGAATCGCTTGGCCACTCGACGGAGCTGGACCGCGCGATGGGACACGAGGCCAACGTCGCGGGCACCAGCTTCCTGGCGCCTCCGCGCGAGAAGCTCGGCACGTTCAGGCTCGGCCCCGAGCACATGAACGTGCAGGGCGACCGGTCGCAGCCGGGGGGATGCGGCACCATCGGCTACGACGACGACGGCATCAAGCCGGAAGACTTCCTCATCGTGAAGAACGGCATCGTCAACGACTATCAAACCACGCGCGAGCAGGCCCCGTGGCTCGACTGGTGGTACAGGAAGAACGGGCGACCCACCAAGTCGCGCGGCTGCTGCCATGCCGACAGCTGGAGCAGTGTGCAGTTCCAGCGCATGCCCAACGTCTCACTGCTTCCCGGGGAGAAGGACGTCAGCTGGGACGACCTCATCGCCGCGACCGACAAGGGCATCGCGATGTTCAGTCGTGGCACATACTCCATCGACCAGCAGCGCTACAACGGGCAGTTCGGCGCGCAGGTGTGCTACGAGATTCGCGGGGGCAAGATCGTCGGCCAGTTGAAGGACGTGGCGTATCAGATGCGAACGCCGGACTTCTGGAACGCGATGGACATGATCGGCGGCAAGAGCAGCTACGGTCACGGCGCGACCTTCAGCGATGGCAAGGGACAGCCCGGACAGACCAGCGCCGTCTCGCACTTCTGCGTCCCGGCGCGTTTCAGGAATCAGATGGTGCTCAACACGGGGAGGACGCGCTGATGCTCACGCGTGACGCCGCGCGCGCACTCATCGGGCGCATCGTCGAGTTGTCGAAGGCCGACGAGATCCAGGTTTCGCTCAACGACAGCGAAGAGAGCAACATCAGGGTCGCTGACAACCGGATCACTACGTCCGGCAAGAACGTGGACCTGAGCATCCGCATCTACAGCGCCTTTGGAAAGAAGCACGCCATCACGACGACCAACGACCTGACCGACGAGGGGCTGGAGCGTGCCGTCCGACTGTCGGAGACGCTCGCGCGTCTCGCGCCCGAGAACCCGGAGGCGCTGCCCCTGCTGGGACCCCAGACATATAAGGAAGTGGCCGGACACTTCGCGTCCACAGCCAATGCCTCGGCGGCCGAGCGCGCCAAGGCGGCCCAGCTCCTCATCGATGGCGCCAGGAAGGCCGGCGACATCCAGGCGGCGGGCTTTCTCCAGGCGCACAGCAGCGCGAATGCCGTCGGCAACAACAAGGGCCTGTTCGCCTACGCGCCCGGCACGGGTGTCGACTACACGCTCACCGTCCGAACGGCGGACGGTACGGGCTCCGGATGGGCGGGCGCCAACCACCCTGACTGGACGAAGATCGATTTCGCGGCGGTGTCCGAAACCGCCATCTCCAAGGCGCGGCTCTCCCGCAACGCCAAGCCGATCGAGCCGGGTCGCTACACGGTGATTCTCGAGCCGGCGGCGGCGGGAGATCTGGTTTCGTTGTTGGCGAACGCGCTCGACGCGCGCCCGGCCGACGAGGGACGCAGCGCGTTCGCGAAGCAAGGTGGAGGCACGAAACTCGGGGAGAAGATCGTGGACGAGCGCGTCACGCTCCTGTCCGACCCGTCTGACCCGGAGCTGTTCGGAAGTCCGTTCGACAACGACGGGATGCCGCTGTCGCGTCAGGTCTGGATCGAGAGTGGCGTGCTGAAGTCGCTGGGGTATTCGCGATTCTGGGCGCAGAAACAGGGCAAGACGGCGACGGGCAACGCCAATACGCTGAAGATGGTCGGCGGCGATCAGAGTCTCGAGCAGATCATCGCGACCACAGAGCGCGGCGTGCTCGTGACGCGCTTCTGGTACATCAGGCCGGTCAACGCGCGCACGTTGCTGTACACAGGCCTCACGCGCGACGGCACATTCCTGATCGAAAATGGCAAGATCTCTCGTCCCGTGCGCAACATGCGCTTCAACGAGAGCCCGCTGTTCATGCTCGACAAGCTCGAGGCGATCGGGAAGCCCGTGCGCCTTGCGGGCGACTTCGGCGGGGGCGGCACTGCGATGCCGGCATTGCGCGTGCGCGACTTCCACTTCACCAGCCTGAGCGACGCGGTGTAGCAGGCGCTCAGGGAACTACAGTCACGGTGACGCTTGCCGACCCCGAAAGGAAGGTCGCGGTGACGACAGGCGACCCGGCCTTGATGCCGGTCAGCTCGACCCTCCTCCCCTCGTGCACTATCTGCAGCACGTCGTCGTTGCTATTGGCCCAGCCGGTCGGCGCTCCGTGAACCTCGCCTCCTGTCGCGTCCAACAGCAGCGCCTCGGTCCCATGGGTGGAGCGCACACGGACGGTTGGGGGCACCGTTCGAGTGAGATCGTAATCGAGGAGGAATCGACGACGTTGAGCCGGAGCGAGTCCCGGAATGCCGCATTGCTGGCGATCGCGCGGATGTTGGTGGTGCCCAGGGATCTGGCTTTCACGAGCACAGCGGCAACCGGCGTCACGACATCGCCAGCCATTCCGGTAGGCACCATGAACGAGGCGACGCCGGACGACGACGACCTCCAGGTCGCCAGGCCGTTGCCTTCGGTGGACGCGACGTGGAATCGGAGTGTCGCCCAGCAGCATGCCTTCAACGCGTGGATACATCTCGAAGGTGACGTCGCAAGGGTGCGCGTACCCACAGGTACCGGTGCCCCAGCCGAAGTCGTAACAGCCGGCGAGCGCCAACCCCACTGCCAACACGACCAACCTCGCGCGCCGCATGATCAGGGCACCACGGTGATGGTCGTGGTCTGCGACACCGCGAGGAACTTTGCGGTTATCGTAGCCGAGCCCGCGCGATTTGCGACCAGGCGGACGCCGATCGCCGTGTTGGCAATTGCAACCACCAGTGAGTCGCTGCTCGTCCACTCGGTCGGCGCGCCACGGAACTCTCGGCCCTCCGCATCCCGAAGCAGGGCGATCGGCGCGATCACCGCACCAACGGTGAGACTCGGTGGCATGGAGCCGCCCCAGAACGAGATCGTGGCGATCGCGGAGGAATCCGCGACTCGGATCGGGTAACGCCCGTTGCGGGTCGTGTCAATGCGCACGTCGATCTCGGCGAGCCCGGGCCGCAATGCCTTGAGGAGGACTTCGCGCGTCGGCGACGTGACTGTGCTCGTGAAGCCGTCGACCGTGATGAACGCAACCGCATCGGACGACGAGGTCCAGGTGCCGATGCCCGAGCCCAGCGTCTCACGGACGGTGTCGCCCACAAGCAAGTTGACGCTGCCCGGGATGACGATCATCTCCACGGGCCACTCGCTCGAGCAGAGCGTAAAACATCCGCTCCAATACGGGAGCTCGATGTCGCCAATCCCGAACGGATCGGAGCAACCGTTCACCGCCAGGGCCAGGAGGGTCGCGGCAGTCACTCTGCGCATGGTCACGGAACCACGGTCATGGTCGTGGATTGCGACACGCCGAGAAAAGTCGCGGTGATGGTCGCAGTGCCGGGGCGTTTGGCCACCAGCTCGATCCCCATCGGAGTCGACTCGATCGACAGCACCAACGGAGCGCTTGTCGACCATCCGGTGGGCGACGCGTGAAACTCACGGCCGATCGAATCGAGCAGGTGAACGGTGGGTGAAAACCGGGCTCCGACCGGAGGCGAAAACGGCTGGCCACCGTACCATAGCCGGATCGTCGTGATCGCCGAGGAGTCGGCGACGTGGAGACGGAGCAGCATCTTGTAGGTCGTATCGATCGCGCGAACGTCGATGTCCGCAACCCCTGCGTGGATCGCCTTGACGAGGACGTTCGACACGGGGGATCGCACCTCGCGCACCAACCCGCTGCTCGCGACGAACGAGACTGCGTCCGAAGACGACGTCCAACTGGCGAGTTCGTGGCCGGTTGTCGACCGCGTGGACATCCTCAGCGTGTCGCCCGTGAGCATGTTTGCTCCGGAGGGCGACACGTCAAAGTCGACGCCACAGTAGTAGTAGCAGCCGTCCCATCCGCTGAAGTCGAGGACGATCGGACCGATTGGATCGATGCAGCCGCTGAGCGTGGCGGCGAGACACGCTGATGTAAGTGTCTTGCGCATGCCGGGCAGGATACGTCCCCGCCAATGGCGCCGACATTCGTCGCCGTACGTAGACGGCGACGGGTTTTACGTATTCGCCTTCTGGTAGGTGCCCACAACCTCGGCCTGGCCGAGGATGTGGCTTTGCATCGCCTTGAGCAGGGCGGGCTTGTCCGGCGTTTTCAGGTCGCCGAGCTGGGTGTCGAGCGCATAGAGCTTGAAGAAGTACCGGTGCCGGCCGATCGGCGGGCAAGGGCCGCCGTAGCCCGTCTTCTTCCAGTCGTTCTTGCCGTCGCGCGCGCCCGCGGGCGCTTTTCCGCCCTTGGGGAGGCCGGTCGCGGAAGACGGGATGTCGTACAACACCCAGTGCACGTAGGTCATCTTCGGCGCCTTGGGGTCGGGCGCGTCGGGGTCGTCCACGATGAGAGCAAAGCTCTTCGTGCCCGCCGGGGCGCCGGACCATTCGAGCGCGGGCGCGGTGTCGGGTCCCTCGCAGGTGAACTCCCGCGGGATTGCTCCATTCGCGGCGAAGTCCGGGGATTTTATCGACAGTGGCATGGCGGCCTAGGGTTCGAGCCGGACGAACCTCCCTGCATCTATGACGCCATTGATCACGGTATAGACGGTAAAGCCCGACGGGAAGACGCCGATGCTGGTCCGGGACGGTTCGACGATGGCGGCGGCGTTCTCGAACCGCACGCGCTCCCCTTCCCGACCAAAGTCGAGCAGCTCTCGCATGTGCACGTGCCCGCCCAGCGCCAGCACGTGGCGACGCTTCGCGAGCGCCGCGAGCACCTGCGCGGCATTCGAGACGGTGTGGCGGAATTGCTGCTTCCCGTCGATCGCGATGACGGTGGGCGCCACGCCGGAGTCCTCGTAGCCGTTGATGATCTCCGACGTGCTGTAGAACGGGATGTGGTTGAACGTCACTACGGGCGTGTTCGCCGGGAGCCGGGCGAGGTCGCGCTCGAGCCACGCGAGCTGGAGACTGTCCACGTGCCCGTGGTACCAGTCGCCGTGCACGTCCACGGTGTTGAGCGCCACGAAATGGATGCCGCCGTGCGTGAAGCTGTAGTAGTCCGGGCCAAGGTACGACCGGTACATCTTCTTTCCGAAGAGCGGATGTGCCGGGTCCACCCGCGACCGCTCGCGCTCGATGCCGAAGATCTCGTGGTTGCCCGGCACGGTGAACACCGGCGTCCGGAACAGGTTGCGCTCGATGCCGAACAGCTCGTAGTACGCGGTCGCCTCGACCTCGTTGACGCGCAGCGCGTCGCGCACCAGGTCGCCGCTGAGCAGGACGAACGCCGGTGCCATCGAGTCTACCATCGCGCGGAGGCGGCGAATGCGTGAGACACTCGCCTCGCTGATGTGGACGTCGCTCGCGTGCACGAACCGGAAATCCAGCACCCTCCGCGGCGTCAGCGCGAACTGCGACGCCTCGCCGACCCGGCGCCAGAACGAGCCCACCGAGCGGAAGCCGTCCGGCACGGAGACGAAAATGATGCCGTGCCCCCGGCCCGTCGGGAGCTGGTAGACGCCGGCGGCATTCGTCCGGACCACGGTGTCTTGATCCGAGACCGCCACGTTGGCGAGCCCCAGCTCTCCCTCGTCCCGAATGCCGTTCGCGTTGCGGTCCCAGAACACGACGCCGGAAACACTTTGCGCCTGAACGGGGGCCGCGGCGCCGGTCGCGGCCAATGCCATACAGACGCGCCAAATGGTGGTTGCGTTCATATGCCTTCAGGACGGAGCCGGTGACGGCCAC
This sequence comes from uncultured Gemmatimonadaceae bacterium, assembly GCA_963724885.1. Taxonomy (GTDB): domain Bacteria; phylum Gemmatimonadota; class Gemmatimonadetes; order Gemmatimonadales; family Gemmatimonadaceae; genus DASPMP01. The sequence continues at coordinate 76,136 of CAVRWG010000004.1, read as the reverse complement.
GTCACCGCGCGGGGCCCGGGCCCGTTTGCGCCCCGCCGGAGGCGGGGATAGGCTTCCTCCTCCCCAACGGACACCGAATGCCGGAGTCGATCGAAGAACGGGTTGTGGACGATCGCGTCTTTCTCCGCGGCCTGGACCAGATGTATCGCGACGGGATCATGCTACACGAACGCGGCGAACTGCTCCGGGCTGCGCGCGTGGTGGCGGTGAAGCTCGACGTCGAGCGCGCGGACATCCCGGCCGACGGCTACTACGGGAAGGACGAGAAACTGAAGGAGTACTTTCAGCTCCTGCGCGCACTCCAGAACGAACCGAAGGGCCGGCATGAATCCGTGCGCGAGATGCGGGAGTATCGGCGTCTGCTGGCGGTGACGTCGTCGCCGATCTTCGGCGCGGCGAGCAACCTCGAGGAGCGGCTGCTTCCCGCGGGCCGCGACCCGCTCACGGTCGTGCTGAACCTCCAGGGCGAGTGGTCGCTCGACCGCATCGTGGAACTCGCGCACCGCGAGGCCCAGGAGAGCGATGACTACTCACTCGTGGCGCTCGCCTGCCTCACCCGGGACGCCGTGCTGCTGACGGCGTTGCGCGAGTCGGCGCAGCTCTATGCGGAACGCGCACGGTTCGCCCGCAAGGCGGAGCCGCCGCGGAGATACATCTGGCGCGTAGACCCGGAAATCGCCCGCCGCGGCGCGCTTTTCGTGACGGCGTTCAACGCGCTGTTCGGCGAAGAGCTACCCGAGCCCATCGCGGAGAACGCCCAGGACTTCCACGATGCCGGAACGACATGGAACCCGTCGGGCCGGTGCGTTTGTATCGGCCAGACCCAGACGGATCCGGCGCGCTACTATCACTGGGCCATCGTCAGCGCGGCGGACGGCTCGTTTTCTGTCGAGGAATTCTGGGACGACATGGAGTGGAGCACCGGGCAGTATCGCGTGAAGCACACGCAGGATTGGCGCGTACACCTCGGGATCACAACACCGCCGCTGATCGACAACTTCAGGTAGTTACGCCTCGATCGGATCGCGGCGCGGCCTGAGCGATCGATCACGCGTCGCGTGGTGCAGCCGGCTCCACCGGTCCCATGCATCCATCAGGTCTGCCGGTCCGCGGCACAGCTCGTACCTGTGTCCGCGGATTTTCTTCTCGCGCCGCTCGATCAGCGCGAACTTGGCGTGCACCCGTGCCTCGCAGTCGATCAGCTCGACGTCGCTGAGCGATTCGATCCAGGTCATGCTGATGCGTTCCGGAACCAGTCTCATTCGGTCTCCCATGGTGCGCGCAGGAGGAGTCGCGCACATGAAAGGTACCTCTCGGACCGCCCGCGCACCGACATTCTTCGGGCAACGCGACGGAACGGGGCTTACGGTCGCAAACGCATGTACTCCTGATACGTCGCGGCGGTGACGGTGCCGGTGGCACCGCAGTGACTGGAGGGACGTTTACGTGCGGTCGGCCTCGAGGTATGCGTCGATGACGGCGCGCTCGCCCTCGCGTCCCGGCCGCGAGTTGCCGTGCTCCATGCCCACGATGCCGGTGTAGCCCTTGGAGTGGATATGCCGGAACACGTTCCGGTAGTTGACCTCTCCCGTTCCGGGCTCCTTGCGACCCGGATTGTCCCCAACCTGGAAGTACGCGATCTCGTCCCAGGCCCGATCGATGTTGGGAATGAGATTCCCTTCCGTGATCTGCTGGTGGTACGCGTCGAACAGGATCTTGCACGAGGGGCTCGCCACGGCCTTGCAGATCGCGTACGCCTGGGGAATCTCCGTGAGGAACTGTCCCGGGTGGTCGCGCAGGGTGTTCAGGGGCTCGAGCACGATGATCAGCCCGTGCGGCTCCAGCACCGCCGAGGCGCGTTTGAGCGCCTCGATCACATTGGCAGTCTGAAAGCTCATGTCGAGGCGGCGGTCTACGTGCCCGGGCACGACAGTCATCCACCTTGCATTCACGCGCTTCGCGACGTCGATCGAGTCGCGCACCTGCTGCACGAAAGCGTCCCGCCTGGCTGCGTCGCCGCCGGCGAGGTTCGCCTCGTTCCACGCGATCTCGTGCGCCACGAACACGCCCATGCGCATACCGAGCCGCCGCAGCGCGGCGCCGATGCGCTCCTGATCGGCGACGGACCGGCGCTTCATCTCGTTGTCCTCGAGCGCGGTGAACCCCTCGGCGCGCATGAACTCCAGCTGCGCCACGAGATCGTCGCCCGCGTGCTCCTTGAACATGCCGAAGTGCGGCGCGTAGTTCAGCCTGAAGGAGCGCGTGCCGCGTAACTGGAACCTGAGCGGGGTCGGTTCCGGGGGCCCTGCCGGTGGTTCCACGATGTGCCTCAACGATTCGCTCGCGGAGGTCATCACCGCACCGAGCGAGGCGATGGTCGATTGGATGAAGCCCCGCCGCATGAGCATGAACACGAAGATGGAACAGACAGGGAAAAGCGCAACTACAAGACGGCGCGACTACAGAAGCACCCGACTACAATGAAACGCAACTGCAAAGAAGCGCGACCGACAACGGCGCCAAACGACGCATCGAGTGCGCGCCGAAGCGCCGTTTTTTTAGTCGCGCTGTTTTTTAGCTGCGCTGCTTTGTAGTCGCGCTGTTTTGTAGTCGCGCCGTTTGTCAGTTGCGCCGTTTGTCAGTTGCGCCGTTTCTTCAGTCGCTCGTCATGATGAAGAGTGGCGCCCCGTCAAATTCGTAGATCGGCCGCATTCGCTTCGTGCTGTAGTACTTCTCCACGTCCACCACTTTCTTCTCCGACGTCACGCTGGTGATCGGCACGCTGTCGTAGAAGCCCTGGTGGATGCTCACCAGCCGCCCGTACTGCTTCTTGAGGATCAGATCGAGCGCCAGGTTGCCGAACGCCATCGGCACGATCGAGTCGAGCGCGTCCGGATCGCCCGACCGCACGAGATAGCCGAGCCGCTGGTTGACCACGTCGATGCGCCGGCCGTTGTTGTAGCGCGGCGAGTACTCCTTGAGCGCGGACGCGACCCTGTCGCCGATGCCGCCCAGCTTGCGGTGGCCGAACATGTCCGTCTCTTCGCTCTCGAAGCTCATGCCCTCGTGCGTCTTGAGGCTGCGCCCCTTCGGACACCAGCACCACCGAATACCGGCTCGGATTCCGGTTGCGGTCGTACGTCATCAGCTCGGTGAGCGCTCGACGTCGACGGCATGCTCCGGGATGACGCAGCGGTCCGCCGCCCCGGCCATCGTCGGCAGCAGCGCCGTGAACCCGGCGTACCGCCCGAACACCTCGATCACGAGAAAGCGCTCGTGCGAGCCGGCCGACGTGCGCAGCCGGTGCGTCAGCTCGATCGTGCGCGTGACGCACGTGCTGAAGCCGATGCAGTAGTCGGTGCCGTAGACGTCGTTGTCCATCGTCTTGGGGATCGCGACGACGTGCACGCCCTCGTCGTGCAGACGCTTGCCGTAGCTCAGCGTGTCGTCGCCGCCGATCGGAATCGAGCACGTCGACGCCGATGTGCTCGAGGTTCTTCAGCACGTCCGGGGTGATGTCGTTGATCTTCTTGTCGTACCCGGTGAGGTGCGCCGGCACGCGCTCGCGCGGCAGGTGGCTCGGCCGCGTGCGCGACGTGTGGAGGAACGTGCCGCCGGTGCGGCCGGCGCGGTTCACGATCGCCTCCGACAGCTCCTGCACGTTCTCGCTGTTGTCCGCGCCCTTCTCGCGCGAGTAGTCCACCAGGCCGGCCCAGCCGCGGCGGATGCCGAGCACGCGGTACCCCTCGCGCAGCGCGCGGATCGTGATGGCGCGAATCGCCGGATTGAGACCCGGGACGTCGCCGCCGCCCGTCAGGATCGCGATAGTTCCCTTGCTCACTACCTGAGAATCTGCGTGTACACCTGACTCTCCACCAGCACACGAACCAGTTCGACGTCGAGCAGACCCGACTTGGCTTCCGCCTGGATGATGTCGAGCGCCTTGTCCGGCGCGACCGCCTGCTTGTAGGGTCGATCCGACGCGGTGAGCGCGTCGAAGATGTCTGCGATGGTCATTATTCGCGTTTGAACCGGTATCTGGTCTCCCTTGATCCGCCGCGGATAGCCGGAACCGTCCAGCTTTTCGTGATGCCCGTAGGCGATGAGCGCGAGGTCCTTCAGCTCGTCGGTCCAGGGAATCTGGAGCAGGAACTGATAGGTCTGTTCGACGTGGCTCTGGATTTCCTCGCGCTCGTGCGGGTTCAGCGTGCCGTGCGGGATCTGAAGATAGCGCAGCTCGTCGCTCGTCAAATACGGCGCCGGCTTGCCGTCGAGGCCTTCGAACATGCGACCCCCGATGTCATCCAGGTCCGACGGGGCGGCAAAGGGCGGGGCCGGATCGTTCGCCGCACGGACGATTTCCCACAAGCGGTCGAGCTGCTTGAGTTGCTCGGCGCAGTGGGGGTCCATCGGCCCGGCCAATGTGCGAGAGTCCTTCGCTGTCTCCGCCGCGCCCGGGCAGTTCTTGTAATGCTCCGCCTCCAGCGTCCGCCGGATGAGGTCGAAGCGCGCCTCAACCCGCTCCCACAGCTGCGCCGGCAGCCTTTTCCCCTTCATGAGGACGTCCTCGCGCACCCCGACCTTCCCCAGGTCGTGCAGCAGGGCCGCGAAGTGCAGCTCGCGCATTTGGGCGTGCGAGAGGCGCAGGTTCTTGTAGGGCCCGTTCCCGCCGCGCTGCACCGCTTTCGCCAGCTCCGTCGTGAGGGTCGCAACGCGCACCGAGTGCCCCGCCGTGGACGGGTCGCGCTGGTCGATGGCGGAGACGGCCGCCTTCACGAAACTCTCGAAGATGTGCTCGATCCTGGCGTAGAGCGCCGAGTTCTCGATGGACGATGCTGCCAGGCCCGCGAGCGCGCGCGCCATGCGCACTTCGCGGCGGGTGTAGGGCAGCACGTAGCGGTCGGCGTCCTCCAGGCAATGGATCCTCGCGGCGCTGTGGCGCTTGCGATTGACGAATGCCAGTACGCCGACCACGCCCCCGTGCCGGTCCAGCATCGGGACCAGGAGCATCGACCGGCTGCGGTAGCCGTACTTCGCGTCGAAGTCCTTATTCGCCATGAAGCCGGCGTCCGGCGGGATAGCGTAGGCGTCTTCAACGACGACCTGGTGTCTCACCACCGCCGAGTGCCCGATGACGCTCGTGTCGTCCACGGCCAGGCTTTCGGAGGTGAGCACCGGCAGATCGGGCAGCGAGTCCCAGTGGTACATGGCCAGGCGAAGCCGCGGCTGGTTGCTCCTGTCCTTCTCCAGCAGAAACAGCAAACCGGCATCGCTCTCGGTCAGGACCTTCCCCTCCTCGACGATGCCACGGAGCAGCGCGGCCGGATCGCGCTCGTCCATGAGCTGCATGCCCATCGTCTTCAGCTTGTGCAGATCGCGCCGCGCGCAGACCAGCTCCCGGCGTTGCTTCGACGCGCTGAGACTGACCGCCGAGAACCGGCCGGCGGTGCGCAGGATTCGCTGACGGTCGGCGGGATCGGACATGCCGGCCAGCGAAAGGTCGGCGCGCTCGCCCAGCGCCTGCTCCGCCGCGTCGTCGGCCGCGACGACGACGAGGTGGCTCGGCAGCCGGGCCAGGTCCGCCGCATGGTCCAGCATCGAGGCGTCCACGAGCAGGATCGCGGCGCTTATGCATGCGGCCGGCTCGGCGAACAGCTCGTCGGCGGACAGCACCTTGACGTCCTCGAGCCCGGCCAGGTACGGCTTGCCAGCGCCGTTACCCGCGCCATCCCCACCTCCCCCCGTCCCGTTGTAGACGACAAATGGGATTGCCTTTGGTGCGGGGGGGGCTTTGTCGGTCATCTCCGGCCCAGATGAGCAGCGAGTGTGCCGACAATGGGTTGTCCAGACGCTGTCGGGCACGCCATATTCGCTTCACATCGGACGCGAGCGAGGATCGATGCAAGCTGCGCAATTCGACGCGATTGTCGTAGGATCGGGCATCTCCGGCGGATGGGCCGCCAAGGAGCTCACCGAGAAGGGCCTGCGCGTCCTGCTGCTCGAGCGCGGCCGCAACGTCGAGCACATCAAGGACTACGTCAACGCGACCAAGGGGCCGTGGGAGTACCCGCACCGCGGCGGACGCACGAAAGCGATGGAAGAGCTGTACCCGGTGCTCAAGCGCGACTACCCGCTGAACGAGAAGAACCTCGACTTCTGGGCGTCCGACAAGGACATCGCCCTACACCGAGGTCAAGCGGTTCGACTGGTACCGCGGCTATCAGGTGGGCGGCCGCTCGCTCATGTGGGGACGGCAGAGCTACCGCTGGAGCGAGTTCGACTTCGAGGCCAACGCGAAGGACGGCGTCGCGATCGACTGGCCGATCCGCTACCAGGACATCGCGCCGTGGTACGACTACGTCGAGCGTCACGCCGGGCATCGCGGGCTCGCGCGAGGGCCTGCCGCAGCTGCCCGACGGCCAGTTCCAGCCCGGCATGCCGCTCAACTGCGGCGAAGAGCTGGTCGCCGGCCGGCTGAGCAAGGCGTTCGACGGCAAGCGGCGCCTCATCATTGGACGCGTCGCCAACCTCACGCGCCCGTTGCGAGGGCCGCGGCGCCTGCCAGTACCGCAACGCCTGCTGGCTGGGCTGTCCCTACGGCGCGTACTTCAGCACGCAGTCATCCACGCTGCCGGCCGCGGTGAAGACCGGACGACTCACGCTCAAGCCGTTCGTCGATCGTCAGCGAAGTGCTGTACGACAAGGACCGCAAGCGAGCGACCGGCGTGCGCGTCCTCGATGCCGTGACGCAACCAGACCACCGACTACAGGGCCCGCGTCGTGTTCCTCTGCGCGTCGACGATCAACTCGACGTGGCTGCTGCTGCGCTCGGCCACCGACGTCTGGCCCGGCGGACTGGGCAGCAGCTCGGGCGAGCTGGGCCACAACCTCATGGACCACCACTTCCGCGTGCGGCGCCGAGGGCAGGCTCGAGGAGCCCTCGCTCGACGACAAGTACTACTACGGGCGCCGCCCGACCGGCTTCTACATCCCGCGCTATCGCAACCTGTTCGGCGACAAGCGAGAGTATCTGCGCGGCTTCGGCTACCAGGGCGGCGCCGGCCGCGACGGCTGGTCGCGCGCGGTGGCGGAGCTCGGCGTCGGCGGGGCGTTCAAGGACGCCATGGCGATGCCTGGCGGCTGGGGCATCGGCGCCACGGCGTTCGGCGAGATGCTGCCGAACCACGCGAACATGATCTCGCTCGACCCAGCGAAGAAGGACAAGTGGGGACTCCCCGTTCTCAAGATCGATTGCGCCATCGGCGAGAACGAGCGCCTCATGCGCAAGGACATGATGAACGACATGGCGGAGATGCTCGAGCAGTGCGGCGTGAAGCGCGTGAATCGTTCGACAGCGAGTACTTCCCGGGCATGGGGATTCACGAGATGGGCACGGCGCGCATGGGACGAGACCCGAAGACGTCGGTGCTCAACGCGCACAACCAGGTGTGGGATGCGCCCAACGTCTTCGTCACGGACGGCGCGTGCATGACGTCGGCGGCGTGCCAGAACCCGTCGCTGACGTACATGGCGCTGACTGCGCGAGCGGCTGATCACGCGGTCAACGAGTTGAACAAGAGGAATCTCTGACCGTTTGCCGCTGACCGCTTGCCGCTGACCTTTGCCGCATCTGCAAGCGGTGAACGGTAAGCGGTAAGCGACTACAGGAGACAGGAATGCCCAACAACACGATCGATCGACGCGAAGCGATCAAGCGGGTCACCGCAATCCTCGGCGGGGTAGCGCTCGTAGGCGGAAGCTCGCTGCTCACGGGCTGCCGCCGCGACGATGCCGACGACGCCCAGCCGTTCACGCCGGACGACATCGCGTTTCTGGACGAGGTGGCGGACACGATTCTGCCCGAAACGTCCACTCCCGGGGCCAAGGCGGCGAAAACGGGCGCGTTCATGGCACTGATGGTCACGGACACGTACACGCCCGAGGACCGCGCCCTTTTCCGGACCGGCATGCGGACGCTGAACGACGAGATGCGCCGGGCCAGCAGCGTCACGTTCATGCGGGCGACGCCGCAGCAGCGGCTCGATCTCCTCGAGCGCGTGGATCGCGAACAGAAGACGCACAGCGACGCGCGGCGCGCCGCGCAGCGGCGGCGGCGCGGATTGGGCACGCCCGCGGTCGACATCAAGGCCGCGGGTGACGCGCGCAAGGATCCCGCGCCGGGAGGCCCCACCGCCGAGATCACCGCCGATTCGCCCGCGCACTACTTCCGGATGATGAAGGAGCTGACGCTGCTCGGCTACTTCACGTCGGAGATCGGCTGCACGCAGGCACAGCGCTACGTGGAATCACCCGGCCGGTTCGACCCCTGCGTGCCGTACACGCCGGGCGAACGGTCGTGGGCGGGGCACGCCTGAGATAGGGACTGGGGAGTCCCTAGCCAAGTGACTCGCCGCGAAGCCGTCAGAGTTATGCACAGTAGAATGCGAACGCTCTTACTCCTGTCCGCGTTGGCCCTGGCCTCGTGCAGCGTCACGGAACCGCGCACCGTGGCGATCAGCGTGGAGATCGATCCGGCCCAGGTCACGCCGACCGACTCGGTCGCGGTAACACTCCTGGTGATCAACCGGTCGTCGCGCACCATGGTCGGACGCGCGCCGGGTGACTACGGCCCCTGCCTGCATCCCTTCAGGGTGTTTTCGGGTGATACCGAGGTCGCGGTGCCAGTGTTCTTCTGCGCGACCGTCGGATTCCCACCGATCCAGATCTTCCCCGGCGACACCGCCACGGTGACTGATTACTGGAAACCCGGCGACAGCCGGCTGAATGGTCAGCCGCTGCCGCCGGGTAGCTACCGTCTGGTCGGGACCTACGAGGCCGACAACCAGTCCTTTTCCAGCCCTACGGTCTTCGTCACGCTCCTGCCGTAATCGGTTACTGGCAGCCGCTCACGATGCGCGTCACGAGGTTCAGGTTGCACGTCTTGTCGTTGATCTGAAGCGGCACGTTGCCCTGCGCGTCAGCCGGGAACGTCACCTGAACGAGCAGATTCAACTCGCGCGTCACCGTACGAGCGTCGCTCGACGCGACGGCCTTCACCGCAACGGCCCGCACGATCGCTCCCGACGCCGGCCACGGATTCTGGCTGTGCGGCAGGTTCCAGGTCAGGGCTTTCAAGGAATCACGCGTCGTCTCGCTCATCAGGCGCGTGACACGCTCGCCATTGAACGTGGTGGTATCGTCGCCCGTGCCGACACTCGAGTGCGTACGCGAGATCTCGGTGTCGCCGGTGAAGTTGCGAGTCAGGGTGTCGTCCAGCGCGCGGTGCACGACGCCCTGCCAGATCGGGTCGCTCTGTTCAGTCGCGCGATGCGTCCGGCTGCCGTCGATCTCGACATGCGTAACGATCTTCCGAACGCTCGACAGCGGCGCGCAGAAGTTGACCACCGCGCCGTTGGCGTCATAACACGTACGCGACCGATCGAAGGTCAGCGTATTGGTGGTCACGGCCTCTGCGTCGCCGTAGGTATTGCCCAGCCCGACCATCGCCTCGTTGTCGAGTATGGTCGTCACGGCGCTCGCGATCGCGTCGCCGGAACTGTTCGCAACGTCGGTCGTGATCTGGGCGTCGCTGACAAGCTCGGCTTCGGGCGACGTGCTCTCGCAGGCGGCCGCAGCCGCGAGCAACGCGAAGGCGGCGATTCGAGACAAACGGTAGGGCTTCATGGCACTTGTCCTGGTGTCGGTTGAGTTCGAGCGCGACGTCCGCTCTCCCGTGTTTGGACGAGTACCCTAGGCCGGCGTTAACGACGAACAGCAGCCTGGCGCTTGGCGCTTACCGTTTGACTGGTTTCATAGGTGATGTCGGTCACATCGAGGCGCCAGCGGCAAGCGGCAAGCGGTCCAGCCGCCCTTCCTCACTCCGCGCGTAGCGCCTCGACCGGGTCCACGCGTGACGCCCGGCGCGCCGGCAGCCAGCTCGCGAGCGCCGCGACCGCGACCAGCAGCAACGACGCGCCCGCGAGCGTCAACGGATCGCCCGGGGCTACGCCGAACAGGAACGAGCGCAGGAAGCGCGCGACGAGTGCGAACACCGCAAGCCCGCCGGCGATCCCCACGGCCGTGAGTGTGACGCCCTGGCGCGTCATCATCGCCGCCACGCTGCCAGGCTGCGCGCCGAGCGCGATGCGCACGCCCAGCTCGCGTGTTCGCAGGGTGACCGCGTAGGCCATGACGCCGTACAACCCGATGGCCCCCAACAGCAGCGTGACCACGGCGGCGGCGCCGAGGATCAGCATGGTGAAGGAAAGCTGCGCCATGGATGCATCGAACACCGCGGCCATCGTCCGGACGTCGAACGTCGGCAGTGAGGGGTCGAGCTCGCGCACCACCTTTTTCACAGCGCCCGTGATCGCGCCGGGGTCGCCGGCGGTTTTTACCACGACGGCCAGGGTGCGCTGCACCTGCGAGAACAGGGTGTCAGGGTCCACGGCCTGCGGAAAGTAGACCATCTGCGTCGGGGGCCCCGCGACGGAGCTGTCGCGCGTGTTGCCGACGACGCCCACGACGGTGTACAGCGGCCCGCTTCCCGGCAGCTCGCGGAAGCGCTTTCCGATGGCGCTCCGGCCGGTGGAGTCCTTCCAGAACTGCGCGGCGGTACGCTGGCTGATGATCGCCTCGCCGCCGCGCTGTGTGTCGAGGCGGTCGAACGTCCGGCCCGCGATCAGCGGAATCCCCATGGCGCGGAAGTAGTCGCCATCCGTGGTCACGAAGAGCTGGAGGGGCGGGATCTTGTTGGCGTAGGTGGTCGGGTCGTCCTCGGGATAGAGCGGATTCTGGTTCGTCCCGCTCATCGTGAGCGGCAGGTGGGACGCCAGTCCCGCCGCCTGCACCCCGGGCAGCGCGGCGACGCGCTCGTCCAGCTGGGCATAGAACTGCGCGAGCGACTTGTTGGTGACGTAGCGCGCGCGTGGCAGCGACAGCCACAGCGTCGCGACCTTGGCTGGGTTGAACCCCGGCTGCGCCTGATGCAGGCCGCGATACGACCGCAGGAGCAGTCCCGAACCGGCCAGCACCACGAGCGCGATGGCGATCTGCGCCGCCACCAGCGCGCCGCGGACGCGCTGTCGCGCGCGGCCCGCCGTGCCCCCCCGCCCTCCTTCACGAAGCGCGTTCGAGAGGTGCACGCGTCCGATCCGCAGCGCCGGGATCACGCTGCACACGACGGCGACGAGCGCCGACACCAGGAGCGTGAAGAGCGCCGCCGCAGCGCCCACTCCTACTTCGGCGAGCCGCGGGATTTCGATCGGACTGGCGTTCACCAGCGCGCGGACCGCGACCCAGGCGAGGGCGAACCCCAGCACGCCCGCGATCGCCGTGAGCACGGCGGACTCCGCGAGAAAGTGCGCCATCACGCGCGCCCGTCCTGCGCCCAGCGCTTCCCGGACCGCCAGCTCGCGCTGGCGTCCATCGGCGCGGACGAGAATGAGGTTGGTGACGTTGGCGCAGGCGACCAGGAGCACGAGACCCGCCGCGGCGGCGACCATCCAGAGGGTGCGCGCGATCCCGCCCACGACGTCGTCGCGCAGCGGCACGAGGACGGGGACCGGCTTTGCCTGATCCATGAGCATTTGCGTCGACACGCCGGGCACGAACGTGGGGTACAGCTCCACGATGCGGGGCAGCACGGCGACGAAGTCGCGCCGCGCGTCCGCGACGGTGACGCCCGGCTTGAGACGCGCGACTGCGTTGTAGTTGAAGCCGCCCGTGAACTGCTCGGCGCTGACGCGGAGCGGGAGCCAGAGCTTCGTATCGGCCGCCGGAAAGCGGAATCGTTCCGGCATGACACCGACGATCTGACGCGACAGGCCACCCACATCCATACCGCGGCCGATGATGCCAGGATCGGCGCCGAAGCGCGAGCGCCACAGCCCTGCGCTGATGATCACGACGTTCGGGCCGTTGGTGCGATCCTCCTCGGCGGTGAAGTTGCGACCGAGAAGCGGCGTCACGCGGAGCACTGGGATCACGTCCACCGAGAGGAATCCCGCCGCGAGTCGCTGCGGTTCGCTGGCGCCGCCCGGCTCCGCTACGTTGACGGCGCTCTCCTGGTAGATGCCGATCCCCTCGATGGTGCGCGCGAGTCGCTTGTACGTCATCCAGGTGGAGGCCGTCTGGGTCGCTTTCATCAAGGAAAGCGGAGGCAGGTCGTGCCAGGCGCCCACGAGACGGTCCGGGTTTCCGTACGGCAACGGCCGCAGGAGCACGCCATTCACGACGGCGAAGATCGCGACGGCGGCTCCGATGCCGATCACCAGCGTCAGCGTCGCCGCGACGGTGAACACGGGAGTGCGGCGCAGCGACCGCGCGGCGTGCCGGGCGAGCAGTGAAGCGGACATGCCCGACCTACGCGTCGCTTCGAGTTACGGTTTCGGCCAGGGTTCTTAGGGCGCGGGTCGAGGCTCCCGCGCCTGGTACCACTGCCGACGAGTGCGCGCCCGCGTCGCATGACCATAGACCGGCGGCCGCGACGTCGACGGCGCATTCGGCCCGCGCCCGCGGGAGGGTCGGGGATTCAAAGCTCGCGAATTTTTATCGAGCCGCGCCAAGCTGCGCGCATATGCGCGCGGCGCGGCGAGATGAGCGAAGCGGAAATTCGCGAGCTTTGAATCCCCGACCCGAACCAGGGCGCGCTTGCCGCGATCCTGCTGGTGGTCCGCGACGGCGACTCCGACCCGGAGCCGGACAGCGACGGAGAGTGCTGGCCGCAAAGTGGTACAGGCCGTACATTCGCGGCAACCGGAGACCTGTTGTCGACGAACATCGAGAGGCTGCGCTCGGCGCTGAGCGGGCAGTACGAGATCCTTCGCGAGTTGGGACGCGGCGGGATGGCCATCGTGCATCTCGCCCGCGATCTGCGCCACGACCGGCTCGTCGCCATCAAGATCATGCGGCCGGAAATCAGCGTGCAGTCCAATGCGCAGCGATTCCTCCGCGAGATCAAGGTCGCCGCCCGGCTGCAACACCCGCACATCCTTGCGGTCCACGACTCCGGACGCGTCGGCGACGACCTGTACTACGTGATGCCGTTCGTCGAAGGCGAGTCGCTGCGCGAACGGATCGCCAAGGGCCCGCTGGCGGTCGACGCTGCGGTCGAAATCGCGCGCGAGGTGGCGGACGCGCTCGATTACGCGCACGCGCAAGGCATCATCCACCGCGACATCAAGCCCGAGAACATCCTCCTCACGCCCGGCAGCGGACACACCGGCGGCCACGCCGTCGTCGCGGACTTCGGCATTGCCCGCGCCGTCGAGCTCAATGAGGGCGAGGCCGCCGCCACCGCCACCGGCGTCGCCATCGGCAGCCCGGCCTACATGAGCCCCGAACAGGCGATGGGGTTCCGCGACCTCGACGCCCGCACGGACATCTACAGCCTCGGGTGCGTCCTCTACGAGATGCTCACGGGCAAGCCGCCCTTCGGACGCGATTCGGCGCGAGCCGCGATGGCGGGGCACGTGGCCGGAGCGCCGCTCGCGATTTCGGGCGATCGCACCAACGTCCCACCGCACATCCTGGCGGCGGTGGAGCGCGCGTTGGCCAAGCATCCTGACGACCGCTTTGCCACGGCCGGCGCGTTCAAAGAAGCGCTGCGGCCCGACACCGCCACCCTGTCGCTTTCGGCCACGCGCGCGCTGCTGCGGTCCCGTCCCCGCCTCAGACTCGCGCTTGTCGCGGCCGTCGTGCTCGCGGTCGCCGCGACCGCCTTCGTGGCGCGACCCGGATCCGGAGCGTCGCTCGGAGACCGCGCCGCGGTGCTCATCGCGGACCTGGACAACGTCACGGGCGATCCCGTGTTCCGCCACTCGCTCGTCAGCGCCCTCGCGGCAGGGATCGGGCAGTCCGAGCACGTCACGCTCATTTCGCGTTCACGACTCGCGGAAACCCTGGCGCGCATGCAGCGCGCCGCCACCGACTCCGTGGTGGATGAACGCACGGCCCGCGAAGCGGCCCAGCGCGAAGGCTGGGCCGCCGTCGTACTGCCGTCGATCGCCGTCTTCGACAGCAGCTATGTCATCACGGCTCGTGTGGTGGATCCAAAGTCGGGCACGGAGCTCGTGACCAAGACGGTTCGCGCGCGCGGCAAGGGCGCGATCATCGATGCGCTCGACGTGCTCGCGCGCGACATGCGACGCGCCTTCGGCGAATCGCGACTGGCGGTCTTCCGGAGCAGCAACCCGCTGCCCCAGGTCACGACCAGTTCGCTCGACGCCCTCGAGAAATACGCCGCCGCCAGCAGGGCGTGGGACCTGGGCCGCATGGACGAGGCGCGCGAACTGGCACTCGGAGCCATCGCGCTCGACTCGAGCTTCGCCCTCGCGCACGTGCTGATCGGGAGGCTCTTCGCCTGGGTGAACAATCCGGCCGAAGCGGACCGGTACTTCAAGCGCGCGATGGCAAACGCGGGGCGCATCACGGACCGGGAACGCATGTGGGCGGACGCCCAGATCGCTTCCGCGCGCGGCGACTGGGAGCTGGCCGCCACCGGCTATCGACTGTACATCGGCCGGTATCCAGCGTTCCCGCCCGCCTGGATCAACCTCGGAACAGCGCTCATGCGCGGCGGCCAGCCGCGCGAGGCCCTGGCGGCGTTCAAGGAGTACATGCGGCTCGACTCCACGTCAGGCGCAGCGTACATCAACACGGCTACCAGCTATGCCGGCCTGACGCGATTCGACAGCGCCATCGTCTTCTATAGAAAGGCGTTCGCGGCGCGTCCCGAGATGGAAACCTGGTTCAACGTGAACCACGAGTACGGGATGACGCTGGTGAAGGCCAACCGCATGGACGAAGCGCGCGCCGCGTTCCAGAAAATGCTTCAGCGGACGAACCCCTCCGACCAGGCACGCGGCCACCGCTCCATGGCCTTGCTCGACCTCGCGGAAGGCCACCCCGCGAGGGCCATCCCGCGCCTGAGGACCGCGATCGCGATCAACGCGTCGCTCAGGGAACGGACGTCAGAGGTGCGGAACCGGGTCCTGCTGGCCGGAGCGCATGAGACCGCGGGGGACATGACGGCCGCGCGGGCCGAGGCCGATCAGGGCTATCGTCTCTTCGAGACAGGCTATGTGGACGCCACGTTCTCGTCGCGAATCGCGATGCTGCTGTTGCGGCACGGCCAGCTGGATCGCGCGGCGCGCGTGCTCGACTCGATTCGCGCGCGACAGAGCGCTGGGAACAACGCCGAACATGCCCGCGCGCAGCTGGTGGCCGCGCAGCTGCTGTTTCAGCGCGGAGCCCGCGACAGCGCGCGCGCTGTGATCCTGCAGGCAGCGGTGCTGGATTCATCCGCGGAGGTGCTGGCACCCATGGCCGCGATGCTTGCCGATGCCGGCGACCTCCGCGGCGCCATCGACGCCGAGCGGAGGATCCAGGAGGGCCACTCCAACGTCGGCTATGAGGCGCAGCTCTACTGGAACCTGGCGCGCTATCGCATCGGCCTGCTATACGAGCGCCTGGGGGACAACGCCAGGGCGCGCGCCGAGTACGAGACGTTCCTCAGCGAATGGGCGGACGCGGACCAGACCCTGCCCTCGATCGTGGATACTCGAGCGCGTCTCAAGAGGCTGCTCACGCTGCAGCCCAAGCCCGAGGGCTAGCGCAAAGAAGGGACTTGCGTTTCGCGTGAGGCGTTTGGCGATTGGCGAGAGCCGTTCCCCGTGACGCTGGTCGGTTCGGCCGCGTCCTTTTGGCGTGACGGGCCTCGCGTCGTCCGTCCCCCCCTTCCCCGGAGACGCAGGTGAGCAAACAAGTCGCGAAGCTTCGCTATCACGGTACCGGCGGTGAGTTGTTTGGCCTCCTGCTCGTGAACGCCCTGCTCACGATCATCACGCTGGGCATTTACTCGTTCTGGGCGAAGAACAAGGTCCGCGAATTCCATTACGGTCACACGGAGATGGACGGCGACCGGTTCGCGTATCACGGCACCGGCGGCGAACTGCTTCGCGGGTATCTGAAGGCGATGGGCGTGATCTTCGTCATCATCCTCGTCTATGGCGCGATCAGCGCCCTGATCGGCCGACCAGAGTCGGCCAACCCAGTGGTGCAGATCGTCGTCTCGGTCGCGCTGTATATCAACTTCTTTCTGCTGATGGCCGTGGCGATCAACGGCGCGAGGCGATACCGCCTCAGCCGCAGCTCGTGGCGCGGCATCCGGTTCTCGTTTCACGGTCGCGTTCGCGATTTCGTGGCGATGATGGTGCGCGGCACGCTCCTGAGCATCCTGACACTCGGCTTCTACACGCCCTGGTTCCAGAACGAACGGCGCGCGTTCTTCGTGAACCATGCGCGCTTCGGCTCCGAGGAGTTCACATATCAGGGGGACGCCAAGGAGCTGTTCGGCGAGTTCATCAAGGCGCTGCTTCTCACCATCCCGACCCTCGGGCTGTACTGGATCTGGTACATGGCGTTCCAGCACCGGTACTTCTGGTCGCACACGTACATGCGCGGCGCGCGCTTCCAGTCCACCGTGACCGGCGGCGCGGTGTTCAAGTTGACGTTCACCAACCTCCTGCTCGTGATCTTCACGCTCGGCATCGGCACGCCGTGGGCGATCGCCCGCACCCACGTCTTCTGGTGCGACAACGTCTTCCTGGTCGGTACCATGGACTGGGCCGCCATCCAGCAGCGCGCGCAGGACGCGACGGCGACGGCGGAAGGCCTGGCCGAAGGGCTGGACCTGGACGTCGGCATCGGGATGTAGGTGCCGCCCGTGGCGTCCAGGGCGCCGGAGTGGTCCGGGTTCTACTACGACGGCCGCACCGCCGACCGGCAACCTGTCACGCTGGTCGTCGAGACGATCGGGCTGCGCGTCGTGCGCCCGGACGGAACGTCGACCCTGTGGTCGTACGAGGCGATCCGTCAGACGCAGGGGACGTTCTCGAAGGAGCAGGTGCGCGTCGAGCACGGGACCGATCCGGTGGAGGCCGTCCTGGTGACCCAGGCGGGGTTCGCCGAGGAGATTCGCCGCGTGTCACCCGTGGCCGCTCGCGCCTTTCGGCCGCCGCGCAACACGGTGCGGATCATCGGCTGGTGCGTCGCGATCCTGGCTGGCGCCGTTGGCCTCTACGTGTTGGGCGCTCCCGCAGCCGCGGAGTGGGCGGCCGCACGCGTGCCACTCGAGTGGGAGGCGTCGCTCGGGAGCAGCGTCGTCGACCGGATGGCGCCGAGGCACAGGCAGTGCGGCGATTCCGCGTCGCTCGCGGCCGTGAACGCGATGCTCTGGCGACTGGTCGCGACGCGACGGGCGCAATACCGGTTTCGCCTGTACGTCGTTCGGGACACGACGGTGAACGCGTTCGCGGCGCCGGGCGGCTTCGTCGTCCTCAACAGCGGATTGATCGCGGCGGCGGCGACGCCGGAGGAGCTGGCCGGCGTGCTGGCGCACGAGGTGCAGCACGTGCTGCTGCGGCACTCCACGCGGTCCATGATCCGTGAGGTGCCGGTGCGCCTTGCGATAGCGACGCTTACGAGCGGCACCGGCATCGAGAGCGCCGCGAGCATCGTGACGTCGCTGGGCGCGCTGCGCTATCGCCGGAACGACGAGTCCGAGGCGGATCGCGAGGGGCTGCGCCTGCTCGAGGCGGCGCAGATAGACCCCGCGGGGATGGTGTCGTTCATGCGAACGCTCGAGGACAAAGGCGTCAGGGCGCCGCGCTTCGTCAGCTATCTGCTGAGCCACCCGCAGACCACGGACCGCGTGCGGCAGCTCGAGGCGCTCGCGCGCGAGCGGCGCTCCGTGTCCCGGCCGCTGATGGACGCCGAGTCGTGGGCGCGGGTGCGGAAGATCTGTTCGGCTGACTGAGGCGAGGCGGCAGGGCGGCAGGGCGACGACGCAAAACGTGCGAGGGCATTCGCTCCGTCCACCTGCCTTAACCTCCGTATTACCAGTATTGATAAGAGTCTCGATTCGATCGGTTGGCCTGGTTGTTCAGTTCGATCAACAGACCCGTTCGGCGTTCTTATCAGAATTGGTAATACACAGCGCGACGCAGAGGACGCGGTGCTGGGGCGCACGCCGAACCGCCCAGCGCTACAGCGGCCGATTCCAGCTCGGGATGCGCACGGTCCGGCTCGTGACCACCACCTCGACCGTCACGCCCAGCCGCGACAGGATGTCGATCAACGTCTCGCTGTTGAAGAGCGCCGGGTTCCTGCCCCGCAGGATGTGCCACGCCCGCGGCTCCGACGTCCGGCACATCCGCGCGAGCGAGTAGAACGAGATGCACTCCTGCTCTGCGCGCTCACGGACGAGTCGCAGCAGTTCCATCCGCATGCGCATGTGCTCGAGTCCCGGCCCGCCGCGGCGGGAATGGCGCCTCGCCATATCGGACGCGAATTGCCCGCGCTCGCCTCGCGACATCCCGGCCTCGCATCGCGAACCCTTCCATCGCGGCGAAAGCGGCGTCCTTGCACGCCGAATGCATCATGTCCCCTCCGCCAAGAGACCGGAGACTCGCATGGCAACACCGATTCGGGCGCGGAGCGCGCGCGAGAGCACCAGGCAACTGAGACGCACCAAGAACGACCTGCCCGAGGACACGCGTGCCGAGGTCGTGCGTCTCATGAACGCCCGGCTCGCCGACGCCATCGACCTTCAGGGGATGTGCAAGCAGGCCCATTGGAACGTGCGGGGCCCGCAGTTCATCAGCCTCCACAAGCTGTTCGACAAGATCTACGAAGCGGTCGAACAGTACGTGGACCTGATCGCCGAACGCGCGGCGCAGCTCGGTGGCGTGGTGGAAGGTACCACGCAGTCGGTGGCGCAGCGGAGCACGCTCCCGGGCTACCCGGCGACGGCGAGCACCGGCGCCGAGCACGTCGCCGCGCTGTCGGACGCGCTGTCGCATTTCGGCCGCACGGTGCGCGTCGGCATTCAGGAGACGCAGGACATCGGCGACTTTGGCTCGGCCGACGTGTTCACCGAGATCTCGCGCGGCGTGGACCAGTGGCTCTGGTTCGTGGAAGCGCACGCGGCCGACACATGAGCGCCGCGATCCTCGCCGCCGGGGCGACCGCTCCGGACTTCAAGCTGCCATCGAGTCCGCAGCAGACGACGGCGCTGCGCGATCACCGCGGCCGTGCGGTCGTGCTCGCCTTCTACCCGGCGGATTTCAGCCCGGTCTGCAGCGACCAGCTCCCCGTCTACAGCGCGATTCTGTCGGAGTTCGACGCGCTCGGAGCCGACGTGCTGGGCATCTCGGTGGACGGCGTATGGTGTCACAAAGCGTTCGCCGAGGCGCGCAAGATTGCATTCCCGCTGCTCGCGGACTTCGAGCCGAAGGGCGCGGTCTCGCGCGCATATGGCGTCTATCGTGCCGCGGACGGCACCAGCGAGCGCGCGCTCTTCGTGATCGACCCTGAGGGGGTGATCCGGTGGAGCTACCTCTCCCCCATCAACGTGAACCCCGGGGCCGACGGCATCCTCGAGGCGCTCGAGCGCATGCACGCCGGGAGCGCCGGGAGCGCCGGCCGCGCATGAAGATCCGGCAGGGCGTACTGAAGCCCCCCGTTCACGAGCGCGATCACGTGCTGGGCCCGGCCGACGCCCCAGCCACGCTCGTGGAATACGGCGACTACGAGTGCCCGTATTGCTATCAGGCGCACCCCATCATCATCGCGCTGCGGCGGCAGCTGGGCGACCGCATGCGGTTCGTCTATCGCAACTTTCCGCTCCCGCAGGTCCACCCGCACGCGATGCATGCAGCCGAGGCGGCGGAAAGCGTCGCCACACACGCGGGCTCCGAGGCGTACTGGAAGATGCACGACGCCATCTTCGAGCATCAGCAGGACTCCGACGACGCGCTCGACGACGCGCACCTCGTTGGCTACGCGGCCGGCGCCGGCGCCAATCCCGTGGACGTCAAGCTGGATCTCGAGCAGGACAGGCTCCTGGACCGCGTCGGCGCCGATTTCTCCAGCGGCGTGCGCAGCGGCGTCAACGGGACGCCGACCTTCTTCGTCAACGGTGGGCGCTTCGACGGAGACTGGACCAACTTTGCCGAGTTCGCGTCGGTCCTGGAGCGCGCGGCGCGTCCGTCCGGTTCCAGAGCCGCACCAGCGCGACCTTGACGCTGTTCCCGTCGCCGCGCTGGATGAGCTGCAGGCCGCTCGCTCCGCCGAATTCCGCGCGGTAACTCGACAGCCACTGCCAAACCGCGGCGTCGTCCGCGTAGATGTCGCGCAGTATCGCAAGCGCGAACGTGAGCGCGTCGCCCCCCTCAGGAAGGAGCCATGCGGCAAGCAGTTCTTCGTCCATGGTGCCCGGAACGCCTCGTGATGGTGTGCTCCAGACACTTCGTGGCCGGCACGGCCGGGGTTTCACGCGCGCCGCCGAGATCGGCCCCGCCTCCACCAGACCGTGTACACGATCGCGTTGATGGCCAGGACGCCGACGCCGAGCGCCAGCTGCACGCCGCGAGTGAGGCCGGCGGGATACAGGGCGGCCGTGATGTAGTGCTCGACGAACCCGCCCTCGTAGCCCGCTTCACCGCCCCGGCGGCGCAGCCATACCTCCAGCGGCGTGAGCGGGCACACGAACCCGAGGAACTCGATGGCGGCGCCGTAGAGCGCGACGGGAATGTGCACCCACGCGATCCGCCGCCACCGGAGCGCCAGGAACCCGCCGAAGATCACGAAGACGACGAACAGGAAGTGGACGACGAGAGCGACGTCGGCCAGGACGCGGTCGATCAACGCGAGCCCGGCAGGCCTGCCTCGCGCAGCAGCGCGTCGAAGCGGGCGCTCCGGCGTATCGGATCGAACAGGCTTTGACGAATCGGGATCCAGGCGGCCCAATACTCGCCTGCCCGCGCGGCGGCTTCGAGGCGCGCCAGCGCCGCCGTGGTGTCTCCGACCCCGAGCGCCGCAAACGCACTCGCGGTATGGCGGAACCACGGACGCTCGCGCTCCAGCCACCGGACAATGCTGTCCGACCTCGCCCGGTCGCCGATCGAGCCGTACGCCATCGCCGCGATGCCGATCCACGGGGCGAACCTGGGCAGCCGGTCGGCAGCCCGCCGCGTGGCGGCAGTATCACCCACCTCGAACATGATGCGGGAGTTGGTCATCAATGCCACCGGATTCATCGAATCCAGCTCGACGGCGCGTCGCTGCGCCTCCAGCCCCGCGCCGCGCTCGCCCTTCATCCAGAGCATCCAGGCGATCCACGTAGCGTGTAGCGGTGAGAACGGATCGAGCGCCGCGGCGCGGCGGAACTCGGCGAGCGCGCCGTCCAGGTCGCCGAGGTATGCCAGCACACGCGCGTACTGCAGTATCGCCTCGTCGTTTGACGGATCGAGCGCCACCGCGCGCCGATGCTCGGCCCGCGAGCTGTCCCACCTGTTCCGGTGCATGTACGCCAGGCCCAGCGCCGTGTGCGGCTCCGCCAGCGTGCTGTCCAGCGCCAGCGCGCGACCGGCCGCGCGGCGCAGTTGGTCCTCGACGGCCGACGGCGGCGTCGCCGCAAAGTACGGATAGAGCGCGAGCGCGGTGCTCAACTTTGCGTACGCGCGCGCGAAACCGCTGTCCCGCTCGATGGCCTGCTCGAAATAGGCGGCCGCTTGCCGCACGGCGCGGCGCGCCAGCAGGTACTGCCCGCGCAGGAAGTAATCGTACGCCTCCGGGTCGGCGCTCCCGCGGGTCGCGACGGACGGCGCCGAACCGACGCCCGCGCCGTGAAGCTCCCGCAACGTGGCGACAATCGCCTGGACGACAGAG
The DNA here is from genome assembly GCA_963724885.1 of uncultured Gemmatimonadaceae bacterium. Classification (GTDB taxonomy): domain Bacteria; phylum Gemmatimonadota; class Gemmatimonadetes; order Gemmatimonadales; family Gemmatimonadaceae; genus DASPMP01. The sequence continues at coordinate 54,404 of CAVRWG010000004.1, read as the reverse complement.
TCGCGCACCGCCAGCACATCGGACGCGCGTCGCTCGTAGCTCTCCGCCCACAGCTCCTCACCCGTCCGCGCATCGGTAAGCTGGGCGTTCACGACCAGTCCGTCGCCGGCGCGACGCACGTTTCCCTGCACCACCAGCCCGACGTCGAGCGCCTCACCCACGGCGCGGACGTCCACGTCGCGCTGTCCACGAAACCGGTTCGCCGCCGTGCGCCCGACGACCCGCACTCCGCGCGTCTTGCCGAGCGCCGTCGCCAGCTCCTCGCTGATGCCATCCGCGAGATAGGCCTGCGCGGAATCGCCGCCGATGGCGACGAATGGCAGCACCGTGAGCGATTGCGCGCTCGCCGCGACAGGCGCACGCGGCCCGCCCAAGACGAGCGCGGACGCGACGCCGGCGACGACGACCGCGGCGCCGGCGGCAATCCAGCGGAGTCGCGCGCGGTCGGCGCCGAACGCCTGGGCGCGGCCGGAGCTGATCGCGACCGCGTCGAGCAGCTCGATGATCTCGCGCGCCGACTGCGGGCGACGCGCAGGGTCCTTCTCCATGCAGCGGGCCACGAGGAACGAGAGCGCGGGCGGGCAGTCCGTGCGACGCGTGCCCAGCGCCGGCGCCGTCTCGGTGAGGTGCGCCGACAGCATCAGGTGCGGCGACCCACGATCGAACGGCAGCGTTCCCGCCACCAGCTCGTACGCGAGACACCCGAACGAATAGATGTCGGCGCGGTGGTCGATAGCGGGGTCGGACGTGATCTGCTCCGGTGCCATGTAGGCCGGCGTGCCGATCGTGGTCCCGACGCTGGTGAGTGTTCCCTGCCTGGATGGGTCGAGCGCGCGGGCGGCGCTGAGCGCCTTGGCGATGCCGAAATCCGTCACCACGGCAGCCCCGCCGGAGACCAGCACGTTGTCGGGCTTGATGTCCCGGTGCACGACGCCGCGATCGTGCGCATAGAGCAGCGCCCGGCCCACGTCCTTCAGGAGCGCCAGGATCTCCTGGATCGGTATCGACTCCCGGGCCAGCCTGGCTCGAAGCGATTCGCCGTCGATGAACGGCATGACGTAGTACGGCACGCCGCCGGCGTCCCCGGCCGTCAGCAACGGGACGATGTTCGCATGCTGCAACTGCGCGATGAACTGGATCTCGCGCTTGAATCGTTCGGCGGAAACCTCCGCGCCATCGTCGGGGGGAAGCACCTTGACGACGACGCTGCGGCCGAGCGCTTCATCGTGGACACGAAAGACGCGGCCCATCCCGCCGCCGCCGATCTCGCGTTCGACAGTGTAGTTGGTGCCGAGCGCGGACTGGAGGAGCTCGCGGAGATTCACGCGACAAACTTATGTCTTTGCTACAGTCTTTACTACGATCTTGACGGCGTTACCGGATCAGCTCTCGCCACACAGCAGGGTCCTCCCGTCCGAGACGCCACAAAGCGACGCGACTCACGCCCGCCTCGCCCGCGGCGCGCACCAGGGTGCGCAGCAGCGCGGCGTCGGCCACCCACATGTCCCAGTCGGACGTGCGGGCGCGCAGAGTCAATGTCGTGGAGTCGCGCGTCAGCGGCACGCCCGCACCCGCGGCGACGCCTTGCGCCTCGACGAAGCCGACGGCCTCTGTCGGTTGCCCCTGGATCCAGCGATAGCCGTAGGTCGGCAGCCCCGCGATCACTCGTGCGGCGCCCGCTTCCGCCACGCGCAGCGCAAGTGACGCGCGCACCCACTGGGGAGACGCTACGGGGCCCGGCTTCGACCCGGCCCAGTGCTCGTCGTACAGCATCGGGATGATCGCGTCCACCACGCCAAGCAGCGCCTTCGCGGGATACGCCACCGTGTCCGTCGCGGGCACCGCCGCCGCGATCATCGTGACTCCGTGCGCGCGCGCCGAGTCGGCGATGGCGCGCATGACCGTGAGTTGCGCGGCCAGGTCGGCGCGCTCCAGAGTCTCGAAGTCGAGCACCAGGCCGGTGTACCGCATCGACTGCGCATGGCGCGCGATCGCTCCTGCCGCAGCGGCGCGCTTCGTCGCGTCGCTGGCCAGCGTCCGGATGGATTTCTGATGGAACTGGTCGCCGTGCCATGACGTGACGATGCTCATGAGCTTCGGGCCGGCGTTGTTCCTCGAAATGGGACGCACGCTGTCCACGTAGGGCGACGGCAGAAGAGGCCGGCCCGATGCGCTGTCGAGGCCGATCCACCCGCTGACGATGGCGTCGAGGCGATGCCCGTGCGCGCGGATGCTCGCGTCGCTGGCGGCGTCCCATGGGGCTGCAAACCCCCAGAACCGCGGTTGCGGCGGCGGCTGTGTCCGCTGCGCCGGCTGCGCCTCGGCGCACGCAGCGAGCGTCACGAAGTGCGAAATGAGTAGAAAGTCTTGGATGCGCATGTGGCGGCACATCACTTGATTGACATCGTGTGTTCGAGTGTCGGCATCCGATACTCAATCGGCGTGCCAACCTGGAGCTCGGAGCTTGGCGTTGGGGGCTAGGACCACTCCGTGCTCCGAGCACCAAGCTCCAAGCCCCAAGCTCCAGACTACATGACGTTGAGCGCCACTCCCTCGCTGGATGACGCGCTGGGTGGAGCGTTACCCGGCCGCATCCATCTGCTCACCGGCCCTCCGGGAAGCGGCAAGACCTCCGCGTGCCTCCACTTTCTGCGCGCCGGCGTGTTCCGCCGCGAGCGCACCGCGCTCGTGACGCTCGATCGCGTGGCCGACCTGCGCTCGCACGCTGCGTACCTGGGGCTCGAGCTGCCGCGCTTCGTGCGCGACGGCGCGCTGACGCTGCTGCGCTACCGGCAGCGCTTCTCGGCGCGCGTCGCCGAAACCGCATCTCCCGAGGCCGTGTCCGACGAGTTGCGCGACATGCTGCAGCCCGCGGGCCCCAAACAACTGCCGGCCGCGAAAGTGGCGACGCGCATCGCCGTGGATCCTGTGTCGCCCTTCATCTCGCACGCGGACAGCACGGGCGCCGCGCTCGCGGCATTCGTGGACTGGCTGGACGACGCGGGCGCGACGGCGGTCGTGACCTGGACCGGCGATCTCACGCTGGCCGACCGACGCCTCGAGCCCCTCGTGGCGCGGGCCGCGGTCATTCTGCGATTCACGCGACTCGCGACCACCAGGTTCCGCGCCGACATCGTGCGCGCGAGGCATACCCTGGCCGCGACGCCTTCGATCCACTTCGCCGTTCTCCCGGGCCTGGGCATCGTGGCGGCGCCGCGCGCCGACGCCGGCGCCGCCGAAGTGCCCGCGAACGACGACACCCTGACCGCCACCACCGCGCTCACCATCCCCGCTCCGCCGTCATGACGCTGTCGCGCTACACCTGGCTGTTCGTGGGCGCCACGCTCACGCTCACCATCACGGCGCTGGGCGCGTATCGCGGCATCAGCGCGATGTCCCTGTCGCGCGCGGAGGATGAGCTGCAATGGGCGGCGGAGGCCGAGGCGAACGCCGACGCGCCGGCCGCCCCGCCGCAGCCATTCGCGCAGGTCGCCGCGGCCGACTCGGCATGGCGCGCGGAACACGCCAGGTACTTCACCCTGGAGGAGCTGCGCACGCGCGGGGACGGACGCCGCTCGACGCGCGAGGCGATGCAGGATCGCGTCTTCGCGTACTCGCGCAAGGGACAGCGGGGCCTCGCCATCGCGGAGCTGGAGCGCTGGGTGGCCAAGAACCGGCACGACGCCGACGCGCTCATCTGGCTCGCGCGCCTGCTCAACGACGCCGGACGCACGGGCGAATCCGTAACCCGATACCGACAGGCGATCGGGGCGAGCGGAAGCCGGTGAGGAGGGAGGGAGGAGGGAGGAGGGAGGAGGGAGGAGGAGGAATGCGGCGAACGGTAAGCGGCAAGCGGCAAGCGGTTCTCCTCGCGCTTTGTCTCGCGATGCTTTCCGCGAACGCCGAGGCTCAGCGCGCCGGGCCAACCGCTGCCGCGAACACACGTTCTGTCGCGATCCGCGCGGAGATGGCCGGCGTCCTGCTGCAGTCGAGGCGCTACTACGAGGCCGCCGCGGAGTACGCCGTGCTCGTCGCGCTCGACCGCGACAACATCGCGTATCGCGTCGGTTTGGCCCGGGCGCTCGCGTGGGGCAAGCGCCCCCAGGCCGCCGAGCGTGCCATTCTCGACCTGCTGGAGCTGCGGCCCGGGAACGCCGACTACGAGGCGATGTTGCTGTCCGTCCGCGGCCAGCTCACGCCCTCGGCCGACGAAGCGTACGACTGGGTTCGCCGAAGTCCGCGGTCGTTCGACTACCGGCAGATGCTCGCGCGCGCGCTGGCGCGCGAGCGGCATTTCGAGGCGGCCGCCGCGCAGTACGACACCCTCATCGCCCAGCAGCCGCTGACGCTCCTGTATCAGGAGCGGGCGCACGCCCACTTTGGCGCGCGCAACCTCACGGCCGCCGAACGCGACGCAGACGTCGCCGCGCGCGGCATCGGGAGCGCCTCCGCGTTCCTGCTGCAGAGCGAACTGCATCGCGCCCGCGGCAACCTTCCGGCGGCCCGCGCGGCGGTGGAACGGGCGCGGCGTTCGCCGCGTCGGGACGCCGACGTTACGGCCGCGTCGGCGCGCCTGGCGCGCGAAGAGCACCCGCCGGTGGCGTTCATGCCCGACGTCACGGAGCCCGATGGCTGGCTCACGACCAACACGACCACCGGCGACAACCTCGGCGCGAACCTCACGACCGCGACCGCGCGCCGCGGCGGCCGCCTCGGAGGCGTGGATGGTCTCGACGCCAGCCTCGGCGTGGCGGCGCGCTGGATCTCCGAGCGCAGCGCGAGCCCCGAAGCCGGGCCGAGCGCCTATGGAGCCGACGTCGCCATTTCTCGCGAGGGCACGAGCGGCGAGTTCTACGGCCGCGTTCGCGCGCGCGCGGGGTTCATGTACCACCCGGCAGCGGACGCCATTCCGGACGCGTCGTTCGCGGCGAACCTGTTCTTTCGCGCGTGGGGAGCGGGCTTCGAGGTGTTCACGGGGCCGGCGTATCCGTCGCTGCTGACGCTCGCGTCGTTCCTGCCGGCCGAATCGGACAGCCCGCAGCTCACCGAAGACGGCCACACGTTCTCGCTTGTCGGCCCGATCGCGGCGGCGGAAGCCGCCGCGTCCTGGCAAACAGCGTCCATCAGCGACGGCAATCGACGGCAGGCATTCCGGATGTACGCGCGGCACCCCGTGAGCCCGCGCGTCGCCCTGGTGTACTCCGGGAGCATCGTGTCGTTCTCGGAGGCGTCCGCGCTGTACTGGGACCCGGTCCGCTCGGCCACGCACGGCGTGGGACCGGAGTTGTTCGTGAGGCGCCAGCGCGGCGTGTCGGCGTCGCTGCGCGTGCTGCCCGGCGGCGCGTGGGCGGACGAGCGCAGGACGGCCATCGACAGCGTGCCCAGGCAATCCAGCGCGCTGCAACTCAGCGCGTCGGGCGACGTGGGCTTTCGCGCCGACGACTGGGAGCTGATCGCCGCGCTCGGCTACGGGGGCGGACGCTCGGGCGACTACCACCGCATGGACGCCAGCGTGCAGCTGAGATACACGCCATGATGCTCGACGCCGCCGTCGGGCTGCTGCTCGTCTTCCTGGTGCTGCTCGTCGCGCGATACGCCGCACTCCTCTGGCTGGGCTACCTGCACCATGTGGAAAGCCGCGCGGCCGGCGACGTGACCGCGACGCTGCCGCCGGTCACGATCATCGTGCCCGTGTACAACGAGGCGGAAGTGATCCAGAGCGCGGTGCGCAGCCTGCTGGCGCTGGACTATCCCGCGTACGACATCCTGGTGGTGGACGACGGCTCCACCGACGACACCTTCGGGATCGTGTCGCGCATGCAGGGGCACTACGCCCGCACGTCGCTGCGCGCGGTGCGCAAGGCCAACGGCGGCAAGGCGAGCGCGCTGAACGCGGGCATCGCGCTGGCGCGCACACCCTACGTACTGTGCATGGACGGCGACTCGCGCCTGGCGCCCGACTCGCTGCGCCACGCCATGGGCCATTTCTCCGACGCGCGCGTGGCGGCCGTGGCGGGCAACGTGAAGGTGGTCAACCGCAACAATGCGTGGACGCGGCTCCAGGCCCTGGAGTACATCGAGGGGCTCAACATGCCGCGCCGCGCGCAGGGCTTTCTGCGCGTGGTGAACATCGTGCCCGGCCCCATCGGCATCTTCCGGCGGGACGTGCTGGCAAGCGTGGGCGGCTACGAGACGGACACGTTCGCCGAGGACGCGGACATCACGCTCAAGATTATCACCGAAGGCTGGCATGTCGTCTACGAGCCACGGGCCATCGCCTGGACCGAGGCGCCGGAGACGTTTCTCGACCTCATCAAGCAGCGCTACCGCTGGACGCGCGGCATCCTGCAAGCCCTTCGCAAGCACGCGCCCGCGGTTTTTCAGCGCGGCAGCGACCTCCCCGTGCGACTCTCGGTGGGCATGATGCTGTTCGAGGCGCTGATCTGGCCGGCCGTGACGGTACTCGGCGGCGGCCTGTTCTGCGTCGCCGCGCTGGCCGCCGGCGCCACGTCGTGGATCCTGCTCTGGTGGGTGCTGCTCACCATGCTGGACGTCGCGGCCGCCCTCTATTCGATCGGTATGGAGGGCGAGGACCTGCGTCTCGTGCCCTACGCGGTGCTCTATCGCCTGTTCTTCACGACCATGGTCGACGTGGCCAAGCTCCTGGCCACGGTCGAGGAAATCGCGCGCGTCCGGATGACGTGGGGCAAGCTGGCGCGCGCCGGGAGAATCTGACATGACGTTCGCCGCATTCGTCGCCACGATCATCATCGTGCTGTTCCTCGTCACGATCGTCATCGCGGTCGGCAGCTATGTCGCCTACAAACTGCGCGAACGCCGCAAGCCGCAAGCGGCAAGCGGTGAACGGCAAGCGCCAAGCGCCGGCTTCTTCTTCGAGCGGGTGGACGCCGCGGCGCTCGGGACGGGGGCCGACCGCGGGCGCGATCGCACGTGAGTCGGCTCACGCCCGCCATCGCGTTCACCGGCACCGGTCTCGCCGCGGTAGCGATCTCGGTGGTGTTCTCGCTTCGCGCCAGCGGGAACGGCGGGCCAGCGTTGGAGCCCAGGCGATTCTCCGGCTCGAACGTCGTTCTCTCGATGCCGTCGCTGTTCGCGGACGCCCAGATGCCGGCGCCGGTGTCGGTCGCGGTCGTTCGCGACCACGAGGCGGCGAACTTCTACGATTCCGCGGCGGAGCTGGACGCGATCGTGCGACTCTGGCAACGGGCGCTCGGCGCCGCGGGCGCCAACGTCCGCGTGGTGCGGCCGTCGGAGCTGCGATCCTCCAGCGCGCAGGTGCTCGTGGTGCCGTCGTCGCCGTGTCTCGCGCTCGAGACGCGCGAGGCGATCGACAACGCCGGCGCGCGCGGCCAGGGGCTCATCGTCACCGGACGCGTCGGCACGCACGACGGCGGCTGCCGGCAGCTTGGCGGAGGCCTCGGCCTCTTGATCGCGCTCACCGGCGCGTCGCGCGCGGAAGTACTCCAGGGACGCGCGATGGTGTACGTCACGCTGCCGGCCGACGGGCCGCTCGCCGCGGACATTCCGCCCGGCGCGCGCCTCAACGTGGGTCCGGCCGGCCAGATCGCGCTGCGCGTGCCGCGCCGCGACGCGTTTTATTCCGCCTACGCCCTGGCCGCGCGTCCCGCCGAGGGCGCGGCGTATCTGGACGGCGCGATCACCCGTTCCGAGTATCGCGGCGCGCGCGTCGTGTACTTCGGCTTCGAGTTGCGCGACGTGGCGCGCAACGCGTGGCACGACGGCGTCGTGACCCTGCTGGCGCGGAACGCCGCGCTGTGGGCCGCGGGCCTGCCATATGGAGCAGCGGCGAGTTGGCCCTCGCGCTACCGCTCGGCGGCCGTGATCGCGCAAGACGTCGAGAACCGCTTCGACAACGCTCGCCACGCGGTGGACTCGCTGCGCGCCGCTGGCGTGCCGAGCACGTTCTTTGTGACGTCCAACCTGGTGCCCGAGTACCGCCGGCTCACGGAGCGCATGGCGAAGATCGGCGAGATCGGGACGCACAGCGAGAACCACGCGCTGCTGGGCGGCACGCCGTACCCCAGCCAGCGCGAGCGGCTCGAGGAGACGCGCGCGGCCCTGCGCGACCTGCTGGACGTGAACGTGACAGGGCTGCGCCCCCCCGAGGAGCAGTTCGACCGGGCGACGATGGCCGCATGGGTGGACGCGGGCGGCGTCTACCTGCTGGGGACGAACGACGCCCGCTGCGCGGCGCCGGAGCTGCTGTCGATCGGACGCGATACGCTGGTGCTGGTGCCGCGCGTGTTCGCCGACGACTTCGCCGCCACACACACCGGCGCCGCCGGTGGGCAAATGAGAACGCCGGCGGCCGTCAGATCGCTGTTCCAGGCGGAGATGCGCAAGGCACGCGACGTGGGCGGACTGCTCGTGCTCAGCTATCACTCGCAGCTGCTGTCGCGGCGCGAGTACGTGCCGGTGCTGGCGTCGGTGGCGCGCGAGCTAGCGGCGGACAGCACGGTGTGGCTCGCGACGGCGGGCGCTGTGGCGGAGTGGTGGCGTCGCCGCGCATGGCTGGACGTGCGCGTGGCGCCCGGGCCCGCGGGCCAGCTCGAGGTGGTCGTGCGAAACCGGGGCAACGAGGAGCTGGACAGCGCGGCGGTAAACGTGTCGCTGCCGCGCGGGCGCAGGGCGGTCGGCGCGAGTGTGCGGTTCGAGGAGCGGGATGGCGCGGTGCGGCTCATGCTGCCGCGGATCGGGGCGAAGTCGACCAGGCGGGTGCGCGTTCAGCTGCGGTGATCTGCCGGCAAACCGTTCTCGGCGCCGCGCGTGACTGACAAGTGACGCGCGGCGGTGCGTTCTCGGCGCGCCTTCGGCGCGGTGACAGCTGTCCGTGCGCATGACCAACTGCAACCGGCGGCGCAGCCGCCGCCGAGAACGTACCGCCGGCGTAACAGTTGTCTGGCCACGCCGGCGGGCCGAGAACACTTGGCCTCAGGCGTTTTATTTTCAACACATGACGCTCGCCATCGAAATCTCGCGTCTCGCCAAATCGTTCGGGAAAACGCGCGCCGTGGACGGCATCGATCTCGAGATACAGCGCGGATCGGTGTACGGCCTGCTCGGACCGAACGGCGCCGGCAAGACCACGACCATTCGTCTGCTCGCCACCCTGCTCCGCCCCGACTCGGGAAGCGCCCGCGTCCTCGGGCTCGACGTCGTGCGCGACGCGGCCGCGGTGCGCGAGAAGGTGAGCCTCACGGGCCAGTTCGCGTCCATCGACGAGGACCTCACCGGACACGAGAACCTCGTCCTGGTCGGGCGCCTGCTCGGCCTCTCCTGGACCGACGCGCGCAAGCGCGCCGACGAGCTGCTCGCGGCGTTCGGCATCGCGGACGCGGCGGGCCGCCAGGTACGCACGTACTCCGGCGGCATGCGACGCCGCCTGGACATCGCGGCCAGCTTCGTCGTCACTCCCGAAGTGCTGTTCCTCGACGAGCCGACCACCGGGCTGGATCCACGCAGCCGCAACCAGGTGTGGGATATCGTGCGTGCCATCGCGGCCGAGGGCACCACCGTCCTCCTCACGACGCAGTATCTCGAGGAAGCGGACCGCCTCGCCAACCGGCTCGCCGTCATCGACCACGGCCGACTCATCGCCGAGGGCACGAGCCGCGAGCTCAAGTCGTCAGTGGGCGCCAGCACGTTGCACGTGCGCTTTCGCGCCGCGGACGAGCGCGCGCAGGCGGAGACGCACCTCGCCAGCGTGCTCGGGACGGCAGTGCACCGCGGCGCCGATTCGCTCAGTCTGTCGGCCAAGGTGCTGGACGTCGCTGCTGTCCCGGGCGCGCTGACCGCGCTCTCGTCGGCCGGCGTCAACGTGGCCGAGTTCTCGCTCGGTCAGCCGAGCCTGGACGAAGTCTTCTTCGCCCTCACGGGCCACGCAGCCGAAGAACCGGCGCAGGAGGCGAGCGCATGAGCACCGACGTGATGCCGCAGGCCGCGGTCGCCGAACCGCGGCTCTCCGGCTTTCTCTCCACGACGGAACGGCCGCGCCCGGCCAACGGGCTGTCGGCCACAGTGACGCTGGGCTGGCGCGCGGTGCTCAAGATCAAGCACGTGCCCTTCCAGCTCTTCGACGTCACGGCGTTCCCGCTGATGATGACGCTGATGTTCACGTTCCTCTTCGGCGGCGCGCTCGCGGGCTCGCCGCGCCAGTACATCCAGTACCTGCTGCCGGGCATGGTCGTGCAGGCCATCGTGTTCATCACGGTGTACACGGGCGTGGGCCTCAACACGGACATCAGCAAGGGACTCTACGACCGCTTTCGCTCGCTTCCCATCTGGCAGCCGGCGCCGATCTTCGGCGCGCTGCTCGGCGACGTGATGCGCTACTCGATCGCGGCGGCCGTGGTGATGGCGCTCGGGCTGATCCTCGGGTTCCGCCCGTCCGGCGGCGTGGTCGGCGTCGGGCTGGCCGTGGCGCTCACGCTCGTCTTTGCCATCAGCCTGTCGTGGCTGTGGATCATCGTGAGCATGCTCGTCAAGACGCCCGAGTCGGTGATGACGACGAGCTTCCTCCTGCTGTTCCCGCTCACGATGGCGAGCAACATCTACGTGGACCCCTCCACGATGCCCCGCTGGCTGGCGACGGCCGTGTCGTACAATCCGGTGACGCACCTGACGAGCGCCGCACGCGGTCTGATGCACGGCGATGTGGCGGCCGCGAACGTGTGGTGGGTGCTCGTCGCCAGCGCCGTGATCACGGCCGTGTTCGCGCCGATCGCGCTGCGCATGTACTATCGGGAGCGGTAGAGCAGACGGCGCCTGCGAGCTTCGTCGATCCACTTCGCCAACGACGTGCACATCACCTGAGACAATGCGCTGGTGACACGACCGGCGATCGATTGGTACTACTCGGCGTCGCCACTGGAGTTAGTATGACCAGCAACATGGGAAGCTTTCGCGTCGACGTACAAATCGAAAACCCCGCCAAACCGGGCCCGCGCCGGGACATTCGGTCCGTTCTCGTGGACACCGGAGCTGAGCTCTCTTGCCTCCCCTCCGAAGCGCTCGATGCGCTTGGCATCCCGCGACGCCAGGTGCGACGCTTTCGACAAGCCGACGGCAGCGTTCTGGAGCGCTGGACAGGTCCGGCATTCCTGTACGTTGCTGGCGCATCGACCACCGACGAGGTGGTGTTCGGTGAGCCCGGAGATCTCACGCTCCTGGGATCGCGGTCGCTCGAGGGACTGAACTTCCGCGTCGATCCAATCGCAAAGCAACTCGTCGACGCTGGCCCCATGCCGCTCGCCGCGGTTGCCTGACAGCGCGCCCCGCGCGACGAAGGTCATACTCGTCGCGACGCTCGCCGCGACGGCCGGGGCGACATGGCGCATGCTTGCCGAACCGCTCGACTCACGCCGAGCGGCACTGTATCTGGCCCTGTTCACGTTCCTCTTCCTGCTTCGCGTCGCTGGACAGATCCTGGCCGTCGCGAGGGCGCCCGCATGGCTACCGCGCGTCGAGGGCGACAACTGGAACCTGGTGCCCTACCGCATCCTGCTGCCCGCGCAGGTGCTCATCCTGGCTCTCATGGTTGCGATCATCGCCGGTGTCTCGGCTCGGCGTCCCCCGTTCGGCGCGCCAAACGCCGGCTTCGGCCGCGTGCTCATCGCGGCAAGCGCCGTGTACGCCGGGGTGATGGCGCTTCGCTATGTGGTGCGCATGGCGCGCCGCCCACAGCAACGCTGGTTCGGCGGCGCCATCCCGATCGTCTTCCACATGGTATTGGCGGCCTTTCTCCTCACCTTGGGACGGTACCTTGTCTCGCGCTGACGTCGTCATCGTCGGCGCGGGCGCGTCCGGCCTGGCGGTCGCCGCCGCGCTGAAGCGAAGCGGCATCGACGCCGTCCTGCTCGACCGCGATTCGCGGGTCGGCGGCACTTGGGCCAGGCGGTACGAGCGCCTGCACCTGCACACCGTCAAGCGCTTCTCCGGACTGCCCTACAAGCCCATACCGGCCGCGGAGCCGCGCTACGTTCCGACGCAGCGCTACGCGCAGTACCTCTCGGACTACGCGGCCGCGCTCGGATTGGACGTGCGGCTCGGAAACGACGTGCAGCGTGTCTCGCGCGACGGACGCGACTGGGTCGTTGCGCTCGGCGGCGACGGCGCGTCCGCCGCCGCCCGTGAGTGGCGGGCCCGCGCGGTCGTCATCGCGACGGGTCGACACCGCGAACCGCGTCTCCCGACCTGGCCCGGCGAGCGCGAGTTCCGCGGGCAGATCCTGCATTCGCACGAGTACCGCAGCGGCCGCGCATTCGCCGGCAAGCGCGCGCTGGTGATCGGGATCGGGAACAGCGGGGCCGAGATCGCGACGGACCTGGTGGAGGGCGGCGCGGCCAGCGTGACGATCGCTGTACGGACGCCTCCGCCGATCACCGCGCGCGAGATCGCGGGCATCCCGGTGCAGCTGCTCGGCATTTTCTTCAAGCCCTTTCCGCCACGCTTCGTGGATTGGCTGGGCCGCGGCCTGCGGCGCATCGGAACCGGGGATCTCTCGCGCCATGGGCTTGGCCAGGAACGCTGGGGCCCCTTCACCGCGCGCCGGCCGCCCGTGATCGACGTGGGCTTTCTCGAGCAGCTCGAGGCCGGGCGCATCGCGGTGCGTCCGGACGTCGCGCGCTTTACTCCGACGAGTGCGGTGTTCACCGACGGCACGCACCTGGAGGTCGATGCCGTCGTCGTCGCGACGGGCTACACCACCGGGCTGGACGCAATGGTCGCCGTGGATGGTGCACTGGACGAACGCGGCTTTCCCTTGCCCGCCGTTACGAGCCACGCGGGACTCTTCTTCGCCGGGTACGCCGAGTCGCCGCGCGGACAGCTCTTCGAGTCGGCCAGGGCCGCGCCGCGCCTGGCGCGCGACATCGAGCGATACCTGCGCTCTGGCGCCGTGCCGCCTCGAGACTGAGCATCGGAGACCCGGAACACCAAGGGAACGATCAGGGAACGCCTGAGTCGTACGATGCCTGCATGAACGAACCCTAAGAAGCCCGTCGGGTGGCGCTGAACGGTCACGCCTCGTAATCATCAGTTTCCGACGTCTGCAGGACATTCTCCAATTGCGAACCTTCGACCTGACTGATATGGTCGTCGGGCTCGCCAGGGCGCATCGCCAGCTTCCCACTTCAGCCCTCTGCCGGAGCGCTCAGTGGTGAATCCAAGAGTCAGGAATCTCGCCAACTACATGCGGGCGAGGCGACCCGAGAAGGGGAAGGAGTTCATCCTCATGCTCGGCGCGGGCGCGTCGATGACCTCGGGCGTGAAGTCCACGCCGGCGATCAAGAAGGCGCTGCTCGACAAGTACGGCAATCAGCACGACAAGGGAACGGACGAAGAGCGCTTCGACGCGCTTTGGGAGCAATCGAACCGGAACGACCGGGCGCGGTTCCTCGAGGAGTACCTCAAAGGCACTCCGTCCGAGGGCTATCGCTACCTCGCCCGCCTGATCGAGGCCGGATGGTTTCGAGTCGCCGTCACCTTCAACTTCGACAGGCTTCTCGAGCAGGCACTCGAGGCGATCAGCTTCAAAGGCATGCAGCGCATCGTCAACGGCGAGACCCGGGACGAGGAGATGGCCGGTCTCGTCGACATGCCGGAGCCGGCGTTCAAGCTGGTCAAGCTGCATGGCAGCCTGATGTCCACGAATCAGTTCTTCTTCGACATCAGCGAGATGCTGCAATACCCGAAGCCGATCGCGGATCTGCTGGAAAAGCTCACGCTCGGCGACATCGTCATGTGCGGGTACGGATTCCGGGACGTTTGCGTCCAAAGGACGTTCTCGACGCGCGGCGGACAGATCGTGGTAGTGAACCCGAACGTGCCCGAGGCGCTGCGCGGCTACCTCAAGGAGCGCCAGTCGCTCGAGCGCTCGATCGACCTGGGGTTCGACGACTTCTTCAAGCAGCTGCACGACGAGCTGTTCGTCCCGGCAGCGCCGGCTGAGGCGAAGCCCCCGCGCCCGCCCAACCCCTTCAAGTTCCTCCAGAGCTGCGACGACGACGATCACGCTTCCTTTCACCGGCGGGATGACGAGATCGCCACGTTCGGCCAGCTGCTCGACCGGACACCGCCGCCGCAGGTCATCATCGTCGCGGGCGCCAACAAGGCGGGCAAGACCTCGCTGGTACGCGCGGGGCTGTCCCCCACGCTCGCCGGGAAGGGCTACGAGGGGTTCTACGTTCGCTGCAAGGACAAGTTCGAGCAGTCCGTGGCCACCACGTTGTGGCCCGACGATCCGAAGGCCAGGGACCTAACGGTCCAGCAGATCTTCGATCGCCTGTCCGCGGCGGCGGCCGGAAAGGGCTTCGTCCTCCTCCTCGACCAGTTCGATCGCTCGGCCGACGCCTACAAGATCAGGACGAAGGAGGGGAAAGCCGCATTCGCCGAGTTCCTCACGGAACAGCTGCTCGTGATACCGCCACGGCTCACGCTGACGCTCGTCATCGAAACCGCCCTGGTGCAGCCGATCGTACAGGCGTGCCTTGGTGCCAGAGTCGCGATGGAGATGTTCGAATGCTCCCCGTTCGACGGCAAGGACGTCCGGTCCATCGTGACGACGCTCGCCGCGCAGGCGCAGGCTCCGTTCGATTCGCGCATCGTGGACGACCTGGTGCGGCGGTACGAGGAGCACAGCGAGTCGCTGTCGCCCGAGAATCGTTTCACGATGGCGCACGTCCAGACCGTCTGCCACATCCTCGCGGCCCGCGAGATCTACGACTTCGGCACGTACGAGCAGGAGTTCAAGAGCAACAACGCCGCGCTCCACCGCGCGATCAACGTCTGCGACTTCATCAGCTTCGTCGAGGACTTCGAGTCCACGCACGCGTCCTGGTTCCGGAACATGGTGCGGGTGCCGCTCGACAAGAGCAAAGAGGAGATCGCGGACTTCATCAAGGCGCACTACCTGGAGCTGGTTCCCACGCCTGATCCGCGCAAAGCGCGCAAGGCTCCGGGAGGCCCGACATGAGCGGCGCGGGCACCCTTCCCGGCACGACGTACGGACCGGACTCGGACGCGCGCGACTTCCTCTTCAACCGGGTCACCGAAGCACAACGCATCGCGGAATTCATCGTGACGGCGCGGCGCACCGGCGCCCAGGGCGAGGGCGCGTCGCCGACCAAGATGGTGTTGCTCAGCGGCCGGGCATCCAGCGGCAAAACCACGCTGGTGCAGCGCTGGTTGATCCCGGAGCTGCGTCAGCGCGAGGACCTGAAGGGCTACACGATCTTCTACGGCCAGTGCGCACCGAAGCTGCCCGGCCGTGTCGCCGACCGCGACCGCGATGTGTCGCTGCACGACGCGCTCCGGGGCAGGAGCATCGTCATCATCGACGAGTTCGACCAGGTGCTCGCGGCGCCGCGCGAGGAGCGCAGGCGACAGCTGGACGACCTGTTCGCCGCGCTGCACCGCTCGCACGACGACGCCATCGTGGTGCCGGTGGTGAGCATCCGGCAGCTCACGAGCACGTATGCGCTCAACTCGTACGATCCACGGATCGCCACGACGGTGTGTTCGGTGCAATCGGTCGGCATCGTCGAAGGCCTGATGGAGCTGACGGTGGACCACGGCGACCCCGCCGAAGCCTACTCGCGGGACCTGCTGCACGAGCTCACCGTGGACGAGCAAAAGCTCGAGGCCGGGGACCTCGACGTGACCTTCGACCTCGTGCGGCTGCTGCACGAGCGATTCTCCCGGCTGCGGCGCGAGGAGAACATCGCCGCGATCGACAAGGCGCACTACGAGCGCATCGGGCGCCTGTCCGGCGTGCTGCGCGAGCACTTGAACCGCCAGTTGGACCAGCTCGCGTCCGGCAAGCCCGGCCTCACCGACAAGCTGGGGCGAGCCGTCCTGCTCTGCATGCGCGAGTCGCAGCGCCTGAACACGGCACCGGATCTCGACGAGGTGGCCGCCCGCTTCGACGTCGGCGACGAGCGCGTGCGCGAGGTCCTGACCGCGCTGGCGGCGCCCGGAGGTTTGCTGCAAGCGACCGGCCCGCAGCTGTACGAGTTTGTTCCGCCGCAGCTTGCGGTGGTCGTGGACGAAGAGGCGGAGTCGAACAAGCTGCTCAACGACCGCGCGGTGCGCACCGTACAGGACGGGCTGCGCGCCTGGCAGCTCACGGGGACCTATCTCGCCGAAAGCCGCTTCGCCGAACTCCATGGCCGGCGGCGCCATCTCATCGTCGACGACGAGCTGACACGCTTCCTGCTGCGTTGCGCGCTGCGCGCCGCGAGCGCGGATCTCGACGATGCAGCGCGGTACTGGGCAGGGCGCATCAGACAGCCGGAGGACGCCGTCGACGTCCTGCTCAGCGAGACGCTCGAGCGCGACGCCCGCGTGCGGCGACGCGCCGCCGCGCTGCTCGGCCGCTACCACCAGCCGTCGATGATGGAGTCGCACGGCGGCCCGACCCGCGCGTGCGAAAAGCTCGTGCGGGAGCGTCTGGCACTGCTCGCTCTCACCGACTCGACGGACGATGTGCGCCATGCCGCCGTGGCAAGCCTCGATGGCCTGGCCGACGAACCGCTGCTCAACCGCCTGCTCGGCGAAGTGAAGAATCCCAACAGCACGGTGCGCGACAATGCCGTCTACGCGCTGAGGCTGTACCGCCGTGACCACGTCACCGCCGCGCTCAAGTGGCTGGTGAACGAGACCGCCACGCCCGAGGCGCTGCGCGCGCAGGCAGTGTCGGTGCTGGCCGCCCTGAACACGCCGGACGCCATCGACACGCTGGTGGACATCGCGATGAACGACGACGACGAGGCCGATCGTCGCGCCGCCGCGGCGGCGCTGGCGAAAGCCGAGTCGAAGGAGTTGAACGAACAGATCCTCACGCGGCTCGATTGGCGGCGGTCCCGCACACTTCTCGTGCTCGCACAGGCGGGACTGGGATCCTTGCTGGTAGTCGCGTCGTTCGTCGCAATGAGGCTGGCGGAGGTCTGGCTGATCAACCGCGTCGGTGTGGTGCTGGTTGTCCTCGCCGTTCCCGCGAGCCTGCTCCTGTCACGGCTCAGGGACGGCCGGCTCCGACTTCGCTCGGCCTGGGGTGCCGCCGGGATCGTCCTGTTCGGCGTTCTCGCCGTGACGATCGCGCCGCTCGTCCACGGCCTCGCCCATGCGCTGATTCGTCGCTGGAAGCGGGCGCTCAGCCTCTTCGCGCTCGAGCTGCTCGCCCTTCTGGTGTTCTTCGTCGTGGCCGATTTCACGGCGTTCGTGCCGGCCTGGGGCGATCCGCTGGCTCTCACCTATCGCGTGCTTGGCGCGGCTCTCTTCCTGGCCACCTATCTGTGGGACGTGCTCGGGGTGACCCGCGTGCTGTTCGTGCTGCGCCGAGCGGCCATGCGCGATGCGCGGCGTGCGGCGATTTACGACCAGGTGTTCCGCAACCCGGCAATGGCCGACGCCGTGTTCGACGACCTGCGCGACGCCGACGAGGCGTCCGCTCGACGCGCCCGGAAGTTGATCCGGCGCTACGGGCCGCAGATACCGGCGGCGTATCTCGTCGAACGGTTCTTCCGCGAATCCGCCCAGCCCGATAAGCATCTGGCCGAGGCGCTCGTGAACAAGACTGACGAGTTCGTCGTGTCGCAGATGGAGAAACGCTTTGGTGCGAGCGACGAGCGCCGGCGCCGCGCCATCGTCTCGATCCTGGCGGCAATGGCCAGCGAGCGTTCCACGAACGCCCTCACAAGGATCGGCCGGTCCGCCGGGTTCGCGGTTCGCGCACGTACCGCATGGACCCGACTGCGATTCCGCCTCGGCGTCTGGCCCTGGCCGGTGCACCTCGCAGGGGCGTCGCTCATACCACTCCTCGGCGTAATCTTCTACCACGGCTGGATGCTCTCGCAGAATCCTGCATGGGCACAGATTCTTCAGCTTCGAGAGTCGGCCACGTGGCGGAGTGAGCGCCAGGGAAAGATCGTCACCTTCCTGGCAGATGCGTTTCCGACGGAGTCGTCGCGCGAGCTTCGCCTGCTGTTCAGGGAGGGCTACAATCGACCTGTAACGCCAAGGCACGCTTCCCTTGCCGCCGGCCTTGCGGGCATCCACGACCAGGCAGCGAACCCCGAGCACGAACTCCTCCGTGCCGCGCTCGACTCTCAACTGCCTCGTTTCGACACCCTGTTGGCCAGCCGTGACAGTACCGATTTCGAGCTCGGGCTCGGCGTAATGCGCGCCGTCGCCGATATCTCGGACTCGACGCTCGCGTACAGCGCGATTGGCGCCCTGCTGCAAGGCGCGGATTCCCTGGCGCGCGCGGCCTCACGCACCGCCGACGCGCATCGTGCTCTGGTAGCGGAGCGCAGTGTGACAATCGATCGTGCTCGCGGCGACAGCCTCAGGCAGAGAATCGACTCCGTGGAGCGTGTCTCCAGGGACTTCGCGCATCGCAAGCGGCTCGTGATCGATGGTCTCGGTGGGCTGCCGTACCGCCGCGCGCTTCCGGCCCTGGATAGCGTGCTGCGGATCCGCCCCACCGGGAAACCCCTCGCCGTGGATACGCTCGCTGCGAGGACGACCCGCAGGTTGCAGCGGCAGATCACGGAGGTGGCCCGGCAGGCTTACGGCTCCATTCCCACCGGCGCGACGCAGCGCAGGAACGAGCTGCTCGCCCTGCTCAAGGGCCTCTCCTACCAGCCCACGGAAGTCGTTACGCAGCTCGAGCACGACGCCAGCGGCGACGCGGGAGGATGCGACCGGAACCGCGACAGCAAATGCGACCGCAAGGATGACGCTCTCGCGTATATCGCGCGCCATCCCACGTCCGAGACCGCCTACCGATCTCTCTTCGAGGAGTTCGCGGCCGACAGCCAGTTCGCCGATGCGAGCGTCGTGTTCGATGGGCTGATCAAAAACTCCTCGTCGAGCGTCTGGGCCCGGAAGGTCCAGGCGGAGATCTACCACGAGTTTCTCGCGCCGAAGGACGACTCGTATTTCGCGAGCAGCTACGACCAGATGGTCGAATTGCGGGCTCTTCGTTCCTACGCCGCGCTCAGGTCGAGTGCTCCGGACGATCACGAACGCGTGGAAGCCGATTTCGTCGAAACGGCGCTGTCGGCGCGCAGGTTCGCCGTCGCCGACCGCGCGGCACGCGCAGTCCTCGCTGCGACGAAGGACGACGTGTTCCTCCTGAACATGACGTTGTTCCTGTACATGTCGGCGGTGCAGCGACTCGACTACGACTCCTCGATGGCTCGCCTCGACGAACTCGAGCGCGTGGTGAACGGCCTTCCCGAGCGCCACTACAACGGCTGGCGGTACCCGGGCACGGTGGCGTCCATCCGTCGCAGCAACCTGGCGCCCATGCTGAAAACCGCCCTGGAGCGGTTGTGCAAGGAAGGAACCTGGTATGACCGGAGCGAAGCCGCCGAGATAATCGCGTACAACCGAAGCGCTTTGCAGGCGACCCTGAGTCCCCGGAGGACACCCCGCTGAGTCGGTTGACGAAAGAGTGAGTGTCGCTGCACTCTTCCGTCCGTGCTTACTCGTCGCGATGCCGTGAAACACCTCGCGGGGCTGGTCACGGCTCCCTGGCTCGGGAGCCGCCTCGCGAATGGCCCGTCACGATCCGCGGTGGCGCGCATCGGTCTGGCGCTGTACACCGTGCGCACGCTCGCCGCGCGCGACTTCGAGGGAACGCTGCGGGCCGTGGCCGATATCGGGTATCGCGACCTCGACATGTACCCGGACGTTGGCGGGCTGCAGCCGAAGGAGACGCGCGCACTGCTGGATCGCTTCGGGCTCGCCTGCCGGTCGGCGCGAATGACGACGGCCGCGCTGCATGGCGACGTCGACCGCGTGCTCGAGACGGCGAACATCCTCGGCGCCCGCTGGGTGACGCTGGCGAACGTGCCGGCCGAGGAGCGACGAAGCCTGAACGACTGGAACAACCATTTCGCGGCGTTCAATCGCGTGGGCGAGCGCGCGCGCAGGGCGGGCCTCGGCTTCTGCCATCACAACCACGACTTCGAGCTGCAGCCGCTCGAAGGGGGGGCCGCGTCCCGCTGGACCTCATGCTGGCGCAAACGAACCCTGAGCTGGTGCGCCTCCAGATGGACGTCTACTGGATGACGAAGGGCGGCCGCGACGCCGCGGCGGAGATCCGCCGCCTGGGAGGTCGCGTGGCGTCGCTGCACCTGAAGGACATGGACGCGACGCCCGAGCGCGGCATCACGACGGTTGGAGCCGGCACCATCGACTTCGCGGCCGTGTTGCGCGCGGCGCGGGACGCGAAGGTCGCCGATTTATTCGTAGAGGAAGACAATCCGGCGGATCCCATGGCCGCCGCGAAGCAGAGCTACCAGCACCTGGCGAGCCTGAGTGCCGGAATCGATTGAAGCTCAGGCTCTGATTGGCGTAATCTGCAGGTTCCGACTGGCGTAACCTCAGGTTTGATTGGCGTAAGGTTATCGCGGACCACGCGGACCACCGAAAACACGCGGACCTGCAAACGGCATCTTTCGGTTCCTTGGCGCGAGAATCTTGCGCGCCAGGAAACAAACAAGAGCTATCGCAGGTCCGCGTCTGTTGTCCGTGTGCTCCGCGTGGTCCGCGTTAACCTTGCGCCACCGTGAGCTCTTTAGATCGCTTATCGCCGATACGGCGACTCCGGCCGCTCGGTCGAGAGACCATTGTCCCCCCGCGACTGGCCGCGGACCTCGACGAAGTGGTTCTCCATCATCGAATCCGAACGCAGGTTGACATGCGCGCTCTTCGCGCGCTTGCGATAGGTCCTCTGCTGCGTGGGCGAAAGCTCGTCCCACCAGGCGCGGGCGAACACGATGGACGACGTCGCCGACAGCGCCTTGCCCCCGCCCTCGAGCTCCGTCAGTGCCGCGTCGAGCGAGTCGCGCCTCACGATGGGGCTCTGGCTCGTGGGGGGAACGTGCGCGCTCGCGCCGCGCATGGCGGTGAGGCGGCCCACCACGTACCGGAACCGCTCGGCCCGGGTTGGCTTGATCAGGTACGCGTCGGCGCCGGCGCGCATGGCCCATTCGCGATCCGCGGCCAGCGACCGGTGCGTGTGCGCCAGCGTCCGCGTCTTGCGCAACGCCGGCACGCGGCGAATGGCGTGGACGAGACATTCGTCGTCGCCCGTGCCCAGATACAGCTCGGTCACCACGACCGCGAAGTCGCTTTTCGCCAGCAGGCGCATCGCCGCCGGGCCGTCGGCCGCTTCGACGATTTTGCAGCCCAGGGACTTGAGTTGCTCGGACAATAGCGCGCGGGCGCGCGCATCGGGATCGACGAGCAACACGGTGTTCACTGGCTCGGTCATGTGGCTTCCCTCAAGTACGGTGCGCTGGGCCTGGAGGGCTCTCGAGAGTCGGATGACGTGTGTCGCCCGCGCCAGAGACTGAGGAAAGGAGCGGCTAGTGTCGCTCGCCAGCTTGTTTAATCTAGCCGAGACCCCCTCGGCTCGCTTGCAGCACCCGGTCGGGGCAGCTAACTTGAGGAGCAGCGACACACGCGCCGCGCGCGTGGACAAGTTCCGAAATTGGGGGCCTGCCAAATCGAGCGGGCCCCTTTTCACGTTGCGAGTCTTTTACGTCGCCAGTCTGTTGTGTAGGTCGTACGGCATCTCCGCACCCCAACACAGCGCCACACCATCAGAGGTCATATCGATGCGTACGACAGGTGCAGTCAAGTGGTTCAACGATCAGAAGGGGTTCGGGTTCATCACGCGTGAGGACGGGCAAAAGGACTGTTTCGTTCATCACTCGGCCATCCAGGGCAGCGGCTACAAGTCGCTGGCGGAAGGCGATCGGGTGGAGTTCGACGTGGTCCAGGGCCAGAAGGGCCCGGCCGCCGAAAACGTGACGAAAGTCGCCAATTGAGCGCGGGCACCGTCTCGCGCCAAGGGGCGGACTGGCGCCGCGTCGTTGAGCCGTATGTCGGCGCCGACACGCGGCGCGCGTCGTTTCAGCTGGTCACCACGGTGGGCGCCCTGGCGCTCGCGATGTGGGCGTCGCACGTCGTGCTGCAGTGGTCGCTGATCGGAGCGTTGCTGCTCGTCCTCCCGATCGCCGGGCTCGTCGTGCGCACGTTCGTGCTGATGCACGACTGCTCTCACGGCTCGTTCTTCAAGTCGATGGCATGGAACGACGCCGTCGGGTTCGTCCTCGGCGTGGTGACGCTGACACCCTTCGCGCAGTGGCGCCGCGACCATGCCATGCACCACGCGTCGTCGGGGGATCTCGACCGGCGCGGACACGGCGACGTGCCGACGCTCACCGTGCGTGAATACCTGGCGCGCTCGCCTCGTGGAAGGTTCGGCTACCGGCTCATCCGCCATCCCCTGGCGCTGCTCATCGGTGGACCCATCCATCTCGCCGTCGGGCAGCGGATGCGCGGCAAGAGCACGGCGACCGGCTCGAAGCAGCTGTCGAGCGTCGTGGCGACCAACGTCGCGATCTTGCTGTCGGTCGCGGCCGCCGTCCTGGCGGTAGGGTGGCAGACCGTCGTCGTCGCATACGCCATTCCCTTCTATTTCGCGGCGATGGCCGGCGTGTGGCTGTTCTATATCCAGCACCAGTTCGAGGACGCATACTGGGCACGCCACGGAGAGTGGGACTACGTGGAAGCGTCGTTGCGGGGCAGCTCGCACCTCCAGCTGCCACGCGTCCTGCGCTGGTTCACCGGCGACATCGGGCTGCACCATGTGCATCACGTCGCGCCGAGGATCCCGAACTACCGCCTGCAGCGGTGTCACGACGACAACGACCTCTTTCAACATTCGCCCGTGGTGACGCTGCGATCCGGGCTGTCGGCGCTGCGCCTCGCCCTCTGGGACGAGGATCGCCAGCGGATGGTACGCATCCAGGACGCCTACGTCACACAACCGGAGCTCAATGCCTGAAATTACACTCGCCGATACGGATCGAATCGAATGGGTGCTGAAGGTCTTCAAGCGCCAGGTGCAGAAGGCGGGCGTGTTGCGCGAGCTGCGCCGCCGGCGGCACTACGTGAAGCCGAGCGAGGCGCGGCAGCTCAAGTCCAAGGCTGCCCAGCGCGCCCGTGACAAGGAGCGCAAGCGCGGGCGCCGGTCGGACTAAGGGCTAGAGGCGGACGCCGGACTAGGAGCTAGAGGCGGACGTAAGAACGGACATAAGAACGGACACTGAAGCGGTGAGGATAGCCGCCGCAGTGTCCGCTCTCATGTCCGGCTTTATGTCCGCCTTTATGTCCGCCTTTATGTGGCAGTTACTCTATCGACCGAGCCAGTACGCCAGCTTGACCAGGAACGTGTTGTCCGGGTGCACGTCGAACAGGTCGCGATAGTCGCTGGTCCACGACTGGTCGAACCGGTCGCGCGTCGGGTCCGGATCCTGGCGGCCGTGCGGCCAGACCACGAACAGCGTCGAACCCGGGCGATACTCCCAGCGCAGCACGGCGTTGGTGCGCAGCTGCGTGAACTTGAACGCACGCTTCGGCGCTCGCCGGCGGCGTGTACGGCTGGAAGCGGTCGTCGTACGACGTCCGCCTCGGGCGTCGGCGCTCACCTCGCGGACGTCCGAGTACGTCCCTGTCGACGACGAACGGCTGCGCCGTAGAACTCGAACGTCAGGTCCGGCGTCATCGTGTAGTTGAGCCGCAGCGCTCATCGACACGGTGCGCTGGTCCAGGTGCGCGAAGCTGTAGTGCGTCGCCGCCGGCACGGCGTCCGGGAAGTTGCCGAACCACTGCGTGTCGTTGTGGTCCTTCGAGAACGCCGGCGCCGACGTTGACCTGCAGCTGCGTGCGACAGGCGGAAGTTCACGTACGGACTCGAGCGACCTGCCGTGCGACTTGCCCTCGTCGGTGAATCCAGAGGTTGAACCAGATGCCGCCGGAGACCGACGCGCCGGCTGTCGGTGTTGACGCCGCCCCACGGGTAGAAGCCGCGCGACGAGCGAAGCAGCGGGCCGCCGCGCGTGCAGCGGTCGCAGTAGCTCGGCGGTGAGCCGGTCGACCGTGCCGCCGAGGTGGACGTCCCAGTTGTTCTTGAGGCCCATGTGGCCGTTGAAGTTCAACGCGTTC
The DNA here is from genome assembly GCA_963724885.1 of uncultured Gemmatimonadaceae bacterium. Taxonomy (GTDB): domain Bacteria; phylum Gemmatimonadota; class Gemmatimonadetes; order Gemmatimonadales; family Gemmatimonadaceae; genus DASPMP01. Next base: position 30,338 of record CAVRWG010000004.1, on the reverse strand, counting down.
TCGAGGCGGTCGCCGGACGTGTTCCACGTCTCCCAGTGGTTGCCGTTGACCTGCGCCCACCGGTAGATCCACTTGGCCGTCGCGGAAGCTCAGCGCGCGCCCAGGTGCTCCAGTCGAGCATGTCGGCGCGACGCAGGAAGCCGAGGTCGTTGACGTCGAAGCCGGCCGACTGCCTGACGATGCTGGTCTCGAAGCGCGTGATGCCGCCGCTGTACTTGCCGAACTTGAGCTGCTCGGCGTGACCGGTGAGCGACGTGCGCTGACGTGTCGACCTCGAGGTCGTCGCCCGGCTGCTGGTAGTAGTGCACGGAGTTGAGCTGCGTGCGCGGGATCGCACGCCGGCGTGCCCGTCGACGTGCGATGCCGGCGAACTGGCCGGCGAGCTCGTACTGCTGCTTGTGGAAGCGATTGCGGAACGTCGCGCCGGTCGTGTACGCGCCGTCGTGCATGAACGGATCGGTCAGTGCGTCGAGCGAGCGGTTCACGGCGGTCGCGATGACGCTGATGCCGGCCTCGCCGCCGCGCAGGTCCTGCTGCGCGCGCAGCACGCGCGAAGTTGGTGAGCGGCTCGACGGTCGCGATCCTGCGTGCCCATGACGTCGCGGCGTCACCGCGTCGAGCAGGCCGAACGAAAGCCCGCTCGTGTGTCCGACCGGTGAGCTTCGTCGCGGCGGCGATCGGCGTCGCGACGTGGCGTTGTCGCGTCGCCGTACTCGCCGCGCAACGCCGGCGAGCGGCCGATGCGCCGCGAGTAGAACAGTCCTTCGTTCGTGCTGCAGTCGACGACGATGTAGCAGTTCAGCTCGAAGCGATACAGGCCCGTGCCTTCGACGAAGAACGGCCGCCGCTCGGAGAAGAACGTCTCGAACGCCGTGAGGTTCACGACCGGCGGGATCGGCCTCGACCTGGCCGAAGTCCGGATTCACCGTCGCGTCGAGCGTGACGTTGGGCGTGATGCCGAACTTGAGGTCGCCGCCGATCGTCACTTCGCTGGTCGCGCCCGAAGCGCGCGTGGTGGCTCGACGCGCTGCACGTTCTTGGTGACGACGTAGGGCGTGACCTCGAGCCGGCGTGCGCTCGTGATGCCGGTGATGCCCGTGCAGGCGCCCGAGCTGCGACGACAGTGCCGCTGCGCGTGGGCTGACCAGAGCGGCCAGCGAACTGCGCTCCCGATAGCGCTCGATGTCGCGCCAGATGCCGAAGCCGAACGTGTTGCGACGCCGGCGTGCGCGTAACGAAGCTGCGACAGCGGAATGCGGAACTCGGCGGTCCAGCCGAGCGAGTCCACGCGCGGTGGCGACGTCCCAGATGCCGTTCCACGAGTCGTCCTCGTTGCCGTCGTTGCTCATCGACGAAGTCGCGCTTCACGCCGTCGGGATTCACGGCGAACTCGAAGCCGCTGCGCTTGTCGTCGTACGAGTCGATCAGGAGCTTGATCTGGTCCGACGGACCGCGCACGTCGCGGCGCGACAGCGCGTGCATGATGCTGTCCGGGTGCGGATCGAACATGCGCACGAAGACGTAGAGATTCTTGTCGTCGAACGCGACCGGAATTCCGTGCGGAACGACGGGTCGGCATCGATCTTGGGCTCGAACTGGCGGAACTGGTCGTATTTGGTGGCGCCGAGCCAGACGGCGTCGAGGTCGCGACCGTCGATGGTGGGGGCGCGGGCGGCGCGCACGGCGGCCGCGGTTGTGACGGCGGCCGACGCTCCGGCCGGCGCGGGTGTGGCGGCTTGCGAGGTTTGCCCGTACGCGGGCGCGGCCTGCACCAGGGCGATGACGGCAGCGAAGATCGCGGTGGTCCGGGTAGCCATTGCGTTCCTCTTTCGACGTTGACGCAGGTAAGACAAAGCAGCGTCCCAAAGGGTTGGGAGCGAATGCTGAAATTTCAACTGTGACGCAGGAGGGATCAACGTGGCGTACGCCCGGGTGCGCGGCCGGGTTTCCCGTGCGCCCGCGTCGACATCGAGGCGGGCTGCGCCGTGAACGGGACATTCCGCGCTGCGAATCGGCGGCTTCGAGCTTTTGTCGGGCCATTCGCGTCGCGGAGCTGCGCGCCCGCGATCGCCGCCGGGCACGCTTACTTTGTGTGCCGTCACATCCCCTTACCGCAGTTTTCCCACTCCTACCCGAGCTCCGCGATGAAACGCACGATGCTGTCGCTCCTCGCCATCGGCTGTTTCGCAAGCCAGGCCGTTGCGCGGGCCGCGGCCGTCGAACCCAGGTCCCGCTCGCGCGGCTTCATCCTGGCGCCGTCGCTGACCGGGTACCTCGATCCAGTTCGACTTCCAGGATGAGGACGAGAGCGACTCGGGCGGCGGGCTGTCACTCGCCCTCGGGTACGGCTTCAACTCGCCCTGGGCCCTGATGCTCGAAGGCTCGGCGTCCAGCATGGACTCCGGAGACGGGGATTACATCCTTACCCACGGCGAGATCGGCGCGCGCTATCACTTCGCCAACCCTGCGCGGCGCTGGATCCCGTACCTCGACGCGGGCGTCGGCGGCCGCACCGCCACACAGGAGGACGTCGAGGTCTGCACTCCGACCTGTGCGAGACCGGTGACCTTACTTTTTCCGGCGCGGCGTTCACATTGGGCGGCGGCGTGATGTACTACGCCACTCCCGGACTGGCCATCACGGGCGGGCTGAAGCTGACGATGGGTGAGTTCTCCGACATCGAGTTCCGCAACGTGACGGTGTCCGGCCTCGACACCGATGCGTTCTCGACCCGGCTCAACATCGGCGTGGCCTGGTTTCCGAAGCGCTGACGCTCGCGTTGGGCTGCGGCGCGCGCAGCCCTGCTGCGACGCGGCATTCCGGGAAAACCGTTGACTCGCGGATGGTCGCGGAAACTGACCGATCCGTCGGATGGGCGGAACTGCAAAAACGGAACTGATTCACTTGGGTTGCCGATCGGTCGGATCGACGGCACGGATCGTTGCGGATGAGCGAGACAGGACCCGACGTCCTCCATCACTTTGGCCGTGTCACGCCCATCGGCGACCATCCGCGCCGTTGATCGGACGAATCCAACAACCAATTGAATCAGTTCCTGCCGTTGAACACGCCCATCCGACGAATCCGTGCTTCCTCCGCGACCATCCGCGATGCCAGGGTTTGCCGATCTCGGAATTCCGCAAAAGAGCCCGGAATTGGTAGTCCCTGTGTGACGTTTGAGGGACGGACGCCGCAGGATCAGCAACATCCCGCGGGATTAGAGCTCGACGTCGCCGCCGGGATCCGTGCGGCGCAGGCGCTCCAGTCGCTCCTCCACCTCGCGCAGACGCGCAACCTCCTCGGCGCTGTTTCGCGCGGCCGCCTTCCATATGGGCTCGCCCCGATCGTCAAGCGGCACGTCGAGGACCACGCCCTCGGCGCGACAGTCCTTGGGCAGCTGCGTCGCGGGCACGTCCATCGTCCGGTCGTCGTCGCCGATGAGGACCAGGAACTTTCCCTCGCGCCGGTCGACGACGAGCCGGATCTGACGCGGCCCGGTCGTCATCGGCGAACGGAGGGGGGCGCGACGGACACGTTTCGCGCGGCAGAGCGCACCGAGTACCTGCCGTCAGGCGTGGCGACGATCAGCACCGCGCCGTCCCTGTCGGTGCGAAGGAGGCGGGCACGCGCCGCCGTCCACGCCTGGATCACGGCCGTCGCAGGATGACCGTAGCCGTTGCGAGCGCCCACGCTCACGACCACGACTTCCGGCAACGCGGCGAGCACCAGCGCCTCGGTGACGCCGTTCCGTGCGCCATGGTGCGCCGCCTTCACTACAGTGACGCGCGGCACCCGGCCGCCGGCGAGCCAGTGCGCCAGCTGCTTGCGCTCCGAGTCGCCCGTGAGCAGCGCGCTGAATCGGCCGTACTCGACGAGAATGCCGACGGAGTTGTTGTTCTGCGTGCCGTCGAGTCGTGCGGGGGGCAGGATGCGCAGCGTGACCGAGTCGACGGTAATGACGCGCTCCGTCGCCTGGAGATACTGGAGACCGCGCTCGCGCTCGGCCGCGGCGAGAGTGCGGCGGTATACGTTCGTCGTGTGCGGAACGCCGTTGTCCATGTACCGGCGCACGGCGAAACGCTGAAACACCCAGGGCATGCCGCCGATGTGGTCGGCGTGGCCGTGGGACGCGACCACGAGATCGATCGTGTCGGACGCAAACCCTAAGAACATGTGCGCCGCGGCGGCGTCGCTCGGGCCCGCGTCCACCAGGATGTACTTGCCGCGTGGGGTGCGAATCAGGGTTGCGTCGCCCTGCCCCACGTCGGCGAACGTGATGGCCAGCGACTCACCGGCCTGGGCCAGCGCCGGCGCCGCAGATGCCGACGCCGCCAACCACGCGACCAGCGCGGCGAATAGGCTTCGAATGATCAGCGGAATATCAATCCGGCCAGCGTCGTCCCGGTCCAGAACAGGAACATCCACTTGATCAGCTCGGCCTTCATCGGGTGGAGCTCGCCCTTCACTGCCTGCACCTCGTCCTTCAGTGCCTGGACCTCGCCCTTCAGTGCCTGGACCTCGCCCTTCCCTGCCAAATCGCCCATCAAATCGCGCCTCAGCGACGCCAATTCACTCTTGAGCTCAGCCCGAAACTCAGCGATGTGCTGCTCCAGCTTCGCTTCGAAACGGGAGTAGTTCAGCTCATTGAGCTCGCGAAGATCCGCTCGATACGTTGCGTCCACGCTATTGAACCATTCCACCAGTTCGTTGGCGATCTGCTCTCCCAGCTTTTCGTAGAATTGCCGGGAGAGTTTGGCGGTGACGGGCACGAGGCGCTCCGGTCTTCGGGGGAGGCCTCAACGATGCAATGTATGCTCGGCGGGATCGCCACCGAAAGAGTGCAGTCCAGTACGTTCCAATGCCTCCGGCAGGAGCGCAGATTGTCAGACCCCTCCGCGAGATTGAGCGCAACCCCAGACGCATCGAATGAAAGCTGACGCCGCCGGCGTCCTCTATTCCGCCAAGGACCTCATCAACTTCCTCGGCTGCGAGCACAGCACGGCGCTCGACCTCGAGGTCGCGGCCGCGCGCGCTGGAGCGCGCCCGACGACTGTCGACGACGCCGTACCTCGAAGCTGCTCCAGGACAAGGGCAACGCGCACGAGCGCGCCTACCTCGAGACGCTGAAGGCGCGAGGGCAAGTCGCGTGCGCGAGATCGAGCGCGTCGAGTCGCTGGACGACGATGACCGAGGCGACGCGACAGGCGATGCGCGACGGCGTGGACGTCATCTACCAGGGTGCGCTGCGCTCCGGCCAGTGGCACGGCTACTCGGATTTCCTGCTGCGCGTCGCCATGCCGTCGAAGCTCGGCGACTACTCGTACGAAGTCGCCGACACCAAGCTGGCGCGCACCGCGAAGCCCAAGCACGTCGTGCAGCTCTGCGTCTACTCCGAGCTGGTCGCGCGCGAGCAGGGCGTGCGCCCGAAGCATCGGCGCACGTCGTGCTGGGCGACGGCAGCAAGGTGACGCTGCGCCTCGACGACTACCGCCACTACGTGGACGTCGCGCGCGAGCGGTTCGAGCGTTCTGCGCCGGCACAGCACGAGACGACACGCCGAGCCGTGCTCGCACTGCGACCTGTGCCGCTGGTCGGAGCGCTGCGACGAAGAGTGGGAGGCGACGGACCATCTCCAGCTCGTCGCGCGGCTCGGCGCGTCCACAGGCCACAGAAGCTGCGCGCCGCGGGCGTGACGAACCTGCGCGAGCTGGCCGTGCTGGACGATCGTCCAGATCCCGAAGATGCAGCCCCACCGTCGAGCGACTGCGCGCGCAGGCGCGGCTTCAGCACGTGAAGCGCACCACCGGTGAGAACCGGTCGAGACGCTGCCGCTCGAACCGCACCGTGGCTTCGCGCGCCTGCCGCAGCCGAACGAGGGCGACCTGTTCTTCGACATGGAGGGCGATCCGATCTACTCGGCGGAGGGCTCGCTGGAGTACCTGTTCGGCTTTCATTACGTGGACGCCGGCGAGGAGAAGTTCACGCCGTTCTGGGCGCGCGACCGCGCGTCGGAGAAGAAGGCGTTCGAGGACGCGCTCGACTTCATCACAGCGCGGCTGGAGCGGTTTCCCGACGCGTTCGTCTACCACTACGCGTCGTACGAAGACGTCGCGCTCAGAAAGTTGGCGCGGAAATACGGCGCTCAGTATCGGCTCGCGGCCGGCCGGACAAGAAACAGGTCGACGCGCATCAAGCGGCTGGCGCAGCAATACGGCACGCGCGAGAACGAGGTGGACGACCTGCTCCGCAGGCCGCAAGCTGGTGGACCTATATAAGGTAGTGCGCGAGGGGATCCGGATCTCCGAGCCGTCGTACTCGCTCAAGAACCTCGAGGTGTTCTACGCTCCGCGAGCGGACCGAGGCGATCACGAGCGGCGGCGACAGCATCGTCGCGTTCGAGCGCTGGCTGCTGCTGGGCGACGACACGCTGCTGCAGCCAGATCGAGGAGTACAACGCGTTCGACTGCCGCTCGACGACGCTGTGCCGCGACTGGCTGCTGACGCTGCGCCCCGCCGAGGTGGAGTGGTTCGATCCCAAGAAAGCGGATCGCGGCAGACGCCGAGAAGGAGAAGGAGCGCGAGGCGAAGCGTCGCGCCAGACGACGCGACGCATTCTCGAGCTTCGCCGAGGCGCTCGTTGCAGAACGTGCTCCGACGACGATCGCCGCGTGGCGCGAACTGCTCGGCTACCTGCTGGAGTACCACCGGCGCGAAGCGCGGCAAGAATGGTGGGAGTTCTTCAAGCGGCAGGACGCGCGGTCGAAGAGCTGATCGAGGACAGCGACTGCATCGGCGGGCTGACGGTGGACGCGACCGGTGCAAGCCGCGGCCGGAGAAGCGGTCGATCAGTTTGGACGCTGCGCTTTCCCGAGCAGGAGTTCAAGCTCGACGTCGGCGACGAGCGTGGTGCGCGCGGATACCGGCGAGGGCGGCGGGACGATCGTCGCGATCGACGAGGCCGCGCGTGCGCTGGAGCTGCAAGGTGGGTCCGTCGCGCGAGCCGTTGATTCCACGGCATCTCGTTGATCCTCGTCCTGGGCCGCGCGGACGACGCAGCAGCGCGAGGCGATCGTCAGGTACGCGAGGCAGGTGATCGACGGCCGGAGGATGAGCTACGCCGCGATCACGAGCATCGTTCGGAAGCATCGACCACGCGTCTCGCGCACCGCCGCGCGACAGCGCGGCGCCGAGACCGCACCCGTCGCGAACAGCTGGATCACGGCGGCGGGGCCGAGAACGTCGTTGAAGTCGTGCGTCGCATGGACAACACGCACCTCGTCATTCAGGGTCCGCCCGGCACCGGCAAGACATTCACGTCGGCGCACGCGATCGTCGAGCTGCTCAAGGAACGGCAAGCGCGTCGGCGTCACGGCATTCACGCACAAGGCGATCAACAACCTGCTCGCGCGAGGTCGAAGAGGTAGCGCGCAGAGCGTGGCGTGACGTTCACCGGCGTGAAGAAGTCCTCGGAGCGACGACCGAGCAGCAGCTGGCGGCTCGGTCATCGAGGACACGACGGAGAACGATGATCGCGATCAGCGACAGCTATCAGACTCATCGGCCGGCACCGCGTGGCTCTTCTCCCGGCCGGAGCTCGACCGGAAGCTCGACTACCTGTTCGTCGACGAAGCGGGCCAGATGAGCCTCGCGAGCGTCGTCGTCGTGTCGGCGTGAGCGCGAGGAACATCGTGCTCGTCGGGGACCAGATGCAGCTCTCGCAGCCGATCAAGGGCGCGCATCCGGGCGGGAGCGGCGTGTCGGCGCTGGACATCTCGATGGGTGACTGGGCGACCGTGCCCGACGATCGTCGGGATCTTTCTCGCGAACACGTGGCGCATGCATCCGGACCTGTGCCGGTTCGTGTCGGATGCGTTCTATGACAGGCGGCTCGAGTCTGTGGCGTCCGACGGTGCAACAGAAGCTGATTCTTTCCGCGCCGTATGACGACGCGCTGGCCGCGACCGGACTGCGCTTCGTGGCGGTCGAGCACGTGGACAACGGTCAGCAGCAGCGTGCGAGGAGGCAGAACGGCTGAACGACATCTATCGCGAGCTGCTCGGCCAGCGCTGGGTGAATCAGCGAGGCGAAAGACGAAGGCGATCACGATCGAGGACATCCTCGTGGTGAGCCCGTACAACATGCAGGTGAATCTGCTGAAGCGGGTGCTGCCGACGGCGCGCGCGTCGGGACGGTGGACCAGTTTCAGGGGCAGGAGGGCGCCGTCGTGCTGATCTCGATGGCGGCGTCCAGCGGCGAGCACATTCCGCGCGGCATCGAGTTCCTGTTCTCGCCAAATCGGCTGAACGTGGCGATCTCGCGGGCGCGCTGCCTGTCGATCGTTCTCGCGTCGCCGCTGCTGCTGGGCGTCACGTGCCGCACGGTTCGAGCAGATGCGGCTCGCGAATGTGATGTGCTGGATCGCGCGCCACGCGTGAGCGCTGAAACCCCTCAGTGATAGCCGAGCACGGAGTCGTGCCGCCGGTAGAAATCGCGCACCGCCCTTCCCTGTCGCCAATTATCGGCTTCGACCGCGACCAGGAATTCGGCGACCAGTTTGCCTGACGGCGCGTTGCGATGCTCGGCGGTGTAGCGTCGAAACGCGCGCCGCTTGTCGGCGGATACGGCGCCGGTTCGACGGTCGAAGATCTCCGTGTTGTCGGTTCCCCTGAGAAAGAACCTGAGGAACATGCTGCGCCGCTCGTCGACTTCATTGAAGTCCGGCGACTCGGGATTCTGCACCGTCCATGCTTCGTAGGTCGCGAGACGACGGCCCAGCTCCTCCCACGTGACGATGACCGAGGCGTCGCCGGCGGTGGGGCGCTCCTGCTCCGAGGCGCGGAACGACAACAACTGCCGCGTGGCCGGCGCCACGAAACGCTGCATGCGTCGAAAGAGCTCCTGCTCGCTCAGTTGGGCGTAGGCGTCTCCCTCCGCGCGTGCGATCCAGATGCCGCGACTGTCGAGAAAGTGAATGATGGAATCGGCGCGCGCATTGGCGGCCGAATCCGTAAAAAGCTCGAGGTGACCATCGGCTCGGCGCTGCTTTTGTCCGAGGGCGCCGTCGGGATAGACCGCGACCTGAAAAGCCGAGTCATTGAACGTGGAATCACCCAGCCCCTTGAGCGCCGCGAGCTTCATGCGCCACGTTCGGAAGGTCGAGTCCGCGCGCACCGTGCCCGAGTCGAGGCGCAGCGCAATCGCCATGGAGTCGAGAGCAAGCGTGAATGGGGTAAGCCTGGCATCCAGCTCGGCGAACAGCTCCAAGAGGCGACGCTTTGGGGGCTCGGCACAATCGTTCGGCGCGGCGGGGCGCACCTCCAGGATGCTGTCGACCCTGAACTCGTGCGTGGCGACGCCGAGGTGTCCGTAGGCGCCGGGCCCGCTGAGCCACCCGTGCCACCGGACGAAGCGCTCCGGATATTGCACCGAGTCAGGAATGGGCGGCCATGCCGGCTGCTGGAACCCGTCGCGGAAATTCACCCAGGCCACGGCGTCCGGCTCGCCGCGATAGTGCCAGGTGAGGCCCGGCAGCCCATGGCAGGGGCGAAAGAGGCTCGCCTCGAAGCCCGAAACGTAGTGTCCGGCCATGGTGACTTCGTAGTCGCCGGCGCGGCGCTCGATGCAGTGAGCGGCCTCGATGAGAACGGTGATCATCGTGTCGACGCCTGCGCGGAGCCTGACCGACTGCCGGTGCGCGAGCGATCCCACCATTCGCTTCGTGTGAGGGCACCGGACCCGCAGCTCGAACTCGGCTGGGACGCGATGCAGTTGGCGGCGCCCCGTCGAATCCGTCCAGACCAGCCCGCCCTGCGGCGGCGTCTGGATCGCCGCGCGAACGACGGGGCGTTTGGAGGCGGAGTCCAGCACGCGAACGCTGACGGTCGCGGCAGCGCCCCTGGCGGGTTGCTGCGCCGGAAGCGCTCGAGTCATGAGCAGCCCGATCGGAACAACAACTGTGAGGAACGCTGGTCGCATCGCGAATTAATAGCGGCTGGCTCGCGGCGGCGCGCGAGGCATCGTAGTCGGGAGCGGAGCGCTATTAACCTTTCGGGAATTCGCCTTTGGGGAACTCGTGTCCGCAGGAGGCACGAAGGTAGCCCTCCTGCGCTGCATGGCGCAGCGCGCGTTGCATGCTGTGGAAGAGTTCGCGAACGTGGCGACGCACGGGCTGGGTCTGCTCGCCAGCGTCGTGGCGCTGCCGCTCTTCATCGGGCTCGCGCTGCGCGGCGGCGACCCGGGCGTGATCGTGGGCGTGACGATCTTCGCGGCGACGCTGGTGACGGTGTACGCCGCGTCCACGGTGTACCACGTGATGCCGCCGGGCCCGCGCAAGGAGTACTGGCGCCGGATGGACCAGGCCGCCGTGTACCTGCTGATCGCGGGCACGTACACGCCGTTCGCCCTGGGCGTGCTGCGCGGCCCGCTGGGTTATGCGCTGCTGGCCACGGTCTGGATTGCCGCGTTCGCCGGGGTCACGATGAAGGTCAAGTGGCGCGTGCAGAGGCCGCGGCTCGAGAACGCCTCGTACCTCGGGCTGGGATGGATGATCATCGTGGCGAGCGAGCCGCTGGTGAACTCCATCGGCTGGGCCGGGCTGTGGTGGATCCTGGCGGGCGGCGTCGCGTACACCGTGGGGACGGTATTCCTGGTGTGCCAGGCGCGGGTGCGCTTCGGGCACTGTGCCTGGCACGTGTTCGTGCTCGGCGGGAGCGCGTGTCACGCGATCGCGGTCGTGAACTACGCCCTGATCCTGCCGCCCTGACCGCCGGCTACGGCGTCGTGCCTCCCGCCCCCATGTCGAGCACGATGTCGAACGAACGCTGCCACCCTCCGTGTCTCTCCCAGTCCGCGACCAGGAGAATCTGAACGCGAAGGTACCGCACGTTCGGCGCGGCCTCGAAGGTCGCCGTGGCGCGATGCGTTCCTTCGATCGAGTGGTCCGGGTGCTCGTACCACACCCATCCGAACTCGCGATGGTCACTGAGGTACGACACCTGTGTCGGGGCGCTGGGGCGGTGGAAGATGTCGGAGAACTTCGTGATCATGGGGCCGAGGCGTTTTCCCTGGCCTGACACGATCGACGGAACTTCGGGCAGGAGCACGCGCGTCACTGCGTTGAACGCGGCGCCGGAGAACCTGGTGGTGTCCGTCACGCGCGCGAGCGCCGCGTTGCTATCCGGAAAGGTGCCGAGAACCTCGAGGGCCGCCAATGTCGTGATCGCCTGAAAGGCGTTGTCCTGCGGCTCCACCCGGACGTGCGCGTTGAGCCGGTCCAGTCCCCGCGCCACGGCGACTTCGCCGCCCTTGGGCCGGGGGCGCGCCGCGGCGCTGAACACGAGGTGCACGGTGGGATAATGGAATCCGCGCTTGCCGGCAGTGTCCAGGCCCTCGACCGTGCCGGGCGCCCCCAGGTACGCCGTGGCGTAGAGCGAGAGGTATTGCGACGCGTCCATGCGCTCGCGGTCGCGCCGGCCCTGCTGTTGCGCTCCGCCCACCTCGAACGGCTCGATGGCACTGGCCGTGACGCGCACGGCCTGCGCCTCTCCCCGCCCACTTGCGGCGAGGAGAAGCGCGGCTGCAGCCGCGACGATGCGGCGCATCAGAACGCCGCGCAGGCGGCGTCCGTCTTGGCGGGCCACGCCCAGTCCGCGCCGCTGAGGTACTTCACGGCGCACGATTCCCAGCCGGACGGCACCTTGCCCACGCCGGTGAGATCGTCGACCGCTTTGGCGTACAGCGTCCAGCGTCCGGTGAAGTAGCGGTTCGCGTCGCTGGCGATGTAGACCGGGACGTACTTGAGCGCGGCGAAGTACGGCGTGCCCGCCGCGCCGATCGACTGCTGGGTGATGGTGCCGGCGCCGAGCGCGACGTGCGCGTCGAACAGGGACTGCACCGACGCGCGCACCGCCTGGATGAGGACGGGCAATGACGTTCCCGTCATGACCATCTGGTTGAGCCGCTTGTCGCCGAAGATCTGGAAGACGTCGCCGTTGAGGTTGCGCACCTGGGCGCCGGTCTCGTTGAACTCGCTGTGGTACGTGTGCTCCGCCTTGGCTCGTGCCCACCAGTCGCTGCGGTAGCTGTTGACGTAGTCGTTCCGGTCCGTCGCGAGGTTGGTCAGGGGAGTCGGGAGCGCACCCGAGAGCGAGATGCGCCCGCTCCCGGAGCGCGTGGCCCCGCCCATCGCGAGCACGTTCTGCTGCCAGAGATACCCCTTGTTGGCCAGGAGGCTGTTGGCCTTCATGATGCCGTACGACGTTTCGTCGCGGTTGGTCACCACGTGACCGAAGGCGAACAGGTCGGTGAGACTGTGGAGCGCGTTGGCCTCGTAGTGCAGCGCGCGGACCCAGTGCACGGGGTTGCTGCGCGCGCTGTCCACGTAGGCCAGGGCGAGACGGTGCATCCCCGTGTACCACGCGATGGCGCCGCTGGAAAAGTGCCAGTCGTTCACGTTGGCGATGCGGAGCATCTCGTCGCCGTACCAGCTCGCGTCGCTCAGCCGGTTCGGGCCGACCGAGTTACTGATCTGGTTGCCCAGTCCGCCGGACGGAGGATTCAGCCCCGACCCGATCCGCTGGAGATAGGCACCCGCGGTGACCGAGTCCGGGCAGAAGGTGCCCTCGCGGACGATGTTGCCGTTGAACCCGACCTTTGGGACATCGAAGTTGTTGAGGAAGCACAGCCCGCCCTCGCAGTGCGTCGTGCGGCGATAGTCGCCGTAGACCGCGGCGAGCTGCCCGAGCGTGAAGGCGGTCGTCGAGCTGCCATTCGTGGCTCCCGGGATCTGGAGAACCTTGTCGGGAACCTGGGCATCGTCCGGCACGTGCATCTTGAGGTTGTCGGCGCGCTGGGCGTACCCCGTCCAGTAGCAGTTGTCCTGGACCTTTGGCGTGGACTGGCTATAGGCGGCCTCGTTGTTTCCGTCGATGCCGACGGCGAGACGTTTGGCCGACCGGACCATTTCGCGGTACGCGGGCTTTGTGGTCGCGGCCAGCGACACGCCTGGGGGAAGCGTCACCCCGGCCGGAATGTTCACCAGCGCCGCTCCGCGGTCGACGATGAGTTGATGTTCCTCGGAGTTGTACGGCGGGGGCGTTGGGGGAGGCCCGGCCGCGACGAGGAGCGCGACTGACGTGGCGGTGGCGGTGCAGATGAGCGCGAGCAGTGCTGCCCGGCGTGCAGCGCTGGACGACTTTCGAGCGGACATGGAGGACCCCGAGGCAAGGCCGGAGACAGTCCTGGCGTCCGGGCCGCTCCGGCGTGTGAAAGGCGCTTGGAGGCGGCAAAGGCGGGTCAGTGCCCGCCCACTCCAGCCGGGGACCTGCAGTGGAGGAAGTGAGTGCGGCAACCCCGGCGGGACAGCGCTACAATGGTTCCCGCCGGATGGCGTGTCAAGTTGCGATCGTCAGGAGCCGGGTGGCGGACGCACCACCGCAGGCTTGTCGCCGTAGGACAACTGCATCCCGAATCTGGCAACCAGCGGGTGGCGGTCCACTCCCTGATACTTGTAGTCCTGGCCGAAGCTGATCGTCGCGTAGAGATCGTCCGTGGCTCGATACTCGACGAGGCCTACCAGGCGACTGCTCGACGTGAACGTGAGCGTGCGAAGAGGACTCCCGGGCGCCGTCTCGGCGGTGACGAACGCCGTACGACTCACCCACTCCGACGAGATGCCCATGTCTCCACGAGACCAATGCAGCCGGCCGCCAGTCTCCAGCGCGTTCTGCCCGTCGCTGTGAACGTTCCTCATGTAGCGCAGCAGCGCGATCAGATCCACCTTCGGAGCTTCCATGCGATACGTGTACGTTCCCCACACGCTCGCCCGGCTGAAGCGGCCGCTTTCAATCGTGGCGTCGGAGTACGCCGCTGCGAACGCGGCGGCGAACTGAAGAAAGTGGCCAACGCGGTCGGCTTCGTTGCCGCCCATCGCGATCACCAGCTCTTTCATGGTGCGGGCACGCTGTTCGAGATTCGCCTCCGCCTCATGGACGCTGCGTTGGCTTTCCGCCAGCTTTCGCTCCGTTCCGGCAATCGAGTCCCGGAGGGCAGCGACGCGAGCCGCACTGGTCGTGGGGGTCGTAGCGAGTCTTTTCCGTAACTCCACCAGAAGCGTGTCCGCTTCCTCCACCGCATCCTCGGCATCGCCCTGCTGCCTGATGAGCGGCAGCCGTGCGCGCTGGAGGGTTGTGATGCTGTCGTCGAGCTGCTTGAACCTGGACGACGGTTTGCCGGAGAGCGGAGTGACGCGCGCCCCGATCGCCACGAGCGTGCCCGTGGAGTCGCTCGCGGAATCCTGCCGAGCGGTCGCGACCGAGATTGAAAAGGACCGTATGGTGCTCTCAACCGCCGAGGGTGACTGATAGTCGGCATAGGTGAGCGCCGGCCGACGAACCAGCCAGTAGGGCGCGAACTCCACCGCGTAGTTCTCCGGGATGATGGTGCCGCGGTTCGAGGACGACACCAGCTCCGTGGCGAGTGCGCGAGGGCTCGACGGTCGGGCGATGACAGCCGGCGAGACGCCGAGTATCGCGAAGGCAGGCGACGTGGGAGTGCGCAGGTTGTGGAGCTCGATGATCTTGGCGACGGACCGATCCGCTCCTGCGCCAGGAGCGCGCTGCCCCACATCAGCAGTGCACTTGCGACGGGAACGATGACCCTGCTACGGCGATGGTTCGGCACGAGCCCACCTCAGATCAAGGAGAACTTTGCATCGTAGTCGACAGTGTCGCCGCGAGACGCGGCTTCATGGCTCGAGACGAAAGTCCGGTCTGTCGCGCCGCCAGTGAGCGTGTAGGTGACGATCGTGTGGTTGCTATTGGCATTCATGACGGTGACCGTCCCGATCACCCGCAGCGTCTTGCCTCTGAGCGCTGCGCCGTCACCCAGCGCGAGTCGACTGAACTGCTGGCCTTCTCCCAGGACGCTGCCATCGAGGTCCACACTGATCAGCGGCTTTTGACCTTCGCCGGAAACGACGTCGAGGAAGATGGGCTGGTCGGCAACAGCATAGGACTCTCGAAGCCTGATGGCCATCGGCTCTCCAGAGTTGGCAGGTAATCAGCTTAATACTGCTGCTCTTTCCCGAGCGCAAGATGCTTCGACGGCGCCTGGAGCTCACAAAACTAAGGTTTCTTAATACTTCCTCGGCGCCCTGAGTACTCGCGCATTACGGGTATTGCTTAAAGCGCGGGGATCGCGACCTTTGCACCACTGACGCCCAGAACGCACAGGGAACGCTGGCGTGACGGGTCGCACACAGGATCCTGCCATGACTCAGTCGCTGCGCAGCTCCGGAGCAGCGTCGCTCAATCCCGACACCGCGACACGCCACTTCTGGCTCTTCCAGTACAAGGAAGACCTGGAGGTCAATCGCGAGGTCACGGAGGCGAAGCCGGGCGCCGTGATCAACTGGAAGCTCACGGCGCACAAGACGCGAGTGCAGCCCGGTGACGTGGTCTTCTTCTGGTGCGCCGGCACCAACGGGGGCCTGTCCGGGTGGGGCGAAATTGCGGGCACTCCCATCAAGGAGCCGGACGACACGTTCGAGCGCATCCCCGTTCGCACCGGGGCCAACTTTGCGATCATTCCGCGCGATCGGGTTCGCCAAATGTCCGAGGTATCCGACCTGCGCGTCATCATGCAGGGGGCGCAGGGCTCGAACTTTCAGCTCTCGAGCCTTCAGGCACTGGGCCTCGCGCGACTGATCGGCATGTACCACCTCGCCGTTCCGGAGATCGACCCCGGTGAAGCCAGAGACGTAGTCCGCCGGCGCCTGCAGCGCGACCTTTCCCAGCTGCGATCGGCGATCGCCGCGCTCCCGAACGAATCACCGCTCAAGCCGGCGCTTCGTGCTCGAGTCGACGATTTGATCAGACGCCTGGCGTCCGATGATTTCGGCGCGGACAGGATCGCCGACGAACTCGAAGGGCTGCGTCAGGCGATTCAGCAGGCTACGCTCGGGCCCGGGGCGACCAGCCCGACGAGGCATCGAAGCAGGCGTTCGACGTCAAGCGCGCGGTGGAGCAAGCCGCGGCCAACGCGCCCGATCTTCGCAACATCAACGTCACGGGCGAGCAAAAGGCGTCGCGCCACGCCGCACCGCCATTGGCGCCGCCAGCATCCGCGCCGCCAGCATCCGCGCCGCCAGCATCCGCGCCGCCACCATCCGCGCCGCCACCCCCGCGTTGGCAACAGCCCCGGTTGCGCCGGCTCCCGCGCCCGGGCACGCGGCCCAGCCGGCACCGCCGCCGCTACAACCAGTCGTGAGCCCGGCGGAGCCCGCGCAGGCGCCGCCAGCGGCGCAACCCGCGCCCCCGCCAGCGCGCCGCACAACCCGCGCCCCTCACGCCGACGGCCCCGCCCGGATACTGGCCCTGGCACGAAAAGGATCGCGCCGACATCGGCCCCGAGGTGACCAACCTGGCGCGCTACATCGCGCACGAAGGGCTGCGTCCGCCGCAGGCCATCGGGGTGTTCGGCGAGTGGGGATCCGGGAAGTCGTTCTTCATGCAGGCGCTCCGGAGCCAGATCAGCCTCACTGCCTGGCAGACACGGGAGGCGCTCGAGGCGGATCGACGCAGCGTCTTTTGCAGCCGCGTCGTGCAGATCGACTTCAACGCCTGGCACTACGTCGAGTCGAATCTCTGGGCCAGTCTCGCCGGGACGATCTTCGAGCGCCTGCACGAGGAGATGGTCGCCGAGGCGAAGAAGGACGAGACGCTGGACCCCAACGCGCTCTTTCGAGCGCTCGAGACATATAAGGAGGCGATGCAGGAGAAGGGCACGCGCGACGTGGAGCTGAAGCAACTCGAGACCCAGCGCGACGATCTGAAGAAGAAGCTGGACGAGCAGGCCGGCTCCGCGCGCACCGCGGTCGCGTCGGCGGCGACGGTCGTCATGGACATCGCCCAGAAAGAGCTGTCGAAGCTCGACGAGGAGCAGCGCGACCGGGTCGTGAAGTTCGTCGGCGCCAGCAACGCGAAGGCGTTCACCGAGGCGGGGAAAGAGGCCGGGAAAGTCGTGGGCGCAGTGCGATCGTTTGCCAGGAACGTGGATGCGGACGTCCGCAGCAGGAGTGGGCGCAACAAGCTGCTCGCGCTGGCGCTCGTGATCGCGGGCGCGGCGGCGGTGCCGTTCCTCGCGGACGGGGTGCGGGCGCTGATTTCCCGATGGTGGCCGGAGATCGGGGCGCAATTTCCAGAACTTGGCGCCTCGATCGGCGTGTATCTCCTGTCGGCCGCCGGGATCCTGGGACGGTTCGCCAGGAGCGGAGGCAAGCTGTGGACGCTCGCGATGGAGCTGCAGCAAAAGGTCGCCGCCGAGTACAAGCGGCGTGAAGCGACGCCCCAGCCGGAGCTGGCCGCGGCGCAGGCTCTGGTGGATGCGGCCAGGCAGACGCGCGACGCGTCGGACGTGGACGTGCAGGACCAGCGGAAAAAGCTGGCCGACGTCGAAGCCACCCTGCGCGCGGCCAATCCCGGGGTGCGGATGAAGTCGTTCCTCGAGGAGCGCGTGCGCGACAAGTCGTATGAGCAGCACCTGGGACTCATCTCCCTGGTTCGTCGCGACTTTCAGATGCTCTCCAGGGTGATGAACGAGTACTGGGCGAAGCGCGACCCGAAGAAGCCGTACGCGGAGATCGACGTCGTGTCGGACGACGCGACGACGATCGAGAAGCGCCGTGTCCCCTTCATCGAGCGCATCGTGCTGTACATCGACGACCTCGACCGCTGCCCGCCCGCCAAGGTGGTGGACGTGCTGCAGGCCGTACACCTGCTGCTGGGCTTCGACCTGTTCGTCGTCGTGGTTGCGGTGGACGTGCGCTGGGTGGGACGCTCGCTGCTGCGTCAGTACCGCGATCTGCTGGCCGACACCACCGTCGCCGCCAACGACGGCACGACGTGGAACCGCGCCAGCTCGGACGACTACCTCGAGAAGATCTTCCAGATCCCCTTTCGCATCGTGCCCCTCAACAGCAGCGCGGTCGAAGAGTTCGTCGCGGGCAAGCTGCGCGAGCCATTCCTCGGGCGCGAAACGCTCGACCAGGACACCACGATTCCGGCGGTCGACCTGGAACCCAAGGATTCCGTCCTGTATCCCGAGGAGCACGACTGCATCGAGCGACTGCATACGTGCCTCGGACGCTCCCCGCGTCGCGTGGACCGGTTCGTCAACGTCTATCGGCTGATTCGCGCAGGCATGGCCGAGGGCCGGGTGGAAACCCTGATACGGGAGCAGAGCTACAGGCATCTGCTCGCGCTGTTCGCGATCCTGACGGGCTCCGCCCGGCTGGGCCCGCGCGTCATCGAGCAGTTGCATCGCGCGCTGCGAGAGCCCGTGCCGCCCGGGCCGCTTTCAAACTGGCTGCAGACGTTTCCGGATCTGGATTCGTTCGATGAAGACGAGGTGGCGAGCGTCTCGGCTGTGATCGATTACCTCGACGGTCTGGGTAGCCCCACGACGAACCAGGAGCTGCTGGACTGGATCCCCGAGGTGGCGCAATACAGCTTCCGCGAGGTGAAGCTGCGGCGTACCTAGCATCACCAGCTCACGTCTGGTCGAGCGCTGCGCGTAGCCGAAGCACGATCGCCTCGCGGGCCGACGACGGCGAGATGACCTGCGCCTCCGGGCCGTACTGCAGCACATGTCGCACGGCCCACTCGGGATCGCCAAGGGGATACTCCACCTCGTACGAACCGTCCGGCAGGCTTTCACCCTGCTCACGCTCGGCGATCCAGCGGGCGACCCGCGGCGAATAGCGCACCTTGAGCTTCTCTGGCGCTTCACCAACGAACGCCGAGCGCCTGGCCAGTAGTTGGTCGACGTCGAGATTCGCCAGCGCCTCGAAGCTCTCGGCCAGCAGCTCGATGCTCTCGATGCGATCGAGGCGGAAGATCCGCATGTCCGCGCTCTTCTCGCAGTACGCGATGAGGTACCAGATCCCCTTCTCCACCACGAACGTGAACGGGCAGATGGTGCGGCGCTCCGCGCGCTCGCCGCTGCCCTTCTGGTACGACAGGGCGACGCGCCGGCGATTGCGCAGCGCGTCGCGCAGCGCCGGCACGTGCGTGAGGTGCCGCGCCGTTCCAATGCTGGCGGCGCGATCCTCGGCCTGGTCCTCCGCGCTCGACAGCTGCCGCAGGCGTTCGAGCAGTTGTTCGATCGCCGCGTGCCGCTCCGATGGCGACTCGACGCGCACGATGGAGAGCCCCAGCTCCAGCGCGCGCAGCTCCGCGGCCGTGAGCTTCATCGGCCGGCGAAAGTGGCTGGCCGCCTCCAGCGAGACGCGATCGCTTTCGAGGTAGACGGCGACTTTTTCGATCCACCCCGGCGGATCGCCAAAGCGCTCCGACAGGCTGTGCAGGTCGCGCGTGATGGTCCCGGCGTCCACACCCAGCCGCGCGGCGACCTGGGCGACCGAGTGCTCCTGCCCGTCCGCGATCTGGGGCAGAAACGCAAGCAGGCGACGGAGTTGCGACGTCGCGGTGTTCACGGCCGCATACCGTATAGTTGCAGCGTCTCTCGCGCGGCGTTGCGATACATGTCTACGAGCTCGGCGGGCGACACCGGACGAGCGTCCCCACCGAACGAGAGCAGCCAGCGCGCGAAGGTGTCCAGCCGGCGGACCTCGAAGCGCCGCAGTTGCGCGTCGCCCTGCACCGGCTCTCCCGCGCGCGACGCCGCCGCGGTCGCACCCCCCACACCAGTGAAGCGCACCTCGGCCGTGAGCGGCTCGCTCTCGCCGAGGTCCCAGGCCTCGCGCGCCTGCGCGTGCTCGCGCAGCCGGAACTCCGGCGGTATCTCGTAGTCGGGCGTCCTCGGCGCCTGTTTGTTGACCGCCGCTCCGCTCATGCGGCTGACGCGAAAGTTGCGCAGCTCACCGCGCGTGCGGTCGCGCGCCGCCAGGTACCAGTGCGCGTTGATGAAGAAGAGGCCGAGCGGTTCGACGCGACGCTCCGTGACCGTGTCGCTGCTGGGCTTCTGGTAGTTGAACGTGACGAACTTGCGGGCGCGCAGCGCGCCGGCCAGCAGCTCGAACAACCGGGGGTCGGCGCCTTCGTCGACGTCGAGCAGGTGGACGTCGCCGCCGTGTGGGGGGCGATGGAAGAGCGGGAGGTCGAACGCGAGCTTGTTGGCCGCCGACCGGGCGTCGTCGCCGAGGGTGGGGTCGCCCAGCTGGTCGAGCCTGGCCACGGCGTCGGCGATGAGATCGAGGTCGCCGGCCGTGAGCGTTACCGTGGCGAGCGCCCGGTACCCCTCGGCGGGCGGGCGGCGTTCGCCGGCGTCGCCCGGGATGGCGAGGAATGGCAGGTAGAACGACGTGGTGCGCAGCCGATAGCGTATCTCGTCGTTGTCGTCGGCGTCGAGCGTCTCGACGGGGATGCCGAACGCGCGCAGCTCGTCCTTGTCGCGCTCGAAGGTGCGCTTGACGGAATCGCGTTCCTCGAGCCGGAGCGCCGCGGAGTAGGCGGGAACGTCGCGCGCCAACTCCAGAAACGTGGCGCCCATGCGGCGCGCGAGGAGCGCGGCGATGAGATCTGTCCAGCGTTGCAGCTTGGTGTGCGTTTCGCGGGGCATCGGCGACGGACGGAGGCGAGTGGCGCGGGGAGTATACTACGCGGACCCTCTGTCAGTGGGGCCCTGTCGGGGTGGCGAATTGGGGCCGCACCGGTCGGATCGTGTCAGACGGCCGTGCAATCGTGCAGGCCATGCGACTCGTCCGCCGCCGACCCCTGCCCCGCTTGTCCGTCGAGTTGTCCGAGGACCTCTCGGAAATTGTCGTCACCCAGCCGCCCGACTATGTCCCACCCAGGTGGTGGGAATTCTTGAGGCGGTTCGACGAGCGTGTGTTCGTGCGCGTCGAGATCGCCCGCTGGCGGGACATCTCACCCGGTGCGACGGTGCGGTACGTCGAGCCATGAGGCGCGCGCGGAGGATAGTCATCGCGTCGCTCGTCGCTACGGCGTTGGTTCTGCTGGCGCTCGCCTGGTGCAACGCCGGGCGGGTAGGACCTTGAGGTGACGATGCCGGGTCGTGGACGCGCCTGGTTGAACACCGGCATTGCGGGCGCCGATGCTTTTCCACACACTGACGCCAATCATCTTCCCCGAGCAATGTCATACGTCGAAAGTCAGCTGCTTCCCGGCGAGACGGTGCGGCACCGGGCGCATCTCCACTGGATCGTTTTCGTGGCGCCAATGGCCCTGTCATTCCTCTTCGCCGCCATTGGCATGCCACTCATAGCGATAAACAACCTCGGGGCGGTCGCGTGGCTGCTGCTTCTCCCCCTCGTGTCCGCCCCGCTTCTGTGGGCCCTCATCATCCACAAGACGTCCGAGTTTGCCGTCACCGACAAGCGCGTGATCATCAAGGTGGGGTGGATTCGGCGCCGGACCCTGGAGACGCTGCTCGGCAAAGTGGAGGGCATCGGCGTCGACCAGGGCATCCTGGGCAGGATGCTCGGCTACGGCACCATCACGGTGACGGGGACGGGTGGCACAAAGGAGCCGTTCTCGAACATTTCGCAGCCGCTCGAATTCCGCCGCCAGGTTCAGGCGCAGGTCGGCGCAGCGGACGAGTCACGGCAGCGAATCATGGTTCCCGAGGGAGCCGCGGGAGCTCCGCGGACGGCGCCGCGTCAGGAGCGCGAATGCCCGTACTGCGCCGAGTTGATCCTGGCCAAGGCGCGCGTCTGCAAGCACTGCAATCGCGAGGTGACACCGCTCGCAGCCACCTAGCCGAAGGCGCGAGGGCGGCGGACCTCTCGGCGCCTCCCGGTCGTCAGGGCGTTCGCGCCCTGGCAAGCTCGCGCCACGTGATCAACTGAAAACCCTGCTGCTTCAGCCACTCACGGAACTCGGCGCTGCGCACGAGATCGAAGTCCCACTGCCGCCACGCCGCGCCCCAGTCGGGATGATCGAATGTCGCGCCGCGCATCTCGTCGTCGTCGTAGCCGAGGTGCACGATGAGCTCGTAGACGCCCGGGCCCAGCGGCGCCAGCATACGCTTGTACGTATCGACCCACTGCTCCCGCGACACGCCGGGCCCCATCTGGAGCACGCGGTCCACGAGCGCGCGATTCCGCGCGGGCTGCATCCACGTTGGCGCCCCTGCGCTCGACAGACCGGCGCGCTCGAGCAGCAACGGCAGTCCGTACGACTCGCCCAGCCCGAGGTACACCTTGAACGGCGCCTCTGCCCGGAAGAGCGCCCCCATGTGCGAGTCGAGATGCGTGACGTTCACCCCGGCGCGACGGGCCATGTCGATCTGCGCGCGCAGCTCGCGCTCCACTTCGCGCGGATTGGTCCTGTGGACGCTGTCCGTCTGGAGCGGCAGGTAGCCGTCCGGCGCGAGCAGCGTCGGCACCTCGCTGCGTCCGCTGACCGGGCCCCAGCGCAGGGTGGTCCACTCGCTGTTGAGCGCGAGATGGATGCCCAGGTCCGCGTCGGGGTGCTTTTTCGCCCACGTCGCAACCTCGGCGAACCACGG
Organism: uncultured Gemmatimonadaceae bacterium; assembly: GCA_963724885.1. Classification (GTDB taxonomy): domain Bacteria; phylum Gemmatimonadota; class Gemmatimonadetes; order Gemmatimonadales; family Gemmatimonadaceae; genus DASPMP01. Next base: position 7,850 of record CAVRWG010000004.1, on the reverse strand, counting down.
GGACGGGACGAGGATGCTGGCCGAGGTGATCCAGCCTTTCTCGAGCGCCTCCAGCGACGCGCGATTGACCGAGTGCGACATCCCGACGTCGTCGGCGTGCAGGATGAGCAGCTTGGCCGAAGCGGGATGGCCGAATCGCTCCTGGATCGTGCGAGCGTCGCTCTGCTGCACAGGCGACCGGGGCGGGGGCGGGCGGCACGACGATGGCGCGGGAGCACGCCACTGCCACCGCGATGGAGGCAGACGCGAATAGGCTCGATCGCCGAGCCAGCGCGAACGTGACTGCGTCGGGTGTGGTCATGTGGGGACCTGTATGGGGAAGCTGAGCCTAACGTAGGGTCGCGCACTGAGACGCGCGAGCCCGGTACGGCACGAGGCGAATTGGTGGCGGCCTGCGGCGGGACCCGATTCAGATTTGCGCGCATGCGCATGCGCGTGGAGACCGTGCTCAAGCGGCTGGTGGCGGCGGAGCTGTGCACGATGTTCGAGGACTGGACGCAAGTGGACGTGAGCTGCGCGCTGGATACGTCGCAGGGCGACGTCTCGCTGATTCGGCGCGGGAAGCTGGCCGGATTCTCGGTGTCGCGGCTGCTGCGCTATTTCGTCTGGCGGCGGTACAACCTCGAGGTACGTCTGCTGGAGTCGGCGGGGCGACACAGTGTTGAGGCGTGGCCGACGGTGACCCTGGTGCGTGTCGATCGGTTTGGACACGAAGTGGGTCGGCGCCAGGAGAGCGCGCGCTGAGGTAGCGCGAGGCGAGGCGAGAGAGATGAAATGGGGGCACTGCCCTGCCTGGCTCGATGGTATGTGGAACTACATACCACGCCATCCTTCGTCGGGGGGCTCGGCGCCACCCCGACGGTCACGGCAGTTCCTCGACCGTGATGCGCCACATGATCTCTACGCTGCGAGTGATCCTGACCGCGTACGGCGCGGTCCTGGGTTCGTAGAAGGTGAGGTAGCGAAAGCAGACGGACGTTGTCCCTGCTACCACGTTTTGCAGCCACTCCCGCGGAACGACGATCTCGGCGGGTGGTTTGGCGCGCGCAGACGCAGACAGCGCCTGCTCAACAAAAACGCCACACTCCGGCGCCACCTCGAGGGTCCATTGGTGCATCAATATGCTGTCCGGCTGCGAGGCGACCGTCTCGGTGAGCGCCAGCCGGAGGTCTTCGCCGGCAGCCAGGGTCAACTGCGCCGGGCCGGCGCGTTGCATTACCGGCAGCTCGATCGTGCGCGCCGCGAGCGTGACGCCCCGCGCGGGGATCACGAGCACCAGGCTGGCCGGCACGACGCCGGCGAGATCGCGATTCCGGGTAAAGTGCCAACCACCGGCGTAGCTCGCGGTCGCCGAGACAGGTTCGCCGTCCAGGTGCAACCTGGCGTCCGGCGGGAGCGGCACTCCGGCGAACTCCGCGCCGGGCCAGAACTCGGCGCTCAGCTCGAGAGCAGTTGTCGTGTCCTGTCTGAATCGCCAAAGGACGCTCAGCTCCGGGTCGGCGGGCCGAACCGGCGCAACAAGCTCGAGGTCCAGGCATGCCGTGCACGCAAGGACCAGCAGGGCGGCGCTAGGGACGCGCAAGGGAATACGCCTCCGCCTCGATCAATCGGCTCGTGCCGCTGCCGCCTGCTGCGTACACCGCCGCCGCAATGCCTCCGATCTCCACCCAGCGCGGGATGTAGCGCGCGGCCGGAATGCTGCGCCGCAAATCCTCTTCGATCGGCCGGCCGAAGCCCTCCTGCGCGAACCAGTACTGTTGCACGTGCACCGCCTCGTGGCGGACGATGAGCCCTGCGTTGAAGGTGGTGCTCGCGACAAAGGCAGGGCCGATACTGACGCCGGAGACTTCTTTGTCGTCGTGGACGATGCGCGCGTCGCCCGCGTCGAAGGCGGGCATGCCGGTCGCGAGGCTGCGCCGGGCGTCGAAGCGCACGCCGTCGAACGCGAGCAGCTGTCCCAGCACGACGGCGTCGTACAGGTTGACGGTCGCGTGGAGCTTGCGGGTCGCGTATGGCCGCACGCGCAGGCGCGCGAAGGCGACGGGGAGCGTGATCTCCTCGAACAGGCGCGCGCCGGCGCCGGCGTTGGCCACCATGGACGCTCCCGCGGCGCTGAGCGGCAGCCCGAGCGCGATGGAAGGTTGGCTCACAGAAGTGAGCTTGCCGGCGAAGTGCACCATGCCGCCCAGGGTTCCGAGCGCGAACGCGCGGGCCGGGTCCTTGCCGCCCAGCCAGGCGCGCGCCGACGCCATGACGCCGCCAGCCAGCCCGTTCACCGCGAGGAGCGTGAGGTTGGACGCAGGTGGCGGAGCCTGTGGAAAGAACTGTGCGGCGGCCTGGGTTGGACCGGCGGAGAGTGCGGCCAGCAGCGCGGCGCGCGTCAGGCGGTGGGGAGTGATTCGGAGAGTCATGGAGAGATCTTGAGACCCCGAACGGGCCGCGCAAGGTCCACGGGCGTGTCGCGCTGACGATCGCGGGACGTCGCCCTGGGCCGCGTCGTTCTGGTCCGAACCGCGATGAAACGGTGATACAGTCGCAGTGCCTCAAGTTACGATGAGGTCGTGGACGCTTGCCTCCTCGGCCAACCGCGGCGTAACGTAAGCGCGAAGGAACTCTACCAGCGCGCGAGGCGGCGGGATGACCACCGGAGGCAGAATGCAGCTCACAATCGCGATCGATCGCGAAGAGGACGGCCGGTGGATCGCCGAAGTGCCCGACCTGCCCGGCGTTCTGACGTACGGCCGGACGCGCGATGAGGTCATCGCTCGCGTCCAGGCGCTCGCGCTGCGCGTGGTGGCGGAACGACTCGAGCATGGCGAGGCGCCCGCGAATCTCATGGAGGTCGCGTTCAGCGCCGCGTAGTGGTCGGGCTGCATGAGCCGATGGCCGTCCACGAAAGCGCGCCGCGTACTGGCAGCGCTCATTCGCATCGGATGGGCCGTCAAGCGACAGGTGGGATCGTCACACCGAACGCTGGCCCGCAACGGTTGGCCTGATTTCACGTTCGCCTTTCATGATGGCGAGGAGATCGGACCGCGAATGCTCGCGAAACTCGCAAGAATGACAGGACTCGAGCCCGAGGACCTGTAGGTTCGATGTACTGGCCGTGACGCCACAGAGCCGAAGTGTGCGTGGCTCGGAACGGCCCGCGCACAAGAAGGCACTGGTGGCAAGAGATTGATGGCGCCGCACGGCCACTGAGGCCGCATCATGTCGGGTGTCGCCTTGCTCCCCTTTCGCCGAGCCGAGCAGATTATGGGCATGCCCGCCGCGCAGGCTGATTGGACCGTGGAGATGCTCGACGCGCTGCCGGACGACGGCCAGCGCTACGAGATCATCGACGGCGTGCTGCATGTGACGCCGGCGCCGTCGGACGTGCACCAGTTCGTGGCCGGCGAGTTCTATGCCCGACTCCGCGAATACCTGCGCGGGTCCGCGCTGGCGCGCGCCATCTATTCCCCCGCAGACGTTCGCAAGCCCGATCGGTCGCGCAATCGCGTGCAGCCCGACGTGTTCGTGGTGCGGCTCAGCGAAGGCCAGCGCCCGAGCTATCCGTACGATCTCTCGGACCTGTTGCTCGTGATCGAGGTGCAGTCACCGTCGAACCCGCTGTACGACTATCACACCAAGCGGGCGCTGTATCTCGCGAGCGGCGTGGCCGAATACTGGGTGGTGGACGCGAGTGCACGCATCGTGTCGCGCTGGCGCAATCGCGACGATCCCGGCGAGGTCTTTGGACAAAGAATCGAATGGCACCCGGCGGGGATGCCTGGGCCACTTTCGATCGAGCTGCCTGAGCTGTTCGACGAAGCGTTGCGCTGATGCGCTGGCCTGCGTGTGTCCTGGTTGTCGTGGCGGCAATGGTGTGGATCGCGGCGGACGCGGTCCAAGCGTTGCAGGCGCAGTCCAATGGCGTCGAGCAGACGCTCCACGGCAGCCGGCCGCCGGCGCAACTGATGGCCAGCTTCGACGGCCTCGGATTCGGGTTCGTGGGGCCGCAGGGCAATGCCGCCTTCCGCAATCCGTCCGACAATTCCATCGCGGTGGGGCCCGATCACATCGTGCAGATCGTGAATTCGCGCACGGCGATCTTCACGAAGAAGGGCCGGACATTCGACACCACCGGCAAGGTGCTGTACGGACCGGTGCCGACGAACAACGTCTTCCGCGGATTCGGCGGTCCGTGCGAGGCGCGCAACAACGGCGACGCCGTGGTGCGCTACGATCAGCTCGCGCGGCGCTGGCTCATCGTCATGCCGATCTTCACGCGCAACACGCCCGGTCCGCACCGGGGGTTCGCCGGCCCGGCAGTACGACTGTACGAGCCGCCGCACCAGGCGCCCGCACCACTGCCGGCTCCAGCTCCTCCGCCTGCGCGCAGCGACACCGCCCGGCGTCGCCCCACCGCCGCCGTCGACGGATCCGTATGCCATGTGCTACGCGGTGAGCACGGGCACGGACCCGTTCGGCCCGTACTACCGCTACGAATTCACGCGGCCGCTGTTTCCCGACTACCCGCGTCCCGCCGTGTGGCCCGACGGGTACTACACGCCCACGAGCACCGGCGACGACGTCATCCAGAAGCACGTGTGCGTCGCGGAGCGCAGCCGGATGCTCGAGGGACGGCCGGCGCGCGAACACTGCGTGATCGTGGAGGGCGTGAACTTTCTCAACACGTCGGACCTGGACGGCACGCGGCTGCCGCCCCGGGGCGCGCCCAACATCGTCATCGCGGCAGGCGGAACGCAATTGCGCAACGTGCTCGGCGACAGCGCCGTGTATGTCTGGAACTTCCACGTGGACTGGCAGGACACGTCCCGCACGACGCTCACCGGGCCCGTCAGGATCGCGGTGGCGCCGTATCAGTATCTCTGCGGCGGCCAGCTCACCAACTGCGTCCCGCAGCCGGGCACCGAGCGAAAGCTCGACGCGCAGGGCGACAAGATCATGGCGCGGTTCGTCTATCGGCGCGTGGGCGACCGCGAGACGCTGGTGGCAGTGCACTCCGTGGCGACGACGTCCGGCGGGGGCGGCGTACGCTGGTACGAGCTGGACGTGAGCCGCGCTGGTGGTAACAGACGGCGGCCAGGTCACGCTGCGCCAGCAGGGCACCTTCGCGCCCGACAGCTTCTATAGATGGATGGCCAGTCCGGCGGTGGACAAGTTCGGCAACATCGCCATCGGGTACTCGTTCGGCGGTACGCCGAACTTTCCCGGCCAGCGCCTGGCGGCCCGGCTGGCCGGCGACGCGCCGGGCCAGCTCACGCTGGGCGAAGCCGTCCTTGTGACCGGTGAAGCGTCGCAGACGACGACGATGCGCTGGGAGGACTACACGCAGACCGCGATCGATCCGTCCGACGACTGCACGATCTGGTACGTCGGCGACTACCTGAAGAAGGACGCGCCGGGCTATTCGACGCGGATCGGGGCGTTTCGTCTGCCGGGCTGTTAGGCCTGTGGGGCCAACCTCGCGCGCCTGAGCTTACTGGCGTCCCGTACGCGGACCACGCTCGGGTCGCTGCTGGAGTGCGGGGTCACGGCCGAGCTGCAGCTCGACGGCTCGAGCGTGGCAAGCGTCTTTCGGCACCAGCGGCAAGCGATCGATGCTGACGTTGGTGCTCCGCTTCCTACTCTGCGGGAATGCGGCGGCTGCCACCATGGTGGGGTTGGGACCTCGAACTCAGCGCGCACGCGCTGAAGCGAATGACGGAGCGTGGCTTCACAGAGGTCGACGTGCGGGATATGCTCAGAAGGACGGGGCACGTCGCTCGCGATGTCGTCCCGGGACGGTGGAAAGCGCGCACATACTGGAGGAATCGCCGGTGGGTCATCATCCTCGAGCCCGATCCGGAGGAACACCTGCTGGTCGTCGTCACCGCATACCCCGTCGATCCATGAGTCGCTCGTATCTCGAAGTCACGTTCCGGAAGGGTCGCGCGCTGGCGGCCTACCTGTATTTGCCGTCGAAGTCGAGCGCGCCGGCCGTGCGAACGCGCCGCTTCGCGCCTGGCCTGGTCGTCGACATCGCCGCCGACGGACAGCCGATCGGCGTCGAGATCACCGCACCGGGCCGGCTCACGGTTCCGGCGCTGAACCGCGCCCTCCGTGAGCTGGGCGCCGATCCGGTCACGAGCATCGATCTCGCTCCTCTGAGCGCTGCCTAGGGGCCAGTCGCTGAAGCCGCGCCGAGGGCGGCAACGCGTGGCGCGGACCGCGCCCTGATCGCTTCAGCGGTCACGCGCCGGTCGCCGCGCGCGAACACGCGCACGAACTGTTCGGCGCGATAGACGCCGACGCCGTCCACCACGACCACGCCGCGTCCGCGTCCGTCGCGGCCGGCCGGCGCCCACGCCAGACCGGCGCGCTCCCCGCCGGACGTCCAGTCCCGCGGATGTGAGAGCCACACGTGCTCGACGCCGGCGTCGGCGAGCGAACGTTCCACCCGGAGGACGTCGTCGTCCGCGGCCGCGGCGGTGAGCACCACGAGCGCCCCGCGCCGTCCACGTGGAGTATCGCGATGCTTCCCTGCTGCGTGACGCGCACCGAGGGGCCGAACTCGAGCACCGTCGGACGGCTCGGCGAACACGAACGTGTTCCACGCGTACTCCGGCGCCGGCCGCTCGCGCACCTTGCGGCGGCTCTCGGCCCACGCGGGATGCGCGGCGAACGCGTCGGGGTCGGGGCGGTCCCAGTGCACCGCTCGCGTCTCCGGCGGCATGAACCAGCGGCGGCGCTCGCGATCGTAGAACCAGCGCCGCGGGTAGCGCGTCGCCAGCGGCGTTTGGTCACCCGGGGCGAGATCGAACAGAGCTTCGTGCACGATGTTCGCGGCGGAATCGCCCGTGGCCCAACGCATGGGACTGTCGGTGAACGCCCCCGCCAAGGTGAGGCGCTCGACGTCGGCGGCGTACGAGTCGCGCAGCGCCGCGCGCGCGAGGCGAATGTCGTCGCCCGCGCTGTCCACCGGACCGCGCGCGATCTCGCGCGTGCCGCACCGCAGTACCAGCTCGGCGACCGTGCCGTCGAGGAACTGGTCCTCCACGCGATAGATCAGGCGGTCGCGCGTGCCGTCGGGATGGTAGACGTCCACCACGCGGGCGGCGCGCAGGTCCACGCGGTGCCGGCCCGCCTCGGCGTCGGCCGCATGCCTGGCGTCAGCGTCCGCGACGAGCGCGGCGTGGATCGCGGCGTGTTTCGCGCAGCGCCACGGACCCCACGATGACCCCGCGCCCGGGGTGGGGCGCCGGCGCCGCCTTCGGTCGCGACCGGGAGCGGCCGCTCGATGGTCCACGCGGCGTCGCCCGCCAGCAGCGCGGCGTCACCCCGCACTTCGATCCACGGGACACCGGCGGCGCCCATCGCGGCGGCCTTGCGATCGTCCACGGCGTGCGAGACGCGGATCTCGATTGCGGCGATCGGCTGAGCCCGCGCGCCGGAGCAGGATGTCGGGGCGCCGCGCGTCACCGGAGCCGACGCGCGCTTCGACGATCACGTCGTCCCAATCGCGCAGCCATCGGGAGTCGCTGGAGCTGTCGCAGGTCTCGTCGCCGGCGCCGGCACAGTGGCGTCGAACGACGAGGGGCGCGTCGCCGCCGATCGCGTCGCGGAGCCGGGCCGCGATGTGGAACTTGAGGTCGAGGTGGAGGGCGGTCTCGGGCTGCGTGGCGGCGCAGCGGGCGTGCGCCGCGTGCGCGGCGTGGTGGCGCAGGATGCGTCCCAGCTTGAGCGTGAGGCGTCGGCCGCAGCCCGGGCAGGAGACGCGGGGCCGCAGGCGAGGCGCCAGGGCGGCGAAGCGGGACACGTGCGTCGGCTCGCCGGCGGCGATGACCCACGTGAGGCCGGCCGATTCC
>CAVRWG010000003.1:0-491512 GCA_963724885.1 uncultured Gemmatimonadaceae bacterium | reverse complement strand
TATTTCGGTGACAGCGGCCTCTCGGGCTCCAAAGTTGTCCTGCACTTTCTCGTAGTCTGATCCACTCTTCGAGAAACTCAGTGGTCGGGTCATTTTCTGGAGGGATAAAATTCTCGAAAGACCGTTTGTGGTCCCCCACGCATGTTCAACGCGCTGGGCGACTTGCTGTTCAACTCGCTGAGGCGCAAAAAAGGCGTCAGCCGAAGCCGAAGCGCGCCCCGATTGACTCACAATTGATCCCGATAATTGCGCTGGCGTTGGAGCAGCTGGTCTTCCTTTATCCTGCATTCAGTGCAGAGCTGCTTTGTCCGAGAACGGGAGTATCGGAGGACGTAATCGTCGAGCGGCCATTCGGTGCGGAAGTTGGGATTTGAATGCACGCCACGGAATTCTATATGTGATCGGCGTCATTGCGCTGAGGGTAATCAGGCAGTTTCCGACGGGCAAGATTGAATCCTCCTCGCGTCACTTTGAAAATTTGCTTAGATAAGCGCCATGTCTCGCGTCAGCGCCTTTCCTTCGTTGAACCTCAGCTTCCCTCGCTCGTTGACCAGCCCCCCCGAGGGTGCCCAGTGGATTCACGAGGTCAAGCACGACGGCTACCGCACTCTGTTGGCCGTGCAGCGTGGAAGCGTCGTCGCTTACACCCGGAATGGTTTCGATTGGACCGACCGCTATCCGCGCATTGTTCAGGCCGCCGCGAAGCTTCATTGTCGGTCAGCAATTCTCGACGGCGAAGTGATCGTGCAGTCACGGCGCTTCCGACTTTGAGGCACTGCAAGCTGCGCTCAAATCAAGCGCACACCGCTAATTTTTTATGCCTTCGACCTACTGCATCTCGACGGCAAGGACTATCGCAACGTGCCTCTCGTGGAGCGCCGAACGAAGTGCTTCACCGAAAGCGACTTCATCCTTCTAGGCATCGACCGCGACCGCAAGACAGGAGCCCATCGCGCACTGTTGGCAAAAGAGGAGCGTGAATATGCCGGTGCGGCTTTCATCGCGCTTGCAAGCGAAGCGAGGGAGCGATTTGCTTCCAAGCTTGATGTGCTCGCGCAGGAAAGGCCGCTCATCTCTTGGCTTAAAAACCAAACTCCACTCCTGCGGCATGCGACGGTGCGGGAATTGTCTAGCTCTCAGCCTCCCGCACGGCATTCTCTCTCCCAACGTCACCGATCATAGCCATGACGGTTACTATAAAAGACAAGCGCCATGAGGCCGCAGCCAACCGCCAGCGAGAAGACAATTCCGAGTATCAAGGCGATGTACCCGTGGACGCTCATTGGCGCGTCAATGCTGTTCCAGGCATAAATCGCCCAGGCAAATGCGATGATCAGGAGCACCAAAAGCGGTACAAGGAGTAGTGCAGTTTTCATAGACGAGAGCCGTCAACACCTGACGTCGAGAGTGACACGTTATTCACCCAGGCGGCACAGGGGACTTTGCCGTATGTCCATTCGGTCCGGAACAACAGGTCTTCGCCCTGAACCAAAACTTGTGAAGGTTGGCCGTCGCGCTCCTATGTGTGCGCCGCCTCTATGGCCGCGTCGATTGCCTCTCGTTGCGTCGGATACGGATGGCTGTGTTGGTCGCCGTTCTTGAATGTCCACTCGCCTTCATGCAGCACGACGAAATATTTGTTGCGACCCCTCATCTGATTGGTTCCGCCGGTTCGATGATGACTACCTTACGGTCAACCGTGACCGCTGGAGGTCTGGGTTCAGCACCCTCGGTGTCCGGCGACAATTCCGCGCCACTTGGGTCATCCAGCTGAAAGTCGGGGCGATCAACGCGAGGAGCTGGAAGCGCGAGGCCAGATGGGTATTGGGCGTTTGGCTCTACCGCAAAAACTGCGTGCCAAACGGGGTAAGGCTGATCATGCCGATGAGTGCTAACGCACCTTTTAAGGCGCTCATCGCAGGGATCCTTGTCCGCTCCGTTTGGTACAACGAAGGAGTGCCCGCCGCGTTCCACCGCCACCAAGCCGTCTAATCCGGCTCCAGGCGGGCCGCAGCCCGTGGGAGGAGGAGAAATAAAAAGGGGCGCCGGCCAAACCGACGACGCCGCGCCCGAGTTAGCCTCTTTTGTTAGATAGTTGCAGTGAGCAACGATAACGGCCAGAACTCAACTCGGACTTTGCAAACGCTTCAAAAACCAGACTGATCGCACCTGCAATCCAGCACTATTAAGAGGCCGATACGTGTTGTTGGCGGACTGGTTGTCGGACGGCATCATCAAGCCTTGTTTGAGGAGTCACTTTCCCGACACATCTCCCCAAGGTGGGTTTTTCTCATACTCGTCGCTTGTCTGCACCAAACGAACGTCAACGCCCCAGATCACCATTTTTGACCATCGCCGCGTAATCCTCACCGGCTATCCGGCGGTAGTCGTGCGGCTGTTTTAATCTTCGTGTTTGAGAAACCTCCCAACATGTGCCTGACGTTTCCGACTGGACTTTTGGCGCCAGACGACATGCGGCCGAGCCTGATAGGTCTAAGCTAGGGGTGCGGGCCTGGCGGCCGGCAATGGCTCCCCAAATAAGAAGCACGATGATCCCCCCCAACAGTCGCACCAATTAGGCCAGCGCCTTGGCCTGCTTCATACCAGCCGAGAGACTGGCCCAGATAGGTCGCGACGAATGACGATAAGGTTCGCAAGGAGGTTCATTGTTGCATTGGACGCCTGGATAATATCTCGGCCCTGCACCAAACTAACCATTTGCTCGAATAGCTCGTGCTCGTCTTCTCTCATTTCACCCTTCCTGGGAATGAACCTGGTTCCAATCCACCCAAGCTCTCGTGCTTTGTCATGGGCGAGCCTCCAGGCGCCGGCTAAGAAGTCGGCCCTTGAGATAGATCTTTGCTGTTGTCACGGTTATAGTCGGATGGGATGAAGCCAAGACCAAGACGCGTACTCGCGCTTTCGGTACACTACTCGGAACTTCGTGCCCGGCAGCGTAATGACAATGTGGTCGCCCTGTACTTCCAATCGAAGATTGGGATCAGTCGCCTTCATAAGCGTAGCCCTAGGCACTGCGCGTTACCCGCGCGAGCCCGTGCGCGTCAGAAGGTCCTTCAGCTTCATACTGCCTCACTCACTCTTTTATTAGCTCGCGATACGCTTTATTAGATTTATTAGCTCGCGATACGCTTTTATCAGCCGCGATACGCCTTGCCGTCAGTACCGGAAAAATGCATGCGAGAAAATCATTTGTGAGACCGCCGCAGAGGGCAGGGCGCCTCGACGCGAGATCTGGCGATTGCATCGACGGGCAGGCGCGCGTAAGCTGAATTCAAACACTTGTTTGAATTTTAAACTGGATCCAAATGTCCCCGCCCGTCCGAATATACGCGCAACAGCATCATGAAGGCCGCGGTCGCCCTGTTCGCCGAGCGGGGCTATGACGGCACAAGCATTCGGGCGATTGTCTCCAAAGCGCGCGTCAATCAAGCGGCGATCAACTACCATTTCAAGGGCAAGGAGGGGCTCTACTTCGAGGTGCTCAAGGTCGCCTTCGAGGGCTATCTACGGCTCGACAATTTCGACCCCGAGCGGCTTAAGGACATGCCGCGCGAGGAGGCACTACGCAGCTTCGTGCATCAACAGCTACGTCCGCTTCTTGCCCGCGATCAGATGAGCCGATACATACGCATCTTCGCTTGGGAGAACGTCCGTCCCAGCAAGGTGCTGACCAATTTCGTCAAGACGGGCGCCATGCCGTTTCTCGCCAGCGCCACCGAGCTCGTGCGGCGCTTCCTTCCGCCCGGAACTTCGGAACAGGACGCCATGTGCGCCGCCATCTCGCTGATGGGTCAATGCAGCGTGTTCGTACGCAATCGCGAGCAGTTCGCGCAGCCGCCGTTCGACCTGAAAATCGACGAGGCCTTCGTTGCGCGGCTGACCGACTTCATCAGCGAGCTGGCGCTGAAAGGGATGGCGCGCCAGTCGTGAATTGCCGAGAAGGAGTGGGGCGTGGCGGAGCTGAGCGGCCAAGTTGCCGACGAGTTGAGGGCTTGTCTGCTTGTGGCACTCAGCAGACATCCGTGCAGACCCTAGGCATGTCGGCTCTTGAGGGGTGAAGCGGACATCCCTAATCCACGCTCTGATGTCCGCTAATGACCCAAATCGGACATGGCGATGCTGCTCGGATCGGACCCCTCGCAATCCGCTAGTTCCGGCTTGAACCATGTTGTCATAAAGAGAGGGGCGTCGAACCCCCGGCTGACGCCCCTTGCTGTGTTAACTAGGGTCTACTTTGGCTGGCCGACAAAGGAAGCCCCGATGACCGCACCAGATGCGTCCTTAATTGGCTCATATCCAGCGTCGTAAGTCTTGCCGAAAACGGTCGCGTCTCCATAGTACGCTTCGCCATTGTTGAGCCTTGCAATAGCGGCGCTCTTTGGGTCCAGGGCGGTTCCGACCGCACTTGTACCGTCCTCCTTCATGACCGTCGTGGCCACACGCACGTACTGATCCCCACTCTTTACGAACAGCGTGGCCACACCGCCCTGCTCCTTTGCGACCGCATCAACAACCGAGTTATCCACTTTCGTCGTGCCGAAATACAGGTCTTTCCCTTCTACCTTCGGAGCTCCAAGTTTTTCCGTTTTCGCCTTTAGGTCTGCCATGGCGGCTTTGACCTTGTCGGTCTGAGCAGTGCTGAGGCTGGGAGTCAGCGTAGCAGTCGCAACCAAACATCCGATGGCGAGAATAGCGAGGATAAGGCTTCTGCGCTTCATGTGAGTCTTCTCCTCTGTAGGAGTGCCCCACCGCTAGCCGCTTTTTAATTTATTGGTCGGCCCATCGCGCGGGCCAACTTCACTGACTTTTGATCTCCCACGTCGTGTTGTGCGGGATGTCCATCGCGGTATAGCCGCCTTCGCCGGCTACTGCGGGCATCGGAATACATGCAAACGGTTCGCTGCCCGTGATACCCGCATACTTCCCCGTGCCACCGGTGATGAGGTGAGTGCCGCAACTCATATCCGGCTGCGATTTATCGACATCGCGTGTATCGAAAGTCGAGAAAATCTTATCGCCGTCTTTGTCAGCCAGCACGCAAGCGCCGTCGATATATTTCTTACCTCCAGAATCGATGCTCAAAGCGGTGCAGCGCGCCGACATCTTGTCGAACATCTTTTCGCCCTTCATGTTTTCGGTAGTCCCCACTGCTTCCAAAAGAGTGGCCGTACCGACACCTGAGACATCGAGAGTTTGTAGCGGCCGGAAAATGAAGTGGGTTACGTAGGGATCTGTCCCTTTCTGCTCTATCGGACCTGCCAAAACGATCCCGGGAGAGCCCAGGAGCCAGGCGGCAGCAAGAATCGTATTTAGAAGGATGGGCTTCATCGGTTCCTCCTTGAGTGAGCGGCGGCTCTCAAGCCTTGCTCAATCTGGGAACCGCCGCGCGGGCCAATGCCCAAATATTGCACCTGAACGGCGTTAAAGAAGAGATCGCTTTAGGGTTACGCCCAATGCGACCGGCTTACGGTATCAAGCTAGGCCACGATCGCCGGCGTAACGGGCGGAAGTTCAGAGCGTCCGACTGCGGTAAGTAGGGCGGAAGGAATTATGCGCAAGACGCCAAAGGGAGGACCACAATGGCCAAGGAAAGGATTTCGCCAAAGAGTTGAACGACCTGATTACCCGCTACATAAATATGGGGTGCGACCCCCAGGACATCGTCGACGAGCTGACGCGCGAGGCAAAATTCAGTGTTTCGCCACTATAACCTTGAGATCTATCTCGAAGCGAGATGCTGCCAGGGGTCAGATCGCTCGTAGCCGTGGGCCTGAGCGCCAATGCGATTTCACTGCAAAAGCGCAGAACTCAGGGTCCTACACCAAACCTCCGCTTCGGGTGAAAAGCAGAGGTTGCCCCTACATTCAGGAGTTTTTCCCGGTACCCACAGGGCTTGCCGTCTGTGCGGCTGCCTGCGAGGCGCTCATCGCCAACTTCTCGACCATGCCCCAAATGGCGGCAATCTGGGGGGCGTCTTTGGTGAGGTAGCCGTTGCCGCTGTAGCCCCACCAGTCCCAACAACCTTTCGGATTTTTGACTAGGCTTGTTGATACCTGCGGGAAGAGGACGACGAACCTATTCGTATCGGCCCAGCGCGCAAAGCCTGAACCTTCTACAAAAGTCATTCCAACTTCATCAATGTTTTGCTCGCAACCATGCAAGGCGACGTGAAGCCGACAGCCGGCCTCCTTAGAACATGACTGAGGAATATAGATCACTCCCTCTTTGCTCATGTCGGCGTCGTTGCCCTTGACAAACTCCGATTGGTCAAAGCGAACGAATTTTCCGGCGGGCTTGGCAGAAGGATCCGTTAAGTCGCCATAGATCCAACGCAGGATGGCTCCCGCCTGATCGTAATCACAATCACTCAGAAATGGAGCGGCAGATACACCGCAGGCTGTTCCAACATCATCCGTTAGAAACGCATGGCCGGCGTCGTTGCGCGTCTCCAATTTAATATTGGCTTCGGGCACTCCTGCCTGAATGTAAAAATCCCTCGCGGCCTCGACCACCGATCGCGCGACGATCCGATCCGCACCTCCCGAAAAGAGGTATACTTTGTCTTCAGCCAGTCCCTCGACGGGATCAATTTCTCGCTCGCTGGCAAGCTTTTCGGCTCGTGCTAGAAGCGCCGCCACGTCAGGGATGCCCTTAGAACGAAGCTTGTCGGACATGCACCCATCGAGCGCTTGGACAGCGTTAGCCGCTGCGGCTGGCATGATGCCTTCGGATCCGGTTTCCGCACAGCCGTAAGGACCGCCGGCCACAACCCCCGCACCAATAATGCTATTCGAGTGAGCGACCTGCAGCTGCCCAGCCATGTAGGCCCCTGCAGAGAGGCCCGAGACTGACGTCTTGTCGATGTCAATGCCAAGCTTCGGCAGCGTTTCACCGCTCGGTGAACAGCCAGCAAGACATGCGACGAGCACCCACGCCGATATTGCAACCAGCGAACGCACGAAAAAGTGCTGTCCGTTAGACATCTATATCGCCTATATCGCCGGCATCAAAACTGTCTGAGCCGACCTGATCTAAATCAGCGTCATCTTCATCTAAACGAGATTCGTCGTCGGCTGCCTCATTCTTGTCGTCATGGGCTTCTGCCTCGTTCTTGCCGCCGCCAATCATGGACCCGAGGAAGTTGCCCAAGAGCACGCCGCCTGTGACGCCCAAAGCAGTTTGTGCGGCCCCGGCAAGGAACCCAGGACCGGTGTTCACCTCCGGGCGTAGTCCTTGAGGACGATCGATCCCCGGTACGGATCCTCGAGAGGACTTCGAGGCCCGTTGCGCTCGCTCCATCTCCTCCTCGGCGGCCGCGAGGGCCTGTTCCTGAACTACAATGGTTTGAGCCATGTAATAAGGCGCCGCTGGTTGTGCTTTAAGCTTGTCGCGGATGAAGTTTTCAGCTTCAGGGTCACGCTGGGGAGTGTCCTGTTCTACCTTTGCAAGCCGTTCGAATAGATCCTCAATCGCCTGCCTATCACTTCGGTTCATCGTCGAATTCCTGTTTTGCTGTGGGTTGCCGTCCCCGCCCGAAGGAGGCTAGGGGATCCTGACTCCACAACTTCGAGAACTGAGAATAGGTCCTTGCCATAGAGGTAACGCAGCTGCGCTGATTTCTGCCGTTTGGCTTCCCATATGGGGAGCATGGTCTCTGTTCAGCATGGATTGTTTCACCAGCAGCCGCGTCTCCCCGAGGGTTTTCGGTACGAGGAGGAGCTGTTGGCTCCTGGGGAGGAGCGGGCGCTCATTTCGACATTCGAGCATCTCCCGTTTCGCGAATTTGAGTTTCGCGGCTTCCTCGGTAAGAGGCGCACTGTTTCGTTCGGCTGGCGTTACGACTTTAAAATCAGAGAGCTACAACAGGCTGAGACAATCCCGACATTCTTGTTAGCTTTACGTGAGAAGGCGGCTGAGTTTGCCGGCGTGGCCGAAGATCGGCTTCAACACGCAGTATGCCCCGGGCGCGGCAATCGGCTGGCATAGAGACCGGCCTGAATTTGAAGATGTGATCGGCATCTCGTTAGGGGCGCCATGCCTTTTCCGCTTCCGTCGAAAGAAGGGCACGCGTTGGGAGCGCGCCTCGATAGAGCTACAACCGGGCTCGGCGTATCTCATGCGTGGACCAGCGCGCTGGGATTG
This sequence comes from uncultured Gemmatimonadaceae bacterium, assembly GCA_963724885.1. GTDB lineage: Bacteria > Gemmatimonadota > Gemmatimonadetes > Gemmatimonadales > Gemmatimonadaceae > DASPMP01. The sequence goes on along the minus strand of CAVRWG010000003.1, from coordinate 483,349 downwards.
GCAGCACAGCATCCCGCCCGTTGACAAGCTGCGCCACTCCATCACCTTCAGAAGCTTGATGAGTTGAAAGAATGAAGAATGACGCGCGAACCCGCAGCGCTGACTTGCTCGCGTTTAGGCCGCTGTCGCCGGCCGCGAGAGCTCAAAAGCAGAAGCCCCGTGATGAGCGGGGCTTCATTAGACCAGTCCCATGGCGGGGGGACCATTTTGGGGGAAGGCTGGACTGGTCTTGCAGCTAGTAAACTTTGATCTGCCACCGAAGTTCCTAATTGTTGCCATGCCCGCCGGAGCAACAACCTGGAGGCGCTACAAAGCGGGTCAAGCACCGCTGACCTCCAGGCCGCTGCTAACTTGTTTTACAGGATTGGCGGCGAGTATGACCGTCGCAGCGGACGGTAGGTGGCGCACATGGAGAAGCAGAGAGAACCGCGCAGACGCACTCTAAAGACAGCCCATATCGTCTTTAACGATGGCGGTTCGGTGATTGATTGCATCGTGCGCAACTTATCCTCCGGTGGCGCGCTCCTCGTATTGCCAAGTGTCTTCGGTGTGCCCGAAACATTTGACCTACTTATTGATAGCGATGGGTCTTGCCACGCTGCCCGCACGGTGTGGAAGGGACATGGCCAGATGGGCGTGGCGTTTGGGAAAGCGCCCAATCCCGTTCCGCTACTGTAAGCGAGCACCTTTGCGTGTCAGCGTCAGCGTGGGTCGCGCGGGTAGACGCAGTTATCACTCAGCGGAAAGTCTCAAAGCATGAAGACGCCGATACAGCTGATTGAGCAAATAATCCGCGCCAAGCTTGGTGCGCTTCCAAACTCCCAATCCCCGAAATAGATGCGGTTAATGAGGGACGCGCGCCTATGGCTCGGCAAGGAGCTGTGACTAACAGGTACCGTCTAATAGAAGGCACGGTCTCCCCGAGTTAGAGGGGTGAAGAGAGACCGTGCCAGCACACCGCTCGAGTGAGCAAAAACGAATCAATCAGACAAGGACCTAAGAAAGCGTAAACACCCTTTAACCAATTGCTCTTGGTTCGGGAACGTTCAAAGGCCTCACTTGGTTGAGCTCGCAAGACGAGCCTGACGCATTGCGACCGGCCTAGTCACGAGCCACGCCCATGGCGAAAAGAGCAGACAAAATCCGAAATGGAGGAGACAGATGCTATGATGCATCCCCCAGCCAAGCGCTATTCCTAGGGCGAAAGCCGCCGGGCCCCGGTCAGAAGACGAAACTCGATTTCCCCGCTGACGTGCACTGGGTAGCTGCCGATCGGATCGCGGAGGCGGGACCTGACTGGGGCGGCAACCAACGGCATTTCGAATCCTTACGCCAAGCCATCGAATTCGTAATGCAGGGTTTGACTATCGCTGATCGGGCCAACGTGTGGATCGCGACCGAGGATGGGAATCTCATGGTCGAGCAGATCGAACAGCTGCAGTAGAAGCGCCCAGGTTTCTTGTTCCGGGCAGCCGACCAGTTAGATGGGACGTCTGCCGTCAGCGGCTAAGCATACACGGATTATCACGATAGGGCTCTCGACAGAGAAGCCTGCCGCATCTCCGGCACCCGTCTTTCCCGCCTTCCGCAACTTCTTCTGGTTCCGCGGCGAACTCCGCATGCGGCCATAAGATACCTACTGTTTATCAAATTCAGGCATTGGTAATCCATGCCACGCGAGCAGCGGCCAAATTCAAGGCGAACCGAGACAAGCCTTTATGGCCCCGTCAAGCGTTACCTCGAAACGCTCGGGTTCAGGGTAAAGGGAGAAGTCTGCGGCTGCGATTTGGTAGCACTGCGGGGTGAGGAACCGCCGATGGGCAGTCGTCGGCGAACTCAAGCTTTCCTTCAGTCTTGATCTCGTGTTGCAAGCGGTAGATCGCACGGCCGCTTGTGATGATGTTTGGCTTGCAGTTGGTGCAGCAGCCCGCGGACGCCTGCGCGATCCCCGTGTGCGCAAGCTCTGTCGTCTTCTCGGTTTCGGCTTACTCGGAGTATCACCCAGTGGTGCTGTCGAAGTACTGGTCGAGCCCAAGCCTTGGCGGCCCCGCCGGGACAGCAGACGCCGTGCCAGGCTGGTGAATGAACATCGTCTGCGCATCGGAGACCCTGCTGTGGGTGGATCGACGAGACAGCCGATCATGACGGCATATCGGCAACAGGCGCTTGCCTGTGCCGTTTCCCTTGCAGAAGGGCCGCGCCGCACCTCAGAGCTTCGCTCAATGGTGCCAAACGCTGCCAGCATTCTCCTGCGCAATTTCTACGGCTGGTTTATCCGAATTGAGCGAGGCGTCTACAAGCTAACATCAGAAGGCTCTATGGCGCTCGCGCGGTGGGAACCAGCGCTCCGAACTCCAGACGCGGCTTCCGAGTTATCAGAGTAAAATCCGGGCGGGGCTTTGGGCAGGGTGGTTCTGTCGGCCTGCAATACCCGCATCGAGCGACGGGCTATTTTTTCTAAAATCGACATCTTCGGTCCACCCCTTTAAGGAGCCGGGGTTTTTGGGAGCAACGCCCGCGAGCATCCCGGTTGATTCTCGTCGACTTCGTTTTTGGCCCTCAGAGCGGCGCTCCGCTAGTTCGCTTCTAGTTCGGCGCCATGCCCCTTCTCAGTGAGTTCTTGGATTGCTAACTCGTTCTTTGACAGATGAGTTAACCCCATGCCGCGCAGCACGTTCGGCGCCTTGGTGAATTGGATGTTGTCGTAGCCGACAATCTCGATGCGATTGCCCCACGGATCGAGAAAGTCGAGAAACGGGCCGGGCAGAGGTTTGATCCCCCGTCGGCCAGTGCTTTACGGACTGCGTTCTTGTCGTCGACCACCAGTCCAAAATGGCGGCCCTCGTCAGCGGGTTGAGTACGGCCCTTCTGCAGGGCGAGAAATTGATCGCCCAGATCGATGAAGGCCGAAGTAGCGCTCTTGCCCCGAAGTTCGAAAGCGAACAATCGACCGTAGAAGGCCAGAGCCTCTTCAATATCGCCGACTTCGAGCGCGACGTGGTTGAAGCCAACGGCGCGTGCTTTTCGTGCTTCAACCATGGCGTTCTCCTCTGGCTCAGCTAATGAGGAGCGGCGTGGTGCCGACCAGTGTCCGGTCATTGATTTGCTGGACCAGGAACTCCGCCACGTCCGAACGGCTGATCGCGCCGAACTGCCAGTCCTTTGACGCGGTCAGGACGCGGTAGCGGCCAGTTGCAGGCCTGTTCTTCAACAGGCCTGGCCGCACGATCGTCCAGTCGAGCCCGGAGGACCTGATAATCCACTCCTGTACGTCCTTGTCGTCATAGACACGCTTCAAGAGCAAGGGAAAGACGACCGCGTCGTAGATGAACCCTCCATGACCACGGCTGTCGCCAGCGCCGAGACCACTCACAGCAATAAGCCGCTTCACGCCTGCAACCTTCATGGCGTCGACCAGGATGCGCGTGGAATCCGAGAACAGCGTCGTGCCTTCGAAGATCAACCTGGGCGCGAAATTGACGCCGAGCGTTTGGATAACCACGTCGACGTCTTGGAGTGCATCCCGGATGGTATCGCGATCGAGCGCGTCACCCGAAACTTTAACGAGATTCGTATCTTGGATAGGCATGCTTGCTGCCGAACGTGCCAGCGCGCGAACGCGGTGGCCGGCGCGAAGGGCGGCCCTTACCGTTTCAAGTCCAATGCCGCGGCTGGCACCTATGATGAGAAGCTTGGCCATGGTTTCTTCTCAACTCATATTTGTTGTCGACCCTGTGTTGACAAGCAGGTCACGTGCGGGTGGCGCCCGTCGAGATGACAGCCCTTGTCGCCAAGAAGCGCAGTCTGACGATCCGTTATCAGCAGCGTTTATGAGTTTACGGCCCGAGCTGTCACACTGCAGGTGAGATATCAGGCTGGAACCGGCCCCGCCTTGATAAAGACAAGCGAAATATTGTTCGCAGGCATCGCGACAAGCTCGAGTAGGTCAAGCCCGTGAGGTACGGCCGCGCCGATGAGGTCGGCTACGTCGCGAACGCCCCAGCGCGGGTCCCGCCTCTTTAGGTCTGCGTCGAAAGCGGCATTGGACGCCGCCGTGTGTCTCCCGCCCAACATGAAGGGCCCGTAAAAGACGAGGACCCCGTCAGGCCTCAAGAGGCGCCTCGCACCGGCAAGAAGGCCGAGCGCTGCCTCCCAAGGCGCGATGTGGACCATGTTCAACGAGATCATCGCGTCAAATGGTGCGTCATCCTCCACGCCCCATACCCCGTCGCGCACGTCGATGGCGACGGGCGCTCGCACATTGGCGAGCCCTTCGGTGGCGCTCCACGCCTTGATGCTGGCACGCGAAGCTGCGTCTGGATCGCTCGGCAGCCAGAGGAGCCCGGGGAGCGCCTTCGCGAAGCAGATGACGTGCTCCCCGCTACCGGATCCAATTTCGAGCGCGATGCCCTTCTTCGGAAGGACCCGAGTAAGCACCTCTCGGATTGGCCCACAATTGCGCGCAGCTGATGGGGAGAACTGTCGCGCGTCGGTGACGCGGCTGCGGACCTCGACCGAGTGAGGGCCATCCTTAGGCATCGTGAGCACCTGGGCTTCAGAAGAATACTTCATCCCCATCGTGGTCCAAAATCCGCAAACCATCGGGTTTCTGCGGCATGTTCAATGTCTCGAAGAGTGATTTGGCTTTCACTTTCACCTTCTCTAGATCGGTACCGATATGCGTAATCCGACCCAGCGTAGCGTGCGCGTCGTCCTCTTCGCGAAGACGGAAAAACTCAATGGTGAATTGCATTACCCAAATCTACAGGATCGGGAATTTTCGATCCGCTCTTCATTCAGCCGTCAGGATTCCAAGCTCATTGAGAGGCGAGGGCGGTTCGCTGTTATTGCAGAGAAAATTCGCTGCTCGCGTCGATGAATTCCCTGTTCGGCCTGTAGGGAATTACCGCCAATCCCTTGTGGATGCTGGCCTCAAGCGGGCACCATTCGCCCGCATTCGCGGAAATTCCCTGTATTTTCCCGGAGATCAGGGAATTCGACCGGCAGAGACACGTTCGCACGATTTTACGTCTTTCATGGATAAGTTGAATTTGCGGCCGAATTCCGCACTGTTTTCGCGTTCTCGGATTCGGTTCTAAGTGGCAGAGACAATTCCGCGCCAAATTCCGTCGCGCCCCGCTAAGAAAATCTTTCGGGCGGCATTTGGGGGTCAACTCTCCAGTTTGATGAGGATGGTGGAACCGCTCGAAGCCACGCCTGTCGAACGTGCGGCAGACGCGGAGGGGCGCGCTTATCGTGCGTGAAAACCAAACAGCTTGCGCTGGGCGGTCCAGTGTCTTGGCCTCCATACGCAGCACAGCATCTCCGGCTCTATGAAGCGCGCGGGCCGGTGACTTCGCTTGGGCTCAGCGAGGCAACGGTCGTAATCGATCACGACGTGCAGACGGCGATGCGCAACGCTTATACGCCAGTGGAGAAAGCCGCAGGTCGAAACGTCCGCTAAGCAACGTCATCTCATCACCGGCCCGGGTCACGTTTGCAACCGTGCCGATGAGACCATCGCAGGACGTGACAATGCTTCGCGCCGACCACCAGCACCCCGGCCGGCGACAAATTGTCCTTTTCTGGTGACTGCTTGCTAAGCGTCATGTTGCCGCCCAACCCCTTGCTATTCCAGCGACTCAGCCGCTCGACCTAGCTTTGACAATGTGTTCGGCGTCCCAAGACGAGGCTATGGCTGCGGAGGCTTGGGGGGAGCAAACGACTGGTCGCTGAAGGGAGACGCGGTCGGAACCTGAATAACGATGAAGCCGCGGCCAACCCCCTCGTGACAGGCATTGCAGGCGGCGGTCAGCGCGTTGTAGCCTTTGATGAAGCGCACATTGTCCTTGGCCTCGATCGCCGCCGAGATCGTTAGGATCGGGCCGACGGTGGCCCCCACATATTCGATTGGAATCCCGTGATAGTGGGTCGCGGCGTCCTCCAGGCTTGCTCTGACCTGTCGCAGCTCGTAGCTCGCAAGCTCCCAATTCGCGTGCTTGCCCGCGAACCACAGCTTGATGTGCCGCCATTGTGCCGTGCTCATGATCTCGGCGAGAGCTGGCACATAGATCTCGCTTTGGGCCACGGCCAGCGATGCGAAGCCGAGGCCGAAGCTCAGGAATAGTGCTGCAATCGACAGGAGACGTCGCATTCTCACTCTCCGTTCCGCCAAGGCGGCAGCTTCGTCCAGCCACGACAATTAGGCCGTGTACTCATCACGACGATAAGGCCGTGTACTCATAAAGGCATCAGCTGAGCCAGTACACGGGAGTGTCCGCCTTAACCCCAAAAGCCGGACTTACGGCGAGCCCGCTCGAAAGAGTCCGCTAAGTGCCCCGAGGAGAGTGAAAGGGGGCTGCGCGCCTGACGTGAAATTGCAGAGCCAGGTCATACGCCGATGATTGAGCCCCTCAGACATTTCTCCCCTCATAAGCTTAGAGGATTTTCCCCTCATAAGCTTAGGATGCGCCAAGGGCTCTAAGCACGGCGGCGAGAGCTTGGCGGGTGAGATCCGGGCCGGCGCGCCTCTCAAGCCTGCCGCGAGCGTTTGGCTGGCACCGGCTGAGCTTGCCGCAATTCGCTGCTGTTCTGGCTGCGCCTCTGCTGGCCGAACGCGGAATCGTGCCACTCGGCGCTTTGGGCGTCCAGGCGATCTGCGCTCGAGTTGTGAACAGGCTCGCCGCTGAATCAGCACTTGGCCGTTATGCGAACATCGCCAACGGGCCGGGATTTGCACAGGCTTTGGCCCGCGTGGTGACGGAGCTGCGTTCAGCCAAGCTGGCTCGATGCCAAGCATCAAAAGCTGATGGGTGACCTCAACGCCGCATCGAACGAAGATTTCGACAAGACCTACGCCAATCAGCAGGTTGACGGCCATCAGGAGGCTGTGGACCTATTCGATTCCTACGCAAAAAAGGGTGACAACGCTGCCTTGAAGCAGTTCGCGCAAAAGACGCTGCCTGTCATTCAGGAGCACCTCGCTGAGGCGAAAAAACTGCCTCAATAGAGTCAAGGAAGGGGCTCTACCCGCGGACTTCAGCCGCGCAATAGTCATTCAGTGGCTGGCCTCAGGTCAACTCCGGACGAAAGTGGCTGGCAGGAGTGTTGGTTGAAGGTGCAGGGTTCGGATTGATCGTCAACATTGTTGTCGGCATCACGGGTGCCTTTATTGCACGCCCCGATGAGAAGTGAAGCCCGCCCCTAAGCGCAGCACGGTCGGGCTCGTGCCGAAGCAGCACTCGAGCGGGGGCAAGCACAAGCTCGGTAGTATCAGCAAGCAGGGCGATCGCTATCTGCGCAGCCTGTTCACCGCCGGTGCGCTCGCCGTCATCCGCTATGCCAAGATCCATGGCACAAAGCATCGGCCCTGGCTTACCGCATTACTGGCGCGGCGTCCTACCAAGGTCGCGGCAATCGCGCTCGCCAACAAGCTCGCCAGAATGGCTTGGGCCATGATGGCTAGGGGCGAGCGCTACAGAGAACCCGTCGCGCTTGCGGCGTGAACGAGATCGCGCCGGAGATTCGGCGTGATGTGAAGGTTGGGAGGGCGAACAGCACGTAATGCAGAGCCGGTCGATCCGGCGATCGGGACAACCCACATGTGCCAGTGCATCGTCGAATGCGGGCTTTTGACCGGGACCCGATCCGCGGAGGGCATTATGGCCAGCGGTCATGTGAACCGCATCAACAGGCCGAACACATGGCTGCACCGACCAGCGACGCGACGTGAAGTTTTGACTTGCCAACCCGGAGCCGTCCACACATGGCACTTAGCGGAGGAAGTCGATCACACGCTGATTGTCGGCTTCTGACCTAATTCGGAAATTAAGCCAGAGTGCGGAATTTACGGCACTGTTCCACCTCAGAGGTCACGCGTGCTACTGCACCCGATCCGTTGTATAATAAGTATGGGGGACTGGCGCTGCAGTTTCGTACAGCGCAACCAACTCCATAACGGAGGTCCACCCATGAAGGTCAAAGAAGTGATGCACAAAGGGGTCGACTGGGTCGGTCCGGACACCCCTGTCACCGACCTCGCGAAATTGATGCGCAAGCATGATATAGGCGCCATTCCGATCGGAGAGAACGACCAGTTGATCGGTATGGTGACTGACCGCGACATTGTCTGCAAAGGGTTGGCGGAGGACAGCTTCGATGCCCGCAACGCGACAGCGCGCGACGTGATGACCCCAGGCATCCATTGCTGCCGAGAGGACGATGACCTCGCCAAGGCGGTGCGGCATATGGAAGAGTTGAAGGTGCGCAGGTTGCCGGTGATCAACAAGAGCAAGCGGATGGTCGGCATCCTCAGTCTGGGCGACGTCAGCCGTTCGGCACCGAGTGATCTGCTGTCCGAAGTCGTCAAGAGCGTTTCGGCCCACCACCACTGAACAGCGGCGCATCGAAGATATGCTCCGCTATCGCTGGGTTGCCGTAGCGACACGGTGAGTCGGATGACGACAGTAAAACATGTGCTCGATCAGAAGGGCCACGACGTTCACGTGATTCATTCGGATGCCTCTGTGTTCGACGCCCTCAAACTGATGGCAGAAAACAACATAGGGTCATTAGTGGTGCTGGAAAACTCCAAAATTGTCGGGGTCATCACCGAACGTGATTACGCACGCGAGATCGTTCTAAAAGGCAGAACTTCACCCGGAACTCTGGTCCGGGAGATTATGTCGAACAAGGTGATCTGCGCGCGGCCCGACCAGTCTGTCCAGGAATGCATGGCTGTGATGACCGCGAAAGCCGTGCGCCATCTTCCCGTGCTCGAACATGGACGACTAGTTGGTATAGTTTCGATTGGCGACATGGTGAAAAGCGTTATCGGTGATCAGAAATTCATTATCGAACAGCTCGAACACTTCATCCATGGCGACCGGTGACCCGATCATGATCAACCGAAAGCTCGCGGATATCGTCAAAGGCCAAAAGCTCGTGGCGCTGGCGGAGCGCGAGACGGTGCAACAAGCCTGCCGGTACATGTGTGAGCGCCGCACAGGCTCGGTGCTGGTACTCGATGACGAACAACGCTTGACTGGCATCTTCACCGGCCGGGACGCAGTGCGCGCGCTTGCCGAAGGCAAGAACGCCGAGGAGACCACGCTGGCGCATGCGATGACACCCAATCCAATTACAATCACTCCCGATAATCGCGCAATAGACGCACTGCGTGAGATGAGCAATCGCGGTTTCCGTCATCTTCCGGTTGTCGAGAGCGGACGGATTTGGGGCGTCGTCTCCCGGAGTGATTTCCTGGGGATGGAGATCGACCGGTTGGATGACGAAACCCACCTATGGGAATGCATCCGCTGACGGCTTAGTTTGACCCGAGGCGGACATTTGCCAGTACCGCTATTGGGGCATTAACCTCGCTGCCCCGTATGGTCAATCGCGCTAAGGCAGCGCGATTTGACCCGCGCCGAGCCTACGACCACTCTAATTTCATGATCAGTGGTGTGCTCCTCGACCTCGCCGGCGTTATCTATGAAGGCGAAAGTGCGCTACCCGGCGCTATCGATGCCGTTGATCAGCTACGTCACGCTGGTTTGTCGTTGCGCTTCGTGACCAACACCACTCGCATGTCGAAACATATGGTTTTGCAACGCCTTGCCAGACTCGGCTTTGGCGTCACTGAGAGTGAGCTCTTCACACCCGCTCAGGGTGCGCGGGAATGGTTGGCGAGAAACGATTGCTCTCCCTCGCTTCTCGTTCATCCAGATTTGGTCCAAGAATTCGAAGATAATTCTCATCGTGCTAATCGAGCAGTCGTGGTTGGCGATGCTGGAGAGGCCTTCCGCTATGCAAGTCTCAATCGGGCGTTTCGTGAGCTGATCGCCGGCGCCAGTTTGATTGCACTTGCGAAGAACCGGTCCTTCAAGGATGCCGACGGCAGACTCAGTTTGGACGCAGGAGCATTTGTAGCGGCCCTGGAATTTGCGAGCCAGCGTACAGCACTCGTCTTAGGGAAACCTGCGCCGGGGTTCTTTGAAGCGGCCCTTGCGAGCATGGATTGCCCGCCAAAACACGCGGTAATGGTCGGCGACGATGCTGAGGCCGACGTCGCAGGAGCTTTGCGCGCAGGGCTCGGAGGCGCCGTGCTTGTCCGCACAGGGAAGTACTGCCACGGCGATGAAGAACGGTTTGAACCACCGCCAACCGTGACGCTTGAAAGTCTGTCCGCGGCCATTGACTGGATCTTGGCACACCGACCATTACCGCCTTGACGCAACCCGAGCACCAGCGATGCGGCGAGGCAAGGCCTGGCGGCCCCCCCGGCAGAAACCCCATCGCTGGGTGCTCCGCGTTCGCGTCGAGGACGATATCGGCCCCCGAGTGCCAATGGAGGAGCCGGTTCCGGAAGGGGAGGAGGAGATCGATCTCCCCACTTTCCAGAAGGAATTCATCAAGGCCAATAGAGGCATTGCCGAAGTGAATACGGAAGTTGAGGGACCTGCAGCCAAGGCCAGCCTCAACAAGCTTCTGCGGGCAATGCTTACGGATCGCCATTAACGGGGAAACCCGTAGCAGTTGGAGAGTGTTCTCGTAGGTTCGCCTGATGGATCTCTTTGCTATCGATGCCACCCCTGAGTTCGGCCTCAAAGTCGCCGCTGAACTCAATTTGGTGCTCGCCGCACACGAAGAGCGGGAGTTCGAAGATGGAGAGCGTAAAGCTCGCCCCCTAGTCAGTGTACGCGGCCATGACGTTTACGTTATCCAGAGCCTCCACTCCGGACCTGTAGCCAGGGTCAATGACAAGCTTTGCCGGCTGCTATTCTTCATCGGCGCGCTGAAGGAGAACGGCGCCAGACGCGTGACGGCCGTTATCCCGTATCTCGCCTATGCGCGTAAGGATCGGCAGACCAAACCGCGAAATCCGGGTCACGTCGGAGCGCGGCGTGTCCCGCCAATGCAGTGTGGTGCACCACCTCGGGGACTGAGGGGCTGAAATGGAACCGGTGTCCCTGTCGGAAACCCGATCCGCTGACAAATGAAGCCGAAATCGGCGATCCTGCCGCCCGATGAGGGATATTTGCAGCCTGCTCTGGTGCGCCTTGGTCGGGCTATTTCGGTCGCGGGCTTCGCTGAAAGCCGAAATCCTCTTGCTTCGACATCAGCTCAATGTTCTGCGACGAAAATCTCCCAAGCGGGTGGTCTTAACTGACGTTGACCGCCTGGTGTTTGCCGGGCTCTATCATCTAGCCCCGGGAGTGCTCAATGCTCTGAAGATCGTCAAGCCGGAGACCGTGATCCGCTGGCACCGCGCTGGCTTCCGGGCCTATTGGAGCAGGCGATCAGGGCCGCGCGGGGGCCGGCCGCAGACACCGCTCGAGCTACGCCGGCTCATTCGCGATGTCAGTCTGGCCAACCCGCTCTGGGGCGCGCCACGGATCCATGGTGAGCTGCTTAAGCTCGGCATTGAGATCGGGCAGACCACGGTCGCCAAGCACATGGCCAAGGAGAGGCGTCCGCCATCGCAGGGCTGGAGAACGTTCATTAGCAATCATGCTGAGGGGATCGCAGCGCTCGATCTGTTTGTCGTGCCAACGCTATCATTCCGGCTTCTGTTCGGCCTGTTGATCCTGCGGCATGACCGGCGCGAAATCCTGTGGTTGGGCGTGACCGCACATCCCACGGCGGAATGGATTGCGCAGCAGGTCACGGAAGCAATCGGCTGGGAGAAGCCACCAAAGCATCTGTTACGTGATCGAGATCAGGCGTACGGCCACGCCTTTATGAGCCGTGTCCGGGCGATGGGCATCCGGGATCAGCCGACCGCGGCCCGCTCACCCTGGCAGAACGGATATTGCGAGCGGGCGATCGATTCGATCCGACGGGACTGTTTGGACCACGTGATTGTCTTGGGAGAGCGCCATCTTCTCCATCTGTTGCGCTGTTAATGCGAGCTACTACAATCGCAGCCGAACACACCTATCCTTGAACAAGGATGCGCCGATGAGGCGACCGGTTCACACCCTCGGGAGCATCGAAGCGAGGCCCATCCTCGGCGGCCTGCATCATCACTACGTTCGTATTTGATTTCCGACAGGGACAGGCGCTCCTTGCCGTCGTTCCCTGACCACTCCATGGACTGGCCTGGCGAGAGACCGATCAGCGCCGCCCCAACTGGAGTAAGAACCGAAATTCTTCTGGCGTTGATGTCGGCGTTCTCTGGAAGGACGAGCTGCAACTTCAGATGCCGGCCGTCACCGACCTCGAACTCGATGATCGAGCCGATGCGAATCACATGCGGGCATCGCCGTCGCCGATAGACTGACGGATATGAAGGCCGAAGGCTTAGTATCCAGCACCCCGAGATGTGCGATCACTAAGCTTGTGATTGTTTCTTGATGGTACTCCTGGTGGACCGACGCGGCAATAATGAATGCGTCGTACGCTGCAAAATCCAAATCAGATACGGGGGCTGTGATGGGTGAGGCCTTGAGCTCGCGCCCCGTATGCCCTTCCTGCTGGGCGCGCTTGCCGTCCTTATGCCGGGCAGCCTCGCCGGCACCGCCCCGCTTCACGCCTGGACCGTGGGCGCCGTCGGCCTGACGGAAGCCGCGATTGCACATCTCCCGCAGTGCGTCGAGTGCGCGATTATCGGGAGTGATTGTAATCGGATTAGGCGTCATCGCCTGCCATTATCGCGCGCCCACAAGATGCTCTCGGAGGCCGCTTGGAGAGGCGCGCCTCTTGTGGAGATTATCAAGAGCGAACTAAGTGCCTTCGAGAAAAACCTCAGCGTTAGCGGTTGCGACTTATTTGTCAACACGACTGCGGCCCAGCGGTTCGCGCTCATCGTGCACGAGCTGGCGACAAATGCCGCCAAGCATGGTGCGCTATCCTCTTCCGCGGGTAAGGTTCGTCATAGAGGGTAGGGTGGAGCGCGTGAACGGCGATAATAAGATGTTTGCTATAGTTTGCTATAGTATGGAGGGAGAGTGGTGGCCCTCCCGTCAAGACCCTCGCCGCAAGGGGTTCGGCAGCACCATCCTTGTTGACGCCGCGAAGAAGTTTGGAAAGGACGCGAAGCTGTGCTTCGACCAGGAGGGTCTCAGCTACGAGCTCCGGGTGCCGCTCAACACTATTGAAGCCGCGCAAGCCATGCCTACGCGCCGCGCCTGACACTTCGTACCCGAGGGGCCACTTTTCGGCGTCCGCTTATCCTAGGCCTCACGCCCTCTTGGACGAGCCCATCATGTTCTTGACGACTATGGCCGCGATACCCGCAAGCACGGCCTTGGCCATCGGGGACGACAGCATGTCTGTGATAGGACTCGACCCTGCTGCTTGCCCCTGAGACTGGCCGACGCCAGGGCCGCCGAGGATATCCCGAAGCTGTCCCGGCTTCTCATGTAGATCGGTGAGCACCTTTCCTAGGTCCTTCGGATCGGATGCCGCCCTTCCTGGCAGCTTAACGCCGCGCGCTGCAGCTCGCTCCTGCAGCATCTCCACGAACTCAGCGCGCTCTTCCGGCGACAGCTTGCTCAACGCCTCTTGCGCCGCCTGAGCATACCGATTGGAGATACCGATCCAGCCAAACTCAAACGCTTTGCGCTAAACGCCGCCAGAGCCGCTGTACCAGGTATGAAGCCGGTCGTTCGGAAAACCGCCGGAAAGACTGCGCTGGCCCGCTCGACTTAACAGCTTGGCGAGTTCGTCAGCCCACCATCTGATATCTCTGTCTCGGTAAGTCACGACCCGCCGCTACGCTATCGAAACGCATCCCAATAGTCGCGGGGAAGGGAGCAACAGAAAATGCCCGAGAGAAGTAGCGCGATCCCGGCATGGGCATGGATCGTCGGCGCGGTGCTCGCGATTGTAAGCATTTTCGCCGGTTACCGCATGGTTCAGACACAACAGCACCTGGTAGCAGCGCAAAGCGAACTTGAGAGCGCTAAGCAGGCGGTGGAGAAGGCGAACGCTGAGCGCAACGAGCTACAGACCAAATTGGAGGACGCTACATCAGAGGTCAGATCAGCCCAATCCGTGCTTGCGGAGACCAAGTCTGTTCTGGAAGCAGCGCAAAGCGAACTTGAGAGAGCCACGCAAGCGGCTGAGAAGGCGAACGCTGGGCGCACTGAAATTCAGCTCAAATTGGACGAAGCCGCATCGGAGACCAAATCAGTCCAATCCCGGCTTGCGGAGACGCAGTCTCGTCTGGAAGCAGCGCAAAGCGAACTTGAGAGCGCCAAGCAAGAAGGCGAACAGGCAAAAGCGCAAGTCGCGGAGCTCGAGCAAAAGGCGGCCAGTCTCAACTCAGAGCTGCAAAAGGCGGATGGGCAGCGCATTGAGCTGCAGGCGAAATTGGATGAGGCCGGATCGGAGATTGAGCGGCTTAAAAGTGAGCTCGAAAAAGCGCCGCGCGCCGAAAGTCCTTGAGGCCGCCTTCCCGCAGGCGCGTAGCTCGCCCGCTTAGTCGGAGGCTCACACGACGCCGAAGCGGTTCGGGAGTATTGGAGAAGCGATCATCCGGACTAGATTGAGTTGCCTTCAATTCCAGCCGTACATCCTGAGCGTCTCCTCGGTTGTTGGCCTCCGCAAAAAGGTCGCGCCTTGTTGCGCCGCACACTGATGGTCTTGAAGCTGTCATTCGTTTCTGGCATCGATAGGCTTCTGCGACGGAGGCCCTTATGCGCTTTCTCAAAAGACGCGGTGTATTTGACCCCCTGGATTTGGAGATTATCGACCGAGTTTATGAAACCGCTTGGGCGCAGCTGGAGGCGCGAGAGCCGCTCCGAGATAGAGAAAAAGATGCCGACCGGGAGCGCGCACTACGCAAGCTCGTATTCGCCCTCGTCACCCCCGGTATAGTAGACTTCGACACTCTCTCCGACAGAGTGCTGGCCAATATGCCGGGATATCCGATGCCTTTGCAAAAACCAGCCGAGGCTGAAGGCGTCGCTCCCGAAGCGTAGCGTAGCGGCCCTAAGCGACATCGGCAGTGAAAGCCCACAGGGGCAGTGCCCTCAGCGAGGCTTCTGCGAGCTTGCCTTCCTCGGCCTCAAGCACCGCTGCTCGGCGCGACAATTCCGCGAAACGAGCGGCCCTTCTCTGAAGTTGACGCTTCTCTTCCAGCGTTAGATTCGCCTTCGCTGCGTCACGTAAATAAGCCAGCGCGATTGCATAGTGCAGCTTCGAGCTAAGAATCATTGGCCGCCCCCTCGTAATGCAGGTCCTATGATGGCTTACGCAGCGGCACTGGCAGCTTGGCGATATTGCCAGTTTACAGGTTCGGCTTGAGTCGCCGTGGCTCGGTCAGGGCTTTGCCCACAACATGCACGGTACCCGGGTCTGGGTGATGAATAACTGGCAAGACATCGACAGCTGCTTAGGGACACCTCCAAAAACGCTTTCGACCCGCTGCGATGCGCGAGCGAGCCACAAAACGAGCGGAACCAAGGCCATGCACATAACAAGCCACGCTATAAGCAGCGCAAGGATGAACCAGCCCATAGCGGGTGCCCCCGGCTTGTAGAGTTCGCCCTTCTTTATACTAAGGGTTCTTCGGCGAGTTGGGCCTAGTGCTTTTCAACAGGATCGGCAGCTTGGCGATGTTGTTCGCCACGCGCCGCGCGCTCCGCTGCAAAAGATAGTCGGTCAAGGCTGCGCCATGCACGGCTTCGATGCCAATCATATCCACAAAGAAGTCGATGATTGGCTCCATTGGCAAGTCTGAGAGTGCCGAGGGCTGTGCCTTCCGAGATCTCGTGCGCCGTATGTGCAGCCGCTCAATCCGGAAGCGGCGTTAGCGGAGGCGCCGTCCCTGCACTTGAGGATCATAGTGGCGTAAGAGGAGATCGAGCTTGAAAGAACTCAACTGCCCATCAGGCGGTACGGACGCTGCGAGCGCAGTCAGTGCTGCCGCAGTTTGCTCATACCGCCCCGGCTCTTTC
The DNA here is from genome assembly GCA_963724885.1 of uncultured Gemmatimonadaceae bacterium. Lineage (GTDB taxonomy): Bacteria > Gemmatimonadota > Gemmatimonadetes > Gemmatimonadales > Gemmatimonadaceae > DASPMP01. The sequence continues at coordinate 467,444 of CAVRWG010000003.1, read as the reverse complement.
GCTGCTAATCGCGCGAGGACACGGAGCCAATTTGCCCGCCTAGCAAATTCCACTCTGCGATCAAGCGGTACCGCCTCGTCATTTGCGGCCTTATCGAAGCTAATGGCGAGATGCGAGTGGTGTTCTTCTGCTTGGCTCATCGCAAAACCACCAGATTGAAATTGAATCTGAATCGCTTAAAGGCGAAGCCTGAGCTGCTATGGTTAATGAAGGGCTAAGCAACCATGGAGCGCAATGCTGTGACTCCGCCGCAGGGTAGGGTGGGGGACCCCGTGAAGGGTGCGCGCAGGCCATGTCGCCCACGCCGCTTGATCAGCCGGACGGCATGATCACGCAAGTCCGCGAAGCATGTGGTCCCTTTAGGGTAAGAATTAATGGTGTCTGCGTGGCCAGGACCACCAAACGCCAAGTCCGCAGGTGCGCGGTGTGGGGTGCAGGTCACGTTTGCCGTCAGTGGTATTAACTTGAGACGCCCACCGAACTGAGCCGGCCAAGCGCTCTTAACCTCCCCGGCAGATTTCGAGCCCTTTGAGGCCGGGTCCAACTTTTGGGCCGCGGGCTGCGACAATCAAGGTGTCTCATTCGCCACATTGCGACTATTATTCGGCAGAGAGGGCGGAGCGGCTCCGGACGAGGGGTATGGTCTTATCTCGACCAGGTCTCAAATACTCGGAGTTGCGATAGTCGTGCGACCGGTGAATTTAGGAACGACACCATGCGCAGCGGTATTCGCAACGCTGCTCGGGTTGATTGGACCGGTCGCGGCGCAGGAGGCCACCGAGGAGACAACCGGGGCGCTCCCGCAAGAAACTTCGACCCCACCAATTGAAGAGGGCGGTGCTGCGGTTGATCAAGCGGCCGCTGGCTCGGGCATCTTTGTTACAAAGCGGCCCGTCGAGGTGTTGGCAGGTCCGTCTTCCTCTGCCTCGGTCTTGTATGGCTTTCCGGCTGGACGGCCATTTCGATTGATTGGTCGCGATGCGGGCTTTGCCCAAATCCAGGACTTGAAAAGCAGCGCAACCGGTTGGATTGATGAGACCGCGCTCGCGCAGCCGTCGCCTAGCGAGGCGCCCTCGGCACCGAGTGCGGCGACGGCCTCGATTAAGCAGGACGCGGGAACACTGACCCCAGAGCAGAGCCCTGTGCAAAAGCCTGGGCGGCCCAATGGTCGTCAGGGCCCTCTTTCCGGTTTCTTAGGGGGTCTGTTCGGCACTCGTTAGCGGAAGCTGCCATCGAACCCGACTCCGCGGTTGGCATATAACATCGACACGGGCAACTCCCTCCATTGGTTCAGCCGTACCAGACCAACCTGGTGTTTCCCAGCTGTGTCCGCTTCTGATGCTGTGGACGGCTCCTCCACCGGCACATGAGTGCCACGGATGTGGGTGCTGCGGGTGAAAGCGTGTCACCTGTCTCACCTAAAACGCTTATCGACGTCCCGCGCGCGCGTACGTCGTGAATGAGTTTACCTGTGACAAGTGACACGCTTGGTGCGGCGTAGGGTGGGCAACGGAGATCGCCGTTGCCCACGTCACCACACCGAGATTACATCGCGCGGCGCAGCAGGATAGTGTCGAGCACGGTGGCCGGCGCGAAGTTGCCGTTCGGCAGTTGCCGGATGAGGCCTGCTCTCCCCACGTTGAGCAGCGTGTTGTGCATGCCGCGGTCGGCGGTGTCAGCGTCGGCGAAATAGCCCTCCTGCAAGGCAAGCCGCCGTAGATCGTCACGCGACATGGCGCCGACCTCGTTCAGCTTGCGGACCAAGAAGTCGGCAACAGGCTGCCCGGGTTGCGTTTGCGGCTGAGGCTGCGGCCGGTGCGAACTATGCTGCACCGGCTGATGCGCCGAATGCTGCGGCGGCTGATGCACTGGATGCTGCGGCGGTTGATGCGCCGAATGCTGCGGCGGCTGATGCACTGGATGCTGCACCGGCTGATGCTCCGAATGCTGCGGCGGCTGATGCACTGGAGCTGCACCTGCTGGCGCCGGCTGAAGCACCGCATGGTTCATGGGCTCGCCGGTTTGCACCGTGAGCGCCGCGGGCGCGCTGCTGAGCCGGCGAAGCTCAACCTCCATCAGCCTCGTCACCGCCTCGAGCTCGGCCTTGAGGTCCTCGAGTTTGGAATCATGCTCGCGCTTGAACTGCTCGATGAGCTTTTCGAATTCAGCCTCGTGGGCGTTGATCTTGTCTTCAAGCAGACTGGCCCGGTCTTGCAAATCCCCGCGGATATCACGCATTGCTTGCCCCTCGTTAGATAGATGTTCGGTCACAACCGAGCGGGCTGGCAGCTTCACGCAAGACCAAATGAGAACTGCCGGCCGAAGCACGGCAAGAGAAGGAGGACCCGACTAGTGCCTCGGCCGGGACCTCGGACCGCATATTAACCACAGGCGCGAGCCCCTGTCTGTGTCCCAGCCTACTCATACCTTCAAAATTCCCGACCCCGCCCCTTGCTTCTGTTGCCCGCCGATATGCGCTTTCGTCGAAAATGCACGCCCCGCACCGCCCGTCGGGGCCTCTCTTTTTGAGCGTTTGACGGTTCGCCAAAAATAACGGCCGAACACGCCAAGAGGGCGCCGATCCGACGCCACAAACAAAAAGCCCCGCTAGGGACGGGGCTGAGTTTGCAATATGGAGGCTTCCAATACGGAAGCCCCCTAATCATAGATGTTTTCCGAAAACCTGGTGTCGTTTCCCTGCATCACCTACGCGGAAATGTAGGCGTTGAGGAGAAAGGGGCTGGCCCAAAAAAGAAGCCCCGACACGGGGGCATGAAGCCGCCCGGCATCTTTTCAACTGTCCATGGTGGAGGGAAGCGGCGAGGTTATGGGAAGTCGATGGACCTTCCAAAGACCGTAAAGCGCTTGCCCGCGCCATTGCAGCGCGAACCCGTTTCATTGACATCAAAGAAGAGAGAGGGACTGTAGGTCAATCGTGCTAGGCCCGACGAGATGCGCTTGGTCGAGAAAGAGCGGAAGCGGCTACTTCGCCTCTTAGAAGATTGAGGCCCAAAAAAGAAGCCCCGATACGGGGGGTCCGGGGCTTCTCCGGTTCCGCGTTCTCCCCCACGGAACCTAGTGGGCGATGGGGATCAGCCCACCCGGCAAGCCTACGACGGTGCGCACAATTGGATTCGTTTGTGAACTGGGTTAACCCGGCAATGAAATGGGGCGCTAACCGAACCCGACGCCCTGCAAAAAGAAAGCCCCGGCTGTACTCACGCGCGGGGCTAAGATCAAGGAAGGCGAACGGTCGGAGAGGTCGGGAAACCCTCACCAATCCGGACGATCTGTAACGTGCGCTTAGCGGCATTGTTCCCTGAAGAAAGGGCGCCGACCGAAGCCGACGCGGCTTGTCAAGATATCGCATGGCCGCCTGTCTCCAATGCAAGCAAGAGCTTATCGAGATCGACAATCGAGGTGAGCGACTGACCGGATGCTTGTCATGCAACCTTTGGGCACCGGCTGACGGGGACCGATGGGTAAGGCTGTCGGTAGAAGATTTGCACGCGCTGCATCAGTTGCGGGGCTATAAGTTCGTCGCGACAAATAAGAAGCCCCGGGATAACCGGGGCCTCCATAGACCGGTGTGCCTTCCGAAAACCTCATCCGCTGGATTCGCAGTAGAAAAGAGAATCGGCTCATGATCGAAACTGATGGCGACCTTCTTCAGACTTCTGCTCGGATATATGTGGGACTGCTTTCGTTCGCATGAACGATTGAAAGCCGAAATCCTCATCCTTCGCCATCAGCTGAACATTCTGCACCGAAAGGCTCCGAAGAGGTTGCGGCTTTCCGGCGGTGATCGGGCGTTGTTCGTCTGGTTGTACCGGCGTTTCCCCGATATCGGCAACGCCACGGCGATCGTGCGTCCTGAGACAATCATCGCTGGCACCGGATGGGTTTTCGCGCCTGGTGGCGCTGGAGATCTCACAATCCAGGCGGCCGGCCCGGGATTGATCAAGAACCCCGAGATCTCGTGCGCCGTATGTGCAAGGAAAATCCGCTTTGGGGCGCGACGCGGATTCACGGCGAGCTGCTCAAGCTCGGCTTTGATGTCGCCCAGTCGACGGTTTCAAAATACATGTTGAGACGGCGAGGTCCGCCGTCTCAAGGGTGGAAGACTTTTCTCCGCAACCACGCCGACGGGATTGTATCCGTGGATTTCCTCATCGTTCCGACGCTGGCATTCGAACGACTGTTCGTGTTTGTCATCTTGGGGCTCGGACGCCGTCGCCTTCTATGGATCGGCGTCACGACCAATCCGACGGCGGAATGGCTGGCCCGCCAGATTACCGAAGCCTTTCCTTGGGACACTGTTCCGGGCTTTCTCATCCGTGACAATGATGGTGCCTATGGCGAGGCGTTCACTCGGCGGCTTCGAGCAATGGGCATTCGCGATCGCCCCATCGCGCCCCGATCACCATGGCAGAATGGATATGTCGAACGTTCGATCGGGTCGATCCGCCGTGAATGCCTCGACCATGTGATCATCTGGGGTGAGGCACATCTTCGGCATGTCCTGAAGGCATACACCGCATATTACAACGCGACGCGGACTCATCTCGGAATTGACAAGGACGCTCCAAATCGTAGGCCAATCGAGAGGTGCGGCGTGATCGTCGCTAATGCTGTGCTAGGCGGACTTCACCATCGCTACGCGCGGATATAGTTTTCGGAAGGGACAGCTGTGATCCTTTACCGAGCCGGCTTCTCGGAGGCTTCGCTTTTGGACACTCGCCTGGGGGGGGGGGAAACGCCGAACCAGAACCAAAAATGTTGTCGAGTAATCCCATGATTACCTCCCACTCAATGATCGCTGTCCTCCTCTAAAACCCTCCGTCCCGGAAATCTAGCACAGGGCTCGCGCGAAGTCTCAGGCCGCACTGCGCTTCTTCCCGTCGAAAGAAGGGCTCACGCGATGGGGCGATTTAAAGGTTCACGCTGAAGTGGTCTCGGTCCTTCTCTCTCTAGTAAGGTCGAAAGCCGTAAAGCTGCTAAGCTTGCGAGGCGGGTCAACGAGATGACACAATGAGCACGCTCGCTATCGCTATATTCGTCCTGGTCGCACTATTTACGTGCTGGTTCGTACACTGGTATCACCGGCACGATCCCGACGCGGTCATTCAATACGTACCGCGAATTGCCGCGAGCGGGGCGTTTCTCGGCATCCTTGTGCTGATAGTGCGGTTGGTCCGAACGTACTTGATGCCCTAGCCCCGAACTGGGCGTGACGCAGTAAAACTGTAGGCGTGTTTGCGGCGTCCAGCGGCCCGTCACTGGGCTACATCGACGGATTGCTGCTGCTAAGATGTGCGTAAGGGCTGGGACCTGGCTGTTCGAAGGTGAAAGGCGGTTGCTTATGAGACTTTCAGTAATTGTCCTGTCTTTGGCACTGGTGCTTCTTTCAGCGGAGATCGTCTCGGCTCAAGATCAGCCGGCCAGCGCCGAACCCCAGCAATTACTCGACGCCGCGCAGCTCGATCAGCTTGTCGCGCCGATCGCGCTTTATCCCGACCCGCTGCTGGCGCAAACGCTGATGGCTTCGACCTACCCGCTGGAGGTTGTGCAGGCGGATCGCTGGGCGAAGGCCAACAAGGGCCTGAAGGGCGACAAGCTCACCGCGGCCTTGGATAAGCAAGATTGGGACGCGAGCGTGAAGGAGCTCGTGTCAACACCGACCGTGCTTGCCATGATGAACGATAAGCTCGATTGGGCTCAGCAACTCGGCGATGCGGTTCTCGCGCAGCAGGCCGACGTGATGGACGCGATCCAGCGCTTGCGGGCGACGGCGCAAGCTAATGGCAAGCTTGAGACCAGCAAGCAGCAGAAGGTGACGGTGAAGCAGGAAGAGGGCACTAGCAGCCCAATTATCGAGATCGAGCCTGCGTCACCCGATGTCGTCTACGTTCCGTATTACAATCCGTCCGTGGTGTATGGCGAGTGGCCTTATCCCGACTATCCCCCCTATTACTATCCGCCGCCGGCCGGATATATCGTCGGCGGCGCGATCGCGACCGGACTTGCCTGGGGCGCAGCCTATGCGATCGGCCGCGAGATCTGGGACGATATCGATTGGCGTCACGGCAATATCGATATCGACATCGACCGTAACGTCGATATCGACGTCGATCGCAACTTCAACAAATGGGAGCACAACTCCTATCACCGGCGGGGTGTGGCCTATAACAACGCCGACGTGAAGAACAAATTCAACAAGGCGAACATCAATGCGGGTGATCGCAAGCTCGACTATCGCGGGCGGAGCGGCGAGCAGGTGTTGAAGCCCAACAACAAGCCGGGAGGAGGCGGGCTCAAGCCGGATGGAGGCTTCAAGCCCGGCGGCGACAAGCGGCCTGATCTCGGCGGCAAGGGCGAGCGCCCCGGCGGCAAGCCCGATATCGGCAGCGACGCCGACGCTATCGTCAAGGTCGCGCTGAAGCTCGATGCGGCCGCCGTCCTCCCGCGCGTCGAAATCATGCGTGGACGTGTACTGGTCGACGCCCATGACCTGCTTGCCACGCTCCTGCATCCCGTGGAACGAGGTGTCGGCATGCATGTCATGCATGCCCCTTCCGCCACCGCGCATGTTCTTCATCATCGCTTCGTGCATCGCAACCATCCCGCGCCGCACAAAATCCGTAACCTCGGCTGCGTGCTGCTGCAGCGCCGCAACGACCGCTGAATCGTCCGAGGTCTGGACGACGATGACGCCCGTCGCGGTCGTCTCGGTCGTGGTGCGAATCCTGTCCTTGCCAAGGAAGATCGCGTGAAGCGCCGGCGACTCCATCGGCAAACCGGGATCATCGCCCTTGCTGACGCGCTGATACATGGTCAGCGCGTGGTCCTTGATGAGTCCAGCAATCCTGGGATCGTCGGATGTCGTCTCCGTACGAATTCCGTTGGGCAGGTCCGTCACGGTTCGTTTGATCCGCTCGTTGTTCAGGACGAGATCGTGGATCACCTGCATCTGCGCCACGGTCGCCGAGTCGCGCGCCATGCCCATAATGCGGGCGCCCCCGCCCATGCGGCCACGGTCCTGCGCAAGCGCCTGGGCGCCGGCGATCGTCGCGCCGACCAGCGCCATCACAATCACTGATCTACAGCACCACATACCGCCTCCCATCGCAGGTCGGATGATCGCACTCATGCTTCAGCATAGTCGAGACTCCTCCGACCCGGCATCAGGGAATGGCCGACGAGGCGTGCCAAGGACCCGCTCATCGGCCAACCACGACGCAGCCAGCGACATTCACGAGCAACGTGCCCACGGGAAATCCGACGTGTAGCAGTCGTTGTGCTTCGGGACCAACGACATCAGCGGTGGCATCGCGCCACGGCGGTTCAGGCGAACTCCATCGCCAGGTGTTGCGGGCTCACGGCACTCCTGCGAGCTGTGGCGGTCACCATGACCCCACAGAAAAGGGGCCTCCGCCAAGTGCGATATCGCCTCACATCCCTGAAGCGGGTCGCGCGACCAAGGTCCTATGGCTCGCGGCCGAAGTCTGGCGTAACTGCGCGGTATGACGCGGCCGAATCGAAGAACGCATCGCAACGCACGCCGTCCGGCGTACAGCTCGCTGGGTGACACCCGGAACCGAGCGGGCGCTGCAGACATCAAGGAGATTCGCGCGGCGTTGGACCGAGGCGAGTTCTTTCTCGTGTACCAGCCGATCGTTTCACTCCTCGACGGCCGTTGCGTCGGCGCCGAGGCGCTCATCCGCTGGCGACGCGAAGACGATGTGATCATGGATGCCTCCGAATTCATTCCAGCGACCGAAGGCACCCCGATGTCGGGCGTGATCACCTATTGGGTCATCGATACCGTTGCCGCGGAGATCGGTGACTGGCTCGCGGCCAACCCCGGGGCGGACATCAGCATCAACGTGCCGCCCGAGATCCTGGGGCGCGGCGGGCTCGAGTATGCAACGATCAAGTCAGGGCTGCGCCCGCAGGTGAGCCAGCTGGTCCTCGAGGTGACGGAACGGGGAGTCCCCGATCAACTCGGCCTCGATGCGCTCAATACCGTCGCGAGCACCGGCGCACGCGTCGCGCTGGATGACGTTACTCTCTCGGGCACCAACCTGGCGCTCCTCACGCGCTGCCGCTTCGACATCGTCAAGATCGATCGTTCACTGGTGGCTGAGCTCGTGCCCGAGGGGCCGCCACCAAAGTGGTTGGTGGGGCTCAAGTCCCTGCTGACCTCGAGCTCCTTTCAGGTGATCGCGGAGGGCGTCGAGACGGCTCAGCAGTCCGACGCGCTCAAGACGGCCGGCGTGCAACTGGCCCAGGGTCACTATTTCTCAGAGGCACTTCCCGTCGACGGCTACAAGCGCTATTACGCGCAAACGCGCGAGCGCCGCTAGCCGGAAGCGCGCGCGTGGTCGTCGGACTCCGTTCGTGGCGCAGTTCTTTCCACCCGTGCGGTCGTGGCTCCTCGCGACTCTCGGGCGGCGCGCCCGCCGATGCATCGTCGAATGCGGCTGATCGATCCGCACCGCACCGTGCTCTTCCGGAGCGCTCTCGCGCGCTACGCCTTCGGCTTCGCGATGGTCGTGGCAGCGCTCGCGCTCAGGCTGCTGCTGGAGCCGTTGACGGGAACGGGCGCACCGTTCGTGCTGTTCTTCGGGGCGACCCTGGTGACCAGCCTTGTCGCGGGCGTCGGCCCCGCGATCCTGACGCTCGTCATCAGCCTTCCGGTCGCGGTCGCGGTGTTCGTCGTACCGGCGGGATATCCCGTGTCGCAGGCGGTATTCCAGGCGCTGCTGTATGCGCTCGATGGAGTCATCGTCGTCTACCTGGCGTTCCTGATGATCAGGCACCGTCGCCAGACGCGAGAGACCGTCGAGCTCGCGCCGGACGCCTATTTTCTGGCCGACCTGAACGCTCGATTCATGGACGTCAACCAGGCAGGCTGTCGCCTGCTGGGTTACGAGCGCGACGAGCTGATCGGAATGACGATCTTCGACGTCATCCCGCCCGAGGACGCCGAGCGCCTGAAGCGACTCAAAACCGAGCTGCTGGTACCGGGCAAGGTGAGCAAGGCCGAATGGGTGCAAGTGCGAAAGGACGGCACGCTCGTGCCCGTCGAGGTGAGCTCCAACATCCTGCCCGACGGCCGATGGCAAGCCTTCGTTCGCGACATCAGCGAACGCAGACGCGTCGAGGATCTGCGCCAGGTGTTCGTGTCGCTCCTCGACAACGCCTCGGATTTCATCGGCATCGCCGATCCGAGCGGGTAAGCCGATCTACGTCAACGCGGCTGGCCGTCGGATGACCGGACTGGCTCCCGATTTTCCAGTGGAGCAGACCCACATTCAGGACTACTATCCACCGGAGCTGCGCTCCTTCGTCACCGACGTGATTGTCAAGTCGATGATCGAGCGCGGCCAGTGGTCCGGCGAGACGCGATTGCGGAACTTCCGCACGGGCGAGCCGATCCCGGTTTCGGACACCCATTTCATGATCCGCGACGCGAGCGGCAAGCGGATCCTCGGCATGGGGACCGTCACGCGCGACATCTCCGAAGCGCGGCGGATCGCCGACGAGCGCGAGCGGCTTCTGGCCCAGGAGAAGCTCGCCCGCGCAACAGGCGGAAGCCGCCAACGCGCAACTGCGGGAGTCGGAGGAGCGCTTCCGGCTCACGATCGACAACGCGCCGATCGGCATGGCGCTGGTCGGCGCTCGACGGCCGCTTCGTTCGCGTGAATCAGGTGCTCTGCGAGATCACCGGCTACAGCGCTGACGAGCTGATCGGTCTGAGGTTCCAGCAGAGTCACGCATCCCGACGATGTCCAGATCGACGTCGAGCAGCTCGGACGCGCTCGCTCAGGGCGAGATCCCGCGGTACCAGCTCGAGAAGCGCTACATCCGCAAGGATGGATCGGTCGTCCACATCATGCTCAGCAGGTCGGTGCTTCGCGACGCGGAAGGCACGGCGCTGTACTTCGTCACACAGATGGAGGACATCACGGCGCGCAAGCGCGCCGAGGAGGCGCTGCGTCTCTCGGAAGCCAAGTTCTCCGGAATCATCTCCATCGCCGCCGACGCGATCATCTCGGTCGACAGCAGTCAGCGCATCACGATCTTCAACGAAGGCGCGGAGAAGATCTTCGGCTATACGAAGGATGAGGCGATCGGGACGCCGCTCGAGCGGCTCATCCCCGAGCGCTTTCGCGCCAGCTCATCGCGGCACATTTCGCCGAGCTTCGCGGCGGGGCGGGAAACCGCCCGCATCATGGGCGAGCGGCGGGAGATCTTCGGCCTTCGCAAGAACGGCGAGGAGTTTCCCGCCGAGGCGTCGATCTCCAAGGTTGGCCTCGATGGATCGACGATCTTCTCCGTCGTGCTGCGCGACGTCACCTATCGCAAGAGCGTGGAGCAGGCGCTCCAGCGCGCGCTCGCGGCGCGCGACGACGTGCTGCGCATCGTCGCGCACGACCTGAGGAACCCCCTCAACACCATCATCATGCAGTCGTCGCTTCTGGAGCGCGAAGGGCCGGAGCCCGAGCGGCGTGATCAGAAGCCGAGGCTGGTCCTGCAGCGCTCGGCCAAGCGAATGAACAGCCTGATTCAGGACCTGCTCGACGTCGCGCTCGTGGAAGCCGGACAATTGAAGGTCGAGCGTGCGCGGACTTCGGCGGGCGACCTCGTGCGTGAAGCCGTCGATGCGCAGTCGCTGCTCGCGTCCTCGTCGGAGCTGGAGTTTCGACTCGAGCTGGGCGCCGGACATTCCGGACGTGTTGGGCGACCGGAAGCGGCTGCTCCAGGTGTTCGAGAACCTCATGGGTAACGCGCTCAAGTTCACGCCGAAGGGCGGCTGCATCACGGTGAGCGCCGCGGCGAAGGACCGAGTCGTCCAATTCACGGTTGCCGATACCGGCCCTGGGATCGCGCCCGAGAGCGTGCCGCACGTCTTCGACCGATTCTGGCAGGCCGCGACGCGCGAGCGACGACTCGGTGCCGGACTCGGACTGCCCATCACCAAGGGAATCGTCGAAGCGCACGGCGGGCGCATCTGGCTGGAGAGCACGGTCGGACGCGGAACCACGTTCTTCTTCACGATTCCCGCTGCTCCACTGGAGGGCGGCGTTCCGACGGCACGGTGAAGCCGAGGCACGACGGCAATCGTCCCGAGGAAGCAACGTCGGCCGGCCCCGCAGAGAACCCGTTTAGCGCACCCTGTGCCGGGCAACGCCGATCGCAACTTCACGTTGGCGCTCATGAAACCATGAAACGAGGACGACCGCAAAAGCGCACGTAGCCCTCGGCGTCATTCGCCAGGGTACGGAACGAAGAAGCCCGCCGAGGCCGGAACCGGGGCAGGTTAGGTCGTTGGTCAGGCGGATGGGAGAGATTCGAACTCTCGAGACGGTTTAACCCGTCCACACGCTTTCCAGACACCCCCAAGGGGAATCCGAAGTCCGGCAAGAAATCGGTAAATCGTTGACGGACCGCGTGATCTGCCCGAAGCTGACTCCGCGGTTGCCGGGAAATGTCGGATTCAATCGACAGCGGCATCGACAGCGGACGTCGACAACGTAATCACAGCAATCGCGCTCGAGTGCCGTCTCATCCGAGAAACTCCTGTTCGACGCCAATATGTCCGCGCGACTGCCGCCGTCCGCCGTGCGGGCTAGTCGTAGCGAAGCGCGGACACCGGGTCGATGGACAGTGCGCGCCGCGCGGGCAGCCAGCTCGCGACGAACGCCGCCGTGAGAAGGACCGCCATGACCTGGACGAATGTGAGCGGATCCGACGGCTGGATGTCGTAGAGCACCGTCTGCATCGACTTCGTGAGCCACATCGCGCCGAGAGCTCCGACGGCAACGCCTCCCGCGGCGAGCAGCATCCCGCGCCCGACGATGAGCGACAGCACGGAGCGTGGAGTCGCGCCAAGCGCCATGCGCACGCCGATCTCCTGGCGCCGCTGATTCACGGCGTACCCGAGCACGCCGAAGATGCCCAGCGCGCCGAGAGTGAGTCCGAGGGTCCCGAACAGCGAGAGCAGCCACGCCAGCAGTCTGGGCCGCGCGACCGCAGAGCCAAGGACGGACTCGAGCGTCATCACGCCGGTGATCGTCTGGTTGGGATCGACCGCCCAGATTGCCTGCCGCACCGCGTTCGCGTACGACAGCGGATCGCTCGTGGTCCGAACGACGATGCTCATGCGTACACGGAAGTTGTTGAGCACGTGCACGAACATCGCGGGTTCCACGGGCTCCGCGAGCCCGCGCTGCCGGACGTCACCGACGACTCCGGCCACCTGAATCGGAAGGGTGCCGAACAGGATCGTCTTGCCGACCGCGCTCTCGCCGGGCCAGTGCAGCCGCGCGAACTCCTCATTGATCACCACCACGAGTGGCGCGCCGCGCTTGTCGGTCATCTCGAAGCTGCGCCCGGCGCGCAGCGGAATGCCCATCGCCTTGAAGTAGTCCGTACTGACATGATGGAACTGCGCCGAGGGCGCCTGTCCCTGCGGAGGCGCTGCGCGCCCCGCGATCGAGAAGCTCACGCGCTCGCCGTTGCCGCGCAGCGGCAGGTCGCGCACCGAGCCGGCGGATTGTACCCCGGGCACGGCGCGAATCGCGTCGAGGACGCCATAGTAGTAGGTCACGTTCGCGCGGCTCGCGGTATCGCTGCTGAGATACCGTGGTGGCACGCTCATCATGACGACGAGCGCATTCGACGGCACAAACCCCGCCCGCACGGACATCAGCCGCGCGAAGCTCTTGGTTGCGAGCCCTGCGGCGACCATGAGCATGACGGCGAGCGCGAGCTCAATTACGACGAGCGTGCTGCGCGCGCGCTGACCGGCGCCGACCGAACCACGTCCGCCAGCGCGGAGCGACAACTGCAGGTTGGACGATGAAGCGCGCAGCGTCGGAAAGAGCCCGAACAGCAGTCCAGAGCCGAGCGAGATCGCCAGCGTAAAGAGCAAGACAATCACATCGATGCGGACATCCCCGGCTCGAGGGAGCTCGCTGGCCCCCGCGGCCGCCAGCGCCGGCGCGGCCACGAATGCGAGCGCGACGCCGAGGACACCTCCGAGGAGCGCCAGCGTGAGGCTCTCCGTCAGGAGCTGCCGGGCGATTCGTCCCCGTCCGGCGCCGAGCGCAGCACGAACGGCGAGCTCGCGCTGGCGTCCGGTGGCGCGAGCCAACAGCAGACTCGCGATGTTGACACACGCGATGAGGAGCAGCATGGCGACGGCGAACATCAGCACGACGAGCGGCCGGCGAACTTCACCCAGGATCGACTCGCGCAGCCCGGAAAGCGTGACGTTCTCCCAGCCGAGGTTCTCCGGGTACTGTTTCGCGAGACGAACGGACATTCCCGCAAGCTCGGTGTCCAGCTGAGTGGCGGACACACCGGGCTTCAAGCGGCCAATCACCGACAGGAACCGAACCCCGCGCCCGCGTCCGATGGACGCCGGTCCGAAGAACGACAGCGGGATCCAGGCGTCGAGTGAGCGATCTGCCGGATACGTGAATCCTGGCGGCATGACACCTACGACCGTAAACGGCTCGCCATTGAGCTGGATCGCCTTGCCGACCAGCGAAGCATCCGAGCCGAAGCGACGACTCCACAGCCCGTGACTCAGGACAACGAAGCGATCCCGGCCCGGCACGTGCTCGTCCGTCACGAGCGTGCGTCCGACGAGGGCGCGCGTGCCCAACGTCTGGAAGAAACCATCAGTGACCAGCGCCGCCGAGAGCCGTTCGGGATTGCCCGCGCCCGTCAGATCCAGCCCCGTCATTCCGTCGGCATAAAAGAACGCCCCCAGCGACTGCGCGCGTTGCGTCTCGCGCTGCCAGTCGAGAAAGTCGGGTTCGGCGATGGGCGCGCGGTCGGTGCTCGTCGTCCGGTTCGCATGCCAGATCCGGACGAGCTGCTCAGTTTGCGGGAAGGGCAGAGGCGCGAGCAGCACGCTGCGCACGACGCTGAAGATCGCGGTGTTCGCGCCGATTCCGAGCGCGAGCGTGAACAGCGCCGTGAGCGTGAAGCCAGGCGATGAGCGCAGCGCGCGGAGCGCGTAGCGGAGGTCCTGCTTGAGCTCCTCGAAAATGGTCATGCGTCGTTTCTCCTGTTCGCGGCGGAGATCCTCCGCGCGACAATACTGGCGGGTGTACTCGATGTCTCCGAAGAGCCTCACAGCCTCGAGTCGCGCCTCGGCCTCGGACCATCCGGCGTCGCGGAGCTCGCTCGCTTGCTGTTCCAAATGGAAGCGCAGCTCCTCGTCGACGTCGTCGGTGACCTGACGGCCCGACAGCCACGACAAACGCAAGCGGCGACGGTGCGAGGGTGTGATGGTCACGCGGGCTGCAGCACCTTGAACAGGGCGTCGACGTAGCGGCGCAGCTCGGCGACATCCGCCCGGAGCTGCTTCCGGCCGCCCGTGGTGATCTCATAGAACTTGGCCTTGCGGTTCGACTCGGAGACTCCCCACTCGGATTCAACCCACCCTTTGTGCTCCAGTCGGTGGAGCGCCTGGTACAGCGCAGCGTCCTCGACGCCCAGGGCGCCATCGGTCCGCTGCCTGATCCACTGGGAAATGCCGTAGCCGTGCATCGGCGCCCAGGTCAGGGTCTTGAGGATCAAGACGTCCACGGTACCCTGCAGGAGTCCCAGCGGTTCACGAGCCATGTTTACCCCTCACATTATGAGCCCTCACCATGTGAGTGGAGACTAACTTGAGGCATGGCTGCGACGCAAGTCGGGCGGCTGCAGCCGACTCGGAATCTTGATGTCGATACTCAAACCATCCTCCATGTTGGATCTGGATGCCGAGATAGCGTGATGGACCTTCCTTGACACACGTTCCGCTCGGGAGTGCTCGCCTGTGCCGTTCCCGCCTGTTTCCGCACGAGTAGGGGAATCGGGCATGGGAATGACCAACGGGAACGAAAAAGCCCACTCGATGGAGTGGGCTAAGTTCTTCGTACTAGAGCGGATGGGGCGAGATTCGAACTCGCGACACGGTTTCCCGTGCACACGCTTTCCAGGCGTGCGCCTTAAGCCACTCGGCCACCCATCCAGAATGACCGAAAGTTAGGCACTCGCACTCGCTTCTGACAACGCGCGCGACAGCGCGCGACTCAAATGAGTTGCGTCAGGGCGATGAAGTCGCCACTCCGACGGAGACGTATGCGTCGCTGGGTTTGCCGGCCATGATCGTGGCGACGTACGCTTCGCGTTCCGCCCAGATCACTTCCAGGTCCCAGACGCATACCGACTCGGCACCGCGCGCGGGCCGCCATTGTCCGCTGGGCTCGCGCACGAACACGCGCAACGGCAGCTCGTTCTCGCGATCCCACCAGCCGAGAACGAGATAGTCGACGCCGTTCCCCTGGTGCTCGATGAAGAATCCCACGCCGGGACGGCCGGGCGCGGTGGCGGGAGACGGCAGTTGCGCCAGGGCCAGAGCGCGGCCGGCGTCGAACCGCGACCCGTCGAAGGGCGCAGAACCGTAGCGGATGCAATGCAGTTTCAGCGTCCAACCGCTGTAGCGGAGTGGGAGCTGCGTCTCGACGGGACGCGCGGCATACGGCTGGATCGAGGACATCAGGGTCGGGTCAAGGTGAAGGCAAATAGGAGCCGGGTACTACGCCTCCCAGCAGCGCGAAGGCATTCGACGACGAGCTTGCCTCACCCGGTCGAAGGATGCTCGGCGACAAGCGCCGTCCAGTTTACTTCGCGGCCATTGGCCGAGCCCGTGATACCGGACACATCGCCGCGGCGATTGTCACGGAGCGGCGGCGCACGAGCTCTTCGATACTGCAGATCCCTCGGGCTTCGCCCTCGGGATGACATCGGAAGGAGGGAACGGACAGGGAGAGATTCGAACTCTCGAAACCCTTGCGGGTTTGCCGGTTTTCGAGACCGGTGCCTTCAGCCACTCGGCCACCTGTCCAAAGCGAGCTGAAAGCTAACGGGATATGACGCAATGGATCAACGAATTACGCCTTCATGACCAGGCCGGCACGCCCTGCTCCCATGGTCCGATGGTTGCCCTCTTCGCGCATGTCTGATTCCCATGCAGCGGAGTAATTCACATGGCAAACATGACCAACGTGGCTGACGGCATGGATGGCGTCGTTCTCACCCGCAACTGGGGAATGGTGCTGTTTCGCGGCGTACTGGCGCTGATTTTCGGCATCCTCACGCTCACCAATCCGCTCCTGTCCCTCGGCACGCTCATGCTGTTCTTCGGCGCGTTCGCCATCGCCGACGGATTGTTCACCATCGTCGCGGCGCTGGCGAATCGTCGCAGCGAGCCGCACTGGGGCGCGCTGCTCGCCGGAGGCGTCCTGAGCATCATCCTGGGCATACTCGTCTTCGCGTACCCGGGCATGACCGCGATCGTCCTGCTCTACCTCATCGCGGCCTGGGCGATCATCGCCGGCATCGCCGAGATCGTGTCGGGAATCCGGCTGCGCAAGGTGATCACGGGCGAGTGGGCACTCATTCTCGCGGGCGTCGTGTCCTTGCTGTTCGGGTTCTTCCTGCTCAGCCGGCCCGGTGCCGGCGCGGTCGCGTTGGCGCTGTGGATCGGCCTGTGCGCGATCGCCATCGGCATCGTCCAGATCGTGCTGGCGTTCAAGCTGCGCAGCTGGACGAAACACCACCAGCCCGCCGAGGCCGAGCGGCCGCGCCGCGCGGCCTGATCCGGGAGGCGATCAGTCGGCGGACCGGCGAGCCGCGAAAAAGTCCTTCAGCACCTGGGAGCTCTGCTCGGCCAGCACGCCGCCGAGCACCTCCGGCCGGTGGTTGAGCTTCGGATGGCGCACGAGGTCGCCGACGGACCCGGCCATCCCGGCCTTGTCGTCCCACGCGCCGAAGACCAGGCGATCGATGCGCGCCAGCACCATGGCGCCCGCGCACATCGCGCACGGCTCGAGCGTGACGTACAGCGTGCAGCCGGTGAGCTGCCATCGCCCGAGCGCGCGCGCCGCCATGCGCATGGCGACCACCTCCGCGTGCGCCGTGGGATCCATGTCGCGCACCGTGCGGTTCGACGCTTCCGCGATGCTGCGGCCTTCGAGCACGACCACCGCTCCGACGGGAACGTCGCCCTGGAGCGCGCCGGCTTTCGCCTGCTCGATCGCGGCGGCGATCCATTTCTCGTCGTCGGGAGTTGCTATCGTCACCACGCGAAACTAACCCGACCGCCAACAGATGCTACTTGCCGCCGAGTTTTATCGCGGAATACACGGAATACGCTGAAACGGCACGCTGTCAAACCGTAGTCTTTTCCGCGTGCAGTTTCAGCGTTGTCAGCGTCGTCCGCGATAGCATTCGGCGCGCCCTCGCGTAGGCCGCGATAGCATTCGGCGCAACGCAGCCGACTCACTGCGGCCGGAAATCTGCCGAAAAACTGTAGCGCGCCGTCAGCTGAAGGCGGTGGTCGCTGAATCGCCAGCCGTCGCTGAAATTCCTGAGGCGGCCGTATTGGTACTCCAGGGCGGCGAGGAGGCTGGGGATAGGATAGTATGCGGCCGTCACGGTGACGTAGCTCGCACCGGCGAACGCATCGGGCTCCTGCCCTTCGGAGTTGTGGATGTCCTGCATGGAGTAGCCCGCAACGCCGCCCCACTTGCCGCGATACGCTTCCACGTAACCCGTGAAGGTCTTCACCGGGAGTGCAACTCCGACGATCGGCCGAAGCGGATCCGGAGTGGGCCGAGGGGCCACATCCACCGTGTTGTCCTTGATGTAGTTCTCGACGCCCTCACCGAACAGGTACTGGAGCAGCAGTGCGTCCTTCTCGTACTTCTCCCCGCCGAACTTGTACCTGCCCGTGAGGTTCACGCCCCAACCGGTCGCGTCACCCGAGAGGTCGACCGGGCCCTGTGTGGAATCGTCCCACCATACTTTGCGCAACAGCGTGGCCACGCGTGCATGACCCCACTTCCAGTCGCGGCGCACTGCCGCGGCCCACTCCGGCGTATGGAATCGGAGCTGGACGCCCTCCAATTCGATGAGTTGGTCGTAGTCTCCGCCCTCGCCCGAGGCGCCAGGCTGCTCGAGGGCGAGCGTCACCCGCGTGGCGCCTTTGAGCGGCATCCACCGGAACTGGACGTTCCTCACCCAGGGGAGGCCGGTCGGACCGAAGGATTCGACGATCGCCGGATGGACGTCGACATCCACGAATGTGCTCCAGTATTGGCCGGCGCCGAACCAGCCGACCTCGCCGTACGCGTGGCGCAGGCGGGGCATCGTTTGCCCCGCTTCGGGTCCGGACCCGATGAAGTCGAGTTCGACGATCGTGAAGATCTCGCCGAGCTCGGTGGGGACGTGCGTCTTCAGGCCGATCCGGCTCGGCCGGGCGCTGAAGTAGGTCCGGCCATTGCGCCCGAACTCGAGCGAATCGGTCGGCAGTTTCGACGTTCGCAGCCGATCCGCGTATGTCGAATCGATTCGGCCAAAGTCATAGCCGCCATCGGCCTGTGCTCGACCATACAGGGTGAAGCGCGCGCGTGCCTTGGCGTCGTCCTGCGCGGGCGCGACCGAAGCGGCGACAACCGATACTGCGACTGCGAGCACTCCGCGCCGGCTCACCATGCAAGTCTTGAAATGGACGCCGGCGTTGCCCGGTGGAGACCAGGCAACGCCGGCACGATGAAACACCCGCTGGTTCAACGATTCGCCAATGCGGCGCGCGGGCGCGAGATGTACGGATTGCCGCCGAGCGCCGCCGAGATGGCCGCAATCGCCTTTTGGCCTTTCACGCTGTTCCCCGCCGAATCCAGCGGTGGCGACACGACCGCGATGCCGAACTTGCCGGGCGACACGGCGATCAGGCCGCCCCCGACGCCGCTCTTGGCGGGCAGGCCCGTCGCGAACAGCCACTTGCCCGAGTCGTCGTACAGACCCGCTGTGGCCATCACGGCGAGGATGTTGGGCACCAGCTCGGCTTTCACCACCTGACGCTTGGTGATCGGGTTCACCCCGCCGTTCGCAAGCGTCGCCGCCATGACCGCGAGGTCGCGTGCGTTGACGTTCACGGCGCACTGGCGCGTGTACAGGTCCGTCGCCCGTGCCCAATCCGTCGTGATGCGGCCGTATGCGAACATCAGGGCGGCGATCGCCTGGTTGCGCTGATTCGTCTCGGCCTCCGACTTGTAGACCTCCTGGTTCACCTGCAGCTGGCGGCCCGCGAAGTCGTTGAGCGTGCCGATGATCTGCTTCCAGATGTCGTCGGCATTCGCGCCAGCAATCATGCTCGTGGTTGCGATCGCGCCGGGGTTTACCAGCGGGTTCATCTCCTTCCCCTTGTATTGCTCGATGGCCACGATGGAGTTGAACACCTCGCCGGTAGCATCGACCCCCATGTTGTTCTCGATCGCCTTGGTGCCGGAGTCCTGCATGACCTTCGCCATCGTGAATACTTTCGACACCGACTGAATGGACACCTCGGAGCCGATGTCGCCGGCCGTGTAGACCTTGCCATCCGGTGTGACGAGCGCGATCCCGAAGAGGTCCGAAGGCACCTTGGCGAGCGCCGGGATGTAGTCGGCGTTCTTCCCTTCCTGGAGGTTCTTGTACCTGGCGTACGCCGCGTCCACGACGCGCTGATACTCCGCAGCCGTTTGCGCGGTGGCTTCACCGCTTGCGATGGCGAGAACCGCCAGTGTGAGCGCGGCAACGCGCCGAATGGTTTGGTTAGTCCTGTGCACGGATGCGTTCATCTGTATTCCCTCCAAACATCTGCGAGAAGCTGTACTTGAACGAAAACTGAAAGCGGAAGTCGTCTGCACTGAACCCGTTCAGGAAGGTCTTGCGATCGCCATACAACAGCTCTCCTCCGATGAGCACCCTGGGAACGGGGGTCCAGAGGAGATTCACGCTGGCGTATTGTCCGTTCTTGTAGGCGATCGGGAGCTGGAGATCACTGTTGTCGATGTCCACGCGCGCGTAGCCGATGGCGCTGGTGAAGTGCTCGTCCCAGCGATGGTCGAGGTAGGTCGACATGCCGAAGTTGTTCAGCGCCACGCCGCGGACCGGCCGCACGGGATCCTGGAGGTTGAGTTCGAGGCCGACGTCCACGGGCGCGTCGTTGAAGTAGTTCTCGACGCCTTCGCCGTAGATGAACTGGAGGCGCAGCACGTCCCGCTTGCTCGCATTGAAGTTGACGTTGCTGCTGAGCGAGAGCCCCCACCCGGTGGTGTTGCCGGCGAGGTCGAACGCGTCGATGAGGATGTCGTCCCAGTAGATCCAGCGGACGATGCCCGCCAGTTCGACGTAGCCCCAGTTCTTGTTGCCGTAGCGATACTCCGCGCTCACGTCCGGTGCCGGGAAGCGGGCCTGGATGTTGTCCAGCTCGATGCGGTCCTGCAGACGGCCGGCGTCACCACTCGCCCCGGGCCGCTCCAGCGCAATCGTCGCCCGGGTGCCACTGGGCTTGTTGATGGGCTGGTACCAGACCTGGACGTTGCGGAAGAACAGCATCCCGTTGGGTCCCCAGTACTCGATGGTGTTGGGGAACACGTCGATGTCCATGAACACGCTGTTCGTCTGGCCGGCGCCCCACTTTCCCCACGTGCCGTACATGTGGCGCGGACGGATGGTGGTCTGTCCCGCGTCGACGCCGACGCCGAAGAGGTCGAACTCGAAGACGGCGGTGACGGGCTTGGTGCCTGTCGGGATCTCCGCCTTGACGCCGAAGCGCGACTGCCTGGCGCTGAACCAGGTACGATGGTCGTTGCCGAACTCGTCGTCGAATGCCGGGAGTTTCGAAGGACGATTGACGTCGAACCACTCCGGGTTGTTCTGATTGAAGTCGAAGATGAAGTCGCCCATGGCAAAGCCGTAGACCTCGATTTTCGTCGGGGCTTCCTTGGCCGGCTTGCTGTTCGCCGCCTGCGGGCTGGCGCCTTGCGCCCGCGCTCCCGCGGCCGCCATCGCAAGCATCAGCGCTCCGGTTATACAGTCTCGAGTCCACGAAATTCTCACGTTGCCTTCCTTGTTGAAGTTCCTCCGCCCATGTCGCCCGGCGCTCACTTCGGTGGAGCCGCGCCGGACGACGGCGTCGGCGGTAACACCGCGAGCACCTTACCGGCATTGGCTTTTTCCCACGCGCGCACTTTGACGCGCGCCGCATCGAACAACCGGAGGTAGTTGTCGATCGTGACTTTTCGAGTGACGTCGGGGCCCAGCAGCCGCCATAGCGGCGCGTAGGCGGTATAGACCGCCATGGGCGCGTCGAGGCTCGTGGGCGCGACGACGTCGGACCCGAAGAGAAAACGGTCGGGATATTTCCTGATCAGCGCCGCCGTCGCGGCGACAGTCTCGGGACTCTCGGTGACGTATTTCGCGACTTCGTCCCACGAGATGTCGACGTTCACGTGGGCGAGCTCCGGGTCGGCCATGGCGCGCCCGATGAGCGCGACGTGATCCTTGACCGGGCGGACGATGCGCCCGAGCCCCGTGTGCGCCCAGATGATGCTGGTGTTCGGATGCCTCGCCAGCACCCGCCTCAGCTGCGCCAGGATGTACGGCTCCTGCCCGGGCTTTGGGAACGGCATGTCCACGTCGTTGTGCAGGATCACGACGAGCCCCGCCTCGCCGGCGAGGTCGAGAACGCGGTCGAGCGCCGGGTCGGTGAGACTCGCGACGCCGCCGGCCACCTTCGACGACACGAACTCCTTGTGGATCGTGAACTCGCCGATCCCCGAGAAGACTCCGGGAAACGTCCTCAGCACGCGGCGAATGTGGTCGGCCGCATACATGTCCGTCGGATTGAACCCGGTGATCATGGGATCGAGCCGCGCCTGCTGTTCGGGCGGCAGGGACCGATACGCCATGGCCATCATGGCGTCGACGAACGAGTAGTAGTAGAGCGGCGCGTCCGTCTGGAGGTAGTACCACGGCGCGAAGTCGCCCGTGTTGCCGTAGTTCCACGCCTGCTGCAGGGGAATGCCGAAGAGGGTCGACCGGCACACCGTGCCGCCCATCATGCGGACGTAGTCTCCGACGTCCGTGCCCTCCTGGATGTAGTTCGTGAGGTGGAAGTGGGAGTCGTTGTACTTCGCCCCGGCGCACACGCTGGCCTGTCCCGCCACTGGCAAGGCAGACCCGGCCGCCAGCACCAGCGCGGCAATTGCCGCTCGGCGGCTACAACGACGTCGGCTACTCAATGACACACGCTCTCCACAAGTGTCCGCTGTGACTGCCCTGCCGCACGCCATTCTCACGCCGCGTACTCGTCGGCACCCGACGGATGGCTACGTGTTGGCCCAAGGGCGCACGAGGATTCCGCGGCGGTACGACCGGACGCGCGCGACCTGGTACGGCGAAGGTCGGATGGCGACGGCTCCGCCACGGCGCTGATCGTCAGGCTCGCGGACTTATCGCATCTCCGAGGAGCGCGCTTGACTCGACGCTATTCCTGGTCGTCCCGCCTGCTGTCGGCCCTGGCCGTTGTCGTGCTTGGCACAGCCGGGCAGGTCGCCGTGGCTCAGGAGGCCGATCCTGTTCCCGTCCCGCCAGACACGGCATTAAAGTTTCCGAACACCATCGCGGGCGAGTTCACGCCATCGTACGGCTTCGACATCATCAGGACGAAGCGTGGCAGCCTGAACATCAGCTTCTATGGACTGTTCCGGTACGTCAACCAGATCTCGCGCGACACCACATTCCTCGATCACCGCGGAGTGGCGCGGGAGTTCAACGCGCGGAACGATCTCAACTGGCACCGGGGCATGATTTGGCTGACCGGTTTCTTCTGGGACAACAGGTTCCGCTACAACGTCACAACCTGGGGGCTGGCCACGACGCAGCAGACATTGGTGTTCGGGAATCTCCAGTTTCGCGCATCGAAACACTTCGTCTTTGGCGTCGGCATCGCGCCGACGCTCTCCGCGCGATCGCTTCAAGGGTCGTGGCCATACTGGGCGTCGTCCGATCGCCAGATGGCCGAGGAGTTCTTCCGGGGCGGATTCTCGTCGGGATTCTGGGTCACGGGAGAGGTCGTGCCGCGCCTCTTCTACAACCTGACCATCAACAACAATCTCAGCCAGCTCGGCACCACGCAGGCAAATGACACGCGCGACATGGCATACAGCGGCATGCTGCGGTGGCAGCCGACCACCGGCGAGTTCGGACCCCGTAACGGCTTTGGTGATTTCGAGTACCACACGAAGGTGGCAACGCAATTCGGCGTGTCGTCTGCCAAGAGTCGCGAGAGCCGCTACGCCCCAATCGGAAGCCCGCCGAACGCGACCCAGATCAAGCTGTCCGACGGAGTGAACCCCTTCGAGGAAGGCGCTTTTGCCGATTCTGTCACGGTCAAGTCCTTGAACTACCGCGTGCTCGGGCTCGATGCAGGAGTGAAGTACCGCGGTTTTTCATGGCAGAGCGAATACTACTGGCGGCAGCTCAGTGATTTTGTGGCGACCGATTTCGTGCCGCGGGAGTCGCTCTACGATCATGGGTTCATGGCGGAAGCGAGTTACATGGTGCTGCAACGAAAACTCGGGCTGTACGTCGCGGGCGGTTACATCTGGGACGAGTTCAACCGCCAGCCATGGGAATTGGGCGGCGGCGCCAACTACTACCCGTCGGGCACCAGGGCCCTGCGGATGAACCTTCATGTGATGCACGTCAACCAGTCGCCGGTCAACTCCTTCTTCAGCTTCTATCTGGCGGGCTTTACCGGCACGCTCCTCTCTCTCGGGGTCGATTTCCTGCTGTAACCCCGGCGATCCCGATCAGAAGTTCACCTCGCTACGCGCCAACGGGCACGGCCTTCCCCGCCTTGTCGAGCGCGAGAGCGCCCTTGCCGTCGGGACGCACCACGATGCGGTCGCCTTCCGTGAACCGTCCCTCCAGCACCGCGAGCGCCAGTGGATTCTGGATCAGCCGCTGGATCGTGCGCTTGAGCGGCCGCGCGCCGAACGCGGGATCGTAGCCCTCCTCCGCGATGAACTGCTTCGCTTCCGGTGTCACCTCGAGCGCGATCTTCTTGTCCGCCAGCAGCTTGTCGAGCCGGCGCAGCTGGATGTCCACGATCTTCTCGATCTCCCCGGTGCCCAGCGGGCGGAAGATGATGATGTCGTCCACGCGGTTGAGGAACTCGGGCTTGAACTGCTTGCGCAGCTCCAGCATCACCGCCGCCTCAATCATGGCCCAGTCGCCGCCGGCGTTCTCCAGAATGAAGTGGCTGCCGACGTTCGACGTCATGATGATCACGGTGTTGCGGAAATCCACCGTGCGACCCTGCGAGTCGGTGAGCCGTCCGTCGTCGAGGATCTGGAGCAGGATGTTGAAGACGTCCGGGTGCGCCTTTTCGATCTCGTCGAAGAGGATCACCGAGTACGGGCGCCGCCGGACGGCCTCGGTGAGCTGCCCGCCTTCCTCGTAGCCGATGTACCCCGGCGGCGCGCCGATGAGCCGCGCGACCGCGTGCTTCTCCATGTACTCGGACATGTCGATGCGCACCATCGCGTGCTCGTCGTCGAAGAGGAACTCGGCGAGCGCGCGCGCGGTTTCGGTCTTCCCTACTCCCGTCGGCCCGAGGAAAATGAACGAGCCGATGGGACGATTGGGGTCCTGAAGCCCGGCGCGCGAGCGGCGAACGGCGTTGGCCACCGCCTCCACCGCCTCGTCCTGCCCGATCACACGCCTGGCCAGCTCCTTGTCCAGCTTGGTGAGACGCTCGCGCTCGCCCTCGAGCATGCGCGTGACGGGAATGCCGGTCCACCGCGCCACGATCTCTGCGATATCCTCCGCGGTGACTTCCTCCTTGAGGAAGCGCGCCTTGCCGGCCGCGCCCGCGGTCTGCTTCTCGGCCTCGACGAGTTTCTGCTGCAGCTCGGGGATGCGGCCGTACGAGATCTCCGCGGCCTTCTGAAGGTCGCCTCTACGCGTGGCCTGCTCGGCCTCGAGCTTCGCCTGTTCGATCGCCTGTCGCACGATGGCGACCGAGCCGAGCGTGGTCTTCTCCAGCTGCCACTGCGCTTTCATGCGAAGCAGACTTCTCCTGCAGGTCGGCCAGTTCGCGCTCGATCGCCTTGCGCCGTTCGACGGCAGAGGGGTCCTTCTCCTTCTTGAGCGCGGTGAGCTCGATCTGCGAGCTGCATCACGCGGCGCTCGACTTCGTCGATCTCCTGCGGCATGGAGTCGATCTCGATCCGCAGGCGGGACGCTGCCTCATCGATGAGGTCGATCGCCTTGTCAGGCAGGAAGCGGTCACCGATATACCGATGCGAGAGCGTGGCCGCGGCGATGAGGGCGTCGTCGGTGATGCGGACGCCATGATGCGCTTCGTAGCGCTCCTTGAGTCCGCGCAGGATGGCGATGGTCGCTTCGACCGAGGGCTCCCCGACGTACACCGGCTGGAAGCGCCGCTCCAGTGCCGCGTCCTTCTCGACGTGCTTGCGATATTCGTCCAGCGTCGTGGCGCCGACGACGCGCAGCTCGCCGCGCGACAGCATGGGCTTGAGCATGTTGCCCGCGTCCATGGCGCCCTCGGCCTTGCCCGCGCCCACGAGCGTGTGCATCTCGTCGATGAAGGTGATGTACTTCCCTTCCGATTCCGTGATCTCCTTGAGCACGGCCTTGAGCCGCTCCTCGAATTCGCCGCGGAACTTGGCGCCCGCAATCAACGCGCCGAGGTCGAGCGCGACGAGCCGCTTGTTCTTGAGCCCCTCGGGGACGTCGCCGTTGACGATGCGCTGCGCCAGCCCTTCCACGATGGCCGTCTTGCCGACGCCGGGCTCGCCGATGAGGACGGGATTGTTCTTGGTGCGGCGCGACAGCACCTGGATGACGCGGCGGATCTCCTCGTCGCGGCCGATGACGGGGTCGAGCTTTCCTTTCTGCGCTGCGTCGGTGAGGTCGCGCGTGTAGCGCTCGAGCGCCTGGTACTGGTTCTCGGGGTTCTGATCGGTGACGCGATGCGAGCCGCGCACCTGCTCCAGCGCGGCGCGCAGTGCATCGGCCGTCGCCTTGGCCTCCGTGAGAATCGTTGCGACTCTCGGTGCCTTTCGTGTCCGCCAGCGCCAGGAGGAGGTGCTCGGTGGAGACGTACTGGTCCCCGAGCTTCTTGGCTTCGTCTTCCGCGCGGTCGAAGACCTGGTTCAGCTCGCGCGAGACGGAGGGCTGCGCGTCGGACTGCTTGGCGAGGCGCCCCATCTCCGTCTTGATGCGCTCGCGGACCGCCGTGACGTTGGCGCCTGCCTTCTGGAGAATCGGGACGACGATGCTCTCGTCCTGATCGAGCAGCGCGGAGAGCAGGTGCAGGTCGTAGACGAGCGGGTTGCCGTTGCGGCGGGCGAGCGTGATCGCCTCGTTGAACGCTTCACCGGCTTTGACGGTCAGACGGTCAGGGTTGATCATGCCTTGGCGAATCCAGGAGCCACACTGTCCGAAGGGAATTGAGATTCACGCCGATCTCGCCGATTGCGCCGATTGTTCCTCAAGAATGACGCACCGATGACGCGGGTCTATTTCTTTGGCTCATGCGACCCGAAGAACTGCTGGAAGAACGGCTGACGCACTCCGTCATTGGAGCGTTCTATGAAGTCTACAACACTCTGGGTTTTGGCTTCTTGGAGCACGTCTACATTCTGGCCCTGGAGATCGAACTGCACGGGCGCGGACATCAGGTGACCCGAGAGGTCTCAGTGCCGGTGTTCTACAAGGGTCATGAGCTTGCGCGCCAACGACTTGACATGATCGTTGACGACAAGCTGATCGTTGAAACCAAGTCGACATTCGACCTTCCCAAGGCAGCTCAGCGCCAGCTTAGGAACGAAGCTCGAAGTCGGCCTTCTCCTCCATTTTGGTCCTCAGGCCCGGTTTTATCGCGTCGTGAACTCCAACGATTGATCGGCGTGATCGGCGAAATCGGCGTGAATCTCAATTCCCTTCGGACTGTGAGGCCATTCTGCCGGTGTGAATCTCAACTCCCTTCGGACCGTGGAGCCGATCTCCCTTCGGACTGTGGTGCCGTTCGGCCGACACCGCGCCATACTCGGCCGTTGCCCTGCCGGGCTGTGTATCCACGTTTGTCGCAGTACTCCAGAAACGGTATCAGGAATTTGCGGGAGAAGCCCAGCACGTCTTTGAGATCGGTCGGCGCCAGCTCGCCCCGCCCGGCCATCCCGGTCTCCAGCCGGCGCAACAGCTCGCGCACCGCGCCAGGCGCATAGAACCGGCCGTCCTCCACCTGCACAACGCGTTGCTCGCGCTCCAGGTGTCGCAGGAGTGACGGCGTCTGCGGTCCGAAACGGAGCTGAAGCTCGGACACCGACGGTGGCTCGTGGCCCGCGGCGTCCAGCACAGCCAGCATCTCGTCGGTAGCTTCGCGCTGCAGTTCCGACAGGGCCGGCCCCCATCCGGCCGCGCGCAGTTCGGCGCCGCTGGCCTGGAGCTTCCCGGCGCTCACGAGCCGGCTCACCAGCTCGTCGAACAGATCGGCCTCGATGCCAAGTCTGGATCGGACGTCCTGGCGAGGAGCGCCCGACGCCAGGGCATTCTGCGCGTGATGGGCACTGACGAGGTCCAGCAGGCGCGCCCCGACCTCGTCCAGCGCCGCCGACGCGAAGAAGCGGTCGCCGAGGCGCGTGACTCCGGACGCTTTCGCCGCGACGTCCGACAGCGCCTGCCGCTCGACGCCGAGACGAGCCGGGAGCGTCGCTTCCGGCACACCGTGCACCCCGGACTCGGCGGCGAACAACTCCAGGCGTTCTGACGCGGAAAGGCCGAGTGACTTCATGGGCCGCGCGCGGCGCGGCGCGATCGGGTCGGTGATGACGCCGCCGCCGATGGTCGCGAGCGGTGACGCCGAGCGTAGCACGAAGCGGTCGCCCGCGCGGGCGACGATCGGCTCGTCGAGGACGATCCGCACCGGGCGGGCCGAACCCGCGGCAACGGGAGTGCCAGCGGCCACGACACGCGCGCCGACGTCGGCCGTCGCGAGATGAAAGCGCGCGCGGGTGCGCGGACGCAACACCGGTGCGTCGGGGAGAAGCGTGAGGTCGGCGCGGACGATGAGCGTTGAGGTCCACTCGCCGCGCACGATGCTGGTGCCGCGCGCGACGTCGTGCGGATCCAGTCCCGCGAGCGCGACGGCGGCGCGCATGCCCGGGTGAATCTTCGCCACGGACTCGCCGTGAGTCTGGAGGGCGCGCACGCGAGCGGACGCGCCGGCAGGCATGATGCGGACGGTGTCCTCCACCGCCAGCTCACCCGACCACACGGTGCCGGTGACGACGGTGCCGGTGCCTTTGACGGTGAATGCCCGATCCACGGGCAACCGGAAGGGACCGTTCGACGTTGGACGTTCAACGTTCGACGTCAGACGTGCGACGAAGGATTTGAGGCGTTCGATCCCTTCACCGCTCACGACGGACGTCGGGATGATCTCGGCGGCCGCGAAGGGCGTTCCCTCGAGGAGCTCGCCGACGGTCTCCGTCACGAGCGCGAGCCAGTCGTCGTCCACGAGATCGCGCTTGGTGAGTGCGACGACGAGCGCGCCCACGTTGAGCAGCTCGAGGATCGCGAGATGCTCGCGCGTCTGGGGCATGGGCCCCTCGTCCGCGGCGATGACGAGCAGCGCGAGGTCGATGCCGGTGGCGCCGGCGAGCATGGTGCGCACGAACGCCTCGTGTCCCGGCACATCCACGACGCCGAGCACCTGGCCGTTGTCAAGTCGCAGCGGGGCGAAGCCGAGGTCTATGGTGATGCCGCGGCGCTTCTCCTCCGGCAGTCGGTCGGTGTCCACGCCAGTGAGGGCGCGGACGAGGGCGGTTTTGCCATGGTCGATGTGACCTGCTGTGCCCAGGATCATTCCGCTGCCACCTGACGCTCCAGCGCATCATCGAGTGCCGCCCCGCCCGGGGCCGTCTCGCTCTCCGCACCGTTGCCGCGCACACCGCTCCGGGACAAGTGTCCGCTCTCCCACAGGTCGAACGCGCGGAGCGGGCGGCCATCGTGCAGATGGTAGTCCAGGAACTCGCGCAGCAGCCGCTGATGCGCGCGAGCCGTTGCCTCGTCGAGCGCATTCGGGTGATCGCCGTCCATCCACGCGGCGATGTCGGCTCGCGCGCTCCAGGGAAGCTTGCGGCCGCCGGGGCTCAGCGCCGCGCAACGCGCGCACAGCACGCCTCCCGCCGAGTGCGTGAACTGCGCGGCGCTCGCTGGGCCCATCGGCGTGTCGCACGCGGCGCACTCGGTGACGGTGGGGCCGAATCCCAGCGCGACGACGATCCGCCAGACACCGGCCAGCGCCGCCTCGCACGCGTCGTCGCCGGCCTTGCCATCGAGGCCATCGAACGCGGCGGCGGTGGCGTCGAAGAGCTCCGCGTCCGCGCCGTCGCGCCCGAACCGCAGCGCGATCTCGGCGATCGTCGCCGCGCCGGTGAACCGCCCGAGATCCTCGGCGAGCGCGGTTCTCGTGCGCACGTCCTCGAAGCCCGACAGCGTGTCGAGCTCGCGCCCGGGCTTGGTGTGAAGAAACGCCGTGCCCTGGGCGAACAGATCCAGCCCGCTACCGAACCGCCGCAGCGACCTGCGCGCGCCCTTGGCGATCGCCGAGCGCATGCCGGCGTCCCGCGTCACGAGTCGGACGATTCGCGACGATTCCAGGTAGTCGAAGGCATGCAGGACGATGGCCTCGCCCACGAGCAGCGGCATGCCGTGAAAGATATCGGGCGCGAGGGCTCAGGTCGGCGGTTGTTTGACGGCGGGAGCCAAGCGGAGTAGGATGGGATTGCGCAGCAGGGCGCACCCGGTCCGCGGGGAGGGCAGAGCCCACCTGAGTCAGCCCGAAAGTCACCGCATCGATCTTCTTTCAGCCCAAGCGCGGACATGGGCGCAACGAAAGGAGATCTCATGTCCTCGCCTCGCCGTCCTGACGGCGACGCCGGCGTTCCCGCTGCGCGTCGTCTCATGCCCGAGCGCCCGTCGCTCGAGCACCTCCGCAAGGAAGCAAAAGACCTGCTGCGCGACGCGCGCGGCGGCGACGCCAGCGCACTCGCGCGCATTGCGGCGGCCACGCACAACGAGCCGGGCGCACGAACTATTCTCGCGCACGCGCAGCTCGCGATCGCGCGCGAGTACGGACTCCCGAGCTGGCCCAGGCTGGCACATCACGTGGCGTCGCTGACCACCGGCGGCTCCGCGCTGCGGCCACTCATTCGTCCCGTGGAGCTCTCGCCCGGCCGTCACTGGAAGCTGGCCGATGGAAGCGACGCGACGACCGACGACGTGTTTGCGACGTTCGTCGCGGCGCGTGACGGCGACATCGCGACCGTGACACGACTCGTGGCTCGCGCCCCCGCGCTGGCGACGGTCGAGTACAACTACACGCCTCCGATCCACTTCGCGGTGCGCGAAGGCCACCGGGACATCGCGGAGTTTCTCCTGGACCACGGCGCGGATCCAGCCGCCTATCGGAGTTATCCGTTCCAGGAGTCGCTGCTGACGTTCGCTGAGGATCGCGGCCACGAGGATGTCGCCGGGCTGCTGCGGGGCAGACTGTCGCGCCGGTTCGCCGTCGCGTCGGGAACCCAGGCGATCATCGCCGCGGCGGATCGAGGCGACCTCGTGGCTGTCGAGGCCGAGCTGGCCCGCGACCCCGAGCTCGCCCGCGCCAGCAACGATACGGGCGACACGCCCCTTCACCATGCGGCGAAAAACGGGCACCAGCGTGTCGTGCGCGCGCTCCTGGCCGCGGGCGCGAACGTGGACGCGGAGCGCGGCGACGGGTACCGGCCGGTGCACTGCGCGATGATGCCCAACTGGTTTTTCCAGGCAAGGCCGGGGCGCCGCGAGGACATCGCGAAGCTGCTGCTATCCCACGGTGCGCGGTACACAATCTTCCTTGCCGCGCTGCGCGGCGACGAGGACTTCGTGCGCGATGCCCTCGCCCGCGACCGCTCGCTCGCCAACTTCGAGGACACCTGCCATCACCGCGTGCTCTCGGCCGCCGTGCGGCGCGGCGACGTCGCGATGACGCAGCGGCTGCTCGAGCACGGGGCGGATCCGAATCTGCCCGAGGAGGGCGCGCCGCGCGGGTTGTCGCTCTGGATCGCCGTCAACGATCGCCAGCGCGAGATCGCGCGTCTGTTGCTGGCGCACGGCGCTGACCCAAACGCAAACGTCGACTCGTCCGGCACACCCATGTCGCAGGCGGAGGCAAAGCGTGATGCCGAATTGACGGCGCTGCTGCGCGCTCACGGGGGGCGGCAGCCGACGTCCGATTCCGATCGCGAACGCGTCGCGCGGCTCGTGGAGAACGGCAAGCTCGACGAAGCCGAACGACTGCTGCGCGACAACCCGCACCTGATCCATGACAATGAAGCCGGATGGGGGGACGGCATTCTTGCCGGCCCTGCGCACGACGGCCGCCACGACGTCATCGCGATGCTCATGCGACTGGGCGCGCGCGTCCCACCCGTGTCGAAATGGGCGCCGTATTACTACTTCAAGCACGAGGCGACGGCGGCGTTCCTGCTCGAGCACGGGATGGACCCCAACCACATGAACTGGCACCGATTCACGCTGCTCCACCACATGGCCGCCGAGGGGGAGCTGGCGAAAGCGCGCCTGCTGCTGGATCACGGTGCGGACATCGACGCCATCGACGACGAATACCGTTCCACTCCGCTCGGCGTCGCGGCGCGACGCGGCCAGGCCGCGCTGGTGGAGCTTCTGCTCGCGCGCGGCGCCGATCCGACGGCGGCGGGCGCGTCATGGGCTGCTCCGCTGGCCTGGGCGAAGAAGAAAGGCCACCAGCACATCGCGGACATGTTGAATGCAGCCGGCGCCGACTTGCGCGGGGAGAGCTGACCGACAGAATAGAGTATCCCACCCAGGAGGACGTACCATGCTCACGCAGCCTCCGCCTACGGCCTCTCCCTATGCGCCGCCGACTCCGGGCCGTCACTCCGACGATGTCTCCGGCCGCAGACACCGCCAGGTAATCGGCTACCTCGGTCTCGCGCTCCCGATCCTGCTGGTGCTGCTGGTCGGGCTGCGTCCGAACGCGCCATCCGACCAGTGGTTGGCCGACTCGATCAGCGCGTACTACTGGACGGGCGCCGTGTCGCTCTTCGCCGGCCTCCTCGCCGCTCTGTCGATATTCCTGCTCTCGTATCGGGGCTACGCCAACGATTCCCACAGGTACGACCGACGCGCCGCGATTATCGCCGGCATCGCCGCCGCACTCGTCGCCGTCTTCCCGACCACGCCGCCAGCCGGTGTTGCGCCGCTGCCCTGGTGGGGCGACTGGGTCAATACCACGCACACCGTTGCCGCGATCACACTCTTCACGATGTTCGCGGTCTTCTCGCTCTGGCTCTTCCGCAAGACCGCGCCGGACACGCAACCACCGGCCGACAAGAAGCGGCGCAATGCGATCTACGTGCTGTGCGGCGTCGGAATCCTCGCCAGCATGGCCTGGGCGATCGTCACGCGATTGTCGGGCCGCTCGATCTTCTGGCCCGAGTCGTTTGCCCTCGGCTTCTTCGCGTGGTCCTGGCTCGTCAAAGGCCGGGCACTCGATTCGATCACCTCGACGCTGGGGGCCGCGAAAGCGAAACTCACCAGGTAGGGGGCGGTAGCGTCCTGGCGGCGACGCCGGTTGGCGCTTGCCTGGCTGCCCGCCTGGACGCATCGTGTCGGACCTCGATTCAGGCGGTCCGACTTGGCAGACAACAACTCCAGCCGCGATCAGTTGACCGTTCGCGCCGTGTTCTGGCCTCGGCTGATCATGGGTGTCGGCGCGGCCGCCCTCCTGACGATCGGCGCCGGAGTCTGGCTCATGACCGGGGAATTCTCGGGCTTCTCGTTCTTCTCCATCACCATTTCAGCAATCATCCTCGTCTCGGTCATCAGATCAATCGGGCTGGTTCTCATCCTCACGCCACAGTCGATATCACAACGCAGTCTGCTGAAGCGTTGGGACGTGACGTCGCAGGAGCTGAGCTCATGGGAGCTCGTGCGAAACACATTTGACCGAGGATACGAGAAGATTGTCGTTCGATCGGAGCGCGGTGAGAGAAGGGTGAGCGACTGGATCGTGACTGGCAATCGGCGCTATCACCTTGTCCTGGACTGGCTGCGCGGACACCACGGTTCCAAAGAGGTCGGGCGAGGCTCACCGGTCATCGCGACGGTCACCCGTTTGGCTGGGAAAGCCGAGCTGCCGACTAACGCCCCTGGTCCTCGCGAAGTACCGAAGTCGGATTGACTCCCAGCGCGCGAAGCGCTGGTATCAGCACCCGGGCCGTCTCCCAGGCCACGGCCATCCGCGGCGACATTGGGGCCGCCTTCGGTGTCCAACGGTCATGCGACAGCGTCGTGCCTGGCTCGGAATGACCGTTGTTCTCTGCGTCGTTGGCGCTCCCGCGCTCGGAACGGCCGCGGCGCAGGACGCCGACGCCCGGGAAGGCGAGAAGGTTGGCCGCGAAGCCGACGCGGAACTGCGCCGCCGCGCCTCGGGCGGCTGGAGTGGCGCCGCCATCATCGAATATCGCGGACGGATCGTGTTGAAAAACGGTTATGGCATGGCTGATCGCGAACGCGGCGTGCCCTTCACGACCGCAACCGTCGCGCAGGTAGGGTCGATCACCAAGCAGTTCACGGCGACGGCAGTCCTCGATCTCGCGCGGCAGGGCCGCCTCCGGCTGACGGATTCCCTGACCAGGTACCTCCCAGAGGCGCGCGGGGCTGGCCGGTCGATCACGCTGCACGAGCTGCTCACGCACACGAGCGGGCTGCCTCAGAATTGCGGCAGGGACTTCGACCGCACGACCGCCGAGGAACTGGTGTCGGGCTGCCTGAACTCTGCGCCTCTGGCCACCCGTGGCAGCTATTCCTATTCGAATCCCGGGTACAGCCTCCTCGGCATCTTCGTGGAACGCGTCAGCGGCTCGACGCTCGAGAACTATCTGCAGGACCACTTTTTCGGCCCGCTGGGCCTGCAGATCGGCTACCGGTTCGCGCGTGCTCCTGGTGGCGGGATGGCCGTGTGCTACGCCAGTGGCACGGCGCAACGGCCCATAGCCGATCGGATTGCCGACCTCGAGGGGGCATTCTGGCACCTGAAAGGCAACGGAGGCATGCAGTCATCGGCGGAGGACATGTACCGCTGGTACAAGGCGCTCAGCGAACCCGCCGCCGCGCTGCGCGAGCTGCGCGACCAGTTGATCGCGCCGCGCGTGCCGCACAGCCAGCCGGGCGTCTCGTACGGCTACGGGTGGAATGCGCGCGTCGACTCGCTCGAACGCGTTGTGCAGGTCAGCCATTCCGGGTCGGACGGCGTGTGCTCGGCCGCGTTCATCTGGCGCCCCAGGGACGCGGCCTTCGTTTACATCGTCGGCAACAGCGACGCTGCAGCGACGTCACAGGCCGCGTCCGCGCTCCTCCGCATCGTTCGAGACCGACCTGCGCGTTAGCCGCGGCGCTCGCCCGGTCCGGGAGCGCCATTCTAGAACACCGTTCGAACTCCGAGGGTGAGCGTCCTGCGAGGCGCCAGGAAGTTGAACACGTTCTGGTAGCGCCGGTCCGTCAGGTTCTCGATCCGCGCCGTCAGCGCCGAACGCCTCGCTCCGGACCCGGGCAGGGCGTACTCGCCTGACAGGTCGACGCGCTCGTACGACGCAAGAATCACGGATTCCGGCACGAAGGTCGGCGTGTCGAAGTCGCGATCCGCACGCACGCCGACGGCGAGAACTCTCGCGATCGCGCTGAACGGTCCCGTGCCGCGGTAGGACAGCTCGCCCGTCACCTTGCGTTCGGGCCGGCGAATGAGGGACTGGCCGCGGCGGTACAGGCCACCGTCGCCGCTGTCGAATCCGGGCGTCTCGACCTTTGTCTTCAGGAACGTTGCGCCGACGCCGGCCTGCAGCGCCCCGAACACCCGGCCATGCGCCTCCAGCTCGACCCCGCGCGACGTGGCCTCCGCGACATTGCAGTAGCTGTAGCCGCAGGAGGAGCCCGTACCCTCGTAGTCGATCATGTTCGCGAAGCGCTGCGCGAAGCCCGTGAGCGCCAGCTGCGCGCGGCCGCCGACCAGTTCGTGCTCCACGCCCGCGTCCACGGTCGTCGCGCGCTCGGGCTTCAGGCCGGGGTTTCCCACGACGAAGCCCGTGGAAAAGTTCTCGATGAAGGTCGGCTCACGGAACGCATTGCCGGCCGTCGCGCGCAGGCGCGTGGCGGGCAGCGCTCTCCATGAAAGGCCAACACGCCCGGTGCCAAAGGTGCCGAACTGCTGATTGTCGTCGATGCGAGCCCCCGCCGTGGCCGTGAGTTGCGCGGTCGGCGAGACGACGACTTCGGCATACGCACCGCTGTTGCGACGCGCGGCGCGCGAAAGCGCGGTGAAAGGACCGAACGCGGAGTACGACTGGAACTGCGCGCGGATGTCCTGCTGCTCGGTCTGCGCACCGAAGGTCACGGCCGTGTTGCGCGCCGCCAGGTAGTGAAACCGCAATTCGGCGCCACGACGGCGCGTCTTGTCGTGCGAGACGAAGCTGTTGCTGTCGGGGAGGTCGAACTGGTCGTCCGTACCCCCGTCGTTGATGCTGGTGTTGAGCGCCAGCACGGACCGCAGCGACGCCGTCAATCGCCGCTCGGCTTCGAGTCCGATGACACTGCGATCCTCGGCGCGATACGAGTTGCGATCGGCTACCGCGCCGCCGCCGCTCGTGGGGTAGTTGAACTTGTAGTCGTTGTACCGCAGGGCGAGCCGCAGTTCCGTGCCATCGTTCGGCGCGAAGTGGAACCGGCCGCTCAGGACGTTGTTCTGATACCGATTGTTCTGCTCGTACAAGCCGGTGCTCTGATGGCGCGCGAGGCCGACGGAGTACGCCCCCGACGCGAGCGCGCCGCTCAGGCCGGCGGTCACGTCCAACACGCGCATGGAACCGCCCTGTCGCGTGGTGTCGGCGACGTCGTCGCGGTTGGCGAGGCCCGCGCGGACATCCAGCTCGGTGCGCGGCGCTCCCAGTCCCCGGCGCGTGATGACGTGCACGACGCCGGTGACCGCATCGGCGCCGTGGATCACGCTCGCGGGCCCCCGTACGATCTCGATGCGCTCGACGTTGTCCGTGGTGAGCGAGCCGAAGTCGTAGCTGCCGCCGGGATCGTTGGCCGGCACGCCATCGATCAGCACCTTCACGTACTTGCTCTCGCCGCCGCGCAGGAACAGCGACGTCTGCGCTCCTGCCGATCCCGACTGCACCACGGACGCGCTCGAGACGTCCCTGAGAGCGTCGGCGACCGTGGTGATGCCTTTGGCTCTCAAGTCCTCGGCGGTGAGAATCGTGACGGCCACCGGCAGTGCGCTCTGGCTGATCGGAGTTCGTGTCGCGGTGACGACGACGGGCGAGACGCGCGCGGTGTCGGGGGCTTGCTGTGCGAGCAGCGAGCCGGCTGGCAGGGTCAGGAGCAGAGCAAGGCTGAGCGACCGCATGGGAGAGGCAGGTGTTAGGGACTAGGGACTAGGGTACTAGGGACTAGGGACTAGGGACTAGGGACTAGCGGACTAGGGACTAGGGTGACGCGGGCGGCGGAGCGGGACGAGGGCAGGTGCGCCGACCGCGGGATCCCGCGTGACGACGACGGGCCACTGATACACGCGCTCCAGCACCTCGGCGCGCATCACGTCGTTCGACGCGCACCGGCGGCCGCGACCGCCCCGGCGTCGAGCAGCACGAGGCGGTCCGCGAAGCGCGCGACGAGGTTGAGCTGGTGGCTCACGAGCAGCACGGCGCGGCCGTCGCGCGCGATGCGCCCGCAGCAGCTCGAACACACCCATCTCGTGCGCCGACATCCAGGAACGTCGTGGGCTCGTCCGCGACGAACGCCTCGCCGCCCTGCGCCAGCGCGCGCGCGAACCGCACGCGCTGCCACTCGCCGCCGGACAGCTCGTGGACGCCGCGGCGCGCCAGCGACGTCCGACTTCCGCCCACTGCATCGCGCGGTCGACGGCGGCGCGGTCGGCATCGGTGTCACGTGCCCCACGCGCCGCGGTGCGGCAGGCGGCCGAGCGCGACGTAGTCGCGGACACCGATGGGGAACGCGGGCTCCTCGCGCTGCGTCACGACGGCGACGCGACGCGCGATGGCGTCCCGTGGCTGTGCGGCGATCGGCGCGCCGTCGAGCGCGATCGCGCCCGCGGCCAGCTCCACGCGGCCGAGCAGCGCGCGGACCAGCGTGCTCTTGCCGCTTCCGTTGGGGCCGACGACCGCGGTGACCTGCGCCTCGCGGCGCATCGAGCGTCACGCCCGAGCAGCGCGTCACGCTGCTGGCGCGGGTAGCGCACGCGCACGTCGGCGAACGCGATCACGTCAACCGCCGCAGCGTGACGAGAAAGAACGGCACGCCGATCATCGCGGTCACCGCGCCGAGCGGCAGCTCGGCCGGCGGGCGCGCCACGCGCGCGACGAGGTCGGCGACGATGACGAGCAACGCGCCCGCGAGCGCGCTGCCCGCCAGCAGCGCGCGGTGGCCGGACGCGCCCAGGCGTCGCGCGATGTGCGGCACGACGAGCCCGACGAATCCGACGAGGCCGGCGGCGGCGACGGTCGCGGCGGCGACGCAGCGACGCGGTCGAGTAGACGCGGCGCGCGGCACGGTCGACGTCCACGCCGAGTCCCGCCGCCGGGTCCTCGCCGAGGGCGAGCGCGTCGAGCGTGCGCGCGAGGGCCACGAGCAGGGCGCCGCCGACGGCGACGTAGGCGGCGAGCCACGCGCTCTGCCGCCAGGTCGCGTCCGCGACGGAGCCCATCATCCACCAGAGCGCGTTGCGCACGGTGCTCGCGTCGGCGTTGGCCAGGACGACCATGATGGCCGCGTTGGCGAACGCGCCGACCACGACGCCGGCCATGACGAGCACGCGGGGATCGCCGCGTCCGCGCGTGCGCGTGCGCCACGAAGAGCGCGAGCGCGACGGCCGCGACCGCGCCGGCGAACGCGGCGAGCGGCACCAGCGGCGAACGCGAGGCCCGCGCTCGACGGCGAGCACGGCGCCGACGGCCGCGCCGCCGGACACGCCCAGCAGGTACGGCTCGGCGAGCGGGTTGCGCAGCACGCCCTGGAGCGCGGCGCCGCTCATGCCCGAGCCCCGCGCCGACGAGCGCGGCGAGCACGACGCGGGGCAGCCGCAGCTCGCGCACGACGAACACGGCGGTCGGGTCGCCGCGGCCGAAGAGCGCGCGCACGCTTGCCGATCGGATCGAGGTCAACCGCACCGGAGCCAATGCGACGACCGCGGCCGCGAGCAGCGATCGCCACGAGGAGCAGGAGCCAGTGCGCGGTGCGCATCACGGGCGCGCCAGCTCCGGGTGCAGCAGGCGCGCGAGCGAGACGGCGCCCTCGCCGAGTCGCACGGCGGGGCGCAGCGACGAGCGCTGGTGTCGATGACGAGAACGCGGCCGTCGCGTACGGCCGGCAGCGCGCGCCATTTCGCGTCGCGGCGCACGTCGCCGGCGCGCTCGGGGCCCACGAGCACGGACGTCGGGATCGCGCCGCACGACATCCTCGAACGTGACCGTCGGCGACGGCGCGGCGAACGAAGTCGTAGACGTTGCGTCCGCCCGCGATGGTCACCAGCTCGCTCAGGAAGCTCCCGCCGCCGATGACGATGAGCGGCTGGTCCCAGGTGGGCAGCACGACGCGTCGGCCGCGGCAGCGATCGCGTGAGCGCGCGCGCACGCTGTCGAGCGTGCGCATGCACCGTATCCGCGACGCGCGCGCCGCGCGCGGAGTCGCCGACCATGCGGCCGAGCAGGCGCGTGAGCGCGATCGAACTGCTCGATGCGGTCGACCTTGAACGCCGCGGTCGCGATGCCCGCCGCGCGAAAGCGCTGTGCGGCGGCGCGATTGTCCTGCGACGCGTACAGCAGGACGAGATCCGGCTTCGCGCCGAGCACCGCCTCCACGTTCGGCCGCAGCGCCGGGCCCGAGGTCGGGCACCGCCAGCGCGCGGCGTCGGGCCACTTGTCGTATTCGCGTGCGGCCGACGAGCCGCGTCGCCCGCGCCAAGCGCGAAGAGGATCTCGGTGGTGGTCGGGTTGAGCGAGACGATGCGGGTCGACGGCGCGCTCGACAGCCGGATCGTGTCGCCGAAGTCGTCGACTGCAAACGTCGTACGTCGCAACGTTCGCACGTCTGACGTTCGACGTCGGACGCTCGTCGTGCTGCGACGCCTGGACAGGCGGCTACGCCGAGCAATGCGACGAGCAGACCCAGACGCATGAAAAGGCATCTCCCGAAGTCGGGAGATGCCCGTGTGGAGATGCGACCCGCGCCGCGTCGCCGCCACCGGATCCTCCCCCGAGGATACCGAGTCGTGGCGCGAGCGGAGGTCGTCTCCTGGCTCCGGGCCGATCCGCTCGCCTTCCCGACCGCGCTGGTCAGTGGCTGCGTGAGCGCATCGCGTGACTGCCCGTTACAGTGGCGGGGCCGCACCGGCATTACACCGGTTTCCGTGTCCCCCGCTCGCGTCGAATTGTGAAGCGCGAATCTACGTCGCGGCGTTTCCCGGCGGCAAGCGCGCGCGCGATGCGCTCCTTGAGCTCCGCGCGTTCGCGCTCGTGACGTGCCAGCGTCTCAGCGCTGGCATCCGGGTCGCGCGCGAAGCGCGCGTCCAGTGTCGCGAGCTCCGCGATGAGCGCTCTCGATATTCGACGTCGAACGTCCGACGTGTGACGTCACACGTCGCGTTCGACGTACGGTGCCGGAGCGCGAGCCAGGCCAGGATCGCGGCGGCCATGACCGACGCGACGACGATGAACACGACGCGCATCCCCGACCGGTTCTGCTCGATCGGCGCTGGCGCGCCGATCTTCACCACGCGCGGACGCGGGGCACGTCCTGCGCCAGAAAGCGCCGGAACATCCGGCCGTCGATCGGCGCCGACGCCACCTCGGTGAGGCGCGCGCCCTCCACCGATGGCGCGCGGCTCCTCGAGCAGCACCTCGAGCACGCTCACCGGCCGCTGCACGGGCGTCGTAAGCGGGAACGCGGACGGCGGCAACTGGTAGGTGAACACGAGCTGGCGAATGCCGGGCGAGATCGGGCGTGAACACCTCCGCGCGACCGCGGCGGAACACCACGGCGCCCGGGCTCACGTCGCCGGGCGCGACGCGCGCGCGCTCCGCCGTCTCGGGAAGCAGCGTGCTCCAGACGGGCGTCGCCGAGTCGCGTGCGACGATGGTGCGCGTGCCCCCGTTCTCCAGCTCGAAGACCTCGGCGACCTCGCGCGTCGGCCCGCGCGGCGCCGACATCACGACGTGGCGACCCTGCACGTGCAGCTCGCTCGTGTCCGACGTCGTGTCGTACACGATCAGGTCGGCGTCGCCGCCGCGTACCACGCCGGACCGGAGGGGCGGCGTGAAGTACGCGATGCCGGCATAGCGCGACGAGAGGAAATACAACGCGTCCGGATCTCCCGAGGGCGCGTACCGGAAGCGGAAACGGCCGTCGCCGCCCGAGCGGACCGAGTCCAGCGGCGCGGCACGGTCGGACCCGACGCGGTGCAGCACCACCCAGTGTCCGGGCACGGGTTGCGGACGTGCTTTCCCCGTGGCGCGCAGGACGGTCCCTTCGGCGCTGCGACGCGTCTCCTGTGCGCTGGCGGCAGTCACCGTGCCCCCGGCGAGGAACAACAGCAGCAGCGCGCCTGGCGCGGCCGGCGACCGGCGCAGAATGACCCGGCTCAGAGGTTGAACTTGCCGAAGTCCTCGGGCCGCAGCCGCTCCAGATACTCCTTGAGCTGCTCCGCGTTCAGCTCGGAGTCGCTCTTGAGCTGCTCCGCGTCGAACGACTCGGCGGACTCCTCGACTTCGACGTTGCTCAGCAGGGACTCCGTCGCGAAGATCGGCGCGGCGAGACGCAGCGCGATCGCGATGCTGTCCGACGGACGCGCGTCCACCTGGACCACGTTGCCGTTGCGCGCGATGTGCAGCTCCGCGTAGTACGTGTTCTTCTCGACGCGCGTGATCTGCACCTTCTGCAGCTCGCCGCCGAGGCCGACGATGAGGTTCTTGCAGAGGTCGTGCGTGAGCGGGCGGGGCCGCTTGATGTTGTGCATCTGCATCACGATCGACTCGGCCTCGGGCTGACCGATCCAGATGGGCAGCAGGCGCTGGCCGTCCTTCTCCTGAAGGATGACCACGTACGACTGCGTCGAGCTGTCGAGGCCGAGACGGGAGACCACTACTTCGATCATGGACCACCGGTGCGTAGTGCGTTGCTTCGTGCTTCGTGCTTCGTGCTTCGTGCTTCGTGCGTGGTTCGTGCTACTTCACTGCGCGCTTGAGAGCCGCCGCCTTGTCGGTTCGTTCCCAGGTGAACAGCGTGCCGCCCCTTTTCCGCCGACGCGTTCGGGCGTTCTCCCAAAATGACCGTACGCCGCGGTCGGGCGGTAGATCGGTTTGCGAAGATCGAGGGCTTGTATGATGCCCCGCGGCGTCAGGTCGAATACTTCGCTTACCGCGCGCATCAGCTCACGTTCCGGAACCACGGACGTGCCGAAGCTGTCCACCATCACGGACACAGGCTCGGCGACCCCGATCGCGTACGCCAGCTGCACCTCGCAGCGCCGCGCCAGCTTTGCCGCCACGATGTTCTTGGCCACCCAGCGCGCCGCGTAGCACGCCGATCGGTCCACCTTGGAGGGGTCCTTGCCGCTGAACGCCCCGCCGCCGTGGCGTCCCATGCCGCCGTAGGTATCCACGATGATCTTGCGTCCGGTGAGGCCGGCGTCGCCCTGGGGCCCGCCGACGACGAACCGCCCCGTGGGGTTCACGTGGTACTTCACCTTCCTGGCCCGCAGCTCGTCCGGGATTGCAGGTTCGATCACTTCCTCGATAATGCGGGCGCGGATCTTTCGCGCACTCACGCCTTCATGGTGCTGGGTCGAGATGACCACCGTCTCGACCGCGACGGGCTGATGGTCCTCGTACAGCACGCTCACCTGCGACTTGCCGTCGGGACGCAGCCACTCGAGGTCGCCGCTCTTGCGCTTCGCGGCGAGCGCGCGCGTGAGCTTGTGCGCCAGCAGGATCGGCAGCGGCATCAGCTCCTCGGTCTCGTCCGTCGCGTAGCCGAACATCATGCCCTGGTCGCCGGCGCCGCCGGTATCCACGCCCATGGCGATGTCGGGCGACTGGCGCCCGATGGTGCTGATCACTGCGCAGGTGTGATAGTCGAAGCCGTAGGTCGCGTCCGTGTAGCCGATGTCGCTTGATCGTCTCGCGGACGATGTCCGGGATGTGGACGTATGTGGACGTCGTGATCTCGCCCGCCACGCAGGCGAGGCCCGTCGTGACCAGCGTCTCGCACGCGACGCGCGCGGCGGGGTCGTCGGTGAGGATCGCGTCGAGCACGGCGTCCGAGATCGCGTCAGCGACCTTGTCGGGATGCCCTTCCGTGACGGACTCGGACGTGAAGAGGTGCCGATCGTACATCGATCAAATGTACCCAACTCGCGTACCTCGTCGCGTCAAGGAAGGACAACAGCATACCGCAGAGGACGCAGAGGAGAAAAGAGAGGTCGCAGAGGACTGCCTGTTGTTCGCCTCTGCGTCCTCTCTTTTCCTCTGTGTCCTCTGCGGTGAATTAGTTGCCGTTGAGAGTTGGCGCTCCAGAACCAGCCACGCGTCAAGCGCCTGTCACGACGACAGCGACGGCGTTCCCTGGGCGGCCTCGAGCGCACGCCGCAGAATCTCCTCCGACTCCTCGGCGGTATACGCCTGGCTGGCGCGATCCACCGCATCGCGCGCCGCGGCGGCGGACACGCTGCGCACCACGCGCTTGACGTGCGGCAACGCGCGCGGATTCACGCTCAGCTCGCGCACGCCCAGCCCCAGCAACGCGAACGACATCAGCGGCTGCGACGCCATCTCACCGCACACCGCCACCTCGATGCCGCCCTGCTCCGCCACCTCCACGGTACGCCGGATCAGTCGCAGCACGGCCGGGTGCAGCGCGGTGAAGCGCTGCGCCAGATTCGCGTTGCCGCGGTCCACCGCCAGCGTGTACTGCACCAGGTCGTTGGTCCCGATGCTGAAGAACGACGTCTCCTTGACGAAGGTGTCCGCGGCGACCGCCGCAGCGGGCGTCTCGACCATCACGCCCAGGGGAATGAAGCTCTTGAACGGAATGCCACGCTGCTTCAGCTCCTCCCTGGCCTCGTTGAGCAGCCGCCGAGCCTCTCTCACCTCCGACACCGACACCACGAGCGGCAGCAGGATGCGCAGGTCACCGTGGTTCGCGGCGCGCAGCAACGCCCGCAGCTGGGTCTTGAACAGCTCGGGCTGATCGAGGCACATGCGGATGGCGCGCCATCCGAGATACGGGTTGGCCTCGGTGGGGTATCCGCCGATGGGAAGCTTGTCGCCGCCCACGTCGAACGTCCGGATGACGACCGGGTGTCCGTCGAACGCCTCGACGACCT
The DNA here is from genome assembly GCA_963724885.1 of uncultured Gemmatimonadaceae bacterium. Taxonomy (GTDB): domain Bacteria; phylum Gemmatimonadota; class Gemmatimonadetes; order Gemmatimonadales; family Gemmatimonadaceae; genus DASPMP01. The sequence goes on along the minus strand of CAVRWG010000003.1, from coordinate 424,030 downwards.
TGCGGTACTCGAGGTACTGCTCTTCCTCATCGGGCATCGTGGCGCGTCCGACGACCAGGAACTCGGTGCGCATGAGGCCCACGCCTTCCGCACCCGTGGTCGCCGCAAACGCGGCTTCGTCCGGCAGGTCCACGTTGGCGCGCAGCGTGACGCGCACGCCGTCCGTGGTCACCGGCTCGAGCGACGCCAGGCTCCGCAGCTCGACCTCGGCGATCTCCTCCTCGCGCGCGCGTTCACGATATCGCTCGATGTCCTGCTCGCTCGGCCCGATGATGAGGACGCCGTTGGTGCCGTCGAGGATGACGCGCTCGTGGCCGCGTAGTTCCTCGGTGGCCCGGCGCAGGCCCACGACGGCCGGCAGGCCGAGCGAGCGCGCCAGGATCGCCACGTGCGAGGTGCGCGTCCCGGCATCCGTGGCGATGCCGACGATCGCGGCGCGGTCCAGCTGCACCGTGAGGCCCGGCGTGAGGTCGTGCGTGACCAGCACCGCCTTGGAGCCGTGCGGCAGATCCACCGGATCGTGGTCGGGGAGGTCGAGCAGGATCGCGAGCACGCGGATCTGCACGTCGGTCAGGTCGCTGACGCGCTCGCGCATCATGGGCATCGAATGGCGCGCGAAACGCTGCCGCCACTCGAGCATCACGAGATCGAACGCTTCCTCCGCGGCGTGGTTCTGGCGAATGAACTCCTGCACCTTGCCCACGAGCTCGGGGTCCCCGAGGATCGAGTGCTGCACGTCGAAGATCGCGGCCTCTTCCTCGCCGGCGGTGGCGGCGACGCGGTCGCGGACGTGCTCCAGGCGCTCCCGCGCGCGCTCGACGGCGCGTTCGAACCGTTCGAGCTCGCGCGGAACGTCGGCGTCGGCGATGACGTGCCGCGGCACCTCGGGCACCTCCCACAGCAGCAGGTGCACCGAGCCCACGGCGATGCCGGGCGACGCCGGGATACCCTGGAGCGCGCGTTCCATTACTTGGACTCCCCGAACTTGCTTTCGATCAGGGTCGCGATCGCGCCGACGGCCGCGTCGGCGTCCGGACCGGACGCCCGGAGCAGCAATGTGGAGCCGAACTCCGCGGCGAGCATCATGACGCCCATGATGCTCTTGCCGTTCACCTCGAGCTCGTCCCGTACCAGAGTGATGTCCGACTTGAACTTGGCGGCGACCTTGACGATCTCCGCCGCGGGCCGCGCGTGCAGCCCGTTCCGGTTGGCGATGGTGACGGTGCGCTCGGTCATGCGCCCGCCACCGAAAAGAGCACCAGGATGATCAGGATGCCGAGCGCGAGCCGCCATCCCTCGATGCGGGCGTGCAGCCTCACGATGAGGAACGCTCCCGCGGCAGCGCTCACGAGCACGACCCCGAGCAGCGCGCGTCCCGGACCCATCACACGCAGCATCGCCAGCGGCACGCCGAGCCCGGCCACGAATGCCGCGATGGGAGCGATCACCTGCGGCCCGCGGCGCAGCACCGGATTGGCCAGCGCCTGCGCGACACGCATCCCGCGATTCCAGCCGACGCGGAGTCCCCACGCACGCAGCGTGAGGTGGCCCGCGTTGTACAGCCCGACGAACGTGCCCACCACCGCGAGCGTGCCGCCCCCGAGCCCGAAGACCGCTAGCGCGACCATGGAGCAGAACGGCAGCCATGTGGCCCACACCAGACGGTCACCGACGCTGCCCAGGGGACCGGCAAGCGCCGTTCGAAAGCGCTCGATCTTGTCGGCCGGCTCGCCGTCCAGCTCCGCGCGCGCGAGGGCGCCGACCGCCACCGAGGCGAGATACGGGTGCGCGTTGAAGTACTTGCTCTGGCGCGCGATCGCCGCCTTGAATCGAGGCGTGTGGACGCCGCCGGGCAGCAGGCGCAGCGCCGGCTCGATGCAGAAGCCCATGCCGTTGCCGAGCAGCGTCTCGTAGTTCCACGACCCCTGAAGGGCGAGTAGCCGCAGCAGCATCGCCGCCTCGGTCCGGAGGGGCAGGCGCGTGCGCGTTTGCGCGGCCGCGCGCGCGGAGGGGGCGCGTTCCATCGCCATCACGGCCATCTCACCGCCAGCAGCGTGAACCCGACGCCCAGCCCGGCCGCGAACAGCCAGCGCGCCACGAGGCTCCCGTGAAAGAGCTTCCACGTCGCCCCGGCGGCGACCGCCGTTGCGACGCCCACGGTCACGGCTGCCGAGAGCCTGGGGCCGAACGTCCAGCGGGCAAGCGAGGCCTCGGTGAGCGGCGCGAAGACGGCAACCGAGAGCACGGTGAGCAGGAACCCGCGTGCCACGTCCGCGGTCATCCCCTTCAGCTGCAGTTCGATGACGGTGCCGCGTGCGCCGGCGTCGAGGGCATCCCGCGATCGGGCGGCCCAGACGGCGTTGCGCTGGCGCAGCTTGACCATGGTCCATCCGCCGAACCAGGCCGTCGCCAGGGCGGCCATCATCGAGAGCGCCATCGCGCCGGCCGCCGGAGCGGTCGCGGTCGAGCTGGCGAACAACGCTCCTCCGACGACGGACGCGGACCCCCACTCGGGGTAGCGCGACGCGCCGAACGGCAGCGTCTCCACCGCGATCAGCTCGAGCGCCGCGCCCATGAGAAGACCGTTGAGCGGTGACCCGATGAGCGCGCCCCCCAGTGTCGCAGCCACGATCGGCCGCGACAGCATCGCCTGTGGGAAGCTCACCGTGTCGAGCCCCAGCACGGCGCCGAGAAGGCCGAGGGGAATGAGCGCGTCGATCATTGCACCCCCGCCTCGGATGCAAGCAGCTCGTTGAGCTCCACCGGTGCGGTGGCCGGAACGTCCTGCGCCGTTACCGTCGCGCCCAGGTCCGCCATCTCGCGCAGGAGCTGTTCCTCCGTCTGCGAGAGGAACACGTAGCGCAGGCGCTGCTTGCGGTCGGCACGATGGTGGATGCCGCCGACGTTCACGTCGCGCACACCCGCCTCCTTGACCAGGCGCAGCATGGAGGCCGCGTCACCGGTGAGCAGGATGCCGGGCCTCGGGTCGTCCCGGTATTGCGGCAGTTCGGCGGCGACGGCGGACACCGAGTGGAAGTACACGTCCATCTCCGGCGGCGTCCCCATGCGATACAGCTCCTGCTCCCAGTCGCTGCGCGCCACCTCGTCGTCCACCAGCACGATGAACCGGATGTCGAGCGGCTGTCCCCACCCCACGACGACCTGGCCGTGGATCAAGCGATCGTCGATGCGATAGAGCACGAGACTCACGGCGCGCCCCCGGCCTCGCCGCCAGCGGACGTGATGGCGGCACGGCCGCGCTCGATCGCGTGGCGCGCCGCCTCGATGGCGGGAAGGTCGGCGAGCACGAAGTCCAGCAGCATCGGGAGATTCGCGCCCGCCACGAACAGGACGTCCTGCCGATCGCGCATCACGCGGCGCGCCGCCATGGTGCAGCTCCCCGCCTGCAGGTCCGTGAAGACCACGCGCGCACCGGTCTCCTCGATGGTGCGGCGCAGCAGTGCCTCGAGGTCCGTCGCGCTCAGATCCCGCGCGGACACGGCGCGGAACGCGTTGCCGCGTCCGGTGATCTGCTGGACGGCCGACACCAGGCCGGCCGCAAAGTCGCCGTGCCCGGCGATGATCGCGCGAACCTCGACCGCTGGCGTGGGGCGGGGTGCTACGTCACTCATTGTCTTCCTGGAGATAGGCGCGCACCTCCGACGAGTCCCGCATCTGCTTGATGAGGCGCTCGTTGAAGCGTTCCGCCGGATCGATGCCGCTGTACTTCAACAAATGGTTCATCGCGATGACTTCACAAATGACCGTGATATTCTTGCCCGGATTGAGCAGCACACGGACCTTGGGGAGCGTGACATCGAGGATCTCGATGCTCTCGCCGTCCAGACCAGTGCGATCCACGACGGCGTCCGCGTCCCAGTCCTCGAGCTGCACGACGACCTCGATGCGCTTCTGCTGCCGCACTGCGCGGATGCCGAAAATCGCGGGGATGTCCACGAGGCCGATGCCGCGGATCTCCATGTAGTGGCGCTGGAGGTGGTGCCCGCGCCCGATGAGCACGTCGTTGCCGCGCTTGGTGATGAGCACCAGGTCGTCCGCCACGACGCGGTGTCCCCGTTCCACGAGATCAAGCACGCACTCCGACTTGCCGATGCCGCTGCGTCCCGTGAAGAGGAGCCCGACGCCGAACACGTCCGCCAGCGAGGCGTGCAGCGTGGTGGTGGCGGCAAACTCCTCCTCGAGCCACGGCTTGATGCGGTTGTAGAACTCGTTGGTCTTGAGCCCCGAGCGCAGCACCGCCACCGCCGCGAAGGTGGCCTCCTCGACGAGGCCGGGCGGCGGCTTGAGCCCCTTGGTGAGGAATACACACGGGATCGGAAACTTGAAGAACTCCGCGAGGACCTTGCGTCGCGCGTCGTCCGACAGGCTCTTGAGATACGTGATCTCGGTTTCGCCCAGCACCTGGAGCCGGTGGCTGGCAAACCGCTCGGTGTACCCCGCGAGCGCCAGGCCGGGACTGGAGACGTGCGGGCTGGTGACTTCGCGCTCGTGGCCACCGGTGCCCTCGACGTGCTCCAGCTGGAGCACGTCGCGCAACCGGTCGACCATGCGGCCGACGGTGAGCTTCTGCTTCTTCTGGACGGGCGTCTTCAAGCGACTCCCGCGCGCGCGACGCGTCGGCGTCGCGCCCGGTCCGCGCGCTTGCCGTGGTCGAGCTGCATGGAGAGGCGGCGAGCCGCGTCCGCGATCGCGGGCCCGAACCAGCGCGACTCCGAGATGGCGAGGTAGCGCCGGCCGTTCGAGGTGTGGAGCGTGAGCTCAACGCGACGGAACGCGCCGTCCTGCTTGAAACGGATCACCGCGTCCACCGGCCGCGCGGCGCGCCGCGCCGCCTTGCGCAGCGCCTGTTCGGCGCTCGCGCGCATCCGATCCGATATCGAGGCCCGATGGGCATGAAACACGATTTCCATCAGCTGCGCCCTCCCTCTCCACCAATGATGCGTGCAAGATGCCGCTCGGTCTCCATCGCCGCGCGGTCCCAGGTGAACCCACTCGCGAAGCGTCGCGCGTTTTCGCCGAGCCGCGTCACGAGGTCGAGCGAGCCGGCCAGGCGATCCATCGCCTGCGCCATCGCGGACGCGTCACCGTGGGGAACGAGAAAACCGGTCTCGCCATGACGAACCGACTCGCGAATGCCGGGCGAGTTCGAGGCGACCACGGGCGTGGCACAGGCGGCGGCTTCCAGGTTCGTAATCCCCCAGCCCTCTTTGGGTGACGCGAAAACGAGCCCCCACGCTCGGCGAAGTAACGCCAGCTTCTCCGCCTCGCTGATACGCCCAAGAAACCGCACCCGCTCGCCGAGGTCAAGCGACCGGGCCAGCCGCTCCAGGGCCGGCCGATAGTCGCCCGCACCCGCGATCTCGAGCGTGGCGGCGCGATTGGTCATCGCCGCGAACGCGCGAATGACGTGATGGACGCCTTTGTACTGTTTCAAGCGCCCCAGGTAGGCGAAGACCGGAGTGGCTGCTCGGTGTTGGGGGTCAGGTGTGTACGCCTCAGTGTCTATTCCCGGATAAATGACTTCGGTGTGCTCGCGCGGAATGCCCCGCACCGCGAGGTCATCGCGTGTACTCTCGCTGATCGCCTCGAACGGCACCTTTCTATAGATGACGCCGAGCGGACGCTCCGACAGCCACACCGCCGCCGCGAGCGGCGCCGGCAGCTCGAGAAAAGCCGTTCCTCCGAACAGGTGTGGCACCAGCGCCGCGGTGCGACGCGACGTCCACAATGGCGTGTAGAGCGGCATCTTGTTGATGTCTTCGAGCAGCAGGTCCCACGGCGCGCGCGCAAACTCGCGACGAAAGTACGGGTAGGCGAGCGCCGCGAACGTGCTCCGCGTTCCCACGCGCCTGACGTCCATGTCGTCGATGCGCGCGCGGGGAGGGCTTCCCGGCCAGCCGCCGCAGAGCAGCGTAACGTCGTGCCCCCGACGCGCCAGGCGGCCGAAGATCTCGTGCAGATGGATCTCGGCGCCCCCGGCCTGCGGGTTTTCGATGTCCTGCCAGTTGACCAGGAGAATGCGCAAGTGAGCGGAGCCAGGATGACGTGAGACGGGATGACGGGCAGCGAGAGTGCTTATAGCCTACCCATCTTGCGGGCCAGCGCGTCCAGGACGCCGTTCACGAAGCGCGCGCTCTCGCGCGTGCCGTACCGCTCCGCGAGTCGTAGCGACTCGCGGATGACGACGCGCGGCGGTGTCTCGCCGCGCTGCAGTTCCGCCGCGGCCAGCCGGAGCACCGAGCGCTCGATGGCGCCGAGCCGTTCGAGGCGCCAATTGGTCGTGACGTCGGCCAGCAGTCGATCGAGTTCCTGCCGCTCGCCCTGGAGCGTGCGCAGGAGCAGGCCCGCGATTCGCCGCTCCTCCGGCGCCACGGCGAGATCGTCCCACATCTGCCCGGAGACGCGGTCGAGATCGTGCTCGCCGCGCACGTCCCAGGCGTAGATCGCCTGGAGAGCGCGCGCGCGGGCGCGCGACTCAACCCTCATTGGAATCCAGCTTCTCGAACAGGGCAGCCATCTCGAGCGCCGCGAGCGCAGCGTCCCAGCCTTTGTTGCCGGACGAACCGCCGGCGCGCGCCTCGGCCTGCACCATGTTGTCGCACGTCAGAAGCCCGAACCCGAGCGGGCGGTCGAAGTCCGCGGCGGCCTGCGCGAGCCCGCGCGACGCTTCGCCGGCGACGTACTCGAAGTGGGGGGTGTCACCGCGGATCACGGCGCCGACGGCGACGAGGGCGTCATACCGATCCGTGGCGAGCAAACGGCGCGCCGCGGCCGGCAGCTCCCAGGCCCCTGGCACCCAGACCACATCCACGTCCTCGGGGGACGCGCCGTGGCGCGCGAGCGCGTCGAGCGCGCCTGCCACCAGTTGCGTGGTAATGGATTCGTTGAACCGGCTCGCGATGACCGCGAAGCGGCGCCCGGCCCCGCTCGGCGTTGCAGTGTATTCGGCCATCGAGGTATCAGTTACTGGGCCAGTATGTCGAAGGGGGTCGCCGATTCACGCCGATAAGGCTGATTCTCGCCGATGAACCAAAACTAGATCAACCATCGGCGAAGATCGGCTGGATCGGCGTGAATCCGCGCTGACCGTCGGGCCGTGTGGCCCATCCGGGCCACACACTAGGACGCGAGCAGGTGCCCCAGCTTGTCGCGCTTGGTCTGGAGGTAGCCCGCGTTCTCGTCGTGCGCCGGCTGCTCCAGCGGCACTCGATCACCCAGACTCAGCCCGTAGCCCTCGAGGCCCACCATCTTGCGCGGGTTGTTGGTGATCGGCCGGATGGACTTGAGTCCGAGATCCAGCAGGATCTGCGCGCCAATGCCGTAGTTGCGAAGGTCCGGCTTGAAGCCCAGCCGCTCGTTGGCCTCGACGGTATCCGCGCCTTTGTCCTGGAGCTCGTAGGCCTTGAGCTTGTTCAGGAGGCCGATGCCCCGCCCTTCCTGGTCGAGGTACACCACCACGCCGCGACCCTCGGTCTGGATCATCCGCATCGCCGTCTCGAGCTGCCAGCCGCAGTCGCAGCGCAGCGAATGGAACACGTCCCCCGTGAGGCACCTGGAGTGCATGCGCACCAGGACGTTCTCGCCGTCACCGACGTCGCCGTACACCAGCGCTACGTGCTCGTGCGGGTCCACGTCGTTGGTGTACCCGACGATCTGCCATGTCCCGTGCTCGGTGGGCAGGCGGGCCTCGGCGAGGCGATGCACCAGGCGCTCGTTCTTGAGGCGGTGCGCCACGAGCTGCGCCACGCTGACGAACGTGAGCCGGTGCTGCTCCGCGAACTTCTCCAGCTCCGGACGGCGCGCCGCGCGGCCGTCCTCGGTGAGAATCTCGCAGATGACGCCCGCCGGATTGAGCCCGGCCAGGCGCGCCAGATCGACGGCGGCCTCCGTATGCCCGACGCGCTGCAACACGCCGCCCTCGCGAGACCGCAGCGGGAACACATGGCCGCCGCGACGCAGATCGCCGGCGACCGTCGCGGGGTCCACCGCCACACGGATGGTCGTGGCGCGGTCCTGCGCGCTGATTCCCGTCGTCACGCCGAAGCGCGGCGACGCGTCGATGCTCACCGTGTACGCGGTGCGATAGTCGTCCACGTTGGTGTCGCTCATCGGCGCGAGGCCGAGCTGGTCCACGCGCTCGCCGGTAAGGGCGACGCAAATCAGGCCGCCAGCGCGCCGAATCATGAAGTTCACCATCTCGGCCGTGACGAGCTGGGCCGCGCAAATGAGGTCGCCCTCGTTCTCGCGGTCCTCGTCGTCGGCGACGATGACGAACTTGCCCGCCTTGATGTCCTTTATGGCCTGCTCAACGGTTCCGAAAGTCATTTCCTGATGGTTTTAGCGTCCAACGTCCAACGTCGTACGTTCGACGTCAGACGGAGAACGTCTGACGTTGATACTCATACATCGCTGCGCGACAGCAGTCGCCTGACGTGCTTGGCGAGCACATCGGCCTCGACATGGACGGAGTCGCCCGTCTTGAGGTCGCCGAGGGTCGTGTGTCGCCGGGTGTATTCGATGAGAGAGATCTGTATGGCGTCGGGGGCCGGCAGCGCGGCAATCGTGAGGCTCACGCCGTCCACCGCAACCGATCCCCGCTCGACCATAAGCTCAGAGAGCGCGGACGGGAGTGCAAGGTCGACCAGCAGGGCGTCGCCCTCGACCTCCACCTGCGTAACTCGTGCAACGCCATCGACATGGCCCAGCACGAAGTGGCCTCCGAAACGGTCGTTTGGGCGCAGGGCGCGCTCGAGGTTGACGCGTGTCCCGCGGGCCCAGCCGCCGATGGTCGTCACGTCGAGCGTCGTCACGACCGCCGCGCAGGTGAAAAACCCCGGCTCGCGGTCGCGCACCGTGAGGCACGCGCCATTCAGGGCGACACTCTCGCCCGGCCGAAGGTCGGTGTAGCTGCACTTGACGCGCAGCTCATGACCCGCGGCGGTGCTCGCGACGCGATCGATCTCTCCGATGTCGTCCACGAGTCCAGTGAACATTCATGTCTCCGCGAGCGCGTAGGTCGTCATCACGTCCGGGCCCAGCGGCTTCTGCTCCAGGACGCGGTGCTGCTCCACCGATCGGAGCACCTCAGGCGACGCGCCATCGAACGCGTGGAGCGCCCCGACGCCGAGCGAAACCGGCGCCTGAAAGATAACCATCCGGTGCACCAGCTTTTCCGCGAGCACGGCGCTCGCGATTGTCGCGCCGCCCTCGACGAGGAGCGCACGAATGCCGGCGTCGCGGAGTCGCCGGAATCCGCTGCGCAGGTCCGGCGTGGCGATGAGGTGGACGCCAGCGTCTCGAAGCAGGTCGGCCATGGCGGACTCCGCGTGCTGCGTCACGATGATCGTGGGGATCTCGCGCGCGGTCGTCACGACGCCCGCCTTGAGCGGGGTTCGCAGCGACCGGTCGAAGATCACCCGCGCCGGCGGCCGGCGCGGGGCCGTCCACTCGCGCACCGTGAGCTGCGGGTTGTCGGCGACCACCGTGCCCACGCCCACCGCGACGGCGTCGTTTCCGGCGCGCAGCCGATGGACCTCCGCGCGCGACGCCGGGCTCGTGAGCCAGCTCGTGGTACCCCGCGCGTTCGCGATGGCCGTCTCGATGGAGACGGCGAGCTTGAGTGTCGTCCAGGGAAGGTCGCTGCCGGCAGCGTGAATGAAGGGGGCGTTCAGCTCGCGCGCGTCCGCGGCGAGCAACCCGATCTCGACCTCCAGCCCCGCCCGCGCCAGCAGATCGGCGCCGCCGCCCGCCTGGGGCGTGGGATCGAGCGCGGCGATGACGACGCGCCTGATGCCTGTGGCGAGGATCGCGTCGGTGCACGGCGGCGTCTTGCCGAAGTGGCGGCAGGGCTCGAGCGTGACATAGAGCGTCGCGCCCTGCGCGTTGTCGCCGGCCGATCGCAGCGCGGCCACTTCCGCGTGCGCCTCCCCGAAGCGCGCGTGGAACCCTTCGCCGACGATCCGTCCATCGCGAACGACGACGGCGCCGACCATCGGGTTCGGCGCCGTCTGTCCCCATCCCTGCTTTGCCAGTTCCAGCGCACGACGCATGAACGCAGCTGCGTCGTGCGTCGGCGTCGGACCGGTCATCTAGAGGCCGAGACGGATTCCCAGCGAACCGTACAGGCGGGACGCGTTTGCCGCGGTGGAGAACGTGTTGTGCGTCGGGATCTCTCCGCCGGTGACCATGCCCACCCCGCCGACGATCTTCGTCAGCAGGATGTTCGCCGACAACTCACCGAAGTAGGTGGTGCGCGTGACCCTCTGGCTCACGTCCAGGGGCGCGACGTTGCCGAGCGGCGTCGTCGCACTGACGCTCGCGGACGCGTCGTACATGTCCTGGCCCGCGCCGGCCGCGATGGTGAAGAGGACCAGGCTCTTGCTCACGGTCACGCGCCAGGCAGTCGTCTTCACCTGCAGCGTGTCCACGCGGTAGTTCGTGCCTCCACCGACCGAGCCGCTGATGGTCGTCTTCGGCAGGTCTCGGATCATGTAGCTCGCAGCAATGCCGGGGACCAGCAGCGACTCCTCCAGCAAACCAACGCGCACGCCGTAGCCGATCTGTATGTTGGTCTTTGGCTGCACGTCGACCTCGAGCGCGTGGTACTCGGGCACGTAAGCCGCGCTGAGCAGCAGGTCGATGCCAGCGACGTTCGAGAGCGCGAGCGGGAAACCCTTGAAGACGCCGACCGCGGCGTCTACGGCGGGCAGACCGAGGTACTGGTCATCGGTCGGGTAGTTCGCGCGCTGCTGGAGCGTGGCGCTCGGCGCCTGGAGCGCGGGAACCGAAGCCGCGATCACGTTGGCACGGACGCCGATCGCGAAGTGCGGTAGACCGCCGAGCGTTCCGCCCTGCGCCTGCGTCGAGTTGCCGCCGACGATCATGGTGCCCAGCTGCGGCATCATGTAGTTGAAGAGGTCCACCGCCTGCTGACACGCGTCCTGCTCCACAGCTGGACGCGCCGTGCAGGTCGCATTGGCCTGGGCCACGCCGCTCTCGGACGAAATCGCCGTGAGGGCAGCCGCCGCCAGAAGCTTGAATCGCATGAAATTCTCCTAAACGAGATTGACCCGACCGCTGCCGCGCACGACGCGGCCGAGCGGCCAGGCGGTAATGTCCACGGCGCGGGCGCTCCGAAGCACGGCGTCCACGTTCGCAGCCTGTGTGATGACGACCATTCCGACACCCATGTTGAACGCGCGGAACATTTCGGCTTTCGGGACGCCGCCCGCGCGCTCGAGCTGGGTGAACAGGTTCGGTACACGCCAGCTCGATGTTTCCACGACCGCATCGAGCCCAGGAGGGAGCGCCCGATTGAGATTGCCCGGCAGTCCGCCACCCGTGATGTGCGCCATCGCATGCACGCGAGACAGCACGGGCCGTAGTGCCTTCAGGTATGACGTATGGACCCGCAGCAACACCTCCGCGACAGTCGCGGACTCGCCGGGAAACTCGTCGTTCACGTCGAGTCCCATGCGCTCACTGACGATACGACGCGCGAGGGAGTAGCCGTTGGTGTGCAGCCCGCTGCTCGCGAGCGCAACCAGGTGATCGCCCTCCGACACCCGGTCAGGCCCGAGAACCGCGGCTTCTTCCACGTAACCGACGATGAACCCGGCCAAATCGTAATCCGGGGGGGTATACACCCCCGGCAGCTCGGCGGTTTCCCCGCCGCTGAGGGTGCAGCCGTTCTCGCGGCAGCCGCGCGTGATGCCTGTCACAATCTCCTCGAGGATCGCGGGGACGAGCTTTCCGAACCCCACGTAATCGAGGAAGAACAGCGGGCTCGCGCCCTGCACGAGGATGTCGTTGACGCAATGGTTCACGAGGTCGTGTCCAACCGAATCATGTCGGTTCGCCTCGATCGCGACCTTCAACTTGGTCCCGACGCCATCGGCGCTCGAGACCAGCACGGGCTTCTTCGCGTCCGACGGCACGCGGAACATCCCGCCGAATCCGCCGAACTTTCCGACCACACCACTGGTGTAGGTGGATTCGACGAGCCGTTTGATGCGGTGCTTGGCTTCGTCGGCGGCCGAGATGTCGACGCCGGAGACGGCATAGTCCAAAGCGCGGTTTGGAGTTTGGGGTTTGGGGTTGGGCGTTTGCCGTTTGGCGTTTGGCGTTTGGCGTTTGGCGTTTGCCGTTTGCCGCTTGCCGCTTGCCGCTTGCCGCCTCCGCCCTCCACCCTCCTCCCTCCTCCCTCCTCCCTTCTTCACAGCTCTTCCTCGAACGCAACCAGCTTGCGGAAATCACCCACGCGCGCGGCCAGCTGCTTGGCGTCCACCGTCAGCAGCCGCTCGATGGAGAATTTCTCGACCGCGAACGATCCCATCGCGGACCCATAGATCACGGCCCGGCGGAGGCTCGCCTCCGACAGATCGCCGGAACGCGCGATGTAGCCCATGAATCCGCCCGCGAACGAGTCGCCGGCTCCGGTGGGATCGAAAACCTCTTCCAGCGGATAGGCGGGCGCGAAGAACACGGTGTCACCCGAAAACATGAACGCGCCGTGCTCGCCCTTCTTGATCACCACGAGTCTGGGGCCGCGCTCCATGATCCAGCGCGCCGCGCGCACCAGGTTGTACTTCTCGGTGAGCTGCCGAGCTTCGCCTTCGTTGAGCGTGATGCAGTCCACGTGCTTCAGCAGCTCCAGCAGGTCGGGGCGCCGGCTCTCGATCCAGAAGTTCATCGTGTCGCACGCGACCATCTTCGGCTTCTCGACCTGCGTGAGGACCGAGAGCTGGAGCCGCGGATCGATGTTCCCGAGAAACACGAATGGCGCCTTGCGAAACTGCGCCGGGATCTTGGGGTTGAAGTTCGAGAACACGCCGAGATGCGTCTCGAGCGTCTCGGCGGCGTTCAGGTCGTGGCGGTAGCGGCCGCGCCAGCGGAACGAACGCCCCTCCGCCCGCTCGAGCCCCGCGAGGTCAACACCGCGGCTCGCCAGGGGCTGAAGCTTCTCGACCGGATAGTCGCTGCCCACCACGCCGACGAGCTGCACCGGGGAGAGGTTCGAGGCCGATGCCGAGAAAAAAGTCGCCGATCCGCCGAGGACTTCGTCGGCTTTGCCGAACGGCGTCTCGACGGAATCCAGCGCGACGGAACCTACGACGAGGAGGGTCATGAAGAGGGGATGACGGGATGACGGGATGACGGGATGGCGCGACGGGGGAATGGCGGGCGGCGGATCGTGGGATGGCAATGGCGGACGGCGAAGAGCTGCCCCGTCATCCCGCCATCCCGTCATCCCGACATCCCGTCACCGCATTCACATTCGCTCCGGCGCATTGATGCCCAGCAGCGTCAACCCGTTGCGGAGCACGATCTGGCTCGCCCGCGCGAGGACGAGCCTTGCGTTCATGATCGGCGCTGGCTCGTTGAGCACGTGCGCCTTGTGATACCACAGGTGCGCCTTGCCGGCGAGATCGTGCAGGTAGGTGGCGAGGCGGTGCGGCTCCAATGCCTCCGCCGCGTCGGCCACCAGCTTCGGAAAATCGAGCAGTGACTTGATGAGCTCCTGCTCCTCGGGCAGCTCGAGGATCGACAGATCCACGCCGACTCCGGTCACCGACAGCGGCGCGATTTCGCCGACGCGGAAGATCCCGCTCATGCGCGCGTGCGCCATCTGGATGTAGTACACCGGGTTCTCGTCCGACTGCGCGCGCGCCAGCTCGACGTCGAACACCAGCTGCGAGTCCCCCTTCCGCATCAGGAAGAAGTATCGGACGGCGTCGCGACCCACCTCGTCGATCAGGTCGCGCACCGTCACGTAGCTGCCCGCGCGCTTGGAGATCTTCACCTCGTCCCTGCCGCGCATCACCGTCACCATCTGGTGCAGGACGTACTCGGGGTACCCCTGCGGGATCCCCATGTCGAGCGCCTGGAGCCCGATGCGCACCCGCGTGACAGTGCTGTGGTGGTCGGCGCCCTGCACGTTGATGGATCGCGTGAAGCCGCGATTCCACTTGGTGACGTGATACGCGACGTCGGGAACAAAATACGTGAACGTCCCGTCGCTCTTGCGCATCACGCGGTCCTTGTCGTCGCCGTACTCTGTGGTGCGCAGCCAGAGGGCGCCGTCCTTTTCGTACGTGTGGCCGGCCCCCTGAAGCAGTTCCACCGCCTCGTCCACCTTGCTCTCGGCGTAGAGTGACGACTCCAGATAGTAGACGTCGAACTTCACGCCGAACGCCTGGAGGTCCTTGTCCTGCTCCTTGCGCAGCTCCTGCACCGCGAAGCGACGCACGACGTCCGGGTCGTCCGCGAACTGGTCGGACGGATGCGTCTCGACGTACCGCTGCGCGATGTCCCGGATGTATTCGCCGTGGTAGCCGCCTTCCGGGATCGGCGCCTCGCGACCCGCGATCTGGTGCACGCGCGCCTGCACACTGCGCGCGAGGTTCTCGATCTGCGCGCCGCCATCGTTGTAGTAGAACTCGCGCGTCACCTTCCAGCCCGCGTTCTCCAGCAGCGCCGAGATCGCGTCGCCGAGCGCAGCCTGGCGGCCGTGTCCCACGTGCAGCGGGCCCGTGGGGTTGGCCGAGACGAACTCCACGTTCACCGGCCTTCCCCCGCCGCCAGTGCCGACGCCAAACCGGTCTCCCGCCGTGACCAGCGCCGTGAGTCCTTTCGCGATGCTGTCCGTGGCGACGCGGAAGTTGATGAAGCCGGGGCCCGCGATCTCCGCGGTGCTCAATCCGGCGCGCGTCTTGTCGATCTCGCGGAGCAGCGCCTCGGCAATCTCGCGCGGCTTCCGGCGGAGCAGCTTCGAGAGCACCATCGCGGCGCTCGTCGCCCAGTCGCCGAACGCCGGGTCCCTCGGGCGCTCGATGACCGGCTCGAAATCGTCGGGCGCGCCAATGGCGCGCGCGGCGCGCCGGACCTCGGCGCGTAGCTCGTCTTCCTGGGTGCTCACTCTTTCTTCGGCTTGGTGCTCTCGGCCTTCGGTTTGGCGCCTTCCGCTGGGGCGTTACCGCTTGCGGCTTGCGGTTTGCCGCTCTCCGCTTTGCCGCTGTCCGTCTTCGAGCCTTCTCCCTTCCCGGCTTCTCCCTTCCCGCCGTCCGCCTTCCCTCCGTCCTGCTTCCCGCCTTCGGCCTTCTGACCTTCTCCCTTCTGACCTTCTCCCTTCTGTCCTTCCGACTTCTGCCCCCGGTGTGCGTTCTTGCCGTAGTCGGTCAGGTAGAAGCCCGAGCCCTTGAAGACCAACCCGCCGCCTCCGGAAAGCTGCCGGGACGCGACCAAGGCGCACACCGGACATGGGAGTTCGGTTGGGGCGGAGCTCATGGTCTTAAAGAAGCGGTCGAATTCGTGCCCGCTGGGGCAGCGAAACTCGTAGGTCGGCATTTCCTCGGCGATCTCGGGCGAGCTATGAATCTAGCAGACGGACCGCCAGATCCCTGCGTCAAGTTCGCCAGGCGTAAGGTTATCGCGGACCACTCGGAACACGCGGACAACAGCCGCGGACCAGCAACTGCGATGTTTGTTGCCCTGGCTCGAGAATCTGTCGCTGCGCGAAACAAACATACTTTGTTGCAGGTCCGCGTTCGGTTTCCGCTTGCTCCGGGTAGTCCGCGATAAAGGTCCGCGAGCCGATCTGTCCTGGCCCCTTGGCGCTCAGGGCGCCGCTCCGGGGCGATATTCTCCCCAACGTGAACGCAGGACGTTGGCTATCTCGCCGACCGACGCCCGCGCCCGAACCGCGTCCACGATCGCTGGCACGAGCGAGGCATCCTTGACCCGGCCCAGTAACGTCGTGGCTCCGGCGCCCAGGGCCGCGAGGGCAGCGGCGACCTTGTCCTTGTCACGCCCGGCCTTGACCGCTTCGAGTCGTCGCACCTGTTCCTTCTCGAGCCGGGTGTAGTCCGGTGTCGCCACTTCGGGGACCGGCGTGTCGTCGGTGAACTTGTTGAGGCCTACGATGACCGTCTCGCCGCGCTCGACGCTCATCTGGTGCTCGTAGGCGCTGCGGGCGATCTCCTCCTGGAAGAACGACGCGTCGATCGCCCTGGCGGACCCGCCCAGCGCGTCCACGCGCTCGAGCAGCTCGTTCGCGCGCTTCTCGAGCTCGTTGGTGAGGTGCTCCACGTAGAAGCTGCCCGCCAGCGGGTCGGCCGTGAGCGTGGCGCCCGACTCGTGCGCCAGGATCTGCTGGGTTCGCAGGGCGAGCGTCGCCGCCTGCTCGGTGGGGAGCGCGATGGCCTCGTCGTAGCCGTTGGTGTGGAGCGACTGCGTGCCTCCGAGCACCGCGGCCAGTCCCTGGTAGGCGACGCGGACGACGTTGTTCAGCGGCTGCTGGGCCTGGAGCGTGACGCCCCCGGTCTGCGTGTGGAACCGGAGCCGCGCGCTCGCGTCGCTGGCGCCGAACCGCTCACGCATCAGGCGCGCGTACATGCGCCGCGCCGCGCGGAACTTGGCCGCCTCCTCGAAGAGGTCGTTGTGCGCCGCGAAGAAGAACGACAGCCGCGGCGCGAACGAATCAACGGTGAGACCCGCGGTGACTGCAACACCTACATACTCCATCGCGTTGGCGAAGGTGAACGCCAGCTCCTGCACCGCCGTCGCGCCGGCCTCGCGAATGTGGTAGCCGGAGATCGAGATCGGATTCCAGTTCGGCAGCTCCGTCGCGCAGAAGCGGAACGAATCCGCGATCAGCGCGAGCGACGGCTCCGGCGGATAGATGTACGTGCCGCGGGCGATGTACTCCTTGAGGATGTCGTTCTGGATCGTGCCGGCCAGCGCGTTTCGCGCGATGCCGCGCTCCTCGGCCACCACGACGTACATCGCCAGCAGCGTGGTCGCCGTGGCGTTGATGGTCATGGACGTGGACACACGGTCGAGCGGGATGCCGTCGAGCAGCACATGCATGTCATCCACGGTGTCGATCGCGACGCCGACGCGTCCCACTTCGCCGTGGGCGCGCGCATCGTCCGAGTCGATCCCCATCTGCGTCGGCAGGTCGAAGGCGACCGACAGGCCGGTCTGACCAGCGCCCAGCAGATGGCGAAACCGCCGATTGGTCTCCTGCGCTGTGCCGAAGCCGGCGTACTGCCGCATGGTCCACTGGCGGCCGCGGTACATCGTGGGCTGGATGCCGCGCGTGAACGGAAACGCGCCGGGATCGCCCAGGTCCCGCGCATAGTCGGTCGTCGCGTCCTCCGGACGGTAGACGGGAGCGAGGGGGAGACCGGAGGGGGAGTGTCGCTCGTTCAGGCGCCGACCAGCTCGGAGCTCCCCGCCAGCACCTGGTGGGCGAGGTCCACGTCGTGCTTCGACCCGATGTAGAGGGGCGTCCGCTGGTGCAGCTGCGTCGGCTGGATGTCGAGGATTCTGTGTGCCCCATCGATGGCCGAACCGCCGGCCTGCTCGACGATGAACGCCAGCGGGTTGCCCTCGTACATCAAGCGCAGCTTGCCCTTGGGGTTCTTGCTGTTCGCCGGATAGCAGAAGACGCCGCCGCCCAGCAGGTTGCGATGGAAATCGGCGACCAGGGAGCCCACGTACCGGACGTTGAGCGCCTTGCGGTCGCCCTCGAGCGCGCGATAACGGCGCATGAGTTGGCGCACGGGCGCGTCCCAATGCTGCTCGTAGGAGTCGTTCACCGAGAGGTAGCGTCCGTCATTGGGCGTGCGAATGTTCGGATGCGACAGCAGGAACTCGCCGATCGAGGGATCGAGCGTGAACCCGTGGGCGCCCTGCCCGGTGGTGTACACCAGCATGGTGCTGGAGCCGTAGATCACGTAACCCGCGGCCACCTGCCGGCGGCCCGGCTGGAGGAAGTCCTCCTCTTCCGCGTGCTTGCCGCGCGTGATCTTGTGGACGATCGAGAAGATCGTGCCGACGGGGACGTTGACATCGATGTTCGACGAGCCGTCGAGCGGGTCGAACATCAGGCAGTACTTGCCGCACCGGAACCTCTCGGGGATCGGGATGATCCCCGCCTCCTCCTCGGAGGCCATGCCGCACAGACGGCCGGTATGGTCCATCGCCTTGACGATCGTCTCGTTGGCGAAGACGTCGAGCTTCTGCTGCACTTCGCCCTGGACGTTTTCTTCACCGGCCGAGCCCAGGATGTCCGCGAGCCCGGCGCTCCGCACTTTGTTGGCGATCATCTTCGCGGCGAGCGCCATGTCGTACAGGATGCCGGACAGCTGGCCCGTGGCTTCCGGGTGCTGGCGCTCCTGCTCGATGATGAAGCGCTCGATGGTGACGACGGAGGTCGCTTTGTTCTGGAGCACAGCTTCCCGCGGTTGGTACCGCTTCAAAACTGAGTGAAACGCTGGTCGAAGGGCAAGGCTGAACTGCGAGATCTGACGCCTCAGGCCCGAGGACCGTCGAGGTTCTGTAAAGAAGATTGAGTGTTGAGCGAGGTCGACAGGTGTAAGCTGCTCTCACCCCTGGACACCTCGCGGACCTCTCGGCCCTCTTCACCAGCAACCTCGAAGGCCCGGGTGCTCAGCTCTCCGGTCTCGCAGGCGCGAGCCTCCATCTCTCTCCGCCCGCCTCTACCTCGATCGTCTTCCCGTCCGTCCGAACGATGATCGTGCCGAGCCGGTCCGTCCTGAGCGCGACCGCCCCATGCGCCGCCAGTGACTGCATCACCTCCTCGCTCGGATGCCCGTACATGTTCCCCGTTCCGACGGACACGAGCGCCAGCCTGGGCCGCACGGCGGCGAGGAACTGCGGTGTACTGCTCGTCTTGCTCCCGTGGTGCGCGACCTTGAGAATGTCGGCCCGCAATCGATCGGGGCGATTCGCCAGCAGCCAGCGCTCCTCCGCGGCTTCCGCGTCGCCCGTCATGAGGATGGTGACGTCGCCAACACGGATGCGCGCGATCGCGCTGGCGTCGTTCGGATCATCGAGCGACGCCGCCCATGCCGAATCGGGGGCAAGGAACGACACCACCGCTTCGTCCACGACGAGGGAGTCGCCCGGCCGTACGCGCCGCCACGCGACGCGGGCGCCCTGGGCAGCGACCAGGGACGCGCGGTAGGACGAGCTGCCGCCCGCGAAGCCGGGGTCGAAATACCAGCGCGGCTCGAGCGCGCGCAGGGTGCTGGCGGCGCCGCCGACATGATCCGAGTGCGGGTGCGACATCACGAACGCCACGAGATCGCCGCCGCGCGCGCTGAGATACGGCACCACGCTGCGCGCGCCCTCGTCGCCGCTCTTCCAGTCGCGGCCCGCGTCGAACAGCACCCATTGCCCGCGCCTCGTCCGGAGGGCAATGGCGTCGCCCTGGCCAACGTCGAGCACGTGCAGCTCGGTCACGCCGGAGCCCCGCGGCAGCAGCGGCCGCCAGGCGATGAGGCCGACGCACGCGGTGCCAGCGAGCAGCGCACGGCCCGGAAACCGGAGGACGCACGCGAGCACGAATGCCGTCGCGGCGGCGCACGCGAGCGCCAGGCTCAGGTCGTCCGTGACCACCGGCACCGAGGCGCCGGGGAATCCGGCCGCGATGGTGGCGATGCGGTCTACGCCCCCGAGCAAGGGGCGGCACGCGTCGGCGACGAACTGCGCGGCCGGCCCCACCGGAAGGAGCGCCATGGCGAGGAACAACATCGGCTGGAGCACCGCCATGATCGGAACGGCGACGAGATTGCTGACGGGAGCGACGAAGCTGATGCGTCCGAACGTGGCGGCGACGAGCGGCGCCGTGAGCAGCGTGGCCGCGGTCGAGGTGACGAGACTGCGATAGAGCGCGCCGCGCCATCCGCCGGCCGACAGCCATGCCCAGCGCTGGCCGAGCGCTCCCGACGCCACCAGCGCGACCATCCCGACCATGCTGAGCTGAAATCCCAGGTCGGTGACCGCGCCGGGGTCGAGAAGCGGAACGACGGCGGCGACGGCCAGCACGGCCCACGCCGACGTCGGGCGCTGCGCCGCGACACTGAGCGAGGCCGCGCCGAGCATGACCGCGGCGCGCACGGCCGGCAGCGGCGCTCCGATGACCAGGACGTAGAACGCCGTGAGCGAAACGACGAAGAGGTCCGCGCGCTTGCGCGTGAGCCCGATGATCTGCGCGAGCAATGAGACCGCGACGGCGATGAGGCCCACGTGCAGTCCGGACACCGAGAGCATGTGCGAGAGCCCGGACGCCGAGAACCGGTCGCGGACGGTGGGCGACAGCTCGCGCATGTCGGCGATGAGCAGCGCGCGGACAATGGGCGCGTCGCTGCCGAAGCGGGCGTCGATGCCGCGCCCGATCGTGGCGCGCCATCGCGCCAGGAAGTTCGGCCCGCGAGTCCTGCGCAGCGCGGCGTCCATGACGAGGATCGCGCCGCGGCCCCTGGTGGCGTCGCCGGACACGCGCACGCGCGAACCGGCCGGCGCGCGTCCGCGCACCACCGACAGCCGCAGAATCACGCCGCAGTCGTGACGCGCGGGGACGAACGCGCCCGGCGCCGCGTCGGCCAGGAGCTGCGCGTTCCAGACGGAAGCGGTGGCGAGTCTGGCGAAGCACGCCGCTTCCGCGTCCCGAAGAACGCTGGCGGTGGCAAAACCGCTCACGGCGATGGCGACGAGCGCGATGCGGTCGCGCACGGCTTGCGCTCCCTGCCACACGACGAGCGCGATCGCCGGGACAAACCAGACCAGCGCGCCGCCGAACCCGCTGAGCAGGCCGGCGGCGTAAACCAGGACCGTGGCGGTGACGAGCGGCATACTGCACCACGATCATCGGATGCCGGTTCAGCGCGTCATCATTTCGGCGCGACCCTGCCCTTTTCAGTGCGCGTGCAAGTGCGAGCCGGCCCCAGGAATGCCACCGACGCCTCGCAATTCACAGGACGAATGCGTCAGTTCGCGCGCCGGTACGTGCGTGGCCGATACACAGTGGTCTCGAACTGTATCGTGAGCTCGTCTTCGAGCCAGAGGCAATCGCGCTTGTCGACGAGAAGCTCCGGTGCGAACGCCTGCGCGAGGGCAAGCTCGCAAGCGTCATCGACATCGTCACGATCCTGGTCGACTCCCGGCGCGCCGCAGGGATTCGATGACAGCGCCACCGACGGACCGACGACCCGCGGGACGCTCGGCGGGCCTGTGCAGGCCAGCAAGAGCAGCGTCAGAGCGAATGGACGCACGCGCAGGATGTCAGAGCCGCGGGGCTACCGCGGCCGCAGCGTCCGTGGACGTCTGCACCTCGATCACCTCGAAGTCCACGATGTCGCGCCAGTTGGCGATCCACGCGTCGAGCTGCTGCCGGTTTTCGCACTCCATCACCTGGTAGCAGGTAGTCAGGTCCCGCGTGACCCAGCTCGTGATGTAGTGAACTCCGTCAGGCGCAAGCCGACCCTGGTCGCGAAACCGCCGGTAGACCGGAACCGGGTCTCCGTCGCGGAATCGTTCGATGATCAGGAAGTGCACTGCCCGCTTGGCGCTTACCGTTTGCGGCTGCCGCCACTCACACAGCGACGGGCAGCGAAGCCCTCTTCCGCACGATCGCGCCCGTGAACGTCGAACCGGTCGTGCCGGTCAGCTCCACGGTCAGGTAGCGGCCGATCATGGACTCGTCGCCCGGCACGAGCACCGTGCGGAAGTCGCGCGAGCGCGCCATCAGCAGGTCGCCGCCACGGCGTGCTTCGCGCTCCACGAGCACCTCGCACCGGCGGCCCAGCAGCGCCAGGTTCTGCGCGCGCGCGCCCGCGCGGACCGTCTCGACGAGCCGGTCCATACGATCGGCCGCGATTTCGTCGGACACCGTCCACTCCGCGGGCATGCGCGTCGCCGGCGTGCCCTCGCGCGGCGAGAACTTGAACATGAACGCGTCCGTGAACTCGGCCGCACGCACCGCGCTCAGCGTCTCCTCGAAGTCTTCGTCGGTCTCGCCCGGGAAGCCCACGATGATGTCGGTCGTCACGCTCAACCCCGGGATCGCGGCGCGCAGCCGCGCCAGACACTCGAAGTACTCCTCGCGCGAGTAGCGCCGCAGCATCCGCTTGAGAACGTTCGTGCTTCCCGACTGCATCGGCAGATGCACGTGCTCGCAGACGGTGGGGATCTCTGCAAGGGCGCGAATCACGCGATCGCTGAAATCCCTTGGATGCGGGCTTGTGAAGCGTACACGGTTCACACGCGGTACGGCGCCCACCGCGTACAACAGGTCGGCGAAATCGTGCGTCCCGTCGTTGTACGAGTTCACGGTCTGGCCGAGCAGCACCACCTCGCTCATGCCCGCGGCCACGACTTCGCGCGTCTCGCGGACGACGTCGGCCAGCTTGCGGCTTCGCTCGCTGCCGCGCGTATGCGGCACGATGCAGTACGTGCAGCGATAGTCGCAGCCGCGCTGCACGGGAATCCACGCCTTCACCTTGTCGAAGCGCTTCGGCGCAAAGTCTTCGTAGTGCTCGCCGGTGAGGAAATCGGTCGAGACGGCGCGCTCGCCGCGGCGCGCGCCCTCGATGAGCGCCGGCAGCGCGCGATAGCCGTCGGGGCCGATGACGAGGCTCACGTGCTTCGACTTGAGCAGACGCGGGCCAAGGCGCTGGGCCATGCAGCCCGTGACACCGAGGATCGTGTCGTGCTTCATGTTGCGCTTCAACTCGCCCAGCCGCCCAATGACGCGCTGCTCGGCGTGATCACGAATGGCGCAGGTGTTCACCAGGATGACGTCGGCGCCGTCCGGTTGATCGACCGGCGTGTACCCCTCAGCCGCGAGCTTTCCGAGCATCAGCTCGGAATCGCTCACGTTCATCTGACAGCCGTACGTCTCGATATAGACAGTTGGCATCTCGATTTGACCATCGAGTTCCCGGAACCGAGATAGTCAGGACCTCCAAGTTTTCTGTGTTCGGCAATGAGAGCCGAGATAGTTGAACAGATGGTGAGTGCTTTGGTGTCGCTCACCTTCTCAACATCTATCTGAGCTCTCACGTCTGAGCACAGAGAACATGGAGATCCTGGGAACTCAGCTCCGAGAACCCGGTTTTGTACGAACTCCTAGTATACGGCGGTTACACGGCTACCAGCGAATCTCCCTCGAGCCGCAGTGTTGCGGCGAACCTCGATCCGCGCGGTCGCACGGGACCCGCGAGGCCGGCGGTGAGGTAGTCCTCCGTCATCACCTCGCGCTCCGGACCTGCCGTGATGACGATCGCGTCGGCCTCCCCCCCGGCGCGCCGCGTGGCGTATCCCTTTCCCTTCGCCTGTCCCATGTGGCGCAGCTGATGCGACCGCTCCTGCGCAACACCGAGCGGCACGTGATCCGGCAGTCGCGTGGCCGCCGTTCCTGGCCGTGGCGAGTACGTGAACACGTGGAGATACGTGAACGGCAGCCGCGTCGACGAGCGAGACCGTCGCCGCGTGGTCCTCCGCGGTTTCGCCGGGAAACCCGGCGATGATGTCGGCGCCCAGGCCGAAGACCGGAAGACGGGCCGCCAGTGTCTCGATGCGACGCGCGTAGGTCTCCGCGGTGTACCAGTGCCGGCCCATGCGACGCAGCAGCCGGTCCGAGCCCGATTGCAGCGGCGCATGCAGATGCGGAGCGAGCCGCGTGGGATCGCCGAACAGCTCGCACAGGCGGTCGTCCACTTCGGTGGCCTCGAGCGACGACAAGCGGAATCGCACACGAGGCACGTTGCGCGACGAACGCCTCCATCAGCGCGCCGAGCGACGAGCCGACGTCCGCGCCGTACGTGCCGATGTGCGTTCCGGTGATCACGATCTCGGGGTGATGCTCGGCCAGCGCCGTCGCCTCGCGCAGCAGCTCGTCCACGGCACGACTACGGTTGGCGCCGCGCGCCATCGTGGTCGCGCAGAACGTGCAGTGCTCGTCGCAGCCGTCCTGGATGCGCAGGACCGCCCGGACCGTGGCTTGACGACTGTTCTCGGCCGCCGACAACGGGTGAAGCACCGGCGGGTACGTGCTGCTCTCCCCGAGGAATGCCGCTATCTCAGCCAGGTTGGCGCCGGGCACCACTCCCTCCACCGTCGGCAGCGCGCGCAGCGCCGGCTGGCTTGCGGGCAGCGCGGACGCGCAGCCCATCACCACGCTGCGCAGGCGCGGGTTCCGCGCCGCCGCCCGCCGCACGGCCTTGCGCGCGTCGCGCTCCGCTTCGGACGTCACCGCGCACGAGTTGAACACCGCCAGGTCCGCGTCCGCGACGTCGTCCACCATCTCGTGGCCGGCGCTCAGCGCCAGCGCGCGCACCCGTTCGCTGTCGTAGTGATTGGCGCGACAGCCGAACGTGCGGAGATGAACCTTCATCAGACCTTCGACGCCACCGCGGGCGCGTTCCCCGCCGCGTCCACGGGCACTACCGTGGCCGGCGGCTGGACCGGCAGCGAGATGTGAAACGAGCTTCCCTGCCCATCGCCGGCGCTCTGTACCCAGATGCGACCGCCGTGAGACTCGATCACGAGCTTGCAGAACGCCAGGCCCAGGCCGGAGCTGCGCACGCGCGGCACGTGCGGCGTGCGCACCTGCTCGAACTTGCGGAAGATGATCTCGTGGTACTCGGCGGGGATGCCGGGGCCGTTGTCCGTGACGGTGAACAGGACGCCGTTCGCGTCCCGCCGCACCGACAGGGTCAGCGTGATCGCGTGGGCCGAATGCGTGAGCGCGTTCTGGATCAGGTTGCCGATGACCCGCTTGATGAGCGCGCGGTCGGCGTGGAACACGGGAGTGTCGTCGGCCACTTCGACCGTCGCCGTGGCGCGCTCCTGCTGGAAGCGATGCTGCCACTCGTGCACGATCTCGGTGAGCAGCGCGCCCGGCGCGATCGCGTCGAGGTTCAGCGTCAGCGCGGTCTCCTCGATCCGGCGCACCTCGAGCAGGTCCTCGATGAGCGCCAGCAGGTCTTCCGACTTGCCCTCCGCGTCCCCGAGGGCGCCGCGCTGGCCGGCGGACAGCTGGCCGAAGTCGCCGTCCATCAGCATCTCCAGCGTCGCGAGGACGGACGTGAGCGGCGACTTGAGGTCGTGCACGATCATCTTCATGAGGTCGTCGCGCAGCTTCTCCAGCTCCTTCATCTTGCGCGCGCTCTCCTCCAGCGCGTCGGTCGCCGCCTTGAGCTTGAGCAGCGAGCGTACGCGAGCGCCGAGCACCAGCCGGTTGTGCGGCTTGGTGAGGAAGTCGTCGCCGCCGGCCTCGATGGCCTTCACGCGATCGGTCGTGTCGTTGAGCGCGGTCACGAAGATCACGGGAATCCGCGCCGTGCGCGGATCGCGCTTGATGCGGCGGCACACCTCGAACCCCGTGCTGCGGTCGTCGCACCCCAGGTCTCCCGCCGGCATCGACACGTCGAGGATGCACAGGTCCGGCTTGTGCGTCGAAGCAGGCTTCCAGCGCCGTCGGGCCGTCGTAGGCGGCGATAGCGCGGAAGCCCAGCACGTGCAGCTGGTCGAAGAGCAGTTCGACGTTCGCGGGTACGTCGTCCGCGACGAGGATCAGCGGTGCGTCTGCCGGGGGCTGAGTGAGCTCCATGTCGGGCTCAGGGCCGGACCGCGAACCCCGTGCTCAACGTCCACGCGGTTTCCCTGGCATCGTCCAGGTCGGCGCGACGCACGCAGCAGTCCGAGATTGAGCTCGGTGCGGCCGCGCGCCATCGGGAAGCCCAACCCGCCGCTCCACGTCGTCTCCTTCACCGCTGTCGTGCTCGTGGAGAACGGGAGCGTGCGCCAGCGCCCGCCGAAGCGAACCGCCATGGCGGCCGACCCGAGCCTGAGTCCGGAGACGTCGGCGCCGACCCCGAAGTCCCATCCCTCGTGGACGTTCAGCGTCTCCCCAACGCCCCGCATGTTTGTCCAGCTGTCCTTTGCCGCGCGAACGGCCAGCGCGCTCCCGGCAATGCCGAGGTACACAAGCGAAACGCCGAAGTGGTCCGGAGCGGACCCGTCGCCGATGGTCGCGTCCCCCAGGTAGGCGTTCATGGAACCGCCGCGACGATAGCTCACGCCGATCGCGCCTTTTCTCTCCCAGAGGCCCTCGATACCCGCGGAGATCGCGTTGCCGCCGAACCCGACCGTCACCTGCTCGACGTCGGATGCAAAGCGAACGGTATCGTCGAACACGCGCCGCGTTTCGAGGGCGTCGTTGCCGGAGAGCGCGTGGCCTCCCAGCCCCACTCGCAGCCAGGTGTAGGGCGCGTACGAGACCGCCAGCCGAAGGTCGGAGATGGAGCCGTTGCTCACTTCGCGCAGCGTCGCGGCGACCGTGTCGAGCCCCGCCCCGTTGGACAGGTATTGGGTGTCGCGGACCGTGGTCTCCCAGGTGCGATCGAGCAGCGTGGACGCGGAAATGGCGACGGTCCATCGGCTGCCCAGCGGCAGTCCGCCATAGAAGAGCGGGAAGCGCGCGACGGACGAGTTCTGCGAGATCGAACCGACGCGCACCCGGCGATACTCGGGCTCAGCCTGCATCATGACGATGGCCGAGGTGAGCAGCCCGACCGCGGCCGGGTTGAGAGGCGACAGCGGATCGGACTCCCCGATGGCTCCCCCCATGGAGCGCGCCGCGGTGCTCAGTTGTCCGGGGGGAAACCCCAGCCCCTGCGTACTCAGCGTGCCCTGCGCCTGCGCCCCGGCTGCGACGACAGTGAGCGCCGCCGCGACTGCCTGCGCGAATCGTGCGGTCATGGTATTGGGTCCTCGCGGCGCGGAAGATAGGAAAGACGCAGCCGCGGCCGCATGGCCTGGGGCGCCTCGAGCGAAAAGAAGTCCACCTGACGCGCCAGTTCGCCTTCCACGGCGGACCGCAACACGACGGCGCGCGGTGTGGTATCTGGCGACGTGCCGCGCCAGGCGCGCACGAGATCGATGATCTCGAACTGGCGCTCGCCCGAGCCCTCGCCCACAACGCGCAGCGTGTCGTTCGCCCGGTTCGGCTGGATCAGGGACATCTGGCGACGCAAGTCCGTTACCGCGCTCGACGCCACCACGCGCCACGGCTGAATCGAGAACGAATCGGTCGGCTCTGGTGCGCCCACGCTGGCGGTCTGGTCCAGGATGAGCGTCGCCCGCACGACGTTGGTGCTGTCGAGAATGTTCGAGGGAATGTCGAACCGGAGGTACGCCCGGTTCCCCGGCAATCCGCCGACGCGCAGCACCTCACCGGTCGGCGGCGGCGGGCCGCGCGACACCACCTGGTAGTCCACGAAATTCAACTGGGCTATCGGGTCCTCGGGCGTCCGGGACATCCCGAACGCACTGATTTGCGAAACAGTGCTGTCCTGCGACGGGCGGAAGAACAGCCCCGGCTGCCCGCCCCCGTTGGTCGATATCAGCGAGACCCGGGCGTTGCCCGTGGGGCTCACGCGAATCCCGATCCGCAACCGGTTGCCCGGGGCGTCGCGCTGGATGATCTCGAGCAGACGCGCGTTGTCGATGAAAACCTTCGCGGAGTCCTTGAGGTCGGCCGCGGCGATCGTCGCCGAACCAAGCAGCCGGTCCGGCGTGAACGCGGTGGTGACCAGCGTCGGATCCGCATCCTCGGCGCCGTCCAGGTCGACGTCGTAAATCTCGATCGTCGTGGGATCCCCGACGGTGTCCCCGGTGACGACCGGGAGCCGGATGTACGCGCTGTCGACGAAGACGATCGGGCTGTCGACGATGGAGTTGAGGTGGAAGAACCGCTGCGGCACCGAGTCGAACCGCACGACCGCCTGCGATTCGAGCGTGTCGCCGAGCGAGGCGACGAAGAAGCGCGTCTCGGACCCGAGCTCCGGAAACCCCGACATGGACGTGTCGAACTCGACGGCGAAGAACGTCGTGTCCTGCAGGGTCAGCTGCGCCTGCGGACAGAGAATCGGGCACGCCGTCGCCACCTTCGAGCTTTTCGTCACACGCCGCCACGACGACCACGAGTGTCGCGGCCACCGCCAGCGGCCGGACGGCCTTCAACAAAGACTTCAGAGACTTCAAGGACTTCACGATTGCACCTTCATCCTGATTAGGGGGTTCGGCCGAGCGAGCGGGCCGAGAATGCCAGTGGCAGCAGATCGGCCAGCCGCCAGCGCGCCTGCCTTGCCGTCGCGGGTGATGCTCACGATTTCGAACTCGGGGGAGAACTCGATGAACGCCTGACGGCACATGCCGCACGGAGGCGTCGGGGTCGTCGGCGGTTGTCGCGATCGCCAGAGATCGGAACGTGCGGACGCCGCGCGCAACCGCCGCGGCCAGCGCCGCGCGTTCGGCGCACGTTCCGGCCGGGAACGCGGCGTTCTCGACGTTGCACGCCTCGGTGACGCTGCCGTCGCGTGCCGAGCAGGGCGGCGCCGACCTGGAAGTTCGAGTACGGCGCGTAGGCCCGCGTCCATTGCCGCCATGGCGCGCTCCCGCAGCGTCAGCAGCTCGCGATCCTCCTTCATCGTTCCGACGCCGTCGCCTGGCGCGCTTGTACCGCGTCGCGCTTGCTCCGGCCGCTTCGGCCCGCCTTGCCAGCAACCTTCACGAATCACCGCGATCGAGAAATGAGCGTACCCGCGGCCCCGGAACGGGATGCCGAACCATTCGGCCACCGTCGCGCCCGAGATCGGAGAACGTGTCGAGCCTGCCGCTTCCGATCGCGCCGGAGCGGACTCGTCCGCCAAAACGCAAGAAGTGGAACGCACTCGCGCGCGTGATCGGTGGACGGCGTCGTTGGATCGTTGCCGTGGTCGGCGGTCACGAACAACAGATCGTCCTCCCGCAGTGGCGGACAATCAGCTCGGGCAGCGCCGCGTCGAACTGACGCAGCGCCTGATAGAACCCCGGAACGTCGTTCCGGTGCCCGAAAAGCTGGTCGAAATCTACAAGATTGGCGAACAGGAACCCATCGGAAGCTGCCGCGCAGCCAGCGCAGGATCGAGTGCGATGCCGTCGGCGTTGTCGTCGCCGTGTGCCGAGCCGTGATAGCCCGCGCCGGGCGAACAGGTCGTCCACCTTGCCCACGCCGACGCGGGGCATGCCCGCCGTCGGCCAGCGCGTCGAGCAGGGTCTCCCCGGGCGGCTCAATGGAGAAATCGCGGCGATTCGACGTGCGCTCGTACGCGCCCGGAGCGCCCGCGAAAAGGGACGGGCGATCACGCGGGACACGTCGTGGGGCGGAACGAGCATCTGCCCGCGCGACCTCGCACGCGCCGGTACAGTTCGTCGAGCGGCACCGTCTCCTCGTGCGCCGCGACCTGGAAGACCGAATCCGCGGACGTGTACACGATCCACGCACCTGTTCGCTGGTGCTCGCTCGCCGAGCTCAGCGATGATTGCCGTCCCGCTCGCCGCCGTGTTGCCGAGCACCCCGCGACCCGTGCGCCGCGCGAACTCGGCCAGCACGTCGGGCGGGAAGCCGTCCGGGTACGTCGGGAACGGCTTGGCGAGGTGGACGCCCGCGATCTCCCAGTGGCCGGTCGTGCTGTCCTTGCCGGCGGAGGCCGGAACAAGGCAGCCGTGCGCGGCTGTCGGCCGCGCGCTTGGGCGCGACGCCCTGCAAGCGGCGCGATGTTGCCCAGACCCGCGCGCTCGAGGTTGGGAAGCCGCATGCCGCCGACGGCGCGCGCGATGTTGCCGAGCGTGTTGGAGCCCGCGTCGCCGTACTGCGCGGCGTCGGGCGCCTCGCCAATGCCCACGCCGTCGAGCACGATGATCGCCGCTCGGCGGCTCACGGCTCGGCGCCGACGTAGATCCGCGGCAGACGTCCACGCAGCCCCGTGAGGATCTCGTACGGGGAGAACCCGGCCGTGGCTGCGACGTCGGCCACGCTGAGCCGCGCGTCGCCGTCCCGTCCGATGAACGTCGACGACGTCGCCCACGGCGCAGGGGTGGTCCGTGACGTCCAGCATGGTCATGTCCATGGTGACGAAACCGACGACCGGCACGCGCTCGCCGCTGACGAGCGCGATGCGCGCGATTGCCGAGGCCCCGGCGATACCCGTCGGCGTAGCCCGAGCGAGACCGTCGCGACTCGTCCCGCGCGCGGCGCACGCCACGTGGCGTCGTAGCCGACCGTATCTCCCTCCTGCACCACGCGTACTTCCACGACGCGGCCGCGCATCGCGACGACCGGCTCGGGTTCGAGCGGCGTATCGGGCCCGCTGCCCACGCCGTACAGGAAGATCCCCGGGCGCGCGAGATCGATACGGTGTCGAGCCGGGCGGCCTGCGCTCGATGCCGGCGGAGTTGTCGGCGTGCAGGAATCGGGGACGCGCCGGCAGCGCCGCAACGGCGTCCACGAAGCGGCGCTCCTGCTCCTCACGCGAGCCGTCGGGGAGCTGCGCCGAGTGGAAGTGCGTGCATGCGCCCTGGGGCGGGTGTGCGGCGACAAGATCGGCGCACGGACTGCAGGTCGCGCCACGGCACGCCGGCGCGATTCATCCCGGTGTCGATCATGAGGTGCCAAGGCTCGGTCGGATGGCGCCAGCACTCGATGCTGGTCCGGTCGCCCAGCACCGGCGTGAGACGGGCGCGACGCGCGGCGTCGAACTGCCGGCGGGAGCAGAGGGCTGAACACGAGAATCGGCAGCTCGATCGCCGGCATCGACGCAGTTCCTCGCCTTCCTCGATCGTGGCGACGCCGAAGCCCCACGGCGACCGTCCAGGAGCGCGTGCGACCACGCGAACCGCGCCGAGCCCGTACGCGTCGGCCTTCACCATCGGAAGCAGCGGCACATTCGCGGCGCGAGCGAACGCTCGTGCATTACGAACCAGCGCGCCGAGGTCGATCTCGACCCAGGCGCGCGTCATCAGCCGTTGCATTGACCTGTCATATCTTGAAGGCGGGGTAGTATACCGGCTCACCGGAGAACCGAGCAAGTGAAATCCTCGCTTGAAGATACGCTCGCGCTGATGCGCGATTTGCGGCGCCGCTGCGAGTGGGACGCGGCCCAGACGCACGAATCCCTGCGCCCCTACCTTGTCGAGGAAGCGCACGAGGTTGACGAGGCGCTGCTCGCGGGCGACGACGGGCGGCTGCGCGAGGAGCTGGGCGATCTGCTGCTCCAGATCCTGTTCCACGCCGTCATCGCGGAGGAGCGCGGCGCGTTCACGATGCACGACGTCGCGGAGGGGTTCATCACCAAGATGAAAGGCCGGCATCCGCACCTGTACGGCGACGGCGTGCGCGAGCCGTGGGAGAGGATGAAGGCGAAGAAGCGCGACTCCCTCTCGGAGGGACTGCCGGCGCGGACTGCCTTCCCTGCACCGCGCATTCCGGCTTCAGGATCGTGCGGCTGGAGTCGGCTTCGACTGGCCGACGACGGAAGGTCCGCGCGAGAAAGTGCGCGAGGAGCTGAGAGAGGTGGAGGCGGAACTTGACGCCGCCGCGCCGGACGCGGAGCGATTGCACGACGAGATCGGGGACCTGCTGTTCGCGGTGGTGAACCTGGCGAGGAAAGCGGGGGTGCACCCTTCCCTCGCGCTCGACCGGACCAATCTCAAGTTCGAGCGGAGGTTTCAGGCGATCGAGAAACTCGCCGCGTCACGTGGCATCTCGGTGCCGGAGGCGGGGCTGAAGGTGCTCGATTCGCTTTGGGACGAGGTCAAGCGATCCGAAGGCTGAACTGCGTGGTATCTGGTGTAGAGGGTTCAGGAATCAGGCAGTGAGAATCGGAATGTGAGGAGTGGGGATGAAATGATGGTGGTCGCTCGTTGCAGTTGGGTTAGAGTCGACACAACCTCACACTCCTCACATGCAAGACTTTCGAAATCTCGAGGTTTGGAAAAAGGCCCATGAGCTCGCGATGGACGTTCAGAAGACTCTAGGCCGCGCAAAACGCATCGACGTGTCCACGCGAGCGCAGATCAGCCGCGCCGCAAACTCGATTGCCGCGAACATCGTGGAAGGATGTGGCAAGTCGTCGCGCAACGAGCTCGCCCGGTACTCCGACTTCTCGATTGGGTCGTCGTCCGAGCTCGAGTACTGGCTGCTCCTGACGCACGATCTCGGGCAGCTACCCGCCAAGGATCACGCGCGACTGACTGAAAACACGGTCCAGGTGCGGAAGATGCTCTTCGGCCTGCGCAACGCGATCAGGAGTGGAAAGAAGAAAACCTCAGACCTGACGCCCGATTCTGTAACCTGAATTCTCACTCCTCTACACCAGATTCCACGCAGTTCTCGGTAGAGGCGTGCGGGGGGACTCAAGGTCAAGGTTTGAGGCGGTACATCATCCTGGGAAACAGTGACGCCTCCCTGATGTGCGCCAACCCGCACATCCAGGCAACGGTTCGTTCCAGCCCCAGCCCGAAACCCGAGTGCACGAACGTGCCGTACTTGCGCAGGTCCAGGTACCAGTCGTAGGAGTCCAGCGGCAGCCCCTCGTGCTTGATCCGCGCCTCGAGCTTGTCGTGGTCGTCCTCGCGCTGAGAACCACCGATGATTTCCCCGTAGCCCTCCGGCGCCAGGCAGTCGTTGCAGAGCACCGTCCTCGGGTCGGCGGGGTTCTCCTTCATGTAAAACGCCTTGGCTTCCTTCGGATAGTTCATCACGAAGACAGGCCGATCGTGGTCAGCCACCAGCAGGGCCTCGTCCTCGGCGCCCAGGTCCTCGCCCCAGGTGATCCCGCTTCCCTTTTTCTGTAGCGTGGTGACGGCGTCCGTGTACTCGATGCGCGGGAACGGCGGCTTGACCGGCGCCAGCTTGCTCGTGTCCCGCTCGAGGGTTTTCAGCGCGTCGGCGCAGCGCTCCAGCGCGCGCTGCACCAGGTACGACACGAACTCCTCCTGCACGCGCATGTTGTCCTGCGAATCGTGCCAGGCCATCTCCGGCTCGATCATCCAGAACTCGGTGAGGTGGCGCCGCGTCTTGCTCTTCTCCGCGCGGAACGTGGGGCCGAAGGTGTAGATCAACCCGAACGCCGCAGCTGCCGCTTCGCCGTAGAGCTGCCCCGTCTGAGCGAGGTACGCGACCCCCTCCTCGAAGTACTGCGTCTCGAACAACCCGCTGCGCTCCCCGATCGCCGCGGTCAGCAGCGGCGTGTCCGTGCGAAGAAAGCCGCGCTGATAGAAGAAGTCGTGAATCGCCTGTTCCACCTCGTTCCGCACCACGAAGATCGCGCGCTGCCTGGGGCTCCGCAGCCACAGGTGGCGCTTGTCCAGGAGGAAATCGACTCCGTGCTCCTTCGTCTGGATCGGGTAGTCGACCGGGCTGCGTCCGACGATCTCGAGGTCCGCCACCGTGATGTCGAAACCGCCCGGAGCCCGCGGCTCGGCCCGAACGGTGCCGGTGACCCGGACCGACGTCTCGATGGTCAGCTCCTGGAACCTTGCCCACACTTCCGGTGTGACCTGAGTCTTGATGACCACGGCCTGCGCGAGACCCGATCCGTCGCGAAGCACGGCAAACGCTATCTTGCCTGAAGATCGAACATGGGTAACCCATGCGTGTACGGTTACCTTCGCGCCCTCCGCCCCCGCTTGCCCGACGTGCTCCCCCAGGTCGGCGAGACGGGTGTTATTGAGCGACATGTGTTTCGTTACGCGGATTGACGAGGACAGAATGGCCGGCGAACGCCGAACACTACTAGTGCGGGACCACCCCCGGCAGCCCCGGCGTCGCGGCGTTGTCCTTGCAGATTCCGCCTCCGCCTTCATTTTCTGGCCATGACGCTGCGCTCGCGGTTGATCCTTGGCCTGCTGACCATCGCGATCATCCTGATCGTGCCGCTGCTCGTCGCAATGAGGTCCCTCGACAGCGCTCAGCGTGAAGCCGAACTGTTGCGCGACGACGACTTCGCCGCGTCACTCCTGCTCGGCCGCGTCCGGGATGCGCTGAACGACCTGCGCACCGCTGAACTGAGGGTGCTGTTCCTGCCCGAGAACCCCAGGCGCGACATGACAGACCGCGTCGAGCAGATTCACCGCCTCGCGGACTCGCTCGAGACGTACCAGCTTGGGAATCCGGCGCGCGCTGTTCGCGCTGCCATGAGCACCGTCATCGCCGGCGGGGAAGCGGAATTCCGGGCGACGGTCGCCGAGCGGAAAGACGAAGCCGATCGGATTTCCAAGTCCGAAGTGCAGCCGGCCATTACGCGCGCGGAGGCCGCTGTCGTCGCAGCCGAGCGGGAACTGAACACCCGCACGCGCGACCGCGTCGCGATCGCCGCGGCGCACGCCAGACAGGGACGCGAAGCCGCGATCATCGGGCTGGCGCTGGCGATCATCGTCGCCACCCTCATCGCCGGCAAGCTGACGCAGAGCGTCAGCTTGCCGGTTCGGGAGCTGGAGCGCGGCATGCGGCGGGTGGCAGACGGCGAAGTCGATGCCAAGGTGGCGATCTCGCCCTCCCGCACGGACGAGTTCGGCCGGCTCGCGGCCAGCTTCGAGGAGATGACGCGACAGCTTGCCGAGCTCGACAAGCTCAAGGCCGAGTTCGTCTCCATCGCGTCCCACGAGCTCAAGACGCCAATCAACGTGATCCTCGGCTACACGCAGCTGCTTCAGGAGGGCATGTACGGCCCGCTCAGTGATCCGCAGCGCGGGGTCACGGTGGTGCTCGAGAAACAGATCAATGCCCTGTCACGCATGGTGCGACAGCTGCTCGATGTCACCCGATTCGAGGCCGGAGGCGGCAAGCTCGAGGTGCGACCGGTGGAGGTGCGCGCACTCCTGCATGGCCTCGAGGAAGGTTTCCGGGTGCTCGCGGACCAGCGGGGAGTCCGATTCCAGGTTTCCGTGGCGGAGCAGGTCCCCGACAGCGTCGACTGGGACGCCGACCGCATGAACGAAGTGCTCGGCAATCTGCTCTCGAACGCCTTCAAGTTCACGGAGCACGGCGGCGAGGTGGACCTCATGGTGCACAGCGCCGATCACAGCGTGCAGATCGAGGTCCGCGACACCGGCGCGGGCATCCCGCCGGACCAGGTGGGCCGCATCTTCGACAAGTTCTTCCAGGCCAGCAACCAGGGTGCGGCGGCCGGGAGCGGGTCGGGCCTCGGGCTCGCGATCGCCCGCCAGATCGTCGATGCGCACCACGGCACCATCACCTGCGACAGCACGCCGGGCGTCGGCACTACGTTCACGATAATGCTGCCGGAGCATGTCTCCGGCCGCCACGGCACCCCGCACGAGCCGGTGGTGGCGGAGGTCGTTTGAGGGCAGCGGTGCTGCTCGTCGCGGCGTCGCTGGCGAGCGCCTGCACACGCTCGCCGTTCGGGGGCGAACCACGGCCGGACGCTGGCGCGGACTCGCTGTACTGGAAGGCGATCGCGAGCGTCCATCCGGCGAGCGCCGAGCGGGCGCTGGACTCCGGCATCGTGTACCTCGATCGATACCTTGCCACGCCGGGGCCACTGCGACATGGAAGCGAAGCGCAGGTGCTGCGCCGGCTCGCAGTGGAAGCGCAGCAGCTGGCGCGCGTCGAAGCGGCACTCCAAGCCCGCACCGACTCGGCCGAAAGCCGGCCCCAGCGATCGTCCTCCGAGCCGACCCCGAGGCGCGACGAGGCGGCGATCCGCGAGATCCAGCGCCTGAAGGAAGAGCTGGCGAAAGCCAACGAGGAGCTGGAGCGCATCCGCAAGCGGCTCGCGGCGCCACCGTCGCCCAAGCCGCCCGGCTAGCCGACGCGGAACAGCTCCAGCGATCGCTGGTAGCGCGCGTTGAGCACGCGGCGCAGCGCGGCATGATCGCGCTCGCGCAACTCCGGATCGCGTGACAAAAGGTCTTCCGCCGCGGTGCGGGCGCTCGCGTTCAACTCCTCGTCGCGCAACGGGTCCGCGACGCGGAAGGTCGGGACGCCGCTCTGGCGCTCGCCGAACAGATCGCCCATCCCACGTAGCCGCAGGTCCGCCCGCGCAATCTCGAAGCCGTCGTCCGTCCGCACGAACAGATCGATGCGCTCCTTGGCGTCCGGCGACACGTCCCCGAGCAGGATACAAAACGATTCCGCGGCGCCGCGACCCACCCGGCCCCGCAGCTGATGCAGCTGCGACAGCCCGAATCGCTCCGGATGCTCCACGATCATCACCGTGGCGTTGGGCACGTCGATGCCGACCTCCACCACGGTGGTCGCCACGAGCACCTGGATCGCGCCGTCCCGGAACTCGCGCATGATCGCGTCGCGATCCGCGGCCGGAATCTTTCCGTGGAGCAGCGCCACGCGGCGGCCCATCAGGGCGCCCGTGGAAAGCGTCTCGTACATCGTGGTCGCCGCCTTGAGGTCGGTCTTCTCGGACTCCGCGATCACCGGATACACGATGTACGCCTGCCGTCCGTCGTCGAGCTGGCTGTTGAGGAACGCGAGGACGCGGTCTCGTCCTGACCCGGGACGCAGGGCCGTGACCACCGGTTTTCGTCCCACGGGCCGCTCGTCGAGCGTGCTGAGATCCAGGTCGCCGTACAGCGTGAGCGCCAGCGAGCGCGGGATCGGCGTCGCGGACATCAGCAGGACGTCGGGGGCTTCGCCCTTGGCGCCCAGCGCCTTGCGCTGCTCCACGCCGAAGCGGTGCTGCTCGTCCACGATGGCGAGACCCAACCGGCCGAAGCTCGTGGCCTGCTGCACCAGAGCGTGGGTGCCCACCACTACCGCGGGCT
This sequence comes from uncultured Gemmatimonadaceae bacterium, assembly GCA_963724885.1. Classification (GTDB taxonomy): domain Bacteria; phylum Gemmatimonadota; class Gemmatimonadetes; order Gemmatimonadales; family Gemmatimonadaceae; genus DASPMP01. The sequence goes on along the minus strand of CAVRWG010000003.1, from coordinate 387,574 downwards.
CGGTGGATTCGAGGCGCGCCGCCGCCGACTTTCGCTCCGCTGCGCCCTGAGATCCCGTGACGAGCATCGGCTCGATGCCGAGCGGCGCTAGCAGGCCGCGGAAGGTGCGAGCATGCTGTTCCGCGAGCAATTCGGTGGGGGCCATGAGCGCCGCCTGGTACCCGTTTTCCATCGCGAGCAGCGCGGCAAAGAGGGCAACGATCGTCTTGCCGCTCCCCACGTCACCCTGGAGCAGTCGGTGCATGCGGCGATCGCTGCACATGTCGGCGAAGATCTCGCGCGAGGCGCGCACCTGCGCGTCGGTGAGCTCGTACGGCAGCGACTGGCGGAGCCGTGACGTGAGGTCGCGCTTGTTCTCGAACCGGATGCCGCGGCGCGCCACGCGCGCGAGCGTCCGGGCGCGCTGGTGCAGGATGTGGACGAAGAACAGCTCCTCGAACGCGAGCCGCGCGCGCCCGCGCGCCGCCTCGGCCAGCGACTGGGGACGGTGCACCATGCGCAGCGCGTCCCGGATGGACGGCACGGCCGCGCGCGCGAGCACGTCCTGCGGAAGGTACTCGTCCACCAGCGCCAGCAGCGGGTCGAGATGCGAGTCGATGATCGCGCGGATCACCTTGAACGACAGTCCTTCGGTGGCGGGATACACCGAGAGGACGCGTCCCGACTCGGTGCCCGCCTCGTCGTCCCCCAGGTTGATGAACTCGCGCGGCTGAAGCTGGCGGCCGTGATAGAAGCGCACGGTCCCGACGACGAGCAGCGTGTCTCCCTTGCTGATCGTACGATCGAGGTAGGGCTGCCCGGGCCACGCGGCCTCGATCATGCCGGAGGAGTCGCGGAGCACGGCCTGGAAGATTCGCAGACCCTTGCGTGTGGGCATCACGCCCTTCGAGATCACGCGGCCGATCACCGTGGCGTTCATGCCCGTCTCGAGGGACGCGATCGGCGCGACGGTGCTGGCGTCCTCGTAGCGGTGCGGAATGTGGAAGAGCAGATCGCCGGCCGTGATCACGCCGATGCGGCGGAAGCGCCTCGGCGCGCGCGGGGCCGACGCCCTTGAGAAAGTTGACCGGGGTCTCGAGGAAGAGCCGCGGACGTGGCGATTGCCCGGTCGCGGAGAGGCCCGATGGCGCGCACGATGGCGACGTCCCAGACGGAACGTCACGCTCTGCGAGCAATCTCCGGAGAATGCCGCGGCGTCGAACGGCTCGAGATCCGCGGCGTGTTCGCCGACGCCGAGGAACTTGACGGGGACGTCGATCGCCTCGTGGACAGCCACGACCACGCCACCGCGTGCCGTGCCGTCGAGCTTCGTGACGACCAGGCCAGTGATCGGGACCGCCGCCGAAAACTCGCGCGCCTGCTGGACGGCGTTCTGCCCGATCGTCCCGTCGAGCACGAGGAGCGACTCGTGCGGCGCTCCCGGCATCCGCCTGGCGATCACGCGCGCGACTTTCTTCAGCTCTTCCATGAGGCTGGCGCTCGTGTGCAGTCGGCCGGCTGTGTCGACGATCACGACATCGATGCCGCGGGTCACGGCCGCGTCGATCGCCTGGAACGCAACAGCCGCGGGATCGGCTCCCGCGCTGGCGCCGATGAAATCCGCCCCGGTGCGCTCGGCCCACACCCGCAGCTGGTCGATGGCGCCGGCGCGAAAGGTGTCGCCCGCCGCGAGCAGGACACGCTTGCCCTCGTTCCGGAACCGCTCGCTCAGCTTGCCGATGAAGGTCGTCTTGCCCGCGCCGTTCACGCCGACCACCAGAACGACCGTGGGCGGCTAGGACGCCAGCCCGAGCGTCGCGTCGCTGTTGCCCGCGCGGAGCGCACTCTCGACGCCGGCGCGCAGCGCCTCGAGGAACTCCGCCTCGGATTTCACCTCGCCCTTGCTGCGCGAGCCGCCCGACGTCCTCTACGAGTCGCAGCGTCGACTGGCACGCCGAAATCCGCCTCGAGCAGCAGCTCCTCGAGCCGCTCGAGCGAGCCGGCGCGCACGCCGCCGCGCGCCAGGACCGCCCACGTCCATGAGGGCCACGTCCTTGATGCGCTGCCACAGCGACCGCCTGGGAAGGTCGCCGGCGCGGCGCACAATGCGGCTCATGCGCGAAAGTTATGCAGGGCGCGGCTCGAGCCGCGTCATCGTAATCCCGCGCGCCGGCGCAAAATCCACTCGGCGCACAGCAGGAGGATCGACGACCGCGTAGAAAGCGCCAATACTCCGGGCGCCCCGAGCCTCGCTGGCGCTCGCGCGACGTCCAACGGCTCCGGACTGGAGCCGCGGCCGAACGCGGCAGCAGTTCGGCAGGCGCGTTGACCGCGAGCACCGCGCGACCGCCGGGAACTGTCACGTCGTAGACACCGGGCGGCAGCGGCGCGCGTCTCCTGCGATCGCCGATCCGGCCGTGAACCGAAGCGCAAGCGTGTCGCGGCGCGCCGCAGCGCCGGCGCGGCGCGGCTGGACGCAGCAGCCGGACGAGCGAGTCTACGGACGATCCGCGGCGCCACCGGATCGGCTGGCCCGCGCGAATGACGTTCGCGTCCGGGCACCGCGCCGCGACGGTCCGCGCGCTCGGCGGCGAGCCAGTCGAAGATCCCGCCCCAGAGCGCCGCGTACGCGTCGGCACTGCGCACCGCCGCGAAAGCGCCAGCGCCAGAAGCCCGACGCCGCTGACGATCACCATGCGGCGCGGCGTCGTCTCGCCCCGACGACGACCGGCGCGCCGGATCGCCTCGCGTCCGCGCCGCGCCTCGAGCGCCGGTCCACTCGCCGGCCGCGGGTGTGCCCGCCGACGATCGGCGGCAGGCTGTCCAGCGGGATCGCCGCGAGCGCGCCGCTGAGCGGCGACGCCGGCGTCGCCGTGAGATACCATTCGCCGTCCTCGGCGTCGGGCGGCACGAGCAGGGCCAGCGGGCCGAAGGTCGCAGACTGCGGCGGGCCGAAGATCGCGGTGTCGCCGTGCAGGATCGCGACGGGCGCGTCGCGCAGCGCGCGGCGGACCTCCTCTTCCGTCGCCGCGGCGAGCGTGCCCTTCGTGACGCCACATTCCCGGCGCGATCGCGCAGGAAGCCGCGCGTCGGCAGGGCCAGCGCGCCGCGGAGCACCGCGATCGCGAAGCGCGCGTCCTGATCCGGCGACGTGGACACGAAGACCGCGCTCGCGGCGCGCGAAATCTCGACCGCGGCGGCGAGCGTGTCGTTGCGCGGCTCGGCGTCTCCCGGCGCTCGCTACGACAGCGCGCAGGATGCCGGCGCCCTGCGAAGCCGCGTGGCCTGAACGCGCACGTCGAGCTGCCGCTCTCCGCACGCCGACATCGCCTCGAGCGGCCAGCGGCCGAGCGTCCGCTGGTCGAGCAGAAGCGAGACGGACCCGGCGGCGGCGCCCTGCCGCTCCCGCGGCGACCGTGAGCGGATGGCTAGCGAGTCGCCCTCGACCGCGGCGCGCGGCGCGTCCATCGTCGCGATCCGCCACATCGCGTTGCGCACTGTCCGGACGCGACAGCACGATCGACCCGCGAGCCGCTCGCGCAGTCCGTCCAGCGCGGCGGAGTCCTGGACCTCGCCGTCGGTGATGAGCACCGCCGGACGGCCGGAGGCCATGCTGCGCTCCACCACCGGACGCACGCGCGTCGCCGCGTCGGTCGGCGCGCGAACTGCGGGTCGCCGGCGCGCACCGAGTCGCCGAACACCCACGTGGATTCCGCGCTGATGGCGCCGGCCGAATCCCAGGCTGTGCGCCAGAGCGTCGCGACCCGCCCGCGCGTCAGGCTCGTCGACGCGTCGACGAAGACCGAGGGTCGCGTTGGACGCGGCCGGCCGAGGGGCGCGTTCGAGCAGCAGCGCCAGCGACCAGCGCGACCGCCGAGCCCCGGAGCGTTGCGAGCACAACGCGCCGACGGCGCCGAAGGCGCGCGCAGTCGCGCGTACTGGAGGGCCGCGGCGAGAATCCCGATCGCCGCGGCGATGAGCCATGCGTCACGAGAGCGGATTCGACGGAGGCCGGCTTGACGGCTTGACGGTTTGCGTCACCGACAGCTATCAGGGCCTCGAACGGCTAGCTCGTCAAAGCGGTAGCCGCCAGACCGTCAAGCCGTCAAGCCGTCAACCGTCAAGCCGTCAAGCCGTCAAGCCGTCAGACCGGCGCTCGCTCCAGCTACTGCGGCGCACCGGCCAGTTTCGCCCCCGCCGGCTCGGCGCTCGCGATCACGAGCATGCGCCGAACAGGGCCTTGGCCTGCGCGCGCGTCGGCGAACGCCACCCGCTCGCTCGGACGGGATCGGATCCGCGCTGACGTTCGCGAGGACCGTGCGCCGGATTCCGCTGGCACGCCGTTGACGTGCACCTCGAAGTGCAGATGCGGCCCGGTGCTCAGCCCCGTCGATGCCCACGTAGCCGATCGTCTGCTCGATGCGACACGCGCGCGCCCGCGTGGATGCCCGACGCGAAGCCGCGCATGTGACCATAGCGGCGTCACGTATCCGTTGCGCGTGCCGGATCTCGACGACGTTGCCGTAGCCGTTGTGCCAGCCGGCGCGAATGACGACGCCGTCGCCGATGGCGCGAACCGGCGTGCCGGACGCGGCCGCGTAGTCGATGCCCTGGTGCTGACGCATCGTGCCGAGGATCGGATGCCGGCGCCCGCCGAACCTGCTCGAGATGCGGCGGAACTCGCAGCGGGGCGCGGAGAAATCCGGAGCGCATCGGCTTCCCGTCCTGGTCGAAGTACAGCGCCGCCGACCGCGTACTCTTGAAGCGCATGGCCTCGATGGTCTTGCCCGAGAGCTTCATCGTCGCGGCGATGCATCGTTCCCGATGCGCACGATGCCGCCGGGTCCGACGTTCCGCTCCGTGAGACGACCCGGAACTCGTCGCCCACCTGGAGGTCGCGGCTCATGTCCACGCGGTACTCGAAGATGTCCTCTGCGAGCGTCACGACGAGCTGCGTCGCGGGCCGCTGCCGGAAGCACGTCATCGGCGGCCGTGCTCATGGCCGCGTACAGATTGGACGCGATCACGCCGCCCACCACGATCGTGTCCGTCCGCCACGGTAGCCGCTCCTCGACGCCGGTCCAGCGTAGAGTCGGTCCGCTTCAGGTGGAGCAGCCGGTCGACCGCGAGCTGAAGGATGATCTCGCGTCGGAACCGAGTCGTCGGCCGTCGGTGCGGACGAGGACCGGCATGCCGGCGGGAATGCGGCGCGGGTCGAGCGTCCTGGCCGCCGTGAGGGCCTCGCGCGCGACGCAGCTCGCTGAGCGCCGCCACGCGCGAGCACGCTCGACAGCGTCTCGCCGCGATGCGACGCGTGTCGTGCCGCTCGCGCCAGGGAGGCGTCGCCGGCGCTCGGACCAGGACCGCACCCGCAGGCGCGAGTGCCCGCGACGGGCAGCGGATCAGTGAAGTAAACGGCAGCGACGCCAAGAAGCGCCACCACGCCGTACGTGATGGCGCGAGCCCGTCGTAACGACATTAGTCCATCTGTCTCCGAATGAAGGTCGGGATCTCCATGTCGCTGAGATCCTGCGACCCTCCCCGTGCTCCGCTCGCCGCACCCGCTGGCCGCGGACGTGCGACCTCGGGGATGGGACCAGGGGTCTGGCGAGCGATCGTCCCGCCGACACGCGACTGGACGATTGCCTGGAAAAGGAATCACAGGTGAGCTTTTCGCAAGCGCCGCCGAGGCTGCTCGTGGACGGGGTCGCGCACCCCGGGCTGCACGGCCCTGTCGAACCCGGTCGCGATGACGGTGACCCGGATCTCGCCCTGCATCGCCGGCTCGTGCACCGCGCCGAAGATGATCTCGGCGTCGTCGCCGACGGCGTCGTGGATGATCTCGTTGATCTGGTGCACCTCGCCGAGCGTGAGGTCGGCGCCGCCGGTGATGTTGACCAGCACGCCCGTGGCGCCCGAGATGGTGATGTTGTCGAGCAGCGGCGAGCTGATGGCCTGCTGCGCCGCCTCCATCGCGCGATTCTCGCCGCGGCCGATGCCGGTGCCCATGAGCGCCGAGCCGCCGCTCTGCATGACCGTGCGGACGTCGGCGAAGTCGACGTTCACGAGCCCGGTGACGCTGATCAGCGACGAGATGCCCTGCGTGGCGTGCAGCAGCACCTCGTCGGCCTTCTTGAGCGCGTCCTGGAACGGGATCCCCTTGCCGACCACGGCGAGCAGCCGCTCGTTGGGCACGACGATCATCGTGTCGACGTGCTTGCGCATGTCGGCGATGCCCTGCTCCGCCTGACGCATGCGCTTGCGTCCCTCGAAGAGGAACGGCTTGGTGACGATGCCCGACGGTGAGCGCGCCCGACTTCGCGCGCGATCTCGGCAGACGATCGGCGCCGCGCCGGTGCCCGTGCCGCCGCCCATGCCGCAGGTGACGAACACCAGGTCGGCGCCGCTGAGCGACGCGCGCCACTTCGTCGCGATTCTCCTCGATCGCCTGGCGGCCGATCTCCGGCCGCGCGCCGGCGCCGAGCCCGCGCGTGAGCTTCTTGCCGATCTGGATCTTGACGTCGGACTTGGAAGTTGAGGAGCGCCTGCGCGTCGGTGTTGACCGAGATGAACTCGACGCCCTCGAGGTGCTCCTCGATCATCCGGTTGACCGCGTTGCCGCCGCCGCCGCCGACGCCGACGACCTTCATGCGCGCGTTCTGCGTCGCGCTTTCCTCGAACTCGAAGATCATCTCTGAAGTCACTCCCGGATCCGCGTAGCGAGTCTGTGTCGATGCGACGGGTTAGGGCTCGGCGGCGGGCACTAACGTCTGAAAGGGCCCGCGAAAGCTGCGGCCAATATAATGCGAACAACTCTGTGGACTACCCTGTAAGTGACGATGCGCCAACGAAAAGAGTACGGTGGTTTTGTCCACAGGTTGCCAACATACAACAGAAATTTGATATAGTCCAGACCGAACTTCCACAGCCTCTGAAACCGAGTTCTCAGTGCTCGGGTTCGAGGACCTCCTGGTGTTCTGTGCTCAGGACTGCGGGTCCGGATAGCCGATCAGAGCGTGAGCGGCGCAAAAGAAACGGCGGAGCGACTACCGTCGCTCCGCCGTACTACCCGGCTGACAGCTATCCGATCACTCGAAGCAGGACTCAGAAAACCTGGAGGTCCTGAAAACGCAGTCCGGGAACTCGGTGGTCAGAAAAAGTCCTGCAACCAGAACTTCACTCTTTCAACCGCACCGGCCATCCCCGATCCGACACGTGTGCGTCGCGCCGAGGACCCGCCGCCAATCGCAATCCGGCTCGCCCCGTACTGCGCGAGCCCCACCACCGTCGAGAACCGCGGCGCTTCCACCGAGTCCGACAGCCCGCCGAGGTTCTCCGACGGCACGCCGACGCGGACGCCGGTGCCGAAGACGTCGCTCGCCAGCTCCGCCGACCCCTGCATCGCCGCGGCGCCGCCGGTGAGCACGATCCCCGCGCTCAGCTTGCCCGGCATAGCCCGCCGTCGCGATCTCGCGCTGCACGAGGTCGAAGATCTCGTCCATGCGCTGGTGGATGATGTGCGCCAGCAGCTCGCGCGGAATCTGGCGGTCGCCCTGCGCGACCGTGCTCGGGAGCTGGATCACGTCGCTCGGGTTCGACGAGCGGCTCGTACGCGCAGCCGTACCGCTCCTTCAGCCGCTCCGCGTCCGCCTGCGTGACGCCGAGCCCGTGCACGATGTCGCTCGTCACGTTGTTGCCGCCGAACGCGATCGTGCCGAGGTGGCGGATCTTCCCTTCGTGGAAGACCGCGAGGTCGGTGGTGCCGGCGCCCATCTCCACCAGCGCGACGCCGAGCTCCTTCTCGTCTTCGGTGAGCACGGCGAGCGCGCTCGCGAGCGGCTCGAGCACCAGCTCGCGCACCTTGTAGCCGGCGCGCTCCACCGACTTGCGCAGGTTCATCGCCGGCGACGCTGCCGATCGTCACGAGGTACATCTCGGTCTCGAGCCGCGTGCCGGTCATGCCGATCGGATCGCGGATGCCGGTGTTCTTGTCGACCGTGTACTCCTGCGGGATCGCGTGCAGCAGCTCGCGATCCTGCGGGAATCGCCTGCGCGCGCGCAACCTCGTTGGCGCGATCGACGTCGGACTTGGTGATCTCGTCGCCGCTCACCGCGACGATGCCCTTGCTGGTCATCGCCTGCACGTGCTCGCCCGCGATGCCCGCGAGTACACCTCGTGCACCTGCGCGCCCGCCATGCGCTCGGCGTCCTGCATCGCCTTGCGGATCGAGCGCGTGGTCTCCTCGATGTCGGACGACGACGCCGCGGCGCATGCCCGTGGTGCGCGCCTGGCCGACGCCGAGCACCTTGATGCGACGGGTGCTTCGGCAGGTCGCCGACGACCTCGGCGATGATGGCGGTCGTCTTGGCGGAGCCGATGTCGAGTCCGGCGACGAGGCGGTCGGGATTCATGGGGGGAAGGCGGGCGATCACCTGGTCACGGTAGCGGAGGTCGAGCTCGATGGCGCGCAGCCTGCGCCGCGCGAGATCGGCTTCGACCGGTTCCAGATCGGCAAGCCGGTCGCAACGTAACGTCCAGCGAGGGCCCGCACGGGAAGCGAGTCCATGACAATAACGATGTCACCTCCGTCGCCGATGCACCATTGCCGCTCTCGCGGCGCGCCTCGCTCACGCGACCATACAGCGCCGGGTCTCGACCGCGCGCCTCGCCGAGCAGCCGGAGCAGCGTGCGTGTCGCGGCCGCGCGAGGATCGGGGCGTCCACGTCGGCAGTGGCGGGATCGATCGGGAGCTGCACGCCGCGCTCGTCGTAGGCGCGAAACCCGTTCGCCGTCGGCACGAGCGCGACGGGCTCGTGCTCTCGCACTCGCACCACGAGAGTACCGGGCAGCTTGCGGCCCACGTCCACGTCGCGCACGAGCGGGTGGGCGGCGACGCGCGCGCGCAGCGGCTCGGTGGGCGTCCCACACGGACGCCAGGGTATCCACGCGCAAATGCGCGAGGATGTCGTTCGGCCTGCGATGTAGCGCGCGCCCACGACCTCGACGTGCCGCACCCGGAAAAAGTCCATGCGCGCCAACAGCGTCGGCGCCCAGAACGGCGCCATCAAGACCACGAACGCCGCGGACGCGACCACTGCCGGCACCAGCCAGCGCGGGACGCTGGCGCGCGGCGGATTCGCCTGGCCGGTCTCGATCGCGCTCACGCCGCGCGCCGGAGCCGGGCGAGCAGCTCCGGCCCGGTCCTGGTGATGTCCCCGGCGCCCATCGTGATCACCACGTCGCCCTCGAGCACCGCGGACGCCAGCGCGTCCGCCAGCGCCCCGCGCTCGCCGCGCCACAGCAGCTTGCGGCCGGTCCGGCGCCGAGCGCGTCGACGATGAGGCCGGCCGTCACGCCCGGCAGCGGGCTGCTCGCGGGAGGGATAGATCTCGGTGAGGAACACGGCGTCACTCTGTCCGCAGGGCGCCGCGCGAAGTCGCGGGCGAAGTCGCGTGTCCGCGTGAAGAGATGCGGCTGGAACGCGACGACGACGCGCCGGCCCGGAAAGCTCGCCCGCGCCGCGGCGAGCGTCGCGCGTGATCTCCGTGGGGTGGTGCGCGTAGTCGTCGATGATCGTGACGCCACGCGCTTCGCCGACGCGCTCGAAGCGGCGCGCGGCGCCGCTGAAGTTGCCGAGGCCAAGCGCGAGGCCCGCGAAGCGGCGCGCCGAGCGCGAGGCCCGCGCCGATCGCGGCCAGCGCGTTGAGCACGTTGTGGCGGCCGGCGACGCGCAGCGCCACCTCCCCGAGCAATTCGTCGTCGTACTCGACGGCGAACGCGGCCCCCACACCCCACGCGGCCGACCCGCCCAACGCGCTTCCGGCGCGCACATCGAGCGCGCGGAGCCGCGCGTCCGGAGACTCGATGCCGTAGCGGATGACCTCCGCGCTGCTCGGCGTCGGCAGGGTGGAGGCGCCGGTATCGTCGCCGCACAGCACGATCGTGCGCGCGCCGTGGATGAACTGCGCGAACGCGCGCCGGATGTCGGCCAGGTCGGCGTAGACGTCGAGGTGGTCGGCCTCGACGTTGGTCACCACTGCGACCGTCGGCGACATCGCGAGGAATGACCGGTCGTATTCGTCCGCTTCCAGGACGTACAGACGGTCGCCGCCCGCGCGGAGATTGCCCTTCCATCCCGCCACGCGCGCGCCGACGAGCGCGGTCGGGTCGCGCCCCGCGGCCGCGAGGGCTTCGGCGGTCATGACCGTCGTCGTAGACTTGCCGTGCGTACCCGACGACGCCGACCAGTTCGCGTGCATCGCCGGCGGTGGCCTCGCCCAGCGCTTCGGCGCGGCGCACGACGGCGAGCCCGCGCGCGCGGGCGCGCTCCAGCTCCGGATGGTTCTTCGGCATGGCCGACGTGACCACGAGCGCGCGCGCGTTGTCCACGTGCGCGGGGTCGTGGCCCTGCGTGACGGTGATGCCCAGCGCGCGGAGGTCGTCCGCCTCGGACGCGTTCGCGTCGCAGCCGGTGACCTTGACGCCGCGGCGGAGGAACAGCTCTGCGAGGGCGCTCATGCCCGCGCCGGCGATGCCGACGAAATGGACGGGCCGCTGGTCGGTGGGGTCGAGGAGCACGCTGCAGAAGCTAATTGCGGGATGCTGACTGCGGGATGCTGACTGCGGGATGCTGACTGCGGGAGCGGACGTGCTTCATGCATCCCGCCTCACGCATCCCGCTTCATGCATCCCGTTTCATGCATCCCGCTTCATGCATCCCGCCCTACGCCGTTCCATTGGCCAACGCGACGATCCGCCGCGCGATTTCGACGGCTGCATCTGGACGCGCGCGTGCGGAGGCGGCGGCGCGCAACGCCTTCAGGCGCGCTGGCGATTCGATGAGCGACGTCACCGTCTCGCTCAATTGCGCGGCGGTCAATGCGGATTGCGGCAGATGCACCGCGGCGCCCACGTCCGCGAGCGTGCGGGCGTTGTGCGTCTGATGGTCCGCCGCCGCAGTCGGCAGCGGGACGAGTACCGCCGGAATGTGCCACGCGTGCAGTTCGGCCAGCGTCATCGTCCCCGCGCGCGCGACCGCGAGATCCGCCGCCGCGTACGCGTCGGCAATGGGCGACAGGTACGGCCGCACCGCGACGCGCGGGCTCGCGAGCGACGCGAATTCGTCGAACGTGCGCGGGCCCGTGCCCCAGATGAGATGCACGCGCGGCGGCAGGCCGGCGGCGATCCAGTCGCGCACCGCCTGGTTGATCGCGAGCGACCCCTGGCTGCCACCGTAGACGAGCACCACGGTCGCGTCGGATGGAAATCCCCAGGCGCGCAGCGCCGCGTCGCGCGCGGGACGCGGTGTGGGCGGCGGCTCGATGGGAGCGCCCGTGTCCACCAGGGCCTCGGGTGATCGGACGTTCAGGCGCTGCGCCGACTCTGGAAACGAGAGGTACACCTCCCTGCTCCATCGGCTGAACAGGCGCGCGGTGAGGCTTGGCAGGCTGTCGCCCGTCTGTTCGACGATCGGAATCCCGTGCGCCACCCCGTAGGCGAGCGCGGCCACGGCCGCGTACCCTCCGGTGCCGACGATCAACGCCGGGCGCTCCTCGCGAAAGATGCGCCCGATGGCGCGCCACGCGGTCATGAGCCCCGCCACTGTTCGCCAGTTGTTCCAGACGCGCGACCGATACAGCGGATGGAGGTCGAGCAGGACATGGGGAAAGCCGGTTCCCGGGAGCACCTCACGCTCGATCCCGCGACGCGCACCGATGAAGAACGGCTGAATGTCCGGCCGAAGGCGCTGCACCGCGCGGGCGATGGCGAGACCGGGATAGAGATGCCCACCCGTGCCGCCGCCCGCGAACACGACCCTCATGTCGGCCCGGCGAACGGATTGGTGGCGCGGGACCCGACGACGCGTTCGTTCGTGCTCCCGATGTTCACCAGCACACCGGTGAGGAACATCGTGAGCACGAGGTTCGAACGGCCGTACGACACGAACGGCAGCGTCAGTCCCGTGGTCGGCAACAGCCCGACCACGACGCCGATATGCACGTAGGCCGTCAGCACGGTGGTGAACGTCAGGCCCACCGCGACCAGCTGGAGGAACGGCGACCGCGCGCGACGCGCGATCCGGAACCCGAACAGGCCGTAGGCGCCGAACGCGATCGTCAGCGCCGCGAGCCCGATGAACCCCCACTCCTCACCGACGTTGCTCGCGATGAAATCGCTGTAGGGGTACGGCAGAAAGCCGTACTGCTGCCGCCCCTCTCCGAAACCGATGCCGAAGAACCCGCCCGACCCGACGGCGAGCAGCGACTGTCGCAGCTGGTAGCTCACCGTCGGAGCGGCGCCGGGATCGAGGAACGACGTGAGACGCAGCACCGCGTACTGTACCTGCTCGATCTTGACCCAGAGCGCCGGAATGGCGAGCGCGGCGAGCAGCACGAAGTGACCGACGCGCACGCCGCCGGCGAACAGCACGACGGCCATGAGCAGCGTGTAGAGCATCGCGACCGACAGGTCCGGCTCGGCGGCCGCGAGCAGGCAGAGGACGAGCAGCACCACGAGGAACGGCACCAGCCCGCGCGAGAAGCGCCGCAGCTGCTCCCCTTTCTTCACGACCAGCATTGCCGTCCAGACCACCACCGCGAACTTGCCGATCTCCGACGGCTGGAACGAGTTGCCGAACAGGAAGCGTTTCGAGCCGTTGATCCGCGGGGCGATGGCCTCGGGCAGGATCAGCACGAGCAGCAGCATCGCCAGCGTGGACCACATCAGCGGCCACGCCCACTCGCGCCAGCGCTCGGCGTCCATCTTGGCCGCGACCATGAACACCACGGTCCCCACGAACGCGCCCACGAGTTGCCGCATGAGATAGTACGCGCCAGACCGCCCCTCGTTCACGGCGACGATGGCGCTCGCGCTGTACAGCACCGCCAGCCCGAACACCAGGATGCAGCCGGCGACGAGCACCAGCGCGCGCGCCTCCGCGCTCATGCGCCAGCGGTAGCGCACATCGGCTCCCGCCGCGTCGCGCGCGAACCGCGCCGTCGCCGCCGTCATTTCGCGGCGACGAGGCGCTTGAATTCGGCGCCGCGCATCTCGTAGTTCTCGAACATGTCGAAGCTGGAGCAGGCTGGTGACAGAAGGATGGTGTCACCCGGCGTCGCCGCCCGGCGCGCGCGTTCGACGACCTCGGTGAAACTCGTGCCGCCCTGCTCGACTCGTACCAGCCCCTCGAGGTCACGGGCAACCAGCGGCCCCGACTCGCCGTACGCGATGACGCGCTTCACCGTCCGCCTGATCTCGTCGGCGAGCGCCGTGTACGGCTCGCCCTTGTGCCGGCCGCCCAGCAGGAGGATCGTGGGACGCGACATCCCGCGCAGCGCGACCAGCGTCGACGCCACGTTGGTCGACTTCGAGTCGTTGATCCACTGGACGCCGCCGTCTTCGGACACGACCTCGATGCGGTGCTCCAGCCCCCGGAACGATCGCAGGCCGTCGGCGATCTGGCCAAATCCGTCCGTGGTGCGAAAGCGGGGGTCCGCGAGCAGCACCGCCAGCGACGCGGCAAGCGCGTTGGCCACGTTGTGGTCGCCGAGCAGCTTCAGCTCGGGCCGCCTCAGCAACGCCCCGCCAAGAACCACCAGCTCGTCGGCGTCCCGATCGTAGTAGGCGTCCGCCGCGTCATGCAGCGAGAAGTGCGTCTGCATGCCCGCGACGCCGGACGACAGCTGCTCCGTCACCAGGTCGTCCGCGTTCGTGACCCAGTGTGAGGCGGGACTCGCGTTGCGAAACAGCAGCTGCTTGTCGGCGTAGTAATCCGCGACGCTGCGATACCGATCGAGGTGATTGGGCGAGACGTTGGTCAGCACGCCGACGCGCGGGTTCACGCTGGGCGTGAAATGGAGCTGGTACGACGACAGCTCGAGCGCCACCCACTGGGGCAGCGCGGGCTCCAGCGCCACCTCCGACAGCGCCCGGCCGATGTTGCCGGCGGCGACCGCGCGCGCGCCGAGGGCCTGGAGGAGATGCGCGATGAGCGCGGTGGTGGTCGTCTTGCCGTTGGTGCCGGTGATGGCGATGTAGTTGAGGTTGGGCATGAACCGGAGCGCGATCTCCACCTCGCTCATCACGTCCACGCCGGCCTTCCGCGCGGCGCGAACCACCGGGGCGTCGGGCGGCACGCCCGGGCTCACGACGACGAGCGACGCCCGCGCCACCCGTGCCTCGTCGTGCGCTCCCAGCTGCACCTCGGCGCCCTCGCCGCCGAGTTCCGGCCGCCGTCCGCTCGAGGTCCGGCGACCGCCCCGCGTCCGATGCGTACACGCGATTGCCGGAGCGCGACAGCAGGGTGGCCACGGCGCGCCCGCTGCGGGCGAGACCGACGACGGCGATTTCGGCCTGCAGCCAGTCCGCCCGCATCGCGCGGACGGAGGCGCGCGGAGTGCCCATGTTCAGCGAAGCTTGAGTGTGCTGAGCGCCAGCACGCAGAACACGATCTGAATGATCCAGAATCGCACGACCACCTGGGCTTCGTGCCAGCCCTTCAGCTCGAGATGATGGTGCAGCGGGGCGCGCAACAACAGGCGGTTCTTCTGCGCGTACTCGAGCCCGTATCGCTTGCGTCGATACTTGAAGACGTACCGCTGGCCGAGCACCGATAGCGTCTCCACGAAGAAGATGAACGCCGTGAACAGGAGCAGGAACTCGGACTTCAGCAGGATCGCCACCGCCCCCATGGCGCCCCCGATCGCGAGCGACCCCGTGTCGCCCATGAAGACGCGCGCGGGGTAGGCGTTGTACCAGAGGAACCCGATGAGGGCGCCGACCATCGCGGCGCAGAAGACGGTGAGCTCTCCCGCGTTCACCAGATAGAAGATCTGGAGGTAGTTGCTCGTGTCGATGCGCCCGGACACGTACGCGAAGACCGCGAGCGTGGCGAATCCGATCGCGCCGATCCCGGCCGCGAGCCCGTCCACGCCGTCGGTGAGATTCGCGGCGTTGCTCACGCCCACGAGAATGAAGGTCGTGAACAGCACGTAGAGCGGTTCGATCCACGATGCCGCGGCGACAACCAGCACGTACTTGAAGAACGGCAGCGTGGTGGACGCGCCGGGCAGGTTCGGCGAGATGGGATACTTCCAGAGGTACCAGCCGAGGAACACGCCGATGATCACCTGGCCGGCGAGCTTGTAGCGCTCCACGAGGCCCTCGTTTTTCTGGCCGGCCCGCTTCTGGCGGAACTTGAGCAGGTCGTCCAGAAACCCGATCGCGCCCATCCAGGCGGTCACGACGACGGAGAGCACCGTGTAGTGGCTGCCGCAGCCGGGACCACAACAGCACGGAGATGATGGCGCACGCGAGGAAGATCAGGCCACCCATCGTGGGTGTCGTGCCCTTCGCCTGATGGCTGTCGGGCGTTCCCTCCCGCACGACCTGGTGAAACACCTTCGCGTGCAACTGGCGCAGCACGAAGGGACCGATGATGAACGTCAGCGCGAACGCCGTGACCGCGGCACCGGCTGCCCGAAACGTGATGTAGGTGAAGACATTCAGGAACGTGTAGTCCCGAATGAGCGGTACGAAGAAGTGGTAGAGCACGATCTCCTAGGACGCGGCCGTGGCCCAGGCGGTTACGAGCGGAACCAGACGCTCGAGTCGCACGCCGCGGGAGCCCTTCAGCAGGATAATCGCGTCGGCCGCGAGACGCGATTCGAGCTGCGGCCACACCGTGTCCGCGTCGGCCGCGGCGATGACGCGTGCCGCGGGCGCGCCGACGCGCTCGAGCGCCGCGGCGTATTCGCCCACGCCGACGATGAGCTGGATGTCCGCCGCCAGTGCCGCGCGCGCGATCTCGTCGTGCAGCTGCGGCGTCGCCGCGCCCAGTTCCAGCATGGTGCCGAGGACGGCCACCCGCTGGCGCCCGGGCGCTTCGCGTCCGCCAGCCTGCGCGAGCAGCTCCAGGGCCGCGCGCGCCGAACCGGGGTTCGAGTTGTAGGCGTCGTTGATAAGCAGCGCGCGGCCGATCCGTTCGACGTTGCTGCGCATCGGCGGCGGCTGCATGGCGCCGATGCCGCGCGCCGCGTCCTCGAACGTGACGCCGGTCTGACGCGCCACGGCCAGCGCGAGCGTCGCGTTGCGCAGGTTGTGCGAACCGCGCAGCGGCACGGAGAGGCTGGCGCCATTCACCTCCAGCGAGCCACGCCCCTCGGCGTCCATCGACCAACGGGTCACGGGCGCGTCGCCGATCGTGTCGAGACCGGCACTCACCACGTACCGGGCGCGTTTCCCGGCCTCGGCTACCACCTCGGGCTGGGCGGACGGCACGACCGCGACCGCCACGCCGTCGCACGCAGCCATCTCCTCCCGCATCACGCCGGCGAGGTCACCGAGACCTTCGAGATGCTCCTCGGCGATCGACGTCACCACGACGATCGTCGGCTCGGCGATCGCGCGCAGCGTCGCGATCTCGCCGGGCTGATTCGTCCCCATCTCGATGACGGCAACGTCTGCGTGGTCGGGGATCGCGAGCAGCGTCTGCGGCACGCCCACGAGGTTGTTGAGATTGAGGTGCGTGGCGTGCACCTCCAGCCGGCTCCCGAGCGCGGCGCGAATCAGCTCCTTGGTGCTGGTCTTTCCGTTCGTGCCGACCACGCCCACGACCGGTCCGTTCCAGGCGCGACGACGGTAGCGGCCCAGTGCGCCGAACGCGGCGCGCGTGTCGGCCACGACGTACGCGGGAACGCCGAGCCCGCGCGCGGCGTCGGGGCGCGAGACCACGACGGCGGCAGCGCCGCCCTTCACGGCGTCGCGAAGGAAGTCGTGCGCGTCGAAGTTCTCTCCCCACAGCGCGACGAACAGATCCCCGCTCTCGATCGTGCGCGTGTCGCTGGAGACGCGCCCCAGCCGGTTGGGCCCGCGCGGCAACGGCGCGGTGCCCTGATCCGCCAGCGCGTCGGCGACGCGGTCCAGCGTCCAGAACCGCGACTCGGTCCGTGGCTCGGGGAGCGCGGGTCCACGCGCGTGGACGCTCACGCGTGCGCGACCCCTCGCGTCAGCTCGGCGACGATGCTCTTCTCATCGAACGGCAGCTTCTCCGTGCCGCGAATCTGATAGGTCTCGTGGCCCTTGCCGGCCAGCAGCACGACATCGTTCGGGCCCGCCATCGCGAGCGCCCTGCCGATCGCCTGGCGGCGGTCCTCGATCCGTTCGTGGTTCCGTCCATGCATGCCGCGCTCGATCTCGTCGAGGATACTCTCGGGGTCTTCCGTGCGCGGGTTGTCGCTCGTGGCGATCGCGTGGTCGGCGAGCCGCTCCGCGATCGCGCCCATCTCCGGACGCTTGCCGCGGTCGCGGTCACCGCCCGCGCCGAACACGACGATCAAGCGGCCCCGGGTGAACGGTCGCACGGCCTGAAGGGCGCGCTGCAACGCGTCCGGCGTGTGCGCGTAGTCGCGCAGCACCGTGGGATGGTCGTGCACCACCTCGAGCCGGCCCGGCACCTGCGGGAGCGCCGAGAGCCGGGCGGCGATGACAGGGCCTGGCAGCCCGACCGCGTACGCCGCGGCCGCCGCTCCAAGCGCGTTCGCGACGTTGAAGTCCCCGATCAGCGGCAGCTCGACGGGATGCGCGTCGCGGTCCATGACCAATGTCCACCGCGAGCCCTTGGGCGAGAAATCGACGTCGCGCGCGTGCACTTCCGCCCCGACGCCCTGCACACTGAACGAGACTCTGCGCCGGTCCGTGGCCAGCGCGCGCCAGGCCGGATCGTCCGCGTTCACGACGACGGCGCCGTGCGGCGCGAGATGATCGACGAGGCGGCACTTCGCGTCCCGATACGCCTCCATCGTCCGATGATAGTCGAGATGATCGCGCGTCAGGTTCGTGAACACGACGGCGTCGAACTCCAGGCCGTCCACCCGGCGCTGGTCGAGCGCGTGCGACGACACTTCCATCGCGACGGTCTCGACGCCGGTGGCGACGAGTCGCCGCAAAGTCCGCTGGAGCTCCACGGGACCCGGTGTCGTGAGCCCGGTGTCGCCATCCAGCGGCCGGCCCTCGCTGCCGACGAGGGTGCCGACGGTCCCGATGGACGCCGAGCGCGGTCCGGGGGGGCGCGAATCGAGCAGGTGCCGCAGCATGTGGACCGTCGTCGTCTTGCCGTTGGTACCCGTGACTCCGATGAGGCGCAGCCGCTCCACGGGGAAGTCGAAGGCGGCCGCGGCGACGACGGCCGCCGCCCGCCGCCCGTGTCGCACGACGATCGCCGGGAGGCTCGTGCGTCCCGGATCCTCGACCACCGCCAACGCCGCGCCCGCGTCACGCGCCCGATCGAGATAGTCGTGGCCGTCGCGCTCCGAGCCCTTCACCGCGATGAACAGGCCGCCGCGCTCCACGCGCCGGCTGTCGTCCTCGACGGACGTCACGGACTCCGGCGCCGCGCCGCGCACCTCGACGAGCAGGTCCGCGGCGCTGAGCGCCGCGATCACGCGTTGCGTGGGAATCGACATCTATCGGCTGAAGCGCAGGCGTACCAGCGAGCCGGCGGACGCCACGGACCCCGGCGCCGGCTCGGTAATGGGAGTGGTGGAGGAGGCGTAGCGAAGGAGTCGAACCCGGAACCCGGCGGCATGCAGGGATCGGACCGCGTCGCGGAGGCTCATCCCCGTGACATTGGGCACACTTCGCCGCGGCGCGGGACCGGCACGGGCGCTGTCTCCCCGAACCGGCAGATCGACGATCGTCGGCGGGCGCGCGCTATCCACGCGGACCGGGGACTCTGCGGCCCTGGCGATCTGCCGCGCCGTAGCCACTGCCGGGGACGTCCGTCGCGAGCTTCCCGATTGTGCGACCATCGGCGTCGGGCGCGGACGTGGCTTCAGCTCCGACCGGTCCAGCGCCGCGTCGCGCGCGGCGAGCGCCGCCTCGAGGATCGTCTTGGTCATCGGCGCGGCGGTCCGCCCGCCGTAGAAGTTCCCCTTCGGGCTGCTCAGCTTCACGACCACGACCAGCTGTGGGTCGTCCGCTGGAAAGAGGCCCACGAAATTCGGGTTGTACTGCATCGGCGCGTAGCGGCCGTTCACGGTTCGCCGCGGCGTACCGGTCTTGCCGCCGAGCTGGTACGTCGCGAGGTCGGCGTCCACCGCCGTGCCGCGCTCCACGACGCCGGACAGCAGCTGGCGCACCGCGGCCGCCACGTGCTCCGGCACCACGCGGCGCACCACGCGGCGATCCTGGCGGTAGCGCACATCGCCGTCGGCGGTGCGAATCTCCTTCACCAGCACGGGCTCGAGCAGCTCGCCGCCGTTCGCGATCGCGGCGTACGCCAGCGCGAGCTGGAGCGGTGTCAGGGACACCTCGTACCCCATCGCCAGCGACGCGTGCGTCTGCTTCGACCAGGTGCGCGGCGGCCGCAGCGTGCCGGCGGCCTCCGAGGAATACGGCAACCCGGTCGGCGTCCCCAACCCGAAGTCGCGCAGCGTCTCGAACTCCTCGCGCGCGGTAAGCCGCTCGGCGAACTGCACGATGCCGACGTTGCTGGAGTAGCGGATCACGTCGGCGAGGGACAAGCGCGTGGGCAGTGGCCCGGCACCCTCCCGGTCGTGCGGCTCATCGTTCACGGTTCGCCCGTGCAGCTTGTACGACCCGCCGCGCGTCGGCACCATGTCCGTGGTCCGGGCCCGTCCGCGCGCGAGCAGGCCCGCGGCGATCAGCGGCTTGAGCGTGGACCCGGGCTCGAAAGGCTCGGTGACTACGGTCGCGGACGCGGACGCGGCCGTGCGAGGTCCACGACGCCCGGCCATCGCGAGCACTTCCCCGCCGCGGGGATCCAGGATGACGATGTCGCCGCCCTCCGCCTCCATGCGCGACACGGCATCGGCCAGCGTGCGTTCGGCGATCTCCTGGAGCTCGTGGTTGATCGTGAGCACGACCGTGTGGCCCTGCCGCGCGGCGCGCCCAGGCGCCGTGGGCGACGCGAACGTGCGACCCCGAACGCCCTTCAGCAGGCGCGACACGCCGGCTTCGCCGCGCAGCACCGAGTCGAGTGTCAGCTCCAGACCGTCGAGCCCCCGGCCTTCGCCGTCCACGCGGCCGATCACCGCCCGGATGCCGGGAGACGCGGAATAGGTTCGTTCGCTCACCGGCGACGTGTACACTCCGCGCATCGCCGTGATGGGCGCGACGTCCTCGGCCACGAAGCGTCCCGGGACCGTCACCCAGCTGCGATGCTGGTCGAACACGCGCGCCGCGAGCGCATCGTCCACGCCGGCAGCAACGAGCGCCCGGCGCAGGCGGCGCGGCTCGCGCACCTCGCGGGGCGCCACCTCCAGGCGGACCAGTTCCCGGGTGGTGGCGAGCGTCTGTCCGCCCGCGTCGAGAATCAGGCCGCGCGCCGCCGGCACCGTCTGCGCCGTGTAGTGCTGTCGCCGCGCCAGGGTGGACCACGCGCCACCCTGGATCAGTTGCACGTGCGCCGTGCGCACCAGCACCGCGAGCGCCAGCAGCGCGAGCGACGCGTGCACGATCCCGATCCGGCGGGTGCGTTTCATTTCCTGGGACGTTCGGAGGACGAAGGAGACGCGCGCTTGAGAATGATGACCTGACTGTCGGCCGGGACATACATCCGAAGGCGCTGCTCGGCAATCGGGACGAGTCGAGCCCGGCTCGACGCGTCGCGAATCTCGACCTCCAGCTTCACGCGCTCCGCGATGACGGCGTCACGCTGACGCTCCAGCGCGCGGAGCGACCGCGCCTGGTTGATGCCGAACGTCCTCCGGCCAATGACGCCCATCGCCACCGCGAAGAAACTGAAGAGCACCAGGACGATGAGGGAGCGGCGTGTACCGCCCGTCCCCCGCCGCTTGGCCCCCCCTTTCCCCCGTTCCTTACCGGGCATCGGCCCCCGCCCTCCGCCAGGCGCGCAGCTTGGCGCTGCGTGCACGGGCATTGCGGGCGATCTCGTTGTCCGACGGAACGATGGCACGCCGGGTGAGCGTCTCCCCGAGCGCGTGGCCGCGACAGGTGCACACGGGCTGCCTGGGCGGGCAGACACAGTCCGAGCTCCAGTCGCGGAACGCGTGCTTCACCAGGCGATCTTCGCCGGAGTGGTAGGTGATCACCGCTAGAATTCCGCCCTCGTGCAGGCGCTCGCGCAAGGCGGGCAGCGCCTGGTCCAATCCCTCGAGCTCGCGATTGACGGCGATCCGCAGCGCCTGGAAGAGCCGCGCGAAGTCAGCCGGCCCGGTACGCGGGCCGAGTGCGCCCCGGATCGCCCGCACCAGTTCGTCGCTGGTGGCGAAGGGTTCCGTGGCGCGGCGGCGCGTCACTTCGCGCGCCAGCCGGGCCGCCCGCGGCTCGTCGCCGTACGACTTGAAGATCGCTGCGAGCCCGCGTTCGTCGAGGGTGTTCAGCAGGTCGGCCGCCGTTTCGGCTCCCTCCGCCCCGGCCCCCCCCATGCGCATGTCGAGCGGCGCGCCCTCGCGAAAGGTGAAGCCGCGGCCCGGCGCATCGAGCTGGCGCGACGAAACGCCGAGGTCCAGCAGCACGGCGTCGAACCTCCCGTCACGCAACTCTGCTACGTCTTCCAGCTCGGCAAAGTTGGCCGGCACGGCGCGGAACCGGCCGGCCAGCTCGAAGTCGTGAAGCCGCTCGCGTGCCGCCGTGATCGCTTCGGGGTCGCGATCCACGCCGGTCACGTGGCCCACGCCGGCCTCCAGCAGCGCGCGGGTGTGTCCACCGCCGCCAAGAGTGCCGTCCAGCACGCTTTTCGCAAGGCGCAGTAACTGCACGACTTCGTCCGCGAGCGCCGGGGCGTGGTACGGCGGGTCCCGACTCACGACACCCGACTCACGACTCACGATGGCCGGAAAACATATCGCGCTGGTGGTACACGGCGACCGGAGCGGACGGCCGGACCTTCGCCACCTGGTGAACTGGGTGCATGAGCGCGGTCACCTGGTGGAGGTTCAGGTCACGTTCGCTCGCGGTGACGCCGAAGGCCTGGCGCGGCGCGCAGCGGCCGCCGGCGCGGACGTGGTGGTGGCCGTGGGCGGCGACGGCACGCTGAACGAAGTGGTGAACGGCCTGGACGGCTACGACACCCCGCTGGGCGTCATCCCTCTGGGCACGGCGAACGACTTCGCGCGACAAGCGGGAATCCCCGCGGACGCGGATCATGCCATGGATGTTATCCTGCGCCGCAAGCCGGTGCGCATCGACACCGCGTCGCTCAATGGAAGGCGATTCCTCAATGTGTCCACGGGCGGCATCGGCGCCGAGGCCACCGCGGAGACGCCCTCGCAGATCAAGGCGGCTCTCGGGCACCTGGCCTACGCGATCTCGGGCCTGCGAAAGCTGGCGGACTTCGAGCCGAACCACGCCGTGTTCCGCTGCGACGGGTATGTGCTGGAGTGCGACTTCCTGATGTTCGCGGTCGGCAGCGCGCTCGCCACCGGCGGCGGCAGCCGGGTCACCCCGCACGCGTCCACCACGGATGGCCTGTTCGACCTGTGCGTCGTGGAGCAGATGCCGCGGCGGGACTTCGCGCGCATCGCGTTGCGGGTGCGGCGCGGCGAGCACGTGGGCGAGAAGGGCGTGCACTACGTGCGCCTGCCGCGGCTCACGATCGAGGGCGCGAAGCCGATCAGCGTGAACGTGGACGGCGAGGTGTCCGACTCGCGACGTCTGGACTACAGAGCCCGGCCGAAGGACCTCAACGTCCACCTGGTGCACCGGCCGGGCGAGACGGAATCGGCTAACGCGGCCAGCCCGTCTGCGGCAGACGGGGAGTGATCCGCAGCGCGTTCCTGTAGTACACCTTCTTCAGGACATCGTCCGGCAGATCGATGCCGTAGAGCTTCCAGAACGCGTGATAGTCGCGGTAATAGTCGAAGTAGTCGTCGCGCGTCTCGAACACGCGCCAGTAGTACGGATACTCCTCGGGCTGGTAGCTGTCCTTGCCGAAGAGAATGCGGTCCTGGAACTTGACGAAGAAGTCGTGCGCCGCGCGCGGCTGCCGCCCGATGTCGTACAGAACGGCGCCTACCTCTACGTACAGATTCGGCATCTCCGTCAGCATCTTGCCGAGGCGTCCGAGGTCGTTGGCGTGCCAACCCATGTGCGCCGCGACGAACGTCGTCTTCGGATTCCTGCGGAAGAGGTTGTCGCGCTCCTTCATCAGCTCCTCGAAGTTGGGATGCTGATCGGGCGCGATGCGGCGGCCCGCAAAGAGCGCCATCTCGAGCCACCGCTCGTTCTGGTAGTCGAACGGCTGGTAAAACTCCTGCGGGTCGCCGGTGTGGATGAACACGGGAAGGTTGAGGCGCGCGGCCGCCTCCCACACGGGAGTGAGGTCCGGATCGTCGAGCGCGAGGCGCGAGCCGTCCGCCTTGCGCGTGGACTGTCCGAAGCCCTTGCCGATCTCGCCGATGCCTACGGCGCCCGCGGCGACGTCGGCCTCCAGCTGCGCGATCGCGCGCTCCGCCCAGCCGGGGCCCACGTTCTGGAAGCTGATGCCGGTGAAGACGCGGACGCGATCCTTCATTGGCGAGGCGGCGACCGTTGCGACGGTGCGCTTGAGCGCGTCGCCGGAGATGTTGTTGGCCGCGATCATGAGGCGGATGTTGAGGCTGTCGAGCTCCGCGCCCATTCCTACAAGCGATTCGACGGACCCGAGGTTGCCCTGCGGGTGGCCGTGGAAGTCGATGACGGGATACTTCGCCTTCCTGCATCGGGTGCGCCGGGACGACGAGCGTCGAACGCGGCCGATAGTCCAGGATGCTCGGCGCCGGCGCGTCGGGCCCCATGCAGTTGCGCGGACGGATCTCCGTGGTGCCCGGCGGGCAGGATTCACCCGGCTGGATGGGCGTGCCGCGCGCGCCGCCGGGTTGCGCGAAGAGTTCGGCTGTGAACAGCAGTGTGCCGAAGGCGCCAAACGTCAGCGCGCGGAATCTCGATGAGGTTGATGTCATGCTCGGTGGAGTCGGGTCAGGACGTTCGCCGCTTGAAGATGATCCCACGTAACGATGACTACAATGGCTCTGGCTCCGCGCGAGGCTTACTCGACTCCTCCCGCGTCCCCGATGAGGCGCATTGCCGGCTCACTCACGAAGATCGGGTCGTGGAACCGGCGCCCCCATGACAACGCAGTGACGTCGCGATACTCATGGCGTGTGGTGTCGCCATGTCCCGGGTGCAACCGCTTCCACACTGACGCGCGCACGTTCGGGTCCGCACCGCGCTCGAGGAAGAGCTCCGCGAATGGCGCGACGAACGGTCCGCGCCTGTTGAAGTTCATCCAGAAGTTCGGCTGCGAGACCACAGTGCAGAACAGCGCCGTGTAGCCGCCGAAGCCGCTCGCGCCAACTGCCGCGCGCGCGTTGACGTCCATGCCCTTGTCCAGCAGCCAGCGCGCGATCTCCAGCTCGTCGTAGTCCACGCACATGTGCAGCAGCGTCGTCCCGCCGAGTGGCGTACCGACGGTCGCGTCGATCGGATCGAGGCAGCCCATCTCCGGCCGGATAGATCTCGCGATGCGAGAACGTGCGGCGCAGCAGACCGGGATCGCGTTGCAGATGCTCCTCCAGCAGATCGATGCGCCCGCGATGTAGCGCCATCGTCGGCGTGTCAGGGTATCTCGAGCCCATGCCGCGCGTACATCTCGAGAATCGCGTGCTTGGCGGCGGGGTTGCGCGCATCGGTCTCGAGGACGACGTCCACCGGCGCGAGTCGTCTGCCCGACGTCGTCAAGTACGCGGCGCGCCGAGATTCAGCACCAGCTCGGTTCCGGTCGCGCTGAGCGTGTAAGCCGGTCCGCCGAGCGCGCCTTCGGGTGGCGGCGGATTCCCGGCCATCTCGTGCAGCATTCTGGCTGTGCCGATCTTCCCTTGAAGAGCGGCGCGGCCGAGCGCCGTCACGATGTCGGTGGCGCCCATGCTCGCGCAGCATGCGAATGATCCTGTCGCGTCCGACGTTCGCCGCATAAGTCATCGGCGGTCCCCAGTTGCTGTCCTCGCGAATGAGCGCCTGTTCGTGAATCAGGTGCGGATTCGCCGTGACGAGCGCGCGAACCGTTTCGAGGTCGTCGCGCCAGATCGCGTCGACCAACTGGACGGCTTGCACCAGACGCGTCCAACTCGACGCCTGGTAGCTGCGCGCGAGCACAAGCTGCGCGTCCGCGAGTTTGGCGCTCGCCGGGTCGAGCGGGTCGGGATGCTGTTCTCTCAGCTCCGCGATCGCGGCGGGGTCGCCGGCATGAATTGCCCGGAGGAGATCCTTGGCCTGGTGCTTGAGCTGGTCCAGGTCCGGACGGACGGGCAGACGTCGAACAGGCATGACGAGCCTCCTTGGAATGCCCGGGGTCCGCTTGCGTCGGGCAAAGGAGGTTCGTAAGAACCAGCCGCTACTTCGACGCTGCTCAGGTGGACTCGGTCCTGTCCGCGGACGGGAGGCGCCCTGCGCGCCCATCCACGAGAATGGGCTTGCGCGTCGCGGATTGCAAGGCGCCACACCCCATCAGCTTGGCGCCACTTCCATCCTGCGAAACGCAAAGCGCTGTGTCAGCAACCAGCCGACGAAGCATCCAAAAATGAAATTCGAGGTGGCAGTCTCCAGCAGGTGCGTCATGCGCACCCCTTCCGGCATGTAGGGATTGGGTAGCAGCAGCTGCGCATTCATCACGACGCCGAACAGCAGACCCAGGGACAGCGCGGTTTCCCGCCAGGAGCCCTTCAGCATCCGGATGACCGGCAGCGCGAGCGCAGCCCACAGCATCGCACGCAGGAACTGGAAGGGAATCAGCCACGGCATGGTGCGCACCACCCACTCCATGTGCGCCGGGAAGCTGCCTTCGTTCGGGCCGGCGTAGTACTCACGCACCTCGGGGTTCTGCCAGGCGATGAAATAGCCGAATGTGAAATACAGGGTGACGTAGACGACTGCGATGAGGCCGAGCTTCCACGCCCACTCCCCGGCCGGCATCACCAACCGCGAACCGGGCTCCCGCACGGCCGCGCTCCCCCTTCCCCTTCCCAGGATGAGAACGGAGAGCACCGAGTACGGCGCGACGACCAGGATTCCCATCAGGAACAGCCGCGGCAGCGTCCCGGCCGGCAGGCGCGTGACGAAGACCGCCGACTCGATCTGTCCCATGAACGTCGTCACGCCGTAAAAGACCACGAAGACCGCAGCCATGAGTCGCCAGCCGCTCCAGTCGGAACGTAGGGTGAGGTGTGTGAGAACGATCGAGTTCAGGAAGCAGACGGCGAGGAGCGCCAGCATGGTCTGCCCCGCCTGTTCCGGCGTCTGCGGAGGTGTCTCGAGTCGCACCATCGCGCCGGCAATCGCATAACAGATGAACAGGAAAACGGTCAGCGCGAGCACCTGTGCGCCGATGCGAAGGGCGCTCACGTGCCACCGTCCGTGGCGATCTCCTCCGGGACGAATGTCACCGGATCCTGCCGATAGAATCGCGCGAGCGCTTCATACAGCTCCGGATGCCGCCGCCGGAGTGCTCGCGGTCGCTCGAAGAACGCTTCGGTGACAACAGCGAAGAACTCCGCCGGACTCTCCGTTCCATACTGGTCGATGAGCGTTGGAGTTCCCGCTTCCTCCGCGGCGCGCAGCGCGGCGAATTCCTCGCTCATCACTCGGCCCCACGCCAGGTATTCCGCGCGGCTCTCCAGCGCGGGCGTCCCGTTCGTGGAGTCATCCTCGTAATCGAGCTGGTGGGCGAATTCGTGGAAGACCAGGTTCTCGCCATCAGCCGGCTCCCGCGCGCCGTGGCTGACCTCATCCCACGCAAGGACGAGAGCACCGAGGCGCTGTTGCGTGTGACCCAGGCGATCCTCTCCGCCTTCCTCCCAGATCCCGCCACCGAGGTGACGCTCCCCGTGCACCGTGTACCCGGTCGGATACACGAGGATCGACGTGAGACGCGGGTAGTAGTCGGTCTCGCGATGCAGCAGGAGCAGGCATGCCTGCGCGGCGATCGTCACGCGAATCTCGTCCGTCAATTCGAGACCCCCGCATCCCTCGAAGTGTTTCTCCGCAACGAACACCCGCATGTGGCCGAGGAGTTCGGCCTTGTCCGCCTTCGAGAGGCGGCGGAAGATCGGCAGGTTTCGCGCGACGATGGCGCGCCACTCGGCCGGCAACCGCTCGGCGCGGAGTTTCGCGCGCCGGCGATCCGTGAAGAAGTCCAGGACCATGTCGCCAATCTACGTGTCGCACGGCTCGCCAGTGTCGCGAGCGATGAGACGCAAGCCGTCACGGATGAAGCGCGGCGGTTACGGCCGTAGTTGGTACTGTTCGTCGTCCGGCATCGCGAGAGTCACGGCGGCGCTGGAGCGCACGGACGCAGGTACGGCGAAAACCAGTCTTTCAATTGTCAGCATGTCGCACGGCTCTTCGCGCGACGTCTTGCGCAGCCAGACTTCAAACGAGCCTGGCCGGATCCGATGACGGAGCACGAATCTTGGGTCGCTTCCGCATCCGCCGTATGCAACGGTGACGCTCAAGGTTGTCGAATCCAGAACCGGCGGGTTGGGCTCCAGCAGGACCCGATAGTGCGAGCCGAAGTCGGCCTGCGGGCCGCTCGGACTGGAACAGGACAGCGCCGTGATGGCAACGATCAGGGGCACGAGGTAGCACCTGGCGGTCGCCGTCATCAGCAAATCAACGAAACGACTTGAAAAGCTCCGTTCGCATCGCGCAGATCGAGTCTCCTTGCGTTGGCCACCGGCGGGTTGGTGGGAAGCATGACTCCTTCGAGCCACACGGCCACAAAGCGCCCAACGTCCGAGCTGTCGATTGGCGTTCGCTTGCCGGAGTCGGTGACGCACGTGAAGGAACTGTATTGGACGCGAACGCGGAGCGGGATGGGCGCAGGGTCTCTCATCTCATAACCGCCCATCTGCACGAGCACGTCACACCGAACAGGACGCGGACTGAGTACGGCGGCACCTGCCATGGGCACACAGGTCGGGCTTTCCACGATTCGGCCGCGGAACGATGGGGGCCCGGGCGCGCGGGGTACCGGTACGCGGAACCGTGGCTCGTCGGCAACGCGCTGCGCTGTCCCTCCTCGCTGACAGGCGACGAGTACCAATGCGAGAAGCACGGACTTCCGCATAGCGTTCACTCAGTTATCCGATGGTGACCCCGGAAGCGCAGGCAGACGGGGCTCGGCAGCGCGAGACGGTGGGGCGTGGGAGTCACGCGACCGCTGTCCGGATCGCGTCGGAAAACCACGATGGAACCGGATCGCTGATTGGCCACGAGCAGCCACCGGCCGCTCGGATCCAGCGTGAAATTGCGCGGCCAGTCCCCCTCGGTCGAAACCACCTGCTCGAGCGTCAGCACTCCGGTGGGACCCGCGATCGAAAACACGGCGACGCTGTTGTGGCCCCGGTTCGAGACGTACAGCGTGCGTCCTGATGGCGCGACGTGAATGTCGGCGACGTAGCTCGTTCCGCTCCACCCCTCCGGAAGCGTCGAGCGACTCTGGAGCAGGACAGTGCGCCACGCTCGGCGTCGAATCGAAGAGTCGTCACCGTGGAGTCCAGCTCGTTGGCCACGAAAACCAGCGGCTGGCTGGGATGAAACGCCATGTGACGCGGCCCCGCGCCGGGCCGGAGACGCGCGTCGCCGGTTTCGTTGTGAACCAGTGAGCCGCATCGGCGTCGAGGCGGTAGACGAGAACGCGATCGATGCCGAGGTCCGCAGCGAGCGCCCAACGGTTGGACGGATCGGCGACGATGCAGTGCGCGTGCGGCCCTGCCCTGACGCGCCGTGTCCGGCCCGGATCCGCGATGCTGCGCCACATGCGTCGCCGCCGCGAGCGCCCCGCCGGATCTGAATCGGGAAGCAACGCAACGCTGCCGCCGACATAGTTCGCGACGAGCACGACGCGACCGCCGCGATCCACGCTCACGTAGCACGGGGCGCCTCCCCCGGACGCCTGCTCGTTGAGTGCGCGTGAGCGCGCCCGTGTTGCGGCGATCGCGAACGCGCTCACCGCACCCGTCTTCTTGCCGATGCGTTCGTCTACCTCGTTGACCGCGTAGAGCACTTGGCCGTTCGGGTGTAAGGCGAGATAGGACGGGTTCGGCCCGGCGTCGACGGAACTCACCTGCCGCAGGCGCCGGTGCGCGGGTCCATGCGCACGAGATAGACGCCGTCGGCGCGATTCCGCTTCCGTGTACGTGCCGACGTACAGCAGCTCGCCGTCCGGCTGGGATTCCGGGCCTCCGATCCCGTCATACCGAGCAGGCCCAGGCGGAAGCGGCGAGGAAGTCGCGGCGTGAAGGCTCGCGTCGATCTGTCATTCCGCCAGCCGTCTTCACGTCGATCCGCCGCAACGTGGGCTTCTTCACCATGCGCGGCGGCACCATCGGCTATCTCGTGAACGACCGCGGAGTCGTCGTCGTGGACAGCCAGTTCCCGGCCGAAGCCAAAACGTGTCTCGACGGCCTGAACCAGCGCTCCGGAAACCGGCCCGTGGACTTTCTCATCAACACGCACCACCACGGCGACCACTCGGGCGGCAACCTCTCGTTCCGCGGCGCTGCCAGGAAGGTCGTCGCGCACGCGAAGGCAGCGGAACACATGCGGCAGCCTCCGGTCACTCAGGCGGCGCAACCACCGGCGGCGCAACCACAGACGCCGCAGCCGCAGACACAGCCTCCGGCCGAGCAGCTGTTCCCCGACACGACGTTCACGGACACGTGGTCGGCGGCGATCGGCGACGAACGCGTGCGCGCGCGGCACTATGGTCGCGCGCACACCAGTGGCGACGCCGTGATCACGTTCGAGCGCGCCAACGTCGCCCACATGGGCGACCTGATGTTTCACCTGCGGCACCCGGTCGTCGACCGCGCTGCCGGAGCGACCATCCGCGGGTGGATGACCGTGCTCGACCGCACCGTGCGCGATCACTCGAACGACACGGTCTACATCTTCGGACACGCGAGCAGCGGTCATCCCGTTACCGGCAGCCACACCGAGCTGGCGGCGTTCCGCGATTACTTCGGCGGCCTGCTCGCGTTCGTGGAGGCGCAGGTGAAGGCCGGCAGGACGCGCGACGAGGTCCTCGCGATGCGCGATCCGCTCAAGGGCTTCGAGACCTACGGTCGATTCGGCAATCCGAATCCGCGCGACGCCCTGACCTGCGCTTACGAGGAGATCACGTCGGCGTAGACGCGCCCGGAGCGGCTGTTCGACCGCCTGGGCGCGTCATCCCGCGCCGAGGCGCTAGCCATCGGCGTGCGACGCGGCCAGCTGCTCCTTTGAGCTACCTCGAGCCTGCCGCGGCAGGCCCCATGCGCCAGAACGCGATCCCGCCCGCCTGCTGTCCTACGTCCACGGACGCGACGCGCGTGAGCGCCCGGAGGTCGTACACGTCGACCTTGCCCGGCTGCGCACCCACCGCCTCGTTGCTCACGAACGCGTAGCGCGAATCCGGGCTGATCGCGACGCCGTGCGTCACCGTGGTCGAGCTCTTCTGCTGCATGACGCTCTTTCCGGTCGCGAGATCGAAGACCTGCACCGCACCGCCCTGCTTGAGCGACGCCACCAGAAGCTTGCCGTCCGGCGTCGCCGCGAGGTTGTACGGCCCGCGGCCGGTGGCGAAGCGGCGGCCTACCGACCACGACGCGCGGTCGATCTCGATGATCTCGTCGGCCTTGTTGCAAGCGACGTAGACCTTCCTGCCGTCCGCGGACGGCTGCGCCCAGGTGGGCGAGCAGCTGGCGGGCGCCATCTTCTGACCCGGCGTGTGGTGCGCATGCTCGGTCGCGGCAACCGTGATCGGCCCGGTCTTTCCCTTCGCCACGCCGAAGCGACGCGAGACCTTGAAGTCCCGCGTATCGATCTCGACGAGCTGATCATCCATCATGCACGTCGAATACTGGTGCATGCCACCCGGTTCGATGCGGCTGCCGTGCGGCATCACACACGTTTCGACGCGTGCGACTTCCGTGTTCGTCGGCGTGTAGACCACCGAGACCGTGGACGGCACCATCTCGCCGTGCAGGTTGAAGTTGACGACGAAGGCGTACAGTCCGTCCGCGTGACGTCGAGCGACGCGGGGAAAAAGCTGAGGAACGCGCCCGGCCCCACGAGCGTGTCCGGACCAAGCTCGTACTTCCAGTACTTGCCGTCCGGCGACCCGTGCCCCGTGGTCATGTGCAGGTACTTCCCATCGGCAGAGATCTGCAGGCCGTGCGGCCCCTCCATCTCGACCGCGGATTCGCCGACGGGGATCGTCTTCTCGACCACCGCTCCGCCCGGCCCGAATCGGACGCGATGGATCAGGTCGGCCGATTCGGCGCCGACGTAGATCCAGTAGTCGTTCGTTGGCGCTACGGGGCGAGGGGTTGTTGCCGTCGGGCCCTGCGCCGCCGAGGCGCTCGAAACGCAGATCGACAACAGCGCGGCCAGCGCGCACCGGCTCACAATGTCGCGGGCCGAAACCATCACTTTACCCCTGTCCATCGAAGTCATGCAGTGAACGTAATGCTGGGATCGCGATTCGTCACTCACCCGCTCGACTCTTCCCGGACGTGTTGCAGGCCCAAAAACCAATTTTACCACAGAGGACACAGAGAATACCTATCGCGAGGACAATTCTCGGTAACCTTCCTCTGTGTCCTCTGTGTCCTCTGTGTCCTCTGTGTCCTCTGTGGTGAGCCTTCTTCCGGTTGCACCGCACCTGATCTGTCCGGGCACGGTTGAAAACCCCCGTGACGCAAGGCATCATCAAGACTCTCCTCCCGCACCCCGGAGCCTTTGTGAAAGCAACCGTTAGATCGCGTCTCGCCGCGGCCGTGCTGGCCGCGTTCATCCCAAGCATCGCCTCGCTGGCCCAGCAGCCCGACACGGGGCGCGTGGTCGCCAAACTCGTCGTCGAGCCGACCTCGTTCGTCCTGAAGGCCGGCGAAGTCGCGCCAATCAAGGTGACGGCCTTCGACGCGCAGGGTAAAGAGATTGCCGGCGCGCCTGTTCGCGTCGGCGGCCCCCGTGCCGCCGTGATGGTCAGCGACGGGAAGGTGAAAGCGCTGCGCGCCGGCAAGTACGAAATTGTCGCCGCCGCCATGGGCCGCCAGGGCGCGGCTCCGATCATCGTGCGCGTCCCGATCACGGTCTCGTGGCCCGAGATCGCCAAGGTGGAAATCACGCCCGAGCCCGGCCGCCTCTACGCCGGTGTGACGCTGGCGCACAACGCGCGGGCGCTGCACGCGGACGGCAGCGAGCGCCGCCCCGCGCCGATCACGTGGCGCAGCTCGAGCAACGCCGTCGCCACCGTTGATCGCTTCGGCAATGTGACCGCGGTCGGACGCGGCCCTGTCATCATCACGGCGGAAGCCGAGGGCAGGACCGCACGAGTCAGCTACACGGTCGTCGCCAACCCCGTGGCGAGCCTGTCGATCGACATGGCCGAAAGCACGATGCGCAGCGGCGACGTGCTGCATCTCAAGGCGACGGCCAAGCGCGCCAACGGCAGCGCGGTCACGGACGTCCCGGTGACGTGGAGCTATACCTATCTGCCGGACGACACGATCGCGGCGCCCGGCGCCACCGGCATCGTGGACCGTGGCATGTTCGCTGCCGAGGTCCCAGGCCGTTACACGCTGCTGGCCACCGCGGGCACAACGACCGCGCGCAAGGTCCTTCAGGTCACGCCGCGCGACGTGCGGCGGCGCATCAACGTGACCGGACGCGGCGCGATCACGCACGTGAACACGTCGGACCTGTGGCCGTGGACGGCCAAGGACGGCCGCGATTACACGCTGGTCGGCACGTGGGGCGGCGACGGCTGGGGCTACGTCTTCGACATCACCAACCTCGCGGCGCCTGTGCTCACGGACTCGATCCAGGTGAACGCGCGCACGATCAACGACGTCACCGTGTCGCCCGACGGCCGCTACGGCGTGCTGTCGCGCGAAGGGGCATCCGACCGCGTCAACGGGGTCGTGATCCTCGACCTCGCCAACCCGGCGCACCCCAAGGTCTCCGCGACCTTCAGCCAGGAGCTCACGGGTGGCGTGCACAACATGTTCGCCACGAACGACTACCTGTTCGCGATCTCCGGCGGCGACAAGTACGTCATCGTCGACCTGCGCGACATCTACAACCCGAAGTACGTCAGCGAGTACAACCACCCCGATTCGCGCGTCCACGACGTGTGGGTCCGGGACGGCATCGCGTACTCGTCCGAGTGGGGCACGGGCGTCGTGGCGGTGGACGTGGGCAACGGCAAGTACGGCGGCACGATCGAGAAGCCCGTCCTGATCGCGACGTATCCGACGACGAGCGGCGCCACGCACGAGATCTATCCGTACGTGCAGAAGGCCACGGGCAAGACCTACCTGTTCCTCGGCGACGAGATCATGTCGCGCGAAGGCCGGGTATGGGAAGGCATCAACTACTTCAACACGATCGGCCAGCCGGGCGGCGTGGCGCAGACCTCGGCCGGCTACACCCACATCATCGACTTCACCGACCCCAAGAACCCCAAGAACATCGCCAAGTACCACCAGGAGGAGTTCGGGTCGCACGACATCATCGTCGAAGACGACGTGATGTACCAGGCGTACTACGACGGCGGCCTGCGCGTCGTGGACGTGTCGGGCGAGCTGCTCGGCAACCTGGCCGAGCAGCGCCGGGAGATCGCGGTCTTCAAGGCGTTCGATCCCAAGGGTCGCACGGCGAACGCGTCGTTCGCGATGAACGCGATGCCCTGGAAGGGCCACATCCTGTTCACCGACTTCAACTCCGGGCTATGGGTCGCGAAGCTGGAGCCGAGGCCTGTCGTTCCCTAGGGACTAGCAACAGCAAACTGCGGCACGGCAAAAGGAAAGGGGAAAGGGATCGGCTTCGATTCCCTTTCCCCTTTCCTTTTCTAGTCCCCAGTCCCTACTCCCTAGTCTTCAGGAGCATCCCGGCCCCGCCAGACCCGCACCGGCACTCGCGCGCTGGAGGCACTCGGCCTGCGGCACCGGCAGCTGCGACGCCCTCACGTGCGTCGGCCGGTCGAGCGTGAGCTGATCCACGCGGCCGAACCTCCGCATGTCCACCCATCTGTGGCCCTCGAACAGCAGGGACAGCCGGCGGTTGTACAGCAGCTCTCCGAGGAAGTCCGCCTCATCGACGAACGCCCCGCGAGCGGCGAGCGAGCCCGAGATCGTCCTGACCAGGTTGATGTCGGCCAGGGCGCCCGGGGCGTCGCCGGTGTACCAGCGGGCCTCGGCGCGGAGCAGGATCAGCTCCTCGTTCTTGATGATCTTCACCGCGTCGGTGCGATTCGCGTAGATGCTGTAGTCCAACGTGGTGGGAGCAGCGACCACCGACGACGGCGGCGCCTTCGACGCGATCGTGATGACCTTGCCCGTGAACCGCGCGTCGAGCGTGACGCCGTCGGACCGGAGCGCGATGCCGCTGTCAGCCCGGAAGTGCGCGACGATGTTCGTCGACGCCTGGTTGCTGAGCCCGTTCGGCACGTCGTTCGCGGCCGCCGAATACACGTTGGACGGACCGGCGGCGAGAGCCGCCGTCGTGGCAGCCGCCCCGTCGATGAACGACTCGCCGAGGTTGGCGATCACCGCGTTGTAGCACGCGGCGCTGCGGGGCGCGCCGCAGCCCGAGACGCCCAGAGACGCCCGGTAGGCGTTCACGCGCGCGGCCAGGGCGCGATTGAACCGGATGTACGTCGCAGGCGTGGTGAAGCCGGCATAGCCGGCGTGGAACGTGAACGGAAACGCCGCCGTTCCGGCCGCCACGAGCTCGGCCTGCGCCTGGTTCAGCAAGCCGAGGATGTGGTTGAATGCCGAGTCCCTCGAGACGAACGGCTGGAGGTCGACCGGGTCAGCCGACATTTCCACCGGAATACCGAGATCATGGCGCGTGTTGAGGAGGTACAGCATCGCCATGGCCTGCATGGTGTGGGCGAATCCGCGAACGGCGTTCTTCTGCGCGTCGCTGAACACCGACGACGGCGCCGCTTCCGTCACCGTGAGCGTGTTGAACGCGTCGCGCATGGTGAAGAACTGCCCGCTCCAGTTGGACGTGCCGCCGAAGCTCGTCTGGTTCTGCGGATCGATGAGGAAGCCCGAGGTGTTGCGGCCTTCGGTCGGCGTGTAGTTGTACGCCTCGCGGCCGAGGATGCCGACCCCGAGGATGTACGTCGTGTGGTTGCCGCGGTCGTCGCGCAGCACGCCGGTCGCGAGCAGCGGCAGGGCTGCCACCGGATCGCCCGTGATGACGTCGACGGTCGGGCTTTGATAGTTCGGCACGTTCAGGCGGTCGGCGCTGCACGCGCTGAGCGCGAGCATCGCGACGCCGAGTGCGCCTATGACTGCAGTACGCATGTAAGCGTTCCTCGCCGCAAAGCGGCTGTTGCGAATGGTCGTCATGTTCAGAAGGTCACGTTGACACCGACAAACCAGCTACGCGTCGGCGGATACGGTGAGAGGTCCACGAAGCGAACGATGTTCTGGTTGCCGAAGTTGTTCACCTCGGGGTCCATTCCCCAGTAGTCGCTCAAGGTCATGAGGTTGCGGCCGCCGATGATCAGCTCGCCCTTCTTCGCGCCACGGAGCCGCGACAGGACGTTCGCCGGCAGGTCGTACGAGAACGTGATTTCGCGGAGCTTCACGAACGACCCGTCCTGGATGTACACGCCGGCGTTCTGCCCGGCGTTCCACTCGCTGTAGCGGTACTCGCCCAGCGTCCGGGCCGGGTCGGGCGACGGCTTGTCGTAGTCCCACGAGTTCTGGCCTTCGTCGAACAGGCTTTGCGTCATGTTCGAGACGTAGCCGCCCTTGCGCCAGTCGAGAACGCCGTGCAGGGACATGCCCTTGTACTGCACCGAGTTCACGAACGCCATCGTGAAGTCGGGATTCGCGTCGGCAATGATCGAATCCACCACGCTGCCGTCGGTGCGGGCCCTGTTGCCCCAGATCATGGTGGTCTTCTGGCCACGCGCGATGCGGCCGCGGCCGTACTGCGCGCCGAAGCCCGAGTTGGCTTGCGCGAAATCCGCGACGGACGCGGGCAGGTCGACGATCCGCGACGTGAACGCGTAGAAGTTCGCGGTGGACGTCCACTGGAGCGTGGGCGTCCGGATCGGCGTGAGGCTGAGCCCCACCTCCGTTCCTTTCGTTTCCATCTCGCCGCCGTTGATGACGCGGCTGGCGAATCCGGACGAAGGCGCCAGGGGCGCCGTGAGAAGCATGTTCGTGATCGTCCGGTTGAACACCGTCGCCTCGAGGCCGATGCGGGAATCGAGGAACGTGGCGTCGAAGCCGAACTCGGTCTCGCGCATCGTCTCCGGCTCGATGTCCTCGTTACCGATATTGCTCGGCGTCGCCACCGCGTTACGACCGTCGATGAGGCCGTTGGGGGCCAGCACCAGGTCGCGGTCGCCGTAGCGGGGCTGATTGCCCGAGACACCGACGGCGGCGCGCAGCTTCAGCTCGTTCGTGTAGGGAATCACGTTCACGAACCGGTATGCCGCCGACATCGCCGGCCAGTAGAAGTACTTCTCGCGATCGCCGTTCACGCTGCTCCGCTCCGCGCGCACCCGGCCGCTGAGGGAGAGCTTCTCGTCGAGGGCAAGGAGTTCTTCACTCACGAACATCGCCTGGTCGCGCACGGCGGTCTTCGATTGCGCCAGCGTGGGCGTGCCCTGGTCGAACGTGAGAACGCCGGGCAGCAGCCCGCGCGCGACGATGCTGTAGCTGTTGGCGGCGCGATCCTCGTACTGCAGGCCGACCGAGCTGGTGGCCTGCGAGAGAATCGACAGCAGGCCCGAACGCGCCGGCGTGTACGTGTGCACGGCGTTCACGCCAGCGTTGAACTGGCGGACGAGGCCTTCGGCCTGCACCACCGTGCCGGGGAACCCATCATCCGGCTCGAACTGGAGGTTGTTCGGCGAGTAGACGTTGCCTTCGGCGTCGTACCGATCGAAGCCGCCCATCGCGCTGAAGGTCAGCGTGTGCGACTGCGTGGCCAGCGCGGCGAAGCGAACCTGGCCGCTCCCGATCTGACGCCAGACGTCTTCCCGGTCCTGCAGCATCTCGTGCGTCTGGAACGGATTGGCCCCGTTGCCGACGAGGGTTTCGAGAATGACGTTGTCCACGAGGCGCCCGTCCACGCGGCGCTGCAGATCGACGACGGCCGGCGTGTACCCCAGGCCGTACATCGGGCTCGTGAATGTGTTGTCGTTGTTGGAAATGCCGCGCGCGGCCGTGCTGCGATAGATGGAGGACGACACACCCGCCGACCACTTGGAGCCAAGTTCCTGGTCCGCGTTGATGCGCAGGCTCTGCTTGCGCGCGCCCGTGCCGAGCAGCGTGCCCGGATCGCCCTTGTCGTTCACGGCGGCGTACACGCGGCTCGCCCCGCTGCTCGCCGAGAACGACAGCGAGGACTCGTGGCTGGCGCCGCGCGCCTTGTACAGCTCGCCCTGGTAGTCGTAGTACGGGCAGGTGCCGCCGGTGCAGTATGTCGCCGCGTCGACAGAGCCCAAGCCCGTCGGATCGAAGGCCGCGTCGAACGTGGCCGGCGTGAATTTGCGGGACCCCAGCAGACGAAGCGGGGTGTTCTGCCCGATCCGTTGCGAGAACTCGAACGCGGGCATCCCGGAGTGGGCGCGCTTGGTCGTGATGATCACGACGCCGTTGGTCGCCTTCGACCCGTAGATCGCCGACGCCGCCGCGCTCTTGAGCACCTGCATGCTCTCGATCTCGTTCGGGCTCAGGTCCGCGAGGCGGTTGACGGCGTTGTCCTGGACCGACCGGGCGGCCGCACCCGAGGCCCGGCTGATGGCGTTCGTGCCCGGCGAAAACGCGGCGTTGCTGATGATGACGCCGTCCACGACGAAGAGCGGTTCACCGCTGCCGAGGATGGACGTGGCGCCGCGGATCTGGACCTGTCCGCCGCCGCCCGGCGCGCCGCTGTTCATGTTGATGCTCGCTCCCACCACCTTGCCCTGGAGCGCGCTTTCGATCGACGGCGCGGGAACGGCCGCGAGCTGCTCGGCGGAAACCGTCGATACCGCGGTTCCCACGTTGCGGCGCTCCTGGCTCGTGGCGGCGCCGGTGACGACGACCTCCGAGAGCTGGATGGCCTCCCGCTGCATCCCGACTTCGGCCGTCGATTGCGACGCCGGCACGTTCAGCTGCACACGCCCGAAGCCGAGCGCGCGGATGTTGAGAATCGCGTCGCCCGACGTCACCGTGATGCGGAATTCACCCTTGTCGTCGCTGCGCGACGCCTGGGCAACCCCGACGACGCTCACCTGGGCGCCGGCAATGACCTTGCTGGTTGCCGCGTCGTACACGCGGCCGGTGATGGTGCGGTTCTGCGCCTCAGCCGCGTTTGCCGCGAGCGCGCAGAGCGACACGCCGACCATGAAATTACGCCAACGCACGAATACCCCCTGGAGGTAGGAATGGAACTGGAGGAGCGCCGCGGCGGTTGCGCCGCGGTTCTTCGCCTGCTAACTGGCAAAGTTGGCGTTCGCGTCACAATCCTGTCAACTCGGCGCCAGGGACTTCCCGATGATCACACGCGGGAGCCGGCTCGATGCCACTGGAAATAAAGCGGCCCACCGCTTATTGCGGTGGGCCGCCTGGGCAACGAACTCCAGAGGTGCCTACTTACACCACGTCTTGACCATCTGATCCGCGGCTGGCGCGAACTGCGCGACATAGGGCATGAGCTGCTGTGCCGTGGCAGCGTCGGTTCTGCCGATCGCATTCATGTTCACCTGCGTGAGGAGCAGCATCTCCTGTCCCTTCCGCGCGAGCGGGCAGCTCTTCGGCTTCTGTGCCTTCTGAACGGCGTCGATGCCGATCTGGAACCCGGCGACGCCGATGAAGAACTGCGCAGTCTGCGACGGCGAAAGCTTGTCCGATTCCTGCGCGAGGGCCAACGCCTTCTCGTATTCCAGCGGATCCTTGGTTTCCTGCGCCTTCTTGAACGCCGCCTGCGTAGGGGCCAGCAGGAACGCGCCCCAGGTCTTGGCGTCATCACCCACCGCCACACCGCGCCGCGCGACCGCCAGGGCGCTATCGGGCTGGTTGGTTTCCAGGAAGATGGTCGCCAGCATCAGGGTCCCGTTGGGGAACTTGGGATTGATCGCCAGCGCGCGCGCGATCGATTGCTGTGCAACCTGGAGTTGTCCGGCCCTGCGCTCGGACTGGGCCTTGAGCGCCCAGAACTCCGCGTTGTTGGGGTACTTCTGCACCGCGCGCGACGCGAACTCCACTGCCCGAGCGGGGGTCGCCGTGATTCCCGTGGCCGCCGCGATCTGGCGCGAGTAGTACACGCTGTCTGCCAGCGCGGTATCGGCGCGGACCATCTCCTCGCCCGTGCGCACCGCGCCCTCGAAGTGCGTCACGCGCCCTCCGCCGGTGTCCGCCGCGGCCGCGCTCAGGAGCAGCAGCCACTTGGAGCGCATGAGCTTCGGATCGCCAGGGCTTGCGATCAGCAGGGTGTCGACGATCGGAATCGCGACCGTCGGCTTGCCCAACCCCGCCAGCTTTGCGATCACCTGCTCCTGCAGCGACAGGTTGGTGGGCTCGAGCTTGATCAGCGCGACCAGTGCGCGCACCGAATTCTCGACGTCGCCCTTCTTTTCGTATTCGCCGAAAGCGATGCGCAGCGCGAACGAGTTCCTGGGATCGATGCGGAGGATCTCGTTCAGCACGCGCAGCACCGAATCCGGCGCCAGCTTCATTTCCTGGTACGCCGAGGCAAGACACAGCCGGGCGAGCGTGGCATTCGGATACTTGACGATGCCCGCGTTCGCGGACGCAATCGCCTGCGTGAACGCCTTGGCCCGGATGTGGTTCTCACACGCCTTGTTGTCGGGCAGCTGCTTCCGGGCCTCCTGGAGCGAGCGCTCGATCGAGCGGGCGGCGTCGGCCGGGTTGGCGCCCTCTGCGGTGGGCAGCGGCTGGCCGAGCGTGACGTCGCGGGCCAGCACGAGGCGCGGCTCCACCTTGATGCCGCTGGCGCTGCGCGTCACGCTGCCGTACAAGCACCTCGTCGGCGCGCAGCAGCCTGGCGAGCTCCTTGAGGTCCTTGGGACCGAGCGACGAATCCGCACGGAAGCCCGAGGACTCGAGGTAGGTCTTGATGTCGGTCCACGGAATGACGTACAGCTGCCTGATGCTTGTACCGCTCTGGACGCGCGTGCGAATGGCATCGGCCGCCTGCACGCCGGACGCGCGATCACTGCTCGGAACACCGCGACCAGAAGCTTGGGCGTATCGGGGCCGGGCGCCAACCGATTGGCCTGGGCCGAAGCGGTCGGAGCACCGACCACGCCGAGTGTCAGCGCGACCGCCCCTCAGCACGTCGCTGCATCACCTTCACGGTTCTAACCTCCCAAGCTGTAAGCAGATATACCCTGGACGTCCCGCGAATGTGGTCCGACAAGGTCCTACAACCGCAACCGAGTGGGCGAAGAGGGACTCGAACCCCCGACTTCCTGCGTGTAAGGCAGGCGCTCTAACCAACTGAGCTATTCGCCCGAAGACGCCGTCCGGACGCAGACGCACGCCGACACGCAGGATTGACCGTGTCGCTACGAGCGCAGAATGGCAAGGGGAACCAGCACGCAGTAGCCCGCCACGAGCAGGATCGGGGCAATCGTCTCGCCGCCGCGCGCGAGATCCGCGTAACCCGGCGGC
Organism: uncultured Gemmatimonadaceae bacterium; assembly: GCA_963724885.1. GTDB lineage: Bacteria > Gemmatimonadota > Gemmatimonadetes > Gemmatimonadales > Gemmatimonadaceae > DASPMP01. Next base: position 346,945 of record CAVRWG010000003.1, on the reverse strand, counting down.
GATCGTCAGCAGTGCGATGCCCCACCACAGCAGTGGACGCGAGCGGGTTGTGGCTTCGGCTTCTGCCATAGGAGGTATGAGTGATATCCGTCGCGCGAAAACCGTGTCAACGTCAAATGCCTGTCGAAAGTTAGGATTGGATTAAGGCGCCTCGCGCGACGCAGCAGTCGTCGATCGCGGACTGCCTCGCGGCCGCGCTCCGCGGCCGCCTCCGCCTCCTTCATCCGCTCCAGCCGGCGTCGGTCGCGGCGACGACGGGCACGTACAGCGGCGCCGAGGATGAACAACATCAGCATGGCCGCGAGCGTCACATTGCTCGCCAGCGCCAGCGCGCCGTACTGGCGCGCGTGTTCGCTGCTGCCAGCGTCGCTCGAAGCCTCGCGACGTCATGCCGTAGGCGCTCCGCATGGCGCGCTCGAACGACTCCGTTTCGCGCCAGTAGCGCAGGAAGAGCGACGAGCCCGTGCACTCGGGTCGATCTGCGCCAGCTCGGCGACCGCGCGATACGCGAGCGCGTACGCCGACTGCGCCGCGGACGCGCCGCCGCCGAACGACGCCTCGAGCTCGTCCAGCGTCGGCATACCGCGCAGCGCGAGCGCGACGTTGGTCGCGAGCAGCTCTTCTCGGCCCCATTCGCGCCGCGGCATAGCTGGCGTAGCCCTCGTCGAACCAGCGCGGCGGGAGGTCGCCGAGGTACTCGTGCAGCGCCAGGTGCGCGAGCTCGTGGCGCAGCACGGTCAGCGGATCGCCGGCGTCGGAGCCGCGCGCGCCGTCCCTGGAGCACGATGCGCCGCGACTCGGGAAACGCGATGGCGCTGCCCCACTCCGGCGCGTCGCCCGCCCATTCGCGGAAACCGGCGCTGATCCGGCGCGATCGCGATCGTGACGCGCTGCGACGGGCGCGGGAGGCCGGGGAACGTGTCGGTGCGCGAGCGCGTGCTCGCGCGAGCGACGTCGCGAGCTGCCGGTCGCTGGGGATAGAAGAGGAACGGTGAAGCGGCCGCGGTCGAGCCGCTCGGGGGCGTCCTGGGCCTGATCGCTGCGGACATTACTACGGACATTACGGCGACATGACGACGGACACGACTGCGGACATTACATCGGCCGCGATGCACCGTCGATGTCCGCCCTTTTGTTCGCCTTCATGTCCGCCTCTGTGTCCGCGGAGGCGTTACGGCTCTCCCCCTGCTTCCACCGTCTTCAGGGCTTCCGCGCAGCGCTTTCCCCACGGATTGAACTTGTTGGCCGCGTATCCGTCGCGCCACGTCTGCCGCGCCTCGTCCTGCTGCCCGTTGAACCAGTACGCGCGCCCCAGCTCGTAGTACGCCTCGATGAGGTTGGGGCCCGAGCACGAGCGTCTTCTGGAAGAACGTCTGCGCGTCCTCGAACATGTCGCGCTCGAGGTACACCAGGCCGAGATAGAAATGCGCGTACAGCGTCGCCTTCTTGTCGTTGTCCAGCCGGATCGCGCGCGACAGATGCTCGATGGCCTCGCCGAAGATCCTCTTCTTGAGGCAGATGTATCCGACGTTGATGCGCGCGAGCGCGTTCTGCGGCTCGCGCATCAGCACCTTCTGGAACCAGAGCAGCGCGTCGTCGTACTTCTCCTGGAGCATCAGCGCCCAGCCCAGCAGCGCCTCCGACTGCGGATCGTTCGGGCGACAGCTCGATCGCCTTGCCGGAGCGCCTGCTCCGCGCCGGCGTAGTCGCCGAGCGACAGCCGGCTCCATCCCTTCTCGATGAACGTGGACGCGCCGATGTGATCGGCGTGCACCACCGGCTTCTCGGCCGCGAACTCCGGCGCCAGCGTCTGCACCGCCTGCAGCGTCTTCCACTTCTCGACGAGCTTCCTGACGTCGTCCTTGAGCGCCTCGAGATCGGCGATCTCCTGCTCGATGGACTTGAAGAAGGCGATGATCTCGTCCTTGAGCGCGTCGCGCCGGGTGCCCGCCTCCGGAGAATCGAGCTTCTTGTCCAGGGTCTGAAGTCTGGTGCGATGCGCGGAGATGGCGCGCGCGACGATCTGATCGGCCATGGTGGGAAGGATAGCGTGCAGCGGAGTCTGCTTCACGTGCTCGAGGTTCTGGCGCACGAGCACGTTGTCCGGGTCCAGCTCGAGCGCCTTCTCGAAGCAGCGTACCGCCTCGTCGCGCTGTCGGCCGGCGCAGGCGGATGTTGCCGAGCTTGAGATAGACGTCGGCGCCGTGGTCCGGATTCGCCTTGACCGCGCGCTCCAGCGCGTCGAACGCCTCGTCGAACCGGCTGGCGCGGTAGTACAGATCGCCGATGTTCTTGTGCAGCTGTGGCATGCCCGGATCGTCGGTGAGCCCGTGCTCCGCCACGAGCAGCGCCTCGTCGTACGAGCCGGCGCGCTCGAGGAGCGCCGCGAGATTGTTGTACAGCGCGGCGATGTGCGGGTGGTGCGTGAGGCCCTCCTCGCAGGATCGTCCTGTGCGCGTGTCAAGTCGCCGAGGAGCGCGGCCGCGAGAGACGCATAGTGATACCACGCCGACGACGGCTTCGCTGTTCGGCCACAGCGGTTTGGCCGCGAGCAGCGCCTTGTCCGCCGTCTGCGACGCTCGCCCATCAGCAGCGACACGATGCCGATGGACGTCTGGATCCTGCGCGTCGTCGCGACCCGCCACGCTTGACGGCGTCGTGGAGCGCGGTGAGCGCCTCCGGCGTATCGCCCGACCCGCTCGAGCGCGATCGCCAGATTGTGGAACGCGGCCGGACGCGCGCCGGGACGGCTGGCCGCGTCGAGGTACGTCTCGAGGGCGTCGTTCCACTTGCCCTGCCGCAACTGGACCAGCCCGATATAGAAGCGCGCGGTGCGCGTCGTCCTGGTTGAGCTCCAGCACGCGGCGGAACTCGCGCAGCGCGTCCTCGTGCATGCCGGTCTTGTAGAATGCGATGCCCAGATTGCGATGCTCGTCGGTCCGGCTCTCCGGAATGGCCCGCAGGTCCACGCGGCTGTTCCGTCCCACGCGATGGATGAGCCCCGCCGTGAGCAGGCCGTAGAGCGCCTTGCCCACCTCGAACTCCACCAGGCCCGTCGCTTCGACGATCTGGTTGACATCGCGCCGCCCGTCGATGAACTGCAGCACGCTCTGCTGCTCGGAGCTGAGCGTCGGGTCGGTGTCCGCCAGCTTGCGCCAGTCCGCGTCGAAGACGGCGTCGAAGCCCGGGATCTTCTTCTCGATCAGGCTCCACTCATCCACGCGCCGCGCGCCCTCCAGCAGCAGCGACTCCGGACTGATCGATACGAGCAGATCCTGCCGCTCGGGGTGCACGTCCGCGTCGAAATTGAACGTCCCCTCATTCCAGGTGAACAGGAGGTACACGGCCTCCTCGATCTGCACGCGGACGAACTCGTGCAGCGCCTCGCGAGAGATGAACGCCAGCTCCACCAGCAGGTCGCCGATGCGCTTGTCGCGGTGCTTGGCCTGTGCGTCGATGGCGGCCTGCAGCTGCTCCGGCGTGATGGACCCTGCCTTCACGAGCATGTCGCCGATGCGGTCGCGGCGGTTCACGATCGACGCGTACGAGATCCTGCCCTTGTCGAAGTAGATGTAGCCGAAGTTGTTCCGGTGCGTCACGCTCAGGCACCCGGTCTTCTTCCCCATCGAGAGGAGCTGCAACACGTCCGGCAGCGACGCTTCGCGGAGCGATCCCCTGATCGCCATTTACGAGGGCTCCTCGATGACGCGGGCCGCGAGGTCCGGCAGGTGCCACACGATCTTCTCCTCGTCGAGCAGGAACGCGTCGGCCGACTTCACGTCGGGTGGCAGAGCCGCCGGGACCGCGCCGCCCGGCTCGATCGCGGCGCGTGTCGCCGCCAGCGTCAGCGGCGCCCCCCCCGCCCGACACGTCGACCGCCGCTTCGAGACGGTTGCACGATCCCGATGATCTCCCGGACGCTCGCCACCGGCCGGTCAGCGAGATACGCGACGATCGCGGGACGGTCCGTCGCTTCGATCGCTTCGAGGTAGTGGCCGTAGAGCTTCTGGCGCAGCGCGCGGTCCGGCGGGAGCATCTCGACCACCAGCCCGCCCTCGAATCGGGAGCGCAGCCGTTCCTCGAGGCCATCGAGCTGGCGGGGCTGGCGGTCGCTGGCGAACACCAGCTGCTTGCCCTCGCTGTACAGCGTGTTGAAGACGTGGAACAGCTCCTCCTGGGTGCGCTGCTTGCCCGCGACGAACTGCACGTCGTCGATCACCAGTGCGTCGGCGTGGCGATACCGCGAGCGCCAGCGATCCACGCTGCCTTCCTGCAGCGCGGCGATCAGCTCGTCCATGAACTGCTGCGCGCTGACGCACGCGACGATGGCCGCCCCGCCGCTCCCGTTGATGATCTCGTTGCCGACCGCGTTCACGAGGTGGGTCTTGCCCACGCCGCTGGGACCGTGGACGAACAGCGGGTTGTACTTCCCGCCGGGATCGGCGATCACCGCGTCGGCCGCGCGCACGGCCAGCTGGTTGCTGGCGCCGACCTCGAAGAGGTCGCGCGAGAACGCCGGCGACGGTCCCGGGGGCGGCGTCGCGCCCTCGAGCGCCCGGGTCGCCAGCGTTTCGGCTTCGGCGAGACGCTCCGGATCGCGAAAGACCTCGTTCGCGCCCAGCGCCGGATCGATGGCCGTCGCGCGACCCTCGAGCTCGCGCAGCTTCTCGACGGCCGCGAAGTAGGCCTTGAGCGGCGTCTCGAAATCGGTCCCGGCTCGGCCCGTCTGGAGGAGGCGCTCCAGCAGCGCGGTGCGGTAGCCTTCCCCGGACCAGTAGGCCACCGCCTCGGCGACCTTGATCTTCCACGGATCCACATGTTCGGCCACCGCGCTGGCGATGTCGTTGACGAAGGTGTGGAAGTCGAGGCCGTCGCCCGACAGCGCGCCCGAGACGCGCGCGCCGCGCGAAGGCCGTGCCGGCGCCGGCGCGGGCGGTGTGGCGTACGCGCCGAACATCGCGCGCACCCCGTCGGCGCGCACCTGCTCGCCACCGAGCGTCTGCGATGCGATGAGCTTGTTGAGCGCACCCTGCAACTCGCGGATGTTGCCGAACTCCACCGAAGACAGCTCCTCGATCACGCCCCCCTGGAATCGCACGCCGCGCTCTTCGCACCGCGCGCGCAGGATCGCCAGGCGCGTTTCGTAGTCGGGCGCGCCGATGTCCACGATCAGCCCGCCCGACAGCCGCGAGATGAGGCGCTCGTCCACATCCGGGATCTCGGCGGGCGGACGGTCGCTGGTCATCACCACCTGCCGGCCCGTGCCCTGGAGCGCGTTGAGCAGGCGCAGCAGCTCCGTTTGCGTCTCCCGGCGTCCCGTGAGGAACTGCATGTCGTCGAGAAGCAGCACGTCCACGCGGCCGTAGCGCTGCTTGAACCGTTCCGACTCGTTGGCGGCGATCGCCGCGTGGTGCTGTTCGACGAAGTCCTCGAGCGTCACGTATTCGACGCCGAGCGTCGGATCGCGCTGCAGCACGAGGTTGCCGATCGCGCCCATGAGGTGCGTCTTGCCCAGCCCGGACCCGCTGTAGACGAAGAGCGGGTTGTACGTCAGTCCCGGCTGCTCCGCGACCGCGCGTGCCGCGGCAACGGCCAGGCGATTGGCCGAGCCGGTGACGTAGTTCTCGAAGCGGTGGCGCGCGTCTACTTGCACTCGGCCACCGTCAGCGCGAGGAGCCGGCGCTGAGCCGCTTGAGCACGAGCTCGGAGATGCTCCGCAGGGTCTCGAACACCCCCGGCCCGTGCAGGGCGTCACCAGAAAACTCGGGCACGCCGCGGAAATTGATCGCTTCCGACAGCTCGCTGCCGGTGAGGATCAGGTCGCGCGGCAGGTCCTGCTTGTTGTACTGGATCACGAGCGGGATCGCGCGCGGATCCACGTCCTGTTCGGCGAGATTCTGATGCAGGTCCTGGAAGCTCTCGATGTTCTCCTGGAGCTGTCGCACCTGGCTGTCGGCCACGAAGACGACGCCGTCGGCGCCCTGGAGCACGAGCTTACGCGTCGCCTGGTAGTACACCTGGCCCGGCACGGTGTAGAGCTGGAAGCGCGTCGTGAATCCCGAGATGGTGCCGAGATCGAGCGGCAGGAAGTCGAAGAACAGGGTGCGGTCGGTCTGCGTGGCCAGCGAGACCATTGTGCCTTTCCGCTCCTCCGGCACCTGCCCGTAGATGTAATGCAGGTTCGTCGTCTTCCCCGACCGCCCCGGGCCGTAGTAGACGATCTTGCACGTGATCTCGCGGGTCTGGTAGTTGACTAGCGACATGCTCTATGCTTTGCCAAACAGCGTTGCCAGGTTCCGGTTCAGTTCCCGCTCGAAGTCTTCCGTGAGCTTGGGCGAGGCTTGGGCAGTGGGAGCCGGCGCTGCGGTCGCGAGGTTCGACTGGAACTCCTCGAAATACAGACGCACGAGACCGAGGGAGCTTTCACTGTCGAACACGGTGAGGAAAATGTAGACGCCCCGCACCGTTTCCGTGTCGGCGAGGAAGATCTGCCGCTGGCGGCCCGCGTGATGCATTCCGGAGAACGGCCGGCCGTCCAGCGTCCGTCCCAGCTCGGCGGCGGACGCGTGGATCGAGGCGGCGAGCGCGCATGCGGACATGATGTCCACGGCCCGGGTGAAGCCGTGCTGCGCCATCACCTGCCCGTCACGATTCAGCAGCAGCGCGAGCACCACGCCCGCATCCTCCACGAACGCCCGCAGCGGCGGCTCGATCCAGGGCTCAACCGACGTCTTGATCACGCGAGTGCCTCCGCGGCGCGCAGCATGGCCACGCGAATGAGCCCCACGTTAGAGTCCGGCCGGGCGACCACAACGAGCACCACCTCGTCGCCGCCGATGAGACAGAGCCGGCCGGACTCGGCCTCGAGCTGCATGAAGCCGGTTTCACCGAGGCCCGCCGCAAGCGCCGACTTGCGCGCCTTGCGGTAGAGCGACGCCGCCAGCGCGGCGACACGGGACTCCTCCTGCCCGATCTGGAGGTTGGACTCGATCGCGATGCCGTCCGAGGCGCTGACCGCGAGGCTGGCGACGACGCCTCGCTGCCGCGTGAGCGCGTCGACCACGGCGGTGAAGGGCGTATTCATGAGTCGCTGCCGGAGACGAAGGCGCGCGCCCGCGCCAGGCAGCGCTCCAGCAGGCGCTTGAGCGCGCCGAGGGGCGTGCTCGGATGCGTCGCCACGACCATCAGTCCGCCCGTCGCGGCGGATTCCGCCGGCGCCGGCGCCAGCGAGACCACGGCGCGCTCCGTCTCGAACACGATGGAGCGCCAAGGGCCCATGTCGAGATGCCGCATCGCCCGCAGCGCCTCGCCCGAGACGCCGGACAGCGTCGCGCCCACGTCGCCGGCGACGTCCCTTCCCCCGTCGCGGCGGTATTCGCCCGCGACCACGAGGCCGTCCTTGTCCAGCAGGATGGCCGCCTGATCGTGCGCCAGCACGTCGCTGAAGAGCTGCCGGGGATCCTCGGGGATCTCCGTTGGCATCGAGATCCGGCCCTTGGCACCGGAGCGCCTGACGCGCTCCAGCGCCGGCCCGAGGTTCTCCTCCCCGTCCGCGGACTGCGCGCGCACGAGCAGGCCCTCCGCTTCCTCGAGCCGTCCCTGCTGGAACAGGATGAACGCCATGCCCTTCATCGCGCCCGCGTGCCCCGGCGCGAGGCGGAGCACCATGTCCCACTCGTCGAACGCCGCCTGCAGGTCGCCGCGGTCCGCGAGGATGCGCGCGAGCTGGTCGTGTGCGTCCGGGTTGTGCGGATGGCGCTCGAGCCCGCGCACGGCAACCTTGCGCGCGAGATCCAGCTGTCCCCGGCGGCGCAGCGATTCCGCCAGCGGCAGGAATACGAGGCTGGACGGATCGCGCGCGAGCTCATCGCTCCAGAGGCGTACGTCGTCAGGCATGGTCGTGCGCCTCGATGGCGGCGAGCAGCGTGTCGAGCGCGGCCAGCGCGGCGCGCACGCGCGGCGCGGCCGCGTCCTGCGGCGCCAGCGCGAGATAGCGCTCCCAGTGCTTCCGGGCCGCCGGAAGGTCGCCGGAGCGCGCGGCGGCGAAGCCGCCGTTCAGCGCCGACTTGATCGCGGGATCGACGAACGGCGTCGGCGCCGGAATGGACGCGCCGACGCGCGGCTCGGGCCTCATCTCGACGACGCCCGTGGTGACCAGACCGTACACGACCTTGGCGGTCTCGAACTCGGCGCGGTTCAGGGCGCCCGAGATCGCCGCCAGGTCGCGGCGTCCGTCGATGAGCGAGAGCACTTCCCACTCGTGCGGCAGCAGGTCGAGCTGCGACTCGTGCTCGCCCGCCACGTCCGCCAGCAGCGGGACGACGCCCGCGTGCGGCACCTTGTCCGCGATGAGCGACCACTCGTCGATGCGCCGCGCGCTCTCCATCAGCAACGACTCGGTGGGGATCCGCACGCGGCTGTCGGCCGCGACTTCCGGAATCGGGCGCTCCTCGAACGAAAAGGTCCCCTCGCGCCAGGACAGGAGCTCGAAGACGGCTTCCTCGATCTGTCCGCGCGCCTTGCGGTCGTGTTCGCGCTCGCTCGACGCCTCGACCGAAGTGAATGGCTTGCTGCGGAGCGCTGCCTGGACGACACGGCCACGATCGAAGAACACCTGGCCTTCGTCGTCCCGCAGACGGGACGTTACGCGGAGCACCCCGGTCTTCCGGCTCAGTTCCAGCAACTGGAAGACGTCGGGCAGGCCGAGTTCGCGGAGCGGTCCCTCGATCGGCATGCTAGCCCGCCACCCTGGCGCCGAAGATGCGCTGCAGGTCGGCTGCCGTGCGGATCTCACGGCGCGCCCGCCGCGAGAACTCGCTCGCAGGCGCGAACTCGATGACTTGACGCCAGCGCTCCACCGCCTCGCGGTACCGGTGTTGCTCCGCTAGCAGCGCGCCTTCGTGGTACAGCGCGCCGACGTGGCTGGGATCGAAGCGCAGCACGCGCGCGAATGCCGTGACCGCGTCCGGCTTGCGGCCGAGGTCGAGCAGCGTCTCGCCCAGCGCGATCAACGCGTCGAAGTGATAGGGGTCGCGCTCGAGCAGCCCGATCAGCAGCGGCATCGCATCCGCCGGACGCCGCAGTCGGCGCCGCAGCGCGGCGAGGCTCAGCGTGGCTTCGGCGTACGTGGGCACGGCGTCGAGCGCGCCGAGCAGGTTCCCCTCGGCCTCGCGCCACTCCCCGCGGTCCATGTGCACGCGGGCCAGCTGGTACCGCACGACCGCGTAGAGCGGGTCGAGCTGGAGCGCCTTCCGGTAGGCGGCGATCGCGCCTTCCGTGTCGCCGAGCTTGCGCGCGATGTCCCCGATGTGCTTGTGCACGTCCGCGCGCATCGGCGCCACCTTTCGCGCGGTTTCGAGTGCCGCGAGCGCCGCCGCGGGGTCACCCGCGTCGCCGCGCGCGCTGGCCGCCAGCAAGAGCGTCTCGACGTCGTCCGGCGCGCGATGCAACACGGACTCCGCGACCAGGCGCGCGTCGAAGGCGCGGCCCAGCCGCAGCAGCGCCGTTGCCTCGCCCGCCATGGCGGAGACGAGAGCCGGGTTCAGGCGGCGCGCCTCGCGATAGCGCTCGAGCGCCTCGCCCCACAGCCCCTGACGGCCGAAGATGTCGCCGATCAGGCTGGCGCCCCGCGCACGGTCGCCGTTCCGCGACAGCGCGCGCTTCGCCTCCGCGTGCGCCCGGTCGAAGAAGCCCTTCGACAGGAAATCCGACGCCATCGCGAAGGCGTCGGATTCCGTGGGCAGCGTGGCCAGAACGGCCGGCTTCGGCGCGGGGGCCAGGTCCGTGAAGAGCGAATCCAGCACCCGCGGGTCGAAGTCGAAGTCCTCGATCCTCTCGTCGGCGCGCCGCTCTTCGCCGAGGTTCGGCAGGATCGAGAAGTCCGCGTCCTCGTACTGCACGTCGATCGCGAGCTCGAACTTCTGCGCCACGTAGTACGGATCGAGCTCGAGGGCCCGTTTCGTCTCGCGCAGGGCGCTCTCGAAGTCGCCGAGGTTGGAGAGCGTGAAGCTGAGGTTGTAATGCGCCTCGGCGTACTGCGGACGGGCCTGGATGGCGCGCGCGAACGAGTTGCGCGCGTCCTCGAACTTGCGCAGCTCCGCGAGCACAAGCCCCACGCCGTTCCACGCCACCGGATGCTCTCCGTCCACGGCGAGCGCCTTGCGGTACGCCTCGAGCGCCAACTGCAGCTTTCTTCCTTTATAAAGGAGAAGCGCCTGATTGAGGCGCGCCTTGACGAACGACCCGTTCACGTCCAGCGCGCGGCGGAACGCATCGAACGCGGCCTCCGGGTCGCCGGCGTGGTACAGCGCGACACCCACGTTGTTGAGCGCCATCGCGTATCCCGGGTCGCACTCGATGGCCTGGCGATAGCTGTCCAGGGCATCGGCGTAGTTGCCGCCCTGGTGCAGCGCGACGCCGCGCTCGTTCCACAGCTTGGGGCCGTCGGGACGCCGCGCCAGCAGCTGGTCGTACAACGCCAGCGCGGTTTCGACGTCGCGGGTGAGCAGATGCACTTCGGCCATCGCCTGTTCGACCAGGTCGCGGTCCTCGCCCCGCTGGAGGGCAAGCCGGTATTCGCTGAGCGCCTCGGGGTAGTAGCCGCGCTTGCGGAACGCGAGCCCGAGGTTGAAGTGCGTCAACTGCGACTCACGGCTCACTTCCATCTGGAAGACGCGCGCGTTCTCGCGCTTCGCCTTCTCGACGTAGCCGCGCGTTTCGCCCGCGTCGGGCGTGAGGGCGAGGTTTGCCTGGGCGCGCGCGAGCGAGGGGTTGAGCCTCACGGCGCGCTGGGTGGCGTGTCGCGCGTCCGCGTGCATCCCCTTGTCGCCGAGGACGAACCCGAGCAGGTACCAGGCCTCGTGATTGTCGGGGTTCAGCTCGATGGCGCGGCGCAGCCGCGCCAGCGCGTCGTCGAGCAGCCCGCGGTTGTACGCGATCTCGCCGAGGTAGAAGTGCACGAGCGAGCTGTCCTGATCGACGGCGAGCGCCTGCTCCAGCCAGCGCTGCGCGACTTCGATGTCCCCGACTTCCTTTTCGGACAGCGCGACCTGGATCAGCGCGCCGAGGTCGTGCGGGTAGTACTTGAGCAGCTCCTGGAACGCCTCGACGGCCTCCACGTGCCTGCCGAGCAGCGCCGAGGTGCGGCCCAGCTCCCAGCGCGCTTCGCGGTCACTCGGGTGCGTGCGCAGGTACTCTCGCAAGGTGGCGATGCGCCGCTCCGCGGCGCCGCTGTTCAGGTAGGCGATCTCGAGGTTGCGCTGGGCCACCTGCATCCGCGAGTCCAGCTCCAGCGCGCGCATGAAGGCGCCGACGGCGTCCTCGTACAGCCCCTTGTTGAAGTACAGGACGCCCAGGTTGTTGTGGGCGCCGGCATCCGTGGGGTCGATGCGTCGCGCGAAGGAGCGCAACACATCCAGGTCGCGCTCGGACGCGAGCCGGCCGTCGGCTCGCTGCGGGCGAACGTTCGCGGTGGCAGTCACGGCGGCCGCGATCAGGCCAGTACCCGCTGAACGGCTTCCAGCAGGCGACTCGGCTGGAACGGTTTCACCACGAACTCGGTCGCGCCCGCCGCCCTGGCTTCCTCGACGAGCGCGTGCTGCGCCATCGCGGTGCAGACGAGGATCCGGGCCCTCGGATCGAAGTCCCGGATCTCGCGTACGGCGGCGATGCCGCCGATGTCCCGCATCACGATGTCCATCGTCACGACGTCTGGCCGCAGCTCCTTGTAGTGCTCCACCGCCTGGGCGCCGGACGCCGCTTCGCCCACGACCTCGTATCCGGCGCGAGTGAGTATGTCCCTGATCAACGTTCGGATGTAGGACGTGTCGTCGCAGATCAATACTGTGTGACTCACCGCCCTACCGCTCCATGCTGTAGAAGCCCAGCGCTTCCAGCGGATCCGCGACATCGGGCGGGAGGGCCCCGTCGGAGATTCGCGCCAGCGCGGAGCGCAGGTCGTCTGGCAACGGCGAGCGAATGTCGATCGTCGCACGGGTCACCGGATGGGTGAAGACCAGCCACGCGGCATGGAGAAAATGACGTTTGGGAGGGAGACTGACCAGCCGACGGCCGCCGCCGCCCCCATAGGTGTCGTCACCGATCACGGGGTGGCCGATGGAGGCGAGATGGACGCGGATCTGATGTGTGCGACCGGTGAACAGGTGCGCGCGCAACAAGTCTCCGGCGTCGAAGCGCGCGATCCGCACGAAGGCCGTCTTCGCGGGCTTGCCGGTCGCTACCACGGCCATGCGCTGGCGGTTTCGGGGATCGCGTGCCATCGGCTTGTCCACGATGACCTGCTCGCCGTCGAGATGCCCCCAGCAGAGCGCCGCGTAGCGACGCGAGATCAGGCGCTGCGCCATGGCGGCGCCCAGCGCGCGATGCGCGCGATCCGTCTTGGCCACCAGCAGCAGCCCGGACGTTTCCTTGTCGAGTCGGTGGACAATGCCCTCGCGCGTAGGATCACCGGGGGGGGCATCGGCCAGCGGCCCGCCGCGTCCCTTGAGCGCGTTCACCAGTGTACCGGTCCAGTTGCCGGGCGCGGGATGCACGACCATCCCGGCGGGCTTGTCGATCACGACGACGTCGTCGTCCTCGTGTCGCACCACCAGCGGGATGGATTCGGGCGCCACGTCGCGGGCCGGCAGGGGGGGAATCGTGACCTCGATCTCCTCGCCTTCTTCCGCCCGATAGCTGGCCTTCTCCCGGCGGCTCGCGACGCGCACGTGGCCGTTCGCGATGAGCGTCGCGGCCTGGTTCCGCGAGATGTCGAGTCGCTGGGCGAGCAGCAGGTCGAGCCGGGGGGCGTGCAACGGCGCCGCGAAAAGCTTGATCCGGCCGCCCGTGGTTCCCGCCGCGGGACCCAGGGGGGAGGCCGGCCGGTCACTCACTCGCGGCCTGTTTCTGTCTCTGCTGCTGCCGGTCCTCCTGCAGCAGCACCCAGCCGAGCATCACGGCGCCGATCGTCACCGCGCTGTCCGCGACGTTGAATGTCCAGAAGCGAACGTTGCCCACGCCGATGTCGATGAAGTCCACGACGCCGGCGGACGAGCGGATCCGGTCGATGAGGTTGCCGGCGGCGCCGCCCCACGCAAACCCGAGAGCCAGCGGCTTGAGACGCTCTGCCGGCGCGCTCTCGCGGTAGAGGCGCCAGAGCACGACGAGGGCGATGACGGCGAACCCGCCGAAGATCCAGCGGGAGTACCGGCCCGCGGACATGCTGAACGCCGCTCCCGGATTGTAGGCCAGCGTGAGGCGCGCAAATTCACCCAGCACGTCGACTGGCATGTGCGGCGTGAGGTTTTTCACCGCCAGGACTTTGGTGATCAGGTCGAGGACCACCACGGCTGCAGCCGATCCCCAGAAGAGGCGGCCGTTCGGCCCGGCGTCCGGGGGCGCCGACAGCGCCGGGGTGGCCGGCATGCTCGGGTCTACGTGGCCTCGCCCGACTCGTGTCTCAGCTCGCGCAGCTTCATCTGACCGGCTTCCTGCGGCCGGTCTTCCGCCCACAGCACGGCGGCGAGCAGAAACGCCCCGGTGCTCACCGCCATGTCCGCCACGTTGAACGTCGGCCAGCGCGCGTCGCCCACGCCGACGTCGAGAAAATCGACCACTCCCATGTCCCAGCGGATACGATCGATGAGATTGCCGATCGCGCCGCCGCACACGAGCGCGAGCGACACGACGCGCATCCGGTCACCCGGGCGGGACGACAGGTAGAGTCGGCCGAGGATGACCAGTGCCGCGATGGTCAACAGCATGAAGACCCAGCGCGAGTAGTCGCCGACGTGGAGCCCGAAGGCCGCGCCCCGGTTGTACACCAGGGTGAATCGCAGGTAGTCGCCGAACAACTCGTGGGGGACGCTCTGCAGCGTCAGCGTCTTGACCGCCATCAGCTTCGTGACGACGTCACTGGCGACGATCGCGATCAGGATCGGCCAGAATACGAAGGGGCTCTTATCGCTTTGCATCTTCCTCGCGCTGCTTGCACTCGATGCAGTACCGCGCGTGCGGCAGTGCGTCCAACCGCTCGAATGCAATGTCCTGGCCGCAGTTGTGGCACTTGCCGAAGGTCTCCGGCGACTTGTACAGCCGGCGCAGCGCCTGGTCGATGTGCCACAGGAACCGGCCCTCCTGACTGGCGAACAGGAACGCCTTCTCCCGCTCCATCGCATCCGTGCCCTGGTCGGCCATGTGGAAGGAGTAGGCGCTCAGGTCGCCATCCGACGACTGCTCGCTGTTGAACAACTCGTCGTGGTGCCCCAGCTCCTTCAGTACGCGACGCCGCTCCTCGAGCAGCCGCTTCTCGAAGTGCTGCAGCTGCTTCTTGGGCATTGGCTTCGGCTTTTTCTCACTTTTGGTCGTCGCCATGCTGCTCCGTCCGTGTTAGCGCGATTTGGGCCTCGACCCCGTCGAGATCGACAGCCTGCGTGTTCAATGCGTCACGTAAACTACCCGGGTCCTGCCGGAGCTCGGTAGCCAGCACCTCGCCCGCGATCCAGTCGCCGTGCCGGTCGATGGCGGCCTTGACATCCGCGTCGCCATCGACGGCGAGCCGGATGCGGTCGCTGACCGCGAGCCCGGCCTCCTTTCGCATACGTTGTACCCGGCTGATGAGCTCACGAGCCATGCCTTCGAGCCGGAGCTCTTCGGTGACTGTGGGATCGATGGCCGTGACGAACCCTCCCGCTTCCTGCACAAGCAACTCGCCGGCCGCGCTTTTCTGGATCTCGACCTGGTCGGCGGTGAGCTCGTGCGTGTCCCCGTCCACGGTGACCACCAGCGGCCGGCCCGCCTCGAAGGCCCGCAGCTCGTCCGCGGTGAACGCTGCGATCGCGGCCGCCGCCAGCGGTGTGCGTTTGCCGAACCGCGGGCCGAGCGCGCGGAAATTCGCCTTGGCGCGCAGCGTCACCAGCGCATCGCCCGATCCCGCGAACTCGATCTGCTTCACGTTGAGCTCGGCCGCCAGGAGGGGGAGCAGCGCGTGCAGGATCCGCTGATCCACCGCCGGCGCGACGCACACCGCCCGCAGGAGCGGCTGTCTCACCTTGAGCTTGGCGGTCTCGCGCGCGGCCCGGCCCAGCGTCGCGAGCTGGCGCACGGCGTCCATGGCCGCCTCCAATGCGGGGTCGCGCGCGGCGCGCTCCGTTCGCGCGAACGGCGCCAGGTGCACCGACTCGCCACCGGTGAGCTCACGGTGGAGCCAGTCCGGGAGAAACGGAGCGAGTGGAGCCAGCAGCCGGCACGTCACGAGCAGGACCTCTCGCAGGGTCGCGAACGCCGCGCGGTTGTCGCTCCCCTCCACGTCGTAGAACCGGTCGCGGCTGCGGCGCACGTACCAGTTGGCGACTTCGTCGTCCACGAACGTCATGATCGCCCGCGCCGCCGCCGTCGCGTCGTAGCGACCGAGGAGATCGTCCATGGCGGTTTCCACCGCGGTGAGACGCGAGAGCATCCAGCGATCCAGGAGCGGCCGATCGGCTGGCTCCGGATCGAGCGCCGACGGCGACCAACCAAAATTCGCGTACTGCGCGAACACGCCGCTGTAGATGCTCCGGAGCGTGAGGAAGAACCTCACCGCCTGCTCCCGGATCGCGCGCTCGTCGAAATTGCGGGGCACGGACACGTCGGCCGTGGCCACGAGGAACAGGCGCGTCGCGTCAGCGCCGTACTCCGAGAGCACGCGCCAGGGATCGACGGTGTTGCCGAGGTGCTTCGACATCTTCTTCCCGTCGGCGGCGCGGATGTGGTCGTTCACCACGACGGCCCTGTACGGCGATGCGCCGCCCGCGTTGTTGGGGAGCGCGTCGCCGAGCCCTGTCGCGATGGCGAGCAGCGAGTAGAACCACCCCCGCGTCTGGTCGATGCCTTCGGCGATGAAGTCGGCCGGAAACTGCTCCGGCAGCACGTCCGCGTTCTCGAACGGGTAGTGCCACTGCGCGAAGGACATCGAGCCGGAGTCGAACCAGGCGTCGATGACCTCCGGGACGCGCCTCATCAGGCCGGCGCACGTGGCGCTCGAACAACGCCACGCGTACGCGTCGATGAAGGGCTTGTGGGGATCGAAGTCCTTCGGCAACGACCTGCCCGACCGGCTCGCGAGATCGGCGTAACTGCCGATGGCCTCCACGTGCCTCTCGTCCGCGTCGCACACCCAGAGCGGCAGCGGCGTGCCCCAGTAGCGGTCCCGCGAGAGCGCCCAGTCGACGTTGTTCTCGAGCCACTCGCCCATGCGTCCCACGCCGACCTCGGGGGGATGCCAGTCGACGGCGTCGTTGCGCACGACCATCGCGTCGCCGTACGCCGTCGTGCGCACGAACCACGAGCCGCGCGCGTAGTAGAGCAGTGGCGTGTGACAGCGCCAGCAGTGCGGATAGGAATGCGTGACCTTCTGCGCTTTCCAGAGCACCCCTCGTTTCTTCAACTCTTCGATCAGCAGCGGGTCGGCTTTCTTGAAGAACATCCCGCCGACGACCGGCAGGTCCTGCGGGAACTCGCCGCGCGCGTTCACCGGCTGGAGGAAGGCAAGGTTATGCTTCTGCCCCGAGGCGTAGTCGTCGGCGCCGAAGGCGGGCGCCATGTGCACCACGCCGCTGCCATCTTCGGCGGAAACGAAGTCGCCCGGGACCACCACCTCGTGCTCCCTGCCTGCCTCGAAGGTCAGCCAGTCGAACGGTCGGCGGTAGCGCCAACCAATCATGTCGCGCCCGCGAACGCGGCGGACCACGTCCCAGCGCTGCTCCCAGTCCGCGCCGAACACCGCCGGCACGCGCGCCTCGGCGAGAATCAGCGTCGCTTCGTCCCGGCCCTTTCGCGCGACCTCCACGTACTCGAGATCCGGGTGCACCGCCAGCGCCACGTTGCTGACCAGCGTCCACGGCGTCGTGGTCCACACCAGAATGCGTCGGGCTCCAGGCGCTTCATGTCGAACGTCCGCAGTCGAACGTCCCGCGTCCAGCGTCGCGCGTTCTGCGTTTGACGCGTGACGCTGGACGAGCTCCAACGCTACGTAGACGCTTGGATCCTCCACGTCCTCGTACCCCTGTGCCACTTCGTGGCTCGACAGCGCTGTGCCGCAACGCGGACAGTACGGCAGGATCTTGTGGCCGCGCGTGAGGAAACCCCTGTCGAAGAGCGTCTTCAGCGCCCACCAGACACTCTCGATGTACTCGTTGCTGTACGTGACGTACGGGTGGTCGTAGTCGAGCCAGTAGCCGATGCGCTCACTGAGGTTCTGCCAGTCTTCCTTGTACGTGAACACGCTCTCGCGGCAGCGGCGGTTGAACTCGGCGACCCCGAGCTCCTCGATCTGCTGCTTGCCACTGATGCCCAGCTGCTTCTCGACTTCGATCTCGACCGGGAGGCCATGCGTATCCCAGCCCGCCTTGCGCTGCACACGGAAACCTTTCGCCGCGCGGTAGCGGCAGAACAGGTCTTTGAGTGTGCGCGAAAAGACGTGATGGATGCCCGGCCTGCCGTTGGCGGTCGGCGGACCCTCGAAGAACACGAAGCTCGGAGCGTTCCTGCGGGCACGCAGCGTCTGCTCGAACAGACCTTCGTCGCGCCAGCGTTCCATCAGCTCGCGCTCCAGGTCGTCGGCGGCCCGACCGGGCGGCAGCTCGGCGAAACGCGCCGCTGGCTTTGTCGTCGTCACGACACTACAGCCGCTCGGCCACGCCACGCACCAGCGCGGTGAGCGCCGGTTCCGCGCGGTTGGCGACCGCGATGATCTGTTCCAGCGACGTCGGCGCCAGCGTCTCCGGCACCGCTTCGTCCGTGATGATCGAGATGCCCAGCACGCGCATGCCGCCGTGGACGGCCACGATCACTTCCGGCACGGTGGACATCCCGACGACGTCGCCGCCGAGCGCCCGCACCAGCTTGTACTCGGCGCGGGTCTCCAGGTTGGGACCCTGCACCGCGACATAAATGCCTTCGCGCAACCTGATGCCGAGTCCTCGCGCGACCTCGCGCGCCACCGCGCGGAGCCCGTCGTCGTACGGCCGCGACATGTCCGGAAAGCGCGGGCCGAGCCGGTCGTCGTTGGAGCCGATCAACGGGTTGTCACCGAGGAGGTTGATGTGATCCTCGATGAGCATGAGGTCGCCCGGCACCCAGTCGTCGCGCACGACGCCGCACGCGTTCGACACGATGAGCGTGCCGGCGCCCAGCGCCCGCAGCACGCGCACCGGAAATGTCACCTGTTGCAGCGAGTAGCCCTCGTAGCGATGGAAGCGGCCCTGCATCGCCACCACGCTGGTCTTCCCGAGCGTGCCGCACACGAGCCGTCCGGCGTGCGACTCCACCGTGGACACGGGAAAATCGGGGATCTCCGGGTACTCGATCACGGTGGCATGCTCGATCTGGTGCGCGAGCTTGCCCAGACCTGTGCCGAGGATCAGCGCCACGACGGGAGTATGGGGCCAGCGCGACCGGATGAACGCGGCCGACTTCTCCACGCGCTCCAGCGTGTGAATCGCCGGCGCCGTCTCCCCCCCCTCGTCGGCCGTCAGCCGCTGCCCCCTCCCGTCGGCCTGCAGCACGCTCATTCGCCGCGGGCGCGCTGCAACAACGGGGCGGCCTCCGCCGCCGCGATCTCGGCCAATTGACGCTCCACGAACACGCGCAACTGCGCGAGATAGTTGCGGCGAAACCGGTCGAGCGCCGCCAGCTCGTCCTCCACCCGCCGGATGTCGGTCTGCGCGTTGGTGACGATGCTCTCCGCCTGCGCCTGCGCCTCGCGCAGCACGAGGGACGATTCGCGCTCGGCCTGGTCGCGCATTTCGGCGCGCAGCTGCTGCGCGCTGACCAGCGCGTCGTTCAGTGCCTTGTCGCGCTCGCGAAAGGACTTGAGCTGGTCGTGAAAGGCGCGGGCCTTCTGTTCCAGTTCCTGGTTGAGACGCGTGAGCCGCTCCAGCTCGTTCGCCACCTGTTCGCGAAACTGGTCCACGCGGGCCGGGTCGTACCCGCGCAGCACGCGACCGAACTCGTACCGGCGAACGTCCAGCGGGGTGAGGTGGAAGATCTCGTCGGTCATTGCGTCCTCGCGCCGAAGAGCACGGTGCCCAGCCGAACGCAGGTGGCGCCCTCTTCCACCGCGATCTCGTAGTCGCCCGACATTCCCATGGACAGCTCGCGCGCCGCGTCGTGCCCCGCCGCCCGCAGCACCTCGAGCGAGCCGCGCGCCCCGCGAAAGACCCGACGCAGCACGGCCTCGTTCACGTCGAGGGGAGCCATGGTCATCACGCCGCGTACGCGTACGTTCGACAGTCCGCGCAGCCGATCCGCTTCGGCGGTCATCGTGTCGGGCGCGAACCCGCCCTTCGTCGCCTCGTCCGCGACATTCACCTGAACGAGCACGTCGAACACCCGATCGTTGGCGGCGCCCAGGGCGTTCACCGCGTCTCCGAGCGAGGGGCGATCGAGCGAATGGAGCAAATGAAAGCGCGTGAGGTGCTTCACCTTGTTCCGCTGCAAGTGGCCGATGAGATGCCAGCGGAACGGAAGCTGGAGCGCATCCATCTTGTCCAACGCCTCCTGGACCTTGTTCTCGCCAACGTCCCTGAGGCCCGCGTCCCACGCGGCCTGAAGCGCATCAGGTCCATAGGTCTTGGTCACCGCGACGATCGTGACCGAACCACCGCTCCCGCCGCCGCGACCTCCGCGCCGAGCCGCTGCATCGATCCGCTCTCGAACCTCCCGAACCCGGTCCGCCAGGTCGAGAAACGGCATAAGGCACCAACCTACCGGTAGTTACAGGCTGAATCAAGCCGAGCCGTATCGCCAACGGAGGCGCGCTTCTCGAGTTGTCGCGGGCATTCGAGCACGCGGCGAAAATACGCGTTCACCGGATCGATGGCGTCACGAGTCGCGGCCGTCCCCAACTTCCACTCCACCCAACGCGCGAGCTGACCCGACCGCACGCGATCGATCGGCTGCGCGCCATCCGCGACGTAGACCAGCCCGGACGCCGTCCATCGATCGCCGAGCTGGTCGCGTTCGCGCAGCGTCATCGTCATCGATGCCGCGACCGGTCGTCCTCGCGCCCGCGCGCCGCGCGCGATCGCCGCGGCCGACTCCAGCTTGCCGCCAAAGCGCTCCACCTCGGGCGCGTCGAGAATGCCGAAGCGGCGCGCGATCTGCTCGCGATACCAGCGCGTGGGCAGCAGCGGCACCGTGACGACGGCGACGTCGCGACGCACGCCACGCACCTCCTGGGCGAACCAGAGCGGGTAGCTGTCATTGTCGCCCATCACGAACAGGACACCATCGCGTGGCACACTCTCGAGAAGCGCGCTCGCCAGCGCGAGCGGCAGCGAGCGCTCCGGGTCGGCGCGACGCGTCACGGCGCGCCAGTTGAGGACCAGCGGCAGGCACGCGACGAGCACGCCCGCCCAGTCGGGACGCGACTGCTGGCGGGCGAGCGATACCGCGCCGATCCCCGCCCAGAGCCCCCACGCCCAGAACCCGAACACGAAGAAGTAGTCGCGCTCTCGCGCCTCGCGCACCGCGCTCTCGGGCAGGATGCCGTACCCGATCGACGGTCCCGCGTGGAGGTTCAGGTAGGCCACGACGCCGAGCGTTCCGCACAGGAGCAGCGCGGCGACGCCAAGCCACGTGCGCCGGTCGGCGCGCCAGTGCGCCGCGGCGCCATGGTACCCGAGGGCGAGAAAGATCACCGTGAACACCGTGCGGAGCATCGACGGCAGCACCGTGGGGCCGAGCGAGAGGGCCGCTTGCCAGTCGGCGTACTGCGCGAGGTTGCCCAGCTGCGCCCAGACCGGCGCGGAGCGCGGCCACATGGGCGACACGGCGTATTGGCGCCGCGCCACCATGTCCGCGAGCGAGGCGAGTGTGGCTGGTTCCCCCTGGTTGATCGCGGGATCGTGCTGCGCGCGGACGAGCAGGAACGCCAGCGCGCTCGCCGCGACGAGCGCGACGCCCAGCATCGGGACGGCGGGCCGCGGCCGGGCCGCGAGCATCAACGCCGCTCCCGCGCCGGCCAGCCACCACGACACGCGGCCGACGCCCATCGCGAGAACGAGGACGCCGCCCAGCAGCAGCGCGCGTCTCCATTGGACCCGGCCTTCCGCGTACGACGCCAGCACGATCGCGGCCGGCGCCGCGACGAGCGCGCTGAGGTGCAGCGGCACGGCGAGCACGATGAGGTACGCCGTGAGGTTCAGCCATTGCCGTGAGCCTTCCGGCGTGCGCCCTGCGCGCTCGCCCGCCCAGATCATGAGCGCTCCGAGCACCAGTGACGCCGCGTACACCTCGGTTTCGGTCGCGTTGAGCCACACCGCGGACATGGTGCCCGCCGTGAGCGCCGCTGCGAGCGCCATCGCCCCACTGCCCGTGGCACGCTGCACGATGCGCGCGCAGAGCAGCGCCGCGAGCGCCGTGGCGGCCGCGGACATCAGGTTCGTCGCGACGGCATACGGCAGGAAGAAGAAGATCTTCGCCCAGACGTTCGCCAGCAGAACGAACAGCGGCGTTCCCGGTGGATGCGGGATGCCAAGCGAGTGCGCCGCCGCGATGAACTCGCCGGCGTCCCAGAACGTGACGTCCGGCGCCAGCGTGAGCGCGTACACGACGAACAGCAGCCCGGCGCCGGCGATCCCGGCGTCGACCCGCTTCACGCGGTAAGCCCGACCGTCTCGGGTTCCTCGCGCTCGGCCGGGCCGATGAGCTTCTCCTTCAGCTGGCCGGGCGCGAGGTTGCGCCACAAGCGTCCGTGGTGCGCCAGCGAGATCGAACCGGTCTCCTCCGACACGACGACGACGAGCGCGTCGGTCTCCTCGCCCACGCCGAGGGCTGCGCGGTGCCTGGTTCCGTGCGAGCGATCCAGCAGGGCGGATTGCGACAGCGGCAGGATGATCCCGGCGCCGATGATCGTGTCTCCCCGGATGATCACCGCGCCGTCGTGCAGTGGCGAGTGCGGCGTGAAGATCGTGACGAGCAGGTCCGCCGACACGCGCGCCTGCATCTCGACGCCGGTCGGGACGTACTCGTCCAGCCGCACCTGCTGTTCCACGGCGATGATCGCGCCGATGCGCATGCGGCTCAGCCGCTCCGCGGCGCGGGACAAGTGGTCCGCGACGCGCTCGTCCCCGAGTCGCGGAAAGAATCGGCGGGTGCGTCCGAGATGCGCCAGCGCGGCACGCAGCTCGGGGTGGAAGACGATGAGCAGCGCGATGGCGCCGTACTGGAACACCAGCCCGAGCAGGTAGGTGATCATCCCGAGCTTCAGCACGTACGCGAACGCGTACGACATCACGAGGACCACCAGCCCCAGCAGGATGCGCATGGCGCGCGTTCGCTGGAACAGCAGCAGCACGCGGTAGAGCACGAAGCTCACGAGCGCGACCTCGACGAAGTCGCGCCACCCCGGGTGCAGCAGCCGGAAGTGCTCGAAGCCGTTCATGGACCTGAAAGGGAATAGGGACTAGGGACAAGGGCAACTACAACAGCGGGAAAGGAAAAGGGAAAGGGATTCCCATTCCCCTTCCCTTTCCCGCCGTTGCGGTTGCCCTATTCCCTATTTCCTGATCCCAGTCTTGGTCTAGGCTGGCGACGGTTCCGGCCCGCCGAGCAGCGGCGGATTTCTCTTGGGTTCCGTCGCTGGCGTCACCGTCGACACAAAAGGTTTGCCCGGAGGCGGAGGCGCCGAGCGTGGCGGTAATTCTTCGCCGCGCGACAGCATGTCCACGTCCTCGCGCGTCAGCGTCTCGCGATCCAGGAGCGCCTTCGCGACCGCGTGCAGCAGCTCCATGTTCTCCTGGAGCGTCTGCTTGGCCCGCTCGAAGGCGCGCTGGATGATGCGCTTCACCTCCGCGTCCACCAGCTGCGCGGTCTGCTCCGACACTTCGCGCCGGTGCTGGATCTCGCGGCCCAGGAACAGCTCCTGCTCGTTGTCGCCCACGAGGATCGGGCCGATCGCGTCGGACAGTCCCCACTGCGTCACGTATCGGCGCGCGAGGTTGGTGGCCTACCTGGATGTCGCTGGCAGCGCCCGTGGTCACGTGGTCGCGTCCGAACACCAGCTCCTCGGCGGCACGGCCGCCGTACATGCGGACGAGATTGGCCTCGAGCTGCTGCCGGGTCATCGAGACGCGGTCGTCTTCCGGCAGCACGAACGCGATGCCAAGCGCGCGGCCACGCGGCACGATGGTGACTTTGTGCAGCGGATCGTTGCCCGGCACTTTGATGCCGCAGATCGTGTGGCCGCCTTCATGGTACGCGGTCAGCCGGCGTTCCTCTTCCTTCATCACGAGCGATTTCCGCTCGGCGCCGAGCATCACTTTGTCCTTGGCGTCCTCGAAGTCGATCATGAAGATGCGATCGTGACCGCGGCGCACGGCCAGCAACGCCGCCTCGTTCACCAGGTTGGCCAGGTCCGCGCCGGCCATGCCGGGAGTGCCGCGGGCCAGCGTCGTGATGTTCACGTCCTCGGAGATGGGCTTGTTGCGCATGTGCACGCGCAGGATGCCCTCGCGGCCGCGGAGATCGGGCGAGTCCACCACGATCTGGCGGTCGAAACGGCCCGGGCGCAGCAGCGCCGGATCGAGCACGTCGGGACGGTTGGTCGCAGCGATGAGGATGACGCCGTCGTTCGACTCGAAGCCGTCCATCTCGACCAGCAGCTGGTTGAGCGTCTGCTCGCGCTCGTCGTGGCCACCGCCCAGGCCGGCTCCGCGGTGCCGGCCGACGGCATCAATTTCATCTATGAAAATGATGCAGGGCGCGTGCGCCTTGCCCTGTTCGAAGAGGTCGCGCACGCGCGAGGCACCCACGCCCACGAACATTTCCACGAAGTCGGAGCCCGACATCGAGAAGAACGGCCGCGCGGCCTCGCCGGCGACGGCTTTCGCCAGCAGCGTCTTGCCCGTTCCCGGCGGGCCGACGAGCAGCGCGCCCTTGGGCAGCCGCCCGCCCAGCTTGGTGAACTTCTGCGGGTCGCGCAGGAACTCGATGATCTCCTGCAGCTCCTGCTTCGCCTCGTCCGCGCCCGCGACGTCGGCGAACGTGATCTTGGGCGTGTCGCCCGTGAGCAGCTTCGCCTTGGACTTGCCGAACGAGAACGCCTTGGCGCCGCCCGCCTGCATCTGGCGGAAGAGGAACAGGTAGAAGCCGATCAGCAGCAGCCAGGGCAGGAAGTTCAGGATCCACGCCGTCACCGACGGACTCTTGTCCTGGGACTCGATATTGACGCCGCGCGCGACCAGCGCCTCGATTTCCTTCTCGGAGTTCTCCGCCGGCAGGTTCGTGGTGAACTTGGGCACTTGGCGGCCCTGTACGGCCACGCGCTGGCGGAACGTGCCCTGCACGTACTTGCCGCCCTGGATCGTCACCGAGCTGATGTTGTTGTCGTTCAGCTGCCGCCGGTACTCGGTATAACTGATCTTGGGCGACTCGCTGCCGCGCGCCCCGGACAGCTGGATGAGCGCGACCGGAATGAGGAGGATCAGGATCCAGAACGCGAACGTCTTGGAGAACCGTCCCCAGTTCATGTCCCGCTTGTTTTTCGGTGGTTGCGTTGCTGGAGGCATCTACTGCAGACTCGCGATGTACGGGATGTGCCGAAAGTTCTCGGCGTGGTCGAGCCCGTACCCGACCAGGAATTCATTCGGCGCGTCGAATCCCACGAACCTCGTGGGATACTTGAGCTCCCGCGCCACATGCTTGTGCAGCAGCGCGCAGATCTCCAGTGAACGCGGATTTCGTGCCTTCAAAAGGTCCATCAGTCGGCTGAGTGTCCTGCCGGTGTCGATGATGTCTTCCACCAGCAGAATGTGCTTGCCTTCGAGCTCGGTCTCCGGGTCGTACAAGAGGCGTACGGTCCCGCTGGAAAAGGTGTTGTCCCCGTAACTCGATGCGACGAGGAAGTCGACCTGGAGCGGACGGCCGATCTGTCGCACGAGGTCGCTCAGAAATATAAAGCTTCCCTTGAGCAGACCGAGCACGAGAAGGTCTCCCTCGGGATACGCCGACGTGATCCGGCCCCCGAGTTCCCGCACTTTGGCGGCGATGGTCGGCTCGTCGTACACCACGCGCTTCAGGGCGCGACCCATCAGTCTGGGATCGGTCGTCGTGGCCACCGCGATCAGAAGCTCCGGGAAAGGGTATCAGCTACCGCCAGCGGCGCAGCTCGAAGTCGTTGCGACCTCGGGCGATCTCCCAACCGCCCGAAAGCTGGATGCGCGCGCCGGTCCGGCTCTGATTCGTAAACGCGGCGGCGCGTTCGGTTCCGCGCCAATCCATCGCCAACCCGACCCGCGCGGCGATCGCGGGCCAGACCGAGGATAGCTCGACACGAGAATACGGGGCCAGGGCGTCCACGGCAACGGAGACGCGACGTCCGTCCGCCGACACCCGGGTGACGGGCGTCACCAGACGGTCCACGCTCTCGCGCCATGTGCGCGCCGCGCGCGCCAGGTCGATGAGCTGCTCCCCGAACTCCGGCGCCACCCGCGCGATCGCCGGCAGCAAGTCGCGGCGCACGCGGTTTCGGAAGTGCCGCATGGAAGCGTTGGACGGGTCCTCGATCCACCGCGCTCCGACCCGCCCGGCATAGGCGGCCACGTCGGCGCGCGCGAGCTCCAGCAGCGGACGCAGGGTGTCGCCCGCCGCGTACAGACCGGCCAGCCCACGCGCGCCGGCGCCGCGGAGCACGCGCATCAGTACGGTTTCGACCTGGTCGTCCCGGGTGTGCGCCGTGGCCACGATGCTGCCGGTGCGGACGGCGACGTCCGCGAGAAACGCGCGACGCTGCTCCCGCCATTCGGCCTCGGACGCGGCCGCCTCCTTCGGGCGGCCGATCACGACCGCGAATCCGAGTCGGGTGGCCTCGTCGGCCACGAGCCGCGTCGCGCGGGTTGCCGCCGGGCCGGTGGCGTGGTCGAACGCCGCGACGACCGCGACTGTACGCGGCGCAGTTCGAGCCGCCGCGTGCAGCAGCGCCATCGAATCGCGGCCGCCGGAAACGGCCAGCGCCACGCGCCGCCCCGACACCGCCCGGCGCACCACGGATTCCAGGTTGCGCGAAACGCCCATGGTCGCCTCGCGCACCGCATTCGCCCTTCGTCCCACGTTTCCACCCCGACCCTGACTCTCTCAAGGTAGCGCCGCCATCACGGCGCCGCCTATTTTCCCTCACATCGCACACCGGGGATGTCACGTGGATAGCCAAGGTCCGCTCGCGATTCTGTGGGTCGGTATAGGACTCTGCTGCTTCTATATCGCGTTGGTGTGGCTCAATTCGCTGCTCGGCTTCTTCCTCACGCCGCTGTTCATCATTCCGCTCACGTGGCTGATGGACTGGAGAAAGAGCCGGCAGGAACGCTCGGGGGAGAAGGGCGCCGAACGGCGGTGAGCCGTCTTCGACAGCGCTTGGAGTGGCGAGGGTCGCGGCACGTGTCGCGGCCCTTTGTTGTCTTCGCGCTGCTCGTCGCGGCACTCGCGGGCGCCGGCGCGCAGGATCCGGCACGACCCTGGCTGCGCTGGCGGACGCTCGCCACACCCGACGGTGCCTATCGGTTCCACTTCCCGCCCGACCTCGAGCAGTGGACGCTCGACGTCGCGGGGCGCGTGCAGGGGATCGATTCGGCCATCACCGCCCTCGTGGGCTACGCCGCGCCCAGGCCCGTGCACGTCGTGGTGGACGACCCGTTCGTCGTCTCGAACGGCTACGCGCTGCCGTTCATCGACGGGCCGGTCACCGTGTGGTGGGCAACGCCGCCGGACCCGCGCAACGACATCGGCAACTATCGCGCGTGGGGCGAGATGCTGGCGACGCACGAGCTGACGCATCTCGCGCATCTCACCCGGCCGTCGCGCAATCCGCTGCAGCGCGCATTCTGGTCGGCGATGCCGGTGCACGTCGGGCCGATCGCGCGCAAGGCGCCGCGCTGGGCGTACGAAGGCTACGCGACCTTGATCGAAGGCCGCATCACGGGCACCGGACGGCCGCGCAACGCGTGGCGGCCGGCCATACTCCGGCAGTGGGCCATCGAAGGCCGTCTCCCCTCGTACGGACAGCTGAACGGCTCGAGCGATTTCAGCGGCGCCGAGCTCGCCTACCTCGGCGGTTCCGCGTTCCTCGAGTGG
This sequence comes from uncultured Gemmatimonadaceae bacterium, assembly GCA_963724885.1. Taxonomy (GTDB): domain Bacteria; phylum Gemmatimonadota; class Gemmatimonadetes; order Gemmatimonadales; family Gemmatimonadaceae; genus DASPMP01. The sequence continues at coordinate 319,840 of CAVRWG010000003.1, read as the reverse complement.
CTGGCCGGTCGCGCGGGCGACTCGAGCCTCGTGCACGTGTGGCGCCGGCTTTCCGCGCGCATTGTGCGCAGCTTCGACCAGGCGTTCGCCGGCGTGTACGGCGATCCCCCTGCCCTGCTGTACGGGCGGCACCTCGCCGAGCTCACGCGCGACGCGATGGCTGCCAAAGACAGGCTCGAGCGCGCCGGGCTCGTCGAGGGCGAGCTGGTGCAGCTCCTCACGTGGGCCACGGGCGACCCCGCGCTCTCGCCCGACGGCCAGCGCGTCGCGATCACGCTGCGCGAGCAGGAGCGCCCCGGACGCGTGGTGGTATGGAAGACGATACCCGAAGCCGAGGACGTCGTGGCGGCCGGGCGACGCGCCAACGCCCGTTCCCGCGATACGGCGGACGTCCCGGATCGCCGCTTCTATCCGCTGCGCAAGACGCCCGAGCGGACGCTCCACGCGTCGAATGGCCGCTCGTACCAGATGCCGCGGTGGTTCCCCGACAATCGGCGCGTGCTCGTCACGCGCTGGATGTCGCGGAGCGACGGCACGCTGAGCCCGGGGCTGTACGTCTGGGACACGGAGACGGGGAACGTGCGCCGCGCGACGCCGGGGGTCGGGGTCCTGCACGGCGACCCGCATCCCTCGCGCAACGAGGCGGTCGCGATGCAGTGCCACTGGGGACACTGTGACGTCGCGCTGGTGGACCTCGCACGCGGCGCGATGACGACGCTGCTGGAGGGCAACGCGCGCACGTCGTACTACCGGCCGCGATACTCTCCCGACGGGTCACGCATCGTCGCCAGCATCTCCGAGGGCGGGCGATGGGACGTGATCGTCGCGGACGGCAGGGGCGGGGCGATGCGCCGCGTGGGCCCGGGCGACGGCGCCAATCGCTACGACGCCGAGTGGATGGGCAACGACTCGCTCGTCGTGGTGTCCGAGCGCGGCGGGATCGCCAACCTGGAAGTCATCAGTCTTGCCGACGGCGGCGCGCGGACGCTCACGCGCGTCACCGGCGCGGCGGTCGGCCCCGACGTGAACCGCGCCGACGGGTCGGTCTGGTTTCTCTCGCTGCACGCGCGCGGCCTGGACGTGCGCCGCCTGCCGCGCGGCGCAGCGGTCGCCGACAGCGTCGTCGTCATCGCGTCGGAGCGATTCGGCTACGCCGGCGCGGCAACCCCGCGTGTTCGCGAGCTGCCTGAACGGCCCGTCGCGCGACCGCGTCCCTATGGCTCGGGACCGCGGCGCCAGCGTTGGCTGCCCGGCGGATCCGCTTCGGCGGACGGCTACGGCGGGACGCTCGCGATTTTTTCGGGCGACATCATCGGGCGGTTCAATGCCGTGGCGTCGGGCGCTTACGGCGAGCCCGGCACCTGGCGCGGCGGATCGCTGAACGCCATCTGGCGCTTCCCGCGGCCAGCCATCGAATTCGGGGGCTTTGGGTTCACGCAGGAGCCGTCGCTGGGGCGCGACCCTCAGCCCGGGTCCGACAGCCTCGACGCGGCGCTCGGACAGGGCATCCTGGCCGTGTCCGGCGAAAGCCACGGTGAGGGATGGTACTTCCGCGGACGGCTGGGCGGCGGCGCGGGAACACTGTGGCCGCGGCTGGGCGACTCGCCGCTACGCGCCCTGGGCTTCGCCGAGTTCGAGTCGCGGTTCCTCCAGGCGCGTGGCGCGCGCGGCCTGGTGGAGCGGCTTCGGGTGCACATCGCGCAGGGGAGCACCGGCGGCGCGTACACGCGCGGCGTCGCGTCGGTCGAGCTCAACACGACGGGCCGCGACAACCTGCCCCTGCAGCTGCGCGCGACCGCCGGGTTGCTCTCCGGGTCGCCACACCCCTTCGAGCACTTCACGATCGGGGGCGGCGCGCCCCAGATCGCGGACAGCTCGCTGCTCGGCCAGCGCTATTTCATGCCGATGTTCCCGACGGGATTGTCGCGCGACAAGGCTTTGGGCGCGTGGCGCGTAGCCCTGCCCGCGAATCCGTGGACCCTCTTCTACGAAGGCGCCGCCGTCGGGCCCGCCCTGAACGATCTCGTGGACTGGAACCGCGCGGTCGGACTGGAATCGCGCTTCCTGCTGCCGGCGACGCCGGTCGCGTTCGCGCCGCGCATAGAAACGCGCGGTGGCGTCGCGTATACGCTCGACGAGCCGTACCGCAAGAAGTTCAGAGTCTTCTTCGGGATGCGCGTCGAGCCCTGACGTGCCCATGCGCGCGAGTGCGTCGTCAGCTCGCCTCGAGTCCCTCTGAACCGCTGGCAGGCGCATCGCGCAGGTCTACGGGCACCGAACGACGGACCTCGGGTTCCAGGAACTGCTGGACCTCCGTGCTGCCTGCGAGCGCCGCCGTCGACGTCGCTCCGCCCGTGATGGTCAGGAGCAGCTGATCGAAGTAGGCCGTGCCGGCCTCGCGCTGATGTTTCGTCGCCGTGTAGCCGTCCTTCTCGCGCGCGAATTCGCGCGACTGCACGCGGACGTAGGCGGGCATGCCTTCCCGAACGTAGTCGCGCGCCAGCTCGAACGTCTCGAGGTTGACCAGGTGCCAGCCGGCGAGCGTGATGAACTGGAAGCGGTACCCCATCGCGGCCAGCTCGCGCTGGAACCCGGCGATCGCGCGCGCGTCGAGGTTCTTCTCCCAGTTGAACGAGGGCGAGCAATTGTACGCCAGCAGCTTGTTCGGGAACTCCGAGCGAATCGCTTCGGCGAAGCGCTTCGCCTCGGCCAGATCCGGCGTGGAGGTCTCGCACCAGATCACGTCCGCGTACGGCGCGTACGCCAGCCCCCTCGCGATGGCCGAGTCGAGCCCGCCGGTCACGCGGTAGTATCCCTCGTTGGTACGGGCGCCGACGACGAAGCGACGATCCCGGGTGTCCACGTCGGTCGTGAGCAGCGTCGCCGCCATGGCGTCGGTACGCGCCACGATCACGGTCGGCACGTCCAGGACGTCGGCCGCGAGGCGCGCGGCGGTGAGCGTGCGGACATGCTGCGTCGTGGACACGAGCACCTTGCCGCCCATGTGGCCGCACTTCTTCTCGCTCGCGAGCTGGTCCTCGAAATGCACGCCGGCGGCGCCGGACTCGATCATCGCCTTCGTGAGCTCGAACGCGTGCAGCGGCCCACCGAATCCCGCCTCGGCGTCGGCGACGATGGGCACCAGCCAGTTGCGCCCGTTGTTCCCTTCACTCCACTCGATCTGGTCGGCGCGCAGCAGCGCGTTATTGAGCCGGCGCACGAGCGCGGGCACGCTGTTGCTCGGATACAGGCTCTGATCGGGATAGGTCTGGCCGGCCAGGTTCGCGTCGGCCGCCACCTGCCATCCGCTCAGGTAGATCGCCTCGAGCCCGGCGCGCACCATCTGGACGGCCTGGGCGCCGGTGAGCGCGCCGAACGTCCGGACCGCTTCGCCATCGCTCGCCAGCTGTGACCACAACCGCTCGGCGCCCCATCGGGCCAGCGAGTGCTCGAGTCGCACGGACCCGCGCAACCGCAGGACGTCTTCGGCCGCATAGTCGCGCCGGATCCCGTTCCAGCGCGGCTCCGTCTCCCAGCAGTGCGCGAGTGCCGCCGCCTCGCGCGCCACGCGCGCTTCCGGCGTTTCGTGGTCGTGCTCCTGCCCGATCTTCGATGATGTCACCGTCACCTTCCCCCCTCTCACCGCAGCAACCGATAGCCCGGCAGCGTGAGAAAGTCCTGCCATTCGCCGAGCACGAGTTCGTCCAGCAGCTTCGCCGCATCGTCCAGTCGCGAGCCGGCCGTCGCGGACGCGCGCAACTCGGCGACCACTTCGTCGCGCACTCCGCGGTACACATCAGCACTCATCGTGCCCGCATCCTGGACCTTCACGCGATGCGTCAGCCACTGCCACAGCTGTGAGCGCGAGATCTCCGCGGTGGCCGCGTCTTCCATGAGGTTGTGAATCGCCACGGCACCGGTTCCGCGCAGCCACGCATCGAGATACTGGAGAGCAACGTCCACGTTGGTCCGAACGCCGGCGGCCGTGATGCTGGCGCCCTCGACCTTCACGTCGAGCAGCGCCTCGGGCGTCGTCTTCACGTCGTCGCGGAGCCGCTGTTTCTGATGCGGCCGGTCGCCAAGGACCCGGTCGAACACTTCGCGCGCGACGGGAACGAGGTCCGGATGGGCGACCCACGTGCCGTCGAAGCCGTCGCCCGACTCCCGTTCCTTGTCCTCGCGCACCTTGGTCAGGGCGACGCTCGTTCACTCCGGCGTCGCGCCGACTCGGCACGAAGGCAGCCATCCCGCCGATGGCGTGCGCACCGTGCCGATGACAGATCTGCACGAGCCTTTGGGCGTACGCCCGCATGAACGGCGTGGCCATCGTCACTCGCGCGCGATCCGGGAGCACGAGATCCGGACGCGTCCGGAACGCCTTGATGATGCTGAACAGGTAGTCCCACCGTCCGGCGTTCAGGCCCGCGGCATGGTCCCGGAGCTCATACAGGATCTCTTCCATCTCGAACGCCGCGTAGATCGTTTCCACCAGCGTCGTCGCCCGAATGGTCCCGCCCGGAAGCCCCACCGCGCTCTGCGCGAACGCGAAGACGTCGTTCCAGAGGCGCGCTTCGAGGTGGCTCTCGAGTTTCGGCAGGTAGAAGTACGGCCCCGTGCCGCGTTGCACCGACTCGCGCGCATTGTGAAAGAAGTAGAGCCCGAAGTCGAACAGGCTGGCCGACGCGGCCTGCCCGCCGAACTCGACATGCGCTTCGTCGAGGTGCCAGCCGCGCGGACGCACCACCAGCGTCGCAAGCCTGTCCTTCAGCTCGTAGCGCTTGCCTTCGGGTGACGTGAGCGCCAGCGTCCGGCGGACGGCGTCCATCAGGGCGCCCTGGCCATCCACGACGTTGTCCCACGTCGGCGAGAGCGCGTCCTCGAGGTCCGCCATGAACACCGACGCGCCCGAGTTGAGCGCGTTGATCATCATCTTCGGCTCGGCGGGCCCCGTGATCTCCACGCGACGGTCGTCGAGGTCCTTCGGCGCCGGCGCGACACGCCAGGCTCCGAGCGCGGGGCCGCTCGTCGCGAAACCGAGCGTCTCGGCCCGCGCGTCGATGCGCTGCCACCGTTCCGCCCGTCGCCGCAGCAGATCCTGTCGCCGTCCGGCGAACTCGGCGTGCAGCTGCGACAGGAAGGCGAGCGCGCCGGGCGTCAGCACACGCTCCGATTCACTCGTGCGCGGCCCGACGATGCGCGGACGAAAGGAGGGCGAAGCAGAAGCGGTCATTGACAGTGTGCTCGAAGACGGTGCTCGAACGTTCGGCCAAACTGGCGATTCGGCCAGAGCCGTGCCATGACGGTGAGCATCGAATAGCCCACCACCAATGGCCGGCCTATATTTGCGTCGATCTATTGCTCCACAGACTCCTCGGAACCCGTTCGATCTCAATACGCAACGCCCTGCCCATCGTCCGGCCGGGAGCCGGCAAGAAGCGTAGCGCAACTCTGCGCGGGCGACACTACCGGAGGATGGAAATGCAGCGGCATCGGATGACGCGGCACCTGGCGGCATTGGGGTCACTCATGGTTCTCCCCGGAGCCGCCAACGCGCAGGCGTTCGGCATCAACGAGATCGGGACCTGCGCCGCGTCACGCGCGTTCGCCGTCACCGGCGCACAATGCCAGGACGCGTCGATGATCTTCTGGAACCCGGGCGCGGTGCCCGCCACGAAAGGATGGTCGGCGCTCGCCGGCGCGACGCTCATCAGCATCGACGCCAAGTTCAAGCAGGATACCACGCTCAGAGAATTCGACGGCGACGTACCCACCGCGTTCGTGCCGCACGCCTTCGTCACGTATCAGGCAGAGAACAGCCGGCTTGCGTACGGTCTCGGCGTGTACATCCCGTACGGGCTCACGTCCGAATGGGGCGAGGACTTTCCCGGCCGGTTCCTGGCCAGGCGGGCAGCCCTCGGAGCGGTCTACATCCAGCCGAATGTCGCGTATCGGATCAACGACAAGTGGTCCGTCGGCGGCGGCCCTGTCGTCGGCCATTCGGCGGTGGAGTTGAAACAGGCTCTCGATCTGTCCGAGCAGGTCGTCTCTGCCGGTCCGCCGCCTGTGACGTTCGCCCAGCTTGGCGTCCTCCGGGGCACCGAGTTCGGGCGGGCGGATCTCGAGGCAAGCGCGTGGGCCTTCGGCGTGCACGTCGGCGTGTACGGCAAGCCGAACGACGACTGGTCCGTGGGCCTGCGAATCCTCACGCCACTCGAATTCAAGTACGACGACGGCGACGTGTCGTTCGAACAGCGGAGCACCGGAATCATCCTTCCGCCGAACAATCCCATCTGCTTCCCGGCAACGCGGCCGGCATTCTGCTCCGGCCCGAGCGACATCGTTGACGTGGACGCCGACATACTGGCTCCCCAGTTCGCCGCGGGCGGGCCGCTGGAGAATCAGGGCGCCGCGACCGGGATCACGCATCCTGCGCAAGTCCAGGCGGGCCTCGGCTACAGCGGATTCACGGACTGGCTGATCTCATTCGACTACGCCTGGACCGGCTGGAGTCGGTTCAAGGAATTGGACGTCGACTTCAGCGGTCCCGCGCCGGATCGCACGCTGATCCAGGACTACAACAACACCTCGGCGTTCCGGGCCGGCATCCTGCGCAAGTTCGCGAACGGAGCCAACGCGAGCGTCGGCATCTCGGGCGTCGCCAGCGCCGCGCCGGACGAAACAGTCACACCGCTGCTGCCGGAGCAGGATCGCGCGTACCTGTCGCTCGGCGGCGAATACCCCTTCATGAGCCGGTGGGCCGTGCAGGCCGCGTACCTGCGCGTGATGGGACCCGGAAAGCGCGGCCGGGTCGTCGAGCGCACCGATCGCGCGCAGACCGCGGCCCAGTTGAACACGGGCGTGTACGAGTTGAGCGCCAACGTGCTGTCGATCAGTCTCAAGGCAATCTTCTAACACACATTCGGGAGATGGCACGGATGCATCGTCTTCATAGAGCAATTTCGGTTGCGGGTTTGGCTCTCGCGCCGCTGCTTGGCGCCGCCTGCTTCGAGGATGACTTCAACGACGTGGTGGGACCGCGGCCGGTAGACCCGCTCTTCGGGAGCTACGTGGCCCTCGGAAGCTCGATCACCGCCGGTTTTCAATCGAGCGGAATCACCGAGGCGACGCAGCGGCAGTCGTTCGCGTTCCTCCTCGCGCAACAGATGAGGGCGCGATTCGCGTTTCCGGCGATGGCCCTCCGCGGTTGCAATCCGCCGGTGACGAACTTCCAGCAGCAGACGGGCGGCACGACCCAGGCGCCGATCACCGCCGCGGCGCGGCCGACGATCTGCGATCTGCGTGTCGCGTCGAGCGCCACCGCGATCCTGAACAACGTCGCGGTGCCCGGGTCGAGCTCGCTCGATCCGACAGACGCGGACGGGACGCAGTTCTCGAACCCGCTCACGACTCTCATCCTCGGTGGGGGATCGCAGGTGCAGCGCGCGCTCGAGGCGCGGCCCACGTTCGCGTCAATCTGGATCGGAAACAACGACGTGCTCGGGTTTGCTGTGGCCGACGGACGCACGACCGCGCCGCCGGGGTTCGGCCTGGCCGGAATGACGACCGCGGCGCAGTTCCAGACCAACTACGACGCGATGATCAATGCGCTCCTCGCCGGCGCGCCGGATCTCGAGGGCATCCTGATTGGCGTCGTGAACGTCGTGAACGCGCCGGTGATGTTCCCGGCGGCCGCGCTGTCGAACGCCGCGTTCAAGACGGGCTTCGACGCCGTCGCGGGCACAGTGACCGTACTCGACGCCAGCTGCGCCCCGGGTGGCGCCGGCGCGGCCTCGCTGATCAACACGTTTCTCGCGTTCCAGATCCGCGCGCTCGCGCATCCACCGACGGTGGCGTGTGTGCCCGGTGGACAGTCGGGCGCTCTGCCAGCACCCATCGGCGACATACTGGTACTCGACCAGGCCGAGCAAGGCATCGTCGCGTCGCGGGTGACCGCGTACAACACCTACCTCTCGGCGAAGGCCTCCAGCCTCGGGTGGGCGTATTACGACCCGAATCCGTTGCTGACGGGACTGAAGTCCGCCGGTGTCGTGGTGCGCCCGGTGCCCAACTGGATCGCCACGACTGCCGACGCGTTCGGCACGGGCATGTCGCTCGACGGCGTGCATCTGGGCCCCAGCCTGCATCGCACACTCGCGAACGACCTTCTCGCCGCGATCAACGGCAGGTACAGCACGACGCTCGCGCCCGTACCGTAACGCGAGCCGCACCGGTTATCATCGGGGGGCGGTCGCGGACCGCCCCCTTTTTTCGGAGCTGAATGGCGAGATCGCTCGAGGCGCCCGGATCGATGATCGCGCTCTGGTGGCGTCGGCTGTCGCGAATCCCCTTTGGTCGCGCCCTGTTCAGCATCCTCATCGGCCGCATGGTGCCGTACACAGGGTCCATCGGCGCGCGCATCGAGGACCTCGGCCCGGGATACTCGCGCTGGACGCTGCGCGACCGGCGCAGAGTGAGGAACCATCTGCGCTCCGTGCACGCGGTGGCGCTGGTGAACCTCGCCGAGGTCACGAGCGGTTCGGCGATGCTCACCGCGCTCCCGCCCGGAACGAGGGGCATCGTGACCGGCCTCTCCATCGCCTATCTCAAGAAGGCGCGGGGGCGGCTCACCGCGGAATGCCGCTGCGAGGTGCCGCAGGTGAACGGCGAGACGCGCGTCGACGTGCACGCCGACGTGCGCGACGCGGGCGGCGACGTCGTGGCGCGCGCGACGGTGAACTGGCTCCTGAAGCGTGGAGACTAGCCTCACGGCGCACGCGGGCATCCGGGTGCCGCTGATCTGCGGCGCGATGTACCCATGCAGTAATCCCGAGCTGGTGGGAACGGTGTCGGCCGCTGGCGGTATCGGCATCGTGCAACCGATCTCGATGACCTACGTGCATGGGTACGATTTCCGCGAGGGAGTGCGACTCGCGCTCGGGCGCGCGAGCGGCCACCCTATCGGCTTCAACGCGCTCATCGAGCAGTCCAGCAGGTATTACCGCGATCGCATGGCGAAGTGGATCGAGATCGCGCTCGAGGAAGGAATCCGGTTCTTCATCACCTCGCTCGGCAATCCTCGCTGGGTCGTGGATCGCGTCGGCAAGGTTGGAGGCGTCGTGTACCACGACGTCACCGAACTGAAATGGGGCGACAAGGGTCGCGACGCCGGCGTGCAGGGCCTCATCGCCGTCAACGATCGCGCCGGCGGACACGCGGGCTCACGGTCGGCCGAGCGTCTCGTGGACGAGCTGTCTCCACTGGGCCTGCCGCTGGTCTGCGCCGGCGGCATCGGCTCACCGGCGGAGTTTCGCGCCGCCCTCGCCATGGGATACGCCGGCGCCCAGCTCGGCACGCGCTTCATCGCGACCACCGAGTGCAACGCGCATCCCGACTACAAGCAGGCGATCGTGGGCTCGACGTCACAGGACATCGTGCTCACCGAACGGCTCACCGGCGTTCCGGTGGCGGTGATCAACAACGACTACGTGAGACACCTCGGCACGCGCGCGGGGCCCGTGGCCCGCTGGATGCTGCGCGGCCGGCGCACCAAGCACTGGATGCGCATGATCTACGCGGTGAAGTCGCTGTACCGCCTCAAGAAGGACCTCTACAAGGGCCGCGGCGCCGAGGAGTACTGGCAGGCGGGAAAGAGCGTGGACGGGATCCACGGCATCGAGCCGGCAGGCGACATCGTGCGCAAGTTCGCGGCTGCCCTGGCCTAGCCTCGTGTAGCGGACGGTGGATGCGAGTCGTTAGTCGACAGTCGCTGAGTGTGACAGGCTGTCAGTACCGCACTGCTCTGGAACACTGATCACCTAATCGACTATCGACTCCACACTTGGATCCCATCCAGCGCCGCACAGTCTATAGGACCATGACGTAGACGTCGTAGAGAGCGTGCGTCCACGCCGTGATCCCGAAACCGCGTGTGAGATACAGCCCGCTGAACACCAGCCCCGCGATGGCGCGATACGTGAACGACGCCAGCTGCAATTGATCGCCGTACGGGCCGATGTAGTGGAACGCGGAGAAGATCAATGCGCCGAGCACGGCCGCGGCGATCCCGGACGTCACGCGCGTCGCGCCCAGCAGCCAGCGAAACCCCGCCGCGAGCCCTCCCACCAGCAGCACGCGAAAGAGCAGCTCCTCGTACAGGCCCGCGCCGAGCGCGAGCATCAGCCGCGTGCTCAACCCCATCGACGCCACGGGCGCGCCGCCGGACTGCGCGGCGAGCATCGATAGGCCGCCGAGCAGGCGCGCCGTGAGTGATCCCACGACCACCCCGAGCAGCAGTCCGAGCGCCGCCGACTCGCCCAGCATCAGCAGGAACACGCGCGGGCGCAGCCGTTCTCCGCTCTTCGAGAGGTCCCGTATGACGAGAAAGACGCAGGCCGCGATGACCGTGGCGAAGAACGCCAGCGAGCCGCGCCCGCCCGAGAGCATCAGGAACGGTGTCTTGAGCGCCACGTCGGCGGCGTTGCGAACGCTCGTCGCTCCGGGCGTGCCCGCCAGCGCGGCGGCGAGCGCTTCGTAGAGCAGGAACAGCGGCAGCGCGAGCACCAGGCTGTATCGCGGGGCACGCGTCCTCGCCCAGTAGGACGCGACTACGCCGCGCCGCTCAGACGCCGGTGCTGCCAAATCCACCCGCCCGCGATGAAGTCTTCTCCACCTTCCCCATCTCGATCGGCAATACCTCGTACCGCGACAGCACCATTTGCGCGATGCGCTCGCCGTGCTCGATGCGCACGGGCTTCGACCCCGGATTGCGCACCAGGACCATCCACTCCTCGGGAAAGTCCGCGTCGACGGTCCCCGGCGAGTTGGGGATCAGCAGCCCTTTCTTGAACGTCGTGCCGCTCCGCGGACGGATCTGCGCTTCGCAGCCGCGTGGCAGCCTGGCCTTGAATCCCAGCGGGATCATCGCGATGGCGTCGGGCGGCAGCTCGAAGTACGAGAGGTCCTTCACGCGGTCGCGAAAGGTCGGCAGCTCCCAGGTGCCACTCGAGTCCGAACAATTCACGGTGCGGTGCGTGAGGTGAACGAACAGGTCGTAGCCGGCCGAGTCCTCGGTCGCGCGCTCCGGCGCGCGCGCGTCGGGATGGAGAAGCTCCAGCGTAATCGTATCTGGCATGAAGATCGAAAGGTGAACCGGCGGACTATATTTCTCCAGCGTGCCGGGACGCTTCCCGGTCTCTCACCAGGAGCCTGCACATGCTCGCCATGTCCCGCGTCGCGCTCGCGCTGTCGCTCGCCCTGCCGTCCGTCTCGGTCGGTCAGGGGTTCGAATACGCGCCGGGCACGTCCCGGTATCGCGTCGCCCAGACGGTGAAGGCCGTTCAGGAAGTCATGGGACAGAAGCAGGAGTTCGAGATGTTGAACAGTCAGGTGATGACCGTCACGCTGGCGCGGGGCGGCAGGGACACGGTTGCAATGAAGGTCGTCCTCGACTCGATCACGGCCACTGGGCCCATGGGTCCTCCGCCGGGCGTCGACAGGATGCCCGGGATGGTGTTCGACGCGAAGCTGTCCCCTTCAGGAACGGTCTACTCGGTCGTCGGGCCGAAGGACTCCACGGTGTCGCTCGTATCCTCGATCACGGAGTCAGTCAGAAGGTTCCTCCCCAACGTGCGGCGGAGGCTCGCGGCGGGCGCGTCGTGGGCCGATACCAGCTCGGGCCGCTTGTCACAGAACGGGCTCGAAATCGACCGCAAGACGTTCTCGCGGTTGACGGTTGCGGGCGACACCACCGTCGCCGGGGAACGGAGCTGGAAAATCGTCAGGAACGACAGCACGTCCCTGAGCGGCAGCGGATCGCAGGGCGGCCAGGCGCTGACGATGGAAGGCACGGCCATCGGCACGGGAATGCTGCTGGTGAGCCAGAAGGGCGTGTTCATGGGCGGCCAGGGCGACGAGGTCGCCAACCTCAAGATCGTGCTTTCTGGCAACGGCATGGAGGTCGGCGTGACGCAGACCTCGAACACCAAAATCTCGAAGGTCAATTGAGCAGCCGCTAAAGTACGTGTACCGCGGCAGCGGGCCGTGCGCAAGTTGCGGTTCAATACCCGAGGGACAGTCTGTCCCTCGGCCGTTAGTCAGCAAACTTTTCACGGCCGGCTGCCAGCTCTGCACGTACTTGTTGTTCTCTAAGCGGACCTTACGATCTCGCTTTGCTCCCGATTCTTAGCGGATCCACCACGCACTGCTCGAAGTCCCGTCCCGCGCAGATCGTTCGCGCCGAGCGGAGCACCTCGCGTCGCACGATGTCCGGATAGCGGAAGCAGTCGCGCGTATTGCTGCCGCGGACGCAGCCGTTGTAGCGCAACAACGCCGAGCGCCAGTGCGTGCCGGAATCGGCCGACCGCTTTGCCGACTGGCGCGACACGTGGCTCAGGATGAACACGCCGTACCGAAGGTTCGTCGTATCGTTGCGCAGGTTCCGCCCGAACAGTTTGCCGAGCGCGGGCCGCCACGGTCCCGGGTGGATCTGCATCAGCCCGATGGCGCCCTGACGCGATCGCGCCGTGGACTTCAACTCGTCGTTCTCGGTCAGCATGACGCCGAGCACGAGCGCCGGCGGCACCTGGCGGCGATAGGACTCGCGAACAGCGACATCCGCGAGACGCAGCGCTCGCGGCAGCTTCACCTTGCCGGTGCGCACCAGGTCGTACGCAAACGCGCTGCGGTCGCGCAGGAAGGCGGACGTCGCGAGGGCTTCGCCGAACGGCAGCCGGCTCCAGGGCGCGAACGTCGTCGCCTTGTCGTCGACTCCGGACACCTGTACCGGCGCGCGCGGCGCGGCGACACGGCTGCCGACTCGCGCCTCGACTCGGGCTTCGACCCGGTCCGATACCACGACGACGGTCGCGCTCGCCACAACGACAAGAGCGCCGACACGAAGGAACGATGTGAGTGAACGACGGGACATACAGCATCCTGGGACGCACCACGGGAGAGCGGACTCATCATCCCGCCGGGCGCATCGCGAAATACGGGGATGGAACGGTACTCAGATGACGCCGCGATGACAACGGCACCGAACTTCCGTTTTGCTGTGCCGATGGCGACATCCGGCTCGTCGGGAGCGCCGCGTGGCGGCCCCGACCAAACGCGCGGGCTCCTCCTGCGGCGCAGGCGTCGGCGCGTTCCGACCGGCGTCTGGTACGGACTCGCGGCGATGGGCGCGGCCCTCGCAGTCGCGCTCGCGCAGCTCGCGCTCTACACGCGTGACCGCGAGCCGCGCGACGCGCGGGCGATCGTCGCCCGTGAGTTCAACTCGAACACGCTGCAGCCCGGCGAGCGCGTCGTGCGCGTCGTGCCCGTGTTTCGACGCGATCCCGCCGACTACCTGCGCGCCACGCGCGGGATGCTGGCTCTCACCGATCGCCGCCTCATCTACCTCGGCGCGCCACCGCGCGACGTCACGGGCACGTCCGATCAGGCCCCGATGTTCGACCAGCGCGACTTCCCCATCGACACGATGGTGAGGCTCGTGCCGACGTTCACGGTGCTCGGGTTTGCGCGCGCGCTCAAGATCGAGTCGCCCGGCCCGCTCGGCATCAAGCTCGGCGTGCCGAGGGATCAGTGGGAAGCGGCGCAGGTGATGCGGCAGGAGTGGGCCGTCCGGCACAGGACCCTTCGCGCGATCGGCGCGTGGGGCCAGCGCGTGCGCGATGCGCGCACGCAGCTCGCGACGGAGCTCGCGGCCTACCGGCGCCGGCCCGTCTATCACGTGGTCCGCCAGGGAGACGCGATGGCGTCCATCGCTTCCTGGTATGAGACGACCACGGATTCCATCGCCGCCTTGAACGGGATCGTCGGCAACCGAATCCGCGTCGGTCAGCAGCTCCTCATCCGGCGGGCCAAACCGAAGGACCGGGGCAAGTCCTGACGCTTTGTGTCACCCCGAGTTCCCCTCACGTCATCCCGAGCGAAGCTCGGCTAAGGAGCCCTCGGTGGCGCAAGGCTAACGCGGAGCACGCGGACCACGCGGAAAATCACGCGGACCCGCAAGTGCTCTTTCGGTTTCTCGCTGGAGAGTCGGTCGCGCCGGGCCAAGATCGGGCTGTTGCAGGTCGGCGTCTCGTCCGCGTGCTCCGCGTGGTCCGCGATAACCTTCGCCTGTCGGAACCTGACCGGCTGATCGATGCTCAGCCGGCGATCACTCCCGCGCACTCGCCCAACCCGATTCCCCGGTGCCCCTCGCGCGCCGCAAAGCCGCGCATGATCACCTCATCGCCGTCCTCGAGAAACGCGCGACGTTCCCCGGTTGGCAGCTCGAAAGGCTCATTGCCGCGCCACGCGCGCTCCAGCAGGCAGCCGCGCGATTCCTTCGTCGGCCCGGACACGGTACCGCTCCCGATCAGGTCCCCGGGCTGGAGATTGCATCCGTTGCTCGTGTGGTGGGTCACCAGCTGCCCGATCGTCCAGTACATGTCCCGAAAACTGCCGCGACTCACCAGCATCGGCGCCACGCCCTGCTGGCGCATGTGCGCGCTTCTCAGCCGCACCTCGAGCGTGAGGGCGATGCCGCCACGCTCGGCGTCTGTTGGATGCGACAGATACGGCAGCGGCGCGGGATCGCCGGACGGACGGGGCTCGAGCGGCGCGCGGAACGGCGCCAGCGCGTCGAGCGTCACGACCCACGGCGAGATCGTCGTCGTGAAGTTCTTGGCGAGGAACGGGCCGAGCGGCTGCGACTCCCAGGCCTGGATGTCGCGCGCGGACCAGTCGTTGAGCAGACACACGCCCCACAGATGCTCCTCGGCGCGCTCCAGCGGGATCGGTTCGCCGATCGCGTTGCCGACGCCCACGAAAGCGCCGACTTCCATCTCGTAGTCGAGCCGCCGCGACGGCCCGAACGCCGGCGGCGCCTTGGGGTCGTCGCGGAGCTGGCCGGAGGGGCGGCGAACGACCGCGCCGCTCGCCACGATGGACGACGCACGCCCGTGGTACCCGATCGGGATGAACTTGTAGTTCGGCAGCAGCGGGTTCTCGGGCCGGAACATCGTACCGACGTTCGTCGCGTGATGTATCGACGCGTAGAAGTCGGTGTAGTCGCCGACGCGGGCCGGCAGCAGGAGGTCCGCGTCCGCCATCGCGACGGTGAGCTCGTCGGCGCGCCGCGCGGCCGAGGCGTTGCCGTCGTGCAGCACCTCGACGAGTGCCGCGCGCACCGCGCGCGCGGCGCCGCGTCCACGCGCCATCAGGCGGTTGAGCGCGTCGTCCGCGAACACGTCCGCGTGCGCCGCCGCCTCTGGCGGCAGCACCCCCGCGCGCGCGCACGCGGCAAGGTCCACGACGCGGTCGCCGATCGCGACGCCGACACGTGCCGCGTCCGGCGAGCCCCGCCGCCGGAACACGCCGAACGGCAGATTCTGGATCGGAAACGGCGACCCGGTCTCGTTGGCCGCGATCACCCATGAGCGCAGCGAGACGTCGTGCGTCGCGTCGAGCATGGTCACAACAGGCGCAGCGCCCGCAATTCGTCCACCGGCTCGCGAAACGAACAGGATCCGAACGACGCCATGCTGTCGCGCGCCCGCTCGAGGGCATCGATGCCGAGCAGGCGGCCGCGCCACTGCGCGCCGTCGCTCCCGAACCGCACGGAACCGGCGTCGCGCTCCTCGAGGACCGCGACGACGTCGGCGCGTGGCCATCCCTCGCGCGCCGCGGCGACGGTGAGGAGCATGTTGAGGAATCCGTACATCGGCGCGCTCGGTGCATCGGGCATGTACGTCAGCCGATACTCCGCGCGCCACGGATGGTGCAGCCCGGCCGTCGCCTTGAAGCTCACGCCGTGCGCGAGACAGGCCTCGATGAATCGAATCACCTGCGCGCTCGTGGGGAACGCGTCCGCCGTGACACCACCCGTGCGAATCTTCGCCTTCGCCGTCGTCCGCGCGACGGCGGCGATCAGATCTTCGGGGTCGTCGACCGTCGGAACTTCCATATACGTGTCGAATCGACGATCCAGCAGACTGTCCGCCCGCGCGACGTCCCGGGGCGTTGGCGCCTTCAGCTCGACCGTATCGACGATGACTGCGCCGGAGCGCACGTTCCCGTGACGCTCGTTGAACCGGTCGATGCGCTGGATATCCTCTTCGACGTCGCTGCCGAGCAGTGCCGAGAGCGCCCAGGATCTCGCGCTCTCGCGCGGCAGTCGGCCGGATGCGGCGGCGTCGAACTCGTCCAGCCGCGCGGCGGGAAGCACGAACCGCCCGAGGGCCCACGCGTCAGGGCCGTCGCGATGCGTGACGTATTCCGCGGCCGCCTCGGCGATCGGCAGCGACGCGGGCGGAAACAGGCCGGCGTAGTCCACCACGCCGTTCAGCAGCACGCGCAGCGCCGCCGCGGGATGCGATTGCTCGTGGGAGGGGGTGAACGCCGGCATCGCCCCGGTCACTTGCCCGTTCCGGCCCGACGACGGCGCCGGAGCTCGCGCACCATGTACCACTTGTCCTTTGGAACGTCCACGATCGTGCAGCGACAGTTCCTGCTGCCGCACCAGCAGCCATAGAACTCGAGGTCCTTCACCGTGTACTCGGGGAGAAAGTCGTACTCGTAGTCGTAACCGAGCTCCTCACCTTTCCTGATGTCGCGCAGCGAGTCGATCCAGATGTGCTTCCCCTCGATCCAGGCGACGCAGTTGGGATCGCACGAGTGGTTGATGAAGCGGGCGATGTTGCCGCCCACCGCGGCATCGATGCACCATCGGCTGTTCAGGATGAACAGGAACGTGTGGTGCCGCGACATCGTCTCGTCCTCGTAGCGGCGGTCCGCCTCGGCGTTGTCGATGCGTTCGCCCGCATACTCGATCAGTCGCGTGCCCTTCGGGATGTTCTTGCGGGCGTACACGCCGCGGCCGTGGATCCCGGAGCGTCGCATGACAATCCACGGGTTGCGCGGGTTCCGCTTTCCGCGCTTGTGTCCGCGCTGCGCCATCGGATCACGCGGCCGCCGGACGGGAACGCTTGTACGCGTCGGCCGCGTGCTTCAGCGCCAGCAGCGCGGACGCCTCGAGCTCGTATTCGGTGTGCAGGCCGTTCAGTCGCTCGGGGCCGTGGTCCTTCAGGTCGCGGCTCGACGTATCGCACCCGCCGCTGCGCGCCAGGTACTCCCGGCTCGCCAGCCAGAGCGCGTTGGCGCGATGCCACCAGTCCTCGTCGGTACCCTTGGGGTGGACGACAGCCGTGGCCTCACCGTACGTCGTTGTCAGCGCGCGGAGCGCATCGTGGCACGCCTCGCACAGCTTTTGTGCGCCGGTCATCTCCTCTTCGGAGTCGCTCTTCTCGCTGATTCGCGCGATGCGATCGTGCTGGTGACAGCACTCGACGGCGGCGCGAAAGAGCCCATCGGCGGCGTCGCGGACGGCCTGAACGGGGGACTTCGCCGGCTCGATCGGGTGGGGGGCGGGGCGTGATTTCGGCATCGACCGAAGTGTACCCACACCCGCGCGGCGTGGTAGCCCTCAGTCGCCCGCTTCCGCTCCCGCTCCCGCCTGCACCGCTGCTTTCTCCGGACGCCGCGCGAGCACGAAGCCGCGCACGCGGTCCGCCGCGCCGTGCAACACCACGTACGCGCTCGGCACCACGAACAGCGTCAGCAGCGTCGAGAACGCGATGCCGCCGACCACCGCGATCGCCAGCGGCCGCATCAGCTCCGATCCTTCCCCGATGCCCAGCGCGAGCGGCAACGAGCCGACCAGCGACGTCAGCGTCGTCATCAGGATCGGCCGCATGCGGACATAACCGGCCTCCACCACCGCCGCCTCGATCGGAACGCCCTGGCGGTGCCGGAACTCCTCGACGAACTCGACCAGCAGGATGGAGTTGTTCACCACGATGCCCGCCAGCAGGATCATCCCGAGAAATACCGGAGCGCTCAACGGCGTCTCGGTGACCCAGAGCGTCGCGACGACGCCGACGAGCCCGAGCGGGATCGCCATGAGAATGATGAGCGGGTCGACGACGCTCTCGTACTGCACCGCGAGCACCACGAACACGAGGAAAATCGCGAGCGCGATGACCAGCATCATCTGCCGGTTGGTGTCGTTGATGGCCTCCTGCTCGCCGCCGACGATGACACCATAGCCATTGGGAAAGGACATGTCGCGACAGTCGCGCGCGGACGCTGTCCGTCACGACGCTGATCGGCGCCACCTCGGTGATCACGTCGCCGTTCATGCGCAGGATGCGGTTCTGGTTCTCTCGCCGGATCTCCGTGGGGCCCATGATCTCGCGCACGTCGGCGACGTCGCGCAGATAGACGGGAGAGCCGCCTCGCGATCCGGGGAACATCGCGACGCTCGCAAGCTCTTCGGCGTTCGTGAACTTGCCGCGCGGCAGCATCACGCGCACGTCGAACTCCATGTTGCCGTCGGCGTACCGCGTCGCGATGGTGCCGTCGAGCGCCGTGCGGACGGTCTGGCCGACGGTGCCCGCGTCCAGCCCGAGCGAGCGGAGCCGCTCGCGATCGACAAAGATGCCGAGCTGCGACGTCCCCTCCTGCATCTGCAGCTCGAGGTTCGCCAGCCCGGGGACGCCGCGCACGCGCTCCTCGACGTCGCGGCCGATGCGTTCGAGCTCCATCAGCTCGTCGCCCGAAACTGACAGCGAGATGTCCGCGCCGGCGTTGTTCGTGCGCAGGCCGCGGATGCGCGGCGGACGCACGAACACGCGCGCGCCGGCGAAGCCGCGCTCCTCGACGCGCCGCTGCATCTCGCGCACCCAGGCGTCCGCGGTCATGCCGTCGCGCTTGCCCGCGGGCACCAGCCGCACGTCGAGATTGCCGTTCCCGCCGCCGCCGCCGCCGAACCCGCCGCTGCCGGCCGTGGCGAAGACGTTCACGACGTGCGGCATCTCGCCGCACCATCTGCTCCAGCTCCAGCGCCGCGCGGTTGGCGACGTGCGGCGACGTGCCCGAGGGGAACCGGAAGCCGACGCCCACGGTGCCGTCGTCCACCTGAGGCAGGAACGTCGAGCCGAGACGCGTGACGCCGAACCCCGCCAGGCCGCACAGCGCCAGCGATCCGCCCAGCACCCACGCGCGATGGCGCACCGCCGCGGTTGCGATGCCGCGGTAGCGCGAACCCAGCATATCGAGGAAGCGCTCGAACGCCAGCAGCGGACGCCAGTGGTCGATGCCGCTCTTGAACCGCACCTTGCCGAGCTGCGCGGCCAGCATCGGGAACGAGCGTCAGCGCCAGCGGCAGCGACGCGAGGATCGCGAACGAGATCGTGAGGATCAGTTCCCTGAAGATCAGCGCCGACAGCCCGGTCATCAGCAGGAACGGCGCGACCGCAGCCAGGTTCGTCGTCGTGGACGCGACCACGGCGCTCGTCACCTCGGCCGCGCCGACGTGCGCGCCCGTCTCGGCATCCAGGCCTTCCTGCTCGCGTCGCCGGTAGATGTTCTCCAGCATCACGATCGCGTTGTCCAGCAGGATGCCCGTGCCGAGCGCCAGCCCGCCGAGTGACATGATGTTGAGCGTCAGGTCCCCCGAAGCCCATCGCGATGAACGTCGCGAGGATCGCGAGCGGGATCGACACGCCGATGATGAACGTCTTGCGCAGCGACTTGAGGAACAGCAGCACCACGAACATCGCCAGCAGCGCCCCGCCCAGCGCCGCGTCGCGCACCGACGCCAGCGCGTCGCGGATGAATCCCGACTGGTCGAAGGTCACCGCGTGCTTGATGTCGTCGGGAATGAAGCCGCTGGTCTCCAGGCGGCTGATGGCGCGCTCGACGCCGTCCACGACCTCGACCGTGTTTGCGTCCGGCTGCTTGCGAATCGAGACGCGCACGGCCTGCGCGCCGTCCAGTCGGGCCCACGACCGCTGCTCCGCGCTCGTGTCGCGGATCGTCGCGATCTCCGTGAGCGGGATGCGCGACCCCGACGATCCCGAGAGCAGGATGCCGCGAATGTCGTCGACGCTGCGAAACTTCCCGGCGGTCTTGCCCACGACTTCGCGCGTCGCAGAGGCGATGCGCCCCGCGGAAATGTCCTGGTTTTCGTTGCGCAGCGACGTGATGATCTGCGAGAGCGACAGTCCGTGCGTCCGCAACCGCTCCTGGTCCACCTCGATCTGGATTTCCCGCACCAGGCCGCCCGAGATGTCGATGGACGCCACGCCCGGCACCGAGAGCAGCTGCGGGCGCAGGCGCTGATCCACCCACTGTCTCAGCGAGATGCGATCGCGTTCACTCGACGAGAATCCCACCGAGTAGATCGGCTGCGCCGTCGGATCCTCCTTGTTGACCGTCGGCGGATCGGCTTCCTCGGGGAGGCGTGACCGGATGCGCTCGAGGTTCTTCGCGGCGTCCTGGAGCGCGAAGTCGATGTTCGTCCCGAGGGCGAAGTGGAGCGTCACGCCCACCGAGCCCTCACGCACGTTCGTTTCCATGCGCGTCAGCTTCTCGGTCACCGCGAGCGCGGCCTCGAGCGGCTTCGCGATCGTCTCCTCCAGCACCACGGGCTCCTGGCCGGGGCTGTTGACGTTTACGCGGACGGTCGGATAGGTGATCTGCGGCAGCAGGTCCACCGGAATGCGACCCACGAACACGCCGCCGAGAATCAGCAGCGTCGCCGTGAGCATGATCGTCCCGATCGGTCGCCGGATCGACCAGCTGGCAATCCCCCGGTGCTCGTTCGAATCGCGGCTCATTGACCTTTGGTCTGCCTCGCGACCGGAGCCGCGGGCGCCGCACCGATCGGCGGCACGACGCGGACGGTCGCGCCGTCGCGGAGCTGTTCGGCGCCGACGACGACCACGGTATCACCTTCGCTCAGGCCCTCGTGGATCTCCACGAAGCTTCCGCTCGACTGTCCGAGGCGCACCTGGCGTCGCTCCACCTTGTCGCCGCGTTTGATATAGACCGCGCGCGCGTCGCGCGCGCCAACGACCGCGCTCACCGGCGCCAGCAACACGTCGGCGCGCTCGCCGAGCCGCAGCGTGACGCGCGCGAGATAGCCGGGGCGCAACCGCCGTACCGCCGGACCGGACAATCCCACTTCCACCGGAACCATTCGCGTCACGCTGTCGGCGGCCGGAAAGATCCGGCGGATGGTGCCGGGGAACGTTGTGGCGCCCACGGCATCGACCGTCACGTCCACGCCTTTTCCGACCGACAGCCCCGCGATGTCCAGCTCGGAGACCTGGACCCGCACCACGAGCATGGAAATGTCGGCGATGCTGAAGAGGCGCGCCTGCGCGGACACGACGTCGCCCGCTTCCACGCGCTTCTCCGTCACGACGCCGCTCGTGGGAGCGCGCACCGACGCAAAGCCCAGCCGCGTGCGCAGTGCGTCGAGCGACGCCTGCGCCGCCGCCAGCGCCGCCCTGTCGCGCTCGAATTCGGCCGCGGTCACGACACGGTCCTTGAACAGCAGCTCACTGCGATCGGCGGTGCTCTTCGCCAGTTCGAGCGAGGCTTCCGCGCTGCGAACCTGGGCCCGCAGCTCGCGCGAGTCCACTTCGGCCAGTATCTCGCCTTCGCGCACCGCGTCCCCTTCTTCGGCGCGCACCGACAGCAGGGCGCCGCCCAGCTGGGCGTTCACGCCCACGCTGCGCACGGGCGCCAGCACGCCGGCTACTATCGCTTCCCGCGAGAGGGCGCCCCGCGTGATCGTGGCGACTTCCACGGCGGTAGGTCCGGTCGGACGTCCGCCGGGGCCGCCCCCGGGGCCGCCGGGCCCACGAAAGCCGCCGCCCCCGCCGCCCCCGAAGCCGCCGCCACCGCCGCCCCCAGCCGGGCCACCGCCGCCGCCGTTGGGGCCACCGCCGCGCTGAGACCCTTGTTGTTGGCCCGCCTGGGCGCCTTCGCCCGAACTGCAGGCGGCTGCCCCAAATACATATGAGAACGCGAGCGCGACGAGCATCGCGCGCCCGGACACTTGGTAGGTTAGATGCATGACATAAGTACTTACGCGGGAAGCACTAAAAACGCTCAGTCCCGCTGTCGCGGGAAGGCGCGCATCAATAGTATCGTGCAACTTTCCGCCATCCACAGGTCGTAGTCCCCTCATGCCGACGATCCAGCAGGAACCGAAGGTAGCCGCTGCCCCCGTTCTGACGCCCGAAGCACTCGCCGCCCTGGCTCAGGAAAAGGTCGAAGAGGCTCGGGCTCAACTCGCCGGGATGCTCCAGGGCGAAGGGCCGCGAACGCTCGATGAGCTCAAGGCTCTCCAATTCCGAGAGTCACGGTTGAGCACTGAAATACAGAGTCTCACGGAACGCCGTGCGCGGCTTCTACAGCAGGTGCTCCTGGCCCCAGGGCCCGAGAAGGGTGACATACAGAGACGGATGCGGGAGGTGGACGACCGCATCACAAGCCTCGAGCGCGAGCTCGACGAGACCAATGCGCGGATCGCGAACACGCAGCCCCACCTGCTCACCTCAGCGTCGACGGAACAGAGAATCGAACGATACGCCGAGCGAGCCGCCGAAAAGATCGTCCCGCTGGCGGGGATCGTGTCCCTCCTCGTGCTCGCCCCGATCGCCCTCGCGTTCGCGCGGCTCATGTGGCGTCGCACCTCGGCAAGGCCTCAGCCCGCGGCTGTCGATCCCGCGGTCCACCAGCGGCTGGAGCAGCTCCAGCAGTCCGTGGACACGATCGCCGTCGAGGTCGAGCGCATCTCCGAAAGCCAGCGATTCCTCTCAAAGATGATGAACGATCGCCAGCTCGGCGCCGGCGCCGCTGAGCCGGTGCGCTTCGCCGAAAAGGCCGCCGTCGCGAACGAGCGTGAGTAACGTCACGCGCTGTAACTTGAGTCTTCGGTAACTCGTACAGGGTGACGATGCACTACCTCCAGCAGCCCGCTCCCACCCAACAGCCGGCCGGCGATCCGCCGCGGTTCGTTTTCGACGCGCGCGCCACGCCCCAGAGCCCCGCGGACGTCCAAGCGCTTCGCATCCGGCTCCGCGACATGCGGCGCGAGCTGCAGGATGCCGCGGAGCGTCGCAATTCCGTCGCGGGCCAGTTGCGCTCGGCCGACATCGACGCGCGAGGCGGGTACCAGGCCCGGCTCAAGCTGCTCGACGACCGGATCCTGGGCCTCGAAAACGAGATCACCGCCACGGGAGCACAGCTCCGCAATGCGCCTCCCGAGGCGCTGGTCGCGGGCTCCCAGGCGGAGGCCCCGCCCGCCGTTCCTCAGGGCGACATTCCGGGTGAAGTGATACCGATCGTGGCCATCATTTCCGTATTTGTCCTGGGCCCCATCGCCATCGCGGTGGCCCGCCTCATCTGGAAGCGCGCCGTGGCGCCCGCCAGGCCGGCGCTCGCCGACCAGGGATCCCAGCAGCGGCTCGAGCACCTGCAGCAGGCGGTCGACACCATCGCCATCGAAGTCGAACGAATCTCGGAGAACCAGCGTTTCGTGACACGGCTGCTGAGCGAGCGCGGCGTGGCCGCCGGTGGACCTCCGGCCGAACCGATTCGCGCCCCCGCCAAGGCCGCCGTCCCGAACGACAGAGACTGACGGCGACGAGCGTGCCTTTCGTCGCGACCATTGCGCTGATCGGCATCGTCATCGTCGTCGCGTCGCTGCTGTCCGGCATCGTCGAGCGCGTCGGAGTCCCGCTCGTCGGTGCATTCCTGTTGCTCGGCGCGGCGCTCGGACCCTACGGGTTCGGTCTCGTCGACATCGGCCTCGACTCGCCGCAGCTCCAGGTGCTCGCCATCCTGGGCCTCGCTCTCGTGCTGTTCTCGGACGCCGTCACCGTGGACGTGCGCGAAGTGCGGGCCCACCGGCGCCTCGTGGCGGTCGTACTCGGTCCGGGTACCATCCTGCCCGCGGTCCTGATCGGCCTCGCCGCGTACTGGCTCCTCGACGTTCCCGTGGCCGCGGCCGCGATCCTTGGCGCCGCGCTCGCGTCAACGGACCCGGTACTGCTTCGCTCCCTGCTTCGCGCGCCGGCGCTGCCCGCAACGGCGCGCGTCGCCCTCCGGCTCGAGAGCGGGATGAACGACGTCCTGCTGCTCCCGATCGTGGTGCTCGCGACGTTCGCGCTGCGGCCTTCGCCGCCCGAGGGTGGAGACCTGGCGCGACATCTCATCGGCTTGTTCCTCCTCGGACCGGCGCTCGGCGGCGGCATCGGGTGGGCCGGGATAACGCTGCTCGCCGGAATTCGATCGCGCGTCGGCGTGCGCCGGGATTACGAATCGCTGTACGCGCTGGGGCTGGGATTCACCGCCTACGCGGCGGCCGAATCGGTGGGAGGAAGCGGGTTCCTGGCGGCCTTCGCCGCCGGGCTCACCATCGCCGCGCTCGACGTGGAGCTGTGCGACTGTTTCCTGGAGTACGGCGAAGCGACGTCGGAGATGCTGCTGCTCCTCACGTTCGTGGCGTTCGGCACCTCGCTCATCTGGACCGGCTTCTCCGTGGCGGACACACGAACGGTTGCCTTCGCCTTCGTGGCGCTCGCCGCGCGGACCGCGGTCCTCTTCCCCGTGCTCACGCAGCTCGGCGTGCGCGGGCGTGATCGCAGGATCATCGCGCTGTTCGGGCCGCGTGGGCTCAGCTCGCTGCTGCTGGCGCTGCTACCGGTCTTCGCCGGTGTGCCCGGCGCATCGGCCTGGTTCACCATCACGTGCCTCGTGGTGCTGATCTCGCTGGTCGTGCACGGCGCGATAATCGGCATCTTCGTCCGGCGCGGGTTGACACCCCGCGATCCCGTCGCCGCTCTCGCGACCGGCGCGGTCGAGGACGACCCGCGCATCTCCATCGACGACGTGCTGGCCCGCCGCCAGCGGAGTGAGTCGCTGGTGTTCGTGGACGGCCGAGCCGCGCGCAGCTACGCGGCCGACCCGCGCCAGATCGTGGGCAGTGTGCGGGTGGAGCCGGACGATCCTGTTCGGTCGGCCATCGCCAGGCGGCTGTCGCAGCTCGCCACCCTGGTTGTGTATTGTGCCTGACACGACGAAGCGACCAGCGCCCGTGTGGCGCGGCAGCTGAGGAAGTCCGGATGGAACGCGCGCGCGCTGACTGGCGGCTGGAGCGCGTGGCTGGAACGCGGTCTGCCGGTCGAACCGCGGGCACCGACACTCGAGGAGGCCGTTCCTTCGCCATGACTCACATCTCGGGCATCCACCACGTCACCTGCATCGCCGGCGACGCCCAGGAGAACCTTGACTTCTACACGCGCGTGCTCGGGATGCGCCTGGTCAAGCGAAGCGTGAATCAGGACGTACCCGACACGTATCACCTGTTCTACGCCGATGGAGAGGGTCATCCCGGCGCCGACATCACCTTCTTCCCGTGGCCGGCAATGCCGAAGGGCACACCCGGTGTCGGCCTCGCGATGGAGGTTTCGCTCGCGGTTCCCGCTGGGTCACTGCCTTGGTGGGCCGAGCGGCTCGAGAGTCTTGGCGTTGCGGTGCGCCCGATCGAGACCCGTTTCGGCGAACGGGTGCTGCCGGTCTCCGACCCACACGGGCTTCACGTCGCGCTCATCGAAACCGGCGACGCGCGCGAGTTCACGCCGTGGGAGCGCAGCCCCGTTCCGGCCGAAAAGCAGATCCTCGGCCTGCACGCGGTGCGGCTGTGGGAACATGACCTCGCGGCGACGGCGCTGTTCCTCACGAGTGTGCTCGGCTTCCGTGCGCAGGGAAGCGAGGGCGACTGGCATCGCTTCGCGATCGGCAATGGCGGCTCCGGCGCGCATCTCGACATTCGCGAGCTGCAGGGCGAGCGACGCGGTGCATGGGGCGTTGGTGCCATCCACCACGTGGCGTGGCGCGTTCCGGATGACCAAGCGGAGCTCGCGATGCGGGAAAGGATCGCCGCGGCGCGCCGGCGTCCCACCGAGGTCATCGACAGGTTCTGGTTCCGGTCGGTGTATTTCCTCGAGCCCGGCGGCGTGCTCTTCGAAATCGCCACCGATGGCCCGGGATTCACCACGGACGAGAATCTCGATACGCTGGGCGAGACGCTGGTTCTCCCACCGTGGCTCGAGCCAAGCCGGGCCGCGATCGAGGCCGCGCTCCCGCCGCTGCGCTACGTGCCGGCCGCGGAGCCGCTGGCGTCCTGATGTTCAGCGATCGGGCGCGCCGGATACTCAGCGCGTCCGCATCGCCACCAGGATCAGGTCGGCGCGCCCGTCGCCGTTGCGGTCCACGATCTCGCCAACCGTTCGGTTGCCGGACGAAATCAGCAGTACGTTCGGTCCGGCGCGATCACCGAGCCACATCCCGGTCAGCGGTTGCAGCAAGCCGAGGGCGATCGCGTGCGTCGCCAGGCGATTGAACGCGACGTCGCCCAGCACCAGCGCGAGCCGTTCGCGATCCAGCTCACCGTTCGCGCCCTGGCGCCGGACCACGATGTCGCCCGGGTCGACCGCACGCGCCCACCAGATGGCGCCGTCCGAGCCGAGCCCGAATGCGCGGTCGATGCACCAGTGCAGGCCCCAGACCGGATGTCCGTCGCCCATGCGACAGAAGCTGGGTGCCCGTTCCCGCAGGGCGGGCACCGCAACGACGCGCCACCCTCCAACGTCCAGATTCTCGTCGAGATCGACGAGCAGCGCGCCTGACCGGTTGAGCACTCGGACGCGATTGCCGATGGGTGTCACGACCAACCGGTCGCGTCCCGCTCCGCCCGCCGCTCCTGTCGCCACCGCCAGACCGACCAGCCGAAGGCCGTGTCTCGGGGCCGCCACACGCGCAACAGGCGGCCCAACCACCTCCCCGTTGAACTCACTGAGCGGGGCCTGCTCGGCCAGGGGCGCCGGCAGCCCCGGCGGCACGACATCGGTGAGCCTCTTGGGAAGGCGGATGGTTCCGCGGGCGTCCAGGGCATCGGTATTCGCGATGTCTATGCGCACCATGGCAGGGTCCCGGGTCACCGAAGGATAGACCTTCGCCCGCGGAAACTGCCTCGGGACAGACCGGGCCAGCGTGTCGCTGTCAACCGGCACCTGCCCGTCTGCCGCCGAACCGGCCGCGAGGACGGCGAGCGCCGCCACACTCATGCATCGCAATTCTCTCATCAGTCTCTCCACCCTCCGCTGCCGACTTCGTGGCGGACGCCTCCGCGCCCGGCGGGTCAGTCGAGCAAGGGCTCTGCCAGCACCCCGCCCGTGACACCCACGTGCGACTCATGACGCCGGCGTGCAGCGTCGCCCGGCTGCACCTGAGGCCGTGCTAACATGCATGACGTCCCCTGAAGAGGAGCCCTCCAGATGTTGCAGGCGCGTTTCCTGGTCCGCGTCGTTGGCGCCGCTGTGCTCGCTGTACCGGCCGCGGCGGCCGCGTCCGAAAAGCCATCGAGCCGGATTTCGGATCACGTCGTCATCATCTCGCTGGACGGGTTGCGTCCGGACGCCATCGCGAAGTTCGGCGCCACTACCCTCCTGCGATTGATGCGCGAGGGCAGCTACTCGCTTTCGGCACAGACCATCATGCCGAGCAAGACGCTGCCGTCGCATACGTCAATGCTGACCGGCGTGGACGTGGACAAGCATGGCATCGATTGGAACTCGGACGAGACGGACGCGCACGGTCACGTGAACGTCCCCACGGTCTTCGGTCTCGCGAAGGCTGCCGGATGGCGCACTGCTGCGTTCTTCAGCAAGACGAAGTTCCATCATCTCGAAGCGCCCGCGACGCTCGACTACGTGCGGTCACCTGGCGGCGGCTTTCTGAATGGCAAGTGGACCGCCAGGCGGACTACGCAATACGTCGAAGACTATCTGGAGAGCGTCACCGAGGATCCCAATCTCATTTTCGTTCATATCGGCGAGCCCGACTACGCGGGCCACCTGTTCGGATGGATGAGCGGAACCTATGGCCGGGCGGTGCGGGAAGCCGATCGGGCCGTGGCCAACGTGATCGACGAGGCGAACGATCGTTTCGGCGCGGGCAACTACACGCTGATCGTGACCGCCGACCACGGCGGCCACGGACGCAACCACGGCAGCGCCGATCCGCAGGACACGACCATCCCGTGGATCATCTGGGGCAAGGGCGTTCAATCGGGTACAACGCTTCCCGAGGGCATTCGCACCATGGACACGGCCGCCACGGCGCTCTGGATGTTGAACGTGGACGCGCCCGATCAGTGGGTCGGTCGGCCCGTGCTGGCTGCGTTCAGCGCCGCCGCAACGTATTGAACTTGAAGCCGATCTCGACGCGGTCGGGGATGGTCCTCGAGTCGGGCCAGGCCGTACGCGCCGGGTTGAAGCGCATCGTGGGGATAACCTCGCGGACGGCAGCCGCGAGCAGCGCGTGCGGCGTGCCCATCACCGTGAACGTGGACATCACCGGCAGCCCCAGGGTGTCCACGTCGAAACGGACGACGACCTCCCCGCCTTCCGCCTGAGCGAGGAGTTTCGCGGGATACTTGGGAGTCGGCTTCGCGCCGATCAATGTTGCTCGTACGGCCGCCGCGAGCGCGGCTTCAGCCGACCCGTTGAGTAACGCGACGTCGGCAGAGGTTCCTCGCGGCTTGATCTGGAACGGATCGACGGTCGGCGCCGGGATCCTGACCGCCCGCACCATCGAGTCGAGTCGGCCGACCGATGGCCGCTCGAGTTCGCGAACGGAGGCATCCGCTTCATCGCCGTTGTCCTGCGATGCGCGCGACGTGGATCGTGAGCCGGACGGCGCCTCCCGCGAAGGTTCCGCGGCGGCGAGCGCTTGACGCGCAAGATCCGGGAAGGGCGTCGTCGCGGCGCCGTGCGTCGGCGCCGTGCGCGAAGTCTGCGCGAACGCCGCGTTGTCCACCCAGCCCGGGCTCGGCGACGAGCGAGCCGCTGAGGCGACCAGCACCACCAGCCCCACGGCCGCGGCGCCGGACACTCCGAGGACAGCGGCGCGCTGCTGCTGGAAGAACTGCGACAGGGACTGAAGCGCGCCGGACACCGTGACATCGGCCGGCGCTGCGGGTTCACCGATCTCCTCCTTGATATCGAGGAGGACATCTATGTAGGGCATCCCATCCGGGCGCGTCGCCGCAACCGTCGACAGCACGGACTCGTTCGAGTGCGGAACCAGGGCGGGACGCGAACCCGACGTGCGCACGGCGAGCGGATCACCAAGGAGGAGCCGCGGTCGCTCGACCACGCCCGATGTCTGCTCCACGGCGTCGAACGTGTTCTCGGCAGATTGCAGTTGCAGGTCCGCGATGCGTTCCCGGGACTCCCGGAGGCTCGCGTGGTCAACGCCCAGCGTCGCTTCGCGCATGGCGAGGGCGCGCTGAAAGTGCTGCAAGGCCTCGCGCAATTTGCCGCGTGCGGCGCACGTTTGGCCCAGGTGCTCGACCGTGGTGGCGATCGTGAAGTGGTTCGGCGCCAGCGTGCGTTCGCGAATGGCCAGCACCTGGCGCCAGAGGTGCTCGGCCGCTTCGTGATTCCCGATGGCCTCCCGGACGCCCGCCAGGCTTGCCAGCACCGTCGCGAACTCGGGATGGTCCTCGCCCTTGCCGCGCTTGAGGGTGAGCAGGCGCTGGAGCAGCGGCTCGGCGAGCGCGTGCGCGGACTGCTTGAGGTACAACCGCGAAAGGTCGTTGAGAAGCAGGACCAGGTCGGGATGATCCGCGCCGAGGTTCGACTCGCTGATCGCCAGCGCGCGGGCGAAGTACGGCTCCGCGTCCGCTGTGTTGCCCCGCATGAGATGGGCGGCTCCGAGCCCGGTGAGCGCAGGCACGAGCCCGAGGTCGTTTGTTCCGAATGCGCGCTCGCCGATCTGAAGGGACTGACGAAACGCGTTCTCGGCGCCCAAATGGTTGCCGATGTCGCGCCTCAGGGTTCCCAACCGGACCAGCGCGTGGCATTCGTCCATTTGGCGGCCGTCTTTGCCTTCGACCGACTGGGCCGCCGCGAGGAGCGCCTGCTCGGCGCCGGCGCGATCCCCGTTGGCGAAGGCGTCCCTGGCGGCTTCGATACAGCGCTCGTAGCTCAGCGTGGGCTCGACCATGATGGTGCGCGCGGTTCGCAAGTCGGGGACCAGATGTTTGAGCACCTTCACAGGCGTATGCGTGCTGTAACTGCTTCTGACAAAAGCCGTTGGAGCACGGCTGTCATTTCGCGATCTGGCGCCCCGCTGGAATGGTTGCGCGAGCGCAACACCCTTGTGTAGCAGCGCCAACAGGCGGCTTCTATTCGCAACCTGCGTGGGGGGTTAGCGATCGCTACTCCGTATTCTGGAGCTTGACGGGGCCGCGAGCCTCCGCTATATAACTACTCAGTTATGCAACCGACAGGTTATGCAGCCATGACATCCGCGCAGCTCGATGCGACCTTCGGCGCGCTCGCAGATCCGACACGACGCGCGATTCTGTCGCGACTCGCGGTCGGTGATGCGTCCGTCGCCGAGCTCGCCGAGCCTTTCGCGATGAGCCAGCCGGCCATTTCCAAGCATCTCAAGGTCCTGGAGCATGCCGGCCTGATCTCGCGTGGCCGCGAGGCGCAGCGGCGGCCCAGCAGGCTGCAGGCGCGGCCGCTCGCCGTAGCGAGCGAATGGCTGGAGCGCTACCGCGAGTACTGGGAAGGCAACTTCCAGCGACTCGACGCCCTGCTAGACGCATTGAAGACCAAGCCAGGACCACGCGCACGTAAACGGGGAGGCAAGCGATGAAGACCGAGGGAAAGAACGTGGGAAAGCTGCTGGTCACGACGCCGTCGGAACGCGAGATCGCGATGACCCGCGTCTTCGACGCGCCGCGCGGCCTGGTGTGGGACGCGATGACCAAACCGGCGCTGCTCAAGCGCTGGTTCGGCGTCCACAATGGATGGACGCTGGACGTGTGCGACATCGACCTGAAGGTCGGCGGATCGTACCGGTATCTCTGGCGCGGTCCGAGCGGCGAGGAGATGGGAATGCGCGGCGTCTATCGCGAGGTGGTGCGCCACGAGCGGATCGTCAGCACCGAGAAATTCGACCAGGCCTGGTACGAGGGCGATGCGGTGGGGACGGCGACCTTCGTGGAGGCCGCGGGCAGAACCACGCTGACGCTCAGGGTGGTGTATGCCTCGCGGGCGGTGCGCGACGCGGTGCTCAGCTCGCCCATGGAAAGCGGAGTGTCCGCCGGATTCGACGCGCTCGAGGAGTTGCTGCCGGCCATGGCGCGGGAGGCCCGATGAAAATCACTCCGTTTCTGTGGTTCAACGACAACGCCGAAGAGGCGATGAACTTCTACGTTTCGATCTTCAAGAACTCGAAGGTGCTGAGCGTCACGCGGTACGGCGACGCCGGGCCCGGACCGAAGGGGACCGTGATGGCCGCGACGTTCGAGCTCGAGGGTCAACGGTTCTACGCGCTCAACGGCGGCCCGCAGTACGCGTTCACGCCGGCCATTTCGCTCTTCGTGGATTGCGAGAGGCAAGCGGAAGTGGACGGGTTGTGGAGCAGACTCATCGCCGGCGGCGGCAAGCCGGATCGATGCGGCTGGCTTCGCGACAAGTTCGGCCTTTCGTGGCAGATCATTCCCTCCGCGCTTGGCAGGATGCTCGGCGACAAGGATCGCGCGAAGGCGAATCGCGTGATGCAGGCGATGCTCGCGATGGACAAGATCGACGTCGCGCGCCTGCAGGCCGCGTACGACGGCGCCTGACGCGCTATGAGAGGTGCGCCGGCAGCGTCACGCGGAACGTCGCGCCGCTGCCTTCGTGCTCCGCCAGCGAGATGGCACCGCCCTGGGCCTCAACCAGCGACCGCGCGATGGTGAGGCCCAGGCCCATGCCCTTCTGCTTGGTCGTGAAAAAGGCGTCGAAGAGCCTGGGAACGTGCTCCGGGGTGACGCCGTCGCCGGTGTCGCTCACCAGGATCTCGACCGATTCCGGCGTTCGGCGTGATCGCAGGGTCACCAGGCGCTCGCGTTCCCGATCGCTCACGGCGTCCATGGCGTTCGTGAGCAGGTTCGCCACCACCTGGCACAGGGTGACGCGGTCACCCCGCACTTGCAGCGATGTGGGTTCCAGGTCAAAGCGGAGCGTGACGCCCCGCAGTTCCGCTTCGGCAACCAGGAGGCGCCGCACGTCGTTCAGGACCTCGTTTGCGTCGAGCAGCTCGAGCGTCAGCGACTGACGACGCACCAGTGAGCGCAGGCGTTCGATGACCGCTGAAGCCATCTGGCATTCGTCACGGATGTCCGTGAGCAGGGAACGCAACGCGGGCGCGGCGCTGGACGGGTCCTGACGGTCCAGGGCCGCGAGCCCGGCGCCGGCGTTCATGGACGCCGCCGCAAGGGGCTGGGTGATTTCGTGCACGATCGACGCGAGGAGCTCACCGGCCACGGCGAGCCGCGATGCCCTCTCCAGCCCTTCCCGTGCGGCGCGCGCCGCCTCCTCAGCGCGTTTGCGCTCGGTGACGTCGCGGCAGGCGTACAACACAGTGCCACCCGCGATCGCAACCTTCTTGACGTGGATCAGAACCGAGCGGCGAATTCCGGACTTCGTGGTGACCTCCCGCTCGATGTTCTGAACCTCCCCCTCGGCCGCCAGCCGGCTCCGGTCGTACAGATTCTCTCCCAAGAACCCGCCCATGCGGCTCATCGCCCTCACTTCGTCCGGCGCGTACCCGAAGATGATGTCGACGTTGGGACAGATGAACGTGAAGTTGCCGTCGTCATCCGTGAGCAAGACGGCGTCGGACATGTTGCTGAGCACAGCGCGATGCAGCTCTTCGGATTCCCGTAGCGCCTGATACGCGTGCGCCCGCCCGCCATTTGTCTCACCGCTCATTGTGGTAGCCGCGCTCCTCGATGGCCTGCATGTCAGCCCAGCGTCGTGGCCCCTTCATTAAATGCCTTGGGGCGGCCTTCCCTGTCAGCCCCACCTCTACGGCGCAGGGTGGGACTTTGGTCCAATCGACCCCCGAGCGCTGGCAGCGTTAGCCGCTCGCCAAGCGGCAGGTAAACGCCTGTCGTACGCCTGTCGTAAACGGAAGGTACGGTCCGGAGCAATCAACGCGAAGGCCCCCTGGGCCCGTCCGTTGGAATGTCAGCTTGTTCCCCGGAGCGAAGCGCGGCGTCGGCGACGTAGCGGTCGCGAGCCGCGCGCACGCGACACCGTCCCGTCCGACGGTTACGCCTTTGGTCGTACGTCGGGCGGCGCCTCGCTTGCGATACTGCCCTCCTGACTTACGAAGGCCGCGCTTCGCGGCCGGGGCGAATCGCCCAGGAGGCACCGAATGTCAACCCGAACATCGCGCGCGAGACCCGGGCAGCGAGCGCGGCTCCGCCTGGCCGCCCTCACCCTGACGGCCGCGCTTGGCGCATGCGGACCCAACGTCATGGTACGGACAGTATCGGCACCCGAAGCGGGTGCGCTCACCGGACGGCGAACGTTCCGCGTTGTCGAAGCCCCCACGGCCACCAATGGCGACAGCTACGGCATCAACGATCCCATGATCGACAACTCGATCACGTCGAGGGCGGTTCGCGAACAGATCAAGACGGCGTTCGAAGCACGAGGGTATCGCTTCTCGGACACGGACGCCGACTTCGAGATCCGATACAACGCAACGATCGCGCCGATTCTCGACATCCGCGGGTACAATTACAATGGCAACGGCGCCTACGGTTATTGCTGCCCATCTGACGGCTTCAACTACGTCCGAGCGGTCGGGACCTACGATCGCAGCACCGTCATCATCGACGCGGTCGATCCCAAGAGCGACAAGCTCTTGTGGCGCGGCCAGGGGACAACCGACGTCTACACCGACCCCAAGCGCTACATGAAGGAGCTGCGTTCCGCGGTGAAGGAAGTCGCAAAGAAATTCCCGCCGCAGCGGACGATGACGCTGGCGTCACGCTAGCGTCCGCGTCGCGACGGACGATTACACGCTCGGGTGGTTCGTCCGGAGCGAAGGAGCCCGCCAGGTGAAAGCCTGGCGGGCTCTCCGCGTATCATCCGACCCTTCGGGCCGGCCATGCCGGCGCGCGAGCCGACAGATCGCGCGGCGGGAGATCGGCCGTCGCGCGCAATGCGCCGTCGAGCGTCGCGACGATCCGCTCGTTCGCGAGCGCGTTCTTGACCGCGGTTCGAAAGACGCGGAACCCCAGCGCCCGCCCCATCGAGCGGACGTCGCGAAGGTAGACGCCGGCCTCGCGGCAGCGCTCCAGAAGCTCGGGCACCGGCGGCGCCGTCTCTCCGAGATGGCAGAGCAGGAAGTTGGCGTTGCCCGTGACGGCCCGCACGCCGCGGAGCCGCGCGAGCGCCGCGCGCATATCGTCGCGCAGGCGCGCCGTTTCGGAGTATCGCGCCTTGTAGTACCCCGGGTCCTCGAGCGCACGCACGGCCGCGAGCTGCGCCGGCAGGCTCACAGCCCACGGCGGCGTGAGCGCGCGCAGCCGAGCCAGCTCGTCGGCAGGACCGCAGAGATACGCGACGCGCATGCCGCTCAGCGCGTACACCTTCGAGAGCGACTTGCAGACGAAGACGTTGCGCGAGCGCGCGGCGGCCCGCTCCATCGATTGTGACCCATCGACGTACTCGAGGTAGGCTTCGTCCACCCAGACGCGCGTCGCGGGGTTGATGGAGCGCGCCAGGCGCTCGATCTGTTCGCGCGGTACCACATTGCCCGTGGGGTTGTTCGGGTTGACGATCACGAACAGGTCGTAGCCCAGCGCCAGGCGCCGCGCGACGGCGTTCAGGTCGGGCATCCAGTCGTCGTCCTCGCGCAGCGCAACCCGGTCCACGCGACACCCGATCACACGCTCGAGAACATGGGCATACTCGCCGTAGCACGGGTCGAGCAGGAGCACGCGCGACTCGGGGCGGAGCCACTCGCGCAGCGCCAGATAGATGAGCGCAGAGGACCCCGCGCCGGTGACAACGCTGCGCTCCGGGATGCGACGCGCGGAGGCGATGGCTGCGCGCAGCCCGGCGCCGGTGGTCGGTGGCGACGTTCGCGCCAACCATTCGAGATGATCGGTGAGCGCGTCCAGCACGCCGGGGGCCGGCGGAAACCAGGCGTCCAGTACGTCGGCGTTCACGATTCGGGCGCGTCGCGACAGGTCGTCGAACTGTTCGCCGATGGCCTCGAAGAACGCGCCGCCGTGAAAGCAGCCGTCGTCGATCGATACGTGCATGTTCCGTCCTGTTTGGGGACGGCGGAACATGCCTTGGCGAACACCGGCGGCCGGTCGC
Source organism: uncultured Gemmatimonadaceae bacterium (assembly GCA_963724885.1). GTDB lineage: Bacteria > Gemmatimonadota > Gemmatimonadetes > Gemmatimonadales > Gemmatimonadaceae > DASPMP01. The sequence goes on along the minus strand of CAVRWG010000003.1, from coordinate 284,753 downwards.
TCCAGTTACGTAGGCGACGGCGCGTTTTACGTAGATGTGCGCAGCGCGCACCGGCGTGAAGAAGCCGGATTGACGCGTGGGCATCGGCGCCGACTGGCCAATCCTCTGCAGAAAAACGCGCCCGCGACCGGTGCGGCCGCGGGCGCGTTTCATTCTTGCGATCGGCAGCGTTACGGAGCCGTGTTGGTGAACGTGATGCGGGTCTCCTGCCCCGCGGTGATTTGTACGGTGGCGCTGCGGGCCGTCAGGTTGATGTTGGTCGGCGCCGCGGGCGTTCCGGTGATCGCAGACACCGACGTCCCGGTGACGGCTGTCTCGGTCACCGTCGGCGAGCCGACGGGGAGCGTGAGCGCGGCGCTGCAGGTGCCGTTCGGCGCGGCGCCTGCCGCCACCGTCACTGTCTGGCCTCCCACCGTGAACGAGAAGTTCGCGCCCGCCGTGACGCCCGTTCCGGCGACCTTGCAGACGACGAGCGTTCCGCTCGGGCCGGCCGTGGCGCTGTTGGTGTACGTCACCGTCGTGAGCTGCCCCGCGCCGACGGATACGGTCGCGGTGCGCGCGGCCAGGTCGCTGCTGACGAGGGCGTTCGCGCCGCCGGCGCCGGTCGCCGTCACCGCGGACACCACCACGCCAGCTACCGCCGCCTCGGTCGTCGTGACGTTCCCCGCGGTGGCAACGATGGGCGCCGAGCAGGTGCCCGCCGGTGCAGCGCCCGCCGCAACGGTTACGGTCTGACCAGCGACTGTGAACTCGAAGTTCGTTCCGGCAGTCACTCCGGTGCCCGCCACCTTGCAGATGACCAGCGAGCCGGCGGTGGTCGAGGTGTTCGTGTATGTCAGCGTCGTGGTGCCGACACCCACGACTATCATGGCCCGACGGTTGGCCAGGTCAGAGAGCCCCACCTGAGCGCCCAAGGGCGATACCGTCAGCGCCGTGACATTCACATCGGGCTGCGCCACCTCCTGCACGGTCACGTCGGTGCCGACGCGGAACGATCCGGCGTCGACGCATGTCCCGGCGGGACCTGCACCCGCAGCGACCGTGACGGTGGTCTCCTGGCCGTTCGCCAGAATCGTGAAGGAGAAGCTCGCGCCCGTCGCGATGCCGTTGCCGGCCACTTTGCACACCTCCACGACTCCAGGCGTGTCGGGCGGCGGACAGGGTGTGAGTTCGCTGATGCGGTAGTCGAACGGGTGGCCGCCCATCCCGGTCTCGGGATCTCCGAGATGCGCGCGCGTCGCGTTCACCGACACGCTGATGGGATGGAGATTCTTCCCGTTGCCCGAGTGGCAGACGTCGATCTTGCCGGCCTTCCGTCCCGCCGCCTCGACAGACGGACTCCAGCCGCCGCCCCGAAGGTCAGTCGAGGCCACCGTCGGGCCATCGCCGAGCGGCCCCGGGCCGGCGGAGTCGGAACAACTCACCATGATGCCTACCGCGACGAACATGGCCGCTGCCGTTGCAGCGAACCCGTGGTGCCTTTGCATGGGTAACCTCATGGCTGGAAGTCGACGGCTTTTTCGCATGAATTGCTCCGCAGTTGCGGTCAGGCTCGTGCGATGTGGATCACAGAACTTCTGTGGCGTTCCGACATTCGGACCGCGCTGCCCATCGGCCCTCGTCGCGGACGCCCGAGTTCACTTCCGCAACAGACTCCTTCCATGGGCTTCGGAGTCACCGGAGTCAGCTGTTTTCAGTGTCGGCAGCGCATCGTGGAGATCGTGCACGCCACGCTGACTCGCGTTTTGCGCTTCACGCCGCCGAGGTTGGCGGACTGGCATGCGCATCGATGGAAAATGGCAGTACCGGGGAAGGACTCGCACCTCGACGCCGGCGCGTCGAAACCATTGCCATTGGGCCGCTCGTATGGGTATCCCATATAACTCGAGGCCTGGAGCAGCCGGCATGGATCGAGTCACGTTCGCAACGTCGTCGGGTATCGTGTGGCTGGCCCTCGCGGTTCACTTTGCCGCTGGGTTGGTGAGCATCGTCGCGGGAACCATCGCGCTCTCGGTTGCCAAGGGCGGGCGGCTCCATAAGCAGAGCGGTTTGGTCTTCACCTGGGCGATGGTCGTCCTCGGCCTCACGGCGGCGGGAATCGGCACGTACGAAAACAGACCGGGCCAGGTCTTCGCGGGGCTCCTCGCCGCCTACCTGGTCTTCTCGGCGATGACGACGGTCAAGCCATTGCCAGGAATCGGTCAACGCGTCAACGTCGCGCTGATGGTCCTGGCATTCGGTTACGCCGTGGCGAGTCTGTACGGGGGCGTGACCGAATGGCTGGATCCTACGGTGAAAGTGGTTGGCCGCCCGCGTGTCGTGCCGCCACTGGTCGTGGGCACTGTCATTCTGCTCGCGGCGATCGGCGACCTGCGCGCGATTCGCGCGGGCGGCTTGCGGGGATCGCGACGACTGGCGCGGCATCTGTGGCGGATGTGCTTCGGGCTCTTCGTCGCGACGGGCTCGTTCTTCCTGGGGCAGATGAAGTTCATCCCCGAGCCCGTGCGTATCGTGCCACTGCTCCTCGTGCTCGCCTTCGCGCCGATCCTGTTCCTCGTCTATTGGATGTGGCGCGTGCGCGTTCGCGGCCGCTTGAGCGGCATCGTCGTCGGCGCCACCCAACCGCGCTGACCACTTGCTGCGCGGCGTCCCCCCTGACGCCGAGCAAGGAGAATCCGTTGAAACACAACACCGTCCTGATTGTCCTTTCGCTGCTGAATGCCCTCTTCTTCGGGCTGCACCTCACGGGTGATATCGTCTTCGGGATCGAGAAGGGCGGACGCGAGATCCTCGTTGGCGTGCTGATTCTCGCCGTCTACCTGTACGGAGCGGTCGGGCTCCCCGAACGGTTGGCCGGCTACATCATTCTCCTGCTTGGCGGACTCGCTTCGGCAGCGCTACCGGTCATACACACGATGGGAAGGCCCCTCGGCGAGCGATTCGCTCAGCTGCCGGGCGGGTTCTTCTTCATCTGGACGCTGCTCACGACGGGGGCGACGGGGCTCGTCGCATTCGTCCTGTCCGTGCAGGCAATCTGGAGCCTCCGACAGCGCCGGCGTGCTTCCGCGTAATGTCGCTGCTCGCGTCATCGGCGAAGAAGTTGAAGCGACCGACTTTTTTTCTTTCGATTCAGTCGGCGACGCGCTCCAAGCGGCCGGGGTGGAATGCGATAAATACCTAAGAGCGATCCCGGCAGCACCGAAGTGCTGAGCTAGTGCCAAATGAAAGACCATCCGACGCCGGATGGCCTCACTCGTTGTCTCTCTTATAGCAGGGGTGGGACTCGAACCCACGACCCCGGCATTATGAGCGCTGGACTGGCCCTCCGCCTAGTGGCTTAACTCGCGCTAGCGCGACAGAACGGTGCACGTCGGGTCAGGTCCGGTCACCGCGCGACACGTCCCCGCTCCGCAACCCGCTCCGCCGTTTAGGTGACGGTCCAGCCGTCCTTTCCCTTGAAGGCGTCTTTGAAAATGTCGCTCACGTGCTCCTTGGCCGCCGCAATCCGCTGATCGTGGAGCACGTCGTAGCGGTTGGTTGCGCCGCATCCGTGACACCTCACGATGTCATCCGGCTTCGGGTTCTCGGGAAGCTCAAACTCGGTGCTTCCACAACTCGCGCACTTGAAGGTCATCTCGTCGGTCATGGTCCCTCTCCGTTGTGTTGAATCTAACGCTATAGCCGGGCTCGCCCGCGACTCAGCAACGCTCTAACAAACGCCTAACACAACGCCAACCAGAGAGCCCCGGGGTTGTCCCTCGGGGCTCTTTTCGCGTCCGCGATGACCGCCAAGGGGAGTTTGGTAGCGCGCCGCAGCGATTTTTTTAACTTCCTCCCCGTTGCGAACAAGAGTGCTGCACGACAATCGCGCGCCGTGGTTGCTCCCATTGATCGAAGCCAGTCCCCTGCCTTCACACTTCACAATGGAGACACCACCGATGTTTCTGGACCCGAGGAGACCCGGCACGCGCGTCCGACGCACGGACCCGCTCGTACGTATCACGTGGGAGACCCGCGAGCTTTTGCGGGATACGAAAAGGGTGACTGGAGCACCCAGCTTTGACGCCTTGGTGGCGTCGATGTGTCTGCATTTGCTGGCGCGGCATGGCGTGGAGGCGGCGCCGGATACTACGGCCTCCGACTCACAGGCCGCCGCATGAGCGCCGTGCCTAGAGAGGCGCTCGTCGAACGCCTGCTGGAGCACGTAGCCGAGTTTGAGCAGTTCCTTGGCTCGCTCAGCGCCGCGGACGAGGAGTTGGTCCGCAGGAACATGAGGACCGCTCCACCGGGCGCCTACTACTACCCGATTTACCGGAGCTTTCTGGACCACGCGCAAACGCGCCTGTTGTCAGATGTGGCGTTTCGGGTGCTCATCGTCCTACGTGGCACCTTCGGCCCCGCCGGAATTGAGCAGCACTATGGCCTCCGCAATTTGCTCCTCCAACACCTCCTCTATTCCGGCGACGAAATAGAGAACGCACTCGCGGAGCTTGAGGCCATGAAGTTCATCCGCCGCAACGGTTTCATCATCTGGATTCGCGACCACCTCCGCGGCAACCCCGGTTACTCGGCGGCAAGCCCCACTCAACGGCTCGGAGTGCAAAGGCACATCGCCGGACTGCCAGAGGACGAGCCGCTCGTAGTTGCGTGGCGCAAGGACTATCCTGAGTGGCTTGAGCCCGTGAAGCTCACTCCCGAGCATGGCAAGCGCCGCACGACTGCCCCACATACCCCATCACATACCCCCGTGGGTAGGGTGTCACATGGGGTAGCAGATACAACTAAGAACCTAGAACTAAAAACGAAAAACCCACTAGCCAAGCGGCTGCCCGCACCGGAGGAACAGCAAGGCGGTGGGGAGCTTGACGTGTGGTTGTCAACTGCGGTCACCATCCTCGCGGGAGCGTACCGCCCTCGCACCGTCACGCCGGACGTTGAGACCCACGCGCGTGAGCTACTCGCCAAGGGCGTCACCGCCGAGCAGCTTGCCGACGCCGCTCGCGCCATGCTGGCCGAGAAGGGCCTCGACAGCGCCGGGCTCCCTATGCTCGTGAAGGAGTATCCGCGCTGGCAACGCAACGCGCACGCGGTGGACGCTGGCGAGCGCTGGGACCTGTACAGTCGCGAGGGACTCACTAGGAACCGGGAGCATGTGGACTTCGACGCCCTGTTAGCCGGCTTCGCCGAGCGTGGCGTGTGGCCGAGTGCCGAGGCCGCACGTGCCGAGCTTACGGCGGTGAAGCCGTGGGACATCGGACGTAAAGGCCTCCCCCGGGAAGGGTCTGTCCGCCTCGTAGCCGAGCGGCTCAACGCCATGGCAGCATGAGGACGCACTAAGACTCCGCGTTTACACGCTCAGCGCACGAGCGGCCCCGGGCCGTATGACCCGGCGGAATGGACGCGTTGGGGAACCGTGTAAGCAGTCGTTATCTCCCATTACAAGCTTGCAGTTCCCCTTTCACGCCACGCTCTCATCCTCCCTGGCCGACCTCGTCGTCGGTTCTACGGGAGCCCCAACACATGGCGGCGGTACTCGTCCATGTGGTCCTTGAATACAGCAGCCATGATCGGCTGCATCACGTCCGCGATCTGAGGCTGGATCTCCAAATACTTCTTGCCTCCTGGTGATTCGAAGAACCTGATCAAGTCCTCCAATTCCAATTCGCTGAGCACCCGTGCATACTCCGTCGCGGCAGCCTCTCGCAGCTTGGGCATGTCGAGGTACTTTGATAAGAATTCGCGATACCGAGAGAGCGCCGCAGAGTCGCTCGCGCCGGACGATGCTCGAAACGCGTAGCGCTGGAGAGTGAGATCAAACTGCACCGCATCCAGCAGGCGGTGCGCCAGCCTCATTTTGGCGGGCGACGAAGGATTGGTCTGTGCGCCTGTATTCATCCTGTTGCCTGTGGGAGTGGTCGCCTGTGCGGCTACGATGTTCAGCGCCAGCAGGCAGACAAACGGCCCCGTGAATACGAGAGGTCTTAGCATTGGTGTACCTCCTCAAGGTCAGAGACTGGAACTCGGACCTGATACGCCAAGGGAACAGCTCAATTCTTTTTCCCCGGCGTCGGGGCACATCGCAAGCGCTTGGAATGTTACGCCAAAGGATTCGTTCGGCGCGCTGTTGGCCCGATCCGCTGGCCGGCAGCCAAACTTAATGAACTCTTGCGACCCGTCAAATGGACTATTTCGGGGTTATTCCTCGGTGACTTCCGCAGTAGAGGCGTTACGGCAGTTTAAGGCACGTCAGCCACCACTTGTTAGGTAGGTAGCGAACGGGAACGGGCTACGCACAGCCCGTGCTTGGTGCCTCCAACACCCAGCCCCCATTTCGCTCTCGCACTTGGAGGGTGCGACCATGACCAGGAAGAAACGACAACGGATCGACCCAACGCCTGCCCAACTGGAGCAGGTGCGGGGCTGCGATCAGGAATCGCCTCGACTGGTGTGACGAGATCGAGGACCGCGACGCGTGGAGGACAGGCGGCAGAAAGACGACGCGGCGAAGTGGCGGTGCGCCAGGCTAAAGGACGTAGGTCGGAGTTTGATGACGCCGTGATCGTCGAAATGATGCAGAGGACCCTGCGGAAGCTCCCACGAAAACGAGGCTGGCGCGGCAAGCTCTTTGAGGAGGTGTCACGCCTCACACGCGGCCACCTCCAGCCTTTCACTGTGCGTGACCGGATCCTAGACGAGCCGTTCGCCGACAACCCGCCACCTGGAACCCGATTCGCGGCGGCTCGGGAGCGTCGGAGCCCTGGCCGCCGAGAAGCTCGAACATCCCGTCCACCCGCATGAGGAAGTAGCCCTTATCGCAGTACTCCTCGCCGGCGAGGTCCCACCGGTCGTACTCATCTTGGAACGCACGCAGGTCCAGTTTGCTGGGCGCGATTCGGAAGCTCTTTAACGAGACACCGCCGGTGGCTTCGAGAATGTCCAGTATCTGGTGAAACTCGGCGACGTACTCCTCTCCAACATCTCCGGTGGGTACGTGCTGGCGCAGCGCCGTTAGTAGGCCTCGATAATCGCGAGTTGCTCCGTCGTCCCTGCCCGGCTCCGTAAGCCGCTCCGCCTCGCCGAAAACACATGAGGTGGCGCGCCTAACTCCTTGTCTTACAAGTAGCAGGGGTGGGACTCGAACCCACGACCCCGGCATTATGAGTGCCGTGCTCTAACCACCTGAGCTACCCTGCCCTACTCCTCCCAAATCTAACAAGCAAGCGACTTAGGTCGCTCGCCATCGTGTTCCAACGCTGTTGGCTGAATGTGCGAGGGGGCGTTGCCGGGGGCGTCCTGCAATTTGCCCGCGTCAACGCCCCTGCTCTAGCGACCACCGCGCGAGCCCCCGCAGTAGCCTGTCTTCACCGCTCGAGGGGAGTGGTGCCGAGGTTCCGCTCCCACGCACTTCGCGAAACTGGCGGCCCTACATGTCAAGCGTCAGCGGCGATGACGCGCGCTCGACCCCGTCGTCGACGTCTAGCCGCCGCGATCGCCGCGAGTCCCGTCCCTAAAAGCGCTATCGTGCCGGGTTCCGGCGTGGCCACCACCGTGCAACTGACATCAGCTATGCACCTGCCGCTTCCTGCGGGAGTCTGACCGTAGTCGAGCCACGCGAACTCAAGTGCGAAGTCGTCATCGGGGACAAACGTCCCGGGCACGTAAATGAACCAGTTCTGCCAGGCGTACTCGCCGCACGTGAAGCTCGCCGACCCTAGGACTCCGCCAGGAGCGAACGCGTGCTCGCGGAACGCGTGGGGAATGCTGCATCCGAACAACGGATTGATGACCCCGGCGTCGGGAAGGATGCTAAACGTTCTCGTCGCTGCGTTCCATTGGTTGAAGAATTGAATGAAACCGCCGGAGTTACCCTCCAGTGACCCGCTAAAGGTGTGAGCTCCGCCTTCGATCTGCGGGAATTGGATTGGTGGAAGATCCGTGAACATGTTCTGAAGACGCAGCGCCACGAGACCAGTCTCGCCTGGATACTCGTATCCCAGAGACCCCTGCCGGTTTTGAATTCGGACGTGTATTTCGGTGGCGGGTACAGCGGGCTGTCCAAACATGTCGCGCACCACCGGCGCGAACGAGAGGGACATGTTTGCACAAGCAAGGAACGGCGACGGCAAACATTGAGTGCCGTAGTCATGGGCCCACTGCGCCTGCCCTTGTTCGGTGCGAAGGAGGAGCAACGAGAGCGCTACTGGCAGTAGGACGCGGCGCATGGTGTTCCACTTGGGGGAAGGCGTGGGTTGACAACTACGTGTGACCCGGATCAAACCGCAAGAGTGGCGGCTTCGCAACGAATGCCGTGGCGATGCATCAGCTGACAAGTAATTAGAGCGCTTTAATCCGAATCGGCCTCTCGTTTCTGAAATCCGGCGGACGGGGAACTTGTCCCCTGCTATTCTTGCCCTTGGCGCGCTCGAGGAATGAGCTTCTCCTCTGGAACAACAGCAGTCCGGCGCCGATGACGAAAGCTGAATGAGATCCAATCCGCACGAGGACGTGGTGAGGCGGTTGCCGCACCTCCTTGATCGCGCGATAGACGCCGCGGAAAGCGAGCGCTCGCGGGAGCCGCTGTAACCATCCGGCGCGGGGGATACGCCCCGCTCGGCGCCCCGCCGCGCTCCATTCCGCTATAGGATCACGGCCCGCTCGGTGCCGCACTCAAGGCACCTGAGTAGTGAAGGAAGCCGCGAACCCGGAAGGAGGTCGCCTCGTCACCACCGACTCAGGCTTTAGCTTCGCCTTCTTCCGCCACAGTTGTCGTTGTGTCAGACACTTTCTGCGCATCCTGCTGCGTTGCTTCCTCGGCCTCTTTCGTAATCAGTCCAGCGCCAAGCAAGAGCGCCGCAAGGCCGTTTGGAAGGCGAGCAACCCCCGCGTCGCTGGTAAAAATCTGAACCGTCTTGAGTGCGCGGTCCAAGCGGAGCATTGCGGTTTCTTCGTCGAGTTTTGCTGCTTGTGCATTCTGCAATCGCGCAGCAGCGTACTTCTCCGCGATGTGTGCCCTCTTAAGCTCGCCTTCGAGCGAAGCTGCAACGAGTTTCCCGGTCGCTGCCTGCGTGGCTACTTGGCTCGCGTTTCGGATCGCCATCTCGGCCTCAGACGGCGGCGCATCCGCTTCCTGTCGACCTGTGATACGACGCCAAATGCGCACGGCGGCTGCAACGACATAGACGGCAAGGCCGTGATGGGCCTGGCCATTTTCCTCGCGCAAAACTGAAACGCCGATATCGCGCTTCGGTCGCTCGTCCTCAGCGGTCTGGCCCTTCCAAGCGTCGGAGGAGTGATCGCTCATACTGTAGCCGTTACATCCTCAGCCGCTCCAACTGACTGTGCTTCCAACACCAAGCCGTTACCGCCCCACGCGCGGTGAAGCATGTCAAGCGCCGCAAGCACTTCAACGACAACGTCGGCGGGCAACGAGTCCATGTCGGCAATCACGGTCAACATGTCGTCACGCCAGTGACGCGGGACCGTAGCACCCATCTCCCGAGAGCCGCCAATGGAGCGGAACTCGGGACCCAATGACGAGAAACGACGGCGAAGCTCGTCCAGAAAGACTGTGGGCGCCTTAACCTTAAGAGTTGCCCGAGCAGTGCCGACTGCCAAAACGTGCGCTGCGGCAGTGCTTTTTAGGTTCGTCGTGGTCGGGAGCGGAGCACCGGGCATAGCCGCGGGTGGAGGCTCCCACGGCTCGTCGACTTTTGCTCCGGTGAACTCCGCCACGGCCTTGAGCACACGGTCGACAGTCAGCCCAAGCGATTTGAGTTCGATCGCTGCGATGCCGTTGTCTTCGGCGATTAGACCGAGGAGCGCGTGCTCCGTGCCGACATAGTCGTGAGCAAGGTGCCGAGCGGCGCTCATACCGAGTTCCAATACGCGCTTGGCTCGCGATGTGAACGGCATGTCACGCGCTGTCGCCACGATCTTCCCGAGCTTCAAGTTCCGCTCGACGGACGCGCGCAGCGCCGAAACGTCCACGCCAAGGCTTTCCAATACCCTGGTTGCTGGGAAAGTACGATCAACAGTCAGGCCGAGTAGGACATGCTCGGTGCCGACGTACTCGTGGCGAAGCCGCGCCGCCTCTTCCCGCGCTTGGGCCAAGCTCTTTCGAATCGGCTCGTCGAAATTGAATCCCTCTGAGGCTTGGTTCTTACGCGCCAAGGTTCTCCTCCTGGGCTAGTAGCCGTGCGATATTTCTGAACCCGCTGAGCCCGCTTGAAATATGCGCAGTTCGGTCCAAAAGCACAGCGGCGTCGCGACGCAATTGTACGAACCCGCGCTCATCATCTGTATGGCTTCATCCCGAGACTTCCAGTACGCGCGAGAAAAGTTGTACCTCGCTGTGAGTTATGCCGCGACGGCTGCAGGGGATGCCCGGGCCAGACTCGAAGGTGTGTACTGGCAAATTCATGTGCTCCGCGAACGGGACCTTCCGCCCCAGGCGTGGAAAATGGTTGCCACCGTCCTTACTCGACTGAACTCGGAGGACGTTCCACTTACCGCAGCGCAGACAAGGCTTGGCCGAGGGCTTGTGACGGAGAGCGTTCGCCGTATGAAAAACGCGACTGCTGCCAAGCTGCTGAAGGAAGTGTGGAGCGCCTTTGAGATCGTGCATTTCACATCTTGATTGGCACGGACCCGAGGCTCGGCGGCTGCGTGCCAGCTCACCAGCGCACCCGCGCTTCCATCGCAGCGGCCAAAGCCAAGTGTCGGCGCGATTCCGAGCTCGCCCGGCCTCCTTCTCGCCCCGCCGCGCGTCCCCTCGCGCTGCTTAGCTCACTTGTGCCCCGGCACGGCTGTGCCGCTAGCTGCCTTCGGTGGGTTTGTTGGCTTGCGCCCGGGCCTCCCTAAAGAGGGAGACAAGTCCGCGCATCGTGGGTGCGCGTTTAGCGTGCTGCGTTTGCAAGGAAACCATCCACCACAGTACACCGATCGCTAGCTCATATCGTCGGCGGGGCCGTTCCTGAAACTCTTTCACCTCGTCCGGACCCATGGGCTTTTCCGTTAGGTCGTTGTTCTCTAGAAAAATGCGCGGGGCGTTCATCGCAAACACCCTGTCTCGGATGGAGCTATCCTCGAAGCTCATCTCATGATCGAGACCGTGCGCGAAATCGTTGCCGATTTCTCTAACAGTGTGAAGGTCCCGGTTGTCCTCCTCGGAAAACCAACCAAGGGCCGCCGCCACCTTTATGCGCGCCGAGAACGTTGCCAGCGGAGCCTGCCCATCTTCGAGGAGTAGCTTCGGGTCCGTCCCTTCTGTGAAGTTCGCCTCAAATAGTCGGCGGAGATGTTCTTCGAGGAGCGCGCGACCAAGGACCGCACAGGCGCGGTCACTCTCCCTGCGAAATAGCACAAAAAAACCAGAAATGTCAGCGAGCGGATATCGCTTTTTCTTGGTCATGGCGGCTACTGGCGCCTGCGCTTGCGGGCGCGAGATCGCGCATGATCCTCCCGCTTGAGTCGCTCGCGCTCGCGGGAGTGATCGCCGCCCTCGAATAGTTGTCGCGCGTCCACCTCGAACACTTCGCATAGCGCTTCGAGTAGCTCCGCGTCGTAGTTGGAGAGCACGCCCCGCCGCTCCACGAGGCGGTAGGCCGTAGACGCCGCGAAGCGCCCCTGGAGCGCCTTGGCGAGCCTATAGGCCGTCATCCCGCGAGCTTCAAGCAGTTCCGGAAGGCGGAGCCGCACTTAGTCGGGCTGGGTCTCGGACAGAATGACAGTGTTCTTCCGCGTCATTGGGATGACCACGTTGTTTATGTGCCACGCCCACCAGCCGTCATCCTCAAGGAATCCGGCGCTCCGAGCGCCCGCTGGCGCTGAGGGAGTGCGGTGGGGGAGGAGAGGCTCACCCGCCTTGTCCGTGTGGTCGTCAGGCGAGTGGATTTGCTCGTGACGGGGGACGATGGCGGGCAAGTCAGCGGGCTCGTCGTGCTTCCCGGTTACCATGGTGAAGCAAACAGCCGCCGCGCTAATCGCGCACTTGATGCGGTAGAGTCCATGTGAGTACATGGACTTCAAAGTTAGCGCCGAACGTCCGTCATCACAGGGCGGCCCACGAGACAGGCCCTTGCACCGCGGGGCGCTTGGAGTGCCCGCGGGACACGATGCCCCCCACTTCCGGGCCGCAATAGAGTGCGGTGTATCCCCAGCCCTGAGACACCGACCCATGAAGCCACCGTCCTACCTTCCCGTTGGCCCTCACATCGCGCCGTTTTTCTCACCTGATGGCAAGGCCGTGCTCCTTGCCGTGGACCTTGGCGGGCGCTTACTCGCCATGGCCGAGGTGGCGCACCTGCTCGGCTCGCACCAACAGCCTGACGCGATGGGCTTGCCCGATGGTGTGGCCGCAACCGGACCGCTCGGAGTGATGGACGACGCCGGGAGCTTCTACCGCGCGCTGGACGGCTGGCGCGGGCGCTTCTTGCGCCGCGGAGTGCACATCGCGCCGTGGCGGTCCGGCCTCCAGCACAAGGTGCTCACACTCCTGGCCGTGGACTCACGCGGGCGCCTCGTCGCCAAGATGGACGCGCAGAGGCCGCGCGACGTGCCCGATGTAGAGCGCCACCTCCGGGCCGTGCTCGACGCGGTGGAGGAGTCTCAGAAAGCGCCAACCTAGGCGAAAACCGGGGGACGTCTGGCGGGACGAGAACGGCGCGCACCCATGCATATCATTGCATGCTAGTGCGCGCCGTTGCGCCCTCAACCGTCTTTGCGGGGCTAGAGGCAGCATTATGAGTGCCGTGCTCTAACCACCTGAGCTACCCTGCCAAAGTGCTAGAAAGATAATGCGATGGGTGCTGGCAACGGCGGAGACGAACCCGGGCGGGGCGAGCCCGCTTCGATGGCGCGGAACCAACCTATGGGAACGCGGAGGCGAGACCCCGCCCAGAGAGCCAATTCAGCAACACCACAAGTTCTCCTCCCGATGGAGCTCGCTGGACCATGAGGAATCGTTCGTTGTCGGGATGAACATCGTACGCGGCCCCCACGACACTGGTCATGTATTGATCATCGTCGAACAGCCGTCTTCGCTCACGAACTCGAAACGTGGAGCCGGCATCCACGGTCACCGTGATCATCCCGTCGCTGCTCCGATAAAACAACTCCTTTCCGCTTCCCGCCCACCGCGGCTCCCTGCCGCCGCCGGCCGAAACGAGAACTGCCCTCCCCGGCGTCGGGAATGCGTTGACGTACACCTCATCACGTCCCGACTCGGATGACACGTACACTGCCCAGCGGCCGTTCGGGGAAATGCTTCCCGAATGTTGGTCACCCGGCCCAATCAAGTACGGTCGCGGGTGCTGATTGCGCGCAACCTCCATTGTCCAAAGATCGGTTCTTGTCATCGCGTCGCGTCTGCTGAAGAGCAGCACGCGGCCGTCCGGACTGAAATCGTGCGGCATCTGCCCGTCTTTCGCCGGCAGCAGCCGCCTGGCTGAATCGATGCCGGTTGCGTTCACGCTCCGGAGGGAGAATCCGGCACCGTCGCCCGGGAGCATGGTCGCAAACGCGACGCTCGCGCCATCCGATGACCAGACGGGTAATACGCTGCTGCTATCGGTTGTGATGCGCGTGGACGCACTCGTGGTCAGGTCGATGACCCAAAGATCTCCGAGAGACGGTCCGTCGGAACCGATGGCAACTGCGACGCGCCTGCCGTCCGTCGACAGCCGAGGGGATCCGAAGCGACCGGGCGCCACGTTGACCGCTTCGCGATTGCCGAGCCGATCGACAAACACGAGCGACCGGTCTCTTGCCTCGCGGACATATGCGATCGACCCGGACCGCGAGACGCCAACCTTCGCGGCTCCCGCAATCCCGACGGTGACCGAATGCGCCACTGTGCGCAGCGAACCTCTCACCTCGACGCGGTTTGCGTCGAACCCTGTTGCCAGCAGCGAGCCGTCCATGTGCGCGAACACCAGATGATTCGGCGGAACGAAATGCGGGTTGGTGCCCTGAACGCCGAGGGACCGCACCGCCCCCGGTCTCGAGCGACGCGCTCTCGAGCCACATCCCCGTTCTGGTGAAGGCGGTAAAGAGTACGGCATTGTCGCCAGGCAGCACTTCGGGCCAACGAAAGATCTCACCACGCAGCGAATCGGCCGCCGCGAGTTCGATAGGCGTGCCACCATTCGGCGACACCCGCCAAAGCGCGTGATCGGTTGCGAAAACGATTAGGTCGGCTGATCCCCAACTGGCCCCATGAATGTCCTTTCCCACGGTAGCAATCGTCGCGGAAGCGCCACCAGCAATGTGAACCTTGCGAAGCGAGCCATTCAGCTCGAAACCCAGCCACTCACCATCAGGCGAAAAGAAGGGGTGTCGCGCGCCCACAGTGTTCGGAATGGCTGTTGCCTCGAGGCGGTCGAATTGGCGCAGGAAGAACTGGGCACCGTGCTCGCCTGATCCGAGGTAAACGACGCGGCTGCCGTCAGGCGAAAGCGCGAGAGTTGCCCCCCCGACTCCCATCGCGATGGGTCGCGCCTGCGCGACGTCGAATGCGTAGCGCCTGACGGTAGCTTCGTTCAGTGCTGGTCGCGACCGCCACCAAGCTGCGCCCAGCAGGACTGCCAGAACTGCAGCCGTGGCCAGCGCAAAAAGCGCAGTTCCTCTTCGCCTGGAGGCTGCGGACGTCAGAGCGTGCTCCGGGCTCGCGCGCGACACGCTCTGATCGCGATTGGTTGCCGTTACGTCGAGTGTCCGGATCCTGTCGGCGAGGGCTCGTGTCTCCGATGACGGCGTGAGGTCGAGCTCCTTTCGCATACGGGAGGCGAAGCCGTCGTATGCCCGAAGCGCCGCCGCACGGTCCCCCAGTCCATGGTGAAAGGCCATGAGACGACGCGCCCCGGACTCGTCGAAAGGCGACATGGCGTCGGCGCGAGCCGCCCAGCGAGCTGCCTCGGCGCGCTCGCCGCGGTTCGCCAACTGGTTCGCTAGCAGCCACGCAGCCTCGGCGGCCCGATGGCGTTGTCGCTCGCGCTCGCTCTCGAGCCACTTTTCGAACTCGGGTGCGCTTGCGACGAAAAACCCATCCAGCAGGTCTCCGCGATACAGTTGCAGTGCTGCATGGGGCTTCCCGGCATCGAGCTCGGCTTCGAACGCCTGAAGGTCGATCCATGTGGCCTCGGTAGCGACTCCCACTTCCTCGTCGCCACGACTCACGATGACTCGGTCCCCAAGCGACGTCCGAATCACGTGAAGCGCTTGACTCAGTGCGTTTCGCGCGTGAGCCGAGTCGAGCTCCGGCCAGAACAGCCCCACGAGCTTGTCGCGGCGATGCAATGCGCGCGGCTCCGCGATCGCGAGATACACCAGCAGCGCCATGCGCTTCGGTTGACGCGTCAACGCTTCGACACCGTCGCGATTGGAACCGATGAGCTGCAGACCGCCGAAAAGCCGCAGTTCGACCACGACGTTGTCCTCGCGCGCGCGTGAAGGGGGGGGGTGCGTTGGAGCCGTAAGGGATGCGTCACAGCCGCGTAAGGCGCCGAACTGATACTCGCACCTCCAATCACACTTCGGGAGGCCCCATGAGGAATCCGGCATTCGCGCGGCGCATCTGGCTCGTCACTGCTATCTCCGGTGCTGCGTGCGGCGGTGAGCGTATCCAATCGCCGGGATACGGCGCGCACGTCCTGTCGTCCACGGCGTCCTTCCAGTCCGATGAATGGGCGACGCCAGTGCTCCTCGAGGCTCCCATCAACTCGCCGTCACGTGAGCTGAGCGCCGCGCTTTCCCCGGACGGATTGAGCCTCTATTTCGGCTCGGACCGAGCGGGCGGCTTCGGCGCGATCGACATCTGGGCATCGCGGCGCGAGTGCCTGAGTTGCCCGTGGGGCACTCCGGTAAACCTGGGAGCGAACATCAATTCAGCTGGTGGCGATGGCGGAGCAGTGCTCAACCCTTCCGGCCACGTCCTGTTCTTTTCAGGCGCACGAGAAGGCACCCTCGGTGGTGAAGACCTCTGGATCTCCTTCCGACGCGATCCCCACAACGATCTCGCGTGGGGCCCGGCAATCAACCTCGGACCGAAAGTCAACACGCTCTCGGACGAACGCGGACCTGCGTACGTGCGTTCGCTGCTGCTCACCGGAAGCCTGCTCTACTTCGACCGCGATGGCGACATTCTTCAAGTCGTCGTGCGCCATGACGGACGAGTGACCATTGCCGCCGAGCCAGTTGCCGAGCTGAACTCGAGCGAGATTGATATGGGTGCGTCCATCAGCGCTGACGGCAAGGAGATCTTCTTCGGCTCCCTGCGGCCTGGTGGACAGGGGCTGTCCGATATCTGGACGAGCACGCGCGCTAGCGTTCGGGATCCGTGGTCGACGCCTACAATTATCGGCGCGCCGCTCAACAGCCGATTCGCGGACCTGCCAGGTCACCTCTCGCAGGACGGCAAGACAATGGTCTTTCAGGCAGGTGCCCAGCGCGGCGGGCTGGGCCTCCAGGACATCTGGATGACCACGCGGCCTTGAAAAGAAGACCGGCCGGTCCCTGAGGACCGGCCGGCTTCCATAGCGGGGGCGGGATTTGAACCCGCGACCTTCGGGTTATGAGCCCGACGAGCTACCAGGCTGCTCCACCCCGCGATTGGTGCATATAACCTACCGGCCCGACGCGGCTTTTTCAACGCTCGGCAAACCACAGACCCTTCGCTGCGATCGGGATGCCTTCAACGGGTGACTAGGGTCGCCCGGGACTCAGCCGCCGCAGGATGTCGCCCAGCTTCCGCATCTCCGTCGCCGTAGGTCGCCCAGTCGTCCGCTCGCTGCGCGGCGCGCGCCCGCTCGTACGCCTCGTTCGCCTCGCGAGCCAGACGCGCGGTCGAGGCTGCGCCGGTGTCCGCTGCCGTCCGAACGCCTGTCGGGGAGGCCGCCGTTGGCGCCGCGGCGGCCGGAGCCGCCGCGAGCGTGGCCCCTGCCCCGCCGAACAGCCGCGTCAGACCCGCCTCGAGCGTCTCCTCCATCGCCACGCGGCTCTCGTGCGCCACGACGACGCGCTTGAGCTCCGGAATCCGCCCGCCCTGCGCGCGCAGATACAGCGGCTGCACGTAGATCAGCGACTCCTCGATCGGGAATCACGAGCAGCTCGCCGCGGATCACCTCCGACCCGCGCTGATCCCACAGCGAGATCTGCCGCGAGACCTCCGTGTCCTGATTGATGCGGTTCACGATCTGCGTCGGCCCGAACACGAGGCTCTGCCGCGGGAAGCGGTAGACACGCGAGCTTGCCGTAGTTCTCCCCGTCGTTCCGCGCGACCATCCACGCCGCGAGGTTGTCCTTCTGCCGCGGCGTGAACGGCCGCATGAGGATGAACTCGGGGTTCCGCTCGCCGGGCAGACGCATCACGATGTGGCGCATGAACGCGTCGCCCTGCGTGGTCCCGCCGCCGCTGGCGTCGCGCCGGGAATCTGCCACTGATCCTCGCGATGATAGAACGTCTCGGGATCGGTCATGTGGTACGTGGCGTAGAGCGACGACTGCGCCGCGAACAGAGTGCCCGGGTAGCGCACGTGCGCGCGCAGATCCGCCGGCATCTCGGACGAGCGGCTGCAGCAGCCCCGGGTAGATGCGCGCGAGCGTGCGGATCATCGGGTCGCGCGGGCTCCGCGAGGTAGGCGCGCGTCGCGCCCGTGTACGCGTCGATCGACGACCTTCACGCTGTTGCGCATGTAGTTGATGCCGCTCGCGAGCGGCTGCGCGTACGGATACCGGTCGGACGCCGTGTACGCGTCGAGGATCCACTCGAGCCGGCCGTCGTTGGTGATCACCATGTACGGATCGCGATCGAACAGCAGGAACGGCAGCGCCAGCTCGCGCGCGCTCGCGCACGTCGCGATGGAAGAGGATGCGCGTGCTGTCCGTGAGATCGCTCGACAGCAGGATGTTCAGCGAACCGAAGCGGAACGCGAACAGCAGCCGCCGCCAGAACGAACCGATGGGGACGCCGCGTGCCGCCCGTCGTACGACGAGTACGCCGCCGCGTCGCCCTGCCCCGACGGATAGTCGAACTCCCGCTGTCGCGTCGGCGCGAGGATGAAGTCGTTCGACAGCTCGCCGAAGTAGATCTGCGGCCGCGTGATCCGCACGGGCGACCGTCGACGCCGGCGGCAGGTCCTTGATCAACAGCACCGGCAGCCCCTCGCGGCGTCACCTGGTTCGACGGGCCGAGCGTGACGCCCATGCCGTGCGTGTACGTGAGGTGCTCGTTGATGAAGCGTGCGCGTCGGCAGCGACGCGGTGTTCAGCTCGCGCGGCGACAGCAGCACCTGGCGCAGCTCGCCGCCGATGTGGTAGCGGTCGTCGTCGACGGCGACGAAATCGTAGTACGTGCGGATCGACTGGATCTGGCCGAACGTCTGCAGCAGCGGCTCGCGATCCCACAGTCGCACGTTGTCGATCGTCGCCTGGTTTGCCTCCAGGTCGCGCAGCGTGAGCTGCGGTCCCGGACGCCAGCTCGCGACGCTCGACGGCGTCGATCCCCCACGCCTGCCGCGTCGCGGTGATGTGGTGCCGGATCTGCGGCGTCTCGCGCGCCAGCTCGTTGGGCTGCACGACGAGCCGCTGGAACATCCCGGGCACCAGGCCGCCGAGCAGTAGCGACGCGCCGATCACGCTGGCGAGCACGATCACGGCGCCGCGCGCCAGCCGGCCCTTGCTGGCATACCAGACGAGCGCCACCGCGCCGAGCACGAGCACGAGCGCCAGGACGCGGAACAGCGGCAGGCGCACCTGCAAATCGGTGAACGTCGCGCCGAACAGCACCTGCCGCCGGGCCAGCAGCAGCGACGGCACGTGCACCAGCAGGACGCGCAGCGCGTTCACCACGAGCAGCAGCGCCGCCCAGCACGGCCACGTGCATCTGCGCGCGCGGCGTGACGAAGACACGCACCGATTCGTTCCGCGGTCCGGCGACGACGCCGAGGTCGGTGCGGGCGACGTAGATCGCGAGCGCCATGATGAGGGCGAGCCACAGGACTCGCGTTCGCGAACGTGAGGACGTTCTGCACCATCGGCATGGTGAAGACGTAATACGACACGTCACGTCCGAACACCGGATCAGCGACGCCGAACGGTGTGCGGTAGAAGAACTGCGCCAGCTCGCGCCACGTGCCACCCGAGGAGAGTGCGAGCGCGACGCTGATCAGGAGTGTGGCCGGAAGTGCGAGCCACGTCGCGAGTCGCTCGACCAGCACCTTGGGCCCGGACGCCGCCCAGTCCTGGGCGTCGCGGATGTGCAGGTTCTTGCGTGCGACGCCGCGCAGCGCGAGCCGCGCGTTGGTGTAGAGGAGCGCGAAGCCGCCAAGGCCGGCGGCCAGGCCCAGCGCCCACTGCGCGATGATCTTGGTGAGGAACACGCGCTCGAACCCGATGTCGCGGTACCAGAGCCAGTCCGCGACGCGGCTCGCGAGCGCCGGGGCGAGCACGAGGATGAGGATCGCCAGCGCGATGAGGACGCGCCACCGCCCGGAGGGCCGGCGCCGCTGCGGCAGGCGAAGCTCGCGTTCGAAAGGAAGGGTCATAGAGAGTCTGGTGGCTCGGCAAAACGGTACAGCAGTTCCCTGCCCCTGACCATCCCGAACTCCTCGCGGGCGATCCGTTCCTGGGTGGCGGGATCGTTCCGGACGCGCTGCCTGTAGCCGCTGGAGCGAGTCCACGACGCGCTTCAGCGAATCGATCTCGCGGCCGAGGCGCGCGTGCTGGCGATGCTGGCGGATGAGGTCCGTCGAGCCGTACTCGCCGCCCTGGATCGCGAACCACGCGGCCGCGAGACCGCCGGCGATCCAGGCCATGCGCCGGAGACGGGGCTGGACAGTCAGACTGCAGATCCCTCGCTGCGCTCGGGATGACGGTTTGAAGGGATGACGGAAGCAGCCGGCGCCTACAGTCCGTAGATCGCGCCGCCGGGAAACTCCGCGGCGCCGCCGAGCTGCTCCTCGATGCGGAGCAACTGATTGTATTTCGCCACGCGATCGGTGCGGCTCGCCGAGCCGGTCTTGATCTGCCCCGCCCCACTGCCGACGGCGAGATCCGCGATGAACGTGTCCTCGGTCTCCCCGGATCGGTGCGAGATCACCGACAGGTATCCGGCCGCGCGCGCCATGTCGATGGCCTCGAGCGTTTCGCTCAACGTCCCGATCTGGTTCACCTTGACCAGGATCGCGTTGGCCACGCCGTTCTCGATGCCGCGCGCCAGCCGCTCGGTGTTGGTGACGAAGAGGTCGTCTCCCACCAGCTGGCAGCGGTCGCCGATCGCGGCCGTGAGCCCGGCCCAGCCCTCCCAATCGTCCTCGGCGAGACCGTCCTCGATGGACACGATGGGATATTCGTCGAGCCATTTCTTGTACAGCGCTATCATGCCGTCGGCATCCTTCTTCCCCGCGCCGCTCTTCTTGAAGACGTACGCGCCGTCCTGGTACAATTCGGTCGCGGCGCAGTCCAGCGCGAGCGCGATCTCGCTGGCCGGGCGCGTAGCCCGCGGCCTCGATCGCCTCGAGGATCATCTTGATCGCGTCCTCGTCGGTGCGCAGGTCGGGCGCGAATCCGCCTTCGTCGCCCACGCCGGTGCCGAGCTTGCGCTTGACCAGCACCTTCTTGAGCGCGTGGAACACCTCGGCGCCCATCTGCACTGCCTCGGAGAATGTATCGGCGCCAACGGGCACGATCATGAACTCCTGGAAGTCCACCGTGTTCGTGGCGTGCGCGCCACCATTCACGATGTTCATCATCGGCACCGGGAGCACGCGCGAGAGCGGACCACCCAGGTATCGGTACAGCGGCACGCCCAGCGACTCCGCCCCGGCGCGCGCGCTCGCGAGCGACACGGCCAGGATGGCGTTGGCGCCGAGGTTGGCCTTGTTCGGCGTCCCGTCCAGCTCGATCATGGCCGCGTCGATGGCCATCTGGTCGGTGGCGTCCATGCCGCGCAGCTTCGGCGCGATCGTCTTCTCCACGTTCTGCACGGCGCGACGCACACCCTTACCGAGGTACCGCTCCTTGTCGCCGTCGCGCAACTCGATTGCCTCGTGCTCGCCGGTGCTCGCACCGCTGGGTACGGCGGCCCGGCCCGTGGTGCCGTCCGACAGGATCACGTCCGCTTCGATGGTGGGGTTGCCACGGCTGTCGAGGATTTCGCGAGCTCTTATGCGATCGATTGTCGTCATGAAATGTTGAAAGTTGTTCTCGGCCGCGCCGCAAACGGCGCGGTGTGTGCTCGGCGGCTGCGCGCCGGCGGGCGTTTTTTCGTGAGCGGCGCTACGCGCCGGGGCTACTCCTTCCGTTCGCCTTCGGGTGCCACCGCGTGTTCGCTGGTCCGGACGCCGTACAGTCGCCGCATCTCGTCCGCCATCCGGGACCAGACGACCTCCATCAATCGTGTGCGGTCCTCGTACGTGTAGCCCGCGGTCGGAATGGGCTCGAGGAAATGTATATGGACGTGCCCGCTGCGGACGCGAAACGAGCCCTTGGGCATGATCTCGCGCGTCCCATAAATGATCGTGGGCACCACAGGCGCTTGTGCCGCGATCGCGAGCACGAAGGGTCCCTTCTTGAACGGCCGCAGGTGATAGTCCTTGCCCCGCGTTCCCTCCGGGCAGACGATGACGGAGCGACCACGCTTCACCTGCTCCGCGGCCAGCGCGTACGACTCGAACGCGGACTTGCGGTTGTCGCGATCCATGAAAACAATGCCGAACGTTTCCGCCGCCCGACCGAAGAGCGGCAGCCGGCGCAGCTCGGCTTTGGCGATCCACGTGGATCGCGGGACAACCGCGGCCAGGGTGAATATGTCGAACCAGCTCACGTGATTCGCGATGTACACGTGCCCATCGGTCTCGGACAGCCGCTCCGGGTTGTGCACCTGGACCTTCACGCCGGCGATGCGCAGGATCGCGCGACACCACCCATGAATGATCTTCTGATAGATGCCGCGGGGCTTCTCCTCGATGCCGAGCATGCCGGCGAGCACCACCACCGGACCGAGCAGCGCCGTCAGCACCAGGATCCCGAGAAGTACGAACGGCGTGCGCATCAGGGCGAAAAGTGGTCGTAGCCTCCGGGCGCCGCAACGCGCTGGCCGTCGCGCGTGACCCGAACATCGGCGGTGCCCTGGACGACACGTCCGACAGGTGTGAGTGGAAGCTCGAAGCGCGCGCGAAACTCGTCCGCGGCGAACGGCGAGCGCGCGGCGACCAGCAGCTCGTATTCCTCGCCGCCGGCCAGCGCGTCCTCGTGGGTCGCGCCGCGAAACAGTGGCAGGCGCTCGACCTCGATCTCGACGGCGACGCCGCTCGCGGCGGCAAGATGGGCCGCGTCGCTCGCGAGGCCGTCGGAGATGTCGATCGCGGCGACGGCGCCGCGCGCCGCCAGCCAGCGCGCTTCCTTCAGCCGGGCCACCGGCCGCGCGAAGCGCTGACGCAGCTCCGGCGCCGGCGTGGCGCCCGACTGGAACGTCCGCAGCGCCGCGTTCGGCCCTCCCAGGACGCCCGTCACGTACAGCAGATCGCCCGGCCGGGCGCCGGCGCGCGGCAAGGGCGTGAGCGCGGACCCGATGACCGTGGTCGTGATGCCGAGCACGCCGCCGCGCGAGAGATTGCCGCCAAGCAGTACCGTGCCCGCGGCACGCAGGGCGTCACCGATGCCGTCGGCAAGCTCCTCGAGCCGCTCGCGCATGTCCGGCGGAATCGCCAGCGCGACGAGCACACCCCGCGGCTCGGCGGCCATCGCGGCGAGATCGCTGAGCGCGGCCGTCACGGAGCGGTAGGCGCTGTCCCGCAGGGAGAGCCAATCGGCGCGAAAATGCACCTGCTCCAGCGCGGCGTCGGTGCTGACCACGAGCTGTTCCCCGCGCGGCAGCGCGAGCACGGACGCGTCATCGCCGATGCCGACGGCCAGCGGGCCCAAACGCTCGACGATCGCGCGGATGAGATCGAACTCCGTGCCCGGACCGAGCGCGGTTGGAAGAGGCATTCGTGAGGCGTGAGTCGTGGAACGTGGATCCGGCGTCCCGGTCAGCGTCGGTCCTGCGGCAGCACGTCGGGCAGCTCGAACAACACAGGATAGCGACTCGGCGCGGAGCGGAGGGACCAGGCCCGAGGAAGCTGCGCGAGCGCGTCGTCGAGCGTGAGACCGCGGAGGCTCGCGCGGCCACGCTGGGCGAGCCACGCGGCGCGTCCGTGCACCCACGCGCCGCTCGCCGCCGCCGCCAGCGGATCGCCGATCTGCCCCAGGAGCGTTCCCACCATCCCGGTGAGCACGTCGCCGCTGCCCGCCGCGGCGAGGAGCGGCGTGCCGCTGGCGCTCACGAGCCGCTCGCCGGCCGGCGACGTGACGACGGTCGGCTGGCCCTTGAGCAGCACGACTGCGCGGGTGTGTCGCGCCAGAGGCAGCGCCGCGTCGAAGCGTCGCCGCAGCACGTCGTCCACGGCCGTGCCGGTGAGACGCGCGAACTCGGCCGGATGCGGCGTAAGGACCGCCGGACGCCCGTCGAGCAGCGACGCGAGCGCATTCACGTTGGCGTTGAACGCGTTGAGGGCGTCGGCGTCGACCACGACGGCGCCATGGAACGCGCGGAGCACGCGCTCGACGATCGCGCGACCCGTCGTTCCGGCGCCGAGGCCGGGACCGATGGCGACCACGTCGGCCCAGTCCGCGACCTCGCGGCGCGCCTCGTCGTCCGACTCGGGCCACGCCGCGGTGAGCGACTGGGGGTCGGCCTTGCGCGCGCTCGCCAGTGATTCGCGCGCGACGACGAGCTTCACCATGCCGATCCCGCTGCGCCAGGCGGCGCGAGCGGCGAGAATCGCGGCGCCGCTCATGCCCGGGCCGCCGCCGACGATGGCGAGCTTCTTTCGCGACCCCTTGTGCGCGTCCGCGGCGAACGACGGGACCCGCGCCGCCACCCAGCGGCCACCGACCGCGAGCGGGGCGTTGTCGTCGAGGGCTGCGAACTCTCCCAGACCGATGTCGAGCACGACGATGCGCCCGCACGCCGCGCGTGCAAGCAGGTGCCCGCGCTTGAGCGTCCCGTAGGTGAACGTGAGGTCGGCGCGCGCGGGTGGCGGCCGATGCGTCTCGCCCGTGGTCGCGTCCACGCCCGTCGGCAGGTCGATCGCCACCATGGTCGCGCCACGCTCGCGCATCTCGTGCAGCGACGCCACTGCCGGCCCGATCGGACCGCGCGGCGCGCCGGAAGCGCCGGTGCCCAGAAGCGCGTCGATCACGATCCCCTGACCCAGATAGGCCGGGGTCGTGGTCGCTTCGACCATCGGGCGCGCGAGCTCGCGCTCCGCGATCGCGTCCTCCGTGGTCGCGGCGACAGGCTCGTACACGGACACCCGGGCTCCACTCTCGGCGAGCGCGCGCGCCACGACCCAGCCGTCGCCGCCGTTGTTGCCGGGACCCGCCAGCACCAGGACGCCGGCGCGCAAGCGGTCGCGGCAGCGCAGCGCGATCTCCGCGGCGGTGGCCGCGCCCGCGCGCTGCATGAGCGCGCGCGACGGAATGCCCCCGGCGATCGCGGCCCGATCGCGCGCTTCGGATTCGGCGCTGGTGACGACGCGAACCTGTGGCTGGGGCATTCGCTGGCGTTCGATCGGATTCAAGTCGACAGTGAGAAGTGGGTCAGCGAGCCCAGTGCCGCCAGTGTTCGCGACCGACGCACTGTCGCCCTACATCACTGTCGACTTTCAACTTGAATCCGCCTTCCGTGCCCGACGGGGTGTCGCCTCAGGAGGACGGATGTCAGCCCGTCGCGCCGATCCCCGCGCACCAGGGATAGTCGCGCTCGAACGCCTGATCGAAGTTGAACACGCCCTGAAAATCCTCGAGCGAATCGGTCGGCTGGCTGAGCAGCATGCCCAGTTCCACGAGCGTGAATACGATGCGCCCGATGTCCGCGGTCTCGCGGATGCCCCAGTGTTCCAGCACCAGCCGCGCCATGACACCGAAGCGCTCGAGCGCCAGGTCGCGACAGCCCACCGCAAGCTCGTGTCCCGTGATGTGGCGCCGCTCGTCGAGACGCTGCTGGCAGAACTCCAGCGCCGCGAGCACGAACAGGTACGCGCGCTCGTCGTACCGCCGCTCCCGCATGCGGATACGATCCATGATACCATCGCGAAAACTCAACTCGGACACGAGACGGGGACTGGGTGTTAGGTGATAGGTGTTAGGGTGCGCTTCTCAAGAACAAAAAACCGACGAGCGCCACGCGCCCGTCGGGAAGACATAATGTCGAGTCGATACGTCACACACAACAGCCAAAAAACAGGCCACTACTGAAGCTTCACGGGGGCGCCGGGAGCCTCTTGCGTTTTGCCTACCGTCAGGTAAAACACGGGGATGCCGAGGAGCACGATCCCCAGCGTCACGGCCGTCGCGAGGCGACTCGAGGGATCGAGCAGGGCGTTGCCCAGCAGGTAGAGCGTGGACAGTACGAAGAGCAGCGGAACGAACGGATAGGCCGGCACGCGGAACGCCGGGCTGTAGCCGGGGCGCTTCCTCACCACGAAGATGGCTGCGACGCCAAGGGCGTAGAACGGCACGATCGCCGTGACGAACGCGTCCGCGAGCTGCTCGAAGTTGCGCACGAGCACAAAGACGACGGCCAGCACGATGTTGATCCCGATCGCGATGTGCGGCGTGTGGAAACGGGGATGCACGCTCGCGACGCTCTTGAAGAACAAGCCGTCCTCGGCCATCGCGTAGAAGATGCGTGGCGAGGTGAACAGTGAGCCGGTGAGCGTCCCGAACGTGGACAGCATGACGGTGACCCCGACGAAGGCGACCCCCCACTGCCCCAGGACGCGCTGGGCGACGTCGGCCGCCACCAGCGGCGAACGGCGCATTTCCTCGACCGGGATGACCGCCAGGTACGCGACGTTGGCGAGCAGGTAGATGAGGATCACCGCGACGGTCCCGCCGATGAGCGCGCGCGGCAGAGTGCGCTCCGGGTCCTTCACCTCGCCGGACGTATAGCTCAGGTCGGCCCAGCCGTCGTACGCCCAGAGCACCGACACCAGCGCGAGTCCGAACGCGCTCATCGAGAAACTGCCGGCGGGCATCGCGGGCGTATAGTTGCCGCCTGTGCTTGGCAGGCCAACCGCGAGCGCCACGAGGATGATGAAGACCAGCCCGCCATACTTGGCGACCGTCGTGATGTTGATGGCCAGCGTGCCCCATCTGACGCCGAGGATGTTGACCGTACCCATCGCGATGATGGCTACCGCGGCGACATAGGGAGCATATCCCGACGGGTCCACTCCGATGACGCGCAGGAAGTATTCGGCGAACGTGATGGCGATGGCGCCCACCGCCGCCGCGCGAATGACCGTGATTTCGGCCCATCCGAACAGGAATGCCGGCAGCCTGCCGAATCCTTCCTTGATGTACACGAAGATCCCGCCGGTCCGCGGGTAGACGGATGCGAGCTCCGCGAGCGACAGCGCGCCGCACAGCGCGAACAGTCCGCCAGCCACCCAGATGATCGCGAGCGGCAGCGGGCCAGGAAGGCGATCGGCGATACCCGCCGGCGAGCGAAAGATGCCCGACCCAATCGTCGTCCCGATGACGATCGCGATCGCACTCCACAGACCGATTTGTCGCTTGAGACCGGGTTGGGTGGTCATTGGCTGATGAGTGGGAAGTGGGGAGTGGGAAGTTGAAGCCGGGCGCTTCCCACTGCCCACTTCCCACTGACTAATGTGCTGCCGTCGCGGGCGCCGGGTACAGGGGGAACTCGCCTGCCAGCGCGCGAACTTCGGCCTTGACAGCGCGCTGGATCGCTTCGTCTTCCGGCGACTGAAGTACCCGATCGATCAGCGCGGCAATGCGCTGCATCTCCGCTTCCGCCATCCCGCGAGTGGTCACGGCGGGAGTGCCCAGCCGCAGCCCGCTGGTCACGAACGGCGAGCGTGTCTCATTGGGGACGGTGTTCTTGTTCACCGTGATGCCGGCGGCGTCCAGCACGGTCTCGGCCACCTTGCCGGTGAGTGCCTCGCCCTTGTTGCGCAGGTCCACGAGCATGAGATGGTTGTCGGTACCACCGGACACCACCTGGTATCCGCGCTCCACGAGCGCGGCGGCCAGCGCGCGCGCGTTGGCGACCACCCGCATGCAGTACGACTTGAAGCCCGGCTCGAGCGCCTCCTTGAACGCGACGGCCTTGGCCGCGATCACGTGCTCGAGCGGACCGCCCTGCGTTCCGGGAAACACCGCCTTGTCGATGGCCTTGGCATGCTCGGACTTGCTCAACACCATGCCGCCGCGCGGGCCGCGGAGCGTCTTGTGGGTCGTCGTGGTGACGACGTCGGCGTGCGGCACCGGGGACGGATACACGCCGGTTGCCACAAGCCCCGCGAAGTGCGCCATGTCCACCATGAAGAACGCGCCGACTTCCTCGGCGATCTCGGCAAAGCGGGCGAAGTCGATGACGCGCGAGTACGCGCTGTAGCCGGCGATGACCATGCGCGGATTGTGCGCGCGCGCCTTGCGGCGGACATCGTCATAGTCGAGGAGACCCTCCGGTGTCACACCGTACGACACGGCGTGGTACAGGATGCCCGAGAAGTTCACCGGCGATCCGTGCGTGAGGTGCCCGCCGTTCGACAGGTCCATGCCCAGGAAGGTGTCGCCCGGCTTCAGGAGCGCCATAAAGACCGCCATGTTCGCCTGCGCCCCCGAGTGCGGCTGGACGTTGGCGTGCTCGGCGCCGAAAAGCTGCTTGGCGCGGTCGATGGCGAGCTGTTCCACCTTGTCGATCACTTCGCAACCGCCGTAGTAGCGCTTGCCAGGCAGCCCTTCCGCGTACTTGTTCGTCAGCGGCGACCCCATGGCCTCGAGCACCGCAGGCGACACGAAGTTTTCGCTTGCGATGAGCTCGAGCCCCTCGTTCTGCCGCGTGATCTCGTGCTCGATCAGCTCGGCGATTTCGGGATCCGTCTCGCGCAGCGCGTCACCGGGAGGGCTGCAGTCCCAATCGGACCAGTTCATTTACCGCTTGGAGTTTGGAGTTTGGAGTTTGCGTTACCGCTTACCGTTGCGCTTACCGCTTACCGCTTACCGCTTACGCGCCGTTACCGCCAGACGGCGAGCGGCGAGCGCTATCCGTTGTCCGTTTTTGGCTTGCCCTGCTCGATCTTCACGACCCGGCGCTCGTGGCGACCGCCCTCGAAGGGCGTCTCCAGCCAGGTCTTCAGGATTTTCCTGGCCTCTTCATCCGTCACGAATCTCGCCGGGAGCACCAGCACGTTCGCGTCGTTGTGGCTGCGCGCCAGCTCGGCCACCTCGGGTGACCAGCTGACTGCCGCGCGCACGTTGGGGTACCGGTTCGCGACGTAGGACATCCCCAGGCCAGTGCCGCACAGCAGCACGCCGCGTTTCGCCTTTCCCTCCGACACTTCCCTGGCCAGCGGATGGGCGAAGTCGGGATAGTCGGCGGACTCCGTGGAATCGGTACCGAGATCGCGCACGGCGAAGCCGAGCTTCTTCAGCTCCGCCTCGAGCTTCCGTTTCAGCTCGACGCCGGCGTGGTCGGAGGCGATGAGAATCTCTTCCATTAGAAGGCAGTTGTTAGTGGTTAGTGGTTAGTGGTTAGTGGTTAGTACTGGTCTTAAGCACTAACCACTAATTACTAAGCACTATTTGTTCGGCCACTGCGGCCATGTGCGCATCATCGAGCCGACCATTCGGATGCGCTGTTCCGCCAACCGGTCGGCCGCCTGGTACGTGGGCACTTTGTCCTTCTTCGCGATCGAGAACACCTTCAGGATCGTGTCGTAGATCTCGTCCGCCTTGCGGAACGCGCGCGCCGAGGTCCAGCCCGCCAGCTCGCTGTACACGTTGATCACGCCCCCGGCGTTGGCGACGTAGTCGGGCGCATAGAGAATGCCCTTCTGCTCCAGCATGTCGCCGTGCCGCTCCTCGAGCAGCTGGTTGTTGGCCGCGCCCGCGACGATCTCGACCTGGAGCTCGGGAATGGTCTTGTCGTTGACGATGGCGCCGAGCGCGCACGGCGCGAAGATGTCCGCCTTCACGCCATAGATCGTCGTCGCGGCCCACGGCCTGCGCGCCGAATTCGCCGACGACGCGCTTCACGCGCGTCGGGGTCGATGTCCGTGACGACGAGCTTGGCGCCGGACTCGTGCAGTTCCTTGGCCAGGAAGTAGCCGACGTGTCCGCAGCCCTGCACGGCGACGGTCTTGTCGGACGACGTCGTCGCTGCCCCAGCGCTCCTTGGCCGACGCCTGGATCGCGCGGAATACGCCGTGGGCCGTGACGGGCGACGGGTCGCCCGACTGCGGCCTGCGAGGCCGCTGACGTTCTTCGTCTCCATGTGGACGTAGTCCATGTCCGCCGTGCTCGTGCCGACGTCCTCGGCGGTGATGTAGCGCCCGCCGAGCGACTCGACGAAGCGGCCGTGCGCGCGGAACATCATCTCGCGATCGCTTCGTCTTGTTGTCGCCGATGATGACGGACTTGCCGCCGCCGAGGTTGAGGCCGGCGACGGCGTTCTTGTACGTCATGCCGCGCGCGAGGCGCAGGGCGTCGACGATCGCCTCTTCGTCCGAGGCGTAGCTCCAGAACCGCGTGCCGCCGAGCGCGGGGCCGAGGATGGTGCTGTGGATCGCGATGATGCCGCGATAGCCGGCGGACGGGATCGTGACAGAGCACCACCTGCTCGTGCCCCATGCTTGCTATGGTATCGAAAATCTGCATGTCGGAGGGTTGGAAACGTTGCTACGTCACACGTCCAACGTTGAACGTAAGACGTTGAACGTAGGACGTTGGACGTCAACGGTCATGCTGCATTCCGTGGGAGTAAAGCTCGCGGGCAATGACAATGCGCTGGATCTCCGATGTGCCCTCGTAGATCTCGGTGACCTTGGCGTCCCGGAACAGCCGCTCCACCGGATACTCCTTGATGTAACCGTAGCCGCCGAAGATCTGGATCGCCTGCGTGGTGACCCACATGGCGGTCTCGCTCGCCATCAGCTTGGCCATCGCGCTGAACTGGGTGATGTGCTGGCCGCGGTCGCGCGCGGTCGCGGCCGCGTGCAGCAGCGCGCGCGACGCGGCGACGCGCATCGCCATGTCGGCGAGCCGGAACTGGATGGCCTGGAACTCCTTGATCGGCTTGCCGAACTGGCGCCGCTCGGCGGCGTAGCGTGACGCGTGCGTCAGCGCCGCCTGCGCGATGCCCACGGCCTGCGCCGCGATGCCGAGCCGGCCGGCGTCGAGCGATTGCATCGCGTAAATGAAGCCCATGCCCGGCTCGCCGAGAAGGTTGCGCGCCGGGACGCGCAGGTTGTCGAAGTGGAGCTGCACGGTGGGCGACGCGCGCAGGCCCATCTTGTCTTCCTTCTTGCCGATGGAATAGCCCGGGAGATCGGGCGTAACGATGAAGGCACCGATGCCGCGCGCGCCGCGCCGATCCTCGGCGGAGTCGGTGCGCGCCATCGTGAGCACGACGCCGGCGTGGCGGCCCGCTGGTGACCCACGCCTTCGTCCCGTTGAGCACCCAACAGTCGCCGTCGCGCGTGGCCTGCGTGCGCAGCGACGCCGCGTCGGATCCAGCTGTCGGGCTCCGAGAGCGCGAACGCCCCCAGCAGCTCGCCGCGTGCCATCGGCGCGCAGGAACCGCTCCTTCTGCTCGTCGCGTCCCCCAGCGCAACAGCATCTGCGTGGGGAGCGAGTTGTGGACGCTCAACAGGACCGCGGTGGACGCGTCGACAGCCGCGATTTCCTCCAGAGCCACGAGATACGTGAGCGTGTCGAGTCCCAGCCCGTCGAATTCCTCCGGCACCATCATGCCGAGAAAGCCGAGCTGCGCCGAGCTTGCGCGATGACCGCGGGATCGAACTGGGCGTCGCGATCCCACGCGTCCACGAACGGCGCGAGCTCGCGTTGGGCAAACTCGCGAGCGGCTTGCTGGATGGCGCGCTGCTCCTCCGTAAGAGGGGTTAAGGCCCAGGTCATTTCAACGCTGGCAAGTGCGAGTTCTGAGAACTGAGACTGTGAGGTCCTCAGAACTCAGAACTGCCAACTCGGTTTTCAGACTCATGAGGAGTAAGTGTAGAACCCTCGCCCGCTTTTTTTCCCCAGCCATCCCGCCGCAACGTACTTCGTGAGCAACGGGCACGGTCGGTACTTCGGATCCCCGAGCCCATCGTGCAGCACCGTCCAGGATCGCGAGGCACGTGTCGAGCCCGATGAAGTCCGCGAGTGCGAGCGGCCCCATCGGGTGGTTCATGCCGAGCTTCATGACCGTGTCGATCGCGTCCGCGTGTGCCTACGCCTTCCATCGAGGCAAAGCACGGCCTCGTTGATCATCGGCATCAGGATCCGGTTCGCGATGAAGCCCGGATAGTCGTTCGCCTCCACCGGCGTCTTGCCCACCGCCCTCGCCAGCTCGAGGATGCGGTGCGTCGTCGCGTCGCTCGTCGCCAGACCGCGTATGACCTCGACCAGCTGCATCACCGGCACGGGATTCATGAAGTGCATCCCGATCACCTGCGTCCGGCCGCGTGGTGCGAGCCGCGATCTCCGTGATCGAGATGGAGCTGGTGTTGGTCGCGAGAATTGCGTCCGGCCGCCGAAAACCGGTCGATGTCGCCGAAGATCCTGAACTTGAGATCGCGCTGTTCGGTCACCGCCTCGATGACGACGGTCGCGGCGCTCACGGCCTCCAGCGACTCGGCGGTGGCGACGCGCGCGAGGGTGTGCTCCTTGTCGTCCGCGGTGATCGTTCCCTTCTTCACCTGGCGATCGAGGTTCTTTGCCATGGTGTCGCGACCGCGCGCAAGCGCATCGCGCGAGACGTCGATCATGGTGACGTCGTGGCCCGACTGCGCGAAGACGTGCGCGATGCCATTGCCCATCTGGCCGGCCCCGACCACCGCAATCCTATCTTTCGACCTGGTCATGTTTGCGTCGTGTGTTCCGCCAATGGAGAAATGCAAAGCCGCCCAGCATGCCGGCGACCGCGGCCGCTCCGCCTTCCGGTCCCCACGGGCCGCCCGTGATCCAGTCCGGCCCCGTGTCCACGATGCGATAGTCTGGCTGCTCGAGCGGCAGCCCGCTCACGGGCACGTGCAGGAACGCCGCCATCACCCAGTTCCACGCGAAGTGCGCCACCCACGCGGCGTACAGGCTACGCGTCGCGACCAGGACTACCGCCAGGTACACGCCGGCGAGAATCACGACGCCGATGGACGTCGCGGTCACGTTCGGATTGGCGAGATGCAGCAGGCCGAAGCCCGTGCTCGTCACCAACACCGCCGTCCGGACGCCAAGCCATTCGCGGAGTGTCGCAAAGATGTAACCGCGGCTCAACAACTCCTCGTAGAACGCCGCCGGCGCCAGCAGCACGGTGACGCGGATAGTAGTGGCCCACCACGGCCCGTCCGGAGCGTCGCGCAGCGCGAGCAGCCCGAGGACCACCAGCAGCAGTGACACGATTGCGATGGGCGCTCCGCCCACCGCCGCGGCGAAGGCCAACGTTCGCGGTTGCGCGGCCGCGCGGTCCAGCGCGACGAACGACCAGGAGCGCTGGTCGTAGGTTTTGAACGTCATCCAGTGGGCGAGCAGCAGAGCGATGGTCGCGCCGAACGCGGACCCGGTTCCCGCGATCCCGACAATCTTCTGCACCGCAACGAGAACCGGCTGCAGCACGCTGGTGACGACGAGAACACACGCGACGCCGAGGAAGATGAAGAGCAGGAGCCGCCACGGCGGGTGCGGTCGACCGTCGGCGCCGACGAAGAACGCCCGAGCGCTCAATCCCGCGGGCTACGAACCCGCGGCCGGGCGATGACCGCCGCCACCAGCGCCTTGAGCACGTCGAAGGCGGCGAACGGCGTGACGCCAAGCGCGAGCGCCCGCGACAGGCTCCCCGTCAGGATGGTGAGCTGCGAGATGCCGCCCACAAAGATCAGCACCATGCCCAGCATGGCGCCGAGCCAGCGGCCGAGGAGCGACGCGTTGCGTCGCGCCACCCATCCGGCCGCGAACGCCGCGAACGGGAACGCGATGAGGTACCCGCCCGTCGGGCCCAGGAGTCTCGCGAATCCCGGCGGACCCACGGGAGCGAACACCGGAAGGCCGATCGCGCCCGCCGCGAGATACAGCGCCATGCTCGCCGCTCCATACGACGGCCCGAGCATGAGACCCGCGAGCACGACGACCATCGGCTGTAGTGTGACGGGCACCGGTGTGCCCGGCAGTGGAATGGCGACCTGCGAGGCGGCAGCGAGCGCGATGGTGAAGCCGATCACGCCCAGCGCTGCAACCCGTTTGTCCTGCGCGAGCGCGACGGAGAGAGTCGTCATGGATGGAGTCAGTTGTCCCGGGATACGCTCAATGCGACGGCGTCGCCGCCGCCAAGGCACAGCGTCGCCACGCCCGTGCGCGCGTCGCGATCCTTCATGGCGTACAACAGGGTGGTGAGCACGCGGGCCCCGCTGGCGCCGATCGGGTGGCCGAGGGCAATCGCGCCGCCGTGCACATTGACGCGGTCCCAGTCCCAGCCGAGGGCCTGTCCGTCGGCGAGCGCCTGCGACGCGAACGCCTCGTTGGCCTCGACGAGGTCGTAGTCGCCGATCCGACGGCCACCCTGCTTCATGAGGTTCTGCATCGCGACGATCGGCGCGAAGAACAGGTCCTGCGGCTCGGTGGCGCCGGTGGCGTAGCCCGTGATGCGCGCCAGTACCTCGAGACCGTGATCCTTCGCGTACGCCGCGGAGGTGACCACCAGCGCGGCTGCGCCGTCGTTGAGACTCGACGCGTTGCCGGCCGTGACCGATAGCTCGTGCGGCGGCACCGCCTCGTGCTGGAACGCGGGTCGCAGCTTGGCGAGCGACTCGGTGGTGGTGTCCTTGCGGGGCCCCTCGTCCGTGTCCACGGTCGTCACGCCCTTCCGGCTCCGGATCTCCACAGGTGCGATCTCCGCCTTGAACTTCCCCGCCTCCTGCGCGGCGACCGCCTTCTGGTGCGACATGGCCGCGAACTCGTCCTGCATCTGGCGGTTGATGCCCGCTTTTTTGGCGGTGTATTCGGCGTGGCCGCCCATGTGCACGTCGCAGAACGCGCACCACAGGCCGTCCTTGATCATGCCATCCACCATCTTCTGGTCACCGAGCTTGACGCCGTTGCGCATGCCGTAGACGTAGTACGGCGCGTTCGACATGGACTCCTGCCCGCCCGCGACGATCACCTGACGGTCGCCCGCCTTGATGGCCTGCGCGGCCAGCATCACCGCCTTGAGGCCGGAACCGCAGACCTTGTTGACGGTGAGCGCGGACACGGTCGCTGGAATCCCGGCCTTGAGCGCGGCCTGGCGCGCGGGCGCCTGTCCGACGCCGCCCTGCACGACGTTGCCGAGGATGACTTCCTCGACTGTCGTCCGGGGCGACTCCGGCGCGCTGAAGCGCGGCGCGCACCGCGACGGCACCCAGCTCCGGCGCCGACAGCGGCGCGAGGGCCCCGAGGAACTTTCCGATCGGGGTGCGCGCGGCCGACACGATGACGGGTTCGCGAGCTGCATCACTCATGAGTTGAAAGCTAGCAGGAGGCGGAAGGAGAAACAGCGTTCTTTACTGCGTTCTTTACTGCGTTCTTTACTGCGTTCTTTACTGCGTTCTTTACTGCGGCCTCAGAGGCGGGGCGCGGTTAGGATCGCTGTTAAGAACGGTGTTACGAACGCCGTTACGAATGCCGTCAAGAACGCCGTCAAGAACGCTCTCTGCCTTCCGCTTACTGGATGCGCTGGAGGCGACGCGAGCTGCGGACGCGATTGGAGAAGCGCAGATCCAGCTCCGAGCGGTCGGTGCGAATCGTGGCGTCGCCGCCGCGCGCGAATGAGAGCACGCGGCCCTCGGCATCCCGAACCATCACGACCGGGAAGCGCTGCGCGTCCCAGCGCAGGCGCACGTGGCGCGGGTCCGACCGCGTCATGACCACGCCGGGATCGGCCGTGACGTCGCCGGACGCCAGGCTGGTGGCCGTTCTTCCCCGCGAAGTAAGACGCAGTGTGCCGAGCGCACGGCCGCGCAGCGCGGAATACGGCACCACGAACGCGAACCCTTCGCGGTCTCCCGTCAGATCGGCAACGCGATTCGCCTCGAACGAGAAGGCAAAGATCTCGGCGCCGGATGCGTCCACGGCCGTGATTCGGTGTGGGCCCGGCGCGGTGGGCAGCACGGCCCGACCGCTGATCTCGAAGGCCGGCTCGAGGACTGGAACACCGTTCACGATGCTGCCCCAGACCAGCAGCGCCGGTTGCTCGGTCGTCGAACCAATGACAGGTAACGAGGGCTGCTGCCCCGGGTCCATGAGCCGGTTGAAAATCCGGACATACGTGTAATCACTGATCCAGTAGTGTGTCGTGCAATACCCCATGATGTCCGTGTACACGTCGGCCGCGATCATCGTCCCGGCGACGGCATCGTATCCGTAGGTCCCGATGCGGCCGCCGGAATAGAAGCCGGTCGCCGGATAGTTCGGATCGACGTTCAAAGGCCCGCCGCACGGCGTGTGGAATCGTCCGAAATTGTGCCCGAGCTCGTGCGCGAGCACGCTGGAACCGGTTGGCAGGTAATCCCATCCCAGCCCCACCCTCAGTTGCTGGCCAGCAGGCGGATTGACATACGCAATGCCTGCAACGCCTTCGTTGTAGCTGACCTTGGCGACGCCGTAGTAGTACCGGTTGGACTGTTCAGCGGCCTGAAGCGCGGCGATTTCCTGCAGGACGAGTGTCCAGTTGTTTCCGCTTGCTCCCAACGCACCGGCGGTCGTCGTGTACCCGGGATGGATGTTGACGTCGTAGGCAAGCACCGGGTGGATGCGCCGCGACAGGTCCATGAAGGCGTTGAGAGTCGCGGGAGTGATATCGCCCGTGCGCGTCTCGCCGTTCACCGTCTGAGACAGCGGGATCAGCATCAGTCCTACGGTCGGTCCCACCCGCACGTCGATGTTCCTCGTCGCCGTGTTGTCGGATTCATTGGCCTCGGCAACCGCATTCGTCGGATCGATCTCCGCAACCACAGTGAGTCCGAGCTGCACCGCGCTGGCAGGCAAATTCACGTTCCAGGTGGCCTGGAGTACGCCTTCGGCCGGCAGCCTGCGTACGGCCGCCTCAGGCGCGACAACGTTGATGGGAGCTCCCCCGGAAATCGTGATCCTGATTGCGGGCGTTGCACCGTTGCACTGGTTCGCCAGGCCGAACACGCGCAGCAGCGCCGGCTTCCCGGCGATGATCGGGACGGTGCCGGCGTAGTCCTGCGTCGTCTGGATCAGGTGCACCGCATCGACGCGGAGGTTCAGGTCCTGCGGCTGCGGTTGCGTCTCCGTGTACGTCACGCCGGCATTGGTGACCTCGCCGGTCACGACGGTGAACGTGGCCGGCGCCGAAGGCGTGGTGTAGATGAACGGACACGTGCCGTGGGCCGTGGTCGCGGTCAGGATGTAGCTCCCCGCGCGCAGGCCCCTCAGGGTCGTCGAGGGCCCGAACTGGCGGAGATACCCGTTCGGCCCCGTGACCGTCACCGGCGCGACGGGATCGAACGTCGCCGGAAGCCCGGTCACGTTCACCGCCAGCGTTCCGGAAACCAGCGTGTACGCTACGCTCGAGGCGACCGGAGTCACCGAGGCCGTCACCATGACCGTGTCCCGAATCGTGCTGGCGCCGAAATGATCTCCCTGGATCGAGGTCATCGTGTCGCTGGCGATGATGTACTGACCCGGCGTGAGGCCGCCGACGATGCCCGGGACTGTGATCGTGGACTGATAGCCCGGACCCGTGATCCGGATGTCGGCGGGGATGCCGACCGGCAGTCCGGTGATCGACAGGTCAATGCTGCCGCTGGCCACGGTGTACTGCGCGCTATGGGACCGGGAGCCACCCCGCTCGACGCTCACGCTGTCCACGACTCCGGCGGAGTCCACGCCGTAGCGCGTCTGGGAGAACTGCACCGTATCGGTGCGGACGGCGTACGTTCCCGGCTCCAGGGCGTCGAACGTCGTGGTCGTGGTCACGAACCGATTGAACGCAGGCACGGCCCCCGTTCCGACCGGACCGGAAACACGCACGGACGCGTTGGCGCCGCTCGGGAGACCGGAGACGGTCACGACGAGGCCACCTGTCGCGGGTTTTGGCTCGGTGCACGCCGACGCGAGGAAGGCGGCGATCAGGAGCGGGGAGGCCGGGGAGCGCCACATACCGTTAATAGGGGTACCTCACACGTTCTGAATACGATCAAGGGCGCCCGCCGAAACTGCCGTGTCGCCCGTCACGGGACCAGCGCCCGCTCCTCTTTTTCGCGCACCACTCGGGCCACGAACTCGTCCAGCGGTACGATTTCCTGTTTCTTCCCCGTTCCGCGTACCCGCAGCGCGACAGTACCCGAGTCCGCTTCGCGCTTACCAATAACCGCCATGTAAGGTACACGGGTCACTTCGCCGTCCCTGATACGGTAATTCAGCGTATCGGCGCGGTCGTCCAGCCAAGCGCGGATTCCGGCACGTTGGAGCCGCTCGGTGACCTGGCGGGCGACGCTCGCCAGGTCGTCGGAAATCGGCAGCACGCGCACCTGCTCCGGCGCCAGCCACACCGGGAACGCGCCGGCGAAATGCTCGATCAGGATGGCGATGAACCGTTCCAACGAGCCGCTCACCGCGCGGTGGATCACCACCGGACGATGCAGCGTGTTGTCCTCACCGACGTACTGGAGGTCGAACCGCTCCGGCGCCTCGTAGTCCAGCTGGATGGTGCCGAGCTGCCACGCGCGCCCGAGCGAATCGGTGACGTCGAAGTCGATCTTCGGGCCATAGAACGCGCCGTCGCCCGGCTTCAGCTCGTAGGGCATGCCCGTCGCCTCGAGCGCTTCCTTCAGCGCGCCTTCGGCGCGGTCCCACAGCTCGTCGGACCCGATCCGCACCGGCGGGCGCGTCGCGAACTTGAGCGTGGCCTTGAGGCCGAACGTCGCGTAGTAGTCCAGGATGAATCGCAGCAGGAAGTTGCACTTCCTCGGCGATCTGCGACTCCGTCAGGAAGACGTGGCAGTCGTCCTGCGAGAACTGCCGCACGCGCGTGAGGCCGGAGAGCGCGCCCGTCACCTCGTTGCGATGCAGCACGTCGAACGTGACGAAGCGCAGCGGCAGCTCGCGATACGAGTGCTTCTTCGTCTGGTACAGCAGGTAGTGCGACGGGCAGTTCATCGGCTTGAGCGACATGTCCTGTTCGCCCGTCTCGTTGTTCGTGCACGAGGAACATGTTCTCGCGGTACTTCCCCCAGTGGCCCGACATCTCCCACAGCGCCTGCGTTGAACAGCAGCGGCGTCTTCACCTCGATGAAGTGCTCCTGCTGCCGCTCGCGCATGAATCGCGACGAGCTCGTTGAACATGATCGTGCCTTTCTCCGTCCAGAACGCGGCGCCCGGCGAGACCTGGTGGAACAAGAAGAGGTCGAGCGCCTTGCCGAGGACGCGATGGTCGCGGCGCTTTGCTTCCTCGATGCGGTGCAGGTACGCGTCGAGGTCTTCCTGCGAACCACGCCGTCCCGTAGATGCGCTGCAGCATCTGGCGCCGCTCGTCGCCGCGCCAATACGCGCCGGCCGTCGTGCAGCAGCTTGAAGTGCTTGAGGTACGACGTGTCCGGGACGTGCGGACCGCGACAGAGGTCGATGAACGGCCCGTCGGTGTAGGTCGAGATGACCTCGTCGGCCCGAGGTCGCTCGATGCGCTCGAGCTTGAGCGGATCATCGGCGAAGCGCTTCTTCGCCTCGCCGCGATCGACCTCCTCGCGCACGAACGGAAACTTCTCGGCGACGACCTTGCGCATCTCCTCCTCGAAGGCCGCGAGATCCTCGGGCGTGAACGGCTTCTCGACCTCGAAGTCGTAGTAGAAGCCGTCGTCGATCGCGGGACCGAAGCCGATCTTCGCGTCGGGCCGCAGGCGGCGCACCGCGGTCGCGAGGATGTGCGCGCCCGAATGGCGCAGCACGCCGAGCGCCTTCGCGTCCTTCGCTGTGAGCACGCGGAACGGACCCGAGGCGCGTAGCGGCGTCATGAGGTCCTGGATTTCCCCGTTTAATTCGACGGCAATCGCGTCTCGCGCGAGCCGCTCTCCGATGCCGCGAACGACGTCCAGCGGCTTGGTCCCGGACTCCACGACGCGGTTGGAGCCGTCCGGGAGCGTTAGCGTAAGAGGGTGCGGCAACTGGCGTTGTTTTTGCTGGGTTCGCGGTGGCCCAAGTGGTAAGCTATCGTTGCCTCCAACACCTCCGCTACAGGGTCAACGCATGTCTCCGTTCCGTTATCGCGACGACGATTCTCCGTCCGGAACCACGATCGCCACCGTGCTGATTGGCGCGGTCGCCGGCTTCGCGGTTGGCATGTACGTCGCTCAGCGCATGGGAGGGCTCGACGGATTGACGTCGCGGCTGAAACGCCGCAAGAGCCGCGAGCCCGAGCTGCGCTTCGAGTCTCCAACGGGCCAGTACGACGAGCTCGAGGACGAGATCGAGGACGAGGCGGAGTTCGCGGTCCACGGTGCAGACGAGGACGCGGATTTCAACGGCATGGACGCCACCGAGGAGGACGCGCCGTTCATCGAGGAGCGCGTGCTCGAGGCGTTCAACAACGACCCGATCCTGGCCGAGCGCGCGATCGACATCGGCTCGCTGGGCCCCTCGACCGTCGAGCTGTCCGGGTGGGTGGACGACGACGACGAAGCCGAACACGCGATGGTCATCGCGCGCGGCGTACCGGGCGTCGAGACCGTGGTCAACCGCCTGATGATCGACGACGAGGAGCGGCAGATCGGCTCGAACATCCGGCGCTTCCAGAACGATGATCCGGCGCTGAAGGGCGCGCGCTGGGAGGGCCAGCAGGTGGGCACCGGCAAACGGCGCCAGGGCTCGTCGGACGAAGCCGACCGGCACGCCGATCCCAAGCCGGTGCTCGAGGATCGCTGGCTCAGCGAGCGTGAGGCGCTCGCCAACCCGGCGGAGGACGTCAGCGCGCTCTCGGGCGCGCGGCGGCGGACGCGGGGCAAGACCGGCACGCGCGCGACCGGGGCCGAGCAGCTGGAGCCACCGCCAGAGGCGTAGGAGCTGCGGACGTAGAAAACGTCCAACGTTTGACGTCTTACGTTTGACGTCGAACGTTGGACGCACGTCGGGCGTTTTGATGTCCTATCTTTAGCACATGGCCCTGCCCGACCGCTTCGATCCCACATCCGAGTCGAAGCTCTACGAACGCTGGCTCGACGCCAGCTGCTTCCACGCCGACGCCACGCGCTCGACGCGCGTGGGCGGCGACCGCGAGCCGTTCACCATCGTCATGCCGCCGCCGAACGTCACGGCGATCCTGCACCTCGGCCACGCGCTCGACGACGTCACGCAGGACGTCCTGATCCGCTGGGCGCGCATGAAGCGGCAGGAGGCGCTCTGGGTCCCGGGCACGGACCACGCGGGCATCGCGACGCAGAACGTCGTCGAAAAGCTCATCGCGAAGGAGGGCAAGACGCGGTTCGACCTCGGCCGCGAAGCGTTCGTGCAACGCACCGAGGAGTTCGTCGCCGAAACCGGCGGTACGATCCTGCGACAGCTGCGCGCCATCGGCGCGTCGGCCGACTGGTCGCGCACCGCGTACACGCTGTCGCCGCGAACTGTCGCGCGCCGTGCGCGAGGCGTTCGTCCGCCTCCACGAGAAGGGGCTGATCTACCGCGGCCACCGCGTCATCCACTGGTGCCCGCGGTGCCTGACGTCGCTGTCCGACGAAGAAGCCGAGTTCAACGAGGAGACTGGGTCGCTCTATCAGATCCGCGTATCCGTTCTCGGCTGGCGCAACTGCTGACGTCGGAACGATCCCTGATCGTCGCGACGACGCGTCCCGAAACGATGCTCGGCGACGTCGCCGTCGCCGTGAACCCGAAGGACGAGCGCTACAAGGATCTCGTCGGCAAGACGGTCATGCCTGCCCATCGTCGGACATCGAGATCCCGATCATCGCCGACGACTACGCCGATCCGGAGTTCGGCACCGGCGTCGTGAAGATCACGCCCGCGCACGACGCCAACGACTTCGAGGTCGGCAAGCGCCACGAGCTGCGCGATGCCGATCGTGATCGACGAGAACGGGATCGATGGCGGAGGTGTCGGACGCCGACGGGCGCGTCCCCGACCTCGTGCGCGGGCGACGATCGCTTCGTCGCGCGCAAGAAGATCGTGAAGGCGCTGCAGGACAGCGGCGCGCTGGTGAAGACGGAACCGCACCAGCACGCCGTGCGGCACTGCTACCGCTGCGACACGGTGGTCGAGCCGCGCCTGTCCGACCAGTGGTTCGTGAAGATGGAGCCGCTGGCCGAGCCGGCGCTCGAAGGCGCTGCGCGACGGCGCGATCCGCATCCTCCCGGAGCGCTGGGAGGGCGTCTACGTCCACTGGCTCGAGAACATCCGCGACTGGAACATCTCGCGGCAGCTCTGGTGGGGACATCGCATTCCCGTCTGGTACTGCGACGACTGCGATCCGCCGTACGACCGCACGTCAGTCGCGACGACCTGCACGAGTGCCCGCACTGCGGCGGACCGGTGCGGCAGGACGAGGACGTCCTCGACACCTGGTTCTCGTCGTGGCTCTGGCCGCTCTCCACGCTCGGCTGGCCCGATGAAGACGCCGAGGACTTCCGCGCGTTCTACCCGACCGACGTCCTCGTGTCCGGCCCGGACATCCTGTTCTTCTGGGTCGCGCGCATGATCATGGCGGGATACGCGTTCGTGGGGCGCACGCCGTATCACACGGTGCTATCTGCACGGCATGGTGCGCGACACGCAGGGCCGCAAGATGTCCAAGTCGCTCGGCAACGGCATCGACCCGATGGACGTCGTGCAGCTGCTACGGCGCCGACGCGCTGCGCTGGACGCTCGTCGTCCGGGATGGGACTGGGCGCGGACGTCATCCTCGATCCCAACGACCTCGAGAAGATCGTTCGCGCCGGGACGCAACTTCGTCACGAAGCTCTGGAACATCGGGCGCTTCCTGCTCGAGAAAGTCGGCGACGCGCCGGTGACGCCCATCGACGATCGCGCGATCGCCTCACGCGGGCGGACGCATGGATCCTCGCGCGCGCTCGACGCGGCGATCGCGGCGTGCGACGCGGCCCTCGGGCCCGCTGCGTCCGACCACGCCGCTCGACCACGCGGACGCAGTCCGCTGGACGGACGCGGAGCGCATCGCGGGCATGCGGCTCAACGACTACGCCGAGATCGCGCGCGGCTTCGTGTGGAGCGAGCTGGCCGACTGGTACCTCGAGGCGATCAAGGGGCGCCTCGCGCAGGGCGGGCGACGACGCGCGAAGTCGGCGCGCGCGGTGCTCGTGCACGTGTTCGACGCGGCGCTGCGTCTGCTGCACCCGGTCGTTCCATTCGTGACCGAAGCGATCTGGCAGCAGCTTCCGTCGCACGCGGAGGGGACGCATCTCGCCACCGCGGCGTGGCCGACGGCGCGGCGCCGCGGCGCGCGGCGCCGCAGGAGTTCGAGTTGCGTGCGCGACGCCGTGAGCGCGCTGCGACAGATCCGCGCGGAGTACGCCGTGCCGCCGGGCAAGAGCATCGAGGCGATCGCGGTGGCGTCCAACGGCACGCGCGACTCCGCTCGCGTGCTGCGCGAGGAAGCGCCGGTGATCGAGCGCCTCGCGCGCACGGCGCTGCGCGTCGAGGACACAGGCTCCGGCGGAAGCGGCGGCGCACGCCGTGCTGGCCGGCGGCATCTCGCTCGTGGTCCCGCTCGCCGGCCTGGTGGACGTCGAGAAGGAGTGCGCCCGGCTGCGTGGCGAGCTGGCATCGCTGGAGAAACAGCTCGCGGCGCTCGAAGCGCGGCTGGCGCAACGAGAACTTCGTTTCGAAGGCGCGGCCCGACGTCGTCGAGGCCGAGCGAGCAGAAGCTCGGCGAGTGGACGGCGCGCCGGCAGCAGCTCACGGACAAAGTGCAGACGTTGTGCGGCGGCTAGTCGCGCTCG
Organism: uncultured Gemmatimonadaceae bacterium; assembly: GCA_963724885.1. GTDB lineage: Bacteria > Gemmatimonadota > Gemmatimonadetes > Gemmatimonadales > Gemmatimonadaceae > DASPMP01. The sequence goes on along the minus strand of CAVRWG010000003.1, from coordinate 241,728 downwards.
TTGTGTGCGCGACGGTGAGCGTTGCGTGCGCGAATCTTGGCACGCCGCCCGGCGGCCCCGAACGCATCACCCCTCCCGAACTGCTCAGCGTCACGCCGGACTCCGGCGCGGTGAATGTGCGCCCGCGGAACGTCGTCTTCCAGTTCGACGTCGTGGTGAGCGACCGCGGCGGAGCGTCGGGCGACCTGGACGATCTTTTTCTCGTGTCGCCGAGCGACGGCCGGCCCCGCGTCCGCTGGCGGCGCAGCCGCATCGAGGTGCGGCCGCGCCGCGGATTCCGGCCCAACACGGCGTACTCGGTGACGCTGCTGCCCGGGCCTCGCCGACCTGCGCGGCAACGTCGACTGCAGACCGGGCGCACGGTCGTGTTCTCCACCGGACCCAGCGATCCCCGCGGTACGCCGTCGCCGGCCGCGTCTTCGACTGGATGGACAGCCGGGTCGCCCCCAACGCGCTCATCGAGGTGATTCGCACGCCCGACAGCCTGCGCGTATGTCGGCGCCGCCGACTCCACCGGGCAGTTCGCGGTGGGCCCACTCGCGGCAGGGCGAATACCTGGTGCGCGCGCTCATCGACGCCGACCGCAACCGCGGCTGCGACCCGCGCGAGCCGTGGGACAGCGTCTCGGTCGTCGTGCGAGGCTCGTCGCCGTTCGTGGAGCTGCTCGCGGCGCCGCGCGACACGATCGCGCCGCGCCTGCTCGCCGTCAGCGCGCCGACTTCCCGATACGACGTCGCTCACCGCGTCAGTTCGACCGGCCCTCGACCCGACGTCAGCCGCTCGTCGCGCGCGATGTTCCGCGTCGTGGCCGCCGACTCGACGCCGCTGCGCGGTCGTCGCAGGTCGTGACGCGCGCGCAGGCCGACTCGATCCGCGCCGCCGCGCGACACCACGCGCCGCGACTCGATCGCGCGCGGCGACACCGCGCGCGCCGCGACGCGACACGTCGCTCGCCCGCGCGGCGGCGCCGACGGCGCCAAACCGTCGCGCCCCGCGCCGTCGCGCGAACTCGTCGCTGCGTCTCGACTCGCTCACCCCGCTGCGTCGCGGGCGTCACGTACCGGGTGACGGCCATCGACGTGCGCGGGCTGCTCGGTCACGCCCGCACCAGCGACCGCCTCATCACGCTGAACCGCGCCAGCGAACGACCCGGCCCCGGCGCGCCGACCGCCAGCCGTCCCCCGCCTCAGCCGTTCCGCCCACACCGCGTCCGCCGAGCCGCCCGCCCGCCCGCCGTGAGCGATCCGCGCCGCAACCTGCCGAGCGTGAGCGCGCTGCTCGAGCGCGACGCCATTCGCGCCGCTCCTGCGAACAGGCGCCGCGCTCGCTGGTCGTGGACGCCGTGCGCGCCACCATCGACGGCGCGCGCGCGGGCGCGGGCGCGGCCGTACCGCGCGATGACCGCGAGTGGGCGGAGGCCGTGAGCGCGGCGCTGGAACACGCGCAGCGCCCGTCGCTACGGCGCGTGATCAACGCGACCGGCGTCGTGCTGCACACGAACCTCGGCCGCGCGCCGCTCGCGCAGCGTCGCGCTCGACGCGATCGCACGCACGGCGGCGAGCGGCTACAGCAACCTCGAGTACGACGTCGAGGACGGCGCGCGCGGCTCGCGCTACACGCACTGCGTGTCGCTGCTGCGCGAGCTCACCGGCGCCGAGGACGCGCTCGTCGTCAACAACTGCGCCGCCGCGCTGGTGCTGGCGCTCAACACGCTGGCCGCACGGACGCGAGTCGATCGTCTCGCGCGGCGAGCTGGTCGAGATCGGCGGCAGCTTCCGCATTCCCGACATCATGGAGCGCAGCGGCGCGCGGCTCGTCGAGGTCGGGCACCACCAACCGCACGCACGTCGCGCGACTACGAGGCGCGCGATCGGCGACGCCGACGCGGCGCGCTCGTGAAGGTGCACCGCAGCAACTTCGCCATGGAGGGATTCGTCGCCGAAGTCGACGCGCGCGACGCTCGCCGACGCTCGCGCGCGACGCGCGGCGTGCCGCTGGTCCACGACCTCGGCAGCGGTCTGCTGATCCCGCTCGACGAGATCGGCCTCCGCGGCGAGCCGACCGCGGCCGATGCCGTTCGCGACGGCGCGACGCTCGTGACCATGAGCGGCGACAAGCTGCTCGGCGGACCGCAGGCCGGGATCATCGTCGGCGACGCGGACGTGGTGCGCCGGCTGCGCGAGAATCCGCTGCGCGCGCGCGCTGCGCGTGGACAAGCTCACGCTCGCCGCGCTCGAGGCGACGCTCGCGCTCTATCGCGACCCGCGGCGCGCGCTGCGCGAGATCCCGGTGCTCGCCATGCTCGGCGCGACCCGCTCGCCGAGCTGCGCGCGCGTGCCGCCGCCCTCCGCGCGCGCCTCGGCGACGCGCGTCGTCGATCGTGGAGAGCGAGGCGAGCGTCGGCGGCGGCGCGTTTCCCAACGCGCGGATCCCGTCGGTCGCGCTCGCGCATCGATGCGGAGTCGCGGAACGTCGAGCGGCGGCTGCGGATCGGCGAGCCACCGCGGTGATCGGCCGCATCGCCGACGGGCGCCTGCTGCTCGACCTGCGCACGATCCAGCCCACGAGGACGACCTGCTCGGCCGCCGCGGTGCGCGCGGCGCTGCCGGCGTGAGCCGCGCCGGCGGTCTTTCTCGATCGCGACGGAACGATCATCCGGGACGTGCACTACGTGTCGCGGCCCGGAGCACGTCGAGCTGCTGCCGGGCGTCGGCGGACCGCGATCCGCCGCCTGAACGAGGCGCGGCTGCCCGGTGATCGTCGTGACGAATCAGTCGGGCATCGCGCGCGGTCTGCTTCACCGAGCCGGACTACGAACGCGGTGCAGCGCGCGGATGGAGTCAGCTGCTGGCCGAGCGAGGGCGCGCACGTCGACGCGACGTATCATGTGCCCGCACCATCCGGACTTCACCGGCCCGTGCGAGTGCCGCAAGCCGGGCACGCTGCTCTTTCGCCGCGCGGCGTCGCGAGCACGGAGCTCGATCTGGCGCAGTCGTGGTTCGTCGGCGACAGCTGCGCGACGTCGCTGCCGGCCGCGAGAGCTCGGCGGTCGCGGCATCCTCGTGCCCGATCGGCAGGACGCCCGCGGACGAGACTGCGCGCGCGCGCGCAAGCGAGGTCGCAGGTCGCGCGGCATCGCTGGACGCGGCGGTCGGCGCGCATCATAGAATCCGCGCGATGAGCGCACGCATCGCGGTGCTCGCGTCCGGCGGCGGGTCGAACCTCCAGGCGATCCTCGACCATTTCGCGGCGCGCGGCGACCGGCGCGGCGGCGACGTCGTGCTCGTCGCGTCCGACCGACCGGATGCGGGCGCGCTCGAGCGGGCGCGCGCGCGCGGGCATTCCGGCGGCGGTGCTGCGCTCGACGCGCGCGCCGGACGGGCGCGATCCGCTCGACGCTGCTGCGCGAGCACGAGATCGACTTCGTCGCGCTCGCCGGCTACCTGCGCCTCGTGCCCAGGGAGCGTGATCGCGGAGTATCCCGAGTCGCATGCTGAACGTGCATCCGGCGCTGCTGCCGGCGTTCGGCGGACCGGGCATGTACGGTGATCGCGTGCACCGCGCGGTGCTCGACGTCGGGCGCCCGCGTGACCGGCGCGACCGTGCACTTCGTGGACGAGGAGTACGACCGCGGCCCGATCATCGCGCAGTGGCCGGTGCCGGTGCTCGCGCGACGATTCCGTGCAGACGCTGGCCGCGCGCGTGCTGGAGGTGGAGCACGTGCTGTATCCGCGCGTCGTCGACGCGGTCGCGTCGGCGCGCGATCACGCTGCGACGCGTACGACTCGCGTGCCACGCGACGCGTCGCCCGACGCGCGCGGCGTTCTGCGTCCTCGATCGTCACTGGCCGACGATCGCCGCGCATCGATCGAAGACGATCGACCGCATTCGCCTTCGGACCGCTGTACCGATGCCACGCGCACTGCTTTCCGTCTCCGACAAGACCGGGCTCGTCGACTTCGCCCGCGGCTCGTCGAGCTCGGGTGGGAGCTCGTCTCCACCGGCGGCACGGCGCAGGCGCTGCGCGAGGCGGGCGTCCCGTCGCGCGACGTCGCCGACGTCACCGGCGTTCCCGAGATGCTCGACGGCCGCGTGAAGACGCTGCATCCCGGCGGTGCACGGCGGCCTGCTCGCGCGGCGCGACCTGCCCGAGCACATGGCGGCGCATCGCAGACGCACGGCATCGCGCCGATCGACCTCGTCGCCGTGAACCTCTATCCGTTCCGCGAGACGGCGGCGCGCAAGGACGTCGCGCCCGGGCGACGTCATCGAGCAGATCGACATCGGCGGGCCGAGCATGCTGCGCTCGGCGGCGAAGAACTTCGCGTCGGTGTGCGGTCGTCGTCGATCCGGACGACTACGAGCGCGTGCTCGCCGCGCTCGCGGCCAGCGACGACGACGCGGACCTGCGGCGCCTGCTCGCCGAAAAGGTGTTCGCGCACACCGCCGCGTACGACGCGGCCATCGCGACGTGGTTCGCCGAGCAGCGCGGCGACCTGTTCCCGGACGACGATCACGGCGGCGTTCGAGCGCGCGCAGGCGCTGCGCTACGGCGAGAATCCCGGACCAGGCGGCGGCGTTCTACGTCGAGCGCCCGGGCGCCGGCCTCGCCGGCGCTCAAGCAGCGCGGCGGCAAGGAGCTCTCGTTCAACAACCTGCTCGACCTCGAGGGCGCGCTGCTCGCGATCGAGCCGTTCGGCGAGCGAGCCCGCTGCGCGATCGTCAAGCACACGACGCCGTGCGGCCTCGCCGTCGGCACGACGTGCGCTCGACGCCTACCAGAAGGCGCTCGCGTGCGATCCGGTCTCGGCGTTCGGGTCGGTGATCGCGTTCACGGTGCCGGTGGACGACGAGACCGCCGACGCGGTGTCGAGCCTGTTCGTCGAGTGCATCGTCGCGCCGGAGTTCACCGACGGAGCGCGTCGAGATCCTCGGCCGCAAGAAGAACCTGCGCGTGCTCGAGGGCACGCGCGCCGTGGGCGTCGCGACGCGCTCGACTTCAAGCGCGTGCGCGGCGGCGTGCTGGTGCAGGAGCGCGCGCCCACCGGTCATCGACGACGACGGCTGGACGGTCGTCACCAAGCGCGCGCCGACCGACGACGAGCGGCGCGACCTGCTGTTCGCGTGGCGCGCGGTGGCGGCGGTCAAGTCGAACGCGATCGTGCTCGTCGCGCGACGGCGCGACGATCGGCATCGGCGCCGGGCAGATGTCGCGCGTCGACGCGGCGTTCATGGCGGTCCACAAGGCGCGGGCGGCCGGCCACGAGACCGCGGGCGCGGTGCTGGGCTCGGACGCGTTCTTCCCGTTCCGCGACGGCGTCGATCAGGCGGCGGAGGCCGGGGTACGCGCGATCGTCCAGCCCGGCGGCTCGGTGCGCGACGCCGAGGTCATCGCGGCGGCGGACGAGCGCGGGATCGCGATGGTGTTCACCGGGAAGCGGCAGTTCCGGCACTAGACTTGACGACCCAGCGGTAGCCGTGCTGGCAGTCTGCCGTTTGAGCGCCTTGCGGTCCATCGGCGACGGTGCACGGCCCACGCTGAACGGTAAACGGCATGGCGCCCACTGTCAGCACCCAATGCCGACCCGTAATCGCGACGACCGCGACGACGACCGAGCTCGACTACCGCCCGTCGTACCTGCGCGGCGGCCATCGTCGCGCTCGTGCGTCTTCCTGCTCTACCTCATCACGCTCGCGCCGTCCACGGCGATGTGGGACACGAGCGAGTACATCGCCGCCGCGTACACGCTCGGCCTGCCGCACCCGCCCGGCAATCCGTTCTTCGTCCTGATCGGACGCGTCTTCTCGATCCTGCCCGATCGCGCCCAACGTCGCGATGCGCATCAACATGCTCGCCGCGGTCTGCAGCGCGGTGTCGGCCGGCGATGTGGTTCCTCATCACCGAGCGCGTGCTCGTCGAGCTGGTTGCCCGCAGCGCTGGCAGCGCATCGTCGGCGGCGCGCTCGCGGCGCTCATCGGCGCGACGGCGTTCACCGTGTGGAACCAGTCGGTCGTGAACGAGAAGGTGTACACGGTCTCGCTCGTCGGCATCGCGATCATCTCGTGGCTGATGGTCCGCTGGTGCGACGAGCCGGACGGCCGCAAGGCCGACCGCATCCTCGTCCTCGTCGCGTACCTGCTCGGGCTCGGCTACGCGAACCACATGGCGGGCATGCTCGCCGGCGCCGGCGGTCGGCGTCGCGGTGCTGGTCGCGCCGCCCGCGGACGCTGCTGCGCTGGAAGCTGCTGCTCGCGTGCGTCGGCGCGCTCGTCTTCGGCATCACGCCGTTCGCGACGCAGCCGATTCGCGCCGCGTACTTCCCGGCGATCAACGAAGGCGAGCCGACGGCGTGCCGCACGGAGCTCGAGTGCGACTGCACGTTCACGCAAGGAGACGTGCGACGCGCTTCAAGTACAACTTCAATCGCGGGCAGTACGGCAAGCCGCGAGCTCGCCGAGCGCCAGGCGCCGTTCACGCGCGCAGGTCGGGATGTGGTGGCTCTACTTCAAGTGGCAGTGGCTGCGCGACGCGCACGGCGAGCAACCCGGTCGCGCAGGCGATGCTCGCCGCGGTGTTCCTCGTGCTCGGGCTGTTCGGCGGCTGGGTGCACTACCAGCGAGACCGACGAAGTTTCTGGTACTTCGGCCCGCTGATGTTCACGCATGACGCTGGTGCTCATCTACTACCTGAACTTCAAGTACGGCGCGTCGCAGGCGCCCGAGCTCGGCGAACAGCGTGGAGCGCGAGGTGCGCGACCGCGACTACTTCTATCCTCTGGAGCTTCTCGGCGTGGGGCGTGTGGGCCGCGCTCGGCCTGCGTGTTCGTCTGGGAGTCGATCGCCGTCGCTGGTCGGCACGCGAGACGGTGAAGCTCGGGCGCGAGACGCGTCGACGCTGCCGACGCAGCGGAGCGTGGCGCATGGCGTCGCCGGTGCTCGCGCTCGCGCTCGTGCCGCTGTTCGCCAACTGGAGCTCGGCGTCGCGCGCGGGCACACGCGACACGCGCGACTTCGCGCGCGACCTGCTCAACTCCGTCGAGCCGTACGGCGTGCTCGTGACCGTCGGCGACAACGACACCTTCCCGCTCTGGTACGCGCAGGAAGTCGAGGGCATCCGCCAGGACGTCGTCGTCGCGAACACGTCGCTGCTCAACACCGACTGGTACGTGCGGCAGATCATCCGTCGCCCCGTGTACGAGTACGACGCGGCGAAGGGGCCCGGCGATCTACCGCGGCAAGCAGTGGACGAAGCCGGCGGGACCGCCGCTCCAGCATGACGCTGCAGGAAGCGGACTCCGTCCCGCCGTACATGTTCATCAACAAGCCGATGGCGATGGCCACTCCGGACGGCGATCTCAAGTGCGATGCTCGATCCGCAGCGGCTGCAGCAGGACGGCCAGGGCAACGGCATCCTGCAGCGCGCCGACGTCTTCGTGCTGCGCATGATCGCCGGACTCGTGGCCGGGGCGGCCCGATCTACTTCAGCCGCACGTCCGGCGGCTACGCGCGCGAGCTCGGGCTTCGCAGAACAACGTGCTCACGCAGGGCCTCGCGTCCAAGGTGTTCATTGCCGCCGACCAAGCCCTCGGCCGGACACGGTGTTCGTGCCGGGCGACGGCTGGATCGACGTGCCGCGCACCGACGACGCTCTGGAACGACGTGTTCAAGGCACCGCAAGTCGCTGATCCGCCGCGGCGACTGGATCGATCCACCGTCGGTGGGCATCCCGTATCTGTACGTCGCGACAGGGCTCGAGCTGGCGGAGACGCTGTCCACGAGGAACCCGCAGCTCGCGCGACAGGTGCTGAACGACACCAAGGCGGTCGCCAGCGCGATGCGGATCGAGGGAGCGCTGGGCAACATCGACCAGATCCTGCCGCAGATCAGCGTCCCTTCGGGGGATAGCGCAAAAGCGCAACCGCTCCCGATTCCGCCGCCGGCGACCAAGCGACCGTAGGCCGTCATCACGAACGAAGCGAGGGATCTGTAGTCGAACTCAACTGCAGATCCCTCGTCGCTTTCGCTCCTCGGGATGACAACGGTAGGTAGAACTACGGATCGCGCTCAGTAGTTCCCCGAATAGTTCGACTCGCGGGTCGGCCATAGACTGGCGGCGTTCACTGATGTCCATCACGCCACCAGACGAGAATCGACCCATGCGCATCTCATCGTCGCGCGTCGCGCTCGCGTCGCTCCTGCTCGCCGCCTGCGCCGACAGTGTCACCGAGCCGCTGCCAGCCGTAGAAGGCACCATCACCGTCGACGCCTCCGCGGGCTGGGCGTACGTTGATCTCGAGAGCGGCACAGCCGTCACCCCGTCGCCTTCGGCGCGCGAGTCGAGCGCGTGGGACATCGGCTTCTTCGCCACGTCGGTGTCGTTGAACGGCGGCGCCGCGGGGCCTGGCGGCGTGACGGGAGCGTGCGTCTGCCAGAACGCGACCGCGACGGACGCGGAAGTGCTGGCGATGACGGATGCCGTGGAGCGGCTCGACTTCGACGCGCTGACCGGCATCTCGTTCGGCGCCATCTTCGCGTCCGACGTGCTCGTGCCTGCGGTCTCCGGCTGGTATGCGGGCACGGGAGCGACCGCTTCCGCGGATCCCGGCCGGGTGTTCCTCGTTCGGCTCTCGAACGGGACCTCCTTCGCCAAGGTCCACGTCACCGGCATCCAGGGCGCCAGCGCGACGTCGGCGGGCAGCGTCACGCTGGAGTACGCGGTCCAGGCCACGGAGGCGGACGCCTTCGGCGCGACCACGACAATCACACTCGGCTCGCCCGCGAGCGCGGATCTCAAGACCGGCGCGCTGATCACGACGGGCACGACGTGGGACGTGCGTCTCGACGGCTGGAACCTGGTCCTCAACGGCGGCGTCAGTGGATCCGGCAGCGCCGCGGCGGCGGCCGGCACCGAGGGCTTCGTCGCGACTACGACGGCGGTCACCGCACCTCAGGCGTATCGCACCGATGCATTCGGCGGCGTGTTCTCGTCGTCGCCGTGGTACCGCTACAACCTCGCGGGCGACAACCGCATCTCGCCCACGTTCAACGTCTATCTCGTCAGGCGCGGTACGAGCGTCTACAAGGTGCAGATCGTGAACTACTACAGCACCACCGGCGCGCCGCGCCACATCACGTTACGCTACAAGCGCATCGCTGCGTGATGAAGGCATTGCTTGTCGCGGCGGCGCTGCTGGTCGCGACGCCCGCGACAGCGCAGAGCACTGCGCAGTCCGCGGAGATCGCCGGTCGTGTGGTGGACGCCGGCACCGGACGGCCGCTCGCGGGAGCGCGGATCGCGATGGTCTCCGCGCGCGACACCCTCCACGCCACGAGCGACGCGCGCGGAGAGTGGCGTCTCACCGTGCGGCCCGGGCCATACCGGGTCGCGGCGCGGGCGATCGGGTTCCGCGGCGGATCGGCTTCGCTCACGGTCGGCGACGGTGAGCGCGTGACCCATCGCATCGCGCTCGCGGCGCTTCCCTTCGCGCTCGATCGCATCGTGGTCACCGCGGCTAGGCGCGAGCAGCGTCTCGCCGACGTCGTCGCGGCCACGGAGTTGATCACGCGCGAGGACATCGAGCGCAGCGGCGCAACGGACCTGGCCAGCGTGATGCTCGCGCGTACTGGCGTCGAACTGGCCGGCGGCGTGCCCGCGGGCGCCGCCGCGATGCTGCAAGGGCTCGGCAGCCAGCGCGTGCTCGTCCTGCTCGACGGGCAGCCGGTCGCCGGCCGCATCGGCGGCGCCTTCGACGCCTCGCGCATTCCAACGTCATCCATCGAGCGGATCGAGATCGTGAAAGGCCCGCAGTCCACGCTGTACGGGACGGACGCCATGGGCGGCGTCATCAACGTCATCAGCCGGTCGGCGTCGCACGGTGCGCGGCCCGACGTGACCGCGAACGCGATCCTTGGCTCGCAGAACCGGCGCGACGCCAGCATCGCGGCGCAAGGAACAGTCGGGCCGCTCGCGCTGCGCGGCGAGATCGGCAGCCGCTCCGTCGAGACGACTCCCGGCCGAGCGGACGAACGCGGCGCGCTGGCCGAGCGGCGCGACCTGGCCGCGAACGCCCGGTGGCAGCTCTCCGGCACGACGACCCTCGACGCCCGGGTACTGGCGCTGGACGAGCGGCAACGCTGGCTGGCCGGCGCGCTCTACGACTTCGCCGACAACGTGCAGTGGACCGGGCGAGTGGGCGCCATGCAGCGGCTGCGATGGGGGGAACTGCGCGCGTCCGCGCATGCGTCGGTGTATGACCATGTGCAGCGTGTCAGCTCGCAACCACAGCCGATTCGCGGTGACACCGGGCAGCGCCAGGTGCAGCGCATCTTCCAGGGCGAGCTGACGCACGCGTCCACGCACGGCGCGCACGTGTTGGAGCTGGGCGCGCAGGTTCGGCGCGACGACACGCGATCGGTTCGCATTCCCGGCGGCCGCCGCGCGATCACGAGCATCGAGCCGCTGGCCCAGCTGGAAGTCGCCTTGTCCGAGAAGGCTTCGATCGTCACCGGCGCGCGCGTCAGCCGCAGCGACCGCTGGGGCACGGCGTTCACGCCACGGGCGTCGCTGCGATATCGGCCGCTGGAGACACTGACGCTTCGCGCGTCCGCCGGCACCGGGTTCCGGGCGCCCGATTTTGGCGAGCTGTATCTCCGCTTTCGCAACGATGCCGTGGGCTACGCCGTGTACGGCAACCCGAGTCTCCGTCCGGAACGTTCGCGCAACGCGATGCTCGGCGCGGAGTGGACGCGCGAGTCCGGCTTCGTTCGGGCACTGACATTCTGGAACGAATTCCGGGGGTTCATCGAGACGCGCGTGATCAGCGCGCCAGGCGATCCGCCGCTCTACGAGTACGGCAACGTGGACGAAGGATTCACGCGCGGCCTCGAGCTCGAGGGAGGCCTGTCGCTATCGGGCGCGGTCCTCGAGTCGGGATTCAGCCTGCTCTCGACGCGCGATCGGACCACGGGACATTCCCTGCTCGGCCGCCCGACGCATTCGGCCCGGACGTCGCTGCTGCTGGCGGCCCGATTCGGCGTGCGATCGAGCCTGGCCGCGTCGTACACGGGTCGCACGCCCATGGTGCGGGATACTTCGGGCGTCGTCACCAGCTGGCGCGACGCGTACCCGCGCTTCGATCTACGCCTTGCGCGCGGCGTGTGGCGTCAGGCCGAGCTGACCTTCGGCGCGGAGAACATCCTGGATCGCCGCCCGCGCGAATGGGCAGGATTCACCGGACGGCAGTTCTTCACCGGCATCCGCTGGGGAAGTGACTTCTGACGGCGTTCTTGACGGCGTTCTTGACACCGTTCTTAACGGCGAGCCGCCTTTGAGAACGCAGTAAAGAACGCAGTAAAGAACGCAGTAAAGAACGCAGTAAAGAACGCAGTAAAGAACGCAGTAAAAAACGCAGTAAAAAACGCAGTAAAGAACGCTTTTAAGAACGCCGTAAAGACCGCAGTTAGCAGTTACGTCAACAGGCCCGCGTCCACGGCAAATCGCGCCAGAGCTGCCGCGCCGCGCAGCCCCAGCTTGCGCCGCAACGCTTCGCGGTGCGACTCCACGGTGCGCACGCTGATCCCGAAGTGGCGCGCGATCTCCTTGTTCGTCGCTCCGCGCGCGATCTGGACCAGCACCTCCCGCTCGCGCGACGTCAGGCTCGCCACGCGCTGCTCGCTCTGGAGCGCCGCCGAGAGCGTTCGCGCGACCGGCGCGCTGAAGAAGCTGCCGCCTTCGCGCAGCGTCCGGATGGCGCCGCGCAGCTCCGCGGGCGAGGAGTCCTTGCGCAGATACCCCTGCGCGCCCGCGCGCACGCTCTGGAGCACGTACTCCTCGTGGTCGTGGACGCTGAGCACCAGCACCGCCGCCTCCGGGGCGCAGCGCCGGATCTCCGCCGCGGCGTCCAGGCCGGAGAGCCCCGGCATGCTCAGGTCGAGCACGATCACGTCGGGTTGGAGCTTCTGCGCCAGCACGATCGCCTCGGCGCCGTTCTCGGCCTCGCCCACGACATCGAAGCCCTGGTCGCTCGACAGCACGAAGCGCACGCCCTCGCGCACGATCGCATGATCGTCGGCGATGAGAACGCGAATCGCGGGCGCGGGGGATGCCATCATCATTCGGCCGGCACCCGCACCGTCACTGAAGCGCCCGCATCCGAGTTCAGTGTCACCGAGCCGCGAACCGCCGAAATGCGCTCCTGCATGCCGGCGAGTCCGGTCGTGGCGTCACTGCTCTGCGCATCCGGCGAGAACCCCCTGCCGTTGTCACTCACCACGAGGGCGACGTCGCCCTGGGTCGCGATGACCCGGATGCGAACCTCCGTCGCCCCCGAGTGCCGCGCGACGTTGGAGAGCGCCTCCTGGAGCGCCCGATACAGCGCGAGCCCCGCATCGTTCGTGACCCGCGGGATGCTCGACGGCGCGTCGATGGCGATCGTCAACCCGGACTGGTCGGCGAACGCCCGCGCGAGCGCCCGCAGCGCCGGCAGGAGTCCGAGGTCGTCCAGCAGCGGCGGGCGCAGGTTCGTCGTCACGCTGCGGATGCTGCGCATGCCCTGGTCCACGAGGTTCAGCAGGCGATCGACAGGCTCGACGAGCTTCTCCGGCGCACGCTCACGCAGGAGCCCGAGCTGCAGCTTGACCGCGGCCCACACCTGCGCGCTCTGGTCGTGCAGCTCGCGTGACACGCGACGCCGGTCATCCTCGTGCTGCCGCACCATGCGCGCGGAGATGCGCTCCAGTTCGCGCGTGCGGCCGTCGAGCGTCTCGAGGACGAGGAGCACGATGCCGATGCCCATCGCCAGCACGAACAGGATGTCGAGGTAGTAGCCCCACGGGTTCCACGAGCCCATCGCCCGCAGCACGGGATAGTCGAGATGGTGCAGACCCCAGACGAGCAGCACACCGGCCATCGCCAGCGCGCCGCGGGACTTCGTGCGCCGGTACTGCGCGGCGAAGACCGCGCCCGTCCACAGCGTGGCCAGACTGATGAAGAGCACCGCCGGTACCACGGCGAGCAGGAAGTTCTCGAGCTCGTAGATCGCGAGGTACGACCACGCAATCGGAAACACGACCGCGAGGGCGTACCAGCGCCGCCACTCCGCGGCGCGAGAGAACGTCAGCGCGGCCCAGAGGAGCGCGAGCCCCGTCCATCCCGTGAGTACCTGGTGAACGAACAGCCACGGCTGGGCGCGCGTCGCAAGGAAGCCCGCGATGGCGCCGATGCGCAACACGTACAGCGACCACGCCACCGACCACCACAGGACCTCCGGGCGTCGATAGCGCGCGAAGAGGTACCAGCAAACGCCGGCCGTGCCGAGGGTGACGGCGGCCTGCAGGAGTGCGGCGTGCAGCTCCGTTACCATGGTGCGGCAGACTCCTTACTTAATCCCGATTGACTTTATCGGCTTTAAATCTAGAATGCGCGCCATGTTCAAGCCAAGCCTGATCGCGGTCGCGCTTCTCTCGGTCGCGGGTGTTGGAGCGGCCCAGACACCGTCGAAGACCGGCACCATCGTCGTCGCGCACGGCGGCGACTCCCTCTGGAATTACTTCGTGGTGAGCGCCGCGCAAGCAGCGCGTACGGGCGGACCGGTCGAAGTCAGCTTCCTCATGGGCGCGGCGGCAAAGCAGGCGCGCTTTCAGGACGCGGTGGCGCGGCTCGAGAAGCAGGGCGTCGCCGAGATCGTCGTGGTCCCGATGCTGGTGTCGAGTCACAGCGGCCACTACGACCAGATCCGTTATCTCGCCGGCGATTCCGTTTCACTGGACTCGGCGATGATTCACCATCTGCGCATGTCCGGCATCGAGCGTCCCGCGACACGCTTGAAGCTGCGAGTCACCAAGGCGATGGACAGCGCGCCGCAGATCGCGCGCGTTCCGGCCGATCGCGCGCTGGCGATGGCACCGGACGCGCGCGAGCGCGCCGTGCTGCTGGTGGGCCATGGCCCGAACTCGGCGGAGGACTACGCGGCGTGGATGACGCACCTGCGCGTCGTGGCCGACTCGGTGAAAGCGCGCGGCGGATTCCGCGACGTGCGGGTCGAGCTGGTGCGGGACGACGCACCGGCAGAGGTGCGCGCGGAAGGGGTGCGACAGACGCGCGAGCTGCTGGAGCTGCAGTACGCCATCACCGGCAAGGATGTACTGGTGGTGCCGGTGCTCGTGTCCAGGGGCGCGGTGAGTCGCAGCAAGCTACAGACCGATCTGGCCAGGCTGCCGATGATCTATGCCGGAGAGCCACTGCTGCCGCATCCCGAGATGGTGCGCTGGATCGAGGATCGCGCCACGCACTCGTGGTGACGCGTTAGCTTTCGAGCCCTGGAGGGCTGGCAGAATGGCTATTGCACCGGTCTTGAAAACCGGCGACCGCAAGGTCTTGTAGGTTCGAATCCTACGCCCTCCGCCTGGGGTAACACGGGGGACCACGGTGCACTGGAGTGTCATGCGTCGAATCCCTCGCGCAATTCTGTACGCCGCGGCCGCAGCCGCCGTCACCCGAGGCGCTGCCGCCCAGGGGAATCCTCCGCAAATCACCGTAATCGGTGGCAAGAGCAGCGGCGGTCCCATGTGGGGTGTCGATCACCTGCGCTGGCCCAGCGTCATCGGAGTCGAAGCCTACACGAGTGCTCGTGACGCGTTTCATTGGACGTACTCGGTCGCGTATACGAACCTGATCGAAGCTGACGCGTGCTGTGGCCCCAACCCGACGCTGACGTACCGGCATCGCGTGTTCCTGCCGAGTGCCGGCATCGCTTACGATTTCCCGCTGCGCGCACTCAGGTTGCGAGTGCAGGGCGCGGCAGGACCCTACTTCGTACAGCAATCGCGAACGGGTACGCCGCCGCCCGGCGTCGGCGCGCGCGAAACGGAGTGGCGAACGGGATTCCTGACCACGAAGATCGGGGCAAGTCTCCTGTACGAGAGCCCGGGTGGCATTGGCGGCGTGGTGGGCGTGCACCAATTCAGCGAATACGGCCTGGGCGGTGGCTTGAGCGGCGGGCAAGTGGTGCCGTACCTCGGCGTCTCCTGGCGCCTGTCGACAAAGCGGCCATCGCGACCGCTGACGATCGATTCCGTCATACCGCTCGCACCGCCGCCAGAGACGCCGGAACCGCCGCCAGTGATACGGCGTGCGCGCGAAGATGCGCTCGCCCGCGTCTTCATGGGCCCGGAACCGGGACGCATCCTGCGCCTGTCCGCCGCCGACACGACGGTCACCGGCCGGTTTCTCGGCCAGCGGCAGGACACGGTGTTCATCACGGGCAACGGATACACGTTCGCGGCGTCCCACGCGAACATCGACTCCGTCTCCCTGCGGACACGCCGCTTGGGCCTGAGCACGCTGAACGGCGCCCTGATCGGCGCCTTCGTGTTTGGCGGGCTCGCCGCAATCGCCTTCGACACCGGCTGCGACTATTGCTTCGACAACAAGATGACGGCCGCCGCGGTCTTCGCCCTGCCTGGCGCGGCGGCCGGCGCGATCATTGGCCACGCCATCGGATGGATGAGCCGGCCCTGGCGCCGGCTGTATCCCTAGGGCTGAGACTTTCGCGCGCTCCCTTGTGAGTTGGCGGCGCACGGCGCAGGATGGAGTGCCCTCGCCTTCGGCCGCCATGCGCACGTCCATCCTCGCCTGCCCTGCGTCGCGCTTCCGACCAGCGCGGCGTCGGCTCAAAACGCCACGGTGTCCGGCCAGGTCTTTCTCAGCGAAGGCGACGGGGCACTCCCCTTCACCACCGATGGGCTGATTCGACTGCCATCCAACCGGATCCGGTGCATCGGCAACGCCGCTAGCAGTTCGCCGCGCAGCGCGCGATCGCGATGCGCTTGGGCCCCGAGTTGAGCTCGAACTGGATGTTCGTGATGATCCTCTTCTTCGCGACGTCCACCGCGGCGACCGCGTCCGAGAACCACAGGCTCGTGAACAGCACCTGGCCGTCGGAACGCATCGCGAACCAGTGCGGAAAGTGCCCGGTGCGGATCTGCGCGACTTCCTTCATGTCGGACAGCCGCACGACGCGCAACAGGTCGTTGATGTCATCCGTTAACCACAGTTCCCTGCCGTCGGGCGACAGCTGCAAGGCGTGCGTCCAGGTCGCGCGGTAGGGCTGCGGCACTCCCTCGGGCAGCGTTCCGAGCGACACGCGTCGCGTTACCTTGCGCGTCGCCGGATCCACGACGACGAAACCGAGCAGGTTCGACAGGGCCACGTAGATCGTGCGGCCATCGGCTGACGGCTCCAGCGGACGCACGCCGTCGGCCGTGGGAATGTGGTGCAGCACCGACTGCGTCGCGGGATCGATTACGACGATGGCGTTGCCGAACTGCGCGCCCACATAGATGCGCGAGCCGTCCGCGGACGTGTAGGCGTCGTGCGGCCCGGCGGGCGCCGGCAACTTCTTGACGAGTCGCAACGGGTCGAGCTGGACGACCGCGACCTTCGCTTCGCCGCGCATCGGCACGTAGGCGAAGCGGCCATCCTTCGTCAGCGTCATCTGGTTCGGATCGTTGCCGATAAGGATCTGCGCGACTACGGCTCCGCGCCGGACGTCCACGACCTGGAAGTTCCCGGTCTTGTCGCTCGCGAGGTACACCTTCGAGCCATCGGCCGAAATCGCGAGGCCGTGCGGGCGCTGGTCCACCTTGATGCGCCGGATCTCCTTGAACGTGACGGGATCGACTTCGACGAGCTGGTCGGCATCGCCGAGCGTGACCCAGAGCGAGTGCGTGCGATTCTGGGCTCCGAGAGTCTGCGCAAGCGCGATGACGAGAAGGCCGACGAAGACCGCGGGCACTGAAGGGAGCCTGGTTCGCATGGGCTGGTTGAACGGGAAATGATCCGGGCGCAAAGGTATTCCACGTGAACCCGGGCGAAAGGGCGTTGCCGCCTCGCAGCGGTTGTATCCGTGAGTCGGCGCATCTGCCTCCCACGGGGCGCTCGTTAGCGTTAGTTTTAGCCCTGCCGGGAGAGATGGCCGAGAGGCTGAAGGCGGCGGTTTGCTAAACCGTTATACGGGGTTAAACCCGTATCGAGGGTTCGAATCCCTCTCTCTCCGTACCGACTCATCTGTAAGGGTGGGTCTCTTTTTTTCAGGCAATCGCAAGTACGTGTGGGAGCAGGCAGTCGGCAGTTCGCGGTCTGCGGCCGCGCGGCGACCGGGACCGTCTGTCTCGAAGGCCTGTCCGAGTCGCCGCGCAACTGCAACAGTCAGCTGCCAGCTGCGAGCCGTACACGTTCCTAGTCCAAGAGTGACGCACCGACTCAGGTTTGCCCCATCTCCCACCGGCTATCTCCACGTCGGCGGCGCGCGCACCGCGCTCTTCAACTGGCTCTACGTCAAGCACTACGGCGGCCAGTTCCTGCTGCGCATCGAGGACACGGACAAGGCGCGCAGCACCGACGAGAGCACGCGCGCCATCTTCGAGGGCCTCGAGTGGCTCGGCCTCACGTGGGACGAGGACGTCATCCACCAGGGCGCCAACCTCGAGCGGCACCAGCGCGACGCGCGCGCCTGCTGGAGCCGGGCAAGGCGTATCGCTGCTTCTGCACGCCCGCGGAGCTCGACGAGCGCGCGCAAGCAGGCGGAGGCCCGCAAGGAGACGTTCCGCTACGACGGCGCTGCGACCGCCTTGCCGCCCGACGACGTCCAGCGGCGCCTCGCCACCGGCGACCCGTTCGTGATTCGCTTTCGCGTCCCGTCAGGGCAGCACCGACATGGAACGACCTCGTCCACGGCGACATCACGTTCCCGAACAAGGACATCGACGACTTCGTCGTCCTGCGCTCGGACGGCACGCCGATCTACAACCTCGCCGTCGTCTCCGACGACGTCGCGATGCGGCATCACGCTCGTCATGCGCGGCGACGACCACATCTCAACACACCAAAACAGATCATGCTGTACGACGCGCTGGGCGCGGCGCTCCCGCGGTTTGCGCACCTGCCGATGATCCACGGCACCGACGGCAAGAAGCTGAGCAAGCGCCACGGCGCCACCGCCGTCGGCGACTACCAGCACATGGGCATCCTCCCCGAGGCGATGCTCAACTTCCTCGCGCTGCTCGGCTGGTCGCCCGGCGAACGACCTCGAAGTCATGTCCGTGCGACGACATGGTCGAGCCTGTTCTCGCACGGACGGCCTGCTCGAAGAAGGCAGCGGTGTTCGACCCGAAGAAGCTCGAGTGGATGAACGGCCAGCACCTGAGCCGCGCCACCGCCGAGCGGCTGCTGCCCGTCGTCGCCCTTGGCCTCGAGGAAGCCGGGCTCGCGTCGCCGAAGGACATCGGCGCGCGACGCGAGTGGTTTCTCGCGCTCATCGACCTGCTCAAGGTGCGCGCCCGCACCGTCCATGACATCGTGCGGCAGGCAGCGCCCTATCTGCGCGAGACAATCGAGTACGATCCCGAGATGGTCGCGAAGCAATGGAAGCGATTCCGCCGCGGTCATCGACGTTCTGCAACAGACGCGCAACGGTCTCGCGACTGCGTCCGACTGGTCGCCAGCCGCGCTGGAGGCTTCCCTCGTAGCGTTGGCGGAAACGCTGGGCACGACCAAGGGAAAGATCTTTCAGCACCTTCGACTGGCGCTCACGGGTCTCGCCGCGAGCCCCGGGATTTTTGACGTATTGCAAACGCTTGGTCGCGAGCAGTCGGTGGCACGAATCGATGCAGCCATCCGTTTCCTGAGAAGCGCCGCGGCCGCCCGATGACGCGTGTGGCGGCAATCACGCCTTGTTGACCGCCGCAAACACTCGCATATTGGCCTAAACACGTGTCTGCTGGCGCCGCGATGCCGGGCGCTGACGCGTCTTGCACATCAGGCCCATGACGGAGCCGCTGACCCAACTCGAGCGCCGGGTCTATCACTACATGATAGACTTTCTCGCCGAGAACACGTACCAGCCGAGCATTCGCGAGATCGCGAAGAAGTTCCGGATCAAGTCGACGAAAACGGTTTCCGACCTGCTCCACTCACTCGCGAGCAAGGGCTATATCGAGCGCGACGAATCACGGTCGCGCGGTGTGCGACTGCTGGGGTTCGCCGCGGCGGGCGCCACGCAGCCCGTGCCGTACTACGGAAAGATCCACGCGGGCGAGCCGGCGTTGCTCCCGGAACATCGCTCGGGTTACGTGACGATCGACCGGCGCTACCTCCCGAGCGACGACGTTTTCCTGCTCAAGGTGAACGGCGACAGCATGACCGGGCGCTGCATCTCGGACGGCGACTTCGTGATCGTGTCGCCTTCCACGCGCGCCAAGGACGGTGACATCGTCGCGGCGCGACTCGGCGCGGAAACGACGGTCAAGACGCTGACGCATCGCGGCGCCACCATCATCCTCGAGCCGGCCAACGCCGGCGAGCGCGCGATCGAAGTCGGACCGCGCGACGATTTCGCGGTGCTCGGCGTCGTCTGCGGAATCTTCCGGCCGCTCTACGAGCAGGAGCCGGTGCGCGAGATCGAAGAGATCGGGGACGTGCAGCAGCTGCACTAACTACGGAAGCGCTTTCGTCTCCGCCAGCTGCTTCTCGCGCTTCTCGCGCTCCTTGCGCTCGCGAATCCGCTTCACGGCCGCGCGAAACTCGTCCTCACTGACGGACCGCTGCGCGTTCTCCATGATGTCGTTGCGAATCCAGGCGACGCGCCGGGCCTCGATGGGCGACATGGGGTTCTGCGTGTTGAGCGGCAGCATCGCGAGCAGCGCGCCCGGGATGGTGAACTTGCCGAGCCGGATGTTGCCGGCGGGATCCCAGCCCCACACCTTCCCGTCCTTCCCCTTCACCGTCCAGTCTCCCGGCTTGCGCTGGGCGTCGGCGATCGCGACGGAGTCGGCGTAGATCCCGATCGCCACCGAAACGATGGAGTCCACGTCCTGCGCGACGGTGCGCGGCGAACGAACGACCGGACCCGGTGAAAGCGCGATGCGCTCGTCCGGCTGACGTGGCACGAGTCCGGTCGCGTACCCCGAACCCGACGCGCCCAATCCGTCCCCTGCGCCGCCAGCCGCCTGCGCGCGCGACGTGTCCGCTGCCTTGGGCGGAGCGACCTCCGTGGGCGCCTGTGTCGGAGCCTTGAGCGCCGCGGGCGCCGAGCTTTTGCGCGCCGCCGCGGTGGAGCCGCCGCCGGAACTCTCGGTCGGAGCGGACGGAAGCTTGATGTACTGAAGCCGCTCGGGCTTCAGGTCGCGCTCACGAATTCCCATCATCTGGCCGAGCGGATACCGGAACACGATCTGCGCCAGCACCACGATCAGCACCAGGTGGATCGCTATGGAAACGACCCACCAGCGCGGGCTTCGCTTACGCCACGGGAACTTCATCATGCGACACCCGCCGGCGTGCGAGGCTGACGCTGGCCGCCCGTTCTCGACTCGGCGGTCATGGCTTGCAGCACCCGGCCAGCTCGCTGCGCCGCTTCGCCGATGCGAGCGGGCGACGTGATGAACGAGATGCGGAAGAACCCTTCACCGCCCTCCCCGAACCCAGAGCCTGGCAGCACGATGACTCCCTCGTCCTGCATCAACCGCTCCGCGAACTGCGCGCTCGGGACTCCATCCGGAAGCGGAATCCAGAGATACATGGTGGCCTTGGGAGCTTCACACTCGAACCCGGATTCGCGGAAGGCCTTCACGGCGGCGTCACGCCGCTCCTTGAACGTCTGGAGGTTGCGAGGCAGGAACGTGTCCCAGCTCTCGAGGGCCGCGACGGCCGCCGCCTGGACCGCCATGAACTGGCCGGTGTCCACGAAGCTCTTGACCTTCGCGAGCGCCGACGCGATCTCCGGCCGCGCGACGGCCCAGCCGCAGCGCCATCCCGTCATGTTGTACGTCTTGGACATCGAGTGGAACTCGATCGCCACGTCGCGCGCTCCCTCGATCTCGAAGATGCTCGGCGGCACGTAGCCGTCGAAGGCCATCTCGGAGTACGCGTTGTCGTACACCAGCAGGATGTCCAGCTCCCGGCAGCGTTTCACCACGCCTTCGAGATACTCGCGCGGGGCGATCGCCGCGGTCGGGTTGTTCGGGTAGTTGAGGTACAGCACCTTCGCGCGCTTCAGGACGTCGGCCGGAATGTCGTCCAGGTCCACGAGGAAGTTCGTCCGCGGACGCAGCGCGTACTTGTAGACCTCGCCGCCCGCGAGCAGCGAGCCGCCGATGTACGAGTTGTAACCCGGCTCGGGCACGATCGCCACGCGGCCCGCTTCCATGTAGGCGAGCGCGAGATGCGAGAGCCCCTCCTTGGACCCGAGCAGCGGAACGATCTCCGTCAGCGGATCGAAGCGAAGCCCGAAGCGCTTCTGCATCCAGGCGCTCACCGCTTCGCGAAACTGCACCAACCCCAGGCCGAAGCCATACCGGTTCATGCCGGGGATGTAGACCGCCTGGGTGATGCGTCGCAGTGCCGCCTCGGGTGGCATGAGGTCGGCATCGCCGGCCCCGAGGTCGATGACGTCCACGCCGCGCTTGAGCAGCTCATGCTTCTGCTGCGGAATGCGTGCAAGCACGTATTCCGGGAGTGTCTCGAAGCGTTTGGCGAGTTGGGGCACTAAGTGAGTGCTAGGTGTCAGGTGATAGGTGTCGCTGGTCGGTCGTAGGGGCCTGCGTGTCGGCGCTCAGGATGAAGTTACCGCATTGCGCACGCGGCTAACGCCCAGGACCTCCACTTCTACCTCGTCGCCGGGGCTAAGGGTCCCGACTCCGGCAGGAGTACCAGTACAAACCAGGTCACCGGGCTCCAGCGTCATGATCCTCGAGATGTAGGACAGCACGAACGGAATGGAAAACGCCATTTGGGACGCTTTAGCCCGCTGCCGCTCGACTCCGTTCACTCGTGTGACGACTTCCAGCGAGTCAAGATCGTCGGGAGCCTCCTGGGGCACCCCAACCGGACAGAACGTATCGAAACCCTTTGCGCGCGTCCATTGTGAATCAGACTTTTGCAGGTCGCGTGCTGTTACGTCGTTCACGGCCGCGATCGCCAGGACGGCCGCCCTCGCTTCGGCCTCGCTCGCGTGAGTGAGGCGCTCGCCGACGATGATGCCGATCTCGCCCTCGTACTCGACCTGTTTCGACATCGCCGGCAGTCGGATTGGTTGCCCGTCGCCGACCACGGAGGATGGTGGCTTGAGGAAGATCAGCGGCTCCTTGGGCACTTCGTTGCCGAGCTCCTTGGCGTGATCGACATAGTTGCGACCGACACACACGATTTTCGAGAGTCTCATTTTGGATCAGTGATTAGTGCTTAGCGGCTAGTGCTGAGAGCTTCGTGCTGGTGCCTATTTGGTCAAACTAAGCACCAAGCACCAGGCACTAAGCACTGCGGTAAAACCGTCGAATCTCTTCCTTCAAGTCCTCCCAGCGGCCGGTGAGCCGGCGCGCCGGCGGCAGGACGCGCATCAGCTCCCGGCCGTAGGCCATCCTCACCACCCGCACATCGGCGATCACCACCACGCCGCTGTCGGTGCTGGTGCGGATCAGCCGCCCGAAGCCCTGCTTCAATCGCAGAGCGGCGTGCGGCAGCATGTACTCCGCGAACGCGTCGCCGCCGGCCCGCTCGATGCGCCTCGCAGTGCGCGGCGGTGAGCGGCTCGGTCGGCACCCGGAACGGCAGCTTGGCGATCACGAGACCGCGCAGCGCGTCGCCGGGAACGTCCACGCCCTCCCAGAACGACGCGGTGCCGAGCAACACGCTGCCGCGCGTGTTCGCGGAAACGATCGAGTAGCGCGTCGCGGGTGCCCTCCCCGTGCACGAGCAGCGGCCAGCGGCGCTCGAAGCCGGCCGCGCGCAGCTCCGCGGCGGTGAGCGCGCACGTCCTTGTGGCTCGTGAACAGCACGAACAGGCTGCCGTCCGACGCTTCGGCCACGTCCTGCACGGCCTGGACGACGAACGCCGCATGCCGCGCAGACTCGGTGTTGGGCGCCGGAGCGTCGGTGGGCATCGGCGAGCAGCGCCTGCGACGTCGAAGTCGAAACGGCGACGGGAACACTCCCGTCGTCGGCTCCACGTCGTCTTCGTCGAGGCCGAGGCGCTTGCGCAGGAAGTCGAAGCGTCCGTCCGTCGGCCAGCGTGGCGCTGGTGACGATGCGTGGTCTTCGACCCGGCGGAACAGGTCGTCGCGCAGGATGGGCGCGAGGTCGAGCGGCACGCTCGTGACCGTGACGGATCGCTCGCGGCCCCCCGCCTTGCTCTCGATCCAGCGCACCGTGGGCGTCGTCCGTCGGCGGCGCCAGCGTCTCGCGCAGCGCGTCGCTCGCCGCCTCGATGCGCCGCGTCACCGCGCGAATCTCGGCCAGCAGTGGCGCGTTCGCCTCGTTCTGCTCTGGCGCTGTCCTCGATGCGCTCGCCGATCGATCTGGAGCCCCTCGCGCAGGATCGCCATCTCGCCGAGCGTGTCCTCGAGCGCCAGGCGCAATCCGGACTCCCAGATCCGGTGCGCCGCGAACGCGTCGGTGAGACGAAGCACCTGCACGCCGGACTCGTCGAGCAGCGTGTCCAGCAGGTCGAAGAGCAGCGTGGACTTGTCGCGCGCCGCGCGCATCGCTGGCGTCAGACGCGCCTCCACGAGGTCCAGACTCGCCACGCTGACGAGGTCGCTTGCGAGTCGTTGAGACGCGCGACCAGCGTCGGCAGCAGTCCCTTCCGCGCCGTTCCAGCCGCGCGAACAGCCGCAGCAAGTCCGCGGCGCGTGATCGTGATGCCCAGGTGGTTGCGCGGCCGCGTCCTCGAGATGATGCCCTTCGTCGATGACGAGGCGCGTGTACGGGGCAAGACGGCCGCGTCGTCCCAGTTCTGCGTGATGCGCGCCGGACGGCGATGTCCGACAGCAGCAGGTGGTGGTTCACCACGATGACGTCGGCCTCGGCGGCCGCGCGTCGCGCCTTGAACACGAAGCACTTGTCGAAGTACGGGCACTTGAAGCGCTGGCAGAGGTCGGGCTCCGCCGCGACCTCGTCCCACACTTCCGGCGCGGGGCTGCGCGGCGAGATCGCTCAGCGAGCCGTCCGTCGTCTTCGACGCCCAGCCCGCGAGCCGCTGGCCATCTCCTCGCGCATCGCCTTCGTCGAACAGCGTCGCGTCCGCGCTCGTCGGCGTGCTCGAGCCGCGAGCAGGCAGAGGTAGTTGCGCCACCCCTTGAGCAGCGCGAAGCGCACCGGCTGGTCGTCGAGCGCCTCCGCTGAGGAACGGCAGGTCCTTGCCGACGAGCTGCTCCTGCAGGTTGATCGTGTTGGTGGAGACGACGGTGCGCTCGCCGTTGGCGCGCCGACCAGCGCAGCGCCGGCACCAGGTAGCCGAACGACTTGCCGATGCCGGTCCCCGCCTCGAGCAGGCCGATGCCGCCGACGTTGTAGAGCTGCGCGATGCGCGCGGCCTAGTCGCGCTGGCTCGGGCGGTCTTCGTAGCGCGGATGCGCGCGCGCCACGGCGCCGCCTCGGCCGAGATCGCGCTCGATCTGCGTCGAGGTCCGAGTGGCCGCTCGGGCTCGACGCTCGGCACCTCGACCACCACGTAGAGGTGTTCGGCGCTCGTTGTCCATGATCGCGAAGCCGACGCCGTCGTCGTGCATCCTCGCGGCGACCTCATGTCGGCGTCCGACGGCTCGAGGTCGCCGGACGGATGGTTGTGCAGCAGCATCTCGCCGCGTTGGGCGAAGCCCGGCAGCGCGAGTACGCTCGCGGCATCGCCGCGGGCGACGACGCGCGCCGTCGCGACGATTCCATTCGTCGTCGAGGTGCAGGTGAAGCACACCTCGCGTCCGCCGGCGAGCCTGATCGCCGCGCGAATCGCCGCGCCAGCCTTGGGCGCAATGCGGGAGCTGATGCGGTGCGCGGGACCGTGGCGGGCACACTCAATACTACAGAAGGGAGAAGGCGGAATGCAGAAGGCAGAGAATGACACCCGAGTCCTTCACTGCCTTCTGCCTTCCGCCTTCTGCCTTCACGTCTTCAGCGGCTTCTTCTTCGCGGCCGGGAACAGCACGTTGTTCAGGATCAGCCGGTACCCGACCGACCTTGGGTGCAGCGACAGGTCCGTCGGCGCGTTGCCGATCGTTGTGCTGCGGATCCTCGGGATCGTGCCCGCCGAGGAACGTCCACGAGCCCTTGCCGTAGTCGCCGTGGATGTACTTCACCCACGGCGCGCCTTCTTCGCTCGCCATCACGACGACGCCCGGCTTGAGCGTCGGCTTGTTGAAGCTGGTCGTCACGCCGTAGAAGTCGGGGATGACCGCCGGTGGTTCTGCACCAGCATGCTGCGACGGGATCGAACTTGGCCGAGAAGCCGAAGAGCGTGAACTGGCCTAGCGGCTGGCGCCGGCCGGGCACGTTCACCTGGTGTCCGTCGATGTCGCTCATCGAGTTCACGAACGGCGACTGCTCGATGTGCGCGTTCTGGAACGCGAACGCGCGCTTCCAGTTCGAGCTTCTGCGTCGGCGTTGTCGTCGATGGGCGTCCCGTCGGCGAAAGCTGCCGGCGATGTCGACGTTCGTGCGCCGCGATCGCCAGCTCGAGCGTCTCCGTCGCGCCGCACATGGCGAAGAGGAAGCCGCCGTTCTCGACGTACTGCCGCATCTTCTCGGCGACGCGCCTTCTTGAGCGCCGGGATGTTCGGTGAAGCCGAGCGCGTCGCGCGCGTCGCGGCGTCGTTCGCGCTGCTCGACGAACCACGGCGCGTCGCGAAAGCCGAGGTACAGCTTGTTGAGCTGGCCGGTGAAGTCCTCGTGGTGCAGGTGCAGCCAGTCGTACTTCGTCAGGTCGCCGCGCTGCACTTCGTCGTCCCAGACCGGCGTGTACTCGATGCCGGCGTACTTGAGCGCCAGCGTCACCGCGTCGTCCCAGGGTGGCGCGTTGGGCGGCGTGTAGACCGCGATCTTCGGCGCCCTCTCGAGCGAGACGGCGTCCATGTTGTTGCCGGCGATCTCGGCGCGAATCGCGCTCACGCTGGCCCGTCGTCGATCGGCTCGAACGTGATGCCGTCGAGCGCCGCGCGGCGCCGCAGCTCCGGCGTGTCGGGCAGCAGGAACGAGCCGCCGCGGTAGTTCAGGAACCACTCGGCCTTCATGCCCGTCTTGAGCGCGTTGAAGATGAGGCCGTACGCCTTGAGGTGGTTCGTCTGGCGATCGTCCATCGGGACGAGCAAGTGCTGGGCGCTGGCCGAAACGGCGCGACTGCCAAGGAGCGCGACGACCAGGAGTCGCGACTGCCAAACGGCGCGACTGCCAAACGGCGCGACCGCCAAAAGACGGCTCATGGGATGCTGCTGCGGAGCAGGTCCAGGTCCCGGCGGGCCTGTGGAACGAGGGCGCTCTGCGGATACGTCAGGATGAGATGCTCGAGGCGACTCACGGAGCCGCGCGAATCGCCGGCGCGCCGGAGCGCGCGCGCCCACTCGAGATCGGACGCGGGCGCCTCGGAGCTCGACGCGTACTGCTCCACAACACGCTGCCACAGCGGGATTGCGCCAGAGTCGTTCTTCACGGCCATGCGCAACTGCGCCGCCGTGTACAGCAGGAGCGACGCGACGTCGGGAAGCCGCTCCGTGGATTCGATGAGCGCCGTCGCCGCCAGCGCGGTGTCGCCGCGTGCCAGGGTGAGGAACGCCTGGCCCAGCGCGGGCGCGCTGTCCGCCTTCACCCGCGCCACGAGGCCGAGGGCGAGCGCCAGCTCCGGCGACGCGTCCGTGCCGCTACGAAGTAAGCGGCGCGCGGTACGAATGTCGCCGGCGTACAGCGCCAGCCATCCGGCGGCATCGCTTGAATCGGCATCGGGACCCGCGACCGTCAGCGCGCCGCGCGCGCGCGTCATGTCCCCGATGCGCACCCAGCCGAACGCGATCGAGCGCGCCAGCGCCGCGCGACTGGTGGGCGTGAGCCAGCGCTCGTAGGACGCCACGAGTCGCTCGGCGGTCGCGGGACGTCCGAGCGCCGCGAGCGCACGGACGTGCACCGGGAGCAGCGTGCGCGCCACGCGGGCGGAGTCCAGGCCACCACTCGTGAGCGGCGCCAGCGTGAGCGCTCCGCCAGGGTCGCCGCTGTTGAGCGCCGCCACCGCGGCGCGGAGCACGACGTCAGGTGTCTTGCGCCAACGCAGCACGTTGCCCAGCGCTTCACGCGCGTGCGTCCAGCGCTCCTCGGCCTCGGCCCGCTGCGCGAACTCCAGCCACGCGGCCGCGGCTGCGCTGTCCGGTTGCAGGTCGCGCAGCGCGAGCCATCCATTCGCCGGCGAGCCCCACGCGGCCTCCAGCGTGGCCAGCGCGCGTCGCGCGCTCACCGAGACGGGAGACGCGAAAAGCTGCGCGCGAATCGCATCGCGGTTGGCAGCTGGCGCCGGCGCCAGCGCGTACGCCGCGGCCTGCTCGAGGTACGGCGCCGACGTGAGCGCCTGGCGCCACGCCCGCGCCGACTCCTCCCACTGTCCCATCGCGGCGCGCGTCTGCGCCAGCTCGAGTTGCAGGTCGCCCGCGCCGCCAAGCTGGGCGCGCGCGCGCAGCAGCACGCTGTCGGCGCGAGTCGCCTGGCCCTTCTGGAGCAACAGTCGCGCGTACTCGCGATAGGGCGCCGCGTCCCTCGGGGACTCGGTGATCCAGCGCTCGAAGGCCGCGCGCATCGCGTCGTCGCGACCCAGCGCCTGAAGGCTGCGGAGCTGTACCGACCGGAAGATGGACTCGCGCGGATTCTCGCGGATCAGGCTGTCCACCGGAGCGAGCAGCGAGTCGGTCCACTGCAGCTCGGCGTACGCGCGCTCGAGCCCGAGCAGCGCGCTGACGCTCTGTGACCCGCGGAGCGAGATCCGGAAAAGCGCCGCGGCCTCGCGATGCTTGCCGGCGCCCTCGAAGTCGAGCGCACGATAGAAGGCGGCGGAGTCGGCTTGGCGCTCGCCGCTTGGCGCTTGCCGCTGGCCGCTCGTTGGCGACTGCGCGTTGACGGCAGATCCGACCACCACGAGCGCGAGCGCGGCAAGCCTCACGTGGTGAGCGGCTAGCGCCGAGCGGTAAGCGCCAAGCGCCAAACTCCAAACGCCAAACCCGTCAGGGCCTCTCGGCATTAATCCGCTTGAAGTACTCGAGGATCGCGCGGCGCTCGTCGGCGGACAGTCCGCGCAGGTCCGCCCATGTCGGCTCGCGGAACCGCGACGCGCCGCGGCCGTTCGCAGCCGCGGATCCCGGATCGAACCGGTCGTCACCCGTGGCGGCCCTGGCTTCGCGCTTCTCGGTGTCCTCGCGCTCCTCCTTCTCGAGCGAGCGGCCCGCGTCGAGCAGGCGGCGGAACAGCTGCTGCTGCCGCGCGACGGTGTTCGCGTCGACGCGCGTCTGCTCCAGCGCCTCAGCGAGCTGGCGCGCTTCCTTGGCGAGCTCGCCTGCCCGATCGCCTCCGGCTGCGTCGCCCATTTCCTCGAGCTGGTTCGCGATGCCGCGCTGCTGACGCGCGAGCATGCGCGCGGTCGCCTGCGACTCGGGGCTCATCTGACCCTGGCCGGGGATCGGCATCAGCCCCTGCGCCTGGGCGTTGATCGACCCCTGACGCTTGGCCATCTCCTGGAGCTGTTGGAGCATCTCGGCGAAGCCGGTGGCGGAGCTGGCGCTGTTTGCGCGCTCACGGTCACGGGCCAGGGACGCCGCGGCGCGGTTGAGCGATTCCGCCGCTTCCCCGAGCGAGTTGGCCGTCTGCTGGCCGCCGCGCGGCTCCGACAGCTGCTGCGTGGCCTGCGAGACGCGCTGTTTGGCTTCGTTCATCGCGCGCTGCGATCGGCCGGACAACAGCGAGGATTTCTGTCCTTCCTTCTGGAGGCGCTCCGCGGTCTGATCCACGCCCTGCTTCACGGCGCTCTGCTGGCCGCGGATCTGCTCGGTCTTCGCATTGTCCCTCCCGGCCGAGCGAGCCTTCTCCTCCAGCGCGGCCTCCTCACGAGCCATCTGGAGCAGCTCCTGGATGGACTGATCCAGGGCGTCGGTGAGCTCCTTCTTCCATTCGCCCACCTGTTGTTCGCGCGCGTCCTGGAGGTCCTTCGCGGCCCGGTCCATCTGCTCCGACGCACTCTTCGCATCCTGCTCCCGCATCTTCTGCTCTGAAGCGGATGCATGCTGCTGTGCGGAACCGGCCTTCTGCGCCGCGGCGTCCGCCTGCTCCTTGGCGAGCCGGTCCTTCAGCTGTTGAACGTCCTTGGAAAGACGCTCCGACCGGTCCGCGAGCTGCTCGGCGTTCTGTTTTCTCTCCGGATTCTGCCTTCTGGTGTCCGCCCGCTCGTTGCCTTCGGCTCTTTGCTTTTCGGCTTCGGCCTTCTGCTTCTCGGCGATCTCCTGCGCCTCGTCCTTGAGCGTCTCCATCGCCCCCTCGAGCGCGGCGCGCTTGAGCATCTCGGCGCTCTTCTCGAGCTGCTCGCGCAGGCGCTTCTGCATCTCGGCCATGTTCTTCAGCGCGTCGCGCGCCTGGTCGCCGGAGAGATCGCGCGACGCGTTCTCCAGCTTGCGCATCTGCTCGAGCATCTCCGGTGTCAGGGCGTCCCTCAGCAGGTCCTGCGCTTCGCGCAGCTGCCTGGCCAGCCCGGTGTCGAGCGCCGACGCCTTCCGCAGCTGTTCCTCCAGCTCCTTCGCGGCGTCCTTCAGCTTTTCGACGCGCTCGGTGAGCTCGCGCTGCGCCTGCGCCAGCGCGCGCGCCTTCTCGGCGGACTCGTAGCTCATCTCGCGCTGCTCGCGCTCGCGCTGCCGTGCGGCCTCCGAGCCCTTGGCGCCGGTGGAGTTCTGGTTGCGCGCGCCACGCTCACGCGACGCCTCGTCCGTCCGCTGCTCGAGCGACTTCTGCGCCGCAGCGGCCGAGCGCGCCTGGCTCGCGGCCGAATCGGCCGCGGAGCGGGCCAGCGCGCGCCGCTCTTCCATCGTGGGGATGCGCAGGATCAGCTCACGGCTCACGCCGCGCTGGGCCCATGGCGAGTTGTCCACGGCCACGATCTCGATGCGCAATGCGTCGCCCGGCTCGAGCTCCCGCGCCGCCAGGTCCACGACAGGCGTGCCGTTCCACACCGTGCCCTGCGCATCGCTGAGTCGTTGCGTGATCGGGGTCGCGCGTCTGCCGTCCGACACGCGCGTGGAGTTCAGCTCGACGGACGCCAGCCCGTGGTCGTCCGTGGCCGTGATCTGAAGCGGGATGCGATCGGTGGTTGCGACCAGCGTGTCCGCCGTCGGCGACACGAGCTGGACGTACGGCACGGAATCCGGGATCACTTCGATCTCGAGCGGGAGCGGAACGTCCCCGATCGGTCCGCGCGGCGAGAACGCGAACCAGTCGAGACGGCCCGAGCGCGCGGGACGGATGCTGCCCCGGAACGCGTGTCCGTTGGTGGCGAAGGAGATCGTGTCTTTCTCGCCGCGGACGAACACGCGCTGGAGCGTGGTCGACGCGCGGCCGGACACATGAATGACCGTTCCCTGCGGGATGCGCGCCGGTTCGCCGACGGGCAGCCCTTCGGGAGCGCGGCCGAGGTACGCCGGATACTCCGCGCGCAGCACCACGCCGCCCACGAACGGCCGATCCGTGACGCGCACGAGCACGGTGTCGGTCGCGCTGCGCCCGTCCGATGCCACCAGCACCATGTCGCCGCGTACCGGGCCGAGCGAATGCGTCGCGATGCCGCTGACGCTGTCCACCGTGAGCGAGGCGTCCCGCCAGCCTTCGCCGGTGACGCGCGAGGCGAGCCGCACCGCGCGCCTGCCGCGCGCTTCGACCGCGACGCGAATCGACTCGCCGCGCAGCAGCTCCACCGGCAGGCCGCGGAATGCGAGCGCCGGGATGAGCGAGCCGCGCCACACCGCGATGGGACTCCGGATCGCGAGCAGGCCGTCGTTGAGCGAGGGCGCCGCCAGCAGCAGGAGCGCGAGCGTGCCGAGGGCGACGCCCGCTGCGAGCGCTGCCCGATTGCGGCTCGCGCGCCGTAGATGGGGGGCCAGCGTGGGGCCGCGACCGGAGAGCTTCGAGGCCAGCGTGCGGTCGGCACGCCGGACGATCGCGTTGCCGCCGCCTATTTCCAGGACGCCGCGGAGTGCGCCGGCGCGCAACGCCTGCTCGCGCTCGATGGCCGCCGCGACGGAAGGGCGCGTGAGGTTGCGACGGAAGCGTCGCGCGGCCCACCAGAGCACCGCGCCATTCGCGAGCACGAGGGCGGTCCACACGAGGAGTGGCGTCGCGCGCGGCAGCACGATCCAGCGCGATTGGCCCAGCAGCCACGCGCCCGCGCCGATGACGGCGAGCGAGGCGACCAGCGCGATGCCCACCGTCGCGGCCGTATCCGCGGCGCGCAGCCGCGCCCGCTCGCGTTCGACGATCTGGATGACGGTCATGGTATCGGGCCGACTCGTGATTGCGTAGGTGAAGAGGTTCACGCCCATGCGGAGCGCCGCCTCATGCAGCTCGGGCGGATCCTTGTGAACCTCGGGATCCTCCCAGCCGTTGCCGAGGTCGCACTCGTAGTCATAGAACACGGCAAGACGCTCTCCGACGAAGATGCCGAATCCGCGCGCCGGCTTGTTGTCGTGCTCGTGGATCTTGGGCAGTCCCTTCGGGAAGTCGTAGACCAGATGATATATAGGATGCGACCAGCGGCACGTCTACGAGCGGGCGGTCCGGGAACACGCGCGCGATCTCGCGGCGGAACGCCGTGTCGAGGCCGTAGTTGTCGCTGACGTGCAGGAATCCGCCGCGCAGCAGATACTCCCGCAGCCGCGTCACTTCCGTCTCGGTGAGCCGGATGTTGCCGTGCCCGGTGACGTGGAGGAACGGGAAGTCCCACAGGCGGTCGTCGGTGAGACGCACCCGCGCTTCGGCTCTTCTCGACCTTGAGCGACGTACGTTCGCGAATCGCCTGCGAGCAGGTTCGGGATGCTCGACGGGTTGGCGTACCAGTCGCCGCCGCCGTCGTACTGGAGGCGGGCGATGGTCAGACGCGCCGCAGAAGCACTGCGGATGTGGGATATGGATGGGAGATGGGCCGCGCTCAGGATCGTTGCTCCGATCACGATCCCCACGACGATTCCCACGCGAGGAGCTCTCAAAGGGCCCATATCCTATATCCCATATCCCATTTCCGCTTCTCTCGCGATCCTGTACGCCAGATTCCTCGCCACGCCACGCTTCACCAGCTCCGCGGCGACGTCGCGCACGCTCAGCCCGCGCGCGCGCAGGGCGCGTGCGTCATCGGCCAATGCGGTCTCGTCCGGCGCCACGGGTGGCGCACCGGCAATCAGGATCACGACTTCTCCCCGGGGCGGAACTTCATTGTAATACGCGCTCAGGGACCCGAGCGTTCCCCGTCGCAGCTCCTCGAACTGCTTCGTGAGCTCGCGGGCCACAACAGCAGGACGATCGACCGCCCGCTCCGCCAACTCTCGCAACGATTCGGCCACCCGGTTCGGCGCTTCGTACAAGAGGGCCGTATGCGGGGACGAAGCGATCTCGTCGAGGGCATGAGTCCGCTCGCGCCCCTTGCGCGGGAGGAACCCGAAGAACGTGAACCGGTCCGCGGGCAGGCCCGACGCGACGAGCGCGGCCAGCAGCGCCGACGCGCCGGGCACGGGCACCACCGCGATGCCGGCGTCGATGGCGGCGCGCACGAGCCGGTGGCCGGGATCGGAAAGCAGCGGCGTTCCCGCGTCGCTGATGAGCGCCAGGTCCTCGCCGGCCTCGAGCCGACGCACGAGCCCCGGCGCCGCCTTCGCTTCGTTGTGCTCGTGATACGCGGACATCGGCGTCTCGATCCCGTAGCGCGCCAGGAGCGCGCGCGAGTGCCGCGTGTCCTCCGCGAGCACCAGCCGCACCGCTCGCAGCACTTCGACCGCCCGAAAAGAAAAATCCCCCATGTTGCCGATGGGGGTACTCACGACGAAGAGAGTGCCGTGGGTCACGAGTTGGCTCAGAGAACCTTCCAGGGAAGCTTCTCGTAGAAGCCGGCCGACTGGAACATGTGCCTCCGCTCCCATGTCAGCTCCTTGAACAGCGACTCGGGAGGGGCCGATTCGTGGTCCGCGGCGGCCCACATGATTTCCTTCAACCACGTCGCCACGGCCGCGGTGATCCTGGTAGTGTCGGCGATCGGCTCGCGTGCCGGCTTCTTGCCGATGCCGAAGCTCTCGAGCTCGGGGTGCGCCTTCACGAGGTTCAGGCGCGCCTGTTCGGCGATCGCGGGAGCCGCATCGCGTCCGCAGGCTACGAGCCGCTGGATCAGCGCCGCGCTCAGCTCGCGGTACGCCTGCACCAGCGCCGGAGGGGCCTGCACCGGCAGCGTCTCGAGCATGGGCCAACGGCGGAACTTGTCCTTCTCCAGCTTGGCGCCGCCCGCGCTCACTGGCGCGAAGAACCTGGCGACGCGCTCCACCAGGTTGCCCGGCGCTTCGTACGAGAGAAACGCGCGATCCACCACGCCGGCCGTGAACAGCAGGTAGTTGACCGAACCCTCCGTGACGACCTCCACGATCCCGTCGAACATGATCGACTTGAGGAACGGGAACAGCACGGCCGGGTCCACGACGCGCACCTCGACGGGCCAGGGATCCGCAGCGGCCGTCTGCGCGATGTACATGGACGCGAGCTGGTCGTCTTCGGCTTCGTGAAAGCAGATCTCGCCGTACTCCGGCTCCGACGGAATCCGGTCGAGCGCCGACGAGATCGCCACGGCGCGCCACCCCTTGGCGTCCATGACCGTCGCGTTCACCACCTCGCCCGACTGCAGGTACAGCACGACGAACTCTTCGGGCAGCCAGACCGCGACATATCCCGACAACCGGGCCAGGCGATCGCGCTTGGCATCGGTCAGCAGGTTCCTGAGGTGAACGTACGCGAGCCGGGTGCGCGGGAGCATCACGCGCGAAAACGGGTAGCGCAGTCCCGCGACTATCGCCGGCATACGGAGGAAAGAGAAAGGAGCAAGGAGAAAGGAGGGCAGCGGGAAGGGTTGGCGCTCCCTCCACTTGCCTCCTTCCTCCCGTCTCTCATGCGGCGTGTTGGTTCAGCTTCGTCTCGATGTGCATCTTCGGCACCGCGCCGATGATCTGATCGACCACTTTGCCGTCCTTGAAGAACAGCAGCAACGGAATGGAACGCACGTTGAAGCGCGTGGCCGTGCGAATGTTCGTGTCCACGTCCAGCTTGGCCACCTTGACCTTGCCCGCGTACTCCGTGGCGAGTTGATCGAGAATCGGCGCGATCGTGCGGCAGGGCCCGCACCAGGTCGCCCAGAAATCGACGACCGCCAGCCCGTTGTGCCGCTCGATCTCCGTCTCGAACGTGTCGTCAGTGACCGCCGTGGTGTGCTCCGCCATTTCCTCGTCCCCTCCCGTCGTCGTGAGAGACCGAACGCCGATGCGTTCTTCTATAGATTCTGTGCGCCCCAACGAACTCTTCGCAGGAGCCTCTTGCATGCCGTCAGCCACGCCTCGTGGCACCCGGATCGCCCACGTCGGCATCGCCGTCGACGCGCTCGACCCGAACCTCTCCTTCTACCGCGACCTCCTCGAGCTGCCACGCGAGCCGCTCGAAAATGCCGACGGCGCTCGCATCGCCGGCTTTCGCGCCGGAGACTCGCTGGTGGAACTGCTGGAAGCCGAAGCGCCCGACTCTCCGATCGCGCGGTTCGTGGCCAGGCGCGGCCCCGGCATCCACCACATCTGTTTCGCCGTCGACGATCTGAATGCTACCCTCGAGCGGTGCCGCCGCGCAGGGGTGCGCTTGATCGACGAGACCCCGCGCCCCGGCGCCGAAGGCAAACGCATCGCGTTTCTTCACCCCTCATCCACCGGCGGCGTGCTGATCGAGCTCACCGAACACTGATCCACTGCAGTCCGCCTACCGCCGGCCGCCTGTCGCTTTCTGCCTTCTCACTTTGCCGTGCAGATGTTCTGGAGCGCTTGGAGCCCGACCTCCAGAACGTACCAGCGATTCTTCGGGCCTCTGGTGGTCGTGAAGTTGCTCCGCAACGAGGAGTTCCGCAGTCGCAGCTCGACCACGAACACCCGGTCGGAGTTGGGCGCGGCCGTTTCGGTCAGGACGGTGTAGGTATCGTGCCGGAGGCAGCGCATCATGATGACCTCGCGCATCTCCAGCGCTTCCTTGTCCATGGTCTCGCTTGCCGGCCCCTTGGGTCCGCCCCAGATGCTCGCCATCGCCTGGAGGTCCTGGATCTTCGCCGCCGCCATGAACCGGTTCACCGCCTCGCGGGGCGTCGCGGCGCCCGCGACGTTCGTCCCGGTCTGCGGCGAAGGCCTCGACACGGTTCGGGTGCACCCGGCCCCGACGAGCAACAAGACAATCGCTAGTTTCTTCACGCGCGCTCCGAGGTGATTGTGCGAACCTAATCGGTGCCGAAAATGCCAGCAACAAAAAACACGATGCGCCGGCAGCGGCTGTACATCAACGTCGACCACGTCGCCACCGTGCGGCAGGCGCGCCGCAGCGCCGAGCCCGATCCCGCCGCCGCCGCCCGCGTCTGCGAGGACGCGGGAGCGGACGGCATCACCGCGCACCTGCGCGAAGATCGCCGCCACATTCAGGACGGCGACATCGAACGGCTCGCAACCGGCGTCCGGACGGTGCTCAACCTCGAGATGGCCTGCACCGACGAGATGATCTCCATCGCGACGCGCCTGCGCCCGCACCAGGTCACGCTCGTGCCCGAGCGACGCGAGGAGATCACCACCGAGGGCGGGCTGGACCTCTCGCGCGAGACCGGGCGAATCCGCGGCGGGCTGGCGCGCCTCAACGACGCCGGCATCCGCACCAGCTTGTTCATCGGCCCGGACGCTGCCGCCGTCGAGCTTTCGCGCGAGCTGGGCGCCGTGGCCATCGAGCTGCACACGGGCACGTATTCGCACCACCCGCGCGAGCCGGAGCCGCTACGCGCGCTGGCCGAGGCGGCGAGACTGGGAGCCCGGCTGGGCCTCGCGGTCCACGCCGGACACGGTCTCAGCGTCGGCAACGTGGCGCCGGTGGCCCGGATCACCGAGATCGAGGAGCTCAACATCGGCCACGCCGTCGTCAGCCGGGCGCTCTTCGTTGGACTGACCGAGGCCGTGCGCGAGCTGCGCGACGCGATGGACTCGGCGCGCGCGACTTCCTAACTTGCCACCGCGATGAGCTCACCGACGGCGTCGTTCCTCGATTTCTTCGTTCTCGAGGCCACCGAATACATCGACAAGATCGATGGCCTCGTGTCGCGCGCCAGCGACAGCGCCGCGCTCCCGCCGGACGCCGAGGCCATGCAGCGCGCCGCGCGCGCCCTGCGCGGCAGCGCGACCATGGCCCGGCTCCAGTCGTTCGCCGACCTGGCGTCGTCGGTGGAGTCCGTGGGACGCTCGCTGCGGCAGGGCACGGTCAAGTGGGATGCGGCGCTCAGGGCAGTGCTCGTTGCCACCGTGGACGACTTCAAAATCCTGGTGCGCGCGGCTCGCGCGTGGTCGGCCGCGGAAGACGAGTGGGCGCAGCGCCGCGTGCGGGAGCTGGCGCCGTACGCGCAGGCGCCGGCTGGCGCCGCCACGCCGATTGCCGTTTCCGGCACGGCCTACTTCTCGAGTGAGACCAGCAACATCGCGGCCGGCCTCGAGATGCTCGCGACGCGGCCCGACGACCGGTCGGGTGGCCTCAACGTGCTCGCCCGCGTTCGCGCGCTGCGCGGCGTGGCCGGCGTGCGCGACGTGCCGGCGCTCGCCGAGGTCAGCGAGGCCGCTGAAACGAGCGTGCGGCCGTTCGAGCTGGGCGCAACGCGCCTCGGCGAAGCCAACGTCACCCTTCTCCGTGCCGCGGCCGATCTCCTGCGCACGATCTCGGCCGGCCTCGCCACCGGGAGCACCGTCACCACCTCGACGCCCCAGTACAAGGCGTTTCTGTCCGCTCTGGACGGCATGGCGGCGAATCGCGGCGCGGATCGCGTTGTCCCCATCGCCGACCTGTTCTTCAACGACGCGGGCCCGCACGTGGTCAGCACCTCGGCGAACCCGCCCACGACGCCGGCGCAGCGCTTCCGGATGGAGGTGGTGAGCCTCGGCGAGCACCTGCACCGCGTCATCGACGAAGCTCGCAGCGCCACGGACGCCATCGCCCAGGAGCACGCGCGGGGCGAGCTGGGACGCGCGCTACGCGCCATCCGCGCCACGGCGGCGAGCTTCGGCCAGATGGCGGTGGCGCAGACGGTCGAAGCCTACCTCGAGCGCACCGGCGATCTGAACGCCTCCGCGCTCGACGCGATCTCCAGCTTTGCCGCCACGATTTCGCCGGCGGCTGCGGTGCCGCCGCCAGCCGCCGCGCGGTCGGTTCCGCTGCGCATGACCTACGTGCAGGATGCCGTATCGGCGCTCGGAACGCAGCGGCCCCTGCCCCACACGGTGACGCCGTCAGCGGCACACGCGCCCGCTCCGCCGGTGGCTCCCCCCGGGGCGCCGCAGGCCGGGCACGCGCGCGTCATGGAGGCGGTGGATGCGAACGCGATCCCCGGCGCCGACCCCCTCCTGAATTCCGCCATCGACGCCTTCGACGCTCTGTCGCAGGAGCGTTTCGCCGAGCCCGTCGCCATCTGGGTGGACGGCGAGGAGATCGTTCCGGTGGAGGCGCTGCTCTACAGGGGCCGGGCCGCCATCGAGCGCGCCATCGAGCTGCGCAACACCCTGCGCGGGGCGAGGGGAACACCCGACACGGAATTGCTCGAGGAACTGTACGACCTGGTCGAGTTGGCGCGCACGGACTGACCCGAAGCCGAACTGACATGCGGATCCCGTGGCGCGGGCTGATCGGTTTCGCGCTGAGCGCCTTCCTGCTCTGGTACGTCTTCAAGGATGTCGAGTGGGCGCAGGTGTGGGACGTTTTGCGCGACGCCAACGTCCCCCTGGTCGTCGTGGCGGTCATTGTGTCGACCATGATTTTCCCGCTTCGCGCGCTGCGGTGGCGCCCGATTCTCGACCCCATCGCTCCGGCGCTTCCATTCGGTCCGCTCTGGCGCGCCACGGCCATGGGTTTCATGGCCAACAGCATCCTGCCGGCGCGCGCCGGTGAGCTGGTGCGGGCGTTCGCCCTCTCGCGCGAAACCACGGTGTCATTCTCCGCCGCTTTCGCGTCGCTGGTGGTCGATCGCGTGTTCGACCTCGTTGTGGTCATCCTCCTGATGGTGCTGGCGATGTTCGACCCGGCGTTCCCGTCGGATGTGCTCGTGGCGGGACGGCCGGCGTCGAACTACGCCGGCAGCGGCGTCGTGGTACTCGTCGCCGTTTCTCTGGCCCTGTACGCGATCGTCTACTTCCCCGAAGGCCTGATAAGGCTCTACGAAGTGTTCGCCCGTCGCGTCGCTCCGCGGTTCGAGGAACGCGGAAAGCAACTGCTGCGTTCGTTCGCCGACGGCCTCAGCGTGCTGCGCCATCCCGGCCGCTTTTCCGTGGTGTTCCTCTGGGCGTTGGCCCTGTGGCTCACGCAATCGCTGTCGTTCTGGATCATGTTCCAGGCGCTCGACATCTCCGTTCCCTTTTCGGCGGCGCTGTTCGTGAACGGCCTGATCATGTTCGCCGTGGCGCTTCCCTCCACGCCGGGCTACTTCGGACCTTTCGAGGTTGCGGCGGTCGCGGGACTCGCCGTGTACGGCGTGGAGCGCAATCTGGCCGTCGCCTGGTCGCTTGCCTTCCACGTCCTGACGCTCATCCCGATTACGCTCATCGGGCTGTACTACCTGGCCCGCAGCGGCCTGAAGCTCGGCGAACTGAAACAGATCAAGCGCTGATGCGCGCCGCCCGGGTACAAGCTCAGGCGAAAATCAACCTGATGCTCCGTATCGGGCCCGCCGATGGAAGCGGGTACCACCGGCTCCTGACCCTGTTCCAGCGGATCGACCTCGCTGACGAGGTCGTTGTTCACGTTGGCGGTGCGGCACGCACGATCGACAGCGCGGGCCCGAGCCTGCCCGCCGGCGGATTCGGAGCGGCCGGGGACAACCTGGCGTTCCGCGCCGCGGTCGCGTACTCGCAGCGGGCGCCGTGGGTGCGCGGGTTCTCGATCGAGCTCACCAAGCACGTTCCAGCGGGCGGCGGACTGGGCGGCGGCAGCGCCGACGCCGGCGGCGTGCTGCGCGCGCTCGAGGCGCTCGCGCCCGCGCCGCTCGGTCCGGCAACGCTCTCGATGATCGCACGCGAGCTTGGCTCGGACGTCCCGTTTCTGGCCGGCGAGCATCCGCTGGCGATCGGACGCGGACGCGGCGATCGCGTTGCCGGGCTCGATCCGCTGCCGCCGCGCGAGGTCCTGCTGGCTTTACCGGATTTCGGGATCTCTACCGTCGAGGCGTACAGGCTGCTGGACGCGGGCGGAGGCGGCACATACGCGCCGGTCCCGCCGGACGACGAGCCGGTGGAAATGGCGGGCGTGGGCGCGTGGCAGGACATCGCGGGCGCTTCCGTCAACGACTTCGAAGCGGTGCTCGAGCCGCGTTATCCCAAGCTCCGACTGCTGCGGGAAGCGTTCGATGCGGCCGGCGCCCGAATCGCCCGTCTTTCCGGCTCGGGCTCGACAGTTTTCGCGTTGTTCGACGGCCCGGCTCCGGACGCCGGCCGGCTCACGATCGACGCGCTCGTGGTGGCGACGCGCACGTCGTCGCGAGTTGTCCAAGTCGAAGTGCTGGAATAGCTTTGTAGGTTCACTCGGCGAGCACGTCTGCCCCCTCGTCCAACGGCAGGACATCGGACTTTGGATCCGAGAATGGTGGTTCGAATCCACCGGGGGCAACTGGGATTCGCGAACGGCGGATATGGGAGATCGGATATGGGATATGGACCCATTTTCGAACCCGTGTCAGGCCCATGTCCGATGTCCCATATCCCACATCCGCCTTTGTCCTAGCGATGGACGGCCTCTCGGTACCAAGTCACGGCTTCAAGCTCCTCTGCGGTACGGCCAACAGGCCGCTCGCGGAGGAGATGGCGCATCATATCGGCGTAGAGCTGTGCCGCGTGACGCTCTCCCGCTTTCAGGACGGGGAGATCTTCGTGCGCATCGACGAGAACGTGCGCGGCAACGACATCTTCATCATCCAGCCGACGAACCCGCCCGCCGAGAACATCCTGGAGCTGTTACTGCTGATCGACGCGGCCAAGCGGGCCAGCGCGGCGCGGATCACCGTCGTCATGCCGTACTACGGCTACTCGCGGCAGGACCGCAAGGACCAGCCGCGCGTTTCTATCGGCGCCAAGGTCATGGCGAACATGATCATGAGCGCGGGCGCGAACCGGGTGCTGGGGATCGACTTTCACCAGCATCAGTTGCAGGGCTTCTTCGACATCCCGGTGGACCATCTCTACGCGATGCCCGTCTTCACCGCGCACTACCGGCGAAAACAGCTCCGTGAGATTGCGGTCGTAGCGCCGGACGTCGGCTCGGCCAAGATGGCGCGCGGGTTCGCCAAGCGGCTCGATGCATCACTCGCGATCATCGACAAGCGGCGGACGGGGCACAATGTGTCCGAAGTCATGAACGTCGTCGGCGAGGTGGAGGGGCTCGACTGCATTCTCGTGGACGACATGATCGACACGGCCGGTACCGTTACCGAGGCGTCGAAGGCCCTGAAGCGCATGGGCGCAGCCGACGTCTACGTCTGCGCCACGCACGCACTGCTCTCGGGCTCGGCGCGCGACAGGATCGTGAACTCGCCCATCAAGGAAGTGGCGGTGACCAACACCATCGACATTCCCGAGAGCCGGCGGTTCGACAAGTTGACGGTACTCTCGGTCGGCGATCTCCTGGCGAAGGCGGTGCGGCTGACGCACGCCGAGCAGTCGGTGAGCTCGCTGTTTGACGAGCAGCAACCTGCAGGTGTGTAAAAACCAGTGCTTAGTGCTTAGTGCTTAGTGCTTGGCTAAGTACCAGGCACTAAGCACCAAGATTCGTCTTTTCGCGTATGGTAGGGAGGACGCAGCCTCCTGAGAGTACAAGCGCGATGAGATGTGGCTGCGAAGACGACAACGAGTTTTCAGGAATCAGGATCGCACAATGGCAAGCGCAACACTCAACGCGAAGCCGCGCCAGGAAAGAGGCAAGGGCGTCGCTCGCAAGCTCCGGGCAGCCGGAGAAGTTCCCGGAGTCATCTACGGACACGGCCGCGAGCCGCAACCGCTCACGGTCAACGCGCGCGAGTTCAACCGTCTCGCGGAGCGGGTGAGAATCACCAGCACGGTCATCGAGCTCGCGCTCGACGGCAAGGTGGCCAAGACGCTCGTTCGCGAGCTGCAGCGGGATCCGCTCACACGGCATCCGTTGCACATCGACTTTCAGGAGCTGGTGGCGGGCGAGAAGATCACCGTCAGCGTCCCGTTGCGCTTCGTCGGAACGCCCGAGGGCGTGAAAACGGGTGGCGGGATTCTCGAGGAGACGATGCACCAGGTTGAGGTCCGCGTCGATCCCTCGAACATCCCGGACCACATCGACGTGGACGTCACCGCGCTGACCATTGGCCACTCGCTTCACATTTCCGACCTCGCCCTGCCGCCCGGCGTCGAAGTCACGGACGATCCGGAGCAGACGATCGCGGTCGTGTCCGCGCCGAAGGCGGAAGAGGAGCCCGCTCCCGCTGCTGAGGGTGCGGTGGTGGCGCCCGAAGTCGCGCCCGAGCCGGAGCTCATCCGGAAGCCGAAGGGCGAGGAAGAAGGAGAGGAACAGGAGAGCTGATTCGCTCGCTGCTTTCTTTCCTCTTTGGCCGGGCCGCTTCAGGCGAGTCGGAGCCAATGAAGATCGTCGTGGGGCTGGGGAACCCCGGCCCCGAATACGAACGCACGCGTCACAACGTCGGCTGGATGGTCCTCGACCATCTGGCCGACGTTTGGCGTTTCGAGGGCTGGAAGAAGAACGGCGACTCGCGCGTCGTGTCGGGACTCGCGGGGGGCCACCGCGTCCGGCTCGTGAAGCCACAGACGTTCATGAACCTGAGCGGCGCGGCGCTGCGGCCCTACCTGCGTCGCGAGGGCTGGGACAAGTCGCGCGACCTGCTCGTGGTCGTCGATGAGGTCGCGCTGCCGGTAGGCACCTATCGCATTCGCGCTCGCGGTTCAGCGGGCGGCCACAACGGCCTCAAGAGCGTCGAGGGCGCGCTGGGGTCGCAAGAGTACGCCCGACTGCGCCTGGGCGTGGGTCCCGAGGATCCGTCCCGGCGGCGCCGCGACCTCTCGAAGTACGTGCTCGGCGAGTTCGGCAAGGCCGAGCGCAAAGTCGTAGACGAGGTCCTTCCGGCGACGGTCGAAGTTGTGGAGACCTGGCTGAAGGAAGGCGCGGAGGTGGCGATGAACCGTTTCAACCGGTCCAGCAGCGGAGACGTCTAACGTCCAACGTCTAACGCACGACGTGTGACGTATGACGTCAAACGTTGAATCGGAACAGCATCACGTCCCCGTCCTTCACGACGTACTCCTTCCCTTCCGCCCGCACGACGCCCTTCTCGCGCGCCACCTTCCAGCCATCGTTGGCGCTGAACTCCTGATACCCGACCGTCTCGGCGCGAATGAAGCCGCGCTCGAAATCCGTGTGGATGGCGCCCGCCGCCCTGGGCGCGGTGTCGCCCTGATGGATGGTCCAGGCGCGGACTTCCTGCTCGCCAGCGGTGAAGAACGTCTGCAGGCCGAGGAGGTGATAGCCCGCCCGGATCAAGCGCTCCAACCCGGCGGATTCGATGCCAAGCGAGTGCAGGAACTCGGCACGCTCGTCACCGGTCAGGTCCGACAGCTCCGCTTCGATCTTCGCTGAGAAAGGCACGACCTCGGCCGGCTCGTGACTCTGCGCCACGACTTCCCGGAGCGCTCGCAGGTGCTTCCCCTCGTGGCCCGACAGCTCGTGCTCGGTGACGTTGGCAGCGTACAAGATCGGTTTGACGGTGAGCAGCGCGAGCGGATGCAGCAACTCGAGCTGCTCCGGCGTGAAGCCGGCTTCCCACAGCCCGCGGCCTTCCTTCAGGAACTCGTGAGCGCGCTGGACGACCGGCAACTCCGCCAGCGCCTCCTTTTCGCCGATGCGTGCGGCGCGCTGGATCCGGTCCAGCCGCTTTTCGACCGTCGCGAGATCGGCGATGGCCAGCTCGAACTCGATGACCTCGCGGTCGCGAGCGGGGTCCACGCTACCCATCACGTGCGTGACGTCGGGATCCTCGAAGCAGCGCACGACGTGCACGATCGCGTCCGTTTCGCGGATGTTGGCGAGGAACTTGTTGCCGAGCCCCTCACCTTCAGCGGCGCCCTTTACGAGCCCGGCGATGTCCACGAACTGCACCACGGCGGGCACGACCTTCTTCGGCTGCACGAGATCCGCGATCCGCTCGAGGCGCGGGTCCGGCACCTCGACCATTCCGACGTTCGGCTCGACCGTACAGAACGGATAGTTCTCGGCGGCCGCGCCGGCCGCGGTGAGGGCATTGAACAACGAGGACTTCCCGACGTTGGGAAGTCCCACGATTCCGAGTTTCAGCATCCGAAAAAAATAGTCGTCGCGCAGTGGCAATCTGCGGTCTCCACGACCGAGTGCGCAGGCGACGGCTCCATTGCGACCCGCCACGAACGCTTGAGTCGCTGAAGCAAGCGCGGGAGCGGAGGGTGAGGTCCCCTGAGCGGACCGTCTGGAGGCGGAGGCGGATACCCGCTGACGCCGACAGCCAGCGAGCACCGCAGGGAAGCGGAGCGGAGGAGCGGAGCGACGGAGCGAGCGACCGAGGAGCGCAGCGTGGTCCGCGTGGGGACCTCACTCCAAAGCGACCCGAGCGTGATCGCTGCGGGGACATCAGGCCCGGACGCCCGGTGGCTTTCTATAAGCCAGCCAATCGGTTAGGCTTAGCGCTTCACACACTCACCCTCCTCTCGCTCGAACCTGCGAGGGGCAGTTACGACCAAAGGGAGGTTCTACCGTGCTTCGGCAATACGAGGCGGTCTATATCTTCGACCCCGGGCTCGAAGATTCCGCCATCAACGAGCGGCTCGACCGCTTCCACTCGCTCCTCGGCAAACCCGCCGACCTCAAGGTCGACCACTGGGGCCGCCGCCAGTTCGCCTACCCGATCAGCCGCAAGGAGCAGGGCTACTACGTCGTGGCGCGTTACGGCGCCGACGCCAAGGTGCTGCCCGAATACGAGCGCGCCCTCAAGCTCGACGATTCACTCCTCCGCTACCTCCTCGCGCTCCACGATCGTGAGCTCGGTGCTCCCGAAATGACCGAGGAACAACTTGCCGCCGCCGCGCGCCGGGAGGAAGAAGATGACGATGAGGAATAGCCCGATGCGCCGGCCCCAGAAGTCTTGTCCGTTCTGCGAGACCAGGGTGCACTTCATCGACTACAAGGACGATCGCACGCTCGGCCGGTTCATCACCGACCACGGCAAGATCCTGCCCAGCCGCCTGAGCGGCACATGCGCGCGTCACCAGCGACAGCTCGCCACCGCAATCAAGAGGGCCCGCTACCTCGCGCTCATCCCTTACGTCCGCGGGTTGCAGGGCTGAGTCGCGCGTGACACCGACTACATCGACTCCGCTGACAGCGACCCCAGTCTCGACGCCGGCGC
This sequence comes from uncultured Gemmatimonadaceae bacterium, assembly GCA_963724885.1. Lineage (GTDB taxonomy): Bacteria > Gemmatimonadota > Gemmatimonadetes > Gemmatimonadales > Gemmatimonadaceae > DASPMP01. Next base: position 197,203 of record CAVRWG010000003.1, on the reverse strand, counting down.
CCGCGCCGGTGGAACGCGGCTGGGGAAAGCTGATCCTGGGGTTGATGGTCTTTCTCTTTCTGCCAGCGGTCACGCCGCATCTCCGCGCACTGATCCCGATCGACCAGACCATGCTGCTGTTCGTGCCCGCCCTCGCGGCGTGCGCGCTCGTCGGGTGGTGGGCCGGCGGCCGCATCTGGCTCGCGCTGGCCTGGGTCGGGCTCGCGGTCTTCGTGGCCGTGCAGTCTTCCAGGGGCGCTCCGGAGTTCCACAACCTGGAGCGGGGCTGGAGCCTGGTGCTTGCGGGAGCGTTCGGTCTCGTGTGCCTCTTCGGCTCACGCCGGCCGTTCTTCCCGCGCGCCATGCTTGCCCTGACCGTGTCGCTCGGCCTGGCCCTCGTGATGAGCGCTCTCGGCCCTGTGAGCGGTCGGCACATGAACGAGGCGATCCGTGACGAGTTCGCGCGCCGCAACGCGGAATCGATGCAGATGGTGGACACGTTCATCGCGCGGAATCCGGCTGAATGGAAGGATCTCGTCGCGAAAGTGCCGCCGGTGGGGCAGATGCCCGCTGACCTCGACAAGCAGCTCAAGCTCATCGCGGACTGGGGCGAGAACGTGTACCCGTCCCTGCTGGCGCTCGAGTCCCTCCTGGCACTCGCGATCGCGTGGGCCATGTACCACCGGCTCTCGCGCAACCGGCTTGGCCCGCCACTGGGCCGGCTGCGGGAGTTCCGCTTCAACGATCAACTCGTCTGGGGCCTGATCGTCGGCCTCACGATTGTCTTCCTGCCCACGATGGCCTCGATGCGCGTCGTCGGACGGAACCTTCTCGTGTTTTTCGGCGCGCTCTACGCGCTTCGCGGGCTTGGAGTTCTCAGCTGGTTCATGGCGCCCGGCGCCCTGGCGATCTCGGCCGCGGTCGGGTTCATCATGCTCATGCTGCCCGTGCTCCAGTTCTTCGCTGCATTCGGGTTCCTGATGCTGGCTATCGCCGCTTTCGGGCTTGGACTCGGCGACACCTGGGCCGACTGGCGAAGTCGGGCCCGACCCACCAGCGGTTGACGCCACTCGCCAAGGCTCGACACCCAACACGCTCAAACGCCGAACCGTCTACCACCAATCACCAATCACCCAGCATCTGTTATGGAAGTCATCCTTCGTCAGGCCGTTGAAAACCTGGGCAAGCCCGGAGAAGTCGTGAAGGTCTCCAACGGCTACGCACGCAACTTCCTGCTTCCGCGCGGCGTCGCGTTCGAAGCCACCCCCGGCAACCTGCGACGCATCGAGCAGGAGAAGTCGCGTCTGGAAGCCGCCGAAAACGAGCGCCGCTCGGCCGCTCAGGGCCTCGCCGAGAAGCTCGAACAGGTGTCGCTGACCTTTTCCGCACGGGTCGGTGACGAGGGCAAGCTGTTCGGATCGGTGACCGCCGCCGACATCGCGCACCAGCTCGAGACCCAGGGTTTCCAGATCGAGAAGCGCCAGATCGACCTGCACGAGCCCCTCAGGACGCTCGGCGTTTTCCGCGTCCCGGTTCGGCTGCACGCCGAGGTAAAGCCCGAAGTGAAGGTCTGGGTCATCAAGCAGTAGGATGGGGGCGGGTTGATGGCCGCTGGGTGGTAGGGCTCGGGTGCGAGGTGGTGGATTGGCGCGACAGCGGGAGGCACAGCCGCCCGGCGTCGGGGTAAGGTGGGGATAAAGTGTAAGGTGGTGGCTGGTCGGACTTTGACCCACCACCCGCCACCTACCACCTATCCCCAATTTCCTGCGGCCCCATACGTGCGTTGTTGCGGTCCGTAGGCTACAATCTGAAGTAGTGGCATTACCCTCTATTCAGCCTGACGCCAAGTCACCGGCGATTGCGGCGCTCGCCCAGCGGGCTGCTGCGGTCGCGCTCGACCACAAGGCGAATGACGTCGTTGTCCTCAGCCTGAAGGGCGTGTCGGACATGACGGACTTCTTCGTGATCGCCAGTGGGACCTCTGATACGCACGTTCGTGCGCTTGGCGACAGCATCCAGGACGAGCTGAAAAAAGACGGGGCCCGCGCGCACCATATCGAGGGGCTTCAGCAGGGTAGATGGGTGCTGCTGGACTACGTGGATTTCGTCGTGCACCTCTTTCACCCGTCGCTGCGGGCGTTCTATCAGTTGGAGCGTCTCTGGAGCGATGCCCAGGTCGTACCCCTTACCGCGCAGGCAGCGCCGGGGGCGTAGTGAATAGCAGTGTCTGGAACCAGTTGATGCGCCGCGCAGGGTTCGCGGCCACAGTGATCGTCCTCGCGACGATCGCGACCCCGTCGAGCGCTCAGGCTCAGGGCTACTTCGGCCAGAACCAGGTCCAGTACGACCGGTTCGACTGGCAGGTGCTCGAGACGGAGCACTTCCTGATCCACTACTATCCCGAGGAGCGGGCAGGCCTCGATGGACGCGGCGCGAATGGCCGAGCGCGCGTATGCGCGGCTGTCGCGGATCCTCAACCACCAGTTCCGCGAGAAGAAGCCGATCATCCTCTTCGCGTCGCGCGACGACTTCGGGCAGAACAACGTCACGGGCGACCTCGGCGAGGGCACGGGCGGCGTCACCGAAGCGCTGCGCCACCGGATGCTGCTGCCCTTCACCGGCGACTACAAGCAGCTTCGAGCACGTGCTCGCGCACGAGATGGTGCACGCGTTCCAGTACGACATCTTCGCGCGCGGCCAGGCCGGCAACGGCCTGCAGAACCTGGCGCAGAATCAACCCGCCGCTCTGGTTCGCCGAGGGCATGGCGGAGTACCTGTCGCTGGGTCCCAAACCACGTCCTGACCCAGTCGTGGGTCCGCGACGCGGCCCTGAACGGCAAGCTCCCGACGATCGAAGCAGATGACGGAGCAGCCCCGACATGTTCTTCCCGTATCGCTTCGGCGCACGCGCTTCTGGGACTACATCGGCGCCAACGCTGGGGCGACGACGTGATCGGCGCAGATCATGAACGCGGCGCCTAGCGTCGGCATCGAGCGCGCGTTCAAGCGCGAAATCGGCGTCTGCGCTCGAGGAGCTGGGCGACGAATGGCGCGAGTCGATGCAGGCGAAGCACCTGCCGCAGGTCGCGTCGCTCGAGCGGCCGCGCAAGTTCGCGCAGCCGCTGCTCACGACCCGCCGCAGCGGCGGCGAGATCTTCCTCGCCCCGTCGCTCTCGCAGGACGGCAAGCTGATCGCCTTCCTCTCGAACGGCAGCTTCTCCCGCGGCGAAGTCTTCATCGACCTCTGGCTCGGCAACGCCGAGACGGGCAAGCGCATCAAGCGCCTGGTGAAGAGCGACGCTCGATCCCGGACTTCGAGGAGCTGCGCCTGCTCTATTCGCAGAGCGCGTTCTCGCCCGACGGGAAGCTACCTCGCGTTCACCGCGCAAGCGCGAAGGGCGCGACGTGCTGTACCTGCTCGACGTCAAGAAGCGCGAGACGATGCAAGTCGGTTCGACCTCGGCCTCGAGGGGTCACAGGTCCCAGCTGGTCGCCCGACGGCAAGCAGCTCGTGTTCAGCGGGAACCAGCGGCGGCATCACCGACCTGTACGTGGTCGACTGCCGACGGCCAGAACTTCCGGCAGCTTGACGAACGACGAGTACGGCGACCTTCAGCCGCAGTGGTCGCCCGACGGCAAGTCAGATCGCGTTCGCGACCGATCGAGGTGAAGGGACGGATCTCGACATCCTGCGCTTCCGCGCACTGGCAGATCGCCGTGCTCGATCTCGAGAGCAAGGCGCGATCCGAGGTGCTTCCAGCCCAGCGCGGGCAGAACCTGAACCCGCAGTGGTCGCCCGACGGCAAGTCCATCGCGTTCGTGTCCGACCGCACCGGAATCGCCGAACCTCTTCCTGGTACGACCTCGAGACGAAGCGAACACTACCAGCTCACCAACGTCGTGGGCGCGATCTCGGCATCACGGAGTACAGCCCGGCGATCTCGTGGGCGCGCGGGCGCAGACAGTCTCGCCTTCACGTACTTCGACGACGGCGACTACACCATCTGGCAGATCAACAACCCGCGCTCGCTCAAGAAAGCGCCGTACCGTGATCCCGGGACCACCGTCGCGAACGTGAACGGAGGGAACGGGCACCCAGCGAACGGGCAGGCAGCGAACGGGCGGGCAGCGATCGGGCACGCGGCGAGCACGCACGCCCGTCCCGCGAATGGCGCGCAGCGCGACTCCAGCAACGGCGCGGTCGTCGATACCAGCGCGATCGCCCGGCTCGACTCGGGCGCCACCGCGCCCGGCGACTCGTCTGCCGCGCGCTCCGGCACGACCGCCGTCGCCCGCTCCGACTCGATCACCGTCGCCCGCTCCGACTCGACCACTGCCGCGCGCTCCGACTCGATCATTGTCGCCCACACCGACTCCGCGTCGGATACAGCCATCGTGCGTTCGCCCGTGACGATCGCCGCGCTCCTCGACAGCGCCGAACTCGCCCTCCCGGACACGACCAAGTTCACCGACAACCCGTACAAGGTTCGCTTCCAGCCGGACTACGTGGCGCGTCCCAGCATCGGCTACGCACCGGACAGCTATGGCCGTTCGGTGTTCGGCGGCACGACGATCATCCTGAGCGACATGCTCGGGAACCACCGGCTGGGCATCGCCGGCGAGATCAACGGCCGCATCAAGGAAGCGCAGATGTTCCTGGGCTATACGAATCTCGGCCGTCGGCTGCAGACCTCGGCCGGGTTCTCCCAGCTCCCGTACTACTTCCTCTCGAACGACTCCCTGATCTCGGTGCCCGGTGAGGACAACACGGAGTTGGAGAAGCAGGAGATCACCACGTACATCGCGCGCCAGCTCTTCGGCTCCACCTCCTACCCGTTCAACCGCTTCACGCGATTCGAGATCGGGGGCGGGTTCAACAGCATCTCGCGCGAGCGCATCTTCCTGCGGCGCTTCGTATACGATCGGCGCGCGGCCACCGAGTTCGAGCACGACAGCACCAAGAAGGACAACAGCCTCAACTACGCCGAAGCGCATCTGGCGTACGTCTCCGACAACACGCTGGCAGGCTACACCGGACCGATCAGCGGCAGACGCTATCGCTTCCAGGTGAGCCCGGTCATCGGAGGCCTGAACTGGATCGAATACCTCGCCGACTACCGGCGGTACGACGCGATCATCTTCAACTACCTCACGCTCGCCACGCGCGCGTACGCCAGCGTTTCCGTGGGTCCGGACGAGCAGCAGTTCATGAAGTACGTCGCCCGGCCGGACTTTGTTCGCGGGTACGATCGCAACAATCTGCTCTTTCTCAGCTGCCCGACCATCGGCGCCTCGGCCGTGAACTGCAGCACCGTGCAGCTGCTCGGCAGCCGTGTGGCAGTGGCCAACGCCGAGCTGCGCTTCCCGCTGATTCGCCGCCTGGAGCTCGGGCTGCTGCCGATCGCGCTCCCGCCGCTGGAAGGTCTGTTCTTCTTCGACGCCGGTATGGCCTGGTCCAAGGACCAGAAGGTGTACGGCTCACGGCCGGAGTTCTTCGACGCGAACACGCAGCGCTATCCGTTGCGGAGCTATGGCATGGGGTTGCGTCTGAACCTGTTCAACTACGCGATGCTGCGTTGGGATTACGCGGTACCTCTCGATCGGGTGGGTGGTAGGCGCGGGTTCTGGACGTGGTCGCTGTGGCCCTCCTTCTAGCGCGGCACGCGCGCGTCCTCGTAGCGCTGGCGATCGTCGCGTGCGGCAAAGCCGACCGCGGCGCCACGGGTACGCCGGCCGGCGCGACGCAGAGCGGGAGTTTCGCGGGGCCCAGGACGCTGGCATTGCGCGTTCCGCGCGCGGGCGGCATGCCGCGCGTCTACGCGTATTCGCGTCTCGACTCGCTGGTGTGGAGCTCGCCGGAAACGGCGCCTACGCCCGCCAGCGTGCTCGCGTTCGACGACGAGAATGGCAGCGTCGCCTACGAGGACTCGAAGGGGCGCCCCGTGCTTCTCGACCTGCGCGCGGGCTCCATCACCATTTCCACGACGCGCAAGCTCACCGGGCTGGCGTCCGCGAACGGGAGCATCGTCTTCGGCATCGCGGCGAACGGCGACGTGGTGCGGATCACGCCCACGGCCGAGTGGATCTTCAAGCCGCCGCTTCCGGCGCAGGCCGTGTTTCCACAGCAGGACGGCGGCCTGCTCGTGTCCATCGGACGCGGCGCGAATACTCGCCTGCTGAAACTCATTCCGCCTGACGCGCGCATCCTGGACTCGATCCCCTTCCCCGTCGCGACGCGCACCGTGCGCACGCAGCTGGGCGACCGGCTGTACCTCGCCGTGGATTCCGGGCTCGTCGTCCTGCGGACGCGCACCATGGATTGGGCGCCCGCCATCCATCTCGAGGAGCCGGTCGCGGTGATGGCCTCCACGCCCAGCGGCGACCGGATCTTCGTGCTGTCGGAATCCCGCAAGCAGATCTCGGTGGTGGACCGCTTCAGGGATCGCGTTACCGGGGTGATCGAGCTGCCCGGACGCGCCGCCGACCTCCGCGTGGATCCGCTGGGCCGGTATCTGCTCGCGCGCGCCGCCGAGGGCGACTCGGTCTGGGTCGCGGCGATCGCCACGCAGCGCGTCAACGGCGGAGTGCGGAGCGCCTGGCGCGCCGATCTCCCGTTCGTCGGGTATGACGGGTCGGTCGCCGCCGCGAGCGGCAACGACATCGCGCTCTACGACGGTGAGACGCTGCGGCCGCGCGCGCGGATCCGCGGCGGCGCCCAGGACTTCTGGTACCTGTTCGCCTGGGACGGCTTCCGCCCGCGCGCGGCGTCCCTCGACGAGCCCGTGAGTTTCGACAGCGTCATCCTGGACACGACCGCCGCGGACAGCGCCGCGCCGCCGGTTCCCGTCCCCGGCGCCGACACGGGGCGCATTCAGGACACGGTCGCCGCGCGCGGGTTCTATGTGCAGTTTGCGGCGTACCTGGCCGAGGACCGCGCGCGCGAACTCGCCGGGCGCGTCAGTGTCGGGGGCGAAAACGCGCGCGTCGTCACCTCCACGCGCGACGGTTCGACTATATATCGGGTCGTGATTGGTCCATTCCTGACGAAGGACGAGGCGGAGCGCGCCGGACGCGACTCGAAGCACTCGTACTGGGTGTACGAGGGCCTTCCGTGACAACGGAGGCGCAGCCCTCCGCTGCCCCCGGATTCGACTGGGAGGCGGCCGGGCGCGCCGCCTCGTCCAACATCGATCGCTTCACCGCCATCGTCGTCCTCGGAAGCGACGATACCGAGACCGCACAGGTGGCACTCGGGCTCGCCCGCTATCAGGCGCGCCGGCGCCGCGTGGCCGTCGGCGACCTGATCGGGAACGCGCCGCCGCTCGAGGCGCTGGTGCCGTCGGACGATCCGCACGGGATCTCGGATGTCTTCGACTACGGCCTCTCGCTGGAACGGGTCGCGCGCCGCGTCGAGGGCGAGGGGAACCTGTACGTGCTGCCCACCGGCGCCTTCATCACCGACCACGCCGAGATCATGTCCAATCGGCGCTGGACCAAGCTCGTCGCCGGCTTCAAGGAGGCGGGCGGCCTGCTGATCCTGGCGGCGAACGCCGCCACGCCCGACATCGAGAAGCTCGTGGTGCAGCTCGACGGCGCGGTGCTCGTCGGAAAGCTGGCCCCGTCAAAACTGCCGGTCGCACGGGTGCTGGGCGTGATCCGCGAACCGCCGCCGGCGGTCCGGCCCAGCCAGCGGCTGGTAGCGGTGCTGCGGCGGCCCTCGCGCTACGTGATCTTCGCGCCGCGATCGCTGTGGCGCATCGGGGCCACGCTCGGGATCGTGCTGGCCGCGACGATCGCGGCGACGGGGCTCTGGCTCTCCACGCGACCGTTCGCCCGGAGCGAGTGGGCGCCGCTGTGGCTGCGCGGCACGCCGCTGCCGGCCGAATCCGCGCTGGTGATCCGGGGGCTCGACACCGCGGGCGTCTTCGACAGCGCCGCCACGGTTGCCACCGCGCGCGGGCTCGGCCTGCTCACGGCCATGGACTCGGCCTCCCAGGCGCCGTACGGGATCTCCCTGATCATGTTCAACACGCAGGCCGGTGCCCTATTGGAGCTACAGCAAATCGGCACTACCTTGCGCGCCGGAACCTTCACGCCGGTTCTCATTCGAGAAACCCCCTGGTTTCGGGTCGTCGTAGGAGCGTATCCGGACAGCGTTTCGGCTGCGGCGCTCCTGGACACGTTGCGGGCTCGAGGCACGACCGACGCGGGACGGGCAGTGATCGAAAGCTACCCGTACGCGTTGCTCGTCGAGCGCAACGTGGCCGACGACGCCGTCGCCGCTCGCGTCTCGAGGTTCCAGGCGCGTGGACTTCCCGTCTACGCGCTGCTGCAGTCCGACGGCACCGCGCGCATCTACGCCGGCGCCTTCAAGACCGTGGATGAAGCCACCCTGCTCTACGACGCGCTCAAGGCGTCCGGAGTACAAACCTCGCTGGTGTACCGAACGGGGAGAGTGTACTAGTGCGACTGACGAGACTCGAGCTGCATGGTTTCAAGTCGTTCGCGGATTCCACCGTGATGACGTTCGACCGGGGCGTCACCGCCATCGTGGGGCCCAACGGCTGCGGCAAGTCGAACGTGTCCGACGCGGTGCGCTGGGTGCTGGGCGAGCAACGCGCCCGCCTGCTGCGCGGCGCAAAAAATGGAAGAGGTCATCTTCCAGGGATCCACGGCGCGGCGGCCCGTCAACATCGCGGACGTCTCGCTCCACTTCGAGAACGATGACGGCGAACTGCCGATCGCCTTCCGCGAAGTGGTGATCACGCGGCGGCTGTCGCGCTCCGGCGAGAGCGACTACCTGCTCAACGGGGCGCCCTGCCGCCTGCGCGACATCTCGGACATGCTGCGCGGCACGGGCCTGGGCGGCGACACGGGAGTGGTCATCGAAGCCAGGATGATCGACGCGCTGCTCTCCGATCGGCCCGACGACCGCCGCGAGCTGTTCGAGGAAGCCGCCGGCATCGGCCTGTACCGCGATCGGCGTCGCTCCACGGAACGCCGCCTCGAGGAAACGACCACCGACCTCCAGCGGCTCGACGATCTCATCGCCGAGGTGCAGAGCCAGGTCCGCTCGCTGTCGCGCCAGCGCAAGCGCGCGGAGCGGCACTCCGAGCTCACGAGCCGCCGGTTCACCGTCGAGATCGCGCTCGCCGCGCGGGAGATGTCCAGCTGGCGGGACGAACTGGAACTGCTCGAGGCGCGCGTCGCCGACCTGCGCTCGTCGATTCCGCAATCCGACGAGATGGTCGCCGCGCGCGAGCGCGAGCGGGACGACGCCCACGACGCGCGCGCCGCGGCCGAGGCCCAGCGCGCCGAGCTGTCCCGGCTCGTGGGCGCGCAGCGCGAGCAGGTGCAGCAGCTGCGGGGCGAGATGGCGGTCGCCGAGGAGCGCCAGCGCAACGCGCTCGTGCGTCGCCAGCGCGCCGAGGCCGAAGCCAGCGAGGGCGCGGCGCTGCGGGAGCAGCTCGCGACCGATCGCGCCGACGCCACCGGCGAGCGCGCCCGTTACGAACAGCGGATGCGCGACCTTGTCGAGTCGCTCCGGTCCCACAGGGAGCGCGAGGAGGCCAGCCGCGTCGTGGTGGGGTCCAGCCGGTCGGCCCTGGAGCGCGCCGAGCGGTCCCTGCGCGAGGTGCAGGACCGCGCGCACGAGGCCGACCTGGCCCGCGAGCGGTCACAGCGCGAGCTGGACGAGACGACGGAGCGGCTCCAGGTGCTGGAGCAGGAACGGTCCGCGCTCGCGGACACCGCGGCGCTGGCGCGTCGCGAGCTCGAGGCGGCCGCGCTCGCGCGCGAGCAGGCCGATATCGAGACGGACGCGGTGGTGGGGCTGGCGCAGCGGGCGCACTTCGCGGAGAAATCAGCGCGCCAGGCCGATGGCGCCGCGCGCGCCGCGCTCTTCGAGTCCGACGAGGCGCACGCCGCCCTCGAGGGCCGGGTGCACGCGCTGGAAGGGCTGGAGCGCGATCGCGTCGGCATGGCCCCCGCCGCCGCGCGGCTGCTTCAGGACCGCGCCAGCTTCGGCGACGGCGCCGTGCTGGGCCCGCTCAGCGATTTCATCGCCACGGATCAGGAGGCGGCGCTGCTCATCGAGCGCTTCCTCGGCGCAACCGTGCACGCGGTGCTCGTGCGGGATGGCGCCGCGGCGGACGCCGTACGCGCGTGGCACGGTCGCACCAATCCCGGACCGCTGCTCGTCCTTCCGATGGACGTCCTGGCTCCCCTGGACGCGGTCAGTGATGCCGATAGCGATGCCCTGGCCGCGAAAATCGATGCCGCCCCAACCGCGCGCGCGTGGGTGCGCGCGCTGCTCGGACGCGTGCGTTCGATCGGCGACGGCTCCGCCTTCGTGGACGCGCGCGGCGCCGTGTGGCTGCCGGGTGCTGGCAACGGCGCCGGCCCGCTGCGTCGTCGTGCCGAGCTGTTCACGCTGCGGGCCGAGCTTCTGGAAGCGGCAGTGCGCCGCGACGCCGCCGGCGTCACGGCTGAAGAGGCCCGCAACCAGCTGCGGGCGTCCGAGCAGGAGCTGTCGGCGTCGAATGACCGTGTGGCGCACGCGCAGCGTGTCGCGCACGATGCCGGCGAGCGTCAGGCGCAGCTCGATCGTCGCCTGCAGCGCCTCGAGCGCGAGGTTGCGGACGCGGCCGCGTTGGCGGGCCGCCTCGGCGAGCGGTCGGACGGCCTGCGCGAGCGGGTGGTCGCGTTCACGCGCGATCTCGCCGATGTGGCGCAGCTCGTCGCCGAGCGCAATTCCGAAGTCGAATTTGCGCGGCAGCAGCTCGGCGACGCCGAGCGGGCGCACGACCAGTCGCGCGACGCGTTGACGCAGGCGCAGGTGGATCGCGCACAGGTCGAGGCCCGGCTCCAGGTCGCGACCGACCGCGAGCGGCGGCTGGAGCACGAGACCGATCACGCGGCCGGCCGTCTCCAGGCGCTCAGCGCCGAGCTCGCGGACCTCTCGCACGCGGACAGCGCGATCGCGGAGTCCATGGCTGCCTGGCGCATGGACCTGGAGACCCGCGAGGCGGCGCTCGCCGACGGCGACGCGCACCTCACGGCCGCGGAGCGTGCCGTGCGCGCCGCGGACGAGCGGCTCGCGGCCGCGGACCACGCGCTGGACGAGATCCGGCGCCACGCGTCGGCTGCGCTCCAGGATCTGCACGAGGCCGAGGTCGCGTTCACGGAGCTGTCGGGCCGCCGCGCGGCCATCCGCGAGCGCCTCGAGACCGAGTGGCGCAAGCCGCTCGAGGAGATCCTGGCGACGGGGCGACGCAGGTCGAGAGCCGACAGCGACGCGCTGCGCGCCGAAGTCGAGTCGCTGCGCGATCAGATCGACGCGCTGGGGCCCGTGAACGCGCTCGCCATCGAGGAGCACGACGAAACCGCGAAGCGCCTCGACTTCCTGACGACACAGCGCGCCGACCTCAGCGACGCCCGCGAACGTCGCTGGCGCAGGCCATCCGCGAGATCGACGCCACCGCGCGCGAGCTGTTCCTCACGACGTTCATGCAGGTGCGCGAGAACTTCCGCGAAATCTTCATGACGCTGTTCGGCGGCGGCGAGTGCGACCTGCGACTGGAGAATCCCGGACGCTGCCGCTCGACTGCGACATCGAGATCCACGCGTCGCCGCGCGGCAAGCGCACGCAGCGCATCCACCTGCTGTCGAGCGGCGAGCGCGCGCTCGTGGCGCTCTCACTGCTGTTCGGGATCTTCCTCACGAAGCCCAGCCCGTTCTGCGTGCTGGACGAGGTGGACGCGCCGCTGGACGACGCGAACATCGGCCGGTTCGTGCGGATGCTGAACCAGTTCAAGATGAAGACCCAGTTCATCGTGATCACGCACAACCCGCGCACGACCACGGAGGCCGCGGACGCGGTCTACGGCGTCACGATGCAGGAGCCGGGGGTGTCGTCAGTGGTGAGCGTGAGGATGCACGGGGCACAGGTCGATCAAGAGGAAGTGGTGGCGGCGTAGTACCGTGACCCGGCACCCGAACTGCGTGGTATCTGGTTTAGAGAGTTGAGGAGCCAGGAGATGAGAATCGGGTTTGAGATCGGAGACCTCAGTCCTGATTCTCACCTCCTGTAGCCCGTAGCCTCTAAACCAGATACCACGCTTTCTCAGTCGTGACATGCGCCTAACCGTGCTCGGCACCGGCACTATCGCCTTCTCTCCGCAGCGTAGCTGCGCGAGCTACTACATCGAGGCCGGCCAGTCGCGCATTCTGATGGATTGCGGGCGCCGGCACCACCCGCCGGCTGGCCGAGCTCGGAATCCCGTGGCAGGACCATCACGCCACGTCGCGCTCTCGCACTTTCACATCGACCACCACGCCGACCTCCCGTCGCTCATCTTCGCGCTGGAAGTACGGCATGCTGCCCGCGCGCAGTCCGACCCGCTGGACGTCATCGGCCCGGTCGGGTACGCGCGACCTCCTCGCCCGCCTGGCGGCGGCCTACGGCGAGTGGTGTCACCGCCCCAGGCTCCGAGGTCCGCGTCACCGAGTTGGCGCCCGGCGGCAGCTTCGACCTCGGCGGCGCCATGCTGGGCTGCGCCAAGGTTCCGCATACGCCCGAGAGCGTTGCATATTCCATCACGGAGGGTGCGCGCCGGTTGGTCTACTCGGGGGACACGGGGTTCGATCCGGCGTTCGCGGAGTGGGCGCGGGCCTGCGACCTGCTGGTACTGGAGTGTTCGCTGCCGCAGTCCATGGCGATCGTCGAGCACCTCACGCCGGAGCAGTGCGGCGAGATCGCGCGTCTCGCCGAGCCGCGGAGACTGGTGCTCACGCACCTGTACCCGCCGGTGGAATCGGTGGACGTCGCCGCGATCGTGGCGGCGAAGTACAGCGGTCCCGTCGTCGTCGCGCACGACGGTTGGCGGATCGCCTTCGAGGACTGACCGAGATGCTGGTAGTGATGGCACAGGGTGCGACGCAGGCGCAGATCGACCGCGTCGTGAAGACCATCGAGGAGATGGGCTACGAAGGCCGGCCCATGCCGGGCGCCCAGCGCACCGCGGTGGGCCTCGTCGGCAACGACGGCCGCGTGGACGGCTCGCGCATCGAGGCGCTCCCGGGCGTCGCCGAGATCATCCACGTCACCAAGCCGTACAAGCAGGTGTCGCGCGAGTGGCGCACCGAGAGCACGTCGTGAGCATCGCGCCGCGGCGTCGTCGTTCGGCGGCACGAGCGTACAGGTCATCGCCGGCCCGTGCTCCGTGGAATCGGAGCAGCAGATCATCGCTGCGGCGCGCGCGGTGAAGGCCGCGGGCGCCACCGCGCTGCGCGGCGGCGCCTTCAAGCCCCGCAGCTCGCCGTACTCCTTCCAGGGACTCGGCAAGAAGGGACTGGAACTGCTCGCGCTCGCGCGGCGCGAGACGGGGCTTGCCCATCGTGACCGAGGCGACTGGACGACGAGGGCGCGCAGCTCGTCGCCGAGTACGCCGACTGCATCCAGGTGGGCGCGCGCAACATGCAGAACTACTCGCTGCTCGCGCGCCGTGGGCAGGCTGAAGAAGCCGGTGCTCCTCAAGCGCGGCCTGGCGGCGACCATCACCGACCTGCTGCTGAGCGCCGAGTACATCCTGGCCGAGGGGAACAACCAGGTGATCCTGTGCGAGCGCGGCGATCCGGAGCTTCGACACGACGACGCGGAATCTGTTCGACCTCACGGCGATCCCGATCGTGCAGCGACTCTCGCACCTGCCGATCATCGCCGACCCGAGCCACGGGACCGGGCTGCGCGACAAGGTGACGCCGATGGCGCGCGCGGCCGTTGCCGCGGGCGCGGACGGACTCATGATCGAAGTGCACCCGAATCCGGATCGCGCGCTGTCCGACGGCGCGCAGTCGCTCTATCCCGAGCAGTTCGCGGCGCTCGTTGGCGAGCTGCGCGTCATCGCGCAGGCGATCGGGCGAAACCTTGGAACACTGCCGGCCGCGTCCGCGCGCCCGATAGGAACGGCAGCGGCGGCGAGGGTGTAGGACGAGGTAGAATGATGATCATCTCGGTCGCGGTAGCAGTGGTTGGTTGTGGGTGTTGGGTGTCAGGTGTTGCGGACACCAACCACCTGGCACCCGTCATCAAGTCGGCACCTACGACGTACCACCCAACACCGACCACCCATCACCAAACACCCAGCACCAAACACCCAGCACCCACTCAAGGCGTCGACGCCACCATCAGTCGCGCCGTGGCGGCCTGGGCGAGGGTGCGAACGCTGCGCGCGACGCTTCGAGCAGACCGTCACCAACCCCATCACGGGCTCGACGCTGCCGTCGAAGGGCGACCTGCAGCAGCGGAAGCCGAACCGCCTGGCCATTGTGTTCAGCGATCCGGCCGGCGACCGCATCGTGGCCGACGGCAAGTTCGTCTGGGTCTATCTCCAGAGCGCGACGCCGGGACAGGTGGTCAAGCTCGCCAACACCGACGTCGGGGCGGCCGGCACTGACCTGATCGGTCAGTTCCTCGGCACGCCGCGCTCGAAATACGACGCCACCGACGGCGGAGTTGACACCGTGGGCACGCGGGCCGCGCGCGCGCTCGTCCTCACCGCCAAGGCGGGCGAGACGCTGCCGTTCGTGCGCGCCAAGGTCTGGGTGGACGCGAAGGACGGGCTCATCCGCCAGTTCGAATCCACCGACGCCAACGGGCTCACGCGCAAGGTGCGGCTCCTCACGCTGTCACCGAACGCGGCCGTCGAGGATTCGCTGTTCACGTTCACGGTGCCCGACGGCGTCAGGATCGTCTCGCCGTGAGAGCCGCTCTACTTCTTCCGCGGCACTCGAGACCGTAGCTCCTCGGGCGTCCGCGCCCCGGTCAACAGCTGCACCGCGCGATTGAACGCCGCATCGCTGACAGGCGGGCGACCGCGCTCGGCGCGTCTGGCCCGCTCGCCGCGCTCCACCACGTCGGGCGTGATGCCGCCAGTCGTCGAGTCCCGCTCGATGGTGCGTCCCTTCGGCGTGTACCAGCGCGCCGTGGTGAGCTTGAGCGCGTTGCCGTCGCTGAGATTGTACACCGCCTGCGCGCTTCCCTTGCCGTACGTCGGCGATCCCACGAGCACCCCGCGGCCGTGGTCCTGCAGCGCGCCCGCGACGATCTCAGCGGCGCTCGCGGTGCCGCTGTCGGTCAGAGCCACCACCGGCATTCCCGGCCACTGCTGCGCGGCCTTGTCGGCGAACTCCCGATTGGCGTCGGCGACCCGGCCGCGCGTGGTCGCGATGACCTGACGCGGATCGAGAAACAGCTCCGCGACGGCGACGCCCTGCTCCAGCAGGCCGCCCGGGTTCTCGCGCAGATCGAGGATCAGCGACCGGGCGCCGGCGCCGCGCAGCGAATCGACCGCCCGGCGCAGATCGCGCGCGGCGTTCTCGCTGAACGTCGCCAGCTCGACGTAGCCGATCCCCGGTCTGGCGATGAACGCGCGCCGCACGGGATCGAACCTGATGACGCGCCGCTTCATGGTGAAACTTCGGCGTCTCGTCGCCGCGCTCGACGGTGAGCTCGAGTGTGCTGCCTACGGGGCCGCGCAGCTGCTGCTGCACTTCGTCCATCGAGAGCCCGTAGGTCGGTCTCTTGTTCACCGCCAGGATGCGATCACCGGGCTCGATGCCGGCGCTGTCCGCCGGCGTGCCCGCCAGCGGGGCGATCACCGTCACGAACCCATCGCGAAAGTCGAGCTCGATGCCCACGCCAGCGTACTGTCCGCTGGTCGCTTCCTTCAGCCGACGCAACCGATCCGGCGTGAGAAGCAGGCTGTGGGGATCCTCCAGTTCCTTGACGGCGCCGAACGCCGCACGCCGATACATGTCGTCGATGGAGATCGTGTCGATGTAGTCCCGGCGCAGCCGCGCCATCACCTGCTCGAGCAGCCTCGGCGTAGCAGGCACCGCGGCCGCTTCGCGCCAGGCGCCACTCTGCATGAGCAGGCCGCCGGTAATCACGCCGGCGCCCAGGACGACGCCGACGATCAGCGTGCGCGACATGAGCGCAACGGATCGATTCTCATGCGGCCGTCAGGAGGAATATTCGGGCCAGCGCCGGCTCAGCGCGGCGAGCACGCGCGCAAACACGTCCTTTTCGCTGCCCAACGCGTCAACCGTCACGACTGCGCCGGCCTCAGGATGCGCGGCCTGCCAGTCGCGAGTCGCGAATTCCGCGAAGGCGCGCGCCACGCGCTGATGGAACTCGGAGCCCGCACGCTCGATGCGATCACCGCCCGGAACGCTTCCGCTCATCCGTTGCTCGCGGGCGGCAAGGCGCGCGAATCCTTCGCCCGTCGGCAGCGAGAGCAGCACCGTGAGGTCGGGCCGAAGGCCGGCCGTCGCGAGCTGGTTCGCCGCGACGACCTCTTCGTGCGGCAGACCGCGGCCGTGCACCTGGTACGCGTAGGTCGAGAGGAAGAAGCGATCCAGAAGCACCATGGCGTCCTGCTTCAGGGCCGGCGCGATCTCGCGTTCCACCAGCTGGGCGCGCGACGCCATGAAGAGGAGTGTCTCCGCGCGCGCTACCATGTCGGACGACGGTTGGTCGAGAAGCAACTTCCGGATCTCGTCTCCGACCGGCGTACCGCCTGGCTCCCGAAACGCGACGGCGGGAGTGCCCCGGGCCTCCAGCCATTCCCGCAGCAGCCGGATCTGTGTCGTCTTGCCGGCGCCTTCGGGGCCTTCCAGAACGATTAAAGGCATTGAGGCGGTTTGACGGTTTTGACGGTTCACGGTTTGACGGATTGCGTAATCGTAAAGCCGTTCAACCGTCAAACCGTCAATCCGTCAATCGGATCATCCAAGAACGATTATCGGGCTCGCCGCGCCCTTCTCGATCCCCTCTTGAATCCACTCATTCACACGCGCCATCTGCTTCTGGTAGTTCTCCTGCGCCGTGATGAGACGCTGATACGGCACCTGCACCTGCACCTGGCCCAGCAGGTCGTCGAGCTGGCGCTCCATGTCCGGCGTCGGGCGCTCGCCGCGCTCGATCATCCGCTGCGCGTCACGGTGTAGCCCGTCCATCGCCTTGAGCAGCTTCACGGCCTCTGCATCCTGCTCCAGCGCGTCGCTCGCGCGCTTGAGCTCCTGGAACTCCTTGCCCTGCCCGATGAGACGGCCAAGGTCGCGCGCCTTTTCCTCGATCATTGGTGCTCTGCCTCCCGTCTCGTTGCCAGCACGAACCGCTCGCGTCCGGTCATGTCCTGTTTCACGTTGACATCGCGATACCGCGGATCCGACGACACCAGTTCGGCCACCAGCGAAGCCCGCCGCGCATCCACTTCGAGAGCCAGTAGCCCGCCGGACTCCAGTCTGGCACCGGCCTGCCGCACGAGTTGCGCCGTCGTCGCCAGCCCGTCGCGAGCGCTGTACAACGCGATCGCAGGCTCCCAATCTCGCACGGATGCCGGTAGCTCCGCGATCTCGGAAAACGCAATGTAGGGTGGGTTGGAGACCACCACGCGGACATCCGACGTCAACCGTTCAACGTCAAACGTCCAACGTTCCACGTCTGACGTGTGACGTTCGACGTTCGACGTCTGCAGCAGATCGCCCTGAACGAACTCCATATTCCTTGCACCCAGCCTCTGCGCGTTCGCCAGCGCTACATCGAGTGCATCCGCCGAAATATCCGTCCCCACAACCCTCTCGAACCGCCCTTCCATTGCGAGCGCAATCGCGATCGCGCCCGAACCCGTGCCCACATCCACCGCGACGCCACCCGCCGCGACGCGCTCGAGCACCAGGTCCACCAGCAACTCGGTCTCGGGTCGTGGGATCAGCACCCGCTCGTCCACGTCGAGCGTGAGCGAACGGAAGTTCGCGCGTCCGACCGCGTACGCCAGCGGCGCGCCGGCCGCCCGCTTCCCGGCAGCCGCCAGTGCGCGGCGCCGTGTTTCGGCCTCGACCGCCTCGTTCTCGTGCACCAGCGGCCAATGCCTCGGCACGTCGAGCAGCGCGGCGAGCAGGTCCCGCGCCTCCATGGTGTCACCAATGCAGACTGCAATCTCGGCGACGAGGCTGCTTACCGTTTGCCGTTGACCGTTTACCGAAGTCGATGATCGGTCAGCGGTAAACGGCAAGCGGTGAGCGGTGAACGGTGAGTCAGCCACTCAGGCGCTCCTCGACGTCGGCCATCTTGAGCGCGTCGATCAATTGCTCGATGTCGCCGTCCATGACGCCCTGGAGATTGTGCGTCGTGAAGCCGATGCGGTGATCGGTGACGCGGCTCTGCGGATAGTTGTACGTCCGGATCTTCGCCGAACGGTCGCCGGTCCCCACCTGCGTCTTCCGCATCCGCGCGCGTTCGGCTTCCTGCTCCGAGATGCGCAGGTCCAGCAGGCGCGCGCGCAGGATCTCCATCGCCTTCGCGCGATTCTGGATCTGCGAGCGCTGGTCCTGCTGCTTCACCTCGATTCCCGTGGGCAGGTGCGTGATGCGCACCGCGGAATCGGTCGTGTTCACGCCCTGGCCGCCGGGACCACCGGCGCGAAACACGTCGATGCGCAGATCCTTGTCCTCGATCTTGACGTCGACGTCTTCGGCCTCGGGCAGCACCGCGACCGTCGCCGCCGACGTGTGGATGCGGCCCTGGCTTTCGGTCGCCGGCACGCGCTGCACGCGGTGCACGCCCGATTCCCAACGCAGCATGCCGAACGCGCCGTCGGCGGGCACCTTGAAGATGGCTTCCTTGATGCCACCCAGGGTGCCCGGGGACAGCGAGATGCACCTCGACCTTCCAGCGCTTCCGCTCGAGGTAGCGCGTGTACATGCGATGGAGGTCCGCGGCAAACAGCGCGGCCTCGTCGCCGCCGGTTCCCGCGCGGATCTCGACGATCGCGTTGCGTTCGTCCAGCGGGTCGTGCGGGAATGAGGAGCGGCATGAGTTGCTCCTCGCGCGCAGCGATCGACGCCTCGAGTCGGGCGACTTCCTTGCGCGCTTCCGCCGACATCTCAGCGTCGTCCGTGGCGACGAGCTCGCGCGCTTCCGCGAGCTCGGTTTCGTCCTTTTCCAGCTGCCTTGCGAGCTCGACCAGCGGTGTCAGTCGGTGATGCTCGCGACCCAGCTCGGCGAGGCGCCGAGCATCTTTCACCGTTTTCGGATCAGAGAGCGCCGCTTCGACCTCGCGCGCCCGGACGAGCGCGTCCTCGAGTCGATCGCGGAGGCTCAGCTCTCTTTCCCGTACTTCTGCCGGAAGCGCTCGACGCGGCCGGCCGTGTCGATGAGCTTCTGCTTACCCGTGAAGAACGGGTGGCACATGTTGCAGATGTCGGTGTGGATCTCGCCCTGCGTCGAGCGCGTCTGAAACGTGTTGCCGCACGCGCACTTGACGGTGGCGGTGTGATATTCGGGGTGGATGCCAGTCTTCATTGAAGGCGAGTCCTTAGGTCGTAGGTGATAGGTGTAAGGTGGTGGGGTGCGGGCATTCACTTCACCGGCACCTATCACCGACCACCCACTGCCTATTGTGCCATCAAATATACCGTTCCCCTGTGCTAACAGACAACCCGACAAGGGCTTGGACGTTTGACACGACGCCTCGCAACCCCTAACTTCGGCGCGATTCACGGCGCCGCCGCCGTCCGCCGCAATCGCTCTCGGCCGCCGCGCCACGGCGGATTCCCCGCTCGCCCATAGCCCTTGACCACCACAACGGCTGACTTCCTCGGCACCGTCCCGCTGCTCAGCGGCCTCGACCTATCCGAGCTTCAGAACTTTGCCGACCTGACCCGCGAGCGTTCCTACCCTCGTGGCAGCGTCATTCTTTTCGAGAACGATCCGGGCGACTCGTTGTTCATCGTCCGGTCCGGGCGCGTGAAGGTCGTTCTCATTGGTGAGGACGGGCGCGAAGTGATCCTCGGGGTCCTCGGAGTCGGACAACACTTCGGCGAACTGGCCCTCATCGACGAGCAGCCGCGATCGGCGCACGTGATCGCCATGGAGGACGCCAACCTGATCGTCCTCCGGCGGGAGGACTTCCGCAAGCGCGTGGAGTCCTCGCCATCGGTCGCCTGGTCGCTGCTCACCGAGATGTCGCGCCGGCTGCGCCGCGCCGACGACAAGATCGGCGGCCTGGTGCTCCTCGACGTCCCCGGACGCATTGCGCGCCTGCTGCTGGACCTGTCCGAGGAGAGCGGCACCGATCAGATAGAGAAATCGCTCACCCACCAGACGATCGCGCAGATGATCGGCGCAAGCCGCGAAACCGTTTCGCGCGCAATGAAGGACTTTCAGGAAGCCGGCTGGATTGCGGTCGAACGGCGGCGGATATCGCTCGCCAATCGTCCGGCGCTCGAGGAGCGCGCCCAGGTTCGTGAGTGACGGGAGACCGCGCCGGTGACCGAGATCACGGGCGCGCGGTGATAGCTCGCGTAGCACTCTTGGCGTCTAAGTCCAATGTTTAGTAATGCTTGCGAAGAGGCGGCATGAGCCTGCGGGTCCAGTTCTGGGGCACACGGGGATCGATCCCCAGCCCGGGTCCGAAAACTGTGCGCTACGGTGGCAATACACCGTGTGTCGAAGTGCGCACGACGGACGGCTGGCTGATCATCCTCGACGCCGGAACGGGAATGCGGGAGCTCGGGCGATCGCTCCTGGGACGCGCGAACGGCGCTCCGATCAAGGGCGACATCTTCCTGACCCACGCCCACTGGGATCACATCCAGGGCATCCCCTTCTTCGGGCCGATCTTCCAGCGCGGCAACCACTTTACCATCTGGGGCAGCCATTCGCTGGAGACCAGCATCGACCGCATCGTGCGGGATCAGATGAACCCCGTCGTTTTTCCGGTCCCGTTCGAGGAACTCGACGCGACCATCGATTTCTCCGCGATCTCCGACGCGACGCAAAGGAGGCAGGGCTTTGAGGTCTCTGCCTGCCCCGTCAGGCACCCGGGGGGTGCGCTGGGGTACCGATTTACGGAAACCCGGGAAGGCGCTCGGTCGCTGGTCTATATCTCCGACAATGAGCTTGGCTCGGGCGGCAAATACGAAACGCCGGTCGGCTGGCGCACCTCGCTCGTCGATTTCGTGAGGGGCGCGAAGGTGCTGGTGCACGACACGACGTACACGGCCGAGGAGTACGACCACCACCGCGGCTGGGGACATTCGACGTACGACGACGCGCTGGCGCTGGCCATCGAGGCCAGGGTCGATACGCTCGTGATGTTCCATCACAAGCCGGAGCGCAGCGACGATGAGCTGGATCAGCGTGTCGCAGCGTGCCGGGCGATAGTCAAGGAACGCGGCATCGATCTGGACATCGAAGCAGCGGCAGAAGGAATGACACTTACGGTATAGAACGGTTTGGAGTTTGAGGTTTGGGGTTTGGCGACGCCAAGCCCCCAAGCTCCAAACCCCAAACAGCAACAACGCTCCATTACTGAGAGGGACAAATGAGGAAGGCTCTTCGTAGGGCGATGACGCTCGCGATCGCGTCGATTGCGCTGGTGGCGCCGGGGAACATGCCCGCCCAGGCCAAGCCTGTGGTCGCGGTCATGTACTTCGACAACAACTCCATCGGAAAGGACCGCGCCGAGTTCGACGGTATCGGCAAGGGACTCGCCGACATGCTCATCACCGACATGGCGTCGAACCCGAGCGTTCGCCTCGTCGAGCGCGAGCGCGTCCAGTCGCTTCTCATGGAGCAGAACCTCGTCAAGTCCGGCGCGGTGAGTCCGGAGACCGCGATCCGGCTCGGCAAGATCATCGGCGCGCAGTACATGATCACCGGCGGCTTCATGAGCGACAGCAAGGGCCGCTACGTGCTCACGGCGCGCGCCATCAACGTCGAGACGGGCGCGATCACCAGTCCGACCCGCATCGACACGCGCGGCGACGACGTGCTTGGCCTCATGTCGCAGCTCTCCACGAAGCTCAACACCGAGATGAAGCTCCCCGCGCTTCGCGTGGGCGACGCGGGCGGCGCGCAGGCGATTCCCGCGAGCGCGCCGGCCGATGCCAAGCCGGCCGAAGCCACACCCGCCCCGGCCCAGGCGAAGCCCGCCGAGACCAAGCCCGTTACGCACGTCGCGCAGTCCAAGCCGACCCGCAAGATGGACATGAAGACGGCCCTGCTCTACTCCAAGGCGCTGGAGGAAGAAGACGCGGGCAACAAGACGAAAGCAGTCGAGCTGTTGAATCAGGTCAACGTCAAGTTCCCCGACTACGCACCGGTACAGCAGAAGATCAAGAAGCTGTCGCAGGGTTAGTCCGCCTTCCTACCAAACGGTCGCCGGCGAACCCGTCAGGGCCGCCGGCGATTTCGTGTCACCTCCGAGTGATGAAGCCACTCCTCCTGGTTGCATTCGGCAGGACGATTTCAGCCGCGCCACTCGGTCGCCGCGAGGACGACATCGAGGTTCGTCGCGTACCCGCGCTTCCCACGGCGGCGGCCCTGGCCGAGGAGCGGAGGCCCATCGTGGTCGTACTCGACCGCGCGCTGCTCCAGTCGGTGGCTGGCGTGCCCCACACACTCGAGGGCCTGGCGGAGGTCGCAGTGCTGGTGGGCATGGGATACGCCGGTGAACAGGAGCCGGGCGACGATTTCCCCGTCGAGTTGTTGACCAGCTTCGTGGCGGGCGACGCCCCGGTGGGCGCCCTGCTGACGCAACTCCGTGGAGCGTTCCGACACGCGGCGGCGCAGCTGGCCGAGCGCAACGCACGGGAGCAGGAAAAACTCCGGTCGGAGGAGCTCACCGAGCTCACGCGCGTCGGCGTCGCGCTGTCGCACGAGCGCGATCTCACCAAGCTGCTCGAGATGATCCTCGGCCAGGCCCGGCGCATCACCAACAGCGACGCCGGCTCGCTGTACCTGGCCGAACGCACCGACGACGGCAGCGCGCCGAAGACGCTGCGCTTCAAGCTGTCGCAGAATTTCTCGCTGCCCAACCTGCCCTTCAGCGAGTATTCGGTGCCCATCGACCACGCGAGCCTGTCGGGCTATGTCGCCGCGACGGGCCAGCCGCTCGTCATCGCGGACGTCTATCTGCTCCCCGAAGACGTGAGCTACAGGCAGAACCGCAGCTTCGACGAGCGCTTCGGCTATCGCACCAAGTCCATGCTCGTGCTGCCGATGCGGACGCACAAGGACGATATCGTCGGCGTGCTGCAGCTCATCAACCGCAAGCGGCAACGCCGGGGCGACGCTGACTTCGGAAGCCGTCGTCGAGAGCGAGGTGCTGCCGTACAACCAGCGCTCCGTGGAGCTGGTGAGCGCGCTGGCGTCGCAGGCGGCGGTCGCCATCGAGAACAGCCAGCTGTACGAGGACATCGAGGAGCTGTTCGAGGGCTTCGTCACGGCCGCGGTCACCGCGATCGAGTCCCGCGACCCGACGACGTCAGGTCATTCCGTGCGCGTGGCGACGCTCACGGTCGGGCTCGCGCAGGCGGTGGACCGTGGCGGCCCGGGGCCGTACAAGGATCTCAAGTTCTCGCGCGAAGCAGCTGAAGGAGATCCGCTATGCCGGCCTGCTGCACGATTTCGGCAAGGTCGGCGTGCGCGAACAGATGCTCGTGAAGCAGAAGAAGCTCTACCCGTGGGACCTCGACATCATCCGCCACCGCTTCGCCTTCCTCCTCCAGCACGTGGACCTGGAGTACGAGCGGGAGCGCGCCAACTACCTGGCGACGCACGGCGACAAGAACTACGACGAGGCCATGGAGCGCCTGAAGGAAATCAGGCAGACACGGCGCGTGGAGCTGCAGCAGTTCCTCGATTCGATCGTGCGCGCCAACGAGCCGACGGTGCTGGCCGAGGGCAGCTTCGACGAGCTGCGCGGCATCAATCGCCGCACGTACACGGACTTCGACGGCGTCGAGCGGTCGCTGCTTCGCGACGACGAGCTGCGCTTCCTGATGATCCGGAAGGGCAACCTGGACGACGAGGAGCGGCGCGAGATCGAGTCGCACGTGACGCACACGTACGACTTCCTCCAGAAATCCCGTGGACGCGCGAGCTCAAAGGCATCCCGAACATCGCCTACGCGCATCACGAGAAGCTGAATGGCCGGGGCTACCCCAGACGGGTCGCCGCCGACGCGATCCCGGTGCAGACGCGGATGATGACCATCGCGGACATCTTCGACGCGCTCACCGCCACGGACCGCCCGTACAAGCGCGCCGTGCCGTACCAGCGCGCCCTCGACATCCTCCACGACGAGGCGCGGGACGGCATGCTCGACCCCCACCTGCTGGGCGCGTTCGTGGAGGCGCGGGTGTTCGAGAGTGTGGCGCGCGAGTCGATCGGG
Source organism: uncultured Gemmatimonadaceae bacterium (assembly GCA_963724885.1). Classification (GTDB taxonomy): domain Bacteria; phylum Gemmatimonadota; class Gemmatimonadetes; order Gemmatimonadales; family Gemmatimonadaceae; genus DASPMP01. Next base: position 172,982 of record CAVRWG010000003.1, on the reverse strand, counting down.
ACGAGGCTGACGCCGAGCAGGATCCCGGTGCTGGGCTAGGACGGCAGCACGGGTTTGACGGCTCACGGCTTGACGGTTTACAAGCCGCCAACGGTCAAACCGTCAAACCGCCTCTAGGTCGTATCCCTTCCGTTCCAGAACAGCTTCCTGATCACCCACACGACCAACACGATCGGCAGGACGACGAACACCAGGAACTTCAGCGCCACGATCGTGATCAGCCCTACCGCGATCAGGATGATCACCGGAATGCCGAGTACGGCAAACGTCAGGAAGGGGCGCAGCGCGAAGAGACGCGCGAGGGCTGCCAGCATGTAGTCGGGCTCCGGTGAGGTACCTCTGTGCGTACGGTGCCGGAGTCCTGGCGGTTTCGCAATATTGCGTCGTGCCCGCCTCGATTCTCGCCCTCCTCGCCCTCGCCTCCGATAGCTCGTCTTTCATCCGGGTCAATCAGGTCGGCTACCTGCCGGACGCGCCCAAGTCGGCTGTCGTCTGCTCCCTGGACTCCGCTGGGGTCGGGAGCTTCCGCGTGCTGGACCAGCGCGGACGCACGGTGTTGGGCCCCAGGCCGGCCGTGGCCGCCGGCCCGTTCGGGCCGTGCAAAACGACACACCGGCTGGACTTCACCGCCCTGCGGACGTCGGGCACTTACACCATCGCTGTCCACGGCAAGCGGCCAACGGCAAACGGTGAGCCGACGTTCGTCACGTCCCGCGCCTTCAGGATCGGCGACGACGTGTACGCTGGCGGCGCCGACACCCTGCTCTACTACATGCGGCAGCAGCGCTCGGGCTGGAATCCGCTCTTTCGCGACAGCGTCCATCGCTTCGACGGCAACGTCGTCGATGACTCCGGTCGTGTCGTGAAGTTCGCCCGCGTCAGCGGCGGCTGGGCGGACGCGAGCGACTTTCTCCAGTACGTCACGACGTCCGCGAACGCCGTGTACGTCATGCTCGCCGCCTGGCGCGACCATCCCGGCGCGTTCGCCGACGCGTTCGACGCGCGCGGCCTGCCCGGCGCCAACCGTATCGCCGACGTCCTCGACGAAGCCCGGCACGGGCTCGAGTGGCTGCGTCGCATGTTCCCGAGCGACTCGGAGATGTACAACCAGATCGCCGACGACCGCGACCACATGTACTTCGACCTCATGACCAACGACTCCAGCGACTACGGCTGGGGCAAGGGTCGCGAGCGCGCAGTCTACCCCTGCACGGGCCGCCCACAGGGACTCTTCCAGAACAAGAATCGCTCGACGGGCTACGCGTCCACGGCCGGGAAGTACGCGTCGGCGTTCGCCCTCGGCGCCTCGCTCTTCGCTACCGACACGGCGTTCGCCGCCACGCTGCGCGCCAAGGCCGTCGCCGCATATGCGCTCGGGCGGAAATACCCCGGCGTTTGCCAGACTGCGCCCGCGCGATCGCCGTATTTCTACGAGGAAGACAACTGGGCCGATGACATGGAGCTGGGAGCCGCGGAGCTGCATGCACTCACCGGCGAGGAGCGGTACCTCGCCGAGGCCGCGGAGTACGCGCACATGGAACCAGTCACGCCGTGGATGGGGGCCGACACCGCGCGCCACTACCAGTGGTTCCCCTGGCACAACAACGGTCACTATCGCATCTGGTGGTACCAGGAGATCGACCCGAGCCCGATGGCCGCGCTGTATCGCCGGGGCCTCGAGGCCGTGGCGCGCCGCGCCGACAACGGCTTTCGCATCGGTGTCCCGTTCATCTGGTGCTCCAGCAACCTCATCACGTCGTTCGCCACGCAGGCGCTGCTCTACCGCCGCATGACCGGCGACTCACGCTTCCGCGAGTACGAGCAGGCGGCGATCGACTGGCTGTTCGGCGTGAACCCGTGGGGCGCCTCGATGGTGATCGGCTATCCGAACGGCGGCACGTGGGCGCGCGATCCGCACTCGTCGCACGCCAGCAAGCTTGGCGTCCAGACCATCCTCGGCGGGCTGCTCGACGGACCCGTGTATCGCTCGATCTACCAGAACCTGCGCGGCATCACGCTGCACCAGCCCGACGAATACGAGCGCTTCAACACGGGATTCATCGTCTACCACGACGACATCGGCGACTACTCCACCAACGAGCCGATCATGGACGGCACCGCGAACCTCACGTACCTGCTCGGCGCCCTCGCCGAGCCGGCGCGCTCGAATCAGTCCTTCCGGCGGTCCTCGGCGAAGAGCAGGTAGTCGGTGGACGGCGCAGTGTGGCCGAGGTCGCGCAGCAGGTGCGTGATCTGGCCGCGGTGGTACGTGCCGTGGTTCACCACGTGCTCCAGGATGTCTGCCAGCGGGTACGTCCAGCGCTCGCCCTTCATGTTGACATACGTCAGCTCGCCCGCCAGCAGGTCGCGTGACATCTCGTCGAGGAAGCGCTGCTGATCGTCGCGCGAACGGCGCCACTCGTCGCGGAAATCGGCGCCGCCGAACCCGGGTGGGTACTCGGGAATCACCTTCGGCGAGTTGCCTGTCAAGCGCTCGTACCACAGCCGTTCGACGCCCGCCACGTGCCGCAGCAGCGCCCGTCCCGATCCGAAGCTGCCGCCCCATTTCTGGTCGAGATGCGGCGCGGACACGCCTGCGAGCGCGTCGAACACCCGGTCGCCCGCCCAGTGGTGGTAGTCGAAGAGTCGCAACACGTGCTCGCGGTCGGCCGGCATGTCAGGGGCGAGTGGATTCAAGTCTGTCGGTGGGAGGTGGACGGTCCGTCAGTCCTGGAGTTTGCACGGAAAACTTCGTACTGTCCAACTGGCACTAACGGCTTGCATTCACTCACCTTGCGCGGGAGCGCACGTTTTCGGGCATGGCTGTTGCCCCTTGCGTGCCCGACTTTCGACTGGAGGCGGTCATGACTCTGTTGACCTGGCTCATCGTCGGCCTCGTCGCGGGCGTGCTGGCGTCGCTCCTGATGGGCGGCAGCGGCTATGGACTCATCGGCGACATCATCATCGGCATCGTCGGCGCATTCGTGGGCAGCTGGATCTTCCGTCAGCTCGGCACCGACACGCCGTTCGGCGGACTGGCAGGCGTGATCTTCGTGGCGTTCATCGGCGCCGTGGCGCTGCTCTTCGTCCTCAGGCTGATACGGGGCGCTACCGTCCGGCGAGCGTGAACTGCGAACCGGAAACTTTACGGCGTTCTTAACGGCGATCTTTACTGCGTTCTTAACGGCGTTCTTAACGGCGTTCTTTACACCGTTCTTAACGGCGCAGTAAACCGCCGTAAAGATCGCTGCAAAGAACGCCGTAAAGAACGCATTCAAGAACGCCGTCAGGCCTTATCTGTCCCGAACATCACGGAGTTTGTCTCTCAGTTCCGCCGTGATGACGTTGGACGTCAGCGTCACCAGCTGCTCCAGCGCCTCCTGAAAATCCCGGACCGTCACGGTCTGCAGCGTCGCCGCCGTGAAGATTGCGCTGGGCGCGTCGAGCGTCCCCTGCACGTACGGTGTCAGCCGGTCGGAGCCGCGTACGTCCTCGCTCCAGATCTCGCGGCCGGTCCTGCGATCGATCAGCACCGCCTCGGCGCGCGTGTACAGGTATGTCGCCTGGTTGGAACGCGCGTCTATGCCGAAGGAGCGCATGTAGATTTCGAGCACGAAATCGGCGCCCTGTCGCGTGGGGACCGTGCGCGTGCCGAGGTAGCGGCTCGCGCGCTCCAGCGTGCGCTGCGCCAACCGGCCTGAGACGTCCACGCGACGCGCGGCGGTGTCCAGTCGCGCGCTCGCCCGGCGGGCGACGACTTCCTTGGCGACCTTCGCGCTCGCCTGCATCACGGTCTGAAGAGCGTTCCCGTTCACGTCCACGTCGTACAGACCATGGAGCAGGTGGGGCTCGGGCGGCTCGATGTACACCAGCGCAAGCGTCCGGTCAGCGAACGTGTACTGTTGGAGGTAGTGCTTCCCGCCGCAGCCGGCGAGGGCGAGTACCGACACAGCAACTGCAATCCGGCGGAGGACCACCTTCGCGTCAGGGCGACGCATATGGATTCCTTTGGGGGGAGGACTGCACCACGCTGTATGGCTCGCTTCATGCCGCGGCCGCTTGCCGTCTAAATCGTTGCGGCACAGCATCTTGACGACGAGCGAGGTGTGACGCCGGTCACGCCCGTCCAGCCCCCAGGACAGCATCTGTCCCACCCCGTAGCCGCGTGGTCGAGGGCGCATTCGGCTGGCGCAACCTGCTGTCGGCAAGCCGCCCGCGCCCAACGGCCAGCGCGCCTATTACGTCTCGATTAAGGGCGTTGCACACCACGGCCGCACCCGTCACTCTGTACCGGGGCCGGGAACCAACGATTCGGGGCCAATTGGTGTCATATGTCCGGTGATCGGGCAGCGCCCCCCAGCTCCTCTAAACGCTTCGGGATCCGTCATATGCGTCGTCTCATCCGCAATCGCTGGTTCGTCGTGGGGGCGGTGGCAGTCATGCTGGTGGCGTCCAGCGCCTGGCTCATGGCGCGCGACACGAACGTGGAGGACAACTCCCTCGTCGGCCGCGTCAAGAAGGGCGAGTTCAAGGTCACGGTGACGACGTCGGGCGAGCTGCGCGCGCGAAGTTCGTCCAGATCACGGTCCCGCCGAACACGCAGCAGGCCGAGCAGTCTACCAGATGAAGATCGCGTCCCTCGTTCCCGAGGGGACGGTGGTGAAGGAAGGCGACGTCGTCGCCGAGATCGACCGCTCGCACCATCGCCGCGCAAGCTTCGCCGAAGTCACCCTCGCGCTGCAGAAGGCGCAGGCGGTGTACGAGCAGGCCGATGCTCGACTCGACGCTCAACCTCTCCAAGGCGCGCGAAGAGATCCGCACGCATGGAGCTGGGGCTCGAGGAGAAGCGGCTCGCCAAGGAGCAGGCGATCTACGAAGCGCCGACCGTCAAGCGCCAGGCCGAGATCGATCTCGAGAAGGCCGAGCGCGCGCTGGCGCAGGCCAAGGTGGACTACAAGACCAAGACCGAGCAGGCCCAGGCCAAGATGCGCGAGGTCGGCGCCGACCGCGACCGCCAGCAGAACCAGCTGCAGGATCGTGCAGGACGTCATGCAGGGCTTCACCATCACGGCGCCCGGCGCCGGGCATGGTGATCTACGTGAAGGAGTGGAACGGCAAGAAGAAGACGGTCGGGCTCGCAGGTCGGCGCCGTGGGAGCCCGACGGTGGCGACGCTGCCCGACCTCTCCCAGATGGAGTCGATCACCTACGTCAACGAGATCGACGTCCGGAAGATCGCGTCGGGACAGCCGGTCGTGCTCACGCTCGACTCCGATCCCGAGCAAGAAGCTCGACGGGCACGGTCACGCAGCGTCGCGAACGTGGGCGAGCAGCGGCCCAACACCGACGCCAAGGTGTTCGAGGTGAAGGTGCTGCTCATCGAGCAGGCCGACACGACGCTGCGCCCGGGCATGACGACGGGCAACGCGGTCGAGACGCTGCGCAAGTCCAGAACGTGCTCTACATCCCGCTCGAGGCGCTCGACAGCCAGAAGCGGCGTCCCGTTCGTGTACAGGCAGGACGGCGCGCGGCGTGCGCAAGCAGGAAGTCGAGACCGGCGACGATGAACGACGACGAGGTGATCATCGCTCCAGGGCCTCGAGGAGGACGACCGCGTGCTGCCTGCCGCGCCCGCCGACGCCGACAACGATGAAGATCGAGCGGCTGCCCGGCTCCGTCGCCAAGGCCAAGGACAGTCCCGGCGACCGGCGCGGCCGACGATACCGCCAGACCGCAACGCGCGAAGGCTCCCGTGCCGCGCCGGACGGACGAACCGCCGGCCAAGGCCGCGCCCGCCACCAAGAAGCCGTAGGCCGACGATGCGGTTCGACTCGCGAGACGCTCGCGCAGCTCCGCGGGCAGATCGCGGCGCACGTCCTGTTCGGCATGCGCACCGCCGCTCGAGGCGGTGGCGCACAACAAGCTGCGCGCCGGCCTCACCTCGCTCGGCATCCTCTTCGGCGTCGCGTCGGTCATCGCGATGCTCGCCATCGGCAAGGGCGCCGAGCAGGAGATCCTGGAGCAGATGCGGCTGCTCGGCTCCAACAACGTCATCATCACGCCGCTGGTCGAGCAGAAGGAAGGCGACGCCAAGGAAGAGCAGGACGAGAAGCAGTGAAGAAGCTTCTCGCCCGGACTGACCTACGCCGACGCCGAGGCGATCCAGCGCGTCGTGCCGAACGTGGAGGCGACGAGCGCGGAGATCGTGCTCAACACGCATCATCACCCGCGAGGGCGACCGCCGGTCGGGCAAGGTGGTCGGCGTCGACACCACCTACTTCCGCCTGACCAACCTGCGAGCTCGGCGCAGGGCGACTGGTTCACGCCGCTGCCAGGTCGAGCACGGGCGGCCGGTCGCGATCATCGGCCACGGCGTGCGCACGCGGTTCTTCACGACCGAGGACCCGATCGGCAAGCGCGATCAAGGTCGGCGAGACCTGGCTCACGGTGGTCGGCGTGCTCACCGACCGCGCGGTGTCAGCAACGAGAACGCGCGCAGCGGCTCGGCATCCGCGACGCCAACATGGACGTCTACGTCCCGGTCGCACACGATGCTGCTCCGCTTTCGCGACCGCGCCCAGCTCACCGCAGCGGGACATCGAGCTGGCGTCGCGGCCGGAGAACTTCGGCGCCGACCAACGACGCCGACAGCGAGACGAGGAAGCAGCGCGGCGAACGGACGAACCGCAACCAGCTCGACCGGATCATCGTGCGGGTGGACGACGTCGCGGTACGTGCCGGCGGTCGCCGACGTGATCGCGGCGCATGCTCGCGCGCCGGCACAACACGGTCGTCGATTTCGAGATCACCGTGCCCGAGCTGCTGCTCAAGCAGGAGCAGCGCACCAAGACGATCTTCAACATCGTGCTCGGCGCCATCGCCTCGATCTCGCTGATCGTGGGCGGCATCGGGATCATGAACATCATGCTCGCGTCGGTGCTCGAGCGCATCCGCGAGATCGGCGTGCGGCGCGCGATGGGCGCCACGCAGAAGGACATCCTCTTCCAGTTCCTGAGCGAGGCGGTGCTGATCAGCGTCGCCGGCGGCGTGGCCGGCATCCTCGTCGGCGCCGGCCTGAGCTTCGGCATCGAGCGGTTCGCCGACATCAAGACCATCGTGTCGCTACCTCTCGGTCTTCGTCGCCTTCGGCGTGTCGTTCACCGTGGGCCTCGTCTTCGGCATCGTGCCCGCGTATCGCGCGGCGCGTCAGGATCCGGTCGTCTGTCTGCGGTACGAGTGAAGCCGTTTACCGTTTACCGCTTGGCGCTTGGCGCTTGGAGCTTGGCGCTGCCTTCCGCCTTCTGCCTTCTGCCTTCGGCGACTGCAGTCGCCCAGCAGCAGCAGGCCGCGTTGCAGACGGCGCAGCCGGTCGCGCCGGTAATCACGCTGCAGCAGGCCGTCGAGATGGCGCAGAAGCAGGGCTTCCAGGCGACCGCGGCGACCGCAACGCGCGACGCCGCCCGCGCGAACGAGAGCGCCTTCAGAGCGCGTCGCCTGCCACAGCTCTCGCTCACCGGCAATCTGCCGCAGTTCCGCAAGGACATTTCGGCGGTGCCGCAGCCCGACGGCACCGCCATCTTCCGCCCGTGCAGACCACGACGGCGGACGCCGGCCTCACCATCGCGCAGCAGCTTCCCTTCTCCGGCGGCACGTTCTCCGTGACATCTCAGTTGCAGCGTTACGAGGTGACCGGCGGTACGGCCAACACGATCCGTTGGGCCTCGGCGCCAGTGACGTTCCAGATCCAGCAGCCGGTTCTGCGCCCGAACCTGATGCGCTGGAATGGCCGGACGCAGAGTCTGACCCTCGACGTCGCCGAGCGCGCGTACCTCGAGGCGCGCGAAGGCGTCGCGCTCGCGGCCACCGAGGCGTTCTTCGACTTCTTCGTGGCCAAGCGGACGCTCGAGAACCAGACGATCAACGCCGCCACCAACGACACGCTGTACACCCTCAACAAGGGGCGGCTCGAGGTCGGCAAGATCGGCGAGAACGACCTGCTCCAGAGCGAGCTGGCGCTGCTGCGCGCGCGCGCGCAATTGGACAACGCCAAGCTCGAGTTCGAGCGAGCGCTCGCCGCGTTCCGCCTGGCGATCAACGTGAGCCCCGGCACTCCCGTGGACGTCACGGTGCCGACGACGATCCCGACGATCGACGCCGACACCACCGTGGCCGTGACGCAGGCGCTGCGGAACCGCGCGCGAGTGAGCGAGCTGGATCTCCAGGCGCTCCAGGCACGGCGTCGTATCTCGGAGGCTCGCTGGGGCGGTGAACAGGGCGCGACCCTGAACGCCAGTGTGGGCTTCAACCAGACCGCGCCGGAAATGAATCTGGCGTACCAGAACCTGCTTCAGGCGCAGCGATTCAGCGTCTCGCTGCAGGTGCCGATCATCAACTGGGGAGCGCGCGGTTCGGGCGTACAGGAAGCGAAGTCCGACCAGAAGCGCGTCGTGGCCATCGGCCAGCAAAGCCGCGAGCAGTTGCGGCAGGAGGCCCACTTCGCCGCGCTGGGGCTCGCCCAGGCGCGTCGCAACCTCGAAGTCTCGGCCAAGGCCGACACCGTCGCTGCGAAGCGGTTCGAGGTGGCTTACAACCGGTACGTCATCGGCCGGATCGGCATCGACAACCTGTACATCGCGCAGAACGAGAAGGACCAGGCCGTGAATCAGTACCTGCAGGCGGCGCGGAACTACTGGCTCGCGTACTACCGGCTCAGGCAGCTCACGTTGTACGACTTCGAGGCGGGGGAGACAATCAGATAGCGGCTTGGCGCTTGGGGTTTGGAGTTTGGGCGTTGGCCGAAATCCAAGCCCCAAGCTCCAAACGGCTTCAGGGCACCGTCCGCACGATGAGGTTCGCCGCCGTGTGCAGGAACTCGTCGTCCACCGAGCGGGGGACGTCCCCGGCCAGGTGGTTCGGGAAACCGAAATCCAGGTCGAAACCGACCTCGACGGTGTAGGCCCGGTTGTTGACGTACCGGCGCGTCCAGACGAAGAGCGAGTCCACCGTCGGCCACGTCAAGCCGGCCTGGGGCAACACCTCCTCGCCCAGTTCGTTCACGACACGCACGATCTGGTCATTGCGGACTTCGATGGTTACTGCCTGGACGGCCTCCGGGGCGCAGAAACAGTTGAGGTCGTAATCAAAATCGTAGTCGTGGACTTCCAGCGTGTCCCACTGAACCTGTCTCCGGTCCAGCTCCCGAAGGAGGTCCTGGCGATAGCCGTCTCCCCCCGGATCCGAGATCCAGTTGCACGAGGTCGTCAGCGCGAGGAGGATTGTTGCGAGTGGCCGCATACCTACATTAACACCAGATTAAGATCGCGGGTCACACCGCTCGGCGTGAGGTGGCGCACTAGCGGAGCGCGATGCGCGTTATAGACTACGCGCATGATCAATCCTATTCGTAGTTTCGGAGTCGCGAGCCTGCTCCTGCTCGCGGCATGCAGGGACAAAGTTGCCCTTGCGCGGGCCGACAGCCTGGAAGGCCGGCTCACGGAGCAGCAGGCGCTGGCTAACCAGCTCGCCTCACAGAAGGACTCGCTGACTCGCGTGGTCCTCGACGCCGACGCGTTCCTCGGCCAGATGGACAGCGCCATCAGCACCGTCAGGGGCCTGCCCCGCACGAAGCGGTCGGCCTCGGACCCGCTCGCGGACCAGATCGCGGCGCGCAAGGAGATGCAGGTGCGCGTCAACGCGCTCGTGAGCCGCGCCAAGGCGACCGCCACGCAGCTCGCCGAGCTGCAGAAGAAGGAAACGGCAACGACCGAGCAGCTCACGCAGCAGGCCGCCAAGATCGAGGAGGACGCGCAGCTGATCGTTGACCTCGGGTCCACGATCGAGCGGCAGAACGGCGCCATCGCGACACTCGAGGCGCGCCTCGACACGCTGGGCTCGGAGGTGAAGACGCTCGGCACCAAGCACTTCCGGGCCTATTACGTCATCGGCTCCGAGAAGGAGCTGATCGAGAAGGGCCTGATCGTGAAGGAAGGCGGCACCAACCTCTTGATCGTGAAGCCGGGCCGTTCGCTGGTGCCGGCACGCGTGCTCGATGCGTCCGCTTTCACGCCCATCGACCAGCGCGACGTGAACGAGATCCAGGTACCCGACACCACGCGGCGCTATCGCGTCGTTTCGCGTCAGAGTCTCGATGCCGCCGAAGTCGGTGAACGCGACGGCACGACGTTCAAGGGCCACCTGAAGATCGCGAAGCCCGACGAGTTCTGGGGGCCGTCCCGGTTCCTGATTCTCGTTCGGCTGTAACGCGCGCGCGTTTCTGAAGATCCTCGCGGGTACGAGCGGGTACGCCTTCAAGGAGTGGAAGGGCCCGTTCTACCCCGAGGACCTGAAGGACGCCGGGATGCTGGCCTACTACGCCAGCAACTTCCCGACGGTCGAGATCAACAACACCTTTTACCAGCTCCCGAAGGAGAAGACGCTGCTCGACTGGGCCGCCAAGGTCCCCGAGCAGTTTTCTTTTGCGGTCAAGGCCAGCCAGCGGATCACGCACTTCCAGCGGCTCAAGCCGGAGTCGGCGGAGGTCGCGCAGTACCTGGTGAAGACGCTGGACGTGCTCGGCGACCGCCTGGGACCGATCCTCTTCCAGCTGCCGCCCAACATGAAGCTGGAGCTGGAGCGGCTGCACACTTTCCTCGACGGGCTGCCGGCCGGGAAGCGCTACGCCGTGGAGTTCCGGCACGAGAGCTGGTTCGACGAGAATGTGTTCCGCGCGCTGCGCGAGCACGACGTCGCGATGGTCGGCATCGAGCAGGAAGACTTTGCGTCTCCCGTGCAGCCGACGGCGTCGTGGGGATATGTCAGGCTGCACCGCTTCGACTACGATGCGGCGATGCTCGCGGCGTGGACGAAGCGCATTCGCGAGAGCGGCTGGGACGAGGCGTACGTGTTCTTCAAGCACGACCACATCCCGGATTCCGAGGGGTCGGGGCCGCTGGCGGTGCAGGCGTTCGAGCGCGCCTGGGCGCAGTAAGGCCGGCGCCGGCGTGGCGTAAGACTATCGCGGACGACGCGGAACACGCGGAAAAAGCACGCGGACCTGCAACTGCTTTTGTTGGTTTCCTGGCGAGAGAGCCTGTCGTGCGAGACGACAAACAAGCTGTTGTGTTTGTCCGCGGCGGTTATCCGCGTGTTCCGCGTCGTCCGCGATAGCATTCAGCGCCACGAAGCCAGATCCAGGCTCAGCGCCAATCGCTACGGAAACGAGTAGGTAACCGCTGTGCCGTCGATGCCGAGGACGAGCACGCCAGGGCCCGAGGGGTACGACCGTCGAAAGTGGCGCCTCACCGGCTCCAGCTGGAACTCGAACGTCGAGTACACAATCGCATCGCACGGATCGCCATTGGCGTTGTGCGCCAGGCGGGCGCGCAGCCGAACCGGATGTGATTCCATCATCGCGGTCCCGACCAGGAGCGCGACCGCGTGCTCCTCGCAGCCGCCGCCGTACCAGGTGAACAGACGCACGCGCCCGTCGGCCGTGACGACGGCCGAATCGATAACGATGTGATCGGCGGGCCACGCGGGATCGTTCACGTCGTCGACCAGCACGGCCGCGTCCCGCGTGGCCGTGAGAGAAGGTTCCGATGTCGACACGCACGCAGCCAGACAGGACGCGGCGAGCATCACGATCCATTGAGCTGCGCGCAACGGTGCTATGGCGCGCTCGCTCACCTTCGGTTGGTTGCGCATGGCTATCACCATTCGGTCGCTCTCATTGATAACCCCGGGACAACCACCCGCGTTACTTCGACCGCTGAAGGCTTGCGCTGGGCGAGCCCCAGCTCGTCGAGGTACTTTGCGCCGCCGGTGGGCTTCCCTGCCCTGCTCGAGCAGCGCGTGAACACCAGGCGGTCTTTCGCCCGCGTCATCCCGACGTAGAACACGCGGCGCGACTCCTCCTGCTCGGCGCGCGAGTCCTTTTCTTTCCAGAATTGCGTGTCCTCGGCGCCCACGATGTACACGCGCGAGAACTCCAGCCCCTTGGTGGCGTGGAGCGTGAGCAGGTTGACGCGGCCGGCGTCGTCGTCGCCCACCTCCCTGCCCGACAGGGCCACGCGCTCGAGCAAGAGTTCGATCTGCTCCCTAACAACAAGTCCATCCATGCCGACGGTGAGCATCCCCAACCGCTGCATCGAGGACGGGTAGCGCTCTTCGGCAGTTTTTTGTGCCCTGATTCTGTCCATCAGCGGCTGGCCGCCGAGCCGGTCGATGACGTCGGCCTTCGTGGGGAGCGAGGGGTCGTCCTTCGCTTGCGATTCGTAGTAGTCCAGCGCGTCGCCGAAGATGCCGAGCGCGAACGGACGCGCGATGTCGAAGAGGACCCTGGAGTCGGTGCGCTCGGGAAGCGGCTGCGAGAGCGCCAGCGCCACGCCCAGGTGATCCAGCAGCTGCAGCAGCGACGACTTGCGCGAGCGCGTCACCTTCTCACGGTTGAGCCGCGCGAACACCTGCGCCAGGGTGCGCGCGTCGTCCAGCGCGCTGTGCGACCGTCCGGTCGGGATACCGTACTGGCGCGCGAGATCCTCGAGGCGGTGACTTGCGGGCGTGATCTCGTATGCGAGCGGCATGCTGTCGTACGTCGCCAGCGTCTTCACTCCGGGCAGCCCCCTAGCCATCCGCCGGACGACCGGGAAGTCGAAGTCCTCGCCGTTGTGGGCGATGAGCACGTCGTCGCCGCAGAACTCGCGGAAGCCGGCCCAGATCTGCTCGAAGTACGGTGCGTTGACGACTTTCGCGGCGTCGATCTGATGGATGGCCGTGGCTCCTGGCTCGATGGGAATCCGCGGCTTCACCAGCGCGTGGAACTCGGCGGCGGGTTTCCCGTTTCGGACGCGGACTGCCGCGATCTCGACGATCTGGCAGCGCTTCGTATCGAGGCCCGTGGATTCGATGTCGAACGTCGTGTAGTCCGTGAACGTCCCCTCGAAGCGGCGTGCCGTCAGGATCTGGCAGGCCTTGAACACAGTCCTTGCGAACGGTTTTGTGTCCGCCTTTATGTCCGTCGTCATGTCCGTCGTTATGTCCGCCAGCTTGTCCGCCTCTTGCTTGTCCCCCAGGTGGACCTCGCGGATGCCCAGCTCGTGCAGCATCGCCTTCATCGGGATCTCCGCGCCCCCTGCGCGCGGAAGGGATACAGGCCGCTGGTTCTGGAGCACGCTGTTGAGCCGGAACGCCAGCGTCGTGGCGTCGACGTCGAGCTCCGGATCGTCGATCTCGGGGTGACGCTCGGCCAGCGGATTGCGGTAGCGTCCCACGCGACGCGAGAGCAGCTCGTCCAGCAGCGAGCGCAGGCTTTTGTGCCGATGGAGATAGGCCCCGAGGTTTTTCAGCGACGTCACCGCGCGGCGGATCTCTTCCCAGTTCTGCGCTTTCTTGTCGAGCTGCTGCTTGAGCGGCGCGAGCATGCTCTGGCCGCGGCGTTCCGCCTCGCTGCGCGCCCATTCCGTGAGCGTGCGCGGGAGCACCATCCCGAGGTATTGCTCCTGGAACGCCGGGTCATGCGGGTGCGTCATGACGCCGAGCGCGGCGACGACATAGGCGATCACCGCGTCCTCGCCGACGGCGCGGCCATGCGCGAGGCGCGCGGGGACTCCGGCCATGAGAAGCGCGGGCTCGAGCAGGTTCCCGATCTCGTGGGTGCGGTACAGGAGGCCGAAGTCGCCGTACGACAGCTTGCTGCTTACCGCTGACCGCTCACCGCTCACCACCTGCTGCGTGCCGTCTTCCGCCAACTGCTTTCTGATGTCGTCGATGATCCAGGCGGCCTCCTGCTCGGCGTTCTCGAAGACGAAGCCCTCGACCGGATGCTCCGTCGTGCGCGTCGCGAGTACCGTGGGACGCGACTCGAAGCCCGGGAGCGACGGGTTGGGCTCGACCACGAGGCGCGCGAGGTCGAAGATGTGGCGCGCGGTGCGGCGGTTCTCCTGCAGGTAGAACGGCGTGCGGATGCCGAAGTCGTTCATGAAGCGCTCGAACAACTTCGGCTCGGCGCCAGCCCAGCCGTAGATGGATTGGTCGTAGTCGCCGACGGCGAAGACGTTGTTGCTCGCCGCGGCGAGCGTCTTGACGATGGAGTACTGGATCGGGTTCAGGTCCTGGAACTCGTCGACGAGGATGCAGTCCCAGCGTTTGCGCACGGCCTCGGCGGCGTCGGCGTGCTCGAGGGCATCGGCGGTGCGCAGGAGGAGCATGTCGAAGTCGAGCATGTTCCGGTCGCGCAGCATCTCGACGTAGCGCTCGAAGCGGCGTCCCTCGGTCAGCCCGAGCGCGTCGCCGCGCAGGCGGTGGCGCGCGAACATCTGGAGCAGGCTTTTCTGGTTGCGCGCCGCGGAGCCTAGCTGGCCGAGCAGCGCGCACTGGTATTCCTCGTCGGCGATGCCGAACCCCGGGTCGACGTTGATTCGGGTGCCGTGCTCGCGGAGGACGTCGACGCAGAACTTGTGGATGGTGGTGCGCTTGACCCTTTGGGCGGCTTCGCCGAGTTCGTCGAGGCGTGTGGCAATCTCCTCGGCGGCCTTGTTGGTGAAGGTGAAGGCGATGATGCGGTCGGGGGCGAGCGCGTGCGTCTCGATGAGGAACCGGATGCGCTCGATGAGGCAGAAGGTCTTGCCGGAGCCCGGTCCGGCGACGACGAGGAGCGGCTTCAGCTCGGCTTCGATCGCGGGCCGCTGGGAGGGAGAGGGGGCGTGTCTCACTGCGTCTGAAGATTAGGGGAAGGACCGACTAAGCGGCGATCCAGGGAGCGGAGTCCGGCGGACGAACGTGCCGAAGCTCGTGACGAGGGCAGTGTTACGCCGTCCCATGAAGGCGGGGCACGCCAACACTTCCAGGGCGAACCCGGTCACCGATATGACGCCGCGAGCTACGCAGGACCGATCGCTGCTGCACTTTGCGTGGGCGGACGCCAAAGCCGCCCTGCGAACCGCGTTTCGCGTGTTCGCGTGGACCAGCTTCCTCGTGGGCCTGGCCGTCTTCGCCGCGATGTTGCTGAATCCGAGGCGCGTCGAGCCCCTGACTGCGTCCAGCCTGGCGGCGACACTCCTCGCTTCGCTCGTGTACGCGACGCTGCCGGGAATGGTCGTAGCCATCGGCGCGGCGCTGTTTCGCATGGCGGGCGCATGGGCGTTCGTTCCGCTGATCGTCTTTCCGGTGATCGCCGCCGGCGTTTTCTGGGTCGGGGGTGGCGTGCTCGCCGGACAGGGGCAGGACATCCTGAGCGCGCTGGGGAGCGAGATCCGGGACAACAGCTCGACGCTCGGTGGCCTCAAGGTCCACAGCATCGAACTGATGCTGATGGTCTTGCTCGTCTACGGGCTGTTTTCGGCGCTCCAGCCGGTCGTATTGTGGCAGCTGTTGCAATACCTGCTGCTCGTGAGCGCGTTCATCGGCATTGCGCTGTTGCTGACGTGTGCGATCACGCTCCCCCCGCTGCTTTTCGCCATCGGTCGGCGCACGCGTTCGTGCTACGCGGAGTTTGTCGACAGCGAACGAGCTCCCTGACTGGACGTGTCCCCCATTGGGACGCCCGGTTTGACACGCCGCCTACGTTCGACATCGCTCGTTGTCTCGTCGACGAAGGCGGCGTGCCTGGCCTGGCTACCGGATTACGGTTCCAACTGGGCGCGGACGGCGCCTCCCGGGAACCGCGAGTTGTGCACGTTCACATAGTAGTTCGCTGGATTGGCCACGATATCGGCCAACAAGACCGCATCGAGGCCGGTGACGCAGCCGTCCAGCCTCTCCCTCTTCTCGAGCACGTCGAGTCGCTCATCACGCTGTGAAGCGGCCGTCTGCAGGTCGAAGAACGCCACCACGATGCCACCGTTCGCACCGGCCGGTGCCGCGTGGATATGCGCCCGGTTGCCGGTGGTGATGTTCTTGAACCTTACGTTGAAGCAGACCTCGCCCTGCTCGACCCCGATGTGGACCACACCCAGACCGTCGCCGTCGTCGTCGGCTGCCGGGACCTCGTTCGCGCCCGTGAGCTTCGCGCGCAACCGCACTTTGCCCTTGAGGTCTTGGCTCATGCCTTCGAACCGCTCGGCCTCCGCCACGGAATTGGCGTCCGTTGCCGTTGAGGTTGGCGCATCCTTGGCGCATCCGACGAACATCGCGACGGTCGCGCCAAGCGCCGCCACGGCGAGTCGGGGGGAAATCGCGCGCATCATAGCCTCGCTGCGTTGAGGTGAGCTCCTGTCGCCGACAGGCTGCCGGAGAAAAGTCGCCATCGTGGACCAAGATGATGAACCCGGCAACCGGTCGAGCACGTCACAACGCCTCGAGCAGATCAAGTGTTTCTCGCAGCGACGATGCGACGCTGCCGTCATCGTTGGGCAGCACAGTGCAGTCACACTTTATTCCACCGCCGGCCTGACGAGGAATTGTAGCAGACGGCGGACTCATACCATGCTGCGAGGCAGCGCGCTCTGAGGCCGAACTGCAGCCCGACCATCGTCCAATGACGTGAGTGCTCCTCCAAGCAAAGATTGCGTTCCCGCTTGCGCATACCTACCTGGAGCTAAACACATGACGAAGGTCAGGACGACCGGTTCGCGGACAGCGCCGGCGTCTCGCGCGCAGACGATTCGCGCGACGGGAGACAAAGGCATCCGGCCGTTCCGTTACACCGCCTCGGACGAAGAGCTCGCCGAGCTGCGCCGGAGGATCCTCGCGACGCGCTGGCCCGAAAAAGAACCGGTGGACGACCAGTCGCAGGGGGTGCAGCTGGCGACGATGCAGCAGCTCGCCAAGTATTGGTCGACAGATTACGACTGGCGCAAAGCCGAGTCGCGAATGAATGCCGTGCCGAACTTCATCACCGGGATCGACGGGCTCGACATTCATTTCGTTCACGTCCGCTCGAAACACGACAACGCGCTGCCGCTCATCGTCACCCACGGATGGCCGGGCTCGATCCTCGAGCAGCTGAAGATCATCGAGCCACTCACCAACCCGACGGCGCATGGCGGAACTGAATCAGACGCGTTCGATCTGGTGATCCCCTCGATGCCCGGCTACGGGTTCTCCGGCAAGCCGACCACGACCGGCTGGGGCCCCACCCGCATCGCACGTGCGTGGGTGGAGCTGATGAAGCGACTCGGATACACGAGATTCGCGGCGCAGGGCGGCGACTGGGGCGCGCTCATCACGGACCTGATGGGTCAGGAGGCTCCTCCGGAATTGCTCGGCATTCACACCAACATGCCCGGCGCGGTCCCGCCAAACATCGACAAGGCGGCCCTGGCCGGCGCGCCGGCGCCAACCGGTCTCTCGGCCGAGGAACGTTCCGCGTACGACCAGCTGGTCTTCTTCTATACGAAGGGGCTGGCCTACGCCAACGAGATGGCGAACCGACCCCAGACGCTGTACGGGATTGCGGATTCGCCCATCGGCCTGGCGGCGTGGATGCTCGACCACGATGCGCGCAGCCTCGACCTCATCGCGCGCGCCTTTGACGGACACCCCGGCGGACTCACCCGCGACGACGTCCTCGACAACATCACGCTCTTCTGGCTGACGAACACCGGGATCTCGGCGGCTCGCCTTTATGGGGAGAACCCATTCCAGTTCTTCTCCCCCAAGAACATCGGCATTCCGACTGCCGTCAGCGCGTTTCCGGACGAGCTCTATCAATGTCCGCGCGGCTGGGCGGAGCAGGCCTATCCCAAGCTGATCTACTACAACAAGCACGACGAAGGCGGGCACTTCGCAGCGTGGGAGCAGCCGGCGGCGCTCTCGTCCGATCTGCGCGCCGCGTTCAAGTCCCTGCGGTAGCGCGACGACCGTTGAGCTGCGCGCAAAAGTGCCATGGCGCGCTCGCTCACCTTCGGTTCGGTGGATGGCGCGCCAGTCGGCGCGTCATCCGCCACGAATCGCCTTCGCCCCTTCGTCCCACGTCACCGCCGCTTTGCGATAATACGACTCGTTCGCCATGTGGCACGCGAGCGCGGCGTGGTGTCCGAACACGGCGTCCTCGACGACCGGCTTCCGCGAGCGCACCGCCTCGAAGAAGTTCCACAGATGCGGGGTGAGCGAGTCGTATTGCGGACCACGGAACGTCACTGATTCGGTGAGCTCCACGGGAGCGCCAGCCTGCTGGACGTTGTCGCGACGCCACTGCGCCTGGTACGCCTCGCGCATCGCGCGCGGGAAGCTCGACGTGTAGTAGCTGGGACCGCCGTCCTTGCCGCTCTGCGGCGTGACGCCGACCGTCGCTGACGTGACCTCGAGAATTCCCTTCGACCCATGGAACCGATACAGCTCCGGCACCTGCGTCCCGAGGTTGAGTCGCATCGACACCGGCAGATCGCCGTACGCGAACAGCACCGCGTGCACGTCGGGCGTGTTGCGGCCGTCCTTCCATCGGCGAATCGCCCCAACCGAGGTGACCATGCTCGGCGGCCGGTTGAGATCCGCCATGTGGATCATCCCGCTCACGAGATGCACGAGGAGATCGCCGGCGACGCCGGTGCCGTATTCCTTCCAGGCACGCCAGCGCGCGAAGGCGATCGGGTCGAATGGTTTTTTGGGCGCGCGGCCGAGCCACGTGTCCCAGTCGAGGTTCTGCGGCGAGAGATCGGGCGGCGGCGGATATTGCCACGCGCCGGACGGCTCGTTGCGGCCCAGCTGAGCCTCGATCAGCGTGAGATCGCCGATGACGCCCTGGGCGAGCAGGTCCCTGGCCTTCGCGCAGACCTGCGAGCTGACGCGCTGTGATCCCACCTGCACGATGCGTCCGCTCTTGCGAGCGGCGTCAACCATTGCGACGCCGTCGGCGGCGTTGTGGGAGAACGGCTTCTCGCAGTAGACGTCTTTCCCGGCGTTCACGGCATCGATGACGATCTGTCGATGCCAGTGGTCGGGAACGGCGACGATGACCGCATCGACGTCCCTGTTGGCGAGCAGCTCGCGGTAGCTTCGCGTCACGGGGAGATCGGGTCGCACGATCTCGCGCGCCAGTACGTGGCGGCCGTCGTACAGGTCGCACGCGTGGACGCACTCGACCTCGGGCAACTGGATGGACTCCCTCAGAAGTCCGTTGCCCTGCATGCCGACGCCGATGATGCCGAAGCGGACGGGCTGCATCGGACCGAGAGCCTCGGCGCGCGCGGCGGCTTCACGGACGATGGGCGGCGCGACGATCGCGGCTCCCGCCGCGCCCACGGCGGCGGCACCGAGTTCGACGAATTCGCGACGAGACAAGGAATTGGACATGGGAGTACGGAAGAGGGTCGACGAGCCACTGGAGTTTGCACGCGGCGGCAGACGCTGTCGAGATCCAAGGCGTCACCTGGTGGCGGCGGCGCGATCCCCGTGATTCAGCGACGCGTCAGCCCCTCTGACACGAGCGCGTTGAACCGCACGGGCTCGTCGATCCACGCGCCGTGTCCGGCACCGGGGAGCACCTCGATTCGCGCGCGCGGAAGCTGCGCCGCCGCATAGCGCCAGAGCGCCCCCTGCGGGTCGATGAAGTCGGCAACGCCGACGATGACGGTCACCGGCCCGGGAAACCGCGCGAGCGCTGGCAGGAAGCTGGCCCACATGCTGTCACGCGCGCCGGCAGACGTGCTGCACTCGATCGCCTGACCAACGCGCGGGTTGTAGAACGACGGTCCGCCTTGCAGCGAGCGCCAGCGATCAGGCTTGGCCAGCATGCGCGACGCGAGGCCGATGCGCCACAACGCCGCCCGATCGCGGTCCGTGAAGCTCGTCGAGTCGGCGCGGACGAGCCCCGCGGCGGCGAGTGTCTCTCTGCGCCGCGCGTCCTGCTGGGCACCCAGCTCGCGTCGCAGCCCGTTTAGTCGCGCGGTGTCGCTCATCGGAACGCGCAGAAACCGGAAGTGGTCGTTCGTGGGGAGCAGCGCAGCAGCGAGCACAAGACGCTCCACCCGGTCCGGGTATGTCGCCAGGTAGGCGTAGCTGAGCGCCGTTCCCATGGAGTGCGCGAGCAGCGTCAGCCGCTCCTGCCGCAGCTGACGGCGCAGGCCCTCGAGGTCGCGAACGAGCCGCGCGACACTCAGCGTGCTGTCGGGAGCCGGGCTGCGAAGCGAGCCGCGCTGGTCGTAGAGTACGAAGTGGAACCTGTCGGCCAACGGGCGCACGGCCTCGGCAAGCCCGCTGTGCTCCGCGCCCCATCCGCCGTGCAGCACAACCACCGTATCGCCGCGGCCGAACTCCGTCACGTAATGCCGCACGCCGTCGTCGGCGACGTAGTCCCATTCCTCGGCGAGTGCAGGCGTCGCGCGCGTCTGCCCACCCGGATTCGCACAGGCGGCAGACGCAAGGCACAGCAGAAGCGCGGCGTAGGTGCTGCGACGAGGTGCAAGGCGCATGATGGCGAAGGGTCGAGGGGCTTGCGAACACTGGCGCCGGTTCGACAGCGGGAGGCGCCGGATGGTTTCGAGCCAGGCTTCATCGCGCTGAATTCTATCGCGGACCGCGCGGATGACGCTGAAACCGCACGCGGAGACCACAGTGGCTTTGTTTCTTGCGAGCGTGCGGTTTCAGCGTATTCCGTGTCCTCCGCGATAGAACGTCGCCGCTGCGAACCATCCACGCTGGCTCGCCCCGCCAATCAGCCGCATCATTACTGTCGCCCCACACCAATCCCCCTGGAGCTATGGTGTCCCGAATTCTCCTGACGATGGCCGTCGCCGCGCATCTCTTCGCTCCTGATCTGCTTCAGGCGCAGAGGCCGACCTCCATGGCGGGTCGCTCCACCGTCTACGCCCCGAACGGCGCGGTCGCGACCAGCCAACCGCTCGCCTCCGCGGCCGGCCTCGAGGTCCTGCGCCAGGGCGGCAACGCCGTCGACGCCGCCGTCGCTGCCGCCGCGGTGCTGAGCGTGACCGAGCCGCACATGACGGGCATCGGCGGCGACATGTTTGCGATCGTCTGGCTCGCCAGGGAGCAGAAGCTCGTCGCGCTCAACGCGAGCGGGCGCGCCGGCTCGCTCATGACGCGCGAGACCCTGCTGGCGCGGGACTTTCGCGCCGGGTCGCAGCAGGGCGTCATGTCGGTCACCGTTCCCGGCGCGCTCGCGGGATGGGACCTGCTCGTGCGCACACACGGTCGGCGCACGCTCGCCCAGGCGCTCCAGCCGGCCATTGCGTACGCGCGCGACGGCTTCCCCGTCTCGCCGATCATCGCCGCGCAGTGGGTAGACAATGCCGACTTCCTCCAGCGGGACTCGGCGGCCGCAGCGACGTTCCTTCCCGGCGGCCGTGCGCCGAAGGCCGGCGAATGGTTCCGAAACAGCCGACTACGCGCGCACGTTGCAGGTGATCGCCGACAGCGGCATCGGCACGTTCTACGGTGGCTCCATCGGCCAGCGCATCGTGGCGCGGCTCGCCGCGCTGAACGGCTTCGTCACGCTCGACGACCTGCGCAAGAACGCGCCGAACTGGGTGACGCCGATCTCGGTGCCGTTCCGGGGCTACCGCGTCTGGGAGCTGCCTCCCAGCAACCAGGGTATTGCGGCGCTCGAGATGCTGCGCATCCTCGAGGCGTACGACCTGAAGGCGATGGGGCACAACTCGGCCGCCTACCTGCATCACCTCATCGAGGCGAAGAAGCTCGCCTATGCGGACCTCGACCGGTTCGTGGGCGACGCGGATCATCTCCACATGCCCGCCGAGGAGATGCTTACCGACGAGTTCATCGCCGAACGGCGACGGCACCTGGACCCGGCGCGGGCGCAGGAACGCGTGGATCCGGGTCCGCTGCGCACGAAGAGCGAGACGATTTATCTCAGTGTTGCCGACGCCGAAGGGAACATGGTGTCGTTCATCAACTCGATCTACGACTACTTCGGTTCCGGGATCGTGGTGCCGGGCACCGGCTTCGCGCTGCACAACCGCGGAGCGGGATTCACGCTCACGCCGGGTTTACCGAACACCGTCGCGCCTGGAAAGCGGCCGTTCCACACGCTCATCCCCGGCTTCGTCACGCGCACCATGAACGGGCGCGACGAGGCCTACATGAGCTTCGGGCTCATGGGCGGTGGTGTGCAGGCACAGGGGCACGTTCAGTTCCTGCTCAATCACTTCGTCTTCGGCATGGATCTACAGGAAGCGATCGATGCGCCACGCTTTCGCCACTACAACGGGCAACGGGTGGCACTGGAACCGCCGATCGGCGACGCGGTGCGCGCGGCACTCACGGCGATGGGACACACCCTCATCGACCAGCCGACCATCGCGTTCGGCGGGGCGCAGGCGATCGTGCGACTGCCAAAAGGCTTCGCAGCCGGGAGTGACCCGCGGAAGGACGGGATGGCCGTGGGCTACTGAAAAGCGAAACAGTTCATCGAAGGGGAGGATGCAAATGCGAATGCGATGCTACCCGCTGCTGCTCGGGATCACTGCCCTCTCATTCCCCGGTTGCGCTACGGCGCAGCGCCCTCCGACAAACGCGTCGATCGAGCAGGAGATTCGCCGTCTCGACAGCGCTGAAGCACAGGCGCTTCTGCACAAGGACGCGGCTGCCCTGCAAAGGATCTGGGCGGCGGACTTCACGGTCAACAACCCGCGAAACAGCATCACGCGCGGGAGCGGCGGAGTCGTGGCGCTGATTCAGAGCGGCACCATCGACTACTCCTCCTTTCGCCGCGAGATCGAGGCAATCCTCATTCATGGCGAGACCGTCATCGTCATGGGAAACGAGACGATCACCCCGGTGCGGAACGCGCCACTTGCCGGACAGACGGTGCGGCGGCGCTACACTCACTTCTGGATGAAGCGCGACGGCGAATGGCGGCTCACCGCACGGCACGCGAACGTCGTCTGCCCGGGCTGATTCAGTAACGCAGCAGCCGGTTCACCTTCACCACGAACGCTCGGTTCCTCAAGCCCCGCACCGCCGTCGGTGGCGCCAGGGGATCGTCGGTCGCGTGCTCGCCCGTGTACACCAGGAACAGCTCACTGCCCGGCGCAAACTCCCAGCGGAACCGCACGTTGGTGCTCGCCGCGCGATCCGCCGAGCTGTATTGCACCAGCGCGCTCGCGAACATCAACGGCGTGAAGCCGTAGTCCACGCGCGCCC
Source organism: uncultured Gemmatimonadaceae bacterium (assembly GCA_963724885.1). Taxonomy (GTDB): domain Bacteria; phylum Gemmatimonadota; class Gemmatimonadetes; order Gemmatimonadales; family Gemmatimonadaceae; genus DASPMP01. The sequence continues at coordinate 149,928 of CAVRWG010000003.1, read as the reverse complement.
GCGCCAGCCGCGTGGTGAACGACGCCGACGGACGCTCGACGCGCGAGATCGTGAACGTTGGTTCCACCGACAGGTGCCGGTTGAACGACAGGCGGCTCGGCGTCAGCCCGCTGCCGCCGATGCTGATGCTCCGGATGGTCCCGTCGTAGTACTCGCCCGCGCGCACGGCGAGCATTCCCGACGCGCGACGCTGCGCGCCGAAGGTGTACGACACGCCTACGTCGCTGAAGTCGTAAGCGCCAACGGGGATCGGGGCCGGCGAGCCCGCGGGCACAAACGGGGCGCGCAGGAACTCGTAGTAGCGCGCCGCGTCCACCGAGAACTGGTCGCTGCTCTGGAACTCGGTGACGAAGGCGGCGCTCCACACGCGCGTGTCCACCTCCCCCGCCCCGGTCTCGATGTATTCGCCCGACGTACTCCACGTGAACTTGCGGACCGCCGCGAGCCGCGCCGGCCGCGGGCTGAAGCGCAGCTCACCGTAGGAGCGGCGGAAGTCGGTGCGACGCAGGAACCCGACGTCCGGCTGGAAGTTGCCGCCGACCTCGAGGACCTCGGCCTTGGCGCCGTACCGGTCGGCGTTGTAGTCGAACCTTCCTTGCCAGCTCTGATCGTTCCCGGTGAGCGCCTCGCTGTTCGTGCGTGCCCAGTACGTGCCGACGGTGATGTCCCGCGTCAGTCCAAAGGTGCCGTCCACGCCATACGCCTGGTTCGAACCGGTACCGGTGGACGCAAGCGAGCGGTTGGTCGCCATCACGCCGACCGCGCTGCGCTTCAGGACGTCGCGCTTGAGTCGCAGCACGGTGAAGTTGGTCGCGTCCGTCAGCGACACGCTCTCGCCGCCCGCCTGGATGTTCATCAGCCCGACCGCCCATGGGCCGACCTTGCCGGTCAACCGGCCGCCGGCGTCGATCGGGATGACGCGCCCGCTATTCAGCCCGAGGCGGCGCGAATAGAACAGGTAGGGCGTGTCGGTCGCGTCGCTCGCGGCGGTGACGCCGAGGCCGCCGCGCGCGAAGTCGAACACGCCGCGTCCCTCGAGGAAGAATTCACGCTTCTCGGGGAAGAAGAGACTGAAGCGCGTGAGGTTGACCTGCTGTTCATCGATCTCCACCTGCGCGAAATCGGTGTTGGCCGTGACGTCGAAGGTGAGGTTCGGCGTGATCTGGTACTTGAGGTCGCCCCCGACGTCGCCGTTCATTTTGTCATGGATGGCCGGCGTCCGCATGCGATCCGTCGTGAGGCGCGAGACTGCGTATGGCTTGAGCTCGAGGTTGCGGCCGGCCGGTGGCAGGTCGAGTCCCACCAGCGTGCCGCCGGCGGAGACGCGATTGAGAGCTTGTGGCCCGGCCAGAATTTGCGGCACCGGCGTCAGGTAGGCCCACTCGTTCTTGCGTCGGACGGAGCGCCGAAGCTGGATGCCCCACGTCTGGTTGGTGCCGGGTCTGTACCGGATGGACTTGAGCGGGATCGCCATCTCGACGGTCCAGCCGCCGTCGAAGCGGCCCGTCTTCGACGTCCAGACCGGGTTCCAATCGGTGTTCGACGCGCCCTCGTCCACCACGGAATAGTCCGCGCGCGCGCCGAGTGGATTGGTGTAGAACATGAATCCGTTGCGGCGGTCGTAGAACGTGTCGAACATGACGCCGATGTGGTCGTTGTTGCGCAGTCCGCCCGTGTCACGCCGCAGCTCGTTGGCGATCCACTGGTCGGGGGGCGCCGAGTCCCAGCAGCGGCACGACAGATAGATGTAGTGGTCGTCGTAGGTGACCCAGACGTCGCTGCGCTCGCTCATCTCCTGGCCGTACCGCGGGACGACCTGTATCAGGCCGCCAAACGGCTGCTCGCGCCGGTAGACGTCCTCGTCGAGCCGGCCGTCCACGGTGAGTGGCGCGGTGAGCCTGATGGCGCGGACCGTGGCCTGGCCGTTCGCGTCGCGGGTGATGACGGCCGGGGCTACGGGCGCCGGCGGGGCGCCGCCCTGCAGCTGTTGCGCGCGCAGCTCGCCGCCGAGCAGCGCGGCGACGAGGGCAATGGTGCGAACGGCAGGTGGATACTTCCGGAGGAGGGATGTCACGCGCGGTGAAACAAAGTGAGCGAGCGCGCATCGCGTTCCTGCGCGAAATCAATATCGACCGCGGCGCTGGTCGTCACCAGATGCGGGATCCGGCCAGCTGATCCCGGAGTGGACGCGAAGCGCGGACAACTATACTGTGCTTCTCCTTCAACCCGAATGAACATGGAGCCGGACCTCGTAAACGGGTTCCTTCTCTACGCGGTCTTCCTGCTGTCCACCACGTTCCACGAGGCCGCGCACGCGTGGGCGGCGCTGCGCGGCGGCGACCTCACCGCGTTCCGCGGCGGCCAGGTGACGCTCGACCCGCGGCCGCACATCCGACGCGAGCCGTTCGGCATGATCGTGCTCCCGATCGTTTCCGTATTCATGACGGGTTGGCCGCTCGGTTTCGCCAGCGCACCCTACGATCCCCAGTGGGCAATGAAGTACCCCAACCGGGCGGGCTGGATGGCGCTCGCGGGGCCCGGCGCCAACCTGACGCTGGTCCTGCTGGCCGCGCTGCTGATCAACATCGGAGTGCTTGCCGGCGTCTTCATCGCCCCCGAAACGATCCACTTCTCGGACGTCACCGCGGCGGCGCCCGGCGCCGCGAGCTGGTGGAACTCCATCGCGGCGCTGCTCGGCGCAGTGTTCGCGCTCAACCTTCTGCTCTTCATCTTCAACCTGATTCCCGTGCCGCCGCTCGACGGCTCCGCGGCCCTGGTGCTGCTGCTCCCCGACCATCTCGTGGGGAAGTACCAGCAGATGATCACGTATAACGTGCAACTCAACTGGATCGGGATCTTCGTGGCCTGGTGGCTGTTCAAGCCGCTGTTCGATCCCATCTTCACGCTGGCGATCAGCCTGCTCTACCCCGGCGTTTCATACTCATAGCACCGCCATCCCCGCTCCGGACCGCATACGACGGAAGGTGCACCATGTGGGACATCGGGAGCCGCTGGTTCGACGTCGCCGTCGTCCTGTGGATCTTCGCCTTCGGCAACATTCTCTTCGGCCATTTCGAGGAGCACCGGCCGAAGTGGCGCCGTCTCGCCAAGGTGGTCCTCGTCCTCGGCGTCTTCCTGGTGCTCATGGAATTCGCCGGACGCGCGTGGGCGTACGCCTTCCTCGCGATCCCCTTGCTGGCAGCGCTGTACGTCCATGCGATCTGGCTCCCGAGAAAGGGCGTGAATGGTTTGACCGGCGAGCCCAGGGCGCGCTACTATGAGGTGATCGGCTACCGCCCGCCGGCGCGCAGCGATGACACCCGGGCGGACCCCCGGCCGTAGAGCGGCACCCCATCAAGCTGGACACGGCTGATCGGCCGTCGATCGACTACGGCAGCCGCACGAACGCGAGCGCGTTGTTCGCGTTCATGGGAATCACCAGCTGGTTCGCGCCGGCGTCATAGCACATCGAAGCGGCGCTCGGGATGTTGCGCGCGATCAACTCCGCGGGCTGACCGGGACGCATGCGCGAGACGCCGCCATTGATGACGCTGCTCACGTATTTCGTGCCGTCCCGCATGATGACGAGACCGTCGTTGCCGCTCTGGGCGGCCTGTTCGGTCCTCAGCAGCTGGCCAGCTGGCGAGAACGTGAGCACGTCGGCGCTGCCGACGTTGACGACGACGATGTCGCCTTGCGCGTCCAACGCGACCCCGTTGGGCTGACGCAGCGGCGCGCCCTGCACGACGATCGACGCGATTCCATTCGGCGCGATCTTCCACACCTGCCACGTCGAGACGTCAGGCGTCTCGCTGCGATCGCCCGTCTGCGTGGCGTAGATCGTCCCGTCGTCGGCGACTTCGATGTCGTTGAACCAGACCACACGGTCGACACGGGTCTCTCCGGCCGGCGCGCCCGTTCGCATGTCGAAGCGCCTGATGACCGCCACACCGGGTTCGGTGGGCGTGGTGTTGCCGTCGCGGTCGGCGACGTAGAGCATGCCGTTGGCGATGTCGCTGCCGTAAGGCTCGTTCAGCACGAGCGGCGGCGTGAGGCTGGCCCGCTCCGGCGGATTCTGCACACCGATCCATCGCGCCGTGTGCACTGAGCCGTCATGATTGATGAGCGACACCCAGGCGTTGTTGCCTTGCACGCTCTGCGGAACGCCGCGGTTCGGCACCACGATGAGGCCGCGGGTCGCGTCGTAGGAGCAGCTCTCCGCGGAGTAGATGGCGCCGTAGACCTTTACGTTGGATGAGATCGCGTCGAAGGCTCCGTTGGCCGCCGGATTTACTGGCAGTCCGACGCGATTGCCGACGAAGAATGACTGCGTCGCGGCTGGTTGCTGCGCGAGCACCGGTGTCGTGGCGGCGATGGCGAGCGCCGATGCGGCGCAGAGGAACATGCGGTATTTCATGTGCGTTCTCTCCGGTCTCGGTCGTCGTTGGCTGTGGAAGAATAGTCGAGGACAATGACAGAGCACGTTCCGTCCGTACGCCAAAACTACGACGTCGCCGAGGCGAGCTCGAACCGGGCCACGTTCGCAATGGCGGCTGCTTCGCTGAAGCAGCCGTACCGCGTGACCATTCCCATGGTCGTGCTCCTGCTTCTCGTTCCCTTCTACATCTTCATCGCCAGCGCCGCTCGCGGCGCGAGTCCCTCGGCGCCAGCAATCCCGCTCGATCGCGCCATTCCACTGCAGCCGGCGTGGGCTCTCGTCTACGGAGCGCTCTACCTGTTTCTCATCCTTCTCCCGGTGTTCACCGTCCGGGAAGAGGAGCACCTGCGCCGCACGGTGTGGGCGTATCTCTCGGTGTGGATCATCGCGTACCTCAGCTTTTTCTTGTATCCGACGATCGCACCGCGGACGGACGTCGTGGCCGGCGATGGGTTCGCCGCATGGGGGCTCCGCTTTCTCTACGGCGCCGATCCGCCGTACAACTGCTTCCCGTCACTCCACGTCGCCCACTCGTTCGTGTCGGCGCTGACGTGCTGGCGGGTGCATCGCGAAGTCGGGATCGTCGCGGTGGTCAGCGCGGCACTGGTCGCGATCTCGACCCTGTTCACCAAGCAGCACTACATCGTCGATGTCCTCGCCGGCGTGTTTCTCGCCCTCGTCGCCTGGGCAGTCTTCCTCCGCGGCTTCCCGCCGGAGAAGACGCCCGACCTGAACCGACGCCTGGCACCTGTCTTCGCACTCGCCATCACTGGCGTCGCCGCCGCCGTCGTACTGAGCGCGTGGATGGCCTACGTGCTCACTACAGCTTTCTGAAGCGGTCAGCAGCAATGCGACGCTGTTTGCTGTCACTACAGGGTGCGGGCATATTCTCTTCGTCTATGGGGCATCGAACCTCGGCGAAGTTCGGCGTTGGAGTCCGGTGACGTGAGGGCCCGCTACCGCGCATGAACGCGCCATGCATTGCGATGTTCCTGGCGTTTCTCTCGCTGGTGCCCGCCTCGAAGCCTGGTGAGGTGGACGAGCCACCTAGCGGGGAGCGCATCTACCGCACTGCATGCCTCCAGTGTCACGGCGTGGACGGCACCGGAGCACCGTCCACGGTTCTCGGTTTCGACGCGGAGCTGCCCGACTTCTCCGATTGCTCCTTCGGAACCGCCGAAGCACGGACCGATTGGACGGCGGTGATCACGAAGGGCGGACCAGCGCGTGCGTTCAGCGAACGCATGCCGGCCTTTGGCGACGCGCTGTCGCGGAGCGAGATCGACGCGGTGATCGACTATCTCCGCACGTTCTGCGGCAGCCGCACCTGGCCACCGGGCGACCTCAATTTCCCGCGGGCCCTCGTGACCGAGAAAGCCTTCCCGGAAAACGAAGCGGTGCTCGACGCGGCCTCCACTGTCGAGGGCAGCGGCGCCGTGATCAACGAGCTGGTCTTCGAACGACGCTTCGGCGCGAAGAGTCAGTGGGAGGTGGTCGTTCCCTTCGGCTGGCAGGAGCGTAGCCGCTACTGAATGGACGGGTGGCATCGGAGACATCGAGACGGGCCTCAAACACGTCCTCTTCCACGACGGCAGCAGGTTCATTCTCAGCGTCGGGGCCGGCGCCGTCCTGCCCACGGGGAGCGTGAGGGGCGACTTCGGGAGTGGCACCACCGTGTTCGAGAGCTTTCTCGCCGCGGGAGCGGCGCTCCCCCGCGCGGGATTCCTGCAGTTTCAGGGCGGCGTCGGTCTGCCGGTGCACCTCGCGCGCGCGTCGCGCGAGGCATTCTGGCGCGGCGTGCTCGGCGCCACGATTCGCGAGCGACAGTTCGGCCGCGCCTGGTCCCCCATGCTGGAGGTGCTGGGCGCGAAAGAGCTTGTTGCCGGTGCGCCGACCGACTGGGACCTGGTGCCACAAATGCAGGTGACGCTGAGCACGCGCCAGCATATCCGGCTGAACGTCGGTGCGCGCGTTCCGGCCAATCGCGCCGGCGTTCGTCAGACCGAGCTGCGCGCGTATCTGCTCTGGGATTGGTTCGACGGCGGATTTCGACAGGGATGGTAACCGTCGCGATGCCGATCCAAGCTCGGGCTGTGCTGCGCTCTCTCGCACTCCTGGTCGCGCTGCCGTGCAGTCTGGCGTCGCAGCACAAGCCAACGCCCGACCCGACGCGGTGGTTCCGAACTTCCGACGCCTGCCTGGCCTGCCACAACTCGCTCACCACGCCGTCCGGCGCCGACGTCTCGATCGGCGCCGACTGGCGCGCCTCGATGATGGCCAACTCGGCCCGCGATCCCTACTGGCAAGCCGCCGTGCGCCGCGAGATCATCGACCATCCCACTGCGCGCAAGGCGATCGAGGATACCTGCTCGACGTGTCACATGCCGATGGCGCGTTTCGCCGCGAAGGCGGCAGACACGCTCGGAGAGGTTATCCGCTACATCACCGGATCCGCGACTGCGGACGCACCTTTCGCGATGGATGGCGTGTCCTGCACCACCTGTCACCAGATCGAGGCCGACAGGCTCGGCACGCCGGCCAGCTTCACCGGCGGCTTCGTCATCGACACGACCCGCCGCTGGCCCGATCGACGGATCTATGGCCCGTTCGACGTCGACACCGGACGCATCACCGTCATGCGGTCGGCCACGCGCTTCAGGCCCACGCGGGCGCCGCAGATCAGCTCCTCCGAGATGTGCGGAAGCTGCCACACCCTCGAGACGGAAACGCTGAACGCCAGGGGCGAGGTGGTGGGCAAGCTTCCCGAGCAGATGCCCTTTCGCGAATGGGAGCACAGCGCCTACCGGACCACGCGGAGCTGCCAGTCCTGCCACATGCCGGTCGTCAGCGACAGCACGGCGATCGCGAGCGTCATGGGTCAGCCGCGGGCCGGCTTCTCGAGGCACGTCTTCCGCGGCGGCAACTTCTTCGTGATCCGGATGCTCAACCGGTATCGCGCGGAGTTGAACGTCGAGGCGCTGCCGCAGGAGCTCGAGGCCGAGGCGATGCGCACCATCGAGCATCTGCAGACCGCGGCGGCTCGGGTCACGGTGGACGCGGCGGTCACGGGCGGCCGCGTCGTCGCCGACGTGACGGTGGAGAATCTCGCCGGCCACAAGTTGCCCACGGCGTATCCCTCCCGCCGTGCCTGGCTGGACGTCGCCGTGCGCGACGCGACCGGACGCATCGTCTTCCAGTCGGGCGCGTTCAGGCGCGACGGTTCGATCGAGGGGAACGACAACGATGCCAACCCGGCGCGCTTCGAGCCGCACTATGACGTGATCGAGCGCGCCGACCAGGTGCAGATCTACGAAACCATCATGGTGAATCCCGAGGGAGGCGTCACCACCGGGTTGCTCTCCGGGCACCGCTTCGAGAAAGACAACCGGATCCTGCCGCAGGGTTTCGACAAGACGACGGCGTCGGAGGACATCGCCGTGCGCGGATCGGCGCGCACCGATACCAGCTTCGTCGCCGGCAGCGACCGCGTGCGCTACTCGCTGGACGTCGGCGATGTGCCTCGGCCGCTGACGGTGGACGTCAAGCTGTGGTATCAGCCGATCGGCTTTCGCTGGGCGCGGAACTTCGTCCCGTACGACGCGTTCGAGACGCGCCGCTTCGTCTCGTACTACAACGCGATGGCAGAGTCCTCAGCGCTGGTGCTGGCGAGCGCGAAAGCGCCATTGCCATAGCCGCGCGCGCGCTTGTCTTGCGCGCGACCGCAGATCGAGCGATCACTTGCGCCGGGATCGCGTCCGGAGACATCCTCTCGCCATGATCAACCGACCTTCCTTCGCGGTCACCGCGTTCGCCAGCGCCGTCGTCTCCGTCGTCCCCGCCGTCGCGCAGACGCCGGCTGGAGCGGCCACCGTCTCGCAGCGCATCGAGACCTCGCTCCGCCCCGCGGGTCGGATTGCCGGCCAACCGGACCCCGCGTTCAGCATCACGGAGCGCATGCGCTACTGGAACGTGCCGGGCATCAGCATCGCGGTGATCGACAACTTCAGAGTCGTCTACGCGCGCGGGTTCGGCGTCACGGAGTTCGGCGGCTCCTCCAGCGTGGATACCACGACGCTGTTCCAGGCGGGGTCCATCTCCAAGCCGGTCTTCGCCACGGGCGCGCTGCGCCTGGTGGAACAGGGAAAGCTCGCGCTCGACGAGGACGTCAACGCGAAGCTCACCTCATGGAAGCTGCCCGACAGCCGCTTCACCGCCACGGAGAAGGTGACGCTGCGGCGACTGCTCACGCACTCCGCCGGGCTTACCGTCTGGGGATTTCCCGGCTACGCGTCCACTGTCGCCGTGCCCACGGTGCCGCAGGTGCTGGACGGCTTGCCCCCGGCGAACACTGCCGCCGTGCGCAACGACACGACGCCGGGCGCGCGCTGGCTGTACTCCGGCGGCGGCTTCACCATCGCGCAGCTGCTCGCGAGCGACGTCGCCGGCGAGCCGTTCCCGCGTCTGATGCAACGCCTGGTGCTCGCCCCGGCGGGCATGACGCGCAGCACGTACGAGAATCCCCTCCCCGCAGCCTACTCGCGCGCGGCGGCCTCCGGACACGAGCGAATCGATACCCCCGTGCTCGGCCGGTATCACACCTATCCGGAGATGGCCGCGGCGGGTCTGTGGACCACGGCGCCGGAGCTGGCGCGCTGGGCCATCGCGCTCGCCAAAGCATACAACGGCAACGACAGCACACTGCTCCGCCCCGGCACCGCGCGCGCCATGGTTTCCGAACAGATGACCGTCGGCCAGCAGTACGGCGGCGGCACCTTCGGACTCGGCGTCGCCATCACGGGGACCGGCGACTCGATCCGCTTCAGCCACAACGGGCGCGACGAAGGCTTCGTCGCCAGTATGTTCATGTATCCCAGGCTGGGACGCGGGCTGGTGGTGATGCAGAACGGTGTCACCGGCGCGCTGATGAACGAGATTGCGCGGGCGTTCGCCGAGTCATACGGCCTCCCGGCGCCACCGCGGAGCGAGCAGACCACCGTTCCCATGGCCGCGGAGTCGCTCGCGCCGCTGGCGGGCGAATACCTGCTCGCCGCGCAGCGCGACACCACCCTCCTGCGCGTTGCCGTGAAAAACGAAGAGCTCTGGTTCACGAACACCAACAACAAGCGCACATACCGTCTGTGGCCCCTGGGTGACGACGCGTTCTTCGACGTGAACGGCGGCGGGACGGTCGTGTTCGAGCGCGACGGCACGGCTCCCGCGGGACTGGGCCGGGCGATTAGACTTGGACGGGCGCCAAACGCGCCGAGGGCGGTGCGGAAGCAAGCGCCATAGTCATCCGCCACGGAGCAACGCATGCACCGCGTGCGTCAGGAAGACCTTCCCCATCGCGGCAGCTCGCACTGGTTCGTGGGCGCCGACCAGGGTGACACCGGGATCTCGTCATTTCTGTTCAACGGCCAACCCGGCAGCGGGCCGGGACCGCACCGGCACCCGTACGACGAGATCCAGTTCATCCGCGAGGGGCGCGGCCTCTACGACGTGAACGGCGAGGTGTTCGAGGCGGGCGCCGGCGACATCCTGGTGATCAAGGCCGGGGAGGTGCACAGCTTCAAAGTCATCGGCGAGGCGCCTCTCGTGCAGGTGGACATCCACCTGAGCCCGCGGTTCATCCAGGAGAACCTGTGACGCTGGCCGGGACGACCATGCAGGGACGCAGTGTGAGTCGGTTTGCGATCGTCGCGTCAGCCCTTCTACTCGGTTGCTCGGAACGAAAGGCTCCCATGCCCGAAGGTCCCGCGCAGGACTACTCCAGCATCGGTCTCGAGTTCGTCAAGGCTCTCGCGAGTCGCGAGTACCCGACGGCCTACGCCATGACCTCGAGCGATTACCAACGCAGCACCACGCTCGACCAGATGCGCCTCGCATTCGAGGCGATCGTCCCGACCGACTGGCGAGCCGGCACCGTCGAAGTTGGCCAGACCATGCAGACGTGGCCGGACAAGAAAGCGTCGGATGTCGGCTGGGTCTACGTCGGCATTGGTGGCGACGTGTACAGCGAGGCCGTGACGGTCATCGTGATGCTGGAATCGGGTGCGCCGAAGATCCGCACCGTTGAATTCGGCCGCCCTTGATGCCAGGCCGCCGCGCTGTCGCTCAGTTGCGCTTGTCGCGCGCCTGGTTTGTCCTCCTCTTCGGCGCGTCGGCGTGTTTTCCAATCCCGCACCGCCACACAAGCCAACCGGGCGGCACATTTCGAGTCACTGATCAGGCCGGGCGACCAATCGCTGGCGCGATCGTTCAGGTGTATGAGGGCAGCATCATTGGTGGTCGCCTGCGCAGACTCGCGATGGACACGACGAACACCAATGGGGAAGCCACGATAGCTCGACACCGCTGGTGGCATAACCTCCTCCTTCTCATTCCGGACGCGGAAGCGCCGTCAGTGTTCGGCTGGTGCGTACAAGCTCCCGGTCATGCACCCCTGGGGCGTGAGATGGACGACGAGCCGGATCAGCTGATACCTGCCCCATTGCTTCCCAGCCCCCACGAGTCGCGCTGTCCCGCTACACTCGACCGCTACGAACTGGAAGGTGGCAGGATTCGCGAGCCAAAAGCATGACAAGCACCGAGACAGGACGGGGAACGACAATGAATCCCGATGGCCCGGCCGCCGTAGATCGCCGTAACCCACTGCTCGATGCGCTGCTGGACTCGTGGGACCGGAACAACACCATCCTGGTCAACCTGCTCGGCGCCATCCCGGAGGATGGTCTCGAGGTCAGACCGATGGCGGACAGCCCATCGATCGGCAGAGCTCTTCACGCACATGCACTACTGCCGACTCGTCTTCGTCCTCGAAGACGCGCCCGAGTTCGCGCGCGTGATGCCCGAAGGCGAGTGGCGACGTGAGCGTGATCGTGGTCGTCTGCGCGCAGATGCTGAACGAAAGCGCCACGGCGGTGCGCGACGCGGTGAAAGGCAGGTGGAGGCAAGGCCGGCACATGGACCTGCACTACGACCATCCCGATCCTCATGCTCCAGCACCTGATCTGGCACGAGGGCTACCATCACGGTCAGATCAAGCTGGCCCTCAAGCTGGCTGGTCGCCCGATCAGCGACGACGAAGCCGGGCCGCTCACGTGGGACGTGTGGATGGTCAAGAAGTGAGCAGCGTGACTTCGACTGGGCTCTCTGGCTGCTGCGACTCCGCGGACACTGGACTCGGCGCGGGCGCCGAGCGTAAGGTTCGGTATGCGCCGGAATCATGGTTCGCGAAATGGAAGGATGCCGGTCAGTCCACGCCCTGGTGCGAGATTGAGGCACCTTCCATCGACCAGGGCATGGCCGCATCTCCGAGACTGCCAAGGCACTTGCGCGCTTCATTGGGCGCCGACGCCGGAGAGGAGCTCGTGACGATCCTCGACGAGATAAGGGCAGATCACGCCCGGTCCGAAGCCAGGTTCGCCGATTTCAGGCGCGAAGTGCTCGCCCGCTTCGATCAGGTCGATCGGCGGTTCGAGCGCGTCGACGACCGGATGCTGGCTCTCGACACAAAGTTGAGCGACGTGACATCCGACCTGATGAAATGGTCGTTCGTCTTCTGGTGCGGCGCGGTCGCCTCCGTCGCCGCCCTCGCGGGCGTCCTGCGGTAGCCACCAGGCGCGACACGTCAGGCACGCGAACCCGCAGAAACCGGCGGCTGGACTGCTCCGTACGGCCACCTACTGTACGACGGCCTTCCGCCGTGACTCACAATCCCGCCTCATGACGCGCCAACTGCGCCTGCTGGTCGCTGTTCTTTGCGTCACTGCCTGCCACGAGGAAAACCAGGTCGCCAGGAACCTCATCCGATCCTGCCAGGCGGGAGATGCCGCCGCGTGCAATCGCGTCGCGCTGCGCTTCCAGAAGGGTGAATACGTGCTCCGCGACGCCGCGCGTGCCGCGGCGCTGTACGATCGGGCCTGCAGCGGCGAGCTGGGCGACGCGTGCGCCAGTCTCGGCCTCCTGTACCAGCGCGGGTCCGGCGTAGAGCGGGACTCGGCGCGCGCGGCCGCCCTCTTCCAGCAGGGATGCGACCGGAACGGCATGGCCGGCTGCACGCAGCTGGGAGTGCTGCACCAGACCGGCAGGCACGCGCCGCTCGACGTGGACCGCGCCGCGACGCTGTTTCTGCGCGCGTGTGACGGCGACAACGTCGAAGGCTGTGCCAGGCTTGGCGCCTTGCACGCGTCGGGCGCCGGCGTATCGCGAGACTTCGCGCGGGCGGCGGTGCTGTTCGCGCGCGCCTGCGACAGCGCCACGACCCACGGATGCGCCGGGCTCGCTCGCCTGCGCGCGGCGGGTACGGGTGTGCCCCGCAGCGATTCGATCGCCGTAGTGCTCTTCGAGCGCGCCTGTCGGGCCAATGAGACCGAGGCGTGCTTCGAGTGGGCGCGCCTCGTCGAGGCGGGGCGCGGCACGGTCCGGAACTACCAGCGCGCCGCCCGCCTCTATCGCGAAGGGTGCACCGACGATCGGCACGCCGAATCCTGCTTCCGCCTGTCCGAGATGATGACCACCGGCGCGGGCACCTGGCGCGATCCACGCGAAGCCGCCCGCTACAGGCGGATGGCGTGCCAGGGCGGCTACGCCGAGGCGTGCATCCAGCCCAAGGCGACGTCATGAGCCTGGCGCCCCTCATCGCCGCCGAGCGGCTGACCAAGCGATACGGCAAGCGTCGTCGCGCTCAACGACGTCAGCTTCACCATCTCCGACGGCATCACCGGCATCCTGGGCGAGAACGGCGCGGGCAAGAGCACCGCGATCAAGATCTTCCTCGGACTGCTCCGAGCCGACGTCCGGCACGGCGACGGTGCTGGGCGAGAATCGCGCTCGCGAGAGCATCGCCGTGCGCGCGCGGCTCGGCTACATGCCCGAGCACGACTGCCTGCCGAGCCAGGTGAGCGCCGCCGAGTTCCTGACGCACATGGCGGAGGTGAGCGGCCTTCCGCCGTCGACGGCGCGCACCCGCGCCGCCGACACGCTGCGCCACACCGGGCTGTTCGAGGAGCGCTACCGCGCCATCGGCGGCTACTCGACCGGCATGAAGCAGCGCGTGAAGCTGGCCAGGCGCTGGTGCACGATCCCGCGTTCGTGTTCCTCGACGAGCCGACCGCGGGCCTCGATCCCGCTGGGGCGCGAAGAGATGCTGACGCTGGTCCGGAAGACGCACCGCGAGTTCGGCATCAGCGTGCTGCTCTCGTCGCACCTGATGGCCGACGTCGAGCGCACCTGCGACCGCATCATCGTGCTGCAGGGCGGGCGCGTCGTGCACGCCGGCGAGGTCGGACAGTTCACGAAGGAGACGGAGACGCGTGTTCATCGAAGTCGACACCAACCGCGACGCGCTGGTCGCCGCGCTCGAGCGGCGCGGCATGTCGGCGTGACCGCGGAGCGACGGCGGCCTCACGATCGAAGGCCCGGACGAATCGGTGTACGACCACGTGCGCGACGCGCTCGTCGAGGCGCGAGGCGCCGCTGCGCCGCATGGCGCCGCGCCGCCGCGCGCTGACCGAGCTGTTCGAGCGGGAGGGCGGATGACCGCGCCGACGATGCAGCGGTGGAACCGCCCGCGGTACCGTCTTCGACATCGGCTACCAGCAGCTACACCGGCGCGCGCGAAGGGCGCGGCCGCGTCGCGGCGCGCGGTCTTCAAGGACGGCGTTCGCATCGCGCTCGGTCTCGGCCGCGGTGGCGCGGGCGAAGATCCTTCCCTGGTTCTTCATCGGCGTGCTGTCGGCGATCGCGCTCGTCATGGCGATCGTCGCCGGCGCGGCGGAGCGGCTCGGCGGGCCCGGGCTCGGCGGAGCGGATGAACCTGCCGTCGCACGCCGACTTCTACGGCATCGCGTCGATCATCCTGTTCGTGTTCGCGGCGGTCGTCGGCGCCGGAGCTGCTGTGCCGCGACCGGCGCGAAGGGATGATCAACCTGTATCTCGTGCGGCCGCTCACCGGATCGGACTACCTGCGTCGTCGCGGTGGGCGGCGTTCCTCGACGGTGATGCTGGCGGCGCGCGTGGCTGCCGCAGATCATCCTGTTCCTCGGCCTCGCCGGCGGGCGATCCCGACGCCGATCGACGTATCTGCAGAAGCACTGGCTCGACATTCCGCGATTCCTGGCCGCCGGGCTCGCGATGGCCGCGTACGCGACGACGCTCGCGATGCTCACCGCCTCGTTCACGACGCGGCGCGCGTACGCCGTCGGTGTTCCTCGTCGGGCTGTTCGTGATCACGACGCCGTTCACGCGTCGGGCTGGCGCAGGAGATCGAAGGGCCCGGCGGGCCAGTGGATCTCGATGTTCAACCTCACCAACATCCCGGTGCACGTGAACGACGTGATCTTCGGCGAGACCGAGCGAGCTGACGGAGGACGCGCCGGCGCGCGCGACTGGCGGCGCTGCGATCCTGGTCACGCTGGTACTTCGTCTGGACGTCGCTGCGGTCCCGGAGTGTCGTGCTATGGTGCGCGCTACCGGAGGCTCACGCCATGAGTCGTCACAGCGCGAGCGCCGGTGATTCGCGTGGACGGCGTGTCGCGCTGGTTCGGCAGCGTCGTCGCCGTGAGCGACGTGACGTTCGACGTGCGCGCCCGGCATCACCGGCCTGCTCGGCCCGAACGGCGCGGGCAAGACGACGCTGCTCCGCATGATGACCGGCCTCGCCGACGACGTCGACGGGCACCGTCACCGTGTTCGGCGAGCCGGTGCGCGACAATCCGCCGCTCTACCGCCGCCTCGGCGTGATGTCGGAGCACGAGACGGTGTACGGCTTCATGAAGGGCCGCGAGTTCGTGCGCATGATGGGCCAGCTGCGCGGCGTCGCGAATCTCGAGACCGGCGGTGGACCGCGCGATCGAGCTCGTCGACCTCGCCGACGCGCAGCATCGCCCGATGGACACGTACTCGCGCGGCATGCGGCAGCGCATGCGTCTCGCCGGCGACGCTGGTGCACGACCCCGAGATCCTCATTCTCGACGAGCCGCTCAACGGCGCCGATCCGCGGCAGCGCGTGCACTTCAAGCGCCTGCTGCAGCAGCTCGCGGCCGAGCGGGCGGACGATCGTGCTCTCGTCGCACATCCTCGAGGAAGTCGAGGAGCTGGCGGACACCGTGCTGCTCATCGTGAACGGCAAGCTCGCGGCGTCGGGAGGCTTCCGCGCCATTCGCGCCGCGCTCAACCAGCGGCCGTATCACGTGCGCGTGATCTGCGACGCGCCGCGCCAGCTGGCGGCGGCCGTCGTGACGCTCGACTCGGTGGACGCGGTGCACGTCGATCCCGACGGCGCGGTCGTCGTCCTGAGCCGCAACGTGCTCGACCTGCAGATCGAGCTGCCGCGGCTCGCGCAGGCGGCGAACGATCCGGCTGCGCCGGGTCGAGCCGCTCGACGATTCGCTCGAGAGTGTGTTCGGCTACCTGGTGGAGCGCTAACGCATGGGCTCGGTCTATCTGCCTCACGCTGCGCCAGCTGTCCGGCAGGTGGCGGCTCGTCGATCATGACGGTGCTCGCGGCGATGCCGGTGGTCGATCGCGATCGCTGATGCTGCGCTCGCAACGGACGCGCCGTCGGTGCAGGAATTCGAGACGGCGATCCTGAGCGCGATGCTGGCCGGCTCGATTGCGCCGCTGGTGGTGCTCGCGATCGCGGCGCCGGCGTTCGCCAACGAAGTCGAAGACCGCACGCTCGCGAATCTCACGCTGTCGCCGCTTCCGCGCTGGCAGATCGTGCTGCCGAAGCTGCTCGGCGCGATCACGATCGCCGTGCCGTTCATCGTGGCGTCGGCGTTCGTGACGAGCTGCGTCGCGTTCCTCGGCGACGTGCGCGCGGTCGTCGCGGTCACGGTCGGGGTTCTGGCGGTGTCGCGCTCTACGCGTCGGCGTTCGTCTGGCTCGGCCTCGTGACGACGCAGGCGATCGGCATCGGCCTGCTCTACATCGTGCTCTGGGAAGGCTTCTTCTCCGGCTTCGTGTCGGGCGTGCGGCTGCTGAGCATCCGGCACACCGCGATCGCGCTGATGCACGGGATGGACGAGCGGCGCTTCGCGTGGGCGAATCACCCCAGCGCGGCAGTCGCGGTCGGGGTCACGCTGCTGGTGTTCGTCGGGTTCCTCTGGCTGGCGGTGCGGCGACTGCGGCGCATGGACGTCCCGTAGGGACGCCGCCGGTACCGTGAGACCCTGCATCGCCGCATAGGCGACGAGACGTTCCGTGACACCGTCGGTTGGCAGATCCGGCAGCCGCTGTCCAGCGAGGAGTTGAAGCTGTCGGCGCCTCCAGGCAGTTTGGTTGGGTTCACGAACGAGCGCCCCGCAGCCCAACCGAGACATCCGAATGTCAGCCAGCCGAAGGTTCGTTACGCGCAGCGTGTTGTCAGTGTTGCTCTGCCACGGGGCCGCCACCGCCGCCGATGCTCAGACCGGCGAGCAGATGATCGCGCGCCTCCAGGTGTCTCCGGCCGTTCGAGCCGTCGCCGTCGGCGACTCGCTGCGCCTGGTGGTGCAGGCACTCGACGCCCGGGGAAACGTCGTGCCCGGCGTCGCGATCCGCTTCACGGCGCAGGGCGGACGGTTCCAGGGCACCGTCGATTCCTCGGGGTTCGTTCGCGGTGGCGCGCCGGGCACGGTGCCGATCGCCATCATGGCCACGACTGGCCGCGGCCGTCCGCACGTGGAAAAGATCGAGGTCAAGATCCTCCCCGGGCCCGCCGCCCGGGTTACGCTGTTCCCCGCACCGACCAAGCTGCTCGCGGGGCAGCGACTGAATGTCGACGCCATGGTACTGAGCGCGTCGGGCGACGAGCGCGACGATGCCGTGACCTGGGCCAGCTCCAACCCCGCGGTGCTCCGCGTGGCCGACGGGATGGTGACCGCGGTCGGGCCGGGCACCGCCACCATCACCGCGCGCGCGGGCGCCGCGGCAGGGACGCTGACCGCGCAGGTGATCCCCGCGACCGGCGTCACGGTGAACATCTCGCCACTGCGTGTCAGCGCACGACAGGGTGACGTCATCCGCTTCGCCGTCGAGGTTCGCGACCAGCGCGGCCAGCCCATCAACGGCCTCACCCCCACATGGAGCTTCGCGCCCGGCAACGGGTCCATCGATCACGACGGCGCGTTCGTCGGAAACGCACCGGGCAAGTACGTCGTCTCCGCGGACCTCGGCCCGCGCGACGCGCAGGTTGCGGTGACACTCACCGAGCGGGACGTCCGCCGCACCGCGTCTGTAGTGGGACGCCTGCCGCGCTCGGCGTTCAACACCAGCGAGGTGTGGCTCCACCCCGACGGCAAGCACCTCTACCTGGGCACGACGCTGGGCGGCGACCGGATCTACGCCATCGACGTCAGCGATCCCGCCAAACCGGTGATCACCGACTCGATCGTCGCCAACTCGCGCTCCATGAACGACATCATGACCACGGCCGACGGCAAGTGGATGGTGTTCACGCGCGAGGGGGCCGCCGATCGTCGCAACGGGATCGTGATCGCCTCCACCGCCGACCCGGCGCACCCGAAGCCGGTCTCCGAGTTCACCGAAGGCGTCACGGCGGGTGTGCACTCGGCGTTCGTGTACACGCAGCCGAGATTCGGGACACACGTCTACCTCACGAACAGCGGCACGGGCTCGCTCAACATCGTGGACATCAACGACCCGTTGAAGCCGAAGCTCGTGTCCGAGTGGCGGCCCAGGGAGATCAGTGCCGGCCGTGCGTTGCACGACATCGACGTGAAGGACGGCATCGCCTACGTGAGCTACTGGAGCGACGGCCTCGTGATCCTCGACGTGGGCAACGGCATGAAGGGTGGCACACCCGCGGCGCCGAAGCTCATCAGCAACTACCGCTACAACGCCGAGAAGCTCTACCCCGGCGCCACCGCCGATTACGGACCGGGCTTCATCAGCGGCACGCACACGGCGTGGCGCCACAAGAACTATGTCTTCATCGCGGACGAAGTGTTTCCGCCGTACGCGCCCTCGGGCACGTGGGACGTCGGGTCCATTCGTGCGTATGGCAGGCTCCAGGTGGTGGACGTCAGTGACATTGAACGACCGAAACCCGTGGCCTGGTACGAGCCCGAATACGGTGGCGTGCACAACGTCTGGGCCGAGGGCGACACGCTCTACATCGGCGCGTACAACGCCGGATTTCACGTGCTCGACGTGAGCGGCGAGCTGCGCGGCGATCTCAAGACACAGGGGCGAACCATCGCAACGCTATTGCCTGCGGACGTCAACGGCGTCGTACCGAACCGCACAATGACCTGGGGCGTGGTGGTGAAGGACGGCCTCGCCTACGTGAACGACATGATCAGCGGACTCTGGGTCGTGCGGCTGCGGCCTCGAACGGTGGTGCCGTGAGGTATCGGCCATGAGAAAGCTCATTGTTTCCACCTACACGCGTCACTGAGGTGCCCGATGAACATCCGGAGAGTCGCCGCCCTCATAGTCATCGCCGCTGCCTGTGGTGGAACCGCAACGGCGCAGAACGATCGCGCGAAGATCGATCCCGAGCTGGCGAGGATCCAGCGAGAGGTCTGGACCGCGTTTTTCGCGGGTGACACGGCCCGATTCAAGGAGATCGTCCCGGCCGACCTCGTCGCGATCGGCAACGACGAAGGGCCATTCACGGGACTGCGCGAGCAACTCTCCGCGTCGGCGGGGTTCAAGCAGGGCGGCGGCAAGCTCGTCGATTTGCGATTCACCGACATGCGCGTGCAGCGCTTCGGTGACGTGGTCAACGTGTATTCGAGATACCACCTCGTCTTCGCTTTCGGTGCGGACACGACGCGACAGTCCGGCCGGGTGACCGAAGTGTTCGTGCGCCGCAACGGGAAGTGGGTCAATCCCGCCTGGCACATGGATTCCGGCAAGTAACCGACTGACAACGACGTTGAGCTGCGCGCAAAGGTGCTATGGCGCGCTCGCTCACCTTCGGTTCTCGGCGGCGGCCGTGATGTTGACTGGCCCGTGTCACTCGTCAATCACACGCGCCGCCGAGAACGGCCACACACACCTCTTCCTGACAACCGGTTCGCGGACGATGATTGTGGAATGACCACGACCTCACCGCTCCGCTGCCTCGTCGCCTCGGCCGTGTTCCTCGCGGCCATCACCGTCTCCGCCGCTGCGCAGAGGCAGACGCCCCGAGTCCTCGTTTTCTCCAAGACCGCGGGGTTCCGCCACAGCTCAATCGGGCCCGGCATCGCTGCGATCCGGAAGCTCGCTCAGGAGAACGCATTCGATGTCGACGTCACCGAGGACGCGACGGCGTTCAGCGACCGGAGCCTGAGGCAGTACCAGGCCGTCATCTTCTTGAACACCACGGGCGACGTGCTCGACGCGCGCCAGCAGGATGCGTTCGAGCGCTACATCCAGGCCGGCGGTGGCTGGGTGGGCATCCATGCGGCGACCGATACGGAGTACGACTGGCCGTGGTACGGGCGGCTCGCCGGCGCGTACTTCGCGGGCCACCCGAGCGATCCGAACGTGCGACGCGGCGCCTTCCGCGTGCTCGACAAGAGTCACCCGGCCACCGAAGGGTTGCCCGACCGCTGGGAGCGCGAGGACGAGTTCTACAACTTCAAGTCGATCGCTCCCGATCTCCGCGTGCTCGTCGACATCGACGAGACGAGTTACCAGGGCGGCACCAACGGCGCCCGCCACCCGATGAGCTGGTACCACGCCCACGACGGCGGCCGCGCGTTCTACACCAACATGGGCCACACGGACGCCTCGTTCTCGGAGCCGCTCTTCCTCCGCCACCTGCTCGGTGGGCTCCGCTGGGCGATGGGAACGGGCACACTGAACTACGACCGCGCGCGCCCTGAAGAGAACCGTTTCACCAAAGTCGTCCTGGCCGACAAGCTCAACGAGCCGGTGGAGCTCGCCGTGCTCCCGGACGAGCGCGTGCTCTTCATCGAACGGCGCGGCGCCGTCAATCTATACACTTCGAGCCGGCATTATACGCGGATCGCGACGATTCCCGTCAGCCTCAAATACGCGGAACGGCAACGACGCCGAGGACGGGCTGCTCGGACTCGCCGCCGATCCCAACTTCGCGACGCAACGGCTGGATCTACCTGTTCTACTCGCCCGCGGGGCCGGACGCGAAGAACGTGCTTGCCCGCTACACCATGCGCGGCGACTCCCTCGACCTCGCGACGGCCAAGATCATCCTCGAGGTGCCGGTGCAGC
Organism: uncultured Gemmatimonadaceae bacterium; assembly: GCA_963724885.1. Lineage (GTDB taxonomy): Bacteria > Gemmatimonadota > Gemmatimonadetes > Gemmatimonadales > Gemmatimonadaceae > DASPMP01. Next base: position 129,302 of record CAVRWG010000003.1, on the reverse strand, counting down.
GCGACGAGTGCTGCCACACCGGAGGCTCGATCGCGTTCGACGCGCGGGGAAATCTCTACCTCTCCACCGGCGACAACACGAACCCCTTCGCCACCGGCTACGCGCCGATCGACGAGCGCCAAGGGCGTTCGCCGTGGGACGCGCAGAAGTCGTCGGGGAACACCAACGATCTGCGCGGCAAGATCCTGCGCATCCATCCCGAGACGGACGGCTCGTACACGATCCCCGACGGCAATCTCTTTCCGCCCGGCACGCCGAAGACGCGGCCGGAGATCTACACGATGGGTCACCGCAACCCGTACCGCATCGCCGTCGACAAGCGGACGGGTTTTGTGTACTGGGGCGACGTCGGACCGGACGCGTCGGTGGACTCGGCGGGTCGCGGGCCCGCGGGACACGACGAGATCGGACAGGCACGCCGCGCGGGCAACTTTGGCTGGCCGTACTTCGTCGGCGACAACAAGGCGTACTTCAGGACGACGCGCGTCGACTCCGTGACGGTGCAGGCGGGTGCGCAATTCGATCCCGCGCGTCCGGTGAACACGTCGCCCAACAACACCGGCCTCTCCGAGCTTCCGCCGGCGCAGAAGGCGTTCATCTGGTATCCGTACGGCCCGTCAGCGGAGTTCCCCGTCCTGGGCAACAGGCGGCCGCACCGCGATGGCCGGACCGGTCTATTACAGTGACGACGTCCGGAATTCCGCTCGACCCTTTCCGGCGTACTACGACCGGAAACTCCTCACTTACGAGTGGATGCGCGGCTGGATCATCGCCGTGACCATGGACGCGAACGGCGACATCGCGTCCATGGAGCGGTTCATGCAGAGCCACAAGTTCAGCAACCCGATGGACATGGAGTTCGGGCCAAGCGGCGACCTGTACATGCTCGAGTATGGGACGCGCTGGTTCTCGGGCAACGACGACGCCCGCCTCGTGCGCATCGAGTACACCGCGGGCAACCGCAAGCCGGTCGTCGCGGCCGGTGTCGACAAGCCGGCCGGCGCGGTGCCCCTTCGCATCACACTCGCCTCGTCGGGCACGACGGACTTCGACGACGACTCGTTGCGATACACGTGGACGATCACACGAGGGAACGTCCGTGGTACGCAGGCTGACGGATCCCAACGCGACCATCACGTTGCCGCGCGCGGGCGTGTACACCGCGTCGCTCCTCGTGACCGATGCGCACGGCGCGCGCGACTCGGCCACGGTGCGGATCGCCGCCGGGAACGAGCCACCGGAGGTGGACGTCGACCTCGTGGCGGGCAACCGGTCGTTCTTCTTCGCCGGTGTTCCTGTGCGCTATGCCGTGCGTGTGAACGACCGCGAGGACGGCTCGCTCCAGAATGGCCGCATTGCGGCGAGACGCGTGGCAGTGACCGGCGAGTACTTGAAGGACGGACTGTCAAAGGATGGTCCGGAGGGCGAACCCAGTGCGGCGCTACAGGCGGCGTCCACTTCCGCGGCGCACGACGCCGGGCGGAGGCTGATCGCGGCCGGCACCTGTCTCTCGTGTCACCAGCTCGACAGGAAGTCGATCGGGCCCACGTACACCGCCATCGCGCAACGGTATCACAGCGACAGCAGCGCGATGACGCGCCTCGTGAGCAAGATCCGCGGCGGCGGTTCGGGCGTGTGGGGTGAAGTAACGATGCCCGGTCATCCGCAGCTCACCGAGGCACAGGCGTCGCAGATGGTCGGCTACATCCTGAGCCTGGCCGACGAGAAGAAGGCGACACCATCGCTGCCGCCGCGCGGGACGTATACGCCGACGGACAGCGCTTCGCAGGGAGCCGTGGTGCTGCGCGCCGCGTATACCGATCGCGGAGCGAACGGAGTGCCCGCGCTGTCGGCGGAGCAGACCGTCGTGCTTCGTGCCCCGACCGTCGTCGTCGCATCCGGCGAGGTGACGGACGGCGTCCAGAAGTACGCGGGTCCGGAGACGCCGATCGAGGTGACGATCGGAAGCCGGTCCGGCGGATACGTCGGATTCAAGCGACTGGACCTGACAGGCGTCTCCGCGATCCTGTTCTCCGCCATGGCTCCCACGCCCCAGCTCAACGCTTTTGGCGGCAAGGTGGAGGTCCATCTGGACTCGGCGACCGGCCCCCTGGTGGGCGAAACGCCGGCGATTCAGCCGTCGCCGACGATGGGTGCGCCAACGCAGCTCCGTGCGGCGCTCACGCCGACGGCGGGTTTCCATGACGTCTACTTCGTCTTCCGGAACGCGGAGGCGCCGCAGGGGCGAAGTCTATTCATTCTGACGACGGCCACCTTCGAGCACGGCGCGACGGCTGGAGCCGGGGCCAACCCACCGTAGCCTCGGCAGCCAGTCAAGCGTACGTCCCGTTGCCGGCGTCTCACTCCGAAGGCCTCACCCCGGGGATGCGGAGAGCACTGTCATGGAAAACATGCGCGACCTGAGGCTTGCCGTTCGTTCACTCGGCAAGGCGCGAGGATACACGACGTCTGCAATACTCACCCTCGCGTTCGGCCTGGCGCTCGCCGCGACCGTCATTGCTGTCGTCAACGCGTACATGGTACGCTCGCTCCCCTACCCCGCCGCCGACCGGCTCTATCAGGTGCTCTATGCCGAGCCTGGCGAGCGAGCGCCGCGCGACATGGAGACGCTCGACTGGGCCTCGCTCTCGGACATCGTGGAGCATCCGATCGCCTGGGACCTCGACATGTTCTACCTCCTCGGCGGCGAGTACCCCGAAGCCGCGCAGGGTGCGTGGGTCACGACTGGCTTCGTGAACGGACTGGGCATTCGCCCGACGTTCGGACGCAACTTCAGGCCCGAAGAATTCCAGCCGGGAGCACCGCAGGTCGCGCTCATCAGCCACCAGCTTTGGATGCGGCGCTTTGGCGGCGACAGCGCCGTGCTCGGTCGCCGGATCGATGCGTACGTGAGCGACCGGCCAAGGGATCCTGAAGCGTTCACGATCATCGGTGTTCTCGACGAGAACTTCTGGCACATCAATCCCTACACACAGATGCTCACCCCGCTTCGCGCGCCGACCTATCCGTACTTCCTGCAGCTGCGCGAGGGTGTGGCACCGTCAGTGGCCGCGGATCGCATCGCGACGCTCGTGCACTCGGCGGGGAGCGCCCCATCGGAGCGCTGGCGTCCGCGCGTTGCGTCGTTGCACGGTGAGTACGTCAGCCGCATGAAGCCCCTCCTCGTCGCGATCGGGGCGGGCGTCGCGGTGGTGCTGCTCATCGCGTGCAGCAACGTTGCGTTGCTCACCGTGCTGCGCGGGATGCGCCGCCGCAAGGAGATTGCCGTGCGTCTCGCGCTCGGCGCGCGACGCTCGCAGATCGCGCGGCTGCTCTTCGCCGAATCCGCGGTCGTGGCCGCAGTTGCCGCGGCCCTGGGAGCGCTGCTGGCGGCCGGACTGATGCGCGCGCTCGCGCCGGCGATCGAGCGCAATCTGGGACGCAGGGTGCCGGGCGGTCTGTCTGCACTGTCACTGGATTGGCCCGTGATGCTCGCGATCGTCGCGCTGGCGCTCCTCATCGCGGGCGCGCTGTCGCTGACGCCACTGCTCCTGACGGGCAGGTTCTCCTTCGTTCCGGCGCTGCGTCAGGCGCGCGGCGGCTCGGATGGCACGGCGGCGCGGCGCGCTCGCTTCGTGCTGATCGGCGTCGAGGTCGCGGGCTCGCTCGCGTTGCTCGCCGGCGCGGGGCTCATGGTGCGCACCGTGATGCGTCTGCTCGACGTGGAGCTCGGCGTCGAGACCCGACAGGTATTGTCGGCTCAGGTCTCGCTCCGCGCGCAGAGCTATCCCGACGCGCTGTCGCGATCCGCGCTCCTCGAGCGATTGCTCACGACGAGTGCCGATGTAGGAAAGACGCGGTGGGTGGCATTGAGCAGCCCGCCACCGCTCGTGGCATACCAACCGCAGCCCGTGCGCTTCAGCGAGGGTGCGCCACCGGTTTCGATGGGCATTCGCGCCGTCGCCGGCGACTATTTCGACCTGATGGGCATTCCGCTGTCGCGCGGCCGGCGGTTCACCGGCGCGGATCGTGGCCGGGCGTCGGTCGCAATCGTGAGTGAATCGGCGGCGCGGGCGCTTTGGCCGGCGGCGGACCCGATCGGCCGGACGTTGCGCCTGGTGGAAGACGACCTCGCCAGAGACGACACGGCGACCGTGACGCGTGTGGTGGTGGGCGTCGTGCGCGACGTGCGCCAGTCGCCGACGGACTCGATCACCGCCGATGTCTACGTCCCGCTGCTTCAGGCGCCCTCGCGCTTCGTCAGCATCGTTGCGCGGACCACGCGCCCGGCGCCGGCGTGGCACGACGAGCTGCGCCGAGCCGTTGCGGCGATCGACCGCGAGTTGAGCGTGAGCCCGTTCCAGGAGCTCGGCGTGTTGCAGCGGGAGCAGCTCGCGCGCCCGCGCTTTCTCATCCTGGTGTTCGCCCTCTTCGGCGGGTTCGCGACACTGCTCGGCGTGCTGGGACTGTACGCGGTGATCGCCTATGCCGTGCGGCAGCGCGAGCACGAGGTCGCGGTGCGCATCGCGGTCGGCGCGAGCGAGCGCGCCATCACGTCGCTCTTCGTGCGCGAAGGAATGGTCGTGACCGCGATGGGCCTGATCGCCGGCGTGGCGGGCGCGATGAGCGTGGGACGTCTGCTGGAGTCGCAGCTCTTCGGCGTGCGCGCCACCGATCCCGTCACTCTCGCGGGCGCGACGCTCGTGTTGGGCGCGGCGGCTTTCGTCGCGGTCTGGTGGCCCGCGCGTCGCGCGGCGGCGACAGATCCGGTCATCGCGCTGCGCGGAGAGCTGTAGGTCGCGCTAGGTTGTGATCTCTGGCCTGGAGCGCACCGTAACGATCCGCGGCTCATGGCCGGTGGCGGCGACGAACCGCGCGACGTCGTCATGCGACAGCACCAACGTCGCATCATTTCGCAATGGATGCGCGTGGATGCTTTGCGCGGCCCAGACGTCCGCGTCGATGTAGAGCTCCACGGCACGTTCGGCGTCGTTCACCAGGCCGAGCAGGGTGACAGCGCCCGGCTCGACGCCGAGATGCTTCATGAGCCGCTCCGGCGACGCGAAGCTCAAGCGGTCGGCCCCCGACGTCTCGGCGAAGTCGGCGATGCTGACGCTCTTCGAGCACAGCGTGACGAGGAGCAGGTGCCTCCGTCCACGCCGGTCGCGCATGAAGAGGTTCTTGGTGCGCGCGGCGCCCGACTCCGGCACATGCTGCAACTCCTCCTCGCAGGTGAACACGGGCGGATGGTCGTGGCGCACGAAGCCGACGCCGTGCCTGTCGAGGAAACCGAGGAGGTCGCTCATGCGTTCCAATATCGCGTTGAAACTATTTTGCAGCGGCTCCGTCATTTCGGACTCGAGCTGCGGTCCTGTATGCAGGGGGCTGAACATGCGATGCCACAGCGATGTTTTCTCCTCGGCGAGAAGTGAGCTGAGGACTCGCGATCGCGACTGACCGGCTCCCGATCGCAGCCAACAAGCTCCCGATCGCGATCATCGAGTTCCCGCGCAAGACCAACGAACTGCCGGACGTCACCAACGGGCTCCGGATCGAAGCCAACGGAGTCCGGGACAACAGCGAGCCGCCCCCGGCCGAGAACAACGGGCTCCGGGACGAGAGCAACAGGGTTCCGATCGAGACGGACAAGGTCCCGATCGAAACCAACAGGTTCCGGGACCAGGGCAACGGACGCCCGATCGAGCACTCCGGACTCCCGAACGACTACCACGGACTCCGGATCACTGCCAACGGGCACCCGGTCATCGACGACAAGTCGCCGGACAAGAGCAACGCCCTCCTGCACGGCAGCAACAGACTCCGGAAGAAAGTCTACGGGCTCCCGAAAAAGAACTACGGACTCCGGATCAACAGCAACAAATCCCTGGCCTCGGCCGCGAAGGACGCATACGGCCAGGCCCGGCAGAGGGCTAGGACCGGAGCACCTGCTCGAACAGCTCGATGGCCCGCGGGTCGCCGCTTTGCCCCAGCCAGAAGAGCGCCTGACTGCGCACCCGCCAGTTGCGGTTGGTGCGCGCGATCTCGAGCAGCCCCGGCACGGCCTCGTCGCGCGGAAGCTGCGACAGCACGAAGACCGCATGCGTCTTGAGGTCAGTGTCATCGCCGCGCTCGTCGTCGTCCTCGTCGAACGGCTGATTGGGCCGCCCCGCAAGAGCGCCGCTGGCGAAACGCGACAACCAGAACATCGCATCCCTCCGGGTGGCGCCCGAGCGGGTGTCGGTGTCCTTCGCGACCACGAGCAACGCCGGCCACACCACCGCGGTGTCGGCCAGCACCGCTGGAAAGATCGCCTTGGCGCTGGCGCCCGGACTGCCGCGCGCCGCGAGCGTCATCAGATAACGCGCGGCCTCCGGCGCGGACACTACACCGAGGTCCCGCGCCTCGCGCGAACGCAGCGGACCCACCCAGTACTGAACGCGATTCACCCCATCGTTTCCCAGCGTCAGACGTACCTGCACGGGGCCCGGGAAGCACGGTTCCATCGGGCGATTGCTGGAGAACGTTCCGTGGTACGAGCGGCGGCCCGTCCTGATGAAGTGCTCGCCGTCGCCGCAGACGCCGGGGCGCGCGGTGAAATGAAACGTGACCATTCCATTTCGCGTTGCCGCGACGCGATCCGCCAGCGACTGTGCGTGGACCGGCACTCCACAAAGCGTCAGCGCCATGGCGCCACACCGTACGAATGATCGAGTGTGCATGGTCACCTCAGCACCAGGTCGGCGATCAGTTTCTTCACCCGCGGATCGTCCTTCTGCGCCAGCCAGAAGAGCGCCTTGCCGCGCATCCGCGTGTCCTTGTCCTCGCGCGCGATCCGCAGCAATGCGTCGGTCGCTGCCTCGTCATGCCGCTGCGAGAGCACGAAGATGGCGTGCTCCCGAAGATTGAAGTCCCGCGACTCGCGGTACACGCGCAGCAGCTCCGACGTGGGCGTGTCCTCGTTCTGGCCTGCCCAGAACAGCGCGGTCTTCCTCAGTCGCGAGGGTTCCCGCTCGTCCAGTGCGCGCTGGATGAGCCAGCGCCCGCCGGCGCCTTCGTCCTCCTGCATTCCCTGGAAGACCGCCTCCTTCAACTCGTCGTCATCGAGACGCGGATAGAGGTTCCGCAGCCACGCGAACTCGGACTCCGGCGTGTCGCGGCCGTGCGTCAACGCGAAGATGGCGTGCGCTCGCACCCGCCTCGCCTCGTTGGCGTTCTCGATCACCGCGTGCAGCATGCGCAGCGCGCGCGGGTCGCCGTTCTGGCCGAGCCAGAAGGCGGCGTCATGCCGTGTGCCGACGCCCCCGCTGCGCGCGAGATCGATCAGCGCCGGGACGCCGACGTCGCCGTCGAGCGTGCTGAGCGCTGCCAGGGCCGAGCTGCCGAGACTCTTCTTGCGCACCTTGTCGCCTGCCTCATCGTCGCGCGCGAACTGCACGAGCGCGGGGATCACGGTCGCGTCGCCCAGAATCCCGAGCCACATGATCGCCGCGCCCCGCGTATGCTCGGCGCGACGTTCATCGCGCGCCAGCGCCAGCAGCGGCTGGATGACCGGCACTGCGTCCGCGAGCACCGCGGGGAGCAGCAGACGATCCTTGCCGCTCGCCGACTCCAGCCGTGGCACGAGCGAGAAGAAGTACGCGGACGCGTCGCCGGGAGGCACGACGCCGAGGTTGGTCTCGCGCGCCCCGACCGCCGGCCACTGGCCGCCTACCTGCGTCCGCAACTGCGTCACCTGTCCGTCAGTGACCGTCAGTGTCACGCGCAACGGCCCGGGCACGCACCGCGAGTCGTTCCAGTGTCCACCGAACGACTGAAAGTTGCGGGCGAAGATGGCGCTCCTGTAGCCGACGACGTCTCGCCCGTCACCGCACACGCCCATTCGGCTTTCTACCTGCAAACGCACCACGCCGTCTGGCGACCGTTCGACGCGCGAGGCTAGCGACTGCGCCGAAAGAACGACGGACATGACCGCGGACATGGCTGCGGACATGACCGCTTTCTTTACTGCGTTCTTTACTGCGTTCTTTACTGCGCGGTTCTTGACGGCGGGCGTTGCCGCGCTGAGAAAGGTTGTCATGGGCATCACGGCCTCGTGATGATGTCCGAGAGAAGCTGCCGAATGCGCGGATCGTTCTTCTGTCCGAGCCAGAAGAGGGCCTTCTTGCGCATCTCGGGGTCGGGATCCTTCTGCACGATCTCGATGAGCTTGTCCGTCGCGACGCGGTCCTTTGACTCGGACATCACCCAGATGAGCTTCTCCTTCACTTCGGCGTCCCTGATCCTGTCATAGACGGCCGCGAGCTCGCTCCCCGCGATGCCAGCCTGTCCGGCCGTCCAGAGCGCGTGCCCACGAAGGTCCTCGCTGTTCGTGGTGTCGAGCGCGATGGCCAGCAGCCAGCGATCGTTGCCGAAGCCGCGCATCTGCGACAGCGAAAAGAGGACCTTCTTGCGCACCTCGTCGTTGCGTTCGGCCTTGTCGATCTTCGCGAACAGGCCGCGCAGGTATTCGGCATTCTCGGGCGACCGGCGCTGGCCCAGCCAGAAGATCGCCTGGTCGCGTACCTCCTCGGGGGTCTGATTGCTTTCGGCCAGGCGACGCATCAGCGCCGCGGCGCGAGGGGTCCCCTGCTCGTGCAATGCGTGGATCGCCTTGGCGCGCATACCGATGTCAGGCGAGGAGGTGGCAATCTCCTCGAGCGCCGCCGCGGCCTTCTCGGTGCGCACCTGACCCATCCAGAAAACCGCTTGGCCGCGCACCGATTCGCTCGGGTCCTTCTTCAGAACGTCGAGCAGGACCGTCTCCGTCTCGGACGACCGCTTCTGCGACAGGAGGAACACGGCTTTCTCTCGGAGTGCGATGGAGCACTCGTCCCGCTTCTGCAACACCTGCTTGATGATCGGCAGCGCCCCCTCGGCATCCATTTGCAACAGCGCGTTCATGGCCGCCGCGCGGATCTCGCTGTCGTTGTCGTCGCGAACGCAGGGACGATTCTGCGACGCGGCTCGCGACACCTCCTCCGCGGCATCCACGTCGCCCCGGCTTGCGAGCACGCCGCGGATGCGCATTGTCAGCTCACGCGCGTCGGTGATCGTCGTCGCGCGCGGGAACCGGTCCCGCTGCGCTTCCAATGACTTCAGCGCCTCGCGCAGATCCTCTTCGCGACCCAGCTTGTAGAGCGCGAAGGCACGCCAGTAGGGCGCATCGGGTGCGTACTCGGAGCGCGGATGCTTTGTGCTGATCTCGGCGAACAACGCGGCGGCACGCCGGAAGTCACCGCGATTGATGGCTTCGCGCCCCAGTCGGTAGAGCGAGTCGGCGGGACCTGCCTGGCCCCAAGACTCGGGCGGCACCTGGGCGAAGCCGCTCCCCTCCTCCGCGACCTGGGCGGCGGACGTGAGCCGCGTCTCATGCGCGGGCTGCGAGAGTGGCAGAAAGACGGCCGGCACGGCAACGGCGCCGGCGAGCAGCAGTTTGATCATCATGTTTCAGTCATTCCTCTGATTTGGCGTCCGCGGCGCCAATGGCGCCAACGGGAACGACGGTGCGAATTCGTGGAAGAAGGTCCCGCTCCTCGATGGCGTGGTCTATCAGTGCCCGCTCGCGCGCGCGGTCCATCAGCGCGCGCTCGCTCGGGCCCAGTTCGGCGCCCGAGATCTGGATGATCTGCACGAGCACCAGCTCGAGATCGCCGAGCAGAGCGCGGAGCTGCGGGTCGTCGCCCGCGGGAGAGTCCATCAGCAGCCGAGTGCTGCTGAGAATGTCGCGCCCCCAGCGCCCGAGCTGCGGGGGGGGCGCGGTGCCGGGATCGCGCTCGCGATTCGCGCTGGCGCGGTACGCGGTGAGCAGCGCCTCGGCCTGCGTCAGCGTCTGCGCGGCAGCCATGCGATAGAGACGCGAGGGTTCGCTCGAGTCCGCGGCGACGGGCGCGACGGCGACAGGTGTCGTTTCGTCCGACTTTCGCAGGACCATGCGATCGATGGCGACGCCGACCAGCAGCGCCGCCGCCATCAGCGCCATCAGGCGCCAGGGACCGCGGTGCCGCGGGATGACGCCGGCCGTGCCACGAGCGGCCTGAATCGCCTCCCACATCTCGCGACGCGGGACGCTGCCCGGCGCGTTCAGCCCGGGCGCGGCGTTCGCGACCCATGCGTCGAACGCCGGATCGGCCGGCGGCACGACGTCCGCGTCCTCACCAAAATCGTAGCGATTGTCAGTCCTGTCGTTCTTCATGGTTTCCATTCCCCGGCGAACTGTGCCAGCGCCACGCGGAGCTTTCCGCGGGCGCGCGCGAGCTGCGCCTTCGACGTTCCCTCGGTCACTCCCAGCGCGGCCGCGATTTCCTGGTGCGTATAGCCGTCGGCGTCATGCATCATGAACACAGCGCGGCATCCCTCCGGCAGATCGTTCACCGCCTGCATCAGCTTCTCTCGCAGGAGCGGATCGGAGGACGGCGCGTTGTCTCCCACCGCCATCGCGTCATCCAGCGGCGCGCTCCGGGCCTGTTCCCGCTTGCGTCGCTTGATCGCATTCAGCGACAGCGACACGGCGATCGTGTGCAGCCACGTCCCGAACTTCGATTCACCCCGAAACTCATCCATCTTCGAAAAGGCTCTGACGAAGGTGTCCTGCGTCACCTCACGCGCGAGGTGCTCGACCCCGGTCAGCCGGAAGGTGAGCCGGTAGATGCGCTCCACGTGCGTGTCGTACAGAGCACGGTGGGCGGACGCGTCACCCCGACGCGCGCGCTCGACGAGCGCGCGCTGGTCCGCGAGCTGGTGGGCTCGCTCCAGGGAAAGGGTGCTCTCCGTCTCCATGCTCGCCCGTGGGACAACGGGATGCCAAAAACGGTTGATTGGGCGCCGAACCTCCGACCGCGCCTCCGAGAAGGCCGGAAACTCCGCAACGGCGATCAAGCGCAGCCTACGCCTTTGAATAGACTTCCCGGCCATGAAGCTTGCGACGCTCTCGTCCTATCAACAGACGGTGCACACCGAGCGGCCCGTGACCGCCATCGCGTTCGACGCCGGCTACGAAGCCCACGAGGCCTTCACGCGTGCCTTTCGTGCAGTGTACGCCACGCCGCCATCGGGCTTTCGCCAGCGAAACATCAGCCGATTCGTGCTTTCGGCGCCCTGCGGCGTCCACTTTGATCCCGACGGCGCCGTGAGTCCCTTTGTGCCCCGCAATTCCGGAGGTCGGAACATGAACGTCGCCATCGAGAAGATGCCCGAGCTGCGCGTAGGTGCCGTGCGTCACATCGGGCCGTACATGCAGATCAATGAGGCGTTCGCCACACTCCACGCAGTCGTCCAAAAGGCCGGCGTCGCGAGCACCCCCGACGTGGCCCTGCTCGGCATCTACTACGACGATCCCGAAACCACACCAGCGAGCGAACTGCGTTCAGACGCGGGCCTCACCCTTCCATCCGGCACGCCTCTGCCCGAAGGGCTCGAGGAGCGAATGCTTCCTGCGGGGCGGTACGCGCGCACCACACACGTGGGACCCTACGAGCAGCTGGGCGATGTCTGGTCGCGATTGATGGGCGAGTGGCTGCCGGCCAGCGGCGAGCGCGTACGCAACACACCGAGCTACGAGATCTACCGCAACACGCCAGAGACCGCGCCGAGCGAGAAGTTGCGCACCGACCTCTATATCCCACTCGAGTAGAGGGTACGCCGCTGCGACCAGGGACGGGGCGCGAACGCTAGACGAGATCGCCCACGCGACATTCGAATCCCGGCAGCACGTCCTCGCCTTGCAGCACGGAATCGACTGACACGTGGGCTTCGCTGCCGTCTTCGCGGTACACGCGCGCGAGGTGACGATCGGGATCCACCACCCACACGAGCCGGCAACCGGCACGCAGCCAATCCGCAACCTTGGCCAGGACTTCGCCCGGGCGGTCGTCCGGCGAGAGCACCTCTACCGCGAGATCGGGCGCGATGTCGGCGTAGCCGCGCGGCAACGGGTGAGGTACGCGGGCGGCGGCAATGAAGCCGACATCGGGCGCGCGCACTGTGTCCGGATCGCTGAAGAGCTTGAAGCCCGTCTCCGCCGCAACGACGACCCCGAGGGCGTTGGCGCGCGCGTATTCGCCGAGGCGCACTGCCAGTTCACCCGCCACCACGCCGTGCCGAAATCCGGCCGGCTCGCGAACGATCAGCCGCCCGCGCACCAACTCCGTGCGCTTGTCCGGAAGGTTCAGCGCCAGCAGTTCTTCAGCGGTCAGCAGGCCTTGGCTCCCCACACGGTCAAGGTAGGACGAAGCGTCTTTCATGGGTAGCATCATGCGCCGACGCGTCATTCCCGCGTCATCGACCACTGACCCGCGTCGCAGGCTGGCCCTACGCCGAACGACTAGCCAGCAGCGCCGGCCGCTGCGGCTGTCTGGGCGTCGTGACGCCGCTTCGCGGCAGCCGAACTCGTGTCCGTGGCGTCCACGCCGCGCCGACTCGATGCGAGGCTCACGACACCGCGGCCAAGACCCTTGAGGTCGTTGTGCCACAGCACCCGCCCCGTTTCCGGATCCAGCCGCCACACCTCACCACTGTTCGCGGCGAACAGCGCCTCGCCATCCCAGAGCACCGTCACGTAGTCTGAGCCGTGGAGCAGGGCGCGCCACGCCTCCGCGCCGGTTTTCTCATCGAGGGCGACGACGCAGTTCTTGATTCCGACGTACACGGTCACGCGTGGATTTCGTGGCATGTCACACTCCGAGGGTGGGCGAGAGGCTCATCAACTGACGGACGGCGAATTCCGGGCGCAAGTCAGCGCCTCAGCACGAGCACCACCACCCGATCCGGCTCCTGCTCGCCTCCGGCGGGAAGCGTGAGCGTCAGACCGTCGGCGCCCTGCGTGAAGGCGACGCTTGCGCCGCCGCCGAGCATCCGCGCGCTGGAGACGCGCCCGCCGACGTCCGGGAGCGACAGCAGTCGGTCGCGCCAGTCGAGCACGTGCACGAACACCGTGTCGCCACGCCGGGTAGTGACGCCCCAGTCGCGCGGGCTCACCGGGCCGGCGACCGTGCCGTAGATCGACGTGCCGTGCGTCGTGAGCCAGCGACCCATTTCCCGCAACCGCTCCGCGGCCTCCGGCTGGATGGTTCCGTCGGGTCGTGGTCCCACGTTCAGCAGCAGGTTGGCGCCGTGCCCCGCCGCTCGGGCCAGATAGCCGATCAGGTCGCGCGACGACTTGAAGTTGCGGTCGGCGATGTTGAAGCCCCACGAGTTGTTCATCGTGAGCGACGTCTCCAGCGGCAGCGCACCGATCTCTTTCGTGTTGAACCCGGCGGTGTTGGCGCCCGGGAGGTCCTGTTCGAAGGTCTGCGCGTCCTCACCAGGGAGCGGCGCCTTGTGGTGGTTCGGGACGATGAGCGCCGCGGGTTGCAGCCGGTGGATGAGCGCATAGGTCGTCGCCAGCCGCCAGTCCGCGGCCGGCTTGTCCCACATGCCGTCGAACCAGATGCCGCCTATCGGACCGTAGTTGCCGAGCAGCTCGGTGAGCTGCGCATCCATGAAATCCAGGTAGCGATTCCACTGGCCGCTGTCCGGCCGCGCAGCCTTCTGTCCCGTGCCGCCGCGCGGCCAGTAATCGGGATGTCGCCAGTCGAGCTGCGAGTAGTAGAAGAACAGCTTGATCCCCTGACGCGCGCACTCGTCCGCCAGCTCCTTCATCGGGTCGCGCCTGAACGGCGTCCAGTCCACGATGTTGTACGGCGTCACTTTCGACGCGAACATCGAGAAGCCGTCGTGGTGCCGGGCGGTGATCGTGATGTATCGGGCGCCGGCGGCCCTGGCGAGCGACACCCACTCGCGCGCGTCGAACTTCACAGGATTGAACGCTGTCGCAAGCCACTCGTACTGCGGAACAGGAATGCCGCGCTGCTCCATCACCCATTCGCCGGCGCCCAGCTGGCTGTAGACGCCCCAGTGGACGAACATCCCGAAGCGCGCATTGCGAAACGATTCGCGCGCTTCGAGGCGCACCTGCGGCGGCGCATCCGGCGTTTGGGCGGACACCTTGACCTCCGCAGCACCGAGTGCAAGCGTCGCGACAACGATCTGTCGCCCGGTCCTGCGAATCGTGGGAATTCGGCGCATCGTCCGCGGGGGGGGGGAGAAGACTGTGGCGAGGTGTTGCCGTTCCGGTCGAGAAAGTGCGCGCTTTCGAAGCGTCTGTCCAATCGCCAAACTGCGCCGCCGCCACGGGCGACCTTGCGATCCTCTCGCACGAAAACGCATTGTTCCGCCATGTTCGCGATCGCGTCGCTCCTGATCGCTCTCCTGGCGGCATGCAGCGAGCCCACCCCCGCGCCCCGGTTTCACGCGCTCGTGTTCTCCCGCACCAGCGGGTTCCGGCACGACGCCATACCGCCGGCGCTCGCCGCGATCCGTCAGCTCGGGCGGACGCACGATTTCACTGTCGACGCCACCGAGGACCCTTCGGTCTTCAGCGACGCCAGTCTCGCACGCTATCAGGTGGTCGTGTTCGCGCTCACGACCGGCGATGTGTTGAGCGACGCCCAGCAGGCCGCGTTCGAGCGCTACGTCCGCTCCGGACGCGGGTTCGCTGGCATTCACTCGGCGTCCGATACGGAGTACGACTGGCCGTGGTATGGCGGACTCGTTGGCGCCTATTTTCGGACGCACGGCGCGATAGAACAGGGCACGGTCATCGTGAACGACACAGCGCACGCGCTGACCGCGGCGCTGCCGGGCCGCTGGGTGCGGACCGACGAATGGTACCAGTTTCGCTCGGCGCCGCCCGCCAACGCGCGCATCCTCGCGACGCTCGACGGTCCGTCACCGCACGCCATCATCTGGTGCCAGCGATACGACGGCGGCCGGGCGTTCTACACGGCGGCCGGGCACACCGCCGCGTCGTATGCGGAAGCGCCTTTCCTGGCTCACCTGCTGAAAGGAATCGAGTACGCGGCGGGCGTGTTGCCGGCCGACTGCTCCCCGGCGCCATAGGAGCGCTATCGGTGCTGCTCCAGCGCCCCTTGCGCCCCCAAGCTCCAAAAGACAGTTGAACCACAGAGGACACAGAGGACACAGAGGACACAGAGGACACAGAGCCGCTTTTTTCAGAGTTCCCCCAAGGCGTTCCTCTGTGTCCTCTCGGTTCCTCTGTGTCCTCTGTGGTTAGCTGTTGTTGTTGTTTCTGTTGTTGTTGTTTCTGTTGTTGTTTTGTGTTGTCGTTGTGACTATCCATTCGCATCCCGCAGGCGATGATCACATTCCGATGGTTCGGCGCGCGTGATCGGGTTCCCCTCGCGCACATCCGGCAGATCCCGGCCGTGCGCGGCATCGTCAGCGCGCTGTTCGACATCCCGGTCGGCGAACCGTGGCCCCGAGCCCGCATCATGGCGCTGCGCGAGGAAGTCGAGCGGCACGCCATGGCGCTGTCCGTGATCGAGAGCATTCCCGTGCACGAAGACATCAAGCTCGGGCGCGCTACCCGCGACCGATACATCGACAACTATTGCGAGAGCGTTCGCAACATGGGGCGGGAAGGCGCCGGCGTTCCGGTGCTGTGCTACAATTTCATGCCGGTCTTCGACTGGCTGCGCACCGATCTCGGACTCCGCCTCGCCGACGGGTCCACGGCGCTGGCGTATGACAACCCGGCGCTCGCCGCCATCGACCTCTCGCGCGGTACGGCAGAGCTGCCGGGATGGGCCACTGCCTACAGCGCCGAGCAGCTTCAGGGACTGCTCGCCGCTTATCGCTCGGTGAGCGAAGCACAGCTCTGGGACAACCTGGCGTACTTCCTCGAGCGGGTCGTTCCCGTGGCGTCGGCGTCCGGCGTGCGCATGGCGCTGCATCCCGACGACCCGCCGTGGTCGATCTTCGGACTGCCGCGCATCATCACGGACGGCCCGGCGCTCGAGCGGGTGACCCGCATCGTGGACGATCCAGCGAACGGCATCACGTTCTGCACGGGGTCGCTCGGGGTCAGCGCCGACAACGACCTGGGCGCCATCGTCAGCTCCCTTGGCGCACGCCGTCGCATCAACTTTGCGCACTGCCGCAACATCCGTCGCACAGGCCCGCGATCGTTCCAGGAGACGGCGCATCCGTCGGAGCACGGTGACGTGGACATGCGCGCCGTCCTCGGCGTGCTGCGCGCGACGGGATTCGACGGACCGATTCGCTCCGACCATGGTCGGATGATCTGGGGTGAGAGTGGCCAGCCCGGCTATGGGCTGTACGATCGCGCGCTGGGCGCGATGTACCTCCACGGATTGTGGGAGGGACTGGCCGCCGCAACCGGATAGCGGCTGCAGCCGGTCAACGCGGACGGACGGCGGCTCCACGCAGCTACGTTGTCTGCGGGCTTGCGAACGTGACGGCGTGGACGATCATACATGCTGGCGCCGCGCCTCGAAGCGGCACGCCTCAAACCAACGCGTCCATGACATCTCACGGCTTCAGGACTCTGGTAGCGCTCGCGCTCCTGACGCAGGCAGGCGCGCTCACTGCACAGCAGAGCGGCACGTCCACAGCTGCGTCTGCGCCGAACACCCTCGCGCCGGCGGAGAAGGCGGCGGGGTTCCGGCTGTTGTTCGACGGACAGTCGTTCGCGGGGTGGCGAGGGCTCGGCTACGACAGCGTGCCGACCGCGCACTGGAAGATCGAGAATGGCGCGATCCGCAAGGTTCCGGGTGGCGAGATCCCGCGCATGGCGGACGGACAGCCAGCCGCCGGCGGGGATCTCATGACGACTGAGGCTTTCGGCAACTTCGAGTTCCGCTGGGAATGGAAGATCGGGCGCGCGGGCAACAGCGGCGTGAAATACAACGTGTCCGAGGCGCTCTCCATCTCCAACGCCGCGAACCACGCGGCGCTCGGCTTCGAGTATCAACTGCTCGACGACAGCCTCCACGAGGACAACAAGATTGCTTCGCATCACGCGGGCGCGCTGTACGACCTCATCCCGCCGGGTGCGAGCAAGACGCTGCGCCCCGTGGGACAGTGGAATTCATCGGTGATCGTGTTCCGCGGCAATCACGGCGAGCACTGGCTCAACGGCGCGAAGGTCGTCGAGTTCCAGCTCGGCACTCCGCGGATGGATTCGCTGCTTGCCATCAGCAAGTACCGGAGCATCCAGAACTTTGCGCAGCGTCGCAAAGGGCACATCGTGCTCCAGGATCACGGGGAGGAAGTGTATTTCCGGAGCCTTCGTATTCGCGTGCTGCCATAGTCTCAACCACAACAGCTAACCGCAGAGGACGCAGAGAACCACGAAAGGCTTTACCACAGAGGACACAGAGGACACAGAGGACACAGAGGTACACCACCAAGAGTCTCTAACTCGGCGACACAGAGAACTGCATGTTTCTTGTGTCGTGGGTGGACGGACCGTACTTCCGCGACGACTAACAACAACAACTTTTTGTTTTCCTCTGTGCCCTTTGTGCCGGTGAAGTGTTTTTCTCTGCGTCTGCGTCCCTCTGCGTTCTCTGCGGTTAAAATGTTTTGATCGGAGCTCATCATGTCACGCAATCCTCTCGACCGCCGGGATTTCCTGAAGAAGGCCTCCGCCACGGGGCTCGCCGCGATCGCGACGTCGCGCGCCGGTCCGCTGCTCGCGCTGCAATGGATCGCCGAACGCGAAGATGGTCGTCGCGGTCATGGGGCTGAACGGCCGAGGGATGGTGTTCGCGAAATCCTTCGCCCGCGACGCCAACACCACCGTGGGCTACGTGTGCGACGTGGACTCCAACGTCCTGGCCAAGTCCGTCGCGGCCACCACTGAGGGCGGCCAGCAGAAACCGGCGAAGGGAGTCGTGGACATCCGCCGCGTCCTCGACGACAAGGATGTCGACGCAATCGTGATCGCGGCCCCGGATCACTGGCACACGCCCGCCACGATTCTCGCGCTCGACGCGGGGAAGCACGTCTATGTCGAGAAGCCCGTCGGCCACAATCCGCGCGAGGACGAACTGATCGTCGCGTGCGCGCGCAAGCACCCCAGGCTGCAGGTTCAGGTCGGCACGCAGGCGCGCTCCGTACCGCACTTCATCGAGATCGCGCAAGCCGTCCGCGACGGCCTGATCGGCACGCCGTACCTCGCGCGCGCCTGGTACTCCAATACGCGTGAGACCATCGGCAAGGGAAAGGAGGCTCCGGTGCCCGCCCATCTCGACTACGAGCTGTGGCAGGGCCCCGCGCCGCGCATCCCGTATCGCGACAACCTGGTGCACTACAACTGGCACTGGTTCAAGAACTGGGGCACCGGCGAGATCTGCAACAACGGCACTCACGAGATCGACGTCGCCCGCTGGATCCTCGGCGTGGACTACCCCACGAGCGTCGTCTCCACGGGTGCGCGCTTCCATTTCGCGGACGACTGGGAATTCCCCGACACGCACGAAGCCACGTTCGAGTTCGTGGGCGGCAAGAGCATCATCTGGCAGGGCCAGAGCTGCAACGGCCTGCATCTCTACGGCCGCTCGCGCGGCACCGTCATCCTCGGTACGCAGGGCAGCGCCGTCGTCGATCGGGACGGCTACGCCGTGTACGACCTCAAGAACAAGCTCGTGAAGGAGGTAAAGGGCGGCGAGAAGGTGGATGGCCTCAACACCCTCGGCGACGACTGGCTCACGCAGCTGCACGTCAACAACTTCGTCGCTGCCGTGCGCTCGGGCGCCAGGCTCACCGCGCCCGTGGAGGACGGAGCGAAGACGGCGCTGCTGTGCCACCTCGGCACCATCGCGCACCAGGTCGGCCTCACGCTCAGGACCAATCCGGCCAACGGGCACATCATCGACGACCCGGATGCCGCCAGGCTCTGGTCGCGCGAGTACGATCCGCGCTGGAAACCGGTGGTTTGACCGCTCGGGTCCTTCGCCGCGCGCG
This sequence comes from uncultured Gemmatimonadaceae bacterium, assembly GCA_963724885.1. Taxonomy (GTDB): domain Bacteria; phylum Gemmatimonadota; class Gemmatimonadetes; order Gemmatimonadales; family Gemmatimonadaceae; genus DASPMP01. The sequence goes on along the minus strand of CAVRWG010000003.1, from coordinate 110,438 downwards.
GCCGTTGAGGATTCTCGTGGTCGACATCGGCGGCACGAACATCAAGGTGCTGCTCCGCGGTCAGCGGAAGCCGACCAAGATCCCGTCGGGGCCGCGCATGACGGCACAGCGCATGGTGAACGAGGTCCTCGCGGCGACCGCCGAGTGGAACTACGACGTCGTGACGATCGGGTATCCCGGTCCGGTCGTCCGCGGACGAATCGCCCTCGAGCCGGTGAACATCGGCAAGGGGTGGGTCGGCTTCGACTTCAGGAAGGCGTTCCGCCGGCCCGTGCGCCTGATCAACGACGCTGCCATGCAGGCGCTCGGCAGCTATCGCGGCCGGAACATGCTCTTTCTCGGACTCGGGACCGGCTTGGGAACGGCGATGGTGCGTGACGGCGTGCTCGTTCCCATGGAGCTGTCGCACCTGCCCTATCGCGACGGCTACGAGTACGAGGAGATTGCCGGTGAAGCCGGCATGCTTCGGCTCGGCAAGCGCGCGTGGCGGCGGCATGTGGCGAAGATCACCGAGCTCTTCGTGGCGGCGCTCGGGATCGACTACGTGGTCTACGGCGGAGGAAACGCCAAGCACCTGACCGAGCTGCCACCCAACGCGATGCTGGGCAGCAACGCCAACGCGTTCAGGGGCGGATTCCGGTTATGGGCGAAGGGGAAATAGGCGGCGGCAACGTGGGCTCGTCGGAGAACCGCGCGTCCATCGGCGACATCTCCCTCCCGTCCCGCTCCGTCAACCGCTGATAGAGCTCCGGCCGCCGTCCGCGCAGCCAGCGCCGTCCGGTGCAGCGCTCCAGGAGACTCAGGTCGCAGTCGCCGACCACAAGCTCGTCGCGCGCGCGCCCCGTCTCGTTGATGATGCGTCCGTAGCAGTCGATCACCATCGCGTTCCCGGTGCGTACTTCCCCGCTGTCCTCCCCAACGCCGTTGGCGAACACGAGGAACATCCCGTTGTCGTGCGCGCGAGCCGGCAGCCAGCGCATCAGCCAGCCGCGGCCTTTGTCTCCGCGGAACTCTGCCTCGATGGCATCAGGGTCACGATCCCGCGCCGCCCACAAGGCCGGATCGATGACACCCATCGCGTGTGGGCTCTTCGAGGCGGTTCCCCCCGTCTGGTGCGGCGCCAGGAGAATGTCGGCGCCCAGCAGCGCGGTGATGCGCACGTTCTCGATCAGGTTGTTGTCGTAGCAGGTGAGGACGCCAATCCGACAACCGAGGCTCGAGGCGAACACGGTGAACCGGTCTCCCGGTGTGATGTGCTCATTCTCGAAAGCGTGCAGCTTTCGATGCACCGCGTATCGCCCATCCGGCTCGACCACGACATAGCTGTTGTAGAAGCGATCGTTCGCGGCTTCGATCAGTCCCGCGCCGATCACCATTCGATATCGCTTCGCCAGATCGAGGAGCGACTGCGTGCTCGGACCATCCGGTATCGGCTCGGCCAGGTCGGCGATTTCCGGTCGACCCATCCCGATCACGTGCCAGTAGCCCGTGATGCACATCTCCGGGAATGCGAGGAGCTCCACGCCGGCACGCGCGCCCTCGATGACAGACTCCCGGATCCGCGACAAGTTGTAGTCCTTGTCGCTTGCCCGGTGCGTGAACTGGACTGCCCCACAACGAACTGTCTGCCGCGACGCGGTGATCGCCATTCCTATACTCTATCTCCGGGGCTGTCGGTGCGCGTGACCCCCGGTATCTCCAGGATCACGTCCGCGCCGTAGGCGCGTGACGGCGTCTGGAATCCCGGGCGAGTCTCACCGGCGAGCGCCTTCGCCGCGAGGTGCACCGCGGTCTGCGCCGTCAGGGTGTAGCCGCTCGGTCCGCGCAACCACGCCTCCGCGCGATCGCCGTTCGCCGCGACTGCCTCGCCCCAGAGCAGGCTCGTGCCGCGCTCGCGCTCTGCTCCGCTGGGTCCCGGAGGTCCGCGACGCACTCGGGCCGCGAGCACCCGGTGCACGACGCTGCTGCGCAGCACCGGCCCCAGCCAGCGCGATGCAATCGCCGCCCGACGCAGCGCCGGACGCATGCTTGTGTACACCTCGATGTTGGAAATGCCCGTGCTGTGAAACGCAGTGGACACGTCGCCCCACGGGATCGTGGTCGCGTCACGCGGCTTCCCGTCGCCAAAGTCGATCCTGCGCGTGCGCCATGCCTGCGGCACCGGCACGATCCTGCCGTCCCGCCGTACCGCGCCGGGAGATCCGAGGCTCGCGATCATCGTCGACAGCGTCCCGCGTGAGGGTCGGCCGAGCGCGCGGAACGCGAGCGCAAGCCGGACGGCGTTCGGCACGCGACGGGCGAGGTACGCCGCAAGACAATCCGAAGGAACGACGTCGAAGCCAACCCCGGGGAGCAGCATGATGCCGGCGGCCCGTGCTTCAGCGTCGCGTGCGGCCAGCCCCTCGAATACCGCGATCTCCCCGGTGATGTCGAGGTAGTGCGCGCGCCGGCGAAGGCAGGCGTCGGACATGGCGCGCCATGTACCCGCGAATGGTCCGGCGCAGTGCAGCACCACAGTGGCCCCGGATAGCGCGGCATCCAGCGCGGCGGGATGATCGATCGGCGCGGCGCGCCACTCCAGTCCGAGCGACTCGGCTTGCGCGCGGACAGCGTCGGCATTGCGGCCGGCGAGTGTCGGGCGCAACCCGCGCGCGACGGCCTCGGCCACAATGAGGCGTCCGGTGTAGCCGGTGGAGCCGTAAATCAGGAGCATCCCGAAGGGTATACGCCAGAGCTCGCCGACGCCTTGCCAATCACGCTCACGGGCGACCTTATCTAGGCATGAGACCCGCCGCCATTTCGCTGGTCGCCCTTGCCGTCGTTGCGACCGCACACACTGCCGGCGCCCAGGCCGTGCAGTACCGCCAGGCCGGCACCGCGTACCGCGCCCAGGCCGACACCGGACCCATCGCCCGCGCTCGCGAGGCGTCGGGGGCCGACCCTCAAAGCGTTCCGCTGCTCCTGGCACTCGGCATCGCGCAGTCCGGGGCGCGCCAGTTCCGCGAGGCCATCGAGACTTACACACGCGGAATCAAGATCGACCCGAACAACGCGATGCTCTACCGCTGGCGCGGGCACCGGTACATGTCGGTACGGGAGTTCGATCGCGCCGCGGCCGATTTCGCCAAGGGGCTCTCGCTCGACAGCGCCGTTTACGGCATCTGGTATCATCTCGGCGTCCTGCGTTACGTCCGGGGCGACTTCGCCGGCGCGGCCGACGCGTTCGCGCGCGCCCAGCCGCTCGCGCCCAACGCGGGCGAGTTGGCCGGCTCGGTGGACTGGCGCTGGATGTCCCTCGCGCGCGCGGGACGCCGCGCCGCGGCCGATTCACTGCTGCGCGCGCGTCCCGACTCGCTGCCGCCGAACAACGCGTATGGGCCGCGCCTCCGCCTCTATCGCGGCGAGATCTCCGCGGACTCGGTGTTCACACCAGCGGACACGGGTGACGTGGTGGTGGCGACGCTGAGCTACGGCGTCGGGAACTGGTTCCTGGTCCAGGGTGACTCTGCCGGCGCAAGGCGCTGGTTCGATCGCTCAATCGCGTCCGGCGGCTGGCCGGCGTTCGGCTTCATCGCCGCGGAGGCGGAGCGGCGCCGCCTGTCGGCGCGGCGGTAGTTACTCTTCGCGCTCGTTCAAGCGATCCGCGGCGTACTGGATGGCGAATGCGTGCGCGTCGGTGACGTCGGGCGGCACGTCGATCCACGGAAAGAGCGCTTCGCCGTATTCGGTCGCCGCCTGCCGCTCGGCGGCCGCAAGAGACGAGTGCGGCGTGTCCCCGCACAACTCGCCGTGCGCCGAGTAACGGAACAGCATCGCCTCGGCCGGGTTTCCCACGACGAGAATGACGTCGGCGTCTGGGAGCATCCGGTCCGGCGCGAGGGGAAATCCGCCCGTGTGTACCGTTACGCGGCGATTTCCAATGGGACCGACGAGCGCGATCCGGCGCATTCGCTTGTCGAACATGGCGGGTGAAGTGTCCGGGAGTGCGAGGCCCACCTATCTCTACAGCATGGCGACGACCTCCGCCAGAGGCTGACCTTTTCTCCGGGGGCGTCTCGCTGGACCGAGGCGCGCCCGCGATTGCGTCGTGCCGCGCAGGGTGACAACGTTCCGCCCCATGGGCGAGACAGAAGGCGTTGCCGGCGAGACGGACAATCTCCTCCCGCTCATCCAGGAGGCGACCGCGGGCGAGTACGAGATCATCGGCGAGTTGGGGCGCGGCGGCATGGCGGCCGTCTTCCTCGCGCGCGACATCTCGCTCAACCGCAACGTCGCCATCAAGACCCTGCTGCCCGAGATGATCGGGCGCCAGGCCAACGTGCAGCGGTTCCAGCGCGAGGCGCAGATGGCCGCGGGGCTCAGCCACCCGCACATCGTTCAGATCCACGGCGTCAGACAGACGAGCCGCATCGTCTACTTCGTCATGAAGTTCATCGAGGGACGCGGGCTCGAGTCCATCATCGCGGAGCACGGTGCGCTGGACCTCGACATGACGCGGCTCATCCTCCAGCAGGCCGCCAGCGCGCTTGTCCTTCGCGCATCATCGCGGCGTCGTCCACCGCGACGTCAAGCCAGCGAACATCATGATCGACGAGAACGGCTGGGCGGTGATGACCGACTTCGGCATCGCGAAGGTGGACGACGGACACAATCTCACCGCGACCGGCACCGCCGTCGGCACGCCACACTACATGGCGCCGGAGCAGTTCCACAACCAGCCGCTCACCGCCGCGGCGGACCAGTACGCCCTCGGCGTCGTCGCGTACGAAATGCTGAGCGGCCGTAAGCCCTTCGACGGCAGCACGCTCGCGGAAATCATCACGCAGCATCTCTTCAGCCCGCCGCCGGACATCAGGAACGATCGGCCGGATCTGCCGCCGGCGGTGTCGGCGACGCTCGTGCGCATGCTGGCCAAGGAGCCGGCCGGGCGATTCCCCGATCTCGATACGGCGATCGCCGCGCTGGGACCGCCGGACCCGGCACAGCTGGACGCGGTGCGGGCGCGGCTGGTATCGATCGCGCGCAGCACGCCGGCGCTGAAGCCGCGCCTCAGCGTTCCGATGAGCCCCGTGCCGGTCTCGCGGCCCAGCGAGCCGACCACCGTTCTCCCCGGCGCGAAGCCGACTGGCGCGACGCCCGCGCCGCCGTCAAGTCCGCCGCGTCCGGAGTCTCGTCCGCCGTCACGTCCGCCGTCACGTCCGCCGTCACGTCCGCAGTCACGCCGTCTTCCCTGGATCGTGGCGGCCGTGATCGTGCTCGCCGTCGTCGCGTTTTTCGGCGCGCGCAGGATCATGGCCGACCGCGCGCTACCCGAGCGGAACGCGGCGCTGCGCCGCGGCATCCGGCTGTGGCAGGAGCAGAAGGGCGACATCGCCGAAGTGCAGCTCGCGGTGGCCGCGCGCCAGATGCCCGGCAGTGCCCTGCCCCACGTCTATCTCTCGCGCATCGCGCGCGAGCGTGGCGCCCTCGACTCCGCGTTCAACGAGGCGGCGCGCGCCGCGCAGTTGGAGCCCGGGAACGCGCTCGCGCTGCGTGAGGTGGGCGCGGTGATGCTGTCGCGCGGCGACTGGGAAGGCGCGCGGCGCTTCTTCGTGCGTGCGATCCGGGCGAACCCGCGCGACCAGGCCGCCATGGGCTGGCTCGCGTGCTCGCTGCACCGAATGGGCGAGGCGGAACAAGCCGCGCGCTGGGCGGCGCGGGCTGGGGCGGGAAGCTGGTCGTCGTGTTTGCGATAGCCGGGACTCACTGAAACCACAGCAAGTACGTGCACCGCTGCCAGTGGGCCGTGTGCAGTTCGCCGACGAACGGCCGAGGGACAGACTGTCCCCCGGATGTTCAACGGCAAACGGCCAACTGCCCGCTGCCAGCTACAAACGTCATTGCCGTTTCCAGGCTTACACGAATCCTCCGAAACGAGTGAGCGCCGTCCAGCCTACCCCGCCTCGCCACTTCGGTCTCCTGCCCGCGACGGCGCTCAACATGACCAACATGATGGGCGCGGGACCGTTCATCACGATCCCGCTGCTCATGTCCGCGCTGGCGGGCCCGCAGGCGATGCTGGGCTGGCTCGTCGCCCTCGTCATCGTGATCTGCGACGGGATGGTATGGAGCGAGCTGGGCGCGGCCATGCCGGGAGCGGGCGGGTCGTTCCAGTACCTGCGCGAAGCGTTCGGGCGCGACGCGATTCGGCCGGCTGATGGCCTTCCTGTTCGTCTGGCAGTTCGTGCTCAGCGGCCCGCTGGAGATCGCGTCCGGCTACATCGGCTTCGCCAACTACGCCGGCTATCTCTGGAAAGGCACTGACGCGCGCCGAGTCGATCGGGCTCGTGACCGTCGTCGGGCTGCTGAACGTCGCGCTGCTGTACCGGCGCATCGAGTTCGATCGCGAAGATCACGGTCTCGCTCTGGATCGGGACGCTGGTGACTGTGCTCGCCGTGATGGTCACCGGCGCCATGCAACTTCGATCCCCGCGTCGCCTTCGACTTTCCGCCGGGCGCGTTCGACTTCTCGCTCGGCTTCTTCCTCGGCCTGGGCGCGGCCGCGCGCATCGGCGTCTACGACTACCTCGGCTACTACGACGTCTGCTACATCGGCGACGAGGTGCGCGATCCCGGACGCGTCATCCCGCGTTCGATCGTGATCAGCACCGCCGCGGTGGCGCTCATCTACATCGGCATCAACCTGTCGATCATCGGCGCGGTGCCGTGGCGCGAGTTCGTGCCCGCTGCGGACCACCCGGAGTCGGGCTTCATCGTCTCGGTGTTCATGCAGCGCATCTACGGCGCGCGCGTGGCGACGATCTTCACGCTGCTGGTGCTCTGGACCGCCTTCGGGTCGGTGCTTCGCGCTCCTGCTGGGGTACTCGCGCATCCCGTTGGCCGCGGCGGAGAGCGGCTACTTCTTTCGCGCGTTCGGCGACGGCATCCGACGAAGGAGTTCCCGTCACGTCTCGCTGCTCGTGCTCGGCGCGATCTCCGATCGTGGCGAGCTTCTTCTCGCTCGGCACCGTGATCGACGCGCTCATCGTCACCCGCATCCTGGTGCAGTTCATGGGACAGATCTGTCGGCGTGATGCTGCTGCGCCGACGGGCGCCGGACATGCCGCGCCCGTACCGCATGTGGCTCTACCCGGTCCCGGCGCTCGTCGCGCTCGTGGGGTGGGTCTTCCTCTTCGCCACGACGGATTTTCGCGTGATCCTGTTCGGCCTCGGCGTGCTGGCGCTGGGCTGTCTCGCGTTCCTGTTCTGGGCCCGAAGCAGCAACCGGTGGCCGTTCGCGGTCGACGAAGCGATCTCGGCACCCGCCAGTCCGTAAGGCACGTTTGCTGCGCCCGGGCCCCTCGTGGCCGACAATCCTCCAAGCGCACGCAGCGCGAGCGACTGCATCGTCTTTCATGGCCCAGGTACGAGTCCGGACGCGTTCGGCAGACATCAGGTTCGCGTCTCGTGGCGATCCGCTGAGGAGCTCTTTGCGAACCCCGACTTGGGGAACACGCCAGCCGTCCTGATGCTGGACGGTTCGATGCTCGACCGCACTCGGCGATCTCCGCACCCTTCCCCGTCACGTCATCATCGTCGCCGGCGATGCGCCAGCGGACGCGGCGCTCGGCCTGCGCGCGCACCTGTCCGTGGCCGGCCTGCCGGACGGCGCTGCGAAAGTACCGCGCGCTGCGCGCCGCATGTCAGTTCTCCTCGGCGCGACTCGCGGCCGCGCGGAAGAAGACGACAGGCTCGCGCGCGTGCGCACGCGACATTCGCGAACTGACCCGCACCGGCATGGCGCTCATGTCCGAGCGCGATCAGGTCGCGCTGCTCCACCTGATCGTCGCCAAGGGCATGGATCTCACCGAGAGCGACTCGGGATGCCTGATGCTCGTGGAAGCGGACGAGCGCAACGTCCCGCGGCTGCGCATCACGCTTGTACGAGACCGATTCACTGCCTGATTTGCCGTCGATGACGGGCCAGACATTTCCGGTCGACGACGCCAGCATCATCGGTCGCGCCGTCGTGACCAAGGAGCCCGTCGTCGTCCCCGACGTCTACGAGCTGCCACCCGGCGCCGGTATCGGGTTCGACCCGTCCTTCGACGAGACCTTCGGCTATCGCGTGCGCTCGATGCTGATCGTCCCCATGATCGATCGTCTCGATCGCGTCGTCGGCGTGCTGCTGTTCGTCAACCGCAAGTCGGATCGCAGCGCCGTCATCCGGAACAAGGAGCGACGCCGACCGCTACGTTCTGCCCTACACCATCCGCGAAGTGCAGGTCGCACGCGCGCTGGCGAGCCAGGCCGCCATCTCGATCGAGAACGCGAAGCTCTACGCGCAGATCGAGAACATTCTCGACAACTTCGTCAAGGCGTCCGCCCTGGCGAGTGGACCAGCGCGATCCGACCACCGCCGGCCACTCCGTTCGCGTGGCCGCGCTCGTCACCGATCTTGCCGCCGCGGTAGAACGCGATGGCCGCGGTGTCCATCGCAACGTGCAAGTTCACGCGGCAGCAGATGCGCGAGTTGCACTTCGCCGCGCTGTTGCACGACTTCGGGAAAGTGGCCGTGCGCGAGGAATGTGCTGATCAAGGCGAAGAAGCTGCCGCCGCAGCTCTGGGAGCGTGTCGACGCCCGGTTCGACCTGATCCATCGCACCATGGAGGTCGAGTACCATCGGAAGTGCGTTGATGGGTTGCTGCGGGCGAACGGAGACCGCCGGATCGATCCGGACCGTCAGGCGGAATTCGAAACGCAACTCGAACAACTCGACCTCCTGCGAAGCGCCGTGCGCGCCGCGAACGAACCATCAGTCCTGGCCGAGCCGCCGGCCACGCAACTGGCCGACATCGCGAAGCGGACGTTCGAGCGGCCTGACGGCCGCGTCGTTCCGTACCTCACGGCCGACGAGCTTCGCTACCTCCAGCTTTCGACCGGCACCCTGGATGCAGCGTGAGCGTACCGAGGTCGAGGCGCACGTGGATGCGACGTTCCGCTTTCTGGTCGGCATTCCGTGGACCGACGACCTGAAGAACCTGATCACCTACGCATACGGACACCACGAAAAGCTGGACGGCACCGGCTATCCGAGAAAGCTCAGGGGCGAGGAGATTCCGATCCAGACGCGCATCATGACCATCGCCGACATCTTCGACGCGCTCACCGCGTCGGACCGCCCGTACAAGGCCGCCGTGGGCGCCGAGAAGGCGCTCGACATCCTTCACTCGGAGGCGGAGGCCGGCCGCCTGGACTCCGAGCTCGTTCGGATCATGGTCGAGAGCCAGGTCTACCGGAGGATCCTGGAGGAGGACTGGCGCCAGTTTTGATCGCGGGCATCCAAGCGAGCGACTGCGCGCCGACGACGAGGACCAATCCCTGTGGGTGCGCCACCACGCCGAAGTCCCACTCGGCGCGAAGGTCCACACGCCCGCGAAGCTTTGGAATTGTCAGAGTCGATCTCCGGGCCGAGCCCGAAGGCGCGTGTGTGGGCGCCGGCAAGTTCCGGCGGCAAGTCTGCGCCGCGATCGTCGGCCACCTGCCAGAGCGCGTACCCGGCAAGACCGGCGCCGACGTTTCTGTAGACGGTGGTCCCCGCCCCGCCCTGCACATTCAGCAGGTCTCCGCGCTTGCTGTTGGTTCCGCGCCTGGGCTGGTTGCGCTCGTAGCTCACCAGCAGCGACGCGCGCTGGTTACGTGCCCTGTCGAACCAGGCCGCCCCGCCCACCGAGAGCTGGTTGATCCAGTAGCCTCGGCCAACGCTGGCCGCGTCCTGCGGATCGTAGCGGGCGGTGGGCGCATAGAAGGCGTAGGCGGTCACTACGTCGTAGCGCGGCCGTTGCCAACCGACCCTGATTGGGGCCACGAAGAGGTCGGCGAGGCCCAGGTTGTCGAGCGCGACCGGCGGCGCGTCTGAATCGAACGACACCAGCGCAAGCGGAAACGAGAGTACAGCAGTCAGGTACGGAGCGCCGCGCGGCTTCACGGTGAAGGCAGCGGCGAGCCCGTGTGCACGGGCGCCGATCTTCAGGCCCGGAATCGGCAGCGCGTCCCCGTTCCGGTCGCGGGCCGTGTGCGCCGAGAAATCGATCAGGCGATAGACGAGCAACAGTCCCGGCGGGGCCACCGTGCCTGCGTCGATCCCGAGGCCCCGCGTCCATGTATCGAGACCAAGTCCGCCCGGGATCGGCGGACTGGGTTGAGCCGCGGAGCGAGTGCTCAGAAGCAGCAGGATGCCGATCGCGGTGGCCGGGAGGGTACGCACGCTCATTGCCGACATGAATGACGAGTTCGATCGCAGCGAGCCGGTAGGGTGCAACGATCACGCCGGTAAGCGCTCCGTCTACTGACGGAGCGCAGCCGGATCGCGGAGCGTCCCGTTCCACGGGCGCAGGTAAGCGACGCCGTTCCACGCGTGCGCCAGCGTCCTGTTGATCGCCTCCATCTCGGGCGGCGTATACTGCGTGCGGTGACACGCGAACGATTCGCGTCCGGCGACGAGATCCTGGCTCTCGAATGGAACACGGACCGTCAGCAGGGCCTCGGCCATTCCGTTGACTCCGGGCGACGAAGGCGGCGCCGTACGCAGGCGCTCGGTGGGTAGCGACGCGTAAAGCAGGTCGACTGCTCGATGCAGCGTGTCGGCCTGGACGATCTGCGTCGTGACGTTCCCGACGAGCCGGTGGTCGGGATGGCCGGTGCCACCCTCGGGACCGAAGGTGATGATCGCCGCGGGCTTGATGCTGTCGATGATTCCCGTCAGCAGCGTGCGCAGGCGTCCCAGAACGGCAAAGGACGCCAGCCCGCCGTCCTCCAGGGCAAGCAAATGCAACCGACTCACGCCAAGACGCCTGGCCGCGCATTCCGCCTCCAGCTTGCGCGCGGCCGCCAGCAGTTGACCGGCGGCGATGCCGGCGTGCTCGCGCACGCCTTTCGAGCCGTCGGTGGCGATGACGAGATGGACCTCGCGCCCTTCGCGTCCGAAGCGCGACAGCATGGGGCCGATGACGCGCTCATCGTCGGGGTGGGCGAATACGGCCAGCAACGGGCGCTCGCGAGGCGAGGATGCCTGCCCCAGCACCGTGGTCGGCGGCAGTGCCAGACCCGGCGCGAGGACTACCGCAAGCCTCGCGAATGGCAGACGCACGAGTTCTCGCACGGATGAATCCTACGAGGTGCGCGGCAAACTATGAAGAAGGCGTGCGTCTTCGCGTCGTACCAGTGGATCAGCGCGTGAGCTCGCGCCGGCGATACTGACGCTTGATCCAGGGTGACATCTCCACGGTCGCGGTGGACGTCCGCGACCGGAGCCTTCCGATCAGCGCGTCGATGCTGAAGGGGCCGGGGCCGATGGCGGCCAGCGCGAGAAGGACGAAGCCGAGGAGCATCAGCAGCTCCTCGCCGCGGGGCAGCCAGAGGCCGCGCGGGCCCTGGGCGAAGAAGTGGGAAAGCGGAAGGAGCACGAGGAGTGCAAACGCAACGCTGCGTGTGAACAACCCAAGCGCCAGCAGCGATCCGCCCGCGATCTCGATCGTGGCCGCGTACCAGCGTTCGGTGAAGATCGGCGGCGCGCCAAGCCATGTCTCACGCGGCGGAACGAGCCAACCGAAATGCTCCTGCACGCCGTGCCACAGGAACAACAGTGCGGCGGCGAGCCGGAGCACGGTCCACACCGTGTCCTGGAACCACCACCCGCCCAGCAGTGTGGGAGCGGTGGGAGGTTCCACAGCCTTCATGCCGTACGATGTGCGACCACGTGCGCTCATCAGCTTGGTACCCCCGCCAGAACGGGCAGGCTCCGGGATTCGTACGCGGAGTGCCCTGGAACTACAACCAACATTCGCGCCTTGCGGCCCTCGCCGTCAACGCCGGCCCCGTTAAGCTTTCTGGCGAGCCCGCCACACCACCCGCCACACGCTCCTCATCGCCATGCCCCGCCGACCCGTTCAGAGCGCGCGCGGACCCGCCGCGCTCGGTCCCTACTCCTCCGCCGTCTGGGCGGGCGACCTGCTGTATCTCTCGGGCCAGACACCCGTGGAACCGGCGACGGGAGAGCTCGTCGAAGGCGACGTCGGGCCGCAGACGCACCGCTGCCTGGCCAACCTCGAGGCCGTGCTGGCAGACGCCGGCCTGTCCATGGACGACGTGATCAAGTGCAACGTCTACCTCGCTGACATGGGCGACTTCGCCGCGATGAACGCGGCGTACTCCACGCACTTCACCAAGCCGTACCCCGCGCGCACCACGATCGGCGTCCGTGCGCTGCCGCGTGACGCCCGCGTCGAGATCGAAATGATCGCGAAGCGGTCCTGACCTCCCGACCGCCGAACGAAGCAGGGCCGTCGGCTGGCTTCCGACATCGGTGGAGTGACCACTCGCGGCGGCACATTCGGTGCCTTTGCGGTGTGCATGAGCGACGCAGCTGATTCCCGGCGGGACGCGCCTTCCTGCCACGTGTATCACGGCCCGGGAACCAGCCCGGTTGCGTTCGGCAAGTTGCACGTGGACGCCATTTCGGAGGATGAGCCCGAAGCCACGGGCCAGGCCCGACCACCGCGCGCGGCGCGCCGGGTGCGCTTACGTTGGCGGCAGGCGGACGAGCTCTTTGCCAGGCGACGTGGACGCCGCGAGGCATCGGTGCTGCTGATGGACGCGTCGCTGCTGGAGCGGATCGGCGAGCTTCGCGACCTGCCCCAGCACGTGGTCATCGTCGCGACGGACGAGGCATCCGAATCGGCGCTCGGCGGCCGGGCGCACCTCTCCGTTGTTGAACTGCGAGACGCCGCTCACAGGGTGCGCGCGTTGCGCACAGCAGCCCAGCTGTCGGCCGCCCGCCTCATGGCTGCCCGACTCGGGTGCGCGCTCGCGCAGGCCCGCCACGAAGTCCACGAACTCAACCGGATCGGCATGGCGCTCATGGACGAGCGCGACCTGTCCGTGCTCCTTCCCCAGATCGTCCACCAGGGCAAGCAACTCACGGGCAGCGACGCCGGCGTCCTCATGCTCATGGAACGCGACGAGCATGACACCCCGCGTATCCGCATGACGTTGTATCAGATCGACAGCGTGACGGACCTGCCCGACCTCTCGGCGGTGGCCTATCAGGTGGACAGCACGACTGCCATTGGTCACGCCGTCGTCGTCGGGGAGCCAGTCGTCATCGCCGACGCCTACGAATTGCCTCCCGAGGCGCCGTATCGGGTCGATAAATGGTTCGACCGGCAGTTCGGCTATCACACGCGCTCCATGCTGGTGGCGCCGATGGTGGATCGCCGCGACCGAGTGGTTGGTGTCCTGCTGTTGGTCAATCGCAAGTCGGAACCCGGCGCCAGGATCACGAGCAAGGAAGCGGCCGACCGCTACGTGCTGCCATACAGGGGTCGCGTCGTGCGACTCGCGCGCGCGCTGGCCAGCCAGGCCGCGGTGGCGATCGAGAATGCGAGGCTGCACAAGCAGGTGGAGCACCTGCTGGAGTCCTTCGTGAAAGCCGCCGCCTCCGCGATCGACGAACGTGATCCGTCCACGGCCGGCCACTCCGTTCGCGTCGCGACTCTCGTCACCGACCTCGCGGCGGCCGTCGAACGCGAAAGCGGGGGCCCTTATCGGGATGTCCGGTTCACGAGGGCGGAAATGCGCGAACTGCGATTCGCCGCTCTGCTGCACGACCTCGGCAAGCTTGGCGTGCGGGAGGATCTGCTCACGAAGGCAAAGAAGCTGCCGCCGTATCTATGGGAGCGAGTCGAAGCACGCTTCACACTGATCCGGCGGACCATGGAAGTGGAGTACCGGACGAACCGCGCCCGCCTGGGCTCCGGCGCGAACGCGCGGGAGCTGTCGCGGCGCCTCGATGCGGATTTCACGCAGGCGATCGGGCAGCTCGAGCGTGTGTGGAACGTCGTTCGCGCCGCGAATGAGCCGTCGGCCGATCCGGAGCCGCCCCCGGCCGAACTGGCGGAGATCGCGAACCACACCTTCGAGGGTTCGGACCGCGGCGTCATGCCGTATCTCACGGCGGAGGAATTGCGCTATCTGCAGATCCCGTGCGGCACGCTGGACGACCTCGAGCGCGTCGAGATCGAAGCGCACGTCGACCAGACCTTCCGGTTTCTCGCGCAGATTCCATGGAGCGATGATCTGAAGAACCTGCCGCGGTACGCGGGCATGCATCACGAGAAGATCGATGGCTCCGGCTACCCGAGGAGGATCAGGGGCGAGGACATTCCTGTCCAGGCACGCCTGCTGACCATCGCGGACATCTTCGATGCCCTCACGGAGTCGGATCGCCCCTATCGGCGCTCGATCGCGCCGGAGAAGGCGATCGACATCCTCCAGACAGAAGCCAAGGCCGGTCTCCTGGATTCCGAGCTCGTGCGAATCATGGTGGAGAGTCAGGTCTACCGGAAAATCCTCGAGGAAGACTGGCACCGCCTTTAGCAGGTCGGCGCCAGCCGACGCCCTCGCGCTACTGCCGGGGCCGGTCCGAACGGGAAAGATCGCGCACCTCAATCTTGCGGAAGTCGATCGGCGCCGTCTCGGCCTGCAGCGCGATGTAGCCCGGCTCGGAGCGGCGCGCCGTCGATCATCACCCCGGGCGTCATGTTGTTCGCGGCGCCACCGCCCATCTGCGGCTTGCGGTACACGAGCACCGTATCGCCGTTCACGATGTGCTTGATGACCGAGTCGCCGAGCACCATCGCCTCGACGCGCACCCATTGATCCCCGTCGAATGTCCTCGACGTCGAGTTGATGCAGTGGCGCGTGACGAGCGTGTCGCCGAAAAACACGTTCGTTCCAGGCGTACATAAATTGCCGGTGCTTCGCGGACCACGCCCCAATCCACCGAGAAGTTGCACCTCGAGCGACATGGGAAAATCCTGATCCAGGCCCATGCTCTCCGGCGACTGCGAATGCACCATGATGCCGTTGTTGCGGATCGCCCACTCCAGCCCCGTGGGCGCGCCCGCCACCTGCTCTCCCACGAAGCGGTACTCGGCGGCCACGACGTAGTGCGAGAACGGCTGCCGGTAGAAGATGTGGCCGAACTCGCCGGCGAAGCCGGTCCAGCGATCGTACCGCACCTTCAGCAATCCGTCTTCGACGCGGAACGTGTTGCGGACGTTGTCGCCGAGCGGCGAGCCCTTGAACTTGACCACCCAACCGTCCAGGTCACGGCCGTTGAACAGCTGGATCCATCCGTCCCGGTCGGCGCCGGGGCGAGCCGCCTGCTGCGCCGGCGAAGCAGAAGCGAGTGACGCCAACGCGGCAACGACGACGAATGCTCTCATCATGGCCACGCTACGGCTGCCGCTTCGCCGTGAATGTGCCGCCGCCGAAGCCTCCGAAATCCGCGGTCCCCTTCATGGTGTCGGCGGTTTCCACGGTGCCGGAGTAGGTGATCGTGAGCGACGTGCCCTGCACCGAGGCCGGGAAGCTGAACGTGATGCGCTTGTCCTTCACGGTGCCCTTGAAGTCGGCTTCGCCGAACGTCTGTGACGAATAGTGGCCGGTGAGGGAATCGCCGGTTTGCTTGAACGTCACAGTGGGCGTCCCCGAGCCGCCGTCGGTCGTCACGGTGAACAGCCACTTCCCTGTCACGTTGACCTTCGCACTGGCCTGGGCGATCGCGGTGGCTGGGGTGAGGCATGCCACGATGGCCAGCATGATAGGGACGAGCGTGCGGTACATGGCGCTGCTCCTGGTCATGATGGCAGAACCTACGCGCAACCGACGCAGGCGCCATGGCGCCTCGTAGGGCGCCGTCCTACACGGACTGGCGCATCCGGCCTACGTACTCGTGCGCCAAGCGACTGATACATCGGGAATCACGCGCCGGCTAGCATCCGCGCCATGTCAACGTCACCTAGCATGGCGCCGACCGATGCTGCCCGGCCGGCGCCGCATCGCAAGCGTCTTCGCTCGCTCATTGTCGATGGCCACGCCATCGCGTACCAGGATGTCGGAACCGGCCCGGCCGTGATTCTCGCCCACTGCTCCAGCGCGTCGCACAGGATCTGGGCACCGTTGGTAGACGCGCTCCAGGGTCGCTATCGCGTGCTCGCCCCGGACCTGCTCGGCTACGGACAGTCGGATCGCTGGCCCGCCAATGTGTCGCTGGACCGCTGGTCCGACCTCAACACGCTGCTCGCGCTCGCGGACCTCTCGGACGGCCCGGTGCATCTCGTCGGACACTCCTATGGCGGCGCCGTGGCGCTGGAAGCGGCGCGCGTGCTCGGCCCGCGCGTGCGGAGTCTCACGCTCATCGAGCCCGTCGCGATCCACCTGCTCCGGCTCACCGGACGAACGCGGGAATGGCGTGAAGTCACCGACGTCGGTGAGCGCATGATCGCGGCGCTGCGGCTCCGACGCGATCATGAGGCGGCCGCTGTCTACATGAAGTACTGGGTGGGGCGCCTCGCGTGGTGGATGATGTCCCGGAAGGTGCGCATGCGCGTGGTCGAGACCGCGGGCAAGGTGGGCGCGGAGTTCGACGCCGCGTCGCGGTTGTCGCGGACCGTCGGCGACTACGGTAGCATCCTTGTGCCGACGCGTCTGGTCGCGGGCGAGCGCACGCGCGCTCCCGCGCGCGCGATCGTCGATGAGCTCCTGAACATTCTGCCCCGCGCACACCTTCGGGTGATTCCGCGGGCGGGACACATGAGTCCCGTCACGCATGCGGCGGCGATTACGGCACTCGTGTCCGAACAGGTCGGCGGAAGCGACGTGGTTCGGGACGTGGGTCAGTCGGCGCCGATCTCCGTGCGGCAGGCCGCCTCGAGTCGCGCCGAGCTGTCACGCGCGGTAGCGGCAGCGATCGGCCGCCGCGGTCGCGGCCCGGCACGCATCGAGTCCCTCCCATAGATATCCCGCGCCGCGGCTTGCATTAGCTGAACTGTAGGCTCGCCGCCACACATGTAGGGTCTGGCAGAGATGGCGGAAAGGATTCGGGGAGCGCATTTTGTAGCCCCCGGATACCAATTCCCGTGTGAAGCGCTGCGTCGTTGCTGCCTCAGTTGCCGCCGCCGTCGTGCTTCTCGCCGGCGCCGCCATGCCTGTGTCCGCACAGGCATGGACCGCGCAGCTCGTCCTCTCCCCCGTTCCCTCTCCGTACTTGAGCGACTGGGAGCTGGACCCGACGATCGGCCAGCTGATCGTCGGCAACCACACGAGCGCGACAACCGACGTCACGTTCCACTATACGCTGACGCGGAGTGGGCAGGTGCTGTTGCGCGGCACCACCGATCCGCAGACCGTTGCGGCGAACCAATCCGTGGTCTTCACCGCGGCATCCAGCTTCGGCGGACGGGCCGACTGGAGCCGCGACGTCCAGCAGCAGATCGCGCGAACCGGCCGGCTGCCCGAGGGCGAATACGAGGCCTGCGTCACGATCGCCGGGCCGGGTGGAGAGGTGCTGGTGCCGCGGCAATGCGTGCGGTTCACCACACAGTCGTCCGATCCGCCGTTCCTCGTCTTTCCCGCCAACGGCGACACGCTGACTTCGCGCGATCCCATCTTCGAGTGGCAGCCTGTGCAGGTGCCGCCGGCCGCCGATGCGCGCATCGGGTACGTCCTGCAGATCGCGGAGGTGCGAACGGCCGCGCGCCAGCAGCCCGAAGTCGCGCTCGAGAGCAACATCCTGCACTACGTCGAGCCCAACCTGGTGCAGACGTCGCACCAGTATCCCATCGGCGCGCTGCCGCTGGTGTCGGGACGGACGTACGCGTGGCGCGTGCAGGCGCTGGACGGCGACGGCAAGCCGGCCGCGGCCAACCAGGGCCGCAGCGAGATCTGGACGTTCGTGTATCGCGAGTCGGAGGCCGAGGTTACTCGCGCCGTCGCGAGACTCGAGCTCACACCGCGGCGCGACACCCTGCGCTACGCCGGCGACACTGCACGCTACGAGGTCACGGCGTACGACGCGGACAACGTCGAGATCCGCGGGAAGCGCGCGAAGTGGCGCGCCGTGGACTCGACCATCGCGCGGGTGGATTCGACCGGCGTGGTCACCGGGGTACGCGTTGGAGAAACACAGATCGTGGCAACGGTCGATGGCGTCGCGGATTCCGCGCTGAGCGTCACGACCGTTCGGACTTTCGCGGTACGGTTCGAGCGATACGACGCCCAGACCGACAAGCCCACGATTCTGGAGCTGATCAAGTCCGGATCGTTCGAGGAGATCGCCGAGAAGCTGACGGAGTTGTTCGAGTCCGGTGAGCTGCACATTCCCATTCCGAGATTGCCGGGCGTCGAAGGAGCGTCGAGCGGCCCGGGCGATGAGGAATTTGGCGGCGCCCGCGGAGGTCCGTCCGCAGCGTTCCATGAGCTCCCGACCACGCGCGTCGCGGACGATTGCGACGGCGTTTCCGGCATCGCCGACGTTCACCTGGACCGTGAGAGAAAAGTGTGGGCGCTGCAGCTGGGCGTCACCACCGCCGTGATCAAGTGCCTCTTGCAGAACAAAGGCACGGCGACGGATACGACCTTGCACGCCAGCGCCGTCCTCGCAGTCAGTCTGCTGCATCCCGGCTTTCCACGGGTCTTTCTCGCGCTGAAACAGATCAGGAATCTGCCACTGCCGATCCCACTTCCGTTCCAGGGGATGGACGCGCACACGCGCTTCATTGTGTTGAACCCGACCCCCTCACTCGCGTCGATCGAACTGAAGTCCGATCTCCTCCCCGTGGACTTCAAAGGGTTCTTCGGCACGGACGAGTTCACGGCGGGACCCGGGCTGACCGTCTGGTCCAAGCATCGATGCACCAACCCGAGCTCGCCCGCCCCCACGTGTCTGGCGCTGAGGGCGATGGCGTACGACGAACCGGAAATCGTGGTTCGGATGTTCGCCGGCGTGAACGCCAGCGAGACGAGCGCGGATTTTGGAAGCGGAGTAGGCGTCATACCCAAACGCGGACACTCGCTCGCACTCGGCTTCAGCATTCAGGCAGTGCTTCCCGTCCGGCGGTGGAGGAACGCCCCCACCGTGGCCGGGTTTAAGCTCGACTCTACCCAGGTCGGCCTTCTCTTTTCCGTGCAGGACTCGATAACGCCCCGGAATACAGAGAGTCAGCACAATTGGTCCGTTGGGCTGGCTCCAACCGCGACGGTCTGGTTTACCGGCCCGGCAGGCAACAGCTGGGAGTTCAACGGGTCGATCGGGGTGGAGGTGGACCCGACGAAGCCGCGCGACCAGGCCAAGAAGCTGGTCATCGCTGGATCGATCGGAGCGATCTGGAAACTCTGGTACGTTCGCCTTGGCAATCCTCAGTACGTGATCACCAGGATGCTGGAGGAGCAGGGCACCATCGAAGTCGCCCTGTCCGGCACCTGGGGCGTTGGGCCGTGGGACAGCGACAAACCCGCCGAGGCGGTTGGTCTCGATACACTCACGGCCGGTGCCGGCGTCCCTGGGGATATCGGGGGAGCAGCCTTCGCCGCAGGGTCCGGCATCCAGGAGATGGGGCGCGGCGCCGTCATCCTCAAATGGGAGAAGCCCAAGCCAAAGCCGGCGCCGCCAGCCGACAACCGGACGGAGTATGAGAAGGCCCAGGAGACGCTAAGAGAAGCGAAGCGCAACTACGAGCATTACAAGTCCAGGGCGGACCGGTTCGAGAAGAACTGCGAAGATGCGCGCTCGGCATCGAACGCGGCGCTGGACAACGCCTACCTTCGCCAGAGGAAGGAGCTGGAGTGTGAGGGGTATGCCGGGGCCCTCCGACTGCAGTCACAGGCGCTGGCGGAGCAGACGGCTGCCTCGGACGCGCTCACCAACTTCAGGCGCGCGGCGGACCCCGCGGCGCCTGCCGGCTGCACCGGTACCAGCCGGTGTTACAGCTGGAGCGCGAACCTGTCGTTCAACAACGGGGCCCTGGTCGACGTCCTGGCGATGCTGTTCCGGATGATCCCGGGGGTGCCATGAGACGAGCACTCCTCTGCGGCATCGCGGCCATCGTCACCCTGGCCACTCCGGGGCGCGCTCAGGAGCTGGATCTCTCGCGGCTGCAACTGCCGCCGGGATTCCTCGACCTCAAGGACATATCCCTCACGACTCGCAGCGACCGCACGATCACGGCGACAGCGTACACGACGCTGATGAACGCGGGCACGTTCGTGCTCGTTTCGTCCACGCCTTCGACCACGGCACGCCGTGGTTTCATCCTCGCCCTCAAGCCGGACGATTGGTCTCTCGCGAAGTCGATCCCGAAGCTGGCCGTGCCGCCAATCGACGGCCTCACGCTGTCGAACGTCGGGCTCGTGATCACCGACCAGGACGTCCGCGCGACGTCGGCACTGCTGCATCAGCAGGACTACGAGTTCTATCGCGAGCTGTATCAGAAGGACGACTACGAGCTGGTGCTCAAGCCCGGGATCAACCTCATCGCCGCGATCCCGGTCGAGAAGCTCGACGCCAACAGCCCGCTGCTGAAGGTGATGGACGCGCTCGGGATCGAAAAAGGTCCGGTGCTGCTCCAGGGCACGCTGGGCAAGAGCCTCACGCTCATCGGCGCGCCGGGCGCGGGCGCCGCCGACGTCATCAAGGATCTCTATCTCCGGGCCGAGCTGCCGCCGATGCGGCCGCCGGGATCGCCCGAATGGTTCCGCTCCGGCCAGCTCGCTATCGAGCTGACCGGCGATCCCTCGATGCGCTTCGTCGGCGAGATTGTGGTTCGCATCGAGGGCGAAGACCTCCAGTTTTTCCTCGCATCGACGGTCGCGCGAACTGGACTGTCGATCGCCGGCGGTCTCAAGGCCGACGAAGACGGCTGGCAGAAGCCGTTCGGCATTCCGTGGCTCGTGTTCAAGGGCGTCGTGCTCCAGCTGACGATCACACCCACGGGCAGCATCGAGCCGGGCTTCGCCGCGAAGATGGTCATCGGCGAGAAGGACATCGACGTCGCCATCGCGCTCGCCATCAGCCCGGCGGGCGTGCCCACCAGCTTCATGGCGAAGGGAGAGAGCGCCGCAGGAGTGGCGCTGTCCGACATCGCCAAGGTGCAGCAGCAGATGGCGGCGGCGCGCTCGGCCGTGGCCGAGGCGGCGGGCCAGCCGACGCTCGCGGGCGGACCGCTGGTGAACCTCGATGCCCTCCCGAACATCGCCTTCAAGGATCTCAAGCTCCAGTTCGCGCCCAAGCCCTTCCCCGAGCTCGGCGTCGAGCGCGGCATGGCCATCAGGGGACGCATGTGGCTGCAGCTTTCGCCCAACGGCGAGCTGACCGACTTCGCGGGCGTGGACGTGAGCGTCGGAGAGGACGGCTTCTGGGCCCGCGGCGACATCGGCGCGTTCAAGCTCGGCCCGCTCACGCTCGAGGATTCGAAGCTCGATCTCACCGCCACGCGTGACGCGCAATACTTCCTGCTCAAGGGCGGCGCGGACCTGTTCGGTGCGCGGCAGGCGCTCGACGTGAACCTCAGCCGCGAGAAGTTCTGGTTCAAGTCGGAGACGCGGCTGTTCGACCTCTTCACCGCCGACATCGCGTGCGAGTCGATATTCGACATCCGGAAGCCGTCGTTCAAGCTCGACGCGGTGGTGCAGAACGACTTCGGCGAGCTCCTGGGGCCGTTGTTCCAGGACGGCATTGTGCGCTTTGCGCAGACCGCCGAGGACGTGACGCGCGCCGCCCGCGTGGCCGCGGATCAGCTGGACGTCGTCCTGGGCAACGCGCAGGCAACCGCTGACGACCTGCGCCGGATACTCGAGGCGAACCGCGCTCGCGCCCGCGCCGCGGTGGAAGCCGCACAAGCGGACGCCGCTCGCGCGCAGCGACAGATGAACGCCGCGCTTGCGGCCCGCAATGCCGCGTGGCGCGCGTTCGAGAACACGCCGCTGCGGCAGGTGGCCCTCAAGGCGCAGCGCCGCGCCGAATACGCCGCCGCCAACGCCCGCTACCTCACGCTCGCCGTCGCGTACAACGCCGTGCGCGCGGTGCTCTCCGCCAGCCAGGCAGTGCTCGACGCGCTGCCACCCGTCGATCGCAACATCGCGCTCATGGCGGCCAATGCCGCGCTCGCGGCGCTGCGCTCGCAGCTTGCCGTGTCGCGCGACCGTCTGCGACTCCTCGAGCAGCGGTTCGCGGCCATCGGCGACGCGGTGGCGCGCGGCGAACAACTGGTGACCATCACCCGCGCCGAGTTCCACACGGAGCTTTCGGCGGCAATGGGCGGTGGCGCGATGCGGTGGGACATCTACGGGTCGTTCATCGGCGAGCCCTTCGAGGTGCACCGCAACCTCGATTTCTCGAACGTGGGTGCGGCCGCCGCCCAGGTCCTGGAGGGACTGCTGCGTGGCTAAAACCAGCGTTCGGCGCTTGCCGTTTGGCGTTTGCCGATTGGCGCTTGCGGTCGCTCTCCTCGCAGGCGGCTCGGCCGCCGCGCAGGCGCCGCCGGCAGAACAGGTGCCGACGCCCCCGCGGCCGCCGCTCTTTGTGATGCAGGGCGAGGCCAGCGTCTTCGGGGAGGTGTACGGGATCTCGGGCCGCGAGCCGCGCCTCCCGGGCTCCACGGCCCGCGCCGTGTTCCAGCCCGAGTTTCAGCTGACACGCTTCCTGAAGGTCGGACTCGACCTTCAGCTCACCACCGAGGGCAACTCGGCGGGCGCGGGCGCCCAAAGCTCCACCCTGAACGCCGGACGCCAGCGTCTCAATCAGCTCGGCATCAGTCCATCATGGAGCTGGGGAAAGGCCGACGCAGGCGATTTCACGGACAGCTATACGCCGTTCACGTTCAGCGGTGTTCGGGTGCGCGGCGGCGGAGCCGCCATCAATCCCGGACTTCTGCGTCTCGCGGCGTTCGGAGGCAAAGCCCAGAGCGCCGTGCTCGGTCCCGCCACCAGCGCCAGCTACGCTCGCACCATCGCGGGCGGTCGCGTCGGCGTGGGACGCGAAGACGGTTCCTGGTTCGACGTGATCTTCATCCGGGCGCGGGATGACGCCAGCTCCCTGCCGCCGCCCGATGACAGCGCGTTCGTGGACCCCCGGCTCGAGGATCCCACGGTCGATCCGGACACGCTCGCGGTCGGGACGATCCTCAATCCGTTCGCCGTCACGCCGCAGGAGAACGTCGTTGCGGGCGCCGCGGGGCGTCTCCTGCTCCTCGATCGCCGGCTGACGCTGCGCGGTGAGCTGAACGGCTCGGGATACACGCGCGATGTGCGGGCGTCGGTGCTGGACAACCAAGCGCTGCTGGATGAGGTGCCCGGCTTCGTGCGCGGGCTCTTCACGCCGCGCATCGGCTCGAGCTACGGACTTGCGTACACCGCCGGCGCCGACGTCAGGTTTGGATCATTCGCCGGAACCGCCAACTACCGCCGCGTCGACCCGGGCTACATGGCGCTCGGCGTGGCGTCCATACTCAACGACTACACCGCCTGGGAAGTGGGCGGCACGCAGCGGATCGGACGGGTCGCTTCGCTGCGACTGGACGCGGCGCGCCAGAACGACAACCTCGTTGGACAGAAAGCATTCACCACACTCCGCGATCGCTACGGCGCAATGGCGTCACTGCGGGTGACGCCGCGCTGGACGAGTTCGATGCGAGTGCAATACGTCGGGATGCACAACGACCTCGCCGCCGCCGATCCACAGTGGGTCGCGTACGACAACTGGATGGTGTCCACCAACCAGTCGATCTCCCTGGGACGAGACCGCCTGCTTCGCTCGGTAGGATTCGGGTACAGTTTCCGCACCTCCGGCGACGACAACCCGGCGCGCTCGGCCTCGAGCCTCACGGCGCACGACGCCACAGTGCGCGTGGTCCTGGCGCCGTGGGAGGCCGTGAGTCTCACGCCGAGCGTGGGGCTGCAGGGCTCCACGTCCGCGGCCGTGCCGGGCTGGCACGTTCGCGAGACGTACGGCATCGCGGCGCAAACGCGGCTGCTCGACGGTCGCTGGACGTCGGCGCTGTCGCTCGGCAGCACCGAGGACCGCGGCATCGGATCGATCCTGACCCGGCTGACGTCGCGATACGACCTCACAAGCGCCGACGTCGTGACCCTCACGGTGCGCGAAAGCCGGTTTCGCAACGCGCCCAATCCGTTTGGCGCGCCCGGTCACTTCCGTGAGCGTACCGCGAGCCTCCAGCTCACGCATCGCTTGGGCAATGGCTCGTAACGGCGCTCAGTCCCCGTTTGGCGGCGCGGCAAGTCGCGCGCTGCGGTGGGCGACCGCGGCCGCCATCGTCGTCGCATGTGTCGACGGCCCGACGGATCCGGGGCGCTTTGGCGAGCTGCGCATCCGGCCGTCCTATCAGACTGGGGACGCGCCAACCGCGTTGGGCGTCGGCGTCGACAGCGCCAGAGTGCGCATCGCGCGCTCAGACACGGATGAGCCGCTCGTGGACGCAATGGTCGCGTACGGCTCCGACACCGTGTCGCTCGGCTGGCTCCTGGAACTACTCGACACCCAGGAGACCATGCGGGTCGACGTGACCATCTGGGACGACGGCGCGCAACTGTATTCGGGCCAGCGCGACGTCCAGGTACGCGACGGCGTGATCGGCGACGCGGCTGCCGATCTTCCTGTGGCGTACGTCGGACCGGCGATCGTTGCGACCGTGACGGTGAGCCCACAAACGGTGATGCTCGAAGCCCTCGGCGCGACCAGCACGCTCGCGGCCGAAGCACGCGATCGGCACGGTGTAGTGGTGACAACGCCGTTCGCCTGGTCGAGCGGCGACAATGCGGTAGCGGCAGTGGATCCGGCGACCGGCGTCGTGACCGCCGTGAGGAACGGGACGACGACCGTCGTGGCCGCGGTTGGGGCCAAACAAGGGTCCGCAACGATCATCGTGGCCCAGCGCGTGGCGTCCATCGCCATTACGCCCGCTACGACCACGCTCACCGCGCTCGGCGCCACGCAGGCGCTGACCGCGGCGGTGACGGATCCCAACGGACACGACGTCGCCGGCGCGACCGTCACCTGGTCGAGTTCCGATCCCGCCGTCGCGAGCGTGGATCCCGCGACCGGCGTCGTCACGGCGGTGGCCGGCGGAGCGGCGACGATCACGGCCAGCAGTGGCGCGGTCGAGAGCACGGCGCACGTCACGGTGAATCCGGTCGCGAACGTGGCGTCGGTCGTCGTGTCGCCGTCGAGCGCAACGCTGACCGCCGTCGGCGCGACCCGGCAGTTTACGGCCGTTGCCAGTGACGCGGGTGGCAACGTGCTCGCCGGTGTGCAATTCACGTGGGCCAGAGCCGCCGCGGACGTCGCGACGATCGATCCCGTCACCGGATTGGCCCGCGCTATCGGCCACGGCGCGACGACCGTGACGGCGACAGCGGGTTCGGTCGTCGGGAGCGCCACACTCACGGTGAACCTGACAGCGAGCATCGCGTCGATCGCGGTGTCTCCCGAATCCGCGACGTTGACCGCGGTCGGCGCGACGCAACAGTTCGCTGCCGAAGCCCGCGACGCCAACGGCGCGGTCCTGCCGGGCGTGCCGTTCGCGTGGAGCAGCTCCACTCCTGCCGTCGCCACCGTAGACCCAGCCAGTGGGCTCGCGAGCGCCGTGGCGCATGGCTCGACCATCGTCGTGGCCACTTCCGGTCAGGTTTCGGGGAGCGCGACTCTCGGCGTGAGCCTCATTGCCAGTGTCGCGTCGATCGTGGTCTCACCGGAGGCCGCCACGCTGGCCGCGATCGGTGGAACGCGACAGTTCACGGCCGTGGCACGCGACGCCAACGGCGCCGTGGTGCCTGGCGTGACGTTTACGTGGAGCAGCTCGGCCCAGGGCGTCGCCACGATCGACCCGGAGTCCGGGCTTGCGACCGCCGCCGGTCATGGCGCGACGACAATCTCCGCGAGCACCGGCGCCGTGTCCGGCAGCGCATCGCTCACCGTGAACTTGAGCTCGACCATCGCGAGCATCGTCGTCACGCCCGGCACCGCGACGCTGACGGCGGTCGGAGCGACACAGCAGTTCACCGCCGTTGCGCGCGACGCCAACGGCATCCTTGTGCCTGGCGTGCCGTTTACATGGGGCAGCTCGGCGACGGACGTAGCCACGATCGACCTGGCGTCCGGCCTTGCGACCGCCGCCGGTCATGGCGCAACAACGATCTCCGCCAGCACCGGCGCCGTGTCCGGCAGCGCATCGCTCACCGTGAACTTGAGCTCGACCATCGCGAGCATCGTCGTCACGCCCGGCACCGCGACGCTGACGTCGGTCGGAGCGACACAGCAGTTCACCGCCGTTGCGCGCGACGCCAACGGGGTGGTGGTGCCCGTGGCGACATTCGAGTGGTCCAGCAGCGCGCCGGCAGCGGCCACGGTGCACCCAGCCAGCGGACTGGCGACGGCTGTCGGGCACGGCTCGACCAGCATCTCCGCCAGCGTCGGCGGCGTGTCGGGAGTGGCCACGCTCCACGTCGAGCTCACGGCGACCATCGCGTCGATCACCGTGACCCCCGAAACGGCCACGCTCACGTCGCTGGGAGCGACCACGCAGTTCAGTGCCGTCGCGCACGACGCAAGCGGTTCCGTGGTTCCGGGTGTGCCGTTCACGTGGAGCAGCTCTGCCCAGGGCGTCGCCACGATCGATCCGGCGACCGGCCTGGCGACCGCAGTCGCTCATGGCGCCTCCACCATAGTCGCGTCGGCAGGCTCGGTGTCCGGCAGCGCATCGCTCACCGTGAACCTGAGCTCGACCATCGCGAGCATCGTCGTCACGCCCGGCACCGCGACGTTGACGTCGGTCGGAGCGACCCAGCAGTTCACCGCTGTAGCACGCGACGCCAACGGAGTTGTCGTGCCCGTGGCCACCTTCGCGTGGTCGAGCAGCGCGCCAGAGGTGGCTCTCGTCAATCCCACGAACGGACTGGCGACCGCGATCGCGCACGGCTCCGCGACCATCAGCGCGGCCGTCGGCGGCGTGTCCGGAGGCGCCGCGCTGCACGTCGAGCTCTCGTCGAGCATCGCTTCTATCAGCGTCGCACCCGACGAGGCCAGCCTGACGTCAGTCGGCGCGACCCAGCAGTTCACCGCCGTGGCACGCGACGCCAACGGAGTGGTGGTACCCGTGGCGACCTTCGAGTGGTCCGGCAGCGCACCGGCAGTGGCCACGGTCGACCCCAGCCAGCGGACTGGCGACGGCTGTCGCGCACGGCTCCACCAGCATCAGCGCCAGCGTCGGCGGCGTGTCGGGAGTGGCCACGCTGAACGTCGAGCTCACGGCGACCATCGCGTCGATCACCGTGACGCCTGAAGCGACCACGCTCACGTCGCTCGGCGCGACCCAGCAGTTCACAGCAGTCGCGCGCGACGCGAGCGGCGCGGTGATTCCGGGCGTGCCGTTCACATGGAGCAGCTCTGCGCAGGGCGTCTCCACGATCGACCCGGCGTCTGGCCTTGCGACCGCCGTCGGTCATGGCGCCACGACCATAGTCGCGTCCGCAGGCTCGGTGTCCGGAAGCGCGAGCCTGATCGTGAACCTGACCGCCAGCATCAAGACGATCGTCGTATCGCCGGAGCTCGCCACGCTGACGGCGATCGGCGCGACGCAGCAGTTCACAGCCGTCGCGCGCGATGTGAGCGGAGCGGTGCTGCCGGGCGTGCAGTTCCAGTGGAGCAGCTCGGCGACGGACGTCGCAACGATCGACGCGGTGACCGGGCTCGCAGTCGCGGTGTGCTACGGCACTACCACCGTGACCGCTACGGTGGGAGACGAATGGGGTACCGCGACGCTCGATGTCGTTCAGGTTGGCAGCGCGGTCGTTGGGGCACCGTCACGCACGCGAAGACCAACCGGCTCCAGGCCTTCGACGGGCAAGGCCGAGACGACTACCGTGCTGTGTCCGTAGCGACACCCGTCGACGGCGGGTTGGCGATGCGCGCGGCGACTTCCTCCATCTGACGCCGGCGTAGCCGCGCCCAACCCGGCAGCCGGAGCGCGCCGAGTCCGAAAAGCGTCGCACCCATCGTCGCCAGAAGGCCCAGCAGCTCCAGCGTGCCGGGGTCGGTCCACGCAACGCGCAACGCCCATCCGACAAAACCGACGCCCGCGGCGGCGAGCAGCCCAAGCCCCCCGAGAATCATGCTACGCGCGTCGCCTTTCACCGTCTTCAGGCGCAGCCTGTGGCCCGTGTCCGTCGGCTCGAGCAGTGCCTGCAGGTTGCCGTTGGTCCACGCGCGAAATGAGCCTTCGTGCCGCAGCGTGCCGCGCGCGTCGAACGTCTCGCGCAGATCCACGACCAGGCGGTCCCACTCCGCATCGCTGAGCCTGCGATGCAGGTCGATCGTGCGCCCAACTCCGATAGGAAGGCCGAAAAACTTGCGCGACGTTGGCCGGCCGGCACGATCGATGGACCTGGCTGCGTCCGCGATCAGCTCGGGTGAAAGGCCGACTTCCTGGCCGATGGCCTGGAGCTCGCCGAGCGTCATGCCCTCGCCCGACTTGAGCTGACGCCTGCCCGTCTGCTGCGTCTCGGTCGCCCGCTGGAAAATCTCGGCGACTTCCGCCTCGTCGAAGCGTCGCTCGCTCATCGCGGCTTCAGGGTTCCGCGCCGCGCGTTACGTCCACCCGACGATCCGTTCGTCAGCGTGATTCCTGCTTCGTGATGAAGCGCACGGGGTTGTAACGCAGGCCGAGCGCGAGTCGGTACGAGGTCAGCGGAAATGCGCCGGTGTTCGGCGCCGTGCCGCGGATGTCGTAGGCGGTCATGCGGCCGCGGAGCACCGATGCCCCCGTGGTGAGCGAGAATCTGCGCGTGAGCGCGGTCTCCATCCCCACGCCGGCGACGCCGCCGAATCCATCACTGTATCGAGCGCCGGTCCCCGGCTGACCATCGTCGATGAAATCGCCCGGCAGCAGCAACGACTCGTACGCGCGGATGTAGCCGAGCCTGAGGTCGACGAACGGGAAGAACCGCCGCTCCGTCCGCTCCGGACGGATGCGTGTCCCGAATTCCGCCGTGAGGGTGCCGCCCGACAGGATACTGGAGCTGGTCAGGTCCATCGTGGCCGAGACGTACCGGGTGACGCGGTAGTCGACGCGCGAGCCGGCACCGAGGCTCAGCCCCTGCTTCGACCTCAGGTTGCCGATCAACGGCGTCTGGAGATAGCTGATCAGCGGATAGGTCTCGTACGAGACTCGTGACCTCTGGAACGCCACGGCGCGGGCGACGACCGCGGGCTGCGGCGGCAGCGGTGCTGCGCGAGGCGGACGTCGTGCGCCGGCCCCGCGGGGCATCCGCTGGGCCTCGAGCGCACCAGGGAGCAGCAGCAGCACGGTCGCAACGAGAGCACGACTACGCATGGCGGAACCTCACTATCGAGCGGTCTTACGTCTCCGGCCTGACCTATAGTCTACTGTATACAGCCGCGACCGCAACGATTCTCGCGCTCGGGACGAAGCCCAATGCTTCTGCCCGCGCGCGTTTTCATGTTCCCCGGGGACGAAGCATCAATGTGGCGCTCTGGCTGCGGGTTCGGCGCATCTCTACCTTAGAGCGCCCGATCGCTCCTGGGATCCCATGACCGACCTGCGCGCACAACTGCAGGGTGCCCTCGGCTCCGTGTACACTCTCGAGCGCGAGCTCGGCGGCGGCGGGATGTGCCGCGTGTTCGTCGCCGAGGAGACCGCGCTCGGGCGCAAGGTCGTCGTCAAGGTGCTCCCGCCGGACCGCACGGCTGACGTGAACATCGAGCGCTTCAAGCGCGAGATCCAGGTCGCGGCGCGGCTCCAGCACGCGCACATCGTGCCCGTGCTTGACCGCCGGCGAGATCGAACGGCGTGCCGTACTACACGATGCCGTTCGTCGAGGGCGAATCGCTGCGGGCGCGGCTGCGCGAAGACGGGCGCGCTCCCGATCTGCCGAGACCGTCGGCATCCTGCGCGACGTCGCGCGGCGCTGGCGTACGCGCACGAGCGCGGCGTCGTGCACCGCGACATCAAGCCCGACAACGTGATGCTGTCGGGCGGCAGCGCGGTCGTCACGGACTTCGGCATCGCGAAGGCCATCAGCGCCGCGCGCACCGACGCGCCCGGACGCGACGCTCACGCAGGTCGGCACCTCGCATCGGCACGCCCGCGTACATGGCGCCGGAACAGGCCGCGGGCGATCCGGCGACCGATCACCGCGCCGACATCTACGCGTTCGGCTGCATGGCGTACGAGATGCTCGTCGGGCGGGCCGCCGTTCGTCGGCGACGTCGCCGCATGCAGCTCCTCGCCGCGCACATGGCGAAGACGCCGGAGCCGATCGGATCGCTGCGGCCCGACGCGCCGCCGAGCGCTGGCCGCGCTGATCGCCAGTGCCTCGAGAAGGACCCGGAGACGCGTCCCGCAGTCCGCGGTCGACGTTGCGCGCGTGCTCGACACCGCGACGAGCGCGGGCTCACGGCGGCGCTGCCGCCGATTCTGCTTGGCGGGCGCGGGCATGCTCGGCAAGGCGCTCGCCGCTGTACGCGCTCGCGTTCATTCGTCGTCGCGATCGTCGCGAAAGCGGCGATCGTGGCCATCGGCCTTCCCGAGTGGGTGTTCCCGGGCGCGATGATCGTCATGGCGCTGGGCCTCCCGGTGATCCTGTTCACCGGCTACGTGCACCGTACGGCGCGGACGCTTCGCGTCGATCACGCCGCACGCTCACGCCCGGCGGCACGCCGAGCAGGCCGCAGGGCACGCGTGCAGACGCTGGCGATCAAGGCGAGCCCGCACGTGAGCTGGCGGCGCACGCATGGTCGGCGGCGTCTACGCGGTCGGCGGCTTCGTTCTGCTCGTCGGCGCGTTCATGCTGCTCCGCGCGATGGGCATCGGGCCGGCGGGCTCGCTGCTGGCCGCCGGAAGCATTCAACGCGCAGGAGCCGCTGCTCGTCACGGACTTCACGGTGACGAACGCGGACAGCGACGCTGGGCCGCGTGCTGAGCGACGCCGCCAAGACGCAGCTGGCGCAATCGTCGGTGATCACGCTGCTCCCTGCCGGAGGGCGTCGCGGACGCGCTGCGTCGCATGGAGCGGCCGCGAGCGAGCAACGCTCGACCTCGCGCTCGCGCGCGAGCTGGCGCAGCGCAACGACATCAAGGCCATCGTGGACGGCGAGATCACCGGACTTGGCCCGGGCGCCGGTTTCATCGTGACGATGAAGCTCATCACGGCCGATTCCGCGAGGGAGCTGGCGTCCTTCCGTCAGATCGCAGGCGATGCGCAGGGTCTCATCGAGGCGGTGGACGCGCTCGCACGACAGCTGCGAGGCAAGATTGGCGAGTCCCTCAAGCGCGTGAACGACGCACCACGACTGGCGGTCGCGACGACGAGCTCCCTCGAGGCCCTGCGGAAGTACACGGAGGGCCTGCGCGCCGAGGAGCTTCTCGGAAAGCGCATGGACGCCATCGCGCTGCTCACAGAAGCCGTGATGCTCGACAGCACCTTCGCGGAGGCGTGGCGCAAGCTGGGCGTCGTCAAGCAGAACGCCGGCCGGCCCCAGAGCGAGCGCGATTCGGCGTACGCCGCGGCGTACCGGCACCGCAATCGCGTTCCCGAAAACGTGCGGCACTGGATCGTCGCCGCGTACTACAACAATGGGCCCGGCCGGGATCGCGGCCGAGCCGCGGAGGCGTACGAGGCAGCGCTGCGCGGCGGCGACAGCACCGTGGACAACAACCTGGCGCTGCTCTACGTGTCGCGTCGTCAGTTCGTGGTCGCCGAATCGCTGTACCGCGCCCGCGAGCGCCGCGGCGGGTTCCGCATCGTCTACGGAAACCTGGTGAATACGCAGCTGCGTCTCGCCAAGTGGGCCGCCGCGGAGTCGACCGTCGCCCGCGGCATCGCGGAGTTCCCGGACCTGCGCGAGTCGCTCGATCGGATGATGATCCCGGCGCTGTGGCGCAAAGGTGACACGGCCGCCTTTCGCAGAATCGTGGACAGCATGTACACGAAAGGCGACAGCTCGGCGCAGACGTGGGCGCGCGGGCACATCCTGAACCTCGTCCTGCTCGATGGCCGACCGTCGCGCTGGGACCAGATCGTCTCGAACTTGCGCACTCCAGCAGCATCGGCGACGCCGCGCCAGAAGGTGTTCTGGGCGGCGAACGCCATCGACGTGTGGGCGACAGCCGTGTGGCTGAACAAGCCGGCAGTCGCGGCGCAGCGTCTCGACAACGCGCTTGCGAATTACGGCGGCCCGTTCGAGCCCGGCGACCACCTGATGTTCGCCAACGCATACGCGCGCAGCGGGCAACAGGGAAAGGCGCGGGACCACTACAGGCGGGCGGAGACGGAGCAGAAGGACACGACGCTCAAGCGTGTGATGTCTGACGACTTCGCCAATACCCTGGCCGAAGTCCTTCTGGCAGAGGGCAAGGGGCTCGAGGCGGCAGGAGCGTTTCGCAAGGCGGATCAATGGCCGGACGGACCGTCCAACAGCTGCAGCGTTTGCCTTTCCGTCGGCCTCGCGCGCGCTTACGATCAGGCCGGGCTCGTCGATTCTGCGATCAAACACTACGAGCGTTACACGAGTACGTACGATTACGAACGGTTCGGCCTCGATCTCCTCGTTCTCGCGGGCTTCCACCGTCGTCTTGGCGAGTTGTACGAGCAGACTGGTGACCGGGAAAAGGCCGCGCGGAGCTATCAGAGCTTCGTGAATCTCTGGAAGAACGCGGACCCCGATCTTCAGCCGCAGGTCGCTGAGATCCGCCGACGGCTGTCCCGCCTGGCCGACGTCGAATCCCGGGGACGCTGACCGACAGCCGGACTGGAGCGAACCGCCGCAGCCCGAGGCGCGAGCGTAGGGTGTCGCGCCGTGACCTTGTAGCTTGAGGCATGACCTCAGCTACCCGCATCCACTCAACGCTCGCTCTCGTCGCCCTTGTAAACGTGGGCGCCAATCCGTCATCCATCGCCGCGCAGGCCGCGGCTCCACCGGCGACCGAAAAGGCCGGTCCCGTGTTCGCCAACGGCATGGCGCAGGTCGTCCCTGCGTTTCAGGACACGTCGCGCTGGATTCGACAGAATCTCTGGGTCGAGACCGACGTCGACAGCGATCGCGACGGACAAGAAGGATCGCGTGCACGTGGACGTGACGCGTCCGGCGCAAACCGATTCCGAGGTCTGAAGGTGACGCATCGTATACGGGTCGAGTCCCTACTTCGCGGGCACGGCTGCGCGGACTTCGTGGGCTGGGACGTGCAGCCAGGAGCTGGGCGCCGAGCCGCCGGCGCGCCGCCCGATGGCGAAGCCGTCGTATCAGGCGAACCCGAACACGCATCTCGAACCGCTGATAAACCAGTGGGTGCCGCGCGGCTTCGCCGTCGTGCACTCCGAGGCGACGGGAACGGGACGCTCGCAGGGCTGCCCGACCGTCGGCGATTCGCCCGAGCGCATGCCGATGAAGTTCGTGATCGACTGGCTGAACGGACGCGCGAAGGGATTCACCACACCGACCGGACAGCGAGGAGGTCAGGGCGACCTCGTGGTCGACCGGCAAGGTCGGGATGATCGGCACTTCGTACGAGGGAACGCTGCCGCTGGCCGCGGCGACCACCGGCGTGCAGGGGCTCGAGGTCGTGGTTCCCGTCTCGCCGAACACGTCGTACTACCACTACTATCGCGCCAACGGGCTCGTTCGCTCGCCCGGCGGCTACCTGGGCGAAGACGTGGACGTGCTGTACGACTTCGTCGCCAGCGGCGACACCGCCGGGCGCGGCAACTGCGACCGTGTCTGGAAGAACGGTGTCTTCGCGGGCGCCAGAGGACAGGACCGCGCGAGCGGCGACTACAACGACTTCTGGAGCGCCCGCGACCTGCTGCCGTGCGTCAAGGACATCAAGGCTGCGGTGCTGCTCGCGCATGGGCTGAACG
Organism: uncultured Gemmatimonadaceae bacterium; assembly: GCA_963724885.1. Lineage (GTDB taxonomy): Bacteria > Gemmatimonadota > Gemmatimonadetes > Gemmatimonadales > Gemmatimonadaceae > DASPMP01. Next base: position 76,672 of record CAVRWG010000003.1, on the reverse strand, counting down.
ACTACAACGTGATGCCCGAGCACAGCGTGCGCATCTATGACGAGATGACAGCCCGGGGTCTGCCGAGTGTCGATGTATCCTGCACCAGGGCGGCCACGGCGGCAATCCGCCGGCGGAGATGGTGAACCGCTGGTTCAGCCACTACCTCTACGGCGTCGACAACGGCGTGGAGAAAGATGCGCCCGTGTGGATTCTCCGCGGCGACCGTCGCGACCGCGGCACCGGTGCCGCTTCGCCGTCGTTCCCGGTCCCCGGATCGCTGCCCGTCGTGCTGCGTCCGACGCCGGGCGGCCAGGGCGTCGCCAGACTGTCGCTCGCCGCGTCCACTGGTAGCGAGAAGCTCGTCGACGACGTGGCGGTGAGCGGCAGCGCCAACGCGTCCGCTGACCAGTCGCCCCATCGCCTCCTGTACGCGACGCAGCCGCTCACCGACACCGTTCATGTGTCGGGCACGGCGCGCGTCACATTGCGCGTCGCGTCGAGCAAGCCGGCCGCCAATCTCAGCGTGTGGCTCGTGACGCTTCCGTTCGACTCGGCGCGAGATCGGATCCGAAGGACGCAACGGAGTGATCACGCGCGGCTGGGCCGACATCCGGAACTACGCGTCGCTCACCCGCGCGGGGAACTACGACTCGAAGCGCCCCGGTGAACCGCTGGTGCCCGGCAGATTCTACGATCTCACATTCGACCTGGAGCCGGACGACGAGTTCATTCCAGCGGGCAAGCGCGTGGCCGTCATGATCATGTCGAGCGACCGGGAATTCACGCTCTGGCCGCAGGCGGGCACGGAGCTGACGCTCGATCTGGCCCGCACGTCGTTCACGATCCCGATCGTGGGAGGGGCCGCGGCGCTGTCCAGTGCCGGCGCCATCTCGCCTCGCTAAACGCTGGTGCCACGCCAGCAATAACAGATTTGATCGCGGATCGGTCGGATTGAGGGCCGGATCAGTCGGATGAGCGTGACCAACGGCGGAACTGATTCGATTGGTTCTGCGACTCGGGGGATCAACGGCACCGGAATCCCGATCGGGGGAGGAGCGGCAGCGATGTCGAATGCCGGCGCCATCGCGCCACGGTAGACCGTTTCGGCCGGGTTAGGCCAAACTGCTTGATCGCGGATCGGTCGGATCAGTCGGATGAGCGTGACCAACAGCGGAACTGATTCAATTTGTTCTGCGATTCCGGGGATCAACGGCACGGATCAGCCGGATCGGCGTGACGAGTACCAGCAAGGTGCAACAGCCGGTGTTTCGACCCGTGGAGCGAGGCGGCGAGCGGCGTCGCCAAAGTGAAGTTGCCTGGACGCGGGAAGCTCGGACTAAGACGAGGCGCGGTCGCTGGAGCGAATTGCCTCACGCCGAGCGTCGGACAAGACATGATGCGCGGGCGACGAGGCAGGGTCCCCTGAGCGAATTGCCTGACGCGGGACGCTGCGCCAGCAGCGAACCGCGGAAGACAGCGAGCACCGCACGAGGGCTCGGAATGAGCGACAGCGAATGAGAGCCCGAGGAGGAGCGGAGCGTAATTCGCTCAGGGAACCCTGACTCGGAGCTGGCGCGGGCTTGCGGCGGGACGCGCACGAACGTTTCGTCCAGACGATGCTTCCCGCCACCACGAGGCTCGCCAGCGTGCGCCTCGGTCTCGCCGCCATCCTCGTCGCTGTGTGCGTCGCCGCCTGCGACAAACGCGAACCCGCGCTGTTCAGGCTCCTCAGCCCGGACCAGACCGGCGTCACGTTCGCCAACACCATCGCCACCGATGACGACTCGGTGAACGTCCAGACCGACGTGTACGTGTACAACGGCGCCGGCGTGGCCATCGGCGACATCGACAACGACGGCCTCCCGGACATCTTCTTCGCCGGCAACATGGTCTCGAGCCGCCTGTACCTGAACAAGGGCGGCATGAAGTTCGACGACATCACCGAGCGCGCCGGCGTCGGCACGAAGCGATGGGCCTCCGGCGCCTCGATGGTGGACATCAACGGTGACGGATTCCTCGACATCTATGTCTCGGTATCCGGCCCCGAATGGTCCAGCCCCCTGGATCGCGCCAACCTGCTGTTCGTCAACAACGGCGACCGCACGTTCACCGAGGCCGCCGCGCGATACGGCATCGCCGACACCGGGTTCACGACGCACTCCGCCTTCCTCGACTACGACCGCGACGGGTGCCTCGATCTTTTCGTCCTCAACAATTCGCCGCGGAATTTCTCGCGCGGCGAGGACATACGACACCCTGCCGGAGTGCGCCCCGACAGCCCCGGCGGCAACAACGAGCTGTATCGCAACGGCTGTGACGGCACGTTCACGAACGCCTCTGCGCAGGCCGGCATCCTTCGCGACGGCGGCTACGGACTCGGGCTGGCCGTCGGTGATCTCAACGCGGACGGCTGGCCCGACATCTACGTCTCCAACGACGCCACCCCCAACGACGTCCTGTATGTCAACAACCGCGACGGGACGTTCACAGACAAGGCAGGCCTGTGGCTGAAGCACGCGAGCTTCGCGGGCATGGGCGTGGACATCGCCGACTTCAACAACGACGGCTGGTCCGACATCCTGCAGGTGGACATGCTGCCGCGCGACCCCACCCGGCGAAAGCGGATGAGCGGCTTCATGAGCTACGGCCGCATGCTCGACACGCGCGGCCGCGGGTTCCGCTACGACTACTCCGTGAACACGCTCCAGCTGAGCAACGGCGTGACACCGGACGGCGACGTCGTCTTCAGCGACGTGGCGCAGCTGGCCGGCGTCGCGGCCACGGACTGGAGCTGGAGCGCGCTCTTCGCGGACTTCGACAACGACGGGCGCAAGGACATCTTCATCAGCAACGGCTACCCCAAGGCGGTGAACGACCTGGACTACCAGACGACCATGTTCGCCATCCGGCGCGCGGCTGATTCGAAACGCCGGGAGGGACTCGAGATCCTCAAGAAGCTGCCGGGCTACGCCGAGTCGAACTACGTCTTCCGCAACGATGGCGACCTGACATTCACGGACAGGACCAGCGCATGGGGCATGGGTCGCACGGGCGGCACGTTCGCGTACGGCGCCGCCTACGGCGACCTCAATAACGACGGCAGGCTGGACCTCGTGGTGAGCAACATCGACGCGCCCGCCTCGATCTACGAGAACGTCGGGGCCGCGCCCGAGGGCGGCGAAGCCCCGCACTACCTCCAGGTCAGGCTGGAGGGTCCGCCGTCCCGCCGGCGCTCGGCCGCATCGGCGCGCAACTGATGCTCACGGCCGGCGGACAGAAGCAGCACCTCTACGTGTCGCCGTACCGCGGGTACATGTCCAGCATGGACGACCGCGCGCAGTTCGGGCTGGGACGCGCGAGCAGGGTGGACACGCTGGAGGTCGTGTGGCCGGACGGCCGCCGTCAGGTACTGACGAACCTGGAAGCCGACCGGCTGCTGGTCCTGAACCATGCCGACGCCGCTGTGCCGCTGCCCGCGGCGGCCCCGGTGCCCGCGCGGCGCCTGTTCGAGCCGCTGGATGCGGGCCGACTGGGGGCGCTCGCGTACAAGCACCAGGTTGGAGCGCTCATCGACTACGGCGTGCAGCCACTGCTTCCCTACCTGATTTCGCGGCAGGGGCCAGCGCTCGCCGTCGCGGATGTCGATGGCGATGGCCTGGACGACGTGTTCGTCGCCGGAGGTCCGCCCCAGCCGCGGCCGGCCGGCTGTTCATCCAGGCGAAGGACGGCAGCTTCGTCGCCGGGCCGGAACAGCCCTGGTCGGCCGACCAGGGGCACGAGGACTGGGGCGCCCTGTTCTTCGACGCCAACGGAGACGGCCTGCCCGACCTGTACGTCGCGAGCGGCGGCTACCACCTCGCGCCGCTCTTCACGCTGGCTCCAGGACCGCCTCTACATCAATCAGGGTGGCGGCAGGTTCGCGCGCGACACCGGCGCCCTGCCCGCGATGCTCACCAGCACGGCGACGGTCCGTGCAGGCGACTTTACGGGCGACGGCAGGCCGGACCTCTTCGTTGGCGGGCGCCTGGCGCCGCGAAACTATCCCTATCCAGCCAGGAGCTATCTCCTGCGCAACGAAGGCGGCCGGTTCACGGACGTGACCGCGGAGCTCGCGCCCGAGCTGGCGAACCCCATGGGGATGATCACGGACGCCGTCTGGATCGACTTCGACGGCGACCGCCGGCTGGACCTCGTCACCGCGGGCGAATGGATGTCCCTCCAGGTTCTATCGCAACGATGGGCGACGGCTTACGGACGTGACCAGCGCGACGCGCCTGCCGCCGATGCGCGGCTGGTGGTACAGCCTCGCGGCCGGCAGACTTCGACAACGATGGCCGGACCGATCTCGTCGCCGGGAACCTGGGCCTGAACCACTCATACACGACCTCGAAGGCGAGCAGGTTCGGCGTGTACGCCGGCGATTTCACCGGAAACCGGACCACGGACATCGTGCTCACCGCAGGAGATCGACGGCACCGAGCACCCGTTCGCCGGGCTGGCGACGCTGGGGCGCGACATCTATACGCTGGGCGTGCGGTTCCCGACGTTACGGTTCGTTCGCGGGAACGCCGATCTCGCAAGATGTTCGGCTCCGACGCAGCTGAAGCAGGCGCTCCATTATCAGACGGACACCTTCGCCAGCGTCTTTCTGCGCAACGACGGGCGGCGGGACCTTCAGCGCGTCGCCGCTGCCGACCCTGGCGCAGATCGCGCCGATCCGGGCGATCATCCCGCACGACGTGGACGGCGACGGCGCACCTCGACCTGATCGTGGCCGGCAACCTGTACGACACCGAGCCGAATACGCCCAGGGCCGACGCAGGCAACGGGCTCTGGCTGCGGGGCGATGGCCGGGGAAACCTCGCTCCGGTGCCGGCGACCGAGAGTGGCTTTCTCGCTCCGCTGAACGTCGCCGGCCTGGCGCTGATCAGGACGCCGGCCGGGCGCGCGCTGCTCGTTGCCAATACCGGCGACTCACTGCAGGCCTTCGCGATTGGCAGAAGGCAGAAGACGGAAGGCAGAAGGCAGAGATGAATGCAGAAGGCGGAAGACAGAGGGTTGAGCCTCTGCCTTCCGCCTTTCTCTCTGCCTTCTGCCTTCTGTCCTTCTGCCTTCTGCCTATTACCAGCCCGGATTCTGCGTCAGCCTGCGCTGCCCTCCCACCCGGCTCAGCTCGATCTGGATGGGCGGAATGGGATAGAAGCGGTGGCTTGGCTTCGAATATCGCCGACGCTGCCAGGTGCGGTAGCCTCGTTTCCTCGGCTCCGCCGCCGGCAGTCGGACCGCCGTTGAGGTGGTCGTTGATCACGGTCGCGGCGATGCCCCAGCGCCGCAGATCGAAGAACCGCTGGCCTTCCATGGCCAGTTCCAGCCTGCGCTCGATGCGCACGCGATCGCGCGCCGCTGCCTGCGTGGCGAAGTCCGCGGCGATATACGGGTTCACGCGATAGATCGCCCAGGTGATCGGACGGATCGTCGAGCGGCACCGGCCATGGTTGGCGCGATGCTGGTGCCCGGGCCCTGGACCCTGACGCGCCGCGCGCGTGCGCGAATCTGGTTGACGATGGTCGAGCGCGTTCGGGAGCAAGCCCGCCTCGACCTCCGCCTCGGCCAGGAGCAGCAGCATGTCGGCATAGCGGAAGATGTGGATGTTCACGCGAGTTCAGCTGCGTGTGCACCCAGCCGACGCTGCTCTCCGCGCCGCTGGACTGTTCATGGACGTTCTTCTTGGGGCTGTACGTGCCGCCGTACGACAGCCGACCTGATCCAGTCCGCGCTGCGTGCGGTCCCCAATCCTTGTAGGGCACGCCGTCGCGTCCCACGGTCCAGTCGAGCCGCGGATCGACGGCGAGTGCAGCAGACTCGCAGCGTCGAGATTGGCGTTGCTGGCGTTCCAGGTGGTCGTGGCGGACAGGGCCAGCGGAAGGCCTGCCGCGTCCACCGCGAAGAAGTTGACCAGGTTCTGCGACGGCTGGTGGAAGCCGCAGCAACCGAACGGGCTGCCGGAATGCGGGAAGTTCAGACGCTCGCCGTAGTTGGCGTTGTTGCCGTTCGGCTCTCCGTCGTTCACGGACGCCTGGTACGCCAGGATGGTCTCGGGTCCGTTTTCGCAACGCCTGTAATCCGGTCCAGACCTGATCGAAGCTGGGCTCCAGCGCGTAGGGACCGTTGTTCCTCACGTCGCGGAGCGTGGTCAGCGCGGCGGGCCAGTTGCCGGCGTAGACCTGAACGCGACCCTTGTACGCCTTGGCCGTCCACTGCGTCGCACGTCCCTTGTTGCCGTTCCGCGGCGTGACCAGCAGCAGCGCGATGGCTGCGTCGAGGTCCTGCGATGATCTCCGTGGCGACCTGCGCGGAGTCGATGTTCGCCTTGCGGAAATCGTCGTCGTCTTCGCGATAGTACGGGATGTTGCCCCACATCCGCCACGCCTCGAAGTGGTAGTGCGCGCGGAGGAATATCGCTTCTCCCTCGATGCTGGCGGCGTCCGCGGCAGTGATCTCGCTGGGACTTGTCAGCCATGACCTGGGCAAGCAGGCGCAGGGTTGCATTGGTGCGCACTATGCCTTCGTACGTGCCGCCGCCACTTGTCGTTCAGGTAGGCCTCGGAGTTCCCGGTGCTCCAGATGTAGGCCTCGATGTCGTTGATCGGGGGCTGATCGCTCGCCTCGGATCCCTTGTAGGCATCGTCGCTCGGCACGCTGCCCCAGACCCAGTTGCTGGCGGCGGATCCCCAGTTGCCGCCGACGCCGATGTTCCAGTCCAGCGCGCGGTACGCGGCGATCAGCGAGCCTTCGACGCCGTGCCGGTTCGCGAGCGTCGCCTGATCCAGCGTCCCCTGGGGAGCGGCCGACTCGTCCAGGAAGTCCTTGCAGCCGTACAGGGCGCTTCCCGCGAGCAGCAGGCACGCCGTCCCGAGGAGTAGTGGGTGCTTCTTGAAAACTTTTTCATCGTCTCCTATTCCTTTGAAAAAGGACGATCCCTTAGAACGAGGTGACCAAGCCGATGCTGAACATCCTGTTGCTCGGGATACGACCCGCGATCGACGCCACGATACTGATCCCGGATGTCGCCGGCGGCGCCAATCACGTTCGCCGCGGGCAGCGCCGGATCGAGTCCGTCGTAGCCCGTGATCGTGAAGCAGGTTCTCCGCCTGCACGTAGACCCGCGTCGCCGACAGCCAGCGCGACATCGTGCGCCGGCACGTTGTAGCCGAGCTGCAGGCTGCGCAGCCGGACGTACGAGCCGTCCTCGACGTAGAAGCTGCTGAGCGCGTGGCTGTAGTTGTCGTTCAGGTCCAGGCGCGGATACTTGGCGTCCGGGTTCGTGGGCGTCCACGAGTCGGTCAGCAGATCGCGCCGCACGTTCGTGGAGAAGTTGCGGAAGACGTAGAACTCCTTCTGCACGTCGAAGATCTCGTTGCCGAACGTGCCGAACACGGTGGCGCTCACGTCGAACGCGCCACGGCGATACGCAGAAGTCGAGTCCCGCGGTGAAGTCCGGATGCGGGCTGCCGATGATCGTGCGGTCGGCCGCCGTGATCTGGCCGTCGCCATTCATGTCCCTGAACTTGATGCGGCCGGGCCGGCTGCCGTGACACGGCACTGTGCTGACCCGCAGGTCGCACCGGTGCCGCCCTGGTGGGCCGCCGAGTCGGCCGCGTCGCGGAAGTAAGCCGTCGGCCATGCAGGCCGTAGAACGCGCCGATCGGATGGCCGACCTTGTTGATGACCTGGTTGCCGATGCGCGTCGAGATCGGGCCGAAGAAGAAGTCCGTGGCCCGCCATCGATCGACACGATCTCGTTCTTGTAGTGGCTGCCGTTGAAGGTGGCGTTCCACGCTCGGCGCTGGTGAGCCGATGGAGAAATCGACGCCGGTGTTCTTCATCTTCCCGATGTTGACGATCGGCGGCGCGGCGATGCCTGCCGTCGCGGGCGCCGGCGGGTCGAACAGCAGGTTGTTCGTCTTGCGCTTGTACAAGTCGACGACGAAGTTGACCCTGCCGTCGAACAGCGAGACGTCGGCGCCGACGTTGGTGGACTGGTTCTCCTCCCACTTCAGGTCCGCGTTGCCCAGCGACGTCTGCCTGAAGCCCGCGACGACCGCTGCTGTTGCTTCCCGTGATGTCGTAGTAGGTGTCGCCGCGGCTGCCGCCGAACTGCGAGACGATGCGTCCCGAGGGAATGGCCTGGTTGCCCGTGACGCCCCAGCCGAACCGGAGCATGACGTCCGAGAACATCTGGTTGTTCGCCAGGAACGGCTCCTTCGACATTCTCCAGCCCAGGCCGAAGGCCGGGAACGTACCCCAGCGGTTGCTCGGGACCGAGCCGCGACGAGCCGTCCTGCCGGACGCGTGACGCTCGCGACGTACTTCTCGGCGAAGTTGTAGTCCGCCTTGCCGAAGAACGACAGCAGCGCGCTCTGGCCGCCGGTGCTGTTCACGTTCTTGGTGCTCGGCGTCGCCGAGCGCGTCCTGGAGGTAGCGCGAATTGATGTCCGTGGAGAGCAGGTTGCTCATTCCGGCCTGGATGAACCGGTTCGTGCTGGCGTTCGCTTCCTGCCCGAGCAGCACGCTGACGTTGTGCTTGGCAAAGCCGCGTGGCGTACCGCAGCGTGTTGCTCAGCGTCCAGTCGGTGGACGTGGTCGAGTTCTCGTTGATCGAATTGGTGAAGATCGGCTCGGAGTTCTCGGGCGTAATCGGCGTTGAAGCCGCTGAACGCCGCCCTGCGCCCAGGTTGAATCCGAGCTGCGTCCGGAAGGACAGCCTGGGGCGTGACGTCGCAGCCGCGCCGAACACGTTGCCGAAGATCCGGTCGTTCCGGTTCATGTTGTCCTTCGCGCGCGTCGCGCGAACTTGAGCGGGTTGGTGTTGTTGCCCGAGCGTCACCGCCTTCCCGGAGGCGAAGTTGCCCGCGACGTCGTAGATCGGCACGACCGGCTGCATCAGGATGTTCTTGCCGATGAATGCCGTCTTCGCCATTCGCGTCGTTCCGGAAGGCCGCCGTAGTCCCGCTCGGCCGCGAGCGCGATGTTCTCGCCGAAGCTCAGCTTGCCGCGGTTGAACGCCGTGTTGACGCGAACGCTGCCGCGCTTGAAGTCGTTGAACGCCGCGGTGCCCTTCTGGTCGAAGTAGTTGAAGGAGACACCGTACGCGTTGTCGTCACCGCCGCCGGAGACGTCGAGGTTGTAGTCGCCGATCATTGCCGGTGCCGAACACCGCGTCCCACCAGTTGGTGCCCGGGCTGCCCGGCCATGATCAGGCTGTTGGGGTAGCTGTAGCTGGCGGGATTGACGCGTGGAGCACGACACCGTTGGTCGTTGCCCGGGCCGCAGTTGTTCGGCCAGATGAAGCCCGGCACCGTGGGGTTGTTCGGCGCTCCCGTAGATGTTGGTCGGGACCGGCAGGCCGGCATTCACATAGCTCTGCCGGATGATCTCGTGAAGTACTCGAGCGAATTCTGGATCAGGAAATCGTCGTAGCCGCGTGTCGGCGTCGTCATGCCGGTCCTGACACGCAGCGTGGTCCGCGGCGGGCCCGTCACTCCCTTCTTGGTCGTCTCGATGACGATCACGCCGTTGCTGGCGCGCGAGCCGTAGATCGACGCCGCCGACGCGTCCTTGAGGACCTGGACCGACGTGATGTCGTTCGGGTTCAGCAAGTTGATGTACGAGTCCTGTACCGGCGTGCCGTCGACGATGTAGAGCGGATCGTTGTTCTGGAACGAGCTGATGCCGCGGATGCGGACCGTGCTGCGCGAGCCGGGCGAGCCGCTCGTTCTCGACGGTGATGCCGGGAACGGTCGCGTCCAGCCGTCTGAAGCACGCTGGCCGACGGTCTGCCGCGATGCGGCGCTCTCGATGTTCATGCTGGCGACCGCGCCGGTGATGTCCGCCCTGCGCTGCTCGGTGTAGCCGGTGACCGTCACTTCCTCGAGGAAGGCGATCGGGCTCATGGACACGTCGACCGTCGTACGCCCTTCGGTATTCGCCTGGACGGCGCGTTGTCCGAGGAGGGTGAAGGTCAGCACCGCGTTCGAGGGCGCGGTGATCGTGTATCGGCCGTTGGTGTTCGTCACTGCCCGGCCTTCACCGCCCTGGACGCGAACTGCCACGCCCGGTAGCGGAGTGCCCCCGGCATTGGTCACGGTTCCCGTGACGGTGGTCTGTTGGGCGAATGCGTCGCCGCTCAGAAAAACGAGCAACAGCACGCCAATCCGCAGCATCCTTTCCATAGCACTACCCCCAGTTGCACGCATGCGTGGTTATCCTCCGGGTCGTCGCATGGACTTAAGGCCCTGCATCTCCATCAGCTGTCGATACGTGAGAAGCTGGATCCTGCGCGCGTTGAGCGCGTCAGCGAACCGCTTCGAGGTGAGCGCATCCAGTTCCCCCTGGCGGTTCTTCGCCATTTCGGGAAGGGGGCCGGACATGTTCATGTCCAGCAGCGCGCCCAACTCCGGACCGTCTATTCCGACATGTGTGATGACGACGTTGAAGCCCGGCTTGAGGCGATCGAGCATCGCCACCAGGCTGTCGCCCTTGTTCGCGGGCGACGCCGAGTATTGCGGGCTCTCCATGATCTCGCCGAAGTAGCCCGACATGCCGAACTTGAACTCCTGGGCGAGCCGCTCCGCGATCTCCCGGAACTGCGGGTTGGAGAACACGGTGCCCATGTGGTAGTCGACGTAGTCGATCCTGAGCCCCGACTTGAGGGCCCGATCGATCTGCGCCCGTAGCTCCGTCTCGACTTCCTTGAGGTCGGGTTTGTTGTTGTATAGATCGGCGGACGACGGGAAGAAATAGCCGTCCGCGTCCACGAGCGTCGGCACTGCGCCGCGGCCCGAAATGGGCCCCCAGCGGTAGTTCTTCCACTCCGAGTTCAGCGTCAGGTGGATCCCGACGGAGACCCCGGCATGGCGCTTGAGGATCTCCACCGTTTCCTGCTGCCACGGCGTGGGGAACATCACTGAAACGGAGACCGGCAGCCCCGAGGAAATGAGCCTCTCGAGAGCCACGTTCACGCTGTGGCTCATCCCGGCGTCGTCACTGCGGACGATCAGGTAGGTCTGATTCGGATCGGAGGAACGGCTCGACGCAGCGCCCTGGCCAACCGGCTGCGCCGGTAGACCAACAGACATTGCACCAGCCACCAGCAGGCCCGCGGAACGAAGCAGCAGCAGCGTACCGTCCTCCCGGGAGGCGGGGAGCGAGGTTTTGCCTTCTTCCCACTGAGCACAAACTCCGATCCCTCTGCAGCGCCGCAGAGTGGCTTCGGAAACACCTTATTACGGCGCCGAATTTGTGTTGTCAAGCGGGCGGTGTCCAGAGGGAGCTTTCGGCGCCTATACCATAGAACACGTTCCGGGCGCCCCGCGTCACCTCGGAGTGCGTTATCGCACCGACCTCGCCAGCACTTCCTCGGACGTCATCCCGAAGATCGGCGGCGTCTTGATCCCGCGCAGTCCCAGCATCATGTAGATCTGGCCGCGATGATGCGCCTCGTGCTCGAACATGGCGCGCAGCCACTTCCAGGTCGTGATCGGCGTGCCCGCGGGCGTCATGCACCGCCCCGCCAAGGCCTTGGCGTCCAGCGTCGCAAAGATGCCGCGCGACTCCTGGTGCAGCCGGTCGTAGTAGGCGATCACCTTGTCCCAGCCATCGGCGAGGTCGCGGCCGTGGCCCGCGTAGCGGCTCTTCAGCCCCTGCACCGTCTCGCCGTACATGTACCGCTCGATGCCGGCAAGATGCCGCACGACGTCGCCGAACGAGAACTTGCCCGGCGCCGGCGACCACTCGAGCTCCGTCGGCGGGATGCACATGATGACCTTGCGAGTGCGCTGGTGCGTGCTCGTCAGGTAGTCGAGGAACGTCGAGGTGTTGGTTATCTCCATTCCCGGATCAAGGACGTAGAGCCGCGATGATGTAAGAAAGGAGCGCGACGATCCAGAGCAGCACACCCAGGAGGCCGTAGCGTGAGGCGCGTCGCTGGTTCTCCAGCCCTTCGGTGGAGAACAGGTCCGTCCTGCGCCAGCCGCCGTCGCGCCGGAACGTCGCTTCGGCGTAGGAAACGCCTGGCAGACGGTGCCGATGCATGCGTCGCTCGTAGAACACCGCGAGGACCAGCGAGACCGCGCCGAAGACAACGAGCACGATCGGTATGATGTTGGACCACATCTCTACAATGTCTGACGAGCGTACCGACGGCGCGGCAAACCGGCCGCGCGCCGCCCCCCGGCGCGTAGCCGGAAACCGCCCATCCGCCGGCGCTCAGGCGCCGCGACGACCGGATTTCTGAGAGGTGGCTTGCGGCTTGACCTTGGGCGCCTCGAACGCGGGACGCGCCGGCTGCTTATCGCGCGGGGTCTTGTCCACCGGCAACGACTTGGGGCCCTTCGACGAGAAGTCCGGGATACCCCGGGGAGACTTCTTTTTCATCACCACTCCTGGTCACGCGCTGTGTGGAACCCGCAGAATACGCCAACGCCTGCCGACAAATCTCGGCATCCCGCGCGTTCAGTCAACCTGCGCAGGGTGTAGTCCCCGGCCCGAGGTCTACTGCAGCGTTCTTGCGCCAATTCCGGGGTTCTTCGTGGACTTCTGGAACGCCCTCATGGTTCTCCCCAAATGCCGCGACGAACTTCAGGCGCCGCTCCCGCCGCCCCCACGCCCCCAGCCGCCCCCGCCCGGCGTCTCGACCGACAACGTCTGCCCCGCCGTCAGCGTGGTCCGGCTCTTTCCGGGGATCCCCCGGTCGTCCACGGCGTTGCGCCCCACGGCCCCATCCTGCCCCCCCTGCGCGCCGCGGGGCCTCAGCCGCCGGCGTTCAGTCACCAGCGTCACCGTGCTCGCCTCGACGGCGCGGTAGACGCGGCGCACGCCGTCGCCGCCGCGATGGGAGCCGCCTCCGCCCGAGCCGCGCCGCAGCGCGTACTCGTCGATCCTCAGCGGCAGCGTGTTCTCCAGCGCCTCGACCGGCGTGTTCAGGGTGTTCGTCATCCCTACGTGGACGCCGCTCGGACCAGGGCCGCGGGCGCTCGCCCCTTGGCCGCCCCCGAGCGTCTCGTAGAACGTCCAGCCGCGGCCGCCGAAGGTCACGTTGTTCATCGTCCCCTGCCCCTGCGCCGGTACGGCGACACCGGCGTCCGCCAGCGCGGCGAAGATCGTGTCGGTGATGCGCTGCGACATCTCGACGTTCCCCGCGGCCACCGCGGCGGGCCATTTGGCGTTGATCGCCGACCCCTCCGGAATCACCAGCTCCAGCGCGCGTGCCATGCCGTCGTTCGTGGGCACGTCGTCGTCGAGCAGGGTGCGCAGAACGAACACGGCGGCGGCGCGCGTCACCGACGCCGGACAGTTCACGTTGCCCTCGACCATCGGGGAGCTGCCGGTGAAGTCGATGCGCAGACGTCCGTGCGACACGCTCACGGACGCGGCGACCGGCACCTCGACCTCGGAGACGCCGTCTCCCTCCAGCGCGTCGCGCGCCGACCCGCGGATGTCGCCCAGCGCGGCGACGCGCGCGCGCGCCAGGCGCGCGGTGTAGTCGAGCACTGCGGTCACGGCGGCGGCGATGCGCGCGCCGCCCTCGCGCTCGAGCAGTGCCACCCAGCCGGCCGACCCGGCGGCGCACGCGGCCAGCTGCGCGCGCAGGTCGCCGCGCCGTTCGTCGGGGGTTCGCACGTTGGCGAGGATCAGGCGGAGCAGCGCTTCGTCCAGCGTGCCTTCGCGCACGAGACGCGTCGGAGGGATGACGATGCCTTCCTGAACCAGCTCGGTGGCGCCCTGTGGCATCGAGCCCGGGGACATCCCGCCGACGTCGGCATGGTGCGCGCGCACCGCGGCGTATCCCACGACCTTCCCCTTGAACCCGATCGCCTCGACGAGGGTGAGGTCCGGGAGGTGCGAGCCGCCGTCGTACGGGTCGTTCAGGAGGAAGACGTCAGCCACGCGCGGGGAACAGGCACGCACGGCCCTCACGGATTCCGGCATCGCGCCCAGGTGCACCGGAATGTGCGCCGCCTGGGCGACCATGCGCGCGTCGGCGTCGAAGAGCGCTGCCGAGGCGTCGCGGCGCTCGCGGATGTTCGGCGAGAGCGCGCCTCGCACCAGCACCGTGCCCATCTCCTCGGCGATCATGGCGAACGCGTTCGCCATGACCGTGAGCTGCAGGTGGTCGAGCTTCATGGACGCCGCTCCAGCCGCCATCCACCGTCGTGCAGCGGTCGCGCGCGCCAGCCACGCGCGACGTACAGCGTCGCATCGGGCAGCGCCATGGAAATCGGGCCATCCGAACGCCGCGCCTTCGTTGGCCGGCCGCCCGCCGTCAGCTTCACCGAACGTCCCCGGCCCTCGGCCACGTGCCGCACACTCACGACCTCGACGGCCTGCGGGAGCGTGAAACCGTAGCGCTGCTGGTGCAGCGCGTGAAATGCCTTGCGCAGCGCCTCGCGCGATTGCTTCAGCGCTATGGGCACGTCGAGCTCGTGTCCCTGTCCCGCGTAGCGCATGCGACCCAGCCACTGGCGCCGGTCGAGCTCCCCGGAGACACGCGCGGCCAGTCGCTTGAGCACGGTAATCCGGTCGTCGTCGCCCCAGTCGTCGAGCAGCGTGAGGACGCTGGTCATGGTTTCGCGCCTCTCTGGCGTCATGGCAAGACCGAGCGCGCTGAGCACACCGGCGTGGGGGGGCACGATCACGCGGCGAATGCCGAGCATGTCGGCCAGCCCGCAGGCGTGCAGTGGCCCGCCGCCGCCAAACGCGATCAGCACGCAACCGCGCGGGTCGATGCCGCGCTCGACGCTCACGCGTCGCAGCGCCCGGGCCATGGTGGCGTCGGCGGTAGCGACGATGGCGCTCGCCGTGCGCTGGTCGGACTCGCCCAGCGTCGCCGCCAGCGCGGTCACGCTTTCCCGCGCGGCGGCAACGTGCAGCGCGATGCCTCCACTCAGGTGTCCTTCGGTGATTCTGCCGAGGGCGACGTGCGCGTCGGTGACGGTTGGCTTGTCGCCTCCGCGGCCGAACGCCACGGGCCCCGGCACCACGCCCGCACTGTGCGGTCCGACGCGCAGGGCGCCTGCCTCGTCCACCCAGGCGATGCTCCCACCGCCGGCGGACACCGTCTCCACGAGAACCCGCGGCATGGCGATGGGCACGTCCGCTACGGCGCCTCCGGGCTCCACCAGCGCCTCCCCGTCGACGACCAGGCCCACATCGGCGCTCGTTCCGCCGATGTCTATGGTGAGCGCCCGCTCGATCTCGAGGTCGCGGGCGATGGCGGCCGCGCCCACCACACCGCCGGCGGGACCCGAGAGCGCCAGATGCACCGCGCTCCGGGCGGCCTCGTCCACCGACCGCATGCCGCCGCTCGACGTCATGACACCGAGCACGTTCGGCCGTTCCGTGGGGTGGCTGGTCAATCGGAACTCCAGGCTCCGCAGATACCGCGACACCCCCGGACGCAGGTACGCCTCGGCCACCGTCGTCGTGGCGCGCTCGTACTCGCGCACCTCCGGAAAAACCTCGGACGACAGCACGACGTCGGTTTCCGGGAGCCGCGCGCGAATCGCGAGCGCGCAGCGCCTGCTCGTGCGACGCATCGCGATACGAGTGCAGCAGGAGGATCGCGACGATGTCCGGCTTGAGCTCCGCGACGCGCTCGGCCACGTCGCGCGCGGTCTCGGGCGTCAGCCGCAGGGTGACGCCCTGTGGCTCGATGCGCTCGGGGACGGCGATCGTGTTCTCGTGCGACGCCAGGGGAGCCGGAAAGTCCTGCGTCAGGTCGTAGAGCGACGCGCGATTCTGGCGCCGGAGATAGAGCAGATCGCTGAATCCGCGCGTGACGCAGAACGCCACTTTCGCGCCCTTGCGCTCGAGCAGCATGTTGGTCGCGACCGTCGTGCCGTGCACGAACCGATCGACGTCGAAGCGGCCGAGCGCACGGAGCGCGGCCATGACGCCTTCGCTCTGATCGCCCGGCGTGCTGAGCACCTTGCGCGTTTCCAGCCGTCCGCGGCCATCGATCGCCACGAGGTCGGTGTACGTGCCACCGACGTCGACGCCGATCCAGAGAGTCATGTTCGCCCGTCGGGCGTCCGCCGCCAGAGCGCGAACGCGATGGCGAGCTGCGCCGGCAGCATGAGCAGCACGAGTGGCAGGTTGCGCTGCGAGCCTGGAATTTCCTTGAGGATCAGCGCGAGCGCGGCGAACATGGCCAGCAGCGCGGCGACGATGGCCGCGGGACGCGTCCACCGCGCGCGCCGGATGGACAGCGGCGCGAGGAGCACCAGCGCGAGCGCCAGTGGATTGAACAGCAGCAGGCTCTCGTTGCGGTACCAGAAGACGTGTCGCGTCGACGTCCATGCGAACAGGAGCGCGACTCCGACGAGCCCCGTGAGCAACCCCCAGAGCGCAACCTCCCACCTCAGGACGCGGTCGAACACGTTCCAGCGCGACGCCAGCGCGAGGAAGAACAGGATCTGCGCGGCCAGTGCCAGCCCGATGTACAGGTACGGAATGGTCAGCTTCGGGACGTCGGCGCGGTCGCGAAAGCGACTGCTCTCGTAAAGCACGCGCTCTTCGACGACCAGCGGCCGCATCGCGCTGTCCGGACCGGCCACGCGAACGTTGCGCACGGCGTCGCGGAGACGCATCGGGATGAACATGTCCTCCCACACGGTGAGCTTGCGGTCGGCCGGCTGGCCGAGCGCCAGCTGGACGCCGAACTGCGCCGTCTTCATGTCGTCGAGCAGGCGCACCGTCTCGGAGCGATTCGTCCACTGCACGCGGTCGCCCGACGCTCGCCGCAGCGACCCGTCGAGCGCGAAATCGATCATGTCGCGCACGCGCGTGGAGCAATTGTCGAGGTAGT
This sequence comes from uncultured Gemmatimonadaceae bacterium, assembly GCA_963724885.1. Taxonomy (GTDB): domain Bacteria; phylum Gemmatimonadota; class Gemmatimonadetes; order Gemmatimonadales; family Gemmatimonadaceae; genus DASPMP01. The sequence continues at coordinate 59,823 of CAVRWG010000003.1, read as the reverse complement.
AGTCGTAGCGATAGTTCCTGTTCTCGGGGAGCGCATTCCACCGGGAGCGCTCCAGCGCCTTGCGCGCCTGTTCCGGCGTGAGATTCAGGCGCTGCACCGTGATGGTGCGGTCGAGGCGACGGTAGGCATCGAACACGGCCTGGCTGGAGACCGTATCCACCGAGTACAGTGGATCGCCGACGAGCTGTCGTTTCATGAAACCCGGCTGGTCGAAATCGAAGGTGCCCCAGTTGAAGGCCACGTCGATTCCCTCGGCGGGGGAGTAGAACCACAGCATGTTGTGGCCGTACTTCTCCCAGTAGCGCTGGCCCTGACCGATGGTGATGAGGAAGACCGCGAGGGGCGGTTTGGCGTTTGGCGCTTGGGGTTCGCTTACGGCTTGCCGTTCACCGCTTGCCGCTGACCGTTCGCCGCGCGCGGCCTGAGCGGCAAGCGGCAAGCCGCAAGCGGCAAGCAGGACGAGCGAAGCGAGTCCTCTCACAGGCGGACTTCTTTGCCTTCTTCGGCGCTCTTGTAGATCGCCTCCAGCACCTTGTGCACGACGATCTGGTCCTCGGGCGGCTCGTATTTCGCGTCGCCGCGCACCACCGCGATGAAGTGCGCGAGCTGCGCGCGGTACGACTGATAGAACGCGCTCTCGCGCGCGGTCGCGCCGCTGGGCGACACGTCCATCGCGCGGCCGTTGATCTCCTTGATCACGCGCAGCGGCGACAGCCGACCGCTGCCCCGGCTGGCGAGGATCTCGAACCAGAAGCGGTCCTCCTCGCCCATGTAGCTCCAGTTCACGTCGAAGCTGAAGCTCGTGCCGGCGGCGCACTCGAGCTGCACGAGCATGGACTCTTCCACGGTGGTCGCGCCGCGGGCACGCTCCATCTGCGCGGTCACCCGCACGGGCGCGGGGAAGTCCGCGAACCACAGCGCCAGGTCGAGCAGCGGGTAGCCCAGCTCCATGAACGCCCCGCCTCCCGCTTCGGCCCGCCGGTAGCGCCAGTCGCCCAGCATGCGCTTCAGCTGGAACGACCCCGCGCGAATTCCCATGAGCCGACCCAGCTCGCCGCCATGCAGGAAGCGGTCGAGTGTCTGCGTGTCGGCGCGGAAGCGATTGTGGTTGTCCACCTGGACGATGCGCTCCGCCTTGGCCGCGGCCGCGAGGATGCGCTCGACGCCGCGCACGGACAGGGCGAGCGGACGGCCGCACAGTACGTGTCGGTTGGCCCTGAGCGCGCTGAGCACGTGCGGCTCGTGCAGGTGGTTGGGGGTCGCGACGATGATGGCGTCGAGCTGCTCCAGCTCCAGCAGGTCGTCGATATCGGTGAAGACGTCGGGCACGTCGAACCGCTGGGCGATGGCGCGCGTCTTGGGACCGTCGTTGTCGCACAGCGCGACGAGCTTGGCGCCGCGCATCTTGGACAGGATGGGCAGGTGCGCGGTCTGCGGCACCGCGCCGACGCCGATCAGGCCGACACGGACCTCACTGGGCGGGGGCTGGGCCAACGCTCGTTCCCGGGTAGTATGTGCCGAGTATCGCGAGGAAGGACTGCCCCGCGCGTGCGCGTCCGATCGCTCCCCACTGGCACATGCCGATGCCGTGGCCGTTCCCCTGGCCCTGCAGCGTCACGCGGGCAAGCCGACCGTCGCCGTCATGTTCCGACTCGACCGAAAAATAGGTGCTGTAGAGTATCTCGCCACCCGTCTCACGCATGACGTACCGCATGTCGTTGCCCCGCAGTCGAAAGGTGCCGCGATCCGTTCGGATCTCGAGTGACGCGGCGCGTCCCGACGCCGTGCGGCCCCTGACGAGGACGGAGCGCGCGCTGCCAGGCCCGCCGGACGGCACCGAGGCGTAGCTCGCCAGGTATTGGCGGAGCGCGGCGTCGAGGCGCGCGGACGGGATCGTCCGCGTCCAGCGATGGCGCGGCGCGATCTCGCAGTAGTAGCGCTCGCTCCCGTCGATCTTGTCGCTGATGCGCTTGAGGTACGGCGCTCCCTGGGCGCGCCACACCTCCGCCGCCTCGGCGGTCGATCCGCCGCACGCCGACGAATACGGCGCGTCGGCCACGCGGCCGCCATACCGGAGCACCAGCCCGCGCGTGGCGTCCACGGCGTCGCTCGCGGCGTCGTACTCGACCTCCACGCCGCCATATCCCTGATCGGCCGTGGACCCGCGCACATCGAATGTTCGACCGGTGGCGCCCGACATCCGGACAAAGGCATAGCTGCGCGAGGCCACTGCCTGCGCCTGGAGCGCGGCGCGCTCGTTCCCGCCGCGACGACCCATCTCGACAGGCACTACGCCGAGCAGGTAGTCCTCGACGCCCAGGCGGTTGACGATCACGAGGCCGGTGTCGAGCGATATCACGGCGATCGTTCCGCGATAGCGCTTGCCGTTCACGGTGAGGAAGCCATTGCCCGGGGGCCGCGCGACGAGCGCCCGCTGCCATGACGAGGCCGCGCCGTGTGGGCTCACCACACGAACGCGAGAGGCACCGCGGTCGCGCTCGACCCGCCACTGGTCGCCGCCGCGACCGGAAGCGGCGACGGTGCGGCCATCGGGGCCGAACCAGGTGAAGTCGCGCGTGGCACTCACGCGTGGCTGTTGCGCGACGAGCGCGACCCGGATCATCCGTGTCGCATCCGGCGTGACCGGTCGGGTCGCATCCGGAGTAGCCGGCCGAGTCGCGTCCGGAGGAACCGGTCGCGGCGCGGATGCCGTCGGGCGCCGCGCATCGGGGGGCGGCGCCGGGATGAGTGGCGCGCGCGTCGAGCAGGCCACCAACAGCAACGCGAGCGCGACCGCGGAACGGCTCACCTGCCGAACGCGCCGATCGATGCCAGGGGAAGCGGCCGACGCGCGCGCGCAGCCGGACGCGGGTCGTGCAGCGTTCTCGAGACGATCGTTCCGTCCAGGTCCACGTCATCCACCACGGCTTCGATCGCGACTTCGATGAACGTCCCCGGCGCCACCGGAAAGCCCGGCGCCGGCGCGCGCGTGATCCCGTCGATCTCGTGCGCCTGCCAAGTGGTGCGCGCCTCGACGACGTCCCCGTCGATGCGGTCCACGATCGCGCCAGCCCGTTGTCCGACGCGGAGCTCGAAGCGGTCCGCGGTGATGAGCCGTTGCACGTCGTTGAGACGGTCGAGCCGCTCGAGCTTCAGGGACTCCGGGACGTCGTCGGGCAGGAGATGCGCCGCGGTTCCTTCCTGCGGCGAGTAGGGGAACGCGCCGACGCGGTCGAACTGCACCTCCTCGAGGAGCGCGAGGAGCGTCTCGAAGTCCTGTTCCGTCTCACCCGGGAATCCGACGATGCACGTCGTGCGAATCGCGACGTCGGGCACGGCGTCGCGGATGGCCAGCACCTTCTCGCGAATCGTGCGATTGCGCTCGGGGCGGCGCATGCGCTTGAGCACTTCGTCCGACCCGTGCTGCATCGGCATGTCGAAGTACGGCATGATGCGCGGTTCGTTCGCCACCAGCTCGAGGAGTCGCGGCGTGATACCGGCGGAATACAGGTACAGCATGCGGAACCACGGCACGCCGGTCTCACGGACCAGCGTTTCCAGCAGTCCGGGCAGCGATTCGCCGGTCTCACGCCGGTCGCGGCCAAAGTGCGCGAGGTCCTGGGCAACGAGATTCACTTCGCGCGCGCCTTGCGCCTCGAGCAGCTGCGCCTCGCGGACCACGTCGTCGAGGGTGAACGACCGGTGGCGGCCCCGCATCAATGGAATGGCGCAGAAGGCGCAGCCGTGATCGCACCCTTCGCTGACCTTGAGGTACCGCACGTGGGGCGTGTCGCCGCTGAACAGGCGCACGCCGGGATGGATCACGGGCGCGTCGGCAATGAGCCCGCGGCCGATCAATTCCGGCACCAGCCGGTCCATCTCGCTGGCGCCGAGGAAGAGGTCGACCTCGGGCAGCGCTTCCTCGAGCTCGGCGCGGTGGCGTTCCACCATGCAGCCGACGGCGACCACGGCCCGCGCGCGGCCGCGCGCCTTGTGGCGCCCCGCTTCGACGATGGCGTCGATGCTCTCCTTCTTGGCGGCGTCGATGAACCCGCAGGTGTTGACGAGAATCACGTCGGCGTCTTCGACGTGGCTCGTCGGCTCGGCGCCACGGTCGGCGAGCTGCGCCAGGTAGCGCTCCGAGTCCACCGTGTTCTTGTCACAGCCCAGCGTGACGATGCTGACTTTCACAAAAGCGGTTTTAACGGTTTGACGGTTTGGCGGTTGACGCCGGCTTCAGGTTCGACGCGCTTCAAAGCGTCAAACCGTCCAGCCGTCAAACCGTACTGCTGTATGGGCTTGCGTGAAGGCTCAAGCTACATAGCGTAACAGGCATGAACAAACGCGAATTCCTCCGCACCGCCGGCGGCGCCGGCCTCGGTCTCCTCCTCGGCGACAAGGCTCTGGGCCCAGTACGCCGAGATGCCCGTCGAGCGCCTCGCCGAAGACGAGGCGTTCTGGGCCGCGATCCGCGGCAAGTACCGTCTCAAGCCCGACTACATCAACCTCGAGAACGGCTACTACAGCATGCAGGCCGCAGCCGGTGCTCGAGGCGTTCATCGCGCAGGGTGCGCGACGTCAACTACCAGGCGTCGTACTACATGCGCACCACGCAGGTCCCGGACAAGGCCGCGGCGCGCGACAAGCTCGCCGCCATGGCCGGCTGCTCGCCCGCGGAGCTGTGCATCACGCGCAACACCACCGAGTCGCTCGACACCGTCATCGCCGGCTACGACTGGAAGCCGGGCGACGAAGCCGTGATGGCCGAGCAGGACTACGGCCACATGCTCGCGCAGTTCAAGCTGCAGGCGCGACGCTATGGGATGCGTGAACAAGCTCGTCTCGCTGCCGGTCGATCCGCAGTCCGACGACGAGATCGTCCAGCTCTACGCGAACGCCATCACGCCGCGCACGCGGCTGCTGATGGTCTGCCACATGGTCAACATCACCGGGCAGATCCTGCCGGTGCGCAAGATCGCCGACATGGCGCACGCCCGCGGCGTGGACGTGCTGGTCGACGGCGCGCACGCGTTCGCCCACATCGACTACAAGATTCCCGACCTCGGCTGCGACTACTACGGCGCGAGCCTCCACAAGTGGCTCGGCTGTCCGCTGGGCACTGGCATCCTGTACGTGCGCCGCGACAAGATCGCGACGCTCTGGCCGATCTTCGGCGACTCGGCGACGTTCGACGACGCCGACATCATGAAGCTGAATCACACCGGGACGCACCCGGTGCACACCGACCTCGCCATCGCGAACGCCATCGCATTTCACGACGCGATCGGCATCGAGCGCAAGGAGGCGCGGCTGCGCTACCTGCAGAACTACTGGACGAGCAAGGTGCGCGGCGTGCCGAACGTCGTCCTGTACACGCCGACGGATCCTGCGCGCTCGTGCGCGATCGCCAACGTCGGCATCAACGGCATGGAGCCCGCCGACCTCGCCAAAACGCTGCTCGACAAGTACCGCATCTGGACCGTCGGCGTCGACAATGCGCCGGCCGGCGTGCATGGAGTGCGCGTCACGCCGCACGTGTTCACGAGCCGAAGGAGCTCGACGTGCTGGTCAGGGCGATCGGGGAGATCGCGCGGGCGGCTTAGCTAGCGGTAGTTGCCGAACTTCAGCTCGACGCCGAAGTCCTCGCCGCGCAGCAGCGCCATCGCGGCCTGCAGGTCGTCCTTGGAGGGTGCCGAGACGCGCACCTGGTCGCCCTGAATGGCCGCCTGCACTTTCTTGAGCTTCGCGTTCTTGATGGCGGCCGAGACCTTCTTGGCCGTCTCCGAGTCGAGCGCGGTCTTGAGCTTGATCTCGCGGCGCACCGTGTCGTTGGCCGCGGGCTGAATCTCGCCGATGTCGAGGTTCTTGACCGAGACGTGCCGCTTGATGAGGCGCGTCTGCACGACGTCGAACAGGGACTTCATCTGGAAGTCGTTGTCGGCGATCGAGGATCGAGCTGCGCTTCGGCGCGCTTGAACTCGATCGAGGCCTTGGAGCCCTTGAAGTCGTAGCGCTGCGCGATCTCCTTCTGCGCCTGATTGATCGCGTTGTCGACTTCCTGGAGGTCGACGCCCGTGGTGACGTCGAAGCTGAACGATTGAGCCATGTCGAGGAAGTTATGCTCGGGTGGCGCTCGAGAGCGAGGTCCTCACGCGGACCACGCCCTCTGTGCGCCGAAGCACTCCGGTTTCAGTCGCGACGATTCGACCGACACGAGCGTTGTGACAGGTCGTCCGCGCCGCGCTAGGGGCGGAGCGGCGATGCTTCGCTGGGCCAGGATGAGGTAGAACTGCGCGGGAGCGGAGGAACGAGGTCGCCCACGGCGGAACGCCTGACGCGGGAGGCGGCGTAGCCGCCAACCGCGGAAGCCAGCGCGCACCGCAGGAGCGAGCGACAGGAGCGCCAGCGACTGAGCGAGCGACGAGGAGCACAGCGTGTTCCGCGTGGGGACCTCGCTCCGCAGCGACTCGAGCGTACTCCGCGTGGGGACCTCACCCGCAGTGCCCGCGGCGGAAACGCCTGCACCAAATTGAGCTAGCCGAGGTACGACTCGAGCGCGCGCGCCCTGCTCACGTGGCGCAATCGCGACAGCGCTTTCTCCTTGATCTGACGCACGCGCTCGCGCGTGATCCCGAGGAGCGCGCCGATCTGCTCCAGCGTCATGGGCTCCTCGTCGTCGAGCCCGAAGTACAGGCGCAGGATCTTGGCCTCGCGCTCCTTGAGGTGTGAGAGCGCCTCTTCGATCGACTCCGTGAGCGCCTTCTCGAACGTCTGCTCGTCCGGCGTCGGATTGAGATTGTCCGGGAGATAGTCGAGCAGCTTGTTGTCTTCGCCCGGCGTCAGCGGCGCGTCGAGCGAGAGGTGCGTCTGCGAGATCGACATCGTCTTCGCGACCTCTTCCTCGCTGATCTCCATCCCCTCGGCGATCTCGGCGTGCGTCGCCTCGCGTCCCAGCTCCTGGAGCAGGGCGTTTGCCCGCTTGCCGATGCGGTGCAGCGTGCCCGGCCCGGTTCAGCGGGACACGTACGATTCGCGACTGCTCCGCGAGCGCCTGGAGAATCGCCTGACGAATCCACCACACGGCGTACGAGATGAACTTGATCCCCTTCGTCTCGTCGAATTTGTGCGCCGCGCGGATGAGGCCGAGGTTGCCCTCGTTGATCAGGTCCGCCAGCGACACGCCCTGGTTCTGATACTTCTTCGCGACCGAGACCACGAAGCGCAGGTTCGAGCGCACGAGCTTGTCGAGCGCCTCCTGGTCGTTCACCCGGATTCGCTGCGCGAGTCGCACCTCCTCCTCCCGGGTAATGAGAGGATAGACGCTGATGTCGCGCAGGTACTGATCGAGTGAGCCTTCCTCGTAGGAAGACTTCTTTGTGGCAGGTGGCATCCAGGACTACCGGCTAGCTGTGCGGCGGGAACTTCGGCGGAACAACGACCTACACGATCTATCTCGATATCACGCCGCCCGACAGGGCGGCCTTCACGTTCCGGGCCTATCGAACGCGCTCGCCCAAACGGCTCCAGCGAATTCGAGTGAGCCACGCGAGCCCCTGCGACGTGTCGGGATCGTAGCTGTAGTAGATCACGAACGGACGACCCTTCACCAGCGAGTCCGCCACGAATCCCCAGTAGCGGCTGTCGCTCGAGTTGTCCCGGTTGTCGCCGAGTACGAAGTAGTTCCTCTGAGGGACGACCAACGGACCCCAGTTGTTTCGCGAGGGATAGTACTGCACGCTCGCGTCCGCTCGCTGCACGATGTAGTCGCGCTGCCAGCGAAAGCGCTCTTCCACGCGATCGACTTCGGAGTTGTGCAGCACGTAGCGCTCGGCCAGCCGCTCGGAGTTGCGAAACAGCACGCCGTCCTTCATCTCGAGCGTGTCGCCGGGGAGGCCCACCAGGCGCTTGACGTAGGTCTTGGACAGGTCCTCTGGCGACTCGAAGACGATCACGTCGCTCGCGCCGCGGTTCGGTGAACGCGGGCAGACGCTTGTGCGTGAACGGGATCTCGGCGCCATACGCCAGCTTGTTCACCAGCAGGAAGTCGCCGATGAGCAGCGTGCGCTCCATGCTGCCGCTGGGGATCTTGAACGCTTCGACGATGAACGTGCGAAGCACGAGAAACAGCGCGACGGAGATCCAGAAGATCTTCGTCCATTCCCAGAGGAAGCCAAGCCCGAAGCTGCGACGCCGGTTCACGTACTGCAGCGCTTCGATGCGCTGCGTGGGCGTGATGGGCGTGGGCCGGTAGACCGGGTCTTTCTCTGGGGGAGGTGAGACTTCCATTCGATTTGGAGTTTACTGTCGCGTTTGGCGCGAGCAAGGGGCCTTGGGGCCCACTCAGTAGGACGGCTGGCGACACCCCGGGGTATCAGTCTGGTGTGCCCAAATAGTTGTCGATCTGCGCCCGCTGGAGCTGCCCCGAGAAGTCCACGTAGCCCACCTTCGTCTCCGAATAGAACTCGTAGACCTCCCACCCGCCCTCGCGGTGGCCGTTTCCTGTCTGTTTGACACCACCGAAGGGAAGGTGTGCCTCGGCTCCGATGGTTGGCGCGTTGACATACGTGATGCCGTTGTCCAGTTCGTTCAGCGCGCGGAACGCGACGTTGACGTCCCGTGTGTATACAGAGGACGACAGGCCGTACTTCACGTCGTTGTTGATCGCGAATGCCTCGTCGGCGCTGTTCGACCCGAATCACGGACAGCACCGGACCGAAGATCTCCTCCTGCTCGATGCGCATCCCCGCTTCGACGCGCGCGAAAATCGTCGGCTCGTAGAAGAAGCCCTTCTCGAGGCCCTTGCCACTCGCTCGGCGCCCGCCGATCAGGAGATCCGCGCCTTCCTCGACGCCGATGTCGACGTACCGCTCCACCTTCTTCAGCGATGCATCGCTGATCAGCGGGCCGACGTCCGTCCCCTTCGCGCGTCCGTCGCCCAACTTCAGCTTCCGGACCCGCTCCACGAGCCGGCTCAGGAACTCGTCGTGCACGCCGCCCTGAAGCAGCAGGCGGCTCGTCGCGGTGCAGCGCTGGCCGGTGGTCCCGAACGCGCCCCACAGCACGCCGTCGAGCGCGAGTTCGAGATCCGCGTCGTCGAGCACGATCATGGCGTTCTTCCCGCCCATCTCGAGCGACAGGCGCTTGTGCATGCGCCCGCAGGTCTCGCCGACGATGCTGCCCGGTCTCCGTCGATCCCGTGAACGAGATCACGGGCACCCGCGGATGTTCGACGAGCGCCTTGCCCGCGCGTCTCGCCCTGGCCGTGCACGAGCTGGATGACTTCGGGCGGCAGCCCCGCCTCGAGCAGGACCTCGACGAGCACGGTCGCGGTGTGCGGCACATCCTCCGCCGGCTTCAGGATCACCGCGTTCCCGCAGGTGAGCGCGGGAAACACCTTCCAGGTGGGAATCGCCATCGGGAAGTTGAACGGCGTGATCAGCGCCGGCCACGCCGATCGGGCGCCGGTAGCTCATCGCCCACTTGTTTCGCAGCTCGCTCGGCACCGTGTGACCGAACAGCCGCCGCCCCTCGCTCGCCGGCGTAGTAGGCCGTGTCGATGCCTTCCTGCACGTCGCCGCGCGTCTCCTGGAGCGGCTTCCCCATCTCGCGCGTCATCAGGTCGGCGATCTCTTCCTTTCGCCGCGCCATGATGTCGCCGACGTTGCCGCAGCACGTCACCGCGCGCCGGCGCCGGCGTGCGTCGCCAGATCTCGAAGCCGCGCTTCGGCCGACTGCGACCGCGCACTCGACGTCTTCCGCCGACGAGAGCGGGAAAGCGACCGATGAGGTCGTTCCAGTCGGCCGGGTTCCGGTTGTCGAAGTACTCGCCGCCGGCGGGCTCCTGCCATTTGCCGGCAATGAAGTTCTGAAACTCTTCATCTCTATGAGGGAATAGGGAATCGGGATTGGGCCCTCATCCCTGTATTCAGGGTCCACAGCTCCACTTGAGCGCCTCCTTGGCGTACCCCACCCTGGGCAGCACCTCGGTGGCGCCAAGCACCAGGCCCCAGACAATCAATAGAATGGACAGCACGTGCGCCCGGCCGGCACGGTGCCTCCACGTCCAGACCGCGCTCCAGATGCCGCTCGCCGCAACCGCAGACACGGCGATCAGGTATCCCGCGAGACCGATTCCACAGCGATTGGCGTACGGCCAGAACAGCATGCCGACGCCGAGCGCGACGGACAGCGCCAGCCGCAACAACGCCGGCCAGGATGTCGCCCCGGATCGTTCGCTCTGCGACCTGCGCTTTCTGGGCCGGCGTCGCGCCCTTCGCTTCGGGAAAGAGCTGTGCATCCGAGACGGACTCGAGCTGCGGTCGATGCGCGCCAGCTCCTTGTCCCAGTTCGTTTCGCTCACGAGCTCTCCCGACTGAGCGCGTAGCGCTCGATCTTCTTGTAGAGATTCGACCGCGGCATGTCGAGCGCCCGCGCCGTCTCGCTCACGTTCCAGTCGTGCTCGCGCAGCTTGGCCAGCAGAAAGGCGCGCTCCGCGGCCTGCTTGAAGTCCTCGAACGTCTTGCAGTCCAGCAGCGAGCCGATCCCGGCCTGATCCGCTGTCCGCGTCGCCCCACCAGGCGATCCACGTCGTCGATCCCGATGCGCGGGCCGGTCGACAGGATCAGCAGGCGCTCGACGGTGTTCCGCAGCTCGCGGACGTTGCCCGGCCAGTCCGAGTGCTGCAGCCTGCGCGACCGCTTCGGGTGTCATGACGCGCGCCGGCATTCCGCCTCCGCCGCCGTCACCACGCGTCAACTGCTGGACGAAATGGGCGATCAGCAGCGGGATGTCCTCGCGACGCTCGCGGAGTGGCGGCACGTGGATCGGAACGACGTTCAGCCGATAGAACAGGTCCTCGCGGAATCGCCCGGCCTCGATCTCATCCTCGAGCTTCTTGTTGGTCGCCGCGAGCACGCGCACATCCACCTGGATCGGTTTCGAACCGCCGATGCGCGTGACCACTCCGTCCTGGAGCACGCGCAGCACCTTTGCCTGCGCCGCCAGCGACATGTCGCCGACCTCATCGAGGAAGAGCGTGCCGCCGTCGGCCTGCTCGAACTTCCCGGCCCGGTCCGCGATCGCACCGGTGAACGACCCCTTCATGTGGCCGAACAACTCGCTCTCGATGAGCTCCGACGGAATCGCCGCGCAGTTGACCTCGACGAACGGACCCTCGGCGCGCGTGGAGTGGCGATGAATCGCGCGCGCCACCAGCTCCTTGCCCGTCCCGTTCTCGCCCGTGATGAGCACGCGACCAGGCGTCTTCGCGACCTTCTCGATCTTGTCGGTCACCGCGCGGATGGCGTACGAGCGCCCCACGATCTCGAAGCGCGACTCGATGGTCTGCTTGCAGCCGCGCGTTCTCTTCGTGCAGGTCGAGATGCGACAGCGCGTTCCGCAGCGTGACGAGAATGCGGTCGGTGTCGAGCGGCTTCTCCAGGATGTCGTACGCGCCGCGCTGCGTGGCCTCGACCGCGGTCTGAATGGTCGCGTGCCCGCTGATCATCACCACGACCGCCGCGGATCGGTCTCGCGCAGCCGCTTGAGCGCCTCGAGACCGTCGATCCCCGCCATCTTCACGTCCATGAAAACGAGATGAGGGCGCCAGTCCTGGTACAGCGCGATCCCGGCCACGGCGTTGTCCGCCGAGCGCACGTCGTAGCCCTCGAACTCGAGCAGCTGTCCGAGGGCCTGACGAATGCCGGTTTCGTCGTCGACGATGAGAACTTTACGAGACATCCGCAGTCATCGGGTTCGATACACCGTGATGCGGCCGTTCTCCACTTTCACGTCCGCGATGTACTCCGGCGTGGTCAGGAGCAACCCGTCGGGCGCCAGTTCCGGGGGACGTTCGCCGCGCGACATCTGGCGGATGAGTCGCGGAATGAGCCCTGCCGGAAGGTTGAAGTCCCGAATACGGAACTCCTTCACGGCCAGCTCGGCCTGTCCCGGGCGAATCATGCGCAGCGTGCCGCCGAGTTGCATACGCTCACGCTCGCCGAAGAGCATGGAGAGCGAGCCCATTGCCGTTCTGTCCCCGCCGCTCAGGTCCGTCGTCCGCACTGTCGCGCGAATGTAGAGGCGGTCGCCGATCGCGGCCGCCTGAATGCTGTCGGCGGAGCTGGGCAGCGTGCGGGACAACTCCTGGACGATATACGCCGCAAGGTCCCCCGGGCTCACCGTCACGGACGCGGGCCCTCTTGGGGAGCGCAACCGGTCCAGGGACGCGCGGGCGCGGCGTCCGCCTTCCGGCGTCAACGAGTGCCACGTCTCGGCGCCGGCCGAGACATAGACGGTATCGCGTCCGCCGCCCGGCAGACGATGCATCCATTTGTCGCGCGTGAGAAACGCAATCACGCCGAGCAGGAACAGGACCGTGAGACAGCCAATGGCCTTCAAGCAACCACCCATGCTCAGGACGACCGCAGTTCGGCGGCGTGCAGCCGCTCGTAACGCGGGGCGCCGTTACCAGGGCTACTCTGCATCAAGTCGATCGAACGCACGCCGGCCTCCGTGTCGAAGTCGACGCGCTTGCTGGCCCGCGACAGCCGGCGCAGCTCGTCCGCTTCGGTCCGTTCCTTTACCCGCGCGAGCGTGAGGTGGGGCCGGAACGCGCGCCCCTCCAGTTCGAACCCGAGCTTCTCGCACTCGACCTCGACGTCATGGTGCAGCAACTCCAGCCGCGGGTCGCGATCGATACCCATCCATACGACGCGGGCGCGACGAAAGTTCGGGAACGCGCCAATCTCGGCGATGCGGATCGGGAACTGGCCGATGACGGCGCGCGACCTGATCCACCGACCGGCGCACCGACTCCACGACGTTGTCCGGCTGCTCGCCAAGAAACTTGAGCGTGAGGTGCACGCGGGACTCGTCTACCCAACCGAGACTCGACGCGGCCGCGCGCAGCGGGGCCGTCGCGTCGTGGATCGCGTGCCGAACGCCAGCGTCGAGATTAATGGCGAGAAAGAGACGCACCTTCCGCGCCGCCTCCCCCCGCCCCCCCCGCGATCACGTTCAGCGACCCCGATCGGAATCCGCGGGGGTCCACCTCAACGCGCGCGAAGCCGGCGGCAAGGACGGCATTCGCCAGCAACTCGAAACCCCGGCCTTCGCGCCAGCCTTCCATGGCGTCGCGATCGAGCTCCACGCGCGCCAGATCGCCGTGGTGGCGCACCCGCAGGTTGCCCAGGATTCCGAGGTCGCGCAGCGCGGACTCGGCTCGTTCCACCTGGCGCAGCCGGTCCCTGGTCACCCGCGTACCATATGGTAGTCGCGAGGCCAGGCAGGGCGACGCCGGCCGGTCCCACCAGGGCCAGCCTCGCGCCTGCGTCCGCTCCCGGATCTCCGCCTTGGTGAATCCAAGCTCCGCGAGCGGGGACCGGACGCCGTGCTCGATCGCCGCGCGGCCTCCGGGACGGTAGTCGTGCAGGTCGTCGGCGTTGGTGCCGTCCACCAGCGTCGCGAAGCCGCGCGACTGGGCGATCGGCGCCAGCGTCGTCCAGAGGACGCTCTTGCAGAAGTAGCAGCGATTGGCGGGGTTGGCCGCGTAGCGCGGATCCGCCAGCTCGCCTGTCGGCACGTGCAGGGCCGGAATGCCTATCGCGCGAGCCACGACCTCGGCGTGATCCTCGTCGCGCCCCGCCAGCGACTCGCTGCGTCCGATGAGGGCGAGACTGTGATCGCAGCCCACCGTTTCGATCGTCACGGCCGCGAGGTACGCGGAGTCCACTCCGCCGCTGAACCCGATGGCGACGCGCCGCCGATGCGACAACCAGTCGATCAGCGCCCGTTCCCTATCCATGGCGGTCATGCGCGAAACGTAGTCGGTCAGCGAACGGATGCTACGGAGCGTATTCTTGTTTGGTCTCCTCCCGGAGTGAAGCAGCCATGCCTTCCCGCTACACCCGCCCGGCGCTCGCAGTGGCGCTGCTGTCGGGACTCGCGACGACCGCGACGGCGCAGCTCGGCGAGCGCGCCATCCCCGGCACGTACGCGATCACAAACGCCCGTATCGTCCCCGTTTCCGGACCCACCATCGAGCGCGGCACCATCGTCATTCGCGACGGCCTTATCGTCGCCGTCGGCGCGGCGGTTTCCGCACCGGCCGACGCCCGCATCATCGACGGCGCCGGCCACACCGTGTACCCCGGTCTCATCGACGCCCTCTCGAATCTCGGCGTCCCGGCGCCACGTCAGGGTGGAGGCGGAGCAGCCGGCGGTGGCGGTGGCGGCGGTCCGTTCGCGCCGGCCGCGCCGCAGCAGCAGGCGCTCGCCGCGCCCAACTCCGAGCACCCGGTCGGTCTCCAGCCCGAGCTTCGCGTCATCGACGTCCTGCGGTTCGAGGGCGACGCGCTCGATGCGCCACGCGGCGCCGGCCTCACGGCCACGCTGACCGCGCCGCGCGACGGCATCTTCATGGGACAGTCCGCGCTCATCAACCTCAGCGGGTCCAGCGCGCAGGAGATGCTCCTGCGGTCGCCGGTGGCGCTCCACGTGGGCTTCTCGCCGGTGCGCGGGCAGGGATATCCCAACTCGCTGCTCGGCGTCTTCGCCGCGCTGCGACAGATGCTGCTCGACGCACAGCGGTACCGCGACATCCAGGCCGCGTACGCGCGGAACCCGCGCGGCATGCGCCGGCCCGACAACGACCACTCGCTCGCGGCGCTCCAGCCGGTGCTGGCGAAGGAAATGCCCGTCGTCATGCTCGCCAACGCACAGCGCGAGATCGAACGCGCGCTGGACCTGGCGGCCGAGTTCGGGCTGCGCGCGTACATCGCGGGCGGCGAGGAAGCCTGGAAGATCGCCGACCGCCTGAAGCGCGAGAACGTTCCCGTCATCGCGACGCTCAACTTCCCGCGTCCGCCGGCGAACGTGTCGGCCGACGCCGATCCCGAGCCCATCCGCGTGCTGCAGTCGCGCGTGGACATTCCACGGAACCCCGGCAAGCTCGCGGGTGCCGGCGTGCGCGTCGCGTTCACGTCCGGAGGCGTCGGCATGGGCGACTTCCTCAACAACGTGCGGACCGCCGTCACCGAGGGCATGTCGCGGGACCAGGCGCTGCGCGCGCTGACGCTCACGCCGGCCGAGCTGTACGGCGTCGCGGACCGCGTCGGGTCCATCGAAGCCGGCAAGATCGCAAACCTCACCGTGGTCCGTGGCGACCTGTTCGACCGCGCGGGACGCGTGACGCAGGTGTTCGTCGACGGCCGACCGCTGGCCGCGCGCGCGCCCGCGGGCGAGTCCGCGGGAGGCGCCGCGAGCGCGGCGTCCGGCGTGTGGACGATCACCGCCACGTTCGCCGAGGGCGATCGCACCATCACGCTCAACCTGCGCCAGGAAGGCGAGCAGTTGCGCGGCGGGATCCAGGGCGCGCTCGGCTCGGCGGACATCAACAACGGATCGCTGAGTGGCGACGAGTTGCGTTTCACGGTGCCGGTGACCCTGGGACAGACCTCGGAGGAGGCGACGTTCACCGGGACGCTCACCGGCAACGTCATGCGTGGCAGCGTCCAGATCATCGGGCACCCCAACGGCACGTTCGTCGGGACTCGCCCTGAAGGTCGTCCAGCCGGGGCCCGTCCCCCCGGCGGTCAGCGTCCACCTACCGAGTGAAAACCCGGATGAACGCGGAACTTCTGAAAAGAGATCAGCGCACATCCCTGAACAGAGGATTCGAAATGCGATTGATATCATCGGCTCTTGGCATGCTGGCCTGCGCAACAGCCTTGAGCGCTCAACAGGCGGTCTCGTCGAGTGGATCGACGCTCATCAAGAACGCGACGATCCTCACCGTGACGAAGGGCAAGCTCGAGGGCACCGACCTGCTGATGCAGAACGGCAAGATCGCGCAGATCGGCAAGAACCTCGCGACGCCGGCGGGCGCGAAGGTCGTGGATGCCACCGGCAAGTACGTCCTGCCGGGCATCATCGATCCACACTCACACATGATGGCGGACGGCATCAACGAGGGCTCGCTGTCCGTGACGTCGATGGTGCGGATCCGCGACGTGCTCAACCCCACGGCGATCAACGTCTATCGCGCACTCGCGGGCGGCGTGACGTCCATCAACATCCTGCACGGATCGGCGAACACCATCGGCGGCCAGAACGCCACGGTGAAACTCAAGTACGGCCGCAGCACCGACCAGATGCTGTTCCCGGGCGCGCCGCCGGGCATCAAGTTCGCGCTCGGCGAGAACGTGACGCAGAAGAACCGCAACGTGCAGCCCGGGCAGACGCGCCGCTATCCGGCGACGCGCATGGGCCAGGAGGAAGTGCTGCGCGATGCCTTCGTCCGCGCGCAGGACTACAAGCGCGACTGGGACGACTACCGCGCCCGCTCCACCCGCGGCGACCGCACGGCGATCGCGCCGCGGCGCAACCTCGAGCTCGAGCCGCTCGTCGAAGTGCTCGAGGGCAAGCGCCTGGTGCACGCGCACGGCTACCGCGCGGACGAGCACCTGATGCTGATTAACCTGGCCGACGAGTTCGGCTTCAAGATCGCGACGCTGCAGCACGTGCTGGAGGGCTACAAGATCGCGACGGAGATCGCGAAGCACGGCGCGGGCGCGTCGTCGTTCGCGGACAGCTGGTCATACAAGATCGAGGCGTACGACGCGATCCCGTACAACAACGCCATCATGATGCGCCACGGCGTGCTGCAGACGATCAACTCGGACTCCGACGAGCGCGTGCGCCGGCTCAACATCGACGCCGCGAAGCTGATGCGCTACGGCGGCATGACCGAGGACGAAGCGCTCAAGACCATCACGTACAACGGCGCGGTGCAGCTCGGCGTGGACAAGCGGGTCGGATCCATCGAGGTCGGCAAGGACGCGGACCTGGCGATCTGGAACAACCACCCGCTCAGCGTCTACGCCAACGTCGAGACGACCTACATCGACGGCGAGGTGTTCTTCGACAAGCAGCAGGACCTGGCGCAGCGAGCGCAGAAAGAGCAGTTGCGCGCGTCGCTGGAGCGCGCGGAAGAGAACCGTCCGGCGCGCGCCGATCAGGGCCGCCGCGTGATCTTGCCGTAACAGGAGACCCATTCACATGAACATGAATCTGAGAACTCAAGGTTTGAGGCTGCTCGGCGCCCTCGCGCTCTTGGCATCGACGGCCCTTCCTACGCGCGCTCAACTGGGCTCGACAAACCCGATGCCGGGGCCGCGCGGCTCGTACGCCATCACCAACGTCAAAATCGTCCCGGTCAGCGGACCGGAGATCGCGCGCGGCACGGTGGTGATCGGGGCCGACGGCAGGATCGCCGCGGTCGGCGCGAACGTCGCGGTGCCGGCCGGAGCAAAGACCATCGACGCGACCGGGCACGTCGTCTACCCGGGCATGATGGACGCGGGCACAGGCATGGGACTCTCGGAGATCCCGCAGGGCGCCGCGTCCACCGTGGACATCTCGGAAGTCGGCAGCTTCAACCCGAACGCGCAGGCGTTCTACGGCCTCAACCCGCACAGCGCCCACGTGGGCGTCACGCGCGTCGTCGGCGTCACGCACGTGGCGTCGCTGCCCAACGGCGGGATCATCTCGGGCCAGGCGGCGATCATGAACCTGGCGGGATGGACACCGCCGGAGATGCAGGTGAGCCCCCGCGCCGCGCTGGTCATCAACCTGCCGCGCTCGGGGTTCGCCGGCCGCGGGTTCGGGGGGCGGCTTCGGGCAGCAACAGGGCAACACGCAGGACGCGCAGCGCATGCGAGACCGTCAGATGGACTCGCTGCGCACGATGCTGCGCGACGCGGAAGCGTACGGCAACGCGATCGACGCGGCGGAGCGTGACAAGTCGCTGCCGCGCGTGAAGCGCGATGTGGTGCTCGCGGCCATGGTGCCCGCCGTGCGCGGCCAGATGCCGGTGGTCTTCACGGCGGACCGGGCCAACGACATTCGTTCCGCCGTCACCTTCGCCAAGGAGATGAAGCTCAAGCCCGTCATCCTCGGCGGCGGCGATGCCTGGCAGGTCACGGAGTTCCTCAAGCAGAACGACGTCGCGGTGATCATCAACAGCATCATGCAGCTGCCGCGGCGCGAGGATGATCCGTACGACGTGAATTATTCCAGCCCCGCCAAGCTCCAGCGCGCGGGCGTTCGGTTCGCGATCTCGTCGGGCGATGAAGGCGCCGAGGTTCGCAACCTGCCGTACGCCGCGGGCATGGCGTCGGCGTTCGGGCTGCCGAAGGACGAGGCGCTCAAGGCCGTGACGCTGTATCCGGCGCAGATCATGGGCGTGGCGGACAAATTCGGGTCCATCGAGGTGGGCAAGGTCGCGAACCTGGTCGTGACGACGGGTGATCTGCTCGAGGCCAAGACCGACACGAAGTATCTCTTCATCGATGGCCGGCCGATCCCGTTGTCCACCAGACACACGGACCTGAACGACCTCTTCAAAGACAGACCCTAGACGGTTCGAGATCGAGATCGCGGATTCACGTGGAAGGTCGCCAGTTGTTCAGTGGATGGTTGGTCAGTCGCTCTGACGAACCGTGACACTGATCGACTGGCGACCTTCGACTTGCATACAGGATGATGGTCCGGAGGTATCCTTGCAGCGACATACCTCGGCTCTGACACGGCAGCTCCGATCGGCTTGTGCTGCCGGCGCGATGTCGTTGCTCGCGTGTTCGCGCATGTCGCCGGCAACGATCTCCTCCGGCTCTGGGGGTGGAGCCACCGGATCCCCGGCAGCCGTCGCCGCGGAAATGGTGCGTCTCACCAACGCCGCGCGTGTACGCAACGGCCTCCCGGCGCTCGCAACGAACGACCGCCTCATGCAAGCCGCGCGGATCCACGCCGGGCAGATGGCAGCACACGAGCAGCAGGAGCACACGATATCCGGCGCCAAGTATCCGACGCTGAAAGCGCGACTGGAGGGGGTGGGATACGGCTACTCGGCCGCGGCCGAGAACATCGCCTGGAACCAGCCGAGCGCCGCGAGAGCGGTGGAAAGCTGGATGACGTCCAGCGGGCATCGCGCGAACATTCTCAACCGGGAATTGACCGAGATCGGCGTGGCGATGGCGCGGAGCTCGCGCGGCCAGCCGTACTGGATTCAGGTGTTCGGCCGGCCTCGGTAAGAAACGCCTGGAAGGATCGCGGTTCGACGTTTGCTCAAGAAGCACCTTGAGGGATCGCCGTTCGACGCTGGCTCAGGAAGCACCTTGAGGGATCGCGGTTCGGCTGTTTCACACGGATTTGCACGGAGTCTTGCGGAAACGCATACGGAAAAAAGCAACGGCGGGCACGGTGCCTGTCTGTACCGGCAAACCCGGCTCATTCTCTCCGTGGGAGTTTCCGTTTTCTCCGTGTAAATCCGCGCGAAACAGCCTTGTCGTGATCTGTCACGACTGAGATTCGGGTTAGGCTGTCTCGCGCGGATTGCGACAGGACTCGACGGAAACTCACGCGGAGGTGCTCCGACGCGCCTTGAACGCCTTCGTGTGAATCAGGCGGCGGTGAATTGGTCTCTCGTCGAACACCAGGAGCAGCCCGAGCTCCATGTCCGAGCACCTGAGGTAGTGCTTGAGCTGTCGCTCGTAGGTCGCGAGCGGACCAGCGCCGGCCTTCACTTCAACAACCAGCTTGCCGTCCACGAGCAAGTCGATTCGGTACGTGCCGACGATGATGCCGTCGTACTTGACCGCGATCGGGACCTCTCGCTGGACCTTGTGTCCGCGGCGTTCGAGCTCGATGACGAGGGCACCAATGTAGACGTTCTCGAGGAAGCCGTCGCCAAGCTTGTTGAAAACCGCGAGGAACGCGCCGATTACGGAGTACGTCAGCTCTTCTTCGATAAGGGTCATTGAATGAGCTCCGCGAGAGTTTTCGTTTCTCTCCGTGTAAATCCGCGCGAAACAGCCCCGCGGAGCGCCATCCAAGCGTTGCATCCGTAACCAGGATCGCTCGCCTTGACACATCAAGTTTTGGTTGATATAGTTCAGACGTGGCTACCGCAACCGCCCCCACCAGTGATCTCGCCCGCGCCGTCGAGCTGTTCCATGCGCTCTCCGACGAAACACGGCTCGAGATCGTACGCCGCCTCCGGGGCGGGGAGCGCTGCGTGTGCGACCTCACCGACCTGCTGGACGCGGCGCAGTCGCGGCTGTCGTTCCACCTCAAGGTCCTCAAGGACGCAGGCCTGGTGAACGACCGCCGGGAGGGTCGCTGGGTTCACTATTCGCTGAACCGCGAAGCATTTGGAGAGCTTCAGGAGATGCTGGGTGAGATGAAGCCCTCGTCGCGACGGCTTACCGTGAAGGACGACTGCTGCTGATTCATTTTTTTTGTTCGATGCATCAACTTTTCTTGATCAGGACCCATGACGACACCTGAAACAACGCCCCTCACGCCCGATCAAATTCGCGCGACAGTACAGGCGCGCTACGGGGCCATCGCTCACCGCACGGCCTCGACCGGCGCCGCCGCGTCCTGCTGCTCGCCTGCGAGCGGCTCCAGCGGCTGCTGTGGAACGACAACCGCATCGTGGGATCCGATTACCTCGGACCTGTACGAAGCCGGACAAACGGCGGGGATTCCCGACACGGCGCTGCTCGCGTCGCTCGGCTGTGGCAATCCGACCGCGCTCGCGGACCTGCACTCCGGCGAAACCGTGCTCGACCTCGGCTCCGGCGGCGGCATCGACGTCCTGCTCTCGGCGAAACGAGTAGGGCCCACGGGAAAGGCCTACGGCCTCGACATGACCGACGAGATGCTGGCGCTGGCGCTCGAGAACAAGGCGAAGGCCGGCGCGACCAACGTCGAGTTTCTCAAGGGCCACATCGAGGCGATTCCCCTGCCGTCGAACAGCGTGGACGTCATCATCTCGAACTGCGTCATCAACCTCTCGGGCGACAAGCGCAAGGTGCTCGCGGAGGCCTTCCGCGTGCTCAAGCCGGGAGGCAGGTTCGCCGTGAGCGACATCGTCACCCGCGGCGAGCTGCCCGAAGCGGTGCGGCGCAGCATGGATCTCTGGAGCGGCTGCGTCGCGGGCGCTCTGGACGAGCGCGAGTTCGTCGCGCTGCTGCACGACGTCGGTTTCGAGAACGCCAGCGTCGAGCCGACGCGCGTCTACAGCGCGGACGATGCTGCGGCGCTGCTGGAGGGAACGGGATTGGACCCCGAGATAGGCAAGGAGCTGGAGAGTCGCTTCATGAGCGGATTCGTGAGAGCCACCAAGCCGCTGCCGACCCCCCAACCCCGAGCGACGCAGCGCAGCTGCGGCTGCTCGGACGACTGCTGTGCATGAGGGAGAACAGACGATGATCGCACCAAACAATACCGTACTTTCGGCGCGCATACGGCCGGCGACACCCGCGGATCTCCCGCGCGTGGAGCGCCTCCTGACGGAGAGCAGCCTGCCGCTGGCCGGCGTGAGCGAAGCCCTGAAGGACTTCGTCGTGGCGGAAGCCGGCGGCGATCTCGTGGGCGTCGCGGGTCTCGAGATTTGTCGCGACGACGCCCTGCTGCGTTCCGTGGCGGTGTCACCCGGATGGCGGAGCCGCGGCCTCGGACGACAGCTCGTGACGCGCGCGATCGCCGAAGCCGAATCGCGCGGGCTGCGCGCCCTGTATCTGCTCACGACGACCGCCGAGCACTACTTCCCGAGCTTCGGGTTCAAGCACATCTCGCGCGACGATGTCCCGGACGCGGTGCGTGCCACCGAAGAATTCACGACCGCGTGCCCGGCGTCGGCTGCCGTGATGACGTGCGCGCTGAGCCGCTCCTGATCGTGCGATACGCGCTGATCTCCGACATTCACGCCAATCTTCCCGCACTCAGTGCGGTCATCGCAGACCTTCCCGCGCGCGACGTCGACGCCGCGTACCACCTTGGCGACCTGGTGGGGTACGCGCCGTGGCCCAACGAGGTGGTGCAGCTGCTGGAGGATTCCGCCATCAATGGCATCGCCGGGAACTATGACTCCACCGTGGCGGCCAGGTACAAGCACTGCGGCTGCCGCTATGAGGATCCGCTCCAGGAAGAGCTGTCACATCTCAGCTACGCATGGACGCGCGAGCACACGAGCGCCGAGACGCGGCGAAAGCTGGAAGGCCTTCCGTTCCGCATCGATCTTCGTCCACTCGGGCGGACACGTCGCGGGACCGACGGTCATTCTGGTACACGGCACGCCGACCCTGAACACGGTGTACTGGACCGAGGACCGGCCCGCCTCGTTCTGCACGAAGATGGCCGAAGTCGCGGGCGCGAAAGAGGGCGACGTCGTCGCCTTCGGGCACACGCACCTGCCCTTCCATCGCGTGGTCGAGGGCATCCACTTCGTGAACACGGGCAGCGTCGGCCGGCCGAAGGACGGCGACTGGCGAGCGGGGTACGCGGTGCTCGATGTCGATGGTCCCGACGTGCGCGTGGATTTCATTCGCGTCGAATACGATCTCAGGCGCGCTCAGCAGGCGATCCGCTCGAGCGCCCTTCCGGCATTCTTCGCGGACTACCTCGAGGCCGGCGGGAGTCCGTAGCAGCCTTCCGCGATTCGCTCACGGGGGGCCAGTTCACATTCGCGTCCGCTGTGGGTTCCAGGAGTGAGTCTCTCCCCTCCCTTCCCGAAGCCACGCGTAGAGTGCGTCGTACAGCACAAACCCGTGCTCCAGCTGGTGATGATCGTCGCTGATCACGCGCGACAGTCCGAGAGATATCGCCAACAGCCCCGCGCATTGCGGTGCCAGATCGAGTCGCCCTGTATCCGCCCCGCGCACGATGGTCGCGAGCTCGGCCAGGGCCGCGTCCTGAAGACCGTACTTGTCCAGGAATGCGTCAAAGCTGCACAGCGCTCCATTGTGGGAGAGTTCCACCCCCTCGACATCGAACGCAACGGCTCCCGTCGTTCGTGCCACACGGTCGACATCCGAAGCGGGCACGAACAGGAATTCCGCCGATCGATCGATGAAACGGGCGATCAACCATGGGCACGCGACACGATCGATCTTGGGTCGCTCGCGAGTCACCCACTTCACGGACGCCTCGCCGCGACGATCTCGTCGAGTGCCGTGGCGAACCGATCGACCTCGTCCAGCGTCGTGTACAAGTAGCACGAGGCCCGCGCCGCGCGCGTCGTGCCGAAGCGCTTGAGCAGGGGCAACGATGCGAGATCGCCGGCGCGCACCGCGATGCCGCGCTCGTCGAGCGCACGAAGAACATCCGACGGCTGAGAGCCTTGCACCGTAAAGGAGAAGACGGAAATCCTCTGCCGCGGCTCGGGCGCTCCCAGGAGACGCACGCCGCGAATGTCCTGGAGGCGCCGCACCATGTGACTCGTCACGCGCTGCTCATGCTCCCACAGGGCGGAATGACCCACAGTCCGCAGGAAATCGATCGCCGCGGACAGCCCCACCGGCCCCGCGACGTTTGGCGTTCCAGCGCCGAACTTCAGGGCGCCATCGGAATACGCCAGCGACTCGATGTCCACGTCATGCGCCATGTTACTCCCGCCCTGGTAGGGTGGCATGGCGTCGAGCAGCTCGCGGCGTCCCCACAACACGCCAACCCCCATCGGTCCAAGCATCTTGTGGCTCGAAAACGCCAGGAAATCACAGCCGAGGGCTTGCACGTCGACGGGGAAATGCGGCACCGATTGCGCACCGTCGATCACGACGATGCGGCCAGGCCTCCGCACGCGACTGCACATCTCTTGCGCCGGATTGATCAGTCCCAGCACATTCGACACGTGACTGAAGGCCACGACGCGCGTCCGGCCGTCGACCTTCGCCGTGAGGTCGTCGACCAACGGTCGCCCCTCGTCGTCCACACCGAAGTATCGCAGCTCGGCGCCGGTACGCCTCGTCACCATCTGCCAGGGCATCATGTTCGACGCGTGCTCCGCCACTCCGACGACCACGTTGTCGCCCGGCCGAAGATTGGCGGCAGCCCACGTCGCGGCGACGAGGTTGAGACCCTCGGTCGTTCCTCGCGTAAAGACCACTTCGGAGGGATCGCTCGCATTGATGAATCGCGCGACGGACCGGCGGGCCTCGTCATACTTCTGCGCCGATCGGCGCGCCAGCGTGTGGAGCGCGCTGCCGGGATTGGCGTTCTCGCTGCGATAGTAGGACGAGATGGCGTCGATGACCTGGGCTGGGCGGAGCGCCGTAGCCGCCGTATCCAGGTACACGAGCGGCCGTCCGTTCACACTTTGCTGAAGCGCCGGAAAATGCGTTCGCCAGGCTTCAGGGTTGCTGCCACCAGTTGCGATCTGGGGGAATCCAGGCACGTTCACCCCTGCCTGCGTTCCGGCGACGGCTGCGCTCATGACACCGACAAACTCCCGGCGCTGCATGGTCCTCTCCGCGTTGTGTTGCGGCAACCCCGATTGCCCATGATACTTGTGTATCAATGAATGATACTGTAGAATCATCTGCGCAAGAGGGGGCGCAGCGATGGCTGCTCCTGATGCATCGGCTGCCGCTCGAGCCGGCATACGTGCGCGTCAAGGTCCGACGGCGCCTGGCTCGTCTCGGTGCGGTCGCGCTCAAGAAGTCCGCCTACGTCCTGCCGGACACGGAAGCGAACCTCGAAGACTTTCAGTGGCTCGCGAATGAGATCATTGGCGACGGTGGCGAAGCCGTGATTTGTTCCGCGACGATGCTGTCCGGGGTCAGCGATCGCGAGCTGAATGCCGTGTTCGGCGCGGGGAAGACACCTCCAGAGCCCAGGCTACCAGCCTCGACGTCAGCGCCTCGAGGCGCTGTGTGGGTCACGCGGAGAGACGTCTTTGTCGACCGGATCGCGAGTGCCTGGTTGATCCGCAAATTCATCGATCCGGCCGCGCAGTTTCGCTTTGTCGCGCGCGGATACAAGAGGAATCAGGGCGAGCTGCGCTTCGACATGTACCATGGTGAATACACCCACGAAGGCGACCGGTGCACGTTCGAAACGCTGCTGAGGCATTTTGGGCTGAAAGACCCCGCCCTGAACGCGATCGCCGAGATCGTCCACGACATCGATCTGAAAGACGACAAGTTCGGCCGGGCGGAGTCGCGTGGCATAGAGTCGGTCCTGCGTGGCATTACTTACGCGACTGACACCGACGCGGAGCGCCTGGAACGAGGCGCCCTCGTATTCAACGGCCTGTACGAACAGCTCAAGCGCGGCCCTTGACCCGGGGTCGCGCACACTCGAACGCCATGGCAAAGAGAGAGCAGTACGTCCACGGGTATCACCAGCGCGAGAGCGACCGGCTGCAGGCCCAGGCTGGCTCCGTGCTGGATTTGCTGCACGGCGACACCGCGTATCCGGCGGGCAGCCTGGTTCTGGAAGTGGGCTGCGGGACTGGCGCTCAGACGGTGACGCTCGCCCGGAACAGCCCTGGAGCGCGGTTCGTTTCGTTCGATCACTCAGCGCACTCGCTCGCGCAGGCGAAAGCGAGCGTCGACGCGGCGGGCGTTGACAATGTCGAGTTCCGGCAGGCCGATCTCTTCGCGCTGCCCTTCGATGCGCGGTCGTTCGACCACGTATTCGTGTGCTTCGTCCTGGAGCACTTGTCGAATCCCGTCGAGGCGCTGGCGCTGCTCAAGCGGCTGCTCAAGCCCGGCGGCACGATCACCGTCTTCGAGGGGGATCACGGGTCTACCTATTTTCACCCGCACAGCGACGTGGCCCACGAGGCGATCTCGTGCCTGGTCGAGCTGCAGCGCCGTGCCGGCGGGAATGCCCTGATCGGACGAGAGCTGTACCCCCTGCTGGTCAAGGCGGGATTTGCCGCGGTGCGCGTTTCTCCACGGATGGTGTACGTGGACGCGAGCCGCCCGGAGCTGGTTGATGGCTTCACCCGGAGGACCTTCACCGCCATGATCGAGAGCGTACGGGACCCGGCGATCAGAGCCGGAATCGTTGATCCCGCGTCTTTCGATGCGGGGGTTCGCGCGCTCTACCGCGCGGCAGAGGA
The DNA here is from genome assembly GCA_963724885.1 of uncultured Gemmatimonadaceae bacterium. Taxonomy (GTDB): domain Bacteria; phylum Gemmatimonadota; class Gemmatimonadetes; order Gemmatimonadales; family Gemmatimonadaceae; genus DASPMP01. Next base: position 33,911 of record CAVRWG010000003.1, on the reverse strand, counting down.
CGACGGCGTGTTCTGCTACACCTTCTTCAAGGGCACCGGAAGAAACTGAGGACGCGCCGGTGTCCGGGGCCGTTTTCGCTCAGGGCTGTCGCCGTCAGCCGGGCGGCAATCGGATGATTCGGGCTGCGTAGCTTTGGCGACGGCTTTTCCCACGCTGCACCTAACGTGCAGTATGCTCGCAGCCGTTCGGTCTGCCGCCGTACTCGGCGTCGACGCGTACGATGTCACCGTCGAAGTGGACTGCACACGCGGCCTGCCGCAGTGGGCGATCGTCGGGATGCCCGCCGGTTCCGTGAAGGAGAGCCGCGAGCGCGTATCCGCGGCGCTCGCCAACGCGGGCATCACGCTGCCACCGCGCCGGATCACGTGCAATCTCGCGCCGGCGGATGTCGCCAAGACCGGAACCGCGTTCGACCTCCCCATCGCGGTCGCCGTCCTCGTCGCGTTCGGCGTCGTGAGCGAGGACTCGGTGCGCCAAGCGGTGTTCCTCGGCGAGCTGGGGCTCGACGGCAGCGTGCGGCCGGTTCGCGGCGTTCTTTCAGTCGCCCGGCGTCTCATCCAGAACGGCCGACGCCACACGCTCGTGTTGCCGCGCGCCAACGTCGCGGAAGCCTCGTTGGTGCGGGATCTCGAGCTCGCGGCGCCGGCGTCCATCGTCGAGCTGGTGAGCTGGCTCAAGGCCGGCTCGCTGCCGCGCGCCGACCGCGTAAACGGCAGCTACGACCAGCCACCGATCCCCGACTTCGCCGAGGTCGTGGGACAGGACACCGCCAAGCGTGCGCTGGAGATCGCCGCGGCCGGCGCCCACAACGCGCTCTTGATCGGCGCGCCAGGCGCGGGAAAGACGATGCTCGCGCGCCGCATGCCGTCGATCCTTCCGGCGCTGACCGAGGACGAAGCGCTCGAGGTCACCGCGATCCACTCGGTCGCGGGACTGCTCAACGGCTCGGCGTCGCTCGCGATCAGCCGGCCGTTCCGCGCGCCGCACCACTCGGTGTCCACCGCGGGTCTCGTGGGCGGCGGCAGCTCGCCGCGCCCGGGCGAAGTGAGCTTGGCGCATCACGGCGTGCTGTTCCTCGACGAGCTGCTCGAGTTCCCGCGTCAGGTGCTGGAAGCGCTGCGCCAGCCGCTCGAGGACGGGCGCGTCATGATCGCGCGGGCGGCGACGGCGGTGGCCTATCCCGCGCGCTTCACCCTCATCGCCGCGATGAACCCCTGCCCATGCGGTTACCACGGCGACGCGAACCGCGCGTGCACCTGCGCCGACCACGAGATCCTCCGCTACCGGTCGCGGCTTTCGGGGCCGCTGCTCGACCGCATCGACCTGCACCTCACACTCTCTCCCGTGCCCCTCAGACAGCTCGGCGCCGACGGCGCGGCCGAGTCGTCGGCAGCAATTCGGGGGCGCGTCGAGGAGGCACGGGCAATCCAGCGCGCGCGCTTCGCCGCCGATTGCAGCGCGAGCTGCAACGCGCAGGCGAACGGCCGCTCGCTGCTGCGCGAGCTGGATCGTGAAGGACGCGAGCTGTTGAACGCCGCGGCCGATTCCCTCGTGCTCTCGGCGCGGGCATATCACCGCGTGGTCAAGGTCGCGCGGACGATCGCCGATCTCGCGGGCGAGGAGCGCATCGCCATAGCCCACGTTGCCGAGGCGCTCCGCTTCAGGCCGCGCTAGTCTATTGAGTCAGAGGTTCGTGGCGTTCCTGTCGACGCGTGACAACGCGAACCCACAGCCGTTCGCCTGACTCCTGCGGAACGGGGTCTCAACAAATTCGGTATCTCCCGCAACATTACTGGCCAATAGAGTAGTCTCGCGTAGCAACCAGTTGCTGCGATGACGCCGCGATGCCGCGGTTAGTGGTGTTGGACTCAATGCGTCCCGCGTCCGTTGATGCCCCTCGCTCGCAGACCCAGTCTCACCGTTGCCATTACACAGCTGGCACTCGCCATTCCCGCTTGGGGCTGCGCGACGACGCAGCGTCCCACGGGGTCGGCTCAGGCCTGTGGGGCCGAAGCCTGGACGCCACCCGCGCGGTTGATCTCGGCAAGGGGGAAGCCGCTCTACATCGAGACGCCATCCACTGTTGTCCTGCCTGGCGGTACCGCGATGTTCGGCTACCCAACGTTCGAGTGGGCGACGCCCGATGTATTTCAAAGTGGAATGCTTGCGGCGGGCGTTTTCGCCGGCGTTTGGGTACCGAAGTCTGGTAATCCGTCACCGATACCGATGCCGCCGGGGGTGTCGGTTGGAGCTCAAGATCCCCGGGCAGTGCCATTGGACAATGGCATCGCGGAGGTCTTCTGGGGGTCAGCACCGACGACCAGTCCGGCGCCGTCGGTCACCCGCATTGCGTATGCCCGCTTCGATGGAAATGCGTGGACGACACCGCAGACGCTCGTGCAGGCAACCAGCCTTGGTTGGGCTGACGGCCTTTACGATGTGTTGAGGGCAGGCGGCGTCACGTACATCGCAATTCCCGGGTACACAACGCTCGAAGGTCGCGCGGTCCACGGCATTGCCACCGTCCGGATCGCGTCTGATACGCCGACCGTGTCGTGGCGCCACCTGAATACGTCTGTGGCCAATGTCGTGCTCATTGGATCCGACGTCGGCCAAAAAGTGATGGCCTTTATCGCGACACTCGATCGGCCCGATGGCAGGCGATATGGAGTCTTTTCAGCGCCAGTCAACGACGCCGAGGACACGACCGGAACACTCTTGGTGAAGAAAGTCGGTCCGGACACCACAGCGATGTGGCTAAAAAGCGTGCGAATTGCCAACGCGTTCCACCTGCTGTGGATCGAGCAAGCCAAAGGCACACGCGACAGTCGGATCATGCACGCAAGCTCATCCGACCAAGGGAAAACCTGGGCAGTGGGCCTACCTATGGTGCTCCCCGGAGGCACCAATCTCTTTGAAGTCGCGACTATCGGCGAGAGCATAGTGGTCGCCCTCCAGGAGCCAACATCCGGACTATTGCAGGTCGTTACATCGCGCGACGGATGGATGCCACTTCATCGGCCGTTTGCGGAGCCTGCATTTACGGGCGCGCGGTTTGCGGTCCTAGGGCCGGACAGCCTTGGCATCAACTGGGGGGTCGGCAGCCCAGGCGCGATTCCCTATGCGCCACAGTTTCCGGCGCCAAGCCAGCGCAGTTCCGTGCTACGTCGACACTGCCCGACCAGACTTCCCGATAGCAGTACGATTCTGCGTGAGCCGATCCAATGAGTGACCAGCCGACGCCGCGGGAAGGCAACGCCGGCGCCGGCGGCCTCGGAGCCCCGCCGAACTCGACGTCGGCCAACCGCGCCCCTGACCTCACACGGGAGTACGAGGGCAATGGGATCACGGTGCAGTGGTACGCGTCGCGCTGCATCCACAGCGCCAACTGCGTGCGCGCGCTCCCCGGCGTATTCGATCCGAAGGCACGGCCCTGGATCGAGGCAACCGCCGCGACGCCGGACGAGATCGCCGCCGCGGTGGACCGCTGTCCATCCGGAGCGCTCCATTTCGTGCGGCGCGACGGCGGCGCTCAGGAGATCCCGGACGCGCCCGTGACGCTCACGCCAATCCGGAACGGCCCACTCTACGTGCGCGGCGACGTGGAAGCGCGCGCGCTCGACGGATCGGTGCTGCGGCACGACACGCGAATGTCGCTCTGCCGCTGCGACAAGTCGCCGCGCTTCCCCTTCTGCGACAACACGTGTCGCAAAACGGGGTGGGTCGAGCCCGTGCGCGCCTCACTCGAGGGACCGACTGGCGGGCCGGAATCCTTGGCGCCCAGCGCCGACGGAGACGACATCGGCGCCTAGGCTGTCCTGCACATGAGCTGGCCCCGAATGTGCCTCCCCGGCCCTCATGGTGACCACAACTGGAAGTGTCCGATTCCTCGTGCTTGGCGCCTCGCGCTCCAGCACGTCGCTCAACAACCGGCTCGCGGCGCTCGCCGCGCGCGCCCTGGAGCGCAGAGGCGGGAGCGTCGACGCCTCGACAATCGCCGACTTCGACTGCCCCTTCTACGACGCCGATGTCGAAAAGGAGGCCGGCCCACCGACCGGCGCCCGCCGGTTCGCCGATCGTCTGACTCGAGCGAACGCGCTGGTACTGGCGTCTCCCGAGTACAACGCCTCGATGCCGGGCGAGATCAAGAACCTCATCGACTGGGTCTCGCGCCTGCGTCCGCAGCCCTTCAACGGCAAGCAGGCCCTGCTCCTCTCCGCGTCTCCGTCGATGGCGGGCGGCAATCGCGGCCTCTGGTCGCTGCGGATTCCACTGGAGCACCTCGGCACGCGTGTGTACCCCGACATGTTCTCGCTGGCGCTGGCGCACAAGGCGTTCGACGAAGAAGGCCGGATCGCCGACGCAACGCTGACGAAGCGATTCGACTCGACACTCGATTGCTTCAGGGATCTCGTGGAGGCGGCGACGCACTACCATGGACTCAAGAAGCAGTGGGTCGAATTCCTCGGCGAGCACCCGGACCTCGCAACCGACCGGATCGAAACGACCGACGCGGCAGCGTGACGACCGCGCGCGGCGCCCGGTGCGCCGCGCCCGAGGATGGAATAGCATTCATGGCGTGACCGCGCTCAGCCGCGAGCGGAGTCGCGCCGGCCGCCTGCGTCGCGCACCCGCTCTCCTCCATCTCCTCCCAGCCGCTCTCCTGTTGCTCGCCGGCTGCCGCGAGAAGCCCGCCGATCCGTCCGAGCTGTTCATCACACAGTCCAAGGGCGTGAACTTCCTCGAGCGCGGGCAGCTGCCCGAAGCCGAGGAGCAGTTCAGGAAGCTGGTGCGCATGGCGCCCGGCGACCCGCTGGGACACGCCAACCTCGGGCTCACGTACCTGCGCGGCGGCCGCTTCGACGACGCCGAGCGTGAGCTGCGCCGCGCGCAGCGCCTCGACCCCACGAACCGTGACGTCGGACTCATCGTCGCGCGGCTCTATTCACTCACCAACAGGTGGGATGAAGCCCAAGGGACGCTCGAGACGCTCGTGCGCGAGCACCCGCGCGACCCGAAACTGCTGTACGCCCTCGCGGAGGTCGAGCGGCGCGATTCGACCGCCGCTCCCAGCCCCGAATACATCAAACGGCTACGCGACGCCATCGCAGTCGCCCCCACGAACATCGCGATACGACTGAAGCGCGCCGACGCCTTCGTGCGGACCGGACAGTCCGACAGCGCGGCCGCCTATCTCGTTGAACTCCGGCGCCTGCGCCCCGAGCCGCCGCGCGAGAGTCTTCCTTTCCTCGCTTCGGCGATCGATCTCCTGCAGCAGGACAAGCCGGCCGAGGCACGCGCGCCGTTCGACCGCTTCCGTCACTTCATGGAGCTGTCGAAGCCGTATCAGACGGCGCTCGCCGACGTGAAGTGGCTCGAGGGCCCGATCGTGGGCCGCCCGGTGCTGACGTTCAAGCCGGAATCGCGCATCAAGATGCTCGGCGTGATCCCGACGGGAGACAGCGCGGCACGGTTGCGCTTCACGGACATCACCGGCGACGCCGGTGTAGCCGGGCCGCCGTCGGCGGGCGCAGGCGCGTCTCGCGTCGTGCTGGCGGCGGGCGACTTCGATGGCAGCGAGGGCGACGAGATGTTCGCCTCTGTGTGGTCGCCAGAGCAGAGCGCACTCGCGTCCCAGCTCTTTCGCGTGCGCGCCTGGGGCTCGATGAACGTGACGCAACAGGCGGGCTTCCCCACGCGCACTGCCGCGACCGCGGCCGCCGTCGGCGACTACGACAACGACGGCTGGCTCGACCTCTACGTCGCCGGCGCCGACGGGCGCGGCCAACTGCTGCGCAACGCCGGAGCCGACCTTCAGAAGGAGGCGACCTTCCGTGACGTCACTGCCAGGGCTGGGGTCGGCGACGCGCGCGGCGTGACCAAAGCGCTGTTCGTGGATTTTGATCACGACGGTGATGTGGATCTCCTGACGATCGGCGCCACGGGCGTCCGCGCGTGGCGCAACAATGCCGACGGCACGTTCGCCGACGTCGCGGCAAGCATCGGACTTGGGCTCACCGCGACCGCGCGCGACGCGGCCTTCGCCGATTTCGACGGCGACGCACGCATCGACTTCGCGCTCGCGACGGACAGCGGGCCGCGCCTCTACCGCAACAGCGCCGGCGCGGCGCAGCGCTTCCAGGACGCCACGACGGCGAGCGGCCTGCCGCGGGCTGCGCCACTCTCGGTCATCGCCGCGGCGGACTACGACAACGACGGCGACATCGACCTGTTGCTCGACGGGCGCGATGGAGCGTCGCTGTGGCGCAACGACGCCGCGGGGCGCTTCACGGCGGACCGCCGGTTGTTCCATGTGCCAGGCGGCCCGCACAGCGGCGCGTCGTTCGTGGACGTGGACAACGACGGCTGGCTCGATCTCGTCTTCGTCGGCACGTCTGGCGGCGCGGCCGGGCGTGGAATCGTGCTGCTGCGCGGCACCGGCTCCGGCGCGTTCGCGGATCGCTCGCAGCTGCTGCCGGCAAGCGCGCGATCGGCGGGCGGCTCCAGCGTACTGCCCAACGACATCGACGACGACGGCGACCTCGACCTGCTCATCGGCGGCGACGGCGGCTTTCGCGTGCTGCGCAACGACGGCGGCAACGCCAACATGTCCACCCAGGTTGCGCTCGTCGGACTGCGCGCGGGCAGCGGCAAGAACAACACCTTCGGCATCGGCTCGAAACTCCAGCTCCGCGTCGGCGATGTCCTCCAGACGCGCGTGGTCACCGACCGGCTCACCTACTTCGGCCTCGGCCCGCACCTGAAGGCGGACGTCCTCCGCGTCGAGTGGACGAACGGCGTGCCGCAGACGATCTACTTCCCCGGCACCGATCAGGACGTGCTCGAGCTGGAGCAACTCAAGGGATCGTGCGCGTTCGTCTACACGTGGGATGGCAAGGAATTCCGTTTCGTCACCGACGTGATGTGGCGCAGCGCGCTGGGGATGCCGATGGGCCTCATGGCCGGCGGTGGCTCGAACGGCGCGCGCATGGCGTACGCTCCGGCGGGCGCATCGCAGGAATACCTGCGCATCCCCGGCAGCGTGCTGGCGCCGCGCGACGGGCACTACGTGCTGCAGGTGACCGAGGAGCTGTGGGAGACGGCGTACGTGGACCGCGTCAGGCTCATCGCCGTGGACCACCCGGATTCCGTAGACGTCTTCGTGGATGAGCGCTTCGTGCCGCCCGGCCCCGTGCAGCTCCGCCTCTACACCGTGGGCCGCCAGCAGCCGCCGGTTTCCGCGGTGGACGGACGCGGGCGCAACGTGCTTCCCGCCCTCGAGCAGCAGGATCGACGTGTACGTCGGGGACTTCACGCCCACGGCCTACCAGGGCATCGTCGAGCCGCACGAAGTGGTGCTCGACCTCGGACCGGACGCGGGCGCCGACGGCTCCGCGCTGTTTCTCCGAGGCTGGATCTACCCGACGGACGCCAGCATCAACATCGCGCTGTCGCAGCAGTCGAAGGTCGCGCCCATGATGCCGTCGCTCGAGGTGCGCGACGCGAGCGGACGCTGGACCAACGCGGGCAGCATCGGGTTCCCGTCGGGCAAGGACAAGACGATCATCGTCCGGCTCGCCGGGAAGTTTCCGACGCAGGACCACCACGTGCGCATCCGGACGAACATGCGGATCCACTGGGACCAGGCGTTCGTCGCGCAGGAAAACGCGGGCGCGGCCGTGCGAACGACGACGCTCGACCCCACCGCGGCCGACCTGCACTTTCGCGGATACTCGAGGATGTATCGCGCTGGCGGACGCGACGGCCCGCACTGGTTCGACTACGCGAACGTGAGCACCGACGCGCCATGGCGGCCCATCGAGGGCGCGTTCACGCGCTTCGGCGACGTGCTGCCGCTGCTGGGCGCCCCGGACGACCAGTACGTCATCATGGCGCCCGGCGACGAGATGACGGTCCGCTTCGACGCGAGCTCGGCCAGCGCACTACCGCCGGGCTGGTCCCGGGATTTCCTTCTCTATACGGACGGCTGGATCAAGGACTCGGACCTCAACACCGCGTTCGGCACGTCCGTCAGGCCCCTCCCCTATCACGCCGATGAAACAGTACCCGTACACGCGCGGAGACGCGTATCCCGCCGATTCGGCGCGCCAACGGTATCTCCGCGAGTACAACACGCGCATCGTGAAGCGGTGATGCGTCTCGCAGGACTGTCCGTCGCCGCCCGGCGGGCGATCATCGCCGTTCCTTTTCTGGGCGCACTTGGCTGGGCGTCGTGGATAGAGCGTGAGCCCGGGCGCGTGAGCGCGGGCGCGGCACGTCCCGGCTTCGCGCTGCGCGACGAGGCCGCGAGCGCCGGCATCCGGTTCGTCCACCAGCGCCCGACGTTCGACCCGAAGATCGCGAACGTCGAGCCGCACGTCGCTGCGCTCGGCGCGGCGGTGTCCGTCGCCGACTTCGACGGCGACGGCTGGCCCGACCTCTACTTCACCAACAGCCGCTTCGGCGAGCCCAACGCGCTGTACCGCAACAGCGGCGACGGCACGTTCGAGGACGTCGCCGCCGAGCGCGGGGCTCGCCGACGCTCAATCGCGCCCGGCGAAGGCGTGTCGATGGGCAGCGTGTGGGGCGACTATCGACAACGACGGCCGCGAAGACCTGCTCGTCTATCGCTACGGCTATCTCGCGCTGTTCAGGAACGTCGATGGACAGCGCTTCGAGGACGTCACCGAAGCCGCCGGCCTGCGTCGCTGGGTGAACAGCAACGGCGCGATCTGGATCGACTACGACCGCGACGGGCTGCTCGACCTCTACGTCACCGCGTATTTCCGCGACGACGTCGACCTGTGGCACCTGCGCGACGACGCGGATCATGCACGACAGCTTCGAGTTCGCGACGAACGGCGGCAAGAACCTGCTCTTCCACAACCTCGGCGGCGGCCGTTCGAGGACGTCACCGACCGGATGGGCGTCGGCAGCACGCGCTGGACGCTGGCCGCCGCGTCCGCGGACTTCAACGACGACGGCTGGCCCGACATCTACCTCGCGAACGACTACGGCCCGGAGGAGCTGTTCCTCAACGAGGGCGGCCGGCGCTTCGTGCTCACCACCGCGGGGCTCGAGAGCGAGTCCAAGAGCGGCATGTCCGTGGCGCTCGGCGACGCGTTCAATCGCGGCCGTCTCGACGTGTTCGTCACCAACATCTCCGAGCGCGGCTACCTGTTCCAGAACAACAACCTGCGGCTCAATCGCCTGGACGCCCGAGGCGGCGATTTCGAGAACGTCGCCGACGGCGCGGTCGCGGACGCCGGCTGGGCGTGGGGCGCGCAGTTCGGTGACCTCAACAACGACGGCGCCAACGAGCTGTTCGTCGCCAACGGATTCATCTCGGCCGATCAGGAAGCAGGACTACTGGTACTCGATGTCGAAGATCGCCGGCGCGCAACAGACGCCTGTTCGAGGACGCGAAGACCTGGCCGCCGTTCGGCAACGCGAGTCTCTCCGGATACGAGCGGTCGCGCGTCTACCTGAACCGCGGCGTCGGCGGGCTGGGTGGACGTCGCGAGCGACCGTCGGCGTGACCGACGAGCTGCGACGGACGCGCCGTGGCGCTCGCCGACCTCTCGAACCGCGGCGCGCTCGACGTGATCGTCGCGAACCAGAATCAGCCGGCGCTGCTCTACCGCAACGACGCCGACAGCGCGAACCACTGGATCGCGTTCTCGCTCGTGGGCACGCGCAGCAACCGCAGCGCGATCGGTGCCGAAGTCGTGGTGGAGTCCGGAGGAACGAAGCAGCGGCGCGTGGTGGACGGCGGGATGGGATTCGCCAGCCAGAACGATCGCCGCCTGCACTTCGGCCTCGGGCGCAGCGAGTGGGTGGACCGCGTCGTGATCCGCTGGCCGTCCGGCACGGCAGGTGCTCACGCACCCCGTGGTGGATCAAGCTCCACACGGTCACCGAGCCGAACCGATGACGCACGACCGAAGCCACGCCGCGCCGCTCGAACGCGGCCTGCTCGCGCGACTTGTGGTCGCGCGACCAGTCGCGTCGATCCGCGCTATCTGATCGCGTTCCTCATCACGCTGGTGCTGCGTGGCCGCGCAGCTCCGCTACCACATGGTGGGCGGCTACGACGCGGCTCGCGGTCGCGCTGCGTCACGTGCGTCGCCGACCGAGGCGCTGCTCTCGTGGTTCGTGCGCGGCAAGGTCGTGAACCTGCAGAGCGCCTACATCAGCGGTCATCAGCCTCACGCTGCTCATCAAGCCGCAGGGCGGGCGCGCTCTGGCCGTTCGTGCTGGGCGGGTTCCTCGCGATCGCGTCGAAGTACGTGCTGCAGTATCGCGGACAACCATCTCTGGAACCCGACCAACTTCGCGATCGCGGCGCTGCTGCTCGCCGCGCCGGATCGCGTCTCGGTGCTGAGCCACCAGTGGGGCAACGACCTCGCGACGAACCTGGTGATCTGGACCTTCGGCCTCGTGATCGCCGCGCGCGTGCGCGTCCTTCACATCACGCTGACGTACGTCGCCAGCGTTCTTCGTGCTGAACAGCGCTGCGGCGGCGCTCGTGCTCGGCCAGCCGATGCTGCCCGAGATCGCGCCGATCACCGGGCCCGATGTACCAGCTCTTCATCTTCTTCATGATCACCGATCCGCGGACCATCGTGCGGTCGCGTCGCTGGCAGATCGTCGTCGTCGATCGTCATCGCGCTGGTGGAGCACGCTGATCCGGCTTCGCGTCCGATCAGGGATGGCCGATGCCGATCGCCTTCAACGCCGCGCCGGCGCTGGTCGCGTTGTTCCTGGTGGGCCCGATCGCGAAGTTCGTCGACCTGCGCCTCAGCGGGTCGCCGGCGCCAGCGGGTGGGGGAGTTCCGGCGCCGTCGGTGTCCCTCGGAGCGCCGGGAGCGCGGCGACCAACTGCTCCCGCGACAGGTTCAGCAGCGCGTGACGCTCGATGAGCGTATCGAGGTCCACCGGATAGAGATGGTGGCGCCGCGGCTCCGCGAGCCCGGCGACGTTACGCGGCGCGATCGCTGACCGCACCCACGCGGCAAACTCGCGGCGCTCGTCCGGCGTCCCGATGTGCCCGTCGCCGCGCGTGATGCGACGCAGACGTCGCGCGGCCGCCGACGGCACCGACATGATGGCCGGGTCATCGACACCGAGGAACCCGCTCCACGCCGCGGTGTCGCTGCCGTGAACACGCTGGCTCACTTCGGCGTAGGACACGATGGCGAAGTAGATCATCGCGTGCGCGGCGAACAGCTCGAAGTGCGCCATCGACTCGTACGAGCCCGACACCATGTCGTCGATTTGCGTCGGCCTCGGCGACCAGCAGCCCTCCGTAGCGCTGGAGGTCGGCGCGCGAAGGAACCCGCGCGCCGGCGGCCGCGGCCTCGAACGCGAGCCCGAGCCGCTCCACGGCGCGCAGGCCCCACGCGATTCCAGTCGAGAACAGTGGATCGAAGAAGGCGAATGCGTGCGGCAGCATGGCCCACCGCTCGCCGTGCGCGCGTCGCGAGGCGATGCTGGATGCGCGACTTGAAGGCGATCGGCATCAGCGGTGCAGCTTCGCGGAACCCCTCTGCGATCGTGGGATAGCGCGCGAGCAGCGCGCGCCACAGCGCCGTGGGGTCATCCCCGTCGGAAGCGCCGAGCCGGGCGAGCCCGCGCTTCGAGAGCGTGAACCCCGCGCTGGTGACGCCGTCGTCGAACCGGAGGCTGTACATCCAGCCTTCGTCGATGATGTGATGCACGGCGGCCCAGTCGTCGGGATACGGCCCCTCGGGAAGGCCGGGAATCAGATCCTTCATCAGGCGAACGCCGTCGAAGTGGCTGAACACGAGGCCCGAGTGTGTGGCCGTCGTCGCGAGTGCGGACGGAATGGACAGCTGGCGCGCGAGAAAGCCGCCGGGCCCGGACGCGTCGACGACGAAGCCGGCGCGAATGGAGAACGGCGTCCCGTCGCGTGCGCCCCGGAGCTCGACACCGTCTCCGCCGAACTCGGCGCTGGTCAGCTCGGCGCGATCGCGATAGTCCACGCCGCACGCGATCGCCTGCGCGACGAAATGATGATCGACGTCTGCGCGCACCCAGTGCGTGTCGGACACCGCGTCGTTGGGGCTCGCCGCCACGAGCAGCCGCTCGGACTCCAGGGCGCGGTCCGCGAACGGCGTGTCCGGATGATGCCGTAGAAGGTGAATCCCCGTTTCAGGCCGCGCCGCAGCTCGCGGATAGCGATCGAGCCAGCGTCCGTGCGCCGCAAGATGGTAGCAGTCCTCGAGGCCGTAGCGTCTGGCGAGACGCTCGAGCGACAGATTCGCCAGTGGCGTCGTCGATTCGCCGATCGCGAAGCGCGGGTGCGTGCCGCGCTCGAGGAGCACGACGTCGTAGCCCAGCCTGGCCAGCACGCGCGCGAGCAGCGAGCCGGCGAATCCGCTCCCGACGACGGCGACTTCACAGCGCCCGGTCGATGTCCTACGGGCAGGCATGACAGCTGACCTCCCGCTGCGCCGATCCCGTCAGGTTGGCGGCACGCATCCGCGCCACGCGCGCGTCCCGGCACGCGTCACACGCCGGGAGACGCTCCGGGTCCCAGAGATCGGCCGTGAACACCGTGAACGCCGACGCGCCACGGCAGGCGTCGAGGGCGGACTCCAGCTGTGCGAGTGTCGGCGGCTGTGAAGTGGCCCAGCGCCGCGAGGCGTTCCAGCTCGCCATTACCACCGCGCACGGGGATGATCGCACACGACGGCCGCGCCGAGGTCCGCCGCGTACTCGCGCGCTGCGCACCGTCCAGTCGACGGCTTCGTCGGCGGGAACGTACGGCGCGCCAAGCAGCACGAACACGCGCAGGTCGATGTCGTTCCGCTGCGAGGAAGCGGGCCGCGCGCTCGAAGCGATCGAGGTCGAGGCGCTTGTTGAGGTGTCGCGTCGCGACGGGATGGATCGTCTCGAGCCCCATCGCGACCTCGAGGCGGCCGTCGAGCAGCTCCGCGAAACGCAGCGTCGCGTCGCCGATCGTGTTGGCGTGCGACTCCACCGTGACGCCGCCGAAGGGCGCGCACAGCGCGGCGATGGACGGGACGTCCTCGGGCGGCACGGCGCGACGGTCGAAGAAGTTGCTCGCGTTGTAGAGCTTGATCCGGTCGCCGCGCGGTGCGTCAGCAGCAACGATCGCGTCCTCGATCTGACGCGGCAGCGCGCCGCGGGGCGTAGGGCCGTCGATCGTCCAGCGCCAGAGGTCGCAGAACGAGCACGTGAACGGGCACTCGCTCCCCGCCAGAAAGATCGTCAGCGCGCGCTCGACGCGTCCTCCCGGCCGGCGCTCCTCCTCGACCAGCGTGCCGTGGGCGCGCCACGGATCGACCGCCGGCTTCGGCTGCCGGAGAGCGCGAATTCGTCGTCGGCAGTCTGACGCGATCACGCGCCCGCGGCGTGCAGCGTCTCGAAGTGTCGGCGGTAGCGCGCTTCGTCCTGCGCGAACAGGCGCGTCGCCGCGGCCGGCGACACGGAACCGTGCTGGAAGCGGCGCTTCGGGAAGACCGGCATGTCGACGCCGAGCACGGCGCGGACGCCACGCGCCACGATCTCGCCCTTCAGCGCGTACAGCCGCTCGGTGGATCCCTCGCGTCAGCGCGGCGAACGGAATCGCCTCGGCCACCGCGATCACGGACGGCCGCGTGTACGGACTGAAGTCGACGAACCGTAGCGCGCGCGCGCACGCGTACCCGCGAACGCAGCCGCGGCTGTAACCCGCCCGAGTACGTGAGCGAGTGCTTGATGGAATCGACTCCCCAGCCCTTCCTGGTACAGCATGCGATTGTTGACGACGCTGCGGATCGTGAGCTCGCGGTTCTCCTCGATCGGATAGTCCTTGAGGTTCTCGTCGCCGCCGTCGCCGTCCACGAGCAGCCGCCAGCTCGGGATAGCGCTCCCGAATACCGGCCAGCAGCGCGAGGTTCACGGTGGCGCACTCGACGTCGAGCGGCTTGTAGTCCTCGATCACGGCGACGGCACGCAGCGGATCGAGCGCGCTCGAGGGGACGTCGATCGTCTCGCCGAGCATCTCGAGATCCGCTGCGCCGCAGGAACTCGCGCGCCTGGCGCGCGTCGTCCCCCGCCCCGTCCACCGAGAGCGTGAACGCCTTGAGTCGCGCGGGCGACTGCCCCTCGTTGAGCAGCAGCTGGTTGAGGCACAGCAGCACGGCGCCGCTGTCGATGCCGCCGGAAAACGGGACGCCGATCGGCGCCGCCTGGTCCTGCGCGGCGAGCCAGCGTCGCAGCTCGCAAGTAGAGCGCCTCCACGTAGTGGCGGCCGATGACATCGAGATCCGCCGGCAAGCGTTTCGCGCGGCGGGTCGAAGAATCGGCGATGAATCGGGTTCGGATCCGGACAGCCGACCAGCCGCAGCGTCGTGACGTGATGCGCCGGCACCATGCGCGTGTAGCTCGGGTGGAACTGATCCGCCCAGCCGTGCCGCGCGCAGCTCGGCGGCGATCTCGTCGATGCGCTCGGCCACGATGAGCACCGGGCCGTCCGCCGCTTTCGCGAGGAAGTACCGCATCGGCCGGTCGAGACTGCGCGCGAGCATCACGCGCTGCCCGTCCTGTGCGATCAGCGCGAACGAGCCGTCGATCTCGAGCACGCGTCGCGGGTCACCGTCGAGCAGACGGCGTTCGGCTTCAGCCGGCGCAATGCTCCAGAGCCGCTGAGTGTCCGGCGGAATCAGGTTGATGACCTTTGCGACCGCATACGCCACGACGACGCTCCGCACAGGAATGCGTGGACTCTAGGAGGCCCGGTGAGCCACCTCAAGTCCGGGCCTCCGCGGCTCACCCGCAAGCGCGAGCCGACCTACCAGGCGAACCGCTTGTTTCACGAGCCGAACTGGCTGGACGGTTGTGACCGCTCATGCCTATCTGGTAGTCTGCTTCCGTGGAGACACGTGCTGATGCTGAGCTCGTTGCGGCAGTCCTTGCCGGCGACGTGGATGTCTTCGCCATTCTGGTACGCCGGTATCAGGATGCGTATTACCGGTTCGCGGTCCGCATGCTTGGAAGTCGTGACGACGCCGACGATGCACTCCAGAGCGCGTTCGTTCGAGCCTTTCGCAAGCTGCGTAAATGTCGTGAGCCATCGCGTTTCCGTTCGTGGTTGCTCCAGATTGTTGTGAACGAATGCCGCACGCTCGCGGCGCGGCGAGAGCGCCGGGAACGACGTTTGGTGCGCGACGCCGTCGGCCCGGAGGCAGCGGCCGTCGCGCCCGCCGCGCCGGGTGAAAGCGAGGACATTCAGCGTGCCCTCGATCAGCTGGACTCCGAGCAGCGCGAGGCGTTCGTGCTGAAGTACGTGGAAGAATTGAGCTACGAAGAGATGTCGGAACTGACGGGCGCGGGAGTTTCCGCGTTGAAGATGCGCGTACAGCGCGCCTGTGCCCGACTGCGCAAGTTGTTGGAACCCACCGGGAGTCTGTTATGACACACATTTCGAAGGACGACGACGCGTTTGCCGACCGCATCGCGAAGGGTTTGCGCGCCCCCGAGCGCGTGGACGGGACGTTCGAGGTTCGGACGATGTCCGCTGTGCGTGCGTCGCAGCGCGTTGAATCGGGTGATGAGGCGGGTCATGAGGCGGGTCATGAGGCGCATCCATCCTGGTGGGTTCGGCCCAGATCGTTCAGCCTCACTCCCCTTGCCGCGCTGGCCATCGCGACCGGGCTTGCGGCGATTCTGCTCGTGGGAAATCTTGGCATCAACGGCCTGACCGGGGGCGCTCGAGGCCGCGAAGCGCGTGCGATGGTCGGAACCGGTCGAGACACCGTGCACATCGTTCGATTCATGTTCGTCGATTCGACCGCGACCCGCGTGGCCCTCGTCGGCGCCTTCAATCAATGGCAGAAGGATGCGGTGCTGCTCCGGCAGGTCGGCACGAGCGGCGTTTGGTCCGTCGATGTCGCGCTCGTCGGGGGTCGCTACGAGTATGCGTTCGTCGTATCCGACCGCGACGGCGAACGCTGGGTCGCGGACAGATTTGCCGTCTCCACGCGCGACGAATTCGGGACCGAAACCTCCCTGATTTCATTGCCGGCGCAGGGCTCGTGAGGGGTCGCTGCCAGGCACTGGCTCTCGCGGCGCTGCTCGTCGGTTCGGTGCCCGTGGTCGCGCAGCGGACGACGACGATGCTGGAATTGGGCAGCGCCCGCGTGCGTTTCCTCGACAACCTGTACGCGACGGCCCTGTCACTCAGCCCCTCCGTCCGCTACGTCGGCGCGCACAGCTCAATCGGCGCGTCCGGCACGTTCTCGCAGCTTGGTGGGGCAGCGAGCAACTCCGGAATCGTCGATGCCACGCTGTCCACCGGACGCGGCCCCTTTGCCGCAGAAGTGGAAGGCAGAGCCGGCGGGAGCCGGCACGGTGATGGCACGCGTACTGGCCAGACGCTGGCACTCGCGCGGATTCGCCTGGCCGGCAACTCGGGTGGAGCGTGGGCAAGCGGCGGCGTCGGCAAAACCTGGGACGGTGCGTGGCGACGTGTCATTCAGCCCGAGATCGGCGCCTGGCTCGCCCCTCGCAGCACAGGCCTGATCACGCTCAGCGTCTCGCCCACCGTGGTTGACGACACCATCAGGTATGCCGACACTTTCGTTTCGGGTCAGTACGAAGCTGGTCGCTGGCAACTCGACGGGTCCCTTGGGTTTCGATCGGGCAGCCAGATCCCGACGTTGCCAGCCGACCGAACCACCTGGGGAAACGTCGCCGCGACTCTTTGGGCGACGCCGCGACTCGGCGTGAGTGCGAGCGCCGGCACGTATCCGGTGGACTTCACGCAGGGATTTCCCGGCGGGCAGTTCGTGTCGCTGAGTCTTCGGCTGCGATCGGCTCGCGCCGCTGGCAGTCTCCGTCAGGCTCCATCGGTCACGCCACAATCAGGGGGGCTGCGCGCCTTCGAGACGGAGCGGGTGACGGTTGGCTCGCAGCGAATTCGAGTCCACGCTCCCGCCGCGCGCTCGGTGGAGATCTCGGGCGATTTCACGCGTTGGATGCCGATGGCGCTGCGTCGCGCATCCGGAGGTTGGTGGGAGACGACGCTACCACTCTCCGCCGGCACTCACCAGTTCACCGTTCGCGTCGATGCGGGCGCATGGCAGGTGCCGCCGAGCGTGACGACGCTGACCGATGAATTCGGCGGAAAGGTGGGCCTGCTCTTCGTCTCCCGGTGATGCACCACACGACACTCCCTGTGACCTTCGCGCACGACGCGGCAGTCTCGTTTTCACGGCGAGGAATTCGTCTTCCATTTGGAGGTTCATGATGGTTCGATATGTCCGGTTCGCGTCTGTGCTGGCGACCGTGCTCGCGGTCTCGAGTACCGCCGCCCAGACGCCGGCCGCCGATCCTTCTGACAGACTGCGCGAAGTGTTGCCTGCCGACGTCGCGGAACGTGTGCTGGCGAAGATCGCGGAGGCACGCGCGCGGGAGTTGCCCGCGGCCGCGCTCGAGAACCGCGCCCTGAAGCTTGCCGCGCGCGGCGTTCCGGCTACTGACGTCGAGAAGTCGGTGAGCGCGCACGCCGATTGGATGAAAAAGGCGAGAGAAGCGCTCCAGAAAGGGGGTCGCGCGAAGCCCGAAGGAGACGAAATCGACGCTGCCGCCGAAGCCATGCGCAGAGGCGTGGACGGTGCGGCGCTGAGCGAGCTGGCCAGGAGCGCTCCGCCCGGTCGTTCACTGGCAATGCCGCTGTTCGTCATCGGCAGTCTGATCGATCGCGGCCTTCCTTCCGATGCGGCGCTTCAGCGGGTGCGGGAGCGGCTTCAGGCTCGCGCGTCCGATCGGGACCTGGAGGACTTGCCGGGTTCCGTCGCGGCCGCTCACAGGCCGACGGTGACCGGCACCGACATGGCGGCAACCAAGCGACCCCCTTCCGCCGGCAAGCCGGCGACCGCCGGCCCGCCTCCGGGCGTTCCGCGGAACGCCGGGAAGGGGGCAAGTCCCTCTGGGGGCCCTGGTCGAGGCAAGCGACCGTAGCTCGTGACAACGGCCGTAAAACACAGACCGGGATCGTGGCAACGCCGCGGTCCCGGTCGTCTTTCGCGCCCCGGAGATGCGTCGGCGAGCCAATGGATCGCCGATCGAAAGTGGGGCTAGAAGCCGCCGCTCAACCGACCGATCCGGATGTCCTTGGCGCCGGCCCGCACACCGAGGCCGACGCTCAGCCCGAAGACGATTGCCGTTCCGAGTCCGATCAACGGGAAGATCGTGAAGGGCATCATCAGCGCCCAGCCGATGAGTCCAGCGATGATCGGCGCCTTCATCGTCTGGACGGCGTCCACGAACTTGAGGCGCTCGCGCACGTACTTGCGCGACAGCGCGAAGCCGAAGGTGGTCAATGCGAGCGAGACAGCGATCGAAATGACGGTGCCTAGGAAGTAGCCCACGATCTCTCTCCAAAAGGGTCTCTGCTGGGTCGTACGCCGCGCGGACACATGAGTTTCAGCGAGCGCTGCACTGGTAGTATGTGCATTCCAGACATAGCTTTGCGACACCCGTAAACCAAGCATCGGCTCGAATGTTCACCCTTCGCATCGTGCGACACGACCGGAACGAGCAGGTGCTGGCGGAATGCCGGAGCACCTGCGTTCCGGCACGGGGCGAAGTGCTCCAGCTCGACACGATCGACCGCGACGGGGAGAAAAGCCGGCCCAGCACGATGTGGCGCGTGGTCGGCGTCACACTGCACGTGCCTTCGCTGGCGTCGAGCCGCTCAAAGGACGGCGCCTCGCTGTCGGTCCAGCTGGTCGAGGTCACCGTGCTGCCGGACGTCGCCGTGCTGCACGAGCTCTCGAGCGCCGCGCAGGAGATCCTCTCTGAATCCCGCATGTAGCGCGCTTCGCGCGACAACGAAGCGGCGATGACGACGGACCGTCGGACGGGCGGGAGCGGCACTTCCGCCGATTCTCCCTACATGCGAACCACGACGCTGCCGCCCCATCTCGCGGATTGGCAGCTGCCACCTGCGTGGGCGTGGGGGGCGGAGGGCGTGTTCTTCGAGCAGCGGCACTACCAGGAGGTCGTGGACGCGCTGGGGCGCTCGCTGTCGCTCGTGAGCGTCGCCGACCCGCGGCACAATGCCTGGCTGGAGTCGGAGGCGCGCCATCTGGCGCATCGCAACCACCCCGCGATCCCGACGACCTACCACTACTGGGCTACCTACGGCGACGCGCGACGCGGGCCCGGCTACCTGAGACGCTGGATCGCCGGCGAAACCATCGGCACACGTATCGCGCGATCCGGCCCGCACGACGTGCCCGGCATGATGCGCGTGCTGCGCGACGTCGGCTCTGCGCTGAGCTATCTCCACGACGGCGGCCAGGTACACGGCGGCGTGTCCGCGGAGACCGTGTGGATCCTGCCGATGGGCAGGATCTTCCTGCTCGGATGGCAGTGGGCGGTGCCGCTCACCGAGATCCCGGACCAGCTCTCGCCCGCGACCGAGTGGACGCCCCGCGCTCCGGAATGGGCCGCCGCGGGCTGGCGACCCAGCCACGCGAGCGACCAGTGGCAGCTCGCGGCGCTGTGCTTCACGGCGCTCACCGGCGAACCACCGCCGCTGGTCAACCCTCCGCCGGTCGCGCTCGTGCGACCCGACTGTCCCAAGCTGCTCGCGGCGGTGATCGATCGGGCGCTGTCACTCGCGCCTGAGGACCGCTTTTCCAACGTGGCCGCGATGCTGCGGGCCGCCGACCGCGTGATGGGCGGCCGGTCCGCGATGCTCACCAGCGGCGAGGTCTGGGTCTCCGGGACGCACGACACGGAGGAGATGCGCCTGCGCTGGGCCGCCGGCGAGGATTACGACGTGCTTGCCAAGATCGGAACGGGCTCGTTCGGCTCGGTGTGGCGGGTCCGCGACCTCTCGCTCGGCCGCGAGGTTGCGCTCAAGCTGTTGCATCCGCACGTGGCGCGCGACGAGCGCTCCGTGTCGCGCTTCCGGCGCGAAGCGCAGCTCACCGCGCAACTGGCGCACCCCGCGATCGTGCCGATCTACGACTTCGACACGCGCGGCAACGTGACGTGGTACACCATGGAGCTGGCGGAAGGCGGCTCGCTCGCCGACCTCGTGAAGAGCGCCGGCGCGAGGGCACTCCAGGACGTCGCGCCCCAGATGGACGCCATCCTCGACGCGCTGCAGGCCGCGCATGCCATCGGCGTGATCCACCGCGACCTCAAGCCCGAGAACATCCTCATCGACCGGTATCGGCGCTGGCGCGTCGCGGACTTCGGCATCGCGAACATTGCTGGTGAAGAAACCGCGAGCGCGTCGGGGACGCCCGCGTTCGCCGCGCCCGAACAGCTCCTGGGCGAAGCGCAGGACGCGTCCGCCGACCTGTTCTCGCTCGGCGCCATTCTCTACTTCAGTCTCACGGGCAAGCCTCCTTTCGGCGAGCAGGATACGAACGCGATCCTCGCGCGCATCCTCGGTGGAAGCCTGGACGTCTCGATGCTCGACTCCGAGATCGGAGACTTTCTGCGTCGCGCCATGGCGCCCGAGGCTTCGGACCGGTTCCAGGACGTGGGACAGATGCAGTCTGCATGGCGTGAGGCGGTGCGAGCCGCGCTCAGCCGCGAGGACGAAGTGCCCTGGTGGCGGCGGTTCTTTTCCGGAGAGCACGAGCCCGTTTAGATCCGTCATGGCCATCGCGACCGTCAACCCAACCACGGGTGAAGAGCTCGAGCGATTCGAGCCGATGGATGCGCGGGAGGTGGACGATCGCATTCGACGCGCACACGACGCGTTCACGACCTGGAGCCGCGCAGCCGTCGCGGACCGCGCACACGTGGTTGGGCGCGCAGGCGAGCTGCTCGAGCAGCGGAAGGACGAGTACGCCCGGTTGATGACGCTGGAGATGGGAAAGCTCCTCGTCGCCGCGCGCGAAGAGGCCGCGAAGTGCGCGCTCGGCTGCCGCTACTACGCCGAGCACGGGCCAGCGATGGTCGCCGACGTCCCGACGACGACCGGCGCAGAAACCGGCTACGTCGCGTTTCATCCGCTGGGCGTCGTGCTGGCGGTGATGCCGTGGAACTTCCCGTTCTGGCAGGTGATCCGGTTCGCCGCGCCCGCGCTCGTGGCCGGGAATGTCGGCCTGCTCAAGCACGCGTCGAACGTGCCGCAATGCGCGCTGGCGCTGGAACAGCTCTTTCGCGACGCCGGCGCGCCCGAGGGCGTCTTCCAGACGCTCCTCGTCGGCTCGGATGCCGTGGCCGGCGTCATCGGTGATCCGCGGGTCGTCGCCGCGACGCTGACCGGCAGCGAGGGCGCCGGCAGCGCGGTCGCGAGCCAGGCCGGACGTCTCATCAAGAAAACGGTCCTCGAGCTCGGGGGCAGCGATCCGTTCATCGTCATGCCGAGCGCGAAGCTCGACACGGCGGTGGAGACGGCGGTCCGTGCGCGAACGATCAACAACGGCCAGTCGTGCATCGCGGCCAAGCGGTTCATCGTGCACGACGCCGTCGCCGACGAGTTCGAGCGGCGGTTCGTCGCGTCCATGCGATCGCTCGTGACCGGCGACCCGACTGGACCAGCGCACGCAGGTCGGACCGCTCGCGGGCAGGCAGCTCGTCGCGGACCTCGAACGCCAGGTAAACGATTCGGTGAGCCGCGGAGCTCGGGTTCTCGCGGGCGGCAAGCCGCTGTCCCGGCCCGGATTCTTCTTCGAGCCCACCGTGCTCACCGACATCCCGCCGGACTCGCCGGCCTACGGGACGAGCTTTTCGGACCGGTGGCGTCGCTGTTCCGCGCGCGCGACGCCGCAGACGCGATCCGCATCGCGAACGACACGCGTTTCGGGCTCGGCGCGTCCGTGTGGACGACCGATGGGCGCGAGGCGGCGCACTTCGCCCGCGAGATCCGGACAGGGACGGTGTTCGTGAACGGCATGGTCGCATCGGACCCGCGCTTCCCTTTCGGGGGTGTGAAGGCGTCGGGATACGGGCGCGAGCTGAGCGACATCGGCCTGCGCGAATTCGTGAACATCAAGACGGTGCGAATGTTCGGGCTTCACGGAGGGAACGAGCAGGGCGGCCGATCGCAGTCGGAATGAGCGGCCACGTGGACCTCACGGAACGGGAGCGCCGATCGCTCGTCGCCGTGTGCGATGCGCTGCTGCCGCGCCTGGAGCCGTCGGTGGGCGAGGACGCACGGCTCTTCGCGCTCAGCGCGCGCGACGTGGGCGTCGCCGGCGCGGTCGAGAGCGCGATGCAGGCGCTCAGCACGCGTCAGGTCCGCGAGCTGCGCCTCTTCCTGAAGTTGCTCGACCAGCCGCTTTTCATGCTGGCCGCGACCGGCAGGGCGTCCGACATCGCCAGCATGGAGCAGGCGGGCCGGGAGCGCGCGCTGCTCGCCCTGTCCAACAGTCGCCTGCCGCAGCTGCGCACCGGTTTTCAGGCGCTCAAGCGTCTCGCGACGTTCCTCTTCTACTCGGTTACGGGCGACACGGGCGTGAATCCGACGTGGCCGAGCCTCGGGTACGAGATCCCGGCGCCGAGGTCAGGCGATCGGCCGCTTGGCGTCAAGAGAATCTCGGCGCCCGCGTCGCTCGACACGGACGTCTGCGTCATCGGCTCGGGCGCCGGTGGGGGCGTGGCGGCGGCGCAGGTCGCGCAGGCAGGACTCAGCGTGATCGTGCTCGAGGCCGGACCGCCGGACCAGGCTGCGGACTTCGACCAGCGCGAGATCGTCGGCATGCAGCGGCTCTACCTCGAGCAGGGGACCACCGCGACACGCGATCTCGCCGTCGCGATTCTCGCCGGCAGCTGCGTCGGCGGCGGAACCACGGTCAACTGGCAGACGTGCCTCGCCCTGCCCGACTACATCCGCGACGAGTGGGCCGGTCGCTCGGGGATACGCGCGTTCGTGGACGACCGATTCACCCGGTCGCTCGACGCGGTGTCGCAGCGCGTCCACGTCGGCACGTTCGAGAGCGTGCGCAACCGCAACAACGCGACGCTCGAGATGGGCTGCTCGGCGCTGGGCTACCGCTGGGCCCATATCGCGCGGAACTCGCATGCCTGCGATGTCTCGCAGTGCGGCTATTGCGTCTTCGGATGCCGCATGGGCGGCAAGCAGTCCACGGCGAACACGTTCCTGCGCGACGCGCAGCGCTCCGGCAACACGACGATCGTCGCGTCCTGCCGCGCCGAGCGGTTGTTGTGGGACGGCGGCCGCGTCGCCGGCGTCGAGGCCATTGCCGTGGATGCCGATGGCCGCCGGCTCCCCGTGCGTGTGCGCGCCAAAACGGTGATCGTGGCGGCAGGAGCGCTGGAGACGCCGGCGCTGCTGCTGCGCTCGGGCGTCGCGCATCCGCTGATCGGACGCAACCTGTTTCTCCACCCGACCACCGCCGTCGCGGGCCGCTACGAAACGCCGATTCGCGGCTGGCTCGGGCCTCCACAAACCGTGCTGTGCGAGGAGTTTTCCCGCGCGCGCGGCAACCACGGCTTCCGCCTCGAAACGGCTCCCGTGCATCCGGGCCTCATCGCGCTCGCGCAGCCGTGGTACGGCGCGCGTGACCACCGCGCGCGCATGCAGCACGCGGGCCACGTGAGCGCGGTCATCGCCCTCACGCGCGACCGCTCCAGCGGACGCGTGACGGTCGATCGCGAGGGTCGCGCCGTCGTGGACTATCGCGTCGGCCGCCTGGAGCGCGGACTGCTCCGGGAAGGCATCGCGGCCGCGGCGCGCGTGCACTGGGCCGCGGGCGCGTCCGAGGTCCACACGCTGCACTCCACCGACCACACGCTCCGCCGCCAGTTGGCCAACCGGCCCGGGGACATCGACGCCTACTGCGCCGCGATCGCGCGAGTGCCGGTGCATGCCAACCGCTGCGGCCTGTTCAGCGCGCACCAGATGGGGACGTGCCGCATGGGTGTCGATCGCGCGAAGGCGGTCTGCGACGAGCGCGGACAGGTGCACGGCGTCCCGGGGCTGTACGTCGCCGACGCGAGCCTCTTCCCCTCCTCGTCCGGCGTGAACCCCATGATCACCATCATGGCGCTGGCGCACATGGTGGGCGCCGGAATCGCGGTTGGTGCATCCAGTGGGTAGCTCCGGGTACGGCTGTTTCGCGCGGATTCACACGGACACGGACGGAAACTCACACGGAGAATGATTGGTCTGATTCAGCTCGCCATCCGTGGGCGTTTCCGTTTTCTCCGTGTAAATCCGCGTGAAACAGCCGAATCGCGATCCTCCCGGGTTGACTCCCGGATGGCGGGTGATGTGGTTGGCTGACGGTCAAGCGTCTGCCTGAGCAAGGCGGATCATCACTTCGGTGCCGCGCCGATCCTTGCTCGAGATCTCGATCGTGCCGCCCCAGCTCTCGATCAACCTCCTGCTGATCGCCAGCCCGAGCCCCGATCCGCTGGTGCGCGTCGAGAAGTGCGGCTCGAAGATGCGCGACAGCACCTCGCCGGGAATCCCGTGGCCGTTGTCCCGCACCGAGATCGTCACGTGTCCGTCCGAGCGCGCGACGGCGCTGCGCACCTCCGACGCGCGCGCCAGCCGAGCGTTCTCGAACACGTTCAGGAGCACCTCCCGCAGCTCATCGCGTCGCGCGAGCGCCAGCACCGGCCCTTCCGCGCCGCTCACCGACCAGCGCACCTGCTCCTCGCCCATCGTCTCCAGGCCCACGAGGTCGCGCAGCACGGCGGCCACGTCGGTGGGCTCGGCGCCGGCGCGGTGCTCCGGCGGCTGGCCGTAGCGACTGAATGCCCGCGCGATCTCATCGAGGTGGTCGATCTCCTTCAGGATGCGTTCGACGTTCTGGTCCAGGACGTGATCGAAATCGATGCGGGCGTCCGCGCGGGCGCGTTTCAGATGCTGCACGCCAAGGCGGATCGGCGTGAGCGGATTCTTGATCTCGTGCGCCACCTGGCGCGCCATTTCGCCCCACGCCAGGACGCGCTCGGCGCGCGCGATCTCCGACACGTCGTCCACCGTGACCACGGCTCCGCCGCGCGTGAGGCGCGTGAGCCGGCCGCGCCACTGCTGCTCGCCGTGCGGCATCTCGAACGCCTCGTCGTCCATATCGCCGGCGAGAAAGCGCTGGAGCAGCGTGCCGAGGGCCGGCGGCCCGGTGTCGGCGAGCCGCGTCCCCGGCGGCAAGCCGGCGCCGAGCAGTTCGTCGGCCCGCGGGTTTGCGAGCGTGACGACGCCATCGTCGTCCACGGCGATCACGCCGCTGGCCACGTTGCGCAGGACGGTCGCCGTGCGCCGCGTCGCCTCCTCCAGCGCCGACCGGCTCGCGTTCAGGTCCGACATCATGCGCCGGAACGCGGCGAACACCGGCGTGAACTCGGCCGTGGGTTGCCCCTCGAGCCGCGGCTCGCGCTCACCGGCGGCCAGCGCAAGCGCGGCGTGTCGCAGCGAGCCGATGGGACGAGCCAGCTGGCGCGCCGCGATACCGCTGAGCCAGAGCGCCGCCAGGGCGCCGACCGCGGTCGCGAAGAGCACCAGCACCCCCAGGTCGCGGGCGCGACGCCCGAGGGCCAGTTCGTCGGCGCGCGCCGGTGCCGAGAGCACCGCGGGAACCCTTTCGCGAACCGTGAAGTTGCGGTACCCGAACAGGACGGGCGCGTCTCCCACGGACTCGATGCGGTGCGCCCCCGCCTCGCCGTGCACCAGGAGCGTCTGCGCCACGGGCGCGCTGAGGAGCCGCCCCGTTGGAGCCAGCTCCGCCAGGAGCGAATCGCTGGCCTCGCGAAGCGCGCCATTCTCGTAGACGAACAACGGTGCGCCGAGGCGTCGGCTCTCCGACGCGAGCCAGGCATCCGAAGGCCCGGACGGAGTCACCGCGCGCAGCGTCTCCCGCACGAGGAGCTGTCGGGTGCGCGCTGCGTCCGCGGAGAGTTGCTGATAGGACCAGGCCGCGAACGCGATGGCCGGGACCATGAAGAACGCGAAGAGGGCCCCGGTGAGGCGAATGCGATAGCTGCGCGCAAAGCGGCGACGTCGCACCGCGATCCAGCGGACCGCGGCGCCGTCGGCGAGAATGCTGATGAGCCAGAGCAGCGCGACGATGCCGAGGTTGAGAAAGACGATGAGCGCGCCACGCTGAACGAGCGGGAAGAGCGGCCGCAGCTCGACTTCGGCGTGCACACGCGCCGTCCCGGAGCCGACGGCGGCGATCCAGTCTCCGTGCAGCTCGGTCCCCTCGCGGCGCCAGGCTGGCCGGCCCGGCTCCGCGGCGGGCGTCGCCGTGAGCTGGATGACGTACGGCGGCTCGCCCTCGGGCGGCGACTCGATGCCCAGCAACCGCACGAACGGATCCGGGGGCAGCAGCAGCGACCTGGGCGCCACGACGATCGCGACCACCCCGCTGTCGGTGGGAACCGCGATCGCGTGCTGCACCGAGGGGTCACCAGGCAGGTCGGCTTCGACCTCGCGCCCGCTCGCGCCGGCGCGCGCGACCACGCCGCGGAGGGAATCGAGCGGGATCACGAGCGACGCGGTCGCGAGAGTCGCGCTGGGCGCCGCGGGCGAGCGCCACGCGGCGATCCACACCGGGAATCCGGCCGCCGCGAGGTCCGACGTCGAGTACGTCTCGAGCAGGTCGCGGCGACTCAGGCCCGGCGCCTCGAGGAAGCGGTCGCCCAGCCGCCGCGCCAGGACTCGGGCATACGGGCTGCCCGTGCCGAGCGATGCGACGTCCTCCTCGGCCAGCCGCACGCGAGCGCGCGTGGTGGCGCCCCACACCAGCGTCGTCGCGCCGAGCGACGCGACCGCGGCCGCTGCCACGATGATCGCGTTCGTGCGTCGCGACACGGCGAGCGACCCGATCGCGGCGATCCAGAGGAACGTGTACCACCATGGCCACCCCGCCGGCGCCTCCCAGACCACGGGCGCGATGAGCGCGGCGACAACCGCCAGCGCGGGAGCGACGATGGGGGGCAGGCCGCGCGACCGACCCAGCGCCGCGCTCCCCGCAGCCGCGCCCGCGAGCATCACGGATGCGGCCGCAAGGAACAGCGGCACTTCCCAGATGAGCCACAGGGACGCGTTCACGCCGTACGACGGGATCTGGATTCCGCGCGCCAGGTCTCGCAGCAGGAACGGACCGAGTCCCGCGACCAGGACGACGACACCGACGGCCACCCGGCGGTCGGCGACGCGCGCTTGCCGCCGCACGATCGTGAGCAACGCCAGCAGCACGAGCGCCCCCGTGAGCGCGAGCGCCGCGGCGTTCGCGGTGAGGGGCCCGCCCAGCGACGTGAAATACAGGGTGGGATCGAACAGCCGCGAGTAGTTGGAGAAGGCACTCAACGGCGTCAGAGCGACGCACGCCAACCCGACGGCGACGAGTGCGCCGCGCCAGCGCGCTTCGCGCCGGTCGCGCCACCCTGCGACGATGAAGCACGCCAGCGCCACGGCGAGGCAGGCGCCGACACGCAACCGGGCGCGCTCGAGCAGGCGAAGCCGCACTTCGCCTTCGGTGAGCGGATCGGCGGCGACCGCGAACAGCGCCGGCGCTTCAGCACCCTGTCCGACGCGCACCACGCGTCCCCCGTCGAGCGCGGCGGAGTCGCGCGCCGGGGCGAACCGAAACCCGGCGATGGCCCGGCGCGCGGCGATCGAACCCCCGAGCGACTCGGCCATCCGGTCGGCCGGCGAGTTCGCGTACAACAGCCGACTGGCGACCGCGCGCCGCTGCCCGTCCCGCGCGACCGCGTACAGCTCGAGGTGGAACGGGGTGGCGGCCACTCCGACGGGCGCGGTGAGCGAGTCGAGTGCAACGCGCGGCCGGCCCGTCCACGCGATCGCGGCCTCGCCGTCGTACAACGCGACCGCCTCGTCTCGATCCCCGTAGTCGATCATTTCCCGGAACGCCGCGTCGCGGTCGGGTGGCGTCCCTGCGGCCAGCGCGGACACCGCGCGGGCGCGCAGCGAACTGGCGCTGCGCGTCACGTCCGACGTCAGCTCGGACAAAGCCCGCTCGGCGATGCGCGCGCGCTCCGCCGGCCAGCGCCCGCGGAGCAGCGCCAGCTGCCGCTGCGTGTTCGCCGCAGCCGCGAGCGCCATCGCGAGGAGCACGACACAGGCGAGCGTCCAGCGTTTCTGGCCGGCGGCCAAGCCGAACGCGACGGCGCCGGCCACCGCCGTGGCGGTCGCCGCCACAACGAGATACTCTACCGACGTCGCGCTCAGCCAGCGGCTCGTCGCGAGAAGCGCGACCGACGCCGCGACTATCCAGGTCGTCGCCTTATGTCTCAGCCTCTATCGGCTCCCCGTCCCAGGCGCATCAAGGAGATGCGGCCGGACGAAATAGCTGCGGCGATCGCGGCGGACGCGCGACTCATCGTGCCCGTCGGAACGTGCGAGCAGCACGGTCCCCACCTGCCCCTCGGCTGTGACACGATCATCGTCGAGCGCCTCGCGGACGAGTTCTCCGGCGAATTCGGGGTCCTGCGCGCGCCAACGCTGGAGTTCGGCGTCAACGTTGAAACCGAACGCAGCTTTTTCGGTAACGCGTCGCTGCGTCGCAAGACGCTGCATCGCGCGCTCAACGACCTGCTGGATACGTGGGAAGCGAGTGGCATTCGTGAATTCATACTCCTCACAGCCCACGAACACGACCCGCACCTCGAGGCGCTCGCGACCGTAACGACTGCAGAAGCCCGCGTCCGCGTGATCGACATCTTCGGAATGGACTTTCACGACCTCCTGGAAGGCCAGAGCGAGCCGATGCATGGGGACGAGGTGGATACGTCGCTGATGCTCTTCCTGGCGCCCGAGCTCGTCCGTATGGATGTTGCCGAGGATTATATGATGTCGCGGGAAGAGCTGCGACGTTACCGCAGAGGTTGGCTGCGAATCCCCCGTGGCAGCTCGGGCTCGATCGGCCGCCCAAGCCTGGCGTCGGCGGAAAAGGGGCGGTTGCTGTACGAACGCATTGTCAGCCGCGTTCGGGAGCGGGTGTTCCTTTCTGTAGTCCCGGCAGAGACTTAGGCGAACCGCGAGGGTCTAACCGGTGTACTACGTCGGAATGTGGACATTGCGGCGGGCCCTGCCCGTATTCGGCCTCATTTCGGCGCTCGCGGGGCGAGCGGTTGCCCAGTCGAGTGCGATCCTCGACGAGGGCACGTTTACCGTCCGTCAGGGCGGCGCTCCGGTAGGCCGCGAGTCCTTCAGGATCGCCCGTACGCCGGCGCCGGGAGGCCAGGTCTACAAGGCTTCCAGCACCAGTGTCCTGGGCGACACCCGCATTACCAGCAGCCTGGGAACCGACTCGGCCGGCGTTCCCGTCGCCTACGAATCGGTCGTCTTTCAGAAGGGTCAGTTGTTCCAGGACGTCCGCGGACGGGGCCGCCCGGGGCGGTTCAGCGTGCTCGTCAAGACCACGAGCGGCGAATCGGCGCGCGAGTACCTGTTGAACAGCGGCGCCCTGCTGCTCGAAGACGACGTCCACCATCACTTCTTTTTTGTCGCGCTCGCGGTCGAGCAGGACCAGGTAGTCGTGATCGCGCCGAGGTCGGCTCGACAGACCCGCGTCCGGCTTCAGGAGCTCGAGAAGGAAAGTGTCGAAATTGCGGGCCGACCAATCCCGGCGAGCCACTTTGGCCTGGTCTACCCGGACGGGTCCAGCCGGGAGGTGTGGATCGACGCGGGCGGCCGCCTTCTAAAGGTCGCGATTCCGGCGCGGGGGCTGGTAGCTTTGAGGGACGATCCGCCTCGCTGAAGGGCGGACATGGGCCTGAAACACCCGGACCAGGCCCCGCGTAAACAAGTCAGACCTCCCGATAGGACTCACGAGACATGCGTATTACCGTGCCATTGGTGGCGATAGCTCTCGTCGCGCAGACGGCGCAGGCCCAGGCGCCCGCGACGTTGACGCTCGACGAAGCCATTTCGCTCGCCCGCCGCAACAACCCGCAGTTCCAGCAGACAGTCAATGCCCGCAGGTCGGCCGACGCCGGCGTGCGCGGCGCGTATGCGTCGCTGCTGCCTTCGGTGAATGCAAACCTGTCGGGCCGCTACCAGAAAACCGGCCAGCAGTTCATCCAGGGCGTCGCGCTCAGCAACTCGTCCGACGTCATGCAGTCGTCGTACGGAATCGGCGTCAACTATACGCTCAACAGCGACGTCCTCACGGCGCCGAAGGTGTTCTCCGCCACACGCGACGCCGCCGAGGCCGACGTCACCGGTGCGGTGGAGGCCCTCCGCGGCGGCGTGACCAACTTCTACCTCCTCGTTCTGCAGGGCCAGGCAACCGCCGCTCTGCAGGACACGCTCATGCAGACGACCAGGGGCCAGCTGGACCTGGCCAAGGCGAGACAAGCCGTCGGAGCGGGCACCATCCTCGACGTGCGCCGCGCGGAGGTCGCGCTCGGCCAGTCCGAGGTGGCGACGCTGCAGGCGCACAACAGTGCCCGGGTGCAGATGCTGCGGCTGTTCCAGCAGCTCGGTGTGCCGCGTCCCGACAGTGTCGTGCTCTCGACGCGCTTCGTCGTCACGCCGGTCTCGTTCAACGTCGACAGCCTCAAGGAGCTGGCCCGCTCGGCCAATCCCGGCTTGGTCGCGCTCAGGTCGCGCGAGCGCGCGGCCGGCGTGAATGTGCGGGCTTCGCAGGGCCGCTATCTGCCCACGCTGTCGCTGTCGACGGGTTGGGGCGGCAACTCCAGCAAGCTCGCGGACCAGTCCGTCGCGATCGCCAGCGCGCAGGCGAACGTCGAGGGCCGGCGTGAGGGATGCTTCAGCGAGGACTCGCTCCGCGCTTCCGCCGGCATGGGTCGCTTGAACTGCAGCGGCCTGCCCACCTGGTCGCCGCAGCTCGAGGCGCAGGCAATCGCGGCCAACAACAGGTTCCCGTTCGAGTTCACCCCGGCGCCGCGCTCGTTCAGCGCGTTCATCTCGCTGCCGATTTTCGACAACTACCAGCGTGAGCAGCGGCTCCAGGAGGCGATCTACTCTCGCGAGAACGCGAAGTTCAACGTGCGCGGGCGCGAGCTGCAGCTCCAGGCGGACGTGGTCGAAGCGTACCTCAACCTCCAGACGGCGCTGCGCACGACCCAGCTCCGGGACGTCAACGCGCAGCGAGCGCGCGAAGAGCTCTCGTTCGCCGAAGAGCGTTACAGAGTCGGTGCCGCGACGTTTCTCGACGTCACCACGTCGCGCGGCACCTTCGAGCAGGCCCAGATCGACCGCCTGAACGCGGTCTACGACTATCACAGAGCTTTCACCGCGCTCGAGAGCGCGGTGGGGCGCCCCCTCCGTTAGGAGAGGAATCTCAACATGACCAAAAAGGTGAAGTTGTCGCTTGCGGGTGTTGCGACGCTCGTTGTCGCGTTGGTCGTCAGCCTTGGGGCCGCGAAGCGCGGCAACAAGTCCGTCGAGGTCCGGATCGAGCCGGTGGAGAAGCGCGACCTCGTCGCCTCGGTGACGGCGAGCGGCCAGGTGCGCCCGCAGACCAAGGTCGACGTCGCCGCGGACATCAGCGGGCAAGATCACGCAGCTCTCCGTGAAGGAAGGCCAGATGGTGGCGAAGGGGCACTTCCTGCTCCAGATCGACCTCGAGCAGGCCGAAGCCAGGTGTCGCGCGCCGAGGCGGGGATGGCGTCGGCGCAGGCGCAGCACGCGCAGGCGCGCGCGAACCTGATCCAGGCGAAGCGAGCTATGACCGCACCTTGGAGATCAGGAAGACGAACGCGCAGCTCGTCTCCGACGAGCAGCTCGAGCAGCTCAAGACGCCGTGGACGTGAACGAGGCGTTGCGTCGAGGCGTCGGGACACTCAGTCGAGCAGTCGCGCGCCGCGCTGAGCGACGCCAGGTCCGCCCGTGCAAGACGACGATCCACGCGCCGATGAGCGGGCCGCATAACGCGGCTCGTCGTCGAGGAGGGCGAGACGGCGGTGCCGGGCACGTTCAACAAGGACGCCGCCACGCTGCTCACGATCAGCGACATGACCGTCCTCGAGACGAACGTGAAGGTCGACGAGACCGACGTCGCGCGCATCGCATCGGCGACTCGGCGGTCGTCCAGATCGACGCGTTCCCGGACACCACGTTCGTCGGCCGGGTGTCGAAGATCTCCAACAGCTCCGTGCGCGGCGTCGGCCGTGCAGCAGGCGCCGAGCAGGCCGTGGACTACGAGGTCCGATCCAGCTCCTGAATCCGCCCCGGCGAGACGCGCCCTGACTTCTCGGCCACGGCGAAGGTCGTGACGGACACGCGCAAGCAGGTCCTGTCGATCCCGATCATCGCGCTGACGGTCCGCGAGAACGAGGAGCTCACGGCGGGCGACTCGGCGGTCGGGTCTCGGCCGGCCCGAAGCCGACGAAGGAAGTCGGCAAGCAAGGACGTCGAGGGCGTCTTCGTGGTCGGAACGGACAACAAAGTCACCTTCCGGCCCGTAAAGGTAGGTATCGCCGGCGAGAAGTACTTCGAGGTCCTGTCGGGCCTCAAGGCCGGCGAGAAGATCGTCGGCGGCACGTACCAGGCGATTCGCGAACTGAAGGACGGCGCGCTCGTGCGCGAGCCACGAAGGCCGGACAAGAACGCCAAGACAAGACGGTCGCCAAATCGTGAGCCACCACACTGCAGGACCGCATCGATGACCGATGCACACCACCGCCGAACGCAAGGCGTCGTGCGGCGAGGCGGGCACGGCACCGGCCGCGACTGGGTCATCGTCACCCGCGGCCTCAAGCGGGACTACGACATGGGCGGCGAAGTCGTGCGCGCGCTGCGCGGCGTCGACCTCGCCATCCGGCCGCAACGAGTACGTCGCGATCATGGGACCGTCGGGCTCGGGCAAGTCGACGCTCATGAACCTGATCGGCTGCCTCGACACGCCGACGGCCGGCGAGTACTGGCTGAACGGCACGCTGGTCTCGAAGATGTCGCGACGACGAGCTGGCGCGCGTGCGCAACAAGGAGATCGGGTTCGTCTTCCAGACGTTCAACCTGCTCCCGCGCGCGACCGCGCTGCACAACGTCGAGCTGCCGCTGGTCTACGCCGGCGTCGGCTCGGACGAGCGCAAGCGCCGCGCGAAGGAGGCGCTCGAGCGCGTGCAGCTCGGCGGACCGCATGCATCACCGGCCCAACGAGCTGTCGGGCGGTCAGCGCCAGCGCGTCGCCATCGCGCGCGCGCTCGTGAACGACCCGTCGATCCTGCTGGCCGACGAGCCGACGGGTAACCTCGACTCGCAGACGTCCGAAGAGATCATGAACGTGTTCGAGGGCCTGGCCGCGCAGGGCCAGACCGTGATCATGGTCACGCACGAGGCCGACATCGCCGCGCACGCGCGCCGCGTGGTCGTGCTGCGCGACGGCCTGATCGCACTCCGATGACCGGCGCGAGGCGTTCACCGCAAGGATAGGACTCTAGCCATTGCCGGGCCGTTGGCCCGGAGAAGTGCCGGCGCGTCGCGCCGGAGAAAGGGCCGCGCTGACGCGCGGAGAAGCGCCGCGGCTATGCCGGGGAACTGCAAGGCAGTTGTCCGGCCGCAGGCCGGCGTTTCTCCGCCGAAGGCGGCGGTTGTCCCGGCCAACGGCCGGCCGTTTTCCGCGCCGGAGGCGCGGCGGTTACAAATGCCCCTCTTCGAAGCAATCCGACTCGCCCTGAGCCAGCTCAGAGTGCAGAAGCTCAAGAGCTTCTTCACTCTGCTCGGCGTGACGATCAGCGTGATGTTCCTGATCGCGGTGGTGTCGATCGTCGAGGGCATGAACAAGTACGTCGAGCAGGACTTCGCGGCCAAGTTCCTCGGCGTGAACACCTTCAACGTGCGCCGCTTCCCGGACATCAACACCGACGTCACGGAAGCCGAGTGGCGCGCGTGGCAGCGGCGGCCCGTGATCAAGCCCGAGGACGGCTACGCCATCCGGGAAGCGCTGCCGCCCGACGCGAAGTGGGCGATGCACGACATCCGCTGGATGGACGCCAGCTCGGAGTATCG
>CAVRWG010000002.1:0-178149 GCA_963724885.1 uncultured Gemmatimonadaceae bacterium | reverse complement strand
AACGGCGGCGCGCAGGTCATCGCGCAGGCGGTGACGCCCGACTATTTCAGCATCAAGGACCTCGTCGTCACCAAGGGCCGGGCGCACGGCGATCTCGACGAGCAGCTCGGGTCGCCGGTCGTCGTCGTCGGATCCGAGATCGCCGAGCACTACTTCCCGAACCTCGATCCGATCGGGCGCGAGCTGAAGATCCAGCGCTTTCCGTTCAGGATCATCGGGGTGCTGGAGAAGCAGGGGTCGGTGTTCGGGCTGAATCTCGACCGCCAGGTGATCGCGCCGTTCAACTCGCACATGTCCACCATCACGCGCGCGCGGCTCAACCTGTACGGTGTCGTGATCCAGGCGCCGAATACCGCGGCGATCGAGAACACCAAGGAGATCGTCCGCGAGGTCATGCGCCGCCGGCACAAGCTGCGCCCCGCCGAGGCGGACGACTTCGTCTTCGAGTCCTCCGAGTCGGCATTGACGTCGTGGAACGGCATCCGGCGCTTCCTGATTCTCGCCGGCATGGTGCTCCCGGCCATCGGACTGGTCGTGGGCGCGATCGTGATCATGAACATCATGCTGGTCGCGGTGGCGGAGCGCACGCGCGAGATCGGCATTCGCAAGTCCATCGGGGCCAAGCGGCGTGACATCCTGGCGCAGTTCCTGGTCGAGGCCGCGACGCTCAGCGTCGTTGGCGCGGGGCTCGGCGTCGCGCTCGGGGTCGGCCTGTCGCAGGGTGTGGCCGCTCTCTCCCCGCTCCCTGCCACTGTCGCGCCCTGGTCCGTGGTGATGGCCGTGATCATCGGCGCCGGCGTCGGGATCATCGCGGGAGCGTACCCCGCGAGCCGCGCAGCGCGGCTGGACCCCATCTACGCCATGCGGCAGGAGTAGCCATGAACCTGCCGACGCGTCTCAGCAGCATCTTCGAGGGTGTGCTCATCGCCCTGGACGCCATCCGCTCCAACAAGGTGCGGGCGGGACTCACGATCCTCGGGATCGCCGTTGGCGTGTTCGTCGTGACGGTCATGTCCGCGGCGGTGCACGGCATCAACGCGGGCGTCTCCAAGAGCATGGCCGCGGCAGGGCCCACGACGTTCTTCATCACGCGCTGGCCCGCCGAGATCACCTCGTGCAACGGCTCGGCGGACAGCTGTCCGTGGCGGAGGAACTCGCCGCTCTCCCTCGAGACGGTGCGCGAGATCGAGCGCGTCCCGGACATCAAAGGCGTCACCGGGCACATCGGCACGAGCGCGCCGATCAAGTTCGCCGACCGGGAGCTTCCCGGCGTCACGGTGGACGCCTACACACCCGCGTGGTTCGACGTCACCGGCGGCGACATCATCGCCGGCCGCAACTTCACGGCGCTCGAGAACGAGACCGCCGCGCACGTGCTGCTCGTCAACGAAAAGGTCATCGAGAAGCTGTCCCTCGGCGAAGAGGCCGTCGGCAAGGAAGTGCGGCTCGGGGGCAAGCTCTTCTCCGTCATCGGCGTCTACAAGCCGATCGCGAACGTCTTCGACAGCGGTAATCGCGGCAAGGTGATCGTTCCGTTCAATACCGCGCAGCGGCGCCTGAACACGTGGGTCGACTGGATGGACATCACCGTGAAGCCGCGCGACGGCGTCAATCGCGACGCGGTGATGGACGAGGTGGTCGCGACCCTGCGAATCACCCGGCATCTCCGGCCCGCCCAGATCAACGACTTCTTCGTGTCCACACCCGAGCGGCTGATGCAGCTGTACGACCGCATCGTCGGCGTCTTCTTCCTGGTCATGATGGTGCTCTCGGCGATCGGCCTGCTGGTCGGCGGCGTCGGCGTCATCGCGATCATGATGATCTCGGTCACGGAGCGCACGCGCGAGATCGGAGTCCGCAAGGCGCTGGGCGCCACGCGAGGGACTATTCTCTGGCAGTTCCTGGTCGAGGCCGCGACGCTCACCCTCGTGGGCGCGATCGTCGGCCTGATCGTCGGCGGCGCGTTGACCCTCCTGATCCGCAGCACGACGCCGATCGAGGCCGCCACACCGCCGCTGGCCATCGCGATGGCGCTCGCGACGAGCGCCTTTGCGGGAATCGTCTTCGGGATGCTCCCGGCCCTCAAGGCATCGCGACTCGACCCGGTAGAGGCTTTGAGATACGAATAGGGAGGGAGGAGGGAGGAGGGAGGAGGGAGGAGGGAGGAGGGACCTAGGGTGCCAGGGAGCGCTTCAGAGCCGTGAGCATTTTGCTGATTTCCACGCAGGGCTCCTGGAGGGAATCGTAGGTCGAGTGATCCATGATGGACAGCTCGCGCGAGACCTCGCAGAGGGCTTCTACTTCCTTCAGCGAACCGCGGGCGAATGACAAGTGCTGACGGTATTCGCCTCTCGTCGTTCGGCCATGACCCTCAGCGATGTTTGCCACGATCGATACCGCTGCACGTCGAATCTGGGTCGTTAATCCGTAGCGCTCGTCCGGCGGAAACCTCCGGGTCGCCTGATAGACATTGACCACAAGTCGGACTGCCTTGTGCCAAACTTTTAGCTCGCGATATCCGTTGTGTGTCACGCGGCGTTGGTAAAGTTGCCCAACAATCGCCGAGAATCCCCTAAAACCGTCATCAAACGATCGCGCCCCTAACCCCTCCTCCCTCCTCCTCCTCCCTCCTCCCTCCTCCCTCTCTTGCCCATCTTCGAAGCCGTCCGCCTGGCACTGGCCCAGATCCGGGTCCAGAAGCTCAAGAGCTTCTTCACGCTGCTCGGCGTCACGATCGGCGTCATGTTCCTCATCGCCGTCGTCTCGATCGTGGAAGGGATGAGCCGCTACGTCGAGCGGGACTTCATCGGCCGCATGCTCGGCGCCAACACGTTCACGTGCGGCGCTTCCCCTGGTTCGCCGAAGGCACCGATGCGGACTGGCGCGAATGGGTCCGGCGGCCACGCTTCTACCAGAAGGACGTTCGGATCGTAGCCGGCGCGCTCCCGTCCGACATCCGCTGGGCGGTGGAGAGCGAGAACCAGGCGTGGGCCCAGACCCAGTGGGCGCGTCCCCGCCAGGTGGACGCCCACGCCGTCGAGGGCGACTACTTCACCATCAAGCAGTACGACCTGACGGCCGGGCGCGCGTTCACGCAGCAGGAGATGGACCTCGGCAGCAACGTCGTCGTGATCGGCGCCGAGGTCGCGACGTACTTCTATCCGGGTCTCGACCCCCTCGGACGCGAGCTGCGCATCGGCGGCGTTCCCTACACCGTCATCGGCGTCATCGAGAAACAGGGATCGCTCTTCGGCCTCTCGATGGACAAGCTGGCGATCGCGCCGTTCAACTCGCCGCTGCACCGCCTCACCAACCCGCGCGGCGACATCGACGGCATGATGGTGAAGTCGCCAGCTCGCCGCTGATGATGGACGAGATGATGGAGCTCACGCGGGAGATCCTGCGCGGGCACCGTCGGCTGCGTCCGTCGCAGCCCGACAACTTCGTCATGGAGACGTCGGCGTCCGCGCTCGTGGTGCTTCAACAAGACGATGGACGTCATGACCATCGCCGGCACCGCGCTCCCCGCCATCGGCCTCATCGTCGGCGGCATGGTGATCATGAACATCATGCTCGTCGCGGTCGCCGAGCGCACGCGCGAGATCGGCATCCGCAAGTCGCTCGGCGCGCGGCGCCGCGACATCCTGCAGCCAGTTCCTGGTCGAGAGCGGCGACGCTCAGCACCCTCGGCGCGATCATCGGCATCGCGCTGGGATTGCTGCGGCGCCAAGATCGTCGAAGCGCAGACGCCGCTGCCCGCCGCCGTGGCGCCGTGGTCGCTGGTCGCGGCCACGCTGCTCGGGCACCGTCGTCGGCATCGTGTCCGGCGTGTATCCCGCGACGCGGGCGTCGCGGCTCGACCCCATCGAAGCGCTGAGGCAGGAGATAGATGCGATGAGCATCGGCACGAAGGTCTTCGCACGCGCTCGAAGGCGTCGGCATCGCGCTGGACGCGATGCGCGCCAACAAGGTGCGCGCGGGTCTCACGATCATGGGCGTCGCCGTCGGCGTCTTCGTCGTCGTCGCGCTGTCGTCGGTGGTGCGCGGCATCAACGAGAGCTTCGCTCGCGACGTGGAGGCCGCCGGGCCGACGTCGTTCTTCATCTACCGCCGCAACATCGGCGGCTTCCAGGTGTGCGACGGCACCGACGAAACCTGTCCCGAGCGCCGCAACCCGATGATCCGCATGAGCGAAGCGGACGCGATCCAGCGCCTGCCCAGCATCCTCGCGGTCACATCGCATGTGGCCAACGGCTTGCGGTTCCGCTACAAGGACCGCGAGCTCGGCGCCGGCGTCGAAGGCTACACGGCCAACTGGACTGCGGTGGACGGTGGCGACATCTATCCCGGACGCAGCTTCACCGACGCCGAGAACGAGAATGCCGCGCGCGTCGTGATCCTGAACGAAAAGCTGGCGGAGAAGCTGTTCGGCGACTCGGACCCGATCGACAAGGAAGTCGAGGTCAGCAGCGGCGTGCGGCTT
This sequence comes from uncultured Gemmatimonadaceae bacterium, assembly GCA_963724885.1. GTDB lineage: Bacteria > Gemmatimonadota > Gemmatimonadetes > Gemmatimonadales > Gemmatimonadaceae > DASPMP01. The sequence goes on along the minus strand of CAVRWG010000002.1, from coordinate 173,666 downwards.
CGGGTGATCGGCATCTATCACTACACGGCGAGCCCGATGGGCACGCCGACGTCCGCGGGCGGCGGCGACTCGCCCAAGGCCATCGTGCCCTGGGAAACCGCTCGCCGGCATCTGGACTTCTGGATGCGCGGCAACAACCTGATCGTGAAGCCGCGTAAGGGCGTGTCGGTCGAGCAGGCCACGGACGAGGTGACCGCGCTGCTGCGCGCGATGCGCGGGCTGCGTCCGTCACAGCCCGACAACTTCGCCATCATCACGCAGGACCGGTTGATGGGCATCTACAACCAGCTCTTCGGCACCTTCTTCGTGGTCGGGCTGGCGCTGTCGTCGGTGGGCTTGCTGGTGGGCGGCGTGGGCGTGATCGCGATCATGATGATCTCGGTCACCGAGCGCACGCGCGAGATCGGCGTACGCAAGGCGCTGGGCGCGACGAGGGGAACGATCCTGTGGCAGTTCCTGGTCGAGGCGGTGACGCTCACCGGCATCGGTGCGTCGGTGGGGCTGATTCTGGGGATTCTGGTGGCGGTCGGCGTGCGCACGATGTGGCCCGCGATTCCCGCTTCGACGCCCGTGGGTTCGGTCGTCGCAGCGCTGGGCGTGTCGGCGTTCACGGGGATTCTGTTCGGACTGCTGCCCGCGATGCGTGCGGCGCGGCTGGATCCGGTGGCGGCGCTGCGATACGAGTGAACGGCCGCGGCGTAGCCGCGGACAACGGCCGCCGCTTCGCGGCGGGAATCGCCGGCTACGCCGGACAACTGCCGCGCCTTCGGTGCGGACAACGCTGCGGCTATCGCCGCAGACGACCGCAGCGTTGGCATGCTGAGACACGCGGCTCCGCCGGCACGCACTCGTGTAAATCGAAGTGCAGTTCTCCGGCGCGAAGCGCCGGCAGTCGTCCGGCCCGCAGGGGCAGTTCTCCGGCCGCAAACGGGCCGGCAGCTATCCGGCGCGAAGCGCCGGCGGTTCCATGCGCTTTGCCGACGTCCTCCTCACCGCCCTGACGCAGATCCGCGCCAACAAGCTGCGGTCCTTCTTCACGCTGCTCGGCATCATCGTCAGCGTGGCGTTCCTCGTCGCCGTGATCGCGATCATCCAGGGGATGAACGCGTACGTGAAGGAGAACGTCGCCGACGCGATGATCGGCTCCAACTCGTTCCAGGTCCGCCGCACGCCGATCAACTTCGGCCTCATCGACGACGAGGAGTGGCGGCGCATGCAGCGTCGCCCGAAGATCACGCACGCCGACGCCGAGGTCGTGCGGCACGCGCTGCCGGACGCCGAGGCGATCAGCATCACGTCGGGTTGGCCGACGCCGCAATCGGACGTCGTGTGGCGCAACCGGACGCTCGGCGACGTGCTGATCTTCGGCGTGAGCCCCGAGCATCAGGTGGTGCAGGACTACCGCTTCTCCAGCGGGCAGCCGCTCACCGAGATCGACGTGCGCCAGCGTCGCACGTCGCTGGTCGATCGGCGCCGACGTCGCCAAGAAACTGTTCGAGGAAGTCGATCCGGTGGGCCGTCAGGTCCGCATTCGCGGCGAGCTGTTCACGATCGTCGGCGTCGTGGCGCGCGAAGGGGCGCGTGCTGGGACAGTCGTTCGACGGATTCGTGATGATGCCGATCACGACGTTCGAGTCGATCTACGGCCGGCGCCAGACGACGACGATCTCGGTGAAGATGCCGCACGGCCGCTCGAGGTGGCGACGGCGATGACGCGCGCCGAGGAGGCGATGCGCGTCGCGCACCGGCTGCGCCCGACCGAGGAGCCGGACTTCTCGATCGAGACGGCGGACGCGCTGGTGAGCTTCTGGAAGCAGCTCACGAGCGTGCTGTTCGCGGTCGTGCCGGCGATGGTCGCCATCGGCATCGTCGTCGGCGGCATCGTGATCATGAACATCATGCTGATGTCCGTGAAGGAGCGGACGCACGAGATCGGCCTGCGCAAGTCGGTGGGAGCCACGCACCGGGACATCGGTCGGCAGTTCCTCGCCGAGGCGACGCTGCTGGCGACGCTCGGCGGCGCGATCGGCGTGCCGTGGGGCGGGTGCTGTTCGCCACGCCTGATCGCGGCGGTGTCGCCGCTGCCGGCGCGGGTCACCATCTGGTCGGTCGCTGCTCGCGCTGGGACTTCGGCGCGGGCGTCGGCGTCCTGTTCGGCGTGTATCCGGCGCACGCGGGCGGCGCGGCTCGATCCCATCAACGCGTTGCGGGCCGAATGAGATGCGCGTCTCTGCCATCCGCGTCCGTCATCCGACCATCCGATGTCCGATGAACCTCATCGATACGTTCAGGAGAACGTTGCGGTCGCGTTCGACGCTCGCGCACAGCAAGATGCGCTCGGCGCTCACGATCCTCGGCGTCGTCATCGGCGTCTCGTACGTGATGGCGATGGCGTCGATCGTGCACGGCATCCAGCGACCAGATCGTGCGCACGATCGAGATCGCCGGGCCGACGACGTTCTACGTGATGAAGGTCTTCTCGCAGACGCCGCTCAATCCGGAGAACCTGCCCAAGTGGGTGCGCATCCGCCCGGTGCTGTCCGCGGCCGGAGGGCGAGCGCATCGCGGCGCTGCCGGAAATCCAGTACGCGTCGCTCTGGGGGCAGATCCTCAACCGGCTCGAGTACGGCGGCACGCGTACGGGACTGGCGGCTGATCACGGGCGCCGACGACGGCTACCCCGAGATCTACGGCGGCGAACTTGTCCGCCGGCCGCTGGTTCACCAGGTCCGAGATGGCGAGCGGCGCGGCCGTCGTCGTGCTCGAGAGCGACGTGGCCATCAAGCTGTTCGGCAGCATCCAGCCGATCGACAAGACGCATCCGCGATCGGCGGGCGGCCCGCGAAGGTCATCGGTATCTACCAGGCAGCGGCGAACATCTTCGAGCCGCCGGGGCAGGAGCAGTTCGCGCGATCGTCCCGTTCCAGATGCTGGACCATCAGTTCACGATCGACAAGACGAACGCGCTGTTCATCTCGGTGAAGCCGCGCGCCGGGCGTCGACGCGTCGAGCGATGCGCAGAACGCCGTGACCGTCGCGCTGCGCGAGCTGCGGCACCTGCGACCCGCCGATCCGCAACACGTTCGACCTGATCACCCAGGACCAGATCCTCGACCTGTTCAACAAGATCACCGGCGCGTTCTTCCTCGTGATGATGGCGCTGAGCGCCGTCGGGCTGCTCGTCGGCGGCATCGGCGTGATGGCGGTGATGATGATCTCCGTCACGGAGCGCACGCGCGAGATCGGCATCCGCAAGGCGGTGGGCGCGACGCGCCGCGACATCCTGCAGCAGTTCCTGATCGAGGCGGCGACGCTCACGGGGATCGGCGGCATCGCTGGCATCGGGACGGGGCTCATGCTCGGGCGCCTGGCGAACGTGGCGATGAACATCGACTCGGTGCCGCCGCTCGATCTCACGATTCTCGCGGTGTTCGTCTCCGTCGGTATCGGCATCGTGTTCGGTCTGCTTCCGGCGCGGCGCGCGGCGCGTCTCGACCCCATCGAGGCGCTGCGGTACGAGTAGAGAAGGCGGAAGGCAGAAGGCAGAAGGCAGAGCGAAAGCAGAATGCAGAATGCGCCTGCTACGACTGTCGCAACAGGCTTCGGCGGAGCGCTACCAGCATTCGGCGGATCTCGATGATCAAGGCTCTGGCTTCCTGTAACTCGCCGCTCCTGGCAAAGCCGAGCTTCTCGGCAAGCACGAGATCCGATTCCGTTTCGTCGACCGATCCGCGGGAAATCATCAGGCGATTGCGAAGCTCCGGCCTGGTACCCCTACCCCAGCCCTCCGCGATGTTCGCGGAAATGGACACGGATGCGCGTCGGAGTTGGGACACGAGGCCATATCGTTCTTCGGCGGGAAAGCGCGCAGTGAGATTGTAAATGACCTCGGCCAGGCGCACGCTTTTCTGCCACACGATCAGATCCTGATAGCTTCCCGTTGACACCAAATGCCTCCTCCCTAGCTATCACTCTGCACGCGCTGGAGGCACCTCACATCATCATTCGAGCGCAACCGCATTCTCAATTCTGCATTCCCTCTGCCTTCCGCCTTTTTGCCTTCCGCCTTCTCTCTCTGCATGATCGATCTCCTCGCCATCGCCGCGCATCGAGACGACGTCGAGCTCACCTGCGCCGGGACGCTGATCAAGGCGGCCAAGCAGGGGCGCAAGACGGCGGTCATCGATCTCACCGCCGGCGAGATGGGCACGAAGGGCGACGCGAAGAGTCGCGCGCGAGGAAGCGGCGAAAGCCGCAACCATCATGAAGCTCTCGGCGCGCGAGAATCTCGGCCTGCCGGACGCCGGTATCGTCAACGACCCGCCACGCGCGAGCTCGTGGCGCGGGCGATCCGGCGGTTCAAGCCGCGCGTCGTGATCGCGCCGGCGCGTCAGGGACGGCATCCGGACCATCGCGTCACCGCCGAGCTGGTGCGCGACGCCTGCTTCATCGCGGGGCTCGCGAAGGTCGCGCCAGACGTCCCCAAGCACCGGCCGCACAAGGTCGTCCACTGCGTCAGCTTCCGGCAGGACTTCGAGAAGCCGACGTTCGTCGTGGACATCTCCGACGAGTTCGACGAGAAGATCGCGGCGATCCGCTGCTTCGAGACGCAGTTCGGGGGCGCGACGCAGGCGGGAGAGGTGTACCCCAACGGCGAGCCGCTGTACGACGCGATTCGGCACTACTCGGCCTACTACGGCTCGATGATCCGCGCGCGGTACGGCGAGCCGTTCTTCACCACGGAAACGATGCGCGTGGACGACATCGCCGCGCTCGAGGTCTCGACCTTTTGACCGACGAAGTCACCTACCCCAGCTACCTGGCGCTCGACGAGCTGCTGACGCTCCAGCGCCCGCGCTCCAGCCCCGGAGCACCCGGACGAGCTGCTCTTCATCGTCGTGCACCAGTCGAGCGAGCTGTGGTTCAAGGTGCTGCTGCGCGACCTCGACACGCTCGCCGGCGCGTTCACGAGGCGCGACGCCGGGCTCGCGCTCTGGCAGCTCCAGCGCGTGAACGGCATCATGCGCATCGTGTCGGCGCAGCTGGCGTCGCTCGCGCTGCTGCCGCCGCAGCACTTCGCGGCGTTCCGCGCCAACCTCGGCACGTCCAGCGGATCGCAGAGCATGCAGTTCCGCGCCATCGAAGCGGCGTCGGGACTGCGCGAGCCGTGGTTCGTCGAGCTGCTCGAGGAGCAGGGCGCGATCCCGGCCGAGCATCAAGCGGTGGCTCGACCGTCCGTCCCTGCAGGACATGTTCCTCGAGTTTCTGCAGACAGGAGGGCACGTCGCTCGACCAGCTGTACCTCGGCCCGGGCCCGAAGCTGCACTTCTTCATCGCCGAAGCGCTGCTGGAGTACGAGATGGAGTTCGGACAGTGGCGTTTTCAGCACGCCCAGCTCGTGGAGCGCATGCTGGGCCCGGGCACCACTGGTACGGGTGGCTCCAAGGGCGCAAGCTTCCTGCATCGCACCACGAGCATTCGCTACTTCCCGAAGCTCGCCGAAGTGCGGGCGAAGTTCTTCAACGACGCTACGCCTGCGAGTCGACGCTGCATGACCGCTGTTTCGCGACGCGACTTTACCCGGCTTCTCGCGCTCACCGGCTCGGCGGCTTTCCTGCCGGGCCTTCCGATGCGCCTCATCGGAACGCCGCTGCCGCCGACGCCCACGGAGCCCGACGAGAAGTTCTGGAAGGAGGTTCGCGCCCGGTTCCTGATGCCGCCGGACTTCGCGTTCGTGAACGCGGCCAATCTCTGCCCCACGTCCCTCCCGGTCATCGAGGCGCTGGAGCGCAACACGCGCTTCCTCGACGGCAACCCGTCTTCGGCGAGCCGGGCGAAGCTGACCGAGGGACGCGAGGAGGCCCGCCGCCTCGTGGCCCGCGCACTTCAGGTCACGCCGGAAGAGATCATCATCACGCGCAACACCAGCGAGGCGAACAACCTCGTCTCGAGCGGGCTCCAGCTCTCGCCGGGCGACGAAGTGGTGATCTTCGCCGACAACCACCCGAGCAACCTGAACGCCTGGCGCGAGAAGGCGAAGCGGTTCGGGTTCACGGTCGTCGAGGTCGCGGTGACGAACCCGCATCCCGGGCCGGCCGCCTACGTCGAGGCATTCACGCGAGCGATCACGCCGAGAACCCGCGTGCTCGCGGTCACCCACGTCACCAACACGATGGGCGACATGCTGCCTGTCGCGGACCTCTGCCGCGTGGCGCGCGAGCGTGGCGTGTTCGCGCTGGTGGACGGCGCGCAATCGTTCGGCGTCCTCGACGTCAACCTGACCCAGATGCGGCCGCACTTCTATTCTGGCTCGGCGCACAAATGGCCCTGCGCTCCGAAGGAGATCGGCGTCCTGTACGTGGACCGCGAAGTGCACGACCGCATCGCGCCCAGCATCGTGAGCCTCTACGGCGGCGCGGTCGGGATCTCCCGCACGCACGAAGCGTTCGGCCAGCGCGACGAGGCGGCGCTCGCCACGCTGGGCGCGGCGCTGAAGCTCCAGGACGAAATCGGCCGCGCGGCCATCGAGAAACGCGCGCGGCAACTGGCGACGCACCTCGCCACGCAGCTCCAGCGCATCGACGGAGTGACGCTCTGGACGAACCCGGACGCCGCGCGTTCGGCGGCCATCATTGTCTTCAAGCCCGGGGCGCTGGACCCGCGGAAGCTCGCCGCCACCCTGTACGAGAAGGACCGGATCGCCTGCGCCGCGTCCGGCGGAACGGCGCGTCCCGGCGTGCGCCTATCGCCGCACTTCTACAACACGATGGACGAGATGGACCGGGTCGTGACCGCGGTCAGGAAGTACGTCACAACGGCGGATCCCTCGCTGCGCTCGGGATGACGGCGACGAGCGCTCGGGATCACGAAGAGCGCTCGGGTCATGGCGACTAGCGCTCGTTCCAGTTGACGAATGGACCGCCGGTGAAGCCGATCTGGATGAAGACCATGTTGGCAGCACCGGCGCGCGGCGAGATGGCGTAGCTGCCGTTGTCGTCGCGGTAGACGCCCTTTTCCGTGAGGTACCGCGCCTTGGCGTTGCGCGTGAAGCGGACGGAAATGTCCACTCCCCCTTCGCGCCCGAAGTTCGAGGTCACCCGGCGCACCCCGAGAGCGTAGCTGGTCGAGAAGTTGCGCGACGAAAAGAGACTTCTGGTACTGGACGAGGACGACCCGCGCATCACCGAACGCCACCGTGCTGTTGAAGAAGGTGAAGCCGGTCAGGGCGTACGCGTACGGGCGCCACGTGCCGTCGGTCGCCATGATCTCCGGTCCCGCCTGGACAAACGACATGTAGTGATTCTGCGAGTCGTAGAACAGGATCTCCTCCGTGCAGTTGAAGCCGAAGAAGTCGCACACCTCGACGCCATGGTAGTCGTTGTTGTACCGCTCATACATCAGCCCGCCCAGGCTGCCGCGGAGGACGAGCGGCTGGCGTCGGAATGGCTGGTACCCGACCGCGATTTCCAGCCCGCCGCCGAGCTTCTCGTCCTTGCGGAAGTCCCCGACGGGGATGCCGGCCAGAGCGGACAGGTTGAGAATCCACTGGTCTGACGCCTTGTTGGGCCGGGAGCCGAAGATCTGGGCCGCCGCCGACGAGGAAAGGAACGCTAGTAATAGCGCGCTTCGTAGGATGAGCACTCTGGTCGTCGGACGTCGGTCTATGGGGAAGGAACTGCGGCTGGACCTACGCTAATGACGAGCGCGGCCGGTCGAAAGTTCCCTGATCGGCTCCCGTCGTCAGACGTCCGACGGCAGGCGTCTCGAGTGCCTCTTCCGCCCAAATCGGTATTACCAGAGCAGCCCCAAAACGTCGTATATTGTTGCCATGCCTGAGCCTATCTACATGGACCACGCAGCCACGACCCCGGTGCGACCCGAGGTCGTGGAGGCCATGGCGCCGTTCTACGGACCCCGTTTCGGGAACCCCTCTAGCCTGCACCGCTGGGGGCGCGAAGCGCGCACGGCGCTGGATGAGGCCCGGGAGAAGCTGGCCAATTGCCTCGGCGCCCGGCCGGACGAGGTGTGCTTCACGTCGGGCGGTACCGAGGCCGACAATATCGCCATCCTGGGCGCCTGGCGCGCCCGCCGCGGCGAAGGCCGCAACGCGGTGGTCTCGACGCCCATCGAGCACAAGGCGGTTCTTGGCGCGGTGCATCAGGCCGTGCGCGAGGGCGCCGAGGAGCGTCTTTGTCGCGTCGATGCCAACGGCGTGGTCGATCTGGCCTCCTTCGAGACCCTGACGCGCCCGGACGTTGCGGTGGTGTCGGTGATGTGGTTGAACAACGAGATCGGCACCATCCAGCCGGTCGGCGAGTTGGCGGCGGTGGCGAAGTCGCGGGGCGCGCTCTTTCACACGGACGCGGTCCAGGCATTCGGGAAGCTGGAGATCGATGCCCGGAGGGTGCCGTTCGACGCGCTCGCGATCAGCGGCCACAAGATCGGCGCGCCCAAGGGGTGCGGGGCGATGTTCGTGCGGCGCGGCACCGTGCTCGAGTCGCTCTTCTTCGGCGGATCGCAGGAGCGCGGCAAGCGGCCCGGCACCGAGAACGTCGCGGCCGCGGTCGGACTGGCGCGGGCCGCGGAGCTGGCAACGGCCGAGCGAGAGACAGAGGGCGAGCGGCTGCGCTCGCTGCGGGAGCGTCTCGAGCGCGGGATCCGCGAGCGTGTGCCGGACGCGGTGATTCACGGCGCCGGCGCAAGGCACCGGGCGCCCCACATCGTCAACGTCTCGGCCCCCGGCACGGACACGGAATCCATGCTGATGGCCCTCGACCTTCAGGGCGTCGCCTGCTCCGGCGGATCGGCGTGCCAGAGCGGAAGCTCGAGCCCCTCGCATGTGCTGTCGGCGATCGGCGTTACCCGCGATCTGACCAGCGCCGCGATCCGCATGAGCCTCGGTTCCATGAGCGACGCGGAATCCGTGGACCGCGTCGTGGATGTGTTCGCGAAGCTCGTGAACAAGGCGCGCCGGATGGCCACGGTGCCGTCCTGAGGTCGAAACTGCAAATGCTTCGCTTCGCTCAGCATGACTAAGGATCGCGTTCTCGTCGCGATGTCCGGTGGCGTGGATTCGTCCGTCGCCGCGGCGCTGCTCGTCGAGCAGGGCTACGACGTCGTGGGCGCAACGATGAAGCTCTTTTGTTACGGAGAGGACGTGCCCGACCGTCCGTGCTGCTCGCTCGACTCGATCAACGACGCGCGGCGCGTGTGCCAGCAGCTCGGCGTGCCGCACTACGTACTCAATCTCGAGAGCGCGTTCGGCCACGACGTGGTGGACAACTTCGTGGACGAATACTCGCGCGGCCGCACACCGATCCCCTGTGTGCGGTGCAACACGTTCACCAAGTTCCGCGACCTGGTGAAGAAGGCGGATTCCATCGACGCGCGGTTCATCGCCACCGGCCACTACGCCCGCGTGATCGCGAGCGAGTTGCATCGCGGCGTGGACCGCTCCAAGGACCAGTCGTATTTCCTGTGGGGCATCGATCGGGCGGTGCTGTCGCGCATGCTGCTCCCGGTCGGGGCTCAGACGAAGGCCGAGACGCGAGCGGTGGCGCACCGACTCGGGCTCGAGGTCGTGGCCGAGAAGGTCGAGAGCCAGGACATCTGCTTCGTGCCCGACGGCGACCACACGAAGATCATCCGCAAGAAGCTGGGCCCCGACGCGCCGGCGCTCAGCGCCGGACCATTCGTGCTGTCGAGCGGCAGGGTGATCGGTGAGCACGACGGATATGCGCGGTTCACGATCGGGCAGCGCCGCGGCGTGCCCGGCGGCTTCCGCGAGCCGATGTTCGTCGTCGCGATTCGTCCCTCGGACCGGGCCGTCGTGATCGGGCCGCGCGAGGAGCTGCTGGGGCGCGGGCTCGTGGCTCGCGAGGTCAACTGGCTGGCATCCGACGGAGGACCTCCAACGTCGAACGTGGGACGTGAAACGTCAGACGTAGGACGTCACGTGCAGGTCCAGGTCCGGCACCGTGCCCCCGCGGTTGCGGCGGAGATCATTCGAGCCGACGATTGCGAGGTCGAGCTGGCGCTCGACGAGCCCGTGGCGGCGATTACGCCCGGCCAGAGCGTCGTGTTCTACGACGGCGAGCGCGTACTGGGCGGCGGCGTCATCGAATCCGCTCGCGGGCAGCGTTCGCTCCTTCCGGTCCTCGCGGCCTGAACCTGGCTTTCTCGCGCTGACTCTGATCGCGGACGACACGGAGCACGCGGACAGCTGCCGCGGACCTGCAAAAACTTGCTAGTTCACTCGCGCGACTGGGCTCGCTCGCCAAGAACCAATAGCAGCAGTGGCTGGTCCGCGTGTTGTTTCCGCGTGCTCCGCGTCATCCGCGATAGACTTCGGCGGTTAGGGGCCTTTGAGGCTCAGGGCGTCAGCCGATCGAAGGGCTGGTTGCCGATCGGGTAGCTCTTCCAGTCCTTGTAGTCGAAGTGCCACCACTCGAGCGGAGTCACCGCGAATCCCTCGTGCTCGAGCGCCCGGCGCAGCATGCCGCGATGCCAGCGTTGCAGCGCTGAACCGCCCGGATACGTCGCGTTGGCGCGGCCGGTGCTCTCGTCGTACGTGCTCGTCATCTCCACGACCTTGCCGCTTTCGACATCGAAGAGCGTGAGGTCCACGGCCGCGCCCCGATTGTGCTTCGATCCCTGCGCCGGATTCGCCACGAGCCAGCGCAGGCTGTCGGGCGTCGCATCCCAGAACACCCTGGTCACGTACCAGGGCCGGTAGGTGTCGTGGACCAGCAGCCCGTAGCCGAGCCGGGACAGCGCGCGATGCGCCCGGACCAGCGCTTCAGCGGCGGGACGCTGCAGGAACGCCCGCGGCTGCTCGTAGAGGCGCGTACCGAGAAAATTGTTCTCGGTCGCGTACCGGATGTCCAAACGGATCGTGCTGTCCAGCGCGCGGATTTCCACAAGGTCCGGCTGCTTGAAGGATCCGGTCTCGGCCGGCGGTGTGGCCGCCAGCGCCTCCCGTCTCAAGTCCTCGATCGCCCTGACTGGCGTAATACGAAGCTGTGTGGCTCCCGGTGGCGGCTCGATGTTCCGCCGCGGCATCGTGACATCGCCGGCCTGGATCACGACGGCCCGGCCTGTCCCGTCGCGGCGGAAGCGCAGCTCCCCCGACACCGCGGCCGTGGACAACGGGGCGTCGAATACGGAGTCCGATCGCTCGGCGAGCGGCACGTAGTTGCCGCGGTGGTCCAGAACCCAGAGGCGCCGCTCGCGCTCGAGCACGTACCAGCGGCGTGTCGTATCCTGACCGTATTCGCCGATCAGGCCGCCCCAGCGCGTGGGGACTGTGTCGGGCATGCGTGCGAACTCGAAGGCCAGCTGCTGCGGCCACGTCGGCCCGCCCTGGGGCGCGCCTGCGCCTCTGGAGGCGCATGCCACGAGCGTCGCGGCGGCCGCGAACGTTACGAGCCGGGCTGTGAAGGCAGGATGCATGCGTCAGTATTCTAAGCCATGGTCTATCTTGCCGCGTACGACCCGCTGTGGCCGGAGGAGTTCCGTGTCGAGGCGGATCGCATCCGGAGCGTCTGCGACGACCTCGAAATACGCGTGGAGCATGTCGGAAGCACCGCCGTGCCCGGCCTGTCCGCAAAACCTGTCATCGACATCCTCGCAGGCGTGCCACCGCGCGCGAGGCGCGACGCGTACATCCAGGCGCTCAAGGAAATCGGCTACGAGCATTTGGGCTCGAACGGGATACGCGGCCGCGACTACTTTCGCCGGGGAAACCCCCGGTCGCATCACGTCCACTTGGTGAGCTGGTCGGGCGCCCTCTGGCGCGACCACCTGCTCTTTCGCGACTACCTTCGCACCAACGCGACCGTGATGCTGGAGTACGAGATCCTCAAGCGGCAGCTCGCCATCGCGCACGCGAATGACCGCAAGCGGTACCTCGCGGACAAGGGTCCGTTCATCCAGGCAGTCCTGCGGCAAGCGCGAACGGCACCCCAACCCTAGCCGGCCGCAGGGCCGTGAGGCATTGTCATGTCGCGTTCGCGGTGTCACCACAACGGACCAAGGGTCATGGCGGAGGGATCGGCGATGCAACGAAGCTTGGCGGTCGCGGTAGTCGTTCTCACGGCCTGCGGCAGTCAGGGCGGGGCCCGTGCCGGGAGCCCCGAGCCCCAGAGCGTGACCATCGGCCAGGGAAATTCCGCGAGCGGGTTGAGGATGTCGTCGTCCGGCGGAGCAAAGGTGGACACGCTGTGGGTCCCGATCGACCGTGTCTGGAAGGCACTCCCTGCCGTGTACGGCCTCCTCGAGATCCCCATCGGCACCTTCGATGCCGAGCAGAACGCGATCGGCAACGAAGACCTGAAGCTCTATCGCAGACTGGGCAAGACGCCGCTCATGCGTCTGATCGACTGCGGTACCACGCAGATCGGGCCGAACGCGGACTCGTACGAAGTCCGGCTTTCCGTGCTGACGACGCTCCAGCGATCCAGATCGGACACGACCAAGACCACCATTGCCACGCGGGTCAGCGCCTTGGCCAAGCCAGTGGCCTTCGCGGGAGAATACCGCCCGTGCACGTCCAAGAGCGCACTCGAGCAGCAGCTGCTGACAACCTTGAAGGTTCAGTTGCAGCCCTGAGCGTCGCCGGCGTGGGCAGCTAGTACTTGAGACCCCCGGCCTCGGCGAACTCCCGCATCATCTTTTCCTGCTCTTCGGTGAGCTTCTCGGGAACGACGATCTCCACTTCGACGATGAGATCGCCGCGCTGCTCGCCCTTCTTCACGCCCTGCCCGCGCACGCGAAAGCGCTTGCCTGATGGGGTTCCCGCCGGAATCCGGATCGACACCTTCTTGCCGTCGATCGTCTTCACGTTGACCTTGGAGCCCAGCGTGGCCTGCGCGATGTTGATCGGAACGGTCGCGACCAGGTCGAGGCCCTCGCGCTTGTAGAAGCGGTCCGGCTGCACCACGAAGTTGATGAGCAGGTCGCCAGGGGGGCCGCTGCGGGAGCCGTGCCCGCCCTGCCCGCGCAGCCGGATCTTCGTGCCCGTGTCCGTGCCTTCAGGAACGGTGACGGCGATCTTGCGGCGCGCGCGAACCTCGCCAGCCCCGCCGCAGTTCTTGCAGCGCTCCGACGGTATCTGCCCGCGTCCCAGGCACTGGGGACATGGGCGTTGCACCGCGAACCCGCCCTGGCCGAACGAGATCGAGCCGCGCCCGCCGCACTCCGGGCACGTCTGCATCTTGGCTCCCGGCGCGCCCCCGCTTCCCTTGCAGACGGGGCACTCCTCGTTGACCTCGAGATCGATGTTGACCTTGCCGCCCTGGATCGCGGTTCGGAACGGGACTTCGAGCGTGACCTCCACGTCCTGGCCGCGCTCCGGCTGGGCGGTCTTGCGCCCGCCGGTGCCGAACATCGAGCTGAAGATGTCGCCGAGCCCTCCAAGCCCGCCGAGGTCCACCTCCTCGAAACGGAACCCGCCCCCGCCGAAGCCTCCGGGAGGCGCACCCGCGCCCGGCTGACGAGTGCCCCGGGGCGCCCCACCGAACCCGCCGAACGCGCCCAGGCGGCGCATCTCGTCGTACTGCTTCCGCTTCTCCGGATCGCCGACGACGGTGTACGCCTCGGAGATCTCTTTGAAGCGCTCCGCGGCCTTGGCGTCGTTCTGGTTCTTGTCGGGATGGTGCTTCGCGGCGAGCCTGCGATACTGCTTCTTGATCTCGTCCTGGGACGCGGACGCGGAGACGCCGAGGACTGCGTAGTAGTCCTTGTTCTGCGCCATAGAGTCAGTACGTGCTCAGCCTTGCCACTGCTTCACGACCACGCGCGCCGGACGCAGGAGCTGGCCGTTGAAGCGGTACCCGGGCAGGAAGACCCTCGCGACGGTGTCGTCGTCTTCGGGAGAGAGCGCCGGCTCGGTCGTGACGGCTTCGTGCACGGTGGGATCGAACGTCTGGTCGATCGGGTTGATGACCTCGAGCCCCGCCCCTCCGAGCAACTTGAGCATCTTCTGCTCGACCATCTCGATGCCCTTGTGCAGCGTCATCGCGTCCGTGCTCGCGGGATCGATATGGGCGAACCGCGCGAGGTCGTCGATCGCTTCGAGCATCCTGGTGACGAGGTCCGCCTGCCCGCGGGCGCCGGCCTCGGAGCGCTCCTTCATGGTGCGCTTGCGATAGTTGTCGTACTCGGCGGCGAGCCGCAGGTACCGGTCGCGCTGGTCGTTGAGCTGCCGCGTCAGCTCGTCATGCATCGGCTCCGCGTTCGCCACACGTGCCCCGCCGCGCGTCTGAGGGCTCGCGTCCATCTCGGCCTCGTTGGTCTCGTCGTCTGACGCCGCATGAGCGCTCGACGCGTCGGCATCAGGCACGTCGGACACCGGCTCGCCGTCGCCCTGAGCTTCGGGCGCTGGGGGACGGGGATCGGATTCAGCGTGGCGATCTCGCTTCCTCATGCTCTGAATGTTAGCGAAAGGCCCCACAGCCCGAAGGGCCACGCGGATTGACGCCGAATCGAGCCGATTCTCGCCGATGGAGCCCATGCGAGCTGAAGGCCGGCACGTTTGTCCTTCTCTATCGGCGTGATCGGTCAGAATCGGCCTGAATCCGCATCAACCCTTCGGACTGTGAAGCCATTCCCGTCGGACGTGGAGCCATTCGGCTATGGGGTCACGCTGGAGGTCGTCAGTGCCCTGGTCAGTCGATAGAGAAACTCCTGTCCCTCGAAGAGCGACTGGACCCGCATGCGCTCGTCGCGGCCGTGCGCCCTCGCGTCCACCGCCGGATCGCTGAACAGTCCGGAAACGCCGAACGCCGGGATGCCGCGCTGCCTGAAGTAGCGCGAGTCCGTGGCGCCGGTGGACATTGTCGGGATGACGGGAATGTCGCCGAACATCTCGCGTGTGATGCGCGCGATGGGCTCCATGACCTCGGGCAGCAGCCGCGTGGGCGGCTCCGGCGGCCGGCTCTCGAACGAGGCGGTGACCGCGATGCTGGTGTCGTTCACGACGCGCTCGAGCGCGGCGCGCGTCTGCTCCGCCGTGGCGCCGGGGTACATGCGGCAGTTCACGTTGGCCTCCGCCAGCTGCGGCAGCGCGTTCTCGGCGTGGCCGCCCCTGAGCAGCGTCGCGACGCACGTGGTGCGCAGCATCGAGTTGTAGCGCGGGTCCGCGGCGACGACGGCGAGCGCGGCGGCGTCGTTCGGGTTGGCGACCAGCGCGCGCATCGCGCGACCCATTGCCGGCGCCTCGATGAGCGCTGTCTTGCTGAAGAACTCGCGCGTCACTTCGTTGAACTGCACCGGAAAGCTGTGGCGTCCGACTTTCACAAGCGCCTCGGAGAGCGCGGTGATCGCGTTGTCGGCACGCGGCACCGACGAATGTCCGCCGCGGTTGGTGGCGCGCAGCACCACGTTGGCGAACACTTTCTCCGTCGCCTGCACCGAGTTGTACATCGGCTTGCCGCTCTTGTGCGTGCCGCCGCCGCCCTCGTTGAGCACGATGGCCGCATCCATCTTGTCGGCGTGGTTCTTCAGCAGCCAGTCCACGCCGTTCGCGGGGCCGCCCTCCTCGTCCGCCGTGAGCGCGATGATGATGTCGCGATCGGGGACGAAGCCCTCCTGCTTCATCCGGTAGACGTTGGCGACGAAGATCGCGGCCATCGCCTTGTCGTCCGACGTGCCGCGGCCGTAGTAGTAGCCGTCGCGCTCCACGAACACGAACGGGTCGAGGTCGGGCGACCAGTCCTCCTTGAGCGCCTCCACGACGTCGAGGTGCGCGAGCAGCAGGATCGGCTTGCGCGCGGAGCCCGGCCTGCCGCGCACGCGGGCGACCACGTTGTGCTTCTCGGGCCTGGGGCCGCCGACGAAGATGTCCGCCTCGGGAATCCCCGCCTCGCGGAACCGCTGCGCCATCGCGACCGCCGCGTGCGTGATGTTCCCGGTGTACACGGTGCTCTTGATCTCGACGAGCTGCTTGTAGATGTCGCGCGTGAGCTGCTGGTGCGCCGTGAGCGACCCGGACGCGTATCCGGTTTGACGCTGCGCCGCGAGCTGCCGTGCCGCCGTTGTTGCCAGGACGAGCACGAAGGGGATGACGAGCGCCGAGCCGCGAGCAGCTGCCATGATTGCACCTGTCCGAGTGTGAAAGTGTGAAGGAGGGCCCCTGATGATACTGCTCTGCCACCGGATATCGCGAGCCGGCGGTTCAAGGTCGTTCTTCAGAGCTCCCGGTGGCGTACGGTTAACGCGGACTACGCGGACGACGCGGAAAAAACACGCGGACCTGCAACTGCTTCTGTTGGTTTTTGCGGGAGAGTCAGTCGCGCAAGGCAAGGACCGGCTGTTGAAGGTCCGCGTCAGTTGTCCGCGTGTTCCGCGTGGTCCGCGATAGCCTTACGCCAGTCGGAAGGAGATCTGGGGGCTTCCCATCGCGCGGCTCCCTCCCTGGGGGAGTCCCGGGCGTGGCGGCAATGAGCCCGGATCGTCTGGATTCTGGTTGTCCGAGTGCGACGACCATCACTCCCGAAGGTTCATTCCTGCCGCTGTCCGGTATGCCCTTGCGCGCTGCTGTCCTGTTCCTGGCCGCCGCGGCCCTGTCCGCGTGCGCTTCGACGAATCCTTCAGGGACTTCGCGATCGCGGGGCCCGCGCGAGACCGTGACCGTACGGGACCTGGAGCGGCGCGCGGCGCGGCTCGAGTTGCGTTTGCTCGAGAAGGAAGCGCAGGTGGACGAACTGGAGACGCGGCTGAGCGACGCGCGCGAGGAAGTAGTGCGGACGATGGCGAAGCTCGAGACGCTGGCGAGCCGCGCCGAGGCCGCGTCCGCGATGGCGGAGGCGGAGGTGGCGTTGCAGTCGCTGCGCAACAGCGATGGCGCGCGCCAACTCCCGGAACTGGCCCGCACGCAGCGGCTGGTGCAGCACAGCACGGCCGAGTTCAACAAGCAGAACTACGGCGGCGCGCTGTATCTCGCGGCCGAGGCGAAGAGCGCCGCGACAGCGGGACGCGCGCGGCTGTCCAGTGGGCAGCGCGGCGCGGCACGGCCGGGCGAGACGCCGTTCGCGCTGCCCATCCGCCTCAAGGTGGCGAACCGCGGCAACGTGCGCGAAGGCCCGGGCACCAACTTCGACGTGGCGTTCGCGGTGGAAGGCGGCAACGCCCTCACCGGCTTCGCGTATACGGACGAGTGGGTGCGCGTAATCGACGACGGCGGGCGCAGCGGCTGGATCTACCGCACGCTGATCACGCGCCCGTAGCTCAGCCCTTCTTTCGGACGGCGACGGACCGCGGCTGCCGCGCCGTAGGGACCCTTGGCGTGCGGCTCGTCTTCGCCCACTTCACCTGGTTGCGGCCGGCCCGCTTGGCCTCGTAGAGCGCCGCGTCCGCCTCCGCGACGACCTCCTGCGGCGTTCTGGCGTGCTTCGGGTACTCCGCCACGCCAAGGCTCACGGTAATCTTGCGTCCGGGGAAGTCGCGACGCTCCACGCGCGACCGGATGCGCTCCGCCACCTCCAGCGCCCCGGCGAGATCGGTCTCCGGGAGAAGCAGCGCGAACTCTTCCCCGCCGTACCGGGCGGCGCAATCCACCGTGCGCGTCGAGTCGCGCACGAGGCCGGCCACCAGCTTCAGTACTTCGTCGCCGGCCGGGTGCCCGAACTCGTCGTTGAACTGCTTGAAGTGATCCACGTCGCACATGATCACCGCGAAGCCGCGCTTGTTCCGTATTGACCGCGTGCCTTCCTCGGTGAGGCGCTGCATCAGCGCGCGGTGGTTCGCCAGCCCCGTGAGGCCGTCGGTCACCGACAGGCGCTCCAGCTCTTCGTTCTTGTTGCGCAACGTTTCGTTGGCGCTCGCCAGCTGCTGCCGCCCGCCGCGCAGGCGCTGCACCATGCCGTTGAAGACCGTCGTGAGCACGCCCACTTCACCGGCGCCGCCGGCATCGGGGAGATCCACATCGAGATCGCCGCGAGCCACTTCGGACGCGCCGGCCGCGAGACGCTCCAGCGGCCGCACGATGAGGATGCCGAGCCGGTAGGCCGTCCACGCCACGATGAGGAGCACAAACGCGCCAACGAGCAGCCCGAAGTTGCGGAAGTTGCGCACCTCGGCGAACGTGACGTCGATCGGGACTTCCGCGATCACGCTCCACTGCGTCTGGGGCACCCGCTCGAGCGTGCCGAGCACTTCGCGGCCCTCGAAGTTCACATACGTGGTCGCGACGTTCTCCCGCCGCGCCAGCCGTTGCATCGTCACCGGATTGAGCCGGATGTTCAGCAGACGCCTGGAGACTTCGCCAGTCCTGGCGAGCACGTGGCCGCTGTCGCTGGCGAGGTAGACGCCGTTGACCGAGGTATCGCGCGCGAATTCGCGGATGGTCGCCTGCAGCGGCGCCAGACTCAGCTCGGCCGCGAACGCGCCGGCCACCTGGCCGCCCGCCAGCTGCACGGGAACCGCGACGATCATCTTGCCCTTCGCCGCGCGGGTGTCCCAGTAGGCGTCGCCCACCGCCTGACCCGCGGTACGGAACGCCCGCTGCCAGTCCCCGGGCAGCTTCACGCCGCGCGACTCGGCGCCGCTCGAAGCGAGCACGCGTCCCTTCGCGTCGAGAACGTAGAACTGCTCGAAGTCCGGGATGCGCGCGTGGAGCGAGCGCAGATAGTCGCGCAACCGGGTGCTGCCCTCGCCCTGGCGGGACGAACGCCCGAGGTTGCTCACCACCTCCTCCGAGGCGGCGAAGATCCGCAGATCGTAAAGGCGTTCCTTGAGCCAGACGTTGACACCGCGCGCCGTCTGGCTGCTCTCGGTCACGAGGTCGTCGGTGATCCTGTCCTCGAGTGCGTTGCGCGTCTGGCGGTAGGCGACGCCGAGCATGGTGCCAGCCGGAAGCAGCGCGCCGACGACAGCGAGCACGAGGATCCGGCTCTTGATGCTGTCGAAGCGCGGCACCCTCAGGAACTGCGTTACCTGCGTGACCGCGGACACACTTTTCTGCTTCGTCACGAGCGCCGTTGTGAGGGCGTAATCTCGGAATGGGAGGTGACGGCAGAAGACGACAGAAGCGCGGGCGTGGAAACGAGACTCGTTTCTCCACCCCCGCGCTTCAACGCCGGAATTGGCGGGTTAACGCGGTGGAATCCGTGGGATCAGTGAGTCGCCACCAGCGGGCTCGCCGGGCCGGTACATGACGCCGCCGCGCCGCACGCTGTCCACGCGGACTTCACCCACTGACGGGATGTACATGGTATTCCCGGATCCCCGCGTAGGACGTTGGGCGGCCGTATCGTAGGCGCGTTCCTCCCGCCGTGGCGCCGGTTCGACGTCGACCGGTTGCTCGGTGGGCGTGGTCGGCTGGGACGAGGGGGCGTCGGACGGTTCGCTGGTTGGCGCCGAGTCGGCCCGGCCCGCAACACCGGTCATGAGGTCGGTTGGCACGCCCGCAACACCCGACGTATCGGGCCGCGGGGCTACCCGGAGCGTCTCGACCCGCACGGCGCCGGCAACCGAATCCACGACGCGGCCCGGCGGCTTCGTTGCAACGGTTGCCTCGCGCCTGAGGCCGATCGCGGCTCCAGCCACGACCAGAAGCACACCGCCCGCGACCGCCGGGACCGTCCAGGACCGCTTCCACCGCGGCACGAGCGCGGTCGCGCGCGTCCAGAGCGACGGGCCGGTCTTTGTCTTTCGCGACGATGGGCGCTTCGATGTCATCCACGTGGGCGCGGCCGGGTTCAGCAACACCGGTTCCGGCGACACGGGCCTTGGGGTCGGGACAGGTGCGGCGCGGCGTGGACGGTCCCGTTCGCGGCCCGGCTCGCGGTCCGGCTCGCGGTCCGGCTCGCGGTCCGGCTCCCGGTCCAGCTCGCGGTCCAGCTCCCGGTCCAGCTCGCGATCCAGATCCGACAGCACCAGGTCCGTCTCCGGCTCGCCTTTTCCGGCAAAGCGTTCGGCCTGCGTCTTCAACGCGGCGCTCTCCCACTCCAGCTTCTCCCGCATCGCGGCCACGTCGCGCTCGTGCGCTTCCCGCTCGCGCTTGAGCGTCGCGCAGTCGCGGGCGTGCGCGGAGCGTTCCTTCGCCACGCTCTGGCGCTCCCGCTCGAGGCTCGTGCGCTCCTTCCCGAGAGCGATCGCGAAGTCGTCGCGCTCCTTCTCGAAACGCCTTGCCTGTTCGGCGACTTCCTCCTGATGCGCGGCCCGCTCGGCCGCCAGATGCTCGTCGTGCTGCCGCCGCTCCTTCTCCAGATGCTCGCGATGCAGGCGCCGCTGCTCCTCGATGATGTGGCGCGTCTTCTCAAGGTGGGTCTCGCCCGACTTGAGCGCGTCGGCCATCGCGAGCGAGGCGATGTATCCCGACACGTCCGGCGGTGCCTGGCCGGAGCGTGACTTCCCGAGCAGCGCCTCCGTCTGCGCGATCAACGCCGCGGGCAGCCCGGGACGGACCTCCACCAGCGGACGGTTGTCACGCTCCGGATCGGCGGCGCTGCGCGTCATCATCGCCCGCGCGAGGCCGGCGATCGTTCGCGCGTCGGTCTCGGCGCCCGGCATGCCCGAGCGCGGCAGCGCCTGCACGGCGAACGTCACACGTACGTGGTCGCTGCCGGGCTCGATGAACAACGTGTCCAGCGCGACGCCGCGATGCACGATCTTGCGCTCGCGAGCCCACTCGAGCGCATGATTGACTGATTGGAGAATCGCGGCGATGCGGGGAAAGGGGAACTCCTCGTCGCGACGCGCCAGGATGTCCTTCACGGATGGAGCGCCCGATCGTTCGCTGACGACGGCGAACGCATCCGTTCCCACCCATTGGCCATCGAGGACGGGAACGACGTTCGGATGGGGTTGTGCCGCCAGCAACTGCGCGTCCGACGCCACGTGGCTGAGCGCGTTGCCCTCGTCGCCTTCGGGCGTTCGCGAAACCGCGATGAGCACGTCGACGCCGTCGTCGCGGCGTCGTCCGATGAATGTCCGCGCGTCGTCCCTGCCGGCGAGCTCGCCCATGACCTCGTAGCGCTCGGTGAGGGCATCCAGGCTCAGCGTGTCGTGCTGCGATTTCATTCCTGCCACTCCGTGGGCCAAGGGGGCCGCAGGGTGCGCAGTGCGTGATTTGTGCCGTCGCTCCGCCCTGACTGAGCCGCGCGCGCGAATGGTGAGGGGACCGTCATAACCGCGTGTTTCGACGGTTCGCTGAATCTTTAAGTTCGCCGCGCCGTAGGTCGGGACGTGATGACGCGAGTCGGCGTCTTCTACCCGAAGGAGAGGGCCATGATCGCAAGTCCGGAAGCTGGTGAGTTCGTCACGAGCGCCTGTCCGCGCTGCAAGAGCATAGTCCGCGCGAAGCTCATGCGCAGATCGGTGGAGCTGGCGCGCACGCGCCTGGTGGTGCCTCACGTGCTGGTGGACGTGTGCCCGCGGTGCGACCACATGATTTCCGTCCAGCCGGAGTCAGTGGAGCAGCTGCGCGAGGCTGGAAGCTGGAAGTAAGGCAGCTTGGGGCTTGGGGCTTTGAGCTTGGCGCCAAGCCCCAAGCACCGAGCCCTATTTCGCCGTAAACCCGCGCTTCCGCATGAGGGCCTCGACCCTCGGGTCCCGTCCACGAAACTCGCGATACGCCTCGGCAGGATCGACGGTGTTGCCGAGCGACAACAGGTGCTCGAGGCGGCGCGCGACCTCGGGATCGTACGGCCCGCCCGCGTCCGTGAACGCGCCAAACGCATCCGCGGTGATCACATCGCTCCACAGGTAGCTGTAGTAGCCCGCCGAATAGCTGTCGCTCGAGAAGACGTGGAGGAAGTGCGGCGTGCGGTGCCGCATGACGATCTCGCGCGGCATGCCCAGCTCCGCGAGCGTTTCGCGCTCGAACGCCGCGGGGTCGCCGAGCGACTCGCCGGCGAGGTGGAGCTTGATGTCCACGAGCGCGGCGGAGAGGTACTCCACCGTCGCAAAGCCCTCGTTGAACGTTGCGGCGCGGGCAATGCGTTCCGCGAGCGCTTCGGGGAGCGGTTCCCCCGTCTCGTGGTGCAGCGCGAAGCGGCGCAGGACTTCCGGCGTCGGGAGCCAGTGCTCCAGGAGCTGTGAAGGAAACTCCACGTAGTCGCGCGGCACCGCCGTGCCGGAGACGGACGGATAGTTGACGTTCGACGCGAGACCGTGCACCGCGTGCCCGAATTCGTGGAAGAGCGTGATGGCGTCGTCCCACGACACGAGCACCGGCTCGCCGGGCCTGCCCTTCTGGAAGTTCGAGTTGTTGGAGACGATGGTCGCGACGGCCTCGTCGAAGCGCTCCTGCGAGCGGTACGCGTCCATCCAGGCGCCGGAGCGCTTGCCCGCCCGCGCGTAGGGATCGAAGTACCACACGCCGACGTGTCGGCCCGACTCGGGGTGCGTCACCTCCCAGACGGTCACGTCCGCGTGGAACACCGGAACGTTCATGACTTGCGAGAACCGGTATCCGAACAACTCGCCCGCCACCCAGAACATGGCGTCGCGCAACCGCTCCAGCTGGAGGTACGGCTTGATCTCGTTCTCGTCGAGGTCGTACTTCGCCTTGCGCACCTTCTCGGCGTAGAAGCGGTAGTCCCACGGCTCGATGGTGATCCCGGCGCCTTCCGCGTCCGCGATGGCCTGCATGTCGGCCACTTCCTCGCGCACGCGCGCGACGGCGGGACGCCAGACCGCGAGCATCAGCTCGAGCGCGCGCTCGGGCGTCCCGGCCATGGTGTTCTCGACGCGCCAGTGGGCGTGGCTCGCGTAGCCGAGGAGCTTCGCGCGCTCGGCGCGGAGCGCGAGGATCTCGGCGATGGCCCGGTTGTTGTCGTGCGCATCGCCGTTGTCGCCCCTTCTCACGAACAGCCGCCATGCCCGTTGACGCAGATCGCGCCGGCTGGAGAATGACAGGAACGGCTCCATCGCGGACCGCGCGTTGGCGATGACCCACTTGCCTGTCAATTCGCGGGAGGCGGCCGCCGCCGCGGCCGCGTCGCGCACGAAGCGCGGCAGCCCCGACAGGTCCGCGTCGCTCTCGAGCACCAGGTAGCGACTCGCCTCGTCGGCGAGCACGTTCTGGCTGAATACCGTGAAGAGCGTGGCCAGGCGCTCGTTGATGTCCGCCACACGTTTTCGCGCGGCGTCATCCAGGCGCGCCCCGGCCCGCACGAAGGTCGTGTGGTACAGCCAGACCAGGCGTTGCTGTTCGGGGCTCAGACGCGCCTTGTCCGGCGAGTTGAAGACGGCGTCGATGCGGCGGAAGAGCGCGGCGTTCTGCGTGATCCGGTCGGAGAACGCGGCGAGCTTCGGCGCCATCATGCGCTCCACCGCCTGGAACTCCGGCGTACTCAGGTTGCCGCTCCACACGCCGTACGCGGCCAGCACACGCGTGATGCCGCGGCCGGACCGTTCCTGCGGCGCGATCGTGTTCTCGAACGTGGGCGGCGCGGGATCGGCCGCGATGCGATCGATCTCGGCGAGGTTCTCCCGCATGCCGGCCTCGATCGCCGGAACGAAGTGCGCCACGCGGATCCTGTCGAATGGGGGGACCCCTCCGTAGGGACCTTCCCACGCCCGCAGCAACGGGTTGTCCGGCTGGAGCACCCCCGACTCGGCGTCGGGCTCGACTCCCGACGCGGACGACTCGCGTGTGACCGGAGGCGCGACCGACGCCGCGGCGGGTACGCTCCCCGCGCGATTGATCACGGAGTCGATCGCAACGCCCGAGATGTCGTCGTTCTCGTGGTCGGTCACGAGGTGGAAACTACCTTACCCGCCGCCATCCATCATCAGTGCGTTCGTAGAGGTACCACTCGGCCGGCGGATGCTTGCGCTCGGCGCACTCACGCGAGTCGCAGATGCCGATCGACAGCCTGCGCGCGCCGATCTCGACGGCGCGCGGCCCGAACAGATGCGCGGCCCGGTCCGCCTGGGCACGACGCTCGGAGACATTGCTTGCCGCGATCCGCGTGATGTACAACACATCGAGTCGCCGGCCGGGAACACTCATGGCAGGGCCGCCTTCGTGCACGCGATGGCCCACCACCTGAACGGTGTCACCGGGCGCGAGCACCAACGCCCCGGGGCCCTGGGCTGCGGCGAAGCGCGCTGAAGCCGCAAGCAGCCCGAGCCCGATGAGCATGGCTGCGCTGTAACGATTCATGACAAGACCCTGCCTTTCCGCGGTTCATTCACAGACCGTCGCAGGAATCGTGACAGCCGGCCTCGGAGGGATCACATCATCCGCGCTCAGGCAGTTCTTCGGTCTGTGCGGCTCACTCGACGCGGGTGGCGATGACAGGATGATCGCGCTACGATTTCTTGGAGCTGGTCCGGCCCTCGTTTTCCGGGTAGGCCGCAATTGCGGCCGGGATCGGCGCGCGATCGACCCGCTTGGCGGCCGCCTGAAGCACCTGCTGTATGTCGATGCCGAACGCGGAGCCAATCCCCTCGAGTGTCTTGAACGCCGCGGTGACGCGCTGGTTGGCGGCGTTCGCCACTCCTTCGCCTCCGCTGCCGTCCATCACCACCAGGCGGTCGATCTCGATTCCCTTCACTGCGTCGACGGCGGTGTGGAGCAGGTTCGGAAGCTTTTCTGCCATGAAGATCGCGAAGCCCTGCTCGCCTGCGCTGCCGATCTGGGAGTAGAGGAGCTTGAGGACTTCTACCTGCGCCTTCCCGTTCTCGAGGATCGGCGCGGCGTCGGCGCGCGCGCGAAGCTCGGCTGCCTTGCGCTGGGCTTCGGCCGGTTCGACGACGTCGGCGAGCAGTCTGCGCTTTTGCAGCTCGACGCGCTGGCTCTCGAGGTTCTGCTGGGCTTCGACCTCGGCGCGCTGCGCCTCAACTTTCGCCACGCGCTCGGCGGTGTCGGCCTTTCGATCGAGTTCCGCCTGGCGGACGCGAAGCTCATTGCGCGCGGCGGCGACGGCGATGTCAGCCTGAGCCTTGGAGACCTCGGCAACCTGCATCGCTTCTGCCTGTCGCTGTTTCGTCTCCGCCTGGTTCTTCGCTTCGGCGATCTGCGCCTCCTTGAGCACTTGCGCCGTCTTGGCGCGGCCCACGGCGGCGAGGTAGCCCACTTCGTCGGTAACGTTCTGGATCTTCAAGGTGTCGAGCTGCAACCCGAGCTTCTGGAGATCCTGATCGGCCTCCTCGAGCAGCTGGGCGGCGAACTTGAGCCGGTCTTCGTTCACTTCCTCCGGCGTCATGCTCGCGAGCACGCCGCGGAGGTTGGCGGAAAGCGTTTCCTTGGCGAGCGCCTCGATCTCGTCCACGTTCTTGCCGAGGAGACGCTCGACGCCGTTATTGAACGTCGATTCCGGCTCGGACGCCACTTTGATGTTGCCGACCGCCTGCACGGAAAGCGGAATGCCGCCCTTGGAGAAGGCGTTCTGGACGTTCAGCTCGATCGGGATCGTCGCGAGCGGCATCCACGCGACCTCTTCGATGATGGGGATGCGGAGCGTGCGGCCGCCGATGACCGTGCGATAGCCGACCCCCTTCCCGTCGGCGAGCTGGCGACTGCGTCCGGTGATGACGGCGGCGCTGTTCGGCGGCACGATCACGATCAACGACTTGATCGTGATCAGCAGCGCGATGAGCGCGGCGACGACGACGCCGGCGGCGATCAGGGTCCCCATGATTGCTTCCATTTCCATCACTCCTGCGAATGCGTCAAAGATGAGATTTCACGAACTGCCGGGTCGTCGAGCGGCGCCACGATCGCGATTCCCTTGCGCATCTCCACGACGATCACGGCCTTCCATGTCGATGATCCCTGTGCGCTGGCGTCGAGGGGGCTCGCCAGCAGCTCGTACGTGCGATCGGCGCGCTGTACCAGCACCTTGCCCTTTCCGCTGACGCCGATCGGCAGCGTGATGGTCCCGGTGAGGCCTATGAAACTGTCGTCGGTATCGCGGAGGCCCGAGTCCGATCGGCGGAGATACTTGAACGCCGCCGCCACCAGGCCGCCGACGAGGATCCCGGCGAGCGCCGCAACCAGCGCCACGAGCGGCGCGAGCGCCGAGGGCATCGTCTTCGTGAGCACGGCACCCACGCCGCCGAACACGAAGAGAAAATAGGTCAGCGTCCGGACGGAGAGCCATTCGCCAGCACCGTGGTGGTGCACGTCGTGATGACCAACGTGCCCGATGTCCCCGCCGTGACTGTCGTGTCCTCCGACGAGGGAGAACAGCAGCAACGCGCCACCAACGACTACCGCGAAGAGATAGAACGCGAACATTTCTGAGCGCGAACGCGCGCTACGGAACGAATCGAAAGTGATCGAACTTCTGCGCAATACGTGCGACACGGCCATTTTGATTCATCGGGGGGACAAAGTAGCGTCCGGACAGGATGGCCGTTAGCGCGACGTCAACCGCTGCACCGCCCGTTTGATGAGCGCGGGGTCTGCCGGCGGGCAGCGCAGGTCGAGCCTCATCAGGGTCGCCGCCACCGTACGCGCGACGAGGTAGTCGCGCGCGTCCTTGTCGTCGGCGGGCACGATGTACCAGGGAGCCCACCGCGTGCTCGTGGTTGCGATCATGTCCCGGAACGCCGCGGTGAACCGGTCCCATTTGTCACGATCGTCGAGATCGTCTTCGCGGAACTTCCAGTTTTTCGCGGGATCCTCCAGGCGCTCGAGGAGCTGGCGGCGCTGCTCGTCGCGCGACATATGCAGCAGGAACTTGAGGACGACGACCTGGTTCTCGACGAGCATGCGCTCGAAGTCGTTGATGTGGCGGTAGCGCGCGCGCAGCGTCGTGCGCGGCAGGAGGCGGTGCACGTGCGGCACGAGCACGTCCTCGTAGTGCGACCGGCTGAACAGCCCAATCGTGCCATGTGGCGGCACGCGCGCGTGGACCCGCCAGAGAAAGTCGTGACGCCGCTCTTCGGCGGACGGCGCCTTGAACCCGGTCACGACCAGGCCCTGGGGAGTCACGTCGCGAAAGACCTTCTTGATGGTGCCGTCCTTGCCCGACGCGTCCCGACCCTGGAAGACGCACAGGAGGGCGTAGCGCCCGTCGGCGTACAGGAGGCGCTGCAGCTCGGCTACACGACTCACCTGGCCCTTGATCGCGCGCTCGAGCTCCTTGCCCTCCTTCGCCACATCGCCGGGGACGGCGTCTGCGTCGGAGAGGCGGATCTGCTTGCGGGACCTGACCGGAGAAAACTTCACGTCCGTGCGGGAACGTCAGCGGGAGCCGGCTGCGACGTCATTCGCCGCCGCCGCCGTCCCCCCCACCGCCGTCACCACCGCCACCACCACTGTCGCCGCCGTCGCTACCGACCCCGTCGCCGTGGCCGTGGGAGTCGTTCCCCGGATCGTCACGGGATTCCCTGTCATGGCCACTGCTGACCGCGACATAGTACATCGGCGTCGAGCCGTTCGAATCCGAGCGTCGGGACGTCACATGGCCGGCGAGGCTCCGCTGGACCGCAAACAGGATCAGAACTGCCAGCGCGACACCCAGAACGATCAACATCGACGTCTCCAGTGGTGATGGCCTATCTTGTCCACGCCAGTGTAGGCGGGCGCCATCAACTATGCGCCGCTCCCGACGCACAGTAAAGAGACTCTCCCGAGACGCCACCACAATGTTCTCCGGCGCACAGATCGCGTCCCTTTTCGCGTCGCTCGGCGTGACGCACGTCGTGACGGTGCCGGAC
Organism: uncultured Gemmatimonadaceae bacterium; assembly: GCA_963724885.1. Classification (GTDB taxonomy): domain Bacteria; phylum Gemmatimonadota; class Gemmatimonadetes; order Gemmatimonadales; family Gemmatimonadaceae; genus DASPMP01. The sequence continues at coordinate 146,048 of CAVRWG010000002.1, read as the reverse complement.
AGCACCATCGGGCGATGGGAGCGGGACATCGAGGCGACGGGCATCACGCTCGTGCGGGTCTGCCGCGAAGGCGAGGCGTGGACCGTCGCCGGAGGGCTCCATCTCGGCGGCGCCTCGCCCCTCGTCATGATCCAGTGCACCGGATTGTTCGAGTCGGGCGACGCGCTGCGCAACGTGATCCACGAGTGGCGGCTGCCGGTCTACAGCGTCATCGGCTATCGCAGCTACCTGAACCAGGACACGCTGCCGGGCGACACGAGCCTCGTCTTCACCGAACCGATCCTCGCGGCCTGGAAGCTGGACGTCCGGCTGATCACGGATGCGTCGCAACTGGGCATCATCGACGAGCACTATCGGGAATGTCGCGCGGCCGGGCGCGCGGGCGTCGCGCTCATCGGCGAGGGGAAAGCGTGATCGAGCTCGCCGACGCCCTGGCTCCGATTCGCGCGATCCGCCGCGACGACGACGTGGTCATCACGACGATGGCCGCGGCACGCGCGTGGATGGAAATGGGCACTCACGCGCTCGACCTCGTGTTCGTGCCGTCCTGCATGGGGCACGCGACGTCCTTCGGGCTCGGCATCGCGCTGGCGCAGCCGGATCGCCGCGTCATCGTGTGCAACGGCGACGGTTCGATGCTCATGAACCTCGGCTCGCTGGTGACGATCGCGGCGGCGGCGCCGAAGAACCTGTGCGTCATCGTGCTCGACAACGGCGTGTACGAGGTGACCGGAGCGCAGCCCGTGCCCGGACGGGCGGACTTCGCGGGCCTGGCGCGCGCCAGCGGCTTCGCCTCGGTGCATCACTTCGAGAGCGCCCACGACTGGTCCGCCAATGTCGCCAGGGTACTGGACGTCGAGGGCCCGACGCTCGTGTGGCTCGACGTCGTGCCGGTGCCGGGACGCCCCGGGCCAAAGTCGCCGGGACCAGCGGCCGCACGCGCCGAACGACTCCGCGCGGCGCTCACGGAGCGCGCCGGGCGAGCGTCGGGCACCCGCTAGCGGCATGTTCACCACCTGCCTCCACTGCCACACGGCGCTCGGCGCGAACGAGGTAGTCGAGCACTTCCCCGTCGGCCGCCGGCTCGCGTTCGATTCGGCCAAGGGCCGCCTGTGGGTGGTGTGCGACAAGTGCCGCCGCTGGAATCTCACGCCGCTGGAAGAGCGCTGGGAGGCGATCGAGGAGTGCGAGCGCGCCTTCTCGCGAACGCGGATGCGCGCGTCCAGCGAGAACATCGCGCTAGCGCGAGTGCCCGAGGGTCTCGACCTCGTGCGCGTCGGCGCGCCGCGGCTGCCCGAATTCGCCGCCTGGCGGTACGGCGCGTCGCTGCACAAGCGCTGGCAGACGCGGGCCATTCCATTGGGCACCTTGGCGGTCAGCGGCTACGGCATCCAGCTGCTCATGCAGGCCCAGGTCCTCGGCGGCCCAACCAGTGTAGGGCTCATCGCGGCCATGACTGGGGCGGCGGTGCTGACCGAGCGGTATCGCTCGCGGGTGAAAGTGATGCTTCCGGGTGGTCGCGTCGCGACAGTGCGCCACAGCAGCGGCAAGGACGTGCAGCTGGAGCCGGACGCCGAACACGGATGGTCGCTCAAGGTCACGCATGAGGGTGATTCCTCACTCGCCAGGGGTATCGCGGCGACGCACGGGCTCCGCGGCGTGTTGACCGCGCTCAACTTCTTTGGCGCACGCAGGGCGCAAATCGCGGAAGCGACCACGCTGCTCGGCACTCAGCGCGATCCCGGACGTTTTCTGGCGCGGGTGGCGGAGGCCGGGAAGACGCACGGCGCGGGCAACCTCGGGCTCCTGCCCCCCGAGGTGCGGCTGGCGCTCGAGATGGCGCTGCACGAGGAAGCCGAGCGCGCGGCGCTCGAGGGCGAACTGACCGCGCTGGCTGACGAATGGCATTTGGCCGAAGAAGTCGCCCGCATCGCTGACGAGATGTTCCTGCCAGCCACGGTGATGCAGCAGCTGGCGCGGCTCAAATCCGGGGAGGCATCGTGAGACCGGAGGTAGAGTTTGTCCATCCCTCGGGCAAGGAGTTCCCGCTCGACCCGCCGATCACGGACGAGGAGAAGCAGTGGTGGCGCGTGAAGCGCCGCGATCTCGTGCGCAGAGTGATCCTGCGGCAGGGGCTACCGATGTTTCTCGTCTTCACCATCGGCGGCATTCTGGCCAAGCCCGACAAGGTCCTGACCGTCCGGACGCTGTGGTTCTTCCCGGTCATGCTCGGGCTCGCGGCGCTCCAGACCTGGATCACTGTTCGCCTTCAGGAGCGCAATCAGCGCGACGGCGAGGTGCGCTGGCAACGCATTCGCGAGACGCTCGCTGGCGGCGACCAAGCCGGCGATGTTCTCGGCGGCCGCGAGACGTAAGGCGTTCTCAGCGCCGGCCGTGACGTTAAGACACGGCCGGCGGTACGTTCTCGGCGGCGCTCCGCGCCGGTAGCAGCTTTCCTTCGCGCATGGCAGCTTCCAACCGCGCCGAAGGCGCGCCGAGAACATACCGCCGCGCGTCTCTTGCAGGACACGCGCGGCGCCGAGAACGAGCTAACTATTTCTCAGCAAGCGCATAGAGCAGATCGACGTAGAACTTCTCGATCTGGGCCAGGCCCCCGATGCGCGAGCCGGCGGCCGGCTCCACGACCATGAACTCGTTCGGCGCGTGCGCGCCCGAGCCGTAGCCGATGCCGCCCGCGATGAGCGGGAGCCGCAGCGTCTCGGTGAAGACATAGTACGGCGCGCTGCCCGCGAGCCGTGGCGACATGCTCGGCGTCATGCCGTACTTGTTGTAGACGCCGATCGCGGCTTGCACGAGCGGCGTGTTCACCGACGTCTGCGCCGGCGGGTAGCCGCTCATCTTGCGCAGGATGATGTCCTTGAAGCCCTGCGCGTCGAGGTGCGCGCGAATCAGGCGCAGCGCCTCGTCCGGCGTCTGGTTGGGCACGAGGCGCGAGTCGAGCTTCGCCGTCGCGACGTGCGGCAGGATCGTCTTCATCCCCGGACCGCTGTAACCCGACCACATGCCGTCGATGTTGAGCGTCGTGTTGAACAGGTACTGGGTGAGCGCGTCCGCGCCGGTCCAGCCGTCGATCAGGCGATTGACGCCGATGGCATTGCGCAGCCCCGCCTCGCCGCGCCCGAAGTCGACGAGCATGCCGTTGAGGAGCCGCTGCTCCTCGTCGTTCGGCGGCCGGATGGCGTCGTAGTAGCCGGGCACGAGAATGGTGTTGCCGTCCTTGGACACGAGCGACGCGAGCGCCTGCGTCAGGCGCCAGGCCGGAGCGTCCACGATGGCCTTGAACGAGCCGTGGATCTCCGCCACGCGCGGGCCACGCGCGGAGTCGCCGCGCGCTTCCAGCTCGAAGTAGACGATGCCCTTCACGCCCAGCGACATCGTGGCGCGTCCGTCGGGTCCCTGGCTGTTGAACGGGAAGAAGACGCCGTTGGCGCGGCGCAGGCGGTCGGCGTACTTGGCGATGACCTCGGGGTAGTTGATCGACCCGAGCTCCTCCTCGCCTTCGGCGACGACGAGGAGATTCACCGGCGGTTTGCCCCGGACCGCGATGATGGACTCGAGCGCGTTGAGGAACGCGCGCTCCGGTCCTTTCTGGTTGGTGGCGCCGCGCGCCATGAGCACCTTGCCAAGCTGGTGATCGACGATGGCGCCGTCGAATGCGCTCACGCGCCAGCCCTGCGGCTCGACCGGCTGCACGTCGTACATCATGTAGATGACCAGCGTTTTCGGAGCGCCGGCGTCGTAGAAGCCGAAGACGCCGGGATGACCCTTCGTGGGAACCAGCTCCGTTTCCTTGAAGCCGATCTTCGCGAGGTCGTCGCGCAGCATCGCGGCCATCTCCGCGATGCCCTTGTTCTCGGCGCTCACGCTGGGCTGCTTCACCCAGCGCTGGAGGTTGGCGAGGTGCGCCGCCTGGTTGGCGTCGATGTGGGCGTAGACGTCGGCGTGGGCGCCGCGATACGCCTGGATGGTAGACGCGTCGTAGCGCGCGTTCGTCGTGACGGCGATGCGGGGGCGTTGCGCGTGCGCCTGTGCGGCGCACGCGACCAGGGTGAGGCTGACGGCGATCGAGCGTCGCATCTACGGCGCCCGGGTGCCTTCCGTGCGCACGACTCGGACGGAATCGGCGGTCTTCACGTTGTAGCGCGCCGTCGTCATCCCGACCAGCTTGCCGTCCACGAGCCGCAACGCGCCTTGCGTCCGAACCTGTACGCCTCTACGCAGCACGCTCGCGTACGGGCCCGCCTCGATGGTGACGCTGTCGCCCGCCACCGCCACGACGCGAACCGGAACCGGCGGGCGGTTCGGGAACGTGAGGTTCCAACCGTTGGTATCCGCCGTCGCATTGAACTCGTAGGTGACCAGCGTGCTGTCGCCCGCGGCGTTCATGCCCTTCACGTTCCATTTCCCGGCGACGTCGGCAAGCGTGATCGGCGGCGGCGCTGGCGGTGGCGTGGGTGCCGCAGCCGCGGTGTCGGCGGCGGGTTGATCCGACTTGGCGCAGGCGGCCAGCGCCGTCGCTGCGAACAGCAGTGCGATGCGTCTCATCTCACCTCTCCCTGGTAGAGTGCGTTGAACAGCAGGTGGCGGTGGCGGAGAGGAGACCCACAAGGGGGGCAACGAACCGCATGGTCTTCGCCGCGCGCGGAATGACAAGGGAAGTTTGCCCTTCGCAGATGTTACTCGCCGGCGCGGCAGATGCCACCCACCCGATCAGACGCGCCGTGGACTGATCGTCGAGGAGTCGACACGACGGCCCTGTTGTTGCGGCCGGCGTCGTCGGGTTGATTAATGAATGCTGGACGCAACATTCCACCGCTGGATCGTATGGAACAGGCAAGCATCGCACGCGCGACATTCGAGCACGCGAACCCGATACTCAGCGTCACGGACCTGCAGCGCAGCCTCCGCTACTACGTCGGGGTGCTCGGCTTCACCAATGCCGAATGGGGCGGTGACGACTTCACGTGCGTGAGCCGGGACGGCGCGTCGATCTACCTGTCAGAGGGCGGTCAGGGTCACTCTGGAACATGGGCCTGGATCGGGGTCTCGGACGTCGAAGTGCTGCATCGGGAATACACGGAGAAAGGCGCGATCATCCTGCGCGCCCCGGAGAAGTTTCCCTGGGCGCTCGAGATGAAGGTCGGCGATCCGGACGGGCATGTTCTGCGGTTTGGCTCGGATCCGTTGGGGAGCGACTAGCATAGTGCTCGATCACATCAGCCTCCGCGTTGCGGACTACGACCAAAGCAAGCGGTTCTACGTTGGGGCGTTGGCGCCCCTGGGCTACACGCTTGCCATGGAGACCGCCGATTCCGGCGCCGGTTTCCGGACAGGGTTTCATCCCCGACTTCTGGATCAAGCAGGGTGAGGCAGGCAGCATCCGGGCGTCGACGACGGCGGGGTCGGGCTGTGGTGGCCCTTCAGTCCACGTCGCCTTTCAATGCGACGATCGCAGCTCGGTTGACGCGTTCCATGCGGCCGCGCTGGCCGCCGGTGCCCGGGACAATGGCGCGCCGGCCCTGCGCCCCAACTACCACGCCAACTACTACGGTGCGTTCGTTCTCGATCCGGACGGCTACAACATCGAAGCGGTGTGTCACAAGCCTCCCAGATAGAGCGCGTTGAACAGCAGTTTGAATGTTCCGTGTGGCTGCGCGCGCTTGAGGATCTCCGGCGCGTAGAGAATAGCCCTCCCCTTCCCGATCTTCGCCTCGGCCGCGATCACCCCGTCCTTCAGATACTGCTGACCCCACGCCCACCCGCTGCGTAGCGGCGTGGCGCTGTCGAGCCACGCAATCGGAGTGACGCCGAGTGATGCCGAGTTCGGATGCAGACGGAACACGGGGCTGTCGTCGAAGAAGAAATCGCTGGTCGGTCGCATGCCGGCGGCCAGCGGACGCGTCGTGTCCACGCGCGCGGTGAGCAGCGAGCCCGGGACGTACAACTTCGTGCGCGGCAGCGGAGCGCCGTTCTCGACGAGATGGTTCTCGATGGGCAGTCCCAGGAATGCCGCGAGGGGCGGCGCGGACTCGCCGATCGCGACCACCGTCCCGCCAGCCTCGATGAACTCCTTCAGGCGCGGCAACGTCTGCTCGGCGGTCACGCGGCCGACGTGCGACTGATACTCCGCGGGGATGTCCGGAATCGGCTGTTGCTGGGCTCCGCCGCCGCGACGCGGGGACGGTGCGGGAATTCCGCCGCCCACGAACACGAGCACGTCGAACTTTGCGTTGAGATTGCCCGCGTCCAGCTCCGGCGCGAACACCCGCTGGAAGGGGAACTCGAACTGCTCCAGGATCCAGCGCGCCCAGCCGGCGTCCATCGAGCCGCCGTACTGGTCCCAGAGACCGATCCTGGCCGGACGCAGGCCCGGCGCGTTGCCCGGTACGACGGTGTTCGTGCGCTCGAAGTTGACACCAAGTTCCGAGGCGAGGCGCTCGACCACCTGGCGATTGGCCGGTGACCCGCGCACGAACAGCGCGCCGCCGGGCATGGCGCGCACGATCTGCCCCGCCTTCAGCAGGCGGTTGGCGGCGATGTACGCGTTGTTCTCGCGTCGCTGCATGACGTAGCCACCCGGGCCGGTGCCGGCGATGCTGCCCGGTGGCATCGGCAGATTCCATACGCTTACGGGCTCGAGCCCCGCGATCGTGACGGGATCGAGAATGCGATCGAACTCGACGCCCATCTGGAACGCCAGCGTCCAGCCGGCATTGTCGTACGGCGGCGTCGGCGGCGAGCCGGGATACGGAAAGACGTCCGGATGCACCTGCGGCTCGAACATGTCCAGAACGTGCGGGCGGAACGATTGCGCAGTCCACACGACGAACGAGCCGGCTGGATAGGTCCTGCCCTGCGCCGCGAACTCGCGCGTTGCCCGATGAATCGCGATCCCGGTCTCGCGCAGCGCGTTCACGAACTTTGTCGCGGTGGCGAAAGTCGCGCTGGTTGGCGGGAATGACGTACGCGCGCGGGTCGCGCAGCTCGGGCTTGCGAAGCTCGCTCCATGCCCCCGCCTCGGCCGCGCGTCGCGCGTCGTCCGACGCAGCGCCTCCCCCGCCGCCACCACCCGCCTGCGCGGCGCCGCCGCCGAGCCGCGCCGCGACCTCCGCGTAGCGCTTGGGATTCGCGGTCCAGCTGTCGGTGCTGCCGCGCGTGATCGAGCGACGCCCCATCGTGTAGATGTTGAACAGGACGTTTTCCCGCATGCGCGACGCGTAGTCGAGCACCGCGCGGTTCAGCGAGATGGAGTAATCCACCGACTGCCGGAAGCGCCACTCCTGCGGCGCGATGGGATACGCGAGATCCGCCGACGGCAGCTGCCGCTGCATCACCAGCGGAATGCGCATCGGCGTCGGGCTCCCGACCATTTCCGTGAGCAGGGCGATGGTGTTGTGGAACGCCGCTGTATTGCGAATGCCGCCGTTCCACCAGCCGTCGTACGGGCCGCCGGAGCGCATCGTGGCGCCGGGTTTGTCCTCGACAGCGAGACGCGAGTGCATGGCCGCCCCCAGCGACTGGAAGCCCAGCACGAGCAGCGGGTCGAGATTGTAGTTGTACGGGTCACGCAGCGGCGGCGACCAGAACACCGTGCCGGCAGGCCCGCTCTGGTGGTGGTTGTAGAGGATCTGCGGGAACCACTCGTGGTACAGCACACGATTGATGTTCTCGGTCTCGGCCTGCGTGGACGCGAAGAAGTCGCGGTTGTTGTCGTGGCCGATGTACTTCTGGTACAGCCTCGGCACGCCGGTGAGACTGCGCTGCTCCGGCACCGCGCGCCGCATGTACCAGTCGGCGACGAGATCGTTGCCGTCCGGGTTGGCGTGCACGAACAGCATGACGACGTCGTCCAGCAGGCGCAGCGTCTCGTCGTCGTCGCGGCTCACCATCTGGTAGACCATCTCGCCGAGCTGCTGCGCGCCGAGCGTCTCGGTGGCGTGCAGCCCTCCGTCGATCCAGACGACGGCCTTCCCTTCTTTCGCGAGCGCGCGCGCCTCGGCCTCCGAGAGGCCTTCAGCGAGCGCGAGGCGGCGCGAGATCTCCTTGAAACGCGCCAGGCGCCGGTGATTCTCCGGCGACGTCACGATCGCCATGTAGTGCGGCCGCCCCTCCGCGGTCTTGCCGATCTCCTGCAGCACCATGCGATCGGACTCACGATCGAGCTTCTGCCAGTAGGCCGCGATCTGCTTGTAGTTGGCCAGGAAGTAGTCGTCGCCGAAGTTGTGTCCGAACTCTTCCCTTGGGGATGTGATCCGGGCGGACTGCGCGGCGACGCTGGTGGCGAGCGTGATGGACAGAAGCACGACGGCGACGCGAGGTATTCTCATTTCCTGTTTCCTCCGGCGAGGCGCAGCGCGGCATCGCCAGCGCTGGAAGTCCGGTCTTGTGTGTGCAGGGCGAGCCGGACGCGGCCGTCCATCACCGCCTTGCTGTCGGTCGCGGTGAGCGACAGCACGCCGCGTCCGCCGGTGGTTCCCGGGCCGGTGAGGCGATGAATCACGCGCGAGCCGGCCGCATCCGCGCGCGTCAGGACGACAGCGTGGATGCGCTCGGGCGCTACTCCTGCGATCGCGACGTCGTACGTGAGGCGACTGCGGGTGCGATCGTACGTAAACCGTGCCCGCGCGCTCGCCGAGCCGGCTCGCGCGGTGGTGACAAAATCGACCGGCGCCGGCGCGCGCCCCGCGGTCAGCGGAGGCGTGGTCATCGGCGCGCGACGCTGCGGGCCCGCCAGCTCGAAGGCGTATGCCATCGCAACGAGGCGGACGTCACTGAACGGGCGACCGAGAAGCTCGATGCCCACGGGCAGACCGGCCGGCGTGAGGCCGGCGGGCATGCTGATGGCCGGCAAGCCGCTGTTCGCGGCCAGCTGACAGGTGCCGCCGGGCTGCGCATCGCCGATGAGCATGGGTGGCTGCCGCATGGTGGGGTACACCAGCGCGTCGAGATGCAGGCTGTCCATGAGCGCCACGAGCCGCGCGCGCAGCGCGGCCTGTTTTGCGAGCGCGCGTCTATACGGCTCGCTGTCGCGCACCTTCATCGTGTCACGCAACCGATATCGTGGCTCGAGAGCCTCGTGATACACCCCGGCCTCGAGCACCGCAGTGAGCGATGCGACCGGGGCACCTGCCTGCCGCGCGAGATAGTCGTTGAGGTCGAACTTCATCTCCAGTGGGATGACACTGGTTCCCGCCATCAAGCTGTCGAATTCAGCCAGCCGCACATCGACCAACTCGGCACCCAAGCCCTGCATCGCGCGAAGCGCCAGGTGAATGGTGTCCGCGATTTCGTCGTCGGTGTCGGCGAACAGGGGCCTGAACAGCCCGATGCGGGCGCCGATCAGCGCTCGCGGCGACAGCGAGTCCACGAACCCCCTGACGGTACGCCCATTCACGGCGCGTGTCGCGGGATCGGTCGTGTCCGGAGCGACCGACGCGTCCAGCGCGATGGCGAGGTCGGTCACCGTGCGCGCGAGCGGGCCGCCGGTGTCCTGCGTGTGCGACAGGGGCATGATGCCCGTGCGGCTCACGAGCCCGAGCGTCGGCCGGAGGCCGACGAGACTATTGAAGGCGCACGGAATGCGGATCGAGCCGCACGTGTCGGAGCCCCAGCCCACGACGGCCAGGCTCGCCGCAATGGCGGCGCCGGTGCCACCGCTCGAGCCGCCGGGATTGCGGGCCGGGTCGTACGGGTTTCGCGTCTGGCCGCCCAGCGAGCTGACGCTCGTGATGCCGTGCGCGAGCTCGTGCAGGTTGGTCTTGCCCAGGATAACGGCGCCGGCGTCGCGCAGCCGCTTTACGACAAACGCGTCGGCCGCCGGTTGCATCGATGCCAGCGCAAGCAGGCCGCCGCTCGTCGGGAGATCGCCGGTGTCGAAATTGTCCTTGATCAGGATCGGGATGCCATGCAGCGGGCCGCGGACTTTCCCCGCCCGCCGCTCACTGTCCAGCGCCGCGGCGACGGCGCGCGCATGCGGATTGAGTCGGATGATCGTGTTCAGCTCGGGGCCGTGCTGGTCGTAGGCAGCGATGCGCGCGAGATACGCGTCCACGAGCTGCGCCGATGTCGTTTTCCCTTCGGCCATCGCGGCCTGAAGAACGGGGATGGTGGCCTCGTGAACTTCAATAGCCGGTCGAGCCGCCTGCGCCGACGCGGTGCCCGCGACGACGATCAGTGCAATCAGACACCCTCTCATCAACGCGCTCCTCTCCGGGTCATCACTACAGGGATGCCGTACGGGGTGATATGCTAATGCTTCACCGGAGACCCAACCATGCTGCGTGGACCAGCCATTCGCCATCTGGCGCTCGTGCTCGGCGCCGTGCCACAACTCGCGCTCGCGCAGGGCGGCGGGCCGGGGGCGCGCGCGCTGGCGATCGAAGACTTCTATCGTCTGCGAACTGTCGGAGCGCCACAGATCTCGCCGGACGGACGCTGGGTGGCGTACACCGTGAGCCGTCGTATCGAGGAGACGAACGCAGACAGCAGCGAAGTGTGGGTCGCGGCGAGCGCAGGAGGAGCGGCGTCGACCAACAAACGCGTGAGCGCCGCGGGCACGCATGCGACGGCCCCGGTCTGGCGCGACGGCAGGCTGACCTTCACCGCGGCTGGCCGGCGCTGGTCGGTGAATCCGGCCGCGCCGGATGCGCCGGCCGAATTGCCGGGCGTGTCACAAAGCGCCCGCACCGCGCGAGCGATTCCGAGCCGCGACGGCGGCTCCGTCGCGACGCTGCGCGACGTCATCGTTCCGCGGCAGGACCGCGCCTACGCGAGCGAGTTCGAGCGGCGTCACGAGGAGCGGTTCCGCGGCGTGCAGTTCGACTGGCTCGACTTCCAGCGCGACGGCCAGCCGTTTCCGGTTCCGAACCGCATCGACCCACGGGTCAATCCGGCGCAGGAGCTGTTTGTTTCGGCGAATGGCACGGCCGACAGCACCGCGCGGCAGGTGACGCGCCTCGGGCTGCGTCCGAACGGCGTCGAGTGGAGCCCCGACGGGCGCACGCTGCTGTTCACCGCCGACTCGGGCTACCGCGACGAGCGGCGCTACGGCAGCGGCGAGATCTACGTAGCGCATCGTGATGGGGACGTGCGGCGGCTGACGTCCGACAACGACTACCACTATACCAACGCCTCGTTCTCGCCGGACGGGCGCTGGATTTTCTACACCAGGCAGCTGTCTACCGATGCGGTGATCACGAAGCGGCTCGACCACGGCGGACCGACCGATCTCGCGATCATGCCGGCAGCCGGCGGCGCCGAGCGACTGCTGACTGCGGACTGGGACTATCTGCCGTCGAACGCGCAGTGGAGTCCGGACGGGAGGTACGTCTACTTCTCGGGCGGCATCGGCGGCACGACGCACTTGTTCCGCGTCCCCGTGGCCGGCGGCGCGGTGGAACAGGTCACCCGCGGCGAACGCCGCGTCTCGTCCATCAGCGTCGACTCGTCGTTCAGGCGCGTCGCGTACACGGTGGGGCTCTTCGAGGCACCGGCCGAGGTGTACGTCGCCAACATCGACGGCTCGGGCGAGCGGAAACTCACCGGCGTCCACGACGAGTTCACGCGGGACGTGGCGCTGAGCCGTGCGGAGCGGCTGCTGTTCAGGAGCAAGGACGGCACGCAGGTCGAAGGCTGGCTGATGCTGCCGCACGGATACCGTCCGACTGCCGGGCCCTACCCGCTGGTGGTGAGCAATCACGGCGGGCCGCACGCGGCGGACGGCTACGCGTTTGATTTCAAGAACCAGCTGTTCGCGGCCAACGGCTATTTCGTGCTCGAAGTGAACTTCCGCAGCTCCACCGGCTACGGCGAGAAGTTCCTCTGGGGCACGTGGGGCGGCTGGGGCAATCGCGACGGCGAGGATGTGATTGCCGGCATCGACTACGCCATCTCGCGGTTCCCCATCGATCGCAGCCGCGTGGCGACGATCGGCCATTCGTACGGCGGCTTCATGACCAACTGGCTGATCACGCAGTATCCCGACCGGTTTGCCGCGGCCATCCCTGGCGCCGGGATCGTGAATTGGGTGAGCGACTACGGCACGGCGGACATCGCGCGCACCAAGGAGACGGAGTTCTTCGGCACGCCGTGGGATGAGCGGGCCCGCGAGATCATGATCCGGCAGTCGCCGCTGACGTACGCGAACCGCGTCAAGGCGCCGACGTTGTTCATGCACGGCGAGGTGGACCAGCGCGTACCGTATTCGGAGGCCGAGCAGATGTTCGTGGCGCTCAAGAAGAACGGCGTCGAGACGAAGATGATCCAGTACGCCGGGATGGCGCACGGCATCACCGGATCGTGGAACCTGGTGCATCGCATGCAGAACGAGCTGCGCTGGCTGAACCGGTTCCTCAAACCCGGTCGCGTCTGATGGCGCGACGGGGCGGGAGGGGGCGGTCCGCATCCAAGACCGCGAAGAAGAAGCGCGGAACGCCGCACGCCAAGCATGCCGCGGGAGCGCACGCCGGGCACGGAGCCCGCGCGCATGCGAAGACCGGCAAGAAGACGTCGCGGCGCCGTCGAGGTGGACGTGGCAGGGGCGCGGGCGGTGGGCCGTACAAGGCCGACGAAGGGCTCACGTCGCATCCCACGTCGCGCAACGCGTTCGTGGCGACTCGCGAATGGCTGCTGGGGCTGCACGGACCGATCTGCGCCTACTGCGGCATCCACTACTCCGCGAAGCTCATCACGCTCGACCACGTCGCGCCGCGCCGGGGACAGACCGCCTACGACCGGCGGGACAACCTGGTGCTGGCTTGTCGCGACTGCAACATCAAGAAGCGCGACCTCGCGCCGCTCGCGTTCCTCCTCGGCCTGCGCAGCCGCGCCGCGAACTTGCTGCGATTCGGCGCGCACCTGAGCGAGGGACTGCTCGACCTGGCGCGCTCGCTCGCGCCCGAAGGTATGCGGAAGGAGGAAGAGGAAGAGGAAGAGGAAGAGGACGACTCGCCGTATAGGGACTAGGCGAGCGCTGCTTCGAAAACGGTTCTAGTCTGGCGCGCGCGTCAGCGCCTCGGACCCGGCAGCTGCATCCGCGGGATCAGCCCGGGCAGATTTGCCACCTGGTACAGGACCGTCGCCACCACGACGGCCGCCTGCTGGAGGTCGTCGGGCAGCAGGTAGGACGCGTCGTCCTTGTCCGTGTGGTGCGTGCGCGTCTCGTAGTCGATGGGGTCCTGAATAAAGGTGAAGGCGGGGATCCCGACCGACACGAAGGGCATGTGGTCGGTGCTGCCCACGTTCTTCACGGTGAGCGTGTTCGCGCCGAGGTCCGACAGGGGCGCGAAGATGGACGCGAACGTCGCCCGCGCGCGCGTGTTGCCTTGGAGGTAGAGGCCGCGGATGCGCCCCGTGCCGTTGTCGATGTTGAAGTACGCCGACACCCTGGCGTGATCCGGCAGGAGTCGCATCGACTCGGGGTTGCCGAGGTGCTTTCGCACGTAGCCCATCGAGCCGAAATAGTCCTCGTGCTCCTCGCCATCCCAGAGGCCGATGCGAATGGTGCGGCGCATCGGTGCCCCGACCGCCTGCAGGATACGCAGCGCTTCCATGGCCACCGCGGACCCGGCGGCGTTGTCCGTCGCGCCAGTCGCCGCGGTCCAGGAGTCGAAGTGGCCGCCGACCATGACCACCTGGTCCGCGAGGTCGGTGCCGCGCAGCTCGGCGACCACGTTGTATCCGGTGGAGTCCACGCGCGTGCGCGGCGCCGCGCTCTGCACCTCCAGGTTGATCTCGAGCGTCGGCGGCGTGCCCCGCTCGACGAGTCGCACCAGCCTGTCGTAGTCGCCGCGATCCACGACGAACGCGGGCACCAGGCGCGAGACGTCGCTGTCGTACGCGGCGTAGCTCGACACGGCGACGGCGCTGGTGACGCTACTGGGCTGGAGCAGGACAGCGACGCCTTCATCGCGCATGAGCTGCTGGAGGTGCTGTCGCTTCCGGACGTTCTCGGCGTAGTCGCCGGAATCCTCCCAGTACGTGCGCGGCTCGCCGGGAACGGTGAGACGCTCGAGCGAATCGAGCTGCTCGGCCGTGAAGCGCTCAGCGATGGGACGGAACCGGTTCACGTCCACCTGCGCGGGAGCGTTGAGGATGATCGCTCCCTTGAGGCGGCCGCGATACTTCGCGATGTCGGAATCGCCGCGGATGGCCGTGATGATGGGACGCCCGCGCACGACACCGGGCGTCGGCGGGCTCCACGCGCGCGGAAACGCGACGATGCGCTGATAGCGCGGCGCCGTCATCTCGATGGAGTGACGCGTCACGGTCCAGGACCGACCGCTGCGTGTCCCCCACGGCTCGAGCGCCGCGCCCGTGAGCCCGTAGGACGTCAGCTCCTTCACGGCCCACTCGGCCGCCTCGCGGTAGTGCGGCGATCCGGCGAGACGCGGACCAAAGATGTCGGACAAGGTGACCGCGGTCTCGAACACGCGTGAACGATTCATTCCTTCGTCGCGAATCCGGGCGAGCACCGAGGTGTCGGCGACTGGCGCCGCCGGTGTTTGAGCCCGCGCGAGCGTGGCGCAGAGCGTGAGAGCGACGTAAGCGGCCGGGCGCATGAGTCAACGTAAGCGCTTCGCCCAGATCCCGTACGGAACGTCTCCCACTGGCGGCGCCTCGCGCAAATAGCTGAACCCGATGCGTTCGTACATGCCGACGGCGACGTCCATGATCGGCGTGGTGTGGAGCGCGATGAGGTCCGCGCCGTCGCGTCGCGCCCGGGCGATGCATTCCTCGGTCAGGGCGCGTCCGATGCCGAGGCCGCGCAATTCGGGGCGGACCGCGAGACGCCGAATCACCGGCCACTCCCGCTCGAACCAGCTTTGCTTCTCGACGCCCGGCCCGACGTACGTGATGCACCCGACGACCTTACCATCGACGGTGGCGACGATCATCTCACCGACGTCGGCGAGCGCCGCGGAGCCGGCCGCGTTGCGCAGCGCCGTCGGCCAGTCGCCGTGCGACGGGTCGAACTCTCCGAACGCCGCGACTACGGTCGCGTTGACCGCCTCGGCGTCGGCCGGCTCGTACGCCCGGAGCTGGAAACGCTCGCGCATGAAATCGAACTTAACGGCTCCTCGCGTGGGGTCGCCCTCACGCTCCAACGGTCCGGCCAGGGAACTCACGCTCCGGTCCCGCTCTGACACGAGTCCACGCGAGCTGGGCACGCACGACTCGGCGCACGATCGCCTGCCATGCTCGCGGAATTGCGGTGCGGCGCGGCGAAGACTGTCGGCGTTGAATCACAGCCGCGATCGGGGGCACGAGAGCCATCGCCTTCGCTGCGAAGGTGGCGAGACTAGCGCGGTAGCGAAGGAGTGAGGTCCCCCTGAGCGGACCGTCTGGAGGCGGAGGCGGACACCCGCCGACGCCGACAGCCAGCGAGCACCGCAGGGAAGCGGAGCGGCAGCGAGCGACCGAGGAGCGCAGCGTGGTCCGCGCGGGGGGACCTCACGCCGCAGCGACTCGAGCGTGGTCCGCGAGGGCGACCCCACGCGAGTGGCTGATCGCGAAACCCTCGGCAGCGACTCGAGAGTGGTGGGCGATGGGAGGCCGACCGCGCCGAACTCGCCCGCGCCGAACGAGCTAGGTCCAGATCACCGAGCGATCCAGTCGCGCGATGCTCGGCCGCCCCACGAGCGCCATGGCCAACTGCAGCTCCCTCACCAGAATGTCCACGACCGCGCTCACGCCCGCGGACCCGCCGACAGCGAGCCCGTAGATGTACGGGCGCCCGATCATCACGGCGTCGGCGCCGAGCGCGAGGGCCTTGAGCACGTCGGTGCCACGCCGGATGCCGCCGTCCAGCAGCAGCGGGATCCGCCCGCCCACCCGTTCGGCGATCGCCGGCAGCGCGTCGATCGTCGGCGCCGCAGTGTCGAGGTTGCGCGCGCCGTGGTTCGACACCACGATGCCGGCCGCTCCCGCCTGGATCGCCAGGTCCGCGTCGTCCGGGTGCATGATCCCCTTGAGCAGCACGGGCACTTTCGCAAGCTCTCGAATCCAGACGATGTCGTCCCAGGTGCAGGGATTGTCGCCCGGCTCCACCGTGCGATACGGCAGGTCCGCGGGAAACTCGAACGCGGCGCGCGCCTGCCGGTCGCGGGCGCCGCTGGTCGGTGTGTCCACGGTGACGCACAGCGCGGTGCACCCGGCCGCGACCACGTCCGGAATCAGCGCGCGCGTCGCTTCCCTGTCCTGGAGGTAGAGCTGGAACCAGAGCGGCGCCGCGCCGATGGCGGCGACGTCCTCCACGCGCTTGGACGTGTAGCTGCTCAACACCATCCCCGCTCTCGCGGCATGGGCCCCGATGGCGGTCGCCACTTCCGCGTCGGGATGCACCAGACCCTGCGCAGCGATGGGCGCCAGCATGACCGGATGCTCGAGGTCCTGACCGAAGAGGCGAAGGCGCGTGTCGATCCGGCTGACGTCGTTGAGGACGCGCGGGCTCAGTCGCAGCGCCGCGAACGCCTCGCGATTCCATCGCAGCGTGTGCTCGTCGGCTGCGCCGCTATGGATGTACTCCCAGGCCGCGGAGGGAATCGACACCTCCGCGGCCTCTTCGTAGTCGTCGAGCGTGACGAGTTGCACGCCCGAAATTGCTGCGGAACCGGCCGCGCTGCAATCAGGAGGTGAGCTCGCCCAGCCGGCGCTCGAGGAACCGGCGCTCCGGCTCGAGCCGCGCGAGCCCGAGCGCCCGCTGGTACGACGCCCGCGCTTCACCCGGCTCGCCCAGGCGCCGCAGCAGATCCGCGCGCGCCGAGTGGGCCAGGTGGTATTCGGTCAGCTCGCCGCGCGCGAAGATCGCATCGATGAGCGCGAGCCCCGCGCGGGGCCCGTCGCGCATCGCCACGGCCGCGGCGCGATTCAGCTCGATCACCGGCGACGCGTCCAGGCGCAGCAGCACGTCGTACAGGCCCACGATCTGGGCCCAGTCGGTGACGTCGGCACTCGCGCCTTCGGCGTGCACCGCCGCGATCGCGGCCTGTACGGCGAACGGCCCAACGCGCCGCAGCGAGAGGGCGCGCTCCACGAGCGCCGTGCCCTCCGCGATCTGCGCGCGATTCCACAGCGAGCGGTCCTGGTCGTCGAGCAGCATGACGTCCCCCGACGACGACGTGCGCGCCGCGCGCCGCGACTCGTGCAGCAGCATGAGCGCGAGCAGGGACTGCGCCTCCGGTTCGGGAAGCAGCTCCACGAGCAGCCGCCCGAGGCGGATGGCCTCGGCGGAGAGATCGTGCCGCGTCAACGAGCCGCCGGACGACGCGGCATACCCTTCGCTGAAGACCAGATAGATCACGCGTAAGACGCCGTCCAGCCGCTCGGACAGCTCGGAGCGTTCCGGCACCTGATACGGAACGCGCGCGACTCGAATCTTGTTCTTGGCGCGCACAATGCGCTGCGCCACGGTGGGGGCGCTCGTCAGGAACGCGCGCGCGATCTCCTCGGTCGTCAGGCCGCAGACCTCACGCAGCGTCAGTGCGACGCGCGCGTCGGCCGGGATGGCCGGATGGCAGCACGTGAAGATGAGACGCAGGCGGTCGTCCTCGACGGCATCGGGATCGTGGTGCGACTGCTCGCTGCCGCCGCGTTCCAGCTCGAGCGCGATGTGGTCGAGGGACGCGTCGAACTTCGCGCGCCGCCGGATCGCGTCGATCGCCTTGAACCGGCCGGTCGAGACCAGCCACGATCGCGGATTCGCGGGCACACCGGCGACGGGCCACTGTTCGACCGCCGCGACGAACGCGTCGTGCAGAGCCTCCTCGGCGAGGTCGAAATCGCCGAGCAGGCGGATGAGGGTGGCCAGGACGCGGCGGGAATCGGAGCGGTAGATCGAATCGACGCGCTCGCGAACGTCCTGGCCATGAATGCTCAACTGCGTGTTCTCTGTCATGAGCACCTAATGGATACCGACAGGCCGGATCAGGTAACGGATGAGGTGCCTTGCGGCGCTGACCGGAGCCTCACCGCCTGATTCTGGACCCGTTCACCGGTCGTGCCTCATGACAGCGAACACGCCGTTGACGTCAGGCCTCACGATGGACCCATGACTTCCATGACCGGCCGGATCTCGACACTCCCGAGTTTCGCGCCGGGAATCTTCGCCGCGACGCTGATCGCGTCGTTGAGGTCCTTGGCCTCGAGCAGATAGTAGCCCCCGAGCTGCTCGCGCGTCTCGGCGAACGGGCCGTCGGTCGTCGTGATCTTGCCGTTGCGAACGCGGACGGTCGTGGCCGTGGTGGTCGGCTGGAGCGGGTCGCCCCCGAGATGATGTCCGGTCTTCTTGATGCCGTCCGTGAAGGCGAAGTATTCGCCGAACACTTTCTCGGCTTCGTCCTTGGGCATCGTCTCCCAGAGTTTTTCGTCTTCGTAGACTAGTGCCAGGTAGCGCATGGGTCCTCCATTCAGGGTTGCGAGTAGTCGAACGGGTCGGCCCGAATTCGACACCGGGAATGGCGCTTGGGTTACCTGACCCCGGTGAAGAGGTGAGACGGTTCAGCGAGGTGTCGAGGGATCAGGTCCCAAGAAGCCTGCTCAGGGAGAGCGTCACGAAGAACGCATAAAACACCGCCATGGCCACCAGCGCGGTCCGGCGCCACATGGACGGCCTCAGCTCCACCGGCAGCAGTCGCGTGTTGATGTACAGCAGGTGCAGCGACGAGACGATGAACACGGCCCCGGCGACGTTGGCGGCAAGTTGGAGCAGGACGATCGGTGGCGCCAGGCGGAGCGCGATCATCCCCCAGATCGCC
This sequence comes from uncultured Gemmatimonadaceae bacterium, assembly GCA_963724885.1. Lineage (GTDB taxonomy): Bacteria > Gemmatimonadota > Gemmatimonadetes > Gemmatimonadales > Gemmatimonadaceae > DASPMP01. Next base: position 127,275 of record CAVRWG010000002.1, on the reverse strand, counting down.
ACCGCCGCCAGCACGGTGTAGTACACCGCCCGGACGTCACCGCCGCGCCACGCCCGCACCCGCCTGCTGCCGGTCCAGAGGATATCGGTGATCGCGCGAGTCATGGCCTCGACGCTGTCGAGCTGCGTCTTGAGCAGCAACCACACGCCCAGGAGCGCGATGGCGCCCGCGAGCAACGGGCCGGCCTGCGCGCCGACGCTCGACGCCAGCGCCGCGGCGATCCCCAGCCCGCGAATCTCCGTGCCGCGCGGCAGGAACGTCACGTACAACAGGGCTGGAAGCACCATGCCCAGCAGCGCCCCGATGAAGAACACGCCCCATTGGTCGGCTTTCACGATGCGCCACCACCCGCGCCACCGCCGCATCGATTCGTCCGAAGGCGTGAACCTGAACCCGCTGTGCGCCAGGTTCACGCGCCGGCCTCCGACGGCCGCCGGGATGTAGCCGGCGTGCTCGCTCATCCCGTAGCCCTTGTCGCGCGCCCAGTTGGCGAGCGTGATGTTCGCGACACCGCCACCGCCCGCGTAGCCCACGAGCGCCGCCAGGAGGACGAAGTCCACGCCGGCCGGAAGAAAGTCGAAGCGTCCGGCCGGCGCGTCGAATCCTACGAGGCCTGCCGCGGCCGCGACCCACGTCGCGGCAGGCGCGAAGATCACCGAGAGCACCAGGAAGCTCGCGAGGATGCACGAGACCATGGCCCAGTTGAGCAGCTCGAGCGTGCGCTCGATGCGGCGGCCGAACAACAGGGCGAACACGCACAGCAGGAACGACGCGCAGCCGATGTAGTAGACGATGGCCGCGTCGGTGGGGCCGGCGAGCCGCCGCTCGAAGAGAAAGAACACCGCGCCCGCCGCGGTGGCGGCCCACGCCGGCCAGCCCGTCTGGAGGAAGTAGAGCGCCGCGTAGAACAGCGCCCAGCCTTTGGCCGACGGGCGGGTCCGCATGAAGCCGGTGAACACCGGCTCGCCCGTGGCCATCGTGTAGCGCATCAGCTCCAGGTTGAAGATCGTCTGGAGGAAGACGGCGACGACCGTCACCCACAGGAGCGAGAGCCCGTGCTTCACGAAGGCCGCCGGGCCGAGCAGGAACTCGCCGCTGCCAATGGAGATGCCGAGCACGATCACGCCGGGACCCACCACGCCGAGCCATTGCAGGCCCTTCGGGTTCGGTGGCGCGGGAAGCTCGGCGCGCACCCACGGTTCGAGTCCGGAGCGGCTTTCCGGCGACTCGGCGCTCGTGGGCGTTAGTGGCGCTGGAGGAAGCGCGGACGACTTTTGTGTCCCGGCGGGATCCACGTATGCCTCAGCGTGCGCCGTAGCCGCGCGCCATCATGACCGCCGCGACGACCATGCACACGACGAGCAGCGTCTGGACGTCCGAGACTCTCGCGAGCCGCTTTGCGATGGGTCCGACGTCGGCGGGCAACGCTCCTTTCTGACTGGCCCGGCGCCACCGCATCAACGTCCTTGCCGGCCAGCTTTCGACGAGGATGACGACGGCCAGGATCCCCATCTTCGCGTAGAAGATGTGATTGGTCATGTAGTACGACGCGGATTTCTCCATGTGCCCGAACCAGCGCCAGAGGCCCGTGGCGATCCAGAGGATGGCGGCGATTCCCCACCAGGTATCGGCCGTAAAGGCGCGGCGCAGCGCTTCTGGCTCCTGGCCCACGCGGTTGAGCGCCCGCGCGCGTACGTAGATCGCACCGAGACCGATGCCGAGGGCCAACAGGTGAAGCACCGCCAGGGGGATTCGCATGGCGGGAACAATGCCCGTCGCGGGCGAGGGACGCCAGATTCGCTGCGGACCCAGCCGGTTCACGATCTGGTCGCGGGAAGTTGATCACGGACCGTGATCACCTTTCTGCGCGATGGTCCCGACGCCGCTCGGCGCAGTAGCTTTCTGCGGAGCACGAGCAACGCCCGGAAACCCGCAACCCTGCCACTTCGATGCGTCACTCACTCGGACAATACGTGCTACTCCCGCTGGCCCTGAGCGCATTCTCAGTCGCTCCGGCCCAGCGTCCCCGACAGCCCGACTGGCCCGGCATCGAAGCCGAGACCATGCAACACTTTCAGGCGTTGCTGCGGTTCGACACCAGCGATCCCCCGGGCACGGAGCGCGCGGCCGTCGAGTACCTCAAGCAGGTGCTCGAGAAGGAAGGCATTCCGGTCGAGACGTTCGCCCTCGAACCGAATCGCCCCAACCTGGTGGCCCGGCTCAAGGGGAGCGGAACGAAAAGACCGCTGCTGATCATGGGCCACACGGACGTCGTGAACGTGGACCCCGCCAAGTGGACGCACCCGCCATTCAGCGCGACGCGCGACGGCGGCTACGTCTACGGCCGCGGCGCGGTGGACGACAAGGACAACGTGGTCGCCGCCCTGATGCTCATGCTCACACTCAAGCGGCTCGCGGTGCCGCTGGATCGCGACGTGATTTTCCTCGCGGAAGCGGGCGAGGAGGGCTCCACGCGCGTCGGCATCCAGCACATGACGCGCGAGCACTTCCCGAAGATCGAAGCGGAGTATTGTCTCGCCGAAGGCGGCGCCGTCGCGCGCGTCGGCGGGCGCGTCAAGTTCGCCGGCGTCTCGACCACCGAGAAGATCCCGCGCGCCATCGAGCTGACCGCGCGCGGTCCCGCGGGCCACGGTTCCGTGCCGCTGCGCGGCAACGCCGTGGCGCACCTGGCGCAGGCGGTCGCGAAGATCGCCGCGTATCGAACGCCCATCAAGCTGAACGAGACGACCCGCACCTACTTCCAGCGGCTCGCGTCCATCTCCGGCGCGGACAGCGCCGGCCGGTATCGCGCGATCACCGGCAACGACGGCACGAGCGTCGCCGTCACCGACGAGTACTTCCTCGAATTCGAGCCGGCGCACGCGTCGGTCATCCGCACGTCCATCTCGCCCAACATCGTCCAGGCGGGGTACCGCGTGAACGTGATCCCGTCGGAGGCGAAGGCGACGCTCGACGTCCGCATGGTGCCCGGCGAGGACACCGCCGCGTTCCTCGAGACCGTGCGCGGCGTCATCAACGACCCGGCCATCACCGTCGCCTACGCGCGGCGCGACGTGCGTCCCGAGACGCCCCAGGCACGACTCGACACAGATGCGTTCCGCGCCATCGAGGCCGCCGTCACGCGGCACTATCAGACGGTGACGCTGCCGACCATGCTCACCGGCGCGACCGACATGGCCTATCTCCGCGCGAAAGGCATGCAATGTTACGGTATCGGCCCCGCGTTCGACGTCGAGGACGGGCCCAAGGGGTTCGGCGCGCACAGCGACCAGGAACGCATCCTGGAGAGCGAGCTGCACAAGTTCGTGCGGTTCCAGTGGGACGTCGTGGAGCAGCTGGCGCGGAAGAAATAACCGAGGTCAGGGCGGGCTCCGCCGGACCCATGCTGGCTTGGCGCCGGGGCGATGGACTGGCAACGCCCGTTCGCCGAGGAACGGTCGTGGACTTCGAAGACGCTTCCACAGGAACGCTGCGAACGCCGCGCGGCGCCGGCGACGCTGCGACGCATCGAGCGTGTGCAGGAACTCATCCGGCACGAGCGACGCGGCGCACCCGACGACGTCGCGCGAGAGGAGCGCTCCCAGCGCCAGGTCCGTCTCCCACAGTAGCGCGTTCGGGACCGATGCCTCGAACAGATGTGCCTCGCGCATCCAGCCTGGCTGCCCCGGGAGATCTTCCGTCACCGATGCCCAGTCGTACTGAAACGGCAGCGACGCGCCGTGATCGATGAGCCAGAGGTGCCGCCGCCACTTCAGGAGATTCGAGTTCCGGCCAGTGCGATCGGAGTTGAGCACCAGCCGGTCGAGCCAGAGAATCCTGGCCTGCGTCGCGAGCGGGATGCTCGCGACATCAGACGCGACTATCTCCTGCGCATCGTCGAGATAGTCGACGCCGAGGTTGATGCCGGCGCTCGCGCCGACCAGATCCGCGAGCTCGTCGTCACCGTCCACAGTCTCGATGCCGGGGCGCAGTCTCACGAGGCAGCGGCCGGGAACAGAGAGCCCGATCGCCTGCGCCAGCGTGCCGACGATGATTTCCGCGATGAGAGGGCCGGTTCCCTGAGCGGCGCCGCGCAGCTTGACCAGGCGACGCCCGCCCGTCGTCTCGACGAGAATGGGTCGGGAGCTCCCACGGCGACCACCAGCGACGATGCGCTGCGCGTCCAATACTTCCAGCGGTGTCTCCGATCGGGTTGGCGTCACTATAGCAAATGGAAAGCGGCACACTGCGCAGTTTGATGCTGAGTGCTCCGCGAGGTGCAGAGAAGTCAGCAACGCGCCGTTAAAGCCTCGAAAGGCGACGTCCCCGGCCCCCATACGTAGTTTCGGCCGCTCCTGCTACGTAAACAGACTGATTTTTGAGGCCGTTGGGACGACCCACCTTACGTGCGAACAATGCACCGAGGTGGGACGATGCCGGCTCAATTCAGTGGTCATCCAGTGGTCGCGCTCGCGACCGTCGCGGAGTTGCCGTCGGCGGATGGCCTCAGGCCCGACGCAGAGCTCGTCGCGTCGCGCATCGCGGCCCATCGCGCCATTCGTAAACTCGTCGGCGACCGCGGAACCATCGAGGTTCAGCGCCGCGCCAACCGCGCACCCCTGGCGCACCTCGTCGGAGAGGGTTCCGCGCGTCGCAGAGTCGCCCTCTCGCTGACGCATCGCGACGGACTCGCGGCTGCGGTCGCCGCGACCGATGGATCGCACATCGGCATCGATCTCGAGAACCTGGAAGCGATCGATCCGGCCCGCGAGCGCTTCTTCCTCACCGCCCGCGAGCGCCGCTCCGCCGGGTCCATCGCGGCCGCGGTGCTGTGGGCGATGAAGGAAGCGGCGTGGAAGGCGCTGGAACTGGATTCCAGCGTCGGTTTTCACGAGCTCGAGCTGGAGATCGACGATGGCGACGTCCGCGGCGTTCACTGCCTGGGCGCGCGGTTCCGCGCCGCCACCAGGCTGACGGCTCCGTGGCCCGGCTACGTGCTCGCGGTGGCCCAGCTGGAGTCCATCCGATGATCGCGCGCCCCGGCATCCCGGCCATCTCCTACGCCGTGCCCGCGGTGTCGCGCTCGGTGCGCGAGCTGGCGGCCGCGGGATCACTGGAGTCGGACGCCGGCCTGCTCGAGCGCTTCGGATTCGACCGCGTGGGTGTCGCCGTCGAGGAGACGCCGTACGACCTCGCGCTCACGGCCGCGTCCGACCTGCTGCGCGATCATCACGTCGATCCGCTGTCGATCGACGCGCTGCTGTACTGCGGCGCTCCCGGCGTGATCGCGTTCTCCAAGCCACGGGACGCCGCCGCGAGAGCCAGTGCGTTGTGCGACACGGGCCGCTTCGAGTATCCGGGCACGCGGCTCCAGTTCGACCTCGGCCTCGACCACGCGACGGTGCTCGGCCTCGACCAGCTGGCCTGCACCGCGATCCTCGGCGCCGTGCGGCTCGCGCGCGCGCTGTGCGTCGCGGAGGGGCTCGAGCGCGTGCTGTGTGTCGCGAGCGAGTTCTATCCGGCGGCGGCCGGGCGGGAGGCGATCACCAACTGCACCTCGGACGCCGCCTGCGCCGTGCTGGTGGAGCGCGACGCCACGCGCAATCGCATCGTCGGCGGCGCCTCGGTCACCAAGGGCTTCTACTGGGCCGGCGGCGCGGCGATGCGCGACGAAGTGATGGCGTCGTACTTCCCCACGGCGGTGCGCGTGATGCGCCGCACCGTCGCCGACGCCGGGTGGCAGCCGGACACCGTCAACTGGATCATGCCGCACAACGTGAGCGCCACGAGCTGGGAGATCCTGCTCCGGCTCGCCGCGCTTCCCAACGCGCGGCTCTGGAGCGGCAACATCGCCCGCATCGGCCACACGCTCGCGGGCGACAACTTCATCAACCTGCGCGACGCGCTGGACGGCGGCGCCGTGAACGCCGGAGACAGGATCCTGCTGTTCTCCTACGGGTACGGCGCGCACTGGACCGGCCTCGCGCTCGAGGCGTGAGCCATGACGGGACACTGCTGCTTCGTGACGGGCGCCACGGGCCTGATCGGACGCGAGGTCGTTCGTCGCCTGCTGGCCGACCACGAGGTCGAGCGCGTGTATGTGCTCGCTCGGCGGCCCGAAACCGTTGGCGGACTTCCGGCGCTGCAGGGCGACCTGCGCCTGGACGGACTGGGCCTCGGCCCGGCGGTGCGCGCGCAACTCGCGCGTGAAGTGACGATGGTCGTTCACCTCGCCGCGAACACGTCCTTCTCGCAGTCGCTCGACGACGCCCGCGGGACCAACCGGGATGGCACGCGCCGCCTGCTGGAACTGTCGGCGGACTGGCCCGATGTCTCGCGCTGGGTGTACGTGAGCACGGCGTTCGTCGCCGGCCTGCGCACGGGATCGATCGCGGAGAACGATGGCGTGGACCCGCCGGGCTGGGCGAACGCCTACGAGCAGTCGAAAGCCGAGGCCGAGGACCTGGTGCGCGCGGCGCGCACCGACTGGGCCATCGCCCGCCCCGCCACGATCGTCTGCGACGACTCGCGCGGCCTGATCTCGCAAATGAACGCCGTGCATCGGGCCCTGCGCCTCTACTTCGGCGGGCTGGCCCCGATGCTCCCCGGCACCGACGAGTCGGTCGTGGACGTCGTGACCACCGAGTACGTCGCGCGCGGGATCGCGCGCGTCGCGCTGGCGCCGGATGTGGCGCGCCAGAGCTTCCACTTCTGCGCGGGCGCCGGCGCCATGCCGCTCGACGACCTGCTCGACGTCAGCTACGACGCCTTTCTTCGCGCGCCGGCCTGGCGCCGCAAGGGGATCGCGCGCCCCGTGCGCACCGACCTCGAGACGTACCGCCTCTTCGAGCGCGCGGTGCACGATGCCGCCAGCCCGCGCGTGCGCCAGGCGCTGCAGTCGCTGAGCCACTTCGTTCCGCAACTCGCGCACCCGAAGCGCTTCGAGACGCGGGCCGCGGACGCGCTGCTGGGCGAGAGCGCGCCGCCAGTCGCGTCCTTCTGGGCGAACATGACAGATCACCTCGTTGGCACCGCACAGGTGCTGGAGGCCGCATGATGACCGCCACTCGCGCGCGCTTCGTCGCGCGCATGCTGCAATGGATCACCGCGCGTCTGGCGCCCCCCGGCGTCGTCGTCGGTGCGCGCACGCCCCTGTTCGCCTCGGGCCTCGTGAGCTCCATCAAGGTGCTCGATCTCATCGCGTGGACCGAACGCGAGATCGGACGCGAGATCCCCGACGCCCAGATCCGCCTGGACAACTTCCATTCGGTCCAGCGCATCGCCGAAGTCTTTGTCCTGGAGAAAGCCGATGCGGCAGCGTGACGGCATCATCGCCGGGCTCAGGGCGCGAGGCGAGCTGTGGGAGCCGGCGCCCGGCCTCGTGGGCCTCTCGGGCGAGACGCGCGCGCGATTCGCGCGCCTGGACTCGCTCCTCGCCGTGCGCTGTCGCGCGGAGACGCGCGACGAGTGGTCCGTGCCCGCCGCCGTGCCGCTCGGCGTGCTCGAGCGCGCCGACTACTTCGCGTCGTTCCCCCAGTGGCTCACGCTGGCCACGCATCTCACCGAGGATCCCCGCGCGCTCGAGGCGATCGCGCGGAGCGATCACCCCGCGCGTGAGGCCGGCGGGGCCGGCGTCCCCGCCAGCGTCGCGCTGCCACCCGCCGTGTGCTACCACGTGTATGCCGCGCTCGCCAATACGATCGTCGGTGCGCGACGCACCGTGACGGCGCAGGGCTGCTGCTGGCGGCACGAGGGCGATCGTCTCAGCCCGCTCGAACGCGGCTGGGCGTTCACGATGCGCGAGATCGTGTGCATCGGGACGGAAGCCGAGTGCATCGCGTTTCGCGATCGCGGCATCGCGTTCGCGCGCGCGTTCGCCCGGCAGCTGCAGCTCGAGCACGAGCTCGCGCCCGCCGAGGACCCGTTCTTCGCTCCGACGGGGCGTGGCCGCGCGGTGCTCCAGCGGCTCAAGGAGCTGAAGCACGAGCTGCGGCTGCCCGTCGGAGACGGGGAGACCGTGGCGGCGGCGTCATTCAACCTGCACGACCGTTTCTTCGGCGAGGCGTTCGACATCCGCCTGGCGGACGGCTCGCCCGCGTTCACCGCGTGCGTCGCGTTCGGCCTCGAGCGCTGGCTCCTGGCGTCGCTGGTCGCCACGGACGCGCCGGCGCTCGAGGAGGCTTTGCGATGAGACGCCTGTACGCGCGCCACGCGAGCGCCGCGGACCGCGGTGGCTGGTCGGTCGAGCGCGACGTGCGCTGGGCCGACATCGACCCGGGCGCCGCCGCGCCCGAGCGCGAGCTGCATGCATCGCTCCGGATTGCCGCGCTCATCGAGTCGTATCACCCGGTGCATCTCCAGCGACTCCTGGCGGAGACGTGGGACGACGTCGACGCCGGTGTCGTGTTCTCGCTCGAGATGTACGAGGGCTTCAAGCACTTCCATGCGCTTCGGATGTATCTCGACGCCGTGGGCTACGAGCCGGCACTGACGGACGACGACATCGTCGAGATGCGCCGGGCTGCAAGGAATGCCGACCAGGGCCACTACGATCTCATCGAGCGGCTCGTCGAGTTCATGCTCAGCGAGCATCTCGCGTCCTATTTCTTCCGCCGGCTCGGCGAACAGACGCGCGAGCCGGTGCTGGCGCACCTGCTCGCGCTCATCGCGGCGGACGAGGTGCGGCACGCGCAGAGCGCGTCCGACCTGATCGCCAAGCGCATCGCGGCCGATCCGACGGTGATTCCCCGCGTCCTGGATGCCGCGACGCACTTCAGGCACTTCGGCGAGCGGGCCGTGGAGGAAGTGCCCGTCGCGCTGCCCGGCGACCCCCTCGCGATTCGCACCTTTGCCCGACGCATCGAGCGCCTGTGCGGCGTTCGGCTCGTCGATCATCTCAAGGAGGCCGTATGACGACGACGTCACTCAAGCGCGGTGCGCCGCAGGTATCCGAGGGCGAGCTGCGCTTCCTCAACTTCTATCGCGCGTCCGAGCTGCACGGCGGGCTGATCCTCGGACAGGTCGCGCGTCGCACGCGGGACGGCCATCTCGCCAGCAAGCTGCTCGAGCACTCGGCCGAGGAAGTGTTGCACGCGCGGGTGTGGACGGACGCCATCCTGGCGGTCGGTGGACGCGTGCAGCCGGTGCGCGACACGTACCAGACGCGCTACGCGGCCGTCGTCGGCCACCCGGTCGGCGTGCTGCACGTCCTGGCGCTGACGCAGGTCTTCGAGCGACGTGTCTACCGGCACTTCACCGAGCATCTGCGCCGTCCCGGAACGCATCCGGCGGTGCAGGCGACGCTGCGCCAGATGCTCGACGAGGAACAGGGGCACCTGTCCTGGGTGAAGGACTGGCTCGACGAACAGGCGCTCGTGCGCGGCGCCGAAGTGAAAGACATCATGCGGCGCTACGCGGCGGTGGACCGCGAGGTCTACGACACGCTTACGCTCGAACTGGGATGGAGGCAGGCGCGTGACCGCACCCACCGTCCAGCGCCCCCTCAGCGGCGCGCCTTCGGCATCGAGCGTGTCGCGTTGCCGAGCGCGCGCGACGACCGGCTGTACTTCGCGCAGGTGCGCGAGGACGCGCGCGTCGAGATCGACGCGCTCGACGTGCAGCCCGGCGACCGCGTCGTCGTGGTCAGCTCGGGCGGATGCACGGCGCTGTCGCTGCTGGGCGCCGGCGCGCGTGCAGGTGCACGCCGTGGACGTGAATCGCGCGCAAAACCATCTCGTCGAGCTCAAGATCGCCGCCGTCTGCGGCCTCGCGCGCGAGACCGCGATCGCCTTCCTCGGCGGGCAGGACATGCCCGGCCGGCGACGCATCGAACTGTACCGGACGCTGCGCCCCCGGCTCACCGACGCGGCGCGGGCGTACTGGGACGCACGATCGACCTCGGTGGCGCGGGGCGCAATCAATGCGGGCGTCAGCGAGCGCTTCATCCGGCTCGTGTGCTGGTTCGTGCGGCACGTCGTACAGACGCCGTCGCGCGTCGAGCGCCTGCTGGCCTGCCGCTCGCTCGAGGAGCAACAGGACCTTTTCACGCGCGAATGGGACACGCGACGGTGGCGCTGGATGTTCACGGTGCTGCTCAACCGGTGGTCGATGTCGCGCGCATTCGACCCGCGCTTCTTCGCGCAGCGCCGGGCAGACGAGCTTCGCCGGACATTTCCTGCGCGCTCGCGAGCCATGCGCTCACCGCGATCCCGATCGCCGACAACTACTTCCTGCACCACATGCTCCTGGGGCGGTATCCGGATTGAGCAGCCGGAAGGCGTGCCGCCCTACCTCGGCGCGCGCGGGTGCGGGGTCATCGCGGGTGGCACCGGCAGCCTGTTGCTCGTGGACGGCGGCATGACGGACCACCTGCGGACGCTGCCGGACCGCTCGGTGAACGCGTTCGCGCTGTCCAACATCTGCGAGTGGCTGAGTGAGGCGGAGATCCCGGCGCTGTTTCGCGAGGTCGAACGCGTCGCCGCCCCGGGCGCGCGCCTCGTGTTCCGCAACTTCGTCGGCTGGACAGACCTTCCCGGTGGCAGCACACGCCTTGAGGAGGATCGCCAGCTCGGCGCTGCGTTGATCCGCGAGGATCGCAGCGCCCTGCAACCACGTGTTGTCGTGTGCCGGGTGAGCGGCCCATGACGGCCATCGCGAGCCGGGCTCCGGCACCGGCCGGTTCCGGCGAAGACCTGGGGGTGCGCGAGGCCGTCGCGGCGGACAACAAGGCTCTCATCGAGCTGACGGCCGCGTGCACCATGCACGGCGACGTCGCGCTGCGCATGGACCGCTCGCCGGACTTCTTCGCGCTCAACCGCCTGGAGGGCAATCGCTCGCGAATCGGCGTGATCCCGGACGCCGAAGGAGACGTGGTCGGCTGCGTGGCCGCCGCGCGGAGGCTGGCGTACGTCAACGACGTGGTGCGGCCCATCACGTATGTCGGCGACCTCAAGGTGCACCCGCGTGCGCGTCGTTCGGGTGCGGCCGACCGCTTGACACGTTACGCGGGCGAGGCGGCGGCCGACCTCTGCGGGCCGGACGCGCCGCTCGTCTGCACGATCCTCGGCGGGAATTCGGCGATGGAGAATCGCACGCGCGGGCCGCGCGGATCGGCCGTGCTCTCGCGCTTTGCAACGCTATCCGTGTGGGCCATCCCGCTGCTCTGGGAGCGTCGCGAACGCGTGTCGGGGATTCACGTGCGCCAGGCAACCGACGGCGACCTCGACGCGATGGCGGCGGCGTGGCGGCGCTATGCCCCGACGCGGCAGTTCGCGGACGCCGGCATGGGAGACGCTGATCACCTCGCCGCCTGGATCCGTCGCGCGCCAGGCCTGACGGTGCCGAACTATCTCCTGGCCACGGACGCCGCCGGTCGCGTCCGGGGGTTCCTCGGCGTCTGGGACCAGGCGGCCTTCAAGCAGATGCGCGTGGTAGGCTACTCACGGCGCCTCGCAATCGTGCGTCGGGCGATCAACGTCGTCGCCCCGCTCGTGGGCAGCGTGCCGCTGCCCGCGGCGGGATCCGTGCTGCCGGCGCTGGCGACGGTGCATGTTTGCGCCCGGGAGACGCACGTGTTGCGTGCGCTCGTGCTGGAGGCGTACCGCCGCTACTGCGGCCGGAACTACGCGTTCATCACCATCGGCCTGGATGCGCGCGACCCGATGTGCGCGGCCGTCCGGGGCTTGCTCGCACAGCCGACAGCCGTCGGCGCGTACGTCACGACCGCCCGCGGCTCCGCGGATCCCGACATGTTCTCCGGCAGGCTGCTGCACCACGAGACGGCACTCGTCTGATGAGCTACCTGGCGCGCTTTCCGGAGTTCATCGTCAGGCACCGCCGTGCCGTGCTCGTCGCGTGGGCGCTCGTTGCGGCGGCGCTGATTCCCTTCGCCCGCGGCGTGGAGCAGCGGCTCGACACGGGCACGCGCGTCCCGGGAAGCGAGTCCGCGCGTGCCGCGGTGCTCATGGGCGACCGGCTCGCATCTCCTTTCGCGCGTCATGCCGTGCTGGTGGTGCGCGGCATTCCGAGCCCGTTTCAGGACAGCGGCCGCGCGACGCTGGCGCGGATCGTCGGCCGGGTGCGAGCCAACAGCGCGGTGGCGGCCACCTTCTCCCTGCTCGACGCGCCGGACACGCTGTTCGCGGCACGGGACGGAAGCACGTTCGTCATGGTCGGCTTTCGTGAGGGGGAAAGCGGCACGAGCGTCGACGCCGTCCTCCCGTCGCTGCGCGCCACGACCGCGGCACTCGTCGCCGAGCTGCGCGCCCGGCATCCGCGGGCGGAGCTCCTCTGGACCGGCGAGTTGCCGCTGACGGTGGACCTGCGCCGCGTGAGCGCCGACGATGCCAATCGCGCCGAGCGCCGGGTGCTTCCGTTGACACTCGTGCTGCTCGCGATCGCGTTCGGGGCGCTCGTGGCCGCCGCCATTCCGGTCGCAATCGGCGCGCTCGCGATCGCGGTCACGATGGGCGTCGTGGCGCTGGTCGCCCGGTTGTTCCCCGTTTCCATCCTGGTGCTCAACGTCGCGACGATGCTGGGCCTGGGGCTCGGCATCGACTACGCGCTGCTCCTCGTGAGCCGGTTTCGCGAGAGCCGCCGCCGGGGTGGTGGCGTCGAAGCGGCCGCCGTCGAGGCCGCGTCGCGCGCCGGCCACAGCATCGCCCTCTCCGGCGCCGCGGTGCTCGTCGGCTTCCTCGCGCTCCTGCTGGTGCCGCTCCCCGACCTCCGCTCCATCGCGATCGGCGGCGCGCTCGTGACCACCGTCTCCGTCTTGATGGCGACGACGCTGCTTCCCGGAGCGCTGGCGATCCTCGGCGATCGCATCGACGCCCCGCGCCTGCGACGCGCGCGGCCCGGCGCGCGCGACCGTGCGGATATCTGGCGACGCTGGAGCGGCTGGATCGTGAACCGGCCGCTGCTCGTGCTGGTGCTCGCGGGCGCGCCGACGCTTGCGCTTGCGTGGCAGTGGCGCGCGCTCGAGACGCACACGCCGGGCGGCGACTGGCTGCCGGCGTCGATCGAGTCCGCGCGCGGGCTGCGCGCACTCGAGGCGATGGGCCGCAGCGGCATCGTGTACGGCGTTCGCGTGATCGTGGAGCTCCCGGAGGACGCTTCCGTGAAGACACCGACCGGGCGGCGCGCGATCGTCGCGCTGGCTGCAGGGCTGCAGGCGACCGCGGGCGTCGCGCGTGTCATGCCGGGCGCCGTGAGCGCTGATGGACTTCTCGCGGTTCTCGAAATGCTGCCGTCCGAGTCTCGCGGCGTTGCGTCGGCGATGACCCTGGTGCGCGAGCTACGGCGCGTCGATCCCGAGCGCCTCACCGGGATTCGGGACATCCGGCTGGTGGTGGGTGGCCTTCCCGCCTTCAACGTGGACTACGGCGATGCGATCAGGCGCGCGACGCCGAGAGTCGTGGCATTGGTCGTCCTCGGCACCTTCGTGGCGCTGATGCTCGGTTTTCGCTCGGTGCTCGTTCCGGTCAAGGCCATCGTGCTGAATCTGCTGTCGGTGGCCGCGGCGTTCGGTGCAGTAGTGCTGGTGTTTCAGCGCGGCATCGGATCCGGACTCGTGGGTCTGTCCGCGCCGCTCGACGGCATCTTTCCCGCCGTGCCGCTGCTGGTCTTCTGCACGGTGTTCGGGTTGAGCATGGACTACGAGGTGTTCCTCGTCTCGCGCGTCGCGGAGGCGCGACGCGCGGGGTGCAGCGAGCGCGAAGCGGTCATCGAAGGGGTCTCGAGGACCGGCGGCGTGATCACGAGCGCGGCGGTCGTCATGATCGTCGTGTTCGGGGCGTTCACGATGGGCGAGTTCGTGTTCATGAAGATCCTCGGCTTTGCGCTGGCGGTGGCCGTCCTGCTCGACGTCACCGTGATTCGACTGGCGCTTGGCCCTGCGCTTCTGCGGCTGGCAGGACGATGGAACTGGTGGCCGGGCGCGATGAGCGCGCCAGCCGCAGGGAGCGTCGCGCGGGGCTTACGCGAGATGCCTGCTGCGCGTGAAGCCTGAACTCGGGCTACGACTCCTCGTCAGACCGCCGCCACAACGGTGGCGGCGCACTGAGAAGGATAAGGGAGCAAGTGCCCAACAATCGCACGCGTGCGGGGCCGACCTCGACATCGGTGATCGTAGCGACCGAAAACCGCGCGAACGGGGGACTCGTGTGTCGGAGCATTCTTTGAAGCGCGACCAGGACTCGTTGCACGATGACGGTGCGGGGCCGGCCGGATCGGAGCCCAGGCACCGCCTTCAGAAAGCGTGTTGCCGGGGTTCCTTTGAGACTGAGCGAGAATGGCAGGCCGCCGGGCAGCGGGTCGGAACGCAAAACGGCAATATCGCTGACGTGGTGCGCCACGCCATCGATTAAGAGCGCACGCGAGGGAATGCGTGCTTCAAACATGGGCGTTCCTTACCGCAATAATCGTGATCGCGCGGAAAGTCATGCTCCGACGGGTTTCTTGGAAATCGGATGGCGTCTGGAGGGCGTGCTTCTTAGGCGGAGGCTAATCCTTTACGGGATTCTCTCAAACGAGACTGATTCCAAAACGAGGTGCCTCGTCCGAAATGCGAGCTGAATCCGCGCGACTCCGCCCGTAGGACAACAGTTGCCATCACCCTTGCGATACAGGCTGGCTTCAGCTCGCAGCGTGCGGACGTCCGGCCATACACCCTTCCAGATTTCCAGCCCTGCCGGAAGACGCACCTGCAGGTCCTTCAGCCAGGACTCTGATTCGATCCGCTCCCAAACGCCAGCTTCACGAACGTAGTACTCACTCGCGTTGATATTGCCAGTACCGGCATAGGCGATCGACAGGTGAAGCAGCGTTCCCGCGGCACTCTGGACGATAGAAGGCTGCAGGTACACGTACACGCCGATCTCGCCGCTCGCGCGCTCGAACGCGAGTTGCAGGCCTGCTTGTGAAGGAGCTGCCGAGAATACCGCCAGTGCTGTCGTCCGATGGGAAACTGCGTTGACTGAATCGTCGCCGCAGTGCCCCTCGTTGATATTGCGCCAGTTGGGAATAAGACAATAAATCGCGTAGTAGTATGTATCGGCATCCACCACGCCAAGTCTGCCGAACTCCGAGACGCGGCATTCACGATAGTCGTCTGGCCCACTACCCTGCTTCACCTTCGTGAACTCGATGCAGTGGTTGCGGATCGTGTCGAGTGGCCAACGACGCTCCCCCTGAGCCGCGGCGGCCGCGGGCTGCGCAGCCAGAATGCTCGCCAGGAGCACAAGCCATCGAATCCACGGGAGGTAGTTCATCAGTCGTTTCAGCGATAACGGGAAGCCGTCCAGCGCGCCGGAGTTACGCTGCAAGCGCACCGACGCAGTCGGATCTGAGATACCTGACGACTTGGAAAGTGTTGACTTGTCCCGCCGTTCATCGACGCCGTGTGGTGGCCGGCGCGGCGCAGCGGCGACGGATCCGGGTGATCGCGCTGAGAGGGGAGGTTTGAGGATTCACCAATCGAGCACAGGCGGGAAGTACTCCGCGACCAATTCTTCATAGTACGGGCGAAGCGTGCGCACGTCGGGCCGTTCGGCCGCCTTGGAGTAGAGATCGTACGGGTTGAACGCTCGCACCCATTTCAGCAGCTCGCGGTCCCGCTCGTTGAGCAGATGGTGGTACGCCCCTTCGCGGTGAATCGCATAGCAGGAGTGGTAGCGGATCATCGCGAGCGCCTCGTCTGGCAGGTAGTTCTTCGCCACGTGGTACATGTACTCGTCGTGACCCCATGAGAGTTGCACGGCGTCGAGGCCGCATCCCTCGGAGTAGATGCCGCTGGCCGTCTGGTACTCGGCCCTCTGTCTGTCCGGGTTCTCCGCAAAGAACTCGGGGAACACCACCTTGTCGCTGAACGCGCAACCCACCGGGAACGTGTCGCCGACCACCGCCCATTGGGGTTCGCCCCACAGACACAGGATCTTGCCGAGGTCGTGGACGAGTCCGGTGAGGATGAACCACCGCGGATGGCCGTCGCGGCGGATCGCTTCGGCAGTCTGCAGCAGGTGCTCGATCTGGCTGAAATCCGCGTCCGGGTCGCTTTCATCGACCAGCGTGTTCAGGAACTCCATGGCCTCCCACACGCCCATGCGCCTGGTCCGCAGCGGCAGGTACTGCTGCTTCTTGGCCCGGACGAAGTCGAGCGTCTGATGGCGGTGGTTCAACCGATAGAACTCGCGAATCGCCGGACGGACGTTCTGCGAGTAGTCGCGGAATGCGGCGCCGGTTGAGGCGCTGTCATCGGGCACCGGGAGAGAGGCACCAGCGGGATAGCGGGCAGCGACCGACTCTTCCCAGTCGTCGAGGTGATCCATCGGCCCATCGTTGTTCATAGCGCGACCAAGCAGAAGTTCCGGGATGACTAGGCCTAGCGACGACTGTGGCAGCAAGCGCCAGACCACGAGTGGGCTCTCTCCCGCAGCTTGCTCCGGACTCATGTAAGAACCCGTCGTTGGCCAGCGGCGAGCCGGCCGAGGAATCGAATCCTACTTTAAACCGAGTTTCTTGCCGGCCGAGAGCAGTTCAAGAGACTCGCGGATGCGCCGCTCCCGCGTCTCAGGTCGCTTGGCCGTGTGAATCCAGACCACGAAGTCACGCCGGTTCCTGGCCGAAAGTGCCTGAAAGAAGTTCCAGGCTTTGGGATTGGTCTTGAATGCCGTGACGATGTACGACGGGAGCTCGGGGATCATCGGCTTTGACGCATAGCGGCTCGCGGTGGGAGCCGCCGCGAGGCCGGGTGCCGCTAGCAGGCCAGCGGCCTGAAGCTCCTTCCAGCGCTTGCGGTTGGGATCAGACCATTTGCTCGTCGGCTGTCGCGGCGTGACCTTGATCGCGTACCGGTTCTCGTCCAGGCGTTTGATCAGGCTGTCGACCCACCCGAAGCACAGCGCCTCGCGCACGAGGTCTTCATAGGGCATCGACTTGACGCGACTGTGTTGCTTGTGGCGGAGGAGCCAAATGCCGGGACTGGACGCGTGGTGCTTGGCGAGCCACTGCCGCCACTCTTCTCGCGACTGCACGTCCAGCGTGATCAGATTCCCCGCCATTGTGACCACCTGTTGTCGCCGGATAGCGGAGCTGCGACGCTAGTCCGGCAAGGTCTGCAGGTACAGGTACAGCCCGCGCAGCTCATCGCGACTCAGCTTGGCGACGTCTTTCCACGGCATGTAATCCGGGTTGAGCGACCGGCCTCCCGGAGTCCGGCCCGTGCGGAACACCTCGAGGAACTGTGCCTCCGACCACGCCTTTGTGATCGCCAGGTTCGGCGCCGGCGGCGCAGAGGGATCGGGGACACGGCCCCCGCGCAAGTCCATACCGTGACAGCCACGGCAAAAACGCGAGAGGTACTCACCGGTCGCGACGTTGGCGCCAACTTCCGGCATCGCCGGGAAGGGCGCGAGATGGTCGATCTGCTCGGCCGCGAAAAACCCCTGGAGCGTCCCCGCTGCAAGCAGGATCTTGCCCAGGAATGTGAACTGCGGCGCGGGACGGTCCGCGCCCACGCGCGGAAGCGTCTTGAGATGTCCGATGACGGCACCCAGATCTTCCCGACTGAAGTACACAAACGCATAGGCCGGCATGATGGCGAGCTGGCGGCCATCCGGCGCGACCGCGTGGCGGATAGCGCGCACCAAATCGGCGTCGGTACGATTGGCGGACAGCCCCGTGATGTTGGCGGAATAGACCGTGCCGATGCCGCCCGGAACGAGAAGCATCCCCGTGAGGTCAGGGCCGTGGCATCCCTCGCAGGCAAAGTTTGCGATTTGCCGTCCGCGCGCGAGCGCCGCCGGGTCGGCGGGGATGGGAATGGCCTCCGGCTCCACCGCCCGCGGTCGCTGGAGACGATTGCCACCGACCACGCTCATGCCTATGGCGACACTGCAGACGATGCCGAAGAGCGCACCCAACCCGACACCCACCCACTTCATCACTCGCCGCATACATCAACCCCCGTGCAGGCGGTATGCGAACTGGCAAAAGCGCGACTGCTCATGTTGCCGCCTGCGCCACTCGTTCGCAGTTGACTGTCCAAGGTATTCCAAACCGATCAACCAAGACCCCGAAGCGACTCGCCCAAAACGTCTCCTGCAGGGCCATCTTGATTGTTCCACCCTCCGCCAATTCCTGGAACACACGTTCCGCCGCGAGTGGGTCGTTCATTGGAAGTACCAACTCGAAACCCTTGGGCTGGTCGTACCGGTCGGACGGCTGGTCCCCGCCCAGGATCACGATGTCGCCCACTTTGAGGGTGGCGTGATAGATCTTGTCACCCCAGTCGGCCGGCGCATCGGCGGCACTCGGCGAGTTGCCCCATGTGAGCCTGAAGGTGATTGTTCCGTTCAAGCACCGTTCATAGCATCTGAACGCGGCCTCGCAGGTCCCGTTGAAGGAGAGCGCGACCTGTGGATTCAGCGTCATCGTGGGTGCCCTCTGAAAGCCACTAACGCATCACAAACCGTCTCTCAGGACGATCTCAAGCCCAGTCTCCAGAACCGCAGTCAGTCCGACAAGTCCGAGCTCGCAGAGTTCGGTCTCATCTCGTTGAATCGATCAGAGGCTTGACGCGATTGCGGTTCAGCTGCGGCAACGTTGAACTCGAAGGCGCTCAACCGCAATGCGTCCTTAGCAGCGCCGCGCAGCCGGATTGCTTCCATGATCTGCAGCGCGCTCCCGTTGCTCCTTGCCTTGTTCAGGGCGTCAGCGAGCGCGGAGAATCCCGCTTCGCGCTGCCGCATCGAACAGCCTCCCGTTCGCGACCACCGCCGCGATCCGGCGGGTGTTGCGGATGTCGTCCAGCGGATTCGCGTCCAGCAGCACGAGGTCGGCCAGCTTGCCCGCCGCGACAGTGCCGAGCGAGTCGGTCGTCCCGAGGTACCGCGACGGCTCCAGCGTCGCCGCGCGGAGAATCTCGAACGGTGAGAGCCCGCCTTTCGCCAGCAGTTCCAGCTCCTCGTGCAGCCCGAACCCGGGCGGGCTGTTGCGCAGCGGCGCGTCCGTCCCCGTGAGAATGCGCACGCCCGCCCGATGCATCGCGCCTACCTGCGCCAGCCGCTTGGCGAACATCGCGTGTCCCACGGAATCGGCGCCCGGCGGAATGCTGTCGGGCATCGGGAAGATGCTTAGAACGAAGCGGCGGAGCGTGTCCGGCAGGAAACGCGCGACGGAATCACCGGGAAGGTCGCGCCAGGGCCAGTGCGCGATCTCGTACGCGGCCGTGAACGTCGGCGTGACCCACGTTTCGTTGCGAACGAAGCGCGCATAAAGCGGCGCCAGGTCCTGCGACGAACACCGGCCGATTGCGGCCTGCACCTGGAATCGCGGACGCAGCGCGAGAGACTCGGCCGGCGTGCACGGCGCGGGGATCCCGAGCAGATGCTCGATGCTGCGCTGCCCGGAGTCGGACGCGGCCGCGGCCCCGATGGCCTGGGAGACGTGTCCCGCAAACGCGATCCCGCGCTCGCGGGCGCGGCGCGCGATCGCGAAGTACGTCTCGCGCGAAAGCCGGCCATGCACCTTCACGAAGTCCACGCCCGTTCGCACGAGCGAGTCCACCGCGGCGCGTCCCTCGTCCGGATTGCGCGCCAGGATGTGCGCGATCGGGACGTCAGCTCCCTCGAGGTACGGCCCCGACGCGACGATGCGCGGGCCCACGAGCGCGCCGCGGGCGATCTCGCCGCGCCACTGCGAGAGTGTCGACCACTCGCCCGCCATGTCCCGCACGCCGGTCACTCCGTTCACGACGTACAGCGCCAGCACGCCCCGCCCGGCCAAGACCGCGGTGTGGACGTGCATGTCCCACAGGCCCGGGATCAGGAATTTGCCGCGCCCGTCGAGCACCCGCTCACAGGCGGCGCGCGTCGTGCGCGCCGGACCGACGTGCGTGATCCGGGAGCCGGCGATCAGCACCGTCTGGTCGCGCCGGACCACGGAGTCGCTGCCGTCCACGACGCCGACGTTCGTGACGCCGAGCGTACATTGTGCCGGCAATCGCGACGTCGCCCCCAAGACGCACAGCATCATGGTGAGCGCCGCCCGCAGCGCCCCCTCCCTCGTCGCGCCACCGCGCCGCTCGCGCAGCGTCAAGAGGTAGCCGCGGTACGCAAAGCGCTTGCGTCCCCCGTTCACGCCGACTTCCGGTCGATACTCCGTCCGCACTTCGCTTAGCGGACGCAGCATGTCTTTTCGCGTCTTCGAGACCGTCTCGAACACGACGGTTTCGCTTCCGCGCGTCAGCAGGACCCACACATGGCCGGAGGCGGGCTCGTTCGCGCCGGACGTCGAGAGCCGCCGTCCCGAGACCAGCTCCGCGTCCAGGCCCAGCTCGACGAGCTTGCGCCACGCCCACAGCGCGTGATCCTCGCAGTCCCCGCGGCGCAGGTGCTCGAACGTCCGCGGATGCTGCCAGAAGTCGTGCTCGTGGAACAGCTCGCGGTCGTCCGCGTACTCGCAGCCCAGGAGCCAGTCCTGGATCTCCTCGACGCTTGCGACGGCGACCCGGCTTTCGCCCTCGAGGTACCAGCCGAAATCGCGCTGCGATCCGGTGCCGTACAGGCTCAGGGGCACGCGCCGAGCGAACCGCCGCCACGGGTCGCCCACCGGGATGAGGCGCAGGGCGAGCCGGATGAAAGGCTCCAGCAGCACCCTGGTCACGTCTCGCAGGTCCGTCGCGAGGCTCATGGCATCCCCGGCACGCGTCTCATGGCCCCCGAAACTGCGGTGCGGCAAGCTCGCTTTGCAACAGTCTGCGCGGCGCCTACGTTTTGCTGTATATGATGCGTCCGCCACGACTGCCGACGACGGCATCCCTGTGCGCGGCTTTGCTTTGCGCCGCTTGCGCGACGGGCTCGGGTCAGAACCCGCCGGCGCCGGCGCCGGGCGTCCGCGCGAAGGCCTCTGGGGTCGACACGGGCAGGCGGGGGCACACCGCCGACGACGTTCGCTTCATACAGGGAATGATCACGCATCACGCCCAGGCAGTGCTGATGGCGCGATGGGCGGCGGGCACCACGCATAACGCGCGTCCCGAGTTGCGGATCCTCGCCGAGCGTATCGACGTGGGGCAGCGCGACGAGATCGCGTTCATGCAGCGCTGGCTGCGCGAGCGTCGCGAGCGCGTGCCGGACATCGAGCACGCCCTCGCGGGACATCACATGCCGACGCACGGCGACGCGATGCCCGGGATGCTCACCGCGGCGCAGCTCGCCCAGCTCGACTCGGCGCGCGGACCGGCGTTCGACCGGCTGTTCCTGACGTTCATGATCCAGCACCACCAGGGCGCGCTCGCGATGGTGAAACAGCTCTTCGGCACTCCCGGCGCCGCGCAGGACGCGAGCATCTTTCGCTTTGCGTCGGACGTCGAGGCGGATCAGACCACCGAGATCGACCGCATGCAGCGAATGCTCCGGAATCTCCCTCCCTCCCCTTCCTCCCCCGCCTCGCCCGCTTCGCCTCCCTCCCCCGAGCCAGCCAAGCCGTGACGCCCGTCGTTCGCGCCCTTCTGATCGCAAACGTCCTCGCGTATTTCATCCAGGAGACCGTCCTCCGCCCATACGTCGGCTGGCTGATGTTCCAGCCGCGCTTCCTGGTGGAGCAGCCGTGGTCCCTGGTGACGTACATGTTCCTGCACGGGGACCTCATGCACATCGGTTTCAACATGCTGGCGCTGTTCTTCTTCGGTCCGCGCGTCGAAACCGTCATCGGGTCGCGCCGGTTCGCCGCGTTGTACTTCATCAGCGGACTCGGTGGAGCGCTCCTCTCGTTCGCCTTCTCGTACAACGCGGCGATCCTCGGCGCGTCGGCCGGAGTCTTTGGGGTGACGCTGGCGTACGCCTGGTTCTGGCCGAACCAGGTGATTCACATCTGGGGCGTGCTGCCCGTCAAGGCATGGCTGCTGGTGGTCCTCACCGGGCTCATGGCGTTCTGGAGCGGGTTCGGTGGGCTGAACACCGGCACGGCGCACTTCGCGCACCTCGGCGGCTACGCCGGTGCGTTCCTGTTCCTCAAGTGGTTGGACCGGTCGCGGAAGTCCTTCCGCAAGGTGGCCACCGGGCCCACGGCGGTGGCGGCCAAACGGGTGGAAGGGTGGCAGGCCATCGATCTCACACGGGTCCACGAGGTGAACCGCGAGCAGGTGAGCCGGATCCTGGACAAGATCGCCAAGCAGGGCGTCGGTTCGCTGACGCCCGACGAGCGCGTGTTCCTCTCGAACTTCGTCCCGACCGACGATCGCACGTCGTCGGTGCATTAGCGTCTGTTTGGCGAGGAGCCGGATCGCCCCCGCGCGACCGCGCGCGCGTCGCAGCACCGGTGCGCGACCAGGGCACTAACGACTCTGATTGCGGATCACCCGGATCACAACGGATTCACCGGATAGGTAACGCTCATCCGACGAATCCGGGATGATCCGATCGATCCGAAACAATCAATCGCGATGGCGCCCAGGCGATGACGGACTACCGGCGCGAGCGCCCGACCTCTCGAACCTCGGCGACCACGTCGCCCTCGAGAATTCCGTCCACGACGTCGATGCCCTCGACGACCTCGGCGAACACGGTGTAGTCGCGGCCGAGGCGCAGGTTGTCCTTGAGGTTCACGAACCACTGCGCGTCGCCTGTGTCGTGCGCGCGCGTGCTCATGCCGAGGGTGCCGCGCGTGTGCGGCACGGTTCCCAGCTCGTCGCGGAAGAACTGCTGGTAGCCGACGTATTCGTTGCTGCCCGGCCCCGCGCCCTGGATCACGAAGTCGTGCTCCACGCGGTGCCAATTCCCGTTGTCGTAGTAGCTCGCATTCGCGAGCGCGAGCACGCGCGCGGCCATCATCGGCGCGACGTCACCGCGCAGGCGAACCACGAACGATCCACCACCACTCGCCGGCGACAGGGTGACGCGCAGGCGCACGTCGTCACCGAGGACGAGTGCCACCGCGCGCGAAGGAAGCTCCACCCGCACAGGCGGCGGCCGGTCGTCGGACGCGGGGCGGCCCGCGGCCTCGAGCAGCGCCACGCGCGCGTCGCGCTCCGAGGCGTTCGCGCGCCCGACCCAGCGCTCGAATGCGGCGTTCGTCGCGGCGGGCACGTCGGGGCGCGGGGAGCCCTTGAGCGCGATGGCTGCCGCACGCACGGCCTGCGCGCCCCGTGAATTCAACGCGGCGAGATAGAGGTCGTCGTCGGCATGCGCTGTCAACTTGGCGAGCGCCTCGATGGCCGCTTCCTTCACGTCGTCGTTCGCGTCGCGCGCGAGCGCACGCAGTGTCGCTGTGTCGGTCAGGAGCGCCGCGGCTCGCGCGGCGTACAGGCGCACCTGCCACTGCATGTGCGACGCCATTCTGGGGAGCCGCGTGCGAGCGGCCGCGGGACGCAGGCGAGCCAGCGCGACGATCGCGTGCGCCCCCGCGTGCCACGACACGGTGCCGGCCGTCCGACGCGACGCGTTGGCCGGCAGGACCGCGATCCACGCGCGCATGGTCGCGACGAGCGAGTCGTCGGCGCCACAGCTCGCGCCCGCCAGATCGGCGGCGCGCAGCCGCACGGGCCAGGCGCTGTCCGAGAGCGCGGCGCGCAGCGCGCCGCAATTCTCCCGCTGCTGCGCGAGCGCGCGATAGCGCAATCGCCACGCGGGCTCCGGCCACACCACAGGCGCGGGCAGCGCCGGAAAGGAATCGCGCGACGCGAACAGTGAGTCGCGGATGCGTCCCCGCGCGCGGCGCGCGAGCGTGCTCACCCTGGCGTCGGCGTGACGCTCGCCCTCACCGAGCGCCGCGTCGGTGGAGTCGCGCCGGTCTTCCGCCAGCAGCACACGGCCGATGAGCGCCGAGTCCGCCACGGTGAGCGCGATGTTCTGCGCTCCCGCGGCGATGGGGAATGCCAACAGCCCCAGGGCGATGAGACCTCGCCCACAACCGTGCCGACTAAGCACTAAGCACTAAGCACTAGGCACTAGGCACTGCAGTACTAGTGCTTGGTCATCGTCAGGCCGGTCACCGTCGCGTCGGTGTTGTGCGCGAAGCGGATGCCGTAGACGCCGTCGGTCGACTTGAGCTTCCCGGCGGTCACGACGTCGGCCTTGGGGTAGCTGCCCACGACCGTGCCGTTGATCGAGCACTCGACCTTGTCGCCCTTCACCGACAGGGCGATCTCCTGCGTCACCGGCTGATCCTTGCCCGCGGCCTTGTGCACGGCCTCATTGGCTTCCCCGCGACGTCCGTTCACCTGGAACGGAGCGGGCCCGAAGCCGCGCACGATGAACGTGCCGTTGCCGTAGGCCGCGCAGTAGAGATAGCTCTGCTGGTCCGTGCCCAGGTCGTTGCCGGCGATGATGATCCCGTACGGGTGCGGATGGTCGTTCACGTTCATGTACTTCGGCTCGGTGAACGTCGCCTTCACCGTGTAGTCGCCGGTCGCCTTGTTGGCGGGATTCCAGTAGGACACGGCCGGTCCGGTCGTGACCTTCAGGACGTCGCCTTCCTTGACGAACTTGGCGTTCTCGAGGGTCATTCCCGCGGTCACCTCGCGTGCGTCGATCTTGCCCGCCCAGCCCTGCACCTTGATCCCACCATCGGCGACCTTGCGCGCCGCCTCATCCTGGGCGCAAGCGACGCTTGCCGTAACGAGCGTCAACACCGCTGCCGCGATCATTGCGTTGGTCCGCTGCATTCTCCTGTCCCCCTGCCTGAAGTGAGCCTTGAAACTGCACGAGATGCATGGTGGGTGGTAGGGAGGAGAGAGGAGGGAGGAGGGAGGAGCCTGGTTCCCCTCCTCTCCCCTCCCTCCTCCCTCCTCCCTCCTCCTATTTGGTCAGCGTCGCCGGCATTATTCCCTTCGTCCCGAACTTCTGCCGCACCTTGTCAACCGAACGGGCCAGCGCGCGGTCACGGTCGGTCTCCGCCAACGGATCCGTCCCGGTGAAAAGCCGCAACTGATCCGCCTTCGGATCGGCAGCGAGTGACGACAGCGCTACGCCGATGAGGCGTGCGGGCACGCGACGCGCCGCCCGCAATCTCGCCAGCAGATCGAGCGCCACCTGGTATATCACCCTATCGGACACCACCGGGGCCTCGAGGGTTGTCCGCGCCGAACGCGTCCGGAAATCCTTGTCGCGAATCCTTACCGTGACCGTGCGCGTGGTCATGCCGTCGGCGCGGAGGTCGTTGGCCGCGCGTGTCACGAGCCGCAGCAGCTCGCGCTGGAGATCCTCGTCCTTGTGCAGGTCCTTCGGAAAGGTCTCGTCGCGGCTCATGCTCCGCTGGGAGTCGCGTGTCTCGACGTCGGACTCGCTGACGCCGTGCACACGGTCCCACAGCCATTGCCCGGCGTGGTCCCCCAGCAGCATGCGAAGCGTGGGGAGCCCGCGCTCGATGGCGTCGGGAACCGTCCGCATTCCGTAAGTGGCGAGCTTCGCCTGAAACTTGGGCCCCACCATCGGGATGTCCGCCAACATCAGCGTGCGCACGAACGGCTCTTCGTCCCCCGGTTCGACGATGCATACACCGGTTGCGCCCGTTCCCGGCTTCGGTTTTGCCCGCTCGACCGCGAGCTTCGCGATCAGGCGATTGGTACCGCCGCCGATCGAGATGGACATCCCCGTCTCGCGCTTGACGGCGTCGCGAATGCGGTGCGCCGTCGCGCCGAGGTGCTCGTGACGGTATACGCCCTCGGTGCCGCTCAGGTCCATGTACCACTCGTCCACGCTCGCGCCTTCCACGCGCGGCGCAAGGCGCTCGAGCACGGCGCGGATCTCGCGGCTCTTCACGCCGCACGCCTTGCTCGGCACCGGCACGCACATCGCGCCCGGACACAGCGTGAGCGCGCGCGCGATGGACATGGCCGAGCGCACGCCGAACTTGCGCGTCTCGTAGGATGCCGAGCAGACGACACCGCGGCTCTCCCGCGTGCCACCGACGATGAGCAGCGGCGCCTTGCCGGCTCCGTCCGGGTCCACGAGTCGAGCGACGCCGACGAAGAACGCGTCGGCGTCCGCCAGGAGGATGCGTCGCGTCATTCGATGGGGCAGATCGTCGCCAGCGCGTTCAGGTCGCGCCACCCGTAGTTCCCGTGATTCACGGTACCGTCGGCGTTGAGGAGATTCTTGCCGCCCAGGACCTTGTAGAAGTGGCCGGACGGATTCGTCTCGTCGGAGTACACCCACATCGAAACTACGCCCTGGGCGAGGAAGCGACGGACGACGTGGGCCACCAGACGGCGCCCCAGCCCGAGACGCTGGTACTCGGAGAGGAGGTAGATCTTGTTGAGCTCTCCCTCGAAATCCGGGTTGTCACTCACGTTGCCCTGGGCGAAGCCAACCAGCTCGCTGTCGGGACGCTCGATGACGAAGCAGAACCAGGTGCCGTCGTCGGTGGCGAACCTTTTGACCCACTGCCACTCGCGCACCTCGACGGGCGGCCCCATCGTGGGGAAGTAAGTGGCGTTCCACGTCTTCACGTGCAGCGCCGCCAGCTTCGGGATGTCGTCCACCTCGGCTTCCCGGATGATCAGCGGCGCGATCGACTCGCCCCGGTCGAGCAGCCGGCGCTGGTTCGTGGCTTTGGACGGGCTGCGCAGCGCACGCACGAAGCGGAGCGCGCCTCGAACCATCGCGTTCATGAGCGCGGCGTCTCGTGATCGGTGAGCACGGGCAGAAACTGCACCCAGGGACCGACACCTTCCTTGTATTGCTTGGACATCACGCGGACGATCTGCGCGATGTGCCCCAGGTCGTGCACCACCCATGCGGCGAGCAGTTGCCGCAGCGTGACGCGGCCGAGTCTCTGATGCAGTCCGGGTAGTTCGAGATCGGCCTCGGACAGTTTCCAGCCGAGCAGCTCCTTGAGGCTTTCGGCGCGACATTTCTCGAATTCATCGAGCAGTGATGTCAGCGAGCGCCCCTTGTTGCGCGTCCAGTGGCGAAAACGGTCGTACGGATCGAAGCGCGGTTCCGCGACGCGGGAAAGGATGATGCGCGCGCGCGGGATCCAGTCCGTCTCCTCGCCGTCGATCAAGTGCCCGACGACGTCGAACGGGCTGAATGTCTCCGGCCCCTCGGTGCCGCGAATCCACGAAGCGTCCAGCCCGTCGAGCAGGGCACGCAGTGTGCGCGGCGTGCGCCGAAGCACTTCCACGGAACGCTCGAGGTCCAAATCCATGGCTTTGCTCCGAACATGACACCACAATGATACTCGTGTCGATTTCGGAGATCCTTGTTCGACGTGTCAGTAGAGCCGGTGTTCAGCAGCGAGGGGCCGCCGCGATCCGACTCCCAACTCGTGACCGGAAGGAGACTTACGATGCGATTCATGGTGATTGTAAAGGCCGACAGGAACTCGGAAGCCGGCATCATGCCGGACGAGAAGCTCCTGAGCGACATGGGGAAGTACAACGAGGAGCTGGTAAAGGCGGGCGTGCTCCTCGCCGGTGAGGGTCTGCACCCCAGTTCGAAAGGCGCGCGCGTCAAGTTCTCGGGTTCCAAGCGCACGGTCATCGATGGCCCCTTCTCCGAGACCAAGGAGCTGGTCGCCGGCTTCTGGCTGATCCAGGTGAAGAGCAAGGCAGAGGCGATCGAGTGGGTCAAGCGCATCCCGAATCCGATGCCCGGCACCGAGTCGGAGATCGAGATTCGGCAAGTGTTCGAGCCCGAGGACTTCGGCGAGGCGTACACGCCGGAGATCGCGGCGCAGGAGAAGCGCATCGCCGCAGCCGTTGCCGCCAACGCGAATCGCTAGCCATGACGACACAGACGACGCGTTCCCGGGACGGCACCCCGATCGCATTCGAGCGGTCGGGGTCGGGTCCGGCCCTCATCCTCGTGGACGGCGCGATGTGTTATCGGTCGTTCGGGCCGATGCCAAAACTGGTTCCCCTCCTCACTTCGCATTTCACGGTCTACGCATACGACCGCCGCGGCCGAGGGGAGAGTGGCGATACGAAACCGTACGCCGTGGAACGCGAGATCGAGGATATCGAAGCGCTGATTCGCGAAGCCGGCGGCTTGGCCTACGTGTACGGCATCTCGTCGGGCGCCGCCCTCGCGCTGGAGGCGGCGGCACGCGGCCTCCCCATCCAAAAGCTGGTTTTGTACGAGGCACCGTTCATCGTGGACGACAGTCGTTCGCCGCTTCCGGCGGATTACGTCACCAGGCTGAACGCGAATCTCGCGTCCGACCGCCGCGGTGATGCCGTGAAGCAGTTCATGCGCGTGGTTGGTGTTCCGGGCATTTTCATCGCCCTCATGCGCCTGATGCCGGCCTGGAAAAAGCTGAAGGCCGTGGCACACACGCTCGCGTACGACACTGCTATCGTGGCCGACAATCAGCGCGGCAAGCCGTTGCCCGCCAGACGCTGGGCGTCGGTCAGCGTGCCGACGCTCGTCGCCGATGGAGGCAAGAGCCCGACGTGGATGCGCAACGGGATGGGGTCACTCTCGAAGGTCCTGCCCAATGCGCAATACCGCACGCTGCCTGGCCAGACGCACATGCTGAAACCCGAGGCCATCGCGCCGGTGCTGGTGCAGTTCTTCAAGAGCGGGCAGCCAGCCGAAAGTCAGGCGTTCAGCCACTCTTAGCCTTTCCGCTCAATGCAATAGGCATCCCAGATCGTGGCTGGCCCCGGTCTGAGAGGCCTGCATCGGTCTGAGCGGCCAGCCACGGTCTGAGTGTCCAGGGCCGGTCTGAGAAGCCAGCCTAGCGCTTGACGAAGCGATCGATGACGGCATTCCCCGGCGGATACGCGCGCAAGACATCGGAATTTGCGCCACGCGCGATCAGCAGCTCGAACACCGCCCCATAATCGACGCCGGGAACCGGGCCGTGATATGCGGAGTGAGCCGTCGAGTCCAGCACGGTGCCACCCCAGCGGTTTTCGACCTCGAGCGGGGCGCCCCGATCGATCAACGTGACGATCAGCTGCATCATTCCATTTGCGGCAGCCCAGTGCAGAGGCGTCATATCGTCCTTGTCCTTCGCGGCCACGTCCACGCCCAGCTCGAGAAAGAACCCGGCGATCTCGGAGCGCTTGAAATGACATGCCGACGCGAACGCCATCTCGATGTGCGCCTTCGGGTCCCGCGGGGTCGAGAACCATTGTGTCTCGAAGTACCTCACGTCCGGACTCAGCGTGACGCGGTCGACGACGTACCTCCGCACCAGGTCTTCGCGACCCACCGACGCCGCCGCGACCACATTGTCGATCCGGGCACCGCGGCGCGCCAGCGTCTCAGCGGCGTCGCCGTACCAGAACGCAATGGCTGTCATGAGCGGTGATCCGTCGTCCTCCAGGCCGTTGATCGCGGCTCCGTGATCCAGGAGAACCTCCACCAGCGCTGATTGGAGGCCGGCGCCTGCCGGGTGCGTGCTCGACACCAGCAGGTTCATTGTTGT
This sequence comes from uncultured Gemmatimonadaceae bacterium, assembly GCA_963724885.1. Classification (GTDB taxonomy): domain Bacteria; phylum Gemmatimonadota; class Gemmatimonadetes; order Gemmatimonadales; family Gemmatimonadaceae; genus DASPMP01. Next base: position 97,902 of record CAVRWG010000002.1, on the reverse strand, counting down.
CTGCGCCAGGCCGCCGCCGTATGTCTCGGCCACCGCATCCACTTCGGCGCCCGCATCCAACAGGAACTTTGCGATCCCCACGGCATTCGGTGGCGTCTTCTGGCGAAAGTCCTCGACGCCGTTCGCCGCTACGTAGTGCAGCAGCGTGACACGATGCACGCGCGCCGATCGAGCCCGGATCAGCGCCGGCTGCTCGGCGATCAGCGCCTGGAGCGTTTCGAGATCGCCGCTGACGGCGGCGTCCGCGGCGGCCTCGAACGCACCGCCCCAGGGAACGTCGCGAAAGCCGCGATCCACGTGGTCGGCGAACGCGGCCCAGCTCTCGAAGCTGTGCGCCTGCGCGATGAGGAATTGGGCGTCTGCCAGCGCGAACTCGCGGCGCTCCTTCCCGCTCGCCGACACGCGCTCGCGCACCCGCGTCTCGATTTGCTCGACCGCGCGATCGAAGCTGTGCTGAACGAAAGGCGTGATGGCGACGGCGAGCGATTTCGCGAGCGACTTGAGCCACTCGCTTGCCCACGCGCTGACCGCGACGGGGTCCCTGGACCTGGCGGCGGTGACGAGCGCCTTGGCGCGCTTGCGATACTGCTCGAGGTCCGGGCGCGGAGGGAGCGGAAGCGTATCCATACGAATCTCCTTTCAGTGCTCGCCTGGAGTCCGCCGATATCAGGCTGAAAGAAGGTTCGTACTGCTCGATTTTTCAGACGGGGTGGGCATGGCCCTTTCCGCGGACTGGAGGCGCCCCTCGCGCTCGTCTTCACGTTAGAGCGTCCGGCGCAGCCGGGCAACCTTGCACCGAGGGTCGAGGGTGGTGTGATTGGTAGCCGTGACAGGCGCGACCACTGACACCCATCGCGCGATCGACGCGGTTTGGCGCATCGAGTCGGCGAAGCTCATCGCCGGCCTGACGCGCATCGTCGGCGACGTTGGCCTCGCCGAAGACCTGGCGCAGGACGCGCTCGTCGCGGCGCTGGAGCAGTGGCCCGGGTCGGGCGTCCCGAACAACCCGGCCGCGTGGCTCATGGCGACCGCGAAGCATCGCGCCATCGATCGCATGCGCCGCGACAAGCTCATTGAACGCAAGCACGCGCTCATCAGTCCCGAGCTGGAGGAGCGCCAGCAGACCGCGCCGGATTTCGACGCGCCGCTCGACGACCACGTGGGCGACGACCTGCTGCGCCTCATCTTCATCGCCTGTCACCCGATTCTCTCGCGCGAGGCGCGGGTTGCGCTCACGCTGCGCCTGCTCGGCGGACTGACCACCGACGAGATCGGACGCGCCTTCCTCGCGCCGGAGCCGACGATCGCGCAACGCATCGTCAGGGCAAAACGAACGCTCGCCGAGGCGAAGGTGGCGTTCGAGGTCCCGCGCGGCGCGGACCTCGAGGCACGGCTGGCGTCCGTGCTCGAGGTCATCTACCTGATCTTCAACGAGGGCTATTCCGCGACGTCCGGGGACGACCTCATCCGCCCGCACCTCACCGACGAGGCGCTGCGCCTCGGCCGCGTCCTCGCGGGGCTCGCGCCGGATGAGCCGGAAGTGCACGGTCTGGTGGCATTGATGGAGATCCAGGCGTCGCGGTCGCGCGCGCGCGTCGGACCGTCGGGCGCGGCGATCCTGCTGCTGGAGCAGGACCGTGGCCGCTGGGATCGTATCCTGATCACTCGCGGGCTCGCGGCGCTCGAGCGCGCCGAGCAGCTCGGCGCCGAGCGTGGGCCGTATACGGTGCAGGCCGCGATCGCGGCCTGCCACGCGCGCGCGCGCACGGCAGAGGAGACGGACTGGCGTCGCATCGCGTCGTTGTACGACGAGCTGGCGCGCCTGACGCCGTCACCCGTAGTCGAGTTGAACCGCGCGGTGGCGATCTCGATGGCCTTCGGGCCCGAGGTGGCGTTGCCGCTGGTGGACGCGCTGTCGTCTGAGCCGACGATGAAGACCTATCACCTGCTGCCGGCCGTTCGCGGCGACCTGCTCGAGAAGCTCGGGCGCCCGGACGAGGCGCGTGCCGAGTTCGAGCGCGCGGCGTCGCTCACGCGCAACACGCGCGAGCGCGAGCTGCTGCTGGAGCGCGCGACGGCCGCCGGAGAGGCTCACGGGTCGAGCCATTCCGCCAAAGGTGCCACCGTGATTCACGCCGATTGAGACAGACTCTCCGTCTCCTGGCCGCGGCGCTCTGTCTCACCGGGTGCTCGCACGCGCGGCCCAGTACCAGCTCAGCGGCGACGGCGTCCGCCGTCGACACGACGCTGATCGGCGAGTTCGCCGATGATTACGGTAGCGCGTACACGATTTCAGGGACGGAGTGGCGACATGGCGCCCGAGCGCGATATCACATCACGAAGTGGGTGGCCGACCAGCAGTACCTCATCGCACACAACAACGCGTCCAATCCGTCCGACGCCGGCCTGTGGACACGGATCGACTGGGTGCGGCTCGACATGCCGCCGTACACGTGGGCCTTTTGCATGAGCGCGTACAAGGCACCGACCGCGGCCGCCGCGGAATCGACGCTGGTGGCGCGACGCGACACGCCACGCACCGGCTGCAACGGGTTTCCGTTTTCTCGAATGAAGCGTCTGTAGCGCGTCTTTCACGTCAGGAACGCAGGAGCGCCTTTCTCAGGAGGCTCTCGAACCAATGAGCCTGTCTCTTCCGATGACCTTCGAGTTTGGCATCGATTACCGCGCGAGCGGATCCGGGCGGAGCTGGAACTTCATCACCTTGCTCGTGGTTCCCTTCCCCCCTTCCATATGGAAGGGCGCGCGAGTGCTGATCGTCGCCCACAGGCCGCGCCCTTTCCAGCCCGTGTTGGGATCGTCGATCCGCCCGTCCAGCCACTTGGTGTAGAAGCCCATCGGATACGGCACACGCAGCACCACCCACTGGCCGTCCTTGAGCGCGAGCAGACCCTCCGCGGCGTTGCCGGTGTTGATCGGCACGTTCTTGCCCAATCCGAACGTGTCGAACTGATCGACCCACGTGTAGTAGCTCGCCTCGACGCTTCCCGCATCCGTCACGCCCTTGAACTGCGGCATCGGCTCCTGATACAGCGTCCAGCCCTCCGGACAATGCTGGCCCGTCGCGGTCGGGCCGTTCAGCACCGTGCACTTGCGGCGATCGAAGCTCGCGAGATGACCGCTCGCGAGTGCGACCCACATCACGCCGTTTCTATCGATGTCCCCGCCGCGCGGCGAGAAACCCTGGATCCTGGCGTTCGGATTGTCGAACGGCGGCTCGTAGTACTCCGCCAGCGCGGTTGCGGGCGGGTTGGATCCGGGGTTCAATCGCACGACTGCTCCGGGGAAACCGAGGACGGTGCCCCACACCGATCCGTCGGGCGCCGGCGCCACGGAGTAGAAACCGGCCGCGATGCGCTTGTCCTTCGTCGGGTCGAGCGGTGCATTGGGCTCGACGTACTCGTCGCGCCTGCCGTTCCCGTTCGCGTCGATGACGAGCGCGGTCCACCCCTGCGTTTTCTCCTCGTCGCCGGTCTCGTCGAACAGCTTGACGTTCAGCCACCCCACCGCGGGTCCGCCGCCGCTCGTCCACAGCGTGTTGTTCGCGTCCTCCGCGAACATCAGGTGATGCGTGCCGAAGCATGTGCTGATGTGCGTCAGCTTCTGCGTCTTCGGGTCCCACACGGCCAGATGCCGGCTCGACCGGTTCAGCGGGAAGAGTTTCGCCGACGGATGCTCCGATCCCGCCTTGCAGTACGCCGGGTTGTCGAACGGACGCACGGCGGACGTGATCCACACGCGCCCGCGCTCGTCGAGCATCGGGTTGTGCACGTTGTTCTTGCTGGTCCAGATGACCGTGTCGGCCCAATAGGGCGAGGGCGCCGGCATCTGCGGGTTTGTCGGCGGCGTGGCGGGGTCACGCACGGTGAGCGGCACACGCGTCGCCTCGTGACGCACGGGATCGAGCACCGGCAGGTAGTCCGCGCTCAGCTCGAGCGCGCCGTACAACTTGCCGTTGGCATTGACCGCGGGATTCCGCCGGTCGGTCGAGACGACGTCGTGCAGATATGCCTTGGGATCGGCCCAGTCCCACTGCGTGATGACGACGTTGCGCTCGATGCCCTGCGGCCGCCGCGGTGCGACTGGCACTTCGCCGGCGGCGATGCGGTCCGTCCAGTCGGCGAACATGGCGAGCAGCCGCTGCTTGCCGAGCGCGTTGAGCGAACCGATCATCCCGGCGCCCGCCTGCCCGGACTGGAGCCGGCGCTCCCAGGCGGCCACGGAGGACGCGTGCTTCCCGAGCGACGGAGGAAACTCGCGCGTGCCCTTCGTTCCGAGCTGGTGGCACGCGGTGCAGTTGCCGGACTTGAGCTGCCGCAGCAGCTGCGCCTGGCTCGTGAGCGTCGCCGCAAATCCGTTCCCGTTCTCCATCCCCGTTCCGGGAAACTCGCCCTTGTCCGGGATGCGCATCAGCGAGTACCAGTAGCCGGCGGGATAGTACTCGGCCGCCGCGCGCGGGTTCGGCGCGGCCACCGCCGTGAGGTTCAGCGTCGCGCCGGGGGCGCCGCGACGCCTGGGCGAATCCACGAGACCGTAGCCCCGCACCCACACGCTGTAGTTCGCCTTCGGAAGCTCGGGAATCACGTAGCGTCCGCGATCGTCTGTGACGACGATCTTCACGAACTTCGTCGGCAGCTCCGACGTCTCGGCGATGACCCACACGCCCGCTTCCGGCCCATTCGGCCCGGTGACGACGCCGCTGATGTCGTTCTCGGCGGCGGGCGCGTTCAAGGCGGCGAGCGATGCCAGCGCCGCGGCGGCGGCGAGGAAGGCGACCGATTTCGATCTCATGTTGTGGCCTCGGCCAACAGTGGCAGCTTGACGTTGGCGCGCGCCGGCGATCCCCGCAACACTGCCCTCGCCTAGCGTGAGGTGGCCTCCCAGCGGCTCACTTGAAGGCGCAGCGATTCCAGCTCGGCGGCGCTCATGCCGTACGAGTGCTCGCGCGCCGGATAGCGCCGCGCCCGCACGTCGGCGCTGAATTCCTTCATGGCCTCGATCAGCTCCTGCCGCATCTCCCGGTATTTCTTCACGAACTTCGGGACGTGGCCTTCGGTGAGCCCGACGAGATCGTAGGTCACCAGCACCTGGCCGTCCGTGGACGCGCCCGCGCCGATCCCAATCACGGGCAGACCGACGTGCCTCACGAGCGTGTCGCCAAGTTGCGCGGGCACGGCCTCGACGACCAGCGCGAAGCATCCCACGGCTTCGAGCGCCTTGGCATCCAGAATGACCTGCACGGCCTGGTCCGCGGTCTTGCCCTCGACGTGGCCCGGCTCGCCGGCGACCAGTTGCTGCGGCCGCAGTCCCACGTGGCCCATCACCGGGATCCCCGACCGGATCACCGCGGAGACGCGTTCGACGATCGCGCCGGCGCCCTCCATCTTGACCGCGCCGCAGCCGGCCGCGGCGAACTCGCGCGCCGTCGCGACGGCGCGATCGTCGGATGATTCGTAGCTGCCGAACGGCAGGTCGCCCACGAGCAGTGCCCGCGAGACACCGCGGCTCACCGCGCGCGTGAGCATCAGCATTTCGGGGAGCGTCACGTCGCGGGTGGCAGTCAGGCCGAGCATCGTGGTCGCCGCGGAGTCGCCGACGAGGATGATGTCCACGCCGGCTGCGTCCACCGCGCTGCCGGACACGTAGTCGTACGCCGTCGCCATCACGATGGGAACGCCCTCGCGCTTGCGCCGCCCGATGTCATCCACCGTGAGTCGTGTACCCGGCGTCGCCGCGTTCACGCGCGCTCGCTCCGCGCAGGGTCCACGATCACGTTGTCGATGAGACGCACCCCGCCCACGCGCGCGGCGACGGCGACGAGCACGCGTCCCGCAATCGGGGCCACGGGCGAGAGATCCTCCGGCGACACGATCTCGAAGTACTCCACGTCGAGGCCGGCCATGCCGCGTTTCGCCTCCTCGGCCACGCGAACCGGGTTTCTTTCCCCTCGTCGAATGAGATCCTCGGCAGCATCGAGCGCGCGCTTCAGCCCGGTGGCCTGCTCTCGAGCGGCCGCCGCAAGCAGCACGTTGCGGCTCGACATCGCCAGGCCGTCCGGCTCACGCACCGTAGGGCAGACCTCGATGCGCAGCGGGAAATCCAGATCGCGCGCCATGCGCTGGATGACGAGCACCTGCTGGGCGTCCTTCTGCCCGAAATAGGCGGTCGTCGGCTGGACGATGTTGAACAGCTTCGCGACCACGGTGGCGACACCGCGAAAGTGGTCCGGTCCGCGCCGAACTCCCTCGAGGGGCGCGCTCAACTGCGGGACCGCGACCTGGGTCCCGAAGCCGGGGCCGTACATCTCGCCGGCATCGGGCACGAACAGCGCATCCACGCGTTCCTCCAGCGCGAGCGCCGTGTCGCGGGCAGTGTCGCGCGGATAGTTACTCAGGTCGCCGGGATCGTTGAACTGAAGCGGGTTCACGAACAGCGACACGACCACCACGTTCGAGTCGGCCCGCGCGCGACGCATCAGCGAGAGGTGCCCCTCGTGAAACGCGCCCATGGTCGGCACGAAGCCAATCGACGACGCCGAGCGTTTGGGTGTCTCGAGGAAGCGCCGCAGCGCGGCGATGGTCTCGAAAGTCCTCACCGCGCCGCCTCCGGCTCCGGCGCGCCGCGCGCGGCGGGGCGGCGGGGGCGGGGGCGGCGGGGGCGGCGGCGAGCGTTCTCGTGGCCGCCGCAAGCGCGTCCCACAGGGCGACCGAGTCGGGCGCGTGCTTCAGGACCGCGTCACGTTGGCGCGCGACCGTCTGTTCGTCGCCGCGCACGATGGGGCCAGTGAGGCCTCGCGCGCCCTGAGCGGCCCAATTCTCGATCGCCGAGCGTACGAGCGGCGCAAGCAGGGCGCGGTCCACGCGTGCGCGCGACATCAGCGACTCGGCGTATGCCGCGACCGTGACGACGTAGCCGGCGGCCACGGACGCGGCCGCGTGATACAACACGCGCAGCTCGTCGCTCACGGCGAATGGACGCATGCCGAGCGCCGTGGCGATCGCGGTGCAGGCGGCGCGCGCCCGCGGTGTGCTGCCGTCAACGGCGCATCCGGCGCCGGCGAAGCTCGACGTCTCCCTGGTCACGGAGAGCAGCGGGTGCATCGAGAAGCGCTCGTGCGGCTCGAGCGCCTGGAGCCCCAACGCGCCGGAACAATGGCCCACGATGCGACCGCGCGGCAGTTCGCCCGCGACGTCTGCTACAGCGGCGTCGGGGACGCACAGAAGGATGACGCCGGCATCGCCGACTGCCCGTCCTCCTTCGCGGCCGATCGGTCCGGTGACCAGCAAGCCGGCCCGCCGCATCGCGCCTGCGAGCGCGGTGCCGAGTCGCCCCTTGCCGATGAGGGCAATGTCGCCCGGATCGTGCGTTGCCGTCGCTGTCTCAGCGCTCATGCCCGTGTGCTCGGATCGCGGGCCTTTTGCGCATCAAGAGCCTGGGAAACCCGCCCCGAAAGCATATCAAGTCAGGCATCGTCAGCAAAACCCTTTACCACAGAGGACACAGAGGGCACAGAGGACTGCGTGATGTTTTCCTCTGTGGCCTCTGTGTCCTCTGTGGTGAATCGGTTCTCGTTCATGCCCGTCGACGATCTCGAACCCGAAGTTACCCCTCGTCGGAGTTCGTCTTCCTGGACTCGATGCGGATGCGCGGCAGGCCGTCGGCCGGATCGGCCGCCGGAGGGGCCAGGATGCCGGGACTCTGGGCGGGCGCCAGCGCGGCGTTCTTCGGTGTGGGGGCCGCGATGGAATCGTCGCCGCGCTGGAAGAAGGGCTTGAGCAGGTCGAGCGGCAGCGGGAAGATCGTCGTCGAGTTGTTCTCGGCCGCGATCTCGGTCACCGTCTGGAGATAGCGCAACTGGAGGGAGGCCGGCTGGCTCTGGAGCATCCGCGCCGCCTGCGCCAGCGTCTCCGACGCCTGCAGCTCGCCCTGCGCGCTGATGACCTTCGCGCGCCGCTCACGCTCGGCTTCGGCCTGGCGCGCGATGGCGCGCCGCATGGTCTCGGGAAGCAGCACGTCCTTGATCTCGACCGCCGAAACCTCCACGCCCCAGAAGTCGGTGCGCTCGTCGATGATCTGCTTGAGCAGATCGTTCACCTTCTTGCGATCCGCCAGCAGTTCGTCGAGCTCCACCTGTCCGAGCACGGACAGCAGCGTCGTTTGCGCCAGCTGTCCGGTGGCGTAGAGGTAGTCCTGGATCTCCATGATCGCCAGCTCGGGCTGCGCCACGCGAAAGTACAGCACCGCGTTCACCTTCACCGAGATGTTGTCGCGCGTGATGACGTCCTGCGGGGGAATGTCGATGGCGACGATACGCAGCGACACGCGCTTCATCCGCGCGAAGCCGGCGGGAACGACCGCGAGCCCGGGCCCCCGCGTTCCGGCGTACCGGCCGAGGAAGAACACGACGCCGCGCTCGTACTGATTCAGTACGCGCAGACTCGCAAACAGGTACGCGACGGCGGCGGTGGCGATTCCGAGGAAGAATTCCATGCGAAATCATGCACCACACGCCGTCGGGCCGCTATGCCAAACGGCTAACCGTTGGCCGCTGACCGCTCACCGTCTACACCAAGCGGCAAGCGGCAAGCGGTCAGCGGTCAACGTTCCCGGTTCACGGCCTATTCACCTTCTGCGTCGTCCCGTTGCTGCTGCCGTCCGGATCGTGGTTTTGCGAAGGCACGTACGTGCGGCCGCTCATGGTCACGCTCCCGACGCTGAACGACACTGTCGCCATGAGCTTGCTGAGACTCGGGAACAGCACGAGACAACGCCCCAGCGTTCCCAGCTCGCCCGACGTGCAGGTGTCGGAGGCAAGCCCCGGGCGGTTCCACGCCCCCACGGCCGTCGCGCCGTTGATGCGGTTGTGATTCGCGTCGTGCACCTCGATGTGCACGGTGGCCGACCACCTGTTGCCCCCGCTGTTCATGGCGGAAGGATCGAGGTCACCGATGTGAATGGCGTTCGCCGTCACCTCAGAAACCTGAACGCTGGCCGTCGCCTGGTTGTTGGCCGCGTTGTCGTCCGCCAGGTTGTGGCTCGCGACGAGTGTGTGCGTTCCCAGCGTGCTCGACGCCGTGCTCCAGGTGAACGTGAGCGTCGCCGTCGCGCCCGGGGCGAGTCCCGCGACCGTCTGCGTTCCGATGGCAAGGTTGTCCGTCTGATCCTGCAGCGCCACGTCGAACGCGCCGACGTTCTGGTTGCCCGCGTTGCGCACCGTCACGCCCACGGACACGTTCGAGCCGCGAGTGACCGACGCGGGGACGTTGATCGCGGTCACGGCCACGTCCGTCAGCGGGACTATGGGCGGCGTGATTTGCACGGTCTTGGCAACCTGGTTGTTCGCCGCGTTGGCGTCCGTCAGGTTGTGGCTCGCGACGAGTGTGTGCGCGCCGATGCTGCGGCCGGTCGTGTTCCACGAGAACGCGACGGCCTCCTGGCCGCCGACGGCCATCGCCGGCACCGTCGCCGTTCCGATGTCCACGCCGTCCGTCTGGTCGCGCATCGTCACGTCGAACGCGGCGGTGGGCTGGTTGCCCACGTTGCGGACGACCGCGCCCACGAACACGGTCCTTCCTTGTTCGATGGAGGATGCCGCGTTGATGCCGACCATCATCGCGTCCACAACCGGGTCGGGCGGCGGGGGCGGCTCTGTCGATCCGTCCACGGTCACGTTGAAGTGGTTCAGCACCAGGTCGATGCGGTTCGCGATCGTCTGCGTGGCACTGCCGGCGAACAACAGGCCCACGGGGTTCAGGGTCGCGTTGTCGGTGACGATGAGCGAACCTGAATCGCCGCCGCTGCTGAAGCCGTTCCCGGCGATCACGATCTGGTCCGTGAAGCGCGCAGACTTCGTGCAGGAGATGAACACGACCTCGTAGCAGATGTCCAGCGTGGCATTGACCGCGGAAATGACTCCGTGCGTGAGCTTGGTCGTGCGGCCGAACTTTTGGACCGTGAAGTTCAGCAGCGCAGCCACGTTGTCGAACACGCGGTCGTTGTTCGCGTCGCCGAAGATGATCGAGCTGGGCGTGCCGTAACCGTCGTCCGCTGGCGTGAAGTTGGCCAGGAACGTGTGGTCGGACTGCGCGAGGGCGGCGTCCATGACGTTCAGGCCGCCTTGGAAGTTGATCGGGTTGAACGCCGACAACGTTGCGATCTGGTCGGCCGCCGTCCCGCCGTCGAACGTCCCCGGCTGGAGGATCGGGTCGCCGATGCTCGCGGCGTTACTCGCGGCCAGCACGTGGTTGTTGCTCAACACAAAGACGGTGCCCGCCCCGTTCACGACGCGCGCGCCGATCGTGCCGGCAGTGATCGAGGGGTGGCCGACGGAGAAACCGATTGGCGCCGGACGCAGTCGCGTGGTGGGATCGCTGTACGCGACAAGCATCCCGGTGACTCGCACCAGCACAGGTACGCTGTCGTCGAGCGTTTCGGGAATCCGCCGCGGCGTGTCGTCAAGCACAAAGACCTGGACCACGGCGCGCCCGTTCGACAGCAGGCCCACGGCGGTTCCGACGACGCCACGCTCCCGCATCAGCATGTCGGTGTGCCGGTTCTGGGCTCGGATCGCGGCGCCCACGCTGGCAGAAGCCGGTGCTGGCTCAACGGGAACGGCGGCGGGACCCGAGATCTTCTCGGAGAAATCGCAGCTGGCCAGCACGATGGCGCATGCGGCCGACGACAAGGTCGCGACGCGCCGGGGAAGGGAGAACATGAAGACCCTCCTGGTTGGGACGATGGCGCGTGCGTCCGCGTCGGCTTCGATTATGGCTGCAGCGGCCCCAGCCGCAAGGTGCGGCTAGTGAACAGATGTCTCGGAGCCCGCGATCGCGTGCTCACCAGAGGCGTCCGCGGCAACGGTGCTCTGGAGCGACTGCGGCAGTGCGCCGGCGGCGACGCCGACCTCTCGTTCAGGATGCGCGAACGGAGCTACTGTTTCGCCGGACTTCCTCGGGCCGTTCTCGCTCACGACGCGCTCAGGCGCAGCCAATGGTGCGGCCAGCGGAAGCACGATGCGGAAAACCGCCCCGCGAGCGGGTGGCGTTCGATTCTCGGCGTGTACATGGCCGCCGTGCCGCTCCACGAACGACCGCACGATGGCCAGCCCCATGCCGAGGCCTTGGGGCTTCGTCGAGAAGAACGGCTCGAACAGCAGTTCGCCGACGGCGCGCGGGAGCCCCGGTCCGGAGTCATACACGAACAGACCCGCCGTGTCCTCGCCGACCGTCGTGCACAGCAGCACCTCGCGAAGCCCGTTCGACCCCGAAACCGCTTCGAGCCCGTTGAGTGCCAGGTTTATCACCGCCTGCTGCAGCTGGATGGGGTCCACCATCACCGTCGGATCTGCCGGGTCGAGCGACAGCTCGATGGTAGCCCGTCTCCTGGCGGCGTCGGCGCGCAGCAACGTGCGCACGCCGCAACACACCTCGTTCACGTTCACGCGTTCGAGGCGCGGCCTGTCCTTGCGCAGCATCGCGTGCACGCGTCTCACGGTGTCGGCGGCGCGCGCCTGGTCGGCCGAAATGTCCCCGAAAATCGCCTTCAGCTCACCGGAGGACCGGGCCGGACTGCTCATCAGGTGGGCGCCCGCGTGCGCGTTGTTCCCGATCGCGGTCAATGGCTGGCCAAGCTCGTGCACCAGCGTCGCCGCCAGCTCGCCCAGCGTCAGTACCCGCGCCATGTGTGCCACCTGCTGCCGCGACTCCTCCGCTCGCAGCTCGGCAAGGCGGCGATCGGTGATGTCGAAGTGTGTGACGACGGCGCCGCCCTCGGGGCGCCCGAGCCGGTCCACATACAGCTCGTACCAGCGCTCGGGCACCGTCGTCTGGTATTCGACGCGGTATCTCCAGACCTCGCCCGCGAGTACGGCTTCCAGGCCGCGCCGCACATCGTTCGCGGCGGCATCGCCGCGCTCCGACGCGCGGCAGCACTCTTCCAGGTAGTTCGAGCCGACGAACGCGTCGCGTCCCGACTCGACCCCGGCCCTGCTCGCGCTCTGGCGCCAGGCATCGTTGACTTGAACGATCCGCCCGCTGTCGTCGAGGATTGCGATCTGCGCTGACACCGAGTCGAGCACGGCGCGACTCAGCTGCTCGCTTCGGTTGGCCGCACGCGCCGCGTGCTTGCGCCCGATCTCGCCGGCGACCACGTCACACGCCAGCCGCACGCGCGCCACCTGCCGCTCGGTCCAATTCGTGTCCGGGCCAGGATGCAACTCGATCGTCCCGATCCTCGTCCCTCCGGCCACGAGGGGCATTACCATCGCCTTCGGGTCCGTCGTGGGCGTCTCCCACCTCGGGTCCGCGTCGTCCCCCGCCCGTGAGAGCGGCCAGCGTACGCACCTCACGCCGCCATCCGCATAGTCCGCGAGGACGGCCGAGCGTGCGCCGAAGTACGTCCCCAGCCGCGCCAGCGCCCGCACGAGCACCACCTGCGATATGTCGTCGCCGTCCTCGGCCGCCATGTCGGCGGTGAGACCCGAGATCAGTCGCTCGTACGCCAGCTGGTCCTCGATCGCCCGCTGTGCGCGCACGCGGCGCTGATGCTCCACCAGCAGCTGCCCCGTCAACACCGACTGGAGCGCGAACAACAGGAGAGCGATCACGATGGCTGTGCGGTACCGCTCCCATACGGACACTTCGTGAAAGCGAACGATCGCTCCGGCCGGCAGCAGCTTTTCGGAGAGTCCCCAGCGACGAAGTTGACGCCAGTCCACCTGAATCGAGTGGCTCCGGGTCTCCAGCGGCGGCATTCGGCTGCCCGGCGCGCGTGACAACACACGCATCACGAGGTCGGCGGTCAAGGTGCCCTCGAGATCGTATTGCGCGACGGGGCCGCCGACGATCCCTCGGCCGATCCCGTTCGCCACATTCGCATAAACCGGCGCGTTGGCGCGCTGCGCCACTCGTTCGACGATCTCGACCGGAGCGAAGTGGTTGCCGTTGCCGTCCCGCTCGAAGTTGGCGACGATGACGAACGTGCGCGACGGGAGCTTCTCCACTGCCCCCATCAGATCGCTGTAGGCCAGGCCCCGGAGCACCGTGGTTTTCAGGACGTGGCGGAACGGCTCGATGGCGAGGAGTGCGCCGACGAGAAAGTTCGAGTCGGGCCGCGACGCGCCAGTGACGACGACGACATGGTTGGCGTCGGGTTGAAGCCGACGGGCAAGATCCACGGTCTCCACGAACGGCCGGCCGGCCAACCGACCCGTGACGTTCGGCGGCAGCGTCGCCACGTTCACCCTGTGCGCGACCGTCAGTGCAAACACGATTGGCGCGTCGTGAAAGAGCGACGCGGTCGGGTCTGTGGCAAACGCCAACGCGCTGTACCCAGCCGCGATTACAACGTCGAACCGATGCCCGCTGTACTTTTCGCGGTGCGCGCGGGCGAGTTGCGCCATGCGCCCGGGGAAATTGAAACGGGCGAGATCCAGGTACTCCTCGTAAAACTCAACCGGACCCTTCAATGAAGCGCGAAGCCGGTTGCGAAAATGATTCGTGAAGGGCGCGAGAGCAGGGTGCTCCGGCGCCACCCCGTACAGGATCAGAACGCGTGTGGCCCTGACACGCTGCCCGGCGGGCACCAATGGCGGAGTCGTCGCGACGGACGACCTGGCGACCGCAGCCGGTTCCTCCGCCGCCAACGGATCCCGCGATAGCGCGGCAGCTATCAGGGCGATGACCGAGACTGCGACTCCGGCCGTCACCATCGAGGCGACGAGCCGAGCCTTGTGCTTGCTGATCCCGCGAAGTCTCACTCCGCGCCTGAAGCGGCGATCCAGCAACACACGACGGCGTGCGCGATGCTGCCCAACACACCCACCTTGGTCACGTGCCTGCCCCCCCCTCCCAACAACCGCTGCCCGACGCGACCACAACCGGTCGGTCGGAGACAGCGCGATGATGCCTGACGAGCAGAGGCTTTGCCGTTGGACCTTGGGCTAATGGCAGGCCCTGGCCTGTCGGGATGGCCCGTTTTTGCACCGGTGCCCCTGTTCAGTCCGGTACTACAACCGTCGTGGTTGCACGGAGGTACCACCCAGCGCTTCAATATCCGCATGCGAAATGCGCCAACCGCCCCCGACCATGGCAACTGAGGCGGCTGAGACCATTGCGGTTGCCGGCCGGGAGGTCCGCGTCACCCATCCGGACAAGCCGTATTTCAGTCACGGCGTCCGGCTCTCGAAACTCGACATCGTGCGGTACTACCTGTCCGTCGCGGACGGAGCGCTGGCCGGTATCCGGGACCGACCGATCGTCCTCAAACGTTTCGTGCACGGCGCCGAGGGCGAAGCGTTCTATCAGAAGCGCGCTCCGGACAATCGGCCCCAGTGGCTGCGAACCGTCACGCTGTCCTTCCCGTCCGGGCGCACCGCGGAGGAGGTCGTCGTTGACGACGCTGCGGGCCTCGCGTGGGTCGTGAACCTCGGATGCCTGGAGCTGCACCCGCACCCGGTTCGCGCCTCGGACCTCGACCACCCCGACGAGCTGCGCATCGACCTGGACCCGGGTCCGGGCGTCGAGTGGGACGACGTGCGCCGCGTTGCCGGGGAGGCGAGGGTTCTCCTGGAGGAGCTGGGACTGCGCGGCTGGCCGAAGACCAGCGGCTCGCGCGGGATGCACGTGAACGTCCGCATCCAGCAGCACTGGACATTCACGGAGGTGAGGCGCGCGGCGCTGGCGTTCTCGCGCGAAGTGGAGCGGCGCGTCCCGAAGCTGGCCACGTCGAAGTGGTGGAAGGAAGAGCGCCACGGCGTGTTCCTCGACTACAACCAGAACGCCAAGGATCGCACCACCTGTTCGGCCTATTCGGTGCGACCCCTGCCGGACGCACGCGTGTCGGCTCCGCTGGGCTGGGAGGAAATCCCGGACTGCGACCCAGCCGATTTCACGGTGCTGACCGTGCCGCAGCGGTTCGCGGCACGCGGCGATCCGCACGCCGCGATGGATCACTCGGCCGGATCGCTCGAGCAGCTCCTGGAGCTGGCGGCGCGCGACGAGTCAGCCGGCCTGGGCGACGCGCCGTGGCCGCCGCACTTCCGCAAGATGGACGGCGAGGAATCGCGCGTCGCGCCGTCGCGGGCGAAGCAGAAGGGCGCGTCCGGGGCGAAACCCAGGGCACCGCGCAGCAAGATGCCGCTCGTCGTCGTGGCGAACTCGCCGGACAAGCAGGCCGCGCTCGCGGGTCTCGAGCGCTGGAAGGCACGTCATCCGGATGTCGCGTCGCACCTCGCAGTGGACGACGTGCTCGTGGATTCCATGCGGGGGCGCTCGTCCACCTGGACGCGCATTCGCGTCAACCTGCGCAACGTGCCGGAGGCGATCAGGCCGCCGCAGGAGACGCCCGACCCGGACGACGATCCCACGCGCGAATGGCGCGAGTGGAGCAAAAGTTTGACGGGTTCGCGGTTCGACGGCTCGAGCTCCCCACCTGTCGGGACCGTCGAACGTCGGTCAAACCGTCAAACCGTCGAGCCGTCAAACCGTCAAACACGTCAAACCGTCAATACCGTCAATCCGTCAATCCGTCAATCCGTCAATCCGTCAATCCGTCAAGATCCGTCAATCCGTCAATCCGTCAATCCGTCAATCCGTCGAGCTCCGTCAATCCGTCAATCCGTCAATCCGCCAATCCGTCAATCCGTCAATCCGTCATCGACCCGTCGCGAAGATCTCCGCCAACTCGTGCGGCGCCACGACCTCGAGCTGCGCGAACGTGCAATCGGCAGGGCGCTTGTCGGTCCGCCATCGCCTGAACTGCGCCGTGTGCCGAAAACGGCTTCCCTGCATATGGTCGTACGCCACTTCCACGACCAGCTCGGGTCGAAGCGGCTCCCACGAAAGATCCTTCCCCTGGCTCCAGCGACTCATCGCGCCCGGACGGCGATGAACCGCCTCGTCTCCGGCATCCGCCCATGCGCGCCACGGATGACCCGCCAGCGCGTTCTCGCGATACGGCGCCAGGAACTTCACCAGCTCGCGCCGTGTGGCGTCGGTGAAACTGGCGCACACGCCCACGTGTTCCAGGCTGCCGGCGTCGTCATGGAGACCGAGCAGCAGCGACCCGACCGCCTCGCCCTTCCGGTCCTTGTGCCAGCGGAAGCCGGCCACGACACAGTCGCATTCGCGCTCGTGCTTCACCTTCAGCATCACGCGCTTGTTGGACTCGTACGCTCCGGAGTCCGGCTTCGCGACGACTCCGTCGAGGCCCGCCCCCTCGAAGCGGCGAAACCAGTCCGCCGCCGTCTTGCGGTCGCGCGTGGCCGGCGTGATGTGCAGCGGCGGCTCCGACTTGCGCAGCACGGCCTCGAGCCTCGCGCGCCGCTCGGCGAACGGCGCCGGCCGCAGATCGCGGTCGCCTTCTGCCAGCAGGTCGAAGAAGACCACTGAAGCCGGGATCTCGCCCGCCAGCTTTTTCACGCGCGACGCCGCCGGGTGCAGCCGCATCTGTAGCGCCTCGAAATCCAGCGCTCCGTCCAGCGCGATCACGATCTCGCCGTCGAGCACGCATCGCTCGGGCAGCTGGGCCTTGAGCGGCGCGATCAGTTCGGGGAAGTAGCGCTCGAGCGGCTTCTCGTCGCGGCTCTGGATGAAGACCTCGTCGCCATCACGGAAGACCAGCGCGCGGAACCCGTCCCATTTGGGCTCGAAGATCCATGTGTCGCCAGACGGTAGCTCGCTCACCCGCTTGGCGAGCATCGGCAGGACCGGCGGATTCACCGGAAGGTCCATCGATCAGTGTTGTGAAGGTAGGACGCCGCGCCTCGAGCGATCGGGCCCTACTGCACGGGCTCCGCGTCGCGAGGTGACTTGTCCCGATAGACGCGCCGGAGTCGCAGCGCCGCC
The DNA here is from genome assembly GCA_963724885.1 of uncultured Gemmatimonadaceae bacterium. Classification (GTDB taxonomy): domain Bacteria; phylum Gemmatimonadota; class Gemmatimonadetes; order Gemmatimonadales; family Gemmatimonadaceae; genus DASPMP01. Next base: position 81,040 of record CAVRWG010000002.1, on the reverse strand, counting down.
AGCGTCGCGAGGGCCAGCGCTCCGTATGCCCAGGCCATCGGGATTGACGTGAAACCGGCGAGCGCCGCACCGAGCCCGGCGGCTCCTGCCGTCTCTACAGTGGCGCGCCAGATCGGAACGCGCCGCAGAAAGAGCAGCGCGATCGGGGGCCCTGTCAGGGCGCCGACGCCCGCGCCGAACGCGGCCGCCGCACCAATGGCCGCACCAATGAAGGAAAGCGGCACGCCCCCGCCGAACACACCGGGTTTCACCAACGCCGAGGCCAGAAGCACCAGTACTCCGACGACAGCGCCCGAGAGAGCGCCGAGTGTCAGCAGCAGAGTGGCGACGGTCAGGAAGCGCACGGGGGGGCCTTTAGACGGATGGTCTCTGTTCGGACGTCGCGCGGCGAGGTGACGCGAGGCGACGCGTCACCGCGACGCTGGTCAGCTCTCGCAGTGCATCCTTCCCTACCCAACGCGCCGCGGGCTTGGGAGATTCAGACAGCCGCCGGGCCACCTCCACCGCCGAGGCGTTGAGCGCCCGGCTGCGTTTTCCGACCGCGCGCAGCGCCATGTTCACGGCCTTCTTCACGAAGTTCCGATCGTCCTCCGCCGCGCGCTCGATGAACCGCAGCCCATCGGTAAACGGCTCGTCGCCCGCGCCCTTGTCGTGCACCGTGAGTCCCCAGAGCAAGGCGAAGGCCGCGCGCTTCCCGAACTCGTCGCGCCGGCCGGCCCATTTTGCGACCCTGCTCCACGCATGGGGCGTGCGGTCGAACAGGTGAAAACAGACATGGTCCGTGACCGCCCAGTTGTCGAAGTCGCGGCACCAGCGATCCATCTGCGCCGGCGTCACGCGCGCGGGCTCGTCAACGAACGCCGCCAGCATGCGCGCCTCGTACCATCCGGTGTCCCAGAGGCCGGCGGCGAGGTCGTGATTCCTCCCGAGTCTTTTTGACATCTGCTTCAGCGCGCCCACCGACACGCCGAATGCGTCGTCGGACGGGATGGCGTAGCGCGCCATGCCGTCGCGAGTCCGCTGTGTGCCGGTGCGTTTCATCCACGCGAGCACCTGCTTCACGTCGACGCTGGCGAGTCGCTGAGTCATGTCCGTCTACGCCCCCAGCCGCGGCAGCCAGCGGCCCACCAGCGCGCAATAGTCTGCGTAATCCTTCCCGAACGTGCGGGCCAGCACCGGTTCCTCGTACATTCGCACGAACACGTGCATGGCTCCCAGGAAGACCACCGCGTAGGCGGCAAGCGATACCGACTGGTAGTACACTGCCGCACCCGACAACGCAGCCGTGGCGCCGACGTACATCGGGTTTCTGATGAGCCGATATGGCCCCCGTACGACCAGGCGGCGCGGAGGGTCGAACGGCGCCGGCGTGCCGCGGCCAATGAACACGAAAGTCAGGATGCAGCTCACCGCCAGCAGCATGCCAAGCGCCGCGAGCGCGATGCCGAAGACTTGCGGCACCCCGATGCTCTGCGGCGTCGCAATACCCGAGCTGGAGATGACCTGCGCCGGCAGGAACACCAGGAGGAAGCCGATGAACAGGGTGGCGTACACCAACGCGCGCGTGAGGAGGAACATCAGCTAGTGCGCACTCATCGAGAGCTCGTCGTCGCCACTGCCGGAATGGCCTCGGTCAGCAGCGCGAGAGCGCGCTGCAAGTCGGCGGTGCCGGCACGAGCGCCGGGAAAATGCCCCATCCGCACGACCACGAGATCGCGCGACGGCACCACGTACGTCGTCCTGTCCGCCCGCGCCGCGGAACGCGAACGCGTCGCGGGGCAGCGGGCCACTGGCCGCGCCGCGTTCACCCAGACCATGCCGCCGTACGCTCGAGTCGCGCCCACGCCGGCGCCGGCGTCGACGACGAACTTCATCGAATCCCTCGGGCAGCAGCCGCTCGCCCGTTCCACACGCCGTCGTTCAGGTACAGCATGCCGAGCCGCGCCCAGTTGCGCGCCGTGCCGTAGTCGTAGCCGCTGAGCAGGAAGTTTCCGTACGGATCGGTCTCCAGCACCTGGCGGCGGATGCCGATCTTGTCGAACAGCGCGCGCTGCGGCCAGGTGAGATACTCCTCGCCGCGCTTGCGCACCGCGTCGCGAATCGATCAGGCCGAGCGTCAGCGGGTCCGCGTTGCGGTAGCGGCCGAACGTGTTCGGCTCGAACTGCAGCTGGCCGCGTCGTCGACGAACTGGAAGGCGTCGATCGCGCCGGTGTAGATGAGATCGTGGTCGTGGTAGCCGGGAATGTCCTCCGGACTGCCGCGGCTGAAGCGCAGGCCGCTCGACATCCGCATCAGGTCCATCACGCGGATCTTCGGCGCGCGGGTCGTCCGGCGTCTTGTGCCACTCGGGCACCGGCGCGGGATCCTCGAGCTTGCAGCGCGCCCTGCTGGACCAGCAGGCCGATCGAGCGTGCCGGTGATGCTCTTGCCCATCGACCAGCTCTCGAGCTGCATGTCCTTGTGCGCGCCGTTGGCGTAGCGCTCGGCGACGATCCGCCCTTTGTGCACCACGACGAACGCCGCGGTGAGGCCGGCGGGGTTCGCGAACGCGGCGTCGACCGCCTGCCGCAGCTTGGCCGTGTCGATGCCCGGCGGGCAGCGGCGTCGCTGGGAAGCAGGTCGCCCATCGGCCACGGCATCGTCGCCGCGTCGGGCAGCGTGCGTCGTGACCCGGACCGGCTTGAAGAACACGCGTGTCCCGTCCCGGCTGGTGGATCACGCAGCCCTGGTCGCCGTAGTGCTTCGCCTCGCGCGTGATGCGGTTGGCCACGCGTCAGGCGGACGAGCTTGCGCTGCCGGTCCACGTCGAACGTCGGAGATCGAGTCGAGCTTGCGCGCCGAGGAAGTAGCCGCGACACGTGCGCGCGCGCCTCCGCCGGTCGCGGCCGGAGACGAAGAGCGCCGAGCAGAGCACCTTGGCGGTGCCGGCGACGCGCCAGCTGTCGGGATCGTCCGGAGGATAGCCCGGCTGTGCCAGCAGCGCCGCGAGCGGCGCGGCGAGCAGGGTGAGGGCGAGGGCGTGGCAGGCGCGCGTCATGGTCGGCTCGTTCAGATGACGCGTGCATCATGCATCGCGACCTTCCTTCCTGCCAGATGGAGGGAGGAGGGAGGAGGGAGGAGGGAGGAGGGAGGAGGGGCCGCTTTCTCCTTCCTCCTTCCTCGTTCCTGCTTCCTCCTCCCTCCTCCCTCCTCCCTCCTCCCTCCTCCCTCCCTCCTCCCTCCTCCCTACTCCGACGGAGGCACGAACGGCGTTCCCGAGCCTTGCTGCTCCTGCTGTACCTGTCGCACGCGCGGCGGGCGGCCGTAGTTGTACTGGAACGCCAGCCACACCATGCGCGCGCTGAAATTCCGTTCCGTGATCTGCGTGACCGTCTCGTTGCCCGCGCGCACGCGGAACTTCTGCGTGGCGAATGGATCGTTCACGCGCAGCGTGACGCTCGCCTTGTCGCCATTCAGCTTCTGACGGATCGCGAAGTTCGCCATCTGCATGGCCTCGAACCGGCCGCTTCTCGATCTTCATCGGCGCGCGATAGAAATAGGAGCCCTGCAGCATCAGCGTCTTCGTGACCTCGCTGCTCATGTTCACGCGGCCCATCCACGTGAATGCGTCCGAACCGAGGCTGCTCGTCGAGCCGCCGTCCGTCACCATCTTGAAGACGTTGAACCCTGCGAAACCGTTCAGCTTGGGACCGAGCCGCAGCGAGCCGTTGAGGTCCGCGCCCCACGAGTTGCTCGTCGCCAGATTCCGGAACGACACGGACGTCACCTCGCGCCCGTCGATGGTGTCGGTCGGAGTCGATGTCCACGCGGATGATGTTCGTGGTCTGGCGATAGAACGGCGAGAACTGGACGCTGCCGCGCTTGAGGTTTCGCGTCAGTCCGAGCTCCAGCGCGTTCGTGTACTCCGGGGACAGCGCCGGGTTGCCGATGAACACGTTGCGGACGTCGAAGTACGTCACGAACGGATTCAGCTCCTGCGTTCCCGGACGGCGAATGCGGCGCGAGTAGCTGGCCTTGAGCTGCGTGGCCGGCGTCAGGTTGTACATCACGATGCCGCTGGGGAACAGGCTGTTGTACTGGTACGGATAGCGCTGTCCGGTGTTGGTGAGGCCGAAGTCGCGGTCCGCGTATTCGCCGCGCAGTCCCGCCTGCAGCTCGAACTTGCCGACGCCCTGACTCAGCACGGCGTAGACCGCGTGCACGGCTTCGTCGAACGTGAACGCATTGCTCAGCGTGCTGCTGCGCGTCCAGGTGCCGGTACCGAGTGAATCGTGCTGGACGCCGAAGTCGCGGTCGAGCGTCCGGCTGGTTCCCTTGTAGCCCGTCTCGAGCTTGCGTGCGCGCCGCCAGCGTGCGCACGTAGTCGACCTGCCCGTTCAGCTGCCCGGACGTGGCGTCCGTCGCCTGGACCTCGCCCTCGCTCCGCGTCGGTCCGCCGGTGCCGTTGGCGAGACGCCACAGCGTCTGCTCGTCGTCGTCGTGTGAGCGGTTGAACCGCACCTCGGCGGAAAACTCGTGCTTGCGTGCTTCGAAGATGCGCTTGAACGCGACGTTGTAGTCCACCATCCATCCGTGCACGTCGGCGTCCTTGGGGCGATAGTAGCTGTCGAGCAGCGTGCCGGACCCGTTGAGCTCCGGTACGCGTTCATCGAGCCGTCGCGATTGTTGCGGCGATTGAGCGTCAGCGCGTTCGAGAGCACGTCGCGCTTGTTGAACTGGTAGTCGACCGTCGTGTTGAGGTTCTGACCGCCGTTGCGCGCATCGCTGTCGATGTCCTCGCCGCTGATCGACATCAGATGCCCGCGCCGCGTCGTAACGCTCGCGATCGTTGATGCCGACAGATCCCGCGCGAGTCCCGGTTGAATCCGAGCGTCGTGAAGGTGCTCCACGGTCCGCTCTGATAGCCGAGGTTGCCCGAGCCGAAGTATCGGTTGGTCTTCGAGACCGCGGAGTTGAGGCCGGCGCTGAGTCCGAGGTCGACGTTCTGCTTCAGCACGATGTTGAGGATGCCGGCCATGCCTTCCGGGTCGTACTTGGCCGAAGGGTTCGGCACGACTTCGATGCGCTCGATCGTGTTGGCGGGAAGCGTCTTGAGGTACGCCGCCAGTTGCGGTCCGCGCATCGGCGTCGGCCGGCCGTTGATCTGCACGGCGACGTTCTCGTTGCCGCGGAGACTCACCTTCCCGTCGCCGTCCACCTGCACGGACGGCACCGCGTCGAGCACGTCGCTCGCGTTCGCGGCCGCCGGCGCGACGTCCTTCGCGCGATACGTGGTGCGATCCGGCTCGACGACCACCGTCGAGCGCTCTTCGGAGACCGTCGCCGCCGCCAGCTCCACGGCGATCCGTGAAAGCTTGATGCTCTCGAGTGTGACCTGCGGGGCCGCGGGCGTAATCGCGACCTCCTGAACGACAGGCGCGAAGCCGATGTAGGCGGCGCGCACCGCATACACGCCGGGACGAAGGCCGGTGAGTCGGAACGACCCATCGTCCGACGCAATCGCGCCGGTGACGATCGCCGTGCCGCCCTTGGCGCGCACGGAGACCGATGCCCGCGCGACTGGTACTTCGCTCTTGGCATCGATGACTTTCCCCCGGATTTCACCGTTCTGCGCGGGCGGCTGGCCGCCAGCGTTCTGGGGAGCGGGAGTCTGGGCCGCGGCGAACTGGAGTCCGCCGATGAATGACACGACGAATGCGGCAATGACTGAGCGGCGCACGATCTTTCTCCGGGCAAGTGAGTGGCGACCTGTGAGTCTTTCGCCGTCCTCCCCGTACGCGCCCCATACATTCCGGTTTCAGCGTATCCGCTGCAATCGCAGGAAGTTACGTGTGTCGTTTCGCACCGCCGTTGTGCGCGTCGCGACATAAACGCCCGGAGCACACGCGATCGCTCCCGCTCACACCGAATGACGCGCGCTTCACAACACGCGGTGGTTGGCAGTGTGTTTGCGTTCGCGACCTCATCGGTCTCCACATCTATATAGGAGGTCTCCGCCATAGGAGGTCTCCGCCGCGCCTGCAGCGATCGCGGACAACGTTCAACCGCCGGCCGACCCTGGGGCCGACCGGCGGTTGGGACTTCCGACACGAACAGCGGACTTGCTACCCGCGCATCATTGCGGCGCGCGAGAGTTTCACGTCGACGCGCTCAGCCTCCGGCTTGCGTCGGCTCCCAGACGTAGATGCCGCCATCGGCCATCAGGCTGAAATGCAGCCGGCCGTTCGCGAGCGTGTACGTGCGCACGTATTGCATGTCGCGCGCGATCCTGTCTCCGAGTGAAGGCGGTTGGCAGAACGCCCGCGTCACGGCCAGCGGCCCGAACGTCAATGAGCCGCCTCTCTCACCGGCTCGCTCCGCGCGATAGGTACCATTCCCGCGGTTGCAGTCCAGCCGCAGCGAGGCGCGGCCGCTCGAGTCGAACACGATCGTGTACTTCGCCGGGTCGTCGGGTCGCGTGGTTCCCTGCGCGTCGTCCATGGATTGGATCTCGACGAGCCGCCAACTGGTGCCGGCGATGTCCTGGTTCGACGTCACGGGACGCGTTGTCGTGTCGCGGCCGGGCACGGTGCCGCCGCTCGACGTCGGCGGCGACGCTGGCGGTATGGGAGGCGAGGCCGAATCCTCGGGTGCGGGACCCGCAGTGCACGCGTACACGCACAGCAGCAAAGCGGATACGATCGTTCTTGTCATCGCGTTACTGCGCTGCGGCAACCATGCCAGCATGGCGACCCCGGCCGTGCGGCACTACGGCCGTGCCGTCTTCCGGAGAAGCCGCAGCGCCCAGAGGGACAGCACGAACCCCGCGATCGTCATGACAATGAACCAGGGGTCGCGTGCAAGGTGCGTCTCCTGGAACACCCTGACGATGTGCGCCACGGTGACCACCAGGAACAGACCACCGGTCGTCGCGAGATACGCCTTCATGGTCACCCCTCGGTTGGGCGAATCGGACTAGGCCAGGTGCTGACGCTTGATGTCGGCGAGATCCTGCTGCGAAAAACTGTTCAGTCCCACGACCCTGGCCTTCTGGCGATACTCGGACGGAACGATGGAGCGCGCATCGTCCTTGGTACCGACGTCGACGATGAGCCAGGCCTTGTGGTCGCCATCCTTGCAACCCCAGTCCGCGTGCGTGAGGAAATGAGAACCTGTCCTCAGGAACACTTCGATGGCACGGGCGCAGTCCCGCACCGTCCCCTCGTGCGGCACCTCGATCAGGAATCTCGGCATGGTTGGCTCCTCGCGTCACCAATGATTGCGAGGGAGGGCCGCCTCCGCAAATCATCCGTTCGCTTGATCCCCGGGCCCTGGTTCGGTAAGCTCGATCAGCGCACCAGGGTGCTTCCGTCCGCGGAAAGGACTTAGTCCACCTGAGCAGGTCGGTAGCAGCCAGACGACCTTCTTTCAGCCCGGCTACGCGGACGACGGGCGATTCATGAAAGGAGGTTCCATGCAGCATCGCGAACTGCCCGCGCGTCCGCACCTCGACCATCTCAAGCACGAAGCGAAGGCGCTCCGGAAGGCCTTCCACGAGGGTGACGCAACCGTCCGCCAGCGCGTCCGCGACGCGATCGGCGACAAGACGGCGCTCAAGCTCACCGACGCACAGCGCGTCATTGCCCGCGAGTACGGTTTCCCGACGTGGGCCCGGCTGCGCGCGCACGTCCAGGCGTCGCGCGGTACCGACGACGCCATCACCGCGTTCCTCGGCGCGGTCCAGATGCAGAACGCCGCCAGCGCCAGCCGCGTGTTAAAGTCCGAGCCACGCATCGCGACCGACAGTCTGCACGTGGCCGCGGTGCTGGGACTCGAGAGCATCGCCAGAACGCTCATCGAAGCCGACCCGTCGCGCGTCACGGCTCGCGCCGGAGATCCCGCCGCGGACCCGCTGCTCTTCCTCTGCTTCTCGCCGTTCCATGGCGAGAGCGCCGACCGCGACGCTGGGCTGTTGGCCACCGCGCGACTGCTGCTCGATGCGGGGGCCGACCCCAACACCCTCGATGGCCGGTACGGCGTGCCGGCGCTGTACGCCGTGACCGGCATGCACAACGTCTTGCCGATCGCAAGGCTGCTGCTCGACGCCGGCGCCAACCCCACCGATGGCGAATCCGTTTTTCATGCCGCCGAGAGCTTTCACGAGGACGCGCTCGAGCTGCTGCTCGCCGCGGGCGCGGACCTGAACCACACCGGCGAGTGGGGCAACACGGCCGTCTACTTTCTCCTTCGGTGGCACGACGTCGAGCGCGAGGAGCGGGTGAACCAAGGGGTTCGCTGGCTGCTCGACCACGGCGCCGATCCCAATGTGCTCTGCGGCAAGGAGCGCGAGAATTCGCTGCACGTCGCCGCGCGGCGGGGACAGAGCCCTGAGGTCGTGCGGCTCCTGCTGGACCACGGCGCGGATGTGCATGCGAAGGCCGGCGACGGAAACACGGCGTGGCTCCTCGCCAAACGCGGCGGGTTCGACGACGTTGCCGCGCTGCTGGAGAGCGTGGGCGCGGAAACACGGCCGCTGTCGCAACTCGACATGCTGCTGGCGGCCTGCGGACGCGGCGACGCGGACGCCGCGCGCCGTCTCACGTCTCCCGAGCTGGTGAGCGAACTCGAGCCGATGGACCGTGTACGTCTCCCCGATGCCGCCGCGGCCGATCGCGGTACGACGGTCGAAGCCTTCATCGCTGCAGGCTTTCCGGTGGGCACCACCGATCACATGGGTGCCACCGCGCTCCATCACGCCGCGATTCACGGGCGCGTCGCGCTGGTTCGCGCGCTGCTCGCCGCCGGCGCCCCTATCGACGTTCGCGACCGTGAGCACTCCTCCACGCCGCTGGGCTGGGCCGTGTTCGGCGCCGATCACGTCGCCGAATCCGATCGGGACTATGTTGGCTGCGTGCGCGCGTTACTCGAGGCGGGATCGGGTCCGCCAGACAATGAGAATCCGCGACACCCAGGCGTGCGGGCGGAACTGGAGCGGCTCAGTAGGACGTAGTCCCTGCCGCTCGATTGGAATGGCATCGCAACATGATGACTCTCGCGTCGTGGTCCGTGGCGGAGACACCGCCTGCCGCACCACGAGCAATCACGCCTCCTCCCACTCCCGCGACCGGTCCAGCGCACGCGTCCATTCCCGCGCGATCCGGGTGCGCATCGCGGTCTTCATCGCCGGCTTGAATCGCTTGTCCGCCTGCCACTGTCGCGCGATGTCGGCCTGGTTCTTCCAGTAGCCGACCGCGAGCCCCGCGAGATACGCCGCGCCGAGCGCCGTGGTCTCGGCCACCTTCGGCCGCACGACGGGCACGCTGAGCAGGTCGGCCTGGAGCTGCATGAGCAGGTCGTTCGCGCTCGCGCCGCCGTCCACGCGCAGCTCCTTCAGCTTGATGCCCGCGTCGGCCTCCATTGCCTTCAGCACGTCCATCACCTGGAGCGCGATGCCCTCGAGCGCGGCGCGCGCGATGTGCGCCTTCGTCGTGCCGCGCGTCAGCCCGACGATCGATCCCGCGCGCGTACTGATCCCAGTGCGGCGCGCCGAGCCCGGCGAACGCGGGCACGAGATAGACGCCGCCGGTGTCCGGCACGCTCGCGGCGAGCGCCTCGACCTCGGGCGCCGAGCGGAAGAGCCCGAGCCCGTCGCGCAGCCACTGCACGACCGCGCCCGCGATGAAGATGCTGCCCTCGAGCGCGTACTCCGTGCGGTCGCCGATGCGCCACGCGACCGTCGTGAGCAGGTTGTTCTTCGACGCGATCGGGCTTCGTGCCGGTGTTCATCAGCATGAAGCAGCCGGTGCCGTAGGTGTTCTTCGCCATGCCGGGCTTCGTGCAGGCCTGGCCGAAGAGCGCCGCCTGCTGGTCGCCGGCGATGCCGGCGATCGGGATCGGCGCGCCGAGCAGCGTGGTCTCGCCGTACACCTCGCTCGAGGAGCGCACCTCCGGCAGCATCGAGCGCGGGACGCCGAAGATCTTCAGCAGCTCGTCGTCCCAGTCGCCCTTCGTGATGTCGAACAGCATCGTGCGCGAGGCGTTGCTCGCGTCGGTGACGTGCACCTTGCCGCCGGTGAGGTTCCAGACGAGCCACGAGTCGATGGTGCCGAACGCGAGCTCGCCCGCCTTCGCCCTGGCCCGCGCGCCGTTCACGTTCTCGAGCATCCACTGCACCTTCGTCGCGGAGAAGTACGCGTCGATCACGAGGCCGGTCTTGCGCTTCGGATCACGCGATCCAGCTTCCGCGCGCGCAGGCGGTCGCAGATGGCCGCGGTGCGGCGATCCTGCCACACGATGGCGTTGCAGATCGGCTCGCCCGTCGCGCGATCCCACACGACGGTGGTCTCGCGCTGGTTCGTGATGCCGATGGCGGCGATGTCGGCCGCGGCGACGTTCGCCTTCGTGAGCGCCTCCGCCGCGACTCCCGCCTGCGTGGACCAGATGTCGCGCGGGTCGTGCTCCACCCAGCCCGGCTTCGGGAAGATCTGCGCGGAACTCCTTCTGCGCGACGGCGACGATCGACCCGGCGTGATCGAAGACGATGGCGCGCGAGCTGGTGGTGCCCTGGTCGAGCGCGAGGATGTGTTTCATGCGTTCCACATCAAGCTTGATATGTGAAGCGCGCCGAGCACGCCGCCGATGATCGGGCCGACGATCGGGATCCAGGCGTAGCCCCAGTCCGACGCGCCCTTGCCGGCGATGGGAAGCATCGCGTGCGCGATACGCGGCCCGAGATCGCGCGCGGGATTGATCGCGTAGCCGGTGGGACCGCCGAGCGACAGGCCGATGGCCATGACGATGACGCCGACGAGCACCGGGCCGAATCCCTTCGCGAGGTCCGACCCCGGCACGAAGTTGCCCGGGCGAGAGCACGGCGAGAATCGCCGAGCACCAGCACGAACGTGCCGATGATCTCCGTGATCAGGTTGGGCCCCGTTTGCCGGATGGCCGGTCCCGTGGAGAAGACGCGCGAGCTTGCTCGCCGGGTCGGGCGTCGCCTTCCAGTGCGGCAGGTACGCGAGCCACACGATGACCGCGCCGAGGAATGCGCCCGCGATCTGCGCGACGATGTAGCCCGGCACGTTGGCCCACGGGAACGATCCGATCGACGCCAGCGCGATCGTGACCGCGGGATTGAGGTGCGCGCCGCTGATGCTGTTCACGCAGTACACGGCGATGGTGACCGCGAGCGCCCAGCCAGCGGTGATCACGATCCAGCCGGAGTTGTTGCCCTTCGTGCGCTGCAGCACGACGTTGGCGACGACGCCGTCGCCCAGCATGACGAGGACGGCGGTGCCGAGCAGCTCGGCGAGGATCGGGGACATTTTCTTGGTTGGGGCGGTGGCGTGGACCGACGGTGGCGTTTTCGCAGCCCCAAGTATGCGGTGTGCCCGGAGGGCCGGCCACCTGCGCCGGAAATGCCTGAAGTACGTTCGTAGCTGGCAGCGGGCCGTTGGCAGTTTGCCGTTGGCGACAGCAGGGACAGACCCGCCCCCTGAAAAACCCGGCCGACGTTGCCGTTCAAGTCCCGCGCGCGCTCCTGTCCTTACCTCCCCAACGGCACACTGCAAACCGCCAGCTGCCCGCTCTACACGTCCTGCCGTTTGCGAAACGAATCGCGAGGCTCTGTCAGATCGGCTCGGCCGCGCCCACTGCAACGATCCCCCGAAAGCTCCGCCTGACGCGCACGCGCCACAGCCAGTACAACATCGTCACGAGCACGGCCACCACGGGGAGTGCGAGCAGGCCGGGGATGCGCATCGGCTTTGGAATTACCTGCGCCTGGCCGATGAAGAACGACAGCGCCGCGATGAAGAGCGCGAAGCTCATGCGCCACAGGTGCCGCGCGAGCCGGGACGCTCCGGTCAGGGCCCCCGATCGTAGCACACGAAGATCGCCGACGGTCCCCAACAGCCCCACCACGCCGAACATGAAGAACGGGAAGGCCGGCATCCCCTGCCTCGTGCCCCCGTTGGCGAGCGCCTCGAAACCGAACGTGAGACTCGTCAGCCCGACCACCAGCGCCACCAGCATGGCACCGAGATCCAGCCAGCGCGAACCCACGGCAGGTCGCACCGTGGCCAGCGAGGTGATCACCAGATAGGCCGTCAGCGACGCCGCGGGAATGTTGATCGCGGGCGCAACGCCACGCACGGCCGCGATCGTCGCGCCGAAGACCGCCATGGTGAGCATCGCATAAACGAACAGGATTCCGCTCTTGCGATGCCGTTTGCCTCCCTTCGCAGAGTAGAGCGCCACATATCCGAATAACAGCGCCAGGCTGCCCGCGAGGATGTGTACTACATACGACACTCGCATTGTCAGGAATGCGCTCGCGCCAGGGGAACGGTCCGGGCCTTTCGGATTACGGGCCACACGCGCACGCGAAGCATCCAATAGACCAGGAGAACCAGCGGGAAGAGGCCCAGAATCGGCCGCAGTGCGGTTTCACGCACGATGTCCGGCAGGAACGCTGGTTGTCCGAAGAAAAACGAGCCCGTCGCCATGAAGAACGCGAGGCACATCCGCGACAGATGCCTCGAGGTCCGCGGAGTGCCGGTGAGACCTCCCCGGGCGACCATCCTCGTGTCCATCGCAGCGGCAACGAACAGTACGCCGGCGAAAATGAAGTACATGAGCGGCGGATATCCGGCGAACAGTCCTTTTGGGCTGTTCAGCGCCAGGACACCGAGGCTGCTGGCGCCAAGGGCGATTGCGAAGCCCGCGATTGCCGACGCGATCTCGAAGCGACCGATCCGCCCGGGCGGACGAATCACCGTTGCCCACGCGGTGGCCACCATATAGAAGGCCGTCGTTCCACCCATGATGTTTCCCATGTTGGGCGTGTTCATGGTCGACAGCACGACGCCGGCAGCGGACAGGACCAGCATCGACACAAAAAACGCGTTGCCAGCCCGACGATGCAGCGGCGACCCCTTCCTGAGCGTCATCGCCGCGACGCCTGACACGAGCGTGAGCAACCCGGCCGCGATGTGGAGGTTGCGCAGAATGAGGTGGGTTGTCGTCATCGGCAGCTCCCGACTACTCACGAACGCATGGTGATCGCCGGATCGATCCGCGCCGCGCGAAGCGCCGGAATCCAGCACGCGACGATCCCGATCGCCGCCATCATCACCGCGACGCCGACGAACGTGACCGGGTCGTGCGGCGCGACGCCGAAGAGCAGCCCGTGAATGACGCGCGCGCGCGAAGAAGGCGCCGGCGACGCCGAGCACGAGGCCGATCGCCAGCAGCACGCCGCCTTCCCTCAGGATCATCCGCTGCACCCGGCCGCTGTCGGCGCCGAGGCTCATGCGGATGCCGATCTCGTTGGTGCGCGCGCTCACCGAGAACGCCAGCACGCCGGCGATCCCGACCGCCGCGATGATCACCGCCAGGATGCCGAACGACGAGATGAGCACCGCATTCAGACGCCGGGGCGAGACGCTCTGATCCTTGATCTGCGCGATCGTCATCACGTTCTCGATCGGCGCCGTCGGCGCGATGCGCCGGACGATGCGCGTCGCCGCGGCCGCGAGCGCGGCGACGTTGCTGTCGGCGCGGATCACCAGCCCGCCGCCGAGCGCGAGCTCCTGCGCGAAGGGCATGAACACCACCGGTCGCGGCTCCGCGTCCAGCCCGCCGTCCTGCGTGTTGCCGACGACGCCGACGATCGTGCGCCAGTCGCCGCTGATCGGCGTGAATCGCAGCACGTCGCCGGTCCACGCGATCCGCTTGCCGATCGGGTCCTCGCTCGGGAAAGAGCTTGTCGGCGAGCGTCTGGTTGATGATCACGACCTTGCCCGGCGCCGCGCCGATCGGTCGTCGCGAACGCGCGTCCCTTGACGCAGCGGAATCCCCGCGGCGCGGAAGTACTCCGGGTTGGCGGTGCGAAGCTCGGCGCGCGGCATCGCCTCGCCCGACGGCGAGCGGCTTTGCCCTCGGCCTTCACCTCGAGCCGGACGTCCGAGCTGCGGAGCGGCATGGGCGAGCCGACGCCCACCTCGATCACGCCCGGGAGCGCCGCGATCTCGCGCCGCATCTGCTCGTAGCGCTCCTTCGCGCCGACGTCGGCCGCGCGGATCGCGACAGCAGCTCGGTCGGCGTGAGCGAGCGGCACCTCCATCGTGAGCACTTCCTCGGTCCTGAGACCGGTGCTCACGTCGCGAGAGCCGCATCATCGTGCGGGTGAGCAGTCCGGCGCCGGCGAGCAGCACCACCGAGACCGCGATCTGCACGACGACCAGTCCGCGCTGCAGACGCTGCTTGCTGCAGGCTGCCGCTCATCCGGTGCGCGCCCGCCAGGATCCACGACGCGAAGCCGCCTTCCCTCGGCAGCGACGCGAGGAACGACAGCAGCAGCGCGACCGCCGACCGACAGCGCGACCGTGAAGCCGAGCACCACGCCGTCGAGACGGATCTCGTTCGCGCGCGGCGAGTAGCGCTCGGCGAGCGACGTGAGCAGCTTGACGCCGCCGATCGCGATGACGACGCCGAGCACGGCGCCCATGAAGGCCAGCAGGAGATTCTCGACGAGCAGCAACCGCCGCAGCCGCGCCACGCCGGCGCCGAGCGCCGCGCGCACCACCAGCTCGTGCTCCCGGCGCACGCCGCGCATGAGCGTGAGGTTGGCGACGTTGGCGGCGGAGATGATCATGACGAATGCCGCGGCGCCCATGAGCAGCCACAGCGTCAGCCGCGCCCGCTCGCCGAGCACTTCCGTGAAACGGGATGACCGCGACGCGATGGTGCGACGCCGGATCGTACGCGTCCTTGAATTCGCTCTGCATCCGGGCGCTGACGGCGGCGACCTCGGTCCGCGCCTGCTCGAGCGCTGGCGCCGGGTGCGAGTCGCGCGACCATCTCCGTCATGCGATGCGTGCGGCCCTCCACCATGAACGCGCTCAGGTGGTGCTCGCTGATCACCATGTTGAGCAGCGCATCCGCGCGGCCGGGGAAGAACGGCGCGGGCTGGAGCACGCCGATCACCGTCACCGGCTTGCCGTCCAGCGTCACCTGCTTGCCGACGATGCTCGAATCGCCGCCGAAGCGCTTCATCCAGAACTCGTGCGTCAGCACCATCACCGGCGGAACGCCGGGCCCGTCGTCGCTCGGCTGCGTCAGCCGGCCGAGCACCGGCGAGAGTCCCATGACCTCGAAGTAGTTGCCGGTGACGAGACCCACGTCGATGCGCACGGCGCCCTCGTCGCCCTGGAGCGTCAGCGTCCATGACGAGTACTCCGCGATGCCGCCGAGCGACTGGCGCGCCGTTGCGGAAGTCGCGGACCTCCGGAACGGAGAAGGCGAGGTTCGCGCCGCCCGGTCCGTCCATCGAGTGGCGCAGGTAGACCAGGCGGTCGCCGTCGCGGTGCGGCAGCGGCTTGAGCAGCACGCCGCGGACGACGCTGAAGATCGCGGTGTTGGCGCCGATGCCGAGCGCCAGCGTGAGCACGACCACGGTGGTGAACGCGGGGCTGTGCCGCAGCGCGCGCAGCGCGTACCGGATGTCGGCCGCGATGCTCTCGAGCCAGGGCAGTCCGCGCTGATCGCGCACCGCTTCGGCGGCCTGCGTGAGACCGCCGGACGCGAGCAGCGCCTGCCGGCGCGCCTCGTCCGGATGCATGCCGCGCCGGATGTTCTCGGCGGTCTCCATCTCGAGGTGCGACTTGCAGCTCGTCGCGGAGATCGTCGTCGGCGCGGTGCCCGGTGAAGACGCCGGCGATGCGCGCGAGCGCGGCGCGAATGTGTCTCATGGTGCCTCCCGTCGCGGCGCGAGAAAGGCGGCGATCAGGTCGGCGGTCTGCATGCCATTCGCGGGTCTCGCGCGCCAGCTGCTTGCGTCCCGCGGCGGTGAGCGCGTAGAACTTGGCGCGGCGGTTGTTCTCGGACTGGCGCCACTCGGCGGTGATGAATCCCTCCTGCTCGAGCTTGAGCGAGCGCGGGGTACAGCGTGCCGTAGTTGAGCGTGAGGCGGTTCTTGCTCGTCTCCTCGATGCGGCGCGCGACGCCGTAGCCGTGCAGCGGCCCGAGCACCTCGAGGGTCTTGAGGATCATCAGGGCGAGCGTGCCCTGCTTCACGTCCAGCTTGTCAGCCATTTCGGGCTCCCATTGCTCACCGCCTGTGCTGGCGGAGATTCGCGTCCTATGGGATACCCATACGGGGCCCGTTCTGCCTGGTTTCAGCTCCCGCGTGCGCCGTCCTGGGCCGTCCTATGGGATTCCCATAGGACGGTAGTGTCGGGGCCCGGATCACGCAATGGGTGTGTCCGGCCTGCGTGGCGTGTTGCCTGTTCGGTGCCGTCGGCTGCGACTACGGGCTTGGCTGGCGCGGCGATGCGAGCGGGCCGCTGGCGATCACCGCGCGAGTCTCGCCGCACCTTGGATTGCGTCCGGGCAAACGTGATGCATACGGGTGCAAGTCGACTCGGAGGGTATCCGCGAGGCTATGCGCTCGGGCATAGGCCGCCTGGCATTCCCGCTCGTCATATCGGGCGTAGAACGGCCCCAGCGCCAGCTTCATCACGATGAAGCCAAGAACGGTCAGGAGTCCCAGGGAAGCCACGATCTTCATGGAAGCCTCTCGATCAGCCTAAGGCGACGCAGCGAAACCGCAAGCCGGCGACCGCGGATCGTCAGACCGCGGACTTGTTGGCGCTCGGCTGACGATCCAGGATCGCCAGAACAAATGTGGCGATCGGGCCGAGGAGCAGTGACACGAAGAACCAGAGGAGTCCGCTCTTGCCCTTGAGCTGCGCGATGTTCGCATTGATGAGAGCCAACGAACCCCACCCGACCGCGTATGAACCGTCGCGCATGAGCGAGCCCTCGAAGTTATTCGTATAGTCGGCGTAACCGCCGGAGCGGAAGGCCGGGCTGGCACAACAACCGGGACGCCAGCCGCCATGGAGATCATAGGATTGGGCCTGCACAAGCGCGAGAGCCAGCTCCACATGAAGGCCGGGGATGCACGCCGCAACCAAGGTTCTTGCTGGTCCGCGTGTTGTTTCAGCGTGGTCCGTGGCCGCGTGGTCCGCGATAACCTTACGCCGAGATGAAGTCTGCAGTTCGTCTCGATGTACGCTAAACATTCACGTCATGCACGTGACTGACGCGATCATCCAGCGCCGCTCGATCAAGAAGTTCCAGGACCGACCCGTGACCCGCGGAGAGATCGAGGCCCTCCTCGATGCCGCAGTGCTCGCCCCCAATCATCGCCTCACGCAGCCGTGGCGGTTCTACGTGCTCGGTCCCGAAGCTCGCCGCCGGTACGGCCTCGCCCTCGGCGAACGCAAGGCGCGCAAGCTCCAGGATCCGGAGGCCGCGAATGCCGTGCGCGAAAAGACCGCGGCGGAGCACCACGCGCTTCCCGGTCTCATCGCCGTAGCGATGGTTGTCGATGCGACTCCGGAGACCCGCGAGGAGGATTACGCCGCAGTGATGCAGGCGATCGGCAACATCATGCTGGCTGCGGTCGAACGCGGGCTGGGCACGCACCTGCGAACTGGCGCGGTGATGGACGACCCCGCGGCGCGCGCGGCGGTCGGCGCGCGCGACGGCGAACGGATCGTGGCACTGGTGAGCGTCGGCGTCCCGGCCGAGGTTCCTCCCCCCAAACCGCGTCAGGCGGCGACGTCGGTCACGATGTGGGTCGACTAGCGCAGCGTCCGGCGTTCGTTCAACCCCCATGACCGACGCCGAACGTCCGCGGTCCACCACACCCCGTCATTCGCGCCGGAGCGTTGGTGCACGGCGGGGAGACCGGCTTGTTGTACTACGGCAACGTGAAGGCGACGTAGGTGTCGCTCGACCTGGTGCCGAGCTTGCCCCCGCCAGCGGCAATGACGACGTATTGCCTGCCGCGCACCGCGTACGTCGCCGGCGTCGCAAAGCCCGGCGCCGGCAGCGCCGCTGACCACAGCACCTTGCCCGCCTGCGTATCGAGCGCTCGGAACATCGCGTCCTGCGTCGCAGCGATGAACACCAGACCGCCCGCGGTCACGATCGGGCCGCCGTATTGCTCCGTGCCCGTGACCGGCACACCGCGCGCGGTGAGCGCCTGGTGCTCACCGAGTGGGACACGCCAGCGATATTCGCCGGTGTTGAGGTCGATGGCGCTCAGCGTGCCCCACGGCGGCGCGATGGCGGGATAGCCGCTGCTGTCGCGCCAGCGCTCGTAGCCCACGAACTCGTACGGAGAGCGCGCGGCAGGGGTCGCGTCCACCACGCTGCCAGCGAGGGCGACGCTCGGCGCGGGTCGACCGAGGAGATACGCGATCACCGCGCCCTTCTCCGGTTCCTTGAGCCCGGCGAACGACGGCATGAAGCCACGCCCGGACTGCAACACCTGACGCAGCTGCTCCGGAGTGAGACGCGTGTCCACGAGCGACGGCGCGCGGTCGCGGCCGCGCCGGTCAGCGCCGTGGCAGCCGGCGCAAGACTCCGCGTAGACCTTCGATCCGTTACGCGGAGGGTCGCCCGGGACAGGGAGCGGGGCCGCCTCGCGCATCCGGGCGATCCATGGGACGTCGCTCGCGTTCACGTAGAGCGTGCCATTCGCGTCCACCGCCGCGCCGCCCCACTCGCCGCCGCCGTCGAAGCCCGGCAGCACGACGGTGCCCTCCCGACTCGGCGGCTGCCACAGCGAAGACGATCGCAGCGACCTGAATCGCGCGCGCGCCCCGGCGGAAAGGTCGGCGACGTCGCGCTCCGTGATGGACTGACGCGCGAAGGGCTGCGGCTTCGTCGGCCACGGCTGCGTGGGCCAGGCCTGTTCGCCGGCGAGATCGCTGGGCGGCGCGGGTCGCTCCTCGATGGGAAAGAGCGGCGCGCCGGTCTCGCGATTGAAGACGAACACGTGACCCATCTTGCTGATCTGCACGACCGCGTCCACGCCGTTGAGCCGCGCGAGGTTGGGCGCCGCGGGGAGATCGCGGTCCCAGATGTCGTGATGCACGGCCTGAAAGTGCCATAGCCTGCTTCCCCGAGGCGGCGTCGAGGGCGAGCAGCGTGTTGGCAAAGAGATTCGCGCCGATGCGCGCGCCGCCGTAGAAGTCCGGCGTCGCCGATCCGGTGGGGACGTAGACGATGCCGCGCCGCGTGTCCACGGCCATGCCGGCCCAGTTGTTCGCGCCGCCGGCGGTCTTCCAGGCGTCGGGCGGCCAGGTGTCGTGACCGAACTCGCCCGGCTGCGGAATGCTGTGGAACGTCCAACGAATCGCGCCGGTGCGCACGTCGTAGGCGCGAACGTCGCCGGGCGCGGAGCCCTCGCCCTCGCCGACGCGCATGCCTTGAATGAGCAGATCCTCATAGATGACGCCCGGGCTGGACGCGATGAGGAAGCCGTCGCCGATGTCGCGCGAGAGGCCGCGCGCGAGGTCTATGGATCCGGAATCGCCAAACGTCGGTACGACTTGGCCCGTGCGCGCGTCGATCGCGTAGAGGAATCTCCCCGCCGTGTAGAGGATGCGTGCGTCGTCGCCGCTGGCCCAATACACGACGCCGCGGTTCACCTGCGACCAGACAGGTCCTCGGCTGCGACTAGCGGGCGGCTGGAACCGCCACAGCAGCGTGCCCCTGTCGGCGCGGAGCGCGACGACGGCGAGCGCCGGCGTGGTTGTGTAGAGAACGCCGTCCACGACGATTGGCGTCGCCTGGATCTGGCCGGCGCCGTTGGCGGGCAGGTCGCCGGTGCGGTACGTCCACGCGACGCGCAAGTTGGCGACGTTGTCGCGATTGATTTGGCCGAGTGCCGAGTAGCGCGAGTTGCCGCGATCGGATCCCGTTGCGAGCCAGTCGTTGGACGCGTCGCGCGCGCAACCCGCGGCGACGATGAGTATCAGGGCCGGATGTTGGACTCGCATTGCTGACGAGGGCGCCTGGTTTAGGCGGGGGCCGCGTGCGAGAGCAGCGCCGACAACGCGCTGCGCGTAGCGAACTTTCGGCTGACGGACATCGGCGGTCCCGGAATGGGGGAATCGGTCTCCACGTTAGCATTTCGCCGGGCGCCACGCGACTGCCTGAAACGACTCGTACGCCCCGCTAGTATCCATGTCGTGACCAATCCCTCCGCCGAGTTCCTCGACCTGCAGGCCGCCCTGGCCGGTGAGTACTCGCTCCAGCGCGAGCTCGGCCGCGGCGGCATGGGGGTGGTCTACCTCGCGCGCGATGTGCAGCTCGATCGCGACGTCGCCATCAAGGTGCTGCCGACCCACCTCGCGCACACGGCGGCGGCGCGCGAGCGATTCGTGCGGGAGGCCCGCACGGCGGCCGGCCTCTCGCACCCGCACATCGTCCCGATCCATCGCGTCGGCGAGGCGGGCGGCTTCGTCTTCTTCGTCATGAGCTACGTGGAGGGCGAGACGCTCGGCGAGCGACTCCGCACGCGCGGTCCCCTTCCGCCGGCCGACGCGACGCGCGTGCTGCGCGAGGTGGCGTGGGCGCTCGCCTACGCGCATGGACGCGGCATCGTGCACCGCGACGTGAAGCCGGACAACATCCTGCTCGAGGCGGGCACGGGCCGCGCGCTGGTGACCGACTTCGGCATCGCGCACGGCGGCGAAGACCCCGGCCCGTGACCGATCCGGGAAAGATCATGGGGACCGCGCACTTCATGAGTCCCGAGCAGGCTGCGAGCGAGCCGATCGATGGGCGCAGCGACATCTACTCGCTCGGCGTCGTCGGCTATCTCGCGGTGAGCGGGCGTCTGCCGTTCGAGTCGTCCAACCTGCCCGCGCTGCTGCTGCGACAGGCGACCGAGACGCCGCCGAGCGTGATGCGCGCCGCGCCCGGGCTGCCACCGGCGCTCGGCGCAGCGATCGACCGGTGTCTCGCGCGCGATCCCGCTGACCGATTCGCCGATGGTGAGGCGCTGGCAGCGGCGCTCGTCCCGGCGGCGGACGACGCGTCCTGCGCTGCCACCGACGCTGCGCGCCTGGCTTGGCGCGAGCAACCCGGCGACGCCCGTCTACCTCGCGGCGTCCGGCCTGTTCTCGGTGCGACGATCGCGAACCTGGTCGAACATGTACCAGCTGGCTGGCTCGGCAGCCCCGAGCGGACCCGCGGACGTCGCGCTCCTCGCGACGCTCGCGTCGCTTCCGCTGCTGCCGATGGTCGGGCTTCCACCTGAACCAGGCGCGCCGACTCTTCCGCGCCGGGCACACGCTCGCCGACCTCCGGACCGCGCTCGACATCGCGCGGCCCGCGAGCGCTCCGAGAGCGAGGCGGTGACGCGCGACGAACGAGAGCCCGCAGCGCACCGCTGCTGCGGCTCGCGCACCGGTCGACTCGGCGGGACCTGGCGTGCGGTCACGCTTCCCCTGCTGCTCACGGGAGTCGTCCACGAGCGCGTGCTCGGACCGTGGCCCTTCGTGCTACCGTTGTTCACGCACCGATGGTGCTCGGCGCGGTGTGCAACGTCCTCGACGTACCGTTCATTCCGGACGTGGTTCCGCAACATGATGGCAAGCCCGGGCTGCGCGAGCGCCTCTGGCGCAGCAAGCTTGGCGAGTGGCTCGCCCGCCGGCTCGGCGCGCCGGAACGCTCGCAGCTCGCGGGTGCGTCGGCGTTTCGCGCCACGGAGGCCGCGCTCGGCGTCGCCGCGTCGGAGCTCTTCGCGGCGCTGCCGAAGGAATGGCGGGAGCAGCTCGCCGAGCTGCCGGCGACCGTCGCGGCGCTCGAGGCCCGCGCGGCCGAGGCGCGCGCCGACATCGAAGTGGTCGCCGCCCTCGCCCCTCCGGGTCGGCCGACGCCGAGGTTCTGGCTGCGCGACGCGAAGCGGCGGCGGCGCATCTCGCCGAGAGCGTCGCCGCGCTCGAGGGCATCCGTCTCGACCTCCTGCGCCTGCACGCGGGCGCCGGCGATCTCGCGCCGCTCACCACGCTGATGGACGCGGCGCGCCTCATTGGCGAGGACATGAGCCGGCTCGCGGAGGCCCAGCGGGAGGCCGAGGACGCCGCGGGTCGCAGCGTCGGAACCGGTCGAACGCCGACGCCTGCTTAGACGGCTACAACTCCTCGTCAGGCAGCGGCTTCACGATCGCGAGAGCCACGCGTGGTACTGCGCCCAATCCGCATCGTGAATCTCCTGCCGCGCTTCTTCCGACATGGCATCCATCCCCGGCCATCGTCTGAACGCCTCGGGATACTCGGCAGCTGCCAGGACGTCGCGATAATCCAGATTGGCATCGCGAATCTGTTGGCGCAGCTCCTGGAGATCGCCATGGGCCAGCTTCAAGGCGGCGAGATGAACGCGGTGGTGGCCGCTGGCGCGCTCGAGGGGATCGTCCGGATAGTCGTTCAGGATTGAAGAGGCGGCAGCGCCCTCCTCAGAGGAGAAGTCGCGCCGGATCACGCGCTCGACATCTGCGCGAGTCACGCTTGGAACGCGCTGCATTCAGGCCATTCCCCCGCGGTGATTGAGCCTAAGCGCCGCAGGCGTCGGCTCCCGTAACAGGAGCTCGGTCCATATCGATCCAGCCACGCAGATCTCGATTCTTGCTCGTGACATGCGCCCACCAGCGATGCATGGACGGTCGACGAACGATGCGAATGCTACGCGGCTGGACCTCATCGATCTCGTTGACGAGCCTTCCTCGCCACATCGCTCGAAAGCCAGTTTCCCCTTCTGTCAAAAGGAAAAGGGTGTCGCCCGACGAGAGGTGGATGTTGGGGCTAAGAGTAGTGTCTCGTAGCACAGCGGCTACGCCAACCCGGTCGACGATCACCAGTCCGCTGTCTCCTCGAACAGCCTCGCCCTGGTTGGTGCTGCCAATTCGCCGGGACGACGTGTCAGGCCGGCTGTAGACGGGAGTCGTCGGAGTGATCCAGTCCCCGTACCGACAACACTCGGTCGGACAGTCACCGTGAATGATCGCGCGTGCGCCCGTGGTCTCCACTATCAGTGGCCCCGAAACGATTCGTTGAACGGCTGGAATGGACGTAGACTGAGCCCCCCCAGAGCCCCGAGTGTGGCAGGCGAGGGTGACCGCCAGCGTTGATACCGTGAGAAGCTTCAACATCGAGACGATTGTCGTCGGCCTGATACGAGGGTTAAGCTGCGGGCGAGTCCAACAAAATGCGAGCGAAGCGAGCTTCCGCAGATCGCCCGTCAGCTGCAAGGCACGTTAGCGAGCGTCACGCCGCGATCCCGAGGACGAGTGGCTGGAAGAAGGCGCCATCCCGCCGTTCGACGCGGGTGAACCCTTCCGCGACGAGCAACTCGAGTAGCCGAGCGATCGTCACCGCGTAGTACCGAGTGCGGAACAAATGAGTGTGAGGCCTTTCGCCCGGGGCGTCTTCGGTCAGGCGCAGCGTGAGATCGTACTGATCGCCGTCCCATTCCCAGACTTGATCGGCCGAATACCGGCGGCCGCCCTCGGTACGCGAACCGTACGGCCGCACGTCGGGCGACCGGCGCTCGATCGCCGCGTAGTCGCGCACAGAGGCGATGAGGGCGCCTCCTGGCTGGAGGCATTGTCGACACTCGCCGAGCGCGCGCGCGATCTCGATGTCGGTGAGCAGGTGGGGGAGGACGTTGTCGCACGCGAGGACCGCGGCGAACGGCTCCTGCCACGATGCGGAGAGCGTGCGCAGGTCTGCCACTCGCGTCTCGATGGAAAGCTCACGACGGGCGGCCTCGCGCCTCAGTCTGTCGATGGCACCGGAAGATACGTCTGACGCCGAGACGTCGTATCCAGCGGCGGCCAACCCGAGAGCTTGTGTGCCGATGCCGGCAGCGGCATCGAGGATACGGCTGCCCGGAGCGATTCCGATCTCGCCGAGCAGCATGTCCAGCGCCTGAGACTGGCGTTGGCTGCTGGCTTCCCAGTCGGGATAGATGAGATGGTAGTACGGGGCCAACGCGTCGTAGAAGGACGTGGTCATCGGGTCCGCGTGGCCAGGTTGGTCGAGACTTTGGAAGGCCTAGCCCGAGTTGCTCCATGATGCGGCCGACTCGGGCGGGCAAGCCCGATGGCTACCTTCTCGGCTCATACCGCATCGCCACCGCCCCCGAGCCGAACTCCAGCCGGCTCACGAGCTTCAAGTCGACATGCTTCGATAGCCCCGCGAACAACGTCGGCCCATGGCCCGTAAGCCTGGGCTGCACCACGAACTCGTACTCATCGATCAATCCCAGCTCCGCCAACGCCAGCGGGAGCGTCACGCCTCCCGTGAACAGTCCCTTACCCGACTCCCGCTTGAGCTGCTGAACGGCCTTCCCCAGATCCCCGCGCACGAGCTCCGCGTTCCAATCGACCCGGTCCAGGGTGCTCGACACGACGTACTTCTTTGCCGCGTCGATCGTCCGGGCGAAGGGTTCCATCCAATCAGGCCTCGCTCCCGTCTGCGCCGGCGAGCCGAAACGCTGCCTCCATCATTTCGTAAGTCACACGGCCAAAAAGGAGGGCATCGGCCCGATTGAGGTTCTCGACCGCATGACGATGCAACTGTTCGTCCGCGAACATTTCACGGTGATCGCAGCACCCGTCCAATGTGACGTTGATGGAATACCGAAGGGGTCGCATTACGTAAGAGTACCGCCGATGGGGGTAGCTTAGAAACTATGCCCTTCACGCCCGCCACCCGAAGTGTTCTCTTCGGCGCGCGCCTCGGGCTAGCATCTACTTGAACTTCACTTTCGCGATTTCCGGGTTCGGCGTGAACCCATCACCGAAATCCTCGACATCCATCAGCTTGCGGATCTCGACCACCCCCTCGCCGTTCGGCGAGACGTTCGGAGCGCGCTTCACCCACTCGATCGCTTCTTCCCTGGACTTCACCTTGATGATCATGAAGCCCGCAACGAGCTCTTTCGTCTCCGCGAACGGACCGTCGATGACGATGCGCTTGTCGCCGCTGAATTTCACGCGCGCACCCTTCGAGGTCGCGGTGAGCCCCTCGGCGGCGAGGAGGACGCCGGCCTTCACGGCCTCCTCGTTGTACTCCTGCATCGCGACGAATGCTTCCGGCTTCGGCGGTGGGGCCGTCTCGGATTCCTTCGTTGCCATGGCCATGACTATGAAACGCATTGTTCTCTCCTGGATTCGGTTCGTGTCGGTTTGCCGCGCCCTTCGCGGCCTCAATTACACGTCGAACGAGACCGGTCAGAATCGACACGAGCTTCGAGAGAGCCGTAGACTATTGGGTTCAAAGCACTGAGCGTCATCTCGAGGAGTGAAACGACGAGGGATCTCCTGTATCGGTCGAGTTGGATGCGTCTGACCCCGACAGAAGATCCCTCGTTGCGTTGCTCCTCGGGATGACGCGTTCCACCCGCCGCCCGTCCCCACTCGCCCGTCGCGTTTTACGACAGGCGCGGGCGCGGATCCGGTTTCACATTGAACGTCTGCGTGTACTGCTTGCCGTTCACCGTCGCCAAGCATCCGCCTCGTAGAACTGCGACGATTCGTTCGATCAAGCGCCCATGATTCCATGAGCGCTACGGTACAACCGGCGGATGAGTGGCGAACATCGGGAACGATCAGCTGTCCATGGCCTCGTGATTAGCCAGCGACTCGGTGATCCCCGACTTCATGTTAGCGGCGCGCACTTGCGCCGACTTACCGCATCGTCGCTGCAAGCATCCCATCCAGCTTCGAACGGTCGAACAACTCGCCACGTACAATCACGGCGCGGATCTGCCCGACATTCCGAATCGCGATGAGGGGATCCGCATCGAGCAGCACGAGATCTGCGAGCTTGCCCACCTGTATCGTCCCAAGGGAGTCCTCCATGCCGGAGAACTCCGCCGCGAATCGGGTCGCACTTTGTAAGGCCTCCGAGGGAGTCATTCCGATCTGGTCGACGAAGTACGCCAACTCGTCGTGCAGACTGAACCCGGGGTACATCAATGCGACGGCGACATCGGTCCCGGGTAATATGCGTACGCCGGCGCGGTGCATTTCCTTCAAGTCGTGAAGGACCCCCTTGTATGCTCGGGGCAAGTAGAGCGTTCTGATCAGCGCATCCTTCACAGCACCGCGTTCGGCGACCTGTTCGCGCCAATCGTCGAGAAGGTACCCTGTCACGTAGCGTCGCCGGGAATCGATACGCCCGAGCGAATCCTCAACGATGCGGCGAGCGGCCTTCGGGGGTACGAGCAGCCATTGGTAGTAGTTCACCATCGTGGGGACGATGGCGACACGCGCACTCGCGAGCGCGCGCAGGAGTCTGGCCCGCGTAGAGGTATCGCGCCTCTGCAACGACGGGAAGATCGCGTGCTCGATGCTGCGCTGGTCCGCCAGCAACATGTCTTCGGGTGAAGCGACGTCGCCGTGCGCTGCGAGCGTGAGCCGGGCGCGGCGAGCCGCTGACGCGATGGCCTGGTAGACGTCTGGTGATGCCGCAGTGCGAACTTTGATGAAGTCCACACCAAGCCGCGCCACCGAGTCCACGACCCGTCGCGCGTCGATGGTGTCCGCCACCGGAGCGCGGAAACGGTCGACCGGCTCGACTATCCCGCGCGCCTTCATTCTGCGTACGCGCTCCGCGCTCTCGAGAATGGGGCCGGCCGCGCGGATGCGGGGGCCGACGAGTGTCCCGGCGGCGATCTCGTCCCGCCAACGCTGCACGACCGCGAAATCTCCGCCCATGTCGCGGACACTGGTGACACCATTCGCGACAAAAAGGCTGAGCGACGCGGCACCGGCCTTGGCCAGGTGCACGTGCATGTCCCACAAGCCGGGTGTCAGGAACTTGCCACGTCCGTCGATGACGTTGGCTTGAGCGGGTATGACCGCGCGGGCCTCGGAGTCAACGGCGATGATCCTACTGCCACTGACCACCACCGTCATGTGAGGGCGGCCGGTGTCGCCCGTTGCGTCGACGACCGTCACGTCGGTGATGACGAGCGAAGCGCGCTGCGCAAGCGCCGTGACGTCGGCGGCGACCGACAGCGTCGCAGTAAGGAGAAGGTGGTGGATTTCCACGAATGCCGGTTCAGGAAGGTCGGCGCTGGCTAACGTCCCGCCGTTCTGCTGCGCCGCACTCCATAGAAGCCGCCGTGCCGCAGCCCGCGGCGGCCATCCGTCAGAGTGTGCGGCGTCTGCAGCAACGGCTTGTTAGGCGGCAACGACATATTCACTTTGGACAAGACCGCTCGCGTATTGCCTGGTCGCCACGTGCGTCAACGTTACGTCACGTGATACTGGGCCGAATAGCGGGATTCCGGCACCGATGAGTACTGGGACACGCGTGACGATCAGACGATCAATGAGCCCGGCCTCGAGAAAGCGTTGTATAGTGATTCCGCCATCTACGTAGATATGTTGAAAGCCGCGAGCCGCTAGCGTCGACGCGATCGCAGATGGTGGCCCGGACAAGTGCTCGACGACAGCCCCGGCGGGCGAAGGTGGCAGGGTGCGCGTACTGAGCACGAAGACGGGCTTCTCCCCGTAAGGCCATACGCCAAAACCCAAAACGGTGTCGAATGTGTTGCGGCCGATGACCAAAGCATCCACGGTGGCGAAAAACTCATCGTAACCGTGCGGCTCGCCGCCGCCGGACGCGTCCAGGAAATCGAACGCACCGTTGCGTCGGGCGATGAACCCGTCGAGACTCGTGCCAACAAATACGGATGCTTTCACAGCCTGGTCTTTACGTTGCCGCCTAACGCGCCGGAGTTTGGCCGCGGCGTCGGCTTTCACTACTCAACCAAACTGCTTGGGGTTGCCGTCGGCTTCAACTCCTCGTTAGGTCGCAGGCGGGGAGAATCCCTGATCGCCGCGATCCTTGCGGCGCCGCCGATAGAACCAAAGGACCACGGCCACGACAACGATGGCCCCTCCGACTCCCAACGAGGACAGCGTGACCGAGAAAAGGAAGTCTGTCTGCTGCTCGGGGACGAAGTCGACGGGTCGCTGTCCAGAGCCTTGCATGAGAAGCAAACCTAGCATCGTGATTCGTTGTCGACCTACCGCGCCGGAGTTAACCCGCCGGCGCATCCAATAAGATGCGGCTCGCGAGCTTTGCGAGCGAGCCGCCACCGAAGAGAGCCGGTCGGGTTCAACTCCTCGTTAGGTCGCACGGTGGTACGAAGATCAACCGAGAGGTTTTGAGAGCCGAACGCCTGTTTGCTCGTAGCCAATGTGCTCATAGAACGCGTGTGCATCATCGCGGTGCTTACCGGAGGTCACCGAGATCCGCACGGCGCCGAGGCTTTTCGCCCAACCTTCCACAGCGGCACATAGTTGGCGTCCGATACCTGAGTGCTGGGAGCCCTTGCGCACGACGAGAGTTGTCAGCCAGGCAACCGACGGCGTCGAATGAATCGATGGAAACAAGTGCCCGGTAGCGACGCCAACAACGCGACCATCGGCTTCCGCGACTAGAGCGATGATGGCGCGGGACCCGTCCAGACGCGTGAGGCGACCGATGACCTCGTCGGCCGTTGTTGGATAGCCGAGTTGCCCGAGTAGCTCGGCGATTGCCGGCGCATCGGACCCACTAGCCGGCCGGATAGTGGCAGGAGTCAACTGAGAATTGCGTAAGCGCGTGGTGTCGACCTAACGCCCGGAGTTAAGCCGCGGCGCAAGTGTGAACTACTCAACCAATTGGTATGAAGCGGCAGGCTGGACCTCCACGGCAACGTGGTGGCATCTAGTGCCCCACAAACCATTCACGTGCTCACCGTCTCGCGACGGGGCACAAACCGGGAGGCCAGCCGCCATGGAAATCATAGGATTGGATTTGCACAAGCGCGAGAGCCAACTCTCCATGAAGGCCGAGGACGGCACCATCACCGATCGCCGGATCGTGACGAGCCGCGACCGGTTCACCGCCGTGCTGGGTGGCCGGCCGCGGGCGCGCATTCTCCTCGAGGCCACGACCGAGAGCGAGTGGGTGGCGCGCCACCTGGAATCGCTCGGGCACGAGGTGATCGTCGCGGATCCCAACTTCGCCCCGATGTATGCGAATCGCTCGCGGAAGACCAAGACGGACAAGCGCGACGCACGCACCCTGCGCGAGGCATGTGAGAGCGGGGCCTATCGCCCGGCGCACCGGCTCTCCGACGCCCGTCGCCACGTGCGGGCAGAGCTCGCGGTGCGTGAGACGCTGGTACGGACGCGGACGCGGTATGTGGCGCTGGCCAAAGCGTTCGTCCGGCGCGACGGCTTGCGAGTGGCGAGCGGCATGGCGGAGCACGTCGCGGAGCGGATCGCCCAGCTGCCCTTAAGTCCCGTGCTCACCGAGGAACTCGTGCCGCTCTTCCGGCTCCTCCATCCGCTGAATGCCCAGATCGCGGGGCTCGACACGCGCATCGCGCAGCTCGAGCAGACGGATCCCGCGGTGGCGCTCCTCGTCACTGCGCCGAGCATCGGGCCAATCACGGCGAGTGCGTTCGTGGCCACCGTGGATGTGATCGACCGCTTTCACTCGGCGCATGACCTCGAGGCCTACCTCGGGCTGGTGCCGCGTGAGCGTAGCTCCGGCGACAAGCGCCAGCTCGGCCGCATTACCAAGGCCGGGAACAATCGGGTGCGCTGGCTGCTCGTCGAAGCGGGCTGGCGCCTCCTGCATTCCACATCGCCCGACACCGCGGCGCTGCGTGCCTGGGGGCTGCGCATCGCGCTCCGCCGCGGCAAGCGCATCGCGAGCGTCGCGCTCGCCCGCCGGCTCGCTGGGGTGCTCTTCGCGATGTGGCGCGACGGCGCTCCGTACGATGCGACCAAGATTCGCCTGCCCCGCAGGGCAACGACGGAGGTGACACACCGCGCAGGCTAGAGCAGCACCACCGCGCGGGACTCGCACTGACTGAATCCGGACCGGCGAGCGCGTAAGCAGTTTTGGCCGCCTGACGAGAGCCGACAACCAATTGGCGCCGTCCGGTCTATCGCATCACCCAAATGCGCCGAGGCCATGCGCCTCACTCACGAGCGCGAACAGAAAGCTGAGCAGCAGCTCGAGACGCGCGCGGACAACTGATGATGTTGAGGACGGGCAAGTTCACACCGGACTTGCCACGGGGCGCCGCTTCACAGAAAACTGCTTGGGGCCGCCGTCGGCTTCAACTCCTCGTTAGGTAGCGCCAACGGAGGGCCTAGGCGTCCTGCCAGTATACCGCGGTTCTTATGGGCCGCGTCACAAGCAGGTCCGCGAACAGCGGATACTGTTCGACCGCGTCGACGAAGCCATCAAATGACGGATGGTCGAAAGACCACTCGGCCCACGCGCGAGGCGTCCAACGACGAGGAGCGAATTCGAACTCACACGCGACACCGCCGATGGGCTCGAGACGGTCGTCTTTCGGGACAAGGATCTGACGCACCAGGAACAGGCGCACCGGGCGACGATCGCCATCAGGCGCGACCTGAACGCTCAGACCCGGGTCGGGTTGCTCTTGGTACTCGCGAGCAAACTGTTTGAATGCGATCCAGCTGCGCCACGGATCGAGCGTGTCGGGACTGAGACCGCGTGCCGCGAGGATGCCGAGCAGCGCGGCGAGGAGAACCATCGATTGGCGATTGCTCATCCGTCCCTGCCTTGAAACGTTTCGTCTACCTAACGCGCCGGAGTTAACCCGCCGGCGTCTCCTAGAAGATGCGGCTCGCGAGCTTCGCGAGCGAGCCGCCACAACAGCACGCCGGTCGGGTTCAACTCCTCGTTAGACCGCACCCGACGGGCATGCTAAGGGGGAGGAGCGGGTTGAAGTCGACCCACAGTGATCAAGTGCCCCCGCCCGCCAACGAGGCATCCACTGATCACTTGTGGGACGAATCGTTCCGCCGTGAGTCTGCGAATCATGTCACGGCGATAGCGTTCATCGCCCGTACCGGTGATGACGACCGTGGCCGTATCGACGACTCCGTTTGGCATCACAATGAACTGTGTTTGAAGCGTCGCGGCCGCATCTGAAGGTCGTACTGGCAGCCTGAACGCACGCTTCGGCTCACTGATCGGCAGTTGGAGCCAATCGAGTCCGCTAACGCTGTCCCTGATCCCGGCGCAGCGCGCCGAGTCGACTGGACTCTCGAGAGGCCCTAAGCTGACCGGCGCGGGAGACCCGGCCCCCGGTCGACACGCGAGCACTATACAGACGAGGTAGCCCAGCAGAAATGCGCGCATAAAAGGAAGCTTGTTGTCGGTCTAACGCGCCGGAGTTAACCCGCCGGCGAATCCAATAAGATGCGGCTCGCGAGCTCCGCGAGCGAGCCGCTACTGCAGCGCGCCGGGGATCTTGTACCAGTTTCGTAGACACTGATGGTTTACGCGGCACGGCGCTCGAAGGCAATGGGGGAGAGATAGTCGAGCGCGGAGTGCAGCCGCGTGTGATTGTAGTAGCGGATGTAGTGCTGGATCGCGCGACGGAGCGTGCGTTCGGTGGCAAATACAAGCCCGCGCGTCAGCTCCGCTTTGAGCGAGTGAAAGAATGACTCCATGTGCGCATTGTCCCCTGGCCCCCGCGCGCTCGCACTCTGGAGCAAGCCGAGGCGAGCGACCGCGGCGCAGAAGGGCGCACCCATGTATTCCGAGCCCCGGTCGCTGTGAAAGATCACGCCCTGGGCCGGCCGGCGGCGCGCCGCGCGTGCGAGCACGGCGCAGGTCACGGCGGCGGTGCGCCGGCGCGTCAGCGACCACGCGAGGATCCGCCGCGAGTACTGGTCCATCACGGCGGCGAGATACCACCACTGGGTGTGCACTTTGAGATACGTGATGTCGCCGAGCCAGACCTGATTCACGCGAGCGACGTGGAGGCCCCACCGCCGATTCGGGTGCCGCGCGTACAGCCGGTGCACGGCCGCCTTGGCGCGATAGCCGCGCACTGCCTTCGCCCGCAGCCCGCTCTCGCGCATGAGGCGCGCGACCCGGCGTCGACTGACCCGCCAGCCCGTTGTCACCAGGAGTCGGTGGAGGCGCGGGCTGCCATAGCGGCCATGGTGCGCCGTGAAGCGTCGCACGATCTCGGCGCGAAGAAGGCGGTCCTGTTCCGCGTGCGCGCTGACGCCGCGCTGGCACCAGGCATAGAACCCGGCGCGGGTGACGCCATACCGCCGGCACAGCGCGCTCACCGGGAACTGCGCGCGCTGCGTGGCAATGAAAGCGAACGTGTCGCCTTTCGAGCGGACCAGAACCGGATGGCTTTTTTTAAGAGGTCGTGCTCCTCTTTAAGCAATGCATACTCGCGCTCGAGCTGCTGGAGCCGCGCGATCTGTCGCGCCGGACCGGGCGGCGCGGCCTTCGGCACCCGGCCGAGCAACCGCCCATCGCGGGCATCCTTCCGCCACTTCGACAACATGAAAGGGTGAATCGCCAGCGCCACAGCCACGGTCTTGACCTGCAACCCCGGCTGCTGTGACAAGCGAACGGCGGTCAGCTTGAACTCATCGCTGTACTTCCGCACGGCGCGTGGGCCCGATCTCGGCATCGTGGACACTCCATCGTCGTTAGGTGGAAGTGTCTACCAAAGTGGAGCAAGAACCCCGGTCGGGTTCAACTCCTCGTTAGCTAGCGTCAACGCGAGTCTCGACCTCGCAGCGCAATGGCCTGAGCGCTTAGCTCTAAGACAACGGCTCGAGCACTGCGCTTTAGATTCGTCTGCCGACGAAGGACGGTTTCGGGATAGTTGAGAACGGTGGCCGACAGAGTGGCGGTCCGGCCGTGGGCAGGTAGCCAGGCGAAGTTCAGGAGCTCACCTACGCGACCCAGCCAATACAGCGACCCCTCGACACTCTCGCCGTAGTCGCTCACGACAGCGTAGTAGTCGTACGAGCAGACCCAGTGCGTCTCATCTACGCAGGTGCCCTCCTCGCCGACTCGATACAGCCGCACGAACACGGGTTGCTTATCACCGCCAGGAATCTGCTTGAGGTCTACTTCTTGGCCGAGCAGAAGGATGCGAGTTGCGAGCGTATCAGAAAGACGGCGCGGGGTAAGAGGCGATTGCGCGCAGGCCATTGAGGCAAGCACAAGGCCGATGGCAGCGATCGCAGATGAGAAGCGCATGCGTCGTCTAGCTATGGGGCGAAAGCCATTCGACATCACTCCGTGCCTTGGGACTGAGCCGAATCCAGGGCGACCCAACGAAGAACCGCGTCACGTCGGTGCCGACGCGGTCTACTAAGGCAATCAGATCCTGAACCTCGGTAACTCCGACGTACATCGGACCAGAGCCAGCGAGAGCCAGCCAGCCGCGCTCAATCCACGAAGCGATGAGGATGCGACCGATTGTCAGGACCTCGCTATCGTCCGCCTTTGGGTAGTGCAGGCGCACAAAGCCAAAGACCTCGTGCAGCGAATGGTCATCGTCGGCCAGGTCTCCGAGCAGGTCCTTCTCAAGATCCGAAAGTTCCATGGATGCTCGTCGCCTAGCTAACGCACCGGAGTTAACCCGCCGGCGCATTCAGAAGATGCGGCTCGCGAGCTTTGCGAGCGAGCCGCCACAGTAGCGCGCCGGTCGGGTTCAACTCCTCGTTAGGCAGTGCGGCGATTGGAGCGTCGCTTGAGGACAGCGCGAAGAGCCTCGTTAACCGCACGCGCGGTTGGGAACTCCTCGGCTACATCCGGCGCGAGGACGACGACGTTTGATCCCTCGCGGTAGCGGGCTGCGTACTTGCCCCGAACACCGCCACTGAAATCATACTCAGCTCGCATCTCATCACCTGAGCGCTTCCGCGGCTTGGCGCGCTTACGTGCCTTCTTCATAGAGTTGCCGTTCTTGACGGCCAGCAGGTCGAGCGCTGATCACCCGGATCCCGTCTCCCCGCTCGACGTGGGAAACGACCAGGAGGCGGCCACGAGTCGACCGGCCGAGTAGCAGGAACCGCTCCTCATCATCTGAGTGATCCGGATCGGCGATTGTCAACGACAGCGGATCTTCAAAGGCTGTGGTGGCTTCTCTAAAGCTGACCCTGTGCTTGCGCAGGTTAGCCGCGGCTTTGCGCGGGTCCCACGTAAACCGGAGAGCCATGCACTAATCTAACGTGATGCCGAGCGAGCGACCTCTCTGCTATCTGCGCTCGACGCGCCGGAGTCAAGCCGCGGCCTCGAATCGAACCGATGTATGCGCGCTCGCTGCATCAGGCCGATTGCGCCGCTGTTGCGACGTGGACGGATTATCGCCAGCACGATTCTCCGACGGACCGTCGGCGCTTTGGAGTTCTTCCGCGGGATGTGAGCGCTGTCCACGTGGCCTTCGGAACACGCAAGCCCGTGGCGCACACCGGCTCGCGCCGTCGTCGCTCTGGTGCTCGTCTGCGATCGCGTCGTGAATCCGCGCAGGGCAACAACGCAGATCGATGGATGCCGATCAGCTGTCGAGCTGTGCGGCGTGGTGCGTTGCGCGCGATCTATCACGCGAGCCCAGCGCGAGACGCTGAAAGAACTGCCCGCACGGACACCAATCTCGTTCAGACGGCCGCGAGCGATGCAGCGACTCAGCCGTTGTTCGCTCCCCGATTCTGACTCGCACGCGTGTATCTCCCGACGCATCGGGCGGAGTGCTCGCGTCACGTGGAGCGCAACGTCGGCGAGATCTGATTGCGAAGGCTCACGGCTTGGTGCGCCGAACGTAAACCACTGGATGTCTCCGGCCCGTCCAGAATCCAAGAGGTCGAGGCCTGCCAAGAGGCGCAGTGCTTGTTCAATCGCGACTTGCAGAAATACTCCGTGGTAGGCCTAACGCGCCGGGGTTTAGCTGCAGCGATCGCTGCAGAATTCGCAGGTGCGCAACGCCCAGTGGCTCGTCGGAATCGCCGAGCGGTAATGCTCATCGGGAGGTACCGTTGGGTCGCGATTCTCGCGGCATGCACCCGCGCCAACGAGTGCCAGTACTAACAGTGCCCTGATCAGAGTATCCCTCTCTGGTCGACCTAACGCCCGGAGTTAAGCCGCGGCGCCGGCTTTGACTACTCAACCAATTGGTATGAAGCGGCAGGCTGGACCTCCACGGCAACGTGGTGGCATCTAGTGCCCCACAAACCATTCACGTGCTCACCGTCTCGCGACGGGGCACAAACCGGGAGGCCAGCCGCCATGGAAATCATAGGATTGGATTTGCACAAGCGCGAGAGCCAACTCTCCATGAAGGCCGAGGACGGCACCATCACCGATCGCCGGATCGTGACGAGCCGCGACCGGTTCACCGCCGTGCTGGGTGGCCGGCCGCGGGCGCGCATTCTCCTCGAGGCCACGACCGAGAGCGAGTGGGTGGCGCGCCACCTGGAATCGCTCGGGCACGAGGTGATCGTCGCGGATCCCAACTTCGCCCCGATGTATGCGAATCGCTCGCGGAAGACCAAGACGGACAAGCGCGACGCACGCACCCTGCGCGAGGCATGTGAGAGCGGGGCCTATCGCCCGGCGCACCGGCTCTCCGACGCCCGTCGCCACGTGCGGGCAGAGCTCGCGGTGCGTGAGACGCTGGTACGGACGCGGACGCGGTATGTGGCGCTGGCCAAAGCGTTCGTCCGGCGCGACGGCTTGCGAGTGGCGAGCGGCATGGCGGAGCACGTCGCGGAGCGGATCGCCCAGCTGCCCTTAAGTCCCGTGCTCACCGAGGAACTCGTGCCGCTCTTCCGGCTCCTCCATCCGCTGAATGCCCAGATCGCGGGGCTCGACACGCGCATCGCGCAGCTCGAGCAGACGGATCCCGCGGTGGCGCTCCTCGTCACTGCGCCGAGCATCGGGCCAATCACGGCGAGTGCGTTCGTGGCCACCGTGGATGTGATCGACCGCTTTCACTCGGCGCATGACCTCGAGGCCTACCTCGGGCTGGTGCCGCGTGAGCGTAGCTCCGGCGACAAGCGCCAGCTCGGCCGCATTACCAAGGCCGGGAACAATCGGGTGCGCTGGCTGCTCGTCGAAGCGGGCTGGCGCCTCCTGCATTCCACATCGCCCGACACCGCGGCGCTGCGTGCCTGGGGGCTGCGCATCGCGCTCCGCCGCGGCAAGCGCATCGCGAGCGTCGCGCTCGCCCGCCGGCTCGCTGGGGTGCTCTTCGCGATGTGGCGCGACGGCGCTCCGTACGATGCGACCAAGATTCGCCTGCCCCGCAGGGCAACGACGGAGGTGACACACCGCGCAGGCTAGAGCAGCACCACCGCGCGGGACTCGCACTGACTGAATCCGGACCGGCGAGCGCGTAAGCAGTTTTGGCCGCCTGACGAGAGCCGACAACCAATTGGCGCCGTCCGGTCTATCGCATCACCCAAATGCGCCGAGGCCATGCGCCTCACTCACGAGCGCGAACAGAAAGCTGAGCAGCAGCTCGAGACGCGCGCGGACAACTGATGATGTTGAGGACGG
Source organism: uncultured Gemmatimonadaceae bacterium (assembly GCA_963724885.1). Classification (GTDB taxonomy): domain Bacteria; phylum Gemmatimonadota; class Gemmatimonadetes; order Gemmatimonadales; family Gemmatimonadaceae; genus DASPMP01. The sequence continues at coordinate 44,824 of CAVRWG010000002.1, read as the reverse complement.
GCAAGTTCACACCGGACTTGCCACGGGGCGCCGCTTCACAGAAAACTGCTTGGGGTCGCCGTCGGCTTCAACTCCTCGTTAGGCGGCAGCGTGCAACGATATCTAGACCTCGCCGCCCCAGGTTACTGCTCTGCGTTGAGTTTGCAGGCATTGTGATCGGGGCGCCAGCTCGTTTTCGGCCTGGGTGGTGAACACCGTGCGTTAGCCTGAGCGGCGTCCCGATCGTTGTCGCGAGAGCCCGAACAGTAGCGGGGCCGACCTCGATGTCGAGCCCGAATTCTCACGAGGACGGGCCAGGGCGACACTCACTCGACGGAGTACCCGATGCTCGATCGGGATTGATGTCGCAAAGGCGGAGTTGGTGGTGGGCGTGCGGCCGAGCGGAGAACGGTGGACGGTCGCGAACGATGAGCGCGGCGTGCGGACCCTCGTGGAGCGGTGCCGACGGGACGCGCCGCGACGTTGATCGTGCTCGAGGCCACGGGCGGGTACGAGCTGCTCTGCGTCGCCGCCCTCGCCGCCGTGGGACTGCCTGTGGTCGTGGTCAACCCGCGGCAGGTGCGCGATTTTCGCGAAGGCGATCGGCCAGCTCGCGAAGACCGATCGGATCGATGCCGACATCCTGGCGCTCTTCGCCGAGCGCGTCCGGCCCGCCGTTCGTCCGGTGCCGGATGCCGCGGCGCAGGAGCTCGACGCGCTGCTCGCGCGCCGGCGACAGCTGATCGAGATGCTCGGGGCGGAGCGGAATCGCTTAGGCCAGGTCTTCGGTCGCGGCAAGCGCCAGGTGAAGAAGAGTCTCAAGGGCCACATCGCCTTTCTCGAGCGGGAGCTGCGGATCGCCGACACGGATCTCGGCGACATGGTTCGTGAAATCCCGGCGTGGCGCGAGCGCGATGATCTGCTGCAGAGCATGCCCGGCGTGGGGCGCGTGCTGTCGCTGACGCTGCTCGCGAACCTGTCGAACTCGGCCGATTGTCGCGGCGCACCATCGTGAAGCTCGTCGGCATTGAAATCTCACCGCACGTGCCACACTCGAACATCGTCCCCGTCGGACTCTCAAGGCGTCCCGAGCGCGAGCCGCAAGGGCTTCGCTGTCGGGTAACCGAGAAGAGAGAAGTAGCTCTGACTTCAGGCAAAAACGCTCATGTCTCGCAATTTCGTGAACGCCGCGTGCCTTCAAACCCATTAGGTGCAAGCGGGCGTGTGCAGCTTCGTGGACCAGAACTCGTGCTGAAGGACGGGTGTCATTTCCGGACTTGCAAGATCATCGCGATTCCAGTTTGCAAAGTCGCGTGCGCGCATTGAACTGGCCGACTGAGGCTAGAGCTATTACAAGGACGCCGCTCAGATCCGCCTTTAGACGCGCGAACTGATTAGGGCTGTACTTGGCGATCAACCGCAAGGCACTGCGCAGCTTCTCTTCGCACACTGCACCAACTTCCGTCGCCTCCTTGAGCCAGAAAGCGACAGGCACGCCCTCAATAACCGTTCGCGAGGCGGCAAATCGAAAGCCAAGAGAGCGCGTCATGGAGGTTGTGGGTGCGTCCGTCTAACGCCCGGAGTTTAGCTGCAGCGGCATCAAACAAGATGCGACTGGCGAGCAACGCGAGCCAGTCGCTTCAGCAGCGCCGCTGTCAGCTACAACTCCTCGTTAGACGGTTGCGCACTAGATGTGACGCGACGGAGTAGTCGATCCAAACCCCAAAGGGCCGACGCAATCAACATGCCCTGCAGGAGAGGTGAGACTATGAAGACGATCGCGTATGCTGCGTCTGAACCGACGATGTTGGGAAGACCTTCGCCGACGGCGGCGACTACTAGCGAAACGGGGAACGTCGCCGTGAACACCAGCCAAAACATGCCCTCAAGAATCTCATCGTTGCGATGTTGCGAATTCCAGTAGAAGGCCAACGTCAGTGCGACTGCGCCGGCGACAAAACCGACAACAGCGCCTCGAAGGAGCCAGGAGCGCAACTGCGGTGGCGTCGCTGAGACTAGTCGCAAGGTCAGTCGCGAGAGGTGGCAAACCGTCTAACGCCCGGAGTTTAGCCGCAGCGTCCGCTGCGAAGGCGCGATGATTTGTTGACCTAACGTGATGCCGAAGGCGATCAACCGCAATCCTTCCGCAGCTCTGGCGCTGTCGGCTACAACTCCTCGTTAGGCCTCAGGCGAGCGTGATGCCGAAGAACGACGCAGGCGGCATGAACTCACCACGGTCATAGCGACGCCCAAGCTCCGCGAGCGCCAGTAAGGCATTCGCGTGTTCCGATGACGGACGCCCAGCCCGATAGGGCGTCCCAGCGCCAACATCTGCTGCGAGATCCTCATACGCCGCAATGTCCTCGGCGTTGAAGTGAAGGCTGAGTTGGAAATCCCGTAACCGCACGGTCACGTCATCGAAACCTTCCAGCTCGGCCAGAAAGTCAAGGCGATCGGCGAGTTGCTGAACCGAGCGCACATCCGCCAGGAGATCGGAATCGTCTCGATCTGGCGATGGCAGGATCCTCAAGGCGCGCTGCCTCAATCGCGCGCAAAGCGGCAACGCCGCGCTGAATGATTTCGACCCGCTCCTGAGGCGACGACATGGCTTTGCTGGAGGCCTCAACGCCCGGAGTTTAGCCGCGGCGCAATCGTTGAACTACCCAACCAAACTGCTTGGGGCCGCCGTCGGCTACAACTCCTCGTTAGGTGGCTGCGACTGAAGCCTTCGGCCAGCAAGGGCGGAGTCACTCGACAGGCGGTCGGCAACCAAACGAATCGCCGACTGCACGCTTCGAGCTGAGATCGGCGTCAATAACTCGGGCACAGTGTCTCTGGCGTAGACCCGCGCAACTGTGACGCGTATGCCGGTGCCCACACGTTCTGTGTAGAGGTCGACGACAACATCGCTGCGCGTGACTCTACCCAGTTCTGACAGATCAGTCCACGTGAGGAGTTGACCAAAGCGGTCGGTCGTCCCGTCGAGGATCACTACGGAAGTGCTGTCCACCAGGCTGACGCGCGGCGATTTCCGTCGGCGGGAGACCGCAGATAGTACGCCGAGTGCGACTCGGGTTGAGAGTGAATCGCCCGATCTGATGCTTGCTACAAGCACACGAGGGGCAGGTGTCTGCGCGCCGATACTGCGTGGAGCAACGGCGACAGCCCCACAAATGGCGACTGCGAGAACTGTCGATTGAACTGACATTAGAGCGGTTTGTCCACCTAACGCCTCGATAGGCGGCAACATTTGTCACACAACGGTCAGGTGCCGCCTTTAGAGTACCACATAATCACGTCAAAGGCCCACCGAAGAAGCACCCAGATAAATGCAGCAAGCCAAGGTGCCAACATGAGCGCGAAAAGCTTGGCCGCAAGCAGCCAGCCGCGACGACCCCTGGTTTTCACCGCATACCAAGGCATGAGAACCGGCCAAGCGGCCCAGAGAAAAAGCCTCCAGTCCTGGACGCGAATTGCTTTGGTGCGGCGTGCGTCATCGTGAAGCCAGAAAAGCACCGTCACAGCGGGGCCAATGCCTAATGACGAACATCGCGAACGGATGCGGATCGATTTCCAGAACGTCGTAGAACACTGCGGCCGCCGAGCAGACCGCGGCCGCGACGTAGGCTGTTGTAAATGAAATGGAACGCTGCTCGTCCACAGTGGGCTCAGCGCGTTTTTCAACCGGTGATTCAGCCAAGGTGTCCACCTAACGCGCCGGAGTTTAGCCGCAGCGTGTGCCGCGAAGGCGCGATGAATTGCGAGTTAACGTGATGCTGAAGGCAATCAACCGCAATGCTTCCGCAGCTAAGGCGCTGCCGGCTACAACTCCTCGTTAGACCGCCGCGAGTGGGAGTTTTGCCCGCAAGCGCTCGGGGATTTCTGACTCTGCGAGCGCTGCTCGGGCAACAGCGATGCAACGACGATGTGGATGGGAATCCCGTTGTAACACTTCCACAACTCGCGAGCCTGGCCGTTATGGAACTCATGAATGGAGTCACTGAGGTCAAACGCGTTGACCTCGTCAACACGCCAGCGCTTGAACTTCTCCTCCAGCTCGTCCAAGGCATGCGTGAGCTCGCGCTCATACGCTACCGCTGCGAGCCTTCGAAGCTCTCGCGACTCGGATTTGGTGAAGGCTCTCGGTCCATGAACGGCTACAGCGGTAGCGCCGCTTCCGCCCGCGCGAACAGGATGGTCGCGAATCCCATGAGCGTCAGACCGCGCAACGCAGCGATGCCGAGCGCCGGACGTTGATAGTCGACGGGATCACAGCGCGAGCAGCAGGCTCAGCACCACTGCAGACCAGCCCGCGCGAGAATCGGCAGGACGATCGGGAGATCGAGCTGCCGACCGGCAGTGTAGCGGTAGATGAGGCGTGCATTGCCACTGATGTCAGCGCAGGCTCGGCCTCGAGCAGCAGGAGCGCGGCCGATTGCGTGCGTCAATCGTGTCAGAACGTCTTCGGAGCCAAGTCGAGTCTTTGGTCGATTGGAATCGTGCGGTCTAACGCGAATTAGGGAGTGAAGAACCAAATTGTATGGCGAAGCAATCCGCCAAAAGCCGATCAAGAAGCTCTAAGGCGTGGGGCAATTATCGAGTTCTGGAACAGCGCATGATTCCGTAAAAGTGCCGGTGCAGGAATCGGGTCGCAATGCCTCACGTGACGGCGTTGACCGTGCCAGGCTCCAAATCCGCCGGACTCCGGACACCCATCCCACCCTTGTTGAGCACGTGGGTATAAATCATCGTCGTGCTCACGTCCGCGTGACCCAGCAGCTCCTGCACGGTTCTGATATCGTAACCCGCCTGCAACAAGTGCGTCGCGAACGAGTGCCGGAACGTGTGACACGTCGCCTTCTTCGTGATGCCGGCGTCCTTGACCGCATAATGCACCGCCTTCTGAACAACGGTCGGATCCAGGTGATGCCGACGCCGCTGGCCAACGCCGTCCACGTACACGCGAGACGCCGGGAACACCCACTGCCAGGCCCACTCCCGGGCGGCATTGGGATACTTGCGCTCGAGGGCATCGGGCAAGGCGACGCTCACGCAACGGCGCTGGTCTCGCGTCCAAAGACGCTGGACGACTCGCAAGTGCCCCTGCAGATCCTCGCGCAAACTCATGGCGAGCATGGTTCGCCGGTCCTTCGCCCCCTTCCCGCCCCGCACCGTTATTTCGAGCAGCCCGAAGTCCACGTCCTTCACTCGCAGCGTCAAACATTCCCTGAGCCGCAGCCCACTCCCGTACAGAAGACTGGCGGCCAGCCGAACCGGGCTGCCGAGGTGGCTCAGGACTCTCCGTACCTCGTCCCGCGTGAGGACAACCGGCACTCGCACCGGCCGCCTGGCACGAACTACGTCGCGGCCAAGCCGCACCGGGATCTCGAGGACGTGCCGGTACAGGAACAGCAGCGCAGCGAGCGCCTGATTCTGCGTCCCCGCCGCAACATGGCCGTCGAGCGCGAGCGAGCTGAGATAGGCGCCGATCTCGGCCTCCGCCAGATGTCCGCGGATGTCGGCGTCCGTGAAACTCGACGTACCGCCGCACCCAGCGGACGTAGACCTCCTCGGTCCGCCGGCTGTACCGACGCAGGCGCATGAGCCTGCGCATCGTCGGCAGGAGGCGCTCCTCGTTCGGTGTTATCCCGTTCACCACGCAGCATAACACGGCCACGGAGCGCGGCGACGCCAAACCCACGCGAGTCGGACCCGAATCACGCCGAGGGCTGCCGCCCCTGGGGAGCCCTGCCTCAGCGGCTCGACGCCGCGGCCTGCACCACCCGCCGCGCCAGATCCATCGCCGCCTGCGTCGCCCGGTACCGGATCTCCTGACGATCCCCCCAGCTCTGCAGCCGCCGCGCCTCCACGCTCCCTCCGGACGCCACGCAGATCCACACCAGGCCCACCGGCTTCTCCGGCGTGCCGCCGCCCGGGCCCGCCACGCCGGTGATCGACAGCGCCAGGTCCACGCCGAACTTGAGCCGCGCGCCGTCCGCCATCGCCCGCACCACCTCCTCGCTCACCGCGCCGCACTGGTCGAGCAACTTCTGCGGCACGCCCAGCTCCCGCGCCTTCACTTCGTTCGAGTACGCGATCACGCCGCCCACGAACACGTCGCTCGAGCCGGGGATCGCGGTCAGCCGCGCGCCCAGCATCCCGCCGGTGCAGCTCTCCGCCACCGCCAGCTTCAGTCCGCGCGCGCGACACGCGTCCAGCAGCACGCGCGCCATGTCTTCGTCACCCCCGCCCTCGGCGTATACCGCGTCGCCAACAGCGCCGCGGATCGCGCGCGCCGCGCGGGCCAGCGCCTGCTCCGCCACCGTCACGCTGGACGCCCGCGCGGTGAGCCGCAGGTCTACTCCCTCGACGCCGGGCAGATAGGCCAGCGAAAGCGGGATGACCGGAGAGCCAGTGTCTTCCCCTGAACCCGGCTCGACGCCGCGCAGCTGGTCCTGCAACAGCGACTCCGCCACCCCGGTCGTGCGCAGCGTCAGCGACTTGATGCACCCGCCGTCCACGCCGCACCCCTTCTCCCGCAGCAACGGCAGCAGCGCGTCCACGGTCATCCCGCGCAGCTCGCGCGGCACGCCCGGAAGCATCACGACGAACCCGCGATCGTCCTCGATGAACACGCCGGGCGCCGAGCCGTGCTTGTTCTCCAGCTTGCGCCCGCCGGCGGGGATCATCGCCTGTCTCCGGTTCGACGCCGGCATCTCGCGACCGAACCGCTTCGTCCAGCGCTCGCGCATCCACGCGAGATGCGCCTCGTCCACTTCCAGCGGCCGGCCGAACACCTCGGCCACCGCGTCCCGGCTCACGTCGTCGGACGTCGGGCCCAGGCCGCCGGTCGTGATCACCGCGCGCGTGCGCTCCAGCGCCTCGCGCACCGCAGTCACGATCGCCGCCCGCGTGTCGCCCACCGCGGTGCGGCGCACCACGGCGACGCCCATGTCCGCCAGCTGCCGCCCGATGAACGCGCCGTTCGTGTCCACGGTGAAGCCCAGCATCAGCTCGTCGCCGATGGTGATCAGCTCCACTTCGTTGCGCATCGCGCCCGTCATCCTCGTCGCCCCACCCCGCGCCGCCGCGCCTGTATCCGCCGTCCGCCGTGCGTTCGCCGCGCGCTCAGTGCGCGGACGGCTGGCGGATCGCGACGAGCGTGAATCGCCGCTCCTCGCGCCACGCGCCGGAACGCGACGTGTCCGGCACTTCGAACACACCGCTCGTCGCCGTGAGCAGCCCGGCCGAAAACCGCTCGCGCAGGCGCCGCACCGCCGCGCCCGAGGAATCCCGCGTCACGACGACCGTCGGAACCACCGGGATCGCCACGCCGCCGATCGTGTCCACCGACATCGCGCCGGTCTCGAAGCGCACGGTGTTCGCGCCGGACTTCAGCTCCAGCCGCGACCCGGCCGCGGCCGGGCGCGCGGGCCGGTGCGCGCCCGTGCGGTCGTCCCACGTCGTGAGCGTCGCACCGTCCACGCACCACGCGCGCACCGACGACTCGCGCTGCTGGGGCGACGTCCGCAGCCGCAGCCGGACGCACCCCGTCCGGCCGCCGAGTGTCGTGTCCGCCGCCACCGAGTCGATGGTCCATGACGTTTCGACGCCGCCGGTCGAGTACACGAGCACCGTTCCGGGGCGCAGCAGCCCGCCCGGCTTCGCGGCCCCCTGTAGCGCCACGATGATCGCTATCGCCAGCACGATCGCCTTGCTCACGCGCCGCCCGCGCCGCCCGCCATGGCTCCCCACCCCCCGGCGCGCTGGACCTTGCGCACGTGCTTCACCGACGCGCCCACCAGCTTCGTCAGCGTCGGCACGTGCACGTCCGACAGGCGCTTGATGTACAGGCAGCCCTTCGCCTTCGAGTGCTTCCCCAGTTTTGCCAGGAGATCCTCGAACCCCATGAAGCCCGTCATCAGATACAGCGTGATGTTCTGCTTCCTCGGCGAGAACGCGGCTTCCATCCAGTCCGCCTCGCGGCCGCTGGCGTATTTGTAGTGGTACCGCCCGAAGCCCACGAGGCTCGAGCCCCACATCTCCGCCTTCGCGCCCGTTGCCCGCCGCATGATGCCCGCGATCGCCTTGCAGTCCTTGCGCACCTGCTCGTCCGCAATCGCGTCCAGGAACTTTGCGACGGACGCGGTCGTGCGCTTCGTCTTGAGCTCGGCCATTGCCAATGGGTGTTAGATGCTGGGTAGTGCTACGGACTAGGGACTAGGGACTAGGGACTAGGCAATGGAGTCTAGTCCCTGGTCCCCAATCCCTAGTCCCTATCTACTACCGGATGAAACCCTCCCGCCAGTGTCGCCGTTGTCCCAATCGTCGCCTTCACTGCCTCGAGGTCGTATGCTCGACAGCTCGCGTCAGGACCTCCGCTATGCCGCGCGCGGGCTCGCCCGCAGCCCGCTCTTCACGCTCATCTCCGCCCTGTCGATCGCCGTCGGCATCGGGGCCACCACCGCCATCGTCACGCTCGCGAGCACGCTGCTGCTGCGGCCCCCCGCCGGCGTCGGCAATCCCGATCGCGTCGTGAGCGTGGGACGCACGCAGGACGGCGGCGGCTTCGACAACTTCTCGTATCCCAACTTTGCCGATTACCGCGACGGCGCCACGACGCTGAGCGGGCTGGCCGCGGTGCGCCTCGGGACGCAGGCGGTGAGCCTCGCCGGGCCGGGCGGCGCTGAGCCGATCGAGGCGAGCGTCGTCAGCGGCAACTTCTTCGACGTCCTTCAGGCCCGCCCCGCGCTCGGCCGCTTCTTCGGGCCCGACGAGGACAAGGTGCCGGGCGCCAACCCGGTTGCCGTCCTGAGCCATGCCTTCTGGCGCGACCGCTTTGCGTCCGACGCCGCGATCGTCGGACGCACCGTCCGGCTCAACGGCTCTCCATTCACCGTGGTCGGCGTGGCTGCCGAGCGGTTTCAGGGGCCGTTCGTGATCGCTCCCGACCTCTGGTTGCCCATGATGGCGACGACGCTGTTGGGCGGGAGCGCGGAGATTCTCCAGAACCGCGGGGCCGTCTGGCTCATCGCGGTTGGCAGACTGGCTCCGAATGCGACGGTCGCCGCGGCACAGGCGGAGCTTGGCGCCATCGCCGCGCGCCTCGAGCGCGAGTTTCCCGACGTCAATCGCAGCAAGGGCGTTGTCGTGACGCCGGCGTCCTTCCTGCCGGGCGAAGCGCGCAAGGTCGTCGGCGGCTTCATGGCCATGCTGTTCGCCATCGCGGGCCTGGTGCTCGTCATCGCCAGCACCAACGTCGCCGGCATGCTGCTGGCGCGCGCAACCACCCGGCGGCGCGAGATTGCCGTGCGCCTCGCGGTCGGCGCGTCGCGCGCGCAGCTCGTGCGACAGCTCGTGACCGAGGGCGTCCTGCTCTTCGTCGCCGCCGGCGCCGCGGGAGTTCTGCTCGCCAAATGGCTGGTCGCGGCGCTCATGACGCTCGTTCCGAAACTCCCGTTGCAGCTCGCGCTCGACCCGCGCATCGACTGGCGCGTGCTCGCCTTCGCCCTCGTGGCGTCTCTCGTCACCGGTATCGCTGCCGGGCTCGTCCCGGCGCTCCAGACCACGCACCCCGACCTCGTGCCGGCGCTCAAGTCCGACGCCGGCGGCACCGGACGACGCCAGCGCCTTCGCAACGCGCTGCTCGTGTCGCAGATCGCCTTCTCGATGCTGCTGCTCATCGTCGCCGGCCTGTTCGCGCGTACGCTCGCCCATGCGCGCGCGATCGACGCGGGCTTCGATCCGCACGGCGTCCAGGTCGTGTCGCTGGACTTCGACCTCGCGCGCTACGACACGCGGCGGGCGAGCGCTGCCGCTGACCGCCTGATCGCCGACGCGCGCGCGCTCCCCCAGGTGACGTCTGCCGCGTTCACCGCCATGCTGCCGCTCGCCGGCGGCGGTCTGGGAATGGGCGGCGTGGAGGTGGAGGGTCGCACCGCGCCGGACGAGCGCCGCGGCTGGAACGAGGACTGGAACGTCGTGACGCCGGACTACTTCGCGACGCTGCGGATCCCGATCGTGAGGGGGCGCGCGTTCACCGACGCGGATCGCGAAGGCGCCACCGAAGTCGCGATCCTCAACGAGACCTTCGCGCGCAACCTCTTTCCCGGACAGGACCCGGTCGGGCGCACGGTGAAGAACGACGAGCGGGTCCTCACGGTCGTGGGCGTCGCGCGCGACTCGAAGTACCGCACGCTCGGCGAGGGCCCGCGCAACTTCATCGTCGTGGCGCACGCGCAGCGGCCGATGATGCGTACGCAGTTGATCGTTCGCGCGCTCCCGGGGGCCCCGCTCACGGGCCCGATCCGCCGCCTGGTCGCGCGGCTCGACACTGCCCTGCCGATCCTGGACCAGCGCACGCTCGAGCAGCACACGGCCGTCTCGCTGTTCCCTCAGCGCGTCGCGCTCTCGGTCGCCGGCAGCCTTGGCGTGGTGGCGCTGCTGCTCGCGCTGCTCGGCATCTATGGCGTGACGGCGTTCAGCGTGGCGCAGCGGACGCGCGAGATCGGCATCCGCGTCGCCCTCGGCGCCGATCGTTCGCGCGTGCTCGGCATGGTGCTCCGAAAGGGACTCGTGCTCACGGCACTCGGCGTCGGCATCGGGACGCTCGCCGCGTTCGGCGTCACCCGTCTGCTGCGCACGTTGCTCTACGGCGTGCCTCCGACGGACGCGCTGTCGTTCGCGGGGGCCGCGGCCCTGCTCGGCGTCGCCGCTCTGGCCGCCAGCTGGATTCCGGCCCGGAGAGCGGCGGCGGTGGACCCTGTCGTGGCCCTGCGCAGCGACTAGACCGACTGCCGACTGTTCGCTAACCCACTGGCCACCTTCAACTCGAATTCAGTTTCTACTCCGCGACATATCTCCAGGGATCCACCGGCGTGCGTCTCCGCCAGATCGTGAAGAACGGCACCTGGCGTGTCGTCATCGCGCCCGTTCTGTCGGCCGCCGGCGACACAATGGTGATCGTCCCGATCGTCACGCCGAGGTCACCGGTAGCCGCAACAATCACGTCGCTCGGGCCCCACGTGATGCTGCCGCCCGCCGGCGCGTTCCCCACCGCCTTCGAGATCGCCTCCCGCCCGCGCACGAACTCGGCAGCGTTCTCCTGGCCCATGTTCACCGCGTCCGGCGCGCCCCACTTGAAGAACGCCGGGCCCAGGCCCGACACCGCGGCGTCGTTCGAGAACGCATTCTCCGCCGCCGACAGCTCGTTGACGTAGCGCTGCACCGTGGCCGAGTCTCCGCGCGGCAACCCGGACACCGGCAGCGACGGGGGGTGCGGCGCGAGCGATGGCTCGCGCGCCGGCCGCAGCGCCCGGCGATACACCGCCACGCGCCAGCCGCCGGACCGGTTGATCCAGTACGCGAGATACTTGGTGTGCTGCTTCGTGCCGTCGGCCCGCGTCGCGGTCATGTACCCGTACGTGAACCCGTCCCTGCCGTCGGACGACACGCCGCCGCCGATGGGCGTCCAGGTCGCGCGCGACCGGGCGACGCCGGAGTCTGCATTGATCACCGCGAGCGCCGAGTCCCTGCCGCGCGCCAGCGACCCGCGCGCGTTGAGCACGACGTTGGTCACGAACATGCTCGAGAGCGCGGTCCGCAGGTCCTGAGTGGCCGCGAGCTGCGCGAACTGCCGGTCGGTGGCGAGCAGCTCGTCCATCGCGCTCTTCGGGTCCACCGCTCCCGACGCCATCGTGACGCCGCCCTCGCCGACCGGCGGCATGTCGCGCCGGCTCGCCACCTGCCAGCGGCCGTCGCGGTGCACCATGAAGAACTCGATCTCGCCCGCGACGCCGAAGTCCAGCGGCGTGTAGCGAGCGTAGACGATCGCGGAGTCCGTGCCCCTGGACCCCACGACATACGCCGGCGAGAAGCGCAGCACGCCCCCGCTCCGCCCGCGACACTGCGCGTTCGCCTCGGTGAGCGGGCACACGCGCCGCAGGGCGACCGCTTCGACGATCGCGATCGCGCGATCCGGGTCGCTCGCGGCCAGGCTGTCCGCGGCGCGCGAGCGCTCGTGCGCCAGCGGCTGCGGATCGATCCAGCGCGCCTGCGCCATCAGCGGACGATAGAAGCGACGCACCACTTCGCCGATGACCACCACTTGCTGGTCCCGCGTGAGCAGAGACGCGGCCTGCTCGGTGCCCCGCATGCCGGGCGACCCGATCACGCGCGGCGGATGTTCTGGAATCGGGCGCAGCGACTCGCGCGTGACGGCCGTGCCGGCGCAGCCGAGGGCCGCGAGCCCCGCTGCCATGATGAGTGCCTTCGATGTCATGCTTACAAGATCCCTGCGTGCACCCGGGATGACAACCGCTGTCGACGCAGGACGGGACCCGCTGCTTCAGGGCCGAGCCCCGCAGGCCGCGCTTAAGTGACCTTCGTCACTCCTCGGGCCGGCGCAGCGCGTTCCGCGGTGTCGGGCTGTCGCGCCGCGGGATGTGGCCCTCCGGCCGCGGTTCGACGCGGGCGTGCGGCAGCGCCACCTTCCGCTCGCGCAGCCACTCGAACGCCTCCATTCGGGTTCGCACCACCGCGGTGTGCGGGCCCACCGCGTCCACTCGCAGCTGCCACATGCGCGCCATCCCGAACACCGCCTCCATCGGCGCCACGACCGCCTCGAGCAACCGGTGGTGCACCACGACCGCCGCCTTGTCCTGCTCGGCGATCCGGTGGATGTCGGCCACGGTGATCTCGAACGTCGTCCCGCCAGTGAAGTCGCAAACGGCCCAGCGCGCGCCGTCAGGAAAATCGTGCGCGAAGAACTCCCGCTTGGCCTCGAGGACTTCGTGGCCCGTAACCAGCCCTGCAAACCGGATCTCGGCCCCGTTCGCTTCGTAGACGGCAGTCCAGGTCATTGGGCGGTGTTTTCCAGGCCGCGCATCGAGTGGTGCGATGTTCGAGCGCGACGGTCACGCGAGGGGTCATGAGGAGACCGGCTTCTGCGGCAAAGGCGGGGTCCGCAGGAGGTAGCCGTAGTCACGCATATATATGAAAAGCGAATACAGTGTCAATGACAGCGCCAGAAGCATGGACACCGCGCCGAGCGTACCACACACCAGGCCGATGGACCGCGAGATGGGACCCGTCCACCCGCGTTCCGCCATCAGTGTCGCGACGAAGAACCAGAAATAGGCGGCGCCGGACCAGATGAGCTGGATCGCGGTCTTCCACTTGGCCGGCCAGATCGCGGCGATCACCACGCCGCGGCGCGACGCGAACTGCCGGAACCAGGTCATCGTCACTTCGCGCCCGATGATGATCGCCACCACCCACCAGGGCAGGTCGTAGTCGCCGAAGTTCGTGCGGAAGGGGAACTGGTGCGACAGGAAGTACATCGGGATGAACGTCCCGAGGAGCAGCAGCTTGTCGGCGAGCGGATCGAGCATCCGCCCGAGGTCCGTCTCCTGCTTGCGCGTCCGCGCAAGATGGCCGTCGAACCAGTCGGAGATGGCGGCGGCGAGGAACAGCGCGAAGGCCAGGCCGCGGGCCGTGGAGCTCTCCACAAACGGCAGCGCCGCGATCGCCGGAGTGACGATGATGCGGGCGACAGTGAGGCCGTTGGGGAGATTCATCCCACCGGATTACGCCAGCGCCTTCAGCACCAGCTTCGAAACTGCTCTGAGCGTATCGAACACGCCCTCGCCCGTGACCGCCACCGCCTCGAAGTACTGCGCGCGCTCCACCCAGGCGCCGTCCATCTGCTCGATGAGGTTCTCGCCGGCGTGGTACGGGTCGGGCGTGACGCGCTGCTTGGCGGGATCGGTCACCTCCCACCCGGGATTCATGCGCCGACTGAAGGTCCTTGACCGGCGCGGCGTTCGGCAGGTCCCGTTTGTTGTACTGGATCACGAACGGCATCTTCGTCAGGTCGTAGCCGTACTCGGCCATGTTGTCGTACAGGTTCTGCATGGCCTCCTGGTTCGCTTCCATGCGTTCGAGCTGCGAGTCGCCGACGAACACGATGCCGTCCACGCCCTTGAGGATCAGCTTCCGGCTGGCGTTGTAGTAGACCTGCCCCGGGCACCGTATAGAGATGGAAGCGCGTCTTGAAACCGCGGATCGTAGCCGAGGTCCACCGGCAGGAAGTCGAAGAACAGCGTGCGCTCGGTCTCCGTCGCCAGCGAAATGAGCTTGCCGCGCGTGTCCGGCGTCACCTTGCCGTAGACGTGCTCGAGGTTCGTGGTCTTGCCGCCGAGCCCGGGACCGTAGTAGACGATCTTGCAGTTGATCTCGCGTGACGCGTAGTTGATCATCGACATGGCTGCGTTCCTCCTATTGAAACAGCTTGTCGATTTCGTCGTCGGCGCCTGCCAGAATGCCTTTCTGGGGCGCGCCGGACGCGCCGCGCGCGAACACGGCTTCGAACAGCTTCGTGAGCTCCGACGACCGCCTCCTTCACTTTCAGGCGCACCAGGCCGAGCGTGGTGCGTTCGTCGAAGAGCACCACGAGGATCACGCGGCGCGCGATGTCGGCGAGATACATCGATTCCTTCTCGCCCTGGTGGAACAGCGAGTTGAAATCGTTCTCGCCGATCAGCTTCGCGAGCTGATCGTTGGCGCTGAAGTCCGCCGCGGTGAGCGTCGCGAACGTCGTCGCGTCGAACCTGGGCTTCTCGCCGACGGTGGCGACCAGCTGACCGGTGCGATCGACGAGCAGCGCGCAGCGCGCGTTGCTGTCGCCCAGGAACCGCTGGAGCGACTGCGTGATCGCGTCGAAGTCTTCCTGTGTGAACGACCAGCTCGCGCTGCCTACAGGCATTGGTCTCGGCTATGGGCTGTGGGCCATGCGCCGCGGGCGGTTCGGGGGGGTCGGGGAGGTCGGGCCGAAGCCCCGACAGCCCGAAGCCCACGGGCGGTTTCGGTGGGTGCCAATCTACACCAATCGCGGCTGCATGCGCTTCAGCAGGCGCTCCGCCCGCTTGCGCAGGAGGGGATGCTTTTCCCAGCGGCTGTACTCCGTCAGCAGCCGGGCCGTCTCGAGCCCCGGCTGGGAGCCAAGGTAGCCGAGTGCCGCCAGGCGCTTCATCGGGCTGGAGCTGAACAACTCCCGGCGTGAGCTGCGCATCTGCACGCTCCAGATCACGAGCCCGGCGACCACGCCACCGAGAAAGCCCGCCGCGACCATGCGGCTGCGCTGGTCCGCGGAGCGGCGGCGCGAATGAAGCCAGCGGCGCCGACTCACATCGCCCTCCGCGCCGAGAGCGCCTGGGCGATGGACGCGCCGTCCGCGTACTCCAGATCACCGCCCACCGGCAGGCCGCGTGCGATCCGGGTCACGGCCACGACCGGACGGACGCCGTCCGCCGGAATCCCGTCCGCCGGCACGCCCCCCCTCCCGCTTCCACCCAGGAGTTCCCGCTGCACGTAGACCGCCGTGGCTTCACCCTCGACACTCGGGTTGGTCGCCACGATCACCTCGCGGATACCGTTGCTGGAGACGCGCTGCACCAGCGCCGCGACACTGAGGTCGTCCGGTCCCATGCCGTCCAGCGGCGCCAGGCGGCCGCCGAGGACATGATAGACGCCGCGGTACTCGCCCGCGCGCTCGATCGCGCCGATGTCCGACGGTTCTTCCACCACGCAGAGGAGCGACTGGTCCCGGCGCGGGTCGCGGCAAATCGCGCAGAGGACGTCTTCCGACAGGTTGAAGCAGCGCTCGCACGGGCGCACGCGCTCGCTCAACGTCAGCAGCGACTCGGCCAGCCGGCGACTCTGCTCCTTGGACTGCTTCAGCAAGTGATACGTCAGCCGGAGCGCGGTCTTCCGACCGATCCCCGGGAGCTTCGACAGTTCTGTGGCTAGATCATCGATCGCGGACACTAGAACGGCAGCTTGAAAGGCAGGTTCAGGCCACCGGTCAACGCGCCCATCTGCTCCTTCTGGCGCTCCTGCGCTTTGCGCTGGGCGTCCACCACGGCGACGGTGATCAGGTCCTCCAGCATCTCGGTGTCCGATGGATTCACGACCGAGGGGTCGATCCTGACTCGCTTGACCTGACCCTGACCGTTGGCCTCCACCGTCACCATGCCGCCGCCCGACGTTCCGACGATGGTCATGTTCTGGAGTTCTTCCTGGATCTTCTGCATTCGACCCTGCATCTCCTGAGCTTGCTGCAGGATCTTCATCATGTCTTTCATGTCAGCCTACTGCGAAAGTCTCGTAAGTTATGGGCCGGGCTTCTTTTAGAGCAAGGAGGGAGGGGAGGAGGGAGGAGGAAAGAAGAAGGACGGGCTTCTTGCTCCTCCCTCCTCCCTCCTCCCTCCTCCCTACTCGGCGACCTCCAGATCCAGCACGTCGATCGCCGCCTGCAGCGTCGTGTCCTTGCGACGCAGCCCGTTGAGGCGCTCGCTCTTCACCATTTCGTCCGTCACGCGCTTCGGGCGCTCCACATCGCCCTGCCCCGTCACGCCCGGCCGGCGCAGCGTCACCCGCTCGATGCCCGCGAACCACTCACCGAGTATCGCGAGCACGTCCGCGGCAGCCTGCTCGATGGCCTTGGCGTGAAAGTCGTTGGGCTCGTCGAGCTTGATGGCGAGCTCGCCGTTCCTGGTAATCGCGTCCGGCGCGGAGGCCTCGAGCGCCGCGGCGAGGAGCGCCTTGCCGGACGCGCGCACGCGGCTCACCAGGTCGTCCCACCGTTCCGTGACGGCGGACAGGTCGGGGACGCCGCGCGCGCCCGGCTGGGCCGCGCTCTCGCGCTTCTGCTGCGGAGCCGACGCCGTCGACGCACGGGCGGGCGCCGGAGCGCCTCCAGTCGTCGGCGCGCGCGCGGGAGCGGCCGGTCGAGCGCCTTCGAACGGCTGACGACCGCTTCCACCTCCACCGCTTCCGCCTCCGCCGCCCGGGTTGGCCGTGCCGCCGCCGATTGCCTTGAGCACGTCCTCGAGCTCCACGGTGCGATCGAACAGCGCGAACCGCACCAGCAGTGTCTCGATGAGCAGTTGTTGCTGGCCGCTGCGCTTGAAGCGGATCTCCATCTCGCCGATGGCGTTCAGCATGCGCAGCAGGTCCGCGGCCGCGAGCTTGTCGCGTCGCGCCTGGAGTTCCTTGCGGGCATGATCGGAGACGTCGCCCGCGTCGCCGCCGAGCGCGACGCTGAGCTGCGCGCGCAGGATTTCTCCCAGGCCGGCGAGGAACTGCCCGAAGTCCACACCGGCCTCGGCGAGCCTGCCCACGACGGGGAACACGTCCTGCGCGCGCCGCTCCGCGATGAGATCCAGGATCCCGATGTACTCGTCCTCGGGCACGAGCCCCAGCGCGTCGCGCACGCGCGCCGCGTCGAGCGCGACGCCTCCACCGCCCATCGCCAGCACCTGGTCCGTGAGACTCAGCGCGTCGCGCATGGACCCGTCGGCGGCGCGCGCGATCATGGCCACAGCCTCGGGCTCGGCTTTCACGTTCTCGAGGGCGAGCACCGTCTCCAGCCGCGCGCGGATGTCCGCGGGGCCGATGCGCTTGAAGTCGAAACGCTGCAGCCGGCTGAGCACCGGCGCGGCGGCCTGCGCGATCTTCTGCGGCTCGGTGGTGGCAAAGACGAACACCACGCGGGGCGGCGGCTCCTCGAGAATCTTGAGGAGCGCATTCCACGCCTCGCGCGTGAGCATGTGCGCTTCGTCCACGATGTAGACCTTGTAGCGGTCGTCGCCGGAGGGCGCGTACATCGCGCGTTCGCGCAGTTCGCGGGCATCGTCCACGCCGCGGTTGGACGCGGCGTCGATCTCCACGACGTCGAGCGAGGTGGAGCCGGCCCAGATGCGCGTGCAACTGGGACACTCGCCACACGGTTCGCCCGCTTCTCGGGCGCTACGGCCTTCGCCCTCCGCGCTTGCTCCTCTCGCCGCCTCGGCGTCCAGCTCGATCCGGCGCTCGCAATTCAGCGCCATCGCGAGCACACGAGCGAGCGTGGTCTTGCCGACGCCGCGCGGGCCGGCGAGCAGGTAGCCGTGCGCGATACGCTTCGCCGCGATCGCCCCCTTCAACGTGTTCGAGACGTGGCTCTGGACGGCGACGTCAGCGAAAGTGCGGGGACGGTACTTCCGGGCGAGGGCTAGCATTGGATCATGACAATCTATTGAACGGCGAGAGTGTCAGTAACCAGACGTCAGGACCGCCAGGCTTTCTGTTTTCTGAACTGCGTTGTCGGATAGGAAGGAGACGATTGGCAACTCACGTCTGGACAACTTTCCGAGCTCTCGAGACAGAACACAGAGAACTGGCGGCCCTGCCAACTCAGTTCTGAGTTCTCGGTGCCGGAAAAAGGACACGGGACCTTCTCTTTCGAGAAGGCCCCGTGAGAGTGTCCCAGGCCGACCAAAGCGACGAAAGACATCTCATGCCGCTGCTACCTTTCGGTCCTGACGGAGTTAGAGAGCTTAAGCCCTCCGGGACCTGGGACAACAGAAATATAGCGGAACAGCGGGAACAGCGCGACTACAAAACGGCGCAACCACAGAGGCACGCAACCACAGTAAAGCGCGAATACAAAACCGCGTAACTGCGAACCGCGCCACGGCTAACTGCGCCATTGGTCGCCGGTAACATGGGCGCCTCCTGCACCTGCGCCGCTATTTGGTCGCGCTGTTTTGTAGTCGCGTGATCTTGTAGTCGCGCCGTTCTGTAGTCGCGTTGTTCCGGCCAGCCAAGGCAGCCGTTCCCACCATCTAAGGCCGTTTCTCGAACGTTGGCGTCTTTACTTCCACTTTCTTCCTTCCCTTCACGACCGGCCGGTCCACGATGATCGTGTCTCTCTTCGTGCCGATCTCCGGCACGCTCACGGTATCGGTCTTGACGCGAACATCGATCTCCGGTATGAGCACCCGGGTGCCGGTATCGGCCCTCGCCCTGGCGGTATCCACATTCCCGCCGGACTCGACCTCGACTTCCCTGGAACACGCGGCCAACGCCAAAGCGCCGGCGAACAAGACAGCTGTGCGCATTTTCCCCTCCGACAGGGCGCAGGAACGGGCAAGGGCGGGGCCAGACTAGTGCTTAGTGCCTAGTGCATGGTGCCTAGTCCGCCGACGAACCCACTCCCCACTAAGCACTAAGCACTAAGCACTAAGCACTAAGCACTGCCCTTAGATGAAAACCTCGCGCTGCAACCGCCGCGTCCGCCGCAGCTCGTATACCTGCCCCACTTCGCCGCCGATGAGGAAGATCAGCGCCGCGTAGTACACCCACACGACGATGATCACGAGCGCCGCGATCGTCCCGGTGTAGATGCTCTGCGGGTTGAGCGACAGCGCCACCAGCTTGAACACGTTCTTCGCCAGCTCGAACAGCGTGCCCGCGAACAGCGCCGCCAGGAACGCGGGTCGCGTCTTCACCTTGCGCACCGGCAGGTACTTGTACAACGCGAAGAACATGGCCGTGATGAACACGAACGCGAGCGCGCGCCCGATCCAGTACTCCATGTTCGACATCACGTCGCTGCGCAGCCCCGCTTCGATCAGCACGCGCAGCCCGCGCGTCGTCCCCAGCGCCAGGTAGCTGCTCACGACCGTGCTGGCCACGAACAGCACCGTCGCCACGATCGTGATCTGGAAGTCGAAGATCTTGCCGCCGATGATGCCGCGTTCGTTCTCGATGTCGAAGACGTCAGCCAGCGCGGTGCGCAGCGATCCGAACAGGCGCGTGGACAGCCACGCGAACAGCAGCGCGCTCCAGATGGTCACCGAGCCTCGCGTGCGAATGACGTCGTCGGCCATCGCATGCGCCCAGGCGCCCGCGGGTCCTCCCTCCACCGGGAGCAGGCGGCCGATGAACTCGTGGATCGCCAGCGACGAGTTGAGCCGGGTGACCGCGCCCGCCAGGTACGTGAGGCCGGTGATCAACAGCAGGAAGAACGGGATCGAGGCCAGCAGGATGTTGAACGCGATGCCGCCGGCCAGGAACAGCACGTTGTCCTCGGCGCTGTTGTCCCACACGCGCTTCAGGTAGTCGCGTACTGTCCAGCCAAGCGTGATCCACCACGGCCGCGAGTGGGTCATGGCGGGCCGCCGGGTTCAGACGTTACGGCCCTTCTGGCTTGCCGCGCGTTCCGCCCGTTCCGCCCGCGCGTCGCGCGCCACCTGCGCGCCGGCGTTGTACGCGGCCTTGGTCTCGGCCAGCCGACGCTCGAGGTCGGCCTTCGCCTGGTTCGCCGCGTCGCGTCCCGCCCGCACCGCGCGCTCCACCTGCTCGCGCTTCGACTCGACGACGTCGCGCGCTTCCTCGATCTTCTCCTCGACGCGCGTGCGCGCCGTCTCGATGGTCTCCGCGACCTTCTCCTTCACGTCGCCGGCCGCGTCCTCCGCGGCGCGACGCATGCGCCGCGCGCTTCGCGCGAGAGTGCGTTTCGCCTCGCGCGCCGATCCCGGCGCGAGGAACAGCGCGATGCCGGCGCCGACCGCCAGCCCGAGGAGGAACGAGCCCATGCCACCAGACCGCTTCTCAATCACGACGTAGGGTTCGTCTTCGTCGAAGTCGTAGCTCATGGCGAGGCTGGTGAACGGTGGAACGGAATGGACGGGTCGGCCGGACTCACCAAGCTATCGCTTCCTGGTCTGCTTCGCCTTTCCCACGGGATCGGGAGCGGGGATCGGCACAGGCATCGCCGGCCGGCGCACGCCAGCCGCCTTGCCGTTGTCCTCGCCGTTTCCGCCGCCGCCGGACGCATTGACGAGCGCGAGCAGCTCCTGACGCACCTGCTCGGGCTCCATCCCCAGCACCTTGGCGGCGCGCGCCACGTCGCCGTTCGCCGTCGCGAAGGTCCGCAGCACCAGCTGCCGCTGCGCGTCCTGCATGGAGACGCCCACGGGAATCGTCACGGTGCTTGGCACCTCCGCCGCCAGCTTGAGATGCCGCGGCATGAGGTCCCCGAGCTGGATCCTGTCGCTGCGCGCCATGATTACGCCGCGCTCCACGGTGTTCTTCAGCTCGCGCACGTTCCCCGGCCAGTGGTACGTGAGGACCCACTGCCACGCGTCGTCCGTGAAGCCCGCGATCTTCTTGCCGTTCTGGCTCGCGTACCGCGCGAGGAACTCCGTCGCCAGCAGCTGCACGTCGTCGGTGCGCTCCCGCAGTGGCGGCAAGGCCAGTTCAACCACAGCCAGCCGGTAGTACAAGTCTTCGCGCATATCGCCGTCCGCGAGCGCCTTCTCGAGGTTCCTGTTCGTCGCGGACACGACCCGGATGTCCACGTCGATCTCCTTTTTGCCGCCCAGGCGGCGCACCTGCCGGCTCTCGAGCGCGCGCAGCAGCTTCACCTGCACGTCCGAGGACATCTCCGCGATCTCGTCGAGGAACAGCGTCCCGCCGTCGGCCAGCTCGAACGCGCCCTGTTTCTCGTTCGTGCTCCCCGTGAACGCGCCCTTCTCGTGCCCGAACAGCTCGTTCTCGAGGATCTCCTTGGGCAGTGCCGCGCAGTTGAGCGCGAAGAACACGCCCTTGGCGCGGTCGCTCTTGCCGTGGATCGCGCGCGCGACCAGCTCCTTTCCGGTTCCGGATTCGCCGAGGATCAGGACGGAGGCGCTCGACGGCGCGACGGCGTCGATCACCTGGTAGACGTGCCGCATCTCGTCGGACTGGCCCGTGATCTCGCCGTAGTGCGTGAGGCCCTCGAGCTTCGCCGAGAGCTGCCGGTTCTGTTCCTGCACCGCGAACTGCTCGAGGAGCTTGGGGATCTGCGCCTTGAGCTTGTTCAGGCGCTCGGTGTTGAGTGGCTTCTCGATGTAGTCGGCGGCGCCTTCCTTCATCGCCTCGATCGCCAGCTCGATCGAGCCCTGACCCGTGATCATCACGAACTCGGTGGGGATGTGGCGCTCGCGAATGGACTTCAGCAGCGCGATGCCGTCCAGTTTCGGCATCTTGAGGTCCGCCAGCACGACGCCGAACCGTTCGGCCTGGAGGCGCTCCAGCGCCTTCTGCCCGTCGCCGGCGACTTCCACGTCATAGCCGGCGTCGTTGAGGATCGCGCTCAAGCCGTTCGCGATCGCCGCTTCGTCGTCGGCGATCAGGATGCGGGCCGGTTGCGGCGAAGCCCCTTTGGTGTCGGTGCGTGGTGCCATTGAGAATCAGGGTTCCGGAAAGACGATAGCGAGGTCCGAAGCGGACTGCTCGATGCGAATGTGATGTTCCGCAAGCGCTTTTGCGATTGCGGGCTCCAGGTGGCCGGCGCGAGCGGACTCGTGCGAAAACCGGACCACTGTCTCCCTGCCTCCGTTCAGTCTGCAACGGCCGCCGCTGCTGTGTCTGATGAGGTCCAGCAGACCAGCTGCAAGCGCCAGCCGGACGGCTTGCGCCGGCGCGCTGGTCGGCGCCGTTCCCAGGTGGCCACCCACGTCGAGGGGAACACCATCGCTTCTGGCGGCCGGAACCAGAAGGGCGGCCAGATGCTTCAGCGTCGCGGCCACATCCGCGGGAGCCGCCGGCCGCGCCGGCCGCGTCGCGCCGCTTCCGCCCGTCGCAGGCAAGTCTGCGGATCCGGAGTAGTGGGGCCGGGCCAGGAACAGCATGGACTCGGTGCGCGCGGTAAGCAACTCCAGCTGGTCCGACGCCGCAGTCGCGAACGTCGCGAGGTTCCGGCCGGGGACGTCATCCCGCTGGGTTCGCGACCTGATGACCTCGAGGTTGAGTGACACGCCGTTGAGCGCGTCCTTCACCTCGTGCGACGCGCGGCCGACGACCTCCTGGAGCGCCTGAAGCCACAGCGTGTTGAGATCCATGTCCTGTCATCCCGCTCGCAGCGAGGATCCGCTGTGGGTTCAACCTGGGCCCGGCCCAGGGTTGCCGCTAGTCGCTCAGGCTCGTGTCGTCGGGAGCGGCCGCGACCGCCACATGTCCTTCCGCCGGCTGCGGGCGGTGCAGCACGACCGGCTTCACGTACTTCGCGACATGCTTCGCGGTGTCGCCGATGGCGAGCTGCTCGAACAGAAATCCGAACTTGCGGTCGTAGGCCGCGCCCAGCGAGTCGCGCACGCCCTCCGGCAGGTCCCAGAACCGTGCCTTGAACGGGCCAAGCGCCTTCTTGCGGGTCTTGTAGAAGAACTGCTCATCCGAGTCCTTCTCCTTCCGTTCGTCTTTCGCGTTCACGCGCAGCCATGCGTAGATCTCGTCGCGCAACGCGGCCGGCAGCGCGTCGTACAGCATGGTCTGGAAATTCGTGGCGAGATGGATCTCCGCCGTTTCGCGCTTCGGGAAATTGTGGAACGCGGTATCCGCAAGCGTGGACGCGCCGTGCTGCACGGCGCCCGCGAGCCCATATCCCTCGCGCGCAACCCTGGAGAGCCGCTCGAGGGTGTCCAGATCGAGCTTGACGTCGGCGATGGTGCCGTCGGCCATCACGACGCCGCCGTGCGATGTCCCCGACTGCACGCTGATCTTGGATAGGCCTTCGACGCCACGCGGCAGCGCGGCATTGAAGCCGTCCATGAACGCGCGCAGCTCGGGCTCCGTGCTGTTCTCGGTGCCGACTTCGCCGATCTCGCCGCCCGCCGAGATCGTGACGCCCTTCGGCTCCACCTGACGCACCGTCTCGAGGATGTCGATGCCGACCTCGTAGTTGGGACGCTGCTGTTCGGCGAGGGTCGGCTTGCTCAGGTCCACCAGCGTGGACGTGTCGATGTCGATGTTGTAGAAGCCGGCCGCCACCGCTTCGCGGACCAGCTGCTTCACGGCGTCCACTTCCGTGCCCGGGTCGGTCTTCCATTTCTTGGCGTTCACCTGGAAGTGGTCGCCCTGGATGAAGACCGGGCCGCGGAAGCCCTCGCGCAGCGCCGCGGCGAGCATCACCGAGACGTATTCCGCCGGCCGCTGCTCGGTGTAGCCGATCTCCGACCGCGCGATCTCGAGGAGGAAGGCGCCGGCCTTCATTCGAATCGCGGTGCGGAAGATCGAGCGCCCGGTGTCGTACGAGAGCCCGCGCACGTTGATCGCGGGGACCGTGAAGCCGCCGATCTCGCCGCGTCCGCGCGCCATGTAGAGGTCATGAATCGACGCGGCCTGCACGCCGACGGCCTGGCCGATTTCCCAGATCAGCCAGCGCGCGTGCTCCTTTTCGGCCTTGTCGCCGAAGACAGCCATGCGCACGAGGCTGTCCATGCGGGGCGACATGAGCGCCGCCTCGTTTCTCACGCTGACCGTCCCGTCCAGAACCGCGACGTCGTTCCCGAAGATGCGATTCACTGAATCCATGGTGCAAATCTACATCTCGGCTTCGGAGTACGGAAAAGCGGATGGACTAGGCCCTAGCTCTTATACTTCGGATCCGGTTTCGGGAGCGTCTCCCACTCCTTTCGCGCCGCATCGGCGCCCGGTCGCCCGAGCATCGCGTACGTGAACTGCTTCCCCAGCTCCACGCCCGGCTGGTCCAGCGGGTTCACCCCGTACATCGCGCCGGCGTAAATCGTCGCGGCCTCGAAGAACAGGAACAGCGCCCCGACCGACGCCGGGCTCAGCTCCTCCAGGTCGATCGTCATGTTCGGCCGCCCTCGCGCCGCCAGAGCGCCCGCGGTCGCGCGTCGCTCCACGGACAGCACCTCCCCCAGCGAGTGCCCTCCGAGGTACGCCAGCTCCGGCACGTCGCGATGCAGCTTCGGGATCTCGAGGTCGTCGTCGTTCGGCGTCGCGATGAACGTGACGGTCTTGTCGCCCGGCCCTTCCATGAACAGCTGCACCTGGCTGTGTTGATCGGTCGCGCCGAGGGCGGCGACCGGCGTCGGTCCCACGTGCTTCGGGTCCCCCCGTCTCATCTGCCGCTTCCCCAGGCTCTCCGCCCACAACTGCACGAACCACGCGGCCATGTCGCGCAGCGCGTCGCGGTACGGCATGAGCACATGCACGTGCCTGCCCTTGCGGGTGTCCGACAGGAACTGCAGCGTCGCAAAAACGCCGGCCGGGTTCTCGCGCAGATCGTCGCTGGTGCAGCGCTTCACGATCCGGCGCGCGCCCGCGAGCAGCCGTTCGGTGTCGATGCCGATGAGGGCGGCGGGCAACACGCCGACCGGGGACAGCACGCTGAACCGCCCCCCGACGTTCGCCGGGATGTCGAGCGCGGGGATACCGTCGCGCCGCGACAGCGGTCGCAGCGATCCCTTCACGGGATCGGTGACGAAGACGATGTGGTCCCTGGGCGCGAGCTTGTGCTGCTCGAGCCGGTCGCGCACCACGAGGTACTGCGCCATCGTCTCCGCGGTCCCGCCGGACTTGGACGTGACGACGAACAGGGTTCGCTCGAGCTGGACCACGCGGTCCAGCAGGCCGCCGATGGTCGCGGGGTCGAGGTTGTCGAGCACGTGCAGGCGCGGACGCAGGTCGCGCTCGCCGGCGTCCAGCAGGTTCCAGTGCGGCTTGCGCAGCGCGGTGCGCAGCGCGATGGGGCCAAGCGCGGAGCCGCCGATGCCCAGGACGACGACGTCGTCGAACTTGCCGCGTGTGCGCTTGACGAACTCGGTGGACTGGGCGTGCAGCGCGGCGTCGGCCGGCAGGTCGAGGAAGCCCAGCTCCCCGTCGGCGCGGCGCTTCTGGAAGACCTTGTGCGCCCGGGCGAACAGGCGCTGCGCACCCTTCCATGAAGCCGCGGACACGCCACCGGCCACGCCGGGCGCGAGCATGTTGGTGTAGTCGAGATGGATCATGATCTAGGCGACACGGACGGTGAGTCCGTCGAACGCCGGCGTGACGCCTTTCGGCAGCAGCTCGGATTCGAGGTCGGCGTGAAAGTTCTCGTGCGTGAGATGCGTCAGATAGGTGCGCCGGGCGCCGATGTTCCGCGCCACCTCGAGCGCCTCGGGGATGCTGAGGTGCGTGGGATGCTCCGTGCGGAACAGGGCGTTGATCACGAGCACCTCCACGCCCCGCAGCCGCGCGGCCACGTCTTCCGGCACCGACTTGGCGTCCGTGACGTATGCCAGCGGCCCGATGCGATACCCGAACACGGACCACGGTCCGTGGGGCACGCTCGACCGCCAGCACCTCCGCGTCACCAACCGTGAACGGCTCGTTTGCCGTCACGACGCGCGCGGTCCCCTCGGGTTTGGAGGTCCCCGGCAGCGCGCGAACGCTCTCGTCGAGGATGTAGCCGAACTTGTGCGAGAGGCTCGCGATCGTCTCGGCGGAGCCATAGAACGGCAGCGGTCCCGAGCGCCGAACCGAGATGGCGCGCAGGTCGTCGATGCCATGCGTGTGGTCCGCATGATCGTGCGTGAAAAGCACCGCGTCCACGCGATCGATACCCGCGTTCACGAGCTGGAGCCGCAGCTCCGGCGGCGTGTCGATGAGAATGCGCGTTCCCCCCTTCGTTTCGACCACGGCGCCCACCCGCGTGCGCCGGTCGCGCGGGTCGGGGGAACGGCACACCGCGCAGTGGCAGCCCAGTTGCGGGACGCCAAAACTGGTGCCGGTTCCGAGGAAAGTGAGCTTCAACCGAATCAGCGGATTGAATGTTCGTGAACGAAGCGAGGTTTGACGGTTTGTTGGTTTGACGGTTTCTGAAGCCGTCAACCCGTCAAGCCGTCAAGCCGCTTCACACCGTCTCCACCTTGAGCGTGTTCGTCGATCCGGGTACATCGAAAGGCACGCCTGCCGTCACCACGATCTTGTCTCCCGGCGTCGCCAGTTTGCGCCGCTTCACGGCCTCGAGCGCCATCTGCACCATCTCGTCGTACGAGTTCGCGTGCGGCACCAGCTCCGGTATCACGCCCCAGATGAGCGCGAGCTGGCGGTACGTGCGGGCGATATCGGTCAGCACGAGGATCGGCACGTAGGGCCGCTGCGACGCCACGACGCGCGCGCTGAAGCCGCTCTTGGTGAACACGATCAGCGCCGGCGCGCCCAGCATCCTGACGGCGGCGCCGCTCGCCGCGGCGATGGCGAACTCCGTGGAGACTGCGGTACTCCGGAGCGAGCGCTCGTCCCGGCGCTGCGGCGGGTGCTTCTCGATCTCCGAGATGATCCGGGTCATCGCCTCGACCGCGAGGCGCGGGTACTTGCCCGCGGCCGTCTCGGCCGACAGCATCACGGCGTCGGTGCCGTCCAGGATGGCGTTGGCCACGTCGCTCGCCTCCGCGCGCGTCGGACGCGGGTTCGTCACCATGGACTCCAGCATCTGCGTCGCGGTGATCACCGGCCGCCCGACCTGGTTGGCCAGCGGCAATGATGCGCTTCTGCGCCAGCGGCACCGCCTCGAACGGCAGCTCGACGCCGAGATCGCCGCGCGCCACCATGACCGCGTCCGACACCTCGCACGATGCTCTCGATCTTCTCGAGCGCCGAGTCCTTCTCGATCTTGGCGACGATGAGCAGCCCCTTGGGCAGCAGCTTGCGCAGCTCTTCCACGTCGCTCGGCGCGGCGCACGAAGCTGAGGGCGAGATAGTCGAGCTCCTGCTCCACCGCGAACACGACGTCGGCCCGGTCCTTGTCGGTCAGCGACGGCGCGCTCACCAGCACGCCGGGGAAGTTCATGCCCTTGTGGCTGCGCAGCGGCCCGCCGTGCAGCACGCGCGCGACGACGCGCGGCTTGCGGACGTCCACCACGACCAGCTCCAGCAGGCCGTCGTCAATGAGCACGCGATCGCCGACATGCAGGTCGTCGGCGAGCCGCTCGTACGTGACCGGGATCTCGCCGGCCTTCCGCCCCACGCCGGCGATCGCCGGGTCCTCCGGCGCCAGCACCACCTCGGCGCCGTTCTCGAGCTGGATGGGGGCCGCGAGGTCGCCGATGCGGATGCGCGGGCCCTGAAGGTCGCCCAGGATCGCGACGGGCCGCTTCAACTCGGACGCCACCTCACGCACGAGGCCGATGGTCGCGCGCGTGCTGGTCGTGCGTGCCGTGCGAGAAGTTGATCCGCGCCACGTTCATGCCGGCTTCCACGAGGCCACGGAGCGCGTCGCGGCTCGCCGTCGAGGGACCGAGCGTGCAGACGATCTTGGTACGGCAGTATGTCATCGGTGGTGGGTGGTGGGTGCGAAGTGTTGGGTGGTAGGTCCGCTTGGTTATCCCTGGCCCGCTGCTAAATGTCTTCCCTTACCACCCAACACCCAGCACCCACCAGCCATCACCTTGCACCGACCAGCTCCCGCTTCTTCTCCAAGCCGGCCACGAGCGAGTCGAACGACTTCTGGAACGACGCCAGGCCGTCCACCAGCAGCTTGTCGGTCACGTCCTTGATCGAGACACCGGCCTTCTCGAGCTGCTGCAGGGCCTGACGCGCCTCGTCCACGTCACGGTCCACGGTCCGCTCGACATTGCCATGGTCCGCGAACGCGTCGACGGTCTGCGGCGGCAACGTGTTGATGCACCGCGGCCCGATGAGCTGCTCGACATACATGACGTCGCGATAGGCCGGGTTCTTGGTGCTGGTGCTCGCCCAGAGCGGCTTCTGCACGCGCGCGCCCTTGTCGGCCAGCGCCTGCCATCGCGGACCCGAAAAGCGCTCGAGGAAGAGCTGGTACGCCAGCTTGGCGTTCGCGATCGCGGCCTTGCCTTTCAGCTCGGGATGCCCGCAGCGCGTCGAGGCGCTTGTCCACCTCGGTATCCACGCGCGACACGAAGAAGCTCGCGACCGACGCGAGCGTGTCGATCGGCAGGTTCTTCTTGACGCGGTCTTCCAGCCCGCTCATGTACGCGTCGATCACGCGATCGTGCGCCTCGAGCGCGAAGAGCAGCGTGATGTTGACGTTGATGCCGTCGGCGATCGCGCGACGCACCGCCTTCGCTCCCTCCACGGTGCCGGGGATCTTCACAAACAGGTTCGGACGCCGCACGTCCTTCCACAGCCGGCACGCCTCGTCCACCGTGGCCTCGGCGTCGTTCGCCGCGCCCGGCGATACCTCGATGGAGACGTAGCCGTCGTCGCCCTTCGTGCGGTCGTAGACGCCGCCGAAAACGATCGCACGCGTCGCGCACATCCGTGGTCGCCACCAACTCGAACAGCTCCCACGCGTGGCAGTCGGGCGGCGCGTCACGCAGCTGCGCATCGTACGCGGTGCCCTCGGCGAGCGCCTTCTCGAAGATCGTCGGATTCGAGGTCATGCCCGTGAGAGCCTCCTCGCGGATCCGGCGCTCGAGATCGCCGTTATGCAGCATCGTGCGTTCGATGAAGTCGAGCCAGATGCTGACTCCGGCGTCGTGAAGTTTGTGCAACCTGTTCATCAACGGGTCCTGGTTAATAGCGATCGCCTTGCAGATTGAGACTCCAGCGTCACGGCGTGACAGTGTCGGTATCCAGGAGCCCTGTCGGCTGATACTGCCACCGTCACCCGAGTTTGGTATTACCTGCCAGCCCCGGTGATACGTGATTTTCCAGATCCGTCCCCGTGAATCGTCGGACAAATACAGCTCCCCACTCGCGTCCCTGCGCCAACGCCATCGGCCGTGCCGCCGAGCGCCGTGGGCCTTGCCTCGCTGAAAAAGCCGTCGACGACGACCTCATGCACACCTGAGGCCCGTCCGTTCGCCATCGGCTGAAACACGACCTTGAAGCCCTGCTGCGGCAGAGGAGCGCGATTCCACGATCCGTGGAACACGATGAACGCGCCGTTCCCGGTATTTCGCCGGCAACAGCCGTGCCCGGTGTAGAACAGCAGGCTGTTCGGCGCCCAGTGCCCGGGAAAATAGCCCACGTTGCCCTTCTTGCCCTCGCAGCGGCCGACGGTCTTGCCGTCGCCGCCGTACTCGGGCGCGAGGACCTTCTGCTTCAGCTCCGGATCGAAGTAGCAGTACGGCCAGCCAAAGTCGTCGCCGCGATTGACCTGGAGCAGCTCCTCGGCCGGCGTCTCGGCGCTCTTGGCCTGGGTGAAGAGCACTGGGCCAGTTGTCGGCGAGCATGTCGCGGCCGTGCTGCACGACGTACAGCTGATTCGTTCGCGGCTCGATGGCGATCGAGACCGCGTTGCGGATCCCGGTCGCGAAGCGCTCGCCATTGGCGATCGTCTGGCCCGTTCGGTTCAGGTCGTAGCGCCAGATCCCGGCGCGATTGGCCAGCTCGCGGACACGGATCGACACCCTTGGAGCCCGCCGTCCGGTCGCGCTCCTGGCACGACATTCGCTGGGCGAGCCATGATTCACGTAGATGGTGCCGTCGTGAATCGCGAACGTCTTGGCCGCGTGGTTGCGGTCGCCCGGGCAGTCCGCCCACGATGGTGTCGGGCCCCGACGAGAGCCATGCGCCCGCGGGGTTCCAGGCGATACCGCAGGATGGCCGTCCGTTCTCCGTGTACAGCGCGTCTCCCGACCAGCTTGCACCTCGGTGGCCTCGAACTCGCCGAACTTGGCGCCGCGCGCTCCGCCGTGCCGTCGCCGTCCGCGTCGCGCAGCACCATGACGCCGCCGGGAATCGCGTTCGTTGTTCGCCGGCGCGGCTCGCAGCGCCACGATGACGTCGCCGTTCGGCGCGACGTCCATGTGGCGGGGGCCGTGGCAGCGAGTCCGCGAAGAGCGTGGCGCAGAACCCGGTCGGCAGCTTCGAGTCCGGCGTTGTCGGGGTGCGCAGTCGGGCGGCGGGCTTGTCGCGGCGGATCGTCGCGACCGAAACCGTCGCCGCGGCGGCAAGCGTAAGTGCTAAGGAGGCGATATCATGGCGGTGTGCGGGGTCGAGAGCGTGAACTCCGTGACCGCGAGAAGATATTCGCACCGGGCGTGCACCGCACGCGGACCGTTTCAACCATTCGTCGCCGGCCCGGTTGTCATACATGTGAGCCAATCCCCATCCGGAGAGGAGATCAGCATGATGAGAAGAGCCTCCTTGCCTCGCGCTCGTCGTCGCGGCCGTCCGCTGCTGGCCCAGCAGCAGCCCCGGTCCACACGCGCCGAACGATTCCTGCGCGAACTGCGACAACTACGGCGACCGCGACCGCGAGACTTTCTGCGAGATTCGCGACGTCACGATGAAGGTGCCGGCCCGGTCGCTCTTCGTGGATGGCCGCGACAACGGCGGCGTCGCATTCTACGGATGGGACAAGAACGAGGTGCTCGTGCGCGCGCTGATCCAGACCAGCGGCGACTCGCGGCCGGAAGCCGAGTCGCTTGGCAAAGGACATCAAGATCGAGGCCGGACGGCGACCGCGTGCGGGCCGACGGCCCGTCCCAACCGCCGGTACGCCCACTGGTCGGTGAGCTACGAGGTGTGGGTGCCGCGCAAGACGAACCTCGACGCGGACACGCACAACGGCGGCGTCACCGTCGAGGGCGTCGAGGGGCGGATGCAGCTGCGCGCGGTGAACGGCGGCATCACGCTGCGCGAGTCGGCGGCGACGTTCGGGCCGAGACCACCAACGGCGGCGTGACGGCATACCTCAACGGCCAGAGCTGGAGCGGCGACGGGCCTCGACCTTCGAAACGACCAACGGCGGCGTCTCGCTGGAGATCCCGCGCGGGTTCAACGCCGAGCTCGAGACCGGCACGGTGAACGGCGGGATGAACATCGACTTCCCGATCACGGTTCAGGGCACGATCGGCCGGCGGATCACGACGAAGCTCGGGAACGGCGGCCCGCGGGTCCGCGCGACGACCACGAATGGAGGAGTCCGGATCCGCGAGACGCGCTAGTTCGCGTCCGCACCCCTGAATACAGAACCGCCGCCGCAACTTTCGTTGCGACGGCAGTCTGTCTCTGCAACGTGAAAAGCTCAGTACCCGGGATTCTGGAAGTTCGGCGTCACCATCACGTCGATCTCCGCCTGCGGGATCGGCATCCTGAGCTCGTACGCGGCGACTTCCGGCGCCAGGACCGATACAGCACGACCGGTGCGCACCAGGTCGGGCCACGCGAAGCCTTCCATCGCCAGCTCGAGACGACGCTCGCGATAGATGACGTCCAGCAACGCCGTCTGGCTGAGTCCTGCCGCGATTGGCGGCGCCCCGGTCACGCGGGCGCGAATCCGGTTCACATCGGCCGTCGCGGCCGTGAGGTTGGCAGCGCCGCCGAGCTGCGCCAGCGCTTCCGCCCTGTTCAGGATCACTTCGGCGAACCGGATCACGTGGATGTCTTCGGCCCCGATCGGCGTGGGGAACTTGCCCCCGAAGTTCCGGTCGCGGGCATCGAAGGCGATGTTCCAGTACGCACGGGAGTCTTCGGGAAAGAACCCGGCGTTCAGCGACGTCGTATCGGGATCGTAGTTCGGATCCGAGCTGAACCCGTACGCATCGATCAACGCAACCGTCGGCGCCACTTCCCAGCGGCCGCCGAACGAACGCGAAATGTAGAAGAACCCGGCGTTGTTGAATTCCACCGGCGTGAACGACACGCGGAAGATGTCCTCCTGCGTGTCCTGGCCGTCCGGGGTGAAGAGATCCTCGTAGTTGGCCGCCAGGTCATAGCCGGCCGCCTCGACCGCGTTGGCAGCGGTAACGACGCCCGCCCAGTTCTGCTGGTGCAGCATCACGCGGCTGCGCAGCGCGACGACCGCATCCACGGTCGCCTTCCGCGTATCGCTCGCATTGCCGATCATGCCTTCGGCTGCCGCGAGATCGGCGAGGATCTGCGTGTACACCTCGGCCACCGTCGACTTGGTCTGCTGTGCCGCCTCTTCCGCGCTCAGGGGTG
Organism: uncultured Gemmatimonadaceae bacterium; assembly: GCA_963724885.1. GTDB lineage: Bacteria > Gemmatimonadota > Gemmatimonadetes > Gemmatimonadales > Gemmatimonadaceae > DASPMP01. The sequence goes on along the minus strand of CAVRWG010000002.1, from coordinate 12,319 downwards.
TGAGGGGCATCGGGATGTCGCCCCACAGCTTCACGATGTTGTGATAGGTGAGCCCGCGAATGAAATGCGCTTGTCCGATGATGTCGTCCCGCTCACCAGCCGACATGCCGGGCACGTCCGGTACGCGGACGATGAGCTGGTTCGCGATCCCGACGGCGTAGTAGAGGGACCCCCAGATGCCTTCGAGCGACTCGTTGTCCGGCAGGACGCGGTTGGCGTCCGTCGCCGCGTAGTCGCTGAAGGTCCCCGTGTGCTCGACGTCCTGGGAGAGGAGGTCCGAGTAGAACAGGAACTCCCCGCCGTAATAGCTGCCCGCCTGGAGCGCGTCGTACGCGCCGGCGAGCGCCGCTCGGGCGCTGCCGGCGTCCACGATCGCTTCTTCTTCCCTGACCTCTCCGGACGGCGAGAGCGACAACGTATCGTCGCACGCCACCAGTCCGGCGACCATGAGGCCGGTCGCGAGGGCTTTGAGTCTCATTGGTGATCTCATCCTTGAATAGGAAGTTTGCGTGCGGTTAGAAATCGCCACTGATGCCGAACTTCCACGTCCGCGCCAGCGGATACGCGTAGAAGTCGGTGCCGAGGGAGACGTTCGTGCTGGACCCGATGCTGTTCACGTCGGGGTTGTAGCCCGAGTAGTCCGTCCACGTCTGGAGGTTGTGCCCCGAGACGAAGATCCGGGCGTTCTGGAGCTGCGTCATGCGCGAGTACCGCTGTGGGACGTTGTACGCGAACGTCAGCTCCTGGAGCCTCGTGTAGCTCCCCGGCTCGATGAACGCGCTCGATACGAGGTGCGCGCCGGACGTGCCGTCCCAGCTGGCGCGCGGCACCATCGTCACGTCACCGGGCTGGCGCCAGCGGTTGAGCTGGTCACTGAACTTGTTGTCGAGATTGAACCCCCCGTCGCCGGAGAAAATCCGCATCGCGTTGTACACTTCCGCGCCGCGGCTGAACTGGAAGAACGCGCGCACTTCCAGCCCCTTCCACGACACCGTGTTGGTGAAGCCGCCGAAGGAGTCGGGGTGCGGGCTGCCCACGATGGCGCGATCGTCCGACGTGATGCTGCCGTCGCCATTGAGGTCGCGATACACCGCGTCGCCCGTTTGCGTGTCGACGCTGTCGAGGATCAGCGAGTGGAATGCTCCCAGGGGCTGTCCCTCTTCCACGCGATTCATGCTGCGAATGCCGGTGTTGAACGGCTCGCCGTTACCGCCGGCGCCGTACAGCTTCTTCACGATGTTCTTGTTCCACGAGATGTTGAAATCCGTGGACCACCGGAATCCGTCGCGGGCCGTCGGCTCGATGTTCACCGTGTTGAGAGTGAGCTCGTACCCGGAATTCTCGATGCTCCCGACGTTGCTCCAGAAGCTCGCGAAACCGGACGACTGCGGAATGGGACGCAGGATCAACAGGTCGTTGGTCGTCTTGCGATAGCGATCGCCGATGAGGCTCGCGCGACCGCCGAACATGAAGAGGTCGAACCCGAGGTCGAACTCGGTGGTCTGCTCCCACTTGAGTTCCGGATTTCCCAGCGCGCTCGGCCCGATGCCCGGCTCGTCGGAATAGTTGGCCTTGCCGAAGCGGCTGAGCGGCGCGAAGTCGTCGCCGATCCCCTGATTTCCGGTCATCCCGTAGCTGACGCGCAGCTTGAGGTCGCCGATGCTCGGAACCCCGGCCATGAAGCTCTCGTCGCTCACCATCCAGCCGAGTGACGCCGAGGGGAAGACGCCGTACTTGTTCTTCTCGCCGAAGCGTGAGGAGCCGTCGGTGCGAATGCTGGCCGTGAGGAAGTAGCGGTCGCTGATGCCGAAGTTGGCGCGCGAGAACGCCGACACCAGGTTGTTGCCCGTCTTGTCGCCCGCGTAGACCGTCACCTTGCCCGCGTTGCCGGGGTAACGGAAGCCTTCGTTGCCGAAGCCTTCGCCCTGGAGGAACGAGTTCTCGGCCTCGTTCCACTCCACGCTGCCGCCCGCGGTCACGGACAGTCGGCTCGATGCGAACTGCTGGTCGAAGTTTCCGAACGTCTCGCTGACCCAGCGCGTGGCCGTGTTGTTGCCCTGCTGCGCCACGCCCGCGACGCTCGCCGCGTACCGGCCGATGATCGTGGGCGAGTTCCAGCGCAGGTCGCGCAGGTTCAGCACGTCGGCCCCCAACCGTGACGTGAGCGAGAATCGCTCGCCGAACAGGTAGTTGGCTTCCACGTTGCCCAAGGCGCGGAACGTGCGGCTTTCCGCGGCATCCAGGACGCCGATGGCGACCGGGTTCGTGTACAGCAACCCGTCGTCCGTGCTGGTGAAGTTCCCGTTGGGCTGCTTCACCGGGTAGATCGCCGGGGTTGCGATGGCGTTGGTGACGACGCCGTCGAGCGTATTGTCGTTCTCGTTGCGGTCGTTGTCCTCGCGGATGAGGCCGAACGAGGTGCGCAGCGACAGCTTGTTGTTGGCGCGGAAGTCCACGTTGGCCCGGACGTTCTGGCGGCTGTAGGCCGATCCGATGACCGTACCCTGCTGCCGGAAGTGCGCGCCGGACAGGAAATACTGGACCCGGTCCACGCCGCCGCTCATCTGGAGGCTCACGTCACTGATGGGCGCGGCGCGGAAGATCTCCTTCTGCCAGTCGGTCGCGGAGTTCGCGAAGGTGCGGTCGAAGCCCACCTGGCCGGGGACTTCGGCCTCCGTGTACCCGTCGTTGAGCAGCGCCTCGTACATGTAATCCACGTATTCGGCCGCGTTCATCACCTCCACGTGCTTTTCCGCCCTCTGCACGCCGCCGTACGCGTTGATTGAGATCTTGGGACGGCCCGACTGTCCGCGCTTGGTGGTGATGATCACCACGCCGCTGGATCCACGGGATCCGTAGATCGCGGCGGCGGCGGCGTCCTTGAGGATGTCGAGCGACGCGATCTCGTCGGGGCTGATGCCGGTGACCGCGGTAATGTCCTGGCCGCCGACGTCGAGCTGCGAGAAGTCTTCGCGGATGAGCGGCACGCCGTCGATGACGTACAGCGGCTGGTTGGTCGCGGACAGCGACGATGAGCCGCGGACGCGAATCGTGATGCCGTTGCCGGGGTTGCCGGCGTTCTGGATCACCTGCACGCCCGACGCCTTGCCCTGGAGCGCGCCGTCCAGACCCGCCACCGGCGAGTTGGCCAGCTCCGCGCCCTGGACCGAGCTGACGGAGTTGCTGACCTCGCGCCGCAGCGCGGTGCCGTATCCGGTCACGACGACTTCGCTGAGTTGCGCTACCACCTGCCGCAGGTTGAAGTTGGCGTCCGCGGTCCCGCCGGTGGCGAGCCGCACCGCCCGCACGGAGGAGTTGTAGCCGATGCGCTGCGCGCGCACGTTGTACGAACCGGCGGCGAGGTCGCGAATCTGGAACTCGCCGGTCGCATCGGTGACGGCGCCGCGCGTGCTTCCGATAATGCTGACCTGCGCGCCCTCGAGGCGGCGCCCGGACGCGGAATCGGTGACGGTGCCCCGGATGATTCCGGTGCTCTGGGCGATCGACGAGCTGGAGGCTGCGAGCAGCAGCGTGACTGCCAGCAGCTGTGCCCTGATGAACACGGACCTGCAGCGTTTCATGAGGCGCTCTTCCTTTTGGAGAGAGGGTGGATTCCCGGAATGGCAACATGGCCATCCGGACGCGCAATCATGGATGCATGGACACGAAACGGTCAAGTATGCGGCCACTCGACGAGGGCCGCGTCCGCGCGTCTGAGTGTCCAACTCCGGCTGATGCCCCCCCGGTCACCACCCCGGAAAGCGAGTTGCCGTCCCGTGTGCACCGTCACATAATGCGGCATGATGCGCATTCAGAGGACCCTTTCGCTCGCTCTGGCGGCGGGAGCCCTGTCGGCGTGCAGCGGTCAGACGCCGGCTTCGAGGCCGATCCAGGCCTCCGGCAGCCACAACGTGCTCACCGAAGCCGAACTTCAGGGGGCGCACGACCGCACGCTGTACGAGACCGTGCTGCGGTTGCGTCCCACCTTCCTGCGCTCGCGCCAGGCGCGCACGACCTCCACCGCCTATCCGGAGCCGGTGCACGTCTTCGTCGACGGCAGTCGGGCCGAAGGGCTCGAGACACTCCGGTTGCTCGTCCCCCGGAACGTGAAGGAAGTCCGGTTCCACGAGCCGCACCAGGCGAACGTCAAGTTCGGGACGGGCCACAACGGTGGGCTCATCGAGGTGGTCCTGAAAGAGTGAGTCGGAAAGTAAAAGCCCCGGGGGATCACTCCCGGTACTTTCGTTCCTGCCAGCGATCCGTAACCAGTCGCCCAAGGCAGCCCGCCGCCCGGTATGTCGGCGCGGCTGTAGGAGTCCTATCCCAGTACATGCGCGTGTTGGAGTCGTCCGCGCCCGAGTCGCGACCGCCGCCGTCAGCAGGTTCCGGCGGGTTGACGAGACTCCGTGTTGGAGTAGATGAACCGGCGCGGCACGGTGGTCTGGATCGCGCCCGTTCCGGGAACGATCGCGGCCGGCTGGCAGGTACGCCGCCATCCCCGTCCACGCCGTCCCGCCGTCCGTGTAGAGCGCCACCCACTTCTGGGTCGCGATGTGCGTCAGACGATCGGCCTGTGTGGCGGCCGCGGCGTACGACACGTTCGCGCCGTTATGAAGGCGTCCTGCGCGGCGGTGCTGGTGACGCCCCGACTGGCTCATGGGAGGCACCGACGCCGTGCCTCGTAGTAGATCTGGGCCTGCGCCGATCCGCCGGCGATGCCGCCAATGCCACGCTCGGCCGCTTCGGCAGAGAATAGGTTTCCTTCCGCCGCGGTGAACATGAACGACGGGAAGCTCGCGCGCTGCCGCCGCGTAGTTGCCATAGACCGTGACGCCCGGATACATCGCCGCGCCGGGCGAGAGGTGACGGAACGACGGGCCGGCGCTCGCCTGCGAGAGTCCGTTCTGGAGACCGACGTAACACGTCGCGCCGCCGGTGACAGCAACTCGCGACCCGCGCCGTGCCGCGACCGTGTCTCTCGTCGCCGGCTGGGCGTACACCGCGACGCGCGGGTCAGCCGTGTTCGCCAGGACACCCATCAGCGTGCGGGACACGCGATGGTCGTCGCGCTGCACGAAGTTGTTGGACCAGGGGTTGTTGCACAGTCCGTCACCCGGCCACGTCAGCTGTGCCGTCTCGTCGTCCGCGTCGATGATCCCGCCCGACGCCGCGAGCGCGGCCGTGAGCTCCGTGTTGGCCAGCGCGGGATTCTGGTTGACCAGCAGCAGCGCGAACCGCGCGCGCAGCGAGTTGGCGAACTTCTGCCACATCGCCGGATCGCCGCCGTAGACCGGATCGGCGCCGCCGAGCGCGTTCGCGGCCGTACCAAGCGCCGTGGACGCGGTCGAGAGCCGCGACATGAGGTCCGTGTAGATCGCCTGCTGCGAGTCGTACGCGGGAGAAACGCGCCTCCCCAGCGAATCACCGGCGAGCGCCTGGAAGTACGGCACGTCGCCGAAGGCGTCGGTCACGTACGACATATTGTCCACGCGCGCATGACCTGCGCGGGACCGGCCATCCCGGCGACCGCCGAGGACTTCTGGGACGACCTTGTCGAGATCCGCCAGCTCCTCGAGGTACGGGCCGTTGAAGTAGCCCGACGTGCTCCCCTGATCGAAGCGGGCGTACGCGTCGAGTTCGGTATACTGCACCTCGGCGATGTGCTGCGCGAGCAGCGCGCCGCCGCGGAGCGAGTACGCCGAGCCGGTGAAACGGCCAACGGTGGTCGGGATCGCGTCCGGCGAACAGCGTGACGTACGGACGGTCTCCGGGCTGTTCGGGTTCCTGTTGAGGTCGGTGAGGTTGCCCTCGCATGCCGTGAGCCCGAGGCTCATCAGGCCCGCGCCGACGACAAGAACTTTTGGCTGTTGTCATTGTCTTGTGCATCTCCAATTCCGCCGGGTTACGGCGCCGTACCGTGGACATTGAAACCAATGCTCCGCGGATTTGGAATCTTGACGGCGGTTCCTTGATACCCTGCGTATTACCGGTCGAGTACGAGAACTCAGGATCGATGTTCGGAACCTTCGTCCAGGCGAAGAGGTTACGGCCGCTCAGTCCGAGGTTGATGGACGATGAGTTGAGGCGGGTTGCCAGCTTCGACGGCAACTCGTAGTTCTCGATGCGAACTTCGCGCAGCTTGGTGTAGCTGCCGTCGTAGATGTACGGCGTCTTGGCCGGATAGATGTGCTGGAAGTAGTCCTCGGACTCGATCGCGACCGTGTTCGACGAACCACCGCCGACACAGCGAAAGGTGCCCTGGTACTTGCCGGGGTTGGTGATGGTCCCGGAGCCGGCGCCGCAGCTTGCCGTCTGGATGCCGTCGGCGACGACACCCGGGTCGTTGTAATCGGCTTCGCGGCCCTTGAGCGAGCTCTCGAGCACGCCCGCGTACTCGCCCCACATGTTCGTGATGCTCGAGATGTCGCCGCCCTTCTTGAAGTCGAGCAGTCCGTAGACCGTCCAGTTCTTGAAGCTGACGGTGTGGCTCCAGCCGCCGGTCCAATCCGGCGTCACGTTGCCGAGGTTCTTGAGCGAGCCCGCGCGCGTACGGCCAGTCGCCGCGACCATGATGCGGTTCGTGGCGCTGTCGCGCAGGAAGTCCTGGCCCCAGAGCACGCCGTACGGCCTTTAGGAAGCTGACGTACTGGTTGCGCAGCGCCGGGAGCGCGTCCGTCAGCACGACGGAGCCGCTGACCGGCCGCCACAGAAGTAGGAGTTCGTGCACTCCCAGCAGTCCGCGCTCTTCTCGGGAGCGTGGACGACCAGTCGTTGCGTGCCGTGCCTTCGAGCGTCGCCCACCCGTTCTACGTGACGGCCGCCGAACCGCATAGGCCGCGAGGTTGACGCAGTCGCCTTGCGCTGGAGAGACTGTCCGAGCGTCGGCGTGATCGCCGCGTTGGCCGCGATGAAGATACCGGCACCGAGAGCCGGTGGTACGCGTCGTGTCCGACGGAAGCGCGTGCAGTTGCCCTGAACCGAGGCACCGCCGGCCGTCGCCGCGATGCTGGTATGCTCGCTGATGCGACACGATCCGCCGAGAGTATGACGTCCGAGTTGTTCTCGTTGATGTTCCCGGGCCAGCCAGAACGCGCCCTCGTCAACGACGGGTCGGCCGGCGAGTCGATCATCATCTACTGGAACTTCTGGATCGTTGACCAGCCGGTACACGTCGGAGCCGGTCCGGACCGTAGCGTTCATCCACGGCATGACCCTTGACGTCGCCGAGATGTTGCCGAGGATGCGGTCGCGCGTGTCCTTGCGCGGGTTGGCGTACTGCTCCCAGAACGGGTTGTTGTGGTAGTTGTAGTTCCAGTTGAACTCGGCGCTGGCGTAGCTCACCCGTCCCCTTCAGCGCTGTTCTTCCAGCCGTTCTTGAGCGCGTTGATGTCGACCGGCGGCTGATGCACGAAGCTCTCCAGGATGCTCGCGCCGTTGCCGGAGTATCCGACGCCGGGGCGGTTGCGGCCGGTGTTGCGCACGTAGTTCACGCTCGCCTGCGTGGTCAGCTTGTCGTTCACCTGGACGCTGCCGCCGAGCAGCGCCGAGGGATGGTTCCGCCGACGAAGTTGTTCGGGATGATGCCCGTGGTGTTGTCCGGATCCGACCGAAAGGCGGGCGTTCGCCTTCTCCGTGCCTGCCGACTGCTGCCGCGAACGGATGCTGTGTGGCCGGTTTGGAAGAAGTCCTTGACGTTGTCCGGGTGCGCGACCCACGGGGTGCAGTTGCCGGTGCCCGCGCCGGCGCTGTTGAACTGGCAGAGCAGGCGGCCGTCGAGCCTGGGGTCGAAGTTGACCAGGTGGTCGGTGCCGCTGCCGCCCGCGCCGTCCACGCCAGTTGCCGCCAGCGCCCTGGCCGTACTTGTTCTGGTAGTCAGGAAGGCGTCCGCGGTACCTTCGAGCGAGAGGAGTTCACTTCGGTGCGCGTCCGGCCGGCCGTGTTGCGGCCCTTCTTGGTCGTGATCACGATCACGCCGTTGGACGCCCGCGATCCGTAGAGAGCCGCCGCGTTGGGGCCCTTGAGGATCGTCATCCACCTTGATGTCGTCCGGGTTCAGGTCGTTGGTCGCGCTGCCAAGGTCCCAGCCGGAGTTGGGCTGCCGCCGTTGTTGGTCTTGGCGATCGGCGTTCCGTCCACGACCCAGAGCGGCGTGTTGTCGCCCGTGATCGAGTTGGAGCCGCGCAGCACGATGCGGCAGGTACGCACCCGCGGTTTTCCCAGCCGCTGATCGCGCCGGCAACCTTGCCAGCGATCTGGTCGATCACGTTGAGCGACCGGCGTCCGGTCCAGCTCGTCGTCGAGAAGCTGCTGCCGCGCCGTGCCGCAGCCAGCCTTCTCGACGTCTCCTGGCCTGATCAGCGTGGTCACGACAACGCCCGGCTGTTGCGCGGGCAGTTGCATCAGGTCCTGCGTGATCGCGGCGCCCTGGAGGTTCTACGGCCACCTGAGTGGCGTGTAGCCCAGGCGACGAGCCGTGAGTTGGTGCTCACCAGCGCGGTCGGTACGGTGAGCGATGGCCGTCGGCGTCGTCGACTTTCACCCAGCGACGCTAACCGTCACCGACTCGTAGGCCATGTTCCTGCTCCTCCGCCTTTCGCGCTAACCCGCTGCTAATGGTGGTGGACTGGGCGTTCAGCGTGATGGGTGCAAACAGCACCCAGGCGCAAACCGCCAGCGCCCATCGAGAGAGTGATCGGCATGACCTTCGAACTCCTCTGTGGTGGACTTGCGCGGCCCAGGAACCCAGGGCGGGATCAGCTTGGGAGGCGAACCTGCGGAGACGGTTTCTTGTCACTCCACGTCGCGCTGCGCGCAATTTGTTTATGGCGACTGACCTACGTCGCCGCTACTGAACGAACACTGCGCTCATTCAGCAGGCCGAAACATGGATAGCGTGCTAACCTCTGGTCAATCCCCAGCTTCACGTTCACGGCAGAGCCCGGTCGTTACTTTTCGGGAAGCCAGCGACAATTTGCGTTAGTGGGGAGGAACTCTTAAGTTAGTGCACCCTAACTTTCCTGAATGCTCCGCACTTCGCACTATCTGGCGTTCCTGCTCTGCAGCGCGGTCGCCGTGGTTTCCTGCGACCAGCTCACCACCGTCCCCCCAGCGGACAGCGACTTGTTCGACGCGCCAATCGACGGCCTCACGCCAGATGAGATGGCGGCGTTGGACGCGGCGACGCGAGCTTCGGCGGCAGTTCGCGCCCAACACCGGGTCGGCTCCATTTTCAATGATGTCGCCTGCGCCACCTGTCACAGCGGCGACGGACGCGGGATGCTGCGCAACGCCAGCGATCCTACGTCGGCAGCGAGGCCGACGACTTCCAGGGTGCGTTGGGCGAACCGCATCCAGCAGGATCTGCGCGCTGGCCGAGCAGCTACCGCCCGGCATCCCGTATTTGGCGACCTCGTCTCCGGCGTTCGGCTCCGGCTCGATCGAGGCATTTCCCGAAACGGCGATCGTCGCCAACGTGGACCCGAACGACTCCGACGGCTACGGCATCTGGGCCGCCCGAACTACGTCCTCGGCCGCCGACTTCGTCCCGGCCACGAAGCCGGCCGGCGGTCCCGGCCTCAAGCTCGGGCGCTTCTCGGCCGCAAGGCGCAGAACGCCGTGCTCTTCCAGCAGGTGGTCACTGCGCGCATCCAGAGGACATGGGCATCACGTCGCCGTTCCTGCCGACGGAGAATCTCAATCCCTTCGGGAGAAATTTCCGCAGAAGCCGCTGGATCGCGTCCCGCATCGAAAGTGCTCGAGCCACCTGGCGCAGGCCGTCACGCATTACGTGCGGGCGCTCTCGCCGCCGGAGCCGGGGCCCGACACCGAGCGTCGGGTGCAGGGCCGGCGTGCTCTTCACGCAGATCCAGTGCGCCAACTGCCACGTGCCCGGCAGTTTCAGCAGCCCGGACCGAGCCCGATACCGGGCCTCGCTGTACCGGACGGCGCGCGCCTACTCGGATTTCCTGCTCCACGACATGGGAAGACGTGGTCGCGCAAGACCCCGCCCACGGGCAGGCGACGGGCCGCGAGTGGCGCACGCGCCGCTTTGGGGCCTGCGCGCTCACGCGCAGTTCTACGGGCAGGCGCTGCTGCTGCAGGACGATGCGCGCAACGGTCGAGGAAGCGATCCTCCTGCACGGCGGCGAGGCGCTGGCGCTGCGCAGCGGCGTTCTGGAGCGCCAGCGCGCACAGCGCGCGGCTCTGCGCTCGACTTCGTCGAGTCCCGATGAGCGACAATCGCCTGGACCGCCGCGAGTTCATGACGGTCTGCGCGCTGGGCGGCGCGGCGCTGCTGCTCACGGTGCGTCGCGCTCGTCACACACCCGGTGCCGGTGAGCGACAATCGCGCGCCGGCTGCCGCTGGCGGTACCCCGGCCTCGAGAAACCGGATGGAGCGTACAACAGCTCCTCCCGGCTGGCGCGGCTGATCCGATCTATGTGCTTGCCGGAGCAGCGGGGGGCGGGTTCACGGCGGCGCCGCCCATCTGCACGCATCGCGGCTGCACCGTGGACGTGAGCGGCGCGCGACTGGTGCGCCCGTGCCACGGGTCCACGTACTACTGCTCCGGTCAGGTGCTGCGCGGACCGGCGCAGCGGGCGCTCCTGTGGCGTTTCCCCGTCACGCGGTCCGGCGACGAGTTGGCGTCGAGTCGCGGCGGGAAGACCGAGGTGAGGCGCGCCGTCGTTCTCGGGCTCGCCGCTCGCTACGACCGCCGCGGCGCAGCAGCGGGACACCGCCGCCGACACCACGCGCCGGCCATTCGTGCGGGGCGGCGTATACGACAAGCCGTACCGGATCTGCTCGGCCGGACCGCGATCCGCGCGACGCCGAGGCGCACGCCCGATGGGAGGAAGTCGAAGGCCTGCGCGACGAGGCCGGGTTCCAGGCCAAACGGTTCAACCTTTTCACGTTCACGCGCGAGCGATTTCGGTGCGCAGCCTCCCGGCGCCGAGCTGGAAGTCGAGGAAGGCGGCCGCGAGATCAAGCTGGAGGACAACGACGGTCATCGACCTCCTGATCAACCCGAAATTCGCGCTGCGCGGCGGGATGATCCTGGCGCCCCTCGGCAAATTCAACCTCGCCCACGACAGCCTGCTCGACGAGTTCCGACGGATCGGCCTCGCTGCTCAACATCCTCGGCGTCGCCCTCTCGGAGCCGGGCTTCGGCGCGTCTCGGACGAGTTCGCCCTGCCGCGAGACGCGCGCTTCACGTACGAACTGTACGCCACGCAACGGTCCTCCACTTGGGGCTGATCGACGATTCCGAGGCGGGCACGCGCATCGCGCTCGGCCGGGGCAATTTCGAGGACAACGGCTCCCCGCGTTCGTCGGGCGCATCGCGTACAGCCCCGCGGTGGACCACGAGATCGGACTCTCGGCGCACCACGGGGCGTACAACGTGTTCAACCTCGAAGGCACGCCGATCAACGAGCGGCGCGACGTCACGATCGGCGTGCTCGACGAGAGCGAGTTCCGCCACGACGCTGGGCGGCGAGGCCGGCACTCACGACCATCGACGTTCCCCCGGGCTCACGGGCATCTACGCGTCGCGGCAGCACGACCGGCCGTATCTGGAAGCTGGTGCACGAGCTCGGCTTCGTCGTCGGCGCCCAGAGCAACATGCCGCAATCAACTTCGCGCTGAAGCGGTGGTGGACGACTGGCTGGACCACGAACAGCTACCTTGCCGGCCAGGTTCGTGCACAACGCGAGCGCGGCCGCGCGCGCGCCAACAACTTCGGCGACCCGCGATCCGCCGAAGCCTCGACGTACGCGCGCTGCCGCGAGATCGGTTCCAGATCTTGTGCAGCATGCGTTCCTGCTCGCGTCACTCTGTCATCTGGATCGGCGAGGAAACAAGCTCACCGGAGAGGGAGATGTGGAGAGGAGATTAGAGAGGAAGGCAGAGATTGGGATTGGCTCGGGGCCGCGCCTGCTCCGGCGATCCTCTGGCGTTGCTTTGCTCTGACACCTTCCAAATCAGATTACGACGAGGTCACAAGGCGATCAAATTGTGATCCTTGTGCCTCCTCCTGTCAGCCGTCGTCGCAAACCACATAAGGGTGGACACAATCGGGTGCAGTCCCGCTGTCCCTCTGTCCCCGGCGGCGAGCTGTTGTTGTTTAGGACTCGACTTTCCAGACGCGCGCGCACGCCGTGGCGGGTTTTGGAGGGCCTGGGAGGCGATGTTCCAGGTGGACCTCGGGACACGGCCGCGCCAACGTTTCAAGTTGTTCCTGGCCTGCGAACAGGCTGCGGGATCCCGCCGCTTCTCATCGGCGCCTGCCGTCGCTGCGACGGTCACGGTCAGTGATCG
>CAVRWG010000001.1:0-412832 GCA_963724885.1 uncultured Gemmatimonadaceae bacterium | reverse complement strand
GCGTAGATAGCGGGGCGCGCCAGGGCGTGTTCCTGGCGTGGTCCAGGTCCAGCGGGCAGGGCATCTCCAGGGGGCAGGGTGCGAGCAGCGATACGATGAACCCCTTGAACATGTTTGCTCGCCGGCCCCAGCACCATTCACGTCTTGAGTCTGACCACCGTCGCGCCCAGATGGCTTTCCGGGCGCATCTCCGTTCGCGTCGACCAGCGGATACGCCCCTACACGTCTGCTCCACCCACCCCGCTCGACCGATACCGCGGCCGTGATTCAGCGAATCTACGAAGGCCCGCGGCGTGCGCCACGCCAGCGTGCCTCCTCGACGAGCGACGGAATCTCGGCTGGTGTTGAACATGAGGATGAGGAGGGTGCCGTCGATCGGCGCGCGATGCGCGCGCCCTCGTCATCGCTCGTTCGGCGGCCTACATCCCGTGTCGAGGTCGCCGGTACCTGGCGCAGGTCCAGCAGTGCGTTTGTCGGCGAGGCCATATCTGGCGCGTCGCGCCGCCGCCGGCGGCGCGTCGATCGCGGCACTATCGCCGTAGTCCACCATGACCACGTGCATCAGCACCATCTCGCCCACGTCCACAACCACATCCGCGCCGCTCCCAGCTGAGCACCTTCACGACAACGTCATTGGTTAGGAGTCGCCTGCGTCAGAGGAACACGCCCAACGATCGGAACTCGTTGACATCGGCACCCCATCCGATAACAGCCTGACCATCGACAAGTACCACTGAAGATGGCCGACTCGAGCGGCGGAACCGGAACTCGCCGACCGAGCAGCGACACCGCATGGCAGTTTCGCGCCGCGCTGCAGCAGGAGCGTGACCTTGCAACGTCTTCAGCCTGGTCCCGATCGCGTCGCATCGGCGGGTGATGCTGCGAGCGATCGGCGGCGCAGCGGCTTCCTCGGCGAGGCGCCCTTCTCGAGGAGCAGCCGCATCGCGTCGATCAAGCAGCTGAGACTGGCCCAGACCATGGACGCATTATGTCGTGCGTCGGACGGCGCCGAACATGCACGCCAGCGCGAGCAGCAGCGACCTTGCCCGCGTCGGTTCCACCATCGTCGACCCGCGTCGTGCCCCCTTCGGCGTCCGGCTGTTGTCCACGTCGAGGCCCTCTGGTCCGACCACCCTCAGTTTCCTCGTCGTACCCCAGCAGCACCGTCTGCATCCATGGCCGCTCGGCCGACATGTCCACGGAAGAACTATCGAGCACCATGGCATTCGCCAAGCATACAGCAACGACTCGACCACGCCATCGCCGCCCACGTCGTGCCCATCGCCAGGACGATCTGATGCGACGCCATGCAAGAAGGCCGTTCGAAATCCAGAGGCTGGCAGGCCCTGCTGGTCCATGTCGGTATCGACCAGCAGGACCATCCTCGCGCCGTTCAACAGCCGATACGCCAGACCGCCACGCCGACCAACGGATGGCTTCGGCCTGAGGCCGCCTGCTCGTTGCAGCACCACCAGCGCCGGGCCCGTCGCGTAAGCATCGCTACCATCCGTGGCGGCTGCGCCCGGCGCCATCGGCGCGCTGCGCGGCCACCAGCGCCCATTCCTGCGGGGCGAGGGCGTCCGGCGCGGCGCCCGAGCACGACAGGCCCAGAAGCTGCAGCGTGCGCTCTTCGTATCCGCCGGCACCACCTTCTCCGCCGCACGCGGGCCCGATCGTCGCGGCGCCGCCCCTCGCGTTTCGTCGATACCGGCGTGCCGCTGATCGCGCGGGCTGCGACGGCATCGCCGTGACGCTGTAGGACTGCGGTTGGGCGGACAGGTCGATGGTCCCCAGTTCGACCATCGGGTCACCGACGAGTACGGATTCGCTGGCGAAGACCGGCAGGCCAGCGTGGCTTGAGCACGATGTCGTTGCCCAGCGTTTCGCCCGCGAGCCGAGTCGACGCGAGCAGGTGGACCTACGTAGCCGCCTGGACGGCGAAGTCGGGTTCGACGCCGCTTCGGCCAGGCGCGTCGGTGTTCCGCGCGCCTCGACGTCGAAGGACACCGCGCTGTCGCGCCGTCCGCGGCGGCTGACGGCAAGTGCTGGTGGTGGCACGACGCGCAGGACCGCTTGCTCTCCCGCGTCGTCATCGACTGCTGGAGCAATGCGATCGCCTTGGTGGCCTCCTCGCGAGCTTCGGCCTCGGAAACACCCACGCTATCATCGAGGACGAAGGCGGCGCCGTCAGCGTCGCGACCGGCGTCAACCGCGACCACGCCGAGCAGTCCCGTGCCACGCATCGCTGTTCCTCGGTGACCCAGCGGCGCCGTTCATCAACCCCGACCCCAACCCGACCAACCCGACAACCCGATCGACGACTGTTGCGTGCCTCGCGGTCACCGACGTCGTGAGCCCCCGCGCAGCATGAAGTCGCCGCCACCGTCATTCCCTCGGCCGGCAGCGCCACGAGATCGTCAAGGATCTGGTCGGTGACCGCCTCGTAGAAAATCCCCTGATTGCGGAACCCAGCAGGTCATACAACTCAAGGCTTCAGCTCCATGCAGAGGTCATCGGGGATGTAATTGATCTGGATCTCACCGAAGTCCGGCAGCCCGGTCTTCGGGCAGACCGACGTGAACTCGGGGCAGCGGATTTCGATCTCGAAGTCGCGGCCGGGGCGCGGATCGGGGAACGTCTCAATGGTGGCGGTGGACATGGTGAAAAATCGTACCATTCCGGCCGATTTCTCTCGGTTTTTGCGTCTCTCTTCGTTGACACTGGCAAAACGCGACGATAGGATACCGCTGAATCGATCCCTCACGGTCGCCATTTTCTCCGCAGCCGCCGATTGCGCGCGCGGCCGTGCGGGAGTTGCTGAGCGCGCCGAAGTAAGGGGACCCAATGGCAGAGGCCCGCAGGATGGGCAAATCCGAGTTCTTCTCGCACTTCGCGGATCGCTTCGAAGTCAAGCGGACGCAGGCGCGCGAGTTCTTCGACGAGCTCGCGGCGCTCTCGGAGAAGGAGCTCAAACGGGCGGGCGAGTTCGCGCTGCCCGGCATGGTCAAGCTGGTGGTCCAGAAGCGCAAGGCGCGCATGGGCCGCAACCCGGCGACGGGCGAGGCCGATCAAGATTCCCGCCAAGACCGTCGTCAAGGCGCGGATTCACGAAGGCGCTGAAGGACGCCGTGCTGCCGCGAAAAGTAGACGACGGCAACCGATTGACGGATTCGCAGCAACGGCAACGTCGGTACCCATCCCGGGCCGCCGTCATCTGCAATCGTCAATCGGCACTCGTCAGGTCCGAATCTTCTTCGCCGCCTCCCGCAGCTTCGAACTTCTCGATCTTGAACTTCATCGTCGATAGGGGCAGGCCCAGGTATCGGGCCGTGCGCGTGACGTTCCACGCGTGCTTCTCGAGCGCCCGCAGCAGCAGGTTGCGCTCGTAGACCGTCATCGCGTCCTGGAACAGGCTGCTCGTCGGTGCGCGGGCGCGCGGTCCAGTTCGGCGACCTGCAGCTCCACGGCAGGTCGTCCTCGGTGATCCAGGTCTTGTCCGTGATCGCGACCAGGCGTTCGACCAGGTTCTCCAGTTCGCGGATGTTGCCCGGCCAGTCGTAGGCGCTGAGCGCCTTGAGGGCCTTCTCGGAGATGCCCTGGACCTGCTTGCGGAACTTCGTGTTGTAGCGCCGCAGGAAGAACGGCGCGAGCGTCGCGACGTCCTCGACGCGATCGCGCAGGGGAGGCAGGCGTGATCGGGATCACGCGCAGGCGGAAGTAGAGGTCCTCGCGGAAACGGCCTTCCTTCACGGCCTTGTCGAGGTCGACGTTGGTGGCAGCGACCAGGCGGAAGTCCGTCTTGATGGGGCGGGCGCTGCCGATGCGTTCGACCTCGCCCTCCTGAATCGCGCGCAGCAGCTTGGCCTGCAAGTCCAGGCGCAGGTCGCCGATCTCGTCCAGGAAGAGCGTGCCGCCGGTGGCGAGCTCGAACTTGCCGATCTGCTGCCGCATCGCGCCGGTGAACGCCCCCTTCTCGTGACCGAAGAGCACGCTTTCCACCAGGTCCTGCGGAATCGCCGCCAGGTTCACGGCGACAAACGGGCCCTCGGGCGATCGGCCCTGGCGATGCAGCAGCCGCGCGAGCAACTCCTTGCCCGTGCCGCTTTCACCGAGCACCAGCACGGTCGCCGTGAGCGGCGCCACGCGGCGCACCAGGTCCACCACGTCCTGCAACGCGCGGCTGGGGCCGACGATGAACTCGCGGTCGGTGGTCGTCCAGGCCTCGGCCGACAGCACCTGCACCTGGCGCGTCAGCGACTGCCGCTCCAAAGCGCGCGCCACCAGTGCGCGCACCGTGTCGGCGCCGGCCGATTTGGGCGCGAAGTGGAACGCACCCAGCTTCACCGATTCGACGGCGGCGTCGACATCGGGCTCGACGCCGGTGACGATCACTTCCGTGAGGTCGAAGTTCTCGCGCGCGATGCGCAGCGTCTCGAACGCCGAGATGCCCGGCTGCGCCAGGTCCACGAGGAGCACGTCCACTTCCTCGCGCGTCAGCATCCCGAGTGCCGTCTCGCCGCTGGCGGCGCGCAGGATCCGGCGATCCACGCGCAGCGCATCGGCCAGTGCCTCGCGCCAGGCATCATCCTGATCGACCAGCAGCACCGTGGGAATGCGGTGGACATCGCGACGGTATTCTACGCGGTTGGTGGGATCACCGCAGTTCTTGACACCTCGTACTCGACCGATATCTCCGAAGGGTGTCGCCCTCCGGGCGGCCCGACGTTGATGATCTGGCCCAGTCTTCTGGCAGGCCTTGCCCTGCTCATCGCCCTCTGGGCGCTTGCCAAAGCCCGGCGGGCCGCTCGCCGTCTCGATCAGCTGCAGCAGTCCTACTGGGACCTGCGCTACGAGCATGGGCGCCTGCGAGTCCCAGGTGAAGGCGCTGGACCCCTCGGAAATCGAGGCGGCCCCCAGCCGACGGCACCCGACCCGTCCACGACGTTCATCCCGTTGTCTTCGCTGAAACGTTGAGGCGTCCCATCTTTCAGGAGTTGTAATCCACCGTGGCCCAGGCTTTCGACCTCATCGTGATTGGCGCCGGGACCGGCGGCTACGTCGCGGCCATTCGCCGGCGCAGCTGGGTCTGAACGGCGGTCGTGGAACGGCAGAAGCACTGGGCGGCACCTGCCTGTTGTGGGGCTGCATCCCGACCAAGGCGCTGCTCGAGCACGCCCACGCGCTCAAGATCGTCCAGCACGCCGCCGACTGGGGCATCGGGCTCGCCGGCGCGACCCCACACTCGACGTCACCGCCGTCCGCGCGCGCAAGGACGAATCGTCTCGGGCTGACCAAGGGCATCGAGAGCCTGTTCAAGAAGAACGGCATCGCGTGGATCAAGGGCACGGCCCGCCTGGCCGGCCAGGGCAAGATCGTCGTCACCGGCGGCGACGACCAGGAGTTGACCGCGCGGCACATCATCGTCGCCACCGGTTCGTCGCCCCGCAGTGTCCCTGGCATCACGATCGACCACACCCGCATCATCACCAGCGACGAGGCGATCCACCTCAAGGAAGTGCCCGGGTCGATCAGTCATCATGGGCAGCGGCGCCGTGGGAGTCGAGTTCGCGTCGATCTTCAACCGCTTCGGCAGCAAGGTCACCGTCATCGAGCTGCTCCCGCGACTGGTTCCGGTGGAAGACGAGGCGGTGTCGGCGGAGCTCGCGCGCTCGTTCAAGAAGCAGGGCATCACCACGCTGGTCGGCACGAAGGTCACCAGGGCGGCGTGAAGGGCACGGGCGTGACGCTCGAGGCGCAGGGCGCCGACGGCAAGACGCAGTCGATCTCGGCCGACTACCTGCTGGTCGCCACGGGACGAGGCCGGTCACCGACGGGCTCGGCGTCGAGGCCGTCGGGCTCGCGCTGGAGCGCGGGTACGTGAAGGTGGACCCGTCCTATCGCACCAACGTCGAGGGCATCTCCGCACTGGGCGATGTCGTGACCTTCGGCGAGGGCACGCGGCACCCGCAATTGGCGCACGTCTCGTCGGCCGAGGGCATCCTGGTCGCCGAGCGGATCGCGGGCCATCAGGTGCGGCCGATCAACTTCGACCACGTGCCCGGGTGCACGTATTGCGACCCCGAAATCGGCAGCGTCGGCCTGACCGAGAAGGCCGCGCGCGACAGCGGCGCCGACGTCCAGGTCGGCTCGTTCCCCTTCCGCGTGCTCGGCCGCGCGCGCATGGCCGACGAGCTCGACGGCTTCGTGAAAATTGTCGCTGACAAGAAATACGACGAGATCCTCGGCGTCCACATCATCGGCCCGCGCGCCACCGAGCTCATCGCCGAGGGCGTGCTTGCGCTTCGCACCGAGTGCACGGTTGAAGAGTTGATCCGCACCATCCACGCGCACCCGACGATGTCGGAGGCTGTGGGTGAAGCCGCGCACGCCACGCACGGCGCCGCGATTCACATGTGACGCCCATGTCCACCCCAGTGCTGATGCCCCAGATGGGCGAGTCGATCGCGGAAGGCACCGTCGTCCGCTGGATCAAGAAGGTGGGCGATCACGTCGACCGCGACGAGCCCCTCTTCGAGATCTCCACGGACAAGGTGGATGCCGAGATCCCGTCCCCGGCGGCCGGCGTGCTGTCCGAGATCAGGGTACGCGAAGGTGAGACCGTCGCCGTCAACAGCGTCGTCGCCACCATTGGTGACTTGGCCTCGGCTCGGGGCGCTCAAACTGATCAACCCGGTCAACCAGGTCAACCCGACCAACCCGATCAACCCGATCAACCTTGGCCACGATCCGACTCACTGGAACAAGGTCGAACCGGTCCAGTCGCTGGAAGAAGTGCGGAAGGCGCGTTCGTCCCCTCTGGTTCGCCGCATTGCCAGGGAGCACAACGTCGACATCGCGGCGATTCCGGGGTCCGGCATCGGCGGCCGGGTGACCAAGCAGGACATTCTCGGCTTCATCGAGCATCAGCCCGTTGCTGCACCCGTCAAGGTATCGACCCAGTACATCCCGGCGTTCCGGCCGGGCGAGCCCGTCGAGATCGTGCCGATGGGCGTGATGCGCAAGAAGATCGCCGAGCACATGGTGCTCAGCCGCCGCACGTCGGCCCACGTGCACTCGGTGTTCGAGGTGAACTTCTCGCGCGTCGCGCAGCTGCGCGAGCAGAAGAAGGCCGCGTACGAACGCGACGGCGCGAAGCTGACGTTCCTGTCCTTCATCACCAAGGCGGTCGCCGGCGCGCTGCGGGCGTTGCCCGTCCTCAACTCGTCGGTCGACGGCGACAACATCGTCTACAAGAAGGACCTCAACATCGGCGTCGCGGTCGCGCTCGACTGGGGGCTCATCGTGCCGGTGGTGAAGAAGGCGCGACGAGCTGTCAGCTTGCTCGGGCCTCAGCCGCGGCATCGCCGATCTCGCCGATCGCGCCCGCAGCCAAGCAGCTGCAAGCCCGACGAGGTGCAGGGCGGCACGTTCACGATCACCAACCCCGGCATCTTCGGCGCGCTGTTCGGCTTGCCGATCATCAACCAGCCGCAGGTCGCGATCCTGGGCATCGGCGCGATCGAGAAGCGCGCCGTGGTGGTCGACGACGCCATCGCGATCCGCTCGATGATGTACCTCTCGCTGGGCTACGACCATCGCGTCGTGGACGGCGCCGTCGCCGACCAGTTCCTGGCCCAGTGAGAAGAGACTCTCGAGAAGTTCGATCAGAGCGTCAGTTTGAGGTGACAATCACGAAGGCGCGAGGCGCGAAGGCGCGAAGGCGGGTCCTGTGCGTGATCTGTTGCCACGACGCCTCGGCATCATCCCGGATTACCGACGCGCGCTGGACATCGCAGAAGGCGCTCGTCGAGGATCGGCGTGCCGAGCGCATTCCCGACACGCTGCTGCTGCTCGAACACCCCCACGTCATCACGCTCGGCGTGAAGCTGGCTGAAGCGCGCGAGCACATCTGGTTGCGCCGCCGGAAGTGCTGGCCGCGCGCGGCGTCGACGTGATCGAGACCGGCCGCGGCGGCGACGTCACCTATCACGGCCCGGGGCAACTGGTCGGCCTATCCCGATCCTCGATCTCAAGCCGGACCGGCAAGACGTGCATCGCTACGTGCGCGATCTCGAAGCGGTGATGATCCGGCTGTGCGCGGCCTTCGGGGTCACTGCCGATCGCGTGTCGGGCTCAGCGGCGCGTGGGTGGGCGACCGCAAGATCGGCGCGATCGGTGTCCGTATCTCCCGCTGGATCACCACGCACGGTCTCGCCTTCAACGTGTCGACCGATCTCGTCCTGCTTCGATCTCATCGTGCCGTGTGGCATCGCGCGACAAGAGCGTGACGTCGCTGACGGTCGAGGTTGGCCGACCCTGACCTCTATGGACGTGGCCGACGCCTTCGTGGAAGCATTCGTCTCCGTCTTCGAACGGCTCGCCCGTTGAGCTGTGATCGGGTTGCGACCTGCTTGACCAGATCGAGGTGAGGCTCGGGTTGATCAGGTTCGTGCGAGGACCGTTGACTCGAGCGCGACGCGCTGGCGGGGGGTGAGTTCGGGGACGACGACCGACGCAATCCCCGAGGGTGCGAGCGTGACTGGCGCCGCGAACACCACCGGGTGGACGCCGCCAAACGGCGTCGCCTGAAAGCAGCAGAAGCGCCGGCGCGAGCTCGTGAGCATCGCCCGGACCACAGCCGCGGCCGCCGAGGCCAGGCTGTACGCGCCCGGGCCGGTTTGCCGCGAGCGTTTGTTCCACACGCGCCGCCGCGTCGGCCGGCATCTCGACCGGCGCTCCCGCCACACGCGCGCCATCCCACGCCAGCACCCAGGCGGGCGGCAGACCCAGGACCGGGATCGCGACGTCCACGGGCGAAGCCTCCAACGCGGGTGCACTAAGCGCACACGCAGCCGCAGCGACGGCCACCGGCGCCGACCCGATCAGGCGCGTCGTCGACAGCTTCAGCTCCTTGATGGCCAGCGTCATCAGCGCGTGGTCGGCCACGCCGGAAAACACCGGGGCGCGCCCGGCGACAGTCTGGCCACGCGGTCCACCAGCGCCAGCGCGGCCTCCGCGCCGGCGCCGCCTGGCCGTGCCAATCGGCCATCACGATGACGTCGACGCCGGAAGCCTGGTGAATGTCGTCCGAGCCGTCCACCGCGGTGTCGTACGACTCGACCGGGCCTGCCTGGCGGATGTCGAGCGCCTTGCCGGCGGCGACCTTGCCCGCCTCGTCGACGAGCACGATGCGCGAGACGGCGTCGCCGGTGGCCAGCGTGCGCGCGATGTGCGCCGCCGAGTTCACCCGCGCCGAGGATAGCTACCGTGTGCATCGCCTGCTACGGTATTGTATACGTCGGTTTCCCACCGCAGACGTTTCACATGCCCATCAGCTCCAGCACCGTCGCACTCGTGACCGGCGGGTCGCGAGGCATCGGGTTTGCGACCGCGGCGGCGCTTCTCGCGCGTGGCGCCTCGGTTGCCATCACGGGGACCGACGAACAACGCCTCGAAGAGGCGCGTCTGGCGCTGGCGGGCTCGGACTGCCAGCGCCCGCGTGCTGGCCGTTCGGGCCGATGTCCGCGACGAGGCCGGCGTTGACGGGGCCTTCGCACGGGTCGTCCGGAATGGGGCGGCGTCGACATCCTGGTCAACAACGCCGGCATGGGTGGTTTCGTCGAGGTCGCGCGATGACTCCGCGAGACTGGCGCCGCGTGATCGATACGAATCTCACCGGCGTCTTCCACTGCTGCCATGCCGCCATTCCGCACCTCAAGGCCCGCGGCGGCGGCTGGATCATCAACGTCAGCAGCCTGGCCGGCATGCAACCCATTCGTCGGCGGCGCCGCGTACTGCGCGTCGAAGGCCGGTCTCAACGCGTTCAGCGAGGCGCTGATGCAGGAGGTGCGACACGATGGCATCCGCGTCAGCATGGTGGCGCCGGGCTCGGTCCAGACCGGGTTCATCGCGCGGGTGACGGCTCCGGCGCCAGACTGGAAGCTCGCGCCGACGACGTCGCGCAGGTCATCGTCGACCTGGTCGACCACCCCGACGCGCAGCCTGCCGAGCCGCGTCGAGATTCGGCCGTCCCGTCCTCCGCGGAAATGACACAGGTGACCGACCCGAACGTTCCGGCCTCTCACACCGCTCAGCTCGGCGAACTGGGCGGCTATCAGCTGCTGGACAACCCGGGTTCCTGCTCACGCGCCGGCCCGTGGTCCCGCTGCTCGGCGCAATCGGCGACGCGCTGCCGGATTCCACCGCCATCGTCTCGCTGCGTGTGGACAGCGCGAGCGGCAGCATGACCGTCGTCTCCTCAGCGGCAGCCCGCGTGCTGCCCGCGCTAGAGGAGTTGAGCGGCATCGCCGGCGCAGCCCTGGCGGGGTCGGTGTCGCGCGAGAACATGGGCGGCGCGCGAGTGCAACGCGTCGCGATCCGCTTTCGCCGGCCCCCCGTGGATACCGCCACTACGCGCGCGGGAGGGCAGCCGCGATGATCCGGCTCTCCATCACGCCGCACGATCGCAGGACGCTCCTCGTGGGAGCGGTGACCGTCGCGACCATCGTCGGCGTGGGAAAGGGCGGTCCGGCGCTGCGCGCGTGGGAGACCGCTCGCGTGGACGCTGCTGTCGCGATGCGCAATCGGCTGGAGCGCGCGCGACGCGATGCGTCGTCCATCCAGGCGGTACGCGACAGTGCCGCCGCGCGCGGCAAGCGCGTCACCGTCCTGCGCGGCACCATGCTGCGTGCGGCGAGCCCCGACGCCGCGGCCGCCACGCTCGCGTCGCTCGTTGAGACCATCGCGGAGGACTGCGAGGTGGAGGTGCTCAGCGTCGGCCTGCGGCCGGACAGCCTGCCGCGCGCGGGCGGGGGGTCGGGATTCACGCGCGTGGCGGTACAGCTTTCCGCGGAGGGCGACGTGGCGGGACTGCTCGATCTTCTCACGGGCGTCGAAACGCACAGGAGGCCGCTGGTGATTCGCAGCCTGACGGTGAGCCAGCCCGACCCCGCCGCGCCCGACTCGAAGGTCGAAGTGCTGCGGTTTGATCTCCGCGTGGAGACGCTCGCGGTCATCGCCGCCGCCGACAAACCCGGAGCGCGGCGATGAACATCGCGACGACGGACAAGGTGCTCGCCGTGGCGGCGATTGCGCTGACGATTCTCGCGGCGGAGGCGTGGCGTCGTCCACTGCCCACGCGCGAGCTGCCGGCCTCGCCGGTGAGCGGAGCGCCGGTGATCCCGGCGAACCTCGCTTCCGACACGATCGAGCGCGCGGCCGACGAGGCGATCGACGCCAACCCGTTCCGGTTGTCGCGCGCGCCGTCGGAGGTGCCCTACACGCGAGCCCGGACCGTGATGCTCCCCAATGCGCCGCAACCGCCGCGGATTCGTCCCACGATGGTGGTCAAGGGGATCATCGGCGGGCCGCCGTTCCAGGCGGTGGTCGATGGTATCCCGGGTGCGCCGCCGGGCACCGTCGTACGCAATGGCAGCACGTTCGACCAGCTGACCGTGCGCTCCGTGACGCGCGACAGCGTCATCGTGCAGGGACCGGACACCACGTGGCGTCTTGGGCTCAGGAGGGGGGGGCCATGAGAAAACTTGCGGTCCTCGTTCTGCTCGCGGTCCTGGGCTCGCGCGCGCAGGCGCAGCAGGACAGCGTCACGATCCGGCTGGTGAACACCGAGCTGCGCGCGGCCGTGCAGATGATGTCGCAGTACCTCGACCGCCCGGTGATCTTCAGCGGGCCCAATGGGCCGCAGGTCACGCTCGAGACGCCGCAGCCCGTGCCGAGGGCGAACGTGCTCCTGCTGCTGCGTGGGCTGGTGGAGAGCCAGAACTACGAGCTGGTGAACGACACCACCGCGCGGCTGTATCGCGTTCGGCCGAAGGAGGCGCCGAGGCCCACGCTTCAGGCGGAGCCCGCGGGTGGGCAGCGAGCGGCGGATGCGCCGGAGCTGTTCGTGATCCCCATCAAGCACGCGCGCGCCGCCGAAGTCGCGGCGACCGTGAACGCCCTCTATGGACGCACCAGTCCCGTGCTCGACGGCCGCACGCGATTGCCCACGCTGGGCGACGAGCTGCGCCAGAGTCAGGCGCCGCCTCCGGGCGCGCCGCCGCCGCAGGCCGTCGTGGGTCTGGCCGGCCGGGCCGCGACACTCACCGGCGAGGTCACGATCGTTCCCGACGGGCGGGCCAACAGCCTGCTGATCCGTTCGAATCGGAACGACTTCACGCTGATACGGGCGGCCGTCGATCAGCTCGACGTGCCCGCGCTTCAAGTGCTGATCGAGGCGCTGGTGGTGGAGATGCGACGCGATCGCGGCAATGGCTTCAACATCGACGGCATCATGGGCGCCACGGACCTGAACCGTGCCGGTACCGCGGTCAGCGTCACCGGCGGCGGCGCGGGATTGGCCGACTTTGCCATCAAGGTCATGGGCATCGGCGGCGTGGATCTCGACGCCAAGCTCGGCCTCGCCGCCTCCCGCGGTATGGTGAAGATCGTGAGCCGTCCCATCGTGCTGACGGAGAACAATCACGAGGCCACGATGGTGGTCGGCACGCAGCGGCCCTTCGTGCAGGTGTCGCGGACCCTGCCCACCGACGCGCCGTTCCGCGACCAGGTGGTCCAGTATATGGAAGTGGGCACCAAGCTCTCCGTGCGTCCCACCGTGAGCGCCGACGGGTCCGTGCAGCTCGAGGTGATGCAGGAAGTGAGCAACGCCACCGGCGAGACCCAGTTCAACGCGCCGGTGATCTCGCAACGGTCGGTCCAGACGCAGCTGCTCGTGCGCGACGGGCAAACTGTCGTCCTCGGCGGGCTCACGGACAAGCAGGAGGACAAGGCGAGCTCGGGACTCCCGTTCCTGTCGTCGATTCCGTTCATAGGCGGCCTGTTCGGACAGCAGCGTCGGGTGACGACGGAGACGGAGCTGTTCATTTTCCTCACGCCGCGTGTGATCCGGAACGACGCCGACGCCGAGCGCCTGTCGAAGGAGATGCGCGAGCGGGCGGAGAAGATCAGGCCATGACGACGAGCAACGGCAACGGCCGGCACCTGTCGGCGCTCGAGTCCATCGTCGGGGACTCCGAGCCGATCCGCGCGCTGCGCGAGTGGATCGACGCGGTGGCGCGCACGACGCTATCGGTGCTCATCGAGGGGCCTACGGGCGCCGGGAAGGAGTTGGTAGCGGCGGCGCTGCACGCGGCGAGCGGCCGGCGCGGGGCGTTCGTGCCGTGCAACGTGTGCGCGATCAGCGACACCATGTTCGAGGACGCGATGTTCGGTCACGTGCGCGGCGCGTTCACCGGCGCGTTCAGCGACGTCCCCGGTTTTCTGGCCGAGGCCAACGGCGGGACGGTTTTTCTGGATGAGGTGAGCGGGCTGCCGCAGACGATGCAGGCCAAGCTGCTGCGCGCCATCGAGACCGGCGTGTTCCGGCCGGTAGGCGCCAAGCGTGACACACACAGCGAGTTCCGGCTGGTGGCGGCGACGAACGAGCCGCTGCAGGTGCTGGTGGACAACGGACTTTTTCGCCCCGACTTCGCGCATCGGGTCAGCGCGGTGAGAGTCACAGTGCCGCCGCTCGCCGATCGCCTGGATGACCTCCCGCTGCTGGTGCGGCACTTCCTCCAACATTCAGGGCATGGGCACGTGCGCGTGGCAGACGACGCGATCGAGGTGCTGCGCGGACACGCGTGGCCCGGGAACGTACGGGAGCTGAGGCACGTGATCGAGTCGAGCGCGATCTTCAGCAACGGCAAACTCGTCGGCGAGACCGTCCGCATGATTCTGTCGCGGCGACTGCAGGCCGCCGGATCGCGCATTGAAATGGAGGCGCTGGAGCGCCGGACGATTATCGAGGCCTTGGAGCGGTCGGACTGGAATACCGAGACCGTGTCGAGGGAGCTGGGCATGCACCGGGCGACATTGTACCGCCGGATGAGGAAGTTCGGGATCGCGCGCGTGACGTCGCCGATTCGCACGGATTCGCAGGCATTCGCGCGAATCGCTGCGAATGTGAGCGAATCGTCCTAGTGGCGGAATTGCAAACGCGCGTCGCGTCAATGAGTTAACGCGAGAGCGTAGCAGGCACTCGGTGTGCCTCATCTGGGCTGACTTCGCGAGCCTCGACGGCTCGTGAACAACGGACCCGCCACTCCCAGGAGCTACTCCTCATGCAAGCGTTGCATCGCAGCGTTGTCGCCCTTGCCCTCGCGATGAGTCCGACAATTCTCTTCGCCCAGGGTCCGACCTTCGCGTGGGTCGCACCAAGCGCCAATCAGCATTTTAGTACGCCCGACAACATCACCATCCAATGGCGCGGCTGCACAAACTCCGCGAGTTCGACATCGCATACGACTCTCAACAATGTCGTTGTTACAACGACGCGAACGCCAACTACTACCGGCTGCGCAGGCTTCTCCAAGAAGTGGCTGTACACGGCTTCTGTTACGCTCAACGCAGGGCCGAATCAACTCACCGGCGAGATCGAAGACCCCAATGGCGGCGCGGGTGGGAGCAGGACCGTGTACTACGACGCCCCCATTTCTGTCGCTTCCGTCGAGGTCACGGCGGTACCCGAACAGGTTGCCAAAGGGCAAGTCTTCTCCGTCACGGCTCGCGCATTCGATGCTAGTCACAATGAACTGACCGGCCGGCAGATCACGTGGAGTGCCAACGGATTCACTGTTCCGGCTAGCGGTACCAGCCCATCCACTGTGAACGCGACGGCTGGTCAGGTGGCAATGATGGGCTCCATCACAGCCACGTCCGAGACGATTCAGGGGAGCGATCAGGTTCAGATCATCGAGCCCGTTGTGACCGTTTCGGTCTCGGTCAGCCCGACGACGATTCAAATCGGTCAGGTCGCGACCGCGACCGTGCGTACCTATGCGGCGGACGGCTCGGAGCTGACTGGACGTGCCGTGTCCTGGTCTGGAAGCGGAGTTTCTCCCTCACCCGTACAGGGAACGACCGTGGCGACCACGGTTGTCACAGCAACGGCCGTGGGTGCCGGCTCGATCTCTGCCGTGAGCGAAGGCGTGACGGGAAGCGCGCCAATCACGGTGATCCCCAAGCCCGTCGCCTCTGTGGTTGTTTCGGCTACTGCTTTTCTCGAGATCGGCCAGACCGCGACGGCAACCGCGCGCACGTTTGCAGCGGACGGTCAGGAGCTCACGGGCCGCGTGGTCACGTGGAACGGGTCGAAAGTCTCGGCATCACCGACCTCGGGCTCGAGTGCAGCGACTACCACGGTTACAGGTCAGACCGCCGGTGCTGGCAGCATTACCGCGACGAGCGAGGGCGTGAGCGGCGCTGCCAATGTTACCGTCGCGGACGGGAGCGGCCATTACGTCGCCACTATCGCCCTAGCCTATGCCGACCGCATGCGCGACGTCGGACGCTGCGTGGCCTCCTGTTTCGCAGCCACCGCAGCGTATTCGACAGCTACCTATCGCAGCATCGACGTAGAGCGCGGTGTGACTCTTCTTTACCGCAGCGACCGTGCCCGGCCGATCGCCACTATCCAGCTCGACGCAACGGACAATTCCACCACGCCTGCCGACACACTGTCGCTGCGGCTGCAACGTAGCGACGGTAGCTTCGTGAACCTCGTAAACGGTTCGACTGAGCTCTACTTCCAAGGCGGCTCTGGGGTGACCCGGCTCGCGGCGCAGTTTGAGGCGACGGCGATGAGCACCCAGGCCGCGCTGTACACCGCGATCGTTACGAGCCGGTGGGCCGACGGCATCCAGCGACTGGCGACAGTTCCCGCGCGGGTCCTCATCATCAATGACGCGGCGAGCGAGTTCGGCGCCGGATGGCAGATGGCGCAACTGCAGCGCCTGCACCTCCAGCCTGACGGTGCGATGATCGTGTCGGGAGACGGCTCGGCGTCGTTCTTCACGCCAGAGGTGATCAACAGTCAGAGTGGCACTTGGACGGCGAGTGGCATGACGCTCAACGGCGGGCCGTTCAAGATCCATGACGCGGACCTCGTCGGCCACGCCTGGCACAGCGACAATGCGGTGGCTGGTGCCCACCTCCAGCTGAACTACAGTGGTCCGCGGACGTTCAACCGCCTGCGCATCTACGCGCACAACGCCGGGTACGCTGGTTGGTACACGGTCCGCGGCTCCAACGATGGCTCGACATGGACCGCCGTTGCCTCGTTCCAGCCCGGCGCAGTCGGATGGAATCAGGTCACGTTCGCAGCGACGTCGTACCAGTTCTGGCGCGCGGAGTCTCACTAACACTCCGGGTCCCGGCTCCTGGCTCAACGAAGCGGAGTTCGATCTCCAATGCGTTTCAGGCATGACATGCGGCTTCGATGCCTCGCCTGGTGAGTTCTCCAAGCTCACGCGAAACACCAGCGGCACGTATACACGACGCTACCCGAACGGCACTTCGTATGGATTCGATGCAACTGGCCTGCTGACGGCCATCGCCGATCGCTATGGGGCGGCGACAACGATCAGTCGGACCAGTGGCCGGATCTCCTCGATCACGGATCCCGCCGGCCAGTCGATCCAGTTCTACTATGACGGCTCGGGCAAGATTCTGCAGATCGCCACGCCGGGCTCGGCGCAGCGCACGTCAGCCTTTGAGGTGAACGTCGAGGGCGATCTGGCGACGGCTTGGGACCCCGACGGAGTCCGCAACTTCCTGGCGACCTACAGCAGCCACCGCCTCGCGAGTCTCACCGATCGCGCCGCCAGCGTAACGAATTTTGCGTACGCGACGGACGGCAATCTCGATTTCGCCGAGGCGCCAGAGATCACGGTCAGCGGCGGCGTGCAAGTCCGGCCTCGCTCGACGCTCGCGGCTCCGGCCAAAGCACTGCTCGTTGCCATCGCTGGAGGCACGCAGGGCACGTCCGGAGCGCCCGTGCCACGCGGCCAGGACCTGCGCGCGCGCGTGACCAACCCGAGGAACCAGACGACCTTCTACTCCATAAGCCGATGGGGCTCGCCGACTCAGGCGGACTACCCGCTCGGTCCGTCGTCCACCGCGCAATTCAACGCCAATGGGCTCCTCACGCAATCCGTAAGCCCAACGGGCAACGTGGTGACTTACGACTGGATGACGACGCCGAACGGGGGCGCTGTACTGACCTCCGTGAGCGACGCCACAGGTACGGTCAATACGGAGTACGAAACCGTGTACGACCGGCCGACTCGCATCTACGGCAACACGGTCGAGCAGACGCTCACGTACAACGGCGTCTACCTGGCGACGAGCCGCGTTGGCACCAATCCGGTGGCGACCTACACCTTCGACACTTTCGGCCGCGTCGCCACCGTGACAGACGCCGGCGGACACATGTCAAGCAGATGGTACGGCGCGACCGGGTTGCGGAACACCGACTCCTCGAAAGCCGGCTTAAACATTACGCGCTTCTACAAGGACAGCTACGGCCGCGTGGTGAAGAACGCAACGCCAGGTACACGCGACACCGCGATTTACGACCCGATGAATCGCGTGATCGCGACGAAAAACGGGCTCAATCAAACGACTTCGTTCTCGTACGACTCATTGGGCCTCCGCACCGTCACCGACGCGCGTTTTCACTCCACGACATACACGCGCAATGCGCTTGGCTGGGTCACCTCGGAGTTGCGCGCCGGGTCGTCCACGCCGCTGGTGACTGCGTACGACGCGAATGGGAACGTCGTAAGCGTAACCAACCGCCGCGGGCAAACCATCACGATGCAGTACGACGCGATGGACCGGCTCATCAGTCGTACCACGCCTGATGGATACGACATCACGATCGCCTACGACGTCGTCTCTGTTGGTGAAAGCTCGGTGGCCTACCACAACGGCGAGAGCCGGGACACGATCTTCACCGATGCACTGGGACGCGTAGCGCGCGCTACGGCCCGGCGCGGCGCCAGCTGGGACAAGCGGTATCAGCTGGCGTACTCATACGACACCAAGGGACTGCGCACCGGCATCAGCGCCACTTCCAGCCAGTGGACAGGTGAAAAGACTCAGGGCTTTGGCTACAGCGCCATGGGTGCGCTGGAGTCAGTGACCGCCTTTGGTACGACCACGTATCTCGGCCTCGATGGGGAAAACCTGCCGATATCAGTAACCTACCTCAGCGGCCTGGAGATGGGCCGGGCGATCACCTCAGGGCACGGCAGTTATAAGGACACGTTCAACCTGGCGGACGTCAACCAGGCGCTCGGGGTTAAGCTGTCAGTCGACGGGATGGACCGGATCACGTCCCGCGCTCGGGGCGTTGTTGACACGGTCTACACTTTTTTCTATGACTCGGCCGGCCGACTGAAGACCGTGTGGCCCACCATCCCGATGAGCATAGGCTGCACCCCCAACCCGGACATCGGATTCGGGGACTGCTGGCATACACCAGCGCAGGACTTCCCGCCGACGACGTTCACATACGACGCGGTTGGGAACCTCACGAACGGGGGAGCCTTCCACAGCGCGGCAGGCAATCGCCTCGATAGCGCCTATGTCGGGACCTACAATGCGCGGTTCGTTTATGACGCCGACGGCAATCTCATCGAGAAGCACCGGGTCGGCTTCGACCAGACGTTGATGTGGAATTCGCTGGGCCAGCTCGTGAACGTCACGACGACCGACGCAAGCGGCACGCGCGTGGCGCAGTTCGGCTATGACGCGCTGGGCCGGCGTGTTCGCAAGACTGTAACCGGCGCTGCCCCATTTGTCTTCGATGCCCGCTATCTGCACGATGGCGACAACGTGATCGCGAGACTCGACGCCGCCGGCGATCCGAGCGCTGACTACGTGTTCCTTGGCGTGGACGACCCCTTCGCGATGCGCGAGAACGGGGAGACTTACTACTACGTGCGCGATCCCGTGAGCGGGAGTGTGAAGGGGTTGGTCCGCGCGTCAGACAATGTCCTGGCGGCGCATCTCAACTACGCGCCATTCGGCAATCTCGAGAGTGGCATGAACATCACGGGCAATCGGTTCTGGTACGGCGGCAAGGAGTACGACTGGGAGACCGAACTCGTGTACAACCGGGCGCGGTACTACGATCCCTGGGTTGGCCGGTTCATCTCCGAAGATCCGATCGGGCTCAATGGCGGCATCAACCTTTACGCCTATGCAGACAATGATCCGATCAATGCAACCGACCCGATGGGATTGTTCAGGATTCGCATCAGACTGCGACTCTTTGGCATTCGGTGGGCACACCCGTGGGCCGACATCAAGCGTTCAGGAGCGATAGTCGCCTTCGGTGCGATTTCGATTGCAAGCGGTGGTAGTCTGACGCCTGCGCTGGCCGCCTTAGGTGCCACGGCACTCGGGGCTGGAGACTGCTGCCATTGTGGAATCGGCAATATCTGGAAGGGCACTGCTCCCGACTTTCCTGCGCAACCTCAATCAATCAAGCTGGCTGCTCGCTGGCGCAGCGATCACCGCACCACTCGCGGGCGGGTACGCCCGCGCGGGAGCAAACGGGCTATTCCAAGGGTATGTCAAAACCCGTGAACCTCTGTTCGGTTTGAAATTCCTTCAAGGCGGCTTCACGCTGGGTTCGGCTTCGGCGATGAGCGCTGACGTTGCTGCTCACGAGTTTGGTCACACACTTCAGATGATCATGCTTTCGGCCAGTGGACGTAACCCGTGGATCCCTTACCTGAGTCTTGGTGCCGCAGGCATATTGTCGGGTATGCCGGGCGATCGGGGCATGCTTGCGTTGATTGGATGTGGATGGGAAACGATGGCTTCATCGTTCGGCGGCACCACTCACCAATGCGCCTCACCTTAAATCATGCGTAATCGTCACCAAGCTTCAGGACGTGCGATGCGAGTGGCTTTGGTTCTGGTAGGAACTGTGTTGTCGGCAGCCTGTGATCCACATCGGGAGATCAGAGTTGCGGTCGAACCACGCCCGAACGCTAGCGACAGCGCCAAGGCAACGGCTCTTGCGGTTGCCTCGGAGCTGTCAACGCAATACGGATTGGCACCGATGACCTTCAACCGGCATGGCATCGGACCGAAGCCCCCGCTCGGTGAAGGGGTCAAGTGCTACGCCCGAGACAATCTCACGCTCTGCGGCAGGGCAACGGAGCTTGGCGTGACGTTCCTGCTCGACGAGCGACGCTTTGAGTGGAGCGCGACCGCTGATAGCGTACGAAGAACACTACTTTCAAGACTAATCACTCAGTTTGGCGACTCGGCTGTACAAGAATGCAGCCGGGTTGGAGGCGGGCATCCGCCGCGGCGCAGCGCCTGTCATTAACCTTTCGTTTCCAGCTGTGCTCCGCGAGACGAGAGACGATGTACGTTGGGCTTAACCCGATTTAATGGACACGTAAGCGATAGGAACTGCTTGGCGTCTGCGCGACGGAGGTGCACGCGGTGGACGTCAGTCGCAGAACATCTCGTCGAGCGCAACGCTGGCGTAGTCTGCGGGCTCGCGCGAGAAATGGCGATCGCGATTGTCGGTGGCTCGACGATGGCCCGCGAACGCCGTTGCGCACTGTGTCGCGCGCTACGCCACGGCACCCACCGACGCCGCTCGCGCATACTGGGGACACGCGTCGGTCCGCCATGGCTCCCGGCGTCATGAACACCAGCTTTAGCGAGCGCTTTATCCAGCTCGTCTCTGGTTGGTACGCAAAGTGGTGCTGAGGGCGTCCCGCGTCGGGCGTTTCCTGGCTCGCTGCTTGGTCGCCTGCAGCCCGCGGTCAGCTCGCTGAGCTACCCCTGCAGCTTGGCGAGTCGCCGTCGAGGCCTATGGCCGCGTCTGAGTGTCAACACCGGTTGAAAATGGAACAGTGGCTGGGGGGGTGAGCGCTAAGACGCCGTTGCCTCCGTTTCTCTTCTCAGATGCCTTTCCGGGGGTGGAGCGGGACTGTGAAGGCGACGAGCCAGGTCGGCGTGCTACCGGAGCCGATAGCTGCTCCCCCGGATTTCACGATGTGGCAGTGATGGACGAGGCGATCGAATCAGCGCGGCGACCATGACGTCGTCCCCGAAGATCTCCGGAGCGCGGTGGAAATGCTGGATGCCATCGTCACCACCGTCTATCACGGCAACGAGCTGGTGCTCGCCAAGTGGAGCGTCGCCCGGCGCATCACTGGCCTGCCGGGCGGTGGCGGCAGCGAGCCAGTGACCGGCGAGGCAGGAGGCGCTCCGTCCAGCGCACCGAGCGGTGCACAGTCAGGCGTGAGCAACTCCGCGCCGGCGCCGGCCGCGGCCTAGTGCCCTCTCACAAGGAGAGAACATGAACCGCGGAGGAGGAGTTCACACCGTTTCGGCAGCCGACGGTCCCGGCTGGTGGAACAAGCTCGATGGAAAGACCCTGTCGCGTCACCGCACCAAGGAGGACGCGGTGGAGGCGGGGCGCGAGATCGCGCGACGTCTGCGCGTGGAGCACTCGATCCATCGGAGCGACGGCGCGATCACGGAGAAGAATTCGTACGGGAACGATCCCGCTCCGCCGATCGACGGCCGGTAGTGAGGGCCGGTAGTGAGGGCCGGTAGTGAGGGCCGGTAGTGAGGGCCGGTAGTGAGGGCCGCTAGTGTGACGTCCCGTTAATCGCTTGCGCAATACGGGCAACCTTGTTGAGGATGGATTCGGCCGTCGCCGTCCAGGCGAAGGGTGCGGCCGTGCGATTGTAGCGCGTTACAAAGGTCTCGATGCGCTGGACGAGTTCGCGGACGGTGCGGAACGAGCCGCGCCGAATCGCGCGTTGGGTGATGAGACCGAACCAGCGCTCCACTTGGTTGAGCCAAGAGGCGTACGTCGGAGTGAAATGGACGTGGTAGCGCGGACGCCGGGCGAGCCACGCCTTGACCGTGGGATGCTTGTGCGTGCCGTAATTATCGAGAACGAGATGCACGTCGAGGGCGGCGGGAGTGTTCTCGTCCACGTGCCGCAGAAACGCGAGAAACTCTTGATGGCGATGCCGGCGCTTGCACTGCGTGAGAATCTCGCCGCTTTGCACATCGAGGGCGGCGAACAGCGTGGTGGTCCCATGCCGCGTGTAGTCGTGCGTGATGCCTTCGACGTACCCGAGGCCCATGGGCAAGTTGGGCTGGGTGCGCTCCAACGCCTGGATCTGGCTCTTCTCGTCGACGCAGAGCACCAGCGCGTGATCGGGGGGATTCGAGTACAACCCGACGATGTCTCGGACTTTCTCCACGAAAAACGGATCCGTCGACAGCTTGAAGTGCCGGGTCCGATGCGGCTGCACTCCGAAGAGCGCAAAGTACCGCTGCACCGTGCTCTTGCTGATGCCGGTCTTGTCGGCGATGCCCCGCGTACTCCACTGGGTGGCATCCTTGGGCTTGGTGCGCAGGACCGTCCGCAAGAGTCGCGCGACCTCCTCCTCATCATGGGTGCGCGGCCGGCCGGGCCGGGGGGCGTCGTACAGACCCGCCAGTCGATAGTCGCGAAAGCGCTTCCGCCAATAGCTGACCAAGGGCAGGCTCACGCCCACGGCCGCCGCGATGACGCGATGGGTGTCGCCGTCGGCCGATCGCAGGACGATCTTCGCCCGACGCACCAGCCCCGCCGGCATCGTCGGCGAGCGGACAATGCGTTCGAGCTCAGTGCGTTCCATTTCCGCCAGCACCAAACTGAATCCCGCAACGCGACCTCGCGGCATGGCAGCGCTCCCCGGAAAGAACGCCGCCAATATGTATCACTTAGTAACGGGGCGCAACACTAGTGAGGGCCGGTAGTGAGGGCCGGTAGTGAGGGCCGGTAGTGAGGGCCGGTAGTGAGGGCCGGTAGTGAGGGCCGGTAGTGAGGGCCTGCAGTGATAGATGCGGCTGGCGACTCGAGGCGCCGGTCCGCGACGGGCTGCGTGTCATTCCGAGCGCAGCGAGGAATCTGCAGTTCAACCTTTCATCAGGAGGTGGTTTGTGGTACGGATGCAGGTGAAGGACCCACATCGCCGAGCGGTACAGAGGCGGTGCTGGGCGCAGTGATCGCGGTCGTCGGAGCATTGGCGGCCGCGAATCCGTAGGGCGTGCTGTTACGGGCGTTCGATCCGGCGGTCCCGCAGCTGGCGGCCGTCGTGCCGACGGTGATCACCGCATGCGGTGCACTCATCGCGGCATTCTCATCGCCGCCGCGTCTCAGGCGGTAGGCGGATGGTGAGCGGCAGGTAGGCAAGGTCGGTGGCGCCGCCGATTCCTGCTCAGCCCTCGCCTTTGGCGGCTCTTGGCGTGGCGACCAGGGCCGTGCACGTTCGAGTTAGCATCACCCGCCTCGCGCATGGTTCTGGTTGTATTCGCATTAGTTGCGAGCTCACCTTGCTGCCGTGTTCCTTAAGTCAGAACCGCCGCCGCAACTTTCGTTGCGACGGCGGTCTGTTTCTGCAGCCCGAAGCTCAGTACCCGGGATTCTGGAAGTTCGGCGTCACCATCACGTCGATCTCCGACTGCGGGAATGGCAGCAGGAGCTCGTAGTCCAGCACAACCGTGAGGCCAAGCACCGTCCGGGCGCGGCCGGTGCGAACCAGGTCCGGCCACGCGAACCCTTCCATCGCCAGCTCGAGCCGACGCTCGCGAAAAATGACGTCGAGCAGCGCCGTCTGGCTCAGGCCCGCCGGAATTGGGGGCGCCCCAACACAGCCGGGGCAGGCAGGAGGCGGACCCGCGCGCGCGCGAATCCGATTGATGTCGGCGGTCGCTGCTGCGAGGTTCGCCGGGCCGTCGAGCCGCGCCAGCGCTTCCGCCCTGTTGAGGAGTACCTCGGCAAAGCGGATCACGTGGATGTCCTCGGCGCCGATCGGCGTGGACCACTTGCCGCCAAACCTCCGGTCGCGGCCATCGTACGCGACGTTCCACCACGCCCGGTAATCGTCGGGAAAAAACGCCGCGTTCACCGACGTCGTGTCGGGATTGTACGTTGGATCCGAGCTACGGCCGTAGGCGTGGATCAGCGCCGTGTCGGGGGCGACTTCCCACCGCCCGCCAAATGACCGTGAGATGTAGAAGAACCCGACATTGTTGAATTCGACCGCCGTGAACGAGACACGGAAAATGTCCTCGTCCGTGTTCTGTCCCTCGGGCGTGAACAGGTTCTCGTACAGCGGCGCGAGGTCGTAGTCGCCGGTCGCCTCGACCGCGTTGGCAGCGGCGACGACGCCCGCCCAGTTCTGCTGGTGCAGCATGACGCGGCTGCGCAGCGCCACCACCGCGCCCACGGTCGCCTTCCGGGTATCGCCGACATTGGCGATCATGCCTTCGGCCGCCCCGAGATCGAGTAGGATCTGGGCGTACACCTCGGCCACCGTCGACTTCGTCTGCTGCGCCGCTTCTACGTCGTTCATTGGCGCCAGCGGCATCGGGATGTCGCCCCACAGCTTGACGATGTTGTGGTAGGTGAGCGCGCGAATGAAGTGCGCCTGCCCGATGATGTCCTCCTGCTCGGCGACCGTCATGCCCGGAACGTCCGGCACGCGCTCGATGAGCCGGTTGGCGATCCCGACCGCCGTGTAGAGCGCGCCCCAGATGCCCGAGAGCGACTCGTTGTCCGGCAACACTCGATTGGCATCCGTCTGGGCATAGTCGCTGAACGTGCCCTTGTGCTCGACGTCTGGGGAGAGGAGGTCCGCGTAGAACAGGAACTCCCCGCCGTAATAGCTGCCCGACTGGAGCGCGTCGTACGCGCCGGCCAGCGCCGCTCGGGCGCTGTTGCCGTCCACCATCGCGTCTTCTTCCTTGACCTCACCGGAGGGCGCAAGCGACAAAGTGTCGTCGCACGCCACCAGTCCGACGACCATGACTGCGGTCGCGAGGGCTTTGAGTCTCATTGGTGATCTCATCCTTGGATAAGAAGTGTGCGTGCGGTTAGAAGTCGCCACTGATGCCGACCTTCCAGGTCCGCGCCAACGGATACGCGTAGAAGTCGGTGCCGAGCGAAACGTTCGCGCCGGAGCCGATGCTGTTTACGTCCGGGTTGTAGCCCGAGTAGTCCGTCCACGTCTTGAGGTTGTGGCCGGAGACGAAGATCCGCGGAATCTCTGGACTGCGTATACCGCGACATGCGCTGCGGCAGTGTGTACCCAACCGTCAGCTCCTGGAACCGCGTGTAGCTGCCCTTCTCGATGAACGCGCTGGACGTCAGATGGGCGTCCGATGTGCCGTCGTAGCTCGCCCTAGGCACCATCGTGATGTCTCCCGGCTGCTGCCAGCGATCCAGCTGATCGCGGAACTTGTTGTCGAGGTCGAACCCGCCGTCGCCGGAGAAGATGCGCATCGCGTTGTACACTTCTGCGCCGCGGCTGAACTGGAAGAACGCCCGGACTTCGACACCCTTCCACGACAGCGTATTGGTGAAGCCGCCGAACGAATCCGGGTGTGGACTGCCCACGAACAAGCGGTCGTCCGATGTGGGCACGCCGTCGCCGTCGAGGTCCAGGTACTGCGCCTGGCCGGTGGCCGGATCGACGCCGGTGAGCTTGAGGGCGTAGAACGCCCCCAGCGGGTGCCCCTCCTGGACGCGATTCATGCTGCGAATGCCGGTGCTGAACGGCTCGTGTCTGTTCAGCTCCTTCACGACGTTCTTGTTCCACGAGATGTTGAAGTCCGTCGCCCACCGGAGCCCATCCCGGGTCGCCGGCTCGATGTTCGTCGACTGGAGGGAGAGCTCGTAGCCCGAGTTCTCGATGCTCCCGACGTTGTTCCAGAAGCTCGCGAAGCCGCTCGACTGCGGGATCGGGCGCAGGATCAACAGATCCTTGGTCGTCTTGCGATAGTGATCGCCGATGAGACCCAGCCTCCCGCCGAACATGAAGAGATCGAAACCGACGTCGAACTCGTTGGTCGTCTCCCACTTGAGGTCGGGATTGCCCAGCGCGCTCGGCGCGATACCCGGCTCGTCGGAGTAATTGGCCTTGCCGAAGCGGCTCAGGGGCGCGAAGTCGTCGCCGATCCCCTGGTTACCGGTGACACCATAGCTGACGCGCAGCTTGAGATCCCCGATGCTCGGCAGCGCCGACATGAAGCTCTCGTCGCTGCAGCATCCAGCCGAGTGACGCCGAGGGAGAGACGCCGT
Organism: uncultured Gemmatimonadaceae bacterium; assembly: GCA_963724885.1. Classification (GTDB taxonomy): domain Bacteria; phylum Gemmatimonadota; class Gemmatimonadetes; order Gemmatimonadales; family Gemmatimonadaceae; genus DASPMP01. The sequence continues at coordinate 386,866 of CAVRWG010000001.1, read as the reverse complement.
ACTTGTTGTTCTCACCGAAGCGGGATGATCCGTCCGTGCGCAGGCTGGCGGTGACGAAGTAGCGATCGTTGATGCCGAAGTTGGCGCGCGAGAACGCCGACACGAGGTTGTTGGTCGTCTTGTCGCCCGCGTAGACCGTCACCTTGCCCGCGTTGCCGACATAGCGGAAGCCCTCGTTGCCGAAGCCTTCGCCCTGGAGGAACGAGTTCTCGGCCTCATTCCACTCGACGCTGCCGCCCGCAGTCACGGACAGGCGGCCGGACGCGAACTGCTGCTCGTAGTTTCCGAACGTCTCGCTGACCCAGCGCGCCGCCGTCTTGTTGCCCTGCTGCGCCACGCCCAGGACACCGGCCGCGTACCGGCCGATGATCGTGGGAGAGTTCCAGCGCAGGTCGCGCAGGTTCAGGACATCGCCGCCTAGGCGCGACGTGAGCGAGAAGCGCTCGCCGAACAGGTAGTTGGCCTCGATGTTCCCGAGCGCGCGATAGGTGCGAGTCTCGGCGGCGTCCAGTTCGCCGATAGCGACGGGGTTCGTGTAAAGCAGACCATCGTCCGTGCTCGTCCAGGCACCGCCTGGCTGTTTCACCGGGAAGACCGCGGGCGTCGCGATCGCGTTGGTCACCACGCCGTCGAGCGTGTTGTCGTTCTCGTTGCGATCGGTGTCCTCGCGGATGAAGCCGAGCGACGTGCGCAGGGACAGCCGGTTGTTGGCGCGGAAGTCCACATTGGCGCGCATGTTCTGCCGGTTGTACGCCGAGCCGTTCACGACGCCGTTCTGGCGAAAGTGTGCGCCGGACAGGAAGTACTGGATCCGATCGACGCCGCCGCTCATCTGGAGCGACAGATCGGCCACCGGCGCCGTGCGGAAGATCTCCTTCTGCCAGTCGGTGGTGGACTCGGCGTACGTGCGGTCGACGCCGATTTCGCCAATCGCCTCGGCTTCGGTCCAGCCGTCGTTCAGCAGCGCCTCGAACTGGTACTCGACGTATTCGGCCGCGTTCATCATCTCCACGTGCTTCTCGACTTCCTGCTGCCGCCGTGTACGCGTTGATGGAGATCTTGGGACGGTTCGCCTGCCCGCGCTTGGTGGTGATGATCACCACGCCGCTGGATCCGCGGGACCCGTAGATCGCGGCCGCGGCGGCGTCCTTGAGGATGTCGAGCGACGCGATCTCGTCAGGGCTGATGCCGGTGACCGCGGTGAGGTCCTGGCCGCCGACGTCGAGCTGCGAGAAGTTCTCGCGAATGAGCGGCACGCCGTCGATGACGTACAGCGGCTGGTTGGTCGCCGAGAGCGACGACGACCCGCGCACGCGAACCGTGATCCCGTTGCCGGGGTTGCCGGCGTTCTGGATCACCTGCACGCCCGACGCTTTGCCCTGGAGCGCGCCGTCCAGCCCCGCCACCGGCGAGTTGGCCAGCTCCGCGCCCTGGATCGAGCTGACGGAGTTGCTGACCTCGCGCCGCTGCGCGGTGCCGTACCCGGTCACGACGACTTCGGTGAGCTGCGCTGCCACCTGCCGCAGGTTGAAGTTGGCGTCCGCGGTCCCGCCGGTGGCGAGCCGCACCGCCCGCACGGAGGAGTTGTAGCCGATGCGCTGCGCGCGCACGTTGTACGAACCGGCGGCGAGATCGCGAATCTGGAACTCGCCGGTCGCATCGGTGACGGCACCGCGCGTGCTTCCGACGATGCTGACCTGCGCGCCATCGATGCGGCGCCCGGTCGCGGAGTCGGTGACGGTGCCCCGGATGGTTCCGGTGCTCTGGGCGATCGACGAGCTGGAGCCTGCGAGCAGCAGCGCGACTGCCAGCATCTGTGCCCTGATGAACACGGACCTGCAGCGTTTCATGAGGCGCTCTTCCTTTTGGAGAGAGGGTGGATTCCCGGAATGGCAACATGGCCATCCGGACGCGCAATCATGGATGCATGGACACGAAACGGTCAAGTATGCGGCCGCTCGACGAGGGCCGCGTCCGCGCGTCTGATGTGTCCAACTCCGGCTGATGCCCCCCGGTCACCACCGGCGGAAAGCGAGTTGCCGTCCCGTGTGCACCGTCACATAATGCGGCATGATGCGCATTCAGAGGACCCTTTCGCTCGCTCTGGTGGCGGGAGCCCTGTCGGCGTGCGGCGGTCAGACGCCGGCTTCGAGGCCGATCCAGGCCTCCGGCAGCCACAATGTGCTCACCGAGGCCGAACTCCAGTCGGCGCACGACCGCACGCTGTACGAGACCGTGCTGCGGTTGCGTCCCACCTTCCTGCGCTCGCGCCAGGCGCGCACGACCTCCACCGCCTATCCGGAGCCGGTGCACGTCTTCGTCGACGGCAGTCGGGCCGAAGGGCTCGAGACACTCCGGTTGCTCGTCCCCCGGAACGTGAAGGAAGTCCGGTTCCACGAGCCGCACCAGGCGAACGTTAAGTTCGGGACGGGCCACAACGGTGGGCTCATCGAGATCGTCCTCAAGGAGTGAGCTGTGAGCCCGACCGCGTTGCGGCATGAAGGGCACAGCGTAATCACCAACTGACACGAACAAAGCACGAGCACACACGAACCAGCAGTCGTTCGAGTTGGTTCGTGCCGTGTTCGTGTTGGTTCGTGCTCCCGCTGTTGACCCTACTCACCGACTGGCAACAAGAAGCCCCGGGGATCGCTCCCCGGGGCTCTCGTTTCTCTGCCACGATCCGAAATCAGTCGCCCAGGCAGCCCGCCGCCGAGTACGTCGGCGCGGCTGTAGGAGTCCTATCCCAGTACATGCGCGTGTTGAAATTGTCCGCGCCCTGAGTCGCGACCGCCGCCAACACGTTCTGGCGGTTCACGGAGTACTCCGTGTTGGAGTAGATGAACCGGCGCGGCACGGTGGTCTGGATCGCGCCCGGTCCGGGAACGATCGCGGCCGGCTGGCAGGTACGCCGCCATTCCGTCCACGCCGTCCCGCCGTCCGTGTAGAGCGCCACCCACTTCTGGGTCGCGATGTGCGTCAGACGATCGGCCTGTGTGGCGGCCGCGGCGTACGACACGTTCGCGCCGTTGATGAAGGCGTCCTGCGCGGCGGTGCTGGTGATGCCCCACTGGCTCATGGAAGCACGGATGCCGGCCTCGTAGTAGATCTGGGCCTGCGCCGATCCGCCGGCGATGCCGCCAATGCCACGCTCGGCCGCTTCGGCAAGAATGAAGTTTCCTTCCGCCGCGGTGAACATGAACGACGGGAAGCTCGCGCCGCTGCCGCCGTAGTTGCCATAGACCGTGACGCCCGGATACATCGCCGCGCCGGGGCGCGAGGTGTACGGAACGTACGGGCCGGCGCTCGCCTGCGAGAGTCCGTTCTGGAGACCGACGTAACACGTCGCGCCGCCGGTGCAGTACTTCGTGATCTGCGCCGTGGCCACCGTGTCTCTCGTCGCCGGCTGGGCGTACACCGCGACGCGCGGGTCAGCCGTGTTCGCCAGCACACCCATCAGCGTGCGGGACACGCGATGGTCGTCGCGCTGCACGAAGTTGTTGGACCAGGGGTTGTTGTACAGTCCGTCACCCGGCCACGTCAGCTGTGCCGTCTCGTCGTCCGCGTCGATGATCCCGCCCGACGCCGCCAGCGCGGCCGTGAGCTCCGTGTTGGCCAGCGCGGGATTCTGGTTGACCAGCAGGAGCGCGAACCGCGCGCGCAGCGAGTTGGCGAACTTCTGCCACATCGCCGGATCGCCGCCGTAGACCGGATCGGCGCCGCCGAGCGCGTTCGCGGCCGTACCGAGCGCCGTGGACGCGGTCGAGAGCCGCGACATGAGGTCCGTGTAGATCGCCTGCTGCGAGTCGTACGCGGGAGAGAGGCTGCCTCCCAGCGAATCACCGGCGAGCGCCTGGAAGTACGGCACGTCGCCGAAGGTGTTGGTCACGTACGACATCGTCCACGCGCGCATGACCTGCGCGGGACCGGCCATCCCGGCGACCGCCGAGGACTTCTGGATGACCTTGGTCAGATCCGCCAGCTCCTCGACGTACGGGCCGTTGAAGTAGCCCGACGTGCTCCCCTGATCGAAGCGGGCGTACGTGTCGTAGTCCGGGTACTGCACCTCGGCGATGTGCTGCGCGAGCAGCGCGCCGCCGCGGAGCGAGTACGCCGAGCCGGTGAAACGGCCAACGGTGGTCTGGATCGCGTTGGTGAACAGCGTGGAGGACGGAACGTCCTCCGGGCTGTTCGGGTTCCTGTTGAGGTCGGTGAGGTTGCCCTCGCATGCCGTGAGCCCGAGGCTCATCAGGCCCGCGCCGACGACAAGCAGTTTTTTGGCTGTTGTCATTGTCTTGTGCATCTCCGTATCGGCCGGGTTACGGCGTGACGCGGACATTGAAACCAATGCTCCGCGGATTTGGAATGATGGCGTACTCGATACCCTGCGTATTACCGGTCGAGTACGAGAACTCAGGATCGATGTTCGGAACCTTCGTCCAGGTGAACAGGTTACGGCCGCTCAGTCCGAGGTTGATGGACGATGAGTTGAGGCGGGTTGCCAGCTTCGACGGCAACTCGTAGTTGACGCGAACTTCGCGCAGCTTGGTGTAGCTGCCGTCGTAGATGTACGGCGTCTTGGCCGGATAGATGTGCTGGAAGTAGTCCTCGGACTCGATCGCGACCGTGTTCGACGAACCACCGCCGACACAGCGGAAGGTGCCCTGGTACTTACCGGGGGTCGTGATGGTCCCGGAGCCAGCGCCGCAGCTCGCCGTCTGGATGCCGTCGGCGACGACGCCCGGATCGTTGTAATCGGCTTCGCGGCCCTTGAGCGAGCTCTCGAGCACGCCCGCGTACTCGCCCCACATGTTCGTGATGCTGAAGATGTCGCCGCCCTTCTTGAAGTCGAGCAGGCCGTAGACCGTCCAGTTCTTGAAGCTGACGGTGTGGCTCCAGCCGCCGGTCCAATCCGGCGTCACGTTGCCGAGGTTCTTGAGCGAGCCCGCGCGCGTACGGCCAGTCGCCGCGACCATGATGCGGTTCGTGGCGCTGTCGCGCAGGAAGTCCTGGCCCCAGAGCACGCCGTACGGCTCGCCAAGGCGCGCCTCAACGTTGACGCCCCAGGTGCCGCCGAGCGGAATCGTACGGATCGAGTCGCCGTTGGGCGCGACGTACAGCTCGGCCACGCGGCTCTTGTTGCTCGCGTAGTTGAACGTGGTGGAATACTGGAGCCCGTTCTTGAGCTGCACCGGGATGGCCGTGAGGCCAACTTCGACGCCCTTGTTGGTGATGCGGCCGGCGTTGATCGCCTTGCTCGAGAAGCCGGTCGTCGGAGAGATCGCCACGTTGTAGATCTGGTTCCTGGTCTGGCGATCGTAGACCGTCGCGTCCATGTTGACGCGGCCGTTGAGCAGGCCAAGCTCGAGACCGGCCTCGCTCGACGTGGTGAGCTCGGGCTTCAGCCTCGGGTTGGCGATGGCGTTGCCGAGCGTGAACTGCGGCTGGCCATCGAACAGGTTCGAGCTGCCGGCGAACGTCGTCGCCAGCTGGTACGGCGAGGCATCGTTGCCGACCTTGGCCACCGAGCCGCGCAGCTTGAGGAAGCTGACGTACTGGTTGCGCAGCGCCGGGAGCGCGTCCGTCAGCACGACGGAGCCGCTGACCGACGGATAGAAGTAGGAGTTCGTGCACTCCGAGCAGTCCGCGCTCTTCTCGGGCAGCGTGGACGACCAGTCGTTGCGCGCCGTGCCTTCCAGCGTCGCCCAGCCGTTCCACGTGAGCGCCGCCGAACCGTAGGCGCTGTTGACGGAGCGATTGCGCGTGGTCTCCTGGACCGTCGGCGAGATCGCCGCGTTCGCGGGATTGTAGATACCGGCGACCGACAGACCGGTCACACCGGTGAAGGAGCGGGTGAACTGCTCGAACCGCCGGCTTCCGCCGGCCGTCGCGTTGAGACGCAGGCCGCTGATGACATCACGATCCGCGGTGAACAGGACGTCCGAGTTGTTCTCGTTGACGTAATCCTGCGTGAGCCAGAACGCGCCCTGGTACGACGGGTCGGCCGGCGAGTTGATCATCGACGACTGGAACTTCTGATCGTTCACCAGCCGGTAGATGTCGGAGCCGGTCCGGACCGTAGCGTTCATCCACGGCATGACCTTGTACGTCGCCGAGATGTTGCCGAGGATGCGGTCGCGCGTGTCCTTGCGCGGGTTGGCGTACTGCTCCCAGAACGGGTTGTTGTGGTAGTTGTAGTTCCAGTTGAACTCGCGGCTCGGGGAGCCACCGTTCCCTTCAGCGCTGTTCTTCCAGCCGTTCTTGAGCGCGTTGATGTCGACCTGGCGGCCGAACCACACGAAGCTCTCCAGGATGCTCGCGCCGTTGCCGGAGTATCCGACGCCGGGGCGGTTGCGGCCGGTGTTGCGCACGTAGTTCACGCTCGCCTGCGTGGTCAGCTTGTCGTTCACCTGGACGCCGCCGCTGAGCAGCGCCGAGGTCTTGCTGAACGAGTTGTTCGGGATGATGCCCGTGGTGTTGTCCGATCCGACCGAAAGGCGGGCGTTCGCCTTCTCGGTGCCTGCCGACACCGACGCCGTAACGGACGCCGTGTGGCCGGTTTGGAAGAAGTCCTTGACGTTGTCCGGGTGCGCGACCCACGGGGTGGGCGTGCAGTTGCCGGTGCCCGCGCCGGGGCTGTTGAACTGGCAGAGCAGGCGGCCGTCGAGCCTGGGTCCGAAGCTCTGATCGAGGCCGTCGGTGCCGCTGCCGCCCGCGCCGTCCACATACGCGAACTGGCCGCCAGCGCCCTGGCCGTACTTGTTCTGGTAGTCAGGAAGGCGTCCGGGACCTTCGAGCGAGAAGTAGGAGTTCACTTCGGTGCGCGTCCGGCCGGCCGTGTTGCGGCCCTTCTTGGTCGTGATCACGATCACGCCGTTGGACGCCCGCGATCCGTAGAGAGCCGCCGCGTTGGGGCCCTTGAGGATCGTCATCGACTCGATGTCGTCCGGGTTCAGGTCGTTGGTCGCGCTGCCAAGGTCCCAGCCGGAGTTCGCGCTGCCGCCGTTGTTGGTCTTGGCGATCGGCGTTCCGTCCACGACCCAGAGCGGCGTGTTGTCGCCCGTGATCGAGTTGGAGCCGCGCAGCACGATGCGGGAGGAACCACCCTGGGTTCCCGAGCCGGTGATCTGCGCGCCGGCAACCTTGCCAGCGATCTGGTCGATCACGTTGAGCGACCGGGTCTGGTTCAGCTCTTCGTTGTTGAGCTGTTGCTGCGCCGTGCCGAGCGTGCTCTTCTCACGCGTCTGGCCGAGCGCGGTCACGACAACGCCCGTGAGCTGCGTGGCAGCCGCCCGCAGCATCAGGTCCTGCGTGATCGCGGCGCCCTGGAGGTTCACGGCCACCGAGCGGGGCGTGTAGCCCAGGCGACGAGCCGTGAGTTGGTGCTCACCACGCGCGGTCGGTACGGTGAGCGTGTACCGGCCGTCGGCGTCTGTCTGAGCTCCCACACCGAGCGCGGTGATGCTAACCGTCACCGACTGGAGCGGCATGTCGCCTTCGTTGGCGACCCGGCCGCTAATGGTGGTGGACTGGGCGTTCAGCGTGATGGGTGCAAACAGCACCCAGGCGCACGCCAGCGCCCATCGAGAGAGTGATCGCATGACCTTCGAACTCCTCTGTGGTGGACTTGCGCGGCCCAGGAACCCAGGGCGGGATCAGCTTGGGAGGCGAACCTGCGGATGGTTCGGCCGACTCCACGTCGCGCTGCGCGCAATTTGTTTATGGCGACTGACCTACGTCGCCGCTACTGAACGAACACTGCGCTCATTCAGCAGGCCGAAACATGGATAGCGTGCTAACCTCTGGTCAATCCCCAGCTTCACATGTTTATGGCAGAGCCCGGTCGTTACTTTTTCGGGAAGCCAGCGACAATTTGCGTTAGTGGGGAGGAACTCTTAAGTTAGTGCACCCTAACTTTCCTGAATGCTCCGCACTTCGCACTATCTGGCGTTCCTGCTCTGCAGCGCGGTCGCCGTGGTTTCCTGCGACCAGCTCACCACCGTCCCCCCAGCGGACGGCGACTTGTTCGACGCGCCAATCGACGGCCTCACGCCAGATGAGATGGCGGCGTTCGTACGCGGCGACGAGGAGTTCGGCCGGCAGTTCGCGCCCAACACCGGGCTCGGTCCCATCTTCAATGATGTCGCCTGCGCCACCTGTCACAGCGGCGACGGACGCGGGATGCTGCGCAACGCGCTGACCCGTATCGGCAGCGAGGCCGACGACTTCCAGGGTGCGTTGGGCGGACCGCAGATCCAGGACAAGGCGATCCCCGGCGCGCTGGCCGAGCAGCTACCGCCCGGCATCCCGTATTCGGTGCGACTCCCGCCCCCGGTGTTCGGCTCCGGCCTCATTGAAGCCATTCCCGAAGCGGCGATCGTCGCCAACGCGGACCCGAACGACTCCGACGGCGACGGCATCTCGGGCCGCCCGAACTACGTCCTCGCTGCCGACTTCGTCCCGGCCACGGAGCCGGCCGGCGGTCCCGGCCTCAAGCTCGGGCGCTTCGGCCGCAAGGCGCAGAACGCCGTGCTCTTCCAGCAGGTGGTCACTGCGTACCTCCAGGACATGGGCATCACGTCGCCGTTCCTGCCGACGGAGAATCGCAATCCTCTTTCCGGTACTCCGATAGAAGCCGTGGATCGCGTCCCGGATCCCGAAGTGCTCGAGTCCACCGTGCAGGCCGTCACGCATTACGTGCGGGCGCTCTCGCCGCCGGAGCCGGGGCCCGACACCGAGCGTCGGGTGCAGGGCCGCGTGCTCTTCACGCAGATCCAGTGCGCCAGCTGCCACGTGCCGGCATTCCAGACCGGACCGAGCCCGATACCGGCGCTCGCCAACCGGACGGCGCACGCCTACTCGGATTTCCTGCTCCACGACATGGGAGACGCGCTCGCGGACAACCGCCCCGACGGGCAGGCGACGGGCCGCGAGTGGCGCACGGCGCCGCTTTGGGGCCTGCGCCTCATGCGCAAGTTCCTCAACGGGCAGGCGCTGCTGCTGCACGACGGACGCGCGCGAACGGTCGAGGAAGCGATCCTCCTGCACGGCGGCGAGGCGCTGGCGTCGCGCAACGCGTTCGCAGCGCTGACGCCGGCACAGCGCGCGGCTCTGCTCGACTTCGTCGAGTCCCGATGAGCGACAATCGCCTGGACCGCCGCGAGTTCATGACGGTCTGCGCGCTGGGCGGCGCGGCGCTGCTGCTCACGGGGTGCGTCGCGCTCGTCACACACCCGGTGCCGGTGAGCGACAATCGCGTGCGGCTGCCGCTGGCGCGGTACCCCGGCCTCGAGAAACCGGATGGAGCGATCAAGATCCTCCCGGCTGGCGCGGCTGATCCGATCTATGTGCTTGCCGGAGCAGCGGGGGGCGGGTTCACGGCGGTGTCGCCCATCTGCACGCATCGCGGCTGCACCGTGGACGTGAGCGGCGCGCGACTGGTGTGCCCGTGCCACGGGTCCACGTACGACCGCTCCGGTCAGGTGCTGCGCGGACCGGCGCAGCGGGCGCTCCGGCGTTTCCCCGTCACGCGGTCCGGCGACGAGTTGGTGATCGAGCTGGCGGGAGTACCGACGTGAGGCGCGCCGTTGTTCTCGGGCTGCTGCTCGCGACGACCGCCGCGGCGCAGCAGCGGGACACCGCCGCCGACACCACGCGCCGGCCATTCGTGCGGGGCGGCGTATACGACAAGCCGTACCTGGACCGGCTCTTCGGCCGGACCGCGATCGGCGGCTACGCCGAGGCGCACGCCCGATGGGAGGAAGTCGAAGGCCTGCGCGACGAGGCCGGGTTCGAGGCCAAACGGTTCAACCTTTTCACGTTCACGCGCGTCAGCGATTTCGTGCGCATCGGCGCCGAGCTGGAAGTCGAGGAAGGCGGCCGCGAGATCAAGCTGGAGTACGCTGCCATCGACCTCCTGATCAACCCGAAATTCGCGCTGCGCGGCGGGATGATCCTGTCGCCCCTCGGCAAGTTCAACCTCGCCCACGACAGCCCGCTCAACGAGTTCACGGATCGGCCGCTCGTGGCCACGGACATCCTCGGCGTCGCCCTCTCGGAGCCGGGCTTCGGCGCGTTCGGCCAGTTCGCCCTGCCGCGAGACGCGCGCTTCACGTACGAGCTGTACGCCACGAACGGCTTTCACTCGGGGCTGATCGACGATTCCGAGGCGGGCACGCGCATCGCGCTCGGCCGGGGCAACTTCGAGGACAACAACGGCTCCCCCGCGTTCGTCGGGCGCATCGCGTACAGCCCCGCGGTGGACCACGAGATCGGACTCTCGGCGCACCACGGGGCGTACAACGTGTTCAACCTCGAAGGCACGCCGATCGACGAGCGGCGCGACGTCACGATCGGCGTGCTCGACGCGGAGACGCAGTTCCTCCGCACGACGCTGGGCGGCGAGGCCGCACTCACGACCATCGACGTTCCCCCGGGGCTCACGGGCATCTACGCGTCGCGGCAGCATGGCTGGTATCTGGAAGCCGTGCACGAGCTCGGCTTCGCTGTCGTGCCCAACATGCCGCAATCACTCTTCGCGCTGAAGGCGCGGTGGGACTACGTGGACTACGACGCCAACCTCGCCGGCGAGACGGTCGGGCAGCTCACGCTCGGCGCCAACTTCCGGCCGACCCGCGACTCCGCGGTCAAGTTCGACTACGTGCGCGGCCGCTCGCGAGATCGGTTCAACAATCTCGCGCAGCATGCGTTCCTGCTCGCGTCACTCGCTACCTATTTCTGATCGGGCGAGGGACAACTTACCGCAGAGGACGCAGAGGACACTGAGAGGACGCAGAGATTGAATTGCTTGGCTCGGCGGCTCCGCGATCCTCTGCGTCGCTTTGCTCGACACCTTCCAACTGATTTACCACGGAGGACAAAGAGGTGATCAAATCTCTGCGTCCTCTCTTTTTCTCTGCCTCCTCTGCGGTTAGCTGTTGTTGGTAAAACCACAGAAGGGTGGACACAATCCGTGTGCAGTCCTCTGTGCCCCTCTGTGTCCTCTGTGGTGAGCTGTTGTTGTTTTAGGACTCGACTTTCAGCGTGTGACGCCCTCGCCGGTTTTGGAGGGCCTGGGAGTGACGTTCCAGGTGGACCTCGCAGCATGGCCGCGCCAAGCTATTCTTCCAGTTGTTCCTGGCCTGCGAGAACAGTATGCGGATCCCCTGCTCGCTTCTCATCGTGTGCGCCGTCGCTGCCACGGTCACGGTCAGTGATCGGGCAAACGGACAGGACACCGCGGCGACGGTACGCCCAAATCAGGGACAGGCGTACAGGCTCATCGGCGTAGTGACGGACGCGGCGCGCGAACCCATCTCCGATGTCGAAATAGTGTCCCTGGATACTGGCGGAACTGCCCGGACGAAGCACGAAGACGGATGAGTACGGACGTTTCGATCTCGGGCGCTTCGAGAAAGGGACCCTGTCGCTCCGCGCTCGCCGGTTCGGCTACGAGCAACGCACGGTGGAGGTGGATGTCGGCGGGAGTGGACGGCAGACGTCAGTCGAAATCATCCTGGTCGGGATTCCAGCGGAACTGGAGAATGTGACCGTCACCGCGCGTTCGCAGGGCAAGCTCCGCGGCTTCTACGAGCGCCAGCAGCAGCGCGGAACGTTCGGCCGCTTTCTCGATGAGCGCGAGATCCGGCGGATGAACCCGAGAAACGCCAGCGATCTCTTCAGGAGCGTTCCGGGAGTCAGGCTTGCGTCGAGTCCGACCGGTGGCAACACGATCCGGATTCGTGGTTGTCAGCCGATGGTGTGGGTGGACGATCAGCGAGTGCCGGGAGCGGAGCTGGACGACCTGATCGTTCCCGGCGACATCGCCGCGATCGAGTTCTACCCGTCCTCCGCCGGAATTCCCGCGCAGTACCTGGAGCGCGGCAACCGATTGTGCGGTTTGATACTCGTCTGGACCAGGACCAGCAATTGGAAAGGCCCTCCGAGTGCGGAGGGCCTTTCAATCGCTGTTGGCTCGTACTTACCGCACGCCGCAGGTCGTCGGGCTGGTATTGGTTGGCGCCGCCGTCGGATTGCTGTCCCAGTACATCCGGGAGGTGAAGTCGTCAGGGCCCTGTCGGCCTACGGCCGCCTCCACGTTCGCCAGGTTCACGAGGCGCTCCCTGACCGAGTACTGATAGCGTCGCGGCACGGTGTTGATGACCGCGGCCGACCCCGGCCTCACCGTTGACGGCACGCACGTGCGACGCCATTCGGCCCAGGCCTCGACTCCGTCAGTGAAGAGAGCAATCCATTTCTGGAGAGCTATCCGCGTGAGACCGGGAGTACCGGCCTGGTAGGCGATAGCTGGCTGAGCGAGATAGGCGTCGATGGCCGCAGCGTCCGTAACGCCCCACTGAGCCATGGACGCACGAATTCCCTGCTCATAGTACGCTGGCGGCAGGCGTGCCGGTGATCCAGCCGCGTTCCGCTCCCTCCGCGAGAATGAACGACACCTCCGCGTAGGTCAAAACGAATGACGGGAAGCTCGCGCCGGTAAGCCCGGTGCAGCCGTTGCAGAACGAGGTGGTCGAGTAGAAAACCCGGCCCGGGCGCGAAGAGGTAAGTGAGTAGGTGGCCGCATCGGTCGCCGTCAGCCCGTTCGGCATGCCTGCGTACTGCGGTGGGCTGGCGGGACAGCCGGTTGCCGACGGGTTCAGGAAGCACAGCGTCGGCTGGGCGTATACCGCCACACGCGGATCGTTGAACGGCACCATCTGACCCATGAGTCTGTCAGACAGCCGGTGATCGTCGCGCGTTCGGTTGTTGGCTGCCCAGGGGTTGTCGTAGATGCCATCTCCCGGCCACCGCATCTGCGCGTTGTCCGCATTGGCCGCGATCAAACCTCCAGGCGCATTGATCGCAGCGTTGAGCTGTGCACTCGCGGTCGTCGCGTCCACGTTCGCCAGGCGCATGGCGTGCCGTGCCCGGAGCGAGTTGGCGAAACGCTGCCAGCGCAGACGATTGCCGCCGTACAGCGGGTCTGCCGATCCAACGGGCAGAAGTACGCTCGCGGGGTTCGCGTCCGGCGGCCATGGCGTCCACGGCTTCGGTCAAATCACCGAAAAGACCGTCGTAGATGTCCGCCTGTGCGTCGTACGCCGGCTGGATGACCGCGTCATCGGCGTCACCCTGGAGCGCCTGCGAATACGGAACGTCGCCCCACACGTCGGTCACGTAGCCGAAAATCAGGCTGCGCATGACCTGCGCGGGCCCCCACAGCATCTCCTGCTCGTCCGCCTTTCCGGCGTCGATGACAGCCTGGAAGTTCTTCAGCTCACTGGCGTACGTGAAGATGAAGCTGCCGTCGGTGACGGTGGCATCGAGTCGGGAATACTGCATCCTCGTCGGGGTATTGAACCTGCGCGAGGTGCTGCGCGGTCAGCACCGGACCGCGATGGTTCATCGGATTGCTTCCGAACCAGCGCTGCATCGCCACGCGCGTGGCGTAGGTGAACACCGCCTGTGGCGGGGCCGAGGTCGGGTTGTTCGGATCCTCGTTGAGGTTGACCAGCTTGTCGGTATTGCAGCCGCCGAATCCGAGCGCGAGCGCTGCCCCGAGACCGGCGATCCCAAGCCGTCTATATCGTATTGTCATGTGTCTCTCGTTTCTCGAGTGATGGTGAGGGTCACGGAATGATGCGGAGATTGAAGCCGATGCTTCGCGGATTCGGCGACATGTTGACCTCGATGCCCTGGTCGTTCCTGGTGCTGTAGGCGAACTCCGGATCGATGTTCGGGACGTTCTTCCACATGTAGAGATTGCGGCCGGTCAGCGACACAGTCGCGGCCCGCGCGCCCATGAAGCGGCTCGCCCACCTCGTCGGGCAGATTGTACGACAGCCGCAGCTCACGCAGCTTCACGTAGCCGGCATCGTACACGTAATTCTCGGTGTACGCGAAGAGTCCGTGGAAGTACTCCTCGGACGTGATCCGCGTGGTGTTGGGCTGGCCCGTGGCGACATCCGTTCCCTGGACGAGCACCCCCGGATCGTCCCAGTCGATCTCTCGCCCGCGCAGGCTGCTTTCCAGCACTCCAGCGTACTCACCGAACATGTTGGTGACGCTGTACAGCTGACCGCCGCGGCGGATATCGAGCAGCGTGTTGACCGCGAAATTGCGGTAGGTGATCTGATTCCCCCACCCACCGGTCCAGCTGGGCTGAATATTGCCGAGCACCGAGAGCGTGCTTTCCCTGAGCGGGAAGCCATCCTCGACGAGAATATTGCCGTTGTTGTCGCGCTGGAATCGGTAGCCGCGAATCGCGCCGTACGGCTCGCCTTTGCGGGCCTCGACCCTGACGTCGCCGAATCCGCCGCTGGCGAGCAGGATCGCTTGGACGTCGGGAGCAAGATCGACGACCTCGCTGCGGTTGCGGCCAAAGTTGAACGACGTGCTCCAGGTTACCCCGGTCGGCGACTCGAGGACGTTGAGCCCGAGCAGCGCCTCGATTCCCTTGTTGCTGATCTCACCGGCGTTGACCCATTTCCGGTCGAAGCCGCTGGCGCCGGAGATCTCGACGTCGAAGATCTGGTTGCGCGTCGATTTCCGATAGGCGCTGAAGTCCAGAGTGACCCGGTCGTCGAACAGCAGGACCTCGGCGCCGACTTCGTCCGAGCGCGTGATTTCCGGCTTCAGGTTGGCGTTGGCCAATCTCGTGTCCAGACGATATTGCGGCTGACCGCCGAAGCGCTGCGACTCGCCGAGGAAGACCGGCGTCAGCGAGTAGACGGGCGCGTCGCTGCCGACACGGGCCGCCGCAGCGCGGAGCTTGAGTGAGTTCAGCACGCCATTCTGGAGGCCCGGCAGGGCGTCCGTCAGCACCACCGACGTGTTGATCCGACGGATAGAAGTACGAGTTGGCGTCCGACCGGGAGCGTGGATGACCAGTCGTTGCGCGCCGTGCCCTCTACCGTCCACCAGTTCTTGTACGTGAATGCGGCCGATCCGTACATGCCCTGCACCCGACGCCTCACGATCTGTCTGGTCGATCGATGGGGTGATCGCCGCGTTGGAGGGATTGTACACCTCCGGTACCACAAGGCCCGTCGTCTGCTGGCTGTTGCCGTTGAAGTACTCACGACGGAGTTCGCCGCCGGCGACGGCGTTGACGTCCAGCCAGTCGGTGAGGCGTCGATTGCCGTTGAGTGTCAGGTCGGTGTTGTTGTCGTTTCTGTAGTCGTTGGCGAAGCGGAAGCCGCCATTGTACGCCAGGTTGACGAAATTCTGCGCGCCCCGCGCGTACAGTTGCTGGATCCCCTGCCGGTAGATGTCCGAGCCCGTGCGCAGCGAAGCGTTCAGGCCGTCAGCGACCTGGTAATTGACGGCAATCGATCCGATCACGCGATCGCGATCGTCAACCTGCGGGTTCTTCTCCATCACCCAGAACGGGTTGTTGTGGTAGCTGTAGTTCCAGTTGTACTCACGCGTGGACGGCCCACCGTTTGACGGCGCCGCCCGCCGCGTACTTCTTGAGCGACTTGGTGTCGACCTGCCGGCCGTACCAGTTGAACATCGACTGGAGTGGGTTACGGCCCGAGTAGCCGACGCCCGGACGGTTGCGTCCGGAGTTACGGACGTACTGGACGGTGCCGTCGGCGGTCAGTCGCGAGCTGGCAACGAAGGTGCCGCTGAGTGACGGACGTGCGACGCTGGAACAGCGTTGTTCGGAAAGACTCCGTCGATGTTGTCCGCGCCCAGGGAAAGGCGGCCCGACGTGCGATCGGTGCCGCCGCTGACGGCAACCGTCGCCGACTGGGTGATGCCTCTCCGGAAAAAGTCCTTGACGTTGTCCGGATGAGCGATCCAGGGCGTCGCCGTGCAATTGCTCGTACCGGCACCGGGGCTGTCGAACTGGCAAATCAGCCGCCCGTCCATCATCGGGCCCCAACTCTCGTCGACGCCGTCGTTGACGCCGCCGTAATTGCCGTCCACCCACTCGAACGCACCACCCGAACCCTGGCCATACAGGTTCTGGAAATCGGGTAGCAGTGCCGGGCTCTCGAACGTGACATTGCCGTTGAATTCCGTGCGCATCCGGCCGCCGAACTGTCGCCCTTGCGAGTCGTGATCAGCACGACGCCGTTCGCGGCGCGCGATCCGTACAGGGCAGCGGCGTTCGGGCCCTTGAGCACGGTCAGCGTCTCGACGTCATCGGGGTTGATGTCGCTCAGCGCGTTGCCGTAGTCGAAGGTGGTGTTGGCGCCGCCGAACGGAGCTCCGCCGCGGTTGGCGTTCGACACCGCCACGCCGTCCACGATGAACAGCGGCTGGTTGTTTCCCGTGATGGAGTTCTGGCCGCGGATGATGATGTTGGTCGAGCCGCCTTGCGTTCCCGATGCGGTGATCTGCACACCGGACACCTTTCCCTGGATCTGCTGCATCAGATTCTGCGAGCGGGTGTCGTTCATCTCGCCGGCCGTGAGCTGTTGCTGCGCCGTGCCCAACCGGGATCTTTGCGTCTCGAGTCCGAGCGCCGTCACCACCACCTCGGCCAGTTGCGTGGGCGAGACCGTGAGGGCGATGTCCTGGCGGATCGTTCCACCGGTGAGCGTGATCTGGATCGATCTCGGTTCGTATCCGATGCGTCGGGCGGTCAGAGTCACCTGCTGCCCCATCGCGCTCGCGGGCACCGAAAGCTGGAATTCGCCACGCATGTTGCTTGAAGTGCCGAGACGCATGGATGTGATGCTCACGTTGCCACCGGACAGGGGCGCGCCCTCCAGCGTCGTGAGGCGTCCGGTGATGCTCGTTGGTTGCTGCGCGACGAGCGTGGCGGGCAACAGCCCGGCCAATACGGCGACGCTCGTGAGCAACCGCTGCGAGAGTGACCTCATGTCCTCAGGTTTCCTCCGCTGGTAGTGATAGCCACATCGCGAGCGGCACAGTGCCGGGTGCGAAGGCTTGCCCAGTTGCCCCGAAGAGCAGTGGGATAGGGTCCCGCCGGTTTTCCGTGGACGATCCGGTTCGTCGCCGGATCAGGCCGGCGGCCTCTTTACACCTCGATTCATCCGGGACGTCACACGGTTTGAGTCGGCATGCGATATTGACCCTTGACTGGCGGTGCGTCAAGTGCGACCGGATCCGGCTGGCGTGTAGCGGGCTAGCGGGACTTCGCGCGCGGAAGCGTGTCTGGAATCGCGATGCCGGCGGGATCGTCCGGTCCTATGCAGGTCGCCGACCCTACAACCCGGTGAGGAGCAGCGAGAGCACGCGCATTCGCGTCACGCCGAGCGCTGGCCGCACCACCATTTCGCGCTTCGCGACCTCCGCCAGCGTCTTCGTCGGGGCTCGTCTCGCGCTGCACAGCTGCGGTCGAGATCGTCAAACGACCATGAAACCCGGGGACAACTGATTCACCGCAGAGGACGCAGAGAAAAAGGCGAGGACGCCGAGGTTGATTTGGTTGGCTCGCGCCTCGCGGTCCTCTGCGTCGCTTTACGGTGAGACCCTCCAACTGATTACTACAGAGGACACAGAGGGCACAGAGGAAATCACAATCTCTGCGTCCAATCTTTTTTTCTCTGCGTCCTCTGCGGTCCGCTGTTGCAGTCGATTGTTAGCGTGCGATCCCGTCGCCGGCCTTGAAGAATCCCGGCAGCGACACCGGTGACTTGCCGCTGATCGGTGCCGCGCCGGCGATCGCGCGCGCTGCCGCGACCTCGAGCGCGTCGCCGACGCCGAACGTATTGATGTACGTCCGCGCGCCCGGGAACTGCCGGATGACATACGGGTTGCCAAACGCGACGATTGCCGCGTTCCGGCCGGACCCGACGGAATCGATCCAGGCCGCGACGTGCGGCGGCACCGTGGTGCGCCCCTCGCCCTCGACGCGACGCACGTAGGCGGCGAGGACGATCGCGTCCGCGGCGCGCAGCAGCTTGCTGATGGAATCGAGCTGCGACGGCGCCGATGCCGGGGAGATTCTCGCCACCACGCGCGAGCCCGGACGCAGTCGCGACAGCTCCCTCGAGAACGCCCGGCCCGCCTTGATTTCGGTCTCCGGCATGTAGCTCACGATCGCGACGCGCCCGCCGGGAGGGACGGGGATGGTGAGCCCGCTGTCCCGCACCAGCGTGATGGCGCGCTGCGCCACCTCCTGCGCGAGCGCTCGATGCTCCGCGGACGATACGACGGCCCGCACGGGCTCGAGCGCGACCTCGCGCGACTGCGGCAGCCCGAGGCGCGCCTTCATCAACAGGATGCGCCGCACCGACTCGTCGATGCGCGCGGCGGTGAGGTCGCCCCGTTCCACGGCGACCATCACCGCGTCGATCGCGCGGGTGACGTCGTCGCCCGGACGCAGCAGGATGTCCGTGCCCGCCTTGATGGCCTGTACGACGCTCTCCTCGATCGAGTAGCCCTTGCCGACGCCTTCCATGCTGAGCGCGTCCGTGATGGTCACGCCGCGGAAGCCCAGTGAGTCGCGCAGCAGGGTGTTCATCACGTCGGGCCTGAGCGTCGCGGGGGTCGCGCTGTCACCGCCGAGCGCCGGGAGCGCGATGTGCGCCGACATGACGAGGTCCGCTCCGGCCTGGATGGCCGCGCGGAATGGCACCAGCTCGACCGCGGCGAGCCGTTCCGGGCTGGCAGTCACGACCGGTAGCCCAACATGCGAGTCCACGTCCGTGTCGCCATGCCCCGGAAAATGTTTCGCCGTCGCGAGCATGCCGCCGGCGTGAGTGCCGCGAACGAACTGCTCCGACAGGCGAGCAACGCGCTGCGCGTCCTCGCCGAACGAGCGCGTCCCGATGACGGGGTTGTTCGGGTTGATGTTGACGTCCACCGTGGGCGCGAAGTTGATGTGGATGCCCACGGCGCGTCCCTCGCGCGCGATGGCGCGGGCGACGTCGAAGACGTCCTGGTCACGGCCCGTCGCCGCGATGGCCATCGCGGGCGGGAACGCGGTGCCGCCGCCCGTCTCCAGCAGATAGTGCGGGAAGACCGCGGCCTCCAGCCGCATCAGTGACGGCTCGAGGTCCGAGGCAACGAGCAGCGGCACGGATGCGCGCCGCTGGAGATAGTTCAGTTTCGCGGCGACTTCGATGGGCGTGCCCAGCGATATCGTCACGCCGCCGACCCCCTCCTGCTCCACCCATCGCACGACTTCCTTGAACATGGAATCGTCCGCGCTGGTGTAGTCGCCAAGGACCCAGAACATCACCATCTGCGCGACGCGGCGGCGCGGCGAGAGCGACGCGAGCGTGCTGTCCACCCAGCGATTGGTGTCGAACGGCGCGGGCGCCGCGCTCACGGCGGTGCCTGCGTCGGCGACCGTGACGGGACTCGGCACCGTTGCCGGTCGCGTGCACGCGAGCGCGATGGGAAGCCCGACGATCCAGCGTAGGCGCATCATGCTGGAATAATACCCGAGCAAGCTTCGGACTCGACCAAGGTTGAGCCGGCCACTCAGTCGGAAGGACATTGTGGATTTGCGCCAATGTCGCCGACTCCCGCCGATGCTCTAGAGAGCCTCTCGGTGCCGCACGGTTAACGCGGACCACGCGGACCACGCCGAAAACAACCGCGGACCTGCAAACGGCTGTGTTGGTTTCGGGAGGAGAGTCAGTCGCGTTAGCGAAAAGCACGGTTGTAGCAGGTCCGCGCCTCATCCGCGTGCTTCGCGTGGTCCGCGATAGCCTTACGCCAGTCAGAGCCAGAGCTGCTGACCGACTTTGCACCCTTGCGGTGCTGGCTTACCGCTTCGCTCCCGGCGATGACGTCCTCGAGCCGGGCAGCGAGCCTCCGGCACGGACGCCGCTCCATTCGTCGGTGGTCGCCCGACCCGACCACTTGTTCACGCAGGCGCCGAGGGCGAAACCCATGAGCGCGTAGCCGATGACGCGATCCAGGATGTTCACGACGGTCCATCCGACGCCGAAGCCGAACCAGTTCCAGTCCGAGCCGAACGCGGAGAGGCCCATCGCCAGCGCCCCGACGCCGAAGACCGCGGCGTACTGTCTGGTGGATACGCGCGGGAGGCGCAGCATCGTGAACAACAGCGCGAATGCGATGATGAAGTCGAGCGCCAGCTGGCGTCCGATCATCAAGCCGACGAGGCGCTCCCGCGAGGACATGTCGGGCAGGAACGAGATGGCCGCGACCACGCCGCGTACGTCCACGTACATGCCGTTCTCGGGCGCCAGCGCGCGGATGGCCTGGACCGCCGCATTGCTGTCCGGGAACGACCGCATGGTCGGCGCGTGCCAGGGAATCGCGGTATTGGACACCGTTTCCCAGGCAAAGAGCGTCAACGCGCCCGCAACCGTGCCGATCACGAGGAGCTTGGTATTCATCCGAACCCCGGTTTGCAGGCCGACAAGGTGTTGCGTTGCGCACCTGGCCGCCAGAACCACCGCCGCGGCCGCTTTCGGATTCCCCTCTGGCCATTGGCCGCGCGGCGCCCACCGCTGAGCATACGGATTGCACTTTAGTGAGCGGCCAACCTCTTCAGAGGAGTCGTAGATGAATCGCAAGATCACGGTGGCTGTGTCCTTCGCAGCTCTGGCAGTGCTTGGTGCGTGCGGCCGCGGCGACCGCGCCGCATACGACACCGCCGTGGGCGCCACGTCAGGCGCGATGGCGACGCCGCCGGTGTATCCCGGGGCGGGCGCCGGCATGGGCACGACGACGGGCGCCACGACCGGCATGACCACCGGAGTCATGGACACGACCAAGACCCACGACACCAGCAAGACCGGAGCAAAGCGGCCGTAGGGTCCGGGGACGGTGCGGGGTAGTTATCATTGCCTCTACCCGCACTGTCCATCCATGACCTCTCGTCGACTGTCCGTGGTTGCGCTGGCCGTCGCGGTCAGCGCCTGCACTCACCTCGACGCGCAGGTGAAGCCGGGCCTCGAAGTCCTGCTCAGCGACTCCTTGCGCGTGATCGAGGGAAAGAAGGTAGGGCTGATCACGAACCATACCGGCCGCGACCGTCAGGGGCGTCGGAACGTGGACCTCCTGTTCAATGATCCGCGCGTGAAACTCGTGGCGCTGTTCGGACCGGAGCATGGCTTTGCCGGAGTGGTGCGCGGCGGCGACAAGATCGGAGCCGGGACCGACTCGGCCACGGGGCTGCCCGTGCACTCGCTGTACGGCGAGACACGCATCCCGACACCGGAGATGCTCAGCGACGTGGACGTGCTCCTGTACGACATCCAGGACGTCGGCGCGCGCGTCTACACCTTCGTGTGGACGATGGCGCTCGCCGCGGAAGCCGCCGCAAAGTTGGGCAAGGCGTTCGTCGTGCTGGATCGGCCCGACCCGATTCGCGCCGACATCGTCCAGGGCGGCGTCCTCGAGAATCAGCATCGCTCGTTCGTGGGACAGTACGACGTGGCGCTGCGCTACGGCCTGACTGCGGGCGAGTTGCTGCGGTTCCTGGTCGGTACCGGCCGGGTGAAGGCGAACGTGACCGTCATCCCGATGCAGGGTTACCGGCGGTCGGACTGGTATTCCCAGACCGGGCTGCCCTGGATCAACCCGTCGCCGAACATCCGCGACGAGGAGGCGGCGCTGCTCTACCCCGGCACCGTGTTCTTCGAAGCGACGAACCTGAGCGAGGGTCGAGGCACGGACGCGCCCTTGAAGCAGGTGGGCGCGAAGTGGATGACGGACGCTGCGGAGATCGCCAGGGAGATGAACGACATCAAGCTCCCGGGGCTGCGCTTCGAAGCGCGGAGTGTGTGGGTCGCCAAGGGTGACAAACAGGGCGGGACGAACGGCGACACGATTCCGGTGGTGCGACTCGAGGTCACCGATCGGGACGAGGTTGATCCGGTCGCGGCGGCGGTGTGGCTGATGCACACGATCTTCCGGCGTCACCCGAAAGACTGGCGGTGGCAGACGGGCACCGGAGCCGAGCGGCTCTCGGGAACGTCCGAGCTTCGAACGGCGGTCGAGCGCGGGCGCGTGGAACCGTTGCTGGCCAGGTGGAAGCGCGAGTCCGAGGCGTTCGAGAAGCTCTCGGCGAAGTACCGGATCTACTGAAAACCAGGGACTAGGGACCAGGGACTAGGGTGGCGGTGGCGGCCCTCCGCCTCCCGGCCCGCTGCCCGCGCCGGCGACCCTGAACGCGGCGATCGCGGCGCCGACGACAGCGACCGAAGCGGCGACCGTCGCGACCACGGTCTGACGCCGCTGGAACGTGCGCTGGCGTACCTGCTCCACATACGACGACGGAATGGTGACCATCCCTTCCCCGGTCCACGGCTGCCGCGTGCCGTCCAGGTGCTGCACGAAATCCACGCCGACCACCAGCGAGCTGTCGTCTCGAATCCTCGTGAGGTCGCCTTCGGCCACCGCGACCCGCGGGCCGAGGAAGCGCGCGAGCTCCGTGGTGCCGGCGAGCGTGAGCGCGACGCGCACGCGCTCCCCGGCGCGCGGGGGAGCTGGCCGCGCCACAGGGACGTACGCATAGCAGCCTGCCGCGCTCGCCAGCGCGATGGTGCCGAACAGCGCGGTGCGTCTCATCATCTCTCGAAATAGGACAAACCGAGCGTCGTGTGCAAGGCTCGATCGACACACGGGGCAGGCTCGCCGGAATCGCGAACCTGCCCCGTGTGTCTGGAACTCCGGGTCACGCAGTCTCTAGCAGGACGGATCGCCCGTGACGTTCGGATTGCCAAGCCGCTCGACGTTCGGAATCGGGAACAGCAGCCCGACGCAGGAGAACGTCGAAACGTATCCGGGACGATTCTGCCAGTACGAATCCCTCAACCCGAACCGATGCATGTCCGCCAACCGGCGGCGCATGAGCCACAACTGCGCCTGGCGTTCGTGCTGCAGCATCCGCAGGTCGGTGAGACCCGCCTGCCCCGTGAACGCCGTTTTGGCGTCGAGCGCGCGGACGTTATTCAGCTCGGTCCGGAAGTTCGCCGAGCTCCCGGCTGCGAGCTGCGCTTCGGCCAGGATGAGTCGGAGCTCGCGCGTGCTCGTGATTACGAAAGCCCCATCCTGCGAGCCGTAGGCGTCGAACTCCGCCAGCAGCTCCTGGGACGTCGGGTCGAGCGCGGCGGTGACGGGGTCGTTGAGCGTCCGGTAAACTGCGCCGGTCTGATGCTCATTGCGGCCATTCACCTCGAACCAGATGTTGATGTCCGGCTGAGCCTCGACGTTGCTCACGAGCATGAATCGTTGATCCGCCGTGCCCAGGGCGATCGCAGCCGCCGCATCCGTGTTCGCCGCCGCATCGTTCACCAGCGGCGCGGCCGGAGCGGTTGGTCCCGACGGCGTGATCTTCTGCCACACAGCCTTTGCGTGACGCACCCGGGCGCGATACGCGAGGATGTTGTATCGCATCCCGTCGTCCGCGAGCGCCGTCGCGATCGCCTCAGCCGACGTGAGATTCGCGATCGCGTTGTCGTAGAGAGCGCCCATGGCGGCCCGACCCACCGGCGCCGCCGCGTTCGTCTTGTCCGAGAACGCGAAGTCATCGTACATGTCGGCGATCGACGCATAGATGATCGCGGCGTAGATGTACACGCGCGCGAGGTGGGAGCGGTCGGTCAGGGTGCCGGCCTGATCGAACCCCTCGAGCCTGGTGATCGTCGCGTCGGCCAGGTAGCGCGCCTCACCAACGAACGGGAAGGCCTGGTCGGTGAACTCGTTCAGGTAATTGGAGATGGCACCCGTCTCCAGATCGAACCACGCATCGCGTGATCCGATCCAGTCCAGCTCGTCCGTCGCGACGCCGTACGGCGTGGTGATCGCGGAGAGCGCGCGGCTGACGGCCGCCTCGACACCGTTCGCCATCGGGCCGGCCGCCTGCGGGTTGCCGAGGGCGTCCTCCGAGATGTCGTTCGGGTTGTTCACGTCCAGCAGGCTGCACGCGGAGAGCGTCAGTACCGCTCCCGCAACCAGCGCGCGGATCGAATGCCGGGCCCCGAGGCCATTGCTCATTTGTGTGCTCATGGTCTTAGAACCCCAGGCGAATGTTGAAACCGAACTGGCGCGGAATCGGGAACCCGAAAGCATCGATGCTTTCGCCGAAGTTCTGGTCGGTTCCGCCTGCGCCGGCCGCGTTGCGACCGTACACGTTGACCTCCGGATCCACGCCCGGGTACTTCGTCCACAGCATGAAATTCCTGGCGGAGAAGGTGATCTGCATGTCGGCCGCGCCCGCGACCGCCGCCCACCGTTGCGGGGCCTGGTAGGTGAACGCCAGCTCGCGCCACCGGATGAAGTCGCCCGAGAACTGCTGATTGAGCCCGTCGTACGGCGACAGCCCTCTCAGCTGATAGGCCCACACCTTGGCCGCATCGAGCCGCTGTGCCGCGGTGCTTGCCGGGTTGAGCAGGATCGCCTCCGTCGTGGCGCGCAGATGGGTATTCCCGCCGTTCGACGGGTTGGACCGCCTGAAAGCCCCGGTGAGATCCGAGATCGTGTAGTTCCCGAACCGGTATTCGAAGTTCGTGGACATCCTCCAGTTCCGCCGGATCGTCGCCGAGCCACCGAACGAGCCCTCAAAATCGGGCAGCGGCTTACCGTCGTAGTGGTCCAGACGATTGCTGTCGTTGTCGTCGTCAGCGGGCATCGGATCGATCGCCGCGGTTGACGCCGGAGCCGTCGCGAGGAACGCGAGGAGCTGCGCCTCGGTGTCCGGAATGCCGTTCGCGTCGGTATCGAATGGCAACTGGCCCGGCATCAGGCAGATGCCGCCCGTGGTGGCCGTCGGATTGCTCGCCTGCGGTGGCAGCCTGTTCCCCACCGCCCCGGAAGGACACGACCGCGGCAGCGCACCGCCGAAGAACGCACCTGGCGTATAGCCCTCGGTCACGAAGTTCCGGTACCGCGGATAGCTGCCGCCCACCTTGCTCTCGGGCGCGCCACCCAGGCTACGCACGATCTGGCTGAGGAACCCGATGTTGGCGTAGACGTCGGCCGAGATGTTGGGACGATTGACCACGAAAGACTTGATGCGGGCGTCCCAGCCCCACGCCTCGATGAGTCCGATGTTGTCGAGCTGTGACGCGCGGAAGCCGCCGGTGACGGGGAACTGCCGGGCGTACAGCGCGTCCTTCGTACTACGCTGCCACCGTGTGAAGCCCAGCGACATGCGGTCGTCCAGGACGCCAAGTTCGGTCCCGACTTCCCATTCCGTGGAGATCTCAGGCCTAAGGTCCGGGTTGCCCAGGTTGCTGGGCACCAGCCCGCTACCGCTCGCCGACGTGAGCGCCGTATACGTCGTCAGCTTGTCGAACGCGCCCGGCTGACGCCCGGCCTTCCCGATCGCTGCGCGAACGCGCAGCGTCGAGAGGTAGTTCGACATGAAGCTGCCCGCCCACGAGGTGCGGTCGCTCGGAATGATCGACACCGACGCCTGCGGATAGAACACGCCGCCGGACGTCTTGCCGAACGCGCTGTTGTAGTCGTAGCGGCCGCCGCCGGTGACGAACATCCAGTCGTTGAATCCGAGCTGCTCCTGCGCGAAGTAGCCGGCGTTCACGATCGAGGAGAACCGCTCGAATACCTGCGGTGTCGCGCCGCCACCGATCACCTCGATGCCGGGACCCGGGAACTCCTGGTTGTACTCGCTCTCGTTGTTGTCGCGCGTGAGGAAGCCCTGCGCGCCGAAGATGAGGTTCGAGTTGAGAGTCATCGGCAGGTCGCGCAACCATCCGCCATTGACGCTCAGCGTGAGCTCCTGGTGGATGCGGTTGTCGAGTCCCGCCTCGCCGTTGTTCGCGCGGTTGGTGCGCTGGTCGATGTTGTTGCCGAATGGCAGGAACGACTTGGAACGCTGGGAGGTGAAGTCGACGCCGAAGGTCGCGTCGAAGTTCAGCGCGGCCGTCGGGATGTAGCTCGTGCGCAGGTTGCCGTTGAAGTGGCGGGCGTCCTGCTTGATGGCGTACTGCATCAGCTCACGCATGGAGCCGAACGTGCTCGCGCCCGTCGGATTGCCCGGACCGGCGCACAGGCCGTTGCCCTGACTGCCGTTGTTCCCGGTGGCAAGACCCGCGTCGATCGACGCCTGGCACTGGGCGTTCTCGGGCTTGGAGAAGAGCGCCACGGTGTACGGCGAATAAATGCTGTTGTTGTTCTCCGGTATCTCCAGGTGCGTATTCGTGTACAGCACCGTCGACTGCACCTTGAACGCGCGCGCGGGCGTGAGGCCGACGCTCAGTGTGCCCGAGTACCGGTTGTTCAGGTCCTTCATGAACACGCCGCGCCGCGCACCCTGCTCGTCGGGCCAATCGAAGGCACTGGACGAGAACGGGCCGTCCTCGACGTAGCCGCGCAGTGACCCGAAGTACGTGATCAGCGGAGTGCCGCCCGACACCTGTCCGCCGAGCGTCGTGGTGCGGCCGGTCTCGAACATCTGCTTCGCCACTGACCTGCTGAACGGAGTGAAGGGGGTGACGGCAAATCCGTAGTGGCCGGAGAGACGTGTCGCCTGCGCCGCCGTCCGCGCGAAGCCCCACTGGTCCTCGATGCGGCCCTCAGGATACCCCTTCACCGTCTGCTCGGCCTCGAGCGTCCAGCGCGGGGCGCCGACGCTGCCCTTTTTCGTGGTGATGAGGATGACGCCGTTCGACGCTTCGGTGCCGTAGAGCGTGGCCGCGGCCGCACCCTTGAGCACTTCGACCTTTTCGATCGTGGACGGATCGATGTCGTCGAGGCGCGATGGACTGCCACCTCCGCCCGTCCCGACCGCGAAGCCGGTGCCGAATCCGCCGCCGTTGTCGATACGAACGCCGTCGACATAGACGATCGGCTCGTTCGACTGCGACAGCGACGCGTTGCCGCGAATGCGGATGCGCGTGCCTTCACCCGTCGTGCCGGTGGATGGCAGGGCCATGACGCCTGGCTCGCGTCCCTGGAGTATGTCGGAGAAGCTCGAGATCGGGGCGTTGGCGGGCGGCTCGATGGATGCGACCGTGTTGCCGAGCTTGCGCGCTTCCACCTGACTGCCGCCGGTTCCCGTCGTGACGATGGCGCTCAGTTCGACGGCCGAGCGAGTGACCTCGAAGGCCGCCGTGGTGGTTCCGTTTGCCGCGACCTGGACAACCCGCGTCGCGGGCGCGTAGCCGAGGAGGCGGGCTCGCACGGTGCGCTCGCCGGGCGCGACGTTGAGGATCCTGAACTCGCCCTGGGCGTTGGTGACCGCTCCGACCGTTCCGCCCGAGCCGACAATCGAAACCTGCGCGGATTGCAGCGGCCGCTTGCTGCCGGCGTCGATCACGGAGCCTTCGATCGTTCCGGTCGCCTGGGCCGAGGCGCCCGCGGGCACCACGAATGCGGCGAGGGTGAGGAATGCGAGACGCAATCTCGCGCGAACGCGAACTGACATGGTGCCTCCAAAAGGAGTTGGCATGCGTGGGCAGCGTCGCCGACGGCCGCCGAGTAGGGTGGCGGACGTCCTCTAATGCTGCTGTAACCACATGTTGTCAAGCGGCAGTCACATTGGCCCGGAACGTCAGCTTCCGGGATCGAGCCGTCGCCGACCCCACCCCCGACTAGTCCGGGCTGCTAAGCCGCCGGGCGAGCAATTCGGCCATTTGGCGGGCCTCGGCGTCCGTCGAATCGAAGGCGAGCCCGCGCCGCAGGCTCGCGAGCGCGGCCCTCTCGTCCCGCTTCAGGAGGCTGACGCGGGCGAGCTGGAAGTGCGTCAGCGCAATGCCGGGGTCGAGCGAGGCCGCCCGTTGGTACAGCATGCCGGCACGGTCCAGGTCGCCACGGACCAGGGCGATGTTGCCGAGGTTGAACCAGGCCAGAGGCTCGGACGCGTCGAGCGCGGTCGCCTGCGTGTACGCCCGGATCGCCCCGGCCGTGTCGCCTGCGGCCGTGAGGGCGATGCCGAGGTTTACGTACGCCAGCGGGGCGCGCGGATCGAAGGCAATGCTGCGGCGGTACGACGCCACCGCTTCCGTATAGTTGCCCGCGTCGCGCTGCGCGTTCGCCAGGCTCAGCAGGAGCCGCGCGCTCGTGGGTCGGACCTCGAGCGCCCGGGAGTACGCGAGCGCCGCGTTCGCAGGACGTCCGCCAGCGGCGTACCGGTCGCCCATGTGCGCGAGCGCCAGTGCCCATCGGGCGCGCAGCGCGGCGTCCCGCGAGCCTTCCGCACGTAATGCAGCAGCGAGGGAAGCTCGCGTCCCGCGGTCCGCGCCGCGCGCCAGGTGCAACGCGGCCAGCACGCCCGCACGGATGTCGTCGTCCGGCGACCGCGCCAGCTCCTGCAATCGGCGGTCGGTCTCCGGCGACAGCCCGGTGTCCGGCGCGATCGTCTCGAGGATGCGGCCCAGGTTCGCGAAGGTGGCGTACGGATTCGACTCCGGCTTGGGCGGCTTGATCCGGCCCCACAGCGCGCGCACCTGCGCCTCCTGCTCATCCACCGACTCGTCCGCGTGACACTGTCCGCACGCGCTCACGAAGCCGAGGGCGCTGTCCGCGCGGGGGCGTGGGATCGAGATGGTGTGGTCCGACCTCGTGTACGGAACCACCGGGTTGCGCGCGTGGCGGGGATTGGCGGCGCGCGTGTCCGGCTCCTGTCGGAAGGGCATGTGGCAGGAGACACAGGAAACAGTGCTTGGTGCTTCGTGCTTCGTGTGGTCAGAGGGACGCTCGGCCTTGCTCAGGTGGCACGAGGTGCACTGCCGGTCGTCGAAGCGACCTTGCAGTCGGTCGCCCGTGAAGGAGCGGTACGACTGATCGTGCGGGTCGTGGCACGATACGCACGTCATGCCGCCGTTGAGGTAGCAGTCGCTGAACGAGTGCCCTTCCTGGTACGCGAACGTCCGGATCCTGCCATCGGGCAGCAGCGGGCGGTCGCCGAGCAGCGGGAACTTGAGCGAGTAGAACGACTCGAGTGGCGCGCCCGAGACAAAGCCCTCGCGCAGCTGGTCCTTCACCGCGTGGCACTGATAGCACACGCCGACGGACGTGGTCTTGTCCAGGGTCGCTAGCGACGCGAGCCCGATGTCCGCGCTGGCGCCGATCGTGCCGGCTTCCGCCAGCCGAACGTGTCGCGCCGCGGGTCCATGACACGATTCGCAGTTGATCGCCAGCGACGTGACGTCGGTGCGATAGCGGTGCGCGGCACTGTCGAGCGTCACCGTGGCCTGACTGGCGTGGCAGCTCTGGCAGTTGGCGTAGCGAGGAACGTCGCCGAGAACGCGGACGGGTGGCCAGTCGCCGCACTCCTCGAGGCGCATCGAGGTCGTGATGGGCGACCACCCGCGGCCGGACCGCGAGTTTGTGTTGCAGAACCACGCGCGCTGGTGACGCGACCACTCGAACGGCAGCAACCGGATCGTGCCGTCCGCGTACGTGGTGACGAACCCCTGCGTGCCGCCGCCGTAGATGTGGCCGCCGCCGATGACGCCATCCACGCGCAGCGTGCGCGCCGGTTCGTCGCGCTGGCGCACCACGAACTCGTAGACGCCCCCGCGAACGCGCGGCTCTACCGAGGCGTTCGCGAATCGGATGACGCCGGTGAAAGGTGCGATCACGCTTTCCGCCGACGGATCACCGCCGGCGCGGCCGTGCGTGGACCGCCGCCAGAGCGCGTACTGCTCCGAGTGACACGACGCGCACCGCTCGGCGCCGACGAACTCGGAGCGCGCCGGCGGCACCGGGTCGGCCTCGCGAGGCGGCGGCAACTCGACCGCTCCGCACGCGCCGAATGCGAACGCCGTGACGCCCGCCGTCGTCGCCGCCGCCGCAGCCACGAGGAGCCGCCGCACAGATCGCATCAACGAGAAGGGGCTGCGCGCGACCATGCCGGCCCGGAACACGCGCACCGCTCGCGAATGTAGGCCACGAGCGCGCGGATCTCCCGGTGCGTGAGCGACGCGCCGAAGGCCGGCATGCGCGGGCTCTTGCCCATCACGAGGCCGCCACCCGCGATGGCGTCGAACATCGCGTCGTCCGACAGCCTTCCCATGCTCACAGGATCGGTGTGCACCGCGGGTTTGACCGGAAGGTACCGGGCGTTGGGTCCGTCGCCCCGTCCGGACGCGCCATGACAGGAGGCGCACCAGCGTCCATAGAGGTCGGCAGCGGAAGAGGCGCGCGCGGGCTGCGCCACGGCGGGTGCAACTGGCGCCGCACCGGCCGGGGCCGAACGGGACAGATAGCGGACGATCGTCTCGCGTGTCGTCGCCGGCATCGGTGCCCTGGGCATCGCCGAACCCGGCACGACGCTCTGCGGGTCCTGCACTATCGCCCGGATGTACGCCGCGTTGCGCCGTTCCGCGACCGTGGTGAGCGAGGGCGCGGAACGTCCACCCTCTCCGCCGAGCTCGTGACAGCCAAGGCAGGGCAACTGCTCACGCAGCAGCGCGATAGCCTTCGCCTCGGCGAACCTGGACGGCGCCTGTTGAGCGGCCAGCTGGATGGGAACCAGGAGCAGGATCGCGCGCAAACGGGAAGGTGGGAAGTGGGAAGTGGGAAGTGGGAAGTGGGAAAAGTGCGTTACATCACATCAACGCCAGTTACTACGTCTCTGGACAGCACGGAAGGTCGAAGCTCTCTTTCCTCCCGCAACTCTGAGCTGTTTTCTCGCGCTGGACAATCACTTCCCACTTCCCACTTCCACTCGTTCCATGCACGGCCAATTCGTCTGGTACGACCTCATGACGTCCGATCCCGCCGGTGCGCAGCGGTTCTACCCGGCGATCACGGGCTGGAAAACCGAAAAGTTCAAGTTTTCCCAGCCGGACCAACCCTACACGATGTGGACGCACAACGGCTCCGCGCTCGGCGGCGTGATGGGAATCAGTCCGGAACAGCGCGCGATGGGCGTCGGTCCGGTCTGGCTGTCGTCGGTCGAGGTCAACAGCGTGGACGAGACGATGCGCAAGGCGACGCTGCTCGGCGGCAAGGTCGTCACGGGCCCGATGGAGATTCCGGAGACGGGCCGCTACGCGGTAATCGCTGACCCGCAGGGGGCGAGCATCGCGCTGTACCAGCCAAGGGGACCGTCCGACGGGTTCGACGGCACGCCGAAGGTCGGGCGTTACTCGTGGAACGAGCTGATGACGAGCGACTACAAGCACGCGTTCGAGTTCTACCGCCAGCTGTTCGGATGGGAAAAGATCTCCGAGATGGATATGGGCGGCGGCATGATGTACTTCATGTTCGGCAGGAACGGAAAGAGGTTCGGCGGCATGTACAACCGCCCCGCGGACATGGCGGGCGTCCCGGCCTTCTGGCTGCCGTACATCAATGTGAAGGACGCCAAGCAGAGCACGGAAGCCGCGAAGCGCGCCGGCGCGACCGTGAAGAACGGCCCCATGGAAATCCCCGGTGGCTGGATCACCGTCATGGAAGACCCGCAGGGCGCTACGTTCGCGGTTCACTCGGTCTCAGCGGTCAGGGCCGCGAAGCCAAAGGCAAAGCGGGTAGCCAAGGTGAAGGCAAAGGCGAAGGCCAAGGTAAAGACAGCCGCGAAGCGCGTCGCGAAGGCCGCGAAGCGCGTCGCGAAGGCCGTGAAGAGGGCGTTGCCAAAGAAGAAGGCCAGGGCCGGTAAGAAGGCCGGTAA
Source organism: uncultured Gemmatimonadaceae bacterium (assembly GCA_963724885.1). Classification (GTDB taxonomy): domain Bacteria; phylum Gemmatimonadota; class Gemmatimonadetes; order Gemmatimonadales; family Gemmatimonadaceae; genus DASPMP01. The sequence continues at coordinate 355,383 of CAVRWG010000001.1, read as the reverse complement.
GAAGGCCGGCAAGAAGGCCGGCAAGAAGGCCGGCAAGAAGGCCGGCAAGAAGGCCGGCAAGAAGGCCGGCAAGAGGTCCAAGTCCAAACCGCGCGCCAGGGCCAAGGCGAAGAAGAAGGCCCGGAGACGCTAGTCGGTCAGAAGCCGCCAGAAGAATCTCGCGACGAGGAAGCTGAGCGTCGCGAGCCCGAGCAGCGCCAGCAGGATCACGATGGCGACGACGAAGCCCAGGCGGCGGCTTCGCGTCGTCACTGTCCCCGGATTGGCGGCGTAGCGCTCGAGCAACTCAGCGTTCCTGAGGTTGGACTTCCAGGCGACGTCGAACATGTCGCCGATCAGCGGGATCGTGCCGAGCACGGTGTCCACGGTGACGTTGCCGAGCATGCGCCAGAGCACGGCGGGGGGCGCTCCGCGTCTCGCCGCTCTCATGACGATGTAGCCCGCGAGCCCGGCGCCGAGGATGTCACCCGCGCCAGGAATGATCCCGAGAATTGCGTCCACGCCAAAACGGATCGGTGTGCCGGGAATGCCGACCGCGGAGTCGAGCACGCGGGCGAGGGCGCGCGCGCGCTGAACGTCTCCATCGTTCGCTGGTGTCGGCGCAGATCCTATGGTCATTCGAGGGGGGTACGCTTCCCCATTGCAGGAACGTGGCCTGCGCGCGTATCCTCAACTATCACACGGAGATGGCTGATGCCACGACAAAAGTCCGCTCCCGGGTCGTACCCCCGCCTGACGCAGCCGCACGTTCGCGACAACGGCACTCTTCGCACGGCCTCGTGGGACGAAGCACTCGACAAGGCCGCCGAAGGTTTCCGCCGCAATCTCGAGACGCGCGGCGTCAACTCGCTCGGCATCTTCAGCTGCTCGAAGGCGACGAACGAGGTGAACTTCCTGGCGGGCAAGCTGGCCCGGGTCGCGTTCAAAAACAACAACATCGATAGCTGCAACCGGACGTGACACGCGCCTAGCGTCGTCGGTCTGGCGACGGTCTTCGGTGCGGGTGGCGGCACGAGCTCCTATCAGGAGGTGGAAGAGACGGACGTCATCTTCCTCTGGGGATCGAACGCGCGCGATGCGCATCCGATCTTCTTCCACCATGTCCTGAAAGGGGTGCGTGCCGGCGCGCGCCTGTTCGTCATGGACCCGCGCCGCACCGCGACCGCCGCATGGGCCGACACGTGGCTCGGACTCCGGGTGGGCAGCGATATCGCGCTCGCCAACGCCATGGCGCGCGTGATCATTTGCGAAGGGCACGCAAATGATCAGTTTATAAAACGAGCGACAACGGGATTCGACGACTATCGCGCCTGCGTCGAGAAGTACACGCTCGAATTCGCGGAGCGTGAGACCGGCGTTCCGGGCAATGTCATCCGCGAGACGGCGATCGAATACGCGAAGGCCGAGCGCGGGATGATCTGCTGGACGCTGGGAATCACCGAGCACCACAACGCGGTGGACAACGTGCTGTCGCTCATCAACCTGGCGCTGCTCACGGGCAAGGTTGGCCGGTACGCCTGCGGACTCAATCCGCTGCGCGGTCAGAACAACGTGCAGGGCGGCGGCGACATGGGCGCGATTCCGAATCGTCTTGCTGGTTTCCAGGACATTCTCGATCCTGCGGTGCGCGAGAAATTCGGTCGCGCGTGGAAGACCGAGATCCAGCCGCAATACGGGTGGAACCTGACGCAGATGTTCCACGCGATGGGCCACGGCGATCTCACCGCCTTGTACGTGATCGGCGAGAACCCGGCGCAGTCGGACGCTGATCTGCACCGCGTCGAGCGCCTCCTCACCGGCCTCGACCACCTGGTTGTGCAGGACATCTTCATGACGCGCACGGCGGAGCTGGCGAACGTCGTACTGCCGGCGTCGGCCAGCTGGTGCGAAGCCGAAGGCACCGTCACGAACAGCGAACGCAGGGTGCAGCGCTGCCGCAAGGCGCTGGAGCCGCCACACGACGCGCGTGACGACATCTGGATCATCTCGCAGATCGCGAAGCGCCTCGGCCATGACTTCGGCGATCCGTCGGCGGAAGACGGATGGAACGAGATGCGTTCGCTCGCGCCGATGTTCGCGGGGATGAGCTACAAGCGCCTCGAGGACCACTGCGGGATCCAGTGGCCCTGTTTCGACGAAAAGCATCCCGGCCAGCAGTTCCTGCACGCGCGTCTCTGGAGCGACCCGCCGGAGGGAAGGCTCGCTCCGTTCCACGCCGTCGAGCACGACCCGCCCGTGGAACAGCCGGACGAAGACTACCCGTTCGTGCTCACGACCGGCCGCCGGCTGGAGAGCTACAACACGGGCGTCCAGTCGAGCGGCTACGGCTCGCCGCTGCATCGCGGCGAGAGCGTGGACATCGCGCCGGAAGACGCCGATCGTCTGGGGATCGAGGATGGCGAGTTGATGCGCATCACGTCGCGTCGCGGCAGTGTCGAGGCGCCCGCGCGCATAGACTACGCCCTCAAGCCAGGCCTGGTCTTCATGACGCTGCACTTTCCCGACGAGGTGGCGACGAACTTCCTCACCATCGACGAGTTCGATCCCAAATCAGGCACCGCGGAATTCAAGGCGTGTGCTGTCCGCGTGGAGAAGGCGAAGCTCGGTCAGCGGCCGGCGGCGAGCAGTCAGCGCCGCGCCGGCAGACCGGCTGCGATGGCCGGCGACGACTAGATGGATCTCAAGCTTCTCGACGCCGCGCCGTCCGCCGAGGAGCGCGAAGCGGTAGACGCGCTCCTCGGCGCACCAACCTCGGGCTGGGACGGCGGGGAACGCGACCCCGTGCGCGACACCCATGTCGCGTTCGGCGGCCACGCGACGCGGGCACGGCGGCACCTGCTCCTCCCTGCCCTGCACGCCGTGCAGTCGCGCGTCGGGTGGATCAGCGAAGGCGCGCTGAACTACGTCTGTACGCGGCTCTCTGTGCCGCCGGCAGATGCATGGGGCGTCGCGACGTTCTACGCGCTGTTCTCCACGACGCCGCGTCCGAAGCGCCTCCTGCATGTTTGCGATGACATCGCGTGCAAGTGCCGCGGCGCCGACGAGTTGATCGCGGACCTGGAGAAAACAGTAGGCCCCGAGCATCACCCGCCGCACGGCGATCAGGTGGAGGTGGCGGAGTTCGCGTGGGTTCGGTCGCCCTGCCTTGGCCTTTGCGATCAGGGGCCGGCCGCCCTGCTCCAGCAGTTTGGCGATCGGCCGCGCGAAGTGCCGATAGGGAATGTCATCCCGAGCGAAGCGAGGGATCTGCAGTTGACACCTGCAGATTCCTCCCCTCGCTTCGCTTCGGGGCGGACGCGCGCTTCGCGTGCTCGGAATGACGTACACAGTGGAACGTTTTCGACCGTCGCTGCACTTCTTACGCGCCGCATCGGTCGCGTCGATCCGTCGTCGCTCGAGGCTTACCGCGGCACGCGGGGATACAATGCGCTGGAGCTGGCGCTCTCCCTGGGCGCCGAGCGTGTCATCGCGGAAGTGACAGCATCGAAACTCCTGGGACGCGGCGGTGCCGCGTTCCCGACCGGGCGAAAATGGGACGCGGTCGCGAAGCAGGCGCCGCGACCGCATTACCTCGTCTGCAACGCCGACGAATCCGAGCCAGGCACGTTCAAGGATCGGATCCTGATGGAAGAAGATCCTTTCGCGCTCGTCGAGGCGATGACGATCGCTGGATTCGCCACGGGGTGTGAGCTGGGCTATCTGTACGTTCGCGGAGAGTACCCGCTCGCGCGCGAGCGCGTCGCGAACGCAGTAGCGCAGGCACGCGAGGCCGGGCTGCTTGGGCCGGACATCCTGGGCAGCGGCGTGCGATTCGACATCGAGATTCGCCGCGGCGCCGGCGCGTACATCTGCGGCGAGGAGACGGCGCTGTTCAACTCCATCGAAGGGTTCCGCGGCGAGCCGCGCAACAAGCCTCCCTTCCCCGTCCAGTCGGGATTGTTCGGCAAGCCGACCGTCGTGAACAACGTCGAGACGCTGGTCAACGTGCCGCACATCCTGCTCATGGGCGGCGCCGAGTTCGCGAAGATCGGTACCGAACAGTCCACGGGCACGCGACTGTTCTGCGTGAGCGGGAACGTGGAGAAACCGGGCCTGTACGAAGCGCCTTTCGGCATCACAGCGAGGGAGCTGTTAGCCCTGGCCGGCGGAGTGCCCGACAGAAAAAAGCTGCAGACGATCCTGCTCGGCGGAGCCGCCGGCGTCTTCATTCGGCCGGAGGAGCTGGACATGCGCCTCACGTTCGAGGACACGCGGGTCGCCAAAGCGACCCTGGGCTCCGGCGTTTTCCTGGTCTTCGACGACACGGTGGACCTCGCTCCAATCCTGCTTCGCATCGCGGCGTTCTTCCGGGACGAGTCATGCGGCCAGTGCGTTCCGTGTCGCGTCGGCACGGTACGTCAGGAGGAAGCGCTGCACCGGATTACCGCGAAACAGATGCGAGGCGGCCTGAAGACCGAGGTGGCGCTGCTGGACGAGGTTGGCGCCGCCATGAAGGACGCGTCCATCTGCGGGCTGGGCCAGACCGCGTACAGTGCCATAGAATCGGCGATTCACCGCCTGCGGGTGTACGAATGACCGCCATCCAGCCGCGCAGCGAGTCCACGTACCGGATCGAGCGCCGGCGCCTGCCGCGCGCGGACGTGGAGCTCACCATCGACGGCAGGACAGTGATCGTTCCCGAGGGCACCACGATCCTCGGCGCCTGCGCCACGATCGGCGTCGAGATCCCGACGCTGTGCTACCTGGAAACGTTGCATCCGGTGAACGTCTGCCGGGTGTGTGTGGTGGAGGTGGAGGGCGCGCGCGTTCTCGTGCCGTCGTGTTCGCGTCAGGTGGAGCCGGGCATGAAGGTGAAGACCCGCAGGCGGGCGCGTGGACCTCAGCCGCAAGCTCGTCCTCGAGATGCTCGGCTCGTCGGTGGACCTCTCGACGACGCCGCACGTCGCCGACTGGATGATGGAGTACAACGCGAAGCCCGAGCGATTCGGACCGGCGGCTCCTCCGGCCGCGGCCGGCGAGCGGGACGCGCTGGTGCCCGGGCATCACGCGCCGCCGGACCCGCGCTACGCCGCGACGGTCGCGCAGCCGACCAAGGTGGACAACGACCTGTACGTCCGCGACTACGGCAAGTGCATCCTGTGCTACAAGTGCATCGAGGCGTGCGGGCCGGACCATCAGAACACGTTCGCGATCGCGGTCGCCGGCCGCGGGTTCGACGCGCGCATCTCGACGGAGTTCGCGGTGCCGCTGCCCGAATCGGCGTGCGTCTACTGCGGCAACTGCATCGCGGTGTGTCCCACGGGCGCGCTGATGGCGAAGCGCGAGTTCGACGCGCGTGCCGCGGGCGAATGGAAGGAGGACGAACACACGAGGGTGGACACGATCTGTCCGTATTGCGGCGTGGGGTGCACGCTCACCCTCCACGTGCAGGACGCGGAGATCATGAAGGCGACGTCACCGCTGGAGAACCCGATCACCCTCGGCAATTTGTGCATCAAGGGGCGGTTCGGGTGGAGGTTTGTCCATGGCAAATAGCTCGGACGTCGGACGTCGCACCTCGGACGTCGGGAGCGCCCTCCACGCTCCGCTCGGATACTCCGCGGCGACGATGACGCATGAGTTCTCGCGGCTGACGGATCGCGACACCCGGGAGGAAAACGCCCCGCTCGCGGCGGAGGTTCCGGTGGCGCTGGTGTACAACGGCCGGCCGCACATGGTGATGATGTGCACACCGGCCGACCTCGAGGACTTCGGTGTCGGCTTTACGGTGACGGAGGGAATTGCGCCGGCAAGCGAGATTGCCCGCCTCGACATCGTCAAGTATGCCAAGGGGATCGAGTTGCAGATGGAGATTCCCGCCGCGGCCGCGGACAGGCTCCAGGAACGGGGCCGCGCGCTCGTCGGCCGAACCGGGTGCGGGCTCTGTGGCGTGGAGGTCATCGACGAGGCGCTGCGCGAGCCGCGCGTCGTGCGGTCGGCGCTGGCGGTGTCGCGCGAGGCGCTCTGGCGCGCGAGCGAAGCCCTCGGCGCGCAACAGCCGATGAACCGCGAGACCAATGCCATCCACGCCGCCGCGTGGGCGACGCCCGACGGCGCGCTGGGCGTCGTGCGCGAGGACGTCGGACGGCACAACGCGCTGGACAAGGTGCTGGGCGCCCTGGCGCGCGCCGGCACCGACGCCAGCGGCGGCTTTCTCGTCGTCACGAGCCGCGCGAGCTACGAGTTGGTGCAGAAGGCGGCAGTCGCGAACGTCCCCCTGCTCGCCGCGGTCTCGCGGCCCACTGCGCTCGCCGTGCAGCTCGCGGACGAGGCGGGGATTACCCTTGTGGGACTCCTGCGGGGCCGGAGCGCCAACGTGTATGTGCATGGAGAGCGTATTACTCACTAATGGAAGTCTCCTCCATCCCCTCCGACATCGAGATCGCGCAAGCCGCGCGGATGCTTCCCATCCAGGAAATCGCCGCGCAGCTCGGGCTGGGCGCCGACGACCTCGACACGTACGGGAAGTACAAGGCCAAGATCCCGCTCGAGATCGCGCAGCGACCCATCAAGGGACGCCTGGTGCTCGTCACCGCGGTGAACCCCACGCCGGCGGGCGAAGGCAAGAGCACCGTGACCGTCGGCCTCACGCAGGCGCTCCGGAAGCTCGGCACCAACGCAGTGCTCTGCATGCGCGAGCCCAGTCTCGGCCCGGTGTTCGGCATGAAGGGCGGCGCCGCCGGCGGCGGCTACGCGCAGCTGCTGCCGATGCAGGACATCAACCTGCACTTCACCGGCGACTTCCACGCGATCTCGAGCGCACACGCGCTGCTCTCCGCGCTGCTGGACAACCACATGCAGTGGGGCAACGCGCTCAACGTCGATCCGCGGCGCATCAGCTGGCACCGCGCCATCGACATGAACGACCGCGCGCTGCGCGAGATCGTCGTGGGGCTGGGGGGCACGAAGAACGGTGTCGCGCGCGAGGAGAAGTTCGTCATCGTGCCGGCCAGCGAGATCATGGCGATCGTCGCGCTGGCGCAGGAGCTACCAGGACCTCGAGGACCGGCTGGCGCGCATCATCGTGGCGGCCACGCACGGGTCGCACGCGGCGCCCGGTGCGCGCGGGCGAGCTCAAGGCGGCGGGCGCGATGGCGCTGCTGCTCGCCGACGCCATCCGGCCCAACCTCGTGCAGACGCTCGAGGGCGGCCCCGCCTTCGTGCACGCCGGCCCGTTCGGCAACATCGCGCACGGCTGCAACTCGCATGCTCGCGACGCGAGTCCGCGCTGGCGCTGGCCGACCTCGTGATCACCGAGGCGGGCTTCGGATCCGACCTCGGCGCCGAGAAGTTCTTCGACATCAAGTGCCGCATGGGCGGGTTGAACCCCGAGGCGGCGGTGCTCGTCGCGACCGTCCGCTCGCTGAAGATGCAGGGCGGCGCCAACAAGAAGGTGCTGACGACCGAGGACCTCGGCGCGCTCGAGCGCGGCCTGCCGAACCTCGAGAAGCACATCGAGAACGTGCGGCAGTTCGGCGTGCCCGTCGTCGTCGCGATCAATCGCGTCGCGGCCGACACCGAGCGCGAGCTGAAACGCGTGATGGACTTCGTCGAGAAGCTCGGCGCTCCCGTTGCGCTCACCGAGGTCTGGTCGACGCGGCGGATCCGGTGGCGAGGACCTCGCGAAGAAGCTCCTCGCGCTCCTGAACAAGCACGGCGCGGAGTATCGCCCGCTGTACCCGGTGGAGCTGCCGATCAAGGAGAAGATCGAGACGATCGTTCGCAAGGTGTACGGCGGCGAGGGCGTGGAATACGCGCCGGAAGCCACGCGCGCGATCGAGTATCTCGAGTCCGTGGGCATGGGGCAGACGCCGGTGTGCATCGCCAAGACGCAGTACTCGCTCACGGACGATCCCGCCGTCCTCGGGCGGCCGACCGGCTTTCGCATCACGATCAACGATGTCTGGCCGGCCGCCGGCGCCGGCTTCGTCGTCGCGCGGGCCGGCGAGATCATGACGATGCCGGGACTGCCGAAGGAGCCGGCGGCCGAGCGGATCGCGAAGCTCTCGACGGGGGAGGTCGTCGGCCTGTTCTAGTCCCGGAGCCGGCGGTCCGACGTCGCCTTCGTGACTCGCGTCACGCGAGGAAATCGAGCCCGTCCGTGGAACCTTGGCACCCAAGCTGCCAACGTGGGTACGCCACTTCAGAACGGAGGTCGTCCATGCAAATCAATCATGGTGTGCGCGGCGTCACCATCGCGCTGGCCGCGCTGTCACTTATCGGATGCCAGTCACTCAGCAACAAGGAGCGCGGCGCGATCATCGGCGCGGCCGTCGGCGGCGCCGCGGGCGGTGTGATCGGCAAGCACGAGGGCTCGACGGCGAAAGGCGCGATCATCGGCGCCACGGTCGGCGGGGTGATCGGCGGCGTCATCGGCCACCAGATGGACCAGCAGGCGAAGGAACTGGAGCAGAACATTCCGGGCGCGATCGTCGAGCGCGTGGGCGAGGGCATCCAGGTGACGTTCGAGTCGGGCCTGATGTTCGACTTCGACTCGGATCGCGTGAAAGCCGAAGCGGCCTCGAACCTCCGCAACCTCGCGGCGAGCCTCGACAAGTATCCCAACTCGAGTCTCCTGATCGTCGGCCACACGGACGCCGTCGGCAGCGAGAGCTACAACCAGTCGCTCTCGGAGCGCCGCGCGCGTTCGACCTCGCAGTATCTGTCGGGCCAGGGCGTGTCCGTCACCCGACTCCGCACGATGGGACTCGGCGAAACGGAACCGGTCGCCGCGAACGACACGGACGCCGGCATGCAGAAGAACCGGCGCGTGGAAGTCGCGATCTACGCCAGCGAGGCGTATCGGAACCAGCTGCGGTCGCAGTATCGATCGGGGCAGTAGACGACGGCCGTTGGCTTGACGGCTTGGCGGCTTGAGGCTTGAGGCTTGAGGCTTGACGGCTTGGCGGCTTGCGGTTTGGAGCTTGAGCTTGCAGCTTGGCGTCGTCGGATCGAGCACTTAGGCGCTCAATCGCTCAATCGCTAAACACCAAGCCCCAGACTCCACCGCAGTCGTCAGTCCGTCGACATCCGACGGCGACGGCCAGTTCGACACGTTGATGTCGATCGGCAACGACACGTCAGCCACTTCGCGGACGACATCGATCACGCCCTGCCACACGCCCGCGAACTCGTGGCCCACTTCGCGGGCCGCCTTGTCCGGTGAGAAGTCGCGCGCGCTCGCGATCCAGAACCGCGGCTCCTCCTGGAGCCCCGCCTTCACGTACAGCTCCTTCACGTCGCGATAGACGTCCGCCGCGTTGTGCTTGTGCACGTAGACGCCGGGACGGTACTTGCCGTCCTGGAGCACCGTCGTAGTCCAGGCGCGGTAATAATCGCGCATCCCCTGCGGAATCTTCTCCATGCGCTCGATGTCGAGGAAGATCACCGTGCCCTTGGGGAACTCCTCGGCATCCGTGATCCGGATCGCGTCCACGCCTTCGGCCGTGCCGCGACTCGCGGTGAGAAAGTCCGCGTTGCACGTCAGGCCGCGCTCCTTGAGCCTTGCGACCTGTTCCTCCGCCTTGGGCCGCGGCGTACGCCCCCATGTCTGCTGTCCGACGTACACCACCGCCACGCCCCAGCCCATTTCCTTCAATATCTCGCGCTTCCCGGACCACGACCGGCCCTTGTGACACGGCGCGCCCGGCAGGTAGAAGCCGACCCAGTGGTACGGCGCGTCCGGAGCGTTCTTCCACTTGCGCATCTTCTCGTCGCCCGGATACGTGTGCGTATCGAAGCCGAGGTACTTGCCCGCCTCGACCTGGTCGGCCTGCGGCGCGTCCTGTCCGGTGACCGCCGCGGCGGCCTGCGCGAATCTGGCGCTCACGTCGGCGGCCCGCGCCGCGGTCGTCGGCGACCGCTGACAGGCGAACACCAGGGTGCCTGCGGCGACGAGCGCGAGCACGTGATGAAGGCGAGATTTCGGGGGACGATGCACGCTGCCGCATATCGCAATGGGTGTTCCCTCTCCAATCCGTGAGAATCTTCCTCCTTTCCCCAGCCCGCTGTGACGGACGCCGCGCGCGGGCGCTGCTGAATCCGGCGGCCGACTTCCCGCTGGCGGCGCAGCTGCGTCAGCCGGATGGCGCGCCGCTGGGCGAGGTCTTCGCCTTCCTGAGCGGCCTGTACTTCCGCGGCAAGCTGACCTACGCGCGGACGTTCGCGTCGGCGGACGCGGGGGCGACCGGTGTCGTGCGGATCATCACGACGAGTCGCGGTTTGCTGGCGCCCGACGAGCGGGTGCGGCCGAACGACCTCGAAGAGTTCGCGGGCGTGGATCTCGGCTCCGCCGGCGACGAGTTCGAGGGGCCGCTGCTGCGAGACGCCGAGCGGCTCGACCGCGACGCCCCCGCGGAATCATCGGTCGTCCTGCTCGGCAGCATCGCCACCAACAAGTACGTGGCGCCGCTGCTGCGCGTGTTCGAGGAGGGGCTGCTCTTCCCGCGCGAATTCATCGGGCGCGGCGACATGAGTCGGGGCGGTCTGATGCTGCGCCGCGCGCGCGAGGGGACGGAGCTGGACTACATCCCGATCATGAACGCGGTACGCCACGGCAAGCGGCCGCCGAAGCTCAGCCCCCTGAGATAGCGCGCTCGCCCCGCTCCGACAGCAGGCGCGTGGTAAAACGCTGGTTCTCGGAGATGCGCTCGATCTCGATGGCGATCGCGTCGATCGCCTGCTCCATGCGTTCGATGCGCGCGTCGCTGAGGTTCGAAATCGAGGGGTTGGCGTACTTCAGCTTCGTTTCCTGGTACCGCACCGCGGCGTTCGCGATCGCCCTCACGGAAACGGCGCACGCGGTGAAAAAGCCCAATCCGAGCAGAACCTCGCCGGGTTGTACCATACATGTGCTCCAATGATGTCGTCGGGACTGCCCCAATTACGACAGCCCGACGACCAAAGTTGCAGCTACGGCTTCGGTTTTGTTCGACCGAGGGAGCGGTAGTACTCCTCCACGTACTTGCGGTATTCCGGCGGAATCTCGCCGCTGCGGTCCACCAGCACGCGCTCGCCGGCGCGCTCGCCGAACGCCTGGCCGAGCTGGAACTCGAACGACCTCAGGCCCTCGACCACCTGCGCGCGCAGGTCCTTCTCGGCGCGGGGATCGGAGTACGATCCGCCGACGCGGCCCTGCATCGTCTCCATGCGCGCGATCGCGCGATCCAGCTCGGCGAGATCCACACCGCCGCGACGCTGCAGCTCGCGCCGCAGCGCCCGCGCGTCGTTCAGCCGCTCGCTCAGCTCGCGGCCCCACTGCCCGCGGTCGTCGCCGCCGCCTCCACCAGGCCGGCCGCCGCCGCCTTGGCGCGCGCCGCCTCCGCCCTGCTGACCGCTGTTGGCCTGACCCGGCTGACCGCCGCCGCCCTGCTGCCCTTCCTGCGGCTGTCCCTGCCCGGGCTGACCCTGGCCGCTGGCCCTGCCCGGGCTGCTGGCCCTGACCTGGCCTGCTGGCCCTGACCGGGCTGCTGGCCCTGACCGGGCTGCTGGCCCTGACCCTGTTGTCCTTGCTGGCCTTGCTGACCCTGTTGCCCCTGCTGGCCTTGCTGTCCCTGGCGCTCCTGCTGCTGACGCATGCGCTCGTCGAGCGATTCCATGCCGCGCACCAGTTCGCGCGCGCGGTCCATCGCGTTCGCGTTCTGCTGCCCGCTGTCGCCCGCCCGACTCTCGCGCGCGGCGACGCGCGCTTCCTCGAGCGTCTGATTCAGCCGGTCGATATCACCGGAGATGGTCCGCTCGTTCGTGTTCTGATACGACTGCGGCGTTTCGCGCACGGAGTTCTGTGTGATCCGCAGCTTGTCCTCGATGCGACGGTTGCGCAGCGTGTCGGCCGCCTCCTCCAGCTCGCGCGCCACTTTCGGCTGCTCGCGCCGACCGTCCAGGGCGGCCCGGTCGAGGCGCGTCGCCAGCGACTTCACCGAGTCGGCCATCGCGCCCTTGCGCTGTTCGATGCTGCGCTGGAGGTCGTCGCGCGCCTGGCCGGTCGTGCTCTCCTGCCGCGCGACGTCTTCCGCCACCCGGCGCTGCTCCTCCTGTAACCGTCGCGCGGTGTTGGACGCGTCTTCCACGGCGCGCTGCACGCGGTTCTCGCGCTCCTGATCCAGCATCCGCCGCGCGTCGCGCAGGCGGTCGAGCGCGGCCTGCGACTCCTGCGCGCTGCGCTGGCCGTTGTTGGCCGCCGACCGGCGCATCGCGTCGGCCGCGTCGTTCAGCCGACGCGCGGCATCGGCGAGGCTCTGCGATTCCCGCTCGCGCGCGAGCCGTTCGAGCTGGCGCGCGGCCTCCTCCACCTGCTGAGCCAGCTGCCGCTGCGAGTCGCCGCCGCTCGAACCGGACGCGCCCACCGCCATGCTGTCCGCCTTTCGCCGAGCGCGCTCGTTCTCCTGCTGCTGGCGCGCCGCGAGCTGCTTGAGACGCTCCGCGGTGGCGTCCACCTCCTGGTCGGCGCGCTGCGCGTCTTCCTGGGCGCGCTGCACCGTCTCGTACTGGTTGCGCATGCGCTCGCGCTGGAGCTCGAAGATGTCGGCGAGGTCCTCGGCCTGTGGGCCGCCACCGCCGCCGCCCCCGCCGCCTCCCTCGTTCCCCATCGAAATGCGCACGTCGCGGAACACCGCCTCGGCGCGCTGGAGCTGCTGCAGCGCCTTCTGCTCCGGTTGCAGCGCGTCGCGCAACCTGCTCGACGCCAGCGCCTTTTCGGCCGTGTCCATGGCGGCCGATGCGAGCGGCAGGATCTGGGCGATCTTCGCCATGTTCGAGTCTTCGGCGGCGACGCCGCGCTCGACGAGACGCCGCGCGAGCTGCTCGACGTCCTCCCGCAGCTTCTGCTGCGAGAGACGGATGGTCGCCATGTCCTCCTCGAGCGCCTTGCGCTCGGTGGACGCGCTGTCGCGGTTGGACTTGAACGTGGCCGCGATGATCTCGCGCTGGCGCTGCGAGAGCTGGCCGGGCTGATCGCCGCCGCCACCGCCCCCGCCGCCCCCACCGCCGCCTCCCTGCTCCTGGCGATAGTCCTGCGCGCACGGCCGCACCTGCATGAAGTAGATGTCGGTGGTGGTCTTCTTGCCGCCCTTCACCGCGTCGTTGTCCGTGGCGCGCGCGTAGTAGGACACCACGTCACCCGGCTGGAGCGCATACTCCTCCAGCATGAACGTGTGGCCGGCGGCCAGCTCGCGCAGCACGCGCGCCGACTGGTGCAGCGGCAGCGTCTTCTCGTCGCCGCCGTTCACGGCGTAGACCAACTCCAGCTTCGCGACGCCGTAGTCGTCTTCCGCGCTCGCCTCCGTGTAGACCTCGTCGACCGCGAGCACCTTGGTGTCGCGACCGGGCTTGGTGAAGCGCACGGACGGCGGACGGTCGGGCAATACGTCGATCGAGTAGTTGAGCGACGCGGTCAGCAGGTCGCCGCGCGCGCCCTCGAGCTCCACGCGGTAGAAACCCGCCTTCGCGACACGAATGCGTGCCCACGAGCGTTCCGTCTGCCTGCGGCGCCAGCCTGAGCGTGTCTCCGCCGTCCAGCACCAGACGGCCGCCGGGCGTCGCCACCGTCGGAGTGACGCGCACCCGCACGAGCGTGCCGGCGAGCGCGGCGATGTCGCCCGCGCTGTCCACGCGCTGCATCGGGAGGCCCGTGTAGGCCGGGAAGCGATACTCGAGATCGATGCGCTTCGTGTACGGCAGGTCCGCCACCTTCAGGCGGAACGTGCGCGACCGCAGGCCGCTCGTCTCCACCAGGTACTCGGTCGCCGTGCTCACGTCGAGCAGCCGCGCCGTGAAGTCGCGCGAGCTGTCGGCGGTCATCGGCACGCGCGTCCAGGACGCCGAGTCGCTGGTTCGGGCCCACAGCTCGGCGCCGCCCGGCTGGAATCCCACGGGCCGCGCCGTGATCATGACGCTGCGCGCCGCGCGCGACGGTCGCGTCGCCCGGCTCCACGTCGAGGCGGTACGGGTTGACCGTGTCCGCGTCTTTCCATGGCGTGAGCAGCGCGCCCATGCCGTAGCGCAGCGTCTCGGGACCGAACGCGAGGACGGCGAGGAGCGTCGCCGCAGCGGCGCCGAGCGCCGGCGTACGCCAGCGAGATGGTACGGGCGTCCACGCGACGTCCGTCGTGGACCGCGCGCGCGCGCTCCACGGCCATGCCGCGCACACGTTCGGCCATCGCCGAGGACGTCGGCGCGTCGCGCGAGACCTCGACCGCGGACAACAGCGCGCCCTCGAGACGTTGGCTCGTGCTCCTCGAGTACAGCGCCACCTGTTCGTCGCGCGGCCGCGGCAGCAACGGCCTGACCACGAACCAGCGCAAACAGCCCCAGCACAACGAGCGCGAAGACGATCCGGGCCGCGATCACCACAGCGGGATCGTACGCGGTCGGACTCCAGAACGTAGGCGGCCGCGACGAGGGTGACAGGCGATGCCCGCGAGCGCGAACGCGGCTCCGCGGACGACCCGGGACAGGCGCCACCGGCGCCGCACGCCGGACACCACGCCAAGGACCTGTGCTACGCTCGAATCGATCGCGCCATGCATCAGGACGCTCCCGTCGACTTCGTTGCTCGATCGATCGCCTGGACAGGCGATTCGAGAGCAACGTCTCGGCCGCCAGAAGCAGCATGGCGGCCAACAATAGATACCACCAGATGGCCTGTCGGCGTTCCAGTTCTTCCGTCGTGCCCTGCGAACGCCGCGCTCGACGACGACGCCTGCAGACGCCACGCCCACGCGACGTCATGGACGCGACGAGCTCCGCGGGATCGAAGTGCGACAGATCGGACTCGGCCAGATCGACATTCACCGCGACCGGTCGTCCCGCGCCAATGGCCGTCGCGGACCGCGCGTACCTCATAGAAGCCGCGTTCGCGCAGCTCGACGCCGTCGGGCGCGCCGAGTCCGCCGAACTCGCACGCGCTGTCCCGACGGCGACTCCACGATCGCTTCACCCGCTCCTCGGCGGCCAGGTCGAGCACGTGCGGCGCCGTGAACCACGACCGCGCGATTCCCGTCCCGCCATCGAGCGCCGCGCCAGCTGATGCACCAGCGGCACCCACAGCGGGTGGAACGGCAGGTCGTTCCAGTTGCGCGTCGAGAGAGCCCGCCCACATCAGATCCGCGCCCCCTGCCGACAGGCGCTCGACAGGAGCGGCGCGCCGTCGTCGAGCCGCGCGATGACGCGCGCGCTGTCGACCGGCGGTGAGCGAGCGGTATCGCGTGACCGTCACGGACGAAAAGTCGGCGCGCGCCGCGCGGAACGGCTCGAACAGCGCGTTGCTGAAGTCCACGGACGCCCAGCGCCCGCCGTCGGTCCGGTCCACCGCGGCGCCGACCTCGCAGGCAGCACGGCGCGCCACTCGGGCGTCGAGCCCCACGGCGCCGCGCTCGCCGGGCACCACCAGCAGCATCGCGCCGGCCGCGACCTGCGCCCGCAGCTGCACGCCGAGCGCGCCCGCCGGCAGGTCGGCCTCGTTGAGCACGACGAGGGAGCGCCCGCGCAGGTCCGCCGGCGTGATCGCGCTCCTGAGCTCCACCGTCACCGGCGGATCGTCCGCGACCGCGAGCGCGCGCCTGACGAACAGGCTCTGGTTGCCGCGCGGACGCGCGGTTCGACGATGAGGGCCGAGGCCCCGGACTCCTCCGCGACCGTGAAGAAGAACGCGTCGTTCGCGGGCTGCGAGTCGCGCGGTGATGCGCACGACTCCACGGGCCGCCGACGTCGGACACGGGCGCCGCCGCGAAGACCACCTGGGCCGTCGCGCGCGGCGGTACCGTCAGCCGCCGCGTCTCCACCCGGCGACCCGCAAGCTCCAGCGTGGCGTCCACCGCGCGCGGTCGTTCGCCCGAGATTGGACGCGCGCGCGGTCACGACGGCCCGCACGCGATCCCCGGTCTGGGTGCGGGCGACGCTCACGCTCGCCACGGCGACGTCGGCCGACTCGCCGCGGGAGACGTCCACCGTCCGCACGCTGGCGCTCGCGGGCAGGGCCACGTCGTCGTTCGGCGTCCAGCCGAACCGGTGGAAGTCGGATACCAGCACGATCTCCTTCTTCGGCAGATCCGAAGCGGCGAGAATCTGCGCGGCCATGCGGAACCCGGCGGCGTACCGCGTCGGCTCGCTGGTCGGACGCAGCGTCGCGATGCACCGCTTTCCATCCGCGCGCGCGCGTTCGTGGGCTCGACGATCTGCGCCGCGGTACGACCCGAACGCCACGACCGACAGCCGGTCGGGCGGGCCGATCTGCGACGCCACCGTCCGCGCCGCGCTCAGCGCGCGCTCCCAGCGTCCGCCGTTCGCCATGCTGTACGACCGGTCCATCACGAGCACGACTTCGCGCGCGTTGGACGCCGCGGGCGTCGCCGTGATCTGACGGTCGAAGAACGGCCGCGCGAACGCCGCGACGACGATCGCGATCGCGAGGCACCGCAGCGCCAGCAGCAGCAGGTGCCGGATCTTCTGCCGCCGCACCGAGCGGTACGGGATCTTGCGCAGGAACATCAGCGACGGAAACGCGACGGTCTCGCTTGCGCTCCCGGTGGATCATGTGGATCAGCACCGGGATGGCGAGGGCCAGCAGGCCGGCGAGGAATGCGGGCGCGAGGAGGCCCATCAGCCCACCTTCCGCGCGCGCTCGAACCGCCGGCGCGCGCCGAGGAACTTGAACAGCGCCCGGTCCATCGGCTGGCTGGTGTCGAACTGCGCGTAGTCAACGCCGTGCCCGCCGAGGCGGCGCCGCCAGCGTCTCGATGTGCTGGGCGACCACCTGGCGATACTCGTCCCGCAGGTAGTCCGGGATGATCGGCATCTGCTGGCCGGACTCGAGGTCCACGAAGTTGCGTGGCGCGATCGAACGGGAAGAGACGCTCGCGCGGGTCGAGCACGTGGAGCACCATGAGATCGTTGCCGCGGCCGCGCAGCATGTTCACGGCGGCGACGACGTCCTCGGGCTCCTCGTACAGATCCGAGATGATCGCGATCATGCTGCGGCGGCGCACACGTGTCCGAGAGCCGCTGGAACAGCTGGCGGTACCGCGTGCTCGTGGGCGCCGGCTGACTCGGCACGCTGCGCTCCGCGTGATCGAGCGCAGTGCAGCACCAGGCGCAGGTGCTTGGCGGACGGCGGCACGTAGTCCACGATCGTGTCGGCGAACGTCGCGAGTCCCACGCGGTCGCGCTGGAGGCTGGAGAAATAGGCCAGGCACGCGCCGAGGGTGCAGGCGTACCCCAGCTTGTTCCCGAAGGCCATCGAGCGGGACACGTCGAGCACGACCAGGAAGTTGGTGTTCGTGTCGGCCTCGAACTCCTTCACATAGTAGCGGTCGTTGCGGGCGTAGAGGCGCCAGTCCACGCGACGCACATCGTCGCCGGGCATGTATGGACGGTGCTCGGCGAAGTCCGTGGAGGCGCCGAGGTTGGGCGCCCGGTGCAGGCCCTGGATGAAGCCCTCGACGACGACCTTGGCGCGCATCTCGAGAGTCCCGATGCGTGCGAGGACGTTCGGGTCGAGGAGGTTGGCGCCTGGGGTGAGCGTTGTGGTCATGACGCGCTGTTCTCGGCGCCGCGCGTGCACTGCAAGAGACGCCCGGCGGTACGTTCTCGGCGGCGCTGCGCGCCGGTGGCAGTTGTTCCGCGCGCCCGGCGAGGCGAGTGCGCTGCAACCGCGCCGAAGGCGCGCCGAGAACGCACCGGGGCGCGCTCGCGCGCCCCGCCGAGAACGTTTTTGATCGTCATCACATGCCGGACTTCGGGACCGGCACGTGGTCCAGCAACTGATCGATGATCTTGTCGGTCGTGACCTTCTCGGACTCGGCGTGGAAGTTCCGGATGATGCGATGGCGCATCACGGGCTTGCGCGAGCGCACGGATGTCCTCGAAGCTGACGTGGAAGCGCCCGCGCATCAGCGCGCGCGCCTTGCCGCCCAGAATGCAGATGCTGCGGCGCGCGGACGCTGGCGCCGTACGACACCCATTCCTTCACGAAATCCGGCGCGTTCGGCCCCGGGCGGCTCGCGCGCGCGAGATTCACGGCGTAGCGCGCCACCGGCTCGGCCGCCGGCACCCGGCGCACCAGCTCCTGGAACGCGACGATGTCGTCGCCCGTCACCGCGCGCTCGAAGCGGTGCTTCATGAGCGACGTCGTCATGCGCACCACGTCCACCTCCTGGTCCTCCGAGAGGTAGTCGATGATGATCTCGAACATGAAGCGGTCGATCTGCGCCTCGGGCAGCGGGTAGGTGCCCTCGAGCTCGATCGGGTTCTGCGTGGCGAAGACGAAGAACGGCTCGGCCAGCGGATACGTCACGCCCTGCACCGTGACGCGGTGCTCCTGCATCGCCTCGAGCAGCGCCGCCTGCGTCTTCGGCGGCGTCCGGTTGATTTCGTCGGCCAGGACCACGTTCGCGAAGATCGGCCCGGGCACGAACTGCATCTTTCGCTGGCCCGTCTTCTGATCCTCCTGGATGATCTCGGTGCCGGTGATGTCGCTCGGCATCAGGTCCGGCGTGAACTGGATGCGCGAGAACTTGAGGTCGAGCACCTGCGAGACCGTGTTGATCAGCAGCGTCTTGGCGAGACCCGGCACGCCGACGATGAGGCTGTTGCCGCCCGTGAAGAGCGACAGCAGCACCAGCTCGACGACGTTGTCCTGCCCGACGATCAGCTTGGCGATCTCGCGACGGATGTCGTCGTAGCCACGCTTGAGACGTTCGGCGAGCGCGAGGTCGTCGTCGCTCGTCTTCTGGCCGACAGCTTCGGAAATCGTCAGATCGTCATCAGGTCTCTAGTGGGTGAGTGCGTAAATGAGGTAGTTCACGCCGAGCTTGTACGCTTCGTTGGAGTCGGCACGGGCGAGTAGCCCTGTCGGACCACTCCCAGAATTCGCCGACGTCGTTGTTGTAGTTGACGATCGCCATGAGCCGCTTCTTGGGATCGTTGTCCTGATAGATCCCGAAGTACACCGGCGGTCTCCCGAACTGGCCGGCCAGAGGTTCAGGTCGACCTTGAAGAACGTGTCGAAGATCGGGATGCGTCGAGTCGAGCTGCACGACGCGCGCCTTCGGCAGCACCCGCGTCATCTGCTGCACGAAGTTCATCCAGTCGCCGGCCCCGACGAAGTCGTCGAAGATGATGAACCCGCCCTTCATGAGGTAGTTGCGCAGGCCCAGCACCTCCCGGTCCGTTCGGAAACCACGCGCCCGGCTCGGAGAGGTACGCCACCGGATACTTGAACAGGTCCGGATCATCGAGCGCGAGGACGTTGCCGCCGACGGCCTTGTCGGACTCGATGAACGGCCGCAGCGACGTGATCTCCATCATGATCCGCATCAAGTGCGACTCGGCCCGCGGATAGTCGTGCGACCAGCCCGGCCCCTGATTGGTGAAGTGCCCGAAACCGCGCCACTTGATGCGGGCGAAAGTGAAGCGTCCGTCGTAGGGCGTGTTGCCGCGGAACTCCGGGTGCTGATAGAACTCGTTCGCGTCGCCCAGCATGCCGCGCATCCGTCCGTACTCGCCCCGGTTGCGCTGAGCGAGCACCGCGTCGGGATCAAGCATCATGAGCGCCGCAAGCACACCGAGCGCGGCCCGAGTCATCTGAAGCATCAGTGCGTCAACGCGTAAATGAGGTAGTTGACGCCCAGCTTGTAGGCTTCGTTCGACACGGCACCGGAGAATAGCCCCGATCGGACCATTGCCAGTACTCGCCGATGTCGTGGTTGAAGTTCACGATCGTCATGATCCGCTTCCTGGGATCGTTGTCCTGGAAGACGGCGAAGTACTCGGGCGTGCCGCGCCAGCCGCCGCGATCGAGCAGGGTCAGGTCGACCGGAAGAACGAGTCGAAGATCGGGTGCGTCCCATCGAGCTGGACCAGACGGCCTGTCGGGAACACGCGCCGCATCTGCTGCGTGAAGTTCATCCAGTCCTGCGCGATGGAGCCGCCGTCGAAGTCGTCGAAGATGATGAAGCCGCCCTTGAGCAGATAACTGCGCAGTCCAGCACTTCCTTGTCCGTTCGGGAACCAGCCTCCGGGCTCCGACAGGTACGCGATCGGATACCGGAAGAGCTCCGGATCGTCGAGCGCGAGAATGTTGCCGCCGAACGCGTCCGCTGATTCCACGAACGGCCGGATCGTGGTGATCTCGCGGATGATGCGCATGAAGTGCGATTCCGCGCGCGGATAGTCGTGCGACCACCCCGGTCCCTCGCGTCCCGAGAAATGCGCAGTATCCGCGATACTTGATGCGCGCGAACGTGAAGCGGCCGTCGTACGGCGTCGTTCCCGCGCCAGTCGGGCGGCGTATAGAAATCGTTCGGGTCGCCGAACATGCTGCGCATGCGCGACGAACTCGCCTCCGCCCCCGCGTTGGGCCCGCGCGTCAGCCGCCTCGCCACGAGAAGAGCCGCGACGCACCACGAGCGCGCCGTCATGGCCGTCGATCCCTCCCTGGAGTGCCAGCAACAGCTCCTGCGCGCGCTCGAAATGCGGCGCCTCCTCCAGCGCGCGCAGCACGCTGCGGCGCGCCTCCGCGGACTGTCCGGCGTCGCGATGCGCCAACGCCAACCGGTAGTACGCCTCCGCGCGATCCACGGGGTTCAGCGCGACCACGGCCGGCGTTCGCGCACGGCCCTGCGCCTGTCGCCGACGCGCGTGTACAGGCCGGCCAGACGCTCGTGCTGCGCGATCTCGTACGGGTTCATGAACATCGCGCTCTCCAGCGCCTCTGCGGCGCGGGCCGTGTCGCCGATCTGGAGCAGCAAGTCTGCGAGACTGACGTGCGTCTCGTACGGCACGTCGCCAAGACGCCGTCATGGTCGAGAGCACCTCGGCCGCCTTGCGCTTGCGTCCCCCTGCGCGAGGTGGAGTCGGGCCAGCATCGGGTACGGGCTGTCCGGCTCCGCCATAGTCGGGGAACGCCGATCGGGCGCGCTCGCAGCAGCGTGATGGCCGCGGCCGTGTCGCCGCTCTGAAGCGCCCTGGCGCGCGGCGAGCTGGCGCCCGTACGATGCCGCTCTTCACGAGCCTGCATGGCCCTCCGAAGCGCTGGCGCAGTACGCGTCGAAGCGCTGGTCGAACGTCGGCATGTCGGTCTTGAGGACGTCGCGAAACACCTGCTCGGTGTTGAGCCCGCGGCGATACGCCCGGAGCATCTCCATCAGCGCCTGCTCGCCGTAATCGCGCGCGATCATCTCGCACACCAGCGACGCCTGCGTAGTACGAGAACTGCACCTGCCGGGGAACGAGGGCCGGACGAAGCCGTCGTTGAGACGGCTCGGCGAGCGTGAGCTTGCCATCCGCGTACGCCACGAGGAACGCGCGGCGACACGTTCTGGCCCCAGCCGCGGCGCGCCTTGCGCTCCTCGTAGACCGACAGTCCCTCGGACAGCCAGCGCGGTACGCGCTGGTCGCGTGGCGCCAAGCGTGAACGTGTGCGCCAGCTCGTGCCAGGCCGTGGATGCCCAGTTGAACATCCCGGCGTCCTTCGCGGCCGGTGAGTCGAACGCGACGGTGTTGCCGAAGCTGACGCCGAACGCGCCGAGCCCCGCGAGCCCGACGGTGCGGACGGAGAAATCCGCGTGACTTCGATATATCTCCATGCGGATGGGCGCAGTCGGCGTGAACCCGTAGCGCGTCGCGAACGTGGAGTGCGCCCGGTCCGCCAGCTCGCCGAGGTACAGCGAGATCAGCCGCGATTCCGCCGTGTCGATCATGAACCGGAAGCGGCCGTGCGTCACGACGTCGTACTCGTCGAACGTGTCGAGCAGGTCGAGCGTGTTCTTCACCCACACGTTGTATGGATCGCCCTTGAAGGCCGTCTCGAGACTCTTGCTGTCCTTCGACGACCTCGCCCGAGCCGCAGCAGGTTGAGCCCGAGGACGCTGTGCGCGCGCCAGTTCGTGGATCGAGCGCGACGCCCTCGCGCGCCCATGACGCCGCCGCGCCGTACTGTCGCACGCGCGCCAGCAGTTCCGCGACCGCCACGTGCGCGCCGGCATCGCGCGGGAGCGCGCGGCGATAGCGGCGGCCGAGCGACGCCGCGCCGCGCGGAGTCGCCGGTCACCACCGCGAGCGCCAGCGCGAACGCCAGCGCGCCGCCGTCGGTCGGGTCCGCCCGGAGCGCGCGCTCGATCTCGCGCGCGCGCGCCCGGCGAAGTCCTCGACGTCGGCCACGAAAGCGCGCCCGCAGCACGCGCGCCGCGCACGTTCTCCGGCTCCAGCGCCAGGGCGCGCCTCAGCACCGAGTCCGCGCCGCGCTCGTGGTCGAAGTCGCGCCGGCGCGCCTCGGCGAGCAGCGCCGGTACGTAGTCTGCCGTTGCGCGACAGCGCCTCGGCGATCGTACGCTTGGCCTCGGCGCCGTTGTACTTGTCGAGGAACAGCTCGCCGAGCCGCGCGCGGGCGTCGAGGTTGTCGGGGTCGGCGGCGATCGCGCGATCGTAGACGCGCGCAGCGCGTCCTTGAACGAGCTGCGGATCGTCGACGCCGAGGTAGGTCAGGCGCGCGCGACCTGCCACCAGATCGCGGCTGCTCAGGCGTCGGCGGCGCGCGCGTTGTAGATGTCGACGAAGCGGTCGAACTCGGCCGCTGCGCCTCCGTCGCGCTCGCCGCGCTCGTGCCGGCCTGCATCGCGCGCTCGAGTCGCGCGGTCGAGGCTGTCCTGCGCTAGCGCGACCTGCGCGCGCGAGACGCACCGGCGAGGACGAGCCACCGCTCATCAGCGCGCCATCGCGCGCATCATGAGCCGCGCTCCAGTTGTCGGATCTCCCGCGTCTTGCGCGCCAGCGCGAGCAGCAGCCGCTCCAGCTCGCGCGTCGTACGCGTCGGCTGTCATTGCCGGTCTTGCGCTTCTTGAGCGACTGGATCTGCTCGTCGAGCGCCGACCGCTCCGTGTACAGCGCGTCGAGCCGGGCGTTCGACGCCGCCCGCCGCCGTGCCGCGCTGCCGGGCGAGGAAGAAGCGGCGCGCGAGCTGGCCCTCGTCCGCGATCTGCGGATGCTCCGTCGCGAGCCGCCCGTCGGTCTCGTAGAAGCGCTTCGTCTCGGCTTCCGCGTACTTGAACGCCTCGAGCAGCGAGATGCGCGTGTCCTTGTCGGTGTCGGCGCCGTCCTTCGAGAGCGCGTCCACGAAGAACCGCCCGAACTGCGACTCGTTGCGCTCGAACGCGCTCTTCGTCGCGGTCACCACGACCCGCGTCGGCGACGACACCAGCGCCAGCATGTCGCCGCTCGCGCTGGTGAGGTTGACGAACGCCACGCGCCGGTTGCCGAACCGGCGCCAACATCGCGCGCGAAGTCGGTGGCGGTGATGTCGGGCCCCGGAAGACTGACGCGCGTCTCGGCGCCGTCGCCGCTGCCGTGTCCGATGAGCACGAGCACGACTGTCGGTCGTATCGCGCGCGGCGAGTCGCGCGAGCGCTGGCCTCGACGTTGGCGCGCGTCGACGGGCCGCGATACCACGTCGAGCTTCGGCGCCGCGGTGTCACCCAGCCAGGTCACAGCGGAGTCGGCGAGTCCGGCGCGCGCGTGCGCGCCCTGCGCCAGCGCCGTGCTCAGCTCCGCGAATGTCGGCGCGTGTACTTCGGGTCGCCGCCGATGCCGCTGACGATGACGAGCTGCGTCTGAGCGTGCGCGCAAGGCGCCGCCGAGGCGCAACTGAGCGTCATCGCCGCAGTGACGAGCAACGTTCCACGTCACGTCGGACGTTCGACGTAGAACGTCCGGGTCTTCGCGTTCATGCCAGGCCCCTGTGGCGCCGATACGCCCACTCCGGCGCCGAGCAGGCACGACGAGCAGCACCAGCACGACCGGCATGTCCCAGAGATCCATCTGATTCACGACCGTGACGCCGCGCTTGTTCAGCGCGATGTCGTCGGGCAGCGTCTTCATCGTCGCCGGCGTGTAGAACTTGCCGCCGGTCTCGTCGGCGATGCGCTGCAGCAGCGGACGCCGCATCTCGGCACCGTAGAACTCCGCGTCGAGATCGGCGACGGCCACGAACGTCGAGTCCTCGAGCACCCGCTCGCCCGGACGGTTGCCGCCGCTGACGACACGCACGGTGTGGACGCCGGTCTCCTCCGACGCGTACGCCGCCTGGTACTCACCGTCGCGATCCACGACCCACTCGAGCGGCACCTCGCGCACCGCGCCCGATCGGCGAGTACACGCGCGCCGATCAGGCCGCGCGTCGTTGCGCCGCACGAAGCTGCTGTCCGCCACTTCCGCGCGAATCGTCACGGTGCCGCCCGGACGCACAGCGATCCACGGACGTCGAGACCTTGAGCTGGTCGGGCGTGTCGCTCGTGATCCATCGCAGCAGCTGCCGCCACAGCGTGCGGTACGCCACGTCGTCGACCGGCACGGCGGCGTTCATGTACCACTGGTACGAATCCTGGATCGGCAGCGCGACCGACAGACCGCGTCCGTAGCGCTGGTAGGCCAGCACGGGCTGGCGGTAACGTCCCTCCGATGCCCTCGAGCAACGCTATCGCGCCCGGCTTGAGACGCGAGACCTTGTTGACGCTCGAGACGTGGACACGCACGATCGGCGACGTGTCGGCTCGCGCGCGGCGGCGCGGCGGCGCGGCGTGCTGCGTCACCGGATGGTCGGCACCGGCCGGCGTCACCCGCACCGTCAGATCCGTGAACGGCGTCAGCGAGTCCGGCACCACGTCGCCGTCCACGAACACTCGGCAGGATGTCCGCCAGCGGAGTGCCCGCGTACCCGCCTTCGCCGAACGCACGCCGGCCGCCGAGGAACAGCATGCCGCCGCCGCGCACGCTCACGAAGTCCGCGAGCATGCGGAGCTGGTCGGCGGAGAACGCGCTCGCCTCGATGCTTCCGAGCACGATGCCGCGATACTTGAACAGTTCCGCACGCGACGACGGGAAGCCCGACGCCAGCTCCTCTTCGCCGTCCACGTTGAGGCGCAGGAACTTGTTCTCGGCGGTGCGCTGGAGCACCACGAGCTGGAGGTTCGAGTCCGCCTCGACGGCGCGGCGAAGGAACGCCACTTCAGGTCGCGGCTCGCCTTCCACGTACAGGATCTTCTCGCGCCGGTGGCGCACGTCGAGCAGCGCGCGGCGCTCGTTGTTCTGGGACACCTGCTCGTTGGACTGGAGCGGAATGGCGAAGCGCAGCGTGCGCGCGCCCGGGCTGCGCACCGTCACGGGTATGCGCACCGGGGCCGCGGCGCCGTCGGGCGGCATCTCGATTTCTTCCTGGGCGATGACGCGCCCGTCGTCTTCGACGACGAGCATCACCTTGTCGCCCTCGAAGCCGCGCTGCCGCACGATGACGTTCGCGATGAACGACGTGCCTGCGAGCACCTGGCGCGGCAGCTCCACGCGCTCGATCTCGGCGTCGCGCTGAAAGCGCTCCGCGCCGATGCCGACCGTGAACACGGGCACCGAGCGCGCGCGCAGCGACAGCAGTTCCGCGCCCACCGCCTGGCTCGCGTTGTCGGCGCCGTCGCTCAGGATCACGAGCCCCGACAGCGGCACGGCGTCCAGTTCCTGGCGCGCGTTCGAGATCGCGTCGCCGACGCGGGTCTCGACGCCGTCGAAACCGAGTGCCGTCAGGTCGGTGATGCGCTGGACGCTGGAGCCGAACTTGAAGAGCCGTACCTGGAAGCGCTCGCGCAGCGCCGCGATCAGCGAACTGTCGCTTGTGCCGAGCGCCGACCGGATGACGTCCGCGCGCGAAGCGGTTCTGTCGTCGGCGATCTGCATGCTGCGCGAGTCGTCCACGATCACGCCCACGAAGTTCCGCTGCGGTACCGGGGACGAGAGCAGCAGCATCGGCCGGAAGAGGCACGCGACCACCACGAGCAGCACCGCGCCACGAATAAGAGCAAGCACGGCTCGGTCGCGAGCCGTGCTATGTGCGCCCACGCGACGGTAGGTGAGGATGGCCGCGCAAAGCGCCAGGGTCGCGGCGCCGAGTCCGACCGCGATCGGTCCGCCGACGCCGAACGCGAGGTCTCCCTCCGCGAAAACCGCCGGGCGATACTTGAAGAGAAGCTGAAACGCGCTTTCGAGCGTCGGCGGCATCGAATACAGTGCTGGAACGGTGCGTGGAGCGCGAGGCCTCTTAGGATGATACCCCACCGACCCGCGTAACGTTGAGACAACTTTGCCACGCAAGAGGTTGCCGGACTTGGGGTTGAGATAGCAATTTGTGCGCTTGCGTTCCTCCGGGCCCCTCCCCGCCACCCAGCTCGTTCGCGCCATCGGCCTCGGTCGCGCAACGGCGATGGTCGTCGGCACCATCATCGGCGCGTCGATCTTCGTGCAGCCGTCGCTGGTGTCGGGCGCCGTGCCTTCCACGGCCGGGGTGCTCCTCGTCTGGGCCTGCGCCGGCGCGCTGACGCTGATCGGCGCGCTCATCACGGCGGAACTGTCGTCGGCGTTCCCGCGCACCGGCGGCGTGTACGTCTTTCTCAGGGAAGCGTACTCGCCCGGCCGTGGCGTACCTCTGGGGCTGGGCGATGTTCTGGAGCATGCACAGCGGCATCATCGCGGCGATCGCGACGGTGTTCGCGCGGTACCTCGGCCATTTCGTGGAGCTGGGCGACGCCGGCACGCGCGCCGCGGCCGTGGGCGTCATCATCGTGCTGTCCGCCGTGAACTATCTCGGCGTGCGACACGGCAGCGCCGTGCAGACGCTCTTCACGGCCATCAAGCTGGTCGCCGTCCTGCTGATCGTCGTGCTCGGCGTGGTGTACGTGGCGGGTCACGACGCGACGGTCGCGACGCAATCAGCGGCACCCCCCATCACGACAATGGCCTTCTTCACGGCCATGGTCGCCGGGCTGTTTGCGTATGGCGGATGGCACATGGTGACCTACTCCGCCGAGGAGACCCACGACGCCGCGCGCACGATCCCGCGGGCGCTGATGATCGGCACGCTCACCGTCACCGTGGCGTACATCGCGATCAACGCCGCGTACCTCGCCGTGCTGCCACTCCAGCAAGTCGTCTCGTCCAATCGCGTCGCCGCCGATTTCGCCGACAAGGTGCTCGGCTCCGGTGGAGCGAACCTGCTCTCCGGGCTCGTGGTGCTCTCGACCATCGGCGCAATGACGGGAATCATCCTGGCCGGGCCGCGCGTGTATCTCGCCATGGCAAACGACGGCCTGCTGTTCCGATGGGCGGGCGCGGTACACCCGCGCTACAAGACCCCGCACGTGGCCATCGCGCTTCAGGGCGTGTGGTCCGCCGCGCTCGTGCTGACGGGCACGTACCGCGCGCTGTTCACGCGCGTCGTCTACACCGAATGGATCTTCTTCGCCCTCATGGCGGCGAGCCTGTTCTTCCTGCGACGCCGACCGGACTACCAGCCGGCGTATCGCGTGCCCGCGTTCCGATGGCTCGTGGGCATCTTTGTCTTTCCTCCGCGGCCATCGTCGTGAATCAGCTCATCGACGACCCGCGCGAGAGTCTCATCGGGCTCGCGATCGTGGCCGCGGGCCTGCCCGTGTACTGGATCTGGACGCGCCGGCGTGTACCGGCAGGAGAACGCGTTGAAAGTCATTGACGTCCACAACCACTTCTATCCCCCCGAATACCTCGACGCGCTGCGCTCCGGCAAGAGCGTGGTGCGCGTGACCACCGATTCGAAAGGCAATCCGCACATCCACTATCCAGGCGACTACAACGTTGCCGTCGCCGGACATCGCGACATCGCGTACCGGCAGGGCGTGCTCGAGAAGGAAGGCGTGGACACGCAGGTGATCACGCTCACGACGCCGGGGACGCACGTGGAGTCGCCCGAGTACGCGGCGAAGCTGGCGTCGCTGGTCAACGACGCGTTCGCGAAGATCATCGCGGAGCGCGGGCCGCGGTTCGCGGCGCTCGCGACACTTCCACTGAACGACCCACGCGCGTCCGTAAGCGAATTGGCACGCGCGATGGATCAGCTGAAGCTCCCGGGCGCGATGCTGTTCAGCAACGTGAACGGCGTGGCGCTGGCGGACAAACGCTTCTGGCCCTTGTACGAGTTGGCCGACGCGAAAGGCGCTGTGCTGCACATCCACCCCACGAGTCCCGTGGGCGTGGAGGCGATGACCGAATATTGGCTGATGCCACTCGTGGGCTTCCTGATGGACACGACGCTGGCCGCCGCGCACCTGGTGTTCAGCGGCGTCGCGGAGAAGTTCCCGCGCATCAAGTGGGTGCTGGGCCATCTTGGCGGCGCGATCCCATATCTGGCCGAGCGGCTGGACCGCGGGTATCACGCCTTCAGCGAGTGCCGTGCGAACATCACGCGTCCGCCGAGCGATTTCCTCAAGACCTGGCACTACGACACCGTGAACTTCGACGCGAAAGCGCTGGAGCTGGCGATCGCGTTTGCGGGCGCCGACCGGATTCTCGCGGGATCGGACTATCCGCACCAGATCGGATCTATTCCTTCGATGCTCAAGGCACTGAAGTCGTTGCCGATTTCCGACTCCGATAAGGCGAAACTCCTCGGGGGGAATGCGGCTCGAATCTACGGGTTACCAACCTGAACTGGGCTGTCTTCAACTACGTGGTATCTGGTTTAGAGGAGTGAGTGGTTCAGGGTTGAGAATCAGAAACCACAGGGGACAGCTCACACCTCACAACTGTACTGCCTGATTCTCAAGCACTCGCCTCCTGATTCCCCTACACCAGATACCACTCAGTGAGTTGGTGTAGCGACTACTTGTAGTGGCTTTCGTGCCCTGGTCTAAAAACGAGGTCGAACGCCAGCCACACCAGTCTCGACATCGGGAACAGCAAGAACGGCGCGGCGAGCATGAGGGCGATCGCGCCGATCCAGATCGCATTCCACGGCACCTCCGGCCAGGTGGCCAGCACCGCGCTCGTCACCACCAGCAGCGCGAGGAACTCGGAGAGCACGATGTTGAACATCATGCCGCCGATCCAGTAGTCGTGGTCCTCGCCGCGCTGGAGCGGGAGCGCGCACCGCGGACACTGGTCCTTCAGCTTGAACCACGAGACGAACAATCCGCGCTGGCCGCACCGCGGACAGCGCACGGTCACCGCCCGCGCCAGCATTCTCGCCGGCGAAGGCGCGGCGGTGGTGGCCACGTCGCGCCGCTATGGCTGGACGCCGAGTTGCTGGAGCCGCGCCTGCGCCCGGCGGTCGTTGGGGTTCTTGGTGAGCATGGCGCGCAGCCGCGCGATGCCCGCGTCGCGATCGCCCTTGGCCAGGTATGTCTCCGCGAGCTGGAAATCGATGCCGGCGGAGTTGGGATAGAACTCCTGGTTCATCATCAGGAGCTTGATCGCGTCGTCATGGCGGCCCTGCCTGGAAAGCTGCGTCGCGACTTCGCTCACCGGCTGCTCGGTAAAGTTGAAGCGGCCACTGGCCATGTCGTTGCGCAACGCGCGGTAGCGAGCGATGGCGCTGTCGACACCGACGCGGGAGGTGGTGGACAGCAGCACCGTCTCGATCGTCGTTGGCTTCATCACGCCGCGGTGACAGGTGACGCAGGTGATGTTCGTGGGCGGATCGTCGCGGTTGGGGATGCTGGCGAGGAATCGCGTGTTGATGCTGTCCACCATGCGGATCATGTGCCGCGCGATCTTCTTGTTGTCCTTGTCGTCCAGGGCGAAGTTGAAGTTCAGTCCTCCTCCCCCACCGCCTCCTCCCGCTGGCGCGGCCGCGGCCTCGCGCTCCACGTGACAGAACTGGCAGCGGACGCCGAGCGACATCGTGAAGCGGCGCATGATCCCGACGAGCGTGTCACGGTGGATGTCCTTGGGCAGGACCTGGAGGTTCTCGAACTTCTCGGGGATCTGGCCCGCGGCGGATCGACCAATCGGGACAAGGACGAGGGCGACGGCAACCAACCGGAGGACGGAACGGGCAGCCATGTTTCGCTCGGGGATGGATTCGGCTTCTAAACTACGCGCCCATCGTCGTTCGTCACCTACCACCTCAACCCGCCACCAGGCACCTGCCGTCGATAGTTTCTGCCCATGCATTTTCACGAGCAGCCGCGCTTCCCGCGCGGCTTCCGCTGCGCCAGCCGCAACATCGGCCTCAAGCCAGACGCCAAGGACCTCGCCCTCTTCGTGAGCGAAGTGGACGCTTCTGCCGCCGCGATCTTCACGCGCAACCAGTTCCCCGGCGCGCCGGTGATCCTCGGGCGCGAGACCATCAAGGCGGGGCGGCTCCGGGCCATCGCGGTGAACAGCAAGGTGAGCAACGTCGCGAACGGGGAGGCCGGCCTGGCCAACGCGCGCCGCATGGCCGCGGCTGCGGCCGCGGAAGTCGGCACCACCGCTGACCGGGTGCTCGTCAGCTCCACCGGAGTGATCGGCGTCCCCCTTCCCATCGAGAAGATCGAGCGCGGCTTGCGCGGCATGTCCGCCGAGCTGCAGGACGATCCCATCGTCGGCGCCGAGGGCATCATGACCACCGACTCGCACCCCAAGGCGCTGTCCTGCGGCGTGGGCGACGCGACCATCACGTGGATCGCGAAGGGCTCGGGCATGATCGAGCCCAACATGGCCACGATGCTGAGCTACATCTTCACCGACGCCGAGCTCACGCCGCGCGCGCTCGACGCCATGCTTCGCGCGACGGCCCACGTGTCGTTCAACATGCTCTCGGTGGACAGCGACACCAGCACGTCGGACACGTGCGCGCTTCTCGCCAACGGCCTGGCGGGCCGCGTGGACGAGAAGGAGTTCGCCGCCGCGCTGCTGGCGGGCTCCCTGCGCATGACGGAGATGCTCGCGCGCGACGGCGAGGGCGCCACGCGCCTGCTTCGCACCACCGTGCGCGGCGCCGCAAGCGAGACTGAAGCGCGCCGGATCGCCAAGTCGCTCGTGAATTCCCCGCTGATCAAGACGATGGTCAACGGCGCCGACCCCAACGTCGGCCGCATCCTCATGGCCGTCGGCAAGTGCGTCGACTGCACGATCGCCCCGGCCACGACCGGGGCGTGGGTCAACGGGCTCGAGGTCGTGCGCCAGGGCGCGCGCATGGACTTCGACGACAACGTCGCGCGCGCGACGCTCGCCACCGACGTCGTGGATCTCATCGTCGAGCTCGGCGTGGGCGCGGCGTCCGCCACGGCGTACGGGTGCGACCTGTCTCGCGGGTACATCGAGGAGAACGCGGCGTACTACTCGTCGTGAGTCTGACGCGTTGCCGGCGCGCCAAGCTCCAAGCCCCAAACTCCAAGCGTTTAGCTTAGATCCATGCCCGACGACAACGGCAACGTTCTCTCCGATGTGGATCCGCTGGCCGTCAACCGCATCCACCTCGTCGGCGTCGCCGGCACCGGCATGGGCGCGTTCGCCGGCATGCTCAAGGCCGCTGGCTACACGGTGACAGGCAGCGACGAGAACGTCTACCCGCCGATGAGCGACATGCTCCGCGAATGGGGCATCGACGTCTACACGCCGTACGCGCCCGAGAACCTCGATCGCGCCAGCCCCGATCTCGTCATCATCGGAAACGTCATCCGGCGCGTGAACCCCGAGGCGACGGCGGTGCGCGAGCGCGGCATTCCCCAGATGAGCTTCCCCGCCGCGTTCGGGTCGCTCGTGCTCGCGGACAGGCACAGCATCGTCATCGTCGGCACGCACGGAAAGACGACGACGTCCGCGCTTGATGGCGCACGTGCTCGTGTCGGCCCGGCTCGACCCGACCTTCCTCGTCGGCGGCGTGACCGTGAACTACGGCGGGAATTTCCGGTTGGGGAAAGGCAAGTACGTCGTGGTCGAAGGCGACGAGTACGACACCGCGTACTTCGACAAGGGCCCCAAGTTCCTGCACTATCGCGCCCGCACCGCGATGCTGACGAGCATCGAGTTCGACCACGCGGACATCTACCGCGACCTGCCGCACTACGAGTCGCGCCTTCGCCCGGTTCGGCGAAACGCTCCCCGCGAGTGGCGTGCTGGCCGTGAGCGCCTCGTACCCGCGCGCCGTGCAGATCGCGCGTGCGTCCTGCGGGGCGCAAGTGGTCACCTACGCCGTGAACGGCAAGGCCGACTATCGCGCCGACGGCGAGCGCTTCTCCGCCGAGGGCGTGCGCTTCCGGATGCACACGCCGGACGGCAAGAAGACGTCCGAGTTGCTGCTGCCGATGTCGGGCTACCACAACGTGGAGAACGCGGCGGGCGTGTACGCCGTGGCCCGGTCGCTGGGGCTCAAGCACGCGGAGATCGCGCGCGGCTTCGCGACGTTCAAGGGCGTCAAGCGGCGGCAGGAGGAGCGCGCCGAGATCGGCGGCGTGCTCGTCATCGACGACTTCGCGCACCATCCGACCGCGGTGCGCGAGACCATCGAGGGCATTCGCCAGCGGTATCCGGACCGGCGCCTCTGGGCGGTGTTCGAGCCCCGCTCCAACACCAGCCGCCGCAACATCCATCAGGGGGAGTACGCGACCGCGTTCGTGGGCGCCGATGTCGCGACGATTCGCGAGCCCGAGCCACACGACAAGGTGCCGCAGGACCAGCAGCTGAGCGTGCCCGCGATCGTGAAGGCGCTCGACAGCCAGGGCATCGCGGCCAGCTCGTCGAAGGACGTGGGCGAGCTGGTTCGACGCGTCGTCGACGACGCCCGCCCCAACGACCTCGTACTCGTGATGAGCAACGGGTCGTTCGGCGGGTTCATACCGTCCCTGCTCGAGGAGCTGGAAAAACGGTTCGGTTGACACGCGGGCCCGTGGGTGCGGTTTTGTTGCAGGCGAGTCCGGCTCCAAACAGGAGGCACCCATGCGGCAACTGCTCGTTCCCTCGGTCGTGGCGGCAATGATCCTGACGTCCGCGATTGCGCCGGCGCAGGACGAGGCGATCAAGCGCGAGATCGCGACACTGGAAGACGCCTGGGTCAAGGCGGTCATCGCTCGCGACGCAGCCATGTTCGACCGGCTGCTCGCTCCCGGCTTCGTGTACAGCGAGGACGACCGCGTGTACAGCAGGGAGCAGTTGATCCGGGAGATCACGACCGGCACCGATACCGTGACCGCGGGGCGCAACGAGGATCTCGTCGTACGTGTGTTCGGGGGCGGGACGACGGCGATCGCCACCGGCTGGCTGAGCCTCAGCGGGAGAGGCGCGAACGGACCGTTCGAGTACCGGTATCGCTATACCGACACGTGGGTGCGGTTCGGCGAACGGTGGCGCGTGGTCGCCGCCCACGACTACAAGAAGCCATGAGTCTCCGGCGCGTCGCGCCCGTTGCCTTCGCCGCCCTCGCCGCCCTCGCCGCGCTCGCGTGTCGCGACGAGGCCGGTTCGGCCAACGGCGAGCGGCAAGCTGCCGGGCTGATCCGCGGGGCGACGATCGCCGCGCCTCGGACCGGTCCCGCGCACGAATGGCCGATGCCCGGCGCCGACTACGCCAACTCGCGCTACAGCGAGCTTGCACAGATAACGACCGCGAACGCGAAAGACCTGCGCGCGTCGTGGACGTTCTCCACCGGAGTGCTGCGCGGGCACGAAGGACAGCCGCTCGTCGTGAACAACACGATGTATCTCGTGACGCCATACCCCAACGTGGCCTACGCGCTCGACCTCACGATTCCGGGCGCTCCGCTGCGGTGGAAGTTCCGTCCCGAGAACGACCAGGCCGCGACGGGCATCGCGTGCTGCGACGTCGTGAACCGTGGCGCCGCCTACGCCGACGGCCGCATCTTCTACAACCTGCTCGACGGACACACGGTCGCCGTCGACGCGCTGACGGGGCGGCAGGTGTGGCGCACGCGGATGGGCGACCTCAAGCGCGGCGAGACCATCACGATGGCGCCCATCGTCGTGAAGAACAAAGTCATCGTCGGGTTCGAGCGGCGGCGAGATGGGCGTGCGCGGCTGGATCGCCGCGCTCGACGCGGGCACCGGGCGCGAGGTGTGGCGGGCGCTACAACGTGGGACCCGATCGCGACGTGAAGATCGGCGCGCGCTTCAGGCCCTTCTACGCTCGAGAGCGCGGTACCGACCTCGGCGCGACCACGTGGCCCGGCGATTCGTGGAAGATCGGCGGCGGCGTGGTGTGGGGCTGGATCTCGTACGACCCCGAGCTGAATCTCATCTACTACGGCACCAGCAACCCCGGCCCCTGGAACGTCAACAAGCGGCCCGGCGACAACAAGTGGACGTGCGCGATCCTCGCGCGCGACGCCGACACCGGCGAGCTGGTGTGGGCGTTCCAGGTGACGCCGCACGACATGTGGGACTACGACGCGGTCAACGAGAACATCCTCGTCGACCTCCCGATCGGTGGCGTCGACGCGCAAGGCGCTGGTGCACTTCGACCGCAACGGTTTCGCGTACACCATCGACCGCACGACCGGCGAGGTGCTGCTGGCAAAGCCGTACGTGCCGATGAACTGGTCCACGGGCGTGGACCTCGTCACCGGCCGGCCGAACGTGAATCCGGAGAAGCGCACCGGCGGCCCGACGAAGGTGCTCAACATCTGTCCGTCGCTCGAGGGCGGAAAGAACCAGCAGCCCGCGGCGTTCTCGCCGGCGACCGGACTCTTCTACGTGCCGACGATCAACCTCTGCATGGACTGGGAGACGCGCGACGTCGCGTACATCGCGGGCACGCCGTACATCGGCGCGATGGCGCCGGAGACCGGAGGGCCCGGCGGCTATCGCGGCGAGTTCATGGCGTGGGACGCGACCACCGGCCGCAAGGTCTGGGGCATCAAGGAGCCGTACCCCGTCTGGGGCGGCGCGCTCGCGACCGCCGGCGGTGTCGTCTTCTACGGAACGCTGGACGGCTGGTTCAAGGCCGTGGACGCGCGCACCGGCAACGAACTGTGGAAGTTCAGCGTCGGGTCCGGCGTGGTCGGCAATCCCGTGACGTATACCGGTCCGGACGGCAAGCAGTACGTGGCCGTGTACGCCGGCATCGGCGGCGACATGGGGCTGCTCATCGCGGGCGACGTGGCGTCCAATCTGCCGTACGACGTGCGGGAGCGAGGGTCGACGCTTCCCGATCTCGCCCGGTGGACGAGTTGGGGAGGGATGCTGTTCGTGTTCAGTCTGTGATTCTCGTGGAGGACGTGTGATGCGCGCAGTGACCGCATTTGTCGCCGGGATGGCCACGACCGCGATTCTCCTCGCGGCGCGCGGACCGTCGCCAATCACTGCCTCGGCTGGAACCGTGACTCCGAAACAGCTCGCGGGCCGCGATACGGTCCGCTTCGTCGCGCACGGACAGCATCTCCAGGCAGGGCTCGTGAAGCCGCGTGACACGATCGCGCTGCGCAACCCCTACGAGGGCAGCGCGCAGGCCATCGCCGAGGGCGCGAAGCTGTACATCTCCTACAACTGCATCGACTGCCACGGCGCCGACGGAAGCGGCGCGATGGCTCCCGCGTTCATCGACGGACGCTGGCACTTCGGCGGAGGGGCCTCCCAGGTCTTCGAATCCATCGCGCAGGGCCGGCCCGACGGCATGCCGGCGTGGGGCGGCGTCCTCGACCAGCACTCCATCTGGCGCCTGGTCGCCTACGTGCGCTCACTCGAGCGTGGCAAGGACGTCACCACCGAGAACTTCACCGGGAAGACCGTGGAGCGAACGGGCCATTAGCTCCACCTTCGGGTCGCGGGCCTACTCGTTCTACACGCGTCTCGAGTCGCCGAAGGTCCCCCGGGGCCTCGCGATCATGAATCCGTATGCGGATGCCCGCGTTCGCGCCTACACGCGCGCATTCCTGTCGAAGTATTTCCCGGACAATGACGCCCGCGTCCTGGTCCTTGGAATCAACCCCGGAAGGTTTGGCGCCGGCATCACGGGCGTCACCTTCACCGACCCGGTGGCGCTCGCCGACGACTGCGGCATCGCGAACGAGCTGCCGCGGCGCCGCGAGCTGTCGTCGATCTTCGTGTACAGCTTCATCAACCGGTTCGGCGGCCCGCGCCTGTTCTATCGCCGTTTTTTTCTCACCGCCGCGTCCCCGCTGGGCTTCACGCGCGGCGGGACGAACTACAACTACTACGACGACCCCGCCCTGCTGCGGGCCGTCACGCCATTCATCGTCACATCGATCGAGCGGCAGATCGCGCTCGGTGGACGGCGCGACCACGCCATCGTGTTCGGAGCGGGAGAGAACCTGAGGTTCCTGCAGCGACTGAACGAGCGTCATCGCTTCTTCGATGCGCTGCTCCCGCTCGAGCACCCGCGGTTCATCATGCAGTATCGCCGCAAGCGGCTCGACGAATATCTCGACAAGTACGCGGACACGTTCAGCCGCGCGATCCGTGCGCACGGCGCCTGATCAACCAGGTATTGGCCCATGGGCCATGGGACCCGGCCCCGGATAAGCCCTCGTCGCAGGAATCGGCGGCGTAGAACTCGCGTCCGCCCGTCACGCGTTCGTCTGCGCGACCAACAACTCCGAGACTTGCACGGGGGCAACTGGAATGAAGTGGCTTCGATCCGCCGCACTGGTTCTTGCGTTCAACGCCTGTTCTGACGCCACCAGCCCCCGCCTTGAAGGCGACCCTGTCGGCGTCTTCGCGCTCCAGACCATCAATGGCAACGCGGTGCCGGTCGTCGTCGACCAGGACTCGACTGCCACTCTCGAGGTCACTGGAGGGTCTATCTCGCTCAATGGCGATGGGTCGTTCACCGACAACCTCGACCTGAGACTGACCGAGGGAACGATCGTCACCGCGTTCAGCGACAACCTCCAGGGTACGTGGACTCGGTCGGGCAACACGATCACGTTCCAGGTGATCGGCTTTTCAGCCTACAGCCTGACGTGGAACGAGAATGAGCTGACGCAGGTGTTCTCCGGATTCACGTTGGTTTATCGGCGATGACCGCCTAGGGCTTCCACTCGGGGATCCGTCCCGGCGTCCACGGCGCGCCAGCGGTCTCAGCCTCTGCCTCGATGCGCCTGAGATCCATCTGAACCACGGGCCGCAGCAGCGCCAGGATCTTTTCGAAATCCGCCGCCACGATCTCGTACTGCCGGCGCTGCGTCGCGGTCGGCACCTCGAGCGTGTTCGACCAGAGGCTGTTCGTGATCCCTCCCAGCCGGCTCAACAGCGACGGCGGCGCGGGCTCCGAGCGTCGCGACATCGTGGGGTCGCCCGCCAGCTGGACCTGGATGGTCCGCAACTTGGCTTCGAGCGTTCTGGCCTCGCCGTGCAGCCGTTCATCCGCGGCCGGCGTCTCGAGCAGCGCTCGACGCAACGCCTGCACGCGCGTCAACGTCTCGTTCGTGAGCGAGCTGGCGCCGAGCACCGCGCGCTGCAGCTGCGCCGTCCGCTGCTGGAATGCGACCACGGCCGGGGCGCGTCCTGGCGTGTCGCTGTCCAGCATGTAGACCTCGAAGCGCTGCGGCTGTCCGACTGCCGTCGTCACCCCGTCCACACGGCGCGCCATCGCGACCGTGTACGTGCCAGGCAGCACGAATGGTCCCGCTGGCGGCCGCGCTCCCTCATCGTCGGCTCCGCCGCCGCCACCACCGCCGCCACCACCACCGCCGCCACCACCACCACCACCGCCACCACCACCACCACCACCACCACCTCCTGCTCCCGCTCCTGCTCCAGTCGCGGGCGTCGCCGCGGCATGGCGCAGGTCCCACGTCACGCGCTGCACGCCCGAGCCCACCGGTCCCGTGAGACGACGCACAACGCGCCCCTCGGCGTCGCTCACCGTGAGGATCACCGCTGGCGCCTCCTCGCGATCCTCCACCCGCAGCGAATCCCACGACGGATAGAACACGTCTTCGTTGCGTCGCGCCGCCGTGCGTTCCTGCTGCTGCCTGCGCTCGCGGCGCGTGCGGATCGCGTCGCGGAGGTAGTAGGAGAACGTCGCGCCGAAGGACGGGTTCGGCGCCGTGTAGAACGCGCTTCCCTGGAACCCCGCGCCGCGTCCGCCCAGCGGACTCGATTCGATGAACAGCGGAGCCCTGGCGACTGGGCAGCAGCGCTCCGGACGACGCCAGCACCTGCGGAGTCAGCGCCCGCAAGCGGCGCCAAGTCGTCGAGAACGTAGAAACCGCGGCCGAACGTAGCGAGGACCAGCTGGTCCTCGCGCTTGTGGACGGCCATGTCGCGCACCTGGATCGTCGGCAATCCGCCGCGCAAGCGCGTCCAGCGCGCACCGTTGTCGCGCGTGAAGAACACGCCGAACTCCGTGCCGACGTAGAGCAGCGACGCATCCTTCGGATCGTCGATGATCACGTACACGGTCCCGCGTTCCGGCAGGTTGCCGGCGATCGACGTCCAGCTGCGCCCGAGATCGGTGCTCTTGAGCACGTACGGCTTGTAGTCGCCGGACATGTGGTTGTCGAAGGCCGCGTACACGGTGTTCGCGTTCGTGGCTCGACGGCGTGACGCGCGCCACCTGCGTAGTGTCCGGCACGCCCGGGGAGCGTCGCGACGCGACGCCAGTTCTGGCCGGCGTTCTTCGCGAGGCTGGATGTCGCCGTCGTCGGTTCCGATCCAGAGCTGGCCTTCCTTGAGCGGCGACTCCGCCACGGCGACAATCGCTCCGAAGAATGAGCTCGACGTGTTCTTCGCCACCGCCTCCACCGGCCACACGCGGTCCATCATCCGCAGACGGTTACGATCGATCTGCCGCGACAGGTCGGCGCTCACCGTTCGCCACGAGTTGCCGCGGTCGTCGCTGCGATACAGACGCTGCGAGCCGAAGTACAGCCGCGTGTTGTTGTGCGGGCTGATGATCAATGGCGAGTCCCAGTACCAGCGATCCGCTGCGTCGCCCGGCTCCTCCTGCGGCACGATGTTGACCGACTCGCCGGTCTTCAGGTTGAAGCGCTGCAGATTCCCGTGCTGCGACTCGGAGTAGACGATGTTCGGGTCCTTCGGGTCGACGCGCGTCTGGAACCCGTCGCCGCCCGCGGTCACGAACCAGTCCGAGTTCAGGATCCCGCTCTCGCTCCGGGTCCGCGACGGGCCGCCGAGCGAGAAGTTGTCCTGCGTGCCGCCGTACACGCGATAGAACGGCGTCGAGTTGTCCAGATCGATGCGGTAGAACTGGGTGAGCGGCAGATTGCCGAAGAACTTCCAGTTCTGCCCGCGGTCGAAGCTCTCGTACAGCCCGCCGTCGTTGCCGTTCAGCAGATGGTCGGCGTCGTTCGGGTCGATCCACAGGGCGTGGTTGTCCACGTGCTTGTTCCGCTCACCGGCCGCGCGGAATGTCCGGCCACCGTCGTCCGTCACCATCGTCCGGACATCCATGCGTACACGCGATCGACGTCGTGGACATCTGCGAAGATCTCGCTGTAGTACAGCCCTATGGTCGTGTGATTGCTCATGCGCTCCCAGCTCACGCCGCCGTCGCGCGAACGGTAGAACCCGCCGCGCTGGTTCGCCGCCTCCACGATGGCGTACGACCACGTCAGGGTTCACCGGCGAGATCGCGAGGCCGATGCGCCCCAGGTCGTCGTTCGACGGCAAACCGGTCTGCGACTTGCGCCACGTCTCGCCGCCGTCCGTCGAGCGCCAGAGCGCCGACTCGGGACCGCCGGCGATGTAGCCGTACACGCGGCGATACCGCTGCCAGGTCGTCGCGAGCAACACGTTGCGATTGCGCGGATCCATGACGACGTCGCTCGCGCCCGCCCATGCTCCGCCGTCGAGCACCTTCTTCCAGGTCTTCCCGCCGTCGGTCGTCTTGATAGAGGCCGCGCTCTCCGCCCTTCGTGGACAGCGGGCCCTGGGCCGCGACGTACACGATGTCCGAGTTCGTCGGGTCGATGACGATCTTGCCGATGTGCTCCGACTGCTTCAGTCCCATGTTCGCCCACGTGCGTCCGCCGTCGATCGACTTGTAGACGCCGTCGCCGTACGCCACCGAGCGCTGCGCGTTGTTCTCGCCCGTCCCCACCCAGACGATGTTCGGGTTGTTCGGGTCGATCACCACGTTCGCGATCGAGTACGACGCCTCGCTGTCGAAGACCGGCGTCCACGTGCTGCCCGCGTTCGTCGTCTTCCACACGCCGCCGCTCGCCACCGCCAGGTACCAGATCTTGGGGTCGCGCGGATGCACGGCGATGTCGCCGATGCGTCCGGACGTGAGCGCCGGACCGATCGAGCGGAACCGCAGCCCGCCCAAGGCTCCCCCTCCCGCCCCGCCTCCGCGGGCCGTGTCCGCCTGCGCGGAATCCCTGCGCGGCGTCTGTGGCGTTCCCTGGGGGCGCGCCGCGGGCTGCTGCGCGCCGCCCGCACTCAGCGGAGCGAACGTGAGCGAGACTGCCGCGCCCGCGACGAGCACGGCGGCGCGAAGGGCGATTGACGACATGGTGATCAAGGACGAGGTGGTCAGGGCGAAGTTCTTGCTTTCTTCGATGAACGGGGGAGGAGCAATATGCGGTGGAGTTCGGGAGGGCGCAGCGGCAATCTGGAGGATCGGCGCGGCCGGGGCTTCGGCGGGCCGGTCGGCATCGGCGGCGGCATCGTCATGCTGATCCTCGCGCTGCTCTTCGGGCCCTCCGTGCTGGACCAGGGCAGCGCCCCGACCCCCGTCGAGTCGCCCGGAGAAGTCACCCTGTCGCCCGAGGACTCCGCTCGCGAGGAGCCGATGGTGCAGTTCGTGTCCTTCGTCCTCGACGACGTCCAGGAATCGTGGCAGGGCACGTTCACGAGCGCCGGCGCGCAATACCGGCCGGCGAAACTCGTGCTGTTCCGGAACGGAACGCAGTCCGGCTGCGGCGTCGGCCAGTCGGCGATGGGGCCATTCTATTGTCCGCTCGACGAGAAAGTGTACATCGACCTCGGATTCTTCAGCGACCTGGATCGGCGCTTTGGAGCGCCCGGTGATTTCGCGCAGGCCTATGTTCTCGCGCACGAGCTGGGACACCACGTGCAGCATCTCCAGGGCATCGACGACCGCGTGCGACAGCTCCAGCGCGCCAACCCGGCGCTGGCGAACGAGCTGTCGGTGCGACTCGAGCTACAGGCCGACTGCTACGCCGGCGTCTGGGCGCACTCGGCGCGTCAACGCGACAAGCTCGAGATAGGCGACATCGAGGAAGGGCTCGGCGCGGCCAGTGCCGTCGGCGACGACCGCATCCAGCAGCGCACGCAGGGCAGCGTGAACGTGGATTCGTTCACGCACGGATCGGCGCAGCAGCGCGCCGCCTGGTTCCGGCGCGGCCTCGAGAGCGGCCGGGCCGACGCCTGCGATACGTTCGCAAGTCAGTAGCGCGGCGGCGCACGTTCCGTGGAACGTGCCGCCGCCCGGCTTCGCGCCGGCTAGGTGCCCGACGAGAGGACCGTCAGGACCGACGCCACGAGCCATACGACCCCGGCCGCCATCGCCGCGCGGGCCCTGGGGATCCTGCCCATGACCGCGATCCCGATAGCGATGAGCACCGTGGACCAGAGAACGAACAGGTCCAGCCGGCCCATGAACATCAGCAGCGCGCGGTTGGGGGTGTCCGGGTCCATGAACCGCGCCGGGCTGTGCGTGAGAGCGAACATGGACGTGTAGCTCGCGGTGTCCGTCAGCAGCACCTGCGCCGTGGTCACCAGCGACTGCAGCAGCCGGGGGATGTACGCCAGCGTAATGATGAGCGCGGCCTGCCCGTAAGAGATCTTCGCGCCAAACGAGCG
The DNA here is from genome assembly GCA_963724885.1 of uncultured Gemmatimonadaceae bacterium. Classification (GTDB taxonomy): domain Bacteria; phylum Gemmatimonadota; class Gemmatimonadetes; order Gemmatimonadales; family Gemmatimonadaceae; genus DASPMP01. The sequence goes on along the minus strand of CAVRWG010000001.1, from coordinate 313,813 downwards.
CGCGGCTCCCCAGACCATCAACCCGCCGATGATGACCACCATGGCTGGAAAGAGGTACTGGATGAAACCGCCGATCTTCGTGCTGATGCCGCGCTGCGTCTCCATCATCTCCGGCGTGATCTGCGGGTTCGCGGCCATCGCGCGCGCGGCCCCGCGCTGGAACTCGGCGTCGAAGATCTGCTCGAACACGCTGCGGCTCGCGAACGCGAACAGCCCGCCGATCACCGTGATGATCAGCAGATACACCCAGAAGTTGGCGCGCTCGCGCCGCGCGAACACGCGCGACGGCGCGTAGAAGATGTCGATGAAATCCTCGATGAGAGAGGCTTTCTCGGGCGTCGGCGCCTGCGTGGAGGCGTCGTAGCTCGCGCCGCGATCGGAACCGGACCGGGTCTCCATGGTGGCTTCTCTAGGTGAAAGGCTCACTATAGATACAGCGTGGTTCACGCGTTCGCCAAACGCACAAAGTCGCGAATCCGGCGTTCGTCCGTCTCCTCCCACACGGATTCGTCCGCCGGGAGGGCCTTGCGCAGCCGGAGTCCGTCCTTCTCCGGCGACATCGACACACGGGCGGACCGCGTCCCGCGGACGTGGACCTCGGCGACACCGGAGCGTCGCACGATCTCCTGCACGGTCTCCTCGCGCACTCCGCCACCCGCCATCACCACGATCTGGCCCGCGGCCCGCCGAACCAGCGCCCCGAGCGTCTCGATCCCGTCGATGGCCGTCGGCGCCCCGCCCGACGACAGCACGCGACCGACCCGATGCTCGATCAGCGCCTCCAGCGCCTGCGCAGGATCGCGGGCCAGGTCGAAAGCGCGGTGGAACGTCACCGGGAGGGCGCCGGCCGCCTCGACGAGTTCCCTGACGCGCGCGGCGTCCACGCGCGCGTCCCGGGTCAGTACGCCGATCACGACGCCATCCACGCCGAGCATCTTCGCGGCCTCGATGTCGATGCGCATCACCCCGATCTCTTCGTCCGTGTAGACGAACCCGCCCCCGCGCGGCCGGACGATCACGTACACGGGAATGCGAACCGCGGCCTTGACCGCGGCGATCATCCCCGCGCTCGGCGTCGTGCCGCCGTCGAACAGGTTGTCGCACAGCTCCAGCCGCCCCGCGCCGCCGCGTTCGGCGGCCAGCGCGGATGCCACGGAGTCGACGCATGCTTCGATGAGGACGTTCATGGTGCCTGAAAGCTGGTGGATCCCTCGTCGGACTTCATCCGGAACCGTGTAGCTTCCCACGCATGCCAGACAACCGTGCGTATCTCGAAGAACTCCGCGCGAGCGCTACCAGTAATCTCGCCGACACGCTCGGAATTCGTCTCATGGAACTGACACCGGAGCGCGTGGTGGCGACGATGCCCGTGGACGATCGCACCCGGCAGCCGTTCGGGATCCTGCACGGCGGTGCATCGGTCGCTCTCGCCGAAACCGTCGCGTCGCTGGGCGGCACGATGAACGTGGACCTCGAGCGCTTCTCCGTCGTCGGCGTCGAGATCAACGCCAACCACATTCGCGCCAAGCGTGAAGGCATCGTCACCGGCTCGGCGACGCCGATCCACCTGGGACGCAGCACGCAGGTGTGGGAGATCCGCATCGTGGACGAAGAGATGCGCCCGGTGTGCGTGTCACGCTGCACGTTGGCCGTCGTGCCGAGAGAGCGATAGAGAAGTACGTGTAGAGCGGGCAGCAGGCAGCCGACAGTTCACCGTTGTCAATCCAGGGACAGATCTGTCCGCACCTCGCCAACGGCAAACTGCCGACGGCCAGCTGCCAGCGGTGAACGTACTGCCGACGCCGCTCTCCCCGCGCTGGCTCGCTACGTATCCGCGGTCGCCAGCCCCTCGCGCACGCGGTCCGCCAGCTCGCCACGCGACGAAACGCCCAGCTTGCTGAAGATGTTCGCGACGTGCGTCGTCACCGTTCGCGCCGAGATGCCGAGCGCGCCGGCGATCTCCTTGTTGGACTTGCGCTCCGCTACGAGGCGCGCGATGCCGGTCTCCCGCTCTGTCAGCTTCGCGACGCGCCGTCCGCCGCCCCCCGACTCGCGCGGCGGCAGCCGCAGGCCGAGCTGCCGCATCATGGTACGCGCGCGCTCCATCTCGATCCTCGCGCCGAGCGCCGCGCATACTTCGTGACTCCGTCGCAGCTCGCGTACGCCGGCCTCCTGATCGCCCAGTCGAATCAGGACGTCCGCCAGCCACCTCCTGAGACGCGCGGCGTCGAACACCCACGGGATCTGCTCCAGGTTCTCGATTGCCTCGCGCAGCAGGCTGGCCGACCGCCCGTAGTCCTCGTGCAGGCGCGCGATGATGCCGTCGGCGGCCGCGACCCAGATGAGGCCGAGCCTGTGGCCCATGCGCTCGCAATCCTCGTGGAGCCGGTCGCGAAGCGCCTGCGCTTTCTCGACGTCGCGCTGCCAGAACGCCGCTTCGGTGATGACGGGCACGAGCCGATGGATCGCCCACGCCACGTATCCGGAACGGTCCGCGATCGCCAGCCCCTGTTCACCGATCTCCACGGATTTCGCGTAGTCGCCGACGGCGAGATGGTAGCTCGCGAAGCCGGCGTACACCGGCACCTGCGAGTGGACTTCGGTGGGCCGCCCACGCGCTCCGCGCGCAACGGCCAGCTCCCAGGCCTCGTCCAGGTACTGCTTGGCGCGCTCGTACTCGCCGCGCGCCGTGTAGAAATGCGACGCCCACACGAGTAATCGCGGCAACAGGGTCTTCTGGTTCAGCGCCCGCGCGGTGGCGATCGTGCGTTCCGCCAGCGCAATGCCCGCGTCCCAGTTGCCGCTCCCGAACGCGTATTCGATCGAGATCTCGTCCGTGTAGACGCGCAGCAGCGGCGACTGCAGTTCCTCCGCGAGTTGTTCGGCGCGCTCCAGCAGCCGCGGCATGGCGGGCCCGTTGCCGGTGAGTCCCGCGAGCGTCGCCAGCCCCCAGTGCGCGGACCACGCGACGTTCTTGTCGCCCGCCTCCTCCGCGAGCGTCACGGCGCGCTCGCCGTGCTCGCGGGCTTTTTCGGGAGGGCCGAGGAAGATGTGCAGGAACAGCAGCGCGCGATGCGTGCGCGCCAGCAGCCCGTGATCCCCGAGCCGGTTGGCCGTCTCGAGCGCGGCGCTCAGGTCGCGCTCGGCGTCGTGCACCTTGCCCAGCGACTGCCAGCAGGTGCCGCGGTTGATCTGGATCTGCGCCCGCAGCGCGTCTTCGCCCGCCTTTGTCGCGGAGCCCAGCGCCGCGTCGAAGTACGCCAGCGCCTCCTCGAATCGCCCGCTCCAGTAGCAGGCCAGTCCCATGCGACGCTCCACCCGGCCGCGACGCGCCAGGTTGCCCCGCGCGTCGGACTCGAGGCGCGCCCGCTGCCAGAGGCCGAGCGCCGCGTCGTAGTCGCCCAGGCGCTGCCGCGCCTGCGCCAGGTCGTCGATGAGCGTCTCGGAATCGACGTCTGCGGACTGGCGCTCGAGAGCCGCGCTGAGGTAGTCGGCAGCGGCGCGATCCGCGTGTCGCACCAACGCGTCGCGTCCCGCGGCGGCGAGATACTTCGCCGCCTTCCCCGCGTCGTCGTCGGCCTCCGCCCGCGAGAAGTGGAACGCGAGCGTGTCGGCATGGGCCAGCGCTTCGCCGCCGAACGACGCCTCCAGCGATCGGGCGACCGCCGTATGGAGCTGCCGCGCGCGCGCGATGCCGAGCGACGCGTAGATGACGTCCTGGATGATGGGGTGGGCGAACTCGTAGTCCGCCTCGTCGGTGTGCTGCGCCTCGACCAGGATCCCCGCGCGGTCCAGCTCCTCGACGGCGGCGAGCACCTCGTCGTTCGGCAGGTCGCAGACGGCGCGCAGCACGTTGAACCGCAGCCGCGCGCCGATCACCGCCGCGACGCCGGCCACGGTGCGCGCGTCCGGGCCGAGCCGGTCGAGGCGCTTGCTCACAGCGGACCGCACCGACCGCGGGAGATCCAGCTCCTCGACCTCCCAGCCCAGCCACGTTCCTCCGCGCTCGTAGAGCCGGCCGGACTCCACCAGCGACTTCAACGTCTCTCCGACGAAGAACGGATGCCCGCGCGTCCACGAGAACAGCCGGCGCCCGAGCTGCCGCGCGGACGGATGGTCCACGGAGAACGCCTCGCACACCAGCTGCTCGATGTCGGCCTGCGTGAGCGCGTCGAGACGCAGCAGCTTGGCGGCGCCCATGGCCAGCATCGATTGCTCCATGTCCGCGAGCGCCGGATTGCGCTCCAGCTCCGCTTCGTTGTAGGTCGCCACGATCGCCACGCGCGACTGTCCGATCTGCCGCGCCACGAAATGCAGCAGTTCCAGCGATGCCGCGTCCGCGACGTGGAGGTTCTCCAGGACAAGGAAGAGCGGTTGCTTCGCGGCGAGCCGCGTGAGGAACTGCGAGCAGTTCCACAGCAGGCGCGCCTTGCCGTCCCGCTCGGGATCGCTGTCGCCCGCGGCCGAATCGCTGGCGAACGGCGGGCATATGGTGCCCAGCCAATCGCCTCCCCGCGTGAGCACCTGGCGCGTTGCCGCATCCATGCCGCGCAGAAGCTGCATGAGCGCGTCCGACCAGACGGCGTATGGAACGCCGCTCTCCATCGAGTAGACGCGACCCATCGTGACCGCCCAGCGATCGCGTTCGGCCCGATCCGCCAAGGCTTTCGCCAGGCGTGTTTTTCCGATGCCCGATTGGCCGGCGATGATCTGAACGCCGCCATGGCCGGCGGCGACGTCCCCGAGCCAATCGGAGAGCAGCGCAAGCTCCGTCGCGCGGCCCACGTGCGGCAGAACCGAGAAGGCGGACCCGCCTCTGTGCGTCATGTTTTCAATGTGGGTGCTGCGCGAGACTCCGCTAGAGTCTCGAAAGGAGGGATGCCCGGTCAGGAACCTTTGTGCTGCTGCATTCTTTCGCGCTCGGCAGACTCGATCCGCTCGGCCGGGCCGGCGCCCAGGGCCCGCTGGTCGGCAATGGTCCGTGTCAGAAAACGTTGCCCCTCGCCGATGCGTTCCACTTCGATAGCCACCGAATCTACCGCCTGATCGATCCGGTTGAACCGGTCGTAGATCTCCTGGGGGATCGCGGACACCGCGGCCGCGCCGCGGCGCCAGATCCGCCGCGCGTACGCGATCGTCAACGGCAGGATCACGATGATCATGAAAATGCCGGTGAGCACGAAGAACTCTTCCGGCGGGCCTTGGCGTTGCGGTTGCGGAGGCGGCGGCATCACGGCTCCCGGGACCGCCGCCGATCGCGCTACCGACGCGTCGGCTTCCGCCAGTGCCTTCTCCGTCTCGGCGATGCGCTGGTCAACGGCAGCGAGGCGCGTCTCGAGGCCTTTCTGGTTCGCGCCGGAAACCATCGGCTGCTGCAACTCTTCCGAGATGTTCTCGCGCTGATCCTCGAGGACCTCCAGCTGATCCCGCAGCTCGCGTCGCTGGTTCCGGAACGCTTCGTAGATCGCACTCGGAGATCCGCCACCAGCGCGAGTCTCGCCCGCACGGATCACCCTACCGCCGGGGAGCTCGATAGTGATCGGGGGCTGTGCCGGGGGCACTTGCACCCGCGTTTCCTGCATCAATGCCGTCCTTGGCTCGGGCCGGTCAACCAACGAGAATATGCGCGAACTACGCGCTGTTCGCTGCCCGATGTTTCACGCGCCCGCCGCGAACGTCAGGATCGCTCTTGCCGAGTCGGTTCGGACGGTTGCTCGGAAAAGAACGCATTTATTGCGCGTCCCGTGAGGCTCGACAGGAGCGCGCTCCGCTGGGAGCCAGGCACCTCCGGCGCCGCTGTCGAAAGGAGCGACTTCAGCTCGACCAGCATCTGTTCGGGCGTGCTGCCGTTGGTCCGCACGGAGGCCGCGAACTCGACCACCTGCTGATCGAGCTCCAGACTTACGCGTCGCGCGGGCTTTGGCTCCGGACTCCTGGACGCGGCGGCGCTGAAATCCCGCAGTTCGCGTTCGAAGAGCTGGACCAGGCGGGTAGACGATGGTCCCGACATGGGCGGGTTGAAAAGGCGATCAACGTCGAAATGGGCAGCGCCGCCCGGGAGGGAACTACTCGTCCGATTTACGCAAGCCGTTGATACTCAGCGACTTGTGCTATTTTCGGTGCGCGCTCAGCCGCGCCAACTCACCCACAATACTACTTGGCGGGCAATCGCGGAAGACCCACGAGGCCGCCACCCAGCGCCTTGAGGCGTTCCTCGAGGTTCCGCTTCTCCGTATCGAGCCTCGCCCGGGCCTCGGCCACCCGGCGCTCGCTCTCGGCGCGCAACTCGTTCACCCGTGCTTTCACGGGTGCGGACTTCTCCTCGACCAGGCGATCCACCTGCGCGCGCACCTTTGCCTGGGCGGCCGCAACCTCCTCGCCCACCACGGTGCGAAGGCGATCCGCCACCTGCCGATCGAGGTTCGAACGGACCTGCAGGCGCGGCTCACGCAGGGTTCCGCCCACCTCGGCCGTCAGCTCCAGATCGTGCACGCCGGTCAACACACGCGCCACCAGCGTCTCGATCGTGTTCAGCGCACGCGCTCGGGCGGAATCCGGCTTCCACGTGAGGTTGGAGGACCGCACCGCCCAGCGGCCGGAGACCCGGTCGCCCTCCAGCACGAAGCGCAGTTCGCTCGACCCGCGACCCGGGTCCATGGTGAACGGCAGCGCCGGCAGCGGGAGCATCGGAAGCTGTATCCCCGCGGCGCTCGCGCTGACGACCTCCCTTGGGTGCGCCCCGACGTGGTCCATCGATCCCGTGACCCGCAGCGAGTCCACCGGTCCTCCGCGCGAAGCCCGACGCAGCGCGAACAGCGTCGGGCGGCCAACGATGGCCGGGTCGGTCGTCACGTCGCTCGCCGCGAGGGAGTAGTTCCCACTCCCCACTTCCCCACTCCCCACAATCGAGATGTCCGCCCGCCGCAGCAGGAATCGCGGATTGCTTTGGGGTGTCGCGAAATGGATCGTCGCTCCGGCGCTGCGCACGCGCTTGGGGCCCTCGGACTCGCGCGGCAGCAGCCCGGGCGGCGCGTACTGCCGCGCCAGCGTCGTCCAGTACACCGCCTGCTGGAACTTGTCGATCGTCACTTTGCCGAACAGCGCGGCGCCGATGTCCGGCGTCTCGAGGCTCGGCAACTTCAGCAGCCCGCGCGCGAACGCGTAATCCTCCCTCCGGGCATCGTCGATGGCGAGCGCTCCCGCCTGAAGCGAATCGAGGCTGCGGCGCGCATCGGCCACCATCCGCTCCACGCGCCCGCGCGCCGAGTCCACGCGAGCGCTCGCGCGCCGCACGTCGACGATGGCGGTTCTCGCGCCGTCGATGCCCAGCGTCCGTACGTTCGTCCCTTGCAGCCGCGCGACGAGCGCGGCGGACGAATCGACCGTCTCCTTCAGGCGGAGCCCGGCGTAGGCGCGTTCCATGGAGGCTTTCGACGAATCGGCCCGGCGTCCGAGATCGAGCGCGGCCTGCACCGCCTTCAGCTGGGTCGGGTCGAGCACGATCGCCTTGAGCGTGTCGATCGGCGTGAGCGACAACAGCGGCACCTTGAACTGCTGCGCGAAGCGCTGCACCTCGGCCAGCGCTCGCGGCGCGAAGCCGCCGCCGCTCACGGCGCGGGCCGGCGTCGCGCGCCTCGTGCCGGTGCGGACGTCGGCGATGCTCAGCCGCTTGACGATCACCTTCTTCTCGAGCAGCGGCGTGGGCTCCAATTCCAGCACCAGTCGGCCGACCTCCACGAGGTTCCGGTCTTTGTCGAACGGATCCGCGAGCGAGATCCCGCGCATCTCCACCGACGTCTGGAACGCGCGAATCGTGAGACCGGAGATCGTGAACTCGGCGCCGAGCGCCTTGGTACCGGCCTCGTTCAGCGTGACGCGGGCGATCCGGTCGCTGAGGAGCAGCCAGCCCGTCGCGAACAGCGCGCCGACGACGAGGAGCGGCAGGATTCCCTGCCAACGGAAGAAGCGAACCTTGCGGGCCTTGCCGTCACCCGCTTCGCCCGTCTGGCCCGGTGTGTACTGCCCCGGCGTGGCGCTACGGACGGAACCAGCGGTAGACATTGTAGAGTTGGGAGGCCTCGAGAAGCTTGTAGTAGCGGGACTGCCTGACGCGTTCTCCGATCGTGGCGCGATACCTCAGGACGCCGATTCTCGCCCCGAAGTAGATGGGCACGAACAACACCAGCCAGGCGAACACACTGCCCAGCACGACCGTGTTGTTGAAGTTCGTGAGCGCGAGCCCGGGGCTGTTGTCCCAGGACGTCCACAGCGGGCGCAGGGAATCGGCGTCGATCAGCAGCCAGCGTCCGATGCGGTCGAACACGGGATCGAGCATGAAGCCGACCGGCACGAAGACGGCCCACGCCAGCATGCCCGCAGCGAACGAGACGTTGAGCACCGCGAGCAGCAGTACGACGAGGACGTTGTGGAGGTTCGCGATCGGCGTGAGACCCAGGGCGGCGCCGAGGGCCACCCCGAACGCGATCTGACCCGGCGAGCCGTCCGAATGCAACGTCTTGGCGAGGGACCGCAGGAGTTTGAGGAGAGTCAGCATCGTGAGTCGGCGTCTTGTGAAGGACGGCTGCCGGCGACACCGTGCAACGCCACTTCAACTTAGCGACGGGACCGGCTGTCCAACGTCAGCCACCCCCCGAACGCGGAGCCGAATCATGGAGCGCCTGATCGCCGACATTGTCCACGCCTTGCGCCGACTTGGCCGCGCGCCGGCCTTCGCGACCATTGCGATCCTGACGCTTGCGCTCGGCATCGGCGCCAACACGGCGATCTTCAGCCTCGTCAAGACGGTGTTGCTTCGCCCGCTGCCGTACGGCGATCCCGCCGGGCTCGTGATGATCTGGGGCAATCGGGACAAGGGCGAGACGACGTGGCTCGCGGTTCCGGAGATCCGGAGCTATGCAACGGAGTCGCCCGCGTTCACGTCCGTCGCGGCCTACACCTCGGGCGCGGCCAACATCACCGGTGGACAGGAGCCGGAGCGTGTCATCATCGCGTGGGTGACCCCGAACCTGTTCAGGACCCTTCAGGTTTCTCCGCAGGTGGGCCGCGCGTTTTCCCCCGCGGACTCCTCGATCGAGGCCGAACGCCAGGTGGTTCTCGGCTGGGGACTGTGGCAGCGTCGTTTCGGCGGTCGTCCGGAGATCGTTGGCGAGAGCATCCAGCTGGACGGGCGGTCGGTCACCGTCATCGGCGTCATGCCCCGGTCGTTCCGACTGCCGATGGACTTCAGTGACGTGCGACCGACGGAGCTGTGGACCGCGGCTGTTTTCACGCCCGAGAACTACGCGAGCTGGGGAGACCACAGCTACATCGGCGTTGCGCGGCTGCGCGCCGGCACGGGAGCGGAACGGGCGACGGCCGACATGCGCCGGCTCGAGGACCAGTGGGTGCGCGATGGCCACTGGTCCAATCGCGATCTTGCCCGCCGCGCGGCCGTCCCGGTCAAGGACCTCGTTGTCGGCGACGTGCGCTACGCGCTCTGGGTGCTGCTCGGCGCCGTCGGCGTCATTCTGCTCATCGCGTGTGCCAACGTCGCGAACCTCATGCTGGCGCGGTCCGACGACCGGCATCGGGAGATGGCAGTGCGCACGGCGCTTGGCGCGTCGCGCGCGCGCGTCGTGCAACTGCTCATGACCGAGAGCGTGGTCCTCTCGTTCATCGGCGGCGCGATGGGGCTCGCGCTGGCGTTCGCCGGGACCCGCGCGCTGCTCGCCATCCGCCCGGCCAGCATCCCGCGGGTCGGCGATGTCGGACTGGATGCCGGCGTCCTGGCGTTCACCCTGGTACTGACGCTCGTGACGGGCCTCGTGTTCGGCGCGGCTCCGGCGCTCGAGTTGTCGCGGCCCGATCTCAATCGCTCGCTCAAGGAAGGCGGGAGAACCGGCACATCGGGACGCCAGCGGCAGCGCTTCCGCGACGCGCTCGCCATCACGCAGATGGCCTTCTCGGTGATCCTGTTGATCGGCTCCATGCTCCTCATCCGGAGCTTCGTCGAGCTGCGACGCATCGACCTGGGATTCCGTCCGGCGAACGCGCTGACATTCCGCGTCGTCACTCCCGCCAGCTCCTACGACAGTGCCGCCAAGGTCGTCGCGTTTTATCGCGCGTTGCGGCAGCGCGTCGCGGAGCTGCCCGGCGTCAGGTCGGTCGGGGCCACGCGCCTGCTGCCGCTCACGGGCACCATCGGCGACTGGTCCATCACGCTCGAGGGACGCCCCAGGGTCCCCGGCGAAAATCCCAATGGCGACTGGCAGGTCGTCACTCCCGGCTATTTCGAGAGCATGGGCATGTCGCTCGCGCGCGGGCGGCTGATCACCGACCAGGACCACGAGAACGCTCCGATCGTCGCCGTGATCAACCAGACGATGGCCAGGCGGTACTGGCCCAACGAGGACGCCATCGGCAAGCGCTTCCACCTGGGCAGCAACCCGCGTCCGTGGATCACGGTGGTGGGCATCGCGCAGGAGGTGCGGCACAACGCGGTGACGGAAACGCCGCGAGCCGAGATGTACGTGCCGCACGCGCAGTGGCCGACGGCGGGCGCGAACCCCGCGCGGGGGATGACCTTCGTGGTCCGCACCGCGGGTGAGCCGCTGGGGGTTCTCGGCTACGTTCGCGGCGCTGTTCGCGCGCTCGATCCGGGCCTGCCCATCGCCGACGTGCGCACACTCCAGACGGTCGCCGATCAATCGCTGTCGCAGGCCCGATTCACCACGCAGCTGCTGGCCCTGTTCGCCGCGCTTGCGTTGACGCTGGCGACGATCGGGATCTATGGCGTGATCTCGCTGCTCGTGACGCGACGCAGGCAGGAGATCGGTATCCGCATCGCCCTCGGCGCCCGTCCCGCGGCGATTCTCGGCATGGTGCTGCGCCGGGGCCTCACGCTGGCGGGCGCCGGAGTCGGCATCGGTCTCGCGGCGGCGGTGCTGATGACGCGCGCCATCAGCAGCCTGCTCTATGGCGTGAGCCGGTTCGACGCCGTGACGTTCGCCGTCGTGCCGCTGCTACTCGGGGCGGTGGCGCTCGTGGCGTGCCTCATCCCGGCCGGAAGGGCAGCCGCGGTCGACCCGGTGGTGGCGTTGAGGGAAGAGTAGGTGGTGCGACCCAGCACCCATCACCTACCTCCCGCTCGCCCTGGCTTTGCGGATTCCATCCCGCAACCTGGCGAGCTGGTTGTCGTCGAGGGCCGCGTCCGACATCCGTAGCAGGGCGGTCACGGCCGCCTCGGCGGAGCCGGCGAAAAACGTCCGCACCACCAGATTGAGCGCTTCGTCGGCGGCGTGTCCCGCGCTCATCGCGGGCAGGTAGATGTAGCGCGGCCCGTCCTCCCTGTGCGTCACCAGCCTCTTTTCCGCGAGGATGCGAAGGATCGAGCGCACCGCGGAATAGGTCGGGGGGTTCGGCAGGTCCGACATCACATCCATCACCGTGGCCTGGCCGCGGCGAAAGAGGATGTTCATGACCTGGCGCTCGCGCCGCGACAGCGTGTCGGTGAGTTTTGGTCTCGCCACGTGTTGATTTTTCAACACAACCGGAACGGTGTCAAGGCCGGTTATCCCGGCAGATGCGCCGCGAGCACCGCTTCCAGATGTTCATGGAGGTACCGCTCGGCGGTGCCCTCGCGATAGACCGCCCACGAGAACAACGCGCCGCTGACAACGGTCTCGATCGTGCGTGCAAGCGAAGGCGCGTCGGTGCTTCGCCTCAGTTCGCGGCGCGCGATCGCCTCTTCCACCAGCTCCCGGAGCGCCGCGCGAGTCGCGCGGGATTGGGCGAGGAGATTCTTGCGCAGCTCGGGATCGGCAATGTCGTTCGTCAGATAAGCCAGATTCCGCGCCAGTGCCGCGGGAGAAGCGGCCAACTGCGCCATGCAGACGGCATAGTCCCGTAGCGCCGCGAGCGGGGACCCGTGCTTCGCGCGCAGGCCGCGCACGAAGTCGCCGGCCGAGCTGGCAGCGCCCTCGGCCAGTGCAATCTGGAGCTGTCGCTTCGAGCCGAAGCGCTGGACGACTGCGCCGGCCGTTACACCGGACTCCTTGGCGATCTCGGCGAGGGTCAATTCGCTCGGACCGAGCCTGGTCATTGCCCGGTAGGCGCCGGCGAGGATCTCCTCGTCGCTCACCTTGCGTGGTCGCGGGCTCACCGGCCTTGACGGTTTCTAAACGGCAATGTAGAATCGTTTCTAAATGGTCGTTTAGTATAACACGCCGGCTTGATGCCGGCCAACTCGGAGGGCCCGATGCGCAGAGTGATCTACGGGTGCGCCTGCAGCCTCGACGGATTCCTTGCCGCTGCCGACGGATCGGTGGACTGGCTGCACTGGAGCGACGACGTGAACCGATTCATGGCCGAGTACTGGCCAACCACCGATACGCTCGTGATGGGACGCAAGACGTGGGAGGTCGCGCAGGCCGGCTCCACCACCGAGACCGATTCCGCCATGTCCGGCGTGAAGAGCTACGTCTTTTCCCGAACGCTCGAACGGATCGACCGCCCGGGCGTGGAATTGGTGCGCGAGGATGCCGGCGAGTTTGTTCGGGCCCTCAAGAAGAGGAAGGGGAAGAACATCACGGTGTTCGGCGGCGGCAATTTTGCGCGCTCGCTTTTCGAGGCAGACGTCATCGACGAAGTCGGACTCAACGTTCACCCCATCCTCCTCGGGTCCGGCATTCCCGTATTCCTCGACCCCAGGCGGCGCCTCAACCTGGAGCTCACCGAGAGCCGCCAGCTTCACGGCGGGTGTTTGCTCGTGAACTATCGCGTGAAGCATTCACGTCGGACACCGAGGCTCTAGCGCCCGGCGAGCATCCCTTCCATGCTGCGGCGTGTCCAATCGGGCACAACGATCATCCGCCATCAATTGTCCATGCGCCTTTCATTCATCCTCCCGCTCGTCGCCGCGACCGCCAGCGCTCAGCCCTCCAGCGACGCGATGCTGGTGTCTACCGAGTGGCTCGCACAGCGACTCACGGATCCGAAAGTCGTCGTCCTGCACATCCCGCACGACGAAAATGATTTTCGATCCGGCCACATCCCCGGAGCGCGGCCTATTCCGTACGCCGACGTTCGCATCGAGCGAGACGGGATCGGGACTGAGCTGCCTCCGCTGGATCAGATAAGGAGCACCTTCGAGAAGCTGGGTGTGTCCGACGACTCCTACGTCGTGATCTACGCGAGCGGGCGCGAGATGGCGCCGATGGCGTCACGCGTCTTCCTCACGCTCGACCACCTCGGACATTCCCGCGTTGCGCTCCTCGACGGCGGTCTCGCGAAGTGGCGCGCGGAGGGCCGATCGGTGAGCTCGGAGGATCCGCGCATCGTTCCCGGCAAGCTCACCACTCGGCCGCGCGCGGTCACCGTCGACGCGGACTGGGTGCATTCGCGCACCGGCAAGCCCGGGTTTGCCTTCATCGACACTCGCACGACTCCCGAGTACCTCGGAACCGGAAGCCGCGGCGGCTTGCCGAGCGAGGGGCACATTGCCGGCGCGCGGCAGCTGGAGTGGCAGCAGATGTTCGCCGATCCGGCGACCGGCGCGTTCCTCGACGTGAACGCATTGCGGAAGCTTTACACCGATCGCATGAACCCCGGCGACACCGTGGTCACGTATTGCCTGGTGGGCTATCGCGCCAGCATGACCTACTTCGCGGCGCGACTACTCGGGCTGCCCGTTCGCATGTATGACGGGTCCTACCAGGACTGGGCCCGGCGCGCGCTGCCGGTGAAGAAGGGCGAGACCCCGTAGCGCCTCGCCCTCCCGTCCCCCTCCCCGCGTTACCAGGCGATTCCGTAGTCCTCGCCGTGGTTGCTCGAGCCGCCCCAGAAGGTGCGGTTCTTCCTGTCGAAGAAGATCGCGTTGATGGGGCCTGACGTACGCTGCTGGAACTCGAGCGTGTATCCCATGCGACGCAGGTCGGCTCGCACCCACTCCGGCGTCGAGGACGCCAGGAGCATGCGGCCCGGCCGCGTCTCGTGATCGCCGAACGACGAGCGCATCTGGAAGCTGTTCATGTTCGGCGCTTCCACGGCCTGCTGCACCGTCATGCCGAAGTCCACGACGTTCAGGAAGAATTGCAGCAGGTTCTGATCCTGGCTGTCGCCGCCCTGGACCGCGAACGAGAGGAACGGCTCGCCGTCCTTCAGCGCGATGCTCGGCGTGAGCGTGACGCGCGGGCGCTTGCCCGGCGCGATGATGTTGAACGGCCCTTCGGACGCATCCGTGACGAAGCTCTGCGCGCGCTGACTGAGCCCGACTCCCGTACGACCCGCGATCACCGCGGGCACCCAGCCGCCGCTCGGCGTAATCGACACGACCCATCCGTTCGTATCCGCGGCCTGAATCGAGGTCGTGCCGCCGTAGAACGCCTCCAGGAACGCCGAATCACTCGACGCCTGCGGGACGACGCGATCCTGCTGGCCGCTGCGCCGCGCGCTGTCCGACGCCGCCTCCACCTTCCACTGCGCAAGCAGCTGCGCGAACGGATTCGTTTCGCCCTGGAACGGGTAGGGATCTCCCGGCTTCACACTCGGGTCATTGCGCTCCCAGTCGATCTGCGCGAAGCGCGACTTGGCGTACTCCTTGGACAGCAGCCCGCGCGTCGGTTCCTCCGGGGGCGTGTAGATGTCGCCGTAATAGAAGTCGCGATCGGCGAAGGCCAGGCTCATCGCCTGATAGACGGTGTGTAGGTAGCGCGGCGAGTTGTAACCCATCGCCTTCACGTCTGCGTTCTCCAGGATGTTCAGCGACTGGAGCAGCGCGGGTCCCTGCGTCCACGGCTGGAGCTTGTAGACCTCTATTCCTTTATACGTCGTCTTCGAAGGCTCCTCGATCCGCACGCGCCAGTTGGCGAGATCCTCCATGGTGAACAGCCCGCCTTCTTCGCGCGTTCCGCGCACGATCTCCGCGGCGATGTCGCCTTTGTAGAAGCGCTCAAAGGCGGCATAGATCGCGTCCTTGCGCGACTTGCCCGCCGCCAGCGCCTGCTGCTCCGCTTCCACCAGCTTTCGCAGCGTTGCCGCAAGGTCCTTCTGGACGAAAATCTCACCCGGCAACGGGGCCTCGCGCGCCTCGCCCGGGTGCGTGAGCATGACCGCGGCCGAATATTTCCATTGCTTCAGCCGCGCCTTGTTCGACTCGATCGAATTGGCGGTCTGCGCCTCGATCGCGTAGCCATCGGCCATCTGAATCGCCGGAGCCAGCACGTCCTTGAGCGACAGCGTGCCGTACTCCGCGAGCATGGTCATCAGCCCTCCGGGAGTTCCGGGCGTCACCGCGGCAAGCGGGCCGTATTCGGGCGGGAACGGGTGGCCCTTCGACTTGTAGTGCGCCGCGGTCGCGCCGCTCGGGGCGACCCCCAGGGCGTTGATCGCGATCACTTTCTTGAGCCGCGGATGATAGATGAGCGCCTGCGTCTCTCCGCCCCATGACAGCACGTCCCACATCGTCGCGACCGAGCCGAGCATCGCAGCGGCAGCATCCACCGCGTTGCCTCCCTTCTGGAACATCATCGCTCCCGCCGTTGCTCCCAGCGGCTTCCCCGTGATCGCCATCCAGTGCCGTCCATGAAGCGGCGGCTTCTGCGTCCGCGTCGGGCGGTTGTCCGCCGGCGGATTGCCTTGCTGCTGCGCGCTTGCCGGGAGTGCGATGAGCGTCGCGAGAAGCATCGGACGCGCGGATCGAACGAGGTGCGCCATTGTCAGAGTCTGGAGGAGGACGGCGGGAAAATATGCGTTCCGTCCCGGATAAGTCACGTTTCTTGACAAGGTTGTGAATCGGGCGTTAACTCTGGCGGCGTGTGACCGGAGTTACAGAACGTTGCAGTCGAACCCAACAGTTTCCTTGCAGCGGACGATACTGAAGGTGAGCATCGGGCGCGAGAAACGGATGATGCGGTCGCTGCTGCTGCTCATGTAGCCGAACGTCCCGCAGTACCCGCGACGCGGCGGGCTCGGATCACTTGCTCTTCGATCGAGCCGCCAAAGATGACGCTCGCCATTCACGCCACCACACGGTGGACCACCAGGACGAATTCCGTCCGCGTCGGCGATGCTGTCGGCGCCCTCGGCAAGCGATACGCCGCCGAGATGAACGCATCAGACTTCGCGATCGCGTTGAAGCAGCGCCGCGTGCCGCGTCGGAGCTACCTGGCGTTCATCGCCACCATGTATCCGCTCGTCGTGGGGTTCAACGGCGCGCTCATCAAGAGCATCGCGAAAGCGGATCACGTTCGAAACGCCACGTTCGTCAAGTTCCTCGCGCGGCAGCTCGAGGAGGAGCAGGCGCACAACCAGCTCTGGCGCTCGATGCTGGACGTCTTCGACGTGGATCACGAGTCGCTGTACGACGACCTCGAGGACTATCTGGGCAGCCTGCCGCAGAACGCCCTCGACTGGCACACCCGGGACACGCTCGGCGCCGTGCGGCGGGACCTGCGCAACGGTGCGACGGGGACCTTTCCGGACGCGATCTTCCCCGACGCGTTGCTGGCGCTCTGCCACCACCTTCGGGTCTCGGCGACCGACGAAGGCATTTCCTACTGGGAGCACTTCGCCAGCCAGGCGGCGATCGAAATGGTGATCTACGACGTCGTCACCCACTCGATCCTCCCCGGCGTGATGGGCCACCCGGACCTCGACCGCGGCCTGGCCAGCACGCACTGGTGGATGGAGCACGGAGCGTCGCCCGCGGCTGCCGGCGATCACCGCACTGACGAGGAAAAGCACCTGGCGCTTTCCCGGATGGCGCTGAACCGGAGCGAAACGGCGAATGCCGTCGCCGACCGGGTTGTCGCACGGGCCGAAGACGCACTCCGCCTCTTTGCCGCCGCGCTCATCGCGCAGCAACCGGGCCGCCACGCGTTCCCGATCGAGCGCTACCTGAAAGCGCGCGTCGGCTGAGTCCGGGATGCTCCAGATCTTTCGCACCCGCACTGCGGAACCGTCCGACCAGGAAGCGAGCGCGTCCGATCCCGCCTTCGTCCTGCATCAGCTTCCTGACGCGCTCCTCGTGCTCGATCCCGAAGGTACCGTGGTCCGGTGCAACGAGGCCGCGACCACGCTGCTCGGCCGAACGCGCGAGCGACTCGAGGGCGCCGAGCTTCGCTCGCTGATTCTGCGGACCGACCGAGCCGAGTTCGACGCCCACGCGCTGGCCGCCACGGATGGGGAAACGCGGCATTGCGACGTGCGCGCCAAGCGCGCCGGCGAGACCGTCGTGCTGGCGCTCGCGGTCGCGCCCGCACGCGATCCAGGCCTCGCGTCCCGCCTGGTGGTGGGGCTGATCGTCACGGGCCGGGACGTCACGACGGAACGCGCCGGAACCGCGGAACTGGTTCGCTCGGAGTCGCGCTACCGCCATCTCTTCGAGGCCGCGAGCGACGCGATCATGACGTTCGACGCGCTGGGCCGCTTCACGACGGTCAACGGCGCCGCGGAGCAGATTTCCGGCTACCAGCGCGAAGAGCTCATCGGCAGGTTCTTCGGGCCGCTGCTGGCCGCGGAGGCCATGCCCCGCGCCCTGATCGAGTTTCGTCGCGCGCTCTCGGGTGCCGCCGGAGAATTCCAAACGACCATGCTCCACAAGAACGGCGAGCGCCGCCATCTCACCGTGAGCTACGCCTGCCCGCAGCCCAGTCGCGAAGTGATCTGCATGATCCGCGACCAAACCGCGGAGAAGCAGCTGCAGCAGCAGCTCATTCAGGCCGAAAAGATGGCGGCGATCGGACAGCTCGTCAGCGGCGTGGCGCATGAGCTGAACAACCCGCTGGCCAGCATCTCCGCGTTTGCGCAGCTCCTTCTGATGGAGGACGGCCTGTCCGCTGAACAGCGCCACTCGGCGGACGTGATGCGGGCGGAGGCAAAGCGCGCCGCGCGCATCGTCCACAACCTGCTGACGTTCGCGCGACAGCACAAAGCCGAGAAGACGCCGGCGAACCTCAACACCGTGCTGCTGGACACGCTGGAACTGCGCGTCTACGAGCTCAACGTCAGGGGCATCCAGGTCGCGCGTGACCTCGAGGAGCAGACCCCGCCCGTTACGATGGTCGACGTGAACCAGGTGCAGCAGGTGCTCCTCAACCTCATCACCAACGCCGAGCAGGCGATGACCGAACGCCAGTATTCGCGGCACCGGTTGACGCTGCGGACCCGCACACTCGCGGACGTCGTTCGGATCGAGGTGGAAGACACGGGCAACGGCGTCCCCGACTCGGCGATGCACCAGATCTTCAACCCGTTCTTCACGACCAAGCCTACTGGCAAGGGAACCGGACTCGGCCTTTCCATCTCCCTCGGCATCGTCAGCGAGCACGGCGGGCGGATCTGGGCAGAGAACGTCGGCGGGGGCGCCCGGTTCACGGTCGAATTGCCGCGCCTGGACTGCGAGGACGACGCGACGAAGCCGACCGATCCGCCGGCGCCCGCGCCCCAACCGGAGGCCCTTCGGATTCTCGTCGCCGACGACGAAGAGGCTGTCCGAGTTGCCCTGGAGCGCTTCCTGTCTTCGGAGGGCCACCTGGTGGTCGCCGTCGGGAGCGGCAGCGAGGCCATCTGGCGCGGCGAAGGCGACGAGGAGTTCGACGTCGTCCTGCTCGACCTGAGGATGCCCGACGTCTCGGGCCAGCTGGTGTACGAGCGCTGGCAGCAGGAGCGGCCCGAGTTGATCGACCGAGTGGTCTTCATGACCGGGGACATCGTGAGCACGGACCTGCAGACCTTCCTGCGCCGCGCGGGCCGGCCGTGCATCGCGAAACCCTTCGAGTTCTCGGCGGTCATCGACGTACTGCCTGCCAAGCGCGTAGCTTAGTGGGTATGCCGGTGTCCGACCTGCCCCCGACCTGTCCGCACGGACTGCGTCCGGGCACTACCGTTTGCCTGCATTGCCGTCACGACGCGCGCATCGCCGCGCGCAGGCGGCGCTACTTGTTCTTCGCGCGACTCGGGCTGGGAACCATGGGCGGCGCGGCGATCGTCGCGCTGGTGGTGGGCGGCATCATGTCGATGGCCGGCGACGGTCCGACGTCGGAGGCGGGAGCCGCCGCCGACACGATCGTCACGAGCGTCGCCGTCGCGTCACCGCCGGTACGGAACACTCCCGCCGCGGCTCCAGCCGCCCGCGCGCCGGCGGCGCCGAGCCCCGCGATACCCGAGGGACGCCGGGAGCTGGGCGACAGCATGTACGCGGTGCGCGACGGCAATGACGTCACCGTTCACTTCGACACCGAAGCGCTTCGCACGCGGTACGACTGGAAGTTCGAGGGCGTCGTTCGCGCCACGCTGCCGCTCATTTTCGGCGACGCTGCGCGAGTCGCGCTCGATTCCGTCCCCGCCGGTTCGTTCGTCAAGGGCGGCGATCTCCTGAGCGAGCTGCCGTCGCGCGGTATCCTGCTCAAGATGCCGGAGGAAGGCTCCATCCGCGTGTGGCCGGTGACTCGCGAGGGACGTGACGGCCTGCTGGTGATAGGATACCGCGCCGCGGGAGCCAGGTAGGGCCGCACTTCCCCCTTGCACTTCTACAGGTCGCGTCCTAGCCTCTCCTGTAGAAGCACAAAGGGAACCCCAATGAACGACCGGCTCGACCTTCCGCAGGGTACGCTGGATCTGCTCATCCTCAAGGCGCTCTCGCTCGAGGCGCAACATGGCTGGGCGATCTCGGAGCGCATCCACCAGGTGTCCCGGGCGACGCTGCAGGTGCCGCAGGGATCGCTCTATCCGGCGCTCCACCGCCTGGAGCGTCGCGGGTGGATCAGCGCGACGTGGGGCGCGTCCGACAACAATCGCCGCGCGAAGTACTACGAGCTCACGCGAGGCGGTCGCCGCCAGCTGGAGGCCGAAACCGCGGCGTGGGAAAAGCTCACGACCGCCGTCGCACTCGTGCTGAGGATGGCGTGATGTTCTCCGACCTGCGGTATCGCCTGCGCTCTCTGTTCCGCCGGAATGAGGTCGAGCGCGAACTGGACGACGAGCTGCGATTCCACATCGAACGGAAGGCCGACAAGTACGAGCGAGCGGGTCTCTCGCGCGCGGAGGCCGAACGACGCGCCCGGATCTCGTTCGGCGGCATGGATCGCATCAAGGACGACGCCAGCGACGTCCGCGGCGTCGCGATGATCGAAGCGATCGCGCAGGATCTGCGTTATGCGTGGCGCGGCCTTCGGGCCAAGCCGGGTTTCACCAGCGCCGTGGTCCTGACCCTTGGGCTCGGAGTCGGCGCGAACACCGTGATGTTCGGCGTCGTGGACCGCCTGCTCTTCCGGCCGCCGGCATACCTGACGGACGCCGAGCGCGTGCACCGCGTCTACCTGCGGTACGCCTGGAATGGCGGCGAGAACATCGAGCGCCACTTCTCGTATCTCCGCTACTCGGAGCTTTCGCACCTCACGTCCTCGTTCGACCTTGTCGCCGCGTTCGCCGACCGGGAGCTGGCGATTGGAACCGGCGACGACGCGCGCGAGTCACTGGTGGCCAGTGTGAGCGCGGCCTACTTCGATTTCTTTGACGCGCGGCCGGCGCTGGGTCGGTTCTTCACCCGCGGCGAGGACACGACCCCTGCCGGCGCGCCTGTCGCCGTGCTCGGATACGGCCTGTGGCAGACGCGGTACGGCGGTCGGGGCGACGTCCTCGGCCAATCGGTGCACATCGGCAGCCAGCTTTACAGCGTCATCGGCGTCGCGCCGGAAGGCTTCGTCGGAATGGCCGATGGTGCCGCGCCCGCGGCCTTCATTCCGATCACGACGTTCGCGTCGGCCCGGGGGACGGGGTACTACACCAACCACAACTGGTCGTGGCTCGAGATCCTCGCGCGCCGCAAGCCGGGCGTCACCGAGTCGGCAGCCACGGGCGATCTCAGCGCCGCGTACGCGCGCAGCTGGAACAGCGAGGCCGGTTCCGGCGGCAGGCGGCGATGGGCGCCAGCCGACTCATCGCGAGCTCGAGGCGAGCTTGGCTCGGTGCATGTGGAACGCGGCCCGCAGGCGGGGCCGGACTCGCGCGTCGTTACCTGGGTCATGGGCGTCGCGGTCATCGTCCTGCTCGTCGCATGCGCCAACGTGGCGAACCTGCTCCTCGCTCGCGCGGTGCGGCGCCGCCGGGAGATCGCACTCCGTCTCGCGCTCGGCGTCACCCGGGCGCGCCTGTTACAGCAGCTACTGACCGAAAGCGTTCTCCTCGCGGTCCTCGGTGGGCTCGCCGGCCTGGGCGTCGCGCAATGGGGCGGAACCGCTGTGCGAACGCTGTTCCTTCGGACGGAAGACGCCGGCGCCGTGGTGAACGACACGCGGACGCTGCTGTTCGCCGGCATCCTGACGCTGAGCGTGGCGCTTCTCACCGGTCTCGCGCCCGCAGTTCACGCAATTCATGGGAGCGTGGCCGGCTCGCTCAAGGCGGGCGCGCGCCAGGGCGGGTACCACCGATCGCGCCTCCGCACCGGCCTGCTGCTCTTCCAGGGAGCGCTGTCCGTCGTCCTGCTCGTCGGCGCGGGCCTGTTCGTGCGCAGCCTCTCCAACGTGCGCGCGATGCGCCTGGGCTACGACGTTGAGCCCATCGTCATGCTGGCGGCGAACCTGCGTGGGACAAAACTCTCCGCCGCCGAGCAGAACGCGCTCAGTGATCGCCTGGTTGCCACGGCGCTCACCGTTCCCGGCGTGCAGAAGGCGAGCATCGCGATCTCGGTGCCATTCTGGAGCTTCGAGGGTCGCGGCGCGCCGTACGCCCCTGATGGCGTGGATTCGACGCAGAAGCTCGGCGGTTTCACCCTCCAGGCCGGGTCCACCTCCTATTTCGCGACGTTGGGCACGCGCATTCTTCGCGGTCGCGACTTCACGGCCGACGATCATGCACGCGCGCAGCCTGTTGTCATCGTCAGCGACGGAATGGCGAAAGCACTCTGGCCCGGAAAGGACGCCATCGGGCAGCGCATGCGCATCGACTCCGACACCATGCCCTTCCTCACGGTGGTTGGCGTCGCCGAGAACCTGCACGGCACGCGACTGACGGGCGGCATCGAGCACTGGTACTACTTGCCTATCGAGCAGTACAAGGCCCGCTTCGGCATTGCCTATCCACAGCTCTTCATTCGTGTCAACGGGCGCGCCGAGGACTTCCTGGAGCCACTCCGCAGACGCCTTCAGCGCGAGATGCCCGGTGACGCATATGTGGGAGCGATGCCACTTCAGCAGCTCGTCGCGCCTCAGCGCCGGTCGTGGGAATTCGGCGCCACGATGTTCGTGGCGTTCGGAGCGCTGGCGCTGGTCCTCGTCGCGATTGGCCTGTACAGCGTGATCGCCTACGCGGTCGCCCAGCGGACGCACGAGCTGGGCGTGCGCATCGCGCTGGGCGCAAGCGTCGGGACCGTCCTGCGAATGATCGTGGCGCAGGGTGTCGGCATCGCGGTGGTGGGCGTCGCGATCGGCACCGTCATCGCCCTGTGGGCGGGCCGCTGGGTGGAGCCGTTGTTGTTCGCGCAGAAAGCGCGCGATCCGATGGTGTTCGGCGTCGTCGCCACACTGCTGCTCGTCGTCGCCGCCGCGGCTGCCCTGCGGCCCGCGGTTCGGGCAACGCGCGTGGACCCAACGGTGGCGCTGAGAAGCGACTAGCCTGCCTTACCGCGAGACACCCCAGAAGCCGGTCACCCACTCGATGCGGCCCGTCGGTCCGAACACGAACACGTTGGTCCCGGTTCCGCGCTGCTGCCCGTCCAGGCCCGCGATCGTGAAATCGGCGAGCACCATGCCCTGGCAGTGCCGCACATCTCCCGCACGCTTCATCCGGAGGCCGGGCATGAAACGTTGCGAGGCGGCGATGTGGGGCAGCAGATCCTCGAAGCCATCGAGGTTGCTGTAGCGGTCCTGCATTCGCACTTCCGGTACCACGACTTCCGCGAGCATCTTCCGGCGCGCGATCTCGTCCGACTCCGCCCAGGCGTCGAACCACAAGTCCACGTACCGGCTCGCGTTCGCCGTGACTTCGTCAGCGACGATGTTGGCGAACAGCGAAAGCTGGAAACGCCATCCCTGAACGTGCTCGTCGCGCGCGGCGGCGTCAGCAAGCTTGTGGGTGAGCGTGAGACGTGTTCCGGCCCGCACCGGCGTGAGCTCGATGGTGACGCGCGACGATCCCGGCGGAATCGGCGAGCCGCCAACGAATCCGTACGTGAAGACCAGCCGCCTCGAAGGCTCGACTGTGACGATCTCCCCCGTTGATTCGATGCCGCCGGGATGACGGATGTACACGTGCCCGCCGGGCTTCGCGTCGATCGTCGAGCCGGCGCCCCACCACCGCGCCCAGCGCTCCGAGTCCGTGAAGTACCGGAAGACGGTTTCAGGCGGCGCCTGGATGGTGACGGTGCGCTCGAGGGTGTATGGCAACGCAGCGGTGGATGTCATGATCCTCTCTCCCCTTTGCGGCGTGGACGGCGCCGCGGCCGTGGGCCACGACGATTGCGTTCCAGCTCGGCGGCGAGCTTCAGTCGCCACAGGGCGTCATCCCACATTCTCCGGAGCATCGTGGCGACTGGCGCGAGGGCTTCGCGCCGGGCGCGGTAAAAACGATACCTGCCGTCCGCCCGCGCCTGGAGCAGCCCGGCCTCCGAGAGCGTGCGCAGGTGAAGCGACACCGCTCCGAATGTGACATCCGGCATCTCCCTGTGAATGGCCCCGGCGCTGCGCTCCTCGTCCCAGACGAGCCGCAGGATCTCCTGGCGTCTGGGTGAGGCAATCGCGGACAGCAGCATCGGCTCCATGGGCATTAGTTTAGATATAACTAAAATGATAGTCAAGGGGTGGGTGCTGGGCGTTGGGTCCAGGGCGGTACTTACGTTTACCTGCGCCAAGGACCAACCTCTAGCCGCCACCTGCCACGTGTCACCCACCGCCTAACACCCACCACCCGACACCCATGTCGTCCCAGCTTCGCCGCACGCTGTCGCAGCGCGACCTGATCTTTATCGTCGTGGGAACCGTCATCGGTTCCGGCATTTTCCTGACCCCCGGATCGGTGGTCAGCAATGCGGGATCGGGCGGATTGGCACTCATCGTGTGGGGCGTCGGAGGCATCCTGTCGCTCCTCGGCGCACTGACCTTCGCCGAGCTGGGAGCGTCCAAACCCGAGGCGGGCGGGCTTTACGTGTACATCAGGGACTCGTTCGGCCCTGCCCCCGCGTTCCTGTTCGGGTGGACGATGCTGCTGGTGATCGGGAGCGGATCGCTGGCGACGCTCGCGTCGGCTTTCGCGCGGTACGCCGGCGCGTTCGTGACGCTCACCCCGGCGTGGGAGCGAGTGGTTTCCGTGCTCGTGATCGCGGCCGTTGCCGCCATCAACATTCGTGGCACGCGGCAGAGCGCCAACGTCCAGGGCGTCGCCACTGTGATCAAGGCGGGCGTGATCGTCCTGCTCGCGGTCATTCTCATCGCGGCGGGCGACCGGCCCGCATCACAGTCGGGCGGCGTGTGGTGGCCGGATACGTTTTCGCTGGCCACGCTCCTGGGATCGGTCACCGGAATGATCGGCGTGCTGTGGGCATACGAAGGATGGCAGTATGTCACGTTCTCCGCCGGCGAAACGGTGGACCCGCAGAAAACGTTCGCGCGCGGCATGGTGATCGGGACCGTATTGCTCATCGGGATCTACGTGCTCGCGAACGTGGGTTATTTCGCGGCGCTTGGCGTGGACGGTGTCGCGAGCAGCCGGCGCGTCGCTTCCGACGCGGCGAACGTCGTGCTGGGCCCCTGGGCGGCAACGGTGCTGACGGCGGTGATCCTCGTCTCGATCTTCAGCGCGTCGAACGGCATGCTGCTCACGCTTCCCCGGATCTTTTATGCGATGTCGCGCGATGGCCTCTTCTTCTCGAAGCTCGCCGAAGTCCATCCGCGATTCGGTACGCCCGCGGCGGCCATTCTCGTCACGGCAGTGTGGTCGGTCGCGCTGGTCGTCTCAGGCAGCTTCGAGACGCTGCTCACCTACGTGGTGTTCATGTCGTGGGTGTGGTTCGGGCTGGCCGCCCTCGCGATCTTCGCGCATCGGCGTCGCGAGCCGAACGCCGTCAGACCATTCAGGACGCCCGGCTATCCTGTGACGCCGATTCTCTTCGTGCTGTCGGCCCTCGTCATCGTCGTGAACACGGTGATCGCCCAGCCGCGGCAATCGCTCATCGGGCTTGGCCTGACGCTCCTGGGCGCGCCGGCCTATCTGTGGTGGCGCACCAGGCTGGCCTTGGCTAAGGCCCGTCCGGCGGACTTGTAAGCTCGAGCGCTTCGCCGGCGGCGGACCAGCGGGCGAACGCGGCCTCCATCTCGCCCTTCACGCGCTCGAGCTCCGCGCCGAGTCGTTTGGCTTCGTCGACGCCGCCGGGCCGAGTGTAAAGCGCCGGGTCGTCGAGCGCGGCGCCGAGGGTTGTGATGCGCTTCTCGAGCGAGGCGATTCGCGCTTCCGCCTCTTCCAGCTCTCGCTGCGCCGTCCGCTGCCGGCGGCGCACGTCCTTCGCCGACGGAGGTTCCTCCCGCTGCCGCGCGGCGACCTTCTTCCGCTCGTGCACCTTGCGCAGCGACGCCTCTTCCGCCGCGCGCACTGACGCGGCGTGCTCACGCTCGGCGCTCACCTCCTCCCATTCCGAGAAGCCGCCGGCGAATTCGGTGATGCGGCGGTCGTGCAGTACCCAGACCTTTGTGGTCAGGGCGCGCAGCAGCTCGCGGTCGTGGCTAACCAGCACCACGGTGCCGTCGTAGCGCTCGATCGCGTCCTCCATCGCCTCGATGGATTCCACGTCCAGGTGGTTCGTCGGCTCGTCCAGCACCAGCAGGTTGGCGCGCGAGAGCATCAGCATCGCCAGCGCCACGCGGGCACGCTCGCCGCCGGACATTTTGTCAGCGCGGCGCTGAACTTCGTCGCCGGAGAATCCGAAGCGGCCGAGATGTCCCTGAACCAGGCGGCGGTCCCAGGTGGGCCGCAGATCGTTGATGACGTCGTACAGCGAGCGGTCCAGCGGCACCTGGGAAAGATCCTGGCGATAGAAACCGGCCGTGATGGAGGCCCCGACCTTCAATTCTCCCGAGGCCACGGCGTGCTCACCGAACAGTGCCCTGAGCAGCGTGGACTTCCCCGCGCCGTTCGGCCCCACGAAGCCCAGCACGTCGCCGCGCATCACGGTGCCCGTGAACTTCTCCACGAGGGACCGATCCGGAACACGAACGCCGGCGTTCACGGCAGAGACGACGCGGTCGCCGCCGCGCTCCGCGACGTCGAAGCGGATGGACATCGAGTCTTCGTCGGAGATCGGGGCGCTGAGCCGCGGCATGCGCTCGAGGCGCTTGCGGCGGCCCTTGGCCTGCCTGGTGTTCTGGCCGGCGATGTTGCGCGCGATGTAGTCGCTTTCGCCCGCGATCTTGCGCTGCTGCTGCTCGAACTGGCGGAGCTGCGTGAGGCGGCGCTCGTTGCGCTGCGCGATGAACGCCTGGTAGCCGCCGCTATACGCGAAGGTCGTGCTCCCCTCGAAGTGCAGCACGTGATCGACGGTGGCGTCGAGGAAGGCGCGATCGTGGCTGATCAGCAGCACCGTTCGATCGATTTCCCTCAGGTACTGCTCCAGCCAACGTGTGGTCTCGAGGTCCAGGTGGTTGGTGGGCTCGTCGAGCAGCAGGATGTCGGCCGAGCCCACGAGCTGTCGGGCGAGCCCCAGCCTGCCCCGCTCTCCGCCGCTCAATGTGGTGACGAGCTGCGCGCGGCTGGCTTCGGGATCGAAGCCGAGCCCGTGCAGCACGGCGTCTATGCGAGAGGTGACTGCGTAGCCGCCCTCGTGCTCGAAGCGCTCGAGGTCCCGACCGTAGCGATCGAGGGCCTCCGGGGAGGAGTCGTGGGCCAGCGCCGATGCCTGCTCCGTGAGTGACCGCTCCAGCTCGAGGAGGTCGGCCAGCTCGCCGGCCGCCGCCTCCCACACGGTCGCCGCGCCGGCAAAGTCGCGATGTTGCTCGAGCAGCGAGACACGCAGCCCGGGCTGTCGCGCGATCACGCCGCGAGTGGGCTGCATCTCGCCGGTGAGCAGCCTGAAGAGCGTCGTCTTCCCCGTGCCGTTGCGGCCGACGATTCCCCACCGCTCCCGCGCGGCTACGGTGAGCGAGACGCCGGTGAACAGCGTCGTCGCTCCGAACTCGACCCCCACATTCGAGAAAGAGATCTGCGTCATGACCGTGGCGCCGCGTTCGGCCGCCTGAAGGAAACAGTGATTGCGGCCAACAACGTTGCTGGTCCACGTGATATTTTAAGGGCACGCAAGCGCTTTGTGTTCACCGTCCTGGGAGACATGCATGAACTCTGCTCCGATGCGGGAGCGGGATTGCGCCCTTCGAGCCCCGGCCGGCCATCGCGCGCCGGAGCGACGGCCATCGAACGAACAGAACGGCGGAGATGATCGTTTTCGCCTGGTGGTAAAGCGGCAGGGCGGTGTCGCACTGCTCCCGCTGACCGATATAGAGTGCCTGGAGGCCGACGGCAACGCCGTGGTGGTGCACACAGCCGACGGCAGCCGTTACCGGATCCGAGAATCGCTCTCGAGTCTCTACGAACAGCTGACGCGTTTCGATTTCGTTCGCATTCATCGCGGGACGGTCGTGCGCACCGCGGCGATCGCCGGCATCGAAAAGGGCAGATTCCGCAAGGCGTTCGCGGTGCTGCGCTCGGGCGCGAAGTTCGAAATCGGGCGCGTCGAGTTCCAGCGATTGCGGGTCCTGTGGCAGCCAGGACTGCTCGACCTTCACGCCCTGTCGACCGGGCTTCAGCTCCTCCCAACGAGCGGCTAGGCCGGGCGAGGTCGTGCCTCGTCCGGTCAGGCGTTCAGTCCGGCGCCATCGCGACGCTCAGTCCGGCGTCGCGGCGGCGCCATTGATGGCCCGCGTTCCGGCGGCGATCAGGCGAGCCAGTTCCGGTCTGGGGATCCAGCGGCCCCCGACGGCCACCGCCTCGATTCGCATCGTGTTGGCGATGTCGGCGAGCGGATTGGCGTCCAGCATCACGAAGTCGGCGCGCTTCCCGGGCTCGAGCGTGCCCCAGTCCGCGGATTGGCCCAGGAACTCCGCCGGATTCTTCGTCGCGGTGCCCAGCGCCTGATAGGGCGTGAGGCCGGCCTGCACGAGCGCCTGCAACTCGCGATGGAGGCCCCACCCGTACACGTGAAACCACTCCGGCGTGTCCGACCCGGCCAGGATCTTTCCTCCCGAGTCGTGAATCGCCCTGACGAGCGCGTTGCGAACTTCGACGTACCGTCGCCGGCGGGCCTCGGTGCGCTGTTCGCGCGTCGGTGGGGCCCAGTATCGCTCTCGCGCGCGGAGATATGGCTCGCGCACGCTGGGCGGAATCATGTTCCAGTCAGGACGCGTCCTGATCGCTGCGTCGCTTTCGTGCGCCGCGAAGGCCGCGTTGAACACGTTGAGCGTGGGCGATGACCACGCGCCCGCCCGTGCCGTGGCGCCCGCGAGCCGCGCGAGCTTGCCGTCGTCGAGGAAATCCAGGCTTCTCCAGTTGGCCGGGTTGAAGACGTACTGCTGGGTCACCGATGTGCGCATCGGCGCCGAATCGGCGAGCGCGGCCTCGAAGTAGCTGTCGAGATGCTCGATCTGCTGACCGGTCTCCAGCGTGCGCGCGACGCCGACCTGCGGATCGATGTGACCGACCACGCGGATGCGTCGCTTCGCGGCTTCGTCCACGATGGCGTCGTAGACGGGACGCGTGATGAACAGCGTGATCTTCACCTGATCGTAGCCCGCGTCGGCGACCGACCGCACCGCGGCGCGCGCCTCCTCGTCCGTCGTGACGACGATGCCGTTGGGCATCTGACGACCGACCAGGTGCGGGCTGGCGACCCACAACTGCGGACCCAGCACGCGGCCGCCCGCGACGTCGTCGCGGAGCACGAGGTGCTGCGGGGTGCCGATCATCAGGCGCGCGGTCGTGACTCCGGCCGCGACCATCACGCCGAGCTCGGCCGGTCCGGCTGAATCCGGGACAGCGTCGTCATCCGAGTACAGGTGCGTGTGCATGTCGGCCAGCCCGGGAACCATGAACTTGCCGCCTCCGTCCACCCGCCTGGCGCCCTGGGGTATCGACACATTGCGCCCGAGCGCGACGATGCGACCGTCGCGCACCACCACCGTAGCACCCCGAATCACGGTGTCCGACGTCATCGGCACGACGTTGACGTTCGTGACCGCAAGGACACCCGGCGTCAGCACGCCGCGGCGCGCCGGAACCTGCTGCGTGGCGGCACCATGGGCGGTCGCGCCGGACCCGATGCGTTCCACGACAGGGAGGGAATCGGGAGCGGAACGGCCGCGCGGCGTGGTGGCCAGGCAGCACAGGGCGACGACGGTGAGAAGAGGCACGGCACGTTCCTCCGCATGATGAGTCCAGTACACATCAGACCCACAAAACGTGAGCCGCGTTTCCGAGCCTCCCGTCAGGGGGTTCGCGCCCGCGCCGCGGCCGCGTCGCGGATGGCGCGCTGCACCCGCACTGCCAGCGTGTCCTGAGCGGCGAAGCTGTCGGCCACGCGAAAATCGACCTGGTCGGCCCAGAGTGAGGAATCCGCGCTGGCCGTGAACAATCGCACCTGCGCGCGTCCCCGATCTCCAGCGCGCTGCACCGTCGTCTCGACGACGAAACCGGCGCCGTCCGCGGGGCCGCTCGCGGGCGCCGGCGCGTTCACCACGCGAATCCCGCCCAGCACGAGCGTCGTTTCGATGGTGGACACCAGAGCCACCGCGAGCTCGGCGCTGTTGGCCCCGATGGCCGCCGCGGCCGGGACACGCACGACGATCTCGCGCGCGGCCTGCGCGATGGCCGTCGCGGGGGCCGGCGCGGGAGCGGGCCACAGCGACCAGGCCACGAACGCAACGACCGCCGCGACGCCTATCGACCTGGTCAACGCCGACTTCCACCTGCTCCAGCGACGCCGCTCCGCGGCGCCCGGCGGCGCGGCGACGGGGCCGGAGATTGCCTCGGGACTGTCGAGAGTGCTCAGCAATTGCGTCGCGGAGCGGGGCCGGTCGGCGGGATCCTTCTCCAGGCACCGCATCACCATGTCGGACAGCGCGACGGGAATATCGTATCGGCGCGAGGCGAGCGGGGGCGGCAGCTCTGTCAGTTGCGCCGCCAGCAACGCCTGCGGGGTGCGACCATGGAACGGCGGCGACCCGACGAGCATCTCGTACGCCACGATGCCGAGCGCGTAGAGATCCACCCGATGGTCAGCGTCGGGATCCGCCGCCGCCTGTTCCGGCGCCATGTACTGCGGCGTGCCGAGCGAGATCCCGACGCCGGTGATCGCATGGCCGTCGTCGACGCCGCGTTCGCGGGAGGCGGAGATAGCCTTCGCCACGCCGAAGTCGGTCACCACCGCCGCCGGACCGGCGAGCAGGATGTTGTCCGGCTTGATGTCGCGGTGCACGACGCCAAGGCTGTGCGCGAACGCGAGGGCGCGTGTCACGTCCTTGAGGATCCCGACGGTCTCGCGGAGCGAGAGCGGCCCGCGCATGATGCGCCCGCGCAGGGATTCGCCCTCGATGAAGGGCATGATGAAGTACGGAAGCGCGTCCACCTCGCCGGCGCTCAACACCGGCACGATGTTGGGGTGGTTGAGCCTGGCCACCACCATGATCTCGCGCTGGAAGCGCTGGATCGAAACGGTCGCCGCGAGCGCCGGGTTGACGACCTTGACGACGACTCTGCGGCCCAGCGCGACGTCGTCCGCCACGAACACGCGCGACATGCCGGCGCCACCCAGCTCGAACTGGATGGCGTGTGATGCGCCGAGATGCGATTGCAGCCGCGGGCCCAGGTCGGACAACCGACTCCTCGTAGCGGACGTTGCGCTTGGTCCCCAAACCTACAGTCACCCTACGGACGTGACGCCGCGGATTCGTCATGCTACTCGGCGCGTCCGGCCCGGTTCCAACCGCCGCAAGAGGGCGGGTTCCGGGGATGGTGCGGCCGAAGAGTGCGGCCTTCAGGTCGTTCCCCGGTAGATCGGCCGGCGTCACATCCGGGAGACGCGACGGTGCGCTTGTGACCCCGCGCCGCCATCGAGAGGTATATCAGGACGACGCACATCGCGAGGAACCTTTGAGCATGCTTGCACGGTCGCGCAGATACGGACTCGGCCTCATCGCGGCAGCGGGAGTTGTCGTCGCCTGCGCTGACAACAGCCCGACAGAATCGAGCAACTCGCCGCTGGCGGGAATGTCACGAGTCGACGCCAACGACAGCAGTGTGACCCCGCCCCCCACCGATCAGACGCCCGGCTATTTCCACGGCACGGTGCTGGGACCTTCGGAGCCCGGCGCGGGGAACGACAGTCTGGCGACGGCACCCAGGATCGCCAACGTGCGCGTGACGATCTATCCCCGCGTCGGGGCCAGCTTGCCGGTGGAGGTGGGTCCGGAAGCCGGATCGGTGCTCACCGGCGCAGACGGCAAGTTCCAGCTTCCGACGCTGCCGCCCGGCGAATACGTGGTCACGTTCGTCCCGCCCGCGAACAGCATCTATTCGAGCGTGTACGCGTTCGGGCCGCTGCGGAGCAACAGCGAGGACTATCCGTGGTGGGTGGTGCTGCCTAGGAAATAGAGAGGAGGGAGGAGGGAGGAGGGAGGAGGGAGGAGGGAGCAAAGAGGGAAGAGGAAAGAAAATGAGCGCGCCTTCTTTCCTCCCTCCTCCCTCCTCCCTCCTCCCTCCTCCCTTCCTCCCTCCCCCCTCTTCTGTTCAGTTCCACACCAATCCCCGCAGCTGCTGCAGATTCACGTTCCCGCCCGACAGCACCGCCGCCACTCGTGATCCGGCCGGCAACTTGACCAGGCCGTGAAGCAGCGCCGCCACCGGCGCGGCGGCAGCACCTTCCACCACGAGCTTGCAGCGCTCCATCACCCAGAGCATCGCGTCGAAAATGTCGCGGTCCGGCAGCGCGACGATGTCGTCCACGAAGCGCTGAACGACCGAGAGGTTGATGTCGCCCACGCGCCGCACGCGCAGCCCGTCGATGACGGTGCGACAATCGATTGTCTCCAGCCGGCCGGCGCTGACGCTGCGTTGCATCGCCGGCCCGTCGGACGATTCCACGCCGATCACGCGGATCTTCGGATTGAATCCCTTGACGGCCATCGCGACGCCGGAGATCAGTCCACCGCCGCCGATGGGCACGACGACGGCATCCACCTCGGGCCAGTCCTGCACGATCTCGAGCCCCAGCGTTCCCTGCCCCGCGATGAGCTCCTCGTCGTCGAACGGGTGCACGTAAGTCAGCCCCTCCGTCCGGACGAGCTCCTTCGCCTTCTCGTTGGCTTCGTCCCAGATGTTGCCGTGCAACACGACCTCGGCGCCGTACGCCTTGGTCGCCGCGACCTTGGACGGCGTGGCGTTCTGCGCCATGCACACCACGGCGCGAATGCCGTGGATCTTCGCCGCGAGCGCCACGCCCTGGGCGTGATTCCCCGCGGATGAGCACACGACGCCGCGGCGCTTCAGCTCCTCCGGCATCAGCGCGAACTTGTTGAGCGGGCCCCTGATTTTGTACGACCCCACCCGCTGAAACAGCTCGGCCTTCAGGCGGACGTCATAGCCGGTGGCATCGGCGAGCTGGCTGGACGTCAGCAGCGGCGTGCGCTTGATGTGGGGCGCAATGCGCGCGCGAACTTCCTCGAACTGGCGCAGCGAGAGCGTGAACATGCAGTCTGGGCTCGGGTTTGTGACGTGACGTTACAAATTGGTTCCGGGCTTCAAGGGAGGGAACCGGTGAAGGCTGGCGGGCACCTGAGCCGGCACCGCGCTGCCGGCGTGCAGCTAGCGCTGCGACAAGCTGTCCACGACCGGGCGCCAGCCGCGAAGTGGCAGGCCTCGGGCTCCGGCCTTTCCCGGGGCCTGCTCTAGGCCTGAAAGAGCCACTCGATGGCACCAGACTGGATGACATCGGGAAGCACGTGCCCGCCGTCGAACGGCAGGAACTCCACCGCCATTCCGTTGCCGCGCAGGGTCGGCACGGTGAAATCGCGTGTGTACGCGAATGACAGAATGTCGTCGTTGATCCCGTGCGACACGAAGAAATCGGGGTAGCCCCGAATGAACGGCATCAACAGGAAATTCGGTGTATGCGCCACGACCCGCGGGAATAAGCCGGCGTTCGCTCCGCCAATGCCGATCGCTTCGGTCGCGCCGTCGCCAAAGCCGCCGATAAACATGCGCGCCGGATCGATGTTGCAGCGCGTGAACGTGTGCTCCAGCGCGTCGTCCATAAAGGCGACGTCCACGTCATAGCGCTGGATTTGGATCGAATCCCAGGTGGTGTAGCGCGATTCGGGAGCGAGGAGCACCATGCCGCGGCCCTCGGCCATGCCCCGAAGCGAATCCGTGCGCCACGCGTCCGAGGTTTCCCCGCCGCCGTGAAGCAGGATCAGCAGCGGCGCGGGAACACCCGGATTGTACGTGGACGGCACGTACAGAAAGCCGTCGCGTGGCGTTGCCAGGCCCAGCGCCGAGTATCCGACCACCGGAGGGATGCTCGGTGTCGCCGGACGCGACTTGATGGTGAGGGCGTCGACGGTCTCGCTGTCCGGCGGCGCCGCGGGGGTCTCCAGATTGCACGCTGCCGCCAAGGCGCCTACACCCACGCCCGCCGTGGCTCCGATGAACTCGCGTCTCGTCAGCATGCCTCTATAACGGGTCGTGACACGAGTTTCGTCAACACCCAGTGACAACCGCGATCGCGGACGACGGCCTGACCAGGCCTGACCATCCTCATCGCGGCGTGCCGGGGCGCCGCCGGGCGACTGGCGCCGGGGCGGTATCCGGCAGGATGAGCCTGAAGTTGAATGGCAGCTCCACCAGCTGGCGCACCTTGAGTCGCCCGATGCGTGCGGTGGTGAAACGCATCTCGGGGAGCGCGGCGCGAACCGACTGCGCGAACGCGTCGTGCGACGCCAGCATGACCTTGAACGACGCCGTGTCGGCACGACCGTTGGTGTCCACCACGAATTGAACAATCGCCTGCCCCTCGAGCCGCTTCTCGAGCAGCACCTGCGGGTATTGCGGTGCGGCGCTTTCGGGGATCCGTGCGGCGGCGGAGTCCACCTCGACGATGGTGAACACGGAGTCGGTGCCCTCCGAGGCCTCCTCGGCGGGAGCCGTCGTGGAGTCCTTGCCGGTGTCGCCCGGCTCCGGGCCGCTGGGAGGGACCGGCGCGCGATCCGCCCGCGCTTGCGCGACCCCGAACCCACCACCTTCGCCGGCGGGCGCGAGCTCCACGTACCGGATCGTCTCGCGCGTTGCATCCGCTCTCCGCGACCGTGCCTCGGGATCGGGCGGCGGCAGATAGGCGACGCGCATCTCGTAGGTCTCGCGCGCCAGGCGCGCCGACTTGTGCGATGCGGCAACCGCCAGGGCGATCAGCAGCAGGTGAGCCGCGGTGCACCAACCCGCCGTCGTCGGCGTTCGCGGACGGATGGACTTCCAGAACGCGAAGCTGAAGTGTCTAATCATGGCCCGCCTTGTCGGGCGTCGGCGCTGCGCGGCGGAGCAGCGTTCACGTAGCCGCCTCCAAGCCGACACCCGATACCTTATGTCGCGGAGCAACCACGTGGCAATATGGGGGTGACAACCTGGTGGCAGGCAGGGATGAACGTTCTACCGTGAAACCCGCCCCGCAGTGCCATCCGTCACAGTCGAGCCGGGTGTGATCGCTCCCGCCGACGTCCCCCCACTGCCGCTGCGCCCTTTCATGCCGGTTCAGCTATTGGACTCGCGCGCGCGCCGGCGCGCGACGTCGGCCGACAATGATTTCCGGTACGGCACGTCGGTCCGAGATGTGCTACTGAACTGACGGTTCTCCGACGCGGCGACGCTGGCGATGCTAGCCGTGGCCGCTGGAACGGGAGGCTGGTGGGAGGGTATGTTTGGGAGCATGCGCACACTGCTGCGGGCGATGGTACTAGTCGCCGTCGCGGCGTCGTCCGCCTGGGGTCAGCGCGGCGCGACGATCGCGGGGGTGGTTCTCGATTCCACACTGCGGCCCGTGGCCGGCGCGGACGTCCTCGCGCGTCCTGGCAACCATCGCGCCCGCAGCGACTCCGCGGGCAACTTCACGCTCACCGGGCTCGCTGACGGCGGCTACACGGTCGCCGCGCGCAAGGTGGGCTTCAAGCCCGACCGGTGGGACGTGAAAGTGTCGAAGAATGGACGCGTGGAGGTCCGCTTCGTCCTCGGTATTGCCGTCGCGTCGCTCGACACGGTCGTGGTGACTGCGGCAGCCGGATGCTCGGAGTACTCGCTCGATGGCTGGGGGTGTCGCAAGCGATTCGGCGGCGGGCTGTTTCTCGACTATCCCGATATCGACGAGCGCGGCGCGCACCACACGGCCGACATCTTCCGGGGCCTTCCCGGCTTTCGCGTCCAGCTGCGGCGCACTCGCTTCGGACCGGAACCGGTGGCCGTGCTCTCCAACGGGTCCGGTTGCATCAACTCGCTCGTGAACGGTCGCGAGATCACTGGCGCCAACCGTGTCCCGACGAACCCGTTGGACATCGCCGCAATGGAGGTGTACGTCAAACCCGACTCGGTGCCGGCGGCGTACCAGCGACATACCTGGCCCGCAGCCAATCTCCACCGCACGGGCCGCTGCGCGGTCGTGGTGTACTGGACGGTCTGGGCGCAGCAAGAGCCGTAAGGCGCCTCAGCCCGCGCCCTTGGGCAGCGACTGAACAGTCGCTGGGAACGAGCCATTTCGTAACACTGCGGGCCCCGTAATCGTCTCTTTTCGGGTGTTTGTCCCCCAGTAAAGTCGCGGCTCCTCCCCCCACCGACTGCCGCCATGACCGATCCGAACACCAGCAGCGCCAACGAGCCGCTTCAGTTCGACCACGCCCAGCAGGCGGCAGCGCAGAGGGGTGGCCCTGACGGCGAAGAAAAGCCGAGGATTCCCTGCTCGCGCTGCTCCAAGCCGATTGCCACTTACTACTACGCGATCGATGGCGAGACCGTCTGTGCGTCATGTAAACAGGCCGCGGAGCGATCGGGCGTGGCGCAGCGGGGCGGAGGCGCTTTTGTGCGGGCCGGATTCTTCGGGCTGCTGGCAGCGATCGTCGGCGCCGTCATCTACTACGGTGTGATCGCGATCACGAATTTCGAGATCGGTATCGTCGCCATCCTCACGGGATTTCTCGTTGGTCTCGCTATCCGCGTGGGCGCCAAGGGCGGCGGTGGGCGTCGCTACCAGATCATGGCGGCGGCACTCACGTATTTCTCGGTTGGCATGGCGTACACGCCGCTCGCGTTCAAGGGGTTCAGCGAGGCCGAAAAGACGATGGCCGATTCCGTAGCGGCAGCCGTTTCCGACAGCGCCGCCACGGACAGTCTCGCCGAACCTGACGAAGTGGTGGCGGAGCAGATCGAGGAAGACGCGGCCGAAGACTCCCTGGCTGCGGCCGAAGAGAACGGTGACCCCGCCACGACCAAGGCTTCCGTTGCCAACGGCACCGGCCTCGGTTTGGCCCTCGCCCTGGGGGCGTTGTTGCTCGGCATCTTCGTCCTGCCGGTCTTGTCCGTCGTCGCGTCGCTTCCATCGGGCCTCATCAGCGCGCTGATCATCGGAATCGGCATGCGACAGGCGTGGCAGATGACCGCCGGCCACGTCGTTTCGATCACCGGTCCGTTCAAGGTCGGAGGCGAAACGCCTTCGTCCGCGCCTCCGGCCGCCTCCTAGACGTGTCGGCAACGGTGGGCGAGCGCGCGAACCTGATCGCGCGCTGCGCCCGGTGTGGCACCGAGCTGGCCCCCACGCTGCTGGCGTGCCCCGCGTGCAAGTCTCTGGTGCATGCGGAGCGGTTACGTGAGCTGGCGTCCCGGGCCGACGCCGCGACCGCCGCGGGCAACTTCGCCGACGCGAGTCTCGCCTGGCAACAGGCGCTCGAGCTGCTGCCGCCGACGTCGCAACAGCACGCAACGATCAGCGAGCGTGTCGAGGCAATCACCAGGCAGCTCGCGAATGGCACGGCCGCGCCGACGTCGCCACCGACGCCCGCGGCTCCGTGGTACCGGCGCGGCAGCACACTCGCGGGCGCGTTCCTCGTGTTGCTCCTGACGAAGGGAAAGTTCCTGCTTCTGGGCCTGACCAAGCTCAAGACGTTCGTCTCGATGTTCGCGTTCTTCGGCCTGTACTGGACGACGTACGGCTGGCCTCTCGCGCTGGGGCTCGTCCTCACGATCTATGTCCACGAGATGGGACACGTGGCTGAGCTCAAGCGCCTCGGGATCGCCGCGGGCGCACCGCTGTTCATTCCCGGTCTTGGCGCCCTCATCCTGGTCAAGCAGCGGATCACGGATCCGTCGGCAGACGCTCGCGTTGGCCTCGCGGGCCCCGTATGGGGCCTCGGCGCCGGCCTTGTGGCATTGGCGGTGTATCTCGCAACCAGAACACCGATTTGGGGCGCCATCGCGGCGCTGACGGGTTGGATCAACCTGTTCAACCTGACGCCGGTGTGGCAGCTCGACGGATCGCGGGCCTTCCACGCGCTCGCCCGTTGGCAGCGCTGGACCATCGTGGCCGCGACCGCGGGCACATACTACCTCACGGGCCAGAAGCTGTTGTTCATCGTGGGCGCGGTCGCCCTATGGCGCGCGTTCCAGAAGCAGGACGTGAAGGCGGACCGCTATGCGTTCGTCACGTACCTCCTGCTGCTTGGCGTGCTGTCGTGGCTCTCGGTGAGCCACTCGATCAGCTAGGGCGAACGACTTCCCGCTCGTCGCATCCGACTCACGGCGCTCCCGAGGGACACTTCACCGCAGGGTTGTAGTCGGCGAACAACCCCGCCGA
The DNA here is from genome assembly GCA_963724885.1 of uncultured Gemmatimonadaceae bacterium. Lineage (GTDB taxonomy): Bacteria > Gemmatimonadota > Gemmatimonadetes > Gemmatimonadales > Gemmatimonadaceae > DASPMP01. Next base: position 275,967 of record CAVRWG010000001.1, on the reverse strand, counting down.
GTTGGGCGTCCATGCCCACATGTGGAGGTACCAGAGCTTCAGGTCATCCTCCCGTTTCATGTCCAGGTCGAAGATCCTGGGCGGAACCGAGTCCCGCGGCCACCGCGTGTACGGGATGATGTACTCCACGCCGTTCAGCGCGTACGTGCCGTCGGAGCGCCGTTCGTACAGGAGGATCTCCGGCCGGTCCACTTCCGCGCGCGCGTCCACATACGCGCGATTGAGATGATGAAAGCCCATCGCGCCGTGCTGCGGGTGGTCGAAGCATCGCGGGACGTCGCGCACGTACCCTTTTGCGACGGCGGAATCGAGCGTCACGAATGCGGCGGTCACGACGCGCACACGATCGAGGCCCTGCTGGACGACAGCGCCATACGCGGCGGCTGAAGGCGTCGGCGGGTGCGCATGCGGCGCGGCGCACCCCACGGTCGCAGCAACCGTGCAAATCGCGAGACGGGTAACGTGGCGCGACGCGGACATGGGCTCATCACCGGGTACGGAATACATCACAACAATCCGCTTTCCGGGCGTTGCGTCACCTCACGGTTGTTACGGGAGCCGGCCTGTGGCACTTTTTGGAATGACTTTCCATCTCCGAACCGTCGCCGCCCTGTCCGTTCTCGGGGCCAGTGTCGCCTGCCGCGGCGCCCGGCCCACGGCGCCGAGTCCGATTCCCGCGTACCGGCCGCAACCCGCTGTCATCCCGCAGCCGGCCTCGCTCTCCCTCACCGGGGGTCCGCCGTTCGCGCTCGACAGCACGTCGGCGATCGTGTTGCGGGGCACCACGACGGATTCGTCGCTGCGCGTCGCCGAGTCGCTCGCGCAGCAGTTGCGACCGCCCACCGGTTTTGTGCTCGCGGTTGCGACCGAGACGAGTCCCGCCCGCGGTGTCATCCGACTGCATGCGGACGCGGCGCGGACCGACCTGGGCGACGAGGGCTACACGCTTCTCGTGAATCCGGATTCCGTGAATCTCGTGGCGCGTACGCCGGCCGGACTGTTCCGCGGGACGCAGACCATCCGGCAGCTGCTCCCCTGGGGCATCGAAGCCGAGAATTCCGTCATCAGGATGGGCGACTGGAGGATTCCCGCGCTGAACATCACGGACCGGCCGCGCTTCCCGTGGCGCGGCGCAATGCTGGACGTGGCGCGGCACTTCTTCACGGTGGACGAGGTGAAACAGTACGTGGACATCCTCGCGCTGTACAAGTTCAACGTGCTGCACCTGCACCTCTCCGACGACCAGGGCTGGCGCATCGAGATCAAGTCGCGGCCGCAGCTCACGTCGTCCGGTTCGTCCATGCAGGTTGGCGGCGGCGCCGGCGGATTCTACACCCAGGCCGATTACGCCGAGATCGTGCGCTACGCCGCCGACCGCTTCATCACGATCGTGCCCGAGATCGACATGCCCGGTCACACGAACGCGATGCTGATCCCCTTTCCCGAGCTGAGCTGCGGGCGCCAGACGCCGGCGCCGTACACCAGCATTCGCGTCGGGTTCAGCGCGTTGTGTCCGGACAAGGAGGACACGTACCGCCTGGTGGACGACGTCGTGCGCGAGATCGCGGCCATCACGCCGGGGCCGTACTTCCACATCGGCGGCGACGAAGTGGAGACGCTCACGCGCGAGCAGTACGCGCTGTTCGTCGAGCGCGCGCAGGACATTGTCGTGAAGTACGGCAAGCGCATGGTGGGCTGGGAAGAGATCTGGAAGGCGCGTCTCAAGCCGACGACGATCACGCAGCAGTGGCACACCGACTCGGCGCGCAACGCACTGCAGTACGGGTCCAAGCTGATCCTGTCGCCCGGCCCGAAGATGTACCTCGACATGAAATACAACCCCGAGACCGAGCTCGGGCTGCGCTGGGCGGGGCTCATCGAGGTGCGGACGGCGTACGAATGGGACCCCGCGACGCACGTGGTCGGGGTGACGGAGCAGGACATCATCGGCGTGGAGGCTCCGCTGTGGGCGGAGACCATTCGCAACATCACGGCGGCGGAGTATCTCGCGATGCCGCGGCTGCCGGCGGTCGCCGAAGTCGGTTGGACGCCGCAGGCGATGCGTCGCTGGGACAGTTTCCGGGGCCGCTTGGCTGCGCAGGCGCCGCGCTGGCGGCTGATGGGAGTCAACTATTACGCGTCGCCGCAGATTCCCTGGCAATGATCGGCCACAGCTTCACGGAGAGCGTCCGGAAGTGCCTTGCGGGGGCGCGGGAAGAAGCGCGCGCGCTGCAACACGAGTACGTGGGCACCGAACACCTGTTGCTCGGCATCATGCGGGTACCGGAAAGCACGGCGATGGAGATGCTGCGCGGGCTGTCCGTCGATCCCCAGGCCATGAGGCAGGGGCTGTTGTCCGCGGTGAAGAAGGGGTCGTTTACGCAAAGCGGTCCGGACCTCCCTTATACCTCACGCGCCAAGAAGGTGCTCGAGCTGAGTATGAGCGAGGCGCGCGAGATGGGTCACGGTTATCTCGACGACAAGCATCTGATCCTCGGCCTCATGCGAGAGGAAAAGGGCATCGCCGCGCAGATCCTGAGCGAGGGCGGCCTGACGCACGACGCGCTGCGCAAGGAGCTGGCTCGCTTGTACGCGTCCGGAGGATCGGCAGAGCCGTTCTCCGATCCCTCCAGGCGCGCTCCCACCGATCCAGTAGCCCTGACGCGTCCTGAGATTGATCCGGCATTGCCTGACGCGACGCTGACCATCGTTCATTCCAGCGGCCCCCGTTTCAGCCGTCTCGGGCTCGCGCTGGTTTTCGCGGGCGGTGTTGTCGTGGGTTGGCTGATCCACCTACTGTAACGACATGACAAATCGAGGCCGACTCCAGTCATCCCGAGCGGAGCGAGGGATCTGCGGCGCTTCGATCCCGGGAGTCGCACTTCTCGCGTTGCTGTCGCTCGGCGGCGCCATTCCCGCGCACGCACAGAGGGCCGCCGTGAAACGAGCAGCCGGTACGTTCGAAGTCCAGTTGAAGCCGATGACTACACACGCGTCGGACGACTCCACACAATCACGCTTCTCGCTCGACAAGCAGTTCGTCGGCGACCTTGTCGGAACCAGCAAGGGTGAGATGCTCGCCGTGGGCGGCAGCGTGACCGGCTCCGCCGCGTACGTTGCGGTCGAGCGCGTGAGCGGCACGCTTCAGGGGCGACGGGGAACGTTCGCCCTCCACCATACCGGCATCATGACCCGCGGAACGCCATCTCTCGTCATCCACGTCGTTCCGGATTCGGGCACCGACGACCTGAAGGGAATCTCCGGCACGATGACGATCCGCATCGAGGGCAAGAAGCACTTCTACGATTTCGACTACACCATTACTCCGACACCGTAGGACGTCATGCGGATTCGCGCCGTGGCACTCTTCGGCCTCGTGGCCACGCTGCTCGGGCTCGCCCCGCGGGCGGAAACCTTCGAGTCCCTCGCGCGAACATCGCTGGCGCAGATCGACGGACGGATTGCCCTGGCGGGACTGCGCGACTCCGTCGAGATCATCCGCGACCGCTGGGGCGTGCCGCACATCTACGCGAGCAACCCCGACGACCTGTTCTTCGCGCAGGGTTTCGTGCAGGCGCAGGACCGGCTGTGGCAGATGGAGATGTACCGCCGCACATACGAGGGTACGCTCGCCGAGATCATGGGGCCGGAGTACGTCCGGCACGACCGGCTCGCGCGCCTGCTCAGGTTCCGCGGGCCGTTCGACGACCCGAGTGGAAGAGCTACCACCCCGAGGGCCGCCGCATCTTCGACGCGTTCGCCAACGGCGTGAACGCCTTCATTGCGCATGCGGGCGACCGGCTGCCGGTCGAATTCCGGCTCACGGGTCATGCGTCCCGCAGCCCTGGACGGCGGAGATCGCGCTGCTTGCGCACGCAGACCGCGATGCCCACGGGCGACGCGAACGCCGAGCTCACGCTGGCGCGGCAGGTGGCGCGGCTCGGCGTCGATTCGGCCAACAGGGCAGCCCGGCCGTCACCGTACCGCGACCTCGTCGCCCGCGACCGGCGTGGACCTCTCGATCATCGGACAGGATGTCGCGGCCGGGCTCGACCGGCCTGCGTACCGGCGTCGTCCGCCCCGAGCTGCTGCCGCGAATTCCGCGCCATGCGCGACGCGCTGCCACAGCGAGAACCGCGGCGTCCAGGAGAACTCGCCGGGCAGCAACAACTGGGTGCTGAGCGGCCGGCTCACGACGACGGGGCATGTCATCGTCGCGAACGACCCGCATCGCAACGTCTCCAATCCGTCGATTCGCTACATCGTGCACCTCAACGCGCCCGGCTGGAACGTCATCGGAGCGACCGAGGCGCCGTTGCCCGGCGTGATGATCGGCCACACGGAGAGGATCGGGTGGGGTCTCACGATCGTGGGCACCGACCAGGCGGACGTGTACGTGGAAGACGTGAACCCGGCGAACCGCAACGAGGTGCGCTTTCGCGGCGCGTGGGAGCCGCTGCGCATCGCGCGTGAGACGATTCGCGTGAAGGGCGGGCCGCCCGTCGTCGTCACGCACAAGTTCTCGCGCCACGGGCCGGTGTTCCATGAAGACACCGGGCGGCACAAGGCGTACGCGCTGAAGTCCACGATGCACATGCCCGGCACCGCCGGCTACGTCAGCGCGTTGCGGTACCACGCGCTTGGAGGACTGCCGGCAGTTTCTCGACGCGCAGCGCTATTATCTCGCGCCCACCGAGAACATGATCTGCGGCGACGCCAGCGGGAGCATCGCGTGGCAGGCGTCGGCGGCATCGCCCAGGAGACCCAACTGGCACGGTCGCCTGCCGGTGCCGGGCACGGGCGAATACGAATGGAACGGGCTGCGGGACGACCTGCCGCGCGAGCTGAACCCCGCGCGCGGCTGGATCGCGACCGCGAACCACGATATCCATCCGCGCGGGTACGATCCGCCGCTGTTCTTCAAGAACACCGCGCAGGCAGGCCGTTACACGCGCGTCGCTTCGGTGCTGTCGAGCGGGCGCACCTTTTCCATCGCCGACAACCAGGCGCTGCAGCACGACGCGTTCAGTCCCGGAGGCGTGCACAACGCGCGACTCTTCGGACCATGGACGTCGGACGATCCCGAGGTCGAACGGGTCCGCAAGGCGCTCGCCGAGTGGGATGGCCAGCATCGGCGCGAAAGCCTGGCGGCGGCCGCGAACCGGTTCGTCGCGCCGCGCATCACCGACGAAATCGCCGAGGGCGTCTTGCCCGCGTCCAACAAACGCGTGCTCGAGCCGGCCATCAGGGTTGCGCTCGACTCCCTGCGCGCGCGGCTGGGGCCCGATCCTTCGCAATGGCGCTGGGGGCGCTTCAACACCAGCGAGCTTCCACATCCCCTCGTGTCGGCCTACGACATCCCGCCGGTCGAGCGGCACGGTGGCGCGGGGTTCGTCGCCGCCGTCGGCGCCACGTATCGCGAGATCATCGACATGAACGACCTCGATGCCTCGGTCGCCACCAACGCGCCGGGACAGTCCGGTCAGCCGTTCAGCCCCTTCTACCAGAACCTCGTCGAGGGCTACGGTCGCGCCGAGTACTTTCCGCTGCTGTTTTCGCGGCCCGCCGTCGAGCGCGAAGCCGCGCATCGTCTCACGCTCGTGCGCGCGCCGTAGCTGATGACGGAGCGCTTCGCGCAGCTGCGGCTCAGGCGCGTGGTGCTCTGGCCCATCGCCGCGCTGATCGCGGTTGTGGTGCTTGCGATGCTCCCGCCGCGCGTCAACGCCGGCACGGCGATGACGGCCGCCGCGTACGTTTTTTACCTCACGTTCCTGCTCGCGGCGCTCGTGGCGTGTCGCGCCGCCGGCATCGCGCCGCGCGAGATCGTGGGACCACCGCCCAGCGGTTCACGACCGTGGATCACGACGACGATCCTCACGCCGCTGCTGCTGACCTTTTCCGCCGTCGGGCTGGTCCTGACGCTCGGAGCCGGCGAGAAGCTCCTGCCGGGACTGACGCCGGACGACCTGGGGGGCGGAGCCGTGCGACCGGATTTCCTGGCGCGGCTCGGAGAAACCCATCGCGTGCTCCTCGCGCTCAACATCACGTTGCTCGGCCCCTTCGCGGAGGAGTTCGTCTTTCGCGGACTGCTCCTGCGGCGATGGCTCGCGACGCGCGGGCTCTGGCCGGCGCTCCTCGGAAGCTCCGCGATCTTCGCCCTGCTGCACCCGCCGTCGTGGATCGGGTCCTTCACATTCGGCGTGGTCATGGGAGTGCTGTACCTCTGGAGCGGGTCGCTCCTGCTCCCGGTGCTGGCGCATGTGTTGAACAACGCGCTGGTCACGATGGTCCTTGTCGCCGCCGAATCGGCGCCTTCCGGCCGCAAGGAGAATGAGCGCGCCCTGGACAGCGGCGCGGAATGGGCGGTGCTGCTGATCGCCCTTGTCGTGGTCGGCTCACTGATTGCATCGCTGCTGCTGCCGATGATACGACAGGTCCGGGAGCGGCATGCCGGGTGAGGCCACGGGTCCGCGAGCGGGCGCGATCACCGCGCTGATCCCCGCATACAACGCCGAGGCGTTCGTGGGCGCTGTCGTGCGCCGGGCGCGGAAGCACGTGCCGGTCATCGCGGTGAACGACGGCTCGCGGGACGGCACGCTCGAAGCGCTGCGGGCCACGGGCGTCACGGTGGTGGACCAGCAGCCCAACCAGGGGAAGGGCGCGGCGCTGAAGCGCGGTTTTCGCGAAGCGCTGGACCTCGGCGCGGCGGCGGTAATCCAGCTCGACGCCGACGGCCAGCACGACCCCGACGAGATCCCGCTGTTCCTCGACAGGTTCGCCGCGACGCAGGCTGATCTCATCATCGGCGAGCGGGACTACTCCCGGATGCCATTCGTGCGACGCATGTCCAACACCATCGGACGGCGCGCGTTCTCGTGGGCGATGGGGCGGCGCATCAACGACAATCAGTCGGGCTATCGGCTGCTGAGCCGCCGGCTGATGGAAGCCGTGCTCGCGAGCGGCGAGAGCGGCTTCGAGTTCGAGATGGACATGATCGTCATCAGCGTGAAGCGCGGCTGGCGCATCGAGGGCGTTCCGATCAGGACGATTTATGGCGAGGAGAAGAGCAACATCCGGCCCGTGCAGCATGTCGTGCACTTCGTCAGGATGGTGTGGCAGGCGCGGCAGGCCATGAGACGGGCGTAGGGCGAAACATTTCCCGCGCGGGTGTCGTCCACATAATACCTTCGACAATGAAGCACTTTCAGTCGGGATCCGACGCCGATCCGCTGTTCCTCGCGTTTCAGCTCGCGCTTGCGGGGCGATACTCCATCGACCGCGAGCTTGGCCGCGGCGGCATGGGGATCGTGTACCTGGCGCGTGAGGTGCACCTCGACCGGCTCGTGGCGATCAAGCTGCTGCCGCCGGAGCGCGCGTCGCAGGCGACGCTGCGCGAGCGGTTTCTCCGCGAAGCCCGCCTCGCCGCCAAGCTCTCGCACCCGAATATCATCCCGATCCATGCAGTGGAAGAGCGTGACGGGTTCGTCTACTACGTCATGGCCTACGTGGACGGCGAGACGCTGGCGCACCGCGTTCGCACGCGCGGCCCGCTGCCCAGCTCCGAGGGCGCGCGCGTGCTGCGCGAAGTGGCATGGGCGCTGGCGTACGCGCACGACCAGGGCCTGGTGCACCGCGACGTGAAGCCGGACAACATCCTGCTCGAGGCGTCGACGGGGCGCGTGCTGGTCGCGGATTTCGGCATCGCCGCGGCCGCGGGTGACGCTGCCGCCGACGGCATCTCCGGCACGCCCGAGTTCATGAGCCCCGAGCAGGCACTCGGCAAGCCACTCGACGCACGATCGCGATCTCTATGGACTGGGCGCCAGCGCGTTCTTCGCGTTTTCGGGCCGGTTGCCGTTCGAGGGGCGAAGCGCGACGGAGGTGCTCGCGAAACAAGTCACGGAACCCGCGCCGCAGCTCGCGTCGCTCGGGCTGGCGGTGCCGCGTAAGCTCGCGGCGATCGTGGATCGCTGCCTGGCGAAGGACCCGGAGCATCGGCCGGCGAACGGGCACGATCTCGCCGAGCAACTGGGCGCGGCGCTGGAACAACGCAGGGACCTCCCGGCCGCATTGCGCGCGTTCGTGAAGCGCACAGCACGTTTGAACGGCAGTGGAACGTTGGTGGCAATCTCGCTCCTGCTTCCCATGTCGCTAACCGTGACAGCCTTACTGGGCGGTAAAGCGGGTTTCACCACGTTCGTGCTGGGACTCACCGCGGCGCCCTTCGCGTACCTCGTCGACTCGGCGCGACGACTCATGCTGCTGGGGTTCTCGCACGTCGATGTCGAGCCGGCATTCCGAAGTGAGATCGAACAAGCGCGCGAAGAGCTGTCGGTCGAGCAGCGGCGCGGGCCCTCGAGGCTCGAGACGTTCCTCAGGCGATTCGCCAAAGTGTCGGGCGGTGTCGGTGTCATGTCGTTCGCGCTCGTGCTCTATGACGCATTTTCTGGTTGCCGCCCGGACTCGTCGGGGGGACGATATCTGGCGAACACACTCATTCTCTCGGTCACCGCGACCATCGTTCGCCAGTGTCGGATTGCTTGCCCTGATGCAGCGGCATCGGGACGTGGACTCCGAGCTGTGGGCGCGCTTGTGGACCGGGCGCGTCGGCAAGCTTGCCTTTTCCATCGCCCGCAAACTGCTTGGGACCCGGGCGCGTCAGTCCGCGACGACACACCGCGCGACAGAGCTTTCGCTTGGCATGGCTGCCGAGCAGCTGTTCGAGAGCCTGCCGACGGAAGAGCGCGTCGCATTGAAGGACCTGCCGTTGCTTCTGTCGCGTCTTCAGGACGACGCCCAGTCGTTGCGCAGGCGGCACGACGATCTCCAGGAGGCGCTCGAGGCAGCTGGCGGCGACGCCTTGTCCGCACAGTATTCCGACGTTCGCACGGTGCGCGACCAGGTACGCGCGAAGCTCACCGAGGCCGTGGGTGCGCTCGAAACGATCCGTCTCAATCTGCTTCGCCTGCATGCCGGCTCCGCGACGGTCCAGGGCGTCACGACGCATCTCGGCCTCGCGGCCGAAGTCTCCGAAGAGGTCGAGCGCCTCATCGCGGCGCACGACGACGTGGAGCGTATCTTGAAGTTCCCACGACAACCGGCACCCAGCCCGGCCTGACCCATGAGCGACGGAGCGTTCTTCCTGGGCCTGCGCACCGCGAAATACTCGGTGCCCGATATCGCGAAGGCGAAGGCCTGGTACTCCACGGTGCTTGGCTTCGGGCCGTACTTCGACGAGCCGTTCTACGTCGGCTTCAATGTCGGCGGCTTCGAACTTGGCATCACGCCCGACGAAGGCGCCGCAGCGCGGCGCGTAGAGTCGGGGATCGCCTACTGGGGCGTCGCCGATGCCCACGCGGCGTACAAGCGCCTTCTGGAGCTCGGCGCCCTGGAGCACGAGCCGATCGCGGACGTCGGCGAAGGGATCAGGATCGGCAGCCTCTGGGATCCGTTCGGAAACATCCTGGGAGTGATCGAGAACCCTCACTTTCACCTGGACACATAGTGATGCGCCGAGCATTCGCCGTGTTGTTGACCGCCTGCATCGCCTGGGGCTCGTCAGTCGCCGCGCAACCGGCGGTGCGACCGGACTCCACGCCGCGCCTTCTGGCGGACCATCCACGCGTGCAGCAGGCGGTCGATCTCGTGGCCGCGTGGCTGGACGCACAGCGCGGGTACGAGCAGATCCCGGGAATCTCCGCCGCCGTCGTCTATGACCAGCAACTGGTTTGGAGCGGCGGGTTCGGCTATGCGGATCTGGACCGTCGCACGCCCACCACCGCCCGCACCGTCTACAGCATCTGCTCGATCTCCAAGCTGTTCACCAGTGTGGCGACGATGCAGCTGCGCGACGCGGGCAAGTTGCGACTCGACGACGCGGTCGGCGCTCATTTGCCCTGGTTCCGCATCAGGCGCACGGACACCACGGCCGCCGAGATCACGATCGAGGGCCTGCTGACGCATTCGTCGGGACTCCCGCGGGAATCGGACTTTCCATACTGGTCCGGACCGGATTTCAGGTTCCCGACCCACGATGACGTCGTGTCGCGAGTGGCCGCGCAGCAAACGCTGTATCCGGCCGCCAGCCGTCACCAGTACTCGAACCTGGGAATCACGCTCGCAGGTGAAATCGTCGCGGCGCGTTCGGGAATGACCTACGACGAGTATGTGAGACGCAACATCCTGGTCCCGCTGGGGCTGGCGAGCACGACGACGGAAATGCCCGAGCAGCTCCGCGGAAGTGGTCTCGCCACCGGGTATTCGGCGCTCACGCGCGACGGCAGGAGAAACGCGCTTCCGTTCTTTTCGGCGCGCGGCATCGTGCCGGCGGCCGGATTCTCCTCGACGGCGGAAGACCTCGCGAAGTTTGCGATGTGGCAGTTCCGCCTTCTCGGCCGCGGCGGGAAGGAGATTCTGGGCGCCAATACCCTGCGCGAGATGCAGCGCGTTCATTGGGTGGACCCGGAGTTCGAGACCACCTGGGGTCTGGGATTCGCCGTCTGGCGCGCGAACGACAAGACGTTCGTGGGCCACGGCGGCAGCTGTCCGGGATACGGAACTCATCTGCTCCTGCGCCCCGCCGACAAGGTCGCCACGATTTTCATGGGGAACGCGCTGGGCGTTCCCACGGGGCGTTTCACGCAGACCATGTACGCCATCGTAACGCCGGCGATTCAGGCGGCCGCGCGGGACACCGCGCGTGCCTTCAAGATCGACGCGTCGCTGGCCGCCTACGCGGGCCGGTACGACAGTCAGCCGTGGGGCGGCGAGACGCTGGTGTTCCAGTGGGAGGATGGCCTCGCCATGGTGGGCCTTCCCACGACGGACCCCGTCGCCGGAATCGTGAAGCTCAGGAAGGCCACGGCGCCGCACACCTTCAACATCCTGCGGCGCGATGGAACCGTCGCCGACGCCATCGTGTTCGAGATGGGCGCGGACGGCAAGCCGACGAAGTACTGGCGCCACAGCAATCCATACACGCGGCTGGGCGCTCTGCGCCCGTGATGCTTGGCGGCCCTCGCCATGGCGTAAGGAGTCTCCTTACGCGATGGCGAACCGGACCTGCGCGCTACGGAGTGAGCTTCGGCGGCGGGTTCTTGGCGAAATCGCCCGCCCTCACCATGACGGTCTTCTTCGGATCGATGTATTTCCTGACGGCGGCGTTCACGTCCGCGGGCGTCAGCGCCATGATGCGACGCTCGAGGTTCTCGTCGTACGCCATCGTGCGCCCCGCGAACCGTCGGGCGTTGAGCGTGCTGACGAGCTCCTGATCGTTGGCGCGGCCCTGGCTTCTGCCCTGCACGTAGCCGGACTTCGCCGCCTCGACCTCCTGGGGAGTGAAGCCGTCCTTGACGATCCGATCGATCTCTTCGCGGTACGCGCGCACCAGCCGATCCACGTTCTGCGGCGCGTAGATCGCCGACGCCGTGAACTGGCCGAACCGATCGAGCGACTGCGCCGAGAGGCCGGCTCCGACGCCGTAGCTGATCCCCTCTTTCTGGCGGAGCCGCGTCGCGAGTCGCGAATTCAGGAACCCGCCGCCGAGCCATGAAGCCCGCCATCAACATCGCCGGATAGTCCGGATCGTCGTCGCGCAGGGCGAGGTTCTGCCCCGCGAAAAAGACGGCGTTGGCCTTGTCGGGCGTCTCGATGGATTCCACGGTCGAGTCGATGGCCACGTAGGTGCGCACCGCGCGCTCGAACGGCTGCGGGTTCTTCCAGTCGCCGAAGTTGCGCGTGAGGGCGGCGCTCACCACGGCTTCGTCGAAGTCGCCGATGACCGCCACGTCCGCGAACGAGGCGCCGTAGAACTCCCGATGGAACGCCTTCACCTGATCGAGCGTCACGGCGTTGATGTCGGCCAGCTGTTCGTCGGCGGTCGACGTGTAGAGAATGTGGCCCTTGGGCATCGGCAGGAGCTTGCGGCCGAGCGCGACGCTGGCGATGAACTGCGGCTCGGACCTGATCTGCTCGAGGTTGGTGATGCGTTCGCGCTTCAGCTTGTCGAACTCCTCGGCGTCGAAGCGCGGCGACTTGAGCTGATGCGCCACCAGGTCGAGCACCGGCACGATGTTCTCGCGCAGCGTTTCGATGGACACGGTGAGGTTGTTCGTCGCGCCGCCCATGAACACCTGGGCCTTGAGCTTGTCGAGTCGAATCCTTCACCTGCTGGCGTGTGAGCTGGGTCGTTCCGCGCGACATCAATCCCGACGTGATGGACGCGACCTGGAACTTGCCCATGAGCGTCTGCGCGGTGCCGTGGCGCAGCCCGATGTTGGCGACCACACGGTTGCCGCGCGTCTCCTTGCTGAGCAGCGACACGTGCATGCCGCTCGGCAGCCTCGATCGCTTGGTGCGGCTGTCGATGTTCTTCGGCGTGGCCTCGAACGCCTCCCCCGTCTGGACCACCGCGCTGCCGCGATAGTCGGCAACGAGCGCGGCGACGTTCGGCGCGGCCTGGATCTCCGCCCGATCGGGAGTGGCCGTCGGAACGAAAGCCGCCACCGTCCGGTTCGAGGGCTTGAGATACGTTGACGCGGCGCGCTGCACGTCCGCGGGAGTCACCTTGGCGATGCGGTCGCGATGAATGAAGAACAGCCGCCAGTCGCCCATCGCGGCCCACTCGGTGAGCTCGTAGCCCACGAACTCCGAGTTGTTGAGCGTCAACTCGATGTTCTTGAGCAGCGCGTTGCGGGCGCGACTCACCTCCTCTTCCGTGAACGTGGACGTCCGCGCGGCGTCGAGGGCGCGCTCCATGGCCCAGCGCGCCGAGTCGAGCGACTGCTCCTTGCGCAGTGTGTCCGTAGGTCAGGAACATGCTCGGCTCCCGGAACCGCTGCGGCCATCCCGTGATCGTAGACATGAGCCGGGCGTCCACGAGCGCCTTGTACAGGCGGCCCGACGGATTGTCGGTCAGGATGTTGCCGAGGACCTCGAGCACCGCGGCGTCGGGATGCGAGCCGGCGACGACGTGATGCCCCATCATGAGCACCTGGGCGTCGCCGACACGCCGCACCGTCGACGTAGCGCTCGCCGTCCTGCACGGGCTCCACCGTGTAGGTCGCGTGAATCAGGTTGCCGAGCTCCGCGCGCCGCTCCGGACGCGGGATCCTGCCGAACTTGCTCTCGATCACCGCCAATGTCTTCGCGGGATCGAACCTGCCGGCGACGACGAGCACCGCGTTGTCGGGCTGATAGTACTTGCGGTAGAACGCCTGGAGCCGGTCGATCGGCACGCCCTCGATGTCCGCCTTGTTCCCGATCGTCGAGCGGCCATACCCGTGCCAGCGATAGGCGGCGTCCATCACGCGATCGATCGTCACGCGGAAGGGATTGTTCTCGCCCGCCTCGAACTCGTTGCGGACGACGGAGAACTCCGAGTCCAGATCCTTCTTGGCAATGAACGAGTTCACCATGCGATCGGCCTCGAGGTCGAGCGCCCAGTCGAGGTTGGCGTCCGTGGCCGGCACGGTCTCGAAGTAGTTCGTGCGGTCGTACCACGTGGTGCCGTTGGGCCGCGAGCCGTGGTCGGTGAGCTCCTGCGGAATGTTGGGATGGCTCCTGGACCCCTTGAACACGAGGTGCTCGAGGAGATGCGCCATCCCGGTCTCGCCGTAGCCCTCGTGACGGGACCCGACGAGGTAGGTGATGTTGACCGTGATCGTCGGCTTCGACTGGTCGGGGAAGAGCAGCACGCGCAGGCCGTTGGGCAGCGAGTACTCCGTGATGCCTTCGACCGTCGTGACCCGCGTCGCATTCGCGGCTTGTGCCAGGACCGGCGGCGCCGTGGCGGCGAGAAGTATGGTGGCGGATAACAACCGGGACGCCCGAGCGCGCGATGCAATCGTCATGGTTTCCTCCGAACTGGACCGGACCAATCATCATGCACAGCCATGGTACGAACCGATAGTAGGATTCCACGCGGGTTGGACGGACGTTCGGCAACCCGTGACGAGACGGCATCCGACGAGGATCAGACGTGGCGAATGGGTTCGGACGAGCCGGCGGCTGCCCCGCGCGACGTGCGATCGGCCGGCCCGCGACGGCGGCGGTGCGGTTAGACTATGCATCAACCACAACCGGGACCCGCATGACATCCCGCTTCGCCGCGATTCTCGGAATCGCGCTTTTCGCTCCAGCATCCGCGCGCCCGCAGTCGGCCGACGAGCACGCGGTTCTTGCGACCGTGCAGAAGATGTTCGATGGCATGCGCACGGCCGATAGCACCATGGTGCGATCGGTGCTCGCATCCGGCGTGCGCTTCGCGTCGGTGGATACGGCCGCGAGGGTCAGGTACGATGCGGTGGACGGCTGGCTTGCGGGAGTCGCCCGATCGGCGCGCCGCTGGGACGAGCAGATCTACGACGTGCAGGTACGCGTGGACGGCAACGTCGCACAGGTGTGGGCGCCGTACACGTTCTACCTCGACAAACAGGTGCGACACTGCGGCGTGAACGCCATCGATCTGTTGCGCGACGGCGCCGGATGGAAAGTCACACAGCTCGCGGACACGAGAAAACGGGAAGGCTGCCGCGACCCGCTGGCGAAGTAGCTACTCGCTGATTGGGCGGCTCATCCGGGCGAGCGGCAGCTCGACGCCGTCTGGGAGCGTGAGCGAGTACTGCTCGCCCATCTCAAAGCCCAGCGCGGCGTAGAGCGGGACGCCGGGCATGGTGGCGACCAGCTCGAGCCTGCTGAAGCCGTGCTCGCGCGCCGCGCTCACGCAATGCTCGTAAAGCCTCCGTCCCAGGCCGCGGCGCGCCGCGCGCGGCGCGACGAAGAACGCCCTGATCCGGGCGGGCTCGGTTGCGGCATCCACCAGCGGATCCTCGAGCGCCTTGGCCTGATCGCCGCCATACAGATGCTTGCGCCGGCTCCAGCCACCGGCCGCCGCGAGGCCTTCGTCGTCTTCGATCACGTAATACGAGCCGTCGGCGATCAGTTGCGAGTCGACGCCGAAGACGTGCCGCAGCGCGCTTTCCGCCTGCCGCTCCGTGTAGAAGCCGCGGCTGAGGACCCGGACCGAATCCGCGATCAGCGCGCGGATGGCGGGAACATCGTCAGTCGTTGCAGGGCGCAGCTCGGCCATGACGATTCCAATATGTCATCCCGAGCCCCTCAACTGTCATCCCGAGCGAAGCGAGGGATCCGCAGTTGTTCGGGGCAGGCTGCGCGAGGGATCTGCAGTTCGGCTGCTAGTGCTTGTGCGAGGTATCGCCCCACTTCTTGTCGACCGCGACGCGAATGTCCGCGAGCGTCTGCCCCTCCTTCGCGCGCTTGACGACGAACTCGGCCTGCTCCTGGCAGGCCCAGCATCCTGTCGGCTGCTTCGACTCGAAGCAGGCCAGGAGTGACCGATGACTCTGGGACGTGCACTCGCAGACGCAGTACACGCCGTCGAACAGCTCCGGGTATTCGCGCGCGGCCTGATAGGCCGATCGCACGCGTTTCTTGTCGGGTAGCTGGTCGACGGGGAGCACGTTCGCCGCGGTAATGCCGGGCCGGGGATCCGGATGAGGGAACGGGTCCGCCCGGCCCGAGACGCGCCAATTGACGGGAAGCACCGCGAACAGGGCGAATCCTCCCATGCGTCTGAGCGCGTTGCGCCGCGAGATCTCTTCGGAGAGGTTCCTCATCTCTCGATTCTGACACATAATACGTCCAAATCGTTGCAGCACGTAGCCCTCCGCAAACGGCGCGACTACAGAACGGCGCAGCTAAAAGACTACGCGACTACAAAGAGGCGCGGCCACAAAGAAGCGCGACTGCAAGCGGCGGGCCCAACCTTGAGCGTCAGGCCAGCACCCGAGCATTGAATCGGCAAGCGATGTTCGTAGTGGCGCTGTTAGTACCGCTCCATTGTAGTCGCGCTGTCTTGTAGTCGCGTGGTCTTGTAGTCGCGCCGTTTTGTGGTCGCGCAGTTTCACCATAGCACCGCGAGGATGCCATGGATGTCTCTCGACGTAATTTTTTCTCCTTCCTCGCCGCCAGCCCGCTGGTTTCCGCCGGCGGATTCGGCTTCGGCCGGCTCCTGCAGCAATCGCAGGAGCGCGAGCTCATTACCGCCGCGCAGCAGGCGCTCAGCGTCTTCGACTTCGAACCCGTCGCCCGGAAAAACCTCCCGATCGCCCACTGGGCGTACATGGCGTACGGCACCGACGACAACGCGACGCTGCAGGCGAACCGCGACGGGTTCCTGCGATACGAACTGCGCGTGCGTCGGCTGATAGACGTCAGCCGCATCGACACGTCCGCCGAGTTGCTGGGCACCATATGGCCGACGCCCATCGTCCTCTGCCCCGTCGGGAGTCAGAAAGCCTTCCATCCCCAGGGTGAGATCGCCGTGGCGCGCGCCGCGAAGGCGCACAACCATCTGTGGGTGCTTTCCACCGTCGGCACCACGTCCATCGAAGACGCCATCGCCGCGCGCGGCGGGCCGGTGTGCTTCCAGCTCTACCACCGGCAGGACTGGAACGAGACGCGCCAGATGGTCGCGCGCGCCGAGCGCGCGGGAGCGCCCGCCGTCGTGTTCACGGTGGACCTGCTGGGTGGGAGCTATCGCGAATCGTTGATGCGCGAGTCTCGGCTCGACCCGCGCGACTGCAGCAAGTGCCACGCAGGTGGGAATCCCAGGCCCGGGATGCTGCGTGTCGATCTGCGCGACAACCGTCGCAAGCCGATGCTCCAGGGGTTCACACCCGGGACGGCGGCGCCGGAGGTCGGTACGCCGACGTGGGACTTCGTGAAGCGCCTCAAGGATTCGACGCGCATGAAGGTCTTCCTCAAGGGCATCGTGACGCGCGAGGACGCCGAGCTGGCGATGCAGCACGGAGTGGACGGGCTGTTCGTATCGAATCATGGAGGGCGTGCGGAGAACAGCCTGCGACCCACGATCGCATGCCTCGCGGAAGTCGCGGCCGGCGTGCGCGGCCGCGCTCCGGTGATCCTCGACGGCGGCGTGCGCCGCGGCACCGACATCTTCAAGGCGCTGGCGCTGGGCGCGACCGCGGTCGGCATCGGCCGGCCCTACGTGTGGGGCCTCGCCGCGTTTGGCCAGGAAGGTGTCGAAACCGTGCTCACGCTGTTGCGTCGCGAGCTGGAGCTGGTGATGCGGCAGGCGGGCACGGTGTCCATCGCCGGCATCACACGCGACTACGTCGTCGCGCGTGATGGGTGATGCGGACGGTCACCCCTCGACACGCAACGCACTGACCGCATCGATTCGCATGCTGACGCGCGCAGGCAGGAACGTCGTGATCGCCGCGACGACCGCCAACAGAAGTATCGCGCCGACGAACGTCGTGGCATCGTTCGGACTCACCCCATAGAGCAAGGAGCCCAGCAGCCGATTCGCCAGGAGAGCGCCGAGCAGTCCCGCCCCAAGGCCAGCGCCGATGATGGCGAGACCACGGCCGACCACGAGTCGCATGACGGCTGCCGGCGTCGCGCCCAGCGCCATGCGCACACCGAATTCGCGCGTCCGCTGACGGACCATGGTGGACATGACGCCGAAGAGCCCGATCGCCGAGAGCGCCACGCACGCGGACGCAAAAACCGCGAGGAGCAGCGCGTTGAGCCGCGGCTGAGCCAGCGGCCGCCCCAGGAAGTCTTCGAATGGCGCAGCACTCGCGAGCGCGATTCCGGGCGTGGCATCGGCGACCACACGCCGAATCGCCGCCACCGCGTCGGCCGGGTCGCCCCGGGTGCGAATCGCGAGCTCCGTAGCCGTGAAGGGAAAGAAAGCCTGTCGCAGCGGGAAGTAGATACTCGGCCGCGCCTCGCGCAGGTCGCGGTAACGCGTGTCATGCACCACGCCCACCACCGTCAGCGCGATCTCCTGCATGCCTCCCATCAGAAGGCGCTTTCCGAGCGGATCCGCCCCGGGCCAGTAGTGCCTCGCGGTGCTCTGGCTGACCACGACGACCGCTTGCGCGCCCTCGCGATCCGCGTCAGTGAATCCGCGTCCGCGCAGCACGGGCATCCTGAACGTTTCGAAGTACGCCGGCGCAACGACTTCCATGTTGAGCATCGGATTGCGCGCGGCTTCCTCGTTCGTCTGCCCTTCCCGGGCGGGACGTCCGTCCCATCCTCCGGGCCCCGAGAATGGAGCGGCCACCACGGGTGACAGCGACTGCACCTGCGGAATGCGGGCGATCAACGGCAACAGCCGATCGATCGCGTCCCGCTGTTTCCGTGCGTCGTCGAGCTGGTCGTACCGCAGCCCGAGCTCGGCGATCAGCAGGCGGGACTCATCGAACGCGAAGTCGGCCCGCTCGAGCTTCACGAGGCTGCGCGTAATCAACCCGGCCGCCGAGAGGACCATCAGCGCCAGCGCGACCTGCCCGGCGACGAGGAACTCGGTCGCGGCGCGCGAGCGCTTCCCCGCCGTCTGGCGCGAGTCCGACCGCAGCGCCACCTGAAGATCGGTTCGGGACGCGATCAGAGCGGGGGCGACCGCGAACAACAGGAGCGCGATCGTCGCTGCCCCGATTGCGCCGCCGAGCGTCGCCACGCTGACCCGGATCTCGTTCAGCCGCGGAAGCGTTTCAGGGGCGAAGGCGAGGAACGTCCGTAATGCCACAGAGCCGACGGCCGCCCCAAGTACGCCCCCGGCAACCGCGAGCAGCGCATGCTCGGTGAGCAGCTGGCGCATCAGGTCCTTGCGCTCGGCGCCGAGCGCGGATCGCACTGCCATCTCTCGTACTCTCGTCAATCCCCGCACCAGCAGGAGGTTGGCGACGTTGACACACGCGATCAACAGCAGCAGTCCCGCCGCGGCCGCGAACGCGAACAGCGCCGGCCTCGTGTCGCCGACGATCAGAGACGTGAAAGTGCTCGAGACGCCTCGCATGCCGCGTTGCCACCTGGGTGCGTCGGCGCGCGCAAAAAACGCGGTGAGCTCATCCCGGGCGTGGTCGGGTGTCGCGCCCCGCGCCAGCCGACCCACCAGGTTCACCGCCGCATACTCCAGGTTCCTCGCGGGAGTGACTGCGTAGATCGGCGCCCAGAAATCGGTCCCGCGCGGATAGTCGAGTCCGAGCGGCATGACTCCGACAATGGTGTAGACGGCGCCGTCCCCATGCAGCGTGACGCGCCGGCCGACCACGCCCGTGTCCGCGCCGAAGCGCTGCCGCCACGTCGCGTAGCTCAACACGATCGCGCGCTCAGCGCCCCAGGCATCGTCGGCAGGGCGCAGCGCGCGACCGAGGTGCGGCCTCACGTCGAGCACCGGGAAGAACTCGCCCGAGACGAGAGCGCGACGCATCCGCGAGACCTCGCCGCCTTCGCGAATGAGAACGGGGTAAGCTCCCTCATACGCGTAGAAGCCGACGCGCTGCATCGCGCGGGAACGACGCGCGACATCACGCGCCGCGTCGAGCCCGAGCGGGTAGTCGAAAGTCTGGTCCGCCCGCTTGCCCCAAAGCGCGATGAGCCGATCCTGCTCCCGCACGGGGAGCGGTCGCAGCAGCAGCGCATTGGCGACGGTGAACACCGCCGCTGAAAGCCCGATGCCCAGCGCCAGCGCCAGCACCGCCGTCGTGGCAAACGCTGGACGACTTCGAAGGCTCCTGAGCCCGACGCGAACGTCCCGAATCAGTCGAAGCATGATTGCCCGTTCCTTTCGAGAGGTGTCGCGTGCGTCAGGAGAAAAGATCGATCGGTGTACCGCTCCTCAGGATGGACTCAGCGCGCCGCTCCGGCGAGTTCGCGAACGACGCCAGCGAGCGCGCGCACCCGATCGGGCTCGCTCGAGCGCCGAACGTCCGCATCGATCTGGGTCGCGAGCCGCGTGAGCGCCGCGCGGCGCGCCGCGGCGCCGAGTCCCTCGGCCCGCGTCAGCTCGCGGTAGATCGGCGCCGCCCAGCTGCTGCGTAATCCGTCGCTGCGCACGAGTCCGTCGAGATAGGCGCGCGCCACCACGAAGCGAGCCGGCCACACGACGCGCGACTGCGTCTGCGGATTGAACGCCGCGACCCGCACCAGGTTCGCTGCGTCGATCTCGTTCTGCGTCAGGAGCGCGCTCGGCGTCAACCGGAACACGTCCAGCCCGCGCCCGATCTCGGACCCGTAAATGTGGCCGTTGTACCAGTACGCCGACCAATGGCCGGCCAGCTTGAGCGTGTCCGAGATGGGGCCCCGATCGAAGAAGGCGATCTCGAACGGCCTGGCAGGGTTCGTGAAGTCCACGACGGAAACGCCGCCCTGATACCATGCCTGCACCATGATGTCGCGTCCGGGCACGGGGACCAGCGATCCGTTGTGCGCCACGCAGTTCTCGGCGTTCGTCTGCGCGGCCGGGAGCTTGAAGTAGCTCGCGAAGCGCAGCCTGCGGCCCGCGAGCGTGAAAATCGCGTCGGCTCCCCACTCGGGTCGGTCGGTCGGCCGGCAGCGCGGCGACACCCCGCCGCCCCACTCGTCGGTGAACAGCACCTTCGTGCCGGCGTTGTTGAACGTGGCCGAGTGCCAGTAGGCGAAGTTGGGGTCGCTCACTTCATCGACGCGCCTCGGATTGGCGGGATCGCTCACGTCGAGGAGGATGCCGTTGCCGGCGCACGCTCCGGCCGCCAACCCGATCTCGCTGTAGATCGTGATGTCGTGGCAGGAGTCCGTGATCGCGGATTCCTGCGCGCCGACGCCGGGCCGGCCGCCGCGCGACAGTCCGGCGATTCCCGCGCTGTCCGCGAAGATGCGCGGCATGTTCACCACGCGCGCCTCCTGCGGCGACGCCAGCGGAACCCGGATCACCTCGATCTGGAACAGCGACGTCGCCGGATCCTCCGCAGGCAGGCGCGCCGAGCAACCGGCGAGCTCCGCGGCGGGCCGCACACCGCTGAGCCCTGACACATAGAGGTAGACGTTCCTGGAGTCGCGCGGGTCGAGCACCAGCGTGTGGGTGTGCGATCCGCGGCAGGTCTGCACAGCGGCCACCTGGCGCGGCCTGGTCACGTCGGCGATGTCGAACACGCGCACGCCGCGGAAGCGCTCGGTGCTCGCGGTGTCCGCGACGCCCTGGCCGCCGCAGTCCACGCGGCCGCGCGTCTCTTCCACCGACATGAACATGAGAGTGCCATGGACGGACACGTCGCCCTGGCCGCCCGGACAGACGAGCGTGGAGCGCAGTGTCGGATTCGCCGGATTGGCGATGTCCCAGAACTGAACGCCGTTGAAGCCGCCGATGAAGAGCGTGTTCCCGGCGAACGCCATGTCCGCGTTGGCGAACGCAAAGTCGCCGGCATCGCCGGGATTGAAAAACCCCTGCGGCCGGTCGCGATGCGCGACGAGCGTCATGTTCCGCGCCGCCTCTCCCGCGTTCGTCCATCCGGAACGCAGCCCCACGCGCGGGTCCTGCGCGGCCGCCGGTGTGGCGAAGCCCGACAAACCAGCCAGCAGCGCGATGCTCGCGTGTCTCATTGAATCTCCAGAACCGCCGCGACTTCCACGGCAACGTTGAACGGCAGCGATCCGGCCCCGAGCGCGAACCGCGCGTGCTTCCCCGCCTCGCCGAACACCTGCACGAATACGTCGGATGCGCCGTTGATGACCTTGGGATGGTCCGTGAACTCGGGGATCGCGTTGACGAACCCCTGCACCATCACCACGCGCGTGACGCGATCGAGGTCGCCGAGGAACGCACGCGACTGCGCGAGCACGTTGAGGGCGCAGATGCGCGCGGCGTCCTGCGCCTTCTCGAGGGAAATTTCCCTGCCCACCTTGCCGACGTGCCGGTATTCGCCGTTCCACGCGGTGACCTGTCCCGACACGAACAGCGTGTTCCCCGTCTGGACGCACGGGACGAAGTTCGCCACCGGCTTGGACGCCGTGGGCAGCTCGATCTTCAGCTCGGCCAGTCGCGCCTCAATCCTTCCGGCTGCTTTCGACATAGAAGTCCCGTTTCACGATGAGTGTTTCGCCGGCCGCGAGCGTGCCCGGCAGCGTTGCCCACGCGGTCGTCGGCCGGATGCGACGGAACGCGGTGGGAGCGCCTGGGAGCGCCACGTCCACCGGCATGTCGAAGCCGTCGATCACGTTGGCCCACCGGAAGGCGATCTGTCCGCCCTCCATGCGATACTCGAGCACCGGGATGCGCGTCGTCGTCTGGTACTGCGTGAAGATCTTCGAGAGATCCATGCCCGCTTCGCGACTCATGTAGTCGCGCAGCTCCTGGCCGGTGATGGTCTTGTGCCAGAACGTCTGGTTGGCGCCGCGAAGGATGTTGCGCCACTTGCGGTCGTCGGCGATCACGTGGCGGATCGTGTGGAGCATGTTCCCGCCCTTGGGATACATGTCGCCCGAGCCCTGCGCGTTGACGCCGAACGCGGGAATGATCGGCCGGTCGTTCCGGATGCCCGCGCGGCTGCCGATGATGTACTCCGCGCCCGCGGCCGTACCGGCCTGGCACTCCGTGTACAGGCCTTCGGCGTAGTTCGCGAAGCTTTCGTGCACCCACATGTCCGCGAGATCCTTCGCCGTGATGTTGTTGGCCCACCACTCGTGCGCGCTCTCGTGCACGATGATGAAGTCCCACTTCAGGCCGTGGCCCGTGCGCGAGAGGTCGCGTCCCTCGTAGCCGTTCTTGAACTTGTTCCCGTACGCCACCGCACTCTGGTGCTCCATGCCCAGGTGCGGCGTCTCGACCAGCTTATAGCCGTCTTCGTACCACGGGTACGGACCGAACCAGCGCTCGAAGCACGCGATGGTCGGGATGGCCTGGCGGAACTGGACGCGCGCCGTGTCCTCGTGAATCGCGAGCGGGTAGTAGTCCAACGTGAGCTCGCCGCGCTCGCCCGTATAATGATCGCTGAAGTGGGCGTAGCGCCCTGCATTCACCGCAATGCCGTAGTTGTTGATCGGGTTGGAGACGAACCACTCCCACGTGGTCGCGCCGTCCGTCGCGCGCGACGCGGAACGCAGCCGCCCGTTGGAGACGTTGATCAGCGAGTCCGGTACCGTGATCGCGACGCGCTGGCTGTCCGGCTCGTCGCCGCCGTAGTCCTTGTTCGGCCACCAGACGCTGGCGCCGAGGCCCTGGTTGGCGGTCGCGATGTGATGTCGCCCGAGCGAGTCACGCCCCCAGACGAACCCGCCGTCCCAGGGCGCGCGGCGCGCAGCGCGAGGCTTGCCGCCGTAATGGACCGTGATCGTCAGCCTGGAGCCGGTGCGCTGCTGCTCCTGCAGCGTCACGAAGAACGCGTTGCTGTCGCGGCGGAATCGGAGCTTGCGACCCTCCTGCAGGACGCTGTCGATCTGCAGCGGCACCTGGAGGTCGATCTGCATCTCGCGCGCGGGACGCAGGACGCGATAGGTGATGGCGTTCCACCCGCGGATGCTGCTGTCCGACGGATTGACCCGAACGTTCAGGTCGTAGAACTCGGCATCCCACCAGGAGCGCTCGAGCCCGTTGCTGCCGCGCAGCGTGTCGGCGCGCGTGAACGCTCGATCGGGCTGTTGTGCCTGCGAGATCGACGCAGCCGCCAGAATAAGGAAGACGCGCATTCGGGAATCATAGAAGAGAGAAGGCAGAAGGCGGAAGGCAGAGGTTCTTCCGTCTCTGTTTTTCGCCTTCTGCCTTCTGCTTTCTCCCTCTACTGGGGCGGGTGGACTCGAACCACCAACTTCCCGGTTAACAGCCGGGCGGTCTGCCAATTGACCTACACCCCAATGAACCCACCTTCGTTTACCGCTTACCGCTTACCGCTTACCGCTTACCGCTTACCGCTTACCGCTTACCGTTCTCGGCCTTCGTTCCCTTGTTCTAATCAAGAAAAACGCCCGCCGGACTGAGGTCTCGGCGGGCGACGCTGCGCTGGTGCTCGACTGCGCGCGACTCTAGCCGGACCTCCGCGGGGAGTTCCGATTTCGGTTGTTGGAATTGCGCGCGGTCATTTGCATGGTCGCAGGATATGCCCGGGATCTTTACGGGTCAATGGGCCGGCGGCCCCAGGCTCCTTCCTGAATCTGCCCGCCCGGACTGATTCGCCGGTCATTCCCAGGCGGAGTCGAGCGACAATTGCGTGCCGCGCCGTTCGTGCGCAAGCAGCCACTGCTTCCGGTGCCGGCCTCCGCCGTACCCCGCGAGACCGCCGTTCGACGCGATCACCCGATGACAGGGAACGATGATCGCGATGCGATTGTCCCCGTTTGCCTGCCCTACGGCGCGCGCCGCGCCGGGCTTCTCGATACGGGTCGCGATCGCGTCGTACGAAGTGGTCTTGCCAAACGGGATCTCGAGGAGCTGACGCCAGACGCTCGTCTGGAACGGCCGTCCTTCCAGGACAAGCGGAATCGAGAAGTGCTCGCGCTGTCCGAGGAAGTACTCGCGCAGCTCTCGGCTGGTCTGCTCCAGGAAGTCGTGCGGACCTTCCTCGGGCGCTCCGCCGCAGACCGCTTCAATCCGCTCGAGCTGCCGGCGCAGCAGCGGCCGGTCGTGGAACTCGCAGAGCAGCAGGCCGCGAGTGTCCGCGACGGCGAGCATCGTCCCTATCGGCGTCGCGATCTTGCGCGATCGGAGCGGTCCGTTGGCGACATTCGACACTGTATAACTGTCGCCACAGGGGCTCCACAGCCACAAGGGTCATGCTGATTCACGCGGATCCCGGCCGATCACGCCGATGGGGAATTCGGCTGGTCATCGGCGGAGATCGGCTCGATCGGCGGAGATCAGCGACACCCTTCGGACAGAGTGGCCTGACCGAGTGGTCTTATGGATGCACTTGCCCAATGGCCCACGCTGCCGCCTGTCGCACGCGCGGGTCGGCGTCGCGTTCCAGCGCCGTGAGCAGCGGCGTTAGCGCGGCGGGTTGCTCGAGGGACCCCAGCGCCCATGCGGCCGCGCGCCGGACGAGCGGCGAGTCGTCGCGCAGCCGGCGAACCAGGATCTCCATGGCCTCCTTGTTCTCGGAGAGACCCAGTCCGACCACCGCCACATAGCGCGTCCCGGGTCGCGCATCCTCCGCCGCTTCGATGAGCGCGGCGTGCGCCGTCGGGTGCTGCACGCGGCCGAGGAACGACGCGGCCACGCGCCGAACGCATCCATCCGCGTCGCGCACCGCCGCGCGGAGGCGCGGCACCACGGCGGGGTCGTTGTGCTCGCGCTGGATCCAGCGGATCATCGCGGCCGACGCGCTGTCCCCTTCGATCGGACTGCTGCCCATGGGGCCCCAGCGCGACCAGCTGCCGTGCATGTCCACGTCCCGCGTCGCCAGCTCGCAGAGCAGCGGGTCGGACCCGCGCACCGCGTCCAGCAGGCGCGCGACGGACGCGGTGTCGTCGCGGACCACGCGGGCGCCGGAGGTCTGAGCGCTGCTCTCGTTCACGCACGCGACTCCCCCGGCCACCATGAGGGCCAGCCCCAGCGCCGCACCCGTCACCGGTGTCCTCATCTCTCGCGGCGCTTGCCGAGGGCCTCGGCGGCGATGCGCCGGATCTCGGGATCGGTGTCCTTGAGCATTCCCATCAGCGCCTGCACCGCCTCGACGCCGCCGATCTCCGAGAGCGCTTCGGCTGCCGAGCGCCGCACTTCTACGTCCAGGTCCGCCGAGAGTCGCTTGAGGCCGGGCACCGCGGCCTCGTCGCCGATGCTGCCGAGCGACTCGGCGGCCTCCTTGCGGACTTCGCGATCGGTATCCGCCAGCAAGTCGATGAGGGCGCGCGGAGCGGTCCGGAGGTTGTCGAAATTCCCCAGTGCGTCCGCGGCGTGACTGCGCACGTGCGGGCTGGCGTCCTTCAGCGCGGCCGTGAGCGCCGGGACAGCACGGTTGTCCTCGTCGAAGCCGCCGAGCGACGACACCGCGCTGGCGCGTACTTCGGGATCGCTGTCGCGCGAGAGCACCGTGAGGGCCTCGATAGCGGCGCTGTTGTCGAGCTGACCCAGCGCTTCGGCGACGTGCTTGCGTACTTCGATGTCCTCGTCGCGGACCATGCCCGCGAGCGCCACGACCACGCTGGCGTCCTCCAGCTCGCCCAGCGCGGATACCGCGGCGCGGCGAACGAGCACGCTGGGATCCTTGAGCACCGCGGCGATTCCAGCGGTGGCGGATGGGTCGTCGATCTCGCCAAGCGCGTGCACGATCTTCTCGCGCACCGCGGCGACCTTCTCGCTCTTGAGCGCCTCGAGCAGATGCGGGACGCCCCGCACGTCGTCGATCTCGCCCAGCGCGTAGAGCCGCGGCCTCGCGGACGCGGGCGTCGGTGTCCTCGCGCAGCGCCTTTCCGAGTGCCGTGATGACGCGCGGGTCCTGATACTTGCCCAGCGAGCCGACGACCGCGACGCGCACCGTGGGACTGGCATCGCCGAGCGACTCGATGAGCGCGGTGATGGCGCCTGCCACCTCGCGCGACTGCTCGCGCATCTCCTCTGACCGGCTCGCCGACGGACTCGGACTCGGGCTCGGGCTGGGACTCGGCTCCTGGTTTTTGTGTTCCTTCTCGAGGACGACGGACGCCGGTGCGGAAGCCAGCCCACGCGTCGGGGACATCGCCGCGAGCGGCATGACCATGACGAGGAAGAGCGCGGCCATGCCCACGGCGCGCCAGCGCGTCATGCGTCCGCGCGGGACGCCGGGCTCCAGGATGGCCAGCAGGCGGCCCTCGAAGTCGGAGCGGCGCGCCATCGCGAGCGCGACGTTCGGCACCGTGTTCCCCACGGTGCGCACGATGCTGAGCAGGTGCTCGGCGTAATCCGAAGGCAGGGCGCCGGCGCGCAGCACGGCGTCGTCGCACGCGCGCTCGCCTTCGACACGCAGGCGGTGCGCGGCGAGCCACGCGAGCGGGTGGAACCAGTATGCCGCGCGGACGAAATGGGACAGCGTGTTCATTGCGAGATCTCCACGACTGATGTGCGCGAACTCGTGCAGCAGGACGGCGTCCCGCCGCTCGGCAGTCCACTCGGCGGACGACGCGGGCAGTACGATGGTCGGTTTGATCAGGCCGCAAGCGAACGGCATCGCGACGTCCGTGCTGACCTTGAGCTCCACAGGCGTGTGGACGTCGAGCGCGCGCGCGGCCCGGTCGGCAATCGCGTGCCAGCTCTCGTCCGTGACGACGCGAGCGCGGTACGCCAGGCGTCGCACGACGACGAAGCCGATGAGGTAGCGCGCGACGAGGAGCAGAACGCCAAGCAGCCAGGCCGCGAAGACCACGCGGGTCGTGTCAAAGCCAGCTGCAATCGGAGCGCCCCCTTGCGTCACGGCCGCAACGTCGGCCAGAGGGGCCGTCGCCGCATCCTCGTCCCGGCCCGCGTCGCTTGCGAGCGGCTTGTGATCCTGGTCGAGCTTGGGATCCGCAGTCTGGGCCGCGGGGAGGAGATGCAGCCGGAACGGTACCACGGGCGCCAGTACCGGGAGCGCGACGAGCCCGACGATCGCGAGCGTCCACAGGAGATGTCGCAGCGCCGCCGATTGGCGGCGCAGCAGGTACGCCGCGAGCATCGCGACGGCGAGCAGGATCGTTCCCTGGATGACGGCGCCCGTCACGAGCGGCGGAATCGTGTCCATGATACTGGGGGTCGGGGGGGTCGAGGTAAGCACGGGTTATCTGCCCTCCGTACGGGCCGCCTGGATCCGGCGTGTCAGCGCTTCGATCGTCTCGCGCGGCACTTTCGTGTCGGACATCTCGAGCAGCGCGACCATCGCGTCCTCGTGCGAGCCGCCGAAGAACGTGGTGACGAGGTGTCTGACCGCCGCATCGCGGGCCGTGTCGGCGGGGATCGCCGGCAAATAGACGTATCGGGGGCCGTCCTGGCGATGCACCGCGTGCCCCTTCTCCACCAGGACATTGAGGGTGGCGCGAACCGCGGAGTAGCTGGGCGGGTCGGCGAGTGTATCGATGACTTCGGCGACGGTTGCCTGTCCGCGCTGATAGAGCACGTCGAGGCACTGCCGCTCGCGGCGGCTGAGTCTGGCGAGTCGTTCGTTAGCCGCCTTTTGCGATCTGGTCATCCGGGCTCCGATGCTAGAATTCCAGCACTCTGCTGGATATCTAGCACTGGGGTGGTCCGGCTGTCAAGAGCGCGTTAGGTATTCCGATGCGAGACGCCGTGGCGCCCCTCTGAATCATGAGAAAAGACATGCTCTTTGCCTACAACGAAGACGGTACGCTGGAGGTCGTTGCCGACGAAGCGGAAGCTCGAATTCACTTCGAGAGCTATGACGTCGAAAGCGGCGCCGTTCGCCTGTTCGACGGCTCCGGGAATCCACTCTCGCCGCGCTTCCCGCATCGGTCGGAGCGCAAGATCCTGGGCATCCGGATCTCGGATGATCCCGGCCCGTTCGAGCTGGTGGCGTCCGAGGGTACTGGCGAGACACTTCTGCAGGCGCTCAGTCCCGCGGTGGTGCTGATGCCAAATCGCTGGTTCAAGGACATCGATGCGGTTCGGGCCCGGCTAGCGGGTCCATGAGCGCTTTCCACCGCACGTTGTAAGGAAGGGGACCCGGACCACGAGTCCCTCGCGTGACGCCGACAGCGCATGACGGGTTGACGTAGTAATCCTTCCGGGGGAACCACGATGCGCCGGCTGAACCTCGATCGCGTGTCCTTCGCGCTGGGGCTCGTCGCGCTTAGCGTCCTCGGTCTGGTGTACGGCGACTTCGCGCTCCAGTGGCAGCCTGTGCCGGCGTGGGTGCCGGCGCGTGGATTCCTCGCCTACGTGTCAGCCGGCATCTTGCTCACAACGGGAATCGGGCTGTTGTCCACGCGCCTGGCGCTCCCAGCGGCTCGCGTCCTCTTTTTCTATCTGTCGCTCTGGCTCGTCGCGCTGAAGCTGCCGAAGGTGATCATGGCGCCGCTGGTCGAGGTGAACTGGCTGGGCGCCGGCGAGATCGCGGTGCTCGTCGCCGCAGGCTGGGTCCTCTTCGCCACGCTTCGCGAAGGTTCGCCCGGTCTCGCGACCGACGAACGCGGAATGCGCATCGCTCGAGTCCTGTTCGCGGTCGCGCTGCTCCCGATCGGTCTGGCGCACTTCGTGTACGGGCCGCAGACGATGGGCTTCGTGCCGGCTTGGCTTCCGTGGCGCGCGTTCTGGGCATATCTCGGCGGCGCTGGCCACATCGCCGCCGGACTCGGTGTGCTGCTCGGCGTCTATCCGCGTCTCGCGGCCACGCTCGAGGCCGCGATGATCGGCGTCTTCACGATTCTCGTCTGGGGACCCGGCGTGGTGGCGGCTCCGACGAACCGGCTCCAGTGGACGGGATTCATAATTTCCTGGGTGATCGGCGCGGCAGCCTGGGTCGTGGCCGGAAGTCTTCCGCGTAGGGAAGTCACCGTGGTGGATGGTGCACAGCGCGATGTGGCGGCGCGGGGCGGCCTCGGGAGCGCGCGCGCGCGCGAAGGAGTTGGATCGACGCCTTGAGCGGCCGAGGCCTACTCGTACCTGAGCGCCTGCATCGGGTCCACGCGTGAGGCGCGCAGCGCCGGCACGTAGCCGGCCGACAGCGCGACGAGCGACAACAGCACGACCGACCCCAGCATGACCACGGGATCCGCGCCGCTCATCTGGTACAACATCGACTGCGCCACTTGGCCGAGCGCGATCGCTCCCGCCAGCCCGATGACGCCGCCGATCAGCACCATCATGCCCACCTGCCGCAGCACCAGGCCCTGCACCTGCGCCGCGCCGGCGCCGAGCGCCATGCGCACGCCGATCTCGCGCGTGCGCTGCGCGACGGAATACGCCAGCACCCCGTAGAGGCCCATTGCCGCCAGCAGCGTCGCGAGCAGCGCGAACGCCGCCGAGAGCGTGCTGATCATCCGATTCTCGAACGTGTTCCGGTGAATCTCGTCCGGCATCGTCTTGAGACCCACCACGGGCAGCAACGGATCCAGCCGCTGCACCACCGCCGGAATCGCGCGGAGCATCGCACCCGGCTCCCCGTCAGTACGGACATAGAAGTTCATCTCGCCCACGCGCCGCTGCTGGCGGTGCGGGGTGAAGAACACCGGCGGAATCTCGCGCGTGACGTCCGAATACTTCGCATCGCGCACCAGTCCGACGATCTCGATGTCGAGCGGGACCGTGTCGCTGCCACCTTGCGCCATGCGCTTCCCCACCGGATTGGCGCCGAGGCCGAACTTGCGCGCGAACGTCTCGTTCACGATCGCCACCTTGGGACGCCCCGCGTGGTCCGCGGCCGTGAACTCGCGCCCCGCCAGCAGCCCCACGCCGATCGTCCGGAAATGACCGGGACCAACCCCGTTGAACGACGAACTCGCGTTGGTGTTGTTCTCGTCCGCTTTGAATCCTTCGACCCGCACCGTGTTGTTCCAGTTGCTACCCGCGATGAGAGGCACCATCGCGGACGTCGCCGCCGTCGCCCCCGGAATGCCCGCGAGATCCTCCTCCACGCGGGCGAAGAGCGTGCGCGATCCGGGTGGAATCGTAACCGCTCTGTTCGGGAGACAGCGAGAAGGTCACCAGCTTCTCCACCCGTACGCCCACGTCCACCCTGCTCACCTTCCACAAACTCTTCAGAAAGAGACCGGCGCTCATCAACAGCGCCATGGCCAGCGCGATCTGCGCGGTGGCGAGCGAGCTGCGGAATCGCCTGGCCGTGCGTCCACCCGCGAGCTTTCCCGAATTGTTGCGGAGCGCGGTCACCAGGTCCGGACGCGTGCTGTGCAGCGCAGGGAACAGCCCGAACGCGATCCCTGTCGCCAGCGACAGCGTGCCTGCGAAGGCGACGGCCGCCCAGCTCACGCCGAGATCCAGCATACCGCTCACGTCCGGCGGGAGCAGCGCGGTGATCCCGCTCAGCGTCCACGACGCGAACAGCAGGCTCGCGACCCCGCCCACCAGCGCAAGCGTCAGGGACTCCGTGAGCAGCTGGGCCAGTAGTTGCCGCCGCGTCGCGCCGAGGGACAACCGCACCGCCATCTCCATCTCGCGGTTGGTGGCGCGCGTCATCAGGAGGTTCGCGACGTTGGCGCATGCGATGAGCAAGACAAGTCCGGTGATGGCGAAGAGCAGGAACAGCGTACCGGCCGCGTCATCCCAGTCGCTCTGGCCGCGCCTGCCGTCCGTCACGACTACCTGCTTTGCGCGAAAGCGGGTCATCATCGAATCGCGCATCTCCCGCTGCAGCGGCGCTTCCACCTCGTTGATGATTGGCCCGTACACCGCGTTGATCGCGGCGCTCGCCTGCTCGATCGGCGGCGCCGGGCGCGAGCCGTCCGAACGCGTAGAGCCAGTAGGTGCGGCGCTCGTCGATGCGCCGCACGGTTCCCGTTCCGATCGTGCCGGCCATGACCAGCGGCGCGTAGAACGCGGGACGCGTCCCGTACGTGGTCCCGTCGAAATTCCTCGGCGCCACGCCCGCGATGGTTTGCGGTTGCCCGTTCACCACGAGCGTCTTGCCGACCACGGACGGATCAGCGCCCAACTTGCTTTCCCAATAATCGTGGCCGAGCACGACCACCGGGTGCGCGCCGGGAGTCTGGTCGTCCGACGGCGACAGCAGGCGTCCGAGCGCCGGCTGCACACCGAGCGTCGCGAAGTAGTTGCCCGACACGAGGTATCCGGTTTCCGCGGAGCTGCGGCGCTCGTAGCTCACGTTCGCGCCGAAGTCGCGGTGTCCGACGATCGCGGCGAAGCCGGCGGGCTGCGCCTGCTGAAGGTCGCGGAACATCGGATAGCTGAAGACGTCCTCGCAGCTGCCCGCCTGGCCGCAGGAATTGCTGCCCGGCTTGGGCCCGGGGGCCGACAGGTTCACCAGCCGCTCGGGCTGGTGGACGCGGAGGTCCTGCCGCAGCATCCGGTGGAAGATCGAGTAGATCGCGGCGTTGGACCCGATGCCGAGTCCCAGCGACAGCGCGGCGACAGCCGTGACGATCGGGTTCCGCGACAGGGCGCGAAGAGCCAGAGTGATGTTGCGCATGCCTCTATCCTCTCGGCTTGATCTTCGCCCAGGTGTCGCGAAGCGTCACCGTGCGGTTGAACACCAGCGCGCCCGGCTTCGAATCGATCGACATCGCTGATGAAGTACGCCGTCCGCTCGAACTGGTAGCGCGTGCCGATCGGATCGTTCGCCACGCTCGGCTCGATCTTCGCGCCGTTCACGACGGTCGAGCGACTCGGGATTCACGCAGCTCGAGGACGTCGTCCTCGCCCTCCGGCGTCGGGATCCGGCATCGGTGAACAGCTTGTCGTACAGTCGCAGCGTGACGTCGAGCGCGTGCGGCGCCGACACCCAGTGGATGGTGCCCTGCACCTTGCGGCCGTCGGGCGCGTCGCCGCCGCGCGTCGCGGGATCGTACGTGCAGCGCAGTTCGACGATCTTCGCCGGCGGCGTCCTTCACGACGTCCGTGCACGTGATGAAGTAGCCGTAGCGGAGTCGCACTTCGCGGCCCGGCGCGAGCCGGAAGAACTTCTTCGGCGGGTCCTCCATGAAGTCGTCGCGCTCGATGTACAGCTCGCGCGAGAACGGCACGAGGCGCGAGCCCGTCTTCGGGACGTCGTGCGGATAGTACGACGCCTCGAGCTGCTCGACCTGGCCCTCGGGATAGTTCGTGAGCACGACCTTGAGCGGATCGCACGACGCACATCACGCGCGGCACGCGCATGTTGAGATCGTTGCGGATCGCGTGCTCGAGCGTCGCCAGCTCGGTGCGCTGCGGCTTGCGCGACACGCCGGCCGTCGTCGACGAAGTCGCGCAGCCCCTCGGGCGTCACGCCGCGACGACGCATGCCCGACATCGTCGGCATGCGCGGATCGTCCCATCCGGACACGACACCCGTCGTTCACGAGCCGGAGCAGCTTGCGCTTGCTCATCACCGTGTACTCGAGCTCGAGCCGCGAGAACTCGGTCTGCTCGGGCGGCCGCTCGAAGCCGCACTCGCGCACCAGCCACTTGTAGATGTCGTTGTTGTCCTTGAACTCGAGCGTGCAGAGCGAGTGCGTGATCCCCTCGATGGCGTCGGACAGCGGGTGCGCGAAGTCGTAGAGCGGATAGAGACACCACGCGTCGCCCTGGCGGTAGTGATGCGCGTGACGAATGCGCAGCAGCACCGGATCGCGCATGATCATGTTGGGATGCGCCATGTCGATCTTCGCCCGCAGCACGTGCGCGCCGTCGGGGAACTCGCCGGCCTTCATGCGTCGCAGCAGATCGAGGTTCTCGTCGACCGGCGGTCGCGGTACGGGCTGTTCGTGCCGGCGACCGTGACCGTGCCGCGCGTCCTCGCGGATCTCCTCGCCGCTCTGCGAGTCGACGTACGCCTTCCCCTTCTTCACGAGCAGCTCGGCGAACTCGTACAGCTGTCCGAAGTAGTCGCTGGCGTACAGCTCGGCGTCCCACTCGAAGCCGAGCCACTTGATGTCGTTCTTGATCGCCTCGACGTACTTGATGTCTTCGGTGGACGGATTGGTGTCGTCGAACCGCAGGTTGCAGCGGCCGTTGAACTCGCGGGCGATGCCGAAGTTCAGGCAGATCGCCTTGACGTGGCCGATGTGCGGGAAGCCGTTCGGCTCCGGCGGAAATCGCGTGGCGATCGGCCGGCCGAACCGATTCGCTCGCGACGTCGTCGGCGACCATCTCGCGGATGAAGTCGTGCGGCTTTGCCGGCGCCGAAGCGGCGTCGCTTGCAGAAGGGGGTGCGTCTGGCGGAGCCTGTGACACGGGTGATTCCATCGAAAGAATCAGGCTTACGGCAACTGACAGGGAAAGATAGCGTCATGCCACACTCCTCCCCCTCAGGACCACGCGGCCATTGGCGATTCACGTCGTACTCGTGCACCCGGAGATTCACTGGAACACGGGGAACGCGGGCCGCACCTGCCTCGCCGCCGGCGCTTCCTTGCATCTCATCGAGCCGATCGGATTTTCGCTCGACGAAAGAGAGCTGAAACGCGCGGGCCTCGACTATTGGGAGCACGTCGATTTGCGCGTTTGGCCGAGCTGGGAAGCCTTCGAGAGCGAGCTGCCGTCACTCGGTGATCCCTGGTTCTTTTCCACCAAGGCGCCACGATTCCTCTGGGACGCGCCCCTTGGCTCGCCCGAAGCGGTCGTGCTCGTCTTTGGACGCGAGACCGGAGGGCTGCCCGCCGATCTTCACGAGCGGTATGGCGATCGGTTTGTCGCGATGCCGATCCACTCGGCGCGCGTGCGGTCGCTCAACCTCTCCACGAGTGTCGGGATCGCAGTCTACGAAGTGTTGCGACAGCGCAGATCCAAGTGACTCGACCAATCACCCCGGCTCGACTCCGATGAGGGACGCAAACATCACGACGCAGAACCTCGAGTTGTTGCCTCAGACGAAGGAACAGGTGCTCGCTCTGGTCGAAGACATGAGCCCGCCCGACAGGGCGGAGGTGTCGCCGGAGTGGCTGGCACGCGTGAGCGCCGCCGAATCGGCGGATCCCTGGCTCTTTGGCTTCGTAATGGTGCATCGGACCAGCGGAGCCGTCATCGGGAGCTGTGGTTACAAGGACGCACCCGGCCCGGAGGCGATGGTCGAGATCGCGTACGGTGTGAATGCGGCACACCAGGGGCGTGGATACGCCACGGAGGCGGCGCGCGCGTTGATCGACGTTGCGTTCGCCAGCGGCCGGGTGCGACTCGTCCGGGCGCACACGCGACCCGTGGAGAGCGCATCGACGCGAGTGCTGCTGAAGTGCGGGTTCGAACGCATCGGCGAAGTTGTCGACCCGGACGACGGGTTGGTCTGGCGGTGGGAACTGCAGGCACCTCGACAAGAGTCGTATTCCCCAGACAGATGAGGCAGCAGGTGACGGTTCGGTACCAGGGCACTCTGATTCTGGTCCGCCACGGCGCGACGTCGCACGTCCATCACGGCGGAGCCATCGACCGCGCCGGCTTGCAGCGATGGCGCGACGGATACGACTCGGCGGGACTCCTGGTATCGAGCCATCCGCCCAGGAGCCTCGTGCGCGTCGCGGCCGATGCGACGCACGTCGTCGCCAGCGACCTTCCGCGCGCGATAGCGTCCGCGGAACGACTCGCGCCGGGCCGATCGATCCACGTGTCGCCCCTGCTGCGCGAAGTGCCCCTGGCCATTCCTCGCTGGCCGACGCGATTGCCGCTGGAAGCGTGGGCCGTGATCATTCACCTGGCTTGGAGCTACCGGATTGTCCGCGGCACAGACGTAACGGAACGAGAGCTGGCGCGCGCACGGGCCGCGGCTCAGTGGCTTGGCGACATCGTGGCCGACGGCTCGTCGGCGCTCGTCGTGACGCACGGCGTGTTCCGGCGGCTGCTGGCAAAGTGGCTGATCGAGCAGAGTTGGCACAGCCACGGGCGCCGCGGCGGCTATCGCCACTGGAGCGCCTGGACATTATCCGGTCCGCGCCAGGGCCGTCCGCAAGGCCAGTTGTAGATCGTGCGATCGCGCCGCAGTTTGCTGCTCACTCCCATTTGCCAGGTAACGAGCTGATGATGCGCGCGACAGCGTTCGCAGTCCTCTTGGTGCTGACTGGCGCCGCTCCCGCGGCGGCGCAACGCACCGAGGGCGACTTCGTTCTCCGCGACTTCACGTTCGCCACAGGCGAGACGCTTGCCGAGCTGCGCATTCACTACGTGACGCTCGGGACGCCGCGCCGCGACGCCGGCGGCGTGACGCGCAACGCTGTCCTGATGCTGCACGGCACCACCGGATCGGGCACGGGGCTCGTCAACCCGATGTCGCCGCTCTTCGGCCCCGGCGCGCGCCCTCGACACGACGCAGCACTACGTGATTCTCCCCGATGGCATCGGCCACGGACGGTCGAGCAAGCCAAGCGACGGGCTGCGGATGAAGTTCCCGAAGTACACCTACGATGACATGGTGGACGCGCAGCATCGCCTCCTCGTCGAGGGGCTCGGCGTTCGCCATCTGAAGCTCGTGATGGGCACGTCCATGGGTTGCATGCACGCGTGGGTCTGGGGCGAGCGCCACGCAGGATTCGCCGACGCCCTCGTACCGCTCGCCTGCGCGCCGACGGCGATCGCGGGACGCAACCGGATGATCCGCAGGACGATCATCGACGCCATCACCTCCGATCCTGCATGGAAGGGCGGCGACTATGCCGCGCCTCCCCTTCAGGGGATGCGAGCTGCGATGGCTGGTCTCTGGGTGATGACGTCCGCGCCGCTGGTGCAGCAGCGACAGGCGCCGACCCGCGCGCAGGCGGACAGCGCCATGACCGCCTACCTCGACCGCCAGTCACGCGCCCTCGATGCGAACAACGTGATCTATGCGTTCGAAGCGTCGCGCGACTACGACCCATCCTCGAAGCTCGAGGCCATCGACGTGCCGGTACTGGCGATCAACTCGGCGGACGATTTCGTGAATCCGCCGGAGCTGGGCCTCATGGAGAAGCTGGTTCCGCGCGTGCAGAAGGCGCGCTACGTGCTGATCCCCACAAGCGAACGAACACGGGGACACGGCACGCACTCGCAGCCCGCGATCTGGGGCGACTACCTCGCCGAGTTCCTGAGGACGGTTCCGGTCACGGCAGCCGGCGAGCCAGGGAGGGATCCGCTGCTGCTCGATCCTGCGAACGCCGGGTGGACCAGGCCGGCGCCTGCGGTCTCGCGTCTCAGCTTCGAGACGAACAAGGGCATCTTTGTCCTGGAACTGCATCGGGCGTGGGGGCCGATCGGCGCCGACCGCCTCTACAACCTCGCGCGGCTTGGCTACTTCGACGACACGCGCATTCACCGCGTGAACAAGGGCTACATCGCGCAGTTCGGGTTGCACGGCGACCCGCGCGTCAACGCGGCATGGAAGGATCGCTACCTCGCCGACGACCCGCCGCGCTCGAGCAACGTGCGGGGCGCATTTGCGTTCTCGTACAAGGGGCCGGGACACCCCAACACACGCAACACGCAGATCTACATCAATCTCGCGGACAACGCTCGCAACGATGCGGAGCCCTTCACGGTGCTCGGGCGCGTAGTGGAAGGCATGGCCGTGGTGGACAGCCTGTATTCCGGGTACGGCGAGACCTCGGGGAGCGGCGTGCGGCAGGGACGTCAGGGACCGCTGGAGACGGGCGGGAACGCGTTCATGGACCGTGATTACCCGCTGCTCGACCGGATCCTGCGCGTGACCGTGACGATTGTAACGCCGTGACGGCGCCGCTGGCGCCCGGGGTGTGTCCACTGCGGCATCCGGGCTATCTATCGTGACGCCGTTCGAACCGTGGGCAGCACTCGCCACCTTCACGCGGTCCCCAATCCCCCGATGAGGCGGATCGGTCGCAGTAGCCACAACAAGTGAAACTCACGGCCGGAACTTCCTAACCGCGGAGGACGCAGAGAGCAAAGAGAGGACGCGGAGGACCACTGCTGGAATGAGTCTGTCCGGCTTCGGCGTGTCCTCTGCGTTCTCTCGGTTCCCTCTGCGTCCTCTGCGGTTGGCTGTTGCAGTAGGCAGTTGCCGTCAGCCGTTGCAGTGAGGCAGTTGCTGTTCTCCGCCGATCCGACCGATCCGTCAAAATCCGACAAGTCCGAAACCAGAATTGTTAGCTCCGAAATGAGAAACAAGGCTGCGAAAGACGCGTACGCGCCCAGACCTGAACACCACTTCACGTTCGGACTGTGGACCGTCGGCAATGTCGGCCGCGATCCGTTCGGCGACCCGGTGCGCCACCCGATCCCGCCCGTGCGTATCGTCGAGAAGCTCGGCGAACTTGGCGCCTACGGCGTCAACCTCCACGACACTGACCTGGTGCCGCGCGACGCAGCCGCCTCGGAGCGCGATCGCATCGTGAAGGAGTTCAGGAAGGCTCTGGCGGCGAACGGCCTGAAAGTGCCGATGGCCACCACCAACCTGTTCGGCGATCCGGCGTTCCGCGACGGCGCGTTCACCAGCAATGACGCCCGCGTGCGCGCCTATGCGATCCAGAAGACGATGCGGGCAATGGACCTGGGGGTCGAGCTGGGCGCCACGACGTATGTGTTCTGGGGCGGACGCGAAGGCGTGGAAACGAACGCCGCCAAGGACCCGCGCGAAGCGCTCAAGTGGTTCCGCGACGCGCTCAACTTTCTTTGCGGGTACGCGCGGTCGCAGAAGTACGATCTGCGATTCGCGCTGGAGCCCAAGCCCAACGAGCCGCGCGGCGACATCTTCCTGCCGACCATCGGCCACATGCTGGCGTTCATCTACACCCTGGATCACCCGGACATGGTGGGCCTGAATCCCGAGGTGGCGCACGACACCATGGCGGGTCTCGACTTCTCGCACGGCGTGGCCCAGGCGCTGGAGGCCGGGAAGCTGTTCCACATCGACCTCAACGCCCAGAAGCCGGGACGGTTCGATCAGGACCTGCGCTTCGCCAGCGAAGACGTGAAGGGCGCGTTCTTCCTGGTGAAGCTCCTCGAGGACGCGAAGTGGGACGGCATGCGGCACTTCGACAGCCATGCCTATCGCACGGAGGACGAGGCGGGCGTCTGGGACTTCGCGGCCGGCAGCATGCGCTCGTATCTCATCCTCAGGGAAAAGGTCGCGCAATTCCATGCGGACAAGGAGATTCAGGCGCTGCTGAGTGAGTTGAGCGGGCGCGGTGCCAGGCCAGGCCTCCGGGTGAAGTACACTGCCGCGAAGGCGAAGGAGCTCCGCGACGCCCGCTACGATCTCGACGACATGCGATCGCGGGGCTACGCCTATGAAAAGCTGGATCAGCTCACGATGGAGTTGCTGCTCGGGGTCCGCTGAGCGTGGCTGACGCGGTTTTTCTGGGACTCGACATCGGCACCAGCGCAATCAAGGCGATCCTCGTGAGCACGGCCGGGGATGTCGTGCGATCCTCCGTCGCTCCGCTGTCGTTGTCCACGCCGCGACCCGGATGGGCGGAACAGGACCCCGAGGCCTGGTGGCACGCCAGCGCTCGCGCCATTCGCGACGTGCTTCGAGATCAGTCCGCACGCGTCGCCGCCGTCGGACTGTCCGGCCAGATGCATTCTTCGGTGTTTCTCGATCGAGAGGGCGCTGTCATCAGGCCGGCGTTGCTCTGGTGCGATGGACGCACGACGGCCGAATGCCGCGAGATCACGCAGCGCGCCGGCGGCGAGGATGCGTTGCGCGAGTGGGTGCGCAACGCCGCGCTGGAAGGATTCACGCTCCCCAAGGTGCTCTGGCTCCGCAAGCACGAGCCGCGGGCGTTCGGGCGCCTCGCGAAGATCCTGCTGGCGAAGGACTTCGTGCGGTACAGGCTCACCAATGTGCTTGCGACGGAGCCGTCGGATGCATCGGGAACGCTGATGTTCGACCCGGCGCGACTGCAGTGGAGCAGCGAGGTCCTGAAGGCTGTCGACGTCTCTCCGACGCTGCTCCCTGACGTGGGGGGCTCGGCGTCCGTGCTCGGCCGGGTGTCGTCGGAGGCGGCCGCCAAAACAGGCCTCGCCGAAGGGACTCCGGTCGTAGGCGGAGGCTCCGACAACGCGTGCGGCGCCGCCGGTGTGGGCGTAGTCGCGCCGGGTGAGGCCGTCGCGAGCTGGGGAACCTCGGGGACCGTGTTGGCCCCCACAGCGCAGCCACTTGTTGATCCCGGGCTTCGCGCGCACACCTTCTGTCACGTAGTTCCCGGCGTCTGGTATCTCATCGGCGTCGTGCTCTCGGCCGGTGGCGCCTTTGCGTGGTACAAGGACCAGTTCGCGCGCGAGCTCGCGGGCGACGATCAGATACGCCTCCTGAATGAGGAGGCGGCAGGCGTTCCGGCCGGCGCGGACGGAGTGACGTTCCTCCCGTATCTCCAGGGCGAGCGCACGCCGCACCGCGACGCGTCGGCCCGCGCCGCGATTCTGGGCCTGAGCCTGGCCCACACACGCGCGCACGTGACTCGCGCTGTGCTGGAGGGCGTGTGCTTCGCGCTGCGCGACTCGCTCGCAATCCTGCAGGAGCTGGGGTTGTCGCCGAATCAGTTGCTGCTGACCGGTGGTGGCGCGCGCAGCGCATTCGTGCGCCGACTGCAGTCCGAGGTGTTCGGGCTGCCCGTGTGTACCGTGAACCGCGAAGAGGGTCCCGCGTACGGAGCGGCGCTGCTTGCGGCGGTGGGCGCGGGGGCGTTCAGCGATCTCGCGGCGGCGACGCGGAGTACGCTGCAGCGCGCGCCGCTGGAGCGGCCGGATCCTCGCGCCCACGCGGAGTATCAGAACTACTACGACCGGTTCCGCGCGTCCTATCGGGCGAGCCGGATGCCGACGATCGCGGAGTGAGATGAAGCGCGCCATCCGTGCATTGCTCGCGTCGCAGGAAGCGGGGCTCACGATCGTCCTCGTACTCGTCACGCTGCTGCTCACGCTGGCGGCGGGCTCGCATGTGGATCGTCGCACCGGCGACGTCGTCAATGACTTCTTCAATTCGTACACGCTGGTGCAGGTGGCGACCGACGCGAGCTTCTTCGCCATCATGGCGATCGGGGCCACCATGGTGATCATCTCCGGCGGCATCGACCTCTCGGTCGGGTCGATCTACGCGCTGTCGGGAGTGAGCATGGCGGTGCTGCTGCGAGCGCTTGGCCCGATGGAACCGGCCGCATCCGTGATGATCGGGTTCGCCGCGAGCGTGGGCGTCGGATTGCTGTGCGGGCTCGCGAACGGGTTGCTCGTGGTCGGTCTTCGGGTCCACCCGTTCATCATCACGCTCGGTACGATGTGGATCCTGCGCGGTATCGCGTTCGTCACCACGAAAGCCGAGAGCATCCTCGTGCCGCCGTCAGTGACCGCCGCGACGAAGGCGTCGCTCGGCCTGGGCGGCGGACTGTACCCCGTGCCGATGCTCTGCATGATCGCCGTGACGATCGTGGGCGCGCTCTATCTCACGCGGACCGTGATGGGGCGGCATATATTCGCGTTCGGAGGCAACCTCGAGGCGAGCCGGTTTGCGGGATTGGCCCTCAACCGCATTCAGGTCGGCGTTTTCGTGGTGTCGGGGCTGACGGCCGGATTCTCCGCCTTTCTCGGCGCGAGCTTCTACGGGTCGGCGTCGTCGGCCGACGGCCAGGGATACGAGCTGTACGTGATCGCGTCCGCGGTGGTCGGCGGCGCGAGCCTGATCGGGGGACGCGGGAGCGCGGTAGGCGCGATGCTTGGCGCGTTGCTCATCGTGCTCATCCGGCAGTCGATTCGTACGCTGCACTGGGACCAGAATTACGAGTGGATCATCATCGGCTGCGCCATCATCGTGGCGGTCGTGGTGGATCAGTTGAGTACCCGGCTCACCGCCCGCCGCTGGGCGAGTGCCGCCGACGTCAGGGAGTCGAGCGAGGCTGAACCTCAAAACCGGAGTGAGTCGTGAAGAATCCTGCCGCGCGCGCGGGCGCGCTTGTCGTCCTGGGAGTCCTGCTGGCCGCATGTTCGGGAGGCGCCGAGCGAGCGGGTGATTCGACCCCCGCGGGCGGAGCGACGCGGGGCGCCAATGACACGCTGACCATCGCGCTGATCGCCAAGAGCTCCAACAACCCGGTGTTCCTCGCCGCGCGCACCGGCGCGGAAGCGGCCGCGAAGGAGCTGTCGCAGAAGCACGGGTTCCCGATCCTGGTGCAGTGGCTTACGCCGCCGCAGGAAGACGGGCAGGTGCAGGCGCAGCGCATCGCGCAGGCCGTGAACGACGGCGCGGACGCCGTCCTGATCGCGGCGTCGGATGCCGGCAAGGTGACCGGCGCGATCAACGACGCCGTGGGGCGCGGAGTGGCGGTGATGACGTTCGACAGCGACGCGCCCGCGTCGCAGCGCTTCGCCTACTACGGCGTCGACGACATCAAGACCGGCGAGCAGACCATGGCGGAGTTGGCGACCTTGATGGGCGGAAAGGGAAAAGTCGCCATTCTCGCCGGGAACCAGAACGCGCCCAACCTGCAGCGGCGTGTGCAAGGTGTGAAGAACGAGGCGGCCAAGCACCCCGGCATTCAGATCGTCGGGACGTTCAACCACATCGAAACGCCGCAGGAT
Organism: uncultured Gemmatimonadaceae bacterium; assembly: GCA_963724885.1. Taxonomy (GTDB): domain Bacteria; phylum Gemmatimonadota; class Gemmatimonadetes; order Gemmatimonadales; family Gemmatimonadaceae; genus DASPMP01. The sequence goes on along the minus strand of CAVRWG010000001.1, from coordinate 234,089 downwards.
GCCGCGGCCGAAGTGATTCGCGTCAACAACGCGTATCCCGACATCACCGGGTGGGCGATGATCGGCGGCTGGCCGCTCTTCACGCGCTCGCTGCTCACCGATCTCGATCCCAAGCGCTTCAAGGTGGTGGCGGTCGACGCGCTGCCCGCGCAACTGGAGTACGTGGACAAGGGCATCGTGCCCGTGCTCCTGGCGCAGCCGATCTATCAGTGGGGCTACATCGGCGTAAACACCATCGTGGACAAGGTGCACTTCAAGAAGGACGTGCCGCCCATGATCCAGATGGACCTGGTGCGGGTGACGCGGCCGACCCTGGGCGAGTGGGCGCGCCAGCTCCAGGCGTGGGGGTTCACCGACGTCCCGGCCGCGTATCTCAAGTAGGCTCGCAAAGCAGGCCACTCAGACCGACACAGGCCCCTCAGACCGAAGAACTACACGAGCACGAATGACACGAATGACACGAACGACACGGATGACACGGATGACACGGATGACACGGATGACACGAATGACACGAATGACACGAATGACACGAATGCAAGCCGCAACCTTCCTGCGGGAGAACGAGAATCATGTCTTTTGTGGTTTCGCGGGACGGATTTTCTGGCTTGCATCCGTGTTATTCGTGTCATCCGTGTTCAAGCAGTTCTTCGGTCTGTGATACGTGAGTTGGTCTGTGATGCGTGATCATGTGGTCTGAGTGGCTCAAGAAATGAGCGCCCCCGCCCCGCGCTCGGAGCCGCAGTACGCGGTGCGATTCCAGGGAATCACGAAGCGATTTCCGGGCGTGCAGGCGCTGTCGAGCGTCTCGATCGACGTCGCCGCGGGATCGTGTCACGCGCTGTGCGGCGAGAACGGCGCCGGCAAGAGCACGCTCGGGAAGATTCTCGCCGGTGTTCACGCTCCCGACGCCGGCCGCCTCCTCGTTCTGGGACGCGAAGTGCGCTTTTCCACCCCGCGCGACGCGCTGTCAGCCGGCGTGGGGATGGTGTACCAGGAGCTGGCGCACTGTGACAACCTGTCGGTCGCCGAGAACCTCACGCTGGGCACCCTTCCCCGGCGCGCGGGGTTCGTGAACCGCAAGGAGCTGCACCGGCGCGCGGTCGCGATGCTCGACGGGATCGGCGTGCGGCTGGACGTCCGCCGGCAGCTCGGGGCTCTGAGCGTGGCGCAGCAGCAGCTCGTTCAGATCGCCACCGCGGTCAGCGGCGGCGCGCGGGTCATCGTCTTCGACGAACCCACCAGCAGCCTGAGTCAGGCGGACGCCGACCGGTTGTACGATCTCATCGATCGGCTGAAGGCGAACGGGGTAACCTGCATTTACGTGTCGCATCGGCTGCCGGAGGTCTACCGCCTCTGTGACACGATCAGCGTGCTGCGCGACGGGCGCCACGTCGCGACGCGCGCCAGTGCCGGGCTGGATCAGGACGAGCTGGTGCGGCTGATGATCGGACGGCCGCTGACGCAGTACTTCGCCAAGCCCGACGACGGAGTCCCGCGCGCGGGCGGCGAAGCGCTGCGCGTCGAAAATCTCTCGTCGCCGGGCAAGCTGCACGATGTCTCGTTCTCCGTGCGACAGGGCGAGGTAGTGGGCCTGGCCGGGCTGGTCGGCGCGGGGCGCAGCGAGCTGGCTGCGGCGCTGTTCGGTCTCGATCCCGGCGCGCGTGGAACAGTGATCCTGGAAGGCCGCGCGACGCGGATCGCCGACCCGTCCACCGCGATCGCGAGCGGCATCGGCCTCGTGCCGGAGGATCGCAAGCGTCAGGGAATCGTGCCGGGCGAGAGCGTGCTGCACAACGCGTCACTTACCATTCTCCAGCGGCTGTCGCGTTTTTCGTGGGTGCGACGCTCGCTCGAGCGCGCGCAGCTCGGCGACGTGTTGACGCGATTGCGGCTGCGCGCCGCGTCCCTGGAGACCGAAGTCGCGCGCCTGTCGGGCGGCAACCAGCAGAAGGTCGTGCTGGCGCGCTGGCTGGCGTCACGCGCGCGCCTGCTGATCCTCGACGAGCCCACGCGCGGCGTCGACGTCGGCGCGAAGGCGGAGATTCACGCGCTGATCGCCGGGCTCGCGTCGCAGGGGACGGCCATCCTCCTGATCTCCAGCGAGCTGCCCGAGGTGTTGAGCCTCTCGAACCGGATTCTCGTGCTGCGCGGCGGGCGTCTGGTCGCCGAGGTTCCGGGCGCGGGCGCGACGCAGGACGGCCTGCTCCGACTCATGGCCGGGCTTTGACGCATTCCGCCCCGTTGACGCGACCTGGTTCGAGACGCACCATACCACGGTCTCCTCCGACTCATCCTAATGGAACGCCGTGATTTGCTCCGAGCCGCCGCGTCAGCGGCAGCCCTCGCCGTCATTCCGCACAATGCGATCGCGGCCTGGTCCCGCGTCGCGAGCGGGATGCGCTTCCCCCTCCCGAACGGGCTCAATGTCGCCCAGCTGGCGCTCGTCCGCGCGATCGCGGACACGCTCATTCCGCGCACCGAAACGCCGGGCGCCACTGACGTCGGTGTGCCCGAGTTCGTGGACGTGATCGTCGCGGAGCAGCTGTCGGACGCCGATCGCACCGCGTTTCTCGCCGGCCTCGACTCCATCGACGCACGAGCGCGGAGCGAATCGAACGCCGCGTTCGCGGAGCTGAGCGCCGAAGCGAAGGGCACGCTTCTCGAGAGCCTCGAGAGTGGTTCACGCGACGAGGAGCCGAAAAAGACCTACTGGCGTCTCAAGGGACTCGTCGTCCACGGGTACTTCACCAGCGAGCGAGTGATGAAAGACGTGCTGAAAACCACGGTGATGCCCGGGCGGTTCGAGGGCGCGGCTCCGGTGGCTCTCAAGAGACGACCTGTCCAGGCCGGGACGGACACGAAGAAGCCGGAGGAGCACTTCCATGGCTGAGACCTACGACTACGACGCGATCGTCGTCGGCTCGGGAATGAGCGGCGGATGGGCCGCGAAGGAGCTGACGCAGCGTGGTCTCAGGACGCTGGTGCTGGAAGCGGGCGGACCCGTGGATCCGCGCACCGATTACGTGGAGCACGTTCAGCCCTGGCAGATGCGCTTTCGCGGCAGGGGCGATCGCAAGGCGCTGGAGCGCGACTATCCGATCCAGAGCAAGTGCTACGCGTGCGACGAGATCGGCTCCAAATTCTTCGTGAAGGACGCGGACAACCCGTACACGACGCCGGCCGACGCGCCCTTCAACTGGCTGCGCGGGCGGCAGGTCGGCGGGCGCTCCATCATGTGGGGACGTCAGGTCTACCGCTGGAGCGATCTCGACTTCGAGGCCAACGCGAAGGACGGTCATGGCAACGACTGGCCGATCCGCTATCGCGACATCGCACCCTGGTACACGCACGTGGAGCGTTTCATCGGAGTCAGCGGCCGGCTCGAAAATCTCCCGCAACTTCCCGACGGCGAGTTCCTGCCGCCGATGCAGTTCACCGCGGTCGAGGCGGACGCGCGACCCAAGATCCTCAAGGCGTTCGGCGGCGAGCGCGTCATGACGATGGGGCGCGTCGCGATCCTCACGCAGAACCACAACGGGCGTCTCGCGTGCCACTACTGCGGCCCCTGCGAAAAAGGCTGCCAGACGCACTCATATTTCAGCAGCATCGCGTCCACGCTGCCGGCGGCCCGCGCGACGGGCAACCTGACGCTGCGCCCCAACAGCGTGGTCGCCGAGGTGCTGTACGATGCGAAGACCTCGCGGGCGCGCGGCGTGCGCGTCATCGACGCGGTCACGAAACACGAGCTCGTGTTCACGTCGCGCATCCTTTTCGTGTGCGCGTCGTGCATAGAGAGCGTGCGTCTGCTGCTCAACTCGAAGAGCGCCATGTTCCCCGACGGCCTCGCCAACTCCAGCGGCACGCTCGGCAAGTACGTCATGGATCACAATTTCGGCTCGGGCGCCGGTGGAACGTACCCCGGGTTCATGGACCGGCGCACGGTGGGCAGTCGTCCCAACGGCATCTACATCGCGCGTTTCCGCAACGTGAAAACCCAGCAGCCCGATTTCCTGCGCGGGTACGGCTTCCAGGGCTGGTCAGGCCGGTCCGGCTGGGACCGCGGCCAGTGGATGCCGGGCTACGGCGCATCGTTCAAGCAGTCGCTCATCGACGACCTGGGCGGATGGTACTTCTCGGGGTTGGGTTTCGGTGAATCGCTGCCGCGCGAGGAGAATCGCGTCACCATCGATCCGAACGTCAGGGACAGATGGGGGATTCCCGCCGCGCGCATCGAAGTGCGCTGGACCGACAACGAGCGCGCCATGGAGAAGGACATGGCGAAGACGATGGCCGAGATGCTCGACGCCGCGGGATGCCAGAATGTTCGCGAGGATCACGGGATGAATCCGCCCGGCCACTGCATCCACGAGATGGGCGGCGCGCGGATGAGCAAGACGGCAAATGAAGGAGTGCTGAACCGCTGGAATCAGGCGTGGGACGTGAAGAACCTCTTCGTCACCGACGGCTCGTGCATGGCCAGCACCGCGTGCCAGAATCCCAGCATCACATACATGGCTCTCACCGCGCGCGCGGCGGCGCACGCGGTAGCGGCCATGAAGCGCAACGAGATCTGAGCGACACGGTCAGCCGGCGCGCGTTTCTCGGGAGCTGTGGGGCCGCGCTCGCGGCCTCGCAGCTCGGGTGCCGGCCGCGCGTGTGGTGGCGGGCGGCGGCGGCTGAAGAGCGTCGGCATTCAGCTCTACAGCCTGCGTGACGACGCCCGGCGCGATCTCGAGCGCACGCTGGCGGATATCGCCGCCATCGGATACAAGGACGTCGAGCTGCTGGGCTCGATGAACAACTTTGGCATGCCCGCGGCGCGGTTGCGACAGGTGCTGGACCGCAACGGGCTGCGCGCGCCCTCGACGCACGTGAGCGGCAACGCGCTCGCCGATCTCGATCGCCAGCTCGACGAAGCGCAGACGCTTGGCCACACGTACCTCGTTGTCGCCAGCCTGCCGATTCAGGGACAGCGCACGCTGGACGAGTATCGCCGCTGGGCGGACCGGTTGAACGAGGCCGGCGCGCCGCGCGAAACCGAAGGGCGTGCACATCGGCTTTCACAACCACGCAAACGATCACGTTGTCGTCGACGGCGGCGTGCCGTACGAGCTGCTCGTCGAGCGCACCGATCCGGAGCTCGTGCGGCTCCAGCTCGACACCGGAAACACCGCGATGGCGGGGCACGAGCCGCTCGAGTATCTGCGTCGCTACGGCTCGCGTTACTGGAGCTTTCACATCAAGGACGTACCGAAGCTGGGCGCGACGGCCGACACGGAGCTGGGCCAGGGCGTCGTCGACTTCGCGGAGCTGCTGGCGAGCATCGACGACATCGAGGATCGGCTGCTGTTCGTGGAGCAGGAGACCTATCCGGGCGCGCCGCTCGAGAGCATGCGGCGCGACTATGCGTACATCTCGACACTGGAGTTCTAAGGTGCAGTCCGGAGAGTCGGCCGTCGCCGCCGCGCGCGTACACGGTGTCCTCGCCGCGGCGGCGGTCGCCGCGCTGTGTTCGTGTGCGGGGCAGACCAGCTTGCCGCCCCGCTCGGACACCCCGGACTTCATTCTCCTGTCGAGAACCGACTGGGCTCTGACCTGGAGCGACGAATTCGAGGGCGCCGCCGGCGCCAGCTTCGACACCACCCACTGGCGGCCCGATACCGCGGACGGCTGCAGCTCCGGGATCTGCGGATGGGGCAACCAGGAGAAGGAGTACTACAGGACTTCGCCGGAGAACATCGCGCTCGACGGAAGCGGCCGGTTGGCCATCGTGGCGCGACAGGCGCCAGCCGGTCTCACGTGCTACTACGGGGCATGCCGCTATACGTCGGCAAAAATCCATACGCGCGGGAAGATGAGCGCCGCGCCCGGCATGGTGGAGGCGCGCATCAAGCTGCCCGCCGGACAGGGACTGTGGCCGGCGTTCTGGATGCTGGGACACGACCACCCCGGCACGCCGTGGCCGCAGTGCGGAGAGCTGGACATCATGGAGTTTCGCGGAAGTCGGACCGCCAGTATGAGCTCCGCCATCCACGGACCCGGCTACTCGGGAAACACTCCCTTTGCGCAGGCGAAGGGGCTCCAGCAAGGAGCCTTTACCGATGACTTTCACACATTCAGCGTCGCCTGGGACGCGACGCGTGTGCGCTTCTTCGTGGATGACACGCTGCACTACGGGGTCCCGCGCGCCGAGGTGGAGCGGTTCGGCGCGTGGGTGTTCGACAAGGCATTTTACGTGATCCTGAATCTCGCCGTTGGCGGGCACTTCGACGGCGATCCGGCGTCCGACGCGATTTTTCCCGCGACGATGCTGGTGGAGTACGTGCGTGCGTATCGCCGGGCGCCCTAGGCTCGAGTGAGGACGGTTGGGCTCGTCGGTGGACTTGGGCCGGAGTCCACGATCGACTATTACCGCCGGATTCTCGACGGCTCGGAGCGGGCACACCCATCCGATTCGCCTTCGATCGTCATCGATAGCCTCGATGTGCAACGGGCCCTGCGCCTCGTGGACACTGACCTCGCGGCGCTCGCCGAGTACCTGCTGGAATCGCTGCGCCGACTGGCCGGAGCCGGCTGCGACTTCGCCGCGATGACGGCCAACACCCCTCACATCGTGTTCGACGACCTGGCGGCGAGATCGCCGCTTCCGCTGCTGAGCATCGTCGAAGTGTGCGCGGACGAAGCCCAGCGACGCGGCCTGAGCCGGGTGCTGCTGCTCGGCACGCGCTTCACGATGGAGGCGGCGTTCTATCCCGCGGTCTTCGCGCGTCGCGGAATCGCGATCGTGAAGCCCGGCGCCGACGACAGGGCGTGGCTTCACGAGCGGTACGTCGGCGAGCTTCTTCGGGGCGAGTTCCGTGACACCACGCGGCACCAGCTCGTTTGGCTCGCGACGCGATTGCGAGAGGCGGAACACCTCGACGGGATCATTCTGGGCGGGACCGAGCTGCCGCTGCTCCTGGCCTCGACTGTCGTGGCTGAGCTTCCGGCGCTCGACACCACCGCGCTTCACGTGGCCGCCATTATCGATCGGCTCTGGCGAGAGGACTGACCGATTCTCGTCGCGACCGGGCTGCGCGACTCTTCGCCTGAGTCGCCCGCGAAATGGCCAGGCCACTCCGCGGGCGCGTTTCGTTGTGCGTCAGGCGAGCGACGCCACCAGCTCGTCGAGCTGGTTCCACGTCTCGCGCATGCCGTGCTCCATCCCCGAGGCCATGATGGCGTCGCGCACCTCTTTCGACGGGCAGAGCGAATGCGACACCACGCGCGTCCTGCCGTCCCGCTCGTCGAACGTGACCGTGATGATGAGCGGGACATCTCCCAGCTGCGGGCCGGAGGCCGTCGGTTCAAAGAACTGCGTGTGCACGAGCCGCGTATGCGGGGTGACCTCGATGTACTCGCCCGAGAACGCGATCCGTGCTCTCGCCCGGACGTCGAGGACATAGCGATAGGCGCCGCCGACACGCACATCGGCTGTGCAGTCCACGACGGAGACGCCGAGCGCCTTTGGCGCCCACCAGCGCCGCACCAGCTCGGGCCTCGTCCAGGCATCGAACACGATGCGCGCGCGGCCGTTGAACGTGCGCGTGATGACGATCTCGCGATCGGACGTGAGCTCCAGAGTCGTCTCGTTCATGGGCATCGTCTCACTGCTTTTTTCTGCGAGCATTGGCCTTCTCCTTTGATTCGAGCTCGGCGACGAGCTGGTCAAGTTCCTCGAAACGCGCATCCCAGAGCTGGCGATAGCGCTCGAGCCAATCGTGAAGTCGGCGAAGGGGCTGCGGACGCAGCCCATAGAGCCGCTGCTGCGCCCGCGGCTCCACGTCGACGAGACCGGCCTCCTTCAGCACGCGCAGGTGTTTGGACACCTGCGGCTGGTTGAGCCGCAGCCGCTCGCCGATGTCGTTCACCGGGCGTGGCCCGGAGCGAAGCAGCTCGACGATGCGATAGCGGTTCGCGTCGGCCAGGGCGGCGAATGTCTCGGTCATGGGCCCAATATGCCACCATTGGCATATGCCTGTCAAGGCATATTATAGGGACCGGATTGCCGGACCCGGTCGTTCACGCGATCAGTTAGTCTTGGGCATGCGCCAGTTCCTGAAAAGGCTCCGGGGCATGCTCCGAATGGGCGTAGCGTGGGCCCTGGTGTGGGCGGCCGTGCTCTTCGCGATCGGTCTTGTCATTGGGGTCGTCGATCCCGACAGCATCGATCCCGGCGAGGAGCCTCATCGCATCGCCGGAATCGGCGCGATGGTCGGATTCATCATGGGGGCCGGGTTCGGAGGCGTCCTGGCACTGACCGAGCGCCGCAAGACGATTCGCGATCTCTCGGTGTGGCGCGCCGCCGTGTGGGGCGGACTCGTGCCGGCCGCGCTCACGCTGCTGACGCCACTCAACAACGACATGATGTTCCTGCTGTGTCCGATCAGCGCGGCACTCGCGGCGGCGTGCATCGCGATTGCAAAGCGCGGAGAACGGAAATCCGCTGCGGAGGGCCAAGCCGTTTCAGTGTGAGGCTGGCCCTCGCTCGCCGGTTATCGGGCTCCGACGCGCCGGCCGATGTCCACCGCGCGAAATCCGGAATCACCCCACCCAATGATGAACACGCTGAAGCCCTGCTTCATGCGCAATTCGATATCCGCTTCGCCGGCGGGATAGCCGCAGGGAACGCTGAACTCCTTGCAGGCCGAGAGCACCTGCTGGATGGCAGCTTCCCATTTTGCCTGGTCCACCACGCGGCGACCGGTGGAGTCGGTGGTGGAGAAGATTCCGCGCAGCGTTCCGGCGCCGGGAAACAGCACGCCGATCCCCTTCACCGCGGCGATCTCGCGGACCTTGGCGAGCCCCTCGAGGCTCTCGACGATCGTGAAGTTCACCAGCTCGCCCCTGGGGTTCAGCGGCCAGAGATCGGCTTTGTCGCGGTACTCCTTCGCGCCCATTCCCCACAGCGCCGGCGCGTTCACGACGTCGTCCGCCCGCGTCCCGCCCTGCGACGCGAAGCGCATCATGGCGAGCCCCTGCTTCACTTCATCCGCGCTCTTCACGTCCACGAAGACGATGCCGCTGACGCCGAGGTTGAGCTGTTGGCCGATGCGCTCACGCGCCTTCGCCGGGTCGGCCGCGATCTCGGGCGTCTTGACGAAGAGCGGCTGGCGCAGCCGCGCCTCCTGGAGAACGCCGCCCGCGAACATGCCCTGCGCGAACTGGGAGAAGACCGGGTAGGAACGTTCGAAGTTGCGCTCCATCGAGCCGTCGAAGATGTAATCGGCGTGAGCGTAGGCGAGCGCGTCCTGGGCCAGCTGCGCCGGGGTTTTCGCCGGCGAAGCCGCCATGGCCGGACTCGCTGGACTCGCTGCTGGACTCGCTGGACTCGTTGGACTCGCTGGCGCCCCTACCGGGGCTCCGCCCGCGCCGCCCGCGCCTCGCACTCTCGGATTTGCGGGCGCGTACAGCCCGAACACGGGCTGCTTCTGCTCGAGGAGGGTGATGACCGGGTTCAGGCGCGCGGGCGCCTGTGACAGCGCAAGCCCAGGAACGACCGCGAGGGCCGCAACGGTCAGTGAGCGAATAGACACCGGGTTCCTCCAGGAGATTCTGCGGTAGAACCTACGCCTCGCGACTGCTTCGGCAACTGCACACCGGGACGGGCGCCCAGCAGTAGCGGCACACAGAGTCGTGCTCTCTGTGGCGTAAGGTGATCGCGGAATACGCGGAGCACGCGGAACCCAAACGCGGATACTGCAACTGCTCTTTGGCTGCGAGGCGATGCAGTCCATCGCCTCGGCAAACCCTCAAATGTCGTGCTGGTCCGCGTGGTGTTTCCGCGTCGTCCGCGTGGTCCGCGATAAACTTGCGGCGCCTGGAATCCAGGCCGGTGTTGCCGTCCAAACGAAGAACGCCAGTGCGGCAACTTGCACCGCACTGGCGTTTCTGTTTGTCGCGAGAGGCTACGGCTGGATACCTGCCAGCGCGCGCGTCGCGGTCGCGAGCTTCACGACACGCGGCGAATCGCACGAGCCGCGGGCGTCACCCTCGAGCTCCGTGGCGAGACGGCGCAGTCCATCGTTGCGCGTCGCCCCGGACGCCGCTTCGGCGCTGGCGAGGCCGGCACGCACCGACGCGATGCGCGCGGTGCTCAGGCACTTGTTGCGCTCCAACTGGTCGACGTACGCCCGCGCGAGCGCGAAGCTCGGCGGCCAGATGAACTTCGGCTGGCCCTGCGCGTTGAAGTAGTCGAGCTTCACCGTCTTGGCCGCGTCGATCTCGTTCTGCGAGATGATGCTCGCTCGGCGTCAGCTCGAAGACGTCGAAACCGCGCGAGATCTCGGAGCTGTACATCGCGCCGTTGTACCAGTACGCCGACCACGTGCCGCCGCTGCCCATGCGCGTGGCATCCACCGGGCCGCGGTCGTGGTACGCGATCTCGATCGGGCGCTTCGCGTCGGTCCAGTCGAAGATCGAGACGCCGCCCTGGTACCAGGACTGCACCATCACGTCGCGGCCGGGGATCGGGATCAGCGAGCCGTTGTGCGCCACGCAGTTCTCGAACGGCGGTCTGCGGCGGCCGGGCAGCTTGTAGTAGGACTGGAACTTCATCTTGCGGTTCCCGTCGATCGTGAAGATCGCATCCGCGCCCCACTCCTTCTTGTCGGTCGCGCGGCACTTCGGCGCGCCGCCGCCGCCCCACTCGTCGCTGAACAGCACCTTGGTGCCGTCATTGTTGAACGTCGCCGAGTGCCAGTACGCAGAAGTTGGAATCGGCGACTTCCGCGAGGCGCCGCGGGTTGGTGACGTCGCTGATGTCGAGCAGGAAGCCGTAGCCCTCGCAGGCACCGCCTGCGCGGCCGATGGCCGGATAGACCGTGATGTCATGGCACTGCGTCGGTCCGCGCCCCGCGAGCGGACTGGGACCCTGGGACGCGAACTGGGCGTCCACGAGACGCTGGAGGTTGGCGCGCAACGTGGCACTGTCGGCCGCGTTCGGGGTGGTTGCGCCGCGCGCCTTCGCGATGCTGTCGAGCACGGGACGCAGAACGAAGCCGGGCACGATTTGCTCCGTGCCTCGGATCGTCGCGACGAAGCCGCCGGTGGTCTTGGCGGTGGCCACTGCCTGCTGGCGGGCCGCGATGTCTTCTGGCGCCTCACCGTGACGAGCAGGCGCACGGAGGTTCTCGAAGAAGCGCGGCGAGCTGACGATCGCGGCTGCGGTCGGATTGGCGAGCGGTACCTTGATGACCTCGATCCGGAAGTACGCGCTGTTGGGATCGCTCACGTCGCGGACGCAGCCCGGCAGCTCGTTCGGCGAACGAACGCCGGCGGAGCCGGAGATGTAGACGTAGATGTTCTCGCGGTCCCTGGGATCCTCGACGACGGTGTGCGTATGCGAGCCGCGGCAGGTCTGGACATTGGCGACGTACTTGGGGCTCGCAATGTCGCTGATGTCGAAGATGCGGAGCCCGCGCAGCCGATCGTGGCTCACGGTGTCGCGCACGCCCTGGTCGCCGCAGTCGAGCCGGCCGCTGTTTCCTTCGCCAGAGACGAAGAGCAGGTTCTTGTAGACCGACACGTCGCTCTGGGACGCGGGGCAGTAGTACGACGTCTTCAGGGTCGGCTTGCCGGGGACGCTGATGTCCCACACCTGGAAGCCGTTGTAGTTGCCCTGGATGGCGTAGTTGCCGGTGAACGCAAGGTCCGAGTTGGTGCTGCCGGCGAACTTGCCCGGGGACTTCACGTTGGTCAGCATCTTCAGGTTCGACACGGCTTCGGCCGCGTTATCCTGGCCGGCCCTGAGGCCTACGCGCGGATCGGGCGTGGTGGCGACCTGGCGAGCGCACGCGGCCATCGCGAGCAGGCCGATGGCGAGCGTCAGCTTGGAGCGATACATGGTGTTTGGTCCTCTCATGGTTTGAGCGCCTCGAGCATCTTCTCCATCCGCGCGATCTCGGTCGTCTGATCGACGTTGACGTCGGAGGCGAACTTGAAAACGACTTCATCCTGCCCGGCGCCGGTGGTTCCGAACAACTCCCGAACCATCTGCACGGCGCCCTGGTGGTGCTGGATCATGAAGGTGAGAAATAGCCGATCGAACTCCCTGCCGCGCGCTTTATCCAGCTGCTTCATCTGCGCGTCGGTGAGCATCCCCGGCATCATGTGCACCATCTCGGTGCCGTTCATGCGCATCTTGAGACCCGGCACCGCCTCTGGCACCGGCTGGAGCCGATCAGCGAGCCACTGCTGCATGATTACGATCTCGTCCTGCTGAGCGTTCACGATCCGCTCGGACAACCGGCGCACCCCGGGACTGGCGCCACGCTTCGGCGACCAGCCGGCCATGATGATGGCCTGCGCGTGGTGGCCGATCATCCCCGACATGAAGTGCACATCAGCGGTCGTGTAGGGAAGGCGGGCGCTGTCAGCCCTGACGCGGGCGATCGCGACCGAGTCGCCGTGACGCACGACGAATGGCTGAGGCGCAAGAGCCGGTGGGCGCGTGGCGCAGGCCGTGGCGAGCACCGCGACGGGGAGCAGCGAAAGGAGTGAATGCGAGGGTATGGATGGCATACCTGGAACAGACAAAGTTCTCCCGCAACGGATGCGGCGGCGCAATCCGCGGGGCTGGGAAAGATACTGGGGGTGAAGTCCCGACCGCTATACGGTGGTATGGTCGGGAATTGGCGGAGGTTCCGGGGTTCCACGGAACATCACGAGCGCGAACCAACCACTGAGAACCACGAACTGACACGAACACGCACGAAACAGCAGACCCCGGTAGAGACTAGTTTTTCGTGTCGTCCAGCCTCGTGTTCCGGCTGGTTTGTGCATGTTCGTGTCAGTTCGTGCCACCGCTTTCCATCCGGAGGAGCGTTGATCACCCTCTCTCCCGTCCGTCTCGAAGCTCGAGGCATCCGGCTTGAACCTCTTACGCCGGCACACGGCGACGCGCTGGCGGTCGCGGCCTCGGACGGCCGGCTGTGGGAGCTGTGGTTCACCTCCGTCCCCGAACCGGCGCAGGTCGCTCAATACATCAGCGACGCGCTCGACGGCCAGAAGGCCGGCCACATGGTTCCCTGGGTCGTTCGAGAGCTGGGAACCGACAGCATCATCGGCACGACGCGCTACCACGACATCGTGCCGAAGATCGACCGCGTGGAGATCGGATACACCTGGTACGCCAAACGCTGGCAGCGCACCCACGTGAACACGGTCTGCAAGTCGCTGCTCCTCACGCACGCGTTCGAGACGCTCGGCTGCCAGGTTGTGGGGCTCCGCACCGACAATTTCAACTATGCGTCTCAGAAGGCCATCGCGGCGCTGGGAGCCAGGTTGGACGGCGTGCTGCGTCACCACTTCGCGCGGCGCGACGGAAGCGTGCGCGACAGCGTGATGTACAGCATCCTCGCGACGGAATGGCCGGACGTGAAGCGGCACCTGTCCCTGCGCCTGGACCGTTACGCGGTAGACAGATGACGGCTGGCGAAGCACACGCCAGCCGCGCTAGCATGAGGTGAGGTGCAAATGCTCAAGCCGCGTGTTCGGACTTCCCTGCTCGCGCTGTCAGCGACGATCCTGTTCCCGGCCTGCGTGCCGGACGCCGGAGCGAGGTCGATCGCCGACAGTCTTCCGATCGCGGTGGACAATGCGCCGCTTGCAACACCGCCGGGGCTCGACACCGCGTATCTGGCCGGCGGCTGTTTCTGGGGCGTCGAGGCCGTATTCGAGCACGTGCGGGGCGTCGTCGACGTGGTCGCGGGATACGCGGGCGGCCGGACCAACTCGCCCTCGTACGAAGCCGTGAGCGCGGGCGCGACCGGGCACGCCGAATCGGTTCGCGTCATCTACGATCCTGCCGTCGTTCCGTACGGGGAGCTGCTGCGCGTGTTTTTTGCCGTCGCCCACGACCCCACGCGGCTCAATCGGCAAGGGCCGGATATCGGCACGCAGTATCGATCGGCGATTTACTATCGGACAGCCGATCAGAGGCGGATCGCGGAATCGTACATCTCGCAGCTGACAGAGGCGAAGGTGTTCAACTCGTCGATCGTGACGGAGGTAGCGGCAATGGACCGCTTCTTCGAGGCCGAGGCGTATCATCAGGACTTCGCCGCGAAGCATCCCCTCCATCCATATATCGTGGTGCACGACGCGCCGAAGGTAGCCCGCCTCAAGTCCGAGTTTGTGGCGCTGTATCGCGAGCGCTGAGGCCGGATCGCAGACCTGAACGCGGGATGACGGCGGGGCGACCGGCCGGAGTTATGTTTGAACCGATGTCCCCTCCCCGCCCCGGCTCCGCAGCCGCTGAAGACGTCACCGCCACCGCGACTGCGGCGAGCGCGGCTGCGATTCCGGCGCCCGCGGTGACGCCGCCCGGCGGACGGAAATACGATCGCTCCATCGTCGAAGGGCCGCTGCGACCCGCCGTGTGGAAGGTGGCGTGGCCCACGATGCTCACCAACCTCATCGGCGGCGTTCAGGGAATCATCGACCACGTGCTCGTCGGCAACTTCGTCGGGTTCACCGCGAACGCGGCGATCGGGGTGAGCTTCCAGATCTTCCTGGTGGTCATCGTCTTCATCGCGTCGCTGTTCACGGGGATGAGCGTACTGGTCGCCCGCTTCGCCGGCGCCGGGGACAGCGAGAAGGTGGACCGCACCGTCTACCAGGCCTTCATCACCGCGATCTTCATCTCGCTCGGCATCATGGCGCCCATAGGCTACGTGTCGGCGCCCTGGCTGCTGGACCTGGTGAACGCGGCGCCCGCGGTGAAGCAGGAAGCGCTTCCCTTCCTGCGCATCATGTTCGTGTTCAGCAGCGGCATGCTCGTGTTCTTCATGCTGGGGGGCGCGCTGCGCTCCGCCGGGGACGCGCGCACGCCGATGGTCCTCGGCATCACGATGACCGTGCTGAACATCGTGTTCAACGTGGTGCTGATCCGCGGGCTGGGGCCGATTCCGGCGTATGGCACCGCCGGCGCGGCGATGGGAACGTCGCTCGCATCCGGCATTGTCGCGCTGTACTCGCTCTGGAAGCTGTGGAGCGGCGGTTGGGTCGTCTCGTTCCCGCGCGGGCGCGGTTTCGGACCCGATTGGGTCATCATCAGGTCGCTCTTCAAGTTCGGGTTGCCGACAGGCTTTCAGGGTATCGCGATGAACGTCGGCGGCGTGTTCATGCTGGCGTTCATCGGATCGCTGGCGCAAAGCGCGGCGGCCCAGGCGGCGTTCGCGGTCTCGTACGGCCAGCTCTTCTCGTTCATCACGTGGACATCCGTCGGACTGATGGGGGCCGCCGCCGCGGTCGCGGGACAGAATCTCGGCGCGGGCAATCCCGATCGCGCGGAAGCGGCCGTGCATGTGGCCGCGCGCATCGGGTTCGCCGGCGCGGCAGTCATCGGCGCGTTTTTCCTGTTCATCCCGCGGCAACTGCTCGCGATCTTCGGCATGAACGAGCCGGCGGTGGTGGAGATCGGCTCCCAGTTGCTCCGCGTGCTGAGCGTGTCGGGTCTGCTCATCGCGGTGGCGCTCACCTACACCGGCGGGCTTCAGGGCACGGGCGACACCAAGAGCCCGATGTACATCTCGATCGTGTCCCAGATCGTGGTGCCGCTGGGCATCTGTTTCGTCGTCCAGCAGGTCAGTGTGCTGGACCCGATCGACATCTGGATCGCGATCCTCGTGGGCCACGCGACGCGGTGCGCGTTGAGCATGTGGCGGTTCAATCACGGACACTGGCGCACCATACGGGTCGACATTTCGTCGCATCGATAGGCTGGGCGCGCGAACCGGCACAACCTTGAGCGTGGCGCGTGACACTTCGACGTGATTGAAGGGTTGTATTGAGAGAGTACGTGAGTGCCGTTCTCCACGAGAAAGGAATTGACATGAAGGCAATCGTTCTGCTGTCGGCGGCGTTCACAATGGCCTGCTCGGCGTCAGCGCCGCCCGCGAGCTTGGGGGACACGACCCGCGAACCGTCGTCCCGCACCGCGGATGACTCGACCCTGATCGTGGTTCTGGGCGAGACCGCATCGACGCCCGATGGCAAGCTGCGGCTGACTTTCGTGAAGCTCGAGAGCGACTCGCGCTGCCCGGCGAACGCGGTGTGCGTCTGGCAGGGAGACGCCGCCACAAGGCTTCGCGTGCAGGCGGGTGGCAACGACGTCGATACCACGCTCCACACGACCCTCGAGCCAAGGCTGATCGAGGTCGGCGGCATCCTGCTGTCGCTGCTCGAGGTCAGGCCGTATCCGGGAACAACGGATCAACCAGCGACACCACGGATTGTCGTTCGTGTGACTCGCTAGTCCTGACCGCCAGTATTCCTGCTCTCTTCCCCGCGCTACGGAGCCGGCTGTCGCGCCTTGAGCCCCCGCACGGCACCCGCGATCATGCGATTGACCGCCGCGAGCGAGAGCCCACCCTCGTCCGTGGACGGGATCGTCGCGAAGCCGATGGCCGACGCCTTCGGGTAGCGCTTGAAGATCTGCTCGAAGAGCGCCGCCAGCTCCGCACTCGACGGGCCGTTGGGCACCTTGTTCCCGTGCCCCATCACCTCGCGCGGGTCGAGCACGTCCATGTCGATGTGCACGTAAATCTTGTCCACCAGGCGATTGAGTCGATCGAGCTGCGCGAACACGGCGGGCGTCTGCTTGCGCAGATCGTCCACGCTGAGCTGCTCGATGAACGATTCGTCCAGCAATGACTGCTCCAGCGGATCGGTGAGCCGCACGCCGGCCATCACCACGTGGCGATCCGAGAGCGGTGGATCGAGCCTGGCGTCGAGTCGCATCCGCTGAAGCGCGCGCCCGGTGGCGACCGCGACGGGCATCCCGCCGAGCGAGCCGCTGCGCGTCGTTTCCGGCGTGTTGAAATCCGGATGCGCGTCGAGCCAGAGCATCCCGATCTTGAGCGGCTCGTGCGTGGCGCCCGAACGCTGCAGCCCCGCAACGAGCCCCGGCATGGAGGGACACGTGGCGAGCAGCCCGACGGTGAAGTAGCCCTCGCGCTCGTTGCGCGCCACGAGGTCGGCAAAGTGGCCCAGCGCCATGCCGAGACGCTTCCAGCCGCCGTACTCCGTGTTTTCTTCCGCCGTCAACTTTGCCTCTTCGACGCGGAGCACAGCGCCGAATCGGGAAAGGGTGTCCTGGATCCCGCCACTAGCCATCGTCGCCGGACCGCGCGAAGTGCCGTTGGGCGAGAATGGCTGCATCGCGAGCGAGACACGCAGTTTGCCTGTGGGATCCGTATAGCGCTGCTGCGCCTGCAGAGGCGCGACCACGAACATGACTGCGGACATGACTGCGGACATGACTGCGGACATGACCACGGACATTAATGCGGACTTTGAGGCGGTCATGCGGAGGTCACCGTGCGACGCAGCTGCGGAGAGAGATGCATGAACATGTTGTACTCCGAGTAGCCCGCCCGCCTGGCGACTTCGTTGGGATGAAGCGCTGGGTGGCCCGGCCCCACGAGCGTGGCTTCGTCGCCCGGTTGCACCGACTGCTCCTCGCCGAGCGCGATGATGGTGTGGCTCGCGCTCACGGTACCGATGACCGGGAAGAGTTTGCCGCGCACGAGCACTTCGCACCCTTTCACGGCGCCGCTGGGATATCCGTCCACGTGCCCGATGGCGAGTGTAGCGGTAGAGACGGGTTTGTCCGTGGTCCAGCGCCGGTGGTAGCTCACGCCCTCGCCCGCCGCGAGACGGTCCACGCGGATGACGGGCGCCTTCAATGAATATGCGACACGGAGGTCGCCCCGCTGCATGGCGCGCTCCGAGACGTAGCCGCCGTACAGCGCGAGGCCCGGACGAACGGCGTCCAGGAAGGCTTCGGTCGTCTGGTGCTGCACGGCGTCGCTGGATGCGGCGTGGAGCGTCCCGATGGTGATGCCTTTCGCGGCCGCCGCCTGCCTGAAGTCGCGCAGCCGCTGCGCCTGGGAGCGATCGAAGTCCGCGTCCTCCACCAGTTCGGTGAACGCACCGTCTATCCGAACGGCGTTGGACTGCGCCAACGCCTGGGCCCATGGCAGCGCCTCGGCGACGGGCATGCCCATGCGATGCATCCCGGTGTCGATGTAGAGGTGCACGCGAACCGGCCGGCCAAGTTTTTGCGCGACGCGCGCGAGCAGCGTGGGCGCCGCGGCTCGGTAGGGCGACTGGATGACGTCCAGCGGGACAAGCTCGAGCAGCTCCTGTTCGGTGGCCGGCCCCATCAGCAGGATCGGCTTGCGCACGCCTGCGCGCCGCAGCGCAAAAGCCTCCTCCGGTCGTACTACCGCCAGTGCGTGTACCTGCGAGATGTTGTCCAGGATGGGCCCAGCCGACGCGAGACCCAGCCCGTACGCGTTGTTCTTGGCGACCGCGATGATCGGCTTCCCTCCGGAAAGCGTTGCAATCACGCGCGCATTGTGTGCGATGGCGTCCGGGTCGATCTCGAGCCAGGGGACGAAGCTCGTCGTCGCGGCACGCGCGAGTGCGCGCGCCCGCGACGAAACGCCCAACAGCAACGGGCTCGCAGCGACGGCCGATGTCGCGAGGAACTCCCGGCGGCTGATGGACATGTCTGCCGTCAGGTGACCAGACGGTTTGCTTACCGTCACGATCCTGCTCTTGCCTGTTGAAGCCCAGTTCTCACGATTCGCGTTCTCCTGTCGGTTGAGGATCGTACAGCGCTCAACGCGCCGATTTAGAAATGGAGGCGTCGCCAGCGCTCCACCGGGAATAGTGCCCCGATAACCGCACCGTTGACCGCGCCAAAGCCGGCACCGAGCACGGTCGCCTCCGCACGGTTAACGACTCCAAACGATCGCGACTCAGCGTCGTATGTGCCACCGAATAGAAGGGCACCAATCAAAGCACCCCTTAAGGCCATGCGAAATGCGCTGGCAGGGCGCGAGGGCACACCCAAGCTTCGGTCAATCGCAAGTATCGAACGACGAGGGATTGGCACGAGCCCTACTCGGTCCAATTGCAAGTAGAGCGTATCGGCGGTCTCGGTTCTGGCTTCGCCACGCAGAATCTGGAGCGAACGGGCCACCGAGTGCCTAGGAATGTTCTCGGGGATCATTACGCGAATCCGCATGCCCGGATCTACCGAGGTCTGCGCTGAAAGAACATTCCCAGTTGCGACGGCGAACGGAATCGCAATCCAGTAGACGCCGACGCGCTTCCCGAATGCGGTAGACATAGAGGTCACGATCGCGGAAGCGCGCTTGTCATGGTCGATGATGACTTCGTAGAAGTCGCTCGACTTGTTGCGCCGTCAGTCGCCGGAGCCCGAAATTATCGATGATCAGGAGGTCGTTCGCCAGCTGGGACACGTCGGCCGTCAGGTCACCGGCCGGTTGGCTTCCTTCACGATCCTGCCACCGAACATGACGAACTGGACGCGCTCCGTGACGGTGATGTCGTCGAGCGGATTGCCGGGCACGGCGATGAGATCGGCCAACTTGCCGGCGGCGATGACGCCGCGGTCGGTCCTGCCCAGGAGATCAGCGGCGTTCACCGTCGCCGACCGCAACGCGGCGAGCGGCGTCATGCCGAGCTTCACATAGACGGCGAACTCCTTGGCGTTTTCGCCGTGGGGAAACACCGCGGCGTCGGTGCCGAATGCGATCTTCACGCCTCCCGCAATCGCTTTGCGCACGCTCTCGCGCGCCAGCGGCAGCACCGTTTCGGCCTTGCGGCGGATGAGCGGCGGCAGGACGGCCAGGTTGATGCGATCGGCGAGGTAGCTCGTCGGCACGAGATACGTGCCGTGCTGCTTCATGAGCGCGATGGCTTCGTCGTCGAGCATCGAGCCGTGTTCGATGGACGCGACGCCGGCGCGCGTTGCCGCCTTGATGCCCTCGGTGCCGTGGGCGTGCGCGGCCACCTTGATGCCGTGCCGCGCCGCTTCGTCCACCATCGCCTTCAGCTCGTCGTACGTGTACTGCTGCGCGCCGACCGGGCCCTCGAGGGAGAGCACGCCGGCGGTCGCGCACGTCTTGATCACCTGCGCGCCATGCTTGATCTGATAGCGCACGGACTCCACCACTTCCCAAGGACCGTCCGCCACGCCGTCCTTTGGCCCCAGCTCGAGGACGCCCGGCGCATATCCGGTGGCGTCGCAATGTCCGCCGGTGATGCCCAACGCGTTGCGTGACGGCACGATCCGCGGCGCGGCGACGTCGCCGCGATCTACCGCATGGCCGAGCGCCACGGTCACGGAGCCGCCGAAGTCGCGCACGGTGGTGAAGCCCGCCATGAGCGTTGTGCGTCCGTTCTTGACCGACTTGAAGGCGCCGTCCACCTCGGTCTCCTGCACAGGCTCGAGCAGCATGTTGGGGCCGATCTCACCGCTCAGGTGCGTATGGGCATCGATGAAGCCCGGCATCAGCGTCACGTCGCCGAGATCCACGATGCGCGCGCCTGATGGCAGCGAGGCGGGGTTCACGGCGGTGATGCGATCACCCTGGACGACGACGCGCGCGTTGGGAACCACCCGGCCACTCTCCACGTCCAGCATCCGCGCGGCGCGCAAGACGATCGACGCGGGGGCGGACGGCTGCTGCGCGGCGACACCTGCTCCCGGCGCAGCGAGTGCCAGGGCCACTGCCAACCCTCGAATGAATGGCATACCAGACCGAGTACTCCTGGAGCACGGATGACACGGATTCCACGAATGACACGGATGCAAGCCAGACGGCTTTGTCGCGCGGGAGTAGTTCATTCAATGTTGTGTTGTTGAGGATGGGTGTTGAGCACTGACCTCGAACGCTTGCATCCGTGTCATCAGATGTGATCCGTGTCATTCGTGCTCATGCAGTATTCGGTCTGGGTGGCCATTCCCTACGAGGCAGGTTCGAGCCGCAGGATCGGCGTGAGCCCGCCCTGACGATCCTCGATCGCGAGGTAGATCAGGCCATCCGGGCCCTGGCGCACGTCGCGGATGCGGCCCATGCGCTGCGCGAGAACCTCGACATTGGTAACACGAAGTCCATCGAGCGTGAGCCGCACGAGCTGCTCGCCCACCATTCCGCCCGCGAAGACATTGCCCTTCCAACCCGCAAAGCGGTCACCGGTGTAGATCATCAGACCCGACGTCCCGATGGACGGCACCCAGACGTGGATGGGCTGCTCCACGCCGTCGCGATGCGTGCCGCCGTGGATCGCCGAACCGGTACGATAGTTCACACCGAACCCGACCACGGGCCAGCCGTAGTTCTTGCCGGCCTGGATGACATTGAGCTCGTCGCCGCCCTGCGGGCCGTGCTCCGTCGTGAGGACAGCACCGGTCTCCGGCTGAATCACCAGCCCCTGCACGTTGCGATGACCGTACGTCCAGATCTCGGGCAATGCGCCGACGCGCCCCGCGAATGGATTGTCTGCCGGCACGCGGCCGTCGTCGTGCAGCCGGATGGTCTTCCCGAAGTGATTGGTGAGGTCCTGCGCCGGGTGCGCGTCGAGGTTGCCCGCGGGCGGCACTTGCCGGTCCCCGAGCGTGATGAACAGGAACCCGTTGCGATCGAACGCCAGCCGCGAGCCGTGGTGGCCTTGACCCCGGGACCACACCTTCGCTTCGAAGATCTCGCGCACGTCGCTGAGACGGTCGTTCTCGAAGCGGGCGCGCGCCACGGCCGTCGTGCCTTCGGAACTGTCTGCGTTGGGCTTGGAGTAGCTGAAATAGATGAAGCGGTTCGACGAGAAGCCGGGGTGCGGAATGACGTCGAGCAGGCCGCCCTGTCCGCCCACACGCATCCTCGGCAGGCCCTGCACCGGATCGGGGAGCAGGCGACCATTCCGCACGATGCGCAGGCGTCCGGGGCGTTCGGTGACCAGCATGTCGCCGCCCGGAAGGAACGCCATCCCCCACGGATTCTGCAGCCCTTCGACGACGGTCGTTACTCGATAGCTGTGCAGCGCCGAGCGCTGAATTGTGGTAGGAGCCCGCGCGCCGGCGAGAGTCGGCGCCTGAGCAGTGGTAGTCGCGGCGGCGTACGAGAGCGCCGCCCCGGCAAGTGTGATCGAATGGCGAATCATCGGGGACCTCAAACGTGGAGACCTGGGCGTTCGTCTTGCCTTGCCGGTAAACTCCGGCAAGGCTCCGCAGGTCAAATCATACAGCCGGCCGCCCGGATAGGAATACGGCGCTCCTTCACAACGTCGTCGCGAGGACTCCATATGAATGCCATCGCGTTGCTGGTTGCCTTCGCGGCCGTCGGCCGCGTTTCCGCACCGGCGTCAGACACGATCCGCGTCGAGGTGGGTTCCCCGGAGGTGGACGGTCGCGTCTACGCGCCGCATGCCGCGCGCGTGCGCGTCTGGGTGGGGCCGGGCGAGGGCCGCATGCGCGCCGAGTGGACCAACGTGTTGACGCACGGCGACTCCGCGGGGAGGAAGGTGCATCGCTGGGTGACGTCGGGCACGCAATTCACTCCGGCGGGCGACACCGTAAAGTGGGTGCTGCGTCAGACGTACGACGCCCAAACGCTCGCGCCGTATGGCATCGCGCGCACCTCTACGACCGGAGCGGAGTCGTCGCTGCGCATCGACCAGCGGCGCGTGAGCGGCACGCGCCGCGCGAGCCGTGATGCGGCGGAGGAACAGGTGAGCTACGAGATCGATCGGCCGGGCTTCGTCGCCTCGGCGTCCGACCTCGTCCCGCTCGCGGTCGGGCTGAAGGCGGGGCAGGTCATCGTTGCTCCCATCTGGGGACCGCCGATGACTGCAGCCGAATGGCGCGTGTTCTCGGTGCGCGGGAAGGCCGATGTCAACGTCGAGGGGACGGTCGTGAACGCATGGAAGGTCGAGGAGCACAGGCAGGGCGACGGCAAGCTGCTCGCGACATGGTATCTGCTCGACCGGTCACCGTACATGGTGTACGGCGAGGTGCCGCTGGCGGATGGCTCGGTGCAAAGGATGACCGAGGTCGAGATCCCGATGCCGAAGCCTTGAACAACGAACGGACGCTAGGACGGCGCGCGGAGCGTTATGACAGTCACCTCGGGCAGCGCCCCAATGCGAAACGGGATGCCCCAGAAATTCGTTCCCGGGCTGACGTAGAGCAGCGACCCGTTCCGCTGGTACGTGCCCATCGCGTACTCGAGGAACACGGACGCGAGACTCCAGCCGCGTGACGGAATCGAGAATTGTCCGTGGTGCGTGTGTCCGCTGAGCACCACCTGGACGCCGCGATCGGCCAGCGCCGGGAACAGCATCGGGTTGTGCGCCAGCGCGACGCAGAACGCTCCACGCGGCACGTCGCGCAGCGTGCGCGCGATGTCGGGCGCTCCGGTTTCCTGCCCTCTCGAGAACTGCCCGCCGGCCGGATCGCCGGTGCCGGCCAGCCAGAACTCGCCACCCGCATGCCGGAGCGGTATCGCGCGATTCACGAGCACGGTGAGGCCCATCGCCTCCATCCGACGCCGCACCTCCGCCCACCCCGCGTACACGTCGTGGTTCCCCGCGATCGCGTAGGCACCGAGCGGAGCGCTCAGCCCTGCAAACGCCGACGCAAAGACGTCGATGTCGCGGGGATGGTCGTCCACCTGGTCGCCGGTGTAGGCGATGAGATGCGCCGCCGCGTCGCGCGTGGCTGCGGCGATCCTGGCCAGTTGCTTGCGCGACGTCTGCGGGCCAACGTGCAGGTCGGACAGCTGGACGATGCGCAGCCCGTCGAGCGCGGGCGGCAAGTCGCGGTGCTCCAGCGTCACCGGCCGCACGACGAGGCGGCGCGACCCGGCATAGCCCCAGAGCGCAAGCGCGACGAGCACTGGAACGCCCACGAGAACGGCGATGCGACCGACCAGCGCGCCCGCGCCGAACGGCAACGCGATCAGGAACGCGATGCCACCACACAACGCGAGCAGCAGCATGAGCATCTGCGCGTACCAAAAGGTACGGAACAGCAGCAGCCGAACGATCGCCGACGGATAGCGTCCCGTCGAAAGGTTGCCGACGAGGACGAGGAGCGGCGCGAAGCACACCGCCCACGCAAGCGCCAGGACGCGCCACCCGCCAGGAACCATGTCGTGGACGAGCGATCCCACGAGCGTCCACGCCAGGCCGGAGATCGTGAGAATCGTGGCGATAAAGGCCAGGAACATCACATCCTGAACCTAGCGGCGCCCCCACGCTTCCCTTCGCGAGGTCAGCGACCGCGCGCCATGCGGTTGATGTCCGGCACCTCGAGCACGCGCTTCTCGTACCCGTCTCGCGCGACCGCGATCATCGCGCGGCCGAGCAGGTCCGTCGTCGTCACCGAGTTCGGGAATACGCGTCTCAGGACCGGATACAGCGGCCTCGCCACGGCGTAGATCGCGTTGTACCAGCCGGTGCGCGACCGGATTCCATGCAGCGGAAGGATCGGCCCCGGACGCAGCATGTAGGTACCGAACGGAAGTGCGAGCAACGCGTTCTCCGTGCGGCCTTTCACGCGCGCCCACATGACGCGACCGCGCTCCGAGCTGTCCGTAGCCTGACCGGATATATAAAGGAACGTGATGCGCGGATTGAGGCGCCCGAGCGTCCGGGCGACTGAGAGCGTGAGATCGTATGTGATCCGGCTGTACTGCTCCTCGCTCAGGCCGAGCGACGTCACCCCGAGCGAAAAGAAGCAGGCGTCGTAGCCAGTGAGCGCCGACTCGGCGGACGACAGGTTCATGAGATCCGGTACCACGAGGTCGCGCAACTTGTCGTGACGCTGGCCGCCGGGCGCACGACCTACCGTCAGCACGCGCTTCACCCCGGGGTCGAGCAGGCATTCGCGCAGCACGCCCTGGCCGATCATGCCCGTTGCGCCGAAGATCAGGACGTTCACGTGACCACTCGGGTTTCGCCGGTGACGGCGTGAACCGGCAGCGTAATCTCCGTGCGACCGCCCGAGGTCTCGATGCGGCCGCCGTGCGCCTCGGTCAACCGCCGCGCCAGCAACTCCTCGGCGCCCAGCGCCGGCAGCGGCGCGTGATTGACGGTCAGCCGGATGCGCTTGCGGTCGTGCTCCACGTCGATGCGCACGGTCTCGCCGGGCGGCGTATGCTCCACGCGATGTCCCAGCAGCAACGAGAGCGCCTCCCGCAGGCGCGCCGGGTCGCCGAGCACGCGCGGCAGCGCCGGCGCGATGTTGAGGTCCAGTTGCACGCGCTCGCGTTCGGCGCGGGCCCTGAGCGTTGGCAGGAGGGACGTCAACAGGTCCTTCAGGCGAATCGAGTCGCGCCGCAGTGCGAGTGCGCCGCGATCCAGCTGCGCGATCTCGCGCAGCTTCTGAAGCTCTCCTTCGGCATCCTCCGTCGCCTGGCGCGCGGCGGCGAGCATCTCTTCCTGGTTCTCGTTCAGCTCCCCGAAGTGGTTCTCCAGCAGGATGTGCAGCGGCAAGCGCACCTCGTCGAGGCGCCGCGCCACGCCGGCGGACGTCTCGGCCAGCAGGTTGGCGTACTCCGAGACACGTGCCGAGGCGGCACGCTCGGTTTCAGCCCCGGCCTCGCGCGCGACGGACACTTCGCTGCTCAACGTGTCCACGACGCGTTCGATCGTCTCCAGCTCGTCGGTGGCGCGATGCCGGCGTGGCGAACCTTCGGCCAGCCGCTGGATGCGCTGGGCGACGTAGCGCGTGTTGCGCCACGAGAAGATGAGGGACAGGACCGCCGCCAGCGCCGCGATGACCAGCACGACCTCCGGCACCTCGTTCGCGAACTGGCCCCAGTACGCCAGCGCGGCCACGAGAAGGATGCCCAGAACGGCCGGCAGGACCGCGAGGTAGAGGCGCTGTCCGACTCTCACGGTTCGTCGCGCGTGTCTCTGAGCGACACGATCAGGATGTCGATACCGGCCGGGTTGCGCAGCAGGGACTCCGTCACCGACCCGCGGCGAAAACGCTCCCAAGCCGAGCGTCGCGATTGTCCGGCGATGATGAGCGTGACGCCGTTGTGCTCGGCGAACCGCACCAGCTCCGCCGCGACGTCGTCGCCGACGAGCTTCACCACCTCGGCGCCCATGCCGCTGCGCCATCTGGATGTTGTCCACCAGTTTGCGCTGAACGGCGGTATCGATGCGATCGGCGCGCTCCTCCGGCGTCTGGACGTAGACGCAATACCAGTCGGAGTTGAGTCGGCCGGCGATGCGGCTGGCCTTGCGGAGCAGCGTCGCGGTGTACGGCGGGTTGCTGGACATCGCGACGAGGACGCGATCGACCGCCGTGCCTTTGGCGCGCGGACGATCGGCGCCGGCGGACTCGCGGCGCGCGATCGCCTCGCGCGCGCGATCCACCGAGCTGGCGACCTCGCGCAGCGCCAGCTCGCGCAGCGTCGTGAGATTCTCCTCGGTGAAGAAGTTCGCGAGCGACCGCTCGATCTTGTCGGCCGGATAGATCTTCCCCTCGCGCAGGCGCTGGCGCAGGTCCTCGGCGGCGATGTCGAGGTTCACCACCTGATCCGCCGACGCCGACCACCCAGTCCGGGACCGTCTCGCGCACGGTGACGCCGAGCGACTGCTGGATGACGTCGTTGAGCGACTCGAGGTGCTGCACGTTCACCGCCGAGATGACGTTGATGCCCGCGTCGAGGATCGTCATCACGTCCTCCCAGCGCTTCGATGCGGCCGGCGCCCGGCACGTTGGTGTGCGCCAGCTCGTCGACGATCGCGACCTGCGGGGCGCGCGCGATCACGGCATCGACGTCCATCTCCTCGAGCGTGACGCCCTTGTACTCGATCTTCTGGCGCGGCACGACCTCGAGGTCGCGGATCTGCGCCTCGGTCTCGGCGCGGCCGTGCGTCTCGACGAAGCCGACGACGACGTCCACGCCGCGGCGCCGCAGGTCGTTCCCCTCCTGGAGCATGCGGTACGTCTTGCCGGTGCCGGCGGCCGAGCCGATGTAGACCTTGAGCTTGCCGCGCTCGCGCTGCTGAACGAGCGCGAGAAAGTCCGCGTCACTCGGTTCCCCGATGCGCGGATGCGCGCGCCGCTCGGGAGACTCGGCGCGCGCATCGGCGGACTTCGGCGGGGCGTGTTGACCGTCGGTCATGCGCGACGATAGGGGGTTCAGAACGACATGGCCAGTGACGAGACGACGAAGACGGCTGGTGTCCTTCGCAGGGTCAAGGTGGTTCCGGAAGATGGTACTGGGCGTTGCCCCAGCCGCGCAGCTTCCGTCCGCCAGAGGAACCGCGGCAGCGGGATGATGTCGACGCCGATCGATCCGCCGTTCCCCTCGAAAGGGACTCGCCGGGAAACCTGTCGCGAGGATGACCTGGTCCTCGTCGTCGAAGCGCTCCGCCCGGCCGACGAGCGCCGACTTTCGGGTTGAACTGCCAGCGCGCGATGGCCAGCAGCCCGTACCACGAGCTGCCATCGGTGTCGTCCGGCCCGTCCTGCGTCCCGTAGTCCGCTTCCGCGAGGAACGTGGCGCGCCCGCGCACAACCTTGGCGCCGATACCGTTGAAGGTACGCAGCAGATTGCCGGCTTCGTCCGAGAAGAAGTTGTAGTAGCTGACGGTGGTGTTGGCGTCCGGAGCGTAGTCGACGCGGATGCCCGCCGCCCTTGCCGGTGTTGTTCTCGGAGATGTTCTGCCAGCCGTTCACGACGTCGAGACGCGATGGTGACTTTGGCGAGAATAGGTCCACAGGGCGCGCGCACCCGCTCGGAGTAGTACGGCGAGTAGTCGGCGACGAGCGAGCGCGTGTAGGTCGGGTTGTCGCGCGAGATCCAGCTCTCCATTCCCATGTTCGAGAAGAAGATGCCGCCGTCGACCCACACGTTCTCGGCGACCTTCACGCCGGCGTATCGCCTCCTGGATGAGCTGCGCGACAGGCTCGGGCCGCTGATCAACCCGATCGTCGGCTCGGCGAAGTAGTTGTACTGGACCGACGTGCCGGTCTGGAGCGCGAAACGTCCGCGAACGCGGCTTGCCCTCGAGCTTGCCTTCGACGAACGCGAGGTTGACGTTGAACTCGTTGTGCCGCGACGGTTGCGTCGTGAACAGCGCGCCGCTGGCGAAGGATCGATCGAAGTTCACCGGTTGGCCGAAGTCCCACGCGTAGTAGCCGTCGACGAAGCCGCCGAAGGTGAGCTTGATGGCGGTATCCGCTTTGGCCTGGGCGGGTGCCAGCGCCGGCAGGGTGGCCAGCGATGGCGGCAAGGCCGATCGAATGTCTCATGTTCGTTGGTGGCGTTCCAGGTTCAGGGCGACTTCCGTCCAAACGCGCTGTCGAGCGCGATGTTGAGGAGCAGCACGTTGACGCGCGGCTCGCCGAAGAAGCCGAACTGGCGTCCTTCGGTCCGCGCGAGTCCAGAGCGCCGGACGGCGCCGGTATCCACGCCGCGGGCGGCCGCGACGCGCGCGACCTGCAGCGCCGCGTTCGCCGGTGAGATGTGCGGATCGAGCCCGGAGCCGGATGCGGTCACCATGTCGCTGGGAACGCGACCCTTCGTCGCACCCTGCGCAACGGCGCTGTCCACCCGGCCCGCGATCAGCGTGTCGGCGAGCTTGGCGTCGGTCGGTCCCTTGTTGGTGCCGGCGGACGCCGTGGCGTCGTAGCCGGCGCCGGCTGCCGAGGGGCGCGGGTGGAAGTACTCGGGCTGCGTGAAGGTCTGGCCGATCAGCGCGCTGCCGACCACCTGGCCGTTCACCGCGACGAGCGAGCCGTTGGCCTGCCGCGGGAAGAGAAGCTGCGCCGACGCCCGGTGACGACTGCCGGGATAGATCAGCCCCGAGAGCACCAGCGAGGATGCCGGTCGAGGACGACAGCGGGATCGCATGTTGGACGAAGGCATTTCAGTTCACCGCGAGAGCAGCTGGTGCCCGTGACGTTTTTCATACGAGACGCAGTCGCACACGAGGAGCACGTCGATGAGCTTGATGCCGACGAACGGCACGACGAGTCCGCCGACGCCGTAGACGAGGAGATTGCGCCGCAGGATGAGCGCGGCCGGCGGCGGGCCGATAACGCACGCCGCGCAGCGCCAGCGGGATCAGCGCGATGATGATCAGCGCGTTGAAGATCACGCTGCTCAGAATCGCCGACTGCGGCGAATGCAGCCGCATGATGTTGAGCGCCTGGAGCGCCGGATACGTGGCCACGAACATCGCCGGGATGATCGCGAAGTACTTGGCCACGTCGTTGGCGATCGAAAACGTGGTGAGCGCGCCGCGCGTCATGAGCAGCTGCTTCCCGATCTCCACGACCTCGATGAGCTTCGTCGGGTTGGAGTCGAGGTCCACCATGTTGCCGGCTTCCTTCGCCGCCTGCGTGCCGGTGTTCATGGCGACGCCGACGTCCGCCTGCGCGAGCGCCGGCGCGTCGTTCGTGCCGTCGCCGGTCATGGCGACGAGCTTGCCGCCGGCCTGCTCGCGCCGGATGAGCGCCATCTTGTCTTCCGGCGTCGCCTCGGCGAGGAAGTCGTCGACGCCGGCTTCCTGCGCGATCGCCGCCGCGGTGAGCGGATTGTCGCCCGTGATCATGACGGTGCGGATGCCCATCGCGCGCAGCCGGTCGAAGCGCTCGCGCATACCGCCCTTCACGACGTCCTTGAGGTAGATCACGCCGAGGACGCGCGCGGTCCCCTGCGCCTTCTCGGCGACGACCAGCGGCGTGCCGCCCTCGCGCGCGATCCGCTGACACGACCTCGTTCATGCGGTCCGGGATGGTGCCGCCTTCCTCGCGCACCCACTTGGAGATGGCGTCGGCCGCGCCTTTGCGCAGCGCGAGACCCGCGGCGTCTCACGCCGCTCATGCGCGTCGTGGCCGAGAACGGGACGAACTCCATGGTGGTGACTCTCGCCGCCGTCGGCGCCGCTCCTCACCTGGGCGCCGTCGCTGAGCGTCCGTCCGCGGAGGCCGAAGCTGCTCCTTGGCGAGCACCACGATGCTGCGGCCCTCGGGCGTCTCGTCGGGCAGCGACGCGAGCTGCGCGCGATCGGCGAGGTCGCGGAGGTCCACGCCGGGCATCGGCGCGAACTCCACCGCCTGGCGGTTGCCGAGCGTGATGGTGCCGGTCTTGTCGAGCAGCAGCGTGTTGACGTCGCCCGCCGCCTCGACGGCGCGTCCGCTCATCGCGATGACGTTCTGCTGGATCATGCGGTCCATGCCCGCGATGCCGATGGCCGAGAGCAGGCCGCCGATCGTCGTCGGAATGAGGCAGACCAGCAGGGCGATGAGCACCGGGATCGGTGGCGTCGCCGCCGCTGTAGACCGCGAACGGCTTCAGCGTCGCGACGGCGAACAGGAAGATGATCGTGAGGCCCGAGAGCAGGATCGTGAGCGCGATCTCGTTGGGCGTCTTCTGGCGCACGGCGCCTTCGACGAGCGCGATCATCCGGTCGATGAACGTCTCGCCCGGGTTGGCCTCGATGCGGATCACCAGGTAGTCGGACAGCACCTTGGTACCGCCGGTGACCGCCGAGCGGTCGCCGCCGGATTCGCGGATCACCGGCGCGGACTCGCCCGTGATCGCCGACTCGTCCACGGACGCGACGCCTTCGATCACCTCGCCGTCGCTCGGGATCACGTCGCCCGGCGTGCAGATCACGACGTCGCCGCGCCGCAGGTCGGTCGGCGCGCACCAGCGTCGGACGAAAGATGGTCCTTCGGGTTCGTCGAGGCGCTTGGCGTGGGTCTGCGTGCGCGTGGCGCGCAGGGCGTCGGCCTGCGCCTTGCCGCGGCCCTCCGCCATCGCCTCTGCGAAGTTGGCGAAGACGACGGTGAACCAGAGCCAGAGCGTGAGCTGCAGCGTGAAGCCGAGGTCCCCGCGGCCGCCCGCGATGTCGCGGATCGAGCACGAGCGTCGTGAGCACGCTGCCGACGAGCACGACGAACATCACCGGGTTCCGCACCATGTGGCGCGGATTGAGCTTCACGAACGCGTCCCGGATGGCGCGCCGGACGATCTTCGGGTCGAAGAGGGGGTGGTGGCGCGTGGTCATTAGAAGAGTCCTCCCCGCCATCATGGACAGGTGCTCGACGATCGGTCCGAGCGCGAGCGCCGGGAAGAAGGTCAGCGCGCCCACGATCAGGATCACGCCGACGAGCAGCGTCACGAACAGCGGCGATGTCACCGGGAACGTTCCCGCTGACTCCGGCGCGATCTTGCTCTCCGCCAGGAAGCCGGCGAGCGCCAGCATCGGCACGATCATCGCGAACCGGCCGATGAGCGTGTTGAATCCGAAGCAGCGTGTTGTAGAAGTACGTGGACCCGGTGAGCCCGGCGAACGCGCTGCCGTTGTTCGCCGTCGTCGACGTGAACGCGTACAGAATCTCCGAGAGCCCGTGCGGCCCCGCGTTGTTCAACCCCTTGAGCCCCGCCGGTAGCACGACCGCGATCGCCGTCATCGTCAGGATGGCGGCCGGGAAGATCAGCGCGTACAGCATGGCCATCTGGACCTCGCGCGCCTGGATCTTCTTGCCCAGATACTCCGGCGTGCGGCCCACCATGAGCCCGGCGATGAACACGGTGAGCACGACCATCACCAGCATTCCGTAGAGCCCCGCGCCCACGCCGCCGAACACCACCTCACCGAGCTGCATGTTCACCAGCGGCACCATGCCGCCGAGCGCCGTGAAGGAGTCGTGCATCGCGTTCACCGCGCCGCACGACGCGGCCGTGGTGACGATCGCGTACAGCGCGGAGTTGGCGACGCCGAAGCGCACCTCCTTCCCTTCCATGTTGCCGCCGGGGTTCTCGCATGCTCGCCACGACGTCCACGCCGCGCGCCGCGTGAATCGGATTGCCGCGCGCCTCGGCCCAGTAGGCCACGGTGACGCCGGCGGTGAAGATCACGAACATCGCGGACCACACTGCCCAGCCGTGCCGCTGATTCTTCACCATGCGGCCGAGCATGTACGTCAGCGCGGACGGGATGGCGAAGATCGTGAACATCGACCAGAAGTTGGACCACGGCGTGGGATTCTCGAACGGATGCGCCGCGTTTCCGTTGAAGAAGCCGCCGCCGTTCGTCCCGATCTGCTTGATGGCTTCCTGGCTCGCGACCGGCCCCATGGCGATCGTCTGCTTGGCGCCCTCGAGCGTCGTGACCTCGAGGTACGGCGGAAGTTCTGGATCGCTCCCTGCTGGAGCATGATCAGCGCGACGACCGCCGACAGCGGCAGCAGCACGTATAGCGTCCCGCGCACGAGATCCGCCCAGAAGTTGCCGATGCGGCCGGCGCTCTTGCGCGCAGCCGCGCACGAACGCCACCGCCACCGCCATCCCGACGGCCGCCGACGCGAAGTTGTGGAACGCCAGCTGCGTCATCTGCGAGAAGTACGACATCGTCGACTCGCCGCTGTACGACTGCCAGTTCGTGTTTGTCGTGAACGACGCCGACGTCTCGAACGCCTGGCGGTCGGGCACGGCCGGCATGTTCGCCGGATTCAACGGCAGCACGTGCTGCAGCCGCAGCACGATGTACGTCAGCAGCATCGACACGGCGCTGAAGATCAGCATGCCCGCGGCGTACGTCGTCCAGTGCTGGTCCGCCTCGGGGTCGACGCCGCCGGCGCGATAGATCCAGCGCTCGAGCGGACCGAGCCAGCGGAGGGTCCCGTCGTAGACCTTCACCAGATACATGCCCAGCGGCTTCGTCACCAGCAGCACGCAGAGCATGAAGAAGCCGATCTGAAGCCAGCCACTCGGGGTCATACGAACTTCTCCGGACGCAGCAGCGAGTAAACGAGGTACACGAGAACGAGGATCGCCACGACAAGGCCGAGGATCGCGTCGAGGCTCATCGCGGTTTCTCCTCGTCGGGCGCGCGTTCCCTGCCGAGCGCCTCGCACCCGCGCACATAAACGAGCATCCATGCGAAGAACGCGATGGTGCCGAGCACGTAAGCCACGTCTTTCATTGGGTTTCGCCTCCGGAAACAGAAACGCCGACACGCCTTCGAGATTAGGCGTTACGGCGTTGAGGCGGTGCAAAGAACCCGAAGCGGCGCGCTAAGATTTCACAAAGATTGGCCAGCCGATCCCACCTCACTGGTGATGTCCGCCGCCGGCAGGCGCAGGGTGAACGAGCTGCCGCCGCCCGTTCGCGCGGCATACGTCAGCGTTCCCCGCTGGAGCTCGGCCAGGCGGCGCGCGATGGACAGCCCCAACCCCGCGCCGCTCTTTGCTGCGGGCACTCCTCCGTCCGACCGCTGGAAGGGCTCGAACAACCGGTCGAGCATGTTCGCGGGAATGCCCGGACCGCGATCGGAAACCTGAATCACCAGGGTGTCCTCGTCGCGCCACGCTCCGACTTCGACAGGAGCGTTCGAAGGCGAATGCCGGGCCGCGTTCTCCACGAGGTTGGCCAGGATCCGGAGTGAGTGGACGAGGTCGAAGTGACCCATCAGCAGCGGCTCGCCCGGCGGAAGCGCGACCTTGATGCGGTCCGGCCCGACGGCCGGCTCGACGCGCTGCAGCAAGGCGCCCAACAGATCGTCGAGCGCGTTGAGCTCGACGTGGACCGGGAGCACGCCGGCATTGATCTGCGAGAGGTCGAGGAGGTCCACGACTGTGCGATTCAGCCGGTCGGCCTCGCTCTCGATGATCTCCGCCCGCTCGTCGCCAAGCGCCGAGAGATCGTGCGCCAGGGCCTTGATGCTCGTGAGCGGCGTGCGCAGGTCGTGCGACACGGACGCGAGCAGCGCGTCCTTGAGGCGGTTCGTCTCGCGCAGCGCGCCGGCGCGCTCGGCCTCGGCCACCAGCTGGACGCGCTCTGCGGCAAGGGCCGCGTAGTAGGACATCGCGTCGAGAAACCGCCAGTGCGCGTGGTCGAGGCGCAGTCCCTCGGAGCTCTCGATGCGCAGGGCGCCGACCACGGCGCCTCCGGCGGTCAGTGGCAGCAGCAGCGAGAGGGCCGTGCCGGCCCCCAGGGCGTCGAGGTCGGCCTTGGTGGGACGCGATGCCTGCAAGTGCGTGGTCCCGTCGTGCTGGGCAACGGCGGCGTTGCCCGTGGAGAGGACCCACGCCACCAGCGTGTCGCCGGCGTCGCGCAGGTGCACTTCGCAGCGCTCGGCGCCCACGGATGTCCGCACCAGTTCCGTGACCGCCTTCAGCGACGCCTCCGCGCTTCCGACGCTCAACGTCTCGGCGCCCAGCAAGGCGAGCTGCTCGATCTCGTTCGCGCGCGCTCGCGCGACGCGCGCCTCTTCCTGCGAGCGATACAGCAGTTGCGCCGCCACGAGACCCGTCACGAGAAACGCCACGAGCGCCAGCCAGTCCAGCGGATCGTCGATGACGAACGTGTAGAGCGGCGGCAGGAAGAACCAGTTGAAGACCAGGAACGACGCCACGGCCAGCGTGACGCCCACGGTCCTTCCTCCCGACGCGCTCGCACCGAGGACGACCAGCAGCAGCACGAGCGTGACGTGCGATTCGGCGAGCGCGGCGCGCTGGTACACCATAACGGCGGTCGCGAGCGCGAGCACGCCGACCCAGACGGCGAGGCTCTTCCAGGCCCGGGGCGTCACGTGGGCGTCGCCGGCGTGAGCGTCACGAAGCGGTAGCCGACGCCCGGCTCGGTGACGATGTACCGTGGACGCACGGGATCGTCCTCGATCTTCCGTCGCAAGTGCGCGATGTGGACGCGCAGGTATTTCTGCGCATCCCCTGCCGTGCGTCCGGCCCAGACCTGCTGAAAGAGCTGGCGATGCGTGAGCGTGCGGCCGGAGTGCGTGGCGAGCACGCGCAACAGGTCCCACTCGATGGGCGTGAGGTGCACCTCGCGGTTCGCGACGCTCACGGCGCGCGCCGTGAGGTCGATCAGCAGCGGGCCGGACCTGATCTGCGTGGCGCTGCCGCCGCTGCCGCGCGACCGGCGCAGGAGCGCGCGCACACGGGCCTGGAGCTCCACGGTGCTGAACGGCTTCGTCAAATAGTCGTCCGCGCCCGCGTCGAGCAGCGCCACCTTTTCGTCGTCGGAGTGACGCGCCGACAGCACGAGCACGGGAACGTCGGACCAGCCGCGCAGCTCGCGACACACGTCGATGCCGGGCATGTCCGGGAGTCCAAGGTCGAGCACGATGAGGTCGGGGCGCTCGGCGGCGGCGACGGTGAGCGCTTCCCTGCCCGTGGCGGCGTCGACCACTCGAGTCCCGTCGCCCTCGAGGGGCGTGCGCACCGCGCGGCGGATCTGCGGCTCGTCGTCCACGACGAGAATCGTCCGTTTGCTCACGCTTTCAAGGTCGCGAACGCGTTCCGCGGCGTCGAGTCGCGCGACGCCCGGTCACCGCGGGGGTACACTACGTGCGGCAGGCACGACACCCCCGACAAGGAGCTCTCATGCTGTTGATCCGCGAAGTGATGTACTGCAAGCCCGGCAAGGTGCGTCCGATGGTCGACAAGTTCCTCGCGATGTCGAAGCTGAACGAGAAGCTGGGCATGGGCAAAATGCGCGTGATGACCGACTTCTGCGCCGAGCGTTACTGGACGATCGTCTCGGAGTTCGAGGTGGCGAGCCTGCAGGCCTTCGAGGAGATGATGCAGGGAAAGGGAATGACGGAAGAGGCGGGCAAGCAGTTCGAGGAGCTCATGAAGGGCTACCACGACCTGGTGGAGTACGGCCGTCGGGAGATCTACAAAATCGAGGGGAGCTAGTCCTGGTACAGGTCATCGATTTCGATGGCCGCCAATTCGACGAGGTAGTCCGCCACCCTCGCGACGGCGGCGTTGATGTACGCCTCGCCCTTCGCGGACGTTGCTTTCGCCGGATTGCCGATGCCGGTGTCCGCGCTCACCTGCGTCCAGCGGCGCGGCGCCCAGGCCCATCCCTCGCGGATGCCTGTGAGCCGCGACTTGCGCGCATGTCCCTGTCCGGCCTCGTCGAGCGGACGCACCAGCTCGGGCGCGAGGTGCAGCATCGCGGACGTCTCGGCTTCGCCCGCGTGGTCCCCCGGTTCCTCGATGAACTTCCCGACGTCCACGCACGACCACCAGTTGATGGTCGAGAGAAAGACACGCGTCTTCGGCTGCAGCTCGCGGATCATCTGGCGAAAGTCGTTGCCGCCGTGACCATTGAGGAGGAGCAGCTTGTGGATCCCCTGCTGCTCGAGCGAGGCGGTGACGTCGCCCAGGAGCGCGGCCTGGGTGCCGGGGTTCATGTTGATGCACAGCTTGATGTCGAGCTGCATCGTGTTCACCCCGAACGGAACCGTGGGTAGCACGATGACCCGGGCGCCGCGACTCCACGCGCGCTCGGCGGCGCGAATCGCGACCTGCTCCGCCTGCACGTTGTCGGTGGCGTACGGCAGGTGATAGTTGTGCGCCTCGGTGGCGCCCCACGGCAGGATCGCCGCCTCGTATGGCGTCTGGTCGATCGTTTTCCAGGTAGTCTCGGCGAGGACGAACGGGCGTGACATGTACGCGAGCCGGCGTGGATGAAGGAGCGGGAAAAGTACGCGGCATCGCTCGCTCGCGGAAATGCCGGAGCGGAGGTCGCGGCCCCCTTGACGCAGGGCATCCTACGGGAGACGGTTCGATGCACCAGCGATGACGCTGTTTCACTCCCGATAGACGTTCAATCGGAGGCTGTACGATGTCTCTGTTCATCGCCCGCCGCGCGTGCGCGCGCATCCCGCACGCCGGCCGCATCGCGCTCAGCGCGCTGCTCATCCCCCTGCTTGCCGTTTCCGCGGCCGCGCAGACCGCGACGTCAAACTTGCGGGGCTATGTGCGTGGCGACGCCGCCGCCCCGATGTCCGGCGTCGAAGTGGTGACGC
Organism: uncultured Gemmatimonadaceae bacterium; assembly: GCA_963724885.1. Lineage (GTDB taxonomy): Bacteria > Gemmatimonadota > Gemmatimonadetes > Gemmatimonadales > Gemmatimonadaceae > DASPMP01. Next base: position 197,417 of record CAVRWG010000001.1, on the reverse strand, counting down.
GAAGCCTGGAGACGAACCAGCGTCGCGTCACCCAGACCGCGCCGAGCGGCTACTACTATCTCGGCGGACTGCGACCGGGTCAGTACGAGGTCTCGGTGCGCCGCATCGGGTTCCAGCCGCAAACGAGGCAGGTGCGCCTGCTCATCGGACAGACGCAGGACCTGGATATTTCGCTTGCGTCCGCGGCCGTGCAGCTCGCCGCCGTGGGCGTCACCGCCGCCACGGACGCCGCGGAAACGCGAACGTCCGAGGTTGGCACCAACATCACCCGTGAGCAGATCGAGAACCTGCCGAGCGCCGAGCGCAACTTTCTCGACATCGCGAAGCTCGCGCCCGGAATCACCGCTACGGCGGTGAACAACAGCGACAAGTTCCTGTCCGCGGGTGGACAGCCCGCGGAAGCGGTCAACGTCTTTGTTGACGGCGTGTCGTACAAGAACGACGTGCTCAGGGGAGGCGTCGTGGGACAGGACGCCAGCAAGGGCAACCCCTTCCCCCAGGGCGCGGTGCAGGAATTCCGGGTGCTCACGCAGAACTACAAGGCGGAGTACCAGAAGGCAGCGAGCGCCATCATCAACGCCACCACGCGCAGCGGCGGCAACGAGTGGGAAGGTGACTTCTTCGCCAACCGCATCGACAAGGGGCACGTCGCCAAGGACGCAATCGCGGTGAAAAACGCCGGCGGCCGGCCGAACTACTCGCGATTGCAGGCTGGCGGCAGCATCGGAGGACCGCTCAAGCGCGACAAGCTGTTCGTCTTCGGCACCTACGAAGTGAATGCGCGCGACGAGCCCCAGCTCGTCGTGCTCGGGCCAAGCGCCCCGCAGGCGCCCGCAGGGCTCAACCCGCAGCAGTACGCAGGCCGGTTCATCAGCGAGTTCCGCGAGCACCTCGGCTTCGGCAAGCTGTCCTGGATCGCCAGCGACCGCAGCACGGTTGACGCCTCCCTCAATATTCGCACGGAAACGGATTTTCGGGGTTTTGGGGGAGCGACCAGCTTCCAGGCCTCGGAGAACGTCGCCATCGGCGTGTACGGCGGCGGCGCGGCGTGGAAGTACGCGGGCGCGCAGTGGCTCAACGAAGCGCAGGTCAACGCGCAGCGCTTCGTCTGGAATCCGACACCCACGAATCCCGACCTGATCGCGCGCGACTTCATCGGCATCGTTCGGATCGGCGGCAGGGAGGGACGGCAGGACTGGGTGCAGGACCGCATCGGCCTGCGCAACGACGTCACGCGCGCCGGCGTCCAGTGGTACGGCGACCACGCCTTCAAGATGGGCGCGTCCGTCGACGTCCTCGGCTACTCGGCGACGAAGGACTTCTTCTTCTCCACGCCGCTGTACCGCTTCCGCGTGGATGAAAACTGGGCGCGTCCCTTCAACGCCACGTTCGGCTTCGGCGATCCCAAGATCAGCACCAGCAACACGCAGTTCGGCTTGTACGTGCAGGACGACTGGAACGTGACGAAGAAGCTGGTGCTGAATCTCGGCATTCGGTGGGACGCCGAGACCAACATGATCAACAACTCGTACGTCACGCCGCAGCTGCTGGCGGATTCGCTGCGCCTCAACGCGGCAAACCTCACCGTGAACCAGCCGCAGGCCTCGGGTCCCGACGTCACGATTCCGATCATGCAGAATCTCGGGGGCCTCGACCGCTTCATCACACGCGGCCGCCGTGATCGTCCGATGTACAAGAAGGCGTTTCAGCCACGCATCGGCGCGTCGTACGACGTGTTCGCCGATGAGCGCACCGTGCTGTTCGGCGGCTTCGGAGTGTACTACGATCGGAACTACTGGAATACCCTGTTCGACGAGCAGTTCCGGCGGCAGTACCGTCAGCTGAACATCAACTTCAACCCCACCTGCGCCCCGACGGACTTTGCGTGCGCGGTCTGGAACGACAGCTACTACGATCCGGCGCAGCTCCGCACGCTGAGCTACGCAACGGCGCCGGAGGTATTCCTCGTGGCCAACGATCTGCAGCCACCAAAGACGCATCAAACGAGCGCTGGAGTGCGCCAGCGGATCCGCGACTTCCGTGTGACTGCGTCGTACAACGGCATTCGCGGCTACAACGGCATGAATTTCGTGCGTGTGAGCCCGTTCGGCGGCCCGGAAACCACGACCCCGCGCAACTACAACACCATCTTCGCCACGGACGATCGCGTCCGCACCTGGTACGACGCCATGCAGCTCCAGGTGGAACGTCCGATGCGCGACACGCGGTGGGGCGGCGCGATCGCATACACGCTGGCGAAAAGCGAAGAGCAGGGGCAAAGCACCGACCTGTTCTGGGGATTCAACTCGAGATATCCGACCGTCGCTGACCTGCCCCGCAGGCGGGCGCCGGGCGACCAGCGCCACGCCGTGGTCGCGAACGGTATCGTGCGACTGCCCTATCAGGTGCTCTTCAGCTCCATCGTGAGCCTGGGTTCGGGGATCGCCCTGAACGCGACGGACGCGTCGGCGGGCTTCGGACCGTACCAGCAGACGCCCTACATCTTCACGCCGCCCAACCGTCAATTCCTCGGCGTCGGCAACGTTTTCGCATTTCAGAGCACCGACGCCCGGCTGGAGAAAGCGCTCACGCTGCGCGGCGGGCAGACGACGAGCATCGTCATCGACGTGTTCAATGCGTTCAAACAGCGCAACTACGGCTGCTACGAGACCACGATCATCCCGATCCCCAATCAGGCAACGGACATCGGCTGGCAGCAACGGTTCCTCAAGCCCCAGTGCGCGGCGCTCGGCCGTCGCCTCCAGATCGGCCTGCGCTATGGATATCGCGCGCGTGGGGAGTGAGTTGACAGCATGAGCATGCCGCGTCGGAACCTCGACGCGACCCGGACGCGCCGGCGAGGGAGCATCCTCGCCGGCGCGTTCGTCGTCGTGGCGGCATCCGGCTGCCGCAGCGGCTTGCCGGTGCAAGCCGGACCCACGCGATTCGACGCGAGCGCCCATCAGACGGCATTCCTCGATACGGTCCAGCGCCGCACGTTCGACTGGTTCTGGGAGACGACGAACCCGGGCAACGGGCTGGTCCCAGACCGCTGGCCGACGAAGTCGTTCTCGAGCATCGCCGCTGTCGGCTTCGGGCTCACCGCGTACCCCATCGGCGTCGAGCGCGGCTGGATCACGCGTGCGCAGGCGCGCGACCGGGTGCTCACGACGCTGCGCTTCTTCTTGCGCGCGCCGCAGGGCGCGGCATCGGCGGGCGTCACCGGGCACCGCGGTTTCTTCTACCACTTCGTGGACATGGAGACGGGGCTGCGGTTCCGTGACGTGGAACTGTCCACGATCGACACGGGGCTGCTGCTCGCGGGCGTGCTGTTCTGTCGCGAGTACTTCGGTGGCGCCGACGCCGGAGAAACCGAGATCCGGGCCCTCGCGGACTCACTGTACTTTCGCGCGGATTGGCAGTGGGCGCGTGACGGCGAGCCGTCGCTCAGCATGGGGTGGCGTCCGGATCCCGCGAACCACCAGAACGCGCGGGGCTTCATCACGAGCCGATGGATCGGCTACAACGAGGCGATGCTGCTGTACGCCCTGGCCGTCGGCTCGCCGACACATCCGATCGAGGCGTCCTCGTGGCAGGCGTGGACGTCGGGGTACCAGTGGGGCCGGTTCCACGGCCAGGAGTTCGTCCAGTTCGCGCCGCTGTTCGGCCACCAGTACTCGCACGTGTGGATCGACTATCGCGGCATCCGGGACGAGTACATGCGAACGAAAGGCCTGGACTACTTCGAGAATTCGCGGCGAGCCACGCTGTCACAGCGTGCCTACGCCGTCGCGAACCCGAACGGCTGGCGCGACTACTCGGCGGACATCTGGGGGCTCACGGCGAGCGATGGTCCGCTCGACACCACGATGACCGTGGATGGGCGCGCGCGCCGATTCCACACGTACTGGGCACGGGGCGCCGGGGACGATCACATCAACGACGATGGCACCGTCGCGCCCACCGCCGCCGGCGGATCGGTGCCCTTCGCGCCGGAGGTCACGATCCCCGCGTTGATGGCGATGCGCACGAAGTACGGCGACGACCTCTTTGGCCGCTACGGCTTTCTCGACGCCTTCAACCCGACCCTGCGCTCGCCGGATATTCCACTGCGCCACGGCCGCATCGTTCCTGACAAGGCGTGGTTCGATGGCGACCACCTCGGCATCGACCAGGGGCCCATCCTGATCATGATCGAGAACTACAGAACGGAGCTCGTGTGGCGATACATGCGCAGAAGTCCGCACATCGTCCGTGGCCTCTGTCGCATCGGATTCACCGGCGGCTGGTTGTCGGGACGCTGCTAGTCGGCGCGGCCAGCGCGACGGCGCAGAGCGTACGCCCGCCCTCAAGGACGATCTCGACCCGAAGGCTCGCGGGATTCGCGTCATTCGCGCTATTGTAGTAATCGGTCTGTAATGCTCCCCTGCCTCGAGAAGCGACAATGAAAAAGAAGTCACTGCTTGCTGCGATGGTCGCGTCGACTCTGTCCTTTTCATCGACAGCCGCACAGAGCGCACGGCAGGCGGCAGGCCCCCAGCGGCTGACGGATAGCCGCGTCTCGCGCATCGCCGACTCCGTGCTCGCCCTCATGACGCTCGAGGAGAAGCTCGGACAGATCACGCAGGCACCCGCCGGCTGGGGACAAACAGGCCCCACGGTGGATGCCGGCGGAGAGCAGCAGGTGCGCGATGGGAAACTCGGCTCCTTCCTCGCTCTCTGGGGCGCGGACGCCACGCGTCGCATGCAGCGCATCGCCGTCGAGCAGTCGCGTCTCAAAATTCCGCTCATCTTCGGCTACGACGTCATCCACGGGATGCGCACCATCTTCCCGGTGCCGCTCGCGATGGCGGCGAGCTTCGACTCCGCCGCCGGCGTGCGGATGGCACGCATCAGCGCAGTGGAAGCCAGCGCCATGGGCGTTCACTGGACCTTTGCGCCAATGGTGGACATCGCGCGCGACGCGCGCTGGGGACGCATCGTCGAGGGCGCCGGCGAAGACCCGCTCCTCGGCTCGGTGATGGCGGCTGCGCAGGTGCGCGGCTTCCAGGGTGACAACCTGGCAGAACCCACCTCGCTGCTCGCGACCGCCAAGCACTTCGCCGCCTACGGCGCCGCCGAGGCGGGGCGCGACTACAACATCGCCAGCCTGTCCGAACGCGACCTGTGGGACGTCTATTTTCCTCCGTTCCACGCCGCGCTTCGCGCGGGCGTGGGCTCGTTCATGGCGTCCTTCAACGAGATCAACGGCACGCCGGCGCACGCGAACGGGTGGCTGCTCACCGACGTGCTGCGCAAGCAGTGGGGCTTCCGCGGCCTGCTCGTGAGCGACTGGACGGGCGTGTGGGAGCTGATGAACCACGGCGTCGCCGCCGACAGCCTCACCGCCGCCACGCGCGCGCTGCGCGCCGGCGTGGACATGGAGATGTCGAGCGCGCTGTTTCGCGTCAAGCTCGTGCCAGAGCTGCGCGCGAACCGTATTCCGCTGGCGCTCGTGGATTCCGCGGTGCTGCGCGTGCTGCGCGCCAAGGCGTCGCTCGGGCTTTTCCAGGACCCGTATCGCGGAGCGAGCGCCGAACGCGAGCAGCGGGATCTGCTCACCCCGCAGCATCGCGCCGCGGCACGCGAGATCGGGCGCAACGCCATCGTGCTCTTGACCAACAGGACAGTCGCCGGCGCGCCGGCGCTGCCGTTGCGGCGCAGCATCCGGTCGCTGGCCGTGATCGGCGCACTGGCAAACGACACGGATGCGCCGCTCGGTTCGTGGCGCGGAGCCGGACGGAAAGAGGATGTCGTGACCGTGCTCGCCGGATTGCGCGGTGCGCTGCCCGGCGTGCAGATCATGCACGCCGCCGGCGTCCCGCTCGACACCGTGCGCGTCGAAGGTGACGTGCGCACCTCCGCCATCGAAGAGGCGGAGGCAATTGCCCGCAGCGCCGACGCCGTCATTCTCGTCGTCGGCGAGGGAGCGGACATGAGCGGCGAGGGCGCCAGCCGGTCGTCCATCGAGCTTCCGGGAGCGCAGTTACAGCTCGCGAAGGCGGTGGTGCGGGCCGCGCGCGCGACAAGCGCCGACAAGCCGGTAATCGCGGTCCTCATGAGCGGCCGACCGCTCGCCGTATCATGGCTCGCGGACAGCGCGTCCGCGCTCGTGGAAAGCTGGTTCCTCGGCGTCGAGCACGGCAACGCCCTCTCGGACGTCCTGCTCGGAGAGCACGCGCCGTCCGGCAAGCTGCCGGTGACCTTCCCGCGCAATACCGGACAGGTGCCGATCTACTACAGCTACCGGCGCACCGGGCGCCCCGGTGTGGATCGACAGAAGTACACATCCAACTACATCGACGTCCCCTGGGCGCCGCTGTTTCCCTTCGGACACGGCCTGTCGTACACGACGTTCGAGTATCGCAATCTGCGCGTGTCGCGCGAGAGCATTCGTGGATCGGACTCGGTCGTCGTCACCGCCGACGTGATGAACACCGGATCGCGCGCGGGAACCGAAGTGGCACAACTGTATCTCCGCGACGACGCCGCCAGCGTCACCCGGCCGGTGCGCGAGCTGAGAGGCTTCCGGCGTGTCACGATCCAGCCGGGTGAGACGGCCACGCTGCGCTTTACGCTGCGACCCGATGACATGGCGCTCTACGATCGCGCCATGCGCCGGGTGGTGGAGCCCGGCACGTTCACGCTTTGGGTGGGCGGCAGCTCGGCGGCGTCGCTGCAACAGACATTTGCGGTGACGGGAAATGTGGTCGTGTTGTCGCCGGCGCCGCCGCGACTCCAGTAGGCTACCGTCTTCAGCGCTATTTGGCGCGGCGCCGCGAGAAGCGCAGCCCGCTCCAAACCTCGTCGATCGCGCAGATCTTGGTGTCCACGACGCCGAGGGCGAGCCCGGCGCGCTGGACGTGGTCGAACGTGAGGTCGGTGGCGACGCCCGAGGCTTTCTTGGGCCACGCGACCCAGAGCGAGCCACCGTCCTTCCGCAGCCGTCCGAGCGACGGCTCGAGGGATTTCGTAAGAGCGGCTGCGCTCGTGGCGAAGAGCAGCACGACGTCCGACTCCTGGCTGCCGCGCGTCAGTTTCACCGCAAACGGCAGCGGCTCGATGGCGCGCGCGAAGCCGCGGGGCGCGTTCACGAGCGCGAAGCGCACCCCTTCCTTGACGCCGAGCTTCTGGAGCAGTGGGGTACCCGAGTATCCGACGGACTTCACTCGTCTCTCGTCTTTTTGACGGCCGCGAACGGGACAAATTACGACCATCGAGCGACTCGGACCAATTGACTGCCTGAGCACGGATGACACGGATCACGTCTGATGACACGGATGCAAGCGTTCGAGTCTGTCCGCGACCGAACAACAAAGGTCTGGTTGTTGATTCGGCGCGCCGAATGATCCGGCTTGCATCCGTGTCATCCGTGGAATTCGTGTCTTCCGTGCTCAAGCAGTCATCGGTCTGTGATGCATCTCGACTGAGGGAGTGCATGATCTGAGATGCGAGCACGCGTCGCGGTGGAGCTGATACGTGGGGCTGTGGCGGGGCACGGGCTCGTATGGGCCGACCTCGGCGCGGGCCAGGGTACGTTCACGCGGGCGCTGGCCACTGTCCTCGGCCCCGCCAGCACGATCTACGCGGTCGATCGCGACGCCAGAGCTGTCGCGGCGCTCGAGCAGCTGGCCGGCTCCGTGGAAGCGACGGTCGTCCCGGTTGCGGGCGACTTCACTGCCCCGCTGCACGTGCGCGGCCTCGCACGCGAGTCGCTCGACGGGATGCTGGTCGCGAACGCGCTGCATTTCGCCGAGAGGCAGGAGCAGGTGCTCGCGCGCCTCTGCGACCTGGTGCGCCCCGGCGGGCGCGTCGTGCTGGTCGAGTACGACCAGCGCGCCGCGAGCCGCTGGGTGCCCTATCCGATCGGGACCGCGCGCCTTCCGGCGCTCGCCGCGGCCGCGTCGCTGCTGCCATTCGAAGTGGCAGCGACGCGACCGTCCGAGTACAGCGGCACCATCTACTGCGCCACCGCGACGAAGCCCGGCTGAGGCGCTACGGGGTCTGCGTGACCGTCACTCCCCCGCCGCCCACGGGACCAGAGCCGTTGCCGGTGAGCGTGACACCCTCGAGCAGCAGCGTGCCCACACCGGCGCCCGCGTTGTCCGCGCGCACGCCGAAGCCGGTGTTGTTCGTCGAGGACGACTGCGCCACCGTCGCCGTGAGATTTCCGGCGGCATTTTCGTCGAAGTCGATCCCGTGGTTGGCGTTGTGGTTCACGACCGCGTGGCGGATCACCGCCACGAGATTTCCGGCCGCGTCCTCGCGAACCTGAACACCGCTCGTCAGGTTGTCGGACGCCTCGAGCCCGGTGACGGTCGCATCGAGGTTGCCATCGCCCTTCTCGCGGATCTTGAGGCCCGCGTCGCCGGCGGCGTTGCCGTTCGCCTTGATGCCGGTGAGCGTCGTCACGAGATCGCCGCCGCCCGCAAAATCGTCGTCCTCCTCGAAATCGATGCCTTCCTCGCGGTTCCGGCTCGCCTCAACCAGCGTCATGGTCACGCGGAAATCGCCGGCGTCGTTCTCGTTGAGGTCGAACCCTTCCTCGAAGTTGTCGTTCGCGGACGTCACCGCAATCCTGCCGACGAGGTCCCCGGCTCCCGCCTCGTCCACGTCGATGCCGTCGTCGAAGTCGGACGGGTCGAGCGAGCCGTTGCCGCTGAGCTGAGAGCCCACGAGGTCGAACTGCACAGTTCCAGCGCCACGCTCGTCCAGCTCGATGCCGTCGGCGCCGTTGTTCGAGGCATGCGACAGGCTGATGCTGACGAACAGGTCGCCGTCGCCGCCTTCGTTGATGCGGAGTCCGTCGCGATCGCTCGCGCCGAAACCGTTGCCGTCGAATTTCGCGCCGAACACCACGACCTTGAGCGACGCCGCCGAGCCGGCCGGGTTGGGCGGGATCGGCGGATTGGCGTCCGCATCGCCCGCCTCTTCCGGGAAGGTCTGGTCGTTGATCACGACCCCGTGTCCGTCGTTGCCGGTGATCTCCACGCCGATCAGCGTGACTTTCTTCAACCCGGTCGCGTCGGACGGGATGTTCACCTCGATGCCGGCATCCGGCGCATTGCGAACCGTGAGACCGTTGACGGATAGATCGCCGCCGCCGACGGACTGGAACGCCCCGCCCGTACCCGTGAGGCCGGAGCCGTCGAGCGTGGCCCGAAAGCCTTCGATCGTCAGCGACTGGGCACCGGTGTACACGACGGGCTCACTCAGCTGCACCACGCCCGAACGGAAGGGGAACTCGATGCGACCCACGGACGGATTCTCGTTTGCCTTGGCGATCGCGGCGCGGAACGAGCCCGGCCCGTCGTTGTTGTAGTTGATCACGCGCACCGCGCGATCATGCGAACTGGCCGCCGACGCATCCGACGGCGTGAGTGGCGCGACGGACGACGCGTCGGAGCAGGCGGCAGCGACGACGCAGGACAGGGCGAGGATGGCGAGGCGTGACATGGCCGGAGAGTGGTGGTGAGGAGGAACGGCGGTGGAGCGGCCAGTGTCGCGCGAGCCTGTTACCGTCCGGCGTCGATTTCATCACGCGGATGTAACGGGTGCCTGAACGCCCAGACTGACGTCGGCACACGGCTGCTGCACGAAACGACCCCACAGCCGGAAGGGCATTGAGATTCGCGCCGATCGCGCCGATCGCGCCGATCTCGCCGATCTGCTTGTTGGAGGACACCTTCCAGAATGACTTGGAGCACGCATCGGCGAAATCGGCGTCATCGGCGATAATTGAATCGACCTTCGGACAATGTGGCCATTGATGCCGAGTTCCGATTACTCAGGCGTCTGAGGACCGGATGATACTTCGACTGCTCGAGCGTTTCGGCGCCATTCCCTGCTTGCTGATCGCGATCGGCGTCCCCGGACAGGCGCGCGCGCAGGCCTGCGAGGGGCCCTCGGCCCAGCGGCCGCTCGCGCCCAGCCGCGACTTGTACTGCATCGAGCTGATCGCGGCGCCGGGGATCAGTGGCGCCTCCGGCCGTGTGGAGCTGCGACAACCGCAGGGACCGTTCACGATCAGCGTGACGCCGTCGGGCGCGCTGCGGCAGACACTGGTGACGCACCTCGCCGGCCTGCCCTCTCCCGCGTCGCTCGGCCCCTACACGATCTTCGTCGCATGGGCGGCCACGCCGGTGATGTTTCCGGTCACCCGGCTTGGCGCGGTCACGAACGGCCGCACGACCCTACCCACTATCGAGCACGAGAAGTTCATCGTACTGATCACGGCCGAAGCCTCGCCGGACGTGGCCGAGCCCGCGGGCCGCATCGTCCTGCGCGGTGCGTCGCCCAGCACACGCCTCCAGCCGCCGGACGTCATGCAGTTCACGCTCGGGGCCGCAAGCGTACCCGCGGCGGCCGGCGGTCATGGCGCGCACGCTCACAGTGACACAGCTCGCTCGAGCGCGGACTCACTGCGCTGGACTACCGTGCCGATGCCGCCCGGCCTCGCGATGCTGCCGGCGGAGATGACCCTGAGGCCCAGTGTGGCGCCATACCTGCCGCGTGGCGGCGTGAGCGCCTACATGCCCGACGGCCTGGCCGCGCACGCTCGTGCGTCTCTCGCCACGGCGACACGCTGCGCCTCACCGCGGGCGTTGTGCGTCGACCGTTCAAGGGCCGGCGCGCTGCAGATGTTCGCGTTCAACGATCAGTATCCCGGTCCGCTGCTGCGAGGTGCCGCAGGGCGCCGAGATCACCGTCGAGCTCACGAACGCGCTCGACCAGCCCACGACGGTGCACTGGCACGGTGTCCGGCTCGACAACGCAATTCGACGGCGTGCCCGACCTGACGCAGCGCACCGGTGGCGCCGGGTGCACGATTCACGTATCGCGTTCGAGTTCCCGGACGCCGGCATCTACTGGTATCACCCGCACGTGCGCGAGGACATCCAGCAGGACCTCGGGCTCTACGGCAACATGATCGTGCGCTCGCCCGCGACCGGACTACTTCGCGCGCGGCGCACCGCGAGGAGGTGCTGATGCTCGACGACCTCCTGCTGAACGACGACGGGCTGGTGCCGTTCGGCGAAGCGAGCCGCGACGCACGCGCTCATGGGCCGCTTCGGCAACGTGATGCTCGTGAACGGCGAGCCGCGCTACTGCGCTGTCGGTGCGCAGGGGCGAGGTCGTGCGCTTCTTCCTCACCAACGTCTCGAACACGCGCACCTTCAACCTCTCGTTCCCCGGCGCGCGGCATGAAGGTCGTGGCGGAGCGACGTCGGGCAACTACGAGCGCGAGGCAGTGGGTCGAGAGCGTCGTGATCGCGCCGGCGGAGCGGTACGTCGTGCACGTGCGGTTCGACGCCGCGGGCGACGTCGCCGCTGCGTGAATCGCGTCCAGGCGCTCGACCACCTCTTCGGCCGGTTCTTCTCCGAGACCGACACGCTCGGCGTCGTGCGCGTGGGCGCCGAACGAGCGACGCCGGACCTCTCGGCGACCTTCGCGACGCTGCGCGTCCGACACCGCCGCGGGCGACGACATCGCGCGTACCGCGGCCCATTTCGGCGCGCGCCGCCGGACAAGTCGCTCGTGCTCACGCATCGAGACCGAGGGACCTTCCGTTCTTCACGCGCCAGATCATGCAGCTCGACTCGATCTTCTTCACGCCGGTCGAGTGGAGCGGGACGATGCCGGGGATGAACTGGGCCGCGACGAGCAGACCAGGTGCGCTGGATCCTCCGCGACCCGGCGACCGGCAAGGAGAACATGGACATCGACTGGATCGTTCCGGCGCGGCGACGTCGTGAAGGTGCGCCTGGTCAACGAGCGCCAGTCGTTCCACGGCATGCAGCACCCGATCCACATCCACGGCCAGCGCTTCCTCGTGCTGGCCGTGAACGACGTCCCGAACACGAACCTCGTCTGGAAGGACACGGTGCTGCTGCCCGCTGGGGTTCACGGTGGACATCCTGCTCGATCTATCGAACCCCGGGCGCTGGATGCTACACTGTCACATCGCCGAGCACTTGTCGGCGCACATGATGATGGCGTTCACGGTGCAGTGAACGCGAGCCTTCACGAGGATCGGACACAGAGAGCTCAATGTTGTTCCACTGTGTCCCTCGTGTCCTCGTGGTAGCGTTTCTCGAATGTCGAATGCTTGAATTGCCACTTCCCGAGCGAGCATGACTATCGCGAACGGCCCTCATTGCCGCTGCATTCCGTCACCATCGCGGCAGCGCAGAGCTTCGCGTCCAGCAGGCGCGCAGCTTCGTATCGTGAGCGAGCCGGTCGTCGCGCTCACGAACGTGACCGTCATCGACGGCACGGGAGCGCGCACCGAAGGCCAACCAGACCGTCGTCATCCGACGGCGCGAGATCGCCGAGGTCGGCCCGTCGGCGAGCGTCAAGGTGCCGGCGGGCGCGCGCGTGCATGGATCTCGCCGGGCACACCGTGATCCCGGGCCTCGTCGGGATGCACGACCACCTCTTCTACACGGCGGCCGGTGGACGCGCGGCGCAGATGTCGTTCACCGGGCCGCGGCTCTACCTCGCCAGCGGCGTCACGACCATCCGCACCACCGGAGGGCGCTCGCCGTACGCGGAGATCAACACCAAGGAAGCCATCGACGCCGGGCGCGTCCCCGGTCCGCGCGTGCATCTCACGGCGCCGTACATCACCGGCGGCAACGCCGGTTCGGCGGGAAGCATGGCCGAGATCACGTCGCCCGAGGCGGCGCGCCGGTTCGTCGCGTACTGGGCGCAGGAGGGCGCGACGTGGATCAAGGCGTACACGGACATCCGGCGCGCAGACCTCGGGCGCGGCGATCGACGAAGCGCACAAGCGCGGCATGAAGGTCACCGGGCACCTCTGCTCCGTCAGCTTCCGCGAGGCCGTCGGCGCTCGGCATCGACAACCTCGAGCACGGCCTGCTGACGGCTTCCGATTTCGATCCGCAGAAACAGGTCGACGCGTGCCCGACAACGTTCATGGCGCACGTCGGTGCCGCGAGCATGACGAGGCGACAGCCGCGCGCTCCGTGATCCGGGCCATGGTGCGACAAGAACGTCGGCATGACGTCGACGCTCGCGGTGTACGAGCCGTTCTTTCCGAAGCGTCCGATCGACGGACGAGCGCACGCTCGAAGCGATGAGCCCCGAAGTGAAGCAGGCGTACCTCGGCATGCGCGTCCCGGATCGACACGGCGACGCGCGTGGTCGTTCACGCCGGAGATGCTCAAGAACGCGATGGCGTTCGAGAAGGCGTTCGCGGATGCCGGTGGCCTGCTCGCCGCGGGTGTGGATCCGACCGGCTTCGGCGGTGCGCTGCCCGGGCTTCGGCGATCAGCGCAACTACGAGCTGCTGATCGAAGCGGGCTTCACGCCCCGCGCAGACGGTGCAGATCATGAGCGCGAACGGCGCGAAGATCCTCGGCGTGTATGACAAGCTCGGGTCGATCGAGAACGCGGCAAGACTCGCCGACCTCGTGGTGCTGCAGGGCGATCTCGCCGCCGACCCGTCGCGTGATTCGCAAGGTGACGACGGTGTTCAAGGACGGCGTGGGCTACGACTCGGCCGAAGCTGATCGCGGCCGTGAAGGGGCGCGTCGGCATCGACTGAGGGAGGCGGTCAGCCGCGGCGCTTGAAGAACTGCACGGCGCGTTCGTGCTTCTCCGCCGCGGCGCGCGAGGTGAAGGTACCAAGGTTGCGACGCTTCCCCGTCCTCGGATCCTTCTTGCGCGAGTAGAGCCGGTAGCGGCCGTCCCTGAGCTTGCGGATCATCGACGCGCGTCGTCGGTGCGCATCATGAATCAGTGATCTCGCTTCGCCGTGGATATTGCACTGCGGCGCAGGAACGCCAGCATGACGAGGCCTATCGCGGCTCCCGCGAGCCCGAACACCCAGGCGCCCGCCAGCGAGAGAAGCAGCCCGACGCCCAGCGCTACCGGCCATCGCTGTCGTCGTACCGCGCCGAATATTGTCAGCGCGAGTCCGACGATCGCCAGGATGCCGAACCAGGCTGCAGTGATCTCACCCATCGGCTGCCCTCGGATCTTGCTTCATCAAATCTCCTCGCGAAACATCAACGTACGAGCCATCGTAAGTCACGTCCATCCGCCCCGGGTCCATGGAAACCCTGATACAGGACATCCGCTACGCGCTGCGCGGGCTGCGCAGGGCGCCCGCGTTCACGCTCGTCGCGCTCCTGACGCTCGCCCTCGGCATCGGCGTCAACAGCGCGATCTTCAGCGTCGTCAACGCGATCCTCTTTCGGCCGCTGCCGGTCGAGCGGCCCGGCGAGCTGGTCGACATCTACGGCCACCCGGCCACGTCGCAGTCGCACGAGACGCACTCGTACCCGAACTACCTCGACGTACCGCGAGCAGACGACGACGCTCTCCGGGCTCATCGGGCTACTCGAACTTCTTCGCGCACCTCTCGATCGAGGGCAGCTCCGACCTCGTGATCGGCGAGCTGGTGACCGACAACTACTTCCCCGCGCTCGGCGTCCGTCCCGCCATCGGACGCGCGTTCGCGCCCGAGGAGTTCGCGGCGCTCGGGCGCGTCGCCCGTCGCCGTCATCAGCGACCGGTTCTGGCAGAACGCGCTTCGCCGGCGCCCCGGACGTGCGTCGGGCAAGACGTTCCGCATGAACGGCATCGTCTACTCCGTCATCGGCGTCGCGCCGCCGCGAGTTCCGCGGCATGATGCCCGCCGTCACGGCGCAGATGTGGATCCCCACGGCGATGGTGGAGAAGGTCGAGCCGCTCGGCAACCAGCGCACGTCCGGCCGCTCCACCGGCGCCACACGTCTCGAGCGGCGCGGCCGGCACTGGATGTGGCTCAAGGGACGCATGCAAGCCCGGCGTCGCCGTCGCGCAGGTGCGCGCCGAGTTCGACGGGCATCGCGAACCGGCTGGCCGACCAGTATCCCGGAGACGAACGCGCAGGAGCGCATCAGCGTCGTGCCGACGCACGGACGTGCGCATCAACCCCGACGTCGACAAGACCGTCGCGCCCGCCGGGCTGGTGCTCGTCGGCGCCGTCGGGCTCGTGCTGATCGTCGCGTGCGCCAACCTCGCGAACCTCATGCTGGCGCGCGCGGCCGGCCGCACGCCGCGAGATCGCCGTGCGCCTCGCGCTCGGTGCCGCGCGCGGTCGCACTCGTGCGCCAGCTGCTCACCGAGAGCATGGTGCTCGCGCTCGCCGGCGGCGCGATCGCGCTGCCGATCGCGGCGGGGCTCGCCGGCGCTGATCGCCAGCGTGCAGCCGCCGCTGCCTATCGACCTCGGGCTGGACAGTCGCGCCCGGACTGGCGCGTGCTCGTCTTCACGCTCGCCGCGTCGGTCGCGACCGGCGTCGTGTTCGGGCTGATCCCCGCGCTGCGAGCGTCGCGTCCCGATCTCGTTCCCGCGCTCAAGGACGCCGGCGAAGCGGACGCGCGCGACGCCGCGTCGAGCTGCGCGACGCGCTGGTCGTCGTGCAGATGGCCGTGTCGCTCGTGCTCGTCGTCGGCGGCGCGCTGCTGGTGCGCAGCCTCGCCGTGGCGGGGCGAGTGGATCTCGGCTACGACGGCGACCGCACGGCGCAGCTTGGCGTCGCGCTCGAGATGAACGGCTACGACCGCGAGCGCGGCGGCCGGTTCCTCGAGGCGGGCGTGCAGCGGCTCGAGGCGCTGCCGCAGGTGGAAGCCGTGGCGCTCGACGAGCCGGTTGCCGCTGTCGCTCAACAACAACGGCTTCGGCGTGTTCATCGACGGCCAGCCAGGCGTCGGCGGACGACCGGCCGTTCGACGATCGACGGCGCGTACGTGGACGAACGCTACTTCGACGCGCATCGGCAGCTCCGCGTCGCTCGCCGGACGCGGCATCGAGCCGGCGGACCGCGACGAGGAGCGCCGAGTTGCCGTAGTCACGCGAGGCGATGGCGCAGCGCTATTGGCCCGGCGACCCGTGGACGCGGTGGGTCGCGAGTTTCGCCTGCGCTGGGGCGGCGAGCCGTATCGCGTCGTCGGCGTCGTCGCGGACTACAAGGTCGACACGCCGGGCGAGAGCGCCGAAGCCGTACATCCATCTGCCGCTCGGGCCGGAAGGAGTCGTTCGCCAACTACGTCGTGCGCACGTCGGTCGCCGCGAGCGCGACTGGTGGCCAGCGCTGCAGCGCGAGCTGCGCGCGCTCGACCCGAACCTCGTGTTCCTCGACCGGGCACGCTGCGCGACCTGGCCGACGTTCGGCTCTTCCCGGTGCGCGCCGGCGCGTGGCTGATCGGCGCGTTCGGCGTGCTCGCGCTCGCTCGTCGCGGCGGTGGGGCTCTACGGCGTCATCGGGTACTCGGTGAGCCGGCGCGTGCGCGAGATCGGCATCCGCAAGGCGCTCGGCGCGCGGTCCGGCTGCAGCTCGTGGGCATGGTGCTGGGCGAGGGGATGCTGCTGGTGGGAATCGGCGGCGTGATCGGCGCCGCGCTGGCGGCGGCGGCGGCGCGAGTGCTCTCGAGCGTGCTGTTCGTGGGCGCCGTTCGACGCCGTCAGCTTCGCGATGGCGTTCGGCGTCCTGGCGGTCGTCGCGCTGATCGCGAACGCGGTGCCGGCCCGTCGCGCGGCGCGGGTCGATCCGATGGTCGCCCTGCGCCAGGAGTAGGAACTGGCCCCACAGTCCGAAGGAATACGCCGATTCACGCCGATTCGAGCTGATCACGCCGATACAACACTAGGAGTATCAGCGGAATCGGCACCATTGGCGTGAATCGGCGTGACCCTTCCGACATAGGGGCTTATCGCCGATCAGCGCTTTACGCGCGCGTCGATCCAGTCCTGGATGTCCGACAGCACTTTTTCCTTGCCGGTGTCGCTGAGCAGGTCGTGGAAATGGCCCTCATAGAGCTTCAGCATCTTGTCTCGTGAGCCAGCCGTGTCGTAAAAGCGCTTGCTGCCGCTCGGCAGCGTCACTCTGTCGCTGGTACCGTGCAGGATGAGCACCGGCAGCGTGATGCGCGGAAAGTCTTTCCTGAGCTGCTGGTCGGCGCGCCACATCTCGGCCATGGTCTTGATGGGCTGCGTCTCGTTGGCGATGAGCGGATCGGCGTTCATGGCCTGGACGACCTTGGGGTCGCGTGAGAAGTCCTCGTTCTTGAGCTTGACCACACGCACGCGCGGCACGATATGACTCAGCGCCTTGAGGAAGTTCAACGCGAACTCCGGCGCCGGCACCTCGTGCGCGAAATCTTCGCAGATCAGCCCCGAAAGCTCCCTCTGGTGTTCGACAGCGTAGGCACAGGCGATGACGCCGCCCGCGCTGTGGCCCAGCAGAAAGACTGGCAGTCCCGGCTCCTTCGCTTTCGTGGCCGCGATGAATGTGGCGAGATCGTTGACGTAGTCAGAGAAGGTGTCGACGTAAAACCGTCTGCCCTCCGACTTGCCGCGGCCGCGATGGTCCAGCGCGTACACAGGCATTCCACTGCGCACGAACTGCTCGGCGACCCATTGATACTGGCCGCTATGCGCGTTGAAGCCGTGCGAGATGACGACCACGGCGCGCGGCTTCCCCTGCGTCGGACGCCACGCGCGCGTGAAGATCGTGAGGCCGCCTACGCCCTTGAAGGACCCTTCGTTCATGGTGTGTTCCTGATGAGTGTGACGCTGCGGGATGCCGCGTGCCGCCTCCATGCTGTGAAGGCGCTTTCACCACGCCAGCTGAGCGAGCTCGCGACGGGTGTCGATCCAGCTGCCGCGCCGATGCAGACGCATGACATCACCGTTGCATCGGAGCGTCTACCTCGGCGCCGCCGCGACGGCGTGGATCAGGCGCGCCAGATGCAGCAGGTCGCGCAGGTCCATCACTTCGGCGGGCGAATGACTGTAGCGTCCGGGCCACGAGAAGCCCATCGCTGGAGCACCGCTCGCGGCAAAGGGAGTCGCGTCGGTGCTGCCGTGCGTCGTGCCCACCTGGAGTGATACGCCGGCCGTTCGCGCAATCTCCTGAACGCGCAACCGCTCGGCGCGCTGCGAGATGATGCCGTCGTCCAGACCGCGCAGCACGGCGCCGCTCCCGAGCGGCGCGAACGCGAAATGGGGCGACTCGAGCGGCGTGTCGGATGACACGAACGTGTCGATCGCGTAGACGCGCCTCACGTGCGCGCCGATCTGGCGCGCGACGGCGCGGGCGCCGTTCAGCCCGCCTTCCTCACGCACGGACCAGACGAACAGCACTTTGTGATCGAGCCGCGCCGGATCGAGCGCGCGGAGCGCGAGAATGAGCGCGGTGCTGCCCACGCGGTCGTCCATCGCGCGGCCCGTGAACCGGGTGGCCGCGATGCGAGTGGCGCGCTTGTACGCCGTGACGCCGAGGCCGGGCCGCACGCCGCGCGCGACGAGCTGCGAGGAATCGAGACCGAACCACGCCGACATCGCGCGCGGCTGCTTGCGCGCCACGCTGTCGCGGATCGTGAAGACGCCGTGCAGTGGCCGCGGACGTTCGAGCCCCGGAGCCGGATCGAAATCGAGCACCGCCGGCTGCCCCTCCCACGCGGACGGGATGACGCCGCCCTGGGAGGCGAGCGTCACCACGCCGCCCGCGCCGATGGACCGCACCGTCCACGCGACTTCGTCCATGTGCGCGATGAACACCGTCGTGTCGCGATCCGGCCCCATCGCGAGCATCAGGTTCCCGGCGGAATCCTGCGTCGCGCGCGTGCGCGCCCACTCCGGCAGCTCGGCCCGGATTGCGTCCCGTACGCGCCACTCGTGACCCGGCGCTCCGGGCAGGTCGGCGAGCGCGCGAAGCAGCGACGCCGCGGTGGTCAGCGAGTCGGAGCGATCGTCCGACCGCGCGCTCTGCGTCGGCCCGGCCGAACCCTCACTCGGCACGACACTCAGCCAGCCGCTCGAGCGCGGAACGCCGGCGGCATCCTGAACGGCGGCCAGGAGCGAATCGGCATCCGCGAGCGCAACGCTCTCCACGAGCGACCCGACGAACCGCGCGCGAACGGACAGCGCCGACACGGAATCCGGGCCCGCGGCCGACGGCACGTTCGCCGGACGCGACTCGCGGCCGCGCCGCACGGTGGCCCCGGTCGCGTCGCCCGCTGCCGCTGGCTGAACGACGACGATCTCGTCGAAGCGGCCGAGCCGCGTGGCGGCGCCGCCGAGCCCGAGCCAGTTGAACGTGCGCGACGTCGAGACCAGGAACACCGTCTCGCCGCTCGCGGGAGCGCCCCGGGTGGCGCTCGCGACCGCGGCGCACCCCACGCGGCCAGCGGCGTCCGGGCCGGCGAGATGACCCTGATACTCCCACGGCACCACGTCGCGGCGCACGGGGTCGAGCAGCGCGACGCCCATGCGCTCCACTTCCGCGCGCGAACGCGCGCCGACGTCCACCCACAGCTCGTCCACGTTCACGACGGTGGTGTCGCCGCGGTGCTGCCGCGCGAAGTGGCCGTTGGCGATGCCCACGACGCCGCGGACGCTGCCGCCGCGCGTCAGCACCTTCACCTGCTGCGCTTCGTGAAACTGATCGAACAGCGGGTGCGGCAATCTATTGGCGGTTCGGTGCAGGCGGATGTATCCGTCGTCGGTGACCTGGCTGACCACGAATCCGGGCGAGTCGATGCCGCAGGCCACCAGACGACGCGGACGTCCGCTGCCCACGCTGAGCGTGAGATTCCCGCTAGCGTCGCGACGCCAGCGGCGATCGGCGGCCTGGATGGCCTGCGTCGCGTAGTGCTCTTCGCCGGGAGGGGCGTCGAGCGCGAGCCAGGCAAGCAGCGGCGTGCGGCTCACTTCGGCGCCAACTGTCGTTTGGCCGCCGAGCGGCGCGGCGATGGCCGCGAGCAAGGCGCAAAGCGCGGCGACGGGAGTGCGGGTGCGCGATACGGGGTTCATGCCCCGAGTATGCCGCGCCGACGCCGCGGTGTGAAGAGCGCCGCTAGCCGGACACGGTGCGTGAGCCCGTCACGGGGCTCGAGCGATACTCGAGCCGCGAAACGGGTCGCACCCGATCTGGTCCGCGCGGCACGGGCAGCCTGAACGAGAATGTCGCGCCGGCGCCGGCGTTGGATTCACCCCAGATGCTGCCCTTGTGCGCTGAGATGATGCTGCGGCTGATCGCGAGCCCGAGGCCGAGCCCATGCTCCTTGGTGGTGAAGAAGGATTCGAAGACCCTGTCGGCGCAGTCGGCAGGAAGGCCGGGGCCCTGATCGCTCACCGAGACTTGTACTGTGTCAAACGGCGTGGACATCGTGCGGACTGCCAACACCCGCTTCGCGGGAGGCAGGCTGCTCATCGCGTCGGTCGCGTTCAGGATGAGGTTCACCAGCACCTGCTGCAGCTCGACGCGATCGCCGAGCACGTTCGGAATGCCGGGGGCGAGCTGCGTGGTCACGATCACGTCACGCGTGGTCAGCTCTCGCGCCACGAGCGACAGCGCGTCGCCGACGACGTCGTTCAGCGAGAGCGCGACGTGCCGGGATTCGCCGCGACGCAGCACCCCGCGGAGGCGGTCGATCACCGCCGCGGCGCGTTCGTCCGAGCGGACGATCTCGTCGAGCGTGACCACGAGCTCCGCGCGATCGAATGATTGCCTGGACAGCGCCTCGCGCGCCGCCTGCGCGTTCATGAGGATCGCCGCCAGCGGCTGGCGCATCTCGTGCGCGATGGTTCCAGTCAGCTGACCCACCGTGGCGATGCGGCTCATGTGCGTCAGTTCGCGTTGCCGCGCCAACGCCACCAGCTCGGCACGGCGGCGCGACGCGCGCTGTATCAGGAGCGCGATCAGCAGCGCACCCTGGACCGCGCTGAACAGCGCGACGGCAACGATGTACTGCTTGTAGCGATCCCAGAGCGATGGATTCTCGAAGCGGATGATACTTCCGGGTGGCAGTCGGGCATCGTCGATTCCCCAGCGCTCGAGCTGCCGCCTGTCGAACATGGCCGTCGTGTGAGCGTTTTCGATCGGGATGTCACGCGCGCTGGTGCCGCCCAGGATCGCGAGCGCAATCTCGGCCGCGCGGGCTCCATTACGCTCGTTCGTGAAGATCTCACCGCCCAGGATCCCCCGCCCGAACGTCGTCTCCGACATGCCGTAGATGGGCACCGACGCCAGTGTGGCGATCGAGGCCACAATGTCCTCGGACTCCAGCACCCTGCCCCGTTCGTTCTGCGTCTGGTGCCAGGTGTAGAGGGCGATCGAGCGCGGCGGCAGGTTCTTCACCTGGACGATCAGCTCGTGCAGCGGAAGGTCGGTGAGGTACGAGACGTCGACGTCGCGTGCGTAGCCGTCGAACTCCAGTCTTGCGCGCGATTCCAGCCGCCTGTCGCGTTCGCGTGTCCCACTGATGACGAAGGCGCGCTGGGTCTGCGGATGCACCGCGAGCGCGAGATCGAGGCTCTTCCTCAGGTTGTTAAAGACCGTGATTCCCGTGATTCCCGGTCCCGACGCGATGTCCCTCCATTTCCGGTCGCCCCCACCGATGAATACGATGGGCGCCTTGGGAAAAAGCGTCCTTCGATGCTGGAGGAGGAAATCGACCACGGCGATGCCCGACGCGATCACAACGTCGATGGGGAGTTCTGCGTACTTCTGAGCCAGGTAGTCGTGCAGCAGCCGGGACTGATGCTCGCCGGGGAAGCGATTGGTTTCGAGGTACTCGGGGTAGTACTCCACGCTCGGGCGCATCGACTGGAGTACGGCTCGCACCCCCCGCTCGGTGCGGACATTGATGGGGTAGTCCTTGCCGTACCAGTAGATGACCAGGACCCGCTTCGGCGGAGGCTCCGAGCCCGCCAGCGCCGATACGGTCGAGTGCGGCAGCGACGCGAGGAGGAATGCGACCAGCGCTGCGGGCCTCATGTGTCGCGACCGGACGGGGTTCTCAGTGCCAGGCTACGGCGCTTGGGTCGCATGGGCACACGGTGCCGGTTCCCGTCATGACCGGCAAGCTGTGTGTTATACGACGCAGGCGGATCACGTCGGCCGACGGCAGTCTGAAGATCCCTGCCGGACTGTCGAATGGCTCGCGTTCGCTCCGAAGTCGAACAATCAGTTCATGGCCGCGACTGAGACACTGGTCGAGTCCCTTTCATCATGGAACGCGACGCACCAGCACGGAGTCACGCCGCTTCACGCCATACCGCGTGGCGAAATCGCCCTGATTGATGGAGAACGACAGCAGCGCTCGCTCGTGCATCACGGCCAGTGCATCCCCGCGCGGCACGTCGCTGAACGTATTGCGCCAGGGCAGCCGGAACCTGCGCGTGCCGATCCGCACCCTCAGCGAATCCCCTACACGCGCGCCGAGCGAGTCGAGCAGCAACGGCGGAATATTGCTCACCACGTTGCCGTACGGATCTTCCACGTAGCGGACGACGCCCGCGATGGCATCGGCGACACGGCGCGGCGGACGCACGTCGAGTCGCGTCGGTGTCACCGGTGGGCCGAGGGAATCGAGCGGCACACCCGACGCCAGGTGCGCCGCGGCCGGCGAGAAGATGTCGCGTCCGTGGAACGTGAACGCCGCGTCGCCCGGTCTGCGAAAGCGCGGGTTCGCCAGCTCCACGGCGCGATCCAGTCCCTCGGCCTCGAGCACCAGTGTGAAGAGCCCGTTGTCCGGCCCCACCAGCAGATGTCCCTTCTTCGTCCGCGCCGCGATGCTCTTGCGCGAGCTGCCAACGCCGGGATCCACCACGGCTACCGCGACCGTCCCGGGCGGGTAGAACGCGATCGCCTGCTCCAGCACCTCGCCGGCGGTCTCCACGTCGTACGGCGGAACCTCGTGGGTCACGTCCACGACGCGCAGATCGGGAGCGATCTCCCACATCACGCCCTTGCATACGGCGACGGCACCGTCGCGCGCGCCGAAATCCGTGAGAAAAAGTACGGTCGCCAGCTCTCGCCCCGACGGACGCGCACACGCCGCGAAACAGCCGGCGAGCGCGAGGCACATCGCTACGCGGCGCACGATCCCTCAGCCGGGCGCTGAGTCGGCAATCGCGGTGTGCGAGCCGCTTCGGACGAGTTGCACCAATGCCGCCAGATCGCCCGGATCGAACGGCTTGGCGAGGTGCGCGTCACACCCGGCGTCGATCGCGGTGGCGCGCATCTCCGGGGACGCGTCGGCGCTGATCGCGATGACGGGCACGCGCCAGCCCTCGGCGCGCAACGTGCGCGTTGCCTGAAGGCCGCTTACGGTCGGCATCAGGATGTCCATGAGCACGACGTCGAACTCCCCGGTCTTCACCAGCTCCACCGCCCGGCCGCCGTCGTGCGTGTAGGTGACCGAGGCGCCGTCTTTCTCGAGCGAGCGTCCGATGACAAGCCGAAGGTCCGGATGGTCGTCGGCCAGCAGGACGCGAACGCCCTCGAGGGAGCGCCTGGGCGACGTCGCGCGCTCGGCCGCGATGCGTTCGAACGTCTGTGCCCCGCCTGCGGCGGTCGGCGCGAGCGTCAGTCGGAACGTGCTTCCCTTGCCCGGCTCGCTCCACTGCAACTCCAGGTTGCCGCCCAGCCGCTCGGCGAGTCGCGAGGACAGCGCGAGGCCGAGGCCCGTTCCACCGTGCACGCGTTCGATCGACGAATGCGCCTGGCCGAACGGCTCGAACAGGTATTGTCGGTGCTCATCGTCGATGCCGATGCCGGAATCGGACACGTCGACCGTCAGTCGCGGCGTTGCCCCATCGCTCATCTGCGCGCGCAGTGCCACGACAATCTGTCCGCGCGCCGTGAACTTGACGGCGTTCGCGACGACGTTCACGAGAATCTGCCTCAATCGCACCCGGTCCGTCTCGATCGTGAGCGAGGGTGACACGTCGCTTTCGACACGCACGGCCAGCGCCTTCCTGCGCGCCTCGGCCTCGATGCTCTTCACGACCTCGAGCGTCAGCTCGAGCGGCGACACCCGCTCGATGGTGAGCGGGATCTTGTCCGCGTCGAGTCGGGAGAGATCGAGCACGTTGCCGACGAGCGACAGCAGCGCCCGGCCGTTGGCTCGAAGACGATCCACCAGGGCCTGATCGTCCTCGGAGAGCCCGCTGTAGGCCAGTTGATCGGCGATGCCGAGGATGACGGCGATCGGTGTGCGGATTTCGTGGCTCGCGGTGCGCAGGAAGATGGATTTCCCCTCGCTGGCGCGCTCGGCGTGCTCCTTGCCGCGCTGAAGCTCCGTAGCCCGCTGGCGTTCGGCGTCGGCGATGCGCGCGTTCGTCCAGTGCAACTCGTCCGCGAGAACGTTGACGGCGTGGGCGATGGCGTCCAGCTCGTCGTGTGCCGGTGAGAGCGGCAGGTGCGTGCGCTCCCCTGCCGCCATGCGCTGCAGCAGCTCGAGGAGCGCTTCGACACGCTCCCGCGCGAATTCCAGCTTTGGGGTGCCGTGACTCACTGGCAGTACGCGATCAGCCACTCCTGGGCCGGTGCAGGCTCGGTGAAAAGGCGCGTCGGGATGCCCGGTCGCGCAACGCGAAAGTAGATGTTGCCCATCATTCGGCCGAGCGGGCTGGCGTCGACCAGCAGCGCCAGCGCGGTGAAGCCATCGACAAGGACCTGCCCCGAATAATAGTGGCGAACCTCCGCGTCGAGCGGCGGGGCTTCGCGGATGTCGATCAGGAGCGGGCGACGTTGACCTGCGCGTTCGAGCAGCGCGGCGGCGAGATTCTGCTCGGCATGGGCGAGGGACTGGTTCGCGCCGCTCCGAATTCGAACGGTCAGGATGCCATTGTCGCCGAGATCGACGAGCGCAGTCTCCGTTTCACGCATCGCGTGGCTAACGTGGGCGAATTCGGGCGACGACGCCAGACCTCCAGGTCTCATCTGTCTCGGCCCTACTGCCGACGAGCGGTAGCGCGCACGACGGTGCCCGGTTCGCCCCAGCCGAGCAGCACGACCTCGAAGTCGTCGGCGGTGAGACTGTGGAACGCGGGATTGAGCACGTCGTTGTCCCACGCTGGATCCATCGTACCGGACACGTACATGTCCGTGCCGTTGTCGGCGACGATGAGCCCGTACGTCTTCATCGCCTGAAAGAGCTTCTGGATCTCCGCCGGATAGCCGCTGATGTTCCGCGTGGCTCTCATCCTCAGCCGCGCCCCCATCGGCGGCGCGCCGCTGGTGCCCCCCGCCTGGTGCGACGCCGGCCACACGTACCCGTTCGTGGCGCGGGTCGTCACGCGGAATGCGTGCGTGATTGGTCCCGACGCATCCACTTCGTCGCGGCGCACCAGGCCCGGAAAAATCGCGAGCCCCGCGGCATCCGCCGACGTCCACCCGTCGGGCCGGCGCGTGTTCGCGGCGAGATCGAATACCGCGCCCGAGCCGGCCTCCCATCGTGATGCGCCCGCGTTCCGCGTGGCCCACGTCTCGTACAGCAGCCAGCGATCGCGGTCCACGATGAGCAGGTGGCGATCGCCCGAGTTGCCGCCACCCGGCGCGGCGCCCTCGATGAAATTCGGCTGCGTGCGCGCCGCCACGGGGATCGGATACCCGGGAGGACGTCCCGGCGCGCCCTGATCGCTCTGGTTGCCGTACAGCACGAAGGACACAGGCACGAGGGGCTGATCTCCGCTCACGACCACGTACGGGATGCCGTACGGCGGCGGGCCGAAGTCGGGATGCACCTGTCGCGTCGCGTTGGGATTCTGTGGCGTGCGTCCGCTGATCCAGTCGATGATCTGCTGCGAGTTCGGATCGGTGGGCGCGCCCGAGACATCCACGTTCCACCAGTTGTCGGCGGGGAACACCTGCCGGTCAGCGAGGTCGTCCAGTAGCGCGACGCCCGCCTCCGGCGTTCCCGGAGAAGTTCCGCCTCCGCAGGCGGCCGCGGCGAAGGCGGTCGCGAAGGCACAGAGAAGCGCGGTCGGTCGGCCCATGTGGTTATATAAGGTATGAGCGCTCCAGCCACGGTCGCCGTGTCCGCCGTCACGCGTCAGCGTGGCAACGTGAGAGGCCTCAGCGCCATGCTCATCGCCGTCGGTGCGCTTTCACTGATGGACGCCTGTCTCAAGCACCTGTCACCGCACTATCCGGCGCTCCAGGTCGCGTCGCTGCGCGGCCTGTCCACACTGCCACTCGTGATCGCGTGGACGGCGTTCAGTGGCGGCTTCGGACAACTCCTGCGCGTTCGCTATCCGCTGCACATCGCGCGCGGCCTCATCGGGATCGGCATGCTCGGCGCGTTCACTTACGCCGTGCGATACCTGCCGCTCGCCGACGCGTACTCGATCTTCTTTGTGGCGCCGCTGCTCATCACCGCCTTGGCCATGCCGATCCTCGGCGAACGCGTCGACTCCCGGCGCTGGATCGCGATCGGTGTCGGTTTCGCGGGAGTGCTCATCGTCCTGCGGCCCACGGGAGCCGGCGCGCTCACCATTCCGGGCCTCGCTGTCCTCTTCTGCGCGTTCGGCTACGCGCTCTCGGCGATCACCGTTCGCGTCCTCAGCCGCACGGACAGCTCGCCGAGCATCGTGTTCTGGGTGATGGCGATCGTCGGCGTCGGCGCGGGTCTGCTGGCGCTTCCGGTATGGCGCCCCATTCAGCCGGGGCACTGGTGGGTGATCGGCGCGCTCGCCGTCACCGGATCGCTGGGACAGTGGGCGATCACGGAGGCGTTCCGCCAGGGCGAAGCCTCGTTCATCGCGCCGTTCGAATACACGGCGCTCGCGTGGGGCGTGGGCCTCGACTGGTACCTATGGGGCACCGTGCCAGGATGGATCACGCTCGCCGGCGCGGCCGTGATCATCGCGAGCGGCGTCTACCTCATTCGACGCGAGCGGGTGCACGTGGAGGCCGAGCACCCGTAGCACCGGGCGAGACGCTGCGATTACGGCGCCCGGAGGTACAGTCGCTCGCGCAGCGTCGGATCGCCGTAACGCACGATGAGCTCGTCCCCGTTGAGTGTTCCGGTCGGAAAGTTCCAGTAGCAGGACATCGTGTCGTTGCACGGGGGCAGCAGGAACTCCACCGTCGCTCCCACCAGCGCATAGAACTCCGTCGACGAGCTGCTGCGCTGCTGGTCGACGTTGCGACGCACGACCGCCGGTGAACGGCCACGACGAACGCGCGGTCGGAAGTCCAGCGTCTCCGCGACGATGAGTGGCCCAAACCTGCCGGTGAAGCTGCTCGTCGGAAGCGCGTCGCCTCCGATCGACTGTAGCACGAAGAGCCCGCTCACGGGCGCCGGATCGCTCGGCTCAGTGCAGGCGAGGGCCGCGCTCGCGCATCCGGCAGCCGCAATGATGAACCATCGAAGCACCGGCTTCATGCCAATGAAACCCCGCGCGCGGGAATCGCGTCACTCCGTCACTCCGGACTAACGACCATCCCGCCCCGGGGCTATCATCCGCGCACCCGAACCCAGGCAGCCCACTTCCGTGTTGTCCGTGCGCCTCGGCACACGCTGCATCCTTCTCCGCTCCGCGCTGATCGGACTGTTCCCCGCACTGGCGACGGCTCAGCCAGCCACCGGCATCGTTTCGGGCCGCGTCACGATCCGATCGGACAGCGGCGCGTTCCTGCCGGCGCGGGACGCGACCGTCACGATCGCGGCATCAGTCGCCGCGACGACAGACGCCGAAGGACGCTTTGTCCTCGAGCGGGTGGCCACCGGACAACAGGTCCTGCGCGTCCGTCTCGTCGGTCATCGGCCTCTGGCGCAGTCGGTGCGCGTGGTGGCGGACGACACGACCCGGGTCGCCATCACGCTGCAGCCCGAGGCGCAGCTCCTCGCGCCGGTCCGCGCCGATGCGATTCCCGCCGATGTCGAGATGTTCGTGTCACGGCCGAACGTGGGCACCATCGCGCTCACGGCGGCGGCGATGGCGGGCGTCCCCCGCGTGGGCGAGCAGGACGTCGCGCGCGTCATGCAGCTCCTGCCCGGCGTCGTCGCGCGCAACGACTACAGCACGGGACTCAACGTCCGCGGCGGCGAGGCCGACCAGAACCTCGTGTTGCTCGACGGCTATCCGATCTACAATCCGTTCCACCTGGGCGGCCTGTTCAGCACGTTCATGGATGCGACCGTCGCGGGCGTCGAGTTGATGACCGGCGCGTTCCCGGCGCGCTACGGCGGACGACTCTCCAGTGTGCTGGACGTGCGGTCCGCGGACGTCACGCGCTCCGGCACGCACGGCTCCGTCGACGTCTCGGCGCTCGGCGCGACGGGACGGCTCGCCGGCTCGTTCGGCGCGGGCCGCGGCACCTGGAGCGTGGCCGCTCGGCGCACGTACGCCGACGCCGTCACGACCGTCTTCACCGAAAACGAGTTCCCGTATCACTTTCGCGACTTCCACGGGCGCGCGACGTACTCGCCGCGCGGCGACGTGCAGGTCGCGGTCACTGCCTATTCGGGCCGCGACCTCATGAACGCCAACCTGGCGGAGCTGGAGGCGGACAGCGCGCCGTCGCGCGCGACGCAGGGCCGCTGGTCGTTCGACTGGGGCAACCGAGTGCTCGGCGCCAGCGTCGCAAAGGAGTTCGGCCCGAACGTGGTGCTCGAGCAACGCGTCTCCACGTCGGCTTTCTCGACGGCGCTCGACCTCGGCGAGGGGGCGCAGACGCAGCGCAACACCATCGGCGACGTGCGGCTCGGCGGCTCGCTCGTGGCGCGCGGCGCGGCGCACGACCGCTCCATCGGGTACGAGCTGGCGACGCATCGCATTCGCTACTCGTCGGGCTCCGCCCAAACCGGGACCACGGCCTTCGACCTGATGCAGCGTCCGACGACGGCGGCCCTGTGGGTCGGCGACCTGTGGCGCGCGTCGCCCAGATGGCTCGTCGAAGGCGGAGTGCGCGCGGAAGCGCTGACGGGCGGTGGCCGCGAATGGGTCGCCCTCTCGCCGCGCGTCGCCGTGAAATACTTCGTGACGCCGCGCCTCGCGCTCACGGCGGGAAGCGGCCGCGTGACGCAGGCGCTGCATTCGCTCGCGGGCGACGGGCCCCTGCGGTACTTCGACGTCTGGATCGCCAGCGACTCGTTCATCCCCGTCGCCGCTGCCTGGCACTGGGTGGTGGGCGCGGAGCGTCGCATGCGCGACGCCGGGTCGGTAAAGGTGGAGGCGTACGTCAAGCGCTATGACCGCGTGATGGAGGCCAACTGGTCCGAGGACCCCGGGGTGCGCGGCGACGAGGTGCTGGCCGCTCGAGGCTCGGCGTACGGCGCGGACTTCCTTGCACGGTGGCAGCCGCCGACTGGTGTCGGCGGCTGGATCGCGTATTCGTATGGCGTCAGCGCGCGCTGGCGCGACGGCGCGCGCTGGGCGCCCGGGCACGACCGGCGTCACGACGTCGACCTGGTCGCCACGTGGCGCCTGGGGAAATACCGCCTGGGCGCGCGGGCCGGTTACGCCAGCGGCACGCCGTACACGCCGATCGTGGGCGAGATCGCGCGGCGCGTATACGATCCCTCGCGCGACCACTGGGGCACGGGCGACCCGCGCATCTTCGTGGAATCGCTGGGTGGGGGGCGCAACGCGTCGCGCTTCCCCGCGACCCACCGCGTCGATCTCGACGCGTCGCGCGAATTCCGGGTGCGGGGCGCCACGGTCGCGCCATACGTGAGCGTGGTGAACGCGTACAACGCGCAGAACGTGTTCATCTACCTCTACGACTATTCGACCGACGCGCCCACGCGCCGTGCCATCTCCCAGTTTCCGACGCTTCCGAGCATGGGGGTGCGAGTTGCGTTCTAGGCGGTTTGGAGTTTGGGGTTGGTGGTCTGGGGTTTGGCGAAGCGGCGCGCGCCAAACCCCAAACTCCAAACCGCTTGCCGTCCTCAGTCTTCTCCTGCTGGGCGCGTGCGAGATCGAGAAGGTCTCCATCCCGCGCACGGAGAAACAGCTCGCGACGCATGGCATGCTGAGCGCCAGCGCGGCGACCCAGGTGGTGCTGCTCGAGCGCACGCGCAACGGATCCGTAGGCATCGTCGGCAACCCGTTCGATCTCCCGGACCCTGTCGTCACCGACGAGGGCATCGCGGAGACGGGCGCGGTCGTCACCCTGACGACGCCCGGCGGACAGACCCTGGTCGCGCGCGAGGACAACACGACGCGGAGCGACCGCAAGGGCCATGGCAACTACCGGTTCGCGCTCCCGGGCGACTCGCTCGAGCGCGGCGGGACGTATCGCCTGCGAATACAGACGGCGCTGGGTGAGGTGCTCACCGCCGAGACATCGGTGCCCGGAGGCGAGGCCGCCCCGGCGGCGCAGCCGCGCGACTTCGACCGCTCGCGCGACACGGTGCTCATCGAATGGCCTGCAGCGCCCGGGGCGCGCAGCTACTTCGTGCGCATCGAGACGCCGTACGGCCCGCGCTCCTTCTTTACCGACAGCACGCGCGTGCGACTCACCGGCGAGCTGCGCAACGCGAACGTCACGTCGCTGCCGCGCGTGTTCATCCCCGGGTTTCCGCAGGCCGTCACCGTGTCGGCCGTGGACTCGAACTTCTACGACTGGTACCGGACTCACAACAACCGGCTCACCGGCACCGGCGTCGTCAATCGGGTGAGCGGCGGCCTCGGCGTCTTTGGCTCGCTCGTGCGGCTGCGCTTCCTGGAGCTCCGCGTCGCGACACCAGGGCTGGGGCCGGCCGCCGGCGTTTTCAGCTTCTACGGGAGTCCGGAGGAGACGGCGACGACCCTGCTGCTGGGGCTGGAGCTGTACGTGGAATCGCCTTCAGCGCGCGCAGACCAGGCGGATGCGCTGAGCGGACGCTACGAGCGCCGTCCCAGCTTCTCGTATCAGGGAGAGTTGATCAACGGAACGCTCGGCACCACGAAGGACGGGCGCATCGACCTGGCGCTGCTGCGCGGATGGTCTGCGAGGGATACGGTGGACGTGTTCGCCGGCGAGATTCGCGGCGACACCATCGTCGGTGCCTACCGCTTCGCCGGCGGACCCGTCCGGTTCGTCAGACAGCCGTAGTGTCGCTCCCCGCTACGTGTGGGAGTGCGTCCAACTCCTGACGCGAAACGCCAGCGCCAGCGCCACGATTCCCGACACGATGAGATAGCCGCCCAGCCACCACACCAGCACCAGGGCGCCCATTCCCGGCCGCGTCGCGATGAGGATCCCGAAGAGGATCGACAACGCTCCGAGCAGCATCAACAGCCACTCGCCCTCGATGATCTTGCGGAGCTTGATGGCCGCCACGATCTCGAAGACGCCGCTCACGAACGCCTTCGCCGCGACCAGGAACACCAACGCCAGCGCCCCGATCCCGGGCCAGGCGAGCACGATGAGTCCCACCGCGATGCCGAGGACGCCTTCGACGAGCATCGCTCCCCAGCGGTCCTTCTCGCGGATCCCGCGCACGGCAGCCACGATCGCAAAGATTCCGTCCACGAGGGCGTAGACGCCAAAGAGGATGACGATCGCCTTCAATGTGACGCCGGGAAGCGTGATCGCCAGAATGCCGAGGAGAATCGCCGCCCCCGCGCGGAGCGCGATTGCCCACCAGTTGCCTGTATAGAAGGCGTCGCCGAAGCCGCCACGATCGGACAGCCCGTCGATCCGCGAAGTCGTGGTCATGCCTTCAACGGTGAGCGAGCCGTGCCGCGGGCGCTGTGGGACGTTAGGGCTAGTCCGTGTCCGCTGTTTCGCCCGCCCTCACGTCCGCCGTCACGCCGGCCACTCGTCAGGCGTTCGACTCCGGACGCGAGGAAGCGTCCGCCGGTCGTCGCACCGCTCCGTTACCCTCCGTCCCCCCGGCTTTCCCGTTCGCCCTGTTCAGTTGCAGCACTTCCTTGGTACCGTCGGAACGCACGACCTCGATTGCGCTGATGAAGCCGTCGGGCTCCTCGATCGTCCAGACCTCCTTCGGCGAGTAGATGCGGTGCTCCCCGCTGTCGAGAAATATGTCCAGCTCGCTCGAGTTCGGGTCGAACGTGACGCCGGCGAGGTGGATGCCCTTCACCGCCAGCTGGTCGCCGAACTCGGTGCTGAGGATCTCGATGTCGGCCGTCTCGGGAACGTCATCGCGGAGAAAACGTTTGGAGAAGTCGTCGAAGTACTGGCGCAGCCGGTCCGCCGGCACGCGCTTGGTCGTTTCTGGCATTCCGCCCTCCGGTGAGCACCTCGCCGGAAGCCGTGCAAATCCGGGTCCTCCGCCCTGAAGTCCGCCGACAGCATGGCGTGTGCGTCGCGAGCGCGATGGACGTGAAGTTCACCCCGTGCGAGGCGTCGCGCGTTCGTGCGAACCTGACCCTGGCGCGGTAGTCGCCGATCGGGCACGCGCGTGCCTGGCGCGCGCGTCGCGGATCGCGGCGTCCATAGCCTCCGGGTCCGCGCCGGGGACTATAACGATCACGTCACAGTGAAGCCCGCTCGCCGGCTTCCAGAGCTCGTAGCCAAGCGTACGTGCGAGCATGCCGTCCGGGGTCACTATGCGGGCGTAGTCCTCCACCCAGCGCGACCCAGTCGGCGGATCGGTGCACAACAGCAGTTCGTATCGTCGCGTGCGAACCCTGGGGAGCGCGGAGCCCAGCGTGTCCAGGCCGAGCACGCGCTCGCCCCTGGATTCCAGGTGGCGCACGAGGCTCTTGCGCGTGCGCGACAGCCGGTGAACGACCAGCAGGGTCTCTTCCATGGCCGTGCATTCAACTCGTGGCGAGCACAAGCGCGTCACACGCTCGACAATCCGTGCAACGAACCGCATCCGGTGGCCTTCAGGCCGCGGGCACACTGTGTGCGGGTCGCTCGAGCGTCGCGGAACCCGGGGGAACCCATGGCTCACACGCACGAATTCGATTGCATCGTTTGCGGCGCGCACTTCGACTCGTCGAAGGATCTTTCCCGCCACAACGAGCGGGAGCACCTGCGCTCGGCTACGGGGACGGAACGGCCGCGCGACCCGAACGCTCAGCGGAGAGACGAGGAGATCGACCGCGGCGACGAGGGCTGAACGCGGGACGGCGTCAGTCGCGCTCCCGCACGATCTCCCGGACGAGCACTCGCACTTCGCCCAGGAACACGCTCCCCCGCACGAAGATTCTCGTGCGGGCCGCGTTCGCATCTGTCGGCTCGTTCGCCTGGTTGATTGCGTTCCCCATCAGCGCGAAGACGTCGAAGAGCACGTCCACCCCCGGCGGCACGATGAGCGTGACGCGCGCTCCGAAGGATTTGACGTCGAGCGTGAAATCCGGCGGGATGGGGTTGTCGCGCAGGTCCAGCTTGACCTCGCCCAGGAACGCCCGCACGCGGAACAGCTGCGGCACTACCCAGCGGCCCATGCGGCGCATCTCGCCCATCACCGCCAGCATCCGGCGTTCGGCGGGGACTTCGGCCGGAACGCCCGCGGCCGGCGGCACCTGAAGCGGCGCCCGCTCCCGTATCCGTTCGTTGCTCACACAGACAACACGCAGGCCGGCGCTGATTTGTTGCAGCGCAGTGGAGTCAGACTGCTACAGGTACCGTAGCCACCAGTCGCTTCGAGTTTCCTTGAGCCGGGCGAACTGGCGGCACGGGTAGTACATCAGCAGGACCACGATCAGCCACGCCACGTAGACGCCGGCGAGACCCACGCCGTACCACTCCGGGATCGCGCCAGGGTTGTGCACGATGGGAAGGCGGCGCAGCTCACCACCCTGCGCCAGCGCCAGCGCCATCGCGACGGCGTGGGCCGCGACGATGTGCCCCACGTAGAAGAACAGCGGCACGCGCCCGTACACGGTGAGCCGGTCGGCGAACTTGCCGCGGGCGCGCTCGGTGAGCGAGAGCGCGATGAGGACCGGGCCGAGCGTCATCAGCAGGAACTGGAGCGACGGCGGATACTTCAGCACGTTCAGGAACGACGCGACGGTCAGCGCCGGCGTCCGCTGGGCTGTCCACGGCGCAGGATTGCCGTACCCGTTGACCGACCGCAGAAGCACGAACACGATGACGGCAGCCACGCCGCAGGAGGCCAGCAGCTTCCGCCGCCGTGACGCGTCCCACGAATACACCGCGGCGATCACGTAGCCGAGCGCCATCACGCCGACCCAGGGGATGAGCGGATACAGCACCAGGAGCTTGCCGGGCACGACGAAGCCGGGAACGTGGAGCACCTGCCACAGGGGCGCGAACGCCCCGAGCGCTTCGGGGCGAATGCCGTCGAGCAGATTGTGCCCGGCGATCAGGACGAGCGCGATGGTCGCGACGACGCGACGCGGCAGGTGCACCAGCAGCGCCATGACGATCATGGACCAGCCCAGTGTCCAGAGCACGATCGCGAACGCCGGGATCAATCGGAACCCGAACTGCCACGCGATCGGCGTGATCACCAGGTCGAGCACGAGCAGCCAGATGCCACGCGTTACGAGGTAGCGGCTCAACGCCGCCGGGCTCTGCCCCCTGTCGCGCGCGATGCCGATCCCGACTCCGGCGAGCAGGAAGAACGCCGGCGCGCAGAAGTGCGTCACCCAGCGGGTGGCGAACAGCGCGGCGGTGCCGCGGGCGAGGTTCTCCGGCGGGAAGCGCAGCTCGGTGACGTAGTCGCGCACGTGGTCCAGAGCCATGAGGACCATGATGGCGCCGCGGACGACGTCCACCGAACGGACGCGCGCCGTGGAACGCGACGCGCCCTCCACGCCGGCGCCGCGAACGACGTCAACGGGATGGATCGGCGCAGCCGCTGCTGGATGGGTTGCGGCGTCGGGCATAGGCACCATCCTACTGCGGATTTCGGTTGTATGCAATACTGCATGCAACGAAGGAACGGTCGCCAACTAAAGTGGATTCGAGTCGTTAGTGGGCAGTCGCACAGTCCGCGAGTCTCTCAGTGGAGACCCTGGCAGCCTGGTTCACTTTCGACTGGCGACCTTCAACTTGCATCCGCTTGCACTTCCGCGATGCCAAGCTAGTGCGACCAGGATGTCGGCGTCCGATCCCACCGGTGTCCGCCGAGGTCGGCGATGAGCCGTGAGTCCAGCGGTCCCGCCTGGCTCGCGGCCAGGTTCGCCATCACGTGCGTCGTCTTGCGCATGCCGGGAATCACGACGTGCACGTCGTCGGTCGACAGGATGAACCGCAGCGCCATCTCCGGCAGCGTCATCCCGGCGGGCACCAGCGGCTGCAGTTGCTCCACCCGGTCCACGGTGGGAACGAGGTTCTCCTTCGCGAAGTACAGATTGCGAAAATCGCCTTCGGGCCAGCGGCTCTCCCTGGTGAGCGCGCCCGTGAGCGCACCCTCGTCGAATGGGACGCGCGCGATCACGCCGATGTCCAGCTCGCGACACGTGGGGAACAGCTCGTCCTGCGGCGCCTGGTCGAAGATGTTGTAGATCACCTGCACGGCGTCGATGAGCCCCGTGCGCAGCGTACGCACCCCGTTCCACGGCTCCCACCGGTTGATGCTGATGCCGATCGCGCGGGCGAGCCCTTCGCTTTTCAAGTCGTCCACGGCGCGTTGCCAGCGCTCGTCCTCCGTCCAGTCGTCCTCCCAGACGTGGAACTGCAGCAGGTCAACAGCCGGCAGGCCGACGTTCTCGAGACTGCGCGCCGCGTATTCGCGGATGTAGTCCGGTGGGAACACGTCGTCCAGTCGATCGCCCCGACGCGACGGCCAGAGCCGGTGTTTGGGCGGAATCTTGGTCGCCGTGTACAAGCGCGTGCCGGGATTGTCCCGCACGATGCGGCCGAGGAGCCGCTCGCTGTGGCCGTCGCCGTAGGCCCACGCCGTGTCGAAGAAATTGCAGCCGTTGTCTACCGCGAGCTGCAGCGACTCGAGCGACTCCGCGTCGTCCGAGCCGCTCCAGCCGGCCATCCCCCACATGCCGTAGCCCAGCTGGCTGACGCTCCAGCCGGTGCGGCCGAAAGTTCGCTGGTGCATTGGCATCGTCAGGTCTTTGGTGCGGCTGCTTCGATGGCCTTCCCGAACTGCGCGAGATTCTTCGGCGCGTATGCCCGGCTGAACTGCGGCGGCACGTGCTTCTCGCGGCGCTGGAACGCGTCCCCGGCCACGTACTCGTACGTGTGCAGCGGCTCCCCGGTCTCCTCGTCGCTCAACCCGCGGCGGATCGGGCGCACATGGATGCCCCACAACCGGTACAACCACGTCATCGAGTCGTGCATTTCTCCGAGCGGGTCGCCCGGGTGCTTCACCAGCGCGCCGTCCTTGAGCCACAGGCCGCAGTCGCTGGCCCGCTTGGAGATCCAGCGAAACGCGATGTTCGACAGTCCCGTCCCGGCGTAGCCGCCGCCGATGTCCGAGTGCACGCCGGGGAACCAGATCTGTTCCACGACCTGCCTTCCCTTGCGCTCCGCAATGCTGCTCTCGCGCACGCCCCAGAGCGTCGGCTTGAACGGATCGCGGTGCTCGTCGATGGCCACGGCGTGGAACGCGTTCTCGACGAAGCGGCTCAACCTCACGTCGTGAAAGCCGTACTTATCGCGCGTGAAGGTGCCGATGGGGCCGCGCGTGGGCACGCCGAGTGAGCCGACGGTGTCCCACACGCCGATGCACCTGATCTGCGTCGTGTCGCTGTGACTATTGGCCGCCCGGAACTGGACCGACACCGGCGCGTCCGGGTGCTTGTCCTTGTCCCTGCTGCTGTAGAGGTCGTACGCGGCGTCCACCTTGTTCGCGTGCTCCACCCGGAGGATGCCGCACTTCCTGATCAGTCCGGACAGGCTGCGGACGGTGAACGCGCCGCGGCTGAACCCGAAGAAGAAGAGCTGGTCGCCAGGCTTGTAGTTCTCAACGAGCCACAGGTAGAGATGCCGCACGTTCTTCGAGAGCCCCACGCCGAACGCGCCAGCAGCCTGGCGGCTGAGCCACGAGCCCTGCGCGCCGATGCCGTGGTAGTACTTCACCAACTGGGCGACGCCGTCCGGGCTGGCCGGCGCGATGGCGTCGCGCATGCGCGCCACGTTGGTGAAGCCATTCCCGTCCGCCTTCGCGGAGTCCGCGGAGTTCCAGGTTCCGTCCGCGCAGATGACAAGTCGCTTCATGCAGAAGACTCTGCGACCCTGACTGGCCCGAGTCAAGACGAGGTATCTTCGCTCGATGCCGATGAAGCGGGCGCTCGTCGCCTGGAGCTCGGGCAAGGATTGCGCGTGGGCGCTGCACACGCTGCGCAACGACCCGGACGTCGAGGTCGTGGGCCTGCTGACGACCTACAACGGCGTCGCGGATCGCGTGGCCATGCACGGAGTGCGGAGCGAGCTGGTGCGGGCCCAGGCGGCCGCGCTCGACCTCCCGCTGATCGGCGTGCCGTTGCCTCAGCCGTGCAGCAACGAGGAGTACGAGCGGGCGATGGCGGATGCGCTGGCCGAGGCGCGCTCGGAGGGCGTCACGCACGTGGCGTTCGGCGACCTGTTTCTCGAGGACGTGCGCGACTATCGCATCCACCAGATGGCCGGCACGGGCATCGATCCGCTCTTTCCCGTGTGGTGCTCCGCGTCAGAAACGACGGCGCTTGCGCACCGCATGGTGGACGCAGGGGTGCGCGCGGTCATCACCTGCGTGCACTCGCGGCAACTGTCGCCGGGGTTCGCGGGCCGCGAGTTCGACGAGCGCCTGCTCGCCGAGCTGCCCGCGACCGTCGACCGCTGCGGCGAGCGCGGGGAGTTTCATGCCTTCTGCTACGCCATACTATGAAGGGAGCGCGGTCCGGGCGGTCGCCCGTGGACTGTGAGCGTTTCCTGCTGGACTCCCCGTGGCACTCCCGATCACATCCGAGCATCCCATCGCCCCGAGCCCCCCCGCGGACTCGGGGCTGCGACGTTTTCTCCCCGCGCATCCCAGCTACTACGAGGGGATCCTCGTCCAGAGCGCGCGGCAGTTCGCCAGTATGGCGATGTGCACCGCGCTCGCCATCGCACTGGGTGGCGGCCACCTCGCCGTCGCGGTCATCGCCGCGGTCCCGTTCTTGGCGCGAACGTCGCACCTCGTCGTGCCCGGACTCATCCTGCGCTACGGCTCGTGGTCGGTCGCCCGAACGTCCTTCCTGATCGAGCGATTCGGGTTTCTCGCGGCCGCCGCGGCCGCGGTGGTCCGCCCTGGCGATTGGACGCTCCCGCTCTACCTCGGCGCCCTCGGCTTCGCGTTCCTGGGACAGGCGCTGTACGACGCCTCGATGTCCGCGCTGCACAACGAAGTGGCCAGGCCCGGCGCGTTCGGCGAATACATGTCGGAGAAGACGCGGTGGGCTTCGCTCGCCGGCCTCGCGCTCGGCGTCGCCGGAGCCTACGGCGTGGACAGCATCGAGCACGCCGGCATTCCGGCGCACGAGACGCGCGCGATGGCGATCGCCGTCGGCATCGGGATCCACCTCCTGATCGCGCGACCGTTCGCGCAGATGGGAGCCATCGCGCGCAGCCGCGCCAAGCGCCCGTCGCGACAGGTGGCGACCATACCGGAACCGCCCAGGGGGATTCGCGCACTCGTCCTGCCACAGACGAAGGAGGATTGGGCGGTCATCCAGCTCGCCCTGGCGTGGGGCTTTGCCTACGGCTTCGGCGCGCGCCAGACCGAGGCGATGGCCATGCGCACGCTCGGGCTCACGGTGGGCGCCGTCACGCTGCTCAACGCCCTCCTCGTCGGCGCGGGAGTGCTCGGCGCCAGAACGTGGGGTCGGCTCGGCGACCGCTTCGGCGGCAAGGCACTCATGGCGGTTGCGATCACGGCGTTCGCGCTGGATCCCGTCTGGAACCTCATCGCGATGTACGGCCATCCGATCGCGTTCCTGCCCTCCTACATCATTTGGGGCGTGTCGATGACCGGGTGGAACATCGCGCAGAGCCTGGCGCTCGTGCGGCAGACCGGCCATCCCGCCGATCGCATCCGGTTGATCACGATGTACAACGTGGCGTACGGTGTTGCGGCCGGCATCGGGCCGCTGCTCGGCGGCGCGGTGCTCACGTGGACGGACGCGCGGTTCTCGACGTCCACCGCGTTCGCGACGCTGTTCGCCGTCACCACCGCGCTGCGCCTCGCCACGCTGCCGGTCCTGTTGCGCCTGCCCTCGAAGAGCGCAAGCGTGCAGCACATCTCGGTGGTGTACATGCGTCTCGTGCGACAGCAGGCGCTTCGCGGGACGCGCGCGGTCGGCTCGGCGATCCGCGCGCCGCTGCGGCTGTTCCCGGGACGACCGCGGTAGGTTGCCGTCATTCGAGATTCATTTTCGCGCGACAGTGGCACAACATCACAGTTGCTTCCCGGTCTAGCGCCGGCCCCTCGCGCGTAGTCATTTGTCCTACGGCGCGTCGTCCCTCGCGCCGCTTTCCCGCTGGAACCCAACCAGGGATACTGAGCGGCCGGATCGAATGTCGGTCACCCCCGACGATCTCCACGAGCTGTTCTTCACTCAGTCGCTCGACGGGTTCTTCATCATGATGCTCGACGAACCCATCGAGTGGACCGACGCGGCCGACAAGGACGCGCTGCTCGAGTACGTCTTCGAACACCAGCACATGACCCTCGCGAACGAGGCCGCCGCGCAGCAGTACGGGGTTCCGCTGAACCGGATCATCGGCATGACGCCGGCTCAGTTCTTCGCGCACGACCCCTGCGCCGGGAAGGCCGCGTGGCGGGCCATGTTCGACGCCGGGCATCTCCACACCGAGACCGACGAGCGGCGAGCCGACGGCACCCCCGTGCGGATCGAGGGCCACTACCTGTGCGTACACGACGGGCGCGGGCGTATCACCGGCCACCTCGGCATTCAGCGCGACATCACGGACCGGCACCGTGCCGCCGAGGAGATCGCGCGCTCGCATTCCGAGCTGCGGGCGCTGGCCGCGCGCCTCGAGTCCATCCGCGAGCAGGAGCGCAAGCGAATCGCGGGCGAACTGCACGACGAGCTGGGGCAGGCGCTCACGGGCCTGAAGCTCGATCTCGCGTGGATGGAAGGGCGCATGGGCAAACACGCGCCGCCGGACGTCGTGGAACGGTACTCGAGCCTGTTGCAGCGCCTCGATCAGGTGATGGTGTCCGTGCGCCGTATCGTCACCGAGCTACGCCCGAGCGTGCTCGACCAGCTCGGCCTCGCCGACGCCATCGAGTGGCAGGCGCACGACTTCGCGACGCGCACCGGCCTGGCGCTGGACCTGGCCATCGACGTGAACGCGCCCTTGCCCTCCGACGCGATCTCGTCGGCGGTCTTCCGGATGCTCCAGGAGGCGTTCACCAACGTGGCACGGCACTCCGGCGCGAAACGCGTTCGGGTGGCCCTGCGCGTCGATCCGGACGCGCTCCTGCTCGACGTCGTCGACGACGGCCGCGGCATCACCCCGTCCGAGCTGCGTGGCACGCACTCGCTCGGGTTGCTCGGCCTGCGCGAGCGCGCCATCGCGTGCGGCGGGACGGTCGAAATCAGTGGCGCGCCGGGCGCGGGCACGACCGTCTCCCTCAGGCTGCCCCTGCAGCCATGATCCGCGTTCTCATCGTGGACGACCATCCGGTCGTGCGCGCGGGCCTCCGGCGCATCGCGGAACAGGGTCGCGGCATCACGGTCACCGCGGAGGCGGGCACTGGTGACGCCGCGCTCGAGGAGCTGCGCCGGACCGCTGCCGACGTCGTGCTGCTCGACGTCTCGATGCCTGGTTCGCCCTTCACGCAGACGCTTCACCGCCTGCGCGATGAGCACCCGAGCGTGCGCGTGCTGGTGCTCAGCGCGCATCCCGAGGATCAGTGGGCCATTCGAGCCCTCCGCGGCGGCGCCTCGGGCTACCTCACCAAGGACCACTCGCCCGAGCAGCTGCTGGACGCCATCCGCCGCGTGCACCGCGGCGGGCGCTACGTGAGCACCACCCTCGCCGAACGTCTCGCGGTGCAGCTTGGCCGGGGGTTCGAAGGCGCGCCCCACGAGCAACTGTCCGATCGCGAGTTCGACGTTCTGCGCGGGCTGGGCACCGGACGCACCGTGAAGCAGGTGGCGGAGACCCTCGGCCTGTCGCCCAAGACGGTGAGCACGTATCGGGCGCGGCTCATGGAGAAGCTGAGTTTCAAGACGGCGGCCGACCTCGTTCGGTATTCCGCACAGCACGGGCTTATCGAATTCACAGACGGACGGCCGCGGCACGATCAGCCCGTGTGAGCGAACACCCTACTTGTTTCCGAAAGGCTTCGGCGGAACGCTCCTGAGATAATGCCAGATGGCGGCGATCTCGTCGTCGGTCATGCCGGCATACGCGCGCCAGGGCATGAACTCGTCGAGGGCCGTGCCGTCCCGTTTTCTTCCTTCGCGCAGGACGCGGCGGAGATCAGCTTCGGTCCAATCGGGAATGCCCGCCGGCGTGAGATTCGCCGCGGGCGGCAGGTTGGACGGCCCGGCCACTCGGCCGCCGGAGAGTCCGTAGCCGTGACACCCGGCGCACCCGCTCACCTCCACAAGATAGCGGCCGTATTCGGGCGCGACCCTGGGCGTCACCGACGCCACCGTCGGCCGCGCCGGCGTCTTTGGCGCGGTGAGGATTTTCATTTTTCCGGTGGCAAGTAGCGCGCGACCGACGACTCTGAAGCGGGAGGGCGGCATCGCGCGATTCACTGGCGGAAGCCGCTTGAGGTACGCCACGATCGATCCCAGGTCTCCGTCGCTGAAGTTCATGTACACCTCGCTCGG
Organism: uncultured Gemmatimonadaceae bacterium; assembly: GCA_963724885.1. Taxonomy (GTDB): domain Bacteria; phylum Gemmatimonadota; class Gemmatimonadetes; order Gemmatimonadales; family Gemmatimonadaceae; genus DASPMP01. The sequence continues at coordinate 155,914 of CAVRWG010000001.1, read as the reverse complement.
CATCATGACGAGCGTCGTGCCGTTGGCGTGGACGCCGAATCGGATGGCGCGCACCCAGTCTTCGTCGGTGAAGGTCCGGCCTCGCCCACCGATGCCCGATGTGAGGTTCGGTCCGGAGACGACACCGACGGGCCCCATGTCCGCGTATACCTTGCCGCCCATGTCCACCTCGTGACACGTGGCGCACGAGCCAACCGCGTTCACCAGATGTGCGCCGCGCTCGACGCTGGCGCTGTCCGTCGGGATCGCGATCGCGTGAGGCGGCACGCTGTAAACGCGCCTGAGCTGGCGTTCGCTCATCGCGTAGAGCGCGCCGATGGCGAGCACCGCGACCGCGACGATCCCGCCGGCGATCCCGAGGACGATGCGAGTGATTCTTGGCATGACGGTACGCGGGCTCAGACCGCGGAGTGGCGAACGTACCATCCCAGCACCCTAGGCAGATCCGCGGGATCGAACGCGTCGGACTTCACGACGGGCTCGCCCGCGGCATCGAACCACTCGTCGCGCGGCCGGTCGCAGTACAGTTCGATGCCGTTGCCGTCGGGATCCTTGAGGTAGATCGAGACGCTTCCCCCGTGGTCGGACGCGTGCGAGATCGGGTGGTTGTGCTCGCGCAATCGGTCCACGGCCTCGATGAGCGCAACAGGGTCCGAATACAGCAGCGCGAAGTGATACAGCCCCGCGTATCCGGCCGGCGCGGGACCGGTGGCCCTGCCGCCGAACGTGTTCAAGGCGATGTGGTGGTGATAGTCACCGGCGGCGAGAAACACAGCCGGCAGACCGCGCGGCTGGCCGTTCACGGTGACGCGGAAGCCGAGCACGTCGCGGTAGAAGGCCGTCGAGCGATCGAGGTCGACCACGCGAAGATGCACGTGCCCGATGCGGACGTCCGGCGGAATGTCGTGCTGTGACATGGTTTTTCCTGATACCTATGGATGTTGTCGGCGGGCGGCCGCCAGCGTCGAGTTTCGAGGAATACGACTGGATGTCGTTCGGCTCGCCGTAATTGTCGGCAGCCGCGAACGGTAGACGGCGATGATTCCGCTCGACATCGGACCGGGGGGATGGCCGGTGTCGGTTCTTCGGACCTCGCGCTGTCAGCCTTTGACTGACAGAATTGTCACGGAGGCACGACGATTGAGGCGTGCTTGTCCCCAGGGAGAGCCCGTGATGCTCGCCGACGCCATTTCGCGCCGCGACTTCGTCGCCTGCTGCACCCGGCACCGCCGGCGCGCTGCTCGGCGGCTGCCTCAGTCCCACCGGTGAGTTCACGAACGAGGCTGCGACACTCGTCGCCCGCCAGGGCGCTCCCACGCGGGAAGCGCGCATCGGGCTCACGCCGCTGGAGCTTGGATGGGCGCGCGACGGATTCCTGTATGTGCCGCCGACCTACGACGCCAGCCAGCCGGCTCCGCTGCTGGTGCTGTTTCATGGCGCCGGCCAGGACGCGCGTTCATGGACCGATCCCGGGATCCTGGAAATCGCCGACGATTTCGGGACTATTTTGCTGCTGCCTGATTCGCGCTCGCGTACCTGGGACATCATCGAGTCGTCGGGGTTCGGGCCCGACACGCGCTTTCTCGACAAGGCGCTTGCGCACACGTTCCTGAGCTGCAACGTGGACCCGGCGCGCACCGGGATTGGGGGATTCTCCGACGGGGCGAGCTACGCGCTCTCGGTCGGCATCACCAACGGCGACTTCACGCGATCGATCGTCGCCTTCTCACCGGGGTTCGGGCGAGCGGCGACCGAACGGGGCACGCCGCGCATCTTCATCTCGCACGGTGTACTGGATCAGGTTCTCGACATCCGGAACGCTCGCGGGATCATGTCGCTCCTGCGGGAAGGGGGATACGACGTGACCATGGTGGAGTTCGACGGTGGCCACGAACTGCCCTCAACCATCGTCAGGCAGGCTTTTGCCTGGTTCGCCGCGCCGCCGACTCCGTGACTCGCTCGACTGGCGGCCGCCGACGACGCGCGTCGTCACGCTGACGCCGAACACTGTCGCGCTGCCGTCGATCAGCATTCGTTGCAGGCCGGCGCTGACGCGTAGCCGGCCGCGAACCAATGCAACACCGCCGCCAATCGTCGGCAGCGGCTGGATGTCGTCGTTACTGCTCGACCCGCCCGCACTCACGCCCGGAACGACGAACACCCCGAGGCGCGTCGCATTGGAGAGCTCGCCGTAGAGCGTGAATGGAGCGGCGAGGGAGATCGCGAAATGGCTTACCTCGGGCTCGCGCGCGTAGCCGACGCTGCTGCGCAGCTCGATCACGCCGCTGACGTTGGAATAAGGCGGCGACCGGAGGCTGTAGAGAACCGAATTCTCGATCCCCGCCATGAGAACGGTGGCGCATCCGTCGCATCCGGGATTGAAGGCGCCGAGCGTCGCGGAGAATGCGTTGTGACGGCTGACCCAGTAGTGAACGGAAGCGCCGAACGCGTAGTTCGCGTTGCGTTCGCTCAGCCGCCAGCCCGACAAGCGAGGCGTCACGGAGGCAAGGCCTTCATCGCTCGGCTCCATGGGCACCGGCACCAGGGCGCCAGCCGGCGTTGCCATGAACGCGCTCCATGATCCGATCGACCGGCCGGATGGTTGCGCTTCCACGGTGAGGAATGGAAGCGTCGCGGCCAACCACGCACAGGCTCTGGCCAACCGTGATGCGACCCGATTGGACGTTGAGGTCAACGGCGCGTCCAGATCACGAGCACGCCGCAGTCCGAATTCAGCTTGCTGTACCGCATCGGCGTTTGGGCGGGACCGGCATAGAACTCGATCGCTTCCACCGAGGCAACCGGGATTGTGTTCAGGTTGATGTCACCGACAAGATGCGAGTCAAGGTAGATGTGCGGCCTGCACCCACGCGTGAGCGAGCGCGGCCCACGGTTACTCGTGACCGAGTTACCGACGAGGCGGACACCGCGCATCGTTCCGATCACTTCAACCAGCCGCCGCATTTCCTGTTTCTCGAGGTCGGAGCGCGTGAGGAAGGATCCCAGCCCCAACCGCCGATGATCCTCGAAGTCCGCCAACCCTCCTATTGCCCTGACCGTAACGGAATCGAGCGTCACGATGCGTCGCATCTCGAGCGTCAGCTCGGTACGACGCGATTCCAGGTTCACGTCGATCGACAGTGGCTGGAAGCCTATCCGCCGAACCTCGATCCGGTGCACACCGGGCGGCAGCTCGTCGAACTGGAATCGGCCGCTGTCGCTCGTCGTGGCCGAGCCGGCCGCCTTTGCGATCGAGAGTTGCGCGTTTGCGATCGGCTGCTTCGTTCCCTGCGCGACGACGACTCCGGCAAGCTCGCGGTCGCGCGCCTGGCTTCTGACGCTGTCGCCGGGCTGTTGCGCGACGGCTCCGCGAAGCGCAATAAGAGCCAAGAGAAACGATACGCGACCAGCATTGACCCGCATTCGCGCCTCACGCGATCGAGCTTCAGCGCAACAGCAGCCCCGCCAGCGCAGTCCCTGCCCAGAAGACGAACATCCACTTCATCAGCTCGGCCTTGAGCGCGTGAAGGTCGCTCTTGGTGGCAAGACCATCCATTCTTCCATTCAGCCCTTCGATTCTTGCATCCAGTCTCGCCGACAGCGCGTCGATATTTCCGTCCAGTCTCCCCGCCAGCGCGTCGATTCTGGCGTTCGTCTCCGACAGGCGCTGCTCGAGCCTCGCGTCGAAGCGCGCGAAGTTCATCTCGTTGAACTCCCGCAGATCCGCCCGATACGTAGCGTCCACGCTGTTGAACCACTCCACCAGCTCGTTGGCGATCTGTTCGCCCAGGCGCTCGTAGAAGAGCCTGGACAGCTTTGCCGTCACCGGCACTCGGCTGCTCCGCAATTGGGGAGCGTCAGCTTACAACATACGCTCGGCGGCAGCGGCATCGAAAGGCTGCGCGTCGAATCCGTAGCGTGCAGCCCGCGGGCAATGGAAACGTCAATGAAGGCCTCGGGACCACCACATGGCGCCCAGCTTTAGTCGGGTCATCAAAATGCCGCCAAACGGATCATGCTCGTCCAGAACTTGAACAGGACGCGCAAGCGTCACCAGCGCCGCGCCGGCGAGCGCTCGCGCGACCAGGCTCACGATCATTGCGCGCCGAGTACCTTCGCCGCCTTGTCCAGGTCTGACGGCTGGACCCACAGCAGCACGCCAAACCGGTCGCCGGCTTTCACGGCGTCCACAGCCCTGACGTTCGTTCCGGCGGCTCCGAGCTTCTGAAGCAGCTCCGCCACCGCGCCCGGCCGATCATCGCCCTCGATGAGAAACGCCGTCTTCCGGTCACTCAGCGTGAATTGCGCCTTTTTCGCTGCCTCCTGAAACGACCGTTCGTCGTGGGGGACGAGGTCGAGCTGGGACTTCCCGTTGCTGGTGGGGAACGCGTGAAATGCCAGGAGATCGACGCCTCCGTCGCGGAGCGCGCCAAGGATGCGCGCGCCCTCCCCCGGTTTGTCAGCCGTGCTGACATGGAAATACCCGATCCTGCGTGCCGTAATCGCCATGAGTCCCTCCGCTAATCGACTTTCGTAACATGTGCTGCCCGATCGACACGCGCGAGGGATGGAGGGGGGCTTCCCAAGCTGTGTCCGCCGCGCCAAATCTGCTGGATGCCCATGTCGAACACTCTGTCTCGCTTGCTTGCCGTCGTGATTATCGCAGCGTGCCCGGTCGCGGAACTGCGCGCGCAGGACGCCGACCTCATTCTTCGCAACGCGCGCATCTGGACCGGCGACTCGGCCCGGCCCAGCGCGCGAAGCGCTCGCGGTTCGCGGCGAACGCCTCATCGCCGTCGGCAGCGACGCCGACGTCGAGCGCATCGCTCCGTTCGCACGCGCGTCATCGACGCGGGCGGACGCTTCGTCACGCCCGGATTCATCGACGACCACACGCATTTCAGCCAGGCGGGCGCGCTGCTCATCGGCGCCAACCTGCTCGACGTCAGCACGGCGGCGCCACTCGCGGCACGTGTCAAGGCGGCGGTCGTCACGCATGAGCTCCGGCGCCTGGCTCACCGGAGGCGACTGGGGCGCGTACGAGGACTGGTCGGCCAGCAGCACCGGTGCCCCCGGCGCGCGCCAGACCGGCGCTCCCGTGCGCTTCTCTCCGGATCGAGCGCTCATCGACTCGATCAGCGGCGCGACGCCGATCCTGCTGAATCGCTGGGACCGAAGCGCCTGGCTCGCGAACGGCGTCGCGCTCGAGCGCGCGGGTCTCTCGTGCGCGCAGCCGGTGCGAGGCCTGGAATGCGTGAACGGTCGCGCCACCGGTCGCGTCGCCGATTCAGCGCTGGCCCGCGTGCGCCGGGCCATTGCACCAAAGACGTTCGACCAGCGACTGCGCGAGGCGCGCGCCGCGCTGCAGCATCTCGCGGAGTTGGGCGTCACGACGATCCACGACATCACCCCGCCCGTCCAGCTTCCCGTCTACACGGAGCTGAAGCGCCGCGGCGAGCTGACGGTGCGCGTCTTCGCGCGCCCCACGCTCGACAAATGGAACGAGCTGACGTACGCCGGCATCTCGCCCGGGTTCGGCGACGACTGGATTCGCATCCGCGCGCTCAAGGGTTTCGTCGACGGCATCCAGGGTAACTCCACGGCGCGCTTCTACGAGCCGCAGCTGCACTCGGGCCGGCGCGGCGAGTGGCGCGACAGCACCAACACCGCGGCGACCGACGGCGCCGGGCTCGGGCATGAAGCCCGCCGGGCAACATGGAGCGACTGCTGTTCGGGCTCGACTCCGCCGGCTGGTGGGCCAACGTGCACGCCATCGGCGACCACGCCATCGACAGCGTGCTCACGATCATGGAGAAGGTGATCACCACCAACGGCCCGAAGGAGCGGCGCTGGCGCATCATCCACTCACAGGTCATCCGCAACGCGGCCGTCGCGCAGCGCTACAAGAGGCTTGGGCATCATCGCCGAAGTGCAGCCATACCACGCCATCGACGACATGCGCTGGATGGAGGAACGCATCGGCGACGCGCTCGAAGTGGGCGTACGCGTTCAAGACATTCCGCGACGCCGGCGTGCCGCTGCTGTTCGGCTCCGACTGGCCGGGGACCAATGCCAGCTGGTACACGGCGAACCCGATGACGATCATCTACGCGGCGATGACCCGGCAGACGCTCGACGGCAAGCCGGAGGGCGGCTGGTTCCCGGAGCAGCGCCTCGATCTCGAGACGAGTCTCGTGAGCTACACCGTCAACAACGCGTGGGCAGAGGGCGAGGAAGCGAACAAGGGATCACTGACGGCCGGAAAGCTGGCGGATTTCGTGGTGATCGACCGCGATCTGTTCGCGATTCCCGCAGCGCAGATCAAGGACGCGAAGGTGGTGCATGACCGTCGTCGGCGGCCGAGTGGTGCATGCAGCGGCGCCATTCGAACGAACGGCCCCACAGCCCGAAGGTCATTGAGATTTGCGGCGCGATCGGCGCGAATCGGAACGACCCTTCGGACAGTGTGGCTTGTGTCGTTTGGTCGCCTAAAGCACCTCGATCTCCCGCACCGCCACGATCGGGAGCCCGCCCGGCGGCGTGAGCGAGAGCTGCACGCGATAGCGCCCCGGCCTGAGCGTGGCCAGATCGAGCGCAACCGCGCGCGACGCGATCCCGTCCCTGGAGTCGGGCGTTTCCTGCCATTGCACGCTGAGACCCTTTTGCTTGTCCGCGATCTTCAGCTTCACGAACGTGCGCTTGATCCAGCTCTGTCCGATCGGCTCCACGAGCACGGCGATCGCGAACACCTCGCCCTCCGGTCGCACGCCGTACGTCTCCCAGAAGAGGCCGAGCGGCTGCGTGCGCGACACGCGCGCGGAGTGCAGCGCGAGCGGCATCGCGTCCGCGAGCCGCGTCGGTGTCGAATCGCGCGGCGCGAACAGCAGCAGGTCGGACAGACTCACGCGCGGGCCCGCCGCCGGCAGCTTCACTGAATAGCGCGCGCGCCCGGCGGATCGGCTCATCTGGTCCATCACCTCGAGGCTCACGATGAGCGAGCGCCACGGCGCCTGCATCATCGAGATGGTCGTGAGGCCGGGGTTGTCGATCGGCCCGCCCAGCGGAGGTGACACGCCACCGTTCTCCACGACGGCCGCGAACACGCCCGCGCGCAGTTTCCCGCCGCCCGCCACTTCGGTGGCGTCGAAGGCGGTCACGATGAGGGCCGAGTCCCCGCGGCGGAAGACGGCCAGCTGATGATCCAGCAAGCCCTGGAAGTACTGCACGTATTCGGGCGCGTAGCGTGTCCGCGCGGCGAAACCCGTGAAATCCCAGTCGTCGGAACGGAGCTGCTCCGGTGCAGCGAGCGCGCGCGGCTGCGGGAAGAAGTTGAACGCGGGGCCCCGCCGGTGACTGGCGACGACGGGCGGGCGACCCGAGCCCGGAGGCGGCTCTTCCTGCGTGTACCACAACCCGCCGCCGTACCGCAGCAGCGTCTCGCGATCGTCGGCGCCGGGCGTGTTGGCCATCGGGCCCCTGGAATCCTTCTCCATGTGCATGCGCGTGACGCGCGCGAGAAACTCCGTGCGCAGGTCGTTTACGCCCGTGAGATACAGCGGCTGGACCAGCCGCCACACGGCCGCCGCCATCGAATCGCGCGCGGCGCAGCTCAGGTCCCTGTACCGTCCCCTGGCCTTCCCCTCCAGCAGGAGCGACAGATCCTGGAAGGAGCACCGCTCCGTCTCGGTCATCTCGGCGAGCGCGGACGTGAAGGCCGCGTCGGCGCTCGTGTAGTCGCCGCGCTGCTGCGCGGTATAGCCCGCGAGGGCGCGGCACCAGCTCTTCGTCGCGCTCGCGGTCGCGCGCGCGATGCATTCGATCGCGACGCTGTCCGCGTCTTCCGGACGCTCGGCTTCCATGAGATAGCGCAGCTTCTGCGCGAGGACCCATCGATCCTCCGGAATCACCGTGCCGACGCTGTCGAGCACGATCAGCAGTCGCTCGCGCCCGGCAATCACTTTGGGCGACTCCGGAGGCGGGCCGGTTCCATTCCCGTTCTGCCAATGGCAGTAGCGGCCGATGACGACCTCGCAGTTCCGGCCCGAGAGCCCTTCCTGCCGCGGCAGCAGCCGACGACGCACCACCTCGAAGTCGCCCTGCGCGCGACGGGCCGCCTTCAACGCGCGGACCGAGTCCTTGCGCGCCACCGACGCGCGCGCGTCCCCCGTGGCCTTTCGTGGTGCGACCCGCTGCGCGTGCGCGGTGGTCTGCAGGAGCGCCAGCATCGTCGCGGCGATGAGCGCGTGTGGCATGAACGCCATGAGCTCGACAACCTCCAAGTGGTGGCGTTCTGTTGCCACCATTGAAGGGCAGCCGTCGTGCCATGTGTGACGAGCTTCCCCGGGAGGCGGAGAGTACGACCAAGGGCCATGACGCGGGCTCTGCGTCTCCCTCGACGCTACCGCGCGACTTTCGCGACCGAATCCCAGGTTCGCGTCGTGACGTCCCTGCCGAAGGTCTTCTCGATCAGCGTCATGAACACGGGACCCCGGGGATGCGGAACGTACGCGCTGAACACTTCCGTTCCCTTCAGCGCAAGGATGCGCGCGCCATCCATCTCCACCGGCAGCGCGAGCTTCGCGCTCGGTGTGTCGCGCAGGAACGTGACGATCCGCTTTGCGTTCGGTGCGAGCCGGTACGCCCCGAACGGATCGGACGCGAGCATGTCGCGCAGCACATCGATCGCGCGTACGATGGTCATGAATTCGTGCCCCAACCGCTTCCGCATCGCGGCCTCGGCCTTGCGCTCGTGCGTTCTTGCCGATGCGCGTGGCGCGCTGAACACCACGTTCCCGCTGGAGAGCACGGTTTTCACGTCCGTGAACCCCGCGGCCTCGAACGCCGACCTGAGCTCGGCCATCTTCGCGTTCATCGGGCTCACGCCTCTCAGAAACGCCGCATAGCGTGGCATGCCAAAAAGTACTCTCAACAACCTTCCGCCTGTGAAACGGTTAGGGCCAGTGCGCGCGCCACCGTCGAAACCCTGGCGCCCGGCGCCGCGTACGCCCGTGCACTTCCTCAACCGGGTACGACCATGAGGTCAGCTCTCGCCGTCGCCGCGCTGTTCGCCGTGTCATTCTCCGCGTCCGCGCAGGAGCGGCCGCTCCTCATCAAGGGGGCGCGCGTGTTCGACGGAACGGCCGTCCTCGGCGCGCGTGACGTGCTGGTGCGCGGCGGCAGGATCGAGCGCGTCGCCGCGAGCATCGCCGCGCCTGCCGGCGCGGATGTCGTGGACGCCGCCGGCAAGACGCTGCTCCCCGGGCTCATCGACGCGCACACGCATACCTGGGGCGACGCGCTGGAACAGGCGCTCGCCTTCGGCGTCACCACCGAGTTGGACATGTTCACGGACGCGAAAGCTGCCGCGACCTGGCGCACGGAGCAGCGCGACGGCCGCGCCAACGCACGCGCCGACATCTTCTCCGCCGGCACGCTGGTGACGTCGCCCAAAGGCCACGGCACCGAATACGGCATGGTCATTCCGACCATCGCGTCGCCGGACTCGGCGCAGGCGTTCGTGGACGCGCGTATCGCCGAGGGCTCGGACTACATCAAGATCGTCTTCGACGACGGCTCATCGTACGGTATGAGCCTGGCCACCATCGACGTCGCCACTCTGCGCGCTGTCGTCGCCGCGGCGCACAAGCGCGGCAAGCTCGCGGTGGTGCACATAGGCTCGCTCGCGGCGGCCCGGCAGGCGGTCGAAGCCGGCGCCGACGGCCTCGTGCACATTCACGCCGACCGCGGCGACTACGCCGCGTTCGCGAAGTTCGTGGCCGGAAAGCGCGTGTTCGTGATACCCACGCTCACGGTGAACCAGAGCGTCACGGGCACAGCCGGCAGCGCGCCGCTGCTCGAGGACGCGCGCGTTGATTCACTGCTCAGAGCCGCCGACATCGGGCAGATGAAACAGTCGTTCCCGCGGCGTCGCAACGCGACGCTGGAGTACGCTTTTGCGGAAAGCACCGTAACACGCCTGCACCGGGAACGAGTGCCCATCCTCGCCGGCACCGACGCGCCCAACCCCGGCACGACGCATGGAGTGTCACTGCACCGCGAGCTCGAGCTGCTCGTCCGGGCGGGCCTCACCCCCACCGAGGCGCTGGCCTCGGCTACGAGCGTCCCCGCGCGCGCGTTTCGCATCGCCGACCGCGGCCGCATCGCAGCCGGGATGCGCGCCGACCTCGTGCTCGTGAACGGCGACCCCACGGTGGACATCACCGCCACGCGCGCGATCACGGCCGTCTGGAAGGCGGGGGTAAAATTCGACCGCGCCGCGTACGCCAAGCGCGCCGCCGCCACCAGGGTTCTGGCGATCGCCCCACAAGGCTCCGAATCCGGCGAGGTGAGCGGGTTCGACGACGGCTCTACCAGCTCCAGGTTCGGGCTCGGCTGGTCCGTTTCCACGGACCAGATGGCGGGCGGCAAGTCAACGGGCGAGATCGCCGTCGTGGACGGCGGCGCCGGCGGCAGCGCGAAGGCCCTGCGCGTAACCGGCACGATCGACGGCGCGCTGCCGTATGCGTGGGCCGGCGCGATGTTCATGCCCGCCGAAGTACCGATGCAGCCGGCGAACCTGTCCGCGAAGAAGGAACTGAGTTTCTGGGCCCGCGGCGACGGCCAGGCCTATCGGGTGATGCTCTTCGCCCAGAGCAAGGGCATGCTGCCGCTCACGAAGTCGTTCCAGTCCACCGCGGAGTGGAAGCAGCACACCTTCCTGATCGAGTCGTTCGGCACCGACGGCAGGGACCTGCTGATGGTGCTCATCGCCGGCGGGCCTTCAGCCGGCAAGTTCGAGATCCTGGTGGACGATGTCCGGTTCAGGTGACACTGGACGGCTGCCGGGGCTTGAAACAGCCGAAAAGCGGCAACCATTGGACATTTCTTAATGGACGTTAATATTTGGGGCACCCATAGCCCAGCCGCCATGCCGCGAAAGGTCGCCAGGAAGGTCCGTCGCAGGTCAGCCAGGAAGGCCAGAAAGACCGCCCCAAAGCGATCCGCGGACTTTCGCCGGGACACCATCCCCCGCACCGTCCTCGGCGGCGAGACTCAGAAAGTCATTCGCCGCTTTGGACTTACGCGCGAACTCGCGGCCGCCGTGGTGGGCGACGCCAGCTCGCAGATGTCGCGCCTGATGACCGGCCATTTCGCTGATTTTTCGGCCGATCGCATCGCCAAGTTCCTGATCCGGCTCGGTTCGGACATCACCATAACCCTCAAGCACGCACCCCGCCTTGGCCGGCGGGGACATGTCCGCGTAAAAGCAAGCTAGACAGGGGTTGTCACAGCTTGCGCCCGGCCCAGGCCGAGCGCACCTTCGCCTTTCCCCTCTCTAGCCCTTACTCCAGGCCGTCCACGGAATCGTGGCCGGCCCAACGCCTCCCATCGGAACCGGGATGCCCGCGCTTTCGGAGATGCTCACGACCGTCGCGCTCCACGCCCCGGCCGGGCCGCGTCGGCAAGAGCCAATGCCGGCCAGTCCTATCCCGGTCCTGCTGCTGCGGCGCGGGCCGGTACCGCTACGGCTGCTGGCGGCGCTGCATGCCGATGAGCGATTCGAGCTGTTTGTCGCCGAGGAGCTGACGCCCGATCGCATTGCGTTCGCCAAGCGCGTGGCCGCTACACTCGTCGCCAGCGAAGACGACCCGCTGGACGCCTTCAGCTATGTGGTGACGGCCGGAATCGGCCGGATCGTCGTTCTCACGCCCGGGCGCTTCCGGTCCGAGCACGAGTATGTCCTCGCGGCCGGCGCCGCGGCGTGCATAACGATGCCGGTCGCCGCCGCCGACCTGGACGGGATCTACGAGTTGCTCCAGGCCTCGGCCGGATCGTCAAGGCTCGACTCGACCATTCGTTTCCTGCTCGATCCGATCGAGCATGCGGTGCGGTATCACGACAGGAGCGTCACGCTGACGCAGCGCGAGTTCGCCGTACTGCACTGTCTCAGCTCCACCGAGGGCCGCCCGGTGTCCGCTGGGGAGCTGTTGACGTACGTGTGGGGCGAGGAGCCGTCCGCCGAAAGATCGCGGCGGATCGTGAACGTTTACATCTTCCAGCTCCGGAAGAAGCTCGAGACGATCGGCCTGAAAGGCGTCATCGCCACCGTGCGTGGTTTCGGCTACGCGCTGGTCCAGCCGCTGCCATAGGCGAAGCTGGCGCTATTTGCGCCAAGAAACGCCGCGACCAGAATCAGTGCCGCGACGCGGTAAGTAGCCGAATACATGAGTCGACGATGATGGTTAGAAACGTGAGGCCTTCAGTGTGACGTCCGCGTCGGACCACGCGGCCCGAAAGCGCCGCGAGACGTCGACGGCTTCGGCCGACATGCCTTGCGCCTCCAGGCTCCGGGCGAGCCCGAACAGCGACCAGCCGTTGTCGGGGAACTTGTCGAGGTCCTCACGATACGCGCGCTCCGCGTCAGCGGCGCGGCCGCTCTCGAGCAGCGCGCGGCCGAGCGAGTGGCGCATCGGGTAGTACCAGAGCGGCGGCTCGTCGTACAACAATGCGTCCTCCATGTCCGTGGCGAGCTGAAATTCGCGCGCCGCGTCCGCGGGCCGGCCGGTGCGGAGCGCGATCTCGCCGGCGAGCGCGCGCAGAGCGATGTGCAGCACCGGCCGCGCCGCTGCGTCATTGCCTTTCCTGTCGGCCAGCGTCGCGAGGTCGCGGAGAATGCCGCGCGCGTGCACGGTGTCGCCGAGTGCCGCGTAAGCGACGCCGCGCGCATATCGCGCGAGGGTGTTGGCGTCCGGGAGCTGCACCGACGGCACAGGCTCGCGCAGTACCGCCTGCCATCGGCCGAACGTGACGAGCGTCAGGTGAGGCAGCGCGATCGCGTTCTGGATCCAGGGAACTTCGCGGGCGACCGCGAACGGAACTCTTGGCGCGACGTAACGCGCGGCGAAGGTCGCGGTGGACTCGAATCCGGCCATCGTCGCCGCGAACGCCATGAAATGGTAGTTGTGCGGGTAATACGCCCCCGCATACACGCCGGAGGCGTTCTGGTCGCCGATGCGCGATTCGTCGGCGTGCACCGCGTGCTTGTTGAGGGCGACAGCGTCGGCGTATCTGCCGACGCGTATATAGAGGTGGCCCGGCATGTGGACGAGGTGTCCCGCGCCCGGCATCAGCGCCGGCAGCCGCTCGGCGCACGGCAGCGCCCTGGCCGGCTCCGCTGCTTCGACCGCGTGGATGTAGTAATGGCATGCACCGGGGTTGTCGGGCGCGAGGGCGATGGCCCTCTCGAGCGATTGCAGGATCGTCGTCGTCCCCGGGCGCGGCGTCCGCTTGCGATAGGGGCCGTTCCAGTAGTTCCACGGACTGAGGTTCATCAGCGCCGCGGCATACAGGGTCTGCACGTCGGCGTCGGACTCGTGCTCTCGGGCAACGTCGGCCATCGCGCGCGCATATGCGGAATCCAGCGTCGCGCGGTTGCCCGTCCTGGCATACCGAGCCCCCAGCGCATCGATGAGTCGCCGCTCGAGCGGTGTAGCGGCTTCGCCGCGACGCGTCGCCTCCCCGATGGCGCGCAGCGCCATGGTGGCGCCGGCTTCCGTCATCGGGGCGTTGATGTTCGGCCCCGACGCGAGCGCGATCCCCCACCAGCACATCGAGCAGCTCGAGTCCGCGCGCAGCGCCGCCTCGTATGACTGCAGGGCGCGCTCGTGATTGAACGCGTACTCGAGCCGAAGTCCCTGGTTGAAGAATGCCTGCGCGCGGACCGAAGAGGTCGTTATCTCGCGCCCGTACGAGCCGAGGCGAGGGTCGAGACTGTCCGCGATGGTGGCCGCGGCGCGGCGAGCGTGCGAGGGATCGTCGGCAGCGTTGCCGACCGCGCAGGACGCCAATAACGAAAGGGAGAGGAGCCGAATCACGGATCGCTTCATTGGGGCAGCGGGTGTTTGGAGCGTGTACGCTACCCTGGTCGCGAGCCGGTCTCTATCGGAGCGGCGGAGAGCTTCGCGTCAGTTCCGCGGCCAACCGGTTGTAGGCCGCCGGATGACTACGCGAGTCGCGGCCGCCGCTTGCGAGCGGCATGGCGAACTGACGGGCCAGGGTTCGCAGCGCTGCGAGCGCGACCTCACGGTCTGCCAGAACGCCGTCCTCGTGTCCGGCCGTGAGCTGCACGAACCTGATGTGCGAAGCGGCGGCCGCCAGCGCTTGCCCGTGGGCGAACGGGACCACGTCGTCGTTCCGGCTGTGGAACAGCAGCCACGGCACCGAGAGCCTCGACGCGCGTTCCAGATTGTCGAACTTGTTTCGCATGATCAATCGCACCGGCACCCACGGGTACATCGCCGCTCCGATGTCCGGCAGCGACGTGAACGCGCCCTCCGTGATCAACGCCGCCGGACGCTCCTCGGCGGCCAGCATGGTGGCCGCGCCGGACCCAAGTGACCACCCGTACAGGACCACACGGGACGGATCGATGCCGAGCGACCCGGTCACATGACGCCACGCAGCGCGGGCATCCCGGTAAACGCCCTCCTCGGATGGCGCTCCCAACCGCGCCGAGGCACCGTAACCCCGATACTCGACCGCGACCACGTTGAAGCCCGCCTCGCGCAGCAGATGATAGCGCTCCACGTTGCCGCGCGACCCGACAAAACCTGCGTTCCCGTGAAAATAGATGGCCCACGGCCGGAACATGGCGTGCTCGAGGCGGGACTCGAGCAGCAGGACCGGTGTGCCTTCAGCATCACGGACGCGGAGGGTGTCCCACTTCAGCCCGGAGTTGTCCGGCGGAACCGCTCGCATCGCCAGCCGCTTACCGGCGCTCACGAAAACCATTGCCGTCTCGCTGAACGCGAGGAGCCCCACCGCGCCGGAGTACATCAAGAGAAGCGCGCCGCCCGTCACGCCGGCGAGTCGACGAATCCTGAGCTGCATGTGCTGCGTCCTGAGTCGGTGCAAAACGCCCCACCCAGGCATGGCAAGTTGAGTGCGCGTATGTAGCGGACGCGCAACCATCACATGACTCCAAGGTCTTGTGACGGGAATCGCGGGACGATGGTTGCGCCGATGCCGGCAGCGACCAAAGTCCCATGGCGCCAGCCTACCTGTGCTGTTGCCGGGTCTCCCCGTTCGCGATGATCGGGCCGATGCGTCGCGCGACTTCGCGCAGCGCGGCGAGCGCGACGTCGCGATCCGCGATGACGCCGTCGTCGTGCCCGGCGGCCAGTGTGACCAGCTGCACCCGCGGTGACGCCGCCGCCAGCATCTCGCCGTGCGAGAAGGGGATCAGGTCGTCATTCCGGCCGTGGAACACGAGCCACGGCACGGCGAGGGTCGCGGCGCGGCCGATGTTGTCGAAGCGATTGCGCATGATGGATCGGACCGGCACCCACGGATACCGCGCCGCGCCGACGTCGGGCAGCGAAGTGAAGGCGCCTTCGGTGATCAGCGCGGCCGGCCGATACCGCTCGGCCAGGTATGTGGCCGGGCCGGATCCCAGCGACCATCCATAGATGACGACCCGATGCGGCTCGACTCCCAGTGTGCGCGTCAGGTGATTCCAGGCCGTCGTGGCGTCGGCGAAGATACCCGCCTCGGACGGAGTCGCCGCCGCGGCCGAGGCACCGTAGCCGCGAAACTCCACGGCAAAGACGTTGAAACCCGCATCCCGCAGCAGCCGGTAGCGCTGGACGTTGCCGCGCGAGCCGAGCAGCCCGGCGTTGCCGTGGAAGTAGATCACCCACGGTCCGGCCGCCGAGTTGTCGAGCCGGCTCTCGAGCAGGAGCACCGGAACGCCGGCGGCGTCCGGCACTCGCAGCGTGTCCCACGGAATCGCCGCGTCCTCACGCGGGACGATGCGCGCCGATCCGCCGTTGCCCGCGCCGGCGAAAACCATGGACGTCTCGTTGATCGCGAGGTAGCCGACGACACCCGCGTAACCCAGCATGGCCGTGCCGCCGCCGATGGCGGCGAGCCGGCGAAGACCGTTCGAAGCAAGAAAGCGCATGGGATTATTGTAACGTTCCTGTGTAACACGAGCCCGGCTTACGATCGGGACTTGTGTCACCAACTGCGCCGCGTAGCGTCCCAACTCACAATGCGCGCGCCTCTCCCCATCACGCGGATCGTCGGCGGTGTCGTGGGCTTCATGGCGGTGGCCACCGGCTGCTCGCCGGGCGCCGCCGCGTCACGCAAGGTCACGGTGTCGCCGGCCGGTGGCCCCGAGCCTCGACCATTGGTCATCGCCCACCGCGGCGCGAGCTGTCACCGCCCGGAGCACACGCTCGCCGCCTACGCGCTCGCCATCGAGATGGGCGCCGACTACATCGAGCCGGATCTCGTGAGCACACGCGACGGCGTGCTCGTCGCTCGCCACGAAAACGAGATCGGCGGCACGACGGATGTTGCCGCAAAGTTCCCCGATCGCCGCGCGACCAGGACCATCGACGGCAACCCGGTGACGGGCTGGTTCACCGAGGACTTCACGCTGGCCGAGCTGCGCACGCTGCGCGCCAGGGAACGGCTGCCGTCGCGATCGCGCGCGTACGACGGCCGCTTCGGCGTTCCCACCTTCGACGAGGTCCTGGCGCTCGCGGACAGCGGCGGCCGGCGCCGCGGCCGCGTGGTGGGCGTGTATCCCGAGACCAAGCATCCCACGTACTTTCGGGGCATCGGCCTGCCGCTCGAGCCGGCGATGCTCGCGTCGCTCCGCGCGCGCGGCCTGGACCAGCGTGAGGCGCCCGTGTTCATCCAGTCGTTCGAAGGCGGCAACCTGCGCGCGCTGCGCGCCGAAACGCGCATCCGGCTGGTGCAGCTGATCAGCAACGCGCGGCAGGTGACGGCGGAGGGACTCAAGGATATCGCGACGTACGCCGACGGCATCGGGCCGAACACGCGCATGGTCGTTCCGGCGGCCGTGGACGCGAGCCCCACTTCCCTCGTGCGCGACGCGCATGCGGCCGGCCTGTTCGTGCACGTCTGGACGCTGCGCCCCGAGGCGGCGTCCCTGGCGGCGCGCTACAAGGGCGACCCGCTCGCCGAAGTGCGCGAGCTGGCGGCGCTCGGCGTTGACGGGATGTTCGGCGACTGTCCCGACATGCTCGTCGCCGGCCTCGGGCGTCGACCCTAGTGCGCGAAAGAGACCTTCCAATCGACAGGCACTAACCGTTTTGGGGCTGGATAAAACGGATTTTGACGGATTTGTCGGATTCGTTGCTGCATCTCGTTCTGTTTGTGCTGTTCGTTGTTGCTTCCGGTCGATCCGAACACATCCGGATCATCCGATTGTTCCATAGTTAGTCCCTGGCTGCGCACCAGCTTCGAACAGGGCGACTAACTGAAGTCCTTGCCCAAAGTCTCGCGGCGCAAAGTTCAGCCATGCGGTTCAGCACCGTTCCATTCAGGTTCTTCCGCGGACTGGCGCGCAACAACAACAAGGACTCGGGAGACGGCTTTAGCTCGCGATTGGCAATCGGCGCTCCGACTCTCGCCCTAGTAAATGAACACCGGCGTTCCAACGGGAACGATCGCGTAGAGTCGCGCGATATCTTCGTTGCGAAGCCGCACGCACCCATGACTCACTGAACGCCCGATCGTCTCCGGCTTGTTCGTTCCATGCAACGCATAGCCGTCGCCGAGGTTCAAGCGGTGCGTGCCGAGCACTCCTTGGTACTTGCGCTGATTGGTCCCGAACGGCGGGATCACGATGTTTCCGCCGGACACCAGTTCGCGATCGTCCGTTACGTCCATAACGGTGACGCTCCCGTCGGCGGAACGCCTCACGACGTCCTGACCCGCGACTCGAATGGTTCCCCCATCCGACGTGGGCAGTGCGTATTGTCGCGTCAACTGAACGACGCCCAGCCCACGCGTCTTGGCCAGCTCGATGAAGTGCCAGTCG
Source organism: uncultured Gemmatimonadaceae bacterium (assembly GCA_963724885.1). GTDB lineage: Bacteria > Gemmatimonadota > Gemmatimonadetes > Gemmatimonadales > Gemmatimonadaceae > DASPMP01. Next base: position 138,060 of record CAVRWG010000001.1, on the reverse strand, counting down.
GGCGGCACCCAAACCGGATCCGTCTCCTTCGACACGATGGTGAGTCGCCCTCGGGGAGTCTCGAATTTCCAGTGGACATCCGCCCCGAAGCGCTCCAGGACCTTGCCGCTCCCCGTTGCAATCGCCGCCGTGAACAGCACGGAATCTCCCCGCTTGTACCACAGACGGTGATCGTCGATGCTGACGACGATGTAGGCCATCCGGCCGGAAGGCTCTGCACTCGATGCGAGGACGCGAGCCAGGGTGTCGCTCTCGAGGCCGGCGCGAACCCGTAGCTCCTCGAGCAGCACCACGTTGTCGTCGAACACGACGCGACTCACGTCACGCTCGAAGCGGGCTTCGAGCGTGTTGATGGACAGAGCCATGCTTCCGAGCACGGCGACCATCGCAATCAGCCCCCACCGAACCGGGGATCCACGCAACGGGATCTGCATCAGTAGAAGTAGACGCGCATGCCGACCGTCAAGCTGGGAAGAACTGCGTGAAGATCTTCAATCCGCGCGCGGACGGCGCCCGGCAGAACATAGCGGGTGTCGTCGAGCGGGCCCGTGCTCGGTTGCGAGTAGATGACCGTCCCCCCATCGAGAATCACGGCGACCGGGCCGAGCGCCCCACGGACGAAGCGATCCGCGGGAGGAGCAATGCCGCGATCGGCATAGACCCACACCGGAACGTCCCACTTCTCCGTCGCCGTCATCACTCTGGCGATCGTGCGGCGCCCACGAGGTGTCGCGAACGGCACCTTGGTAGGCGCGGGCCCCACCAGGCGCTCGGGGCCAATCTCCACCGGCATCGCGCGCAGCAGCGCTCCTTGGCGCTCGAGGTACATCGTGCCGCTGTCCAGGCTAATCGACAGGTGCAGCGCCTGCTCGAGCCGACCCGGACGGCGCACAAGCTCCAGCGCGAGCAGCAGCTTGTTGTCCGCCTGCGTGACGAGCTGGTCGGTGCGCTGAATCTCGAGCGCCGTCATCGACGTCCGCAACCGACCTATTTCTTTATGGTATCCCACTCGCTTCACAATCATCCAGCCGTCGATTGCGAGCAGCGCGACCAGCGCGAGCAGCGCGACGACAATTGCGGTGGTAACCCGTGCATGCGGCCTGAAGACGGAACGTTCGGCGTGGCCCGGCTCGGGCTGCAGGAGAGCCCTGAAGGGCGACCCTCCTGCCGATGCTTCGCGTTTCTGACTGACGGTGTGTGTCAACTGTGCTCAGGTTGAGTTGTTGGTCTGCAAGAAAGAGCCGGACGCGATGTGTCGCGCCCGGCTCCCCTCCTTCTTCCATTGCCAGCTCTGCCTACTGCTTCGGCGGCGCCAGATATGGATCGGCGATCAATAGCCGGAACTGACCGCGCCGGTTCGCCGCGTCCGCGGTTTCGCCGGGACCTTCGACCACGAGCTGACCTTCACCACGCGTGGCGATCTCGACCCGGATCGGATCGACGCCCTGCGAAACGAGGTATGCCTTGGCCGCCTCGGCACGCCGGAGCCCGAGCGCCATGTTGTAATCGATCGTGCCGGGCTGGCTCGCGAACCCGCTGATGACGATTCGCATCGCCGGGTTTGCGCGGAAGACCGTCACCTTCTCACTGAGGATCGCTCTCGCCGAGTCGCTCAGGTCCGACTTGTCGTTCCCGAAGTAGATCATCTCCTGCATCGTCACGAGCAACGCCGCAGAGGACGGTGTGCTCGGCCGGGCGAGCGAGTCGCGTAGCGACTGGTAGCTGGACGCGACGCCGCGCAGACGATTGGTCTCGTACGCGCTGACCGAATCCGGCCGTTGCATGATCGATGGACCGACAACCGTGCGGGTCACCGTCGTCACGCGGCCGAACGGGTTCCGGTAGAAGCCCAGACCGAGATGAAGGCCGGTGTTCGTGCCTTTCCCGTGCGCCATCCAGCTCTGAATCCCGTCCACGCGCAGGAACCCGCTGTTCCAGAATGCGATCTTCGCGCCGAGCAACCCGTGCACGCCATAACTCTCGAGGACGAAGGTGTCCGTGTGATCGACGCCGGCACCCAGGAGGATGGAGAGGCGGCCGCCCTGCAGCGGAACGGCCGTGAATCGACCGGAGAGGATTCCCACGTTCACGTTCTGAAGTCCGACGTTGCGACTCGCGCTGGTCCCACCGCCCTCGAACTCGACGGAGAGGCGGGGATGGAGAAACGCTCCGACGCGTCCGCCCGCGCCCCACGCGTTGTTCATTCCGAGACTGTTGTCGAAGGACGTGTTGCTGGCGAATCCGCCGAACTCGACCGTCCCCCGTTGCTGCGCTGCGGCCGGCGCGGCCAGAATCAGCCCCGCGACGCCGACTGTGATGGCTCTGACTAGCATGTGATTCTCCGTAGAAGTTTCCCGCGGCATGCCTGCCCGCTGGTCGCGGCGCCCGATGGAGCTCATGAGCGGAGCCGCATTGATTTCAGAACCGACTGGCCGGGAACCGGACGTCTGTCCGGCCCCGGCGCCCCACCACATTTACGGCAGGGTGACGACGTTGTTCGTGCCCAGGGAGACGGCACCGTTTCGCGCCAACGCTCTACCGGTCAGGTTCGCGTTGTCCACGAGGGTGATGCTGGTGAGCGCGATGACGTTGCCTTGCCATTGCGACGCCGTGCCGATGGTCGCCGAGCTGCCGACCTGCCAGTACACGTTCCTGGCCTGTGCACCATTGATCAGGACGACATTGCCGGCCGTCGTGAGCGAGCTGCCGGCCTGGAAGACAAAGTTCGCGTTCGGATCTCCACCGCCATCGAGTGTCAGCGTGCCAGTCACGCCGATCCCGCCCGCGGTGCAGTAGACACCGGCGGGTTTGGTGGTTCCGCCAAGGTTGGCGACGATCGCGTTCGCCGGTGGGCAGGGTAGACCGGCCAGCGTGTTGTACGCCGTCGTGAGAGCGAGCTGCGCCTGGGCTGCCGTTGCGTCAGCGAGATGCTGTACACCCGTGATGACGCATGGCGGGAAGCCAGTGACGGTACTGCCCGGGCTGATGCTGATGTCGGCATTGATCACGCCGCCGATGACACACGTGAAGGCGGTGCCGGCCATGATCCCGTTCGGCGCGGCTGCACCCAACGGAACGAGTGGCGTTCCGGGGGCAGACGTTTGCACCGTGACCGACGCTGTGCCGGAAATCCCTCCGCTGGCGGCCCTGACGGTTGCGGTGAACACTCCGGCAGCCACACCCGCGGTGAACAGACCCGTGCTGTTGATTGCGCCACCACCGGCAACGACGGACCAGGTGGGTAGGATCGACACCACGGTGCCCCCGGCGTCCCTGCCGACCGCGATGAACTGCTGGGTGGTGTTTACGGCGAGCGTGACGTTGGGCGTGACGGTGATGCTGGCGAGCCCGCCGGGCGCCATGGGCGAGTGAACGTTACATGCGGCGAACAGAATGGCGGCGACCGCGAGCATGACCGCAGCGTATGCCGTTCGAGCCGGCGGTGACAGCGCTCGAAGTATTCGATTGCTCCAGGAGATTTTCATTGAACTCCTCCAACAACTCTGGTGTGGACCAAACAGGCCATCGACAGTTCTTTAGGCGTCGCAACCGCGAGCGGTTGGATAGGCGGCAAGACGATCGGCCCCTTCGCGCGCACAACCACCTCGCGCAACGGCCGGATTGCCACAGTCAGGATGAATAGTCCCGCAGTCATCCGTTACACATCGCCTGACGGGATGAAAAGCGAATGACATCCCGTTGCGGTATGAACGACCCGCTCGGCGTGAGCCTGAACTAGTCCTTCAGGGGGAGAGGGTGCGGCGACACCGAGCCGGCCGCACGTGTTGCCGGACGCTCAGGCGGCCGATGATGCGCCGGCTGGGGGAGCGGCGGGGGGCGCAACGGCCATGGGCACGGTGATCGAGAATCCCACGTTCAGCTGCTTGAGCTCGGCCTCCAACCTGCGATTGACCTCGCGATTCTGCTCGGGGCTGTCGCTCACGACCATGATGTGCGTGATCTGCTGTTCGAGGACGACTCTGCCCACCCAGGTCCGCTCTCCCTGCCGGGCGTCGAGGTGCTCGTGATCGAGGAGGGTTTTGATCGCGACCAACCGATCCGCGGCTTGTGCGGGCACGATCTGATAGGCGTACGTCCAGATCGTCTTCGCCAACCCACTGCCTTTCTTCATGGCCAGGCGCTCCTCGTGCGTCCGCAGGTCCGCCAGCACCCGAACCGGTGAAGAACGACGACCGGCAAGGATGGACGAGCCGTATGAGACAGATTGTGTCACCGAGACTAGGGCAGACTGCCTCCGTAACACATCGCTCAAAAGGATGAAAAACGAGGTACGGACTCCCTGCTACTCGGTGCGGTCTCTGTGCGCGTAGGCGGCGATCTGCAATCGGGTGTGCAGCGTCAGCTTTTCCATGATGTTGCGCACGTGGCTCTTGATGGTGTGCGTCGCGAGGTTGAGCTGACTGGCGATTTCCTTGTTCGCCAAACCCTCCGCGATGAGGTTGATCACCTCTCGTTCGCGCTTGGTCATGCGCACGGACTCGAGTACCTCCGGACGGCCCTTGGACACCGCGTCCCTGGCGATCTGCGAGAAGAGCGTTCCGGTCATCTGGGGCGGCAGGACGTTCGCGCCCTGAGCCACCAATCGGATGGTGTTCACGAGATCGTCGAGCGTGGCGTCCTTCATGATGAAGCCTGACACGCCCGCGTTGACGAATTCCATGATGTCCTCGTGAACGGGGAGGAGATCCATCACGATGACTCTGGACTCCGGAAGTTCCTGCCTGACCTGCTGCGCCACACGCAGGCTGTCGCCGTCCCGCAATCCGAGATCCAGCAGGATCACATGAGGCTTCAGGTCGCGGAACGACATCGTGTCAGCGATGTCGTTCCCCGCGACGACCTTCAGCTCCGGCACCTGACTCAGCAGCGCGGTAATGCCTTCGCGCACCAGGTGGTTGTCTTCGATGAGTGCTACGGAAATCACACCGCCCTCCGCTTTCCGAGTCCCATATCCGGATCTCAAATCGAGAATTGGCGCGGATTGACGGCTCATGAGCGAGGCAAGTAAGGCGGCTGGCGTAGCGGGAGGCGCGCGTGTGACACTGAAGTGAGAAACTACCTTTCGGACGCGACCCCGCCAGTGCGTCAGAGCGTCAGAGCCCGAAGGAAGCTCTGAACGAATGGCATTCCGAGTCGCGCAGCGAGCTTACCCCGTGTTCGCAGGCGGCGGGCGCTTCGCTCGGATGACAGAGGAGTAATTCGGAGCTTCCCTACGGCGAGTGGAAGTGGAGCGGATCTCTCAAGCTCTGTAGTTCCCGGTAATAGTAGAGCGGCGTCGGCCGCTTGTTGGCGAACCTGAGGTTTCTGAGAAACTCGGCTTCCTCGCCAGTCACCGTGCCACTGAGGGAGGCATCCGCCAGAAACTCCGTCAGCCCCGGTTCTTCCAGCGGCGACTCGTCGGATATTTGTTCGACGAACTGAAATCGCTTTGCCGGCGCGGACGTGACTCTGGGGTTCAGGACGATTTGCATCTCGAACGTCGCCAGGTCGATTTGCCAGGACTTGACCAATGGATCCAGGAACGCGACGCAATTCTCGGTGGACAGGTGGAAGATGTCCGTGTCGAGGAACTCGAGCACGACCACGCGCATCTCCCGATGTTTTCGGCCGCTCAGACGTGCCACCGTCCGAAGCCAGCCTTCATTCTCCAGTTCGTCCCGGGCCACTCGCTTGGCCAGGTCCAGCAGCGTTTGCGTAACCAGGCGTTCCAGCTCGCCGAACGGCTGCTTCTCGAAGACCGCGCGAACGTGGGTTCTGTTCGCGGGGTCGCACTTGCGGAGGATCAGCTCGCGGACTTCCCGAAACAGGGGAGCCGGCTCCTCCCCCAGCTTGCGCTTCAACCCCTCCTTCAGCTGGAGGTCCGCCAGCGTCGCCAGTCTGCCTTTGGGGAGCTCCAGGAAGCGGTCCATCCTGTCGTAGATGTCCGTGCGATTGGGGGCGGGAGGCGCTCTCTTCCCGGTGAGGAGCTGGGACACGTAGGACTCGGTTACGCGGGCGGCGCGAGCCAGATCGCGTTGCTCCCGTCCCAGCTCCTCCAGGCGGCTTCTGATCACGAACGGGACGTTCAACGGTTTCCTCCTCCCTCAGGTGGACCCTGCACCAACTTCACATACTATGTTAAACAATTGTGAAGTCGTCGCAAGAATGCCAGCCATACTTGACAAAGTCAGTACAAGTGACTAACCTCCCGCTCTAATCTCCGTAATCCGCCGCGAGTCGCCGGCACTACGTTCGGCCACGACCGAGGAGGTCGAAAATGCACTCGCGAGCGAGTGGCACGCGCGTGCTGATGCGCGGCGCGGCAGCCGCGCTGCGCGGCGCGGCAACGGCGCTCCTGGTACTTCTGGCGTGCGGGGTCGAGCCTGTGCTCCCACCGATCACCCAGTTGGCCGCCTACCGATGCGGCAACGCAGACTGCACGCGACTTGGAGCGAGGCTCGAGGGGCTGCCGCCGCAGACCGGTCCATTCATGGTCGGCGCGTGGTTCAGCGGGATCCACGACGTGCACTGGACCATTCGCTGGCCCGCCGACTCCGTCCAGGCCGACTTCACCGGCCTGCGAGACTCCTCGATCGTCGGTGCGCAACTGGACGATATGCCGCTGAACGCGGTCCTCGTCCTCACCGTTCGGCTGCTGTCAGGCGGGCGCGACTCGCTGACCTGGGACTACCGCTGAACCCTCGCAGGCCGGTCGCCATCTGCGGGAGATAGTCGCGCGTTGCACTGCCACTGCGGCCATCGCTAGTAAATGAATACCAGTGTTCCCACGGGAACGATGGCGTGCAGCCGCGCGATGTCCTCGTTGTGGAGCCTGATGCCTCCATGGCTCACTGAACGGCCGATCGCCTCGGGCTTGTCCGTTCCGTGGAGCGCGTACCCGGATCCCAGATTCAGGCGGTGTGTGCCCAACACGTCCTGGTACCTTCGCTGATTCGTGCCGAATGGCGGGATGACGATTTTGCCGTCGGACACGAGCTCGCGCTCGTCCGATGACTCGATCGGAGTTCGACGGCCATCCGCGGATCGCCGCACCACATCAGTGCCTGACACCCTGAGCGTTCCCCCGTCGGACGTCCGCAGTATCTGGCCGTGATTCAGTTGCACGAGACCCAGACCGCGCTCTCGAGCCAGCTCGATGAAGTGCCAGTCCGGCGGGATCCATACCGGGTCTGTCTCCTTCGACACGACCATCAATCGACCGCGCGGCGTTTCGAACTTCCAGTGGGCGTCCGCGCCGACGCGTTCCAGGATCCTGCCGCGACCTGTGGTCACCGCGGCGGTAAACAGCACGGAATCTCCATCCTTGTACCACAGGCGATGATCCTCGAGGCTGATGACGATGTAGGCATTGTTGCCCGAGGGTTCGAGGGTCGAGGCCACGAGAGGAAGGCGCTTGCCGTCCAGACCCGCGCGACGGCGCAGGTCCGAGAGCAACGCGACGTTGTCTTCGAGCACCAGGCGGCTCACGTCGCGCTCGTAACGCCTTTCGAGAGTGGTGGCCAGCAGGTCCCTGCTTTCCATCACCACGACGGCGCCGACCACGAACCAGGCGATGCGAAGCGCGGGGATCAATGGATGTACACCCGCATGCCGGGCCTCAGGCTGGGGAGGATTGCGCGGAGATCATCCTCGTGTGCTCGCACTGCTCCGGGCAGGATGTAGCTCGAATCGCCGAGCGGACTGTCGACGGGCATCGAGTAAACCAATGTGCCGCCAGCAAGGATCACGGCGATCGGGCCGAGCGCGCCGCGCATCAACCCCCACGGCGGCAGCTGGACGCCCCGATCCGCATAGACCCAGGCGGGAACATCCCATGGATCTTCAGCGGTCATCAGGCGAGCGATGGTGCGGAGGCCGCGCGGCGTGGCGAGTCGAACGGCGTGCGGAGCGATTCCCACGCGCTCGGGGCCGACCCGAATGGGCATCGCGCGCAACAACACGCCATCGCGCTGGAGAAGCATGACGCCGCCATCGATGGATATCACAAGGTGCAATGCAGTCTCCGCCTGCCCGCGCGCAATCGCAAAGCCGACCCGAAACTTGTTTTTCTCGTGAGACACGATGTCGTCCGTGCGCTGAAGCTCGATCGCCGACATCGAGGCACGCGCCTGGGCGATCTCTCGCTGGTACCGCATTCGCCTCGCGAGAACGAACGCGTCGAACACGAGAACCGCAGCCAGGATGATCGCAAGGCTCCGAAATGCCCGATACCGGTCAAACATCTCGACCAATGATTGCATGAGGCTCCCTCTTGGCATCGAGGGCTAGTCCAGGAGTGCGACGACGCTTGCCTTCCGTTTCTTGAAGGCCTGTTCGTCCAGGTACTCCTCACGGTACAACCGACTCAGCTCCATGAAGTAGCTGAGCGCCAGCGGCCCGACGAGCAGACCAAGGATCCCGAAGTACGGCACGCCGGCGAGGGCGCCGACCAGTGTGGTGAGTGGGTGGATCTGAGCCCAGCGTCGGAACACCATCGGCCGGATGACATATTCCACGTTTCCCACCACGACGATGCCCCAGGCCGCGAGGCCGATCGCCGCTCCGTAGCGGTGGTCGAACGCGAGCGCGATCACTCCCGGCGCCCACACGAGCGCACTTCCCACGACGGGCAGGATTGAGAAGACCACCGTCACGACGCTCCAGAACAGCACGTGCGGGAATCCGGTGACCCAGAGTCCCAACCCGACGAGCGCCCCCTGGAGCAGTGAGGTGACGCCGGTGCCGATCACGGTGGAGGTCGTGACGTTGCGAAACCGCTCGCGCAGCTTGTTCTTCGTCTCGACGGAGAACGGGATGTAGGGAGTCACCGCCGTCCACGTCTTCCCGGGCTTGAGCAGGAGATAGTAGAGCCCGAAAAGCGCGATCGTCAGGTTCAGCGCGAGAAGTGCCGCCGTGCCGATGAACCCGAAGGCCGAGGTTCCGAGCCAGTCAGCCAGGCTCGATCCGATTTGCGCGAGATGCGGTCCTACCCTGGCGCCGCCGATGCGCAGCCGCGCAAGGCGCGCGAGGATCGGACTCTCCACAACGCCACTCGCGATCTCCTGAGCCTGACTGACGATCAAGCCGGCGAAGGCGAGGCTCGGCAGAACGAACAGCAGAAGCGCGATGGTGACGACGAGAGCGGCAGACGTCCGCGTCCCCACGCGCCGCTTCAGCCACTCCTGGATCGGCTGGAAGATGACGTAGAGGACCGGGATGCCGAGCAGCCCGGTGGCGAATGGCGACAGCGCGAACACCAGCGCGGCGCCGAGCAGCAGAAGAAGAAAAGCAGCGCGCTGGTGGTTCGTGTCCAGATATGCCATCAGACGGAACCGGCGTCAGGCACGCTGCCTCCGTAACCCGACACCGACCAGCAGCAATCCTCCGAGTATGGCGACGCCGCCGACCCAGGAGGGAACCGCGCGCTGCTCTTCAACGGATGCCTGCAAATCGCCGACCCGCATGACGCTGCGCTGCGTGCCGTAGTTCAGGCCTCGAATCAGGATGAAAGCGCCGAGGCAAGCGAGGGCAATGCCCACGATCCTCCAGGTTTTCATGCGCCGACACGATGTGTGGTTCTGCGTGAAGGCATGATCAGTTTCCGGTGATGGTAAGGCGCTGCGTGAGTGTGATGATGACGTGGGTTCCGGCGGGGACTCGGATGTCGCTGTCCTTCGTTGCCGCTGCGACTCCGGCGCCAACCGCGCCGCCCACGGCGGCTCCGATGATCGTACCCCTGGTGTCTTTGGTGATGACCTGCCCCACGATCGCGCCCGCGGCTGCGCCGACCCCGACCTTCACGGCGTCGCTGCCGCTGATCGGCCGACCGGCACGCTCTGTGGCGAGGGAATCAATGCTCGCTTCAATGGGATAGTTCCTGCCGTGCACGGTCATGCTGTTTACAACCAGCGTCAGCGTGCCCGAGCTGCGGGGGTTTGACGCGGACTGCACGTCGGTAATCGTCCCGTAGACCAGGGACCCTTCCGGAATCGCAACACGGTCCCCTTCATCTCGCACGTCCGCGACGACGGCGGCGGTAAACGCGTCGCCCGGCCTCGCGGTACGTGAGCTGATTGCTTCCGTCGTCGCCATGGAGATCTGCCGGCCGGGGTTGAGCGTCGCTGGGGCCTTCGAATCCGCGAGCGTCCCCGCGCTGCTGTCGGTCACCGCGGCCTTTGACTGCGAGCAGGCCGCGAGGGCCGCGAAGCCCAGAATGGTGACCGCACTCGTAAAGGATTTCTGTGTCATGTTGCGCCTCCGTAGTGTGAGAGATCACCTCGTCATCCACGCACTCGAGGCGACTGAAGAGAGATTCTGGTCGGAGGTATAGTCCTTCTGGCTCCGGACAGGTATCGCACAACGGCGGTATCACTCCAACGAACTAGAGACGGAAGCACCGTCGCCGGATAGCTTGCGTTTCAGCTGGTGAGCGGCTGGTTGGCTGCTCCCTTTGGCGCCCCCTACCGCGCTCTCGCGGATCGGACCCCCGAGCCATTCATGGTCAGCGCGCTCCGGCATTCGAGGAGGGCACCATGGATCCGAGCAATGGAACTCGATCATACGGCAGTGCCGCGTCGCTCGCGGATGCGCACGATCTTCGATCCGCCATAGCCGCCGCGCTCAGCGCGACGCCGGTAGACGAACAGCTGCTCCGCCGTGGCGTGTGGACGTACGTAGACGCCGAGCGGCACGCGGGAATGTCATCGGGCCGTGTCATCATGGCGATCAGCGAGATGGTCGAGTCGGCGGAGATCTTCCCGATGAGCGTTCGCCAGACGGTCCTACGCCACGTGATTCTCTGGTGCGTCGAGGCGTACTTCGGTCATCTCGGCGGCGACATGGTAGGTCGCAACGGGAAGGCGTTCTCCGCCTTGCCAACACCGCTGCCGATCGGTCGGTCGTTGTAGGAATGATGGAGTGGCTCGCGCTCCAACCCGTGGGCGTCCTTGTTGTCGCGCTCGTGGCCTCGTGTGGATCGCTTGCCGCGCAGGAGCCCTCACCGGCCCACCCGTCCTGTGATGGCAGGATCGTTTCGGCGATAACAATCACGCCGAGCGATCCGTCGTTCCTGGCGTTCCCCCGACGCCTGCGCGCGCTCGCGCGCGGAGTCGGCCTGGTGCACACGACGTCGAAGCCGGAGGTGATCAGCCGCTTTCTGCTCGTCGAGAACGGAGAGCCCTGCACCGAGCGAAAGCGTGCCGAATCGGAGCGGATTTTACGCCTGCAGCCTTTCCTCGCCGATGCGACGGTGCGCGCGATCCCGGATGTTTCGGGTGGCACTCACATCGAGGTAGAGACCATCGACGAGATCCCCACGGTCTTCGGAATGCAATTTCGCGGCGTGCGCCCGGCCGCACTCCGTTTTGGTAACGGGAACGTGGGCGGTCAGGGTCTTTATCTCGCCGCGGACGTGGAGCACGGCCTCGCGTATCGTACGGGCCTCGGGGTGTACGGCGTAGCATATCAGGTTTTTGGCCGGCCCTACACGCTTGCGCTCGCCGCCGAACGCGCGACGCTCGGCGGGAGTGTGATCCTCTCCCTCGGTCATCCGTTCCTGACCGACCTTCAGCGGACTGCGTGGCACGTCGGCTTCGACGCTGCAAACGGTTACATGTCCTTTGTCCGACCGGACGCCGAGGCGCTTTCGCTCAGCGTTCGGCGCCGGTTCTGGGACATCGGAGGCGTGCGCCGGATTGGCATCGGGCGCCGAATCGCGTTCATCGGCGTCCTCCTGACCCATGAAAGCGTCGTACCCGCGAACCGCTTTCTGGTCGTCTCCGATTCCGGGGTCGTTGCAGATACCGCGACGCTGAGCGCCACGGTCGCCGCCTACCGCAACCTGCGCTTGAACGCCGTCGTCGGCTTGCGTGCGCTGTCGTTCATGACGGTGCGCGGTTTCGATGCGCTCACCGCCGTGCAAGACGTTGCCACCGGCCTACAGGTTGGAGGTTTGATTGGACAAAGCATCCCCACATCGGAGTGGGACGACGACGCTTTTGTCGCCGCCGATCTCTACGCGGGGCTCGGCTCCGCCGCCTCGTTCGGCGCGATGCGGCTCAAAGGAGAAGCGCGGAACGACCGGCGGGCGGACCGCTGGGATTCCATGGTCGGGAGTGGGCGAATCGCGTGGTACGTGAAGCCAGCAGCCGCGCACGTTTTCATAGGGAGCGTCGAGGCAGCTGGCGGATGGCGGCAGCGAGTCCCGTTCCAGCTTGCACTCGGTGACCGACAGGGCGGCGTGCGCGGCTACCAGGCCTCGCGCAGCGCGGGCGCTGTGCGGAGCGTCGCCCGACTGGAAGAGCGCTGGTCATTCGCGGAGTTGACGAAGCGCGGCGCGTTCGGGGTCGCGGGCTTCGCCGAGGCGGGGCGGGTCTATGCCGGCGAAGCGCCGTTCGGGGTGAACGGGAGGACGAAGGTCGGTCTCGGGATTGGTTTCCTGGCCGCGATCCCGACACAATCCCAGCGTCTCTGGCGCCTGGACCTCGCGGTGCCCGTGAGCGCCGATCCACACGCGCGTCCCGAGGTGCGCTTCGCCAGCGTTTGGACACGATCCTTCTGGCGGGAGCCGGGCGACGTGACTCGGGGACGCGCGGGCGTGGCTTCGTCGCCGATCTTTACCTGGCCATGAGAGTCCGGCGCCTCGCAGCCGAGCATGTGACGCGATTGGCATCGAACTGAAAGGGGGTCGGTGACGGGCTTGCCGGCGTCTCCCGCGGAAGCACTACTCCTTTGGCGTGACGCCCGGGCATGGGTGCCTACCTCGTCAGGTTGTCGCACGATATTCAGCCGAGTGAGCGATGGGTGCGCGTTGAGCACCGGGCTAGACTGCCTCCACGACTCACCATCTCCTCGAGCCCGGAGCACCACATGACGACAATCATCATCATCCTGATAGTGATGTGGGCGCTGGGCATGTTCAGCGGATACGTCATGGGCGGGCTGGTCCACCTGCTGCTGGTGGTCGCGCTCATCGTCCTCGTCTTGCGACTCCTGTCGGGACGCCGCGTCGCATGAGGCTCACCGCCAGGCTCGCGGCCCTGATTCCGCACTCCCAACCCAAGAGGCTTCAGATGAACATCACTCGTTTGTCCATTCACACCACGCGCCTGGCGCGTGGCGCCGCTCTCGTCGGCATGGCGCTCGCGGTCACCGACTGCGCAGCGTTCGGCCGGCGCGAGAAGGGCGCTGTCATCGGCGCCGCAGCCGGTGGCGCCGTCGGCGGCGTGGTCGGCAACAACACCGGTTCGACGGCGCGCGGCGCCATCATCGGTGCGGTCGTTGGCGGCACGGTCGGCGCCGTCATCGGGCACCAGATGGACCAGCAGGCCAAGGAACTGCGCATCGAGATCGCGGGGCCACCATCGAACGCGTGGGAGAAGGAATCCAGGTCACGTTCGCGTCCGGCCTGCTGTACGACTTCGACTCGGACGCAATCCGCCCCGAGGCCGCGCGCAACCTGCAGAACCTCGCGACCAGCCTCCGGAAGTACGGGAACACAGAACTCCTCATCGTTGGCCATACCGACGCCCTCGGGAGCACGACCTACAACCAGGACCTCTCGACACGACGCGCGAACGCGGCGTCCTGGTACCTCACGACGCAGGGGATCGGTTCGAGCCGCATGCGTTCGTCGGGCAGGGGCGAGCTGGAAGCGGTCATGACGAATGGGACCGAAGCCGGACGCCAGGCCAACCGCCGCATCGAGGTCGCGATCTTCGCCGGCCCCGCCGCACGGACCGGCTCGCTGTGAGCGCCCTCTGGACCTGACAGCCGTACCCACCGCGGCTCGTTCGAGTCGCGGTGCCGCCGCACCGGCGCGCCCGCAGTTCCTGCGCACCGTTACCTTGACCGTCGTCGCGATCCGCGCCGCGGGAGAACAGATCCCATGAACGCGCAGTCACTCCACTCAGCCGCACTCCTCGCAGCGTTTGTGCTCGGCGCCGCGGTCCTTCCCTCCTCACTCACGGCACAGCAGGACTCCGCCGTCGCCGTGGTCCTCGTCGCGCCGACGCCGGCCGTTGCTGTCGCCGCCCCGGTTGTGGGCGTCACGCCGGCGCTCGCGGGCGGGCCGCGCATCGTCTCCGCCGGCATCTCCAAGCCGATGGCCGCAGACGCCCGGGCACTGCCCCTACCGCAAGAGAGTATGGGGAATGGCACCAACGTCGCGATGATGTTCGTCGGTGGCGCCGGGATCGTCGTCGGTGCGCTTGTCGGCGGCGACGGCGGCTACCTCATCGCCATCAGCGGCGCGGTCATTGGGCTTGTTGGGTTGTTCCGCTACCTGCGGTAGTCGCCGCGGGGCGACTGCCCGGACCTGCTCGTCGCGGGGCTCGGGCGTCGCCCTAGAGAGACCTTTCAATCGACTGGCGGTAACTGTTGAAGGGATCGGATAAAACGGATTGCTACGGATTGTTCGGAGCAACAGCATTCTATGGTTTCTCTCTAGTCGTTTCCGATTGATCCGAACACATCCGACTCATCCGATTTGTCCTATTGTTTGCCCCTCACTACGCACCACCGCTGATCAAGGGGGCTTCCTTGCGCGCACCTGTCGCGCGGCGCAAAGTTCCGCCATGCGGTTCAGCACCGTTCCATTCAGGTTCTTCCGCGGACTGGCGCGCAACAACAACAAGACCTGGTTCGAGGCCCACCGCGACGAATACGAGCGCGAAGTGCGCGAGCCCATGCGCGCGCTGATCGAGGACATGAACGCGCGCCTCCAGCGCATTGCGCCCGAAATTGGCGGCGACCCGAAGCGCTCGATGTTCCGCATCAATCGCGACATCCGCTTCTCGAAGGACAAGTCGCCGTACAAGACCCATGCGGCGTGCTGGTTCAATCACCGCGGCTCGTCCACGAAGGTTGGCAGCATGGCGGCCGACGGCAGCGCCGGGTTCTACTTCCATCTCGAGCCGGGGCGCAGCGTGGTCGGCGCCGGCTTGTGGCGTCCACCCAGGCCGCAACTCGACAAGCTGCGCGATGCGATCGCTGAGGACCCCGACGGATTCGCGCGTGCGGCGGCGTCGTTGAAGAAGTTCGGTGGACTGGACGACGAGTCCCTGCTCAAACGCATGCCACGCGGCTACCCGGAGACGCACGCGGCGGCCAAGTGGCTGCGCTATCAGTCGTTCACCGCGGGCCGGCTCCTCAAGGACGCGGAGGTCACGGGCCCGCGCCTTCCCGCGATTCTCGAGAAGGAGTTCTCCGGAATGCTCGCGCTCGTGCGCTGGCTGAACGGCGCGCTCGGGCTACCGCCCCGTGCGCGACCCTGACATCCCGGCGATGCGGGCTCTCACAAGCCGCTTCACGAGTGCCGCCGACGGCGGCTTCTCGAGCGGGAACCGGATCGTGCCCTTCGAGGTCTGGTAGCCCTTCAGGCCGAGCTTTCGGACCGTGGCTTCGCCAACGGGGAACATGCTGACGTGGTTCTTGAAGCCGGCGTACCACACGAGCGGCTGGTCGTCGAGCCTGAAGCCGGGGATCCTGTAGCTGAAGTGTTCCACCGCGCGAGGAGCCGCTGCCCGAATGTCGGCACGGAGCTTCCGGAGGATTGTGCGAGTGGTCGGCGGCTGCGCCGCGAGATAGGCACGGATCTCTGCCGCGACGGTGCCGGCGCCGCGCCGGTTGGTCGATCTCATTGGTGGCCTCGAGGATTCACCCTGCTGGCTCGGCGCCGCGGTGCGATGGCGGTTGCCCGCCGCTACAGTGGCGCGTCGTCATGTACCAACCTACCAACCCACCGCATCGCGGGGGGGGCCCCGATGTCACAGAACGAAGAAGCGGGGAGTGCCGGCGCCGACGCCGCGCCGGCGCGCGTTCCATTCATGCCGTGCTCGGAGTGCAGGACGCCGATGCGCGACAAGTACTTCGCGCTCAACGAGCGCCCGATCTGCGCCAAATGCAGGCCGACGTTTGTCCAGCGAATCGAGCGCGGCGACAGCACCGCGGCGTTCTGGCGCGCGGTTCTCTTAGGCCTCGGTGTCGCCGTCCTCGGCGCGGTGGCCATGGCGCTCGTGGTGACCGTCTGGCCGTTCGCCCGCGTCTTCATGCTGATCCCGATCGGGTTCTGTGTCGGCAAGGCCATCATGGCCTCCACCGGCAAGTACGGCGGCCGGAGATACCAGTACCTCTCGGTCGCCCTCACCTACTGCGCGATCTCGGTGGGTCAGATCGTTCCGGCCGCGCGCGAAGCGGAAGCGTCGGAAAAGCGGCGCGCCGCGATTCGCGCCGACAGCAACCGGACGCTCGCGACACAGGGGCTGGCCCTCGAAGAGGAGCTCGCCAAGCTCGGCACCGACACGCTCTACTCCGATACGACGGGTTCTTCCGTCGATGAAGAGGACTCCGTCGAAGAGGAACCGGTAGAAGAGGATTCTCTCGAAGCACTTGCGCAATCCGACAAGCCGCTCGAGCCGCCTGAGGAGAGCGCCAGCGCCGCCAGCGCCGGCCGGAATGCGCTCCTGGTGTTCTTCTTTCTTCCCATCCTCTCGATGTTCGACCTCGGGATTCAGGTATTCGCGGTCGGCCTCCTCGCGCTGGGGTACGCGATCTATCAGGCGTGGAAACGCACCGATGGACAGGGACTCAGTCTCAAGTTGAGAGGCCCGTTCCGCGTCGGAACAGGACCCATTCCCGCGATGTAGGTCGGAGGGGATGCGGAGGGCACCCGCTCGACGTAATGTTGTCCGCCTTCCCCTTCCCGGCCGCGCACCGCGCGCGGAGCTGAATGTGTCCGCCGCGGCATCAACTCCTCGCCGCGTCGGCTGAGACCCGAGATCGCGTCGATTGAGTGCGCATACTGAGCTGTACGTCGTCATGGGCGTCTCCGGCTCCGGCAAAACGGTCATCGGCTCGGCGCTCGCACGCGACCTGGGCGTCGCCGTTTGTCGAGGGCGACGACTATCACCCCGCGGAAAACGTGTTGCGCATGAAGGCGGGAATACCACTGACCGACGACGATCGCGCTGGTTGGCTGCGGTCGCTCGCCGCGCGGCTCCGGGAGGCGGGCGACGCGGGCACGGGGCTCGTGCTCACCTGCTCCGCGCTCAAGCGATCCTACCGCGACGTCCTGCGCGGCGGTGCGCCCGACTTGCAATTCGTCTTCCTCCGCGGCCCCCGGGAGCTGATCGCCGAACGCCTCGCCAGCCGGCGCGGCCACTTCATGCCGGCGTCACTCCTCGACAGCCAGTTCGCCACGCTCGAGGAGCCGTCGCCCGACGAGCACGCGTGGGTGTGTGACATCCGGGAGTCGGCCGAGGATATCGTGCGCCTTCCTCGTCGCGCGCGCAATCGCATGACCGCCGACACGCGCCTGCTCCTGCTCGCGCTCGGCGCGGTGATCGCGCTCGTCGTGCTCATCGCGCGATTCAAGTGGCACGCGTTCGTCGCGCTCATCGTCGTCTCGCTCGCCATGGGTGTCGCGGCGGGGATGCCGCTCGCCGCCACGGTCAAGGCGTTGCAGGACGGCGTCGGCAACGTCCTCGGCTTCATCGCCATCGTCGTCGGCCTCGGCACCATGCTCGGCAAGATGATGGCGGAGTCGGGCGCCGCCACGCGCATCGCGACCACGCTCATCGCGCGCTTCGGCGAACGGCGCGTGCACTGGGCCATGATGGTCGTCGCGTTCATCGTCGGCATACCCGTCTTCTTCCAGGTGGGGTTCGTCCTGCTCGTGCCGCTCGTGTTCACCATTGCGCGCCGCACGGGCATGTCGCTCGTGAAGATCGGGCTCCCCCTGGTGGCGGGCCTCTCGGTGGTGCACGGGCTGCTGCCCCCGCATCCGGCCGCCATGCTCGCGGTGGGCGCGTACGGCGCCGACGTCGGCCGCACGGTGTTGTACGGCATCGTCGTCGGGCTTCCGACGGCGGCGCTCGCGGGGCCGATGTTCGGCGCCTGGATCGCGCCGCGCATCACGCTGCCGGCGGAGAACCCGATCGCCAACGAGCTGGCCGGCGACTCCGGGCAGGAGACGCCGGGCTTCGGCATTTCCGTCTTCACCGTGCTGATTCCCGTGATCCTGATGCTCGTCGCCAGCACGGCTGCCGTGACGCTCGATCCAGCGAGCCGGCTGCGGGCAGCGCTGAGCTTCGTGGGGAACCCGATCATCGCCCTGCTCATCGCGCTGCTCTTCTCGTTCTGGTCCCTGGGCCGCGCGCGCCGATTCACGCGCGAGCAGATACTCAAGTTCTGCAACGACTGCCTCGCGCCCACCGCGACCATCCTGCTGGTGATCGGCGCGGGCGGCGGCTTCAATCAGGTGCTCGTCGCCAGCGGCGTCGGGCAGCGCCATCGCGAAGATCGCCATCGGCTCGCAGGCGTCGCCGCTCATCCTGGCGTGGATCGTGGCCGCGCTCATCCGCGTCGCCACCGGCTCGGCGACGGTCGCGATGACGACTGCCGCTGGCATCGTCGCCCCGATCGCCGCCGCGACGCCGGGCACGAACGCGGAGCTGCTGGTGCTGGCGACGGGATCCGGGGCGCTGGTGCTTTCGCACGTGAACGACGCCGGGTTCTGGCTGATCAAGGAGTTCTTCGGCATGACCGTCCCGCAGACGCTGAAGACGTGGACCGTGGCGGAGACGATCATCGGCGTCGCCGGGCTGACATTCACGCTGCTGCTTGGCTTGATGCTCTGAGGCGCTCAAGTTCGAGCCGTGATCATCGACTTCGGAAGGCTGTTGGTAACCGCAGTTGCTCCACAGACCGAAGGCTATTGAGATTCACGCCGATACCGCCGATCACGCCGATCTCATTGTATTGGTGCGTCCTTCAGCGCACACTGGTATCGGTGAGAATCGGTGGAATCGGCGAGAATCCAACAAACCCTTCGGTCCGTGGAGCCAGTCGTTCGGTCCTCGCGGTGATCACCATGAACTGTCTGTCACGGATCCGTGTCATCCGTGGCATTCGTGTCATTCGCGTATTGTAGTACTCGGTCTGTGATGCATCGAGCCTCGAGGAACCCAATGCGAGTCATCATGAATCGGCTCACAATCCTGCTTCTCTGCGTTTCGTGTAGTGATCCACGTGCAGCGGCGCCCCTGGCTCAAGCCGGCGCACCCAGCTCCGACAGTCGGTGGATTGACGTAACTGCCACACTCGACCCCTCGACGACGCCGGTCTACGAGGGTGATTCGCCCCTGCGGTTCGAGTTCCTCAAGGACATGCGGAAGGGCGACGCGTTCACGCTGTCCAAGGTCTCCATGGGCTCGCACAGCGGCACGCACATCGACGCGCCGATGCACTTCATCCGCGACGGCGCGCCAGTCGATCGCATCGCGCTCGACGCCCTCATCGGGCCGGCGCGCGTGGTCGAGATCCCGGACAGCGTGCAGGCCATCGACGCCGCGGAGCTGAACCGGCACCAGTGGCGGGGCGCAGAGCGCTTGCTGTTCCGGACGAGAAGCTCGGTGCGCGGCTGGATGCGGTCGTCCACCTTCCACCGCGACTTCGCCTACATCGCTCCCGACGTGGCGCAGCTGCTCGCCGACGCAGGGGTCCTGCTGGTGGGAGTCGACTACATCTCCGCCGAGCAGTTCGGCGCGCCCGCCCCGCTCACCCACCGCATTCTCCTCGGCAAGGGCATCCCGATGGTAGAAGGGCTCTCGCTGGAGAACGTGCGCGCCGGCGAGTACGAGCTGATCGTGCTTCCCATCAAGGTCGCCGGACACGAAGGCGCGCCGGCGCGGGCGGTCCTGCGGGCGCGGCCCTAGTCAGGCCGGCACGTGGATGCGTTGCTTGATGTGTTTCAGGTTCGCGACGATGGTGAACGTCATCACGACCAGCAGGGACCACGAGCTCCACTTCCCGACGTGCACGGTCGTCCACGCGCCAAGCTGGTTGGGATAGCGCCACACGCCGAAGAACGTGCTGATGTTCTCCGCCAGCCAGATGAAGAATCCGATGAGGAGAAAACCGACCAGCAGCGGCATCGTGCGGTCACGGTCGAGCGGGCGGAACACGACCGTCGCCCGCGCGTACAGGCCGAGCGCGCATGCCGCGAGGTACCAGCGAAAGTCCGGAATGAAGTGGTGCGTGAAGAAGTTGGCGTAGATCGCAATCGCGATGACCGCCGCCATCCAGTACGGCGGATGATGGCGGATGCGAAGATCCTGTAGTCGCCATGCCTGGATGATGTAGCTGCCCACAGCCGCGTACATGAAGCCGGAGAACAGGGGCACGCCGAAAAGCTTGGTGTAGGCGAAATCCGGATAGCTCCACGACCGGATGCCGCCGGAGGTCTTGAAGACCTCGAGCGCGAAGCCGATGACATGGAAGAGGGAGATCGCCTTCAGCTCGTCCCACGTCTCGAGCTTCGTCCACACCATGAACGCCTGGATTCCGAGCGCGATGAGCAGCAGGAGGTCGTAGCGCGGGACCCCGAGCACGCCGGCGCGCGGCACGAAGAACACCGCGGCGAAGAACAATCCGGCGAACACGCAGGCGCGTGCCTGCTTGATGCCGAAGGACAGGAATTCGACGCCGGCGCGCCGCAGACCGGACAGGCCGGCCGCCGGGGTGAAGATCAGCGGGAAACCCGTCGCGAGAGCCTCCGTAGGATCGGGGGTTGGCGTGTTGGTCGTCCTCATGCTCACGACGGAGGAGTGGTATGGGTATCTCGACTGTGATCGCGAAAGCGGCACCGTTCGCTCCCGCGCGGGAACGGGGCGCGCTGGACCGGGCGCGCGACGCCTGCGCATGGCTGCATCGCGCCCTCAACCTGACGATCATCGCGGGCGTGCCGCTACAGTTCTACCTCGCGGGCGCGATGTTGTTCGGCGCCGTCACCATTACGCCGCACCGGACCGCGGGGTTTCTCCTGCTCGCGTTCGGGCTGCTGTCGCTCGCGTTTGCCGGCGTCGCCGGACCCGCGAGGGCCGCGCCGGGACTGGCATCGATCGTCTTCGTTCTGCTCGCGCTTCAGCCGGTCTTCGCGACGGCGCTGCGCAATGTCGCCCCTGCGATCGCCGGGCTGCACGCGGTGAACGGCCTGGCCATCATTGCTGTCGCGCTGCTCATCGAGCGCCGCGCGCGGGGAATGGCTTCGGGCGTCTGACCAGCGTCACTCTGTGCGAAGGGCGGCGAGCCCGGCTCGCCGCCCTTCGTCATTTCTCGACACGCGCCGGCTATGTGGTCACGAGCCGAAGACGCGCGCCGGCGTCGCGACACCCGAACCGGGCACTGGATCGTGGTCACCGTTCCCGAGTTGCCCGTTATCGTTCCTCCCCCAGCAGAAGATCCCGCCGTCGGTCACCAGTCCGCATGTGTGTCCCGAACCTACGGTGATCTTTGTGAAGGCGAGCGTCGTACCCGGTTCCGGCACCACCTGGAACGGCCCGAGGAACGTCCCGCCCAACTGGCCGAGGCCAAGCTCGCCGTTGACGTTCCAACGCTTTACCGCGGCCTCTTCGTCTCCAGCCGGGTCAGCCCGTCGCGCGCCTGGCGCAGCGAAACGAGATCCGCATCGCCATCCCGCCACGCGGTGACGAGCCGTTGATACGCCGCCCGCGCGCGGGTGGTGTCGCCCAGCCGCTCGTAGAGGAGGCCGAGGTCGCGCGGCGTGGTCAGGACTACCACCTCCGCTTCGTTGCCGAAGGAGTCGCGCGACGCGAGCCTTTCATATGATTGAACGGCGGCCGCAATGTCGCCGGTCGCCACGAGAGCTCGCGCGTACGCCTCGACGACGAGCGTGCTCGAATCCAGAGCAACGGCGAGGCGCAGCGTGTTCAAGGCGCTGTCCGGGCGCCCCTGCGCCAGCGCCAGCTCCGCGGACAACACGCGCAGGCTTCTCGTATCGCCCGGGTTGTCGGCCCTGGCTCTCCGGCGCAGCGAATCGAGGACGATCGCTGCCGCCGCGAGCTGTCCGTCCCGTGCCAGCGCCTTTCCCAGATACTCGAGGAACGCCGGCGCCAGGTACGCCCGCTCGAACAACTTGCGCGCGGCGAAGACCTCGGCGCGCGCCGAGTCCCCCCAACCCTTTTCGCGGTGCGCGCCCGCCAGGAAGAGGTGATTGCGCGCTTCGGTAAGTTCGCGTTCCGGCCGCTGACTCAGCACCGCGGCCTGCCGCAGGTGATCGACCGCGACGGCGTACTTGCCCTGGACCATCGACAACAAGCCGAGTGAGCGCTCACCTTGCGCACGCTGCTCGACGTCACCGGAGAGCATGGTCTCGAACACGGCGCCCGCTTCGTCGATGCGACCCATCCTCACGAATGTCGCGCCGTACTCGTGATTGAGATTATTCACGGTGCGCAGCGCCGGCTGGAGCGCGAACGCGCGATCGTAGCTGCGGATCGCCTCGGCGTTGTCGCCGACCGACTTGAGCGCCGTCGCGAGATTGATATGGTATGTCGCGAGCGTCGAGTCGCGCCCGATCTGTCGTCGCAACGCATCGATCGCGTCCCGATGCCGGCCCAGGCGCATGAGGTCGTAGCCTATCGAGCCCCACGCCGACGGATCGTCGGGGTATTCGGTCAGCAGTGCCCGGCGGATCTGGATCGCGACCTCCCGATTGCCGCGATGGCTCGCAACCGCCGCCCGCACCTGGAACCGCTCGCGATCGGTGAGCTCGTCGATGCGGGCCAGGGCACGTTCGAAGTGTGAATCACCCGCCACCCGATTGCTGGCGACGTAGTACAAGGCACCCAGCTCGGCGTGCGCGATCGCGAAACCGGTGTCCAGCGCGACCGCTTCGTGCCAGAGCATCCGCGCGGCTCCGCTGCGACCCGCGTCGAACGCGGCGAGGCCATCGGCGTATTTTCGCAGGGCGTCGAGCGAGCGCGTCGTGGCGCGTGGCAGCGGCCGGTCGTGTTGCGCGAGCGCCGCCGCCGATTCTCCAATGCTCCTGCGCAGTCGCCGCACGATGCCGTCCACGACATCGATCACGTCGCCGCGTTGTGACGCGACGCCGCTTGCGGTCGCGATGGCGGCGCCGGTCCTGGCGTTCACCAGCCGCACCGCGATGATGTAGCTGCTGTCAGCGCGGTCGATGCTGCCGGCCAGCACGGCGCTGAGCCCCTCGCGCTGCGCGATCTCGAGCGCCACGGATTCGTCCAGGCGCATGGGAGCCAACTGCGAGCGTCCCATGCGCGCGAGCGTCGCCTGAATGCGGCTGCGCGGAAAGACAGTGACGACTTTCGACTGCTCCAGTCCGGCGCGCAGCAGGGCGTCGATCGCGCCGTCGAACGTGGAATCACCGGTGCGGTTGTCCAGCTGGGCGGGAAGAATCCAGCCACGCGTCGCAGCGTCTCCCCAGGTCGAGATGGCCCAGGCGGCGGAGAGCGCCAGGGCGGCTCCGGCGGCAAGCATCGCCGCGCGGTTCGGAATGCGATGCCGACGGCGGTCCGCTGGTGGAGCGCTCGAGATCGGCGGCGCGGGCGGCGGATCGCTCGCGGCGACCGATCGCGGCACCGCCGCGGGCGTGACGAACGTCGCGGCGACGGTGACCGGCGTCTTCTTCAGCCTCAGCGCCAGCGCGGCGACCGACGGATTGGGCTCCACGTCACCGTCCGCGCGCGCCAGCGTGTGGTAGATCTCCGCCCGCCGCAGCGCTCCGTCGCGGTCGCCGGCTTTGGCCAGCTCGGACATGAGGGCGACGACGACGCGCGTGCGCCGCGGGTTCCGTTCCGCGAGGACCTCCCACCAGTGCGCCGCCGCGCGATGGTCGTCGCGCGTGACGGCCGCGTGCGCGAGTGCCTCGACGGCGTCCTCCAGCTCCCGTTCGATGCTCGCACGCTCGTCCCCGGTCCAGCGCTCGAAGTCGGCCGAATCAGGGATGAACACGCCGTCGAGGAACGGACCGGAGTAGAGCTGGACGGCGTCCGCGTTGTCGCCCTTCTGGAGCGCGGCCTTGAAATCGCCGACGTCGCTGGTGAGCTCGGCGGCGTTGAGCGACAGTTCGTCGCGCCCGGTGACGAGGGTGTCCGAGCCGAGATCGCGCTTGAGCGCGTAGAGCGTCTGATCCAGCGAGTGACGGGCGCGCGCGCTGTCACTCTCGGGCCAGAAGACGGCGAGCAGCTTGTCGCGCGGAACCGCGCCCGTTTCGCTGGCGGCAAGAACCGCCAGCAGCGCGAGTCGGCGGCGGCCCACGGTGACGGTGACCGGCGGCGCCTCCCACAAGCGTCGCTCGATCGACAGACCACCGAACGTGCGCAGTCTCAGCACCCGATCCAGACCTCGCCGCGAGAACCTTTATGGTGCGCCCCGAAGCGGGTCGCGTCAACGGCCCAAGTCTATGGCGATGAGTACCGTGGCCGTTCCGTAGCCGTTCCGTGAGCGTTCTGTCGTCAGGGCCGCGCGGTTTGCGGCCGGGTGGAATCGGCGAATCCGAAGAAGCGTTCGATGAGCCAGGTGTCGTCGGGTTGACGCGCCAGGACCGTGACGTACCGCCCGAACTCCGTGAGGCGGGCACCCTTGTCGTCGCGGAAGTATTGCTCGAACGCGCCGAACTCCGTCGCGCGATCCGCGTCGATGCTGCGCGACGAAACCGTCAGCTGCAGGTCCATGTCGTTCAGCGACGCCCACCCGCCGCGCACCATCGCTTCCAGCCCGGCGCGCCCCCGCACCGTGTTGAAGGCCGGCCACTCGAAGATCGCGCTGTCGGTGAAGAGCGTCCCGTACAGCTGCGGATCACGCGTCCGGTACGCCTGCGCCAGGCGGGCGTTCAGCGAGTCGATGCCGGCGCCGGCGAGTTCCAGGGACGAGCGATCCGGCTGCGCGCAGGCAACACCCAGCGCAACCAACGGGAACAAAGCCGCTCTCAGGGACGTAGGCATAAGCACGGTTGCACGAGGTCGATGGTGGCGACGCATTCACAGTATGCGGCTATGCTCCGGACGCGGCCAGTGCTCATGCCGGCTTGAACAGCGATGAAGCGGTTCGCCCTCCTGATTCTTTCAGGTACCCTGGTGGCTTGTTCCAGCGCCTCCGCGCCGACAGGCTCGCGGACCTACCGGCTTGGCTTCTCCCATACGCCGCCGCGTCTCACCCTTGCATCGGTGCTGGAGACCATCGACCGCTGGCGCTCGCACGCCGACGTGGCCCTGATCACGCAGACCGTGCCGTGGAAAGCGTTGCTCGCGGACACGGCCGCGCCCTTCCTCGTGCGACGCGACATCCGCGAGCTGGCCGCGGTGTATCGCAGCCGCGGATTTCCCGTCATCCTGCAGGTGGACGTCACCGACGGCCTGGCGCGCGAACGTGAAGCGCCCGAGCTGGTGGAGCTGGGCCGCAGCATCACCGAGCCCGCGGTGCAGGCGCTGTATCGCGAGTACGTGATGGCGATCGACAGCATCGTCCATCCCGAGTATCTCGGGCTCGCGATGGAGACGAACCTCGTGCGCCTCGCCGCGCCGGCAGCCGTGTACCAGGCAGTTCGTACCATGACCAACGCCATGGCGGCCGCGCTGACGCAGGGCGCGTCCACCGCAGAGTTGTTCGTGAGCGTCCAGGTGGAGACCGCGTGGGGCCGCCTGCAACAGACGGGCATCTTCGTGGGAGTCGCGCAGGATCGCGCGGACTTTCCATTCGCGCAGGCGCTCGGCCTGTCGTCGTATCCGTTCCTCGGCGGCTTCGCCGAGCCGGAAGACGTGCCGCCGGACTATTACGCGCGCATGAACGTGCCGGGACTGCCGCCGCTTCCGATGCTCGTGGTGGAAGGCGGCTGGTCCTCGGCTTCGGTGCCGGGCGTGACGTCGTCAGCAGAACGCCAGGCGCGCTGGATCGAGCGGCAGATGCTGCTGGCGGACAACGCCGGCCTCCTGGCCGTCACACAGATCACGTTCACCGATCTGGATCTCGCCACGTATCCCGTTCCGCCGGGATCGATCCTGCCGCTCTTCGCGCACCTCGGGCTCGTGACCGTGGACTTCGGGCCCAAGCCAGCGCTCGCATCATGGGATCGCGCACTGTCGCGGCGCCTCTCGCCCTGAGTCAGGCTGGTGCGAGACGAGAGGCTAACAATTGAAAAGCGCGGATCATTCGGATGTGGTCGGATTAATCGGCACTACACAAACAAAGAGACTGATCCGATTAATCCGCAGGAATCCGGTTGATCCGGCCCTTCAACCTGTTAGTGCCAGCCTGTTGAAGGCCCATCCACGCGCACCAGCACGTGTCAGCGATTGGCCCTGAGCGACATCGGGCCGTACTCGGCGATGGCGCGCACGCGCGGGCCGCCGGCTCCCAACTTCGTGCGGATCGACGATTGGTCGAAGCGGGTGAGCGTAAGCGGGATGTCCACCTGCAGCGGCCCGTGCTCGGCGCCGATCTCCAGGTCGGCGTTGAAATCGCGCGGCACGCTCAGCGTCATGGGGCCGTACTGGGCGGTGGCGTCGAGCCCCGCGCCTTCCCAGCGCGAGCCCGACAGGTGAACCGAGACGGGTCCGTGATCGGACCGGGCACGCACGTCGCCGGCCACGTCGCGCAGCGTCAGCGGGCCATACTCCACGGAGGCGTCGATCCTCCCTCGCACGTTCTCGATCTCGAGCGGGGCGTAATTGACGCGCGCCGAGACGTTGGACGCCACGGGAACGTCGAGAAGGAGCCTGACCGAGACGTGCCGCCGCCCGCTGCGGCGCCACTCGCGCAGGTCCGGCGACTCGGCCCGCAGCGGAACGCGAGAGAGATCGAGGCTCACCTGGCGCGCGATGTCGCGGGCGTCATTCACGCTCTCGCCCTGCGCCTGGATCACGAGCCGGACGCGCACGTCGCGGCGCTGCGATCCGACGACCTTCACTCCGTTCTGCTGGTCGCCCTCGACGTCGATCGTGCTCCGCGTCGGCATCGTTCCAACCTCTCGCACTTCACAGTACACGGCGCGGGCGCGCCCGCTCATCGAACGGCCGTACTCGCGCCAAATCGGGCGACAGGTCTCGGCGCCGTCGACGTCCGTGTCCCATTGTGCGCTGGCCGACGCGGCCGGTGACGTGAGAAGGAGCGCGAGGGCGAGCGGATGCATTTTCATGGCTGTGAGGCGGAAAGGGGCCCGGTTCGAAGACAGTCCGACCTCCACGTGAGACAGGCGATGCGGCCGGAAGGTTGACTGGGGGGCTCCGGCCCCATTGGGCTGTCGCGGAG
Source organism: uncultured Gemmatimonadaceae bacterium (assembly GCA_963724885.1). Classification (GTDB taxonomy): domain Bacteria; phylum Gemmatimonadota; class Gemmatimonadetes; order Gemmatimonadales; family Gemmatimonadaceae; genus DASPMP01. The sequence continues at coordinate 110,985 of CAVRWG010000001.1, read as the reverse complement.
GCGAAGTCTTAACGTTAGAACAACCGGATCAGCCGGATTTATTCGGATCAATCGGAAACCACACACACACAACACAACCGAAGTGCTTGATCCGACCAATCCGAACCAATCCGATTAATCCGGTCTTTCAATTCTGTTGGTGCCAGCCTGGTGAAGGTCTAGTCGAGCACGTGATCAAGGCTCAATCGGGGCCTGCCCGGACCACCAGACTCGCGTACTCGGGGTGCCGTTTCAGGAACGTCTGAACAAACGGGCACGTGGGCTTCACCAACAAGGATTGGCTGGCCGCATGATCGAGGGCCGCGACGGCAAGCCGGTTGGCGAAGCCCTGCCCTCCCAGTTCCCTCGGAACTTCGGTGTGGATCAGCTCGAGGACGCCGTCACGCTGCTCGTAGGTCAGCCGCGCGAGATGCTCTCCGCTGCGGATCTCGAACTGATGTCGCTCGTGGTTGTTCACCACTTCCGATTCGGCCGGTTGCATGCCCAATCCTAATCACGTCGTGGTCCCTGGCAGGGTGGCGGCAACAAGGCGTTACCCGGCGGAACCGGACCGCGTAACCTTGGTCGGGAGGATCATGGCTTGAACGGCAGATGAGCGTGCTCGCGAGGCACTTCCGGCACCACGTCCGATTCTACGGCTCCGTGCTGGTCGGTGGCGCGGTGTGGCTCGCCACACCAGGATTCGACGCCAGCGTGCGGCTGCTGCTCGCCGGCGACGCCCTTTTCGCCACGTTCATCGTCACGATGGGAACGCTGGCGCTGCGCTCGCAGCACGAGACCTTCGTCGAGCGCGTGCGACGCGAGGACGAGGGCATCGTCGTCGTCGCGCTGATCACCGCCGTGACCATCGTGGTGACCCTGGGATCGGTGTTCGCCATGCTGGATCGCGCCGATCACCCGCACGCCGGCCTGTTCGCCTTGTCGCTCGCCAGCGTCCCGCTCGGCTGGTTCATGGTCCACCTCGTGTTCGCGTTCCACTACGCAAATGCCTACTACTCACCGCCGCGCGAGGGCGGGGACGCGGGCGGGCTGTCGTTTCCGGGCGGTGGCGAGCCGCGGGCCTGGGACTTTCTCTACTACGCGTTCGTTGTCGCGATGACCGCCCAGGTGTCCGACGTCAGTGTGGTCAGTACGCGGATGCGTCGCCTTACGCTGGCGCACGGAGTGATCTCGTTCTTCTTCAACACGGTCCTCCTCGCGATCGCCGTGAACGTAACCGTCAGCCTCGTCGGAGGGTGACGGCACGTGATTGACGCGCGGGATACTGCGCCGCACGGCGACTCGACTTTGCGCATCGGCATCGATCTCGGCGGCACCAAGATCGAGGCGATTGCCCTGTCGGGCGACGCCGAAGTGGTGCCGCGGCGTCGCGTCGCCGCTCCCAGGGAGTACGAGGGCACACTCGCGGCGGTCGCGGATCTCGTGCGGGACGTGGAGACGCTCGCAGGGAGCGAAGGATCGGTCGGCATCGGCATTCCCGGCGCCATCACCGCGGAGACGGGACTCGTGAAGAACGCCAACTCAACGTGGCTCAACGGGCGCCCGCTCCAGCACGACCTCCGGGAGAGGCTCAACCGTCCTCTCCGGCTTTCGAACGACGCGAACTGCTTTGCGATCTCCGAGGCGACGGACGGTTCCGGGGCCGGCGCGAACGTCGTGTTCGGAGTGATACTCGGCACGGGCGTTGGCGGCGGCATCGTGGTCGGGGGCCGGGTGCTCGAGGGCCCGAACCGGATCGCCGGCGAGTGGGGCCACAACCCGCTGCCCTGGATGACGCTGTCCGGACAACCGGCGCCGCAGTGCTACTGCGGGAAGCGTGGCTGCGTCGAGACGATGATTTCGGGGCCGGCCTTCGAGAAGGCGTTTGCGCTCAAGACGGGACAGGCGCTCACGTCCGCCGCGATCGCCCGGCAAGCGGCCAGCGGCGAGCCCCAGGCCGTAGATGCGTTGCGCTGGTACTACGACGCGCTGGCCCGCGCGCTCGCGAGCGTCATCAACGTGCTGGACCCCGACGTCATCGTCCTCGGCGGAGGCATGTCCAACCTGCCGTCGCTCGCGACGGAGACGTCGACGCTGCTGCCGAAATACGTCTTCTCAGACAGTGTGGTCACGCCGATTCGGATGAACACGCACGGCGATTCGAGCGGCGTCCGCGGCGCCGCCTGGCTCTGGCCCCGCTGAACTCGGGTGCTGTCGCGAGTTGGAGTCTGAACAATTGAACAACAACGGAGTAGTCGGATGTGGTCGGAAGGTCACACGCAGCGCTTCGAGTCGAGGGTTGACTGACCAGTTGTTGCACGTAGACTCGTGTACTCGATGCCCTCCCTGCCCCTCATCCGTCGCGCGCGCTTCACGATAGTCGCGGCGCTTTCACTCCTCGGCGCTTCGCTGCCGGCGCAACAGCCGATCATCGGCCTCATCACGAAAACGGAGACGAATCCGTTCTTCGTGAAGATGAAAGAAGGCGCGCAGGCGGCCGCGACCTCCAATGGCGTGAAACTCCTCACCGGTGCCGGCAGGCACGACGGCGACAACGCCGGCCAGGTGACCGCCATCGAGAACATGATCGCCGCGGGCGCGCGCGTGATCCTCGTGACCGTCAACGACTCGAAGGCGATTGTCCCCACGATCCGGAAGGCGCGCGCAAAAGGCATCGTCGTTATCGCGCTCGACAGCCCCGCCGATCCGGTGGAAACGACCGACGCGCTCTTCGCCACCGACAACTATCGCGCCGGTCTGCTCATCGGCCAGTACGCGCGCGCGGCCCTCGGCGCGAAGACCGCGCGCATTGCCACGCTCGACTTGCTTCCGGGCCATCCCGTGGGCGCGCAGCGCCACAACGGCTTTTTGAAGGGATTCGGACTCACCGCGCTGCCACGCGAGAGCAACGAACTTGGGCGTCCCGCGGAAGTGGTCTGCATGGCCGACAGCAACGGCAATCAGACGCGCGGCCAGACGGCCATGGAGAATTGCCTGCGCCGCAACCCGGACATCAACGTGGTCTACACGATCAACGAGCCGACGGCGGCCGGCGCGCACACGGCGCTCCGTGCCATGGGCAAGGAGCGCGACGTCATCGTCGTGTCCGTGGACGGCGGCTGCCAGGGAATCCGGGACGTGCAGTCCGGCGCCATCGCGGCCACGGCGCAGCAGTACCCCATCAGGATGGCGGAGCTGGGAGTCGCCGCCGGCGTCGCCTGGCTGAAGGGCGGCCGCAAGCCGGCCGGGTACACGGATACGGGCGTCGCGCTCATCGCGGCGAAGGCCGTGCCCGACGTCGAGAGCGAAAGCGTGCAGGTCGGCCTGGAGAAGTGTTTCGGCCGAAAGTAGGCCAACTCGGGCCGAGCGTCGCAACGCTGGGCCCCCTGCTCGCGCTCATCGCGGCGTGCCTGTTCTTCGCGACGCAAACCGATCGCTTCCTCTCCGGCGACAATCTCTCGCTCGTGTTCCAGCAGGTGATGGTGGTGGGAGTCATCGCCATCGGGCAGACGCTGGTCATCCTCACCGCGGGCGTGGATCTCTCCTGCGGCGCGGTCATGGCGCTGGGCGGCATCGTCATGACGAAACTCGCGACGGACCTGGGGCTTCCGGCGCCTGTTGCGATCGCCGCCGGCGTCGGCGTGACGACACTCTTCGGCGCGATCAACGGCCTGCTCGTCAGCAGGGTCCAGCTCCCGCCGTTCATCGTGACGCTGGGCACGCTCAACATTGCCTTCGCGCTCACGCAACTGACTTCGTCGGCGCAGACCGTCACCGGCCTTCCCTACGCGTTGACGGCGCTCGGCCAGACGTTTCGTGTCGGCGGCACCACCATCGTGTACGGCGTCGTGTTCATGCTCATGCTGTACGCGTTCGCGTGGTTCGCGCTGCGAGAGACGGCGGCGGGACGGCACGTCTACGCCGTCGGCAACGATCCCGAAGCGGCCCGGCTCTCCGGGATCGCGACCGGGCGCCTGCTGCTCGGCGTCTACATCCTTGCGGGCGTCTCGTACGGCATCGCGGCGCTGCTGCTCGTCGCGCGCACCGGCGTCGGCGACCCGCAGGCCGGCCAGACCGAAAACCTCGACGCCATCACCGCGGTCGTGCTGGGCGGGACCAGCCTCTTTGGCGGGCGCGGGCTCGTGCTCGGATCGCTGGCCGGCGCGCTCATCGTGGGCGTGTTCCGGAACGGGCTCACGCTCATGGGCGTGTCGTCGGTCTATCAGATCCTCATCACGGGCGTGCTCGTGATTCTCGCTGTCGCCGCCGACCGGTTGTCTCGCGGAGGGGCGCGCACCTCGTGACTGTCTACCAGACCGGCACTAACAACAAGAAAGAACGGATCAATCGGATTGGTACGGATTGGCCGGATCCAGGAGCGGTTGCTCTGCTTTTGCTCTTGTCGTTTCCGGTTGATCCGCAAGCATCCGAACAATCCATTTCTTCCAACGTTACGACCTCCTCGCCGCACCGGGCCGATTCGGCGCGGCCGGGCAAGGCATGCCCGATGCAGCGAGAATGAGCTCCTCGCGCGTGGTCGTGGAGGCGCGCGGCCTTGTGAAGCGCTACGGCCACGTGACCGCGCTCGACGGCACGGACTTCGACCTGCGCGCGGGCGAAATTCTCGCCGTCGTGGGCGACAACGGCGCCGGCAAGTCCACGCTCATCAAGGCGCTGTCGGGCGCCCTCATCCCCGACGCGGGGGAGATTCTTCTCGACGGGAAGCGTGTTGAGTTCCGCAGCCCGATCGACGCGCGCAACGCCGGCGTAGAGACCATCTACCAGACGCTGGCCGTCGCGCCGGCCCTGTCGGTGGCGGAGAACGTCTTTCTGGGACGCGAGCCGCGGCGCGCTGGCTTTCGCGGCAACGTGCTGCGCATGCTCGACAAGGAGCGCATGCTGCGGGAAAGCACCGCTTGTATGGAAGAGCTGAAGATCGGCATCGGCTCCATGACGCAGCGCGTCGAGACACTGTCCGGCGGCCAGCGCCAGGGCGTGGCGGTGGCGCGCGGCGTCGCATTCGCGCGGCACGTCGTGATCATGGACGAGCCCACCGCGTCGCTGGGCGTGAAGGAGAGCGCCATGGTGCTGGACCTGATTCGCCGTGTCCGCGCCCGCGGTCTGGCGGTGGTGCTGATCTCGCACGACATGCCGCACGTGTTCGAGATCGCCGATCGCATCCACGTGCAGCGGCTCGGCAAGCGCGTGGCCGTCCTGGATCCGAAGGTGGTCAGCATGCACGACGCCGTCGCGGTGATGACGGGGGCAGTGAAGGCGGGTTGACAGGTGCGCTGTGATTCAGTAGCAACCCAATACCATGAAAATATCAACCCGGGCAGCGGTGACCGCGTTCGCGCTCGTCCAAACGGCGCTCACCGGCTGTCGCTCTACCGTTCCGACGCCAGTGCCAGGGTCTGTCACGATGTCGCCCCAGGCCCGAGCGACGCCATTGAGCGACGCAGTCGACCCGCAGGCGGTGCTGCGCGCCATGAGCGCGGTCGCCGACTGGCAACTCGCGAACCCATCCGCGCACGCGCCATACGAGTGGCATCAAGCGCCATTCTGGGCAGGTCTCTACGAGCTGGCCGTGCGGTCGAGCGCTCGACAGAAGTACCTGGACGCGATCCGCCGGCATGGCGAAAGCATCCAGTGGCGGCCCGGGCCGCGTTCCTTTCACGCGGACGACCACGCCATCACCCAGAGCTATTTTCTCCTCCATAGACTCGATCGCGATCGCCGCATGATCGAGCCGGCCCTGGCGCGCTTCGGGGAAATGTTGCAGGCACCCTTCGGCGAGTCGCTCGTGTTCAGCAATGAAAAGACCGCGCGCGAATGGGTGTGGTGCGATGCGTTGTTCATGTCCCCGCCGGCGCTCGCTCTTGCCACCAGCACCACCGGCGACGGTCGCTATGTCGATCTCATGGACCGCCTCTGGTGGAAAACGACGGACTACCTGTACGACAAGCAGGAGCGACTCTACTACCGGGACAGCCGATTTTTCGATCAGCGCGAACCGAACGGGAACAAGGTCTTCTGGAGTCGAGGCAATGGATGGGTGCTGGCGGGTCTCGCGCGCGTGCTCCAGTACTTGCCTCCTGACTATCCCGGGCGGAATCGTTTCGTAGTTCTCTTCCAGGAGATGGCGCAAAGAGTCGCCGACCTGCAGGGACAGGATGGCTATTGGCGTGCAAGCTTGCTCGATCCCGACAGCCGGCCGATCCCGGAGAGCAGCGGGACGGGGTTCTTCACCTACGCCCTGGCGTGGGGAATGAATGAAGGTCTGCTTGGGCGTCAATACGAGCCCAACGTACGCCGGGGATGGTCGGCCCTGGTTCGGGCAGTCCAGCCGAACGGCATGCTCGGGTACGTTCAGCGCGTGGGCGACCAACCCGGCAACACGGGCCCGGAGCAGACGGAGATCTATGGCGTGGGGGCGTTCCTGCTCGCAGGCAGTGAGCTCGTTCGACTGTCAACCCGCTAGCTCGACTCCTGTATTGACACCTACGATCTCGCATTGTAGATAATCGATACACCATTGTAGAGCATCTTGGCATGCGACCTCCCCCTCCGCCATGCGACCGTCAGACCTGATCCAGGGCACGCTCGACGTCCTCATCCTCAAGGCAGTCGCGACGGAGCCGAGGCACGGGTGGGCCATCGCCAAACGCATCCAGGCCGCGTCGGGCGACGTGCTGCAGATCAAGCAGGGCTCGCTCTACCCGGCCCTGCACCGCCTCGAGCAGCAGGGATTCCTGCGCGCCGAGTGGCAGAGCAGCGAGACGGGCCGTGACACCAAGGTGTATTCGCTGACCCGCGCGGGACGCGCGCAGCTCGACGACGAGGTCACGCAGTGGGAGCGGCTCTCGGCCGCCATCCGCCTCACACTCCGCAACGCCTGACGATCATGAGCTTCCGCTGGTTGGACGTGCTTCGGATGCGCTTCCGCTCCCTGCTGCGGCGCGAGCGCGTCGAGTCACGAGCTGGATCGCGAGCTGCGCGCGCACCTCCAGGCACAGGTCGAGGAGAACGTGGCGCGCGGCATGTCGCCCGCCGAAGCGCGCCGGGCTGCCGCGGTGGCGTTCGGCGGCGTGGAACAGATCAAGGAAGAGTCCCGCGACGCCCGCGGCGTTGCCGTGGTCGAGAACCTCCTGCGCGACCTGCGCTACACGCTTCGCGCCCTGCTGCGCGAGCCGGTGCTCCTGTTGGCGGCCGCGACCTCCATCGCGCTTGGCGCCGCGGGCAACGTGGCCGTGTTCAGCTCTCGCGCGGGAGCTCGTATTCGCCACGCCGCACGTCCGGGATCCCAACGAGGTCGTGACGATGCGCGTGAGCCATTCCAGCCACGCCACGTACCAGCGCTGGCAAGACCTGAAGGCCAGCGGCGCGATCGGCGACCTCGCCGGCTTTGACGTCGGGCGACAGGTCAACTGGTTCCGGGGCGACGCGGCCGTCTCCATCACGCCGATGCTCGTGACGGCGAACTACTTCGACGTCCTCGGCGTGCCGATGTCGCGCGGCCGCGGCTTCACGGCGGACGAGGCGCGGATGGAACGCGATCCGCGCCTCGCGGTGGTGAGTCACTCGTTCTGGCAGCATGAGCTGGCCGCCGACTCCGCCGTCATCGGCCGATCGCTCACGATCAACGGCGCCAGCTATACGGTCATCGGAGTGCTCGCGCCAAAGCTCCGCAGCCCGGTGATTGCGCTCGCGCCGCCGGTATACCTCCCGCTCAATGCGTCCCTGGTGCCCGACGTCCGCACGCCGGATGCACGGGTGGTGCAGCTGATCGGTCGGCTCGAGGCGGGCCAGGCGCCATCCGAAGCGCGATCGGCGCTCGACGCCGTGGACCGCCGGCTGGCGCGCGCCGGCGGCGACACGCTCTACGGCGGCGTGCAGGAGTTCGGACGCGTCGGAACGATGGGCGACAAGAAGCTGCGCACCGTCGGGGCATTCTTCGTCATTCTCTCCGTGGTCTCGCTGCTCGTCCTGCTGATTGCGTGCGGCAACGTAGCCGGCCTGCTCATGGCTCGCGCGACGGCGCGACGGCCGGAGATCGCGATCCGCCTCGCCATCGGCGGCACGCGCTCGCGTCTCGTGCAGCAGCTCATGGTCGAGGCATTCTGGCTCGCGCTCTTCGGGACGCTCGCCGGACTCGGACTCGCCGCGGTCGCGCTGCGGGTCTTCAACGGGATCTCGTTGCCGGCTTCGCTCCCTCTCGAGCTGCATCTGGCCCTCGATCCGGCCGTCCTGTTGTGCGCGCTGGCGCTCCTCTTCATCACGATGGTTGCCAGCGCGCTGCTTCCCACGCTCGGCGCGTCTCGCATGTCGCTCATGCCCGCGCTCAAGCGGGACGACACGCTGCGCGTGGGAGGGGGACGGCGATTGACCACGCGAGGACTGATGCTCGCCGGCCAGGTCACGATCTCGACCGTGCTCCTGGTGACGGCGTTCCTGTTCCTGCGCAACCTCCAGCTGTCACATCTGGCGAACCCGGGATTCGACGTGGATCGCGTGATCGTCGCGCAGGTCGGTTTCAACCAGGGCCGCGGCGGAGAAGCACAGGACGCACTGCTGCGGCGCCAGGCCGAGCGCGTGCGCGCGCTGCCGGGCGTCACGAGCACGGCGTTCGGCGCGGTGGTGCCGTTGAGCATGCACGCCGGCTCGAGCAATGGGCGCAGCGCACGGTTCGACGAGCGTCCGGAGCGCCACATCGAGTACGCGCAGGCCGCGGTGGGCGCCGGCTACTTCGCGACGCTGGGCATTCGTCTGTTGAGCGGCCGCGATTTCGGGCCCGCCGATCGCGTCGGCGCGCCGAACGTGGTGATCGTCAACCAGGAATTCGCGCGGCGCTATCTCGATGGCAACGCCGTGGGCCACAGCTTCCGGTTCACCGACGAGAATCCGCGGATCGAGCGCGAGATCGTCGGCGTCGTCGCAAACAGCAAGTACCACACGATCGGTGAGGATCTCAGGCCGGCGATGTACCTGCCCATGCCGCAGCGGCCGGAGAACCGCGACATCGCCTTCGTGTATGCGCGCGTGGAGGGTGACCCCGCGCAGCTCGTCGCGGCGCTCCGGTCGGCCATCGGCGAGGTGGACCCCGCCGTGTCGGTCGCCGTTCAGCCGATGCGATCGGCGCTCGCCTTCGCGCTCCTGCCCAGCCGCGTCGGCGCCGCGGTGCTGGGTGGACTCGGGCTCCTGGGACTGATCCTGGCCGCGTTCGGGCTGTTCGCGATCGTGTCGTACAACGTCAGCCGGCGCGTGAGCGAGATCGCGATTCGCAGCGCCCTCGGCGCGACTCGCCGGGCCATCGTGGGCCTCGTGATCCGGGACGCCTCCGTGCTCGTGGGCGCCGGCGTCGTCGCGGGCCTTGGCATCGCCGCCCTGGCGACCCGGGCGCTGTCCGCGTTCCTCGTGACCGGGCTCAGCGCCACGGATCCGCTGAGCTTCATTGGAACGGCAGCCGTCTTCCTCGTCGTCACCATCGTCGCGAGCTGGAGCCCGGTGCGCTTCGCCACGCGCGTGAGTCCCGTGATCGCGATGCGTCTCGACTAGACGAGGCTGGTGTGTCCCTGATTGGCGCTGGCGCAGACAAGGGGCACCAACGATTTGAAGAGCCGGATCAGTCGGATGTGCGCGGATCAATCGGAGTGAAGCACACCAACAAAGGCTCGATCCGGCAAATCCGAATCAATCCGGTTGATCAGGTTCTTCAATCCTGTTGGTGCAAGCCCTTGGTCAAGACTTCCTGCGAACCGCCTTGCGCTGCGGTTTTCTTCGCCGGGTCGGCAGCCCAAGAACTCCGCGCACCAACCGCTGCACGACCGGGACCACATCGGCTGGCGTTCGCGAGTCGCCCGCGAGTCCATCGTACATGTTGAAGCCCAACAGGACGTCCAGCGTCGTCACGAGTTCCTCGTCCGGAACGGTCGGGCGCAGCCGGTTTCCCAGTCGCTGGACGAGTGTCTCCACCGCCCGGCGGCGCCGGTCGTTGCGCTTCCTCATGGCTTCGTCGAGATCGGGATCCACGCCGGCCGCCGCGCGCATCCGCGCCAGCGTCGTTCGATTGTCCGCATAGAAGCGCCCGAACACGGTGACGATGGCGTCGAACGCCGCCGCCGGGTCCTTCTGCGCAAAGATCGCTGGGCATCTCGCTGAATGCTTCCCGCGTGACCAGCAGGTCGAACAGCTCCTCGAGCAGGCCGGCCCTGGAACCGAACTGGTTGTAGACGGTCATCCGCGTGACACCGGCGCGCTGAGCGATCGCCTCCAGCGAGAACGCCCCGATGTCCCCGGTCTGCAGCGCGTCGCGCGCTGCGGCCAGGATGCGGTCCCGCCCCTCGTCCACGGCGCGCTTCCGCTCGCCGGGGGTGTACGGTCGTGGCGTCATCGTGACACCATTTCATTTGACATCTTGTCTAATTCCATTATACATGTAGTATAACGCCGTATGATCTCAACCGGGGCGATTGCATGGTCAGTTGGTACGGAGTGCTCAAGGTACTGCACGTCGTCGCCACCATTCTCTGGATCGGCGGCGCAACGGCGCTGACGACGGTTCTGGCCCGGCTCGCGCTCGCGCGGGAACGCGCGACCCTGGCCGGACTCCTGCCGCACACGATGAGATATGCCCACACCCTGGGCGCCGTGTCGTCGATGCTCGTCCTCGTCACCGGCATCGCGATGGTGGCCATCGGGAGGATCGGCTTCGGCACCCTCTGGGTGACCCTGGGCTTCGCCGGCATCCTGCTGCACTTCCTGTTCGGGATATTCGTCATGCGCAGGCGCTCCATGGCGCTCGCGGCTGCGCTGTCGGCGACGCCTCCGGACGACGCGCGCATCGCCGCGGCAGGGCGCGCCCTGCGCGCGGCAGGCCTGATCTACCTGCTGATCATGACGTCGGTCATCGTCGTGATGGTGCTCAAACCGACGCTGTAGCGTCCAGGTGCGATGGTCATGAAGACAACGACAGACACGGGCCGCCTCGTCACGGCGGTCGTTCACGCGGCCGACGGCGTCCGATTCGTCGCGTCGGCGCCGTCATCCGCCGCGCTCGCGAACGAGGTGGCCGGGTACGTCGCGAGCCGCTGCGATGACTCGCTCTGGCCCTCGGTCGCGGCTCAGGTGCGGGAGTTTATCGAAGACGGCAACCCGGACGCCGCGATCGCGACGTATTTCGCCAACGTCGGTCAGCGGTGGGACCACGAACGGCTCGAGCTCGACGCGTCCTGGCCGGGGTGACCCGGCGCCCAGCCGGGACGTCCATATAGTAGCTCGAAAGTGAGTCGCGTCGCCGTCAGCGCCGCCATTTCCGCGCGCCTCTTGGCGCGCCCTCCACTCAGGACGGTCTCCTCGAATGTTCCTCTGGCTGGTGGTGTTGGCCACGCTCGCGTTCGCCTGGCGCGAGAAGAACCGAAGACAGGAACTCGAGGGCAGAGTCGAGCGCCTCTCCGATGCGCTCGATCGACTGACGCGACGGATTAGCGAGCTCGTGTCCGAGACGCGCGACACCGCCGAGCGTCCCCGCGCTGCATCCGCCGCGGCAGCTCCGGTGGCACCGGCAGCTCCGGTGGCACCGGTGGCACCGGTGGCACCGGTGGCACCGGTGGCCAGCGAAGCGCCCCTCCCCCGCGCCTCCGTCCCTCCGCTGCGTCAGAACCCGGTGATGCCGCCCGTGCCGGCGATGCCCGCGCAACCCGTGTCATTGGCTTCGGCGACGCCAGAAAACGCGCCTCCCCCTCCCCCACCCCCTCCCCCGACGCCGCCGCGCCGCTTCCCGTTCGGCTCCGGCGATTTTCGTGGAATCGACTGGGAACGCTTCGTCGGCGTGAAGCTGTTCTCGTGGATCGCCGCGATCGCGCTCGTCGTCGCCGGCGTGTTTTTCATGAAGTACTCCATCGACCACGGGTTGCTGGCGCCCCCGGTTCGGATGGCGATCGGCATCCTCACCGGCGTCGGGCTGCTCGTTGGCTGCGAGCTCAAGGTCGCCCGACGCTACGCGATCACCGCGAACGCGCTGGACGCCGCGGGTATCGCGCTTCTCTTCTCGACGTTCTTCGCGGCGCACGTGCTCTGGCGCCTGATGGGCACGACACTGACGTTCGCGCTGCTGACGCTGGTCACCGCCACCGCGGTAGTGCTGTCGATCCGGCGCGCATCGCTCTTCATCGCCGGGCTCGGACTCCTTGGCGGCTTCGCGACGCCGGCCATGATCTCGACCGGACAGGACAATCCCATTGGACTATTCGGTTACCTCCTCGTCCTCAATGCGGGGCTCGCGTGGGTCGCCTGGCGCAAGCGCTGGCCGATACTCACCGCCGCGAGCCTCGCGCTCACCACGCTCTATCAGTGGGGGTGGGTCGGGAAGTTCCTGACAACCGGCAAGCTGCCACTCGCGATCGGCATCTTCCTGATCTTCCCGGTGTTGAGCTTCGCCTCGCTCATCCTCGGCGAGCGCGGCGCGACGTCAGCAGGCGGCGCGGCCGGCGGCGGCGCGCGCCCACAGGGGAAGTGGGAGCATCTCTTTGCGCGCACCGCATGGGCCAGCGCGGCGCTCCCACTGCTCTTCGCCGTCTATCTCGCGATCGTTCCCGCGTACGGCGAGCGTTTCGCCCTGCTCTTCGGATTCCTGCTCGTGATCGATCTCGGGCTCGCCGCGATCGCGATCCTCCGCGGACCGCAGGCCCTGCATCTTGCGGGCGCGTTCACGACGCTGGTCGTCTGGGTCGCCTGGCTGTCGTCCTCGTACGTCGCCACCGCCTGGCCCTGGGTGCTCGTCTTGCTCGCGCCTTTCGTGGCGCTGTATCTCGTCGCGGCTCCCCTCGCGCCACACATCGGACAGCGGCTCGAGGGTGCGAGCGTACGCGCGGTATACGCGGCGCCACTCCTCATGTTCGTGTTCCCGCTGCTGGTCTGGGTGGAACCGTCGACCGCCTCGCCCTGGCTGACGTTCGGGACGATGTTCGTCCTGCTGGCGGCGTGCGCGTGGTACGCGATCGGCCGGCGGGAGGGACCCGTCCATTTCATCGCGGCCTTCTTCGCGCTTGGCGCGGAGGCGCTCTGGTCGGCGCGGCACCTGTCCCAAGGTCGCCTGCTCTCAGCGCTCACCATCTATCTCGCGTTCGCCCTGTTCTACATCGGCGTGCCGATCCTGGCGCGCCGAATGAACCGCGGCTTGCATCCCGCTGGCGGCGGCGGGCTGATCGCGCTCGTGAGTCTCGCGCTGCTCTTCTTCATCGCCGGCGGCTCGGTCGCGTCGTCCGCGCTCTGGGGAATGGCGCTGCTGATGGCGCTGCTCAACGCCGGCATTTTCGTCGAGGCGTCGTCGGTCCGGCTCCCCCTGCTCTCGCTGGCTGCGGTCGTGATGTCGTGGATCATTCTCGCCATCTGGTGGGCGACGGCGACCGTCACGCTCGTGCTGCTCCCGGGGCTCGTCGTCCTCGCCGGATTCGCGCTGCTGGTGATGGCCGGGAATGTCTGGGCGCGGAATCGCGCGGAATCGAAGGACGCCAGGGAGTTCGAGCACGGCGCCTTCCTGGGGCTGGTTGGACACGTCTTCCTGCTCTTCGTGGCCTCGCGGGCCGAGCTGTCGATGCCGCCCTGGCCGCTGCTGGCGACGCTGTTCGTGCTGAACCTCGCGGTGGGAACCGCGGCGCTATATGTCCGGCGCGCGGAGATGTGGGTTGGCGCTCTTGCCGCGAGCGCCGTGGTGCTGGTGCTCTGGATGACCGTCGCGGCGCAGGCACCGTGGCCGATGGTCGCCGTCTCGTCCGCCGGAGCGCTCGTCGCGCTCGGCTTCGCATGGATCGGGCTGGCGCGGCGCACAGCCGCTCCGGCCGACGGCTTCGAGCTCGCCGCAGTGGCCGCGACGGTCCTCGCGCAGGTTGTCGCGATGGCGGCGATCACGGTCGACGGTACGCCCGGCCTGGCCTTCCTCGTCGGCGCGAACCTCGTGCTGCTCGCGGCCGCGTTCGTGTTGGCCATGCGGCCATCCTGGCGAATGCTGTCGGTCGGAGCCGTCGTCCTCGCGGGAATCAGCGGCTTCTTCTGGCAGCTCGCTCACCAGAATCCCCTCGACTGGCAGTCGCATCTCTGGTTCTCGACGCCGATGTACCTGCTCGCGGTGTCCTATCCACTCCTCCTCGGCCGGCGCGCGGGCACCGCAAAGGAGTCGTACCTCGCCGCCGTGGCGGCGAGCGTCATCTATTTCTTCATCGCCCGCTCGGCGATCGTCGGGGCCGGCTACGGAAACATGATCGGTGCGCTCCCCGTCGCGCAGGGTGCGGTGCTCGCCCTGCTGCTGGCGAAGCTGCTGCGAATGGAACGTCCCGGCGCCCGAACCCTCGGCCGTCTGGCGCTCGTCGCGGGCGCCGCGCTCGGCTTCATTACGCTGGCGATTCCGCTGCAGCTCGACCGGCAATGGATCACGATCGGTTTCGCCCTCGAGGGCGCGGCGCTCGCCTGGCTCTATACGCGCATCCCGCATCGCGGGCTGCTGCTGTTCGCCACGGGCCTGTTCACAGCGACGTTCGTTCGCCTGGCGGTGAACCCGTCGGTGCTGGAGTATCACGCGCGCAGCGATACCCGCATCTGGAACTGGTACCTGTACGCGTACGTCATCTGCGCCGCCGCGATGCTGCTCGGAGGTTGGCTCTTCTCGCGCACCGACGACAAGTTGACGCGTGGCGTGCCAAGGCTCTCGACACTGCTCCCCGCCGGCGGGACCATCCTGCTTTTTCTGCTCCTGAACATCGAGATCGCGGATTTCTATTCGGCCGGCGCGCACATCACGTTCAACTTCACGACGACGCTCGCGCAGGACCTCACGTATACGCTCGGGTGGGCCGTGTTCGCGATTGCCCTCCTGGCCGCCGGAATCGCGCTGACCAATCGCGCCGCGCGCGTCACGGCGATCGGGCTCCTCGTCGTCACCATCGCCAAATGCTTCCTCCACGATCTCGCCAGGCTGGACGGCCTGTATCGCGTCCTCTCGTTCGTCGGACTGGCAATCTCTCTCTCCCTTGTCGCCGTTGCGATCCAGAAGTTCGTTCTGGCGGGCAAGCGGCAGGCGCCGCCCCCACTCGACGCGGCAACCGAAGGAACCGCATGAAGACCCTGATCACGTTCGCCTGCCTGGCGCTGTCCGCGTCGCTCACGTTCGCTCCGCTCGGTGCAGGCCAGGCGCAGGATCCGCGCGAACCTGTTCGCCGGCCGGCGCGGCCGGAGCTTCTGCGCAGCGAGCGACCGGTGCTCCCCGGCGCGGCTGGTGGCAACCGGCTCGAGGTCGACGTCCCGCTCCTCGTTGGCGGCGCGCCCTTCGCGGTCACGCGCCGGGCCTGCACCGAGCGCAGCGAATGTGGGGATCGCGCCGGAGGTGTCGAGGCGGCGGCGACCGGCGGTCTCTCCGACCTTCGCTTCTATGATCGTGCCGGCCGTGAAGTGCCCTACCTGCTCGTGGATCCCCCGTCTGCCGCGCCGCGCTGGGCCAATGCGACGCTTCTTCCGGTCGCGCGCACGGACTCGACGAGCGCGTTCGAGGCGGACCTCGGCTCGCCTCGGCAGGTGGACCGGATGCGAGTGCTCGGCCTGCCGGCGCCCTTCCTGAAGCGCGTGCGTCTCGAGGGAAGCGGCGACCGCCAGCGGTGGACCCTGCTCGTCGCCGAAGGGGGGGGAACACTGTTCGACCTGCCGGCCGAACGCCTGCGCCAGACGGAGCTGGAGTTCACGCCCGGCGAGTATCGCTATCTGCGGCTCACGTGGGACGACCGCAACAGCGGGCGCGTGCCTACACCCGCGGCGGTGGGAGCGCGACTCGTGGCGAACGGCGCCGCGGCGCCGACGCTGCGAACCAGCCTTTGGGTCGAGAAGCGCGCCAGCGAGCCTCGCGTGAGCCGGTATCGGGTGCGCCTTCCGGGCGCGCGACTTCCGATCGTCGCACTCGAGCTCTCCGTGGGCGGGGGGAACGTGCTCCGCAACGCGAAGGTGAGCGAGGCACGCCTCGCAGGCGGGCAGGTCGCTCCGTTCGCGCTCGGAGCGGCGACGCTGCGGCGTACCGTGCGGGAAGACGGCACCGCGTCCTCGCTGCGCATCCCGATCGCTCAACCGACCGAGGCGGCGCTCGACCTCGTGATCGATGACGGCGACAACCCCCCGCTCGACATCACCGGCGTGACCGCGATCTTCGCGACGCTGCCGTACATCCACTTCGACATCCCGGCGACGGATACCCTGACCGCGCGCTTTGGCGGACAGCGGATCGCAGTGCCGCGCTACGACCTCGAGGCGGTGCGCGAGCGCGTGCCGCTGATGGAGCTGGCTGCCGCACGCTGGGGCGAGCCGCGCGAGAGCCCTGCCGGCGTTGCCGCTGCGGCCAGTTCCCTTCCCGCGATGGATGGCGCACCGATCGACGTCCGCGCCTTCCGCTGGCAGCGCGAGATTCCCTCGGGACCGAACGGACTCACCGCCGTTCCGCTCGACGCGCGGTGCTGGCGCACAGCCGCTTCGATGACGTGCGCATCGCGACGCAGGGCGGACGACAGGTGCCTTATCTCTTCGAGCGGCTCGACGAGCCACTCTCGCTCGACCTCGGCCGGCTCGAGGAAGCGAAGCCTGCCGGTCTGGCGCGAACGGCCGCCGCGGCGGAGAAGCGCTCGTTGTATCGCCTGACGCTTCCCTACGCGCAGCTGCCGCCATCGCGGCTGGTGCTCACGACGTCGGCGCGCGTGTTCCAGCGTCGCGTCTCCCTCGAGCGCGAGCGTCCTCCCGGTGGCTCCCGCCGGGACCCATGGCTGCAGCAGGTCACCACGCTGACGTGGACCCATGCCGATCCCGAGTCGCCGGCTCCGGCCCTGACCCTCGAGCTGCCGACGCTCGACGCGACAGACCTCGTGCTGGCGATCGACGAGGGGGACAACAGCCGTCTTCCTCTCGATTCGGCCACGCTGTTACTGCCGTGGTATCGCGTGCGTTTCGTGCGCAACGGCCCCGAGCCGCTCACGCTGCTCTACGGCCAGGCGGCGCTCGGCAGGCCGTCGTACGACATCGCGCTCCTCGCGCCGCGGCTCATCGGCGAGCCCGCGACCGAGCTTGCGGCTGGCCCCGAGCAGGGCGTCGACGCGCCGAAGGCGAGTGCGATCCCGATGACGCTCTTCTGGGTGATTCTCGGACTGGCAGTCGCGGCGATGCTGGTGTTGATCGTTCGACTCGTTTCGAAGGGGGGGCCTCCCGACCCGGAGTCGGTCGTAGATGGCGAGACGGTTTGACGGTTTGACTGGCCAGCGCGCTATGGGAACGCGCGCATGATGAAGAGAACGATGAACGCGATCGCGAGACCGAGCGCCACGCGTCCAATGATACGCAGCGTCAGCCGCAGCGGCCCGGGTTGAGTCGCGACGACCTGCTGCGGGGTTGCGCTCTCCTGAAGCGCTGCATCCACGGCCGCTGGTGAGATCCCGGCTTCGGTCGCGATCTCGCGAAACGTCGCAATGTCGAGCGTCTGCGCGTGTTGCGCGTCCAGTTCAGAGGCTCGCTCGAGCAGTTTCTTCGTCTCAGCGTCCGTCAGCCGTTGCTTGTCCATGAACCTTCCCGCTCGCGATGGGGCCGAATGTCATGATATCGGCGTAGGGGAAAAAGGGCTATAATCTCCCAAATGTCGAGCCTCACCCTCGACTGGCTGCACGTCATCGTCCTCCTCGGCGCCATTCAGGGCGTCTTCCTCGCGGGTGTGCTGGCCGCCAGGCGGCGCAACCGCACCGCCAATCGCCTGCTCGCCGTGGCGATGCTCGCCTTCTCCATCTATCTCGCTTCGGCTGTGTATCACGCCGTTGGATACGAGAAGGTCTTTCCTCACTTCTTCGGCGCCGCGTACCCGCTTCCCTTCCTGTACGGCCCGCTCATCTACCTCTACGCCGTCACTGCAGCGGACCGGAACCGTCGGCTCACGCCGCGCGACGCGCTGCACTTCGTTCCCTTCCTGGCGACGGTGGCCGCGGGACTTCCCGTCTACTTCATGAGTGGGGCCGAGAAGATCGCGTTCTATCAGCGGCTCCTGAGTGGTCAGGCCCCTGCGTGGTTCGCGGTCGCCGACGTGATGAAGCTCGTCTCCGGCGTCACCTACGCCGCGATCACCATCGTTTTCCTGGGGCGCCACCGCGAGCAGGTGAAGGAGAGCTACTCGTCCACGGAGCGCGTCAACCTGCGGTGGCTGCTCTGGCTCGGCGCGGGCGCCGCTACCATATGGTTGATGGCGGTCGCCATTCAGGTGCTCGAATCCGCCGGCATCGTGCGTTTGGGACGTGGAGACGACATCGTCGCGCTCGGCATCGCCGTCCTGGTGTACGGCATCGGGTACATGGGCTTGAGGCAGCCGGAGGTGTTCCGGTATGAGACGGCCGAATACCCGGTACAGTCGGTCAGTCAAATCGGACGTAGAGGCGGACGTTCAAGCGGACGCGGAATCGGCTGCACCGCGCTACGAGCGATCGGGGCTCACGGACCGGCAGGCCGAGCGACTCAAGGACGCCCTGATGGCGATGATGGAGCAGGAACGTCCCTGGCAGGACAGCGAGCTCACCTTGCCGACCTCGCCGCGCGGCTCAAGACCACCCCGCACAAGCTGTCGGAGGTCCTCAACTCGCTGTTGGGCCAGACCTTCTACGACTTCGTGAACGCGTACCGAGTCCGGGAGGTGCAGCGCCGCATCGCCGCCGGCGAGGCGCAGCGGGTCAAGATGCTGACGCTCGCGCTGGACGCCGGCTTTGCGTCCAAGTCCACGTTCAACCTCGTGTTCAAGAAGCACACGAGTCAGACGCCCTCGGACTACCGCCAGGCCGCCGGCGTCTAGTCCAATCCGACCGGACGGGACGTCCAGTCCGACCGGTCCGGGCGACCGCAGCCCATCGCCACTCCTATCCTGACGCCCGTGAGCGACCGGAACACCCGGTCACAACTGGAACTCAGGACAAGGAGGAACAATGCGAAGTCCGGGATGGAGAAGTCTGAAATGGTTGCCAATCGCGCTCACTGCGTTGGCGGCAACCGCGTGCGAGGTCATGGCGCCCGGCGATCCGGGCAACCTCGTGCCGCGCACGGTGACGGAGGACCCGAACCTTCCCGCCATCGAGATGAACGGGTCTCGCTTCCACGTGGAGACGTTCGGTAATCCGGCGAATCCGGTGATTGTATTCCTGCACGGTGGCCCGGGCGGCGACTACCGAGGAATGCTGCGGCTGGCCGGCCGCTACAACGGCTACAGCCTGACCGACGAGTACTTCCTGGTTTTCTGGGACCAGCGGGGCTCGGGCCTCTCACGGCGGCACAGTGCCGACGTCCTGACGGTCGACGTGTTCGTCAACGATCTCAACACGCTGATCGACCGCTACGCGCCTGGGAGGCAGGTGCTCCTGATCGGCGAGTCGTGGGGCGGCATGTTCGCCACGCGGTACATCAATCAGTACCCGCAGCGCGTGGCCGGCGCGGTCCTGATCGAGTCCGGGCCGCTTGACGGCGGCACCATGGAACGCCTCAAGGGCGACATCACCGACTTCAAGCTCGGTTCCGAGGTGCTCAACGACGCCGTATGGAACACGCAGTTCTTTTCTCCCGACGACCATGCGCGCATGGACTACGCGCGCGCCATCGGTCAGAGAGACGGGCAGCCGCGTTTCCATCAGAGCACCGTGGATCCCGCGCCCAGCTGGCGGCTGGGAGCCGCTGCCTCCCGATCCGTCATGGAGAGCGGGCAGGACGAGGACGGCAAGTTCAACTACGACTTCACCACCAACCTCGCGGCGTACCAGACGACGGTGCTGTTCATCGCCGGCTCGCTGAGCGAAGTGCTGGGGCCGTCGCTCCAGCAACTGCAGGTGCAGCGCTTCCCGTCGGCGTTGCTCAAGGTGGTAAACGGGGCAGGTCACGACGTCGCCTGGGTCAAAGCCGCGGAAGTACTCACACACATTCGGCCATATGCCGATGCCTTCAAGGGAGAAGCCCAATGAGCCGCATCTCGAGCATGACCCCCATCGTGGGGATAGTGTTGTCGGCGCTCGTGGCTGGTGATGCCGCGGCGCAATGGAACGTCGCCCGATTCGAGTCCCAGCGCGGTCGCGTGTACACCACCTTCGGACTCGATCCCGCGTTCGTCACCTCGGTCGGCTACGGCCGCGTCGTGCCCGTCAGGGGTCACGGCGTCCAGCTCACCGGCGACGTCGGCGTGGTGACCGCCAGCGTGGACGTGAACGACTTCCGCGCGCGACTTGGAATCCACACGTCGGTGGTGCGTTGGCGGTCGGTGAATCTCACCGGGAGCGCCACCGCCATCACGCGCGGCACCGAAAACTCGGTCTACAAGGGCATCAACTTCGGCGCGGACTTCTCGGGAACGCTCGGCCTGTATCGGCCGCGATGGTTTGCGGCCGCCGAAGGCGGCTTCGACAAGGCCGTGATCACGCACGTGACGCACAGCGACTGGTACCGCCGGAACGTCTATCCCGACGCGAAGGATGGATGGTATCTGGATGCGGGCGGCACCTACCGGTACGGCCTGGCGGGCGGCTTCGTGGTAGGCAGGACGGAGCTGATGGCGCGCCTGGGGTTGCTGCGCACCGAGCGCTTCAACCAGCTGATGCCGCCCGCGTACGCGAGCGTGGGGGTGGGATTTGGGCTCTGACGGAGCAGCGCGTCGGCCCCCGGGCATTCGCCAGGGGGTCGACGTTTCGTCAGACGCCGAACTGACGCAGGTGGTGGTCCAGGTGCTTTGCGGTCAGTTGGCTCCAGTGCTTCCCCGTCATCCGTCCCATCGATGCACTCTTCGGCCACTCGGCGGATAGCGGCCGGGCCACGATGCGGTCGATCAGGGACAGGCACTCCGCCTTTTGGGCGTTGAAATCGTAGGTCGACACGGCGTACATGTCGGGCCGGGTGCGCGCACCGCGTCCCCAGGGAATGTTGATGACCGCCCAGCGGAGAAGCGCCTTCGGAACAGGCAACGGCTGGAGCTGCGGACTGTAGTCGCCGACGGCCTCGCGCATCGACAGGTTTACATGCCAGAGCATCTGGTCGATGCTCATCTTCCCCCATTGTCGCTGGGTATCGACGCGCAGTGACTGCATGCGTTTTCTGATCGAGGCGTATACCTCGGGATCGTGCAGGAGGTTCAGCATGGTAGCGACCGCGCCGTCGTGCGAAGAGCCGGCAATGCGTGACGGGCTACGACGACTGTGCCGCTGCCACAGACAAAGCCAATTGCCGCACCGATCAATCCAAATACGAGCGGCTCTTGGGACACGACGGCCGTCACCAGCCCGGCCGTGATTGCTCCCAGCGTACCAAACCGGAATGGGCTGATGACCTGGACATCGCCGCGTCGTTCCGAAGCCATGACAACGAGAGAAAACGCGCTGCCAGAAACCGCACCGGTGATGGCACCTACCTCGGCCCAAAAAGCCAGCCACCTGGGACCGGCCAGCGCAAAGAACGTCGCACCGCTCAGCCAGAATGCCCCGCCGACGAGGAGGCCGACGACGGTCCACGCCCCCGCCCAGACAATGGACGTGCCGATCAAGCCACGCAGGCGGCGCCAAAGGAGACCTGGAGTCATCAGAAGTTCACGGCCTCATCGCTGAAGATGCTCCTGACAGCCTATGCCTCCCGTACTCGGCCGAGCGTCTACTACCGCCGAAACCGGAGCCACCAAAGAAAGCCGCTCAGCAGCAAGGCAATCAAGCCACCAATCTGGAAGTACCAGGCGCGTTCTGGAGTAACGCGCTGCATGACTCGCAACCCGACCTGAGGGGCCAGAAAGCGTCCTGCTCCCTTGAGCACTTGGGCCCACCCAATCACGGTCAGCAGCGTGGCCGGACCGTGCCACACGTTGTGAAACGAGACGATGATGGCGCCGAAGTTCAACAAGAGGAAGCCCTCGAGGAAGACGCCAGGGACGCCTCGAGCCGCGAGAGCTTGATAGAAGGCGACCCAAGATTTGGGCTGACCGACATGTGAAAGGCCGATCACAAGGAAGGAGATTGCCGCGAAGACTTGTGTGGCTTGCTCCATCAAATGGTCCTCTTTAGGACACCCTTTTCTGGTCCACCTAACGCATCGGAGTCTCGCCGCGGCGCAACTGTGAATGACTCAACGGAACTGCTTGGGACCGCCGTGGGCTACAAACTCCTCGTTAGAGGGCGCTCGAGAGTCTGGACGCGATGCAACGCGGAATGCCCAGATCGATAGGGATCCGACGATGAGCACGGCGACAACAGACGGCCACAGCGGAACGTCGACATTCGCAACTCGTATCGGCCACCGCATCAGGAGTCGTAGCAGCTGAACGCACGTGAGCACCGCGAGAAAGGCCCCTGACACTAGTACGTAACGGCGCATATACGCCTCCTTGATCAGGTCGCGCTTCGTAACATCAGTCGCCCGTCCTACCGCGCTGGAGTTCCGCCGCGGCGCCGAGTGGGAACTACCTCAACCAAACTGCTTGGGGTCGCCGTCGGCTACAACTCCTCGTTAGGCTGCGCCATTGCAGAAACTTGTCGTGCGCTGATCACGTCTCGTGTCCGCGTAACCGTCGCGCGAAGAGTCCGATCCCTGCGCCGCCAACGAGGCCCAAGAAAGTAACAAAGGCATATTCGCCCCAGTTGCCGATCTTCAGCGTTTCTGGAAGCGCAATAGTCGCGAAGGCACTCCCGACCGCGACTGACCAAGAGACGTAGTCACCGAGCTTGCTTTGGCGAAGTGTGCGTAGGCGGCAGTACATGAGCCCTGATATCGTTCCTGCCATAGTGCCGAACATGGCGATCCCGAACACCTCCGACGGGAGATCAGCAAATGGAAACTCTCTGTTTGCTTGGAATGCCGCCGCGATTCCAACGAGCAGGCCGCTCGCCGCGCCGATTAGGGCGTACTTGAGATAGGCCGCGGAACCGATGGATTGGGACATGATACGTCAGCCTAACGTTTGCGTTCAGCTGCGAGCGAATGAAATAATGCGAGCGCAGCGAGCACCCAATAGCTCGCTCGTCTGCTGCAACGCTGGGTTAGGCGGCAGCGCTCCGCCCCCGTTGCGACTGTGAATAGCGTACGGACTAGTTTCGCGCCATGAACATCCATCGATGCCCTTCAAGATCCTCAACTCGATATCGTCGCGCTGGCGGGCCATCCTCCGGTTCCGACAAGATACCGGCTCCTGCGGACTTGGCCCGAGCATAGTGCGCATCGACGTCATCAACATAGACGAGAACACCATCTATTACCCATGGGAGAACGGACCATGAGGCGGCGATCTCGCAGTTGTCGCGATGTCGCTTGGGGCCTTCATAGTTCGGCGACGGACTGGCCAACATGACTAGTCCATCCCCAATCGTCATCTCTCCGTGAGCAAGCCTCCCATCGGAAGACATGAAGCGAGCTGTCTCCGTGAATCCAAACACTTCGGCCAGCCATTCTAGGGCAGCAACGCCGTCCTCATAGGTCACAAACGGAACGACGTCTGACATCCTGTCCTCCTCTCGCCATGCCACAAAGGTTTCGAACACCAGAATCGAACGCCTTCACCGACGAGCCGGCCGTGCCGCCTAACGCACCGGAGTGAAGCCGCGGCGCCGGCTTTCACTACTCAACCAAACTGCTTGGGGCCGCCGTCGGCTTCAACTCCCCGTTAGATAGGCGCTTCTCGTTCCTTCACTACCGAGGCGGCGCACCGGGACCGGACTGCCGCGAGGAAGCCCGTAGGAGATCGCCCGATACGAGTCCAATCATGATGCTCACCAACAAGCCTTCCAGCGCCCACCTGCCAACACCTGGCGCTATGTGCGCATTGATATACCGCCCGAGATAGAAGGCTGCACCGATGCCGATCACGTAGCGGATGAGGTACCAGCCCTTCTCGCGAAGCGTCACGGCATCATGGTGTAGAAGACTTTTGCCCTATCTAACGCGCCGGAGTTAAGCTGCGGCGCTCTACAAAGAATGCGGCAGGCGAGCGGAGCGAGCCAGCCGCTTCCGACAGAGGCGCCGGCAGCTTCAACTCCACGTTAGCCCGCAACTCCGTCATCGCTGAAGTAGTCCTCGTCGATCTTCCACACCCGAAATGACGCTGACTCAGTAACCGCGACTCCGTGCTTGAGCATCAAGTCAGCGAGCTGTGCTCCGTCGATGAGGACAATCGTTGTCTGGAGGTTGGCAGCGTACGTTCTCGCGTCAGCCGAAAAACCTGACGTCGTAATAAACACACCCTTACGAACTCGTTGACCCTGAAGAGCTCCAGCGAAGCGCTGGATATCTGGGCGCCCGACCGTGTTCGTCCACCTCTTTGCCTGGATGTAGATAGTATCCAAGCCGAGTGCATCCTCCTTAATTATGCCGTCGATGCCCTCGTCCCCGCCGCCGCCGACCACCGATGCGGCGTCCTCGCGAGACCCGCCGTAGCCCATTGCGACCAGAAGGTCCACCACAAGAGACTCAAAAAACTGTGGGCTTGATTGCTTTATACGTTCAATGAGTTGCGCAGCAACTGCCTCCCGCAGCCTAGTGTAACCCTCGCGAAGTTGCTCGTCTGGCGTCAGCTCTGCTGTCGGGGCTCCCGTGCCAGCGGTGTGTGTCTGTGTTGAGTCACCGGATTGCCCGAACCGGAATTCCTGGAACTCGGGAAACTGCTTAAGAAAGTCGATGTCGATTCGACTCGGGTTGCCGCTGAGAACCTGCTTACCACGATCAACTATTCGATAGCTGCCGCGACGAGGAGACTCGACGAGGCGCGCCTGCTTCAAGTAGGCGAGAGCCCAGGCAACACGGTTGGCAAACGTGGTCTGTCGTCCGCTCGGCAATCTTTCCGCCAAGTCGGCCTCGCTCAGGTCGAATTCGGCTGCAGCCCGCTCGCGCACCGTTACCGGAGCCTGGTCCTGGCCATCACCAAGGATCCGCAGCACAGGCAGCATCAAGGTCTGAAAATCAGGGACTGACATTGTTGGAAGAATGTCGGGCTAACGCACTGCAGCTGAGCTGCGGCGCCATCGCCGCCGGTGCAATGATGTGTGAACTGGCCAACACTTGCCAGGCGCCCAACCGCAATGCCTCGATCGTGGCGCCGCCAGCTCCAACTGCTCGTTAGCTGGCCGCTATGAGGAGAGGTACGCAATCGCTGCGCTAGAGATGACGATGGCCATCCCGATTAGGGGGAATCCCCACCACGGTGCGCCACCCGGCTCGACCGGGCGGACAGAGGCGAGCAGCTGTCGGCGCTGCCGCGCTCCGAGAATAAGGGCGGCGACAAACGCGCATGCAGTAGAGATGATCATGCCTGCGAGCGCAGCACCAAAGTGCGCTGCAAAGGGCAACTCGTCGAACCTGACGCCGACCAATCCTAGGGCGGCGAGGATAGCGGCATAAACGGGATAGATCAGTGGTCCACGACGACTATAGAGCTGCGTAAGAACCAGCCCGGCTCCGCCGAGTATTCCTACGACAGCGCCTCGAGCAATCAGCGGCAGCCAAGAAGCGAAGTCGTTCATGCTGACCTGACGGAGGAGCGATTGGGTCCAGCTAACGCATCGGAGTTAAGCTGCGGCGCATGATCAATGGTGCGGCCGGCGAGCGTAGCGAGCCAGCCGCTTCCGACAGAAGCGCCGTCGGCTTCAACTCCTCGTTAGGCGACAGGCGAAGGACCGCTTGGCTGTTGGATCGCTCTCCAGCGCATGATAGCCGCAACGCCGATGGCGGCCGCTTGAGTGACGAGCAGGGTAGGAAACCTCTCGATAAGGAGAAAACCAATCTGCGTAATGATCACGATGCCCAAGAGGTACGCAAGAAGTCGCTTGGTCGGCGGCGGGCCTGACTTCCTCCATCGCTCGAGGAGAATCGCGGCAATCGGAAGCGGTGATAGGAAGATCGCCCAGAGTGGGATGTAAAACCCGAAACCACCGCAGCCGCCGTCGAACTTCGCGTTGCCCTGACACAACACTGCTAGATCGAACCAGATGGCCGACGCGACGAGCGCGAAGTACGCAATGCTGAACCATGCAACTTGCCTTAGCGTCATGACTCTGTTGTTCGCCTAACGCACCGGCGTTTAGCTGCCGGCGCTAAGTGTCCAGGCGCAATGATGAGCGCGGACCAGGAATCTCGCCAGCGTCCAACCCAACGACTTGGGAGCGCCGGGCAGCTACAACGCCTCGTTAGGCGCCCACGCGAGTTGCTTCACCACGCGGGGCGTCGACGATTGCTCGGAGGAGCGCCGGGACGAGTGGCGTGAGGTCGGCAAGGTGACGTCCTCCCCGGAATCGGAGCCAAATCGTAGGTTGTGAGTCCGCTGTTTCTCGCCGCTCAGCGGCGGAGGACTCATGCGACGGAAGCGGTTTACGGAGGAGCAGATCATCGGCGTGCTCCAGGAAGCGACGACGACGCCGATCCGCGAGGTGTGCCGCAAGCACGGCATCGCCGAGACCACCTTCCACCGGTGGCGCGGGAAGTTCGGCGGCATGCACGTGAATGAGGCGCGGCGCCTCAAAGCGCTTGAGGATGAGAACCGTCGCCTCAAGCGCCTGGTCGCCGACCAAGCGCTCGACATCGTGATGCTGAAAGACGTGGCGGGACGAAAGTGGTGACCACCAGACAGCGGCGGCAGGCGGTCACCCAGCTCGTGGCCGCCTATCGCGTGAGCGTACGCCGCGCGTGCCGACTCGTGCAGCTGAGCCGGTCGCGGTGGCACTATCGATCCTTGCGGCCGCCGGACACGGCGCTGCGCGAGCGACTCAAGGAGCTCGCGGGGCTGCGCCCACGCTGGGGCTATCAACGGTTGCACGTGCTGCTGCGCCGCGAAGGCACCGTGGTGAATCACAAGAAGGTGCTGCGGCTCTACCGCGAGGAGGGCCTCGCGGTCACGCGCCGGCGGCGCCGGATCAAGCGCGTCGCCACGGTGCGCGTGCCGCTACCAGTTCCGCGCGGCCGCACGGAACGCTGGAGCATGGACTTCGTGAGCGACGCGCTGGCGAGTGGGCGGCCGTTCCGGTGCTTCACGCTCGTTGATGACTTCACGCACGAATGCCTGGCGATCGAGGCCGGGCAGTCGTTGCCGGCGCTCCGCGTGATCCAGGTGCTCGATCGCGTTGGGGCCCTCCACGGGCTGCCGCGGAGCATCGTGTGCGACAACGGGCCGGAGTTCGCCGGGCGGGCGCTCGACGTCTGGGCGCACGATCGCGGCGTGGCCTTGCAGTTCATCCGGCCGGGCAAGCCGATCGAGAACGCCTTCGTCGAGAGCTTCAACGGCAAGTTCCGGGACGAATGCCTGAGCGTCCACTGGTTCCGGGATCTCCGGGACGCCCAACGCATCATCGACGACTGGCGGACCGACTTCAACACCGTGCGACCGCACCAAACCCTCGGCCGACTCACACCCGCCGAGTATTCCAGGACCCTGCTACATCACCCCCAACCCAGGCGGAAACTCACAGCCTGACTGACTCCGCTTCGGGGAGGACGTCAGGGCAGTAACGTAGATGCGAGGCCGCATCGGATAGTCAGAACGTCGAGCTAACGCACCGGAGTTAAGCCGCGGCGCCGGCTTTCACTACTCAACCAAACTGCTTGGGGTCGCCGTCGGCTTCAACTCCTCGTTAGGCACCGCGGCCGACGAAGGCGTGCGTGTGAAGGCAGCTTTGGCGAGGGCGACGATCGCCATGATGACGGCCATGAGCAGACCGATCGCGCCAAGAAACAGCACGCCCATCGCGACGAGATTGAGGCTGGATCCATTCGGCGTTCTTTGCTCTACCTCGCCACCAAGCCAGGCAAGGGCGAAGAGCAAGAGTGCTACGGTACCGGAGAGATTCGCGGCTCGGAGGTGGTCACGCCGCGTCCAAGTGCCGTTGGGGCCAGACGGGTGAACGCCGCGCGCGCGAAAGAGGCTCCCGACCGCACGATTGGGCGGTCGCTTCTGCCATCTCGGGATGAGAAACCGCAGCGCGATGGCCGCTAGAATTGCCCAGCCTAACATAGGTGTGTGTACGTGTGCCTAACGCACCGGAGTTAAGCCGTGGCGCTCCCAATAAGATGCGGCTGGCGAACAGAGTGAGCCAGCCGCTACGACCGGCGCCATCGGCTTCAACTCCTCGTTAGGCACCCGCTCATGGTAGCTATCGTGCCGCCGGCGAGATGCTGCTTGCTATGAATCTGAGAACGCCGTCGCGAGCATACGGTGTTGCTGTGGACACGGAAAAGTTTACGGCGGTCGCGCTATCCATAGTGATGTAACCGAGACCCAAATACTCCGGCGCTGAGGAAGGGGATGCAACTTTCAGGGTGGTCAGCGCCGCCTCTCGCCCCGCTATGGTCGTATCCGTCCGCTGGATTGAATCAACACGCGTGCCGGGTCCGCCAGCGAGCCCGTCGCCGGGGTACTCAGTGACCCAGATCTCCACAACTGTCGAATCCTCAAGGAGGATTTGCCTTCCGTCGAGATTGGCGCCAAGGGGTGCGACGAGCGCACCAGGCGGTAGCCGCAGAGTGCCTGCACCACGTGCGAGTTCGAGTACGCACGGCTGCTGCACGATCGCGTCGCTCGAACACGCGAGTTCGCGAGTGGAATTGGCTACACAGGCCACTGCTGTAGCCAGCATCGCGACGACTCCAACTCTCGCCAAGATAGGTGCCATTGTGGTGTGCCTAACGCGCCGGAGTTTAGCTGCAGCGGTCGACTCGAAGGCGCAGCGGTGATTGCGCAAACGTGAAGGCGAGGGCGCTCAACCGCAATGCTTCCGCAGCCTCTCGCGCTGCCAGCTACAACTCCTCGTTAGGCAGAGCCAGAGCGAGGCTCTCCTTTGATTGCCCCCGCGAACTCAACCTCTCCCGAGTCGCGATCGATGTAGATCATGCCATTTGCAGTGCCGCGCATATAGACGACGTAACAGCGAGCAGACCGTTCGAAAGAAACGGCGACACCTATCGATGCTGGCACAGAGGCATGAGCTTCCTCTGGAGTCATCACACGATCGACGCCATCCCACCCTGGGATTTGCCGCTCTCGAACAAAACGCTCGGCGATGGAACGAGCCTGATCCGGGCTAATCACAGCTCTATCTGCGGAGAAGGTTGTGCTTCTGCCTAACGCACTGGCGTTTAGCTGCCGGCGCCAAGTGTCCAGGCGCAATGATGAGCGCGGACCCGGAATCTCGCCAGCGTCCAACCCAACGACTTGGGAGCGCCGGACAGCTACAACGCCTCGTTAGCTGGCGCCGATGCGCCGCCGGCGCTTCGCGCGATTCTCCGCAATGCTGAGCACGACGAACATGATGACGCTGATCAAAAGCCACCCTATCCCGGCAAGCGCGATGCGTCCGCCCCACGTTTCCGCAGCTCGATTCGCCCACACGTTCAGCGGCGACTCGATCGCGAGCAGCAGATAGACGATGAGCACTTCGCCCGCACCGAACATCAGCAACACGTGCCCAGTGGTGACTCCGCTGGACGCCTGTTCGGAGGGCGAAGGCTGAGAGGCTTCCATCTGAGCTCGTGGTGATTCGCGTCCAGCTAACGCCCGGAGTTTAGCTGCGGCGCACTACAAACGATGCGGCAGGCGAGCGCAGCGAGCCAACCGCTTCCGCCGAGCGCCGTCAGCTACAACTCCTCGTTAGGTTGCCCGCCCGCTCCACCTACACAGTAGATGTCGACGTTGAGTTCGAGATGCCGATCAGCGAGACGCTTAAGGAGGGCGTGGGGCAGTGCAAAGCCGCGATTGAATTCCTCTAGCTGGAGCCCACATGACACGTCGAGCCGATGGCGCGCGGCGAGTCGGTGCCACACAGAGAGGTCGGCCGGAAGACGATTGAGCAATGCATCAATGGCTTCGTCCAGCGTCCATTCCTGAGGCGCGCCCTGGAATTGGACATACCAAACGCCGGTGGGCTGAACGACGTCCCGACCGCCGGAATCCCTGCGTTCCCCCTTTCGTGCTGCAAACGTAGGTGCGACGCCCAGTGCGGCGGACACGGCGTCTGGGTCCAAGGCATCGCTGCTGACTCGAACCGAGACTTGAACGCGATCGACATCTCCTCCGACGCGTACGTATTCGTTCGGGGGAAGGTCAGCCATGCAATGCTACAATGAACGGCATAAAGTCGTGGCAACCTAACGCCCGCAATTCTGCTGCGGCGCGATCACACAGTATGCGACTCGCGAGCATCGCGAGCGAGTCGCTTCAGCTACTCGCGCCGACAGCAGCAATTGCTCGTTAGGTAGCGGCATCGTGATGTAGAGCGGTCGCGGCGCGACCGGCGCGAAAGCGCAGAAACAGGCCGCCACCGAGCAGTCCGAGAAGCGCGCAACCAAGTACCGAAGGAATCAACGGCACCAAACGATTCCACGGGAGAATCCATCCCACTGCTGCGCCGAGCACTGTTCCCACGAGCGGTTCAGCAACGACGCGCCACAAGGGGACTGTGCGCAGAAGGGCAAACGCTAGGACGGGTCCAAGTACAGCACCAAGTGTGGCGCCGAGGCCCGCAGAGTACGGTGCTAGTCCAAGGAACGGTACGAACTCGTCGTCTGGCGTGGGCCGTAGCCACTGTTGCAGTGCGACTGGAAGTAATGCGAGCAGGCCAGCAACGGCGCCGGCGAGCGCGCCAGCGGCGATCAGGGCGAGAGTCACTGAGAAGGCGCGCTTTAGCTTCATTGAGACCTGTCGCTACCTAACGCCGTGCAGTTCTGCTGCGGCCGCGCCGCCGCAAGCGAGATGATGCCCGCGCTGTCGTGATGCCGACGGGCGACGACCATGATGCATTACCAGGCCGCCAGCAGCAACTGCTCGTTAGGTGCGCGGCCCATCCTGAAAGTGCGGACCGTGATGCGTTGCCCTGCCGAGACGCACTCCGGTTGTCTCTCCCTGCGCGACCAGTTATGCCGGGCGACCACGTGATGCATCCGGTCGGGTGCGAAGAACTCGATGAGCACCAAACCATCCCCGAGCCGACCGGTAGGCAGCTACGACGTCCGGGCTTTCGCTCCGCGACAAACCAAACCAATTGCTTGTCGTTTTGTGCCGCGACCTAACTGGTATTGGACCGTCGTTGAAGGATCAAGCCTGTGCCGACGATGGCGAACTCACTCTACCGCCCGCAACCTAATCCGGCAACGCTGCATTGCCGAACAGCTTGTCCGCCGGACTCCGGACGCCCAAGCCTCCACGATTCAGCACATGCGTGTACACCATTGTCGTCGTCACATCTCGATGACCCAACAGCTCCTGCACGGTCCGGATGTCGTGACCTGCCTCCAACAGATGCGTCGCGAAGGAGTGCCGCAGGGTGTGACAGCTCGCGCGCTTCCCGATCCCACTCCGACGCACCGCGTCCGCCATCGCGCGCTGCATGACGCTCTCATGCAGGTGATGCCGGCGCCGCTCCCCAGTCTCGCGGTCCACGTAGCACCGCCGCGCCGGGAACACCCACTGCCACGCCCATTGCCGCGACGCCCCCGGATACTTGCGCAGCAAAGCGCCCGGAAGCTCCACGGCGCCCGCGCCGCCGGCCAGGTCCCGCTCGTGAAGCCGGCGAACCCGCTCCACGTGATCCGCGAGCGGCGCTCGCGCGGTTTGGGGCAGCACGGTCACCCGGTCCTTCCCGCCCTTGCCCTGCCGGATGCGGATCTCGCAGCGGGTCAGGTCCACGTCCTTCACGCGGAGCGTCAGACACTCCAGCAGGCGCAAACCACCGCCGTACAACAGGACGCCGATCAGCTGCGGCTCGCCCTCCAGTTGCTCGAGGATACGCTGCACTTCGCGCTCGTTGAGCACTGTGGGAAGTCGCACCGGCGCCTGCGCCTTCGGCACCCGGCCCAGGCCAATGAGCGGCCGATCGATGACGTGGCGATACAGAAACTGCAGGGCTGCCAGTGCCTGCGTCTGCGTCGACGCCGCCAGCTTGCGATCCACGGCGAGGTAGGTGAGGAACTCCAGGACCTCGCGCTCCCCCATGTCCTTTGGGTGCCGCAAGCCGCAATGCCGCACGAACCGATACACCCACTGCACGTAGGTCTCCTCGGTGCGCCGGCTGAAATGCCCGAGGCGAAGTTTCGCGCGCAAGGAATGCAGCAGTTTGGTTTTCGGCCGCAGTGACGGATCGCCCATCGCTCCCTCTCGACCAACTCTACAGTCGAGCCGCCGCCCCCTCGCCATCCTCCTGACGCTGCCATCATCCTGCGCTTGCACCCGTCACAATCTGACACCCGCTGTAATGTGCTGTGCGTACCTAAAGGCTGGGCGGCGCCAGCCCGGTCACAGGCGAATGACCTGGCGGCCCCCCCCGCCGCGTAGTGGCCGCCGCTGGCCCTGCCATTCCAACACCCCGGTGAGCCCGCGCGGCAGCGTGACCTCGGCGCGCAGCCCGCGCGCCCCCTCGCGAATCAGCTGCACGTCGATGTCCCCGGCCGGATGCGGCACGCGCCCCTCGGCGCGGCGCAATGGGCCGAGCGCCGGCGCGATGGACACCGTGCGGAACCCGGGGCTCGACGGGCGCACGCCGAGCACCGTGGCGAGCAGGCCGTAGTTCGGGTGCGCCGCCCACGCATGCGTGTCCGAGCGCGTCGGCTCCGGATTCTCCGGCGCCGACGTGAGGCCGAGCCGCAGCATCGTCTGCCACGGCGCCAGCTGCTCGATGTAGCGGTCGCCCAGCCCCGCCTTGCGGAGCGCTTCCAATACATAGAAGCCGAAGTAGTACGACGCCCGCGTGAGCGTGGTGTCCGCGAGCACGCGCTGCATCAACGCGCGCTGCTCGGCGGCGGGCAGCGCGTCCACGAGAATGGCGAGCACGTTCGTCTGCTGGCTGTACGCGCTGGTGTCCTGCGCGTCGCGAAAGAGTCCCTTCGCCGGATTCCACGCCCGCGCGCGCACGGCCGCCCGCACCGCCGCGGCGCGGGCGCGATAGGCAGCACCCGCGCCGGGCATCCCGACCGCGTCCTCCAGCTCCGCCGCGCGCTGCAGCGCGTACGCGTAGAGCAGGCTGATCGTCGTCGAGTGGCCGTCGTCCGCGCCGGGCGGAACGCCGCGCGGCCACGGGCGCGTCCAGTCGACGTAGTTCCAGTGCGGCATCGGTCCCAGCATCCCGGTGGTGTCCACGTGGCGTGCGTACCAGTCGAGGATGCCGCGCACGCCGGCGAGGCGCTCCCGCACGAAGGCGGCGTCGCTCGCGGTGCATGAAGTAGTCGTGCACCATCGCGACGTGGATCAGCGAGAACGGCGGGATGATCTGCGTCAGCGCCGACGGGTACCGGCTCGCCGTGAGCCCCTCGGGAATGCGCGACAGGTCGAAGTGCTCGATGGCCTGCCGCAACAGGCGGTCGTCGCCCGCGACGTACAGCGAGATGAGCCCCTGGATGCGCGTGTCGCCCACGTACTGCAGCTGCTCCCAGTACGGCGTGTCCATGTACGTCTCGAACGCGCCGACGCGCGCGCCGTTCCAGTTCATGCGCCACATGTCGGCGAGCCAGGGCAGGTCGCTGGCGAATCGCGCGCGCTCGGCGAACGGATACGCCGTGAAGACTCCGTGCAGGTCGTGTACGCGCAGCGGCTCGTCGCCCGTCGTGACGTCCATCTGGATGTAGCGGAAGGAACGCCAGTACAGCGTCTGGAAGCGGCGCCGCGCGCCGCCGCCGGGAAGAATGACGTCGCGCACACCGCGGATCGTGCGCCCATCGATCGAGTCGCGATGTCCCTTCTGCCCCTTCGCGTCGAGCAACGCCTCGGCGTACGTGAGCCGCACCGCGCTTCCGCGCGCCGCCGCTGGTCTCGAGGACCGGATATGCGTTCGTCGTGTGCGACTGGTCGAGCAGAAGCACCGCCGTCGTGCGCGCGGGGATGACGAGATCAGCCGCTGCCGCGCAGGAACGCGTCGTCGGTCGCGACGCCGCTGGCGCGCCGGACGCGGGCCAGCCGCTGGAGCGTCTCCTCCATCGGCGGTATGGAGCGCGGCTCGAGCTGCCAGCCCGACACTTCGCCGTACGCGCCCGGCGGACGTGCGCGTCGCTTCACGCGTCCGACGATGGCACCGCCGCTCGACCCATCGAAGGCCGCGAGCGGCGTGACCGCCGCGCTCCTGACGCTCGGCGACACGAGGAACCAGGCGTCGTCGTTGTAGTCGGGCCGCTCCCATCCCCACGGATAACGCGAACCGTCGATCGAGTCACCCGGCGCCGCGGCGTAGTAGCCGCCAACAGTCGCGCTGGTGATGACGATCGGCGCGTATGCCGAATCGACCAGCAACTTCCAGCCGTTGCCCGTGTTGACGTGCACCGCCTCGGCGGCGCTGTTGCCCTGGAACAGGAATCCGGTGCGGTGGCTGTGCTGCGCCACGGGACGCGCCGCGCCCCAGTTCAACACCAGCGCCGCGATCACGTTGCGGCCCGCGCGCAGGTGCGGCGCGAGGTCCAGCGTCTCGTAGCGCCAGTGCGTGACGTCCGACCGCTGCGGGCCGGACGATACCTGCACGCCGTTGACGTACAGCCGGTAGCGATTGTCCGCCGACGCGTGCACGACGAAGCGCGCGGGCACCGCCGGCAGGTCGAAGGTGCGCCGCGCATGGAACACGGTGAAGCTGTCGCCCGGCACTCCGGGCGGCGCGATCCAGCTCGCCGGCGGCGCACCGTCGAACACGGGAGGCTCCTGCGCCTGCGGCGATGCGGCGACCGCGACGGACCAGCAGACGAGCGCGAACGGAAGGCGCGGTTTCAATCCTTCATCGCTCCGGGCTGCGGTTTAGACCCCGGCGTTTCTCGGCGCCGGCGACGCGGTAGCGATCAGGCGCGCCAGACCGTTGTCCGCCATCGACATCCACTGCCAGCCGACACTCATCCGCACCGGCACGTGCACCGACGCCGTCGTGCAGAGAATGCTCACGTCCTGACCTTCCTTCACGACGCCGGCGTCGTCCTGTCTGCAGGCCCACGTGCGGCCGTTGGCGTCCTTCACACTGCGCGATTTCATGACTGCCTTTTGCTTGACCAGCATGCTGGAGCTCGAGTACCTGTCGAAAGGTAGCGCTCGGCGCACCGGATTCCTCACACTACCTTACCGGAGTCGGCCCAACTCCCCCCCCCGTGCACTCGCCGCACCCGAATGACCAGCCTCCCCACTCGCACGAGCGCGCCACCCAGCCCGAGCCCGCCACTCAAGCCGAGTCCGGGCGCGGTCCGCGACGACGCTCCAGCCCACCACAACCCGATCCGCTCCATCGTCGGCGCATCGTCAGGCAACCTGGTCGAGTGGTTCGACTTCTATATATACGCCTTCACCGCGCTGTACTTCTCGGCCGCGTTCTTCCCCGGCGGCAGTACCACTGCCCAGCTCATGAAGACGTCGGGCGTCTACGCGCTCGGCTTCTTCGCCCGGCCGCTCGGGCAGCTGGATCTTCGGACGGCTCGCGGACCGCACCGGCCGCCGCCGCTCGATGGTGATCGCGGTCCTCATGATGTGCTTCGGCTCGCTCATGGTGGCCTGCCTCCCCACGTACGCCAGCATCGGCATGCTCGCGCCGTCCTGCTCACCGTCGCGCGCGTCATCCAGGGCATCTCCGTGGGCGGCGAATACGGCACCAGCGCGGCATACATGAGCGAGGTTGCGCGCCCCGGCCGCCGCGGCTTCTACGCCTCGTTCCACTACGTCACGCTCATCGGCGGACAGCTGCTGGCCACGGTGGTGCTGGTGGTGCTCCAGATCTTTCTCACGCGACAGGAGATGGAGGCGTGGGGGTGGCGCGTGCCATTCGTCGTCGGCGCGCTGGCGGCCATCGTCGCGCTGTACCTGCGCCGCTCGCTGGTGGAGACGACGACCGCCGAGACGCGAGCGCACGAGCACGCGGGCACGATGCGTGGACTGTTCCGCGCATCCGCGCGCGGTGATCATCGTCCTCGGCTACACGGCCGCGGGGTCGCTGCTGTTCTACACGTTCACGACGTACATGCAGAAGTACCTCGTGAACACGGCGGACTTCGACACTCGCGTGGCGACGAACATCATGACGGCCTCGCTGTTCTGTTTCATTGTGATGCAGCCGGCGTTCGGCGCGCTTTCCGATCGTATCGGACGGCGTACGTCCATGTTGTGCTTCGGCGTCTTCGGCGTGCTGGCGACGAATCCGCTGCTCGGCGCGATCGGCGCGGCGGGCACGCCGCTCGCAGGCATTTGCGCTCGTGACGCTGGCGCTCGCGGGCGTGAGCTTCTACTCGTCCATCAGCGGTCATCGTGAAGGCCGAGATGTTTCCCGTCCAGATCCGGAGCCTTGCGGTGGGCCTGCCGTTCGCGATCTCGAATTCGCTGTTCGGCGGCACGGCGGAGTACGTCGGCGCTCTGGTTCAAGGACCGCGGTACCGAGAGCTGGTTCTTCTGGTACGTCACGGCGGTCGCTGTCGTCGGGTTCATCGCGGTGCTCGTCATGCCCGACAACCGCGTGCACGGATACCTGCGCGACGACAGGGACGGTATCAAGGTTTGACGGTTCACGGTATGACGGTTTGACGGTTTGAGCGTTTGACGGCTTGGAACAGCGGTTTGACGACAGCCGTCATACCGTCATACCGTCATACCGACTCTTTTCGCCAACGAGGTGTCCCATCAAGGTCGGTCTGGTCGGATTCGCCGGTTCGGGCAAGACAACGGTCTTCAACACGTTGACCGGACTGCACGTGCCCTCCGCCTTCGGCGGCGAGGTGCACCTCGGCGCCGTCAAGGTGCCGGACGCGCGCATCGACGCGCTGAGCAAGATCTTCAAGCCGAAGAAGACCACGTTCGCCGAGATAGTGTTCAGTGATATCCCCGGCGAGCACGGCGCGGAAAGCAAGGGGCTCTCGCGCAAGGCGCTCGAGAAGATCCGGGAGCAGGACGTGCTCTGCCTCGTGCTCCGCGCCTTCGACAATCCGGCGCTGGAACGCGCGCCCGATCCGGATGCCGACCTTCAGGCGTTCCTCACGGAATGCCTGCTCGCGGACCTGGGCACCGTCGAACGCCGGCTCGATCGTGCCAGGAAAGAGAAGCTCGATGCGAAGGAAGTCGCCCAGTTCGAGATGATGAAGGCGACATTGGAGCAGGAGCTGCCGATCCGCTCACTGTCGGCGCAGGCGCTCCACCGCGACCTGCTCAAGGGTTATGGTCTGCTCAGCGACCGGCCGTTGCTGGTGGCGCTCAATCAGGGCGAGCAGGAGGCCGCCAGCCCGCTTCCGGCTTCCATCGCGCAGACTATCGCCAGACAGCACGCCGCCGGTATGGTCCTGTCGGCCAGCGTCGAGTCCGAGATCGCCGCGATGGACGAGGCCGACCAGGCGGCGTTCCTGGCGGACCTCGGACTCACCGAGCCGGCCCGGGCGCGGTTCATCCGGACGGCGTACGGGCTGCTGGACCTGATCTCGTTCTTCACCGTGGGCGAGGACGAGGTGCGAGCCTGGCCGATCCGGCGCGGCACGCGCGCGCGTCAGGCTGCTGGTCGCATCCATTCGGACCTGGAGCGCGGCTTCATCCGCGCGGAGGTCATGCCCTACGAGCTATTCATGAAGCACGGCACCGAGCACGCGATGCGCGAAGCCGGGCACATGAAGCTCGAGGGCAAGGATTACCTCGTGGCGGACGGCGACATCATGAGCATCCGATTCAACGTCTGAGCCCGGCGCGGC
The DNA here is from genome assembly GCA_963724885.1 of uncultured Gemmatimonadaceae bacterium. Taxonomy (GTDB): domain Bacteria; phylum Gemmatimonadota; class Gemmatimonadetes; order Gemmatimonadales; family Gemmatimonadaceae; genus DASPMP01. Next base: position 73,362 of record CAVRWG010000001.1, on the reverse strand, counting down.
TCCGTCACATGTGCTTGTGCGGTCGATCCAGCGCCTGCGTCAGCTCGTAATCGAAGCGCGCCTTCATCTCGGGCGTCAGCGCCAGTCCGCGGTATTGCTCAGCGATCGCGGTCCAGCCTTCGATCAGCTTCTTGCGCAGCGCGTCGAACCTCGCCCGTGTCGCCTGATCGCTCCGCGTCGCGCAGCTGCGGCACCAGCTCGCGCATGGACGCACGCAGCTCCTGGAGCTTTGCGAGCCCCGGAGGCGTGAGGTTCTGCCGCCGCAAGTCGCGCTCGATGCGGTGCGCCTGGAAGAGCTTGGCGCCGTACGTCTCGCCCAGTGCCACGGCGAACAGGCGATCGTCGCGTGACGCGGACGCGGGCGCCTTGAGCCCGGTCGCTATATAAGGAAGGGCGGGATTGTCGTGCGCGTACGGACCGTCCGGATTCGGGACGGTCCACGTATGGATCATGGCGATCTTGTTGGGCGCTGGCAGGCCGCCGCGTTGCACGCAGTCTATCTGTCCGTCGGCCAGCACGTTCCCTTCGCCGGGCACCTGCCTGCAGAACATGTGCGTGTGCCACTCGGCCCTCGCGCCAGCGAGCGAGTCGGGGAGCGGGGCTTCGGCATTGATGCGCCGCGTGTACGCGACGCCGATGGGAATGAGCGAGTCGCTGACCGCCAGATACATTAGGAAGTTCGGCTGGCTCAACTCGACCGGCGGATTCAGCGCGAACCGCTGACCAAGTATCCAGTGCTGCCCCTGGAAGGGGGACAGATCCTTGACGCCGCCGCCGAACCCGATGGCGTTCCAGCCTGCCTCGCGCAGCGACGCGGAGTCCCGCAGCGTCCCCATCGCCTGCCTGGCGACGGCGACGATCGAGTCGGCGCGCGGGTCGTGGTGATGCTGCGCCACCGCCGCGGATGTCGCGGCGATGGAAAGCGCAGCGGATGCGAGGACAAAGGCCGGGTTGCGCATGCTCTACACTACCCGCTTCCAGACTCCGGTTCCACGCAGGCCGCTATTGCACCAGCGGCCCGACAGCCCGCAGCGCGGCTCCGAGGATACCGAAAACCGCGCCCGCCTGGTTCTGCTCGTTCACCGCGGCCGCGATCGTGAGACCTTCGTCGGGGAAATGCACGGCGATGCTCCCCCAGAAACCGCTGTGACCGTAGCCGCGTCGTCCCACGACGTTAATGCGGTACACGCCCAGCCCATAGCCGGCCATGAAGTCCGGGCTCCGTATGGCAAGCATCGTGTCGAGCGTCGCCTTCCGCTCGAAGACGCGGCCGCCGAGCAGTGCTGAAATGAAGCCGCCAAGGTCGGCGATCGTCGCGGCGATCCCGCCGCCGCCGTACAGATCGACCGACGGATCGAACGCATGTGTGTCGACGCCGTTCATGTACTGGTGCACGCGCTCGGCTTCGCCGGCGGGCTCCGGCTCGAGCGTCTCGAACCAGGTGTGGCGCAGTCCGAGGCGGTCGAGCCCCACGAGCTCGCGGACACCGGCTCCGAGACTCTTTCCGGTGTGTCGCTCTATGATGGCGCCCAACAGGATGTATCCCGTGTCCGAGTACTTGAACTGCGCGCCCGGCGCCCCGACGGGCTGAAGGCTGTCCACCATCCAGCGCACCTGTTCCTGCCGCGTCCAGCGCTTGCGGGGATTCGCCAGCACGACGGGAATGTAGGACGGCACCTCGGGATGCTCGGCGAGACCAGCCCGATGGCTGAGGAGCTGCTCGACCGTGATGACATTGGTCTGCAAGCCGTCGCGCTCCAGCTCCGCCAGAAGGTCGGAGGGCAGATGCTTCGCGATGGGATCGTGGAGCGCGACAATGCCCTTCTCGACCAGGCGCAGGATCGCCGCCGCAGTGTAGGTCTTGGTGTTGCTCGCGATTCTCAGCGGTTGATCCGCGCGCATCGGTCGATCGCGCGCCGTGTCACTCTGACCGGCGGCGACCGTCCAGCGGCGCTGGAGCCTGGTGGACTCCACGTAGAGCAGCAGCCCGGGCACCCTGGGTCGAGCCTGCACGATGCTGTCGGCAAGCGTTTGCAGGCGCACAGTGACAGAGTCCTGCAGTGCCACCTGCCCCAGCAGGCACCAGATCGAAACAACGGCGGAGCTGACCATTCTGTGAATTACCTCAATTGCTCGTAATCATCCAGCGACTGCCGCTTCTTCGCTGCCGCGACTGTGCGACGCTCGATTCATGGATTTTGTTCCATCTCGCAATAGGCCGTTCGGCACGCCAGCCCGCCGGTTCGTCCCCGATCGTCCCGATTCGAGCGCGGAGATTCCACGGGCAACTAGCTTGCTCTGACGACGTGTGCTGGTCTCGAGCGGAAGGCACGCATGATCGGAGTCGCACTCTCTCACGCTGCGTTGGTTCTCGCGCTGGGCGGCGCTGGGGAACCGCAGGACAGCATCAGGGCCGCGAAGCTCATCGAGCGGGCCCGAAAGCTGGAGCTGGATCTCTTCGTCGCGTGGCGCAACGAGTGGATGAGTCTCCGCGACCTCGATGGCTCGGGAAGCCGTTATTGGTCGCTGCATTGCCACTACGACGATGTCGGCGGCGCCGATGCGAAGCACCTGATCCACTCCAGCCACAGTCGCAAGTCGATGTGCCCTGTCTGGTTCCAGAACGGCGGCACTCGGGCGGACGAAGCGACGGGAATTGACAATTCGCTTGGCGAGAAGCCGCGTCAGAAGATCCGTCGGTTGCGGGCTCGTGTGCTGCAACTGCTCGATTCGGCCGCATCCCTCGCTCCGGCGGATTTGTGGGTCCTCGGGCAGCGGATTCGCCTGTACGTGGACCAGGGGGAGTTCGCTCGCGCGGCCGCCATCGCCGCCGGGGAATGTCGGGAGTCCGGGGTGGCCTGCGCGCTCCTGGAAGGATACGCCCTGGCGAGCGCCGGCAACTGGAAGGCGGCGGCCGGGGCGTTCGACTTCGCAAGCAGGGGAATGTCTCGGGTCGAACGTTGTGCGTATCTCGACATCTCGCTGCTGCTCGATCCGGGCACGCGCGAACGGCACGGCAAGCTCTCCTGCCCCGCGAGCGAGGAGATCGTGGCGCGCTTCTGGTGGCTCGCCGATCCTCTCTTCGCGCAGCCGGGTAACGAGCGGCTGTACGTCCATCTGTACCGGCAGACGATGGTCACGCTCCGCTCGCTGCTCCTGGTGGACGAACACATCGACTGGCGTCCGGCGTTTGGCGGCCTTGCCGCCACCGAGATGATGCTGCGGTACGGGATGCCGTCGGTGTCGTACTTCAACCGGCAGGAGCACGAGGCGCACAACGGGTGGCTCGGCTTCCGCGATCGCGCCGCGAACTCGAGTCGCGAGTACTTCCGGCCGCGGTACCATACGACGCCGCCGTACGATGTCGCGTCCGCGCGCCGGCCGCTCGAGCTCCACGACGTCGCCGATCTTGCCGCCGGCTGGGACGCCGACCGGAAGGCCGTCGACGAGCGCTGGTGGCCCTTCGAGCATTTCGCCCGCGCGGGGCCGCTCGCCCCGCTGGACGTGCAAGCGGCCGCATTCCGTCGCGAACGTGCTCCACTCCTGGTGGTGGCCACGGATCCGCGGTCGCGCCAGCTCACCGATAGCGCTCTCGAGGGCTACACGGCCGCGCTCTTCGCGGCCCGCGGGCCGGGGGAGACGCCTCACCAATCCTCCACACCCGCGGTCATGCGGGAGACCGGCACCTTGCCGATGTCGCTGGAGGCGCGTCCGGGTGCACACGTCGTCTCGGCGGAGGTTGTGGATCTCGAGCGCGACGACGCGCCGGCCGCGCGCGCACGTTTCTCCGTGACACTCCCCGCGGGACTCGACGCTCTCGCTCTCGGCGAGCTTGCGCTGTCGGATCCCGCGCTCTTCGCCGCGCCCGCAACCGACGACTCGCTTCCGCGAGCGCTGTCGGACGCGATGGACCGAATGCTACCGACGACGACGCTGCGGACACAGCGCGTCGGAGTCTTCGTCGAGATGTATGGCGCGGCGCAGGGCGACCCTGTCGAGTTGACGCTGACCGTGGTCTCGCAGGAGCGGGCCGGGCTCCTGCGCCGGCTCGGGAACAGGCTGGGTATCACGGCTGAGGCCGGGCAGTCCTCCGTCGTGCGCTGGCGCGACCACCAGCCGGGTACAGCCAGCAGCGCCGAGAGAGTCGGAGACGCGCTCGTGCAGTCGCGCGCGATCGTCCTGAACTTCGGCGCGCTCGCGGCCGGCAAATACCAGTTGATCGTCGGCGCCGCCCGGCCGGGTGAACCGGTCGTGATCAGCAGTCGCGAGTTCACGCTGGTGAAGTGAGTCGTCGGGCCGCTGTGTGACTCGAGATCATTCCGCCCGGCCCATGTGGAGCGCGACCAACCGCCAGCCGAGCGGGCCACCCTTGGCATAGACGGCGGTGTAGCGGCGACGCGTCTGCGTCGAGTTGCCGCTCGCTTCGACGGCCCATTCGGCGACTCCGGTCACGACCCCCGCCGTTCCGTATGGCCGCGCCCGAACCTGCGCGGTTCGGAAGTATTTGATGGTATAGCCGGGAGTGCGGCGGACGTCGGCGAGCTCCACCTCCCTGGTCTTGATCGCACCGTTCGTCGACGTCATGAAGAAATCCTCCGCCATGAGCGCCATCGCCGAAGCGGTATCGTGCGTGGCGTAGTTGGCGGCCCAGACGCTGTCCACGCGTCTCAGGCCAGCCTCGTCATTGCCCGATTGCGCGAAGACTTCCGCGACAGGCACCGCGATGGAGGTGACGACGGCGAAGAGAAGGTGCCGCGTGGTTTTCGATGTCATGGCGTTCGGTCCTCGATGCGGTTCCCGGAGGTGAACCGGAACTGTCGCGTCGCGGTGAGACTCGCCGCAAGTTTGCAGGGCCAGCACGGGCCCCGTGTGGTGTGGACGGGCCGCATGCGTGTCAAGTCGCTGCTAGAAGATGCTGCCGACCTCGAAGGTCAGCGGCGACGCTGCGCCATTCGGGGCCCAGGTGAGCCGCTGGCGCTCCGTGCGTTGCGTTGCAGGCCGAATGACCGTGAGCTCGCACTCTTCCGGATCCACGACCCAGTACTCCGCGACGCCCGCGTCGAGATACAGCTGCTTCTTTTCCTTGAAATCGCGGCGTCTCGTGTAAGCCGACAGGATCTCCACGACGAGGATCGGCATCGGCGCGGTGTCCCAGTCCTTGTCGTTCTTCTTTCGATTGGGGTGCAGCGCGCGGACCATGAGGTCGGGTTCCACCTCCGACTTGTCGAATCTCATCACGGCTTTGGGGTGATATACCAGTCCCAATCCCTGCGCTTGCACATACGGGGCGAGGATCGCGCTCAACCGGGCCGCGATCGTCTCGTGCTCGTCGCCCGGAGGCGGAGTCACGAACAACTCTCCGCGAACCAGCTCGTACTTGTTGCCGTCTTCGGGCAGCCGGTGGACTTCCGCCAGCGTCCATTTCCCGACATGAATGGCCACGGCCATGACCCAACCTTCCTCGGCGAACGTGGGAACGCGTGCACAGGCCGAGGATAGCGGCACGCGCCCGAAGCGCGTCACCACATCATTGCACGGTGAAGCGCGGTTACGCCGAGGGTACGCTCGGCGCGTGCGCCGAGTCAAGGCGTCGGAGACGGACTGGGATCGACGCGCAGGTTCCGGAAGTGGGCCACGGTTCCCGGCCCCAGCCACAACGCGACGGCTCCTTTCGCTGCCGCACCAGACTTCACGTCGTTTACGATGAGCACGGGCTGCTGCTGATCGTGCACGAACAGGCGTGCCTGTGCGCCGCGCACCTCGATCCTGATCTTCGTCCACGCATTGGGCACGAGATCGACGTAGGACTCGTACCTGGATGGCGTCTCCTGGCGCAGCCGGTTCCACGGCCAGTCTGGATGCGCGATGTATTGCGTCGCGTGGTTGCGCCGCTCCTGGTCGTCGGCGCGCCCGTTCGTGGGACGCAGATAAAATGCGTCATAGGCCTTCATGTCACTCTGCAAGCGGAACGCGATACCGACGAACCCTCGAGCACCCCCGGCCGCGCCGGGCGCCGGAGCGCCGGCGAGCTCCACTTCGATGACTCCGTTCGAGAACTCGAGGCCATCCACGACTACGAGCTGCTCCGCCTCCGGCTGCGCGATCTTCGAGTCCAGCGTCACGCGCAATCCCTTCCTGCCGTCGAGCGTCGCCGGCTCGGCGACCACGTTGTGCAGGCGCACGCTCGCGGTTGATTCGAGCGGGTGGTTCTTTGCCTGCGCCGAGACATGGCCGTGCAGAACGAGAGTCATCACGCCGGCTCCAAACAACACGATGGAACGGGTCATCGTTCATTCCTCCCGAAGCAGCCGCGATCGGGGGGATCCGACAAAAACGCTGTAGAGCCCCGCGAACCTGGTTTCGCCGTTCGTGTTTCGACGAAACACCTTCAGCCTGAGCCACCCCGAGCGTTTGCTTCGCAGCACCTGACCCGTCGTCGCCGCGGTCACACGCTGCAACGGTCGCGAAACCCCCTCGACCGGGGCGAATGCCGCAAGCGGCATGAACAGGAGCGTCACCAGCAGCTGGCGGACAAAGCGAACGGCGCGCATGGGCAGAATATACATCGCCAGTCCCACTCGACCGCGGCTCGGCTCGTCGCGATCGTCCCTACGATTCCTCGCCGTCGTCCTCATCCTTTGAGACGGCCCACTGGTCTCCGAACCGGGCCCGGAAGACCGGAGCGGCAAGCAGGAGCATCATGCGTTCGTTGTGGTCGGCCAGATGCAGCACATCGCCCTCCCAATGAACGCCACCCATCATCGACTCGAACTCCCTGGCCTCGGCATCGAATGCTTCCCGCTCGCGGCCGTCGCGCACTTGCAGCCGTGCGCTGAACGCCACATCGCGCGTGAAGGCCAGCGCTTGCTCGAGCGCATCCCTGGCGACCGCCGGCGACGCCTCCGCGATGTGCCATTGGCCGCCGCTCATCCTGCCGCTGTATTGCGCGCGTCCGACGGCGGGATCCTGGTCGTCATCATCCTCGTCGAGGTCCGCTGCCATCGCCAGATCGATCGTCGAGCCGTCGGGAATGTCTCGTACTGCCGTGGCCACGCTTCGAGACGCCGACCACGTGTGCCATCCCCCGGTGTTTTCCACCGGCCCGACCGCCGTGACCGAGCTGCTCTTTGCGATCACGGCGAAATCGGGAGTCGCCGCGGGCGGCGCCCACGGTTGCCCTGCTTTCGGCTCGACCCACAGCTCGAAGCGCGGGGTGGAGTCGGACGTGAACGCCGCCATCCAGTGCAGGAGGAACAACTCGCCGGGAGGAATCGCCACCGGCCCGCCGTCGATCGGCTTCAGCGGGTCGCCCGGCCAGCTCTCGATGATCCCGACGAACTTTTCGGCAATCGGCCGCTCCGGCTCCGGATGACGGATGTCCAGCAACTTGTCGTGAAAGGATCGCAGATCCGGGTCCGGCACGTCCGACGGGATGCCGAGCGGAAATGTGGCGGGCACCCGGCTGTTGGCCGCGCGATCGAACCAGATTCCCTCGGGCGGTTCGCCTGGCGGCGCTGAGGCGCGCGTGACGTGGACGAGGAAGCCAATGGCATCGCCGCCCCCGGTGTCGACCGCGAGCTGGCCGGCCGTCATGCTGCCGCGAACGTCCGTCCACAGCTCTTCGAATCCCGGGTCGTCCTCGCCGGAGAACTCCAGCATTTTCGCGAGCCAGAGCGGAAACGCGCGGCCGGGATGACTGCGCCGGAACGCGGCGCCCGGCTTCTCTTCCGTCTCGCTCAGGATGACCCGTCCGTTCATCGAGCCCACGTGTGCGTAGACGTCCACCTGCCAGCCGCCGGGTGCGGCCGAGAACGCGCCGACGCCGCGGCCGTCGCCCGCGCCGCCCGCCTCCTTCCACGACGACAGCACGTCCGGGTCGAACCCTCCCATGACGAGCATGCCTCCGTCGGAAGTCTCGATCCGCCACGACGCGCGGGCCAGCCACTGGGACTCCTCATCGGGCCGCAGCGGTTCGTCCACGACGATGCGCACCGGCATGGAGTCGTCCCCATAGAGCTCGAGCAGGAGCGCCTTGTGCGAGCTGACGAAGCGCATGTCGTCGCTGCGGCCATCCTCGATGATCGCGTCGACCGCGTCCGCGGCGAGTACGCTGAACCCCCCGGAGTCATTCTCGATGTAGACGTCGCGGCGCATTCACGTTCCTCGCGTTCAAGTGCGTTCTTCCAGCTTCCCTCGAGTGGCTATAGGTACCGATAGTTACCGAACAAACATGCCACACAGCCGGAAGGTTATTGAGATTTTCGCCGATTTCGCCGATTTCGCCGATTCTCGCCGATGGAGTTGTAGGAGGCCACCACCCGAAACCGGCTGATCTCGCGAAAGTGATTGTGTATGTGGAAGCGCTATAGACGCTGAGCCCGACCGCGTGCTCGTGTAGTTAACTGCTCAGAGCATAGTAGAACCACATACTCACGATGCGGCGCGCGCGCCGAGGCGAGACGCCACCGTCTGTCTTTCTTTCCCTGTCGGCTTCTGCCGCGCCATTGCGTATGTCCTTGTGTATGCCACGCCGGTAGTGGCCTTCCCTCCTCGAGGACTGCGCGGTGATCCCGATGAACCGACGCCTTGTACTGCTGACCGCCACGCTCTTCGTCGCCGCCTCCTGCCAGTCCGACGATAGGAAGACCCCCTCGGAGCCGCGCGCTACGCCGCAGCTCCCCGGTTCCCTGATCTCGGACGGCGCCCACTCCGGCACACCGGGATTCTTTTTCCTCTTCCCGCTGGTTCCGCCGCCGCAGCACACCGGCACGTTCGACGGCGACATCGCGGCCGTCAACCCGGTGGTGGCGATCTGCGACATCACCGGCGGCCCCGCCGTCGCGTGCGGCGCATCGACCCCTGGCGCGACGCCGGCGCTGCGCACGTACACCGCGACCAGCAATCCTCCGATCAGTGTCCTGAACCTGTTGCAGACGTACGTGGTGCCCTGGAACACGCGCGAGCCGGGTTTTGACGTCGGCCGTCTGTATCGCGTGTATGTCTTCGCGGGCGCGGACCGCCGCGAGCTCGGCTTCATCGACGTTCGCCTCACCGCGCGCTGGGCGATCACGCCCAACAACGAGATCATCGAGTTCAAGGATGGTTTCATCCTTCCGATCCTGTTCCGGATCGAGGAGGGTGTCGTTCCGAGCGCCGGGCCGGCGCGATCACTCGGGCTGACCGCGCTGCCTGCGACGCTGGCGAGCGGCGCCATGGCGTCCGTCACGGTGACGGCGCGCGACGAAAACGGGAACGTGGCCACCGGCTATCGCGGCACCGTCGCGTTCAGCGCATCGGATCCCGGCGCGACACTCCCCTCGCAGTACACGTTCACGGAGGGGGACGCGGGCGTCCACACGTTCTCCAACGCCATTTCATTCACGACCGCGGGAACGGCGACCGTTCGCGTGACGGACGCCGCCGACGCGACCATCTTCGGCGAAGCGTCGCTGACGGTCGTCGCCCTAGACGCCGTCAGTCTCGAGGTGAACGGTCTGCTCGATCCCGTCCTGGCGGGCGCCGGCAACTCGGTCACGGTGACGGCACGGGATGCGAGCGGCAACATCGCAACGGGCTACACCGGGACGATTGCGTTCACGTCGAACGATCCCCAGGCCACGCTTCCCGAGAACTACACCTTTACCGCGGCTGACGCGGGGACGCACGCGTTCCCGGGCGTCACGCTGCGCACCGCCGGCAGTGTCACGGTCACCGCCACCGACCAGGCGGTGAACACGATCACGGGCGCGCAGACCGTCACGGTCACGCCGGCCGCGGCATCGAAGCTGGTGTTCAGCGGACTACCGGAGTCGCTGCCGAGCGGCACGACTGCTTCGGTCACGGTCACGACGCAGGACCAGTTCGGCAATACGGCGACTGGCTATCGCGGCACCGTTGTCTTCACGTCGTCGAATCAGGGCGCCACGCTTCCCTCGCCATACACGTTCACCGAGGGAGACGCCGGCGTCCACGCGTTCACCAACGCCATTTCGTTCACGACCGCGGGACCGGCGACCGTTCGAGTGACCGACGCCGCCGACGCGACCATCTTCGGCGAAGCGTCGCTGACGGTCCTCGCCCTGGACGCCGTCAGGCTCGACGTGACTGGTCTGCCCGATCCGGTGCAGGCGGGCGTCGGCAGCTCCGTCACGGTGACGGCGCGCGACGCGAACGGCAATGTCGCGACTGGGTATGTGGGCACGATCGCCTTCACCTCCAACGATCCGCAGGCGACGCTCCCCCCGAGCTACACGTTCACCGCGGCCGACGCAGGGACGCACACGTTCCCGGAGGGAGGCGTCACGCTGCGCACGGCGGGGAGCATCACGGTCACCGCGACGGACCAGGCGATTAGCACGATCACCGGCGCGCAGACCGTCACGGTCACTCCGGCTGCGGCGGCGAGGCTGGTGCTCAGTGGTATTCCCGCGCAGACGACGGCTGGCGTCGCCAACAACGTCACCGTCACCGCGCAGGACGAGTTCGGAAATACCGCCACCGGCTACGGCGGCACCGTGCAGTTCTCCTCGAACGATGCGGCCGCGACGCTTCCTGCAGCCTACTCGTTCCAGCCCGGAGACGCGGGCGTGCGGTCGTTCCCCGGCGGCGTGACGTTCAGGACCGCGGGACCGCGGACGCTTCAGGCAACCGACGCCGCCGCGCCGGCGATCGACGGCAGCGTCGCGACATTGGTCGGCCCGGCCGCGGCCGCGGAGCTGCGCTTCACCACCCAGCCGTCGAATGCAGTGGCGGGAAGCGCCATCGCTCCCCCGATCGTCGTGACGGCGTTCGACGCGTTCGGAAACCTGGCGACCTCCTTCTCGCAGCTGGTCACCGTCGCCATCGGGACGAATCCGGGGGGCGGCATTCTCTCCGGCACTCTGCAGGTCGCGGCGGCGGCTGGCGTTGCCACCTTCACGAACCTGAGCATCAACGCGGCGGGTATCGGATACACTCTCGTCGCGTCAGCGACCGGTGTGCCGAGCGCGACGAGCGAGGCGTTCAACATCACCGCTCCCGCTCCCGTCGACGTGCACTGGATCAATCCCCGGGTGGGCTGTGGAGCGTGGGAAGCAACTGGAGCACGGGCGCGCCGCCAGCCGCGGATCAAAACGCCTTCATCGATCTCGCCGGAACGTACACGGTGACCCTCGACGTCAACTCCGCCGTCAACAGCTTCTCGGTCGGCGCGGCAAGCGGCGTCCAGTCGCTGAGCACAACCAATTTGCGGACGCTGAATTTCCTGGCCTCGGGCAATATTCTGAGCACCGGCCGAGTGACTCTGACCGGTTCGACCCTGACCGGGCCCGCCGTTTCCGTCGCGGCCGGGGGGGTGCTGAGCCTCTCCACTACCAGCACAGTCAACGCGGCACTGGTCAATGCGGGAACCCTCGCAGCGGGCGTCCCTCCCTTCTTCTGCTCAGCCACACTCAATGGGGCCCTCACCACGGTTGCGGGGTCGCTCGTGCGCGTTCAGGCCGGCGCGAGCAACGGTTGCACCCTCACGGTCGCCAGCGGCTTCACCAACCACGGCACTATCGAGCTGACCAAAGCGGGCGACGCGATCGGCGGCTCGGGGCTCACGGTGGCCAGCGGGACGCTGGTCAACGCGCCGGATGGCACGATCAGCAGCGTGGCGGGGAGCGGCGGGGGCCGAACGCTCACTGCGCAACTCGACAATCAGGGCACGGTGAGCCTGGGGCTTGGATTGGCGATCGACCGTTCCAGTGCGGATCACACCAATAGCGGCACGATCAACGTCACTGGCGGCAACCTGACTCTCACGCAGACCGGCACGACGCCCAGCATCACGAACACCGGGACCGTCACCGTGGCCGCGGGGCGGACCTGGGCAATCACCGGCGGCAGCTTCACGCAGGTGGCCGCGGCGACGCTCGACGGCGGCGGGGCGATGACGCTCAGCAACATGAACCCGGCCGTCTTCGGCAGCGCGTTCAGCCTGGGCGCGCTCTCGCTCACCACCACGATCGCGAGCTTCGCGACCGACATCAGCACAGAGACGCTGGCGCTGAGCCTGACCAACTCGACGCTCAACGGACCGGGCACGCTGACCAACGTGGCGGGGCGAACGCTGCCCCTGTCGCAACCCAACACCATCAACACGGCGGTGACCAACGCCGGCACCCTGCAGCTCGGCGTTGCCCCCTTCTCCAGCAACTCCACCATCACGGGCGCCTTCACGACGGTCGGGGGGTCGCTCGTGCGCGTGACGGCAATGACGAGCAGCAACAGCACGCTGACAGTGTCTAACGGCTTCACCAACCATGGCACGATCGAGCTGACCAAGGCGGGTGACGCGATCGGCACCGCGATTCTTGTGGTGACCACCGGGACGCTGGTCAACGCGCCGGATGGGACGATCAGCACGGTGGTGGGCAGCGGTGGGGGCCGTACCCTTGCCGCGCAGCTCGACAATCAGGGCACGGTGAGCATCAGCCAGCCCCTGGTCATGAACGCCTCGAGCGCGGATCACACCAATAGCGGCACGATCAACGTCACTGGCGCCAACCTGACGCTCACCCAGAGCGGCACGACACCGAGCTTCACGAACACCGGGACCGTCACCGTGGCCGCGGGGCGGACCTGGGCGATCTCCACCGGCAGCTTCACGCAGGCAGCCGCTGCGACGCTCGACGGGGGCGGGACGATGACGCTCACCGGGGTGAACCCGGCCGTCTTCGGCAGCGCGTTCAGCCTGGGCGCGCTCTCGCTCAACACCACGATCGCGAGCTTCGCGACCGACATCACCACCGAAACGCTGGCGCTGAGCCTGACGGCGTCGACGGTCAACGGACCGGGCACGCTGACCAACGCGGCGGCACGGACGCTGCCCCTCTCCAGTGCCAACACCATCAACACCGCCGTGATCAACGCGGGGACTCTCGCCGTGGGCGCCGTCGCCACCCCACCCATCTCCAGCTCATCCACCATCACCGGCGCCTTCACCTCGGTCGCAGGGTCGCTCGTGCGCGTGACGGCGACGACAAGCGCCAGCAGCCGGCTCACGGTGGCCACCGGCTTCACCAACCACGGCACGATCGAGCTGACCAAGGTGGGCGACAACATCGGCGCCGCGTTCCTCACGGTGACCACAGGGGCGCTGATCAACGCGCCGGATGGGACGATCAGCACCGTGGTGGGCAGCGGTGGCGGGCGCGTCCTCGAGGCGCAACTCGACAACCAGGGCACGGTGACGCTGGCCCAGTTGTTCGAGATCAACCGCACCAGCGCAGATCACCTCAATAGCGGCACGATCAACGTCGCTGGCGGCAACCTGACCGTCACCCAGAGCGGCACCACGCCCAGCTTCACGAATTCGGGGATCATCACTGTGGCGGCAGCGCGGACGGCGATCATCGGCGTCGGGCCAGTTACGAACGGAGCCGGCGGATCGATTCAGGGAGCCGGCACGTTCGAGACGGGGACTACCGCGTCGTTCAACAACGCGGGGAATGTGACCGTGGCACTCATGCGAATCGGCGACGGCCTCGCGAGCACCGGCACGTTCGCGCCTGTCACGGCGGAGTTCTTCGGCAGCGCCACGACTATCCCTGTGGGCGCCGGATTTTCGTACAACAACGTCCGCGTGCTCAGCGCGGCCTCGTTCGCCGGATCGGCGAGCATGACGGGTAGCCTGATAGTCCTCGCAACCGGGAATCTGACTATCGGCGCGCAGGATATCGCCGTCGGCGGGAGCTTCGCCACGCAGAACACGGGTCTGCTCACCATGCAGAACGCCGCGGGTGTGCTGGCCGTCGCAGGGAATGCGACGTTCGGTGGCGGCAACACCAACACCCGGCTCACGGCGGGCACGCTTCGCGTCGGCGGCAACTTCGTCCAGACGGTCGCCGCCGCGACCTTTGCCGCATCGGTGAACCATCTGACGGTGCTGAACGGATCAGGCGCGCAGTCGGTGATATTTGCCAATCCCGGAACCACCACCGCGCTCTCGCACTTCCACCGGCTGCAGATCGAGAACACGAGCACGGCCGGAGTGACGCTCCTCAGCGCCGCGTTCGCCACCGGTCAGCTGCGCACGCCCGCGGGTCCGACGGTCGCGCGTACGCTCAGCAGCGCGGGGCAAACGCTGCAGGTTGGCGGCCTCGATGCGGCCGGACTCGTACTGGACGGAATGCCGCTCCGCGTCGTGAACGGCGAGGCGATCATCAGATTCGACGACGCCGTCTTCCAGGACATGGATCCCGCCGCCACCCAGTTCCGGCTCGATCGCCTGGCGGACGTCGTGACGTTCAACAACATCCAGTTCCAGACGACGCCGACGACTGGCGTGTACCTGCACCTGGTGGACACCGACCTCGCCGCACCGCTGTTCACGGTGACCATGCAGGGAACGCAGCCGCCCAACCACGGCGGGAGGATCATTGAATCAGTGGCCGGTCAGCTGGTCGGCTGGCCTTTCTGAGACGCGGCTACGGGATTCTCGACAAAACTTCAGAGTATGTGAAACAACTATAGATCCGACGCGCGAGCGCTTCGGCAGGCAGTTGGCTGCACACGCCATAGTAGAACAGCATACCTGCCGAGGCGCCGACAGAGTTCATCATACCGTCATACCGTCATGCCGTCATGCCGTCATACCTCCTCATTCACGCTCGCAAGCGCTCGAACACGCCCGCCTCGCGGTTCTTGCGCACGTCGTCCCACGGAAGGCTGCGACCGTTCATCGCGATGTAGACACCACGCGGGAGTGATTGCACGAACGACAACGCGCTGCCGAGGTTGAACAGGCCGTCCGAGCTGCCGAAGGCGTAGGGCACCATTGCGCCGGTGAGCACGACCGTCTTGTCCGCGACGCCCTGCGCGATCGCGCGCGCCGTCTCCACCATGGTGTCGGTACCGTGGGTGATCACGATCCGGTCTTCGACGCACTCCCGGCAGGCGCGAACGACCGCCGCGCGCTGCGCGTCGGTCATCTCGAGGCTGTCGACCATCATCAGCGTCTCGACGTCGACATCGAGGCCACAGCGTCCGCGCCGCAGCATCTCGTCCACGTGCGTGTTGCGGAAGTTCAACGTGCCGGTGAGCTCCTCGTACTCCTTGTCGAACGTGCCCCCAGTAACGAAGACCCGAATGGTCATTGGCGGGATGGGTTCTGGTGGTGCGAAGCCTAACAGGCTTTTCCTTGCGGCCACATGATGACCCCCCATGAGGCCGGCCGCCTGCTTGACCTCGTTCCGGAGTCGCGCCATTTTGTTTGCGGCGCCGGTCCGCGCCCAACCTCTTGAGACTCTGCCCCAGCCGGAGTCCTGAGTGAGGCAAAGGGGGGCATACTCCCGGACAGTATCGTCAGTCCCTTGCGTCACCAGGCGCGCTGCTGGGGAAGTGCGTCGTGGTGTACCCAACGGAGACATGACGATGGTCCAGAACAAGGACTTCAAGCGCCTCGTGCGCGCCCGCATGAGCAGGACGGGCGAGAGCTACACCGCCGCCCGCGCGCACGTTCAGAAGAAAGCCCCAGCCCCCTCCCCCGCCGACACCGCGCCTGTCACGCGCGCGCCGGCGCCCGACTACGCCGCGCTGGCGGGAAAGAGCGACGCAGTCATGAAGGCAAGGACCGGCCGCGTCTGGAAGGAGTGGGTCCAGGCGCTCGACTGGCACAGCGCGCACGAGTTGCCGCACCGCGAGATCGCGGAAATCGTGAGCGGCGAATTCGGCGTGGGCGACTGGTGGTCGCAGACCGTGGTCGTGGGCTACGAGCGCATCAAGGGATTGCGCGCGATCGGCCAGCGCCGCGACGGCAGCTACGAGGCGAGCAAGTCGCGCACGTACGCCGTGCCCGTGAAGAAGCTGTTCGACGCCTGGGCAAAGGCGACCAGCCGACGCCGCTGGCTGGGCGAGAACGGCGTGAAGGTGCGCACAGCGACGTCACCGAAGACGATGCGACTCGGCTGGAGCGACGGCACCATCGTCGCGGTCGGGTTCATGCCGAAAGGAAGGGGCAAGAGCATGGTCGCGGTGCAGCATACGAAACTGCCCAGTCGCGAAGCTGCCGACCGGGTCAGGAAGTTCTGGTCCGAGCGACTCGACGCTCTGAACAAGCAGCTGAACCGCGATTGATCCGCCGATGGCCGGAGGGTCGCAGAGGATTCGTGTCTCTGCGACCTGGCCATCGATCGGAGCCAGGATTGCAGGAGTGTTGCTTAAGGGGGGCCAGGATCTGGCGTGTCGCTTGAATGCACCGGGCCATCTGCCCGTGCGTCTCAGTGCGCTCCGTCAAATGGGAGTTGAACAGTCATGAAATCCTGGAACCGTGGTACCGCGCTCACCGCTGGCGCGCTCGTGCTGCTTGCCGCTTGCTCCGAGTCAACCGGCCCTGGCACACTCGCAGCGCAGTTCGGCGAACCGATCTCGCTGGTCCAGTTCGAGGCGGAAATCGTTGGCACCGCGCGGATCGAGATCGAGTTCACGACGCTCGCCGGTCTCGTCGCGCGTGAGATCGAAGTCGAGCCCGACGACGCGGAAGAGAAGATCGTCAGTCGCGTCACCGCCATGAACACGACGGACGGGACCCTCACGCTCGAGCTTGGCGGTTTCGTGGTGAGCTACAACTCGTCATCGCGCTTCCGCACGGAGAGCAGCAGCAACGTGAGTCGTAGTGCGTGGGAGGCGCTGATCGCGGCCGAGCTGAGTGGCGGCCGCCGGCCCTCGATCGAGGCCCGGCGCGACCAGCCCGCGACGCCGCAGGCACCGACCGTGGCGACGTTCACGGCGGAAGACCTGCGTCTCACCAACGAGATAGACGACGCGAAGATCGAGGTGTTGGTGGATGCCGACAATCTCGAGGACGTGGCGTCGCCGCCGCCCCTCGCGATCCTTCGGGTGTTCAACCTGCCCGTTCAGATCGTGGCGTCCACGCGCATCCAGAAAATCCTGACCGGCGCACCGCCGCAGGGTGCGGTCGTGGAGTTCGAGGCCCGGGTCGCATCGGTGAGCGTAACCGCCGGAACGTTGACGCTGTCGGACGGTACCGTCGTTCAGACCGGCGCCGGCACGACGTTCGATCCCGAGGGTGATCTGTTCACGCTGGCCTCGGCCGCGAACGCGGTCGCCGCGGGCGATTTCGTTCGCGTGGAAGGACTCGGCACCGTGCAGAGCGTAGGGCCGCCGCGGACGATCGCTGCCACCACGGTGAAGATCCAGGTCGACGACTGACGGCGTTCGGCGCCTGGCAGCGCACTGTCGCTGACAAGACGGGTCGCGGAGGATAAGATCTCTGCGACCCTTCTGTCCCCCGGCACATCGACACTCCGGAGAGCCAGTCATGAACCACGCGCGCCGCTTCAGAATCGTCCTGACGTTGCTGGCTATTGCCACTCCCGCATCGCTGCGCGCCCAGGACAGCGACAGGGCAGCGGTGATCGCGACCGTGCAGCGGTTGTTCGACGCGCTGGAGGCGCGCGACAGCGTCGCCGGCCTCGCGACTTTTCACTCCTCCGCCACGATCCTGGTGGTCGCCGGCTCTCCCCCAACCGTGACCCAGACGACGCCGGCGGCGCTCGTCGGCAGCATCGCGCGCGCGACGGGCGGCACATTCAAGGAGCGCACCTTCGACACGGACGTGCACATCGACGGCAACCTGGCGCAGCTCTGGGCGTACTTCACCGTCCACATCGGCAAGGTGTTCAATCGATGCGGCACGGACGCCATGACGCTGGTGCGCGAGGGCGGCGTGTGGAAGATCACGCACGCCACATTCACGCGACGGACGCAGGGGTGTGCACACACCGAGCCGCTTCCCTGATCCGCCCGCGAAACAAAGCCAACGCGAACCTAATGTTGACTTAATGCTGTCTGACTCAGCAGGCCGTACCTTCGCGGCAGCGTAAAATCCAGTAAGCGAGACCCCATGTCCGGCTTTGGCAGAGACGTCCTCTTCGCGGCCCGCACGCTCCGGAAGAATCCGGCCTTCGCGATCACGGCAATCGCGACGCTCGCGCTGGGGATCGGCGCCACCACGGCGATTTTCAGCGTGGCCAACGCCGTGCTGCTGCGACCGTTGCCCTACGATGAGCCGGACCGGCTCGCGATCATCTGGGGAGAGCTGCGCTCCCGCAACGTCTCCGACTGGACCTTCGCGCCGGGCGACCTGAAGGACCTGATGGACCAGGGCACGCTGTTCGAGGGGATCGCCGCGGTGCGCACGGGCACCGCTCCCCTCATCGTCGAAGGCTCGCCCCCGCAGGAGATTCGCACCGCCTTCGCCACGCACAACATCTTCCACGTGCTCGGCGTCCGCATCGCGCGCGGTCGCAACTTCGCCGCCGAAGACGGGCGGCCGAACCCGTTCGTGCAGCCCCCGGCTCCCGGCCAGTCGCAAGCGGCGCCTCAAGTGCCGCCACCGCCGCCACTCCCCGGGATCGCGCTGCTGAGCCACGAGTTCTGGGAGCGCCAGTACGGCAGCGATCCATCCATCGTCGGGAAGAACATCCAGATCGGTGGCGGTGCGCCCGTCAACGTCGTCGGCGTCCTCGGACCCGGTGTCGAGCTGCACTTCCCGCCGAGAGCGGGGCTCGAGCGCCGCCCGGACGTGTGGATCTCCGCGCGCATCAACTACGAGGCGGATGTGGCGCGCAACAACGTCGGCTGGTACCCCATCGGGCGCATGAAGCCCGGCGTGACGCTCGCGGCGGCCAACAACCAGGTGGACCAGGTCGCCCGAGGTTTGTGGGAGCGCTTTCCGCTGAAGAAAACCGTCGGACTGTATTTCCGCGCCCAGGGGATGAAGGACGACGTCGTCGTTTCGGTGAAGCCCACCATTCGCGCGCTCATGGGTGCGGTGATGTTCGTGCTCCTCATCGCGTGCGCCAACGTCGCCAACCTGCTGCTCGTGCGCGTGTCGGGGCGCGAGCGGGAACTGGCCGTCCGCGCCGCAATGGGCGGCTCGAGCTGGGCCCTCACCCGGCAGCTGCTTGCAGAAAGCCTCGTGCTCTCGTTCGCCGGCGGCGTTCTCGGTCTCGCGTTCGCGTGGGCCGGGGTCAAGCTGCTGCTCAAGCTCGCTCCGGACAACCTGCCCCGCATCGACTCCGTCGCGATCGACCCGTGGGTACTCGGCTTCACGATGGCGGCGTGCGTCGTCTCCGCGGTCATCTTCGGACTGGTGCCCGCGATCCGCGCGTCACGGCCGCAACTCGCCGATGTGCTCCGCGCCGGCGGCCGCGGAACGACCGGCGGCCACGGGGTGCTGCTGCGCCGGTCGGTGGTCGTCGCGGAAGTCGCGCTGTCGTTCGTGCTTCTGGTCGGCTGCGGACTGATGATTCGAAGCGCCATCGCGCTGAATCGCGTCTACCCCGGCTTCGAGGCCAATGGCCTCCTCACGTTCCGGCTCGGCAACCTGCGCACGCGGTCTCCGCAGGAATTCGAGGCCAAGGTGGCGACGATCCGGCAGCGGCTCGGCGCCATTCCCGGAGTCCGTGGAGTCACGCAGGCGACACAACTGCCCCTCGACGCGAGTCCGTCCAGCGGCCGCTGGGGACGCGAGGAGGCGCGGGCGGATCCGTCCAAGTATCAGCAGGGGCAGTTCCATTTCGTCCCGGTCGGGTACTTCGGGACGATGCGCGCGCGAATCATTGCCGGCCGCGATTTCGACGCGAGCGACGAAGTGCCGGGCGCCCGGACGATGATCATCGACGAGATTGCAGCTGTCCAGGCATTCCCCAACGAGTCGGCCGTCGGCAAAACACTGCTCGCGCGTCCCGGCGGGCCGGACGCCGAGCCGTATACCGTCGTGGGGGTCGTGAAGCACCTGCGGCACACGACGTTCGTCGGCGAAGAGAACGAGTCGATCTATTTCCAGGGACGCTTCGGGAACTCGTGGCTGGTGCGGACGAACGCGGATCCCAACTCGATCGCGGGTCCGGTGCGGGCCGCGCTGCGTGAAGTGGACCCGCAGCTCCTCGTCACCGAGGTGGCGCCGTTGAGCGAGAACGTGTCGCGCGCCATGGCGCCGACCCGATTCGCGCTCGGCCTGATCTCGGTGTTCGCGGCGCTGGCCGCGGCGCTGGCCGCGATCGGGCTGTACGGCGTGCTGGCGAGTCTCGTGCGTCAGCGCGCGTCGGAGATCGGCGTCCGCATGGCGTTCGGCGCGCAACCATCGAGCATCTTCCGGCTCATCATCGGGCAGGGGATGGTGCTCAGCGTGGTCGGCGTGGTCGCGGGTCTCATCGGCGCCTTCTGGCTCACGCGTGCGATGGGCAAGATGCTCGTCAGCGTGACGCCGACAGACCCGGTGACGTTCGCGTCGATGACTGCACTGTTCTTCGGGATTGCCGCGGCTGGCGTGCTGGATTCCGGCGCGCCGAGCGGCGAGGCTCCAGCCGAACGTGGCGTCTGCGCGAGGAATGATCGGGAGATAGTCCTGCGTAGTGAGAGCGGATGCAAGTCGAAGTGTGTCAGTCACTCCGTCGTTCAGTGGCTAGTCAATGGTCGTCGGCCTGCTCACTGACGTTACTGTACCACTGGGCACCTTCCACTTGCATCCGGACTGCCGTCGATCGGACCGTCACATAGATCACAGAGGACAACAGCAACTGACTGCTCGCGGAACCCCGCCGCTCGCCGCGGATTGCGCCGATTTGAGCGGATTGCGCTGATACTGGTTCAATTGGTTGTCTGGCGCGAGCGACTTGCGCGCCACAAACCCAAGACAAATCGGCGAAAATCCGGTAGTTCATCCGCGTGATCCGCGGCGAGCGATGCAGTCCCGCGAGCGCAATGCCGTTGGCCATGTGGAGAACAGCAACTGTCTGCTCGCGGATCCCCCTCGCGAGCCTGGGCACCCGGTCAGCTTGCTCATCGCTGCTCGGCGCTCAGTTGGGTGGTCACTGTGCTAGGGATCGAGTGTAATGGTCAGGACCGCCGTTTCGATGCCGCCGAAGTAGTTGCTGGCCCAGCCCGTCAGCTTGGCGCTGCCGGAAACGAGGGTCCATCCCTCGGGGCAGGTCAACGCAATGTCGTATATCAGGAAGATGCTCGTGAGCACCAACCCATTCGCGTCAGGCGACAGGTTCTGCTGCATCGGGCCCAGCGTTGCGTTTTTGGCTTGAGCGAGACTTTCACCTCCCGGCGGATCGTCACACCGCCACGTCAAATGTCCGCCGCCCAACGCCGGATTGATGGCAATCGACTTGACACCCTCGCTATCGGTCGCCTTCAAGCGTGACGCGATAGGATCCTTCGAGGGTGACTGATATCCGCCCGGTGCCCGGCATCGGCGCCTGCTGACCGGTTGTCCGGTTCAATACAGTCCAGGAAAGCGACGGTCGCGTGGCATCGGACGTCGGCATCGGGACCTTCCCGTCCCTGCGACAGGCAGCGCCTGCAGCGGCGACGGCCAGAGGAAGAATGCGCAACGCTACGATCATGAACTGACGGCGTGCACTCATCGCGGCACCTCTCGAAGTGGGGCGCGCGACCGAGTGGAACCGGCACACGCGATGGTTGACGTTATTGCTTTCGCGTTCCGTGCACGTTGGTGCGAGCATGGCGCTCAGCTCTGTCATGCCACAGTCTTATGTTTCCTTATACACGCGGATTCCATGCGACACATCCTCGGTTCGCTCGGCGTCATCGTTCTCACGTCAATCGTTCCTGTGCGCGCCTCGGCGCAGCAGCAGGAGATCGAGAACGTCGCCGCGTTTGCGCGCCTCTACGGCGTCGCGCGCTGGTTCTATCCCGGCGACGCGGCCGCCGCGATCGACTGGAATCGCTTCGCCACCCATGGCGTGAGCCGGGTGCGCGGCGCGCGCACGCCGGCGGCGCTCGAGGCGACGCTCGAGGAGCTGTTCGCCCCACTCGGCCCCGGGATCGCGATCGGCACGACCCTTCCCCCGAAACCCGCACCGGGGAAGCCCGACGCGTCGCTGATCGCATGGCGGTATCGCGGCGCGGCGATGGCCCCTACCGCTCGCGGCCCGTACAGCGCGAAACGGACGAACCGCAGCGCACCGGCGCCCGCGGCGCAGGGCAACCTGTTCGCCCATGTCGCCCAGGTGTACCCGGCCGCCACGCTGCACGGGGCGACGATCCGCCTCCGCGCACGCGTCCGCATCGCCGATCCCAACGCGCAGGGATGGGCGGGACTCTGGCTGCGAGTCGATCGGGGCCAGCAGCAAGGCTTCTTCGACAACATGTACGAGCGCCCCGTGCGCGACACCGCGTGGCGCGAGTACGTCATCGAGGGAACCGTCGCCACGGACGCCACGCGTATCGTCTTCGGCGCGCTGACCTCCGGCGCGATGTCGGCCGACGTGGATGCGATCGAGCTGGCAGTGCGCTCCGACCTTGGCACGTGGAGCCCGCTCCCGATTGCGGACGCGAGCTTCGAGGCCGCGGCACCGGCGCCGGGGACGTGGTCGCAGAATGGCATGCAGGGCGCCTACACGTTCTCGCGCCCCGCATCGGGGGCCGCGGACGGGCAGCGCTTCCTGCGCATCACCGCCGCGACCGGAACGACCGCGACCGGCACGACCGCGGCCGGCGCGTCGCAGCCGCCCGTGGACGCCTTCGAGACGCCGCTCGCGGGTGCGTTCATCGATGTCCAACTGGCACGCGGCCTTCAGGCGCGGGTGCCGCTGTCGCTCACGGACGCGGAGGCGCGCGTCCCGTCGGTCGAGCCGGCAGCCCTCGCGGCGCTGCGCACCTTCCTCACGACTTTTGTGAATCCGTGGGGTCGCGACGACGCGGACGTCCGCCTGGCGGACGCCGTCGTTGCGTGGAACGTCTTCCGGCATTTCTATCCGTACTGGTCGGACATCGAGGTCGACTGGGACGCCCGCCTCGGGCCGCAGCTCCAGACCGCGCTCGACGCGCCGACGACGCGCGAGGGGCACCACGACGCGCTGCGCGCCCTCGTGGCAGACGTGCACGACGGCCACGGCAACGTGCGGGAAGTCGCGCGGCCGCTCACCACCTACAGGCTGCCGCTCCAGTTCCGGATTCTCGGCGAGCGGCTCCTCGTGACCGCGAGCGGCGACTCCGCCGTTCCCGCCGGCTCCCTCGTCAACGCGATCGACGGCGTGCCGGCATCTGAGCGGGTCGCGAAGGAGGTCCGGCTCGCGTCCGGAACCTCGCAGTGGCGGAAGGCCCGCGCGCAGCTCGCGCTTGCCGTCTGCAGGACCGGATCCGACGTCCGACTCACGGTCGAACCTCCTCGCGGTGCGTCGCGCCAGGCAACCCTCGCGTGCAACGCGGGTGTGGCGTACCCGGCGGAGCCCCGGCCGGACAGCATCGCCCAGCTGCAGCCGGGGATATGGTACGTGGACCTCACGCGGGTGCGCGCCACGCAGTTGCGCGAAGTCGTGGACAAGCTGGCGAGCGCGCGCGGAGTGGTGTTCGACGTGCGCGGGTATCCCACCGACATCGGATTCCAGCTCATTCCGCACCTCGTGAGTTCGGCGGAAGGCGAACCGGACAGCTGGATGCACGTGTCGCGGATCGCGCAGCCATTTGGTGTGATAGACGGATGGTCGAGCCAAAGCTGGCGAGTGCAACCGGCGACGCCGCACGTCGCCGTGCCGCGCGTGTTCCTCACGGACGGCAGGGCGATCAGCTACGCCGAGTCGGTGATGGGGTACGTGCGCGACCACAAGCTCGGGACGATCGTCGGCGGCGCGACGGCGGGCGCGAACGGCAACATCGCCGACTTCACCGTGCCGGGCGGCTTCACCATCGTGTTCACCGGGATGCGCGTGACGCGGCACGATGGGCGCACGCCCTTTCATATGATTGGGGTGACGCCGGACATCCCGCTGGAGCCCACGCTGGCAGGGATCCGGGCCGGGCGGGACGAGCTGCTGGAGCGGGCGTTGTCCGTACTGCGAACCCGGCCTTGAGCGGGAATTCCGGGGACCTGCCTTGGAACGCGGATGGTCGCCGATGAGCGCGACACGGCTGGCTGATCGATGACATCGGTTCTCGTCCCACCCATCCGCGCCAATCCGGGCCGTCGATCCGACGAATCGAAAAGAAAACAAGGCAGTTGACGCTTGCAGTTTGGTCACGCTCATCAGCGCCTATCGGCGCTGTCCTCCGCGACCATCCGCGATCAAATTGTTCCCGGAATTGGGTAAAGAACCCAGTTTACGGCGACGCGCTCGCCCGATAGTTCAACGGCGGCGAGCGTTCGCCGATCAGCGGACGATACGTGAAGTTCGCGCCGCGCTTCTGGTCGAACTCCGCCCGCGCGCGCTGCACCAGCGTCGCGTCGGTCATGAGATCGTACGCGGTATACGCCAGCGTCTTGGCCGCCACGATCATTCCCTTGTGCCCGATGCTCATGCCGCCCGCCGCGACGGCCTGCCACGAATGCGCACGGCGTGCCGGGCACCCACGTCGCCGCGTAGAAGCGCCCGTTCGGCACCACCCAGCTCACGTCGCCCACGTCGGTCGACCCGCCCGTCGCGACGCCCCGCGGCGCGAACGGCAGGACGGTGTCGGCCTGCGTGACGGGCGGCAGGTCGTCGCCCAGTGTCGTGCGAATCTTCTCCGCGAACGCGCGCTCCTCCGCCGTGTACTTCACGCCGCCCACCGCCCGGAGATTCGCGTCCACCACGCGCGCTAGCGTTTCGTTCGGCAGCAGCGCGTAAACGCCGTTGACCACTTCCTGCTCCATCTTCGTCTCTGTGCCGAGCGCCGCGCCCTCGGCCGCTTTCACGATGCGATCCCAGACCTCGTTCACGATGCGCGCGTCCTGGTGACGCACGTAGTAGTAGCCTTCGGCGAAGTCGGGGACGACGTTCGGCGCCTTGCCGCCGTCGGTGATCACGTAGTGGATGCGCGTTCCGTCGGGAACGTGCTCGCGCATCATGTCCACCATGTGGTTCATGCGCCTCGACTGCCGTCCAGCGCCGAGCGCCCGCGCCAGGGCGCGCCGGCCGCGTGCGCCGACACGCCGCGGAAGCGGAACTTGCCGCTCTTGTTGGCCAGCGACGGACCGGGGCTGGCGTTGTTCGCGGAGCCCGCGTGCCAGTCGAGCACGACGTCGGCGTCCTTGAAGAGCCCCGCGCGCACCAGGTAGATCTTGCCGCCGCCACCCTCCTCGGCCGGCGTACCGTAGACGCGAATCGTTCCGGCGCGTCCAGCGGACTGCAGCCATTCCTTCACGGCGATCGCCGCAGCGACGGACCCCGTGCCGAACAGGTGGTGCCCGCAGGCGTGTCCCGCGTCCTTCCCCGCGATCGGCGAGCGCTCCGGCGTCACCTGCTGCGACAGCCCGGGGAGCGCATCGAACTCAGCGAGGATGCCGATCACCGGCGCGCCGCGCCCGAACTCGGCCACGAACGCTGTCGGGATGTCCGCGACGCCGGCGCGCACCGTGAAGCCGGCGTTCTTCAGTTCGGATTGCAGGAGCGCTGAGCTCTGCGTCTCCTGATAGCCGACCTCGGCGAAGTTCCAGATTCGATGGGCGACGCCGACGTAGCGATCGAACTTTGCGTCGATGGATGTGGCGAGCTGCTGTTTGGCCGGGCTCTGCGCGCGGGATTGCGCCTGGATCGGCGCGGCGAGGGCGAGGATGAGGAGGTATCGCATGCCCTAAGGTGGCGACCGGACGCGGGCGACGCGAGACGGACGCGTGTGATCGAGACGCCTCGTGTGTCGATCGACCGATTGGCCCAAAGGCGCAGTGCACGAGCCGGCCTCGGTCCTTCCGGCAGGGCGTGAGGCGTGCACTGATGGCAAGCGGTGCTGCACTCCGCCGATCTGGACCGCGCGAACGTCGAGCTGTACCGGCTTCTGTTCGAGCGCGTCGGTCGATTCGGCCATTGTGGCGCTCGACACGACCGGGAACGTCGTCGCGTGCAGCCGCGGAGCCGAGCGCCTGCACGGATATTCCGCCGAGGAGATCATCGGCCGCCCGCACGCGATCTTCTATCCCGAGGAGGACGTCGCCGCCGGGGAAGCCGCAACGCGAGCTGGAGATCGCAGCGGCGACCGGACGTTCGAGAGTGAAGGGTGGCGCGTTCGCAAGGACGGCTCGCGATTCGAGTCGCGGAATGCCATCGCGCCACTGCGTCACCCGGACGGAGAGCTCGTCGGCTTCGCGCATGTGATCCGCGAACTGCCGGCGTCGCGCGCGGAGGACGGGGACTGAGGCGAAGCGCTGCTGCGCACGGCGGAACGCCGAACCCGTCTTCTCATCGAGGTGGGCGACACGCTCTCCGAGTCTCTGGATTATCAGACCAATCTCCGCCAGCTGGCCCGACTGGTTGTGCCGGAGCTCGCCGACTGGTGTGCGGTGGAGATGCTGAACGGTGGCAAACCCACGCGGCCGCTGGCGGTTGCCCATGTGAATCCGGAGAAGGTGCGGCTCGCCGAGGAGCTGTGGCGGCGGTACCCGCAATCGCCGGACGAGGACATCGGCCCCGCGCGCGTGATGCGCACGGGCAAACCGGAGCTGTACGGCGAAGTGACCGATGACATGCTCAAGGCATCGGCAAAGAGCGACGCGCATCTTGCGATGCTCCGCGACCTGCAGCTGAGATCCGCGATCGTCGTTCCCCTCACGGCGCGTGGCCGCACGCTCGGTACGATCTTGCTGGTGGCGGCGGAGTCCGCGCGGAGATTCGGCGAGGAGGACGTCACGCTCGCGATGGACGTCGCGCGCCGCGCCGCGCTGTCGATCGACAATGCGCGCCTGCACGCGGAGGCGGTCGAAGCCCGTACGGCTGCCGAGCGCGCGGCAGAGACCAAGACGCGTTTCCTGGCCGTGATGAGCCACGAGCTGCGAACGCCGCTGAACGCGATCTCCGGTTACGCGGAGCTCATCACGTTGGGACTCCGCGGTCCGGTGACCGCTGCGCAGAAGCGCGACCTCGAGCGGATCACGGAAAACAAGAACATCCTGCTCTCGTACATCAACGACATCCTGGACTACGCCAGGCTCGAGTCGGGACACATCGCCTTCGACGTTCACCACGTGAACGCCCGTCACGAGGTGCTGGAGCTGCGGACGATGGTGGCACCCCAACTCGAGGCCAAGGGCATCACGTACGACTGCTCGGGATGTGATCCCGACATCAGGATCTGCGTCGATCCGGGTCGGCTGCGACAGATTCTCCTGAACCTGCTTTCCAACGCCATCAAGTTCACGACCTCCGGCGGCCGCATTGCGGTGAGCTGCGGCGCGGATCCGGAGGCGGCGTGGATACGGGTTTCCGATACCGGAGTCGGAATCCCGGCGGACAAGCTCGAGTCCATCTTCGAGCCCTTCGTCCAGCTCCGGGACTCATCGCAGCCTCTCAATGGAACGGGACTGGGCCTCGCGATCAGTAGAGACCTTGCGCGGCAGCTGCGAGGTGAGCTGGCCGTAAAGAGCGAAATCGGAGTCGGCTCTACCTTTACTCTGACACTGCCCGCTGTGCCCGACGCCACCGGGTGTCCTCCCGCGCGCCCCGAGCGCCGGTCAGGCGAACGGCGATGACCTAGCCCGCATTGCGGGCGTGGTTTTGCGTCCCGCTGTGGACCTCAACCGCGTCGATATCTGGGCGTTGCCCTGAACGGACCCCACACTTCGCTGCGGCTCGAGCCCGAGCGATGCGAGCCGATCTCGGTTCTCCAGTCAGGCATGCTGCACCCCTGCGACGCGATTGATCGCGGCGAAGAACTCTTTCCACGAACGGCGCTGGCTCGCCAGCACGTCCTTGCCGTCCGCGGTGATGCGGTAGTACCGGCGCCGGCGCTGGCCGGCTTTCTCCAGGCGCGTGCGATGCAGCTCGGTAGCACCAGAGAGTCGCGCGGTAAACGAATGTTCGGCGACGGCACTGATCGACGCAAAGGTCAGCTCGTCTCCATTCCTCAGCCAGCTGCCGGTGGCTTCTAGATAGATCATCGTCGGTGGAGTGCCGTTGGGCACGAGCACCTGGAAATGACGAAACCCTCCGCTTGCCTCGATCACCAGGCGGTCCTCCCAGATCGAGGACGTGGCGTCGAGGGCCTGCGGAAGTGGCTGGCCATCGATGCTGGCCAGGTGCCACTCTCCCGCGAGGGCCGGCTCCGGTTCAGTCGCCGAGCACCCCGCCGCGACTTGAAGAACCAGAACGAGGACAGCTCCTGCCGCTCGTCGATCGAGCCTTTTCGCCTCACAAGCCTGGTTTCAGACGATGAATAGCGGTCAATCAGGCGGTGCCCAGCAATTCTGGTCGTTGGCGACCCGACATGGCTCGAACCCGTATTTCCGCTCCTCGCTCCACAACGTGTCGGGCGCGGTCGCCCCCACCGGGATGCCGATCGCCGCGACGCGCCAGATCCAGTCGTCGAGATAGAAGTCCCTGACGAACGCGTTGCACCACGCGCGTTCATAGCTCGACTCGGTCACGTGATACGAGACCGCGGGCACCGCGGCGCGAACGTTCTTGAATTCGATGTCGTACCCGTCCGCGCCCGCCACGCCCTCCCAGTCGAACGCGAGGCGAAAGCCGTGGCCTCTCGCAGGATCGGCAGTACAACCGATCGACGGATCGTTCTGCGCGATGCGTGCATCGGCCTGGGGCGCGAGGAGCTTCACTGAACCCGGGAGCCGCGGGCGGCGCGGCGCGTTCGGATCCTTGGTGCAGGCCGTGAGCGCCGTGATGGCTACCAGCGCCATGATCGAGATCGCGCTACTCAAAATTCCTCTCTCTTGTGGTGGCTGACGCGAGGCGTGTCTCTCGAGTGTCCGGCTGCTACCGATAGTGGGTTCTTCTCGGCGTTTTGGCAACAACATCGATCGCGGGTGGGCGCGACACGGGACGCGCGTGCGAAGGTGTGGGTATCGTCCGGGCCCTGGCTGGCCACACCGTCCGAAGGTTGTTACGGATCGTCGCCGATCATGCGGATAACGCCGATTGCAGCCCAGAGGAATCAGCGAAATCGGCGACATCGGCGTGAATCTCAATGACCTTCGGGCTCTGGGGCCGTGGTCGCCGGCTCTCGGCGCTGACGAATCGACCGTAGCGCCTGCCGGGCCAACGAGGTTGGAGGCAGCCCGCCGTGCGACTGGACTCGGCGGGTGCAGAGTAGGAGCACCGGCGGCGATACGCTCGGGTCGCGTCAGTCCCGGCCCCCTCCCTCCCGCCGCCGTCGCTCGATCTCCTGTTCGCGCGCCTCCACCTCTTTCGCAAGCCTCTCCGCGAACTCTTTCCGGTCGTCCATCATCTGGTTCATCGTCGGGGAGCGGTACTCGAACATCGAGACATCGGCATCGGGGAACGCCTTCTCCATCGCTTCCTTATAGACCTGCGCCTTGATGGTGTGCGCGACGGAGTTCACCCGGTGTGTAAAGTCAGTCATGTCGATCCGCAGACGCTCCTGGCCGTCCCGTTCCTCGCGCCGCGCCTCCACCAGGTCCGGCCGCATCGCCGGCGCCTTCCGGTCGAGGAGATTGTCCAGCTCCCGCAGCTCGTCTTTCGCCGCGCGCAGCTCGGCCCTCGCCAGGTCATAGCCGCCCGGGTTCACCTCGCGGTTGGCCTTCGCCCGGCTCGCCTCCTCCTCACGAAATTCGACGTTCTCCCTGAGGGTCGCACGATGGCGGTCGACAATCTCCGCCAACCCAGCCTTCTCGAGGACGTCCGACACCTTCGAACCCTCCTCCTCGGTCAGATTCCGCTCGAGTCGCTCCAATCGGTCCTCGCGCACGTCGAATCGCTTCATCAGGTCGGCGGGAACGTTCTGCTTCGCGTCGGCGCTCTCCCGCGCCTTGTTGATGTCATCGCGCGCCAGCCGCATCTCGTCGTCCACCAGCTTGCGCATCGAGTCGAGGCGCTGCGCGTTCGCGTCGGGTTGCGCCGCCGCCTCGTCGATCGCCGCTCGCGCCGCGTCCGCCTGTTCTCGCACCTGCCGGAACGCATCCTTCAGCTTGTTCTCCGCTTTCTCGTTGAGCTCGGGCCAGCGCTGCTCCAGCCCCGCGTCGTCGTGCCGGCGCAGCCGCTCGTTCTGCTCCGTGGACGCCGCGCGACGTGATGGATCGTCCGGCAGTGCCTTGTTGCCGGCGTCGACGCCTTCGTCCTGGACGAGCTTGTTGATGTTGTCGATGACCTTCTTCATCGACAGGTTCGCCGCGACCATCTGCGAGTCGTCGTCGCGAAACACCAGAGCTTCATCGGGAAGGCCGGCCTCCTTGCGAAAATCGGCCAGCAGGGACTTCTCCAATTCGTGACCGCTCATCTCCCACAACTCTTTCTTGAGCGCCGACCCGTCGAGCTTCTCGTTCTCCAGGATTGATTGCTTGCGTGACTGCGCGACGAAGTCCGAGGCCTGCTTGCCGAACGATTCCTCGATGTCCGCGAGCTTGTCGAAGCGGCGATCCATCTGCTGCTCCACGCGCTGGGGCATCTCGCCATTGGCCTGCGCCTGCTCGCGCGCGTCGTTGACGTCGCGCCGGGCCCCGCGCATCTCCTCGTCCACGGCGCGCTTCGCCTGCTCGATCTGCTGCGGGTCGGCGTCCTTCGCCTGTCGCGCAAAGTTGTCGATCGCCTGACGAGCATCGTCGGCCTTGTCGGCGATCTCCGAAAAGTCCTGCTTCAGCGCCTTCTCGGCTTCCTTGTTCAGCTCGGGCCAATGCTCCTCCAGGCTCGCCGCGTCCTGGCGGGCCAGCCGCTGCAGCTCGTCTGGTCGCAAGGCGCGCGACGTATCCTGGGTGGCATCGCGGGCAACCTCCTGGTCGTGTGTGACGTTGGCGCTCTGCGTGCCAGTCTGCTGCTGGTTCTGTTTCTGTTGCTGCTCCTCGTCGTGGCGCTGCGTCTGGTCAGGCATCGGCATTGGCAGTCACCCGTTTCACGGTGGTTGGCTTGTAGGCCGGCACCGCCGGCTTGCCGTCGTTGAACGGCACCTTGAGGAAGCGCGTCCCGGGCGTTGTCTTCCCGCCGTCGAGCGCGCCGATCACCACGCCTTCGCCCACCTTCAGTACCTGCGTGAGAATCGTGGAGGGCAGGTTCTTGCGCTCGCGCAGGTCGCGCTGCGTGCTGGCGCCATGCCCCCCCTGTCCGACCGAGGAGCCCTGGTTGATGACGCGCCAGTCGCTTTCGCCCGCGAGCTTCGTCGCCTCTTCCGCCGTGTCGTTGTCGGCGAGGCGCATGTAGATCTTGGCGGCAAAGTTGCTGAACACGGAGCGCCACGCCTCCTTGAGCGACGACGCCTCGAGGACGTTGACCGACTGCGTTGCGAACAGCGCCATGCAGCCGTACTGCCGCGCGAGCGCGAGGAACTGGCCGTCGCCCATGGACTGCCCCGGCACCTCGGAGGCGATCTCGCTGTACTCGTCGCACGCGATCACCACCGGCCGCTCGTCATTTGTGATGGTGCCGTTCGCGATGAGGTCCCCGCGGGCGAGCACCGTCCGCTGGAAGAGGCACTTCACCAATGTGCAGAGAGTCTTGGCCAGCACCGGCTCGGAGGGCGGGATGCTCACGAGCACGATGCGTCCGTTCTCGATGATGTCCTCGTAGAACGGCGGCTTCCTTGCCGCGTGGCACGTCCGCCGAGTAGTTGCGCAGGCGCGACCGCCGGAACATGCCGAACGCCTTGGAGATGAAGGCTTCGATGGTGGAGACGTACTGCGACTTGTAGAACCGCTCGATGTCGCGCAGGTCCACCAGCACGTCGCGCTGCCTGCCCGCTGGCAACTCGCCGATGCGGCTCTTGAGCTCGCGCGCGATGTGCTGGATCTCGCGCGCGCCGTTCGACTCCTCGAACAGCGCGTCGACGAGCTGCGCCAGCGTCACCGGCGCGGGCCCGGACAGCGTGGGATCCAGTTCCGCCTTGATGCGCAGCATGCTCAGCGCGCAGGCGAACAGGTTGCTCCACTCCTGGAACCAGAAAGGGTCGGACGCGTCGATGCCGGCGCTGCGGCCCGCCAGCACCAGGATCGCGCCGAGCTCGTAGGGATCGAGGCAGCTGTCGATGACGTTGAGGTCGGAGCCGTCGCCGATGATGCGAAGGTCGTCGAGCCGCCCGGCCTTCGTCGCCATTGCGGTCACGTCTTCGATGAGCGCGGCCTTGGGGTCGAGGATCAGCGCGCCGTAGCGCCGCGCCGGATTCTTCGGCTCGTGCTGCATCAGCTGCTCGAGCAGGTGCAGGAGCAGCACGGTCTTCCCGGAGCCCGGGAGCGCCGAAGATGCCGAACGACGTGACGAGCCCGTCGTTGCTGATCGTCGAGCTCGTCGATGGTCTGCGCGCCGAGGCGGAATACGAGCTCCTGGCCGAGCGTGGAGGCACCCGGCGCGCCGGTGGCATCGTGTACTGTGACGCGGCCCGGCGCCATCCAGCACCATCACGGGCTCGTTCCGGTCAGCGGGCGCCTGGAGTCAGCTCCCGCTGGTGGCCGAGGTGGATGCTCCCGACGACCTTGATCTTCTTGAACGTTCTCATGTTCTGGCGGGGTTGGCGCGAGGTTCGAAGCCGGCGCAGCGGCCCATGTTCTTGCGACTGCAGATCACGTAGATGCGCTCCACGCGCCCGCGAACGGGATTGATGCCGAAGGCGAGCTCCGCGTCCTTCGCGGCCTGGAGCGCCTCCGTGTCGCCGTCGAGCAGCGCCTGGGTGAGGTCCTCGACCTGCTGCTCCGTGCACGTGTAGCGCGCACACCAGGCGTAGAACTCCGGCGGGTAGTTGAACGCATAGTTGGGGTCTTCCACCCGACGCCGTTCTTCGGTGAGCAACCGCGCTTCGGTGTCCAGCGCCTGCCGTTCGGCCTTGATCCCTCCGGCGCTGCGATCCGGCGACGTCGAGAAGAGGCGCAGCGAAGGAGGCGCGTCCTGAAAGTGCCTGCAGTGCTCGCACGCGGTGTACATGGTGGGCCCTCGCGAACGGCGGTTGAAGCTCAGCGGGTTGCTTTCCGTGGCAGCTTGCTCAGAGCGTCCATGATCGACGGCTGTCCCCCGCCCTGTGCGGCTGGAGCGGCGACGGGATCGCGTGATTCCCAGCCGACGCACGTGCCGCTCGGATTCTGAGCGACACACGGGATGATGTGCCCAGCGCGGGAGTACTTGCGGCACGTGGAGACGTACTCCGGAGGATCGCCCGCAATGCGTCCGGCGTAGAACGTCTGCGCCGCCTCGAACGCTTTCTTGGTGCCCACCAGCTGGATGTAGTTGTTGGACTGATCCGGAGCGCTGCGGCCGAGCGCGGCGGCGTTCTCCTGCGCTCGCGCCAGCGTGCTCATCACCTGGGCATCGCGCGCGTTTCCCGTGCCAACCTGCTGATGCGTGCAGGCCGAGCATTCCTTGAGCGCGGTCTCGCCGGCCTTCCAGTCCCCGCACCCGCCTGCGCGATTCTTGAGTTCGTGCACGTAATACTCGCCGTCACCCTCGCGCAGGCCGCAGTAGTCCGAGACGTGCGGCCGGTACGGCCAGCGCACGTCGCGATTCTCGAACAGCTTGGCCTTGAGCTCGGCCTCCGCGTCGCGCTGGCCCCGTTCCTCCTGCATGATCTTGAGCAGCTCCGACACGAGCGCCTGGTCGGTGACGCCCAGGTCCCGCGCGAGCAGTTGGCTCATCGGTCGAAAGCGCCTGAGAAAGCGGCAGTTGTCGCACGCGTTGGGCATGGCGATTCACCCCCCTCGATCAGCTCTCAGCGCCGGTTGGCGATGCGCTCGAACTCGTCGAGGTTCTTCTCGATGCGAGCCCGCGCCTCGCTGATGGCCGCGTCCAGGTCCATGTGCCGCGCGCCGCGCAGTCCAGCGATGAGATCGTCGAGCATTCGCGACGGCGTCCAGCTTATGCCTCCCGATGACCGGCCCTGAGCCCGTGCCGGCGTGGGAAGGGGCGCGTTCGAGGGTTGCAGGATGTCCCGCATGACCGCCAGCGCGCGGCCGCGCGCGTTCTTCTCGTCGCGTCCGGACGCGCGCGTGAGGATGTCGCGCGCCTGGCCGCGGAACGAGGCCACGTAGTCGTGCAGTTGCAGCAGGTACGCGATCAGGTCCGGGCCGGTTCCGTCCGTGGACGCGGCCGCGTCGCGCAGCACGGCATCGAGACGTTTGCGGTCGACGTCGGCAATCTCGACGCGATACGTGACCTCGAGCAGATCCACGATCGCCTCGAGTGTCTCCGGCGCGCTCCGGCCGTTCGTCGGTGTTTTGGGCGGAGCGGTCGAGCCGCCTGCTGGCGTCGCGCGCGAGGCTGGCGGAGTCGTGGTCATGGCGCGTCCCCGGGGTGTGAGTCTCAGATGTTCTTGATGACGTTCATCGTGGATTCGTGTTGCAGCTTCGCGATGGCCGTCTTGAGGGCTACCTGCTCGGCGTGATGAAAGGCATCCATCTGCGTCTGCATCAGGGCGTTCATCCCACCGAGGTGCGTGGGCTGGGGTGGCGCGTGCGCCGCGTTCGGTGCGGAGGCGTGTGAAGGCTGGAGAGGCGCGCCGGCGTACACGGGCGATGGATTGGACGCGACCCCCGTGGACGGCGCGGCGACGGGCGGTGCCGCCGGCGGCGCGGTCGGCACGACGAGGTGTGGCACCGCGGGCATTGGCGCCGCGCCCCGCACCCCCGAGCTTCCCGCCGAGCGTCGCTCGAGGATGCTGTGGAGCGTGGCCACGATGCGGCCGCGGTCGTTGGACTCTCTCGTCCGAAACATTCGCGCGAACACCTCGCGCGCCTGCGGACGCAGTGCATCGCGCTTGTTGGACCGCACCTTCCAGATCATCTCCTTCAACTGCAGGAGGTAGGAGATCAGCTCGTGGTCCGTGGTGTCGGCGTTGTTCCATCCCTGGAACACCTCCGCTTCGAAAGCGGACTTGTCGTCGGCGTTGAGCCGTACGCCAAACGTCCACTCGCAGAGCACGAAGAGCGATCCAAACACCTGATCGTTGTTGTTGCTGCGCGATTCACCCATGACAGCCTCCCGAGCGCCGTGCCTACAGCCGCTCGAACAGGAACGTGAGGTTGTTGCTGTTGTCCCGTACCATGACGCGTCCGTTGCCGCCGGATACGACCGAAAGCGTGGAGTTGAGCGGCCGCGGCGGCTGCTGCTGCGCCATACCCTGGGCCAGCAGCTTCATGAAGGGGTTGGCGAACTGCAGCCCCTTCATGTAGAGCATTCCGCTCATCGCCAGCACCTTGTTCACATAGTCGTAGGACCAGTAACCCTCCGCCGTGAACTCGTTGCGGACGCCCATGATGATGAGCGCGCCCGCCGCGCTCATGCTTCCGTCTGCATTGAGATCGTAGACCTGATCCGCGTTCACCAGACCGCCGGTCATCTGAACGGCCATGGGATTGGGATGCAGCCGCCATCTGCCAGCCTTGATCTCGGCGAACGATGCCGGGTCGATGGGTGGCGGCTTGGGCGGCACGAAGGTTTGCGGTGGCGGCTTGGACGGCACGAAGAGTCGCGCCACCGACTTCGGCGCTGGCGCGGGCTTGAAGGTCACCGCCGGCGTTGTGACGATCGCCGCCGGCGCCGGAGCCGACACGATTCGGCGCTGCCTGGCGATCGCCTGACCCGCCTTGTTGAGCTGCTGGGCGCGCGCGCACCAGGGACAGCTGGAGAGGTGGCCGCCGTACCAGTGTTGCTTCGCTTTCCCGCACTGTTTCAGTCGCTCGATCGCGGCATCCAGCTCGCGCTTCCAGACGCGCGCATTGGGCCTGCGCCGGGCGCCGTTCGACGCCGCGCCGTTGCGTCCATTCTCGAGCGCCTCGACGAACAACTTCTGCAGCCGGGGATCGAGCACGTCGAGCCGAGGCGCCAGCGGCGGCATCTTGAACGGCTTCTCGGTCCCGCCCCAGGGAAAGTTTCCGTCCGTGATGCGCCGGCCCAGCGGCCACGCTTCGCCCTGGAAGGTCGGCACGCCGGAGAACGGGTGGAAACCTTCCATGAGCAGCTGAAAGAGGAGAACGGCGACGCCGAACAGGTCGTGCGCCGTTTCGCGATCCACGTCCGCCAGTGTGACGCCCTGGAGCTCCGGTGGCGTGAACTCCTCCCGGCCAACTTTGCACCGGAAGGTGCTTCCGTCGGCCTTCGGCACCTGGAACGAATCGACGTCCACCACTGTCGCCAGCGCGTCGTCGCGGATGAGCAGATTCCCCTCGTTCACGTCACCGACTGACATAGCCCTTCTGGTGCAGCGCCCAGAACGCGCTCGCGGCGTTGCTCGCCACGATGTGCAGATCCCTGAACGTGAACTGCGGATGCTTCCTGGAGCGCAGCGTGGGGTTGGAGAACTCGTGAAAGCCGCTGGCGCGATCCACTTTCGGCATCACGAAGCCGAGGAAGCGCCGCGTGCCGTTCGCGTCTTCGAGAAGGTCGAGCGGCCACGCGATGGAGGAGTGGCCCGGCGTCGCGTCATCCTCGGGGGGGTTGCGCAGCATCGTCTCGAGTTTGATGCGGCGGTCGCCGGGTTCGTGATAGATCTTGGCCACGATGGCGTCGTCGCTGCGAACCCTGAAGACCTTGCCCTCGCCGCCGGCGCGCACGAGATCCTTGCGCTCGTCGATCACGAACTGCTTGCCGTCCGACATTCTGCGGATCTTCATACCACGACCTCGATCGCGCCGGCGGGCTGTGCAGCCACCGGCACGGTCAGGGGCTCGATCACGGGCGCCGCCACACGGGCGGCGGTTCGCTGGGCGAGCACCAACGTGACGTCATCGTCGGTGCGTGCGGCCAGGCGATCGGACCCGAGGAACGACTCGAGCTTCATCGCGGCGCCGTTCTTTCCGTGCTCGCGGAGGAACGCGAACGTCTGTCGAAAGAACGGCTCGAAGGGCTCCCAGCTCGGGTAGAGCAGCGCGAGCATCTGGAGACCGTCGGAGAAGAGCGCTATGGACTGCGACTCTCCGGTCACCACGACACGCGCGCGGTCGATCGCGTCGCGACTGACGAGGAAGGTCGCCTCGCCCATGTACTCCCCGGTATCGGGCTTGGTGAGCGACGCCACGGTGCCGGTTGCCGTTTCCACGACGGAGCCACCGTCGCCGACGTGCACCGCGGCCGTGGTGTGTGGGCCGGCAATGACGACGACGAGGGTGCTCGCCAGCTCACGCGGCCGGCGGCCGAGCCGGCGCGCCGTCTCGAAGACGCTGTCGCGCGCCTGCGCGACGGTGCGGAGGAGCGGTTCGCGCCAGCCGTCCGCGTGCCTGAGCGATCCGGACTGATTACCGGCGATGAGTTCCTCGCGCGCGGCGGCCAGCGCCGCGTGTACGGCGATTCGGGCGCCGACGTCCGAGAGCTCCGCCGAGCCGGCGCCGTCCGCGACGGCGAGCGCGATCCAATCCGCGTCGATGCGCTCCCAGGCGAACGCGTCCTGACATTGCGTCGCGGTTTTCTGGTGACTCGTGCCGCGCCACGACGCGCCGGCGACGGTCCAGAGCGAATTCAGGCTGTCCATGGGCGTCCCTTATGCCGTCTGCATCGTGGCCCAGTGCGGGTCCGGGAGGCGGATCTGCGCGCCGGGTTTCGACTTCGAAACGGACTCGAGACTCTTGGAGAGCCACGCGAAGAGCTCAGTGAAGTTCGTCCCCTTGAGCGCCATCGGGGGCGTCCCGGCGATCTGTCCGAGCGCTTCGAGGTTCACGCCGCCGACACCGACGGCGTAGACCACGACGCCCTTGCGATCCTGGATTCGCTTGAGGCGCGCCTTCGCGTCCTCGAGAATCTGCGGCTCCTCGCCCTCGGGAAGGCCATCGGTGATGAGGAACAGCCAGGGCCTGTAATACGGAATACCCGTGGCTTTGTACGTCTCTTTGCGTTCCTCGATCTTGTCGAGCGCCTCGAGGAGCGCGGAGCCGAGGAACGTCTGGTTTTGCGCTGTCAGCGTCGGCGGATCGAAGCCATCCACGGGCCCGAAATCGCGGATCGTGTTGACGTCGCTGTCGAAGGTGATGACGCAGAGGTCCACACGGCTGGCAGCGACACTGTCCTTGAGAACCTCTTCCTTGAACGTCTTGAGGCCAGCATTGAGCTCGTCGATTCGCTCACCCTGCATCGATCCGGACGTGTCCAGAAGGAGAACGCAGGCGACTTTCTGATCGGGGTTCTTGGCGAGCTCGGGATCCAATAACGCTGTGGACATGTGTCCTCCGTGACTCGAACAGTGACAGTGGTGCGAACATCACCGACGATATGGAGGTTGCGTTCCTTCAGCGTTCCCTGATCGTTCCCTATGTTGCTCGAGGCTACAGGAGAATTGCGGTAAACAAAGAGATGACGAAGCGCAGCGTCCTGCTCACGCTTCGAGGGTTTCTGGAGGTGGGCGGGACTGACTGAGCACCATGTCGCCTAGGGCGTTCGTGCCGCTCGGGGGGCCGCCTTCGCTCTCCCGATCCTGCGCCGGCGTTCTCCTATCTTCTCGACGAAGTCATAGTGCTCCTCGATGAACTCGCGCCTGCTGTCCGTGAGGTGGATCAGGCACTCGAGCTCGGCGACGGGACCGTACGTACCATCCTTGAACACGGCCTTCAGGCGTTCGCACTGCTGCTTCCTGTACGTGACGAACGCTTCTTTCATGGGATGCAGGCGAATCGCGAGCTCCGGGCCGAGCGCGACGTCGACGGAGTCCTCGATCAGCTGGAGCGCCTGCTCGGCGACGCGCAGGTCGCTGGAGAGCTCGCGCCGCATCGTGGGCGTCGTCATCGTGTCTGCCACCGCATCCATCGCATCGCGCGGGCGCTCCGAACACGCAAAGGCTCCCAACGTCAGCGCCGCGGTGAAGGCGGCCAACCCGCGATGACTCAGCGTACTCATATGCAAACCTCTCTCAGGCGGACCATGGGAATATCCATGCGGCCGTACGAGTCACCGCGCGGCGCAGGTACTTCACAGGAAGCGGATTCTTGTACAGCGCCACCTCGTCGCGTCTCCGCTTCACCAGACCGCGCAACGTGCGACGCTCACCGGTCCTCACGTCGCGTCCGGTGACGTACTTGAGTATCCGCGTGGTGGCGTGCTCGTGCCTGCGCGCGTTGATGTGATGGCAGCAGGCCCTTCTCGAACGCGCCGGGACCCACGTTGAAGATGAAGCTGCCGAGCGCGTCCACCTGATTCTGCGTCAGCTCGACTTCGATCTTGTCGAGCGAGCCATTCACGACGCGCTCGACGTCCTTGTTCGAACAACTCGATCGCTTCCGCTTCGGTGATGCCGCCGGAGAAGTCCTCGCCTTCGAGCACCATGTGTCCGTAGCCGATCGTCGAGTTCCCTGCCCCGTCGTCGTATTCCTTGGCCACGAACGCCTCGTGCTCGCGGATCCGCGCGAGCCCTGCCTCGCTCATGCGATTTCGCGCTGGCTGCCCCGGTCGCGCTGACGTGTCGACACGCACCGCGCGAGGCCGAGTCGACCGTTCGCGGCTGAGGCTCCCTGTCGCAGGCGAGCGCCGCCGCCACGGTCGCGGCGGCGAACAGGCGCGACGCCATCGCCAGCCCATTCGGCACTGCGATCGTCATCAGTTCGTTCTCCTCGACGATCGACGGGCAGGCGACGTGCCAGGCTGGCTGCGGCTGGCTGCGTACTAATCGTCTTTCACCGGGCCCCCCCCGCGGCGGAGGTGAGTGGCCGGGCGGTAGCCGCGATCGTCATCGTGCCGATGAGGTCCACACCTGCGGCGAGAAGTTCACGGTAGACCCGCTCGTTCACCGGAACGTTGAACGCCCGGATCCGTCGCGCCGGAAACGCGGCCTTGGTCGCGCGAAGCGTCGCCAACCAACGTTGCCGCCGTCCGCGCGTCACCCACCACCGTCCCATCGTCTTGCCGTAGTCGAGGCTGATCAAGCGGACTGTGGGATCGATCGGGTGCACCGGCCGCCCGGAAGCGCGTCGCAGCAGCGCCTGTCGCCCCAGGCGCACGGAGGTTTCGTCCTCGACCGCCGGCGGAGACCAGCCCACGAGCACGACCTCTACCGCTGGCGCCTGCCCACTGTCCGCGGTGAACAGCTCCGAATACCGAGTGAGCAGCGCCACGAGCGTGTCGAAGGCCGGGCGGGATTTCTTCTTGAGTTCCACATTGAGCAGAAAGGGCTGCCCGTCGGGCATGACGCGCCCGCAGCGCGCTACGAGCGATCGCAACGGTGACAGGTACTGCGTTTCGAGCGTTGCGCCATGCCGGGCAGCGCGCCGGTCATGGCCAAGTCGAAGCTCCCCGTCGATGAGGAAGACATCGGTCTCCACGCCCCTGTAGCCGAGCGCGAGGGCGTCATGGAGGGGACGTCCGTTCCAGTAGTCGTTGTGCGCGTAGGCGGGCAGCGTCCCGCGCGGGCAGCCCGATTGAGCCGTGAGCCGTGTTGCCGCCGTGAGCGCGGCCACAGTGAAGCAGAGGAGCGCAAGGCGGGTACGATGCACACCCGAGGGTCTCGTCCGCACGGCGCCCGAGCTAATGCTCGTTCCTGGGCGCCGTGGTGGGCAGCTGCGCAGTGGCAGGAGTCCGCGGAGCAGCGTGCGGAACGAGGCCTGGCATGTTCATCGGTGCGTAAAACCGGGTCATTTCGGCCATCGCCTGCCGCATCATCTTCATGTCGGGCGAGCTGCCCGACGTCTTCTTGCCATCGAGGTCGTAGCGCTGGACGTACATGGGCCCGGTCACGAAGACATCGTTGCCGAGGATCAGCGCGTGATTGACGTAGCTCGCGACCACGATGGGTCTCCGCTCGGGCAACGGTCCGAACAGATTGAGGCCGTTGCTGTAGTCCGCGGCATTCCAGCCGCACTGCAGGCCTTCCTGCAGGATCGTCGGCACGATGTCCACCTCCGAGGTGACGGTGGAGACGCGACGAGCGGCCTTGTCCGGAGCATAGATGATCAGGGGCACGCGGGTCAGGTACTGGGTGAAGTTGCCACCGTGCACCCAGGAATTGTCGCGGGTGTCGTTGAACAGCTCGCCATGATCGCTGGTGACGACCACGATCGTGTTCTCGAGCATCCCCGCCGCGCGCATGCGCTGCAGCAGGTCGCCAATCAGCCGAGTCCACGTAGTGGACGGAGTTGCGGTAATCGTTGAGCACCGGCGTCGGGTCGTCGTTCGCGCTCGCCCCGAGCACGTTCAACTCGGCCGCCGGCTGAAAGGGGGCGGCATCGGCCGGATAGTCGTAGGGGTAATGCGTCGACTTGTAGTAGGCGAAGCTGAAGAACGGCTTGCGCGCGGCGTGCTGTCCGGCCATGAATGCGAACAGGCGCTCGGTCATGTCGCGGTCGTTCGCGTCTTGCGTCGTGCCGTTGAATGACTCCTCGACGTCGATGTCCCGAAAGACGGCGTCCTTGATCTTGTGCCGCTTGAAATTCGACTTCGCGAAGATGCCGAAGGCGTATCCGTTCTCCTCCAGGGCGTCGATGAGGACGGGGTTGTGGATGCGCACATTGTTCGCCTTGACCGCCATCCAGTAGGTGGAATGGATGCCGTAGAAGAGCGGGAAGACTCCCGACCGTGTCGAGTTGCCCGAGCTGAAGTGATCGAGGAACCAGGACGCGTCCCTGGTGAACTCGTACAACCGCGGCGTGACGACGGAGTCCATGGCGTCCGCGCGCCAACTCTCGAGGAAAAGGATGAGCACGTTCCTTCGAGGCCGGGCTGAACCAGGAGCACAGCCGATGTCGGCGAGCGGATAGTGCAGCCTCCCACCTGTCTTCAGCGGCTCGTCCGCCTCCAGCTCCCTGATCATCGGCAGATGACCGCCGTACTTCACCGCGTTCTGGTGTGACACTACCGGCAGGTAGAATGGGAGCTGTGGCGTGAGCAATGTGAAGCGCGTGTCGTTCGCTTCGTAAGCGGCGATGTGAACCACCTGCGTCACCACGAAGCACGTCAGACACACGGCCGCGAGGCCTGCGCTCCACCGCGCGCGGTGCGCGATCCGCCGGGCCTTGCGCAGGAGGAACAATTCCAGCCCCACGATCACGGCGAGCAGGACGGTGGCGCCAGCGAGCTGGGCAGCATCGATCCCGATCCCTTCGAACGTCGTGACCAGATATTGGAGCCAGAACGCGTCGATGTGCATCTTCGTCACCCGATACACGATGCCATCGACCACGAAATAGTAGAGCGCCAGCGTCAGGATCGCCGTGCTCGCGACCACGAAGCCCCGCCGCCACGCGCCGGTGAGCACCCACGCCAGCGTCAGCAGCACGTAGACGCCGAATACGTAGTAGCCGGCGAACACCATCAGCGTGTAGACGCCCGCAAGACTGACCCAGGTCAGATCCTGCGGATAGCGGCTGAGGGCGGCCACCATGAACGGGACATTGAATGCGAGCGCCATGACGGCGTGCGTGTAGCAAGCCGAGCGGGGAGCCAACCACTTGCCGACGCGCGGACGAATTCCAGGACTGATCATGAAGGTGCCGCACCGGAGTTACCGTACCGCTGTGCATGATCGCGGCCGTGTTTGCCCCATCCACGAAAGTCCCATGGCCCGGATCGCGACACACCTTGCGATGGCGCGCTTGCTCGCGTTCGGTTGAGCTGCGCGCAAGGGTGCTATGGCGCGCTCGCTCACCTTTGGTTCTGTCGCGGGGTGATGTGCGTTCTTAGCGACGTCCGCGCACATTTCGGCTATGAACGATTCGATCGAATTCGGGCTCGACACCTTCGGCGATGTCACGCTCGCGCCCGACGGCACGCCGCTATCGCACGCGCAGGTGATCCGCAACGTCGTCGCCGAAGCCGAGCTGGCGGACAGCGTCGGCGTGCACGTCTTCGGGGTGGGCGAGCATCACCGACCGGACTTCGCCATCTCGGCGCCGGAGGTGATCCTCGCCGCGATCGCCGGGCGGACGCGGACCATCCGCCTGGGTTCTTCCGTGACCGTCCTGAGCACGGACGACCCGGTGCGTGTCTACGAGCGCTTCACCACTCTCGACGGCGCGTCGGGAGGGCGCGCCGAGATCATCCTCGGTCGCGGCTCCTTTACCGAGTCGTATCCGCTTTTCGGGTATTCGATGAGCGACTACGAAGCATTGTTCGAGGAGAAGCTCGCGCTCTTCGTCGAGTTGCTGAAGTACGATCGAACAGGCGACCCGGTGACATGGAAAGGCTCGACTCACGCGGCGCTCGAGCGGCAGCGCCCCTTCCCGCGCACGGAATCGGGGAAGCTCCTCGTGTGGATCGGCGTCGGCGGCAGCCCGGAATCAGTCGTGCGCGCCGCGCGATACGCGCTGCCGCTCACGCTGGCCATCATCGGCGGCGACCCGCGTCGCTTTCTGTCGTACGTCCAGCTGTACCACAATGCACTCGACAAGTTCGGCCATCCGCGCCTCCCCCCCGATCGCGGTGCACTCGCCGGGTTACGTCGCCGAGTCCGACGGTCAGGCGCGCGCCGACCTCTTCGCGCCCTGGCGGGAGATGCGCAACCGCATCGGCGCGGAACGCGGCTGGCCTCCCACCACCGCGCGTGAGTTCGAGGCGGAGATCGAGGGAGGCTCCCTGTACGTCGGCGCGCCGGAGACCGTGGCAAAGCGGATCGCCGCGACGATTCGCACGCTTGGCCTGGCGCGATTCACGATGAAGTACAGCGCGGGCGCGCTTCCACACGACAAGATGCTGCGCTGCATCGAGCTGTTCGGACGCGAGGTCATCCCGCGCGTGCGCGAGCTGCTGCGCGTCCAGCCGGACTGACACGGTCAGCTCCGCCTGACTGAACCGTGTTGGCGGTGCTCGGTGTTGGCGGTGCTCGAGCTATGCAGCTTTCGACTGTCGGTCCATGGCGCGGTCCACCTTGCGCTCGAACGACTGCATCTTTCCGGCGGCGATGAGCATGACGATGCCACCGACGATGCCGAACGCCGCGAGAAGCCCCATGAGCACTGCCAGCGTCGCTCCGGGGTACATCATCGCGATGACGCCGGCCCCGACGCCGAGAAGTCCCCCGGTCATCGTCCAACCCCACGACAGCTGGGCCTTCCGCTCTTGCATCGCGACGTAGATGGCGATCGCGCCGCCGGAGATGAGCCACCAGGCAGACCAGAGGACGGCGAAGGCCAGCGACAACGCTGGATAGTAGGCGAGCGCGGCGATGCCGAAGACGACGCTCACGATCCCGGCGAGCAGCAACACCCACCAGTGCGGCGCAATGCCCCGCAACTGAAATGCGCGCGAGATGTTGACGATGCCGTCCACGAGCGCCCAGATGGCGATGACGAGCGCCAATGCCGCTACGGACTCGAGCGGTCGCACGAGGATGAGGATGCCGATCGCAAGACCGAGCAGCCCGCGAACGATGAGGGCCCACTTGGTACCATGATAGACTGACTTGATGTCATCGGTGATCATATGAAGCTCCGCCGCACGAGCGGCGTCAGTGTGACGGGGGTTGCCAGCAGACGCGACGGGACTTTGAGAAGCATCAGCTGCGCCATGCCAGCGGCGCGA
Organism: uncultured Gemmatimonadaceae bacterium; assembly: GCA_963724885.1. Classification (GTDB taxonomy): domain Bacteria; phylum Gemmatimonadota; class Gemmatimonadetes; order Gemmatimonadales; family Gemmatimonadaceae; genus DASPMP01. Next base: position 29,068 of record CAVRWG010000001.1, on the reverse strand, counting down.
CGCGGCATGTCATACCAAAGTCCGATGCCACTCTGAGGCGTTCCACTTCGCGCCGGGATGCTTCAGCCGTTCGCGGAAGATGTGCCCGTTGCGTCGCTCACCCTCCACGGGACGCCGTACTCGCGCTCGTAGAGCTGGGCCAGCGCAAGCCCGGTCTGGGTCAGCGCGGGACCCACCAGGACACCGGCGGCGCCGAATAGCCGGATACCGATGAGAACTCCGACAAGTGTGACCATGGGATGGATGTTCCCGACGCGGCGCGAAACGTTTGTTCGGACGACGAGACCGAAAATCGCCGGGATGAGCTTCCCGCAGGTAACCATGATCAGCGCGGCCTGGTAGTCACGCCGCATGAGCGGCGCGATGACGGCTGGAACCCACACGAGTGAATTGCCGACGACCGGGATGAGGGTGGTGAACGATCCGACCACGCCCCAGAATGCCGGTGCGCCGTTCCCGATCAGGCGGAGTCCGATGCCAATCGATGTTCCTTGAAGAGCGGCTGACGCAAGCGATCCGAGCAGCGTGGCGCGCGCCGCACTTGTGAATGTGCGTCGCAGGTCGTCACTCCCTTGTGTCGAGAAGGGAAGGCGCCGCCTCACAGCCTGCCATCCTGCTTCGCCCGTCGCGAGCAGGAAAAAGAGACCTAGGAGTGCGATGGACAGGTTGACGACTCCGTGCCCGACTGCGCCGAGCGCCGGCCCGAGCACCGAGGAGAGCCAATGCGCGGAGGCGGGGACGGCCTTGGCCATCAGGGAATCGACGTTCATATGAGCTGACGACGGCAGCGACAGCTTCACGTCGTCGAGGCGCCGGTGCACATCTGCGAGCGCCGTCGGCACCTGACGCACCGCGCGTGACGCGAGCCAGGCGCCCGGAAGCACCAGGCCGATGAACAGCAAGGCCACGACGATCAACGCGCCACGGGTCGATCCGACGCGTCGCGCCAGACGTGCGTGCAGCGGCCGAACGACGGCTGCCAGGGCCGGCGCGGCGACCAACCCGGCCGCAATGGGCAGGGCCCCGTACAACAGGAACAACGCGCCGGCCGAAACCAGAAGCAGCGCCGCGCGCCTCCCCGCATCCTGCGGAGTCATCGCGCGGCGCTCGGCCGGTCCGATCCGGTCCTATCCCCGAAGCGTTCGCTCCACTCGCGCGGCCTGCACCGGCGAGAGCGACGTCCTCAGGATCTTGCCACCGTAGCCCCGAAAGCGTTCCGCGACGATATCCGGACTGGCGGTACGAATCAACGCGAACAGCGCGGAGTTCCCGGGCTGAATCAGTTTGCCCACATCCCTGACGAAATCATCCGTGATGCCGTACGTGCTCTTCCAGTCGGTCGCGTCTTCGGCGCCGACCGCGGCGCCGGCGAGGCCCGCCGATGCGGCCGTTGCGCCGACCGCGCCAGCGGCGGCTGCTGCGCTCAGCCCGGCGGTAAACGGCGCCGCCAGGAGTGCCCCGAGCATTCCGCCGATCAACACCCCCATGTCCGCGCCTTGACCGCGTGTTGGCGCCACGCTCTGGTCGAAGCGGAGCTGTCCGTCGTCCGTGCGATAGGCTGCGACGGCATCGTCGAGGTCGACCACCCAGTTGTCCTCGAGCTTCTGGAGATCCGAAAGAACCTCCGAGGCTCGACGCGTTCCACCGAATCCAACGACGATCAGGTCTTGCGGCATGGTTTCATCCTCCTTGCGCAATTGCGTGCATCCAGGCGTTCCCGAAGCGGTGCGCATCCTACCTGTCCGTCACTTCACGCTCCATGCGGCCTTGGTGCTACGTACTGGTGTTCGTAAGGGCAATGCTCGGGGTACGCGTCGTTTATTTCACGGCGCCGCGCGCCGCGCGCTCGATGAGTGCCGCGACTGCCTGTGGCTGCGAGATGAAGACCGCGTGACTTCCCCTGACCTCGACGACGGTCGAGCCGGCGCGCCTGGACATCATTCGCTGCGCGTCGGGCGGGATCATGCGGTCCTCGGTGGCGACGACGTACCAGCTGGGCTTCGACCTCCACGCCGGCTCGGTGATCTGGCCTTGCATCGCTTCCACACCCCACGGCGCCTGCGAATGCGCCATGAAGTCCGCGAGCGCCGGCTTCACATCGGCCGCAAACGCCGCGGGGAACTTGGCGATGTCGACGATGAGGAAGCCGTCCTGCGGTGGCAGGATCGGAGGCACCGGCGCGCCGGGTGCCGGGTTCTCGATCAACCTGGCGACCGACTCGCCCTTGTCGGGCGCGAACGCGGCGACGTAAACCAGCGCGACAACTTTCGGATCATTCCCGGCCTCGGTGATCACGGCGCCACCATACGAATGCCCGACGAGGATGACGTCGCCGTTCATGCCGGCGATCGCGCGCCTGGCTGCCGCGACGTCGCCTGAGAGTGTAATGAGCGGGTTCTGGACGACGGCGACCGCGTAGCCCCTGGCTTTCAGGATGTCGTAGACGCCCTGCCATCCGGACCCGTCGGCGAAAGCGCCGTGCACCAGGACGACGTTCCTGACGGAAGCAGTGCCCTGGGCGCTCGCAGCTCCGGCGACGCAGAGAACGAGAAGCAGGAACTGCTGAAATCCGGACGCGATGCGGCGCGCCGCGGTTGCACTGGACATCGCGTAGTGTCTCATGGTCGCAGCCTCCGAATCAAAGTTTCTTCGGCAGGCTTCCCGCGGCATTGGACCAAAGCCGCGTCCACAACGAGATTAGGCACCCATGGGACGGAACCGGTTGGAAGCGTTCAGCGACGGCGTCATCGCCATCATCATCACCATCATGGTGCTGGAGCTCAAAGTGCCCCACGGTGAGGCCATTGCCGCGCTCCAGCCGCTCGTGCCGGTGTTCTTCAGCTATGTGCTGAGCTTCGTGTATGTGGCGATCTACTGGAACAACCATCACCACATGCTGCACACCGTCCACACCGTGACCGGCCCGATTCTCTGGGCCAATCTGCACCTGCTCTTCTGGCTCTCGCTGTTCCCCTTCGCCACGGCGTGGATGGGCGAAGCTCACTTTGCCGCGACACCCACCGCGGTGTACGGCGTCGTGCTGTTGATGGCCGCGATCGCATATTACATCCTGCAGACGCTGATCATTCGCTCGCAGGGCGCTGACTCCGTGCTCCGCAAAGCGGTGGGCGGCGACTGGAAGGGGAAAGGGTCCCCGTTCGTCTATGCGCTCGGGATCGCGGTGTCGTTCTGGCAGCCGCCGATCGCACTGGCGTTGTACGTACTCGTCGCCCTCGTGTGGCTCGTGCCCGATCGCAGGATCGAGTCCGTGCTGCAGCAAGCGTCGGCGTGACGCGCTGAGCGGCGCTATGGCGCGCGGTAGCGCCTTTTGAACACCGCCGAGTCGTTCACCGAGAAGAAGACCAGGGAATCGCCTGCGCGAGACACTCGACGGATGATCCAGGGGCCGTCGTCCATCACGAAGTCGTCGACGAGGTCGAACGCTCCGTCCTTCCGCCCCAGGAAGACGAAGTAGCGCGTCCGCTGCGCGCGCGGGATCTCGACCTCGAAGCCCATCAGTGTCGTGCTGTCGGGCTGGAGCTGTTTGACGAACCCGCCGCTGCCGTACCCCGGGAAGGCGATGTCGCCGATGGCGCGCGACGCGTCGATGAGTCCCGGAAAGCGTGTCGCGATCGGCGCCTCGGTAACCAGCCGCTGGACGCGCTCCGTTTCGTGCGGGGAGATGTTGTTGGTGTCGTTCTTGTATTCGTCGAAGTCGTCGTACGACCGCGTGAGGGCGATCCGCTCGCCACGGTACTCGATCACCTTCGAGTTGTCCTGAGCGCATGCGACGAGCGCGAGCACGACGACGACACGTTTCATTCCGCTTCGCCCGTACCGCGCGGGACCGCGAGCACCGCCACGAACGCCAGCGCGGTGTACACGGCCATCATGAGGAACAGCGCGCGATACCCGCCGAGCAGGTCGAACATCCCGCCGTTCAGCGGATCGCCGATGGCGCCGCCCAGCGCCATGCACAGCACAAACAGCGCGCTGAGCACGCCGCGGTGCTGGGCCGGCACGGGCTCGACGAAGAGCGGAAACGCGTTCACCATCGGGAACGCCCAGCTCGCCGACGCGAGGGCGAGCAGCGGCACGGCCTGTTGCATTGTGGCCACGCGGTCGAGCGCCAGGAGGCACGCCGCCATGAGCCCGAAGCCGATCAGCATCGTGCGCCGGCGGCCGAGTCGCACGCCGAGCCAGCCCGCGGGGAGCGCGCCGATCACGCCGCCCACCGCCCACGCGATGAATCCGATGGTCACGTCCTGCGGCGCCACGCCGAATCGCTCGGTGGCGTGCAGCGCGTACCAGGTGGTGAATGACTGGAACGTGAGCTGGAGCAGCAGCGTCGCTACAAAGACGGGCCGCACGCCCGGGATCGCGCCGCTCAGCGCCGACCACGCCGCGTGGATCAGAGTGCCGTAGCTGACCTCCGCTCCCGGCGTGCCCGTCGCGGGCTCCCGCAGCCAGAGCGCGAACGCCGCCGCGACGGCGAGCACCGCGGCCGCGGCGATGAGGAACGCTGGCCGCATTCCCAGCGCCCGCCCGAGCATGAGGAAGACGATGGCGCTCACGCACATCTGGAACGTCACAGACGCCGTCGCAAGCGAACGCCAGCGCGACGGGACCAGGTCGGCTACCAGCGCCTGGAACGGCGCGCGCTGGACATGGATGCCGGCGTTCAGAATCACTATCGCGGCGATCAACGACACGAGACCGGCGGCGAGCGTGGGGAGGAGCGCCATGCCGGCCGCGGACAGGAGCAGTCCGCCGAGCACGAACCGCATGCGCCCCCGGCCGCGCTGGACGGCGCGGTCCGATGCCGGACCCGCCCACGGCACGAGCAGAAGCAGCAGGACGTTGTCGATGGCCATGACGAACCCGATCGCGGTGCGATTGTCGCCGAGGACGCTCTGCGCGAGCGGCGGGACGAATGTGCTGATGAGCGGCCCGGTGATTCCCGCAAACAGGCCACCGAGTCCGATCACGGCGCTGATGCGATAGGCGGATCGCGCGCGGACGTCCGGTTCGGCCAGGGGGGTGGGTGCGATCTCGGTGGCAGTCACGATCCGGCGGAAAGGTTGGCCCAGACACTACATGGCGGACCGGCGCCGGGATAGTGCAGTGTCGACTCGCCCCGAATTACAGGGCCTCGAGGTGCGCGCGAACCCATTCGGCGAATGCCGCCTCTGTGAGCCTCCCGGATGCGAGGCGATTCATGACGTCGACGACCTCGGGCTCCGGCGCGGCGAGATCATGGCCGTTCAATCCGAGGAAGAGGTACATCGTCAGGAACGCGGTTCGCTTGTTGCCGTCGACGAAACCGTGGTTCTTCACGAGGCCCCAGGCGTAGGCCGCAGCAAGCACGCTTACATCCTCTTCGCCGTACGCGAACTTGTTGCGTGCGCGGTTCAAGGCGGAGTCCAGCAACCGTCCATCGCGGACGCCGGGGGATCCGCCATGCTCGCGCAGCTGGGCTTCGTGCACCGCTTCGAGATGCGATCGCGTCACCCAGCGAGGCTCATGGAGGCCCTGGCGCACGCGACGCGCCCTGCGAGCCACCGTCCGTGCCGCCAACGGCTACCGGGCAAGCCGGCGCATCGCGTTGCGATACTTCTTGGCGCCGCGCGCATAATGCTTCATCGCTTCTTCGAAGTCCGGGTCGAACGGAGTAACGAGCAACCCTCTCTCGGTTTCGACGACTGCGACCTCATCGCCCGCTTCGAGATGAAAGCGCTCCAGCATGGTCTTGGGCAGCACGATTGCCGCTGAGCCCCCGATCTTCTTGAGCGTCTGTCGTTTTACCATGACCGTAATGTAGCAACTTGTGTTTAACTCGGCCAGCGTCCACGGCCCGGTGCAGACAGGCTTGGAACGCCGTAGCCAAACGGAGCGCGCTCATGCACCTGTGGGACGCCTGGGCCGTTTTCTCGTCGCCTTCGAGCCTCGTGCTCTCGGTCATCTTTGTGTTCTTCACCTACTTTGGTCCCGGAATGATGAAGACCTTCCTGACCGTGAGAACCGGCAATGCGTGGGTGCATGTGTGGGCCTACCATGCGCTGGCTCCCCATACGTTTCACGATACTCCACTGATCGTGCGCATGTTCCGCATCCGCTGAATGGATCTGGCTTGACGATTTGGATGGTAAGTCATAACTTACCGTAAGTGGCTACTAACCCTGAAATCCAGCTCGACGCCCTGGGTGACCCGACCCGGCGGGCGGTCCTGCGCCTCCTGCGAGGCGGTCCCCTGCCCGTTGCCGAGATTGCCCGGGAGTTCACCATCAGCCGCCCGGCGATCTCGCAGCATCTCCGCGTGCTCAAGGACGCCGGTCTCGTGACCGACGAAGCGGTCGCCACGAGGCGGCTGTATCAACTGAACCCCGAGGCGTTCGCCTCGCTGCGCGCCTATTTCGACGATTTCTGGGAGGGCGCGCTCGGCGAGTTCAAGCGCCGCGCGGAAGCCCGGCGCGGCAAGCGCCGCAAAAGCGCATGACCGCGTCCATTCACCAGCTTCCGGTCCGCAAGACGCTCACGGTCGGCGTCCCCGTGCGCGATGCGTTCGAGGTCTTCACCGAGGACGTCGACTCGTGGTGGCCACGCACGCACCACATCGGCAAGACGCCGATGACGCGGATCGTCATCGAGGGACGACGCGACGGCCGCTGCTACACGAACCACGAGGACGGCAGCGTCTGCGAGTGGGGCACAGTCCTGGTCTGGGAGCCGCCGCACCGGCTGGTGCTGGCCTGGCAAATGACGCACGACTGGCAGTACGAGCCAGCCCTGGCGCGCTCGAGCGAAGTCGAGGTTCGCTTCGTACCCGTGCGCCGGGACGCGACCCGGGTCGAGTTGGAGCACCGATTCTTCGAGCGTCATGGGGAGCACGGCGGCGTTGTTCGCGCGAGTGTCGACGCTCCGAACGGCTGGACGCTGGTCTCGACGCTGTACGGCAGGCGCGCCGGGATGATCGACGTGCCCACCTGACTCGATCATGAGACCCGCCATCGTATATCGCATCGCCTCCGTGCTCCTGGTCCTCTTCGCGGCCGGCCACCAGCTCGGATTCCGTACCGTCGATCCGCGATGGCGCGCCGACGACCTCGCACGCGCGATGCAGACCACGCGCTTCACCGTCGACGGATTCAACCGAACGTATTGGGACTTCTACTCCGGCTTCGGGTTTTTCACCACGGTTTTCATGCTCTTTTCGGCGTTGCTCGCGTGGGAGCTCGCGCGTGTGTCGCCGGAAGTGCGTCGTCACCTGGTACCCGCAAGGTGGGGATTCGCGGCCTGTTATACCGCGATCGCGGTGCTGACATGGTCGTACTTCTTCGTCGTGCCGGGTGTATTCGCCACGCTGATCGCCGTGGCGGTCACCCTTGGCGCCATTCCGGAGCGCACCGCGTGAGTCGCGCGGCGTGGATGGTTCTCATCGCGGCGCTTGGCTGTTCCCACATCCCACGAGCCGACCGGGCCCCGACACAGATGACAAAACAAGCCGTGGAACGCTACTTCACCGATCTGGCAACGAAGCAGGAGTGGCAGGCTTCGCTGGCCGACGACATGTCGTTCGTCAGCTACACCAGCCCTAACCGTGAGGTCCGCGGGAAACAGCAGTTCCTGCAGGCAGCGAGCCGGTTCTATTCGATGATCCGCGCCGTCGATGTCCGCGAGCTGATGGTGTCGGGAGATCGCGCCGTTGCGTTGACCCGGTATCAGCTGCAGCCGCCCAACGGCGGGCCGCAGTTTTCCAGCGATGTCGCCGAGGTGTTCACGGTCCGTGATGGCCGTATCTCGTCGCTGGGCATCTACTTCGACACTGCGCCGTATACACGATAGCCCGGCCGCGCCCGGCTCCGGGCGCAGCCATGGCACCCATGAGCGAGCTTGCCCATTGTGGCATTTGTCGATTCTGGCGGCTTCCGTTCGACGCACAGGTAGAAGCGCCGAATACGGACGACTAACGAACCACGGAGCCTGACATGACTCGACGTTCCAGATTCGCATTCATCGCCGCGGCCGCGGCCCTTGCCACGTTCACTGCGGCGCCTGTTGCGCGGGCGCAGGAGCTTTCCAGGCCGGACACGAGCGGCTACGTCGGCGCCAACGGCGTGAACTATTGGTTTGAGATTCGGGGCAACGGAGAGCCATTGCTGCTCCTCCACGGCGGCCTCATGTCCAGCGGCGCGTTCGGCCCGGTCTTCACAAAGCTGGCCGAAGGCCGTCGCGTCATCGGCGTCGATCTCCAGGGTCACGGGCGGACCGCGCTCGGCACGCGCAGGATCGACGCGGTGGACATCGGCCGCGACCTCGGTGTCGTGATCCAGAAGCTCGGCCTGCGACAGGTGGACGTCATGGGCTACTCGTTCGGCGGTGCCATCGGGCTGCAGCTCGCGATGCAGCAGCCCGCGCTCGTGCGTCGCCTCGTCGTCGTGTCCGCGCCATACGCGCGGACCGGCTGGTTCGCCGAGTTGCTTCCGCAGCAGGAGTCGGTGAATGCAGCAATGGCCGATGCGTTGAAGGAGTCGCCGATGTACAAGAGCTACGCGGCGATCGCGCCGCGCCCGCAGGATTTCCCGCGCCTGCTCGACGCGATGGGCGAGTTGATGCGCCGACCCTACGACTGGTCGGCGGGCGTGAAGCAACTCGGCATGCCCGTCATGCTCGTGTATGGCGACGCCGACATGGTCGATCCCCGGCATATCGTCTCGTTCTATCAACTGCTCGGCGGCGGCCTGCGCGACGCGGGCTGGATGCGCGAGCACATTTCCCAAAACCGTCTCGCCATCCTGCCGGACTTGACGCACTACGACATAGGCGAATCGCCGATCCTGGCCGCTACCGTCATCCGTTTTCTCGACACGCCGATTGCCGCAAAGGGCGCCGGCGAACAGTCGCGAAGGTAGGCGCCCGTCGGTTTATCTGTGCGTTCGTTTCGCGAGAAACTCCGCCTCGAGAGCCCACGTCGATTCGTTCGGGCGTAGCGCTTCGCCACGCCAGTGAAAAGCGTCGTCCGTAATTTCGGTGAAGGTCCAGCGCGTCTTCGTGCCATCCGAGCGGGTGCCTTCCTGAAGGATGTCGCGACCGTTCCAACGACCCACTTGTTCCTCGTGGTGCCCGCGGACCGGATTCGTCCATTCGATGCGCCACGATCGAGTCGCGGAGTCCCACGAGCGCAGCGTGGTGCCGTACATGTTCATCGACGGGTCGGAACCGGAACGACGCTCATCGCTGCGCGGCATGATCCACACGTCCTGTACGGCGCGTCCTTCGAGCACGCGGGCCGCGTGTACCTCTCCCCTGAGGCCGCGCCCGGCGACATCGACGCCGCGATACCACAGGACGTCCAGGTCCCAGCTGCCGCACAGCCAGCCGTACACATCAGCCGACTCGGGAATCTCGGGCGAGCGCGTGGATGCCGCGAGGTGCGAGAAGAAACCGCTTCGCTTGTCTGCGCTCATGATCATGACTCCCTGATCAGGACAGCCCCTCTCTATAGTAGAAGCAACCCCTGACGTACGCCTGTCGCCACAGCCTCGGCGCGGGACGACACGCCGAGTTTCTCGAAGAGCAGCTCCATGTGCGTCTTGACCGTGTTCGCGGAGATGCCGAGGCGCGCGGCGATCTGTTTGTTGGCCAGGCCGTCGGCGAGCAGCGCCAGAACCTCGCGCTCCCGGTTCGTCAGCAGCGCTTCGAGGACAGTATCGTGGCGCATCGGGCGCGTAGCGTTCGGCGCTTCATCGATCGCGCGCGCAACGAGGACGACGTCGGCCGACGCATGGACGTCGTCCTCGGCTGCTGTCACTCCAACTACATCGAACGCCGGATTCCCGCGGAGCGCGGCGGCGAGCGACGTACGCAGCGACTCCGAGGCAGCGACGATGACGACGCGCATCGCCTAGGCGCCTTCACGCCGCGCGTCTTGCCAGCGCGCGCTCCACGAATCGCTGCACGACTGTCGCCGGCACCGCAACGCCAAGCCCATTGACGACCATGCTGTTGATCCCGACGAGTCGGCCGTCGGCATCCACGAGCGGGCCACCCGAGTTGCCGGGCGCGAGTCGAATGTCCGCGACGATCCAGCGCGGTTCATTCGTGCGCCCGTCACGCGCGACGCCGTGCATGACGCCCATCGCGAGGGCGTTGCGGACGCCGAGCGGATGACCGTACGCGAATACCAGCTCGCCGGCGCGCAGCGATTCCGCGTCCCGCACTTCGAGCAGCGGGCCCGTGACGGAAGGCGCGGCGAGCAACGCGAGATCATGACGCTGATGGTAGGCGATGGCCCTGGCTCCGCGCCACTTGCCCGTCTGGTCGACCTGCAGCTCGTGGCCCGCCGGCGCGCAATGCGCGTTCGTGACGATCAAGCCGGCACCGCCCCAGAGAACGCCGGTCCCGCTGCCGGAGTCGCCGGACCGGACTTCCACGACGGCGTCCCGGAGCAGCGCGTCGAGCGCCGCCATGTTGGACGTCGCGGCGCGCGCATGGCCCAGGAGAGCGGCGTTCATTCGGCCGCTCCCCGATTCGCGGGTGTCACGCTCAGCGACTTCAAAGACGCTCCGCGCAACAATGCCAGGTTCACCGATTCGCCCGCCGTCACGGCCGCCAGCGCATCGAGCAGGTCTGTGGGCCTGTCGAGCGCGGCGCCGTTGGCCTTGATCAGCACATCGCCGACGAAGATGCCGGCCTTGTCGGCCGGCGAGCCTTCGGCAACGGATGTCACGAGAAGCGCCGTGCCCGCGAGCTGGTGCTGCCGCGTGAGAGCCGCGGAGAGCGCGACCGGCTGTACGGCCACGCCGATGAACGGCCGCCGCACGTGTCCGTGCTCGAGGATCTCATCGAGCACCCGATCGACAACCGGTGCGGGTATCGCGACCGGTGTGCCGCGAGCGAGCGCCGAGTTGTCGACGCCGACGATCGCGCCGGACGCATTCACCAGCGGCCCGCCGGAGAAGCCGTCGTAGATGGCCAGATCCAGGCGCAGCGCGCGCTCGACGCGCGTTCCCTGCCAGGTACGCCAACCTTCAGTCACGGCGCTGATGATGCCAAAACTCGCCGTGACGCTCCGGCCGGGACGACCGACTGCCAGCACGAGCGATCCAACGCGGAGCGAGTCTTCACCCGCCATCGCGGCCGGCTGCGCGCGTACACCCTTCACACGCAGCGCGATGAGGTCCGTCGCAGAATCCCGGCCGGCAATCGTCGCGGTCGCCGACTCGCCGTCCGGCATGGTTATCTGAACGTCGCCGTCGCTCTTTACGGTGTGGCCCGCGCTGACGATGACTCCGTCGCGCCAGAGGATTCCGCTCGACGGGATTCGCCGTCGCGCATGAATCGCGACGACGGACTTGCCGGCCGTCTCGACCGCGCCGGCGAGCTGCGTGGAGAGCTCGGCGAGGGCACTGGAAGCGCCGGTTTTCGCTGGTGACATGTAACCTCGGTCCGCAACGTGGTGCACTCACGTAACGCGGTCGAGCGTCCGCTCACCATCGGATAAATGGGGGAGGAGCGGGAGGCGCCTCAGTAGAAGAATTGTTCGAGCACGATCTGGCCGTCTTTCACTTCATAGAGCATGATCTCGTCAATCTGTCTTCTCCCGAGACCCGCCACGTCGGCGTCGATCCCCCAGCCAAGCGCGAAATGATTGCCGCCCACGACCGGCTCCGTGAAATACGAGCTGTGAAGGGTCTCGACCCGGCTCACCCACTCCTCCGCCTTCTTGCGGACGTTCGCTTTGCCTTCAGCGCTCCGCAGATACCGGTAGCGGGTGGGTGCATCCGCAGGTTCGACGCTCTTCACGTCATCGGCGAAAAGCTCGTCCTGGATCTCGAACCACTTGCCCTGCTGGGCAAGCTCGTGATACCGCTTCGCGACTTCCTCCGTCGTCATCACTCTGCTATTCGTCGTCATGCTCAGTACTCCCACTATATGGTGTAAGTCATTCTTCCTTCGTTTCCACGAATGCTCTGAGGCGGTCGATCGCCTGATCCCACATTCGCGAAATGCGGTCGAGATACTCGTGCGCCTCCGACAGCCTTTCGGGGGCGAGATCCCACACGCGTTCGCGTCCGCGCCGGGTGCTGCGCACGAGCCCTGCATCCGACAAGACGACGAGATGCTTGGAGATCGCCTGCCGTGACACCTTTGACTTCGCGCTCAGGCGGGTGATCGATCCCGGTCCGCCCGCCGCCAACCGCATCACCAGGTGGAGGCGGGTCTCGTCGCCGAGCGCCGCGAACAACGGCGCCGCGTCACGAACCTCGGATCGCTGGACCGCGTTAGCTCTCGACATGGCGACGCAGCTTCTCCACCTGGCTCTTCCAGCCGCCGTCGTTCATGCGATACGCCTCGTCGCGCCGGTACGCCGGAATGCGGTCGAATCCCGACTCGACGACGGTCAGCTCCGTGCCTTCCGGCACGGATTTCAGGCGGAACTCCACGAGCGTCATCGGCTCGGTCGAGTAGTCCGTCTTCTTGTCGATGGCATAGGGGTGCCAGCGATAGGCGAAGAGCTCTTCGGGTTCCATGCGCTCGATGGCGAAATCGATCGTGAACTGTTCGCCGCGCATGGTGAGCTGTCCCGTGACGGAGCGCCCTACCGCGAACGGCTCGTTCAGCGTGATGCCGAACCAGGCGGCGAACTGGGTGGCATCCGTGAGGGCGCGCCACACGCGCGTCCGTGGCGCGCGGAGGACGGTGGTCTTTTCGATGCGATCGGTAGTCGGTGACATGGTCGTTGGCATTTTTACGCAACCGTTGAGTTGCGTGTAACGTAGCGGCCGACCGCGAAACACGCAACCCCTTGGTTGCATAACGTCCAGGTCGCCGGCGTCAGGAACACCTTCTTGACGATGCGCTGCTGTGGCCGCGTCGCGTTCCCGGCCGAGGGCGGCGCTCAGTCCATCATGCGCTCGAGCGGCTCCATGCTTTCCGGCGCGTCCGTGTCGGCGAGCGGCTCTGGAGCGATACTCGCGACACTGCGCCACCACGGATCCACGCCATTCGACTGACTGGGTTCGGTGGGTGCACCGAGCCTCGGCATGACCAACGGCACACCCGCGGACATTCCGCGGCGATAGATGATCTCTGCCGGTTCACTCCACGGATGAATTGCGAGCTTGAACGTCCCCCAGTGAATCGGCAGGAGGGCGCCACTGTGCAGCAGCTCGTACGCGCGGAGTGCGTTGACGGGACCCATGTGGATATCGCCCCATGACGGGTGGTATGCTCCGATCTCGAGCGCGACCATGTCGAATGGGCCGAGCCTCTGCGCGATGTCCGAGTACTCCGGCGTGAGGCCGGAATCCGCGCCGTAGAAGAAGGAGTGTCGCCCGCCGCGAAGGTGAAACGATGACCACAGTGTCGTGTTGCGGTCCCGGATTCCCCGACCGGAGAAATGCTGCGCCGGCGCGGCGGTGATCGTCACCCCTCTCACGTCCGCTCGCTCCCACCAGTCCAGCTCCGTGATGCGCCTGGCCGGGATTCCCCAGCGCTCGAGCCGCTCACCGACACCCAGCGACGTGATGATCGGAGTGGTGGCCCGGGACTTCGCGAGCGCGAGAATGGTCGGGCGATCGAGATGGTCGTAGTGGTCGTGCGACAGGATCACGCCGTCGAGCGGCGGTAACGCGGCGATCGGAGCCGGCGGTGGATGAAATCGCTTTGGACCGGCAAACGGCAGCGGGGACGCGCGATCGCTCCACACCGGATCAGTGAGGACACGGACGCCGTCGATCTCGATCAGCAGCGTGGAGTGCCCGAGCCAGGTGACACGCAGGCCGGACGAGGGTCGCGTTGCCCAGGATGCCCGGGGATCGACGAGAGGCAGCGGCGTCGACGGCACCCGCTGTTCGTCGGGACAGAGAAAGTCGCGCATCGTGGGACGCTCGACTCCCGGCTTGAGCCCTGTCGAGACCGGATACGTGTTCCGGAACACCCGGCCATCGAACCGCGGCGACGCCCGCTTTCGGTCGAGGCGAGCAGCATTGCTTGTGTCGCGACGTGACTTCATACCTCGCGTCGTTCCCTGGGGCGGCAAGCTACGACTCGTCAGTCAAACTAACTGATTTGACCGAAGCGCAGGCGGCCCAGGCAGTGGCGGCCTTGGGCAGCCACTTCCGCGCGGTGCTGAATTGAGAGACGCTTCATGACGGGAGGCGCGTATGAGAAAACTGATTAATGGAACGTCACGTACAGCGTTCGGTGTCTGTGCCTGATTGGGGCCGCGCGGCCCTGTGGGGAGGCCTTGCAGGAAGTGGGCTGCTCGTGGGTCTGCTTGCGGCCTTCATCACGCGGCCCAGGCACGGGAGCATCGCGCGAGTGATGGCCTTCGGGGCCGGAGCGCTCCTGGGCACGGTCTCGATCCAGCTCGTCCTGTCTGCCCAGGAGCAGGCTGGGGTCCTGCGCACGACAATCGTGCTTCTGACCGGCGCGTCGCTGTTTTCGTGCGTCAACGTGTGGCTCGCGCGGGCCGGCGCGCAGAATCGCAAGCGATGCGGCGAATGCTTGCCGCAGGACAACGAGCGGGACAAGCCGGGAAGCGGCAGGGCAATCGCGATAGGAACCGTCATCGACGCTCTACCGGAGGGGCTCGTCCTCGGAATTGCCGTCGCGCAGAACACGGCGTCGACGATCCCGCTGGTCGCCGGCATGTTCCTGGCCAACGTTCCCGAGTCCATGTCCGGGTGCGCCGGTATGTATCTCGCCGGAAGGTCCAGGCGGTACATACTCTCCGTCTGGGCCACGGCGAGTGCCGTCACTCCACTGGCGGCCGCGCTGGGCGGCGTGTTCTTTGCGGCAGCCTCCCCGACAATGTCGGGAATCCTCGATGCGCTGTCAGCCGGAATCCTGCTGGCGATGGCCGTCGAAACGATGATTCCCGAGGCGTTCGACAAGGCACCGCTTTTCAGTGGCACCGTAGCGGTGTTGGGATTCGCGATCGTCGCCGCGGTCGCGGCGTTGGCTACCTTGTCTCACTGAGACTGGACTACGAGAACTTCGTTCGGGAATAGAGGGGAAAACCGGAGATGGCCTGAGCCATCTCCGGTTTTACTGTGCCGCTGAAACGACGCGCCACCCTAGGGCTCTCT
The DNA here is from genome assembly GCA_963724885.1 of uncultured Gemmatimonadaceae bacterium. Classification (GTDB taxonomy): domain Bacteria; phylum Gemmatimonadota; class Gemmatimonadetes; order Gemmatimonadales; family Gemmatimonadaceae; genus DASPMP01. Next base: position 13,976 of record CAVRWG010000001.1, on the reverse strand, counting down.
GCTCCACCTCGAGATGACCCGTTTCGCCTCGTCACCGGGCACCCAGATGACGATGACCTTCGCGCCCGCCGGTCCGGTCTTGTGTCGCACCGTGTCCGGCGGCCTCACGTAGCCGGCCATCCCCGGCTTCAATAGAGTGGACTTGCCGTTGACTACGTGCTCCAGCTCCCCGGAGAGCACGTAGAACATCTCGATGGACCCGTGCTTGTGGTCCTGGGAGTCGGCATTCGGGAGGAACGTCAACTCGCCCACGGTTGCCTCGGGACCCACATTGGCGCTGTCCAGCAGGATTCGCAGGGTCGTCCCTCCCGGCGAGCGGTACGTGACACCCTGTTTGTCGCCTTGTGCGTTGGCGTTCGTGGCGAGACACAACGCGACGGCGAGTGTGCACAGTGCGCGAGTCGGCATGGTCTGGAGATGAGGGTGTAGGATCTTCGCTGGTGAAATTGTCCGCTATTTGCGCCCCAGCAAGGGTCCGACAGGAGTGTTGGCGGTAGTCTCCAAGCCGCGTGTGAACTCAGTTCGGGACAGCACGTTCCCCCCCTGAGTCGGCTTCACGACTGGCACAATCGGGTGGCCGGGCTCACATTTTGGGGCCGACCCACAGCACTCACCGCCACCACAAATGCTTCGAGAGTTCACCGACACGAGCGGCGCGCGCTGGCGCGTCTGGGACAGTGCTCCCGTGGGACGCGTGCGCGGACCGCGTTACACGGACCAGCGCTCCCTCCTGCATGCGCTTGTGGCTTCCCTCTGCTTCGAGAGCGCCGGAGTACTGCGCCGACTGACTCCTGTCCCAACGGGCTGGGAGGACTGCGATCCAGGCATCCTGGAGGCGCTCTGCAAGTCGGCTCGGATGGAAAAGGTGGCGGTGCCAGCGGCGCCACCTGATTCGCGTCTCACCACCTGATTTCCCGACGTCGTCTCGATGTCGTCGTTGTCCTTCTGCCTCTCGATACCGACGAGCGCGCACGCCGTCTCGTGGTCTGTGCTCAGGGCGTGCTAGTCTGCCTGCAAGGCGGTCCTGGGATCGACTCCGGCGGCGCGGAACGCGGGCACGCAGCTCGCGACTCCCGCCACTCCAAGCAAGACGACGGTCGCCAGTGTGAACACGCCGGGATCGCGGGGTGACTGATCGAACAGCAGAGGACCGATTCGCGGGCCAATGACCAAAGCCGCGGCGCCGCCGATCGCGACGCCCGCGAGCGCGAAACGGAGACCCTGCATCATGACGAGTCGCACGATCCCCATGCGGCCCGCGCCGAGCGCAAGGCGCACTCCCAGCTCCTGCCTGCGCTGCGCGACGCTGTAGGCAATCACGCTGTAGAGGCCAACCGCGGCGAGCACGAGCGCCAGGGCGCCAAAGGCCGTGAACACTTTCGCGCCGGCGATCCACGACCGCCTTTCCCGATCGACGATGTCCGCGAGGGGCTGCACGGTGATAAAGGATGCTCCCGGCATCTCACGCTGGAGATGTCTCCGCACGGGCTCTACGAGCCGACTCGGATCTCCCAGCGCGCGGACGAAGAGCCCTCCGTCGTCCGGCCGCCACTGCGCGGCCGGCATGTAATAGGAATACAGCTTCGACTCGACTTCGAACGATCGCGAGTGAATGTCCTCGGCGACGCCGACCACGTGCGTGCACGGCATCGTGTCTGCCGGGATCCTGAAGCAGCGGCCGATGGGATCCTGGCCGGGCCAGAGGACCGCAGCCATCGACTCGCCGACGACCGCGACGCGCGGCGCGCGCTCGCCGTCCGTGTTCTCGAAGCCGCGCCCACGTACGATGCGCGTCCCCATCGTCGCGAAATAGTCGGGAGACACCGCGTTGAAGTTGAACAGGCCGAGCTTGTCCACCGAATCGATGCCGGCCACGAAGAGGGGCCAGTTCGACCCTCCGGCGAACGGGATCGATTCCCGAAGTGAGGCATGCGACACTCCCGGCAGCTGCTGCACCGACTCCAGCAGCCGGAGCCGGAGCGCGACCATCCGGGCGCTGTCGAGCTGCACGTCGCGCATGTTGAGTTCGACGACGAGCACGGAATCCGCGTCGAACCCCAGCCGCACGTCGCGCACGTTGTGCAGGCTCTGAACGAACAGCCCCGCACCAACCAGCAACACGAGAGAAAGCGCGCACTGGATAAGGAGGAGCGCACTCCGCAACGTGGTTCGCTGATAGGTGCCCTCGCGCGCACCCGACTTGAGATCGGCGGTCAGGCCGACGCGCGCCACCTGCGCCATGGGCACGAGCCCGACCAGCACCCCCACGGCCAGCGCGACGCCGCCGGCGAACAGCACGGTTCGTGGATCGGTGATCAATGCGGCGGGCTCGGTTTCGGGAAGGAATGCGGCGCGCAGCACGTTGCTCCCCCACACGGCAATCAACAGAGCAGCCACACCGCCGAGCGCGGCGAGGACGATTCCTTCGGTGAGCAAGAGCCTTAGCAAGCGTGTCCGACTCACGCCGAGCGCGATCCGGACGGCGATCTCGCGGCGGCGGCGGATGGTCCGTGCCAGGAGCAGATTGGCGACGTTGGCGCACGCGATGAGGAGCACGATCAGCGTGACGCCGCTCAGCCACGTGGCGGCGCGCGCGACGCTCGACGGCTCGGGACCGCGCTCGGGCAATATCGAAGCCGCGAGCGCGCGCGGCCGGAGATCGGTCAGCGGCCTCGCATGCGGATTGCCTGCGTTCTGCGCCTGGTAGCTCCGCCGCAGCGCATTGGTGAGGTCGGCGGTCGCGGCGGCAATCGTCACGCCGGGTTGGCGGCGAACGATCATGCCCAAATTGAAGGCTGTACCGTACGTCGTCGCCCAATCGCGGTACCCGCGGTTGGCCGCGAACGTCGCGACCGGGATGAACGCCACCGGCGGCTGGTACGGCCACAGTCCGACGAATCCATCCGGAGCGACGCCGATGATCCTGTACGCGGCCGCGTCGATGCGCACGGTAGATCCGATGACGTCGGGGCGCGCACCGAACTGCGTCCGCCACATGCTGCCGCTGAGCACCACGACCTGCGCGGGGCTCGGCGGCGCGTCCTCGCTCGGCGTGAAATAGCGTCCGAGGATCGGCGGAGCGTCGAAGAACCCGAAGAACTCGGCGCTGACGACGGCGACGTCCCTGACCCGTGTGTCGTCTCCCTCGCCGACGGCGAGTGGTCTGAGGACGGCGCCCGCCGTCTGCGAGAAAGACGTCGACCATCTGGCGAGGTCGACATACCGCGCGTACACGCCGCCGGTCGGTCTTTCGTCTCCCTGGACGTTCCTTCTATAGAGGTACACGCGGTGCACCGTCGAGGGATCGACCATCATGGCGGGCGGGCGAAAGAGCAATCGATCGACGAGGCCGAACATGGCGGCGTTGGCGCCGATGCCGAGTGCGAGTGTGAGGATCACGCCGAGCGTGAACGCCGGTTGCCGCCGCAGGTTGCGCAGTGTGTATGCCGCGTCCTGCCAGAGCCCCTCGAGGTATGGCGACAGCCAGACCGCCCGCGCTTCCTCGCGCATGGTGGTTTCGTTGCCCATCGTGCGCCGCGCCTGCTCTCTCGCGGCGGCGGGCGACATGCCGCGCCGGACCAGGTCGCGCTCGACCATCTCGCGGTGAAACGCGAGCTCGTCGATCAACTCGTCGGTCTGCGACGGGAGTCGCAGCCAATACCGAAGCCGGCGGAGGAGGCGCATCAACCGACCCTCAGGCAAAGCCCAGGACCAGTCGCATGGCCGTGACCACTCGCTCGAACTCCGCCCGTTCGGCGGCGAGATGCTTGCGTCCGGCCGCGGTCAGCGTGTAGTACCGCGCGCGGCGGTTGTTCTCCGACACGCCCCATTCCGGCTTGATGTAGCCGTCCAGCGTGAGACGTTGCAGCGCGGGGTACAGGGAGCTCTCGCCAGGCTGAAACACGTCGCGCGAAAGGTCGCGGACGCGCTGCGCGATGCCGTACCCGTGGTTGGGCCCGCGGGCGAGCGTGCGCAGCACGAGCAGATCGAGAGTGCCGGGGAGGATCTCCGCGGGAGATGCTTGTGTCACTGCCGACGCTTCCATCGATAGACGATGGGAATCCTTGCGCCGGCGCGCCCGGATGTCAAGCCCCCATCGATAGACGATGGGACGAAGTGTGCTGGCGCGTGACTACTCGCTCCTCAGCGTGTTCGCCGGATCCACCAGCGAGGCCCGGCGCGCCGGAATCCAGGTCGCCGCGGCGGACACAGCCAGCAGCGACACCGCCACGGCCGCGCCGATGAGCCACGAGTTGACCTTGGGCGCGAGAAGTTCGGCCTGGGAGAGCAGCAGCTTCAGCATCACCATGCTCAGCGGCAGGCCGATGAGCAGCGCGACGGCCCCCAGCCGCACGCCCGAAGCGAGGAACATCCGCGCCACGCGCTCGGGCCTGGCGCCGAGCGCGATGCGGATGCCGATCTCGCGCGTCCGCTGCCGCACCGCGAGCGCGATCACGCCGTAAAGGCCGAGCGATGCCAGCAACAACGCCAGCGCACCGCCCGCGCCCACGAGCGCGCTCACCCCGAGCGTGATACGTCGTTCCTGCTCATCTGCCTGCGCGATCGTCAGCATTCCAGTGACTGGCAGTCCCGGCGCCCGGTCGCGAACCAGTCGCCGCAACTCCGGCAAAAACGGCTCCGCCGCGCCGCGCGTACGGACCAGCAGCACCTGGCGCCACCACTGCTTTCCGCGCGCGGTGAAAACGGTCAACACCTGGGTGCCGCGGGTCGTCGCGCGTGCTGCGTCGTACACACCCACCACCGTCATACGGATCGAGTCTGCTTTCCCGGGTGACTCGAGAGTCTGTCCTATCGGGTGCGCGTTACCCCAGAGCGTCCGCGCGAGATCGCTTCCGATCACCACGGGCCAGTCGCGGCTGGCGGTGTCGGCGAATGAAACGTCGCGTCCGAGGAGGATCGGGACGTCGAGCAGCGCGAACCAGCCCGGCGCGGCTCCTTCCACCGTGAGGGTGGTGTACGATCTGCCTTTCCCCGCTGGGCTGACGGAGTCGTGTGCGGCGAAGCCGCGAGTGAGGAACCACCTCGCGTCCGGAACGACGCCCGTGACCTCCGGGTGCGCCGCGATGCGCGGAATGAGCGAATCCACCGCTTCACGGCGCTGTCCCGGCGCCCCCGTTTCCGTGAGCGGCCGAAAAGTCAGCTTGATCACTCGCTCGCTCAGCTCGGGGCGCATCGGCTCATATTCGGCGAGCGCCATCGAGAGCGTCACCCCGAGCATCAGCAGGAGCGGCTGGGAGAACACGATCTGCGCCACCACGAAGCCGCGCTGAAGGCGCGACCGACGCGACGCCCCCGCGCCGGAGTCGCGCAGGGCGTTCGAGACTCCGGCCCGCGTGGCGTGCAGCGCCGGGGAGAGACCAAAGAGGATGCCGGTGCCGACCGCGATCGCCATCGTGTAGGCAAGGGTCTGCACGTCGGGCATGACGCTGTCGCCGTCGATGGTGCCCTGTCGTCCCGTAAACAGCCTCAGGAGCCACCAGCAAACCGTCAGGCCGGCCACGCCGCCCGCCACCGCAAGCAGCGTGGTCTCGGTGAGCAGTTGCCGCAGGATACGCGCGCGTGACGCACCGAGCGACACCCGCACCGCGATCTCGTGGCGGCGCGCAACCGCGGCGGCCACCATGAGCGAGCTGACGTTCGTGCAGGTGACCAGGAGGAGAAGCAGTCCGACGAACCCGAGCAGGCTGAAGATCAGGATCGCTTCGTACGTCTCCGGACCGGGAAGCATCGAGTGCAGCGAGATCACCAGCGCGCTCCGCGCCATGCCTACTCGCCCCGCGGAATCCGGAAGCGTGCGGGCGACGACCAGCTGCGCGGTCGCGGCGGCCTGCTTCTCCGACACGCCGGGCGCGAGGCGGCCAAACGCGTCGAGGGCAGCGTTGTCGGTAAGCCAGCGCGGCGGAACCCGGGCGATCTCCGCGCGAGCGCTCACCGGGATCCACAGTGCCGGCCGATCCATGTGCCGCTGTGCCCCCTGGAATGCGAGAGGCGCCAGACCCACTACGCGAACCGGAACGTCGTTGACGAGAACCCGCTGTCCGACTGCGCTTGCCGGCGTTCCGTACAGACGCTCGGCCATGGCGAACGACATCACGGCGGACATGTCGGCGCCGTCGTCCGCCGTTGTCGTGAGCCCTCTACCCGCGACTACGCCGACGCCGAGCGTCGCGAAGTAGTTGGTAGTCACGAATTGAGCGCGTACCCCGCGCGGGCCGATGCTGTCGCCGGCGTTGAGGATCACGTCGTGCGCGAGCCACCCGGCGACGTGCGTGAAGGTCTCGCGGCGGGCCGCCAGCTCGCGCAGCTCGGCGTACGTGAACCCGCGGTAACGCCATCGCGCGGTTGGCGTCGCGCGCTCCTGTCCCAGGATCCACACCTGCCCGTCCTCCGGCACCGCCGGAGCCGGGCGTTGGAACTGGGACTGCAGCACGGTGACGAGCGCGGTGTTCGCGCCGATGCCGAGCGCGAAGACACTGACGATGATCGCGACCGTGAGCTTGTTGCGCCCAAAGTAGCGGAGGGCAAACCGAAGGTCGCCGGCGAGCTCCGTCATCCAGCGGGCGCCGCGTGCGTCGCGCGCGTCCTCCTGGATCACCGTGACGTTGCCGAACTCGCGCCGCGCCTCGATGCGGGCGTCCGCCGGCGACATTCCGCGCGCGACGAGACGCTCGACGGCGCGGTCGAGGTGCTCGCGCATCTCGTCCTGCATGGCGTTCTCGAGCGCGCGTCGCGCGAATACGGCGCGGAGCAGGAGCCAGACGCGGCGCGGCGTCACGGTGCGGGGACTCTGGGCATGGCGGACCAGACAGTCTGGTGAACGCCCAAGTTCGGCAATCACCACTAGACAGTCAAGTGGAGACCATCTGACGGCATGCCCGTTCGGTGCGGGGGTTGCAAATCACAGGGGTGATGAACGTCGCACCATTGCTCGTTCTGGCGATGATCGCGGCCGCGGGCGCATGCAGCGCCGCGGCAGACTCATCACGCGACAAGCCGGGCACGCTCGACTCCGCCCGGGGCGACGCTGCGCTTGCCCCTGGGGCGCCCGCTCGGGAAACCTCCCGCGCGCTCAACGTGTCGGACTCGGCGATTGCGATCCGGCGCGCCACACAGCCCGGGTTCCGCACGACGAAGGACAGCTTCTCGCTCGTCGACGCCATCCGGAAGGGCCTGAAGCACCCGGGCTGGCCGGTGAAAACCGCGCCGCCGCTCCCGGGCTCGATTCTCCCGAACCGGCGCATCGTCGCCTTCTATGGCAATCCGCTCTCGAAGCGGATGGGCATCCTCGGCGAGATCCCGTACGACCAGATGCTGGCCAAGCTGGACACGGTGGTGGGGTGGTGGAAGGCGGCCGATCCGTCGCTGCCGGTCGTTCCCGCGCTGCACCTGGTCGCCTCGGTTGCGCAGGCCGCGCCCGGGGAGGACGGCATGCACCGGCAGCGTTCCGATCCGGATCTGATCGAGAAGATCTACGGCTTCGCCAGGCAGAAGAACGCGATCATGTTCCTCGACCTCCAGACTGGATGGAGCACGCTTCACGAGGAGATTACCCACGTGAAGCCGTTCCTGCAGCGTCCGGATGTGCATCTCGGCCTCGACCCGGAATTCAACATGCATGGCGACCGCGAGGGGCGCGTTCCGGGGTCGAAGATCGGCTCGATGACCGCCGACGACGTGAACTACGCGATCGATCAGCTCGCCCAGCTCGTGTCGACGTACAAGCTGCCGCCCAAGGTGCTGGTCGTGCACCGGTTCACGAAGAACATGCTGCAGAACGCGGATCGCATCAAGCTCGATCCGCGCGTGCAGGTCGTCATCAACATGGACGGCTGGGGCGCGCCGTGGCTCAAGTTCGACACGTATGCGACGTGCCAGGCGACCGAGCCGGTGCAGTTCACCGGGTTCAAGCTCTTTTTTCACAACGATACGAAAAGGGGCGACAAGCTGCTGTCGCCCGTCGAGGTGCTCGCGCTGCGCCCGCGGCCGGTCTACATCCAGTACCAGTAGCGAACGGCAGGGCTGAACGGCGCCAGCGCTAGCGAAGCTTGCGCCGAAACGAACGATCGGTTTCTGGCGACCTACCGAAGGAGCGCGTTCACGTCCGCGATGGCCGCGCGCCGCGCGGATGCATCCGCCTTGATCTCGGCGGCCAGGCTCGCGACGCGCTCGGACGCCGACGTCCCCTGCTCCACGCCAGCCGCGTAGAGAGTCCTGAGGGCGGTGCGCGCGTCCGACAAACGCCGCACCACGAGCGCGCGCGCCGAAACCAATCGGGCGTCGACCTCGCCGCTGGGAGTGGACGCCGTGCCAGCGGCGCGCGTCGGACGTGCCGGCGCCGCGGCGACCGCCGCATCGATCGTGTGCAGCTCGAGGGCCGAGGCGCAGCACGCGTCGATCAGCTCGTCGACATGCCTGCGCGTCCCGCGCTCCTCGCGCTCGTCGAAAGTGGTGGATTGCATCGCGTAGAGCGGGTGCGCCTCCGCGAGGAGTCCGAGCAGCTGGCCGCGCGCTGCACCATCAGGCAAGTCGTTGAGCGCGGAGGCAACGGTCGCTTGCAACGTCGGCGGCAGGTTGGAGACGTCGATCGTGGCCACACGCGGATTCTGCTGCGACTGCATCACGGAGCGGACCATCAATCCGGCGAGGAGCAGCGTGGTGGCGAAAACGATCGGCGAGACGATTGCGCCGGCCGCGGCCCCGGTCATCAGGACGGCCATGATCGTGATGCCGGCCGGCGCCGGGATGTGCGCCTTGCGGGCGACGATGACGAACAGCGTCACGGCGACGAGGATGAGAAAGATCACGACGTGGGCTCCGGCATTCGATGCAGCGGCGGCGCGGCCGGATCGTCGAGCCGTTCGAGCACCGTCCTGGCGTTGGAGGTCCATCCGTCGGCTTCGTGATAGTACTTGAGAAACTCGCGCAGATTGTGCCGCGCCAGGTCCCGCTGGCCCAGCATGTACTCCGCCATTCCCGCGTGGTAGAGGGCCATGTAGTGGTTCGGCCAGTAGTCGATGACCATCTCCATGATCGGGCCCGCCGATCGGTCATCGCCTGCGTCCGCGACGGGATGCCCGACGTCGAAGACGATCGCGACCGCATGGAGGCGGCTGCCGGTTGCCACCCCGTCGATGATGCGACGCGCGTCGTCGATGCGGCCGGCGAGGGCGAAACACGCCGCATGGTATCCGGCTCCAGCCACCGTCGCCGGGGGCGCGGCCTGCTGCCGCTGCAACGTCTGGATCTCCACCGCGTTGCAGTACGGCTTCACGCGCCGGAACCACTCCACTTCGGTTGTTGCGGCCGGCTGCTGCGCGGCCACGGGGCTCGCGCGATGCGGGACGGCGCCCAGCGACTGACGGATGAGCACCACGCACACGAGCGCGTACATCCAGCCAAGTGCGTGAAGGAGGCGGGTCATGCTTGTCCGGGGAGGGGTCCGCAGGCTGCAGTAGTTGGACGACGCGACCCTCCCGTTTGTGACGTGGTCTCACCATGGGATGCGGGGGGGGGGATCCCACCGGGGCCCAGTTCACAGCAGGCGTCCTCCATGGTAAAGTTCGCCTATGCGCCGAAGCATCGTATGAGAGTGCCGGAATCTTTTCTCCGTTTCCCCGTCGTTTCAGCCCGGCGCACAGCGACCGCCGTCGCTGCCCTCTCCACACTCCTGGCGGCAAGTGCCTGCAAGAAGGATCAGCAGGTCGCCGTCGCTGGGGAAGTTGTTCTGGCAGCCGCGGCAATTCCCACTCCCGGGATGAACCTCGAGGCGACGAAGGCCAGCAAGACCGCCCGCGCGCTGGTCAGGCGGTCCAACGCACAGCTGGACAGCACCCTCGCGCGGCTGGAGCACGTCGAGGGACTCCTCCATCTCGTGAAGGCGTTGGACGCCTGGGACGCGCAGCAGCACGCCAGCGCCGGCAAGGAGCTGCGGGCGGCAGCCGACAACCTCGAGCGTGGGGCGAGGCATGCACATCTCGAGCTGGGCGCACGCGCCCTCGCAGCCACGGCCAACGCGCGGGCCGCCGCGAGGCGCCTGCAGCAGTCCGGTGCACTCGAAGCCGACGAGTTCTGGCGGCTTGCGGACGAGCTCAACGCCGAGTTGCGCGCGCTTGGGGAGAGGATCAGGCGGAAGACGTCGAGCGACTAGACAGCCTGCCCATCTCTACCCGCCGGCGTTCGGCCTGGAGGAACTCCACCGAATCGCAGCACCGCTGGATGCACTCCATGAGGGCGTGGTGCATGGCGTTCGACGGTTTGGCCAGGCGATAGGGCGCCAGCTTGTTTTTGCCCGCGACCTCGACGATTCCTGCTCTCCTGAGGAGCGCGAGATGTCGCGAAATGAATGGCTGCCCCAGCCCGAGCCCGTTCACCAGCTCGCGAACACGGAGCTCGCCCGACGCCAGAAGGTTCACAATCCGAATACGCGTCGGGTCGGCAAGAACCTTCAGGAGCCGGTCCATGTCCGTGAGGCCCGCTGCGTCCACCGGGCGCGGCACAGTCACCGGTGGTCTCCGACCGGCGCCGCAGGAAAACGCGGCGCCGGTCGCAGGCATCCCCGACGCAATTGCGTCACGGAGTGACGGTGATCGGTACCTCGCACGGTCCGGCGTCTTCGTGCCCCTCCTCTTCATGAAAGGCGCTGAAGAACACCGAGCCGGTGGTGGTTGCCGCGCTGCCCCGTAGCGTCCCGGCGAATTGCCCGGTGCGCGCCCACACGATCGTCGCGGGGGTTGGCGCCGGCTCCGCGCCATGGGGGGCATCCGATCCAGTCAGCCGGAACACAGTCGGATCGCTCGCGATCGGATCCGGCTGGCCGGCCGCGTCGAGGAACACCACCGTGATCGGTACGGTCGTATTGATCGGGATCATGATCGGTCCGCTCTCGACGCAGCCGTCGACCGTGACGTTCACCGTGGCCGGCGCAGCCGTGCCGACCGTGATGCGCATCGTCACGATATCGGGTTCGGCTTCTCCCACCGGATCGGTGTCATCGCAGGCGCCGACTGCAAGCGCCAGCGCCAGTGCGACCAGGGTATCGAGTCGTTTCGTCATTCCAGACATGCGGTGCTCCAGGGTTCGTGTGGTGGTGGTTTCGTCATCCAGAAGGCTCTAGAACTGCACGCGGTACACGAGACTCACGTCGCGCCCCGGCTCCGGCATGATCTCCTTCACGCGGGACAGGTGGTCTCGGTACTCGCGATCGAAGAGGTTGTCGATGCGCAGGGTGAGCGTTTGCAGGCGGCCGCCGCGCACCATTCGCACGCCGCCGTCCAGGCCCGCAAGGCCGTAGCCGGGCGTCCTGGTCTCGAAGTCGCCGAGTCGCGTCTGCGTCGCGGCGGCCCGCACGTTCGCGCCGGCGAACACTCGCGACGCCTCGTAGCGCAGCTCGAGTCGGCCCTGCACCGGCGGTGTGAGCGGCGGAAACTTCGACGCCGGCACGAAGGTGGTGTCGAAGGCGGTGATGATCGGAATCGGCGCGAGCGGGGACGTGAAGTGGCCGACGACCGACGACACCGTCGAGCCGATCGTCCAATGGCGCGTGAGCGAAAGGTCCGCCGACCCGTCGGCTCCCACGAACACCGCGTCGCCATTCGTGTACTGGAACTTCGGTCGGTTCCCTTGCGGCCCCAGCTCCGCTCGGCCGCGGCTCGACGGGTAGATGTAGCCGTTGAGCTGATTGCGAAACGCCGCCACTTCGGCGCGCACCCGATTCGAGGTGATGCGCACGAACGCGTCGACGCCGAGGCCGGCCTCCGTGTTGAGGCGCGGGTCGCCGACCTCGAAGGAGTTGGCGGCCAGGTGGGGGCCGTTGGAGTACAGCTCGTTGAAGTCCGGCGTCCTGTAGGCACGGCTCACGCTGGCGCCGACGCGCATGCCGGGGCGGACCTCGAACAACGCACCCAGCGACCCCGACACCGATCCGAAGCTTCTCGGCCGGACGGGCACATTCTCCCCGCCCACGTCCACCGTCGTCGCTTCGAGCGGCTCGTACCGCGCATGGTCGTACCGCGCGCCGACCTGGAAGCGTGCCGCGCCCCGGGTGATCTCTTCGACGGCGTACACGGCGGCGCTGAAGTCACGGGTGTTCGGCGTCTTGAGTGACCCACCCGTGGAGATGTCGCGGAACTGGCCGCGCACGCCGAACGCACCCAACGAGAAAGGACCCTTGTGCTCGTGCCGGGCGCGGGCATCGAGTTCGAGCATGTGCTGCTGGAACGCGGTGCCGATGTTCCCGCTTTGCTCCAGCTCCTCGTGGTAGTAGTGCGTGTACCCGGCGTTGGCCTCGATGCTGTTGAAGTGCGCGTCGGTGAGGTGCTTCTCGGCGACGAAACGCGTCGAGTGCCGGCGCATGTTGATGTCGACGCCGGTGGGGTGCGCGCCCACGAAGCCGCCGGGGATCCCGTAGCTGTTCTGATAGAAGCGGTAGGCGCCTCCGAGGTGGCCGGTTGCGCCGACGTATGCGCCTCCCGCCGACGCGCTATAGGTGCGAACGTCGGTGTTGGCGAGCGGTCCCACGGGCGTCCGGGTGTCACCGGCCATCCGCACGCTGCCCTCGGCTCTGAGCGCCACCTTGCCGAGGCTCGTGGTCGCATCACCGCCCGCCGCGCCGCCGTTATGCACCGAGTTGCCCTGCGCCGACACAACGCCGTGCAGATCTTCGGGAAGCTGCGTCGGCACTTCGCCGCGAATCACGTTCACTACGCCGCCCAGCGCGCTGCTGCCATATAGCAGCGACATCGGTCCGCGGACGATCTCGATCTGGTGCGCGGTCAGCGGCTCGATGGCGACTGCATGGTCTCCGGAGAAGCTCGACATGTCGCCGGGCCGCTGGCCGTCTTCGAGCAGCACGATGCGGTCGCCGCTCAAGCCGCGGATCACCGGCCGTGAGGTGGCTGGCCCGATGGACGTCATCGTGACTCCCGGCTGGGCCTGCACGGTTTGGCCCAGTGTGCCCTGGAGTCTGCGGTCGAGCTCCGCGTCGCCGATGACCGAGGTGGGGCTCAGCACTTCGTCGCGCGGGCGCTCGCTCAGCGTGCCGGTGACGACTTCGGCGGTCAACCGAACCGCCGCCGGCGCCATGAGAATCGCCAGCTCCGTCGTGGCGCCGGCGGCCACAGAGACGCGGCGCGACACGGGCCTGTAGCCCAGTCGCTGCACCGTCACCGTGTACGTGCCGGCGGGAAGATTGTCGAAGGAGAACCGGCCGCTCTCGTGCAGCTGAATCTCGCGGTGTGCCTCGACAACGCGCGCCCGCGCGCTGGCGATCGGTTGTCCGGTGCTGGAATCGCGAACGGCTCCGGCGATTGTTGCCGACGCGCCCTGTGCGTGTGCACCGGACGGCGCCGCGTGGACCAGGAGCGCCAGGAACGCGCCCGTGATCCACACACATCGTGTGGTCTGCATGCTCGAATTGTTTGGGAACGACGCGGCGCTGCCTGAAGGCCGGATCAGCTCATGGCGTCCGATCCCGCCGAAGGGCGGATCGGCTCACCGCGTCAATGCGTCGCGCGTCGTGCGCGACGGATGCAGCTCAGACGGGGGGCGCGCGCGAGCGGGTTACGTCGGTGGGACCGCCGGCAGCGCGACTCTCGACGTGCGGCTGCGGAGCCGCGATCGAGCCGCGAACGATGAAGTCCGCGGGCAACGCGGGCTCACCGCGTGACAGCTGCCGCAACACGCGACAGAAGTTGCAGGCCAGGTGGTCGTGCGTTGGCGGGCACTTCGCCTCGGTGGGCGACTCGACGTGCGACACCGGCGATTCCGCGATGGCGCGCGCTTCGAGCACCGGCAGCGCCCCCGAAAGAGCGATGCTCAGCGCGACATAGAGCGCGCCTGCGAAACGCTGCGCAGCAGATCGAGCCTTCATGCGCCTAGCCATATGAGAGACAGTCGCTCACTCGCACCACTGTTCGGGAACTAATGCGGCGCAGCGTATCAGTCAATGATGACGGTCG